>NZ_ML769317.1:301606-403815 GCF_009720365.1 Catellatospora paridis | reverse complement strand
CGACGGTGGCCAGGGCGATGATGGTGCTGTTGGCGAGTTGTCGCCAGAAGACGCTGTCGGCGAGGATGCCGGTGTAGTTCTCGGGGTGCCAGGGGTCGGGCCAGCCCAGGGGGTTGGTGGACAGTTGTCCGTTGTCCTTGAAGCCGCCGAGCACGCCGAACCCGACCGGCACCACGATCAGCGAGCCGATCGCGATGGAGACGACGTGCAGCACGGCGCGCCGGGCCCGGACTGCCGGGTTATCCGAGGTGGTCATCGCTGGACTCCCCTGTTGGTGATCGCGCCCTCGGTGTCGCGGCGCAGCACGAACCGCTGGTAGAACAGGGCGAAGACGAAGCTCAGCACGAACATGATGATGCTGATCGCGCTGGCGTAGCCGACCTCGAAGCGGCGGAAGCCGCGGTCGAACATGGTGACGGCCATAGTCTCCGAGGCGTGGATGGGACCGCCGCCGGTGAGCACCCAGACCATGTCGAACAGCTGGATGCTGCCGATCACCGACAGGAACACGCTGATCCGGATGGTGGGGCCGAGCAGCGGCAGCGTCACGTGGCGGAACACCTGCCAGGCGCTCGCGCCGTCAGTGGTCGCGGCCTCGGTGAGCTCCTGCGGGATGCCCTGCCGGCCCGCCAGGTACAGGATCATGTGGAAGCCGAAGTACTTCCACGAGATCACCAGGAACAGGGCGAACAGCACCGTGTCCGGGTCGGCGAAGATAGCGCCCGCGTCGGCGCCGAGCCACTTCGACAGCGTGTCGCCCAGACCCCGGTTCGGTGAGAACACGAGGGTGAACAGCACGGCGGTGGTGACCTCGGACAGCACGTACGGGGCGAAGAAGATGACGCGGTAGACGCCGCGGCCCTTGAGCTTCTGGTTGAGCAGCATGGCCAGGCCGAGCGAGACGGGCAGCTGGATCAGCAGCGACAGCCCGATGAGCACGAACGCCCGCCACAGGTCGCCCAGGAACGTCGGGTCCTCGAAGGCGCGGGTGAAGTTGTCGATCCCGACGAAGTTCTCCGGCAAGCCGAAGCCGTTCCACTTGTACATGCTGGCGTAGCCCGCGACCACGATCGGGGTGATGACCAGCAGCAGGAACAGCACCAGCGCCGGGGCCAGGAACAGGGCGATGGTGCCGAGGCGGCGGCGCGGCCGGGGCCGGGCCCGGCGGCCACGCTGCTGCGTGGCCGCCGGATCCGCCGCCAAGAGCTCGGTCGCCGCGTCGTCGGAGCGCTGGCCGGTGATCGTCGATGGCGTCATCGTGCCTGCTCCACTCGGTGCTCGTACGCGGCTACGGGTTCTTGGTCAAGGAACATGGCTACTGGCTCTTCGCGACCTTGGTGATGTCCTTGACGATCTGCTCCGGCGTCTTCGAGCCCGCGATCAGCTCGGCGACACTGTCGTTGACCTGCTGACCGACCGCCGGCGGGTACGCCTGGTCCAGGAACAGCTGGAACCCGGTCGCGCTGGCCAGGCTGGCCGCGACGACCTTGCTGTTCGGGTCCTTGATCGCGTCCGCGGCGTCCTTGACCGTCGGCAGCACCGCACCCGTCGCCGCCGACTTGCGCTGGTTCGCGACGTCCAGCAGCGTCTTCAGGAAGTCGACCGTCGACGCCGGGGCGTTCTTGCCCAGCACGAACCCGTTGCCGCCACCGAACGCCTCCGCGACCGAACCCTTGCCGCCCTCGACGGCCGGGAACGCGAAGTAGCCCAGCTTGTCGCCCAGGCCCTTCTTGCTCGTCGAGCTCGAGGCCTGCACCGACGGAGCCCACTGCCCCATCAGCTCCAGCGCCGCCCCGCCGTTGCCCATCGTCGCGGCCTGACCATCCGGCGACCCGTACTCCGCGCCGAGGAAGCCCTTCTGGAACGGCTGCAGATCCACCAGCTCCTTCAACCGCGTGCCGGCGGCGATGAAGTCCGGGGTGTCGAAGTTGTTGTCCTTCGCCGCCTGCTGAAGCGCTCCCAGACCACCGATGCGCATAGCCAGGTACGCCCAGTAGAAGTGGCCCGGCCACTTCTCCTTACCGGCCAGAGCGATCGGCACGATGCCCTTGCTCTTGATCGTCGACACCGTGGTCAGCAGCTCGGCCCAGCTGGTCGGCGTCGCCGTGATGCCCGCCTTGGCAAAAAGATCCTTGTTGTACCAGAAACCGACCATGCCCACGTCGAACGGGACGCCGTAGATCTTCCCGTCGATCGTGAACGGCTGCACCGACGCCGGCAGCAGGCTGCCGATCCACGGCTGCACGTCGGCCGTGATGTCCTTGACCAGACCGGCGTCGACCTGCTGCTTGAGCACGCCGCCGCCCCACGACTGGAACAGGTCCGGCGGGGAGCCGGCCTGCGTGGCGGTGGTCAGCTTGGCCTTGAACGCCTCGTTCTCCAGCGGCTGGATCACGACCTTCACGTTCGTGTGCGCGGTCTCGTACTCCTTGGCGATCGCCGCCCAGACCGGCAGCATCGGCTCGGTGTTCTGAATGTGCCACCAGTTGATCGTCTGCGGACCGTCGGGCGTGCTCGGCTCGTCGCTGCCACAAGCGCTCAGCAGGTAAGCGCCGGCGCCGGCGCCCGCGATGCCGAGCAGCGTTCTGCGGGAGAGGTGCGCTGTCATGTGCCATCCCTTCGAGGACTTACCAGGTGCTCGGATGCCGACCGGGTCGGCGGGAAGTGCGGAAACGCGGCTCCGAAACTTTCAGTACGCAGCCGGTATTTTCAAGTGATGGCGGGCACGTTACGACGTGGGTACGTACGGGGTCAAGGGGGCTGTCGCATCTCGACTTGAACCGTTACGGTGGGCGGGATTTCTGAAAGTTCCGACCGAGAGTTATCGGAACGAAGCCGGAAGACGGCGCAGTGCCACCCCCGAACACAAGGAGCCGAACATGTCGACCGAGATCGCAGACGTGGCCACCGCCGCCCGGTCGATCCGCAACCCCGTCCTGCCCGGGTTCCACCCGGACCCCTCGATCCTGCGCGTCGGAGACGACTACTACCTGGCCACCTCGACCTTCGAGTGGTACCCCGGCGTACGCGTGCACCACTCCCGCGACCTGATCCACTGGCGCCCGCTGGGCGGCATCGTCACCGAACGCCGCCTGCTCGACCTACGCGGCTGCGGCGACTCCAACGGCATCTGGGCACCCGACCTCACCTGGCACGACGGCCAGTTCCACCTCGTCTACAGCGACGTCGCCAGCTTCGCCAGCGGCTACTGGGACCCCCAGAACTACCTGATCACCGCCCCCGACATCACCGGCCCCTGGTCCGACCCGGTGGTGCTGCACTCGCACGGCTTCGACGCGTCGCTGTTCCACGACGAGGACGGGACCAGTTGGCTGCTGGCGATGAGCGCGGACTGGCGTCCGGGCCGCGACCGATTCGGCGGCATCGAGATCCAGCGCTACGACCGGGCCAAACGACAGCTCGTCGGCAACGCGCAGATCATCTTCACCGGCACCGAGGTCGGCCTGACCGAAGGCCCGCACCTGTACCGCCACGACGGCTGGTACTGGCTGGTCACCGCCGAGGGCGGCACCAGCTGGGAGCACCAGGTGACCGTCGCCCGGTCGCGCAACCTGCACGGGCCGTACGAGGTCGATCCGATCGGGCCGCTGCTGACCTCGGTCGGGCGACCGGACCTGGCGCTGCAGAAGGCCGGGCACGGCAGCCTCGTGCAGACCCAGCACGGCGACTGGTACCTCGCCCACCTCGTCGGCCGCCCCTACACACCCCTGGGCAACTGCGTCCTCGGCCGCGAAACCGCCATCCAGAAAGTCGACTGGACCCCCGGCGGCTGGCCCAGCATCCCCGGTGGCATCCCCGCCGACGAGATCGCCGCCCCCGGCCTGCCGGTGCACGCCTGGCCCGCCGAACCCGCCACCGACCACTTCGACGCGCCCCAGCTGTCCACCTCGTGGTCGACCCTGCGCCGCCCGGCCGGGCCCGACTGGATCGACCTGCGCTCCCGGCCCTCGCACCTGCGCATCCGCGGGGGGCAGTCGCCGGTCGGCAAGCAGACCCCCAGCCTGGTCGCCCGCCGCGTCGGCGCGACCCACTGCTCGCTGGAGACCGTCGTCGAGTTCGACCCCGCCGACCACCGGCACCTCGCCGGGATCACCGCTTACTACAACACCCTGAACTGGTACTACCTCTATCTGACCCGGGCCGACGACGGCAGGGCAGTGCTGGAACTGCTCAGCTCCGACAGCGGCCGGCGCACGGTGTACCCGGACCTCACCGTGGACGTCAGCGCGGCAGGCCGGGTCGGCCTGCGTGCGGAGTTCGACGGGCCCGCGGTGCGGTTCTCCTACGACCTCGGCGACGGCTGGCGGCAGCTGCCCGTCGAGCTGGACGCGACGATCCTGTCCGACGAGCATGCCGCTCTGATCATCGACGGCGAGCCGGCCGCGTGGGGCTTCACCGGCGCGTTCCTCGGCCTGTGGGTGCAGGACCTCGGCAACGACGGCGTGCACGCCGACTACGACCACGCCACCTACCTCGAGCACTGAGCCCCGCAGAGCGAATCGAGGCCGGACGGCACGACCGTCCGGCCTCGATTCGCTCTGCGAAACTTTCGGTGACAGAGGAAGCGCAATCAACGCTGCACCAAGGTATTTCCGGAAGTTCTGATGGTTGACGGTCCCGAATGGCCATCGTAATGTTTCGGCCTAGTAACGGAACATGAGCCGCAACTACCGCCGCACCGCGTTCGGGCCTGGCTCAGCCACGGCCCGCGCTCGCCGCGCACGGCGTCATCCGCACCAACGCAAACTCCCGTGCCACTTCCGTCGACCCCGTCGACCGCCCACCACGGAAGGAACGCCCATGAAATTCAGACGCTGGATCGCCACCGGCGCCGTCGCCATCGCGACCGTCGGCGCGCTCAACACCCTGCCGGCCTCGGCCGGCAGTCCGTACAACCCCGCCGACCAGAGCCTGCGCAACCTCGGGCTGCGCCACGACCTGTACATCGGCACCGCGGTCGACATGGCGGCCCTGAACGACGCCGCGGACCCGCGCTACCGCGAGCTCGTCGCCTCGCAGTTCTCGACGGTGACCGCGGAGAACGTGATGAAGTGGGAGAGCCTGGAGCCCACCCGCGGCACCTACAACTGGGGCCCGGCCGACGAGCTGATCGCCTTCGCCAAGCAGAACAACCAGCGGGTGCGCGGGCACGTGCTGGTGTGGCAGAACCAGCTGCCCGGCTGGCTCACCACCGGCGTGAGCGACGGCTCCATCAGCACCGCGCAGTTGCGTGACATCCTGCGCAACCACATCACCAACGTGGTGAAGCACTTCAAGGGCAAGATCTGGCAGTGGGACGTGGTCAACGAGGCCGTCAGCGACCCGTGGGACAACCCGCCGGCCCTGCACTACAAGGGTTTCTGGGCGCAGCACCTGGGGCCGGACTACATCGCCGACGCGTTCCGCTGGGCGCGCGCCGCCGACCCGAAGGCGCTGCTGTTCTACAACGACTACAACATCGAGGCCTTCGGCTCCGGTGACCCGGCCAACGACAAGACCCAGTTCGTGTACAACATGGCCAAGGACCTGCTGGCGCAGCGGGTGCCGATCGACGGCGTGGGCAGCCAGGGCCACCTGGGCACGCAGTACGGCAACTACGACACCCTGCAGGTGGCCGCGGCGTTGAAGAAGTTCGCCGGCCTCGGGCTGGCGACCGCGTTCACCGAGGTCGACGTGCGCAGTCAGATGACCGAAGCGGTGCGCAACGGCGACTCCAACGAGATCAACCCGCGGCTGCAGGCGTCGGCGGCGAACTACAGCGTGCTGCTGCAGGCCTGCCTGGCCGACCGGCACTGCCTGTCGTTCACCGTCTGGGGCTTCACCGACAAGTACTCGTGGGTGCCGAACTGGTTCGGCAACGAGGGCCTGGCCAACATCTACGACGAGAACTACCAGCCCAAGCGGGCGTACAACCTGATGAAGGCGGACCTGATCTACACCGGCCCGCCGTACGTGCTGCCGCGCATCGCGCAGAAGCCGCGCAGGTAGCGGCGCCGCACCGCCCGTGGGGTCCGGCGGCCTGGGTTTCCAGGCCGTTCGGGCCCCGCTTCGTCGGCGGCGGGTGGAGCCGAGCGGTGCGACGCAGGCGGGCGGCCCTACACCGTCCGCCGCCGTCGTGTTCTCGCACCGCCCGGCATTACCGGGCCCCTCGGAACGGCCCGGCCCGCGACCACGCCGCCGGCCTGCCGCCCCGGTCGCGTCCGGAGACACTCCGGCGCAACCCCGTGCGGTCGCCACCGCCGGTCACGGCGTCTCCTCCATCGCGCCGGGACAGCGGCAAACGGCCGACACACTGGCCACAGCATCCGCAGTATTTTCGGTGACACCGATGGTCGTCAATGACTTTCGGAAAGTATCGGAGTCACCGTCGTGGCCGGACTGCCCTCACATCGGCCGCCCCCACCGCAGGGGGCCACGGCTGCTGCCCACCGCTGCCAAGCCATGGTCGCCGATAGTTTTCCGGAAGTGGTTGACGCTACGAAAACGGCCCGCCGAGAATGAGATTCGCGATGCCCAGAAACGTTTCTACCTGACCGTAGAACAGTTTCCCCCACCGCCCGATCTGGAAGGCACGCCTGTATGTTCTCGTCAGCGAACAGCCGCCGCGTGCTGCGGCTGACCGTCGCCCTCAGCGCCCTCGCGCTGGCCCTCGGCACCGCCGGCACCGCCCAGGCCCGACCCGGAGTGAGCACCGCCATCATCGACACCGCCCGCGGCGACGGCAACGTCGTCAGCTTCACCTTCGACGACGGCCCCAACCCCGCCGACACCCTGCGGCTGCTCGGCGTGCTGCGCCGCCACCACGTCAAAGCCGTGTTCTGCCTGCAGGGCGACCAGGTCGAGCAGCACCCCGACGTGGTGCGCAGGATCGCTGCCGCCGGGCACACGCTGTGCAACCACAGCATGCACCACGACGACATGAGCACCTGGACGCCCGAGCAGATCGCCGCGGATCTGCGGGAGACCAGCGCCGCCATCCGCCGCGCCCTGCCGCACGCCCGCATCCCGTACTTCCGCGCCCCGTTCGGCGCCTGGGGTCAGACCCCGGCCGTGGCCGCCTCGCTGGGCATGCAGCCGCTGGGCTGGCGGCTGGCCATCGCCGACTGGGAGACCCCCGGCGCCGACGAGCTGGTCCGCCGCCTGGAGGAGGGCATCACGCCGGGGGCGGTCGTGCTCATGCACGACGGCGGCGGCGACCGCAGCCAGACCGTCGACGCCGTCGACCGCGTCATCCCGATCCTGAAATCCCGACAATGGCGCTTCACGCTGCCCGAGACCGGCTGCTGAGCGGTCCCAGCGGCGTTGCCGGGGCCCTCGTTCGCCGCGAGGGCCCCGTCCCCCGGGTTCAGCCGGCCGCGGCCCGGCGCCGTTTCCGCTCGTCCTGCAGGATCTGCTTGGCCTCCTGCCTGCTGAGCCCGAGTTCGGACAGCAGTTGTCTCTGCGGTATGAGCAGCAGCGCGCCGATACCCACGCCGACCGCCGCCCCGCACCCGGGTGAGAGCATCAGGTTGTTGGCGATGAGCAGGACCAGCACCCCGACCATCACCACCAAGACGACCCAGACGGAGATCTTCAGGTTGCGGTGCGAACGGACCAACCGGTCGAGGTCCTTCGGACTCAGAGTGCGCATGGTCACCGACGCCTTCCACTCATGAACCTGCCTGGTGGCTGCCGTGGCGAGCCACGCCGCGGCACGCCGACGCTAACGGGAACCTGCCGCGGGCCGCTGCCGCGCCCGCACCCGCTTGCCGGCGTTCGGCCTGGTCAGCAAGCGCGTCCCGCGATCGCGGCGGTTCCCCGGTGCGGGCCGGTCCGGTGGCCGGCGCGGGCTGACCGTCCACATCGGTACGCCTAGAATCAGGTCGACGGCGGACACGGGAGGTCGCGGGCCACGATGGCGGAACGGTCGCACGATCAGGACTCCGCGCCCCGGACCGCGTTCACGGCCGCGCTGGCGCAGCTGCGCCGCCGCCTGCCCGACATGTCCGACGAGGTGCTGGCGCGCCGGGCGAGCGGCATCGCGCTGCCGTCCGGACGGCGGATCGCCGTCAACGCGCGCCGGCTCGGCGAATGGATCAACGGCCGCTCGGTGCCCCGTGACTTCGAGCAGGTGCACGCGCTCGTCCAGGCCGTCGAGACCGCCGTGGGCGGGTCGGCCACGGGCCAGTCGCTGCAACGGTGGCGGCAGCTGTGGCGGGCCGCGCACGAGCAGCGCACCGCGGTACGCACACCGCCGGCCACGGGCACGGCGGCGGAGTTGGTGGTCGGCCGCCCGCCCAGCGACGCCGCGTCGCTGCGCGAGCGCTCGGACCTGGCCGCGGCCGTCGACGACGCGCTGCGCGACGGAGCGGTGCGCCAGGTGCTGCTGACCGGGCCGGGTGGGTCGGGCAAGTCGCAGCTCGCGGCCGCGGCGTTCCATCGGGCGCGAGGCGGCGGGGGCCTGTTCGCGTGGGTGTCGGCGTCGTCGCGGCAGTCGCTGCTGACCGGCTACGCCCGGGTCTGGCGGGCGGTCTCGGGCGGAGCATTGGACGGGCCCGCCGCCGCGGCCGGGCGTGCGGCGCATCCGGACGGCTACGGCCACGACGAGGAGACGCAGGCCGACCTGCTGGTCGCCTGGCTGCGCGCCACGCCGCAACCGTGGCTCGTCGTGCTCGACGACGCCGACGACCCGGCCGACCTGGACGGGCTGTGGCCGATCGGCGAGCACGGCCGCAGCATCGTGACGACCCGCCGCCGCGACGCGATGGTGCTGCGTCCCTCGGCGCGGGTCGTGCAGGTGGGCATGTTCACCGGCGCGGAATCGGTGGACTACCTGCGCAACCGCCTGTCGCTGGACCCGGCGGCGGGACACGGCGAGCCGCCGCCCGACGGCGAGCTGGCCGGGCTGGCGGCCGCGCTGGGGCACTTCCCGCTCGCGTTGTCCCAGGCCGCGGCGTTTCTCATCGACACGGGCACCGGCGTCGCGGCGTACCGGCGGCTGCTCGACGACGAGCGGGAGCGGCTGGCCGACCTGTTCCCGCCGTCCTCGCCCGCCGACGGTCACGACCGTACGGTGGCCAGCACCTGGCAGCTGGCCGCGCAGCGGGCCGCGGCCCTGGCCAAGCCGGGCACCGCGCAGCGCATGCTGGAGCTGGTGTCGCTGCTGGCCCCGGTGGGTGTGCCGCAGGAGCTGCTGCTGACCGGCGCGGCCCGGGCCTGGATCGGCGCGGACCGGCGCGAGGCTTTGCCCGCGTTGCGGGCGCTGCACCGGCTCAGCCTGATCACCCACGACGCGGCGACGGTGGCGATGCACGCCCTGGTGCAGCGCGCGGTCCGGGAGTCCGTCCCGGACACCGAGCTGCCCGCCCTGGCGCGTGCCGCCGCGGACGCGCTGGACGAGGCGTGGGCGGCGGAGGACCTTGACCTGCCGGTGTCCGCGCTCTACGACAGCGTGCTGGCGCTGCGCCGGGCAGCCGGCGAGCACCTGTGGCACGGGGGTATGCATCGGCTGCTGCGCCGGATCGGCGAGCACCTGATGGCGCTGGGCCGGACCGGCGCGGCCCGCGACGCCGTGGACGAGCTGCTGCAGCAGGCCCGCGTGCGGCTCGGCGGCGAGCACCGTGACGTGATCTTTCTGGCGGCGCAGCGGGCCCAGGCCGTCGGTGAGCTCGGCGACCCCGCGGCGGCACACGCGGAACTGGGCCGCCTGCGGCATGAGGCCGAACGGTTGCTCGGGGCGGACGACCCGGACACGCTGTGGATCCGCCTGCACGAAGCCCGGCAGCCGTTCGAGCTCGGCTCGCCCAGCGCGTCGCAGAGCGCGCTGGTGCCCCTGTTCGCGCACGCCACGACCGCGCTCGGCGCGGAGCATCCGGTGACGGTGATGGCCCGGCGGTATGCGGCGCTGTGCCGCGGCCTGGCCGGCGACGCGGCCGCGGCGCGGGACGGGCATGCGGAGTTGGCGGACGAGCTGGCGCGGCGGCTGGGCCCGGCGCATCCGGACAGCCTCAACGCCCTGTCCGACCTGGGGCGCTGGATCGGCGAGGCGGGCGACGCGGACCTGGCCGTGCAGACGTACCAGCGCGCGGTGGAGGGGCTCGTCGCGGTGCACGGGCCGCTGCACCACGACACGCTGACCGCCCGGCACAACCTGGCGTACTGGCGCGGTCTGGCCGGGCAGCCGGCGGCGGCGGTCGAGGAGTTCGGGGTCGCCACGAAGGACGCCGAGCGGGCGCTCGGGCCACGGCACCCGACGACGCTGACGTTCCGCACCAACCTGGCCTACTGGACCGGCCTGGCCGACGATCCGGAGGCGGGCATGGCGGCGCTGGCCGCGTTGCAGACGGTCGTGGAGCAGGTGTTGGGGCACGCCCATCCGCGGGCGCTGCGCACCCGTCAGCTGCACGCGCAACTGCGCCACCGCGGCGGGGACGTGGCGGGCGCGGTCGGCGAGCTGACCGCGGTGCTGGCCGACATGCGGGCCGTGCAGAGCGACGACCATCTGCGTACCGGCGAGGTGGCGCTGCTGCTGGCGTCGTGGACCGCGCCGCCCGGCGTGACGGCGGCCGCGCCGGCATCCGCCTGACCGGCTCACTTCCGACGGACGTCGCTCCACGGATCTTGGTTGACCGGGTGCACGCTACCGGCCACAGTGGAGGGCGTGCACCGTGCCCTCCACGCGCTGACCGTGGCCGCGTACCTGACGCTGGTCGCCGGCGTCGTCGTGGCGGAGCCTCCGGTGGCCATGCCGCACCATCCGGTCGCCGCGGTGGTGCTGGGCGCGGTGTACGTCGGGTCGGCCACGGTCGGTTTCGGCCGGGTGCGCCGCCGGTCGGGGCGAGCCCTGCACGTCACGTTCGTGGCGGCCCAGCTGCTGCTGGGTTATGCCGTCTTCGTGACGTCGGGCGCGACGGTCGGCGCGATCCTGCTGCTGCTGGTGCTGGTGAGTCAGAGCGCGCTGCTGCTGCCGCTGCCTGGCGCGCTGGTGGTGGTCGGCCTGGTGCCGTTCGCGCATCTGGGCATGGAGTGGCGGGCCGGGCTGCGCGAGGGGCTGGGCATGCTGGCCGCGGCCGCGTTCGCCGCCGTGCTGACCCGCCTGATCGTGCGCGAGCAGCAGGCCCGCCAGGAGCTGACCCGGGCCCACGAGCAGCTGCGCGAGTACGCGCTGCAGGTCGAGCGGCTGGCCGTGGCACAGGAACGCAACCGGGTCGCCCGTGACATCCACGACGGGCTCGGCCACTCCCTGACAGTGGTGCAGATGCAGGTGAAGGCGGCCCGGGCGGTGCTGGGCACGGACCCGGTCCGGGCCGATGCCGTGCTGGCCAAGGCCCAGGTGCAGGCCGAGGAGGCGCTGGCGGAGGTCCGTCGCTCGGTGGGCGCGATGCGCGAACCGCGGCCGCGCGCGCCGCTCGCCGAGGCGCTGCGTGAGCTGGCCGAGCAGGCCTCCGCGTCGGGCGTGCCGACCAGCCTGGACATCACGGGCCAGGCCCGGCCGCTGATGACCGCCGCGCAGGAGTCGCTTTACCGGGCGGCCCAGGAAGGGCTGACCAACGTGCGCAAACATGCCCGGGCCACCCGGGCCGAGCTGGTCCTCGACTACACCCGCCCGGCCGCGGTCCGGCTGGAGGTCCGCGACGACGGCGCCGGCATCGCCGCCGACGCGGACGGCCCGTCCGGCTACGGCCTGCTGGGGCTACGCGAGCGGGCCGCGCACGCCGGCGGCCGGATGAGCATCGAGTCGGCGCCCGGCGGCGGGGCGACGCTGAGCGTGGAGGTGCCGGGGTGAGTGCCGGGCCGGTGCGGGTGCTGCTCGCCGACGACCAGTCGCTGTTCCGTGAGGCGCTGGCCGTGCTGCTCGGCGTCCGGGACGACATCGTGGTGGTCGGCGAGGCCGGCGACGGCGCGCAGGCCCTGGACCGCGCCGCCGAGCTGCGGCCCGACGTGGTGCTGATGGACCTGCGCATGCCGGTCCTGGACGGGGTGGCGGCCACCCGGCGGATGCGGGTCGAACATCCCGGGGTGCGGGTCATCGTGCTGACCACGTTCGACGACGACGAGGACGTGTTCGCGGCGCTGCGTGCCGGGGCGCTGGGTTACCTGCTCAAGGACGCGTCTTCGGCGCAGCTGGTGGAGGCGGTCCTCGCCGCCGCCCGTGACGAGGCGGTGCTGCAGCCGTCGGTGGCCGCGAAGGTGGTGGCCCGGTTCGCGCGGCTGCCCGACGAACAGCCGGCCGCCCGGCCGCAGCCGCTGGTGGTGCCGCTGTCCGAACGCGAGCTGGAGGTGCTGCGCCTGCTAGCCGACGGCCGGTCCAACCGGGAGATCGCGGCGGCGCTGTTCCTGGCGGAGGGCACGGTCAAGAACCATGTCAGCGGCCTGCTGGCCAAACTCGGCGCCCGCGACCGCACCCAGGCGGCGCTGCGGGCCCGCGCCCTCGACCTGCTGTGACCGACGCCCCCAGGGCTCCGGGCCCGGGTCAGGTCTTTGCCCACCGCCCGCCCGGCGGCCGCCTCGGCCCGATCGTGACCGGTAACCATGACTTCTGGCACCTGTGTGCACGGACCAGCCGGTTCAGGATGGCTGCATGACGACTCCCGCGCCCGGCTCGACCGCCTCTGCCGAACACGCTCCCGCCCGGTCGGCCACCCGCAAGAACCTGCGCTTCGCCCTGCACTTCGCCGAGATGGTCGTCGCCATGGTCGTCGGCATGGTCGCCCTGGGTCCGCTGTGGTCGCTGGCCTGGCCCGGCCTGTCCGACCTGACGGTCCCGAACGTGCTGGTCATGGCCACGAACATGACCGTCGGCATGGCACTGTGGATGCGGTTCCGGCGGCACGGCTGGGCCCGCATCGCCGAGATGTCCGCCGCGATGTACCTGCCGTTCCTGGTCCTGCTGGTGCCCTACGCGTTCGGCGCGGTCTCCGGTGAGGCACTGATGATGGGCGGCCACCTGCTTATGCTGCCGGCGATGCTGGCCGCCATGCTGTGGCGCCACCACGAGTACCGGCACTGAGCACCGCCGGTGACGGATCCGGACCGCCGGCACGCGGTCCCGGCCCGTCACCGGCGGGCGCTCAGGCCAGCCGCACCACGCCCACACCCCGCGGCGGCAGCGACAGCTCACCGTTGCGCCCCCGTGCCCCGACGAGCGGCTCGCCGGGCAGGTCGGTGACCGGGAGCGGCTGGTCGGTGCGGTTGACGAGGAAGCCGAAGCGCTCCTGCCCACGGCGGCGCACGGTCAGCTCGACGCCGCCGCGCGACCCGGGCGGCAGCTCACTCGTCACCCCTGCGGCCGCGGCCAGTCCGTCCAGCACCGTGGTGAGGCCCTGCGGCCCCAGCCGGGTCGACACGTACGCCGCCGAGCCTTCGCCGACGGTGCGGCGGGTGACGGCCGGGTGCCCGGCGTGCTCGCCGGTCGTGTAGCGCGACAGCACGGCCACGTCCGGGCCCGTGACCTGGACCCGCTCGGTCCACAGGGTCGCGGGCAGGCTCTCGTCGACCGTCACGGTCTCGGTGTCGAGCAGCGGCGCGAACTCCTCGACGCGTACGCCGAGCAGGTCGCGCAGCGCGCCGGGGTGGCCGCCGAGCCAGACGTGGTCGTGCTCGTCGACGATGCCGGAGAAGTAGGTGGTGACCAGGTGGCCGCCGGCTTCGACGTAGCCCTGCAGTTCCTTGGCGACCGGTTCGCCGACCATGTGCAGCATCGGGGCCACGACGAGGGAGTAGCCGTCCAGCGCCGTGCCCAGCGGCACGACGTCGGCGCGGATGCCGAGGTTCAGGAACGCGGTGTACCAGTCCAGGGCCTCCTGCCGGTAGCGCAGGCGGTCGGTGGGGTGCGAGTCTGCCTCGACGGCCCACCACGAGTCCCAGTGGAAGACGATCGCGGCGGGCGCCTGCTCCCGGGTCGCCCCGGCGACCGGCGCGAGTTCACGCAGTGTGGCGCCCAGGGCGGTCACGGACCGGAATACGTCGCTGTCGGGACCGGCGTGCGGGACCATCGCCGAGTGGTACTTCTCGGCCCCGGCCGCGGACTGCCGCCACTGGAAGAAGCAGACCGCGTCCGCGCCGTGCGCGACGTGGGTGAGCGAGTCGCGGGCCAGCTCACCGGGCTTCTTGGCGATGTTGATCTGCTGCCAGTTGACGGCGCTGGTGGAGTGCTCCATGAGGAACCACGGCCGGCCGCCGGCGATGTTGCCGGTCAGGTTGGCCGAGAACGACAGCTCGTCGTAGGCCTGCGGGCCCGGCTCGAGGTAGTGGTCGTTGGAGACGAAGTCGATGTCGGCGGCCCAGGCGGCGTAGTCCATGCCCTTGGTCCCACCCATGATCATGAAGTTGTGGGTGACGGGCACGTCGGGGGTGAGCCGGTGCAGGATGTCACGCTCGGCCCGCAGGTGTTCGCGTAGCGCATCGGAGGAGAAGCGCTTGAAGTCCAGCTGCTGGGTCGGGTTGGGGTGGGTGGTGGCCAGCCGCGGCGGCAGGATCTGCGCCCAGTCGCTGTACTCCTGCGACCAGAACGCCGTGCCCCAGGCGTGGTTGAGCGCTTCCACGGTGGCGTAGCGCGCCTGCAGCCAGGTACGGAAGGCGCGGGCCGCGTCGTCGGAGTAGTCGTAGACGTTGTGGCAGCCCAGCTCGTTGGACACGTGCCAGGCCGACAGCGCCGGGTGGTCGGCGTAGCGGCCGGCCATCTTCTCGACCAGGGCCAGCGCGTGCTCGCGGAAGACCGGCGAGGTGGGGCGCCAGTGCTGGCGGCCGCCCGGCCAGAGCGTCTCGCCGCGCTCGTTGACCGGCAGGATCTCGGGGTGTTTCGCGGTGAGCCACGGCGGCGGCGAGGCGGTGGCGGTGGCCAGGTCGACCGCGATGCCGTTGTCGTACAGCAGGCCCATGACCTCGTCGAGCCAGTCGAAGCGCCAGGTGTGCTCGGCGGGCTGCAGCCGCGCCCAGGAGAAGATGCCGAGCGAGACGATGTTGACCCCGGCTTCGCGCATGAGGCGTACGTCGTCGCGCCACACCTCACGGGGCCACTGCTCGGGGTTGTAGTCGGCGCCGTAGGCGATGCCGGGCGCCACGTTGTCGGGCCGGCGCAGCCACTGCGGGCGGGCGGGGTGGGTCACAGGGATGCTCCTTGCGAGGTTGTGCGGTCGGGCCAGGGGCCGCGCCGCAGGCGGTCGGGGTGTGCCGCCCGCGGCGCGGGGTACGTCGCGGGCGGGTTCGTGACCCGCCCGCGGCGCGGGCTACGGTCAGCCGACCGTGAAGCCCTGGTCCTTGCCGTACTTGGCGGACGCCTCCTGCCAGGCCTTGAGGCCGTCGGCCAGCGGCTTGTTCGTCACGTACGCCTGTCCGACGGTGTCGTTGAAGATGCTGTTGGCGTACACCTGGAAGGGCAGGTACGACCAACCGGGCACGACGTCGGCGGCCGACTTCGCGAAGATCTCGTTGGCCTTCTGCCCGCCGAAGTACGGGAACTCCTTGCCCAGGAACTCCGCGGACTTCAGCTCGGCGGTGGTGGCGGGGAACGCGCCGTTGTCGACGCGGATCTTCACGCCCTCACCGGCGGTGGCGTACTTGAGGAACGCGTAGCCCAGCGCGTTGTTCGGGCCGGCCTTCGGGATGGCCAGCGAGCTGCCGCCGTTCTCGGCCGCGGCGTTGGCGCCGGCGGTCCACTGCGGCATGGGCGCGACGCGCCACTTGCCCTTCGCGGCGGGCACGCCGGACTCGAGGTTGGCGGGCATCCACGCGCCGATGACGAGGGTGGCGATGCTGCCGTCGCCGAGGCCCTTGTACCAGCCGTCACTCCACGAGCCGACGGGCGCGAGCAGCTTGTCGCTGATCAGCGTCTGCCACGTGGTGGCGAACTTGGTGGAGCCCTCGTCGGCGAGGTTGAGCTTGACGTTGGTGCCGTCAACGGCGAACGGCTTGCCGCCGGCCTGCCAGATGAGGCTGGTGGTGAAGCCGGCGTCACCGGTGTCGTTGGTGATGTAGGCCTTCGGGTCGGCGGCGTGCAGCTTCTTGGCGGCCGCGGCGTACTCGTCCCACGTGGTCGGCACTTCGATCTTGTGCTTGTCGAAGACCTCCTTGTTGTAGAACAGCGCCATCGGGCCGGAGTCCATCGGCAGGCCGAAGGTGCCGCCGCCGGTCTTCACCGACGACCACGGGCCGGGGGTGAAGGTGCCGTCGAGCTCGCCGGAGCCGAACGCGGCCAGGTCGGTCAGCGACTTGCCGAGGGCGAACTGGGGCAGGGCGTAGTACTCGATCTGCGCGACGTCCGGGACGCCGGAGCCGGCCGCGACCGCGTTCTGCAGCGCGGTGTACTGGTCGTTGCCGGTGCCGGCGTTGACCAGGTTGACCTTGACCTTGGGGTACTTGGCCTCGAAGGCGGTGACGACCTGCTTGAGGGTCGGCTCCCAGGCCCAGACGGTGATCGAGCCGCCCTTGTCGAGTGCGGCCTGGACCTGGTCGGCGGAGACCGGGGTGGTCGTGTCGCCGCCGTCGTCGGAGCCGCAGGCGGCCAGGGCCGCGGTCGTGATCGCGGCCGTGGCGAGCGCCGCTGTGCGCAGGAACGCGCGTCGGTTGGTGAACATCGGTGTCCTCTCAAACGGGGGTGTAGCGCATTTCGTGAGCGGTGAGGTCGGTGGTGTTCAGTCCTTGACGCCGCCGGCGGCCAGGCCGGACTGCCAGTAGCGCTGCAGGAACAGGAAGGCGGCCAGCAGCGGCAGGATCGTCAGCAGCGAGCCGGTGATCACGAGGTGGAAGATGGCCTGCCCGCCGGCGGTGGCGGCCTGGTCGTTCCACGCGTTGAGGCCCAGGGTCAGCGGGTACCAGTCCGGGTCCTTGAGCATGATCAGGGGCAGGAAGTAGTTGTTCCAGGTCGCGACCATGGTGAACAGCGCGACCGTGACGATGCCGGGCGCGAGCAGCGGCATGCAGATGCGCAGGAAGGTGCGCAGCTCGCCCGCGCCGTCCACCCGCGCGGCCTCCAGCAGCTCGCCGGGTATGGCCGAGGCCGCGAACGTCCACATGAGGTAGAGGCCGAACGGGGAGATGAGCGAGGGGATGATCACGGCCCAGGGGGTGTTGGTCAGCCCGAGCTTGGAGAACATCAGGAAGGTGGGCACGGCCAGGGCCGTGCCGGGCACCGCGACGGCGCCGATGACGACGGCGAAGACGCCGCGCTTGCCGGGGAAGTCGAACTTCGCCAGGGCGTATCCGCCCAGCGTGGCCAGCGCGGTCGCGCCGCCGGCGCCCAGCACCACATAGAGCAGGGTGTTGAGCAGCCATCGGACGAACACGCCGTTGTCGTAGGCGAGCGTGTCGCGAATGTTGGTGAACAGCGCGAAGTCGTCGTCGAACCACAGCCCGAACGAGCTGAACAGGCCTTCCTGGGTCTTGCTGGCGTTGATGAGCAGCCAGACCAGCGGCACGAGGCTGTAGATCAGCATGAGCGCGGTGAGTGCGGTCAGCAGCGGGCTGCGCCGCTGCTTGTCCCGGCGTACGGCCCTACGGGCGGCGCGGGCGGGCGCCGGCTTCGGGGCGGCCGTGGTCGTGGGGTGGGGGTGCGTCGTCATGGCTACTTGTCCTTCCGCGTGCCACGCAGCTGGACGGCGTAGGCGACGATCATGGTGAGGATGCCCATGACGATCGCGACGGTCGCGGAGTAGTTGTACTGCTGGCCGGAGAACGACAGCGAGTACGCGTACATGTTCGGGGTGAAGTACGTGGTGATCGCGTTGGGCGCGAGGCTCTGCAGGATGTTGGGCTCGTTGAACAGCTGGAAGCTGCCGATGATCGAGAAGATCGTCGCGATGAGCAGCGCGCCGCGGATCGCGGGGAGTTTGACCGACCGGATGATCTGCAGCTGGCTCGCGCCGTCGAGTTCGGCGGCCTCGTACAGCGACTTCGGCACGACCTGCAGCGCGCTGTAGAAGATCAGCATGTTGTAGCCGACGAACTCCCAGGTGACGATGTTGCCGATGGAGGCGAGCACCAGGTCCGGGGAGAGCGGGTCGGGCAGCGATACGCCGAAGGTGTCGTTGATGTTGCCGACCAGGCCGAACCGGGACCCGTACATGAAGCCCCACATCAGCGTCGCGACCACGGCGGGCACGGCGTAGGGCATGAACACGGCGACGCGGAAGAACGCCTTGCCGTAGAGCCTGCCGCTGTCGATGGCCAGGGCGATCAGCAGCGCCAGGACCAGCATGATCGGCACCTGGACGAGCAGGAACAGGGTGACCCGCCAGGTGGCCGACCAGAACTGCGGGTCGGTGAACACCTGCTGGTAGTTCTCCAGGCCGACGAAGCTGGTGCCGCCGATCAGCCGGGTCCGGAACACGCTCAGGTAGATCGCGTAGGCGATGGGCGCGACGAAGACGAAGGCGAACACCGCCATGAACGGGCCGACGAACGCCCAGCCGGTCCAGGACCGGCGGCGTCGCGCTGGTCTCCCCCGGTCGGCTTGACCGGTGCGCGAGATGGTCGGAGGGGCAAGCACCGTCATGTCTCCTCCTTCCGACAGATCTCAAGAGTGGCTGGTCAGATCAGATGTTTACGCAAACATAGCGCCGCTGCCGAATCACACCGACCTCGCACGAACGGGGATGACTCGATCACGTTGCGTAATGTTTACGTAAACATCAGCTCGGTGATAGTGTCACCGACGCCGAACAGGCGTCAAGAAGCGGTTTCGGATTCGTTACACGAAGCACGCGACGCCCCGGCGGGAGTCGAACGAAGGGAGCACCGGATGAGCCGGCCGAAGGCGTCCCGGGTGTCGATGGCCGACGTGGCCCGGCTCGCCGGCGTCTCCTCGCAGACCGTCTCCCGCGTGGCCAACGGCCACCCCAGCGTGGTCGGCACCACCCGCCAGCAGGTCCTCGCGGCGATGAAGCAGCTCGACTACCGGCCCAACAGCGCCGCCCGCGCGCTCAAGAGCGGCCAGTTCCGCACCATCGGCGTGATCCTGTTCACCCTGTCCAGCACCGGTAACAGCCGCACCCTGGAGGCCATCGCCACGCACGCGGCACTGCAGGGATACGCCATCACGCTCATCCCCGTCGCGATGCCCACCCAGGACAGCGTGCTCGGCGCCTTCACCCGGCTCGGCGAACTCGCCGTCGACGGCGTCATCGTGATCATGGAAGTGCACCTGCTCGACGCCGCGACGGTCACCCTGCCGCCCAACGTGCAGGTGGTGGTCGTCGACTCCGACGCCGACGACCGGTACACCGTCGTCGACACCGACCAGGCCGACGGCGCCCGCCAGGCAGTCACGCACCTGCTCGAACTGGGCCACCGCACGGTGTGGCACGTCACCGGGCCCGAGGAGTCCTTCGCCAGCCAGCGGCGCGCCCAGGCCTGGCGCGACACCCTCGCCGCCGCCGGCCGCGACGTGCCCCCGCCGCTGCACGGCGACTGGTCGGCCGAATCGGGCTACCGGGCCGGGCTCGCCCTGGCCGAAGAACCCGGCTGCACCGCCGTGTTCGTGTCCAACGACCAGATGGCCCTAGGTGTGCTGCGCGCCCTGCACGAACGCGGCCGCGCCGTGCCCGCCGACGTCAGCGTGGTCGGCTTCGACGACATCCCGGACGCGAGCAGCTTCATCCCGCCGCTGACCACCGTCCACCAGGACTTCGCCGAGGTCGGCCGCCGCTGCGTCGAGGGCATCCTGCGCCAGATCGAGCGCGGCGAGACCGAACACGGCACCGCGCTGGTGCCGACCCGCCTGCAGGTGCGCACCAGCACCGCCCCGCCGCCGGGCGACAGCCGGTAATCACGCCGATCTACCGCTTTACCCGCATCGCCGGGCTGCCACCGGTTCGACCGGTGATTCTGCCGATGCCCGTCTCGTTAACATCGATGAAACTGACTCCACTGCTCGATCGACCAGCTCTCCGTCCCCCGCAGCACCGCTGCTGGGGAGCTGGTTCCTCACCGTCAGGAGTGGAACAGTGCAGCAATCCGTCTCGTCCCCCCGCCGGCGGCTCACCCGCCTGATCGCCACCACGTTCGTCGCCACCGCCCTGGCCGCCGGAACCGCCCTGGGCACCGGCGCCCCCGCGTACGCCGACGAGATCGGCCAGGCGCCGACCTCGTCCAACATCACCGGCAACGGCAGCTTCTCGGTGTCCACCTACAACATCTCCAGCCTCGTCAGCGGCTTCGGCGGCGGCGTGGCCTACTACCCGAGCACCGCCGGGCGCTACCCGGTAGTCGCCGTGTCCCCGGGCTTCACCGCCCGCTGGTCCAGCATCAGCTGGATCGGCCCGCGCCTGGCCTCCTGGGGCTTCGTTGTCGTCGGCATCGAGACCAACAGCGTCTACGACCAGCCCGCCAGCCGCGGCAGCCAGCTGCTGGCCGCGCTCAACTGGGCGGTGAACTCGGCCCCGAGCGCCATCACCTCCCGCGCCGACGGCAGCCGCCGCGGCGTCGCCGGCCACTCCATGGGCGGTGGCGGCACCCTGGAGGCCCTGGCGGCCGACACCACCGGCAACGTCAAGGCCGGCGTGCCGCTCGCGCCGTGGAACTCCGACAAGACCTGGAACAACGTCAACGAGCCCGTGCAGATCATCGGCGGCGAGAGCGACACGGTCGCCGGTGTCAGCTCGCACTCCATCCCGTTCTACAACTCCCTCGGCGGGTCCAAGAGCTACGTCGAACTGAACGGCGCCAGCCACTTCTTCCCGCAGACCACCAACGCGACCACCTCGCGGGCCCTGGTCTCCTGGTTCAAGCGCTGGCTCAACCAGGACGCCCGCTTCACGCCGTTCACCTGCGGCTACAGCGGCACGGCGGTGTCGGACTTCCGCACCAACGCCTGCTGAAGCACCTCCACGGACGCGCGGCGGGGGCTGGTCCCCGCCGCGCTTTCCGTGTGCCGCCGCCATCGGGTACGCCGCCGTCGCGGCCCGTATATCGTGGATCGAATGCGGGTGACGACCTGGAACGTGAACTCGGTCAAGCAGCGGCTACCCCGGTTGCTGCCGTGGCTGGACCAGCGGCGGCCCGACGTGGTCTGCCTGCAGGAGACCAAGCTCGCCGACGCCGCCTTCGCCGAGCTGCTGAGCAAGGAACTCGCCGACCGCGGCTACGAGTACGCGGCGCACGGCGAGGCGCGTTGGAACGGAGTCGCGATCCTGTCCCGGGTCGGGCTCGACGACGTCGTGACCGGCATCCCCGGCGGACCCGGCTTCCCGCACCCCGAGGCGCGGGCGGTGTCGGCGACCTGCGGCGGCATCCGCGTGCACTCGGTGTACGTGCCCAACGGCCGCACCCCGGACTCCGACCACTACCAGTACAAACTCACCTGGCTCGCCGCGCTGCGCGACCTCGTCGCCGCAGGTCCGGACGCCGTGATCGTGGCCGGGGACATCAACATCGCGCCGACCGACGCCGACGTGTTCGACCCGGACGCGTTCGCCGGCCAGACCCACGTGACCGCCCCCGAACGGGCCGCCCTGGCGCAACTGCAGGCGGCCGGGCTGCACGACGTCGTCCGCGACCACTGGCCCGACAAGCGGGTCTTCTCGTACTGGGACTACCGCGCGGGCATGTTCCACCAGGACCTCGGCATGCGCATCGACCTGGTGCTGGCCGGCACGCCGGTCGCCGAACGGGTCAAGGCCGCCTGGGTGGACCGGCACGCCCGCAAGGGCACCGGTCCCAGCGACCACGCCCCCGTCGTCGTCGACCTCGACGAGGCCCCGGACGGCGACATCGGACCGGTCGTGCCGCCGCCGTCCGCACCCGCCGCCCGGCGTGGCAAGGCCCGCCTGCCGCAGGCCGCACCGGCCACCCCGGACGACAAGTGAGCGGCGCGGACACTCCACGCCTGCACGTCGGCTGCGCGATGTGGAGCCTCAAGGCGTGGCAGGGGCGCTTCCTGCCGCATCCGAGCACGGCCGAGGAGCGCCTGCGGGCGTACGCCGGCTGGTGCGACGCGGTCGAGGGCAACACGACCTTCTATGCGACCCCGGCTCGCAGCACGGTGGTCTCCTGGGCGCAGCAGACCGACCCGGACTTCCGGTTCGTCGTCAAGCTGCCCAAGCCGATCACCCACGAGCGCCGCCTCACCGACGCCGACACCGAGCTGCGCGCCTTCCTGGACGCGATCGAACCGCTCGGCCCGCGCACCCACGCCGTCTGGCTGCAGTTGCCGGGCTCGTTCACCCCGGCCGATGTGCCTGTGCTAGCGGCGTTCCTGCGCCGCCTGCCCGGCGACCACCGGTATGCCGTCGAGGTGCGCCACCGCGCGTTCTTCGACGACGCCCGCCCGACGCGGGCCCTCGAAGACGTGCTCGCCGCGGCGGACGCCGAATGGGTTTCGTTCGACACCGTCGCGTTCTTCCGGTCCCCGCCGACCAGCGACGCCGAACGCGACGCGTGGACCAAGAAGCCGCGCATGCCGCACCGCTCCCGCGCGCTCACCGACCGGCCGATCATCCGCTACCTGGGCCGCGACGACACCGCGGCGACGGTCGAGGGCTGGCAGCCCTGGGTCGAGACGGTCGCCGGCTGGCTGCGCGAAGGGCGCTCGCCGACCGTGTTCATCCACACCCCCGACAACGCCGACGCGCCCGAACTCGCCCGCCGCTTCCACGACGAGGTGCGCGCCCGCGTGCCGGACCTGCGGCCGCTGCCCCAGCCTGCGCCGACCGAACCGCTGACGCTGTTCTGATCCGCCTCAGCAGGCCTTCTTGTACGGGGGCGGCATCGGCGGGGCGTTGTCCGGCGCCACGTACGCGCCGATCAGCCGGAACAGCGTGTCGCTGGAGTTCGGGTAGACGCCTTTGCAGTCGAACGCGCCCGGCAGGAACGTGGTCGCGACGGAGATGCCGATCTTCTCCTGCGGCAGGTACGCCTCCGTGGCGCTGTAGCCGCCGAGCAGCGGATCCTGCAGGAGCCAGTCGCCCGAGCGGACCACGCCGAGGCCGTAGTTGTACCCGACGATCTGCTTGAAGCACGACGGCGCGCAGTCGGCCTGTGCCTGCCCGAAACCCAGCAGGTTCGGGTCGGTCATCGCCTTATAGCTCGCCTGAGACAGCAGCTTGCCGGTGCCCACGGCGATCGCGGTGGTCGCCAGGTCGTCGATGGTCGACGTCTGGTTCGCGCCGACCGGCGTGCCCCAGTCGGAGTTCCAGTACGTGGCCTCCTCGTAGAACGCGGTCTTCGGCGGCACGCCCAGCGCCTCGCGCCGTTCCGAGCTGTACGAGTGCAGCGCCGGCTCCGGGACGGCCCCGGTCTGGCTGCCGACGGTGTTCTTCAGCCCCATCGGCTCCATGACCCTCTCGCGCAGCAGCACGTCGAGCGCCTTGCCGCCGATCTTCGCAAGGATCTCGCCGAGGATCATGAAGTTGGTGTGCGAGTAGCTCCAGTTCGCGCCGGGCGCGAACTGGATGGGCCGGGAGAACGCGTACTTCAGCCGCCGCTCGAACGTCCACGACTGGAACGGATCGGCGTTGAAGGCCGCGTTCCAGCCGGGGTCGGTCTCGAAGTCCGGGTAGCCCGTGGTCTGGTTGGTCAGCATCTTCAGGGTGACCTTGCCGGACTCGGGCAGTTCCGGCATCCAGCGGTCGATCGTGTCGTCGAGGGCGGCCTTGCCCTCCTCGACGAACAACAGCAGCAGGGTTCCGAGGTACGCGAAGACGACCGCGCCGTTGCGGAAACGCATGTCCGTGGTGGCGGGCACCCCGTCGAGAGACTCGCCGAACGCCTCGGACGTCACCACCTGGTCGCCCTTGGTCACCTTGACGATGACGGCCCGCAGCGACTGGTCCTTCATCGCCGCGCGGACGACGTTCGCGATCCCCTGCGCGTCGGGCGCCTGCGCCGTCGCGGACGTCGCCGCGTCCGCGGGCACCGTGCACGCGCCCAGCAGGAGCACGACGGCGACGGCCCCTGCGGCGGCAGCGCGACGAACTGGCCGAATCATTCCCGGAGCGTATAGGGACAGAAAGGCCGAAAAACACGCAATCAGCAAATGCTCCGAGCACACGCATGTCCGACAACCGGCAGGTCCCGGCGTCGCGCGGCACCTCGGTAGAGTGCGCGGATGCGCCGCCTCATCCGGGGGAACCGGACCGTCTCCGCCACACCGCAGGAGATTTTTGAACTGCTCGCCGACCCCGCCCAGCACCCCCTCATCGACGGGTCGGGATCAGTGCTGGCCGCCCGGGGCGCCCCTCGCCGGCTGGCGCTGGGCATGAAATTCGGCATGGACATGCGCATGGGCGCCGGCTACCGCATCCTCAACACCGTGGTCGAGTTCGAGGAGGGCCGCCTGATCGCGTGGCGGCACTTCAACGGCCACCGCTGGCGCTGGCGGCTGGAACCGGCCGGTGACGGAACCACGCAGGTCACCGAGGAGTTCGACTGGTCGACCGCGCGCGTGCCGCTGCTGATCAGCCTCAGCTGGTTCCCGCGCCGCAACCGCCGGGCGATCACCCGCACCCTCGACCGGCTCGAAGCCCGCTTCGCCCCGCGCTGACCGCCCGCCCGGCGCGGGTGTCGCGTCCACCGTGATCGCCCGCCCGACTGCAGCGTTCGAGCATGTCAGAGGGGTCGTGTCTACTGATCGCACCGGCTCGACCAGGGTGCCGGACCGCGCAGGGCACGAAGGGGAACCGGAACCGTCATGGCCGACCTGAAGGACCACGTCAACGACGCCAGCATCGCCCGGCTGGCCGCGGCCGTCTCCCGCGTCCACCCCGCGTTCCCCACCGCCGACTTCACGGCCGCCGCGGGCCGCGGGCTGGAGCCGCTCGCGCTCAAGCAGCGCGTGTCGGCCGTGGCCGCCCAGCTCGCCGCGTTCCTGCCGCAGCCTTTCCCGCACGCCGCACGCGTCCTGCGCGAGGCCGTCGCCGCGAGCCCGCTGGACATGTGGAGCGGCTGGCCCGCCACCGACTACGTCGCCGGGCACGGC
This sequence comes from Catellatospora paridis, assembly GCF_009720365.1. GTDB lineage: Bacteria > Actinomycetota > Actinomycetes > Mycobacteriales > Micromonosporaceae > Catellatospora > Catellatospora paridis. The sequence goes on along the minus strand of NZ_ML769317.1, from coordinate 378,905 downwards.
CTCGGCCACCCCGACGACGCGCTGCCCACCCTCGCCGCGCTGACCCCGCACGCCACCGCCGAGTTCGCGATCCGCCCCTACCTCGCCGCGCACCCCGAACGCACGCTCGCCCAACTGCACGTGTGGGCCGCCGACCCCGACCAGCACCTGCGGCGGCTGGCCTCGGAAGGCTCCCGGCCCCGGCTGCCGTGGGCGTCGCGAGTGCCGACGCTGGCCGACCCGCAGGTCACCATCCCGGTGCTGGACCGCCTGCACGACGACCCCGAGCTGTACGTCCGCCGCTCGGTCGCCAACCACCTCAACGACATCACCAAGGACCACCCCGACGTCGCCCTGGCCACGGCCCGGCGCTGGGCCGCCACCGGTGGCGACGGCACCGCCTGGGTGATCCGCCACGCGCTGCGCTCGCTGGTCAAGCAGGGTCATCCGGAGGCGCTGGGGCTGCTCGGCTTCGACCACGGCGCGGACGTCGCCGTCACCGGCCTGACCGTCACGCCGGGCACGCTGCCCATCGGCGGGCAGGTCACCATCGCGTTCACGCTCACCGCCGACACCGGCGTGCGGGCCGCCGTCGACTACGTCGTGCACCATGCGGGAGCGCGCGGGCCCCGCGCGCCGAAGGTGTTCAAGCTGACCACCGCCGATCTCGAGCCCGGGCTCCCCCGCCAGGTCACCCGCCGCCACACGTTCCAGCACGTCAGCGTGCGCCGGCTCTACCCGGGACCGCACCGCATCGATATTCAGGTCAACGGCCGTGTGCTGGCCGGCGCCGAGGTCACCCTCCACGACGGCCACTGAGGACGGCGACGTCCGCGTCCCGGGAGGGTGCACGTCCCGGGACGCGGACGCCTGCGGTCCGGCACCGTGGCGGGAGCGGACCGGTCAGGGGCGGTTCAGCGCGGCGGCAGCGCCGTCAGCAGCGGTGCCGCGTGGTCCAGCCACAGCTTGGCGAGCAGGTCGGTGCCGTGGGGACTCGGGTGGATGCCGTCGGGCGCGAGCCCGGCCGCATCGCCCGCGGCGTTGAGGGCGGTGTCGGCCGGCACGAGCACGGCGGCGTACTCGCGGGCGAGCTCCCGTACGATGTCGATCTTCGGTTCGAGGTCTTCGCGCCACTCGACCTGCTCGGCCCGCACGGGCAGCAGGAACGGCTCGACGAGCACGAGTGCGACGCCGTCGGCGGCCAGCGGGTCGAGCAGCGCCCGGTAGTTCGCTTCGAAGTCGGCCGGGGTGGTCACGGTGCCGCTGTCGTAGCGCCGCCAGGTGTCGTTGATGCCGACGAGGATGCTGACCAGCGAGGGTCGCTCGGCGAGCACGTCGGCGGTCCACCGGTCGCGCAGGTCGCGGGTGCTGTTGCCGCTGATCCCGCGGTTGATCCAGCGCGCCTGGCCGGCCAGGGCGTGGGTGATCCGCAGGACGTAGCCGTCGCCGAGCCCGGCGGGGTCGTCGCGCCGTTCGCAGTCGGTGATGCTGTCGCCGGCGAACAGGACGGTCGGCTTGGTCATGGGTTGATCCTTTCGAGGTCGAGGAGCATGGCCTGCTGGGGGTTGAGGGTCGGCATCGGCACGCCCGCGGTGGCGAGCACGGCGCCGGAGAGTTCGATCGGTCCGCGCGTGGCGCGGGTGATCCATTCGGGGTCGCGGCCCTGGTGGCGGCTTGCCGCGCCGAGCTCTTCGCGGACGGCGACGCGGTAGCGGGCGGCGGGGTCGAGTCCGGGGAAGCGGACGCGGCCGGCCTGTCCGGCCGGTGAGGTGTGGAACCGGACCCAGGTGAACAGGGCGCGGGAGCCGTCGTGGGCGACGGTGCCGTACAGCGCGGTCGCGTCGTCGGCCAGGTCGGCGTTGACGACGCGCCCGGTGTGCAGCAGCGGCCGCAGCTCGCGGTAGAGCCGTGACCAGGCGGTGATCGCGGCGAGTTCGCCGTCGGTCGCGGCGGTGAGGTCCTGTTCGATGCCGGCGTGGGCGGTCAGCGAGGCGACGAGCCGGAACGACAGGTCGGTGGTGCGGGAGGTGGTGTGGGCACGGGCCGCGCCGAGGTGCGAGCCGATGAGTTCGGGGGGTACGAGGGCGCGGGTCCACCGTTCGATCTGGACGCGTTCGACGGGGTCGTTGCAGTCGGAGGCCCATACCCGGTCGGTGCGGTCGAGGATGCCGAGGTCGATGCGGCCCCCGCCGCCGGAGCAGGTCTCGATCTCCAGGTCGGGGTGGCGGGCGCGCAGCTCGTCGAGCAGCCGGTAGAGCGCGAGGGTCTGCCGGCGCACGCCGGGCCGGTCGCCGTCGGGCTGCCGGCTGACGGCTTCGAGCAGGTCGCGGTTGTGGTCCCACTTGAGGTAGTCGATCGAGTATTCGCGGACCAGGGCGTCGATCTGCGCCAGCAGATAGGCGTATGCCTCGGGGCGGGCTATGTCGAGCACGTACTGCTGGCGGGCGCTGGGGCCGAGGCCGGTACGCGGGCCGAGGATCCAGTCCGGATGGCGCCGGGCGAGCTGCGAGTCGAGGTTGACCATCTCGGGTTCGAACCAGAGCCCGAACTGCATGCCGTGGGCGCGTACGACCTTGACGAACGGGTCGAGGCCGTCGGGCCAGACGTCGCGGTCGACGTGCCAGTCGCCGAGGCCCGCGGTGTCGTCGCGGCGGCGGTGGAACCAGCCGTCGTCGAGCACGATGCGTTCGACGCCGACCTCGGCGGCCCGTTCGGCCAGGCGGGTGAGCCGGTCGAGGTCGTGGTCGAAGTAGACGGCCTCCCAGGTGTTGAGCACGAGCGGGCGCGGTGTCGCCGGATGGTGGGGGCGGTCGCGCAGGCGACGGTGCAGCCGGTCGGCGACGCCGTCGATGCCGGCGTCGGACCAGGTGAACAGGACGGTCGGGGCGTCGTAGCGGTCGCCGTCGGTGAGGATGACCTCGCCGGAGTGCAGGGCTTCGCCGGCGCCGATGACGGCGGCGAACGCGCCGGCGGCCTCGGGCAGGCGTTCGGCGAGGTAGCGCTGCTCGCCGCTCCAGGCCAGGTGCATGGCCCAGACCTCGCCGTGGCCGAAGCCGAACGCCTCGGTGCCGGCGACGAGCAGGTAGGGCGAGTCGTGGCCGGGCTTGCCGCGGTGGGTGGCGCGCAGGTGGGTGCCGAAGCCGAACCGGGTGCGCTGGGCGGCGCGTTCGCGGCACCACTTGCCGGTGAAGTCGAGCAGGTCGGTGGCGCGTTCGGGCACGGGCAGCAGGGCGAGCAGGCCGTCGAGGGTGTACGGCGTCGCGCCGGTCGCCGGGTTGAGGGCGGCGTCGCGTTGCACGCTCATCGACACGGCGAGCACGCCGAACCGGTCCAGTTCGTAGGTGATCGTGGAGCGCAGGGCGGTGACCTGGTCGAGGAAGCGGAAGGTGAGCCGGCCGCCGATCCCGTCGGGGGGCACGTCGAGGTGGTGCGAGTCGAGCGCGGGGCGGGGGGTGGTGGCGTGTCCGAGCGCGTTGCCGGCCTGTGCGGTGGTGCCCGACCAGCCGTCGTAGGCGTTGGGCCAGACGGACAGGACCCGGGGCCGGTCCGGTGAGTTGTTGAGGACGGCGGGCTCGGCGGTGAGCCGGAGGTCGTCGCCGCGGCCGTCGGCGGGGTCGCCGAGGTCCGCGCCCCAGTGCAGGACACGGGGGGTGGGATGGCGCACCTCGACGATGAAGGCCGCGCCTCCGGCACGCAGGGCGAGTACGGCTTCGGCGCCGGAATGCATGGTTCAGAGCCTCCGTGGACGTTACGACAAGGTTACTTGACGACGTAAATTAATCATGTTTAGTCTGTCGCGGCAAGCGCAGGAGCAGATCGAAAACCCCCGCCGTGGCAACGGCGCGACAGATCGAACATGCGGGAGCAGGACCAATGGCGCTCTTGGAAACACCGGCCCGCGAGACGCGGCCACCACAGCCGGCGACGCGGCGGCGCGGCAGGGGCCGCGGCGCGGTCAACGTGAACTCCCCCGCCCACCGCGGCGACGCCCGCCTGGCGTGGGTGCTCATCGCGCCCTCGCTGATCGGGTTCGCCGTCTTCGCGGTCTACCCGACGCTGCGCGGGCTCTACCTGAGCTTCACCGACTTCGCGGTGCTCACCCCGCCCGCCTGGGTCGGGTTCGACAACTACGTGAAGCTCGCCTCCGACGACGTGTTCTGGTCCGCGCTGGGCGTCACCGTCTACTTCGTCGCGCTCTCGGTGACCATGAGCCTGGCCGTGTCGATCGTGACCGCGGCGGTGCTGCACCGCCTCACGTCCTCGACCGTCATCCGGGGCCTGATCATCCTGCCGTTCCTCATCTCCGCGGTCGTCGCCGCGACCGTGTGGGCGTGGATGCTCGACGCCCAGCTCGGCATCGTCAACATCGCCATCGAATCGCTCGGCGGCGACGGCGTACGCTTCCTGACCTCCCGCGAATGGGCGATCCCGTCGATCGCGCTGATCAACGTGTGGAAGCAGATGGGCTACACGTCGATCATCATCTTCGCCGGCCTGCAGACCATCCCGCCCACCGTCTACGAGGCCGGGCGCATCGACGGCGCGAGCGAGCTGCAGATGTTCCGCAGGCTCACACTCCCCCTGCTGCGCCCGATCCTGGCCCTGGTGCTGGTCCTCAACGTCATCGGCGCGTTCCAGGTGTTCGACATCGTCCAGGTCACCACGAAGGGCGGGCCGGCCAACGCCTCCAACGTGCTGCAGATGCTGATCTACAGCAAGGCGTTCGGGCAGTTCGACTTCGGCTACGCCTCGGCGATGTCGTTCGCGCTGTTCGCGATCCTGCTCGTCATCACGTTCCTGCAGATGCGCCTGCTGCGCGCCAACGAATCGGAGGTCAGCGCATGACCGCCACCGCCACCCGCCGCCGCCGCGGCTGGACCGTCGGCAAGGCCGCCGCCTGGACGTACCTGCTCGGCGTGCTGTTCGTGACGATCTTCCCGTTCTACTGGATCCTGCGCACCGCGCTGTCGGACAACTACGCGCTCATGGCCGAGCCCGCCTCGCTGCTGCCCGCGGGCTTCACCTGGGGACCGTTCCGGCGCGTGCTCGGGCTCGCCACGACCGAGGAGTCCATCGCCGAGGGCGGCTCGGGCGCGTCCGTCGAGCTCGGACACTTCCTGGTCAACTCCGTCATCTACGCGACGTTGTCCACGGCGCTGATCGTGTTCTTCTCGACCATCGCCGCGTACGCCTTCGCCCGCCTGCACTGGCGCGGCCGCGACCTGGTGTTCAGCCTGTTCCTGACCGCGCTGATGGTGCCCGGCATCCTCACCCTGCTGCCGAACTTCGTGCTGGTGAAGGAACTCGGCCTGCTCAACACCTTCGCCGGGATGATCCTGCCCGGGTCGCTGTTCTCCGCCTTCAACATCTTCTTCCTGCGGCAGTTCATGCTCGGCCTGTCCACCGAGATCGAGGAGGCGGCGCTGCTCGACGGCGCGGGGCGGCTGCGCGTGCTGTTCGGCATCACCCTGCCGATGACCAGCGGGCCCGTCATCACGCTGTCGATCCTCGGCTTCATCGGCATGTGGAACGACTACTTCTGGCCCCTGCTGGTCACCAGCGACGAGTCCGTGCAGCCGCTGACCCTCGCGCTGGCCGTGTTCAAGCAGTCCTCGCCGCAGGCGCAGCCCGACTGGGCGGGCCTGATGGCGGCGACGCTGGTCGCGGCCCTGCCGATGCTGGCGCTGTTCATGGTGTTCGGTAAGCGCATCGTCAACTCCATCGGCTTCTCCGGGGTGAAGTGATGACGCCGACGCTGCGCCTGGCCTGGCGCCGACCCGCGCAGGAGTGGGTCGAGGCCACACCCCTGGGCAACGGCCGCATCGGCGCGATGGCCTTCGGCGGTGCCCGGGCCCGCATCCAGGTCAACGACGCCACCATCTGGTCCGGGCACCCCGACGGACCGGCCGACGCGCTCGACGACCTCATCGCGGGCGGGGCCGGACCGGCCCGGCTCGCCGAGGTCCGGGCCGCCATCGACGCCGAGGACCTGCGCCGGGCCGAGGCGCTGCTGATGAGCTTCCAGGGCCCGTACTCCCAGGAGTTCCTGCCGTTCGTCGACCTGGCGCTGGACACCCGCGGCGCGGTCGTCGCGCCCGATGGGGCCGCCCGCGTGCTCGACCTCGACCAGGCACACCTGACCGAAGTCCTGCACGTCGACGGGGTCGCCGTCACGCGCCGCACCTACGTCAGCGCACCCGCCGGCTGCCTGGTCGTCGAGTACACGGCCGAGTCCCCCGTGCTCGACGTCGACCTGCGCCTGTCGACGCCGCTGCGCGAGGCGGGACGCGACACCGCCCCTACCGGCCTCACCCTCGACGTGCTCGCGCCGGTCGACGGCGCGCCCGCGCACGAACCCTCGGTCGAACCGGCGCACCGCTACCTCGACGGCGACGGCTTCGACCACTTCGCGACCGCGGCACTCGCGGTCGAAAGCGACGGAACCCACGGTTCCGACGGTGACACCCTGCAGATCCGCGGGGCGAGCCGGCTGCTGATCGCACTGTCGACGTCGAGTAGGGCTGCACTGTGGTGGGCTGACCCTGACTGCGACGGCTGGCGGACCTCCTCCCGCGAGGAGATCCGGGAGCACGCCCGCTCGACCGCGGCCGCCGCCCTGCGGCGCACCGCGTCCGAGCTGTTCACCGAGCACCTCGCCGACGTGCGGGACCATGCCTCGGGGGCGCGCTTCGCGATCGGCGGCCGGCGCGGCGGCACCTGGGACGTCGACACCGACATCCTGCACGGCGACGACGAAGGTCTGCGCGTCACCGTGCTCGCCGAGTACGGCCGCTACCTGCTGGCAGCCTCGTCGCGCACCGGCGGGCCGGCCGCGAACCTGCAGGGCATCTGGAACGACGAGCTGCGGCCGCCGTGGTCGTCCAACTACACCATCAACATCAACACGCAGATGAACTACTGGCCCGCACCGGTGGTCGGACTCGACCACGCGATCGAGCCGCTGACCGCGCTCGTGCAGCGGATGGCCCGCACCGGCTCCGACGTCGCCAACCGCCTCTACGGCGCGCGCGGCTGGGTCGCCCACCACAACAGCGACCTGTGGGGCTGGAGCCTGCCGGTCGGCATGGGACACGGCGGCCCGAGCTGGGCGATGTGGATGATGGGCGGGGTATGGCTGACCCACAACCTGTGGGACCGCTACGAGTTCAGCGGCGACCGAGACCTGCTCGCGGACACCGTATGGCCGCTCATGCGCGGCGCGGCCCTGTTCTGCCTCGACTGGCTCGTCGACGACCCGGCCACCGGACGGCTGCGGACCATCCCCTCGACCTCCCCCGAGAACCTGTACGTCGGCCGCGACGGAGCATCCGAGGCGATCGGCGTCTCCACCACGACGGACCTGGCCCTCATCCGGGCCCTGTTCGAGCGCTCCCGCACGGCCATCGAGGTGCTGGGGGCCGACGACCCGCTCGACGCCGAACTGGCCGCCGCCCTCGACCGGCTCCCCCGGCTCGACGCCGGCCCCGACGGCCGGCTGCGCGAATGGTCGACCGACGTCGCCGACGTGGACCCGCACCACCGGCACCTGTCCCCGCTGGTCGCCCTGTACCCGCTCGACCTGATCGACCCCACCCGCACGCCCGCCCTCGCCGAGGCCGCGCGCCGTTTCCTCGACGGTCGCGGACCCGGGGCGATGGGCTGGTCGTGGGCGTGGAAGGTCGCGCTCCGGGCCCGGCTCGGCGACGCCGCGCAGGCCCGTGGGCTGCTGCTCGAAGCGTTCACCGCGTTCGACCGCGACCATCGCAGGCTCGCTCCCGTCGACGGGTCCGAGTGGGGTGGGTTGCTGCCGAACCTGTTCAGCACCCACCCGCCGTTCCAGATCGACGGTAACTACGGGTTCACCGCGGCGATCGCCGAGATGCTCGTGCAGAGCCACGGCGGCCGCATCCGCCTGCTGCCCGCACTGCCCGCGGCCTGGCCCGACGGCCAGGTGACCGGACTGCGCGCCCGCGGCGGCCGCGAAGTCGACCTGAGCTGGCGCGGCGGCGTGCTCGACCGCGCCGTCATCCGCGACCTCACCGGCACCGCGCACCGCATCGCCGTCGAGCACGGCGGCCAGGTGCGCGAACTCGACCTACCGCCCCACGGCGAGGTCACCCTGCCGAGCGCGTGAGCGCCGGCCCACCGACCCACCACAACACATCACGCACACCCGATCGGGCGTCAGCGACGGCGCCCCGCCACCCACAGTGAGGAACTCGTGAAACCGCAGCGAATCGCATCGGCGTTAGCGTTCGTCGTCATCGCCGCCTCCGCGCTCACCGCATGCTCGACCGCCGAAGAGACCAGCGCCGGCAGCGGCACGGTCAACTGGTGGACCTGGGACGAGCGGCAGGCCGCCTCGTACCATAAGTGCCTGCCCGGCTTCCAGAAGGACAACCCCGGCATCACCGTCAAGATCTCGCAGTACGGGGTGGCCGACTACTTCACCAAGCTCACCGCCGGTTTCGTCTCGGGCGCGGCGCCCGACGCCTTCCAGAACAGCGTGCCGCTGCTGGGCGCGTACGCCGGCCAGAAGCAGATCATGCCGCTCGACGACCTGATCAAGAAGACCAACTACGACCTGAAGGTCTTCAACATCGGCGTCGACTCGTGGAAGTACACCGACGGCAAGCAGTACGGCATCCCGCTGGACTGGGCCGGCGCCGCGATCTACTTCAACGAGGCCAAGGTGACCGAGGCGGGCCTGACCGCGGACCAGGTCAAGAACATGACCTGGAACCCCGACGACGGCGGCACCTTCGACGACATCGTCGCGCACCTCACCGTCGACAAGAAGGGCGTCCGCGGCGACCAGGCCGGGTTCGACAAGGCCAACGTCGCCACCTACGGCATCGGCAGCCTCGCCTCCGGCGACTTCAACGGCCAGACCTCGTGGAACTCGTTCGTGTCCACCCTGGGCTGGCGCATGGGCGACAAGCCCGCGTGGCCGACCCGGTTCCAGTACGACACCCCCGAGTTCGCCAAGACCCTCGAGTACCTACGCGGGCTCGGCGACCGCGGCCTGATGCCCGGCTACGGGCAGCTGACGGTCTCGGGCAGCCAGCAGGTCGGCTCCGGCACCGTCGCGATGATCCAGGGCGGCACCTGGGACGCGACCTCGATCACGAAGATCCCGGGCGTCAAGGTCGGCATCGCGCCGACCGTCAAGGGACCCCAGGGCCGCTCGATGATCAGCAACTCGAACGCCAACAACATCTACGTCGGCACCAAGAACCTCGACGCGACGTGGAAGTGGGTCACCTACATGGGTTCGGAGGCCTGCCAGTCGGCCGCCGGCGTCGACGCGACGTTCCTGCCCTCGATCGCCAAGTCGCTGCAGGCCGCCGTCGACGCGCAGAAGGCACAGGGGCTCGACCTGTCGGGCTTCGTCAACGCGCTGAACAACGGCGAGCTGTGGGCGGCCCCGCCGACGGCCAACGGCCAGGAGCTCGCCGACACGATCAAGCCGCTGTTCGAGGCGTACTTCAGCGGTGAGCGCGACAAGAACGTGTTCGGTGAGATGGCGAAGAAGACCGAGGAGATCCTCGGCGAGTGATACCCGGCGCGGGGGCGGGAACGGCGTTCGCGCCCGCCCTGCCCCCGCACCCTTACCGTATTGCTCGGACCACGCGCCACCCACGCCCCGGCATCGAAACCACAAGGGATCCCGTCATGTACGAACCAGGCGCCGCCGTCTCGCTGCTGCAAGGAGCCTCCGCCGCAGCGGCCGAGGTGTTCAAGTGCATCCTCACCCGGGGTCCGATCAGCCGCATCGACATCGCCCGGCTCGCGGGCCTGTCCCAGGCCGCGGTGACCAAGGCGGTGGCCCCGCTCATCGGCGTCGGCCTCGTGTCCGACCGGCTCGAATCCCAGCGCGACGGACAGCCCGGTCGACCGGCGAACCCGCTGATGGTCGTGCCGGACGCGCTGGTCTGCCTCGGCATCAAGGTCAACGCCGACGAGATCGTCGGGGTCGCCACCGACCTGACCACGCGCATCCTCGCCAGCGACCGCCGCCCGCTCGACTCCACGAAGCTCGACACCGTCGTCGACGCCCTCGAAGCCACCGTGCACCGGCTCGTCGACCTGCTCGGCGAGCGGGCCGGACGGCTGTGCGCCGTCGCGGTCACCGTCTCCGGCGACGTCGACACTGTCGGCGGTATCGTCCGCGAGTCCGCGATCATGGGCTGGAGCGAGGTGCCGCTCGCGGCCATCCTGACCGAGCGCCTGGGCCGTGATGTGCTCGTCGAGAACGACGTGCGTGCCCTGACCATCGGCGAGCACTGGTTCGGGGTGGGTGTCGGCACCGCCTCGTTCGCGATCGTCACCATCGGTCGCGGCATCGGCAGCGGCCTGCACGTCAACGGCGAGGTCGTCGAGGGCGCGTACGGCGTCGCGGGCGAGATCGGCCATCTTCCACTGACCTCGGCCGACCGGACCTGCCCGTGCGGCCGGCGTGGCTGCGTCGAGGCGGTCGCCGGGACCCCGGCGATAGTGGCCGAGGTGTCCCGCGGGCACGGCCGGGAGCTGTCGATCGGCGAGGTCGTCGACCTGGCACACCGCGGCGACCCCCTCGCCGTGCGGACGTTCGAGCAGGCCGCGACCGTGATCGGCACCGCGATCGCGACGCTGGTGAACCTCGCCGGCCCGGAACTGGTCATCATCGGCGGTGAGGCGGTCAGCGACTTCGACCTTTTCGAGGAGCATCTGCGGGCCGCGTTCGCCGAGCACGCCTTCGGCGCGGCGGGCCGGTGCCGGATCGTCACCCGCCCGCACACCTTCGAGGACTGGGCCCGCGGTGCGTCCGCGTCGGCCATCCGCCGCCTAGCGGAGAACCGGGGCTGAGGCGCTGCACGGACGCCGGAAGGCCTAGTTCTGGGTGGGCGGCGGGTTGTCGTCGGTGAAATCGGCGCGTACCACGAGATCACTGCTGCGCAGCGTGCCGGCTGACGCCGTAGGGCGACCGCCATGTCGGTGCGGGCGACGCTTGTCAGCCGGAAGACCCATCGGCCGTAGGTCGCCCCGACCCCTGGCTGAGCGCTTCGGCGGACCCCACGGGGGTGATGACCCGACCTACACGATGCGATTCGATATGAGCGGGCTGTCTCATGAGAGGTGTCAGGTGACCGCAGAGCATCTTTCGGTGTGGATAGCGTCGGGCAGTCTGCTGGTGAACATCGCGTTCCTCGGATTCCTGGTCGTCCAGGTGCGACTCTTGAAGAGGCAGCTAGACCAGGCCAACGAGGCGACGGATGCCGAGCGGCTGCGGGTGCAGAAGCAGGCCACGCTGGAGTTCATGGCCAACACGTTGCAGCGGCGCCAAGAGCTCGCCGCAGAGATGCCGTCCGAGACGGACACCAAGCAGGTCGAGCACTTCCTCGAACTCCTGCGCACTGATCCCAAGAAGCTGCGGCACGTGTACAACTACTTGAACTACTACGAGCACTTTGCCGTCGGCGTCAACAGCGGAGTGTTCAACATAGACGTGGTCGAAAGGGCATCGGCAACGGTAATCATCAGGATCGACGACACCTACCGACCGTTCGTCAACAGGATAAAAGCCGAGGAAAACCACCCCTTCATGTACGACGAAATAGCGCGTCTGGCGGCGACTCTGCGTGTACGCCGCGGTCTGCGATTAGCTTCCTTGCCGCAGCAGACGCCGCCAGGTGACGGGGCGGTCCTAGGCACGAGACCGGAACGGGCCGAAGCACAGGTCGGCTGAGCACGGGCGGCCCGCCGACCGGCGGACCGCCCCATCGCTGCGCGACGGCTGTCGGCGCCGCATGACCGCCGAACCCGGCCGGGCGTGGCCGTCCTGAGCAGTCAAGTCCAGGGACCGCCAGGCGGCCGGGAAGACCTCGCCGACCACGTCTGGGGCGTCCTGGCTGGCCGATACGCCAGCTTGCGTACGCGTGGATGTCGTCGGCATGTCGGCGGAACAGTTCCGTCAGTCGCTCTTGCCGTTCCCGTTAGTCGCGCTGTCGACGGGTACTTGTCGAGCCGCGCGCCGGAATTACAGGCATGTCGCGACGATCATTTTCGGAGGCGGCCGGGCGGCGGAACTTCGCGTGATCAGGCACTCGCAGCCTTGCCTGTACGATGACCTGCGAGTGAAGGGTCTGATGTCGTTGGCTACCCGAAGCAGTCGCACCGAGTCCCGGCCCGCGTTGAGCCGGGATCGCGTGCTGCGGGCGGCGATCGAGCTGGCCGACGAGGGCGGCATCGCCGCTGTGACGATGCGCCGGCTCGCCGAGAGCCTCGGGGCCGAGGCGATGTCGCTCTACCACCACGTGGCCAACAAGGAACAGGTCCTGGACGGCGTCGTCGACGTCATCGCGACCGAGATAAACGAGGCGGTCGGCCGGATCACGCTGTCGACCCGCGGCGCGGCCTGGCAGAGCGCGGCCCGCGAGCGCATCCTGACCGCCCGGCGGCTGCTGCTGCGGCATCGGTGGGCGCCCGCGGTGTTCGAGTCGCGGACCACGACGAGCCCCGCGGTGCTGCTGTACTACGACGGCCTGGTCGGCATCATGCGCGACGGCGGGTTCTCCAACGACCTGGCCCACCGCGCGATGCACGCGCTCGGCAGCCGGGCGCTGGGTTTCAGCCAGGAGCTGTTCAGCCCGGGTGACGGGCCGACCACGGGCGAGCCCGATCCGGTCATGGCGAGCATGGCCGCGCGGCTGCCCCACCTGGTCGGCATGCTGACCGAGGTCATGCACGACGATCCTGATTCGACGCTGGGCTGGTGCGACGAGCAGGCGGAGTTCGAGTTCGGGCTGGATCTGCTCCTCGACGGCCTCGACCGGCGGCGCTGACCTTAAGGGATTCTCCTCCTTGACTGCCTTACGGCGTAAGGCTACCTTACAACGTAAGACTTACAACGTAAGGTCAGGAGACCTCGATGAAGGCGTACGTGCTCCACTCCTACGGTCCGCCCGAGAATCTGCACCTCACTGACGTCGAAAAGCCCGTGCCGGGGGCCGGCGAGGTGCTCGTCCGGGTCCGCGCCACCTCGATCAACCCGTACGACTGGCACCACCTGCGCGGCGAGCCCGTCGTCGCCCGGTTCATGGGCGGCGGCTTCGGCAAACGCCGCCCGAGCCACCCGATCCTCGGCTGCGACGTCGCCGGCGAGGTGGCCGCGGTCGGCGCCGGAGTCACCCGGTTCCGCCCCGGCGACGAGGTCTACGCCCTGGTCAAGCACGGCGGCTTCGCGCAGTACACCTGCATCCCCGAGGACCACCTGGCCCCCAAACCGCGCAGCCTCTCCTTCGAGCAGGCCGCCACGGTGCCGATGGCGGCCCTGACCGCGCTCGCCGCGATCCGCGACAACGCCAAGGTCCAGCCGGGACAGCGCGTCCTGGTCATCGGCGCCTCCGGCGGCGTCGGGACGTACGCGGTGCAGCTGGCCCGGTCGGCGGGCGCGGCGGTGACCGGCGTGTGCAGCGCGCGCAACGCCGACCTGGTCCGGTCCATCGGCGCGGCCGAGGTGATCGACTACACCACACAGGACTTCACCCGGCTCGCCCGCGGCTTCGACGCGCTCGTCGACATCGCCGGCAGCCCGTCCGTCTGGGCCGCCCGGCGCGTGCTGCGCCCGGCGGGGACCTACGTCGTCGTCGGCGGAAACGCGGGACGCTGGGCCAGGCCCGTCGACCACATGATCGGCGCCACCGTGATGGGCAAGCTCACCTCCCAGCCCGTGGTCATCACCGACACCCCGGCCGCCCCGGCCAGCGCCCGCGACCTGGTGGAGCTGACCGCCCTGTTCGACAGCGGCGCGGTCAAGCCGGTCGTCGAACGCCGATACCCGTTCGCGGAGCTGCCTGAAGCGATCCGTCACGTCGAGACCGGACGGGCACGCGGCAAGGTGGTGGTAGCCGTCGAGTGAGGCCATGTCGCCGGTCGGACGGCCGGGTGCACCTGGCCGACAGCATCGAGGACGCCGTCGCCGGCCTCGCCCGTTGACCATGAGGGCGAGGTCGGCGACGGCGTCGATTGCCACCGGCGCGCCGGTGCGCGTCAGGCGGTCACCCTCTCGTGGATCTGCTCGACGGTGGCGCGGGCCGAGGTGATGGCTCCGTGCTGCCAGGCGATGGCGTGGCTGAGGTGGTCGCCGGCGAAGTAGACGTTGCCGGAGGCCTGCAGGAGGCTGCGGTAGCCGGCCCCGGTCTGGCCGCCGGCCGCGCCGGGCCAGCTGACCCACGCCGCCTCGGAGAACTTCGCCGACGCCCAGTCCTGGCTGAACGACGCGGTGATGCCCTCGCCGTAGACGTCGCCGAAGATCTTCTTGCCCTGTGCCACCGCCTCGGTGAGCCGCTGCGCCGGGGTCAGGGTGCCGTAGAAGTTCGCGTTGCCGCCGGTGTTGTAGTAGCCGATCATCGTGCCGGTCTTGCCGTGGTAGCCGTACGACGGGTGCCACACGTTGCCGATGTTGGTGTTGGCGTTGGTGATGCCGCCGTAGATGCGGAAGTCCTCCTCCCACCAGCGGCGGTCGTACTCGATGCCGATCTTGCCGGCGTTGGTCCTGCTGACCGAGCCCAACGCCGTGACGACCTCGGCGGGCATGTTGCTGGGGATCTTCGCGGCGATGTGGGGCGGCATCGCGTTGATGGCGAAGTCGGCGGTGATGGTCTTCGGGCCGTTGGCGGTCGTGTAGGTGACCGCGACGCCGTCAGGGGTGTTCTGATAAGCCACGACCTCGGCGTTATAGCGGAAGCGGCGGGCGCCGATCGCCTCGGCGAAGGCGTACGCGATGCGATCCATGCCGCCGATGGGCTGGTACATCATCATCGCCTGGTCGAAGCCCATCTCGAAGGAGAAGTAGTTGCCCAGGGTGGAGCGGAACAGGTCGGACAGTTCGTACTGCGGCAGCGGGGTGCCGGCCTCGAGGTGGGCGCCGGGCTCAGGGGCGTAGCCGCGGCGGCCGCCGCCGACGTACTCGTTGGCGGAGTTGATGGCACCGAAACTGCGCAGGTAGGAGATCAGGGCGTCCTTGTCCTCCGCGGTCAGCTCCACGTCGAGGGCGCCCTGGCTGGTCGCCTTGGCCAGCAGCTCGGCGGTGTAGCCGTAGGCGTCGGCCTTCACCGCACGCTGCCGGACCGGGACGCCGTTGAGCGCGCCGGGGACATTCTCGCGGTAGAGGAACGCGTCGGCGTTCTGGTTGGTGAAGACCTCGATCGGGACGCCGAGCTCCTTGCAGTAGTCCAGCGTCACGTGCATCTGCGGGATGCGCCCCGGGCCGGCGTTCATGTACTGGCCCTTGGAGAAGCCGGCCGTCTGAGTCTGTCCTTTGAGGTCGGTGAAGGTGGTGCCGCGCCGGACCGTCCAGTTGCGGCCGCCGGGCCGGTCGCGGCCCTCGAGCACGGTGACGGAGTAGCCGCCCTTGAGCAGCTCGTACGCGGCGGTCATGCCGGCGATGCCGCCGCCCATGACGATGACGGACTTGGCGCCGCGGCTTCGCAGGCCGTCTCTCGTGAGCGGGGTGAACGGCGGGGTCTCGGCAGCGTTGGCCGCGGTGGTGAGCCCGAGGGCTCCCATCGTGTGGAACATGACTCCTGCGCCGCCGGTGATGCCGACCTGGCGGAGGAAGTCACGGCGCGTCTGGGCCAAAGGGGAACCTCCAGGGACGTCCGGGAGGCGGGGGGACGCCTCCCGCGTGGGGGATGTTGAGTCCCGGAGGCTAGGAGGGCCAGATTTCGGTGCCGCTTTAGTTGTATGTCCGCCGTATTGCCTACCCGGTCCTCAACCGACCGGTAGGTAACGATGGCCGCGCGGTAGTGCTGGATCAGCCGTTCGTCGACCGGTCGGGTCACGAGGGCTGCTGCGGTCCAGGGCGCCCGGTGAGCAGTGCGCGGCCCAGCGGGGTCACCACGTGCAGCATGTGCCTGCCGTAGGGGCGCGTCCGCAGCAGTCCCGCCCGGCGCAGCGTGGTGGCGTGCTCGCTGGCGCTGGACAGCGAGATGCGCACCCGGCGGGCGAGTTCGGTGGTGGTGCAGCCGTGCGGGTGCAACTGGGCCGCGCGCAGTACCGCGGCGCGGGTGTTCCCCAGCAGCGCGACCAGCTCGCCGTCGGGCGGCGTGGCCCGCTCGGCGTCCCAGTCGGGATCGTGGTCGATCGGGTACACCAGCACCGGCGGCCGGTCGGCCGCTCGCAGCGTCACGGGCGTGCTGCGGCAGAAGAACGACGGCAGCAGCACCAGGCCACGGCCTGCGAGGTGGATGTCGCGGTCGTCCGGGTAGGCGACGTGCAGGGTCGGCGCGTCCCACCGGATCGTGGGGTGCAGCGTGGTCAGCAACCGGTCGACGCCCCCGTCGACCAGGAACCGCGCCCCGCGTGCGCGTGCGCCGGCGACCTGCCCCGAGATCAGCTCCCAGTGGGCGGCGAGCACCGCGTCGAAGTAGGCGCGCATCGCGGACGCCAGCGCGGTCACCGCTGTGCGGTCGCCGTCGGCCAGCCGCTCGGCCCGCTCGCGCGGGCAGTGCTGCGGCAGCACCTGGCGTAGATCCGCTCGCAGGTGATCGACCGGGGTCGCCAGCACCTCGTGCAGGCCCGCGTCGAGGCCTTCGTCGACGTCGCGGAGTCCCCGCGTCGGGGTCAGGAAGTCGGGCGAGTAGCCCGTCGGAGGCGCCAGGCTCAGCAGCGCCCGCATCTCCGGGGTGAGGCGCGTTATCGCACGCCGACGCCACGACCCGAGGGCCGGTGGCGCGTGCCCGCTGGTCAGCGCGTGCTGGCTCAACAGGGATTCCCACAGTGGATCGGCGCCTGAGGCGAGCCGCAGCGAACCCAGGTCAGCAGCGGTGAAGTGTATGCGCAGCATGGTCCGGCCTCCGCTGCGCGGACTCTACCGCCAGACGGGCATTACGGGCAATCAGCGATGCCCATGCGGCGATCGATGCTGCCGCCGGAGCACGCTTCGGTCCTGCCCGAAGCGACTGGCCCCGCTCGACGGACAGGTCGCATGCTCTGTCGCGACCACGCTCCACCATCCGGAGACGGGAGCTGACCCGATGCGACGCCTGGCTTTGCTGTTCCTGACGCTCGTGCTGCTCGTACCCGCCGCGCCCGCGCTGGCGGCCGGCACGTTCACCAACCCCCTCAACGGCAGCGCGGACCCGACGCTGACCTACGTCAACGGCAACTACTACCTGGCCACCACGCTCGGGGACCGGATCGGAATCTGGAAGTCGCCGACGCTGGCGGGCCTGGCGGGCGCCGGTGAGCACACCGTGTGGCGCGACAGCGACCCGAGCCGCAACCAGCAGATGTGGGCGCCGGGCCTGTACCGGTTCGGGCAGCGCTGGTACGTGTACTACACGGCCAGCAACGGCGTCGACGCCAACCACCGCACGTATGTGATCGAGTCCGACGGTGACGACCCGCTGGGGCCGTACCACTTCAAGGCGCGCATCGCCGACCACGGCGAGTACGCGATCGACGGTGAGCCGTTCGTGCACAACGGCCAGATGTACTTCGCCTGGAGCGGTCCCGGCCGCGGCATGGGCGGCCCGGCGCAGATCTACCTGCAGCGCATGGACACGCCCTGGTCGACGACGGGTTCGCGGATGGCGCTGCCGGCCGGCGGCGGCTGCACCGAGGTGCGCGAGGGCGCGGTCGGGCTGCGCGGCAGCGGGCGGCTGTTCCTCGTCTACTCGACCTGCGACACCGGCAAGCCCGACTACCAGCTGTGGATGAAGTCCATCGCCGACGGGGCCGACCCGCTGGTGGCGGGCAACTGGGTGCAGCACGCGGGCCCGGTGTTCTGGCGCAACGACGCCGCGGGCGTGTTCGGGCCCGGCCACAACGGGTTCTTCAAGTCCCCGGACGGCACCGAGGACTGGATCGTCTACCACGGCAAGACCACGTCGGCGTACACGTACGCGGGCCGTACCACCCGCGCCCAGAAGATCACCTGGAACGGTGACGGCACCCCGAACTTCGGCCGGCCGTACGCGGTGGGCACGGCGCTGACGCCGCCGTCGGGTGATCCGGACAACCCGTCCACGGCCTGGTCGGCGATCGTCGACAACACCACCGAGGGGCGGTTCACCGCGAGCGCGAACTGGGGCGTGTCGTCGTACTCGGTGCAGCGGTATGGGGCCGACTACCGGTTCGCCGACCCAGTTTCGGCCAGCGACGCGGCCTGGTACAAGTTCGCGATCCCGCAGACCGGCACGTACCGGGTCGACGCGTGGTGGCCGTCGCTGACGGGGTACAGCACCAAAGCGCCGTACGTGATCGTCACCGCGAGCGGGAACCAGACGGTGAACGTCGATCAGCGGTTCAACGGCGGCGCGTGGCGCACCCTGGGCACGTTCACGCTGACCGCCGGGGACGAGAACAAGGTCGCCGTGAGCCGCTGGACCAACGGCACGGGCCTGGTGATCGCCGACGCGATCCGCATCACGCGGGTCTGACCGGCAGCAGATCTGGGAGAGTCGTGGTCGCCCCCGACTCTCCCAGATCAGGGAACTAGCGCAGGCCGAACGCCCGCACCACGGCCTGGGTGACCGTGTTGCCCGCGGAGTCGGCGGCGCTGATCCGCACCGAGGCGAACTTCGCCCACCACGGCGCGTGCAGGGTCGTCTGCCAGGAGCCGTCACGCCGGTCGAGCGACGCCCGCCGCCAGGTGCGGCCGTCGTCGTACGACAGCTCCACCTCGACCTTGCGGATCTGCCCGCCCTGGTGCACGCCCTCGAACTGCTGCGCGGTCACGCCCAGGCGGGCGCCGCGGTCGGCCCGGCCGGCGAGGTCGGTGTCGACCAGGTAGTGCACGCCGATCAGCGGCAGCCGCCGGATCTCGTCGGACGCGGCCCCCGTGAACGAGAACGTCCACTCTGTGCGGGTGCTGACCGAGTACGGCGACACGACCTCCTGGCTGGTCTCGGTGATCAGCCGTACCGGCCGCGGACCGGGCGTGAGCACCCCGTACATGCTGCTGCCCGGGTTCTCGGCGATCAGCTCGTCACCCTGGTACAGGCTGGTCTGCTGCGAGATCTCGCCCTCCCACACCAGCGCCTGGTGGTGCGGGTCGGAGTCGCCCCAGTTCGGCAGCGCCCAGACCATCAGCTCGTTGCCGACCATCGTCGGCCGGCCCGACACGAGGCTGTCCTGCAGCATGCTGGGCCGGCCGATCGGCGCGAACCAGCGCACGTCCGTGCGGCTGCCCGGCCGGTAGCCGAGCAGGTCCGACGAGAAGGTCAGCGGGCCCATGCCGGCCTGCTCGAACCACTGGTTGCCGTGGTCGGCCGAGACCCAGTCGGTGCGGGCGCCCTGCCCGGGCACCGGCAGGATGCCGCCGCTCAGCGCCGCCCACGGCTGGTCCGGGGGGACGTCGTAGCGCAGCCCCGACCCGGTGCCGGGCACCGGGCTGCGGTAGGCGACGTCGACACGGGCCAGGTCACGCGGTCCGGGCCGGTAGGTCACGTCCTTCGGCACCGCGCCGCGGTAGCGGTGGACCAGGTCGTACACGTAGGACGGCAGCGGATGCGACTCGACGGTGTGCCGCTGCCTGCCCTTGGCGAGCTGTGCGATCAGCTGCTCGCCCTGGTCCCGGCCGAGGGCGGCGACCGGCAGCGCCGGGTTCGGGTTCTCCAGCTCGTACCAGGCGTCCAGGCGGCCGTCGGCGTCGTTGACGAGCAGCAGCATCCGCGCCCCGGCGGCGGCCGCCGCGTCGGCCTGCGCGACGACGTCGCCCCCGGCCTCGTGCCGTACCACGGCGATCTTGCCGCGGACCCGGGCCTGCCGCAGCTCGGCGGCGGTGCCCCGGCCCGCGAAGGCGAGGTCGAGCTGCTCACGGCCGTCCGGCAGGCTGCGCGAAGCGGTCTGCATGAGCAGGTCGTCGTAGCGCTGCCCGTGCCCGCTGATGGTCAGCGGCGGCTCGACCAGGCTCCAGCGGAACCCGAGGCTGAACTGGCCCTGCTTGACGGCACCGCCGGTCGGGGTGGCCCAGACGCTGTGAAAGCGGCTGTGCACCGTGTAGTTGTCGAAGAACGGCACCAGGTCGGCGTAGGTGCGGCCGTAGTCGACGCGGACGTCGGCGCGCGCGGTCGGCGTCTTCACCTCGGCGGCGACCTGCCGCAGCTGCCGGGCGTCGAGCACGACGGTGCGGTCGCCGGTCAGCACGATCTCCGGTGCGATCAGCAGTCCCAGGCCCAGCGAGTGCGGCCCGGTGACGCCGGGCAGCTCCGCCTGCATGATCGCGCTGTAGGTGCCCGGTTGCAGGTTGGCGGTGAGGCGGCCGGTGCCGTCCACGGCGTACAGCCGCGGCGCGGTGTTGCGGGTGATGTCCTTGAGCAGGATCAGCCCGGCCAGGCCGAGACCGGCGCGGTCGCGGGTCTGGAAGGTCAGGTCGGCGCGCTCGCCTTCCTTGTTCAGGCCGACCAGGGTACGCAGCCGCAGCCCGCCGGGGCCGGTGGCGTCGACCGCGACGTGGGCGTAGGTGTCGTCCTGCGCGCGGTCCAGGGCGATGTGGACGGTCGCCTTGGCGGTGCCGTGCGCGGGCACGGTGACCCGGTCCGCGTCGAGGGTGAACAGTCCTGCCGGCGCGGTCGGCGCGCGGACGGCCAGCGCCAGGTCCACCGGCGCGTCACCGGTGTTGGTGTAGACGACCTCCCGGTCGATCCGCTGCCCCGGCTGGTAGGGCCAGGCCAGGTCGGTGAAGTCGGTGCCGGTGGCGAACACGCTCGCCCCGGTGGCCGCGACGGCGTCGACTCGGCCGATGCCGTCGATGTACGGGTCGATGCGCTCGCTCGTGCGGCTCGTGCTCATCAGCACGTCCTTGAGCCGCTGCCCCGACCAGTCCGGGTGAGCCGCGGCCAGCAGCGCCGCCACGCCCGCGACGTGCGGCGTCGCCATCGACGTGCCGCTCATCGTCGTGTACAGGCCTTCGCCCTCGCTCGACTGCTGCGAGCGGGCCGCGAGCACGTCCACGCCGGGGGCGGTGATGTCGGGCTTGAGGCCGTTGTCGCCGCGGCGCGGGCCGCGGCTGGAGAAGAACGCGATCCGGTCGAGGCTGTCGACCGCGCCGACGGTCAGCGCGGCGTCGGCTGCACCGGGCGCGCCGACGCTCTGCATGTCGGGGCCGGAGTTGCCGGCAGCGATGGTGAACAGCGCGCCGGTCTGCGCGCTGAGCTCGTTCACGGCGCTGCTGAGCGGGTCGGTGCCGTCGGTGGGCGCACCGCCGAGGCTCATGCTGACGACCTTCGCGCCCTGCTGGCGCGCGGCCCACTCCATACCGGCGATGATCCAGGAGTCCTGGCCCTCGCCCAGGTCGTTGAGGACCTTGCCGACGTGCAGGCGTACGCCCGGGGCGACGCCGCGCTCGCGGCCGTCCGACGCGGCGCCGGTGCCCGCGATCGTCGACGCGACGTGCGTGCCGTGCCCGTGCCGGTCGGTGACCTCCTCCCCCGGCACGAAGCTGGCCGTCTGCGCGACCTGCCCGGCCAGATCCGGGTGGGTGACGTCGACGCCGGTGTCGAGCACCGCGACCGCGACACCGGAGCCGGTGTTGCCGGTCGCCCAGACCTGGGGTGCGCCGATCTGCGCGGTCGTGTCGGCCAGGGCGGCGCGGACCTTGCCGTCCAGCCACACCTTGGTGACCCCGCCGGCGAGCGCGGGCCGGGCGTCGGCGCGCTTGGCCGCGCTCGGGGCGGTCAGCGCCGCCCAGAACCGGTCGGCGTCGCCGCGCTGCTGCTCGACGGCCGCGCCGTGCACGCTGTCCAGGCCGCGTACCTGCACCGAGCCGGGCAGCGGCGCGCGGCGGGCGGCCGTGCCGTCGGCGTACTGCACGATCAGCGGCAGCCGTGGGCGGTGGGCGTCGTCGTAGCCGTCGGCGATCAGGTCGGTGACGTTGAACAGGCGCTCGTCGAGCAGGCCCGCGGCGACGTACGGCGTGACCGCGTCGGGGTACACGTAGGTGTCCGTGCCGTAGGTCAGCACGTGCGCGCCGGCCGTGCCGCCGTGTGGGCTGCGGACGCTGGTGGTGGTGCGGCCACCGGGCAGCGCGGTGACGGTGACCCGGTCGCCGGTGATCAGCGTGATGGTGTGCGAACCGCCGGGCTTGATCGGGGCTTTCGCAGCGGGCACGGCGGCGACGGCGCTGCCGGGGGAAACGGCCGAGATCGCGCCCAGTGCCAGCGTTATCGCCAGCAGGGCGTGCGCGGGGGCGCGGCGTCTCGGTGAGGGAAGTGCGGCCACGAGGCGGACTCCGTTCGTGCGGGGGATGAACGCCCGAAGATCGTCGCAACGACGCAGGCCGCACGGGATACATCACCCGTGGCGCAGATGTGACTCGCCCTATCGCGCCACCCCGGGTGATCGGGGGTAAACGTCCGGCGGGTCTCGCGTAGTCGTATTGCACAGCAGTCGACGCCAGCCGAGGAGAGCCGTGCACACCGACTTCGAGGAGTACGTCCAGACCCGGTCCGGGCACCTGGTGCGCTTCGCGCACGTGCTGTGCGGCGACCGGCACCTGGCCGAAGACCTGGTGCAGGAGGTGCTCGCCAAGGCCTACCCCCGGTGGCGGCGCATCGCGGACGGCGACCCGGACCTGTACCTGCGTCGCGGGCTCATCTGGGCCAACTCGACCTGGTGGCGGCGGCGTTCCAGCCGCGAGTCCGCGGTCGAGCAGCCGCCCGACACGGCCTGCGGCACCGACTTCGCACAGCGGCACGCGGAACGCTCCGCGCTGTGGCAACTGCTGGCGACACTGCCCCGCAGCCAGCGCACCGTGCTGGTGCTGCGGTTCTTCGAGGACCTCGACGACCGGCAGATCGCCGAGCTGACGGGCCGGTCACCGGCCACGGTGCGGGTGCACGCGCATCGGGGACTGGCGCAGCTGCGCTCCCGGCTGGCCGTCCCGGTGTCCGGCACGGCGCAGGCGCCGCCGTCGGTGCCGGTGGCCGCGGTGCGGCGGCGAGCCGCGCAGCGACGCCACCGCGGGATAGCCGCGGGCGCCGCCGCGCTGGCGCTGACCGTGCTCGCGCTACTGGTGCCGTTCCTGCTCCCGCACACCCCGCCGCCGGTCATCACGCCGTCGCCGTCGCCCAGCGTGCTGCCGTTGGCTCCGTTCTCTGCCCCGCTGTCGGTGTTCCCTTACGAGCCGACCGTGCTGCCCGGCCCGCTGGCCGGGATGGCCAGCACGGTCGCGGTGACGGACTCCGCGCTGGTGCTCACCTTCGCCAGCCCGACGCGGCTCTGGAACAGCATGGAGCTTCGCGTGACTGCCGCGCGCCCCGACATGACGCAGGCCACGGAAACGACGACGATCGGGGGCACACAGGCTTTCCTGATGCGCGGCACCGCGTGGGACCGCGGGCTGCAGCTCGACCTCTGGTGGCAGCGCGACGGCCGCTGGTTGCAGCTGACCAGCAACAGCCTGCTCACCGTGGCACAGGCGCAGGCGTTCGCCGAGGGCCTGCGTCCGGCCGCGCGACCGGTCACCTCACGCCTGCGACTGGGTCTCGCGCCGGCCGGATACCAGGTCTGGTCGATGCGGCCCGACGGGATCTGTGTACGGGCAGTCGCGGCGCCGGCCACCGACCCGGCGTACGTCTTCGACACCCTGTGCGTCGGGCTGCAGCAGGCCGAGCACGTCGTCGGAGCGCCGCAGTTCAACGTCGGCTGGCTGCCGGCGCAGCGCACCGGCACTGCCGAGCGCCCGGCGCTGCGGGTGTTCCTCGACGACACCCGGATGGTGATCATCGAGCACGACATGCGGCTGGTGCCGCTGCGGTTCGAGGACCTGATCCGCATCGCCGAGAGCATCACCCTCGACGGGCACTTCCTCACCGGATAGTCCAGGTACCGATGACGCTCCGCCTGCGGGGTGAGCTGCTGGTTCACCCCGGTCCGGCCGTCGTGTCCGTCGACCGGTGGACAGCCGGATTCCATCGCGTGGTCGTCCCGGGGGCGGTGCTCCGAACGCGACGATCGAGGCATGGCAGTCATCGAAGTCCACGGACTCCGCAAACGGTACGGGCGGCATCAGGCCGTCGACGGCATCGACCTCACCGTCGAGCGCGGCGAGGTGTTCGGGCTGCTGGGCCCGAATGGCGCCGGCAAGAGCACCACGGTCGAGATCCTCGAGGGATACCGCCCCCGTGACGGCGGCGACGTGCGGGTGCTCGGCGAGGACCCGGGCACGGCGGGCCGGCGCTGGCGCGCACGGATCGGGGTCGTGCTGCAGCAGGCGAACGACAGCGCGGGGCTGACCGTACGCGAGGTGGTCCGGCACGTGGCGGGCTTCTACCCGGCGCCGCGCGACCCCGACGCCGTCATCGACCTGTGCGGCCTGTCGGACAAGGCCGACGCCAAACTGCGCACGCTGTCGGGCGGCCAGCGCCGCCGGGTCGACGTCGCACTGGGCATCGTCGGCGACCCCGAGCTGCTGTTCCTCGACGAGCCGACGACCGGTTTCGACCCGCAGGCACGGCGGCAGTTCTGGTCGCTGATCCGCAGCCTCGCCGCCGAGGGCACCACCATCGTGCTCACCAGCCACTACCTCGACGAGGTGGAGGCGCTGGCCGGGCGGCTCGTGGTGCTGGCCGGCGGCCGGATCGTGGCCGAGGGCACACCGGCCACGATCGGCGGCCGCACCGAGGAGTCGACGGTGAGCTGGCGCGACGCCGACGGCACGCACCAGGTCTCCGTGGCCGACCCGACCGCCCTGCTGGCCGGGCTCGCCGGCCGCAACGATCCGCAGCTGACCGACCTGCGGGTGCAGCGCCGCAGCCTCGAAGACGTCTACCTCGACCTGATCGGAGAAGCCCGGTGACCACCCTGACCGTGCCCCTGCCCTCGACCCTGCGCACCGGACTGTCGCGCGGCGCCGTCGAGATCAAGCAGTTCTTCCGCGAGCGGGACGCGGTGGTGTTCACCTTCGCCCTGCCCTCCTGCATCCTGATCATGCTCGGGTTCATCTTCGACGAGCCACTGGAAGGCTATGCCCAGGTGCACGCGAGCCAGGTCTTCGCGGCCGGGATGATCGCGTACGGGATCGTGTCGACGGCGTTCATCAGCATCGGCATCGGCATCAGCGGCGACCGCGACGACGGCACCCTCAAGCGGCTGCGGGCGACGCCCGCGACCGCCGGGGCGTACCTCATCGGCAAGGTCGTCCTGGTGGCCGTGACGACGCTCGCCGAGATCACGCTGATGCTCGCGGTGGGCGTGCTGCTGTTCGACCTGCAGCTGCCGACCGACGCGGGGCGCTGGCTGACGTTCGGGTGGGTGCTCGCCCTGTCGGTCATCGCCTGCACCCTGCTCGGCATCGCCGCGAGCTCGCTGGCCCGCTCGGCCCGCAGCGCTCCGGCGGTGATGAACCTGCCCGTGCTGGCGCTGCAGTTCTCCTCCGGCATCTTCGTCCACATCGCCGCGCTGCCGGCGGCGATGACCGCAGTATCGTCGTTCTTCCCGGTGAAGTGGATGGGGCAGGGCTTCCGGTCGGTGTTCCTGCCCGACGCGCTGGCGGCGCAGGAGGTGGCGGGACAGTGGGAGCACGGCAGGACGGCCCTGGTGCTGGCGGCGTGGTGCGTGCTCGGCCTGGTGCTGTGCCTGGCCACGTTCCGCTGGACCGATCGGCGCACGAGTTGAGCTCCGCGCAGCCCGGCCCGGTGGTCCTCCCGACCGCCGGGCCGTGCCCGCCGACACGGCGATGGCTGTGGCGCTGGGACATGTACCTGGTCACCTGCCTGGCCGTGGTGGCCGTGTCGGTGGCCCGGCACACCGAGATCGACGCGGCACCACGGGCCGTCGCCCTGACCTGCATCGTGATCATGGTGTTGAGCTGGGCCGTCGGGCGGCGCACCGCACCCGTCGATGACGATCACGACCACGAGACGGTCGGCGGCCGCTGGTACGTCGTCTTCCTCACGGTGCTGTTCGTGGTGGCGGTGACGGCCGACGAGATGAGCACGTTCACCCTGTTCGCGCTGTGCCCGATGGTGTTCCTGTGCCTGTCGCAGCGGCCCGCGCTGCTGGCCGTGGCGGTGCTGAACCTGGCCCCGCTGCCGATCAACCTGCTGCGCGGGGTCGACCTGGCGGCCATGCGCACCGGTGTCGCGATCAGCGTGCTGGGCCTGACGTTCTCCGTGCTGATCGGCACCACCATCGACCGCGTCACCCGCCAGAACGCCGAACGGGGCCAGCTCATCCAGGACCTGGAGGCCACCCGGGCCGAGGTTTCGGCACTGTCGCACGAGGCCGGCGTCGCCGCGGAACGGGCCCGGCTGGCCGCCGACATCCACGACACCTTGGCCCAGGGCTTCACCAGCATCGTCACGCTGCTGCAAGCGGCCGAGTCCGAACTGGACACGGATCGACCCGCCGCCGACCGGCACCTGGCCCTCGCGGTCCGCACGGCCCGCGACAACCTCGCCGAAGCCCGCGCGATGGTCACCGTGCTGACCCCGGCCGAGCTGCGGACCGCGAAGCTGGCCGAGGTGGTCGCCCGGCAGGTCGCCCGGCTGGCCGACGACACCGGCGCGACCACCAGCTGCACCGTCGAGAACCTGCCGCCCGCGCTGCCCACGGCCGTCGAGGTGGTGCTGGTGCGCGCGCTGCAGGAGTCGCTGGCCAACATCCGCAAGCACGCCGGCGCGAGCACGGTCACCGTGGACCTGATCGGTGCCGCCGACACGGTCACCCTCACCGTCTCCGACGACGGCACCGGCTTCGACCCGGCCACCGCCGCCGACGGCTACGGCCTGCGTGGCATGCTCGCCCGTGCCGAACAGGTCGCCGGGAAACTGGCCGTCCATTCCGCGCCCGGCCTGGGCACCACCCTCACCCTGGAGCTGCCCGCATGATCACCGTACTGCTGGTCGACGACCACCCGGTCGTGCGCGACGGACTGCGCGGCATGCTCAACGCCGAGCTCGACATCGACGTCGTCGGGGAGGCCGGCTCCGGCGCCGAGGCGGTCGTCATGGCCAGGTCGCTGCGGCCCGCCGTCATCCTCATGGACCTGCGGATGCCCGGAGGCGACGGAGCCACCGCGACCGGGCAGATCCTGGCCGAGCTGCGTGACACGCACGTGGTCGTGCTCACCACGTACGACACCGACGCGGACATCCTGCGCGCGGTCGAGGCCGGCGCGGCCGGCTACCTGCTCAAGGACGCCACCCGGGCCGAGCTGACCGCCGCGGTGCGCGCGGCCAGCCGCGGCGAGACGGTGCTCGCTCCGTCGGTCGCCGGGCGGCTGATCCGGCAGGTCCGCGGCGGCCCCGGGCAGCAGCAGTTGTCGGCGCGCGAAGTCGAGGTCCTCGGGCTCGTCGCGCAGGGCAGCACCAACGCCGACATCGGCCGGCAACTGCACATCAGCGAAGCCACCGTGAAGACGCACCTGCTGCGCGCGTTCGCCAAACTCGACGTGTCCGACCGCACCGCCGCGGTGACCACCGCGATGGCGCGCGGCCTGCTGTGAGGCGTCCCCCGCGGACACCCGGGTATGGCTGGCACTACCTCGGATCCGCCCCCTGGGCGGCTGGGCCGGGCCGCGCACGCTGGCTAGCGTGTCCACATGCCCTCTGACCAGCCAAGTCACGTCCTCGCCGCACTCGCCTCACCGCGTTACCTGATCTCGGAGTGGCCCTGGCGCGCTCTGCTGTCCGTGCTGACCGCACTGCCCGTCATCGGGGTCGCTGCGCTGCTGTTGTCGCCGGTCACGCTGCCGTGGGCCGGCTGGCTCGTGCAACTCGCCGAGGGCGGGATGCACACCGCGCCGCTGGTGGTGGTGTCGGGGCTCGCGACAGCCGTGCTCGCCATGTTCGGCACGCTGCTGGCGGCCCCGTTCGCCGCGCTGGAACGCCGCCGTCTGGGCATCGTCGACCCGCGCCCGGTCGACCGAGCGCCCCGGGCCGGCAGCGTGGGGTCCTGGTTCGCCGCCCGCTACGCCGCGCCGGCCGCGTGGCGCGAGCTGCTGTTCCTGGTGCTGCTCGCGACGGTCGCACCGCTCGCGTACGCCACACTGGCGTTCGCCGTGTTCACCGTCGGCATCCTGATCATCAGCCCGCTGCTGGTGGTCAAGGACGGCAAGGACCTCGCCGGGGTCGCCAATGCGATCACCCTCGGCCCCTGGCAGATCACCACCCCGGCGCAGGCGATCCCGTACGTGCTGCTCGGCCTGGTGCTGCTGCCCCCGCTCGCGTATCTGACCGGGCTGCTCGCGGCCGGCCACGCCGCCACGGCCCGGGTGCTGCTCGGCGGTGGAGGCCAGGCCGAACTGCGGGAGGTGGCCCGGTCGCGCACCCGGCTCGTCGACGCGTTCGACGCCGAACGCCGCCGCATCGAACGCGACCTGCACGACGGCGCGCAGCACCGGCTCACCAGCATGACCCTGCAACTGGGCGTCGCCCGGCTGGACCTGCCCGACGACAGCCCCGCCGCGGCGGCCCTCGACCGCGCGCACGCCGAGGCCAAGGACCTGATGGTGCTGCTGCGCGACCTCGTGCACGGCATAAGCCCGCAGACGCTGGCCGACCTCGGCCTGCCCGCCGCGCTGCGCGACCTGGCCACCCGCAGCCCCCTCGACGTCACCGTGAGCGTCGAGCCCGGGGTGGCCGACCGCTACCCGTCGCGGGTCGAGAACACCGCGTACTTCGCCGCCTCCGAGGCACTGGGCAACGTCGCCAAGCACGCCGGGGCCGCGTCGGCGGCGGTCCGGCTCGCCCGCCACGGCGACACGCTGGTCGTCGAGGTCCGCGACGAGGGCCGCGGTGGCGCCGACCCGGCGCGCGGCACGGGCCTGACCGGGCTCGCCGACCGGGTCGCGGCGGTGGGCGGGCGGCTGCTGCTGTCCAGCCCGGCCGGAGGCCCTACGCTCGTACGCGTGGAGCTGCCGTGCCTGCCGTGACCAGGGTGGTGCTGGCCGAGGACGGCGTGCTGCTGCGCGAGGGCCTGGCCGGAGTCTTGCAGCGCTTCGAGTTCGCCGTGGTGGCCGCGGTCGGCGACGCGGCCGCACTGGTCGACGCCGTGGCCGCGGAGGATCCGGATCTCGTGATCACCGACATCCGGATGCCGCCGAGCTTCACCGACGAGGGATTGCGCGCCGCGCTGGCACTGCGCGCCACCGACCCGGGCCGGGCGGTCGTCGTGCTCAGCCAGTACGTGCAGGCCGAGTACGCAGCGCGGCTGCTCGACAGCGGCGACGGGCGGCGCGTCGGCTACCTGCTCAAGGACCGGGTCGTCGACATCGCCGACTTCGTCGGGGCACTGCGGACCGTCGTCGGCGGCGGCACGGTGATCGACCCCGACGTGGTGCGCCGCCTGCTGCGCCACCGCAGTGATCCGGTCGCCGCACTGTCCCCGCGCGAACGGGAGGTGCTGGCGCTGGTCGCCGAGGGCCACTCGAACGCCGCGATCGCCCGGCGGCTGACGGTCACCGAGGCGGCGGTGGGCAAGCACGTCGGCAACATCCTCGCCAAACTCGGGCTCCCACCGACCGACGACACGAACCGGCGGGTCCTGGCCGTGCTCGCGTACCTGCGGTCGAACCCGGAGGGTCAGCGATGAACGGCAAATATCGGTAGCCTCCCCTCACAAAATCAACGGGGAGGTACCTTATGGAGACGCTGAGCAGACGTGTCGCGCTGCGCGCCGGACTGGCCTCGACAGCGGTGGTCGGCGGGCTGGCGGCCGGTGCGTCGGAGGCGCAAGCGGCACCGGTCGGCGCCGCCGCCACCACCACCACCACCGGCGAAGGCTGGATCTCGGTCCTCGACCACGGTGCCGTCGGCGACGGCACGACCGACGACACCGCCGCCATCCAAGCCGCGCTGAACGCCGCCGTCACCAGCAAGAAGAGCGTGTACTTCCCGGCCGGCCGCGTCTACCAGGTGCGGAATCAGCTCACCGCGCAGGGCCTCACTGACGTCGTCATCTCCGGTCACGGCGCGACCGTGGCACTCGCCGGCGGTCCGCCCTCGGTCAAGGGGCAACTGGCGATGTTGCGGCTGCAGAACTGTGCCAGGGTCAAGCTCGTCGGGCTGACCCTGCACGACACGGTCCGCGAACACCAGTACGACGGCGTCCGGATCGTGACGTCCACCGGGATCGTGGTGGAGGGCGTCCGAGTGCAGAGCGTGCGCTTCAACGGCATCGTGGTGTTCGATGCGACCCCGCGGTCGTCCGACGACATCGTGATCACCAACTGCACCACGGAGGACACCCGCTTCGGTATCTCGTCCAACGGCCGCGACGTCCGCATCACCGACAACCACGTGGCGATGGACTGGCCGTCGACCGAGGAGGCTCGCCGCTACAACGGCGTTCACCCCGGATACGGCAGCGACTCGGACTACTTCGACGGCATCTGCGTCTACGCCGGCGCGGACCGCACGGTGATCGCCAACAACACCGTCACCGAGATCGGCCAGTCGGGAATCTGGGTGGAGGCGGCCTCGAACGTCGTCATCGCGGACAACACGATCTTCGCTTGCCAACTGCACGGCATCGAGATCGACGGCACCGCCGATGTCGCCCACAGTGTGGACGGCCGAGCCGTCGGCATCGCCATCACCGGCAACGTGGTGATCGACTCCATCAACGGCAACATCAACCTGATACAGACGACCGGGGCGACGGTCGTGGGCAACCGTGTCGTCAACAGCAAGGCCACCTACAAGGCGACCTGCATCGCGGCCAACTTCTACACCACCAAGGTGACGATCACCGGCAACCAGGTCCGGCAGGCGAATCCGGCACTGCCGGCGATCTTCGTCACGGGCAACACCACGGAGCACCCCGACGGCATCGCGACCGAGGTCACGATCGCCTGGAACACGGTCGATGCCGCTATCCCGTACGCGGCGCCGACCGAGACCGTGGTCATACAGCGCACCGGCGCGGGCCTGATCACCGCGCAGGCCTCGCTGAAGACCAGCGGCAAGGTGATCGCGGGCGGCGGGCTCGGCATCGGCAACAGCGTCGCGGCGACGTCGGTCGGCTCGGTGGTACGCAAGATGGAAGTCTTCTCGTCGACCGGGCTGAGCCTCGGCTGGATCCCGATCTACAACAGCTGACGCGGCCGTCTTCACGGCCTTGGCGTGATCATTGCGATGTCTCAGCGACATCCGTGATCACGCCAAGGCCACTCGCCAAGTGCGGCACGCTATCCGTAGACCTCCAGTTCGTAGATACGGGCCGACGCGTCACCGTTCTGGGTGGGCACCAGGACGTCGAGCCGGATGTACCGGCCGCTCACCGCGATCGCGTGCTGGGTCACGCTGGCCGTGTTGCCGCGTACCTCAGTGACCGTTTCCCAGCTCGCGCCGTCGGCCGATACCTGCACGTCGTAGTCGCGGGTGTTCCAGGCCGGGGTCTCGGCACCGGCACCGGCGTGCCGCACGACGATCGAGGTCACTGCGTGAGCCGCGCCCAGATCCACGAGCAGCCACTTGTCCGTGCCGAACGAGCACCACTTGTCCGTAACGCCGCCGCCGACCGTGCCGTTGGCCGCCTTCGCCGGGCCCTCACCGGGAGTGCAGGAAGAGTCGGCGGTCACCGTAGCGCCCAACGCGAGATTCGCCGGACCGCCATCCGCCCCGTACACCTCGAACTCGGGGATGCGGGCTGCGCCGCTACCGACACCGGCTACGGTGAGCCGCACGTGGCGCGCCGGGGTGGCAGGAATCGGGTGGTACACACGGCTCGTGCGCAGCCCTGAGACGCTGACCGCGGCGGTCCAGTCGGCGCCATCGGGCGAGGTCTCGATGGTGTAGGCCTGCGCATTCGTGCCCGTCGACTCGCCGCCCAAGCCGGCGCTCTTCACCACGAACCCGGTGACGTCCTGGGTAACGCCGAGGTCGACCTGGAGCACCTTCGGACCGGCCGTCAGCGAGCACCACTTGGTGCCGAGGTCACCGTCGAAAGCCCGGGCCGCCTCTTCGCCCGCCACGCACGGGGGCGATCCGGTCGCAGGCTGCCCTGCGGCCAGGTTCTGGCCGAATGCAGGCGCCGGCGGCGGGCTGAACCCATCGTCGAACGAAGGCGGTGTCTCGGCCGGGGGCGCCATCATCAACGAGCTGGCTCCCATCGTGTAGCGAAGCGTCGCCCCGTTGCCGATATCGGCATAACGCAGCCACGTTCGTGGGGCGCGGACCCCTTCGTCGGTGCTCATCTCACCGTTGAGCGAGAACGCCTTCACGTACGGGTTGTCCTGGCCGGCGTTCGTGGCGTTGATCGTTATGTCGCCGTTGGGCCGGTCGACGACGATCGAGGGGAACAACGGTCCGTGCAGCGCCAGCGTGTCGGCGCCGGGAGTCGTCGGATACATGCCGAGCGCGGCCCAGACGAACCAGGCGGAGGTCGCGCCGAGATCGTCGTTGCCGGGAAGGCCGCCGGGCCCGGTCGTGAACGACTCGTTCACCACACGTCGCACTACGGTGCTGGTCTTGGCGGGCGCACCGGCGAAGTGGTAGATCCATGGCACGCCGTGCTCGGGCTCGTTCCCGATGTAGAAGTACGGGGCGGACAGTCCACCGTTGAGCTGGTGGAAATGGTGATCGAGCCGCTGTATCGCCGTCTGACGGCCGCCCATGAGTTCGATCAGCGCCCGGTAGTTGTACGGGACCATCCAGGTGTACTGCGACGCGTTGCCCTCCACGAACCCGGTGGTGCTGCTCGGGTTGAGGGGCCAGGGCCAGGTGCCGTCGCTGTTGCGGGCTTGGATGTACCCCGACTCGGCATTGAACACGTTTCGCCACCACTGGGACCGCCGGATGTACGCGTTGTACCTCGCGGTGTCGCCCAGCGCGCGGGCGAACTGCGCGACGGCGAAGTCAGACGCCGAGTACTCCAGCGAGTCGGAGGCGTTGCTGTGGACGTACTGCTGTTGGACGTAGTCGTACTGCCAGGTGCGGATCGCGGTGCCCTGCATGGTGCCGCCGTACGAGCTGCGGTCCATGAGGGTCAGCGCGGTGGCGGTGTCGAAGTCTCGCGCGCCGAAGGCGTACATGCTCGACACGACGATCGGACCGGGATCGCCTCTCATGACAAAGCGTTCGATGTTGTTGTGCGACCACTTCGGCAGTAGCCCGCCCTGCTGACCGGCGAGCACCATGGACTTGGCCATGTCGCTCGCCTCGGCGGGGGCGATCAGCGCGATCAACGCCGCCCACGAGCGGTACACGTCCCAGCCCGAGAAGTTCTGGTACACCGGGTGGCTCGCGGTGTGAATCCCGTTGTCGAAGCCGCGATACTGTCCGTTGACGTCGTTGGCCAGGCTTGGGTTGACCAGGACGTGGTACAGCGCCGTGTAGAACTTCTGCAGATCGGACGCGGACCCTTCGGCCACCCGAACCCGGTTGAGGATCGCATTCCACTCGCTGTCGGCGTTCGCGCGCAGGCTGTCGAACGCGAAGCCGGGATGCTCGGCCGCAAGGTTCGCCTGTGCGCCGGCCTGGCTGACGAACGAGATCCCGACCTTCACCTGCACGACAGGGTTCGTGGTCGTGTCGAAGGTGAAGTAGCCACCGGACTGGACGCCGCTCGCCGCCGTCGAACCGGCCGAGATCGTGCTGCCGAGCCAGGTGCCGACCGTCTTCGGGGCCCGGTCGAACTCCAGCCGGTAGAAGACCTGGTAGGTGCCCGTGTGATGGCAGAAACCGCCGCCCGTGAAGCTGCCGGTGACTGTGTTACCACTGATGTTGACAGATCCCGCATGGCGACCGGTTGCGCTGCGGCTGGTGTTCAGCAGGACCTGCGCGGTATCGGTCGGCGGGAACGTCAGGCGCATCGCCGCAGTGCGGCGCGTCGCTGACAGCTCGACCTGGGTTCCGCCGTAATTGTCCAGCACAGTCCGGTAGTACCCCGGTGCCGCGCGTTCGTTGGCCTTGCTGAACGTCGCGCTGTACGACCGCCAGTTCGCGTCCGTGCCTGGCGAAGCGGTCAGGCCGCCGGTGAGCGGGAGGATGCCGATGTCCTCGTTGTTCGCGCATCCGGCGCCGCTGAAGTGCGTAAGGCTGAACTCCTCGATCTGCGTGTCGCTGTAGCGGTAACCCGAGGGCGACGCGTTCGGCGTGTCCGGGCTGAACTGCACCATCCCGAACGGCAGCATCGGACCCGGCACCGTGCTGCCACCGGCGCCGCCAGGCACCGGATCCGGCGCGTTGCTGAGGTCCGTTCCGATGAACGGGTTGACATGGGAGGTCGGGTTCATCGCTGCCGCTCCCGCAGGGCGGCCCGTGAGGATCAGCGTCGGCACGGTGACCAGGGACGCCGCGAGCAGCACGCCGATGACACCCCCGGCGACCAGACGTGCGCCCCGACGGTACTTCCCGGCAGCGGCAGGGGATCGGTGCATGGCCACTCGGTTCTCCATCTGGGACGGCGCGAGCTACGTAAGATCAGCGATCTTATACACGAACATCACCCATCGAAGCAGCTCAATCTCATGCCAGGGGGGCGTGCCACTGCCGCACGGAGGCGGCCACCGGCCACGGCAGCCAGGCAGGCCCACCGGTGCGAGCAGACCGCGCCCGGGCGCCCGCTCGCACCGGCGGCCTATCGGGTGGCGACGGTCGCGGTGAGGTGGCGGGCGTTCGCCCAGACCGCGTAGAGGGCGGGTGCGGGCAGCAGGAACAGCCCGATCGCCGGTTTGGCGACCACCGCGGCGGCCAGGATGCCCAGGATGGCGAGGTTGGCCAGGCTGAGATACCAGTATCGGATCGACAGGTAGGCGCAGGCCAGTGCCGTTTTCCACGTCGGTTTGGCGTCCGCGGCCAGCAGCGCGGTGGCAGTCGCGACGACCAGCGCGATGAGCAGCACCAGCATGGGGGTCACCGCGCCGAAGGGGCCGCCGAGGGCGAGCTGGAAGTCGACGGCGAGCACGATCACGGCGACGGCCGCGGCGACGGCGACGGCCAGCGCCCGGCCGAACGAGTTGCGGTATGCGGCCCAGAAGGTCCGGCCGACGCGGTGCTCGCCTTCGGACAGGGCCCGGAATGCGGCGAACGCGGCGGCGGCGGCCGGTCCGCAGACCACGGCGAGTGCGGTGAAGAAC
The DNA here is from genome assembly GCF_009720365.1 of Catellatospora paridis. Classification (GTDB taxonomy): domain Bacteria; phylum Actinomycetota; class Actinomycetes; order Mycobacteriales; family Micromonosporaceae; genus Catellatospora; species Catellatospora paridis. The sequence continues at coordinate 343,918 of NZ_ML769317.1, read as the reverse complement.
GGCCACGCCTGCAGGGGGCTGCCGCTGACGGCGAGTGCCGCGAGCAGGGGCAGGCAGGCGGCGACAAGACACAGGTTGATCTTTAGTCCGGCGTACACCGTGCCGAAGACGGTGTCGTAGGGCAGCCGGGCGAGCAGTCGCATGTCAGCTCACCCCTTCATGCCGGAGGAGGCGACGCCCTGGATGAAGTGGCGCTGGCCGAGCAGGAAGATGATCATGATGGGCAGGACGGACAGCGCCGAACCCGTCATCATCATCGCGTAGTCGGCGTCGTACTGGCCCACGAACGAGCGCAGACCGAGCTGGATCGTCCACAGGTCGTTGCTGGTCAGGTAGATGAACGGTCCCATGTAGTCGTTCCAGGTGTTGACGAACGTGAGCAGGGCCAGGCTGGCCAGCGCCGGTTTCGACAGCGGCAGCATGATCCGCGCCCAGATGCCGTACTCGCTGAGGCCGTCGACGCGGGCCGCCTCGCACAGCTCATCCGGGATGGTCAGGTAGTACTGGCGCATCAGGAAGACGCCGAACGCGCCGAACGCCTGAATCAGGATCAGCGACCAGAAGGTGTCGGTCAGCTCCGCCTTCTGCATCATGATGTACTGCGGGATCATGTACGCCTGCCAGGGCACGGCGATGGTGGCGATGTACAGCAGGAACAGCGTGTCGCGCCCGCGGAAGCGGACCTTGGCGAACCCGTACGCGGCGAAGCTGCCGGTCAGCACCTGCAGGAACGTGATGACAAGGCTGAGGAACAGGGTGTTGCCGAGGTAGGTCGCCAGCGGCACCCGCGTCCAGATCTCGGTGAAGTTGCCCCACTGGAATTCCTTGGGGATCCACTGGATCGGGATGGTGAAGACGTCGTTGTTGCGCTTGAGCGAGGCGCTGACCATCCACAGGAACGGGACCAGGATCAACAACGCGGCCAGGGTCAGCGCCGCGTACAGGACGACCCGGCGGGCGAGGGCGAGCGGTCCGCGGGCGCGCGGGGCGGCGGCCGTGTCGGCGGTGGTCATCGGCGCTCCCTGCGGTTGTTGAACCAGAACTGGGCGAGGGTGAAGACCAGCACGACCAGGAACAGCACGAGCGAGATCGCCGAGGCGTAGCCGAACTCGCCCTCGATGATGCCGCGGCGGTAGATCTGCTGGGACAGCACCAGGGTGGCGCGGCCCGGCCCGCCGTCGGTCATGACGACGATGAGGTCGAAGACCTTGAAGCTCTGCACGGTCAGCAGGACGAGCACGAGGAAGGTGACCGGCCGCAGCCCGGGCAGGGTCACGGCGCGGAAGCGCTGCCAGGTGCTCGCGCCGTCGACCTTGGCGGCCTCGTACTGCTCGACCGGGATCGCCTGCAGCCCGGCCAGGAACAGGATCATGTAGTAGCCCATGTCGCGCCAGACGCTGGTGAGGATGACCGCGGGCATGGCCCAGGTGGTGCTGGTGGTCCACCCGGGCGGGTTGTCGACGCCGACGAACTGCAGGAACTGGTTGACCGGCCCGAACTCCGGGTTGAACAGCATGTTCCAGACGATGGCGACGGCGACCAGCGAGGTGATGTAGGGGAAGAAAGCCGCGGCCCGGAAGAAGCCGACGCCGGCGATCTTGCGGTTGAGCAGCAGTGCCAGGCCGAGCGCGGCGAGCATGGTCAGCGGCACGTGGCCCAGGGCGTAGTAGGCCGTGTTGCGTAGCGCGATCTTGGTGGATTCGTCGTCGAGCAACCGCTGGAAGTTGTCCAGGCCGACCCACTCGGGCGGGTTGTAGGAGTCCCACTCCATGAACGACAGTGCAAACGCGGCGAGCATCGGCACCAGGGTGAGCACGGCGAAGCCGAGGAAGTTCGGCAGGATGAAGCTCCAGCCGATGAGCGTGTTGCGCCGGGCGCGCCGTCTGTCGCGCGCCCGCGGCGAAGGCGCGGCGCTCGCGGTCGCCGGTGTCGCGGTGAGCAGGTCTGCCATCTCGTCCTCCCGGGTTCCGCGGGGACGGCCGGGCGGCCGTCCCCGCGTACCTGCGCGTGGGTCAGTTGACCTCGTTCTTGACGCGGGTCTCCATCTCCTTGATCGCGTCGTCGATCGACTTCTGCTTGGTCATGATCAGCTGGTGTTCCTCGTTGAGGATCGTGTCCACCTTCGCGGTCTTGTCGCTGACCGGCATCTCGGGGTTCACCTTGTCCGGGGTGAAGGCCTTCTTCGACAGGTCGTCGGTGGGCATGCCGGGCAGCGCGAAGTACTGCTGGCGGATCTCGTCGCTCTGGTAGGCCGGGACCACGCCGATGCCGGTGATCGCCTTGGCGCCCGCGGCCGACGCCGCGAACTGGACGAACTTCTCCGCGGCCGCGGCGTGCTTGGCCTTCTTGTTCACCGCGAACGCGGTCGGCGCGCCGAACGTGGTGACACCGGTCGCGCCCGGACGCTGCGGCAGAGGCGCGATGGCCCAGTCGGCGTCGGTGGTGCCCTTCTTCTTCTCCGACAGCACCTTGGCGATGTACCAGGTGCCCATCGGCAGCATCGCGGTCTTGCCGGACTCGAACATCGAGGCGTAGCCGGTCTTCTGGGTGACCGCGGTGCCGAAGTCCTGCGTGGCCCCGGCCGCCTGCAGCGCCAGCGCGGTCTTGTACTGGTCGGCGAAGAACTTGTAGTCGCCGCCGAGCTGGTCGCCGCCGGTCTGCGCGGCGGAGATGGCCTGCACGATCGAACGCCAGGTGTGCTGGTAGGCGCCGTAGACCTTCTTCTCACCGCTGCCCGAGGTCAGCTTCTTGGCCAGCTCGACGTACTGGTCCCAGGTCAGGCTCGTCGGGTAGGGCTGGCCTGCGGCGTCGAACATCTTCTTGTTGTAGTACAGGACCCAGAAGTCCTGCCGGTACGGCAGCGCGTAGTACTTGTCGCCGTCCTGCTTGTACTGGTCGAGCCCGGCGAGCTTGGCGCCCTCGGTCGACGTCGCCGCCGAGGTGATGTCCTTGAGCTGCCCGCGGCCGGCGAACCGAACGTAGTCCGCGAGGGTCTTCATGGTGAGGACGTCGGTGGTGTCCCCACCGGCGAGCATCGTGGTGACCTTGGTCGGGTAGTCGGCGGCGAGAATGTCGACGGGCTTGATGGTGATGTCCGGGTTCGCCTGGTGGAAGGCGTCGAACAGGGTCTGGAACTCCGGTGTGGAGGCAAGGCTCCACACCGCGACGGTCAGCTCGACGGGGCCGCTCTCGGCGTTGTCTTCGCCGGAGCCGCACGCGGTCAGCGGCAGGGCGACTGCCATCGCCAGGCCGACCGCTGCCAGCATCTTCCTTCTTTTCACGAACGTTCCTTCCTAAGGACGGCCGCTCACGCGGCGGAGGATCTGTTCTGTGCGTGGTGGTGCGGGCCGGTCGGCGGCGCGGGCAGCGCCGCCGTCGTGGTGACCTGGTCGGGCCACGTGACCCGGACGACCGGCGCGTCCTCGGGTCCCGAGATCTGTGCCAGCGGCGCGGGTGCGCCGCCGTTGAGCGCGAACGCCGCGACGTGCCAGGCGGTCCGCCCCGGCCTGGCCTGCAGCCAGGGGATGGCGGTGCACTCGGCCAGCGGGGTGGCGTCGTGCACGGTGTGCACCCCGGCGACGTCGAGGCCGTGCAGCCCCACCGCGGTCGAGGTGAGCGTCGTGCCCACGGCTTCGGCGACGAGCCGGCCGGGTGTCTGCGGTTCGGGCCGGGGTGCCGGGCCCGCCTGCGGGGAGGCGACCGGGTTCGACCGGTCGTCGGCGGCTGCCGCCGGGATCGGCCAGCCGCCGACGCGCAGCGCGGTGACCTGGTCCCAGCCGGGTGCACCGGCGGGGTCGACGTGGATGAGCCGCACCTCCCATGCGCCGCGCACGACCGACACCGTGGTGACGGTGGCCGCGTCGACGGCGTCGCCGGGCAGGCCGGAGCCGTGGTCCGGGGCGTTGCGGTCCGGTTTGACCCAGCGGCAGCGGGCGCGGGAGGCCAGCACGGCCGCGTCGCCGCCGAGCAGCTGTACGTCCAGGGTGGTGAAGCCGCTGCGGTGGGTGGCTTCGCCGTGCGCGTCGAGCAGCACCACGGACTGGTCGAGCGGGCAGTCCCAGCCGTCGTCGTCCATCGCCGGAGCGGTCGCGGTGGAGTAGCCCAGCCGTGCGTACAGCGGTGAGTCGGTGCTGCGGTCGCCGGGGCGGGCGTGGTCGGTGCCGTGGTTGTAGACCCGCACCACGCCGTCGGCCGCGGTCGCCGACAGCGCCCAGCCGGGCGCGGTGATGACGGCGAGCTGGTCGGCCTGTTCGACGGGCAGCGGCTGCTCGGCGTCGGTCCACACCGGGTGCTCGGCCGGCAGGGCGAGCCCGAGCAGGCCCTTGGACGCCCAGTAGGGCGAGCCGGTCCCGGAGTAGCGCTGGGCGATGCGCCGCCAGGGGTGGTGCCAGCCTAGGTTGAGCAGCCCGTCGGCGTCGGGCGCGCCCCGGTCGGCGAAGTGCTTGACGATCCCGGACGCGGCGCGGCGCAGCAGTCCGGGTGCGAGCGCGTCGGTGCCGGCCAGGGCGCCTGCCCAGAACGGGGCGGCGGCGGCGAAGCGGTAGGTGAGGCTGCGGCCCTGGATCAGCGGCGAGCCGTCCGCGCCGACCAGGCGCACCGCGTCGAGCAGGTAGCGGTCCAGGCGCGCGGTGTACTCGGGCAGCAGCGGGGCGGCCTGGGCCTGCGCGCCGGTCATGCGGCTCCACAGGATCGGGTACAGGTGCAGCGCCCAGCCGGCGTAGTGGTCGTAGCTGCGTTCGGGCCCGTCGCAGTACCAGCCGCCGTCGCGGGCGAACGACTCGTGCGTGGCCAGGTCGGCTGCCATGTCGTCGGGTGACCACGGGCCGCCGACGGAGGCGAGGAACTGCTCGACGACGATGCGGAACCACACCCAGTTCGTCTGCGGGTAGGTGTGGTCGCCGACGACCTGGGCGAGGTAGTCCACGACGCGTTGCTGTACGCCCGGGTCGAGGTTGTCCCACAGCCACGGCCGGGTCAGGTCGAGGATCAGCGCGATCGACGCGGCTTCGACCTTGGCCTGGCCGTGTTCGCGGGGCGTGGTCCAGCGTTCGGGTGAGCCCGGGTCGGTGCCCGCGGCGATGCCTGCGGCGTAGCGTTCGAGCAGGTGGTGGGGGTCGCGGCCGTGCTCGCCGGCGATGCGGAACCCGGCCAGCAGGAACGTTCGGGCGAAGCCTTCCAGGCCGTCGACGGCGGTGCCGTAGCCGCCGGGCGCGCCGGGCGGGGTGATCAGCGCGCCGGTGGGCGAGGCGTGCTGCCAGGCGGAGGCGAGCAGGTGGTCGGCGAGCGCCGCCCATTCGCTGCGGGTCCAGCCGGTGTACGGCGAAATGCTCGCCTTCTCCTCGCTGCGCTCGTCGGCGACACCGAGCCTGCTGAGGCGGTGCTCGCTCATGCGATCACCTCCAGGGCCTCGCTGGTGACGGCGTCGAGCGGGGGTCGGCCGTGGACGAGGTGTTCGAGTTCGTCGAGGGCCTGGGCGCTGAGGCGGCGGGTCTCGGAGCCGAGCGACCCGGCGATGTGCGGGGTGATCATGACGTTGGGCAGCTGGGCCAGCAGCGATCCGGCGGGCAGCGGCTCGGGGTCGGTGACGTCGAGGATGGCGTTGAGCCGCCCGGTGGCGCATTCGCGTTCCAGCGCCGCGGTGTCGAGCACGGCGCCGCGGGCGGTGTTGATGACGGTCGCGCCGTCGGGCAGCAGGGCCAGCTCGCGGGCGCCGAGGGTATGCCGGGTCTGCGGCAGTTCCGGCAGGTGCAGCGAGACGATGTCGGCATTGGCCAGCAGCTCGTCGAGGTCGACGAGGCGGCCGCCGGCGGCGGCGACGGCGACCGGGTCGGCGTACGGATCGGTGACGAGCACCTGCGCGGTGTCGAGGGTCTGCAGGCGCTCGACGACGCGGCGGCCGATGCGGGAGAAGCCGACGACGCCGATGGTGCGGCCGTAGTTGGACAGGTCTTCGCGGTGGTGCACGGCGTCCCAGTCGGCCGGGCGCAGCCGGGACTCGGCGGCCAGCACGTGGGCCTTCTTGCCCGCGAACACGATCGCGGCGAGGGTGTACTCCGCGACCGGGGTTGCGTTGGCCTCGGCGGCGCTGGTGACGAGGATGCCGCGGCGCCAGATCTCGTCGGAGACGAGGTTGCGGACGCTGCCGGCGCAGTGCAGCACGGCGCGAAGCTTCGGCGCGGCGGCCAGCCGCTGCGGGGTGAGCGTCGGCGCGCCCCACGAGGTGAGCAGCACTTCGGTGTCGGCCAGGCGGGCCCGGGTGTGCGGGTCGTCGAGGTCGTCGGTCCAGATCGGATCACCGAGATCGGCCAGCGTCCGCAGCCGCTGCAGCTCCCGAGGCCCGAATTGGAGCCGGAACGGTTCGGGCCCCATCACGAGCAGTGCCTGCGGACGGTACATGCGGTGGCCTCTCCCCGGTTTCCAGTGCGTTGCTGATATGTTTGTTTATGTTCGTTCGAACAGTGCGATGAGTAGACCAGCCCGGAAACTGCACGACAAGGGCCCGTTACGAAGCTGTAACACGCAACGCGTAGACCTGGCCTTTTCTTTGTGAACGAATATGTTCGTTTGAAGTGTGAGGGAGGGAACGAGGGTGCGCGCATCCCGCCGTCGATGCCCGTCCGGGCCGGTCATGTCCGCCCGGACGGCGGCCCGCCACGTGCCATGCCACGCCACGCGTCCGTGCACAATCGAGCCCGACGCGCGCGACATCACCGTGGAGGCCCAGCCGTGACCCTGTCCGAGCCACCGCTGCTGCCGGACCAGCGCCGCGAGCGGCTCCTGGCCGACCTGCACGCCCACGGCACGCTGCGGGTCAGCGAGATCGCACGCGCGCTGGGCGTCACCACCGTCACCGTGCGCCGCGACATCGCCCAGCTCGCCGACGAAGGCGCGATCGAACGCGTCCACGGCGGTATCCGGCTGCCCCGCAACGGCGACGGGCAGCCCCAGTTCAGCGTCGCCGTCGAGGAGCCGGGCAGGTCCACGAGCACCGACGAGGCGTCGCTGCCCGCCGTCGGCATGGTCGTCCCGTCACTGGACTACTACTGGCCGGAGATCGTGCGCGGCGCCCGCGACGCCGCCCCGGATGCCGGGGTGCGCATAGTGCTGCGCGGCTCCTCTTACGACGACGTCGCCGACGTGCGCCGCCAGACCGCATGGCTGCTGGAGACCGCCGGCATCCAGGGCCTGCTCATCGCACCGCCCACCATCGGCGACGACGCCGCACAGCTCATCGACTGGTTGGCCGGATTGGACATCCCGGTGGTGTTCATCGAGCGCACCGCCACGGTCGGCCTGTACCAGGAGCACATCGAGTCCGTCTTCACCGACCACGCGTTCGGCGCGAGCCTGGCCGTACGACACCTCGCCGCGCGCGGCCACCGCCGGGTCGGTTTCCTGGCCTCGGCCAGCAGCCCGCACACCCCGGCGGTGCGGCGCGGTTGGCAGCAGACCATCGCCGCGATCGGGCTCGAACTCGACGCCCCGGAACTGATCAGCCCCGATCACCGCGACCCCAGATGGGACGAAGAGATCGACCGCGGCATCGACGCGTGGACCGCCAGCGGCACCACCGCGCTGCTGGCGCACTCCGACCGGGAGGCGATCTCGCTGGTAGCGCGGTGCGAGGAGCGCGGGATCCGCGTCCCGGACGACCTCGCCGTGGTCGCGTTCGACGACGAGGTCGCGGGCCTGGCCAACCCGGCGCTGAGCGCGGTCCGGCCGGCGAAGTACACCATCGGCGAGAGCGCGATGCAGCTGCTGTCCCAGCGCCTGCAGGACCCGGCACGGCCCGTGCACCGGGTGTCGATCAGCCCGCAGCTGATCGTGCGCGACTCCAGCGGCGCCCGCCCCTGACGGCCGGCGCGACCATGCCCGACAGTTCCTTTCCCCGCCCGACGGGCGAGCTGACCTCGCTGCTGCGCGACATCCGCGCCGCGGCCGCCGACGACTCGATGCCCGAACTGGGCTTCACCGCCTACCGGGACTACTTCGACACCGGCAACCGCATCCGGTACGAGCGGCACTACTTCCGCCGCCGCGCCCGGCTGGCCGCCCGCGCCGCCCAGGCGCTGCTCGCCCCGGACACCGACCTCGGGCCGCTGGCCGACACCCTGTGGTCGGTGTGCGACGAGTACACCTGGGCCCTGCCCGCGCACGTGCGCCACAGCGCCGACCAGGACCGCGGCCCCGAGCAGTGCCTGGACCTGTTCGCCGCCGAGACCGCGCACACTCTCGCCGAGACCGTGGCCGGGCTGGGTGACCGGCTCGACCGCCGTGTCGCCGACCGGGTGCGGGCCGAGGTGGAGCGCCGCGTCTTCGTGCCCTACACCGACACCAGAGCGCTGAACTGGGAGGGCCACGGCAACAACTGGGAGGCCGTGTGCGCCGGCGCGACCGGCATGGCGGCGCTGGCGCTGTTGGGCGACTCCCCCGCCGACGCCTCACGGCTGGCCGCGATGCTCGACCGCAGCCGCCGGGCCATGGACCGCTACCTGGCCGGGTTCGGCGACGACGGCGGCTGCGCCGAGGGCGTGGACTACTGGGTCTACGGTTTCGGCTACTTCGTGTACTTCGCCGAGGCGCTGCGCGAGCACACCGGCGAGGACCTGCTCGACTCGGCGAAGGTGGCCGAGATCGCGGCGTTCCCGTACCGCGTGGCGCTGGGCGCGGGCGCGTACGTCCCGTTCTCCGACGCCTCCGAGCGGCCGTGGCTGCCCGCAGGGCTGCTCACCCGGCTGGCCGAGCGGTTCGGCACCCCGCCCGCGGGGGTCGTGCCGTCGTTGCACGACGACCACTGCTACCGGTGGGGGCACCTGTCGCGCACGCTGGCCTGGTTCCGGCCCGGCGCGCCCGACAGCGCCGTCGAGGCGACGAGCTTCCTGCCCGATCTCGCCTGGGTCGTCCATCGAGGCCGGGTCGCGTTCGCCGCGAAGGGCGGCCACAACGACGAGCCGCACAACCACAACGACCTGGGCCACTTCGTCCTGCACACCCGCGGCCAGAGCGTGCTGGACGACCTCGGCGCGGGCGAGTACACCGCCGGCTACTTCGGACCCGACCGCTACGACCGTCTGCACCCCTCGGCGCGCGGCCACTCGGTGCCTGTCATCGACGGCCAGGTCCAGCTGCCGGGCGCGGACCGGGCGGCGGAGGTTCTGCTCTTCCACGATGACGGCGACACGATCCGCTTCGACCTCGACCTGACCTCGGCATACCAGGTGGCCGGCCTGCGGTCACTGATCCGGCGGTTCCGCTGGTGGCCTGACGGGCGGCTCGAACTGACCGACGAGATCGACGCCGGGCGGGAGCTGCCCGTCGAGGAGGTCTTCGTCAGCCGCCGCGAGCCGACGCTGACGGCCGGCGCGGCGAGCTGGGGCGACCTGGTCACGCTCTCGCACGGCTGCCCGCATGCCGCCGTGGAGGAGGTGGTCGCCTCGGATCACCAGGCTCGGCCGGACCGGGTGTACCGGCTGAGCTGCATCACCGTCGCACCTGCCGGGCGGTCCGTGCACCGGTTCGTGTTCGAGGTGAAGTGAGCGAGCCGGCGCTCGCCATGTCCTGAACACCGACGTGCCACCGGGCGACGCGCCGCCCGTTCTGCCCCTTTTTCTGCCTCTTCCACTCCACGACCCGCGTACTTCACAATCTTCGTATGTCTGACCAAATCGGGCACCACTTCATGTCGTCGTCCCCCGAACCGGATCACGCCGCCGCGACGGCGGACGGCCCTGCCGCCGGCCTGCCCCGCGTTCTCGTGATCGGCGCCGGGATCGCCGGACTGGCGGCGGCGCAGGCGCTGCGCGGACTCGGCCATCCCGTCACGATCCTGGAAGCCCGCGACCGCGTCGGCGGGCGCATCTGGACCGACGCCGACGGTGTCGACCTGGGCGCGCACTGGATCCACGGCACCGACGGCAACCCGATCACCGAGTTGGTCGAACGGCTGGAGATCCCCTACAGCTACGTCGGCGGCGACAGCTCCTACACCGGCGGCTTCGACAACCTGGACCTGTTCGGCACGGACCGGCGGATCACCAGCCAGGCCGCGAAGAACCGCACCCTGGAGCTGGCCGACGGCGTGCTGCACGAGCTCGAACAGCGCGCGGAGCGGGCGCGCAAGCGGGGACATCCCGACACCTCCCTCGCCGAGGCCATCGGGCAGATTCTCGCCTCCCGCGGCTACGGCCCCGAAGACGAGCACGCCGTGCGCTATCACCTGAACGTGGTGCTGCGCGAGGACGTCGCCGAGGACGCCGACCGGCTGTCGCTCAAGCACTGGGAGGACGGCTACCTGGTCTACGGCCACGGCGACAGCGTCCTGCACCGCGGCTACCAGTCCGTCGTGGACGCCCTCGCCGACGGCCTCGACATCAGGCTGAACCACGTCGTGACGCGGATCGACAGCGGCGACGGTCCCGTGCGGGTCGTCACCGACCGGGGCGACTTCACGGCCGACAAAGCACTGGTCACCCTGCCGCTCGGCGTCCTCAAGAGCGGGGCCGTGGCCTTCGACCCGCCGCTGCCGGAAGCGAAGCGGTCGGCGATCACGCGGCTGGGCTTCGGCACGCTCAACAAGATCGCCCTGCACTTCCCGGAGCCGTTCTGGCCGCAGGAGCAGTACGCTTTCGGCTACCTGTGCCGCGACACCGACCGCCATCCCACGGTCGTGATCAGCATGTGGCGATCGCACGGCAAGCCGATCCTGGTGATGCTGCTGGGCGGCTCGCTCGGCCGCGAGCTGGAGACCTGGTCCGACGAGCAGGTCGCCGACTACAGCGCCACCGTGGTCCAGGACATCTTCGGCCCCGACGCGCCCGCCCCCGCGCACGTCTCCCGCACCGGCTGGTCCGGCGACCCGTTCACCCGCGGTTCCTATTCGTGCATCGGCGTCGACGCTTCCCCCAAGGACATCGGCGTGCTCGCCGAACCGGTCGGCGGCCGGCTGTACTTCGCGGGCGAGGCCACCAACGGCTACCACTGGGGCTGCGTGCACAGCGCATACGAGTCGGGCCTGCGCGAGGCCGCCCGCATCAGCGGCGACACCACCCTCTACACCGCGCCGAGCGCGGAGACCCCGCGCCGCCAGCGGCGCGACATCGACCGGATGAAACGATTCGCGCGTATGCGCATGAGCCACATCAGCGACCACGATCTGCGCGAACGGGTGGCCTGCCTGCGCGGCAGCGTCGACCCGTACGGAGTGCGCCTGTTCGCGCCGCTGGTCGACGCCGAGCTGGAGACGCTGGCCTCGATGTTCGACGAGCTGTCCTTCGCCCCCGGGGAGGACGTGTGCCGCGAGGACGACGACGCCCACGGGATCTACCTGATCGCCGGCGGGCAGGTCGAGGTCGACTTCGGCGGCGTCTACGAGCGCACGACCATGACCCGCGGCGCCCTGCTGGGCGCGCACGACCTGTTCTTCAGCGCCCGCACCGCCACCGTCACCGCCCTGAGCGACGTCGAGCTCTACTACCTGGACCACTACCGTTACAAGACGTTCCTGTACGCGTTTCCCGACGTCATGATGCTCATGATCACGGATCTGGTCACCCGTTGGGAGCAGCTGGAGAGCGCGCTGGGCACAGCGGCGCTGCCGGGTGCGCAGCGAAGCGCCGGGCAGCGGCGCGACGACGAGGCCGTCGCCTCGGCGTGACCGGATCGGCACACCGCCGGGGCGCATCCACGGACTTCTCCGGAATATCGTGGAATCGTCGCGTCAGGCCGCGGACCAGCCCCCGTTCGCGTCCGTCGACGCCGAACGAAAGGCAGGTCATCGGTGCTGTCCGACTCCCCCACCCGCAGCGGTGACCCGATCGGCTCCGCTGAGGCCCCGCAGGACGTGCTGGTCACGGTCGGCTGCGGCGCGCTGCGCGGGCGACGGGAGAACGGCCTGACCGTGCTGCGCGGCGTCCGCTACGCCACCGCCCCGCGGTTCGGGCCGCCGACGCCGGAGCAGCCCTGGTCCGGCGTACGCGACGCGGTCGAGCACGGCGGGGTCAGCCCGCAGCCACCGGCCCGGCCGGGTTCGGCCGGCGGCTCGCCCGAGATCGGCGACCAGTCCGAGGACTGCCTCAACCTGACCATCGTCACCCCGGCAGCCGACGGAGCGCGCCGGCCGGTGATCGTCTGGCTGCACGGCGGCTCGTACCGTTCCGGGGCCGGCTCCTGGGACCGTTACCGGACCGACCGGCTGGCCCGCGAGGGCGACGTGGTCGTGATCAGCGTCAACTCCCGGCTCGGGGCGCTGGGCTACCTGTCCGCGCCCGGCGTCTCCCCCGGCAACCTGGGCCTGCTGGACCAGCTCGAAGCGCTGCGCTGGGTCCGCGACAACGCCGCCGACCTCGGCGGCGACCCCGGCAACGTCACCCTGGTCGGGCAGTCTTCCGGCGCCCACTCGATCGCCTGCCTGCTGGGCGTGGCGCAGGCGAGGTCGCTGTTCCGCCGCGTCGTGCTGCAGAGCCCGCCATTGGGACTCGGACTCGGCGGCGCGCCCGACACCGGGCGGCTGGGCGAGCGTTTCCTCGCCCGGCTCGGCGGCGACCCGTACGAGGCCTCGCTCGAGCAGTTGCTCGCGGCACAGCAGGCGGCCGAACGCGACGTCGCCGGGCGCGGGTTCACCCCGGCGTACGGGCCGGTGGCCGGCGCGGATCCGCTGCCCGACGCCGAAGGCTGGCTGGCCGCGTGCCGGGCGGGCGCGCCCGACCTTGAAGTCGTGCTCGGCACGACCCGCCGCGAGATGGCCTACTTCCTGGGCGGCGGTCGCATCTCCGAGCGGGTGCCGCTGGTCGGGCGGGCCGTCGAGAACGGCGTCATCGGCGTGGTCACCTGGACGGCTTTCACCCGGCCGACGCTGCGGTTCGCCAGGCTGCTGAGCGGGGCCGGCGCACGGGTCTTCGTGTACGGCATCGACGGCCCGGCCTCTGCGTCGCCCTACCGGGCGGGCCACTGCAGCGACCTGCCTTGGCTGTTCGGCGACGAGGCCGCGTGGGCGCAGGCGCCGATGCTCGCCGGTCAGAGCTGGGAGGACGTGACCGAACACGGCAGGGCGCTGCGTTCGGCGTGGCTGTCGTTCGCGGCCGGCGGCGCGCCCGGGCTGACCGAACTCGGCTGGCAGCCGTACCGGGGTCGGCGTGCGGCTGTCCACCGCTTCGGCACAGCGCGCAGCGGTGGGCTCGGCTACTGAGGCCCGTGCAGCTCGTTACTCACCGCAAGACCCGTCCGCCCTCGTTCACGGCCGGTGGCCGTCAGGCAACGAAGTTGAAATGCAGGAACACGACCAGCATCACGCCTTGCACGGCCATCATCGTCGTGAGGTAGAGGCGGTCGAACGCCGCGCTGCGCCCCATCCTGGCCAGCACCATGAACACCACCGTGCACTCCAGCGCAAACCGCCACAACGAGTCCAGCGGGACCACGTGCGCGCGGATCGGGTTCGACAGCGGCATCAGGATGATCGCCGCCGCGAAGATCACTAGGTAGGCGTTCTCGGCGCCGAGGCGCCACGGGCCGGCCAGAGCGAGCACCAGCAACACCAGCACACCCAGCGCCGTGATCAGGTTCGCGATGTTGCGGATCGAGTCGGGATGAAAGATCGACTCGAAGTTCCTGATGTGCACGACGGTGTCGCCGATCACCGTCCAGGGAAAGGTGAAGCCGTCCCTGTTCCAAGCCTTCTGCGACTCCAGGAAGTGCAGCGCGTTGCCGAAGGTGAGGCGGCAGTAGAGCATGTACGCCCCGACCCCGGCAGGCACCAGCACCACGGCGAAGGCGTGGCGATCGACCAGTGCGCGCAGCGCGCGCAGAAGCCGGCCCTGGCGAGCTGCCGCGGTCAGCTCCCGGATGGAGAAACCGTGCTGGCGCAGGTACTCGTAGACGAACGCCGCACCAAGCATGATGCCGGCCATGCGGGTGGCGCCGGCAAAACCGGCGAACATCGCCGCCCACCACCAGCGCCCGCGGCGCATGCAGTACAGCGAGGCCAGCGCGAGCGCGACGAACATCGCCTCGTTGTAGCCCGCCATCAGGAAGAACCCCGTCGGGAAGGCCAGCAGATAGATGATCGTCCGCTGGGCGTCCTCGGCGCCGATCAGGTCGGTGGCCAGCCGGTGCGCCAGGATCAGCACGGCCAGGCAGCACAGCGCCCCGACCAGCAGGGCCGCCTCGAGGGAGTCGCCGGGCAGCAGGTAGTTGGCCACCCGCACGGTCATCGGATAGAGCGGGAAGAACGCGGTGCTCTGCTCGATGTGGCGGTACCCCGAGTCCGCGATGCTCAGGTACCAGGTCGTGTCCCAGACGTACCAGGTCGCGATGAGCTGCCGGAACGTGGACGGAATCGGTTCGGCCTGGGCTAGCACCTTCCCCAGCGGCATCCAGGCCGCGGCGGTGACGAGGAAGTACACGAACAGCCCACCGGCCCAGACCGCGAGCCCGGCGACCACCGAGGGCCGCCAGCGCCGCCACGGCGTCCCGGTACCGACCGTCGCGATCCCAGCCGGCGCCGCGCCGTCGGCCGACGCCGCATCACCCGACATGTTGTCGTATGCTGAAATATCGGGCGTAACAGGCAGGCCGTCGGCAAGCATGTCGTCCGGCGCACCAGCCGGCGGGCGACGAACCGAAACGAGCCCAGGCCCGGGGAAGTCAGACACGGGCGGGAACGTTAGCACCGGCGACCAGACAGCGGCGTCGCCGGGCTACAGCTTCCTGGCGGCGCAGTTGTTGCTGGTGCGCAGGACGGTGTACTCCCGGTCGTCGTGCGTGATGCCCGACGCGGCCCCGTCGAAGTAGCTCTCCACCGTCTGCAGACCGCGGCGCTGCTCGTAGTGCAGGTGCGCCGCGCCGGAGTCGCCGGTGCTGCCGACCTTGCCGATCTGCTGGCCCTGCTCGACGCGCTGGCCCTCCTTGACCATCGGCGGTTCCAGCAGGTGCATGTACACGGTCGTCCACCGGCCGCCGTGGTCGATCTTCACCCAGTAGCCGCCGCCGCTGCCGCGCGGGCCCCGCGGGTTCTGCGGCGTGCGCCCGCCCAGCTCCCCGTTGATCCCGGCCTCGACGACCGTCCCGCCGTAGGACGCGAGCACGGGATGCCCCCAGGACTGCCCGGACATCGGGAACATGTCGACGTCGTCCTCGCCGTGGCCCGGATAGGTGCCCAGCTGCCACTTCTCGCCGCAGGCGGCGGGCAGCTGGAACAGCGGCCGGGGACCGGCGGGCCACAGCCACACGGCGGCGGCCGCGACGGCGGCGACGGCCGCGACGATGCCGAGCGTGCGCAGTACGCGGGCACGGCGGCCGCGGCCGCGGCGGCGGCGGCGG
This sequence comes from Catellatospora paridis, assembly GCF_009720365.1. Classification (GTDB taxonomy): domain Bacteria; phylum Actinomycetota; class Actinomycetes; order Mycobacteriales; family Micromonosporaceae; genus Catellatospora; species Catellatospora paridis. Next base: position 328,603 of record NZ_ML769317.1, on the reverse strand, counting down.
TTGCCATTGCTGTGGTAGACGGTCGGCACGGACCGAGCATGGCAGGCCCGGGCAAGGTCACGGATCCGGCTGTGGCCTGCTGTACAGACGGTGCAGCGGCCGACGCGCCGAGCACGCACCCGTGCTACCGCCCTGGCCTGCACGCACAGGGTCCGCTGCTCGGCGAGCGCCGGCCCGGGTGTTGACCGCCCGGGCCGGCTCTCCACCGACAATCAGCTCGCGGTGCAGGTCACCGCGGGGACGCCGTTCGCGCTGCCGTTCCAGGATCCGAGGAACCCGAAGTTCGTGCCGGCACCGGCGGCCAGGCTGCCGTTGTAGCTCACGTTGCGAGCGGTCACGGCCGATCCGCTGCTGGTCACCGTGGCGCTCCAGGCCTGGGTGACCGTTTGCCCGTTGGCGAACGTCCAGGTCACCGTCCAGCTGCTGATCGCCGTGTTGCCCGCGGTCACCCGCACGTCGGCCTGGAAGCCGCCCGGCCACTGGCCCACGACCGAGTACACGGCGGTGCAGCCGCGCCCGCCGGGTGACGGGGACGCGCTCGGCGAGGGCGACGTGCTCCGCGACGGCGAGGGGCTCGGCGACGGGGAGGTGCTCGGCGAGGCGGAGGGACGTGGCGACGCCGTGGCGCTCGGCGACGGCGTACCGCCAAAGATCGTGGCCTCCTTGGCGGTGGCCTTGATGCCGTTGGCGCCGTTGAACAGCCGCAGGCCCCACTCGGTGAGCTGGGTCGGGTCGAAGTTGACCGTCATGTCCAGATACGGGTCGTTGTTTCCGGCCCAGGACCAGCCGAGGTAGCCCAGGCCGCGGGCGTTCGCCTCGGCGATCAGGGTCTGGTCGTCGACGTTGCTGGGTGAGCGCTGCCAGCCGAACTCGCCGATGACCAGCGGCCAGCCGTTGTTCTGAAAGCGGTCGAGGTAGTCGCGGATCGCGGTGGCGGTGTTGAACACGTCGTACATGTGGATCGACAGCACCGTGTTCTTCTGGGTGTCGGCGTTGAGGATCGTCTGCGCGTTGTCGCGCATGACGTACTGCCAGTCCTGGCCCCAGTTCGGCGCGTCCACCATGAGCAGGTGCTGGAAGCCGTTGGTGCGCATCTTCTGGATCGCCGCGGTGGTCGCGGCGGTCCACTGGCCGGCGTTGGTGTTGCCGATGGGCTCGTTGCCGATGTTGATGACGACGTAGTTCTCCTGGCCCACCAGCGCGGTCTTCTGGCTGATCCAGTAGTTGACGGCCTCGTCGAGCGTGGCGGCCGCGCCGTCCTCGCCGTACCCGGTGGTGTCGTGCACCTCCAGGACGCAGATCAGCCGGTTCTGCTTGCACAGGGAGATGACGTTGGCGACGTCGGTGGACGGCCCCCAGCGCTTGCCGCTGCCGAGCACGACGCGGACGGTGTTGGCGCCGGCGGCCTTGATGTTGGCGAACGAGCTGGTCTGGCCGGTGAACCAGACGTGCTCGTGGTTGACGCCGCGCATGATGAAGTTCTGGCCGTTGGCTTCGACGATGTTGCGGCCGCTGATGTGCAGCCCTACGGCCGCGTCAGCGGGGCTGACGGCGACGAGGACGGATGCGGCGGTGGCCAGCACGGCGACACCGACGGATGTGAGCAGTCGTTTCATGACCTACCTCTGGAGGAGGCCCCAGGACAGGGGCGGATCGCGTCATGCCCGCAGGCGTGTATGCCCGATCGCTGGTCGCTGCCCTGACTCGTTTCCGCGCGGAGGTCAGCGTATGCGCATTCGTCGGTACGTGCAACTAATACGGAGCTGCCGGTGCCCGCGCCGCTGTCGCGCGATGATCGGGTCATGGAGGTTCTCAGCAGCCGTATCCTGCTCCGCCCGGCCGACCCCGAGCTGTCCCGCCGCTTCTACCGGGACGTGCTCGGGCTGGCGGTGTATCGCGAGTTCGGGCCGCCCGACGATCCCGGCCTGGTCTTCTTCCTCGGCCAGGGGATGCTCGAGGTGTCCGGCCGGGCCGACGGCGCGACCACCGGGCCGATCCGGATCTGGCTGCAGGTCCGCGACCTGCGGGCGGAGCACGAGCGGCTCGCGGCCGTGGGCGCGGTGATCGTTCGCGAGCCGCGGCGCGAGCCGTGGGGCCTGGACGAGATGTGGATCGAGGACCCGGACGGCGTGGCCATCGTGCTCGTCGAGGTCCCCGGCGACCATCCGCTGCGCCGGGACACCCGGTGAGGTGACGTCCGGCAACAGCCTGCGCTGGACAGGCGAATGACACCTCACACCTTCAGTACTTTATCTGTTACAGTACTCAACGTGCCTGAGAAGTCTGACAGCGATACCTTTCTGGCGAGCGACGCGTTCGCCGCCGACCTCCTGCGAGGGCATACCGACACGATCGTGTTGGCGGTCCTGAGCCAGGGCGAGAGCTACGGCTTCGAGATCTTCAAGACGATCCGTGACGCCACCGGCGGCGCCTACGAGATCAAGGAGGCGACGCTCTACGCGAGCTACCGCCGCCTGCTCAAGGACGGCCTGGTCGAGGCCTACTGGGGCGACGAGACCCAGGGCGGCCGCCGCAAGTACTACCGCATCACCGATGCGGGACGTGCCGTGTACCACGACAACGTCGGAGCCTGGGAGATCACCCGAGGCCTCATCGACACCCTGCTCGATCTCGGCAAGGCAGCCCGCACGGGCTCCACGCGACCCGGAAGGCGGCAGCAATGACCGACGACAGCCTGGCGATCCACCGCCTCCTCGACGAGGCGTTCGCCGGAATCGACATGACCCCCGAAGCGCGTGATCTCAAAGAGGAGATGCGCGCCAACCTGGTCGCCCGGATGGCCGAACTCGAACGGTCCGGCGTCAGCCGCGACGTCTGCGCGCAGCGCGCGATGGCCGAACTGGGCGACATCCGGTCGATCGTGACGGAGGCCGCCGCGACGCCGTCCGCGCCGGCATGGCTCGACCAGCGGGTCCGGCCGCGACCGGCGTACGTCATCCGGACCCTGCTGCTGTCGTTGCCGGCAGCGGCGGCGCTGGCCGTCCTGGCCTGGTCCGTGCTGGACACGGCGGTGGCCGGCTGGCAGCCGCTCGCCGTCGCGGTGCTGGCGGTGGCCGGCGGCGTCATCGTGGCCGACGCGCTGCGCCAGGAGACCACCACCAGCTATCCCCTGCCCGTCGGCCGCGCGCTCGGCTACGGCGCGGCCACGACGACGGGCCTGGCGGGCGCCGGGTGCGTGGCGGCCGCTTATCCGCAGTGGCCGGTGGGGCTGCTGGTCGCCGCCGGCGTGCTCCTGATCGCCGCCGCCGTCGCGTTCACCTACCTGGGCGTGACCCAGACCAACCGCCACAAGCCGTGGGTGGTCCGGATGCAGCGCGAACACCAGGAGATCGGTGACGTGTTCGCGGGCGATCCGGCCGCCGCAGCACGGTTCGGCATCTACACCGCGGCCATCTGGCTCGCCGCGCTCGGCGGATTCGTCGTGCTGACCTTCACGGTCGGCTGGGCCTGGTCATGGCTCGCCCTGCTCGGCGGCCTCCTGGCGATGCTGCTCATCATGGCCCGCACCATGTTCCGCCCGCACGGCTCCGACCCGCACAGTCCCGCACAACGCTGAGAACTCCGGCCGGGTGCGACAGCACCCGGCCGGTCACGCGTTTCCGGTGATCAGGCGAGCTGTCCGCGCAGCCAGCCAGGGTCGGGGTTGACGTGCGGCTGCCCCGCGACCACGACGGTCGGCACCGTCTCGTCACCGCCGGTGATGGCACGCACCGCCGCCGCGCCGTCCGGGTCGCGCCAGATGTCGACCCAGTGCGCACGTCGGCCCGCAGGACCCAGGCGGATACGAAGCCGCAGGCAGAACTGGCAACCTGGCCGCCAGTAGATGATCGGCCTGCCGTCGACCGCGCTGCGCCGCTGTGCCTCGGCCGCGGCGAGCGACCGGGGAAAGACCAGCGGCGACAGCCCCACGGCGAGCAGCACGAAAACCAGCCCCAGTGCCACCCCGGCACCGGTCGACCCGGTGCTGACCTGCCGCACCGCCACTGCAATCCCGATCAACACGAAGAGAATCGGGAGTACCCACCTGCGCGTCATGCGGCCACGCTAGTCGTAGGACGTCGTGCGGTCCACGCGCTGGTCGTCGAGGTCCTCGCCGCTCGACCGATCCTCGCCTGGCCCTCGGCCCATCCATCTGCCGCCCCACGCGCGCCGATCTCAGGCGCGGAACGACACCCTGGCTGGCGACCGGGCGTCGTCCCGCACCCAGGAGGCGCGGACCGGGTCAGCCGGTGCGGCGGGAGCGGGCCGTGGCCAGCCCGCCGAGAATCACGGCGATCAGTCCCACTACCAGGGCCACGTAGGCCCCGCCGCGTCCGTTGCCGGTGCCGATGCCGCTGTCGGAGGTCACCGCGACCAGCCCGCCGAGGGCGATACTGAGCAGCCCTCCAGCCAGGGCCATGGTGGCTCCCAACCGCCCGGTGGCGGTGCCGAGTCGGCCGGTGGGGCGGGCCAGCGCCAGCCCACCGATGATCATGCCGGCCAGCCCCAGCAGGCCGCCGACGCTGGCGCCGAGTCGCCCGGCGCTCATGGTGTAGACGTCCGCGGCGGCGGGCTGGGCCGACAGGTGCGCGGCCGCCGGCGCGGCAAGGGCGAAGCCGCCGGCCAGGGCGGCTGCGGCGACGGTGAGCACCAGCCGGACCGGCGTCAGGGCTCTCGAGGTGTTCATTTCCGCTCCTCCTTCGTGCGTCCGGCTTCCGAGGTTCGGACGTCACCTGAGCATGTCGCGGTGCGGGCGGCCGGTCGTCGTGCGTACGGAGGCGATTCCCGCTGCCACCGGGGCCGGATCCGGCTGCTGCGCCCGCCGTAGCCGCCGGGTGGGTACTGCGGGTGCGGTATGCGGCCGCTCGTCTGCGGGGAGGAGTCGCCCGCGGCAGGATCCGGTTAGGGTGCGCCCATGAGCACCGAACGGCTCCGGATTCCGGCCGGTGTCACCGACGGGGCGATCGCCGTCTGCGTCGCGGTGACCCTGCTGGTCGCCGGCCTGCCCGGGCAGCGCTCCGCCGACGGCCTCGACCTGCTCGGCTACGTGCTGCTGGCGGCCGGCGGCCTGGCGCTGGTCGCGCGCCGCCGGGCTCCGGTCGCCGTCCTGGTCGTCACCGGGCTGTGCGCGGTCGGGCATCAGGCGCTCGGTTTCGACGTGCCGGCCGTCGCGTTCCTGTTCGCGGTGTACGCAGCCGTGCGCGCGGGTCACCGGATCGTCACGGTCGTGTCGGCGGTGACGGTGCTGGCCGCGCTTCCGCTCGCGGTTGTCGCCCTGTCGCCGGACACGCCCGTCGGTGAAGCGCTCGCCCGCTCGCGCGGTGCCCTGGAGATCGCGTGGCTGGTGGCTGCCGGCGCCGCCGGCGAAGCGCTGCGGCAGGCCGAGCGGCGGGCGGACGAAGCCGAGCGCACCCGGGAGGAGACCGCGCTGCGGCGCGCCAACGAGGAGCGGCTGCACATCGCGCGGGAGCTGCATGATTCGCTCACCCACCAGATCTCGGTCATCAAGGTGCAGGCCGCGGTCGCCGTCCACCTGGCTCGCAAACGTGGTGAACAGGTGCCGGAGGCGCTGCTGGCGATCGAGGAGGCCGGCCGGGAGGCGGCCCGGGAGCTGCGAGCGACCCTGGAGGCCCTGCGTGACGACGGCAAGACCCCGCCGCTCGGGCTCGACCATGTCCCGGCGTTGCTGCAGCGGGCCCGCACGACCGGCCTGGACGCGACGTTGACGGTCGTCGGTCGGCCGCACGACGTGCCGGCCGCCGTGGATCGGACCGCGTACCGGATCGTTCAGGAGTCGCTGACCAACATCGCCCGTCATGCCGCTGCCGCGACGGCCTCGGTCCGGATCGACTACCGTCCGGGCTCCCTAGCGATACAGGTCGACGACGACGGCGCCGCCGTCGCGGACACCGCCCCGACGCCCGGCGTCGGGCTGCTCGGGATGCGGGAACGGGTCACCGCCCTCGGTGGCCGCCTGCGGGCGGAGCCGCGCGGCGAGGGCGGCTTCACCGTGCACGCCGAGCTCCCGGTGGACCGAGCGCGATGATCCGCGTTCTGCTCGTCGACGACCAGCCGCTCATCCGCAGCGGGTTCCGCGCGCTGCTCGACGCGGAGGACGACATCGAGGTGGTGGCCGAGGCCGCCGACGGCGAGCGGGGCGTGGAACTCGCCAGGCGGCACCTGCCGGACGTCGCGCTCATCGACGTCCAGATGCCGGTCGTCGACGGCATCGAGGCGACCCGGCGGATAGCAGCGGACCCGGCCCTGGCCGGGGTGCACGTCGTCATCCTCACCAACTACGGCCTGGACGAGTACGTCTTCGACGCGCTGCGGGCCGGTGCCGCCGGGTTCCTGGTCAAGGACGTCGAGCCCGAGGACTTCCTGCATGCCGTGCGGGTGGCCGTGCGCGGCGACGCGCTGCTCGCCCCGTCGATCACCCGCAGGCTGATCGACCGGTACGTCGCCGAGCCGCCGCGCACCGGGGCCGGCGACGGCCTGAAGTGGCTGACCAACCGCGAACGTGAGGCCGTCGTCCTGGTCGCGCGGGGGCTGTCCAACGACCGGATCGCCGAGCACATGGTGATCAGCCCGCTGACCGCGAAGACCCACGTCAACCGGGCGATGGCCAAGCTCCACGCCCGCGACCGCGCCCAGCTCGTCGTCTTCGCCTACGAGTGCGGCCTGGTGACGCCGCGTGAGCGCTGACTTCGACGGCCCGCGGGCGAGGTCGTCACCGGCCCAGGCCGACCAGCAGGCCTTCGCAGCTGCGTACGACGGCCGCTGCGGCCCGCCGCTGGTGTAGGTCCAGCCGCGGGTCTTCCGCGTGCTGCTGCCAGCGGTGCATGGCGTCGGCGGTCAGGTCCCGCAGCTCGCCGCCGGACAGTTCGTGGTCGGCGCCCAGCCGGACCGCGGCGTCGGTGCCGTTGCCGCCCAGGAGCCGCTGCGCTTCGGCGCCGGCCTCTGCGGTGAAGGCGACCTGCCCGGAGCGCATCGCCGCCAGCAGCCGCAGTTCGCGGAAGTCGTGCGCGGTGGCGAGCAGCTGTTCGATCCGCGCGCGCAGGTGGACGCCGTCCTGGCCGGGCAGGCGGTCCGCCAGCCGTTCCAGGCCCGCCAGCGCGGTGCGCGCCTTGAGGACCGTACGCCGTTCGACGAAGCAGCCCATGATGACCTCGCGGAGTTCGGCGAGTCCGCTGCGTCGGACGAGTTCGGCGGCGAGTTCGGCTCGGCTGGCGCAGCCGGTGCGGGCCAGCGTCGCCGCCAGGCGTACGCCGTGGATGCCGAGGCGGTGGAGCAGCCCGCGCCGCACGTCGGGGTCGACCGGCAGCGGGCAGTCGTCGCCGGCGAAACGGTCGGCTGACATCAGGCACGCGTCCTGGGTGTCGCGTGGTGTTGCCGCGATGGCGGCCACGGCGGTGAAGTCGGCGTCGGACAGGGTACGGCCGGCGAGAGCGACGAGGCCGCCGTAGGCGACGACGCCCGCGCACGTCGCCGCGACCGCGGGATCGCGCTGGTGGCGCCGGGCGAGCTGGCGGGCGGTGAGCAGCGCGTCGATGCGGCCGCCGCCCACCTGGTCTGCGTGGGTCAGCACGATGACGGTGTTGACGGGTGTCGCCGTGGCGACGGCGCCGTGCTGGGCGTTCTGGAGGAGCTGCAGGTCGGTGCCCCGGATCTCCGGGCTGGCGTAGAGGATCGCATCGGCCTCGCCGACGGCTGGCTCGGCCGCGGCACGGTGTCCGTCGTCGGCGGGGTCGGCGCCAGGGGTGTCGACGAGGGTCAGGTGCCGCAGTGAGCGGGCCGGCCAGGCCACCTTGAGGTCGGTGATCCCCGAGCGCCGTGTGGTGCGCGGGTCCACCCGCAGGCCGTGGGCGGTGCGGGTGGTGGCCAGTTCCCGGGCGGCGCCGTCGGCGGTCCATGCGGTGACGTGCGGTTGCGGCCCGTCGGCGTACCAGGTGACGACGTCGTGGCCGTCGCCGAGCGGCAGCGGGGCGACCTGGTCTCCGATGAGCCCGTTGACCACCGTGGACTTGCCGGAGCGGCCCGGCCCGACGACGGCGATGTGCAGCGGCCCCTGGAGCCGGCCGTACAGGCGGTCGAGCTGTGCCGCGGCGCGGCCGTCCTCCCCGCTCAGGTTCCAGGCCTCCTGCATGAGTCGGCGCACCGCGTCGTCGAGGCTGCGGGCGTCGCGGCTCATGCCCGGGCTCCGGCGGGTGCCGCGGCGAGCCGGCGGGCCTGCTCCTGCAGCACTGCCAGCTGGCGCATCTGCTGGTCACGTTCGGCGACGTCGGCGTCGGCCGCCAGCTTGGCGCGGCGCAGGGACTCGACGATCTCCTGCTGCAGTTGCTCGGTGAGCGCCGTGTAGTGGTCGCGCAGCAGCCGCTGCAGCTGGCGCACCATGTCCCGGCAGTCCTTGCTGACCAGGAGGAAGAAGTCGTCGACGTGGCGCTGGGCGGCCGCCTTCACCGTGGCCTGCCGCCGTTTGAGCAGCCCGCGGCTCTCGTCCAGGACCGTCTTTGCGCCGAACAGGGCGCCGGCGCCGAGCGAGACCGGGTTGATCAGCGGCATGCCGGCCAGGCTCGTGGCCAGGCCGAAGATGAGGATGCCGCCGTAGGACCCGCGCAGTCCCGTGAAGAACTTCTGGGCGTAGGTGAACCTGTCGACGTAGGGCTGCTCCATGAGCGGGACGTTCTCGGTGAGGTGGTCGCGGGAGGTCGGCGACCAGCGCGGCGCGGTGTCGTCGCCGTAGCCGTAGGCCAGGAAGTGTTCGGCGACGCGGCGGCTGATGACGTCGAAGCGCTGGAGCATCCAGCCGTGGTTGGCCTCGTCGGCTTCGAGGAGGTTCTCGTCGAGCCACTGGGCGAAGGTGTCCCAGTCCGACAGCGGGTCGGCCTTGTCGAACACCTCGTCGACCTTGCGCAGGATCTTGCGGGTCCGGTCGCGCAGGTCGTATTCAAGGTCGGAGAGCAGGTCGGCCATCTCGTCGTTGAGCGTGTGCTGCCACCGTACGGAGCATCGGCGCAGCTCGTCGACGGTGCGTTGGGCCTCGTGCAGCCGTGACATCGGCCCGGGGGCCGGCGCCGGTTGCGCCTCGGGCGGCTCGGTGCGCAGCGGTGCGGCCAACTGCTCGATGACGGTGCGGGTGAGTTGCCCGACGGCGGCCCGGGCCAGTTCGTCGGTCTTGGCGGCCCGGTCGGTGTTGAGGCGCGCGAGCAGTGCGGGGAACCCCGATTCGGCGTTGACGGTGCTGTCGTTGCTGCCCGCGGCCCGCAGCCGCAGGTCGGCGGAGACGGGAATGACCGCGGGGCGCACCCCGATCGCGGCCAGGCGGCGGCGGGACTGCTCGGCGACGTCACGCCACCGCGGCGACAGGTCGATTTTGGTGAGCACCAGGGCGACCCGCGCGTGCGACTGGGCGAGGTGCCCGATGGTCGAGATCTCCGACGGTGACAGTTCGCTGTTGACGTCGGAGGCGACCAGGACGATGTCGGCGCGGGCGAAGGCGGTCAGCGCGTCGAGCTGTGCCGGGTCGAGCACGTCGAGGCCGGGAGTGTCGATGAGGACCATGCCGCTGGCCAGCAGGGCCCGGGGCAGACCGATCTCGACGTGTGCCGCGCCGGGGTGGCCGCCGAGCTTGCCGCCGACCGCGGCCGCGACCTGGTCGAGCGGCAGGGGCGTGCGGTCCGGTTCGGTGATCGTGCCGCCGGGGCGGTTGCGGGCGGGCGGGGTGTGCACGAGCGCGACGGACGGGTTTTCGGCGTGCGTGACGACGGTCGGCAGCACGGTGGTGAGTTCGTCGCCGACCGGGCAGGCCGGGGCGTTGAGCAGGCCGTTGATGAGCTGGCTCTTGCCCTGTTTGGGCTCGCCCAAAACGAGGACACGCAGTCGGGGGTCCAGCAGCTGGGTGCGCTTCTGCTGCACCGACTCGACCAGGTCGGTGCGGCCGTGGGCCGCGCTGAGGCGGGCGGTTTCGTCGAGTACGTCGAGCCAGATTGGTGCTATCACGGGATGGATTCTGCCGATATCAGAGGAATTATCAAGTAGCGAGTGGCTGGACCGCCCGTCGCCGGGCGGTCCAGCCGTCGGTGCGACGTCGAACGCCTGGTCAGAGCAGGCCGTCGGCCAGACCGAGCACGCCGGTGCCGCCGGCGTGCGCGTCGCCGCTCAGGCCGAGGTCACCCGTGATGTGGCCGACGCCGAGCGTGGATCCGAGGTCGCCGGTGACGTCGGTCGTCGCGTGCAGGGTGCCGTCGAGGAGGCCGCCGACCCCGCCGTCGCCGCCGAGCGTGCCGTCGAGGCCGCCGGTCAGGCCGCCCGCGCCGCCGAGCACGCTGTCGAGCTCGCCGGTGACAGAGCCCAGGACGGGAAGGTCGCCGACACCGTCGATGACGGAGGTGACGGTGCCCAGCGTCCCCTCTACCGGCTGCAGCGGCCCGCCGTCGCCGCCGACCGGGAGCGGCCCGGTCGCGGGCAGGCCGGGGATGGTCAGGTCGGCGTCCAGGGTGCCGGACACGTCGTGCTCGGACGTCAGGCCGACCGTCCCGTCGCCGGTGCCGAAGGCGGCGCCCGTTCCCGTGCCCACCACAGTGGGCGCGAACAGGCCGCCGCCGAGGGCGGACAGCGCCGGGGCGGTGGAGACCGCGCCGAGGGTCGCGAAGTTGAGGTCGCTGTTGGCCGAGTGCCCCCCGACCGGCAGCAGTTCGGCGAGGTGCTGCAACTGGCTCACGGCGGCGGTGCCGTCGGTGGGCAGGGTGTCGAGTCCCAGGTTCTGCGCGAACTGCACCGGGCTGGTGATGGCCTGGGCCGGCGCGAGATCGGCGACCAGCGGGATGACGTCCTGCACGTCGGCCGGGGTCAGGTCACCGAGCCCGGCGGCCTGCAGGCTGCCCTCCGGGTCCAGTTCGAACGCCGCGCGGGCCTGCGAGTCCGTGATCAGCTCCAGCACGAAGTCGCGCAGCGTCTGGTGTCCGTCCATGGTGACGGTCTCCTTCAGTGGTGTCGGTGGTCGATCCGTGGTCCTTGATCGGCTCCGACCGTAGGGTCCGCCGGTCCCGCCGGGCGTCGGGGACGCGGCCCCGATCACCGCGGCCCGGGGCCGGGGAACCACCCCCCTCGGGCGTTAGGGGGTTAGGGGCTACCTGTTCGGTGTGACGCGGGACCCGTTCGGGAGGTCGGCTGTAACGAATGGGGGAGCCAGGACGATACACACCCCGTGGACCTCACCGGGGCCCACCGGGGCGGTGCCCCGCGGGGGAAGGAGTCCGATGTCGTACGTCCTAGGGATCGATCTCAGCGACACTCACCTGAGCGCCGCCAGATCGAGCTTCGCGAGCTGGACGTGGGGCCCGCCCGAGCCCCTGCGGCTGGGGGCGAACGCATACACCGTGCCTGCCGTGCTGCGGGTCGCCGCCGACGGGGCGTTCTCCGTCGGCGACCAGGTCGCCGAAGGGCCCATGGTCGACGGCCGCCGCATCGCCCGCGGCTTCGTGCAGCGGGTCGGCGACGACGTGCCGCAGGTCGTCGCCGGGGAGCCGTGCCTGCCGCACACGTTGACCGCCGTGCTGGTCGACTGGGCCGTCGAGCGGGCACAGGCGCAGACCGGCAGCCGCCCCGAGCACCTGGCGGTCAGCCACCCGGCGACCTGGGGCGAGCACCGCCGCGGCCTGCTGCGGCGGGCCCTGTGGGACACCGGACTCGGCGAGGCGACGCTGCTGCCCGCACCCGTGGCGGCCGCGACGGCCCACGCCTGGCGCGAGTTCGACGGCCGGACACTGGCCGTGCTGAGCATGTGCGGCAACGGGTTCGAGACATCCGTGGTGCGCCGCACGCCGACCGGATCCACCATGCCCAGCTGCCGGCAGGGCGTCGACCCGCTCGGCGGCGACGACTTCGACGAGGCGCTGGCCGAGCTGGTCCGGGCCCGGCTGACCCGCGAGTTCGGACGCGGCTACCTGCAGGATCCGCAGATCCGGTTGGCGCTGCTGGACCTGCAGGCGGCCTGCGCCAAGGCGCGGCTGACGTTCACGACCGCCGCGCAGACCGAGGTCCTGGTACCGCTGCCGCTGGGACTGACCGCCGTGCCCGTGGGCCGGGCCGCGTACGGCGAGGCGATCCGCCCGATGCTGCTGCTGCTCGTCGACACCCTGCTGCGCACCGTGCGTGACGCCGGGCTGCGGCCCGACCAACTCGACGGGGTGCTGCTCACCGGCGCCGCCGCAGACCTGCCGCTGCTCACCGAGATGATCGGCGAGCAGCTGCCGGGCGACGTCGCGGTCAGCGCCGACGCCCAGCCCACGGCGGCCATGGGCGCGGCCCTGGTGGCACAGCGCCTGGTCACCGCGGCCGGGCAGGCGCCGCGGGACGAGCCGCCCCGGCACGCCGCCGCACCCGACCCGGACGACGACCACCCGGTGCCCGACGGCGGCGGCACCGACTGGCATGACGCCGCACCGCCGCGCCCTCCCGTGCGCATCACCGACCTGAGCCTGCCCAGGAGTCGGTCGTCGGCGATGTTCGCGCACGCCCGCGGCCGGGTTCCGTAGCCGGGCCGACGACCAGACCGGACCACCCGCTCCCGCCCAGTAAGGAACCTCAGTGCCCCGCCCGCGGACGACCACCCAGTCCCCCTTCCTGCCCGGCAGCGTCCGGGACTTCCTCGCCGAGCAGGCGCCCTTCCTGGCCGGCGTCGCCGTCCAGGCTCCCGGCGGGCACGGCAAGAGCACGGTCCTGCGCGAGCTGGCACGCGCCCACGGGTCCGCCGGCGTCACCGTCATCGACCACCGGCTCGACCGTTCGACGCCGCATACATCCGACAGCGTGCTGCTCGTCGACGACGCGCACGCCCTGGACCCCGACAGCCTGCGAGGCCTGCGTGAACTCCTCACGGGCAACCGGTGCCGGCTCGTGGTCGCCTACCGGCCGTGGCCGCGCCCGGCCGCTCTGGCGGAGCTGGCCGACGTGCTCCGGCGGCACGGCCCGCCGCTGACTCTCGGCCCGTTCGGCGAGGAGCAGACGTCAGCCCTCCTGACGGCGGTGCTCGGCGACGCCGCGACGCCGGCGACCGTCCGTTTCGTACACACGCAGGCAGGCGGCGTGCCCGGACACGTCGACCGGCTGGCGCGGGCGCTGGCCGGCGCCCCGGACCACCGGCGGGCCGCCGAGCCGGTGGACCTGCCGGCCGCGGCGCTGGCCCCGTTCGCCGCCGACCTCGACGACGCGGGAGCCGACGTCCGCCGCCTGCTGCTGGCCGCCGCGTCGGGGGTGGACCTGCCGCTGGCGGTGGCCTGTGAGCTGCTCGGCAGGACCGCCGACGAGCTGGACGCAATGCACGCGGCGGCACGCGCGGCGGGCCTGCTCGGGCCCAGCGGCCGGCTGTCACCGATCGTGCGGCACGCGATCGTCGCGCACAGCCCCACGGACCTGCGGGAGGATGTCTGGCAGCGCCTGGCCGAGATCCAACTCCAGCGCGGCGGCGCGGCGCTGCCCGTGGTCCGGGTCCTGCGCCGGGCCGGTCTCGCCGACGCCCACCTGACCGGTCCGCTCGCGGCGGCCGCCGACGAGGTCCTGGCCGACGAGCCGGCGCTCGCGGCGGACCTGCTCGCCGCCGCGGCCGCCGCCGGAGGCAGGGCTTCGCCGGCCCGCTGGGCGCGCGCGGCCGCGCTGACCGGCGACCTCGACGTCGCGCTGCGCCTGGCGGACCGGGCACTGGCCGAACCGGATCCCGCCGTACGCGCCGAGGCCGCCATGGTCACCGCCGCCGCGCTCGCCCACCGCGGCCAGCTCGGCCGCAGCGCCGACCTGTACCGCTGGTCGGACACCGCCGGCGCGGCGGCGTTCGCGGCGATCGCCGCCACCGCGACCGGACGGCCCGAGCTGCTCGACGCGGCCGCCGATCAGCGACCGGCGGCTCCACCGACCCTGCTCACCAGCGCGTCCGTGCTCATGGCCCAGGGGCTGCGGGAGACGCTTACCGGCTCACCGACCGCCGCCCTGTCGTCGCTGACGCAGGCCGCGGCGCTGCTGGAACCCGCCGGCCGGGCCGAGCTCCTGCCGGACAGCCCTGCCGCACTCGCCGCGGTCGTCGGGTTGCACTGCTGCGAGTTCGACCTCAGCAGCTCGGTCCTGGCCCGTGCCGTGCGGGCCCGTATCGGCGGGTCGCTGCTGACCCGGCGCCACCGGCTGCTGCAGGCGTGGATCCATATGATGCGCGGGCAGACCGCGGCGGCCGCCGCGATCCTCGACGCCACGGCCCGCCACGGCACCGCGCTGGAACCCCGCGACCAGCTGTTCGCCACGGCGCTGGAGGTCGGTGTCGCGCGCCGCAACAGCGACCTGCCCGCACTGCTCCGCGGCTGGGAACGGGCCCGCGAAGCCCTCATGCGGCACCCGGTGGACCTGTTCACGCTGCTCCCGCTCGGCGAGTTCACCGTCGCCGCGGCGCGGGCCGGTGAGCCGGGCCTGGTCCGGGAGCATCTGCGCGAGGCGCATTTGCTGCTGGGCCGGCTGGGCGACCCGCCGCTGTGGGCGGCTCCGCTGCATTGGAGCAGCCTGCACGCCGCCATCGTCGCCGAGGACGAGACCGCCGCCGCCGAGCTGGTGGCCGCGCTCGCGCGTGTCCGGCACACCCGATTCGGCTCGGCGGTCGCCGGCGCTGCCGAGAGCTGGTGGCAGGTGTGGCACGGCGTCGTCGATCTGCAGGCCGTCGAGACCGCCGCCCGGCGGCTGCACGGCGTCGGCCTGCCCTGGGACGCGGCCAGACTCGCCGGCCAGGCCGCCATCCGCACCGCCGATCGGCGGACGATGACCACGCTGCTCGACTACGCCCGGCTCCTGCAGCCGAAGCCGGACCGCCCGGCCGCCACAGACTCCGAGCCCGCCCCGGCGGGACGACCCGACCGGGCCCGCGACACGAACCCGCTCACCGCGCGCGAGCAGGAGGTGGCCGACCTCGTGCTGGCCGGACTGACCTACCGCCAGATCGGCGAGAAGTTGTTCATCTCCGCCAAGACGGTCGAACACCACATGGCCCGTATCCGCCGGCGTCTGGGCTGCGACAGCCGCAGCGAGCTGCTCGCCAGGCTCAGGTCGATGGCGAGCGGACCGCTGCCGACCCCGGTGCCGGGCTCCGGTGCCGATGAAACGGCAGTTCGGAGGCCATAAAGCTGCGATCTACGAGCCGGGCATCGCTTCCAGCGTCGTGATGACGGCGGCCACCTGCGCGGCGGCGGCCGTGTCGCCTACCGCGGTGTAGAGGCCGTGCTGCCATTGGGACAGGCTCAACGCGTTGAACCGCACCTGCGGATGGGCCATCGCGTGCGGGGCGAGCTGCCCGATGATGCCCGACAGCCACGCGGCGGCGTCGAGTGCGGCCGGCACGTTGTCGTTCTCGGCATGGCGCTGCCCGAAGTTGACGACCGCAGCAGCCCAGTGCAGGCCGAACTCGCCGAACTGGTAACGCATGGTCGGCACCCGCTGCTGGGACGCCGCCGCGAACAGCGCGTGCGCCTCCAGACCGAACAGCAGCTCGTCCCAGGTGGGCGCGGCGATCAGCAGATCCCCCATGATCTTGGCGTACGCCGGGGCGAGCTGCGGGGAGCATCGCATCGCCGGCACGAGGATCCTGACCTCGGTGGCCGGCGCGGTGAGCCTGTCGGCCAGCTCGGGCCGGCCCGCGACGCCGAGCGCCTGCGCGAGCGTGGGCTGACGCTCGGCCACCCGCTCCACCAGGTCGCCGCCGGGCAGTGGCCCACCGCCGGCGACGGTGAAGAACCACCGTGCCGTCTGCGCCAGTTCGCTCCGACCCGCGGCGGCGTGCACGATGAAGGCGGTGGCCGCCGCAGCGCGCACCGCGGGGGCGTGCACCGCCGGCAGCGCGAACTGGCCGCCGCGGCGGAACGCCGCCAGGTATTGCCGCAGGGCCCAGTCGGCGGCGCTGACGGCTACGTCCGGGTCGCCGCCGATGGACAGCTGCACCTGCGCGGCCAATGCGACCACCCGAGCAGCCGGGATCATGTCCTCGGGGTCGGCGTGCTCGGCGGTCAGGGCCAGGCAGGTGGTCACCGCCTGTTGGGCCTCGGCGATCGCCGACAACGGCTGGCCGGCCGCCGCGTGCGCCCGGGCACGGCGGATCACGACGTCGGCGACGAGCTGTCCGGGCGGATCACCGAGGCGCTCATAGGCTGCCTCGGCCGCGACGAGCGCGTCGACAGCGGCCGGGTAGTCCTCCGCCTGCAGCAGCCACTCACCGAGGGTGTACAACATCGATCCGAGTTGCTGCGCGTTGTCGGCGTCCCACGGTTCGGTGTGGATGGCGTCCTGGACCAGCGCGCAGGCCCGCTGATACCGGTCGACCGCGCCGGCGAGGTCACCCCGCCCGTAGCAGCGCTCGCCGTCCGACATCAGCCGCACCACCTCACGCCGGCGGGAACCACCGCCCAGTCCCACCACGGGAACCCCCTGGTCTCGTAGGTCGCGCCCTGATCGCGGAGGATGACGGCCCGCCGGGCGGTGACTGGCCTGTCGCCTGAGGTCGATGGCATGACCGGCTGGATCGGAGTGTCGTGCCGGCCTTGTCGGGCGTCCGCAGAGTATCGAACGGTGACGGTTTGTGTCGATGCCTGAGGCCGGAGGTCTGGCGTGCATCTGCAGGAAACCCTGCCGGGCGCTCTGGCATTTGATGTACTCGGTGCAGTGGTGACGAGGCGTTCGACCCCTCGACGGCCAGGTTGCGACAGGGACGGGGGTCCTGGCATGCGACGGTTCAGCGCAGGTGGAGTGGTCATGTCGTTCGTCGCCGTCACGGCCTTCGCGGGCGCCTGCGGCTACACGATCGGCGAACCGGCGACCTGGCAGACGCCCGCTCCGGCGACGCCCGCATACGCCGCGCAGCTGCAGAACACGCTGCAGACCATCATCAGCGACATGCGCGTGCCCGGCGCGGTCGTGATGATCACGTCACCGGAGAAGGGCGACTGGACCCAGACCTTCGGCACCCGCACGGTCGACGGCGGCGGTCCGGTGACCGTCGGCGACCGCTTCCGGATCGGCTCGAACACCAAGACCATGACCGGCACGGTGCTCCTGCAACTGGTCCAGGAAGGCAGGATCGGCCTGGACGACCCCGTGTCGAAGTACCGGCCGGAGGTGCCCGACGGCGACGCCATCACCATCGCACAGCTGCTGAACATGCGCAGCGGGCTCTACAACTACTCCGAGGACGAGCAGTTCAACGCCCAGCTCGACAGCGACCCGCTGCGGGTCTGGAAGCCCGAGGAACTGCTCGCCATCGCGTTCGCCAAGCCTGCGTACTTCGCGCCGGGCGCGGGGTTCCACTACTCCAACACCAACCTCATCCTGGCCGGCCTCATCGTGGAGCAGCTCACCGGCCGTTCCCTGCAGGACGAGTTCCAGCAGCGGATCTTCGGCCCGCTCGGCCTGCGCGAGACGCTCCTGCCCGCGCCGACGGACGCCGACATCCCCGCGCCCCACCCGCAGGGCTACATGTTCGGCACGAACGTCAGCACGCTCGCCGACCCCGCACTGCCGCAGGCCGAGCAGGCGGCCGCCGCCGCGGGCACCCTGGCGCCCAAGGACGTCACCGTCACCAACCCGTCGTGGGCGTGGGCGGCCGGTGCCGCGATATCCACGGCCGCGGACCTGACCAAGTACGCCACGGCGCTGGTGAGCGGTGGGCTGCTCGACGCGAAGACACAGCAGATGCGGCTGGACAGCATCCAGCCGATCCAGACCCCGGCACCGTTCGAGGTCGGCTACGGCCTGGCGCTCGTCCGGTTCGGGCCGCTGTACGGCCACGACGGCCAGATCCCAGGGTTCAACTCGTTCATGGCCCACGACCCCGTCCGCAAGGACACGGTCATCGTGCTGACCAGCCTGTTCGCCGCTCCGGACGGCAAGCAGCCGGCCAACGCGCTGGCCATGGCGATCATCCAGGCCCTCTACGGGACAGCGCCTACCCCGTCCACCTCGCCCAGCCGCTGACCCCCGCCGCCCACCGGCTGGTCGGCCGACCCCCGTTCATGCCCGCAGACCCGTTGGCGGGCAGCGGATGTCGCCCACTGCCACTAACCTCAGCGCGTCGATCACGCTGAGGGGAGCTGTGCCATGGGCTTGTGGGCCGCGTACGTGCTTGTCGGATCCACCGGGGCACCCGCTGACCCGGACGGTTGGGAGCCGGGCGCCGGCACCGTCGACGGCTGGTCGGCCTTCATCGCCCGCAGTGCCAACCCGCTGAACCCGGGAGCACCGTGGACGACGGTGCCGGGACCGATGCTGACCGCGTCCGTGCTGGACAGCGACGTGTCGCTGCTGATCGGCTGGGACAAGGGCGAGGAGCGGTTCCGCTGGCTGTTCAACGAGGAGGCCGGTGCCGACTACGGCATTCCCGGCCGGGCGGAGGAGCCGGACGAGCAGACCCAGGCCGCCGAGCGCATCCCCGTGGTGACGGCGATGCTGGCGTGGGCCGCCGAAGCCGGGCTGACCGGGGCTGAGCCGGACCGGCTGGACGACATCCTGTCCCGCGGCTACGTGCTGGCCGAGGATGGGCTGTTCGCGACCCTGGCCGCGCTCGGGGTGATCCCGCCCGACGGCTACCTCTACCAGGCCGAGCACGCCGAGGAGACCGGCGACATCCTCGAACGCCCCGAGTTCCAGCACCTGGCGTTGACCCGGTCCGCCGCAGGAGGCACCGAACCGGCGCAGCCCGCCCCGATGTTCCTGGCAACGGCGATCGACCACGACGGGCCGGCGTGGGCACGGTTCGTCGTCCAGCACGAACTGGAGGACTGGGGCCGCCCTGGCTGCCTCGTCGCGGCCTGGCGGGAAATTACCGTCGGCGCCACCACATTCGGCTCGTGGACGTTCTACCTGACCGGCAATCCGGCACTGGTCCTGTACGGCTGGCACGGCACACTGGAGGCGGCCCCCCGCCTGCCCGACCACGGCCCCTGGCTGGCGGTGCCGGCCGAGTGCACCGACATCGACGCCGCGGTCGCCTGGGCGCGCGCCCAGGTGGCAGCCGACGCGACGCCGGCCGCCGCCCCGCCCCACCGCGGGCTCGTCGAGACGGAGCTGCCCGAACAGCTGCTGGGCATCGACATGACGTCGGCCTCGCCCCACGCCCGCGCCGCCGAGCCCCGGCTGGTGTGCCAGCTCTACACCTACACCGACCTGGCCGAGCACATCGACGCGCTGGCGGACTGGCTCACCGACGCGCGGCAGCTGCTGATCGACCCGGTGCTCGCGACCTACGGCCCGGACCGGGTCTGGCTGTCCGCCGCCGGCGACGGCGCCCCGCCGTACGGGGTGTCCGCGAGCATCGACGCGAAGTCGGTCAAGGGCCGCTGGTCGTACACCGGTGCCGGCACCGCGCAGTGGAACCGCGCCATGGCCCGGCTACGGGACGGTCAACTGCACTCCCTCGGTTTGCGGCTGGCCCGCCTCAACGGCGAGGGCAGCGGATCGAGCTACCACCGCGGCATCAGCGTCCACGTCGAGTTGCGGGACCAGTTCACCGAGGCCACCGGCCCGCTTCCCGACGGCCACCCGGCCACGATCGTGATCACCGCGGCGCGGTCGCTGCTCGACGAGCAGGTACCGGGAGGCATCGCCGCGGTGGTTGACCTGCTCCAGCGGGCCGCGGTCAGGTTCGGCGCGGTCACCGGCTACGTCCACGGCTCGGGATCGGCCGACTCCCTGCAGTCGCCGTTCGAGCGGCGCGGCCCCGCGCACTGGCGCAAGCAGCGGCTGGACACGATGAGCCGGGGCGTGCACTGGGGCAACCTGCTCGGTGCCGGGCACCTGGCCGCGATCGGTGGCCTGGACCGGCTGGAACGGCTGCACACCGACGGCCGCATACGCCGTCTGGAGCAGTGGTCGAAAGAGCCGCAGCTGTGGTGGTTCGAACTCACCGACGACCCGTTCGGGTCGGTCAACGCCCACGCCGACACGGTCGCCCCGGACCTCCGGGAGATCATCGCGTACCGGTGACGCCGAGACGCCGACCACCGGAAAACGCCTTGCGCGGGCCGGTGATCGTCACGAGACTCGTCCGCTGTGGAGGAATCGGCGTGGAAGCTGTTCGATCGTGTGGCTGCGGACTATGACCAGGTGGCTCCGTTCTTCGCCGAGTTCGGCAGGGCGATCGTCGACGTGCTCGATCCGCCCGCCGGCTGCCGGCTGCTCGACCTGGGCTGCGGGCGGGGTGCGCTGACCGCGCCGGCCCTGGCCCGGGGCTGTGCCGTGACGGCCGTCGACGCGTCACCGGCGATGGTCGAGCACCTGGCCGCCGATTTCCCGGCGGCTTCGGCGTACGTCATGGATGCGCAGGCCCTGGACCTGCCTTCCGAGAGCTTCGATCTCGTCGTGTCCTCGTTCGTCGTCCACGTCCTCGACGATCCCGCGGCCGGGGTCGCCGAGGCGTATCGCGTCCTGGCGCCCGGCGGGCGTTTCGCGTTCACCGGTGGCAGCGCCCGCACGAGCTACGACGGCCGCGGTGTTCAGCCCGACGCCGACGCGTTTCCGCTCGGCCGCCGCCTGGACGCCCTGTTCCAGGAGTTCGCGGCCCACCTGCCGCCGAACGGCAGCATGGGCCGGCCGGTCGACGCCGCCGACCTGCTGGAGGAGGCCGGTTTCGGGGACCTCCGGGAGGAGCAGGCCGAGGTCCGCATCGAGTTCGGGGACAACGCGATGCTGTGGCGGTGGGCGATGAGCCACGGCTACCGGGCGTTCATCGAGGACCTGCCGGTCGACCGCCGCGAGGAGTTTCACCGCCGGGTGCTGGAGCTTCCCGCCGGCGACCGGGTCCTGCGGCGCGTCACCGGGGTCTGGTCCGGCCGCAGACCCGCGTAGCATCGCCGGCCTGCGACGGTCGGCGCGCCGGGCGAGAAACGGGTGCGTGAATCACCAACCTGCCGACGGCCTGCCGCGTGTTGGTGGCGGAGGTGACGGATGGACAGGTACGACGGCTTTCACGATTTCGTCGTCGCGCGGGGTGGTGCGCTGTCGCGCACGGCATACCTGCTCACGGGCGAGCACCACGCGGCCGAGGATCTGGTGCAGACCGCGCTGGCCAAGGCGGCCGCACGGTGGCGGCAGATCGTGGCGCATGGCCAGCCCGAGGCGTACGTGCGCCGCATCATGATCAATGAGCGGATCACGTGGTGGCGGCGGCGACCGGCCCGGCCGGTCGCGCAGGTGCCCGACTGGGCCGGTCCCGACGAACCGCGCCAGATCGTCGACCGGATCACGCTCGGGCAGGCGTTGGACACCCTGACCCCGCGCCAGCGCACCGTCGTCGTGCTGCGCTTCTACGAAGACCTGTCCGAGGCGGAGACCGCCGACGCCATGGGCTGCTCGATCGGCACGGTCAAGAGCCAGACCCACGTGGCCCTCGGCCACCTGCGCCGCGCCCTGCCGCTTTTCGCCGAGCAGGCCGGCCAGTACGCCGACGCGGACGCCGCGCTCACCACGGCCCGGACGCGGCGGGCACGCAGGGTGGTCACCGCCGCCGCGCTCGCACTGCTGCCGGCGGTGCTGGCCGTCGCCGTGTACGCGCTGCGGGCCCCCGCGACACCGCCGCCCATGCTGACTCCGTCGCCGAGCGTCTCGCCCGAACCGGTCGGTCTCGGCATCGTCCCGACCCTGCCGAGCAGCCTGCCCGCCGCCGGCACGGCGCTACCCGACCTGCCGGCCGACCGCGGCGTCGGCCGGGCGTCGCTGGTCCGGTCCCAGTCGACCGCCGACGGCGTCGTGCTCCAGATCGCCGCCGAGTCCGGCTGGTACCAACTGCGCCTGCAGTCGCAGGCGCGGTACATCCGGCTCTCGCCCGACGGCCGCTGGCTGAGCTGGACCGACCGGCAGTCCAGCACCGTCCTGCGGGACCTGGCCGGCGCCACGCAGCGGCGCCTGCCAGGCGAGGTGCGAGCCTGGTCCCGGTCGGGCCGGCACGTGCTGCTGGCGAACAACTTCCCGGCCCTGCCCTTCGTCCACACCCCCGCCGACGGCACGTCCCGGGAGATGACGCTCGTCACCGGCTGGAACGAGTCCCTGACCGTGCTCGACGACGGCACGTTGCTGCGCGGCGACGACGACCGGACCATCACCGCCGGATCCTTCCCGCTGGCGGTGACCGACCCCGCCACGGGCGCGCTGCGGCAGTTCACCGTGGACGTCGGCGCACTGATGCGCCCCGGCGAGACCATCGGGGTGCTGAACACGACCCCGCGGCTGTACCAGGTGCACGACGACGTGGTCGCGGTCCAGGCCGACACCCGGGGCGCAGCGCACGGGGTGCTCTTCTTCGAGTTCTCGCTGCGCGACGGCGCCCCGCTGCGGCGGCTCGACCTCGGCGAGCGGGCCGGGCGCGACTCGTCTCTGTCCTTCCCCTGCCTGCAGGGCGAGACCCTGCTGTGGCGGGAGGAACGCGCGCTCCGCCAGTCCGTGCCCGGCGGCGCGACCGACCTGGCGACCCTCGACCTGGGCTTCTCCGACGGCACCGTCCACCTTCCCGGCTGCCTGCTCGATATCGCCTGACCCGGCACGGCCGGCGCGCTCGCAAAGGGTGAGGGCCTCCGTGTCCGGGGTTGTTCGACAACGCCGGACACGGAGGCCCTGTGCACACCCGACGACGTCAGGCGGCCGGGTGACGTGCGGCCTACGCGAATCCGCCGCCATCGGGCCGTGCCCGGATACTTCCGCGTATCACGCTGGCTACCAGGACATTCCGGCAGGCGGTGGGTGGCTGTGGCGTGGATCACACAATTTATGTACGTCGATAGCGCTTGGTTGCGTTCAGTAATCAGGACTGTTGAAGCCGCTCGCGGCAGTGAGAGCGACGATTAGTTGACTCGGCAGACACCCTCCGAGAGTCCCCCGCGGGGCAATGGAATCGGCCGCGGCCGCCTAAGTTGACGCCGTCGATATTTGCTCACACGGGGGTGTAGGGCGTGATTGGACGTCGGCGTCATCAGACGGCCGCGTATGCGGCCGTGACGCGCGAGAGTGAGTGCGTCTTCGCACTCGGTGGCACGGCGGAACCGTGTCGTTCGTGGTGTGTCGGTGCCGGCGGAGCCGACCCGAGCACCTTCGTGTCAAGTCCTTCACCCGCGGTCTGCCGAGCCTGAGCAGACCCGGACCGGCCTGCGCGCCTCGGCGCGCCATTGCCGAAGGACTCATCTGATCCCGTGAACACCGAGGCGGGCCCATCGGGGGCCGCGCCTGCACGGTGCTCCGTACCTTAAGAAACGGGGATTTTCCATGAAACATCATGGCAATCTGTCGCCCGGTGCCCCAGGCGCCTGGCGAGGCTTGTTCGGAGCCGCCGTCACGGTCGCCGTGACGGCAGCGGCCGGCGTGACGTTCCTGGCGGCATCGGGTGCCGCCGCACCGGCGCCGGCGTGCGCCGACGTGGCGCTGACCGAGTCCGCCGCGGCGGCCATGGCAGCCGCGTGCGGCCGGTCGGTGGTCGCCGACTCGACGCGCACGGCGACGACGCAGATCACCGTGCACCCGAACGGCCTGCGCACGTTCGAGTCCGCCGTGGTGCCGCAACGGGTCCGCAAGAACGGCGCATGGACCCCGGTCGACCTGGGCCTGAGCCGGAGCGCCGACGGCCTGCTGCGCCCGGCGGCTTCGGTGGCGGACGTGGCGTTCTCCAGCGGCGGCACGGGCCCGCTGGCGACGTTGACCCGCAACGGCCGGAAGATGACCCTGTCCTGGCCGGGCGGTGCACTGCCCGCGCCGACGGTATCGGGCGACTCGGTCACCTACCCGAACGTGCTGGCCGATGTCGACCTGGTCGTGCGGGCCACCGACACCGGCTTCACGCATGTGCTGGCGGTCAAGTCGGCGGCGGCGGCGAAGAGCCCCAAGCTGCGCAACATCGAGTTCACGACGGGCGGCGACGCTCAGCTCGTGCACGGCGGTGACGGCTCGTTGCGCGCGGTCAGCGGCGGCCAGGTGCTGGCAGCGGCCGAGCCCGCCGTGATGTGGGACTCGCGGGCGCCGAAGGCGGCCGCCGGCGCGCGTTCGGCACACGCGGCGGACCGCTCGTCGGCGGCGAGCGCCGGTGACGCGGCCCGCGTGGCGAAGGTGGGCGTCGAGGCCACCGGCCGCAAGCTGGTGCTGCGCCCGGACACGACCCTGCTGGACAGCCCGGATGCGGTCTACCCGGTCTTCATCGACCCGAGCTGGGGGGTCTGGAAGACCAAGTGGGCGTATGCGAACAACGCCAACTCGACCAACAGCGACATCTCCGTCGCGCGGGTCGGGCTGAACCCCGACACCGGTGCACTGTGGCGCTCGTACTTCGAGTTCTCCACCACGGCCAGCAACGGTGTGTCCCTCAAGGGCAAGCACATCGCGTCGGCGTACGTGGCGATGGTCCTCACCCACTCGTGGTCCTGTGGCAACACCCCCTCGTCCATGTATCTCAGCTCTGCGATCACCGGCGTGCCGAAGTCGACCTGGTCGACGATGAAGCTGGTTTCGTTCGCCGACGAGGCGTCGGGTCACGCCAACAAGGCCGGCGGCTGCTCCGATTCGCAGGCGGACATGCCGATGAACTACTCGGGCAGCACCGTCACGGCGCAGGTGCAGAACGCCGCCAACGCCAACGCGAACACCATCACGTACGCCTTCACCGCCTACTCCGGCGGATCGGGTGAGTCCACGCAGGACCGGTGGAAGAAGTTCCTGCCCAACAAGGCCGCGCTCTACGTCACCTACGACACCAAGCCGGGAGTGCCGAACAACCTGCAGGTCGCGGGCGTGGCCTGCCCTGCCACGGGAGTGCTGCCGATCGGCTCGTACACCCCGACGTTCTCGGGCGTGTTCCCCGACGCCGACAGCGACGACTCGCTCACCGGGACGTTCGAGTGGATCAAGGTGCCGGCCGGCGGCATCGCCACGGTGACCGACACCGTTCCGACCCGGGAGACGGCGCCGCCCGCCAAGACCGGCATCTCGCCGAACACCCGCGCGACCAGCAACACGGTCACCGTGGTGGCCAACACCCTCTACGCCTACCGGGCCAAGACAACCGACAAGGCCCCCTACAACTTCTCCAGCGCGTGGTCGCCGTGGTGCCAGTTCTCGGTGGACACCCAGCGGCCGACCGTGACCGCCTCGGTGGTGACGATCCCGCCGGGCCCGGGCCAGACCGGCACCATCCGCATCGAGTCGCCGGACACCGACGTCACCAAGTTCAAGTACGGCTGGGGCGCGGCGACCACCGAGGTGACCGCCTCGGGCACCGGCCCGAAGTACGCGGTGGTCACCGTGGCCCCGCCGAAGTTCGGCCGTAACGTGCTCAACGTCTCCGCGGTCGACGCCACCGCCAACGAGGGCATCGGCTCCATCGAGTTCACCGTCGGCCACCCGGCCGGCCCGATCGCGCGGTGGGGACTGGAGACCTACCCCGGCATCGACCAGACCGCGGCCCTGGCCGACCAGCAGCCGACCACGGCGAACACCCCGCTGACCGTGGCGTCCGGGCTGAACTGGACCGACGACACACGCCTGATGGACGGCCAGACGGCCACGCTGTCCGGCACCACCACCGCCACCACGGCGCAGACCAGCGGCGCCGTCGTGGACACCACGAAGTCGTTCAGCGTGGCGATGTGGGTCAAGCTGACCGACACCACCAACGCCTACCGCAACGTGGTCTCGCAGGAAGGCGTCAACACCAGCGGGTTCCAGGTGTACAACACCAAGGACGCCGCCAACTGGGGCTTCCTGCTCTACGACACCGACTCGGCCACCTCCACGGCCGGCACGGTCGCGTACGCCCCGGCCACGCCGAACGTCTGGGTCCACCTCGCCGCGGTGTACGACGCCACGGAGAAGAAGGTCCGCATGTACCGCGACGGCGTGCTGACCGGTGAGACCGCCCGCACGGCGGCCCCGTGGGCGTCCAACGGCAAGTTCCACGTCGGCTGGTCGAAGATCGGCAGCACCGGTGTCATGAACCTGGGCGGCGTGCAGCTCGCGGACCTGCAGGTCTTCAACCGGGTGCTGGTGCCGCAGGACTTCACCGGGCAGCTGGCCTCCGACCCGCAGTCGGGCGGCTTCGACGAGCCCGGCCTGCTGTCCCCGGTCGAGGTCGGCTCCTGGGACTTCAGCGCGGGCACGCCCTGCTACGTCACGAACCTGCGGGACACCTGCGAGGCCCCCGACGGCCGCGCCTGGAACCGCTGGCTGGCACTGACCCGGGGCACCTCGATGGCCGCCGGCCGTCCCGGCAGTGACATCGGCATGCGCCTGAACAACGAGTACTTCCCCGAGGAGGGCTACACGCAGGTCACCACCGAGTACGGTCGCAGCGCCTACAAGCTCGGCTACCTCCCGCCGGACGGCCAGGGATTCGAGCGCACCAACTGGCAGGACACCCCGGTGCTGCGTACCGACCAGTCCTTCACCATCTCGGTGTGGGCGGTCGTCGACGATGAGACCGGCAACTACGCCGTCGTCTCCCAGCCCGGCACCGTCGAGAGCGCGATGCGGCTGAAGTACCAGGGCTCGCAGGGCACCTGGCAGTTCTGCCTCGCCGACGAGGACGTCAACCCCGAGGTCGGCACCTGTGTCACCGCGGCGCAGCCGCAGGCGGCCAACGACTGGGCGCACCTCACCGCGGTCTACGACGCCGGGGCCGGGATGATGCGGCTCTACCTCAACGGTGAGCTCAGCCAGACCCGGGCCGTCGGGTTCACCCCGTTCACCTCGGGCAACCCGCTGGCCGTCGGCCGGACCCTCTGGCACGGCAGCTACATCAACAACTTCTTCGGCGGCATCGACGACCTGCAGGTCTGGCAGGGCGCCCTGACCGACGCCCAGGTGCTCCAGCACCACACGGCACAGGCGCCGGTGGAGGTGCCGGAGACGCCGTAACACCTTCCGGAGAGTGGTGATACCTGCCGGTGGCGCCGGTCCCGACTCGGGGCCGGCGCCACCGGCCGGTCAGTAGCGGGGGGGGGGGGGGGGGGGGGG
>NZ_ML769317.1:280483-301596 GCF_009720365.1 Catellatospora paridis | reverse complement strand
GCGCGGCCCCCCCCGGGGGGGGCCCCCCCCCCCCGGCCCCGCCCCCCCCCCCCCCCCCCCCCCCGCGCCACGGTGTTCACCGGGGATCGGCGCGCCACTCGCGAGATCCGTCGACGCGCCTGCGGGCCCAGCCGAGCACGATCGCCGCGTAGCCGTGTGCGGCGTCCTGTTCCGTGTGCCGGACCTCGATCGACCCGTCCAGTAGCCCGAAGTCGGCCGCGAGCACCGCTCTGAGGTCGTGTTCGTCGACGTCGGCGCTGGGAAAAGCCCGGCCGGCGACGGTGTAGCCGCGGCAGCGGCGCAGCGCGGCGGTGACGAACAGCCCGCCCGGCTCGACCAGCCCGGTGATGTGGCGCACGAGCAGCCGCCACGTCGCGCGATCGTCAGTGGCCGAGTCCGCGCAGTAGGCGCTGACCACCGTCGCGTAGCGCCGGTCCACCGGGCGGGGGTGCCGGGCGTCGACCCGGATCAGTTCGGTGATCTTCTGCCGGGTGAGGTCCTCACAGGCTGTCACGTCCTCGTCGGTCGGGTGGCTGACGCCCTCGCAGCGCAGGGTGTGGCGGACGAACGGCCGCCAGTCGTGGGCACCTGGTGCGCGATCGATCCACCGCCGGATCTCCGCCAGGTTCGCGGGCAGGTAGTCGCCCAGGTGGATCTCGGACGCGATCTCGGCGGCCGCGAACACGTGGTGCAGGGTGGGCCCGACCCCGAAGAACAGGACGGGGCGGCCTCGTTCGGCGTGGCGCATCGCATCGACGAAGAACGCGATGGTCGCGAGCTCGTCCGGTTCGACGGAGCGGTAGTAGCCGTCGAGGTAGTCCTGCGGCACCCAGTCCGTGTCGAACGACGCGTACCTGCGACGGCGATGCAGGAACGCGCCGGTGAGGCGGGCCAGCCCGTGTTCGTACAGCGCGGCGGCGAGGTTGGCGCCGCCGAGGAAGACCAGCGCGTCGTGGGAGGTGATCGAGTCGCTGAGGACCGTGGCCCCGAACGTGGCAGCATAGTAGGGCGCTTCCTTGGCCAGCTCCGTGCCCGTGTATCCGACGGCCGCCGCCAGGCGCGCGGCTCGCGCGCTGCCGTTCCTGTGCCGGACCAGGTCGTAGGCGGCCTTGGACAGCAGGTTGGTGCTGGTCCCCGTCGCGGCCAGCAGCGCCTGGTTCGCCTTCAGGTTGGCGCGCAGACCGATCCCCCAGCATGCGTAGCTGAGGACCACGAACATCGCTACCAACGGCTGGGCAAGGCCTGCGAGCAGTCCCGAGCCGACCAGGCCGACTCCGGCCGCCGCCGCGAGGGCGTCCAGCGCGTAGGTCGAGGCCGCAGTGGCGACGAGGGTGGCGGACCAGTTCTTGATCTGCTTGCGGCCTGCCCGGGTGCCTGCCGGGGAAGGTGGCGCCGGTGCCGTCGTCACGGCGCACCGCCGATGGCGGCGAGCAGTTCACGCCGGCTGGGCCCGGCGAGCGGATGGTTCGGGGCGGTCGCGCCGAGCTCGGTGATCCGCCGGGCCAGTCCCGGTTCGGCGAGCACCTGGTCGATGTCGGCCAGCAGGGATCCGAGCGACAGGTGCGCACGGGCGACGTCGGGGTCGGTGCGTGCGGCGGCGAACATGGCGAGGCTGAACGCCCATCTCGGGTCGTCGTTCCGGTATGGCAGCCCGGCGGCGTCGGCGTCGAGTTCGGCCAGCCGGTGCCGGTCGTACCACAGGGTGTTGCGGTGCAGCGGCTGCACGGCGGCGGAGGTCCACTCGTGGAACCGGCATGCCAGCTTGTCGTGGTCGGCGGGGTCGGTGGTGCGCAGCACGTCGCGCAGGCCGATGGCGTGGATCAGGCCGATCGTGGCGCCGCGGCCGAGCGAGGGATTGGTGCACGCCCACGAGTCGCCCACGGCGACGACGCCGGTGGCGACCGGCCTGCCGTCGACGATGAAGTCGCGGTGGCGGTCCTCGATGCCCGCGATCACCTCGACCCCGGAGATCGGTTCGCCGTCGCGCCAGTGCGCGGCGTCCGGATAGAGGGCCAGGGCCGCGTCCCAGCGGGCCGGATCGCGCAATGCCCGCATCGGCCGGTCCCGGCTGCTGGTGACCAGCGCGACGCTCCAGGTGCCGTGGTCGGCGGGCAGGGTCAGGATCGACATCGAATCGTGGCGTTGCAGCAGGTTGGTGTGGCCCTCGGGCAGTGCCCCGGTGCGGGTGCGGAAATGCCGTGCGAAGTAGACGAAGCCGCAGTCGGCGCGCTCCTCGGCGGGTCGGCGGGCGCCGGCGGCCTGCAGCCAGGACGCGAGGGCCGAGCGGCGGCCGCAGCAGTCGACCACGAGGTCGGCCCGCAGCAGCCGGCCGCCCTCGGCGAGCACACCGGTCACGCGTGGGGCCGGGGTGCGGGTGGACGGGTCGGTGAGCAGCCCGGTGACCGCGACGCCGCGGCAGACGGTGATGCCCGCGGTGTCGGCGGCGACGGCGGCCAAGGCGGCCTCCAGCACCGGTCGGCGTGCGGTGACGGTCTCGAAGCGCTCGTCGCCGTCGCGCCACGGGGCGCGCTGCGGCAGCATCGCCAGCAGGTTCGTCCGCAGCCCGCCGGCGGCCTCCAGGGCGTGCAGGACGTCCGGCAGTTCGCGGTCCATCTCGGCCCGCCACCGTGGCAGCATCAGGTGCGGGAGGCGGAACTGGTTGACTCCGGGTCGCAGCCACGCCTCCCACGGCTGCGCGGCGGGCGGCGGTTCGGCCGGATCACGTTCGACGACCGTCACCTCGTGACCGTCGCGGGCGAGCAGCAACGCGGTCGACAGGCCGCTCAGGCCTGCGCCGAGAACGAGTATCCGGGCCATGGTGCACCTCCGGTTCGGAGAACTGATGCACGTAGGTTCGGCCGGGCAGGCGCCCACTTTCCAGGTCAGTTGGTAGTCACTCGCTGTCCAATCCCGCCTGGGCGATCGACGATAGGATCGGCGCGGTTGCGCGCTGCCATCCGATCTGCTGGAGGTGCCGACATGTCCACGCAGCTCGGCGACCTGCTGGACGATGCCCGGCGACAGCGGTTCGTGGGACGCCTGCGCGAGCTGGCGGGCTTCGACGAGGCGTTGCAGGGGCGCTCGCCGCGGCGGGTGCTGTTCGTGCACGGCCAGGGCGGTATCGGCAAGACCACGCTGCTGCTGGAGCTGCGTGCCCGCGCCCGTGCGGCCGGACGGGTCGTCGTTCAGGTCGACGGCCGCGAAGTCGATCCGTCGCCCGACGGGGTGCAGACGGCCGTCCGGCTAGCCCTCGGCCCGCAGGGCGGCGACGGTCCGGTCGCGCAGCTGCCGGCCGGCGCTGTCCTGCTCGTCGACGGCTACGAGCAGCTGACCGCGATCGACGCCTGGCTGCGCGACGCGTTCGTCCCCGGCCTGAGCGCCGAAAACGTCGTCGTGTTGGCAGGCCGTGACCCGCCCGCCGCGCCGTGGCGCACCGACCCCGGCTGGCGGCATCTGGTGGCGGTGCACCGCCTCGACCCCTTCGACCCGGCCGAAAGCGGTGAGCTGCTCGCGCATGCCGGCGTTGAGCCGCCCGTGCGGCCGCATCTGGTCGGGCTCGGTCGTGGTCATCCGCTGACCATGGCGCTGCTGGCCGATCTCGCCGCGACCGGCCAGATTCCCGGCACCCTCGCCGACGCATCCGACTTGATCTCGGAGTTGCTGGAGTCGTTCCTTCGTGACGCGCCGAGCGAGGCGCACCTGACGGGGCTGGCCACCTGCGCCATCGCGTGGGTGACGACCGAGGACCTGCTGCGGCGGCTGGTGGGCGACGAAGCTTCCGCGGTGTGGCAGTGGCTGGCACGGCGGCCGTTCGTCACGGCCGGCCCGCACGGGTTGTCCATCCACGACCTGGCTCGTGACGTGCTCGACGCCGAATTCGAACGCCGCTCACCGGAGCGGTATCGCTCGCACCGCCGGGTCGTCAAAGCCCATGCGCTGGCCGGTCTGCGAGCCGCCACCGGCTTCGACCGGCATCCGCACGCCCAGCAGCTGCACCTGCTATTGCGAAACAGTCCCCTCACCAGCGCGATCTCGGCCATCCGCGCGCAGGGTTCGGCCGCGGTCGTGCCGGCCCGCCCCGACGAGTATGACCAGGTCTGCTCGATCGTCGAGAAGTTCGAGGGACCGGCCAGCGCCCGGCTCGCCCGTGCCTGGATCGGCGAGCAGCCGGAGCACCTCAGCGTCGTCCGGACCGGCGACGGCGTCGCGGGTTTCATCCACCACCTGATATGCCCCGGTGGTTCGGTGTTGGAAGAGCGGGACCCGGTCGTGCGGGCCGTGCTCGACCATGTCGCGCGGCAGGGGCCGATCCGTCCTGGGGAGCGCATCGACATCTCCCGCTTCTTCGGCGGTGCGCGCGAACACCAACGCGACCTCTACGCGGTGCTGGCCGGAAACGTGTCCAGCATCGTCCTCTGGCTGACTCGCCCGCTTGCCTGGTCGTTCATCGTCGCCGTCGATGTCGAGTACTGGGCGCCCTTCTTCGACTATCTCGCGTTCGTCCCGCTGACCGAGGCCGACGTCGGGGGCCTGCGGCACGTCGTCTACGGCATCGACTGGCGGCGGGTGCCGGTCGACGCCTGGTTCGACCTGATGCGCGAACGTGGCCACACCGGGGAGACCGGGCCGCCGCCGGCCGCCATCGTGCGCCCGCCGGCGCTGGACCGGTCCGGGTTCGCCGCGGCGGTGCGGGCCGCGATGCCGAACCTGCACCGGCCGGACCGGCTCGCCGCCAACCTGCTCATGGGCTCCGCGCTCGCGGCCACGGCCACCGGTCCCGACGTCGCCCGGCTGCGGGCCACGATCGAGGACGCCGTCGCCCGGCTCGGCGACGAGCCCAAGGGCGACCAGCTCCGGGCCGTCCTGCACCGCACCTACGTGCGGGCCGCACCGACCCAGGAAGCCGCCGCGGAGGTGCTCGACCTGCCGTTGAGCACCTACCGCCGCCACCTCGCCAAGGCGCTCGAACAGCTCACCGACCTGCTCTGGACGGTCGAGATCGGTGAGGTGGGCGCGCCGGGAGCACCGCAGCACCCGAGGTGACCCGCGGCGCTGCGGCGGTTCTACTCCGGTCCCCGGCTACGGCTGCATCTCGTATGCGCCGCAGAGCGCCTCGACCTGCGCCCACACGGCGGCGGTGCGGGCGGCGTCGCGGACCGGGCGGCGCAGCTGCGCCAACGCCCACGCGGCCTGCTCCTCGGTGGTCGCCGCCTTGCCGTGCAATTCGGTGGCGTACGCGGAGAAGTCCCCCACCAGCACCGCGAAGATCTCGTCGAGCAGGTCACGGTCCAGCCCGGTCAGCTCGGCCTGCTCCAGGATCAGCTGCCCGTAGACGACCAGCGCGAAGAGCTGGCCGATGGTGAGCAGGAAGTCCAGGTCACGCTGCTGGTCCTCCGACGGGGCATGGGCGAGCAGCAGGGCGCACAGGCCGTCGGCCTGCTCGCGGAACACCGCGACGTTGGCGAGGTCGGCGTGCTTGTCGTACGGTCCGCGCCAGTCGTGGAACCGGATCGCCCCCAGGCCGCGGGCGGGCCCCTGCCGGAAGAGGAACTCGTCGTCGGCGGCGTCCTGCCGCGTCGGCACGGGTGCGAACTCGGCCGGCTGGAACAGGTAGTTCGGCATGAACTTCAGGATCAGGGCGAGGTTGACGTGCACGGTGCCCTCGAGCTTCGGCAGGCCGCGGATGTCCTTGGCCGCCTTGTCGAAGTAGGTGTCGGCCTCGAAGCCCTTCGCGGCGATCACGTCCCACAGCAGGTCGACGACCCGTTCGCCCTCGGTGGTGACCTTCATCTTGGTCATCGGGTTGAACAGCAGGTATCGCCGGTCGTCGGGGCCCGCGGTCCGGAAGTAGTCGACGGCGCGGTCGCTGAACAGCTTCATCGCGACCAGCCGGGCGTACGCGTCGGCGAGCTCGCGGCGCACGTGCGGGAAGTCGGTGACCTTCTTGCCGTAGAGCACGCGCCGGTGCGCGTGGGTGACCGCCTCGTACATGGCGTGCTCGCAGATGCCGATGGAGGCGGTGCACAGGTTGAACTTGCCGACGTTGACGGTGTTGAGCGCGGCGTCGAACGCGGCCTTGCCGGTGTGCAGCACGTCCTCGGCTCGCACCGGGTAGTCCTCGAGCCGGAACTCGCTGACGTACATCTGCCCGTTCACCACGTTCTTGACCAGGTGGTAGGCGGGGTGGCGACTGTCGGCGGCGAAGAAGACGTAGCCGTCGGGCCCTTCGACGTCGGCACGGCGCCCGAACACGGACACGAGTCCGGCGACGTTGCCGTTACCGATGTAGTACTTGCCGCCGGTGGCCCGGAAGCCGCCGTCGCCGTCCGGGGTGAGGATCATGTCGGTGGAGTAGATGTCGGCGCCGTGGGTGCGCTCGGACAGGCCGAACGCCATGACGTGGCCGTCGGCGAGCAGCTGGGCGGCACGGGCGCGGGCGGTCGGGTTGGCGCTCTGCCATACCGGACCCAGGCCCAGGACGGTCACCTGCCAGGTGTACCAGTAGCCGAGGCCGTAGAAGGCGAGGATCTCGCTGAGGGCGGCGTTGCGGGCGGTGTCCCAGCGGGTGCCGGCGCCGTCGGCGGCCGGGGTCAGGAACGTCGCGAACAGGCCTTCCTTGGCGACGAAGTCGAGGAAGTCGGCGTACCAGGTGCGGTCGTTGTAGCTGTCGACGAGCGTCTTCTTGCCGCGGTTCTCGAAGAAGTCGACGGTAGCGCGCAGCAGCCTGCGGGTGTCGTCGTCGAGGTGCGCGGGGTCGTAGGTGCGCGGGTTCAGCAGCAACGGGTTCGCCATGGTCGTCTTCCCTTTCGAGGTTCAGCGGCCGAGGCCGTGGAGTGTTTCGAGGACGTCGTCGAGCCAGGCCAGGACCATCTGCTCGTACGCGATACCGCCGCGCAGCACGACGTGCTGCAACCGCTGTCCGGTGTCGAGCGCGCCCGGGTCGGGGAAGTCGCGCTGCTCGCCGGTCTGGTAGCGGTGCAGGGTGGTCTCGTGGTCGGCTCGGTAGCGCTCGACCTCGGCGAGCAGCGCGGCCCGGCCGGCGGCATCGTCGAACGCCGCGCCGCGGATCTTGACGGCGAGTTCGTGCCGGACGGACTCGGGCTGGACGGGTTCGCGCAGCCAGGTGGTGAGCACCGACCGGCCGGGAGCGGCCACGGAGTAGCGCCGCTTGTCGGGGCGGCCGTCCTGGTCGATCTCCTCGGCGGTGACCCAGCCGTCCGCCTCCATGCGCTTGAGGACGCGGTAGATCTGCTGGTGGGTCGCGGTCCAGAACCGGCCGATGGAGCGGTCGAAGCGCCGGGCCAGCTCGTAGCCGGACCCGGGCTGCTCCAGCAGCGAGACGAGGATCGCGTGTTCGAGGGCCACGCGGGCCATCATGCTATGAAACTAGTTGCATATCAAGAACGCGATCATCTGCTCTATAGGTAGGGCCAGGTCAGCAGCCACATCGGGGCACGGGCGTGAGCCGGTGTTCTGTTAAACGGGGTCGCTATCTCACTTCTTTGTCACTGGTCAGTCTCGGAACGCCCCAGGGCGTGGTTCAGGCTGGCGCGTGCGTTACCCAGTTCTGCGGTCTGCGAGTGCACGTACGTCCGCATAGTGAAGTCGGCGCTCGCGTGTCCCAGCCATGCTGAGATGACCGCTACAGGGACACCGCGAAGGTGCATGAGGGTGCCCGTGGTGTGGCGAGCGTCGTGGAGCCGAATGACCGGCAGACCGGCTTCCTTCGCCCTCCGCTGGAACGCGTACGAGTAACGAGTCGGGTAGTACGCCCTGCCGAGTTCATCGCAGATGACGTGGTCGCCGTCCTCGTACGCGTCTCCCGCATTGAGCTGGTCAACACGTTGGTAAGACCGGAGCA
The DNA here is from genome assembly GCF_009720365.1 of Catellatospora paridis. Lineage (GTDB taxonomy): Bacteria > Actinomycetota > Actinomycetes > Mycobacteriales > Micromonosporaceae > Catellatospora > Catellatospora paridis. The sequence goes on along the minus strand of NZ_ML769317.1, from coordinate 293,735 downwards.
CCCGTAGTGCGTTGACCAGATCCTCGTCGAGCGGCAACGTCCTGCTCCCCCGGACAGTCTTCGGCGCGCCCTCCACGACCGCCCCGGCGACCATCACACGAGACGAACGCACACTCAGGGAAGGGGTGCCTGCCTCCAGGCCGCGTTCCTCTGCAAACTCCCCCGTCAGGTCCAGCGCACTCCAGCGAAGTCCTACGACCTCGCCCCGGCGCATCCCGTAGACGATGCTCAGCACGTACGCCACGTACAGACGGTCGCCGCGCATGTGGTGGAGGAACATCTGCGCCTGCTTCGCGGTCCAGGTGCTCATCTCCTTCTTGACGACGCTGAGCCGCTCGACGAGCTTGACGACGTTCCGGCCGATTAGCCCTTCACGTTCTGCGCTGTCGAGGGCCTGGCTCAGGACCATCAGCATGAAGTTGACAGTCCGGGGCTCCACGGACTGCTTCTGCTTGTTGCCGATGCGGCGTCCGTGCTTAAACCGCCACGTGACGAGCTTGTCGACGTCGCCCTTCGTCAGCTTGCCTAACGGGACCCGGCCCAACCGCTCCTTCACCGGCTTCAGCGTGTCGAAGTACAGCCGCTTGGTGCCGGCCCTCAGTTTGCGCTTGCCCTCCAGCCACGTGTCCAGGTAGTCGGCCAGGAGCAAGTTGGTCGGCGCGACGAACGTGCCCTGCGCCTTCTCCGAGATGATGCGGGCTCTTGCGGCCTTCGCCTCCTTCAGCGTGGGGTACGTGAAGGTGCGCTGGTCACGGCTGCCGTCCGACTTGCGTCCGACGTCGATGACGAAGCGGTGCCGCACACTCCCGTCCTTGAGCACGACCTTCTTGATGGGATCGCTTTTACGGCCCATTTTCTTCAACTCCTGAAAACTATTGGAGCAACAAAGAACGAAGCACCAGCCGTGGTGTAGACGGCTGATGCTTCGTGACCCGGTACAGGCCGGGATGGGACCTATCATCTCACCTATGACTCGAAAAGCAGTGCGCCTTCCAGACCCGACCGAAACGCCGATCCTCACCGTTCCCGAAGCAGGCCGAATCCTCGGCATCGGGAAGAACTCCGCCTACGAGGCAGCGCGCCGCCAGGACTTCCCCGTCATCAAGATGGGGCGCCTGCTGCGTGTGCCGACAGCTAAGTTTCTGGAGGCCATGGGCCTGATTGTCAAGCCGGTGGACGTCAGCCCGCCCGCGTCCCTGCGACCGAAGACGTCCTCGAGGACGCCGCGTGTGCGTCCGGCCATCGCATAACACCGTGGGAACAAGAAGACGGGGCACCGCGTCAGTGCGCAGGTGCCCCGCCCTCTTTTCACCCCACCGCTGTGGGAGTTCTTACCGAAGGACCCGTAAAAGCATCTGGTTTGGCCATACAGCCACTTTCTTGCCCCGCCTGCGTCCTTCTGTCACCTCGACCACCGGACGGCCTGTGCGGTCATCACAGACCTCCACAATGCGGCCCACTGCATCGCTGTCGAGATCGATCGCCACGTAATCGCCAATCGACACGGGCTCGCCGTTGTTCGTCTGCCAGTTCGCCGCGTCAGTCACCGACGAACTCCTCACGGCTCTCGGTCAGGTAGTCGTAGACGCGCTGCACGGTTTCAGTCGAGGTGTCCCACGTGTTCGCGTTGTTCATCCGCCGAACGAACCGCACCTCAGGGAGCGTTTCCGTCTTCAGCGCGATGAGCATCCTGTCTTCGGTGGTGGCGTAGGTGGTCCTCCGGCGCATGTCGTCCTCCCCGTTCAGTACGGCCGGGTAGTCGTGACGGTCTTGTTCTGCGTGGCGAGCCAGTGCAGGAACCAGACCACGCCCCAGCAGCCGCACGTGAAGACGGTCAGCACGAGATGCGTGGCCGTGCCCATCGCGGAGATGCCGGTCTTCGACACCTGGCGCTGCGGTCCGTAGGGCGGGGGTTGGTACGGGGGATGTTGTGGTCCTGGATGGCCGTACACGGTCGCACCTCCGACGTAGGGGTCTGCGTCACCCACGGACGGCGGGACCTCCCTGGGTGCGAAGCGGGGAGGATGCCCCTGGCACACGCTCGGATGAGACCGTCCGTGGATGACACCTGAAGCTACGAAGGCGGCATCGACGAGGGCGACACAGTTGCCCGCAGTTGCCTGTTGCTGAGCAGCGACGACCTAAAACCGCGCGGCCAACGTGATGAGTTCTCGCGCCTGCGGTCCGTGGACCGCGATCGACGACAGCGCCGTGAACGCCTGGACGTACATGCGGATCTCGTGTGCCGTGGTGATGGTGACCCACGCGGACACCAGCTCGACGTGCACGCGCCTGTCGTCGTAGATCCAGAACGACTCCACCGGCCACATGGCGCTGCGGTCTGCGTCCCTGGGGATGATGCCCAGGCTTACCGCGGGCAGGGCTGCCACGGTATTCAGGTGTTGAAGTTGCTCCCGCATCAAGTCGGGCGCCAGCAGGCTGTTGTAGAGGACCGACTCCTCCAGCACCACGGCGAACCTGCGGTCAGCACGACGAAGGTACGTCTGCCGCGCCATGCGGAGCTTCATCGCGTCATCGGAGTCGTCGTGCACTCCGCGGCGACGGGCCATCGTCGAGAAGACGTGCTTCGCGTAGGCCGGCGTCTGCAGTACGCCGGGGATCATCCACGAGTTGTAGCCCCTGAAACGCCGGGTCTGCTCGAACAGCGGCCGGGAGCCCTGAAGGCCACGGGCCACTCCTGTGCGCTCCCTGCGCCGCCACTCCACGAACAGCGTGTCGACGGCGTGCAGGGAGGCCAGGAGGTCGGGGATCAGCTCAGGTACGCGGCAGTGGTACGCCCACTGCCTGACGTCCTCCTGTGAAGGGGGACGCTTGCCGTTCTCAAGCCTGCTGACCTTCGATGGGAGCCAGCCCGTCAACCCGCACAGGTCCCGTCCGCTCAGACCTGCGTTCAGGCGTAGCTCGCGCAGACGCAGCCCGAAGGACTTCAACATCTCCTGCGAACTGGACGACGAGTACGTGGTCACGGGTCAGGCCGGTCAGATGAGGTGGTACTCGTCGTGCGGAGTGGCCAGCTTCCATGCAGCCTCGAACGCTTCCGCACAGAACTCGACGACGTCCGGGCTCTTGACGTTCTCCTTGGTGATCGGGTTGCCGTTCCCGTCGAAATGGTTGAACTGGACCAGCTCGTTGTCGAACAGCCAGAAGTCGTTGCCGGGGAGACGTAGGCGCGACGCGTCCGACCGGGAAAGCCAGCGAATGTCCTCTCCCGCTTCGATGTTCGTGAAGGCGGTCTCGTACAAGAACCGGGTGTACTCACTGGCGGGCTCGCTGATGATGCGAACCCGCCTCACGGTCACACCTCGCTCGACGGCGTTCACGACCTGGTCCAAGAACGGCCGCCACCACGTCTTCCGGTCGGTGGGGTCAGCGCGATACCCCTTCTTCCACGCCAGGTACGTCGTGGCGGTCGGCGTGTAGCTGTCGCGCATCTCAAGGTGCACGGCACTGGACTGACAGGCTGCGAACAACTCAGCGAACGTGGGCTTAGCGCTCACCCGTCACCTCCGGGAAGAACTGGACGAGCCGCTTCGGGATCTCCAGCACGGTTTCGCCATCGGGTACGACACCCAGCTGTGCGAGTACGGAGGGGTCGGTCACGCGCCACCCCTGGATCACGTACGTCTCCCCGTTGTCGAACACGGCGGGACAGTTGTCGTCGTCGCACGTCGAGTCTTTGCCGAGCATCTTCAGCGCCATGACGCCTCCTGAGTAGGCATGTTGCCGGATGTTGTCCATCGACGCTAGCAACGATGACGGGCGAGAGGTGATCACAGGAAACTCCGGGCAACACCCTTGACCGGAGCGGTGGAGGCATGAACGGCCAGGCTTCAGAACTCCGGAATCTCGGCGTCGTCTTCGCGGACCATGACCGGTCGAGCAGCGATCATCGTCTCGACCAACTCGATGCCGCTGGCGGTGATGCCGTAGTGAACCGAGGTGACTGCTCCGAACACGGACGCCATCGCATCCCTGACGACCTCGATGCGGCCATCATCGAACAGACGGCTCACCATGAAGTGCAGCCTGTAGTCGAGTTCGATGACGCCCCACGGCTCGCCTTCGTTGTGACGCTCCGCGAACGTCTCAAGCATTCGCCGCTCGATGTCGTTGTACATCGCGTTGAGCGTCGACAGGTTGGCCTTGTAGCCCAGCAGCGCCTTGCGGTCGATCTGGCCGGGCTTGTTGCCCTTCCGCGCATGGCACTGGTGGCACAGCGCGATCAGGTTCTCGAACCGGTGCTCCTTGACCTTCGCCCAGTCGTCGATGTGGTCGATGGCGCACGGGTGGCTACGGCAGGTGGGGATGGCGCACCGGTAGCCGGCCTCCATCATCACGCGACGCTTCAGGTCTGCGGGGATGTCAGGACGTCCTTGGGCCATGCCGAGACTCTAAAGGTACGGCCACCGTCGTCATGCGAAGCATTTCCAGCGGCGGCCCGGCGGCCAACTATGAAGTTTAAGCGCAGCGATCAGTCGTCTATTCGGCGGATTTGATGCTGGTGGCCCACCGCAATCAGTTATGAAATTACCTGGGTAAAAGGCCATTGACTGCAACTCGGTGACGGCAATTGTGGTTGTCGCGAACGCCAATTTGCCTATCAGCGGTGCTAGCGTCGATCTATGCGAAACAAGGGTGTGTCGATAGCCCCAGGCGGCTTACAGCAGGCCAGGGGTGCAATTGGCGTAAGTAGAAAGCGGTTGGCGGAACTGGCGGGCATCACCCGGCAATCCATCGACAACTACGAACAGGGGCGTAGCTGTCCCTATCCGGCCAAGCTTGCCCGACTGGAAGGCGTGCTGGGCAAGCAGGCCGTGTTGGCCCTGATAGCGGACGGAGAAGAACAGCAGCGGTATCTCCACCATCCGACAAGGTTCGCGGCGATTGGCCGAAACCGAAAGCGGCGCGCAGCACAAGCCAAATGACGAAGCCCTGGGGGCAACCAGGGCTTCGATTCAGCAGAAAAGGTTATGACATGACTGTACACGCGAAGACCTCCACGACCTCAACGCTCCCGAGGCACAAGAAGACCCGTGGACATAGCAGGCCTTTGACCAGGGATATCGCGGATATCGCGGATATCGCGGATATCGCGGATATCGCGGATATCGCGGATATCGCGGATATCGCGGATATCGCGGATATCGCGGATATCGCGGATATCGCGGATATCGCGGATATCGCGGATATCGCGGATATCGCGGATATCGCGGATATCGCGGATATCGCGGATATCGCGGATATCGCGGATATCGCGGATATCGCGGATATCGCGGATATCGCGGATATCGCGGCTGTAGATGGGCTCTACCTAGAGGGAGCAGGAATTCTCGATGACGTGGAGGAGTTCGCCGCCAGGTTCATTGTCTTCCCCTCGATGGAGGCGTGGGGTCGACGGTCAATACGCTCATATAGCCAAGTTCTGCTGGGGAACCTCCGGACATAAGGCTAGAGGTGACGACCCCAAGTGCCATTCCGTACTCTGAGATGGCCGGCCCACCACTGAATCCGCCGCGGGGCATTGTGGACAGGATGAAGTGTATGTACGGCGCATCAAACCGCTCAACCATGGCGTTAACTTCGGCTTTTGTGCCGATTAAAGTCGGCTCCGTGGTCAGTGGCAATGGTGGGTAGCCAAGGACGACTGCCTCAGTTAGTACGAAGTCGCTTCTGCCTAAGTAGTCCTGGAGATGGCCCCCTAGAGAGACATATGGGTGCCGAGTGTCGATGTCTTCGACCTGAAATATCGCTATATCCACTCTCGTCACTGTGGAAGTACGGGCCACGCTCCAGCTGGAACGAGCGCTGCGATATCCAATGAACCGGCGTTGACTGGTTATTAATATGGACGTACGACGTAGCCACCTCGGCGTCAGCGCCAGTCAGCGGAACGTAGGTCTCCTCGGTCGAAGCGACCTCTACGATCTGTTTACCTTCGACCACGTGTCGCGCAGTAACGAAGACGCCTTCTCCTACGTGAAACGCCGAACCTATCGCCTGGTCGCCGGCTTCGCTCTCGACTGCGACGTATACCGTTGCGCTGGCATACTGCTTGAAAATTTCTCGGGCCTTGCCGGAGTCCACTCAGCGCTCCTCGGAGATAGCCTGGTTCAAAGCCGACGGTTGCTCTGGCGGTTAGATCAGGCTGATTCCGAGCCATCCCCCGAGCCCAAATAGCAGAAGTGTCCCCACCACCTGTGCTGCAATTGTGACGATGAAGCCAGCCTGCCCTACGGCGGCGCTCGTCTGTCCGGCGATGCTTCGCACCTCGGACGGGAAGGCGACGAACCTTGCGATCCGCCCGGCTAGGGTCTTCTCCTGCCTACGCATTCGCTCGGCATCACCCTCAAATCGACCGATGATCTGCTGCAACGCGGCCAGGACGACCTTCGGGCTAAGCCGTTCAGGGAATTCGACGCAGTGCCGCCAGTCGCGAATCGCTTGGATCTCGTATGTGCCGCCGTCAAAGGGCATGTGGATCTCGATGGTCTGGTCATACTCGCCCGCGGCCGCGAGGGCACGACCACTCAAGCGAGACGTTGCCCTCTCGATCTCGCTGACCTCCCACCGATGGCGGTCGTCGATGTACCCGATCCTTGCCGCCACTGAGTCCACTTCATCCTCCATGCGGTCGAGCATCGATTCGAGCGCCTCATACAGCTCGACGACAGCTTGTCCTCGTTCCAGGAGTTGCTGGCTCTTCTTCACCAATCTCCTCAGGTGGCAGATAGCCGACGCTCCACGTTATGTGTGGCAAGCAAGGTTGTCATCCAGCAGTCCGCCAGATCCGACGGTCCGCGTGGCTCGCGGTGAAGTTGTGCGCTCGCGGCAGGGCCGCCACGATGCATGACCAGCTACTGCCAGGGCTGCTGGAGCCGGTCCAACGCCCCGACGTTCCCGGAGGACCCGTTGCCGACCATCACGAGCTTGGCTGACTAGCCGGACGGCGCCTGCGGACTCGTCGCCACACACGGCGGTGTGCCGCTGGCCGCTTCGGTGGCTCGTTGGACTCCACGAGTTCTTCGACCCACGCCGCGAGTTTTGCGAGATCTTCCCGCAGGTCGCGATAGCAGCGGTCGGCAGCCTCGTTGTCGAGCATGGTTTCGTCGAGCTTGTCGACGAGGAACAGCGCCTTCCAGCCTTCGTCGACCTGTTTGATGCGGAGCCTCAACTCATCCCAGCCCTCGGCATCCTTATTCAAGTGCTGAAGTCGCCCGAGGAGCACCCGCATGACGTCGATCTGGTTGTCGAACACGTCTTCGAGATCCATGACGCGGGTCTCTATCTTCTCGACCTCGTCAGCAAGCTTCGCGTTCTTGAAGTCTCCTGCGTGATGCGCACCTCGTGCAACGGCTTCCAAGCTAAGAGCGCCACTCAGTTCGTACAGCTGGGTCGGCAGATCCTTCGACAGAAGATCCGCCAGTTCTCGTACGTCCTTCTCCCAGCGTTCCCGACGCCTGATCCTGCGCTGCGTCCTGGGCACGATCCAACTCTGCACGAGCACAGTGCCGACGAGGGCGAGCACAGCGCCTAGGGCTACTGAACCAAGGTCTTTCACGGCAGCAGAGTACGACCCGCAGGCTCGATGGTCACCAAGCGTGGGGTCAGATCAGGCTCACGCCGAGCCACGTTCCCAGACCGAGCAGGATGAGCGCGCCGACCACCTGCGCGGCGGTCGTGACGATGAAGCCAGCCTGACCCGCTGCTCGGCTTGTCTGCCCCATGACAGCGCGTACCTCGTTCGGGAAGCCCACGAAGATGGCGACGCGCCCGGCAAGAGTCCGCTCCTGCTGCTCGCGAATGTCCGCCTCACCTTCGAGCCGTCCGATGATCTGGCGGACGTTGGACAGCATGTAGTCGGGCGGCAGCAGGAACGGCGTGTCCAGCGCGTACCTCCACGACTGCACCGTCCGCAGCGCCTGGGTTCCGCGACCGTGCGGCAGCTCGATGTGCATGGTCACTTCATACCTACCGGCAGCAGCAGCCGCCTTGCCAGCGAGGTGGGAGACATTGCCGTCCATCTCGGCTACCCGATCCTCGTAGCCCTCACGAGCGCGCAACTCAGTGAGGAACACCATGCCAGGCTTGGGGGCCGGCTCCATGTACTTCAGCATCTCGGCCAGAGCATCGTGAAATTGCTGCACGGTTGCGGCGCGCTGGCGCAATGCCCTGCTCTTCTTCACCAAACTCCTCTGACGGACGACCGGTGTACCACGCTACGTGAGGACGGCAACTGGTTCATTCACCGATGGACGGCCCATCGTTCTATGCAGCCAAGCTGACCGATCGTCCGTGTTGCGCACGTTCACCCCTTGCTTGGATGAAGGTCATGGCTCTGGCTGAAGCGTGGTATCAAAAGGAAGTCGTCTGGGGTGCTGCTGGCGTGGTCGTGGCGGTCATCCTGGGTGTTCTGACGCTCTGGATCACCATCAGAGGAAACAACCCCCGCAGACGCCTCGTCTACAGCGTGCCAACTGCAACGCCGGTCGTACAGACGCGCAACCGAGTTAGCGGGCTGCAAGTTCTCAAGGACGGCGTGCCCTTGGATAACCCGTACGTCGTTGAGTTAACGATTGCCAGCCGCAGTCGGCGTGATATCCCCAGCTCCGCGTTCGACCAGAACAAGCCACTAGTGCTGGACTTGGGTGCTGAAGTCGTGGAGGTGCTGAGCCACGGGATGACACCCTCCGGCGCTACTCCTTGGACGTGGGACCAGACGAACGGCAGGCAGATAGCCGTCGGCCCATGCCGACTGGGCAAGAACGAACGCCTGACCATCGCGTTGTTGGTCGGGGGAAGACCGGTTGTGACAAACCCACAGAACCCTCTCATCGATGTCGATCTCGAAGCAGAGGTCGACAACCGGATCGTGAGGCGGACGCTCTCAACGTGGGTCTCACTGATCACCGGTATTACCGCGCTCATAACGGCGGTTGCTACCTTGCTCAGCGCGTTCTCGATACTGCGCTGAGGGAGGGCCAGAAGTGTGGCCCTCCCTCAGGTCGTATTGGGTCATGCAGCTACTGGCTCCCGGAGCACCTGCCGGATGCGCCGGTCGCTCACGTCCAGGCGCTCGCCCTGCTGCTTCCTGGTCAGACCGGGCTCGGACTCCTCCAGCTCTTTGACCGCGGCCAGCAGCTCGGCCGACACCCACGTCTTCTTCTCTGCCCCCTCGGTGTGCTTCCGACGACGGCCCTTCTTCACCTGTTGAACTTCAGCACCGTGGAGATCCCCATCACCAGCGTCTTCCGCGGCACCGGTGACGCCGCCCACTTCTTCAGGAGTTGAAGTGGCCGATTGGGGCTTGGGCCGAGCAGGCTTGCGTACCTGCGCCGGCTTCGCTGCTTCCTCGGCGGCTTCAGCCACAGATACCCCGATGGACTCGACGAGCGACATCAGCAGGTGCACGCATAGCGCCAGCAGCAGGGGCGGCACCGCAGACACCGCCATGGCTACTTCGTCGCCGCCTGCGGTTGTCGCGTGCAGCCCGTTGCAGATGACAGAGATGACCGCGCCCACGATGACGACGGTCCAGGGGTACCAGGTCGACTTCTCCATCTTCTTCATCACGATGGCGACGATGGTGGCCACCGCCATCGCGCCGTCCACAGTGACCGGGAACAGCCACGCGAGATCCGGACGCATGTGCGCGCCGATGGCGACCGCCTTGAGCGCGTCGTAGGAGAGCGCGAAGCCCGCGCCCACCACCGCGCAGAAGCCGACGATCACCACGACGCCAGCAAGGACGCTCAGAGCCACGCTGAGTGCGCGCAGCGAGGCAGCACGGTTCATGCCGCACCCCTCGCCACGCGACGCAGCCGGTGCAGCAAACTCAGCAGTGCGCGCACGGTCCACAGGTCCAGGACGCGGACGATCCAGCGGATGACGAGCGCGTCGTACTCGGTCAGCTCCACGCCGCGCAGAGCGTGACGTAAGCCGTCCTCAAGTTCCTGGGCGGTCCGGTGCCCACGGAACAGTTCGGTGCCGGACTCCTCCGGCGGTTCGGTGCTCAAGGTGTCTCCCCTTCCGTCGGAGACCCCCAGAACTTCTCTCACACCGCGTGTCACAGTCTTGCCGGAACCTGCCGGGACGAGACGGGATCTGAGCCTTGCGATATACCTGCTGACCTGGTCTTCAGTGATGAACGGGTTCGCCTGGGGACGAGGCTCTGCATTCTATGAAACTAGTTGCATATCAACCGTTCGGTCGCTCTGGGCCAAGAACCGTGGCTCCACTGGGCATCGGTTAACTCATCAGGAAGAAGACGGGGCACCGCGTCACGGCGCAGGTGCCCCGCCCTCTTTTCACCCCACCCCAGGGCTGCCTACCGAAGGACACGCAAAAGCATCTGACTTGGCCAAACCGTCACTTTCTTCCCTCGCCTTCGCCCTTCGGTCACTTCGACCACTGGACGGCCTGTGCTGTCGCCACAGATCTCCACGATGCGGCCTATCGCATCGCTGTCGAGATCGATCGCCACGTAATCGCCGATCGACACCGGCTCGCCGTTGTTCGTCTGCCACCTCACCGCGTCACTCACCGACGAACTCCTGTCGGTGCTCGGTTAGGTAGTCATAGAGGCGCCGCACGGTCTCCGTGGACGTGTCCCACCTGTGTGTGGCGTTCATCTGCCGGATGAACTGCACAACAGGAACCTGCGAGCGTTGTGGCGAGTACTGCCGGCCCGGATGTCGGTACACGTCGCACCTCCGTCGGTGGGGTTTGGTCACCCACGGACGGCGGGCTCTCCCAGGGTGCGAGCCGGGAGGAAAGCCCTGGCACACGCTTGGATGGAACCGTCCGTGGGTGACTGCTCGACGCTAGGCAGCGCGCATCGAGGGCCTCAACGAAGTTGCTCCAGGTTTCTCCGCAGTAACCCCGACAGCCATCAGGAGTAATCAGAAGCCGCTGTCGTAGGTCCCAGCCGCTGCCTGGACCAGCTCTTTAGCCAGCGGCCCGTACAGGGCGATCGATGACAGCTCGGCGAAAGCCTGGGCGTACATCCGGACCTCGTGAGGCTGAGTCAGGTTCAGATAACCGGACACCAGCTCGACCGTCACCCGGTCCTCGTGTGATGGTGTCTGCCTGCCGTTCTCTATCTTGCTGACCTTCGACGGGAGCCAGCCGGTAGCCCGGCACAGGTCCCTGCCGGTCAGGCCGGCATCCTGGCGTAGTTCCCGCAGACGCAGGCCGAGAGCTCGCAGGGCTTCCTGGGAGCTTGACGACGTGTTCGAAGGCACGGTGCAGTCCCCGCGTCAGGTCGGCCGGTAGTCCCGGTGCGGGATGGCCCGCTGCCACACTGCCTCGAATGCCGACCTGCACAGCTCGATCACGGCGGGGTCGGTGCTGGTGTCACGGAAGGTGCCGTTGCCGTTGCCGTCGAAGTGGTTGAACAACACGATGTCGTCGTCGAACAGCCAGAAGTCGTTGCCGGGGAGCGGTAGGTCCGACGCCCGCTTGCGAGGAAGCCAGCGAACGAGTTCGCCTGCGGTGATGTTGCAGACCTCGGTGGTGTCGTACTCGAACCTGACGTAATCGCTGATCGGCTCGCTGACGACTCGTGCCCGTCGGACGACGCCACCGCGGCTGACGACATCTCCGACCATCTCGTACCAGCGGTGGAACTGCTCGGGACGGGAGCCGGGAACAGGACGGTCCCCGTTCGACCAGGCGATGTAGTTCGGGTCGTCGAGCATGTACCCGTCTCGCATCTCCAGATGGACCGCGCTGAACTGGCAGGCCGCCAGCAGATCAACGAACGTCGGCTGTTCCGCCACTGCTCTTTACCTCCGGGAAGAACTGCATCATCCGCTTGGGGATGCGCAGGACCGATCCGCCATGTGAAAACGCGCAAATCTGGCACTCAGCGGGAATGAAAGCGTGATTGTCTGGTTCAGGTTCATTCCAGCGTGCTTGGGCCGCAGCCAGAGGCGTCCTCGATCGAAAAGATCGTCACGCGCCTGCGCCGCCCTCGCGTAAATCACAGAACCGTCGACACGTTGACCTGCTTGATTGGAGCCGGACCAAGATGAAATAGCAGGTCAAGGCGATCGGGTTTTTGCAGGTGCTCACGGAGCGTAAAAGTGCACAGGCCCGCTGGCGCGCCGTCAACGCACCCCACCTCGTCGCCTTCGTCCGCGCAGGTGCCGCCTTCAAGAACGGCAAGCTCGTCGAACGGCCCGGCCGTGCCACTCGCGCTCAGGACGAGGCGGCATAGCTAGGACCGGTTGCGGTAGAGCGACATATCTCTGCAGTACACCCAGACCGCCACGCCCGCTGATGGGCGCGAGATGGAGCCCGAGAACTGCGGTGCGCCGGCCGACCACTGACACTAAGGTCGCGCCATGGAGATTCGTGATGTGACGTCGGCCGAAGAGCTGGCTGCCGAGGAGGTCGTCTCGGCGGCATTCGGCGAGCCATCGGACGGGCGCGTTGTGCAGATGATGCGAGCTCTGCAGACCAGCGGAGCAGCTCGGGCGAGTTTGGTCGCTGTTGTCGACGAGGAGCTGGTCGGGCACGTTGGTCTCTCACGCGGCTGGGTGGACGCTCGACGCGAGCTGGTCGAGGTGGTGGTGCTCTCCCCGCTGTCGGTACGTCCCGACCTCCAGCGCCGCGGCGTCGGCACCGCGTTGCTCGCGGCGGCGCTGCAGACCGCCGGAGATCGTGGCGCGCCAGCCGTTTTCCTTGAGGGCAGCCCGGACTACTACGGACGCCGCGGGTTCAGTTCCGCCTCCGCCCTTGGGTTCGACCGGCCCTCGACGCGCATCCCGGACCCGGGGTTCCAGGTGGCGCTTCTTTCGTCGTACCGGCCGTGGATGGTCGGCCGGCTGATCTATCCCGAGGCGTTCTGGACCACTGACACGGTCGGTCTGCGTGACCCCGAGCTGGAGCGGGTGGAAGCTCAGATCGCGTCGGGGCGTTAGGGCGGAGGAGCGCCGTGAGGCTGATGAAATGCCAGACCTCGCCCACCGAGTCGCGATTCCGCTGTCAACGAAACCCAGCACCTGTTCGCGAAGCTGATCACACGTACGGTTGGCGCCATCAGCTACGGGCTGCATTGGTCCACCTGGCGACGACGCCACCAGCAACGGGGCGGCCCTGACCAGCCATTCCCGACGACGCGGCGCGTCAACCGATCGTCAAAGGTGGCGTGGGCGCGGCCCCGGTGGCGCGGGCCCCCCCCCCGAGATAGGGGGAGGCCCCGGGCAGCACGAGAAGGTAGGCGGCGGGC
>NZ_ML769317.1:12312-280473 GCF_009720365.1 Catellatospora paridis | reverse complement strand
CCCCGCCCCGCCCGCGCCCCCCCCCCCCCCCCCTCCTGCGGGGGGGGGGGGGGGGGGCGGGCCCCCCCCCCCCCCCCCGCCACCGTAGATCGGGTCAGGCCCGGTGCAGCACGATCAGTTCGGCGTCGTGCTCGGCGGTCCACTGCACCGGCAGGCCGACGGCGCTCAGGTGGCTGCCTGAGTACTGCTGCTCACCGTGGCGGTAGACGTCCCGGTGGCCGAGGCCGCGCAGGGGCAGCCGCACCGGCCGCGACGGCAGCAGTCCGGGGCCGTCGAGGCGCCCGGTGTGCCAGGCGAGCACGACCACGGTCGCGCCGTCGGGCGAGGTGTACTGCACCGCGCAGCGGGCCTGGTCCGGGCCACCGATGAGGTGCACCTCCCCGCGCATGATCACGTCGCGGATCTGCTTGTACCGCGCGATCCACGCGTTCGCCTCGGCGCGCTGCTCGGTGCTCCAGTGCCGGATGTCCGCGCCGATGCCGAGCACGCCCGCCATCGCCAGCACGAACCGGAACGCCAGCGAGCGCGGCCGCGGGTCGAACAGGCCGGGCGCGTCGGTGACCCAGGAGCTGAGCAGGTGCGGCGCGTTGGCGTGCAGGAACCCGTGCTGGATGGCGAGGCGGTCCAGCGGCCCGGTGTTGTCACTGGGCCAGAACACGTCGGCGCGGGCGGCCATGGCCAGGTCGGTGCGGCCACCGCCGCCCGCGCACGCCTCGATGATCACGTCGGGGTGGTCGCGGCGCAGCTGCTCGTAGATGCGGTGCAGGTTGGCCACGTGCGCGCCGTCGAGGTCGACCCGAGCGACCGCACCGGGCCGCCCGGGTTCGGTGCGGGGGCGGTTGAAGTCCCATTTCAGGTAGCCGATGTCGTGGCGGCGCAGCAGGCCGTCGACGGTGCTGTGGACGAACTCGGCGACCTCGAGCCGGCCGAGGTCGAGCAGCAGCTGGTTGCGGACCAGGGTCTGCGGTCGGCCGTCGACGGCGTACACCCAGTCGGGGTGTTCGGCGTAGAGCTGCGACGCCGGGCTGATGCACTCGGGTTCGACCCAGAGCCCGAAGGTGAGTCCCATAGCGCGGATCTCGGCGATGAACGCGTCGAACCCGTCGGGGAACTTGGCGTCGTCGACACTCCAGTCGCCGAGCCCGCCGCGGTCGTCGTGGCGGCCGATGAACCAGCCGTCGTCGACGACGAACGCCTCCGCACCGATCTCGGCGGCGGTGCGGGCCAGCGCGAGCTGGTTGCCCGCGTCGACGGCGAAACCGGTGGCCTCCCACGAGTTGTAGAGCACGGGACGGACCCGGTCGAGCCGGTCGCCGGCGAGTCCACGCTGGTAGGTGTGCCAGACCCGGGCGAGGCCGTCGAGGCCTTCGTCGCTGTAGGCGCCCGCGACCACCGGCAGGGCCAGCTTCTCGCCGGGGGCCAGCGTGAGCGGGCCGTCGGTGAGGTGGCGGCCCGCGGTGACGCGGGTCAGGCCGCCGGTGTCGCGCTGGGCGCTGATCTCCCACGAGCCGGTCCAGGCCAGTGCCACGGCCCAGGCCGGGCCGGTCTCGTCGGCGCTGTCGCGTACGGCGAGCCAGGGCACGAACAGGTGTCCCGGCACGCCCTGCGCGCTGCCTACGGTGAACCGGCCCTGGCCGAGGTCGACGTGGTCGAGCTGGAACTCCTGCGCCCACTGGCCCCACTGGTAGCTGACCCGGCCGCCGTGCGGGGTGGGCACGTTGAAGCCCGCGGACGCGGCGTGGACCAGCCGCAGCGCGGTGTCGCCGGTGTTGTGCAGTTCCACCCACCGTTCGACGACGTCGGTGCCAGCGGCGAAGCGGTAGCGGTGCTCGGCGTGCAGGCCGGTGACCCGGTCGGCGAAGGTGACCCGCAGCTGCCGGTCGTCGCCGGTCGCCTCCTGGAAGGCCCAGGACACGCGCCGGTCGCCGTTGGGCAGCTCGACGACCAGTTCCGCACCTGCGAACGGGCGTACCGCGTCGGTGGCGTATTCGACCGGGGCGTAGTCGCCTGCCGTGAGGAAGGGTGTCGGCCCGGTGTAGGCGACCGGTGAAGGTCCCTGCGCCACGCCGTGCGGACCCCAGCTGACGAGTTCGAGCCAGCGGCCGTGGTCGGGCACGGCAACGGTGTACTCGGTGTGCTCGCCGCGCAGCGTCCACTGTCGGTTGCTCATTTGACTGCTCCGATCGCCAGGCCCGAGATGAAGTGGCGCTGGAAGCCGAGGAATACCGCGACCGTCGGCACGGCGGCGATGACCGTCCCGGCGGCGATGACGCTCCACGACGACACGAACTGCCCTTGCAGGCCGAGCAGCGCCGGGGTGACGGGCATGTTGCCTTCGGTGCGGATGACGGTGATCGCCCACAGCAGGTCGTTGAAGATCCAGGTGAACGACAGCGCGCCGAGTGCGGCCAGAGCCGGTCTGGTCAGCGGCAGGATCACCCGGGTGAAGATCTGCCCGACGCCTGCCCCGTCGATGGTGGCGGCCTCCTGGATCTCGTTGGGTAGGTCGCGCATGAAGCCGTGCAATACGAAGGTGTAGAAGCCGAGGCCGAAGCCGACCTGTACGGCGATGAGCGCCCACAGGGTGTCGTACAGGCCGGTGAGCTCGCTGAACTTGCTGACCGGGATGAGCACGATCTGCGGTGGGAGCAGGTTGCCGGCGAGCATCAGCAGCAGGATGGTGCGCCGGCCGGGGATGCGGAACCGGCTCAGGGCGAAGGCCGTCATCGCGGCCAGGCCCAGGCTGAGCAGGACCGCGGGCACGGTGACCAGCAGGCTGTTGATCAGGGCCTGCAGCTGGCCGCCGTCGGTCCACGCCTGGACATAGGTGTCCAGGGTGAAGGAGTGCGGCAGGCTGCCGACCCCGTTGGTGGCGATGTCGTCGAAGGTGCGGGTGGACAGGACGACGACCCAGATGATCGGGCCGAGCCACAGCAGCGACACCAGGATCATGGCGGTGTGGTAGCCGCCGGTGCGCAGTCTGCCCATCATGACTCCTCCCGGAAGGCGCGAACCAGGTAGCCGATGATGACCGCGAGCGCGAGCAGGAAGATCACCACGGCGATCGCCGAGCCGTAGCCCAGGCGCAGGCTCTGGAACGCGGCCGAGTACATGTAGGTGCTCAGCAGTTCCGAGGAGTGGTACGGGCCGCCGCGGGTCAGCGCCCAGACGATGTCGAAGGAGCGCAGCGAGTCGATGACGATGACCGACAGGATGACCGCGTTGACGCCCTTGAGCTGGGGGATGGTGACGTGCCAGAGCCGCTGCCAGTTGTTGGCGCCGTCGACCTTGGCCGCTTCGTGCACGGCCGGGTCGACGGCCTTGAGGCCGGCCAGGTAGAGCACCATGATGTAGCCGATCTGCCGCCACAGCGCCGGAATGATGACGGCGTAGAGCGCGGTCTCGGGGTCGGCCAGCCACGGCCGGATGAGGTGTTCGAGCCCGACCGCGGTCAGCACCTGGTCGACGAGCCCGTCGGGCTGGTAGAAGACCCGCCAGACGAGTGCCGTGACCACCATCGAGAACACGACCGGCAGGAACAGCGCGGCGCGGTAGATGCCGACGCCGCGGCGCTCGCGCTGCAGTGCCAGCGCCATGCCGAAGCCACCGAGGATGGACAGGCCGCCGAAGAGCACCAGCCACAGAACGCTGTTGCCGAGGGCGCCCCGGAATACCGGGTCGCCGGCCAGCTCGACGTAGTTGTCGAAGCCGACGGGTACCGGGGCGGACAATCCGTCCCACCGCGTGAACGAGAAGAAGACCCCTTGGATCGCGGGCCAGAACACCCAGATGCTCTCGATCGCGAACGGCACCAGGACGAAGGTCAGCAGGAGCGGCGACGGTCGGAACGACCGCCGCCGCCGTGCAGTGCTGTTGGTGGAGATGACCGTGGTCACATCAACCCTTGAAGACCTTCTCGGCGTTCTTCTGCCACTCGGCGAGGATCGCGTCGATCTGGTCGGGCTTGTCGATGAACCGGGTCAGCGCCGTGTCCGCGGTGGGTTGCAGCGCGTCGCTGGAGTCGCGGTTGAAGAACTGGGTGAGTTCGGCGGCGCCGGCCAGCATGGCCTTGCCCTTGGCGACCAGCGGCATGTCGGCCGCCTTGGCCTTGGGGTGGGCGGGCAGGATGATGCCGGAGCTGTTGGCGACGTAGGTCTCCTGCGCCTCCACGGAGGCCGCGTAGGCGAGCAGCGCCTTGGTGGCGGCCGGGTTGGCCGACTTGGCACTGGCGAAGAAGCCGTCGGTGGGCGCCTCCTCCGCGACGGGCACCGCCGGGTCGATGATCGGGAACTGGAAGAAGTCGAGGTCTTCCACCACGTCCTTGGCTGTCGCGTCGGCGAGGAAGGTGCCGATGAGGAACATGCCGGTCTTGCCCGCGAGCAGGGCGGTGGTCGCCTCCTGGAACGGGTACGCCTTGCCCTTGGGGTCGAAGTAGGGCAGGGCCTCGCGCCACTTGGTGAAGACGGCCTTGACCTTGGGGTCGTCGAAGCGCTGCTTGCCGGCGAGCAGTTCGCGGTGGAACGGCGCGCCGTTGATGCGGATGTTGAGGTAGTCGAACCAGGCTGAGGCGACCCACGGGGTGTCGCCCAGGCCGATGCCGATCGGCGGGATGCCCTTGGCCTTCAGGGTCTGGCACAGGGTCATGAACTCGGCCCAGTTCGTCGGCGGCTGCACGCCCCACTTGGCGAAGTTGGACTTGCGGTAGAAGAAGCCCCACCAGTAGTTGTTCATCGGCACGAAGACCTGCTTGCCGGTGGCGTCGGTGGCCAGGGTGCGCAGCGACTGGGGGTAGTCGCCCATCCCCTGCCACACCTCGGACACGTCGAGCAGCAGGTTCTTCTCCGAGTACGCGTTGGCGACGGATCCTGCGTACCAGGTGTAGAGGTCCGGCGGGTTGGCCGAGCTGAGGTAGGTCGGCAGCTGGGTGCGGAAGATCTCCGTTGCGACGGTGTTCAGCGACGCGGTGCCCTTGCCGAGCTTGTTGAAGTCGGCGATGAGCTTCTCGACGCCGGACTTGGCCGCGCCGGTGAGGTTCGACTGAAGGGTGATGGCGCCACCGGTGGTGGGGGTGCCGCCCGTACCGGCGGAGCTGGCGCAGGCGCTGAGTAGGGGGCCTGCGCTGAGGGCACCGACGCCGGCGAGGCCGAGGCCGAGCAGCCGACGACGACTGGGATCGAAGTCGCTCACTGAGGACATCCTTCCTGAGGGATGCGGGGGGTGACTGTGCGTATGTCGATCACGTAAATCCGTATGACGAACAGGTTGCATCGCGGCCCGGCGGCTGTCAAGATATCTTCGTAATTAATGATTAGATCTCTGGTGGGGATCACTACTCCGGCAGATGGGGAGCCAGTCTATGCGCGGCCTGAACGGCAAGAGTGCCCTGATCACAGGGGCAGCCGGCGGCATCGGCGCGGCCACCGCCCGCCGGCTCGCCGCCGAGGGCGTCGCCATGGGCCTGCTCGACATCGCCGAAACGGGCACGCTCGCCGACGAGATCAACCGCTCCGGGGGGCGCGCACTGTCCGTGACCGTCGATGTCTCCGACGAGGCCGCCTGGACCGCCGCGGCCGCCACGGTCCGCGCAGCGTTCGGGCCGATCGGCATCCTGGTCAGCAACGCCTACGCCGTCGAGGTCACCCCGGCCCACCTGACCAGCCGGCAGTCCTGGGACCACCAGCTCGCCGTCAGCCTCACCGGCACCTTCCTCGGCGTGCGCGCCTGCCTTCCCGACCTGCGCGCCGAGCGCGGCGCGGTCGTCGTCGTCTCCTCCGTGCACGCCCTGGTCGGCCTGCCCGGACGGCCCGCCTACGCCGCCGCCAAGGGCGGCCTGGTGGCCCTGGCCCGCCAGCTCGCCGTCGAGTACGGTCCCGAGATCCGCGTCAACACCGTGCTGCCCGGCCCGATCCTCACTGCCGCGTGGGACGACGTGTCCGAAGCGGACAGGCGGGCCAGCGTGGCCGAGACTGTCGCCAAGCGGTTCGGCACCCCCGACGAGGTGGCCGCCACGATAGCGTTCCTCGCCTCCGCCGACGCCGCCTTCGTCACCGGCACCAGCCTGGTGGTCGACGGCGGCTGGACCGCGACCAAGGCCTCGGCCTGACCTGACCGGCACCGACGAGCGAGAAGGCGCGAAGCATTGGGACAGTACACAGGACGCGGCGTCCACGGGCAGACCGTCGAGATCATCGCCGGGCGGATCCTCGCCGGCGAGATCGCCGAAGGCGCGACGATCAACCTCGCCGCGTTGCAGGCCGAACTCGACATCAGCCTCACCGTGATGCGTGAGGCGCTGAAGGTGCTCACCGCCAAGGGCCTGGTCGACGCCCGCCCGAAACGCGGCACGTTCGTGCGCCCCCGTGCCGCCTGGAACCTGCTCGACGCCGACGTCATCCGCTGGCAGTTCGCCGGCGGCGCCGACGCCTCACTGCTCGACCAGCTCCACGAGGTGCGCGCCATCATGGAGCCCGCCGCCGCGAAACTCGCCGCCGCCCGCGCCACCGACACCGACCTGGCCGCGCTCGACGACGCGCTCGCCCAGATGGCCGCCGCCCACGACGACCCGGCCGCCGCCGTCGCCGCCGACCTGAACTTCCACCGCGCGCTGCTGCACGCCGCCCACAACGAGTGGCTCGAACGGATGAAGGTCGTCATGGAGACCGGCCTGGCCGAACGCGACAAGCTCGTGCACGGCGCGCAGCACCACGACGACCCGGTCCCCAGCCACCAGGCGGTGGTGGCCGCCATCCGCGCCCGCGACGCCGCGGCCGCCGAACGTGCCATGGGCGACCTGCTCGACAAGGCAGCACAGGACGTGGACCACGTCCGCAAGAAGAAGGACAACCGGTGAAGATCGACCGTATCGAGACCTTCCTCGTCGCGCCGCGGTGGCTGTTCTGCCGCGTGCAGACCGACGACGGGCTGGTCGGCTGGGGCGAACCCGTCGTCGAAGGACGGGCCGAAGTCGTCCGCGCCGCCGTCGACACGCTGGCCGAACTCCTCATCGGCGAGGACCCGCTGCGTATCGAACACCACTGGCAGATCATGACCAAGGGCGGCTTTTACCGCGGCGGCCCCGTGCTGTCCAGCGCCGTGGCCGGGCTCGACCAGGCCCTGTGGGACATCGCCGGACAGGCGTACGGCGCACCCGTGCACGCCCTGCTCGGCGGACCCGTCCGCGACCGCGTGCGCATCTACGCCTGGATCGGCGGCGACGACCCGTCCGAGATCGGCGAGCAGGCGGCCGCGCAGGCCGCCGCCGGAATGACCGCGGTCAAGATGAACGCCTCCGGGCGGCTGTCGCCCATCCCGACCTCCGCCGAGGTCGACGCCGTCGTCAGCCGGGTCGCCGCCGCCCGCGAGGCCCTCGGCGAGCACCGCGACATCGCCGTCGACTTCCACGGCCGGGCCGGTGCCGCCGCCGTACGCCGCATCCTGCCCGAGATCGCGCCCCTGCGGCCGTTCTTCGCCGAGGAGCCCGTGCTGCCCGACCTGGCCCACCGCCTGCAGGACATCGTGACCTGCTCCCCCGTGCCGATCGCCACCGGCGAGCGGCTCTACGGCCGGGCCGAGTTCCTCGCCCCGCTGCAGGCGGGCGTCGCGGTCGTGCAGCCCGACCTGTCCCACGCGGGCGGCATCTCCGAGGTGCGCCGCATCGCCTCGCTGGCCGAGACGTACGGCGCGGTGCTGGCCCCGCACTGCCCGCTGGGCCCGATCTCGCTGGCCGCGAGCCTGCAGGTCGCGCTGGCCACCCCGAACTTCCTGATCCAGGAACAGAGCATCGGCATCCACTACAACCAGGGCAGCGAACTGCTCGACTATCTGGTGGACCCGGCCCCGTTCGCGTTCGTCGACGGGCACATCAACCGCCTGGACGCCCCTGGCCTGGGCATCACCGTCGACGAGGCCGCCGTGCGCAAGGCCGACGCGACCGGCCACGCCTGGCGCAACCCGGTCTGGCGGCACGACGACGGGTCCTTCGCCGAATGGTGACCGACGCACCCGTCGCACTGCGCGCCGTGCTCGACCCGGCCCACGGCGGACGCTGGACCAGCCTGTCCGGCGGCGGCCGCGAATGGCTGTGGCACCGGCCCGGCACCAGCCGCGACACCGTCGCCCCCGGTGACGACTTCGTCGACGCGGGCGGCCTGGAGGAATGCCTGCCGACGGTCCGCGGCCTGCCCGACCACGGCGACCTCTGGTCCCGCCCCTGGCAGCGACACCCGGTCGACGTCAGCCTCGGCGACGGACCCGGCCGTCTCGTGGCCGGCGGCGGACCCGGTGGCCTCGTGGACGGCGACGAAGGCAGCGGCGCTCCCGCAGACCTGCGCGAGCCGACCGACCCCTACGGCACCATGACGATCGTCCGGCCCGCCTTTACCCTGACCCGGCGCGTACACGAACGCTCCGGCGCGATCATCGCGGACTACACGCTGGCCGCCGACCCCGGCTACCGCTTCCTGTGGGCCGCGCACGCGCTGCTCGACCTGAGCCCCGCCGCGCGCCTCGACGCCCCTGACCGCACCACCACCAGGCTGTACCCGGAAGCCGCGGCGCTGCTGGCCGAGCCGTGGCCCGACGATCTTCCCTGGCGCGAAGGCTCCTGGCCCGCACCGGCCGGGCTGGCCCTGGACCAGCTCGGCCCCGACGACGGCACCGCGCTCGGCGCGATCCTCACCGACTGCCCGACCGTGCACGTCACCGACGGACCCGACCGGCTCACGCTGCACCTGGACTGCGACGACCAGCCCCGCTCCACCGCCCTGTGGCGCAACCTGCGCGGCTGGCCGCAGCCCGGCCCCTACCGCAGCATCGGCGTCGAACCGATGCTCGGCTCCGTCTTCGACCTGGCCGAGGCCCGCCCCGGCGACGCCGCTACCGTGCCCGCATCCGGGCAGGTCAGCTGGCGGCTCACCATCACCGCTCACCGCCGCGGAGGCACCACCCCATGAACCTGCTCGACACCCTGCGCACCCACCGGCTGCTGGCGATCGTGCGCGGCCCCGACCCGCAGGCCGCCGTCGATAGCGTGCTCACCCTCGCCGACAGCGGCGTCAACCTGATCGAGGTGTCGCTCACCGCGGCCGGGGCGCTGGACACCATCGCCCGCGCCCGCGCCGCACTCGGCCCCGCGTTCGCGCTCGGCGCAGGCACGGTGCTCACCGAGAACGACGCCCGCCAGGCCGCCGACGCCGGCGCGACGTTCCTGGTCACCCCCGCCATCGCGCCGAGCCTGGCCGAAGCCGCCCGCCTCGGCCTGCCCGTGCTCGCCGGGGCGCTGACCCCCAGCGAAGTCGTGCAGGCCACCCTCGCCGGTGCGGCCGCGGTCAAGCTGTTCCCCGCCTCCATCGGCGGCCCCGGCTACCTGCGGGCGCTGCGCGACCCGTTCCCGCAGACCGCGTTCGTGCCCGTCGGCGGCGTCGACGCGGCCCTCGCCCCGCAGTACCTGCAGGCCGGTGCCGTCGCGGTCGGGGTCGGCTCGCCGCTGCTCGGTGACGCGGTGCGCGGCGGCGACCTGGCCGCGCTGCGCGAGCGCGCCGCGGCGTTCCTGGCCGGAGCGGCCGCATGACCGACGTGCTCACCCTCGGCGAGACCATGGCCGCGTTCCGGATGGCCGGGCCGCTGCGCCTGGGCGGCCCCGCGCACCTGTCGGTCGCCGGATCCGAGTCCACCGTCGCGATCGGGCTGGCCCGGCTCGGCCACCGCGCGAGCTGGCTGGGTGTCACCGGGGCCGACGAGCCCGGCGAACTCGTCCGGCGCAGCCTGCGCGCCGAAGGCGTCGACATCGGCCTCGCGCGCGTCGACCCGCACGCGCCCACCGGCCTGATCCTGTTCGAGCCCCGGGTCGGCGACCTGACCCGGGTCACCTACCACCGCACCGGCTCGGCGGGCTCCCGGCTGAACGCCGACGATGTGCACCCCGCCTTCGCCGCCGACCGCACACCGCGGATCCTGCACGTCACCGGCATCACCTGCGCACTGGGCGACGACCCCTACGCGGCGGTGCGTTACGCGGTCGGGCACGCCCGGGCCGCGGGCAGCCTGGTCTGCCTCGACGTCAACCACCGCACCCGGCTGTGGTCGGCGCAGCGGGCCGCCGCCGCGCTGCGACCGCTGCTGGGCTCCCTCGACCTGGTCGTCGCATCCGACGATGAGCTGGCGGTGCTCACCGACGACACCGACCCGGTCGCCGCGCTGCTGGCAGCGGGCGTACGCGAAGTGGTCGTCAAACACGGCGCGGGCGGTGCCACCAGCCACGGCGAGCACGGCACGCTGCACCGGCCCGCCAGGTCCGTGCCGGTGGTCGACACCGTCGGCGCGGGCGACGCGTTCGTCGCGGGGCTGCTGTCCGGCGTGCTCGACGGCGTCGACACCGCGGCCCGGCTCGACCGCGCCGTCACCGTCGGCGCATTCGCGGTCGCCACCCGCGGCGACTGGGAAGGGCTGCCGTTCCGCGACGACCTGGCCATGCTCGACCGCGAACCCGGCAGCGCGATCCGATGACGACACAGGAGCAGACCGTGCTGGGTGAACCGATCACGTGGAGCGAGGACCGCCTCGAACTGGGTGAGGGCGCCCGCTGGGTCGACGGCCGTCTCGTGCTCGTCGACCTGCTCGCCGGGCGGCTGCTGGAGACCGGCGGCGACGCGCCCGGCCCGCTGCGCGAGCTGTACCGGCTGGACCGGCCGCTGGGCGCGGTGGCACCGGTGGCCGGGCGGCCGGGCCGGTGGCTGGCCGCCGCCGGGACCGGCCTGGCCCTGCTCGACGACGGTCAGGTCCGCCCGCTGCTCGACCTGGAGTCCGGCAATCCCGTCCCGGCGCGGATGAACGACGCGGTCGCCGACCCGCACGGGCGGTTCTGGGCCGGGAGCATGACCTATGACGCCACACCGGGCGCAGGCACACTGTTCCGCCACGACCACACGACGCAACCGGCGGTCACCGGCCTGACCATCACCAACGGCCCGGCCTTCGACGCGACCGGCACGGTGATGTACCTCGCGGACACGCCGCTGGGCCACGTCGACCGGTTCACCGTCGACCCGGCCACCGGCGAGCTGTCGGAGCAGACACCGTTCCTGCGGTTGCCCGCCGCGGACGGCTTCCCCGACGGCATGACCGTCGACGCGGCGGGCAACCTGTGGGTGGCGCTGTGGGGCGGCCACGCCGTACGCCGCTACCGGCCCGACGGATCGCTCGACCGCCAGATCCGGCTGGGTGCGGCCCAGCCGACCAGCGTGTGCCTGGGCGGCCCGGACATGCGGCGGCTGTTCATCACGACGGCCAACTACGGGCTCACCGAGCCGGGGCCTGTCGACGGCGCGCTGCTGGCGGTCGACGTCGACATCGCCGGCCTGCCCGCGGCCGCCGCGTCGTGGACGGGCCTAGGCTGAACAGTCGGCGGCCCCGCAGCGATCCGCACCGGCGAGACCTGGCCGGCCTGCGCCCGCCTCCGCCGGTCCGACGCCCCCCGCTTCGTCAAGTGAGCGGAGGGCGGATCATGCCCGGACCAGGGCCGGGCGACTTGACCTTGACGTAGCGTCAACGTCTCTAATAGGGGCATGCGAATCGGCGAGCTGGCCGCGCTGGTCGGGGTGACCACCCGGACCGTGCGGCACTACCACCACCTCGGGCTGCTGCCCGAGCCCGAGCGGACCCCCGGCGGCTACCGCGAGTACCGGGTGCGCGACGCGGTCCTGCTCGCCCGGGTCCGCCGGCTCGCCGAACTCGGCCTGTCCCTCGACGAGATCCGCGACGTGCTCGCCGACGACCAGGGCCGCGAGCTGCGCGAGGTGCTCACCGAGCTGGACGCCGACCTGGCCCGCCAGCAGGACGCCATCGCCGCCCGCCGGGCCCGGCTGGCGGCGCTGCTGGCCGACGCCGACCTCAACCCCGACACCACGGTCGCCCCCGACCTGGGGGACCTGCTGCACGACCTCCATCCGGCAGGCTCGGCGTTCGCCGCGCTCGACCGCGACCTGATCTCGCTGATCGACACCGGTGCCGACCCGGCCGCCCGCGAACAGATCATGGCGATGTTCGCGCCGCTGGCCGGGCCGGATGCGCGGGCCCGGGGCCACGCCCTCACCGCACGCATGGACGCGATCGCCGGCGCGGACCCGGCCGATCCGCGGGTCGCGGTGCTCGCCGCCGACCTCGCGGCCCACCTGCCCGCCGAGATGGCCGCGGCGATGGTGGCCAGCCTCGACGAGGCGGAGACCGGTCGCTGGCTGGACCTGATGACCTCTGAACTTACCCCCGCCCAGGCCGAGGTGCTGCGCCTGATGGTGACGACCTTGAAGGAACGCACATGATGCTGAAGATCGCCCGGGCCACCCTGTTCGCGATGGTGCCGGCGGAGGTGGTGCTCGCCGTCCTGCTGGTGTCCGGCGTCGCGGTGCCGCGCCCGGTCCTCGCCGGCGCCGAGCTGGTCGTGCTGGCGGTGCTGTTGCTGCAGGCGCTGGTGTTCGGGCAGCGCTACCGCGCCCTGCGCTCCGACGGCACCGGTCGACGGGCGGCGCTGCGGGGCGCGTACGAGCAGATCGTGCCGGAGAAGGTGCGCCGGATCATGGGCTTCGACGCCAAGGGCATGGTCAGCATGGTGCTGTGGGTCGGCCGTCGCCGGCACGGGGTGCCGCCCGGCGCGGTGGCCCTGTCGTACCACCGCGAGCAGACGGTGCTCATGTTCGGGTTCCTGTTCGCCTGCGTGATCGAGCTGGTCGCCGTGGAGATCCTGCTGCGGTCGCTGGACGCCCCGGTCGGGCTGCGCGCGGTGGTGCTGGCATTGGACGCGTACGGCATCCTGATCGCGCTGGCCGTCATCGCCAGCTACGTCACCCGCCCGCACGTCGTGACCGCTGACGAGCTGCGCGTGCGCTACGGCGCGTTCTTCGACCTGCGGATCCCGCGCCGCCTGGTCACCGGGGTGCAGCACAAGCGCAACTACAACGAGACCGGCATGATCAAGATGGATGGCGAGACCATGGCCCTGTCCGCGAACAGCCAGACCAACCTGATCGTCGAACTCGCCGAGCCCGTCGTCGCGGTACGCCCGCTGGGACGGCGCGAGCAGGTCCGCGTACTGCGGTTCTTCGCCGACGACCCGTCGGCCGCCCTCGACGCGCTGCGGCCGGTGCGCCCGGCGGCGGCCGCAGGCCCGGCCGCTCGGGCATCTGCCTGAGGGCCGGGTCTGCGGTCGCCGTGCACACCGGTCGGCGCGGCCGCCTGCGTCACCGTCCGGCGCAGGCGGCCTCCAGCGCGGTCAGGTACGACCGGGCCCAGGTCTGGATGTCGTGGTCGCGTACGTGTGCCCGCATGGCCGCCATCTGCGGACTCGGCTCGCTCGGGTCGGCGGCGAGCGCCTCGACGAGGGTGTCCTTGAGCCCCTCCACGTCGTGCGGGTTGACCAGGTACGCCTGCGTCAGCTCCGCGGCGGCCCCGGCGAACTCGCTGAGCAGCAGCGCGCCGCAGCCGTCGACCCGGGCCGCGACGTACTCCTTGGCGACCAGGTTCATGCCGTCGCGCAGCGGGGTGACCGCCATGACGTCGGCGGCGCGGTAGAGCGCGGCCAGTTCGGTGCGGTCGAACACCTGGCTCAGGTAGTGCACCGCGGCGACGCCGAGCCGGCCGAAGTCGCCGTTGATCCGGCCGACCTCGCGCTCGACCCGGTCGCGCAGCAGCCGGTACTGCTCGACCCGTTCCCGGCTCGGGATCGCGACCTGCACCAGCACCGTCTCGGGAGCCTTGAGCCGGCCGTCGGCCAGCAGCTCGCGGTAGGCCTTGAGCCGGTGCTCGATGCCCTTGGTGTAGTCGAGCCGGTCGACGCTGAGGATCACCCGCTGCGGGCTGCCGAGGTCGGCGCGCAGCTTGGCGGCCTTCTCCACGACCTCGTCCTGGCTGGCCAGCGCCTCCATCTCCGCGGTGTCTATCGACACCGGGAACGCGCCGGTGTAGGCGATGCGGCCGTCGACCTGCACGCCGCGTTCGTCGACGGTGATGTCGAGGACCTTCGCGGCGAGCTGGTGGAAGTTGTGCACGGCCTGGGTGCGCTGGAATCCGATCAGGTCGGCGCCGAGCATGCCGCGTAGCAGTTCGGTGCGGCGCGGCAGTTGCATGAACAGTTCCGGGGGCGGGAAGGGCACGTGCAGGAAGAAGCCGATGCGCAGGTCGGGTCGCTGCGCGCGCAGCATCGCGGGCACCAGTTGCAGGTGGTAGTCCTGGACCCAGACGACGGCGCCGTGCGCGGCCACCCGGGCGGTGTGGTCGGCGTAGCGCTGGTTGACCCGCTGGTAGGCCTCCCACCAGCGGCGGTGGTGCACGGCGGGCTCGACGGCGTCGTGGTAGAGCGGCCACAGGGTCGAGTTGGCGAAGCCTTCGTAGTGGTCGTGGACGTCCTCATCGGTCAGTTCCACCGGGATCAGGTGCACGCCGTCGACGTCGGGCAGCGGCGGGGTGGGGCCGGGTTTGCCCGCCCAGCCGATCCAGGTGGCGGGCTTGTTGATCAGCACGGGGTGTAGGGCTTCGCCGAGGCCGCCGGGAGTGCGGCGCCATTCGAAGACCCCTTCGGAGGCGGCGGCGTCGTTGATGGGCAGGCGGCTGGCGACCACGACTAGCGAGGCGTCCCGCATCGGGTGCCCCCTTTCCGGGCTTTCGCGGACATGACGACGGTTCGTGCGATGGTGCGGCATTGATCGGGCCAAGCGAACTTGTATCAACCCAAAGTTACGCCGCGATTACGGAACGCACGTCCTTCATTCGTGCCAGTCTCCACACAGTAACCGCAGTGCCCGGATCGATCCATACGGGTCACCGGATCGTCGTACATAGTGGACAGACCAAACGCGCAGCTCCGATGCGCACGAGCGGGCCACGGCAACGCGAGGCCCCATCCTGCCGGGCCCGGCGGCGACCGGACGGGCCGCTCACTGTCCGCACACACCGACCGGCCGGCACCCGTCCGGCTTTGAAGATTAGCTTCTTGACCTTGTGGTGTGTTGTAGCTAACTTTCAGGTAATCGGACAACTCTCGCAAGGAGGTCGTCTTTGAGAACCCTCGTCGCCGCCGTCGCGGCCCTCACGGTCACCCTTCCGGCCCCCGCCGCAGCTCAGCCCGCGCACCCGCCCGCCGCCGAACACGGCTGGGTGACCTCGACACTGCGGCACATGAGCCTCGAGCAGAAGGTCGGCCAGCTCTTCGCCACCTACGTCTACGGCTCCGACGCCGCCAACCCCTCCCCCGCCGACCGCACCGCCAACCTGGCCGCCTTCGGCGTCGAGACCCCGGCGCAGGTCGTGGACCGCTTCCACCTCGGCGGCGTGGTCTACTTCGCCTGGTCGCACAACCTCGACAATGTCCGGCAGATCGCGACCCTGTCCAACGGGCTGCAGGCCGCCGCACTCGACACCGGCCGCAAGGGCCAGGTGCCGCTGCTCATCTCCACCGACCAGGAGCAGGGCGTGGTGCAGCGTATGCCCGCGCCGTCGGCGCAGTTCCCGGGCTCCATGGCACTGGGCGCGGCCCGCTCGGCGGCCGCCGCCCACCTCGCCGCCCAGGTCACCGGACGCGAACTGAGCGCGGTGGGCATCCGCCAGCCGTACGCGCCGGTCGCCGACGTCAACGTCAACCCGGCCAACCCGGTCATCGGGGTCCGGTCCTTCGGTGCCGACAGCGGCCTGGTCGCCGACCTGACCGCGGCGCAGGTGGCCGGCTTCGAACAGGGCGCGGGCGTGACCGCCGTCGCCAAGCACTTTCCCGGCCACGGCGACACTGCCACCGACAGCCACACCGGACTGCCGGTCATCAGCCACACCCGGGAGCAGTGGGAGCGCATCGACGCACCCGCGTTCCGGGCGGCGATCGCCGCCGGCATCGACTCGATCATGACCGCGCACATCGTCGTGCCCGCGCTCGACCCCTCCGGTGATCCCGCGACCCTGTCGCCGACGATCCTCACCGGGGTGCTGCGCCGGCAGTTCGGCTTCCAGGGCGTGATCGTCACCGACGCGCTCAACATGGCCGGCGTACGGGCCAAGTACGGCGACGCCCGGGTGCCCGTCCTCGCCCTGAAAGCCGGCGCGGACCAGCTCCTGATGCCGCCGGACCTCGCCCTGGCCTACGACGCCGTGCTCCAGGCCGTCCGCGACGGCGAGCTGACCGAGCGGCGCATCGACGAGTCGGTGCGCCGGATCCTGTCGGTCAAGTACCGCCAAGGGCTGTCCCGCTCGCCGTACGTCGACGTCGACGCGGCCGTGGCCTCGGTCGGCTCCGCCGACCACCTGGCCGCAGTCGGGCAGGTCACCGACCAGACGCTCACCGCCGTGCGCAACGACGCCGGGCTGCTGCCGCTGTCCGGCGCCGACCGGTCCGTGCTCGTCACCGGCTGGAACAACGCGGCGTTCAACCCGATCGGCAGGCTCGCCGGCGGCTTCACCGCCCGGGGCTCGCGCACCACCTCGCTGCCCGCGACGCTGCCCTCGGCCCAGGCGATCACAGCGGCCGCGGCCCAGGCCGCCCAGCACGACCTCACCGTCGTACTGGTCAACAAGGCCTGGGACACCGCCGTCGGCGATCCGCGCGCCAGCCAGCAGCAACTCGTCGCGGCGCTGGTCGCCACGGGCAGACCCGTGATCGTCGTCGCGGTCCGCGACCCGTACGACATCGCCTATCTGCCCGGCGCGACCACCTACCTGGCGACCTACACCTACACCCCGGCGGCGATGGACACCCTGGTCCGCGCGCTGCACGGCGACCTCGCCCCGCACGGACACCTGCCGGTCACGATCGTCGCCGCCACCGACCCCGCCACCACCCTCTACCCCATCGGCCACGGCCTCACCTGGTAGGAGAAACCCTTGTTACGCAGAAACCTCATCACCGGCACCGCCGCGGCCGGCGCACTGGGCGCGACCGCGCTCGCGCTGCCCGCACAGGCCGCGCCCAAGCCGCGCCGGGTCCAGACCGGACTGGACCGGCTCGTCGCCGACCGGTTCGCGACCCTGACCGGACAGAAGGTCGGCGTCGTGTCGAACCCGACCGGCGTCGACGCCGACTACCGCCACCTGGTCGACCTCATCCACGAGTCCGGGCGGGTGAACCTGGTCGCGGCGTTCGGACCCGAGCACGGCTTCCGCGGCTCCGCGCAGGCCGGCGGCAGCGAAGGAACCGGCATCGACGCCCGCACCGGCATCACCGTCTACGACGCGTACGGCGCCTCGCAGGCCAAGTGGGAGGAGCTGATGACCCGGGCCGGCGTCGAGACCGTCGTGTTCGACATCCAGGACGTCGGCGTCCGCTTCTACACCTACATCTGGACCATGTACACCTCGATGGTCGCCGCGGCCCGGCTGGGCCTGCGCTACGTGGTGCTCGACCGGCCCAACCCGATCGGCGGGCGCGCCTACGGACCGATGATGACCCCGGAGTTCACCTCGGGCGTGGGCCTGAAGGAGATCATCCAGCAGCACGGCATGACGGTCGGTGAGCTCGCCCGCTTCTTCAACGCCGAGTTCCTGCCCGCCGAGGCCGGACGCCAGGTCGAGCTGGAGGTGGTGGCCTGCAAGCACTGGAAGCGCGACATGTTCGCCGCCGACACCGACGTGCCGTGGGTCATGCCCAGCCCCAACATGCCCACCCCGGACACCGCGCTGACCTACCCGGGCACCGGCCTGTTCGAGGGCGTCGCCTCGATCAGCGAAGGCCGGGGCACCACCCGGCCGTTCGAGCTGGTCGGCGGCCTGGCCACCGACTTCGACTACCACTGGTCCGACCGGCTCAACGCCCGCGACCTGCCCGGCGTGCGGTTCCGGGAGGCGTACTTCGTGCCGACCATCGCCGGGCACCACCCGCCGCTGCTCAACAAGCTGTGCGCGGGAGTCGAGGTCAAGGTGACCGACCGGGCGGCGTACGACCCGATCCGCACCGCGGTCGCGATGCTGGTCGAGGCACGCAAGTATCCGGCGTTCGCGTGGCGGGCCGACTCCTACGACCCGGTCCGGCCCTACTGGGTCGACAAGCTCACCGGCTCGTCGCGGCTGCGCACGATGATCGACGCCGGCGCCGACGTGGACGACGTGGTGGGCGCCTGGTCGCAGGAGCTGGCGGACTTCGAACGGCGGCGGCGTCCATACCTTCTCTACTGAGCCGACGGCCGTGGGGACGGTCCGACACCGGCCCGCCCCCACGGCTCCGGCTCCGATGACTTACCGGCCGCCACCGGGAAAACGGGTGCGGCAACCGCCCGGGCTGGCTACGGTCCGGGCGTGGCCCACACCTATCCCCCGCTGAACGTCGAAGTCCGCACGCCGCGCCTGACGCTGGCCGGTGCCTCCGACGAACTGCTGGAACGTCTCGTGCCGATCGTGCGGGCCGGAGTCGCCGACGCCGAGCCGTGGCCGTTCGACGACCCGATCTCGTTCTACGCCGACAACCCCGAACGCGAATGGCGCTGGCTGCGCGGCATCTGGGCCGGCCGCGCCCGGGTGAGCCCGGATGCGTGGCGGCTGTACTTCGTCGTTCTCGTCGACGGCGAACCGGTCGGTATGCAGGACCTCATCGGCAAGAACTTCACGCGGTTCGGCACGGTGTCCAGCTTCTCGTGGCTGGCCCCCGGCAGCCGCGGGCAGGGCCTCGGCAAGGAGATGCGGGCGGCGATCCTGCAGCTGGCCTTCGCCGGGCTGGGCGCACGCGAAGCCGGCAGCGACGCCTTCGTCGACAACGAAGCCTCCAACCGTATCTCCCGTGGCCTGGGCTACGAACCGAACGGCACGGACTGGGACACCCGCCGGGGCGAGCCCGCGCGGATCCAGCAGTGGCGGCTCACCCGCGACGCGTGGGAACGGGTCCGCCGAGACGACATCGAGCTGACCGGCGTCGAGCAGTGCCTGCCCGTCCTGGGCATCGGCTGACTGGTCTGCCCACGCCCTACACGGGCCGACCCGGCGGCAGGATGCGCTCCCATTCACTGGAGTAGACCTCGCCGAACAGCCGCAGCTGGTCGCCCTTGCAGCTGTACGTCTCGGGGGTGATCGTGGCCTTGAGCGGCTCGGACGCGCGCTGGCGCCCGTTCACCTTCAACGTGGTCGTGCCGGTCGAACGCGGGCTGCTGTAGTTGATCGTCTTGTCGTCGGCCACGTAGTTGAGCTTGGTCGTGCCGTTGTGAATCATCTCGTACCGGTCGCCGTAGCCCGCGCCGCGCCGGGTCACCTTGTCGACGGTGGCCATCGTGCCGTCGGCGTTGATCTGCATCAGCGTGCCCGCGCCCGTGAACTGGATCTTGTTGCCGTACATCTCCCAGTTGGCCGTGTACGAGGTCTCGCGCCAGCTGCCGATCAGGCAGGCGGCCGGAGCCAGGCTGGGCCGCGGCAGCGGAGACGGCGACGGAGACGCGGCGGCTACCGGCGACGGGCTCGGCGTCGAGGCCGGCTCGCCGCGCAGGGCGAAGTACGCGGCAACGCCGCCGGCCAGGCAGAGCACCAGGACCATCCCGAGCACCACCACGCTCACCACGACAGGCGTGGTCCAATCACGACGCTCAGGAATCGGCTGCACCAGACCAGCATCGGCAACGAGCTTCACCGCGGCAAGTCCGAATCGATCACACGGCCGGACGCCGAGACCCGGGCGGAGCGCTCGGCGTCACTTGCCCGGCAGCACCTCGTCCAGGAAGTCGATGCCCCGCTCGATCAGCCCGCCGATGTCGTCGTAGCCCTCGAAGCAGTGATCGGCTCCGGGCACGAGCAGCAGGTCTGCCCGCACGCCGACCGCGCGCAGCGCCTCGGTGAGGGCCTGTCCCTGGTCTGGCGAGACGACCTGGTCGTCAGCGCCGTGCACCGTGAAGAACGGCGGCGCCCCGGCATGCACCCGGCTGAGTGCGTTACCGAAGGCGACGAACTCACGCCGACCGTTGACCGCGCCCCCGAACAGCAGCGCCCGGGAATTGGACGGGTCGTCCAGGTCGTCGAACGCGAAGAAGTCGACCGCGCCGTACCAGTTGACGACGGCCTGGATCGCGGTCTCGCCGGTGCCGGTCAGCCCGGCCATCGCGGCCAGGTGGCCGCCCGCCGACTCGCCCAGCGCGGCGAACCGGGCCGGGTCGAGCTTCAGCTGGTCGGCGTGGAGCCGCAACCAGCGCACGGCCGACTGGACGTCGACCAGCTGGGCCGGGTACGGCGCTTCCAGCGCCAGCCGGTAGTCGACGTCGGCGACCGCCCAGCCACGATCGAGGAAACGCTGGTGGAACCGGTGCGGCGCGACCGGCGGCGGCAGGCCTACCCGGCTGCCCTCCATCCAGCCGCCGCCGTGCACCCACAGCAGCACCGGGAACGGCCCGTCGCCGGCGGGCAGGTGCAGGTCGAGGTGCAGCGGCCGGAAGCCCGGCACCACGGCGACGGTGCAGTCGGCGTAGGTGACGGTGGGCCGCGGCTCGGGTGGCGGGTATCCGGTCACCGGCCGCCTCCATTCATGATCACGATGGTCGGTCCGAGCATACCGCTGCAGGCGGACGCCTGCGGTGAAGGCATTGACCGGGCATCCGACGATCGCCAGACTGTGCGCCGACGCCCAAGCCCCCGGAGGAAAGCACCATGACCATGCCCCGCCTGTCACCAGCCGGATGGACGATCGCCGTCTTCGGACTCGCGGCACTGGTGCTCGGCGCCGTTGGCCTGATCAGCCCCGACGCGCTGCTGGCCTCGATGGGATTCGCGCCGGACGGCACCGCCGTGCGCGCCGCCGACGACTACACGCTCGTGTTCGTCCGGACCTCCGCGATGGCGTCCTTCAACATGGGCGTGTACTACCTGCTCGCCGCGGCCAAGGACTGGACCGCCTTCTTCGCCTTCACCGTCGTCTTCCGGCTGGTGACGTTCTGCGTGTTCACCGCGCTCGTGCTGACCGACACCGCCCCCGCCGGCTTCTTCGCGGTGGCGGCCTGGGAAGGGGCGGGGGCGCTCGCCACCCTGCTCGCGTTGCGCGTACAGCGGCAGCAGAAGTAGAAGGCGCACCGACGTCGGTGAGGCGACACCCGGCCCTGTCGGGCTGCGGGTTGCCGCAGCCCGACAGGGCCGGTGCATCAAACTTGCGGGCCGTTTCGACGGCGGCGGAACACGACGAACCCCGCCAGCGTCGCGAGCCCTGCCAGGACGGTGATCGCGGTCCAGGCTCCGGTCGATGCGGTCGCGGCAGCGGGCGCGATGGAGGCCGCGGCGGCGGCCGGGCCCTGGCTCACGATGTCTGTCGCCGTGGGCGCAGCCGAGGCGGCGGGCGTTTCGCCGGGCGATCCGGCGGGCGATCCCGTGGGCGAGGATGTCGGTCGCGGTGTGGCCGTCTTGCCGCTGGTGGGTTTGGGGGCGCTTTGCGTGCCGCTGCCACCGGATGAGGTGCCCGTGGAGCCGGAGCAGCCGCTGACCTTGACGATGATCGTGGCGTCGTTGTTGGTGGTGTGGGGATCGCCGTAGTCGGCGGTCCAGTCCACGCCCGGCTGGTTGGCGCCCTTGGTGGGATCGCAGCCGTTGACTTTCGCCTGCACCGTGACCACCCGCGTCTGGCCGACGGCGAGATCCTCGATCCGGCACACGAACGTGGTGGCGGTGGTGGTGCAGCCGTTGCCGCCGACGTACCGGATGCCCGGTTGCGCGGCCCTGGCGCCCAGCGTCACCTGCGGCTGTGCGGCGGGTCCCAGGTTCTTGACCGTGTGGGAGACGGTGACGGTCTGGCCGATCTGGGCCGTCGGCACGGTCGAGGTCATGACCATGTCGGCCACATTCGGGCGGATGTCGACCGTGCCACTGGCGGTGGCGTCGCCCGGTGCGGGTCGCTGGCAAGGCGCAGGTGGACGGTGCCGGCCGTGCCGATGGTGGCGGTGGGCTTCGCCCGCAGCGACAGGGTGGCCCCTACCCTGCGCTCGCCGTCGATGGTCAGCGTGCCGAAGTTGCAGGTGACGATCGAACCGGATCGGCCGCAGGGTGAGCTGACCCCGGTGATGTCGATGTCAGTCAATCCACGATTCCCCTTGTCGCCGATCATGATGAGACGTTTCCCAGCGCCCGGAGCAATCCTGCAACACCGGGGGCCGTCATGGAGAACACACCAACGCCGCACCCACCACATATCGACGACAGTCTCTGCAAATGCGGGCACGAACGGCCGCGACATCGAACTTCACCGGTTGACTGGGTTCCGCGAGCTCGTCTACCGTCGCCTCGGAATGCGCTTTCCAGCGTGGCCCAGCCGGGTGACCGCAGCACACGCCACCCGGTGCCAGGCACGTCCCACGCCGTCGCCCAACGGCATGGTCCGCTCCCAGCCCGAAGGACCCACCCCGATGAAACTGCACCCACTCCCCCGCCGGCGCGGCCGCCTCGCCGCACTGGTCACCGCGGCGGCCGCGGCCGCACTGACCGTCATCGCAGGCACCGTGCTGACGACTCCCGCCAGCGCCGCGACGCTGTTCAGCGCGGACTTCGAAGCCGGCGCCAGCGGCTGGTCGAAGTCCGGCGGCGACTGGACCGTCGTCGCCGACGGATCCCAGGTCTTCCAGCAGGCCAGCACGACCACCGACCGGGCCCGCCAGTTCGCCGGTTCCAGCAGCTGGACGAACTACACCGTCCAGGCCCGGGTGAAGCCGCTGGCGTTCGGCTCCGGCGGTGTCGCGGCGCTGGCGGCGCGGTCCAGCGGCGCCACCGCCATGTACCGGCTCGCGCTGACCGGCGGCAACCGGGTCGAGCTGCAGTACATGAACGGCAGCGCGATCACGGTCCTGGCAGGTCTATCCCGGACCGTGTCGACCGGCACCTGGTACACCCTGCGGATCACCACCAGCGGCTCGACGATCAGCGGCTACGTCGACGGCACGCTCGTCGGCACGGCCACCAGCACCGCGATCGCCGCCGGCCGGATCGGACTGTTCACCGGCTACGCCAGCGCCCGCTTCGACGACGTCAGCGTGACCGACACCGTCACCACCCCGCCCAGCACCCCGGCGCCCTCGGCCAGCACCGCGTCGCCGTCGCCGAGCAGCGCTTCGCCGTCACCGTCGAGCGCGTCCCCGTCGCCGTCGAGCGCGTCGCCCTCCCCCAGCGTCAGCCAGCCACCGGCCGGCACGCTTTACGTGGCGCCCAACGGCAGCGCGAGCGCGGCCGGCACCCTGGCGAGCCCGACGACGCTCGCTTCGGCGATCACCCGGGTGACCGCCGGCGGAACGATCTTCATGCGCGGTGGGACGTACAACTTCTCCTCCACGGTGACCGTCGAGACCGGTAACAACGGTGCCTCGGGCGCGCTGAAGAAGATCTCGGCGTACCAGGGCGAGACTCCGGTGTTGAACTTCTCCGCCCAGGCCGAGGACCCCGCCAACCGCGGCCTGGCCGTGAACGGCAACTACTGGCATGTGTACGGCGTCGTCGTCGAGCGGGCCGGCGACAACGGGATCTTCGTCGGAGGCAGCAACAACGTCTTCGAGCGCACGATCACGCGCTTCAACCGCGACACCGGCCTGCAGTTGTCGCGGACCCTGTCCAGCACGCCGCAGAGCCAGTGGCCGGCCAACAACCTCATCCTGAGCGCGGAGTCGCACGACAACGCCGACTCCGACGGTGAGGACGCCGACGGCTTCGCCGCGAAGCTGACCGTCGGTTCGGGCAACGTGTTCCGGTACGCCGTATCGCACAACAACATCGACGACGGCTGGGACCTGTACACCAAGACCGACACCGGGCCGATCGGTGTGGTGACGATCGAGGACTCGATCGCCTTCAACAACGGCACGCTCAGCAACGGCGGCCAGGCCGGCGCGGGCGACCGCAACGGCTACAAGCTGGGCGGCGAGGACATCGGCGTGAACCACATCGTGCGGCGCAACATCGCCTTCAACAACGGCAAGCACGGGTTCACCTACAACAGCAACCCGGGCTCGATGACGGTGTCGAACAACATCAGCATCGACAACGACGAGCGCAACTTCTCCTTCGACGCCGGCACGTCGGTGTTCCGCAACAACACCTCGTGCCGTTCCAGCAGTGGCACGAACGACCGGATCATCGGCAACTCCGACAGCTCGAACCAGTTCTGGTCCGGCACGAACGGATCCCGGTGCTCCGGTCTCAGCGGCTCCCTGGGCTGGTCGTTCGCTTCCGACGGCCGGCTGGTGGTGACGCTCGGCGGCGCGGTGGTCACGCCGTAGCGTCCGCTGGGGCAGGGCCTTCGATCACGGTGCGGCGGTCGCCGCACGCGTGACCGGGGGCCCTGCCTCTTCTCGGTCGACAGCTACTGGCTTCACGGCTGGTATCCAGGCGGAACGTGGCCCGCTACAGTCCCCGATCAT
The DNA here is from genome assembly GCF_009720365.1 of Catellatospora paridis. GTDB lineage: Bacteria > Actinomycetota > Actinomycetes > Mycobacteriales > Micromonosporaceae > Catellatospora > Catellatospora paridis. The sequence goes on along the minus strand of NZ_ML769317.1, from coordinate 256,156 downwards.
GGACGCCCTCATCGTCTGCGCGTGGATCTGCGTGGCCACGTGTGCCGCGACCTGGCTCGCCTCCCTGGTCAGCGGCGAGCATTCGTGGGTGGACCGGATCTGGTCGATCGTCCCGGTGGTGTACGTCGGCGTCTTCGCGGCCTCGGCCGGCTTCGCCGACGCCCGGCTGAACGTGCTCGCGGTGCTGGTGCTGCTGTGGGGCGCCCGGCTGACGTTCAACTTCGCGCGGCGCGGCGGCTACGCCCCCGGCGGCGAGGACTACCGCTGGCCGATCCTGCGCGCTCGGCTGTCGCGGTGGCAGTTCCAGCTGTTCAACCTGCTGTTCATCACCGTGTATCAGAACATCATCCTGCTGCTGATCAGCCTGCCGGCGTACACGGCGCTGATCCACCCGGGCTCGTTCGGCGCGGTCGACGCGGCGCTGACAGTGCTGTTCCTGGGGTTGCTCGTCGGGGAGACGGTCGCCGACCAGCAGCAGTGGGACTTCCACCGGCGCAAGCACGCCGCGCTCGCCGAGGGCCGGGCGCCGCAGTCGCGGTTCATGCGCACCGGGCTGTTCCGCTACTCGCGCCACCCCAACTACTTCTTCGAACAGGCCCAGTGGTGGGTGGTGTTCGGCTTCGGCGCCGCCGCGGCCGGTTCGGTGCTGCAGTGGACGGCCGTCGGCCCGGCGCTGCTCACCGCGCTGTTCGTCGGCTCGACGATCTTCACCGAGAGCATCACCCTGTCCCGCTACCCGGAGTACGCCGACTACCGGGCGGTCACCTCGCCGATCGTCCCGTGGCCGCCGCGGCGCGCCGCCGCCCGCCCGGCCGACGTGGCCTGACCGCCCGTCGTCGCCGTCGGCGGTCGTCCGCGAGGATTGCGCACCTTATTCGGTTGTCGCCGCGGTGCGCCTCGGCGAGTATGGCCACGGTGGCCGCCACCTGCGCGCTGTCGTGTTCGCCGGGCTCGGACCGATCGGTGTGGCGACGGCAGACGCGTGGTGGGCCGCCGACCCGCCCGACATCGCCGACCGACGGAACCCATCATGGATCTCGCGCAACGCCGTGAGCTGGCCCGTAAGGCGCTCGACGGCTACGACAGCGGCCCGGACGCCACGACTCGGGCGCTTGCCGATGCTCAGGCGAGGATCGGCGATGCCGTGGCCCTGGTCCTGGTCGAGGGTCTCAGCGACCAGATCGCGCTGGAGACGGCCGCGGCGGGTCGCGGCCGTGATCTCGAAGCCGAACGTGTCGTGGTCGTGCCGATCGGTGGGGCGCACGCCATCGGCCGCTACCTGACCGAGCTCGGCCCGCGGACGGCCCGGGTGCGCCTGGCCGGCCTGTGCGACGTGCGCGAGGAGGAGATCTTCCGGCGTGCGCTGGTCGCCGCCGGGGTCGGCGCGCCCCGCACCCGCGCCGACATGGCCGTCCTCGGGTTTCATGTCTGCGTCGACGACCTCGAAGGGGAGCTGATCCGCGCGGTGGGCACGGCAGGGGTCGAGGCCCTGTTCGACTCGCAAGGCGACCTGGGGTCTTTTCAGACCTTGCAGGGCCAGCCCGCGTGGCGCGGTCAGGAGCCCGAGCGGCAGATGTGGCGGTTCCTGCGCGCGGGGTCGCGCCGCAATCTGCGCTACGCGCGGCTGCTCACCGAGGCGGCGTTGAGCCGCGATGCCCTGCCCGGGCCGTTGGCCGCGGTGCTCGACGGGATCGACTGAGCCGCGCCCACCGCGTTTGGCGGGCCTGACTGTCGGATCACGCGGGTTCGGGTCGGTGGACGCCCCGGGGGCGGTAGCCCAGTGCTCCGCTTTCGCCCAGCACGTCCGCGAGCAGCCAGATGATCGCCAGCCACATCTCCGTCCCCTGGAGGCTGGGCAGGTGTTCGGCCCCGGTGGTGGGCGCGGGGCTGAAGGCGAAGCCGGCTCCGGTTTGCCAGCGCGGCAGGGTCGCGGCGAGCCGGTCACGTGCCCACGCCTGCACCTCGGCACGCCGGTGGCCGGTCTGCCGGCCGCAGAGCCACAGCGGGTGGATCACGTCGAGCACGTCGCAGGCGGTGCCGCGCCCGTCGGCGAAGAACCGGCCGTCGCGGGCGTGGGCCAGCACGGTGTCGATCGTCTGCTCGGGGCGCGGCACGGGCAGGCCGAACTGGGCGAACGTGCCGCGGGTGAGCCGGTAGTAGCCGTTGACCGGCTGCCGCCAACCCTCCTCCGCGCTCGGGCTGCCCCACAGCCCGGTGAAGGCGTCCTGCCTGGTGAGCAGCCAGCCGAACAGCGTCTCGGTCGGCTCGTGCTGGTCGAACAGCCTGCGGTTCCAATGCAGTCCGGTGGCGAGGATGTCGACCCAGTCGCCCGCGCTCCAGGCCCGCTGCGCCCACGGCAGTCCGTCCAGCTCCGCCACCAGCCGGGACGGGTCCATGCGCACGGCTTCGATCGGATGCGGTAGCTGGGCGCCGAGCAGGTCCAGGGCATATCCCACGGACAGGACGTGGTACGCCGAGCCGCTGTCGAGGCTCGGCCGGCCGGTCTCGCCGAGTTCGGGGATGAGTCCGGTGGCCGGATCCTGCAGGGCGGCGAGCCGGTGGACGAGTTCGTCCCGGTCGGTCTGGGGCGGAGGGGCGTTCAGCAGCAGGTCTGCGATCTCGATCGCGTCGCAGACGGCTCGCACGGTGGGCGCGGCCGCGGGCTGGTCGGTGAACGTGTCACCGGTCCGGTACCGGTCCAGCACCTGTGGGGCCTGGTCACGGGCTTGTGCGGCGAAGTCGGCGAGTTGCGGGGTCAGGCCGCCGGTGCGGGTCTGGTCGCGGCGGTCGCGTACGCGGCGGGCGGGGTTGCCGACCATCACCGACCAGGCGGGGACGTCCTTGGTGACGACCGCACCCGCGCCGATGATGCTGTGCTCGCCGACGGTGACGCCGTCGAGGATGATGGCGTTCGACCCGATCCACACGTCGTCGCCGACGACTATGCCCTTGGCCACGATGGGCTGGGAGTGTATCGGCGCGTCGGCGTCGGTGGAGTGGTTGAAGCCCACGAGGGAGGCGTGCGCGCCGATGCGCACTCCGGAGCCGAGGCACACCGGGCCGCGTACGACGGCGTAGGGATTGAGGCTCGTGTGGTCGCCGAGCTGGACCTCGCCGGTGAGGTAGACGTGCGCGGCGATGTAGGAGTCCGCGCCGAGCGCGAGGTCGGCCTGGTGGATCGCGGCGAGCGGGGAGACGTACGTCCGCTCGCCCGCGGACCGCAGGCCGGGCAGCCCGCGCTGGTAGGCGAGCTGCGCGTCGCGTTCGTCCGGTGTGGCGTCGTCGGCGAACATCCACGGGCAGAAGTCGAACTCACTCATAGCGGAGATCATTTCGCATCTGCGCGGGTAGTTCCAGGCGTTGTAGCCGGGACTCTTGTCGGTGACGACCGGTACGGTCCGGATCTACGACGAGATCAGCCCGGCGATGCGCGTCGGTCTGGACACCGATCTTCGTTTCCGGCGAGGACGATGAAGGAGAAGACCGTGAGCGACGAGGTCACCCAGTACATCAACAAGCAACAGCCGTGGCAGATCGACGTGTGCGAGAAACTACGTGCGATGGTCGGTCAGACCGTTCCCGGTGTCGAGGAGCGGCTCCAGTACGGCAAGCCGCACTACCTCAAGAACGGGCACTACGCGGCCGTCATCGCGGTGGCCAAGGACAAGGTCTCGTTCATGGTGTTCAACGCGACGAACGTTGCGGAGATCAAGGGCTTCCTTCGGTCTTTGGGCAACGGCGAACGCAAAGCCGTCGATATCAAGGATGGGCAGACCGTCGACTACGGCGCACTTTCCCGCGTCCTGGCGGAGACCGTAACTGCCCTGTAGCTGCCAGGATGTGCCCGGCCGGTTACCGTTGCCGCTGTGCAGGCGGAAGCGGGTGAGGCGGTCGGCTTTTCGGTGCTCGGCTCGATCATGATCGTCCGCGCCGGCGCCGAGCTGCCTCTGGGCACCCGCCAGCAGCGGCTGGTGCTGGCGTTGTTGCTGGCCCGGGCCGGTGCACCGGTGTCGGTGGCCGAGCTGGTCGACCTGCTCTGGGACGAGCAGGCCCCGGCCAGCTCCGTGAACGTCGTGCACCGGCACATCGGGGAACTGCGGCGGCTGCTCGAACCCGGCCTGCCCACGCGTGCCACGGGCCGGCACATCGTCCGGGAGCTCACGAGCTACCGGCTGCGCGCCGACGAGCAATCCTTGGACCTGCTGAAGTTCCGGTCGTTGAGCCGGCTGGCGAGCCGGGCCATGCACGACGCAGACCCGGTGTCGGCGCTGCGGCATTCGCTGGCCGGGCTGCGGCTGTGGCGCGGCCGCTGCGCCGCGGGCCTGGAACCGGCGTCCCGCCGGCATCCGGCTTTCCTCGCCGTGGAGGCTGAACGCGCCCACGCCGTGCGCGAGGCTGCCGACGCCGCCGAGCGCTGCGGCCGGCTGAGCGCGGTGCTGTCGCCGCTGCGGCAGGCCGCCGAGCAGCACCCGCTCGACGAGTCGCTGCAGAGCCGGCTGCTGTTGGCGCTGGCCGCCGACGGCCGCCAGGCCGAAGCCGTCGAGATGTACCGGCTGGTGCGGCGGCGGCTGTCCGACGAGCTGGGCGTCGAACCGGGCGAGGAGCTGCGGGAGGCGTACGACCGGCTGCTGCACCAGCGCACCCAGCCGGCGCGTGCCGAGGCGCCGGCTGCACTCCCCCGGCCCGCACAGTTGCCGCCGGACCTGCCCGCCTTCAGCGGCCGGGACGAGCTGCTCGCCGACGCCCGCGCGGCGGTCGCGCGCCCGGGCGGGCCGACGGTGCTCGCGGTCGACGGCATGCCCGGGATCGGCAAGTCCGCCCTCGCCGTCCACCTCGCCCACGGGTTCGCCGCCGGCTACCCCGACGGGCAGTTGTACGTCGACCTGCGCGGATACGGGCGGGAGCCGGTGATGAGCCCGGCCGAGGCGCTACGCGGCTTCCTCGGCTCGCTCGGGGTGCCCCGGGAGGGCATTCCCGCCGAGCTGCACGCCCAGGCGGGCCTGTATCGCAGCAGGCTCGCGGGCCGGCGGGTGCTGGTCGTGCTCGACAACTGCCGCGACGCCGAGCAGGTCCGGCATCTGCTGCCGGGCACCCCGGACTGCCTGGTGATCGTCACCAGCCGCAGCAGGTTGAGCACCCTGCTGACCGCGGCCGGCGCGCACCCGTTGCCGGTCGGCCTGCCCAGCGTCGGCGAGGCCCGGTCGATGCTGCTGGGGATGCTCGGCGCGGGCCGCGGCGCAGTGGACCCGGCCGCGGTCGACGCCGCCGTCGCGGGCTGCGGGCGGCTGCCGCTGGCGCTGGCCGTGGTCGCCGCCCGTACGGCGAGCCTGCCACCCACGCCGCTCGCGCAGGTCGCCGCGGAGCTGGCAGGCACACCTGAAGGCCTGGACGGGTTCGACGGTGACGACCCGCAGACCGGGCTGCGCGCCGTCTTCTCCTGGTCCTATCAGGCGCTGTCCGCCCCGGCCGCCCGGCTGTTCCGGCTGCTGCCGATCCATCCCGGTCCCGACTTCTCGATCGCCGCCGCGGCGGCGCTGGCCGGCGTCGCACCACGCAGCGGGCAGGCGCTGATCGGCGAGCTGAGCCGCGCGCATCTGATCAGCGAGGACCTGCCTGGCCGCTACCGCACCCACGAGCTGCTGGCGGCCTATGCCGACCAGCTTGGCGAGGAGACCGACAGCCCGGCCGAACGCGCCGCCGCGCAGCTGCGCTGCCTGCAGTTCCACGGGGCCGTCAGGTAGCCGTACCGCGCCGACCGATGCTTCGGCCGCACCCGCGCACCTGGCGGCCGGTCACGTCGCGTCCGTTGGCGACGGCGCTGGGTGACGGCACTGAATCGGCACTCGTGCGTCAGTCCAATCGCATCGATCATCCCTAGGCTCGTGCCTCGATCACCCGTTGTTCCTGCCTGTGGGAGGAATACCGTGCTGCTGGCACCCGACGAGACGACGGCCACCGCGGCCGAGCGGATGACCGCGCTGCATACGGACCACGCCCGTGCCGTGCTGGGCCTGCTGCTCGTGCTGACCCACGGCCAGCGGCAGACCGCCGAGGACCTGCTGCAGGAGACGATGCTGCGGGCGTGGCGGCACCTCGACGCGGTGCCGGGTGAGGCCGGTGCCGCCCGCCGGTGGCTGCTGACCGTCGCGCGGCGGCTCGTCATCGACGGCGTGCGGCTGCGGCTCAGCCGCCCGGCTGAAGTCCATCTCGTCGACATGACCTGGATCCCCGGCCGGGACGACACCACCGGCACCGCGCTGGCGTCGTACGCCGTCCGGCAGGCGCTCGGCCGGCTGAGCCCGGCGCAGCGCAGCCTGCTGTGCGAGGTGTACCTGGTCGGGCGGTCCCCGAAGGAGGTCGCGGGTCGACTGGGCATGCCGGTCGGCACGGTGAAGTCGCGGACCCACTATGCGCTGTGCGCCTTGCGAAGCAACCTCAAGGCCGCCTGAGACGCACCGCGCCGGGCTGCGGTTCCGACGTTGCGGCCAAGTTCACAGCGCCGTTGGGCCCGCTTCTGGCAGGATATGAGTCCTGCCACGCTACGGCGATCGTGACCAACAGCCACCCGTGGACCGCGCCAGGATGACCAGCCCGCTTTCGTTCGCCGTCCTCGGCCCGGTGCGGGCCTGGCGCGGCCGGTCCGAACTGGACCTCGGCACCCGCCAGCAGCGGCTGATCCTCGCATTGCTGCTGGCCCGGGCCGGTGGCGCGGTCAGCGTCGCCGAGTTCGTCGACCTGCTCTGGGAGTCCGATCCTCCGCCGAGTGCGGTCAACGTGGTGCACCGGCACATCGGCACGCTGCGGCGGCGCTTCGAACCGGGCCTGCCGACGCGCGCGGCGGGCTCGGTGCTGGTCCGTGACGGCGCCGAATATCGGCTGCTGATCGATGAGGAGTCGCTCGACCTGCTGCACTTCCGGCGCCTGGTCGCCCAGGCCGCTGCCGCCACGGGCGAGCCGGCCGTGCAGATGTACCGGCAGGCGCTGGCGTTGTGGCGCGACCGGTGCGCTGCGGGCCTGCACGCCGAAGGCCGTACCCATCCGGAGTTCGTCGCCGTCGACGGGGAGCGGTTCGCGGCCGTGCGGGCGGCGGCCGACGCTGCGCTGCGGGCCGGGTGCGCCCACGTGGTGCTGCCCGCGATCAGGTTGGCCGCCGAGTACGAGCCGCTGGACGAGGAATTGCAGGCGAGGCTGCTGCTGGCGCTGGCCGCGGACGGCCGGCGGGCCGAGGCCCTGGCGGCTTATGCCGACGTCGAGCACCGGCTCACCGAGGAGCTCGGCATCGCGCCGGGCGGGGTGTTGCGCGCGGCGCGCGACAGCGTGCTCGACCAGGACGCCTCGGTGCCGACCGGGGTCGAGCCGCCGGCGCAGCTGCCGGCCGACCATCCGTATTTCGCCGGCCGCCGGGAGGTCATGGCCGCCGCCCAGGCGCTGCTGGCCGACGACCAGCGGACGACCGCGCTGGTCATCGACGGGATGCCGGGCGTCGGCAAGACCACGTTCGCGGTGCACCTGTCGCACCGGCTGGCCGCCCGCTACCCCGACGGGCAGCTGCACGCCGACCTGCGCGGGTTCGACTCCGGCGACTCGGTGATGACCCCGGCGGAGGCGTTGCGCGGTTTCCTGTGGTCGCTCGGGGTCGCCCCGGGCTCCATCCCGGCCGAGCTGCACGCCCAGGCCGGGCTGTACCGCAGCATCCTGGCCGAGCGGCGGATGCTGATCCTGCTCGACAACTGCCGTGACTGGGACCAGATCCGGCACCTGCTGCCGGGCACGGGCGGCAGCCTCGTCATCGCCACCAGCCGCCGCCGGATCACCGGTGTGGCGGGTTCGGCGGGTGCGCACGCGTTGCATCTGGATCTGCTGACCGATGCCGAGGCCCGCGAGCTGCTCGCCCGTCGGCTCGGTGACGCGGTGGCCGCCGACCCGGCGGCCGTCGGTGAGATCATCGCGCGGTGCGGCCGGCTGCCGCTGGCGCTGGCGCTGGTCGCGACCCGTAGCGTGGGTCGGCCCGGGTTGAGCCTGCCGGCGGTCGTGGGTGAGCTGGCCGGGGCCGACGGCCGGCTGGCCGGGTTCGGGGACGCGCACGCCGATCTGGAGTCGATCTTCTCCTGGTCGTACCGGGCGCTGACGCCTGAGGCGGCTCGGCTGTTCCGGCTGCTGCCCCTGCACCCTGCCGGGGAGTTGAGCACGCAGGCGGCGGCCGCGCTGGGCGGCCTGCCTGCGCGCTTCGCCCGTGGCCTGCTCGGCGAGCTCGCCGCGCAGATGCTGGTGCGGCCGGGCGGCGGCCGGTGGCGGATGCATGACCTGCTGCGGGCTTATGCGGTGGAGCTCGGGGAGGAGCACGACGATGCGGCCGAGCGGGACGCCGCCGTCGCGCGGGTCTACGACTATTACGAGCTGAGTGCGTACGCGGCGCATCTGCTGTTGCAGCCGCAGGTGCCCCTGCCGGAGCCGGAGCCGTCCGGGCAGGGGGTGACCGGGCGGCGTTTTTCCGGCCGGGACGACGCGATGGCGTGGTTCGCGGCCGAGCAGCGGGTGCTGATCGACATCGTCGCGCGGGCGCAGGAACGCGGGCGGCCTCGTGCGGCGTGGCGGATCGCGCTGGCCATGCAGAACTTCTTCCAGGACACGGCGCAGTTCCGGCAGTGGGCGGCTGTGGTGGGCACGGGCCTGGCCGCGGCCGGGGACGATCCGGCGGCCCGGGCGCTGCTGCACCGCAGCCTCGCCGGTGCCTGCTACTTCCTGGCCGATCTCGACGGTGGGTTGTCGCACCTGCAGCAGGCGGGGGCGATCTTCGAGCGGCTCGGCCTGCGCAGCGAGCAGGGCCATGTGGAGAACAACATCGCCGAGATCCGGCTGGACCAGCGGTGCTACGGCGAGGCATTGCGCCATGCCGAGGCCGCGCGGGCGCTGTTTCACGCCGAGGGCAATGTGCGGGGTGCGACGACGGCGCTGCTGGCGATCGCGCGGGCGCAGGGCAGGCTCGGTGGGCAGGCCGAGGCGCTGGGCATGTTCGTGCAGGCGCGGCGGCAGTTCGAGGCCATCGGTGACCTGCACGGGGTGGGCACGACCCAGGCCTGGCTGGCGCACACGTACTCGATGATCGGCGACCTGCCGCGTGCGCTGGCGGTCTGGCAGCAGGCGATCGACACGTTCCGCGGCGCGGGGGCGGCCCACCACACCGCGCAGGTGCTGGTCGCCGTCGGCGACTGCCATGCCGACGGCGGTGACGCGGCGCTGGCCGGGCAGGCGTGGCGGGAGGCGCTGGCCGAGCTGCACGGGACGGACTCGCCGATGGCGCGGCAGATCCGCGATCGGCTGGCGCGGCTGCGGTGACCCGGACGCGGCGACAAGCGCCGCGTCCGGGTCAGGTGCTCAGTACCGGTAGGCGCGGAGGACGGTCTGCTTGACCGTGTTTCCGGCGGTGTCGGTCGCGGCGGCGCGCAGCGAGACGAAGCCGGCCCCGGCCGGGTGGTACACCAGGGCGGTCGCCTGCTCGCCGAACCGCAGCACGGGCAGCTTGTGCCAGGTCTTGCCGTCGTCGTAGGAAGCCTCGACGGTCAGCGACCTGGTCCGGCCCGGTGCCGCCCCGACCTGGCGGTCGAGGGAGACCGGGATCGTGAACAGTCGCCCGGCCGGCGCCCGGTTGTCGATGTCGAGGGCCGGGGTGTACCGGATCGCCGTCAGCGGCAGTTTCACCAGGTCGCCGTCGGCCACGTGCCCGGACTTGAAGGTCCACTCCGCCTCGACCACGGTCGACAGGGTGAACTCCGGGTCGCTGCGGAACGTCGCGGCGAGCCGGTAGTCACCGGTCGCGGCGGGCACCTGCCACGCGTAGGGCACCTCGGTGGCGGCGCCGATCTCGACGCCGTTGCGGTAGAGGGTCACCTGCGCGCTGCCGCCGCGGACGTGCCGGAAGCCCATGTGCCCGGTGCCGTCGCCGTGCAGCGGCCCCGGCCCGCCGATCTGGTCGCCCCAGTAGCGGGTGGCGTACTGCTGGCCGAAGTTCGGCTGCGGGAACACCGGCCCGGCGACCGCGTTGGCCCACTTCACGTCGTAGGTGCGACCGGGCTTGAAGCTGGTCCAGTCCGACTGGTAGTAGGTGTACCGCGTCTGCGCCGAGACCGACTGCCAGACCGTCTGCTTGTCCTGGTTGTAGTACTCGGTGATGGTGCGCGGCACGTCGTAGGTGAAGCTCGGCTGGATGTTGCGCTCGTCGCGGTAGACCGGCGAGTTGCCGGGCGCGTGCGCGACCGCGGTCCGGGCCACCGGCACGCCGGCGACGTCCGCGCCGATCTGGGAACGGACCGTGGCGAAGTCGCCCGCGCGCAGCTTGCGGGTCAGCCCCGTCATCATCTGCTGCGGCTCGTAGAAGTAGGCCCGGTAGACGTAGGGGCTGTTGTGCAGGCTGCCGTCGGCGTCGACCTGGCCCCAGATGCCGTGGACGTAGGAGACGAAGCCCGGCGTCTTGCCGGCCCCGGCCTGCGCGGTCCGCACGTGTTCGAAAGGCACGTTCATCAGCGTGCCGAACGGGTCGTTGCTGCCCCAGATCTGCGGCTGCTCGGTCCGGATCGTCCAGCCGGAGTCCGGGAAGACCAGGGTCGCGTTCGGGTTCGGCACCGACACCACGATCGGCTTCGCCGTGCGGGTGTCCATGGTGAGCGCCTGATCCTTGGTCAGGTCGAGGGTCGGGCGCACCAGCGAGGTGACGTCCGGCATGAACGGGTCGCCGCTGAGCATGTACGTCTGGACCAGGTAGCGGCCCGCGCGGACCCGGTGGCTGGTGGCCGTCGGGTCGTCGAGCACCAGCAGGGTCTGCCGGTCCAGGTCCATCAGGACGGTCACCCAGCCCTGCTCGGCCGTCGGCTTGCCGCCGTCGGGGCCGACGAGCTTGAGGGCCAGCGTACGGCGGACGACATCGAGCGCGACCGGGGTCTGCACCTGCGCGCCGCCGCCGGTGGCGGTGACCTCACCGCCGACGTAGCGGTCGGGCAGGTCCGCGCCGGCCTGCACGGTGACGGTCACGGTGGCGGTGCCGCCGGCCGGGACGGTCACCGAGGAGGCGCTGAGGCCGAACAGGCCCGCCGGTGCGGGGTTGCCTTCGGCATCCTTCGCGGCGAGGGACACGGCCAGGGTGAGCGCGGCAGGGCCGCTGTTGGCGTATGTGATGGTGCGCGTCTGCGCTGCGGTGCTCCGCTCGAAGGCGACACTGACCGGGCTCGCGGTGACGGTCTGCCGGATCGCCCGGGCGACGTCGAGGAAGCCCGCGCCCTGCTCGTAGACGCCGATGGCGGCGTTGGGCTGCGCGGCGGCCATCAGCGTGGACTTGATCCGCTCAGGGGACCAGTCGGGGTGCTGCTGGAACAGCATCGCAGCCGCGCCGGCCACGTGCGGGGTCGCCATCGAGGTGCCGTTGAGGCTGGTGTACTGCGGGTTGTCGGCGTCGGGCCACATGTCGGAGACGCTGCTGAGCGCGGCGAGGATACCGACGCCGGGCGCGGTGAGGTCCGGCTTGATGCCGGCGTCGCCCGCGCGCGGGCCGCGGCTGGAGAACTCGGCCAGCTCACCGGTCTTGGTGACGGCGCCGACGGTCAGCGCCTCGGTGACGCTGCCGGGCGAGTTCACGGTGGACTCGCCGCCCAGGCCGGAGTTGCCCGCGGCGACGACGAACAGCATGCCGTAGCGGTGGGTGAGGTCGGCCACGGCCGCCTCGATCGGGTCGGTGGCCGGGCTGTCCGGGCCGCCGAGGCTCATGTTGGCGACCTTGACGCCCTGCTGGGCCGCCCAGTTCATGCCGGCCAGGATCGCCGACTCCGGGCAGCCGTCCACGGTGCAGACCTTGGCGCTGTACAGGCTCGCGCCGGGCGCCATGCCCTGGAAGCGGCCCTGCGACGCGGCCCCGCTGCCGGCGATGGTGGAGGCGACGTGGGTGCCGTGGCCGACCCGGTCGAGGTTGTCGGGCTCGGCGGTGAAGTTCTCCGCGGCGGCGACGTGACCGGCCAGGTCGGGGTGGGTCTGGTCGACGCCGGTGTCGATCACGCCGATCTTCACGCCGGCACCGGTCCAGCCGGCCTGCCACGCCTGCGGCGCGCCGGTCAGCGGGACGCTGACGTCGAGGGTCGGGCGGCGCAGCCCGTCGAGCCAGATCTTGTCGAACCCGGCGCGCAGCCGCCGCTCGCTGCCGCCGGCGGTGGAGGTGATGCTGTTCCAGAAGGACACCGCGTCCGCGCGGTTCTGCGCGACGGCGCTCGCTCCGGTCAGTTCCCGGGTGGTCCGGGCGCCGGCGAGGCCGGCGGGGGTGGTGTCGGTGTGCTGGACGATGAGCGGCAGGGTCGGTCGGGTGTCGTCGTAGCCGAAGCCGATCAGCGTCGAGACGTCGAACAGCCGCTCGTCGAGCTTGCCCCGGTTGAGCAGGGCGACGGCGTCGGCGGGGATGACCCGCACCTGCTCGCCGGCGCTGTGGGTGAGGAACGGGATCCGTTCGCGTCCCTTGCCCGGCACGACGTTGACGGCCGTCTGGCCGTCGATGGTGCTGATGTGGACGGTGTCGCCGGTGAGCAGAGTGACCGTCCGTGCTTTGGCGGCGACCGGGGGTGTGGTCGCGGGTTTCGGCGCCTGGGGCTGCGCCGCGGCCGGCGTGCCGCCCGGGGCCACCGCCGAGACGCCCAGCACCAGCAGTGCCAGCGCCGATATCTTGCGAGCTGACCGCATCATTCTCCTAGATCAACGCGAGGGGGGTCGGGTGATCTAGACGTGAACGGTGGGCGAAAGTTCACGAACGTGACCTGGATCACAGTCGCCGGCGGGTGGGTCGGACGCCCGTCGACCACACCGGACGATCAGGAGTTCGTCCCCGCCGGCGTGGCGGCTCGGCTCGCTTCGTCGCCGCCCACCGCTCCGGGCAGCCCGCCACGCGGTGCAGACGCCGCCCGGCCCGGCCGGTTCCAGCGGACCGATGGCATGTTGCGGTCGCACGGCCCGGGGCCGCGGCCGCGCACGGCCACCGCCGCACGGCCGCGGCCCCGGACGGCGATGCCTGCAGTTGCGCGGCGAATTCCGCCAGCGGCGCCTCGGGCAGTGCCGCGGCATGGGCGGCCACCACGGCCAGCGCCCGCGGCAGCCGCCCGCTACCGGCGATGATCTGTTCGACCGCGCCCGGTTCGGCGGCGAGCCGTGCGGCGCCCAGCCGCCGGAGCAGGTACTCCCGCGCCTCGTCGGGTGGCGGCGGGCCCATGGGCAGGGGGTGGGCGCGTCCGGTGGAGACCAGGCCGGTGAGCTGGTTACGGCTGGTCACGATGGCCAGACAGCCGGGGGCGGCGGGTAGCAGATGCCGGACGTGCTCGAAGTCCCGGCAGTTGTCGATGACGAGCAGCACCCGCCGTCCGGCGAGGATGCTGCGGTAGAGCCCGGCCAGCGCGTGCAGTTCGCCCGGCCTGCTCTGCTGCGGCACGCCGAGCGAGTCCAGGAATCCGCGCAGTGCCTCGGCCGGGCTCATCGCGCGTTCGTGGGCGGCGAAGCCACGCAGGTCGGCGTAGAGCTGCCCGTCCGGGTACGCGGCGGCCAGGCGGTGTCCCAGATGGATCGCCAGGGTGCTCTTGCCGATGCCCGCCACGCCGTACAGGGCCAGCGCCACCGTCGCCCTGCCCTGCCGCCGGTCCTCGTCGAGCAGCACGCGTGCACGGGCCAGCAGGTCCACCCGACCGCCGAAGAAGGGGTGGTCGGGCGGCAGCTGAGCCGGAACCGGGCGCGGAATCGTCTGACCTGCCGCCTCCTCGCCGCCGATGGGCGACGGGACGCGGGGCCCGGCGAGCGGATCGGGCGGTGGTGGCGCGTCGCGGCCGGCCGTGCGCTGGTGCAGCAGGCGGTCGTAGGCGTCGAGCAGTTCCGGGCTGGGGTCGATGCCGAGCTCGTCGGCGAGCCGCCGGCGGACCTGCTGGAACGTGTCCAGGGCCTCGGCCTGCCTGCCGTCGGCGGCCAGCGCGAGCACGAGACGGGCCTGCAGCGCCTCGTCGAACGGGTTCTGCCCGGCCGCCCGGCGCAGTGCCGGGATCACCAGGCGCAGCCGGCCGCCGCGCAGCGCCGTGTCCGCGGCGTCCCGGACGGCCTGGGAGCACTCGGACTCGATCGAGGCGAAGGCCGGATGCGCGCGCGACTCCGGGTCCAGCCCCGACCCGCAGACGCCACGCCACAAAGCCAGCGCCTGGGCGTACAGCTGCACCGCCGGGCCCGGTTCGTCCGCCGCACGGGCCTGGGCGACCAGCCGGCGGAAGCTCAGCAGGTCGAGGGAGTCCTCGTCGACGCGCAGCCGGTATCCGGCCGCGTGCCGGATGAGGTAGCCGCCGACGGCGCGCACCGGCAGGTCCGGTTCGATGAGCCGGCGCAGGGTGCCGATGTAGCGGTGCACGACGTTGACCGCGCTGGCGGGCGGGTCCTGGTTCCAGATGGTGTCGACCAGATCGGTCAGGCCGACCACCGAGCCCGCGTTGGCCAGCAGCAGAGCGAGCACCAGCCGCTGCTGGCGGCCGCCGAGTTCCAGCTCGACGCCACCGCGCCGGGCCGCGACCGGGCCCAGGATGGCGAACCTCACTGCCGCGCTCGACTCGCCCATGACCTGCCCTCGCTGCTCGCCCCGGCCCCGGGACGGACCAGCTCAGGCATCCATGCAACCAGCGAGAACAGGCCGCTGCCAGGCAGAACTAACGCAGAAAGAAGTGCCGCGGCGCCCCGCCGCGGTCATTGCGCGCCGACCAGGTGGACGAAGTCGGCCACGGCGCCCGTGAACGCCGCCGGCTGCTCGAGGTGGGGCAGGTTGCCGCTGTCGGTGAAGACGAGCAGGCCAGAGTCGCGCACTCCCTCGTGCAGCATCGTCGCCCAGCGCGGGCCGAAGAACGGGTCGTGCGCGCCGGCCAGCACCAGCGTCGGCGCTTGGATGCGGCCCAGCTCGCTGCGAACGTCGAACCGTGCGGACCGCCGGGCCCGCCATGGCGCGACCCAGCCCCGGGTGCGGGTCCGGACCCGGGCGAACCGCTGCTCGTGTGCCCAGTAGTCGGCGACGGCGGCGGGCCACGCGCCCCGGACGCCGCGGGTGAAGCTCTGGTCGTCGGTGGCGGTCAGCGCCTGTTCGAACGCCCGTACGGCCGCGGCGGCCTGCTCGCGGCGGCGTGGGTGGCGGGTCGGGAAGGCGGCCAGCCCGGCCAGGAGCGACTGCTGGAACTGCTCGTCGGTCACCGGGGACGTCGCGTACAGGACCAGCCCGGCTACACGGTCGGGGTGATCGAGCCCGTAGCGTTGCGCGATCAGGCCGCCGTGGCCGTGGCCGAGCAGGAAGACCTGATCGCGGCCGAGCGTGGACACGACTGCGTCGAGGACGCTCACATACGTGCTGAAGCGGTAGTCGCGCGGATCGGCGAGCCGGCCGGAGCGACCGGTGCCGATCGGCTCGATATAGACCAGTCGCAGATGCTGCTCGAGCTCCGGCATCCGCAGATAGTCCCAGTGCACGCCGGGGCCACCCGGATGCACGACGCAGACCGGGCCGCGGCCGGCGACGTGGAAGCGCTGATGGATCCCGTACACCGTCGTGGTGTGTGTGCCCTGCGCCAGTGCGTCGCCCACGTGCTCCTCGTTTCCTCGCGGCGTCACGTTAGGAGGCCGTGGTGCGGGTCCAGTGACATTCGAGTGCGTCGACCACGCGTCCGGAGCCGACGACGCGGGTGGCGGTCGACCTCCGCCACCCGCTGCCTGCCGTCGCCCGCGTGATCGGGGTGGCAGGTGTCCGTCAGTCCGTCTCGCGGGCTGCCCGCTCGATGAACTCGGCCGTGGTCTTCGCCCGCGACACGAACACCGCGTGCGAGGCGCCGTTTTCGCGCTGCTTGACGCCGTGCGCGCGGTCGGCGCCGAAGTGCTGCAGCTTCGCCGGGATCGTCTTGTCGGCCTCGGCGATCAGGTGGTAGCTGCGGATGGTCCGCCAGGCCGGCTCGCCCCCGCCCTCGTTCAGCGCCGACGCCGTGACCGGCCGCTGCGAGGAGGCCATCAGGGCCGCCTCGTGGGACGCGACGTCGGCGGCGAACTGCCGGCGGAACAGCTTCTGGTCCACGTACAGGTCCGCGTCGCCGTCGGGCAGCGGCACCGGGCGCAGCGTCTCCGGCAGGGTGCTGCCTTCGTACTTGGACGCCAGCTGGAACGCACTCTCACCCTTGTCGGGGGTGAACGCGGCGATGTAGACCAGTGCCTTGATGTTGGGGTTGCCGGTGGCCGCCGACGAGATGACCATGCCGCCGTAGGAGTGCCCGACCAGGATGATCGGGCCGTCGATCTGCTGCAGTTTGGCCTTGAGCTGGGCTGCGTCGTGTGCGACGCCGCGCAGCGGGTTGGCGGCCGCGACGACCGGGTAGCCGTCGCGCTGCAGCTTGCGGGTCACGTCATTCCAGCCGCCGCTGTCGGCGAACGCGCCGTGGACCAGCACGACCGTCGGCTTCTTGCCGTGGTCGCCGGTGGCCTGCGCGCCGGTGGGCGCGACCGCCATGACGGCGCCCGCGGTGAGCAGTGCGGCCGCGGCGACGCCGAACGCCCGCAATCTCTTGCTCAGTGACATCTGCGTTTCCTCCTGTGGTGTCCGCACCGCGGTCGCGGTGCGGGGGGCTCGAGCCGGCCCAGGTGGTGGCCGGTTCTTGCTCGCGAGGAGGAACGCTAAACACTCTGAGTGCGCAAGCAGTGGCGTTTGAGTGAGTGCGCCCGGTCGCAGCGTTACCTGAGCAGGACCGGCACCCGGATCGCACCGGCGAGCCGGTGCGCCCGCATCGCCGCCGGCGCATGGCCGCGGAGCCGGTCGGCCGCGAAGATCCGGACCAGGTCGTGCAACCGGTACCGGTCGCCTTCGGGCTGCAGCAGGCCCAGATCGACCAGCTCCTCCAGCAGGTCCTCGGCATCGAGGAGATCGACCTGGGCGAGCGCCGCGGCGTCCGGCACGGCGAAAACGGGTCCCGGCACGTGTGCGAGCCCCCGGAACATCGCCTTGGCCGGTTCGGACAGCTGGGCGTACGACCGAGCGAACGCCGCCGCCACGCCCAGGTCGCCCGTCGACAGGTTCGCCAGCCGACGGTCCTCATCGGACAGCACCCGTGCGAGGTGCCCCATCGTCCACCCCGGCCTGCTCGCCAGCCGCGTGCCCGCGATCCGCAATGCCAGCGGCAGGTGGCCGCACAGCCTCGCCACCGCGCCGGCCTCCGGTCCCGCCGCCTGTCCCGCGATCGCCTGCAACAGGGCCGCCGATTCGCGGGGCGTCAGCGGCGCCAGCCCGATCCGCAGCGCCCCCTCCAGGCCGCCGAGCAGGCGGCGGCTGGTCACCACGACCGTGCCGGTCCCCACGCCGGGCAGCAGCGGCCGCACCTGAGCCTCGTCGGCCGCGTCGTCGAGCACCAGCAGGCAGCGCCGCTCCCGCAGCACGGCCCGCACCTGCCCGGCCCGTTCCTGCTCGTCGTCGGCGATGCTGCGCGGGCTCACCTCCAGCGCCCGCAGCAGCCGCGTGGCCGCCTCACCGGCCGGCATCGGCACCGGATCCGTGCCACGAAGATCCAGGTAGAGCTGCCCGTCGGGGAACACCTGCCGCAGTTGCTCGGCCGCCCGGACCGCGAACGCCGTCTTGCCCAGCCCCGGCTGGCCGTGCACCACGGCCAGCAGCGTCCGGCCGCGGTCCGGGGCGGCCAGCGCGTGGCGGCGGAGCAGTGCCAGCTCCGGCACCCGGCCCACGAAGTCACCGATCCCCCACGGCAGCTCACCGACCCGGGGGCGGCCGACCCGCCTGTTCGGCCGCTGCGCCCGCACCGGCTCGACCAGGCGGGCCCGGTCGAAGTCGTCGAGCTTCAACGCATCGGCCAGCAGCGCCAGCGTCCGGCCCTGGGGCACCCGGCTGTGCCCCCGCTCCATGTCGCTGATCGCCCGGGCGCTGACACCTGACGCCCGGCACAAACCCTCGATGGTCAGCCCTGCCGACTGCCGGAACTCGCGCAGCCGCCGCCCGAACGTCGAGCCGGGCACCACGGCCGGCACCGGCTCGCCCTCGGGTCCGTCGATCCGTTCACGCCCACCCACCGTCGCTTCGCCCCCTTTGAGCTCGTCGCGGCTGCCGTCCGCTCCATGGTGGGCGGGGCGGGGGGCGGGTCCTGGCGGCGGGGGTCGCGGCGGTGATCATGCCCACGACATGTCACGAATGTGGCCTCTGCGCTGTCTCGGCTAATTTCCGGCAGCGCGGTGAGCTCGCGCGGCCCTCGCCCGGCCCGGTGGTGTCCATCGGTGCACGTGGTGGGTTGACCTGGTCGAGGACGCCAGGGGCGGCCACCGGCCCAGGCAGCTCGCCGTCAGTCGTGACCGGGCCGGCGAAGGGCCTGCAACGCCGCCTCCACGGCGCGCTGAACGGCGGCGTCGCCGTGGATCATCTGCCGAAGGCGGGCGACGGGCACCTCGGCGTGGACCGCCACCTGCAGCCCGTACAGCACCTCGCCGCCCGCCGGTCCCGCCGCGGTCGCCCCGACCAGAACGCCCCGATCGGTGTCCTCGACCAGCTTGACGAACCCCTCGCCGCCCGACCCTCCTCCGCAGGCCGGCGAGGCGATCGGCGCCAGGCCGGCGCGCACCTTCAAGCCGAGCCCACGGGCCTGGTGCTCGGTGAAACCCACCGCCGCGATCTCGGGGTCGGTGCGGGTGACCCGCGGCAGCGCCCAGTGGCCCGCGTCGGGCCCAGGCCGGCCGAGGACGTCCCGGACCGCGATCTCGGCCTGGTACGCCGACATGCGGGCGCTGCCGCCCCGCCCGGTGATGTCACCGACCGCCCACAGCCCCGCACCGGCCCGCATCCGGCCGTCGGTCGGCACGGCCAGCTCCGACGGGTCCAGGCCCACCGTGTCGACGCCCAACCCGGCCAGGTCCACGACCCGCCCGGTGGCCACGAGCAGCCGCTCGCCGTCCAGGACCGCCGGCTCCCCCGCCACGTGCGCCAGGAACCCGACGCCGTCGTGCTCGACCTGCCGCACCCTGGCTCCGGTGAGCACGTTCACGCCGTCGGCCTGCAATGCCGCCGCGGCCAGCTCCCCGGCTTCGGGCTCCTCTCGCGGCAGCAGCCGCTCCCCCGCCTCGATCAAGGTCACCGCGCTGCCGGCACAGGCGAACCTCTGCGCGATCTCCACCCCGTTGCCGCCCCCGCCCACCACGAGCAGTGACGCCGGCAGGTCCCGGCCCGCCGTGACGTCGCGCGGGGTCCAGTAGGGCGTCGCCGCGAGTCCGGCGACCTCGGCGGTGCGCGGCCGGGCGCCCGTGGCGAGCACGACACCGCGCCGGGCCTCGAACGTCGACCCGCCGACCGCGACCCGGTGCGGGCCTGCGAGCCGGCCGGTCCCCCGGACCAGCCGCATCCCCTGGGCGGCCAGGTCATCGGTCGTGGGCCAGTCTTCGCCGTCGTGGGCGGCCTGCCGGCGTACGCGGCGGGCGGCCCGGGACCAGTCGCCGACGGGTTCGGCCTCGACGCCCACCACGTCGAGCCCGGCTCGTGCCAGCGCGCCCGCGACGCGCCGGCCGCCGGGTCCCAAGCCGACGACGATCACGTCCGCCCGCTCGTCCATCCCGACTCCTCTGCTCGTCCCGCGACCACGGGTCCGTCCCCGCGCCGTCGCCCGGCCGCAGCCGCTGTTCGCCCCGGGCCCGCGGGCCGCGGATCGCGATCGACGTCAGCCCCGTTCAGGCTGGTGCCGGACGATGGCCAGCGGGGCGTGCGCGTGGTGCAGCACCGCGTGGCTGACCGAGCCGAGCAGCAGCCCGCTGAGCACGCCGCGGCCGTGTGCGCCGACGACCACCAGCCCGGCGCTCTTCGACTCCTCCACAAGCACGTGCGCCGCGGTGCCCCGGACCAGCCGGTGCTGCACGACCACCTGCGGGTAGCGCTCGAGGTGGCCGGCGACCGACTCCGAGAGGATCCGGTTCACATCGTCGCCCTGGTAGTCCCCGTCGTAGGCCACGGGCAGGGCCTCGCCCGGGCCGGCCGGCGACGGGAACAGCCACGCGTGCACCGCGACCAGCGGCACGTCGCGGTAGGCGGCCTCGGCGAACGCGAACTCGATCGCCACCGTGGACAGCTCTGAGCCGTCCACGCCCACCAGCACCGGGCCGCCGGCGTGCGGCTCGCCCCGCACCACCAGCACCGGGCAGTGCGCCCGCGCCGAGACCTGCACGCTGACCGAGCCGACCAGCAGCCCGGTGAAGCCGCCCAGTCCCCGGTGCCCGAGCACGACCAGCGCCGCGTCCCGCGACTCGGCCAGCATCACCGGAGTCGCCGCGCCGTCGACGACGACGCCGGTGACCGGCACCTGCGGGGCGAGTCTGCCGGCCTCGGCGACCGCCTCCGCGACGTGGCGCTCCGCCTCGTGGCGCAGGCCGCCGCCGGCCGGGGCGCCCGGGGCCGGGCCGACCGGGACGCCCATCAGCGGCCAGATGAAGGCGTGCACGACGCGCAGCGCACGACGCCGGTGCGCTGCTTCCTGAACCGCGACCCGTACCGCGTCCAGCCCGGCGGCGGAACCGTCGACGCCCACCACGACAGGGGCACCGGGTCTGATCGTCATGGCATCGTCCTTCGTTCAGCGTCGGCGGGAAAAGGGGATGGTGCGGTGCCGCCCGACGCGGATCCGCGCAGGGCGGTCGCACGATCCGTGGCTGAAACTAGGCAGGCCGAGTGCACAAGCAGTGGCAAACGAGTGAGTGCGCACGGTCACTGTTCACCGCACGGCGGTGATCGGCCCCACCGGAGTACCCGCGCCCGATGACCGGATCGGCCCGCCGGCAACGCGGGAAGGGCCGGCCCGTGAACGGCCGGCCCTGCGGTGAACTGTCGTGTCGGTGCGATGTCAGCCGAGGTAATGGACGCAGCCGCTGCCGTTCATGTCCGGCCAGCAGAGCATGTTGCGGGTCTGTGAACCGTAGCCGCCGTCGATCTTGATGGTCGAGTCGAAGTTGTCGTGCCAGTATGTCTGCGCGAATCGCAGCGCGGCCTCGGTCTTCGACCCGAAGTCGTTGTCCACGTCGAGCAGCGTGTATCCCTTCCGGCCGCGGAAGTCGTAGTTCAGGGCCCGCTGCAGGTGGCCGACCCCGGAGTTGTTCGAGCCGCGCAGCAGCCAGCAGTTGAAGTTGCTCGACCGGTACGCGGGAATCCACGCCGAATACGGGTCGCCGCTCTGGTTCCTGATGATCACGCCGGCACCGTCGCACTGAGGATTGGCCGCGTGCGCCGCCGACGGCCCGACCAGCTGCACCACCGCGGCGGCGAGAACGATCACGGCAGCGGCCATCCCGCGCCGAGCGCCTGACTTGAACATGTCGACGTTGCTCCTCACTCGATTCCTCGTGGCGTGGAATCGCTCACGGACAGCGTCGCCATTGCCGGCCGGAGTTCGGGTCGATGCCGACCGACTCCGGACGGCCACGGCCGTTCACCCTGATCGTGGCCGCTGGACGGAGTCCGGCCACCGGACGGGACCGGATAGTGGTGACCGGTCTCAGCCCGCCGGCCGCGCTGGTCGCCGAGTACGTCTCCGACACGGAGCGCCTGTGGGCAGGAGTCAGCCGGGTGGCCCAGCATGATCGCGACTGCAGGCTGCCCGACCACGTGTCCGGTGTCGTCCGGCACGCGGAGTTGCGGATTCCCACCGTGCCAGCGGCGATGACTTCAGCTTCCGGAGTTCGTCGGATTCCGGCGATCCACATCCGACATCCGAGTTTGCTGAGAGGCACACGACGGGCAGCGAATGGAAGCGGCACGGGAGCCGGCCGCCGTCGTAGTTCCCGGCGGACGAAGGCGGATCGTCGGACGCACCGGATAGGGTGACCTATGTGGACGAACGTACGAGCCCGGTCGCGCAGTTCTGCACGGACCTGCGGGTCCGCTGGCAGGCCTCGGGCCGGGACCTGCCGAGCATCGCCCGGCAGGTGCGCATCAGCCGCACCCAGCTCTACGCGATCCTCAACGGGGAGATCAAACGGCCGCCGGACTTCGAGGCGCTCGTGCGCCCGTTCGTGCTCGCCTGCGGGGCGACCGACGCCGAGCTCGCCGACTGGCGACGCCGCCACGAAGTGCTGGTCGGCGTGCACGAGGGGTTGAAGCAGCGGGGCGGCCTCCGACCGGCCCCGCCGAACCTGCTGCCGGCGATGAGCGGCAGTTTCGTCGGCCGTGCCGCGCTGTTGACCGCGCTGGACACCGCGACCGGGTCCGTCGTCGTCGTGACCGGGCCGCCCGGGGTGGGCAAGACCGCGCTGGTCGTGCACTGGGCGCACGGCCAGGCCGCATCGTTTCCCGACGGCCGCCTGTATGCCGACCTGCGGGGTTATGCCCGTGACGGCGGCGCCCTCGACCCGGCCGACGCGATCCGCGGCTTCCTCGACGCGCTGGGTGTGCCGGCCCGGGACGTCCCGCCGGACCGGGCCGCGCAGGCGGCCCGGTTCCGCAGCCTGGTCGCCGACCGTCGCCTGCTCATCGTCGTCGACAACGCCCGCGACGCCGACCAGGTCCGCCCGCTGCTGGCCGGCGGGCCTGGCGTGCGCATCGTGGTGACCGGCCGCAGTCCGCTGACCGCGCTGGTCGCCGAGTTCGCCGCCGCGCCTCTGGCCGTGGACCTGCCCGGCGAGGCCGAAGCGGTCGCACTGCTCCGGTCCCGCATCGCCGGCCCGGTCGACGACGACACGGCCGCGGGCGCCGCGGCCGCCTGCGGGCGGTTGCCGCTGGCGCTCGCGTTGACCGCCGCGCGGGTGCGCCAGACCGGGTTCCCGCTGGCAGCAGCCGCCGCGGAGCTGCACCGGGCCGGCTCGCGAACCCATGACGACCTGCGCGCCGTCTTCTCCTGGTCGTACGCGGCGGTCAGCCCGCCCGCCGCGCGACTGTTCCGCCTGCTCGGACTCACCGTCGGGCCCGACGTCGCCGCCGACGCGGTCGCCGCCCTCGCCGGTGTGCACGACGCCCGAGCCGAGCTCGACGAGCTGGTCGAGGCCGGCCTGATCATCGAGCACCGGCCCCACCGCTACCTCCTGCACGACCTGCTGCGCGACTACGCCGGCGAGCAGGCCCGCGCCGTCGACACCGACACCGAGCGCCGTGACGCGCTGACCCGGCTGCTCGACTACTACACGCGTACGGCGCACGAGGCCGACCGCGTCCTGAACCCCATCCGCGCGCCGATCCCGCTGCCCGTGCCGCCGGCCGCGGGCAGCCGGCCGGACTACAAGGCCGCGCTGGCCTGGCTGGAGGCCGAACGCGCGGTGCTGATGGCGACGCTGCGCCAGGCCCGCGACGACGGGGCCGACCGGCACGCGTGGCAGCTCGGCTGGGCGCTGGACACGTTCCTCTACGAGCAGCACCGCTGGCATGACGAGGGCGCGGCGTGGGCGGTGGCGCTGCGGGCCGCGACCGCCTCGATGGACGACGCCGCGGCCGCCCACGCGCACAGGTTCCTCGGCGCCGTCGCCGGACGGCTGAGCCGCTTCGCCGACGCGTACGCCCACATGCACGAGGCCATGCAGCTGTGCCGGGCCGCCGGTGACCGCCCCGGCGAAGCCGAGACCGAGTTCGTCCTGTCGTATGTGTGCTTCCTGCAAGGCGACGTCGTCACCGCGTTGGCGCACGCCGAACGTTCGCTGGAGCTCTGTAGCGGCCTGGCCGACCCCGCCTGGACCGGCCGGGCCGCCAACGCCGTCGGCCTGTACCACTCCTACCGCGGCGACGCGTCGACCGCGATCGTCTTCTACCGCCGTGCCGCCGCCGAGCAGCATCAGGCCGATGATTTCGCCAACGAGGCCGTCAGCCTGGACAACCTCGGCATGGCCCACCACGCCCTCGGCGCGTACGCGGCCGCGGTCGAACAGTACGACGCCGCCCGCGACCTGGCCCGACAGCTCGGCGACCCGATCCTCGACGCGCAGGTGGCCAACCACGCGGGCGACGCGTTCCAGGCGCTCGGCGATCCCGCCACCGCCCGCGAGCACTGGGAGCACGCCTACAAGCTGCTGGCCAACGCCGGCCATCCGGTGGCCAACGACGTCGCCCACAAGCTCGCCGTACCGCATCCGGACCCGCAGGATCGCCGCTGACCGGTGGCGGCTGGCCCCGTATGCCACCGCGACCTGACGGCGGGCTGCCAGACTGACAGCTGACGCATGGGCCGACGGGAGGTGAGCCGATGTGCCACGTTGACAGGCAAGTGATTGCTTGCCTAACGTCAGGTCATGACCGCTGCCGGCACCACGCTCACCCCGTTCCTGATGTTCGAAGGCTCCGCCGCCGAGGCCATGAACTTCTACGTCTCCCGGTTCGACGACGGCGAGATCCTCACCGTGACGCCGCACCAAGGGGAGAACGCCGGCATACAGCTGGCCGAGTTCAGGGTGGCCGGGCAGCGGGTGCTGTGCAGTGACAGCTCCGTGAAACACGGCTTCACCTTCACCCCGTCGCTGTCGCTGTTCGTGCAGTGCAAAGACGACGCCGAAATCACCCGCCTGTACGCGGCACTCTCCGACGGCGGCGGGGTGCTCATGCCGCTGTCCCACTACGGCTTCAGCACCCGCTTCGGCTGGGTCAACGACCGCTTCGGCGTGTCCTGGCAGCTCAATCTGCCGTGAGCGCAGGTCGGTCCGGGCCTTTCGTCGTGGGCGGCGACGAGTCGAGGTGACCGAGCCGGGCAACAGCGGGCGCGGCAAGTTGGCGAACCGTTGCCACGGCAGAACCTCGCCACGAGAAGATCTTGCCAAGGCCAGGCGGCACGATGAGGCTGCCGAAGCATGTCCCCACACAAACTCGGCCGACTGAGCACGGCTCTGCTCACGACGATGGCATTGCTGGCCATCGCGCCGGCGGCGAGCGCCGCGCCGAAACCCTCACCTGCTCCGCCCGGCGCGCTCAAAGGCCCGGGCTTCTCCAAGAAGGACAAACTCGGCTCACACGACCGGGATCTGCTGGTCAAGGCCGTACGGGACGGCAAGAAGAAGGTCACCACCATGGTGGCCGTCGCCCCCGGCCAGTTCGACGCCGCTCGCAAGGCCGTCGAGGCGTCCGGCGGCGTCGTCGCCTCGGCCCAGCCGAAGGTCGGCTACCTGCGGGCGAGCCTGCCCGTCGGCGCCGTCGACACCGTGGCCCAGAAGGGCTCGGTGCTCGCCGTCGACCTCGACGAGGAGATCAAGCTCGCCGACCCGGTTCCGGCCACGGAGGGGCGGCACAACGGCGGCACCGCCAAGGCGCCCGGCGCGAAGACCCCGGCGGCCAACCCGTACCTGCCCACGCACGAGACCGGTGCCGTGGACTTCGTCGCCGACCACCGCACGTGGGACGGCCGCGGCGTCACCATCGGCATCCTGGACTCCGGAGTGGACCTCGACCACCCGGCACTGGCCACCACCACCACGGGCGAGCGCAAGATCGTCGACTGGGTGACCGCCACCGACCCCCTCACCGAGGGTGACAACACCTGGCTGGAGATGTCCGCCACGGTCACCGCCACGACGGAGTTCGAGTTCGAGTGGCGCACCTACGTAGCGCCGGCCGCCGGCGAGTACCGCGTCGCCACGTTCTACGAGTACGCCACTGCGGGCCCGAACGACGTCAACGGTGATGTGAACCGTGACGGCGACGACTGGGACTCGTTCACGGTGCTGTTCCGTCCCAGTGACAAGGCGATCTGGGTCGACGTCGACAACGACCGCGACTTCACCGACGAGCCGTTGCTGCGGCCGTTCCGTGAGGAGCACAAGGCGGGCCGGTTCGGCACCGACGACCCGGCCACGGCGATCAACGAGTCGATGCCGTTCACGGTCGAGTACCGGCTCGGCGTCGACCTGGCCCCAGCCGGGCGGGAGGGCACCGCCGACTTCGTCAGCATCGGCCTGCCCGAAAGTGCACACGGCACCCACGTCGCCGGCATCGCCGCCGGCCGCAGCCTGTTCGGCGGGAAGATGAACGGCGCCGCCCCCGGCGCGAAGATCGTCTCGTCGCGGGCCTGCACCTGGAGCGGGGGCTGCACGGCCGTCGCCCTCACCGAAGGCATGATCGACCTCGTCGTCAACCGCGGCGTCGACGTCGTCAACATGTCCATCGGCGGCCTGCCCGCGCTCAACGACGGGGCCAACGCCCGCGCCTACCTGTACAACACGCTCATCAACGACTTCGGCGTGCAGCTGTTCCTGTCCGCGGGCAACTCCGGACCAGGCCTGAACACCATCGGCGACCCGGCCGTGGCGACCGACGCGGTCGCGGTCGGCGCCTCGGTGTCCAGCGACACCTGGGCCGCCGACTACGGGAGCGACGTCAAGACCAAGATGGGCATCTTCGGCTTCTCCTCCCGCGGCCCCCGCGAAGACGGCGGCTTCAAACCCGACATCGTCGCCCCGGGCGCAGCGGTCAGCACCACCCCGACCTGGCTGCCCGGCGCGCCGGTCACCGGGGTCGGCTACGAACTGCCGCCGGGCTACAGCATGTTCAACGGCACCTCGATGGCCTCCCCGCAGGCCGCCGGCGCGGCGGCGCTGCTGCTGTCGGCCGCCAAGGCGACCAACGTCGACGCCAAGCCCGCCAAACTGCGCGCCGCCGTCTACGACAGCGCCCGGTTCCTGCCCGGCGTGGCCGCCCACGAGCAGGGCAACGGCCTGCTCGACGTCGCACGCGCCTGGCGGGCACTGGCCGAAGGCGGCCTGGCCACCAGCACGTACACCATCGACGCGCCGGTCTGCACCGCGATCTCGCCGTACCTGACCACGCCCGACCGGGGCGCGGGGCTCTACCACCGCTGCGGTGGCGCGATCCCCTTGCTGCAGAAGGTCATGGTCACCCGTACCACCGGCCCGGACCGGGCCGCCCTGCACCGGATCAGCTGGACCGGCGACGACGGCACGTTCAAGGCGTTCAGCGACATCGTGTTGCTGCCGCTGAACAAGCCCATGCCGGTGCTGGTCTGGGTGCGCCCGAAGGGCAACGGCGTGCACAGCGCCATCATGCTGCTCGACGACCCGGCGACCAAGGGCGTCGACGCCCGGATGATGGCTACCGTCGCGGTCGCCGACGAGCTCGCCGCGCCGTCGTACACCCGCACGCACAGCGGCCGGATCGACAAGGCCCAGTCCGAGTCCTACCTGGTGACGGTGCCCGAGAAGACCCGTAGCCTGCAGGTCAAGCTCGACGGCGTGGACGCCGGCGACCGGGTCCGGTTCGTCGCGCAGCACCCGTACGGCGTCGCGGTGGAGGACGGCTGCTACACGAACATGGACGCGCAGGGCTGCAACCCCAACGTCCGCAACTTCAAGGACCCGCTGCCCGGCGTCTGGGAGATCACGGTCGAATCCTCCCGCACCTCGCCGACCGCCAGCAGCGGCTACCGGCTCGCCGTGAACGTCTTCGGCGCCGATGCCAAGGCCGAAGCGGCACTGGGCACCCTGGAGATGCACTCGCCCAGCCCGGTCAGCTGGCAGGTCATCAACAATCTGGGCGCGCTGCAGCTCGCCGCGTCGACCTCGCCGCTGAGCAGCCGCCGCACCGAGCGGCCGTCCGTCGCCGACCAGCAGCAGCACCTGTACCAGGTGATCGTGCCGTTCGGCACGGGCCGTTTCAGGGCACGGATCGGCAATCCGTCGGACAAGGCAGCCGACCTCGACCTGATCGTCATGGCCAACGGCGTCGTGCTCGGGCAGAGCGCCGACGGCGACTCCGAGGAGGAGGTCGTCATCGACAACCCGCCGGCCGGCTACTACGCGGTCTGGATCGACGGGTACTCCGTTCCCGCCGGCTCCACCGAGTTCGACTACACCGACGAGATGAGCACCCCGTCGATGGGCACCGTGACCACCACGTTCGCCGCTCCGCTGGCACTGGCGCGCGGCGAGACGAAGACCGTCACCGCGGAGGTCACCGCGACCGGCACGGCTCCGGCCGGCCGGCGGCTCCACGGCGATCTGGATCTGGTGAACACCGACGGAGCCGTGGTCGGCATGGCCGGCGTCACCATCGAGGCGGTGCACGGCCCGACGGTGCGGGTGGCCGAGGAGTTCGGCCCGTTCGCCGCGTTCACCGCGATCGACGGCGTCGTGGCGGGATCCACGCAGGTCGACTCGGTCTCCAGGCCCTCCCGCTGGACGAAGGCGGGCGGTGTCAAGGCGTACCCCGACCAGAGCGGCCATATCTTCGGGCTCAACAACCACGGTGACGGCGCCGGGTTCTCCGAGTACATCCACACGCCGACGCTGCCGGCCGTCTTCCACGCCGACGGCACGGTGACCGAGCTGCAGCTGCCGTCGTGGCGGCCGGACGCCCTCTACGGCATCGGCTATGGCGTCAACGACGCGGGCGCCGTGGTCGGGTCCGTGACGGCGGTGACCGAAAACGCCGACTGGTACTGGCACTACGAAGGGTTCCGGTGGACCGAGCAGGGCGGCATGGTGAAG
Organism: Catellatospora paridis; assembly: GCF_009720365.1. Lineage (GTDB taxonomy): Bacteria > Actinomycetota > Actinomycetes > Mycobacteriales > Micromonosporaceae > Catellatospora > Catellatospora paridis. Next base: position 227,704 of record NZ_ML769317.1, on the reverse strand, counting down.
CTGCCGCACCTGTCCGCGAACCCGGAGCTGACCGAGCCGTACGCGATCAACAACAGCGGCACGGCCGTCGGTGTGTCGATGGACGCCGGCGGCTGGCAGACCGCGGTCCGCTGGGACGCTGCCGGCAACGTGCACCGGATCGGGCCGGCGGCCGCGGGCGAGCACAGCTTCCTCGTCGAGATCAACGACGCGGGCACGGCGGTCGGCGAGAGCGGCAACCGGGCCGCGATCTGGACCGTTGAAGCAGGTATGCGCCGCCTGCCCGACTTCGGGCTGCACTCGAAGGCGGTCGGCATCAACGCCTCCGGCTGGATCATCGGCGAGGCCGACGTCGAGCCATACGAGCCGCACGTCGTCGCGTGGGACCCGCAGGGCCGGATCTGGGACCTGTCGGCCATGCTCGGCACCGATCAGTGGTGGCTGTCCGAGGCGGCGGACGTGACCGACGACGGCGGGTTCGTCGTCTACGGCATCGCCATGGACGGCTCCGGCAAGACGCACGCCATTCTGCGTTTCTGACGTAGCCGAGAAGCGAAAGGACACTCTTGACGGAGCTCCCCCTCCCTCAAGGGTGTCCTTTCTTGATCCAACTTGGAAGGCACCACGGTCAGTGCGCGTCGACCCAGCCTCGTCGGGTGGCGTAACCACCGAGCTGCATCCGGGTCTGGACGCCGGCGATGTCCATGAGATTGCGCAGGCGCCGGTGCAGCGTGCGTGGTGACAGACCCAGCTGTGCCGCAGCCGTCTGATCGGTCAGCCCGGCAAGCAGCAGGGTGAGGATTCTGCGGTCGAGATCGGTCGGGCCCTGCGGGCCGGACTCGGCGACGGTCTCGGGTTCGCCGTCGTTGCTCGTCAGCTTGAGCGGGTGAGCGGCATGCCACACCGTCTCGAACAGCGCGTCCAGCGCGTCCAGCAGTCCGCTGCGGTGCAGCAGCACCGCCCCGGGCTCGCCTGCCGGGGTGAGAGCGAGCGGGACGAGGCCGAGGTCGGCGTCGGCCAGCACCAGCTTCATCGGCAGCTGATCGGCGACCCGCAGTTGCACGCCGTTGCGCAGCGATGCGATGGCGTCGGCGACGATGCCCGGCTCGGCGAGCACGGCCCGGTCGAGCACCGCCCGGAATTGCACGCCGCGGCCGATGGCCGCGGGTTCGGCCGAGTTCTGCTCGGGCGGCACGGCGACGAACGGCGCGGTGATGAAACTGCGGACCTGCGTACGGGCTGCCTGCTGCACCTGCAGGAAGCGGTGGCGGATGGCGTCGACGCCGGTGACGACTTCGATCAGGTCGTTGATGTCGCGTCCGGTCACGGCCGCGCGGTGTTGCTCGGCGAAACTCACCAGTGCCTGTTCGGCCGTGCGCAGCCGGTCTCGGTGCCGGCTGATGAGTGCGCCGAGGGCCATGGCCGGCGGCGTGGCGGTGAACTGCTCTCCGGGCGACCTGATCGCCAGGCCCCACTCGACCAGGCGGGACAGGGCCTTGTCGACGTCGGCCTGGGGTGCGGCGAGCAGGTCCGACAGCAGCGTCGTGGTGGAGTTGGGCCGTCCGAGCAGTGCCCGGTAGACGCTCTCGTCGGTGGGGTCGAGCCCCAGCACGTCCAGCATCGGTGACCTGGTCCCTTCCGCTTGGTGCAGCGGGGAGAGTATGCGCCATCACGTGAGGCCTCCGCAGGCCTCCAGTGGGAACGCCGGTGACAGGCCGGGCCCGGGCAGTCGCCTGCCCGAGACACCTGCCCCCGTGCCGATGCTCGGTCCCACTGCCGCTTGTCCCGCTCAGCGGGCGGTCATTGCCGCGTCCCTCGGTGCGGCTCGGTCAGGGCGTCACGATCGCGAACCGCGGGTCGGGCGCGTCGAGGTAGCCCTGCATTCGCTGCAGAGCGCTGAGATCGCCGTCGTGTGCGATGCCGCCGAGGCCCTTGCCGGCCAGCATGCCCAGCAGTTGCGGCTTGGTCAGGGTGAGGCTGAGGTCGGGCTGCCCGGCGGGCGGGTTCTGCTGCTGGACGAGCACCCCGTTGCGCAGCGTGGTGCGGTACGACTGGCCCAGGTCGGTGAACGCCCAGTCGACGGTGATGGTGTCGTGCCAGGCCTTCGGCGCGTCGACCCGGATCGCCAGGGTGTCGAAGATCTGCTCGATGGACAGCACCGCGGCCATGCCGCCGCCGAGGTCCACCGGGGTGACGTCGGGTCCGTGGCGCAGCTCCTGCGCGCCGGTGAGGTAGAAGTTGCGCCAGATGCCGTTCTCCGCGCCGTGGCCGAGCTTCTCGTACGCCTGCGCGAGCAGTTCCTTCGCACCGCCGTGGTCGGGGTCGGCGAACACGGCGTGCTGCAGCAGCTGCGCGGCGAATCGCAGGTCCCCGGCGTCGACGTAGTCGCGTGCCTTGGCCAGGACGGCGTCGAGGCCGCCGAAGCAGTCGACGTAGCGTTTGGCGGTCTCGACCGGCGGGTGCTGCCACAGATTGGCCGGGTTGCCGTCGAACCAGCCGAGGTAGCGCTGGTAGACGGCCTTGACGTTGTGCGACACCGACCCGTAGTAGCCGCGTCCGTGCCACGCCGCGTCCAGTGCCGGCGGCAGCTGGATCATCTCGGCGATCTCGGCGCCGGTGTGGCCCTGGTTGGCCAGCCGCAGCGTCTGGTCGTGCAGGTAGGCGTACAGGTCACGCTGCTCGGTCAGGTATCGGGCCATGTTGTCCTGGCCCCAGGTGGGCCAGTGGTGCGAGGCGAACACGACGTCGGCCGCGCCGTCGAACATGGTGATCGCCTCGGTCAGGTAACGCGACCAGATCCGGGCGTCGCGGACCAGCGCACCGCGCAGGGTCAGCACGTTGTGCATGGTGTGTGTGGCGTTCTCGGCCAGGCACAGGGCGCGGTGGTCGGGGAACAGGAAGTTCATCTCCGACGGCGCCTCGGTGCCCGGCGTCAGCTGGAACACGATCCGCACGCCGTCGAGGGTCTCCTGCTGCCCGGTGTGCGTGACGTCGATCGTGGGCGGGAACAGCGACACGGTCCCGGACGAGGTGGCATTGCCCAGCCCGAAGCCGATCTGCCCGGTCGGGCCGACCGGCAGCGTCGCGCCGTACATGAACCCGGCCCGGCGGGTCATCGCCGTGCCGGCGTACACGTTCTCCGCGACGGCGTGCTCCATGAAGCCGACCGGCGCGAGGATCGGGACGTTGCCGTCGGTGACGCCGGCGGCGCCGCCGAAGTGATCGGCGTGGGAGTGCGAGTAGACCAGTGCGGTGACGGGGCGGTCGCCGCGGTGGGCACGGTACAGGCCGAGCGCCGCCGCGGCGGTCTCTACGCTGAGCAGCGGGTCGATGACGATGATTCCGGTGTCGCCCTCGACGATGGTCATGTTCGAGATGTCGAGGCCGCGTACCTGGTAGATGCCCTCGGTGACCTCGTACAGGCCCTGGCGGGCGCACAGCCGGCTCTGCCGCCACAGGCTCGGGTTCGCCGTGTCCGGGCACTCGTCGTCGAGGAAGGACCACGCGTCGGCGTCCCACACGACCCGTCCGTCGGCAGCGGTGACGACACCTGGGGTCAGGGCGGCGACGAAGCCCCGGTCGGCGTTGTCGATGTCGGTCCGGTCGTCGAAGTCGGGGGCGCTGTCCATTGCGGAACCTCCGTGCGTGTACACCTGGGAAGTGCTTGAGATCTTGGGCTGTCGGCCGTTGGCCGGTCATGGGGCCGAGCGTCGGGCGACTACGGCGCGGCGGCCGTGCCGAGGGCGGCCGGCGCGCCTGCGGGCACGGCGGGCCGGTGTGGCGCGATCGGGGCCAGGCGCTCGTATGCGGTGCCCAGCGCGGGCCTGGGGTCGGGCTCGCCGCGGTTGGGCCAGAACGACATGGCGCGCTCGGCCTGGGCGGTGATGGTCAGCGACGGGTTGACGCCGAGGTTGGCCGACACGGTCGAGCCGTCGGCGACGTGGACGCCCGGGTGGCCGTAGAGCCGGTGGTACGGGTCGACGACGCCGGTCTCGGGCGTGTCGCCGATCGGGCAGCCGCCGATGAAGTGGGCGGTCAGGGGGATGTTGGCGATCTCGCCGATGGTGCCGCCGGCGATGCCGTCGATCTTGTCGGCGACCCGGCGGGCGGCGTCGTTGGCGGCGGGGATCCAGGACGGGTTCGGCTGGCCGTGGCCGGGGCCGGAGGTGAGCTTGTAGCCGCCGAGCAGACTCTTGCGTCCGCGGACGGTGATGGAGTTGTCCAGCGCCTGCATCACCAGCAGGATGATCGTGCGCTCGGACCAGTTCTTCGGCGAGAACCAGGTCCACTGCCGCGGCTGGGTGGCCAGCGTCTTGAGCCAGGTGACCCAGCGTGGGTGGCGCTGGTCGCCGTCGGTGAGCGCGGTCTGCAGCAGCGCCATCAGGTTGCTGCCCTTGCCGTAGCGCACGGGCTCGATGTGGGTGTTCTCGTCGACGTGGATCGACGAGGTGATCGCGACGCCCTGGGTGTAGGCGATGTTCTTGGCCCGTGCCTTGACCCCGAGGATGGACTCGGAGTTGGTCCGGGACAGCTGACCGAGCTTGGCGGAGATGCGCGGCAGCGACCCGGTGTCGCGCAGGCGGTGCAGCAGCTTCTGGGTGTTGTACGTGCCGGCCGAGAACACCACCTGCTCGGCGGTGAAGGTGCGCCGGTTGCGCCTGCGGCGCGCCGACTTGTCGGTGCTCACCGTGTGCACGGCGTACCCGCCTGCCGGCAGCGGTTTGACGTCGACGACCGTGGTCATCGGGTGGATCTCGCAGCCGTTGCGCTCGGCCAGGTACAGGTAGTTCTTGTCCAGGGTGTTCTTGGCGTTGTAACGGCAGCCCGTCATGCACGAGCCGCACTCGATGCAGGTGTTGCGCCTGGGTCCGGCGCCGCCGAAGAACGGGTCGTCGACCTCGGTGCCGCGCTTCTGGCCGTCCTCGCCGAAGAGCACGCCCACGGGCGTCAGGGTGAACGTGGCGCCGACTCCCATGTCGTCGGCCACCGACTTGAGGACCTTGTCGGCCTCGGTGACGGTGCGGTTCATGGTGACCCCGAGCATGCGCCGGGCCTGCTCGTAGTGCGCCTCGAGTTCGTCGCGCCAGTCGGTGATGTGGGCCCACTGCGGGTCGTCGAAGAACGGCGCGAGCGGCTTGTAGAGCGTGTTGGCGTAGTTCAGCGATCCGCCGCCGACGCCCGCGCCGCCGAGGATCACGACGTCGCGCAGCAGGTGGATGCGCTGGATGCCGTAGAGCCCCAGGGCCGGGGCCCAGACGAACTTGCGCGCGTCCCAGGACGTCTTGGGCAGTTCTTCGCTGGTGTAGCGCCGGCCTGCCTCGATCACCCCGACGCGGTAGCCCTTCTCGGTCAGACGCAGGGCAGAGACGGATCCGCCGAAGCCGGAGCCGATGACGAGGACGTCGTAGTCGTGGGTACTCATGACATGCATACCTTCCGCAGCAGCGTCAGAAACCGTGGGCAGCGCTTCGTTCCAGGTGGCGTGCACCTTCGGCGTTCTCGCATCGGCGGCTCGTGGGTGCCGAGCCATCAAATCCGTTAACGCCAGTATCGTTATTAGCGATGGGCGAGGCAAGGGCCGCCGACCGGAAAGTTCACCCCCGCAGCGCGGAGGCGAAGATGGCGGGCAGCGCCGACCAGCGGGGGCGAGCGGCGAACGCGGTGAGCCGGCGGCCGGTCGTCGCGGCCGTGCGGTTGGTCAGGAACCACGGCGGTTTCGGGGTGAGGCTGAACTCGCCGGTCATCACCGAGCGCGGCAGCGGCCGGAACGGCCCGTACACCACGGTCCGTTCCGGGCGGTGCAGCAGCAGCGCGTTGTGCACCACGCCGCGGCCGCTGGCGATGTCGTCGAGCGGATGCCCGGGGAATGCGCCCCAGGTGGCACGGGCGGTCAGGTATCCCACGCCCGTCCAGGCGTTGACGCCGATGGTCCCGTAGCGCAGGCGGGCGATGGCGGCCCGCAGGCGCGGACCGAGCTGCCGGCGCGTACGGGGATCGATCACCAGGTTGGCGCCGAGCGTGCCGTGCAGCCGCTCGTTGGCGGCGTCGACCGCGGCGTCCAGGAACTCCGCGCCCGTGCCGGGCAGTTCGGCGACGCCGAGGACCGGGCCGAAATACTCGGTGCCGAACGCCGGCTCGGCGTCGTCGCCCAGGTCGAGGCCCCACAGCAGGGTGCGTTCGGCGGTGCCGCCGACGGCCTCGAAGCGCGGATGCGCCCGCCGGGCACCGGACACCCGCACGTCGCAGCCCGGATACCAGGCCGGGCGGACGGGTGCGTTCGCGAACGCGTCGCGCAGCGCGGCGAGGAACTCCCGCTTCTGCGGCCAGTCACGGCTGACGATGACGATCTGCGCGGCAACGCAGTTGAAGCCGCTGTTGTGCAGGCGCTGGGTGGCGACGTGCTCGGCCTGGAACCGCAGGTCGGCCTTCGACCAGCGGCCGGGCATCACGATCGTCGGGGACACCCCGCCGAGTTCGCTGGTGACGGGCTTGTCCAGCCGCGGTGTGCCGGCGGCCTTCGACGCCCGGCCAGCCTCGCCGCTGCCCCACACGATCGCGTCGTGGGTGGCCTCGCTGCCGGTGAGGTGTACGGCGTCGACACCCGGGTGGGTCACCAGGTGGTCGCCGACGGAGGCGTCCCCGCTGACGATGCGCAGGTAGCCCCGCTTGATGAACGGCGCGAACACCGCGGCCAGCACCGGCAGCAGCGCGTCGGCGACCGGGTTGAGTTTGAGCATGACCACCCGGTTGTACGCGTACAGCTGGTACAGCACGTCCAGCGGTGCGATCGAGAAGATGTTGCCCGCGCCCATCACCACGGCGACGCCGGCCGTCATCTCCGGCGCGCGCAGGCCCAGCCCGGCGCGTTCGCGGGTCTGCTGCTCGGTGACGCCGGGCTCCATCCACACCTCGGCCCGGAAACCGCTGAGCAGCAGCCGGTCGAAGGTGTTGTGCGGCAGCACGCCGATGCTCACCCGGCCGCCCGGCGCGGCCCCGACCTTGCAGCCCGCCAGCAGGTCACGTCCCTGCTCCAGCCGGGCCAGGGTGCCGGCCAGGGCGTCGACGTAGCCGAGCACGGCCCAGGGGCCGCTGGTCCACTCCTCTCCGAGCAGCGGCGAGTCGGGGGCCAGCTGCTTGATGCCCCCGGCGACACGCACCCATTGTTCGGCGTGGGCGGCGACGGCCGCCTGCAGCTGGCGCAGCAGGGCGCGACGGGAGCTGAGGGACTCGCGGGCCCATGCTCGTTCACCGTCGCGAAGTTCGGCGATCATCTGGTCCAGCTGCGCGGTCGTGGCGGTGCTGTCGGTCATCGGTGTCGTCCTTGTCGGCGCTGGGTTCGGCGGGAGGTCGCCGAGGATCGTGAACGCGAAGGCGGCCGCGCACGCGCCCCGGCGGGTTCGGGTGCAGGCCGCCGCCTGCCGCTCCTCCCCACGGCAGGCGGCGGTGTCCGGGTGCCGGGTGAAGCCGGCGCGGTGTCAGGCGACCAGGTCGGCCGGGGCCTGGATCTCCCGCTTGAGGATCTTGCCGGTCGGGGACTTCGGCAGCTCGGCGACGATCCACACGTGACGCGGGTACTTGTACGCGGCTGCCTGCGCCTTGACGTGCTCGCGCAGCTCGTCCGCGGTGACCTCGGCGCCGGCCTTCAACGCGACCACGGCGCAGATCTCCTCGCCGAGCTCGGCGTGCGGGACGCCGATGACGGCGGCCTCACGCACCGCCGGGTGCTCGTACAGCAGCTCCTCGACCTCGCGCGGGTAGACGTTGTACCCACCACGGATGATCATGTCCTTCTTGCGGTCGACGATGAAGAAGTAGCCGTCGTCGTCGACTCGGCCCAGGTCGCCAGAGCGGAACCAGCCGTCGGCGTCGATCGCCTCCGTGGTCGCGTCCGGCCGGCCCCAGTACCCCTTCATGATGTTGTGGCCTCTGATGACGATCTCGCCGACGCCGTTGTCGACGTCGCGCAGCGCCATCTGCACGCCGGCGACCGGCGTGCCGATCGAACCGGCCTTGCGCGCACGGTCGGCGTGGTTGAACGACGCGATCGGCGAGGTCTCCGACAGCCCGTAGCCCTCGAGGATGATGCAGCCGAACGCGGCCTCGAAGGAGCGCATGACCTCGACCGGCAGCGCCGCGCCGCCGGATACGCACAGCCGCAGGCTGTCCGCGTCGAATTCGGACCGCTGCGGGTGGGCCAGCAGCGCGACGTACATCGTCGGCACCCCCTCGAAGACCGTGACGCGGTGCTGGTGGATCGTGGCGAGCACCGCCTGCGGGTCGAAGCGCGGCACGAGCGCCAGGCACGCCCCGGCGGCGACAGCGGCGTTGAGCCCGCACGTCTGCCCGAACGAGTGGAACAGCGGCAGCGCCCCCAGCACGACGTCACCCGGCGTCATGGAGATCAGGTCGATCGCGACCTGCGCGTTGCGGGTCAGGTTGGCGTGGGTCAGCTCGGCGCCCTTGGGCGTGCCGGTGGTGCCGGAGGTGTACAGGATGACGGCGGTGTCGCTCGCCTCGCGCTCGACGATCCCCTCCTGCGGCGTGGTCGCGCCGAGCAGCGCCTCGAACTCTCCCGGCGTCACCAGCACGCAGTCGGTGCCGGCGGCGGCCGCGCCGGCTACGGCGTCCTGGGCGAACCCGTGCCAGGCCAGCACCAGCTTGGCCTGCGAGTCGCTCAGGTAGTACGCCACCTCGCGGGACTTGAGCAGCACGTTCATCGGGACCACGACGGCGCCGGCACGCAGGATGCCGTAGTAGGCCGCGGCGAACTGCGGCACGTTGGGCAGCATGACGCCGACCCGGTCTCCAGGTCGCACGCCACGGTTGCGCAGCAGCCCGGCCACCCGGGCGCTGGCCGCGTCGAGCTGTTCGAACGACAGCACGATGTCACCGAGCCGGATGGCCGGGGCGGCACCGTCGCGGGCGGCCGAGTCGGCCAGGTTCTGGGCGAGGTTGGTCATGATCGGGTTCTCCATCGGATGCGGTTCAAAGGGGATCGGTTCTTCGGCTGTCGGCGCCGGCCTGCCGCGGCGGTCTCGGGGGACGTCGGCGCGGCGGGCGGTCGTGCGCGGCGCGGACCCGGCCGCCGCTTGCTTGGCAGAGGCGTGCGGCCGGGTGGCGTGGCGGGTCACTGCGCCAGGCGCTGCCTGTCGCGGGCCGGGTCGACGAGCGTGACCGCGGCGATCCCGCCCAGCAGCAGCACGGCTGCCGAGATCAGGACCGCGTTGCCGTATCCGGCTGCGCCCTGGGTGTCGACCAGGCGGCCGACCAGGATGGGGGCGATCAGGCCCGCGGTGGTCACGACGCCGTTCATGATGCCCAGGGCCCCGCCGCGGCGGGCGGCCGGCGCGATCTCGGCGACGGTGGTGACGGCGATGGTCGCCATCACGCCGCAGATCCCGAACCCGGCGACCAGCAGCAGCACGGTGAGCGGGCCGCCCGAGCCCAATGCCAGGGCCAGGCAGCCGGCGGCGCTGAGGAGCAGGGTGATGCCGCCGACCCGGGCGCGGGCCCAGCGGCTGCTGACGCCGCGGCGCAGCAGCCAGCCGGTCAGCCCGGCCTGGCCGAGCAGCGCCACGGCGTTGACGGCCCACAGCATCGCGACCAGGTTGGCCGAGGCGGTCTTGGAGTAGCCGAGCCCGTCGTGCAGGTACGAGGGCAGCCAGGCGACGGTCAGCGCGACCATCCAGTAGGTGGCGAAGTAGGCGGCGGTGACGCCGATCCAGGAGCGGGTGCCCAGGATGCGCCGGTAGCCGACGTTGCTCGGGGTCGGCTCGTACGCGGCTGCGGCCGCCGCATCGACGTCGGCGTCCGGGCCGGTCGCGACGGCGTAGGGGCCTTCCTTGCCGGCGAACGCCCACACCAGCGCCCACACGACGCCGGCGACGGCGACCACGCCGAACGCGGACCGCCAGCCGTGCTCCGTGATCACCCAGGTCAGGCCGGGTGCGGCGAGCACGACGCCGAACGTGGTGCCGGCGGTGACCAGCGCACTGGGCAGGTTGCGCCTGCTGTTGGGGAACCAGGACAGGGCGGTCTGCTGGGCGATCGGGAAGGCGGGGCCCTCCGCCGCGCCCAGCACGATCCGGGAGGTGAACAGCATGGCCACGCCCGCGCCCAGCGCCAACGGGGTCTGGGACACCGACCAGAGCAGCACCATGCCCAGCAGCAGCCACCGCGGGCGCACCCGGTCGGCCAGCAGCCCGCCCACCGCGCCGAAGATGGAGAACAGCAGGAAGAAGGCGCTGTTGGCCGTGCCGAACTGGGTCGCGGACAGGCCCAGGTCTGCCCGGATCGGGTCGGCGGCCAGGCCCAGGATCGACTTGTCCGCAAAGTTGATCATCATGAAGGTGACCAGCAGGGCGGTGACTATCCACGCGCGGCAGCGGTTGTCCGGGGTCCTCCCGGAGGGTCTTACGGGCGTTGCGGGTGCGACTTCGGTGTCGGTCACGATTGCTCCGCGGTGGCTGCGATGGACTGGGGGACGGCGTGCGGGTGGTGCAGCAGGGCGGGACGCCGGCGATCACGAGGCGCTGCGCCGTCCGGCGCGCCATCCACGTGACCTCCGACACGCTAGATTCGTAACCGGTAGTATCGTTATAGGCATACGGCGGCGCAAGAGCCCTCAGTAGAAAATCTGCCGCCACCACGGGCCAAAGACGCCAGCTCAAGGGTGTCGAGCAGGCCGCGGCAGCGGATGTGGGAGGTCTTGCGGCGCTACCGGATCAGGCGGACGAGCCCACCGCGCGAGCGATCATGTCGGCCAGCTCCGCGGCGAACCGCCCGTCGGGCAGCTCCTGCTCGATCACCAGGCGAAAGATCAACGGCGCCGCCACCAGCGTGGCCGCCGCCTGCACATCGACGTCGGCACGCACGTCACCGCGCGCGATTCCCCGCTCGAGGATCTTTCTCGTCTCCCCCATGATCCGGGAGACGTACCGCTGATAGGCGCCGCGCACCTCGCCGTCCTCCTCCACCGCCGCGATCAGCCCCGCCAGCAGCCTGGACGTGCCCGGAGTCCGGTAGACATCCAGCCGCGCGTCCAGCACCGCCCGCAGCTCAGCGCGGAAATCGCCCAGATCAGGCACGGTGAGCTCCCCGATCCGGGCCTCCGCCGCCGCGAGGAACAGATCGTGCTTACCCGGCCAGCGCCGGTAGATGGCGGGCTTGCTCACCCCGGCGCGAGCGGCCACGGCATCCATCGTGACCGCGGGCAGCCCCTGCTCGGTCACCAACTCCAGGACCGCCGACAGCACCGCGCCCGTGACGTGCTCCTGTCGCGGCCGCCCCGGCCCCCGCTCCACCCGTGCACCCGCCATGCCAGCAGCCTACGGGCGGCGCGACGCGCGCCAAGCCCGGCCTGGTTCCGCGAAGCCCGCCCAGTAAGGGTGTTCAGCGCTGCGCCAGGGACTGCGTGCGGCTGGGCCGCACACCGGTGCAGGGACGGCAGGCCGGCGGATGCCGGTGGATCATTCGGCGCCGGTGTCCGGAGCGGACTTGTCTCCTGCAGCGAGGTGACGGGTGAGCACTGCCAGCTGCTCGCGCAGGCCGGCGAGCTCCTTGACCTCTGCCCGCAGGAGGGCGAGTTCGGCGAGCACCGGCTCGTTGGGCGCCTCCTGCCCGTTTCCGGCCTCCTCGGGCTGCAGGCCGAAGAAGCTGGCGAGAGAACCGGCGAGCAGGCCGAGCAGGGCGACGCCCATGAACATGATGGCCGCCCCGTCGATGCGGCCGGCGGTCGTGATGGGCACGATGTCGCCGTATCCCACGGTGGTCAGGGTGACCGTCGCCCACCAGATAGCGTCGCCGAAGGTGGCGAACTCCTGGTTCACGGGGTGCTCGGCGAAGTAGGCCATGGCGGCGCCGACGAACAGGACCGCCGCGGCGATGATCGCGACCCGTCCCAACCGGGCGAACAGCCGCCGGACGCCTTTGGTGGCGAGCAGCAGCCGGCTGAGCCTGGCCAGGCGGAGGACCACCACGATGCTGCCGCCGTGTGCGCCGGCGAGCAGGAACCACGGCGCGGTGAGGATCACGATGGCGAGGTCGAACTTGCCCAGGCGGGTGCCGACGTAGTTCACGAGCAGTCGCTGGTGGGTGAAGAAGTCGACGACGAACACGAGCCAGGAGACGACGCCGATCAGGACCGCGACCCAGTTGCCCTGCTCGGGGACGATGATCAGCGGCAGTACCGCGGACAGGATGATCGGAAGCCGGGCCAGGCGGTCGTACTTCGCCAGCGCCGCCGCGGCCGCCGCATCTCGCGGCTGTCCGCGTCGCGGGACCGCTTCGGTGCTTGCGCCTTGCGTCGCGTTCACATCACAGATCCTGCCCGTGCCGGGCCGCTGCGCTCGGGATCCGGGCGGCTCGCGCCGCAGCGTGTTGTCGGAGCGCGCAAGGGGCGCCTTCCCGGTGACGCGGCCGTGGCCGTGTCGGGAAGACGCCCCTGGTTACCTCGTTGCTGGTCAGCCGTTGACGGAGAGCACCGTCTGGCCGACGGGCGAGCTGCCGTTGCCGTAGGCGAGCACGCCCAGGTAGCGGACGCCCGCGGTGAGCCCGGTCCAGGTCGCGGTGACCGTCGCGGGGCCGTTGACGGCCGCGGGCTGGCTGGCCGGCGTCGCGGTCAGGTTGCCCGCCGCCGTGCTGGGCACGACCCAGGCGTTGCCCGGCATGGTCACCGCACCGCCCGCGGCGAACAGGTGCACGTACACGTCGTAGGCGCCCGCCGGCAGGGTCACCGACTCCTGTGCCGTGCCGCCGGTGCTGCTGGCGACCTGGCTGGTGGTGTTACCGGCCGGGTACACGAACACGTCCACGTCGGTGCCCATGGGCACGTCGGCGTCGAAGGTCGAGAACCGCGCCACCGCCGTGCCGGCCGGAACCGTCACGGTGACCTTCTTGACCGAGTCCGACTCCACCGGGGCGAAGGTCGGGTTCGGCCCGGCGAAGGCCAGGTTGCTGACGTTGGCGGCGACCAGGCCGCCGACGGTGGTGGTCAGGGTGCCGGCGAAGCCGGTACGCAGCGCCAGCGCGGTGCTGCCGCTGGTGCCCGAACCGTTGGCTTCGACCGGCGCGGCCAGTGCCGAGTAGCGCACCGCGATCGGGCTGGTGACCTTGTGGTTACGCAGGTCCGACCAGGTCAGCGAGCCGAAGGACCAGGCGCCGGCGGCCGCGGTGGTGCGGGTGACGGTGACCTTGAAGGACTTCGACTTGCCCGGCGGGACCGTCATCGTCTTGGGCTCGACCTTGACCGTGAACCCGGCCGGGGCCTTGACCTGCGCGGTGTACACCGAGGAGTTCTTGCTGACGTTGGTCACCCGGCGGGTGACGGTCTGCGCACCGGGCACGTCACCGACGGCGATCGACGGGTAGTTCAGGTCGCTCGGGTCGATCGAGCCGACCGACTGGCAGAACTCCTCCTCGGTGATCAGCTGCAGCTGGCCGATGCCGCACGCGTACTGCAGCCACTGCTCCGGCGTCGAGTCGTAGACCAGACCCGGGTCGAAGGCGCTGCCGGGCACGACGTGACCCGCACCGTAGTTGAGCGGCGTCGCGTCGCCCTGCGACCACTGGATCGGGGCGCCGGTGTTGTCCTTGGTGCTGGCCGTCGTCATCATCGCCGACTTGATCCACATCGGGGACCACTTCGGGTTCTTGCTCTTGATCAGGGCGGCGACACCGGCGATGTGCGGAGCCGACATCGAGGTGCCCGAGAGGGAGTTGAAGTTGTTGCCGCCGCTGCCGGCCGGCGACACCGCCGCGATGATGTCGGCGCCGGGCGCGGTGATGTCCGGCTTGAGCAGGTCACCGTTGCCGGCCAGGGCCGGGCCGTAGGACGAGAAGCCGGCCATGGCCGGGGCCCGCACGGGGGTGGTGCTGACCGCGGAGATGCTGGCGGTCGGGTTCGCCGCCGAGGCGACGTACGCGGTGACCGCGGCACCTGCGGTGGCGTCGAGGTGGATGCTGGGCACCGAGTGGAAGTCGGCGTTCAGCGACTGCGCGGCACTGGTGTTGGCCTGGACCATGCCGATGCCGCCGGCCTGGGCGACCGCGGCGCTCTTGTCCACGCGGGCGTTGCCGCCCCGGTCACACAGCACGATCTTGCCGGTCACCTTCGCCGGGTCGAGGGTGCCGAGGTAGCACAGGTCCACCAGGGCCTGGTCCGCACCGGCCAGGCCGGCGCTGCTGGAGTCGATCAGCGTGGCCGGGCCGGCGGCGACGCCGACACCGACGCCGGTGTAGGTGGCGCCGTTGCCCAGGGTCACGGTCTTGGTGTTGCCGCGGTCGTGGGTGCTGGCCGCCACCGTGGTCAGCCACGGCGAGTTGTGGGCCACGCTGCTCACGCCGATGGTGTCACCGGAGTTGCCCGCCGAGGCGGAGACGAACACACCGGCCGCGGCGGCGTTGAGGAACGCGATCTCGGCCGGGTCGACGACGTACTGGCTCGAGCCGGAGATCGAGTAGTTGATGACGTCGACGCCGTCGGCGACGGCCGCGTCGATCGCCGCGACGATGTCGGCGGTGCCGCCGGAGGAGTTGCCCGCGACCGGGTTGTGCCACAGCACCTTGTACGCCGCGATGCGGGCCGCCGGCGCCACACCGGAGACGGTGCCGACGACGCCGCCGTTGATGGAAGCGGTCACGCCGAAGTTGCCGGCGGTCGTCGAGGCGGTGTGGGAGCCGTGGCCGTTGTAGTCACGCGGCGACAGGAACTCGACGTCGTTGACGTTGGCGTCGGCGTGGAAGTAGCGCGCGCCGATCAGCTTGTTGTTGCAGGCCACCGGCTGCTCGACACCGGCGTCGCAGGTGCCCTTCCACTTCTTGTTGATGTCACGCTGGTCCGGGCGCGGCGTGGACAGCGGGGCGAACGACGGGTTCTCGGCCCAGATGCCGGAGTCGATGATGCCGACGATGACGCCCTCACCGGCGTGCGAGTCACCCTGGAACTGCTTGTTCCACACCCCGCCGGGGCCGGTCAGGCCCAGGAAGTCGCGGGTGGTGATCGTGTCGGCCTGCAGCTGCTCGCTCTTCCAGACCCGCAGCACACCCTGGTCGGCCCGCAGGCGCGCGACCTCGGCCGAGGTCAGCCGAGCACTGAAACCGTTGAACGTGATGCCGTAGTCGTAGGACTTCTTGGTCGCGTCGACCCGGGCGCCGCGCAGGGCGGCGTCGTGCTCGCCGCGCAGCCGGTCACGCCACCTGGTCGCCGCGGTCGAGTGCGCGTCCACGCGCTCACCGGCGACCGGCCGGGTCGCGGCGTAGCCGCTGACCCCGCCCGCGTAGTTGGCGACCGGCTCGCTCACGGTCTGGATCAGGTACAGCGCGGTCGACGTCGAGGTCGGCGGGGCGGCCTGGGCGCCGCCGGCCGCCGAAGCCGCGAGCGCGGCTGTCGTGACGACGGCGAGCGCCATCGAGGCCGGGCGTTTGCCGGCCAGTCGGTCGAGTCTCACGGGGGTGTCCTCCTGAATGAGGCGATAGCAGCGTGGGACCACGGGGTGTGGGTCCGGTGACGTTGAAACGCCCTACCGCGATGCGAAGGGATCGTTGCACATTGCGGTTCGAGCGCACCAGAGGCAAATGCCGCTTCGGCACATGACATTCAGGAATCAGCGCAGCGATACCGGTTTGCGCGACGTCGGGCTCAGCTCGGCAGAGTACTGCCCACAGCCGTGATCCGGCGTCCCCATGGCGGAGCCCGCGACCCGTAGCATTCGGCCATGGTCCTCGTGCCCGCGCAGCCGAGTAACCCACCCACCGTCTGCTCTCGCCACGGCAATCCGGTGACCTACACCGCGAGCGCCCGGTTCCGGTCCCGACCGCCGGTCTGGCTGCAGGCCGCGGTGGCGGTGCTCGTCGTGGCGGCCGGGCTGCCCGTTGCGTATCCTGCGGCGCGTTACCTCGACGACCCCGACCCCGAGCTGTACCTGCTCATACTGGGCGCCGGACTGTTCGCCGCCTGGCTGACCCACAACATCATGGTCAAGATCGTCGACGTGCCCGCGTGGGGCTTCTGCCCGGCCTGCCGAGCGCGGCGGGCCAACCTCGTCACGGCGGCGACGGTCTGCTTCGTGCTTGTGCCGGTCTCCTGCGCCCTGTACGTGCCGGTCGTGCTGCCCGAGCAGCTCGGCGACGACGAGCCATCCACATTGGCCGAGATCGTGCGTTGGACGGTCCTGGTCGCACCGGCGGTCTTCGCGATCGCCGCCGTGGTGCTGTCTGCGTACGCCCGCTGGGCGGTCGTGGCCGGCGGCGTGGCCGGCCGGAACGGGACCACGGTGGAGTTGCGCCGCCCCGCGCCGCAGTTCGCCCAGCAGGTGACCGATCAGGCGGGGCTCGCCGAGCTGGCTTAGCTGTTTTCGGCACTCATGGAACACACCCGCCGGTCGGGCCTGCGCCACGCCTGGACACCTACCCGTCCTGCAACGGCGCGTACGCCTGGGCACCCGCTTCGTGCTCGGCGAGAGGAAGTACCAAGCGGGCAGTTTGGCCTTTCAGCCGCGCTTCAGACCCACGTCAGGCCTCGATGTCACGGTGTGGCCACGGGTGCTCCAGCACCCACCTACCGGTTCGAGGAAAGGCAATGCGATGAAACTGAGCAGAAGGCTGACGCTGCTGACCATGGCCGTGGTCAGTGCGGTCGCAGTGGTGGCCGGCCCGGCCACAGCCGGTGACCGCGGAATGCAGACCGTGACCGTTCGCGATCTCAAGCCGGAAACCGCGCTGGCGCAGATCCAGGCCGAGGCGGAGAAGACGCTCGGCGGCCGGCTGCCCGCGCCGTCGCAGGTGACGCTGGTGAACTCGGAGCGGGAGCTCACCACCGAGCAGATCGCGGCGGTGGCGGCCGGCAAGGGCGCCGACGGAGTCAAGCGGCTGGGTGACTACGACCACCCGGAGCCCGCCACAACTGTCGACCAGGTCGCCCGCCAGATCGGGGTCGGCGACGTCGTCGTGTGGGAATGCATCGTCGTCTACTGGCCGCCGTACGTCATCTACATCTGCCGGCCGCTCATCCTGCGGGCCTGACCACCCCCCACCGGGGCTCCGCGCTCGACGCGGAGCCCCGTTTCAGCACCGTTTCAGACCGGGCCGCCATGGTGTACGCACGCTCTGGATTTCACCGAAGGAGAACCTCACCGTGCACCGTGTCAGCAAGTTGCTCCGGCTTCTCACCGTCTCGGCGCTGACGATCGCCGGCTTCGTGGCCGGCCTGGCGGGCCCAGCCACCGCAGGCGATCCCCCGCCGACCGTCAGCCCCGAGACGTTGCAGGTCCTCTGCAAGACCCTCGGCGGCGCCTACTCCGAACAGCGAACCTCGTACTCATGCGACTTCACCGACACCGTGATCCTCTGCCAAAACGACAGATGCGGCTACGCCAGCCGACTGGAGAACCCGCCGCTACGGGACGAGTGCGAATACGCGGGCGGCCTCTTCGGCGAGCTCGCCTCCGGGATCTATGTGTGCGAGCTGCTCGCGGGCGAGCTCACCGCCGACTGCACCAACCCTTTGGACTGGTGGTCGGAACAACCGATGTCAGTGTGCGCCGTCGAGTTTCGCCCGCACACCGACCGCGTCCGCGTGCGCTAGCCGGCTGAAGATCTCGTACGCCTGCTGCCACGCGATCCGGGCGGCCCGAAGGTCGCCGGCCGCCCGGTGGGTGTCACCAAGATGGCTGAGCGTGTCGGCTTCGTAATAGCGGTCGTTGAGGTCGCGGAAGAGGTCGAGCGCCCGCCGGTAGTGACCTGCGGCCAACTGGTAATCGCCCAGATGGTGGTAGATGTAGCCGAGGCTGTCCGAGGTCCCTGCCTGGAACGTCAGATCGCCCAGCTCGCGCATCTGCGCCAGCGCACGCTCACACAGCGGCCGGGCCCGGCGGTAGTCGCCGCGCAACGCGTATGTCCAGCCCAGCGAATTCAGCGCGCGTGCGGCCATCATCGGCTTTCCCGTGGCCCGGTAGAGCCGCAACGCCTGGCGCGCATGATGACTCGCCTGTTCGTGACGGCGCTGGCGGTTGGCCACCCAGCCGAGCTGGTACTGCACGGTGGCCTGGCCACCGCGATCGTCGAGGGCCTCGTAGAGCTTGAGGGCATCGCTGAGGTGGGTGTGCGCCTCGTCGTAACGGCCCATGCGGGCGCAGGCAGTCGAACGGCTCTGGTGCGCATGTGCCTGCGCGGCCTGGTCGCCTTGGCGTCCGGCGGCCTCGATGGCGGCCTCGAGGTTGGCCGCATGCTCCTCCCAATGACCGCCGCGATCCAGGTGATCCTGCAGTGCCCAGGCCAGTTGCCAGACATGACGATCGAAGCCGCCGGCGGTCGCCCGCCTGATCATGGCACCCAGCACCGCTCGCTCAGCGGTGAACCAGGCCGTCGCGTCGTCCTTGTCGGCGAGTTGCCGCACCATCGTGCCGGGGCTGAGCTCAGCAACGGCGATCGGATCCCGGTGCGGATGGATGAGCATGGCGGCCGACAAGGCGGTATGCAGGTAGTGGTCAAGCAGCCGGCACATCGCTTGGGCCCGCTGCTCCGGCTCGTCTTCCTGCGCACAACCGGCGGCGTAGGTCCAGAGAAGGTCATGGAAGCCGTAGCGCCGCGGATTGGGCTGCAGCAGGAGATTCGCCTGGATCAGCTCGGCGAGCAGCGGCCGGACCCCGGCGACGGAAAGGCCGGCCAGGCAGGCAGCCGCCGACTCGTCCACATCCGGTCCTGGATGCAGGCCCAGCAACCTGAACAGCCGGGCTGCGTCCGGGCTGAGAGCAAGATAAGACCAGGAGAACACCGACCTGATATCGGTATCCGCATCAGCGCTGTTGAGGGCGTCCAGCGTCCCCGCCGAGTCGCGGAGCTGCGCTGCCACTCCCGCGACCGGCACGTCCGGGCGGGTGACACAGCTCGCCGCGGCGATCGCCAGTGCCAGCGGCAGCCGGGCGCACTGCGTTATCACCTCCTGGACAGCACCGGCCTCGGCGGCGACCCGGTCTTCGCCCAACCGCCGGGTGAGCAGATCGCGTGCTTCGTCATCGGTCAGCAGGCCCAGTGTCATCGGCACGGCGCCTTCGACCGTCACGAGTGCGGTCAGCTGATTTCGGCTCGTGACGAGCACCGCGCAACCGGGCGAGCCGGGCAGCAGGGGCCGGACCTGCGCCACGTCGCGGGCGTTGTCCAGCACGACCAGCACCCGCTTCCCGCTGAGGACGCTGCGGTAGAGGGCCGCCTGGGCGTCGAGGCCCGCGGGGATCCGCTGCACAGCGACACCGAAGGCGTCGAGGAATCCGCGCAAGGCCACGGCGGGGTCCACGAGCGCGCCGTCACGGTCGAAGCCCCGCAGGTCGACGTAGAGCTGTCCGTCGGGGAAGGCTTGCCGCACCTGGTGCGCCCAGTGCACGGCCAGGGTCGTCTTGCCCACGCCCGCGGTGCCGGACACGGTGGCGATGAGCACCGACGCCGAGCCCCGACCGGCGAGCATCGCGTCCAGGCGGGCCACCTCCCGCTGGCGTGCGGCGAACGCCGGGATCGCCAGTGGCAACTGCGCGGGAGCCGACGCGGCAGCCGGGACAGCCGCCACGGTGACGGCGGGCGCCAGCGCCTGCAGCGAGGCGTCCTGGCGCAGGATCGCGGCTTCCAGTTCCCGCAGCGCAAGCCCCGGGTCGATGCCCAGCTCGTCGGCCAGCGCCCGTTTGAGTCGCTGATAACACGCCAGCGACTCGGCCTGCCGGCCGCAGCGGTACAGCGCGAGCATCAGCTGCCGCTGGAGATCCTCGTCAAAGGGCCGGGCCGAGATCAGCTGCTCGAGCTCGGGTATCAGCTGGGCGTGTTCGCCCAGGGTGAGGCGGACGTCGACGAGCGCCCGGGTTGCCTCGTACTCCAGGTGATCGAGGCGTTCAGCCTGCTCCCCCAGCCAGCGAAGCTCGGCGACATCGGCCAGCGGCCGGCCGCGCCACAGGGCGAGAGCGCCACGGAGATGGTCGAGCGCCTGGGCCGGATCCGATGACTGCGTCCCCAGCCGGATGAGCCGCTGCGCGGCTTCGGCATCGGTGGATTCACCTGGCAGGTTCAGTAGGTAGCCCGGTGGCCTGGCCACGATCGAGGTCTTGCTGCCGAGCACGTCACGCAGGTAGGAGATGTGGCGCTGCAGGGTGTTGAGCGCGGTCACCGGAGCGTTGCCACCCCAGACCACGTCGATGAGGCGGTCGCTGCTCACGATCTGTCCAGGGTGCAGGCCGAGGACCGCGAGCACGGCCTTGCGGCGCAGGCCCGGCACCTCCGTGGCCACGCCCGCTGCCGCGACGTCCACGGGCCCGAGAAGCCTCACCTGCATGTGAGCACCTCCAGCGTCCTGCTCGGCCGTGTCGCTTCGGGACAGCTACGGACGTTATGCCTCGAGGCTGCGATCAGCGACCATAGTGACAGCGATCCGTCCCAAGCGGCATGAATGTTGTTGCGAGTGGCCGCGCGCCCGTCAGGGGTCACCACGGGCCCGGGAGCTGTGCCACCCTTGATCAGATCGCCCGGGAGCGCGAAAGAAGCGAGGACTTGATGAGAGCCGACCACTACGACGGCTTCGCCGAGAGCTACTCGAGGGCAAACGAGTCAGGCCTGTTCACCGCTCACTACGAGCGACCGGCGATGCTCGCGCTCGCCGGCGATGTCCGCGGTCGTCGGGTGCTCGATGCCGGGTGTGGCTCCGGCCCTCTGTCCGAAGCCCTCCGCGCGAGGGGTGCCGTCGTGGCCGGTTTCGACTCCAGCCCGGTCATGGTCGAGCTGGCACGGAAGAGGCTGGGTGAGGACGCCGACCTGCAGGTTGCCGACCTCAGCCTGCCACTGCCGTTTGCCGACGGCGCGTTCGATGATGTCGTTGTCTCGCTTGTACTGCACTACCTGCAGGACTGGAAGGCACCGCTGGCCGAGCTGCGGCGCGTGCTGAAGCCCGGTGGCCGTCTGCTTCTGTCGGTCAACCACCCCCGCATCCTCGAGTCGAGCGACCCCAGTGCCGATTACTTCTCCGTCACGCAGTACTCGGACGAGTACACCTTCGCCGACGGTCAGCGCGCGGTGCTGACCTTCTGGCACCGGCCCTTGCACGCCATGACCGACGCGTTCACCGAGGCAGGCTTCCGCATCGCGGTCATCAGCGAGCCTCCCTTCTCGCCCGACACCCCCCGAGAACTCCTCCCACCCGACCTCGGCGACAGAACGGCCTTCATCTGCTTCCTCTTCTTCGTCCTGGACGCACACTGACGTCGCAGGCGCTCCCGACCTCGAACCGACAGTCGCCCGTCTGCCATACATTCACGCCGGCAGCGTCCACGACGACGTCCGGATTTGCCGCGATCCGATCGGCAGTCCGGCACGACTGAGCGCCGACCAGCAACCTCGGCCGTGACCATGCGCAGCGTCGAGATGTTGGCGATGCCTGCTGCCTCGATGGGACCAGTTCTCGCTCGCACGAATGCCGTTCGCGATCCGCGTCTGGGTGGGTCAGGCCGCATCGGCTACGCGCCGGTGCCGGATCAGGCGCGGAACGTGATGCGGCCTTTGTCGTCGCGGCCCTGCTGGTAGCCCTGCAGGAGGCACTCGTTGGCCAGCGTCAGCTTGAGGAAGGTCGCGAACACCGGGAACTGGAGTTGCTTCACCAGCGCGATCATCGACTGCGGTGCGGCAGCCGAGACCAGTTCGGCGTAGAGCTCGTCGATGCATACGCCATCGGGGTGTTTCGCGATGCCGTCGTTCACCGTCGCCGTGAACTCCTCTGCCCCGGCGATGATCCCGGTGAGCGTGGCGCGTGCTTCGTCGTTCGACAGGGGCAGCATGGGGCGATGGCCCGCGCACACGGTGCTGACGTGGCCGGAGTCCATCATCTGCAGTGCGCGGCGCATCGTGCGGATCGTGTTGGCCGGGTCGGTGTCCGCCCAGATGGGGATGCCCGTCGTCTCGTCGGCGAACATCAGGAAACGATGCTCCGGGACGTAGAAGACGCAGCCTCCCGCCGAATGGCCCGCGGTCTGGAAGACGTGGACCTCGCCGCCGCCGAAGCCCCATCCGCTCCACGTCGTCTGGCCGATCGTGATGTCGCGTGCGGGTCCGAGTTCCTCGTAGTCGTGGATCGATTCGGCACGGATGTGCACGGGCGGGTAGGTGCTCATCAGAATGTCGACGACGAGCCCCGGCAGCAGCTTCGAGATCGCCGGGACGACACCGGCGGCCTCGACGGCGGCGCCCAGGCTGGCGACGTTGTCAGGCGTCGATCGCCGGTCGGCGCCGACGCCGCGCAGCAGTGAGCTGACGGTGTCCGCGTCGAGGTCCAGGCCGTCGACGTAGTCGAAGTACGGTGCGCCGCGCTCGTACATCACTCGAAAGAACGTCTTGGCGTCGAGTCCGGGTCGTCCGGCCCGCGGGAAGTAGTTGCGCTTGGTGGTCGCGGGGATGTCGTCGACGACGTCGTTGTTGCCGAGGTGGTCGATGTGCCCGTGGCTGGAGAGGATGAGCACTTCGTCGGCCGGCCCGTACTTCTGCGCGACGGCGAGGATCGCGCTTCGCTGCTGCGGGCCGACGCCGGTGTCGAGCAGGTAGAGAGTCGACACGCCGCGGTAGACCGCGATGGTCGGGATATCCGGGTCCTCCCACATACGGTGCGGGTGGTGGCCCTCGATGACGCAGAGGTTCGGCGCTATCTCGTGAATGTCGGCATCAGCCATCGCTCCTCCGGGAGACCTGATGCGGAACGCTGACTGCGTGTCGTGCTGCGAAGCCGCGCACCAGCCATTTTTGAGCAGATCCAGAAAACGGCGTCGGTCGGTGTTCCTCCCGCTCAGACGAGATACTCCATTATGTTCATTACGTGGAGCCTTCGGGTGTTTTCTGTCGACCGGATTCACCGACCACCTGCGCAGCGTTGAACGCCTACCCGCGGTCGGCGAGCAACGCGCCACCGACGCGGCCGGGAGCGTAGATGGCCGACTGGGACGGCGCCGGTTACGCCCACATCAGCGGACTGCAGCGTGCGATGGCGACGACGTGCCTCGAATCCGTCGAGGTCGCGGGCACCGAACACGTGCTCGACGTGGGCTGCGGCGACGGGTACGTGACCCGGCTGATCGCGTCGCGGGTGCCGGATGGATCCGTCCTCGGCGTCGATCCGTCGCCACGGATGATCGAGACGGCTCGCGCTGCCGATGACCAGCAGGCGAACGTGTCGTTCCAGGTCGGCGACGTCACCACCATGACGTTCGGGCCGGAGTTCGACCTCGTGGTCTCGTTCAACGCGCTGCACTGGGTGGCCGACCAGCAGACCGCGTACCGGAACATCGCTGCGGCGCTCAAAACCGACGGCCGAGCGCTCGTGCAGTTCGTCTGCCGCGGTTCCCGCCCGAGCGTCGAACGCGTCGCGATGGAGGTGGCCCACGATTCGCGCTGGGCGTCCGCGTTCGCCGGCTTCGCGCCACCGTACGTGCACATCGAGCCCGACGACCTGCCTGCGATCGCGGGCAGCGCGGGCCTGAAAGTCACCCAGCAGTCGGTCGTCGACCGCGAATGGGACTTCGGCTCGCGCGAGCAGTTCGCGCAGTGGTGCACGGTCGGATTCTCCGACTGGGCGTCGCGCCTGCCCGCCGCGGACGTTCCCGCGTTCGTGGATGCGGTTGTCGACAGATATCAGACGGTCGTCGGTCGGCCGGGAGTGTTCCGGTTCCTGCAGTTGCGGGCCGAGCTGCGCCCGAGCCCGCAGTGATGCCACCGCGACGCGCAGCGTGACCCTGCAGCGATGTCGGCGTTGGTGGCGGCGTCGATAGCGCGATACTCGCCGGCACCAGGCACCAGCTGGACACTCGGGTCTACACCGTGGCGATCTCGAAATGCACCGGCGTGGCCTGGCCGTCCGGTCCGCCCAGTACGAGCAGGTCGACGTCGGTGGGCTGCGCCCGTAGCCCGGTCAGCGCGGCAGCCAGCGGGTCGCGGACGTCCAGACCGATGGTGAGGAACGAGTGCTGCCCGTGCAGCCGGTTGCAGGCGTGCCGGATCAGGGTGCGCAGCGTCTGCGGGTCGGGCACGCACGGGTTGACCACCGTGCGGTAGCTCAGTTCCTCGCCCGCGCGCGGTAGGCGTGGCACCCGCAGCAGCGGGGCCGCGACGTTGAAGGCGAGCCGGGCGGCCGCCAGCCGGGTCGAGTAGCCGGTGACGCGCATCTGCTTGATGTCGTGCTGGTTCCACAGGCCGACGAACCCCGCGAGCTCGCCGCCAGGCCGCCGGGCCACCAGGTAGTCCAGGTCCGGTCGGTCGAGCGGGAACGACTCGCAGACCGGGGCGTACTGGCGGGACGCGGCCACGCGGTGCCACAGTTCGACCATCTCGGGCTCGTCTGCGGAGGTGGCCACAGTCACGGTGAGGTCGCCGGGCGGGATGCGGCGGCGTGTCAGCAGGTCGATGCTGTGCGATCTGATGGTGGCCTGTCGGCGTACGCCGGGTTCGACCTGCCGGCGCAGCATGTCGACGGCGTCGTTGCCGGCCAGGACGGTGCCGATCAGCGGTGCGTTCGGGCCGGCCAGCTCGCGGGCGGCGTCGTGCGCCCATTGCGCCAGGACGCGGGCGGCGCCGCGTCGCCGGTGCGCCGGGTGCACCTTGAGGTCGCCGACATAGCCGAGCTGGGCCGGGCGGCCGTCGATGTAGGAGGGCCGGCGGGCGACCGCGACGCAGGCGATCGGGCCGTCGTCGCCGTCGACGACCCCGACCCGCCAGGCCTCGCCGCCGATCCGGTTGAGGGCGAAGAAGTCGGGCCGCCGGTCGATGCACAGCGCCAGGTCGCCTTCCATCGCGCAGCGGGCCGCCAGGTCGACCAGGGCCGCGTTGTCCTCGGGGCGGGCGTCGCGGACTCTCACGGCGTCACCTCGCAGAGCGCGAAACGCCGCTGGCACAGGCTGCGGTCGGTGCGCATCAGCTCCTCGCCGCGCGCCCGGTCCTCGCGGACGGCGTCGCGCCAGCGTGGCGGCACCTCGGTCCAGCCGACGAAGTTGCGGAAGACCAGCCGGGCGCCCGGCCGGGCCGTGCGGACGATCTCGGCGAACAGCTCGTCGATCTGGTCGGCGGTCAGCCATTCGCAGATGTTGGACAGGGCGAACCCGGCCATGCTGCGGTCGGGCAGCGTACGCAGGTAGTCGGTGAAGGCACCGTCGACCAGGTGCAGGCGGTCGACGGGCACCTGCGCGTCCAGGTAGGGCGGGCGGCTTGCTGCGGGGTAGGCACCGGTCAGCAGGTGGTG
Source organism: Catellatospora paridis (assembly GCF_009720365.1). GTDB lineage: Bacteria > Actinomycetota > Actinomycetes > Mycobacteriales > Micromonosporaceae > Catellatospora > Catellatospora paridis. The sequence continues at coordinate 202,485 of NZ_ML769317.1, read as the reverse complement.
CAGGAAGTAGTTGCCGCCGATCTCCAGGTCGGTGAGTGTGTGCTCGGCGACCTGGCGGAAGTGGCGGGCGTAGCTGGGGTTCTCGACGTGGGCGAAGAACCGTTCGTCGTAGGTGCGCCGCAGCACCAGCCGGTTGCACAGCACGGCGAACAGCAGCCGCCAGCCGAAGGTGTCCCAGTCCCGGTGGTAGAACTCCCGTTGCTGGTCGAGTGTCCGCGGGGCGAGCAGCGTCTCGATGCGGCGGGGGTGGACCACGCGCAGGGAGCGGGCGATGAGGCGCATCAGTCGCTCGGTGACCCCCGCCTGCAAGACTCCAGCATCGATCGCTTGTAGGTGGGCGTCCCAGTAGTGACGTGCCCCGGTGGTGAGTCGGCCCCGGATCTGGTCGTAGGCGTGCCGCCGTGCGGCCGGTGCCATGGCGACGCCGCCGAGCAGTCCGAGGGCCGAGCCGGGTGCCAGTTGCGCGACCGCGGCCGCTTTCAGTTCGACGAGGTGGTTCTGGGTGCGGTTGACGTCGATGCCGACGACCTCGGTCGCACCGGCGGCGAGCAGTGACAGCGCGGTACAGCCGGCGGAGCTGACCACGGCGATGGGGCCGTCCCACCGTGCGGCGAACGCGGCGATCTCCAGCTCCGGGTCCTCGCGGACCTGGGCGAAGTACAGCCGGTCGTCGACGGCGCCGGGCAGTTCGGTCCGCCGCACCAGGGCCGGCTGCTGTGCCGCCTGCGGGTGCTGTGGTGTCTCAATGCGCGGTGACATGGAAACTCCTCTTGATCAGGTCGGTGCACGCCGCCTCGATCAGCGCCGTGGCGTCGTGCGTCCGATATCCGGGCCACGCCGCGCGCAGGCGGTCGGTGCGGAAGTGTTTGGGCAGGTAGAGCTGCTCGGCGAAGGGCGCGACGGAAGCGAGCGCGGGCTGTAGCGGGCCGCCGCGCAGCGCCCGGGCGGCGTGTGCCAGGTCGCGGAAGCCGGCCCGGTCGCAGGGGATCGGGCGGGGCAGCATCCGCCGTCGGAAGCTCGGATCCTGATCGAAGACGGTGAAGGCGGTGTCGATCGCGGTGCCGAGGGTCACCGGGCCGGAGCAGATCTGGTAGATGCCCGGCGGTGCGGCGAGCAGTGCCGTCACGGCATCGACGGTGAATTCGGCGGTGGCCAGGCTCAGTGGTGTCGCCGGGTCGCCGGGCAGCAGGGTCAGCAGCCCGGCGTGGTAGAGCCGCATCGTGTGGTGGAACGCGTTGTACTGGGCGACGGCGCCGCCAGCGTCGTCGGCGATCAGCGTCGGCAGCCGTGCCACCGTCACCGGCAGTCCCGGCGGGTCGAGTAGGCACTCCTCGGCGGCCCATTTCGACCATTCGTAGTGGTTGACGAAGCCGGTGTCGTCGTGGCGGGTCTCGTGGACCTCGCCGCGACGCCGGCCGGCGCTGTAGAGCGTGGACAGCAGCATCAGCTGTTCGAGCCGGTCGCAGCGTTGCGCGAAGTCGCGTACGCGTGCCGTGCCGGCGACGTTGACCTGCTCGGCGGTGTCGCGGCTGACGTCGAAGCGGATGAGCGCGGCGGCGTGGATGATCCGTGTGATGGGCCGGGGGTCCACGTGGGCGAACGGGTCGGCGTCGCGCAGGTCGACCGGCACGACGGGGACGTCTGCGACGCGGGCGAGCCGGGCCCGTTTGCGGTCGAGTTCGGTCTGGTCGGCGCAGCGCACTGCCAGGATCAGGTCCTGGCCGCGCAGCGCGGCGGTGATCCGCCGGCCGAGGTAGCCGTCCGCTCCGGTGATCAATGTGGTCATCGGGTTGCCACCTGTCGGGCCGCGGCGAGCAGGTCCGGCCAGCTGTCGGGGTCCGGGCCGTGGCGGTCGACGAGCGCGTACAGCCAGCGTTCGAGGCCGAACGCGATGCAGGCGGTGGTGGCGGGGGTGCCGGCGCGGGTGATGGAGTACGCGGACCCGAAGTGGTCGTGGTGGAGGTTGGCCGAGCCGAGGGCGAGTGAGCCGCCGTAGATCGCCTCGTGCTTGACCGGCTGGATGCGCTGCAGGAGGTGGCCGGGGTGGCGTTCGGGGCGGAAGAACGGGTCGGTCGCCGGTGTCCAGTCCGTCGGCAGGTCGATCAGCAGGGTGAAGTAGTCGATCGCGGCGCGGGCCTGCGCCAGGAACGATGTGGTCTCCTCAGCCGTGCCCAGGCACACGATCTCCCTCATGGCGAAGGTCCACTGGCGGCGCAGCGGCTCGTAGCTCGACTCCCGCCGGAAGCAGGTGTTGCGGGTGGTCACGTGGACGGCTGTCGGCAATTGCTCCCCTTGGTGGGCGTGGTAGACGTGGTGGCAGGCCGCTGGGGTGAGCACTGCGGTGACCGGTGCCGTGCGGGTCAACGCGACCGCCCCGGTCCTGTCCACGACCGGCCCGTCGGTGAACTCGCCCAGGTTGGCGTCGGCGGGGTCGAGTGTCGTCGCGAACGTGACCTGGTGCGGGAACGACCGCAGGTGCCCGTGCAGGGACGAGGCGGGCAGCGTCGCCGGGTACGCCTCCTCGCGTGAACGCCACCGGCTCGCGATGGTCTGGAAGGCGCGGTCGCAGTCGTTGGCGAGCGCCAGCAGCGGCCCGGTCAGCCCGGCCTGGCCGCTGGGGTCCCAGCGCAGCCCGATCCGGGCCAGGTCGGCCGGCCCGGTCACGGCTGCACCGCCCCGAAGCGGGCCATCATGGCGTCGATGCCGTCGAAGTCGCCGATGCGCAGCTGCTCCACGTCGATGGGTGCGCCGCGCAGCCGTTCGAGCAGGATGATCAGCTCGGGCAGGTGTACCGAACGCAGCACCCGCAGCGTGAACAGCTCCGTGTCGTCGGTGATGTCGACTCCCCCGGCGTGGTGCCGTACGAACGTTCGCAGCTGTTCGCGGATCTCGGCCTCAGAACGCATCGGCCGGCTCCTCGGTCAGGATGCCCGCCACCGCCAGGAACCGCAGGCAGTCGGCCGACACCTGGCGCCGGTGGGTGCGCTGGTCGGGCGCGGACCAGGCCGCCTCTGCCAGCTCCCACGGGTCGCCGAGCCCGGCGTCGGCGTACACGTCAGGGTGGTAGTACTCGCGCCAGGTGGCGGTCACGAACCGGGCGAGGTCGTCGCGGATCTCGGCGGCGGTCGGCTGATCCCAGTCCGCCGCCTGCCACAGCTCCGTCACGAGGCGGCGGCCGAACACCAGGTGCCGGGCCTCCTCGCGGTGGTGGTTGTCGTTGATGAAACGGGCCAGCGGGTGCAGCCGCGCGTCGCGGGCCTGGACCCGGTTGTAGTGGTCCACGATCTCCTCGAATATCAGCGTCTTGGCGAAGAACAGGAAGTCGTCGACGTCACGCGGCCGGTCGGTGCGCCACGGCGCCTGACGGCTGCGGTGGACCCGCGCGTACCGGGTGCAGAAGCCGCCGAAGTAGACGCTGTGCTTGTTCTCCTCGTCCAGGAAATGGTGCAGGTAGCCCGCCGAACCGGCCAGGTCGCTGCGGTAGAGCCGTGCCGCCAGGCCCTGGATCAGCGTCTTCTCCCCGTGGATGTTGAGGCTGTAGAAGCCTGCGGCCTCGTGGAAGGCGACCCGGCGGCGGGCGCTGTCGTCCAGGCCCGCCCACACGGCCGTGCCGTGCAGGCTCACGTACTCCGGGGTGCTGAACCAGTCCCGCTCCGGGTCCACCGCGGATGGCCAGTCGACCAGGGTGTACGGGTTCTGGTGCGCCCGCACCGACAGCCGGCTGAGCCGGTCCGTGGTCTGCGACACCTGCGCCAGGGCGGTCGCCAGGGCGCTCATCGGGCAACCTCCAGCACCGCGCACTGCCAGTTGAGCCCGAAACCGGCCACCGGCACCGCGATCCGCTGCCCTGGCCGTACCTGCCCCGAGTCGAGCAGCGCCGACAGGTTGACCACGGCGTCGGCCGAGATGACGTGCCCGACGTCGGCCAGGGTCGGGGCCCAGACCCGGGCGTGGTCGAGCTCCAGCAGCCGGGCGAGGATCTGCCACGCCTTGTCGTGCATGTTCTGGGTGACGACCCAGTCCAGCTCGGCGGGGGCCAGCCCGGCGCGGGCCGCGGCCTCCCGGACCAGCCGGTGGGTGTAGGCGAAGTAGGTGCCGACGGTCTCGTCGTCGTCGGCCCGGCCGAGGCCGCCGTTGGTGATCTGGTGCACGGTCAGCAGGCGGCACACGTCCGGGTCCCGGCCGACCACGCAGGCCGCGGCCCCGTCCGAGATCAGGTTGTACGCCTGCTCGTACCAGGCGCCGGCGGGAAACCGGTCGGCGGTCACGCACAACACCCGGCGCCAGCCCGGCTCGGTCGCCAGTAGCGCGCCCGCCACCCGCAGCGCCCCGAGCACGCCGGTGCAGGCCTGCTGATGCAGCCCGACCACGATCGCCCGGGACATGCCGAACTCGGCCTGCAGCCGGCCGGCCGGGAAGTCCATCAGGTCCTTCACGTCGCGGACCGGACCGGACCCGGTCTGCCCGTCGGGCAGGCACGTGGCGTAGACGATCGCGTCGACGTCGGCGAGGTCGCCGCGGGCCGCGATCTGCGCGACCGCCGCACGTGCCAGGTCATACGCCGTGTCTTCCGGTTCGCAGACGTGGTGCCAGCGAAAACCGGCCGCCTCCAGGTCCTGTGGAGCCGACCGGAGCAGTCCCGCCTCGGCCGACTCCCGTAGGTGCCGCTTCTGCGCGCCCAGAGCATGGGCAAACGATCCGATGTAGAACCCGTTCATGGGTCTCATGCTCGTCCCCGCGGGCCGACCAGGCATGAGCATCCGTACTCAGATGTCGCTAGGTGAATTGCCCCGACCAGATGAGCCGTTGATCGTCGGTCACCGCGGTCCTGTCACGAATGACCGAGGTCAGGCGCACCCTCGCAGATCATCGTCACTGCGTCATGTTCGACCAGGTCGACGCCGCAGGACGGCTCGTACCAACAAGGTCGCCACGGCGCCCGGACCGCTCGTTGGCCGCCGAGTGGGCGACATCGCCCGAGACCTGGCTGACGTCGAGCCTAAGCAGAAGCTCGACCTGTACCGACGCCTACGGCCCAGGCTGATCTATGACGATCGAACACCAACGGTGCGTGCCATAGTCGATCTTGGCACGCACCGTTGGTGTTTGATCGGGGCTACATGAACCCTAAGTACATGATCACGATGTCTGGTGACCTGCCACTTCCATGATCACCATGCCGGGCGGCAGCCAATGTCGCGCCGATGACTCGTTGATCCTACGTGGGCGGACAGCACCCATGCCCGGCGATCTCCTGAAAGCACCGCAAGCCCAGCGACGCGAAATCCAAAGAGGAGGTGCGATCTGGGCGCAAGGCACTATCCTCAGCTATTGCGCGCAAGATCGTTAGTCACGAAAGCCCCATTACTTTGCCTTCCCAATACGTGGGCTGGGCGGTCGGTGGTTGACGACCGCCCAGCCCACGCGTTCGTTGCTAAACCTAGATTCTGCAGAATTAGGAACGGATCCGCTCGAGGTACTGCGGATCTGCCCCTACCCGTAGACCGAACTGCTTAATTCGAGCAGCTATGTCTGGCGGCAAGTGGACGTCGTTTTCCTCCAACTGCTCACAGAGCGTTTCGGTGCCGAGTTTTGCCTCACCGACCCAAACCATCTGGCGAAAGTCTTCCGGATCGACCGGAGCCACGTCTCCAGATGGAGGCGCCGCAAGCAGTTCGTTGAGGGCAAGCGCAATGCCATCAGCCTCCCGACGCAACTCCACATAGCTCACGTGAGACCTCATCTCGGCGGGAAGGCCGAAGGCGCGTTGCCTATCGCCGGCTGCCAAATGACCTTGATATTGACTCCCCATCGTGCGGTTTCCGTTATCCACTTCGCGGGATCACCCGCATTGGTAAGCCTGGCACCCTGCCGACCCGTTTGATTTGCCCATGCAGTGGCCGGATCTGTAATGATATCGGATACTGCGTGTGCAATCTTCTTATTTGACCAGTGCCACGGGAATGTGGTCTTACCGGGATTACCAGGCCAAGCGTGCCCACCCGAGGAAACTGAGTCCCCAGTAAGGATGTGTTTAAGGTTCGCGGGCGACAGAATGCTCGTGTAGCCTCCAGCCGGTTTGGTGAAGGCGCTGGCTAGGCCCTTCAGCGGCGTTGCCAGCTCCCCTGCCGATGCGCGGAGGGACGCACCAGCGACTCCCATCGACGTTTTGAGTCCCGCTCCGCCTGCGAGTGCGAATGCGCCCGCTCCGGCAGCCGGCAGCGCCACTGCCAAGAAGGCGCCAGCCGCAGCACCCGCGGCCGCGCCGCCGAGCATACCGAGTAGGACATCACCAACGGAGTCGTCCTCGGCATCTAGCAGGTCAGTGGTAAGCGAGTCGACGGCTCCACCGACAGCACCCCCCAGAGCGGCACAGCCGATTGACCCGGCACCCCCTGTTGCCAACAGGCAGGCCCCGCCGACCAGGGCACCTGCGGCGATACCAGCAACTGTGCCCCATACCCCAGCATTCCGGCACCAGTAGTCCGCTTGGCATTCGCGCCTCTTCCGGTCAGCTTCCTCCTGCTGCCTGATCTTTGCGTGACACTGCGCGTCACACGGGTCTCCGGCTGGTCCGCAGACGGCGTTGCTGCAGCGGGAGTTGTCCTTGGCTTTCCCGTCGAGTCCGTTGCCGTCGTGCAGGTGCCCGTCGCCGCAAGGCGTGCCTGGATCGTCACGGCAGAGCCCGGTGGGGTCGCTGTAGACGATGGGGTTGTTTCCGGCGTACTGGTAGGCGTCGTATTGAGCCGGGTCGCTGGCCACCAGCATGGGGTCGACGCTGATGAACCTGCCGAGAACACTGTCGTATTGGCGTGCCCCCACGTTCGTCAGGCCGGTGGGGTCGTTGTCGCCGCCGACGAAACCCTTCTGGTTGACCCAGGTGGGGTTGCTGGTCCCGGGCCTGTTTCCACCGTACGGATTCTGGTAGCGGGTGGTGACGGCCTGGGTCGCGGCGTTGACGCTGAGCTGCTGCGTCCCCTGGTGGTCGTTGAACAGCCAGGTCAGGTTGGCGATGGCTGAGCTGTTCTTGCGGCTGGCGCAGATCTGTCCGGCGAGGCTGTAGTAGCGGGTGCCGGTGTTGACGGTTCCTTCCCGGCGGATCTCCTGGCCCGGGAGGTAGAGGGTGGTACCTGCGGTGTCGCGGCGGATGAGCCGGACGCCGTTGGCGTCGTAGATGTTGGTTTCGACGGTCTGGGTGCCGACCTTGACGGTGGCGAGTTTGCCTTCGGCGTCCCAGCCGAGTTCCTGGCTGCCGGCCTTGGTGCCGCAGTCGTTGGCGGTGGTCCCGGACGGGCGGCAGATGGTGTTGCCGGTGGCGTCGAAGCCGTACTTGCTGGCCACCGTGGTCGAGCCGATGGTCGTGTCCATCTGCGTGACCGCGTGCGGGCGCACCACGTCCTTGCCGCCCACGGGCATCGTGTAGTTACGGGTGGTGTCGCCGGCGGCGGCGTGGCTGGTTTCGGTCAGCCGGGATCCGCTCGTATTGAAGGTCCAGTCCTGCCAGTACCGGGCTGGGCCGCCGAGGTTGGCCACGGTCGGATCGGTGGCACAGGCTACGCCGGACTTGGGGGTCCATGCGGTGGTGAGCCTGACAAGTGCGTCGTAGCGGAAGCACTGGGTCTCTGCTGTGCCGACCTGGGGTGTCTCGGTGATGGAGGTGATGTTGCCGGCGTTGTCGTAGAGGTAGCCCCGGTCGGAGACGGTGCCGGCGCCGGTCTCGGTCTGCACGGTGGTGCGGGTGAGCCGACGGGTTGCCTCGTCACGGTAGGCGACATCCTGAGCGTAGACACCGCCGGGCATCTTGTAGATGGATCCGGTGCGCTCGCCGTAGGCGTTGTAGCTGGTGGTGGCCATGGTGCCGGCGGAGCCGGTCAGGCTGGTGTCCAATGCGATCGGCAGGCCGGTGGCGCTGTGGTAGTCGGTGGTGAGCTGCTCGGTCACCAGCGACCCGCCGGCCGGGTAGCTGATCGACGTGGGTGAGCCGGTCGCGGCGGCGTAGTCGTAGCTGTAGACGTAGGTGGTGTCGAGGCCGGCCTCCGCCGCGGGGATGACGTAGTTGACGCCGGTCGGATGGTAGCGGGTGTCGAACTGGCGCACCTGCCACTTGTAGGCGTTGGCCGATCCGGCCGGTTCGTAGCGGATGGACTCGGTCAGCTGTCCGCGGAACCCGGACTGGCCGCTGTAGAGCGTGTCGTACTTGAACTCCGTGCGCAGCGGACCCGTCGAGGAGTCGTCACGGACCTGCTTCTTACGGCCGAGGCCGTCGTAGACGTACCACAACACCTCGCCGCGGGCGTCGGTGGTCTTGACAACCTGGCTGTAGTTGTTGTACTCCGTGCTCGCGGTGCCCTTGTCCGGATCGACCGTCTGGGTGACACGGCCCTGGACGTCAAAGACGTTGCGCCACTCGTTACCGGCCGGGTCGACAGTCAAATACTGCTGGCCCTTGCGGTTGAACTCGAAGCGGGTCTCCAGATAGCCACCACCGACACCAGCAGGAGTGTTGTGCTGGCGCAGCTTGACCGTGCGGCCCTGGATATCGGTCACGGTCGTGGTGGGAGTGCCACCAGCCGGTGGGGTGACCGAAGTCTGGTCGCCTTCGAAGGACGTGACCGTACGCCACTTCTCGACCAGGTTCTGCACGTCGTCGCCGGCGAGGAACACACCGGCTGTCGGCCGGGATGCCCGGTCGAACTCGGTCTTGGACACGGCGGGCACGGACCACTCCGGCTCCCACCACAGCGTGCCCGCCGCAGCACCCGGCTCCGCATGCGCGCCGTAGCCGGTCGCGCCCCGCCCGAACTCGTCGTAGATCGTATCGGTCACCACGCGCGCGCCGCTGCCGTCCAGAGCCGGTGCCTGGGTCTGCCGCGAGCGCAGCTGCCCGTCGAGGATCTGGTACGACGTGACGTAGTTGCCGTCAGGGTTGAGCATCTGCGACGTGACGTACGGGTAGTTGTCGCGGTTGGGGGCCAGGATGTAGGTGTATTTCGCCGAGGGCGTGCTCGGGTGGCCGGCCTTGTCCCAGCCCAGAGTCCACACCTTGGCGGTGCGGCCGAGCGCGTCGTACTCGACTTCAGTGGTGACCTTGCTGTTGGGGTCGGTTGCCGAAACCGTCGAGCCCCAGTACGGGTTCACGTTGGTCGTCGACACCCAGTTGTAGGGCGTCGTCCCGGCCGCCGTGGTCTTGCTGCTGACCGCGGTGACGGGGCCGCCAACGCTCGGGGTGTAGGTCGTGGTGGCGACGTTGCCCTTGATGTCGGTCGAGGTCAGCGGACGACCGGCGGCATCGAACGTAGCCTGGGACACTGCCTGCCACACCGTTCCGGTGCCCGACGTCCAGTCCTTGAGCGTCTCGGTCTTGGTCACCGACCCGAACACCGGCATGGTCGAGATGCTGCTCGCACCGTCGTAGTACAGCCGCGACTCGGAGATCACCTCATCCACGCTGGAAGGCAGCGTGCCGCAGGTCAGCGCCGTGGTCGTGGTCTGCTTGATGGTCTGGGTCAGGTTCTTGGACCCGGTCGGCGCGGTGTTGCGGTTGTAGCTGTAGGTGGTGCAGTTCTCGTCACCGGTGACGGTGATGTCGCCGTCGTCCTGCGACCAGTTGAGGGTCCCATAGGTGTGGTCGTAGTCGCGCTGCCCGCGCGTGGTCCGCCAGCCGCGGGCGCCGTCGACACCCAGCGCGGTGGCGCTGTAGGTCGTCATCGTCCGGGTGAACCGCGCCTCGACGGTGTCGCCGTTGATGGTGCGCGACACGATCGGGTTGGACCGCCACGGCACGTTCACGGTCTTCGAAACCGGCTTGGTGTTCACGCCGTTATATACGATCTGCTCGCGGACCTGACCGGCGAACTGGTCCTCGTCGTACACGGTCTCGGAGCCCAACGACGCCGCCACGGTGACGGTGCGGGTGCCACCGGATGGGCTGGCCTTGTCGCCGTGCATACCGCGCATGAACGTCGTCACGGCCAGCGACTGCGTGGCCGGATCGTTACCGACGCGGGTCTCGACCTTGGCGTAGCCGCGCCACTGCGCCCAAGTCTTGCGCTCGGGCTTGGAAAGGCCGTCGTCGTCGGCGTAGTGCCATGCCGGGGCGCCGACGTAGGTGTAGTAGGTATGCTTGGCCTCGGCCTGGTGGCCGTCGGCCAGCTGCACGTCGTTCTCGGTGACGTGCTCGACCCGGTGCTTGTGCCACCACTCCTCGACGAGGGTGTCACCGCTCGGGTCGTTCCGGTCGGGAACCAGCACCGGGTAACAGCGCTTGGTATTGGTGTGCGCCGAGGCGGGCAGGTTCGACGATGTGCACTCGGTCGCGCTGTAGTCGACGTGGATCTTCGATCCGGTCTCGGTGATGATGTTGGCGATGCGCAGCCAGTTGTCGGTCGTGCCGTGCTCGGTCAGCACCCGGTTGGGCAGGGAGACGGCCTCGAACGTCACCGGTGGCATCGCCACCGGCGTGCCCACCAGACCCGAGTGGTCGATCTTGTCCAGCCACAGACCGGTGTGGGTGCTGTCAGCGGTCGCCGCGAACGTGTGCGACAGGGTCCAGGACTCCACCGGCTGCCAGGCCGGTGTCGCCTTAGTCGTGTCCCACACCTGAGTGGTGACCGTCTTCAGGCGCTTGGTCGTCCAGAACGTCGGCGAGTACTGCTGCGGGCAGGAGGTGGCCGAGGCCTTGCACTCCTGGTCCCAAGGGGTGTCCTTCCAGTTCGCCGTGGTCGGGGCCGTCTCGGTGCCGCAACTGGAGAAGCACCGCATGTCGGTTTCGAACAGCACCTGCGCGTACGGGGTCACCGACCGCTCGAGAACGCCGTGCTCGGCGACGGTGCGGTCGTAGGTGCCGTAATCGATGCGCTTGAGGTAACTCGCCCGGTCGTAGGTGACATCGTCGGAGTCCGTCATGTTGCGCGCGTATTTGTTGGTCTCCTTGCCGTACCAGTACGACATCGTGTTGCCACGCACGTCCACGACGTAGTCGAGGTTCCACCGCCACGCCTGCACACAGTCCGACGCAGCGTAGGTGCTCTGGTGGCAGGGCTCGCCCGTGTGGTTGCCGAACACCGGCACCGTCAGTGTCGAGTACGTCTTCTCCGTCTCGCCGGGCAGGTTGTGCCGGCCGAAGAAGTACTGCGTGCCGTCGGTCGTGGTGACCTTCCAGTACTCGCCGTTGTCGTCGCCGTTGGTCCCGGCGCCACCGGCGATCTTCTCGATCACCGATCCGTCCTCGGACCGCGAATGCCAGCCCTTGACCGAGTCGTAGATCAGCTCTCCACCGCGGCCGTTGAGCGACATGGTGGCGTTGTCCGACCGCCAGCACTGGTCGGCGGTCTTGAGCGTGTTGTTCGGGCTCTTCTTCATGTCCTCCGAGCACGGCACGTACCGGCGCTCGATGTAACCGGCCGAGTACTCGAAACCTTCACCGATCCAGGACGGCTGGTTGTTGCTGACCTCGGAGCGGCCGTCCACCGCCGAGGACGAGTAGACCAGGCCGATGCTCGGCGCAGGTCCGGTCGCGGGCGGCATGCGCAGCGGGTAGCTCCAGGAGAAGTCGCCGGAACTGCCCCCGGCCGACCATGTCGACGACGCGGCCATGCTGGTCGCGCCGAAGTCGCCGTCGCTACCTGAGGCCGCCGCCGCCAGCATGATCATCGACCCCTGTGCGGTAGGCACGGAGGCGTCACCGGCCAGCTGCGCCTTGGTCTGCGGCGTCGTAGGCGCCTTGATGTGCTCGACCGCGACCTCTGCCGATGCCACACCGGCGGTCAGGTCGTTGCTGGTCCGCAGCGGCACCGACCGGCAGGAGGGCATGTCCGGGGTGGTCAGCGCACAGTCGGGCACCTGCCACAGCCGAAGCCGTGAAGCCCAGTTGCCGCCGACGGCGTAGCGGAACCCGGAGTAGTCCACCGCGATCTTCGCGGTGCCGGTCGACGTGTCCTTGGGCGCGGACACCCGCATGGCCAAGCCGTCACGCCATTGGGCGGGCAGCTTCGCACGGTCGACGACCGTCACGTCGAGCCCGCTCAGACGGGAGCCCGCGGCGCCGGTGCCGCGCTGTGCCCACACCGGCAGTGCTCCGGCTCGCGTGCCGCGGCTGTCGGCGGACCTGGCGGCAGCGGCGGCGTCGAGGACGACGTGTTCCGTGCCGGCCTTGGGCCATACCGGGGTGGGCGCCGGCTCGTATTTGACGCGATTCTGCGACCAGCCACGCCCGGCGACCGGGCCGCCGACGTTGTCGAGCTTCTCCAGTTGAGGCTTCAGCGGTGGCAGAGATGGTTCCGCGTAGGCGGGTGCGGCGGACAGGAGTGAACCTGCCAGGGCCGCGGTGAGGGATACGACCAGCGACATACGGCCCCATCTGGGCCGTGGGCGTCGCAGGTCGATCACCGACCGTGCAGACAACATGGACTTTCCTTCCCCGTGTGAGAGATGCGCAAGGCGTCGCGGTCGACCGCGAGGCTTGCTGTGATCACCGCAGGTGGTAGCCGAAGCGTGCTGAGCCACAACCACCAAGCCCGCAGTTGCGCCAGGCGCCCGCGGAAAGGAGCGCTCGGCGCCACCCACCGGTCATGCCTGAACGCCGCACGCAGTTGATGCGGCCGTTCCGGTTGGTCTCGCCGGTGGACGAACACGAATGCCGGTGATGGCGGCCCGTCATGGGTCCGGCATCACCGGCTGGTGTTACGGCGCCTGCCCCCGGCGGCGCTCAAGGACCTGGGCGTCGGTCATGGGGGCCTGCCACACCTGGATGTCGTCGACACCGCCGCAGAAGGCGTTGATGTGGTTGCCGTGCCGCAGCGTCGAGCCGACGGCGGGAGGGTTGGTCGCGGTGAACGGCGTGAAGTTGAGTGCGCGCATCGCGCTCTCCGGCCTACCGTCGGCCGAGATCAATGCATAGTTGTTGGTCTCGTTATCCACGAGCGCCCACGGCGATAGCGTGAAGAACTGGTCGGTGCCCAGCACCGGCGCGTCCGACGTGAGGAACCTCATCGGACACGCATCCAGACCATCGTGACAAGCAAACGAGCACGCGAACGGCCCATGTCCCACACCCCCGTAGATGAGAAGACAGCCAACGCAACCTAGTGACGCCCGCAGAAGATCACAAGACCCGGAACACCGGATCGCAATCACTCTCCACAGTCGACACGCCCCTAACGGCGCGCCCATTCGGAAGTCGGCATCACCGGAGCTGCATTGATCACTCCGCGTTGACAGAGACCGGCTCGGCATGTGATCTACGGCACATCTGCGCACCACAGTCGGCGGCCGTGTGGCCGGCGAGCCAGCCGCGCCCGGCCACTACGTATCGGACTCCCTCAACTCAGAGTTCGGAGGTCACGGTTAGGGAGCGAACCTTCGACCACGTCGACGCCGCAGGATGGCCCGCAGCAACCAGCCCCCTGCGGCGCCGACGACGAACACCACGAGCGCCGCAAGGCGGATGCCGGCAGGCCACGGGCCACGGTCCAGCGGTCCGGCAGGCCGGACGGTCAGCTCGGGCAGCAGCCCAGCGGCGACCGAGACCTCGTACGGCACGCAGCGCTGCAAGCCGAACTCGCACCGGTAGGCGTCGTCGAACCGGCTGAGCACCCGCGGCGACCGCCCGTCGACGGGCACGGCCCACAGCGCGCCGGTGTCGGAGCCGTAGTCCCAGGACTGGCCCAGCACCTCGGTGTCGGACAGCCAGCCCAGGAACGTCTCGGTGTCGGCGGTGCCGCGCAGCACCGACGGCTCGGCGAGGCTGACCGTGCGCACCGCGCCCGGCGTCCGGTAGTCCAGGACGTAGGCGCGGTCGGTCCCCCAGTCCTCGACCGCCCACGGCACCACCGCCAGCAGCAGCCCCGACGGCGACCAGGCGTTGTGCACGGTGATGCCGTAGCCCTGCGGCACCATCACCTCCTGCTGCCTGCGCCCGTCCAGCCCGACCAGCCAGGTCCGCAGCCGCGACTGCACGACCAGACGCTGCCCGTCGGGGGCGAACGCCGCCGCCGACACCGGCCCGGCATCGGTCGCGGTCGCCTGCCCGGTGCGCAGATCCAGCAGCACCAGCTCGCTGTGCTCGGTGGCGTGACGCTGGATTAGATTGCCCACGTCACGCGCCATGTCCTCGGCGATAGGCGTCGTGTCGACGATCGAGTACGCCAGGGTGTTCCCGTCCGGGGACAGTGCCAGCGGGGTGACCCCGCCCGCGCGCGGCAGCGGCACCTGCCGGGTCTGCCCGGACTGCAGGTCCACGACCTGCACCTCGGCCATCGCGCGGTCGGCGGCCGAGAGCACGATCGTGCGCCCGTCCGGGGCGAGCAGCCACGGCCCGGAGCGGTCGGGCATGGCGTCGAGCTGCCGGTAGGCATCGGTGTCGGCGGACAGGACGAGCGACTGGTAGGTACGCAGCATTTCGCTGTTGCCGTACCCGTACACCATGATCGCGCGTCCCGGCGGGGCGTCGCTGACCGAGCCGGTCAGCGGTGAGTATCCGGCGACCCGGTCGGGCAGGCCGGCCCTGCCCGGCGGCCGTTGGGCGGGGCCCGGGTCCGTGCCGCCGGCGGGGGTGAGCAGCACGCCGGCGCCGAGCAGCAGGGCGGCGACGGTGCACAGCGCGGCGGTGGTGCGGCGGCGGCGGATGTCGCGCCGGGCCGCGGGCACCAGGTCCTCCAGCAGGCCGGGCGGCAGCGGCGGTTCGGGCTGTTGCGGTGCCGCGGCCAGCAGGGCCGCGATCTGCTGGTCGTTCATGCCGCTTCTCCTACGTAGTTGGGCAGCAGGCGCCGCAGCGCGGCGATGGCGTACGACGTCTGGCTCTTGACGGTGCCCGGCGAGCAGCCCAGGGTCCGGGCGGTCTCGGCGACGTCCATGCCTTCCCAGAAGCGCAGCACGATCACGGCGCGCTGCCCGGGGGCGAGCCTGGCCAGCGCGGCCATCAGGTCGAGGCGGTCGGCGACGTCCTCGGAGGGGGCGGGTGTGTCCGGTGGTTCGGGAAACGGCCTGACCCGCCGTGACCACCAGGACTGCCGGTGGTCGAGGAAGACGTTGACCAGCATGCGGCGCACGTACGCGTCCGGCGAGTCCGTCTGCGCGACCCGCGTCCAGTGCCGGTAGAGCCGGATCAGCGCGGTCTGGGTCAGGTCGTGTGCCTGGTCCCAGTCGCCGCAGAGCCGGTATGCGGTGCGGCGCAGTTCCAGCACTCGCCCCTGCGCGTACTCGGTGAACGCGCGTTCCTCGTCGGCCCGCATGCGACCCCTCTCGTCCATACCCCTGACCGGAGCATCCCGCCAGACGGTTGTGCCGCCTGTTCGACGAGTTTCACGCTGGGACGTTCAGCGCTGAGGGCGACGTGGTCCGAACGCCCGATGAACCGCTTGCTGCGGCACCGGCGGTGCGTACCGGCTACCTGCGCAGGACACGTTCCAGCAGCGGCCGGAAGTGCGCGAAATCGGGCGCTTGCGCGGCGGTGTCCTTGGCGGCGTCGTCCCAGCGGCGTACCGCGACGGCGTCGGCCGCGCCCGGCTGCGCTTCGAACGCGGCGGCCTCCGCCGCGGTCATCGGCCCGCCCTGCACGGTCAGGGTGTACTCCGAAGCCGGCGACAACTGCTCGCGGTAGCTCGGCTCCACCGCGCACAGGTATCGCTTGGCCGCCACGTGCAGCCGGACCGGTTCGGTGACCGCCGGCGGGAACCAGGCGGCCAGCCAGTCCGCACCTGCGTGGCTGTGCCGGTTGTCGACACCGGCCATCAGCTCGTCGCCGCTGATCTCGCCGGTGAAGTGACCGACGTCGTGCAGCAGCGCAGCCGCGACCAGGGCGTCGGGCGAGCGTGCGGCCTCGGCTAGCGACGCCGCCTGCAGCATGTGCGCGGCCTGCGACACCGACTCGCCCAGGTAGTCCGCAGCGCCCGGTCCCGCGAACAGGTCGGCGAGCAGGTCGAGGGGCGCCCGGCGGGCCAGGACGGCGCGGCGGCTGGCGACCGCGTCCAGGTCGGCGTAGCACCCTTGCAGGTGCCGGGCGCCGCCCTCGGCGAACGCCGTGCGCGCGTGCAGCATCCGGGTGTTGTCGAACACGAGGCAGTCACCGGGTCCGAGGCGCAAGTCGAGCCGCCCGGCCGGCCGGGCGATGATCTCGGCGAACATGCGGTATGCGGCGTAGAAGCCGATCACGTCGGCATGTGGGGCGCGCAGCGGCTGGGTCGACCGGTTGTTGAACCGGATTTCGCGGATCCGCCCGGCCGGGTCGAGGCCGATCAGTGGCCGGCTGGCCGAGAGGTCGGTGTCGGCGTCGGCGTAGCGGAAGGTGACGGGGGTCCGGGTGAGTACGGCGAACGCCTCAGGATCTTCGGCCCGTAGGACGGCCGCGGCGGCGAACCCGTCGATCAGGCCCGAATCGCCGCCGGTCGCGGCGTTGACCAGGCAGTGCAGGAGCTGCACCGTGGGCACCGGGTCCCGGTACGGGTTGTCGGTGTGCGGGGTGATCTCCCGGCCGGTGAACGCCAGGTTGGTCGCGTTGTCCTCGACGCGCACGTCGAAGATCCGTCCGTAGTTCGTCTCGCGGACGTAGCCGAACTCTGCGGCGACGTCCAGGACCGCGCCTTCGGCGACCGGAACTCCCCGCAGCAGGACGAAGCCCCGCACCAGCAGGGCTTCCAGCGCCTCGGTGCGGTTCTCGCGGAAGTCCGCCCACGCGACCTCGGTCGCACCGGCGCCGAACTGCTTGCCATCCTCGGTGCGCTCGTCGGGCGTCGCCGGTGCGAGCAGCCAGTTGCGAGGGAACCGGGACACGTGGCCGTCCGGGGCGAACCTGACGGTCACGTCGGTGCCGTCGTCGGTCGCCTCGTCGACGCTCAGGTCGGCGGGCAGGTCCAGGATGCCGAACAGCTTCTGCCCGCTCACCGGGTCGGCGCACTGGGCGCAGCGGCAGTTGTCGCGCAGCCACACGGCGGGCAGTTCACGATCCTCCAGGCGTAGCGTTGTCGAACCTGTGAGCATGGCAGCCATCGTGTCAACGTGCCGTGACCAGCCACAAGACGACCGAAACGTTGTTCACCCACAGTTCCCGCGTATGCCTGTTGCCACCCGTGTCGGACAGCTGGGCGCGTCGCCGGCTATACGTGAGCAGACCGATGCCGCTTGGCGCATGGCCGGGGCGTGTGCTGGGTCGGGGCCGCCGCTGGGACTGCCCCGACCCGGGCGCTGCTAGGCGCTCAGCGACTCGCGGGTGATGCCGCCGACGGCCGCGCACCAGGTGCTGGTCGTGACCTTGCCATTGGGGGTCAGACCGTGCAGCCGCTGCAGGTCCTGCACGGCCTTCATAGTCGGGTGGTCGAACTGTCCCGTGATGGCGACGTCGGCCCATCCCTTGTTGTGCAGGATGTACTGCAGGGCGCTGACCGGCACGCCGGTGGCGTGCTTGTCCAGCTCGGGTGCGAGCGTCTCCCAGGTGGGGGCGGTCACGGTGGCGTCGATGTCGACCGCGATGCCGTTGCGTGCCTGCCAGTCCTGCACGGCGGCGACGGTGGCCGCGTCGAACACTCCGCTGGCGGCCACCGGGTATCCCTGCGCGCCGAGCAGGTACTGCGCCACGCGGACCACCGGGCCGCCGACGAAGCGCCAGATGTCGGGCCAGCGGCGCTCCGGCGCCTGGTCGGGCGACGTGCCCAGGGCGTCGGCGACGCGGCGGCGCAGCATCGGGAACTGGCGGTAGAAGGCCGCGCCGGGGCAGTCGGTGAAGCGGAAGTCCCAGTGGCCGAAGATGTCGTGCGCCTGCAGCCCGTACTGCCGGCAGATCGCGACGCACAGCTTGGTCAGGGACTCCAGCAGCACCTCCGGCGGCGTCTCGGTCACATAGGTGCCCTCGTTCTCGATGCCGATGGCACGGCCGTTCTCACCGGGACAGTGCGCGGAGATCATCTGCCGGTCGCCGGCCTCGAGGCGCTCCAGGCTGCCGCGCCTGCCCTCGAGGACGTAGCCGCCGCGGCTGACGGTGAAGTGCTGGCCGGTGTCGGACCAGCCGTTGCCGTCCATGTGCAGCCGCTGGATGTCGCGGGCCAGCCAGATCGCCTGGTCCTGCGAGTAGTCGGTGCTGTTCGGGTACGCGGTGTGATGCACGATGATCTTGTTGGTGGCGGTGCCGCTCACCGACAGCGGCAGCGGCGGCAGGGCGCCCCACGACTCGCAGTCGATGATCCATGGGAACTGGCCGCCGGGCGCCGCCTGCGCGGTGCCGGGCAGCAGCAACTCGCTGCCGACGACCGCCACGGTCGCGGCGCCGAGTGAGGCCTTGAGGAGGGTGCGACGGTCGAGCTCATGTGCGTCGGGGGACATGGCGGTCCTTTCACGAGGCTGCCGAAGATGTGGCAAAAATCTCCGACGTGAGAGTGATCTACGGAGAATATTTCCGATCCCGGATCTTGTCAGCCCCCGCGAGCCTTGCCCCGCAAGCGCCGGGGGACCGCACGAGAAGCCCGGCCGGTGCGGCCGACAAGGGATCGCGCAGGCACAGCGCCCCTGCCAGCGCGGACGGCAGGCTGGCGGATGGGATGGTAGCGTCGTGATCATGTCGGTCCTGGTCGCGTTCTCCGTCTCACCGGTCGGCGCCGGGGAGGACGTCGGCGCACTCGTCGCCGAAGCGGTCCGCGTGGTCCGCGCATCCGGCCTGCCCAACCGCACCGACGCGATGTTCACCACCGTCGAGGGCGAGACCTGGGACGAGGTCATGACCGTCGTCAAAGCCGCGACCGAGGCCGTCAAGGCGAAGTCGCCTCGCGTGGGCGTGGTCCTGAAGCTGGACTGGCGCGACGGCGTCAGCGGGGCGCTCGACGCGAAGGTGGCCAGCATCGAAGGCCACCTCGCCACGGGCTGACCCGCCCGTCGGCGGGCACGGTTCGGCAGCTGCGCCCACGACCCGGCACCCAACACGGGATCATCCGCAGCGATGACTGCTCTGATCATCGACCGTTCCCGGTCGGCGTCCGCGCCTGGCTGGTCCCGGTGTTAGCTTGGGCGCCATGACCGAGCGGATCACGGCGGGACAGTTTCACGCGGCCGACGGGGTCGACGACTGGCGCGTGCTCTACCACGTGGTCTCGGCCCACTTCCGGACGGGTTCGTTCGCGGAGGGCGTCGCGTTCATCGGTGAGATCGGCGGGCTCGTCGCCACCGCCGACCGCCGTCCCCGTGTCGACTTGCGGGACGCCGGTGTCACCGTGACCCTGACGCACCGCGACGTCGCCCTGGCCCGGCAGATCTCGGCCGCCGCCGCAGAGTTGGGCATCCCGGCCGACCCGACCGCCGTCCAGCTCGTCAACATCACGATCGACGCACTCGTCACCGCGGACGTGCTGCCGTTCTGGCGCGCACTGCTGGGCTACTCCCCGATCGGCGACGACTACCTGAGCGACCCTTTGGGCCGCGGTCCAGGGTTCGGGTTCCAGGACATGGACGCCCCACGTCCGCAGCGCAACCGTATCCACCTCGACGTGGCTGTCCCGCACGAGCAGGCTGAGGCCCGCATCGCCGCCGCCCTGGCAGCGGGGGGTCGCCTTGTCTCCGACGCGTACGCGCCGAAGTGGTGGGTCCTTGCCGACGCCGAGGGCAACGAGGCCTGCGTCGCCACCTGGATGGGCCGGGAATAGACCGTCGCGTCCCCGGCGAGCGACGGCCGCTGCGCCCCTGCCACGCCTGTTCACAGGACCGCCGCAGGCAAAAAGTTGGTGATCGAGTACGGACCTGATCTGACACGATGGCGCGGTGGGGACGTATGCGAAGGTGCGAGGTTGGCTGGAGTGCGATGCACAGCAGCTTGCGGGGATTCGGCGGTTGATCACCGCGCACCCGGCTGGATACGAGGCAGGCTGGGCGTTCGCGTCGAGGGAGTTCAACTGGACGTGCTTCGCCTTCTACGGCGGTGACATTCGCACCGGCGGGCTCGAGTGGTTCGATCACCAACTGCGCGCCATGGCGGCGCTGCCCGCCACCGACGACGGCGATCGTGTCTCGGGCGTCTTCGTAGTGAGTGTCGAGGACCAGGCGCCGGTCCAGTGGCTGGTCCGAGACGGGTCGGTGCAGATCGTGCCGGCTGATCCCCGACACGGGTTTCTCGACACGTGAGCCGGATGCGTCACGGCCCAGACTGGCCGGTCACCGGGTTTGTGGGGCCGTGCAGAAGCCAGTCGTTCGCCGGCTTCCGCACGGCCACCTTGGCGGTCACTGCAGGAATTGAGCGCTCATGACAGGAATGTGCCGTACGGGCCGTTGAGGATCTGCGTCTTCTGCGCCTGGCTGAAATGCGTGTTCGGGTAGCTGTAGAACGACGCCGACATGGGTGTGCCATCGGTCGACGCCGAGTCGGGCAGGCCGAAGGCGTGACCCAGTTCGTGCACCATCCCGCCGTACCAGCGGTTCATGGGACCGTTCACGCCCGCCGCGCCGTCCGCGTCGTGCTGGCACAGGATCACCCAGCCGCCGCCACCACCGCCGCCCGCGCCCGGACCTTCCGCGCTGATGAGACCGACGTTGATCCAGCGGGTGTCGGGCGCGCGCAGGGACAGCTTGCGCCGCAGCTCTTCTTGCATGTTGAACACCGACCACCAGTAGCGGTCGCTGCCGTTGGGCGTGTTCTCGTACCACGACTTCACGTGATCGCCGTTGACGACCTCGACCACCGTGGTGTTCAGCGTGAACGTCTTGCCCAGCTCCTGCCGGTAGTAGCGCTGGGCCTCGCGCATCACGTTGGCGATGCCGTCGGGCCAGCGCTGGTCGTAGGCCACATCCGAGGGCTTGAGCCAGTACACGCGGACGGTCTTCTCCGGTGGCGTGGTCGGGTTGCCGCCGCCGGAGGTGTAGTTGGGCAGCCGCCATACGCGCGAGGTCGCGGAGCTGCATGGCAGCTGGACGAGCCCGACACCGGCGGTGGCCGATCCCGCCGAGGGCACGACGCACTTGCCCGAGTGCACGGGTTGCAGGTGGAACGTCTTGTCGGTGCCGCCGATGGCGACGGGCACCAGGCGGACCCGCTGGTTGGTGCCGCTGTGGCACGTCCACTGGATGATCGTGGCGTTGTCGGCGGTGGATGCCCCGTTGACGTCCACGCATCTACCCGCGGCCGGGGTCGCGATCGTGAACTGGTCGGTGGTCCCGCTCACCGGGGTGAAGGTGAAGTTCTGGCTGCCCGCGCCGTTGCAGGCCGACTGGGTGAGCTGGGTGCCGTTGGCGGTGCTGTTGTTGGGCAGGTTCGCGCAGTTGCCGCCGTTCTGGTTCACCGCGGTCGAGGTGAAGGTCGTGGCGGCATGAGCGGGTTGGGCTCCGACAAGCACGACGACGGCGAACGAGGCGGCTGCCGTGGCGAGGGTGCAGGCGAGAGCGCGGACACGTCCGGGCTTTTGCATGGTCACATCCTTCGAGGTGTGAACGATCGCCTACCCGCCCGTGATTAAACCCACCGAAAAGCCGAAATGCAATTCATCAGCATCGATAACTTCCCGCTCGACGAGGTTCGCACGCAGAGTGTTGCGTCGATTCCTGCCCGTGCCGGCGGACGCCTGAAGTGAACTCCGCCGGATTACAAACGGAAGGTGAGTATCCGGCCCGGCCAGTCCCGGTCGGGCTGTGCCACGGAGAAGGCCTGCCCCCGGGTGAACCCCTGACGCTCGTAGTAGCGCACCAGAGCGCCCTCGCCTCCGGCAAAGCAGTCCAGCCGTAGGAGCGCGACGCCCTGCTGCACCGCCAGCCCGCGTGCGTGGGCCAGCAGCGCGGCGCCGACGCCGCGGACCGGCGACGACCGGTCGGATATCAGCAGCTGTACGTACAGCTCCGGTTCGTCGGCGGGGGCCACGTACGGCAGGGCGTCGCCGACCGAGAGGGCACCCACAGGGGTGCCGCCCACCTCGGCGATCCACAGCCCACCGCTGCGGGCGAACCCCTCGATCTGTGCGATGCGCTTGGGGTTCGTCGAGTGCGGCTCGGTGCCCCACTGATCGGCGCGGCCGATCGACACGAGCCACTCGGTCGCGCGGTCCATCAAGGTGAGCACGATGGCGACGTCGTCGATGCCGCCGGGGCGGATCGCCGGTGGGGTGAGGTCCAGCATTCGATGATCATAGGGCGGCGCGGCGTACCGACGACGCGACGCCCGGTGGCTCACCGGTGAACCGCCGCGCAGACTGCAGGCGTACGCCGAGGAAGTCTTCGCGCGTCGACGGTCATGACCACAGCGTCGGCGCCTGCGCACCGATCGCCGTCACTCGGACTCGTCCACCACGCTGAAACTGAACGACATCCCCGAGACGTCGAATCGCCCCTGGGGCGGGTGCTGGCCGATGCCCCAGTTGTCCCGCCCGCGCAGCCAGGAGGCACGAAACATTCCGATGATCGCCGGACGATGCTGACGCATCCGTGCCAGGACGAGATCACCGACCGCCACCGCGGTCTTCAGGCCGGCAGCCAGCAGCTCGGATTCCGGTATGAACCCGGTGGCCGTCGCCAGCTCCAGCGGCAGTTGCAGAGTCTCGCCCGTGGCGACGACCTCCTCGAGCACGGCCTGTGCCGTGGGACTCGCTGCGTCGTCGCGCGACAGGATGAGGAAGAGGTCTATGAACCGACGGGGCCGGCCCTCGTAGAGCAGCAGCCCGGGGGCACCGATCGGGAGGAATTCACCTTTGCGCACACCCGCGAAGGGCAAGGTGCGCACGCTGTACGCGACGCTGCCCGCGTCCTTCGCGCCGTGGGCCACCAGAGCGTCGAGTTTGACGTCGGCTGCTCCGAACCATTTGTGCGTTTGCACGACCAGGAGTTCGGTCAAGGTGATCGCCAGGTGGGGGCTGGCACCGCGGCGTGGCGCCGACGCCCGGCACTCCTCCTCCAGCAGATCCGCCGTGTAGGCGAAATCAGCCTCGTCGGAGATCTCCCAGTCCGCCATGCGCGCCTCCCCGGTCACCGTCGGTCCATATCGTACGGCCTGCACGCTCGTGCATTGTCCCGTCGCCACGGCTCCACCCGTTCGGGCTGAGATCGAAGAGCCGATCGACCACCCGTCCAAAGATGTCGTGTCGACGTGGGTTTCCTGCACTGTCCCACGCACCCAGGCAACCCTTGGGAAACGGCGAATATCAAAGTATCGTTTTCATTAAGGCTGGCGCGTCGTCTGGGAGAAGTGAGGTTACCGTGCACAAATCGGAGCCCGGGCCAGACGAACTGGTCGATCTCACCGACCTGCCGCTCGAGGATCTGCTGAACTCCCGTGAAAAGCGTCTGGCTGCGGCACTACGCAGGGTTCTGGAGGAGAGCCGCCATGGCGGCGACACGATCACCAGCGGATATGCCTCGACGATCTGAGGCGCCGGCGCTACATCCATTTGCACGCCGCGTGAGACCGTTCCATGAATTCGTCGTGAAAGTCGCCAGCCGCTGCAATCTGTCCTGCGACTACTGCTACATCTATCAAATGGGTGACATGACGTGGCGGAACCAGCCCCGATTCATGTCGCCATCGGTGATCGGCCAGACGGCCTCCCGCATCGCAGAACACGCCGCCCGC
Source organism: Catellatospora paridis (assembly GCF_009720365.1). Lineage (GTDB taxonomy): Bacteria > Actinomycetota > Actinomycetes > Mycobacteriales > Micromonosporaceae > Catellatospora > Catellatospora paridis. The sequence goes on along the minus strand of NZ_ML769317.1, from coordinate 178,967 downwards.
CATCAGCTGGCCGAGGTCACCGTGGTCCTGCACGGCGGCGAACCGCTGCTGATCGGCCGCGAGCGCCTGCACCAGATCGTCGCCTGCCTGCGGGGCCGCTCAGCACCAGATGTCCGTGTCAACGTCCAGGTGCAGACCAACGGCACGTTGCTCACCGAAGACATGCTCACTGAGCTGCGCGGTCTGGGCATCCGAGTCGGAGTGAGCCTGGACGGCAGCGCATCGACGCACGACACGCACCGGCTGACCCACGATCGCCGCGGCACCTACCGGCTCGTCGCCGACGGCCTACGCCGGCTGTCGAGCCCCGAGCACCGCCCGATGTTCGCCGGCCTGTTGTGCGTCATCGACCCTCAGGCCGACCCGGTGGAGACCTACACGGCGTTGGCTGCCCACCGGCCCCCTGTAATCGACTTCCTGCTGCCCCATGCCAACCACCACCGGCCACCCCCGCTACCTGAGGACACCACCGTGGCCGGCGCCTACGGGCAGTGGCTCACGCGCGCGTTCGATCACTGGTACGGGGCGGTCGACGGCCCGGTCGTCCGGCTGTTCCACGACATCATGGCCGTTCAGCTGGGCAGGCAGACCCGATCCTCGCACATCGGTCTGAGCCCGCTGGGTCACGTCGTCGTCGACGTCGACGGTTCGATCCAGCTGGTCGACTCGTTCAGGTCGGCCTACGACGGTGCGGCGCTGACCGGATTGAACGTCACCGACCACGACTTCGACGACGCCTTGAAACACCCTTCCGTCATCGCTCAGCAGTCGGGTCTGGAAGCCCTCGCGGCCGACTGCCGGTCCTGCACGCTGGTGGCAGTATGCGGCGGCGGCCACGTCGCCCACCGCTACGCACCGGACAGCGGCTTCGCGAACCCCTCGGTGTACTGCACGGCTCTGGCCCTGCTCATCAGGCACATCAACCGGCGGCTCGCAGCCGACGTCAGCGGAGCAGCGGTTTGATCACACACCGGCTCCCGCAGGACGCGTTCGTCGGGCTCACCACCGGGCCCTGGCGTCACCAGGACCTTCGAAGACTGCGTGACGGCCAGTTCAGCAAGAACCTGCTGACCCTGCGGGCCGTGGTCGACGGTATCCGTAGGCACGCCGCCCACAAGGATCACCTGGCCGTCAACCTCGCCGCACTGTCACGGGCGCAGCAGGCCTCCCCTGAGCAGTTCCGTGCGGTGATGACGCACCACCAGGTCGGGCGCTGGCTCACGGCCGCACTTCAGCAGGTGAGCAACGGCGACAAACGAGTCACCTCGTTCGATCATGTGGCCGGCATAGGGGCGGTCGCACTGGCGTGCGCCATTCGGGCCAACCGCCCCACCACCGTGCGGGTCCTGGCCCGCCGGGGGCGGATCCTCGTACCCAGCCTCGGTGAACTCGAACTGCGCCGGCCGGTCAACCGCCTGCTCCACCTCCAGTTCCGCACCGGCGGCGCCCGTCATCCGGCCGCCGTCGGGCGGCTCGTCTGCCGACCTGCGACGCTGCGATCATCGATGTGGCGGCCGGTGCGGAGTCTGCGCATCGGGGCGGCGGCCGCGGCCTGGACGCCGGAGCTCGATGACATCGACCCCTACCGCGCGGTCTACGGCGGCGTCGCCTCGCCACGGCTGTCCGATAGCAGCGTGCGCTGGTGGTCGGACAGGTTGAACGCGGCCTGGCGGCTCATCGCCGCCAGGCACCCTCACTGGGCACGTTCGGTCGCGGACGTCGTGGATGCCATCGTCCCGTTGGCCGCGCCCCCCGGCGGCGGCAACGTCAGCGCCACGGCACGGGGAGCTTTCGGCGCCGTCGCGCTGAACTCGCCGACGACTGACCACTCACTGGCCGCCACGTTGATCCACGAGCTGCGCCACACCGTGCTGAACGGCATCAACGATCTGCGACCGCTCTACCTGCTACCTCGTCGCCAGCTCTACCATTCCCCGTGGCGCGACGACCCTCGGCCTGCCGCGGGCCTGCTGCACGGCGCGTTCGCGTTCACCGCAGTCGCCGGGTTCTGGCTGAACGAGCCCCGGTCGGCGTCCCCGTTCGCCACGTTCGAGTTCGCCTTGACTCGCAGCCAGGTCCTCCAAGCTCTGGACACGCTCCGCACCTGCCGCGAGCTCACGACCGACGGCCTCATGCTGTGCGAACTGATGCAGGGCGTCGCCGCCGGCTGGCCTACCGGCCAGATCTCTGACGTCGTGGCCCGGGCCGCCACCGACCTGGTCGTCGAGCAACGAGCCCGGTGGTGGCTGGGACAGGCCGTGGCTGATCCTTCTCACGCGGCCGGCTGGACCGACGCCTGGCAGCGCCGGGCAGCAGCCCCGGACCTGGCCGGGCATCGCCTGCCAAGCCTCGGTCCGGCTAGGTTCCGGCCTGTCCAGCCGCGTACGTCCGGTCGCAGCGCCGCACTGTGCGATGCCGCGCGGAACCTGCTCGCGTCAGGTGTCGGCTCGGCGTCGCCGCTGTTGTCGCGCGGTGACCGGCTACTGCTGGAAGGCGACCATCGGGCGGCTGCGGAGGACTATCAGCGGGCGATCTCCCGAGACCGGGCCGACGTCGCCGCGTGGAGCGGCCTGGTGGCCTGCGCCCCGCACGTGGGGTTGCCCGCGCTGGCACGCCACCCGACGCTCGCGTTCACGCTGGCGCAGGTCGATGACCGCGCACCCGTCGACGTCGCTGCGCTGGCCGCCTGGCTCGCGCCGGCGAACGCCGCGGAGGCCCGCTGAAACCGCCTACATCGTCGGGACCTCGATGTCGGTCTCCATCCGCTGGTCCAACGCCATCGACAGCGTGTCGGGGTGGCCACGGCCCAGTCGTGCCGTCATCTTGACGAGGGTCGACTTGCGCAGCTGGTTGGCTTCGGTCGCGCGGCCGTTGGCGTCCAGATCAAGTGCGAGGTTCGCGGCGCAAGCCAGGGTCGCGGGGTGGTCCAGCGCCCTCACCTGCAGCGAGCGGTCGTAGGTGACCTGCGACAAGGCCAGAGCCTGTGCGGTCTCCTCGGCGATCGCGAGGTCGTTGGAGTGGTTGGCGGCCGTGATCAGCGAGTACGGGTGGTCGGCTCCCAGCAGCTGCTCGAGTCTTTCCAGCGCTGATGCGGTCAATTCCCGGGCCCGCTCGGCTTCCCTGGTGCGGCGCAGCACGATGGCGTAGTTCACCGCGGCCGCGTGGGTGAAGGGGTGGTCGACGCCCAGCGCTTGGCGGTAGCCGCATAGCGTTTCGTCGCCGAGCCGGGCTGCCTGGTCGATCTCACCGCTGACGCGCAGGACGTTGACCAGCGTCGCCATCGCGGCGAGGGTCAGGGCGTTGGAGTCGCCGAACCGGTCTCGGCTGATGTCGAGGTTGCTGCGTGCCTGCTCGACCGCGGCAGGGTAGTCACCGGCCTTGCGGTGCAGGATGGCCAGGTTGCGGCGGGCGAGGATCACGTCGCCGTGCCGGGGACCGAGCAGTGTCACCTGTACGGGGAACTTTTCGAGTTGGGCGGCGAGCGCCGGGCCGTACTCGCCCAGTCCAAGCATGTCTCGCACTCGGCTGCTGTGTGTGTGCAGGGTGCGGGGGTGGTCCTCGCCCAGCTCGTCGACCAGGCGGCTCAGGGTGCGGGTGTCCAGGTCGTAGGCGCCTGCGAAGTCGCCGAGGATGCGCAGGTCGACGGCGAGGTTGTGGGCTGCGCGCAGGGTCTCGGGGTCGTCCTCGCCCAAGACGTCGTTGTATCGCCGCAGCGTGTCCTCGTCAACCTGACGGGCTTCGTGGAACTTGCCGGCAAGGCGCAGGTCGGCGGCGACCAGGCCGGCGGTGAACAGGGTGTGCTCGTGGTCCACACCGAGCTGTTGCTGCATGAGCGCGTAGGTCTGCTGGTTGAGTTCCTTGGCTTCGGCATAGCGGCCCAGCGTGCGCAGGGCGTTGCCGCGGTGGCGTTTGGCGACGAGCGTGATCTCGTCGAGCTGCTCCCACTTGTCGAGGGCCAGCTCGCACAGGCTCAGGCTGGCTCCGTAGTCGCCGATGGTGTAAAGGTAGCGGACCTGGTCGAGTACGACGCGGCGGGCACCGGGTTCGGTGGACGTCACGATGTCACTGGGAATGACGTGCGGGGAGATCTGCGCGTACTGCTGCCAGTTGCCGGGGTTGTCGGGTGAGCCGGGATTGGCGAAGGCCAGCAGTTCGTGTGCGCTGGCGCGGGCGGCGGCGCGCTGTTCTTCGGTCATGGCGTCGCGCACGAGCAGGCCCACCAGGGCGTGGATGCGAATGAGGTCGCGGCCGGAGTCGATCTGGGCCAGCGCGTAGCGGCCGATCTCGCGGACGATCTTCCGCAGGCCGATCGCGTCCCCGCGTAGGACGTTCTGCAGCTTCGTCGGCAGGGCGGCGCCGCGGCCTCGGGTCAGCATCTGGATGCTGATCGGCTGGGCGCTCAGGAACGAGCAGACCTGGATGAGTTCGACCGCCGCCGGGGAACTGGCGCCGAGCCGTTCGAGCGACAGACGTACCGCACTGGCCAGCGGGTACGGATATCCGACGGGCCGGCCTTCCTCCAGCACGTCCGTCGGTTCTGCCGCCAGGGTGTTGAGGTATTCGTCGAAGGGGATACCGGTCTGTTCGTGGGTGGCGGCAGCCTGCTCCAGCGCCAGTGGCAGGTGATCGAGTGTGTCGGCCAGTCGCTCGGCCTGCGCGTCGGTGAGCCCGCGCCATTGGGCGGTGAGCAGTTGGACGCTTTCTTCGGTGGTGAACACCGGCACTTCGATGGCGTTGGGCCGGGCCGACCAGTCGCGGCTGCGGGAGGTGATCAGCACGTCGCCCGGGCCTTCGGAGGGCAGGTATGGCAGCACCTGGTCCGGGTCGCCGGCGTTGTCGAAGATGAGCAGCCAACGCGAATAGGGCCGGCCCAGCCTCAGCAGGTCGAGCACGCTGGCGATGGTGGAGTCGACGTCCGCGCTCTCCCGGATCCCGAGTCTGCGGGCCAGTGAGTTGAGCGAGCGGCGGATGGCGCGGTCGTCGTCGGCCTGAACCCACCAGATGAGGTCGTAGTCGCGTTGGTACTTGTACGCGAACTCGGTGGCGATCTGGCTCTTGCCGACGCCGCCGAAGCCGTGCAACGGCTGTGCCTGCGGCATGAGTGTGGCGCGCACGTATCGACCGAGGGTGCGCTGGATCTGGTCGAGCAGGGTTTCGCGTCCAACGAAGTTCCGGTTGCGTGGCGGCACGCCACCCCAGATCACTGGAAGAGAGGCAGGCACGACGCCGCTGTGTGCTGTACCGGTCGTATCGATGGTCACGTCGTCGTCTCCAGTGTGCGGGTTCGTGTCGGACGGGGCGGTCGAGGCGGCGCCGGGGCCGGTGTCGACTGCGGTGTTCTCCTGGGCAGCCGTTGCCTCCGACAGCTCCCCGCCCAGAGACAGGCACAGGTTGTGGATCTCGTCGCTGCTGCCGTGGTGCTGAGCTATGAGCCGGGCGAAACGATGCAGTTCGTGGGCGTTCTCGGCGTGCGCGAGCAGCTCCAGGAAGTGCGCCTGCGCTCGTCCGCCCTCCATGCCGTCGAATGCCTGTAGCGCGACGAACGCGTCGTCGGCATACAGCGGAGGTTCACCGGTGGACAGATAGCTCATGATCACCGGATCGCGCAGCGCCTCGTCGAGGCTCGATGTCGCCGTTCCGCGCAGCAGGTCCAGCAGGTCCGGTGGCGCGCCGTCGGCTATCTCGACCGGGAAGAGTTGATCCACGACGACTACCAGGCGGCGCCATTCGGGCGTCGGGCCACCCACCATACGCAGGATGCTGACGAGGTCACGCACTCGCCCATTGCCTATGCAGTGGTTGACGAGGGTCAAGATCTCGACCCGCGTATTCTGGTCGTTGGCGACGAAGTCGTCACCGAACGCCTCTCGCAATTCCAGCAGCAATGCGGGACGCTGCGCCGAGTCGGTCATGGCCGATACGGCTCTGATCGCACGGACAAGTCTTTCCTTGTCGGCCACGCTCGGTCTGGCGACGACCCCAAGGTGGGTCGGCCTAGCGTTTTCCGCCATCGATCACCGCCCGAACAAGATGAAGCGACGATGCGGCCCGAGACGCTCCCCTGCTCGCGTGGTCACGTCAGCATCGGGCGAGCACTGTACGCAACCATCTGGAGCATCCAAGCATATCGAACGCCCCATGGCGCTGACGAGACCGATGTGGCCACGATCGGGTGTCCAGGCGGTGAATGCCGACGACCGTGGACGGCGCCCGGGTCCGGAAGATTCCGTACGCGATGTGCCCTGTAAGCGGACGGCGACGTGAGGGTGCCGCAGACCGTCAGGTGTGTTCACCACCTGCCAGCCGGGCACGACCGCCTCCAGATACACGCGTCAAGCCATGATCGCGAAAAAGTCTCGGAACGCTTCATAGCCGGTCGGCGCCAATGCACCAACCGGCGTGTCACATCATAGGCACGAATCACACTCCTGCGACGCTGCCAGGGGGTCGAGTCCTGGCGTGCCCATCGGCCAAGGTGACGGTCGTTCGACACCACACGTTGGACCGTATGTCCCTCGCCGGGGCGGTGCACGGAGAGGACGCACGGCCGACAGTCCCGAATTTCTCTCGGGCAGGGCCCGCGTGACGGCGGATCCGATCCCCACCCACTAATCTGAACACCAGTTGACTTCGCGACGTAGGGGCGACCGTGGCGAGATTGAAGTACCAGAACTTCGATCTTGAAATTCAGGCGGACCGGTCCGCGTACACCGCCCGAGTCACGGCATCGCCCGCCGGACAGTCAGCCGGCATCACCCGGTTCGAACTGTCGTTCGACGAATTCAGCAGCCAGGTCGACCGGATCGCCTTGCGGCCCGGCGCCAACCGTGCGGGCCTGCCGTCGCTGCACACCTCGGTGCGCGACCTCGGCGCTGCCCTGTTCACGCGGATCTTCCAGCAGACCGTCTACGGCTGCTACGAGCGCAGCCTCGGCGCCATCCGCGACGAGCACGGTATGCGCATCCGCCTGGACCTGTCAGCAGCACCGGCGCTGGCACCTCTGCCATGGGAACTGCTCTACGACCCCGACCGGCGGCGCTACCTCAACCACAACACGGCCACGCCCGTCATCCGGTTCCTGCCCGCCGCCGAATCCGAGCGACGCATCGCGATCGACCAGCCGGTACGCATCCTCGCGGTGATCTCCAATCCCGAAGGTGACGAAGACGTCATCGACGTCGCAGCCGAGACCGCCCTGCTGCAGCGTGCGGTCGCGGCCAGAGTGGAAACCGGTGACATCCGCCTCGAGATACTGCAGCGCGCCGCCCTGCCGGATCTTCACGACAAGATGATGCGTTTCCGGCCGCACGTCCTGCACTTCATCGGCCACGGCCGCTACAACCGCAAGGAGGTCACCGGCGAGCTGCTGCTGTTCCACCCGGGCGAGGACCGGGGGGTGTGGCACCGGGCAGACGACTTCGCCGCGGTGCTGCTGAACTTCCGCGAGCTCGGCCTCGTCGTGCTCAATTCCTGCGAGGCCGGCCGGGCCGACATCCGCGACCCGTTCGCCGGCGTCGCCCAAACGCTGCTCCTACAACAGGTCCCGACCGCGATTTCCATGCAGTTCGGCATCAGCGACGACGCCTGCCGCGCGTTCACCCAGGGCCTGTATGAAAGCCTCGCCGAGGGCGACTCCATCGAGGAGGCGATCACTACCGCACGGATACGCATATTCGCCGGCGCCAACCCGATCGAGTGGCTGACTCCGGTGCTGTACTCCCGGCACAGCGCCGAAAGCCACCTGCTGACATCGGCCGATCCGACGACACAGACAGCACGCGGCGCCACGATCGTCAGTCAACGACCGCAGGCCGGGTCGACGACCGGCGCCGGCAGGCAGGACACCCCCCGCGGCACGGTGCTGGTCGAGCAGCGCCTGATTCCCGGCCCACGTCCACCGGCCGCGGTGGACGGCAGCGACCTGCCCCGCAAAGCTCCGCGACACACGGCTCCGCCCGGCCGCGTACGCAGCTGGGGTGACACCACCTACGGACAGGCGCACACGCCGACCGACGTCGCCGACGTCACCCAGGTCGCAGCCGGCACCGTGCACACCGCTGCGCTGCACACCGACGGCACCGTGACGATCTGGGGCGGCACTCGCGGCAGCTCCGACATCCGACGCGTCGGATTCGACATGGCCTACATCGCCGCCGGCGGCGACCGCACTCTGGCGATCCGCAGGGACCGGACCCTGACCGGCTGGGACCGCACCGGAACCCTGCTCGCCAGGCTCCCGAAAGACGCCTACGACATCGTCGCCGTAGCAGCCGGGCGGGCGCACAACATGGCCCTACGCGCGGATGGAACCGTGCTGTGCTGGCCTGCCGCGGCAGGCAACAGCGCGACCCCCCCCGACGACTGCCAGGACGTCGTGGCCATCGCCGCGGGCACCAGGCACATGCTCGCGCTCCGGCAGGACGGGACGGTCCTCGGCTGGGGCGACAACCGCCACGGGCAGGTTCACGTGCCTCGGTTCGCCCAGCAGATCGTGGGCATCAGTGCCGGGGGCGCGCATTCCCTGGCTGTCGACAGCGACGGCCGTCTCCACGGCTGGGGTCGCAACGATCAAGGCCAATTCGGTCCGCTCCATCTGCTCACGGACGTCAAAGCCGTCGCCGCGGGTGACGCGCACGCCCTCATCCTCACCGTGGACGGGCGAGTCAAGGCATACGGCTCAAACGGCAACGGCCAATGCGACATTCCTGCGATGGACACGCCTGCGCTCGCCATAGCGGCAGGGACCGCGCACAGCGTAGTGACTGTCGCATCGGCGACAACGATATAGCACTCGACGAGCTCGGCGACGCAGCAGCTATTCAACCCGAGTAGCGCACTGTGTCGTCCGGTCGTTCGGACTGTTTATGGGCTCGGTCAGACGTGTTCCTACGTGGCCTGCACTGTCGGTGAATGGTTTGTGGCGTGAACGGCATAGAGGCTCAGCGAAGTTAGCGGGGGTCGAGGTGGCCGCGGGCTCGCCGAGTAGTGACGCAGCGGGTGCGTAGCCGCTGGTTGACGGGGTTGCGGAAGCCGTATGCGTCCCTGCCTACGGTCTTGATCACCCGGTTGGTGCCCTCAGAGCCTGCGTTGGTGATCCCGGTGCGGATGAACGCCAGGATCTCCGGCCACCAGGTCTGCACCGTGGTGGCCAGACGCTCCAGCTCGGGCGGGCCGGACTCGGCGCACCGGCGGTAGAACCGGTAGAGCAGGTCGGCGACGTCCTCACAGTTCGGGTCGGTGCGGGCCAGCGCGAGGAGGTCGAGCAGGTCCTCCTTGGCGTTCCACGCCGTCAGGATCGGCACGCCGATCCGCGACGGTAGGCCCTTGAGCTCGCCTTCGAGTCCGGCGACCTGGTCACCGGCCATCCGGGCCGCTGAGCGAGTCAGCCGGTTGCGCAGCTCCCACTCGCGATTGCCTTTGCGCGCCGGCCGCGGACCTGCACGGTGACCCGGCGGCGGACCTCGGTCACCGTGGCGTTGGCCAGCTGCACCACATGAAAGTGATCGACGACGAGTTGGACATGCGGCAGTGCCTGCACGATCGCGGACTTGAACACCGTGCACATGTCGATGGCCATGAACCGCACCTGCTTGCGCCCCGCCTTCGGCCTAGCGAGAAGCCAGTCGGCCACGACCTGGGCGGTGCGGCCCTCGACCTACCTGAGCAGGCCCTGCCCGGCGGACAGGTCCACGAAGCCCACGTGCCGGCGGTCGACGACGGTCTGCCATGACTGTGTGGCCTCGTCGAACTCCCACTTCGCCCGACCCCGGCGGACCTCGTCGATGCCCAGCACCTGCACCGGTTGCGGCTGGTCTGGCAGCACCGCGGCGGCGTGCGTGGTGAACGCCGCGGCCACCACCGGCCAGGACACGTCGTGATCTCGTGCGGACTGCACGATCGTGCGCCCACCGTCGCCGACCGCCGCGCCGGCGGCCGACCGCAGCCGGGTGGTCAGCCGTTTGCGGGCCGGGACGGCGGCCACGGCCTCGGTGAACGACGCACGCCGGCAGCCGGGCTCGTCACAGCGCCAGCGGCGCTTGTACCAACGCAACCTGGTGGGACGCCCGCCGACCGGCAGGTCGCGCGGCCGGGTCACCCGCCGGCCCTTCGGCCGGCGTGCCGGCGTGCCGCACTCCGGACACCGGCGTGCCTGCTCATCAGCGGTGATCAGATCAACGACCGGGCCGAGCGGCCGTCGGCGACCCCGGTGACAGCCAGGCCGTCGAGGCCCAGCAGCCGGGTCGTAGCATCTTCCATTCCCGGGGCTCTTCACTTGTGATCGACTTGCGTAGACAACAAGATGATCACCGAGAGTCGCGGGCACCTTCACCTCGGGGGTCCACTCTGGACACCCGGTCGCGTCAGCCGACCCCGCCAACTTCGTTGAGACCATAATCGTGGAGGATGCCTTGCAGGTCATGATTGACGGAGTTTCTTACGTTAGCCACGAGGACCCTGCATGGAGGGGCGAAAATAACTACCTGGCCATGGTAGATCTGGTTCCGTTCGATCTTCGGGGGATGGTCGAGCAACTTTGGCTTCGGGAGGTCGATGAAGGGAACGGATATGAAATTCGTTGCATCCCCTTCTATGTGTATGGTCTGTCTCTGGGCGACATAGTGGGGAAGGATGAGTCAGAAACCGTTAAGCAATTGATCAGGAAGTCGGGCCGTCGTGTCCTTCGGGTACTCTTCGCCGAGCCCCGCCCCGTGGCAGACGGTCGATCTGCGCTACGTAGGGCTGTGGGGTCCGCGGGTCTCTTAAGTGAATGGAACGGCGATCGACATGTCGCTATTGATGTCCCAGACATCTCTGTGATGCAGCCAATTTTCGACTCTGTCCAGGGGGAAATCGGGAGCAGAACGGCCTTTTGGGAGTGGAGCGACTCCAGGGTCTTCAGGTCTGCCTGACGGGCTGTCAGGAATTGCTCCGAGCCTAATCGGCTAGCTAACTGTTTCGCCCTGGTGAAAGGCCCTTGGCCGCCTGGCTTTGCATCTCCATGCCCGTGGCTCTTCATTTGTGATTGCCTCGACAACAAGATGATCCCCGATGGCCATAGACACCTTCCCTCAGGGTCCACTCAGGACAGGCCACCGGAGTGCTCCGACCCCCATCAAGTTCGTTGATCCGGCATAGAGCGGAGAACACATCGATGTCCTCTATCGCCGATTATTGCCCGAGGCGGGCCCATAGGCGGGTGCCATCGCCTGGTTCCGATTTCTAGGCTCGTCCCATACCTGGTAGCGACTCCGCGGAACAGAAGAGTCCCGCATTGGCCCGCCGCTGCCGGCTGTGAGCAGGATCAGCGGTGGACCCTGGGCCGGGTCCAGACGCTGATCGCCACCATGTTCCCACGTTCGGGTAGGCGTCACCATGGTGTGGCAGGCGATGCGCCGTGTGGGCCACACCGCCCAGCTACCGGCAGATCGCTGCCGAACGTGACGAGCAGGCCATCACCCACTGGCGCCACTACCGGCGGTCGGGCTAAAGAGTCGCCCGCGCCTGAACGCCTGGATCTGCTTCGCCGACGAATGCGGGCTCAACGAACTTAGCGGGGGGTAACGCAGCGGTGGGTAGTCCAGGACCGCTGACGGTTAGTCACCCTGTGGCCCCACAGTGATCATCTTGTTATTGGGGCAAGTCGATCACCCGTGAAGAGCAGGGGGCAGGATGCTTCATCAGTCCACTGACGCGAATACCTCGACCACACCGGGACTCAAATCGTCGGTACTCATGTGTGCGTCTAGTCCCGCAGAGCGAAGTATCTCCATGATGGCCTCAGCCATCGTGATCCCTACGAATCCCAGATGACGCAGTAGGGGATGCCGGGGATCGGCGGCCATCACCTCGAAGGCTTTGTTTTTGAGCTCTTCGGACGCGAGCCAAACTACAGTCACCATGACCGTGGGAGCCGGCTCACTTCGCTCCTCAACGCCGAAGCCGCTCCGCCCGCCGGGCTGTTCGGGACCCCAGGCCGGAAGCCCGGCAAGGCGCAGTTCCGCTACTACCTTTTGGGCGAGCTCGCCACTGTTGCTCATGGTCCGTTTGTCCCCCGCTTGCAATGCTGATCATGCGAGCGCATCTCTATATGACGGCACGGCGAGGTTGACGAGGCTGTCGGCAACCTCGCGTCCCACGTGGAGCCCTGATGCGTAGGTGCCCTTCGGCCATCAGCGATCATCCTGCTGTCGAGACAAAGTTGATCACAACAGAAGAGCCACGAGCATGGGTAACAATACGACTCGGCTGCTCGGACTTGACGGGCTGGGTTGTCACCGCGGTCGCTGACGGGGCGGAGGGCCCGTCGTGGACCTGGTCACCGCTGATGAGCGGGCACTACGCGGTCCTGAGTGCGGGACGTCGGCGCGGCGGTCGAAGGGAAGGCGGGTGACCCGGCCGCCTGACCTGCCCCTGTGTGGGCGTCCTACCCGGTTGCGCTGGTACAAACGGCGATGGCATTGCGCCGAGCCCGGCTGCGCCCGTGCCTCGTTCACCGAGGCGGTAGCTGTCGTGCCAGCTCGTGAGCGGTTGACTTGCCGGTTGCGGGCGGCGGCCGGTGCCGCGGTCGCCGACGGCGGGCGCACGATCGTGCAGGCCGCACGCGACCACGACGTCTCTTGGCCGGTAGCGGCCGCGGCGTTCACCGCATACGCCGCGGCCGCGCTTCCCGCCCACCCGCAGCCGGTAGAGGTTCTGGGCATCGACGAGGTCAGGCGGGGCAGGCCGAAATGGCAGTTCGAAGGTGGCACAGTCGTGGCAGACCGTGGTCGACCAATGGCACGTCGGCTTCTGCGACCTGTCCGACGGGCAGGGCCAGCTCGGGCAGGTCGAGGGCCGCACCGCCCAGGTCGTCGCCGAATGGCTGCTCGGCCAGCCGAAGTCGTGGCGTGAGCAGGTGCGCCATGTCGCGATCGACATGTGCACGATTTTCAAAGCAGCGGTCAGGCAGGCACTACCCCACGCCACCCTCGTCGATCACTTCCACCTCGTTCAGCTCGCCAACGCCACGGTGACCGACGTACGCCGCCGGTCACGATGCAGGTGCGTGGCCGCCGCGGCCGCAAGCGCGATCGCGAGTGGGAGCCGCGCAACCGGCTGACCCGATCCGCGGCCCGGATGGACGGTGACCTGGTCGCCGAGCTCGAAGGTGAGCTCAAGGGCCTGCCGCCACGGATCGGGCTGCCGATCCTGGCCGCGTGGAACGCCAAGGAAGACCTCCTCGACCTGCTGGCCACGGCCCGCACTCACCCCGATCGGGAAGACGTGGCGGACCTGCTCTACCGCTTCTACCGCCGCTGCACCGACGCGGGCCTGCCCGAGCTGGAGCGCCTGGCCACCACGGTGCAGACCTGGTGGCCACAGATCCTGGCGTTCATCCGCACCGGGATCACCAACGCCGGCTCCGAGGCCACCAACCGCGTGACGAAGACCCTCGCCCGCGACGCGTACGGCTTCCGCAACGCTGTCGACCAACGGCTACGCACCCGCTCCGCCACAACACGTCGGTTCCGAGGCCACCTCGACCCCCGCTAACTTCGTTGAGCCCGAATGCGGCAAAACCCTACGGGCCACCAAGGCCAGCACCTGGGTGCCAGGCAACCAAACCCCGATCGTCAATGTCACCGCCGCCGGCATCGCCCGCGTGTCAGTGGCCGGCCTGCTGTGTTACCGGCCCGGATATCGCAGCCGGCTCATATACCGCACCATGCAAAAGTCAGCCGCAATGCGCAGCCATGGCTGGCCGGCCATGGCTGCGCATCTACCAGCTACCGGCCTACGCACCCGAACTCAACCCCGGTAAAGAAGGTCTGGTCAACGATGAAACGCAGCCTGGCCAACCTATCCGTCCGCACCGCCGCCACCCTGACCGCCATGGTCAAAAGCCGGCTCGAACGCATCCAATACCGCGACGGACTTATTGACGGCTACTTCGCCTCTACCGGTCTGTCCCCACCATGACCAGACCCACCCCCGAAAGGTCTTTAGCTGCCGCTCACGGATCCGGTGGGGTCCCATGGGATGTCACTCGGCCTGCTGCAGATGCCAGGAGACCGCTTCGACGCAGAGACGGTCAGCAGAGGTGAGTGGATCCAGCCCCAGTGAGGTGATAGCCGGCGACCCAGCCAAAGTATCCGTTGTAATGGACAGCCGTCCACATGCTGTTGCCGTTAACCGTGTCACCGAACCGGTAGCAGTTCTGGGGCATCCAGGTACCCCAAGGCGGTCGGACAAGGATAGGGCAATTGTGACCTGGTCCTGTCCGCATCGCAGGCCCAGAATAGCCGCTGACCGGATTGATCGCCTGTGTCCAACTGGGGTCCCAGTCTGGCGCAGGCGGTCCGCACGTCACTGACGCAGACGCAGGTGAGGCGGTTGCGACTAAAGCGCCGGCGATAGCTAGCAGGACAGCCGCAGATCCGACTCCGATCCTGTGCAGGACTTTACGCATGAGACCTCCCAAAATATCGATGGATATCGCTGTTAGGGATGAGATGGCTGCGCCGACGTTGGCGAGCACGACGAGGGGGATTAAATCCGTCGGTGGACGTTTCGGGATTCCTTTTCGGGCCTGTTCATGCGTTGAGTCAACTGGGCTGGGCGTCGTCGGGGGCGGATGCCGACGGATTCCGGATTGATGTCAGGGGATGTCCTGGTGGCGGCCTTGTGGGGTGGACCGGAAACCGGACGCCGCCGGACGCTTCTGTGCGGTGTAGGGGCGCCGGAGGTCGAGGGCGAGCTTTTGTGTGGTGCTGCGCCGACGTTGGTGGCGAGTGGGCGGGGACTGCTGGGTGTGGCCGGCGAGCTGGGGATCAGCTGGGCGGGTTGGTGGCGTGGCTGGGCCGGACGTTCATCGATGATGACCAAGACCCGACGATCGGTTTCGGAGCGTTGTCAACGTTGGCATCGGTGGCTGTCGGCGGGGACACCGCCAGCCAGACTGTGGTGAGCAGCGACGCCGGCACGACGATGAAACCGATCAGAGGCGGTCGGTTTGCCCCGGGGAAGCATGGCGTAGTCGTAGGTGGACATGGCAGTTCGCCTCTCATGTGGCCGACGGCGTCCTGCGTTGCCGTTCGGGATCGGGAGCTGAACATAGGCCGTGGCCGTCAGGAAGAACTGAGTAGAGGTGATGCCGCCAGGCGGCGTCCGGATGCCGGCCACCGCGGCGCTACAGGCCGGGCGCGCATGCCGAGGCGCAGGTCCTGAGGCGAAAATGGGTGTGGCCTCGCCGGCCCGTCCCGCCCTACGATGTAACAGATCCCGCCCTACCACGTAAATGGATCTTCTTCTCCGACCCACTCACCAGAGGACTTCACCCAACGTGACGCCGCCTGCTCTTTAGACCTGACATTTCCGTGCATCGGTCGCCGACGTCGCCGTCGGCTCATTTCCCATGCCTTTCGTCAGTCTTCGGAGAGATCATGTCTACGCGTCCTCATAACGTGCTGTCCTGGACCCTTCGGCGCATGCGCCTTCCCCTGCTCGCGCTCCGCTGCGTCCACTGCCATTCCAGCCTCGCCGGCACCGGCGACGGGAAGTTCGGCGTCAATGCCGGCGGCAAACTCCCCGGCATCTGGCTCCCCGCCGCCCTGTCCCACGGCCGGACCAGCGCAATCACCGCTCACGATCGCGTCGCGGTCCGGCACCTGGATCCGAGCCTTCTGAAGGCGTACTCCGCCGGCTGCTCGTCCCTGGTCGCCCGCGTCCTCGTCGACCAGCGGATCGCACACCGCAAGCCGTTCGCCCTGGAGTGCGACTCGTGCCGGCAACTGCTCGCCCCGTCTGCTCCTGAAAGCCGCTGGCCCAACCCGGTTTCGGTCATCCTCGGCGGCCCCGTGCGCGTCCGCCGCGCACGGCTCATCACCCCGCGGGCCTGGCATCAGCTGCGGGGAGATCGCTCGGCGCGTCAGGATTGGCGTTTCGCTGAAGCGCAGAACTCATCGGGGCTTCTCGTTCGCCCTGCCGTGTGGCGCCGCCGTGGGCCTGAGCCGGGGCGAGAGGCAAGGTGGCCGTGCCCCATACCGCATCCCGCTGCCGTCCGCGCGCGGTCGTTCATGACCGGGCGCGAACTGAGGTCGGGGCCGGCCCGCTACTGGCGACGAGGCTGAACGCCCCGACTCCCATCGTCGGCCCCGACTTGGTCGGGCCACGGACCGGGCGTTGAGACCGACCGGCAGGCGCCGTCCGCGCGGGCATCCGCAACTACCGCAATGAGTGCATGCGGCAGACGTGATGCTCGCGCGGACAACGGCATCCCGCTTACCGCGCCGGCCGGAACGTCAGCGCTCCGCCTACTCCGGAATTCGTCTTCCGCGGACGCGTGAAGCGGGGGCGAGTTCGTAGTTTCCCTTTGATGCCGCGATGGGTCACCCACCGCGGCAGTTCGAGCGGGACCTGCAAAAGGAGTATCCCCATGACCGTGGACACCATGTCCGCTCGGGACCACATGGCCCTCGCGGAGCGCTGGGCCGCGCACGACTCAGTACCGTTCCCCGTGGTGCTCAGCCACGGTGAGGGCGCCTGGATACACGACACGGAGGGCCGACGTTATCTCGATTTCCACGGCGGGTACTCCGCGACCAACTTCGGCCACCGGCACCCCGCCCTCGTCGCCGCAGCGAAGGCACAGCTCGACCGGCTGACGCTGAGCACCCGGGCATTCCACCACGATCACTTCGGGCCGTTCTGCCAGGAGCTGGCCGAGTTGACGGGCACCGAGAAGGTGCTGCTGTCCAACTCCGGCGGCGAGGCCGTCGACACCGCCGTGAAGATCGCCAGGAAGTGGGCCTACCGGGTCAAGGGCGTGCCGGACGGCGCCGCCGAGGTCATCGTCGCCGGGGCGAACTTCCACGGGCGTACGACGACGATCGTCTCGTTCTCCACGAACGCCAGCCACCGGGCCGGCTTCGGTCCGTTCACGCCCGGTTTCAAGGTGGTGCCGTACGGCGACATCGACGCGCTGCGCGCGGCGATCACCGACAACACCGCGGCGATCCTGCTGGAGTCGATCCAGGGCGAGGCCGGCATCATCGTTCCGCCGAAGGGCTACCTGGCCGAGGTCCGTGACCTGTGCGACGACACCAACACGTTGCTCGTCGCCGACGAGGTCCAATGCGGGCTGGCCCGCGCCGGCACGACCCTGGCGATGGACCACGAGGGCATCAAGGCAGACCTGTACACCCTGGGCAAGAGCCTGGGTGGCGGGCTCGTTCCGGTGTCCGCGGTCGTCGGCCGTGCCGACGTCCTCGGCGTGATCACGCCCGGCGACCACGGCTCGACGTTCGGCGGGAACCCGCTGGCGTGTGCGGTCGGCCGGGAGGCGGTGCGGCTGCTGGCCACCGGGGAGTTCCAGGAGCGCTCCCGCGAGCTGGGGGCGTACCTGCACTCCCGGCTCAACGAGCTGGACGGCGTGACCGAGGTCCGGGGACGTGGCCTGTGGGCCGGGGTGCAGCTCGACGAGGAGCGGGTGGCCGGGCGCCGGGTGACTGAGGCGCTGGCCGAGCGTGGCCTGCTCTGCAAGGAGGCCAGGGGGCATCTGCGGGTGGCGCCGCCGCTGGTCGTCACCCGTGCGGAGATCGACCTGGGCGTCAGCATCATCGCCGACGTGCTGTCTTGACCATCGAGCGGACGGGATAGATCTCTTGAGTGACTTCACAGGATTGGCCGCCATCGTCACCGGCGGCGCGTCGGGAATCGGCCTGGCCACGGCGAACCTGCTGCACAGCAGGGGAGCCCAGGTCGCCGCGCTCGATCTGAAACCGGAGGGGCTGCCGGACGGCATCTTCGGCGTGCAGGCCGACATCACCGACGACGTACAGGTCAAGGCCGCCGTCGACGCCGTGGCCGAACGTTTCGGCAGGCTGGACGTCGTGGTGAACAACGCCGGGATCGGCGCCGTCGGAGACGTCACCGCCAACGGTGACGACGAGTGGCTGCGCGTGCTGGACGTCAACGTGATCGGCATGGTCCGGGTCGCCCGGCACGCGATACCGCACCTGCGGCGCTCCCCCGCCGCGTCGATCGTCAACACCTGTTCGATCGTGGCGTGGGCCGGGGTGCAGCAGCGGGCGCTGTACTCGGCCAGCAAGGGCGCGGTGTACGCGCTGACGCTGGCCATGGCCGCCGATCACGTCCGGGAGGGCATTCGGGTCAACTGCGTAGCACCGGGTTCCGCGGACACCCCGTGGATCGGCCGGTCGCTCGCGCAGGCGGCAGATCCGGTGGCCGCCCGGGCCGCGCTCGACGCGTTCCAGCCGACCGGCCGGCTGGTGACCGCCGACGAGGTGGCTGGTGCCATTGCCTACCTGGCCAGCCCTTTGTCGAGCGCTTCGGTGGGCACGGTGCTCGCCGTCGACAACGGCATGCACGGTCTGCGGCTGCGGCCTCCGGTCCAGACGTAGGCCGGCGGGCATACGCCGAGAAGGGCCGCGGGGATTCTCCCCTGCGGCCCTCGTCGTTACTCCTGCGCAGCGCCGCTGATCGGTTCCGCGTCGCTCGGGACGGACCGAGATGGTTCGCCTTGATCGGACTGGGTCAGGCTGGGGCGAGCAGGCAGAACTCGTTGCCTTCCGGGTCGGCGAGGACCGTCCACGGGACGCCGACGTCGATGGCGGTGGCACCGAGAGCCTGAAGTCTGGCCGCCTCGGCCTCTGGGTCGTCACCCGGGTATGGGCGGATGTCGAGGTGGGCGCGGTTCCACCCGGTTTTCACGTCGGGTACGCGCAGGAACTGCAGATATGGACCGACGCCCGCGGCGGAGCGCAGGACCGCGTTGTGGTCGGTCACCTTGTGCAGGGTCCAGTCCGTGGCCTCGCTCCAGAAGCGGGCCATGGCGCGCGGATCCGCGCAGTCGACCACGACCGATGCGATCGGTCCGGTGTCATGGTAGAGGGAGTCCAGCACGCAGAACTCGTTGCCTTCCGGGTCGGCCATGACCGTCCACGGGACGTCGCCCTGGCCCACGTCGGCGGGTGTCGCGCCGAGTTCCGTCAGGCGTGCGACGAGTTCCGCCTGGTGGGCCGCGGAGGTGGCGGCCAGGTCGAGGTGGACCCGGTTCTTCACCGTCTTGGGTTCCGGGGAGGTGACGAGGTCGAGACAGACGGCAACGGGGTCGGGGTAGACGAAGCCCTCGGGTTCGAGGTTGGTCACGCCGGGTGCCTCGCTGGAGACCGCCCAGCCGAGCGCCTGCGCCCAGAAACCGCCGAGCGCGGAGTCGTCCCTTGCCTTCATGTTGATCTGAACAAGCCGCGTTGCCATACCGACGATCTTAGGTCCTGCCGCAGGTGGGGCGTCCGATGGCGGGTGCGCCGCGGCGGGATGCGACCAAGCTGGTGCGCACCATATGCATGGAATGGTCCTCTGGGCGTATGAGTCCCGACCTCCTGCGAGGTTCGGGACTCATACGCCCAGGGGGACCGGCTGCGATCGAGCGTCACACTGAATGCGCAGGTTCACGGACCTCCGCCGGAGACAGGGACGAGGTATCGGCTGCGAGCATCATGAGCTGGGCGAAAGTCGGGCTTGATACGGCCGGGTCCCCGCCGGCCTTGCGCCACTGGCGGTACTTGGCGGCGTAGCTGATGACGGTTTCCTTGTTCTTGCGGGAGCGGGGGCGGGTGAACGCGCCGGCCCACAGGCCGTCCCAGGCGGCGTACTGCGGGTCCTGCAGCAGGACGCGGTGGGCTCGGCCCAGGTTCCAGTGTGGGATGCCGGTGTTCAGGTGGTGGACGAGGTGGTACCGGTCGTTGTGCCGGCTGATCAGGAACTGCTCCAGGAACCGGCCGTGGCGGTTGCGGGTGAGCAGCAGCGGCCGGTGCTCGCTTTCGGGCATCGGGTAGTGCTCGGACAGTTCGGCGAGCCAGCCGATGGCCACGTTCGTGGTGAACAGCGGGACGAACCAGAACAGCAGCAGCTGTGGCAGCCAGCCGAACCAGGCGCACACTGCGATGATGGCCGCCCACTGGGTGAGTAGGACCGCCCGCTCGACCCGCAGCGGCACCGGCACCGACACGGTGATCTTGGAGCTGTCGGTGAAGACCCGCTCATTGATCACGTAGCGGATGTAGTCGAGGGTGCGCAACCCGAGCGCGGACAGCACCAGCTCCTTGTAGAAGAAATGGCGGTCGGAGCGCTCGGTGTCGTAGAGGCCGCACTCGATGTGGAATCTGTAGTCGGGATCGGCTTCGACATCGCCCAGGTTGCGATGGTGGTTGCCGACGTGCGAGCTGCGGTAGGGGCCGTGCAGGTGCCAGATGAGGTATCCCGAGAACACCGACCCGGCGAGCAGGTTCAGCGCCTTGTTCCGGGCGAGCACCTTGTGCGACGACTCGTGCAGGAAGTGGGCGAGGAAGCGTTGTACGGAGCCGATGACGATCAGGGCCACTGGATAGAACCAGTACGAGATTCCCACACACAGCGCTACTGAGGCGCAGACGAGTGCGTACTCGAAGAGCACTGCCCTTGGGCCGTGGTAATTGTCGAGACGACAGAGCTCCCGGAGTTGTCTTCCGACCCCGGGTGCCAGTCGGTCGAAGGTCAGTTGCTCGATTGCGGACACATACCCACCCTTCGGTTGGTTCGCACCATCGGCTGCGTTTCGATGGAGGACGGAGACGCCGAATGTGGCTCTCAGGCAGCCGGTCGAAGCCCGACGCCGGCCCGTGGAAACCCGGTTCGGCGTGGACGTTGTCGTCGAAGGACGCTACGTTCGCGCCGGCGCACTGACGTCCGCAATACGTTCAACCTCGGGCACGCATCACGTTTAGGGGGACCGCGGCGGCTCATCATCTCGCTTATTTGACTGCGGCTTGTCCCGTGCGATTCTCAATGTCGGAACCGGCGTATCGCCGGACGAGATAAACGTGCCGAGCGCTGCCGGTGCGGCAGTCATTAATTCCCACCCGCAGCCGTCCCCGGAGGTCACGATATGAAATCCGTGCTCATCCTCTCCTGGATATCCATCGGCAACGTGGCCCCTGCCGTCAAAGAGGTTCGGGCCCGCAATCTGCGGCCGGTGCTGGTCTCCGAATCGCCGGATGATCCCAACGCCGCGCTATGCGACGACCATGTCCTTTTCGACTGGGACAGCGACGAGCTGTCCACCCTCGCCGGCCGGCTCGACGAGCGTGGCATCGTGCCCATCGCCGTCGTGAACATGGTCGAGAAGTTGATTTCCTGGAACATCGCGATAGCCGCGCATTACGGCCTACCGGGCGGCGACGCCGGCCGCACCGTGCTGGCGAGCAAGACGTCGGTCCGGGACCACATGCGCAGCCTGGGTCTGTCCGGCATCAAGTACTGCAGCGACCCGGCGGCGGTGGACTTCTTCCCCGTCATCGTCAAGCCGGCACGGGTGTCCGGGGCTTCGCACCTGGTCAGCCGCGCGGACAACCCGGCAGAGCTGTTCGCCTACCAGCAGTACCTGATCGATCGTGGGTCCGCTGACATCGAGATGGTCATCGAGGAGTACCTGCCGGGCACCGAGTTCTCCGTGGACGGCCCGGTGGTCAACGGCCGTTTCCACCCGGTCCTCGCGGTCGAGAAGCCCGACCACGACGACGTCAAGCACCACGATGCGGGCCTGGAGTTCCATCCGCCCCAGCAGGACCATGTGCGGGAAGGGGTGCGCGAACTGTGCGAGACGATCAGCACGCTGTGCACCGACCTTCGCCTCGACCAGCTCTGGCTGCACTTCGAGGGCCGGAGCACCGAGGACGGCCGGACGGAGCTCATCGAGATCAATCCGCGGCCCGGCGGCGGCCAGATACCCAAGGCGGTCCAGGTGATCACCGGGATGGACCCGTTCGCAGCCGTCATCTCGATGGCACTGGGCGAATTCACCGTGGAGCGACCGGAGCCGCTGCGCCTGGAGCCGATGATCGGCTGGATGGACGTGGAAGCCGACGAGTACGGCACCGTCGAGGTCAGGACCACCGAAGACGAACTGCTCGCCCTGCCGGGTGTGATCGGCATAAAGCTGCTCAACGGCTTGCAGGCGACCAGCGACAAGGAGAACTTCTTCCTCTCCTTCTCGGTCACCGCCGATTCGGTGTCCGAACTGCGCGCCCACGCGGCGAACGTCCTGCAGACATTGGACTACCGCGTCACCCCGTAATGGGTCTACCGGGACTT
Source organism: Catellatospora paridis (assembly GCF_009720365.1). Taxonomy (GTDB): domain Bacteria; phylum Actinomycetota; class Actinomycetes; order Mycobacteriales; family Micromonosporaceae; genus Catellatospora; species Catellatospora paridis. Next base: position 156,836 of record NZ_ML769317.1, on the reverse strand, counting down.
TCTGAAGGTTATGAGCTTCTTTCGTGTGGCAATCGGTTCGGACTGGAGGGCATCACATGACGTGTCGCAGTGTGTCTGTGGGAAGGATGTGCTCATGCTGCGGGTGACGGTTGTCGGCGCAGGCGGTTACATCGGCGGCGAGCTGCTGCGGTTGCTGCTGGGACATCCCGAGATCGAGGTGGCAGGCGCGGTCTCGTCCCGTTTCGCGGGCAAGCGGATCGACGGTGTGCATCCGAATCTGCGGTCCGTCACCGATCTGGCGTTCTGTGCGGCCGAAGCGGTTCCGGAGTGCGACGCGGTGTTCCTGTCGCTGCCGCACCGGGTGGCGATGACCCAGATCGACCACTGGATCCAGCGGTCCAAGCTCGTCATCGACATGACCGGGGACTTCCGGCTCGATGACACCGAGGTCTTCCAGCGCTACTACGGCGAGGAGCATCTGGCCCCGCATCTGCTGGACGACTTCGTGCCGGGCCTTCCCGAGCTGTACCGCGAGCGCCTGCGTGCCGCGGACCTGATCAGCGTTCCCGGGTGCATGGCCACGGCCGGCGTGCTCGCCCTTTACCCTCTGGTGGCGCACGATCTGATCGATCTGGAGCAGGGGGCCCAGTTCGACGCCCGGACCGGTTCCAGCGGCTCGGGTGCCACCGCCGGCCCGGCCAACCTGCACGCCGAACGCAGTGGCGCCATGCGCGTGTTCGCGCCGACCCGTCACCGGCACGAGGCGGAGATCTCCCGGCACCTGGGCCTGGCGGCCGCGATGACCGCCACGGGGGTCGAGGCGGTCCGCGGAGTCCAGACCATCGGCCATGCGACCCTGCGTCCCGGGGTGGACGAACGGACTGTGCGCCGGGCCTTCCGTGAGCAGTACGCCCAGGAGCCGTTCGTGCGCGTCGTCGCGCACCAGCGCGGCATCTTCCGCTACCCCGAGCCGAAGATCCTGCTGGGGTCGAACTTCTGCGACGTCGGCTACGCCCTCGACGAGGACACCGGTCGCCTGACCGTCATCGGAGCCCTGGACAACCTCGTCAAAGGTGGTGCCGGCAACGCCCTGCAGTGCTTCAACATCCGCATGGGCCTGCCGGAGACCCTGGGCCTGACGTTCCCCGGCCTGCACCCCCTATGACCCCGCCGACCGGAGAGACCGTGACCACCAAACCGCTCATCGTCGTCAAGTGCGGCGGCAATCCCGCCGTGAACGCCGCCGACATCTGCGCCGACATCGCCCGCCTCGTCCACGAAGGTCATTCGATCCTTCTCGTCCATGGCGGGTCCGGCGAGATCGCCCGCCTCGCCGGCAGGCTCGGCGTCCCGCAGCGCACTCTCGTCGCGCCGGACAGCGTCTCCACACGTCACACCGACCCGGAAACCCTCGAAGTGGTCGTGCTCGCCTTGGCGGGCGCGGTCAAGCCGAAGCTGGTGGCGGAGCTGTCCCGCCATCAGGTGCGCGCGGTCGGCCTGACCGGCATGGACGGCGGCATGCTCCGCGCCCGTCGCAAGTCCGCCGTCCGCGCCGTCGTCGACGGTCGCACCGTATTGATCCGCGACAACCACAGCGGCCGGATCGCCCAGGTCGACACCGAACTGCCCGCGACGCTGCTGCGCGCCGGCTACGTGCCGGTGATCTCGCCGCCGGCCGTCGACGAGCACGGCCAGCCCGTGAACGTCGACGCCGACCGGGCCGCGGCGGCGCTGGCCGCGGCACTCGGTGCCGACCAGCTGCTCCTGCTCACCGGCGCACCGGGCGTGCTCGCCGATCCCGACGACCCCACCAGCGTGCAGGCCGCCGTGCAGATCGCCCCCACCGGCGCACCTGACCCGTCCGCCACCGGCGGCATGGCGCTCAAACTCATCGCCGCACGCGAAGCGCTCGACGGCGGAGTCGCCACCGTGCGCATCGCGGACGGGCGCACCTCCGAACCCGTCAGGCGTGCCCTCGCGGGGGCCGGCACCACGGTTCACATCTGCGGCGCAGAGTCGCCGCACCACAGCACACGCCGAGAAGAGATCCGCGTGTGAGCGAACCGCACGGCGCACCAGGCCGGTGGCAGGCGGCACGGTCAGGCTGACCGGCTGCGAAGCGCAGGCGGGCCGGGCAGAACAAAGAAGGTGCTGCCCGGCTCGGCGCTTATCCTCACCACGAGGTAGCGCACCTAAGAACCACTTCCAGGCCTCGTGCCACATGCTGATCGTCGCCGGGTAGGTGGCCTGTTCCTCGAACGACTGGCCGCGGCCGACAACAGCCGTCCAACCCGATTGGTTCGCCGTGCGCCGAAAATTGACGCGCCCAATACCGACGGCCGTGGTTAGCCTTGCACACGTGGGCGTCCTCGATCGCAATCACGCTTACACCGTGTTCAAGCACAACATCGACGCGGTGCGTGCCATGGTCGACGCCGGCCAGGTCATGGACGCGTTGATGCAGCGCGCCACAGCAGCCGATCTGGCCCGCCTCGGGGTCGCCGAACTGGACCTGAGCCGGCTCGACGCGACAGACATGTACCGCGGAGCGTGGGGTCTCGCCGTCAGCGCGCTGGATCGGTGGGTAAGCGACGAGATCCTGCGCCGCGTACGGATCCTCGTGCTGATGCCGCCCGACAGTCGACCCAAGAAGCTCAACAAGGTCACGGTCACCGGCGCCATCGCGAACTTCCCGCTTGGCCAGGGCACGGAGGCGCTGTTCGGCCGCTATGGACCCGACGAGGGCGGCCTACTGGTCGGCCGGTCGTCCTACACCTATCCCTTCGAGCGCGCATACGACGCCGTCATACGGTCGCTGCACCGTAAGACCTTTCAGCATCCCGACAAGATCGCCGCCGGATTCGGCTGGGTGTACGACGGGGACCTGTGGCGCGATACCGCCAACCGGGTCAATCGGGAGTCACCGAACACCGCAGTGTCCGGTGACTCACTCAAGCACCGGCTCGCTGAGATAACCGCACGGCGCAACCGGATCGTGCATCGCAGCGACCTCGGACACCACTTTCAGAAGGAACCGCTGAGCGCGTCCGAGGTGCACGACACCATTGAATTCCTCGAACGCGTCGTGGTCGCGATCACCCATCTCCTTGGCGACGTACCGACGCATGGTGTCAACCTCGACAGCCTCTGGGCTGCGTACGTCAACACCCATTGCGACATCGACTCCGGCCACGCCTGGGACTGCGACCTGTTCTGCGAAATCAGCGAACTACGGCCGTTGAGTTGAGGCAGCATTTTCAGCGTCAACGCAGCGGCCGTACCCGTAGTGATGATGGGTACGGTCGCTGCGTTGACGCCGGCTATGAAATCGGTGCGGCTTCGGTGGTGTCGGCGAACCGGTGCTGCATGACGTATGCGCCTGCCGCGCCCGCGACCATGATGACGACCACGGCCAGCAGGGCCGCCCAGGTGTCGGAGGCGTTGATGACGAGGCCGCCGAGTTGGGCGCCGAGCGCCGAGCCGGCGAGGCTCACCGTGATGGCCCAGGTGAAGGCCTCGGTGACGTAGTCCGCGCGGGCGGTGCGGGCGACGAGCTGGTAGGAGATCGCGGTCGCGGGTGCCCCTGTCGCGCCGAGCAGGAAGAGGGCCGCCCCGAGGGACCAGTTGTCCCAGGCGAGCAGGACCAGTGTGGCGCAGGCGCCCATGGCGAGCAGGCCGATGACGAAGGCTCGCTCCGCCGGCTGGCGCAGGGTGTGGTTGCCGTACCAGACTCCGCCGATGATGCCGCCGATCCCCCACACCCCGAAGATGAGGCCGATGTCCTGGGCGGAGCCGTGAGCGGTGACGAAGGCGGGCACCGCGACGTTGTACACGCCGGCGGCGACGCCGCAGGTGGCCAGCACGAACAGCAGGCGGACCAGGCCCGCGGAGCGCAGTGCGCCGAGCGGGTCGCGTTCGCCGGTGGCCTCGCGCTGGGTTGGGGTGGCCTGGGTCGCTCGTGAGGCTCGGGTCGTCGCGAAGCCGATGGCCCCGACGCCGGCGAGCAGGCCGCCGAGGATGAGTGCGGTGTCCGCGCTGCCCCAGAACAGGACCGCGCTGAGCAGGAGAGGTCCGCCGATGGAGAAGACCTCGCCCAGCACCGCCTCGATGGACAGGCCGGCCCGCTCCATGGTGCTTCCGGAGGTGCTCCACAGGGACCGGATGCAGCCGCTGAGTGGCGGGTTCGTGGCGCCTGCGACGACCACGCACGCCAGTTGCGTGGTCAGTGATCCGTGGTCGGTGTAGACGAAGCCGATCAGGGCCAGCGGGTAGACGATGCCGGTGATGAGGAGGACCGACGACTGGCCGTACCGGTCGACGCGCCGGGCGACGAACGGCGCGACGAGGGCGACGCCGAGGGTGTAGCCGGCCAGCAGCAGGCCGGCCGAGAGGTAGGTCGAGCCGCGCGACGTGGTGGAGACGACCAGGGCGATGGCGACCATGTAGATCGGAGACCGGCCGATGATGCTCCAGAACAGCGGGCTGCGCATGGTCTGGTCCTGCAGTGCGGCGACGAGCGCGTTCTTGGCAGGCGGGGTGTTGGGGGTGGTGTCGGGTCCGGTCTCCAGTGGCTCGACGGTTTCATCGGTGATAGGCGTTTTCAGGGCGGTGGACTGCGACATCGCTTCTCGCAATTCTTGCGGGCATTGTCGCTGTGGCGCGGACCCGCATGACGATGGTGGTTACCTACGGATGTTGCGGCGGTTGCCTGAGGTCAGGGGCATGGCCATCACCTCGCATCCGACCTGCGTAGGCCGCCGGTGTGGTGATGTCGGCACCCCTGCGAATGGTCGTTCGCAGGGGTGCGCGCGGTCCCGACGAACAGCGACTACCTGGACCCGCTCGAAGCCATGGCGGCTGGTTCGAGCACGTTTTCCGAGTCGAATCGCTGCTGCAGGAACTCGGCGATCAGCCGGAGCGCGTCCCGGCCGGTCTGCAGCTTCGCGGATACGGCCAGGAACCCGTGCGGCAGGCCGGCGTACTGGTGGTACTCGACCGGCACGCCTGCCCGCGCGAGCGCGTCGGCGTACTCCTTGCCCTCGTCCCGCACGGGACACAGTTCGCCGGTCATGATCAGTGCTGCGGGAAGTCGGCTGTGGTCGAGTGCCTTGAGCGGCGAGGCGTACGGGGAGTCTCCGTCGGCGGGGTCGGCGAGGTAGAGACTCCAGAACCACGCGCTCGAGATGGCGTTGAAGAACATCGGGTCCTTGTGCTCGCGCATGGACTCCGTGTCCGGGTTGTTGTGCAGCGGCGGGTAGACGAGCACCTGGGCGGACAGCTGCGGCCCGTCGTTGTCTCGTGCCATCAGCGCCATGACCGCGGCCACGTTGCCGCCGGAGCTGTCTCCGGCGACGGCGATGCGTCGACCGTCGGCACCGAGTTCGGCCGCGTTCTCCGCAGCCCACTTCAGGGCGGCATAGCAGTCGTCGATGGCCGCCGGGAAAGGGTTCTCGGGCGCGAGCCGGTAGCCCACGGAGACCACCACGCACTGGGCGAAGCTGGCCAGCGCGCGGCAGATCGAGTCCGACGTGGCCACCGAGCCGACGACGAAACCGCCTCCGTTGAAGTACATCAGCAGGGGTAGCGGCCGGTCGCTCCGCGGGCGGTACACCCGGACCGGCACCTGGCCGGCCGGGCCGGTGATGTTCAGGTCGAAGACCTCTTCAGGATGCTCATGCCATTTCCAGGTCCCTGCCTCGGTCTCGGCATCCGCGCGGCGGGCCTCTTCCACGGTCATCGTGTAGAGCGGCGTGAATCCGGTCGCCTCGCGGTAATTCCTGATCATCACGTAGGTCGGATCGAGCGACATCTGATCTCCTCACATTATTCGCCGGCAGCGGGACCGAGCACGTTCGGAATGGGGAATGGTGCGACCTCGCATGGCATTCGAAACCGCCGTCTCCCCCGCCGAGCACGGCTGGCATCTGAGCTCCGCACCAGGTCACATCAGCTACCGGTGACCAGAGGAAACGAGCCAGATCTGCCGCACCCAAAAGGACGATAAGGTCGCGTCGACGTCATGCACGTCCGCACTGTGATTGCCCGGAAAGACACATCGCACTGACCATTGCCTGCCATGGGTAAGCGTTCCGATTACTGCACCGCAAAGCCTTCCGTGCCACACTCGACGAAAGTTCAGCTCACATTCCCAGCCGAAGGAGAAGCGATGTCCGACGTTATCGACCAGACGATTGACGGAATCCTCAAGGAGGTCGCCGAGCTGCCGGAGTCCTTCCAGATCTCCGGCGAGCAGCACCTCAGGTCCGATCTGGGAATCGACTCCCTGTCGATGATCGATCTGGTGATGCACGTGGAGAACAAGCTCGACATCAACATCGACGAGGAGTCCGTCGGCAGTTTCGCCACCGTCGCCGACCTGCAGCGTCACGTCCGCGATCTGGTCGCGACTCCGGTCTCGTAAGGTTCCCTGCCCGAATCCCTGATGCATCGGAGCGCCGCGTGTTCGAGTTCAGTCTCCGCCAGGTCGCGCTATGCGGACAGCAACCGTGGGAAGAGCCAGGAGAACTGGCCGAACCTCCCTCGGATCTGGCCGCGGTCATCGGCACCACCGGTGACCAGTTCCGCGACTCCTTCACCCGCCTGTGCCTGTACCTGGCCCGCACCCACGACGATGCGCCACAGACGCGCACCGACGACACCGTGGTGATCGGCACCGAGTACGGCAACACCGAAGCACTGACCCGTCTACAGCTTGGTGCGCAGTACGAAGGCAAGATGCTGTCCGCCAAGCACTTCCCGAACGCCACGTCGAGTTCTGCCTCCGCGTTCGTGAACATCGGCATCGGCGCCACCGGCAGGAACCTGACGCTCAACGCAGGTCTGCTCACCCCGGTGATCGCGATCTGGCAGGCGCTGTTCGCGCTCGCCACCGACCGCTCGTCGACCAGCAAGGTGCTCATCGGCGACGTCTACTCTGCCGAAGCCCTGCTCGACGCCAAGCGCGAACCCGACGATCTGCGGTGCCGGTCCGGGTTGGCGCACGCGACATTCGTCAAGGGCCGCGAGTTCCGCGCGGATTTCGACTTGACCCCCGACCACGACGCGGACGCGGCGCTCGGCGCACAGATCGGATCGGATCGGTCGATCGACCGCAACGGTGCCTTCGTCACCGCCGAGTTCCTCGACGTGATCCAGAAGTTGGACGTGGGCGAGCAGGTCGTGCTCACCTGCCGCGGCCCGCTCGCACGCCGCGGTGCGTTGACCGTCACCAGGCAGAACTTCGACACGGTAGGCCACGGAGGTCTCGGTGAGTAGGTCCACACGTATCTTCGTCACCGGCCTGGGGATCATCTCCCCGGCCGGTGCCGGCACCGGCCCGTTCTGGGACGACCTGTGCGCGGCACGACACCGGTTCACCGACCTGACCCCGCTGTACGCGGGCATGAAGGCGGGCGCGCTCGGCGGCCGGGTGCCGCAGGAGGCCCGCGACATCGCCCTCGCGCAGGTGAGCGAGCAGACGCGCGCGCGGCCGCGGGCCGCCTCGTTGTTCGCCGAGTACGCGGCTCTGGAAGCACTGCGCGACGCGGGCCTGGAACCCGGCGACGAAACGGTGCGCAACGCCATGGTGTGCATCGGCAGCAGCGACGGACAGGCCGATGCGCTCGAAGACGTCGTCGGCGGCCGCCGGGACATCACCGAGACGGGCGGCTTCTCCAGCTTCTCGATCACCGAAGGCGTCGCGGCGACCATCGGCGCCCGCGGGCCGGCATTCACCACGCAGAGCACCTGCGCCTCGGCCAACGTCGCCGTCTCCTGTGCCATCGAGATGCTGCGCAGCGGTATCGCCGACACCGCCGTGGTCGGCGGCTGCGACCCGTACTCGGAGAAGAACATCATCGGGTTCAGTTCGCTGCAGGCGATCGGCGCGACGCGCTGCCTGCCGTTCTCGGTCAACCGGCGTTACGTGACGCCGTCCGAGGGCGCCGGCATCCTGGTGCTGCAGACCGAGGACGCGCTGCGTCCCGGGCAGCAGCCGTATGCCGAGATCCTCTCGACGGCGATCAGCAACGACGCCAACCACCCCACGGCGCCTGACCGCGACGGCGTCGAGGCGTGCCATCACCGCGCGCTCGCCGAGGCCGGGATCACCGCGGCCGACATCGACGTGATCTTCGCGCACGGCACCGGCAGCCGGGCCAACGACACGGTCGAGGGCGGCATCTTCACCGAGATCTACCCCCGGGCGGCGGTGACGGCGATCAAGGGCACGGTCGGGCACCTGATGGGCGCGGCCGGCGCAGCCGGCGCGGTGGCGTCCTGCCTGACGCTGAAGCATCGGCTGGTGCCGCCGACCGCCGTGGACGCCGAAGAGGTCGACGGTGAGCTGAACCTGGTCACCGGTGCTCCGCTGGCAATGCCGCACCTGCGGTACGTGCAGAACAACGCGTTCGGCTTCGGAGGCAACAACGCGATCAGCATCTTCCGGAACGTGGCGTGAGTGCGCCGCTCCGGCTGACCCACGACGGCCCGCTGGCCATCCTGACCATGGACAGCCCACCGCTGAATCTGTTCGACCTGGCGATGTGGGACGCGTGGGAGGCCGAGGTCGCGCGGCTGTCGGCTGATCCGCCCCGGGCGCTGCTGATCAGAGCCGAAGGCCGCGTGGTCAGCGCAGGTGTCGACGTCCAGGTGTTCGCCGACACCGACCCGGCCCAAGCGGAAGCGTTCTGGGCACGGCAGCTGCGCATCACCCAGGCGCTGGAAGCGCTGCCGTGCCCGACGGTGTTCGCCGCGCATTCGCTGACGCTGACCGCCGCGTTCGAGCTCGCGCTCGCCTGTGACCTGATCGTCGCAGCGGCGTCGGCCAGGTTCGGGCTCGTCGAACGCAAGGTCGCCTTCACCCCGTCGATGGGCGGCACCCAGCGACTGGCCGAGCGTGCCGGGCCGGCGCGCGCACGCGAGCTGGTGATGACCGGCGCGCAGTATCGCGCATCGACGCTTGCCGAGTGGGGTGTCGTCAACGCGCTGTTCGAGCCTGCCGAGTTCCACGAGGCCGTGTGTGCCTATGCGATGCGGCTGGCCACCGGACCGAGCGTGGCGCACGCGGCGACCAAGCGGATCGTACGGGCGTACCTCGACGGTGGGGTCTCGGCTGCCGACGCGGTGCTCCCCCAGACCGCGGCCGAACTCGTGCGCACCGAGGATCATCGCGCTGCCGTCGCGGCGTTCCTCTCCGACGGGCCGGAGCACCGCACGACCTACCTCGGCAAGTAGCGCAGCTTCCCTTGCCGTTCAAGGGAAGCTGCGCACTTTCGCCGGGTCGCCTCGGGCATTTCAGCCCGAGGCCGGGTGGCGTCGGACTTCGCATTGCTCGGCCCGCGATTCGTGACCGTCGAATCAGAGTCAGCCGGCTCGGTTTCGCGGCCGGACTGTCGGCGCTGCCGTCCGGGGCGTCGCCGGCGGTGACCGCGCAGGCGCCGCATGGTCAGCCGTGGCGGTGACGCACGATGTAGTCGATGTAGCGGATCGTGTCCTCGCGGTCCTCTTCGCTGATCGAGTCCCACAGGTCCGCCAGCCAGTAGAGCGAGCCCGACAGCGGCCAGGCCCACCCGCGTACCCAGGTCGCCTCGTCGAACCCGAGCGCCTCCCGGTACGCGGCCCGCGCGCGGGCATCGAACAGGCTCCAGCCCGGCCGCACCTCGACGGCCGGATCGCCGCGGCCGAGACCACCGAAGTCGATCACCGCGGTGAGCCGGCCTCGATCGACCAGCAGGTTGCCTTCCAGGAGATCACCGTGCAGCCATACCGGCGGTCCAGGCCACTCGTCCGCCGTCATCGCCTCGTCCCACGCCGCGGTCACCGCTCGGCCGTCGATCCGTTCGCCCAGCACCGCGATCGACCGGCGGGTCAGCTCGTCGCGCTGCACCAGAGGTACGCCGCGCTGGATCCCCTCCTTGATCGGGCCGTCCATCGGGTCGATCGCGATCATCGCGCGCACGAAGCCGGCGAGGTCGACGGCGAGGTCGACGAGGTCCTGCCCGGCTTGCGGATTGCGCCCGTCCAGCCACGGGACGACCGTCCACGGCCATGGATAGTCCCCGCCCGGCCGGCCGACCGCGATCGGCACCGGCACCGGCACCGGAAGATGCGGTGCCAGTCGCGGCAGCCAGGTCGCGTCGGTCTCCACCTGGTCGACCGCCCACTGCGCCCGCGGCAGCCGCGCCGTCAGGCAATCACCCAGCCGGAACAGCGCGTTGTCGGTGCCGTTCAACGGCTGCGCAACGATCGGCAGGTCCGACCACTCGGGGAACTGCTCGTCGATCAGCGCGCGTACCTGCTCGACAGCGACGGTGATCTCTCCGGGACGCATCGCGCGACCGTAGAACCCGCCCGATCATCCCGTCAATCGAATTCGCACACGCCGCACCGTACGCCGGATCAAGAGCTGTTCAAGTGGGCGATGACGCCCCGAATTGTGCCTGCCGGGCCACGAACGCTGAGCTACGGTGCCTGGATGCAGGCGCATGAGACCCAACGGGCAGCCAAGGCAGCCATGTCGATCGCCTCGTCGCTCGGCCTGACCGCCCACGACGCCGTCGTCCTGCACAACTCGAACAAGCTCACCCTGCGCCTGCAGCCCTGCGACGTGCTGGCCCGGGTGGCGCCGGTGGCAGACCAGTCCGCCCGGTTCGAGGTCGACGTCGCTCAGCGGCTGGCCGCGGCCGGGAGCCCGGTGGCCGCGCTGGAAGCGCCCGAGGTCTTCGTCCGGGACGGCTACGTGGTCACCTTGTGGGCCTATTACGAACCGGTGACTACCCAGGCGATCCCACCCGCGGACTACGCTTGCGCGCTCGAACGTCTACACGCCGGATTGCGCAAGATCGACCTGCCAGCCCCGCACTTCACGGACCGGGTATCTGCGGCCCAGCTGCTCGCGGCCGACCGCGACCGGACGCCGGAGTTGGCCGATGCGGACCGGGCCTTCCTCGCCGGCACGTTGGAACGCCTGCGCCGAGCAGTCAGCGGCAGCGGCCGGCCCGAACAGCTTCTGCACGGCGAACCGCATCCGGGCAACCTGCTCTCGACCCAGGCCGGCCTGCTTTTCGTCGACTTCGAGACGTGCTGCCGGGGACCGATCGAGTTCGACCTGGCCCATGCGCCCGACGAGGTCGGCGACCACTACCCGGGCATAGCTCACCAGCTGCTCCAAGACTGCCGAACGCTCGTGCTGTCGATGGTCGCGATGTGGCGCTGGGATCGCTACGACCAGTTCCCCGACGGCCGCCGGCTCGGCATCGAGTGGCTGAGCGAGATCAGAAAGGCAACAGCCCGTTGAAGAATCAGTTCTTGATCGTCCGGGCTCAGCAGGTCTGGCTTGAGCTGGCCGGCGTCCCCGTAACCTTTCCCGCCGAGGGCACGCAAGTGGTCGTCTCGGAGAGGTCGTTGCTGTGTCCGCCGGGTTGGAGCGGGATCGTCACGCTCGGCAACGCCGCGATCATCACCGTTCCCGCGGACGGCATCGCCGAGCTCGTACGGGAGCGACTGGGCGGACTGCCGGTCGCAGCCTTGACCGACCCCGACCGGGTGTGCCGCGCCCTGCCTGTCGCTGAAGTGTTGGGTCCAGCGACCCTGGCCTACTGCGACAAGCGCGACTTCCCACCAACCGATCCCGGCGTCACGGACGCCATTCCCGCAGGTCATGCCGATCTGGCCACCCTCCTCGCCGCGGTTCCGCCGGATGATGCCGACGAGTGCGGGCTCGCCGAAATCACCTCGCCCGCGTTCGTGGTGCGCAGCGGGACACACATTGTGGCGGCGGCCGGCTACCAGCGCTGGCCGGGTCAGGCGGCCCATATCTGCGTACTTACCGCGCCGCGACAGCGTGGGCGTGGACTTGCCCGCGTCGTCGGGGGCGCGGCAGTGGCTGACGCCTTGACCAACGGTTTCTTGCCCCAGTGGCGGGCTCGTCCCGAACCGTCGCGTCGAGTGGCACGAGCGCTCGGATTCCATGAACTCGGCACCCAGCTGAGCATCCGGGTCACGGGACTGAGCGCTCCCGGCCGTGGATCCCCTGTTGAATAGCGCTCTGACACGACCGCCGGCCAGGTCGATGACCTCGACCTGGCCGGGGCGCAGCTACGGGGTGGCGAGGCGGGCCGCAGTCCGGTCCGCCTCTCCACCCGGCACCTACCTGCTGTGTTTCAGGCGCCCTGACCAGCGGCGGGCATGACGCCGAAGTTGCGGCGAGCGATCGTCACGGCGAGGTCCTGCACGGCATAGGCGGTCATGTAGTAGTTGTGCGGCGGGATCTCAGCGTCCACGGTCAGCGCGAACTCGGCCTCACCCGTGCCGTCCGACCCGATCCGGACCTTCTGCAGCTCCGGCGTGATCGTGCACCCGGCACGCCCGTAGCTGGCGAAGAACAGGCCGAGGCGCAAGATGCCGGGCCGTGCTTCGCGCACCGCCACGCGCACCTGGACCGTGCCCCCTGCCGGGCCCTGCTCCTCGGTGTAGATCAGCAGGGACGGTGAGTCGTTCAGGCGGAACGCGACGTCACCACAGCGCGTGCAGATGACGCCTTCGGTGTCGAGTGCGGTGGGCACGAGGGCACGTCGAATGTAGCGCTCCGCGGGTCGCCCGCACTGGCAGCGCACGTGGGCGATGGTGGAGAAGTCGAGGCGACCGCGATCGCCGAAGTGGGCGTAGCAGTTGCTGAGCTCGTTGTCGGGATCCTTGACGAACTGCGTGGCGATGGCCATGTCAAGCGACTGCAGGTCGTCCATGAGGCTGCGCATGGTCTTGGCCCGGTCCTGGTTGACCGCCAGGTCTCGCTTGGAGACCTGGTTCTCGACCTTGGCGGCGAGCTTGTCCAGACGGGGACGCAGCGGATTCTTGGCCGACAGCAGGCCGCCTGCCAGATAGGCGGTGAGGCGGGCGGAGGTGGTGAGCAGCAGCGGCTCCGGCGCGAGAGCCGGCGGCTCGGGCGCGATACCCGGGTCGTCGCCGATGCCGAAGTGGACGTATGCGGGGAAGGGCTCCGCGCTCCTGATGCTCGAGTTGAGGGCGGTGACCGACGATGCGTGCACCAGGGCGGCCTCGGTCCAGGCGAGGTTCTCCGCGCGGCCGGAGTCGTGGACCGTGATCGCGCCCACGACGTCCTTGGCGGTGCCGTCGATCGCGTTGAGCATCAGCTGGTACTTGGGGTCGTAGGCGGCCGCGTCGGCGAACGGGCTGTTGTTGCACGAACTCAGCACGATCTCGGCGGAGCGGATCTCCCGCAGCTGGATCAGCTTGTCATCGGGCTTGTAGCAGTGCGACGTGAACGCGCACAGCGGAGCGACCAGGGCCTCGTTGCGTTCGACGGCGTCGTTGCGGCCGCAGATGGTGAACTCGGCGAGGTTGAGCGAGTCGTCGCGCCCGTGCCCCTGCAGGAACAGCCGCCGCCAGCGGGTGCCGAGCAGCTCGGACTTGACGTCGGCGGTCTCGACTCCGCGCTCGTCGCGCAGCTGGATGCCGCCGTCGCGGGTGAGGCCCCGGTCGACGGCGGTGTACAGGCCGAGTTCGCGCACGTCCGAGGCCGTGTGCACGTACTGTTTCGCGGTGAACCAGGCAAGCGACGCCGCGTCGCGGCCGGTGAGGAACGTCAGGCGCACGTTCGGCCGGTGGGCGGTGGCGCGCACCAGGGGCCAGATCAGATCCGCTGTGAAGTGCTCGTAGAGGCCGGCGATCAGCAGGGTGTATTCCTCGCCCTGGCCGGCGTCGCGCTCGCGGTGGGCCTGCGCGTCGAGTTTGTCGAGCAGCGCGGCCCCGACCTCTGCCTGGTCGAGCCAGGTGCGCGCCAGCGGCGTCAGGAGCGCGCCGAGTGCGGCGGGGAGCGCTTCGGGGGTGAGCAGCACGCCGTAGGTGCGGGCGACCGGTCGGCTGACGTTGCCGTAGAGGCAGGCCGCACGTTCGACGGAGGCCGCGAGGTCGGCTCGTCCGCCGGTCCACACCGGCACGGTCGCCGAGGACGATGCCGTGAGGAACTCGTCGACGGCCGCCGCGTAGGAGGCTGCGTCGTCCAGGACGGAGAATGGCGAGGGCATCATGGTTGCCGTCCCAGCGCCGGGAGAATGGAACTCGGACTGCATGAGATACGACTCCTTCACAGGGGATGTACGGTTCCGGGCTTTGCAGATCTAGACGTCGAGTGGGTCGCCTCCTGTACCGGGTTGGGCGCCCGGTGGATCCGTCGAGATCGTCGACGGTTTCCCACCGGGCGTCCTCCTCGCCCTGCCACTGGGCCGGCGGTAGCAGGCGCAGGGCAGGCAGGTCAGGTGGCTGCTGCGAGCGGTTACTCGCCCCAGTCCTCCTCGATCTCCGGTGCGAGGGCGAGGACCGTGGGGTTGAGCGCCACGATCTCCAGTTCGCTGCGGCAGTCCCCGCATTCCAGAATCTCGCTGAGCCGCACCGAATCGGCGACGTTCACCGGCCCCTCGCACTCGGGGCAGGCCTGCACGGTCATCGTTGTCATGAGTGGTGTTCCTTCCAATCGGTCTTGCCGGATCGGGCCGTCGTGTCGAGGGCGGTGCGGACCGCCCTCACGACCCGTTCGGCGGTGAGGTCGTAATGCGCGACGAGGTGTTCCTGGTTGCCCACCTCGTCGACGAATTTGTCGGGTACGCCCAGCCGCAGCACCCGGGTGGGGGCCGCCTCCGCGAGTGCTTCGGCGACCGCGCCGCCGAGGCCGCCGGCGCGCCAGTGTTCTTCGATGGTGACCACGAGTGTGGCCGGGCGTGCTGCGGCGATGAGCGTCTCGGCGTCGAACGGTCGCAGCGTGTGCATGTTCAGCACGGTCGCCTCGATGCCCTGTTCGGCGAGGACTTGCGCCGCGGCGACGCAGGCGAGCACCGGGTAGGGGCCGCAGCCCACGAGCACCACGTCGCCGCCGGTTCGCAGCGTCTGCGCCTTTCCGATGACCGGTGGCGGGGCCGCGGGAATCGGCGGGGTCGGTTTGCGGCCGAGCCGGACGTAGAGCGGTCCGGGCAGGGTCACGCTCTGCTCGACGATCGCCTCCGTGGCGGCGGCGTCGGCGGGCACCACGACGGTCATCCCGGGCAGTACCCGCATGACGGCGAGGTCTTCCAGTGCCTGGTGTGTCGGACCGAGGTGGCCCGCGGCCAGGCCGCCGTGGGTGGCCATGATGCGGACCGGGAGCCGGTTGTAGGCGATGTCGATCTTGATCGCTTCCAGTGCCCGGGACGCGGCGAACGCGGCCATCGTGTTGACGAACGGGACCCGCCCGCACGCCGCCATCCCGGCGGCCACGCCCATCAGGTTCTGCTCGGCGATGCCGAGGTTGAGGTACTGGTCACCGGCCGCTGCCGCGTGATCGGCGCTGAACAGGCCGGTGTCGGAGTCCAGGCACATCAGCTCGGGGTGCCGTCCCAGCAGTACGAGCACGCTGTCGCGGTACGCCTCCCGGGTCGCGCGGCTCATCTGAGGGACTCCGCGTCCCGCAAGGCGCTGATCGCCCGCGCGTGGTTGCGCGGCGACAGCGTCACATAGTGGCTGGAAGCGCGGCCGGCCAGGAAGGGCAGCCCTTGGCCCTTGACCGTACGGGCGATCAGCACGCTGGGCTTGCCCGGCTCCCACGGAGCGGCGTCGAGCAGGTCGGCCAGCAGCTCCGGGTCGTGCCCGTCGACCTCGCGCACCGCCCAGCCGAAGCTGCGCCAGCGCTCGGCCAGCGGTTCCATCGGCGCGATGGCATCGGTGGGGCCGGTCAGCTGCAGTCCGTTGCGGTCCACCACGGCGACCAGCCGGTCCAGGCGCTGCGACGCGGCCGCGATGGCCGCCTCCCACACGGAGCCTTCCTGCAGTTCGCCGTCGCCCAGCAGCACGAAAGTGCGGGAGGCGCGTCCGGCATAACGGTTGGCCAGCGCGAACCCGCAGCCCAGTGCCAGACCATGGCCGAGCGACCCGGTCGGCAGCTCCACCCCGGGCACCGCGCGCACCGGATGGCCCATCAGCCTGCTACCGGCCCGCCCGAATCCGGCGAGTTCGTCGACCGGGAAGAAGCCCCGCTCGGCCAGTGTCGCGTAGAGGGCGACTGCGGCATGGCCCTTGCTGAGCAGGAAGCGGTCGCGGTCCGGGTCGTCCGGCCAGTGCGTGTCCACGTTGAGCACCGAGAAGTACAGTGCGGTGAGCACGTCGACGCAGGACAGCGCACCGCCCAGGTGGCCGCCTTCGGGGCCTGCGCACATGTCGACGACGTGTGAGCGGATGCGGGCGGCGACGTCGTTGAGCGTGTCGCGCTCCAGGAGCTGGGTGATGGTCATGACGCCGCCTTCGCCAGCGTCGCGACCATGTCGCTGTTGGCCCACACCTTTTCGAAGGCGTCGGCGTACAGGTTGAGCAGCTCGCCCGCCCCCGGGTTCAGGTGGCGCTTCTGGATGGTCAGGGAGTCGGCGATGACCGCCCGGGTCACCGGATAGTCCTCGCCGGCGACCGTTCCGGACGCACCGGTCACCGACCAGGGGTAGCCCGAGCCGAAGCCGAGCCGGTCGACGAACACCTTCTGGTCGGGCAGCGGCATGAGCTGGTACTGCGACATCGGCACGCCCTCGGCGCGCAGCAGCCGTCGCAGGGTCGAGCGCAGGGCTTCGGGGCGCACCCCGTCCAGGCCGAACGCGGCGGGATCGAACCGGAAGCGCAGGATGTGCCACACATGGGTGGTATCCGGCAGCGCGGTAGGCACCTGCAGGCCGGGCAGTTTCGCCAGCCGGGCGAGGAACGTGGTGACGTTGTGTTGGCGTGCGCGCTCGTAGTCGTCGAACCGGGCGAGCTGCGTGGTGGTGAATGCGGCCTGCAGGCCGTTCATCTTGTGGTTCCAGCCCAGGCCGTAGGAGATGTAGTCGCGGTCGCGGCCGCTCTCGATGACCTCGCCGAACTGCCTGCCGCGGCGCATGGCCTTAGCGAGCTCCGCGTCGCCGGTCACCAGCAGGCCGCCTTCGCCACAGGTCGGGATGTTCTTGCTGACCTGCAGGCTGAACGCGCCCGCGGCGCCGATGCCGCCGACCGGCCGGCCGCGGTGGGTCGCCCCGGGGGCCTGTGCCGCGTCCTCGATGACCGGGATGCCGTGCCGGGCCGCGATCGCGGTGATCCGGTCCATGTCGGCGGGGGCCCCGTGCAGGTGCACGGGGATGATCGCCGCGGTCTTGTCGGTGATGCGGCGCTCGATGTCGTCGGGGTCGATGTTGAAGGTGACCGGGTCGATGTCGGCGAACACGGGTACGGCCATCTGATGCACCGGGGCGAGCCCGGTGGCGATGAAGCTGAGCGCGGGCACGATCACCTCGTCGCCCGGTCCGATGCCGAGGGCTGCCAGCGCCAGGGACAGGGCCGCGGTGCCGTTGGACACCGCGACGCAGTGTTCGAAGCCGAAATGATCAGCCCAGCTGTTCTCCAGCACGGCGACGGGGTTCACCCCATCCGTGTCGGACACCAGCGCGCCGTCGAGCGCGTCCATGACGGCCTTGCGGTCGTCGTCCTCGACGCGCGGCCACTCCACACGGCGCATCTCCCTCGGCACGACTGCCGTACCGCCGAATGCTGCCAGCTTGCTCATCAGTCTCCCTTTCACAAGATCACGGTGGTCGAACGGCGAGGGTCACAGGCGCGCTGCCGTCGTGCCGACGGCGTCGACAGCGCGCGCGTACTTGCCGCGCAGCACCGTGGCGTGGTGCGCGATGTCGGCTGCAGCGGCACGGGGGTCTTCGAGCCCGTGGGCACCGGTGAACCGCAGCCCGGTCCACGCGTGCGCGACGGCCTCCACCGCCCGCCCGGCTCCGGCCAGTGCCGGGTCGTTCCACTGCCGGCCGCATCTGCGCAGCAGCTCACCGTGCAGTGAGGCCTGCGCCTGCATGCCCCAGCCGAACGGGTACAGCTCGCGTAGTGCATCGGCGTCGCCGGCCCGGCAGCGCTCCACGAGCTCCGCGGCGAACGCGTCGAATCCGGCCAGTCCGGTGCGGGTGGAGGTCGCCGTGGTGAAGGCCTCGACGTCGGTGCGCAGGTAGCTGCCGAGCAGTTCGGGGGTCAGCGGGGCGGGCGGGGCGTCCAGGCGGACGTCGAGGCAGCGCCTGCCGATCTGCGAGTCGCTGAAGAACGCGTCCTGGACGTCGCTCGGATTCGCCGAGCCCCAGCTGCGCAGGAACTCCTCGATCGGGACGGCTCCGCGGAACGCGGGCGGCATCGCGTCCGAGACGTACACCACCCCGCGGGTCTCGTCCAGGCCGTAGACCACGACGAGATGTGCGGCGTGCACATCGCCGTACGCGGGCCGGAACGGCAGGTGGAAGTTGTCCACGGCAGCGATGACCAGCCGGTTGTCGGCCAGAGTCTCGCGGACCTCGCGCCAGACGTCGTTCTCGTCGGCGGGCTGCCACCAGCGCGAGTGCAGCTGGTGGTGCGGCGCCAGGGCGGAGCCGAGGTCGATCTGTCCGGACTCGTCGGCAGGGCACGGGTAGTAGAACTCTTCGGACCTGACATCGCCCGGCAGGTGCAGGAACCGCCAGCCGGCTCCGAGCACGGACAGCGGATCGACGCCCGCCCGTGCCAGCACCGTGCCGAACGTGGCCTGCAGGCAGCTGACGAGGTCGCGGTACCACCACTCGGGCTCCGCCCCCACGATCATGTAGGTCCGTGCCGTCACGCCGGCGGTCATGCCAGCTGTCCGTGACGCTGGAGGGTGACCGCGAACACGTGCAACGCGACGTTGCGGGGCATGAGGATGCCGGTCAGCTCGGCACGCCGGGTGACGGGCACCCGCTGCGCCCACATCATCGCGGGAACGCCTCGCTGAACGTGGTGCGGGTAGTGCATGACCAGGCTCTCGAACGCCTTGACCTCGCCGAACCACGCCGGCGCCGCCCAGAAGTCCGAGATCCGCAGCGGCTCGGCGTCGACCGAACCGTCGGCGAAGCTCAGCTCGATGGTGTCCTCGCAGCGTCGCTCGGACGCGGCCAGGACGTGGATCCAGTCGTAGCGGCCCGGCGTGACGCCGATGAACTGTCCGGCCGCGCGAATGTTGTCCGGCCCGTCACAGACCGGGGGAAACTCGAAGGGAACACCGTCCACGTGTACGAGACTCCCGCCCGCGGGCAGATATTCAGCCGCGAACGAGTTCCCCCATACATTGAACGCCCCTGCTTTGGTCTCGGTCGCCGCAGAGATGGCCGTGTTGTTGCGATGGCCAGATATGTCGACCGGATCGCACAGCCCTGCTTTGACGGAGGACATCGCAATGCCCGTCACGTGAAACACCTCTTCTGTAATCCGTCCTACATTTTCAACTTAGCCCGGCGAAAACTTCTTTTCGTCAGCGCCATGTTTAAATTGGCCACCCATATCGCCGACAGAATGTCCGGCGGCTCACGGCCGGATCGCGGCGGCGCGCAGCTTCTCGTAATAGGGCAGGTGGTAGTCGAGATAGGCCCGCAGCACCGGGTCTGCGGCCACCGCTGCGGCTCCGTCACCGGTGTTGCGCCTGAAGCCGGCGGTCTGGCTGGTGGACGCATGCCATCTGCTGGTCCCCTGCCATTCCGGCCGCATGCCCGGCTCCCAGCTCAGCGCATCCGGAAGGAACGGGATGCCCACCGCCGAGCAGTACGCGCGCACGGTTTCGGCCGGCCGGTCGAGCAGGTCGTCGGAGTCGACCACGACAGGCGTGGTGCCGGTGGCGGCCTGCACGGCCGCGAATATCTCGTACAGCCAGGCGAAGCCGATCTCGTCACGGCCCAGGTTCGGGTTGAGCTTGTGGTGCGAGGCGATGGCCTCGGCCGGGTGCCGGATGATGAACGTGTGTGTCGCGGCCGCGAGGAAGCCCTCGTCGGCGAGCAGAGCCGGGTAGTGGAAGTCCGTGGTGTCCTTGAAGAACACCGGCTTTTCCGCCGCGGTGGCGCGCAGTGCCGCGAGCACGTCCTGCTCGGTGTGCGCGACCCGGTCGCCGACCTTCACCTCTCCGAAGTCGACGACCAGGGAGAACGGCTCGTGCACGACGGTGCGGTCGCCTCGTTCGGCCATCATCCGCGCGAATGCGGTGGACCGCGAACGAGGCGCGCTCCATAGCGCGAGCACCGGTATCTGCTCCTGCGAGTTTCCCACGATCTCCTCCTTCTCCTCGGCGTGAGGAGAACCATTGCGGAAGCCATTCGAATCCCGTCCAGGGTGGCACGGCGGTCGCCGACTCGGGGTAATCAGAACTGGTGACCGCATCGGCGAGAAGTAAGCGCGATGCGTCCGTCTAAATGAATTTGCCGAGGACGCACAGGCCGGTCGGGACGTCGTAGTTTCGCCTCCTACGCATGACAGCGGTGATGCCGCCGGTCAGACAGTGGCTATAGAACGGAGTTCGCGTGTCAGCGACACCACAGCGGCCAGGCGAGGGCAGGATTGCGGTGCTCGCCAGCAGGGTCGGCGCAGATGAGAAGCGACTGTTCGACGCCTTCGACCGGCGCGGTGTGCTCTTCGAACACGTCGACACACGCCGGCAGTGGTTCCCGGCGGGGCAGCGGGCCCTGCCCTGGGATCTCGCACTGAACCGGGAGATCGGCCAGGTCCGGGCGGCGTACGCGGCCCGCTGCCTGGCCGCGGCGAAGGTAGAGGTGCTCAACAGCGCCGAGGCCACCGAGGTGTGCGGCGACAAATGGCTCACCACCCTGGCCCTGGAAGCGGCCGGGATCCCGACCCCGCGCACCGCACTGGGCCTCACCCCGCAGGCCACGCTGGACGCGCTGGACTCCATCGGCTACCCGGCGGTGATCAAGCCGCTGGTCGGTTCCTGGGGTCGCCTGGTGGCGCATCTGCCCGATCGCACCGCCGCTCAGGGCGTGCTGGAGTACGTCGCCGCGCTGCCCAGCCCGCAGTCGCACGTCGGGTACGTGCAGGAGCTGATCGACAAACCCGACCGCGACATCCGGGTCATCGTGGTCGGTGGACAGGTGCTGGGCGCCGTCTACCGGACCGGTGAGGCCGTGCGCACCAATGTGGCGCTCGGCGGGCAGACCCGGCCGTGCGAGGTGACCCCGGAGATCAACAAGTATGCGGTCGACGCGGCCGCTGCCGTCGGCGCGGACATCGCAGGTGTCGACCTGATCGAGGACCGCGATGGCCGGCTGCTGGTGCTGGAGGTCAACCACCGGGTCGAGTTCACCGGTTTCCAAGCCGCGCTCGCCGCGAAAGTGGACGTCGCGGACCACATCGTCGACTTTCTCATGGAACGGGCACGGAGATGAACTGGCGGTTCACGTCCTCCGGCAGCGTCACCGAGACGTACGCCATCGGGCTTCTGCGCAACATGCTGGAGATTCCCTCCGCTTCCTATCACGAAGGCGATCTGGCCGACTATCTGGTCGATGCGATGACGGACCTGGGTTTCCGGGCGCACATCGACGAGGTCGGCAACGTCATCGGTGTCATCGAACGCGGTGACGGCCCGACGGTGATGCTGCTGGGACACATGGACACCGTCTCGGGCGTGCTCCCGGTCCGCCCCATGGACGGCCGGCTCTACGGCCGCGGTGCGGTGGATGCGAAGGGACCGCTCGCGGCGATGATCTGCGCCGCGGCCGGCGCGGTGGACTTCCGCGGCAGGCTCGTGGTGATCGGTGTCGTCGAGGAGGAGACCCCGCGCTCGCGCGGCGCGATGGCGATCCGGGCCACCCACGACCGGCCGGATGCGCTGATCATCGGCGAACCGAGCGGGTGGTCGAGCGTGGTGCTCGGCTACAAGGGCAAGCTCGACCTGCGCTACACCGTCAGGTGTGCGGCCACGCATCCGAGCAACCCGACCCCGAAGGCGTCCGAACTGGCCGTCGCCTGCTGGGGCGCGCTGGTCGAACTGCTCGGCCCGGACGCCGGCCATGGCGTGTTCGACCAGCCGGGCGCCACTCTCAGCCAGCTCAACGCCGACCTGACCACCGCGACGGTGGAGATGAGCGTGCGCATCCCGCCGGGGTTCGACGTCGAGGCGCTGGTAGGTGCGCTGCGCGACCGGCTGCCGTCCGGCCATCTCGAAGTGCTGAACTCGGTGGCCGCCTGCCGGGTGGGCCGAGCCGACCCGGTGGTCCGCGCGGTGACGTCCGGCATCCGGCGGCTGCACGCGCAGCCTCGCCTGGTGGTGAAGACGGCCACCTCCGACATGAACACCCTCGCCGAGGTCTGGGACATCCCGATGGCCACCTACGGGCCCGGTGACAGCACCCTCGACCACTCCGACGACGAGCACATCATGCTGTCGGACTACAAGCGCGGCATAGACGTGCTGACGATCGCCATCGCAGAGCTGGCGGACCTGCCCGTCCGCTCGGGCCACCCGAAGGGAGTCGGCAGGTGACCGAGCTGAGCCAGCGCCTGGCCGCGCTGCCCGCGCCGCGCCGCACGCAGTTCCTCGCCCGCCTCAGACAACAGGCGGAAGCCGCGGCCAGGCGGGGTCCGGCACCGCGCCGGGACACCGGCCCGGTGCCGCTGTCACAACAGCAGCAGACCCTGCGGTTCCTCGACCGCCAGGCCCCGGACGGCTCCCTTCCCGGCGAGCCGCTGTGCCTGCGCCTGCGGGGAGACCTCGACGTCGACGCGCTGCGCTCGGCCCTGGCCGCGGTCGTGGCCAGGCACGACGCGCTGCGCACGGCGATCGTGCGGCGTGCCGACGACCTCATGCAGGTGGTCGCCGCCGAGGTCCCGGTCGAGCTGCCGCTGATCGAGGTGGAAGGCGAGGACCGCGACCGGCGGCTGACCGCTGCGCGGGCGCTGGCCGAGCAGCTGGCCCGGACACCGTTCGACCTGAGCAGGACACCGACCTGGCGTGCGGCGCTGATCGAGGTGGCGCCGGACGACCACCTGTTCCTGCTCAACGTGCCGAGCCTGGTGTGCGACACCCGGTCGCAACTTGTACTGGCCCGCGACATCGCCGAGTTCTACCGCTCCTCGGTCGCCGGCGACGCCCCGCGGCTGCCCGATCCCGTGGTGCAGTACCCGGACTACACGCTGTGGCAGCGCGACCGGCTCGACAGCCGCGACCTGGACGAGCAGACCGCGTACTGGCGCAGCACCCTGGCGGGCGTCGAGGTGCTCGAGTTCCCGACCGACCGTCCGCGTGGTGACACCCCGACCAGCACTGGTGCGCAGGCCGGTTTCACGCTCGCGCACGACGGACTGGACCAGGCGCGGAAACTGGCCCGGGAGGAGGGCGTGAGCCCGCACGACGTCCTGCTCGCCGCGTTCTTCGTCCTGCTGCACCGCTACTGCGGGATCGATGACCTGGTCATCGGCTCGCCGGAGTCGAGCCGCCGGCACGAGTCGCTGTCTGCGGTCGTCGGGCAGTTCACCGACATGAGGGCGCTGCGCGTCGACGTCTCCCGCGATCCGACCTTCCGTGAGCTGATCCGCCGGGTCGCGCGCGTGTCGGGCGAGGCGTCGGCGCACAGCGGCCTGCCGTTCGGCAAGCTGGTCGACGCGGTCGACCCGGCACACGATCCGGCCCGCTCGCCGATCTTCCAGATCGTGTTCGACGTCCACGACGCGGGCACCCCGACCGGCATGCCCGGCATCGTCACGTCCCGAGAAGCGGTCGCATCCGGCGCCTGCCGGTTCGACATGAGCTGGCAGCTGACGGAGCAGGCCGCGCCCGGCGACGACGCACCGCTGGACATCGCGTTCAACACCGACCTGTTCGACGTCGACAGCATCGCCAGGTTCGCCCGCCACTACGACGGACTGCTGCGGAACCTGACCGCCGCCCCGGACGCCGCGCTGTCGGCAGCGCCGATGCTGAGCGCCGCGGACGTGCAGTTTCTCGCCGAGGTCGCCCTGGGGCCGACGCGCCCGATCCGCGAGACCACCATCGTGGAACAGTTCGAGGCCCGCGCCCAGGAGTCTCCGGACAGCGTGGCGGTCGTCGTCGCCGGCGTCGAGACCAGCTACGCCGAGCTCAACGCCCGCGCGAACCGGCTCGCCGCGCTGCTGCGCGAGCGCGGCGTCGCACCGGGCGCGAGGGTCGGGCTGTGCCTGCGCAGGAACCTGGACCTGACGACCGCGATCCTCGCCGTCCTCAAGACCGGTGCCGCCTACGTGCCACTCGACACGACGAGTCCGCCGGCCCGGGTCGCGGAGATCGCCGCCGACGCGGGCCTGTGCACGGTGATCGCGCACATCGAGGCCGGCAACGCCGTTAGCGAGGTCGCCGTGCCCGTCGTGACACTCGACGACGTCCGCGAGGAACTGGCCGCCATGCCCGGCCACAATCCGCCGCTCGCGGCGCAGCCCGGTGACGTCGCCTACGTCATCTACACCTCCGGCAGCACCGGCAAGCCGAAGGGGGTGCTGCTCGAGCACCGCGGCGTGGTCGCCTTCACCGACAACACGCGGGAACTGTTCGACCTGACGCCCGCCGACCGGGTGCTCGGCTTCGCGTCGGCGACCTTCGACGTGTCCGTGTTCGAGACGTTCTCCGCGCTGCTGACCGGGGCCCGGCTGTACCTGGCGACCGAGGACGAGCGCCTGTCGATCGACCGGCTCCAGTCGCTGATGGAGCGGGCCGGTATCACGGTCATCGACCTGCCGCCGACCGTGATGCCGCTGCTGGCGCCGGAGAGGTTCGCCGAGCTGCGGATCGCGTTCGTCGGCGGTGAGGCGTTCAGCGGTGAGCTGGTCAACCGGTGGAACCCGGGCCGGCGGCTGTTCAACGGCTACGGGCCGACCGAGTGCACGGTGACGATGATCGTGGAAGAGTGCTCGGGCACCTGGGACACCTCGCCGCCAATCGGCCTGCCCATGGTCAACCATGTGGCGCACGTGCTGGACCGCGACCTGCGCCAGGTGCCGATCGGGGTGGCGGGCGAACTGGTGATCGGCGGGGCCGGCCTGGCGCGCGGCTACTTCAACCGCGACGAGCTGACCGCGGAGAAGTTCATCGCCGACCCGTTCGGCACCGCCGCCGGCGGCCGCCTGTACCGGACCGGGGACCTCGTGAAGCGGCTGCCGGACGGGCGGCTGGTCTTCCTCGGCCGGCTCGACCAGCAGGTCAAGATCCGCGGCCTGCGGATCGAGCTGGGTGAGGTGGAATCGGCGTTGACCCGATTCGACGGCATCGGGCCTGTCAGCGTCCGGGCCTGGGCCGACGACGCCGGTGACAAGCACCTGGTCGGCTATGTGACCGGCGTTGCGCAGGAGCAGGTGTCGGCGGTGCGTGAGCATCTGCGCACGCTCCTGCCCTCGTACATGATCCCGTCCTATTTCGTGGTCCTGGACGAGCTGCCGCTCAACAGCAGCGGCAAGGTCGACGCGCGCCGGCTGCCCGCCCCCGACCTGGCCGACACCGGTGCCGGGCCGGCCGACGAGGCGCGTACGGCGACCGAGAAGGTGCTCCTGCACGACGTGCTCACCCCGCTGCTGCGCAACAGCCGGCTCGGCGTGCACGACGACTTCTTCCTGGCCGGGGGCAACAGCCTGCAGGCCGTTCAGCTGATGTCGGCGATCAACCGCAGATTCCGGGTGGAGATCACCCTCGGCGACTTCTTCGTCTCCCCCACCGTCGCGCACCTGGCCGCGACCATCGACACCGTACGCGCCACCCAGCGTGCCGACGAGGATCCGTTCGACGCGCTGCAGAGCTTGTCCGGCCAGGCGCTTGTCCGGGCGGCCGCGAAGGACGACGGCCGGGCGCCGGTGGTGATGCGCGCGGCAGGCCCGGCGCAGGTGATCCTGCTGCACCCGTCGGGCGGTGAACTGTTCTGCTACGTGCCGGTGATCAGGGCGCTGCGCGACGACGTCAGCGTGGTCGGTTTCGCCGCCGATCCGGCCGACACCGTCGTCGATCCGCAGGACGCCATGGTGGGCACCGCCGCCCGGATCGTGGCGACGCTGGTCGCCGGCGTCCTGCCGGAATCGTTCTGCCTGGCCGGATGGTCCTACGGCGGCGTGCTCGCCTTCGAGGTCGCCAGGCAGCTCGAAGCGCTGACCGGACGACGGCCGCCGCTGGTGCTGCTGGACGCCGACTACGACGAGGACCCCGGCCCGCTCGACGAGCCGACGACCCGGCAGCGCTTCGTGCACGACGTCGCCAGGCTCGCCGGGCGTGACGGCCCGGCAGCACGCGCGGTGCTCGACGACCCGGTCGCAGGCCGGGCCGACGTCAGGCAGACGCTGCAAGGACTCGGCGTCGAACTGGAGTTGAGCGGGCAGGAGCTGACCTCCCGCTACGAGACCTTCCGGGCCTGTGCCCTGTCGATGCAGGCCTACCGGCCCCAGGGCCCGTACGGCGGGCCGGTCACGGTGCTGGCCGCCTCGTCGGCCACCGCCCTGGAGCACACGTGGCACAGCGTCTGCACCGGCCGGTTCCGAGCCGAGAACGTGCCCGGCGACCACTACACCCTGTTCACGGAACCGGCGCTGAGCCGGGTCGTCGCGGCGATCGAAGATGCGCTCGCCTCTTGAGGAGACCTCCATGCGGTTCGGATTCACCGAGGATCAACAGCGTTTCCGGGCGGACGTGCGAAAGACGTTGCGCTCCGAGCCGGTGCGTAGCGCGGCGGCGCAGGCCACCGGCGCGGACGGTGTCGAGCCGGACGCCCGCCCGCTCTACCGCCTGCTCGGCGAGCTGGGACTGCTCGCCGTGCACTGGCCGGTCGAGTACGGCGGGCAGGGACGCCCTCTCACCGATGCCGCGATCGTCGCCGAGGAACTGGTGCGGGCGGGCGTGCCGGACACCCTGCACGTCAACACCATCCAGATCGTCGGTCAGTTCCTGCTGATGGCCGGCGACGCGGAGCAGAAACGCAGGCACCTGCCCGCGCTGGCACGCGGCGAGAGTTTCGCCTCGGTGCTCTACACCGAACCCGACGCAGGATCGGACCTCGGCGCGCTGCAGACCGTCGCAGCACCCGACGGCGACGGCTACCGGATCAGCGGCACGAAGGTGTTCAGTCTCAAGACACGGTTCGTCGACCTCGGACTGTGCGCGGCCCGCACCTCACCCGATGCCGGCAAGTACCAGGGCATCAGCCTGTTCCTGGTCGACCTGCGCGCTCCCGGTGTGCGCGTGTCGGTGATACCCGGCATCGGCGACGAGCACTTCCACCAGATCGAGCTCGACGCGGTCCGGGTGCCGGGCGAGAACCTGCTCGGACCGCGCGACGAAGGGTGGCCGCTGCTCAACGAGGCGCTGACCATCGAACGCACCGGCCTGGACTACTTCCTCAAAGCCGAGCACTGGCTGCAGGCCGCGCTGGAGTCGCTGATCGACCGGGAGCCCGGCTCCACGCACGTCGATTACGTCGAACAGATCGGGCGCTGGAAAGGTGCGCTCGCAGCCGACCACGCCCTGGCGTGGGAAGTGCTCACCGGAATCCAGGCCGACCGCATCGACCCGGTCGCGGCCGCCGTCGCCAAGTACCACAGCAGCGAACTCGCCCAGAGCATCGCGGCGTGGGCGGTCGACATCCCCAGCCCCGAGCAGCGGGCCGACCGCACCAGGTCAGCCCGGATCCTGAACTCCGCCTACCGGGAGGCGCCCGGGCTGACCCTGTCGGCGGGAACGTCCGAGGTGATGCTGCAGATCATGGCCGCCGCGTTCGACTCCCTTGAACACCAGGAGCACTGACATGGACCTCACCCCCGATCCGCTGTTCGTCCAGGTGCGCAAGGCGTTGCGTACGGCGCTGGCCGCAGTTCCGGTACAGCCGGGCGTGCACGGCGCGCCGGTCGCCGACGGAGGCTGCGGACCCACCCGCACCGTGCTCGACGAACTGGGCGTCGCCGACTTCGAGCGGCCCGCGTTCGTCGGCGGACTCGAGCTCGGCCTGACGGCGGGCGTGCTCGTCAGTGAGGAGCTCGGCCGCGCGGCCTGCGGCAACTCCTACCGCGGTGATGCGATGGCGGCCGATGTCGGCTGTCCGGCAGGCGGGGTCGCGCTGGCCGGGCTGGAGGCCCTCCCGGCGGGACACGGTGTCACCGCGACACCGGGTGCGACAGGCTGGGAGCTGACCGGCACGGTCACGGTCGACGATCCCGATCCCGCGCTGCTGCTGGTGCCGGTCACCACCGGCTTCGCAGGGCCGGTCCTGGTCGCGGTGCCCCGCGACGCCGCCGGGGTCAGTGTGCAGGCCGGTTGCTGGCCACCGGTCGTCCGGTTCGAGGCCACGCCGGTCACGCCGACAGACGTGGTCGGAGAACTCGACCAGGCGCTCGCCGGTCCGCTGGCCCGGGCCCGGCTGCGGCAGGCCGGCTACCTGCTCGGCATCGCCGACGGTGCGCACCGGATCGCGGTGGAGTACACCGGCTTCCGGCGGCAGTTTGGTGCCAGGCTGCGTGACCTGCCCGCGGTCTCGTTCCCGCTGGCGCGGGCCATGGTGGCGTTGCGCGCGACCAGCGCGGCGGTGTATCAGGGCGCCTGGATGGTCGACAACGAGCCGGACACGGTCGGCACCGAGCCGATCATGGCGCTGGCGCTGGCCGCGGAAACGGCGCGCGACGTGGTGCGGGTGAGCATGCAGAGCTGCGGGGTGCGTGCCATGACGGCCGAACTCGGTCTGCACCGCTACTTCCGGCTGGCCGCGGCCGAGTCCGCGCGATACGGCGACCCCGCTGCCCTGTGGCGGATCGTCGGCGCCGACTGCCTTCGCACAGCCCGGCGCGCCGCCGCCGGCATGGAGCTCCCGGCTGCGGCGACGACAGGGGTGTAACGGCTCACCTCGTACGCGCTGCCACCGGTGACAGGATGCGCTCGTCGCCGAAAAGCGGACCGTCGGACTGGATGAGCCCGGCCCGGTAGGCCAGAGACACCAGCTCGGCGCGGTCGCGGACGCCGAGCTTGGTGCGCACCCGGTAGACGTGGGTACGGACGGTGGCCTCGCCGATGTACAGCTCGCGGGCCACCTCCTCGGTGGACATGCCCCGCGCCACCATCCGGACCACCTCCCGTTCCCGCGTGGTCAGCTCGTCGGCTCCCGGGTACACGGCCTCCTCGCGGTGCGGCTGCGTACGGAACCACGTGACCAGGCGCTGCGCGACGCTCGGCGCGAGCACGGTCTGCCCGGCGGCTGCCGCCTGGATCGCGGTGATGAGCTCCTGCGGTCTGGCGTCCTTGCCGAGCAGGCAGCTCACGCCGGCGTGCAGTACATCGCTGACCGTCTTGTCGGCGTCGGATTCGGTGAACACCACGATGTTGGGCGGTGTGTCCTCTTTGGCGAGTCTGCGGATCATCTCCAGGCCGGAGATCGTGCGGAGGTTCAGGTCGGTGACCACGACATCGGGCCGTGTGGTGCGCACGAGGACGATGGCCTCCATGCCGTTGTCGGTCGTGCCGATCACGTCGATGCCCGGGACCGCGTCGAGCAGAGTTCTGAGACCGTCCCCGATAACTGGCAGTTCGTCACATATGAGTACCCGGATGGTCACTGTCTTCCCTTCGGTAAGAACTGGCTAGAAGTCCATTGAGTGACGGCAGCGTTAACTGGCGGGCCGCCTCCGGCATGCCGGAGGCGGCCCAAGTCCCCAGTAGTGAGTCTTCGATTCCTTCGCAATTGACAATTGGGCGCAAGCCATGGCGACGACGCCCGGAAGGCGCCGACTTCGTTTCGTGTCGCGTGATTACCTGATGCGCCAGCCGTCGAGGGCGGGCGCCCTGATCGCTCTATTCACGATCTCGACCGCCTGGTCTTGGGCGACCTTCTCGTCGGCGGAGCGAATGAAAAGCACTACGGTCATCTCACCCGTGCCGATCCGCACCCGTACGTGTTCGACGGCATCGCGTTCTTCGGCGTATGCCCAGATCAGATCCGTTGCCACGGCCTGACTGAGCTGCTTGCGAGCAGGGCCGGCATTGTCCAGCGTCACCCTTACAAGATGCATGTCACCCCCATTCGTTACCTCCCGGTGTAACGGTGTCGGAGGCAGTGGCAGTGACCGCACCGCCCGGCTGTGCGAGAGCCATTCCGAACACCGCGAAGAGCGCCGCAACAATGAGAATCCGAGCTGTCCACTTCATGTCTGCTCCCCGTTTCCGCGGTCTTCGGGGCGCCTCTCCGGCCCCGCTGAAACAAGTGTGGAGCGGCGCACGGGCGAAGTGAATAGAAAGCAATTGGCACCAAAATGCATGGCTCCTTGGTGCCACCACCTGATCGTCCGAGCCCCAGGACACGGGTGTCGACACGACCGTCGTGGACGGCTGGGGCCAGCCGCTCGCGATCATGGCGGCATGGAGACGGGCGCGGCCTCCAGGTGATCGTCCGAGTGTCGAAATCGGAGTGTCGAAGGGTCGCGCCCGTCGGGTTCATCAGCACTGACGCACGAGCAGCAACCGCTGCACCGTGTTCAGCTTGCTCCGCCCGGCCGAGATCGCCACCGCCGCCGAAGCCCTATCCGTGACCCCTATCCACCGGCACACCTATTAGGAGCCATCGATCAACGCGAACGCCTACCCCGCATGAGCCCCGCTCAAACGCCTGTCTTAACAGGCGGACGGTCTTCGCTGTCGATCTGGTGGATACCGGACAGCATGCCCCTCGCAGGGTTGCCGGATCGGTG
This sequence comes from Catellatospora paridis, assembly GCF_009720365.1. Classification (GTDB taxonomy): domain Bacteria; phylum Actinomycetota; class Actinomycetes; order Mycobacteriales; family Micromonosporaceae; genus Catellatospora; species Catellatospora paridis. The sequence continues at coordinate 126,359 of NZ_ML769317.1, read as the reverse complement.
ATCATTGTCGATACTCGGTCCATGCCACGAGGGGGGCAGTCGGTGCTTGCATGGCTTGGCATAGGCAATCTCACGGAGTCGGTGTATCGGGCAATGCTGGCCGATCACACCGCCAGCGTGCAGCAGCTCGCGATGCAGCTCGGCGCCACCGAGAAACAGATCCGGCAGGCGCTGGACCAGCTCGCCGACCTGTCCCTGCTCACGAACGACGAATCCGGTTCGCTGAAAGCGGTCGGTCCCTCGGTCGGGCTGACCGCACTGCTCGCCGAGGCCGAGCGTGAGGTGCTGGAACGCCAGCAGCAGATCTCCGCGACCCGCGATGCGATCGCCGCGATCGCGCATGAACAGGAGCGGCAGGCGCAGCGGGAGCTGTCCACGCGCCTGGAGGGCATCGACGCGGTACGGGCCCGCATCGAGCAGCTCAGCTGCAACGTACGCCGCGAGTGCGTGTCCCTCAACCCGCGCAGCACGCAGACCCCGGACGCGAAGTCGGCCAGCACACCGCTGAACCAGGCGATGCTGGCGCGCGGCGTGGGCCTGCGCGCGATCTATCAGGAGAGCTACCGCAACGATCCGGCGCTGGTGGCCCACGCACGCTGGCTGACCGGCCTGGGTGCCACGTTGCGGACGGCCTCCACCATCCCGATGCTGGCCATCGTGTACGACCGCGAGGTCGCGCTGCTGCCGCTCGACCCGCACAACAGCCGGCTCGGCGCCGTCGAGGTGCGCAGCCCTGGGATGGTGGCCGCGGTCTACGCCCTCTTCGAGCAGATCTGGGCCGGCGCGGTGCCCTTCGGCGAACCCGCACCGGTCGACGCCGACGGCCTGGCCCCGCAGGACAAGCAGCTGCTGTCGATGCTGGCCGAGGGGCACACCGACGAGATGGCCGCCCGCAAGCTGGGCGTCTCGCTACGGACGGTACGCCGCATGGCCGCCGACCTGATGGAGCGGCTCGACGCGCGCAGCCGTTTCCAGGCGGGGCTCGCCGCCGGGCGCCGCGGCTGGGTCTGACCGCTGCTCGTACGGCGATGCCGTGTCGGCGCGCTTCGCCCGATCCGCGGTTGCGGCCGGACACGACCGCATCAGTGCAGATCACCCGGACCACGAGGACACCGGTGATGAGACGACAGTCGCCGGTCGGACGCGCCCCCTACGAGCCGGTGAGTGCTGGTAGAAATTGTCTCCGTGCCAGAACCTCTTGATCAGCTGCCGGTGGAGTCCTCGCCCGCGACCGAGCCGAGCCCCGCCGCCCGGCCGACGACCCGACGCCTCGTGATCATGTCCCTGTCGGTGGTGGGCCTGTTGCTTGTCGGAGCGCTCACGGCCACCGGCGTGATGGCGCTGACGGGCAGGCTGGTGCCGGAGAACCGGTTCACCGTCACCGTCTACCTGGATCGCGACATCGACGCGGGGCAGAAGGCCGCCCTGCAGTCCGCGCTGGCCGCCCTCGACGGGGTGGAGGGCGTCAAGTACGAAAGCCGGGAGGAGGCCTGGCAGCTCTCTCAGCAGCTGCTCAAGGCTGACCCGGCGCTGGCCGCGAAAATCAAGGTCGACGACCTGCCCGATTCCTTCAACGCCGATTTCGCCGAGGTGGTGTTCGACTGCGAGCGCCTGACGCCCCTGACGAGCATGGCGGGAGCCGACACGATCGTCGTGCTCCAGCGGTCGAACGGCAGGAACCAGCCCACGGCGACCATCGCCTGCGGCAACCTGTTATAGGTCTGCGTACCGGCACAGGCAGCGGCGTCATCTCCATGCCCGCCGCTGCCTGTCGTCGGTCAACGCAGCAGATTCCCGCAGTTGATCTTCGCCCCGGGTTCGTCATCCTCGGGGCGCTGGACGACGATGACCCGCTCGACCACGGGCAGGCTCAGCAGCACGTCCAGACTCTCGCAGTCGAAGGCGGCGGCGACGATGTCGAGGCGAAACGATTCGGGCAGCGAAGCCGAGCCACCGGCCAGCAGGTCCTGGCGGTCCTTGGCCATCTCCTGGAATTCCTTCCAGGCTTGCTCACGGCTCTCGAACCGCACCGTGTCCACATCGTCGACATCGGACAACGCTTCTTCCACGGCGGCCTTCTGCTCCGCGGTGGCATCGAGTTTCAGAAAGACCGAGACCGCGTACTCGTGCTGCGGCGCGAACAGTGCGGGTGCGGCGATCACCGCCCCGCCAGCGCCCACGAGCATGATCGCCACCCCAGCCGCGGCCGGCACCCACCGCGGCAGGCGTCGGCGGGCCACGGGCGGCGTGAGGTCCGCGTTTGCTTCCACGGGCGGTGCTACATCCACAAGGTGATCATCTGTCTGGGACACGGCCACCAGTTCTACCAGCTCGCATGGGTTCGTGGGGGGCGTCCGCCCGGGGGCCGGCAAGTCGACGACGGTAGCCGTCTGCGTAGACGCGGCCGAGGCGTGCAGATGTTCGTGGTCGCGTCGGGCTCAGCCCACGGTGGCGCGGGCGTCAGCGAGGAAGCGATCCCGGTCGTCTCCGTGCGCAACCGCCGCGTTGTAGACGGCGTCGATCGCGGCGGCCAGCGGATCGTCACCGGCCAAGGCGGTCAGGGCGGGGAACGCGGCGGCCTGCTGGAGTATCTCGGTGACGGCCCTCGTGCTGAACACTGCCGGGTCCCGGCGCAGCGGCACGGTGGTACGCGGCACCTCGGGATCGGACAGCAGCCGGTTGAACGCGGCGGCACCGTGCTGCTCGATGAAGGATCCGGGCAGTGGGCGGGCGGCCTCGGCGGCGGCGAGCGCTTCGGCGATCCACCCGATCTGTTCCAGCCCGGCCACCCGCATCGCGCGGCGGGCCGCCCAGCAGGCTGTTTCGCGCTGGCGCGGGGCCGGCAGCGCCTCGATGCGGTCGAGCAGCGGTCGGTCGATCCGGGCCAGGGACTGCGCCTGGCCGGAGAGCGCGCGGACACGGTCCGACGGTGGCGTGCCACCCCATCGCGTGGCGTCACGCTCGGCTTGCCGGCGGCGGGCTTTCTCGACCTGCGCGTGTGCCTCGGTGGCCTGCTCACGAAGGGTGTCGATCCACGGATACGCCCCAGGGGCGTCGAGCAGGTGGTCCCAGATCAGGCCGAGTGCGAAGGCGTGCCGGCCGAGGACTCCCTCGTGCCGCAGCGTGTAGCCGTCCGGGCCGCCGGTCAGCCGTATGGTGCTCGGCTCGTCGTCGGGCAGCGCGACGAGCGGTTGCGGGAAGATCGGTTCGTCGGCGGTGGCCCACGTCCAGTCGAAGGTCTCGTCGTCGATCCTCTTCAGCCGGACCTCCAGGTCGCCGACCGGTAGCACGCCGACCGGGGCCTCGACCGGCGTGGGCCGGCAGCGGACCACCGCGACCCGTGGCAGGCCGGTGTCGTCCTCGTACGGGTCGGATGGCAGCGGTGGCAGGATGCTCGGACGCTGCGACGGGCGCGGCGCCAGTGACAGCATCGCCCATGCGGCGGCCTTCGCCGGTTTCTGTTCCCAGCCGCGGCGCTGCGGGTCGGCCAGCACGGTGCGCCATGGCACGTCCTCGGACACCGCCCAGATGTGCAGCTCGTGCCGCTCGGGCGGGTCGTCGTCGCTGCGCAGCTCCTCGTGCAGGCGGTCACGTGCGTGCACCCGCACCCGGATCAGCCCGCGCGGCACGGCGACATCGGTGAGTTCCGGCGCGGTGCCGCCCATCAGGCCGATGACCGACAACCGGCCGCTGGGGCTCCAGAGCGTCGCCTCACTGATCGCGTCCCAGCCGCCGTCGACCTGCGCCGGGGGCTCGGGCAGGACACGCACCCGCGCCTCGATCCAGCCGGTGTGCACGCCGCAGAAGCCGACGACCTGGTTCGGCCCGCTGACGTGCAGCAGCCCGTCGCCGAGGGTGTAGATCCGGGCCCCGGACGCGCCCGGCACCGTGCCCACCTCGTACTGGTTGTAGCTGACGAACAGCCGCACCCAGCCGCTCACGTCAGTCAGCTGATCCGCATCAGGGAGACCGTCCACGGTCCGATCCTATGGTCGCCGGACCGCTGGAGCCTGATGCCGACGGGAGTCTGCCGGTGCTCGCGGTGATCGTGGTCTCGCGTCGGAACCCGCGATCATGTCGGTGAATTTATCTGTACCGGTCCAGTAAATCTCTTGACCGGTACAGTCGCGCTCCTTTACTGTATCGGTACAGAATAAGTTTTCCGAAGTCAGGAGACCGTCGTGGAAATGCCAGCCGCCTTCGTCAGCGCCGTCGACAACGTCACGTATGAGTTCGCCAGCGCCCGCCCCAACGCTCCGGTCGTCCCGCACGTGGAGCGGCCCCACCGCATCCGGGCGGTCCGCGACGGGCTCGCCCGCGGCATCACCCGGGCCGCCCGTTTGATCAAGACGGCCTGAGCCGACCAACTGCTAATCTGAAACCTCGATCGGCACCGCGGCGGCGCGCCGCGGCCGAACCGGACGAGCCGCCACCGGCCGGGGCGGCGGACGTGGCTCAGCGAGTGGCGGTGACGTGGCGGCACGGGTGACCCTGCAGACGATCGCCGACCGTGTCGGCGTGAGCCGGATGACCGTGTCGAACGCGTTCTCGAAACCGGACCAGCTCTCCGCCTCGCTACGCGAACGGATCCTCGCCGCCGCTGCGGAGGTCGGCTACGTCGGGCCCGACCCCACAGCCCGTGCCCTGGCCAAGGGCACCACGGGCGCGGTCGGGATCGTGCTGACCTCTTCGCTTCGCTTCGCCTTCACCGACCCGGTCGCCACCAGCTTCCTCGGCGCGATCGCCGAGCAACTCGGCCCGACCGGTCTGGCGCTCACCTTGCTGACCTCGTCCGATGACGGCGAGGTCGTTCCCGCGCGCGACGTCGCCATCGACGGCGCGCTGGTGTACTCCTGCGATCCGACGTCACTGGCCGTGCAGTACCTCACGCGCCGCCGCCTGCCGCTGGTCTACATCGACCAGACCCCGGTCGACGGCATCGCCGCGGTCAACGTGGACGACCGTGCCGGGGCCCGCGCCGCCGCCCAGCACCTGATCGACCTCGGCCACCGCAGGATCGGCCTGCTGATGTCGGGCGCGCACGGCAGGCACGGGCTGATCGGGCCGGAGGACGTCACGGTCGACGGGCACGCCTCGACGCAGCGCCGGCTTGGCTGGCGCGACGCGCTCGACGCGGCCGGGATCGTGCCGCTGATGGCCCGCCAGGACGGATCCGTGTTGGAGCTGGCGAAGGCGGGAGCGCGGCTGCTGCTTGACCGTCCCGACCGGCCCACCGCCATCCTGTGCTTCTCCGACGCGGTCGCCTACGGCGCGCTGCAGGTCGCCGAGGAGCTCGGTATCAGCGTCCCGGCGCAGCTTTCGATCGTCGGCTTCGACGACAGTCCGTTGGCGACGCAGATCCGGCCGGCGTTGACCACCGTGCGCCAGGATGTCGTGGCCAAGGGCCGGGTCGCCGCCGAGGCGCTGAACGCCGCGATCGAGGACACCCGCGCCGGACGTGTCGTCACGGCCGAGCATGTCGTGCTGCCCACCGAGCTGGTCGTGCGGGGCAGCACCGCTCCCCCACCGGCCTGACCAGGCCGATCCGCGGCACCGCCCCGGGTGCCGCGGCACCGCACGTCACGCACACGGATGCCGCGGGGGACGCCAGGACGGCGTCCCCCGCGGCACCGGTACGGCTCAGCCCGCCAGGGCCTGCGCCGGTTCGCGGACCGGGGCGGCCGTGGCCACCGCCGCCGGCGTCACCGCCGGGGCAGGCAGGTTACGGCGAACCCAGAACGGGCCGACGATGAGCAGCAGCAGACCGGTGAGCGGGAACATCGCGCCGATCACCTGCTCCCAGGCTGCCAGCGCCATCGGTGCGGGCGGCGACTCCTGGATGCCGAGCAGCGAGAAGATCCGCACCGTGAACGCCGTGACCAGCAGCGCCGTGGTCACCGCCAGGCCCACCGAACGCTTCTGGTACGCCCGGACGGCCAGCCAGATCAGCAGCGGGATCACGTACACCCAGTGGTGCTCCCAGCTCACCGGCGAGACCAGCAGGCCGGTGATGGCGGCCGCGGAGAAGCCCAGGAAGTCCGAGCCCCGCTGGTGCACGTAGCGGGCCACCGCCAGACCCGCGACCGCCACCAGGGCCAGCACGACCAGCCACCAGTTCGCGAACTGCTCGACCGACATCGCGCGGGCCATCGCCCCGGACAGCGACTGGTTCGGGGTGTCGAACACGCCGCCGGCGCGGGAGGAGTGCAGGACCAGGCCGCCCCAGTAGGTCGCGGAGTCGCCCGGCATCAGCACGAACCCGGCCGCGACCGTCGCGAGGAACGCCCCCAGCGCGGTGCCGGCGGCCCGCCACTGGCGGGTGACGACCAGGTATCCGATGAAGATCAGGGGGGTGATCTTCAGGCCGGCGGCGATGCCGATGCCGATGCCCCGCCAGCGGCCGGTGTTGCCGCGGAAGTCGAACAGCACCAGCAGCAGCAGGAACATGTTGATCTGTCCGGCGATCAGCTGGATCCGCACCGGCAGCAGCCAGGTCGCCAGGGCGAGCACGACGACGGTCAGCACGGCGTGCACCCGCGGGTCGCGGACTCCGGCGATGCGCAGCGACATCCACGCCACCGCGCCGAGCGCGACCAGCGAGACCGCGTTCCACACGAAGCTCGCCGTGCCGATGGGCAGGAACGACAGCGGGACGAAGAACAGGATCGCGGTCAGCGGCGGGTACAGGTACGGCATCGGGCCGTACAGCGGTGACTGGATCACGACGTCGTACAGGGAGGTGCCGTCGCGCACGGCCAGGCCGCTGGCCAGGTAGACCTTGAGGTCGACGGTCCAGCGCTGGACCCAGTAGGCGTCGTGGGTGAACACGGCCTCGGCGATCAGCGCCAGCACGATGGCGCTGAGGACCACCGCGATCGCGGTGCCGATGACGAGCCGGCGGCTCGGGCGGGTGGACGGGGTTTCTGTGGTGTACATGGTCAGCCTCTCTTGAAGGTGAGTGGACGGCGGTTGGCGGGGATCGGGCTCGGGTCGCGCAGCAGCGACGGTGCGGCCGGCGCCTGTTCCCGGTTAGGCGGTCGGGGTCGGGTACGCCGGGCGGGTGGCCCGGCCAGTAGTGGGGGCAGCGGATGCGGTCCGATGAGCAGGTCGTCGTGCCCGGCCAGGCGGTGCCCGGCGCCGGTGACGCCCAGGCGTGCCAGCACGCCGAGCGCGTCGAGCTCGTCGCAGCCGTTGAGCATCACGTTGACCTGCCCGTCGGTGGTGGCCACCTCGTCGGTCGGGCGCAGTGCGCCGGCCGGCACGTGCGCGCCCGCGGGCAGCCGCACCAGGGTGGCGATGTCGGAGCGGGCCGAGCGGCGGCGGGCCGCGCCGGAGTGGTGCGCGCGGATCTGGTGTTCGACGACCCCGGCCAGCAGCGCGGCGCTGCGCTGCCAGGTGAAGCAGTCGGCCCAGGTCCGGCATGCTTGCGCGGCCCGCCGGACGTTTGCGGGGTCGGCCAGCGCCGTCAGCCGTTCGATCAGTGCGGCAGGCAGGTCCTCCAGGGAGTCGACGAGGTGTCCGGTCCGCCCGGCCCGCAGGAAGTCCCGGGTGCCGGGTGCCTGCAGCGCCACGCCGGGTACGCCGTATGCGGCGGCGGCCAGCAGTGGGCAGCCGCAGGCTGCGCCGGTGGCGGTGGACACGGTCAGCCAGGCGCGGCGCAGCCAGGCGTCCCTTTCGCCGTCGGTGACCCGGCCGTGCAGGGTCACCGACGCTGCCGTCGGTGATGTCGCGGCCAGGTCGCGCAGCGCGGCGAGTTGCGGGCCGTCGCCGAGTATCTCGACGCGCAGGCCCGGCACCGCCGCGGCGACCTGCGGCACGGCTTTGAGCAGCAGGTCGATGCGCTGCTCGGCGACCAGGTCCACGTCGACGACGATCATCGGCGCCGGGGCCCGGCCTGGGTCCACGCCGGAGCTCGCGGGCGGTGGCGGTGCACCGGGCGGGACGACGAAGATCGGGCCGCCGAAGCGGTGCCGGTGGCGCAGGTCGTGCCGTGCCGACGGGGACAGCACGACCACGGCCTGGTCCGGGCGGTTCCAGCGGGACACGGGGCCGGTGAGCAGCCGGCGCAGGCGGCCGGCGGGGCGTGGGCGGATCCGGTGCACCACCGGCACCACCGGTACGGATTGGCCGGTGACCAGCGGTATCACTGCGCCGTGGTCGCCGCCGTCGAGGATGGCGTCGAACCGGGCGCCTTCGCCGACCAGGCGGGTGAGGGCGCCCAGCGGGCTGAGCGAGCGCAGGATCCGTACGCCGGCGATGGTCTGCTCGGCGCTCATGCCCGGCGACCGTGTCGTCGACCAGGTCACCTCGCAGCCGTCGGCGGCCCAGCGCCGGGTGATCTCGTGCAGGTAGTGCTCGATGTCGCCGGCGTGCGGGTGTCCGATGTCGTACCGGCTGAGCACGAGCACCCGCCGGGTTCGCGGGGTCGGGCGTGGGGTGCTCATCGGGCACCTGCCTGGCTGGTGCCGAGCCGGTCGGCCCGGTAGAGGCGCAGCAGGTCGGCGAATGCGGCCCGCCCGTCGCGCAGCGGGCGGAACGTCGAGCGCTCGTCGTCGGTCCAGGTGACGGGGATCTCGGCGATGCGGCCGCCGGCGCGGCGCAGCTGGCGTAGCAGTTCCACGTCGAAGGCGAATCCGTTGACCTGGCAGCGGTGCAGCGCCTGCTGGACCGCTACCCGGTCGAAGATCTTGAAGCCGCACTGGGTGTCGTGGATGCCGGGCACGAGGCGGCGGGCCAGGTGGCGGAACACCGACCCGCCGAGCCGCCGTAGCAGTGGTTGCGGGTGGGTCAGTTCGGCGCCGGGGGCGTGCCGGGACGCGATCGCGGCGGTGGCGCCGGCTTCGAGTTCGGCGATGGCCCGGTTGAGGGTCGGCACCGGGGTGGACAGGTCGGCGTCGATGAAGCCGACGAATCGGGCGGTGCTGCCGGCGATGCCGCGGCGCACTGCCGCGCCCTTGCCGGGCCGGGAGCAGCCGACGACGACGACCTCCACGTCCCAGCCGCAGGCGTCGACGATGGTGGCGGTGTCGTCGGTGCTGCCGTTGTCGACGACGACGACGCGGGCGTGCCAGGGCTTTGCCGACAGGAAGCCGGTCACCGCGGCGAGTGTCGCGGGCAGCCGGGCGGCCTCGTTGAACGCGGGTACGACCAGTTCCAGGTCGGCGTGCTCCCGGCGGTTCGGTGCGCGCCCCGGCGGCGCCGTGCTGTTCTTCAGCGGGTTCACCACCCACCTCCCGGGGCGGCGGCGTCGGCGATCAGGGAGCCGCGGGCGGTGGTGTGCTCGCCGGCGAACAGCTTGGGGTGGGCGGCGCGGATGCCGCCGACGACCATGTCGTAGGGCACGTCGTCGAATTCGCCGTGCTCGTGCAGGAACTCCATGTGCCGGCGGCCGTCCTCGTCGTACGGGTGGTACATCGAGTCGGTGCGCCCGTCGAACTCCAGCGGCTTGATCTTGTAGAGGTGGCAGAGCAGTTTGTTGAAGACCGGGGTGGCGCGCACCCAGCGCCCGTCGAGGTGCACGGTGGTCAGGCTGTGGAAGGTGAAGATGTTGCCGCCCATCAGCTCCTCCAGGCGGGGCGAGGCGAGGTGGTTGCGCACGTCGCCGTAGTAGATGCGGCTGGGCACGCCGACCGAGCGCACCGCGGCGGCGTACACGATGGACTTGTGCACGCAGAAGCCGGTGCCGCGGGTGATCGTGGCGCTGGCCTGCAGGCCGTGGCGGGACAGGTCTGCGCCGTACACCTCGTAGTGGATGCCGTCGCGCACGGCGTAGTAGAGCGCGACGGCCTTCTCGGTCGGGGTCAGGTCCTCACCGCCGCCGGGCAGGGCCCGGGCGACGAAGTCACGCACGACGTCGGAGTCGTGGTCGAGGAACTCGGTGGTCTGGAGCAGGGCGGTGTCGATGGCTTGGGTCGGCATGGTGGTTTCCTCCCGAGGTAGGGCTGGTCGATGAGGGCGGAGCGGCGTGGCGACGGCCTCATAGGCCGAGCATCTTGGCGATGCGCTGGCGCTGGATGTCGGAGGTGCCGGAGTAGATGGTCCCGGCGACGGCGTCGCGCAGGTCCTTCTCCAGGCCGTACTCGGTGGTGTAGCCGTAGCCGCCGAAGATCTGGACGGCGGACAGCGCGGAGGCCAGGTTGCCTTCGCTGGCGATCAGCTTGCTGGCGGCGATGTCGACGGTGACGTTCTCACCGTTGCCGAGCCGCTGGCCGGTGTCGTAGAGCCATTTGCGGGCGTTGTTGACGCTGATGTGCATGTCGGCGATGCGGTTGGACACCGACTGGAAGCTGCCGATCTTCTGGCCGAACTGCTCGCGGGTGCGGGCGTAGTCGATCGAGCGTTCCAGCCGGTGCTGCATCTCCCCGACGTTGATGATGAAGGAGCAGAGGATCTCCCATTTCATGACGTGGTCCATGACGAGGTAGCCGGCGCCGAGCGAGCCGACGACGTTGGCCGCCGGGACCCGGCAGTCGTCGAGGAACAGTTCGCAGAACGGTGAGGTGCTCAGGCCCATCTTGGTGACGGGCGGTCCGACGACCAGGCCGGGCGTGTTCCGGTCGACGAGGAACGCGGTCAGCGCGGCGGGGCTGCCGCGTTTTCCGGTCAGCGCGTAGACCACGATGACGTCGGCGATCGGGCCGTTGGTGACGAACGCTTTGCTGCCGTTGAGGACGTAGTCGGCACCGTCGCGCACAGCGGTGGTGCGCATCGCCATCACGTCGGAGCCGCCGGACGGTTCGCTGATCGCGTGCGCGCCGATGATCGATCCGTCGCAGACCCTGGTGAGGTAGCGGTCCTTGAGGTCGGTGGAGCCGAAGCGTTGCAGCGGCACGCCGGTGCTGACGAGGTGGGTGGACACCGAGAAGCTGAATCCGCCGTCGCGGCAGGCGTAGCCGAGCCCTTCCAGGACGTACATCGTGGTGAGCAGGTCCTGGCCGAGGCCGCCCCAGCGCTCGTCGAAGGGCAGGCCCAGCAGGCCGGTCTCCCGGACCGTCTGCCACGCCGCGGCGCCGAACTCTCGGTGCGCGTCGCGTTCGAGGTGGTCCTTGCCCGCGGCCTCGCCGAGCTCCTCGGCCAGGGTGCGCAGGTCGCGCTGTTCCTCACTCCAGGTGATCATGGTGGTCAGCTCCCTTCGGCGTTCGCGTGCGCGGCACGGCCGCGGCGCTGGCGCAAGACGTTGCGGTCGACCTTGCCGGTCGAGGTGCGGGGCAGGGCTTCCTCGACCAGTTCGAACGAGCCGGGTATGGCGGTGCGGGGCAGGGCGGCGGCGCAGTGCACCCGCAGGTGCAGCCCGTTGACCGCCGACGCGGTCCGGGCCCGGACCACCGCGTGCAGGACGTTGCCGGCGTGCTGGTCCGGCACGGCGATCACGGCGGCTTCGACGACCTCCGGGTGGGCGAGCACGACCTGCTCGACCTCCTGCAGGTTGGTCCGCACGCCGCGGACCTTCACCTGGTGGTCGTTGCGGCCTTCGAGGAAGACCAGCCCGGACTCGTCGCGCCGGACCAGGTCGCCGGTGCGGAACCAGCCGTCGTGCCAGCGGCCGGTGTCGGTGCCGAGGTATCCGCGGGCCCGGAACGGGGTCCGTACGACCAGTTCGCCGGTGCCGGCGCCGGTGAGCTCGGCGCCGTCGGCGTCGACGACGGAGGTCTGGACGCCGGTGATCGGATGCCCGATCGGCATCGCACCGTGGGCGCGTACCTGTTCGGGATCGATGCGGTACAGGAAGCTGTCGTTGGTCTCGGTGCAGCCGTAGACGTTCCAGAGCCGGGCGTCGGGGAACGCCTCGACGATCCGGTCCAGCAGGGCCGGTGGCACGACGTCGCCGGTGAGCAGCACATCGCGTACGCCGGGGAAGCGGTCGCCGCCCTCGGTCACCAGCCGGAAGAACAGCGGGACCGCCTGCACCACGGTCGGCTGCCGGTCCCGGCAGAACGCGGCCAGCCACGCCGGGTCGGCGGCTCGTTCCGGGTCCACCAGCTGCGCGCACGCGCCGGCGGCCAGCGCGGCCCACACGTCGAGCAGGCACAGGTCGAAGTTGAGGGGCGCGTAGTTGAGCACCCGCGCGCCGGGGGCGATGTCGAAGGTCATCGCCGTCCAGTCCAGGAACGCGTCGACGCCGTCGGCGGCCAGTTCGACGACCTTCGGTGTGCCCGTCGATCCGGAGGTGGTCAGCAGCAGGCCGGTGCCGGGCAGCGGCCGGCCGGGGGCGCCGCTGGGCCGGGCCGTCACGCGGCCGTCGGTGCTGTCGAGGATGTCCGCGCAGCCGACGAGCGTGCACAGCCGGGTCAGCGCCTCGGCACCCAGCGACGCTGAGGGCAGCAGCACCCGGCGGCCTGCCGCGAACGCGGCGATCAGCAGCGCGACGGTGTCGGGGGTTTTCACGGCCGGGATGCAGACCGGCAGCTGCGGGTCGATGTGCAGTGCGGTCAGCGCCTGCTGTGCGAGCAGGACCCGGGTCTGTAGTTGCCGGTAGGTGACGATGTCGCTGTCGGTGGCCAGGGCCGGGGCGTCGGGTGTGGCGCCGACCTGGTCGGCGAAGGCGGCACAGAATGTTGGCGTGGGCACGGTTTCTCCTGTTCGGGTCGCTGGTGGGTGGTGGGCGGGTGCGGGTCAGGGGTGCGCGTCGACCAGGCGGCCGCCTCCGGGGACGGTGTCGTGCAGGCCGGCGATGGCGAGCAGCCGGCGCAGGCAGGCCTGGTTGGAGGTGACGACGGGGACGTCCAGTTGCCGTTCGAGTGCGGCCACCGCGTCCCAGGACCGAAAGCCGCTGCCGGGGATCAGCACCCCGTCGGCGTCGGGCGGGAATGCGGCTGCCACGTGCCGGCTGACCTCGTCCGGGTCGACCGCCCAGCGGCCGCCCTGGTCGAACAGCCGGTGCCGCTGCACCGTGTCCCAGCCGGTGCCGAGCTGGTAGTGGACCAGGCCGGCCACCTCGTAGCCCGCTGCGGCCAGGTAGCGCTCGGCTGCGGCGAACGTCGGCGCGGTGAACCACGGCGGGGCCACCACCAGCGGGCGGCGTACGCCCAGCTCGCTCAGCCCGGCGCGGATCGCCTCCCCGGCGGTGTAGACCGGGGTGCCGCCGGCGAGTTCGCTGGCCGCGGCGGCGAAGCCGCGGTCGAAGGCCAGGCCGCCGAAGAAGCTCGCCGAGGCGAAGCACAGGCAGATCGCGGTCAGGTCCATCTGGCCGAGCTGGGTCAGCCCGCGGCGGATGTCCGGGTGGGCGATCAGGTTCTGCCAGGTCTCGTGGGTGTATTCGGCGCCGGTGCTGGTGGGGCTTTCGAAGCGGGCGGCGTGAACGCTGACCCCGGCCGGTGCCCGGCGCGACAGCTCCGCCTCCACGACGGGGTCGTTGTGCACGACCAGCACGCCGAGCTGCGCGACCCAGGCCGCGGCCCTCACGACCGGCTCCGGTCGGCCGTGCCGGCGCCGACCCGCGGCTCGTCGCCGGCGGTCGGGTCGCTGTCGGCGAGCGGCGCGTCGTGGCCGGTGCCCACCGGTGCGCCGGGGCTGGCCGGTCCGCGGCGGGGCAGGCCGAACCAGGCCAGGGCCGCGCCCGCGGCGGCGGCCACGGCGGTGGTGACGAACGCGGCCCCGAAGTCGCCGGGTCCTGGGTCGACGCCGAGCACCAGCACGAGCACGGCCACGCCGAGGGCGCCGCTCATGTACTGCGCGGTCGTCATCAGTGCGCTGCCGACGCCTTGGTTGCGGTCGTCGATGTCGGCGGTGCCTGCGATGAACATCGACACGTACGTGATCCCGTGCGCGAAACCGGTGATCAGCAGCCCGGGCAGCAGGTGCAGCAGGTAGCTTTCGCCGTGCACCTGCGCGGCCAGCAGTCCCAGGCCCGCGGCGTTGCCGACGAAGGCCAGGCACAGGGTCGCCCGGACGCCGATGGCGGCCACGATCCGGGCGGCGACCGAGTTCGCGACGGTGATCGCTGCGGCCATCGGCAGGAACGCCATGCCTGCCGCGATCGGGCCGTAGCCGCGCAGCTGCTGCAGCAGCATGGTCAGGACGAAGAACTGGTTGCCGACGCTGGCCATGTACAGCGCGGTGCTGCCGCAGCCGACCAGCAGCGACCGGGTGCGCCGCAGCAGCGGGTCGACCAGCGGGTGGGCGCTGGCGCGTTCGCGCAGCACGAACGCGGCCAGCAGCACGGCCGCGACGGCGAATGCGGCCTGCGTGCCGCCGTAGCTCCACCCGTTGCTGGAGGCCCAGGTCAGGGCAAGTGCGGTGGACAGCACGGTGCCGGTGCACAGAATCGCGCTGGGCACGTTCAGCTGGCTGGCCGTGGCCGTGGTGCCGCGGCCGCGGGGCAGCCACCGCACGGCGCCGATCGCGCAGATGAGGGCGAGCGGCAGGTTGATCAGGAACACCCAGCGCCAGGAAACGGTGCTGAGCAGGCCGCCGATGACCACGCCGGTGGCCAGGCCGGACGCGCCGACGGTGCCCCATACGCCGAGCGCACGGTTGCGGGCGGCGCCGGCCGAAAACGACGTGTTGATCAGGGCGATGATCGCGGGTTGCAGCGCCGCTGCGGCGACACCCTGCACGGCGCGGGCGGCCAGCAGCAGTGCGGGGGCGGTGGCCAGGCCGCCGGCGAGGGCGGCGACGCCGAACACGGCCATCGCGGCGATGAACAGGTTGCGGGGCCCGAACCGGTCGGAGGCCCGGCCGCCGACGACCAGGAATCCGGCGAAGAAGACCGCGTACCCGCTGACGACCCACTGGATGGAGCTTTCGGACAGGTCGAACTCGGCGCCGATGTTGGGCAGGGCGATGTAGACGATGGAGTAGTCCAGGGCGATGAGGAACTGCGCGATCGCCAGGACGGTCAGGGTCGCGGCGGGCGACGTCGGCTTGGCGACGGTCCCGGTCCGCTGGGCGGAGGTCATGATGGGTTCACCTCGGGGTGAGGTCGAAGGGGCGGGCGGTGGGCTCGTCGAGCAGTGCCGGGCCGAGTGCGGCCGGCCCGGCGTAGACCGCGCGGGCGCCGGCCAGGACCAGCTCGGCGCGGGTGGCGACGCCGGTGCTGACACCGATCGGGCGCATGCCGGCGGCGTTGGCCATGCGCACGTCGTCGACGGCGTCGCCGACGACGACGCAGTCGGCCGGTGGCGTGTCCAGCGCGGCGGCGGCGAGCAGGGCCAGGTCGGGGTACGGCTTGCCGCGCTCGGTCATGCCGTGGCAGGCCAGGGTGTCGAAGGCGTCGAGCAGCCCGGCGGCGTCGAGCAGTTCGATGGCGCTGGGCCGTACCTTGCTGGTGACGACGGCGAGCGGGTGGCCACGCTCGCGCAGCGCGGCGAGCAGTTCGGGTACGCCGGGGAAGACCAGCCGGGACGCGGACGGGATGACGGTGCGGGTGAACAGTTCCCGGGCCCGGTCGGCGGCCTGTGCGACGGCGGGGTCGTCGGCGGGCAGTTCCAGCAGCCCGGCCAGGGACGCGGCCAGGGGGCGGCCGACGGTGGCACGCAGCCGGTCGTCGGCGGCGGTGCGGCCGTGCTCGGCGACGACGGTGCGCAGCACCTTGGTCATCGCGGCCGGGGTGTCGACCAGGGTGCCGTCGACGTCGAAGAGGATCGCGGTGGTCATGGCTGCTCCCGCAGCGCGCAGGCGACCTCGGCGGCCAGGGCGCTGGTGGACAGCAGCACTGACCGGTTGGCTGCGGCGGTGCGGCCGCGGGTGGCCGCGGAGACCCGGCTGAGGATGTACGGGGTCATCGCGGGTCCGTGCACGCCGGCGGCTTCGGCCTCGGCCTGGACTTCGCTGATCAGCGCGTAGACCTCCGCCGACGGCAGCGCGTCCAGTTCGCTGATCGGGTGGGTGACCAGGAATCCGCCCTGGTTGCCGACCTGCCAGTGCAGCCGGATCGCTTCGGCCAGTTCGGTGAGGTCCTCGACGCGGCGGGGATTGCGTACGCCGCTGGAGACGCTGTAGTAGGCGGGGAAGTCGTCGCAGCGGTAGCCGACCACGGGCACCCCGAGGGTCTCCAGGTACTCCATGGTCAGCGCGGGGTCGAGCAGGGATTTGGCGCCGGCGCAGACCACGGCGATGCGGTGGCGGGTGAACTCGACCAGGTCGGCGGAGATGTCGAGGCTGCGGGTGGCGCCGAAGTGCACGCCGCCGATGCCGGCCACCGCGAACACCTCGATGCCGACCTGCCCGGCCGCGACCAGGGCGGCCGAGACGGTGGTGCCACCGTGTCCGCGGCCGGCCAGCACGGAGCCGATGTCGCGGGTGCTGACCTTCGGGATGTCCGGGGTGGTCGCGAACAGTTCGACCTGCTCGTCGGACATGCCGATGACGAACTTGCCGTCGACGATGCCGGTGCGGGCGGGAGTCGCGCCGCCGGCCCGGATCGTCTTGTCGATGTCGAGTGCGGTCTGCAGGTTGAGCGGGTAGCTCAGGCCGTGCACGACGCCGGACGATTCCAGGGCCACCACCGGTCGGCCGTAGGCCAGCGCGTCGGCGACCTCCTCGGAGATCGTGAAATAGCTGTTCATGGGTGCTCCTAAACGACGGTGTGGCAGATGAGCTGGGCCGGGGCGGCGGGCGGGGCGTGCTGGCCCCGCCCGCCCGCGCCGGGGGCGGTTCAGTACTCGGAGTAGCCGTCGGCGTCGAGGTTGTGCCGCTCGTGGCCCTGCAGCGGCGGGTTGAACACGCTGATCAGCTCCATGTCGGCGTCCGGGTCGGCGATCAGGAAGTGCTCGTCGTGCTGGTCGAGGGCGTAGATGACGCCGGGCTCGATCTCGTGGGTGACGCCGTCGGAGATCACCTGTCCGCGGCCGGAGATGCAGTAGCAGGCCTCGAGGTGGTTGCGGTACTGCAGCGGCGACTTCGAGCCGGCCCGCACCACGGTGTGGGCGACGGCGAAGCCCATGTTGTCCTTGGCGACGAGCAGCCGGAAGCTGGTGCCGTTGCCCCAGTCGACGGCGGGAACCTCGGTCCTGGCCTTGACGATCATGTTCGTTTTCCTTTCTGTTTCCGCACCGGTTCGGTGGGCGGCGCGGTCGGGTGGTGGGCGGTGCACCTCGCGGTGCGGGGGCGGGTCAGACGAGGCTGTGGGCGTCCTCGACGAATGCGGCGATCGAGGCCACCGAGCTGAACTGGGCGGGCGAGATGTTCTGGTCCTCCACGGCGATGTGGTAGCGGTCGGCGACCCAGGCGATGAGCCGCAGCAGCCCGAGGCTGTCGACCAGCCCGTTGTCGAGCAGGTCCAGGTCGGCCGGGAGCTGCTCGGCAGGGACGTCGGGGGCGAAGGTGGTGACGATGAACTGCCGGATCTCGGCCTCGTGGGACATGTGGGGTCCTTTCCTCGGGGCCACCGGCGGGGTTGCCGGGGCGGGCATCTGGGGCGGGTTCGACCCGCCGGGGTGCGCCGGCGGGTCGCCGGCGGTGGGGTGCGCCGGGCCGGCGGCTGCGGTACGGCTGCTGAGCAGCTCGAACAGCAGCACCTGGTCCGGGTCGGCGCGGCCGACGTTTTCGCCGAGCACGACCTGGCGCAGATCGCCGGCAATCCGGTGCGCGGCTCGGTGATCGCGGCGGACGGTGCCGGCGGTCAGTTCGTGACCTGTGGTGTCGGTCAGCGCGAGGTCGTCGACGAACACCTGGTTGACCTGTGCGAGCACGCCCGGCGGCAGGTCCTGACCGGACACGTTGACAAGCAGCGCGCCCTTGGCCAGGTGCATGGCCGCGGGCCGGTCACCGGCCGGATCGGTGATGACGATCAGGTTCGCGCCGAACGCCGACTCCGCGGGCGAGGCCGCCAGGGCCAGTACGACGCCGGCCAGTTCCAGTTCCTCGACCAGCTGCGCGTCGAAGACCGGCCGGTCCGATGGCTGCCGGTGGAGCAGGTCACGGTGGGGCCGGGTGTCGTGGTCGGAGGTGTCGTGCTGCGCGGCCCGCTGCGGGCCGGCGGCCGCGTCGGTGAGGTACACCGAGAGGTGGCTGATGCCGGGCACGTGGCGCGCCAACACGGTGGTGTGCAGCTGGGCGGCGTCGCGGGAGCCGATCACCGACGCGGTGACCACACCCCGGCCGAGCAGGTGCCGTGCCGCCAGCGCGGCCAGCACCGCGGCGCGGTACGCCGGCCGCTTTGCAGACAGCCCGGGCGGGCAGTCGATCCGGTCCCAGATCTCGGCCGACAGGATGGACGTCGCGCCGATCATCAGCTGCACGGCCACCGTGTCGACCGGGTCGGCCGCGCCGCCCCAGAGTTCTCCGGGACCTGAACGGGCGAACAAGGTGCCCATCGGGCTCTCCCTCCGTGGTCGTGGTTGCGACTCTCACGGTGGGTGCCGGCGCTATCGGCGCGCCTTCAGGAAGTTATCGACGCGCTTGCCGTCGGGAACAGCGTTCGAAGTCCGATTCGATAGCGGACCGCGATCTGGTGATGACACAAAGCCACGGCACAGCCACCACCTGGAGGAAAGCCACCATGTCCGTCACCCGCAACGCCGCCGCCACCGTCAAGTTCGCCGTCGCCGCAGCCGCGCTCACCGCCGCGTTCGCCATCGGCCTGGCCGGCGGCGCCGACGCCGGTCAGAACTCGGCGCTGGGAGAGGTGATCTGCCCGGCGGACACGCACTGGAGCATCCAGCTGGGCACCTGCGTCCGGGACGACACCCTCTGAGCCGCCCTGTCGACATAGCACTGGGCCGCCCGCTTAGCGGGCGGCCCAGTGCTATGTCAACGCCCGCCTCAGGCTGCCCGGCAGCCGTGGGCCGAGCACGAAGACCCAGCCGGCAGCCCGACCCACCTGCTAGACCGGCCGGTTTCCTGCCAGCCCAGCCCAGGCCGCGACACCTTCGGCCACCGGCGGGGCGAGCTGATCCGCCTTCGCCAGCAGCAGGTTCGCCCGCTCCTGCCAGAACGTCGAACCGAGCCGGCCGAACAGTTCCGCGGCCTCCCACAGATGCGCCGCCCCGGCCTCGGCCCGCCCGGTGGCCAGCGCGATTTCGCCGAGCGAGAACCGGCAGCGCGCCTCGACCAGGCGTTCGCCGAGGCTACGGGCCCGTTCCAGGGTGTGCCCGAGGATCACCTCGGCATCGTCGGACCGGCCTTCCCGGTGGCGCAGCAGGCCCAGGCTGTACAGGGCGTGGGTCTCCCCGATCCGGTCGCCGGTGTCCCTGACGATGCGCAGCACCTGGTGCAGGCACGGCTTGGCCAGGTCGAGCCGGCCCGTCGCCAGGTGGACCTCGGCGAAGCGGTGTAGCACCTGCGCCTGCACCCGCAGGCAACCGGTCTGCTCGCAGATGACCAGCGCCTGATCCAGCAGTTCGGTCGCCCCCTGGTAGTCGCCCTCGTCCATCCGGTACTTGGCCAGGTTGCGCATGATGTGGGCCTCACCGATGCGGTCACCGACCCGGCGCATGATGTCCAGCGAGGCGGCGTACTTGCCGAGCATCGACTCGACATCGCCGCGCAGGCCGTCGATGTGCGCGGCGTTGCGCAGCACCAGGGCGCAGCCGTGCTCCAGTCCCTCCGCCCGGAACATCTCCAGCGCGGTGGCGAAGCAGTCGTCGGCTTCGGCGAGCCGGCTCTGGAACAGGTACAGCGTGCCCAGCGAGTAGCGCATCGCCGCCATGCCGATCCGGTTGCCGTCGCGTTCGGCGGCCTGGTAGGCGAGGTTGGTGCACTCGCGCCAGTCGTCGAAGTAGCCCTTGGACTCGAACAGGCTGATCATCGTCAGACTGAGGTCCCAGCACAGCTCGCTCAGACCTGCCTCGGCCGCCTGGCGGACGGCGACGGCCAGCGCCCGCCGCTCGGCCTCCCACCAGTCCGCCGGGTCGCCGATCTGGCGGGCGGCCTCCTCGGGTGGCATGGTCCACCGCTGTGCGCCACCGTGCAGGGTGGTGTAGTTGCCGCCGTAGTCGATCTGGTGCGCGGCCTCGGCCAGCGCCAGCCACCCGCCCAGCACCCGGGCCAGCGCCGCCGCGCTGTCCTGATCGGTCTCCTCCTCGGCGAGTTTCTCCGCCGCGTACACCCGGATCAGGTCGTGCAGGCGGTAGCGCACCGAGGTGTACGGGTACTGCACGATGTCGACCAGGCGCGCGTCGACCAGGCTTTCCAGGATGTCCTCGGCCTCACCCGTGGAACAGTCCAGCAGGGCCGCGGCGGTCCAGCCGGGAAAGTCGGGGGCCCGCAGCAGCGAGCAGAGCCGGAACAGCCGCTGTGCCTTGGCGTCCAGCGCCCGGTAGGCCAGCCGGATGCTGGACCGCAACTCCAGGCCGTGATGGGTGAACTCGTCCAGGCGCTTGGCCTCGTCGCGCAGCCGGTGCACCAGCCCGCCGAGCCGCCAGTGCGGGCGCGAGGCCAGCCGCGCGCCGGTGATCCGCAGGGCCAGCGGGAGCCCGCCGCACAGGTCGGCCAGTTCCGCGGCGTCGGCGCGGTCGGCGACGATGCGGTCCCGGCCGACCATGCCGGTCAGCATCTGCAGGGACTGCTGCAGGTCGAAGACGTCCAGGTCGATCTGGCGGACTCCGGGCAGGCCGGTCAGGCGCAGCCGGCTGGCGATGATGACCCCGCATGAGGAGCTGCCGGGCAGCAGCGGCAGCACCGGCAGCTCGGGTGGGACGTCGTCGAGCACGACGAGCATCCGCTTGCCCGACAGCATGCTGCGGTACAGCTCGCCGCGCTCCTCGACGCCGTCGGGGATGGCCGAGCCGGTGACGCCGAGCGCGCGCAGGAACCGCGCGAGCAGTTCCGCGCTGCGGTCCTGGCGGTCCCAGGTGTGCATGTCGGCGTAGAGCTGACCGTCGGGGTACTGCTCGCCGAGTTCGTGGGCTGCGCGGATGGCGAGGCTGGACTTGCCGACCCCGTCCATGCCGGAGATGACCACCACGGGCATGCCGCGATGGTCGCGGTCGTCGTCCGGGGAGCGGCCGAGGACCTGCCGGATCTGGTCGAGCTGGTCGTCGCGGCCGACGAAGTCGGTGATGCTGGCCGGCAGCTGGCGGGGTAGGACCGGAGTCGGCAGGCGGGGTTGGGGTGGTGTCCACCTCGGCGCCGGTGGCGGGGCGGCCGGTGACGCCTCGTCGGTGGGCCCGAGCGAGGGGTCGCGCTGCAGGATGGCCCGTTCCAGGTGCTGCAGCTCCGCGCCTGGGTCCAGGCCGAGTTCCTCGGCGAGGATCTCCCGGGCCCGGCGGGCCGCGGCGAGCGCGTCGGCCTGCCGGCCGCACCGGTAGAGGGCCAGCATCAGGTATGCGTGCAGCCGTTCTCGCATGGGTTGTTCGACCACGAGGGCCCGCAGTTCGAGGATCACTTCCTGGTGGCGGCCCAGTTCGAGGTCGAGTTGGATGCGCTCCTCGACGGCGGTGAGGCGCTGGTCCTCCAGGACGGTGGCGGCGCGCTGGACCTGGTCGCTGGAGATGCCGGACAGTGCGGCGCCGCGCCACAGGGCCAGGGCCGCGGTGAGGGTGGCGGACGCCTCGGCTTTGGCTCCCGCGTCGGCCTGCCGGCGCGCGTCGGCCAGCTGGGCGGTGAACTGGAGGCTGTCGACGTGTTCGGGGGGCAGTTGGAGCAGGTAGCCGGGTGGTCGGGTGCTGATCGCCTCGGGGTGGCCGATCTCCTGGAAGATGCGGCGCAGTGCGGAGATGCAGATCTGGATCTGGCTGCGTGCGGTGGTCGGGGGGTCCGCGCCCCAGACGGCGTCGATGAGCTGGTCCACCGGCACGACGCGGTTGGCGTTGAGGCCCAGGACGGCCAGGACGGTGCGTTGGCGTGCTCCGCCGAGGTTGACCGATCGGTCGCCGATCGTCATTTCCACAGGGCCGAGTAGTCGCAGACCCATCCAGTGTCTCCCCCGTTGACTGTATGGTCGGCTTACAATAGCTGACGACAATTCCCATGTCGACAATAATCGATATATTGTATGTGTTTAGGACTTCCTTCCACGCCAATCCCAATCCCTGGACCATCGCATTCGCACAGGCACACCTCCACCTGCGGCAAGAATTCACACAGTCGCCCCGGGTCAGCACCTACGCGGGGTCCCCAGGAGTTCGGTCTGGCACTCGCGCCAAGACGAGTCGGCCACGCACAACGGCATTGGCAGGCATACGCCAAACCACATCAAGGCTGACTGTCTCCGCCACCTTCTGAGCCGAGCACGCAGACTCGAATTCCCAGATGCCGTCGTACATGTCGTCGTCGTCGGCGTGGTCTTCGGGCCGACCTGGGATGTTGAACTGGTCAAGGTAGTGCTGCTCGAGCGGGAGCGGGTCGCCTGACGATGTCCAGGGAGCAAGGCTGTTGTAGCGGCGCACGGTGTGGCCGTCACGAGCGATGAGCCAGACAGATCCGTCGTCCTGTGCACCCCAGTAGAAGGCGTGAGCCTCGCCGTAGGTCCCGCTCAGCGCCTCGACGCGTAGCCGCACTTCTTCCCGGCGGCTGACGTCGGCGGGATTGCACCAGGGACCGACTACGGCAGTCCAGCCGTTGATCTCACCTGTCACGCACACCAATCCCGCGTCCCTGCCGTACCGGTGGGTGGCAAGTGCCATCACGCGGCATGACCGGCCCGTTCCCGGGCCCCTTATACATCGACGTTCGCTGGTTTACTGTCGCTTATGGACTTGCGCCGGCGTCGGGTCAGGGCAGGGCTCTCCCTCAACCAACTGGCAGAGCTCACCGGGTACGACCGCACCTACATCAGTAAGGTCGAGCGCGGCCTGTCCGCCGGGTCGAGCGAGATGCGCCGCAGGTGCCTCGCCGCAGTCGACGAGCACCAGTCGCAGCATCCCGAGCCCGTTGTTGTCGCCCCCGACGACAACATGCCCAGTCGTGTGCCCGCGCCGTCGCCGTACCAGACTTTCGGACCAGAGCTGCAACGCCGCCGCAAGGCAGCGGGTCTGACGCTCCGGCAACTCGCGGCCCGGATCCCCTGCGATCCGGCGTCGCTGTCCAACTACGAACACGGTCGCAGGTTTCCCTCGCCGGACATCGCCCGGCATTGCGATCGCCTGCTCGCGGCGGACGGAGCGCTGACAGCTCTGCTGAACCCCGTGCCGCAGGACGCGGCCCGGGACGACGAGCAGGCATGGGTGATGGGAGTCGACGTGAGTGGCCGGGGTTGGTTCACCGAGATCGACCGGCGCACGGCCCTGCGAACGAGCGCCGCGCTGGGAGTCTCTCGCTGGTTCGACGGCTCGGTCACGTCCGCGCACGCCGACGTGACCGAGCTGACGAGCCTGTTCTCCACTATCAGGGCCATGTGCCAGCAGGTCAGCCCGGAGCTCGCCCTTCCGGTGCTGGTCAGCAAGACCAACGGGATCCGGCGCATGGCCGAGGCCACGGGCTCGCGGAGGCCGTCCGAGCTGCTGACCGTGGCATCGCACTACGCGATCTATACCGGCAAGATGTTCCAGGAGGCGGGGGACTTCACGGCCGCGAGCCGGTGGACGGCGCAGGCCCGCGACTGGGCTTTGCGCTCCGAGAGCCCTGGCCTCCTGGCGTACGTCCTGGCCCGCCAGGCGCTGCTGACCTTCTACGCCGACGGAGCCGCCGAAGAGATCATCGGATTGGCGCGTTCCGCGCAGAGCCTTCCCGGTGTCTCTTCGCGCACGTTGGGGCTCGCCGCGCTGCGCGAGGCGTTGGGGCACGCCCGAGCGGGCGACGAGACGGCCTGCCGGCGCTCCCTGGAGCGCGCCGGTGACCTGCTACGCGACGCCGCGGGTGAACCGGCCCAAGACCTGGCCGGGTTGGAGGCGTCCACGGTGACCGACCACGTCGCCATCACCAAGGCCTACTGCCTCTACCTGCTCGGCCGTCCGAGCCGGGCCGCGTCGATGCTGGAAATCCAGCTGGCCACCGTGCCCGCACAAGCCCGCCGCGCTCACCTGTACTTCGGCGCCAGGCAGGCCCTGGCGCACGCCGCCGCGGGTGAGATCGACCAGGCTTGCGCGCTGACATGGCGGCTGCTGCCCACGATGGCGGACACCGCGTCGGCGACCGCGCTGCGCGACCTGCGCGCGCTCGTGCGGGTGCTGAACCGCCACCGCCGGCACGCCGCCGTGTCGCACCTGCTCACCGAGATGAACCACATCCTCACCACCGACCTCCGGAGAGCGGTGTGAACATGCCGACGGTATTCATCAACTCCCGCAACGAGGACGGCGCGTACGCGGCATCGCTGCTCTACGACGCGCTCGTGCAGCGGCTGGACCGCGACCACGTCTTCAAATCGAACCGCTCCATCCCGCCGGGTGAGGACTACGCGGCCATGCTGCTGCGTCAAGCGGCCGGATGTGACGTGATGCTCTCCGTCATCGGACCGGCCTGGCTGACCGCCGCCGCCGCCGACGGTGTACGCAGGCTCGACCAACCCGACGACTGGGTGTTCCAGGAGATCGCCGCGGCCATCGGCAAGGGGCGGCGGGTGATCCCGCTGCTGCTCACCGGTGCGGCCATGCCGACGGCACAGGACCTGCCGCACGACATCCGGGCCCTGGCGAGCTACCAGTACCGGCGCCTGGACCACCGCAACTATCCCTGGGACATCGCGCGGCTCATCGACGACCTGCAGGACCTCGGGACCGAACGCACCTCCACTAGCCGGTCCGACCGGAAGGAGCCGCAGATGACCCACCACATCGAGAACATCGCCCGCGATCACGCGCACGTCGGCAACCAGATCGCCAGCATCTCCGGCAACGTGTACTTCGGGCCGGCCCCGGCGGCGCCGCCGGACCTCGGTCCGCTGCTCGACTCGCTGCGCAGCCACCTGGAACTGGCGTATCGCAGCGGACGCCTGGACGGCGAAGCACACCGCGAGGCGACCTCCGAGCTCGACGTCGCCCAATCCGACGCCTCCGCCGCCGACCCCGAGGCACGCGGGCGGTTCGTCCGCGCGATGCGCCGCCTCGAACGGCTGGTCGGCGATGTCGGCCCGCTGGCCTCGCTCGCCGCGACCATCCTGGCCAAGGTCACGGCATGACCGCCCTGGCCAACCCACCGAGTCCGGCCGTACAGAACATCGCGCAGGACGACGCACACGTCGACGTTCAGATCGGAGTGCTGCACAACGCCAACTTCTACGGCGTCGGCAGCCAGCCCAACCCGCAGCGCCAGTTCCGGGTGGGCGTCAACTTCCTTCGCGCCGGCGTGCCCCGCAAGGCCGAGGAGCTCATCAGCGAGGCGGTGATGAACGGCTACAAGTCCGCCGAGGCCGCCTACCACTGGATGCTCGCCATCCTCAGCGGGCAGTCACTGGAGTTCCTCACCGTCACCCACTTCGACAAACTCCGGTCGGCCCGCGAGATCGCCGACAGTTCGCCCCGTGGCCGGTGGAGCGATGCCATCGACGTGGTGACCGGCCTGTTCGACTGCGCGGTCAACCAGGAGATCGGGAAGAACGACACGGCCGAGATCGACCGGGTCGTCGGCGCGCTCAACCAGCTGCCGGCCGCGAGAATGGAGGAGATCACCGGGAACCTCGACATGCTCCTCAGCGGGGCCCTGCAGGGTCACGTCGAGAAGACGGAGGTGAAACACGCCCGCGCGAACCGCTTCCGAGGTACGCGGCGGGTACGGGTGCCGCTGTTCTTCGAACCTGTTCCCTTCGCCCCCCGCCACATGTACCGCGAACCCCCGCCGGTCGCCAAGGCCCGCATCGTCTGGCTGCTGGTCGGCTCATTGCTCGGGATCGGCGTCGTGCGGGCACTGCTGCCCCTGATGCTGCAGTCCGGCGCCATCCTGACCGTCGCCGCTGCGGCGGCATGGGTGGCCGGCAGCTCGCTCTACCTGATCAGCGTGCCGAGATGGCGATTCCTCACCCGCCCTGCCGTCCCACGGCGGGCCGACGACGGCAGACGGGCCGGGCTCAAGTGGAAACCCGAGGTTCCCCACAAGGAGAGGCGATTCCAGCACAGCCTCTCCAGGGCGCTGCACAAGGCCTTCGGCGAGTACGCCGTAGACCGGACTTCGCGCCTCGCCTGGCTCGAAGCGACCAAGCCACAGCGGAAGATCCTGGCCCAGGCGCTGAGCGAGTTCTACTCCGACGTCAAGGTCAACGAGATCTACTGGCTGGTCAGGCACCACGCACGGGTGGCCGCCGCGCGCTGGCGGCACGAGGCCATCCTGACGCCGCCGACGCAGCGCCCGAGCGCGACGCTCACCCTGCGCTGCGTCGGAAGCATCGCGCTGCTGTCGATCGCCACCGTGCTGGCTTCTGTGGTGAACTCGACCGGGCCCGGTTACGGCATCCTGCTTCAGGTGCTCGGACTCGTCGCGGCGGCATGCTGCGTGCCCGGGATCGACGCGCTACTGCAGCGCAGGTACGAACGAAGCACGGGCCAGGCGAGTGCTGATCAACGCCTGGAGATCGAGCAGGCGGCCTACAAGTCGTGGCAGAAACGGTTGGAGGCCCGTCCCACCGACATCGAGATGGGCAAGTGGCTGCAGTTCGACCTCCAGCATCTCAAGGCCACGGCGATGGAGCTGTACGGCCTCTCCCACCAGGACGTCATCGCCCATCTGGTACTCACCGAACCGGACGAGGGGTGCCTGCGGGCCCGGTACGTCTTCGGCCCGGTGCGCTACTCCCGCTACATCGTGACGATCTTCCTCTTGACCGGAAGCGGCGTACGCCAGTGGCGTGCCACTCTCGACTTCGGCTCCGGCGAGGAGCGCAAGCAGGAGCGACAGTCGTTCCGATACGACGCCATCGCCATCGCCAGAGTGGCCGAGCTGGGGCGTCAGTGGGGAACGACGGATCCGACGACCGGCCGGGTGCTGCTCAGCCGGGCGCTGCGGGTGATGCTCGTCGACGGGAACGCCGACGCCATCGACATCAGGATCGAAGGCTTCGGCGCGGGCCTGTCCGATGCCCGGGAGCAGGACGCGCAGCAGCTCTACGAGCTCGCGATCGACTCATCGGGCATCAACTCCGCGCTGCGGGTGCTGGAAGCGGTCGCCGCGGACGGCCGGCAGTGGATCCAGCGTGACCGTGAGCGCCGCCGCCTGCACGCTCGCAGGTACGCCGACGGCGAGACAGGGAGGCCGGGCGGCGGAGCTTAGCGCTCGCCGGAGGGTCGACGCCCATGTCGGACCTTTAGTCACCTCAGGCAGGCCGCCGGTCCTCTGCTTGACGCCTACGGTCGGCGGCCGTAGGCGAGGGCGCCCACAACGAGCCTCCCATCAGGGCGGCACCGCGCAGATCTGCGGCGGGTAGATCAACCATGGCGCGCACGCCAATCGTCATAGGCAGCCATCTGCTTTGCGTCGAAGTTCTCGACCGGCCGGCTGCGCAGGCCACGCAAGCCGAAACTGACCGTGCTCCACAGCGGGGTGCTCCTCCACAGAGCCTGCAACGTCGGCAGGTGCTCCACCTCCCACAACACCTCACGCAGGGCGTCGGCCATCGCAGGACCCCTCCGCCCGTGATAGACGCCGCTGCCCTGGGTGTTCAACTCCCCGACGTCGGCGAAAGCGGCTTGATCTCGAAACACCATGTCAAGGCTGAGCTTCCAACGCTCAGGTGCATAGCCTGTCGGCGCGGGCCAGGCAGCTGAAGCGTCCACGCTCAGATGCCTACAGAACGACAGGCTCGGCAGACCGTCACTCCAACTCGGGCGGCCCCACGACACCTCGAACCCGTCTTCGAGCCCCGCCTGTTTCGGCTCCAGTCCGTCGATGTCGATCGCCAGAAACGCCCAGAAAACCCTCCAGGCTGCCTCCGGACTTTCCACGCAATGCGGGTCCGAACCCTGATCGCGGAGCATGTCCCGCAGGACCTCTGCTGCGTCCGGCCACAACACGAGCACGCCACAACCTAGCAGCCCACCGTGACGCTTAAGACGGTCCGAGCCATCTCAAGAGCTGGTTCCCCCTACGCCCGCGAGCGGGTATCGGCGTCCGACTACGCCCGCAGGTGGATCCGCGGTCGCCACCGCTCATCCGGGGTGGACCGCCCGGGTAGCACGTCAGGCCGACGCGCGGCGGCCGCCGGGCCGCGACCATCAGAACCGTCACCGCGTCACGCGGCAGTGATCTCGCACAGCGGGCACCTTGGCGGGCTTCGCGCTCGTCGCCGGCGGCGGCCGGTGGCGACCGACCCGCTATCACGGAGGAGGAATACGATGCAAAGACTCAGGTGGAGACGCCGACTGGCCGTGATGGTCACCGGAATCGTCGCCGCTACCGGGATCTCAGTCGTCGTCAATGCCCCGGCCGCCCATGCCGGTGCCGTCCGGACGGGCGCGTTCGTCGGCGCGACCAGAATCGGCACCCAGCTCAACGTGGACATGGGTCTGTCGGCGGGTCAGTACATCCTGTCACCCGACGGCCGCTTCGGCCTGCTGATGCAGACAGACGGGAACCTGGTCGCCTACGGGCCTTCACCTTGCGGGTGGTCCCAGCCCAACATCTGCCGGGGCCCGTATGACTGGTGGGCCAGCAACACCGGCGGCCAGCCCGGCAACGCGGTCTTCATGCAAAGCGACGGCAACCTGGTCATCTACCGTCCCAACGGAAGCGTCGCCTGGGCGTCGAACACCGGCGGTTCCGGTGCGACCAAGCTGATGGTCACCGACGAGGGGCGCTTCTACCTTGCACGCTGGGACGGTTCGGTAGTCCGGATGCTGATGGGCCTGTCCGAGCAGCCCAGCTACTACACGTACGCCGGCAGCATGCCGACCAACTATCGTCTCGCCACGCTGCGCTACATGTCCTCGCCCAACCAGGTCTTCCACCTGATGCAGCAGCAGGACGGCAACCTGGTCCTGTACGGGCCCGCCAACAGCGTGCTGTGGTCCGCCGGCACGTACCACACCAACGTCTACGGCATGAGTGTCCGAGAAACGCGGATGCAGTCGGACGGCAACCTGGTCGTCTACAACAGCTCCGCCGCCGGCGCCACGGCGGTGTGGGCGTCGAACACGGTCGGGGCGGGCCCCAGCCCGGAGCTGGTGCTGCAGAACGACGGGAACCTGGTCCTTCGGTCCTGGTCCACCTGGCAGGTGTTCTGGCAAACGGGCACCGGCGGCCAGCTCTGACACGTACCGCCCCGCCGACCATGTAATCAACGACGTGGTCGGCGGGGTTGTTGCCGGACGGCGGCGCTGACCGCACTCCTTCCAACGCCCAGCCGCTGACTCGCCTCGGCCCGGCATCTGCGCCCAGAAGTTGGCACGAGCCGCGGCACGGTGTTCCCTTCAGGACATCGGTGCTTGTCTTGTGAAGGGGTGGAGAAGGTCGGCGAAAAGAGGAGTTCTGCTGTCGCCCGCCTGACATACCATGTGCCGATTCCCGGGCGGCATCCCGCCACCGGGACACGGGAGGAACAGTGAACCGCCTCAACGGGCATCTCGCGCGCTGCGCTGCCCTAGTGACGCTGGTCGGCACCGGCGTGCTGGTGGCCGCACAGCCCGCCGCAGCCGGATATGCCGGCTTCGACGCTGTCACCTGGGCTTACACCGACTCACACGATCCTGGCAAGTCGTTCGTCAAGCGTGCCGAAGACGCGCCGGTCGGCACGCGGATCGACGCCGCCCAGCAGAAGCACACCTCGCGCTTCTACTTCGCCTTCGACATCACATCGCTGCGCAAGCAGGTCATCCATGCGGCCGACATCGGCGTCCGCGAGCGCAGCGTGGCCGAATGCGGGGCCGAAACCACCATCGAGCTGTGGCGCACCGGCCCCATCACCGCGCACACCTCGTGGAACAAGCCGCCCGCGGAGCTGGAGCTGCTGGCCACCAGGCACGTGACGCCCACCTGGTCGTGCCCGGGCTGGATCGGCGCCGAGATCCTCGACGCCGTCAGTGCGGCCGTCGCCCGAGGCGACGCTAAGATCACCTTCGGGATTCGGCTGACGGCCGCGGACGAGCAGAACCCGGCGCTGGCCCGCACCGTCGCCGCCGGCGCGGGTATGACCGTCTCCAGCAACGTGCCCCCGACGGTCAGCGACCCCCGCGCGTCGGCCTATGGCGGCGAAGGCAGCTGCGGCACGCTGCGCAAGCCGACGGCCGCCAACCGCACGGCGTACCTGAGCGCGACGATCGCCGACCCCGACAACTCCGGCTACACCAACGGCCAGGTCGCCCTCTGGCCGGCCGACCACCCCGACCAGCGCACCGAGGTCGACGCCTGGACGTACGGCCCCAACAAGATCTCACGGGAGGTGGACCTCGACTACGGCGACAAAACCCTCGTCGCCTGGTCCGCCCGGTCATACGACCAGCAGGACTACTCGCCTTGGACCAAGACGTGCTACCTGGTCGTCGACAGGACGGCACCGGCCCAGGGACCGGTCGTCACCTCGCCCGTCTTCGTCGACGACGAATCCATCCCCTCCGGGGGCGAAGGGCTGGCGGGCAAGTTCCTGTTCGACGCCCGCGGCGACCGGGATGTCACGGCCTTCCGCTACTACGTCAGCAGCCTGGGCTACTCCCAGATCGTCGCGGCCAAGCACCCCGGCGGCCGGGCCGCCATCAGCTTCACGCCCAAGTGGGCCGGATCGCACACGCTGACGGTCGTCGCCCTGGACGCGGCGGGCAACGCCGGCCCGGAGACGCAGTTCAACATGTGGGTCCCCTGGACCGCACCGGGGGTTCAGGTCGAGGTCGGCGGAGTGGGGCTGCCCAGCACCATCTCCATGCAGTCCAGCCTCGCGGGCCTCACCGGGTTCAGCTACCAGATCGACGGCGGCCAAGAGGTCAGGTTCCCGGCCGCGGCCGACGGCACCGGCAGCGCGCCGTTGACGTTCACCCACGCCGGCTTCTCCAACGTGACGGCCCGCACCTACGTCAAGAACAAGGTCGCCGGGCAGGTCGTCCGCGAGGTCCTCGTCTCCGACGCCCCCACGGTCAGCTCTGAGAAGTTCAACTGGGAGCACCAGTCCGTCCTGGGCGACCAGGGGACGTTCACGTTCCGGCCCGGCATCACCGGGGTCACGGCGTACGAGTACTCGTTCAGCGGCAACGACGGCTGGCAGCGCGTCGCCGCCCAGGCCGACGGCACCGCGGTGCTCGACTGGACCGCCGACCGGGCCGGCTGGCTCGAGATGCTGGTGCGGACCGTTCAGGCCGACGGCAGCACCTCCGAGCCGATGCAGTACTACTTCGAGGTCGCCGACCCGCGCCCGGTGATCTGGTCGGACGCGGGTACCAGCTACCCGCGTACGGACGGCGTCGGCCTGCCGAGCTCCCTCACGTTCAACAGCTGGATGCCGAACATCACCGGTTACGCGTTCACCTTCGACGGCGGTCCCGAGCAGACGATCTCCGGCGGCTCCTACGCGTACACCACCGTGACCCCGACCCACCCCGGTGCCAACACGGTCGTCGCGCAGGCGATCTACGCCGACGGCACCAGGTCACCGGCCAGGACGTACACGTTCCAGATCACCGACGCGCCGATCGTGTCGTGGAACGGCGACAACATGATGCCCGGTGACACGGCGACCTTCACGGTGCGGCCCGCACAGCAGGGCGTGGTCTCGTACCGGTACGCGTTCGACTCCTACTACCCCGGTGATGCGACGCAGACGATCCCGGCCGCCCCGGACGGGACCGCCGCGGTGCCGTACACCGTCGCCTCGCCTGGCTATCACGTGGTGGAGATCGCCGGCGTGAGGGCTGACGGCACGACGTCGGACTTCCGGATCTACGGGTTCATCGTGTCCGACCCGACCGTGGGCGTGTACGGCTACTACCGGGACTTCATGACCATGGGCGGCATCGGCGTACCCGGCTGGATGTCGTTCCACAGCGGCATGTCCCGCCAGGTCGTCAAGTTCGTCTACCAGGTGAACGGCGGTCCGGAGCAGGACGTGCCGATGCCGCCGGAGTCCGCAAGCGCGTCGACGACGATCACCCCGGACCGCAACGGCGTCAACGTCCTGACGGTGAAGAGCCTGATGACCGACGGCCGCTACTCTCCTACGACGACCTACGACTTCCTCGTCGGCACGGCGCCGTATGTCACCTCGGCGCAGTACCCGAACAGCAGCTGGGCCGGTGGTCCGGGGGTCGCCGGGGAGTTCCGGTTCAGCGGCGGCACCGGCGGCATTGTGTCGTTCGTGTACACGATCGACGGCCAGACCGCGGGCGAGGTCGCGCCGAACGCTGACGGTGCCGCCTCGGTGGCTTGGACGCCGGCCCAGTCGGGCAGCTACACGCTGCGGGTGCACGGCAGGCTCGCTGACGGCACGACGACCGACCCGAGCACGTACTACATCTACGTTCGGTACGTGTAGCACTCGGCGTCGCGCTGAGACCGGGGGCCATGTCCGTGCTCGGGCATGGCCCCCTCCGAACATGCAGTACCAGACAAGCGATTCAGGGGGAGAACACCGTCATGCGGTGTTCTCCCCCTGTCTGTGTTCGTCGTGGTCAGCGCTCGAGCCGTCTACCGTGGCCTTGCCGGCCATGTGACGACGAGATGGTCGCCGATGCCGTGCAGCCAAACTGGTCCTCGTAGCCACTCGGTCGCGCGGTCCATCGGGGCGAGCACGACGGTGACGTCGTCGATGCCACCGGAACGGATCGCCGGTGGGGTGAGGTCCAGCACTCGATGATCATAAGGCGGTGCGGCGCACCAGCGATGTGCGGCCGGAGATCTCCCTGCTCGCGGCCGGCTCAGGGGCAGGCGGTGCGTTGGGCGCCCAACTCCAGCGGTTTGCCGATCGAGGAGAAGCCGAGCGGCTTGGTGACCGGGCAGAACGCCGCAGGCGGCAGCTCGTACTCGACGTGGAACACCGGCTTGCCCGCCGCGATGAACACGCCGAGCGCCGAGCACTCCCGGTACTTGGCGCACTCCTCGTTGACCGCGAAGTCCATCACCCCGACCAGGTCGGCGGCCTGTTCGACGTCGTTCTTCAGCCCGACCGCCAGCCCCAGCCCCCGGGCGAGCTTCGCCACCCGGCCGTTGAACTCGAGCTGGTCTGCGGCGCGCAGCGGGAAGCCGCTGTCGTTGGCGTACGCGTCGACGTTGTCTGGTTCCACCCCGTCGAAGCCCTTGTCCCGGCACATGGTGAACCGCGCGGTGAGGATCGGTTCGAGCAGATCCCAGCGGCGGATGTCCACCCAGCGCTCGCCGGGCCAGCCGCTCAGGTCACGCCCGAGCACCTCGGCCGGGTAGCGGCCCCGGTCGGGCCGGAACTCCTCGTAGGCACCGGCGTTGACGTAGCAGATCACCTTGCGCCCGGCCCGGTGCAGGTCGGCGACCTGCGCTGCGGTGGTGGTGAACGCGTCCAGGTCGTAGACGTCGGCGGCGACGGTCAGGTCGATCTTTCCGGAGAGCTGCCACTGCCAGCTCGCCCCGACCCGTGGTTGCCAGCGCCCGCCCGCCGGAGCTGCCCCCGGCGGCAGGCCCGGCGCTGCCGGGTCCGCTGACGTCGAGCCGGTCGGGGCCGAAGACGGCGGGGTCGGGGCGGGGGCCGCCGGGTCCGTCGCGGGCCCTGTGGGCGCCTGCGCGGCCCGGGACTGGTCGGGCGAGGATGTCGGGACCTGCGCGATCGCCGTGACGGCGAGCCAGATCCCACCCGCCAGGGTCAGCCCGATCGCGACGGGCAGCAGAGCGCGCCGGGCGTTCACCGGTTCACCGCCACTGCGCGCAGCCACGACGGCACGCCGCAGTAGGGCAGCGGCGCGTCGAGGTCGGAGACCAGACCGGCTCCGGCGAGGTGGGCCAGGCGGGCGTGCGCGTCGGCGATCTCCTCGGCCGGTACGCCGTAGATCAGGTGCGCCGCGTTGGGCCAGTCGGGTTCGTCGAGCAGTCGGCGGTAGGTCGACCACGGTCCTTCGAACGTGCAGATGAGATCGGCGAGCGGGGCGTAGTCGGGGTGCGGACGGGTGCCCGGATTGAGCGCGACCGTTCCTCTGGCCCGCGCGGCGTGCCGGGCGACGGCGGCCAGCCCGGACTTGTCGGCCGGCGCCTGGTCGAAGAAGACGCCCTCGACCGGATAGTAGTGCCACGCCAGCACGTCACGGGTGATCGCATCCTCGCTACGCCGGAGGTAGCCGAGGTCGACGTAGCCGATCATCGGGACACGGGCGGCCTGTAGGAGTGCGGTGGCGTCGAGGTAGGCCTCGTCGATCGCCTCTCCGGGCCCGTTGTGGATGTTGACGATGGCCGTGACCGACGGTCCGGCGGCGGCGACGGCCCGCCAGGCAGCTGGATCGACGAGGGGGTGGACGTAGAGCGGCACCAGCGTTGTCATTGATAACTCCTGGGGTCTTTCATGGCGCTGACGGTTTCCAGTAGGGCGGGTGGATAGAGGCAGAGCAGGATCAGTGCCGAGGCTTTCGCGATCGCGACCGGCGTGTCCGTCAGCAGAGCGGAGACGACCAGGGCGGTGAGGACGATCAACGCACCGGCGGACCACACCAGTACGGCGGCGCTCACGGGCTGCCGGTGGGCGACCAGCACCAGGCAGATCGCGTTGATTCCGGCGAGCAGGATGGATGACGTCAGCGCCCATCCGGCCGGCGACGACGCCCAGATCGCCCCGGCGGCGCCGGCCAGCAACGGTAGCGCCAGAGCGAGCCCGGTGCCGCGGCCGACTTGGCGCAGGTGGCGGCGGAAGGACGCACGATCGGCGAGCTGCGCCCGGCCGTCGGCCACCCGCCGCTGGTGCCACAGCAGCATCAGCTCCGTCAGCGGTATGGCCACCAGCAGCGGTACCGACGACATCGCGGGTGCGGCGGTGCCCGCCGTCTGCAGGACCACCAGGACGAAGAGCACAGCCTGGCCCGCGCCTACGACGCCGTGGCCTGCTGCCGTGGCGTACCGGCGCAGGTCTGGTCGCCAGGGTGACCGGCCGCGGCCCCAGGCGGGCAGGTAGGCGACGACGAGCAGTGCGGTCAGTGAGATGGCCAGGGCGGCGACGCCGACCCGGCCCGCGCCGGCGATCATGGCGCCGGCCGCGATCCAGCAGGCCACCGCGGCCGCGAGGGTGCGCCGCTCCGTCCCCGTGACCAGCGCGGCGGTACTCGTCGCGAAGAGGATCAGCTGTGCCGCACTGACCAGATAGGACGTCAGTGATGCACCCGAGATCGCGAGCAGCGTCGCCCAGGCGGCGGCGAGCGCGCCGAATCCGAGCGCGAGTTTCCTGGCGGCGCTGGACCGGCCGCCTTCGTTGGCGGCGCAGTAGCCCAGGTAGGCCAGCGACTGCGAGGCGCCCCAACCGACGACGAGGAGCCCGGTCGTGGCGTACCAGGGCAGCGCTGCGAGTAGCGGTGCCGCACCGATGGCCGCGACCGTCGGGGTGAGATAGAGGCCGGTGCGTACCATCGCGCTGATCACGGGCAGCCGTAGCCGCCCTGGCGCCGGTGCCGGGTCGGGCCGTCCCACGGTCGCCAGGACCTGCCCGGCCAGGGTGAAGACCGAGGCATGCCCGTAGTCGCGGCTGGCCACTCTGTCGTTGATGCCGGTCGACTCCAGGATGGCGGCGACCTCATCGGTATCGGCGGCCCAGCCGACCCGGGCGCGCATCTGCGCGGCCAGCAGCGCCGCCGGTGGCGGCACCGGTGCCAGTTCGGTGCTCATGAGGCACTACCGATCAGCAGTTTGTACCGCTCCTGATAGGCGTCCAGACAGCGTTGCAGCGTGAAGCGGTCCAGTGCCCGTTGCCTGCCCCGGCGGGCCAGATCGTGGCGCAGCTTCCGGTCTCTCAGTAGTTCGGCGCAGGCGTTGCCGAAGGCCACCGGGTCGCGTGGGGGAACGACCACCCCGGCGTCTCCTACCATTTCGGCGACTCCGCCGACGTCGGTGCTCACGGTCGCGCGTTCACACATCATCGCCTCCACAATCGTGTATGGCATGCCTTCGGAGATGCTGGACAGAGCAGCCACGTGCCCGGCCTCGAACGCCTCCCGGCTGCTGGACACCGGTCCGGCGAACGTCACGGCGTCGGTGAGGCCCAGCTCGGCCACCAGGTCGTGGCACATCCGGGCGTAGTCGGCGTTGCCCTGCGGTACGGGTCCGGCCAGGTGCAGGCGGGCGTCGGGGACCTGTCCACGGACCACGGTCAGCGCCCGGATCAGCGTCGGCAGGTCCTTGAGCGGGTCGATCCGGCCGACCCAGGAGATCGTCGGCGTCGCCGGCTCCGCTGTCAGCGGCGGGAACCGGTCCGGGTCCACGCCGTTGGGTATGACGGTGATCTTTTCCGGGTCGGCGCCATGGCGCTCCTCCCACCGCTGGTTGAACCCGCTGACCGGGGTGATCAGATCGGCTTCGGCGTAGGCGAGCCGCGCCAGTGCCCGGTGGAACCGCAGCAGCGCCACCTTCACCCCAGCCGACTGATCGCCCACCGAGAGGTAGCGTTCACGCAGGTAGACGCCATGCTCAGTCATCAGGAACGGCACCCCGAACCGCCATTTCGTTGCCATGGCCACCAGCGACGACAGCCCGTTGGCGTTGGCGTGGCACAGGTCCACCGGCGGCAGGACCGCCGCGAGTGGGCGTACCGCGTGCTCGATCAGGACCGCGGCCTGATCGGCGTCGTGCAGGGTGAGCGGCGGCAGCGGCCGGGCACCGGTGCTCCCGGCCGCCTGCCACGCCTCGAGCAGCAGCTCCGCCAGCGGTAGTCCGTAGAGCGGATGCCGGCCGATGAGCCCGTGCCTGGGGCATGTGGCCAACCCGGTCCGGCACCTGGCGCATGAACTGCGCAGGTCGGCCAATTTCGGGAGGGCGAGTTCGCGCAGGCCCTCCCGGAACACGGCCAGGTGCTCGGGCGAGTCGCCGAGCATCCCCGCGCACATCCGCGCCGCCGCCCTGATCGAGCGGCGGCGCGATGCCCTGGGCCGGTCCCAGATGGGTACGGCGGTAAGCGACGCCACGTTGTCGGGCACGGTCAGCGCCGGTGTCATGGACGCCGTGCCGACCACGGTGACCAGGTGCCAGGAAACGTCGGTCAGCCCGCGGACGAGCTGGTCGCACCAGGTGCTGACACCACCGAGCACATACGGGTACGTGCCTTCATTGATCAACGCGACGTGCATCGCCAGTCCCCTACGGCAGGCGGAGAAGTTGCTGGCCGTTGGCGCCGAGGCTGGTCCAGCCCGAGCGCTCCGGCCCGTAGACGGCGCCGTACGGGCCGCCCATGAGCTCGATGCCGAGCACCGACAGCATGATGGTCTGCGTGTTCGCCGGGACGGTGATCGGCACGGCGATCGCGCCGCCCCGGTTGATCACGGTGACCCGACCGTTGAGCAGGTAGGCCTCCACGGTGCGGGCGGCGATCGCGGCCCGCCACGCGGCCTGCTGGCTCTGCAGCGTGGCGACCTCGCTCATCCTCGGCGTGACGATCGGCGTCGCGGTGGTGAACGCGGCCCGGTACCTGGCCAGCACCGCGTCGAGCACCGGGTAGACGATGCGGTCGGCGGTGAGGTTGGACTGGTGGACGTAGTGCGGCCGCGGGTCGGCCGTGACGACGTGGCCGTAGGCGATCCGCGTCTCCACCGGGACGATGTAGCTGTCGAATCCGGTGCCCGGATCGAGCGGTGCGATGCAGGTCGACGCCGGGTTGCTCTCGCAGATCCCCGAACCGCCGTCGGCGACGCTGGTGTAGATCCAGTTGTACTCGTCGACCTCGTCGGCCTCGGTGGCGACGTTGTAGTAGATGTTCATCGGGTGCCGCGGCACCGTCCGGGCCGCGCCCACCGCCCGCGGAGCGGGCTCACGGGAGGCGTCGGAGGCGATCACCGTGATGCCGGCCTGCGCCAGCGCCGGGGCAAGGTTCGGGTTGTCGACGGCCATCTGCGGCGCCGACCGCAGGCCCGAGTGCTCACCGGTGACGACCTCGGCCCTGTTGAAGCTGATGCCCTTGCTCTGCGCCCAGGTCACGTTGTCGGTGAACTGGGCCCTGATCTCGGCCTGCGAGGTGTAGACGATCGCCCCGGTGGTCGGGTTCGTCGCGCATCGCCACGGCACGGTGGAGAAGTCCTGGACACAGCCGAGGTAGGGGTGCCCGAAGGTGTGGTTGAGCCAGCGGAACTGGGCACGGTCGGCCAGCAGCCGAGCCGTCAGCGGGTCGGTCGGCCCGGCATCGACGCTGCCTTCCGCGTTGAAGGCCAGCTCCAGCTTCATGGCCTGCGCGTTCTGCCACGCCACGAGAGCGGTGACGTCGGCGGCGGTCATCCGGATGTCGGCGAGCGGGTTGGGCGTGTCCGGGCAGTCGTCACCGGTGGTGCAGTTGCGCTCGGCGTCCCAACGCGCATCAGGCAGGAACACGTCGTCGACGTGCACACTGAGCCAGTTGCGCCAGTGGCCCAGGTGCACGCCCTGGGTGAGCCAGGTGAGCAGGCCGTGCCCGAGCTGCGCGGCGACGTTCTGGTACTCGTTCATCGCCAGCGTGATGACCAGTTCCTCGCGGTTGCCGTTGCGGTAGACGCCGATGATCGCGCCCGACGCCGGGCTGGTTCCGTTGACCAGCGCGGTGTAGGTGGCGCCGGCGACCGGGGTGGCGAGGTACCCGTAGCTCTCCGTGACACCCGGGTCGACGTCGTCGACCGGCAGGACGCCGTTGAGGTAGCCGAACCCGGCTGCCTGGCCCGCCGGGGTGACCCCGAGCTGACCTCCGTCGAGGACACCGCTCCAGGTGGTGGTGAGCCCGACCGCCGCGGACGGCGCGGTATAGGCGTCGATCTGGCGTACGCCGAAGGTCTGCTCGAAGGTGGCGAGCACGGCGAGTTCCGCGGCCGGCAGGGCGTGCTCGTTGGGCAGCACGACGCCGTTGTACTTGGCCCGCGGGCGCCCCGAGACGGTGTCGGACAGGGCACCGGCGGTCAACGCGGGCCGGCCGGGCTGGTTGAGGTTGATCGTGTCGTAGGGCACGCCCTCCCGGTCCATCTGCGCGGTGATCACCCCGACCCCGGCGGAGCCGTCACTGAACACGAGGACCCGCAGGTCCACGCGGACCCCGGAGGCATAGGCCTGTGCTGGTGCGGCGGCGAGCGCCGTCACCATGAGGCACGCGCTGGCGCAGGCCGCGGCTAGGCGGGCCCCACGCCGGCGTAGGGACGATGTCAAGCGGAACACGGGTTTGACTCCTCAGATGGCAGGGTTGAACCGGTTGGTGAACGGGTCGGTGGAGGTCAGGCGGCAGCCAGGCTGCAGTCGCCGGCGGCGGAGCGGACGATGTCGTCCAGTCCGAAGCGCGCGGTCCAGCCCAGCCGCGTCGAGATCGCCTCGACCTGGGCGACGACCTCTGCGGGGTCACCGGCACGGCGCGGGCCGACGAAGTAAGGCAGGGTGCCGTACCTGCGGCCGATGGCGGTGATCATCTCCAGTACTGAGACGCCCACGCCTCGGCCGACGTTCAGCACATCAGCCTTGAGGCAGCCGTCGACCAGCGCGAAGGCGGCCTGAACGTGGGCATCGGCGACGTCGCGTACGTGCACGTAGTCGCGGACGGCGCTGCCGTCGCGGGTCGGATAGTCCCCGCCGTGCAGGATCGCCGCGCTGCCCTGGCGGGCTGCGTCCAGGAGCCTGGGGACCAGGTTGGTCAGACCGGTGTCGCGTAGCTCGGGCGTGGCCGCTCCTGCGACATTGAAGTAGCGCAGCGCGGCCCACCGCAGACTCGCGCTGGCGGCCGTGTCGCGCAGCAGCCACTCGCCGACGAGCTTGGTCCGGCCGTAGGCGTTCTCCGGCTGGGTCGGCGCGGTCTCCGGGATCGGCC
Source organism: Catellatospora paridis (assembly GCF_009720365.1). Classification (GTDB taxonomy): domain Bacteria; phylum Actinomycetota; class Actinomycetes; order Mycobacteriales; family Micromonosporaceae; genus Catellatospora; species Catellatospora paridis. Next base: position 86,737 of record NZ_ML769317.1, on the reverse strand, counting down.
CGGCCTGCGGCGGCGTGCCGTAGACGGCGGCGCTGGAGGAGAAGAGCACATGCTCGACGCCGTGGGTGACGACCGCCTCGAGCACCGATCGCAGCCCGTCGAGGTTGTCGCGGTAGTAGCGCAGCGGTAGCCGGATCGATTCGGCGACGTCCTTGCGGGCCGCCAGATGGATCACGCCGACCGGGCGGTAGCGGGCGACGACCGCAGCGAATTCGGCCGGGTTGCAAACGTCGACCCGCGCCAGTGGAACCCCGGCCGGTACGCGCTCAGCCTTCCCGGTGGAAAGGTCGTCGACGACGACGACCTCCGACCCTGCGGCGAGCAGGGCGTGTACAACATGCGCGCCGATATACCCGGCGCCGCCGGTCACCATCCAATACATGCCCTTTCAACGATGTGTTGTCGTTTTGATACGGGCAAGTCGTATCGGAGACAGTGAGTGAGCACAAAAGGCTCGTCTACTAGGTATTTCGCATGCTTTAAGTCGTACATATGGATTTTCGGAACCAACTGACCGGCCCGGTTCAACGTGCCGATCCGCGCAACCGCGTCAGTTTCCGGGCATGACAGGTGACACGAGCGCAAGAGCTTCATCAGCGACGCCGGCATGAGAAACAGAACTGATGCATCGTCAAGACCTGATGTCTTGTTGAGGACTTGCGCGTCAGAGATTGCAGCCACGCAACCACGCGATCAGCGAAGAGACCTACCGACAGCTGGGCCGACGCCAAAGACGGTATCCGCCGTGACGGTCGCCTGTGCGTGGTGGCCGGACGGCTCGGGCGCCTGGGCCGGCGCGACCAGCTCAGAGAACGATCGCCGACACCTACGGGCCTACCTTCACCTAGTGCTATGACCGCCAACGTTGACTGGGTTCAGGGTTGGCTGGGCGGTGTCACGAGGGAGGGCCAAAATCGCTGAGCCCAGTCAAACCAGCTCTCATCCCCGAGCGGCGGGGAGGGCAGAAACGAACCGGAGAGCTCGTCTGCGTCGGGGACCTCGAACTGCTCTCTCCAGGGGTCGAGCTCCGCCTCGGCCATGGGGAATGTCTGCTCTGGCGTATGTTTCCAGCGGTTCTGAATCCGGCTCCATTGCACCTCGCGTTCCACCGGCAGGTACACGATCTCACACGACGCTCCCACGGAAGCGGCCATCCAACGGAGGGCGGAGCGCTCATCGCGCGACCAGAATCCGAAGTCGAGAACGACGCTGAGCCGCAGGCGCAGGACGTCGACGGCCAATGCGATGAGCCGGCCCTCCAGCAGCCACCGCTTGCCGTCGGGCCGCGCCTGGTGACGGTCTTCTTGGCCGAGCAGGGACAGCGCCCAGTCGTCGGCGGTGAGCTGCAGGGCTCCGCGCTCGGCCGCCAGCTCCCGCGCTCGCACGGTCTTCCCGGACCCGGGCAGGCCTACCATCAGGAATAGTGTGGGCGCCTCACCCGCCTGCGTATCGCTCACCGTCTCATTCATGTGGTCCATAGTGCCCGGCACTCGCCGACAAGCATTCGCGACCAACCGCAAAGTCGGCCAGTCGGCCGATCAGGGCCCCGACCTCGCCAGTGCCGAACGCTACAGCTCACATGGGACGTCCCTGGGCAAGCCACCAACGCCTTCTTGGCCGGAGGGGCGGCTTCGGCCGGCCCACCGGGCGCTCATCGTTTGGGGCCATCTCCGCCGGACACACGCGCTCACCTTTACCTGCTTGCGCCACACACTCGCCGTAGAGATGGGCGACGGTGGGTGCGAACAGGCAACGCCGGGTGTGGCATGACTGCACACGCCACGCCCGGCAGGCCGATGTCACCGTGCTGGTGGAGGCGGCGGCGGGTCGATGGCGATGCTCATCTGGGCGTACGGCCCGAAGTTGCCCGAGGCGTCCCAGGCCCGCACCCGTACCGTGTAAATCCCGAAACCGGTGAACGGGACGTATCCGCTGGTGCCGCCGACTTTGCTGATCAGCGTGCCGTTCAGGTAGATCTCGTACCCGACCAGGAACGTCTCGTCCGTCGCGGCGTCCCAGCGCACCGTCAGGTGGGCGGGCGACATGCCACCGATCCGCAGGTTCGCGGGTGCAGTCGGCGGAATCGCGTCCGGCAGCTGCCCGACGTGCAGCGGCGCGAACGCGGAGATGTTGCCGGCCGCGTCGACAGCCCGTACCCCATAGGTCGTGACCATCGGTGGCGGTGTCGGCATGCTGTAGCTCGTCGTCGTCGAGGTCCCGATCTGCGTGGATCGGTGAAAGATCTGGTACTCGACGACGCCGGTGTCGTCGGTGGACGGATTCCAGACGATGCCGGTAAACGAACCGGTGGCGAAGCGAACGTTCGTCGGCGTGGAAGGCGGGGTCACGTCAACCGCCGGCGGGCCGGAGCAGGGTGCGCCGTTGACCGTGCAGCCCCGCGGCTCACCGCTGCCGCTCGCCACCCAGCCGAAGCTGGTCGAGGCGCCGGCGGTCAGCGTGCCGTTCCACGACATGTTGGTGAAGACGAAGCGGCTGCCGGCGCGGGTCATGCTCGCGTTCCAGTACGAGCCGAGCGTGGTGCCGGCCGGCAGGTCGAACTCGACCCGCCACGAGGTGAGCGTCGCCGCACTGGGGTTGTGCACGGTCATCTTGCCGACGTAGCCGCTGGACCACTGGCTTTCCTTGAAGAAGGCCACGGTCGCCGCGTGTGCTGGAGCGGGCAAGAGGGTGATCGCTCCCACGCCCACGACGACTGCCGTGGCGAGTCGGGCGATCCGACGAAGAGGAGCGGTTGATAGTCTCATATCGATGAATACTAGAGACATCCATCAATCACAGGCAACAGCCACTGCCGCGGTCAGCGCTGTCACGAACCGGTTCATCGTCGCGGGATCGGCGCAGTCCATGCCGGTCGCGACGCCCGCGCGTCACGACTATGAATGCGACGCCCCATCGACAAGATGCCTCCCGCGCAACGAGCTGGCGACTGCACCCTCAGTGACGTGAACGCGCGTCGGCCGTCCGAACGGTCAGCCGGCCGCTCGGGATAGCGGAGCGCTGCCACGGTAAGAGCTTGTCACGAGAGAACCTCGCGAATACGCCCGCGCCCGGTGAGTCTGCGGACGCCGTCCAGTGGGCGGGTAGCTCACCTCCACCCAGCTCGTTGCCGGTGCCCCGTGCCGCGAGGACGTGGATGATCACCGCCACGCTCGGGGGCTGCGCCTTGGATCCCATTTCCCACGCTTAGCCAGTCGTCGGGGCGTGCCTCGATGACCCAACCCCGTTCGGCAGCCCGCTCGCGCCCCTGGCGGGCTCAGACCGCGAACCCCCTCGGCGGTGACCCGCCATCTGATGTACTCGATACGGAGCAAACTGGGCGATTCAGCCCCAGTTTCCAGTATTGCCATGAAACAGGAGGTCGCGGCATGCGGCGGTTCGGCGCAAGCGGAGTGGCTCTACTACTGGTCGCGACCGTCGCGGGGGCATGCGGCCAGACGATCAGCCAACACGAGACGCCGAAACAGGCGGACCCGGCGGCACCGGCCTACGCCGCCGGACTCGACACCGCACTCCAAACCATCATCAAGGACATGGGCGTCCCCGGCGCCGTCGTGATGATCACATCGCCGGAGAAAGGAAACTGGACCAAAACCTTCGGCACCCAGGCGCTCGGCAGCCGCAGCCCGGTGACCGTCGACGACCACTTCCGGATCGGCTCGAACACCAAGACCATGACCGGGACCGTGCTGCTGCAACTGGTCCAGGAGGGCAAGATCAGCCTCGACGATCCCGTGTCGAAATACCAGCCGGAGGTCCCCAACGGCGACAACATCACGATCGCGCAGGTGCTGAGCATGCGCAGCGGGCTCTACAACTACACCGCCGACGAGCAGTTCAACGCCCGGGTCGACAGCGACCCCGGATACGTCTGGAAACCCAGCGAACTACTCGCGATCGCCTTCGCCAAGCCTCCGAACTTCGCCCCGGGCGCGAGCTGGCGCTATTCCAACACCAACCTGATCCTGGCGGGCCTCATCGTCGAACAACTCACCGGCATCGCGCTGCAGGACACGTTCCAGCAGCGGATCTTCGGCCCGCTCGGCCTCCGCCAGACGCTACTGCCGGCGCCCACCCAAGCCGACATCCCCACTCCGCACCCTCAGGGCTACATGTTCGGCACCAACGTGGCCATCCTCGCCGACCCCGCACTCCCCGCCGCCGAGCAGGCAGCCGCCGCCACCGGCGCCCTGCTTCCCAAGGACGTCACCCTCAACAACCCGTCATGGGCCTGGGCGGCAGGCGCTGCCATATCCACCGCCGCCGACCTGACCCGCTACGCCACAGCGCTCGTGGACGGCGGCCTGCTCGACGCGAAGACACAGCAGACGAGAATGGCCAGTGTCCAACCCATCCAGGTCTCGGACGGGGCCGACATCGGCTACGGCCTGGCGCTCGCCCGGTTCGGGCCGCTGTACGGCCACGACGGCCAGATCCCCGGATACAACACCTTCATGGCCCACGACCCCATCCGCAAGGACACGGTCATCGTCCTGACCTCTCTATTCGCGGGTGCAAACGGCGAGCAGCCAGCCAACCAAATGGCATCGGCGATCATCCAGGCGCTTTACGGGCGGGCGCTGATCCCCTCGCCGTCGCCCAGTCGATGATCCCGCTCCATCGAGGACGGCGCTTCCGCGGCAGCGTTCGGGGCCGGCTCACCTGCCTCGGCCCCGGCGCACCCCGGGTCCGATCGGTGCGGGACATGGGCCTGAACCCAGCTGCGGGCCTCGGCGTCGTAGCCGAGCACAACGGCACCTGTCTGCCGCCTGCACGGTCGGTGGGGCGCACCCGGCCCACTCTCCTAGTCGAGGGACTCGGCGACTTGGTCACCGCTCTCAAGGAGGCCTGAGTGCAAGTTCGAACTCCACCGCGCACTGCGCCTAAAGCTATCCACGAGCCGGAAACCACAAACGGTGCGGGCCCTAGTTGATCTAGGTCCGCACCGTGGTGATTTAGTTGGTGTTCGAGGGGCGAGTTGAACCTTAAGCACATGATGACGACGGCCGTTGACCTGCAATTATGCTGATCACCCTGGGCCTGTCCGAAGCGCCGGAGCAGTGGAGGCAGACCCGCCGCAGGGGTGGGACTGCCATCCGCGCAGGCTTACTTGGTCACGCCCTTACCGTCCAGGCGGACTGCGACAATGAGCCCGATCAGGATGCTGTAGATCATTTTTCCTCGGTCCGCAGCCAGCAGCTTCACTGTGTCGAGAGGCCTCCGGCTGTCGGCATCCCCGGCGAAGTGTGGTCGCCGCTGGCGGGAATGACGTCGACGCGTTCGCGTTCCGCGAGGTCGCTGGGCACAGGATGTACGACCAGGAGATGGGCTCACGAGCGTACGCAGATGCCTGACGTGTACGCCCGGCCAGTCCGCCGGCTTGGCTAAGAACCGATCTCCGGCAGTGCAGCACCGAGTTGATTCGTCGGGGATGTGGGCCAGGCGGTCGGGTCGTTGATGTAAAGGCCGCCGGTCCAGCCGAGGGCTTCTTCCGGGCTACCGACGGGAAATCCGGAGGGTGGGATGTTGAACTGGCGAGGCCCGGGTGCTGGTCACCGCTGCCCAGCCGGACGGCGCCGCTGCGTGCGCTGCGTGACCCGGACGCTTCAACGAGCAAGAGGAGGAGTCGACTTCTGACCTTGGTGGGGCGGCCGCGGTGTGACTCTGTTCACTGAACACGCCAGTATCCGGCGGTATCTGATGTTTTGGGTGCCCCTTAACCGAGTGAATCGAGTCCGGAATCGGCCTTTCGCGTCGTTCAACCCGGAAGACCGCACGGAACCCTCCTTGCGCAATGGTCAAGAGTCGTTGACCATTGGCCACATGTCTAGCGACGATCTTCCCGAGACGCTTCACGTCACCACTGACGAGCAGCTACGTGCCGTCTCCAACCTCACCCGTCACCGGATCATGGCCATGCTCCGCTTCGAGCCAGCGACGATTACCCAGATCGCCGAGCGGGTGGGCCTCGCGAAGGGCAGTTCCAGTTACCACGTGCGGCTGCTCGAGCGGGCCGGCCTGGTGAAGGTGGTACGGACGCGGAAGGTGCGGGGGGTCACCGAGCGGTACTACGCCATGGCCGCACAGACGATCGTGCTGCCGGATCCGGGCGAGGGAGGGCCGGATGTGCTGATGCGGCATGCGGTGGCCGACCTGGAGGCGGCATCGGCGCACAGCGAGCGACACGTGCGGATGGCGCATCTGCGGCTCACCGATGAGCAGTTCGCGGAACTCGGGGCGAGGCTGCAGGCACTGGCGGACGAGTACCGGGAGCTGTCTGATCCGTCGCTGCCAGACACGTCGCTCGTCTTCGCGCTGTTCCACCCGGCCCCGCGCCGGCAGGCGGAAGGCGACGCCAAGTGACTTCAGATGTAAGGAAGCTGCCGACCGGGTTCGGGCGGCTGTGGACCGCACAGACGGTGTCCTCGCTCGGTGACGGGGTGATGCACGCGGCCCTGCCGCTGCTCGCGTTGACGCTGACCCGAGATCCGATGGCGCTCGCCGTCGTCACGGCCGCCGGGACATTGCCCTGGCTGCTGTTCGGGATGCTGGGCGGTGCGCTGGTGGACCGCTGGGACCGCCGGCGCACGATGTGGATCGCGGACACCGCGCGTGCGGTGCTGCTCGCGATACCGGTGGCCGCCGCCGCGCTCGACGTGCTGAGCATTCCGCTGCTCGCGGCCGTCGCCTTCGTGCTCAGCCTCGGCGGACTCTTCTTCGACACGGCCGCCACGGCCTATCTGCCAGACCTGCTCGGCCGAGATCCCGCATTCCTGGAGCGCGCGAACGCCCGCCTGCGCGGTGCCCAGACCGCCATGTCCGGCTTCGCGGGGCCCCCTGCGGGCAGTGCGATGCTCGTGCTCGGGCGGGCGGTTCCGCTGCTCGCCGACGCGGTGTCGTTCGCGCTGTCCGCCGTGCTCGTACGGTCGCTGCCCGCCGTACCCCGGCCGGCGCCTGCGGCCCGCGAGTCGCTGCTTCGGCAGGCGCGGGCCGGGGCCTCGTACGTCTTCCGGGACCGGCTGCTGCTCGGGCTCGCGCTCCGGCCGGCGGTCGGCAACGTCGCCTTCCTCGCCGTGGAGACCGTGCTCGCCCTGTTCGCGCACGACCGTCTCGGCATCGGTACTTTCGGCTTCGGCCTGCTCCTGACGGCCGAGGCCACCGGCGGCCTGCTCGGCGCGGGCATCGCCTCGTCCCTCGGCCGGCGACTCGGCACCGGCACCGCGCTGATCTGCACGGCCATGGTCGAGGGGCTTGCCATCCTGGGGCTTGCCGCCGCCCCGAATCCGTACGTGGCCGGGCTCGCGCTCGCCGTCTGCGGGGCGGGCATGGGCGCCACGATGGTGCTCGGCCCCTCCCTGCGGCAGGCGATCGTCCCGGCCCACCTGATGGGCCGGGTCGCCTCCACCTCACGCATGCTCGCCATGTGCGCCGCCCCGTTCGGCGCCTTCCTCGGCGGCTGGCTGGCCACCACGTACGACATACGCACCCCGCTCTACGCCGCCGCCGGCCTCCTCATCGCCATGACCGCCGTCACGGCGACCATGACCAGCAACCGCCGGGTTGAGGCGGCACTGCGCGGTTCTGCCGACCGCAAGAATCCGGCAACGGAAAGCCACCCCGCCGATGCACTCATCCCTGCCTGATCGGCGTACCCACCAGCTCCTAAGTCACCACTGCCGGAAAGGCATCAGATGCTCTACACGACCGCACGCGTCGTCACCGACCGCCCCCACCGCTACCTCAAGCAACTGGTCTCCCACATGGGGCGCAAAGTGCCCACCGAACTCCACGAGGAACGCGGTTCCATCAGGTTCAGCCTCGGTAGCTGCCTGCTCGTCGCCTCGACCGCCCACTTCGACATGATCGTCAAAGCCGGCGCGGCAGACGCCGTCGCGGCGGTGGAGGACACCATCGCCGGCCACCTGCTGCGATTCGCGACCAAGGACGAGCTCACCGTCGACTGGCTGCCCCTGGTGCGACCCGCCACGGCCGACGACGACGCCGCGCTGCTCGCCCTCGACCGCGCGGCGTGGACCGCCGGGTCGGGGCTTCCCTCCACCTGGGCCGAGGAGCGGACGGCGTACTTCAACGACCGGAGGAAACCCGAATCCCACCTGGTCGCCTCCCTCGGCGGCGAGATCGTCGGCTTCGTGAGCACCCACCAGACGACCCCGTTCCCGGAAGGGGCTCACGTCTTCGGCCTGTGGAACCTGGTGGTAGCCGAGCAAGCCCGCCGCATGGGTATCGCCTCAGCCCTGCTTTCGGCCGCCGAACGCCTTGCCTGCGCACAGGGCGCGAAGAAGGTCGGACTGCGCGTCCTGGCGACCAACACCGGCGCCATACGGCTCTACGAACAGCACGGCTACACCGTAGAAGGCCGATACACCGACGAGTTCCTGATCGACGGCACCTATGTCGACGACATCAGTATGGGCAAGCGCCTGACGCCGCCCTCGCAGGAGACTGCCTGAACGAGGACGTCTGGTGCAGCATTGCGTTGATTCATCGGGGGTGTGGGCCAGGCGGTCGGCAGACCACCCGCCAGCAGTGCGTGGCGGCGATCGCCGGTTCCCCGAGCGGCGGTTGCTTCGGGTAACGGCTTCGTCCGGCCCGATCCCCAACCGGGCGGTGATCTCCGATGCGGCCATGCTTGTTGATTTCAGCGCGAAGCAGGCGTATCGGGAGATCAGCGCTGAGCGGCTCCAGCTGAAGCGTCGACGGCTGTCATCGGACGGCCTTGCCTAGGCCGTCGGCGTGGATGGTCTCCGGAAGGCGCAGCAGTTCGTCGTCGGAAGCCAGCGACTCGCCGGCCGAGACGAAGGTGAGCAGCCTGATCGGGGCGTTGTCAGCCGCTGCAGCTGCTGTCTTTTGGTGTCCATCGAGCAGGAAGTGGAACAGGCCCCAGTGTCGCTCCCGCCTGAACCAGGGACCTTCGATGTCGAGCAGCCCGAAGGCAACGGCTGTCGGTCGGCCAGACGCGTGGGAATACCGTGCCGCAACATCGGCGTCCAAGTCGGTCGGGTCACCCATCGGGACGGCGAACGCGAAGAGTTCGTCATGGTCGTCGGCACCACGATGATCGAACCGGTAATAGCTCGTGTCGGCGGGGTCGATGGAGTACTCGAACTCCTCGTTGCGCCAGCCTGCCGGACCTCGAAGGAGAAGTAGTCACCCGCTGAGCCGGGTGCGACGAGCACCGGCTTCACGTCCAGCAGCATGACCAGGTAGTCACCGCGTGGCAGCTGCGCGCCGAACGCGTCGATGACGTCCGTGTCGAGTCGGTCGAGCCCAGCGTTGAAACGATCTCGAACGTCGGTTGCCGATAGCCGTCCGCTCAAAGCGCCTGGTTCGTGGCGCAGGACGAGTCCGCAGGTGCCGCACGAATACGCGATCTGGTACGCAGCCACGCCGTCGATGGTCAGGTGGCGGCTGGGACGCCTGCCCAGTCGATCCCGATCCGCGGGTTGGTGGTCCCGAGCATCATCAGCTCACTGGCGATGAGCGTGCTCATGTGCTCCTCGCCGCGGAGAGCCCCAGTTCGGCAGCGGCGAGCTCCGCGCGGACGACCTCGAGCAATCGCCCGATCCAGTTGGTCCCGTGCTTACCGCCCGAGGCCCAGTACGCCGAGTCGAACCAGGCATAGATGAGCCTGGCGTCTTCAGTAGCTCTCAGCGTCTCCGCGGCGAGCTCGTTCTGGGTGTACTTGGCGCGAAGCAGCTCTGCCATGACGGCGAGCCGGGCAGCCGGCCACCTGTCGTGGCGGGGAGCGTCCTCGGCGAGCTTCTTCGCGTCGAAGCCACGCGTCGCTGCCGCGATTCGCTCGCGCCAGTGCGGGTCATTGGTCGACAACGCCCAGTAGGCGTGTGTGACGGTGGGATAGGTTCGCCCACGGACATTGATGGCGGTCGGATAGTCGTTTTGCAGGACTTCAATCCCGGGTTTGTCCGGCCACCCGTTGGGGTAAACCGTCTGCGGGATGGTCACCGTAGCGGCTTGTGAGCGTTCCGGCCCGTCAGCCGGCACGCGGGCTTCCCAGCGCGCAGCGGCCACCTCACGTTCCCGGAAGTACTCGATCGCGTTGGCGTGCGTCTGGGCCGTCGCGATCCGGCCGGTCGGGTCGTCGTACAGCGGAGCACCGACGTCGGTGATCAACGCCCGGAGAGGGCCGTCCTTGTAGTCCATGTCCCCGAGCGCATAGATGCGCAGATGCTCGGGAATGGCCAGGTAGTGTTCGCGGATCAGCAGGCGGCCCGATTCCGCCATGTCCGCGAGGTAGCTGTCGACGGCCTGCAGGCAGCGTCCGGTGGAGTCGGGCCGGCCGTTGAGCCGGTCGATGTCGTCGGCAACCTCGCCCACCAGCATCTCCGCGTCAACCCACGACTGCGGTTCCGAGAAGCGCCAGCTGGCGAGATGGTGTGCCGACACCTGGCCCCCCTCGGCCAGGCTTACCGCCACACGGCCGCAGCGCAGCTGTTCACGGAGGCCGTCCAGGTCGGTGAGCCCGCCTGTGCCGCAGTCGACGGCCCCATCCGCGTAAATGAACATGTCGGTGAGGAAGTACATGTCCATGTTGCGGACGAAGACGTGCCGCCACGTGCCCTCAACCCGCTCGCCGTCCACGTCGCGATATGTCCGCCGCCCCATTGCCACCGGCGAACACTAGCCGAGTGGAGTACCCGCGCAGAACTCGGTTTCTTTCGCCCGGCGATCCTGCCCTACCGGTTCTGCCTGCCACCCTCCCGATGTATTGCATGTATCAGAAGAGATTACGGATGATTTGTTCAACGTAGCGGGGCTCTCCCGAAGGGAGTTGTCGCAATGGCCGACTCTATCCATCCCAGGCGGCCAGATCTGCTGGGCTTGCTCGTCGTCCGCCCGCTGGAAGCGTGACTCCGCCGAGGATCTTATCGACGGGCGCGGCACGATTGTCGCCGAGTTCTTCGATATCGGCTGCTCACACCGTTTGGAATGGAGCGAGCGGCCGCAAGCTGCGCTGCTGCTGGAGGCCATCGCTTCACCGGCAGGCAGGCGTGGAACCGGCAGCGCACCAACCGCGCGCCGCTGTCGGAAGCCGACGATGTACTCGGCCGGTCAGAGGCCCGCCGGTGGAACGCGATCACTGGGTGCACAACCGGGCCGCGTACCGGTGCCGGCACGGTCGACGCAGCAGCAGCCCAGCCGACTCGGGCCTGCCACGCAATGTCTACGTGCACGAGCGCAAAGCCGTCACGGAGGTGGCGGCCCAACTCGGCCTGCCCGACGATCCCAGCACAGTATCCACCCACCTGCGGGAGCACCAGTTCAACGGCTGTGCGGAGCCGGAGGAAATCATGTTTCGACGTCTGACTGCGCTCTAGTGCTCGGCAGCCTCCAGCCGGCAGCCGAGTAGGGGCCGCTGTGGGCCACGGTTCTGGAGAGCCCTTGGCGGTCGTTCGCGCCGGTTGTACTGCTGACATCTTCTAGTCGCCTGCGCCCTTCGCTGGCAATCCGGGCTTGACGGTCAGCCGAGGCGCTTAGGTCAAGCAGGGCCTGAGCCCTCACACTGACACCAGCTCCGACCCACCCTGCTCAGGCGACTTGGTGCTGGTCACGTAGGCGTCTTCAGGTACAAACCGATCGGCCGGGGTGTTGTCGCAACAGCCTGCCAGGAAGCGGTCGGTTGGATAAGATTTCACTTTCAGGGCCTTTGTCACCGCGAATGCGGTGGGCGTTCACCCCGTCGAGGGTTTGGGCCGGCAGACCGCCATTACTGCGTGTGCGCAGGAGGCCGGTTCCGTACGCGTGGCGATCAGCTGAACGCAGAAGGAGAAGACTCAGAAGGAGAAGACGGTGGCGACAAGTGAGTCGAGTCCGGATGTCGTGATCATCGGCGGCGGATTCGCAGGGGTGACGGCTGCACGCGAATTGACGATGCGGGGGCGGACATCGGTGCTGCTCGAAGCGCGCGACCGGCTGGGCGGCCGGACCTACACGTCGGACCACGACGGGCATGCGATGGAACTCGGCGGCACCTGGGTCCACCCCCTGCAGCCACACGTTTGGGCCGAGATCGACCGCTACGAGGTGGAAACCGAAACCTTCCCGGTGCTGGAAGGACTGCGGCAAGCGGTCGTGTCCGGCGGCCGCGTGGTGGACCTGTCCGACGACGACGTCGCCCGGGCAATCGACGCGCTCGGCCAGTACTGCGCGCCCGGCACGACGCTGTTCCCCGAGCCGTACACCGGGACGTGGGGTCCGGACCCGCAGAACATGGACGCTCGATCGATGCGCCAGCACCTGGAGACCATAAAGGTGGCGCCGAAGCTGCGTGACTGGGTCGAGGGGATGTGCTGCGTGACCGCGTTCGGACCGATCGATCAGGCTGCCGCGACCGAGCTCTTCCGGTTCTATGCCTTGTCGGGGTGGAGCGCCGAACAGATGCTGGCCGCGTTGTCGGCCACGAAGCTGGTGAAGGGCACACGCGAGCTGATCGACTCCATCGCCGCGCAGGCAAGACTCGCCGACATCCGCCTCAACTCGCCCGTGCGGCGGATCACGCAGAACGGCAAGCAGGTCAGTGTCGAACTCACCAACGGCGACACGATCACCGCCCCGACCGCCGTGATCACGCTCCCGATGAACGTGCTGAACACCGTGGAGTTCGACCCGCCCCTGTCGCAGATCAAACGGACCGCGTCCGCCGAACGGCACGCAGGCGCTGGCATGAAGTGCTACGTACGCGTGAAAGGCGACATCGGCAACGTCGCCGTCATGGCCCCGGAGGCTCAGCCGGTCAACTGGGTGGTGACCTACGACCACAACACGAACGGCTCCTGGCTGATCGTGTTCGCCGCCACCCCGAAACGGCTGCCGATGAGCAGCTTCGACGACGCTGCCGGCATGCAGGAGGCGCTGCAGCCGCTGCTGCCCGGCGTCGAAGTGGAAAGCATCCACGGATGGGACTGGAGCAACGACCCGTACGCGCTCGGCACCTGGTGCATCTACCGCCCAGGGCAGCTGACGCAGGTGCTGCCAGAGATGCGCACTGCCGAAGGCCGGCTCTTCTTTGCCAGCGGCGACTCCGCGGTCTCGTGGCGCTCCTCCATCGACGGAGCCATCGAAAGCGGCTACCACGCCGCCCAGCACACCGACCAGTATCTGACCGCCAGCGGCCACCAGACCCTATCCCCCGCCGGACTCAAGTCGCCGGTCACCGCCTGACCTCGACATGCAAGATCCGGGGATTGTCCGGGGGAACGGTGAAATTCTCGCGGACAACTGCAGCTCAACGGACATCTTGCGCTCGGGCTGTAAATCCGTCGCCCAGAACCCCGCTGCTGGTGGCCGTCGGTTGGGGAGTGAACGGTGTGCCCCGGACCCAGCGATCCGGGGCACACCGGCCTTCGCGCTACGGCGTCGGCGCCAACACGAACCGCATATACCCCGGTTTCCAGGCGCGGTCGTAGGTGCTCCACACCCCGAACCCGCTGGAGTTCATGTCGGTGATGTTGAGATACACGGTGCCGCCCGAGACGTAGTAGTGGTTCACCCAGCCGACATGGCCCAGGCTGCTGGTGGTCGCGCCCGGCTCCATGACCACGACGGACCGGGCCCGTGGGGTGTCCACGACGGTCCACCCCTTCGCCGCCGCATTCGTGTCCCAGTCCAAGGCGTTACCGCTCCAGCCCGGGTAATTGCCGGTCCGCGACCTCCAGATGTCGGCCGCACCCCAGGTGCAGTAGCCGGCTGCGAACCAGTTGCGGTCGATGGTCGCACCGCGGGCGGGCCAGTTGCAGCGCGTGCCGGTGCCCGCGGCCTCGTAGCACAGGGCGTTGAGCGTGGCGTTGCCGCCGACGTTGACGCCGCCGGTCCAGTTGTCGCCCCACCAACCGCCGCCAGTCCCACCGCAACCGACGTGCAGCGACACCGTGCCGGACGACACCGCCCGGCTATAGCTGGCCACGTTGGCCCGCCCCGGGGTCGCGCTCCAGCTCGCGAAACCGCTGCCGCCTGAGTTCGCTTGAACCCAGACCCCGACCACGGCACGCCCGTACTCGCAGGAGACCGTGCCGCTGACGGTGACCGTCGCCGCGTACGCCGGCTGGGCCAGGCCCGGACCGGCCACCAGCGCGACGGCCGCCGCCAGGGTGCCCAGGATGCGTGTGACTCTCACTCGATCTCCCTCCACAAAGAATGGTTTTCGTACCGTCACACACTGGGTATTCGCTGGCTACGGCCGCCGGGACGCAACCGCAGGCCCGTCCGGCACGGCGAAGTGCCCGTTGTGCTTCCACCGAAAGATCCTCGTTTTACCTGCTCAGTGCCCTGCGAGCGATCCGTCTCAATGCGGCTGGCCCCCAGCCAGCGCAAGGCGATAGTCGAAACCCACGTCTTCGAGATCCACATCATGGGCGACCAGCTCATCCCCACTTTCAAGATCCCATTGCAGGGCGCAGATCCCGGCCGGGGTGCAAGTGCCCTGACGAGGCTGGCGAGGTCGCGCTGCAATCAAGGTCCACTCACGCTTCGGCGAGCCGCCCCAAACGCACCCCGAAGCGCGGCCTCGACAACGGCATTGAACAGGGAGAACATCTCCGGGCTGAAGTCTGGCGTCTCCGGGGCTACATGAACCCTAAGTAGATGATCACGATGGCTGGTGACCTGCCGATCCATGATCCTCATCCTGGGTGGCGGCGGATATTGCCGTGTCGCCGCCCAGCTGGTCTTTCGCGAAACGGGACCCGCACTCAACGCCGTCGAAGGACGCCTGTTCGCGGCCGTAAGGTATCTCGCCAACCGGCTTACACCGTTAGCGGCGTAGGCCCAGGGGGCTCACCCTGAGGTCCCCCCGATAACCCGGGGAACATCAGGCGACGGCGCGGCTGCGCTCGCGGGTCGACTCGGTCAGGGTCTGGCCCTTGGCTCGGCGCTGGGGTACGCACCAACCCTATGATCAACAATTAGTGCGGACGGGGGGTGACGACAGGGACAGCGCGAATGACGGGTTCCCGGTTACGGTCAGCGCGCCATGGCCGGACGCTGAGGCAACGCCGAGGTGCGTTGCGGCGTCTGCTAGGTGGCCGGCTGGATGCGCGAGTGAGGGGACCCGGTGCGCAAGAGACTTTTGATCTGCCTGATGGCTGCCGTCGTGGCGGCGGGAACGGCCGCAGGCTGTTCCGGCAACCAGACGCCGGCGGAGACGCCGGGTCTGGCGGCTCGGGGCACAGTGATGACGACCGTGAAGCCCACGCGGCAGGAGCTCACCAACCGGGTGAGCTTGACCGGCAAGGTGGCCATCAACCCGGTGTTCGGGCTGGTCACGCCGGTGTCGGGCCAGATCCGCTATCTGAACGTGCAGCCGCCGACGTCGACGCCGAAGAAGGCGACCCGGGTCGCGTCGGTGTGGAAGGGCGGCAAGGCCTACCACGTGACCGTACCGGCGGGGGCGGCGTTCGCCGGGCGGCTGGTCGACGACCGGTCGACGGTGCAGGCGGGGATGCCGGTCGTGTCGGCCAAGCATGTGGGTTATGCGATCGTCGCCGAGATCGACGGTGCGCAGGCATACAAGCTGTCGGCGGCGTTGACGACGGTGCGCGCGCAGATCACGAATGGCCCTGGGCCGTTCGCGTGCAAGGTGCTGGGCACGATCGCGGCGTTGCCGTCAGGGACGTTGCCAGAACCGCCCGCTCCCCCGGCGCCGGATCCGAGCGCGTCGCCGGCGCCTCCGGTGCAGAAGGCACCCCAGCAGAACGTGCAGCCGTCGGAGGCGACCGGCATGCGGCTGGTCTGCCTCGCGCCGGCCGGGGTCACGCTGATCAACGGCGCGTCGGCGACGCTGGAGGTCATCACCGCCAAGGCGGCCAACGCGCTGGTCCTTCCGGTGGAGGCCGTGGCGGGCGGTCAGGGCAAGGGCCTGGTTGACGTGGTACGCCCGGACGGCACCCGCGAGACGCGGGACGTGGTGCTGGGGCTGACGGACGGGAAGGTCATCGAGATCAAGTCGGGGCTCACCGGCGAGGAGAAGATCGCGGTGCCTGGACCGGATCTACCGCAAGCGCAGCCGGAGAACAAGGGTCCGGAGGGCGTGATCAGCAAGTGACGCCGCTGATCGAGCTCGACGGCGTGACGAAGACGCTGAAGGGTCAGCAGGAGCCGCGCACGATTCTGTCTGGTGTGGACCTGACGGTGCAGGCCGGGCAGAGCGTGGCGGTGCTCGGCCGGTCGGGGTCGGGCAAGAGCACGCTGCTCAGTATCGTGGGGTTGTTCGACCGGCCTGACGGCGGCGCGTACCGGATCGACGGCCAGGACATCTCGCGGATCCCGGAGCGCAAGGCGGCCGCGCTGCGCAGCGCCGAGTTCGGCTTCGTCTTTCAGCGGTTCTTCCTCCTCAAGCATCTGAGCGCGGCGCAGAACGTGGCGATGGCGCTGGTCAACGGGCAGGGGTGGCTGCCGCGGCGGCAGCGGCGCGCCAAGGTGATGGCGGCGTTGGAGCAGGTCGGCATCGCGCATCTGGCCAAACATCGGCCTGCGAAGCTGTCCGGCGGCGAGCAGCAGCGGGTCGCGGTCGCGCGGGCGCTGGTACGCCAGCCGCGCATCCTGCTCGCCGACGAGCCCACCGGAGCACTGGACACCGAGACCGGCAACCTGGTTATCGATGTGCTGCATGAGGCGACTAGGCAGGGCCGGGCGCTGATCCTGGTGACGCACGACTGGGACCACGCCCGCAAGATGGGCCGAGTCCTGCGGCTGGAAGACGGCACGTTGCACGACGTCGACGAATACGAACACGCGCCCGCGGAGGTGGCCGCATGATCCGCCTGTCCGGCCGGCTGCGGTCGGCTCTGATCATCGGAGGCCAGGGCATCCGGGCACGCAAGACGCGTACCCTCCTGTCGATCGTGAGCTTGTTCCTCGGCGTGCTGGCGGTGGTGGTCGTGCAGGCAGGCGCGGAGGCCGCGAACCAGGCGGCGCTCGCGGACATCGAGCTGCAGGTCGGCAAGGACGGCACCCGGATGATGTATGTCTCGCCAGAGAAGGCCGGCGCGATGGCGGCGGCGCTGGAGACACTGAAGGGCCGCAGCGATGCTGTCGGCGTCATCGGCACCAGCGCGACCATCGGCGAGCCGGGCGTGAACCCGGTCAACCCCGGCGGCGCTCCGTTCGATCGGCAGGCCGGCGGACCTGACTACTACTACGGCGGCGGGCCTGGCGCGGAAATGATCTGCGACGAACGGGGGTGCAGGCCGGTAGACAAGGCGCAGCAGGCGGAGCAGACGCCGAACGGCCAGGCCATCGAGCTGCGGCTCTCCGCGCTGACCGGAGACGTGCTGCCGTTCCGGCCCTACCGGATGAAGTCCGGGCGGTGGCTCGACTTCACGAAGGTGCCGTCACTGTCGCCGGGCATCGTGGTCAACCTGGAGGCCGCCAAGGGTTTCGCCCGCTATCAGGTGCCGGCCGAAATGCGCATCTACGGCGTGAGCACCAACGCGACGCCCCGGATCATCGGGGTCGTCGACGACGGCGTGCCGATGCCGACGGCGTACACCCGGGTCGATGAACTGCTGAACTGGGTGCCGGCCTCGTCGCTGGACATGATGGGCGGGGTGGAGACGCTGCTCGCGCCGGACGCGTACGCCGTCGAGCAAACGTTGCGCGCCCGCCTGGTCGGCCTGGGTGTGCCCGCCGAACAGCTACGCGCCGATCCGGTCAACGCCCGCAAGGCGATCGAGGAGCAGCTGCGGCTGGTGCGGCTGGTGTTCCTCGGGATCGCCGGGCTGGTACTGCTCATCGGGGTCGCCGGCATCCTCAACGTCGGCCTCGCGACGGTCGGCGAGCGGGTCGAGGAGTTCGCATTGCGGCGCGCGGTGGGCACCCCGCGGACGTTGCTGGCCGGGATCGTCCTGGCGGAGACGCTGCTGACCGGTTTGTTCACGGCCGCCGCGGCGATCGGGGTCGCCTCTCTCGCCTTGAAGGTCGTCGGGTCGATCCTCAGCGGACGTACGCCGATCCCGCTGGACATGGAGTTTCCGTGGCAGGCCGGTGTTGCGGGGATCGTCGCCGGATTGGTGGCCGGGCTGCTCGGCGGGCTGATTCCGGCGATCCGGGCGGCGCGCATTCCCATTGCCACGGTGATGCGCGCCTAGTGACGCGCTTTCTGCGCCGTGCGGCGTTTGTCGGCCGGTGGAGAACTGCGTGCGTTCTCCACCGGCCTCCTGGTCTTCATCCGCGACGCCCCGCGTTAGAGGGTTATTCGGGCTGACTCCCGCACCTGTGGTGGCAATGAATCGTCGGCCGCGATACGGGAGAGGGCCTCACTGCTGCGGGCAACGGTGCCGTGCCAGCGCAGCATCGCCACGGCCTGCCCGACGGCCACGCCGTGGCGCGCGTACCGCTCGGCGAGTTCCATCGCCCACGGGGTGATACCGACGTGGCAGTCGACGTACATGCCGAGCCAGGTGAAGACCTCACCCGCGATCCAGGCGCTGATCCACGTCACCCACCGCCGGACGAACCGCTGCGCCTGCTCACCCTCCGGGTCCCGCGGAGTGCCGGGTATGCCTAGCAGCGCGCACTCCCGCATCGCCTCGGTCATGCGCTCGCGGGTCACCTGCCGCGCGTACGGCATCAGATCGGACATGACCGAACGGACTTCAAGCCACGCGGGCGGCTCCTCGTCCTCGTCTCCGTCCCATGAGGGGGCGGGGGCGGGTTCCGCGACCGGTCCGGCGGGCACGCATGCTTCCAGAACCGCCCGTGCGCGAGCGATGTTCTCTTCGGTCTCCGGCAGGCCCGACGGCCACTGGAAGCCGGACCCCCACGCGTAGGGCAGCTCCCGTACACCGGCAGGCAGCAGAGGTTCCTCGCCGTACGCCTGGTCCCGCCCGCGGCTGTCGTAGCCAGGCCGCCGTATGGCGATGAGCCACTCCCGTGCCCACGCGCGATGGTGTTCGCTAACCCCGGCGTCGCGCACCACGCGCAGCAGAGCCTTCTCGCCATGGGGCGCGCCGAGGTCATGGAGCAGGTTCACCGCGTCCTGAGCCGACAGGTCGGCTCGGATGCAGCGCTCGGCCACCGCCGCGATGCGCCGCCCGTCTTGCGGCTCCCGCCTCAACCACCACAGCACGTCATAGGCCCAGCCCGACAAGACGAAGCGGGCCCATGTCCCGGGGATCCTGTCCGTCTGCTCCTCGATCCACCAGTCCGGCACGGACCCGGCTGCGTTCTCCGCCCACTCGCGAAGTACGCCGGTGACGCCCTCCCGGGTGAGCAGGTCGGCTGCCGGCATTGCCTGCGCGAGCCGGTGCCCGCATTCCGCGCGGAACCGGTAGTAGAGTTCCCACGATTCGTCGCTCCAGCCGCCGGGCGACGCCGGCGGCATGTCTGACAGCGCAGCGGCCAGCGCGTCCAGGGCTGCCCGCTCGTTGGCTTCGGTGTGCGGGAGTTCTTCCAGCCTCCGCTTCCGCTCCGGGGTCAGGTCGTTCCACGGCGAAGGCAGTTCGCGCACGGCCCACGGAAGAAGATGGTGTGCGGCCACTTTCCCGGCCACCCCCGTTCCTTTGCGTCATTGCAGCGTACGGAGCGGGAGATGACCGCCGACGGGCTGAAGTCCAAGCGCGGCTGGAACCCCGTCAGCCAGTGGGCTGTCTCGGCGACACCCATGCATCCGGCCCTGGTCAGCAAATCCGACCCTCCCCGCCCAGTGTGGTCACACCGTTCCAGCCAGCCATCAACTAGATGGCCTGGATCGGGGAGGTGTCCACGCGCCATCGAGCTTGGCGTCGAGGGCGGCCGCGCGCAGGTCCCTGCGGGAGCTGATGGCAAGCTTGGTGAAGACCTTGCGCAGGTGCCACTCGACGGTGCGGGGGCTGATGAACAGCTCGGCTCCGATCTCATGGTTGGTGCGCCCGTCGCGGGCGCGGGAGGCGATCAGGGCCTCCTGGGGCGTGAGGTCTGAAACCGTGTCCGCCGAGCGCTTACGGACCGTCTCGCCGGTGGCGAGCAGTTCGTTTCGGGCGCGTTCCCCGAACGCTTCGGCGCCCATGGCCGTGAGCATGTCGTGGGCGCGGTGGAGGTGTTCGCGGGCGTCCTGTCGGCGGTTCTCGCGGCGCAGCCATTCGCCGTACACCAGATGTGCCCGCGCCAGGTGCGCGTTCATGCGGCAGTCCCCGAACCGGTCGATCGCCTCGCGGTAGAGGTCCTCGGCTGCCGGACCTTCGCCCAGCAGCGCCCGCGAGCGGGCCTCGCTGCCCAACGCCCACTGCGTGCCGCTTGCCTGCGTTCGCTCCGCGAGCTGCTCCAGCGCTTGTTCGCCGACATCGCGCCGCCCTTCCCGCGCGGCGGCCTCCACCAGTTCCGTCAGCGTCCACGACCTGGCCACGAGAACGTCCCCGGTGATAGCGCGCTCGGCGGCCGCCAGTGCCGACGAGTAACGGCCCAGCCCGTTGTCCAGCACCGCGGCGGCGTATTCCGTCAGCACCAGAGCGCTGCCCTCGCCGCGGGGGGACGCGTCCTGGATGCCGAACCGGGTCAGCTGGGCAGTGGCCTGCTGGTCCCCCCGCCAGGCGGCCAGCATCAGCGGGGAGTACGGCGGGGGTGACACTCGGATGGCGGCGTCGAGCGCGACGGACTCGTCGTTGAACGCGGCCGCGGCGGTGAAGTCCCCGGCCTGGATGTGATAACTGGCTAGATAGTCCAGCGCCACGGGGAGCATGCTCAGCGTGCCCGTTTGCCGGGCCACCCGCACTTCGCGTTCCAGGAGGTTCAGCCACGCCGTGTCCTCCCACAGCTCCATCGCCACCAGCGAACAGGCGAGGCAGACCAGGGTGAGGCCGGTGGGGCCGGCGCCGGAGACCTCCAACGCCCGCCGCAGGGTGGGCACCGCCTGCGGGAATCCCTGCGTGAACTGCGTCGAAAGCCCGTCGAGTAGAAGATCGGCGGCCTGTTGCGAGCCCGGTTCGACCGGCACCGTCCGGGCTGCGGCGGCGACGGCGCGCACGCCTTCCTCGGGTTGCGGCTGACCGGCACCGGCGCACATCGCGGCCAGCAACGCCTCAAGGTACGTCTCCCGGGCCATCGCCGCGTCCAGTGGAGCGAGTCGCTGCGCGGCCTGCAGCAGCAGGTCCGGCGCGTCGCTGCCACGACTGCGGTAGAACACCAACTGCGCACCCAGGCGTTCGCACCGGGCCTGCTGCAGCCGGTCAAGCGGACTCAGCTGCGCCATGGCCAGCAGGTCCTTGGCCGCGGCCGGAGCGCCTGCCTCGCCCGCGGCCTGCGCGGCGGCCAGGGCGCGTTCTCCTCGACGGCGCAGGTCGGGGGTGAGCTCGGCGGCCCGTTGCAGGAAGGCGGCGGCGGCCGCGGCGCCACCACGGGACTTGGCGCGCTGCGCCGAGTGCTCCAGGTCCTGGGCGACCGACTCCTCCGGCACCGCCGTCGCCGCCGCGAGGTGCCAGGCACGCCGGTCGGGGTCGGTCAGACGGTCGGTCGCCTCGGCCAGCGCCAGGTGCACCTGTCGGCGTTCGGCCGGTGCGGCGGAGCGATACACGGCGGAGCGCACCAGGGGGTGGGCGAAGCGCACCCAGGCGCCCACCGTGATCAACCCGGCTGCTTCCGCGGGCGCCGCGGCGTCGGCAGGCAGGCCCAGCCGGGATGCGGCACGGCGCAGCAGCGCTGGATCGCCGAGGGGTTCGGCGGCTGCCACCAGCAGCAGCCGTCGGGTCTGTGGGGCAAGGCCGTCGAAGCGCCGCAGGTAGCCCCGCTCGATCCGGCTGGCCCGGCTGATCGGCGGCCGGCCACCGGGCAGGTCGTATCCTCCGGCCAGTTCCGGCGGAGTCGGCTCGCCTGGCAGTTCCAGCAAGGCCAGCGGGTTGCCGCGGGCTTCGGCGAGGATCCGCTCACGCACCCGCTCATCGAGCGGTCCGGGCACCACCGATGCCAACAGTGAGCGCGCGTCCCGGTCGCCGAGACCCCCGACCACCAGTTCCGGCAGCCCCGCCAGCTCGAGCTCGCCGGGCCGGTACTCGCTGTCGTTCTGCTGGTAGCCGTCGTCGTGCACGCGTACCGCGAAGACCAGGCCGATCGGGTCGGCCATCAGCCGCCGCGCGGCGAAGGCCAGGGCCTGCGCTGATGCCCGATCGAGCCACTGGAAGTCGTCGACGAGACAGAGCAGCGGTCGATCGGCGGCTACTTCGGACAGCAGGGTCAGCGTCGCCAGACCGACCAGTAGCCGGTCGGGAGGAGCCCTCTCCTCGAGTCCGAACGCTCCACGGAGCGCATCACGCTGCGGTTCGGGCAGGCGGTCCAGGTGATCCAGCATCGGCGCGCAGAGTTGCTGCAGGCTCGCGTACGCCAGCTCGATTTCCGACTCTACGCCCGATACGCGGTATGTCCGCAGGGCCGAAGCTTCTTCTGCCAGATAGTCCAGCAGCGCGGTCTTGCCCACGCCGGACTCGCCGCGCAGCACGACAGTAGCGCCCCTGTCCTGCTTCACCTCACTCAAGAGCCGGTCGAGCACCTCGCACTCGGCGCGACGACCATACAGCGCTCGGCCCGCAGTCATGTCGAATGTCTCCTATGCGGAGCGACCGACCGGGACCCTTTGCCGGCGAGCACCGGCCCGGCAGCCCTGACCTTCGATTTCTCCGCCGCCACCAGCGTAGTACTGGCGACCGGGCCGTCGAGCGGGAACTGCGTTCGGTCTCCGCAAAGACCACGCCTCTACGAGATGTTTCCAGGAGAATCGACGTCCGGCTGGCGCCCGAGGTGATATCCCAGGCGCAGTTCGTAGTCGCCCGGCTGGTTGCGTCCGGCAGCGCTGGCGGCGGGCAGCCTGCGCTTGGATCCCGGCCAGCCGAAGGACGAGAGGTAGATGTCATAGGAGGACTTCAGATCGTCCGCGGACGGAAGGGTATACCTGTTGACCTGCTGTTTCACCGCGGTGATCGATTCCTTGTCGAACGAGGAGATCCGCCGGGCGAGGTCGTCGACCAGCGAGTCGAGCTCCCCGTCGGGGACCGTACGGTTGACCCATCCGTACCGTTCGGCCAGCTCGCCCGGGTAGTCGTCGCTGGACAGGGCGACCTCCAAGGCCCGTGCGCGGCCGAGCAGCAGCGGCAGGTGCTCCAGACCGCCGCCGCCGGGCAGGTTGCCGTTGGCGGTCTCAGGCTGGCCGAACAGTGCCCTTTCGCTGGCGAAGCGCATGTCCATCGCCTGGGTCAGTTCGCTGCCCACGCCTCTGACCCGTCCACGGATCTTCGCGATCGAGACGACGGGCAGGCGCGACAGGCGCGTGCTGGCGTCGATCAGCAGCGGGTAGCCGCTCGCCCCGAGCTCCTTGGGCGTCTCGGCGACCCGGGAGGTGTCGTAGTGGTTGAGGAAGTAGTCCGGGTTCGCCGATTCGAACACGATGACACGCAGCTCCGAATCGGCCGCCAGCTGGTCGACCAGACGCGGGAGCTCGGTGAGCGTCTCCGGGGAGACCAGGTTGATCGGAGGGTTGTCGAACGTGATCCGCCACAGTCTCCTGGTCTCGGCCACTACGGAAAAGTGGGTCCACGGTTTCACAAGTTCGTCTCCTTGTCCGACGCCGCCCGGCCCGGAAACCGTTCACTACCGGCACTCGTCCATCATCGCGGCCCGACGCGAGTAACTTCCACCAGACCATCTTGAAACACAATAATTCTGGCATCCGTGACACTCGCCGATCTCGCTCTTAGGGCATGGCCTGGGAGATGTCCTACCGGCGGCACGGTGCCAACCGCCCCGTCGCCGGCCGCTGCGCGCAGCACACCCGTGCCGCCCTTGTCCCGAGATTCCGCAGAGCTGGTCGCCCTGGAAATCGGTCGTCGTGGCACGTGACGATCTCGGTGATCGCCCCGCCGGTGACGCGCAGGACGTCGATCATGGTCGGCAGGTGCGTGCCCTCCCGCTTCCGCCAGCGGTAGAAGACGGGCGGGCTGCCGGTTGGTGCCGGTGTGGACGCACGCAGGCCCGTCATGGCCTTGAAGCCGCAGGGCTGGTCGTGAAAGTTGTCCGGGTTCGCTGATTCGAACACGACGACACGCAGCTCCGAAGCGGCCGCCAGCTGGTCGACCAGACGTGGGAGCTCGGTGAGCGTCGCCGGGGTGGCCGTGCGGCCCACGGCCGCCTACGTCGCCTGTCGCCCACCTGCAGCACCCGGGCACCCGATCACTTCGGGCTCTCACCTACCAACCCGGCCACAAGTCCATATACTTTGACCAAACCACCTGGTGAGACGGGGATCCGGGTATCCCTGGGATGCTCCTATGGATGTCAGCGCCGGGTATGTGCTGAAGTCAACGAGCAGTGCTTCGTGTAATTCACGGGAGAGCATGCTCTGCTCTTGCGGCATGGCATGGGAGATGTCGCCGAACGTCCGCGCAAAGACTGTTCGGCGGACATCGGGCACGTATGGAGGCCTTATGCGCTCGGCACACATCGACGGGCGACTCGTCATCAAGGCCCGGCGGGGCTATCTCGACGCCGCAGAGGCCAGCGGTCAGCGGTTCGGTCCCGACCCGCAGTCCGCGTTCGACGACTGGGAGGCGTTCTCATCCTGGACCCGGGAGTTCCTGGCGTCGCCGGACGCGGCGACAGCACCCCTGGTCGGCACCGACGACAGCACGAAGTGGGGTCCTCCCGTGCCCCGGCCGACCCAGATCTTCGCGGTCGGCCTGAACTACCGCGACCACATCGCCGAGGCGAAGCTGGAAGTGCCGACCGAACCGGCCATCTTCGCCAAGTTCCGCGCGTCCCTGACCGGCCACGAGAGCGCCGTCACCCTCCCCGAAGGGCTGGTCGACTGGGAGGCCGAGCTCGTCGTCGTCATCGGCCGCTACTGCTACCGCGCGACTCGGGAGACAGCGTGGTCATACGTGGCCGGGCTGACCGTGGGCCAGGACCTCTCCGAACGCCGGATGCAACTGGCCGGACCGGCACCGCAGTACGGCCTGGCCAAGTCCTACCCTGGCTTTGCTCCGCTCGGCCCGGAGCTGGTCAGCGCTGACGAGTTCGCCGACCCCGACGACCTCGAACTGGGCTGCAGGCTCGAAGGCGGCGAGGTCCTGCAGAAGAGCCGCACCTCCAGGATGGTCTTCGACGTACCGGAGATCATCACGTATGTGTCGGCCGTGTGCCCCCTGCTGCCGGGCGACGTGGTGTTCACCGGCACCCCGGCCGGCGTCGGCGTCGGCCGCACTCCCCCGAAGTTTCTCGCTCCGGGTGACGTGCTGGTCACCTGGATCGAAGGCATCGGAACCCTTCGCAACCCGATGCTCGCCCAGGCCAGCGAGGCATAGCGGCCGGGTCGGCGAGCCTGCGCTTGATGGATTCCATGTCGAACGGCGTCTAAGTCTGGCCACGAAGTCAACTCCGCAAGGGCCAACAGTGCGTCGCACCAGCGCCGCCGAACCCCTCGTCGCCGACCCAAAACGGACCGCCTGACGTAAACAAAAAGTCCGATCACCCCGAAAATAATTCGCGATGAATCGGACTAAATCAGCACAAAAAGTGTCCGAGGAAAGACACAAACCAAAACCCAACCGGGTCCTATGCTGTCGGTACCCATCCCGTTGATCTAGGGACGTAGCGCACGACACCCATGGTTGACATCAAACTTGACCGGCCTGCCGACGTCTCAGGACGTTGGCAGGCCGGAAATGCCCTGCTATCCGGCATTCCGGCTGCGGGGACTCGCTTTCTCTCGTACCGCTAGTCGCGGAACCAGACGATCATTGCCGAGCCGAAGGTGTTGTCGGTGATGACCACAGCGAAGCTGGCCGCCGCCAGCAGACCTAGCACGATTCGCCAGCGCCTGGGCAGTCCGAACCGGCCCACTGCCAACCCGGCCGCGGCGATCCCGGTGCCCAGTAGCGTCAGACCGGTGACCGAGGTGCCGAGCGATACGGACATGTTGACCGCGGTCAACGTCAGCGCGACCGTCCCAATGACCGCGCCTCCAGCCAGCGTGTACAGCCGGTCCTGCCAAGTCTGGCGGAATGGCAGCAGCAGGAAACCGACGGTGACCCCAGCTGCTACAGCCACCAGAACCAGGTCCATGCCGATGGCGGCGTAGCCGCCGAGTTCCAGTGCGGCCCGCAGCAGCGACGGCAGCGATCGCTCGTCGATGGGCCACATCATTTCCGGGCCGTGGTCGATGCCGGCGGCTTGGCGTGCCGGAACGTCGAAGGCCAGGTACGGGCCGGCGATCACGACCGACCAGCTCAGCAACGTCCAGCCGAGACTGATCGCGACGATCCAGGCCAGCATCCTTGCCGTGAGCACAGCCGGTGGCGACACGCTGCGGGGACCGTCGACCTGGGCGTGGCGGGCGAGGGCGATCAGGGTGGGCAACGTCCAGGCGGCGGCGAGCAGGTACCGCCAGCGGGCGGCCGGCTGGCGTTCGCGGGCTAGGTCGGCCAGGTCCGCGGCCCACTCCGCTTGTTGGCGGGCGCGGAATTGCGACGGCAGAGCCGAGCCGAGCGCGGCCACGAGCACCCGGTCGATGCGGGTCAGAGCGCCGGTGCGGCGGCCCGCCTCCTGGTGGGCGCTCACCACGCCAACTTACGGGTCGAGGTGGCCCGGCGGCCGCGTCGCCGAGCGTTCTCGGCCAACACGTCGCGGACGGCGCCGACGCCGTCCGCGGTCAGCGTGTAGTACCGGCGGCGGGGCCGGCCCTCCAGGTGCGGGTCGACCTGCTCCTCCCGACTGCTCAGCCAACCGGCGTTCTCGAAGGCCACCAGGATGGGGTAGATGGTGCCGGGCTCCAGACCCGCAGCCGTAGCCAGTTCGAGCCCGTACCGCTCCTGTGTCGGATCATCCAGGAAGGCATGGAGCACCAGCAGCCGAGGTGTGGTCATGCGTAGCTCAGCCATGTGCGTACTCTATATAGCTAGTCTTTGTTCTGCATAGCCCCATAACCGTGTGAGCTCAAGCAAGAGGTGGAGCAGCGCGTGCCGCTGTGCCCGAACCCGGTGTCGTCGACCATGCCGCTGGCAAGCCTGTCAGGATCTACGGCTCGTCCAGGACATCACCGTTCTGGAGACCTCACGGACGGCGCAGGGATAGCCGTCGAACGCAAGCGCTCATCGACGCCTCCTTCCGTCCCATCAAACCGCACCAGCCATGAAGAACCGGCGAGGGCTTCATCAGAAATCCCGGCCCGAGTCGATCCGCCTCTGAGTTCCTTGTTTGCACCGACCTCCGTGCGCCGGCTCGCAGCGGGCGGCGGAGATCGATTGGCTGCGCGCCGACGTTGACGCGGCGCGCGAGGAGGAGGCTCGGCGCTGGACGAGGCGGCCGAGGCCAAGCAGCCGGCCACCCGCGAGCTGGCCGAGCTGGAGAAGGAACACACCGAACTTCGGTGGCGACGCGACGACGCCCGACAGGAACTAACGGGCCTTCGCCTGACCCGAACCACCGCACAACGGGCCCGTAACGCCGCCGAGCGCAAACTCGCGCAGGCCGAAGCCGTACTGGTAGCGAGATCGCTTTCGGAGTCGTGACCGTCGGGCGGCTCGATGGTGAGTGGTCGTGCCCGGTTTACTAGGGTCCCTAATGGATTACCCAGCCAGGACTCTGTCGGTGTCGGGCGTTATCGAAGCGTTACCAAATTGACCGGCATCATTCTGACCACAACTTCGGTAGCGCCGCTAGTTTGTTTGGGGCGTGAACTATTACCCCCCCCACTGGTCTTCGGCGAGCCGCGGCGGGCTCTGAAGTCCCGTCCAGGCATTGGAGATTCTTCGTGTCCGTACAACGTCGTAGCCGCACCCATCCGAATATCAGAGCGCGATCTCTCCTCGGTTCGGTGCTCGCGCTCGCCATGACCGTGATCTCGCTTGCCGTCGGGCAGTCGCCCGCGCAGGCCACGCCGGCAACCACCAATCAAGCCAATGCGGCGCTTGCTCCGTTCTCGGTGCTGGTCTTCTCGAAGACCGTCGGGTTCCGGCATGATTCCATTCCCGCTGGTATCGCAGCGATCCAGCAGCTCGGCGTCGACAACGGGTTCACGGTTGCCGCGACGGAGGACGCTGGCGCGTTCACCGACGCCAACCTCGCGCAGTACGCGGCGGTGATCTGGCTGTCGACCACCGGTGATGTGCTCGACGCCGCTCAGCAGGGGGCCTTCGAGCGCTACATCCGTGCCGGTGGCGGTTTTGCCGGCGTGCATTCCGCATCGGACACCGAGTACGGCTGGGCGTGGTACGGCAGCCTGGTCGGCGCCTACTTCTCGGCGCACCCGAACAACCAGCAGGCGACCATCAAGGTCGAGGACCCGTCGCACCCGTCCACGGCTTCTCTGCCGGCGCAGTGGTCGCGGCTCGACGAGTGGTACAATTACCAGGCAAACCCGCGCAGCAAGGTGCACGTGCTGGCCAGTCTGGACGAGCGGACCTACTCGCCGGGCACCGGTGCGATGGGCGCCGACCACCCGATCGCGTGGTGCCAGGATTACGACGGCGGCCGGTCCTGGTACACCGGTATCGGTCACACCATCGCGTCGTACACCGAGCCTTCATTCCTGGCTCATCTGCTCGGCGGCATCCAGACGGCGGCCGGCGCGCTCGACTCCGACTGCAGCGCGTCGCTGACCAGCGGGTACGAGAAGGTGACGCTGGACGGCAACACGCAGAATCCGATGGAGCTGGACATCGCGCCGGACGGCCGGGTCTTCTACATCGAGCGCGACGGCCGGGTGCAGATCATCAAGCCCGCCACCGGCACCACGGTGACCGCGGTTGATCTCGATGTCTTCACCGGCAACGAGGACGGCCTGATCGGCATCCGGTTGGACCCGGACTTCGCCACCACCCACTGGGTCTACCTGTACTGGGCGCCCAACGATGGTATGACGCGAAACCGGATCTCCCGGTTCACGGTCAGCGGCGACAGCATCGACCTGGCCAGCGAGAAGGTCGTGCTGGAAGTGACAACGCAGCGCACCACCTGCTGCCACGCCGGCGGTTCGATGGTGTTCGACAGCGCCGGCAACCTGTACCTGGCCACCGGCGACAACACCAACCCGTTCGAGTCCGACTCATTCACCCCGATCGACGAGCGGGCCGGGCGCCAGAATTATGACGCCCAGCGCACCTCCGGCAACACCAACGACCTGCGCGGCAAGGTGCTGCGCATCCACCCGGAGGCGGACGGCACGTACACCATCCCGAGTGGGAACCTCTTCCCGCAGGGTACGGCGTTGACCCGGCCGGAGATCTTCGCGATGGGCTTCCGCAATCCGTTCCGGATCGGCATCGACGCGAAGACAAACACGCTGTACGTGGCCGACTACGGCCCGGACGCGGGCGCGACGAACCCCAACCGCGGCCCGGAAGGCACAGTTGAATGGAACATCGCCCAGGCCGGCAACTACGGCTGGCCGTACTGCCACGGGGCTAACTACGCCTACAACGACTACACCTTCCCGAGCGGACCGTCCGGCGCGAAGTTCGACTGCGCGGCGCCGGTCAACAACTCGCCCAACAACACGGGTCTGACCAACCTCCCCCCGGCGATCAGCGCCACCGTCGACTACGACTACAGCGGCAACGCGCTGTTCCCGGAGATCGGCGGCGGCGGCGCGCCGATGGGCGGGCCCGTCTACCGCTACGACCCCAACCTCGTCTCCGAGCGCAAGTGGCCGGCGTACTACGACGGCAAGGCGATGTTCGGCGAGTGGAACCAGAACAAGATGTACGCGTTCCAGGTCGCCGCCGACGGCAAGTCGCTGGTCGACATCAACAACATGCTCAGCGGCATGACCTTCCTGCGGCCGATGGACTTCGAGTTCGGTCCCGACGGCGCGCTCTACCTGATCGAGTGGGGTACCGGATTCGGCGGCAACAACGGCGACTCCGGGATCTACCGCATCGACTACATAGCGGGCGAGCGGGCCCCGATCGCGGTCGCGACCGGCACGCCGGACTCCGGACCGGCGCCGCTTACGGTGCAGTTCTCCAGCGCCGGGTCACGTGACCCCAACGGCGGGGCGCTGAGCTACGCGTGGACGTTCGGTGACGGTGGCACCTCCACCGCGGCAAACCCCTCGCACACCTACCCGGCTGCCGGTGACTACACGGCGCAGCTGACGGTCACCAACACCGCCAACCGTACGGCCGTCGCGAACGTGACGATCACGGTCGGCAACACGGCGCCCACAGTCACCATCTCATTCCCGCCCGACGGCGGCTTCTTCGAATGGGGTGACCAGGTCCAGTACACCGTCGCGGTGACCGACCCGGAGGACGGGACGATCGACTGCTCGCGGGTGACCCTGCAGTACTACCTGGGTCACGACCAGCACGCCCACCCCCTGCAGTCGTACACCGGGTGCACCGGCACCGTGCAGACGTCGCTGGCCTCCGGTCACGGCGCTGACGCCAACGTGTTCGCCGTGTTCGAGGCCACCTACACCGATGCCGGCGGAGCCGGCGGCTCCAACCCGTTGACCGGCAGGGCGATCGAACAGCTGCAGCCCAAGCGCAAGCAGGCCGAGTACTTCACCGCCACCGGACGGGCTCCGGACGGCGTCGGCGGCGGCGACCAGGGCGTGCAACTGGAGACGACGACGGACACCGCCGGCGGCTTCCAGAACATCGGCTTCATCGAGGACGGCGACTTCTGGTCGTACGCCCCGGTGAACCTGACCGGTATCGACGCGCTGCGGTTCCGGGTGGCGTCGAACGCCGCTGGCGGACGCATCGAGGTACGGGCCGGCGCGGCGGACGGGCCGGTGCTCGCCACCGCGACAGTGCCGGGCACCGGCGGCTGGCAGAGCTTCACCGATGTCACGGCGACGCTGAGCAACCCGAGCACGGTGACAGGGCCGCTGTTCCTGGTAGCGAAGAACCCGGTAGGCGACACCGGCACGGGTTCGTTGTTCAACGTCAACTGGGTCGACTTCCTTGGACGCGGCGTGACCGACAACGCGCCACCGGTGGTCACCGCGTCAGCGACGCCCACCACCGGCACCGCGCCGGTGCTGGTCACCTTCACCGGCTCGGCGACCGACGCCGAGGGCGACAACCCGCTGACCTACCTGTGGGAGTTCGGAGACGGCGCCACAGCCGGCACCGCCAACGCCACGCACACCTACGCCACCCCCGGCACGTTCACCGCGACGCTGACCGTGTCCGATGCGCGCGGCGCGAAGTCGTACGCCAATGTGGTCGTCAGGGTCGAAGCGCCGAACAACGCCTGCCTCGGCGCCCGGTCGGACAACTTCGACGGCACGGCACTGGACAAGGGCCGCTGGTCGACAGTGGTCCGGGAGAACCAGCTCTACTCGGTGGCCGGTGGCACGCTGCTGCTGCCCACCGCGGTCGGCGACCTCTACGGCACCCGCAACGACGCGACCAACCTGATCCTGCAGCCGGCGCCGGACGGCGCCTGGCAGGCGACCACCAAGGTGTCCGTCGCCGTGGCGGCCGACTACCAGCAGGCCGGCTTGATCGTGTACGGCGACGACGAGAACTACGCCAAGCTCGACCTGCTGTACGCAGGCTCCAGGAAGTTCGAGTTCATCCGGGAGACCGCCGGGTCGCCGCGCAACGGCGCCGCCGACGCGGTCAGCGCCCCGGCAGAGCTCGGCAGCACGGCCTACCTGCGGTTGACCAGTGACGGCGTGAACCTGACGGCGGCCTGGTCAGCTGATGGCGTGACGTTCGCGCCGGTCGGGCAGTCGGCCGCGCTGGCCGGCATCGTCAACCCGAAGGTGGGCATGTTCGCCCTCAACGGCGGCACCACCGCGCCGGTCGTCGACGCGGCGTTCGACTGGTTCCAGGTCACCCCGGACGCTCCGACCGGGCCCATTGACCCGTCCGACGAGTTCAACGGGTCGACCCTGGACCGGTGCAAGTGGAACGCAGTAGTCCGCGAGGACACCAGCAAATACCGGGTCGCCGGCGGCAAGCTGGAGATCGACGTGCCCAACGGGGACATCTACACAGGTGCCAACACCGGGCCTACCAACTTCATCCTGCAGAACGCGCCGTCCGGTGACTGGACGCTGGAGACGAAGGTCGACGGCAGCCAGCTCAACGAGCAGTACCAGCAGGCAGGCCTGCTGGTCTACCTCGACGACGACAACTACCTCAAGCTGGACTACATCGTCGACAACACGGCCGGCTCGCCGGTCAGCCGGCGGATCGAGTTCCGCAGCGAGATCGCGAGCGTGGTACAGAACCCGCAACCCGGAATCACCAACCTCATTGGCGCGGTATGGCACCTGCGACTGGCCCGGGTGGGCAGCGTCTACACGGCGTCCTACTCGGCGGACGGCACCACCTGGACGGCGCTGGAGCCGCTGACCAACACGGCCGTCGGTGACACTGCCAAGGTCGGGCTGTTCACGCTCGGCGCCAACCAGACGGCGTCGAAGCCGGCAAGCTTCGACTACTTCCGGTTGACCACGCCGGGCACCGGCGACACCACAGCGCCGGTCACCACGGCAGCAGTAACCGGCACGGCCACCGCCGGCTGGTACACCGAGTCGCCGACGGTCACCCTGACCGCCGCCGACGAGGCAGCCGGCAGCGGCGTCGCGACCACTCAGTACCAGCTCGACGACGCCACGACGTGGACCACCTACACCGAGCCGGTGCTGATCAGCGGGACCGGAATGCACCAGCTGCGCTACCGCTCCACCGACACCGCGGGCAACATCGAGCAGGCCAAGACCGTCGAGGTGAAGGTCGACGTCACGGCGCCGATCACCACGGCGACGTTCGCACCGGCCAACGACGACGGCTGGCACGCCGGGCAGGTGCCGGTGGTGCTCGCCGCCACCGACGCCGGTGCCGGCGTGGCCAAGCTGGAGTGGTCACTGGACGGCGGGTCGTGGACGCCCTACACCGAGCCTGTCAACATCGGCGGCGACGGGCAGCACGAGCTGCTCTACCGGGCCACCGACGGGGCCGGCAACGTGGAGACGCTGAAGTCCGCCAACCTGAAGGTCGACGGCAACCAGCCGACCGTCATCGTGGCAGGGTTGGCCGACGGCCAGCTCTACGGCGACAGCCAGGACGTCCGGGTCACCTTCCAGGCCGTAGATCCGACCTCTGGTATCGCGTCGGTCGTCGGGACGCTCAACGGCGCGTCGTACGCGACCGGCACCCTGCAGGCCATGTACGAGCTGCGGCTCGGCCTGCACGAGTTGACGGTCACCGCCACAGACAAGGCCGGCAACAAGACGGTCTCGACAGTGCGGTTCTACGTGACGACCTCGTTCCGGGACATGCAGAACCTGCTGGACCGGTTCAAGGCGACCAGCCGGCTTTCGGCCAACGCGCACAAGAAGTTGACGACCAAGCTGACAGCGGCTCGCCAGTCCGAGGCGAACGGCAACGACGCCAAGGCCATCAACCAGCTCAAGGAGTTCCGCGCGCTCGCGTTGAACACCTCGCTGGTGCCCGAGGCCGAAGTCCGGGCGGTACTCGTCCGCGACACCGATGCCATGATCATCAGGCTGGGCGGCACACCACCGACCAACGCCGGGGTCAAGACCAACGGCGGCACGTCACTGGCCGGCGTCGGCCGGTTGGACGGTGACGTTGTCCGCATCGGCAAGAACGGCCGTCTGAGGTAGACAAGCACCATCTGGTACGAGGTCGCGCCGTCACGGACTCCGTGGCGGCGCGACTTCGTACACCATGATGCCGCGCGACGAGCATCTCGCTCGAACCCGATCAGGAGAAGCCGATCACCGTTAGACCGCTTGCCAACGGCTCAAGACGAGGGTCGGGAATCCCCCGACAACGAGCTCAGCAGCAGAAACATAAGCGAGGCATAGTCAATGACTGATGCCTCGCTGGATTTGCGTGTCCGAGGGGCTACATGAACCCTAAGTACATGATCACAATGGCCGCTGACCTGCAATTATGCTGATCGCCAGGGGCGGAACCTGTCGATGACCATGCAGCAAGCGATTGATCCAGCGACGAAACGCCTCCGCACGCGGCGAGTATCTCGGCCGTGCAGCATCGATCAGCCGGATTCAGGTTTCTCTGAACTAGCGATGGCCCAGAGGAAGGGGTGGGAGGGAAGATCAGCTCGGCCTCGGGGCCACGCTTTCAGGGAATCGCTCATGTGCCGCGCGGCGCCGGAAAATCCGGCCTGCCCGTGAAGTTCCACTCCGCAGGCAGGCCGACACCACACGCCAGGCAGGTGAAGTCTTCGTCCTTCACGATGTTGATCTGCTGACACTCGGGGCAGTGGCGAAATTCGAACGCGGTGGTGAACCCGCCCGGATCGTCCAGACCGGCGCGTTCGCACGCCGCGGCCACAGCGGTCCAGGAGGAAACGCGCGGGCAGTAGCCGGTCGACTGGTTGGTGACCTCACTGACCAACCAACCCTGATCGTGGCGAGTGAAGGTGATTTCTCCAGCACTGAGCACCGGCTCACCACCGGCGCACGCGACGTGTTCGCTGCGCCGGGCCGCTACACGCAGAACGCCCGTCACATCGACGACGAACGTGTGCGGCTGCGATCGGTCCCGGGCCGGCAGGCCGCCAAGCCACTCGGCCACGTCGATTGCCGCCAGGATCGCACGACCGCTGCCTGCGGACGCGACAGCGTCGCGGATCTCCGGCGATCCCACGTACTCATATCGTTGCAGACCGGCGATGGGTGGTCCTTCAGGCACGACGCGTCTCCTCCATGGCGGTGACCTCGTCCGCGACGTCGGCGAGGACCAGGTCTGGATTCAACAGCCGCACGATGTGGTCGTCCAACGGCAGCCGGGCATAGATGTGCGTCACCGCAGCCTGGTCGATTTCGACCTCGTAGTAGTCGGTCGCGAATGCCCGATATGCGTCACCGCTGCCATCGCAGAGGATCTTCAGCAGACCGGAGCCGTCCGGGTCGTCGCGGTATCCGCGGACTGCGGGAAAGTCGAGGCGACCGGTGCGCCAACCGGCGTCTTCGCTCTGGCGCCAGAGGCAGAAGGTCGCGCTCAGCTTCCCGGCGTAGCTGAATGCAGGCTCGGCGACCTGCGAAGCGAACACGTCCGGCACGCCGTCGAGCAGACCTGGCCACAGCTCGCCGCCGTTGCCAAACCGGCTCATCGGTGACTCGTGGTCAAAGCCGCGGATGAACGCGCCGGCGGCAGTGAACACGATCGAGTACTCGTCCCCGCTGCCATTACGCATCGATGCCATCTGCTCACCGGTGTTCCAGGCTGCGTCGAAGGAGTAGTAGCGCGACTCCCACTCGGGGCTGATGATCACCTCAAGGATCGCCAAAGCACGGCAGCGGTGGCGCAAAGTCTCGATGTCCGGCAGCGCTGACGCGATGTCGTACACCGTGGTGACGGTGGCGGGACTCATGCCTTGGCTCCGTTCACGGTCCGGGCGTTCGACAAGGCGGCTTCGAACTCGCTGCCGGCGATCTGCATCGCGGCCAGCTTCGGGTCGTACAGGTCGAAGGGCGGGTTGAACGGCCATTCGTCGGGCCCCTCCGCAGTAACGGACCCATCGGATTCGATCACGACCTGCCGCAGGCGCCGCCCGTCCGAACCCAACTCCAGCAGATACGCCCCGTCGAACGTCTCTTCAACGTCCGGGTCCTCGTACCGCACGTGCACCACCCCACGACCGACGAGAACGCCGAACCCTGGCTGATCACACTGAGCATCCCGCTTGGCACGGAAACTCTCCAACGGTCCCAGGTCGTCGGCGCCAAGGTAGACAACTGGAAGATCCCACGCCTCGGTGCGACGCAGCACGTCCGGATCGGTGACGACTTCGACCTCGGCGCACTTCTCGACGATCTCCGCCGCCGACCCGGCCCACACCCACCACCAAAAGGCGCCCATGTCGTAATCGTGCGCGACAAGGTATCTGTTCGTCCCTTGGTTCATGACGACATCACCAGATCCACAAATGGTGGCGGCCAGACGAACCGCCGGGATCAGGAATTTGTAGGTGCGCTGCCTCCGGACCGCTCCGCGAGGCTTCATCCAGCGGGATAACGAAACGATGCTCGCCGAAGTCGAGGGCAAGAAACCGATCCGGGATCAGCTCGAACCCGTCGACGGTCGTGCCGATGTAGGAGCGCATGAGGATGGGCGAGTTTCCTTCGGGAAACCGCCAGCCCTGACAGCCGCAGTGGCCGAACGGATCGCTCACCGCCCGCAGGACCGGTCCGTCAAAGTGCAACTCGACATAGTCTCTGACGAAGCAGACGGCACTGACCTCTAAACCGACCAACTGCCGAAGGCCGGTCTCCTCGCCCTCAGCGATCTCCTTGCTCACAGCGACCCCGATTCCGGCCAGTTCGACCAGTGCGTATTCGGCGCTGCGGACGGCCGGTATCTGGTGGGATCACCGGTCGCCAGGACCTCGGCGAGCTGCCGGAACGTCTCCGTCTCACTGGGCAGCTGGTCGTAGTGGTCCGGCTCGCGATGCCGCCACTCTTCGAGCACCAGGATCCGAGGCAGCTCCGCCGGGATACGTCGACGCAGCTCAGCATCGTCGGCCAGCAGCAGATCGCGATGCTCCGGCACGAGCAGGCGAAACACATCTTCGAGCAGGTCGCCGACGCGTGCAGGCACCGGCACCCGCTGCCCGCGGACCTCGATCGGCCCGCCCTCGACGCACAGGTACTCCGGGTTGTCGCGATCCTCGATCTCGTCCATGTTGTCTATCCGGGAGTGGAAGTCCTCGACCTCGAAACCGGGTCGGCCTCGGGTGAGGCAGTTGCCGTACGTGTGCAAGACATCGACGACGTTTCCGGCACGGGGGTTGTAGCCGACAAGTTCGATCAACAACGCCCAACGGTGATCATCACGGAACACGTGCATCCGCGCGTCGATGGCCGAGTAGTACGGATGCTCGGGATCGGCGAACCCAGAGCCGCGCGCAGCACCGTCGAGTTGAGCGAGAACCTCCTCGGCTGCTTCCATCGCGGCAGCGTATTGCACAAGCCGGCCGTGTGGGCATCGGGGCGTAGTCCATCGAGGGGTGAATCAGGCGCAGACCGTAGTGCCGGAACAGGCCCAACCGATAGCAGCCACACGCACGCCGTCGTCTCCTACGCGGCCCTGGCCATGTGTAGGCCGCCTGGTGCGGCTGGTGCAGGTGGGAGGCGGTACACGGCGTCATCAGCGCCGACCTCGAGCTGTTCACCGCAGCGGCGGACGCGGCACACCGATTCCCGGCACAGGTGCTCATGGCGCTGTGGGCCATCGGTTGTCACACCCCGGCAGGCGAGCCGGACCTGCGTACCGCCCGCATCTGGGTCGAGTACACCCCGAACTCATTCCCTGAACGACCGGCTCGATCCGGCTGCGTTGATACAGTCCGCGAATGCCGATCAAGACCTACACCGGTGCTGCCGCGTTCCCGGTCGACACCGCGGACGACGTCACAGCCCTGGTGGAGCTTCTTGGACGGGCCGCCATTGACGAGCGGCTGCGCAACGACCTCGGCGACCACTTCGCGTTCGTGGCGGGTACCCGTCCGGAGTGGTTCCGGCCGCATCAGGACGCGGTCGTCACCGAGTTCATTGACGGTTTCGACGTGACCTTCGACAACCTGTGCGTGCTGTTCCACGGCGCACCCGATCGCCGTGTGGAGCACCTGGAGCGGCGGCTACGAAGCCGCTGGACGTACCAGCAAGCGTGGATGCTCGCGGCGATCGGAACCGAGGCCGCGCTCACCGCGATCGCCGGCCTCGTCCGCGACGGCGCGGACCCGGGCAAGGAGTTCGAGGACTCGGGCATCTGGACCCCTGCCACCGGGCCGGCACGATGCCGGTTCACTCCGCACCGGCAGGTGGTCGAACTCCGGACCGTGTCCGACCCCGCGGAGCTGCTAACCGCGGATCATCCCGTCGGACTGCCACTGGATCAGGTCGTTCGCCGACCGGAGGCCACCCCGGCGGTATGGCATTACCTTTCGCTGCGCCTCGACCAAGTGCCGGGTATGCCGGACTTGCCCGCCGACCGGGTGCACCTGGCCAGCCCGAAAGGATCGGTCGGCTGGACGCTGACCACGGCGGCGGGTCCGGACGGCCTCTGGCACGACGAGACCGTGACCTTCGACGAGCCGCCTCGCGAAGACGAAACCGAGGTCGACAACAGCGACCCGCGCGGCATCGGCGTCGCCGTGCTCCGGCCGTACGACAGCGACCTCGTCTACAGCAACGGACACGTCCTGTCGACACCGGGCGTGGTCGGGACGGCAGGCGGCCCACCGATAGGTCTCTACCCGAACCCACACTGCCGCAGCTGCGACCGCCTGATGTTCCACGTCGTCACCGTGCAGAACTACATCCGCGAGTACGGGCACGGCTGGCGCACCCTCTACCTGTGCGAGCGGTGCCAGATCACGACATGCACCGCCACGAACTGGAACTAACCCGCGACGAGCGCGGCCAGCCTGGGCAGGCACCGCGCGCCTGCGCGGAAGTGCCTGCGAGGTCTCCGGTGGGCGCCCCAGGTCCGCCGGAACATGACGCCCACGTCGGGCAAGATAGGGCGATGATCGGCTACTGGGACCCGCTGCCCACGGCCCGGCGGTTGGTGGAGAGCTTCAATGAGCCCGCCGAGGAGCTGTTCACCGGACGCTGGGAACAGCGGAACTGGCGCAACGTCCCGGGCCCCTTCTACGCCGGTGAGACCGACAGCCTGGCCATCGGGCGGCTGGATGCACCAGACCACATCTGCTACGACGACGATCTCGGTGGCGGGTTCGGATCCGAGTTCATATACCGCCAGCCGGTGAACGAGCGCGAGACCGAGGCCGTGGTCAACGGCTGCCGGTTAGAGCTCTACCGGGGCTATAACTGGGACGGCAACGACCACTGGACCGCGGAGACCGTACGTGGGTGGTGGCGGGACCGAAGCCGGGTACGGCAATGGGCTGTCGCCATCGCCGCCGACTGGGGAGCCGACACACACCCGCATTGGGGCTACAACGCCCACCCCAGATATCTGGGCCATTATCACGACGCCGCCCAAGGCCACTGGGACTTCGTCGCCTACCTCGACGACGGCCTGGAGGCATACCTACGCGGCTATCTATTCTGGCTCGAACAGCAGCGCCAGCCCCGGCCCGGCGAAGCTCTCCCCCACCTTTAGGTGCGCCGTCCCGGATGACGCCGTACTGAAGCAAGGGTGCTACATGCGTGCCTCACCCAGGCGGCGATCCCCGCCATAAGCCTCGCAACATCACCTCAGATCGAAGGAGCGTCGCTCCTTTCCACCTGTTGAGCGAGCCGCCCGAAACGCACCCCGAAACGCGGCCCGCGAACGTCATTTGAGCAGGGAAAACAGCACCTGAGATAAAGTCTGGAGTCTCCGGGGCTATATGAACCCTAAGTACATGATCACGATGTTGGCTGACCTGCGAATTCCATGATCGCGATACCGGGCGGCGGAAATCGCCGGGCCGCCAGGCTAAAGTTGCGCGAGCCGGTAGCAGCTCCGCCGCCCGCCACTGGCCGCCCGCTGGCCGGTCGCCGCCGCGCACCGCACGGACAACGCCCCGGAGACCGTCACGGCGGCCAACTGGGTGAGGGGGCTCGGCTGAGATCGGCGGCCTGTACGACTTCCAGGTCCAACCCGGCTTCGTGGACCACCGTCCATAGCGGTCGACGCGGCGGGCCCGTCCCTTGCCAGTGGGGCGGGCCTCGATCTGCAGTTCGGCATATGGAGTTGGAGCAGTATCGGTACTCCCCCGATGTCGGGTTCGGTGGCTGGCTGCCGATGCGGGCGGGATGAGGGTTTCGGGGTGGGCGGTCTCAATGATGATTTCGCAGGGGCCGCGAAACGTCACCGATCTTCAGTCGCTTGGCTCCGCTACGAAACCACACCATGTGAACGAAGGTCTAGCAGAGTGAGGCCTCCGTCGCAATGACGGCACACGGCTGCCAGAAATCGTCCCTCCGGTGAAAGCGAGAGTGCACCGAATTCACCGTCAAGGATTCGCCGGCGGTTCCCAGAGGGCACGTCGATCAGCCAGATGCCGGGATGGTCCTCGACAGTTCCCGACAGAGCAAGCTGCGAGGTCCCCGGCACAAAAGCGAATCCGGCCAGGTATCCCGATCCGTCGAGTGCCCTGACCTCGTCCAGAACATAGCGAACCGAGCCGGATGCCGAGGCGACAACCACCAGGTCGACGCCCGGATCCCTGAACTCTACCTGGCGCGTCGACGAGCTGATGCCCTCGGAGAAGGCGAGTAGGTCGCCCGCGGAATCCAGTGCAAGGGCAGTGCCGACAGCAGGGCCACCACAACTCTGTTCGAGTGACATCTCACTCCATGAATAACTGCCATGCGGCTTACCCGTCAGAACCGCAACCGCACCACCTTTCGTCAAGCGGATCAAGCCCTCACAGCGTCGGAGGACTTGGAAGTAGGCAACGTCAGCTCCCGGCCGCCACACGGCGAGGTTCGCGGATGGTACGACAGGACGAGCTTCGAGTCTTTCGAACCTTCCTTGCGACATCACCGCGTCGAAGGCTGCTGATCCATCACCGCAGTCCAGCACCAAGCCGATGGCTTGTTCTCCGATGGCGCTGATCGATATCGGCGAGAAGGGAGTACAGCGGCTGTCGGTGTAGGGAACTTCGACCGGCTGGTGGCTCTCGGATTGCTTGAACCACAGACGCACGGGACCTTCCCAGGCAGGGGCGGTGACGTAGTACACCGATCCGTCGTCCATGGCGGCGACCAGATCCACCGTGTCCGTGCCATGGGGGTCGCTCACGACCTCGTTGTCTGGGCCGCGACCGCTACACCCCGCGATCAGAGCGAGCGTCACCAGGAGGACGGAGGTGCAGAGGCGACGACGCGTAGTAGTCAGAACCATTTTTATTTTCTGCTTCCGCGGAGATCGAACGCGCTGCCGTATTCGATTCGCGCTTCGTGCCTGTCGGGTCGTACCAGGTCAGCTGAGGCTTTCCCGTTCGATGCGAAAGCACATAGCCCAGCACTGCGTCACCGACCTTCTCGGGGTTTCTCACCGTAATAGTAGCCCGCATGGGGAGGCCTCTTCCGTTGGCGGGCTCTGCCGTACCTTCCACCTTGGAGCCAATCCAGGCACCGCTGCGGCTTCCAAGATCGCCATGGCCGGTCGGCGGCGGACGACGTCAGATCGTCGCCCGGCTAATCTGGCCGTACGGTCTCACGTTGGCGGTCCTCGTTCACACCGTCACCTGCTGGCCGTCGCGGTGTATGACCTGGCCGAGAGCGTCGTGCAACTTGGCTTCGACCAGGTCCAGCAGGTCGCCGCCGAAGGCGCACAGCGACGGCTCCCACGGATGGCCAAAAGTGCCGAATCGGAAGTCTTCCGCAAGGTAGATGAAGTAGTCGCCGTCAGGATATGGCGACAGGGGCCAGCCTGGTCCGCCCGGTGGGTCGATGTTGTCCGGCCCGACAAGGCTGGGCCAAACGCGGTAGTCGAGGTGCTGCCAGTCCAGGCACAGGAGCGCCCGTCACCGACCAGCCCGGTGAGCCCAGCGTGCACGGCCTCGACCAGGTGGTCCAGCCGTGTATAGCCGACATCATCGCCGAGGCTGCTCAGGCTCCAGGTAACCGACGGGGTGGGCTCGGTGATCGCCGGAAAGCGGTGCATGCTGGGCCTGAAGTCGAACTGCGCATAAAACGGTCCCACACCGCCACTTGCTCGATGCCCAGCTCCTGGTACGCCCTCGGCGCCACCGCCGCACACTACTCGACCAACTGTCGGTGACACAGCGTGATAACGCCGCTGGTGGCAACCACGAGCGTACGTCCGCAGGCCGAGAAGCCGGCGGCTCATGATGGCCCTGTGCTGGCCGTCTTCGGCCGCTTTATGCCGATCAGCACATCTTTGCCTAGGTGTTCTTTGATGAGGTGCACCAGCCGCGGACCGTCGACCAGTTCGATGCGTCCGTGGTCACGAGCCTTCTGCCAACCGCCAGTGGTGAACCACGATGTGGTCACCAGGACGCCGTGTCCGGCCTTTTTCTCCTCCATCGCGCCGGCCAGCTCGCGGATGTGGTTCACGCCAACGACATCCTTGTACCGCTTCGCTTGAACGATGGTGAGACCGCCGACGAACGGCGTTGGATTGAAGACCACGCCATCAACGCCGTCGTCCTTGCTCGGCGTCGTCGTCCAACCCTGCATGCCCATGGCCTCGAAAACCTGGCGCACGAGGTGCTCGAATTCACCGGCACTCAGTTGCATCAGGTCGGGTCGCGAGTCGAGCATCGCTACGGCGTCCATGCCCTCGACAAACGCATACTTTGTGCGGTCAAAGTCCAGGACCGGGGTGATCCCCTTGAGCTCGTATGGGTGCTGCGAGACCAGCGCGTTCAAGTGCCGCAGGCAGTCCTCCGGGTTGACCTGGCGCAGGTTCAACGAGCTGAATCTGTCCCTGTCCACGGTCAGGCTGATGAGGCAGGGATAAACGCTCTGCCCCGTGGCGGGATCCACGGTGTCCACGTGTCCGTTGAAGCCGACCTCCCGCAGCATCGGGTCGGCGTCGAACAGGTCTCGGGTCACCAACAACGCTACCTGTGCGATCGTGGCACGGTAGAGCTCAGCAACTTCCTTCGCGGGCCGCGGTGCCGGTCTGAGCTCATCCTTCGACTGGATGTAGCTGTAGCCCTTGACTACGGGAACGACGTCACGACTAGGCAGCTGTAGCCTGACGACCACCTGCTCGGCGTGCGGGCTGTAGATCACGTCGCTGCGGCGT
Organism: Catellatospora paridis; assembly: GCF_009720365.1. Classification (GTDB taxonomy): domain Bacteria; phylum Actinomycetota; class Actinomycetes; order Mycobacteriales; family Micromonosporaceae; genus Catellatospora; species Catellatospora paridis. Next base: position 44,039 of record NZ_ML769317.1, on the reverse strand, counting down.
GCGAACACGGCTGGCAGGGGCATGCGGCGCAGCACGGTCTGCAGGTACTTTTCCACCGCGTCCTTGCGCCTACTCCGAACGCCCGACGCCAATTCATCGATCGCCCTGTTGTGAGCATCTGCCGCCTGTTGCTTGGCGGCCAGCAGACCGAGGTGCTCCCGCCTCAGCGCCGCGAGCCGTTCGAGCCGGACGTGCTCGCTCTGCTCCCACGCCCGCTGGGCTGCCTCGTACTGCTGCCTTGCAGCGAGCTCCCGCTGTTCCTGCCTCGTACGGCCTTCGAGAACTGACTTGATCACTCCCGGACGCGAAGGTGCAAACATCTCCCATGACGGACGCTGCGCCGGCACACCGACTGCGCCCGACGCGAACGGCGGGCTCTCTGGAGCCTTCTTCAGAGAGACGAGATCGATGCGCGCTGAACGCCGCAGACCGACTTCCAGCAGACTCTGCAAGGAAAGCATCCGCTGCTGGACCTCATGGGTTTTGTTATCCGCCTCGCGGCCTCTGCTCGCAAGGTAATTCTCCCGCTCCGCGCGCTGCGTCGCCTTGACCGCGTTCTCTGCCGCTCGCTGCTGCCGGGCGGCCTCCTTGGCTTGAGCCTGTTGCCGGCGGTGGTACTCGGCGGCACTTGGCGATCGCTTCGCCATCTACTCCCCCAGACGGACCACCAGGCAAATGGACGGGCCCAATCATGCTACTGAATGCGAGGGCCTCAGTCGAGAGATCCGTAACGGAGACATGACGATGAGTGACTATGGGATGAACCCGTCCAATCTCGCTCCACCAGCCACGGGAACGTCGTCCCCGGCTCACGTGGCGCACCGATCCAGCAGGTCAGCGGTGACGGTGAATCCTCGGTGTCGCTGACATGTGAGCGCGACACCAACCGACATCGACAGGAACTCGATCAGCGCGACCCTTCTGGGGGATTGCCTCTAATCGAGCCAATTGATGATTATTTGCTCAATGTAGCGCGAAGCTCTCCCGAAGGGAGCCGCCGCATGGCTGACTCGGTTCAGCACGGTGGACCAGATCTGCTGGGCTGGTGGATCCGTCAAGCGCACGGTGCAGCCCGGGCGCCGCGCATGAACCGTCGCTCGTCACCTTCGGCCGGCGAACTCCGGTTCGTGTTCTACGGCCGGATCTCCACCACTGGCTTCCAGGACTGGATATCGTCCGCCCGGTGGCAGCGCGACTTCGCCGCGGATCTGATCGAGGGGCGCGGCACGATCGTGGCTGAGTTCTTCGACGTCGGCTGCTCGCGCCGCCTGGAATGGAGCGAACGGCCGCAAGCTGCGCTGCTGCTGGAAGCCATTGCTGACCCGCAACGGCCGTTCGACGCCATCGTGGTCGGCGAGTTTGAGCGAGCCTTCTATGGTGACCAGTTCCTACGCCTGGCGCCGTTGTTCGATTGCTACGGAGTGCAGGTGTGGCTACCGGAGCTCGACGGGCCGGTCGACGTCGACAACGAGCTGCACCTGTCGTTGCTGATGCTGCTGGGCGTGCACTCGCGGCGGGAGGTGCTGCGCTCCCGCTTCCGGGCCAAGGCGGCCATGCAGGCGCAGGTCGCGTTGCAGGGCCGACATGTGGGAGGCCGCCCACCTTACGGGTATCAGCTCGTGGATGCCGGCCCCCACCCGAACGCGAGGCATGCCCGATGGGGCCGCCGTGCGCACCGGCTGGAGCCGGATCCGGTCACCGCGCCGCATGTGCAGTGGATCTTCGTGCAGCGCTTATCGGGCCGTAGTGTCGCCGGCATCGCCCGGGAACTCAATGAGCTGGGTGTTCGGTGTCCGTCTGGTGTCGACCCGGTCCGTAACCCGCACCGCGGTGGCGCGGCCTGGACCCTACGGACCGTGGCGGCGATCCTGGCCAACCCGCGCTATACCGGTCGGCAGGCATGGAACCGGCAGCGCACCGACTATGCTCCGCTGTCGGGAGCCGATGATGTGCTCGGCCGGTCAGAGGCCCGTCGCTGGAACGCGATCCAGCAGTGGGTGATCTCCGAAGACGTCGCGCATCCACCGCTGGTCAGCGAACAGGACTTCGTCGCCGCCCAGCAGATCAACGCAGTTCCGAAGGGCGCAAACAGCCCACAGACTCGCTACTCGCTGACCGGGCTGATCAGATGCCACCTGTGTGGCCGGGTCCTGGACGGGCACTGGGTGCATGGCCGGGCCGCGTACCGGTGCCGGCACGGTCGACGCAGCAGCAGCCAAGCCGACTCGGGCCTGCCACGCAATGTCTACGTGCACGAGCGCAAAGCCGTCACGGAGGTGGCAGCCCAACTCGGCCTGCCCGACGATCCCAACACCGTATCCGCCTACCTGCGGGCGTACCAGTTTGTGATCATGTGCGGACTCGGCGGGGTCGTCACGGTCGAAGGCGCGAATCCCCCAGTCGCCCCGACCGCTGCGAGCGTCCCACACCAGCGCCGACCAGCAAAAACCCCCACCGAGGCAGGCTCGCGTGGGGGTTAACGTGTCCGAGGGGGGACTTGAACCCCCACGCCCTATACGGGCACTAGCACCTCAAGCTAGCGCGTCTGCCATTCCGCCACCCGGACCGGTGGTGTCCGACCTTCCCCGGCCACCTTCGGAGGCATATCTCCGCTGGTGTCCGGCATCAGCCGCACGAGCCACAACGATACACGCTCCCCGTTGATCACGCACATCGGGTTACCGCTGTCGGTAGTCTCCGAGCGTGAACGCTGCGGTATGGGTCGTTGCCGGTCCGCCAGGAGCCGGCAAGAGCACCGTCTCCCGACTACTCCTGGCCGCCCTCGACCCGGTCCCGGCCCTGCTCGACAAGGACGTCCTCTACGGCGGCTTCGTCGCCGCAACCCTGCAGGCCGCCGGCCGCCCGCACGGCGAGCGCGAGGGACCCTGGTACGACGAGCACATCAAGATCCACGAGTACCGCGGTATGACGGCCGCGGCCCACCTGATCCGCTCTCACGGCTGCCCGGTCCTCCTCGACGCCCCGTTCACCGGCCAGATCCATGATCCAGACCGGTGGGCGACGTGGGTCGCGGAGCTCGGCGGCAACCCGGTCCACCTGGTCTGGATCCGCACCGACGCCGTCACCCTGCACGCCCGCCTGACCGCCCGCGCCCTGGCCCGCGACGGCCAGAAACTCGCCGCCTTCGACACCTACCTCACGGCCATCCGCGCAGGCGTCGAACCACCCGTCCCCCACCTGGCCATTGACAACCGCCTGGGCGCCCCTGACCTGCGCGAGCAGCTAGAAGCCCTCCTGCCCTGAAGCCGCGCCGGCCGCAGAGCAGGAAGGCACGCCGTCGAGCATGAACGTCCCGGCGGACGTCCCCGGGCCACTGGCCGCATCCCGGGCGTTCGTTCAGCAGGGCCGCAGTAGCAGCGTCATGGACGCCGGGCGGGCGGTCAGGGCGTGCCGGGCTAGTACGCCGGGGCCGCAGGAGTTGCTGCCGATGCCGTGCTGGGCCAGGTCGACGTTGACCCACACGTGTTCGCCGGGGACCAGATCGGTCTGGTGCCGGGCGGCGTCGATCTGCTCAGACGTCCACCGGCGGGCGGTGAGCTGGAACAGCGGGTCGGCTTCGATCCTCAGCCCGGTACCTGAGGTGTCGCTGATCGTCGCCCACCGCACGTCCATGCGGGCGCCGTTCTCCTGCGGGAACACGTACGGGGTCTGCATGGTGTCGACGGTGGCGGCGAACCGGCCCACCCGGGCGGCGAGCCGGGTGTCGGCGTACGCCTCGCCGGGCCCGCGCCCGAACCAGGTGACCTGGTCGCAGGTGGCGGGAAGGCCGAGACGCAGCCCGAGCCGGGGCAGCGGGACGGTCCACACCCCGTCGGGAGTGACGTCGAGCTCCAGCCGCAGGGCGTCCCCAGCCTCGCTCCACCGGTAGGTGACCAGCAGCCCGGCGTCGACGGCCGCCGCGGCGACGCGGGTACGGACCGTGAGGGCCTCGGTGTCGACGGTGACGTCGATGGTCCGTTCGTGTACGCGGTGCAGGCCTGCCCAGCGCCACTGCGCGGCCAGGGCGTGCGCCTCGTTGTCGGTCGGCGCCCGCCACAGGTCGATCCGCGGCGGGTCCAGTGCCGTCCCGGCGAACTCGACGAGCCGGCCGCGTTCGTCGAACCGCGCGGCGCGCGGCACGGCGAAGCCTGCCGAACCGGCGGGTGCGTCGGTGGTCGTGGTCCGGACCGGTGCGAGGCTGTCCAGGGCCAGGCCCGTCGCACCGGCCCCGTTGATTGCCACGGTTGTCGCCACCGTGTTTGCGGTTACCTCCGCCGTGTGCGAGGCCACGAGCGCCGATTCCAGGGCCGTCAACGCCGGGTGCGGTCGCGTCACTGCCGAGTCAGCGGCGGGCCACTGGCCCCAGGCGATCTCGTGTCCGGCAGGGGCCCAGGCGGTGTCCTCGGCGAGCACCGCGCTGACCGTCCACCAGGCCTCGCCGGGCTGGTCGGCGACGTTGAGGGCGGGCAAGGCCAGGACCCCCGAGCTGCCTGCGGCGAGCTTCGGGCAGGCCAGGTCCCCCCTCCCCTGCGCGACTCCGTCGACCTCGTACACCCAGCGCAGGGTCAGGCCGGACAGGTCGGTGAAGTCGTGGCGGTTCTCGATCGTGAACGTGCCGGAGCCGGCGTCGGTGATGCGGATCGGTTCGATGACCTTCTTGTATTCGAGCAGCCCCGGCGACGGTGTCCGGTCGGGGAACACGAGGCCGTCGCAGATGAAGTTGCCGTCGTGCAGCTCCTCGCCGAAGTCGCCGCCGTAGGCGTGGAACTCGCGCCCGTCAGGGGTGCGGCTGCGGATGCCGTGGTCGATCCACTCCCAGATGAACCCGCCGTGCAGCCGGTCGTACTTTTCGAACAGCTGCTGGTATTCGTGCAGGCCGCCGGGGCCGTTGCCCATGGCGTGGCCGTACTCGCACTGAATGAACGGCATGACGCGACGCCGCACGTCGAGCAAAGGATCGTCGAGCGGCGGTTCTTCGCGGCGTCCGATGAGGTCGACTTCGGCGTGGTCGGCGTACATGCGGCTGTACACGTCGGTGTACCGGCAGATGTGGTCGCCTTCGTAGTGCAGAGGACGGGTCTCGTCCAGGGCCCGGATCGCGGCGGCCATGTGGCCGAGGTTGTCGCCCTCACCGGCTTCGTTGCCCAGCGACCACATGACGATCGACGGGTGGTTGCGGTCGCGGGCGACCATGCGCTGGGCTCGGTCGACGAGGGCGTCACGCCAGGCCGGGTCGGCGGTGGGGTTGGCCCGCCAGTCGTTCTCACCGAAGCCGTGGGTCTCCAGGTCGCATTCGTCGATGACCCACATGCCGAGCTCGTCGCACAGGTCGAGGAACCTGGGGTGCGGCGGGTAGTGACTGGTGCGTACCGCGTTGATGTTGTGCTGCTTCATGAGCAGCAGGTCGGTGCGCATCAGTTCTTCGGTGACGACGCGGCCGTGGTCGGGGTCGAATTCGTGCCGGTTGACGCCCCGGAACAGGATCGGGCGGCCGTTGACCGTGAACCGCCCGTCCTCGATCGCGACGGTGCGGAACCCGACCGCGAGCACGGCCCGTTCGGTGGCGGTGGCGACTTCGACGCGGTACAGGTGCGGCGTCTCGGCGGTCCACGGCGTCACCGGCACCTCGACCGCGAAGCCCGCGGGTGCGGCGGACAGGCCGAGTTCGGGGCAGGTCAGCACTGCGTCGGCGGTGGTGTCGACGCGCAGGCTGCCCAGGCCGGTGCGGTGGTCGTAGCCGGCGTGCACGTGTACGTCGGTCAGGCCGCCGGCGGGGCGGGCGAGCAGGGTGACGTCGCGGAAGATGCCGGGCAGCCACCACATGTCCTGGTCTTCGACGTAGGTGCCGGCCGACCACTGGTGCACGCGTACGGCCAGGGTGTTGCCGGTCGGGCGCAGCAGGTGCCCGACGGCGTACTCGCTGGGCAGGCGGCTGCCGAACGTGACGCCGAGTTCGGTGCCGTTGAGCCAGATCCGCCCGCACGAGTCGATGCCGTCGAAGCGGAGCACGGTGTCGCCGCCGGGCCAGCCGCCGGGCAGGTCGAAGGTGAGCCGGTGGTCGCCGGTCGGGTTGTCGGTGGGCACGTGTGGCGGGTCGACGGGGATGGGGTAGCGCACGTTGGTGTAGATGGGGTTGCCCCAGCTTCCGTCGCGGCGCTGCAGCGGCCAGTGTGACGGTACGGCGATCTCGTCCCAGCCGCTGTCAGAGAAGGCCGGATCGGCGAAGTCGGCGGGGGTGTCGGCGGTGGGCGTCAGCCGGAAGCGCCAGGTGCCGTTGAGGCTCAGGCGGGCGGCGTCGGTGGCCGGGTAGGCGCGGGGCGGCAGCGCCCCGTACCCCGTCGAGATCGTCTCCAGGTATCCCACGCCGACAGGTTCCAACAGGACCCACCAGATGTCAACACACGCCGCGGGCGCGACCTGCGCCTACCGGAAAACGTCTTCCTACGGCCGCCCGCCGGTGATCACCACGGTAGGTTTCCTTCCCTCCACGCCCACCGCGGCAGGCGTCTGAGTAGGCAGGGGGTGTTGATGGACACGCAGCAGGCACAGGCGTCCTTCGAGGAGTTCGTAGCGGGGCGCTCAGCCGCACTGGCCAAGATCGCATACCTGCTCACCGGACACCGCGAGGACGCCGAGGACCTGCTGCAGGCGGCGCTGTGCCGGGCCGCCGTGCGATGGGCGACGATCGACGACCCCGAGGCGTACGTGCGCCGCATCCTGTTCACCCAGTCGGTGTCGTGGTGGCGCACCCGCAAACGACGCCCACCGGAGACCCTCACCGACGAACCACCCACCCTGCCCGTCGCACCCACCGACCAGGACCTGCGCCTGGTCCTCGACGACGCGCTGCGCCGGCTCACCCCGAAACAGCGCGCGGTACTGGTGCTGCGCTTCTACGAGGACCTCAGCGAATCACAGACCGCCGAGCAGCTCGCCTGCGCTGTCGGCACGGTCAAGAGCCAGACCCGCCACGCCCTGGCGCGGCTGCGAGAACTCAATCCGCACCTGGCCACCCTGGTCGGGGACCAGCCCAGATCGGTGGTGACCCGGTGACGACCGAACTGGGCCGGATCATGCACGACGTCGCCGACAACGCCGGGATGCGAGTCCCGTCCGGGCTGTACGCCCGGGCGCGCCGCGCACGGCGACGGCGGCTGGCCGCGCTAGCCGCGGTGACGACCCTGCTGATCGCCGGTGCAATCGCCTTTCCCGGGTGGCGGCCGAGCCCACCGGCGCCGGCCGAGCCGGGCATCGACCAGCTGCCCACCGTGCTCGTATCGCCACCGGCGGGCACGGCCGCACTCCGCGACGCCCCGCTGTCCCGCGCGCTGGCCCTGTACGCCACCGCCGACCAGTTCCTGCCCGGCGAGAACTCCCCGCTGACCGTCGTCGGCAGCGACGACCGGTACCGCGAATACGACCGGCCCGAATGGACCTTCGCCTCGGGCTGGACGAATACGATCCTGCTCTCCCCCGACGGCCGGTACGTGCTCATGGCCCAGTGGGGATCCGGGGACCGCCTTCGCAGCCGGCTGCTGGACGTCGCCACCGGCGACGTCCGCACCCTCGACGCCGGGGCACCGCTGACCTGGTCACCGGACGGCGCCCTCGCGGCGCTCGTCCACTACAACGGCGACGGGACCAGCGACGACCCCGTCGGCGGCCAGATCACCGTCGTATCCATGCCCGCCGGGCGAAAACTATGGCAAGTCCCGCTCACCCCACTGCCGGGCGTGTTCCGCGAACTGCGCGCGGCACTGTCACCCGACGGGTTGATGCTCGCGGTCCAGCAGCGTGACCAGGTCACCGCGTACCACCGCGACGGGACCGTCGCCTGGCGTGCGCGGGTCGCCGGGCAGCTCGCGGGCCGGGCCGCGTGGACCCCGGACGGTCGGCGGCTGTTGCTGTCCGACGCGCGGGGCCGGCTGCTGCCGCTGGACGCGGCCTCGGGCGCAGCCATGGCCGTGCTGCCCGGCGCCGAAGGAGTCCAGCGGGTAGGCCGCGAGATGACGCCGCTGGTCGACGTGGTCGGCTGGCGTGGGGAAACAGCCCTGGCTGTCATCGGCAACCAGCGGCTGTACGAGCTGAGCGAGCCGCCCCGCGTGCTGCTGACCGCCCCCGACACCGTCTACGAGCTCGACGTCGCCACGCTCCATGTCGGCGCGCAGCCGCGTGTGCCAGGGGTGGCCGATCCTGGCCCGCCGCCGCCTTTCCGGCTCCCGGGGTGGGCGGTGGCGTTGGTCGCGGTGGCGGTGATCGCCCTGCTGTCGCGGCGCCGGCCACGGCACGTCGTACGCGACTGGCTGCGCGGCGTTTGACGGCCGGCGTGACCCGACGGCGCCGGACTGGGGCGGTGTTGCCGCGGCGCGAGGCCTGCGATGTAAAGAAAGTTTGACGCGACGCGCCGTCAGGACGTACCGTCTAACATGTCAAATATTTTTAACACGCGGGCCGATGGTCCGCCGAACAAGCGCGCCCTGCACCACCCCCACCCACCCTGGAGCAGTGCCATGACGAACACGAAACGCACCGCCCGCATCACCGGCCTGGCCTACCTCGGCCTCGCCATCACCGGATTCCTCGGCTTCCTGTTCATCCGCGAGCAGCTCTACGTACCCGACGACGCCGCCCGCACCGCCGCGAACCTGATCGCCCACGAGTCCCTGGCCCGCCTCGGCGTCCTCGCCGACCTCGGCATGGTGCTGACCCAGGCCGTCACCGCCGCCTGGTTCTGGAAACTGTTCCGGCCCACCGACCCCGTCGCCGCCGGGTCCCTGGCAGTGTTCGGCCTGGTCAACTCGGTGACGATCCTCGTCGGCACCATGTTCTCGGCCACCGCCCTCGACGTGGCCCTGCGCGCCGACACCCCCTCGGCCGACCAGGCACTGCTGCTCTACGAGCTCAACGGCGCGGCGTTCACCCTCGGCGCGCTGTTCTTCGGCTTGTGGCTGATGCCGATGGGATGGCTGGCCATCCGCTCCGGGTTCATGCCGCGCCCGCTCGGCTGGATGCTGCAGGCCGGAGGCGTCGGATACGTGTTGAGCCTCATCGTGGCCGTGACTCTGCCCGAGGCCACCGGCGCCGTCTCCGCCCTCGTCGTGCCCGCCACCATCGGCGAGTTCTGGATGGTCGGGTACCTGCTAGTCAAGGGGGTGTCGGACCGGGCCGCCGCCGCCGGCCCCGCGATGCCCGCGCAGGTCGCGACGGTCTGACCGGGGCCGGACACGATGCGCAGCGGCGCCGCCCGGGGCGCGGCGCCGCTGCTGGAGCAATGCTCAGGATCGCAAGCGGTCTGCCATCAGCTGCCGGACCGCCTCGGCGTCGCCGTCATCGGCATGGAACCGCATCGGCGACGTGTCCGCGTAGACCTCGCTGGTCTCGTACGCCCGGTCCTCCAACTGCACCGCCTCCCAGTCCGCGGCGAGCCGCTCGGCGATGGTGAGGCCCCGCTTGCCGGACAGGAACAGCGTCTCGCCGTCGGAGTTCGCCTGAGCCGCCGCGATCAGCCCGATCCCGGGTGCGTAGGCGTGGCGCACCGGTGGAGCGAGTAGCGGGCTGAACTCCTCGACGATCAGGACGTCGTCGTAGCAGATGGCGGGTGCGCAGACCTCGTCGGCGGAGGTCCGGATGACCAGTCCGCATTGCAGCAGGCCGATGGCGGGTGCTTCGGCGCGCAGATACGGCGGCTCGTCGCGGTCGGGGTCGCCGGGCACGACGACACCGGCCCGTGCTCCCGCGATGCCCGCGATCCAGGCGCCGGGTGCTCCCGCGGGGAGCTCGTCGGAGATCAGCTCGGGGTACTGCCCCAGCTGCCAGACGTTGCCGTCGTCGTCCTGGGCTTGGAAGACGAGGGCGGACTCGGCGGCGGTGCCGTCGCGCCAGTCGCGCTGCCACAGCACCCGTGTCCATACGCCGTCGACGTTCTTGACGAGGTCGGTCGCGGTGATGACGACGACGTGGGGCAGCAGCGCGCCGTCGTCGTTGGCGACGGCCTGCAGGGTGAGCTCGGTGCCGGGTCGCAGCGGCTGGTGGAAGTTGTCGAGGTCGGCGGAGTCGTCGAAGTCGCGAGCGCGGAACCTGGTCAGTGGCGGGCAGGGGCCGGGGTCGGCGGTCGCGGCCGGGGGTAGCACGGTCGCGGCGGGGCCGGGATCGTCGGCCGGGTCCGGTGTGGCCTGTGCGGCCGCGGGGGTCAGGGTGAGTGTGACGGCGAGCGCGACGGCGGAGAGGGTGCTGTGTGTTGTCCGTCGTGGAAGAGCGTCGTGGGTGTGCATGGTCCCGCCCTCCTCGGCCGTGAACCGATGGGTGCTTATGCCCCATGTTCGGAGATTAGGGGCATTCACCGGGAATCTCCTATCGAGGTCACCCGTCTGCGCCGCCGGTTTGACCCTGACGTGGCGGCAGGCGGCACCGTCGAGCCCGAACAGTTCTTCCAGCACCGAGGAGTACCCATGACCACCAAGCCCATCGCCCGGACCGCGCCGGGCATCGACCGCGGCATCTACCCGATGCCCGCGTTCGTGAAATTCGAGGCGACTGACCTGGGGGCCACCGCAGCGTGGTACGAGACCGCCGGGTTCGTCGTCCTCGCCGCCATGCCCGGCCCGGACGGGACGACGATGCTGGTCCACCTGCGCCGCCAGCGATACCAGGACATCCTGGTCGTGCCCGCCGGCGGCGCCCCGACCGGCGGCGGCCGGATCACCATGGCCGCCGGCGGCGACGACCTCGTCCGGCGTGCCCAGGAGGTGGCCGCGGCCGGTGGCGGCACCGTGCAGGGACCCACGCCGACCCCCTGGTACAGCGACGACCTGGTCCTCACCGACCCCGACGGCAACGTCGTGGTCCTCACCGAGCCCCGCAGGCGCGACATCGACGCCGACGCCGCATGGTCGGCAATGGTCCGCACCAGCGTCGGGCGCACCGTCGCCCCCTGAGGCGGTGACCCACAGTCGGCGGGCGACGGTCGGTCCGCACGGGCTCCGTGGGCCACGCCCTTCGACAGGGCCGGCCCCACGGTACGCAAAGGCCGCCTTCGGCCCGCTCGACGTGATCACACGCCGAGCAGGCCGAAGGCGGCCGCTCGATCCGCTACCGCCGCCAGACGATCTGGCCGTCCGCATCGAGCAGCACCAGATCACCGTCGTCGCGCAGCACGAGCCTGTCGCCGGTCGAGCCCCAGGTCGCGGTGTCCCAGATCGGGACGTCGCCGCTGTTGTAGATGACCAGGTTCCCGTCGGTTTGCAAGCTCAGCCACGAACCGGGGTTGCCCCAGGTCGAGCTGTCCCACAGCGGCTGGCCGGCCTGTCCGAGCACGAGGTTGCCGTCGGACTGCATGACCAGCTCGTAGCCGCCGGTGTCCGAACGCAGGTAGTCACCGGCGACCATGTCGTGGCCCTTGGTGAGCGTGTTCGTGCCCGGTGGCGTCTCCACGAACGAGTTGTACATGCCGCGCACCTGCATGTCGGTCATCGCGCCCTGGAATGCGCGCACCTCGTCGATGCCGCCGTTCCACCGCCCGCCGCCCTTGCCGCCGCCGACGGTGAGCGGTCCGGTGGCGTTCCATGCTCCCGCCCAGGCGGCCGACCCTTGGAGCTTGCCGTCGACGTACAGCCGCAGCTGCCCCGCCGCCTTGTCGTACACGCCCGTCAGGTGGGTCCACCGGCCGAGCTCGGGCGGTGCCGCCGACGTCGCCCCGACCCAGTTGGACGTGGGGCAGCCGTCGCAGGTGTGCATCGCGAACGCCCACCGGTTGACGTTGACGTCGTAGTAGAGGAAGAACCCGCTGGTGGTGCTTCCCTGCTGGGTGACGGCGGTGTGGTAGCCGTCGCTGTCGGCCAGGTCGACCCAGGCCGAGATGGTGAACGACTGGTCCGTACGCAGGACTGCCCTGTCCTGCCAGACGGTCAGGTCCCCGGAGGTGCCCGTCTTCACCGCGCTGCGACCGCGCTCCTGGGTGGCCTCGCTGTAACCCTCCTCGGGGAAGTACTCGCTGTCCAGCCACAGGCCGTGCCCGCCGGCCGAGTGCCCCGCGCCCACCGCGGAGCCCCGCGTCAGCGCCAGCCACCGGCCCCACGCCGTCGAGTCCGGCGCCTCGCACGTGTCGATGATGTCCGCGGTGTAGCACGGCACCGCCGCACTGAAGTCCCAGCCGGCGACCTGCACCGGGGTCAGGAATCCCGGCTCGTCGAACCCGCCGGAGCCCGGGTCGGTGGCCAGCTGGCCGGTGAAGTCCTGCGGCACCAGCACACGGTCGAACACCTGCACGTCGGCGATCTGGCCGGACCAGAAGCTCGCTGCGGCGCCGTCCCAGAGCTCGCGGCCCAGCGTGATCCGCTGCCGGTTCGGCCACGGCTGCAGCCCCTGCGCACCGGCGGACACCGGCGACCGGCCGTTGACATACAACGTGGTCTTGCCCGTGACCGCGTCATACACACCCGCCAGGTGGGTCCATACGCCCGTCTCCACCGGCACCGGCGAGTAAACCACGCCCGTCTCCACGGCGCTGGCCGTGTCGCTGGTGTGCATCCACATGGCCCACCGCTGGTTTCCGCTGTATCCCAGCACGAAGCTGTCAGCCAGGCCGCCGTCTTGAGCCACCGCGATCCTGTTGCCGGTCGGCAGCGGCTGGCCCTGCTCGCCCAGCTTCACCCATGCCGCGACGCTGAACGACTTCGTCGGATCGATCACCGGTGTCGCCGTCGAAGCCCGCGACGAGGTTCCGTTGAACGAGGCAGTCTCGGCGTCGAGCACGCGGACGTCGCTGGGCCAGGTGACGTCCGTGACCGATGCCAGCGGCTGGTCCGTCAGCTCGGTGACCGACAGGTTGTCCCAGTACACGACCTTGCCCGGATTGCCGGTGCGGAACCCGTTGTACAGGCGGATGAACGCCTCGGTCGCGTTGGCGGGCACCGTGAAGTCGACCGACAGGCGCTGCCATGAATCCACGATCGACGCCTTCGGCGACGACACGAATCCGTAGGTGCCGGTCTTGTGGTACACGGCGATGCGCAGTCCGCGCCCGTCGACCGGGTTCAGACCCGTCGCGCCGGGCACGTAGATCCAAGCTGACGCCCGGTAGCTGCGGCCTGGCTGCATGCCCAGCCGGAAGCCGCCGGTGTCGCCGCCGGGCGCCGCGAAGGTGTCCTCCGACGCACCCGACGCCAGCGGCGCGAGCTGCAGCGATTCAGTGCTGCCGCCCTGCCCGCGGTCGGTGTCTATGGACATGTCCGTCGCGTGGTTGTCCGTGATGAAGGTGCTGATGTCCGTCATCTGGGACTGTGCCGGGGTGAGCAGTTGCGCGGCCAGGGCAGGCTGCTGGTCGGCCATCGCGTGGGTCTGGCTGATGCCCGGGTATGCCTCCAAGCCCCACCGGGCGATCGGCGGAGACGCCCTGCCCACGGTGAACTCGACCGTGCCCTTGCCCTCGTTCAGGGTGCTGTCGACAGCCCACACGTCCACCACGTTGCGGCCGAACTTCTGCGCGGTCACCTCGACCTCGGCCCACCGCGGGCTGCCGCCCTGCGCCGCGACCTCCGTCAGGGCCCCGCCGGTCCAGCTGTATTTGAACTTCACCACGTCGGTGGCCGTCGACTCGAATCGCAACCGGCCCGGCATGCCGGGCCCCGACGGCAGCGTGAGCACCTGCGCGGTGGCCGGCGGCACCGTCGTGTCCACGACGAACTGGCACCACGCCGACCACGGCCCCGTCAGCGTGTACGGCGCCCGGTCGGTGGCTCTGGCCCGGAACGCGTACGTGCTGTCCCTGACGACCGTCACTGCGGCGCTGGTGGCGCGCGTGTTCGGGGTGACCCCGGTCTTCTGCGGCGGCGCGGCCAGCCGGGCCGGCGAGGTGTCGGTCACCGTCGAGATGCCCCCGGCGGGCACCTCGATCCACTCGAACGTCCCGGTCAGCGAATCCGTCGGGTCACCGTCGGCGAAGATCACCGACAGGGTCGGGGACAGGGTGCCGACGGTCACCACGCCGGAGGCGGGACAGCTCACACCCGCCACCTGCGGGTCGAGCGGGGCGCCCGGGACGGTGTCGAAGTCGACGAACAGCTTCGCCTTGGCCGGGTCGAACCTCTTCCACCGGTCCTGGGTGCTCTCCCCCGTGCCGTTCGCGGCCCGGGCGGTGAAGCCGAACGTGATCGAGTTCCAGCTGCCGTTGGCGGCGGCCTGCACCTGCGAGGTCACGCCCGCGCTCGCATAATTCATGAGCATGTTCTGCTGGTTGCCCGAGCAGCCGCCGGCCTCGTTGGCATGCCCGAAAGCGTCATCGAGGAAGCCGCCCAGAGTCATCTTCGACCAGGTCGCCTTCATCGTCGCGTTGATCGCGGGAGCGGCGTACATCGACGACACGGTGTCGCCGCAGGACCACGAGTGGTCGAGATCCATCTCCACCCGCGCCGACTCGATGTGCTTGCCCTTCAGCGACACGTTGTTCGCCGTGGTCGGGAACTCGAAGAACGAGCGGTACAGGGCGCCGGTGTCGGGGTTCAGGCCCACCCGGGCCACCGAATAGTCGGTGTTGGACGAGTTGTTGTCGGTGGCGTAGGCCCACTTCGACTTCGGGGCCGACCACGCCGGGTCGACATACAGCGGGAACACCGCGTCGGGCGAGTCCAGCAGTGCCGTGTCCGGACTCAGCACCAGCTCCCGCCCGGAGACCTGAGCCGCGACCTTCGCGACACGGGCGGCGTCGCCTGCGGCGGCCGCCGACGAACGCGAGCCGGCGACCGACGTCTTCGGCTGCGCCGTACGGGCTGCCGCAGCAGCGGTCCGGGAGTCCCACATCACCGCCGGTTCGGCCGCGGCCAGCACCACACCGTCAGCGACCGCGCTCAACGAACCGTCCCGGCCCCGGACGATCTCGGCGTCACCGCCCAACCCGAACCGGATCCGACGCAGCGCCGGGTCGGCAGCCGCGGCCGCTGACTTGATCACCAGTACGTGCGTGAAGCCGGTCCTGGTGGCACGCACCACGAGATCCACGTTTGCGAACACGTTGCGGTAGGTGACCGCCTCACCGGACACGGTCGGCACGGGCAGCGCCCCGGCCGGCCACGTCAGGCTCATCGACCTGCCACCGCGGGTCAGGGTCACCAGCGGACCCGAACCGCCGGCGGAGAAGGCAACATCTGCCACGGAAACCGCGGGCCGCCACCGCCCGTCGCCGCCACGGCGCAGGCCGAGATCGATGTCGACCCACGCGCCGCCGGCACGCGCCCGCTGCGGCACGACCGACGCCTCCAGCCGAAGGCCGCCGCCCGGCAATGCGAGGACCTGCGTGTACTCGGTCCGCGTCGCGTCCACCGCGACAGGCGAGTCGCACGAGGCCGCCAGGGCCAGTGCCGCCTTCTCCGATGATGCCTGCTCGGCACAGACCGTCGCCGCAACGGCCGGCGAGGCGTCGACGTACGCCCCCAGGCCGGCCACCATCACCCCGCACATCAGTAATGCCGGCAAGGCCCGCCATGACAATGTTTTCACTGAATCCCAGTCCCCGTCATCGATGTTCACCACCGACCTGACTGTCGGCCACGGCACGATAACCGGTAGCGAGATCCCCTGTCTGCCCTCATGCGCAGCTCGCCGCTCGACGACGTCCGCGACCTGGCGACCGCGCCGAGCAACCGGTCCATATTGGACCGCGCACACCTCATCGCCCGCGGGATACCCGCCGGCCGCGACGGCCACCAGCAGCAGGAACGGCAGCGCGCCCAGCGCCCGTGCGAAGCCGCCGGCCTGCCCGCCACGACACGGTGGTACGAGTCGGGTTCGTCGTCCTCGCTGCGATGCCCGGGCCGGACGGGTCGACGATGCTGGTTCACCTGCGGCGGCAGCCGCACCGGGTCGGCGGCGTCCCGTCTCCTGGCAGCCACTACGCTCTCGCAGTCGATCAACGCGGGAGGGCTGGTGTCGTGAGGCTTCGAATGTTGGGCGCACTGCTGTGCGGGCTGGTCGCCGCCGGGTGGGGGGCGGTTCCGGCGTACGCGGCCGAGTCGGCCGACATCCGGGTCTCCGACACCCGGGCGGTCGGCTCGGTCGGCCAGACCGTCAAGGTCACCATCACGGTGAGCAACCGGGGACCGGACCCGTCGTTCCATCCGACGGTGTTCGTCTACGGCGCTCCCGGGCTGGCCTTCGTCGGCTTCGCGTCGTGCCCGGGTGAGCTGAACGACGGTGGCTGCATGCTGCCCACGCTGCAGGCAGGCGCGGCGCAGTCGGCCGTCGCCAACATCAAGATCACGGGCAAGGATCCGAGCGGCTCGTACGGGGTGCGCACCTCGACGCCCGACCCGAACACCTCCAACGCCGACATCCTGCACATCTGCGTCATCGGCGGCTGGTGCACCAACGGCAAGCGCTACGACCCGCAGCCCACCCAGGTCACGAGCCCGCGCCCCAAGCCCAAGCCGAGCCGCACCGCCACCTCCCCTGCCCCGAAGCCGTCCCCGACTGCCGTGGCGTCCCCGAGTGCCGAGCCGTCGCCGAGCGCCATCGTGAGCAGCGCGGTCCCGTCTGCGGAACCGTCGGAGCCGGTCCACACCGTGCCGGTGAGCGCCGAACCGGTGAACCAGCCCTCGAACACGCCCGCGATCGCTGCGTTCGCTCTGGTACTGGCGCTGATCGTGGGCGCTTCAGCAGCGCTGTGGCGAGGGTCTCGATAGGACTCGGACGCCGCCTACCTGCGGACGAGTTCGGCCTTGATCGCCTGCCGTACCTTGGTCGTGTCCGGGTCGCCGGGCCACAGCAGCATCGGCGAGGTGGTGCGGTAGACCTTGCTGTTCTTGTAGGCGCGGCGTTCGAGTCTGAGCGCGGCGAGATCGGCCCGGATCCGCTCCTCCGGGCTCAGCTTGGATCTGCTGGCCAGGTCGAGGAACTCCCCTTCCGGATCCCCCTCGGCCGTGATCTTGATGTTGCCGACACCGGGCGCGTAGAACTTTAGCTGGCTGCCTCCGTCGGGATCCAGCGGGCTGAACTCGCGGATCTGCGTGACGTCGTCGTAGCAGACGCCGCCTGCGCAGACGTCGTCCTGGCGGGTCTTGACGACCTGCCCGCAGTCGAGGAAGTCGATGGCGGGCGCGAAGCCCTGCAGGAACGGTCCGCCCTTGCGGGGCTTGCCGGGAACGAGGACCCCGCCCCGGGCGCCGGCGGCACCGGAGATCCACGTGTTGGGGGCGCCGGTGAACACTCCGGCTTCGAACTCCTCCGGGTACTCGCCCAGGACCCAGACGTTCGCGTTCTTGTCCTGGGCGTGGAAGGCCAGTTCCGATTCGACGAGGGCGAGCGGGTCGCCCTGGAGGTCCTGGTCCCACAGCACGCGCGTCCATACGCCGTCGATGCGTTTGACCAGGTCGGTGACGGTGAGCACGACCCGGTGGGGGCCTTCTGCGGTCTGTCCGTCGAGGACGAACCGGGTTCCGGGCGGCAGGGGGTCGCGCTTGTTGTCGATCCGGGCGGAGTCCGCGAAGTGCGAGCGCTTGAACTTCGTCAAGGCGTTGCACGGGCTGGCGGCCTTCGCGGCCAGCGTGAACCGTGTGGCCCCGGTCGCCGGTGCCGCGGCGGCAGGGCAGGTCAGCGCGGGCGCGAGCAGCGCGACTGAGGCTGCCGCGAGCAGCAGCGACCGCCTCAGCCGCGGATGAGCGTCGTCTGCCATGTCGGGCCTCCCTTGCATGTGCGCGGAGGGCATGTTCATGCCCGTCCATGCACGGTACAAGGAGATTCAGCTGCTATCGGGTTGAAAACGGCACGAGTCACTTATATGGCCGATTTGCCCGAAAAACCCTGCAGGATCGCAGAACGTGCGGGCCGCCACGGCGGCAAGCTCGTCGCCGTCGCCCTCGACGAGCACACCGTCACGGTCTACGACTCCGACATCCGGTCATGGCCGTCCCTCGCCGCAGCACGACCGACCTGAACCGGACCAAGGCCGAACACCAGATCACCCCGGAGCGCGGACGGTCCTCGGCTCCATGACGACACCCGGATAGGGTCGGGTCCATGGGGATCGAGCTGGTGTTCGAGACACACTCGTGGAGCGAGGACAACGACCTTGGCCTGGCTACCGGTTGGTTGCCGGGCAGGCTGTCAGAACGCGGCCTTGGGCTTGCCGCGGAGCTGGGTGACCGCCGCCGCAACGACGGAATCACCGCGGTCTTCACCTCTGATCTCTACAGGGCGGTCGAGACCGCGAACATAGCCTTCGGCGGTACCGAGGTGCCGATCCTGCACGACTGGCGATTGCGGGAATGCGATTACGGCCGCCTCAACGGCATGCCTGCGGCAGAGTTGCACCAAGACAAGCAGGCCTACCTTGACCAGCCGTATCCGGGCGGTGAGAGCTGGCGGCAGGCCATCGCCCGCGTCAACGGATTCCTCGATGACCTGCCCTCGCGCTGGTCGGGCCAACGGGTTCTCGTCATCGGCCACGTCGCCACCGGATGGGCGCTTGACGAACGGGTCAAGGGCATTCGGTTGGATGACCAGATCGGCAGCCCGTTCGCGTGGCGTGAAGGCTGGGAATACCGGCTCTGAATTCGCCGTGTGACGTGCACGCCCGCATGCCGCCGGGTATTCATATTGGTTGCTTGGCCGAGGCGGCGGATGGCACAGTGAATTCGTGATCATGCGAACCACACTGTTCCTGACTGTCGGGCTGCCGGGTGCGGGGAAGACGACGATGGCGAAACGGCTTGCGGAGCAGCGATGCATACTTCAGCTGACGCCGGACGAGTGGATGGCTCCGCTGTTCGGGGACAGTGAGGCGGATGGTCGCCGCGACATCCTTGAGGGCCGAATGATCTGGACGGCGCATGAGGTACTCCGCAGCGGAGCGTCGGTCATCCTTGACTTCGGTTGCTGGTCAAGCGACGAGAGGTACGCGATCCGCACGATTGCCGAGTCCGTCGGCGCGGTCTTCGAGATGAGGTATGTCCAGGTCGACGAGTCGGAACGCCGGGCGCGAGCGAGTCGTCGTTGGCGGGAGCACCCAGAGTCGACGTTTCCGATGACCGACGCGGACCATGACCGGTTCTTGGCCCTGTGTCAGCCACCAACGACTGAAGAGCTTGGCTACGCAGCGATACCGGCACCGCCGTTCGGGTTTGACAGTTGGCAACACTGGGCCAGTGATCGCTGGCCGACACTGCCGCGCCTGGATGTCACGGTAGCGAATTAACCTCGAATCTGCCGGTGGTCGCTCAGCACGCAGGGACCGTCCGGAACGCTGTCAGATCAGCGTGATCAATTGGCTGCAGGCGGTGCAGCGCGGGCTCGGATTACATCCACGGCGTCTCACTCGAGCACCTGGTCAGCCGGCCGACGTTTCGTCGACGCGGGGCGTGGTGCACCGCCGCGTCACGCGTCTTCCCCTTCGGCGTCGCCACCCGACACCGCGTCGACGAGATAGACCTGCTCTCCGGCACGGGGGTCGCGGGCCTGCAACAGGTGGAACATCGGGGAGGCCGGGCCGCCGAGGTCGACCACCGTGGCTCCGGCGCCCAGGACGGCGCGTTCCCAGCGCGGCGGCGCGGTGAAGTCGATGCGGGTGACCACCCCGGGTGTCACCCACACTGGCACGCCGCGCAGCAGCCCGGAAAGCTGCAGGTGGAAGTGGCCGCACAGGATGGCGTGCACGTCAGTGCCCGCCACGACGTCGGCGAGCTCGTCGGCGTTGCGGAGGTTCACCACGCCCATGATCAGGGAGGTGGGCACGGCGATCGGCGGATGGTGCAGCACGAGCACCGAACCGGCCGCGGCGGGTTCGGCCAGGACTTCCCGCAGCCAGACCAGTTGTGCCCGGTCGAGGTGCCCGTGGACCTGGCCCGGCACGAGACTGTCCAGGGTGATGACGCGCAGCCCGGCGACGTGGCTGACGGCGGCGCGCATGCCGGACGCGTCCGGCATGGTCGTGCCCACGTCGGTGCCGTCGGCCGCTAGGTGCCCGGAGCCTAGGACGGCTGCGAACGACTCACGGGTGTCGTGATTGCCCGTGCAGTAGACGTGTGGGATGCCCCGCTCGGCGCAGAACCGGCCCACCTGTTCGCGTACGCCCGCGCAGCCTTCGGCCGAGCCGTCGTCGGCGATGTCGCCGCTCACGACGACCAGGTCCAGGTCCGTCACGTGACGCGCGTCGTGCAGCATGCGCGCCAGCGCCGCGGCGGCATCGACGTCAGGGCTGTTGAAGTGGGTGTCGGACAGGTGCAGGATGCGGTTGCGGACGGTCACGGGCGCGTCTCCTCGTCTCATGGACAAGGGCACCCAGGCGGTCGACGCCCCGACAGTCACTCCCCGGTGGTCACCCACCCGCGCCAGTCGTGTACGCCGAACCTAAACCCCGACCAGACCACCGTGCAACGGTGTTCTCCGCACCTGGGACAGCGCTCAGGCGGCCCAGCATCCCCGCAGGATCGCGATACGCCCATGCCAGCAGCGGCTCCTCACTAGCCCCGGCGGGCCGACATCGACGCCGAGTGGTCGCAGATGGTCCGCGGCAGCGTCGGCCGGCCCGTCACCTGACGACCTGGACAACGGGCGGCGGCCGGACACCGCGGCGCCTCGGCGGGTCTGTGGCGTACCTCTCGTCAGGGCGCCGCTTCGGGGCAGACAGCCGAGCCGACCTGCGCCGATAATCTCCCGCATGACTTCGTCCGACCCCGCCGTCTCCGCCGCCGTGCCCGTCAGCGCCACCCACCGACGGGTCGCATGGACGTTGTTCATCACCGCGGCGACGCTGGCCGTGGTCGGCATCGTCGGCTCCTGGAATCCGTGGCGGCTGGTCGTCGTCGACCGCTGGCTGGACCACGCGCCCATGTTCTGGGTGGCACTGCCGTTCGGCGTCTACCTGCTGCACCTGCGCTGGCGCGGACACGGCCCGCGGTGGTCGGACCACCCCCGTGACCGCAGCTGGATGCTCTGGACGTGCTTCACCTCAGTGCTGGGGGCGGCCGCCCTGGTGATGACCGTCAGCTCCGCCACGTCGGTGCCCAAGGAGCGGGTCCTGGCCGCCTCCCCCGACGGCCACCACCAGATCGTGCTCGACGAAGACAACGACCGCCTGTTCTTCCGCAGCGTCGAGGGCGCGTTGAGCAGGCAATCCCCGGTGCCTTGCGCGGTCATTCCGGTCGGCGCCGCATTCGTCGGCGCGGACACGTTCGAGGTTCAGGACGAGTTCATCCCGAACGAGCCCCGGCGGTACACCTTCGACCCGGCGACCACGCAGATCCTGAGCACCTGCACCACGGCCTCAGGCCGGTAGCCCCGGCACGGGACTCGACCGACCGAGCGCCCCTGCGGGGTCGCGATACGCCCGGGCCAGCAGCGTGACCCAGTCGTAGATCGCGGTCTCGTTCGGCGCGAGCGGTCCCGGGGTGTAGTGCGGCGAGGACAGGCCGCGCTGCACCGACTCGCACGCCGCCCAGTCCTGCCGGTTCGTGACGTCCCAGAACTCCACCGCGTACGACGGGTCGGTGACCGTGTCGTCGAACAGCCACAGGCACTCGACCAGCGTCCGGTCCGGCGCGAGTGGCGTCATCCGGTGCGCCATCACGTAGTCCGGGTGCAGCGACAGCAGCACGTTCGGGAACAGCCCCAGGTAGCGCACGGTACGCCGGTCGACGCCGTCGAGCATCACCCCCCGCGAGCGCCCGTCGAGCGACATGGTCTCGGCGTGTTCGCGCAGTTCCATCGACCCGCCGAGCCAGTGGCCGGGCTCGTGCCAGTTGTCGCCGGAGTTCGGCGGGGTGACTGCGCACAGTTCCGGGTGGATCAGCGGGCAGTGGTAGCACTCGTGGTAGTTCTCGGCGATGACCTTCCAGTTCGCGGCGACCTCGTAGCGGTGCACGGCCTTGACCGTCAGCTTTTCCGGCGCGTAGGGCGCGACCAGCCGATCCAGGGTGCCCAGGTGCTCCTCGAACGGCATCGCGGTGCCGGTCGCGTTGACGAACACCCACCCGTGCCAGTCCACCGCCGGCAGCTCCACCAGGCCGAACTGTTTGGCCGGGAAGTCGTCGGGCATCCGCGGCGCGGTCTTGAGCGCACCGTCGAGGTCGTAGGACCAGCCGTGGTACGGGCACACGATCGCCCGCCGGTCACACGTGCCGCCGTCGGGCAGCAGCTCGTGCCCGCGGTGGCGGCACACGTTCGCGAACGCGCGCACCCCCGCGTCGGAGACGGTCAGCACGACCGCGACGTCGCCGACGGTCACAGCGTGCTGGTTGCCACCGTCGGCCAGCTGGGATCGTCGGCCCAGGCACGTCCACGAACCGGCGAACAGGTGCCGCCGCTCCCAGTCGAGGACCGCCGGGTCGGTGTAGGCCTGCACGGGCAGCATCCGTGAGGTCCCGAACGGCCGCAGTGCGGCGTCGAGACCGTCGGCGGGCAGCGGCGCGGCGGTCATCGCCGACCCCGGCGGCCGGTGTCGTGCAGCACCTGCCGGACCACGTTGCGGCCCGGGATGCCGGTGACCCCGCCACCGCCATGCGTGGCGGACCCGGCCTGGTAAAGGCCTTTGATCGGGGTACGCAGATCGGCGTAACCGGCTGCGGGACGGCAGTGAAACATCTGCCCCGGCGTCAGTTCGCCGTGGAAGATGTTGCCGCCGACGAGGCCGTACTCGTGCTCCATCTCGTGCGGGCCGATGATCTGACGCCCGATGACCGAGTCGGTGAACCCGGGCGCGACCGCCTCCATCCGCGCCACGAGGCGGTCGGCGTAGGCGTCGAGTTCGGCGGTGTGCGGCTGTGCGGCCCAGGTGTGCGGCACCCACTGGGTGAACATGCTGATCACGTGCTTGCCCTCGGGCGCCAGCGTCGGGTCGAACACCGACGGGATGCACACGTCCGCAAACGGCAGCGTCGCCGCCCTGCCGGCCGCGGCCTCTTGGAACGCGGTCTCCACGTCGTCGAGGGACTCCGACAGCACGATCGTGCCCCCGTACACCGCGGGGTCGAACTCCGGGTGGCTGGCGAAGCTCGGCAGCCGGTCCACCGCGAAGTTGACCTTCACGGTGCCCGACCGGGTCTGCCACGACTCGATGTCGCCCACGAAATCGCCCGGCAGCTCGTCGCGGTCCATCAGCCGCAGGAACGAGATCTTCGGATGGGCTGTGGTGATCACCGTCGGTGCGGTGAGCTGCTCACCCGACTCCAGCGTCACGCCGGTGACCCGGCCGGCCTTGGTGTCGATGCGGGCCACGGTCGCCTCGGTGCGGATCTCCGCGCCGAACGAGCGCGCGGCCGCGGCCATCGCGGCGGTGACCCCGCCCATGCCGCCGCGCGGGAAACCCCACGCCGCGGACTGGCCGCCGGTCTGGTCCAGGTGGTGGTGCAGGGTGACGAACGCGGTGCCGGCGCTGCGTGGGCCGCCCCAGGTGCCGATGACGCCCGACACCGACAGCAGGCCCCGCATCGCGTCCGACTCGAACCGGTCCTCGACCAGGTCGGCGACGCTGGCAGTGAACAGCCGGGTCAGGTCGAACGCGGCCCGCACGTCGACCTTGCGCAGCGTCTTGAGCAGCGCCGCCTGGCCCAGTAGGTCGCCGGGGCGCTTGGAGCCGAGCTTCGGCGGGATGGCGTCCAGCAGCGGGCCGACCTTCGCGCCGAGCCCACCCAGCCACGCCTCCCAGCGCTCGTAGGCGTCGGCGTCGGCCTTGGAGAACTTGCTGATCTCTTCGTGGCGGCGCTGCGGGTCGCTCGCGAGGTGCAGGTGGCGGCCGTCGCGGCGGGGGGCGAAGTAGGGGCCTTGCTCGTACACGTGGTAGCCGTGCTCGGTCAGGCGCAGGTCTGCGACCATGTCCGGCGGGAGCAGGCTCACCACGTACGACAGGGAGGTCACCAGAAAGTCGGGGCCGAACGGGCGCTCGGAGACGGCGGCGCCGCCGACGGTGTGGCGGCGTTCCAGCACCACGACCCGGCGGCCGGCCCGGGCGAGGTACGCGGCGGCGACCAGGCCGTTGTGGCCGCCACCGATGATGATCACGTCATGCGTCACCAGATGAGTCTGACTGACTGATCACTCAGTTGGGAAGACCTGCGCCGGTCCCGGCTTGCGGGCGGATTGCCTCGGCGAACCGGCGATCGGCTGGACCTGTCTGGCACGGCGGCCGAAGCGCCGGTGGAGTCGGCCTGTGGGGCAGGTGCCGGACCGACCGGCTTCCACCGCCCTCATCTCGCGTTCGACGGCGAGAACCGGCCCAGGCCACAGCCTGAGCCGGTTCTCGATGATCACTCAGAGGTACGGCTTGGAAATCCCTCGCGCTGCGAGGACCTCCTCGTAGTACGCCATGAGTTCATTGAGCCGGTCACGAGCCTCGAGGATTCGGTCCGCGGTGAGTTCATCCACGCCCACCAGATCCTGAGCTTCGAGAGGCTTCAACAGGTCCCGGATCGTCGACATGGTGTCGCCCTGCGCGAAAATGCCGGGAAAGTTGCGGCTCGCAAATTGGATCACAGCCAGGTTGCCGCTGCGATGCAAGACCTCAACCTCCACAGCCACACATTCCCTTCGGGAAGAAAGTGATATGGGGCAGTGTGTCGTTCAGATTCTCGATGATATCGAGCCCGTTGCTTCCGTTGATGCGGGGGCCACGCGGGGCCATCCACTTGATCTTATCCTTGATCTTGCTCGTGGCATTGCTGACCACGTAATCCCAGTCCGAATCCGGCTTGAGCTTACCGGTCGTCCGGCTTCCCACTACGTGGATGACCCGGTTGATCCGGTCTGCCGTCGCCTGAATCTTCCCGATGTCGACCAGCGAGAGATTTTCCAGGCTCGCCCCATTGGCCGCCACCGGGTCACAGTTGTGGACCAGGATCGGCGACTCGTTGGCGATGACGTAGTAGGTGTGAATGCCGAAGACCGTCAGATCCCGCATCTCCTGCTGACCTACCCAGCTCTTGACCGAGACCACGCGTTGCGCGACGAGGCCGTCGACGTCCCGCAGCAGCACGCCGGGAGCCAGATCCATGGCGTCGTCCCAGCGGTTCGAGCCGACATTCCAGAACGGGTGATGCCACGTCGTGTGCAGCGTCTGGGTCTGGCCGGTCTTCTCGTTCCTGACCGTGACGTCGGTGAGGTCGGCGTCCTGGTTGATGTGCAGCCAGGTCACCTGCTTCGACGCGGTCTCGCCGGTCTCCGGGTCGGTGGCTTTGACTTCGTCACCGATCTTGACGTTCTTGATCGGCTTGGTCGAGCCGTCCGCCATCAGCACCGGCGTCTGCGGGTCGAAGCTGTGGCACGGCGGCTTGGCACCGCCACCGGCCGGCTTGGCACCACCGGGCTTGAGCAGGTTGCGCAGCCCGCCAGCACCGCCGCCCACTGCGGCAACGCTGGAGCGGACGCTGGCGACCGCCATCTGACCGGCCGCTTTCAGACCCATCCCTGCCGATAGAGCAACGCCGGCTCCGAACGCAGCAGCACCGATCACTGCCGCTCCGGCACCCAGTGCCGCACCCACCAGACCGGCGCCCAGCGCCTCGCCGAACATCTGCCAGCCGGACTCTTCGTCCGCGTCGAGGCTGTTGGTGACCAGCGAACCCACGACACCACCGACGAACCCGCCACACGCTGCCGCGCCGACCGGGCCGAGCAGCAACCCGCAACCCGCGCCCGCCACGACACCGGCCACGATGCCTGCGGCGGCGCCGACCCAGCCCGCGTTGCGGCACCAGAAGCTGGCCTCGCACTCGCGCTTCTTTCGCTCGGCCTCCTGGATCTTGCGTTGCTGCTCCGCCACGAGCGGCACCAGTGCGGCACTGGCCTGGCGCGCACGAGTCATCTGCTCGGGAGTGACACCGTCCCTGCTCGTCGTCGTACCGTCGTAATAGCAGCCACCACCGCCGCCAGGACACGGGTCCATGCCGGTCGGGTCGCTCTTGGTGACGGGGCTGTTGAACCCGTACGAGTAGGCGTTGAAATGATGCGGATCGGCCATGTCCATCACCGGGTCGGCCGTGATGAACCGTCCCAGCACCGGGTCGTACTGTCGTGCGCCGATGTTCACCAAACCGGTCGGGTCCTTGTCGCCGCCGACGAAACCCTTCCCGTTCGCCCAGGCCGGCGAAGAACTGCCCGGCCGGTTCCCGCCATAGGGATCCTGGCGACGCACCGTCACCGCCTGCGTGGCCGCGTTGATCGACACCTGCTGGGTCAGCTGGTGGTCGGAGTACAGCCACGTCAGGTCGGCTGTGGCCGAGCTGTTCTTGCGTGAAGCGCACATCGCGCCGTCGAACGTGTAGTAACGCGTTCCCGTCGTGACGGTTCCCTCACGGCGGATTTCCTGACCCGGCAGGTACAGCGTGGTGCCAGCCGAGTCACGGCGAATCAGGCGGGTTCCGTCGGCGTCGTACACGTTCGACTCGACCGTCTGCGTGCCGACCTTCACCGACGCCAGTTCACCCTCGGCATCCCAAACCAGAGTCTGGCTGTTGGCCTTGGTCGCGCAGTCGTTGGTTGCGGATCCGGTCGGACGACACACGGTGTTGCCGGCGTTGTCGTAGGCGTAGTTCGACGCGACTGCGCTCGCGCCCGGCGAGGTCGTGGTCATGGCATTGGCCACGTGCGGCCGGACCACGTTCTGACCGCCGTTCGGCACCGTGTACGTGCGGACGGTGTCACCGGCACCGGCATGACCCGTTTCGGTCAGCCTGTTGTGTGCCGCGTCGAAGGTCCAGTCCTTCCAGTACGGCTCAGGACCGCCGAGGTCGGCTACCACCGGATCCGGCTGGCAGTCCACCCCCGACTTCGGTGTCCACGCGGACTTCAGCCGGGCCAGCGCGTCGTACCGGAAGCACTGCGTGTCGGCCTGCCCGACCTGGGGCAGGTCTGCGATCGACGTGACATTGCCGGCATGGTCGTAGGTGTACCTGCGGTCGGCGACCGTGCCGGTCCCCGTCTCGGTGAGCACCTTCGACTGGGTGACCCGCCGGGTGGCCTCGTCCCGGACATTGAGCTGCTGGGCGTACACGCCACCCGGCATCTTGTAGATGGTCCCCGAGGTCTCGCCATAGGCGGTGTAACTCGCCGTGGCCATCGTCCCGGCGAAGCCCGTGAGGTCCGTGTTCAGCTTGCTCGGCAGGCCCGTGACGTCGTCGAAGTCGGTGGTCACCTTCTCCGTGACGAGGCCGCCCGCAGACGGGTAGGTCATCGACGCCGGCGCCCCGGTCGCCGCGGAGTACTCGTACGCGTAGACGTAGGTCTGGTCCAGGCCCGTTTCCACCGCCGGAATCACGTAGTTGACGCCGGTCGGCAGGTATCGGTCGTTGAATCCGCGAACCTGCCACTTGTACGCGTTGGCCGAGCCCGGCGGTTCGTAGCGGATCGACTGGGTCAGCTGGCCCTTGAACCCGCTCTGCCCCGAATACAACGTGTCGTACTTGAACTCGGTGCGCAGCGCGCCTGTCGCCGAGTCGTCGCGCACCTCCTTCTTGCGCCCGAGCGCGTCATAGCCGAACCACAGCACCTCGCCGTTGGCATCGGTCGTGGACACCAGCTCGCCGGCTACGCCGAACGTGCTGCTGTTGACTCCCTTGTCAGGATCGGTGCTACGCCACAACCGGCCCAGGATGTCGTACTCGGACTTCCACTCGTTGCCCGCAGGGTCGATGGTCTTGACGAGCTGCCCCTTGGCGTTGAACTCGTATCGGGTCTCCTGGTAGGCACCGCCGACTCCGGCCGGTGTGGTGTGCTGGCGGACGGCGACCGTCCGTCCCTCGACGTCGGTGACCGTCGTGGTCGGGATCCCGCCGTTCGGTGGTGTGACCTGCGCGAGGTCACCCTCGTACGAAGTCACGGTGCGCCACTTCTCGACCAGGTTCACCACACCGTCACCCGCCAGCAGCACACTGGCGGTCGGGCGCGTCGCACGGTCGTACTCGGTCTTGGTGACCGTCGGCACCGACCACTCCGGCTCCCACCACAGCGTTCCCGACGGCGCACCAGGCTCGGCGTGCGCGGCGTACGACGTGGTGGAGGCACCGAGCTCGTCATAGATCGTGTCGCTGACGAGGCGGGCGCCGCTGCCGTCCAGTGCCGTCGACTGCGACTGACGTTCTCGCAGCAGTCCGTCGAAGATCTGGAACGAGACGATCTGGTTGCCGTCGGCGTTGAGCGTCTTGGACGTCACGTACGGGTAGGCGTCACGGTTGGGTGCGAACGAGTAGGCGAACTCCGCCCCCGGCTGGGTCGGGTGATCCGTCTTGGACCAGCCCAGCTGCCACACCTTCGTGGTGCGGCCCAGCGCGTCGTACTCGATCTCGGCGGTGACCCGGTTGTTCTGGTCGGTCGCCTTGACCGTCGAGCCCCAGTACGGGTTCGACTCGGCGCTGCTGGTCCAGCTCGTCGGCGCCGGCCCGGTGCTGGTCACCTTCGTGATCGGCCCGCCGACCGCGGGGGTGTAGTCCGTGGTGGTGACGTTGCCCTTGATGTCGGTCGAGGTCTTGGGCCGGCCCGCGAAGTCGTAGGTGCTCTGCGACGTCACCTGGAAGACCGTGCCGGTGCCCGACACCCAGTCCTGCAGCTGCTCGACCTTGGTCACCGCGCCGTACTTCGGGACGCTGCCGGTGGTGTTCCCACCGTCGTAGTACAGCCGCTGATCGGAGACCATCTGGTCGGCAGTGGTCACCGGCGTGGCGCAGGGCAGCGCCTTGACCGTGGTCTTCTTGATGGTCCCGACGATGTTCTTGTCGGTATTGCGGTTGTAGGTGTAGGTGGTGCACTTCTCGTCGCCGCTGACGGCGATGTCGCCGTCGTCCTGTGCCCAGTTCACCATGCCGTAGGTGTGGTCCAGGTCCCGGGTGCCGCTGGAGGTGCGCCAGCCGCGGGCCCCGTTGACGCCCAGCGCCGTCGACGAGTAGGTCGTCGTGGTGTTCACGTAACGGGCCTCGGCCACGTCGCCGTTGATGGTCCGCGACGCCGTCGGGTCCGAGCGCCACGGCACGTTGACCGTCCGGTTGACCGGCTTGTCCAGCGTGCCGTTATACACGACCTGCTCACGCACCTGGCCCGCGAACTGGTCCTCGTCGTTGACGTTCGGGCCGACCGCCGCGGTCGACACCACGGTACGGGTGCCACCGGACGGCGCCAGCCGGTCGCCGTGCATGCCCCGCAGGAACTTGGTCACCGCGAGGGTCTGCGTCGCCGGGTCGCTGCCCAGCCGCGTGCGGACCTCGCCATAGCCGCGCCACTGCGCCCACGTCTTACGGTCGGGCTTGCTCAGCCCGTCGTCGTCGGCGTAGTGCCACGCCGGGTCGCCGACGTACTCGTACCACGTGTGCTTGGGCACCGACTGGTGACCGTCGACGAGCTGGATGTCGTTCTCGACGACGTGGTCGACGCGGTACTTGTGCCACCACTCGGGGATGAGCGAGTCACCGCTCGGGTCGTCGGGGTCGGGCACCAGCGTCGGGTAGCAGCGCCGGTTGTTGTTGTGCGGCTGCAGCGTGGCCACGATCGCCGCGGTGCACTCCGGCAGCGAGTAATCGACCTTGATCCGGGCACCGGACTCGGTGACGACGCTGTTGACACGCAGCCAGTTGTCGGTCGAGGTGTGGTCGGTGAGCACCCGGTTGGGCAGCGACACCGCCTCGAACGTGACCGGCGGCATCGCCACCGGCGTGCCCACCAGCCCACTGTGGTCGATCTTGTCGAGCCACAGGCCGGTGTGGGTGGAGTCCGCGGTCGGGGTGAACGTGTGGGTCAGCGTCCAGGACTCCACGTCCTGCCACTTCGCCGGGGTGACCGTCGTGTCCCAGACCTTCGTCAGCACCGACTTGAGGCGCTTGGTGGTCCAGAACGTCGGGGAGTACTGCGTGGTGCAGGTCGACCCCTTGCACTCCTGGTCCCAGGGCGTGTCCTTCCAGGAGGCCTTGACCGGGGCCGACTCGGTGCCGCAGTTGCTGAAGCACCGCATGTCGGTCTCGAAGACCACCTGGGCGTACGGCGTGACGCTGCGCTCGGTCACCCCGTGCACGGCCAGCGTGCGGTCGTAGGTGCCGTAGTCGATGCGCTTGAGGTAACCGGCCCGGTCGTAGGTCACCGGATCCGACGGGGTGTTGTTGCGGGCGTACTTGTTGGTCTCCTTGCCGTACCAGTACGACATCGTGTTGCCGCGCACGTCCACGACGTAGTCGAGGTTCCACCGCCACGCCTGCACACAGTCCGACCCGGCGTAGGTCGACTTGCGGCACGGCTCACCGGTGTGGTTGCCGTACACCGGCACGGTCAGCACCGAGTTCGTGGCCGTCGACTGCCCGGGCAGGTCGTCCAGACCGAAGAAGTACTGCGTGCCGTCGGTCGTGGTGACCTTCCAGTACTCGCCGACGTCGCCGTAGGCCGGATCGCCCGCGTCGCCGTTGGACGCGCCGGTCAGCTTCTCGATCTTCGAGCCGTCCTCGCCGCGCACATGCCAGCCCTTGCCGGTCTGGAAGATCAGCTCACCGCCGCGGCCGTTGAGCGACATCGTGGCGTTCTCCGAACGCCAGCACTGGTCACCGGTCGACACGGAGTTATTCGGGCTGTTCTTCTTGTCCTCGGCGCAGGGCACGTAGCGGCGCTCGATGTAGCCGGCGCCGTACTCGAAACCCTCGCCGATCCAGGACGGCTGGTTGTTCGTGACATCCGAGCGGCCGTCGACCGCCGAGGAGGAGTACGACAGCGCCACGCTCGGGGCGGGGCTGCCGCCCGGCGGCATACGCAGCGGGTAGTTCCAGGTGAACTCACCCGACGAACTGCCCGACGACCACGTCGACGACGGGGCCAGGCCGGTCGCGCCGTAGTCGCCGTCGCCGGACGCACCGGCGGCCAGGGCCACCATCATCCCTGCACCGGCGCTCATCGGAACATCGCCGGCCAGCTGGCCCCTGGTCACCCCGGAACCGGAAGTCGGCGCGACCGAGGCGGTCACCTCGGCGGTGGCCACACCGGCGGCGACGTCGTTGTCGGTGCGCAACTGCACCGGCCGGCACGCCGGGCTCTGCGGCGTGGTCAGCGCGCAGTCCGGCACCTGCCACAGCCGCAGCCGCGACGCCCAGTCACCGCCGGCGGCGTACCGGAACGCGCTGTAGTCGACCGACACGCTCGCCGCGCCCGACGCGGCGCCCGCGGCGGCCTTGACGCGCAGCACCATGCCGTCGCGCAGCGCCTCGGGCAGCCCCGCGCGGTCCACAACCTGCACCTCGACGCCGGTCAGCCGCTCGCCGGACTTGTCCTTGCCGCGCCGCACCCAGACCGGCAGGTCACCGGCTTTCACGCCGCGGTCGTCGGCGGCCGTGCGGGCACCGGCGGCGGGCAGGTCCACCCGCCCCTTGCCGGGCGTGGGCCACACCGGCTTGGGCAGGGCGGTGTCCTTGACCCGCTGCTGGGTCCAGGCCTTGCCGGTGACCGGCCCGCCGTCCTTGTCGAGCTTGACCGCCTGCGGCGCCTGCGGCGGCGCCGACGGCTTCGCGTACGCCGGTGCGGCGGTCAGCAGAGAGACCGTCAAAGCCGTGGCGATCACCGCGACGGGTGACCACCGGCTTTCCTCCGAACCCACGATCAAACGGCGCGCACGCCGCATACTGCCTGTCCATGTATGCACGGACAGCTCCTCCCCGTGTGGAGTGTCAGTTGATACGTGCACCGGCACGCGGCTGCGTCGACGCGGCCGGCAAAGCGGCGGTGCCGGGGACCCGTGGTCCCCGGCACCCCCGGGGGCGGTGAGGGGGGGGGGCACGGCCGGTCGTGGGCGGGGC
>NZ_ML769317.1:0-12302 GCF_009720365.1 Catellatospora paridis | reverse complement strand
TCTTTTGATCGGGCCCCCGCCCCGGGGCGGGGCCGCCGCGCCCGGCACCGCGGGGGGGCGGGGGCCCCGGGGCCCCCGCCACCGCCGGTCACTGTCAGGGCTGCTGCACCTGCGAATCGTGCAGGGTCAGCACCTGCGCGTCGGTCATCGCGCCCTGCCAGGCCTGCACGTCGTCGATGCCGCCGACGAACACGTCGGCCTCGTTGCCGTGCCACAGGGTGCGGCCGATGGCGAGGTGGCCCGTGGCGTTGAAGGGATCGAAGGGCACCGCCCGGGTCTGGCTGAGATGCCCGTTGAGGTACAGGCGCATCTCGTGCCGGACGGCGTCGTAGACCGCGGTCAGGTGGGCCCAGTCGTTGACGGCCTGCGCCTGCGCCGCGGTGACGCAGGAGGTGACGTACGGGTTGACGTCCTCGTCGGTCAGGCAGAACTGCCAGGTGCCCTGTGAGCCCTGGTACTTGAGCCAGAACGCGCTCTCGAGGGTGCCACGCTGGGAGACCACGGCGTAGTTGCCGGTGTCCAGGTCCAGACGCGCCCACGCCGAGACCGTGAACGACTGGTCGGTACGCAGCACCGGCGTGTTCTGCCAGGTGGTGAACTGCTGGCCGTCGCCGTTGGGCGGGGTCATGCCCGTCTTGTAGGCGCTGCGCCCGTACTCCGAGCTGACCTCGACGAACCCCTCCTCCGGGAAGTACTCCCGGTCGATCTCGACGCCGAGGGAGCTGCCGGGCCGTCCGGCGCCGGTCGCGGTGCCCCGGGTCAGGGCCAGCCAGCGATTCCACGCCCGTCCGTCAGGGGCCTCGCAGGTGTCGCGCAGGTCCGCCATGTAGCACGGCACCGCGGCGCTGAAGTCCCACGACGCGACCTCGAGCGGGGTCACCATGCCGGGCTCGTCGTAGCCGCCCGAGAACGGGTCGGAGGCGAGCTGGCCGGTGAAGTCGTGTGGCACCAGGACCCGGTCGTACACCTGCACGTCGGCGATCTGCCCCGACCAGAAGTTGGTGAGGTTGCCGTTGTAGTACTCGCGGCCGATGGAGATGTGCGAGCGCAGCGGCCACGCCTGCAGGCCGGTGACCGTCGCCGAGCCCGCGGCCACGCCGTTGACGTAGATCGTCGTCTTGCCGCTGGCCGCGTCGTACACACCGGCGAGGTGGGTCCAGACGCCCATCGTCACCGGCACCGACGAGTAGGCCAGCCCGGTCTCGGCGGGGCTGGCGGTGTCGCTGGTGTGCAGCCACATGCCCCACTTCTTGACGGAGCCGCCCCAGTAGCCGAGCACGAAGCTGTCGTTGAGGTCGCCGTCCTGGACGACGGCGACCTTCGCGCCGGTCGGCAGGGCGTCGCCCGCGTTGCCCAGCTTCACCCACGCGGCGACGCTGAACGACTTGGTCGGGTCGATCAGCGGCGCGTCGTTGAACACGCGTGAGGTGGTGCCGTTGAAGGTGGCGGTCTGGCCGTCGACCAGGTGCACGTCGTCGGTCCAGTTCATGTCCACCGGTGTCAGTGGTGTGTCACCGGCCAGGGCCAGCGCCTGGTCGTCCAGGGCGGCGGTCTGGTTCACCCCGGGGTAGGTCTCCAGGCCCCAGCGGGCGAGCGGCGGCTTCGGGCGGGCGACGGTGAACTCGACCGAGCCGACGCCCTCGTTGAGGGTGGCGTCGACGGCCGAGACGTTGAGCACGTTGCGGCCGAACTTCGGCACGGTCACGGTGACCTGCGCGTAGCGCGGGCCGGTGCCGGTGCCCTGCGCGGTCACCTCGGTGGTGGCCGCGCCCCAGCCGTACTTGAACTTGGTGACGTCGGTGTCCGGGGACTCGATGCGGAAGGTGCCGGCCTGGCCGGGGCCTGCCGGCATGGTCACCACCGTCGTGGTCACGACGGGCTTGGTGTTGTCCAGCTTGAACTGGCACCACGGCGACCACGGGCTGTTCATGAAGTACGGCGAGCGGTCGGTGCTCATGGCCCGCACCGCGTAGGTGACGTTGGGCAGCGCCGTGACGCTGTTGCTGGTGGCGCGGGAGTTCGGGCTGACACCGGTCTTGTTCGGCGGTGCCGTCTCGCGGGTCGGCGAGGTGTCGGTGACCGCGGTCATGCCACCGGCCGGCACTTTGATCCATTCGAAGCGGCCGGTGAGCGAGTCGTCGTTGTCGCCGTCGGGGAACATGGCCGAGAAGGTCGGCGCGGTGGTGCCGATGGTCAGCACACCGGTGGCCGGGCAGACCACGCCCGCGACCTGCAGGGTGTTGGGGGCGGTCGGCTTGGTGTCGTATTCGACGAACAGCTTCGCGAGGTTGGGCTTGAACTTCTTCCACCGGTCCTGGGTGGACTCGCCCGACCCGTTGGCGTCGCGCGCGGTGAACCCGAACGTGATCGTGTTGGCGTTGGCGGTGGCCGCGCTCTGCACCTGAGTGGTGACGGCGCTGCTCATGTACTTCATGACCATGTCGTCCTGCGGCGAGTCGGAGCAGCCGCCGGCCTCGTTGGCGTGTCCGGACGCGTCGTCGGAGAACGCCAGCAGGCTCATCTTCGAGTAGGTGGCCTTCATCGTCGCGTTGATGACCGACGTCTGGTGCATCGAGGAGACGGTGTTGCCGCACGACCAGGAGTGGGTCAGCATCATCTCGACGTAGGCCGACTCGATGTGCTTGCCCTTGAGCGACACGTTGTTGGCCGTGGTGGAGAACTCGAAGAACGAGCGCCACAGCGCGCCCGTGTCGGGGTTCAGGCCGACCCGAGCCACGGTGTAGTCGGTGTTGCTGGAGTTGTCGTTCGTCGCGTACGCCCACTTGGGCTTGTCGACCGACCAGAGCGGGTCGATGAACACCGGGAACACCGCGTCAGGGGCCTGCAGCAGCTTCAGGTCCGGGCGCAGCACCAGGTTGCGGCCGCTGAGCGCGACGTCGACCTTCGCGACGCTGGCGGCGTCGCCGGCTACGGCGGCGGTCGAGCGGCTGCCCGTCGCGGAGCGGGCCGGCTGCCGGTCGCGTGGGGCGGTCCTGGAGGTGCGCGAGTCCCACATGACGGCGGGCTCGGCCATGGCCAGCAGCTGACGGCCGGCGACCGCGCGCAGCGCACCGTCGGCGGCGTGCTCGATCTGGGCGTCGCCGCCGAGCGCGAACTCCACGGCCCGCAGCTTCGGGTTGGCGGCCGCGGCGGCGGTCTTGACCGCCAGCACGTGGCTGAACCCGGTGTCGGTCGCGCGGACCACCAGGTCCACGTCCGGCAGCACGTTCGGGTAGGTGACCGTGTCGGCGGAGGCGACCGGGGCGGGCAGGGCCCCGCCCGGCCACGACATCGTCATGGTCTTGCCGTCGCGGGTCAGCGTGACCAGCGGTCCGGTGCCACCGCCGGAGAACGCGACGTCGGCCACGGCGGCACCCGGCCGCCACCGCCCGTCGGCGCCGCGCTGCAGGCCGAGGTCGACGTCGGCCCATGCGCCGTTCCTGCGGACCCGCTGCGGCACGACCGCGGACTCGAACGTGCGGCGGCCGTCAGCGTGCACGGTCACCTGCGAGGTCTGGGTCCTGGTCGAGTCCGCGACGACGGACCTGCCGCACGCGGCAGCCATGGCCGCCGCGGCGTCCTCGGTGGGAGCCACGTCCGTACACGCCGGTGCCGCCGCAGCGGCGGCCACCGGGACCGAACTTGCCGCGACGCCTACCGTCGCGACCATGGCAGCGCCTGTCAGCGCCGCAAAAAGGGTACGCCAAGTAACCCTCACCACCGACACCCCGTTTCGTTAGGTGGATGAGCGCCGGCCATACAGCCGGCGCGCACAGCTAAACGGGACGCCGTTGCCCTGTAAAGGCCTGGGCGATCTTGACAGCATTCGCGAACGTCGATGCAATGGGTGCCTTTGCGGCCGGCATCGAAATAACTTCTTGCGCAACTAAACCGCGACCGGACGAGGATCACCGCAACCGATCCACTGCGGCGTCGATCGTGGTCGGCACGCCACTTCACGAGCAGCGACACGCACCGGGCCGGTCGTCGACTCGACCACGGACGCGGGTGACACACATCGATTCACGGCGTCCGCCGTAGGGCGGGAATGGCGTATCCGGCCAGCGCCGAATACCGATTCCGTCGATGACGATGTGAACCGGGGTCCCGGTTGGTCCGTTACCCGATCGTTATCCACAGCCGGTTCCGTCACCCGCTGTTCACGGCCGGAACCCACCGGATGCACGCGGACCGCCCCGACATTCCGGTCAACGAGCTACCTGGTGGAATCCCTAGTAGACGAGCCCAGGGCTATCGGAAAATCGACTCGCCGCCGATCCGCGCAGGACCTGCTGCCACCGTCGGGTCCATGAACGCCCACCCCCTCCCCCACCGGCCGGGCACCCCCACCCTGCGACGGATCTCCCTGATAATCAGTGCCGGCATCCTCGGCGCCGCCACGCTGTCCGCTCCCGCCGCCGCGCAGGAGGAACCCCCGCCCCGCCACCGCGACGTGGTACGCCTCTGCGACCCCACCGGTTGCTACATGGCCTGGGGCGTGGTCGACTCCGACCACGACGGCGTCTGCGACGCCGACGAGCTGATGGCCGGCTCCGACCCGTACGACCCCAACAGCCGCCCGCTGCTCACACCGGTCCTCGATCTGGCCGTCGAGCACAAGCTGCCCTCCTTCGAGAACGGGCGCGGCATCTTCATCGCCATGCCCACCGAGATCGTCAAGGCGAGGGAAGAAGCCGGCCAGGACCCGCTCGGCGCCTTCCCGCTCGGCGGCCGCAAGGACGCGATGACCCGTATGGGCCTCACCATGGGCGACGTCGAGACGGCCGGCCTCGACCTCGACCGCGACGGCTTCACCGTCGGCCTCGGCACCACCAGCATCGGCGGCAAACCGGCCGGCCGCCGGACCCACGGCATGGACGCCTCGCTGGTCAGCGCGGGCAGTTCACCCGTCTACACCTTCGGCTCCGAGCACGGCGGGGTCAAGAACAGCAAAGTCATCGACGGCGGAACAGGCACCCACGTCGACTTCAACGACGGCGCCAGCAGGACCGTCACCCAGGACCCCGGCAGCGGCGACGTCACGACCACCCGCACCAACAGCGACGGTTCGGCCGGCCCGAAGACCGTCACCCAGCACCGGGAGTCCTCAGAAGGCGGCACCACCACCCACGAGTCGAAGAGCACGACCACCGACCCGGTGACCGGCGACGTCACGAACGTCACCTACGTCAAGACGGAGGACTCCCGCGGCGGTGGAACGACCACCACCACCAAGAGCACCGAATTCGTCCGCGACGGCGACGGCAACCAGATCGGCACCGTCACCACCACGGTCGTCGAATACATCTCCGCCGACGGCGACTACGGCTCGACCACGACCGTCGTCGAGGCGTGCACCTCAGGCGGCAGCTGCGAAGAGGTCGCCTCGGACTACGAGGACTCCGACACCCCCGACGACGAGGAGTACGTCAACCCCGAAGCCGACACCACGATCGTCACCTACGACGTCGTGGAGCAGAAGCTGAAGCTGCGGGGATCCGCCATCAACGTCGTACGGGGCTGGACGGCGCCCGGCTACGAGGAAGAGCCGCGCAACCCCGCCAACCCCGGCCTGATCGCCCTGATCGACTCCAACCTGGTCGAGACGTTCGTGCTCGCCGAACCGGCCCGGACCACGAAGGCACAGCCGGAGACCTACCCCGGCCTGCCCAGCCCGGTCCTCGCCGCACCCGGCGGACCCGGCGGCGACGAAGGCTGCGCCTTCCGCGTCTGCGAAGGATGACAGCGTCGGCCCCCGCTGGCACTTCAGTGGGGGCCGACGTTCACCGGCAGGGCGCGGCCGTCAGCGGGTCGCCGACACCACGAGCATCTCGCAGGGCCCGACGAAGCCTGCCGGGCCCTCGAACGCCGCCAACTCGGCGGTGATCTCCGCCCAGGCTTCGTCTCGCTCCGCCGGCGACAGCCCGGCCAGCATCTGGTGCAGGGCGCCGAACGACTCCCGCTCGAACCGGACGCAGTCGGCCGCAGACGGCAGCCGCACCGGCGAGTCGACCGCATCGACGGTGATGTCGTGGAACCCGGCACGGGCGAACGCGTCCTGCGCCGCCCCCGGCGCACCGAGGCTGAACGGTCCCGGCTGACCCGGCAGCGGCGGCGGCAACGCAGCCCGACGCCGGATGATCCCGACGGGCACGGAGAAGAAACCGTTGCGGTCGCCGCCGGAGTAGACAACCGCGGCGACCCTCCCCCCGGGCCGCAGCGCGGTGCGCATCCCCGCCAGCGCCGCCTGCTGATCCGGGAAGTAGATCAACCCGACCCGGGAGATGACCGCATCGAACGACGCCTCGGGCACGTCCAGGCGCTCCCCGTCCAGTTCGAGGACCGCCACGTTGGACAGCCCCGCGTCACGCGCAGAGTGCTCCGCGTACGCCAGGATCGCCGGCGAGATGTCCGTGGCCAGCACCTGCCCAGCCGGCCCGGCCCGGTGCGCGGCGGCCAGCGTCTGCCCACCCGCCCCGGCGGCGACATCGAGAACCCGGCTACCGGCGGTGATCCCCGCCGCGTCGAGCATCCTTTGCGTCGCTGCACCGAGCCAGTCCTCGATGAGCGGCCCCCACCGGTGCCAGGCCTCAGCGGCGTCCTGCCACTGCTGCCGAGTGGTGGACTTGTACACCTGCGGGTCGAACGTCGTCGTCACGGCTACTGCCCTCCGGAAATCATCCGCCGGTCCTGTCCTGTCACTCCTCTACGCGCCAGAACGGCACACGCAACCGCCAGAAAACGCCTGGCACTTGCCGACCAGACGCCGAAGCTGCGCGACAATGCCCGGGTGTCCACCTTCGTCGGCCGCCAAGACGCGCTGTCCCGCC
Source organism: Catellatospora paridis (assembly GCF_009720365.1). Taxonomy (GTDB): domain Bacteria; phylum Actinomycetota; class Actinomycetes; order Mycobacteriales; family Micromonosporaceae; genus Catellatospora; species Catellatospora paridis. The sequence goes on along the minus strand of NZ_ML769317.1, from coordinate 5,472 downwards.
TCGCGGCCGCACTGGCCGCGACCGCCGGCTCCGGCTGGCGCCGACCCGCACTGGTACTCGTCAGCGGCGAGGCCGGGATCGGCAAGACCGCGCTGCTGGCCAGGTTCACCACCGACGCCACCACCGCAAGCACCCGCACGGCCTGGGGCACCTGCTGGAACGGCGAGCAGGCACCCGCGTACTGGCCGTGGACCCAGGTGCTGCGCTGCCTGGACGACCACGATCGGCAGCCAGGACCGGCGGCCACCGTACCCGCGGCAAGCCTGCTCAACGCAGGACCGGCGGGCGGCGACGGGACCACCGGCCGGCTACGCGTCTTCGACGCGGTCGCACGCACACTGGCAGCAGCCGTCCGTCAGGGACCCGTGGTGGTCGTCCTCGACGACCTCCAATGGACCGACGACGCCAGCCTGCAACTGCTGCGGTTCCTCACCGGCATGACCTACCCGGGCGCGCTGCTGCTCCTGGCCGCCTACCGCCCCGACGAACTCGCCGGCCCAGCCGCCACCACGATGGCCGACGTGGCGTTGCTGGCCGAACGTCTGCCACTGCGCGGCCTGTCCCCCCAGGAGATCACCGAACTGGTCCACGCCGTCGCTGGCGCCGATGCAGCCGACCAGTGGGCCCCGGTGGTACATGAACGCAGCGGCGGACACCCGTTCTTCGCAGCCGAACTCAGCCGGCTGCTCTCCGACGGCCCCGCGGCCGGCACCGTACCCGCCGCGGTACGGGAGGTCATCGCGCGACGCACCTCCCGGCTGTCAGCCGACTGCGCCCGCCTGGTCGAAGCCGCCACGGTCGGCACCGGCACGCTACTGCCCGACGTGCTCGCCCAGGTCACCGAACAGCCGCCCGCCCGCATCACGGAACTGACCGAACAGGCCACCGCCGCCGGCATCCTGACCTCCGCCGCCGACGGGACCCGCTTCACCCACGACCTCTACCGCGAATCGATCTACTCGGGAATGTCCACCGCGCAGCGCCTGCACCTGCACGCCCGGTTCGCGGCAGCGCTACAGCGCCGACACGAGCGCGGCGGAACCGTGTTCGCCGCCGAGATCGCCCACCACTGCACCGCCGCCCTACCGCACACCATCACCCCAGCACTGCTCTGGGCCCGCCGCGCCGCACAGGCCGACGCCGAGCGGTACGCGTTCACCGACGCCGCCGCCCACCTAGGCCGCGTCCGCACCGCCGCCCTGGGCACCGGCGCAACCCTCAGCGACACCGACCACGTCGACCTGCTCACCGCCGAAGCCGACCATCGCCTGCGCGCCGGCGACACCGCAACAGCACGCGACCTGCTCGACACCGCATGGCAGCGCGCCCGGCACACCGGCCACCCAGCCCTGATCGGCGCGGTCGCGCTGGGCATCGACCGCATCGGCGCCCGCTTCGCCATGCCACGCACCGACCTGATCAACCGCCTCGAACAGGCCCACCACGCCCTCGCCGGCACCACCACGGCCACAGAAGCACAGGTCACCGCTGCGCTCGCCCGGCAACTGCAACACTCCGTGCCCGCCGACCGGCCCCGCGCCGCACCGCTGGCCGAACACGCCATCGCCGTCGCCCGCCACGTCGGCGACCCGGCCACCCTCGCCGGCTGCCTACTCGCCCAACACGACGTGCTGTGGACACCGGGCACCGCAACCCGCCGGGCCGAGATCGCCACCGAGATCGGCGAACTGTCCCGCCAGGCCCACGACCCCGAACGCCAGACCCAGGCGCTGCTGCTCACCGCAACCGCGCAACTGGAGACCGCCAACCCCGCCTTCCGGGCCACCCTGCACACCTACGACCACGCCGCCCGGCAACTGCGCCAGCCCCGCCACGACTACAACCTGCACATCCGCCGCGCAGCGCTCGCCCTGCTCGACGGCGACCTGGCCGCCGGCGAACAGCTCAGCGCCCAAGCCGCCGCGCTCGGCGAGGCCGTCGGCGACGCCGACGCCGGCAACGTCCGCATGTCGCAGCGCCTCGAGATCGTCCGGGCCCGCGGCGACGCGGCGCAACTGCGCGACACCGCCGCCGAAGCCGTCTTTTGGTGGGTCGGCGCACCCGCCCACGCCCACGCCGTGGCCGCCGGCTTCTACGCCCGCGCCGGCGACCTCGACCTCGCCAGACGCGAACTGGACACCGTGCTCGCGCTTCCGGACTGGCGCACCGACCGGTCCTACCTGTGGTCGGTGTTCGTCGGCGAGCTCGCCACCGCCGCCATCGCCCTCGACGACCGCCCGCTGTGCCGGCAGCTGCTCGGCGACCTGCTGCCGCTGGCGGAGACCTGCGCCGTGAACGCGGCACTGGTCGCCTTCATGGGCGCGCACGCCCACCGGATCGGCACGCTGCACGCCGCCCTCGCCGAGCAGGCCCCGGCCCGGCAGTGGCTGGGCCGCGCCGCCCAACTCCACCGACGGCTGGGTGCCCGAGGCTGGCAGGCAGAATCCCACGCGGCGATCGCCGCACTGGACACGCAGCCACGAAAACAGCCCCCGCCGCGGCACCCTGACGGCGAGGTCGCGCTGCAGCGGGTCGGCGACTTGTGGCAGGCCCGATACCAAGGCCGGACCGCGTTCCTGCGCGACTGCAAAGGGCTGCACGACCTCGCGTCACTGCTCGCCGCACCGGGCATCGACCACCCCGCGCTCACCCTCGCCGGAGCCGCCGCAGCCGCCGCCGACCGCGCCGATCCGGTGCTGGACCGCACGGCACTGGCGGCCTACCGGCGGCGGCTGGCGGCGCTCGAGCAGGAACTGGCCGACGCCGACGCCGATCACGACCTCGGCCGCCGGCGCGTCGCAACCGACGAGCGCGAGCAGCTGCTCACCCAGCTGCGCCAGGCCACCCGCCCGGACGGCCACAGCCGGCCCCTGGGCGCGTCGGCGGCCGAACGTGCCCGCAAGGCGGTGACCGCCCGCATCCGCGACGCGATCATCCGTATCCGCGAGGCGCTACCGGAGCTGGCCACGCACCTGGACCGAACCGTACGCACCGGCAACACGTGCCGCTACGACCCGCGGTAACAGCTGGCGCACCGCAGACTCGTCCACGGCGCGCACCCGCAACTCCAGCGTCAACGCCCGATCGCCCGAAGTCGCCTGCTCGCAGCCGCCGCAGCACCCGTCGCCGACCCGATTCCTGCACAGGCCTCGCCACCAGCCGAGCGTTCCGACACCGGGCAGCCCACCCGGGCAGCCAGGAACACCGATCGGTCCGGATCCGTTGCGGGACAGCGCTCGCCGCCTCCGAGTGCCCATAATGGAGTGTGGCTCCGCGCCGGTACTGCCGCATCGCGGCCGTCGTGTTCTTCCTGTTCGCCGCCTACCCGCTGGTCGTCAAACTCGCCGAACACCGGCTCGCACACGACTGGGCGCACGTGGTCCTGCACCTGCTGTCCATGCTGGCAGCCGCCTATGCCGGATGGCTCGCCGCGACAGAACTACCGGCCCGGTTGTTCACCTGGGCGGTCGGCGTCGGATACACGCTGCTCGGCACGATCGGCTGGTTCATCGACGGCCTGCTCCTGACGACACCCGTGGCGATCCCGCTCGCCCCCGTCGACAACGTCTTCCACCTCGCCCTCGGACTGGCCGCCCTGGCCGTGCTGGCCCGCGACCGGCACGTCCGCACCGCCGTCGGCACGAGCGGCCGGCCCGGACGGCGGTAACGGCCGCGCCGGTCGTGGAGTCCGCAGTCCTCAGCCGGGCAGCAGCACGGACACCGCCGATCTGAGCAGGAACGGCATGTCGCTGGACTGCTCCTCGAACCAGTCCATCTGCCGGTCGGCGATCCAGGCGAACAGGCCCAGCGGGCCGAGGCAGGCGACCGCGACGACGCACACGATCGCCACCGCCGCGACGGCCACGATCACGGTGATGTTGCGCGCGGTGTTGTCAGGCTGCGGAGGGGTCGGCGTCACGGGCGGCAGCATAGGACAGCCACGCACCCCGCGCATGCCCGTGGCGCCAGGCACAGAACGATGGCAACCGCCGGTACGCCCCACGGCGTTCCACCACGCGACGGCAGGCCGCCCCGCGGCGCCGCCTCACACAGGCGCGATCCGGCGGACAAGGAAGCGGTGACGGTGAACGGCGAACCGACCGGCGCGACCGCGGTCATCGACCTCGGCGCGGGCTGGCAGGACCACCAGCCCGGACCCGACCGGCCGGGCCTGCGCGCCGCGCTGCGCCCGCTGACGGCCCTCGTCGCCGTGGCCCTGGTGCTCGCACTGGGCGGTGCGGCGACAGGACGCCGCCTGGACGAACTGGCCGCCATCACCCTGTCCCCGCAGGGCGACTTCCAGATCATCGGCGACGTGCTGGTGGTACGCGACGCGGGACGGCTCGCCGGGTACAGCCTCGACGACGGCACCCAACGCTGGAACATCGCACTGCCGGGAACAGCGGGCAGCGGCCTGACCCCCGCCGGGACCGTGCCCGGCCTCATGGTGACCGAGATGCAGGACACCGCCACGAACCGCCGGACCACCTACGCCGTCGACGTCGTCACCGGGGCGATCCGATGGCAGGACGGCCTGCCCATGACACCGCTCGCCGACGTGGCGGTCGCCATCTGGTCGACCAGCGAAGACCGTGCCTCCATGCAGGTCACCGTCCGGGACGTGCGCACCGGCGGGCCGCGCTGGAGCGCGCAGAACGTTCTGCCGGCGATCGACTACACGGCCGCTTTCCGCGACCAGGGCCAGGTGCAGATCTGGACGCTGCAGACCACCGGCGAGCTGACCTCGCATGACCTGCGCGACGGGCGGGTGCTCCGCCGCCACCGGGTGGACCTGGGTGGAGCCGTGCCCGTCGACTTGAACATCATCGGCGACGAGCTGGTCCTCGAGACAGTGGCGGGCGACGCGAAGACTATGGCCCGGTACTCCACCGCCGACCTGACACCCATCCCGCTCACGGCCCCGTTCGTGCGCCGCACCGAATGCGGCGCGTTCTGGTGCGTCTCGTCGCAGTCGGCGGAGCAGGAACAGGCGGTGAACCCGGTCGAGATCGTGGACAAGGCCACCGGCGTCGTACGCCGACGTTTCGCCGGGGGCAGCTTCGTCGTGCCGACACCCCTCGGTCTGCTGGTAGCCGGCCCGGATCCGGGCTCGATCGGGTCTCCGGCCACCGCGCTGCTGGACGCCTCGACCGCGCGCCCACTGCTCGACGTCGCGGGGTGGGAGGTGTACTTGGCCTTCGCCGCGTCGGCGACCGTGCTGGTCCGCGGGGCCGGCCCGGGGCCGGGCCAGGTCGCCTGGCTGACGCCCGAAGGCCTCGACCTGGCACAGTTGCCCGTGCCCCTGGAAAGGTGCGCCTTCTCGGCGCGGGCGGTCGCGTGTCCGCGCCCCGCTGGCATGCTGACCATCTGGCGTCTGACCGGCTGACACAGCGGCGCGTCCACGACCGAGGCGTTGGACCGGTCGGCGTCGCCCGGAAGGCGCCGCCCCGGGCAACCACCGCCCCGCAGCCG
>NZ_ML769316.1:338227-557102 GCF_009720365.1 Catellatospora paridis | reverse complement strand
ATAGAGTTACGGCGGCCATGGCGGAGGGGAAACGCCCGGTAACATTCCGAACCCGGAAGCTAAGCCCTCCAGCGCCGATGGTACTGCAACGGGGACGTTGTGGGAGAGTAGGACGCCGCCGGACAAATATCGCTGTTCAAGGCCCACCCCCCAGGGGTGGGCCTTGACGCGTTATCCACACCCCTTTTCGGGCCCCTATCAGGGGCCCTTTTTTCGTGCCCGCCACCACGCCGGCTAGGGGGTGATCGCTGTTTCGCGTCGAAAACGCGGTCCAGCCGCATGTTCTGACACGAAACGGCGATCAAGAAACGGCAGCCGTCAGACCCCAGCCGCTGTGCCTGCACGGGGTGCAGCCTGCCAAGGTCATGCGACGGCTGGGGGAATCACGGTGTCGAGGATCGTGGTGGCGGTGTCGTGGTCTCCGGTGCGGTGTGCGTTGAGCAGCTGGGCGAACTTGTCGGCGTCGAGGATCGGCAGGCCGAGGTCGGCGGCCTTGGTGGCCTTGGATCCGGCTCCGTCTCCTACGACGACGAAGTCGGTTCTGGCCGACACCGAGCCCGAGGACTTGCCGCCGAGTTCTTCCACCGCCTCGTTGCCCTGGTTGCGGGTCAAGCCGGGCACGGACCCGGTGACCACGACCGTCATCGGGGTGCCGTCCGGGCGGCGCAGCGGCAGCACGGGGCCTTCGGCAGCGGTGTCGTCGGTGGCGGCGGCCGGGCCGGTGGGCTCGGTCATGTTGACGCCGTGCGCGGCGAGTTTCGCGATCAGCGGCGCTACCTCGGCGAGCTCGGCACTGATGACCGTCGCCCGCTCGATGCCGATGCCGTCGACCTGCTCCCACTCGGCCGGTGTCGCGGCGAGGACGGCGTCCATGGTGCCGAAATGGCGGGCGATGCGCCGGGACAGGGTGCGGCCGGTCATGCGGATGCCGAGGCCGGTGAGCACGCGCGACAGGGGCCGGGCCTTGGTCGCGGCGATGCTGTCGACCAGGTTCGTGGCCGACACGGTGCCGAGCCGGTCCATCGCCGCGAGGGTCGGCACGTCGAGTCCGTACAGGTCGGCGGCGTCGGTGATGTGGCCGGCGGCGAGCAGGGCGTCGAGGATCTTCTCGCCGAGGCCTTCGATGTCCATCGCGTCGCGGCTGGTGAAGTACAGCAGCGTGGCCTTCTCGCCGCAAGCGCGGCCGCGGGCGCAGCGCCACCGCTGGTTGCTGCGGTCGATGTCGCCGCCGCAGCGCGGGCACGACACCGGTGGGGTGTACGGCTCCGCGTCGGCGGGCCGAGCGTCGTGCACGGCGCCGGTGATCTCGGGGATGACGTCGCCGGCGCGGCGGACGTACACGGTGTCGCCGGCGCGGACGTCACGCCGCTGCAGGTCGGCGAAGTTGTGCAGGGTCGCGGAGGTGACCACGACCCCGCCGACCTGGACCGGTTCGAGCACGGCGACGGGGGTGATGACGCCGGTTCGCCCGACCTGCACGTCGATGCGCAGCAGTTTCGTGGTGCGGGTGTCGGCGGGGAACTTGTAGGCGATGCCCCAGCGGGGCGCCCGGGTGGAGTAGCCGGCCTGGGCCTGGTCGGCGGTGAGGTCGGCCTTGATGACGACGCCGTCGATGCCGAAGCCGAGGTCGCCCCGGCGTGCCCCGAGTGCGGCGACGGCCGTGGTGACCTCGTCGATGTCGGCGCACACGGTCAGCCTGGCGGACGACTGCGCGGTGGTGGCCACGCCGAGGGCGGCCAGGTGGGCGATCGCCGTGGAGTGGCTGTGCGCGTGTTCGTCGGGCAGGCCGGTCGCGGCGTACGCCATGAAGGACAGGGGGACGTCGTAGACGCGCTGTGCCCGCAGTGAGCCGGCGGCGGCCGAGCGCGGGTTGGCGAAGACCGGCTCACCGTGGGCGAGCCGCAGGTCGCAGCCCTTGGCGAAGTCGGCGTCGGTCATGTAGACCTCGCCGCGGATCTCGACGGTGACCGGCGCGGACAGCCGCGCCGGCAGGCCGGCGATCAGGCGGGCCTGGCTGGTGACGTCCTCGCCGGTGTAGCCGTCGCCGCGGGTGGCGATCAGGACGAGCCTGCCTTCGACGTACCGCACGGCGATGGCCAGCCCGTCGATCTTCGGTTCGACGGTGTACCGGGTCACCGGGCGGCCCACCGCCTTGTCGAGCTTGGCCGCCCAGTCGTGCAGGCCCGCGCTGTCGAAGACGTTGCCGATGCTGAGCATGGGCGTGCTGTGCTCGATGTCGCCGCCGGGCGTCCCGACGACCGCGGTCGGGGAGTCGTCGGCCCGCCACTGCGGGTGCTCGCGCTCGCTGGCCACGATCCGGGCGTACAGCGCGTCGTATTCCGCGTCGTCGAGCAGGGTCTGCTCGCCGGCGTAGTACGCGGCGGCGGCGCGGCGCGCCTGCGCGACGGCCGACCGGTATTCGTCGGGGCTGGCGTGCGGCCGGGCGTGGGCGGGGTCGACGATCGGGGCGGCTGCGGTGCCGTCGGCGGCGAGGTCGTCTTGCATGGTGCGTGCTCCTTCGTCCCGGCCTGCGTGGCCAGGCGGTACGCCGAAGGATAGTGGGCCGGTGTGACGGCCGTGCCGGTGCTGGTGGGGAGGCTTTCGGGGGATCGCGGACGCGGCTGCCGCCGGTTCGTCCAGGGTCGAGTCGTGTGCCGTATCCGGCATCCACGGCTGTCGCAACGGGTCAGGGGAGCCCGCGTCGATGCTGCTGCATTTCGCGCCGGGCGCGCCGCGCGAGGGCACTTCGAGGGCCTGCCGAACCTCGGCGCCATGACCGATGGGCAGCGGGCCGCGTTCTTCGTCGAGCACGACTCGTTCTGGGTGGAGTGAGGCGGCCGTACACGCCGACCGGATGATCGTCGGTACGCCCGGGTGAGGTCTGGTGCCGGGGGTGTCGGGCTTGTACATTCCGGAAATGACACCCGTCGCTCCGTCGCCGGTCGAGTCGGCTTCCGGTGGTTCACGGCTGATCAGCGGCCTGCTGCTGATCGCGGTCGTGGGTCTTGCCGTGCTGATCGTGCGGTGGCCGGAGCCGCCGCCGGACGTGCAGCCGCCATCCGTGCCGGGCGCGCTGAGCCTCGGCGAGACGACCTGCAAGTCGATCGCGTTGAGCTGGGCGGGGTCGACGGACGACCGCGATGTGACCGGGTACGAGATCCATCGCGACGGCCGGGTCGTCACCAGCGTCGGTGGCGGCGCGCGGTCCGTGGTGCTCGCAGACGTGCCCGCGGGCACCTGGAGTGTGCAGGTCAAGGCCCGCGACGAGGCCGGCAACGTGTCGCCGGCCGGCGACGCGGTGGCGGTGACGCCGCCGCAGTGCGGTTCGGATGCCAGGGCGCCCGGTGCGCCGGGCGGGGTCAAGGCCGCCGCCGACGGCACCACCGTGACCATGACCTGGGACGCCGCCACCGATGACGTCGGCGTCGCGGCGTACGACGTGTTCCGTGACGGGGCGAAGGTCGGCTCCGTCGACGGCGCCGGTGGCCCGCAGTTCAGCTTCGTCGACCTCGGCGTGCCCGCATCGTCCCAGCACCGCTACCAGGTCAGCGCTCGCGACGGCCAGGGCAACGCGTCGGCGCGCAGCGCCGGGGTCGACGTCACCGCGGGCTCGTCCTGCACGCTGCTGTGCGCGATCGCCCCGGTCGCCAAGGACACCGGTGTCGTCTGGGGCCTGGCGGAGCTGCCTGACGGTTCGGTGCTCTACGCCCGGCGCGACACGCACGAGATCGTGCGGATGGATCCGCGCACCGGCCAGGTCACCCCGCTCGGGGTGGTGCCCGGCGCGGTGAGTGTCGGCGGCGACGGGGGCTTGGTGAGTCTCGCCGTCGCGTCCACGTTCGCCAGGGACGGCTGGATCTACGTGCTCTACTCGACGGCGACCGACAACCGGATCGTGCGGCTGCGCCTGCAGGGTGGCGCGCTGAACGGCGGGTCGATGCAGTCGCTGGTCGTCGGCATCCCGCGGGGGAAGGTCCACAATGGTGGGCGGTTGCGGTTCGGCCGGGACGGCAAGCTGTACGCCGCCATCGGTGACGCGGGGAACCCGCGGCTCGCCCAGGACCAGCGCAGCCTTGCGGGCAAGGTGCTGCGGTTCAATCCGGACGGCACGGTTCCGGCCGGGAACCCGTTCGGCGGCTACATCTGGAGCCTGGGCCACCGCAATCCGCAGGGCCTGTCGTTCGACTCGCGGGGTCGGGCTTGGGTGCAGGAGTCCGGTGACGGGCTCGCCGACGAGACGAACCTGATCGTGAAGGGCGGCAACTACGGCTGGCCCGCCTGCGAGGGCACCGAGTCGAAGTCCGGCGGCGGCTGCGAGACGCCGGGCTTCGTCGCGCCGCGGCAGACGTTCTGGGCCGGTGAGGGCGCCTGCGGCGGGATGGCGTTCGTGCGCGACGTCGTCTTCCTCGCCTGTGCGGGCAGCTCGCGGCTGTACCGAGCCGATCTCGACGGCGACGGCCTCGCCAACGTGCAGGCGATGCTGGTCGGCGCGTACGGGCAGCTGTTCACGGTCGAGCCAGGATCGGGCGGCACGCTGTGGCTCGTCGGCGGCGACCCCACCGTGGAATCCGGTACGCAGTTCCTGCGGATCACGCTGCCGCCGCCGGCCTGACCGAGCGGCGGCACGTGGTCGGAGCAGTCCGGATAACGGGTTGATCTAGATCAAGCACGCATATCTTGGACAGCGTGACGGATGTGCCGCTGCGGGTGGGGTCGGCGTTCCCCGACCCGCCGTTCGAGGTGGCGGGGCGCAAGCCGGCGGGGTTCGACATCGACTGGATGACCGCGATCGCCGCCGAACTGGGGCGGCCGCTGGAGGTGCACCACTTCGACGGGTCGAACTTCGACGGGATCTTCGCCGAGCTGGGCCGGAGCATCGACGTGGTCGCCTCCGGGGCGACGATCACCGAATACCGCAAGACGCTGGCCCGCTGGTGCGACCCCTACCTGCGATCAGGGCAGAGCCTGGTGGTCGACGTCGCCGCGACTCCCGGCGTGCGCGGCTGTGACGACCTGCGGGGCCTGACCCTGGGCGTGCAGAGCGGCAACACGTCGCAGCCGGTGGCCGAGCAGCTGCTGGCCGCGGGCAAGGTCGGGGCGGTGAAGGCGTACGCCTACGAAGACATCCGCACCGCGCTCGACGACCTCGAACACGGCCGGATCGGCGCGTTCATGAAGCTGGAGCCCGTGCTGCGCCGGTTGATCGCCGACCGGCCGGCGCTGCGGATCGTGCAGACCGGGATCACCACGGAACTGCTGGCGGTCGCCGTCGCCCCGGACGATGCCGCGCTGGCGGACCAGATCGACGCCGCCCAGCAGGCACTGCGCCGACGCGGTGAGGCGGCCCGGTTGGCTCGCAGCTGGCTGGCCGACAGCGACCCCCGGGCCACGGCGGTGCTGACGTGATCCGGCTGGTCCGCCTGTTCACCGGGCCGGACGGGCGCTCCCACGTCGAGGAGTCGGCGATGCGCCTCGACGCGCTCGGACCGGACGCGGCCACCGGCTGGCTGGCGACCACCTCGGCCCGGTTCCAGCAGAGCCCGTCGGGATCGGAGCTGTCGTGGCACGACGCACCCCGCCGCCAGTACGTGGTGACCCTGACCGGGACGCTCGAGTTCACCACCCGCGACGGCGAGACGTTCCGGCTCGGCCCCGGCGACGTGCTGCTCGCCGAGGACACCACCGGCGGCGGCCACCGCTGGCGGCTGCTCGACGACCAGCCGTGGACCCGGGTCTACCTCCAGCTCCCGTGACGGGCGCTTCCGGGGATGTGAGGGCGGTGTGTAGGTAGCACGGGGATAGCGTGAAGAGACCGATCCGGGCGGGTTTCGATACCTAGCTTCTCTAGGTATGCAGACAGTGGATGTACTTGTCGTCGGCGCGGGCCTGGCCGGCCTGCACACCGCCCGCCTGCTCGCGCGACGTGAGCTGACCGTGCTGGTGGTCGACCGCCGCAGGTCGCTGTCGGCGGGCATCCGCACGACGGGGATCTTCGTGCGCCGTACCCTCGAGGACTTCGACCTGCCGGAGCACCTGCTCGGCCCCGGCGTACGGGACGTGCTGCTGTACCCGCCGTCGCGGCGCTCGCCGATCCGGCTGACCAGCGACCGGGACGAGTACCGCGTGGCCGACATGCCCGGCGTCTACGAGCACGCGCGCCGCGCGGCCGAATCGGCGGGGGCGCGGGTCGTGCTCGGCGTACGGTACGACGGCTCGGCGGCGGGTGTGGTGCGGCTCGAAGGCGCGGAGCCGGTGCGTGCCCGGTTCATCGTCGGCGCGGACGGCGCTCGCTCCCGGGTGGCCCGTGACCTGGGCCTGGACGTCAACCGGCGGCTCATCGTCGGTGCCGAACTCGTCCACCCGATCGCCTCGGGCAGCACCACCCCGGCGTTCCACTGCGTGCTGGACCCCCGGGTCGCCCCGGGTTACCTGGGCTGGGTCATCGACGACGGCCACCACGCTCATGTCGGTGTCGCGGGCTACGCCGACGCGATGCGCGCCGGGGTGCGGCACCTGCTGGACGAGTTCGCCGCCGACGCGCCCGGCCGCACCGCCCCGACCGGCCCGGTCGAGCGGCGCGGCGGCCCGATCCCGGTCGGCGGGGTGCTGCGGCGGCTTGCGTGCCCCGCCGGGCTGCTCGTCGGCGACGCCGCCGGCGCGGTGTCACCGCTGACAGCGGGCGGGCTGGACCCGTGCCTGCGGATGTCGGAACTGGCCGCGTCCGTGGCCGCCGGATACCTGCGCACTGGCGACGAGTGGCAGCTGAGCCGGTACGACGGGGCGGCGCTGCGGAGCCGGTTCCGCGGCCGGTTGCTGCTGCGCCGGGCGTTCGCCGGGATCCGGTCCCCTGCGGCGGCCGAGGCGGCGATCGCCGCCCTGCGCGTCGGCGGCGGTCGCGCCCTGGCGGCGCGGGTGCTGTTCGGCGACGGCTCGTTCCCCGACGCCGAACCGCGGCTCGCAGGTCGGGCAGTCGACCACTACGCCGCCGGTGGCGCGGGCTGACGTGCCGAGCCGCCAAGCGCCCGTGCCAGCATGGCCGGCGTCGGTTGGTCCTATCCGCACAAGCCCGTTGCTGCGAATGTGAGCGCCCGGTGACGGCATGCATGCCGCTGGCGCTGGCATACCACCTGGGCACCGAGGGGAGCGGGGACGCGACGGTGAGCCTCAGCTTCAACATCGACGCGGATGTGCCGATCGCCTACGGCTACGACTTCCTCGCCAAACCGGGGACCGCCGTGCAGCCGCACGGGAAGTCCTTCTTCGATGAGAAGACCGTCCAGCTCAAGCCTGGCGAGGAGCAGGATTTCAGCATCTACGTCGCCTCGTTGCGCAGGCCTTACCCGTTCGACATCGCGTTGGATCTGACCGTCGGCGGCAAGGCCGAGGTGCAGTTGCTGCGAAACGGTGCCGTGCCGTGGCGGTTCGCTCCGAACCCGTGTCCGAACACTGCCCAGCGGGCCGCGCTGGCTCCGGCGGACCTGACCTGGATGCGTGAGCAGGTGTTCCAGAAGGCCCTGCGTCGCACCGGCGCGCCCAACGGGGACATCACGGTCATCTCCGAGGAGGACCCGAAGAAGGTTTCCGGGCCGTGTAACGCTCTTTAGCCCGCACCCCGTATGGCCGCGAACCGCGGCACCCCCGCCGGTGATCGTGACGGTCAGCGCTGCACCGGGCGGCGGACCACGGCTCGGTCCATGATGTTTCGGCAATGAGGCGGCTTGACGGGCTTGCTGGGACTACCGGGCGTCGCGCCGACGACGCGCGCGCTCGAACTCGGCCACATCCGACATCCAGGGACCGTGCTGTTCGAGTGCGGCGCAGCCGCCGCGGACGAAGGCGCTCACCAGGTTCCGGTACCCGCCGATCCCGTCGACCAGGCTGTACTCGACCCGGTACTGCGGATCCGACCCGGCTTCCCCATGTCGCACCGTCGTGATCCGGGCGATGGAGTCCGCGTAGAAGTGCAGCTGGATCCCCTCGCCCATCTCCTCGTCCTCGATGGTGAACACTTCGTTGTCCCCAGCAGAGCGATCGGCGACGAACTCCCAGAACTCGGCGGAGGCGGTGCGAGGACCGTCCCGTAGCCACTTCTTCTCGCCACCCTTGTCATCGGTGAACGACAGGGCCGTCTTTCTCGCACTCTCACCGAGGTCGGCGTGGTCGTCGGCAGCCTCCTCGTCGTCTTCCACCGGCGTGCTCCTGGAGCGGTCCGCAGCCTCCGAGCACATCAGGAAGCTCACCGTACGCACCGCGTCGTCGACGAGTTCGGGGTATGCGCGCCGCACGGCCGCGTCGACCGTCGCCGCCATCCGATCCCGGTCGCGCTTGTCCGTGGCCCGGTTTCCCCGCCGCGGATCGAGGCCGATCCGCATCCCGGCGCACGCCTGCTCCGCGGTGGCGATCACAAGCATGACCTGCGGCAGCAGCGCGGGGTCGACGGCATCGGGCATCCGCCTCGGCACCGTCGCGCCATGCAGATACTGTCCCGTGTACCTCAGAATCGCAGTGTCGAGCGGCCCGAGGACTGTTCCGCGCTCGGCGCGACGGCGGTCCGCGCGATACTCCTGGGCACGTTTCTCGTTCGACGACTCCGTCGCCGCGCGCATCGCCGCGCAGACCTGACCGCGCTCAAGTAGATCGATGTCGGCACCATGGGCGATGAGCCGACTCCTGTCCCACCGGATGCGCCCGAAGAGCGCGTCGACGTCCGCGGGCGAAGAGAGCAGAACAGCGTCCAGGAGCGCGACGGCAGCGTTCTCGTCGAGCCGGCCCCGGGTTCCGGCGGCGTCGCACAGCGCAAGGACCGCACTCCACAGCAGCAGGTGTCTGGCCAGGTCCTCTCGGATCACCGCAAGATGGGCTTCCCCGATCGGGAACGTGAACGTGCGAGGCTCATGGTTGGCGTCGGCCCCGGCGGCGAGCATCAGCTTCAGCTCGCCGTCCTCGCGGATCACGTTCGGGATCCAGCCGCTGCGACGCGTGAAAACGATGTCTCTCATAGCTCAGGCTTCTCGAGAACGGCACCGGCTGGACATGGCCGCCTCGGCTCCACGGCGAGCATCACGGCGATGTCGCAGCCCACCCTGTGCCATCTGGTCACGACCACCGTGCACATTCGACGTCGAGGCGTGGGTCGGTGCGCACCCAGACTTCGCCCGTGGCGGCCCCGGCGGGGGCGTCGACTCGTTCGAGACCGAGGAATTCGATCAACTGGAGCAGTTCGGCGCGTTCGGCTCGGTCATCGTCGACGTCATGCGAGTCGAAGAAGACGTAGTACTGGTCACTCGGGTCCACAATGCCCGAATCTGCCCAGATCCTGGCGACTTCTTCGATTGCCGCTGCTTCCGTCGTGAACGTGGCGGCGCGGGCGGCACCGCGGGTCTCCGGTGACGCGTCGAGGTCGGCAAGGTCGGAGAACCACTGGCCGAAGCGGTCGAGGCCGGCATATCCGTTCTCGAAGAACAGCATCGCGCTCGGAAGGTAGCGGTTGCCCCTGTCGACCTGGAGGTGTTCCGACCGAGGCTGGTCCGCGTCCTTGATCCGGGAGATCACACCCAGCCGGGGCATGAGCACCAGACTCTGCCTCGCCGGTTCATCCTTGATGGTGTAGGTGTCAGACTCTCGACCCCGGAAGAACGCAGAGAACGCTACGTAGGCCTCCTGAGCGTCGCCCACGGAGACTTGTTGGTCGTTGCCGTCACCGACAGCGAAGACGAACTGCTTCGGTCCGGGACTGTAGGGGCGGGCCATGTGCGTCCTTCGTTCACGTGCGATAGCTGCACCAGTGTAGTGGATCAGGGCGACATGCCCGCGGCCCTGATCACAGGCGCATCGGCCCAGCCGATCGGCCCTGCGGCGCCGGCACTCGCCGACGGGCTGGTCAGCGCAGGCGTTCCACGGTGACCGGGATCAGGCCCTGGCTGCGGGAGTCGGTGCGCAGGCGGCACAGCAGCGGTGCCAGGGTGTCGGCCGACGTGTCGTCGGGGCGGTCGGTGGCCAGGTCGACGGCCCAGGCCAGGCCGCTGCCGATGCGGCGCAGCGTCCAGGTCACGGTCTGCCCGTCCAGGGTGCGCCGGGTGCGCCCGGCGATGCGGTTCGCGGCGTCGTCGGCGCGGTCGAACGGCTGCATCCGCCAACCGCTGCGCAGCGCCGCCAGACCCGGTTCGAGCAACTCACCTGCGAGCAGCACCCGGTAGATGCGGCGTTCGGCCGTGGCCTGTGCGGGCACCAGGTTCAGCGGCGCGGCGACGGGCAGGTCGAGCCGGTCCAGGAAGTGGCGGCGCAGTTCCGGCTCCGGCAGCAGTTCGCCGCCGCCCAGCAGCCGGTACGCCGATTGCGCGCCGGCTCGGGCGACGGGAGTCACCCTGGCCTGCAACCGGGCGTCGTCGCGCAGGCCACGGCTGAACGCGGCAGCGCTCCACCAGGTGCCACCGGCGGTCCAACCCGCACTGTCCAGGGCGGACGTGGTTCCGTCGGGTCGCAGCACGAATTCCTCGACGACGATGCCTTCGGGCGGCAGCGCGCGTTCGCGGGCCCGGATGTTCGGGAAGACCACGTAGTAGTCGAGCTGCTCGGCGACATCGACGGCGGCATGATGTGCAGCGCGGCTCATGGACTCGATGGTGCCGCTGCGGGCGCGTGACGGCGGGGCTGACACGCCGTGGGCGAGGTGTCAGATATCGACCGTTGACATAATGCCTGGTGGGGGAGCGGGGCCGTCGTGATGCGACAGCCCCGCTCCCGTATTGCGGGTCGAGAACTCAGCACCTGGTGATGGTCGAGTTGTTCAGGGTGATGCCGGAGATGGTCAGGTTGTCGGCGCAGGGGTTCTCGACGATGCGGTTGTTGACCAGCGTGAAGTTGCGCAGGGTGATGTCGCGGTTGCCCGCGAACTCGGTGCGTTCAGCCAGCCGCACTTCTCCGCCGCCGCTGATCGTGCCGCCGTTGGCGGCGATGTTCACGTTGTAGCAATTCTCGATCAGGATCGCGTTGTTGCCGGTGCTGGCGATGTCGACCCGGTCGATCGCCGCGCCGCCGCTCTCGGATACGCAGAAGATGCCGCGGCCGCCGCCGCGGGCCCGGACGGTGCCGACGCGGATGCTGGTCGAGTAGCTGGAACCGATCCGGCCGTTGCGGTTGGCCATCCGGAACGCCGCGTAGCCGGTGCCCGCGCCCGCGTTCTCGGCGTCGACGGTGCCGACGGTGGCGTTGACGGTCTGGTTGAGCAGCAGCCCCGATTCGCCGACGTTGCGGGCGGTCACGGTGCCGACGGTGAGGCCGTCGACGCCGTACGTCTCCACGGCGTGCGAGCTCGCGCCCGAGACGTACACGTTGTCGATGCGCACGTTGCGGGTCCACTGGCTGGTGTCGCCGCGGTTGTCGATGCGCACGCCGAGGCCGGCGGACAGTCTCATGTCGATCTGGCCGAGGACCACGTCGGTGACGTTGCGTATGAAGATGCCGTACAGCGGGGTGCCGGTGAGGTTGAGGTGCTGGACTTCGACCTGGGTGGTGCCGCGGGAGTAGATGGGGGCCTGGTCGCCGCTGCCCGTGCCGGTCACGTTGATGGTGCCGCACACGTCGATCGTGGTGTAGCTGGGCAGCGAGATGCGGGCGTTGGCGCTCATCGACCCGGAGCCGCGGACGACGACGCGCTGCTTGGCCGTGCGCCCGGCGGTCAGGCTGTTCACGGCTGCCTGCACCGCGGCACGCAGGTCGGTGCCGGTGTAGACGGTGCTGCCGCCGTTGCGGGCGGTCCAGGTGGATCCGCTGAGCACGGCCTCGGCGTTGAACGAGCCGCTGCCGCATCCGGTGCCGCCGCCGGTGCCGAGTTTGACGAGCTGCCACTGCTGGTTGTAGCCGTCGAGGTCCTGGTACTGCGAGATCATCGCGCCGTCGGCGGTGGACCAGCTCCACACTTCGAGGGCTTTGCCGCTGTGCCGGCTGATGAAGCGTACGCGGCCGCCGGCGGAGTCGCTGATGCCGAAGTGCTGGCGGGTGTTCCCGCTGACGGCGGTGTTCTGCGCGAGCTGGACGCCGTCGTTGGCGTTGGGCAGCTCGAGGACCTTGCCGCTGTGCACGGACCGGATCTGGTAGTAGCCGCCGCCGACGTCGACGAAACGCCATTGCTGCACGGCCAGGTCGTTGCGGGTGAACTGGTTGACCGGCGCGCCGTCGGCGGTGGACCAGTTGAACAGGTCCATCGCCTTGCCGCTGTTGCGGTTGACGAGCACGTAGACCGCGCTGGTGTCCACGGTCGCCGCGTTCGCCGCCTGGCTGGTGGTCAGCGTGCCGGTGATGGCCAGCAGTGCTGTGGCGAGCACGGTCAGCAGTGGACGCCACCGGCGTCCGGGTCGGGTGCGTCCGTATTCGGGCCGCATGTGTTTCCTCCTCCGTCGAGACACGTCGAGACGCCGCCCGGAGGCGAAGACGCGGCTTCGCCGGCGCCACTAGGGGAAAGCGCTTTCCTCTGGCGAAGGTTACGGCTGGGAGTTATGGATGTCAATGCCAACCTTGCCCGCATCGTCCGGGTTGACCCCGTCGATGTCAGCCCTTAAGTTTGTTAATACGATAAACTTAAATGCGTCGCCCCGGTGAATCCCGCCAGGTCGCACCGGTCCGGGCCAAGGCCGCACGCAGTGCCAGCGCGTCGACCGGTCGGACACCCCGGCGACCGACTCAAGAAGGGTCACCAGTCATGCGCAGACGCACCTCCGCCGCCGCGGCCGTCACGGCGGCCGTCCTGGCCGCCGTCGGCACCGGCGTGCTCACGGCACTTCCCTCGTACGCGGCCACCGGCTGCCGCGTCGCCTACACCGTCAGCAACCAGTGGCCGGGCGGCTTCGGCGCCTCCGTCAACGTCACCAACCTCGGCGACCCGATCAACGGCTGGACCCTCGTCTGGTCGTTCGCGGGCGGCCAGCAGGTGACCCAGTACTGGAGCACCGCGCTGACGCAGAGCGGGTCGCAGGTCACCGCCCGCAACGTCGACTACAACGGCTCGCTGGGCACCGGCGCGAGCACGTCGTTCGGCTTCAACGGCTCGTGGACGGGCAGCAACCCCGTGCCCACGAGCTTCACCCTGAACGGCGTCGCGTGCACCGGCGGCGTCTCCGGTTCGCCCAGCCCGACCCGATCGGTCACGCCGTCGCCGTCGCGCTCGGTCACTCCGTCACCGTCACGGTCGGTGACCCCGTCGCCGAGCAGTGGCACGCCTGGTGTGCCGTCGGACGCGGTGTGGAGCGCATCGGGCCAGTGGGACACCTGGACCAACAACGGTTACACCGTCTACAACAACATCTGGGGATCCGGCGCGGGGTCGCAGACCGTTTGGGCGCGCTCCGGCACCAGCTGGGGTGTGATCGCCAACCACCCGCGGACGTCGGGCGTGAAGTCCTACCCGCACACCGTCAAGGGCTCGGTCAACCGCACCGTCAGCTCGATATCCTCGATGACCAGCTCCTTCAACGTGAGCGTGCCCGGCAGCGGCGACTACTCCACGACGTACGACATCTGGGCCAACAACTGGGCCTACGAGGTGATGCTGTGGCTGAACTGGAGCGGCGCGGTCGGCCCGATCGCCGAGCAGTACGACGCCAACGGCGCGGTGCCGGCGTTCCGCAACGTCAGCCTGGGCGGGCACACCTGGAACATCTACCGGGGCTCCAACGGCGCCAACGCGGTGTTCTCGTTCCTGCGCACCAGCAACACGAACTCGGGCACGATCGACATCCGCGCCATCCTGAACTGGCTGCGGACCCAGGGCTGGTGGGCCGATGTGACCGTCGGGGAGGCCCAGTTCGGCTTCGAGATCAGCGGCACCAGCGGTTCGTCCGCGTTCACGGACAACAGCTTCTCCATCGCGTGGAGCTGACTACCGGCAAGCCCTCCGCATGAAGCGGTGTCCGCCCGGTTCGCCGAGCGGACACCGCGATCCGGGTGACCGCGTCTTACCTCGCACCTGGGCGCGTGTTGCGCGTCGGGTCAGCGGATGAGCAGGCGAGCGAGATCGGCCGCGAGTTCGGCAGTGCCCGCGGCTATGAATGTTCTACGAGTGCTCATCGCTTTGGCGATGTCGTCGAGGTGGGAAAGCCGGTAGTCGAGCGGAAGCGGATTGCCGTCGAGGTCGGTCACGGTGCCCCCGGCCGCATGAAGAACGTAATGGCCGGGGGCCAGATCCCAGATCGCGAACCCCTTCGCAAATTCGATCATGGCATCGGTGAAGCCGGCTGCGACGTGACAGAGCCCTACTGACCCGAAGTCGACGCCGACCCTCCCCTTGGACTCGCCCGCTGCGTTGGGCTGAGCGAGGGCCTCCAGGAGGCGATGCTGCTGGGCCAGCCGGGTAAGGCGCTCGGATGGCTTCATCAGGAAGTTGGTCACTATGGAGTCGGTCAGCTGACGCGTGCGACGGTTGCCGAGCCGATGCACGTCGCCAGCGGCCGTGATCAGGAACGCGTGATCCTCGGCCCCGTCGTACGCGGCGACGTAGAGCTGGACATGGTGGAAGATGTCACCGATCACGGCCGCGACCGGGCGGCCAAGGGAGCGCGAGTATGCCAGGACATGCGTGTAGCCGTTGAGGCCCCGCACTGCCAGTTCGCTGGTGTCCAGGGGGTCGACCAGAAGGCAGAGGTCGGGGTCGGGGTCCACGCCCACGATCTGCGGCTCGGCTTCCTCCGAGGCGTACACAAAAGTTTGCAGATGTTGTTGCAGCAGCACCTGATAGCGGTCGTGCATCCAAAGATCGTGCTCGGACAGGAAGTTGTCGGAGTGTCGGGAGTTCTCGCTCTCACCGGCGTCGCCGGTCAGCGCTGCCCGCAGCAGCTTCGGCCTGATATCGGTCATGGCCTGGACAACTGCATCGGCAAGCTGGCGACCGAGCTCGGGGATGTTCTCGTATCCGGCCATCGCGATCCTTCTCGCTAGCGGAGACCAGACGAGGACCATTGACCGGCGAGGCGTATCGCGAGGCCCTGAACGGTGGCGATATACGTTCGCAGACTACCGGGCGGACATCGCCAACGGGCGGAACGTGGCGCACATGCGTGTCGTAAGACAAAAGGCAGGAGAGCGCTCGCTCCCTGCCACTCTTAACTTATACCGCAATGGGGGTCTTGCCGCAAGACCCGGGTTGTGCCGCAGAATGTCCGGCTGAAGCCAGAACCTGTGCAGATCAGGGGTTCATGGAGTACGCGTGCGCACGTCGTGCGCCGGGGACTTCACGATGCCGCTGGCCGGGTTGCGACATGGGTGGAAAGTGGGGGTTCATGATCGACGTGATCATCGCCGGCGCCGGACCGACGGGGCTGATGCTGGCCTGTGAGCTGCGGCTGCACGGCGTGCAGGTGCTCGTGCTGGAGAAGGAGGCCGAGCCGGCCGCGTTCGTCCGCGCGCTCGGTCTGCACGTGCGCAGTATCGAGGTGATGGACCAGCGGGGTCTGCTGGAGCGCTTCCTCGCCAACGGCAAGCAGTATCCCCTCGGCGGCTTCTTCGCCGGTATCGACAAGCCCACGCCCAGCCTGGACACCGCGCACGGCTACGTCCTCGGCATCCCGCAGCCCGTCAGCGATCACCTACTGGCCGAGCGCGCCGCCGAACTCGGCACCGAGGTGCGGCGTGGCTGCGAGGTGGTGGGGTTGAGCCAGGACGAGCAGGGGGTGAGCGTCGACCTGGCCGACGGGACGCAGCTGCGTTCGCGTTATCTGGTCGGGTGTGACGGCGGCCGCAGCACCGTACGCAAGCTGCTGGGTGTCGGCTTTCCGGGCGAGCCGTCCAGGAACGAGACGCTGCTGGGCGAGATGGCGGTGGGGGTGCCGGCCGAGGAGGTGGCCGCCGTGGTGGCCGAGGTCCGCAAGACCCAGAAGCGGTTCGGTCTCGGGCCCTTCGGGGAGGGGGTGTACCGGGTGGTGGTGCCGGCCGAGGGGGTGGCCGAGGACCGCTCGGTGCCGCCGACCCTGGACGAGTTCAAGCAGCAGCTGCGGCTGTACGCCGGCACCGACTTCGAGGTGCACTCGCCGCGCTGGCTGTCGCGGTTCGGTGACGCCACCCGGCAGGCCGAGCGCTACCACGTCGGGCGCGTGCTGCTGGCCGGGGACGCGGCGCACATCCACCCGCCGACCGGTGGGCAGGGCCTCAACCTCGGGATCCAGGACGCGTTCAATCTCGGCTGGAAACTGGCCGCCGAGCTGGACGGCTGGGCGCCGGAAGGGCTGCTGGAGAGCTACCACGCCGAGCGGCACCCGGTGGCCGACGACGTGCTGAACAACACCCGGGCGCAGATGGAGCTCATGTCGACCGAGCCGGGTGCGCGGGCGGTGCGCCGGCTGGTGTCGGAGTTGATGGACTTCGAGCAGGTGAACCGGCTGCTGATCGAGAAGATCACCGCGATCGGGGTGCGGTACGACTTCGGCGACGGGCACGAGCTGCTCGGCCGGCGGATGCGCGACGTCGAGCTGAAGGGCGGACGTCTGTACGCGCTGATGCACGGCGGTCGCGGGCTACTGCTCGACCAGACCGGCGGGCTCTCGGTCGCGGGGTGGGCCGATCGGGTCGACCACGTCGTCGACGTCAGCGAGGAACTGGACGTGCCGGCTGTGCTGCTGCGGCCGGACGGGCACGTCGCCTGGGTCGGTGACGACCAGCAGGACCTGCTCGACCGGCTGCCTCGCTGGTTCGGCGCGGCCGTCGCCTGAGTACGGGCAGGTGCTCGGGCCGGTGTGGCACCGCACCGGCCCGGTCGCCGGACCCAACGAGCCGTGCACAGCCGGTGGTCGCGTGGGCGTGGCGATCGCCATCGTGACGATTAGGATCAGATGGTGCTGAAAGGAGTGAACCGGGCTGTTCTGCGCCTGCGGGCCGGGGTCGGGCTGATCGTCGTCTCCTGGTTGCCGATCGCCCAGGTCGTCATCTGGACGGCGGGCCTGAGCGGGCACGCCGCGGATGACACCCGCCTGTGGATCTGGTCCGTGCAGTGGCTCGTGGGCTTCGTCGGGCTGGCCCTGGCGGGGGTTGCGGCGAAGACGGCCATCAAGGCCGCGGGCTGGCGCAAGCTGCCCCGGACGCTCTGGCACATGTTCTGGACGGGTCACGCCGGGCCGGCTCCGCTGTCGCCGATGGACGTCCCGCCCCCGTGACTGCCACGGGCCGTCCGGCGTCACGTGGCCGGCTCGGTCTCCCAGGCGCGGATGAGGTCGCCGACGCGGCGCAGTGCCGTCCGGACCCGTTCGGTCCAGCCGTCGTCGCCCAGCAGGATCATCGCCTCGCCGCCGAGGAACGACGTGCCCACCAGGACCGCGAGTTCGGCGGCCGTGAAGGGGCCGAGCGAGCCGATCCGGGTCTCGGCTTCGCGGGCGACCTCTTCGAGCAGGTTCATCCAGCTCTGCAACATGGTGAGCACCCGCTGCGCGACCATGGCATCGGACCAGCCCGCGGCGATCATCTCCTGCAGCACGCGTACGTAGCCGGAGGCCAGGTCGTCGTCGAGGAAGTCGCACGCCTGCTCGTAGCGCTTCCACAGCGGCTCGGACGCGGCGTACATCTGTCGCTGCCGGTCGACCAGCCGTGCGTTCTCGTGGTCGAGCAGCGCGAGGACCATGCCCTGCTTGCCGCCGAAGTGGTAGTGGATCTGGCTGAGTGAGACGCCCGCCTGGTCGGCCACCTTGCGGGTGGACAGGTTGGCGTATCCCTCCGACAGCAGGCACGACCGGGCCGATTCCATGATCTTCGTCGATGTCGTGCTCAATGCTAACCCCTTGTTCGGTCGATCGACCGAATGTTAACGTACCGCTGATTCGGTCGGTCGACCGAACGATAAGGAGGATGCCATGACCCGGCGGATACTGGCACTCGGCTACGGCGGGCTCGCCTACGCCGCGTTCCTCGCGGCGATCACCTACACGATCGGCTTCCTGGCCAACGCGGTGGTGCCCAAGGGCGTCGACGACGGCGCGAGCGGGCCGGCCTGGCTCGCCGTGGCCGTCGACGCGGGCCTGCTCGGGGTGTTCGCCGTCCAGCACAGCGTCATGGCCCGGCCCTGGTTCAAGCGGTGGTGGACCCGCTACATCCCGGCGGCCGTCGAACGCAGCACGTTCGTGCTCCTGTCCAGCCTCGCCGTCGGGCTGCTGCTGTGGCAGTGGCGGCCGCTGACCGCGGAGGTCTGGTCGGTCGGGACGCCGTGGCTGCGCGTCCTGCTGTGGACGGTCTGCGGCCTGGGCTGGGGCGTGCTCGTGCTCAGCACGTTCCTCATCGGGCACTTCGACCTGTTCGGGCTACGTCAGGTGCTGGCGCGGGCCAGGGAGACCGGCTACGCCGAGCCGGGGTTCCGGCAGCCGATGCTCTACCGGATCGTCCGCCACCCGATCATGGTCGGCTTCATCATCGCCTTCTGGGCCACGCCCGACATGAGCGCCGGTCACCTGCTCTTCGCCGCCGCCGCCACCGGATACATCCTGATCGGGGTGCGGTTCGAGGAACACGACCTGCGCAAGAGCCTGGGGGAGCCCTACGAGGAGTACGCCCGCCAGGTGCCCCGGTTCATCCCCCGCGCGCGCCCCGTGTCCGAGCGGGTGGAGGCCTGACGATGCGGGCTCGGGAAGCGGATGTCGAGGGGTACGTCGAGAACGGCGGGGTGCGCATCCATTACGAGGTGCACGGTGAGGGAGAGGTGACCATCCTGCTCATGCCGACCTGGACCGTCATCGACAAGCGGTTCTGGAAGGCGCAGGTCCCCTACCTGGCCCGGCACCACCGCGTGGTCGTCTACGACGGCCCCGGCAACGGCCGCTCCGACCGCCCGCTCGACCCGGCCGCCTACGCGCAGGACGCCCAGGTGGCGTACGCGCTGAAGGTCCTCGACGCCACCGGGACCGGCCGTGCCGTTCCGGTGGCGCTGTCCATGGCCGCGAACTGGGCACTGGGCCTTGCCGCCGAGCATCCGGACCGGGTCCACGGGACCGTCCTGATCGGCCCGACGGTGCCCATCGCCACCCCGGACTCGCCCCGATCGGCCTTCAACCGCGTCGACGGCCCCGCGCCCGTGCTCGCGCCGTCGCAGGTGCCGGTGCTGGGCGGCGATCCGCCCGAGCACTGGCTGAAGTACAACCGCGAGTACTGGCAGGAGAACTTCGACGACTTCCTGTGGTTCTTCATGGGCCAGTGCTTCAGTGAGCCGCACTCCACCAAGCAGATCGAGGACGCCGTCGGCTGGGGCCGGCAGACCACGCCGGAGGTGCTGGTCGCCAAGAGCCACGCCCCATGGCCGGACAACCGGACCCTCACCGACTGGTGCGCGCGCCTCACCAGCCCGGTCCTGCTCATCCACGGCGACGACGACCGGATCAGCTCCATCCACCGCAGCCGGCTCCTCGCCGAGCTGACCGGCGGCGAGCTGGTGACCCTCGAAGGGGCCGGGCACCTCCCGCTCGCCCGCGACCCGGTCAAGGTGAACCTGCTGATCCACGACTTCGTCCAGCGCTTCCGGACGCCTGCCTCGCGGCTGCGGACGTGGTCGCGGTTCGGGCACCGGCGCAAGCGGGTGCTCTACCTCTGCTCGCCGATCGGCCTGGGCCACGCCCGCCGTGACGTGGCCATCGCCGCCGAACTCCGGCAGCGCCACCCCGAGTTGGAGATCGACTGGCTGGCGCAGCACCCGGTGACGAAAGTGCTTGACCAGGCCGGCGAGCGGGTGCACCCGGCGAGCCGGTGGCTGGCCAACGAGTCCGCGCACATCGAGGCCGAGGCGGGCGAGCACGACCTGCACTGCTTCGAGGCGCTGCGGCGCATGGACGAGGTGCTGCTGGCGAATTTCATGGTGTTCCACGACGTGGTGCGGGAGACCGATTACGACCTCGTGGTCGGTGACGAGGCCTGGGACGTCGATCATTTCCTGCACGAGAACCCGGAACTCAAACGGTTCGCGTACGCGTGGTTCACCGACTTCGTGGGGTTCCTGCCGATGCCGGACGCCGGGCCGCGCGAGGCGCTGGTCACCGCCGACTACAACGCCGAGATGATCGAGCACATCGCCCGGTATCCGCGGATCAGGGACCGGGCGATCTTCGTCGGCAACCCCGACGACGTGGTGGACGAGCGGTTCGGCCCGGATCTGCCGATGATCCGGGAGTGGACCCGGGAGCACTACGACTTCGCCGGGTACGTCACCGGATTCGATCCCGGCACGGTCGCCGACCGGCAGGCGCTGCGCGCCGAACTGGGCTACCGGCCTGACGAGCGGGTATGCGTGGTGACCGTGGGCGGCTCCGGGGTCGGCCACCACCTGCTGCGCCGGGTGGTGGAGTCCTACGGGGAGGCGGCCAGGCTCGTGCCGGGACTGCGGATGCTCGTCGTCACCGGCCCCCGCATCGACCCGTCAGTGGTCGACTCCCGGCCGGGCCTCGACGTGCGGGCCTTCGTGCCGGACCTGCACCGGCACCTGGCCGCGAGCGACCTGGCGGTGGTCCAGGGCGGCCTGACCACGTGCATGGAGCTGACCGCCGCCGGCCGTCCCTTCATCTACATACCGCTGCGCCACCACTTCGAGCAGAACTTCCACGTGGCGCACCGGCTCGAGCGGTATGGCGCCGGACGTCGCCTCGACTACGAGGATCTGACGCCGGAGGTCCTCGCCAAGGCCATCGCGGCCGAGATCGGGCGCGAGGTCGACTACCGGCCGGTGGAGCGCGACGGCGCGGCGCGCGCCGCCCACCTGCTGGCGGAACTGCTCTGACAGGGCCGATCGCCGCACGCCGGGCCCGGTCTCAGTCCAGCGGGCCGTCTCCCGGTCCGTCGGGATCGTCCACCACGTGCATCGCGGCCTCCTCGGCGCTGGCGCCGCCGCCGTCGATGCCGACGTCCCAGGCCACCGAGTCGGCCTGCTCGTCCTCACCGAAGCCCTGATCGTCGGCCATGAGCCGGCCGGCGCGCGGCTCGCGCTCGTAGCCGCGCCGGATCAGCTCGTCCTCGTCGTCGTCGACCGTCTCGGCGTACGGGTCGATGTCCGGCTCCTCCTCGGCCAACAGCTGGTCCAAGGTCTCGCCGGCCAGCGCCTCGGCCGGTGTCGTGCCGAAGCGGTTGGCGCCGGACCAGCGGTCGGCCGCCACCACGCCCGTGTCGAGGGGATCGGTGACCGGATCGCCGTCGAGGGTGTCCGAGGCGTCGAGCACCCCTTCGTCCTCGATCTCATCCCACTGGCCGAGGTCGTCGATCCTGTCGCCCTGCTCGCTGTCCTGGCTCATCGCTCCTCCGGCTCCCTCCGGTGCGGCCGGTCAAATGCCAGCATAACGCTCAAGCGGTCCCGATCAACCCTCCTCCCGACCGGCCGGATCCGCAACGCGCGCCCGCCGCGACCGCAGGCCGAGGTCCTCCAGCCAGCCCACCAGCTGCCGGTGCACCGCGTCCGCGCCGATGAGCGACGTCGATGCCGTCCAGCCGGCCGGGTGGATCAGCACCGGCCGGGTCTGCCATCCGCCCAGCCCGCCGTGGCAGCCGACCAGCTCCTCGAACGCCGCCACCTCGCCGGTCGCGGGGTCCAGCAGGCTGTTGAGCACGATGTCGCCGACGTGGGGCAGGGTGTCGTGCCGTCGGAGGTCGTCGGCGGCGTGCGGACCGAATCCGGTCAGTGGATCCGTGCCGTCGATCCGGCCGTCGGCGAGACAGCGGACGCCGTCGCGGCCGAGCACGACCGGCCCGCGGGCGCTCGACCGGACCATCGCGAACCCGACGCCCGGGTGGGTGACCAGGCCGGTCAGCAGATTCGGGTGCCGGGCCTCGATCTCCTCCAGCGTCAGCCGGCGGCGTTCCCGGGCGAGATACACCATGCCCAGGTTGCCGGACGCGACGACGACCAGGTCCGCGCCCTGCGGCGGTCCGGGAGAAGGCGGCTCCCGCAGCACGCTGTCGGTCAGCTTGCCGACGACCCTCTGCTCGCCGCTGACCTCGGTGAGCAGGGCCCGGACCCGGCCCCACTGCTCGTTGTCCGGCGCGGTGGCCACGTCCGGGCCGTCCGGCGACATCAGCCGCCGGACCAGGGCCTCCAGCGTCATCCCGTACCGCTGGAGGAACGTCGCGCCCTGGCTCTGCCCGTGATCGGAAAGGACGACGAGGTGGTACGGGCGTGGCGCGCTCGCGGCGAGCTTCTCCAGCGTGCCCAGCACCCAGTCGGTGCCGTCCAGCGAGGCCAGCGACTCGGCCCGGGTCGGCCCCGCGTGGTGGGCGATCTCGTCGTAGTCGACGAGATCGCAGTAGATCGCCGGCGCGCCCCGCATCATGTGCTCGGCCGCCAGGTTCAGGTTGAGGTCGCGTAGCAGCACGTTGGTCACGCCGCGCAGCGCCACGTAGGACGCGGCGCGATGCACCCGCGGTTCGATGTCGCGGGCCCGCTGCCGCCGGGCCTGGAACACCTCCTTGACCATCTCCCCGGCTGTCAGCACCAGCGAGCGGGTCAGCCCGAACGGATCGACCAGATAGGCGCTGACCTCCCGGGTCGGGCCGCGCCGTGCGCCCTTGCGGGCCACCGTGCTCATGGTCAGCAGGCTGACCGGCGCATCGCCGGAGAACACGTTGCTCAGGCTCACCCCGCCGTCGGCGAGCAGGCCCCGGCCGTCGGAGAAGCCCCGCTCGACGTACTCGGCGTCCCTGGGGTGGTTGGTGACGACCAGGCGGCCGGTCTCCTTCTCCAGCCAGCGGAAGGCGGGCACCTGCCCGCTGGCCCCGTGCAGCAGTCCCGCCTGGCTGGCCGGTGTCGTCGCGGGCAGCTGCGCGTGCCATTCGACGAGGCAGTGGCTGCCGGAACGGATCCACCGGGTCAGCGTCGGCAGGTTGCCCGCCTGGATCGCCCAGCGGGCCAGCGGCGCCGACAGCCCGTCGATCTGGATCATCACGACGCCGGGGACCGCCGTGGTGAGGGCCTGGCTGCGGGTCTTTTTGGTGGTCCGCAGCAGGTGTGCCAGTACGGCCGAGTCGTCGCCCGCGGTGACCACCCACATCCCGGCGCTGACCAGGATCGAGTAGATCCACGAGGCCCAGAACGCCGGCCAGAAGCCGCTCACCTGAATGTGCGGGGCCAGCGACAGGGCCAGGTAGACGAGCACCGCCTGGATCGACAACCATCCCGCCACGACACCGGCCCAGCCGAGCCGGGCGGCGAACGCGGCCAGCAGCGGCCGCAGCACCGCCGCGGCGATCGCCAGCAGCGCCGCGGCCAGCAGCACGTCCCACCCGGTGCTCGCGGACAGCCCCGGCACGACGGCGATCGCGATGCTCAGCGCCGCCCAGTCGAGCAGCAGCACCGGGACCGCCGTGCGCAGCCGCGCCCACGGCCGCCAAGCGCTCAGGGCTGCCACGTCAGCCCACTGCCCGGGGCCAGCACCCGAACCTCGGTGGGCAGCTCGCGGGCCGCGACGGCGGCGGCGAAGGCGCGGGGCGGCTCCCGGAGCCGGTCGGCATAGAACAGCTTCAGGCCGTACGGGAACAGCGTGCCCCAGTGGACGGGCACGGCACGGCGTGGGCGCAGCCTGGCGACGGCTTCGGCGGCACGCTGCGGGTTCAGGTGACCGGGCCCGAGGTTGGGTCCCCAGCCCCAGACCGGGATCAGGGCCACGTCGAGGTCGGGGCACAGCTCGCGCATCCCGGGGAACAGGTCGGTGTCGCCGGCGAAGTAGGCGACGGTCCGCGCGGAGCCGACGAGGTAGCCGACGGCGGCGGCCCGGGGACCGAACGGCTCCCGGCGGCCGTCGTGCACCGCCGGGGTCGCGGTGATGGTCACCGCGCCGACGGTGTGGGACTCGCCGACCTGCAGCGTGACGATCCGCCGGAACCCGCGCCGGCGGAGGAAGTCGCCGGCCCCGTCGGGCGCGACCAGGCAGACGTCACGGTCGAGCAGGGCCAGCGAGGCCGGGTCGCAGTGGTCGTGGTGCAGATGGGACAGCACGACGACGTCGACGCCGGCGTGATCGCCAGGCGATACCGGTGCGACGACCCGGCGCAGGAAGGTCAGCCGCCGGCGCAGCACGGGGTCGGTGAGCACCCGGACGCCGTCTAGGTCGAGCAGCACCGTCGAGTGGCCCAGGAACACCAGTGAGGACGACACGCGGAGCCCTTCCGGCAAGCGACAGGATGCCCCTCGAATGTCGCACCGCCCCCGGCGTGCCGGGCCGGAATCCGGCATTGCGCCGCCACCGCGTCCCCGCGGACGCGGCGTCGGCTGCCGTCGTGCTGGTGCGCGGCGTCCGGTGGCCGCGAGGCTGACGCTAATCCCGGGGACCTTCGCGACGCGGCTGATAGAGGGCTTAACGTGTCCCCAGGGGCGCGAAACGCGTCCGCCACAGAGCCGACCAGAGGAACAGCGATGCCGACCGTCCCCCTTCGAGACCGTGCCGCCTGGAAGGCGCTGGAGTCGCACCGCGCCGAGCTGGCCGGGCGCACCCTGCGCGAGCTGTTCGCCACCGACCCGGAGCGCGGTGAGCGGCTGACCGCCGAGGCGGCCGGGCTCTACCTCGACTACTCGAAGAATCTGATCACCGACGAGACGGTGCGGCTGCTGGTGCGCCTGGCCGAGGAGTCCGGGCTGGCCGAGCACCGCGACGCGATGTTCCGGGGCGAGCCGATCAACGTTTCGGAGCACCGCTCGGTCCTGCACGTCGCGCTGCGCATGCCGAAGGGCGCTGCCCTGGTCGTCGACGGCGTCGACGTCGTCGCGCAGGTCCACGAGGTGCTGGACCGGATGGCCGACTTCGCGCGGCGGGTCCGCTCCGGCGAGTGGAAGGGCCACACCGGGAAGCGGATCAGGAACGTCGTCAACATCGGCATCGGCGGCTCGGATCTGGGGCCGGTCATGGCGTACGAGGCGCTGCGCCACTACACCGACCGGGACCTGACGTTCCGGTTCGTGTCCAACGTCGACGCCACCGACTTCGTCGAGGCCACCCGCGACCTGTCCGCCGACGAGACCCTGTTCGTCATCTCGTCCAAGACCTTCGGCACCCTGGAGACCCTCACCAACGCCCACTCGGCCCGCGACTGGCTCGTGTCCCGGCTGGGCACGCCGGACGCGATCGCGAAGCACTTCGTGGCGGTCTCGACCAACGCCGAGCGGGTCGCGGAGTTCGGCATCGACACCGCGAACATGTTCGGCTTCTGGGACTGGGTCGGTGGGCGCTACTCGATGGACTCCGCGATCGGGCTGTCGACGATGGTCGCGGTCGGGCCGGAGCAGTTCCACGACCTGCTCGCGGGCTTCCACGAGATGGACGAGCACTTCCGCGGTGCGCCGCTGCCGGAGAACCTGCCGGTGCTGATGGGCCTGCTGGGTGTCTGGTATTCGAACTTCTTCGGCGCGCAGACGGTCGCCGTGCTGCCCTATGAGCAGTACCTGAAGCGGTTCCCCGCCTACCTGCAGCAGTTGACGATGGAGTCCAACGGCAAGCACGTGACCCTGGGCGGCGACCCCGTCGACTACGACACCGGTGCCGTCTACTGGGGCGAGCCGGGCACGAACGGCCAGCACAGCTTCTACCAGCTGATCCACCAGGGCACCCGGCTGATCCCGGTCGACTTCATCGGGTTCGGCACGAGCCTGAACCCTCTGGGCGACCACCACGACATCCTGCTGTCCAACGTCTTCGCCCAGGCCCAGGCGCTGGCGTTCGGCAAGACCGAGGACGAGGTGCGGGCCGAGGGCACGGCTGCCGACGTCGTGCCGCACCGGGTGATGCAGGGCAACCGCCCCACCAACGTGCTGCTCGCCGAGAAGCTGACGCCCCGCCTGCTCGGCGGCCTCGTCGCCCTCTACGAGCACATCGTCTTCACCCAGGGCACGATCTGGGGCGTCGACTCCTTCGACCAGTGGGGGGTGGAGCTCGGCAAGCAGCTCGCGGCCCAGATCGCGCCCGAGCTCACCAGCAGCACCGAGCCGGACCTGAACCACGACTCGTCGACGAACGCACTCATCCGCCGCTACCGGCGCCTCAAGGGATAGCAGCAAGTGGCCCCGCCGCAACCATGCGGCGGGGCTGTCCGGTCTCGGACGGCCGGGAACTACTTGAACCTGTCGGGGAACTGCGCAACGATGCCGTTTCCGAAATAGCCGACCAGCGCCTGCACCTGCTGGTAATAGGCTTCGTTGTCGGCGATGCTGCGCGGGTAGTCGCCGCCGACGAAGCTGGTCACCGCGGTGCTGAGCAGGGTCTGGTTCTGATTGAGCAGCTGAAGGGTCTTGTCGTACGGGAAGTGCTCAGGATTCGCCGCGCTGAGGACCTTCGCCAGCTCGCCGATGCTCTGGTGCCATCTGTCGTCGGCGTCGGCGAGTCCGGCCTTGTCGCCGGCCTTGGCCGCGGCGACCGCCTCGGTGGCGATCCCCGTCTGCGCCGAGAGCAGGCTGGTGATCTTCTCGCCCGTCTCCTTGCCGTAGTAGGTGGCGAAGACCTGGCCTATGTCCGCCTGGTTCTTCATCAGCCTGGCGGCCGCGGCAGCCGCCGCGTCGGGGTGGGCCGCGCCCAGAATCGCGGCGACGTAG
Organism: Catellatospora paridis; assembly: GCF_009720365.1. GTDB lineage: Bacteria > Actinomycetota > Actinomycetes > Mycobacteriales > Micromonosporaceae > Catellatospora > Catellatospora paridis. The sequence continues at coordinate 530,593 of NZ_ML769316.1, read as the reverse complement.
TGCTCCCGCGTATACCTGGCGTCGTTGGACCACTGCGTGCCCATCGCCGTCCACAGCTCGGCTTTGGCCTGGTCGCCGGACGGACTCGCGGCCGTGGCACCGGCCGATCCGAGCACCCCGACGAGCAGGAGGAGCACGGCGGCTCCCACCAGCGCTCGCAAACCTGCTTTCATGATCGCCCTCTCCGCGAGGAATCAGCACTGCACGGCTCCAACGTGTACCCGCGGACGCCATCGCCGAAACGCGGGCCACCGCAACGCCCGTTCCGGTCGAGCCGGAGTTCGCCAGCTGAGACCGCCGGGCACGACTGATCGCATAGCCTGGTCGTGGAGGTGGCGAATGCGCCGGATCGTCCTGGTGGGTCTCGTGCTGTGGCTGATCGCCGGGGTGGCGGCCGCGGCGCAGCGCGACTACTTCACCGGGGCCCCTGCCGACTGCGACCGTGTCACCACCATCACCGCCACGGCCCTCGCCGGCCCGTTGAACTACGTCGGCGCCGACCCGAACGTCCGGTGCTAGCGGCCCGTCGGCGGGAGATCGGTCAGCTGGCCGCGGCGGCGGATGAGATACGCCGTCTCGGCGGTGTTGCCGGCCAGCCCGATGGCCCGGTCGTACGCCGCCCGTGACTGCACGCTGCGGCCTAGCCGGCGCAGCAGGTCGGCGCGGGTGGCGTGGAAGGCGTGATAGCCCTCCAACGGCAGCCGATCGACCTCCGCCAGGGCGACCTCCGGACCGTCGAGTTCGGCGACCGCGATCGCCCGGTTGAGCCGCACGATCGGCGAGGGATCGAGGCGGACCAGCTGGTCGTACAACGCGACGACCTGCGACCAGTCGGTGTCGCGCAGGTCGCGGGCATCGGTGTGCACGGCATTGATCGCGGCGAGGATCTGGTAGCGCCCCGGCGCCTGGCCGGTGGCGAGGCGCGCGCGGACCAGGGCGTGGCCCTCGGCGATCAGCTCGCGGTCCCAGGCGCCGCGGTCCTGCTCGCCGAGGGTGACGAGCTCACCGCTCGTCGACACCCGCGCGGCCCGGCGGGCCTCGGTGAGCAGCATCAGCGCGAGGAGTCCGGCGACCTCGCCGTCGGCCGGCAGCAGGGCACGGACCAGCCGGGTCAGCCGGATCGCCTCGGCGGTCAGGTCGCCGCGGACCGCATCCTGTCCGGGGTCCGAGGCCAGGTAACCCTCGTTGAAGATCAGGTAGAGGACGGCGAGCACCCCGGTGACCCGGGCCGGGAGGTCCTCGCGCGACGGCACGCGATACGGGATCCGCGCTGCCTTGATCTTGGCCTTCGCGCGGGTGATCCGCTGACCCATCGCGGTCTCCTGGACCAGGAACGCGTGGGCGATCTCGGGCACGGTGAGCCCGCCGACCAAACGCAGGGTCAGCGCGACCCGCGTCTCCATGGCCAGTGCCGGGTGGCAGCAGGTGAAGACCAGGCGGAGCCGGTCGTCGTCGATGGCGCCGAGCGGTTCGGGGGTGTCGGACAGCATCAGCGCCTCCCGGTGCTTCTCCTCGCGCCTGGCCTCGCGTCGGATCCGGTCGATGGCCCTGCGGTGGGCGGTGGTGGTCAGCCACGCGCCGGGGTTCGGCGGGACACCGTCGAGCGGCCAGCGCTCGACGGCGGTCGCGAACGCCTCGGCGGCCATCTCCTCGGCGATGTCGAGGTCCCCGAAGCGCCTGGCCAGGGTGGCGACCACCCGGGCCCACTCGGCGCGGTGGGTCCGGGCGATCAGCTCGCCGACGTCGGTCATTCGCCCAGGAACGGCCGGAGCTCGACCCGGCGGTTGCAGCTCTTGGACCCCTGGGCGGCGAGCCGGAGCGCCACGTCGAGGTCGGGGGCCTCGATGATCCAGAAGCCGGCGACGTGCTCCTTCGACTCCAGGTACGGCCCGTCGGTGAACACCGGCTGCCCGTCCCGGCCGTCGATGACCGTGGCCGTGTCGGGCGAGGCGAGGCCTCCGGCGAACACCCAGTGGCCGTTCGCCTGAAGCTGCTCGTTGAAGACGTCGATCGCGGCCATCTCCTCGTCGGTGGCGAGGTCGTTCGAGTCGAACAGCACGGAAACCAGGTACTGCGCCATCGGGATCATCTCCTGTCGTGGTGCGGCCGCTGCCTCCAGCGGCCTCTCACCTCTGCTACGAACGCCGCTGCCCCGGTCCGACACACTCCGTCGAGATTTCTTCGAGGAGTCTGCTACGCCACGGTACGGACGGAACGCATGGTGCGCCGAAGCCGGGTTCATGCCGTGTCAGGGTCCGTGCGGGGAACGCACGCTGTGCTTGAGTGCCATGGGTGGCAGGTACTCGTCGACGAGGGTGCGGTGCCACCAGGCGCCGGTGGCGCGCCGCTCGGCGCGCGTGGTGAACCGGTAGCGGTAGAGCAGCGCCCGTACGTAGGTCGGCGGCTGGTCGGGGAACGGGTTGCCGCGCAGCAGCCGCAGCAGCGCGTGGTCGCCGGTGAGCAGGCGGCCGACCAGGTCGAGCAGCCACGGGTGGGCGTACAGCGGGGACATCGCGGCGAACCACATCAGCCAGTCCAGGCGCAGGTGGTACGGCGCGAACTGGCGCGGCAGCCGGCGGGGATCGCCGGGTTTGCCCTTGAAGCCGTACTCCCGCCAGACCGTGTGCGGGCCGAGGCTCGACTCGTCGGTGCCCTCGATGACGATCTCGTGGCGGACCTTGGTGACGCTGCCGAACGCGCCGTAGGTGTTGACCAGGTGCAGCGGTTCGAAGCTGAAGTTCATCAGCTGGTGTCGCGAGACCAGGTTGCGGGCGGGCCGGTAGCTGAGCACGATCACCAGCGCCGCGGCGGCGAGCACGACCACGTGGTACCAGGGTGGTCCGGTCGCGGCCGTGCCGGTGCCGAGCAGTGGGGAGAGGTCCAGCGCCGAGACGGCCAGGATGATCGCGATCCAGTTCAGCCAGGAGAAGTTGCCCGATGCGACCAGCCACAGCTGGGTGACGATGATGATCGCGGCGGCCCCGCTCGCGACCGGCTGCGGCAGGAACAGCCCGAACGGGACTACGAGCTGGGTGACGTGGTTGGCGGCCACCTCCGCGCGGTGCAGCGGGCGCGGCAGGTGGTGGAACCACCAGCTCAGCGGGCCGGGCATGGGCTGCGTCTGGTGGTGGTAGTACAGGCAGGTCAGGTCGCGCCAGCAGCGGTCACCGCGAATCTTGATGAGCCCGGCGCCGAATTCGAGCCGGAACAGCAGCCAGCGCAGCAGCCAGAGCATGACGACCGGCGGGCCGGCCCGGGCGTTGCCGAGGAAGATCGCCAGGAAGCCGGCCTCCAGCAGCAGGCTCTCCCAGCCGAATCCGTACCACAGCTGGCCGACGTTGACGATCGACAGATACAGCAGCCAGAGCAGCAGCCACATCGCCATCGCGGTCCACAGCGGCACCGCGTCGCCGACGCCGACGAGCAGCGCGGCGGACACCGCGACCCCCGTCCATGCGACCCCGGTCGACAGTCGGTCGGAGTAGTGCAGGTAGAAGATGCTCGGCGCGCGCCGCCACGGGGTGCGGGCGAGGAACCGCGGCACCGGGGTGAGGCCGTGCTCGCCGAGCAGCGCCCGGAACTGGTTGGCGGCCACCAGGAACGCGAGGAGGTAGACGGCGGCGAGGCCGCGCTGGAACAGCAGCCGGCTCCACCAGTACTCGGATGCGGTGAACCAGTCCATGTCAGCACTCCGTGGGACCCGGCACCCTTATGCCGAAGACTCTGCGCAGCGCCACCCGGGCGGCGTGGAAGCCGCACATGCCGTGTACGCCGGGTCCGGGTGGGGTGGATGCCGAGCACAGGAACACGGCCGGGTCCGGGGTGGCGTAGGGGACCGGTGCGAAGTTCGGCCGGAACAGCAGGCGCAGGCCTTCGCAGCTGCCGCCGGCGATGTCGCCGCCGAGGTAGTTGAGGTTGCGCCGCTGGATCTCCGCGGGTCCGGCGACGGCTCGGGCGAGCACCAGGTCGCGAAAGCCCGGTGCGAACCGTTCCAGCTGCGCCTCGATCGCGGGGGTGAGGTCGCCGGTCCAGCCGTTGGGCACGTGGGCGTACACCCAGAACACGTGGGAACCGGCCGGGGCGCGCGTCGGGTCGCAGAGGCTGGGCTGGGCCGTGATCAGGAACGGCGGGTCGGGCGCGGCGCCGCGGTGCACTGCTTGCAGCGCCGCGCCGATGTCGGCGTCGTACGGGCCGAGGTGCACGGTGCCCGCCTGGCGGCAGGCCGGTGACGTCCATGGCACCGGTCCCGACAGCGCATAATCGATCTTGAAGACGGCCGGGCCGGGCCGGGTGCGGCGCAGCCGTTCGCGGTAACGCTCCGGCAGCCGGGCGCCCGCCAGGTCGGCGAGGTGCTGCGGCACGACGTCGAGCAGGTACGCCTGCGCCCGCGGCAGCTCGTCCAGGCTCGTGACCGGGTGTCCGGTGTACACCTGCCCGCCCAGTTCCCGCAGGTAGGCCGCGAGGGCGTCGGAGATGGACTGGGACCCGCCGCGCGCCATTGGCCAGCCGACGGCGTGCGCCGCCAGCGCGAACGTCAGCGCGACACCGCTGGTGCCTGGCGAGCTCAGCGGCGAGGTCGTGTGCGCCGCCAGCCCGGCCAGCAAGGCCCGCGCGAGCGGACCGTGGAACAGCCGCAGCAGGACCGCGGCCGGGAGCGCCGCGGGTATGCCGAAACGGGCGAGCAGCAGCGGGTGGTGGGGCGGCGCGCCCAGCGGGGGGCGCAGCACATCCGGAGCCAGCTGGTCCCACCGGCCCAGGAACGGCCGGACCAGCCGCCGGTACTGCGCCGCGTCGATGTTCAGCGAGGCGGCGGTCTGTGCCACGGAACGGGTCAGGATTGCGGCCGTGCCGTCCGGGAACGGATGGGCCAGCGCCACCTCCGGCTGTAGCCACTGCAGGCCGTGACGGTCCAGCGGCCAGGACCGCAGCACGGGCGAGCCCGCTCCCAGCGGGTGCACCGCCGAGCACGGGTCGTGCCGGAAGCCCGGCAGGGTCAGCTGCTCGGTGCGGGCGCCGCCGCCCACGGTGTCGGCGGCCTCGAAGACGCTCACCCGCAGGCCGGCCCTGGCGAGGGTCACCGCCGCGGCGAGCCCGTTCGGTCCGGCGCCCACCACGACCGCGTCGACGCCGTCCACACCGCCACCAGCCATGGCACCTGCCGTCCTGTGCGGAGCACGAACGTTCGACGTGCTGCGTACCCGGTTGGCGGCCCGGCCACACCTCCGAGCTGCGCCCCGCCGGGCCCGCTGCGATGCCGGCTAGGCGGTGAGTTCCGGATCAACACCATCCGAAGTCCGCCGGCGGCTTTGGGCTTTCTGTCCCCACCGGTGTCGGGGCACCCGCTCAGGTGGAGCTCAGACGGTCGGTGCAGGCGGGGCCGCGCCGAACTTCTCCAGGACCTGGGCCGCGTCGGTCTGCAGCAAGCTGGCGAGTTCGACCAGGGCCCGAGCGGCCGCAAGATCGTCGCCGACGCGTGCCAGGTCCAGGTCGCGGGGATGGCGGTGGGCGGTGCCCGTGCTTTCCAGGCTCGTCCCGTCGCGGCGCAGCCTCGCCGTCGCCCGTGTGCACCGCTCCTCCTGGACCTCTTCGATGTCCAGATCGATGGTCCAGCGCGTCTTGTTCGCCATCGTCCACCTCCCGTGGCATCCCTTTTCATTCTCCCTCGGGTGTGTTCGCCCGGCTGGCACGAACACGTCGGCTTCGCTCGGCGGCTCAGGCGGGGATGACGACGGCTTCGCGCAGCAGGCGCCGCACGAGCACGAGTTGTGACTGCTCGTCGAGGCCGGGCAGGTCGCCGACGCGTACGGCGGGTCCGGCGAGCAGCGTCTGCACGGCGTCGTCGCATGCGGGCGGGAAGCCGACGGTCCGGTCGGCGAGCTCCAGCCGTCCCTGGCCGAGAGCGAGGCGTTGACCGGGCCGCGGTTGGACCCGGCTGTCGGCAGTGAGCGTGTCGGCGAACGCGGCCTGCGCCAAGGGGCGGACCGGACCGGGTCGGTGCGCGGTCCACTGGCCGGGTCGCAGTCGGCGGGCGACGTTTTCGGCGTCGGCCTTGTCGGCGAAGTCCTGCAGTGCCTGCACCGTGGCGGCCAGATGGGGTGCGAGGGCGACCGGGTCGGTCAGGTCCAGGCCCAGGGGCAGGCCGGCGCGCAGCCGCGGATCCTCGGCGGCGAGGCCGAGCAGCGCCTCGACGATGCTGTACCGGGTGGGCCGGCGCAGCCCGAGGGTGACGTGCAGGCTGGTGCGGTCGACGGCGGCAGCGGCGTGCAGCCAGCCGCGGGGTAGATACAGCACGTCGCCCTCGTCGAGCACGTGGTCGAGGTACGGGTCGCCGGTGGCGCATGCGGCGACCTCGTCGGCGTGTCCGCCCCAGGTCTGGCGCTCCAGCGGGTCGGGGTGCACGGGCTCGTGCACCTGCCAGTGCTTGACACCGGCGACCTGCAGCACGAACACGTCGTGGGTGTCGTAGTGGGTGGCGAATCCCTGGTTCCCGGCGGGGGTGAGGTAGGCGTTGGCCTGCACGGCGCAGCCCAGCTCGCGGGCCAGGTCGAGGCAGAAGGACTGCAACGGCGGCCAGATCCGGTGCAGCCCCTGGAAGATCAACGTTGCACCCGCGGCGAGCTGTTCGAGGACCTTGTCGTCGCGGATCTGGTCGGACACCTCGGCGCCCAGTCCTGCCCCGCCCGTGAAGCTCTTCGCGGGCACGACGGCACCGGCGTTGGCGATACGCAGGAACGGGGTGCGCAGGCCGCGTTCGCTGAGCAGCTCATCGACGGCGGCGAGGTCGAACAGGTCGTCGTGGCGGTCGGCGCGGCGTAACAGTGGCCGCAGGCCCCAGTGGGTGCGCTCGAACTCCGCCGGGTCTCCCACGCAGCGGCGCAGCGCCGACCCGTCAAGGCCGGACGCTGCGCCGTGGTCGAACGGGTCAGGCACCGCCGTCGGCTCCGCCGTCGTGCTCAGCCGAGTCGACCGCGTCGTCGGCGCCGGCGTCCAGGGGGCCCTCCAGGTCCGCGCCCCCGTCGGCTCCGCCGTCGTGCTCAGCCGGGTCGACCCGCTCGTCGGCGCCGGCGTCGTCCGGGCCTTCGGCCCCGGCTGCGCCCGTGGTCGTCAGGTCGTCGTCGTTGATGCTCATACCGCTCCTCCTGGTGGTCCGCCCAACAACCTGATCTTTTCCACCTTCCGGACGGACTAAACGTGGACCGCGAGGTGGCCGGCAACGGCGGTGACGCTGTCGAAGCCGCCGGCACGTTTCCCGAATCCGGGTCGCGGGGTACTGCCGAGGGCGGACCGGGGCACAGCCCGATCGGAGAGGGGGACGGCATGAGGTCCGTCATGCGCGCCGCGACACTGCCCGCCGCACTGGCGCTCGCCGCGTTCGCCGTGCAGCCCACACCTGCGCCGCAGGTGGAGGCGTCGTTCAGCACCTATACGCCCGATGCGGCGGCCGTCACCTACGATCCGGCGGTGGTGCCGACCGGAGCGACCGTGCGGCTGGCGATCGCCGATGCCGCGACCACGCCGAAGGTCACCCTCCGGCTGACCGGACTCGTTCCGGATCGGGCCTACGGCGCGCACCTGCACCAGCGGCCCTGCGGGCCCGACGGCGCCGCCGCCGGGCCGCACTACCAGCACACGAGCGACCCGGCAGCCACGCCGGAGAAACCGTCCACCGACCCCGCGTACGCCAACGCGACCAACGAGGTGTGGCTCGACTTCACCACCGGCGCGGACGGCAGCGCGCAGAGCTCCGCGACCCATCAGTGGCCGTTCAACGAGCAGAACCCGCCACGGTCGCTGATCATCCATGCCGAGGCGACGCAGACCGCCGCCGGCCATGCCGGTATGGCCGGCGCACGGCTGGCTTGCGTCAACCTTCCCTGATCCCACCGATTCGCGGGCCGGGCCGTTGTCGGTCACATGGGCGGCGGTGGGACCGGCGGGATGGGTGACGGCGCCGGCGGCGGAGGTGTGGGCGGGGGAGCGGGCTGGGGCGGTTCCGGTGCAGGCATGGGCTGCACGGGATCGCGAGGGTCGGTGATGGTCGACATTTCTGCCTCCTGCTGACGATGCTTGTGCCGTACCCCGCAGGGGGCTGGGGCCAAACCGGGGTTCGCATCTAGCGCAGCCCGGCCGGTGGCGGATATCGGCGGTTCGCGAGCGGTAGGCGAGCGTGTGTGCTGGGTAGGAGGTGGGCACAGGAGGAGGTGGGTGCGGTGTCGCTGCGTCCGGAGGAACAGGCACTTCTTGACGGGCTGGCCGAGCAGACCCGCGTGGGCGACCCGGCTTTCGTGGTGGGCTTGAGCACGGGTGTCGTCTGCCCGCCGGTCGAATACCGCAGGCGGAGCGCGGCGCGGCTCGGTTTCGCGCTGGCCGTGGCCGCGGTCGTGCTGGCGGTCGTCCTGCTGCTGGTGGGGTGGCTGGGCGGCGGGCTGGTCGCCCTGTTCGCGGCGGTGGGTGCGGGCACCGCCGCTCGGCGGTGCGCGCTGCAGCCGGGCGTCACCCGCAACGGTCGTCGGGGTCCCCGGGACGTCCCGGCCTGATCGCGGGTCTACGGCCGCTTCGGAGCGGGGTCCGGGGACAGCTCGGCCGTTCCGAAGTGCTGGACCACGCCTTGGCTGAGTTGATGCGGTGCGATGCCCAGCTGCGCTGCCGCCGACTGCAGCAGCAGGTCGACGTCACCGTGGCGCACCGCGTCGAGCAGGTACGGGGCGACGGTCCGGTCGGCGCGGACCCGAGCTTCCGGCCAGTCGGCGTGGAATCCCTCGGGGAACGCCTTGGCCAGTGCACGTTCTGCGCCGAGCAGTGGCAGCGGCCGTTCGGCGGCGAGCAGGTCGAGCAATGCCTCGTCGGCGCCGCGGGCAGCCAGCAGCGCGGCGATGTCCTTGAACGCGGCGGGTCCGGTGCCCAGGACTCGGCCGTGCGGCCAGGTGACGGCCAGCGGGTAGGCCCGGTCCAGGGCTCTGGCGCCGGCATTGTCGGCGTCGAACGACATGATCAGTGAGGTGTCGGGTCCGGCGTTGGCGGCGAGCAGCGCGAGCTGGGCTGCGGTGAACGCGGTGCCGCAGGGGGCGACGGCGACGGTGGTGACGCCATCGCGGGCCAGCCCGGCGTAGGCCAGGTGCGCGGCGATGGCGTCGGTGGGCCCTTCGACGACGACGAACTGCGTCGGCACGCCCTGCTGCCGCAGCTGCGGTACGAGGCCGTAGAGCAGCTCGCTCTTGCGGAAGATCGCCGTCGCGGGGGTGTTGTAGAACTTGGCCTTGCTGCGTTCGGACAGGTCCCGGCCGGTGAACCCGGCGATCTGCCCGTCGGGGGCGTGGATGGGGAACATCAGCCGGTCGCGGAACAGGTCGTACAGGCCGCCGTCGTGCAGCCGGCTCGCGGCGACCAGGCCGGCGTCGAGCAGGACCCGGGCGGCGAAGCCGAGTGCGCGGAGATGCCGCAGAAGGGCGTCGCCGCCGGGCGGGGCGACGCCGAGCTGCCAGCTGCTTTCGGCGCCGACGGCGGTGGCGATGCCTCGCGACCGCAGGTAGGCGGCTGCGGCACGGCTTGCGGGCAGGTGCGCGTTGAAGAACGCGGCGGCGGCGGCGTTGGCGGCGTACAGCGCGGCCCGGTCTGTGGTTTGCGCGCCCGGTGCGGCGGCTGCCGCTCGGTCCGGTCGGCGCTGCGCCGGAATCCGAGCGGGACGGCTCGGCATCGGTGCGGCCGCCGCGGGCCGGTGGAGGGCGTGCCGCAGGCGGCCGGTGAGCTTGTCGGCAGCGCTGATGATCGCCGCGGCGCAGTCCACGACGGCTTGGTCGGGGGCTGCCGGGTCCAGTGTCTCGGCCCAGCGGCGGGGCTCGGGCAGGGCGGCGTCGGGCGGCTGCAGACCGAATCGCCGCGCGATGATCTGGGCTATGCCGGCGGCCTGCACGTGGCGGGCCGGGCCCGCGGGCAGCATGCGTTGCGCCAGGTGGTGGACCAGGTGACCGGCGGTCGCGGAGATCGGCAGGTTCGCGGCCAGGTCGAGCCGGTCGCCGTCGGCGCGGGCCGCGGCCGCCAGTCCCTGGCGCAGCTTCACGGTCAGCCCGGCGCGGTGGGCCAGCGCCGCCAGGGCGGCCACCACCGGCACGAGATCATGCTTGGGCTGCCGCGGTGAGGGCGCGGCATTGGTCTGCGTGATGTCGAAGACTTTGACGACGTCGAAGGCGCTGCCCGTGTCGTCCAGCGGTTGCAGCAGCGCCAGGCCGCGTTCGCCACGGCGGACGTGGACGCCTCGTGCCCGCCACTGGTCGTAGGTGGCCAGTTCGGTGGCGTCAGGGCACTGGCGTGCGATCAGCAGGACGTCATCGACACTGCGGCCGGGGTGGCGGGCCGCGACGTCGAGCAGGCGGGTCCAGCCCTGCGTGCCGGTGAGGTCGGCGACCGCCAGACGCAGGGTGAGCATGGTGGCGTGGAGCATGGCGCGGTTGCCCGGGTGCGTCCGAGTGGTCATGCTTCACCTGCCCGCCTGCCGGATCCTGGTGGTGTCGGTCCAGGGCCGGCATATCGAGGTTAGGCGCTGGGTCCGACAGTCCGAGCCGTGCTCGGCGGGCACAGGACGGCCGACCCAGGGGAGCGGTGTGTGTCCAATGGCGAAAGAGTGCGGCCGGAAAGCGAATGCTTCGCGGCGTCCGGTCTGCGGCCCCACTCGGGCCGCCGGTGCGGCGCTGCGCCGGGCTGCGGGTTCGGGCGCTGCGCCCGGTCCGGAAACATGCTGGAAAACTGCCGGGAATACCCGCGCAAAGACAGTAGTGACAAAGAAATCAATCACTGGCCTTTACCGCGTCCTCGACTATGCTCATGCCTTAATCACCCGTCAGAGACGCCGGGACCGACGCGGCACCGCATCCCCCGCGCCATCGGCTTGTGCCGGTGCGTGCAGCGGACGCCCGTTCGGTGCGAACCGCGAACGACGGAGGCGAACCGTGGAAATCCTTCTCCTGGTGACGGCACGTGCCGGTGAACCATCGGCCGTCCTGCCCGCGATCGACCTGCTGCCGCACACCGTGCGCACCGCACCGCGCGACGTGCGCACGCTGGTGTCGGCGCCCACCCCGGACGCGGTCCTGGTCGATGCGCGTACCGAACTGTCCGAGGCCCGGGCCACCTGCCGGATGCTGCACGCGACCGGCATCGGCGTGCCGCTGATCGCGGTGGTCACCGAGGCCGGCCTGGTCGCGATCAACGCGGACTGGGGCGTCGACGACGTCATCCTCGCCGCGGCCGGTCCCGCCGAGGTCGAGGCCCGGCTGCGGGTGTCGACCGGGCGTCTGCACTCCGCGACCGCGGCTGCCGGCGGCGTGATCCGTGGTGGCGAGCTGACCATCGACCCCGACACGTACGCGGCGAAGCTCAAGGGACGGCACCTCGATCTCACCTACAAGGAGTTCGAGCTGCTGAAGTTCCTGGCCCAGCACCCGGGCCGGGTGTTCACCCGCGACCAGCTGCTGCGCGAGGTGTGGGGCTACGACTACTTCGGCGGCACCCGCACGGTGGACGTGCACGTGCGGCGCCTGCGCGCCAAGCTCGGCTCCGAGTACGAAGCCATGATCGGCACCGTGCGCCAGGTCGGCTACAAGTTCGTGCTCCCGTCGTCGCGCCCGCAGTTCTCTGACAACGTCGAGTCGAGCCTCGCCGACGCGCTCCTGGTCGACCTCAACCTGGCCGGCTGACACCCCAGCCCGGATCGTCACCCAACTCTCGTCAGGCCGCTGGATCCCAAGTGATCCGGCGGCCTGACGCTTTGCGGTGCAACCGTGCCGGGGGAGGGGCGGGTGAAGGAAAAGACCGGACATCAGAAAAACTTTGCAAGACATCTTCATAGATACATCTATATGCGCTATGTTCTTGCCGTCACGGTCCCCCTCGCTCCCCCACGAGAGGCGCACACATGATCGGCAACTCCGGCGCGCGCCGCCGCACCCTGCTCGCCGCGGCTGCGGGTCTGGCGGTGGCGCCCTTCGCGGCCAGCCCCGCATTCGCCGCGGTCCCCAAGGTCTACATCGATCCCGGCCACGGCGGCACCGACCCCGGCGCGGTCGCCAACGGCCTGCAGGAGAAGACGCTGACCCTCAACATCGCGTTGCAGACGCGCGACATCCTGAAGGCGAGCTGGAACGTCGACGTGCGCCTGTCGCGCACCACCGATGTCACGCGCAGCCTCGCCTACCGCACCGACGACGCCAATGCGTGGGGCGCCACGATCTTCGTCAGCATCCACATCAACGCCGGCGGCGGCAGCGGATTCGAAAGCTACCGATACCCGGGCGTGGGATCCACCACGGTCCGCCTGCAGAACCTCGTCCACTCCAATGTGCTGTCCGGGATGCGTTCGATCGGGTCGGTCACCGACCGCGGGCAGAAGAGCGCCGACCTCCACGTGCTTCGCGAGAGCAACATGCCCGCGGTGCTCACCGAGAATCTGTTCATCGACACCGTGGCCAACGCCAATCTGCTCAAGCGCGCCGACTTCATCACGGCCACCGCCCGCGGCCACGCCAGGGGCATCGCGGCCTTCCTGGGCATCTGACGCGTCCCGTCCGCCACCCCGCGCCGGCACGACGGCCCGAACCGAGCCCGCCGAGGACCGGAAACCCGGTCCTCGGCGGCTGATGGCCCATACGTCAGCGGCTCTTGGGTCCGAGATCCTTCTCGGCGATGACGGTGTCGCGGCGGTGGCGGCGGCGCAGCGCGCCGGCGACTCCGGCCGCGGTCGCGCCCGCGAGCACGGTGAAGATCGCCAGTCGGGTGCCGACCGACATCCCGTTGCCCTGCGCACCACTCCCAGGCATGCCACACCCCCTGTCACCGCAGCATAGGCCGCGACCATGCCGCCGCGACGGCGTTGGCGATTGTCGGCACCCGCCGCGTGGCCGCCGCGCGGCTGTTAAGGTCGAAAAGAACATAACGGACCCTCCCGGCCCGCCACCGGTGCTGCCTTCCGCGGCGGGCGGCAGGAACGGGGGAACACCATGACGAGCACCACGACCGCCGGCGCCCAGCCCCGCGTGGCTGTGATCACCGGCGGCTCACGCGGTATCGGCCGCGATTCGGCACGCCTGCTCGCCGGCGACGGATGCGCCGTCGTCGTCTGCTCGCGCAACCAGGACGAGGCCGACACGGTCGCCAAGGAGATCACCGCGGCCGGCGGGACGGCGCTCGGCATGCGCGCCGACGTGTCGGACGAGGCTTCGGTCGCGGCGCTGTTCGACGCGGCCGAGTCGGCCTACGGCGGGGTCGACGTGGTCGTCCACGCCGCCGCGCACGCCGGCCTCGGGCGCACCTCGACAGTCGCCGAACTCGACCTGGCGGTGCTCGACGTGCTCTACCGCACCAACATCCGGGGCACGTTCATGGTGGCGCAGCAGGCCGCGCGCCGGGTGCGCGCCGGCGGCGCGATCATCACGTTCTCCACCGCCGTGGTACGGCTGGCCATGCCGGGTTACGCCGCCTACAGCGCAAGCAAGGCCGCGATCGAGGCGATGACCCTGATCCTGGCGCGTGAGCTGGGCAGTCGCGACGTCACCGTCAACGCGGTGGCGCCCGGACCCACCGCGACGGAGCTGTTCCTGGAGGGCAAGGACGACGAGACTCTCGCCCAGTTGGCCGCCCGGGCTCCGACGAATCGTCTCGGCACACCGGCGGAGATCGCCGAGGTCGTCGCGTTCCTGGCCCGGCCTGCCGGGCACTGGGTCAATGGTCAGGTCATCCAGGTCAACGGCGGCGTGCTCTGATGGCCGGGCCCCGTCCGGTCAGCCAGTCCGTGAAGTGTGTGCTGCCCAGCTGCCACGGCCGCGGGGGCACCAGCGTCGTGTCGTCGACGGCCGCTCCGAAGTAGTAGGTGGTCGGGTCGGCCACGACGGCGCGGGGGTCGTGCTGGGCGACCAGGAGCCGCCGGACGAGCTCGTCCTGGCGCAGTCGCTCGGGTCCGGCGATGTCGAGGTGGCCGCCACGGGGTTCGCCTTCGGCGATGTCCGCGAGGATCGTGGCGGTGTCCTGGGCGGCGATCGGCTGCATGAGCACGGGTGACAGGCGGATCGTGCCGCTGTCCCGGCTGCTGACGCAGGCGATGCTGTTCAGGAACTCGAAGAACTGGGTGCAGCGCACGATGGTGTACGGCACCAGCCCGTATCCGACCAGCTGTTCCTGGGCGGCCTTGGCACGCATGTAGCCGCTGGCGGGCATGTGGTCGGCGCCGACGACCGACAGTGCCACGTGATGGCGCACCCGGGCAGCCAGTTCGGCGGCCAGCAGGTTGCGCCCGGAGGTCTGGAAGAAGTCCATGACCGCGGCGTCGCCGAACGACGGCGCGTCGGTGACGTCGACGACGACATCGGCACCGGCCACCGCGTCGCTGAGGCCGGTTCCGGCCACGGTGTCGACTCCGGTGCCGGGTGCGGCGGCCACGACGTCGTGGCCCCGGACCCGCAGTTGCCGGGTGAGGTGCGAGCCGATGAGGCCGCTGGATCCGATGACGGTGATCTTCATGGTCGACTGCCCCTTCTTTTACGTTCGCGCCCGGACGTGTTGCTGAGGCGGGCGTCGATGGCTTCGGGTGACTGCGGCCTGCCGTACACGTATCCCTGGAAGACGTCGCAGCCGAGCCGCCGCAGGATCTGTGCCTGCGCCTGCGATTCGACTCCTTCGGCGATGACGCCGAGGCCGAGGCTGCGGGCGAGCCGTACGACCGTCGCGATCAGGACGCAGTCGACCCGCTCGGCGAGTTCGTCGTCGGGTGTGGTGACGAACTGCCGCGCGAGTTTGACGTGGTGCACCGGCAGTGACCGCAGGTTCGTGAGGTTCGCGTAGCCGGTGCCGAAGTCGTCGATGGCGATGCGCACGCCGAGGCGGGCCAGCGCTCGTAGCGTCTCGACAGCCTGCCCGGCGGTCGGCATCATGCTGCTTTCGGTGATCTCCAGCTGCAACATGGCCGGGTCGATGCCGTGCTGCGCGAGCAGGCCGGCCACCAGGCCGGGCAGCGCCGGGTCGTCAGCCTGCGCCGGGGCGATGTTGACGCTCATGACGAGGGGGCGGCCCGGATGGCGGGCCTTCCACGTCCCGGCCTGCGCGCAGGCGGTACGCAGCACGAACATCCCTACCTTGTCGATCATCCCGTGTTCCTCGGCTACCGGTATGAACTGCGCCGGGCCGAGCACGCCCTGCTGCGGATGCCGCCACCGGGCCAGTGCCTCGACGCCGTGCAGCTCGCCGTCGTCGGCCCGCACCATCGGCTGGTACTCCACGAACAGCTCGCCGCGGGCCAATGCCTGCGGCAGCGCCCGGGCGATCTCGTGCCGGGCGAGCTGCCGGGCATGCAGGTCCGGGTCGAACCGGCGGTAGCGGTCGCGGCCGGCGGACTTCGCCTGCGACAGTGCGGACTCGGCGGCGCTCATCAGCTGGTGGGCGGAGCCGAGCTGCGGGGTGTGGGCGGCGACGCCGACGCTGGCGGTCACGTGCAGCCGCCGTCCGCCGATGTCCATGGGCTCGCGGATCGCCTGCAGGATGGTGTCCGCGATGTTCGTGACGTCGGTGATGTGAGAACACGAGGTCACCAGGACGGTGAATTCGTCGCTGCCGGTGCGGGCGAGCAGGCAGCCTTCGCCGAGCCGGGCGGACAGGCGCTGGGCGATCGTCTGCAGCAGCTGGTCGCCGACGTCGTGTCCGAGGGTGTGGTTGATCGCGGTGAACCCGTCGACGTCCAGGTGGCACAGCCCGACCGGGCGCTGCGTGGCAGCGGGGGACAGGGCGGCGAGCAGAGCGTGTCTGAGCATGGCGCGGTTGGGCAGCCGGGTCAACGGGTCGTGCCTGGTGTGCTGGCGGGACGGGTGCGGGTGGGGCATCGGCTGCGTCGGCGGTGTGTGGAGGTTGTCGCCGGCGTGCTCGGCGACGTGGGCGCCTGCGACGACGTCGCTGCGGACCGCGGTGTCACGCGGGCCGTGGTCGATCTCGATCTCTGGAACACTCACGTTGTCCGGCCCTCCGGGGCTTGCGCCGTGGCGGCGCGTCGTGGGGAAGTCGGCGGATGGCGCCGACTGGTCCACGGTCGCCGATAGGATCCCTCGTCGCCCCAGGGAACCCCCGGGGGTCGCGTCCCCCGGGAGCCCGTCCCCGGGGCCGCCGAGCCGTCCGAGCAGCTCCGTTCGTGCTCGCCAGTAGCTAAATGCGGTTATGTGCCCCATTTGCGGATGGTCGAGTAGGGCGGTCCTGCTCGCCGCCGCGCTGATCGATGCCCGCGCATTGGGTAGGATGACCTTAATTACCGTTTTGCGCACCAACGGTTGGAAATGAACCTGAGATGAGCGCATTCGCAACGGAAACACCCGTGGGGCTGATCGGGCGGCGCCGTGAGTCGGCGGCACTCGAACGTGTGCTGGCCGAGGCGCGGGCGGGCACCAGTGCGATCCTCGTGCTGCGCGGCGAGGTCGGGATCGGCAAGACCGCTCTGCTGGACCACATCGCCGCCGACGCGGCCGGGTTCGCGGTCGCCACCGTCGCCGGCGTCGAATCCGAGATGGAACTGCCCTACGCCAGCCTCCACCAGCTGCTCGCCTCCATGCTCGACCGGCTGCCGCAACTGCCCGCACCACAGCGCGAGGCGTTGTCCGTCGCGTTCGGCGCGCAGAGCGGCCCGCCGCCGGACCGGTTCATCGTCGGGCTGGCGGCGCTGAGCCTGCTCGCAGGCGCCGCTGTGGACGAGCCCCTGGTCTGCCTGGTCGACGACGCCCAATGGATCGACCACGCCTCCCTGCAGGCGCTCGCGTTCGTGGCCCGGCGACTGCAGGCCGAACCGGTGGCGCTGATCTTCGCGGTACGCGAGCCCGCCCGACCGCCCGTGCTGCCCGGCCTTCCCGAACTCACCGTGTCGGGCCTCAGCGACACCGACGCCCGCACACTGCTGGCCTCCGTCGTGCGGGTGCCACTCGACCCGCAGGTCCGCGACCGGCTCGTCGCCGAGGCGCGCGGCAACCCCCTCGCCCTGCTTCAGGTGCCGCGCACGCTCGCACCGGCGGAGCCGGCCGGTGGATTCTGGCACCCCGAGGGCCGCTCCGCGACGAGCCACCTGGAGAGCACCTACCAGCAGCAGGTCCAGTCATTGCCGCAGGACACCCGGCAGCTGCTCCTGATCGCCGCGACCGATCCGACCGGCGACGCGGGCCTGCTCTGGCGCGCAGCCGAGGTCCAGGACATTCCTGCCTCCGCCGGCGCGCCGGCGGAGGCGGCCGGGTTGATCGAGATCGGCGCCCGGGTGCGGTTCCGCCAACAGCTCGTCCGCACGGCCGTCTACCGGGGCGCGACCATGGCGCAACGCCGCGCCGCGCATCTGGCCCTGGCCGAGGCGACCGACCCCGCACTCGACCCCGACCGCCGAGCCTGGCATCGCGCCCGCGCCGCCACCCAACCCGACGAGCGGATCGCCGCCGACCTGGAGCGCACCGCCGCGCGAGCGCACCGCCGGGGTGGAGCCGCAGCGACCGCCACCTTCCTGCGCTGGGCCACCGACCTGACACCTGACCCCGCCCGCCGGGTCGCCCGGGCGCTGGCCGCGGCCGAGGCCGCGTTCGAGGTCGGTGCCGTCGACCACACCCACAACCTGCTGGCGGTCGCGGAGGCCGGCCCGATGGACGATCTGCAGCGGGCCAGGCTCGAGCGGCTGCGCGCCAGGCTGGTGTGCACCCAGGTGCGCGGCGGTGACGCGCCACGGCTGCTGCTCGACGCCGCGGCCCGGATGGCGCCGCTCGATGCCGCGCTCGCCCGTGACACGCTGCTGGAGGCCGTCGGGGCGGCTATCCTCGCCGGCCGACTCGGCCCGGGCGAGGTCGAGGTCGCGTTGGCGGTCCGCGCCGGACCGCACGCCTCGACACCGCCCCGGACGGTCGACGTGCTGCTGGACAGCATCACCGACCGGATCATCGGCGGCTATGCCGGCGGAGTCGGCGCGCTGCAGAACGCGCTGCGCACCCTACGCCGGGAGCAGGACTCCGACGCGGCGAAGATCGTCGGCTGGCTCTGGCTGGCCTGCCCGGTGACCCCGGAGCCACTGGCACCGGAAGTGTGGGACGACGACGCCTGGCACGAGTTGACCACCAGCGGCGCCGACATCGCCCGCAAGGCCGGGACGCTGTCGGTCCTTCCGATCGCGCTGACCTACCAGGCGAACTATTGCCTGCACACAGGCGACTTCGACACCGCGGCGACGCTGGTCGACGAGTCGGCCGCGATCTCCGAGGCGATCGGCAGCACGCCGCTGAGGTACGCCTCGCTGCTGCTGGATGCCTGGCGGGCGCAGGAGCCACAGGCGCTGGCCGCCATCGAGGCCGGCATCAGGGATGCGAGCGCCCAGGGTGAAGGCCGCGCGCTGGCGCTGGCCGAGTACGCAGCCTCGCTGCTGCACAACGGCCTCGGCCGCTACGAGGCCGCGCAGGCCGCTGCCACCCGCGCATGCGCGCACGAGGACCTGGGGTTCTTCGGCTGGGCGCTGATCGAACTGGTCGAGGCGGCCGCCCGCAACGGCGATCGGGACACCGCCGAGGCCGCGCTGGACAGGCTCGTCCCGAGCACCCATGCCAGCGCGACCGCATGGGCGCGCGGCATCGAGGCAGGCTTACGCGGGCTGCTGGCCGACGGCCCGGCCGCCGAGGCGCACTATCAGGAAGCCGTGGACCAGCTCGGGCGCTGCCGGATCGCCGTTCATCTGGCCCGCGCACGCCTCGTCTACGGCGAGTGGCTGCGCCGCCAGAACCGCCGCCAGGAAAGCCGGGTGCAGCTGCGCGCCGCCCACGATGCGTTCACCCGGTCCGGAGCGGACGGGTTCGCCGAGCGCGCCCGGCGGGAGCTGACCGCGACGGGGGAGACGGTACGCAAGCGCAACGTCAGCGCGCTCAGCGAGCTGACCGGCCAGGAAGCGCAGATCGCCAGGCTCGCCAGGGACGGTCACACCAATCCGGAGATCGCCGCCCAGCTGTTCATCAGCCCGCGTACGGTCGAATGGCACCTGGGCAACGTGTTCACGAAGCTCGGCGTGAGCTCACGCCGGTACCTTCACGCGGCGCTGCCGGTCGCCGAACCGTCGGAGCCGGTATGACCGGAAGAGCCGACCCAGCGACTCGTGCGACGGTGCGGGGGCATGACCCGGCGCGGATCCGCCCCTCGGGTCGACACCCGTCGCTACCAGGGGTCCCGGCCGAGTGGATCATTCTGGGCTGCCATACTGGGCGCGAACGAGCGCGATGCTCTGTCGCGGAGGTAAAGCGGATCATGATCGCTGCATGGTGCCCGGCACCGACCCCTTCCCCGGCCAGGGCCGGACGATGAGCACGGTCGCCTTCCTCAACATAGGCATGCACGGTCACATCAACCCGACACTGCCGCTCGCGGCCGAGCTCGTCCGTCGTGGCCACACCGTCACCTACCACACGACGCCCGCCCACGCCGAGGAGATCGCGGCCACCGGCGCACGGGTGTTCCTGTACTCCGGCCGCGAGATACCGATGTCGGGCCCGCCGACGCCGATCACCCTGCTCGAACAACTCGCGCGCACCGCGGTGCAGGTGCTGCCCGGTGTCCTGGCCGATCTGCGCGGCGCCCGGCCCGACCTGGTCGTGCACGACTCCGCCTGTCTGTGGGGGCCGGTGGCCGCCCGCGAACTCGGCGTGCCGGCCGCGTCGTCGTTCACCACGTTCGCGTTCAACCGGCACGTGCCCAGCCCCACCCGCGCCTCCTGGGGGCTGCTCGCCGCCGCCGCGACCATGCCCCGCAGCGCGGCGGGATACCTGCGGGCCCGCTGGGAACTGCGCCGCCGGTACGACATGCGGGCGGTGCCCCTGACCGACCTGGCGGACATCCGTCAGCCGCTCAACCTGGTCTACACCTCGCAGGCGTTCCACCCCGACGCCGACAGCTTCGACCGGTCCTACCGCTTCGTCGGACCGAGCATCGGCGCCCGCCCGGCCGACCCGTCGTTCCCCGCCGCCCGGCTGCGGGACCCGGTGCTGTACGTCTCCATGGGCACGGTGTTCGAGGCCGGCCCGCGGCTGTTGCGCACCTTCGCCGCAGCGCTGGCCCCGCTCGGCGGCACGGTGGTCGTCGCCACCGGCCACACCGACCCCGCCGAGCTCGGTCCCCTGCCGGAGAACGTGCTCGCCGTGAGCTCCGTGCCGCAGCTGGAGGTGCTGGCCCGCGCCGCGCTGTTCGTCACCCACGGCGGCGTCAACAGCGTCAACGAGGCCCTGTACGCCGGCGTCCCGATGCTGGCCGTCCCGCAGGGCGCGGACCAGACGCTGACGGCCCGCCGCATCGTCGACCTCGACGCCGGTCTGTCCATCCGCACCGAGGACGCCGACGTCGAGGTCGTACGCGCCCTCGCCCAGCGCGTGCTCGGTGAGCCCCGGTTCCGCGACGGCGTGCGCGCCCTGCAGGCCGCCCAGCGTCAGGCGAGCGGATTCCCCCTCGCCGCCGACGAACTCGAGCGCTACCTGCGGCAGGCCGGCGTCACCGAGCCGGGGCCCGTCGAGCTGCCGCGCAGGGCTGAACGGTGACCCTCTTCGTCGCCGTACTGCTGCTGCTCGCCGGCCTGTCCGAGGCCATCGGGCGGCTGCTGCCCCTGGTGGCGCGCCTGTCCGGCGTTTCGCACACCCGGGCGATCTGGCTGGTGGTCGCCGGTGCCTTCGTCGACGCCGCGGTGTTCGCACTCTGGCCACTGTCCGCATGGACCCTCGCCGAGCTGGTGCTGCCCACCTCGACGACCGACCAGGGCGTGCTGGTCTGGACACCGGGTCTGGTCGCCCCGCTGCTGCTCGCCGCAATCCTGGCGTTTCCGCTGCTCGGGCCGCTACTGCACCTGCTGCTCATGGTGGGCGTGGGGGCGGGCCTCGCCACCGCGCTCGTGCCGGTGGCGGGGATCGGCTGGTGGGCGGCCGCCGGGTGCGTGGCTGTGGCGGGAGCCGGGCTCGGCATCGCCGTCGAGGGCGTCCGCCGCCTGGTCGCGAGGCTGAACAGGACCACGGTGCCGGAGCCGCTCCGGTGATCGAGTTCGCGCTTCTGCTGCTGCTTTTCGGAATCGGACCGGTGCTGCTCGCCGAAGCCCTGCTCTCCCGGTATGAGCTGCTGGCCTACACCGCGGGCTGGCGTACTCCCGACACCGCGCTTCCCCCGCGCGTGCCCTACGCGCGGGGCGCGGACGCGGACCGCCCTCCGGCCGCCTACCTCGTTTACCTCGACGGCATCGGCAAACGCCGCTTCCAGGACACCCGCGACGGCGGCCAGCTCGTCAAATCCCTGCTCGGCAGGGCGCCGGAGCTCAGGGTGCTGGGCCAGGTGCAGCCCTACTCCCCGCTGGCCTACCCGCTCGCCAACCGGCCGGTGTGGATCTGGCTGCGCCGCCGTATGGGGCTGGTGCTGTTCCTGCACAACGTGATGCAGATCTTCGTCGCCGCCGACCGCCGGTACCGTCCGCTGTACAACCGCGCCGTCGGATCGCAGATCGCCGCCCAGCTCCGGCTCGCCGGTTACACCCCCGACAGCGGCATCCCGGTGGTGCTGCTCAGTTACAGCGGCGGCGCCCAGGTCGCCACCGGCGCGGTGGAGGAGCTGTGGTCCGAGCTGCGCTGCCCGCTGTGGCTGATCACTCTCGGCGGGTTCTACAACGGCGCCAACGACATCAGCCACGCCCAGCACCTCGACCGGCTCACCGCGGCCAGTGACTGGATCGAGCGCACCGGCATGTGGATCTTTCCGCAGCGCTGGCCGCTGTTCCGCTGGAGCGGGTGGAACCGGGCCGTCCGTGACGGGAAGATCACCGTGCACTGGCTCGACCCGGCCACCCACGTCGGTCCGCGCAGCTACATCAGCCCGCAGGCCAAGCTGCCCGACGGCCGCAGCCACCTCGACCGGACCGCCGACACCGTGATCGCGCTGATCCGGGACCGGGTCGGCGCCCCCGCGGAACCGGAGAGCCCGCCGGCCTGAGGCGCGCGATCTGGAGCAGGGCACCCGCGTGGTCGTCGGGTCCTCCATCGCAGCCGCGCGCGAGCCTAGGTGGTCGGTGTGGTGAGGCAGACCCAGTCGTTCTCCGCGGTCGGGGCGTAGGCCGAGACGCCGGCGGAGTGGTACGAGCGGACCTTGAAGCACATGTAGGTGCCGGGGGCCAGGCCGTCCCAGTTCAACTCCGTCGTGCCGGCTCCGACGTTCCTGGACGTGTCGCTGGTCGTGACGGTGAAACCGTCCTCGTCCGACGAGCGGTCGGTCCATTGCAGGCGGATCGTTCCGGTGCCGACCGCCGTCGCGGTCAGATTGCCGGGTGCCACGGGTCCCGAGCCGGACAGGCTGATGACGCAGACCCAATCGTTCGCGGTCGGGTGATAGTCCGAGACTCCGGCGGAGTCGAACGCGCGGACCTTGAAGCACATGCGGGTCGCGGGCGACAGGCCGGTCCAGTCGTACGTGGTGGTGTCGGCGGCGACGTCGCGCGACGTGTTGCCGTTGATGACGGTGAAGCCGCCTTCGCCGGATGAGGTGTCCTTCCAGCGCAGGCGGATCGTGCTCGCGCTGATCGGTGTCGCCGTCAGGTTGCTCGGCGTCGCGAGCGACGCGGTTCGGGCGCTCGGCTTCGGGCTTGCGCCGGACCTCGGCGCGGGGCTCGCCGCCCCCGAACTCGGCGCGAGATTCGTGGCGCTCGGGCTGGCCGCCGGAGTCGTGGCGTCACCGGCTGCGGCGGAACCGGACGTGCTGGGCTCCGGGCTCGCCGCGAGGCTCTGGGGCTGCGGGTCGTCGGCCGGGCGCAGGACGATCGCGGCCGTCGCGATGACCGCGAGGGCCAGCCCCGCGACCGCGTAACCGAGCGGCCGCCTGCCGCGACGCACGCCGGCAACCGACTGGTCACGGGTAGGCACCGCCACCACGGCCTGGGGCCGGGTCGGCCCGGACGGCGTCGCGGCCGTGGGGGACAGGGGCTCCGACGTGTCCGCCACCGCCGCGAGCCGCGCCTGCTCGGCGAGCGCGGCACCGGTGGGCCAGCGCAGCTCCGGGTCCTTCGCCATCGCCCGCGCCACCACCGCGCGCACGCCGGGGGGCACGTCCGGCGGCAGTGGCAGGGGATCGTCGTGGACGTGGCGCATCGCGATCTCCACCACGCTGTCGCCGGTGAACGGCATGTGGCCGGCCAGGCACCGGTATGCCACGATGCCGAGCGCGTAGATGTCCGAGGCGGGCGTGGCCGGACGGCCCATCGCCCGCTCGGGCGCGAGGTATCCGGCGGTGCCGACCAGCGAGCCGGTGGTGGTGAAACCGGTCGCGCCGGCCGATCGGGCGATGCCGAAGTCGGTGACCAGCGTGCTGCCGTCCGCCCGCAGCAGCAGGTTTCCGGGCTTGATGTCGCGGTGGGTCACGCCCTTCTCGTGGGCCGCGTGCAGCGCCTCGGCGGCGTCGGCGACCAGCCGCATCGTCGCCTCGGCGCTCAGCCGTCCGACCCGGGCCAGGGTATGTGCCAGGGACTCGCCGTCGATGTATTTCATGACCAGGTAGACGCCCGCTGCGGGGTCGTCGCCGAAGTCGTGCACCTCCACCACGCCGGGGTGGCTGATCGTGGCCATGACGCGTGCCTCGGTACGGAACCGGGCGACGAAGCTGGGGTCGTCCGGGTGGCTGTCCAGCAGGCATTTGACGGCGACGGTGCGGCCCAGCACCTCGTCGAAGGCCCGCCACACCTCACCCATGCCGCCGCTGCCGACGCGCTGCTCGAGCCGATACCGTTCGGCGAGCACCGTTCCCGCACGGACCAACGCGACCACCTTCGCAGGCCAGAACCGCAGAGCCATTCCCGACTCGCAGTAGGGTACGTCCCCCGACTGTGGACTTTGGAGCGGGTGCCCGGGTGTCTCACCCCGACGGCGGAATGCGCCCCGCGCTGCACGGACGGGATCCGTCACGGGATGAGAATCACGGCTGGACGACATGGATGTCGGTGGGGTTGTGTCTCGGACGGGTGAGCAGCACCCGCCCGTCCGGGTTGACCGCCATGATCCATATCTCGCTCGGCAGTGGCCTCGGTAGGTTGCTGCTGCCCAGCTGGCCGAATTCGAGAGGGATCCGCCGTGCCTGCCGGCAGGTGGCATCGGCGCAGACGAGCAGCGTGGCCTGAATCTCGTCCGACCGCTCGCCGACCCGGATCCAGAATCCGTCCCGTTCGCGTGGTTCGACGAGGACCGCGTAGGCGCCGCCCTGCGGCCGCGCGATCGTCGCGACCGGCACGTCGGGGCCGCAGTCGCTGCGCAGACAGCCGAGCATGGCATCGAACTGGAGCAGCGCCAGATCGTCGATGTCGTCCGCGGACGGCTGGTCCACGCGGGCGTGCCGGCAGTCCGCAGTGTCACATCGGGCCACCCACAGTTCGCCCGGTGGGCCCGCCGGCGGCGTTTCGGTGAACCCCGCCATGGCAGGCCAGCCGTCGCGCGCTCCTGCGTGGTAGGACCGCAGCGCCACGACCGGACGGCCGGCGCTGTCGAGCGCCAGCGCCACCACCTGTTGCCGCCAGCCGCCGGAATGTTTCATACCGGCCTGGACGACGCCGAGCCTGGTGGTACGCGAATCCGCGCACAGCACGTCACGACAGTGCACCAGACCCAGCTCGACCTGGGTGGCCTTCGCGCGCTCACCGACCGCGGTGGCGGTCGCGATCAGCAGGTCACCCTCTGCCGACAGTGCGACCGCATCGGCGTCCGAGTCCGCGAGGATCTCGAGGAGGCCGTCCGTGTGCCGGCATCGGCGTTGCGCGTCGCAGTGTTCGAGTTGCTTCTGGCCCAGCGCGAACACCGCACCGTCGGCAGCGATCGCCGCCGATCCCGTCGGGTCGAACATGGTGACCGACAGGTCGGTGGTCTTGACGTCGCTGCACTGTTCGTCGAGGCAGTCGTTGACGAAGTGCTGCCCGATGAAGATGGGATGGCGCCCGGCAGGCCAACCCACCTTGATCAGGTGCTGGTTCATGTCCGACGGGGTGAGCGTCGTGACCTGCGGCAGCCGGTCGAGCGCGACCGTGCCTCCGGCCAGCAGGCCGGACATGGCGAGCATGGCCCCGGCCCCGGCCAGCAGCCGCGGCGACGGCCCCGCCGACGGCGTCGTGGCGACGGGTCCGGGTCCCGGCAGGCAGTCCTGATACGCCGCGAGCAACGACCGCGCCTGCACGGCGGCGACCACGACGAGGGCGGCATCGGTCGCGAGCCAATGCAGGACACCCGGCACAAAGCCCGCGGGCCGAGTGTTCTCGATCAGCCATCCGATGGCCGGCACAGGAGCCACCACGCCGAATACGGTGATCACGGTGGTCACCGGGACCTGCCCGCGGACCAGGCCGGATGCCTGGGAGAAGGCCGCGAGCCCACGAGCTTGCGCGAGGACGGCGACCGGGCCGGTGACGGCCAGCCGTGCGATGACCGGCGCGAGCACGATGATCACGATGAGCAGAGCCAGGCCGCCGACCACGAGTCCGCCGGGAATCACCAGGCCGAAGGCGAGGAAGCCGACCACGAACACCAGCAGGGCGCCGAGCAAGGCAGCCAGCGCGACCGGCAGGGACCGCAGCGCCCGTCGCATCGGCTCCGGCCGACCCGCGACGGCGGCGATGGCGGCGAGCACGGCCCAGGTCCACCAGACCACCGTGACGAGCACCAGAACCGGGTCGTCGCCTCCGAACGTCAGGTTCGCGTCGACGATCCTCGTCTTGTCGTCGGTCGCGAGATGCCAGCCCGTCCGCAGCAGGAAAAGCGGCACGAGCCAGAGCGTGAGCAGGGCGAGCAGGCGGGTGCCGGGGCGACGCATCGGCACAACGTAGCCGAGACGGGCAACGCTGTCCGACCGGTCGGTGTGCGGTCAGCGGTGCTGACTGCGCCAGGTCACTCGTCGCCCCGGTCCCGCAGGCGGGCCCGCTCCTTCTCGATGATCAGGCGCTCGGCGGCGGCGCGCTTGCTGTCGTTGTCGCTTACGTCGATCGCCTGCGCGTTCGCGTCCTTGAACGCGCTGCGCCGGGCGTACTCGTCGAAGATCGCGGCTTTGGTCGCCACCAGTTCGCGCACGCTGGTGTCCACGGTGTCCTCGGCGATCAGCCGGAACACCTGCACGGGCCGGACCTGGCCCATCCGGTGGCAGCGGGCGATGGCCTGCTCCTCGGTGCTCGGCTTCCACTGCGGCTCGACCAGGATCACCACCGAGGCCGTCTGCAGGTTCAGGCCGACCCCGCCCACCTCGATCTGGCTGACCAGCACGGCCGGTTTCCGGCTGGCGGTGAACGCGTCGATGACCTGCTGACGCTGCAGCGGGGGAGTCGAGCCGGTGAGTGGCCCGTGCGCCCGTGCGCCCAGCGCCTCCGCGACCGCGGTGAGCACGTCGCGGAAGTACGAGAACACGACGACCTTGTGTCCCTCGGCCAGCGCCTCAGCGGTGATCTCACGGATGTGGTCGAGTTTGGACGAGGTCTTCGCCGGGTCGCCGAAGGTGGCCCGGCGCATGGTCATGAAATGTCCTTCCCAGACGGCCTTGCGGTACGCGCCGAGTTCGTCGGCCGTCAACGTCACCGGCAGCACGTTCTCGATCCGGGCGGGCAGCTCGGCGAGCACGTCGGACTGGTTGCGGCGCAGGTATGCCGGGGCGATGGCGTGGCGGAACGCCTCGGCCGACGGCGCCGCCGCGGCCTGCCTGGCGACGGCGGGGTTCACATGCTCGGTGAGCACGGCGAACTCGGTCACCCGGTTCTCCAGCGGGGTTCCGGTCAGCAGCGCGACCCGCTCGACCCGCTCGATGAGCCGGCGGCTCTGCCGGGTGCGCCTGGCCTCCGGGTTCTTGATGTAGTGGGCCTCGTCGAACGCGGCCATGGCGACCTCCACACCGGTGAGGTCCAGCCGGTCCAGGGCCGTGTACGTGGTCACGCCGATGCCGCCCTGCGCGCGCCAGACCGCGTTCGCCTTGGCGACGTCGCCGCCGTAGAGCAGGCGAGGGGTCAGCTTGCAGTGCCGTTTTATCTCGTGCATCCAGTTGCCGGCCAGGCTCGGCGGGCAGATCACCAGGAAGTGCCGCTCGCCCCGCGCGGCCAGGTGGCACATGGCCGCGAGCGTCTCGACGGTCTTGCCCAGGCCCATCTCGTCGCCGAGGATCACCCGCCGCTGTACGAGCATGAACCTGGCGCCGAAGGACTGGTAGCCGCGTAGGGTGGAGTTCAGCAGGCTGGTGTCCAGGCGCAACTCGTCGATGCGGGCGGCGTCGTCGGGCGGCAGGTGCTCGGCCGGGCCGCGCCCGCCGGTCTCCCGGCCGGTCACCTCGGCCAGCAGGGTCAGGTAGGTCGCGGCGTCGGCCTGGTACTTCTGCCACAGCTGCTTGTCGGTCGGTTCGCGGGAGAGGGCCGTCGTGGCCGCGACCACCCTGGTGCGGGCGGTCTCGAGCCGCGGCGAGCGCAGGGCCGCGTCGAGCGCGGCGAGTGCCTCGCGATCGGCCTGGCGGCCCTGGCGGCCGCGGAACAGGCCGCGCCAGCGGCTGTTGGCGCGCCGCGCGCCGTCGATGCTGCCGGCGATGGCGTCGTGCAGCTCGCCGGCGCGGCTGAGGACGGGCCGCACCCGCCGGCGCACGACGGCCAGCCGGTGCAGTGAGCGCAGCAGGTGGGTGTCGGCCGGCGAGCGGCGGTCGGGGTCGGGGCGCAGCACGGTGTCGGCCTCGACGGTCTCGGCCAGCGTCTCGATGGCCGCCTCGAGCTGCGTGACGGTCGTACGCCCGATGCCGGGGTACTGGTGCAGCTGGTGGCGTCGGGCGATGAGCTGGCCGACGGTGGTGAACCCCGCCGCCTGCAGTGGTCCGAGCCGCAGCCGGCCGCCGGCCGCCTCCCGCAGCCGCGTGAGGTCGGCCTGGTGCAGGCGCTCGTCGAGCAGCTGCCGGCGGTGGCCGGTGGCGAGTTCGCGGATCTCGGTGACGAGGCGCTGCTCGGCGTCGAGCAGGGTGCGGGCGGTCCGCTGTGTGTCTGCGGCGTCGGTGACCAGGGCACGCGCCTGCGCGCTGTGCGCGGTGGCGACCATCGTGACCTCCTTTCACCCCGCCGCGCCGGACGGCACGGACCCTGGACTACTCCCGCGGCGCGGGCCACTCGGTGTCGGACCCGAGTGACCCGCCGGCAAGCCGGTCCGACACCCTCATGCCCAGCCGGCCGCGCCGTCACGCCACGATCAGGCGCGTCAAACCTCGGCGGAGGCCCTCCGGCCGGGCATCCGCAGCAGCGGCAGGGGCCGGTGCGTACGGATGAGCCAGGCCTCGAAACCGTTGAGCGCGAGCAGGACGGCGACCAGCAGCGCGGCCGTCGCGACGATCGGCAGCACGACGGCAGCAGCGGCGATGGCGCAGCAGCTGACCGCGGCGGCGGAGCGCTGCAGGGTCGCCGCGCCGAACATGCGCCAGCGCGCGTAGCAGAACCCCGACAGGTACAGCGCGACACCGGGGGCCAGCAGCAGCTCGGGCAGGCTGTGCGGCACGTCCAGGGGATGGGCGAGCAGCTTCTTCAGGCCGACCGCGACCGCCACGATCGCCACGACGTAGCCGAGGTGGGCGTAGCTGAACACGTCGGTGACGATGCGCGACTGCGCGGGGGTGTGCTCCAGGCTGTGCCGCACCGCCGGTGCGCCGTAGTGGAAGTACGTCCACCACAGCAGCACGATCAGCGTGAACGCGAGCAGCAGCGCGACCAGCTCCGCCGGGCCGAGTCGGCCCGCGGCGGCCTGGTTCCCGGTGGCCACCACGGTCTCGCCCAGCGCGATGATCAGCACCAGGCCGAACCGCTCGGGCAGGTGCGCGGTCTCGAACCGCAGCTCGCTCAGGCTCCGGCGGAGCAGCCGCGGGCTGCTGAGCTCGATGAGCGCGGCGCTCACCCACAGCGCGGTCTGCCACGGGCCGCCGAGCACGGCGCCGGCCAGGTAGAGCGGGGCGCTGACGAACAGCGCGACCGCGAACGGCTCCAGCGCGGGGCGCCAGGACGCACCGGACAGTCCACTGCGGACCGCCCACAGGACCAGCCGCAGCACGGCGTAGGCGACGGCGAACAGGATCGCGTGGTCGCCGTAGGCCTGCCCGATCGACACGGACACCAGCAGGCCGCAGCCGGCGGCGCCGAACAGCACGAGCCGGCCCGCGGCCCGGTCGACACGGCTGCCGGCCAGGTTCGCGACCAGTGTCGTGCCGACCCAGCCCCACCACAGCGGCAGGAACAGCAGCACGGCGCGGGCCGCCTCACCCACGCTGTGCGCGCCGGCCAGGGTGGTGGTGATCTGGGTGATCGCGAACACCCAGATCAGGTCGAAGAACAGCTCGGCCCAGGCGACCCGCTGCTCCTCGTGGTGCGCGGCCGGAGCGGCCGGGGTGTCGACGACGGGGTCTGCGGCGAGCGGCGGGTGATTCACGAGGCTCCCTGTGGTGAGGCTGCCCGGCAACGCTATGGGCCCGCGGCCCGCCCGACAACTTTCTTACCCGACCACATCGGACGCCCTCGCGGCCGATGCGTCGGCGAGGCACCTCGACAAGCGGGTGCTCCTGACTCCGTGCGCGGGGGAGGTGGGTTTGCGCCCACGCGGCCGGGCGGCGCGATGACGCTCTTCATCGCCATGAGCGCCATCCTGAGCTGCGTGCTTTACTTGGCCGGCCGCTGACAGTGACGCCGCATGGGCCCGCCCCCGGGCAGCGCGGCCGCCGAACCGCCGAGGAGCCCCCGGTGACCCCCTCGCACGACCCGGACACCGTCGCCGGTGACCCCGGTCACTCCCACTCCCATTCCCACTCCCACTCCGGCGTTCCGGTGAGTCGGCGGGCCACCCGGCTGACGGTGCTCGCGCTGGTCCCCGCGGCGGTGGCCACCCTCGTCGGCCTGCTCCTGCTGTGGCCAGGCGACCTCAAGACCGAGCCCTGGACCGGGGCCGTCAGCCACGACGGCGTCGTGGCGGCCGTGCGTGTCGTCGACTGCGCCGACGCCGCCGAGCCGCCGGCGCAGACCCCGGACCAGACCGCGCCACCGGCGTGCGGAGAGGTGGTCGTGCGGCTCGCCGACGGCAAGGTGGTCACCACCTCGATCCCGTCGGGTCCGGGGGCGGCCGAGGTCGAGGCCGGCGACAAGATCATCGTGATGGAGACCGAGTCGTTCGACCAGGAAGGCGTGATCAAATACGATATCGTCGACCATGACCGCACCGACGGACTGTGGGCGCTGGCCCTGGCGTTCGTCGGCGCGGTGATCGCGTTCGGCCGCTGGCGGGGCGTGTTCGCACTGGTCGGGCTCGCGTTCACGTTCGCGGTGCTGCTGATGTTCGTGGTCCCGGCGATCCTGCAGGGCAGTTCGCCGCTGCTTGTCGCCATCGTCGGCTCGGCGGTGATCATGCTGGTGGTGCTCTACCTCACCCACGGCATCAACGCCCCCACCTCGATGGCGGTGCTGGGTACGCTGACCGCCCTCGCGCTGACCGGCGGCCTGTCGGCGCTGTCGGTGTCGCTGCTGCACCTGACGGGCATGGCCAGCGAGGAGTCGATGTACGTCACGTTCGTCAACGCCGACATCGACATGGCGGGCCTGCTGCTGGCCGGCATCCTCATCGGCGCGCTCGGCGTGCTCGACGACGTCACCGTCACCCAGGCCTACACCGTCACCGAACTCGCGGCCGCCAACCCGAAGCTGGGGTTCACCGGCCTCTACCGGGCGGCGTCGCGGGTCGGCCGGGCGCACATCACCTCGGTCATCAACACCATCGTGTTGGCGTACGCCGGTGCGTCGCTGCCCACCCTGCTGCTGCTGACCGCGGGCGGCGCGCCGCTGGGGCAGATGCTGACCAACGAGTTCCTGGCGCAGGAGATCGTGCGCTCGGCGGTCGGCACGATCGGCCTGATCGCCGCGGTGCCGATCACCACCGCGCTGGCCGCCCTGGTCAGCCGCGGGACGGGCGACGCGCCGGCGCTTCGGCGGGTGCGGCCTCGGCGAGTCGACGATCTTGAACAGGCGTGGGGCTTGCCTGCCGACCACGACGCGCACCCGCAGCCGACACGGGCGTGGGCGGAGCACGACAGAACGGTCTGATCCGCCCCTTGCCGGAACCGCCACCGGGTCCGCGAGACCTACCCGGGCGGCGCAGACGCCGGCGCGGCACGGAACCCGTGCCGCGCCGGCCTGACTCAGCGGCGGAAGGCCTGGTCGGCGAAGTGCGGGTGCGCGGCGGTGCGGGCCGCGGCCGACTGCTCGCCGCACAGCTGCGCGATCAGCATCGCGATGGTGGCGTCGGCGATCGGGTCGGGCTGCCCGGGCGCGACGTAGTGGGTCATGTTCTGCGCGACGGTGACCTGGCGGCGGCCGTCGGGGCTGTGCCAGGAGATGGTGGCGTGGCCGAGCACGAGGCCGTCATGCCCCCAGGCCAGCCCGCACGGCAGCGCGTTCGAGTACAGGCCGAGGCCGTAGCCGCCGTACTCCGGCGCGCCGGGCACCCACGGCACCGTCGTCTGCATCTCGGCGAGCTGAGCGGGCCGCAGCAGCCTACCGGTCAGCAGCGCCCGGTAGAACGTGTTGAGGTCGCCGGTGGTGGAGACGAGCTCGCCGGCGGCCCACGCCCAGGACATGTTGTAGTCGGCGAAGTCGAGCAGCGTGCCGTCGTACCAGGGGATGTAGGCGGCGGCGTGCGGGCCGTGGATGCGGGTGCCGGTGCCGGGCAGGTAGGTGTGGCGCAGGCCCAGCGGACGGATGATCCGCTTGGTGATCTCGTGTGCCACGGACCGTCCCGTGATCTTCTCCAGGATCATCCCGGCGAGCACGTAGTTGGTGTTGGAGTAGGACCAGGCCGCGCCCGGTGCGCCCGTGGCGGGTTGGCCCAGCCCGATCGCGGCGAGCTCGGCCGGGGTGAACGTGCGGTGACGGTTCTGCTCCAGCGAGGCGTCGGTGGCGAAGATGACGTGGTCGTAGTCGGCGATGCCGCTGGTGTGGTTGAGCAGCATCCGGACGGTGACCCCGTCGACGGCGTACGCCGGCAGGTAGCGGCCGATCGGTGCGTCGAGCCGCAGCCGGCCCTGTCCGGCGAGCTGGAGCAGGACCGTCGCGGTGAAGGTCTTCGTGATGCTGCCGACGCGGTGGCGCATGCCGGGCCGGGTGGGTGCGCCGGTGCTGACGTCGGCGACGCCGGCGGCCGCGGACTGCCGGTGACGGCCGTCGACGGCCTCGGCGAACACGCCGGGCATGCCGGCGGCGGTGATCGCCTCCAGTTGCGGTCGCAGAGTGGCGCCGATGGCGGCGCCGGCGGGTGCGGCACCGGCCAGCAGGATCAGCGTGACGGCGGCGCCGAATGCGGCACGGATGGGCGTTCTGGACATCGTTCCTCCCCTTTGGACAGATGCCCATGCTGCCCCGTCTGCGCGCGCGTGCCGTCAGTCCGGCGAGGGAGGCGGTCATCGGCCCCGGGGAGGACCCTGCTGTCGTCCTGGCGGCGGAGGGTGCGCCCCAGCACTCTCATCGCCGTCGGGTGGAGCCGGAACCGGTGGCAGGCCACGACAGCCAGTGGTGGAATCGTGACGGAATCGCGATGGCCGTACTTGCCCCGGCCAAGCACACTGTGCGGATGGGCAATGTGATCACCGATGGTGAGATCGTCGTGTCCGGCTTGACCAAACATTACAAACAGGTCAAAGCCGTCGACGGACTCTCGTTCACCATCAAGCCGGGACGTGTGACCGGCTTCCTCGGACCGAACGGCGCAGGCAAGACCACTACGCTACGAATGATCCTGAATCTGGTGTCGCCCAACGCGGGCACCGCGACGATCGGCGGCTCCCGCTACGCCGACCTCGCCGAGCCGCTGCGCGCGGTCGGCGCCGTGCTGGAGGCGTCGAGCGCGCACAAGGGCCGCACCGGCCGCAACCACCTGCGGGTCATCTGCGCCGCCGCCGGTCTGCCGGCCTCCCGCGCCGACGAGGCGATGGAGCTGGTCGGGCTGACCCCCGCGGCCAAGCGCAAGTTCAAGGGCTACTCGCTGGGTATGCGGCAGCGGCTCGGCATCGCCGCGGCGATGCTCGGCGACCCGCGGGTGCTCATCCTCGACGAGCCGGCCAACGGACTGGACCCCGAGGGCATCCGCTGGATGCGTGACCTGCTGCAGAAACTCGCCGGCGAAGGCCGCACCATCCTGGTCTCCAGCCACCTGCTGTCGGAGATGGAGCTGCTCGCCGACGACGTCGTCATCATCGCGGCGGGCCGGCTGGTGGCGCAGGGCCCGGTCGCCGAGGTGATGGGCAACGCGGGCAATGTGGGCACGGTACGCGTGCGCACCCCGCACCCCGACACGCTGCTCGGCGCGCTCGACGGCGTCGGCAGCAGCCGTGGCGACGACGGCGCGCTGGTGCTGACCGGCGTCACCGCCGAGCAGGTCGGCGACGCCGCGCTGCGCGCCGGGGTCGCCATCCACGAACTGGTCACCGAACGCCCCGACCTGGAGCGCGTCTTCCTCGACCTCACAGCGGGCAAGGAGGCGATCCGGTGAGGCTCGTCCGCAGCGAATTCCTGAAGATCCGTACGACCAACGTGTGGTGGCTGTTCGCGCTCGGCGCGGTGGGCCTGCTCGTGGTGGCGTTCGCGGCCAACGCGCTGAACATGCACTTCGTGCTGCAGCCGCCCACCGAGGCGGGCCAGACCATGGACCCCGAGCAGGCCGCGGTGCTGAAGGCCCTGGCCGATCCCGTCGCGCTGACCTCCTACATGGTCACCTCGGGGCAGTACTTCGGGCTGATGTTCGTCATGCTCCTGGGCATCATCACCGTGACGAACGAGTTCCACCACCAGACCGCGACGACGACGTTCCTGGCGACCCCGCACCGGACCTCGGTGATCGTGGCCAAGGCGGTGGCGGGCGGCATCTTCGGCATCGTGCTGTGGCTGGTGACCACGGCGCTGACCGTGCCGGCGACCGCGATCTTCCTCGAGTCCGAGGGCATCACCCCGGTCCTGGGCGACAGTGAGGTCATCCGGGCCGTCCTGCTCAACGGCCTGGCGTACGCGCTGTGGGCCCTGATCGGCATCGGCATCGGGGTGCTCATCCGCAGCCAGATCGGCGCCACCATCACCGCGATGGTCGTCTACACGGTAGGCACGGCCGCCGTGTCGATCATCGTGAACCTGCTGGTGACCGCGCTGGACTGGGACTGGCTCGCCAACGTCCAGTGGGCGATGCCGTCGCTGGCGTCGAACCTCATGACCAGCGGCGCCAACCTTCCCGGCCAGCCCGCGTACTGGGTCGGCGCGCTGGTGCTGGTCGGCTGGGCCGTCGTCACCGGCCTCGTCGGCACCCTGCTGACGCGCTCCCGCGACATCTCCTGACCGCAACCGGTGCCCGGGGCCTGCCGCGCGAGCGGAGCAGGCCCCGGGCACCGTCGTCAGCGGGTCGCAGCGGGCCGGATGCCGCTCACCGGTCGGTGGTGTCGAGGTGGTTGACGCCGGCCGCGCTGAGGCGGTTCACCGCCTGCTTGACCCCGGCCGCCGTCACCGCCTTGCCGGCCTGCGAGTAGACCCAGTCGACCCGCATGCTCCAGGTGCGGTCGCCCGCGAAGGGCAGGTCGACCAGCCACGTGCTCAGGTGGATGCGCATGGCTTCGCGGGGGAACGTCCGGCCGTCGCTGCGGAACACCTGACGGCCGTCGACGGAGTAGGTGACCTTCCCGTCGGCCACGGTGAGCATGACGATGTGCCAGCCGTCGAGCCGCCGGTGCAGGGCGTGGGTCGCCCGGTCGCGGGGCTTGGCGCTGCGCCAGCTGGTCGTGTCGAGTTTGGGTCCCGGCACACCCCAGCCGCCGTTGGGCTGGTACTCGAAGTCGAGCTCGCTGTATCGGGGTGAGGACGCCGTCGGCGAGATCGTGGCGAAGGATTCGTTGATGTGGTCGCCGTTGCGGCCGCGGTCGGGCCGGTCGGTGAAGTGGA
This sequence comes from Catellatospora paridis, assembly GCF_009720365.1. Classification (GTDB taxonomy): domain Bacteria; phylum Actinomycetota; class Actinomycetes; order Mycobacteriales; family Micromonosporaceae; genus Catellatospora; species Catellatospora paridis. The sequence continues at coordinate 495,630 of NZ_ML769316.1, read as the reverse complement.
TCCGGGCGGCCAGCGTGCCGGTGAAGAAGCTGTTGCCGGCCAGTTCGGACTGCCGGGTGCCCTGCCTGGTGCCGTCCGTGACGACCTGGAGCTGCAGGGCCTGTCCGCCCTGCGCCTGTGGGTCGGCGGGGAAGCTGATCGCGTCGGTCGACCAGCTGCCGCTGATGCCGGGTCCGCCGCCGTCGGTGCGGGGCTGCCAGCCGTTGGCGGTCAGTGCCGGGTCGTCGACTCCGGTGTAGTGGAAGTTGTCGAACAGCACCCCCGGTTCGGCGGCCACCGCGGGGAAGGGCGGGAGCGGCGCGGATGCCGTGGGGCTGCCGGGTTCCCGTCCCCAGCTGAGCACGCCGTCGCGGTACGCGGTGACCAGGGGCGACGGCGCATAGCTGGTGATGGAGCCGTCGAATGAGTGGTCGTCGCTCTGGTCGAGGTCGCGGTGGTCGAGCCGGTACAGCTGCAGGCCGATGCCCTGGCTCGTCTCGCCGGGGGCCAGGGAGCCGGCCGCCTCGGTGAAACCGACCTGCAGGTAGTGGCTCGCGGTCGGCAGCGGAGCCGGCGCCGCCGCGATGGTCTGGGTGATGCTGGAGCACCGCAGCGCGCTCTGCACGCAGTTCGCCGAATAGGCCGCCCCGTCGTCGGCGCTGAAGTAGTACCGCAGCGTCACGTCGCGCAGGGACACCGGCGCGTCGGCATTGTTGATCACTTCGAGCCACGGTCTGCCCACCGGCACCGTGGCCGCGCCGTCGGTGCGGTAGCGGACGGTGAGCGGGTTGTCCTGCGCGCTGTCCGTGGGGGATCCGGCGGTCGAGTTCGCCGGCCACACCCGGTAGAGGGTGCCGCCCCCGGCGAGCACCAGGGCGACGGCCGCCAGGCTGACCGCGGTGCGCCCACGGCGGGGCGAACGGGGATCGGACCTGCTCACGGGCACTCCTTGCGACATGCCCATGGGGCTGCTGAAACGTTGTGGCGCCATCGTACAGGCGACGGAAAGTGGCCCTGAGCTGGGAAAACATGGCACGTGGCCGTGTTCTGGATCACTCTGTTCGTCGATACGCGGGCAAAATGCCGGAATTATTCGGGCAAAACATTCTACTGAGCCGCAAACGGCGCAGCTCCGCGGCTCCCGACCAGCGCTTGCCGAATCGCGATATCCGCTAACCTTCCCGTGCTCCAGACGGTGACCGACCTCGCTGGACGTCGTTCACGGGGAAACACGAGGAAGCAATGCAACACACCACCATGCGCGCAGCCGGTCACGACGTGTCCCGGATGCTGCGCGGCCGGCACCGCAGAGATCACCGGACCGCGGAGCCCAGGCGCGCCATGATGTTCGACACCGTCGTCATCGTGCCCGCGCGCAACGAGGAGGCGGGGATCCTGACGTCTCTGGTCTCCCTGGCCGGGCAGACCCGGCGCCCCGATCGCATCATCGTGGTGGTCAACAACTCGACCGACCGCACCGAGGACTACGCACGGCAGTTCGCGGCCGACCCGCGCACCCCGGCCACCGACGTGCTGCTCATGCCGAACAACGTGCACAAGAAGGCGGGTGCGCTCAACTACGGCATCGCCTGGTTGCGGCGCAGGGCCGGGGGACGGCTGACCGACGCGGTCCGGCACGTGCTGGTCATGGACGCCGACACCGAACTGCACCCGAAGTTCATAGAACGGGCCCGCAACGTGGTCGCCGCCGATCCCGAGGTCGGCGGCGTCAGCGCCGCCTGCCTGGGCCGCACCGGCCTGTGGCGCACCCCGTGGCAGCGCTACCTGCTCGGCATGCAGATCATCGAGTACGGCCGGGCCGCCAACGCCCGCTACCGCAGCGACGTGCACACCATGTCCGGAGCCGGTTCGTTCTACCGCGGCGCGGCCCTGCAGTCGGTGCTCGACTGGCGCGGCGCGGTGTTCTGGGAGGACCACCGCAACCTCGTCGAGGACTACGAGACCACCCTCACCCTCAAGGAGTGCGGCTGGAAGGTGACCTCCAACCAGCTGTGCATCGCGTACACCGACCTGATGCCCACCCTGCGTGAGCTGCTGCAGCAGCGGCAACGCTGGGTCCGCGGCACAGTCGACACCCTGCGCAGCCGGGGCTGGACCAGGTTCACCTGGCACTCGATAACCACCCTGATCCTCGGGCTGCTGGGTGCCGCGTACATCCTCGGCTTCGGATCGACCCAGCTGGCCATCGCGGCCCGGAACGGGTTCTCGCAGTCGTCGATCTTCTGGCTGCTGTTCGCCTTCTGGATCGTCTACCCCGCGCTCCGGGTGCGCAATCTGGGCTGGAAGGCGATGGCGGTCGAGGCCACGCTCATTCCGGAACTGGTCTACACGGTGGTCCGCACCTATTGGCTCGTGTCGGCCATTCTGAAGTCCTATTTCACCCGCGTGACGTCGTGGCACTGAGTCAGGAAAGCAAGTGAACTCTCTCAAAGGTATCGGCACCAGCGCTGCGATGGCCGGGACGGTCGTGGCAATGCGCCACCTGGTGAACGTGGACATGGTCGTGCTCACCGTGACAATCGGACTGGTCGCCGCATCGACGGCCACCTACCTGGCGTCCTGGCGGCGATTCCGCCGGGACCGCCGCATCGCCGGCGACTGACCCGGCAGGCGCACGCCGGACCGGACCGGTCACCTGGCGGTGCGGGCGGCGGTGTAGACGACGGTCAGCCGCGGGTCCTCGACCTGCCCGCCCTGCTCGGCCACGAGCGCGGCGAGTCTGGTCAGGAACTGCTCGCGATCAGGCGGGGCGAGTTCGGCGATGTTCGGGAACGTCGACCACAGGTCGCGGGCGGACTGCTCGGTCAACGCCTGCTGCCACGCGATGGTCTCGACCGCGACGTCGTCGAACCAGCCCCCGGCGGTCAGCTGCCGGCGCCACCGGTCCGTGTCGAGCACGTGCGAGCGGCTCTGCCGGTAGCCGGGTTCGGCGGGCAGCAGGTCGCGATACACCTCGTCGAGCCGGTCGCGGAACGGTGTCGGCCGGTCGACGTCGCCGAACTCGGTCCACCAGGCGGCCAGCCACCCGCCCGGCCGGACCAGGCCGCCGATCTTCTCCGTCGAGGTGGCGGGGTCGAGCCAGTGCAGCGCCGTCGCCGCCACCGCCAGGTCGAAGCCGCCGGTGAGGGTCGCGGTCTCGAAGTCGGCGACGGTCACCTCGAGCCGGTCGCACGCATGGGTGTCGGTAAGGATCGCGGCGAGGTTCGCGCCGGGTTCGACCGCGACCACGTGCGCCCCGGCGGCCAGCAGCGGCCCGGTCGCCAGCCCGTTGCCCGCGCCGATCTCGAGAACCCGCGCGGCCGGCCGCAGGCCGCAGCGGCGAGCCAGCAGTTCGAACACCGCGTCCGGATACGGCGGCCGGCCGCGCTGATAGGTGCTCGCGGCCGCGTTGAACGACATCCGGCGGTGCGGACGCGCCGCTTCCGGAGTCGTCGATCGACCGGTCATACCGCAGGTCCGGTTGTCGCCTGTGCCATGTCGTCCACCTGGGCAGTCTGCCATCGCGTCGGACGGGCGGGCACCACGATTTCCGCGGCACGCCGGGATCGGGTCAGCCGGTCACCTCCGCTGACCGCGACCGTCAGGCTGCCGACCGGACGGTGTTCACGACTCTGGCGGAGGCGAGGCGGTGCGGAAGGTGCGGCGGTAGGCGTCCGGAGGCACCCCGACGGTGCGGTGGAAGTGCCGGCGCAGCGTGGTGGCGGTGCCCATGCCGGCCGCCTCCGCGATGGCGTCGATACTGCTGTCGGTGTTCTCCAGCAGCTCCTGGGCGCGGCGGATGCGCTGCGTGGACAGCCACTGCAGCGGAGTGGTGCCCGTCGCCGACTTGAAGTGGCGGGCCAGGTTGCGCGAGCTCATGTTCGTCTGGCGGGCCAGATCCTCCACGGTCAGCGGGCGGTCCAGGCGTTGCAGCGCCCAGGGGAGCAGGTCGGCCAGGGGATGGTCGTCCCGGGCGGGCACGGGGGTGGTGACGAACTGGGCCTGGCCGCCGGCGCGATGCGGCGGCACGACCAGTCGGCGGGCGACGGCGTTGGCGACCGTCGAGCCGTGGTCGCGGCGGATGAGGTGCAGGCACAGGTCGATCGCGGCGGCCTTGCCGGCGGAGGCGAGCACGTTGCCGTTGTCGACGTAGAGCACGTCGGGGTCCACCGTCACCCGGGGATAGCGGGCGGCCAGTTCGTCGGTGTGGGCCCAGTGCGTGGTCGCCCGCAGCCCGTCCAACACCCCGGCGGCGGCCAGCACGAACGCACCCGTGCACAGCGAGACCATCCGCGCGCCTGCGTCGTGGGCCGCACGGACGGCGTCGACCAGGTCAGGCGGCAGGTCCACGTCGATGTCCGCGATGGCGGGAATGATCACGGTGTCGGCGCGGGCGAGCCGGTCCAGGCCCTCGTCGGGTTCCATGCGGAATCTGCCCATCCCGACCGGGCCGGGGCCGCAGACGACGAGGTCGTACCACGGGTCGGCCAGGCCGGAGGGGTCGCGGACGAAGATCTCGCAGGCCATGGCGAGTTCGAAGTGCAGCATCCCGTCGGTGGCGGCGAGCGCGATGGTGGCCATGTCCGAAAGTGTATGGGGCTTGGCGTTCCAGACACTCGTCGGGACGGGGCGCTGCCGGGAGGATGGCTCTAGTCGATCTTTAAGGGGCAATGCAGATGAGTACGAAGCAGACCGTGGCGGTGTTCGGCGCGTACGGGCACACGGGCCGGTTCGTGGTGGCGGAGCTGCGCGCACAGGGCTTCGTCCCGGTGCTGCTCGGCCGTGACGCGGGCAGGCTGCAGGCGATGGCGCGGGCGCATCCGGGGCTCGCACACCGGGTGGCGTCGGCCGACGACCCGGCTTCGCTCGACCGGGCGTTGCAGGGCGTGGCCGCGGTCGTCAACTGCGCCGGCCCGTTCGCCTCGACCGCGGCACCGGTGATCGAGGCCGCTCTGCGCAGCGGGATCCCGTACGTGGACGTGGCGGCCGAGATCGAGGCCAACCTCGACACGTTCACCCACTTCGCCGAGCGGGCCAAGGCGGCGGGCGTGGCGGTCGTCCCGGCGATGGCGTTCTTCGGCGGACTCGGCGACCTGCTGGTCACGACGGCGATGGGCGACTGGACGACGGCCGACGAGGCGCACGTCGCGTACGGGCTGAACAGCTGGCACCCCACGGCCGGGACCCGTGTCTCCGGCACCGTCTCCCGGGAGCGGCGCGACGGCCGGCGTGTCCGCTACACCGGCGGACGCCTGGAGTACTACGCGGCCGAGGGCGACCTGCCGACCCTGGAGTGGGACTTCCCCTCACCGATGGGCCCGCGGCCCGTCTTCGGCGAGTTCACGATGGCCGACGTCGTCACCGTGCCCAGCCATCTGTCCATTCCCGAGGTGCGCACGTACATGACCACCGCCGCGGCGCAGGACCTGGCCGCCGCGGACACACCCGCACCGGCCGCGGTCGACGAGCTGGGCCGGTCCGCGCAGACGTTCACCGTGGACGTCGTCGTGCGCTCCGGCGACATGCGGCGCCGCGTCGTCGCCGTCGGTCAGGACATCTACGCGATCAGCGCGCCGCTGGCGGTCGAAGCAGTCCGCCGCATTCTCGAGGGCCGGACGCGGACGAGCGGTGTCGCCTCCGCCGGGGAGATCTTCGACGCGCCCGACTTCCTCGACGCGCTGTCCGCCCACCTGGCGGTCGCGCCGCGCCAGGAGTCTCGGGTGCCGCAGCTCGCCTGATCTCCGGCCGCAGCAGACGAGGCCGTCATCGGCCCCGTCGGCGGGGTGGACGGTCGGTGCCAAGCGGGGCGAGATGCGAGGAAGGCAGCTGTTCCGGCAAACCGGGATCGATGCATCAGCGTCCACAACGGAGATTTCCAGAATGAGTCCGCTCCGCTACGCTCCAGAGGATTGGCACGGGAGAGCGCTCTCTCCGACATCGAATTTCCATGTCACGCCTCACTCGCATGGGCGAGAGCGCTGTCATCGTGCCGAGCCGTCCAGCAGAGAGGACCTGCACCCCATGATGAGCACGAGTCCCGGCAGTGCCGTAGCGGCACCGTCCCCGGGCACCGGCGCCGTACGCCGGAAGGTGGCGCTCGGCTTGAAGGCGACGCTCGCCGCGGCGATCGTCGTCGCCGGCGCCAGCGGCCCGGCCGCCGCCGCGACCCCGCCGTCGGCCGCCGCGCCGAACTTCGGCGCGAACGTCACCGTCTTCGACCCGAGCATGCCCGTCGGCCAGATCCAGGCCACCCTGGACGCGGTGCACACGGCACAGGTCGACGCCGAGATGGCGCCCAACCGGTACGCGTTCCTGTTCAAGCCCGGCACCTACGGCACCGCGGAGCAGCCCCTCCAGGTGAAGGTGGGTTACTACACCGAGATCGCCGGCCTCGGCGCGTCGCCGACCGACGTCGTGATCAACGGCAAGGTCGAGGTCTACAACCGCTGCCTGGCCGACGGCGGCACCAGCAACTGCCTCGCTCTGGTCAACTTCTGGCGCACCCTGTCCAACCTGACCATCAACGTCAACTCCGCTGGGCAGGACGGCTGCCGCGGTTCGGCGAACTTCTGGGGTGTGTCGCAGGCGGTCTCGATGCGCCGGCTCAACATCACCGGGGCGAACCTGTCGCTGATGGACTACTGCACGGCCGGTCCGCAGTACGCCAGCGGCGGTTTCATCGCCGACTCGAAGCTGCCGTTCGTGGTCAGTGGGTCGCAGCAGCAGTGGCTGACCCGCAACAGCCAGGTCGACGGCTGGTCCAACGGGGTGTGGAACCAGGTGTTCACCGGTGTGGTCGGAGCGCCGACCGACGAGGCGTTCCCGAACCCGCCCTACACCACGCTGGCCACCACCCCGGTCAGCCGGGAGAAGCCGTACCTGTTCGTGGACGCGCAGGGCAAGTACCAGGTGCGGGTGCCGTCGGCGAAGTTCGACAGCAGCGGCGTCTCGTGGGCGAACGGCCTGACCCCGGGCCGCACCGTGCCGCTGAGCGACTTCTACGTCGCCAAGCCCGGCGACTCCGTCACCAAGATCAACGTGGCGCTGGCGCTCGGCAAGCACCTGCTGCTCACCCCGGGTGTGTACGACATCGCCCGCAGCATCGAGGTGTGGCGCCCCGACACCGTGGTGCTCGGTCTGGGCCAGGCGACGCTGACCGCCGTCAACGGCTCCGTGCCGCTCGACGTCGCCGACGTGCCCGGCGTCATCATCGCGGGCGTCACCATCGACGCGGGTCTCAAGGAGTCCCCGGTGCTGCTGCGCGTCGGCCGCAAGCACAACTTCCTGCGCTGGTCGCAGGCGAGCAACCCGACCACGCTGTCGGACGTGTACTTCCGCGTCGGCGGCCCGCACATCGGCAAGACCGACACCGCGCTGCAGGTCAACAGCGACAACGTGCTCATCGACCACACCTGGGTGTGGCGCGGCGACCACGGCGTGGAGGGCTTCACCGACACGCAGCGGTGGAACACCAACACCGGCCGGTACGGCGCGGTGATCAACGGTGACAACGTCAACGCCAACGGGCTGTTCGTCGAGCACTTCCAGAAGTACAACACCGTCTGGAACGGCGAGAACGGCCGCACGATCCTGTACCAGAACGAGCTGCCCTACGACCCGCCGACGCAGGCCGACTGGATGAACGGCGACGTCGAAGGCTACGCGGGTTACAAGGTCGGCGACCACGTACGCACGCACACCCTGTACGGGGGCGGCGTCTACGTGTTCAACCAGAACAACCCGTCGATCCACACCGAGAACGGCTTCGAGGTGCCGAACCGGCCGGGCGTGCAGCTGCACCACATCATGACGGTCAACCTCAGCGCGGGCACGATCGACCACGTGGTCAACGGGCTCGGCGACCCGGCTGACACGACCCGCATCGGCGGGCCGGTGTACGTCACGCAGTACCCGGCCCCGTAGCACGGGCACCGCATACCGCGGCCGGCCGGGGAGACGATCCCGGCCGGCCGCGGTCGCGTATGTGGCATGGCTCGTCCTATACGTCGATGTGCGAGCCCATGATGATGGTGCGGTCGCGGGGCAGGCCGAAGTGCGCGGCCGCGTCGGCGGTGATGTACGAGGTCGCGATGAACAGCCGCTTGCGCCACGACGCCATCGTCGGCGCCGGGCCGCGCCGCAGTTCGATCGTCGACAGGAAGTACGTCGCGTTGTCGAGATCCAGCTGTCCCTCGGTGACCGCCGGGTCCAGGGTGTGCAGTGCGGCGGGCACGTCGGGGGTGTCCATGTAGCCGAACCGTGCGGTGACGTGGGTGATGCCGTCGTCGGTGTAGCCGAGGTCGTCGACGGTGATGCGTTCCTCGGCCGGCACGCGGGGGACGGTGTCGGTTTCGATCGACATGATGACGACGTGCTCGTGTCGGACGTGGTTGTGCTCGAGGTTGGCGCGCAGGGCCAGCGGCGCGGTCTGCTTGCCGCGGTTGAGGAAGACCGCCGTGCCGGGCACCGTCGCAGTGGTCGCGGCCGTCTCGCGCAGTTGCTCGACGAACTCGGGCAGCGTTCCTTCGCTGCGCTCACGTTCGGCGGTGACGATCTGCCTGCCGCGCTGCCAGGTGGTCATGATGGTGAAGGCGGTGAGGCCGATGAGCAGCGGCAGCCAGGCGCCGTGGACCAGTTTGGTCAGGTTGGCGGCGACGAACAGCAGGTCGACGCCGAGCAGCAGGAATGCGCCGATGCCGAGCAGCCAGCGCGGGGTGCCCCACTTCAGATGGGCGACGTAGAAGTACAGCAGGGTCGTGATGGTGATCGTGCCGGTGACGGCCATGCCGAACGCGTACGCCAGCGCCGCGGAGGTCTGGAACGCGAAGACGAGGGTGAGCACGGAGACCATCAGCAGCCAGTTGATCCACGGGACGTAGATCTGGCCCATGGTCGCCTCGGAGGTGTGCGCGATCCGCAGCCGGGGCAGGTAGCCCAGTTCCGCGGCCTGGGAGGCGACCGAGTACGCGCCGGTGATCACGGCCTGGGAGGCGATGACGGTCGCGGCGGTGGCCAGGATGACCAGCGGCAGGCGTGCCCAGCCGGGCGCGAGCAGGAAGAACGGGCTGCTGATGTTGGCCGGATCCTCGAGGATCAGAGCGCCCTGGCCGAGGTAGCTGAGTACGCAGGCGGGCAGGACCAGGCCCAGCCAGCCGCGGGTGATGGCACGGCGGCCGAAGTGGCCCATGTCGGCGTAGAGCGCCTCGGCGCCGGTGACCGACAGCACGATCGCGGCCAGGGCGAAGAACGCGATACCGAAGTGGCCGGCCAGGAAGCCCAGGGCGTACGTGGGGGACAGGGCCTTGAGGATGTCGGGGTGGTGGGTGATACCGGCGATTCCGAACACCGCGATGACCAGGAACCAGGCGATCATGATGGGGCCGAACACGCGGCCGACCGCCGCGGTGCCCCTGCGTTGCACCATGAACAGTGCCACGATGATCACGGCGGTGACCGGGATGATCACCCCCTCCAGGTCGGGGTTGACGATCTTGAGGCCTTCGATCGCCGACAGCACCGAGATCGCCGGGGTGATCATGCTGTCGCCGAAGAACAGCGCCGCGCCGAAGATGCCCAGCGCCGCGAGCACGCCCGCGGTTCGGCCGCCGCGCGTGCTCCACCGGCGCAGCAGCGTGATGAGCGCCATGATGCCGCCCTCGCCCTGGTTGTCGACGCGCATCGCCAGCAGGACGTAGGTGACCGTCACGATGATCATCACGGACCAGAAGATCAGGGATGCGACGCCGAACACGTTGTCCACGCTGACGGGCACGGGGTGCGGGTCGGCGGGGCTGAACACGGTCTGCATGGTGTAGATCGGGCTGGTGCCGATGTCGCCGAAGACCACACCCAGCGCGCCCACGACGACGGCGAGCCGCACCACGTCCCGTGCGCCCGGGCCGTGCCCGGTCTCTTCCTCGCGGCTCGTCACGGCAGGGTCTCCTCAGGCGCTCGGTGCCAGATGATCGATGTACTGCGGGACGATACCGCCCTCGGCACGGCAACCGGACGCCTGGTGAGCCGCCCGGCGTGGTTCGGACGAGCAACCCGGACCAGGGCACGGGCGTCCCAGGCGTGGCCGGGTCGTGCCGCGCGATACCAGGAGTCGTGAACCATCGACGCCACCGTCGACACCGCTGGCTCAGAGCCTGTTGGAGGAGACCGGATGATGCCTTGCGTGATCGTCGCGGCGAGGTGCGGTGCTTCTGACCCAGGCGGCGACCTGTCGAGCGGTCTGATCCGGTGTATCGGTTCCGGTGTGCAGGACGGTGCCGATGGTGCGGCGCAAGTGCGCGGCAAAGGCCAGGTGCTCGCCGATGGCATGCTCGCGCCATGACGGCCTGGCCTGAAGCCGGGCGCGGCGCTGCTCGTCCGTGCAATCCAGGACGGCGAAGTGGACCGGCCCGATCCAGCGCCGCGACGGCAGGTCCGCCAATTGCTCCGGCATCAGCGGCCCCAGCAGGACTGTGCTGCGGCGTCCCTGCGCGATCCCGTGGGCGACACTGAGCCAGGCGTCGCGGAAAGCGTCCCAGGCGACCGATCCATCGGTTTTCATCGGGTCGATCAGCCAATCCACGTCGAAGACCACGCATTCAGGCAACGCGGCGGCCAGCGGTGCGAAGATCGCCGACTTTCCAGAACCGGACGCTCCGGTGACGACGTACAGCGGCTCGCGGCGGGCAGGTTCGGCCCAGCCGCAGCGCGTGCAGACCGCGACATCTGCGGTGGGTTCGAGAGTGACCGCAGGTTCACAACGCTGGCAATAGTGCATCGCGTGATTCTGCTCGACCGCACACCCTCGAGGTGCCCCCGGCCGCTTGCGGCGCCCTTCGGCACTTCAGGTCGGCTGGACCGGACGCGATCTCACGGCGCACTACCATCGGGCGGCATGACACCAGTGAGCGAGCCGATTCGGGCCGCGGTGCGACGTGGCGACCTCGGCTGGCTCACCGGCCACCTCGAGGCGCGCGATTGCCCGCCGGCGGTCTTGAAGCTGCTGGTCCGTCACGACGATCCGCTGCTGCGGCAGCTGGGCCTGGACCGTCTGGGCGCGCGGATCGCCAGGCCTGGCACCGAGCAATCCGAGCTGGCCGAACTCGCCGGGCTGTTGCCGGTGACCCTGGACGGACCGCCGGAGACGGCGCTGGTCCTGGCCCGCCTCCATCAACAGCTGTGGCGTTACATCCCCGAGCAGCGCCGCCCGCAGTGGCGTACAGCCGGTCTGCCGGTCAGCGTGCAGATCGCCTGGCTGCGAGCCGAGATCTCCCACCAGCCGGCGACGGTCCGTCACGAACCTGCGGGCGAATTGCTCTACCAGGCCGTCGCCGGGATCGCCGCCGCCGACATCGACCAGCTCGACGAACTGGTCGGTGAGCTGACCGCAAGCGGTGACCAGGTGCTCCAGGGCGCGGCGCTGCGGTTGGCTCGCGAAGGGCTGCACACCGCGTTGCTGGCCCCGGCCCGGGTTCGTGAGCACATCGGCAGGCTGCTCGATTCCGCCGGCCCGGCCGCAGCCGCCCTGCGTGAGCTTGCCGAGCCGTGGGCCGCACTCGGGCCGCTGCGACCGGAGAAACTGCGCCCGTTCCTGGCCGCCGAATCGCCGTCGCCGCAGCTCGATGCCGCGCTCGCGGCCGCGACCCGGCATGGCCACGGTGACCTCCTGCGGGAGGTCGTCGCGGACGAGGCCATGCCACCGCGGGCTCGGCAGCGCGCACTGCAGGCACTGGGCAACCTGGCCGGACGCGACGACATCGGCGAACTGACGGCGGTGGCCGCCACCGACCCGCTGCTGTTCGGCGGCCCCATGGCCGCGTGCCTGCGGGCACTGCACCGGCGCGGCCTGTTCCCGGCCGGCGTGGACGCGGCGGCCATCGTGGACCTCGCGCTCGCCGACCACACCGTGTCCGCGGCCGAGATCGCCACGATCATGTTCACGTGTCGGCGCGAGGCGTTCCACGCACTGGTGATCGAGGACGCCGATGACGCGACGTGGCCGCGGCGGCTGGCGCTGCTGGTCGAGCTTGCCCAGCAGGGAGGCGGCGACCTCCCGGTCGGCGATGCGATCGCCGGGCTGCTGCCCGTGGCGTCGCGTCCGGAGCCCTTCCTGGCCGCGATCCGTGCGCTGCGCCACGCCCCGGCCGAGGCGGCGGTGCTCGACGCGCTGCCGAGGGCACCGGCGGCGGCGTTGCACGCCCTGGAGGCAGTCGGCGGTCAGTGGACCGTGGCCGCGCTGCAGGAAGGGCTCGGCTTGACCTCGCCGGGCGGCGCCGCCCCGGCGGGTGTCATCGCGCCGTACCTGCGTCCGGTCCGCCATCGTGCCCTGGAACTGCTCTGGCACCTCACCGACGACCCCGCCCGACGAGCCGCGGTCCTGGCCCGGCTCGACCCCCGCGACGTTCCCCGCCGGATCGCGGCTGACCTAGGCGCACCCGACCGCCGTGAACTGGCGCTGCTGGCCGCCGACTTCGACGCCGACGACCCGGCGGCAGCGCTGCGCGCGCTGGCCCGCAACGGCGACGCCGCCGCCCTGGCGAGCATCGCCGACCTCCTGCTCCGGATCGTGTCGGACCTTGCGGCGTCGTGGGAGCCGGGCAGCCCCGCACAACCGGCCGACCGCCGTCGCTCGGACGGGCCGCCCGCGGGTGAACCCGCCGTGCCCGACGAGGTCGTGTCCGCGATCCGCGCGCTCGGCGGCCGGCTCCACGAGCGCGGCAAGCTCCGGCCGTACTGCCTGCGCGAGGCCGCCGACGCCCACGAGGCCGGCCACGCGCTCGTCGCGACCATGGTGCTGGACCTGCTGGACCGCCCCGGCCTGTCCGGTGGCGAGCAGGCCGTCCTGCTCGCCCTGCTGGAACGCGCCCCGTATGCGGGCACCCGCGCTCGCGTGCACCGGCTGCTGCGCCACCGGGACCGCCACGTCCGCAAGCACGTGATCGCGCTGCTGGCCGCCGACGCCACCGGTGACGACGCCGATGCCCTGGCGGCGAGCCTGATCGTGTTGACCGTCGCCCGCGACGCGCCGACCGTCCGGCAGGCGCTGCTCGCCCTCGGCCACATCCGGGCACACTGGGCCGCCCCGGCGATCGCGGCATGCCTGGACCACCCGACCATGAACGTCAAGAAGACCGCCGCCGCGGTCCTGACCCACGCCGGCACGCCCGCGGTGGTGCCGAAGCTGCTGTTCTGGCTCGGCCACCAGGACAACCCGGGTCTTCGTGCCACCCTCGTCGAGGCACTTCGGACGATCCTCGGTCCGGCGTACGCCGCGACGGTCCTCGCGGCGGCCGAACAGGCCGACGGCGAGCGGACCCGCGGGCTGCTGCTCGACGCGCTCGGCGGGACGCTTTCGGCGCGCGCGGTCAGCGCGCTGGCGCGGCAGGGCTCACCGGTGACGCCGGCGCTGCTGGCACTGGTCGTCGCGGGCCGGGTCAGACTCGTCGCCGGAACCGTCGAGGACCTGGCGCAGCAGCTGGCGGCACATGGCATCGCCGCACCCGCCCGCCGGCCGCCGGCCGCCGCCGGCCCGTCCGGCGAGGACGTCGACGCACTGGAGCGCGACGGCTGGCATACCGAGACCGCCCTGCGGATCGTGCACAGACACGACGGACGGCCCGAGCACCTGAGCGCCGGCCAGCTCGCCCGGCTACGCCCGATGCTCGCCGACTGGCTCCACCTGGCCGCCACCGAGCCGACCGTCGGACCGGCGACCCTGCGGCTCACCCTGCGGTTCTGCCCCGCGCCATGGTCGGCCGACGAGATCAGCAAACTTGCCCGGGCAGCCCGGACCCTGACCGACGGACTCACCGGTGCCGAAGGCAGCGACCGCGACGACCTGATCGCGATGCTCGAAGCCGTCGCGCCCACCCTGCACCCGGTCCAGGCACTCGACCTCGCCGTCCGGCTCCGCGCGCTCGCGCCCGCCGCCGCCGGGCAGCGGTCACCACTGGCGCTGCTGCGCCGATGCGGAGCAGTCCTGACCCGCGCCGACGTCGAGCAGGCGCTCGCCACCGCCCGGCGCGGCCCCGACCCGTGGCTCGCCGAGACCGCGGCCCTGCGCGACGCCTTCGCTGTCACCACCGCGCTCGACACCGCCACAGCGACCGCCACAGCCACCGAGGCCCACGACTGGCGGCTCGGGCTCGAAGCCGCCGTCGGCGCACCGGCCGCCCTCCACGACTTCCGCCGCCGCGACGATCACACCGTCCCGTCACGCACGCGCCTCATGGCCCTGATCGACACGTTTCCGGCAGCACACCGGGACGTCCGCGGCGCGATGCTGGACTGGATGGAGAGCCTCCAGCCCATCGGCGCACCGCCCTGGACCCTCACCGAGGACGCCCACCGGACCACCCCCACAGCACGGACACCGCACGACGGCGACCTCGACCAGCCACGCTCGGCCGCGCAACGCGAACGCCTGCTGGCCATGCTCGACGCGCCCACCGCAAGTCGGCGCAGTGCCGCCGCCGCGGCGCTGCGAGCCTGGCCCGAACCGGAGACCGCCCGTGACGTGCTCCGCGCGTTCCTGCACGGACGCGCCGACATCGTGATCGACGCCGGCCTCGCCCGAGCCCTCGACAACCTCGACGAAACCGAGCTGCGAACCATCACCGGCGGCCCGGACGCCGAGCGGGTCCGCGAACGAGTCGCCCGCGTCGCGTGCCAACTCGCCCCGCCGGAGCTGCACCGCCTACTGCCGCTGCTGGTGGACTGGTGGGAGCACGGCCGGCCCGCCACGCGCGAGTCGATCGAACACACCCTGCGCCGCACCGCCGACCACGCTGACGCCCTCGCCGAGACACTCCGCGGCCGCCTCGACGCCGGAGCCTGGGGGTTCCTCGACCTGATCGCCGGACGGCCGCTACTGCGGACCCCGGCACTGGCCGACACCCTCGGGCGGCTGCGCGCCGAAGGCCGCGACGACCTCGCCGACAGGCTCACCCTGGTGGACGGCCCGCTCCGCCGAGCCGACGCCGCCGAAAGCGATGCCGCACGGCTCGCGGCCCTGCGCGAGCGCCCCCGACCGGTCACCGACCCTGCCGTACTCGGTCCATCTCGCCGGGAGCTGCTCAGGCTGATCCGCACCGGCCACACCGAACAGATCCGCCGCGCGCTCACCCGCCTCGCCGAAGTCCACGAGGACGGGCGCCCGACCGGTGCCGGGCCGGTCGCCGACCCCGAACTGGAGAACCTGCTGGCCGACCTGCGCCACCACGCCGAGCCCAGAATTCGCCTGCACAGCCAGCGAATCGCTCGCAAGCTCCTGGACCGTCCCACCTACCTGTGGCACACCGCGGCATTGCTCGACGACCCCGAACCCGACGTGGTCCGGTCGGCGATCAGCACCCTCAGCCACGCTGCCTACGAACCGGCGATCCCAGGGATCGTCCGCCTGCTCGTGCACCCCCACACCACGGTACGCAAAACCGCCGCCAGTGGCCTGGTCCAGATCGGACCGCCGGCGACCCCGGCCCTCAGGCAGGCGGCCAGCCGCGCCCGCCCGGACAAGCGGCACCATTACACCGCGATTCTCGACCAGATCACCGAGCGTGAAACACCCGAGGTGGGACCGGATCGCGGCGATCGAGCGCGGTTGAGTCCCGGCCCGGCCGGGACTACTCTGAGCGTCCCATGAAGCCACGTATCAGGCCGATCGTATGGCAGCCACCCGCCACACCGGCTCGCGCGCGCCAGTCGCACAGCGCAGCCCCGATGCCGCAGCCGGTCCTTCACCCGCTGCCCGGCATCGGGCCCGAGGACGTCGTGGTGGCCGCCGACGGCGCGGTCTACACCGGCCTCGCCGACGGCCGGATCCTCCGGGTCCGTGGCGGCCTTGTGGAGGTCGTCGCCGAGACCGGCGGTCGCCCGCTCGGCATCGAGGCCGACGTCGAGGGCGCCCTCGTGGTCTGCGACGCCGCTCGCGGCCTGCTCCGCGTGCAGCCGGGCGACGGGACGATCGAAGACCTCGTCCCGGCCGGCACACCGATCGACGGCGTGCCGCTGCGGGTGTGCAACAACGCGGCGATCGCCGCCGACGGCACCATCTGGTTCAGCGACTCGACGGCCCGGTTCGACCTCGCGCACTGGAAGGCCGACCTCATCGAGCACTCCGGAACCGGACGCCTGCTGCGCCGCGACCCGGACGGCACGGTCACCACGGTGCTCACCGGCCTGCACTTCGCCAACGGCGTCGCCCTCGCGGCCGACGAGTCGTTCGTCGCCGTCGCCGAGACCGGCGCATACCGGCTGACCCGGCTCTGGCTGACCGGCCCGCAGCCCGGCCAACGCGACGTCCTCGTGGACAACCTGCCCGGATTCCCGGACAACATCGCCCGCGGCAGCGACGGTCTGATCTGGATCGCGATGGGGTCGCCGCGCAACCGCACACTCGACCTGCTCGCTTCGCGGCCGCCGGTCCTGCGGCGGCTGCTGTGGGCGCTGCCCGACGCGTTGCTGCCGCAGCCCGCCGACACCGTCTGGGTCCAGGCCGTCGACGCCGCCGGCCGCACGGTCCACGACCTGCAGACGGCCACACCGGGATTCTCCATGGTCACCGGGGTGCGCGAGGAGTCCGGCACGGTATGGCTGGGCAGCCTGCATGCGAAGGCGATAGCGCACTTCAGACTGCCCTGAACCGGTTGTCGGTGGCGCGACCTGCCAGGCGGCCGAACGCGGTTCCCAGTGCCATCATCGACGGATGACCCACACCAGCGCCCCGCCGCCAGAGGGCGAGCCCCGCCACGACTTCGACGCCATGTACGCCGACACACCCCCGTGGGAGATCGGACGACCCCAACCGGCGCTCGCCGCGGTGGCCGCCGCGGGCGGACTGCACGGCCGGGTGCTCGACGTCGGCTGCGGCACCGGCGAGCACGCCCTGATGGCGGCGGCGGCCGGACTTCCGGCGACCGGGATCGACGCCGCACCGACCGCGATCGGCCTGGCCAGGGCGAAAGCCGCCGCACGGGGCCTGGCGGCGACCTTCATCGTCGACGACGTCATGCATCTCGCGGAGCACGGGCGCTGGGACACCGTGCTGGACTCGGCGCTGTTCCACACCCTGTCCGACGCCGACCGCGTCACCTACGGGCAGGTCGTCCTTACCGCGGTCGTTCCCGGCGGCACCTACCATCTGCTCTGCTTCAGTGAGCGGGAGCCGGGCGACTGGGGTCCCCGCCGCGTCACTCAGGCCGAGATCCGGGCGGTGTTCGACCAGGGCTGGACGGTGGAGCGCATCGAACCCGCCGTGCTGGAGATGAGCTCCGTGAAGGACACCGCGCAGGGCTGGCTGGCCACGATCCGCCGCACGGACGTGAACTAAACCGGACCGGCGAGGACGCAGTGGCGGCGAGCAGACGGTGGCCGACGTCAGCCGTCCTGCTCGGCCGGCTCCCACAGCAGCAGCTGGCGGTGGAGGCTGAAGCCGTTGCGCAGGTAGAAGTCCACCGCCCGGCGGCCGGAGTGGACGCAGACGTGCAGCAGGTTCCGGGTCCGGGCCTCGTCGAGGATCGCGGCCATCAGCGCGCCGCCGATGCCGCGGTTGCGGTACGCCTCGCGCACCTCGACGGACTGGACGTCGCCGTACCTCCGGTCGAGCGCGGTGTTTGCGGGCACTCGTTCCGCGACGTGCAGCCAGGCGACGCCCACCACGGCCCCGTCGACCTCGGCCACGAAAGGCAGGTGCGTTTCGGCGTGGGCGGCGACCCAGTCGGCGTACGCCGGCAGGTTGTCCGATGCGATGCCACGCAGCTCGGCGAGCGCCGCGACGTCTGCCAGGCCGGCCTTCCTCACGATCATCGGGCGGAGTCTAGGCGAATCCCGTTTCCGCCGCGGCCCGGGGCGCGGCCGTCGCGGTCAGGTCAGGACGGGTAGCGCCTCCGTGCCGTGCTGGACGAAGCCGCGCGCACCGTAGTGGAACCTGGGCTGAGCGTCGGGGTCCAGGCGCAGGCCGGGGCAGGCGTCGAGCAGCGCGGTAAGGGCCGCGGCGACCTCGATGCGGGCCAGCGGGGCGCCGACGCAGTAGTGCGGGCCGAGGCCGAAGCCGAGGTGGGTGCCGCGCCGGTCCAGCCGGAACGTCCCGGCGTCGGGGTAGACCTGCTCGTCGAAGTGAGCGGCGGCGATGCACAGGTAGACCATGCTGCCGGCCGCCAGCGCGGTTCCCGCGAGTTCGACATCGCGCATCACCAGGCGGTAGAGCCCGGCCGTCGGATTGGCCCAGCGGAACGCCTCGTCGATCGCGGCCTCGGCGAGGCTGCCGTCTGCCTGCACCCGGGCCAGCGCGTCCGGGTTGAACAGCAGGGAGGAGACGGTGGCCGACATCATCTGGATCGTGGTCTCGAATCCGCCCAGCAGCAGGCTCACCACCGCGGTCGTCACGGATTCGACGGAGTACGCGTCCTCCGCCTCGAACGCCCTGATGATCTCGCCGAGCATGTTGTCGCCGCGGTCGCGCCGCTCCTGCTGCACCAGCGTGGACGTGTAGGCGCTCAGCTGCGCGTACGCCTGCTGGCCGGCAGCGGCCACCGACTCGTCCATCGGCGAGCCCAGCCACGTGATGATCGCGCGCACCCAGGCCAGGCCCTGGTCGCCCAGCTCGTCGGGGATGCCGAGCAGGGTGAGGAAGACCTCCATCGGGTATCGGGCGATGCTCTCCTCGACGAGTTCCACCTCGGTCTTCGCGGCGAGCGGCGCGAAGGTGCGTCGGGCGATCGGCACCACGGCCTGGGCGTACTTGGCGCTCGCGGCGGCGCTGAAGAAGCGGTTGTGCACGCGCCTGAGCCCGTGGTGCGCCGGCCCGTCGAGCGCGATCATCGCCGCACTCATCGGGCCCATCCCGTAGAACCGGGTGCTGAAGGTGGCGGTGTCGCGCAGCGCGGCGCTCACGTCCCGGTGCCGCAGCACCAGTGGCGCGTTCATGAACTCGTCGAAGACGATCGGCTCGTGCTGCCCGAGAGCCGCGAGGTTGCGCCCCAGCGCAGCGGGCGAGCTGGACCTTTGTGCGAAGGCACTTTCAGCGGCCGGGATCATATATCGATTACAGCCGCTGGCTTCGGCGGGCCGGTAGCGAACCGACAGATGCCCGACAGCGACGGTCACCCTACCGGTGGTAATGGTGCGGGGAAGGTCGGTAACCGAGTAGCCATCGACTCCGGCGGATCGGCCCATGCCTCCGGCCGCAGGGCCGCTGTACCGTGAGCGCCGCTGCCGGTCCGGATGCCAAGAGGTGGAGCGCATGAGCAGGGTCGCCGTCGTGACCGGTGCCTCCGCGGGGATCGGCGCGGCCACCGCATGCCGCCTGCACGAGCTCGGCTTCACCGTGTACGCGGTGGCCCGCCGGCTGGACCGGATGGCGCCGCTGGCCGCACTGGGCATCCACACCGCCGCCGTCGACGTCACCGACGACAAGGCCCTGGTGGCCCTGGTAGACCGCGTCGTCGCCGAGTCGGGCCGCCTCGACGTGCTGGTCAACAACGCCGGATACGGGTCGTTCGGCGCGTTGGAGGACGTGCCGATGGACGAGGCGCGGCGGCAGTTCGAGGTCAACGTGTTCGGCGCGGCCAGGCTCTGCCAGCTTGTCCTGCCCCACCTGCGGGCGCAGGGATCGGGCCGCATCATCAACGTCTCCTCGGTGGGCGCGAAGTTGTACCAGCCACTGGGCAGCTGGTACCACTCGACCAAGTACGCGCTGGAAGGGCTGAGCGACTGCCTGCGGGTGGAGCTCAGGCCGCTGGGCATCGACGTGGTCGTGATCCAGCCCGGCGGCATCGCGACCGAGTTCCCGCGGGTGGCGGGGGAGCGGCTGCTCGCCACCTCCGGCGGCGGGCCGTACGACGAGCACGCGCGCCGCTACGCGTTGACGTTGATGTCGGAACCGGACCACATCTCGCCTCCCTCGGTCGTCGCGAAGGCGATCGGGCGGGCCGCGACGGTGCGGCGGCCGCGCGCCCGCTACGCGGTGGGGCGTGGCGCACGAGCCGCGGTTTTCGCCCGCTGGCTGCTGCCGGACCGGGTCTTCGACCGGCTCGTGGTGGCGCTGTTCACCGCGCTGGGCGACATCGCCGCCCGCCGTGCCCGATCGGCGGAGCCGGCACCGGGACCCGAACTGGGCACCTGACCGCACGAGCCACCCGCGTCGGCTCGGCCGCGCTGTGCCGTCAGTTCCCGGGCCGCTGTGCTCCCGCGCCGACGATGCCGTGCGACGCCCAGCGGCGCAGCAGGCGCCACTGGATCAGCACCGCCACCGCCGTCAAGCCCAGCATCAGCGCGGCGACCGCGGCGGCGTAGCCGTACCGCAGATACTCGAACGCGTCCTGGTAGAGCACCAGGGACAGGTAGGTCGTCGCGTACGGCGGAGGGCCGCCGTTCGTCACGACCAGCGTCGGCACGAACGACGCCTGCAGGCTCATCAGCGTGTCGCGCAGCACCAGGACGGCGAGCACCGGCGCGAGCAGTGGCAGGGTCACCCGGCGCAGCAC
Source organism: Catellatospora paridis (assembly GCF_009720365.1). GTDB lineage: Bacteria > Actinomycetota > Actinomycetes > Mycobacteriales > Micromonosporaceae > Catellatospora > Catellatospora paridis. The sequence goes on along the minus strand of NZ_ML769316.1, from coordinate 475,177 downwards.
CTGCCCGGCGCGGGCTCCCTCCAGTTCGGCGAGCTCGTACGCCTCGGGCGGCAGCGCCAGCCGGGCCGTGAGCACGATGACGAACGTCTCGCCGATGGTGAACAGGCTCATCAGGACGATGCCCGCGCGGGCGTCTTCGGGGTCGGTCAGCCACTGCGGCGGCAGGGTGCCCAACGCGGTCCGTCCACCTTCCCCGCCGAGCAGGAGGAACTGGTTGACGGGCCCCTGGATCGGGTTGAGCAGCCACAGCCACATCAGCCCGTAGGCGAGTTCCGGGACGGCGCCCGGCAGCAGCACCGCCGCGCGGGCCGTGCCGGAGCCGCGGGCGCGCCGGTGCAGCAGCAGGGCCAGTCCGACCGCGATGACCAGGCGCAGCGGCACCGAGAACATCAGGTAGGACAGCGAGTTGCCGACCGCGGCCTGTACCGCCGGGTCTGTGGTGAGTTCGACGAAGTTGGCCGCGCCGAGGAACCGCGAGGTGGCGATCAGGTCGGTCTCGGTGAACGCCATCGCCATCGTGGCCGCGGCTGGTAGCAGCACCAGGACCACCAGCCCGACCAGGTACGGCATCAGCATCAGCACCAGCTGCCGGCGGTCACGATTCATCGGGCGGCCGCCCCGGCGGGCAGCGGGATCCGTTCTCCGGTGACGGCGTCGAAGGCGTGCAGGTGCTTCGCGGCGACGTCGACAGCGACCCGGTCACCGGGAGCGGGGCGGGTCCGGGCCGCGACCCGGGCGATCATGGGGTGCCCGCCGAGGCGGAGGTGGACCAGCGCGTCCTCGCCGAGCACCTCGACCCGTTCGACCTTGCCGAGCAGGTCGGCCGGTGCGCTGCCGACCCCGCTCAGTGTCACGTGCTCGGGCCGTACGCCCAGCTCGACGGCTGTCGCCTCGACACCTGCCAGGCTCAATGGCCCGTTGCCGGGGAGCAGGTTCATGCCGGGGCCGCCGACGAAGGAGGCGACGTGGCGGGTGCGGGGGCGGTGCCACACCTCGTCCGGGGTGCCGATCTGCTCGATGCGGCCGTCGCGGAGCACGGCGATCCGGTCGCCGAGCGCCATCGCCTCCGACTGGTCGTGGGTCACGTAGACCGTCGTCGTGCCGAGCCGGTCGTGGACCGCCCTGATCTCGGTGCGCATGCGGGTCCGCAGGGCGGCGTCCAGGTTGGCCAGTGGCTCGTCGAGCAGGAACACGTCGGGTTCGCGTACCAGCACCCGGGCCAGCGCCACCCGCTGGCGCTCGCCGCCCGACAGCTGGTGCGGGCGGCGGGCGAGCAGGTCCGCGCAGCCCACCGTCGCCGCGGCCTGTGCCGCGCGGGCCGCGGCGGCCCGGCGGTCCGCGCCGCGGATCCGGTGGCCGAACGCGATGTTGTCGGCCACCGACAGGTGCGGCAGCAGCGAGTAGGACTGGAACACCATGGACACGTTGCGCTGTCCGGGTCGCAGCGCGGTGACGTCACGCCCGCCGATGGCGACGGTGCCGCCGGTGACGGGGTCGAGCCCGGCGATGGCGCGCAGCAGCGAGGACTTGCCCGCGCCGGACGGGCCCAGGACGACCAGCAGCTCGCCCCGGCGCACGACGAGGTCGATGCCGCGCAGGGCGGTGATCGCCCCGCGCGACAGGTGCACGTCGCGCAGCCTCAGCCCGTCGGTCACCGGGCCGCCGTGCCGCGCTGAAAGATCGGGCGGGTCGCCGCGTCGAGGTCGGCGATGACCTTGTCGAGCGGGTCGCCGTGGTAGAAGGCGTTCTCGAGGATCTTGCCGGTGGCGTCCTCGATCTCCGGCCAGGTGGAGATCGTCGGCACCGGTCGCAGCGCCGGGATCGTGTCCAGGAAGATCTGCGAGCGGGCCGGCGACGTGCCGGGGGACAGGAACGCCGACGAGGTCGCCACGGAGGTCCGCGACGGAACGGTGCGCCCGGTCTTGGCCATGAGGGTGGCCCCGGGGTCGCTCAGGGCGTATTCGAGGAAGTGCCACGCCGCGTTCTGGCGGGTCGACGCCTTGGTCATGCAGTAGGCGTCGCTGTGCAGGATGTTGGCGGGGGAGCGGTACTGCGGCAGCGGGGCGACGTCCCACTCGAATCCGGTGATCGCCCGGAAGGCGGTGGTGACCCGCCGGGAGGAGACGAACATCGCCAGCTTGCCGGCCGCGAACCGGGCCTCGAGGTCCTGGGTCTCCACCTCGACGTCCGACGGGACGACGCCGATCTTGGGCAGTTCCAGGAAGTCCTGGATCACCTGCCGCGCAGCGGGAGTGTCGAGGGTCAGCCGGGTCGGGGCCGCCGGGTCGTCGACGATGTCACCGCCGTTGGACCAGATCAGCGGCGCGAGCCGGATCAGTTCAGGCGTGACGCCCAGCCCGTGCACGGCCACCGGCACTCCGGCGGCCTCCGGCTCCCCGGCCTTCACGGTCTGGCCGCCGGCGTCACGGGTCAGCGCCTGCGCGGTGGCGACCATGTCGTTCCAGTGCCATCCCGCCACCGGCTCGGCGACCTGGTATTTCGTGAACAGGCTGCGGTTGTAGTAGACGGCGAGGCTGGAGATGTTCTGCGGCAGGCACATCTGCTCGCCACGCCAGCGGAAGGCGCCCATGGCCTGCGGGTAGAAGTCCTGCTCGTGCAGGCTGCCCCCCGCGGCGGCGAGCCGGGCCGTCATCGGCGCGAGGGCGCCCTTGGTGGCGAACTGGCCGAAGTTGCGGTAGTTGATCAGGAACAGGTCGGGTGCGGCGTTTCCCGCGATCGAGGTGGAAACCCTGGTCATCAGGTCCTTGGCGCTGCTCGCTTCGATCAGGTCGACGGAGGTGCCGGGGTAGGCCTGCTCGTATGCGGCGGCGAGTGCCCGGTAGGCGGCGAGTTCGTCGGGGGTGCCGGCGACCAGCAGGGACACGGCCTCGGCCGACGGTTCGGCATCGGCGCCGCACCCGGCCGTGACTCCGGTGGCGGCGAGCACGGTGACCAGGCTCAGCAGGGCGAGGGTTCGCTTCACGGGGCTCCTTCGGGGCCGTAGGAGTGCATGAACCGGCGCTGGGCGACCCCGATCACGAGCAGGGTCGGCAGGGTGGTGAGGACGGCGCCGGCGAGGAACACGGGTTGGTTGTGCGGGTCCATCGCCGCCAGGGCGCGGAGAGCCAGCGGCAGGGTGAAGGTCGCCCGGTCGTAGAGGTAGACCAGCGGGTCGAGCAGGTTGGACCAGGTCAGCGCGAACGTCAGCGCGGCGAGGCCGGCGGTGACCGGCTGGACCTGGGGCAGTGCCATGCGCCGCCACGTCTGCATCGGGGTGAGGTCGGCGAGCCGGCACAGGTCGTAGCTGTCGGCGGGGATGGCCCGGAAGGCGAGGTAGTAGATCAGCGGGTAGAGCGGTGAGGTGGCGATCAGTGCGGGTGCGATGAGCGGCACCAGAGTGTCGGTCAGGTGGAGCGTGCGGAACAGCACGAAGCGCGGTAGCAGCAGCGCGGTGGCGGGCACCATCATCGCCAGCACGGACAGGCCGATCACCGCGCTGGCGAGGCGGCGGGGGAGCTGGGTCAGGGCGAATCCCGCCAGGGACGCCACGAGCAGGCTCAGGGGCACGCCGACCGCGGCGACGATCATCGAGTTGGCGGCGGCGCGTACCAGGTCGCCGTGGGTGATCGCCTGGTGGTAGGCCGCGAAGCCGGGGTCCTCGGGGATGAGCGGCGGCGCGACGACGGGCGGCTGGCCCGGTTCGCGCAGCGAACCGGCCAGGAGCAGCAGCAGCGGCGAGCCGAAGAGCGCCGTCACCGCGACGGCGCCGTAGGCCCGCCGCCGGCGGCCCGGGTCGTGCCAGGACATCGGACACCTCTAGACCTTTAGATGTATAGATGCGTAGCATTGCATGTCTAGCCGGGGGTGGGGAATATGAGATCATCACTGGGTTTCGGTCTTACCGTCCTGTTCGGTCTGTCGCTCGTCGCCTCCGCGGACGCGCATGGCCTGCCTGCCGATGTCGTGATCGGAGCCGACGTCGCCGCGCTGGAAGCGCTGGAAGGCGCCGCCGGCCCGTCCGGGGCCGACGAGTGGTTCATGGCCCAGCGCTTGGGCGCCAGTCAGACCGGTGACCTGGTCGCGCTGTCCGGGCGAGCGCGTGCCCAGGCGGAACGCATCGGCGGTGGCGCGTCCACCTTCGCCGCGCTGCCCGCATGGCAGTCGATGGGCCCGACGAACCTCGGCGGCCGGGTGACCGACCTGGTCGTCGACCCGTCGGTCGCCAACACCGTCTACGCCGCCACCGCCTCGGGCGGCGTCTGGAAGAGCACCGACTCGGGCAGCACGTTCAACTACGCGTGGGACCCCGCCATCACCCAGGCCATCGGTGCGATCGCGGTCACCAGCGCGGGCACCCTCTACGCCGGGACCGGCGAGGCCAATCCCGGCGGCGGCAGCGCCTCCTTCCCCGGTACGGGCGTCTACCGCTCGACCGACCACGGCGCGACCTGGCAGTCGATCGGTCTGACCGGCACCAACCGGATCGGCCGGATCGCGGTCGACCCCACCAACGAGAACCGGATCCTGGTCGCGGCCACCGGAAACCTCTACGTTCCCGGGGGTGACCGCGGCCTCTACCGCACCACCGACGGCGGCTCCACCTGGACGCAGATCCTCGCCGGAGTCAACTCCACCACCGGCGCGTCCGACGTCGCCATCGACCCGGTCGACCCCAACCGGATCTACGTCACGATGTGGGACCACCAGCGGATGCCCGGCAGCCGCCGCTACGGCGGGGTCGGCTCCGGGCTGTTCCGGTCCACCAACGGGGGCACCAGCTTCACCCGGCTCGCCAGCACGCTGCCCGCGTCAGGAACCGACGTGGGCCGGATGGGCGTCGCGGTCGCCAAGAGCGACCCCAACCGGGTGTACGCGATCGCGGCCAACGCCACCGGCAACTTCCTCGGCTTCTGGACCTCCGTCAACCGCGGCGACACCTGGACGAAGATCACCAACACGACGGCGCTGAACTCGTCCCAGTCCACGTTCGGCTGGTGGTTCTCCCGGATCTTCGTAGACCCGGTCGCGCCCCAGCACATCTGGGTGCCGGGCGTGCCGATGCTCGAATCCAGCAACGCGGGCGGCAGCTGGACCAGCAACTCCAGCTCCTTCCACGTCGACCAGCACGCGGTGGCGTTCGATCCCCGGGTCGCCAACCGCGTCTTCATCGGCAACGACGGCGGCATCTACCGCTCCACCGCGAACGGGTCGCTGAGCGGCAGCTGGACCAAGACCACCCGGCTGGGCAACATGCAGTTCTACACCGTCGCGGTGTCCCAGCAGGACGTCACCCGCATCAGCGGCGGCCTGCAGGACAACGGCTCGGTCCGGTCCTGGTCGGCGTGGGGCTCCCACTACGGCGGCGACGGCCTGCAGAACCTCATCGACCCCACCAACCACCAGAAGGTGTACGCCTGCTCGCAGAACGGCTCCTGCGGCCGCTCCACCAACGGCGGCAACTCGATGAGCAGCTTCGGCTCGACGACCTCGGACCGCCGCGCCTGGCTGACGCCCGTGGTGTTCGACCCGTCGAACCCGGCGATCATGTACTACGGCGGCAACCGACTCAACCGCTCCACCAACTCGGCGCAGAGCTGGACCGCGATCAGCGGTGACCTGAGCCGCGGCAGCAGCGGCAGCACCACCTACAACACCATCTCGACGATCGCCGTCGCGAAGACCAGCGCCGCGACCATCTATGTCGGCACCGACGACGGTCGGATCTGGGTCACCCGCAACACCGGCAGCACCTGGACCGAGATCGGCACCGCCCTGCCGCAGCGCTGGGTCACCCGGCTCGCCGTCGACCCCACGGACGCCAACCTCGTCTACGCCACGTTCTCCGGATACACCGTGGGCGACTCGGCCGCGCACGTCTACCGCTCGACCAACGGTGGCACCAGCTGGCAGCAGATCTCCGGCAACCTGCCCAACGCGCCCGTCAACGACCTGGTCCTCGATCCGCAGAACCGCAACGCGGTCTACGTCGGCACCGACGTCGGTGTCTTCACCTCCACCGACGCCGGCGTCACCTGGTCGGCCGCCGGCACCGGCCTGCCGGTGGTGTCCGTGATGGACCTGGCGACCGCGGTCTCCGGCGGCCGCACCCTGATCACGGCCGGCACCTACGGCCTGGGGGTCTACCGGCTCGACGTCGGAGCGCCGGTCCTGTGACGAACCGCGCCGCCCGGTGCTCGCCACGAGCACCGCGGCGGTCGCACCGTCTGCGCCGCCCGCACCCGCGCGGCGTCAGGGGAGTTCGCCGAGGTCACCGGCCCAGGCGGTGGCCACCGGGCCGGTGACGTCGACGTCGACGGCGAAGATCCGCCCGCTGAGCGGCGCTTCGGCCAGGGCCGCCGGGTCCAGCCCGGCCCACGCGGTCGTCACGACCAGTGCAGTCCCGACGAGGCAGACCGCGGTCGGCCGGGGCGCCGGCAGGCGCACCGAGGTGAGCAGCCGCCCGGTGGCGGTGAACCGGCGTACGCACCACGCGTCCCACACCGCCACCCAGACGCAGCCCTCGTCGTCGACGCACAGCCCGTCCGGACTGCCGTCGTCGAAGCTCGCCAGCTCCCGCCGTCCGGTCGCCGCCCCGGTCGCCGGGTCGTAGTCGAAGACGTCGAGGCGGCGGGCCAGGGAGTCGATGTAGTACATGGCCGTGCCCTCGGCGTTCCAGCCGATCCCGTTCGAGCACCCGACGCCGGTGATGATCGTGCTGACCGTCCGGTCCGGGTCGAGGCGGTGCAGGGCCCCGGAGCGGGCAGCGGTGCCGGGCAGGATCCGGCTGCCGGCCAGGAACCGCCCGGCGGGGTCGCAAACGCCGTCGTTCATCCGAGTGCCGGGGGCGGTGATCACGTCGGTCGGGGGAGCGTTGTCACCGGGCCGGGTCCGGCCCAGCGGACGTACCGTGCCGTCGGCGGCCACGTGCGCGAATCCCCGGTCGGCCGCGACCACCCACCCGGCGCCGTCCCCGGCGACCGGCGCCACCGCGCCGATATGTGCGCCTACCTGGTAATCCGCGGTGACGGTCAGCGTCGCGCCGTGCCACCCGCCCCGGTACAGCCGCCCCGCGGCGACGTCGACCCAGAGCAGCTCACCGGTGCGCGGATCGATCCGCGGGCACTCGCCGAGCTGGTAGGCCTTCGTTGAGATCACGTCCACGTGCCCGCTCCGTTGTCTGGCCGCAGGCCGGTCGCCGGTCATCGGGCGAGGGCGTCGTGCAGCAGGGCCTGCGCGGTCTCGGGGTCGGGCAGCCCGTCGGTGTCGCCGTGGGCGGCCACGACACCGGCCGCGAGTCTGCTGCCGAGCCACGCCGCCCGCGCGGGGGTCGCGCCGCGCAGCCGGGCGGCCAGGTAGCCGCCGCCGAACGCGTCCCCTGCCCCGACCGCGTCCACCACGGTGGACGCGGCCGTAGGTTGGTGCGCGATCCCGGCGTCGGTGGCGTGGTAGCAGCCGTCGGGGCCGGCCTTCAGCACCGTCTCGCGCACCCCGGCGGCCGTCGCGGTCTGGAAGATCGATTCCGGGTCGGACGTGCCGAACAGCGGCTCGGCCTCGTCGAGGCCGAGCAGCAGGACGTCGACATACGGCAGCAGCGCGCGTGCCTCGGCGATCTGCCCGTCGAGGTCGCCCAGCGCCGGGCGCAGATTGGGGTCGAAGGCGACCAGGGTCGCGGCCGCGCGGGCGCGCTGCAGCAGCGTGCGTACGGCCGTCCGCGGTCCGTCGCCCAGCGCCGAGGTGATGCCCGAGACCGCGACGAGCCGGGGCGGATCCGCGAGCAGGCGGGCAGCGTCGTCGCCGTTCATCGCCGATGCCGCCGAGCCCTTCCGGTAGTAGTGCACCCGCCGCACCCCGTCGGGCTGGACGTCCTTGAGGAACAGCCCGGTCGGTCGCCGCGCGTCGACCGCGACGAGTTCGATGGAGACGCCCAGCGACCTGGCGTGGTCGAGGACGCGGGCCCCGAGCGGGTCGGCGCCGACCCTGCTGCAGAACCCGGTCCGCAGCCCGACCCGGGCGGCCGCGGCGCACAGGTTCAGCTCAGCGCCCGCCACGTGCACGCCGACCTGCGCGGTCGTGCGCAGGTCGGCGCCGTCGAAGGGCTGGAACAGCGCCATCGCCTCGCCGAAGCCGACGATGTCGAGCTGTCGGGTCACAGCCATCGTGCCCGCAGGTCCTCGCGCAGGAACGCGGCCGGGGACGCGATGGACAGGCCGCCGTCGACCGGGAGCACCGCGCCGGTGATGAAGCCGGCTCCGGCGAGGAAGTGCACGGCGGCGGCCACTTCGTGTGGCCGCCCGGTCCTGCCCAGCGGGTATCCGGCCGTCGCCGTGGGGGAGCCGCCGTCGTCGATGAGCCCGGGGGCGACGGCGTTGACGCTGATCCCGCGCGGGCCGTATTCGAGGGCCAGCTGGCGTACCAGGCCTTCCAGTCCTGCCTTCGCTGCCGCGTAGGCGGGCACGCCCGGTGCGGCGAGCGTGGCGTTGACCGAGCTCACCGCCACGATCGTGCCGCCGCGGGGCAGGACCGGCAGCGCGGTGCGGCACACCGCGAACGCCGTGCCGAGCACGGCGTCCAGCGCCGCATGCCACTGCGTGTCGGTGGTCGCGGTGATCGGTGCGACCGGCATGACCGCGGCCGCGAGGACGACGACGTCGAGGGATCCGGCGCGGTCGATGACGGCCCGCACCGCCGCCTGGGCGCCTTCAGCGGCGGCGCAGTCGGCGATCAGGTCGGCGGGCTGGTGCAGAGACACGCCGACGACGGTGTCCGTGCTCGCGGTGAAGGCCGCGCCGATGGCCTGCCCGATGGGTGAACTGGAACCGACGACGAGCACCCCGCGGCCGGTCACGGCAGCAGCCGGAGGTCGGTGAGGATGTCGTCGAGCCAGGCGAGGGTGGCGGCGTCGGCGTCCACGGCGGGCGGGCGCACCGTGGCCGAGGCGATGATTCCCCGGCGTACCAGCACATGCTTGTGGATCGACCAGGCGATGCCCGGCTGCAGCCCGAACCGGATGAGCGGCAGCAGCGTGGCGAACGATGCGCGTGCGGCGGCGGCGTCGCCGGCCGACCACTGGCGCAGCACGGGCGCCAGCAGGTCGGGAAACTCGCAGGCGGGCATGGTGCCGACGGCGCCGCGGGCGTACTCCTCGAGCAGGAACAGCGCGTTCTGTCCACCGAGGGTGAGGAAGTCGTCGGCGGTGCCCTCGTGTACGGCCGCGACCTTCGGCGTGGTCGGCTGGGTTTCCACCTTGACCGAGGTCACGCCGTCGATCTTCGACAGTTCGACGAGCAGCGAGACCGGCATGTTGACTCCCGTCGGCCCGGGTGCGTCCTGCACCATGACCGGCAGTCCGCCCTCGGCGGCGACGGTGCCGTAGAAGTCGACCATCTGCGCGGGGCTCGGCTTGACCATGAACGGCGGCACCACCATGGCGACGCTGGCGCCGTTCGCGGCGGCTGCGCGAGTCTGCTCGACCGCGTCACGGGTGCCGACGGCGGCGACACCGGCCACGATCGGCAGCTGCGCCGGTGCGGCCGTGACGACGGTCTGCAGGATGCTCGCCCGCTCGGCCGTGGTCAGCGCGAACCCCTCACTGGCGAAGCCGAACACGGCCACACCGTCCACTCCGGAGGCGACCTGGAACTCCACCAGCCGCCGCAGCGACGGCAGGTCGAGCGAGCCGTCGGGCTGGAAGGGGGTGGCCAGGACGGGGATCAGGCCACGTACGTCGGACGAGCGGGTCATGCTTCCTCCTGCAGGGTGCTGATGTCGACCTCGACGCCGAGGCCGGGTGACCGGGGGAGTGCGAAGGCCACCGGACCGCCGGTCAGCGGGCTGGTGAGGATCCGGTTGGCCACCGCCATGGTGGCGGGCTGGAACTCGAACGCCGGCATGTCGTCGACGGCGGCGCTGACGTGCAGTCCGGCGGCGACGGCGACGCCGAGGCCGACGGAGTGGTGGGGGGCGACGGGCAGGTGGTGTGCGGCGGCCAGCGCGGCGATCTCCATCGCCTCGGTGATGCCGGTGCGCCCGACGTCGGGCTGGCACAGGTCCATGGCGCGGGCGTGCAGCCAGTCCCGGAACTCGTAGCGGTGGCGCATCGCCTCGCCGACGGCGACCGGGGTGCTCAGCGCGGCGGCGAGTTCGCGGTGCGCGGTCACGTCCTCCGGGACCAGCGGCGCCTCCAGGAACCACGCGCCGCGCTCGTCGAGGGCGCGGCCGAGCCGCAGCGCGTCGCCGAGGGAGTAGGCCCAGTGCGCGTCGACCGCGACCCGCAGGTCGGGGTGGGCGGCCTGGACGGCGTCGAAGGTGGCGAGGTCGGCGGCGACGCCGTGGCCCAGGTGCAGCTTGATGGCGCGTACGCCGCCGTCGGTCCACTGCCGCGCCAGCGCCGCGCGTTCGGGGTCGGTGGGTTTGGCCAGCCCGGAGACGTAGGTCGGGATCTCGTCGCGGAAGGCTCCGCCCAGCAGCGCGTGCACGGGTGCGCCGTGTGCCTTGCCGGCGAGGTCCCACAGTGCGATGTCGACGGCCGCGAGGGCGTCGGCCTGGTGGCCGGTGAGGTGGCCGCGTTCGCGCATCAGCCCGGTGAGCGTGGCCCACAGCGGCCGTACGCGGCGCGGGTCGCTGCCGATGAGCACGGGCGCCAGCAGCCGGTCGACGACGGCCTGGGTGATCTCGGGGGCGACGGGCGCGAGTGCCTCGCCCCAGCCGTAAGTGCCGTCGTCGCAGGTGATCCGGACCAGCAGCGACTCGAACCGGTCGGAGTAGAGGCTGCGCCACGGCGGCCGCAGGTAGTAGGCGTCGCCCGGTGCCGCGCCGGCCGGCCGGGCACCCAGATAGGCCTCCGGTGGGCGCAGCTTGACGACATAGGACTCCACGGCCGTTACTTTCACAAGGTGCTCCCGCTCACTGATTGACGCCTTGCAACATACGGGATACCTTGCCGTATCGCGCAAGCAACTTCCAGAGGGGCTTTCTCACATGGCTTCGGATACAAGCGGCAACCAGAGCGTCGAGCGAGCGCTCGGTGTGCTGCGGGTCTTCACGGCCGGGCGCGCCGAGCTGCGCGTCTCCGATGTGGCCAGTGCGGTCGGGCTCACCTTGTCGACCGCGTCGCGACTGCTGGCGACGCTGGAGACGGCCGGCTTCGTGGACCGCGACCCGGTGAGCGGCCTCTACCGGCTGGGCCTGGACATGGTCTCCTTCGGCGGGGCGGTGCTCAACAGCCACCCGGTGCACCGCGAGGCCCGCCAGGTCGCCCAGAACCTCGCCGCCGAGCTGGGACTGGGCGCCAACGTCGCCATCCGCCGCGGCGACGAGCTGTTCTACCTGCTCAACTTCGAGGGCCGGCAGGCGCCGCGGCCGTTCACGCTCGCCGGCCAGCGCAACCCGCTGCACAGCACCGGACTCGGCAAGGCCCTGCTCAGCGGGCTCAGCCCGACCGAGCGCCGGGTGCTGCTGGAGGACCTGCCCGGATACACCCCGCGCACGCTGACCACCCACGAGGCGCTCGACGAGGCGATCGCGCAGGCCGTGGCCCGCGGCTACGCCAGCGAGATCGAGGAGCTGGCGCTCGGCCGCGCCTGCGTCGCCGCGCCGATCCGCGACGCGTCCGGCGCCGTCGTCGCCGCGCTGTCGGTGTCGGGCCCGCTGTCTGCAATCGACTTGCAGAATCGGGAGACGATGCTCGCCAGCGCGGTCATCGAAGCGGCCGACTCCATCAGCATGGGCCTGGGCTACCACGGCCCGGCCCGGGCGCCGTCGCAGCAGGCGCACGCGGAGGTCTGGCAGTCATGACGCCGTCGCCCACCGCCGAACGGCGTCCCCTGTCCGACCGGACCTTCGGCTTCCTGCTGACCCTGCCCGCTCTGGTGCTGTTCGGCGCGATCGTCTTCTACCCGCTCGTCGGGTCGCTGACCACGAGCCTGTTCGAACAGAGCCTGGTGCAGCCGGGCCGGGAGTTCGTCGGGCTGGACAACTTCCGCGCGGTGCTCGACGACCAGTTCTGGCCCGTGCTGTGGAACACCCTCGTGTTCACCGGGCTCGGCACGCTCGCGCCGTTCCTCATCGGCTTCGCGCTGGCGCTGGCGCTCAACACCAGGCTGCCCGGGCGGGCGCTGCTGCGCGGGGCGTTCCTGTTCCCGTGGGTCATCCCGGGCGTCGTCGTCTCCTTCGCCTGGCTGTGGATCTTCAATGCCAACTACGGGCTGCTCAACGGCATCCTGGTCCGGTTGGGACTGATCGCCGAGCCGGTCAGCTGGCTGGGCGATCCCGACACCGCCATGTACGCCGTCATCGTCGCCAAGACCTGGGCCAGCTTTCCCTGGATCATGGTGATGCTGCTGGCGGGCCTGCAGACTGTGCCCGCCGTGCTGCACGAGGCCGCCGGCATGGACGGCGCGGGCGTGCTGCGCCGCTTCTGGCACGTCACCCTGCCGCACCTGCGCGGCATCATCGGCATCGTGGTCCTGCTGGAGATCATCTGGAACTTCCAGCACTTCGACACGATCTACGTGCTCACCGGCGGCGGCCCGGCCGGGGCCACCACCACCTTCGCCGTCGCCGTCTACGACACCGCGTTCAAGGGCTTCGACCTGGGCCGGGCGGGCGCGCTCGGCGCGCTCTGGCTGGTGCTGCTGCTCGTGCTGGTCGTCGTCTACGTCCGGTTCGCCGAACGGGAGGAGCAGTCGTGACCGCCACCGTCCACGCCCCCGCGCAGACCGCCACCGCGCCCGCGCCCGCACCCGCGCCGCGCAGGCGCAAGCCCGGCAACCTGGGCGCCGCCGCGACCGTCGCCGTCATCGGCGTGTTCGCCTTCGGCCCCGTCTACTGGCTGCTCGTCACGGCGTTCACGCCCAACGACGACGTGTTCCGGTTCCCGCCGCGCCTGTGGCCCGAGCACTTCACCCTGGAGCACTTCGCCAACCTCGCCGACAACGCGGTCCTCGGCCGCTACCTCGTCAACAGCCTGATCGTCTCCACGCTGACCGCGGTGCTCACGGTGCTGGTGTCGGCGTACACGGCCTACTCCTTCAGCAAGTTCCGCTACCGGGGACGCCGGTCGCTGATGTCGCTGATCCTCGCCTCGCAGATGTTCCCGCAGGCGCTGCTGCTCATCACCCTCTACCTCGTCTTCAGCGCCTATGGGCTGCTCAACTCCTATCTGGCGCTGATCCTGTCCTTCACCACCTTCACGCTGCCGCTGTGCGTGTGGATGCTCAAGGGCTTCTTCGACACGATCCCCAACGAGCTGCTCGAAGCGGCCAAGGTCGACGGCGCGGGACAGGGCGCCGTCATCCACCGCATCCTGCTGCCGGTGTCCCTGCCGGGCCTGGTCGCCACCGGCCTGTTCGCGTTCATCCGGGGCTGGAACGACTTCATCTTCGCCCTCACCCTCGCCGGGCCGGCCAAGCAGACCCTGCCGCCCGGCCTGGTCAACACCTACCTCGGCGAATTCCAGGCGGCCTGGCCCGACCTCATGGCCGCCTCCCTCGTGGTGTCCCTACCCGTCGTCATCGGATTCGTCGTACTGCAGCGCTACCTCGTCGCCGGGCTGACCAGCGGCGCGGTCAAGGGCTGAACAGCACCCTCCCACCACACCTCCAGGAGAACAACGATGTCTCTGTCACCGATGAACCGCCGTGGCGCGCTCAAGCTCCTCGGCCTCGCCGCCGGGGCGGGCGCCCTCGCCGCCTGCGCTCCCTCCAGCGGCCCCGCCGCCACCTCCGGTGACCCCCTCGCCGACAACGGGGTCAAGGACTTCAACTTCACCGCCTGGTCGCTCAACGAGGCCTCCACCAAGGACGCGCTCACCGGCCTGGTCGACACCTACGCCGGTGCGGTCGGTGCCAAGATCACCACCGCGTCGTACCCCTACAACGACTACCTCAACCAGCTCCTGCTGCAGGTGCAGGGCGGCAGCCTCAGCGGTGTCGTCCAGCTCGACGTCGCCTGGCTGACCACCCTGGCCGCCACCGGCAAGCTCGTCGACCTCGGCCCCCTGGTCGACAAGGGCGGCTACACCGATGCGGCCGTCGGCATCGGCAAGGCCGCCGGCAAGCAGTACGGCCTGCCGTGGACGTCGGCCGGCATCGGCCTCATCGGCAACTCCGAGCTGCTGGGCAAGGCCGGCATCACGACCGCGCCGAAGACGGTCGACGAGTTCGAGCAGGCCCTGCGGGCGTTGAAGGGCCTCGGCGGCGGCGTCGTGCCGTGGGCCGCGATGACCAAGGTCGACCAGCTCAAGGACTTCATCGCCTGGATGTGGACGTTCGGCTCGCCGGTCGTCGACGGTGGGAAGATCGTCGTCGGCGACGACGCCAGCGTCGAGGCGCTGACCTGGTACAAGAAGCTCTACGACGAGAAGCTCATCGCGGCCGACGTCAACCGCTTCGACGCCCGCGCCCTGTTCTCCCAGGGCAAGGTCGGCTTCTACGAGGACGCCATCGGCGGGCGCGGTGCGGTCACCAAGACCGCCGCCGACAAGGAACTCGGCTCCAAGCTCATGCCGATCTCCCGTCCGGTCAAGGCGTCCGGCGGCACCCCGCGCCATCTCGCCTGGGGCCACGCCCTCGCCGTCCTGCAGGGCGACGGGTCCGCCGCCGCGGCGAAGTTCGCCGCCACCATCACCAGCGACCCGGCGTACACCGCGAAGTGGTTCAAGAGCGCCGGCCTGCCGCCGACCACCAAGGCCGGGCTCGCCGCCGGCGACGTCACCGCCGACGGGTACGTCACCGCGTTCACCAGCACCATCGGCGCCAACACCACGCCCGACCCGTTCTGGATCTACCCGAAGTTCGCCCAGATCGAGACGGCGCTGGCCAACGGGGTGCAGTCCGCGCTCATCGGCAAAGCGTCTCCGAAGGAGGCGCTCGCCACCGCGAAGTCCCAGATGGACGCCCTGACGTCATGACGGTCAACGGCGGCCTCGGCCGAGTGATCGCCATCATCAGGCTGCCGTCCGCCACGGACGCGGTCCGCGTCGGCGAGATCATCGCCGGCGCGGGCCTCACCGCGGTCGAGATCACCCTGACGACACCCGGCGCGCTCGACGCGGTCACCGCACTGCGCGCCGCGCTTCCGCCGGAGTGTTTGGTCGGTGCGGGCAGCGTCCGCAGTCCCGAGCAGGCGCTGTCGGCACGCGACGCCGGGGCGCAGTTCCTGGTCACCCCGACGCTGCGGCCGCCCGTCCTGGCCGCCACCGAGCTGCCGGTGATGTGCGGGGCGTTCAGCCCCACCGAGATCGAGACCGCGGCCGAGGCAGGCGCGGCGCTGGTCAAGGTCTTCCCCGCTGGGGCGATGGGTCCCGGCTACGTACGTGAACTGCTCGCCCCCATGCCGGAGCTGAAGCTCGCCCCCACCGGCGGCGTCACCCCCGACCTGGTGGCGCCCTACGCCGCAGCCGGCGCGGTCGCGGTGGGCGTCGGCAGTGCGCTGGTCAGCGCGGCCCTGGTCGACGCCGCTGACTGGCCCGCCCTGCGCACCCGCGCTCAAGCCTTCGCCACCGCCGCGGCGGCGGCCTGGCCCACCTGACACATCGGAAAAGCGAGGCGCTGCGATGCGATTCATGCGGATCGGACCGGCCGGCCGTGAACGGCCCGCCATGCTGGACCAGCACGGCACCGCCTTCGACCTGTCGTCGGTCACCCCGGACGTCGACGGGGGATTCCTCGACGGCGGCGGGGTAAACCGTGCCGAACGGGCCTTCGCCGCCGGGGACCTGCCCGTGCTCGACCTCGCGGGGCAGCGGGTCGGCGCGCCGGTGGCCCGGCCCGGCAAGGTCGTCTGTATCGGTCCCAACTTCCGCAAGCCGGGGCTGCAGACCTGGCCCGACGAGCCGGCGCTGTTCCTCAAGGCGTCCAACACCGTCGTCGGACCCCACGACGACGTGCTGCTGCCGCGCGGCGGCACCGCCGTGGACTGGGAGGTCGAACTCGCCGTCGTCATCGGCGCCACCGCCCGCTACCTGGACTCCCCGGCCGACGCGAAGGCCGTGATCGGCGGCTACGCCGTCTCCCATGACGTATCCGAGCGCGTCTTCCAGCACGAGCGTGGCGGCACCTGGGACAAGGGCAAATGCTGCGAGACCTTCAACCCGCTCGGCCCGTGGCTGGTCACCCCCGACGAGGTCGGCGACGTGAACGACCTGGGCATGCGGCTGTGGGTCGACGGGCAGCTGCGCCAGAACGGCACCACCGCCGACATGATCTTCGACGTGGCGTACCTGGTCTGGCACGTCAGCCAGTTCATGGTCCTCGAACCCGGCGACGTGATCAACACAGGTACCCCGCCGGGCTGCGCCATCGGGCTGCCGGACCGGCCCTACCTGCGTGCCGGCCAGGTCGTCGAAGTCGAGATCGACGGTCTCGGCCGCCAGCGCCAGCTCGTCGGCCAGGCCTGAGGGAGGGCGGATGCGCGACACGATCGAAGCCGTGGCAGCGCGCACGCTCGACCACGACTTCCGGATCTGGGGATTCGGCGAGGGCATGGCCCTGCTCGGGCTGCTGCGCGCCGGATCCCGCTACGACCGTCCGCAGTGGATCGACGCCGTCGCGGACCTGACCGCTCCCGCCCTCGGTCCGCAGGCGGAGCCGACCGATCACCTCATCCCGGTCGAGGTGCTCGTCGAGTTGCACCGGCTGCGCCCTGCGATCCGGGTCGACGCGGCGATCGCCAGGTTCGTCGCCGCGGTATGGCGCGACGGCGTCCCGCTGCCGGTCCACCGGCCCGACCTGCCCGACCTCGGCGACACCGTCTGGGTCGACTGCATGCACACCGACGCCCCCGGGCTCCTGCTCGCCGGGCACCCGGACGCGGCCGCCGCCGCGATGTCCCTGGCCTGCGACCGGCTCCAGGACGAGACCGGGCTGTTCAGCCACTCCTTCAACACCGGCCCGGCCCGCGCCAACAACGTCCACTGGGGACGCGGCCAGGGCTGGGCGCTGCACGGCCTCGTCCCACTCGGACCGGCCGACCCCGCTCGCGACGCCGCCCACCGCGCCCTGCGGCAGCGCACGTCGCGCCTGCTGGACGCGCTGGCCCGGTACGAGACCGACGGCCGCTGGCGCACGATCGTCGACGACCCGGCTGCCCCCGTCGAGCACAGCGTGTCCGCGCTCGTGGCGGTCGGGATCCAGCACGGCCTGCGTACCGGGATGGTCGATCCGAGCCGGCGTGCCCTCGCCGACCGGAGCCTGCACGCGGCCGTCGCCGCTCTCGACGGGAACGGCGGGCTGCCGGTCTCGGCGGCCACCCCCGCCGGCCCGCCCGACATCTACCTGCACCGCACCACCGGCGTCTTCCCGTGGGGGCAGGGCCCGCTCCTGCTCGCGCTCCTCGACGCCGCCGTGCCCCGCTGAGTCCGGCACGGCCAGCCCACCCCACCCGCTCCCACCCCGCCCGTCCCCACCCCGGAGGCGTCATGTCCCTGCCACGCCGCGACGTACTGAAACTCCTCGGCGCAGGCTGCGCCGGTGCACTCCTGCCCCTGTCCCTGCCCACCGACGACGCGCAAGCGCTGCCCCCCGGCCACGCCCACACCGCGGGTCAGACCGACATCACCCTCGACGGCATCTGGAAGTTCGCCACCGACCCCGGCCGCACCGGCGAGGCCAACGGCTATGCCGGAACCGCCCTCAACGACGCCGCCTGGGCCGAGCAGCTCGTCCCCGGCAACTGGGACGTCCACGACACCTACGCCAACTACCGCGGCCTCGCCTGGTATCGCGAGCGCGTGCCCAGCCCCGCCCACACCGCCGGGCAGGTGGTGCGGCTGCGCTTCGAGGCCCTCTACCACCAGGCGAAAGTCTGGTTCAACGGAACGCTGCTGGGCGAGCACAAGGGCGGCTACACGGCCTTCGAGTACGACGTGACCGCCCTGCTCGCCGCCGCCGGCGACAACACGATCGCGGTTGCGGTCGACAACACCTACTCCGTCGGCGCCTGGTGGCCCTGGGGCGGGTTCAGCCGCTCCGTCGGCTTCACCGTCAACGACGCGGTCCGCATCGAACGCCAGCACGTCATCACCACGGTGACACTCGCCGGGCCGTCGGCGCAGCTCAAGAACTGGGTCACCGTCAGCAACCGAGCCACCTCCGCGCAGACGGTGACCCTGTCCGGCACGGTCACCGACGCCGCCGGACAGCCGCTCGCCGGGGTCACCGTGCCCAGCGTGCAGGTGAGCGTCCCCGCGGGCGGCAGCGCCGAGGGGCTGCTCACCGTGAACCTGCCCGCCGGCAGCTTCGCCCTGTGGGGCCTGGACCAGCCGAACCTGTACACGTTCACGACCACGGCGAAGACCGGCGGCACGGTGCGCCATGCGCTGGCGGACCGGTTCGGGCTGCGCACCGTGGCGGTCCAGGGCACGTCACTGCTGCTCAACGGGGAACCCATACGCCTCAACGGCTACAACCGGGTCGGTGACGACCGGATCGTCGGGGCCACCGAGCCGACGTACCTGATCCGCCGGGACCTGGACCGGATGAAGGCCTCCGGAGCCAACCTGACCCGCATCCACCACGTCCCGCAGGCCCCCGAACTGCTCGACTACGCCGACGAGCGCGGCCTGCTGATCATCGAGGAGATCCCGGTGTGGGGCGGCGGCGCGAATCTCGACCCCACGGACCCGGTGACCGTCGGGCAGCTCACCGACATGATCCGCCGCGACTACAACCACCCGTCGGTGATCGCCTGGTCGGTGGCGAACGAGATCCAGGGCGCGAGCGCGGCCGGGCGGACCTACGTGCGCGACATCATCGCCCACGCCCGGACCAAGCTCGACAGCACCCGTCTGTACACCTACGTCTCCAACAGCTTCGGCGCCGCGGCCACCGGCGCCGACGAGGCGCTGCAGTACACGGACTTCGCCTGCATCAACATGTACGGCGGCTTCGCCTCCGGGGCCGACCACGCGCACAGCCTCTACCCGACGAAGCCGATCTTCGTCAGCGAGTACAGCTCCGACACGTTCACGTTCCCGATCAGCCGCGAGGACGTGGACTTCACGACGACCTCCGCGGCGGCGGCGAGCGCCTTCACGGGCCGGCCCTGGCTGATCGGTTCGTCGCACTGGACCTTCAACGACTACCGCAGCAACTTCGGCGGCACCTCGGCCAACCAGGTCCGCGGCTGGGGCATTCAGAACGTGTGGGGGCAGCTCAAACGGGCCTACCCGCAACTGCAGGCGACCAACGCGCCGATCAGGTCGCTGACCGTCACCACCTCACCGGGCTCCGGTGCCCGGCTGAGCCTGCTCACGCTGACCCCGCGCGGCACCCTCGCCACCGACGCCCCCGCCTACCCGCTGCGCGGCTACCGGCTCGCCTGGCAGGTCACCGACGCGTCCGGAACGGTCCTCGACGGCCGCCTGATCGACCTGCCCGACCTCCTGCCCGGAGCGGCCCCGGTGCAGGTCGGCTTCGGCTGGACCGACCCCGGCACGGCCGTCGGGCAGCGGCTGACCCTGCTCAGCCCGCTCGGCTACGAGATGGCCGTCGCCACCGCCGACCTGCGGCCCCCGGCCACCCCGACCGGCGTCGCCGCAGTGGCCGCCGACGGCGCACTGCGGGTCGCCTTCGCCCCGGTCGCCGGGGCCGTCGGCTACCGGGCCACCGCGACCACCGGGTCCACCGTGGTCACCTCCACCGACACCGCCAACCCGTTCGCCGACCTGACCGGGCTGGTCAACGGCACCACGTATCAGGTGACCGTCACCGCTCGCAACGGGTCCGGCAGCTCCGCGCCGTCCGCGCCCGTCACCGTCACGCCGACCGCCGCCGCGCTCGGGCTACCGCCGCGCTGGCAGGACCTCGCACCGATCCCCGGCGGCCTCGTCGCGGGCTTCATGACCGTGCCCAGCGCGGTCAACTACCAGGTCGAGGTGAGCACCGGCGGCAGCGTGGTCCGTGACTACCTGACCACGCTCAAGGCGTCCACCAGGATCGAGGGTCTCGCCGGGGGAGTGCCGCACAGCGTACGGATCCGCGCCCGCACCGCCTCCGCGCTGCTGACCGCCTGGTCCGAGCCCCGCACCGCTGTGCCCCAGACGGCACCGGCCGCGCCCACCGTGCACGGCGTGCTGCGCGGCGGCGACACCCTCGGCGTGCGCCTCACCCCCGACCGCCACGCCGAGCGGCACGAGGTCGCCGTCACCGGCGGCGCCACCCACCTCATCGAGGCCGCCGCGGTCGACCTGCTGACCGTGCCGGGGCTGCTGCCCGACCGCGACTACCAGCTCGCGGTACGCACCCAGACAGCCACCGGCTGGTCGCCGCCGAAGACGGTCACCGCCCGCACCCGGCCCGCCGGGCCCGGTGCCGTGCCCGCCGCCCCGACCGCGCTGACCAGCAGCACCAGCGCCGGTCAAACCACGCTGACCTGGTCGGCGGTCGCCGGTGCCGAGGGCTACCTCGTCACCGTCGACGAATGCGGCGCGGAGACACCACTCGCCACGGTGGCGGGAGTCAACCAGTTGCTGCTCGGCACCACCGCGGAGGCGGCCGGGCGCACCCACCGGGTCCGTGCCGTCAGCCCGGCCGGGATCAGCGCGCCGTCCGCCGCGTACCTGGTGCCCGGCACACCCGGCCCGCGCCAGGTCATGCTGACCGTGACCGCCACCGCGCCGAACTGCTCCGGCGTCGTCGGCTACACCGAGACCGGCACGTGGTCGGCGAGCTCCCTGACCGGCGTCGACGGCACCCCGAGCCGCTACACCGACGCCGCCGGGGCGAGCGCCACCTGGCGGCCGACCCTCGCCGCCGCCGCGAACTACCGGGTCGAGATCTGGGTCCCGGCCAACACCGGCAGCACCACCGCCGCCCAGTACGCCGTCACCCACACCGGCGGCACCGCCACCGTCACGGTCAACCAGGTGACCCAGTCCGGTGCCTGGACGACCCTGGGCACCTGGGCGATGGCCGCCGGCGCGGGCCGGGTCGTGTCGACGTTCAGCGGCGGCTTCCTGCGCAGCAACGCGATCCGCCTCACCCCGGTGGCATGACGATGAAGGTCATCTCCGTCGAGGCCTTCGCGCTGCTCGCCGAACCGATCGGCGAACGCTACTGGGGCGCCCGCGCCTGGAGCAGCAGCGGCGCGGCGCTGGGCGCCTACCCGGTCCAGGCCCGCCGCCGCTACGCCTACTCCGCCACCATCGACACCGTCCTGGTGAGGGTCGAGACCGCCGACGGCGTCGTCGGCTGGGGCGAGTGCAAAGCCCCGGTTGCCGCCAGGGTCACCGCCGCCCTCGTCACGGAACTGCTGGCGCCACTGGTCGTCGGGACCTCCGTCGACGAGATCGCGGTGACCTGGGAGCGGATGTACGCCGCGATGCGGGTGCGCGGCCACGACTCCGGCTTCTGGCTGGAGGCGATCGCCGGAGTCGACATCGCCCTGTGGGACGCCTGGGGCCGCACCCTCGGCCAGCCCGTGCACCGGCTGCTCGGCGGGGCGTTCCGCACGGCCGTGCCCGTGTACGCGTCGGGCATCCCCGCCGCCCCGACCGGCTCCGGCGACGCGGGCCTGGCCGCGGTCCGCCAGACCGCACAACGGCTTCGCGACGCCGGCTGGACCGCCGCGAAGGTCGCCATCGGCGTGACACCCGAACGCGACCTGGCCTCGGTCGCCGAGGTCGCGGCGGTCCTGCCGACCGTCTACGCCGACGCCGCCGGGCAGTACGACCTCCGCCAAGCCCTGCACGTCGGCCGTGGCCTGCAAGAACTCGGCGTCGGCTTCTTCGAGATGCCAGTGCCCCCCGAACAGCTCGACGACTACCGCACCCTCGCCG
The DNA here is from genome assembly GCF_009720365.1 of Catellatospora paridis. Taxonomy (GTDB): domain Bacteria; phylum Actinomycetota; class Actinomycetes; order Mycobacteriales; family Micromonosporaceae; genus Catellatospora; species Catellatospora paridis. The sequence continues at coordinate 453,402 of NZ_ML769316.1, read as the reverse complement.
CCCGCCTCGACCTGCCGCTGGCCCTGGACTCCCTGGCCAACCGGCACCGGGCGCTGGAGTTCCTGCGCGCCGGCGCGCTGCACGTCCTGCAACCGGACGTCTGCCGGGCCGGCGGCATCACCGAGACGATGCGGATCGCCGTGCTCGCCGACGCGTTCGGGGCGCAGGCCACGCCGCACGTGAGCATCGGCTCGGCGGTGCACTTCGCAGCGAGCCTGCAGTGCGCCGCCGCGATGCCGAACCTGGAGGTCATGGAGCACTGGGTGGGCGACAACCCGCTCGCCGCCGTCGCCCCCGACCTCGACTCACCCCTGCCCGGGCCGGACGGGCCGATGACCCGCACCGTGTCCACCGCACCCGGCCTCGGCATCACCGTCGACGAACCGACGGTGCGCAGGATGGCCGGACGTTCTGCCGACCTCACCGACAACCGCCTCTACCAAGGGAGCAACTGATGCGACGCGCCGTCACCCTGGGAGCCGTGCTCGCGACCGTCATCGGCATGGGCGCGGCGGCACCCGCGCAAGCCGACCCGACCGGCACCGGCTGGACCATGGTCTTCAGCGACGACTTCGACGGCAGCACCGTCGACACCGCGAAGTGGAACTACCGCACCGACGTCAAGGCCTACAGCGCCCAGCGGCCCGAGAACGTGACCGTCTCCGGCGGCCTGATGAGCATCAACCTCAAGCAGGAGGCGTACGCGGGCAAGAGCTTCACCGGCGGTGGGCTCGTCAGCAAGCAGACCATGCGGTACGGCTACTACGAGACCCGCGCGAAGATCAACGACGGGGTGGGCTGGCACAGCTCGTTCTGGCTGATGGCGGGCAACGGGTCCACGACGTTCCCGGCCGAGCAGCGCACCGAGATCGACGGCTTCGAGATCGACTCGACGTCCTCGCCCGCGCTGCTGCGCAACAACCACTCCGGCGTGCACACCTGGAACGGCGGGGGAGCGTCTGGCCCATACCACCCGGGCTCGACCTACAACACCGGCCTCGACCTGCGCCAGTGGCACACCTACGGCATCGACTGGGCCGAGACCTCGGTGAAGTTCTACGTGGACGGGGTGTTGAAATACACCGCCGCGTACACGCCGAGCCAGTGGACCCACGACTACACCAGCATCTGGCTGACCAGCATCGGCTACGGCACGTCGCCGGACCCGGCCTTCCTGCCGACCGCCGTGCAGTTCGACTACATCCGGTACTGGCAGAAGGACTACTACCTCGACAACGACGGGCCGGCCGCCTACGGCTACACCGAGACCGGCACCTGGCTCGACTCCACCCTGACCGGCTGGAACTACGCCTCGCCCACCCGGTACGCCACCTGCCACAGCGTCGGCAACACCGCCACCTGGCGACCGAACCTGCGTGCGGCGGGGACCTACCAGGTCTTCGTGCACAAGATCGTGCATTCGGGCAGTGACCCGAACGCCCGCTACGACACCGTCCACGACGGCGTCACCAGCACCTCGTTCATCAACGGCACGACAGGCACGTCAGGCTGGGTGTCGCTCGGCTCGTACCACTTCCCGTCCGGCACGGCCGGCTCGGTGAAGCTGACCTCCAGCGGCTCGGGCTGTGCCCGCGCGGACGCCGTCAAGTTCGTCCGCGTCTGATCCGTCGCTGGTCGGAGCATCGTCTGCGGGAAAGGCCGCCACGTCGTCCGCGCACCTGGTGCGGGTGAGCTGTAGTCCGGGCCGTGGCGGCCACCGCACGCGCGCGACCCACGGACACCGGCGCAGGCCACATCACTCGGCCGGCACCGGGTCGCTGCCGGCACCGTCGCGGATCAGCAGATCCAGGTCGACGTAGAAGCGGCCCGACTCGCGCAACTCGCCCAGCAGCACCCGCCGGGCGACATCGGCGACCAGCGCACCGCCCAGGCTGACGCCGGAGGCCAGCTGCGGCCAACTGCTCAGTTCGACGCCGATGCGCGGGATCGAGGCGGCGAGCTTCGGGCTGATCTCGCCGATCATCTTGAGCACGCTCTCGACCACCTCGGCCCGGCTGAGGTCGGCCAGGTCCGCCGAAGCGATCGGGCCGAGGATGCCGTGCAGCAGCGGCCGGTCGGGCTCCAGGTCGTAGCGTTCGATGTCGAGCATGCCCCGGTCGTTGGTGTCCATCAGGACCGGGATGCGGCAGGTGCGCGCCCACTCGCGGGCGGCCAGCTTTATGCGCGGCTCGTCGCACTCCTCGACCAGCAGGTCGATCGGGCCGCTGCCGCCGAGGAAGAACCGCTTGATGTTGTTGTCGTGCAGCCCGTCGGGGTAGACGTCCACGTCGAGGTAGGGGTCGAGTTCGAACAGTTGCCGGGCCGCGATGACGGTCTTGTTGACGCCGAGTTCGTGCACCCCGGCACGCAGACGGTTGAGGTTGGACAGGGCCACGGTGTCGAAGTCCGCGAGGGTGAACGCGGTCGCGATCCCTTCGGTGGCCAGGGTCAGCGCCGCGCTGTTGCCGACCGACAGCCCGATGACGCCGATGCGGCGTCCCGCGAGGCTGTGCTGCTGCTCCCGGCTGATCTTGCCCCGGTTGCGGTCGGTGCGCAGCAGCCGGAAGTCGTCGCGGTCCAGCAGGTGTACCAGCCGCCCCGACCACGGGTAGAACACCCACGTGCCGGCCTGCCACGGCTCGGCGCCGGCCAGGTGCTCGGCAGCGAGCCGGGCGAGCTGGTCGTGATCACCTTTCAGTGACGGGTGCAGCGCGGCGACCAGGTCGGTCACCTGCTCGGCGAAGGTGTCGCAGACCTCGCGCACCCGCCCCGAGACCAGCAGTGCCTCGAACCGCTCTCGGTCGCCGTCGCCGCCCAGCCGGAACAGCTCGGGGCGCCAGGCCAGCACGTCGCCTTCGCGTTCCCGCTCGGCCAGCAGTTCCGGGATCGTCACCTGTCCTCCTTCTACGCAAGCCCGGCCGGGCCGGAGGCCGACAGGGCCGCCCCGACGGTCGACTCCATGATGGACACCTCGGGCCCGTCCGGCTTCCACTCGTGGGCAAGGACGGAGTAGCTGACCACGTCGTGCCAGACGCCGTGGGTGTAGAACAGTTCCCGCATGAACCCTTCCTGGACCAGGCCCAGGCGGGTCATCCGCTCGTGCATGCGCAGGTAGTCGGTGCGCCTGCCGCCCCAGATGCGATGCAGGGCGAGCGGGCCGAACGCGTATGCCATGAGCAGGCGGGAGGCGGTCACGCCCCGGCCCACGCCCGGGGACTCGGGGATCACGATGAGGCCGCCGAGCATCGCGTTGCGGCCGTACTCCTCCACCAGCAGCCGGACCACCCCGACCAGGTCGGGTGACCCGTCGACGGTGATGGCCAGGGTGTACTGGGTGCGGGGCGTGCGGCGGGCCGCGGCCAGGTGCGCTCTCAGCGCCTCGGGCACCTGGTCGGTCGCCAGCTTGTCGAATCCCATGAACTGGGTCAGGTCGGGATCGGTGTAGAGCCGTGTCAGCGCGGGCAGGTCCTGCTCGCACAGCTCGCGTAGGACGATGTCACCACCGTCGATGGTCACCGGAAAGGGCACTCGGCACCCCTGTCGGTCTGATGGACCCCATGGCCATGACTTCGATGTCTGCCGATCTATCGCAGCGTAGGGGATGCGGTAGGCAGCCGCCTCAGCCGGCCGGGTAGGGCCATCGAGCCGCGCCGACACGGCTGACCGCCCGCGCAGGCGATGCGACGGCGCGGCGGCCCGCTCGGTTCGGCAACCGCCGACTTGCCGAAGGTGATGCGGCGACTCCACGACCACCTGGCCGAATGAGCCCGACGGCGAAGGACGTGGCCCTGGCGTGCGGCCAGGGCCACGTCCTCATACCGTGGTCGGGAAGCCGATCAGAACGTACCGGCGGTGTTGCACTTGGCCTTCTGGACGATGCAGTCCTTCACCCGGTGACCCAGGGCCGCGTTGTCCCAGACGAGGAACGAGTCGCCGTGGATGGACGAGGCCAGGCCCGAGGACAGCGTGTACCCGTCGGCGCTGCCGTGGGTGGGGTAATCGATGACGAAGGAGACGTTCGGGATGGCGACCGGGAACGCGCCGGCGCACCTGCCGTTGACGGTGTTGTAGGAGACGTGCGACTTGTGGTCCGGACTGTCCAGGTGGACGCCGTCCCAGCAGTCCTGGAACACCAGCTGGTAGGTGAGGTTGGCGGTCGGGGCGCACACGGGCCAGTTGCCGTCGGCGCTGCGGCCGATCTCGCCGCCGGGGCCGGCGCACCAGAACTGGTTGGGCGCACCGGCAGGGGTCGGCACCTGCTTCTTGGCGTCGCCGGCGATCATCCGGAAGCCCTGCGGGAAAGGCACCGTCTGGGTCGGGTCGGGCAGGCGCGAGCTGTAGTACACGGTGACGCCGCGCGGCTCGATCGGCACGCCCCGCTCGTACAGGGTGGGAATCCAGTACGCGGAGGGGTCGCCCACCGGCCCGCAGCTCGACGCCGTGTTGCCGAGCAACGACCCGGTGGTGGTGTTCGCGTTCGCGCCACGGTTGCCGAAGAAGCTGTGCATGTGCGACGCGCCGGGCAGACCCGGGAAGATGATCGGGTCGTCCTTGAGGGAGTGACTGTAGACGCATGAGGCGTTGAACTCGGGGACCCGCACGGCGTTGGGGGGCGCCGGGTTGATGGTCATCGCGTTGAACGCGGCGAGCTGGGCGTTCCACGCGGCTTGGTCCATTCTGACCCAGCCGGTGCCGGACGACCCGCTGGGACTGGGACTGGGCTGGACACCGCCCGTGCCGAAGACCTGGAATTCCCATGCCGACGCGCCGTACTGCGTGGCGCGGCGGGTGGTGTTCAGCCGCACGTATCGGCCGGTGCCGCTGACGTTGAGCGTCTGGACGCCGCCGGTGCCGTTCACCGTGGTGTTGATCGTCGTCCAGGTGGAGCCGTTGGCGGACGTCTGGATGGTGAAATCGCGCGCGTAGGCGGTCTCCCAGGTGATGACCACGCGGGTGATGGTGGCCGTGGCACCCAGGTCGACCTGGAGCCACTGCGGGTCGCTGAACGCGCTCGCCCATCGTGTTCCCAGGTTGCCGTCGACCGCGGCGGATGCGGGCGTGCCGCCGTTCTCCGTCGACGACGCCGTCGCCGGGCGCCCCTGTGAAAGCGGGGTCTCGGCGGCGGAGGCGCGCAGCGCCTGGTTGGTGAGCAACGCGCCGATCAGCGTGGTGATGACAACACCGAGCACAAGGGTGCGCGGCCGAATTCTGCCCGTGAGGGCACTACTGGACATGACGGATCCTCCGGTTCTGCGGGGACGGTCGCGGCGGGGTTCCACCGGTGCACAAGACCCCCCGCGGGGGCTCGCGGGGTGATGATCTTGCCAGAGAGCGCTCTCTGTCTCTGCATATTGAACCCCTCGACGACCGGTGTCAATAGGTCAAAATCGATGGAAGTGCGCTTGCCAAAGATCGCTTTCTCCGCAAATCAGACGCGGGATGGAGAGGCTTCCCAGCCGCGGGCTCTTAGCCGACGCGCCGCCAGGGAGCGCTCTCCGGATGGCCGTCAACCCACGTCGGCTCGAGCATCTTCATTGCCAGGTGACCGCGATGCGTTCCGCCGGTTTCCGGCAGGCGCCGCTCGGGCTTGGCCAGCGGGATCGGCTGCCGCTGCCCCGTGCTGACGATGTCGTACCAGCCTCGACTCACCCCTGCCCGGGCCGGACGGGCCGATGACCCGCACCGTGCCCACCGCACCCGGCCTCGGCATCACCGTCGACGAACCGACGGCACGCAGGATGGCCGGACGTTCTGCCGACCTCACCGACAACCGCCTCTACCAAGGGAGCAACTGATGCGACGCGCCATCACCCTGGGAGCCAGCGAGGTCGAGTAGACGGCACATGTCGTGGAAGCCCTCGACGCACGCATCGAGGACCGCACCATGGCGGCCGGAAGTCTTGGCATACAGCAGGAGAAAGTACGGATCGACCGTGTCCGGAGCATTGATGTCGGCCTCGACGACCTCGCCGCTCGCGGGGTTTTCGAACCGGCAGTGTTCCCCGTGCGGGTCCAGGTGCCAGATCACATCCCGAACCAGGACAGTCTCCGGGCAGCACTCGTCGACGTCACCCATTTGCGACTCAGCCCGCAGTTGGGCGACGAGCGCGCCGGCCGTTTGCCGGAATTCGGCGACAAGGTGGTCAAGGGCCGGACGCAGGGCCGCCGCCTCTGCCTCGGTGACGAGCCGGAGCACAGTGAGGGTCGGTCCCCGGCCCGTTGTCCCCGGCGAGGCAATGACATGCACATCGGGCTGGAGCGCAACCCGCAGGGCCTGCGCAGCGGCCGTGGCAGCCGGCATGTCCCTGGCTTCATCGAGGCGAATGACCAGCCGGCCTCCACGGGTGACCCGCCGACCGATGTCGACAGGGTCAGGCAGTCCCGCCAAGATCGCCCCAGCCTCCAGCTCCATGGCGTGAGGCTAACGGGGAACAGTGGACCATCCTCTCGACGTCCCGGCCGCCGGGCGATCGGGGAACTCGTCGACCGCGTATGTGCGCTGGACAACGGTGGGACGGGGCAGGGCACCGTACAGCGCCCGGCCCCGGTGGTCTCACCACCGCTCAAGGGCGAAGCGCCCCGATCGCGGCAGCCGCGGCCTGGGCGATCAGCGCGTCGTCGTACTTCGCGTCCTGCTGGCTGCGGCTGGACAGGACGGCCAGCACGATCGGGGCGCCGTCGGTGGGCCAGACGACGGCGATGTCGTTGCGGGTGCCGTAACTGCCTGCTCCGGTCTTGTCGCCCACCTGCCAACCGGCGGGGACGCCGGCGCGGATGAGCTTGGCGCCGGTGGTGTTGCCACGCAGCCAGTCGGTCAGCACGGTGCGGTCGTCGTCGGCGAGATCGCCGCCCAGGGCGTACGCCCGCAGGTCGGTGGCCAGGACACGCGGGGTGCTGGTGTCGCGGTTGTCGCCCGGGGTGGCCTCGTTGAGTTCGGTCTCGTGGCGGGCGGCGTCGGTGGTCTGGTCGCCGATGTCGCGTAGCGCCCGCTCGAAGCCGTCGGGGCCGCCCAGGTGGTCCAGCAGCAGGTTGCCGGCGGTGTTGTCGCTGTAGCGCACGGCGGCATCGGCCAGTGCGCGCAGGGTCATTCCCGTCTGGACGTTCTTCTCGGTGACCGGCGAGTAGGTGACCAGGTCGGCGGCGGTGTAGCGGACGATGCGGTCGAGTTCCTCGGCGGTCGTGGCATCCAGGACCGCGGCGGCGGCCAGGGCCTTGTAGGTGGAGGCGTAGGCGAAGCGCTCGTCGGCGCGGTGCTCGACGAAACGGCCGGTGCCGGTGTCCACGGCGTACACGCCCAGCCGGGCGTCGAACCGGGTCTCGAGGTCCGCGAAAGCGGCGGTGGCCGAGGTCTGTGCTGCAGGTGATGGTGGCACTTCGGCGGGATGGCTGGAACAGCCGCTGAGGAGCAGGCCGGTGAGCGTGGCGGCCGCAGCGGCCCGCCGCACAGAGTTGATCATCTCTTGCCTTTCCTCGTATCGTGTCCGGGCCGCGAGCATCCCATCGGCTGATGAATGCAAGCAAAGACAGAAACAGGCGGATCTATGCTGTTCGAGCATAGAATCGCGAGGTGGATGTGGTGGCGGCGTGCCAGGCGTTTCTGGCCGTGTCCGGTCAGGGCAGCTTCACCGCGGGCGCGGCGGTGGCGCGGATCCCGCAGTCGGTGGCCAGCAGACGGGTCGCGGCGCTGGAGGAGCACCTGGGCGGGCGGCTGTTCGAGCGGTCTTCGCGCACGGTCCGGCTCACCCCGTTCGGGCGGGACATGCTGCCGTGGGCCAGGCGGCTGGCCGACCTGGCTGACGCGATGACCCAGGACGCGGCGCGGGCGCGGCTGCGCCCGGTGCGGCTGGCCGTCCCGGCCGTTTGCGGCACGCTCGTGCTCGCCCGCCTGGTGGCCGCGGGCCGGGACGAGCAGGTGCACCTGGACCTGACTCCCGCCGGGCCGGTCGAGCGGGCGGAGCTGGTGCGGGCGCTGCAGGTCGGGGCCGCGATCGTGGCCGCACCGGCCGACGGGGCCGCCTGGCAGGTGCCGGTGGGGTTGGCCGCGGTCGCCGATCCCGGACGGACGGCCGTCCACGTCGAGACGCTGCGGGCGGGCCGGGCGGCGCGAAACGCGCGGCGGCGCAGGATCTGGGTGCAGCCGGAGGACGATGTGGCACACGTGGGCGACGAGCTGGCGCGGCTGGGCGCGGCGGTCGGCCTGCAGCCCTCGCAGGTGGTCACCGCGCCATCGCTGGTCGCCGCGGTAGCGGCGACGTTGACGTCCGACGACCTGCTGGCGTGCTCGCGGGCGCAGGCCGGCGAGCTGGGCCTGCACTGGCGACCCGTCGGCGAGCTGGACCTGCGTCGCGGGTACGACATGGCGGCCGGTACGCGGGACGACGCGACCGAGGTGGGGCAGCTGCTGTCGGCCGAGATCGGTCGTTGCCTGGGTGTGGGCGACGAGAGGCGGCGGCGGCCGTGAACGATGCGGCAGTCGTGGCCGAGGCCCGCGAAGTCCTGCGTGACGGCGGGCTTCGGGGCTCATTCCTGGTGCGCGACCTGGACTCCGGTGCGGAGCTGGGCATCGAGGCGGACCTGGTGTGGCCGGTCGCGTCGCTGGTGAAGGTCCCGCTCGCGGTCGCGACCCTGGAACGGGCCGCCCGGGGCGAGCTCGACGCGGCGGCGCCGGTCACGGTCGAGCCGGGCCGGGTGAGCACGCCGGGTCCCACCGGGTTGAGCAGGTTCCGGCACCCGGCGACGATCGCGGTCGAGGATCTGGCCTACCTGGCCGTCGCCGTCAGCGACAGCACCGCCGCCGACGCGCTGCTGCAGCTGACGCCGCCCGACCAGGTGACTGCGGAGCTGAGGCGGCTCGGCGTGGGCGGCATCAGCGTCCGATTCCTGATGCGTGAGTTGGCCAGCACTCCCGCCGAACTGCTGGACCCCGCTGACCTGCACGTCGCGCATTCGCTGGCCATCGCGGGCGCGACGCCGACGGGCGGGCATGTGGTGGCGCAGCTGGACATCGCGCGGGCCAACACGGGTTCGGCGCGGGCGTTCGTGGATCTGTTGCAGGCGCTGTGGCGGCCGTCGGTTGTCGAGCCGGCGGTGGCGGCGCGGGTGCGGGAGCTGATGGGCGCCACGGTGATGCGCCACCGGCTGGCCCCGGATTTCAGCTCGGATGCCTCGCTGTGGTCGTCCAAGACCGGCACCCTGCTGAACCTGCGCCACGAGATCGGTGTGGTCGAGCACGCCGACGGGCAGGCATTCGCGGTCGCCGCGCTCACCGAGTCGCAGGTGGCGGCGGCGGTCCAGCCCGAGGCTGAGGCGCTGATGGCGCAGGTCGCCCGCATGCTGCGCGATCAGTTGCGCCGTTTCGACCGGCGTTGACCCGCCCCGGTGCGGCCGGTGACGGCCTGGGGACGTCCCGGAAACCAGGCGTTGACATCCTATAGGATTCGGGTACATTGATCGTAGTGACTTGCATGCACTTGCTCCGAATTATGCGAGTTTGTCACGACCGTCGGCGCGGTCGGCCTTCCGGTGAATCCCGAGGAGTTCCCGTGCCCGACGCTGCCCTTCTGCATGTCCGCAATCCCGGCACCGCCGAACCGCTCGGCCAGATCGAGGCCATGACGCCCGAGCGGGTCGCCGCCGTCGTCGACCTGGCCCAGCAGGGCCAGCGCGCGATGGCCGCACTGGCGGCCCACGACCGGGCGGCACTGCTGCAGCGGATCGCGGACCTGATCGAGGCCGAACGCGACGACCTGGCCGTCCTGCTGGCCGCCGAGAACGGCAAGCCGATCCTGCAGACCCGCGGCGAGGTGGACGCCGCCATCCGGATCTTCCGGGGGAGCGCGGCCGAGGCCACCCGACTGTTCGGCCGCCAGATCCCGCTGGACGCGGTGCCCGGTCTGGAACGCCACCTCGCCGTGACGATCCGCGAACCGCTGGGCGTGGTCGCCGCGCTGGTGCCCTTCAACTACCCCGTGGAGCTGTACGCCCACAAGGCCGCCGCCGCGATCGCCGCCGGCAACGCCGTCGTCGTCCAGCCCCCCGCGCGCTGCCCGCTCGCCCTCGTGCGCATCGCCGAACTCGTCCAGCGGGCAGGCATTCCGCAGTACGGGCATCAGCTGGTCACCGGCGACGCGCAGGTGTCGCGGACCCTCGCCGAGCATCCCGGGGTGGCCGCGGTGACCCTCACCGGCAGCACCGCCGCGGGCCGGGAGATCGCCCGGCTCGGCGCGCAGACCCTCAAGAAGGTCCTGCTGGAGCTCGGCGGCAACGACGCGCTGATCGTCTGCGACGACGCCGACGTGCAGGCCGCCGCGCAGGCGGTGGTGCTGGGCCGGCTGGCCCGCGGCAACGGCCAGATCTGCTGCGCGGTCAAGCGGGTGTACGTGCAGGACGGTGTGCACGACGCGTTCGTCGACGCGCTGCTGGCCCAGACCGCGGCGCTGGTGGTCGGCGACCAGCTGAGCGAGGAGACCGACGTCGGGCCGCTCATCGCCGAGCAGGCCGCGGCGCGGGTCACCGCGGCGGTCGACCAGCTCGTTGCCGACGGGGCGCGGCTGCTCGCCGGTGGCACCCGCGACGGCGCGTTCGTCGAGCCGGCCGTGCTCGTCGACGTGCCCACGAGCAGCCCGGCGTTCGCCGAGGAGATCTTCGGGCCGGTGGCGCCGGTGGCCCGGTTCGCTGACCCCGCGCAGGCTGTCGCGATGGCCAACGCGTCCCCGTACGGGCTGCACGCGGCCGTGTTCACCCGCGACGTCTCCCGCGCGTTCACCATCGCCCGGCAGCTCGACGTCGGCGGCGTCATCATCAACGGCTCGACCGCGCTGCGGGCCGAGAACCTGCCGTTCGGCGGCACCAAGGACACCGGCGGCTACCGCGAGGGCCTGCACGAGACCGCGCTCGACCTGACCCGGCAGAAGACGATCGTGGTGATGGAGGCGTTCGCGTGAGCCGCCTGGAGCTGCGCGACGTGCACAAGGAGTTCAGCGGAGTCGAGGTGTTGCACGGCGTCGGGCTGCGGGGCGACGCGGGCGACGTCATCGGCGTGGTCGGGGCCAACGGCGCCGGCAAGTCCACCCTCATCAAGATCCTGTCCGGTGCGCTGCCGATGAGCTCCGGTGCGATGTGGATGGACGGCGAACGCGTCGACCCGCGCTCGCCGCACGACGCGCACGACCTCGGCATCCGCACCGTCTACCAGGAGTTGTCGCTGGTGCCGGAGCTGTCGGTGACCGAGAACCTGCTGCTGGGCGCCTTTCCCCGGCGGCTGGGCCTGATCGACTGGAAGGCCGCCGACGCCCGTGCCCGGGAACTGCTCGTCCGGGTGGGCTTCGGCGCGATCGACCCCCGCGAGCGCGCCGGGCGGCTGTCGGTGGCCCGCCAGCAGATGGTCGAGATCGCCAAGGCCCTCATCAGCGAACCGCGGGTGCTGGTCCTGGACGAGCCGTCGGCCGTGCTCGCCGGAGCCGACCTGGAAGCACTGTTCGCGCTGATACGACAGCTGCGCGAACGCGGGGTACTGGTCATCTACGTGTCGCACCGGCTGCCTGAGGTGCTCCAGCTCGCGACGTCCATCGTGGTGATGAAGGACGGCCGGGTCATCGAGACCCTCACGCCCGGCGACACCGGCGAGGACGAACTGATCGGCCTGATGGCGGGCCGCCGCCTGGAGCAGATCTATCCCGCGCGCCGCGACGGCCACGGGCAGGTGCTGCACCGCGTGGACGGGCTGACCCGCCCCGGCGAGTTCGCCGACATCGGGTTCGAGCTGCGGGCAGGTGAGATCACCGGCCTGTTCGGGTTGGTCGGCTCGGGCCGCAGTGAACTCGCCCGGTGCGTGTTCGGCGCTGCGCCCGCCGTGGCAGGCAAGGGCGCGCACAGGTCACCGGCCGAGGCGATCGAGGCCGGAATGGCCCTGGTCACCGAGGACCGCGCCCGCACCGGCCTGGTCCTGGGCATGACCGTGCGCGACAACATGTCGCTGACGACCTGGCACTCGACGTCCCGCGGGCCGCTGCTGGACGTCGCCCGGCAGCGCCGCGACGTCGCCGCGATGGTCGACCGGCTCCAGATCCGGCCGGCGGGCTGCGCGCCGATGCCCGCGGTCCACCTCAGCGGCGGCAACCAGCAGAAGGTCGTGCTGGCCAAATGGCTGCTGCGTGACCCCCGCGTGCTGCTGCTCGACGAGCCGACCCGCGGCGTCGACATGGCGACCCGGGTGGAGATCTACCGCATGGTCGACGAGCTCGCCCGGCAGGGCCTGGCCGTCCTGCTGATCTCCTCCGACCTCACCGAGGTCATCGGCGCCACCGACCGGGTCCTCGTCATGCACCAGGGCCGGATCACCGGCGAGCTGAGGTCCGCCGACACCGGCGAGGACGAGGTCCTCGCCCTATCGATGGGAAGGCCCGCATGAGTGCCGAGTCCGCCCGAGCACCCCGACGCCTGCCGCGGCTGGTCGTCGGCGGCCGGGACCTCACCGTGGAGGCGGGGTTCACGCTGCTCATCGTGGCCTTCGTCGCGGTCGCGGCGACGACGTCGGACTCTTTCCTCACGCCGGTGAACCTGACCAGCCTGCTCAAGCAGATGGTGACGGTGGGACTGCTCTCCCTGGGCATGCTGGTGGTGATCCTCACCGGTGGGATCGACCTGTCGGTCGGCTCGATCGTGGCGTTCGCCGGCATCGTCACCGCCGGTCTGGCCGCAGACCTGCCCATCCCGGTGGCGATGGCGGTCGGCGTCGCGAGCGGCATCGCGTTCGGTCTGGTCAACGGGACGCTGGTGGCGAGGTTCGCGCTGGCGCCGTTCGTGGTGACGCTGGCGTCGCTGACGACGATCCGCGGCCTGGCGTTCGTGTACTCGGAGGTGCCGATCGCCCCGGCCGACCCGGCGTTCCTCGACCTCGGCACGGCGATGGTCGGGCCGGTCCCGCTCATCACCGTCATCATGCTGGCCGTGTTCGCGGTCGGCGGGGTGTTCCTGACCCGTACGCCCGCCGGTCGGTCGATCGTGGCGATCGGCGGCAACGCCGAGACGGTCCGGCTGGCGGGCATCAACGTGCGCCGCCATGTCGTGGCCGCGTACACGATCAGCGGCGCGTGCGCCGGACTGGCCGGGGTCATCCTGGCCAGCCGGGTCGGCATCGCCCAACCCAGCGTCGGTGTCGCGTTCGAACTCGACGCGATCGCCGCGTGCGTCATCGGCGGGGCGAGCCTGTCCGGTGGACGGGGCTCGGTCCGGGCGACCCTCGGCGGGGTCGCAGTCCTGGTGCTCATCAACAACCTGCTGAACCTGTACGGCGTGCAGAGCTTCTGGCAGCAGGTGCTCAAGGGACTGATCATCATCGCCGTCATCCTCGTGCAGCGTGTGAACCGGTCCCGCGGCTGAAATCCGTCCCTCAACCAGTGGAGATGCCCACATGTCGAAGAACCGGTTGATCGGCCTGCTGGCCGCCACCGTCCTGCTCGCCGGCGGCGCCGCCTGCTCCGCCGACGAACCGAGCAGCGGGAAGACGTACACGATCGGGGTCGCGAACTTCCTGCTCAGCGGCCCGTACTTCAGTGGCATGGACGCCGCGATCACCGCGCAGGCCAAGACGAAGTCGACCGGTGACCTGACCGTCAAGACGATCAGCACCGACGCCAACGGCGACGCGGCGAAGCTGGCCGCCGACGTCGAGGACCTGCTCAGCAAGAACGTCGACGCGATCATCATCTCCGGCGGACCGCTGGAGTCGGCGCCTGCCGCCCTCAACGCCATCAAGGCCGCCGGCAAGCCGGTCGTGCTCGTCGACCGCAAGTTCGCCACCGGCGAGTACACCAGCTGGATCGGCCCCGACAATGAGGCCATCGGCAAGCAGGACGGCGAGTTCCTGGCGACCCGGCTCGGCGGCAAGGGCAAGGTCGCGATCATCAAGGGCGGTCCCGCCGACAACAGCATCGGTTTGGCGCGCACCAACGGACTGAAGTCGTCGCTGAGCAAGGCGCCGGGCATCACCGTCGTCGAAGCGCCCGGCTTCGGCGGCTGGAGCTCCGACGGCGCCCTGACCATCATGGAGAACCTGCTCGCGACCAACCCCGACCTGTCGGCGGTGTTCTGCGAGAACGACGCCATGTGCCTGGGCGCGCAGCGGGCCGTGCAGACCGCGGGCAAGTCCGCGCAGATCGTCTTCGCCGGCGTCGACGGCCAACTGGAGGCGCTGCAGGCCATCCTGACCGGCGGCAACTACGTCGTCACCGGCCTGAACAGCCCGAAGGTCATCGGCAGCCTCGCCCTCGACCGCACCGTGGAGATCCTGGGCGGCGCCAGCGTGGAGAAGGACACCGTCGTGCCGTCGCCGCAGATCACCAAGGACAACGCCGCCCAGTACATCGACCCGAAGTAGCAGGGAGCGCACCCATGATCAGGAAAAGGAGACTGCTCGCGACGGGCCTGACCGCCGGTGTCCTGTTCGCGGCGACCGCGTCGGCGGTGACCGCGGCGCCCGCCGCGGCCGCTCCGCCCGGCTGGCAGCTGCTCTACGGGGAGAACTTCACCACCTCGTTCAACAGCAACAACTCCGCGTGGGTACGCGACACCTACGCCACCGGGTTCGACAACATCACCGACGATCCGGGCGTGTGGTACCACAACGACTACGGCTCGGCGTGGGACACCGCCCTGAACTCGTTCGCGACCTACCGCAAGGACATCACGCTCGGGCAGAACGGCTGGCTGACCGCGTCACTGTCGGCCCGTGACTTCAACTCCGACGGCGTCATCGAGTCGCCGCCGTCGATCACCACCCAGGCGCAGGGCGGCGGCAACGTGGCCGTGCTCAACGTGCCCGAGAGCACCGGCGGGGCGATCTTCCGGCCGACGAACCGGCTGCCCGACCGCTACCGCATCGAGTACAAGCTCAAGACCCTCGACTTCGGCGGCAAGCGCAACGGCACCATCAACTACGGCGGGCGCGTCAACGGATACAGCGCCACCGGCTGCAAGACGCAGCACCCGTGGGGGGAGGGGCAGGGCACGCCCGGCTGGAGCGGCGACGCGTCCGTGCCGTACTGCCAGTGGCAGAGCGTGCGCGAAGGCCCGTACGGCTACAACGGCTTCCACTTCCTGTCGATCGTCGACTTCGCCAACCCCGCGCCGCGCAACAACCACTTCTGGCACTACCACCGCAAGGTGCTGATGGACTCGTTCTCCCAGCACCCCGACCGGGTCGGCACCGGCACCGGCGGCCGGGTCTGCAACGCGGCCACCAACCAGTACTACAACTACCGCGACAGCAGCTTCAACACCGTCAACATGTGGATCAGCGGCATGCCGAACTGGAATCCCGGCGCGGGCGGCCTGCCCGGCAACTCCCAGTGGTTCATGACCAGCTGCTCCGGCGGCGTCGCCGAGCAGCAGCTGTCCTCGGCCGCCGAGCTGCAGCCCGAGCTGATGCCCAACCAGTTCTACTCGTTCGCCATCGAGCGTGACGCGACCGGATACACCCTGGAGGCCAGCGGCAACTTCGCCCGCGCGGGCCAGCAGACGCTGCGCTTCCACCGGCCGTTCGTGGTCAACAACGCGCCGATCTGGCACTACAACACCACGGCGGCCGAGTACGGCGGGCAGTTCAACGGCACCCTGACGCAGAACGACGACCACGGCAGCGCCAGCTGGCCCAACCAGTGGCCGGCCGGCTCGCAGTACCCGGACTACTTCGTCATCGGCGACCTCTACACCAACGTGTACGAGGGCAGTGCCAGCCTGACCGACATCAACCTGTACGTGCCGACCACGACGCCGCCGGCGAACCTGGCCCTCAACAAGCCCGCCACCGCCTCCGGGCAGTGCGCGGCGAACGAGGCCCCGGCCAAGGCCGTCAACGGCAGCTGGACCGGTGGCAACACCGACAAATGGTGCGCCCTGGGCAGCGGTAAGTGGATCCGGGTCGACCTGCAGTCCAACCAGCAGGTGGGCCGGGTCGTGCTGCGCCACTCCGGCGCCGGCGGGGAGAAGGCCGTCTGGAACACGCGCGACTTCGACGTCCAGGTCAGCACCAACGGCACGACCTGGACGACGGTGGCCTCGCCGCGCGGCAACACCGCCAACGTCACCACCCACACGATCACCCCGGTGACCGCCCGATATATCCGGGTCAACGTGATCACGCCGACGAGTGACACCGACACCGCCGCCCGGATCTACGAACTGGAGGCGTACGCGAGCTGAGACGAAGGCGGCAGGGTGCCCGGAAGCAGGCACCCTGCCGTCACGCGCACCGAGTTCGACCCCGTCGCGGCAGACTACGCGGCACGGGGGCAGGCGACTCGGTTCATCAGGCACGGGAGTGTGCGGCCGGGTCGCCTGCCGCCAGTTTCACGAGCCGGGCGTGGGCGTACTCATGGATCACCGCGTGCTCGTACACCGCGCGCGGCACGTCCAGGCCGCTGTCCACCCGCACCACCACCCCGCCCGGCCGCCAGCGCAGGAACGTGTCGTCCCCGGTCAGCTCCGCCAGCACCGTCAGCAGCGACTCGTCCAGCCGCATCGAGTGCACCGCGCGCCGGTACTCCTGCGGGGTCAGACACAGCGCGAACGGGATGTTCATCAGGCACAGCGCGGTCTGGATGTCCAGGCGCAGCAGCCGCCGCAGCCCCCGCGAGGGGTCGACCGGCGGCAGCGCCAGCATCGAGAAGTCCAGCGGCCCGCGGGGCCCCCGGCGCCCCGCACCCAGGGCGATGAGCACGTCGTACACGCTGACGTCGTGCTCGATCACCGCCCGGTCCCCGAGCCCGGCGAGCGTGGTGGGCCGCAGGGTCGGCTCGGTCACCCCGGCCACGCCGCTGTTGCGGGCGATGAACGCCAGCAGGTTCGTCTCGATGAGGAAGTGCCGGATCAGCAGCTCACCGGCCCGCGGCGAGACGAACCGGCGCAGGAACCACACGCACAGCCGGTCCATCGTGGTATGCGCCGAGAACGTCCATGGCAGCAGTGCCTTGACCACCCGGATCAGCCACACGGCGACCCGGGACAGGACTCGCGCGGGCGGATACAGCCAGCGGCGGGTCCACTGCCGCTGGTCGGCCACGACCATCGCCAGCACGTCCCGGTCGATGGGCACGGTCGGGTCGGCCATGATCGCCGTCCACACGGTGGGGCCTTTCACGCGTCGACCTCCGCGAGCTGCATCGCGTACAGCCGGGCGACGACCTCGGCCGTGCGCACCACCCGGGCCGCGGCCGCCCGGTCCGGGACCGCCTCGCGCAGCAGGTGCGCGAGTTCGGCGAAGTGCGCGTCGTCGGCCTCGCCGTGGTAGCCGAGGAAGCTCACCTGGTCCTCGCGCAGGTTCAGCTGCTCGCGCAGCGCGCGGGCCCAGCCCAGCACCAGGCCCGCGCCGAGCCCTTCGATGACGAACATCGCGCCCAGCAGGTCCACCGGGTCAGGCTGGCTCGCCTGGTGGAACACGTACGCCGACAGCGCCTCCGAGCCGATGTTCTTGCGCGCCCCCCGGATCTCCTCGATGGTGCCGCCGACCGCGCAGAAGTCACGTTCGAGCAGCTGGTAGTCGCGGTGCTCCTCGGCCGCGTGTGTGATCGCCGCGCTGCGCAGCGCGAACATCTCGACGGAGAAGTTCGACGCCGCGCGGCTGATCCAGCGCCCGCCTTCGACGACCTGCTGGCGCAGGTGCACCAGTAGCCGCCGGTAGTCGTCGAGCGTCGCCGTGCCGGTGTCGATCCGCCGGACCAGCGGGGTCGCCCGCACCTGCCGCTCGAACTGCTCCCACACCCGGGCCAGCTCCAGCACCGTCCACCGCACCACCTCACCGTCACCGTCCTGGGCCACCAGCGGCGACGGCGTCCCAGCGGGGTGGTCCGCCGCGCCCGCGACCGCCGAGACCGCCCGCGCCGAGGCGGCCACGCAGGTCAGCTGGGCGAACGCTAGCGAGTAGCGGCCCGACTCCGGCACGATCAGCAGGATGCGCTCGCCGGGGCTGAACCGGCCAGCCCGCCACGCCTCCTCCAGCATCACGAAGATGCTGGCGGCCCCGGTGTTGCCGCGCGTGTGCAGGTTCGTGAACCAGCGCCGCTCGTCGATCATCAGGTCCGCCTCGCGCAGCAGCCCGAAGATCTCGCCCCGGAAGTGCTCGGCGCTGTAGTGGCACAGCACATGATCGATGCTGTCGGGCGTGAACCTGCCCGCCCGCACCAGCCCCATGTACTCACGCAGTCCCAGCCGGAACAGCGCGGGCAGCGACTTCACGTCCTGGCGCAGCCGCACCAGCCCCGCCCGCTCGGCGCTTGCCACATCCGGGCCGTCCAGCCACGTTTTCCCGGCGACCGGTTCGCCGCCCGCCGACATGCACACCGGACGCTCCCCGGCATACGACACCAGGTGCGTCCAGTCCAGCCGCAGGCTCAGCCCGTCCGGGCGTGGTCGCGGCTCCAGCACCACCGCACCCGCCCCGTCCGACAGCGTCCAGCGCAGGAACTCCGCGTCGAAACCCGACCGCTCGCCCTCGTACCGGCTCTGCCGCAGCGAGCGGCTGACCAGCTCCGACCCGACCACCACGGCCGCGTCGTGCTCGCCGAGCCGCACCGCCCGCGCCGCGGCCGACAGCGCGGCCATGCTCGACGCGCACACCCCGCCCGCGGACAGCACCTCCATCGGCGGCCCGCCCAGCCGGCCGTGCACCATCGAACCGAAGCCCGGCACCAGCAGGTCGCCCTGGGTGGTCCCGGCGGCCAGCATGCCCACCGACTCCAGCGGCAGGTCCCGGTCCTTCAACGCCTCCTGCACCGCCGCGGCGGCCAGCTCCTCGTTGAGCATGGTGACCGCGCCGTGCTCGTCGAGCGCGTAGTGCCGGGTCCGGATGCCGTTGGCGGCCAGCACCCGCGCCCGCAGCCCGGCGCCGCGCGCGCCCGCGCCCAGCCGCAGGGCGATCTGCTCGGCGTCCAGCGGCTCGCCGGGCAGGTAGGCGCCGAATCCGGTCAGGTACACGTTCGGGAAAGCCGTCATGCCTCCGATTCAGCCAGCCGCCGGGCGCACGCGAATCCGCTCAGGCACTCAACCGCGATGTGCGCCGTACTCAGTGGCCGCTCAGTCGTCCAGGCCCTGCTCGATCGCGTAGCGGACCAGCTCCACCCGGTTGTGCAGCTGCAACTTGCCCAGCGTGTTCTGCACATGGTTCTGCACGGTGCGGTGCGACAGGGTGAGCCGCTCGGCGATCTGCCGGTAGGTGAGGCCCTTGGCGACCAGCCGCAGCACCTCGGTCTCCCGCTCGCTCAGCCGCGGCGCGTCCGGCCCGTCGCCCGGCGCGGCCGCGAGACGCCGGTATTCGCCCAGCACCAGGCCCGCGAGCCCGGCCGTGAACACCGCGTCACCCTCGGCCGTACGCCGCACCGCGTCCAGGAACTCCTCCCGCGCCGCCGACTTCAACAGGTAACCCGCCGCACCGGCTTTGACCGCGTCGAGCACGTCCTGCTGCTCGCCGCTGGCCGACAGCACCAGCACCCGCACCTGCGGCAGGGCCGCGACCAGGCCGCGGATCACCTCCACCCCGGACAGGTCCGGCAGCTGCAGGTCGAGCACGACGACGTCGGGGCGCACCGACGGGCCGATCCGCACCGCCTGCGCGCCCTCGCCGACCGCCGCCACCACCGTGTATCCGGCGTCGGTGAGGTCCCGTGCCACGCCGTCCCGCCACATCGGATGGTCGTCGACCACCATCACGTCCACCACGACGGTCAGCCTATCCGGGGCGCCGGCACCCGCAGCTCGACCTCGGTGCCCTGCCCTGGCGCGCTGGTGATCGCGACTGTGCCGCCCAGGTCGCGGATCCGGCCCTGGATCGACTGCGCCACCCCGAGCCGACCCGACGCGGACGCCTCGGCCAGCCGTCCCGGCGCGATGCCTGGCCCGTCGTCGCGGATCGACACGGTGACCGCGTCCGGCTCCTGTTCGACCAGCACCCAGGCCCGCACCACGGGACCGCAGTGGACGGCCACGTTGTCCAGCGCGCTGCCCGCGGCCGCGGCGACCTCCGCCGCGACCGCCGCCGGCAGCAGCACCGGCGTCGCGGGGGTGGCCACGGTGACCCGTGGCGAGCCGTACCGTCCCAGCAGCAGCCGAAGGTCGGTGCTGCCCGCGGCCGCCGCCGTGTCGTGCACCCCGACCAGCGAGCGCAGCACCGCCTCCTGCTCGCCGGCCAGCCGACCCAGCTCCGCGGCCTCACCGCCGAGCTCCGTGCCGCGCCGCTGCACCAGGGCGAGGACCTGCAGGACGGAGTCGTGGATGCCGCGGGCGAGCCGCTCGCGCTCGCGGGTCGCCGCCTCCAGCTCCACGGCCCGCTGCAGTCGGGTCTCGGCGTCGTCGGTCAGCCGTGACACGTATCCCATGACTCCGCCGGCAAGCAGCAGCAGCACCGTGCCGTTCACGGTGGCGGAGGTGATCTCGCCGCGCAGGAACAGGTCGGCGGCGCCGATGATCAGCGCCGCGATGCCGCCCGCCCGCCGGCCGCCGCGCAACGCCCACACCAGAACCGCTCCGGCCACCCAGGCCATCGGCAAGGTCGGCCCGCCGGAGGACAGCCGGTCGGCGGACACGACCAGGGCGGATGCGAGCAGGCAGGTCAGGGTGACGGCGAGGTCGGCGGCAAGCCAGGTGCGGTTGCGGCCCGCGGGGTCCTGGTAGCGCACGCCGGTCACAGCGGTCCAGGCCACCATCGCCGCGAGCACCGCCCAGCCCAGCCAGGGCCGGGTGAAGTCACGGAAGCCGGCCAGCATCAGGATGGTGGCGTACACCAGCGCCGCCACCCGGAAGACGGTGACGGCCCGCCACAGCGGCGCCTGCAGTGCCATCGGCGGTTTCCTCTCCGCCATCAGGGCCTTGCCCGCAACCGCGTCAGCATCGACGGCACGGCGTCGGCGGTCAGGACGGCATGCATCGAACAGGTCTGGGCCGGTCCGGCGCTGAGCGCTGCCGCGACCTGGTGTCTCGTGGATGCGATCCCGTTCACGGCGGCGATTGTGCCAGAGAATCGCCGCCGCGCGGGGCGGTCACTCCGCTCGCCGGCCGGCCCAGCTCCACGGCCTCACCGCCAAGCTCCGTGCTCCGCGGGTAGGCTGGACATGACGGCACGCCCAAGCATGATCTGCTGAATGGCGCCCAGCTCTCACGTGCATACACGGTGGTACGCGTCGTCGCGTCACCTTGACCCGGCGCCAACCGCGAGGAGCAGACATGGCAGACCGCACGCTACGAGGAAGCCGCCTCGGATCCGTCAGCTACGAATCAGTCCGCAACACCGAGTTCGTGGCGCGGCAGAGTCGCGAGTTTCGCTGCGTCAACGGTCACCGCTTCTCGGTGCCCTTCGCGATGGACGTGGAGGTCCCCACGACCTGGGACTGCAAGTTCGACGGCGTGGTGGCGCGGCTGGTCGACGGCACCGAGCTGGAGCAGCGGAAGGGCAAGCCGCCGCGTACGCACTGGGACATGCTGCTGGAGCGTCGCTCTATCGCCGAACTCGACGAGCTGCTCGACGAACGGCTCACGTTGTTGCGCGCCAAGCGCGGCCGCTGACCGCAGCGGCCGGCCCGGTCACGACATTCTCGCCGATCCGGCCCCCTGCGCCGGCTCGACCTGGCGCGGGTGGCGGCGTGAACGCCGTGGTCACGGCCGTGTTCGCGGCGCGTCGGTCGCTCTCATCGACCGCACCTGTTGCCAGATCGGGTCCGGGCAGCGGGCGGCATCCCTGCGGCGCAGGTCGAGCCTGCTCACCTGCCGGACCCTGAGCTCCAGGTAGCCGTCGTCGACGGCGTGCGGGTCGGAGCTGCCGGTCCAGAACGGGAGATGGTCGTCGCGGTGCGACTTGTCCTGCGACGTGATCTGCAGGACTTCCAGGTGATGCGGCAGCGCCCGCAGGACGACGAACGGACGGTCCTTGGCGCCGTCGCCGTCGCGGAACTCGATCTCCCCCCACCAGATCTCCTGCGGCCGCGGGTCGAGCCGGGCGGGTGCGGTCTGGGTGTGCGGCGTGCCCTGCGCCCGGCGCGCGAGCCCGCGGTCGAGCAGCCGGAGCGCGAAGTAGAAGAGCAGCGCCGTCGTGCCGGCCGCCACCGGGCCGACCAGCGGCAGCGAGGTCTCCAGCGACAGAGGCTGCGGCCCGGCCGGGGCCTGCGGTGTCGCGCCGGTCGTGCCACCGAGGTGCTGCTGATGAAGCACCATCGCCAGCAGGGCCGCACCGGCGCACAGCGCGGTCAGGACGCCGGCGCGGACCAGGTGGACCCGATGCCGAGCGTGCACCCTGCCGCGCCCGGCGAACCGGACCACGAGGTATGCCACGAGCGGGGCCAGCGCCACACCCGCCCACCATGAGGGGTAGGCCGCGATCTGCTTCGGGTCCCGTGCCAGCAGGAACGCCACGACCGCAGGCGAGGCGAGCACGGTGCCGGGAACGGAGACGGCCAGGCTCACCAGGAGCGGCCCCAGCAGGATGAGCATGAGACACCCGCACCCGGAGGGGCTGTTGCGCCGCGCCATCGGCAGTTCCTCCAGTTCGGACGGTCGCATGATCGTAACCAGGCCGGTGGCGGGGCTGTCGCGGGCACTGCACGACGTTCGTGGTGGACGCGTCGAGGCTGGTCAGGGTATTCGGCGACGGCACCTTCGCGGCGGCGACCGCGGGAAAGGGGCACCACGGCCCGCTGTTCGGGCACTATGGTCTCGCGCATGAAAACGACTCTGGTGAAGTATGTGGCGTATCTCGCGGTGCTCGTCAACCTGGGCTTCGGCGTCGCGTACGGTCGCGAGCTCGCGAACGCGCGCATCGTCTTGCTGTGGGAGCCGCTGCGGGAGATCATCTGCATTCTCAGCTCGCTGGTCCTCGTGTACTACGCGATCAGAACCGACCGCGGCCACGCCCGTTCCTACCGCCGGCTCGGCATGAGCACAGGCCTGCTGACCCTGATGCTGCTGATCCTCGCGGCGACCGCGGTGACGTTGCCGACCGTCATGCGCACGCAGTTCGTCGCGTACGCGGTCGTGACCGCCGCGATGGCGTGGCTGCTCGGCCTCCGGTCGACCCGGGAGCAGTTCGACAACCAGGACGAAGCCGAGTCGATGTCGCCGTTCGTGGCCACGGTGTCGGACACCGACACCTGGGAGTCCGACGATTGGGCCGACAAACTGCACCGAGAGAAGCTGGTCACCCAGGAGGACCGGCGGCGCGAGGACTACCTCAAGGAGGTCGAGCAGCAATGACGCCGTCGCGATTCGGCTGTGCCTGTTCTCCCTGAAGGCTGCGGTCCACGCGCCGCAGGCCGTGGGCGGTGTACGACACGGATGCCGGGGACTCCTATAGTCACGTGGTGAACGTGGAGCAGGTTCGGGACGCGTACGCCTCCGTCGCAGACCTCTACATCAGCCTGTTTGGCACGATCGAGCAGGTGCCTGCCGACGACCTCGCGTTCATCGAGCGACATCTGTCGATCAGGCCCGGCGCCGTGCTCGATCTGGGCTGCGGCCCCGGCCACATCACCGGCCACCTCCGGTCGCTCGGTGTCGACGCCACGGGGATCGACCCGGTCACCCATTTCATCGCCCATGCGAAGGCGACCCACCCGGACGGCAGCTACCGGCTCGGGTCGATGAACAGCCTCGACGTCGGCGACGGTGCCATCGCCGGCATCCTGGCCTGGTACTCGCTGATCCACCTGCCGCCGCCGGACCTGGACGTCGTGCTCGCCACATTCCGGAAGATGATGGCCCCGGGCGGGACGCTGGTGGTCGGCTTCGTCCACGGCGAGGAGCTCTCCGCCTTCGACCACAAGGTCGCGACGGCCTATCGCTGGCCCGTCGACGAGTTCTCCGCACGGCTGGCGCGGGCCGGCTTCACGGAGGTCGAGCGCCTGCACCGGCCGGGCGACGACACTCAGCGGCCGCAGGCCGCGATCGCGGCGGTGCTGGGCTCCCGGGCCGACTCCGCGTTGACCGCCTAGTCCCTGTCTCGCCGCGGTGCCGGCTGCTTGTGCCGGTCGTGGTGACGTGCCACGCGTGCCCGGTTCCCGCAGGCGTTGCCGCACCATTCGCGGTTGGGCCGGTCGCGCACGAACAGCAGGACGCAGCCGGGCGCGGCGCATGCCCCGACCCGGCCGGCGGACAGCAGGTCGACCGCGTCGGCGGCCACCTGGGCGAGCGCGCCGGGCACGGCCGCCGCACCGTGCCGGGTCGCCGTGGACTTCGCGTCGGGAGCCAGCTCCTGCCAGCGCGGGGCCATGCGGACGGCCGCGTTCAGGCGCTCGATGCTCTCCTGGTCCGGGGCCTGCCCGGTGGATGCGGCCAGCGCGACGGCGCGGATGGCGTCCCGCAGGTCGCGGGCGGACGCGAGGTCACCGCGGCTGACGGCACGCGGTGACCCGCCCGCGGTGGGCACGGCGAGCAGCGGCCCGACCTGGTCGAGCCAGGCGGCGAGCTCGGCGGGCGTCTGGAGCTCGTCGCGGAGTTCGCCCTGGCGGGCGTGCACGGTGTTGGCGAGCTCGATCGCAAGGTGCATGCCCTAATGGTATCGCCTCTTGATGGCATTAGATCACCGTGCTAGCTTCTAACGGGTAGGCGGAAGAAAACCATTAGAAGGTAGCGCCATGATCGATCAAGGCATCACCATCGGCCACACCGGTCTGAACGTCACCGATCTCGACCGGTCCATCGACTTCTACCGCGACGCGCTCGGCGTCGAGATCGTCGGCGGATCCGACGCCGACGGCCGGCGCTACGCCTTCCTGGGCAGCGGCGGCATACCGATGATCACCCTCTGGCAGCAGAGCGCCGCGCCGTTCGCCACGGACCGGGCCGGCCTGCATCACCTCGCGTTCCAGGTCCCCGACGTCGCGGCGCTGGCAGGTATCGAGGCCCGGCTGCGCGCGCTCGGCGCCGCCATCCGCGACGACAGCGGGGTGACCGGCGAACCGGCCGCCGCCGGGCAGTTCTTCTGCTTCGATCCCGACGGCATCCGCCTGGAGTTCCATGCCCTCGAGCGGCCGTCCCGGCCGGCGCCCGCCACCGGCGACGGCCCGGCGTGCGGCTTCTTCTGAGCACGCCATGCGGACACATCCAGGAGAGGTATACGTGCAGCGCCGGTCCGGTCACGACCGTGCCGGGCTCGGCTCAGCCGGCATGGGCGTACGGCTGCCGGAGGTCGCCCGTCGGTTCCTCACCGAGCAGCGCATGTTGATGATCGGCGGAGCCGACGCCGGGGGAGCCCTGTGGGCGAGCCCGCTGCACGGACCACCGGGATTCCTGCGCGCCGAAGGCGAGCGCGACGTGCTCGCCGAGACCGTGCCTGCCGCCGGTGACCCGCTGGAAGGGGCGTTCACGACCCCGAACCCCATCGGAGCCCTCGTCCTCGAACCGGCCGGCCGCCGCCGCATGCGCGTCAACGGCACCGGTCACGAGCAGGGCGGCAGGCTGGTCATCACGGCCGACCAGGTCTTCGCGAACTGCCCGAAGCACATCACCCGCCGGGAGGTCCACGGCGAGGTCGGCAGCGGCTCGCCGGCGGCGGCCGCCGACCGGCTCTCGGTCGAGCAGCTGCGGTTGATCGCCGGCGCGGACACGTTCTTCATCGCGACGGGCGCCGAGGGCCACGGTGTGGACGTCTCGCACCGCGGCGGCGAGCCGGGGTTCGTCCTCGCGCACGACGGCATGACCCTGTCGTGGCCGGAATACCGCGGCAACGCCATGTACATGACGCTCGGCAACCTCCACGTGCAGCCGCGCTGCGGCCTGACCTTCGTCGACTGGACCGGAGCCCAGCCCGCGCTGCGGCTGACCGGCCGGGCATCCGTCGACTGGGACCCGGGCCGGGTGGCCGACCATCCCGGCGCGGAACGGATGATCGATTTCGTCGTCGACCGCGTCGTCGAGGCACCAGGACCCGCGCTGGTGTGGCGTTCGCTGTGAACCGGCCTTCGGGCCACGCCCTGCCGCGCAGGGGCATCGTTTCGTCCCGCCTGAGGCGGGGAGTCAAGGAGGGGAACCTGATGTCAGAACACATCGGTGACGTGCAGGTCGTGCACGTCGACGAGGTCGAACCCGTCGAGGTCGTGCCCGGCATCGTGCGGCGGCGGCTGCCGGCCACCGACCGGGCGCGTGGCTGGATGTACGACTTCGCGCCCGGCACGCAGTGGCCGGAGGTGGACGTGCACGAGGGGGAGGAGCGCTACTACGTGGTGTCCGGGGAGTTCATCGACCGCGGGCACCGCCTCGGGCCGGGCAGCTACGTGGTCTTCGCCCCCGGCAGCACGCACCGCCCGCGCACCGAGACCGGCGCCCGCATGATCGGAATCAGCATCCTTGCGTAGGCCGGCCGGGCGAGGTGCCGTAACTTCGACGCCGTGTCCCACCCCGCCGACGACGATTCTCTGAGCAGGGCGCGTGCCCGCGCGCAACTGCTGGGCGGCGGACGGCGCGGGAAGACCGCCGAGGACGTCGTGCGGCGGGTCTTCGCGATCCAGGCCCAGGACACCACCGCCGCGGACCTCGGCATCCGGGCGCGCGGGCAGGACCTCACCGCCCAGGCGGTCCGCGCCGCGTACGAGCAGGACCGCACCGTCGTGCGCAACTGGTTCATGCGCGGCACCCTGCACACGATCCCGGCGGACGACGTCGGCTGGGTCACCCGGCTGCTCGCTCCACGCGTGCTCGCCGCGACCCGCCACCGCTACCGGGACCTCGGCCTCACCGACGAGCTGCGGCACCGCGCCGACGCGCTGATCGGCCAGGCGCTCGCGGTGCACGGCCCGCTCACCAGGGCCGAACTGGCCGAGCGCCTGGCCGTCATCGGCGTCGACCTCACCGGCCAGGCGCCGTTCCATCTGATCCGGCACGCCGCGCTGGGCGGGCTGCTGTGCCACGGCCCGCTACGCGCCGGTGAGCCGACGTATGTGCTGCTGGAAGACTGGCTGCCCGCGGCGGGTGAGCGCGGCCCGACCGAGGACGCGGCGGTGGCGGAACTGGCCCGCCGGTACCTGGCCGCATACGCCCCGGCGACCGTGGACGACTTCGCGTCCTGGTCGGGCCTCGCCGTCGGCTCGGCTCGACGGGCATGGCGGGACCTGGCCCAGGCCGCCGCGATCGTCACCGACGGCGACGTGACCGTCCTCGCCCGACGCCCGGAGGAGACCGGTGACCAGGTCGCCTCGCCGGACGTGCGCCTGCTGCCCGCCTACGACAACTACCTGACCGGCTACCGCACCCGGCAGGAGTCGGTCGACGCCGCGTTCGAGGCCCGGGTGTGGCCCGGCGGAGGCGTGATCCGGCCTACGGTGCTGGTCGACGGGCAGGTGGTCGGTACGTGGTCGCGGGGCCCCGGCGGCCGGGCGATCGCCGTGGACCCCTTCTCGCCCCTGGCCGGACCCGTCCAGGTCGAGGTCGACCGGGAATCGGCCGCGATCACGCGGTTCCTGCACCCGCCACCGGTGTCTACTATGGCGCAATGATCGAGCCGAGCAGCCGGCAGCAGACGACCCCCACCGCCCCGTCGGCCGATCGTCCGCTGTGGACGCTCATCGGGCCGGGAGTCGCCGTGATGGTCGCGGCATGCCAGGTCGCCATCGTTTTCGGACCGCCGCACAGTGCCCTCCAGCGCGACCTCAGTGCCTCGGCCGCGTGGCTCGCGGTGACCGTCGTCGCACAGCTGGTCGCCGCCGCACTGGGTGCCGTGCCGGGCTTCCTGCTCGGGCGGCGGGCGCCCACGTCGGTGGTCGCGTCGGGACTTCTGCTGTTGCTCGTCGGGACGGTGGTGACGGCACTGTCCGCCACGCCGGCGATGGTGCTGGCCGCGGGCGTGGTGACGGGTCTCGGCGCGGGTGCGGTGCTCGGCACCGCCGCGGGTCTGAGCGGCCAGGTGGGCGCGCATCGGGCACAGGCGCGCCTGGGGCTCGGGCTCGCCGTGCTCGGCGGGCTGGTGGCGGGTGCGGTGCTCGGCTGGTTGCTGCCCACGATGCTGAGCTGGCGGCTGGCGTACCTGTCGATGGTGCTGCTGATCCTGGTCGCGCTGGTCGCGACGGCGGTGGGCGGGATTGTCGCCGCCGCGCGCGGTTCGCGGTGAGCGGTGCCGTGGCGGCCCGGCCGAGCCGCCACGGCACCGCTCACTCGGCGGCAGGCCGGTCCGCGTTCGCATACTGGCGCACGTACTCCCAGACCGGTGCGGAGAGCTCCTCATCGGATCGTTTCTGGCCCGCCACCTCGTACCAGGCGAGGTTCTCGATCCAGAACCGGGCGATGAACCGGTCGAAGCCGTCGGCCACCCGCACCAGGTCCTCCACCGCGACCTCGCGAAGGACCGGCTGCGCGTCGTACGCCTCACCGCCGCACAGGACCTCGTGGCCGCCGTCGGGCAGCAGGTGCAGATACCAGTACACGCAGCCCTGCTGGTCGTTGAGGAACCGCACCAGCAGCGCCCCGTCGTGGACGGGGCTCGGCGCCACCCGAAGGTCGGCGGCCCAGTAACACGACGTGCAGGTCGGCACCGACTCGCGCAGCACCGGATCGGCCATGAACGCGACGAACTCCTGCGGCAGCACCGCCTCGTGCCCGGACACGGGAGCGCCGCCGGTGACCGTGTCCATGCCGTACTCACCTGCGGCGAGTTCGCCCAGCGGCACCAGCTCCCGCATCCACCCGTGCAGACCGCCCGGGTGCCCGAGGGGCAGGACCGGCAGCGCGGCGTACGGGCTGCCGCTGTACGTGGCGAAGGCGACCTCGTGGGGGCGGAACCTGCCCAGATCGAAAGCGATCCAGCCGTCTTTGATCGTCATGGGCGGCACCATAGCGGTGACCACCGACGGCGCTCGCCGCATCGAAGAGGAGACATGTGTCAGTGGTGGTGCCGAATGCGGCTGCCTAGACTACGTCGCATGGTCCTGCCGAAGCGGTCGCGATGCAGTTGCTGATCAACGGACGGCACCACGAGATCGAGCACGGCGACGAGCCGCTGGTGTGGGTGCTGCGTGACGAGCTGGGCCTGACCGGTACCCACTACGGCTGCGGGATTGGGATGTGCGGCTGCTGCACCGTGCTGCTGGCCGGCCGCCCGGCGCGCAGTTGCCAGATCACCGCCGCGGAGGTCGGCGAGCGTCCCGTCGTGACGCTGGAAGGCCTCGCCGAACGCGACGCCGACGGTGCGGTCGTCGCGTTGCATCCGGTGCAGCAGGCGTTCGTGGAGAACCCGCTGCAATGTGGCTGGTGCCTGCCCGGCCACGTGCTGAGCGCCGTCGCGCTGCTGGCCCGCGATCCCGCCCCGGACGAGGCCGCCATCGCCGAAGCCGCGCAGCCGAACCTCTGCCGCTGCGGCGGCTACAACACGATCAAGGCGGCGGTCGCCCGCGCCGCCGAGCTGGCCCGCGACAGATGAGCGACGCGAGCGCCGATCCGCCCGCACCGCTCGGCCGTCCCCGCCGCTGGCGCGTCGCGCGCCGCCGCCTGCTGATCGGGGCGGGGGCGACGTTCGGATCATTGCTGGTGGGTGTGCCGGTCGCGCTGGAGTACGGCCGGCCGTCGCTGGTGCAGTGGATGCTGGAACGCGGCACCGGCCCGACTGAGATCCCCGAGTCGTCGCTGGTGTGGTTCGAGCTGACCCGCGACGGCATCACGCTGCACGTACCGAAGATCGAGATGGGGCAGGGCATCCACACGGCGCTGGCGCAGCTGGCCGCCGAGGAACTGCGGGTGCGGCCAGAGCAGCTGCGAGTGGTGCAGGCCGACACGGCACGCGGGTTTCCGGCGGCGACGTTGTTCACGTTCGGCTCCACCTCCGTGGCCTCGCTGTACACCCCGATCCGCGAGGCGGCCGCCGCGGTGCGGTCGATGCTGGAGCTGGCCGCGGCGGGGCAACTCGGCGTGCAGGTGCAGCAGCTGACCGCGGCCGACGGCGGGTTCCAGGTCTCCGGAACGGACCGGCGGCTGGCCTACCGCGATGTGATCGCCGCGCATCATGGGCCGTGGCAGGAGCCTGCCGAGCAGCCGGTGCTGCGCCCGGCCGGTGAGTTCACCAGCATCGGCCGGTCCGTGCCCCGGGTCGACTTCCGGGCGAAGGTGCTCGGTGAGGCGGTCTACGGCTACGACGCCCGGCTGCCGGACATGGGCTACGGCGCGTTCGCCGTGCCGCCGCGCTTCGGGGCGCAGCTGGAGAGCGCCGAAGCGGGCGACGCCGCGGGTATGCCCGGCGTGCGACAGGTGGTCATCGACGTCGAGGCCGGGTTCGCCGGGGTGGTCGCCGATACCAGGACCCGGGCCTGGGCGGCGGTGCGTGCCCTGAAGGTGAGCTGGAGCGAGGGCACCCGCGTCGACACGGCGGCGCTCGAACAGCAGGTCACCGCCGGTGACGGCGTGGTGCTGCGCCGGGAGGGCTCGACTCGCGCCGCCCTGTCGCAGGGCCGGATCGTCGAAGCGGAATACCGTACGCCGATGGCCGCCCACGCCCACCTGGAGCCGCTCGCGGCACTGGCCCGGGTGGAGCCGCGCCCGGGCGGCAAGGTCGAGGTCTGGGTGCCGACGCAGAGCCCGGAGAGTGTGATCGAGGACCTGCACGCCGCGCTGGGGGAGGACCGGCCGGTCGTCGTCCACGTCACCCAGCTCGGCGGCTCGTTCGGGCGAAAGGGCGGCCAGCACCTGGCCGTCGAGGCGGCGCGGCTGTCCGCGGCCACCGGCCGTCCGGTGCACGTCGGCTGGACCCGCGACACCGACCTGAGACAGGCCTTCTACCGGCCGCCGACGCACACCAGCATGCGCGGCTCGATCGGGCCCGACGGCATGATCCGGGGCGTGGAGCAGCACAGCGCCGCCGGGGACATCATCTGGGCCGTCGCGGGGCTGCCCGAGCCGGTGCGCAGCCTGCTCGGGTTCGATCCAGGCGGGCTGCTGGGCCTGTTCCTGCCGTACGACCTGCCCGCGTACCGGCTGGTGAACCGCCGCGAGCAGCTGCCGGTGCCGACCGGTCCGTGGCGCGGGCTGGGCCTGATGCCCAACACGTTCGCGCTGGAGAGCTTCTTCGACGAGCTGGCCGAGGCGGCCGGGTCCGATCCGCTGACCTACCGGCTGGCACACCTGCGCAAGGGCGGCGCGCAGGGGGAGCGGCTGCGGACCGTGCTGCGGACCGCGGCGCAGATGGCGGGCTGGGGTGAGCCGCTGCCGCCCGGACGGGGCCGGGGCATCGCGTGCTCCGGTGATGTCGGCACGGTGGTGGCCGTGGTCGCCGAGGTCGACCTGTCCGGCGGGCGGCTTCGCGTCACCGGTGTCGACGCCGCGGTCGACTGCGGCCTGGTGGTCAACCCGGCCGGAGCGAAGCTGCAGGCACAGGGGGCGATCGTGATGGGACTGAGCTCGGCGCTGCGGGAGAGCCTGCAGATCCGCGACGGCCAGGTCGTGTCGGACAACTTCGACAGCTATCCGATCCTGGGCATGGCCGATACGCCGCCGGTGCGGGTGACGTTCACCGGTGGCGGAGACGTTCCGCACGGGATGGGCGAGCCGGTGGTCGGCCCGGTGCCCGCCGCGGTGGCCAACGCCGTCCACGCCGCAGGCGGCCCGCGGCTGCGCAGCTTGCCGCTGCGGCTGTGACGGTCCGATGACGGCACCGAGCGTGGGCTGAGCCGTGGCCGGGCCGGGCGGTTGCCCGGCCCGGCCGATGTGGTTCAGTCGGGCACGGTGCCGCCCGCGGCCAGTCGCATCATGTCGGAGTCCAGGTCGATGGAGACCTCGGTGCCGCCCGCGCTGCCGAATTCGTGCTGGTAGCTGTGCCAGGACTCGTCCCTGACCTGCCGGGCGAAGCCGCTCTCCATCAGCAGCACCAGTTCCAGCACCGCCCGGTCGATGCGCTTGTTCAGCCCCGGGTCGCCCCAGTCCTCCGGCGCGGCGAACAGCGACGTCGGCGCCACGAGCGTGCGCAGGAAACCGAACAGCGACCGCAGCTGCTCGTCGACGACGAGCGAGTGCCGGGCCGTGCCCGCCGTCGCGGCGAGCACGACGGGTTTGCCGATGAGCAGGTCGTTGTCCAGGACCTGGAAGAACGACGAGAACAGCCCACTGGGCGCGGCCTTGTAGACGGGCGTGGCGGCGATGACGCCGTCGGCCCGGCCGAGGGCGTCGATCGCGAGCTGCAGCTTCGGGCCCACGTGGGTTGAGGTCAGCGCGGTGGTGACCTCGGCGGCCAGCTCCCGCAGGTCGACGACCTGCACGTCGGCGGTGCCGCCGCGCCGGGTCACCAGGTCGCGGGTTCGCTGGGCGGCCCGGTCGGCGAGCATCCGGGTCGAGGACGGGTCACCGATCCCGGCGGTGACGACCACGAGGGTGTACGGGTCGGTCATGGGCGGTCAGCCTCCGTGTCGTCGTTCGGGGTGCTGGCTCCGGCCAGCTTCCAGCAGATCGTGGCGAGCTGCTGGAGTTCGTCGCGGCTCAGTTCGGCGGTCACGGCACGGGCGACCTGTGCGGCGTGCCGCCGTCCGATCTGGCGTTGGGTGTCGCGGCCGGTTTCGGTCAGCGACAGGCGCACCCCTCGCCCGTCGGCCGGGTCGGGGCACCGTTCCAGCAGCCCCCGCTCGGCCAGCCGGTCCACCATCCTGGACAGGGCCGGCTGGCTGAGCAGGACATGGCGGCTCAGTTCGCCGATGCGCAGCGGCTCGGGATACTTGGACAGGGTGTAGAGCACGTCGTACTCGCGCATCGACAGGTCCTGCCAGATGTCGGTGTCGGCGAACTGCTTCATCATCCTGGCGTGGGCGGTCAGCAGCCCTTCCCAGGCGTGGTTGGCCAGCCGTCCCCGGTCGGACATCAGTTGCCCGCGGCCTGGGTGACCTGGTCGGTGTCCTGGTACGGGGACCCGCCGGTCACGTTGTCGCCCCGGTTGGCGTTGGGGCGCGGCTGGCGCGGCAAGAGGTCGCCGTACTTGGCCTTGACCCGGGCGGCGTGGGTGGGCGCGTCGGGTACCTGCGGGTCGCGCTTGGCGGCCAGCTCCTTGCGCAGCGTCGGCACGACCTCGCCGCCGAGCAGCTCCAGCTGGTCGAGGACCGTCTTGAGCGGCAGGCCCGCGTGGTCGATCAGGAACAGTTGGCGCTGGTAGTCGCCGAAGTGCTCGCGGAAGGTCAGGGTCTTGTCGATGACCTCCTGCGGGCTGCCGACCGACAGCGGCGTGGAGCGCATGAAGTCCTCCATCTTCGGGCCGTGGCCGTAGACGGGCGCCTCGTTGAAGTAGGGGCGGAACTCCTTGACGGCGTCCTGGGACCGGCGTGCGATGTAGGCCTGCCCGCCGAGGCCGACGATCGCCTGCTGCTCGGTGCCGTGGCCGTAGTGCGCGTACCGCTGGCGGTAGAACTTGATCAGCCGCATGTAGTGCTCCTTCGGCCAGAAGATGTGGTTGGCGAAGAAGCCGTCGCCGTAGTAGGCGGCCTGCTCGGCGATCTCGGGCGTGCGGATGGAGCCGTGCCACACGAACGGCGGCACGTCGTCCAGCGGCCGCGGGGTCGACGTGAAGCCCTGCAGCGGGGTGCGGAACTTGCCCTCCCAGTCGATGACGTCCTCGCGCCACAGCCGGTGCAGCAGGTTGTAGTTCTCCAGCGCCAGCGGCAGGCTCTGGCGGATGTCCTGGCCGAACCACGGGTACACCGGCGCGGTGTTGCCGCGTCCGAGCATCAGGTCCATCCGGCCCTTGGACAGGTGCTGCAGCATCGCGTACTCCTCGGCGATGCGCACCGGGTCGTTCGTGGTGATCAGCGTCGTGGACGTGGTGAGGATCAGGCGCTCGGTGGCGGCCGCGATGAACGCGAGCAGCGTCGTCGGCGCGGAGGAGAAGAACGGCGGGTTGTGGTGCTCGCCGATGGCGAACACGTCGAGCCCGACCTCCTCGGTCTTCTTGGCGATCTGCACGACGGCGTCGATGCGCTCCGCCTCGCTGGGCGTGTGCCCCGACACCGGATCGCGGGTGATGTCGCTGACCGAGAAAACTCCGAACTGCACGAGAACCCCTCATTCCACTCGTCCCGGTCCGGTTGGCGACCGGCCAGGGTCCATGCGTTTGCATAAAAATAAACCGGCCGGGGCCCTGTGGTATTCCACCGTGACGCAGCCGACACGCATGATCGCCGTTTGGTGTCATGACCTGCGACTGGACCAGATCTTGACGCCAAACGGCGACCTTCCTGCCTTGCGCCTGCCTCCGGCGGCTACTCGGCCCGGAGAGCGGTGGCGACTCGGGTGCGGGCGGCCCAGCCGGCGGGTAGCAGTGCGCCGAGCACTGCGAGCACGATGCCCGCGCCGCCGAGCAGGACCAGCACGGCGGGCTGGTAGACCTCCATCGCGGACTGCGGCAGTGCGGTGCTCGCGGCCTCGCCCATGATCGGGATGACGGCGTGGTGCAGGGCGATGCCCAGCGGCACCGCGATCACCCCGGCGAGCAGTCCCAGTCCCACCATCGACGTGATGATCATGATGCGGGTCTGCCGGGGTGTCATACCCAGCGCCTTGAGCACGCCGATCTCGTGGATGCGCTCGCGGGTGGTGAGCACGACCGTGTTGAGCACGCCGAGCGCGGCGACGACACTGAGCAGCAGCGTCAGCGTGGCGATCAGCGACTGGATGATCAGCATCGTCTCGCCGTCCTCGCCGACGGTGCGGTCCTCGACGTACACCCCGGAGCTCTCCTCCGGGAACTTGGCCTGCAGCGCCTTCGTGTACTCACCGGGGTCGGTGCCGGGCGTGAGCGCGACCTCGACCCGGGCCATCATCGGGTCGGTCACCAGCGACGTGTCGCCGATGACCGTGTACCGGTCGCTGCCGTCGATGACCTCCCCGACGATGGTGACCACGTGCCCGCCCGGCAGGGTGAGCCGGTCGCCGACCGCGTACCCGGTCTGGCGCAGGAAGTACGACGAGACCGCGACCTCGTTCGTGCCCGAGTACCAGCGCCCGGTGACGATGCGGTAGCCGTTCCAGCTCGCGTCGCCGGTGTAGCCGTGGAGGTTGACCTCCTGGCCGATGCCCGCGACCCGGATCTCGGCCTCGCGGAGCAGGGTCGAGTGGGCGTTGCCCGGCAGCGCGGCGGCCGCCGCGGCGACCTCGGCGGGGTCGGGTGGATCGATCGGGCCGCCGCCCGGCCGGGCCCTCATCGGACCGAACGCTCCCGCGATCATGACCTGTGCCTCCACGGTCACCGCGTCGATGCGGGTGAACGCGGTGTTCACCTCGGTCATCGACGCGGACAGCCCGCTGGAGAAGACCAGGGTGACCGCGCCGAGCAGCAGCGCGACCAGCGTCGCGACGGCCCGCGAGGGGCGTGCGAGAGGCATGCCGAGGCCGAGCGCGACCGAGCGGGGCAGCGCAGAGGCGGTCAGCGCCCGGCGGGCGCGGAAGCCCCGGCCGGTACGCGGCGCGCGGCCGACGCTGATCGCCTGGTTGGCGGCCAGCCGCCCGGCCCGCGTCGCCGGACCGAGCGCGGCGAGCGCGACCAGCAGCGGCGCGGCGAGCAGCACGAGCCCGACGACCCACAGCGGGACGCCGGTGCCGTCGCCGGGCAGGCCGTACGCGTCGTCGGTCTCGGCGAGCAGCGGCACCGCCAGCACCGCGCCCAGCCCGACCCCGAGCGCAGCGCCCACGATGGCCGGGACCAGCACCTGGGCGAGGTACACGGCGACGACCTGGCCGGGGGTGAAGCCGATGGTCTTGAGGATGCCGATGGTGCGGAAGCCGGAGACGACCGCGCCGTTGACGACGTTGACCGTGATCAGCACGGACAGCACGATGCCGAGCACCGCGAACGCGACGACGAACGGCGCGATGGCCGAGATGGACCGGTTGAGCGCCTGCCGGACGGTCAGGTACGTCGTCGCGCCGGTGACCGCCCCGCCGGGCAGGGTCGCGGTGGCGTCGGCCAGGGCGGCGCGCAGCGCCGTGTCGTCGGCGCCGGGGGTGGTGAAGCGGTAGAGCATCTGCCGGGCGGTGTCGTCGCCGGTGAGGACGTCGCTCTGGGTGGGCCACACCCAGGCGTCGGCGGT
Source organism: Catellatospora paridis (assembly GCF_009720365.1). Classification (GTDB taxonomy): domain Bacteria; phylum Actinomycetota; class Actinomycetes; order Mycobacteriales; family Micromonosporaceae; genus Catellatospora; species Catellatospora paridis. The sequence goes on along the minus strand of NZ_ML769316.1, from coordinate 417,394 downwards.
GCCGGTGACCGACGCGGCGATGCCCGCCACGCGCAGTTTCACCCCGCCGACCGTCACCTCGCTGCCCGGGGCGGTGCGCGGTCCGGCCGTGCGCTTGGTCAGCACGATCTGCCCGGGGCCGGTCAGCCACGTGCCGGTGCTGAGGATGAGCCGGTCGACGGGCCCGTTCTGCTCGCTGCGGCCGACGATCACGGACTTGATGCCCTGCGGCCCGATCATGCCGCTCAGCGGCGCGGTGACCACGTCGTACGGTCCCGCGGCAGCGGCGACCCCGGCGGCCTGGCCGGTGGCGGCGACCTGGTCGGCGGGCACGTCGGCGCTGACTGTGGCGGTCACGTGGGAGCCCGACGCGTCGGCGAACGCGGCGTCGAACGGCCCGTGCGAGGCGACGAGCAGCCCGACGCCGAGCACGGCCGTGGCCGCCGACAGCAGCACGACGACACCGACGATCAGGGTCTGCAGCCTGCGCCGCGCGACCGCCGACCGGGCCGCGGCGAACACGGCCCGGCCGCCCCGGCCGCGGCGCGGCACGTCGAGCTGCACGGGGCCGGGTTCGTCCGGCCCGCTCGCCTGGCCTGGCCGGGCGGGGCGGGTGCCGGTCAGTTCGGCGCTCATGCGGGCACCGCCTCGGCGGCGTGGCCGTCGCGCATCGTGATCAGCCGTCGGCCCGCGGCCGTGGCCAGCTGCGGGTCGTGGGTGACCAGCAGCAGGGTCAGGCCGTCGGCGGACAGCTCGTGCAACAGGTCGCGTACACCCGCGGCGGCCTCCTGGTCGACGGCGCCGGTGGGTTCGTCGGCCAGCAGCAGCTGGGGCCGGTTCATCAGCGCGCGGGCGATGGCGACGCGCTGGCGCTGCCCGCCGGACAGCCGCGCCGGATACTCGTCGGCCTTGCCCGCGATGCCGAGCCGTTCGAGCAGCTCGTCGGCCCGCGTACGGGCCTGGGCGGGGCGGGTTCCGGCCAGCCGGGCCGGCAGCAGCACGTTGTCGCGCACGGTCATCTCGTCGAGCAGGTGGAAGAACTGGAAGATGATGCCGATGTGGGCGCTGCGGAAGCGGGCCAGCGCGGTCTCCGACAGCTTGTCCACGCGCACCCCGGCGACCTCGACGCTGCCGCCGGTCGGCCGGTCCAGGCCCGCGATGACGTTGAGCAGGGTCGACTTGCCGCTGCCGGACGGGCCCATGACCGCCACGGCCTCCCCGGCGTGCACGGTCAGGTCGACGCCCGCCAGGGCGGGCGGCCCGGCCGCTTCGTACGCTTTCGCCACGTCACGCAGGCGGATCAGTTCGGTCATGGTCAATGGCCCCTTCCGGGTCGGACATCGGACCCGGTGACCGTAGGAAGCGGCGGTGCGCGGGCGCGTCCGGCGCGGGGGCGAACCTGGCGGGGTGGCGTCCACCACGATGATGAGGCGGGTAGTCATCACGGCGGACGCAGCCCGCGGCTGACCTGGGCACAATGGGCGGCGTGCCGATAGACCTGCGCCGCCTGCCCGACCGCCTCGGAGTGCCCCGGACCGATTTCGCCCTCGCGGCGGTGCTTGTGGTGGCCGGGATCGTCTGGGCGGCGACGAGCGGTGGACTGAGGGGTGACGCGGCCGCTCCGGTGCAGCTCGATCTGCCCGGCATGGGCCTGCGGCCCCAGTACCCGCCGATCCCCGAGGTCCCGGACGTGCCCGGCGTGGGCCGCGTGCCGATGCCGCCGCCAGGATTCCACCCGCACGAGGAGGGTGACGGGACGTCGGTCGGCATGCTGGCCGTCAACATGATCGCCGGGGCGATGGTGGCGGTGCGCCGCAAATGGCCGATGACCGCGCTCGCCGTCGCGGCCGGGGCCGTGTTCGTGATCCAGGACGGCCTGCTCTGGCCGGGCTTCGTGGCGATCCTGATCTGCGCGTACTCGGCGGTCGCGTACGGCCGCTCCGTGCGGTGGGCGGCGGCGCTGCTGGTCGTCTCGGCGATCGTCTCCGCGACCCTGTTCGCCCAGTCGATCCCGCAGATGCCCGGTTGGGCCAGCCCGTTCGCGGTGCTTGTGCCCGCGGGCCTGTTCGCGTTCGCGCTGCGCAACGCCCGGGGGCGGGCCGACGCGGCCGCCCGCCGTGCCGCCGCGCTGGAGCTGGAACAGGCGGCGACGGCCCGCGCCGCGATCGTCGAGGAGCGGGCGCGCATCGCCCGCGAGCTGCACGACGTGGTCAGCCACCACGTCAGCGTCATGGTGGTGCAGGCCGGTGCGGCCGGGAAGGTCATCGACCGGCGGCCCGACCTGGCGGCGGGCGCCCTGTCGGCGATCGAGGACAGCGGCCGGGCCGCGATGGCCGAACTGCGCCACCTGCTGGGCCTGATGGCGCCCGTCGACGACCGCCTGCACCCGCAGCCCGGCCTGCGCGAACTCGACACCCTGGTCGACGCGGTACGCGCCGCGGGCCAGCCGGTGACGCTGCACCGCGACGGCGCGGACGTGCCCGAGGGCGTCGACCTGACCGCATACCGGGTGGTGCAGGAGGGGCTGACCAACGCGCTGCGGCACGCGCCCGGTGCGCGCACCGCGGTGGACATCCGCCGCGACGGCGTCGACCTGCTCGTCGAGGTGAGCAACGAGGTCCCTACTGCCGAACCCGGCGGCCCCGGAGCCGGGCGCGGCCTGCTCGGACTGCGCGAGCGGCTGCGCCTGCACGACGGCACGCTGCAGGCCGGCGCCGCGCCGGGCGGCGGGTTCCGGCTGACCGCCCGCATCCCGGCGTTGTCATGAGCGAGCAGCAGGTCAGAGTCGTCGTCGCCGACGATCAGGCGCTGGTCCGCAGCGGGTTCACGATGATCCTCGCCGCGGCGGGCCTCGACGTGGTGGGGGAGGCCGGCGACGGCGAGGCCGCGCTCGCGGCGGTGCGGCGGCTGCGCCCGGACGTGGTGCTGATGGACATCCGCATGCCGGGCATGGACGGCCTGGAGGCGACCCGCCGCCTGCTGGCGACCGGGGCGACGACCACCGCCGGCGAGCCCACCCGCGTGATCATCCTGACGACGTTCGACCTCGACGAGTACGTTTACGCGGCGCTACGTGCCGGGGCCAGCGGCTTCCTGCTCAAGGACGTGACACCGGACCACCTGGTGCACGCCGTGCGGCTGGTCCGCGACGGCGATGCGCTGCTCGCCCCGTCGATCACCCGCCGGCTGGTCGACCGGTTCAGCTCGACCTCCGGCGTACGCGAGGACCACGGCGCGCTGCCGACGCTGACCGCCCGCGAGCGGGAGGTGCTGGTGCTGCTGGCCCGCGGACTGTCCAACGCGGAGCTCGCCGCGCAGTTGCAGCTCGGTGAGGCGACGGTGAAGACGCACGTCGCGCGGATCCTGGCCAAGCTCCAGCTGCGCGACCGGGTGCAGGCGGTCATCTTCGCGTACGAGAGCGGCCTGGTCAGCCCCGGTTCGTGACAGCCGTCGCCGCGACCTGCCCTCCTTCGCATGGTCGTGCGCCGCACGGTGACCGTTTCGCGGGTCTCCGCGCGCCCGCCCTTTCCGGGACACTGGGCCGGTGGAGTACAGGACTGTCGATGAGTTCACGGTCGAGGTCGACCAGGACGCCGTGCTGCGCGCCAGGACCATGACGTTGCGGGCGCTGACGTCCTCGGCGTGGGTGGGCCTGGTAGGAGCGGGTCTGATCGCCGGCCTGGCCGCGGTCATGCTCGCCATCGCCGGCCCGTTAGGCCTGATCAACGCGGTGCCCGCCGTGCTCCTGGGCGCGTCCGGCGCCCGGAGCCTGCGCAGGGTCCGGGAGCTGCGCGCCCTGTGGGCCGGCCAGGGCGTCGCACCCGTGGCGATGCGCCTGTCGGCGGCCGGGTTGCGGCTCAGCATCGACGCGGCACCCGACTCGATCTTCCTGCCGTGGGCTGCTGTGCAGGGCATGCGACTGGTGCGCCGACTGGGCCAGCAGGTCCTGGTGGTCGAGCTCGCCCCGGGCGTCGGACCCGGCTCGCCCGGAGTGACGGGCCTGGAGCACCCGGACGTCCAGCGCGTGCTGAACCGCAAGGTGCTGGGCGTCAGAGGGTTGCGGACCGCAGTGCGGGTGCTGCGCCAGCCGGTCTCGGCGATCGACCAGGCGCTGGCGGGCTTCACCGACGGCCGGGTCCGCGTCCGCTGACCCGGCCCCGGGCAAGCACACTCCCGCCAGGACACTTCCTGCTGCGCAAGCCGCGACCGTTTAGCCCACCGTGCGCCCCATCGAGTCGGGTGTGGAGGGACCACGGGCCTTGCCGGCAGGACATAGGGTGGCGCCGTGATCAAGACGGCGGTGGCGGGCGCGAACGCGCTGACGCGGCGATGGGTGGCCTCGATCGACCCCGATGGCTCGGTGGCCGTGTCCGGGGCGGGAGTGTGGCCGCTGCTGGCCTATCTGGCCCCGGCCGCCGGCGGCGACGGCCGTGACGAACTGACGTCCGCTGTCGGGCTGAGCGCCGACGAGGCTGCCGCAGGGGCCGCTGCCCTGGTCGAGCTGCTCCAGTCGACACCCGGGCTGCGTGCCGCGATCGGCGCCTGGGTCCACCCCGAGCTGAAGCTTCGCCCACAGTGGAGCGACAGCCTGCCGCCCGGTGCCGTGGGTGTGCTCGGCGAGCAGGCGGTGTTGGACGCATGGGTGCGCGAGCAGACCGACGGCCTGCTCGACCGGATGCCGCTGACCATCGACCCCGAGACACTGCTGGTGCTGGCGTCGGCGCTGGTCGCCCGGACCCGGTGGATCGAACCGTTCGCCGACGGCATGCTGCGCCCCGAGGCGGGCCCCTGGTCCGGGCGGCGGCTGGCCGGCCTGCACCGGACCACCGCCGACCGGGACCTGCTCGCCGTGTACGAGACCCCGGCCGGTCCCGTCACCGTGCTGACCGTCGAGGGCGCCGACGGCATCGACGTCGACCTGGTCATCGGCCTGCCCGACGCCCCGGCCGCCGCGGTGCTCGCCGCCGGCGTGGACGCCCCGTCGGCCGTGCCGTCGCGGCGTGGCTCGCAGTTCGCCGAGGCGGACACCGCACCCGGCGTCACCGTGGGCACCGGCTACGACCACGACGACACGCCCCGACTGCTGGCGAGCCTGCCCCGGTTCACCGTGACGTCGTCGCACGATCTGCTCGCCCACGCGGACGTGTTCGGGCTGCGTACCGTGTCTGACCTCAGCTCGCAGCGGCTGCCCGGCGTGAGCGACTTCCCGCTGGGCGTCGGCGCGGCGGCGCAGGACCTGACGGCGTCGTTCACCGCGGACGGGTTCGAGGCGGCGGTGGTCACCGCCTTCGACATGCGTGCAGGAGGCGCGCCCTCCGGGCGGCCACTGCAGGTCCGGCTGCTGCTGGACCGGCCGTTCGGGTTCGTGGCCCGGCACCGATCGTCGGGCCTGGTGCTCGTCGCGGGCTGGGTCGCCCAGGGCGAGGCGTGGTTGGGCCGGGCTGGGCTTTCGGCGTAGCCTGACGCCGTGTCTCGAACACGGCCCTGACCTGCGGTGACGCTGCCCGGCCGCGCGGCGGCACCGCGATAATGGAACGGTGCGGTGGGCGGCGGCCTTGAAGATCGGCATCGGCTCGGTGCTGATGGCGTTGTCCGGCTTGCAGGTGGTGGCCCCGGCGTGGTTGTTCGCACCGCCGCAGGAGCGCCTGTTCGGGCTCCCGCCCGGGCCCGTGGTCGTGCTGGGTCTCTGCTCGGCGCTGTTCGCGAGCGGGGCCATCGTCGCCGCCGAAGGGATCTGCGACGCCTTCGGCAGCACGTCCCTGTGGGACCTCGTCGTGCGGGACCCGTTGCTGCTGCTGCGGCTGCTCGCCTGCGGCGTCGTCGCCGGGCTCGTGCTGGAGATCGTCGCGCAGTGGCTGGGCCGGCTCTGGTACTACCCGTGGTGGACGACCTGGTTCTACGCGCTCGTGCTCGTGCCGGGCTTCGCGCTGTACTGGCTGTTCATCGTGGAGAGCTACCTGGCGGCCAAGGCCGTGCTCGACGCCGTCGCGCGCCGCCGGACCGTACGCAGGTCCGTGCGGCTCTGGCCGGTCGGTGCGGCCGCGCTCGCGGTCTTCGCCCTGCTGACCATCCGGTGGTACGCCCAGCGCGGCTTCACGTTCGACGTCACGGGCCCGACGCCGGCCGCCCCTCCGTTCGGCTACGCCGTCCTGGCCTTCACCGGGGTGGCCCTGCTCAGTGATGCGCTGGTGACGGCCGCGGCACGCCTGTACTGGGTGCCGTTCGCCGCCGTCGCGCTGGCGGCGGCCGTCGTGTCGGTGGCGTTCGAGGTGCCCAACGCCGTGCACTGGCACTGGGCGTACGACCATTTCCCCGGCCCGGTGCTCCCAGGGGGCCTGCCGCTGACGATGTTCCTGGCCTGGCCGATGCAGTACGTGGTGTTCCTGGCGGTGCCGAGCGCGATCCTGCCCGGCCTGGCCGCCCTGTTCTGGCAGCCGCCCGCCGACGGAAGGAGGAACGGGGCCGTCGGCTCCGCAGGCCTTGGCTCAGGAGGTGAACTCGGCGACGTCGATTCCGAGGGTCCTCAGCAGGCCGGCGTTCGACGCGACATCGATGGTCTCGGGTAGCTGCCGATCGACGAAATCAGCCCGCCCGTCCTGACCCTTGTCACGCAGCGCGGCCAGGATCCTCGCCTTGTCGACTGTCTTGACCCCTGCTTTGGCGGTCGGGGCGGAATTGTCAGGCACGGTGGCTCCCTCACAAGCTCGACGAGCGGTTCGACCAGCACGGTCTGCAAGTGAGTGCCAGAAACGCCATGGGCGTGAAACGGATCAGGTGATCTGCCTGAACTGTACTCTCACCGCCTCTTGACCGGGAATCGACCGAGAATCGGTCACCCGCTCCACAGGCCCGGACACGGAAAACTCCGATAAAATCCCTTTTGAGTATCCGATCCGCTATGCAGCGATTCGAGGAGCCGCGTCGTGGATGGCATCGCCGACCTGGGAGGCACCTCGGGATGGGGTCCCGTATCTCCGCCGAGGGCCGATGAACCGGTCTTTCCCGAGCCCTGGCAGGGCCGGGCCACCGCGCTGACCATCCTGGCCATCCGGCTGTCCGGGCGGAACATCGACGCGTTCCGGTACGCGCAGGACCGCCTGGACCGAGCCGCCTACCTCGACCAGGGCTACTTCGGCCGCTGGCTCAACGCCGCCGAACTGATGCTCGTCGACGGTGCCGTGCTCGCCCCCGGCGAACTCGACGCACGGGCCCGCGACCTGCGCGACGGACACTTCGAGCAGCCCGGCGAACCCGCCCGACCCGACCCGTCGGCGCCCGCCTGGCCGGCCGCACCCGGCTCGCTGCGCACCGTCGACGCCGCACCCGCCTTCGCGGTCGGCCAGTGGGTCCGCACCAAGAACAGCTCACCGCCCGGGCCCACCCGCCTGCCCGGATACGTCCGGGGACAGGTCGGCGTCGTCGAGGTCGTCCAGCCCGCCGCCGTGTTCCCCGACACCAACGCCCAGTTCCAGGGCGAGAACCCCCAGTACGTCTACTCCGTACGTTTCGACTCGCACGAGCTGTGGGGCGAGCACGGCGACTCCTTCGCCGTCACCGTGGAACTGTTCGAGAACTACCTGGAGGCCGGCTCATGACGGCCGCCGGCGGTGCAGACCGAGCCCCCTCCGCGGCCCTGCGCACCGCGGCACTCGAACAGCTCCTCGTCGAACGGGGCCTGGTCGACCCCAGGATGGTGGACGCGTTCATCGCCAACTACGAGACCAACGTGGGTCCGCTCAACGGCGCCAAGGTCGTCGCCAGGGCCTGGACCGACCCCGACTACCGCAGGCGGCTGCTGGCGGAGGGCACCGCGGCCATCAAGGAACTCGGCTTCGGCGGCTCCCAGGGCGAACACATCGTCGTCGTCGAGAACACCCCCGCCACCCACAACGTCGTGGTCTGCACCCTGTGCTCCTGCTACCCGTGGCCGGTGCTGGGCCTCCCGCCGAGCTGGTACAAGGACCCCGCCTACCGCGCCCGCATGGTCCGCGAGCCCCGCACCGTCCTCGCCGAGATGGGCCTCGAACTCGGCGACGACGTCCAGATCACGGTCCGCGACTCCACGAGCGAGGTCCGCTGGCTCGTGCTGCCCGAGCGGCCCGCCGGCACCGAGCACCTGAGCGAGGAGGAACTCGTCCCGCTCATCACCCGCGACGCCATGGTCGGCGTCGCGAAGGTGGCCGCGCCTTGACCGCCCCGCTCGACGTCGACGGGGTCGCCGCCCCGCCGCGCGCCAACGGGGAACTGCTCTTCGCCGAACCCTGGCAGAGCCGTGCCTTCGGCATGGCCGTCACCCTCCACGAGGCAGGCGCCTTCACCTGGCCCCGGTTCCAGGCCGCACTCATCGCCCGCATCGGCGCCTGGGAGGACACCGCCGACCAGGACCAGCACTGGAGTTACTACGAGCACTGGCTCGCCGCGCTCGAAGACGTGCTGGACGAGCAGGGAACCGTCTCCCACGACGAGATCGCCGCCCGTGCCCACGCCCTGGCCCGGCTCCCGGCCGACCATGACCACCGCGACGGCCGGCACGACCACCACCACTGATCCCCCGTGGCGGGTCGGCGAGTTCGGGTGAGTCAGTCGGCGGGGTAGCCCAGCCGCTCCGCGAGGTCGCCGTGCCGCGCCCGGAAGGCCTTGCGGTGCCGTTCCGTGAAGTGCTTGCGCCAGTCGCCGGGGACGCCGTTGCGGTAGTGGTTCATCTCGTCCACCTCACCGGGCCTGCGGTCGGAGGAGGACAGCCGGGTGAACGTGTAGTGGTCCACCGCGAGCCGCGCATACGACCGTGGCAGGCGGCCCAGGGTGAACGCGGGTAGCGCGCGGCGCAGCCTGGCGTCCGGCTCGGCCCGCAGTGCGGCCAGGCGCCACCGCACCGCGGTGGCGCGGACCCACTCGCCGACCGTCCGGCGGGGAACCAGCAGCCCGTAGTGCTCGAAGATCTGCGTCCACACGGCGACCTGGTCGCAGATCTGGTCCTCCATCCGCAGCTCCAGCACCTCCGGCTGGTGGTAGTCCCAGGTGCTCATGTGGTCGAGGAAGTAGCCGCTGAACTCGATCTCCTCCAGCAGGCCGTCCGGGACGTCCAGCTCCAGCAGGCGTTTGCGGTGGTCGATGAGCTCGTGCCAGGTCACCCCCAGTGCGTGTATGCCGTGGGTGTTGCGGTGGCTGAAGTATCCCGAGACCACGATGTCGCGCGGGTCGCGGATGATGTTGACGGTGCGCCGCGGCGGCAGGGTCTCGTAGTGCCGCTGCTCGATGTTGGTCAGCGACAGGAGGTCGACCCGCTCCTGGCGGACGAGTTCGGCCAGCGAGCCGTAGGGCGCCCACTGCTCCGGCGCGATGACGGTGACCATGTTCAGGCCGAGCAGGGCGGCGGCCTCCCGCAGGATGGCGCGTGACCAGCTGGACGCCGCCTTGTGGCGGCCGGAGTAGACGAGCAGCACGCGACCTCCAGGGCCGTTCCCTGACGGACTCCGGGAGCGGTGTCGACATCAGAGCATCGAGAGTTGTCGAAGACAGACATCTTGCAACATTCCTAACTGATAGACAAGGGATCCGCCGACGACCGGTCGGTTGCCGTAACCCACCGATGAACGCAGGTCAGGCCGGTGATAACCGGCCTGACCGTGTGCTGCTTGACGGCGATCTCTCGGGGCTCAGGCTTTCAGTGCTTTGGCCTTGAGCACGTCGAACTCGGCCTGGGTGATCGCTCCGGTGTCGAGCAGGGACTTGGCCTGCGCGATCTGGTCGGTGGGCGACATGCCGGTGCCGACGGCGGAGCGGATCTGCGCGTCCATCTGCTGTTTCATGGCTTGCTGCTGTTTCAGGCCGCGCTCGGCCATCCCGCGGCCACGCGCGATGAGATAGATGAAGACGCCCAGGTAGGGCAGGACGATGACCAGGATGATCCACAGGGTCTTCGCCCAACCTGAGGTCTCGTGATCGCGGAAGAGGTCCGTGAAGACCGTGAACAGCAGCCAGAACCAGATCACGAACAGGAAGAACTCGAACATCCAGAGCAGGAAGTCGCCGTTGCCGAACGACGACTGAGCCAAGGTGATCATGTGCGTCCTCGGATGTCGAAGGTCATCGATCCGGGAGCTGTCATCACCGGATCTCTCCACGTTATGGCAAATCTGGCCAGGATGGCACCAAACGTCGGAAAGGGCCGCTTTATGGATCGGTGACCCGAACTGACCGTCCGGATCGCCGTGATCCGGGCCACAACTCGGATAATCGGCCGTTGGCTGCGGTCAAACCTGCATGGGGCTTTTCCGGTGCAGTGGGATTTCGGCGGTGGAGGGGCAGGCTGTCGCCTTTTGCGGGGCCGGATGTCGCACCCGAGGTGTCGATGTCCGGCACCCCGGTCCTCCCAGGTCGGGTGTGGGCTGCGTGCCGGCCGCAGGGGTGTGGCCGGTTGGACGGGCCGATCGTCGGGTAGTCGCCCGATGGGGCGGCCGAGGGTGCGGTCGGTATCGACGTCAACCACTGAAAGCGGCCGACGGAGCGGTGCGCCGGTGGCACCGTCCGGACTTCTTTTCAACATCAACAGTTGACGGCGTCGTAACACGCGACCTATCGTTCGTCGAACCGCTTAGTCGAAGCGTTTCGACGACGGGCCGAGGTAGTCCCACCGCTGGTCAAGGAGGTGCGCGCATGGCCACCATGCATGACGTCGCGCGCCTTGCCCGGGTCTCGGTCAGCACGGTGTCATACGTGCTCACCGGCACCCGCCCGATCTCCGAGGCCACCCGGACCAGGGTGCTCGCGGCCATGGCCGAGCTCGACTACCAGCCGAACGCGATGGCTCGCGGCCTGGCCACCCGGCGCAGCCGGATCGTCGGCCTGCTGATGCCGATGGACGAGCGCGGACTCGGCGCCACCGAGACCGCGTTCGTGACCGGGGCGGCGGCCGCCGCCAGTGCGGCGGGCTACCACCTGGTGCTCTCACCGGTCGGGGCCGCCGACCACGACGTCCTGCGCCGGCTGGCGACCCAGGGCATGTTCGACGGGGTCGTGCTGATGGAGGTGCAGGTCGAGGACGACCGGGTCGCCGCACTCCAGGAGGCCGGCCTGCCGGTGGTGCTGATCGGCCGCACCGGCGACACCGCGGGGCTGTCATACGTCGACATCGACTTCGAGCAGACCGTCCACGAGGCCGTCGACCACCTGGTCGGGCTCGGCCACCGCCGGATCGTCTACGTGAACCACTCGGCCGACGCCATCGCGGCCGGCTACGGCCCGGCGCTGCGCACCCGGGACGCCTTCTGCGCGGCGATGGCGCGGCACGGGCTGGAGCCCGTGATGATCGCGGCCGAGGACAGCGCCGCCGGTGGCAGGGCCGCGCTGAGCGCCGCGGTTGCGCAGGTCCCCGACCTGACCGCCGTGCTGGCCATGAACGAGAGCGCGATCTTCGGCATCCTCGGCGAACTGGCCATCCGCCATCGCGCGGTGCCCGGCGACGTCTCGGTCGTGTCGATGGTGACCTCGCCGCAGGTCGCCGAGCTGGCTCACCCGGCGCTGACCGCGATGACCTCGCCGGGCGCGGCGCTGGGCCGGATCGCGATGGAGGCGCTGCTGCGCCAGCTGGAGGGCGTGGCCAAAGAGCACCACCAGCAGCTGCTGCCGTGCGCTCTGGAGGTCCGCGGTTCGACCGGCCCGGCTGCGCGCACCGGCGGCGATGTTGGACTGACCGGCTCGGGGCCGCCGGACACGTGACAGGCAACGGCCCGTCCTCGCGCTGCAACGCGATGACAGGCAGACGGCCCGCCGCCGCGCTGCAACGCGACGACGGGCCTAGGTAAGTACCGGCTAGATACTCACCAGGAGGATAGCAATGACGCGATTCCGCAAGCTGGGCGTGGCTGTCGTGACGGCGGCGCTGGCCGCCGGCACGCTGGCCGCGTGCGGTGGCGACGGGGACAGTGGCGACGGCGGCGACGCCAAGACCCTGAAGCTCTGGCACTACGAGAGCGCGAACAGCGCGATGGGGATCGCCTGGGACAAGGCGATCCAGACCTTCAAGGACGAGCACCCGGGCGTCGAGGTCCAGTTCGAGCGCAAGGCGTTCGAGCAGATCCAGCAGAACGCCGGCATGATCATCAACTCGTCCGAGGGTCCGGACATCATGGAGTACAACAAGGGCAACGCCACGGCGGGCCTGCTGTCCTCCCAGGGCCTGCTGACGGACCTGACCGCGGAGACCGAGAAGCGCGGCTGGGACAAGAAGCTCAGCCCCAGCCTGCAGACCACCGCCCGCTACAGCGACAAGGGCGTGATGGGCGAGGGCAACTGGTACGGCGTGCCCAACTACGGCGAGTACGTCATGGTCTATTACAACAAGGACCTGTTCACCAAGTACAACGTCGCGGTGCCGACCACGTACGACGAGTTCACCAAGGCGATGGACGCGTTCGTGGCCAAGGGCGTCACGCCGCTGGCCGAGGCCGGCGCCGAGTACCCGGCCGGGCAGCTGTTCTACCAGCTGGCGCTGGCCAAGGCCGACCGCAAGTTCGTCGACGACTACCAGCTCTACAAGAACCCGGTCGACTTCAAGGCCGACCCGCTGAAGTCCGGCGCGCAGGCCTTCGCCGACTACGTCGCCAAGGGCTACGTCGCCAAGACCTCGGCGAGCCTCAAGGCCGAGGACATGGGCACCGCGTTCATCTCCGGCAAGGCCCCGATGATCGTCTCCGGTAGCTGGTGGTACGGCCGGTTCAAGAACGAGATCAAGTTCAACTGGGACTCGTTCCTGTTCCCCGGCAACAAGTTCCACGCCGGCTCGTCGGGCAACCTCTGGGTCGTGCCCGCCGGCAGCAAGGCCAAGGGACTGGCGTACGACTTCATCGACATCACCCTGCGCCCGGAGATCCAGGCGCTGATCGGCAACAACGGCGGTGTCCCCGTCGCCGCCGACGCGTCGCAGATCACCGACCCGAAGAACCAGAAGCTGATCGAGAACTTCAACACGATCAGCCAGCAGGACGGCCTGGCCTTCTACCCCGACTGGCCGGTGCCCGGCTACTACGACGTGCTGGTCTCCGGGTTCCAGAGCCTGATCAACGGCTCGAAGACGCCCGACCAGGTGCTCGACGCGATCGCCAAGCCGTACGGCGAGGGCGTCAAGGAGATCACCGGTAAGTGAGACGGCGAGGGTCGGGCGCGCCCCGGTGCGCCCGACCTCCCCGGGAAGGATCTCCCATGGCACTCACCCAGACCTCGGCCGGCCCGCAACGGCCCGCCACCCGCCCCGAACCCGTCCGGACGCCGCGCAAGCGCCGTGAAGGCGGCGCCGGATACTGGCTCTACCTGCTGCCCGGCGCGATTCTGTTCGTGCTCGTCATCGGCGTGCCGCTGGGCGGCACCCTCTACCTGTCGCTGACCAAGTGGTCCGGCGTCGGCGACCCCACGTTCATCGGCTTCGACAACTACACGCGCCTGTTCCAGGACGAGGTGTTCTGGACGTCGTTCAAGAACACCATCGCCATGATCGTCGCGATGGTCGTCGTGCCGACGCTGCTCGGGCTGCTGCTGGCCGCCGTGCTGTTCGACGTCATCGGCCGCCGGTTCAAGCCCCGGACCGCCGCCGCCCTGCGCGCCGCGTTCTACCTGCCGCAGGTGCTGCCCGTGGTGGTGGCCGGCATCGTCTGGGGCTGGATCCTGCGCCCCGACGGCGCGTTCAACAGCCTGCTCGACGTGATCGGACTCGGCGCGCTGCGCCACGACTGGCTCGGCGACCCGGACACCGCACTGCCCACCGTCATGGCGGTGATGATCTGGGTGCAGATCGGCTACCCGGTGGTCGTGTTCATGGCGGCGCTGCAGCGGGTCGACCCCGAGCTGTACGAGGCCGCCGAGGTCGACGGCGCCAACTGGTTCCACCGGTTCCGCTCCATCACCCTGCCGCAGATCCGCCCGGAGACCTTCGTGGTCGCGCTGACCTGCACGATCGCCGCGCTGAAGGTGTTCGGACCGGTGTTCGCGCTGACCCGCGGCGGGCCGGAGAACGCGACCAACGTCCCCTCGTACTTCGCCTACTACACGTTCTTCAAGAAGCTCCAGGTCGGCTACGGCTCAGCCATCTCCACCGTGCTCACCCTGATCATCATCGTGGTGGCCGGGCTGTTCATCTGGCTGCAGTACCGCGGCGAGCGCCAGGACCGGGAGGTCTGACATGGCCGTCACGCTCGTAACGGACCGGGCCCCGCGCCGCAAGGTCCGCGACCGGCACCACCGCGGCGCGAGCCGCTGGGTCGTGCTCGCGCTGGTCACCCTCGGCGCGGTGATCATGCTGGTGCCGTTCTTGTTCATGCTGCTCAACGCGTTCAAGTCGCCCGGTGACTACTCGTCGGCCGGCCCGCTGAGCTGGCCGACGGAGTTCTACACCAAGGGTCTGAAGACGTACTGGACCGAGGTCAACTTCCCGCTGAAGTTCTGGAACTCGCTGCTCATCTCGGGCTCGGTGGCGGTGCTCGCGGTGGCCGTGTCGCTGTTCAACGCGTACGCGCTGGGCATCGGCCGGGTCAAGGGGCGGCTCTGGATCGTCGGCCTGTTCCTGCTGGCGAACATGATGCCGCAGGAGGCGCTGATCTACCCGCTGTACTACGCGGCCAAGCAGATCGGCCTCTACAACACCCAGCTCTCAGTGATCATCATCTTCACGGTCATCCAGAGCGCGTTCGGCACCTACCTGCTCGCCTCGGTGCTCGGCACCTTCCCCCGCTCCGTGCTCGAAGCGGCGGCGCTGGACGGGGCGGGCAAGTGGACGGTGCTGCGGCGGGTGGTCTTCCCCAACGTGCGGCCGACCCTCGCGGTGCTGCTGATCTTCTTCTTCATCTGGACCTGGAACGAGTTCCTGATCCCGCTGGTCATGCTCATCGACAACAGCACGCAGACCATCCCGGTCGCGCTGGCCTCGTTGCAGGGCGACCGGCTGATGGACGCCCCGACCACCAACGCGGGCGCGCTGATCAGCCTGGTGCCGGCAGTCCTCTTCTTCATCATCTTCCAGCGCACCCTTTCGCGCGGCATCACAGCAGGAGCCGAGAAGTGAAGTTCACCGACGGGTACTGGCAACTGCGACCCGGCGTCAGCGTGCTGCGCCCCGGCACGGTCGAGTCGGTCGAGCTCGACGAGCGCGGTTTCACCGTCTTCGCCCCCACCGGCCAGATCACCAGGCGCGGCGACACCCTCAACCGGCCACTGGTCACGGTGCGGTTCTTCTCGCCCGCCGAAGGCGTCATCGGCGTCACCGTCGCCCACCACCTCGGCGGCCTGCCCAAGACGCCCCGGTTCGCGCTGGCCGACGGCGACGACCACCCGGTCGCCGTCGACGTGACCGGCCTGTCCGCCACGCTCACCACGGGTGAGCTGACCGCGCGGGTCGCGCTGGTCGACGGGTGGCGCGTGGACTTCCTGCACGGCGACCGGGTGCTCACCTCGTCCACCGAGCGCAGCATCGGCCTGGCCACCGACGCCGAGGGCCGCACGTACGTGCACGACCGGCTCGCCCTCGGCGTGGGCGAGACCGTCTACGGGCTGGGGGAGCGGTTCGGCGCGTTCGTCAAGAACGGCCAGACCGTCGACATCTGGAACGCCGACGGCGGCACCGCCAGCGAGCAGGCGTACAAGAACGTGCCGTTCTACCTCAGCAGCGGCGGCTACGGCGTCTTCGTCGACCATCCGGAGCACGTCTCGTTCGAGATCGGCTCGGAGGTGGTGTCGCAGGCCCAGTTCAGCGTCGAGGGCCAGTCGCTCACCTACTACCTCGTCGACGGCCCCACGCCCAAGGACGTGCTGCGCCGCTACACCGCGCTGACCGGCCGTCCCGCCAAGGTGCCCGCCTGGTCGTACGGGCTGTGGCTGTCCACGTCGTTCACCACGTCGTACGACGAGAAGACCGTCAACGAGTTCATCGACGGTATGGCCGAGCGTGACCTGCCCCTGTCGGTGTTCCACTTCGACTGCTTCTGGATGCGGCAGTTCCACTGGGTCGACTTCATCTGGGACCCGGCGACCTTCCCCGACCCGGAGGGCATGCTGCGCCGCCTGCACGAGCGCGGCCTCAAGGTGTGCGTCTGGATCAACCCGTACATCGCGCAGCGCTCATACCTGTTCGAGGAGGGCCGCCGCCACGGCTACCTGGTCCAGCGGCCGGACGGCTCGGTCTGGCAGTGGGACAAGTGGCAGGCCGGGATGGCCCTGGTCGACTTCACCAACCCCGACGCCGTCGCCTGGTACACCGGCAAACTCAAGGCGCTGCTCGACATGGGCGTGGACAGCTTCAAGACGGACTTCGGCGAGCGCATCCCGACCGACGTGGTCTGGCACGACGGCTCGGACCCGCAGCGGATGCACAACTACTACGCCCACCTGTACAACAAGGCGGTCTTCGGGCTGCTGGAAGCCGAGCGCGGCGAGGGCGAGGCGGTGGTCTTCGCCCGCTCCGCCACCGCCGGGGGCCAGCAGTTGCCGGTGCACTGGGGCGGCGACTGCGAGTCGACGTTCACCGCGATGGCCGAGTCGCTGCGCGGCGGGCTGTCCCTGGCCGCGTCGGGCTTCGGCTACTGGAGCCACGACATCGGCGGCTTCGAGGGCACCCCGGACGCGGCGGTGTTCAAGCGGTGGATCGCCTTCGGGCTGTTGTCGTCGCACTCGCGGTTGCACGGCTCCGGGTCGTACCGGGTGCCGTGGGCGTTCGACAGCGAGGCGGTCGACGTGCTGCGGCACTTCACCAAGCTCAAGATGAGCCTGATGCCGTACCTGGCCGCGGTCGCCGAGCAGGCCCACCGCGAGGGCCTGCCGATGATGCGCCCGATGGTGCTGGAGTTCCCGGACGACCCGACCGCGGCATACCTGGACCGGCAGTACATGCTCGGCCCGGATGTCCTGGTCGCGCCGGTGATGAGCGCCGACGGCGAGGTGACGTTCTACGTGCCGGCCGGCACCTGGACGCACCTGGTGACCGGCGCGCAGCTCACCGGACCGGCGTGGGTCACCGAGAAGCACGAGTTCGACAGTGTGCCGGTGCTCGCGCGGCCCGGCGCGGTGATCGCGTTCGGCGAGCGCGACGACCGGCCGGACTATGAGTGGGCCGACGGCGTGCGGCTGTGCCTGTACGCTCCGGCGGACGGACAGCGGACCCGGGTGCGGGTGCCGTCGCCCGGTGGCGGGCCCGGCGCCGAGTTCGAGGTGCGCTTCGACGGCGGGCAGGTCACCGCGGAGCTGGTCGCGGGATCGTCCGAGGGCTACCAGTGTGAGGTGGGGCAGTGACGGAGTACGTCTTTCCGGGTGACTTCGTCTGGGGGTCGGCCACGGCCGCGTACCAGATCGAGGGCGCGGCCAGGGAGGACGGCCGTGGACCGTCCATCTGGGACACCTACAGCCACACCCCCGGGCGCACGCTCAACGGCGACACCGGTGACGTGGCCGCCGATCACTACCACCGGTGGCGGGAGGACCTCGGGCACATCGCGGACCTGGGCCTGGACGCGTACCGGTTCTCGATCTCCTGGCCGCGGGTGCGGCCTGGCGGCTCCGGGCAGTTCAACCGGGCCGGGCTCGACTTCTACTCGCGGCTCGTGGACGGGCTGCTGGAGCGCGGCGTACGGCCGGTGGCCACGATGTACCACTGGGATCTGCCGCAGGAGCTGGAGGACGCCGGCGGCTGGGCGGTGCGGGACACCGCGCTGCGCTTCCAGGAGTACGCGGCCGGCATCGTCGAGGCGCTGGGCGACCGGGTGCACACCTGGACCACGTTCAACGAGCCGTGGTGCTCGGCATACCTGGGCTACGCCTCGGGTGTGCACGCGCCGGGGCGCACGGAACCGGCCGCGGCGCTGGCCGCCGTGCACCACCTGAACCTGGCGCACGGCCTGGCCGGGCGGGTGGTGCGCGAGCTGGCCCCGGCGGCGCAGCTGTCGGTGACGCTGAACCTGCACGTCATCCGCCCGGCGTCGGACTCCGCGGCGGACCTCGACGCGGTGCGGCGGATCGACGCGCTGGCGAACCGGGCGTTCCTCGGCCCGATGCTGCAGGGGGCCTACCCGGCCGACCTGCTGGCCGACACCGCCGAGGTCACCGACTGGTCGTTCGTCCGCGACGGCGACGAGTCGACGATCGCGGTGCCGCTGGACGTGCTCGGCGTCAACTACTACTCGAGCACGCTGGTCCGTGCGTGGGACGGTGTCTCGCCTCGGTCGGACGCCGACGGACACGGCAAGTCCGCGGCCTCGGCATGGGTGGCCGCCGACGGGGTCGAGTTCCTGCCGCAGCCTGGCCCGTACACGGCGATGGGCTGGAACATCGACCCCGACGCCTTCACCGAGCTGCTGCTGCGCCTGCGCGACGAGTATCCGGACCAGCCGCTGATGATCACCGAGAACGGCGCCGCGTTCGACGACGCCGTCTCGCCCGACGGCACGATCCGCGACGATCGGCGCATCGACTACCTGCACCGGCACATCGGGGCGGTGGCGCAGGCGCGAGCGGGTGGCGCGGACGTGCGCGGCTACTTCCTGTGGTCGCTGCTGGACAACTTCGAGTGGGGCTACGGCTACGACCGCAGGTTCGGCATCATCCGGGTCGACTACGACACGCAGGTCCGCACCTGGAAGCAGAGCGCGCACTGGTACCGGCGGCTGATCGCCACGGGCCGCCTCGGCTGACCGAGGTTCCGCCGTCACGGCGAGGTGGACACGGGCCCAGGCATTGACAAACGTCAGTCGCGAGTGGCGCAATGGGCCCGTGTCCGGGGGCGTGTTCTGCCCGATTCGACGGGTGAACGCGGCGCGCCTCAGCGGGCTAATCAGGCTGCGTCCACAACTTTTGCCACGATCGACAAAAGTTGTGCCCAAACCTCAGGTACATCTGTACATCTAGAAAAAAGAATTCTAAGGTGTCTATGCCAGGCATCGGCGTGCCAGGTCGCTTCAGGACAGACAACACATCCGTCCAATGTCGCGGCACGCCGTTGTGAGCGGTGGTTGCCACGTCGACGGACGGTGCGCAGCAGTCCCGCTCACACTGGAGGAAAAGTGTTAGCTCCGTCCCGACGGGCGCGCCTGATTTTGGCGGGCGCCCTCACCACAGCGGTCGTCGCCGCGGCTGGGTGGTTGCCCGCCACCGCAGCAGCCGCCGCCCCGCCCCCGCAGACCCCCGGCATCACGCTGCGGACCTTCGACCTGCAGCTCGCGCTGAGCAACCTGTGCAACCTCAAGCCGGCGCAGACCCCCAACGTCGACAAGCTCATGTCGACGATCGACTGGACCACGGCCGCCCAGTTCGGGCAAGAGGACAACTTCTACACCCAGGCCCTGGGCTACGTGAACATCCCGACGGCCGGCAGCTACACCTTCCGGCTGATCAGCGATGACGGCTCCCGGCTGTTCATCGATGACAACGTCGTCATCAACCACGACGGCCTGCACGGCGCGACGGCCAAGGACGGCGCGGTCACCCTGACCACCGGCTACCACGCGCTGCGCATCGACTTCTTCGAGGCCGGCGGCGGCCAACAGCTGACCCTGCAGTGGCAGACGCCCGGCTCGACCACGTTCGTGACCGTGCCGAACTCGGTGCTCAGCACCGATGCCGGCGTCGTGCGGGTCACCGCGCCCGGCAAGAAGGAGTGCGAGGGCACCGGGGACTCGCCGGGTGACGGCCTGCCGCTGACCACCGTGCACCCGAACTTCAACCTCGCCAACCTGCGCCCGAGCGGCTTCGAGCCGCGGGTGACCGGCATGGACTGGCTGGCCGACGGCCGCCTGGTCATCTGCACCTGGGGCGGCACCAACGACTCCGGCACCTCGCAGGCCGGTGAGGTCTGGATCCTGGGCAACACGGGTGGCAACGCCACCCCGGGCACTGTCACGACCAAGCGGGTCGGCAGTGCCCTGAAAGAGCCGATGGGCCTGAAGGTCGTCGACGGGGTCATCTACGTCTCGGAGAAGATGCGGCTGACCAGGCTGGTCGACACCAACGGCGACGAGGTCGCCGACCAGTACCAGCAGGTCGCGACCTGGCCCTACGGCGGCACGTTCCACGAGTTCGCGTTCGGCCTGATGTACGAGGCCCCGTTCTTCTACCTCAACCTGTCGGTCGGCATCGACTACGGCGGCAACACCACCAACCCGCAGGTGGTCGGCAACCGCGGCACCACCATCAAAATCAACAAGGACACCGGTGCGTGGACGTACGTCGCCGGCGGCCTGCGGACCCCGCACGGCATCGGCTGGGGCCCGGAGAACGGCCTGTTCGTCACCGACAACCAGGGCGGCTGGCAGCCGGCCTCCAAGCTGGTGCACATCAAGCAGGGCCGCTTCTTCAACCACTACCTCAACCCGGCCGGCCCGTTCGACAGCGCCCCGGTCACCCCGCCGGTGATCTGGTTGCCGCAGAACGAGATCGGCAACTCGCCGAGCACCCCGAAGTACATGACCAGCGGCCTGTACGCCGGTCAGTTCGTGATCGGTGACGTCACCTACGGCGGCCTGCAGCGCGCCGCGGTGGAGAAGATCAACGGCGAGTACCAGGGCGCCCTGTTCCGCATGACGCAGGGCCTTGAGGCCGGCATCTCCGAGGTCAACGTCGGCCCCGACGGCGCGATCTATGTCGGCGGCATCGGCGGCGGCGGCAACTGGGGCCAGTCCGGCAAGCTGAACTTCGGCCTGCAGAAGCTGATCCCCAACGGCAACAACGCCTTCGACATGCTCAACATGAAGGCCCTGTCCAACGGCTTCGAGATCGAGTACACCCAGCCGCTGTCGGCCGCGACGGCCACCAGCCTGGCCACCAAGTACCGGGTCAAGCAGTGGCGCTACGTCCCGACGGCCGCCTACGGCGGCCCGAAGATCGACGAGGAGACGCTGGCGGTGTCGTCGGCGACCCTGTCCGCCGACGGCAAGAAGGTCACCCTGGTGATCAACGGGCTCAAGGCCGGCCGGGTGGTGCACATCCGCTCGCCCAAGCCGTTCGGGTCCAGCAACGGCCAGTCGCTGTGGAACACCGAGGTCTGGTACACCCTCAACAACATCCCCGGCCAGGCCCCGTCCAGCAACCTGGCGCTGAACAAGCCGGCCACCGCGGACAGCTCCTGCGCCACCTCCGAAGGCCCGGCGCAGGCCGTCAACGGCACCGTCAACGGCGGCAACGCCGACAAGTGGTGTTCGCTCGGCACCAGCAAGTGGATGCAGGTCGACCTCGGCTCCACGCAGACCGTCAACCGGTTCGTCGTCCAGCACGCGGGCGCCGGTGGGGAGGACACGGGCTGGAACACCCGTGACTTCAACATCCAGACGTCCACCAACGGCACGAGCTGGACCACGGCGGCGACCGTCACCGCCAACACTGCCAGCACCACCACCCACAACATCACGGCGGTGCAGGCCAGATACATCAGGCTGAACATCACCGCGGGCGGTACGACCGGCAACCTGGCGGCCCGCATCTACGAGTTCGAGGCATACGGCACGACCGCGCCGCCGACCGGCAACCTCGCGCTCAACAAGGTGGCGACCGCGGACAGCTCCTGCGGCACGACCGAAGGCCCCGCCAAGGCGGTCAACGGCAGCGTGTCGGGCGGCAACGCCGACAAGTGGTGCTCGTCAGGCGCGACCAAGTGGCTGCAGGTCGACCTCGGCTCCGCGCAGACGGTCAGCCAGCTGGTCGTCAGGCACGCCGGCGCAGGCGGGGAGAACACCGCCTGGAACACCCGCGACTTCAACCTCCAGGTGTCCACCAACGGCACCAGCTGGTCCACTGTCGCGACCGTCACCGCCAACACGGCCAGCGTCACGACGCACAACATCACCGCGACCCAGGCCCGCTACATCAGGCTGAACGTCACGACTCCGGCCAGCGACGGCAACGGCGCCGCCCGCGTCTACGAGTTCGAGGCGTACGGCACCACGACCCAGCCGACCCGGATCGTGCTGTTCGACGGCGCCAACATGGACAACTTCCAGCACGCCAACGGGGCCCCGGTCACCTGGCCGCTGGGCAACGGCGGCGTCGAGGTCCTCGGCGGCGACATCAAGTCCAAGCAGGCGTTCGGTGACTTCAAGCTGCACGCCGAGTTCTGGCTGCCGCTGCTGCCGGGCGACGTCACCGGCCAGGCCCGCGCGAACAGCGGCATCTACCTGCAGGACCGCTACGAGCTGCAGGTGCTGGACTCGTTCGGGGACACCACCCCGGCCAACAACGAGTGCGGCGCGATCTACGAGAAGATCGCCCCGTCGGTCAACGCGGCCACCGCGCCGCAGACCTGGCAGACCTACGAGGTGACCTTCCGCGCGGCCCGGTACAACGGGACCACCAAGACCGAGAACGCCCGCGTCACGGTCGTCTGGAACGGCGTCACCGTCATCAACAACGCCGAGATCAACGGCCCCACCGGCAACGGTGCGGCCGAGACGTCGGCACCCGGCCCGCTGCGGTTCCAGGACCACGGCGACCCGGGAGCGAACCTGTTCTACCGCAACATCTGGGTGGAGCCGGCAGTCTGACCCGGCCCGCATAAGTGAGGGAGCCGGCCCGGATGAGCAATCCGGGCCGGCTCCCTCAGTCTGTGCGCCGATCGCGCTGTCAGGAGACCTCCTGACGCCAGCCGGCGGTGACCAGCGCGCCGCTCGCGAACAGGTTGTTGACCTTGGCTATCTCCTGCGAGTTGGGGAAGGCGCTGGTGCAGGAGGTGCCGGCGCTGCTGCCGGACATCAGCTCGGAGCAGATGCCGGTGCGCCGGTCGGGCAGGCCGAGGATGTGACCGAGTTCGTGCGCCGCGATGCGAGTGGGGTTGTGGCCCTCGGCGGTCGCCTGGCGGCCCATGTACACGGTGCCGTTGCCCAGGGAGTTGACGTAGGCGCGCGGCCAGCCGTTGTCGGCGTAGACGCGGATGTTGAGCGGGCGGCCGGAGGTCCACCGTTCCAGGCGCACGTTGCCGACTCGGGCGTTCCAGTTGGCCGCGCCCTGGTGTACGACGTTGACGAATTCGGCGGCCTGGCCGGCGTCGTAGTAGAGCACCTTTACGGCTGCGGGTGCGGGCGCCGCGGTGGCGGCGCTGCCGACGAGCTGGCTGGACAGGGTCATCGCGATGGCGGCAAGGGTGGCCGCCGCGATCCGCGCGAGGTGAGATCTCATGCCACCCACCATCACCTATACCATCAAACATTTCAATGTGTGCATGGCATTTGGCATGCGGCGGCCCGCGCGCCGCGGCGGCTCAGCCTTCCGGAACCGGAACCGGAACCGGCCGCTCTGACGACGCTCTGGTCGTAGCGCGCCACCAGCGGTGCGACGCCAGCGCGGCGAGGCCGGCGCCGGCGGCGTTGAGCAGCACGTCGTCGACGGAGGACACCCGGTCCAGTCGCAGGACGTACTGCGCGACCTCGACCAGCACCGAGCAGCCCGCCGCGAGCGCCAGTATCCGGGGCACCGACGCCAGCGCCGCGAACCGCACCGGGGCGAAGAACCCCAGCGCCGCGAACACGAGCAGGTTGCCGACGATCTGGCCCGTCGCCCGCAGCGGCCCGTCAGCGATGATCGTGAGCAGATCCAGCATCGGCACCAGGCTCACCCGGCCGGAGACGGCGCCGGCCCCAGAACCCGGCAGCATGATCATCCAGACCCACGGCAGCGTCCCGTAAACGATGCCGACCTCGGCCAGTGCCATCCGCCATGCCGGCCGGGTGCCGGTGGCACTGCGACGGCGTGCCAGGACCCAAACCGTCAGCGCGGCCAACGGCAATACGGCCACCGTGAGCACTACCACGCCGGTGAACGTGCCGAGCCAGCCGTGCCACCCCTGGAGCATGGGCCCTCCGCTTCCGTCAGGCCGCGCAATCTACCCGGGCGCACGTCGTGGTAGTCATGCGGGCTCCGGCGCAGGGGCGGCTCTTGCCAGTTCCGCGGTGGTCCGGCTGGCCTGGAATGCGGCCCCGGCACACGTGCGGAGCACCCGGCCGGCCAGCGCTTAGACTTGGCGGGTGCCGATCACCCTGTCGCTGCTGGAAACGGTGCGCTGGGACGGCGAGCCGGTGCTGGGCGAGCGGCCGCAGGCGCTTCTTGCCGCGCTCGCCGCCGCCGGACGGACGGTCAGTTCGGCACGGCTGGTCGACCTCATCTGGGACTCCGACGTCCCCGCCAATCCGCTCAAGGCGCTGCAGGTGCTGGTCTCCCGGACCAGGGCGGCGCACGGGCCGGACTCAGTGGTGCGCGACGGAGACGGCTACCGCCTGGGCGTCGACCGGGCGCGAGTGGACACGCAGGTCCTCGTGGACCGGCTGGCCGCGGCCCGGTCCGTGTTCGAGTCCGACCCGGCTCGTGCCGCCGAGCTGGCCGCTGAAGCCGTCGCGCTGGGCACGGTCGCCGCCGGTGGCGGGCCCGGTCCGCTCGGGTCGTTGCGCCGCCAGGCCGAACGTGATCTCGGGCAGGCGCGGCTGCTGCTGGCCAGGGCCAAGGTCAGACTCGGCGCGTACGCCGAGGCGCTGCCCGTCCTGGCCAAGGCCTGGGCGGCGAACCCCGCGGACGAGGCGCTGCTGTCGGACCTGCTGCGCAGCGAGGCAGCGGTCCGCGGCGCCGGCGCTGCGTTGGGCCGATACGAGGCCTACCGGGCGGATCTGCGTGAGCGTATCGGCGCCGACCCCGGCCCGGACCTGCGCCGGGTCCACCGCGAGCTGCTCGTCCAGGACAGCCCGGTCCGGGCGGGCGTGCGCTACGAGGCGACCACGCTGCTCGGCCGCGCCGGCGACATCCGCCGGCTGCACGCGTTGCTGGCCGCCTCCCGGGTGGTGTCCATCGTCGGACCGGGAGGACTGGGCAAGACCCGGCTGGCCCATGTGCTCGGCCGCGAACACCCGGCCCCGGTGGTGCATTTCGTCGAGCTCGTCGGCGTCACCGCACCCGACGACCTCGTCGGCGAGATCGGGTCGGCGCTCGGCGTACGGGACTCGGTCAGCGGCCGGCGCACCCTCACTCCCGAGCAGCGAGCCGACGTGCGCGCCCGGATCGCGCGCTACCTCGACCAGGCGCCTAGCCTGCTGATCCTGGACAACTGCGAGCACATCGTCTCCGCTGTCGCCGACCTAGTCGCCTACCTCGCCGCCACCACCCGCGAGCTGCGCGTGCTCACCACCACGAGAGCGCCGCTGGCGATCGCCGCCGAACAGGTCTACCTGCTGGCAGAGCTGGACACCGAGAACGCGGCCGAGCTGTTCCGCCAGCGGGCCAGGGCTGCCCGCCCGGACGCGCACCTTGCCGGCACGGACGAGGTGGTGGCTGAGATCGTCGAGCGGCTCGACGGGCTCCCGCTCGCCATCGAACTGGCGGCGGCGAAGGTACGCGTGATGGCGGTCGCGGACATCGCCCGCCGCCTGGAGAACCGGTTCGCGTTGCTGCGCGGCGGCGACCGCAGCGCACCCGACCGGCACCAGACGCTGCTGGCCGTCATCGACTGGTCCTGGAACCTGCTCGCCGAACGGGAGCGCCGGGCGCTGCGCTGGCTGTCGGTGTTCCACGACGGGTTCACCCTCACCGCGGCGGAGGCCATGCTCGGCGACGACGCGCTCGCCGCGGTGCAGGATCTGGCGGACCAGTCGTTGCTGACCGTCGTGGAGACCGGCCCCGGCGGCGTGCGCTACCGGATGCTGGAGACCGTGCGGGAGTTCGGCCGGATGCAGCTGGTCGACGCCGGCGAGGACGACGCGGCCGAGCAGGCCCAGCGCGCCTGGGCGGTCGACTTCTCCGCACGCCACGCCCGCGCCCTGTTCAGCCCGAGGCAGTTCGACATCGTCGACGCCGTCCGCCCCGAGGAGACCAACCTTTCCGACGTGCTGCGCCGAACCTTGGCCACGTCGGACCCGGCGGCGACGATGCAGATCCTCGCCGCGCTGGCCGGATACTGGATAATCCTGGGTGAACACCCCCGGCTGCTGGTCCTCATCGAGGCGGCCGCGAACGCGGTGGACGGCTGGACGCCCCCGCCGGACCTCGCCGACGCCACCCGGATGGCGATCGGGATGACCCTCAACGGCTCCCTGGTCGCCAACTCCCCACACTCCGACCTGCTGCGGGCCGCGCTGCGCAAGATCGGGCCGGGCGAACACGATCCGTGGCTCTCCGCGATGGTCACCATGTTGACCGATATCGACCCGCGCTCGGCCGACGGCTTTCTCCAGCAGCTACGTGCCCATGCCGCTTCCCCGGATCGCGAGATCGCCGCGCTGGCGTTGCCGTGGCTGAGCCAGGCCCTGGAGAACATGGGCGATCCGGATGCGGCCATGGACGCCGCCGAGCGTGGGCTGCTGCTCGCCGACGAGACGGTCGGCCCGTGGTCACAGGCGATCATGCACACCATGGCCGCGCAGCTCGCGATGCAGCTCGGCCGGATGGGCGAAGCAGCAGTCCATGCGCATGCCGCGCTGCCGGTGCTGGACCGGCTCGGTGCCCGCGACGACGCCATTCAGCTGCGTTCGCTGCTCGCCCTCGTGATGATTTCCCAAGGTGACGTCGACGCCGCCGCCGACCAGCTCTCCGACCTGGGCGACACGACGGAGTCCGAGGGCGAAGTCCTGGCCGGCCGGCTCGCCTTCGATCTGGGCCGGGCCGAGCTGGCCTTGGCCCGCGGTGACGTCGAGGCTGGGCTGGCCGGCTATCGCGCGGCGGGCCTACGGGTACGCGAGCTGCAGATTCCGGCCATCGCGCCGACGGGTCTGGAGCCGTGGGTGCTGGTGGCCGAGGCGACCAGCCTGGCCGCACACGCCTACTACGCGCCGGCCGATGACCCGATCGGCGCGGCGTTGTTCGCGCGGGCCGGTGACCAGGCGCTGAAGGTGCTCGACCCCGACCATCCCTACCTGGACTATCCGGTCTGCGGGCTGGTGCTGTTCGCGCTCGGCGCCTGGGGGTTGTTGCGCGGCGCGCTGCCCGTCCAGGACGCGGTGCGGCTGATCGCGCTGGCGGACCGGTTCGCATACAACCGGAGCATGCCCACGCTGGCCTGGGAGCGGATCGCCGGCCATGCCGCGCACCGCGCACCTGGGCTGCTGGCCGCGATGGCCGCCGAGTACGGCGACCGGCGCGGCCCCGACCTGCTCGACGAGGCGCGGAGCCTGGTCGAGCGGATCGGGGCCGGCTGACGGCTACAGGTGCCGCTTGTAGCTGCGTACCGACAGCGGTGCGAAGACGGCGATGACGGCCGCGCAGGCCACCAGCGCCCAGCCGACGTGCCCGGTGAGCTGCCCGTCGTTGGCCAGGTCGCGGGTGGCGGTGACCACGTAGGACACCGGGTTGACCTTCACGAACGCGGCGAGCCAGCCGGGCAGGGTCTCGACCGGGACCAGCGCGTTGGACATGAACGTCAGCGGGAACATGATCATCATGGAGATGCCCTGGACACTCTGGGCGCTGCGGGCCAGCGTGCCGACCCAGGTGAACACCCACGCCAGCGACCACCCGGCGATCATCGTGAGCACGATCGCCATCGCCACGCCGGCCACACCGCCGCCGGGGCGGTAGCCCATCGCGATACCGGTGACGAAGGTCAGCGTCGAGGCGATCGCGTACCGCAGCAGGTCGGCGATCATCGGACCGGCCAGGGGCGCGATCCGGGCCATCGGCAGCGACTTGAACCGGTCGAACACCCCCTTCTCCATGTCCTCCCGCAACTGCACGCCGGTGGCCATGCACGCCGTCAGCGCGGTCTGGGCCAGGATGCCGGGGATCACCAGCGGCAGGTACGCCTCCACGCTGCCGGACAGGCCGCCACCGAGCAGGTACGCGAACATCGCCGTGAACAGCAGCGGCTGAATGGTGACATCGAAGAACTGCTCCGGATTGCGGCGCATCTTCTTCGTCGCCCGCCACGCCATCGACATCGTCTGGCTGAGCGTCTCCCGCAGACTGTTGTGCGAGGTGGTGCGCGCGGCGACGTCACCGGGCGTGAGCCGCCGCGGTGTCGTGGCCACCGGTGCCGGCTGGGTCATCTGCATGGTCATCGGGCCACCTCGAGCTGGAGCTTGTCCGCGGTCGCGGACGGATCGGAGCCCTCGCCGGTGTCGTGCCCGGTGAGAGCCAGGAACACCTCGTCGAGGGTCGGCGCGTCGACACTCACCGAGGTGATGCCGATACCGGCCTCGCGCAGGCTGATGAGCACGTCGGCGGCCCGGTCCGCGGCGTCGAGGGCCACGTTCATCCGCCCCGACTCCGGGCTGAGCACCGGGTCCTCACCCAGCAGGCGCCGTACCACCTCAGCCGCTTCCGACTGGTCGGCGGCGTCGGTCAGCCGCAGCCGCAGCGTCGAGTTGCCTACGGAGGCCTTCAGCTCGTCGGGCGTCCCCTCGGCGACCTTGCGGCCCCGGTCGATGACCGCGATCCGGTCGGCGAGCTGGTCGGCCTCGTCCAGGTACTGCGTGGTCAGCAGGACCGTGCAGCCGCCCGCGACCAGCTCGCGGATGGTGTCCCACATCTGCCCGCGGGTACGCGGGTCCAGCCCGGTGGTCGGCTCGTCCAGGAAGATCAGCGGCGGTCGGGTGATCAAGCTGGCGGCCAGGTCGAGACGTCGCCGCATGCCCCCGCTGAACTGCGAGATCGGCTTGTTCGCCGCCTCCTGGAGGCCGAACTGCTCCAGCAGCTGCGCGGCCGTGGCGCGCGACGTCCGGCTGGACACCCCCTGCAGGCGGCCGAACAGCCACAGGTTCTCGTTCGCGGTCAGGTTCTCGTCCACGGACGCGTACTGCCCGGTGACACCGAGCAGCTGCCTGGTGCGGTGCGGGTCGCGGCGCACGTCCACGCCGAAGATCTCCGCCCGGCCCCCGTCGATGGGCAGCAACGTGGCCAGCATCTTGAGCATGGTGGTCTTGCCGGCGCCGTTGGGGCCGAGCACACCGTAGATCTCACCCTGGTCGACGTGCAGGTCGACCCCGTCAACGGCGCGGAAGTCGCCGAACGACTTCACCAGGCCCTCCGCGTGGACCGCGGGAATGTGCTTCATGTTCGCTCCCTCGCGACCGGCGTCAACCGGTCAGGAAGCAGCCTGCACCGAGCCGGTTCCACCACGCCTACAGCGCGGTTTCACCGCATTGCACGGGCCCGTGCAATGCACCGCGACCGGCGGACCCCGCGCCGCCCCTACCTGCACGAATACGGCGTCTGCGGGGGCTGCGTCCTGGCGGCTACATCGTTGAGCAGGGCATGACCACCACGGCCTTCATCGCCGCCCAGCGGCTTCCCGACCTCGCCGAGTACCAGCTGCACCGCACGGCCGACGAAGCCGCGCTGGAAGGTGTCGCCGTGCCGGGGCTGGCGGCCCGCTTCTACCGCCGGGAGCTGCCCGGCGGGCGGCTGGCCAGCGTCGGCCACTACACGCTCGCCGGCAGGGACCTGCTGATGGCCTGGGGTTACGTCGACGAGGAACACTGCCGGTTCCACACCGTGCGCGGCGACGGCGGCTGGGGTCCGGTCGACGACGGCTGTCCCCGCGTGGACGTCGTACGCGACGGCGAGCGGGTCGTCGGGGTGCGGGTGCAGACCACCGCCGGGTCCTGGGCGGGCCACATGACAGCGGCCCGCCGGTCGTGAAGACCAGCGGGCCGCCGGGCGCTGTCCGGGGGAAGAACCACAGCGCGCGGTAGTGATCGAGCCTGGTTACCTGCTGTCGGTAACCGCTTCGACGGCCGGCGCGGCGGCTGTGCGGCGGACCAGCCACAGCGACGTGCCGGTCAGCGCGAGCGCGGCGACGAACAGGACCGCGTGCAGGACCGGGTCGATGATCGGGACGAACGCGATGATCGCGACGGGCAGCTGCACGAGCGCGATCAGGGCGAGCATCCGGCCGCGGTGCTGCGCGCCCCAGGTGAACGCGGTCACGATCGGAGACAGCACGACGGCCAGGGTGAGCACGTCGAGGATGGTGTGCGCCCAGGGACTGGTGACCCGGTTGTGGGCGAACGCGTAGGCGGGGGAGGCGACGAGCAGCAGCCCCGCGGTGAGTGTGGCGGTGGTGAGCAGGCGTCGCATGGCGACCTCCAGCGCGACAGGTCAGGTCAGATCACCTTCGGTAACTTCACGGTAGGCCCGCTGCTACCGACATTGGTAGGGAAGTGACATGAATGAATAATGCCTGGAAGGTGGTTATCTGCTATGCGGCCAATCGCCGTATGCGCAGGAGTCACCTGGCGCGATTCGCCCACCGTGTCCGGGATGACCACAACACGAACGGCCGGGTGCGAGGTTCGCACCCGGCCGCCAGGGCATCGGGGAGGCCGGATCCGACCTCCGCGTGAAGCCTATTCGATGAAGACCTTGACGGAGTCGGCGCTCCCGCCGTTCCGGTTGATGGCGACGAAGAACTCGCTCCCCACGTGGGTGATGTCTTCGATCTCGTCGGTCAGGTTGTTCCCCGGAACTCCGATGTCGCTCTCCACGTCGCCGCCAGACCAGTTGTACTGGTACACCCAGTTCCATCCGGTGGCGGGCGTCGAGGTGTTGATTGACTTGCTGTTCCAGACATAGTTCTCGGAGCAGTCAATGCCTTGGTCGGAACGATTGTCGTGACTCGTCAGGTTGCTCTTCACCAGCGTCCATCCACTGGTAAGCGCACCGGCACCGGGGTGGGTCCACAGGCTGCCCAGCCGACGGGCAGCATATTTGCCGGCTCCGCCGGCCGCCGTCGCGCTGTAGCAGAGGCCGCTGATGTTGCCTATCGGCAGACGCACTTCACTGGTTGTGCCAATAGAGCCGTCGGCGTTGAGGCGTACGATTGTCACCTTGTCGCTCAGGAATGCGGATTGACTTCCCTGGGTGGCAATCAAGGCCGGGCCCTGGCCCAGATAGTTGGCATTGTAGGCGAGATCGTTACCGTGGCCGAGCGTGGGTATGGAGGTCGGCGCCCCTGCGCAGATCCAGCTGGCGCCGTCCCAGGTTGAGCCGTCGCGCAACCATCGGGACAGGACCGGCTCCGCGCCGGCTGCCTTGGTGAAGACGATGTAGAGCTGGCCTCCTGGCCCCGCCACCATGCCTTGCAGGACCGTGCGACCCGCCTTGCATGCGCTGCTGTCCGGGATGTTCAGTCGTTCCGCCCCGCTCCTGTCTGTGGCGGCGTAGGCAGACGTCGTCGAGGCGATAGCGATTCCGGCGGCGAGCGCGACCACGGACGCGACGCTCAATAGTTTCTTCACCCGGTGTCTCTCCTTGGGGGTCGGGGAGAGGGCAGCATATCAACTTTTGTCAACCCTATCCTATTGCATCTATATGCAATAGGACGGTCCGCGAATGGCGGTCGTCGCGAAACTGGGCATCTCTTTCCATCAGGAGCGGCTGTCGGACCGGCTCCCACCAGCAGGAACCTGCCGGCATCTTAAATCTGAACTTAAGGGAACCTGAGGCACATATCGCGCGACAAGTGGGCTACCCAGCCCTGGCCGGCGCAGTCCAGGGACCTCCCCCAGATGGAGCCCGCATGACGACCGCGACCCGCCCGACCGCACCAGCCGCACCCGCCGAGGTGCCCGCCGAACACGCCCCTGCTGAACCCGCCGCCCGGTCCGCGCTCTACAGCGGGTTCGGACCCCTGCTACGCCGCCTGCACTTCTACGCCGGAGTCCTCGTCGCACCGTTCCTGCTCGTCTCCGCTCTCACCGGGCTGCTGTACGCCTTCACCCCGCAGTTCGACCAGATCGCCTACCACGACCAGCTGCACGTCGACGCCGTCGGCACCAGCACCGTGGCACTGTCCCAGCAGGTCGCGACCGCCCAGCAGACCGTCCCCGGCGGCACCCTCGTCGCGGTTCACCCCGCGGGCGCCCCCGACGCCACCACCAAGGTCGACTTCGCGCTGCCGGAACTCGGGGAGAACGTGCGCAGCGTCTACATCGACCCGTACACCGGACACGTGCGCGGCGTGCTCGCCACCTGGTTCGGCTCGACACCCATCGCCACCTGGCTGGACAAGATGCACGCCAACCTCAACCTCGGCGAGGCGGGCAGCATCTACTCCGAACTCGCCGCATCCTGGCTGTGGGTCCTCGTGCTCGGCGGGGTGGTGCTGTGGTGGCGCCACCAGCGCGGCCGCCGTACCGCCCGCCGCCTGCTGCTGGCCGACCCCGGTGCCAGTGGTGTACGCCGCACCCGCTCCCTGCACGCCGTCACCGGCCTCTGGCTCGCGGTGTTCCTGCTGATCCTGTCTGCCACCGGCCTGACCTGGTCCACGTACGCCGGCGCGAACTTCGACGCCGTGCGCTCGGTCCTCAACTCCGACGCCGTCCCGCTGAACACCAGTCTCGACGGCATCACGGCGTCCGGGGAGGGTGCGCATCACGGCAGCGGCACCACCGGTGGCACCGTCGGCGCCGACCTCGACGCCATCGCGGCCGCGGCAGCCAAGTCCCACCTGACCGGGCCGACCACCATCACCCCCGGCGAACCTGGCCAAGCCTGGACCGTCGAGCAGGTCGACAACACCTGGCCGGTGCACAAAGACAAGATCGCCGTACACCCGCACACCGGGCAGATCGTCGACTTCGTCGCGTGGGCCGACCAGCCGCTGCTGTCCAAACTCACCACCGCCGGCATCATGGTCCACATGGGCGTGCTGTTCGGTTTGCCCAACCAGATCGCCCTGGCCCTCATCGCCCTCGGTCTGATCACCGTGATCGTCTGGGGCTACCGCATGTGGTGGCGCCGCCGGCCCACCCGCGACCCCCGGCGCCACCGGCTCGGCACACCACCGCCCCGCGGTACCTGGCGGCACGTCCCTGTCCCCGCCTTGGTGATCACCGTGCTGGTGGTGGTGGCCATCGGCTGGGCGCTGCCGCTGCTGGGCTTGACCCTGCTCGCGTTCATCGTGCTCGACGCGGTCGCCGGACTTGTCCGCAGAAGGGCCGGTCGCCGGAACGGTGCGGTGCCGCAGCAGGTCACCGAGTCTTCCTGAACAGCATCGCCGAACATCCGCGGAGTGCCACGGCTCGGCACTCCGCGGGTGGGCGAGCAGGGCGGCATCTGCCACCGGCCGGAGCCACGCCGGATCGCGTGCGTCGGTGCACTCAGGCGACTTCCACGGCGAGAAAGGCGCGGGCGGCGGCGGCACCCGCGGCCGCGTTCCACTTGTCGCCGATGACCGCCACGACATGCTCGACCGTCACGTCGGCGTCCGCTGCGATCAGGGCCTCGATCGCGGTCGGGTCGGGTTTGCCGGCGGCGTCCTTGACGAACTCCGAGATCAGGTCGACACAGTGTGCGTCGTCGGTGGCCGGGATGCCGACGGATTCGAAGCCGTCGTAGAGGTCGTAGTCCGCGCGCCACCACGCTCCGTCGAAGCCGTAGACGAAGCCCAGCCGTTCGCCGCCGGCGATGACCTGCTGCGCATACGGAGCCCACCACTGCGGCGCCCCGGCGAGCAGGTCGGTCTCCGGCTCGGAGAACATCTGGGCGAACGGTCCGAAGTAGGTCTCGGAGTATTCGTGGTCGTTGCCGACCATGACCACCCGGCCGCCGCCGTCATGATGCAGCTCGGCCCAGTTGCCGCCCCAGTCGTCGAAGTGCCACAGCGGGCCGTCGGCGAAGCATCCGCGACGATCGCGGCTTTGCGCACCGCAGATGGCAGCAAACGCGGCGAGCCGGCCGCGCATCTGAGCGGGCGTCGGAAGATTCATCGTCACCAGCACGCGGTCTCCTTGTGGGGGCGGTGTTCAGCGGTTCTCACTGGCGCCGCCACGCCCGAATCAGCGCGATGAGCCGGCGGGCCGGACCGTCACTACGAACGAATAGCAGCATTCCCAGCAGCGCCAACGACACCAGCACGATTCCGCCCGCGATCCAGGCGAAGACCGAATCTGTGGCGGTCACGACCACGATGGCGCCGCCGACACCGAGTGCCTGGGCGAGCTGGGTCAGGCCGGCGACCCACGTCGGCACGACCGCACGGCGCGGCCCGGAAAGCACCCAGGCCAGCCTCGGCACGCCGCACAGGGTCTGCAACGTGAACATGACCCTGGCCCGCCGGGTCGGCAGCGCACCGACCTCGGCAGCCCACTCCTCCCGCCAGCGGCTGCGCGCATTTCTCGGCAGGAGCAATGTGGTCAACTCCAGCAGTCGCAGCGTCGCCCGGGTGGGCCGGTCGGTGACGACCGTCGAGCGCAGGTAGGCCAGCGAGATCTCCTCCAGCTCCCGCCGCACTCCCGTCAGCCCGAGGCGCTGCGCGATCGGTGCGACGGTCTCCAGCGTGTCGCGGGCCACCCGGACCTGCCTGGCGATGCTTGTGTGCTGCAGCGTGCGCAAATTGTGCAGCCGATCGGCTAGCTTGATCACCAGCACTTCGACGTCTGGTGAGCCGGCGTGACTCGCGTCCACGTCAAGGGCCGCCCTGTGCAGCTCCGTGCTGGTCGGCAGCGCCTCGACCATCGCGGTCACGTCGTCGCCGAACTCCGCTCGCATCTGGGCGAACGTGTAGGGCGTGTCGTCAACCGTGTCATGCAGGATCGCGGCACATACCGCGGCAGGGCTCAGGCCGAGGTCGGCGACGATCGCCGCCACCTCCACCGGGTGTGTCACATACGGGTCGCCGCTGCGACGTAGTTGTCCGGCATGCCAACGCGCGGCCGTTTCGTACGCCGCGCGGATAGCCGCTCGGTCGTCCTCCGGGTATCGGGCCTCGATCGCCGCGACCGACGCCGCGCCCGGCTCATTCAGGGGAGAGGGGCTCATGACGGCACCACGCCGGGATCGGTCTGGCCGCTGACGGTCCAGCCTGCGCGCTGCGGGCGGCCGGAACGATGTGAGCGGGCCAGCGCATCGCGTGCCTGCTGGGCGCCGTCGGCAGACAGGGAGTAGAACCTCCGACGGGGACGGCCGTCGGTCACCGACGTGCTGTCCTCCCAGCCGCTTTCGAGCCATCCGGCCTGCTCCAGCCGGGCAAGGATCGGGTAGACGGTGCCGGAGGCCAAGCCCACCAGATCGCAGATCTCCAACCCGTACCGCTGCTGGGTCGGGTCCGATGTGAACGCCTTCAGTACCAACTGGGTTTGCAGTGTCATCCGGGGGTCAGACATAGTCGTACTCTACATAGCTAGAGAACGATACGTCTAGTGTCAAGTTACGATGATCAATGAGTTGCTGTTGGAGGCCGAACACGGCGGCCACCTGCCGGACGAAGGCTGGGCCCCGGAGAGCCGTACCCCGGTGACGGCCTTGGCCCTGCCCCTCGGCACGCAGACCTTCGCCTGCACCAGGTGGGTCAGCCTCGACCAGCACCCGCACCCCGCCGATCGAACTGTCCACCGGCGAGCGTTTCCCCGCCCAGTTCCTGCAGGCCGATATCTTCACGATCGGCGCGTGGACCGAACGGGCGAAGACCCTCCGCGACGACCTCGGTCCCTTCCGGCTCGCCTACCTGGAGACCCGGCCGGTCGGCATGTGATGAGCCTTCACAACGGCGAGCGAGTCTGTTTAACTGTCTACACCAGACGGGAGAGCGCTCTCCCGGCGCGTTGAGGTGAGGAGGTGGAGGCAAGCCCGCCCTTCGTTCGTGGCTCGCTTGAGGCCGCTCACTGCAGCCAGTCTGGTTGCGGCCACAGGTTTGCAAGACCTCTCGACGTAGACGAGGCGTGGGGCACCCCCGGCACTACCCATCGAATTCGTATCCCCGCCTGACGCCCGCCGTGCCTGGTGCGGCCGTCAGCTCACGGTCCAGACGTGATCGGCGCACGTCTTCACTGTTCCTCTACGGAAGAGGTGCCAACCGATCATGTTCCTTCGCAGAGTGCTGCTCTGTGTCACCGTCGTGCTGGCCGGGGTGGGCTTCAACGCCGCCCCTGCGCAGGCCGCTCCCGACTTCTCGGTGCTGATCTTCAGCAAGACCGCGGGGTTCCGGCATGACTCGATCCCGGTGGGCATCACCGCGATCCAGCAGCTCGGCACGCAGAACAACTTCGCCGTCGAGGCGACCGAGGACGCCACCCAGTTCAACGACGCCAACCTGGCCAGATTCAAAGCCGTGATCTGGCTGTCCACCACCGGCGACGTGCTCGATGCCACCCAGCAGGCCGCGTTCGAGCGCTACGTCCGCGCCGGCGGCGGCTACGTCGGCGTGCATGCCGCGTCCGACACCGAGTACGACTGGCCCTGGTACGGCAGCCTGGTGGGCGCGTACTTCGCCAGCCACCCGGCGATCCAGCCGGTCACGGTGCGCATCGAGGACACGGCCCACCCGTCCACCGCCGGCCTGCCGGCGAACTGGAACCGGACCGACGAGCTGTACAACTACCGCACCAACCCGCGCTCGTCGGTGCACGTGCTGGCCAACCTGGACGAGTCCACGTACACCGGTGGCAGCATGGGCGCCGACCACCCGATCTCGTGGTGCCGTGCCTACGACGGCGGACGCACGTGGTACACCGGCCTCGGACACACCCAGGAGAGCTTCAGCGAGGCCAACTTCCGCACCCACCTGCTCGGCGGCATCCGGTACGCGGCCCAGGGCACCGGGAACTGCACGGTCGGCGGCCCCCCGCCGGTCGGCACGTTCAACCAGGTGACGCTGGCCAAGGGCGTGGCCGAGACGGGCGAGCCGATGGGCCTGACCGTGCTGCCGAACCGGGGTGTGCTGCACACCTCACGCGACGGCGTCGTCCGGTACACCGACGTCAACGGCAACACCAAGGTCGCGATGACCCTTCAGGTGTACACCCACGACGAGGAGGGTCTGCAGAGCATCAAGGCCGACCCGAACTTCGCCAGCAACCGGTGGGTGTACCTCTACTACGCGCCCCCGCTGAGCACCCCCGGCGGCGACTCTCCGGCGACCGGCACCGCGGCACAGTTCGCCCCGTTCAACGGGTCCAACAAGCTGGCCCGGTTCACGGTGCGCGACGACAACACGATCGACCCGGCGACGCAGGTCACGATCCTGGACGTGCCGACCAGCCGGGGCCAGTGCTGCCACGTCGGCGGTGACATCGACTTCGACGCGGCAGGCAACCTGTACCTGTCCACCGGTGACGACACCAACCCGTTCGACTCGGGCGGCTCCGCGCCGATCGACGAGCGGGCCGACCGCAACCCGGCCTTCGACGCGCAGCGCACCGCGGGCAACACCAACGACCTGCGGGGCAAGGTGCTGCGGATCAAGCCCGGCGCGACCGGCGGCTACACCATCCCGGCCGGCAACATGTTCCCGGTCGGCACGGCCAACACCAAGCCCGAGGTGTACGCCATGGGCTTCCG
Source organism: Catellatospora paridis (assembly GCF_009720365.1). GTDB lineage: Bacteria > Actinomycetota > Actinomycetes > Mycobacteriales > Micromonosporaceae > Catellatospora > Catellatospora paridis. The sequence continues at coordinate 380,209 of NZ_ML769316.1, read as the reverse complement.
CAACCCGTTCCGGATGAGCGTCGACAAGGCCACCGGGGTCGTCTACCTCGGTGACTACGGCCCCGACGGCGGTGCCGACCCGAACCGCGGACCCGCGGGCACAGTGGCGTTCGAGCGGATCACCCAGCCGGGCAACTTCGGCTGGCCGTACTGCTCGAACTACAACACCCCCTACCACGAGTACACGTTCCCCAGCGGTCCCTCGGCCGGCCTCTACAACTGCGCCGGCGGGCCGACGAACAACTCGCGGAACAACACGGGCCTCACCACCCTCCGGCCGTCGCAGGCCGCCTGGCTGCCGTACGGCGGCGCGGGACCCTGGCGGCCCGAGCTGGGCGGCGGCGGCCCGATGGGCGGCCCGGTCTACAACTTCAACCCGGCGCTGGTCTCCGACGTGAAGTTCCCGGCCTCCTACAACGGCAAGGCCATCCTCGGCGAGTTCACCAGCCGCTGGATCAAGGCGGCCACGATCAACGCCAACGGCACCGCCGGCGCGATCGAGCCCATTCCGTGGTCCGGGACCGCGATCATGGACCTGGAGTTCGGACCGGACGGCGCCCTGTACGTGCTCGACTACGGCACGACCTGGTTCGGTGGCGACGCCAACTCGGCCGTCTACCGCATCGAGTACAACAGTGGCGGCAACCGGGCGCCGATCGCCCAGGCCGCAGCGAATCCGTCGACGGGCGCGGCGCCGCTGACCGTGCAGTTCAGTTCGGCCGGCAGCAACGACCCTGATGGCGACGCCATCACGTACGCCTGGGATTTCACCAGCAACGGCAGCACCGACTCGACAGCGGCCAACCCGACGTTCACCTACTCGGCCAACGGCGAGTACACCGCGACGCTGACGGTCCGCGACACCGGCGGCCGGATCTCGACGGCGAGCGTCGTCGTCGGCGTCGGGCGGGCGGGGATCCAGATCATCATCCCGGGCAACGGCACGGTGTTCCAGTTCGGCGACCTCGTGCCCTACGAGATCCGGGTGACCGACCCGAACGCGGGCACGATCGACTGCAACCGGGTCGTGCTCAACTACGTCCTGGGCCACGACAGCCACGGACACCCCATCACCAGCAAGACCGGCTGCACCGGGTCGATCCAGACCACGGTCGACGGCGAGCATGACGCGGCCGCGAACATCTTTGGGGTGCTCGCCGCGGTCTACACCCCGCCGACCGGGACCGCGGTCCAGGCCCAGCACGTGCTGCAGCCACGCACCCGGCAGGCTGAGCACTTCAGCACGATGAACGGCGTCCAGATCGCCGCCAAGGCCAGCGCACACGGCGGCAACGCCGTCGGCTACATCGAGAACGGCGACTGGATCTCCTTCACGCCGTACAACCTGACCGGCGTCACCGGATTCAAGGCGCGCGTCGCCTCAGCCGGTGTCGGTGGCACGCTGACCGTACGGGTCGGCTCGCCCACCGGCACGGTCGTGTCCACGGTGCCGGTCGCGCCGACCGGCAGTTGGGAAACCTGGGCCGACGTGACCGGCACGGTGACCGTGCCGGCGGGAACGCAACAGCTGTACCTCGTGTTCACCGGGGCCGCCACCGGCTCGCTGTTCGACATCGACGACTTCACGTTCACGGCCGGCGGCACCCAGCCGCCCACCGGGGGCAACCTCGCGTTACACCGTCCGGCGACGGCGTCAAGTGCCGAGGGAGCCTACGTGGCGTCGGCGGCGGTGGACGGTTCGCTGACCACCCGGTGGGGCAGTGCTTTCGCTGACCCGCAGTGGATCCAGGTGGACCTGGGCCAGTCGTATGCGATCAATCGGGTGAAGTTGACCTGGGAGGCCGCGTTCGGGTCGGCGTACCAGATCCAGACGTCGACCGACGGCACGACCTGGACGACGGTACGTTCGGTCACCGGCGGCGACGGCGGGGTCGACGACAACACGGGGCTGACGGCCACCGGCCGGTACGTGCGGATCAACGGCACGGCCCGGGGCACCGCGTGGGGCTACTCGCTGTTCGAGTTCGAGGTCTACGGTGACGGCACCCCGCCTCCGCCGACGAACAACCTCGCGCTGAACCGTCCGGCCACCGCATCCAGCGTGGAAGGCGCGTTCGTGGCGTCGGCGGCGGTGGACGGTTCGCTGACCACCCGATGGGGCAGCGCGTTCGCCGACCCGCAGTGGATCCAGGTGGACCTGGGCCAGTCGTATGCGATCAACCGGGTGAAGTTGACCTGGGAGGCCGCGTACGGGTCGGCGTACCAGATCCAGACCTCGGCCAACGGCACGACCTGGACGACGGTACGTTCGGTCACCGGCGGCAACGGCGGGGTCGACGACAACACCGCGCTCGGGGCCACCGGCCGCTACGTGCGGATCAACGGGACGGCCCGCGGCACCGCGTACGGCTACTCGCTGTTTGAATTCGAGGTCTACAGCTGACCGTGTAGACCAGCACGTCGCCAGGCGCGGAGGACCGTTTCAGGTCCTCCGCGCCCTGCCGTCTGCGGTTCCGATCAAGCTGCCTGACGCGAGCCCGACGAGTCGGTGTCGAGCACTCGGGTGACGAACGCGGTCACCTTCAGCAGTAGGCGGGCGATGCGCTCCTGCTCGCTGATGGTCTCCTGCGGTTGCGGCAGGAACGGCTTGCGCAGGTTGCGGATGTACAGCGAGCACGCCAGGTCGGTGCACGCGTACGTCCCGGCCGTGTTGCCCGCGCGCCCGGCGGCGCCGGCCAGGCGTGCTGAGAACAGGGCGATGGAGGCGGCGTCGTGAAGGGTGTGGCAGAACCCGCACATGTTCGACCGCATCAGGGACCGGGGCGGGACGGTCGCGCTCAGGGCCAGCCCGACGACGGTGGAGCCCAGCGGTGTCACCAGGTATGCCCGACCTGGTGCCTTGGCGTCGCGCCAGCCGAGGAAGTCCAGGTCCGTCCAGGCGATGTGCTCGGGCGCCGCCGGTAGCGTCAGCCGCTGCGCCTCGCCTTTCGACGTGTTCGCCATGCAGTTTCGGATCTCGGCAGCGGTCAGCGGTTGCATGATCATCCTGTCCGTCGGTGGGCCGGACCGGTGTGGTCTGCCGTTTGTCATGACGCTCGGGCACCGAGTTTCGGTGGGGCGTCGACGTCGGGGCCCAGAATCGTCCGCCGCATGACACCCGGCAACTCGATTTCACCCCCGACGCTGCCGGTCAGGTCGACGGTCGCCTTCCTGGCGCCTGGCCGGGCGGTCGCGTGTCCGCGTTCGTGCCAATGGGGTGGCCGGCGACCCTCACCAGCGTAAAGTCGACAGAGATCGGTTATAGGAACGGTTGTTTGATGTTGCTGTGCGGAGGTGGTTAGCATGACTGTTCGAACTCCTCGCATCGAAGATCATCCAGACCTTGCCGAGCTTCGGCTGCGGTACGAGGAAGCCGCCGAAACCCCGACGGCACAGGTGGTGGAGGGCCTGACCTTCCTGTCGGGTCTCTACCTCGCCATCTCGCCCTGGGTGGTGGGCTTCACCAGCCATACCAGCCTGACGGCGAGCAACGTGATCTCCGGTGTCGGACTGGCCGTGCTGGCGTTGTGCTTCGCGACCATGTACGGACGTTCGCACCGGATCGCCTGGGTCGCCCCGATCATCAGCGCATGGGCGATCGTCTCACCATGGCTGGTCAGTGGACCCGCACCGAGTGTGGGCGCCATCGTCAGCAACGTCATCGTCGGCCTGGTGGGTCTGGTGTGCACCATCGCCATGATGTCCGTGGGCAGGCGGCGGGTCGCCGAAACGGCGGGCCTGAGCGCATCGGCGCAGTCGTTCCGCGAGGCGCCCCGACCGTAGATCCGACATCCGTTGGCCGGGCAGGCAGGGACAAAGGACGCTGTCGGCGCAGAACCGGCAGGTCAGATCCGGCCGAAGAGCCCGTTGCCCGGCTCACGGTCGTCGGGCGCGGTGTAGAACTGGCGAGCGGCCCGGAGCAGTTCGTCCACGGTCAGTGACCCGCTGCCGTCACGGTCCAGGCCGGCGAAGGCCTCATCGACCTCGTCTGCCGGGGTGCCGAAGGCCGCCTGCAGCGCACGGAACTCGACAGGCTGCAAGGACCCGTCGCCATCGGTGTCGGCGAGTTGAATGAGCGCTTTCACGGCGGGGTGGAAGATCCGGTCGTATCCCTCGGTGTCCTGCACGAATGCCCAGGTCATGCCGATGTGGTACTCGCGGGCGTCGAGCTTGTCGTCGGTGTCGTGATCGCAGGCGGTGACCAGAACCGTCCAGACCTCGCCGAAGGCGTCGAGCAACTCCCGGCCGCGCGGGGACTCGGTCGACTCTCCAACAGCCGAGAGCACCCGCTCGCCGAGGCCGATGATGTCATCGCGCTCGATGAACCCCGTCCCGTTGCGGTCGAGATGACCGAACGAGCGGTCATGCTTGCGGGATAGCAGCGTCTTCTCGTTCATGGGACTGTCCTCTCGTGACACCGTGCGACAGGTCCCACCTAACACGACAGCCTGACGGCACCTTGACCCGGCCGGTCTGACGGTCAAGGTGAGTGCCGCTGACTCCCGTCGCAGCTGCGCCTCCGCGCCGCGCCTCACCAGAAGCTGCAGGGCACGTATCAGTGCCGGGGTGGCCGCCGCCTGGGCTGCGAAACTCGCTGTCCGGTCGCCGGAGCACAGTGATAGAAAGCCGGGGTGCACAGAATTCTCACGTTCCGTGATCAGCTGCGGCTGATCAACGAACGGTCGGTCGCCTTCCGCGCTGCGGTCGCCGCGGCACCCAGCCTCGACGTTCAGATGCCGACCCATCCCGAGCGGACGCTGTTCGATCACGTGCAACACGTGGGCATGGGTCGCCGCAAGGCAGCCGCCATCGTCACCGCCGGGCCCGCGGACGCTCCGCCGGAGGAGTCCGCATGGGGAGGCGGCACGGGTGCACCTCGGGAGCGCGAGGCTCTCCTGGCCTGGTGGGTCGAGTCCGTCGAGCACCTGGCGAGCGTGCTGCGCGAGTCGGGCCCGGATCGCGGTTGCTGGACATGGTGGGGGGACTCGCCGTCACCGCAGACCTCCGGGGCCTGGGCGCGGCGCCAGCTCCACGAGATCGCGGTGCACACCTACGACGTCCAGCTCACCGGGGGTGCCCCGCAGCCGATACCGGTGGAGATCGCCCTCGACGGTTTCGACGACTGCCAGTTCACCCTCTGCGCGACGACGGTCGCCTGGCCACACGAACCCGCCGTCGTCGATTACCACGCCACCGAGGGCCACTCCTGGCGCCTTCGGCTGTCCCACGACGGCGCACAGGTCGCCCACCTCACGCCCGCTGCCGGCGAGGACCTGGACACGGCCGACGCCTCCGCCCGGGGCACGGCCAGCGACCTGGTCCTGTTCTTCTACGGCCGCTTACCGCTGGATTCGCTCAAGTTCGAAGGCGACCGTCGTATCTTCGATCAGCTCGTAGCCTGGGACCCTTCCGTGTGACAACCGACGACATGCGATCTCGTGCATCCGGGGCCGAGGCCGCAGCGAAGTCGCAGGTTTGCGGGTTTGCGGCTCGTCATTCCCAGCGTTATCGCGGACGAGGACGAACGGGTGCAGCTTCGCGCTGCCGTGCCGGCTCACGGTTCGTCGTCTGCGAGCTGACCGCCCCTGAGAGGGTCTTGAAGGAACGAGACTTTCAAGTGTCGACCCACGCAAGGTCTGTTGCGGAGGCAGCTCGCGAAGTCATCGAAAAGGTCGGGTGGCAGCTTCGGCTTGAAGCCGAGCGCCTACATACCTAACGCACAGTCACTGATCTGAGTTCCTGCGGCAGGCCGGGGTGGGGCCGAATCGGGCCGTCACACCATCGCACGCCTTCACCACAATGGGCCACCACAGACCGAGCGGGGCCACCGTAAGCCGTCCAGAATCAATCATCAGGCCGTGACAGCTCATAATCGGCGAGCTGCCGCCGGGCAGCGATCCCACTGCCGTACCCCCGAGAGTGGGAACCTTGCGCGAGCAGGCCCGGTGAGCGACATTGGCGGCGTGGCCGGAGGCGGGTGCCGGTGGCGTCTTGGTCCAGCGCGGTGCACCCGGGTGATGGAACAGGCGGACGTACGGGGAAGGCTCGTCGTCATGCGGATGTCGCGCAGCATCGCGGATCGGATGCGGTATCGCCTCCACGGTGTCCTCGGGGTGGTTCTGCTCCACACGGCCGGGCGGCATGAGCTGCGGGTACGGCGGCGCTGCGGGGTGTGGCGGTACGGGGAGTTGACGGGACACGCGCTGGTGATGCCGAGGGCGCGCCAGCGGATGTTCCAGTGGCGGCTGCGGCGCTGTGCCCGGCGGGCCACGGTGGCGGATCTGGCGGAGTTGCTCGACTACGGCTGGCGGGAGCGTCTGGTGGCGGGCTGGCTGATCGCGTGCGGGAGCCGCGGCGAGCTCCGTCCGCGCATCGCCCAGGACATGAGCGACCCAAGGCCACACGGATACCTGTACCCGTATTGCGTCGCCCTGGCTTGCCTGGGTACGGAGCGGGACGCCCGGATTTTGAGCGACTATCTGATCATGAGCCTCGCGTCGGCAGAGGAGGACGAGAGGCACTGTCAGCCCGAGGCGATGGGAGCGCTGCTGTATCTCGATGGCAGTCTCGGCACCCACTATGCCGAAGCGATCCTCGTCGCAGGCGGGCCGTGGGTGCGGTGGCCGGGTGCGTCCAGTGTGTCTTTGGAGGAGCAGAGGCGTGACGCGGCCAGCCTGGTGGCGTTCGCCCGTGGCGCCGACCCGGGTGTCCGCGCCCGCCTTGCCCGGAGTGGGTCCACATCGTTCGCCGGGGATCTGCCTGCCAGCCGATCAGCAGGCACGGCAGCGATCGATTGACTGTATATAGAGATAGTCTTTATATTGGACCGCATGTCGATCCGTGAACCCACGTTCTTCATTCTGACCGCGTTGGCCAAGGAGCCGCTGCACGGCTACGGCATCATCCGGACCGTCGACGAACTCTCCGAGGGTCGGATAAAGCTGCAGGCGGGCACGCTCTACGCCGCCCTGGACCGGCTGGCCGGTGAGGGGCGCGTATCCCTCGACCGCGAGGAGGCCGTCGACGGCCGCCTCCGCCGGTACTACCGGCTCACCGAGGGCGGCAGAGCACTGCTCACCGCCGAGGTGGAGTTGCTTCGCAAGAACGCGTCCCTGGCCGCGGCCCGGCTGCGCGTGATTCCGGCAGTGTAGGGGCTGACGATGACACAACTGGAAGTCGCGTACCGCAGGCTGTTGCTGTGCTATCCCCGGAGCTTCCGCCGTGAACGCGGCCTGGAGGTCGTCACGACGCTGATGGACGCTGCCGAACCGGGGCGGACAAAGCCGACGAGAACGGAGGCCGTCAACTTGATCCTGAGCGGGCTCAGGTGGCGATTCAGGCTCCCCGGCGGACCCGCGTACCGGATGGCCGCCGTCGTGGTCGCCCTGTTCATCGGCCTTGCCGCAGCGGCGGCCGCGAGTGAGGCGGTCTGGCGGACATCTACGACCATGCCGACAGACGCCGCGGTGGAAGCCATCGGTAGGTCCGTCACCGCGTTGACGCCCGTCCAGGGGCCGAACCCGTCGGCGTCCTACGCCGGGTGCGACCAAGCGGATACCAACGAGGCTTGCGAGTCCCTCGTCCCGGCGGGTGCCGATCCTGTGGTCACCCATACCTGGCTGGCGTACCGGGTGCCCGGCGCCGAGGTCAACGCATGGGTCGACCAGGCCAGAGACCGGTTCACGGCCGACGGCTGGCAGCTCGGGCGGACCGTCTACAGCCAGTCCGATCAGGCCATCGCCAAGTACCCCGAGCAGACGATCTTCTGGGCGGCCAAGGGCGACCTGGTGGTCCGTATCATGGGCGACCCGACCGAGAAGTACGGGAGCTCGGGAATCCCGAACGTCATCATCGGCGTGCACCAGCAGGCACCCCCCATGGTGACGGTCGCGGCCGGGGCGGGGCTGCTGTTCGGCATCGCAGTCGGCTGGGCGTTCGCCGGGTGGGCGCTACGCGCGTTCCAGCGGCACACCACCGCAGGTAGGGTCGCGATGCTGGTCGCGGGCGCGCCCGTGTTGTGCATAGGCGCGCTGGCGGGGGTGGCGGCGCTGGTCCTGGCGTACTACTACGCCACGGCGCTCGGCTGGTCGCACCAGGACTCCCGCTTTCCGTACCTGGTGCTCACGTACGACCGGGCGGTAGCCGTCGCGGGCGGCATCAGCCTGTTCCTTTCCGCGACACTCGCCGCGGTGGCGCCGCGGGTGCGCGCCGCCGCCGCCGAGTCGAGTGACGGGGTGGCGGTCTAGGCTGCCGGCCATTTCGGGGGGTCGCGGTAGGCGTGCATGTGGCCTACCGCGACCTGGTCGTCGCACAGCGGCGTGACCTGGCGTGCGGCGTGCGCGGCTCGGGTGCGAGTGCCGATTTCGCGCCGGTGGACCGCAGCACGTGATCGGGAAGGTCAGTGCCGCCCTGGGACTTGGAGCCGTGAGGGTTCGTGGCTGTACAGCCATGCGGTGGCCTTCTCGTAGAACAGCGGGAGGAACAGGCGCATCACGGCGGCCTGAAGCTGCCGCTTGAGCGGGCCTGCCTTCTTGGCGCGGCGGTTGTCCTCGGCCGTGTTCAGCAGCTTGACGATCCGCGGACGGCGCTCGGTGTCGTACGCCTTCAGCGCGGTGGCAACCGTCGGTTCCGCCTGCAACGCGGCGGCCAGGGCGAGCGAGTCTTCGAGCGCCATCGACGCGCCCTGGCCCGCTCCGACCGGGTGGGCGGCGTCTCCGATCAGCACGGTCCGGTCGCTGTGCCAGGTTGCCACCGGATCGAGTGCGTGGAAGATGACCGGGGAATGCAGGCGGGTGGTCGCCGCGATCACCGCCGACGGCACCTTCTCGTCCTGGTAGAGCTGCTTTGTGCGCTGCAGCCATGCCGCGTCCGGCACGCCGTGGCGGTCCGGCTCGATCGGCTCGGCGATCTGTGCCTGCCACCAGATCTCGCCGTCGCCGACGGCCAGGTGGATGAAGGCGCCGCTGCGGGCAAAGGTCATGTTGAACACCCCGGGCTCGACTCCGTCCAGGTGGGACACGCCGGATATCGCATAGAGCCCGGCGTACTCGGGCTCGGGCGCGGCCGGGTGGAGCTGACCGCGCACCGTCGACCAGATGCCGTCGGCCGCGACGAGCAGGTCGGCGTCGTCGCGTAGGCCGCTGACGAACTCGGCGGCCACGCCGTCGGCCGTCCGGGTCACTCTGACGGCACGCTCGCCGACGATGATCCGCGCCCCGGCGGCAACGGCCGCGTCTCGCAGGGTCGCCACCAGGCGCCCGCGCATGAGGGTGACGCTGTGCAGCGTGTCCGCGCGGCGCCTGCCGCGCGGCACGTCGCCGAGCAGGTGGCCACCGGCAGACCACATCCGCTGCCGCGGCAGGGCGACGCCCGCCGCCTGGACCTGTTCCAGGCAGCCGAGCACGTCCAGGCAGCGCAGGCCGTTGCTGGCCAGGCTGACGAACGAGCCGACGTCGCCGGCCGGATCGTCGTACTCCTCGTAGACGGTCGCGTCGACGCCGACGCGCCGCAGTGCCAGGGCGGCCGCCGCCCCGGCGACACCGCCGCCAATGATGATCGTTCGCACGGAGACCACTCCCTGAACATGAATTCACTGAACATAGATTCGGTGAAAGCATGTTCGATATGATGGTCGCTGTCAACCAGATTGCGGAGGGATATCCAGTGGCCCGAACCACAGCCGCCACCGCGAAGGCGGGCACCCGCAAGGCGCGGGCCGCCGAGACGCGTGCGGCGCTGCTGGCAGCCGCTCGCGACGTGTTCAGCGAGCGGGGTTACCTCAATACCAAGATCACCGATGTCACGGCCGCGGCGGGCCGCTCCACCGGCTCGTTCTACGAGCACTTCGCTGACAAGGAACAGCTGCTGCAGGCCATGATCGCCGAGATGGAAGCATCGGCCGACGCGCACCTGGCCCAGCACGAGCATCCCAACGATCACGACCTGACCGACCGGGCGCAGCTGCGCGAGCACATCGCCATCGCCTGGACGGTGATGCGCGAACACCGTCCGGTCACCGTCGCCCAGTTCCAATCGATGATCGCCGCCGATCCCGGTTCCGGCCGGGCCTGGCAGGGCCTGCTCGAACAGACCACCACGCTGCGCGAACACCTGGAATACCTGAGCGGGCAGGGGCATTCGCTGCCCGGCGAGCCGCAGCTGATCGCCGCGGCCATGGGTGCGATGCTCGGCATGCTCGGATACGCGGCACCGGCGACCGGGCAGCCCGAGGACGACGACCGGATCGTCGACGCCCTCACCGACCTGCTGCTCTCCGGGCTGACCGGACCGCACCGGGCATCGGAGCGCTAGCGAGGCCGCGGTTCAGCGGGCCGGCCCGCTGTCAGCCGGCCGCGCGCCACCGCGGTCTCACGGCACCTGGAACGGCTCGCCGCAGAGGACGGTCTGCGGGCTGTCGGGCGGGTAGAGCCCGTCGGCTGCGGGCGGGTTGTCGTCGGTCACCTCGGTGAACCCGATGCAGAAGACCACCTCCCGCCCGGCCAGCGAGATCGGTGTGTGCTGGGCGGACGCCGGATGGTCGGGCTCCACCTGGAGCGGCACCCGGAAACTTTCCAACCTGACGGCATCCGGTTCGAGCACGGAGCCGCGGATCCGCACGGTGGGTTCGCGTGCGCCGCCGCAGTCGCTGGTGTCCGGGGTCTGGCAGGGGTGGATGAGGCGTCGGGAGAACTCGATCACCCCGTCGTCGCGGACGCTGACCTCCACCGGCCCTCGCGACCAGCCGGGCTGTTGTGGATCGGTCCATCCGCCGTCGTAGAGCACCACCGGCGCCTCGGACCGGTTGGCCAATGTGTACTCGACCGTGACGTCGCCGCCTGCGACGGCGGTCCGCACCGTCAGATCCAGGTCCGGGTCGCCCGAGCAGGCGGCCAGCGCTGCCGCGACGAGCAGCAGGCCGGCGGCGCGGCGCAGTCCCGTCACCAGCCGTCGCCCGAATACGTGCGGTAGGTGTCGCGATCGCGCATGCCCATCTCCCGGCGCAGCCCGTTCTCGGTGTACTGGATCGGGTGGTCGGGGTCGAGCTGGTCCGGCGTCGAGGAGTCGTCATCGTGGTCGAAGGGCAGCCCCGCCGCCTGCCGCTCGCCCTTCTTGATGCCGTCGTCAGGCCCGCCGACGATCTCCTCCTCCTGGAAGGTGTCGTTCCAGTAGTCGTACACGTGCCCGAGTTCGTGGTAGAGCACCACCGACGGTCGGCCGCGCTCGGCATCGAAGGTGAAGGCGGGGTTGTACTGGATGACGGAGTCGGAGTTGGCGAGCTTGTGGCCCTTGCTGGCGTAGCCGTTCTCCTCGTCGAGCTCCTTGATGGTCAGCGTGTTCTCGCCGAACAGGAAGTTCGGGTCGCGCTTGTCCTGGAGGTTGTCCAGCATCTGCTGGCCGGTCGGTGAGGCGCGGTACATGTCGAGGTCGGCGAGCACCCGTTCCTTGAACTCGTCGGAGCCCTCGATCTTGATGAACTGCGCCTTGTCGCTGATCTCGACCTTGACGTCCGAGGTCACGCCGTCGACGGTGTCCTCGTCCTGCCGGTAGGCGGTGTCGCTGCCGCCGCCCGCGGTGATGCTGTCCTTGCCGTGTCCGCCGTAGTAGACGTCGTCGCCGGTGCCCCCGGCCAGCTTGTCGTCTCCGTGGCCACCGGACAGCACATCCTTGCCGGCGCCGCCGTACAGCGAGTCGTTGCCCTTCGCGCCTTCGAGGTAGTCGTCGTCCTCGCCGCCGGACAGCTGGTCGTCACCGCCCAGGCCGTACAGGGTGTCCTGGCCGGAACCGCCGGACAGCACGTCGTTGCCGTCCTGGCCGTCGAGGTAGTCGATGCCGGCGCCGCCGGAGATGTAGTCGTCGGCGCGGCCGCCGTAGAGGTCGTCCGTGCCGCGCCCTCCGAAGATCTGTTCGGCGCCGTCACCGCCGCGGATGGTGTCGTTTCCCGCTCCGCCGAGCAGTGTCACGCGGATGTTGGAGCCCTTCGGGACCTCGATGGTGTCGTTGCCCTCGCCGCCGCGGATGGTGACCGGGGTGCCCGGCGGGTAGTGGTAGTCCGAGCCGTTGACGGTGACGATGACGTCGCCGGTCTTCGGGTCGATCGTGACCTTGACGTCGTCGTCTCCGGTGCCGGTGTTCACGACCGCCCGGCCGTCCACCATGATCACCGAAACGCCGTCGGTGGCCTCCGCGGGCAGCGTGAACGGGTCGGCGGTGCCGGTGGCGACCGCGCCCCACTCGGCGGCGATGGCGTCCCAGCCCGACCTGTCGAAACCGCTGAGGTTCTGGGCGAGCGCCTGCTCCAGCTCCTTGCGCAGGGTTCGCGCCTCGGCGATGGCGCCGCTGATCAGCTTCTGCTCTTCCTCGCTGCGGGGATGGAACGTGCCGCCGACGTCGCGGAACTTCACCTTGTCGTACTCGGCGTCGAGCAGTCCCTGGTAGCGCTGCAGCAGATCGGCTATGCCCTCGAGCTGACCGGCCAACTTGCCCGCGTTGTCCTGCAGCGCGTCGACGCTGGAGATCAGCTTGGTCCGGTGGTTCACGTAGCTGTCGCGGGCCGGGCCCGCCCACTGGGAGCCCACCAGCTTCTTGGCGTCCGCGTCGAGGTCGTCGCCCAGCGACGTGGCCGACTTGCCGAACCGTCGCCACGCCGACGCGGCGCTGGTGATCCGCCCCGGGTTCGCGTGCAGCTGCCAGGTCGATTCGGCCGCCGTGATCGGCGGGAAGTGCTCCTGGTCTTCCGGTGGAATTCCCATCGGCGACCTCCCGTGGTCAGATCGGAATATTGCGGTGCTTCTGGCGCAGCTTGCGCTCGGCTTCCTCGTCTGCCTGCTGGTAGGCGAACGCCACCCGGAGCAGGCTCTCGTTGTCGACCTCGAGCACCGTGGTCAGCCGCTCCGTCGCCGTGCCCGCGCTGCCCTCCACGCCGTGGTAGGCGTCGCTCTGCCTGCTCGCGTTCGCCACGTTGCCGAAGTCGGACGTGGACAGCACCGCATCGGCCCTGACGGTGCGCAGCGCCGTCGCGAGATCCTGCGAGCCGTCCAGACAGGACTGCGCTACCCGCGCCAGCTCGACCGGATCAGCCCGTACCTCCCCGCTCATGCAGGCACCCTACAACGCCGGCGCACCGTGCTCCACTCGGCGTGTGCCGTCATTCCGGCCGGTATGCCAAGGAATTCCAGTGGAGAAAAGGCGTGACAACCGGCATACCGTCCCTAGAGAATCCCGAGGTGACGTTCTCCGCCATCCTTGACCGTGCCCGCCCGCCGTCGCGGCTGGCCGGGCGTCTGTCCGCGCAGTCGCTGCTGTTCGCGCTCGGGCAGGGCACGTTCTTGACCGGATCGGCGGTGTTCTTCACTCAGATCGTCGGGTTGTCGGCTGCCCAGGTCGGTCTCGGCCTGACACTCGCCGGCATCGCCGCCTTCATTGCCGCCGTGCCGATGGGCAAGCTCGTCGACCGCTTCGGGCCGAAGAAGATGTGGGCGGTCAGCTGCGCCGGGCAGGCGGCGATGTTCACGGTCTGGCCGTTCATCACTGATTTCACGGGCTACGTCACCATGGCCGTCGGCATGGAGGTCATCGCTGCGCTCGGCGCCGCCGCATACGGGGCATACACGATCGATGTGCTGCCACCGGACGAGCGGGTCCAGTCACGCGCCTACATGTACTCCGCGCTCAACCTCGGCTTCACTCTCGGCTCCGTGATGGGTGGCATCGCGCTCGCGTTCCACTCCAACGACGTGCTGCACGCACTGCCCTGGTTCACCGCCGCGAGCTTCCTGGTCAACGCGGTCGCCGTCACGCGGCTGCCGCGGGCTTCGCACGACGAGCGCACCCCGGAGGAACGCAAGGTCCGCATTCCCGGGCCGGGTCCGCTGCGTAACCCCGGTTGGCTGCTCACCACCTTCTTCAGCGGGGTGTTCTGGACCAACCAGGTGCTGCTGAACGTCGTCATCCCGCTCTGGCTGGTCGAGCAGACCGACGCCCCGCGAGTGGTGCTGGCCTTCCTGTTCGCCACCAACACGGTGATGTGCATCTTCCTGCCGATGGTCACCTCCCGCAGCGTCAAGGACGTGCCGACAGCGCTCAAGGCGATTCGGCTGTCCTCCACCTTCTTCGTGCTCTCCTGCCTGATCACGCTCGCGACGCACGACACCGTGGGCTGGTTGACGATCTTCCTGGTCTGGCTGGGCCACGTCGCGGTGACGGGGGCTGAGCTCTACCTGTCGGCGGCGAGCTGGTCGTTCGAAGCCGAGCTGATGGACCCGCGCCAGCGTGGCGCCTACCAGGGCGCGGCCGAGCTGAGCGGCACGCTGGGCAAGGTCTGGGCGCCGGCGGTGTACACCTTCCTCGCGTTGAGCTGGGGCGCTGCCGGCTGGCTGGTGATCGCCGGCATCATCGTGGCCGCCACCATCGCCATCCATCCGTCGGTCCGGCTGGCGCGGCGATTCCTCGAGCGGCACGTCCCCGCGGATGTGCTGGCCGACGCCCGCGCCTCCAGCAGCGATGCCGAAGAAGAGGTCGGTGCACCGTCGCCGCGCCAGCCCGACGTGTCGCAGCCGGAGTCGGCCGGCAGCCGTTAGGCACACCACCCGTCAACGCGTCAACGGTGCCGCTGACCAGGGCAAAGGCTATTATTGGCGAAATGTGCGCCCCCGAAGACCTCTCGTCCACCCGTCACACGGCCCGCCTGGGCGGTGCTCTTCGGCGGCGCGGTGGTCGGGTGGCGGGCCTGATGGCCGTGGCTGTGCTCATGGGCTGCGCCCTGTCCGGTTGTTCGGGCGCCCCGACCGGGCCGAAAGCAGACATGTCGACACAAACTGTGTCGGCATTGCCGGCAGTGCGCACCGAGTCCCCGAGCCCCGCGCCCACCCGCATCGGGAACGCCACCCCCGCACCGTCCTGGCTGGGAACGCGAGTGCTCCCGGTAGGCCCGCAGGGATTCACCGCAGCCCAGCCGACGCCGCCCGAACTGCGTAACCGGTCGATCATCACCGTCGACGAGCTGCCGCCACCGGCCGACGGTCGCTTCCACGCGACCGTCCAGGCGGTCCCGGCCGGCGTGCTGGCGCGATCCAGCTGGACCAAGAACTGTCCGATCGCCGCGGCGGACCTGCGCTACCTCACGGTTACCTTCCGCGGCTTCGACGGCCGAGCCCACACCGGCGAGCTGCTGGCCAACGCCCGGGTGGCCGACGACCTGGTCACGGTGTTCGGGCGACTCTTCGCCGCAGACTTCCCGATCGAGCGGATGCGGATCTCCAGCGCCGTGGAACTGAACGCGCCGTCGACCGGCGACGCCAACACCACCGAGGTGTTCGCCTGCCGACCGGTACGCGGCCGAAAAGGGTGGTCCCAGCACGCCTACGGGCTCGCCGTGGATCTCAATCCGTTCCAGAACCCGTACCAGAAAGGCAAGGTCGTCCTGCCGGAGCTCGCCACCGCCTACCTTGACCGAGCCGATGCGCGTCCCGGCATGGCGCAGCCCCGCGAGCAGGCTGTCCAGGCCTTCGCGGCGATCGGGTGGGAGTGGGGCGGGGACTACCGGTCCCTGAAGGACTACATGCACTTCTCCGCCACCGGCGGCTGAACTCCGGGGCCGGTTTCGCGTCGGCGGCTACTGTGACCGCGCAGCTTCATCCTCACCATCGGCGCGGGAGTGTCCATGAAGGCCGTTGTCTACACCCGATACGGAACCCCTGAGGAACTGCGGTTGACCGAGGTGCCGACGCCGGTGCCGCGGGGCAGCGAGGTGCTGGTCAAGGTGCGCTCGGTGTCGCTGAACCTGTCCGATTGGGAGGGGCTGCGCGGCAAGCCGCTGTATTCGCGCTTCGGCGGGCTGCGCAAACCGCGACGCCACGTGCTCGGGTCGGACATCGCCGGGCAGGTGGTGGCGACGGGCCCCGACGCGACACTGTTCCAGCCGGGTGACGACGTCTTCGCCGACATCCTCACCTACCTCGGCGGGTTCGCGGAGTACGTCTGCGTGCCGCAGAAAGTGCTGGCCCGGATGCCCGAGGCGATGACCTACGAGCAGGCGGCCGCGCTGCCACAGGCCGGGGCCATCGCGCTGCAGGGCATCGTGGAGAAGGGGCAGGTCCGGGCCGGACAGCGTGTGCTGATCAACGGTGCCGGCGGTGGCTCGGGCATGTACGCGATCCAGCTCGCCAAGCTGCACGGTGCTGAGGTGACCGGCGTCGACAACAGCGAGAAGCAGGAGTCGATGCGAGCGCTGGGCGCCGATCACACCATCGACTACACCGCGGAGGACTTCACCCGCAACGGTCGCACCTACGACCTGATCCTCGACATGGCCGCCTACCGTTCGGCGCGCGCGTACCACCGCTCGTTGGCGCCCGGGGGCCGCTACTTCTGTGTCGGCGGTTCGGCGGGCACGCTGCTGCGGGTGCTGGTGGGCGGGGCGGTGACCGGCCGCCTGGCGGACAAGAAGGTCCGGGTGCTGGCGGTGCGGCTGGGCGTCGCGCACCTGGCGCCGATCGTGGAGCTGTGCCGCCAGGGGAAGATCGTCACGGTCATCGACCGTCGGTACCGGTTGGAGGAGGTACCGCAGGCGCTGCGCTACCTCGGTGAGGGCCACGCCAAGGGCAAGGTCGTCATCAACATCGACTGACATCGCAAATCCGGACCGGCGATGGCGCCGAGCCGGGCCGGGACGCGTGACGGCGTCCCGGCCCGGCGGTGTGCCGAGCGGTGTTCTGCTCAGCTGACCGCCTTCTTCACCAGCTCGCCGATCAACGCCTCGTCGGCGGGGGACAGCTCGGTTACCGCGAACGCGGTCGGCCACATCGTGCCGTCGTCGAGGTCGGCCACGTCGTTGAAGCCGAACGTCGCGTAGCGCGTGTTGAACTTCTGCGCGGCCTGGTAGAAGCAGAGCACCTTGCCGTCGCGGGCGTAGGCGGGCATGCCGTACCAGAGCTTGGGCGCCAGCTGCGGCGCGTTGGCCCGGACGATGGCGTGGATGCGCTCGGCGCGAGTGCGGTCCGGCTCCTGCATCTCGGCGATCTTCGCCAGCACGGTGGGCTCCTCGTCGGCCTTGGCGCCGCGCCGCGCCGACTTCAGTTCCTTGGCGCGCTCCTTCATGGCGGCGCGCTCGTCGTCGGTGAAACCGTCGTACTTCTCGTCGGACTTGGTGGTCTTGGCGGCGGTCTTCGTGGTGGCCATCTCAGGTCTCCTGCCTGTCTCAGCTGCGGGTGAAAGTCCCTGGCGGGGTGCTTTCGTGCTTCCCAGTCTTCGCCAGAACATCCCGCAGGGCATCCGTGCTCACCACGGAACCGGCCACGGAGCGGCGGCATCTACCGCCCCGGGCGCGGGTTCAGCGGGAGGCGAGGTCCGCGGTGAGGGCGGCCTTGGCCTGGATGCTGGCGTCGTCGACGAGCACCTCGTGCCGGCCGGCCTCGACGCCGTCGAGTGCCGCGCGCACGACGTCGGCGGGGTCGTTCTTGGCGACGTCCAGGCCGGCCATCATGTCCGTGTCGGTGGAGCCCATGTGCAGGCCCGTCACCGTCGTGCCCTGGCCTGCGAGTTCCATCCGGATGCCGTTGGTGAGGCTCCACTGTGCCGCTTTCGCGGCGCCGTAGGCGTTGGCGCCGTCGTAGGCCAGCCACGACATCGCCGACAGGACGTTGAGGATCGCCCCGCCGCGGTTGGCGGCCAGCACGGGAGCGAACGCCCGGACCATCGCGAGCGTGCCGTAGAAGTGCGTGTCCATCTCCAGCCGGATCTTGTCGAGCTCTCCGGTGACCAGGTTCTGGCCGGTGAGGACGCCGGCGTTGTTGATCAGAAGCGTGACGTCCGAGGCGGCTGCGGCCGCGGCGGCGACGGACGCCGGATCGGTGATGTCCAGCCGCAGCACCTGTACGCCCGGCAGGTCGACGAGCGCGGCGTTGCGAGCCGTCGCGTAGACCTTGGTCGCTCCCCGCTCCAGCAGCTGCTGGGCGAAGTGTCGGCCGATGCCGCGGTTGGCCCCGGTGACGAGGGCGACAGAACCATTGATATCCATAGTGATCTCCTGGTCGATCGACATTTACAAGGTGTTATTGGGCTAAGCTAGAACCTGACGTTGACGTCAGAGGCAAGCCGAGTGACCCGGTTCACGAAGGGGGCGCGATGCGCATCGGTGAGCTGGCAGTCAAAGCGGGCGTGAGCGTGCGGGCGCTGCGGTACTACGAAGAGCAGCACCTTCTTGCCCCGGAGCGCAGTCCCAGCGGGCAGCGCCGGTACCCGGACGCGGCGCTCGACCGTGTCCAATGGATCCAGCAGCTGTATGCCGCAGGACTGCCCAGCAAGAAGATCGTGGAGCTGCTGCCGTGCCTGGACACGGGCGTCAGCACGTCGGCCACGCTCGCCCTGCTGACAGCCGAACGGGAGCGCATCCATACCCAGATCACCGGCCTGGTGAAGATGCGCGACAAGCTCGACACCCTCATCGCCGTGGCACAACAGACAGCGCCCCGCTCGACGTGAGTCGCAGCTGGACACCGCGCCCGGTCATGCTCAGCCGCGGTGGGTCTCCAGCAGTCGCAGCCAGACTTCGCCGAGGGTGGGAAAGGCGGGGACGGCGTGCCAGAGCCGGTCGAGGGGCACCTCGCCGGCGACCGCGATGGTGGCCGAGTGCACCAGCTCTCCGACGCCGGGACCGGCGAAGGTGACGCCGACTACGATGTTGCGCTCGGTGTCGACGAGCATGCGGGCCCGGCCGCGGTAGTCCGCGCCGTACTGGTGGGCGCCGGCGACTTGGGCGAGGTCGTAGTCGACGACTTCGATGCGGCGTCCGCTCCGCTCGGCCTCCCGGCTGGTCAGGCCGACGGAGGCGACCTCGGGAGTGGTGAACACGACCTGGGGGACAGCCGCGTGGTCGGCGGTGGCGGCATGCGTGCCCCACGGGGCGTCGTCGACGGGCTCGCCCTTGGCGCGGGCGCCGATGACGGCCCCGGCGATCCGGGCTTGGTACTTGCCCTGATGCGTCATCAGCGCGCGGCCGTTGACGTCGCCGACGGCGTAGAGCCAGCCGCCGTCGACGCCGGTGACCCGGAAGGTGTCGTCGACGGTCAGCCAGTCGCCGGGGGTGAGACCGAGGGTTTCCAGGCCGACGTCGCGGGTCTGCGGGGCGCGGCCGGTGGCCAGCAGAACCTCGTCCGCGGCCAGCCGCCCGCCGTCGGCGAGCGTGATCCGCACCTCGCCGTCTTCGCGGGCCAGGGCGGTGACGGTGGTGTCGAAGCGGATGTCGACGCCCGCTTCGCGCAGTCCGTCGGTGACCAGTGCGCCGGCGAACGGTTCCATCCGTTCGAGGAGTCCGTGCTCGCGGACGAGCATGGTGACCTGGGAGCCGAGGGCCTGCCAGGCGGTGGCCATCTCCACGGCGACCACCCCGCCGCCGACAACGGCGAGGCGGCCGGGCACCTTGTCGGCGCTCGTGGCCTCCCGGCTGGTCCACGGGCGGACGGTGTCGAGTCCGGGGATTGGCGGCAGGGCGGCGCGGCTACCGGTGGAGACCGCGACGGCGTGCCGGGCCGTCAGGGCGATGTCGTCGCCCTCGGGGGTCTGCACGACGACCTGCTTGGGGCCGGTGAGGCGGCCGTGGCCACGGACGAGGTCGACGGAGACCGAGTTCAGCCAGTCGACCTGGTCTTCGTCCTTCCAGTACGAGGACATCCGGTCGCGGTGGGCGAGGACCGCCTCGACGTCCAGCGGGCCGGCCACCGCCGGGTCGAGTCCGGGGATGCGGCTCGCGTCGGCACGTGCCACGACCGGTCGCAGCAGCGCCTTGCTCGGGTCGCAGGCCCAGAACGAGCACTCGCCGCCGAGGAGTTCGCGCTCCACGATCACGGCGCTGAGCCCTGCGGAGCGGGCGCGTTCGGCCACGTTCTCGCCGACCGGCCCCCCGCCGATGACGATCACGTCGTAGGTGCGGGTCGTCTCAGTCATCACTGCTGCTTTCCTCAATGTTTCGTTCCTCATTGCTTGCTCGGCTGCGGCTTGTCGGGTTGTCAGCGGCCGGGCAGCCGCTGCGAGACCTCCTGGAGCACCCAGCCGTTGCCGTCCGGGTCGCGGAAGGTCAGGTAGGAGCCGTAGGAGGCACGCTCGGGATGTAGGCCGGCCCGCCGCTGCTGGCCGGGGGCGCGGTGGGTGACGTCCCCGCCCGCGTGGCCGTGGAACAGGCCGTCGGCGTCGTGGAAGATCTCGCTGACGTCGATGCCACGGCCGGTGAGCTCCGCGCGGGCCGCCTCGATGTCGGAGACGATGAGGTACAGGCCCTGGAACGAGCCGGGAGCGATGGGGGTCACCCCCTCGCCGAACATGATCGAGCACGCGGAGCCGGGCGGCGTGAAGTGCACGACCCGGACGTCCTCGCTGGCCTTGTAGTCGACGTCCAGGCGGAATCCGACCCTCTCGTAGAAGGCCTTGGCCCGGTCGATGTCGGAGACGGGCAACACGATCACTTCTAGCTTCAAATCCATGGGATGTCCTTGCTTCTTGACGTCGGTGGGATTGCGCCTCATGCGTCACCGGCTCAACAGGTGGCGGCCGTCAGCCGGGGCGTCTCGTTGCCCCCGGCTGCTGGGCGGACAGCGGCACCGCCGAAGGGGTTGCGCGCTGTTCGAAAGCCACGCTAGAACCTGACGTCGGCGTCAGGGGCAAGGTAGGTGACCCGGTTCACGGAGGGAGCCGCGAATGCGCATTGGTGAGCCCACCGGGATGTGGCCAGTGGACTTGAACGTGTTCAAGTCCATGCGCTAGCCTCCGAGGGCGGTACTTGAACGTGTTCAAGTACCGCTTCCGGGGAGGAGCGGCCACATGGCCCTGCTGGTAAATTCGATCATCATGCTGGGCATGCTCGTGTTGATGCCGCTCGGACTACGGCTCGTCGACGGCCCCGGCATCGCGCGGCTGGCCAGGTGGTGGCCGGTCGTCGCCGTGCCGTCGGCGGTCGCGCTGTGGCTGCCGCGGGGAGCGCTCGCCACCAGCCTGTGCGTGCCGTACGCCCTGATGACCCTGCTGCTCGCGGGTCTGGCGGTCACGCGCCTGGCGCAGCGGCGCAGCCCGGCTTCCGCAGAGGTGGCGGTGCTGACCGCACTGGCTGCGCCGACCGTCGCAGCGAGCGCGCTGGTCGCCGAGCGCGCCGGGCACGAGCTGTTCGGCTTCAGCCTCGGCATCCTCGCGTTGACCGTGCCGCACCTTCATTTCGCAGGCTTCGGGTCCGCCCTCATCGCGGGTCTGGTCTGCCGGAGCGTGGACAGTGGCGCCGCCCGAGCCGCCGCCTGGTGCGTACCCGTCGGAACGCTGCTGGTGCTCGCCGGTTACTTCGTCGATGACATCGCCGAGCTCGCCGGTGCGGTCGTGCTCACCACCGGCATGTGGCTCATCGCCTGGCTCACCTGGCGCGACGTTCGTGCCCGCAGTGCAGACCGGGCGACCCGGACGCTGCTCGCCGTCGCGGCCGCGACCCTCGCGGTCACCATGCTGCTGGCGCTGAGCTGGGCGCTGGGCGAGGCCACCGGGCTGCCACACCCGACGTTGGCCTGGATGGCGGCCACGCACGGGCTGGCCAATGCGCTCGCCTTCGTGCTGTGCGCGCTGGTGGCGTGGCGGCGGATGGGGGTGCGGGCATGACCGGACTCAGCTATGCAGAGGTCGGCGCCACCCGCGACGACGTGCTGCCGCGCGGCTACCACCATCTGCGCTATCGCACCCGTATCGGGAACGCCTCGGCGATGGCCGCCGCGACCGACGCGGTGCTGACCTTCGCTCCGCAGCGTGCCGCCGGGGTGCTTGTCGACGCCGCCGGCCCGCGTGCGGTCGAGGGGCTCATGGTGACGTCGAGGCTCGGCATCGGGCCGCTGCGCATCGCCGCGCCGTGCCTGGTGGTGTGGGTGGAGCACGGGCCGCAGCGGGCCGGTTTCGGGTACGGAACGCTGGCCGGACACCCCGAGCGGGGCGAGGAGTCGTTCGTGGTCGAGCTGGTCGACGGGGCGGTCTGGTTCACGATGACCGCGTTCAGCGGCCCCGCCCGCTGGTACACCAGGGCCGCCGGGCCGCTGGTGGTCGCTTTCCAGCAGGCGTACGCCCGGATGCTGGGTCGTGCGCTGCGCCGCCTCGTCAGCTGACCGATGAGGATCGCGCCCCGCCCGGCTCGGGCCCGGGTGTGGCGTGCCCTGCCGCCGTCGAGAAGTTCGGGATACATCACACCTTGACGCTAGTCAGAGCGTTTATGTCCTTACGAGATGCTCTTGTGTAACACATAGGCCTTCATTAGTGTGGGCCAGCAAGCGCTTTCCGGGCGGCGTGGCAGGGGTTCGGCTCGGGGGCTGCCCTCCGGTGACCGCACGTCCAGAAGGGACACTTTTTATGAAACGATTCAAGATCGCGATAGCGGCTGTGGCGAGCGCGGCTCTGCTGCTCGCCGGCTGCGGCGGCGAACCAGCGGGGCCGAGTTCCGACTTCGACCCGAACGCACCGGTCACTCTGGATCTGGCGTTCTGGGGCAACGACACCCGGGCCGGCTTCTACAAGAACGCGATCGCGAAGTTCAACGAGAAGTACCCGAAGATCACCGTCAACTCCACCTTCCTGCCCTTCCCGGAGTTCTGGGAGAAGCGCCAGATCGAGGCGGCGGGCCGTGACCTGCCCGACGTGATGCAGTTCGACTACGCATACCTGCGCCAGTACTCGCAGAACAAACTCTTGCTCGACCTGAAGCCCTACCTGGGCAAGTACATCAAGACCGACGGGTTCACCGAGTCGACCCTGGGCATCGGCGTCGTGAACGGCGTGACGACCGCGCTGCCGATCGGCACCAACGCGTGGGCGATGTTCACCAACACCGCTCTGCTCACCAAGTCCGGGGCTGGTGCGTACACGGGCGCCACGTCGTGGGACGAGTACGCGACGTGGATGGGCTCCGTGAGCAAGGCCGGCGGCGGTTCAGTCTGGGGCGGCACCGATCCGACCGGACGTATCCAGAACTTCGAGATCTCCTTGCGGGCCAACGGCAAGAACCTGTTCGACGACGCCGGTGCGGCGCAGTTCACCAAGGCGGAGCTGGCCGAGTTCTGGGGCAAGGGCGCGCAGGTGCGGGGCACCGGTGCGACGATCCCGACCAAACGCCTGCTCGAGGTCGCGCCCAAGTCCGGCTTCGGCGCCGGTCTGACGACCAGCGAGTTGACCTGGGACAACTTCGGCGCCGGCTATGCCGGTGATCTCGGCGCCGACGCGAGCGGCCTGGCCCTGTCCGCCCCGCCCGTGACCAAGGCCGGCGCGAAGGACCTGTACCTCAAGCCGTCGATGCTGCACGCCATCGCGGCCAACAGCGAGCACCCGGAGGCGTCGGCGCTGCTGGTCGACTTCCTGCTCAACAGCCAGGAGGCGGGCGCGGTGTTCGGCACCAACCGCGGGCTGCCGGCGTCCTCGACGCACCTGGCCGGGGTGAAGCTCGACCCGCTGTCGCAGAAGATCCTCGACTACGAGACGTCGATCAAAGATCGTCTGGGCGCGGCGCCGCCGGTTCCGGTGGTGGGCTACGGCTCCATCGAGGAGAAGTTCCGGCAGCTGGGCGAGGAACTCGGCCTGGGGACGGTCACCGTCGAGCAGGCGGTGGACCAGTTCTTCAGCGAGATGGACACGATCCTCAAGAAGTAGGCAGGTGGCTCTGATCGCGCGCCCCCGTCGGACCTGAACGAGCGGAGAACCATGGTGACAGTCCCTACTCCAACGGGGACGCCGACGGCGCGCGGCTCCGGCCGCACGGCAGAACGTCGTACGGCCGCAGCGTCCCCGGCGGGGGAGCCGCGCAGGCCGGGGCGCGCCTCCGGGGGCGCGGCGGCGGCACGGCGAGAGACGATCGCCGGGTACGGATTCCTGGCGCCGTGGCTCGTCGGGTTCTTCGGCCTCACCGTCGGGCCGATGGCGGTCTCGCTGTACCTGGCGTTCACCCGGTACGACATCTTCACCCCGCCGGAGTGGGTCGGGTTCGGCAACTTCGTGCGGATGTTCACCGACGACCCGGTCTTCCTGCGCTCGGCCCAGGTGACCCTCGAGTACGTGCTCATCGGCACGCCGGTCAAGCTCGCTGCGGCCTTGGCGATCGCGTTGCTGCTCAACTCGATCACCCGCGGTTCGGGGTTCTTCCGGTCGGCGTTCTACACCCCCAGCCTCATCGGGGCCAGCGTCTCGGTCGCGATCGTGTGGCGGGCGATGTTCGCCGGCGACGGCGCGGTGGACAGTTCACTGCAGATTCTGGGCATCGATCTGGGCGGCTGGGTCGGCGACGTCGACCTCGCCATACCAATGATGATCATTCTGGTGGTGTGGCAGTTCGGCGCCCCGATGGTCATCTTCCTGGCCGGGCTCAAGCAGGTCCCCACCGAGCTGTACGAGGCGGCGCAGGTGGACGGCGCCGGGCCGGTCCACCGGTTCTGGAAGGTGACCGTGCCGATGCTGTCGCCGGTCATCTTCTTCAACCTGCTGCTGGAGACCATCCACGCCTTCCAGGTGTTCGGGTCGGCGTTCATCATCTCCAACGGTTCGGGCGCCCCGGGCGGCCGGCTCAACTTCATCACGCTCTACATGTACAAGCGCGGCTTCGCCGACATGCAGATGGGCTACGCGGCGGCGATCGCCTGGGTCGTCCTGGTCGTCGTCGCGATCATCGCAGCGATCATGTTCCGGACCGCCCGGTCGTGGGTGTACTACGCGGGAGACAATCGGTGACCACCGTCGAGCACGTCCAGCCCGGACACGGGACCGCCGAGATCACGGCCCGTGACGCCCCTCCGGCCCGGCGGCGCGGGCGTCGCCGCGGCCTGGCGACCACGATCGTGTGGTATCTGATGCTGCTCGTGCTGGCCGCGATCGTGCTCTACCCGCTGGTCTGGCTGTTCTTCGCCACGCTCAAGCCGTCGAGCGAGTTCGGCCGCAACAGCGGCCTGCTGCCGTGGGAGCCGACGCTGGACAACTACGCCCGGGTGTGGGACGGCATCGCGGGCATCCCGCTGTGGCGTTACGGGCTCAACTCGCTGATCGTCGCGTCGCTGGCGGTGGTCGGCACGCTGGCCTCCAGCGCGCTGGCCGGGTATGCGTTCGCCCGCGTCAGTTTCAAGGGCTCGGGGATCCTGTTCGCCGCGATGATCGGAACTCTGCTCCTGCCGTTCCACGTGATCATCATTCCGCAGTACATCATCTTCAACCAGCTGGACCTGCTGGACACCTATGTCCCGTTGCTGATCGGCAAGTTCCTCGGCACCGAGGCGTTCTTCGTGTTCCTCATGGTGCAGTTCATCCGGAACATCCCGCGGGAGCTGGACGAGGCGGCCCGCATCGACGGCGCCGGACACCCGCGCATCTTCTGGTCGATCGTCGTGCCGCTGCTGCGACCGGCGCTGGTCACCGGCGGGATCTTCAGCTTCATCTGGACCTGGAACGACTTCCTCGGGCCGCTGATCTACCTCACCTCACCGGAGAACTACACCCTGCCGATCGCGCTGCGGCTCTACAACGACACGACCAGCACCTCCGACTACGGCGCCACCGTCGCAGCCTCGCTGCTGTCGCTGATCCCGGTGCTGCTGTTCTTCCTGATCTTCCAGCGGATGCTGATCCGGGGCGTCGCCACCCAGGGCCTGAAGGGATGAGGGCCAGGCTCTCGGCCGGCTTCGCACTTTTCGCCGAGGTGCTGCTGACCGGCGTCGCCATCGCGCTGTTCGCCCTGCCCGTGCTGACGCTGCCGGCCGCGCTCGCCGCGGGCGTCGGCCACCTGCGGCGATACGTCGCAGACGAGGGATCTCCCTTCGCCGCGTTCTGGCGCGACGCCCGGGCGGCCGCCGCGGGCGGTGCGGTGGTCGCGGTGGTCGCGCTGCTCGGCGCCGGCGCAGCGATCCTCGCGATCGGACTCGCGGCTGCCGACCCGACACCGGCGGGCGCTGTGATGGCGTTCGTCGGCCGGCTCGCCCTCGGCATCGTCGCGACCGCCGTCGTGCTGGCGGCCGGGGCGTGGACCAGGGACGGCGGGTGGCGGTCCGCGGTCCGCGGGCTGCGCGACCAGTGGGACGCCGACCCGGCGGCGGCCCTGCACGTGTTCGTCGCAGTAGCCCTCACCGCGGTGCTGACCTGGCAGTTCGCGCTGCTGCTCGTCCCGTCGCTCGGTGTGGTCGCGTTCGCGGTCGTCGCCGTGCAGCACCGCTCACGCGTACGCGTGCCGTGACCGGCGACGGCCGACCCGTCACGGCGTCTGGCCCAGTTGCCGGTCCAGGTTGAACACCTCGGTGAGGACCTGCATGGCGTGGTCGGGGCGACCGGACTCGAAGAACTCCGCCATCTCGGCCTGCCAGCGGGCGTTCACCTCGGTCGCCTCCATCGCGGCCTGTGCCGCGGCGAAGTCGCCGGTCAGGAGTATGCCCACGAGCAGACCATCGTCGCGCAGGAACAGTGAGTAGTCGTGCCAGCCCGCGTCGTGCAGCGCTTCGAGCATCTCCCGCCAC
The DNA here is from genome assembly GCF_009720365.1 of Catellatospora paridis. Lineage (GTDB taxonomy): Bacteria > Actinomycetota > Actinomycetes > Mycobacteriales > Micromonosporaceae > Catellatospora > Catellatospora paridis. The sequence goes on along the minus strand of NZ_ML769316.1, from coordinate 353,723 downwards.
ACGGGGTCGTGGCGACGCCGGTACTCCTGAAGTCGATCGGGCTTGACCTGAAGCGTGAAACAGATCCGATGCATGGCATACCTCGCGGTCGGGGCCTGGCGGCCGACGTGACGACTTGGAACGTTTTAACGCGTCGTCCGGGGCCGGCCTCGGTTTCCCGAGACCGGCCCCGGACGACGTCACCCTGGTCAGGACAGCATGCGAAGGACAGTGCCGGCCTGGTACGCCAGCGCCGTCCGTGCTGCCGCCGAGACTCCTCGCCCAGCCAGGTGCTGCACGAAGCGCCGTAGCGCGCGGGCTGCCGCATCGGCGCGGCCGCCCGTCGCGTGGTGGTCCGCCTGGGCCAGGAACGCGCGTAGCCCGTGAGCCTCCCGCGCGGCCACGTCCCCGCTCGCCACGTATCCGTCCAGGGCGTCGCGCAGGGCGTCCACGCTGCCCGGCGCCCAGTGGTCGGGCACCGGCACGCGCGCCCAGTCGACGTCCGAGCCCAGGTAGAAACTCGGGTACGCGGGCTGGTTGTAGGACGTCTGCTGCCGAGCCACGTCGGCCCGGTACTGCGGATCGTGCATCAAAGTGAACAGCTTGCGGTGGGTCACCTCGGTGCTCAGGTAGATCCGGAGCGCGGTGCTGTCCGCCGTGCGCAGCAGCAGCTCCTCCCGCCAGTCGCCGAAGACGTCCGCGACCAGCGCCGGGTTGCCCTTCGTGCCGTTGTTGGCCAGGGTGCCCTCGGCGCTGAGCAGCCGGCCGCGTCGCCAGTCGTCGATCGTCGGGGTCTGCAGCACCGTGGTGGCCGTGCCGTTCACGACCTGGGTGGTCCCGTCGGCCGCCCAGCGGATGCTCATGTTCGTGCCGGGCGTGGTGGGGCCGAGCAGGTCGCCGCGCGCCGAGAACAGGCCGATGCCCAGCTCGGCAGCGTTCGGGGGCATGGCCGGCCACACCTCCAGGCCGGGCACCGCGGGGTCGACGTCGCCGACCATGCCCCGTCCGGTGTCCCGGCCGGTGTAGTCCCCGAAGATCACTTCGCCGGTGCGGGCGTCGCGCAGCGCGTGCCCGTACGGGGCGAAGGTCGCGCCCTCGTGCACCATGTAGATCTCGAGTCCCGGCCGGTTCGGGTCGATGTCGGTCACGTGCAGCGCGTCGCCGTGGCCGAGGCGGACCACCGCGCCCGGGTCGGCGCTGCCCGGCGGCAGCGGCGCGAACGAGCTGTAGAGCAGGCTGCCGTCGTCGTCGATGGTCGCCCCGCCGTAGACGATCTCCTGCCGGCCGTCGGCGTCCACGTCGGCGACGCTGAGCGAATGCGCGCCCTGCGTGGTCAGGGTGGCGAACTCGGGATCGGTGCCGTCCCGGCCGTGCGGGGAGTCGTTGAACGGGTTGCTCATCGGCACCCAGCCGCTGTCGACGTACCAGTCCTCGGTCAGGTGCTGGCCGTTCCAGCGGTAGGCGACCAAGGTGGTGCGGGTGTAGTAACCACGGGCGAACACGGCGGAGGGGCGTTTGCCGTCCAGGTACGCCACCGTGGCGAGGAACCGGTCGACGCGGTTGGCGGGCTCGATGCGCGCCATCGCGTAGTCACCCCAGCGCAGGCCGTCGTCGTCCCGGCCGGGCTTGTACCGGATCGTCTCCAGTTCGCGGCCGGTGGCGCCCTCGAAGACGGTCAGATATTCCGGCCCGTCCACGATGAAGCCCGCGAACGCCCGCAGGTTGTTGCGGGTGCTCCGGCCGGGGGCGTACACGTCGACGAAGTAGTCGGCCAGCGCCCGCGCGTCGGCCGCGGACAGTGGATAGGAGTACGCCCGCGGGATGCCGAACGCATCCTCCAGCGTCGCCGGCCACCGGCCCGCCAGCACCTCGGGATGCCGGTGCCAGCCGAGGAACATCTCGACCACGTGGTCGTAGTAACCGGCTGCGCTGAGGCGGTAGTCGTCGTTGTGCGAGTAGCCGGCTGCCCGGTCCTGGCGCGGCATCGTGATGTACCGCTCGGAGGCGACGCCGCCGTCCGGCCGATACCTGATGATCTTCGTGCCCGGCGCGGTCTTGACCATCATCTCGGACCGGCCGTCGCCGTCGAAGTCGTAGACCAGGACCTGCGCATAGTGGGCTCCGGCGCGGATGTTGACGCCGAGGTCGATCCGATGGAGCGGGGTGCCGTCGAGTTCGTACGTGTCGACGTAGACGGGGCCGGTGTAGCCCACCTGCGAGACGTCCTTGGAGTTCGACGGGTCCCACTTGACGACGTACTCGTACTGCCCGTCGCCGTCGACGTCGCCGACGCTCACGTCGTTGGCCGAGTAGGTGTACGCCTCGCCGCTCGGGGTGACGCCGTCGGGCGGCTTGCGCAGCGGCAGGTCGTGGTAGCCGCCCGACCAGGGCGAGACCTCATCGCTGAGGTCGACTTCCGCATCGCCGACGACGGCGGCGACCCGGTAGGCCGATGCGGCCGTGCCGTCGCGGTCGAGGTAGTTGGTGCTGTCGGCGACCGTCGCGATGCGCTGCCCGTCCCGGTACACGTGGAAGGCCGGGCCGGACAGGCCGGTGTCGGTGTGGCCGGTGACCTCGTGTCCGCGCAGGCGCCAGCTCAGAAACGTCCCCTCGGTGGTGGCCGCGGCGACCAGGCCGCGGTCGAGGCGTTCGAGTTGGACGGCGGGGATGCCGTGATGAGGTTGCCGTTCGCCGGCGGACGCGGCCGGCCCGGTGAGGATCAGCGTCACCGCGCAGGCGGTGGCGATGACTGCGGACGGGAGGCGGCGGTGTCGGAGCCGAGGACTCATGCGTGATCTCCTCGTCGAAGGGGCGCCTCCGTCGCCGCGTGATCGGGGGAGCGATGCCACGGAAAGCGCTTTCAGGGGCCTGAAACGTTACAACTATCGATCACCTTGAGTGCGCTGTCAAGCGCCCACGCCGACTCCGGCCCTCAGACGGCCGGCCGACTGCCGAAGGTCTTGCGGTAGGTCCGCGGCGGCACACCCCGGCGGCGCACGAACTGCTCGCGCAACGCCGCGGCGGATCCGAACCCCACCTGCCGGGCGACCTCCTCGACGGGCAGGTCGCTGGCCTCCAGCAGCTCCTCGGCGCGGTTGAGCCGCTGAGCCAGCAGCCAGGCGTGCGGGGTGGTGCCGGTCGCGTCGGCGAACCGGCGCAGGAACGTGCGGCGGCTGGTGAGCGCACGAGCCGCCAGCTCGTCGACGGTCAGCCGCCGGTGCGTGTTGGCCCGAGCCCACGCCAGCACCGCGCCCAGCCGCTGATCCTCGAAGCCGTCAGGCACCGGCGCGGTCACGAATTGCGCCTGCCCGCCGTCGCGGTGCGGCGGGACGACCAGCTCGCGGGCGACGTCGTTGGCGACCGCGGCGCCGAACTCGCGGCGGATCAGGTGCAGGCACATGTCCAGGCCCGCCGCCGCGCCGGCGCCGGTGACGACCGGGCCCTCGTCGACGTAGAGCACATCGGTGGCCAGCCGCACCGTGGGGTAGCGCTCGGCGAACTCGGCGGCGAAGCGCCAATGCGTGGTCGCCCGGCGCCCGTCCAGCAGGCCCGCCTCGGCCAGCACGTACGCACCGACGCAGTGGCTGGCCACGGTCGCGCCGCGGGCCGCGGCCGCACGGAAGGCTTGCGCGACGGCCGGTGACGGCTCCCGGAACCGGCTGCCCGGCAGTGCGATGACCAGGTCAGCCGCGGCGAGCCGGTCGAGTCCGGCGTCCACCTGCACCGTGAGCCCGAGATCGGTGCGCACCGGGCCGGGCCGCTCGGCGCAGACGTCGAAGGCGAAGCGGCCGCTGAAGATCTCACCGACCAGCCCCAGGCCGAAGGCAGCCACACCTTCGGGGGCGTACGCCGTCACGGATCGGAATGCCATGCCGCGATGATGGCACGTTCCTTGCGATCAGTGGCAACCGTGCCGGTCGTCCTCATCGGCCCGACGCCGCACGATTACCGCACGAACGATCGCCGGCCGATCCGCCATGCAGCAAAAGACCAGCTGGGCGCACACCGGCGATCGCGATACACCCTCAGACCGGAGAACAGATGAACCCGCTACGCCCCTGGCGCGAGTGGCACCGGCCGCTCATGCTGAACGTGACCCTGATGATCGCCCTTGCCCTCGTCGCCGCAGTCGGCGTCGCCGTCGACGACCGCGCGATGCTCGGGGAGTCGGTCTGGGTCAAGCCACTGAAGTTCGCCATCGCCTTCACGCTCTACTCCGGCCTGCTGGCCTGGCTGGTGACCAAGCTCAAGAAGGCCCGCAGGTTCGGATGGTGGGCGGGCACGGCCTTCGCCGTCGCCGCGACCGTCGAGGTCGCGGGGATCGCCGTACAGGCCGCAAGAGGCACGTTCAGCCACTTCAACAGCAACGTCGACGACCCCGTGACCGTCGCCATGACCCAGCTGTTCACCTACGGCGTGGCCGGGATTCTCGTCGCGCAGCTGGCCATCGCCGCGACCGCGCTCGCCCAGGGCGCCTTCAGCAAGCCGGTGACCAGGGCCGTCCGGCACGGCCTGGTCCTGGCCACCGTCGGCATGGTCGTGCCGGTCTGGTGGATGACGACCAACATCCGCGAGCGTACGGTCACCGACGCCAACGGCACCGCGGTCCGGATGTACCAGGGACACGGCATCGGCGACCTCGACGGGCACGGCATGTTCCTGACCAACTGGAGCGTCACCGGCGGCGACTTCCGGGTCCCGCACTTCGTCGGCCTGCACGGCATCCATGTGCTCCTGCTCACCGCCGCCGCGCTGGCCATGCTGGCCCGCAAGGTGCCGGCACTTCGCGACGAGACGGTGCAGGCCCGGCTCGTCACGATCGGCGGCCTCGCGTACGCGGCCCTGCTGGGCGTGCTGATCTGGCAAGCGGGCCGCGGACAGTCATTGATCCGTCCTGACGCCGCCACGCTACTGGCGCTCGGTGTGGTGGCTGCCGGTGCCGTGGTGTGCGCTGTCCTCGTGGCCATGTTTCCGCGTCCGGAAACCGACTGACCGGACAGGGGAGCGGCCCGGCGCCGCGGCATACGGAATTGAAGAACCTCTGGGTTTTCGGATCCGCACGAGGGCGCGGCCGAAGGACTCTAATCGAAAGCGGTCGGTCGGTGGGGGTGGGTCGACGGCGGTGCATGCCGCAGCCCCCACCGAGGTCGAGATGGGATGCATAATCGCAGTCGCCCAACTCCTGGGCTCGAAACGGGGGAAACACCTTGCGCACCAAGCTGCTGCGCGCCGCTTTCGCGGTGCTGCTCTCCGCTGCTGCGGCCGCGACGACCGCGGCCACACCCGCACAGGCCGCACCGTCGACGCTGTTCGGAGCGCCGACCAACGGCGCCTACCTGGCCGAATACGGGCCGGCCGACATGCTCCGCGCGTTCTTCACCGGCGCACCGGGCTCCTGGTCCACGTCGCCGAAGCTGACCGGCACGGCACCGGTCAACGTCTCGTTCAAGTACACGCCGGCGGACGTCGTCGCGGGCACTCATGACACGGCGCTGCGCACCTTCTTCACGCAGGCGCCGACCGACCGCACCGTCTGGTGGACGTTCTACCACGAGCCGGAGGACAACATCGCCGACGGCGAGTTCACCGCGCCCGAGTTCATCGCGGCCTGGCAGCACATCTGGACCATCGCGCACGAGCCCGCCGTGGCCAAGTCCAATGTCAAGGCGACGCTGGTGCTGATGGACTGGAGCCTGGACCCGGCGAGTGGCCGCAACTGGCTGGACTACTACCCCGGCGACGCCTACGTCGACGTGATGTCCTGGGACATCTACCAGTTCAAGGACAACAACGCCAGCGTCGGCGACAACGAGACGATGGCCGAGCACCAGCTGCGCCGCCCCAGCCTCGCCACGACGGTGGCCCGTGGCAAGCCGTTCGCCATCAGCGAGCTCGGCTACCTCGACGCCGCCGACCGCGCCGCGTTCCTCACCGACATGGCGTACTGGGCGCGCGACAACGACGTGGTCTTCGTCGCCTACTACGACTACGAGCTCAACTACGACAACCGCCTGCACGACACCGCGTCGCAGCAGGCGTGGAAGAGCGCGATCGACGGCTCGCTGTTCGCGGGGCCGGTCACCGCGACCAACAACCCGGCGGCCGACGTCACCTCGACCTCGGCGGCGCTGTCGTGCGGCGTCGACCCGCACAATCTGAGCTACCGGGTCGCCGTGGCGTCCTGGCGTACGGTCGGCGGGACGGAGTTCCACGAGACCGCCGGGGTCACCGTCGCCGACGGCCCGCAGACGGTCACCTCGGTCCGCACCGGGCTGGCGCCGGACACCGGCTACACGTTCCGCTGCAAGATCTATGACGCCAACGGTGTGCTCGTGCTGAAGCCTGCCTCGGTGGCCTTCACCACGGCCGCCTGACCGACCCGCTGCACAGGGTACCTAGACCCCCGGTCAGATGACCTCTGATCGGGGGTCTTGCCTGTGCGCCGGTGTACCTCGTAATGGACCTCGACAACCGTGCGGGCAGGTCAGGGCAGGTCGATCAGTGCCGCGGTCGCCGTGCCCACGGGCCGCAGCGCGGTGACCGTGGCGCGGTCCACGAGTGCCGCGTCCGGCACGCCCACACTGCGCCCTTCCAGGGTCGCCGCCCCGCGCACCATGACGATCGCGGCCGGCCCGGTCACGGTCAGGGGGCCGCTGGTCTCGACGATGCGTACCGCACCGTGGGCACCGGCCTGCACGATGAGGTTGAGGTCGGTGATCGGTCCGCCCGGCAGTGTGCAGGTCGTCGGGGCTCCGCCGTCGAACTCGAACGGCTCCAGCGGCCTGATGTCGTGTACGGCGTCGCCGACGGTCAGCCGCATGCCCGCACCCGTGAGCACGGTGATCACGCGCCGGTAGCCGACGAAGGCCGAGAACGGGCCGTCCGCGCCGACATCGGCGATGCTCAGCCGCCACCGGAAGTCATCGACGCCTGCAGGGAAGGCGGCGATCTCACGGGTGACCCCGCCACCGTTGCGCCACGCAACGGCGATGCGGTCGGCAGCCGGCAGCACCGTTACACCCATGACGGCCAGGCTACGCCCGTCCGGTGAGCACGACGGGCCGAAGCCGCCATCACGTCGGCGCCCTCCGGAACAGAGCTGAGGGCGCGTCGCGACTATCCGCAGTCGGACTCCACGCGGATTTCCTCGTCGTGGACGTGCTCGTCGTAGATGTAGACACCGCCGCGGAACAGCGACACCACCGCCGCGACCACATTCAGCGCGGCGGCCAGGACGAACACCACGACGAGGCCGCGGTGGAACGGGCCGGACAGCAGGTGCGGCAGGTAGGTCCGGGCGGTCAGCGTCGACACCGTCGACGCGGGCAGCTCGTGCAGGACACCGGCAGCACTCAGCAGCGAGGCGATCGGGTTGGCGCCGAGGAACGCGGCGAACATGAGCCCCACCGGCGGCACCGCGGTGATCGCGGCGATCGCGGGTCCGGGTACGCCGTCGGTGGCCAGCCCGCTGTGCAGCGTGCCCGGCAGCGACCGCGACAGCCCGGCGACGAGCAGCGAGAAGAACACGCCGATGGACAGCACCATGCCGGTGTTCTGAAAGGTCGCCCGGATACCGGACGCGACGCCACGCTCGGCGGGCGGCACCGCGTTCATCACCGCCGTCGTGTTCGGCGCCGAGAACAGGCCCCCGCCGATCCCGTTGAGCAGCAGCAGCGCGGCGAACATCGGGTAGCTGAAGTCGACCGAGATCACCAGCAGGCCGAGGAAGCTCAGCGCCGTGAGAAGCAGCCCACCGGTGGCGAAGAGCTTCGCGCCATACCGGTCGGACAGGAAGCCGGAGACCGGGCCGGCGGCGATGAACCCCACCGTGAGCGGCAGCAGGTAGATGCCCGCCCAGAGCGGGGTCTGCGCGAAGTCGTAGCCGTGCAGCGGCAGCCAGATGCCCTGCAGCCAGATGATCAGCATGAACTGCAGCCCGCCGCGGCCGATCGCGTTGAGCAGCGCGGCCGCGTTGCCTGCCCAGAACGCCTGGATCCGGAACAGGCCGAGATGGAACATCGGCTGGGGCACCCGGGTCTCGACGATGCAGAAGACGATCAGCAGGGCCACGCCGCCGAGGATTCCGCCGAGGACCCACGGGTTGGTCCAGCCCTCGGTGTGCCCGCCATAGGGCTGGATGCCGTACGTGATCGCCGCGAGCAGGACGGTCAGACCCGCGGCGAACGTCAGGTTGCCCCACCAGTCGATGCGCACACCGGGCCGGGGCTGTGCCGTCTCGCGCAGGTTGCGGTAGGCCCACCAGGCGCCCGCGAGGCCGACCACGACACTGACCCAGAAGATCGCCCGCCAGTTCCACGCCGAGAGCACCCCGCCCAGGATCAGGCCGATGAAGCCGCCGGCCAGTCCGGCGACCTGGTTGACGCCCAGGGCGGTGCCGCGTTGCCGGGCAGGGAAGGCGTCGGTGATGATCGCGGTCGAGTTGGCCATCAGCATCGCGCCGCCCACACCCTGCACCAGGCGCCAGCCGATCAGCCACAGCGCCCCAGCGGTGCCACCGGTCGGGGTCAACGCCAGCGCGACCGAGGCGGCGGCGAACACGACGAAGCCGGCGCGGTAGATACGCACCCGCCCGTAGATGTCGCCCAGCCTGCCGAGGCTGACCACCAGCACCGCCGTGACCAGCAGGTACCCCATCAGCAGCCAGAGGAGGTAGCTCACGTTGCCGGGGGCGAGCGGATCGAGGTGGATGCCGTTGAAGATGGCAGGCAGCGAGATGATCAGAATGGACGCGTTCACGGTGGCCAGGAGCATGCCCAGCGTGGTGTTGGACAGCACCGACCACTTGTACGGAATACGCGCGCTCCGCCTGCCCGGAGGCGGGAAGGCCGAGGACATGACCCTCCCCGCTCTGCCTAGATCGGTTCGCCTGCGAATTTCAGCGTGACGTCGATGTTGCCTCGGGTGGCGTTGGAATATGGACAGAGCTGATCCGCCCGGCCGAGCAGGCTGACGGCGTCGTCCCGGCTCAGGTTGTCCGCATGCAGGTCCAAGGTGACGGCGAGGCCCATCCCGCCGTGGCCGGTCGGGCCGATGGCGACCGTCGAATGGATGCGGGATCGGTCGAGATCGAGGCCGCGGCCGCGGGCCACGTTGAGCATCGCGGACTGGAAGCAGGCGGCGTAGCCGACGGCGAACAGCTGCTCGGGGTTGGTGCCGTCGCCGCTCGCCCCGCCCATCGACTCCGGGACGGCCAGGTCGACCTCAAGCCGGCCGTCGGAGGTGCGACCGTGGCCGTTGCGGCCACCCTCCACGACAGCCTCCGCGGTGTAGAGGGCCTTGGTGATACCACCGGCATGGCCTGGAGTGCTCATTGTCGTGGCCTTCCGCGAGTGGCAGCCGTCTTAGTGCAGCTTATGCGCCTGCGCGGGGCCGCGGGCCCGCATCGTCACCATCGCCGAGCCGGAACCGGACGCCCACCGCCATGGGGCTGCCCTCGGGGCTTTCTGCGGTGGCGGCGAGGATGTGCACCCAGCCCGCTGTCATGGATCTCGACGCGAACCTCCGCCGCATAGCGCTCCCCCCACGGGTCAGTAGGCGCATGAAGAACCCAGCGGACCGGGCTGGGCGGGCAGCGGACATCGAGAGGTTCGGACACAGTCCGAGATTATTGGGCGCCGGTGTCGTCCTGACCGGCGAGTTCGCCGTCACCTATGACGGCCTGGCGACGGTCTGGCGTGCACCGACTCGCGAGGCCCATTCGGAGGTGGCGTTCATCGCCGGTGCGGCACCAGCGGCAGCGCAGCGGCGAGGGTGTCTACCTCGGTGATCGCGTGCAACGGGTCCGGCCGTGGCTTGCCGGATCGGTTGACCCACACGCTGGGAATGCCGAAGGTGTGAGCGCCGGTGATGTCGGCCGACAGCGAGTCGCCGATGTGCAGCACCGCGCCGACGGGCAGGTCGAGCAGGTCCAACGCGGCCTGGAACATCGCTGGGTGTGGCTTGTAGCGGCCCACGTCCTCGCTGGTGACCACGTGCGCCAGCGGCAGCCCGTGATAGGCGATCGCGGCCAGCACATCGGCGCGGTCGATGTTGGACACCACGCAGACCGGCACGTCGATCAGGTCGAGGAATGCGCGGGCGTCGGGAAACAGGTCCGGCTCACGCCAGAACGCGAACTGCGACGCGCACAAGGCTTCCGGGTCGGCGGCCGAGCCGAACCGACGCACCGTGCGGGCCAGTGACGACACGGCGATGTCCCGCTGACATCGAAACGCCGCCCGGTCGGCCGTCATCTCCTCGCAAAACGCGCGCCACCGATACGAGGCCACCTGCGTCGCGGTTACTTCATGAGGATCAGTGCACTGGTCCAGTAGCTGCCGGTAGATGTCGGCGACAATGGCGTCGTCCTCGGCGACGACCGTGCCGTAGAAGTCCAACAACACCGCGCGAACGTGCCCGCTGTGCTCGCTGTTCCGGCGGTCGTTCGGCTCCCGCATGCAACGAAGCATCGCACGCTCGCTGCCCGGTCATCTGCGCAATGTCCGATTGTGGCCATCAAGGACTCGAACCCTGAACCTGCGGATTACTTGCGGGCTGGTCGGTGGCGGCCGGTCACGAACCAGACGTGCAGGTGCGGACAGATGGTGGCGGGCGATCGCACCGCTGATGCCCTGGTGAAGGGGCATGTAGCATCTGCCGACGTGAAACGCGTCGTCATCCGTCCCCGCATCCAGGTAGCGGTCCTCCTGGCCGTCTTCATCATGTTTGGTCTGCTCGGCCTGCTGTATCTGACCCACGAGGAGGTGCTGGCGGGGCGATACCTGTTCGGCGCGGTGCTCGGCGTCGTGTGCTCCCTCATGGGCGTCGTCGGCGTGTGGCGGGCGCTGCGGATGGGTGTGGTCATCGACAGCGAGGGCGTGCACGTTCGCGGCTTCGACAGCCGCACCGTGGTGACCCCGTGGAGCGAGGTCGAGGACATCTTCTGCGCCCAGGTCGACGAGCGGGCGGGTCTACCAGTCCACGGCCCCGTGCTGCGACTCGGTGGTGCCCTGATGCCGCTGCGGACCCTGGGCAGCTACTCCCTGACCGGCGCGCAGGCCCGGGTCGACCAACTGCGCAGCCTCATGCCCCCTGCGCGTACGCCCGATCTGGGCGCAGAACGGCCACCGCACGCCGAAGCGGCATTCGCCCAGCACTGTGAATCCGTCGCGAAAGCTACAGAGGTTCGAATTCTCTACCCGCCACCAACAGCAAAAAGCAGCTCGGACCAGCGAGATCCGTCGGAGTCACGTTTCGTCTGGGGTCCGGGTGTGTCTGGCTGAGTCCGGCTGGTTATGACTGGCTGCGGGAACATGGCGGGAACGCCGCGCCGCACATGATCTTGCCCCACCTTCGGACACCCGGGCCGGCGGCGGGTGTCACTCGGCGGGACCGTACAACCGGGCGACGTCGGGCGAGTCGAGCCAGCCGCTGTACGTCGGCTGCTGCGGCCATCCTTCCGGGGAGTCCTGCCACTCCTCCTGCCGCCCGTGGGGCAGCACATCGACCAGGGCGAAGGTGAACGTGAGCTGTTCGGCTCCGCGACCGGTGGTGTGCCACGTGCGGTACACGGTGTCGCCGTCACGCAGGAAGACGTTGAACGCGAACCCGCCCCCGGGCGGTGCGTCGACGTCGGCCCCGAACGGGCTGTCGGAGGTGGAGTACCAGGTCATCTTGTTGCCGACGCGTTCGGCGTAGGCGAGGGCCGCGTCGATCGGTCCTTGGGTCACGATCACGAATCGTGCGTCGTAGTTGTCGAGGAAGTCCAGCCGGGTGTACGACGACGTGAGGCTGGTGCAGCCGCCGCACTGCCACTGCGCGTTCGGGTCGGGGTCCCACATGTGGTTGTAGACGATCAACTGCGACCTGCCGTCGAAGACATCGGCGAGCCGGACCGGCCCCTCGGCGCCGGCCAGGGTGTATTCGGGCATCTTCACCATGGGGAGCCTGCGTCGCTGGGCGGCGATCGCGTCGAGCTCCCTGGTGGCTGCCTTCTCGCGTGCGCGCAGCTCGTCCAGCTCCTTGCGCCAGGTGGCGGAGTCGACAACGGGTGGCAGAGCAGCCATGATCAACATCTCCCTCGTTCGTCTTGGCACACGATCAGCTCAGGCCGGTCCGCCGGCATGCACACCGACACCGCCTGCATCGAGGCCGGAATATCCAGGGCCACCTTGCGACCGTATCCGCGCGCGCTGGCCACCGCGGTCCGGAATTCGCCGACACAGGAATCTGCCCAGAACCGGCGGAGCCCAAACTCACCGATGCTGCAGAGCGGATGATCGGTCAGGAGGTGGCGTCGGCTTTGACCGCGGCGCCCGCGATGACCACCTCCAGACAGTCGCGGAACAGGTCGTCCACCGTGCGGCCGGGGCTGAAGTAGTCGGCGACCGCGGCCACGACGGTCGGGTGCTGCTCGGTGAATGCGGCCATGTCGAAGTCTTTCAGCGCCTCCGTGTCCGGGCGGGGGGCCTGTTCTTCGAGGACGTGGCCGACCGTGAAGCGCTCGACCGTCAGGACGATCACGCGGGCCTGCCGCAACGGGATACCGCGCGCCACCAGGGTGCTCATGGCCAGTTCGGAGATCGCTGCCATGGTGGCGGAGAGCTGGGACGCGGAGATGACCCGGGCGCCGTCCGGATGGGCGAGCAGCGCTCGGCGCAGCCGCTCGGCGAGGCCGCTCAACCAGTCATGCCAGTGTTGATCCGGCTCGGGCGGTGACATGTGGCCGAACTCCTGGTCGAGGATCGCGTCGGCGATCGCGGTGACCAGGGCCGCCTTGTTGGGCAGATGCCAGTAGAGGGTCGGCGATTGCACGCCGAGCCGCGCGGCGAGTTTGCGTGTCGTCACGCCGTCGAGACCCTCGGCGTCCAGCAGGGCGACGGCCTCGGCGACGATCCGCTGTCGGTCTAGCGCCAATTTCGGTACCTCCCGTCGGCACTCTATCAGTGCTAGAGTCTCTCTATCACTGATAGAGAGACGGAGACGACGATGACGCACAAGCGCTCGCTCGGCGGCCTGCTGCACTGGGCGACACACCGCATCCCCGGAGTCCCCGCGCACGCCGAGCGGCCCGCCGGACACCAGGGCACGGCGGGCCATGGCCACGCGCGGCGTCGCGGCGTCGCGGCCCACCCTTCGCTGAACCACAGGTGGAACCACTCGCCTGCCCGCCCTCCCCGGTTCATGCCGACCTGGCAGCGCCGGATCGCGGCATTCTTCGACCGGGAGCTGCGATGAAGGCGGCGGTGCTGCCCGAGATCGGTGGCATCCCTCGCTACGAGGACTTCCCGGATCCCGTGGCCGGCGACGACGAGGTGGTCATCGACGTGAAGGCGGTCGCGGTCGAGAACGTCGACTAGCGCATCGCGGCCGGTACGCACTACGCGAGCCGGCAGTACACCGCACAGTTGCCGGCGATCCCCGCCTTCGACGGCATCGGCGCGCTGCCGGACTGCACCCTCGTCGGGTTCGGCAACCCCTCGTAGCTGTCCAGCCGCCAGCCGGTCACGGCCGTCGACTGCCGCAGCGGCCCTTCCGCCATGGGCTCGTCGGGTGCCAGGGTGCGGCCGTGCCGGGCGGCCAACGCGGCGCGTCCGGACGGGTGGAACAGCACCAGCCGCCCGCCCGCACCGGTGACGCGGGCAAGTTCGGCCAGCCCGGCCCGGGTGTCGGGCAGGTGATGGAGCAATCCGGCGGCGAACACCGCGTTCAGCGTGCCGTCGGCCAGCGGCAGGTGCCGCGCGTCCGCGAGGACGAGATGGGCGCCGACGCTGCGGCCCAGGTCCCGGGCGGCGGTGAGCATCTCGGTCGTGACGTCGACGCCGATGACGGTGCCTTCGGGGCCGACGGCGGCCCGTAGCGCGGGCAGGGCACGGCCGGTGCCGCAGCCGATGTCGGCCACCGCCGTGCCGACGGGGATGTTCGCCGCTGCGACGGCGGCGGCGTAGGTGGGCATGTCGTCACCGAACTTGATGTCCCAGGTCGCGGCGCGTACGGCGAAGAACGCCCGGGTCTCGGGTAGGTACCAACGGTCGTGGGCGGCCAGGGCCGGGTCGATGTGCCGCACGATCGGCCAGTCCGGGTCGTGCAGGTCCACCACGATCTGCGCATCGTCGGGGTACGCGCCGCCGTGGCCGTGGGCGGCGGGGGTGCGCAGCCAGATCACCACATCCCAGCGCCCGCCAGGGGGACGGGCGCGCCAGCCCGCCCCGTCGGCCAGGGCCAGGGTGGCCGGGCCGCGGTGGGCGTACCACCTGTCCTCGTCGTGCAACGGCGACCGCCGGGTCAGGCGGATGGCGTGCCGGCCGGTGGAGTGCAGCGTGGCGTGCAGCCGGTCGGCGAACCAGTCGCTGTGGCAGTAACCGTCGACCACGACGGTGCCCGCGGTCGCGACGCTGTCGGCCAGCAGCGTCAACAGTTCGTCCCAGCGGCGCTGCTGCGCCGAGGTGGGCCGCGGCGAAGGGGAGCCGGAACCGGTCATGCTCTCCATCATGCAGTTGCGATGTTGAGAACGCCATCGGTTCCGCAACGAACCATCAGGCAGACTGATAAGGATCGCAGTTGCGAGGTTAGGCTTGGCCGGTGACGTCCTACCGGATCGGATACGCCTTCGGGCAGGGGAGGAACGATTCATGTACAGCAGATTGATCCGATCGGCGCTGGCGGGCCTGGTGATGGCCGGGGCTTTGACCACGGCCGCGTGCGGTGGCGACGGGACCGCCCAGCCGGGGGCCGGCGTCTCGGGCAACGGCGTCAGCGGTGACGTGACCGTGTTCGCCGCAGCGTCGCTGACCGAGTCGTTCACCAAGCTCGGCAAGGAGTTCGAGGTGGCCAACCCCGGCACGAAGGTGATCTTCAACTTCGCCGGCAGCTCCGCGCTGGCCACCCAGATCACTCAGGGCGCGCCCGCGGACGTCTTCGCCGCGGCCAGCCCCGCGACGATGAAGACCGTCGTCGACGCCGGCGACGCCGACGGCACCCCGACCGTGTTCGTGAAGAACCAGCTCGTCATCGCGGTGCCCAAGGGCAACCCGAAGGGCATCAACACGCTGGAGAACCTGTCCAAGCCCGACCTGAAGGTCGCGCTGTGCGCCGAGCAGGTCCCGTGCGGTGCCGCGGCGAAGAAGGCCCTGGACGCAGCTGGGGTGAAGGTCACCCCGGTGACGCTGGAGCAGGACGTCAAGGCGGCGCTGCAGAAGGTGAAGCTCGGTGAGGTCGACGCGGCGCTGGTGTACCGCACCGACGCCAAGGCCGCCGCCGCCGACGTCGACGGCGTCGAGTTCCCCGAGTCCGCCCAGGTGATCAACGACTACCCGATCGTGCTGCTCAAGGAAGCCCCGAACAAGACCGCAGGACAGGCGTTCCTGACCTTCGTCACCTCCGACCGCGGCAAGGCCGTGCTCGGCGAGGCGGGCTTCCAAGCCCCTTGACCTGTGACGCCCCGACCCGAGTCGCGGGGGGGCCCCCCCCCGGGCCCCGCCGCGCCGCCCCCGCCGCCAGAGCCGCCGCGGGGGCGCGG
>NZ_ML769316.1:0-338217 GCF_009720365.1 Catellatospora paridis | reverse complement strand
GGCCCCCCCCGCCCCCGCCCCCGCCCCCCCCCCCCCGGGGCCCCCGCCCCCCCCCCCGGGGGCCGCGGCGACTCGCACGACGCGACATTCCCATCGCGTTGCCGGCGCCGGGCTGTCAGCCCAGCAGGGCCAGGTCGTCGTCGGTGAGGGTGAGATCGGCCGCGGCGACGTTCTCCGTCAGGTGGGCCAGGGAGCCGGTGCCCGGGATGAGCAGGATGTTGGGGGAGCGGGCCAGCAGCCAGGCCAGCGCGACCTGCGCGACCGAAGCGCCGCGCCGCCCGGCGACGGTGGCCAGGTGCTCGGCCGTCAGCGGCTGGAACCCGCCGACCGGAAAGAACGGCACGTACGCCACGCCGGCTGCCGCGCATGCGTCCACCAGCGGGTCGTCGTCCCGGTTGGCGATGTTGTACTGGTTCTGGACGCACACGATCGGGGCGATCGTGCGGGCCAGCTCGAACTCGGCGAGGCCGATGTTCGAGATGCCGATGTGCCGGATCAGTCCCTCGTCGCGCAGCGCCATCAGCGCCTGCAGCGGCTCCGCGATGGCCGAGCGGTCGTGGCCGCGGTCGCCCATGCGCAGGTTCACCACGTCCATCCGGTCGACGCCGAGCGAACGCAGGTTCGCCTCCACGCCGCGGCGCAGCCCGTCGGGGGTCAGGCCCGTGTGCTCCGACGGCGGCAGGGCGATGTCCGGACCCTCCACCAGGGCGCCCACCTTGGTCACGAGGACCAGGCCGGCCGGGTACGGGTACAGCGCCGTCTTGATCAATTCGTTGGCGGCGACTCCGTCGCGGGCGTAGTAGTTCGAGGTGTCGATGTGGTTCACCCCGAGCTCCACCGCCCGCCGCAGGATCGCCAGCGCAGTCTCGCGTTCGGGGCGCTCGCCCCGCGGCCAGCCGGTCAGCTTCATCGCGCCGTATCCGACACGGGCGACGTCGAGATCGCCGCCCAGTTTCCAGCTGTCACTCATCACGATCTTGATCTTAGGCGATCCCGGCGGCGGGCTGCCTCGGCGGCGCAGCCTCTGCCGCGCCGCCGAGCCCGGTGTCAGCCGCAGTTGCCCCAGCTCGACCGGCCGTTGCTGTACCAGCTGGTGCCGTACAGGGCCTCGCCGCTGTACATCACGCACCGGTCGGCGGCGTACCGCTGCACCGCCGCGTAGTAGCGGTAGTTGCCCGAATCCGGCGCCCATGCGCCACCCTCGACCCGCACCAGCGCGGCCACGCCGCTGGCCGAGCCGACCGACACCGCCTTGAGCGTGGCGACGCAGTTGTAGCCCGTCGCGCTGTTGTACATCAGGTACACGTCGCCGACCTTCGTGCCGCCCGCGGAGATGGTGCGGTGGCCGTCGGCGGCATACGCCCACGAGCCGCCGAAGTCGGTGGCGCAGGCCGACGCCGCCGTGTACGGGTTCGCCGCCGCCTGTGCGGGCGTGCCGGCCGCAGTCAGCACCAGCAGCACCGAAGCGACCGCAACCGCCGCCCGCCGCGCGAGTACACGCATTTGTCCTCCCCAGGATCGCGGGGCGCGCGGATCCGCGCCCCGCGATGATCGTTCCACAGTGGATGGCTGAAGATCCAATGGCCTGCGCCCGGGGCGCCGACCCGACCGTCCACGGCGGAGCGACACCAGCAAGCGCCCCGGCTGACGCCTACTCGGGGATCAGCTCGGCGAGCCGATCCAGCGTGTACGCCTCCGAACCCTCCGGCAGGCCTTCGGGCGCGCTGAGACCGATGAACGTGACCGGCTCGTCCGGCAACCGGCCGTTCCACGTCATCACCTCGGCCCGTGCCCGCCACAGGTCCACCAGGTAGGACACGGTGAGGTGACGGCGTTCCACCAGCGCCCGCACCCGTGCGGCCGTGGAGAACGTGTTGTCCTCCACCCGGTTGAACGACGGCCTGCCTCCCAGGTACAGGTGCAGCCACACGGCCTGCCAGCCGCGCTCGCCCCTGGCGAACACCATCGGCAGCGCGATCCGGCCCTGGCCGCGCAGATGCGAACGCGCCCGCACGGTCCGCGCGTCGAACGGCGCACCCCGCTGCTCCCGCGTCCGGGTCTGGTACCCGAACATCGACTCGGCGACCTCGTCGAACGACTCGCCCGCAAAGACGTAGACCTGCGGAACCACGTAGTGACCCTCGACCGTCAGCGGCACGTCGATGAACTCGGTCGCACCGTTCGCCGCGTCGGTGATGTCGCCGGAGTGCACCACACCGTCGTGGTGATAGTTCGTCCAGGACACCTGACCCGCGGTGTGGAACTGGTCATCGAGCAGCAGCACCGACAGGTCGTAGTCGGTGCGCTGACGCGCCTGGCGCCAGTACATGAAGAAACGCAGCTGCTCACCGGACACCGACGCCCGCGAGCCCCTCGGCAGCACCGCGAAGCCGCCTTCGGACGCCTTGCCCGACAGTGGCAGCGCGACGTCGAGCACCTCCGGGTCCACCAGCAGCGGTCGCCGCGACTCCGGCAGCCGGGCGCCGATCTCGGCGTCGAGCAGCGACGACAACTCGGCCACCAGCTCGGCGGGCAGCGGCGCACGCGCGTCGGGCCCGATCCACGCGCGCCGCGAGCGGTTCGCGTACATGCGGGCGGACGCGGGCGTCAGCCGGTTGCCGACGTGCTCCCGCAGCGACAGGAGCACGCGCCCCGACGCCGAGCCGAGCGCCCCGGTGACGGCTTCGACCACATCGGTCCGCTGCGCCGCCGGGGCCTGCCGCAGCAGCCGGTCCGCGGAGCGCAGTAGTAGACCCGGCGCGGCCGACAGCACCGTCGCGGCCGGACCGACGGCTCCGGCGCGGATCGCGGCCTCCGCGCGGCCGGCGAGGTTGCTGACCCGCAGCTCGCCGCGGGCGACCGTGAAGACCTGCTGCGCGTGCGGCCACTGCGGGTACTCGTGCGGGTGCAGCCGTTCCCCGAGCCGCTTCCACCGTTCCGCATAGCGCGCGACGTCACCGAGCTTGTCCGGGTTCGCGCCGACGACCCGGTCCAGTGCTGCCAGCAGCATCCGCCGCTCCGGGCGCCGGAAAGCACGAAATCGGGTGGGTGTGGCGAGCGAGGCGTCCCCGCCGGACACCTGGCAGGCAACGCGCAGCACGTCGGTCGTCGTGTCCACGCCGACCAGCGGCCGGCCGAGGACGAGCCGGATCCCGTTGAGCACGGCACGGTTCTCCCGTACCGGGATCTCGGCCGGCTGCACGCCGTCCAGGCAGGCGACCGAGAGCTCGCTGAGGATCGTGAGGTCCGCCTCGCCGTGCGGCGTCGAGCTGCCTGCCATGGCCAGGTACAGCCGTGCCGCCTCCACCTCGGTGGCATCGCCGAGGCGCAGCAGGGTCAACCGGTCACCGGCCGCGGCGATCAGCTCGTCGTGGGCGGCGAGCAGCTCGGCATAGGTGTGCTGGTAGGTCCCGTAGTCGGGCAGGTCGAGCAGGTTGACCGTGCCCGAGGCGACGGCGTAGCGCAGCTGCGTGTCGGTCGCCGTGCCACCGCCGGTGACTACGGCCGCCCGTAGCCGGTCCGTCCAGAACTCGACGGTGTCGGGCACGTCGTGCGGGAAGCCGATGAAATAGGCGTTGTGCTGCACATGGTCGCCGACGAGTTCGCGCACCGCCGACACGACCGTGGCGGCGAGGTCCAACGCCGGCGCCGGGGCCACGCCGCCGATGTGTTCCAGCAGCTCGCGCGACAATGAGAATCCGACATCGAGCAGCACCGCATCCAATTGCCGGGCCACCGAACCGCCGTCGCCGGCCGGGCCGGCGCTGGCCGGCACGCGCAGCGTCTTCTGAATGATCGTCTTGTCGAGCACGTGGTCCTCCCCGTTCCAGTCGGCCACGGCAGCCGCGGCCCGCAGCAGCAGCACAAGTGGGTCGCCGGGGACTCGAACCCCGAACCCTTCGATCCAACAAGGAGAAGGAAGCGCGTCCATGGCCGCACAGGCGGGGAACGGACGTGCTACTCAGTCGAAAGCTCTGCCAATTGAGCTAGCGACCCAGGCGGAGATCATCGCACCGGCCGAGTCGACCCGGCCATCGAGTTTCGGCGTGCGCGGCGACGGGCGTGAGACGCTGGGCCGGTGACAGGGCGGGTGCTCGGCGCGGACGCGTGCAAGGCCGGCTGGGTCGGCGTGGTCCTGGACGGCACGACCGTGGACGCGCATTTCGGCGCGACGATCGCCGAGCTGGTCGGGGCCGCCGATGCGGGCGGCGAGGTGGCGGTCGTCGGGATCGACATCCCGATCGGGCTGCCCGACCAGGGCCGCCGCCGCGCCGACGTGCAGGCGCGCGTCATGGCCGGGCCGCGCTGGGCGTCGGTGTTCATGACGCCGGTGCGTGCGGCGCTGGCCGCCGGCGACCACGCCGAGGCGGTGCGGCTGAACAGGGAGCGTACGGGCGAAGGCGTCTCGCAGCAGGCATACGGGTTGCGCCACAAGATCCTGGATGTCGACGCGTGGATCCGCGACACCGGCCGCCGTGCCGTCGAGGTGCACCCGGAGCTGTCGTTCGCACAGCTCGCGGACGGTGCCGCGCTCGCGGCGGGTAAGACGACGTGGGCGGGGGCGCAGCGCCGCCGCGAGTTGCTGGCGGCCGCGGGCGTGCTGCCGTCGGGCGACCTCGGGCAGGCGGGTCGGCTGGCCAGGGTCGACGACGTGCTGGCCGCGGCCGCGGCGGCGTGGTCGGCGCGCCGGGTCCTCGCCGGTGCGGCGTTCTCGATTCCGGCCGTGCCTGAGCAGCTTGCCGGTGGGGTAGAGGCGGCGATCTGGGTGTGAGCGGGCGGAGCGGGCGGTTCCGGCGTCACTCCGCGTGGGGGAGGGCGGCGGCGTCGTCCGGCCGGTGCTGTGCGACCGACACGGAGCGACCCGTCGGCAGGGCGAACAGCTGCATCACGAGGGCGACAGCCGGAGCGCCGATCGAGGTGAGCGTCGCGAAGGTGAAGTAGCCGAGGGTGATCGGTTTGTCGGCGTCGAACTTCGTCGTCTGGATGGCGATCACGCCGGCGACCATCACGCCGAGAACGTAGATGTAGGCGGTCGCCAGGACCGTGATCTCCGACGTTTCCGTGCGCGGGCGCCTGATGTACTGGTGTACCAGCGACCGCAGGAGCAGCACAGCCGTGAGGCCTTCCAGGATCGGCAGGTAGTAGTAGTTGATGACCGTCGGGAGCCACCCCGGTAGCTGCCCGGAGAGTTCGCTGCCGACGTCGTCGACATAACTACCGACCGTGGTCGACAGGTAGAAGATCACGATGAACCCGACGAAGTACGTCGCGAACAACGTCACCCGGGTGGCGCGCCGCGATTCGTGATCGTACTGGTCGATGAGCCAGCACAACCCGCCGAACATGCTCAGCACACCGAGCCCCAGCAGGCCGCCGGCGGACAGGAGCAGGGTCCGGCCCCGGATGCAGACGGTGTCGCCGGAAGCGACGCCGAACAGGAAGCTGGCCATCAGGAGTGCGAGGAACGAGCCGACCAGCAGGACCAGCGCCTCGGTGCGCCGTCCCGGCTCGACGCCGCTCGGCAGGCGAGACGGCTCGGGTTGCACGCTGATCAGGACGATCATCCCGGCGAACACCAGACCCGCCAGTACGCCCGCCAGCTGCGAGTTCAGCGGCGCCGTCGTCAGCGGATTCCAGTCGTAGGTGCAGTCCGCTGCCATCTGAGCCCTTCGGTGGACACCTTCGCCGTCAGGCGCAGGTGGACCTGCGCGGCCGAACGCGTGACGCCGATCCGCCGCCGGGCGACTGGTCGGTCACGTCGTCCCGATTCGGCTTACCACGCTGACAGCGGGCATCGGGGGCTGTTCGTCGAACAGCAGCGCATCGCAGCCCACCGGCACCTCGCCCGTCGGCGTAGACGTTGCCGGCCCACCGCCGGAATGGATGATGAACAGTCCGCCGGGGCACCAACCGTCCGCGCACGACAGAGCGTAGGTCCAGATGACCAAGACGGTAAGGCGGCAGGGCCGACCATACCGTCCGCGTGGACCGGTGGCGGAGGGGAACTCGTGCGGACACCCGCGTTGGAGATCACGAATTTGGGCAAGCGGTTCGGTGACCGGACGGCGGTCGACGACCTCAGCCTGCGCGTACCCGCAGGTGCGTTCTTCGGCCTCGTCGGGCCCAACGGCGCGGGCAAGACCACCACCCTGTCCATGGCCGTCGGCCTGCTGCGCCCCGACAGTGGCACGGTTCGTGTCGAAGGCCTCGACGTCTGGGCCGACCCGATCCCGGCCCGAACCCGCCTCGGCGTCCTACCCGACGGCCTGGCCCTACCCGAACGACTCACCGGCCGCGAGCTGCTGGTGTTCCTCGGCCGGCTGCGCGGACTCGCCCCACCCGTCGCCGCCGCCCGCGCCGACGAGCTGCTCGACATCCTCGACCTCGCGGCCGCCGAACGCACCCTGGTCATCGACTACTCGACCGGCATGCGCAAGAAGATCGGCCTGGCCGCCGCGCTGCTGCACGGGCCGTCGCTACTGGTGCTCGACGAGCCGTTCGAAGCCGTCGACCCCGTATCGGCGCTGACCATCCGGGCGATGCTGCGCCAGTTCACCGCCGCCGGCGGCACCGTCGTGCTGTCCAGCCACGTCATGGCCACCGTCGAGCAGCTGTGCGACCACGTCGCCGTCGTACACCGCGGCCGGATCGCCGCCGCCGGCCCGCTCGACCAGGTCCGCGCCGGATCGACGCTGGAGCAGCGGTTCGTCGGCCTGGTCGGCGCCGACCTCGACCTCACCCGGAGCCCGTCGTGGTTGGCGTCCTGACCCTGATGAAGCTGCGGGTGCTGGCGCACTCGACCAGCGGCGCCCGCGCCGGCGGCCTGTTCCTCGGCGCGGCAGCGGGCCTCACGCTCGCCGTCGGCACCATCATGCTCGCCGGCGCCGACCTGCCAGGCCCGGCCTTGCGCGGCGACCTGTTCGCGGCCGCGCTGGCGGTGTGGATGTTCGGCTGGCTGCTCGGCCCGGTCTACACCGGCGGCGGCGACGAGTCGATCCGGCCCGAGCAGCTTGCGCTGATCCCGCTGCCGCCGCGGCGGGTCGCGTTCGGGTTCCTGGCGGTGTCGTTCATCGGCGTCGGCCCGCTGATCAGCCTGGTCGCCTTCAGCGCCCTGGTCGTGTACGCGGCCGGTCTCGGCCTGGCCGCGTTCACCGCCGCCCTGGTGCTCGTGCCGCTGCAGCTCGTCCTGGTCGTGGCACTGTCGCGGCTGATGCTGGCGGTCATGGGCCTGGCGGTCCGCTCCCGCCCCAGTGCGGTGCTGTCCGCGCTGATCAACGCCGGGGTCAACGCGACGCTGAACCAGTCGTGGGTGCTGATCTGGGCCGCGGTGCAGTTCGGGCTCGTCGACCGGGGACTGCCGGTCGGGTTCTCGACCCTGCTGCGGGTGCTGCCCTCGGGCTGGGCGGTCGTCTGCCTCGACGCGCTCGCCCGCGGCGACTGGCCGCTGGCGGCCGCAACCGGGGCAGGGCTGGTCGCGCTGCCGGTCGCCGCGGTACTGCTCTGGTCACGGCTGCTGGTGCGGCGCACCACGACCCGGCCGGCGCACCGCGGCCCGGGTCGGGTCCGCACGCCGCTGCTGGAGCGGCTGGACCGGGCCGGGCCGGTCGGCACCGTCGCCGCCAAGGAGCTGCGCACCTGGTCGCGTGACCTGATGCGGCTGCACCTGCGGTGGTTCGCGATCTGGTTCGGGCTCGTCTACACCCTGTGGCCCCTGGCCATCGGCTGGGCCGGGCTGCTGCCGTGGGCCGGGGTCATCGTCGTGGTGATGGCCGCGGCGACGTCGGCGAACCTGTACGGACTCGACGGCACCGCACTGTGGCTGACCCTGGTCGACCCCGGGCGGACCCGCGCCGACGTGCGCGGAAGGCAGGTGGCGTGGCTGATCCAGGTCGCCCCGGTCGCGGTCGCGCTGACCGTGGCGGGGACCGCGGTCGGCGGCGGCGCATGGACCTGGCCGTGGGCGCTGGCGCTGCTCGCGGCGCTGGTCGGCGGCGGAGCGGGGCTGATCGCATACACCTCGGTGTTCTTCCTCGTGCCCGGCCCGGAGCCGGCCCGACGCGGCGGCAACCCGCTCGACGCAGGCAACATCTTCGGCCAGGTCCTGGCGATGCTGGTGGTCGTACCGGTGACCGCGCTGCCCGCGGCAGGTGTCGCACTGCTCGGCGACCGCACCGGCAGCCCGCTGCTGAGCTGGGCGGCGGTAGCGGTAGGGCTGGCGACCGGCGGGGCGTGCACGTGGTGGCTGGGCCGCGCAGCCTACCGGCGGCTGGGCGAGCGCGGCCCGGAACTGCTCGCCCGCATGTCCGGCGGCGGCACCGTCACCCCCGGCCCCGGCCGCGCCGCTTCGGCGCGGGTCAAGCTGCCGCCCCGCCGGGCGGCGGTCGTCATGTTCCTGTGCGTCGTGTGCTGGATCCCGCTGTTCCCGCAAGGGCTGGTGCCGCTGTATCTGATCTGGCGCGGCAGTGACACCAGACTGTGGTTCCTCGCGCTGCACCTGGCAGACCCGTTCCGGGTGCCCGTCGCGGCGGCGATGGCACTGCTCGGCGTCGGCATGCTGTGGCTGGGGACGGTCCTGTCCCGCAGCCGGCGCGGTGCAGCCACGTGAGGTGCCCAAGATTCGGCCGACGCGTCCGGCGTCGGCGCGGGTGCGGGGCGGTTCGGCCGACCGGGCGGTCCCCGCCGGGAGCCCGTCGTCGCCGTCACTGCTGCGGTAGTTTGAGGGTGCGAGCAGGATGTTCGTCTTGCCCGATCCGTGACCAGTGCGTCTGCTGAGACGGACGTGACACATGATGACTGCAGCAGCCGGTGCATCTGGCCAGAGTGCGACCCGTACGCTCGATGTCCGCGTCGATGGATCAGTGGTCTTCGCCGAGATTTGTGCGCCGCCCATGAATCTTCTCGGACCCGAGCTGGTTCGTGACCTGGTGACGCTCATCCGGGCGGCCGAGGCTGACGCCAGTGCCCGGGTGCTGGTGTTCAGCAGCGCCGACCCCGACTACTTCATCTCGCATGTCGACGTCACCAAGGTCGCGCAGTATCGAGCCGAGGCCGCCGAACTCGTCGGCGAGCCCTCGATCGGGCTGCTGTTCCGCCGCCTGAGCGAAAGCCGTCTGGTCAGCATCGCGCAGATCCAGGGCCGGGTGCGCGGCGCGGGCAGCGAGTTCGTACTGGCCTGCGACATGCGCTTCGCCGCCCGGGAGTCAGCGCTGTTCTGCCAGCTCGAGCAGGCGTTCGGCACGATCCCGGGAGCGGGTGGTGTCCAGCACCTGACCCGCCTGCTGGGGCGAGGCAGAGCGCTGGAGGTCATGCTGAGCGCGCAGGACTATGACGCCGACCTCGCCGAGCGGTACGGCTGGATCAACCGGGCGCTGCCCGCCGCGGAACTGCCGGGCTTCGTCACGGCGCTCGCGCATCGGATCGCGGGTTTCCCGGCCGCGGCCCACGCCACGCTCAAGGACCGGGTCAACGAGATCACGCTGGCGCCCGCGGAGGCGTTCCGCCGCGACTCGGACCTGTTCGCCGAGGGTCTGAGCAGCCCCGAAGGCTCCAGCCGGATGCGGGCCGCGATGCGACGCGGATTCCAGACCCCCGACGGTGAGATGGATCTTCCCCGCCTGCTCGGCGCCCTGTCCGACGGCCCCGACGAGCACCCGTCCTGACGCCGCGGTGAGTCTGATGTCGCGTCTGGTGGTATCGCTGCTGGTGCCCGCGATCCTGCTGACGCAGGCCCTGCTGTCCGGCTGCGTTCGCGCGGGCAGCCCCACCGTCGCCGACGCGTACACACTGTCCAGACAGCTCGAGGGCTCAGGCGCGAGCCTGCCCGATGCCTACTACCAGGCGGTGATCGCAGCATTCAAGCAGGTCGCACCCGAAGTCACCGTCAGCTACGACGCCATCGGCTCGGCTGCCGGCAAGAAGGAGTTCGCGCAGCGCCTGACCGACTTCGCCGGCACGGACAGCGCCGTGACGGACGCCGACGCGATCACGCCGGGCACGTTCGTGCGACTGCCGACGGTCGCCGCACCCGTCACGATCGCGTACATGCTGGCCGGCGTGGACGGACTACGGCTGAGGCCGGACACGATCGCCAGGATCTTCCAGCGCGACATCACACATTGGCGCGATCCGAGGATCGTGGCCGACAATCCGGGGGTGCCGCTACCGGATCTGGACATCACGGTCGTGCGCCGTGCCGACGGCTCCGGCACCACCGACAACTTCACCAGGTACCTTGTCGCGGCGGCACCGTCGTGGAGGCTGGGCAGCGGCGACAGCATCGCCTGGCCGGCCGGCACGCAGGCGGGCGAGCGCAACACCGGCGTCGCCCGGCTGATCCAGCACCATGCGGGGTCCATCGGCTACCTGGACCTGCGTGACGCCATGCAGGCGGGGCTCGCCGCGGCCGCGGTGCGGAACAGGGACGGCCGGTTCGTCGAGCCGACGATCGAGGCCGCGACGATGGCACTGGCCGCGGCCCGGGTCCATGGCGACATGACCTACGACGTGCTCGACGCCCCGGGCGTCGGCGCGTACCCGATCACGGCGCTGAGCTACCTGCTGGTCCGCACGAGCTACGGCGACGTCGCCAAGGCGGACCTCGCCAAGCGGTTCCTCACCTATCTGCTCACCGACGGCCAGGCCATCGCCGATGACGTGAGCTTCGCTCCGCTGCCGGAAGTCCTGCGGCAACAGGCGCTGGCGCAACTGGACAAGATCAGGGGCTGACCGCACGCCGTACGCGCCGACCCAGCCGCAGCCGAGCTGGGCCGACGGTGCCTACTGGCCTTCACCGCCCGCGACGGCAGGATCGACCCGGCGCCCACCCTCGCGGGTGCGGATGTCCCGGAAGGGCGCTTTGCGCCCTGGCTGCGCAAACGGCGGGGTATGGCAACGCCCTTGCCGGATCCCGGCGGCCTCGCCGACCGCCCGGGCATAGCCTGGAGTGCGTGGACGAGCGCGTTCCCGGCGATGACCTCCGAGGTCGGCGCCGACCCGCCCAGGACAGCGGCTCCCGAACTCCCGGCCGCCGCTGAGCCGATGAGCGCATCCGCGCAAGCGCAGCGACGACGCAGGCTGGACCCCTTTCTCGCGGCGCTCGGCGGAACAGGGCTGCTGTCAGTCATCGCGGTGCTCGGCGATGTCGTGCCGGGCCGAGTGGCCGACGTCGCCTGCACCGCTGCCTGGCTCGTCTTCGCCGGGCAGTGCCGGCGCGTCGCGACCGCCCCGCACGCCGCCCGGGCGGTCCGCGTCTACTGGCGCATGATCGGTGCCGCCGGCCTGCTGTTCGCACTGGCCCACCTGCTGTACGCATTCGGCCGTCCACGCGGCACCCCGTCCGAAGACCCGATCCGGCTGGCGGCCATGGCGCTCATCGCCGCGGCCGTCGCCACCTTGGGCTGGGCCGTGGTCACCTACCCGATGCAGGCGCCCCGCCACGACCGGCGGCGGCTGCTACTGGACGTGGCCACGGTGATGACCGCCCTGACGATGTTCGCGTGGTTGCTGTGGCTGCCCGACGGCTCCCCCGACGGAAGCCCGGTGCAGCAGGGGCTGAGCCTGCTCGCATGTCTGCTGGCGCTGCTCGGAGTCACCGCCGGGGTGAAACTGCGGTTGAGCGGTTCCGCGCCGTGGATACCGCCGGCCGGGGTGTTCGTCTGCCTGGGCGTGCTGGTGGGGTCGTGGTCGCTGGCCAACCTCGTCAGCCTGGGCCCGAACGAGATCAAATTGGTGCAGGCCGGCCAGCTCGCCGCCGCTTTGCTGTTCGCCCTGGGCGCTCGGGTCCAGTGGACGCGGATGCGCGTCGTTCCCGCGGGGCTCAGCATGCGTCGCCGCGCCGTGAACAGCCCGTTGCCCTACCTCGCGATAGCCGCCAGCCTGACCATGTTGGTGACCGTGCTGGTGTACGAGGGGCTCACCGTGCGGGGCTGGGGCATGGTGGTCGGTGTCGTGGCCATCGCCGGTCTGGCCATGGTGCGCCAGAGTCTTGCCTTTGGTGAGAACAGCCGTCTGCTGCGGCGTCTGAGGACAGCCATCCGGGACCTGCACCAGCAGGAGCGGCGCTTTCGCAGTCTGGTGCAGAACGCATCCGACCTGACCCTGCTGCTCGACCCCGACAGCACCGTCAGATATGCCAGTCCCGCGCTGCACGACCTGCTGGGCCTCGACCCACCACAAGCGGTCGGCCGGCGCCTGACTGCGCTCGCCCCCGACGCCGCAGCGGCAATCGAGCAGCTTCTTGCCGACGTGCAGGCACAGCCCCGATCGGCACATCGCGCGCAACTGTGCGTGGCCGCCGACCCCGGCCCGCGCTGGCTGGAGGCACTGGCCACCAACCGGATGGACGATCCCGGGGTCGGCGGTGTCATCGTCAACGTCCACGACGTCACCGACTCGCGCAGACTCGAGGAACGGCTTCGCGAGCAGGCCATGCACGACGAGCTCACCGGGCTGCCCAACCGGTTCCTGCTCAACGAGCGGATCCAGACCATGCAGGACGGAACAGGCACGTCCGGGCGCCACGACGCCGTGCTCATGCTCGACCTAGACGATTTCAAGTCCGTCAACGACCAGCTCGGCCACCAGACCGGCGACGGGCTGCTCGTCGTCGTCGCACAACGGCTGCGCCGCAGCGTCCGACCGGTCGACATCGCGGCACGGGTCGGCGGCGACGAGTTCGTGGTACTGCTCAGCGACACCACCAGGGACGGCGCCGTCGCCACCGCACAGCGCATCCACGCGGCCCTGTCGGAGCCGATGACGGTGGGGGAGCACCAGCTGTCGGTCGGCGCGAGCATCGGGGTGGCGCTCGGGTCCGTCGACCGGTTCGACGACCTGCTCCGCGACGCGGACACCGCGATGTACACGGCCAAGCGTGATCCTGACGGGGTGCGGGTCCACGTCGTCGATTGACCGGACGTCCCGGGGGTCGTCGGTGCCGGCGCAGCGGCTGCGGATTCAGCCGATGGCTTCGAGCACGGTGGCGTTGGCGAGGCCGCGGCACGAGTACGTGCTCACCTCGGCGGGCGCCGACCTCGCCCCGGTCCTCCTGGCCCTGATGCAATGGGGCGACCGGCAACTCACCGGCGAACGCGGCCCCGCGCTGCACGCGCACCACCATGGGTGCGGCGCGCCGAACCCGCGGTCATCCGATCTTGGAGCTGGGCAGGGCCTGCGCGGGAAGTTCGCTGGAGAAGTCCGGACACCGGATCGCTGTCAACGGTAGTTTGATGACGCGGGGCGATCGCGGGCGACCTGTCGGAGCTCGTGGCGACACAGGCCATGACCGGCCCCGGACAAGCCTTGTCAGACCGCTGACGCCGGATCCCGACGCTTCAGGAGCCTTGATCCGCCATGCCGCTGTGGATCGTTCAACACACGCTCGGAGTGTTCACGGACGAGCGCAAGCACCAGCTCGCCGCTCGCATCACCGACCACTACGAAGAGATCGGCCTGCCTCGATTCTACGTGATGACGCTGTTCCGTGAGATCCGGCCCGAGGACTTCTTCGTCGGCGGGGACCCGGCGTCGGTCGCGGTCCGCATCGTCATCGACCACATCGCCCGTCACCACCCCGACCGGGACAGCCGGCACCGGACCGCCCACTGGGTGAAGGGGATTCTCCAGCCCGACCTCGAACACGTCGCAGGTCTGCACTGGGAGTTCCACGTCGACGAGACCAGCGAGGACCTCTGGATGATCAACGGTCTCGTGCCGCCTCCCGGCGGCTCCGAGGCCGAGAAGCTCTGGGCCCGGAACAACGCGACCTCCTCCTACTGACCCGTCCTCGCCTGTTGTCGCAGGTGACGGCCGGTTGTCAGCCCGACAGTGCGGCGCCGTCGAGGCCGAGTTCGGCGGCGTGCAGGTACTCGGCTTCGGCGAAGGGCTGCTTCATCAGCGGACTCGTGGCAGCCCAGGCGTGGGCGTCCGCGGAGTGCCTGAGCAGAGGCACGAAGCCGAAGCTGCGGTACAGGTTGATGGCCGGTAGCCGCTGCGCAAGCGTGTAGAGCGCGGCCCGGGTGTGTCCGAGGGCGGCCAGACGGGCGCAGCAGGCCTCCAGCAGCGGCTTCGCCAACCCGCGGCCTTGCGCGGCAGGCGCGATGAGCATCCAATTGATCTTGCCGAGGCTGGGGTCGCTGAGATTCTCGAACCACCATGCCGTGCCGGTGCCCACCGGCGTGCCTGAGCCGTCGCAGACGAACGCCTGCCGCCGCCGCAGTTCGTCGAGGTGCGCGCGGTAGAGGCGCGCGTGGTAGTCCGGCGGGGCATGGTGATGCTCATCGGCCGCGGACTTGACGGCCGTCCAGTGTCGCGCATCGCCATCGCGGTACCAGCGGACCGTGTACGGCTCGGGCAGGGCGGACGAATGCAGGTCGTCGAGCTTCGGACGGATCATCATGATGCGGTGCGGCAAAGGATCTGCCTTTCCCCGTGCGTGGTCTGTACGAGCAGGTCGCGGTGCGGCGCGATGACGCGCGCAACGATAGTCCGGCCTGCTCGTGGCGGCAGACCGGTGGCGAACCTACCGGACGTCGTCGAAGGCGAAGAGTGGTTTGGTGCCGTGTGCGGGTGCCTCGGCGAGCGCGATGGCTTCGGCGAAACGTTCGAGCGGGAACGGTTGGCCTTCGGGGATGACCAGCACGTCGTCGGCGACGAGACTGCGAACCTCGGACAGCGCGCGTAGCACTTCCTCAGGTGAGGCGGTGCCGAACCAGCGGTTCAGCCAGAAGCCGCGGACTGCTTTGGTCTCGTAGATGAGCGATCGTGCCTGTAGCGGGATCGTCAGCGCCGCCGGGTCGGTCTGTCGATGGGTGGACAGCGCGCCGTAGACCGCGACCTCTCCGCCCGGAGCCAGCGCCTGGGATACCTGGGCGCCCACGACGCCTGCGACACAGTCGACGGCCTTGCGTACGCCGGCCGGTCCGGCAATCTCGGCCACGCGCTGTGACAGGTCCTCGTCCTGCGTGCAGATGACCTCGTCACCACCGAGCGCTTTGATCTCGTCGACGGCGTCGCGCCGCCGCACGACGTTGATCGTGCGGATACCCAGATGCCTGGACAGCGCAATGATCAGCCGGCCGACGGTGGAGCCCGCGGCCGTCT
Organism: Catellatospora paridis; assembly: GCF_009720365.1. GTDB lineage: Bacteria > Actinomycetota > Actinomycetes > Mycobacteriales > Micromonosporaceae > Catellatospora > Catellatospora paridis. The sequence continues at coordinate 323,118 of NZ_ML769316.1, read as the reverse complement.
GCAGCAGCCATTCACCCGGTTGTACGTCGAGTTCGCGCGTCACGAGCAGCAGCGCGGTCAGCGGGTTGACCGCGAGTTGGCAGGCGCTGGAGTCGCTCAGGCCATCGGGGATCGGCACGAGCCGTCGGGTGTCGGCGACGAGGTATTCCTGCCAGGTGCCGGCGACCTGGGGTCCGGGCACTGCCGGGACCGCTACGACCACCACGCGCTCGCCGATGTGCAGTCCCTCGGCGTCCGGGCCCAGGGCCTCGACCCGGCCCACGCATTCCATGTTTCCCCCTACGGCGGGAAACTCGGGGGTGAAACCGTAGCGGCCACGCAGCACATGTAGATCACTGGCATGAATCGGCGTCGCCTTCACGCGGATCAGCGCCTGACCGGCTTCTGGCGTGGGCACAGGCCGGGATTCCAGCCGAAGGACGTCGGAAGGCTCGCCGACCTTTGCGGCCACGAGCGCGCGCATGGTTTGAGGCATGACCGACCATTCCTTTCGTCGCACGGCCGACGATGCAGGCGTGGGTTTGACGAGAACGGCGGCACTCTCGTGGGCGCCCGAGTTCCGGTCCTTTCGGTTGGTGTGATTTGTGCAATTCTAGTGGCTTTTCGGACTGGCTTGGGCGAGTCTCGGCGGCAACGTGGACGACGCCGCTGGGCCCCTGGCCTGCACGGCCCTGGCGGCGATCAGCGGCGCGGCTTGCCGGGAGCGCCTGCTCGCGGGCGGGCTTTGCCGATGGGGCCTGCCAGGTCAGCGCCGTGCATGAGGCGGCTTTTGGGCGACCCGTTCAGTCCGCGTGCCAGACCGTCCATGGGCAGCGGCCCGGGGGCGGTGACGGCGGCGAGGACGACGTTGTGCTGCCCGGCACGGCGGTCGAAGTCGTCGTCGGCGATCAGGCAGACGTCGGCGAACTCGGCACGCGCCGCCAGCGTCTGCGTGTCGGTGAAGGTGTAGGCGGGCGTGTCGAGCAGGTTCGCCGCGTACAGCCCGCCGGGCCGCAACGCGCGCGCCACGTGCACGGAGAAGGCGGCGGTGGTCGCGCCGGGTGGCATCCGGTCGCCCTGGTAGACGTCCGTGATGATCAGGTCGAAGGTGTCCGGCTTGAGCGCGGCCACGGCGTGGCAGGCGTCGGCGATACGTACCCGCAGGTCGCCCGGCGGTAGGGGGAGGACCCGCCGGACCAGGGCATAGAGCTTGCGGTCGTTCTCGATCACCCGTTGGGTCGAGCCCGGCCGGGTGGCCTCGACGTAGCGCGGCAGCGTCAGCGCGCCGCCGCCCAGGTGCAGGACACGCAGTGGTGCCCCGGCCGGTGCGGCCGCGTCGATGATCGCCGCGATGCGCCGCACGTACCGGAACTCCAAGTGGGTCGGATCGGCGAGGTGGACGTAGGACTGGGCGGTGTTGTCGACGAACAGCGTCCACCCGTCCCGGCGGTCCGCATCGGGCACCAGCGCTGCGGTGCCCGTGTCGACCTGCGCCACGATCGGTTCACCCGGCCGGGTGATCAGCGCCATGATCCTTACGGTAGCGGTGGTTCTGCCCGACGGTCCGGCGTTGCCGGGACCCGGGCTGATGAGCTGCGGAAACACCGCACCGGGGGACCGAGCTGCAGCTGCTTTTCGGCTGGTCTGTTCGCGGGACCGGCCGGTGAAAACCGGGTGATGTCTGGTGGAACTTCGCGCAAGCTGGGTCGTCGCCGATGAGTTTTGTCGGTGGCGTCGGTCAGTGTTGGTGTGACAGCCACTGCCGGTAAGACCGCCCCCACACATTCCGATCGAGGTTCCGTGCCCAGCCAACTGCTCGAATCGCCCGCCAAGTCCGCGACCACGATCCCAGGTCGCACACCGCCCGTGATCCGGCTGCTGGTGCTGGCCACGTTCATCGTCATCCTCAACGAGACAATCATGATCAACGCGATCCCGAGCCTGATGGACGCGTTGACGATCACCGAACAGACCGCGCAATGGCTTTCGACCGCCTTCATGCTGACCATGGCGGTGGTGATCCCGATCACCGGGTGGTTCCTGCAGCGGGTGTCCACCCGCGGCGCGTACACCACGGCCATGGGTCTGTTCCTGCTCGGCACCACGCTGGCCATCGTCTCGCCGAGCTTCGAAGTGCTCCTGGGCGCCCGCATCATCCAGGCATCAGGCACCGCCGTGATGATGCCGCTGCTGATGACCACCCTGATGCATGTGGTGCCCGAACACGACCGGGGCAGGGTGATGGGCAACGTCTCCCTGGCCATCTCGGTCGCGCCCGCGATGGGCCCGGCGCTGTCCGGAGTGATCCTCAACTTCGGGTCCTGGCGACTGCTGTTCGCGGTGGTGCTGCCCATCGCCGGCCTGATCACCTGGGGCGGCATGAAGCAGCTCCAGAACGTCGGCGAGCCCGAGGTCAGCACCATCGACTGGTTCAGCGTGGTGCTGGCCGCTCTCGGCTTCGGCGGTCTCGTCTACGGGCTCAGCCAGTTCCAGGGCGCCAACATCGGCCTCGCCGCGGCGATCGTCGCGGCCGGGCTGGCCGCCATCGCCGTGTTCGTGTTCCGACAGGTGTCGCTGCAGAAGCTCGGCTCGCCGCTCATGGACCTGCGAACGCTCAAGCACCGCACGTACACGATCGCGCTGATCCTGATGTCGGTCGCCTTCATGGCGATGCTCGGTTCGATGATCCTGCTGCCGCTCTACCTGCAGAACGTCCGCGGGCTCAGCGCCCTGCAGGCCGGACTGCTCGTGATGCCCGGCAGTGTCGCCATGGGTCTGCTCGGACCGACCGTGGGCCGCCTGTTCGACAGGTTCGGCGGCCGGGTGCTGGTCATCCCCGGCGCGATCGCGATCACCGTCGCGCTCGCCGGCTTCACCCAGGTCTCGATGACCATGCCGTACTGGCAGCTGCTCGCCCTGCACGCGCTGCTGATGGTGGGTCTGGCCGCGACCTTCACCCCGGTCTTCACGCTGGGGCTCGGCGCGGTTCCGCCGCCGCTGTACGCCCACGGCAGCTCCATCCTGGGCACCCTGCAGCAGGTGGCGGCGGCCTTCGGCACCGCGCTCGTGGTCACGGTGATGGGCGCGCGAGCCGATGCGTTGAAGGCGGAGGGTGTCGCCGCCACGGCCGCCAGCCTCGACGGCATGCGGCTGGCGTTCATCGTCGGGGTGGTCCTGTCCGTCGCCGTGATCATCACTGCTCTGCTCCTGCCGGCCAGGGCGGACAGCAACGCGCAGAGCGTGGGACACGGTCACTAGACCGGCTCGTCCGGCGATAGTCGACAAGATCGACCCCGCGGCCCGGAGCACGCCAGTGCTGTCGCCCGTGAGAGGCTGGCTGTCATGTCAGCTGCCACGACTCCGGGCCGCGAGGTCGTCCTCGAGACGGATCGTCTGCTGCTCAGACCTTGGCGGGTGGCCGAGGCCGTCGTCCAGCGCGAGCTGTGGACCGAACGTGATCCGCGAGTGCCGCCGCACCGGCGCATCGACGCGGCCGGACATCCCACGGTCGCGGAGCTCGAGGATTCGATCCGAACCAACCGGCTGTGGTCAACCGGGCTGCTGGCGATCGAGCGCAGGGGCGCCGGTGACGTCATCGGCTACTGCGGGCTGGTCGACAGCGGACGAGGGCCGGAGGGGGAGCCGGAACTCGCGTTCGAGCTGCTGCGCCGAGTCTGGGGCCAGGGATACGCGACCGAGGCGTCGTGGGCCGTGCTGGACTGGGCGAGATCGTCGGGGTACGAACGCCTGTGGGCCACGGTCTGGGATTGGAACACCGCTTCCCGCCGTGTATTGGCCAAGGTCGGGTTCACCGAGACCGAGCGGCAGGAAGTGCACGCGGTCCACGGGACCACCCTGTTCACCACGATACGGCTCTGACGCAGCAGGTCTGGATCATGACCCGCTCCAGCTGAGGCGGACCGAGCGTCCTTGCTACTGCGCCAAGCCCACACGGTGTGATGATGCCGTCGCGGGTCGTCGGTGGACGGCCCGCGACGGGTAGCCGCCGGTCGGTGCTCGAGTCGGCGGTGCGCTCACTGCTGGCTGGTTGCGGCCTTGGCGAACAGTTCCAGGACGGCACGCCAGTCGCCGCCTTCCACGAGTCCGTCGCGCAGTGCCTGGCCGGCGACGAGACGGTCGAGGTGGCGGTGTTCGATCTCGACGGTGGTCTGGTCGGGTCCGTCTTCGGTGAACCGGACCTCGATCTCGCTGGCGTGCGCCGGGTCGGGGTCGTACTGCCAGCTGCCGTTGATCTGCCAGGTGACGACGAGGCGGTGCGGCGGCTCCCAGACGAGGACCCGGCCCCAGTCGCACTCGCTGCCGTCGACGCCGCGTTCGTACCAGCGGCCGCCTTCGCGGGGTTCGACGACGGCTTCGGCCAGGTCGGCCTGGCCGATGTGGTAGTCGGTGGGCCACCAGGTGCTGAACGAGGTGGTGAAGAAGTCGAACGCCCGCGTGGCGGGCAGGGCGACGGTGACCTTCGCGTGCAGGGGCGGGACGGGGGGAGCGGTGGTCATGGCGTCTCCTGTTCGGGTTCGGCGGAGGCTGCTTCGGCGGCCTTCTGGAAGGCGGTGAGTGCGTCTTCCCAGACCCGGTCGAGGTAGGCGCGCAGCGCGGTCACGCCGTCGGGGTCGAGTTGGTAGACGCGTCGGGTGCCTTCGGCGCGGCTGACGACGAGGCCGCCGTCTTTGAGTGCCCGCAGGTGTTGCGACACCGCAGGCCGGCTGATCGGCAGGAGGTCGGCCAGTTCGCCTACTGAGCGGGGCTGGCGGGCCAGCAGTTCGAAGATCGCGCGCCGGGTCGGGTCACCGAGGAGTCCGAGGCCGGTCTCTCCGTAAGATCCCACGAACGGTAAGCCTAAACTTACCGACGTCGCGGCGCAAGCGGGTCACCGGCGTCGGCGCTCGTCCGTGGCAGGGCGGCGGAAGATGCCGTACCACCAGGTGGCGGCCAGCTCCCGGGCGGCCGCGGCGTCGCCGCTGCCGTCGTCGGTGGTGACATGGCGCAGCAGGAAGCGGTCGCCGCCGTCGATCATGAGATGGGTGGCGACCGCCGGATCGATGTCGGCCGGGGTGCGACCGGCCTGCTGCTCGGCGGCGATGACCTGCCGGGTGTTGTCCCGGAACGCCTCGAGCCTGCCGTTCCAGAAGTCGCGCACGGCCGGGTCGTACGCCGACGTCTCCTGCACCGCGGTCAGCAGCGCGGCATTGGCCCGATAGGTGGCGATGACCTCGGCGAACGTCGCGGTGAGGGCTTCGACACCGGCTTCGGGCCGCCAGGCGGCGGTGATGCCGAACGAGGTCTGGCTCATCGAGGCGGCCAGCCGCAGCAGCAGCTGGGTCTTGTCGGCGAAGTAGAGGTAGAACGTCGAGCGCGCCACCCCGGACTCCGCGGCGATGCGCTGCACGCCGAGCTCGGTGAATCCGGCGCCCTCGGCGAGCAGGCGCGCGACCGTGTCGAGGATCTGGGTCTCGACCCCGCCGCGGCGGTCGGCCGCGTCGGAGCGGCGCCTGGTGATGGACGGCATAGCTGGATCTTAGGCGCAGTGGCGGGCGGCGCCGACCGCGCTACGCTGATTGTCGGACAGAGTGTCCGACGAAGTGTCTCGCGATCGCACCCCATCGCGATCAGGAAAGGAACGCCGTGAAATACCGCCTGCTGGGCCGCACCGGAGTATGGGTCTCGGAGATCTCTCTGGGCACGATGACCTTCGGTGGTGCGGACCACCCCGTCTACGGCCCGCTCGGCGGGCTGGGGCGGGCCGAGGTCGACCGGATCGTGGGCACCGCGCTCGACGCGGGGATCAACTTCATCGACACCGCCGACGTCTACGCCGACGGCGAGAGCGAGCAGCTGCTCGGGCAGGTGTTGGGCGCGCGGCGCGACGAGGTCGTGCTGGCCACGAAGGTGCACGCGCCGACCGGGCCCGGCCCCAACGACGCGGGCTGGTCGCGCCTGCACGTGATGCGGGCGCTGGAGGCCAGCCTGCGCCGCCTGGGCACCGACCACATCGACCTCTACCAGCTGCACAACTTCGACCCGCTGACCCCGTTCGAGGAGGTGCTGGCGGCGCTCGGCGACGCCGTACGCCAGGGCAAGGTCCGCTACATCGGGTGCGCGAACCTCACGGCCTGGCAGGTCAGCCGGGCGCTGGGTGTGTCGGCCCGGCACGGGCTGCCCGCGTTCGCCGCGGTGCAGGCCTACTACTCGCTGGTCGGCCGCGACGCCGAGCACGAGCTGGTGCCGATGGCCCAGGCCGAAGGGGTGGGGCTTACCGTGTGGAGCCCGCTGGCGGGTGGTTTCCTCAGCGGCAAGCTGCATCGTGACGGCACGGCCGAGCCCGGCAGCAGGCGTGCCACGGCGGACTACCCGGACTTCCCGCCGGTGGACCGCGAGCGCGGCCACGACGTGCTGGACGTGCTGCGGGCAGTGGCAGCCCGGCACGGCGTCAGCGTGCCCCGGGTGGCGCTGGCGTGGCTGCTGGCGCAACCGGCGGTGACCAGTGTCATCGTGGGCGCGCGACGGGTCGAGCAGCTCGCCGACAACGTCGCGGCCAGCGGTCTGGTGCTGAGCGAGCGGGATCTGGCCGAGCTGGACGCGGTGTCGGCTCCGGCGGCGCTGTATCCGGGCTGGATCCAGCAGATGTTCGCCGGGGCACGTCAGCCCGCCTGAGGGCGGCCCGGGTCAGTCGCCGGCGGAGTTCGCGCTGCCCAGGTTGATCATCGCTTGGTCGACCTGGGCCTGGGTCATCGCCGGCACCGGCAGGGCGGTGGTGTGCCCGGCCCGGAAGGCGTCGAGCATGAGGTGCAGGTGGCGGCGCCAGGCCTCGGGCGCCACGTCGCGGGTCGCCGCGGCGATCCGGCTGTGCGCCCAGATCGCGAAGGCGAGATCCTGCCGGGTGACGTCGGTGCGCAGCGTGCCCTGCTCGTGGGCGTTGTCCACGATGGCCTGGGTGAGGTCGCGGATGCGGCGCAGTTTTCCGGCGACGAAGTCCGGCAGCGGCAGGTGCATCGAGGCCAGGTCGTTCATGCCGCTGTCGTCGGCCTGTAGTTCACACAGGGTCTCCAGGTAGCCGCCGAAGAGTTGCCAGGCGTCTGGTTCGGCCGCGCTGGCCTCGGCCGCGTCGAGCCAGGCCTGCAACTTCCCGCCGTACGCCTGCTGCACCAGGTCGAACCGGGTGGGGAAGTGGCGGTAGAGCGTGCCGATGGCGAGCCCGGCCTGCCGGGCGATGGCCTCCAGCGACGCGTCGAGCCCTTCGAGGGAGAACGCGTCGGATGCGGCGGCCAGCGATGGTCGCATCGGCCAGCTTGATGCGCCCGTGGGTGAAGTGCCGGATATCGATGCCCGAAGCGACCGATCGCACCGACCGGTGCGGGCATGCCGCGCTTCGTTCGGGGCTTCGATACCGAGTCCAAGGTGGATTGACAGGGCCAGTCATCGGATGTCTAATTCCACGCACGGTTCCTGGAGCCCGCCCACAAGGCGACGAGCGGTAACCGCGCAGCAATACATCCTATGAGTCGAGGCACGCTCCACGGGAAGGGCGGCATGAGCCGGTTCAGGATGGCAGTCGCGCTGGTGACCATCTGCCTGGTTGCTGGCAGCTGCAAGACGGCCGAGGGCACAGGCACCGCGCAGGACGCGACGGACTCCGGCGGACGCATCACGGTGTGGGTCGACCCGCCGCGCGTGCCCGCGGTCAACGCGTTCCAGAAGGCGTACCCCGACATCCCGGTCGAGGTGAACACCATCAACGGCAACGTCGGCAGCACCGAGCTGCAGCAGAAGTTCGTGCTGTTCAACCAGGCGGAGAAGGGCTGGCCGGATGCGATCTTCTTCCCGTCCAACGACGACATCGCCTGGGCGTCCAGCTCGAAGATCAACTACGCGCGCGATCTGAGCCCCGATCTGGGCGACATCCTCGCCGGCTACCCGGCAGGTGTCATCGAGCAGTGCAAGATCGAGGGGCAGTTCCGCTGCCTGCGCAACGACGCCGCACCCGACGTGTTCTGGTACGACCAGGTCCTGCTCGCCGAGTGGGGATACGAGCCGCCCACGACCTGGGAGCAGTACGAGAGCCTCAGCCTGCGCATCGCCGCCGAGCATCCCGGTCACATCACCGGTTTCGTCGGGGACGCCTACGCCCCCGACCGCTACCTGTGGGCCTCGGGCTGCCCCACCAACGACACGTCCAGCGAGAAGCAGGTCCGCATCAATCTCGCCGACGAGCGGTGCGTACGGGTGCGGCAGCTGCTCGACCGACTGCTGGCGGCCGGCGTGCTGTCCTCGACCGGGATCTTCTCCCCGGACGCCGCCGAACTCGGCCGCCGCCTGGTGATGAGCCCGGGCGCGGTGTGGTGGGGCAACTTCCTGTTCCGCGACACGTGGAAGGTCCCCGCGGGACGGATCACCGCCGCCAAGCCGCTGCGCTGGACCTCGGACCTGACGCCCATGACCAGCTCCGAAGGCGGCGGACTGTGGGGCTTCTCGAGGCACATCAAAGGCACCCAGCTGGAGAACACCCTGACGTTCGCGCGGTTCGTCGCCTCGGACCCGCGGTGGCAGGTCGACCTGTCGGTCGGGCTGCCGGGCTACAAGCCGCTGCAGAAGCCGTGGCTGGCCAAACAGCGCGAAGCCCGCTACCTGGCCGACTTCGAACACGCCGCGGAGGCGTTCGTGTACGCGACCACGATCGTGCGATCAGATCGCGACTACACCCGCTACAACACCGGCACGGTCTGGACCCACACCATCACCCCGGCGCTGACCTCGGGCAAGTCCTTCAGCACCGCTTGGCGCACGTTCAGCGACCGGCTGACCCGCGAGGCGCGTTCCTTCGGCTACACCGTGGAGTCGTGATGACGCAGCAGGTCCTCGTCCGGCATCGAAGCCGAACGCGCGCGTCCTCGGCGCCGGCGGTGCGGCGCGTCCGTGCCCGCAAAGGGCACGCCGCCGCGGTGCTCGTCGCGCCGTACGTGCTGCTCCTGCTCGTGGGAGGGCTCATCCCCACCGGATACGCGGTCGTCAAGAGCCTGCAGAACGAAGCCGAGACCGGCTTCGGCGGGCTGAGCAGCTACCAGCGCGTCGCCGGAGACTTCCGATTCGTCGAGACGTTCGCCAACGTCGCACTGGTCCTGTGCGTATGGATGCCCCTGCTGCTCACCGCCGCGGTGGTGTTGGCGCTGCTGGTCGACGCCAGCCCGCGCAGGTTCGGCGCCTCGATGCGCTTCGTCTACTACCTGCCCGGCGCCTTCGCCGGCATCGCCAACTTCATGCTCTGGCTGTTCCTGCTCAACCCCGGCCAGAGCCCCGTCGACTTCCTCTGGCACGGCTTCGGCTACACCAGCCTCAACGAGGTCGCGCAGCCGGGCAACCTGCCGTTCATCATCGCCGCGATGCTGTTCTTCCAGGGCACCGGGACCTGGGTCGTCGTGCTGTGCGGCGGCCTCAACGGCATCCCGGACGAGCTGCTCGAAGCGGCGAAGATGGACGGCGCCACGGCCTGGGGCGTCGTGTGGAGCGTGAAACTCCCGATGATCCGGCCCTGGCTCGGGTACATGACCCTGCTCAACCTCGCCTACGGCTTCCAGCTGTTCCTCGAACCGCAGGTGCTCGGACAGGTCACCCACGGCCTGATCTCCCCGCAGTGGACACCCAACCAGCTGAGCTTCACCTACGCATACCAGATCCTCGACACCCCGGCCGCCGCCGCGATGTCGGTGATCCTGCTGCTGGTCACCCTTGGCCTCGGCCTGCTGGTAGTCCACCGCAGCCGCCTCTTCCAGGACGAGCGTTGATGCCATGTTGAGCCCCCGCCTCGGCCGGATCGGCCGGATCACCACCCTGCTGCTCGTCGCCGCCGCCTTCGCGTACCCGCTGCTGGCGTTCCTCGCCGTCGCCTTCCGCCACGACGACGGCCTCGCCTCGACCGGGCCGACACTGGACAACGCCGCCGACAACTGGCAGTCGGTGCTCGCCTTCAACGACGGCGTCTTCCTGAGCTGGCTCACCAACTCGATCATCGTGGCGTCAACCGGGTCTCTCATCGCGGTGGTCGCTGCCCTGCCCGCCGGCTACGCCCTGGCCCGGCTGCGTTTCCGTGGCCGGCGCCTGCTGCGCTTCCTGACCCTGCTCACCATGGTCATCCCGAACACCGTGCTGGTGATCCCGATCTACCTCGAGGTGAGCGCCGTCGGCGCGGTCAACAACCTGTGGGTCGTCGGACTGCTGATGGGCTTCTTCCCGTTCGGGGTCTACCTCGCCTACATCCACTTCAAGACGACGCTGCCCAACCAGATCGTCGAGTCCGCCCGCCTGGACGGGCTGACCGACGTCCAGACCTTCTTCAAGATCGCACTGCCGATCTCCAAGCAGGCCGTGGCGCTGGTCGGCTTCTTCAGCTTCGTGGCGAACTGGACCAACTACTTCCTCCCGCTGGTGCTGCTGCCCCTGTCGAACAGCACGACCGTCTCGGTAGGGCTGCAACAGCTCGTGTCCTCCAGCCCGCTGTTCGACCCGACGAACGCGGCCGGGCTCGACGTACGCCTGTACGCGCCGCACCTGGCACTGGCCACCCTGGTGACGACCCTGCCCGTGCTCATCGTGTTCGTGCTCGCCCAGCGCTACCTGGTCCGCGGCCAGACCCTCGGCGCGGTGAAGGGCTGACGGCTGCACCGTTGCCGACGTGCCGTCCTCCGCGTCGTGGGCCAGTGCGCTGCGCCGCCGCAAGTGCATCGTCCGCCGTCCCATGGCCCACCTGAGGCGTGCGCCTCCGGGCTGGCTACCACGCTGTCGACCTGTTGGTGGACTTTTTGACGGCAACCGTCCGACCGGGTGATCACACCCTTCGGCCCAGCACCATCCATGACATTGTGCCAGCGTTGGCCTGCGGAGGACCTTGTGGAGAGTGACCGCTGCGGTGCCCGCCGACGCGCGCCCATGGCGTTGGACCTTCAGGGAGCCACTATGTCGAACCATTTCAGCGCCGAGAACTTCGGTTTCCCCGGCGACGACCGCCGCCTCGATCTCACCGACCTGTACGTGTTCCCCTCACCGCAGGATCCCGGCAAGACGACGCTGATCATCACCTCGAATCCGACCTGCGCACCGCCGCCGATACCGGCCCCCACCACCGGCCCGGAGTTCTACCCCGGCGCGGTCTACCGGATCAACGTCGACACCGACGGCGACGCGCTCGCCGACATCGCGTTCGCGTTCACGTTCTCCGAGTACGAGAACGGCAGCCAGACCGGCACCGCCCGCTACGCCACCGGAGCCGACGCCCGCCAGACCGAACCGGTCGGCATGCTTCTCACCGAGACCATCCCGGTCAGCTTCGGGAGCGCGACCCAGCCAGTCATGGTCGCCGAGCCGGGGGAGATCCGCCTGTTCGCCGGGCTGCGCAGCGACCCGTTCTTCTCCGACGCCGAGGGCGCCCTGCACGGGTTGAAATGGACCGGGCACGACGACTTCGCCGACAACAACGTCGACGCCATCGTGCTGGAGGTGCCCAGCGACCTGCTCGGCCCCGGCCCGGTGATCGGAGTGTGGGCCACGGTCAGCCGGCGCAGCAACGGCGTGCTCGAGCAGCTGGACCGCGGCGGGCATCCGACCCTCAACGCATTCATCAATCCCAGCGCCGAGCAGAACCCCTACAACTCTCGGCAGCCCGCCGACGATGTGGCCAACTACCTTGGTCCCTGGTCGCAGGTGCTGGAAAAGGCAGGCTACCCGCCCGAGGAGGCCAGACGGGCCGCCCTGCAGTGCCTGCCCGACATCCTCCGCTACGACCGCACCAAGCCGGTCTCCTACCCCAACGGCCGCAAACTCATCGACGACGTCTACAGCTACCGCTTCGCATGGTTGACCTACGGCAAGGTCCCCCCGACCGGTCTCCATCCTCACAACGACCTGACGTGGCAATTCCCCTACCTCGGCCCGCCCGACCCCGAGTTGCCTCCTGCGGTCTGAGGCGGCGATTTCCCATGCGAGGGTCAGCGCGGTCCGGAAACTGGGGGGCCGTGGTGCTCGGACCCAACTCCGAGATGGGCTATTCGAATGCGTGTCGGTCGCGGCGTAGCCCGGAGGGGTTGTCATCGCCACGTCCGGGCGTCTGGTTTCACCGCGACCCCGGACGACGGCCATCTCGTGTTGGCGTCGCTGTGGACGCCGGAGGGAAGTACTGGCCACGCGAGAGCGAAATGATGGACCTGACGGCGATGGCGCCGATGAACGCGCTCACCAGGAGCGTGATCAGCCAGCTCAGTGCGTGCTGTGCGGAGGGCCCCTGGCTTGCCAGCCAGCGTATCGACAGGGTGGCCACTGCCGCGGCGGAGAACGTGAACGACCAGAAGGTCGGTGAGAACGGGATGCGAAGGTAGAAGCGGAGCAGGGGGATCTGCGCCAGTGTCATCAGGATGGCGTACCCGGCGAGGATGTAGGCAAGGGTGTCGGGCGTCGGGGTGAGTGCGAACCAGGCCAGGCCGGCGACCGGGCCGGGTGCGACCAGGATGGCCAGGGTCGGGATGAGCGGGGCCGGTAACGGAGGGCGGAAGGACAGCCGCTGCAGCAGCAGCGTGCTGATCATGAGCGAGCACACGAGCCCGATGCCGAAGCACACCATGCCCAGGCCGGGTTGGCCGACCGTGGTCGCGTCGGTCGAGGCGAGCAGGCCGCCGGCGCCGGTCGGAAGCAGGTAGCCGGGGTGGAACTTGTCCTGGTCGAGGCGACCCGTCATCCATTGCCCGGTGAGCCAGCAGCCGAGTCCGATGACCGCGGCGAGTGCGATGTCGACGATTATCGTCGCCGTCTGTGGGGCGTGGGGGTGCAGGCCGACGCCGAGTTGCATCGCGACGATCGCGATGAGGCTGACGAATGGGTTGAGTACGGGGTCTTGCAGGTCGGCGGACAGTCGGCCGCGGGTGGTGATGGCGCGGGCCAGGTAGCCGACCATCAGCACCGTCCACAGTACTGCCGCGATCAGGTACAGCACGACGGACACCGCCCGTGGCGCGTTGGCGGTGTCGGTGAGTGCCTGCCAGGTGCGGGCCAGCCCGGTGATGCCGAAGGGCGCGGCGAAGAAGCTCGGTGGCGTGCGGTTCAGCCCCACGCGGTACGCGCCCGTCCGGGCCGATGGTGATGCAGGCCCGGTGATGACGGCGGTGTCGTGTCGCCGGCAGGATCAGGAGTCATCAGGTGCGTCGTGTATCTGCCGTGGTGCTCCTGAGCGGGCGGCCTGTTCTGTCGCTTGCGTTGCTCGCGGCAGAGCGTGGCCGGCACCGTCACCGGCCCGGCTCCGGCTCCGGCTCTGCGAGCGCTGCGCGCCAAGCAGGAGCTGCGAAGGGATCTGCGAAATACTGTGTTTCGCGCACCACGCGCTCGCCGTCGAATTCCATGATGCTCACCGAGTAGGTGGGCGAGCCGTCGTAGGTGATGACGCATTCGCTCACCCATAGATTCCGGCTGCCGGTTATCCGGACAACGGTGAAGTGCCGATCAGCGGGGTGCCCGCCGCGTTGTGCCTGGATCGTGGCACGGCCTCGGAATCGTTCTCCCGACTGGGGATAGTGGAGGATCGCGTCTTCGGCGTAGATGGCGTGCTCCGGCTCGGCCTCACCGGACTCTGAGGCCCGCCAGTGTTCCTCGATGGCGCCCCTGATCCGAACGTCGGTATCCATCGCATCGTCCCCTCCACCGACACCACGGTGTCCCGAGGGCGGAAGTGCCGCGACCGCTGCCCCGGGACGGCGGTCATCATGAGCGTAGGCCGTGGCAGTGGCGGTGGCCTGCGCATTCGGGTACGGCCCGGCTACATCGCCATGGTGTACGGGCGTGGGTCGTGGCGCAGGCGCACGGCGGTGATCGCCGCGAGAGCGGCCACGATCAGGGTCGCGAAGCCGGTGAGGGCGCCGTCTGGGCCGGCGAGCTGGGTGGCGGCGCCCAGCCCGATGACCGGGATGGCCAGGCCGCTGTATCCGGTGATGAACAGGGCCGCCAGCGTACGGGCGCGCTGGTTCACGGGGCTGAGCTGGACGACTGTGGTCAGCGATGCGCGCAGCAGCAGGCCGGCGGCGGCTCCGGCCAGCGCGCCGCCGAGGACGAACAGGCCCAGGCTGCTCGTCGACACGCCGGCGACCACGAGGGCGAGGCCGAACGGCATCGTGATGGCGGCGGTCGCCAGCGCTCGACGTGGCGGGAGCCGCCGTAGGCCGAGCTGTCCGCCGGCTGCCGCGCCGAGCCCCACGCACGCGACGACGCCGGCGAGGGCGTGCGAGTGGTATCCGAGCGTGTCGGCGAGGAACGACGGGCTGAGCGCGGCGAACAGCCCGAAGATCGCGAAGGCGACGAGGGCGCCGAGGTAGGAGGCGGCGAAGGTCCGCCGGTGCTCGGGTGCCGGGGCGGGTGCCCGCGACGGTCGGTCGGTGGCGGTCGCGGTCTCCGGGGCGAGGCCGAGCAGTAGTACGCCGGCCACCAGCACGGCTCCGGTTGCCAGGAACGGCAGTCGCAGTGGTGCCGGGGCCCACTCGGCGAGCACGCCCGACAGCAGCGGGCCGAGTGCGATGCCGCCGAGGTTGGCGGCGGTGCTGACGACCTCGGCGTGCCCGCGGTCTGCGTCGGGGCGGGCGTGGCGGTGCAGTTCGAGCAGGTAGGTGGTGGCCGGGCCGGAGATCAGCCCGACCGACAGGCCGGACAGCACCCGGCCGAGCAGCAGGCCGGGCAGCGCGGGCCAGGCCACGAAGACGGCGCAGGCCAGCAGTTGGACGGCTATCGCGGCGGTGAGCGCCGGGCGGCGGCCGAGGCGGTCGGCGTGGGCTGCGGCGACGAGCAGGCCGGCGATGACGCCGATGACGTAGACGGCGAAGACGACGCTGACCATCGCCGTACCGAAATGATCTCGGTGTTGGAACAGGACGTAGAGCGGTGTCGGCACGGAACCGGCTGTGGTGGTGGCGGCGTACGCGAGCGCGACCAGGGCGAACCCGGTCCGGTGGGTGGTTCGGGGCATGACGGGCAGTCTGTACGCACGCTTTATCCGTGTCCAACATCAAACTTGGATAGCGTTATCAGATCTTGCGATAATGCCTGGATGGACCTCCGCAAACTCGAAGTCTTCGTGACCGTTGCCACCGAGCGCAGCTTCACGAGGGCCGCCGAGCGGCTGCGCCTGGCGCAGTCCGGAGTCTCCACCGCCGTCCGCGCCCTGGAACGCGACCTCGGCGCGACGCTGCTGGACCGGACCACCCAGCGGGTCGAGCTGACCGAGTCCGGACGCGCGCTGCTGCCCGAGGCGGCACGCATCCTCGCGGCCGTCGCATCAGCCCGGACCGTGGTCACCCAGGCCGAGCAGGGCCTGCGCGGCAGCCTGCGCCTGGGCATCCTGTACGGCGACCTCACGCCCGCCCCGCTGCGAGCGGCGCTGGCCGCCTTCCACGCCGAGCATCCGCTGGTCGAACTCGTGCTGACCGCACCAGGAACGGGCGGTTCCCTCGACCACCTCGCGCGGCTGCACGACGGCTCGCTGGAACTGGCCGTCGTGATCGCCGA
Source organism: Catellatospora paridis (assembly GCF_009720365.1). Lineage (GTDB taxonomy): Bacteria > Actinomycetota > Actinomycetes > Mycobacteriales > Micromonosporaceae > Catellatospora > Catellatospora paridis. The sequence continues at coordinate 307,596 of NZ_ML769316.1, read as the reverse complement.
TACGGAGCCCGGGATCCAGCGCCACGTGCTGGCCACCGACGAGGTGGTGCTGGCCTGCACCCCCGATCATGCCCTGGCCGACCGGGACGGCGTCGACCTGGCCGAACTCACCGAGGAGCCCTTCATCGACTTCCCGCCCGGCTGGGGCATGCGCTGGGCCGTGGACCACGCGTTCAAGGCGGCGGGCCTGCGCCGACGGATCACCGTGCAGATGAACGACCTGTCCACGATCCTGGACCTCGTCCGGCTCGGGCTCGGGGTCGCCTTCGTCCCGAACTCACTCGCCGACGACTCCGCCGACCTGCGGTTCCTTCCGGTACGGCGGAACAAGCCGACCTACGAGATCGCACTGGCCGCCGCCGAGCGGCCGCTCAGCCCCGTCGCCCGACGCTTTCTCCAGATGGCCCTGCACCGCGGACTCTGAGCAGGGCTTTGACGGCGCGGCCTCGACGAACGGACCCCATTTGTCGCACCGCCCACTCAGGGTCGTCCCGGGTCGTTCGTCGTGTCCCGGTCGGGCAGGAAGATCTCTTCGATGGTCAGGTCGAAGATGTCGGCGATGGTGAACGCCAGGGGCAGGCTGGGGTCGTACCGCTCGGTCTCGATGGCGTTGATGGCCTGTCGGGAGACCTGGCACCGGTCGGCGAGGTCGGCCTGGCTCCACCGGCGGGCTGCTCGCAGTTCGCGTAGCCGGCTGCAGTGCCACGAGGACCACCGCGAACGCGATGGCCATGCTCTCCAGCTGGATCTTGCGGAGGTATTCGTCCGCACGCCAAACGCCCGCAGTGCGGCGAGCAGGCCACGGTGCTCGGCTGAATCTGGACAAGCGGCCCGCCCATCGCATGTCACAGTGAGGAATGAGCGAGAGTTACTCCTCGATCGCGTTCACGCGGCATGTTCGTGACGCGCAGGAACGCTACGGCAGCCGGGCGGCTGTCGAACGGCTCGGCACCGATGCACCGGGGCTGCCCGGTGGTGCCGAGCCCCGGGATCCGCTCACTGATTTCGAGGCGGAGTTCATCGGGCTGCGCGACGGTTTCTACCTGGCGAGCACGTCGGACACCGGCTGGCCCTATGTGCAGTTCCGGGGCGGGCCGCCGGGGTTCGTCAAGGTCCTCGACGAGCACACCTTCGGTTGGGCGGACTTCCGCGGCAACCGTCAGTACATCAGCGCAGGCAACATCGCCGGTGACGATCGGGTGAGCGTGTTCTTCATGGACTATCCGCGGCAGCTGCGGTTGAAGGTGTTCGGCCGCGCGAGCGTCGTCGACGTTCGTGAGGACCCGTCGGTGGCGCCAACCCTGACGGTCGCCGGCTACCGGGCGAAGGTGGAACGGGCGGTGATAGTCACGGTGGTGGCGTTCGACTGGAACTGCCAGCAGCACATCACTCCTCGGTACTCGGCTGAGGAACTGCGGGAGGTCCTGGCGCCGATGCAGGAGGAGCTGGAGCGTCTGCGGTCCCAGGTCCGCGGCGGCGCAGCGGCCTGACGAAGAGTTCTCAGCCCTTGGCCGGCAGCGTGCCGAGGAAGCCGCGGATGTAGCCGGTGATGGCGTCGAGGTGGGTCTCGAGTGCGAAGTGTCCGGCGTCGAGCAGGTGGATGTCGGCGTGGGGCAGGTCGCGCTGGAACGCGCGGGCTCCGTCGGGGCCGAAGATCTCGTCGCCCGCGCCCCAGACGGCCAGCAGGGGCACTTGGCTGGTGCGGAAGTATTCCTGCAGCTTCGGGTATCCGTCGATGTTGGTCGGGTAGTCGTGGAAGAGCTTGAGCTGGATCAGGTCGTTGCCGGGGCGGTCGAGTAGCGTCTGGTCGTGCAGCCAGTTGTCGGGGCTGACGAGGCTGGGGTCGGCTGCTCCGTTGAGGTATTGCCAGCGGGTGGCGTCCAGGGTCAGCACTTTGCGCGCGCCCGGCTCGGTTTCGGCGCTGGGCTTCGTGGCGTAGGCGAACAGGTCTTTCCAGAAGGGCTCGACGAACCCTTCCATGTAGGCGTTGCCGCTCTGGGTGATGATCGCGGTCACCTTGTCGGGTGTGCGCATCGCCAGGCGCCAGCCGATGGGCGCGCCGTAGTCGTGCACGTATATGGCGAACGTGTCGACGCCGATGTGGTCGAGCAGGCCGGCGGTGAGGCTGCCGAGGGCGTCGAAGGTGTAGTCGAACTCGGTGACCGAGGGCTGTGCGGACTGGCCGTAGCCGAGGTGGTCGGGTGCGATGACGTGGTAGCGGTCCGCGAGTGCGGGAATCAGATTGCGGAACATGTGCGAGCTGGTCGGGAATCCGTGCAGGAGCACCAGCGTCGGTGCGTCGGCCGGGCCGGCCTCGCGGTAGAAGAGCTGCTGACCGTCGATGGTCGCGGTCAGGTGGCGTACGGGAACCATGATTCCCTCCAGATGGCTCATCGAGGTGGGCGAACCCGTGGCCGCTAACGACACCTGGCCGCCGGCCAGCTCTGCAACGCCTCTGTCGATGTCTGAAAAGTGCAGATTCGCCACACCAGCGTATCAACGAGCCGGCCTGCGTACCCGACGTCGCTCCAGGCCCTGACCGGTGAAACGGGTGCAAGACCACAGCGGCACGCGGTCGGCGCGCGGTCCTGCACTGCGTCATTGCCATACTGTGCGGCGCTATGTAGTGTAGCCCGCATGGTAGATAGCCCTGTCGGGCAGTCGCTGAAGCTGGAGCAGGACCTGCGCAAAGGCGTGCTGGTCCTCGCGGTGCTGTCACAGCTCAGAACCCAGCAGTACGGCTACTCGCTACGCCAGGCACTCGCCGAGCGCGGCATGCCGATCGAGGAGGGCACTCTCTACCCGCTACTGCGGCGCCTGGAAAGCCAGGGGCTTCTCGCCTCCGAATGGCAGGTCGACGACGGCCCGCCGCGCCGCTACTACACGCTGAGTGCTCACGGCGCCCAGACCTACCGCGAACTGACCGGGGCCTGGCGGTCGCTGACCTCGGTGATGGACCGCCTAGTACATGAGGAAGGCTGAGATGGACAACCCCAGGGCCATCATCGAGACCTACGTCAGCGACGTCATAAGCCGCCTGCCACGCCGCCAACGCCACGATGTCGGCTTCGAACTCAGATCGCTGCTCAACGAGGATCTCGACGGGCGCGCCGCCGACAGCGGCCGGCCCGCCGACGCGGCCATGGCCCTGGAACTGCTGACCGCCTTCGGCCGTCCGCAAGAGGTCGCCGACCGCTACCGGCCGGCCGGCTTCACCGTCATCCGCCCCGCGGACGCCCCACGGTTCGCCCGGCTCGCGCTGGGCGGCCTGGCCCTGCAGTGGGCGATCACCTTGCCCGCCGCCTTCACCAGCCCGGCACAAGCCGACGGATGGATCTACGCCGACAGCTGGTGGGGGCGACTGACCACCTGGTGGCTGAGCTGGGGGCTGGGCTCGTTCTGGTGGCCCGGGTTCCTGATCACCCTCACCCTGATCAGCGCCGCGCTCGGCCGCTGCCACGGCGAGGCAAAGCCCTGGACGCCACGCCGCACCGTGGACCGTGACCACGTCAACCGGCCGGCGACCGTGGCCGGGCTGGCCTTCGGCGCGGCCGGCGCCACCATCATGATCGCGTTGCCCTGGCTCGCCGTCTGGGCCCCCGGCCTGCCACAGCCGCTGCTGGACGCATTCGCCATCGATCCCCGGTTCCTTCACGCCAGGGCAGTCTGGGCGGTGCCGCTGTGGGCCGCCGGCTTCGCCGTCCACGCGGCCGTGCTGCTCACCGGACGCTGGGACAGGCGCACCCGCATCATCAGCCTGGCCCTCGACCTGGCGTGGCTCGCGCTGCTGACCTGGTGGCTCACCGGCCGAATCTTCACCACCGACGCCGCCGACGAGGCAGCCAAATTCGGCCTGCTGCTGGTCGTCCCGCTCGTCATCATCGACTTCGTCGTCACCCTGCGCCGCACCTCAGCTTCGATACGACCGCCCCTGCTGCAGGCATGACCCTGCGCCATGACCCGCCCGCCGGCACACCGCAGGTTTACGCACAGACGGCCGACCTGGCCGACCGTCGTGTCGCGCGAACCTCGGCTGGCTTCGAGGGGGGCGAGTTACGGCTCCACCTGGGATCCCGGCCCCACATGCCGATCACTGACGGCTCCGATCGGGAACGAGTGGTGGCCCCGGCCATGCCGGTCGCGCGGCAGGCGGCAGTTACTGTCGGTGACCGCTCGCTCGGGTTCGTCACCGACGAGTGCCAGCGGGTCCGGATATAGCCCCTGACAGCGCGTTCTAGCCCGCGTACGTTGGCGTCATGGCGACTTTGTGGACTTTGGGGTGCGATGCCGACGATCCCCAGCGGCTCGCTGCCTTCTGGGCGCTTGCCCTGGGATATGTCAGGGAGCCCGGTTTCGACGAGCCCGACAACGCGTCCATCGTCGACCCGGATGGCAGGGGACCGGCCATTGGTTTCCTGAAAGTGCCCGAGGGCAAGTCCGCCAAGAATCGGATGCATATCGACGTCCGGGTGGCGGGTTCAGGTCCTTGGGACATGGCTGAGCGCGCACGACTGATCCGGCAGAGGGTGCCCGAGCTGGTGGCCGCCGGCGCGATGGTGATCCGCGAGGAGCGGTACGACGACGCCCTGGGACACGTTGTCATGCAGGATCCCGAGGGTAACGAGTTCTGCGTCGCCTGATGCCGTCTACGAGGATGCGGTGTGGACCAGAATACCTCTGCGGCAGAGGTATCCGCCCTGCCTACAGGTTCGGCGAGCTGCCGGGGGCCGGGGCGGGGGTGTGGCGGCGTTCGCGAGCGCGCAACGCCGGCCGGGGTGTCACCGCGGTGGCGCGATGTTGCGGGTTGTAGGGGGCGCAGCCGCTGCCGCTGGTCTTCGCGTCGTGCATGGCCAGGTCGGCGTGATGCATCAGCAGCCGCAGGTCGCTGGTCAGGCTGCGCTCGGCGACGCCGATGGACATGCGCAGTTCGATCAGCTCGCCGTCGGGCAGGCGCAGCGGGTGTGCGCTGATCAGGTGCCGTACATGCCAGGCGTGGGCCAGGGCGTCGGTCAGTAGTGCGTGCCAGGCGAACACGAACTCGTCGCCGTGGATACGGGCGGCGAACGTGTCCGGCAGGTGCGTGCGCAGCACGAGCGCGATGTGCTGCAGCGCCCGGTCGCCGACCTCGTGGCCGTGGGTGTCGTTGAGTGCCTTGAACTGGTCGAGGTCGGCGAAGCCCAAGCTCAGCGGCCGGTGGTCTGCATGCCAGCGGCCCAGTTCCTCCAGTGCACCGGCCCGGTTCGGCAGGCCGGTGAGCGCGTCGACGTGCACCGCGTGCCACAGTCGGGCCATCAACCGCCGTCGCAGGCGTGAGCCGGTGAGCCGACAGATGATCAGCGCGGTTCCTACGGCCAGCGTCACCAACGTCAGCGTGGTCAGCGTGTTCGACATCGAGGAGTGCGCCTCCTTCTCGGCGGCGTCGGCAGCGGCAGGTCGGCAAGCCGCGGCGTCCGGGCCGGTCGGTGGTGGTGGCGAGGGGCCACCCGGGGTGCCACACACGTACAACGGTCGATGCCTGCACTGCGTGGCGGCTGTCGGCGGCTGTATCTGAACGAGTGAATCAGGACAACCGGTCCGACCGGGCGAGCGAACCGGTCCACCCGGTGGGCACTACGCCAACGAGTTCTTCACCGACGGCGCCGGCGCCGTGACCGTCTTCCGCCCGGTCCGCGAGCCGCGCACGGCCGGCCGGATCGGGGTCGTCGACCTGCCCGCGGTAGAGCTCGCGACAACCGTCCACCATGGGCCGCACGACGACATCGACGTCACCTACGGCCGTCTCGGATGAGCGGTCAAACGCCCAATCCGGCTGGTCAGGCTGCCGGCGGTGAACGGTCCACACCAGATCAACACGGAAGTTGCACCGTCACTTCTCGCAATCCCGCCCGGAAGTTCATCATCGCGCTTTCGGCGTACGGATAGCGTGAGGCGACTTGGAGGAGGGGCGATGGCTATCGGGCAGCGCTCGCAGCGGCTGCTGAAGAACGGATGGCGTCTCGTTCTGGTCTGCGGCGTGATCACGGCCGGGTTCGGCCTCATCTACGGGTCGCATTGGCTGTTGAGTCCGTGGGCCATGCCAGGCAGACCCGGCCTGGTCGGCTACTGGCAGGGCGAGGTCACCTACGGTGCCGGCGACGGCCGCACGATGGTCCTGCGGCTGACCGACCAGGTCGGCAGCGGTGACGGAGGGCCGGAGATCGACGGCAGCGCCAAGGTCTGCGCCGCCGGGCAGGTGGCGACGTACGAGATCTACGGCGACACGCTGAACTATCGGGGCACCCGCTACTCGCTGCACGCCAGACGTGCCGGCGACGCGGCCGGCCTCTACCTGGGCCAGCTTGACGGCGAGTGGGACGGCGGCGACGGCCTCACCATCTCCACCGCACTGATCCGGGTCGATCCGGACGGCGTGGTCCGCTCGACGACCTCGACCGACACCAGGACGGGCAGGACCACGTCGGACACCGTAACGGTCCGCTTCGAACTGCATCGCGCCAGTGAGGCCGACTTCGACACGGCCTGCGGCGCCTAGCATCGCTCTGGAGTGAAGGCGTCGCGGCACAGTGGAACATGGAGGCGAATGTGCCTTCGAGCTGGAGCGGTAGGACCTGTCGATGGTCCGCAACCGCAGCAGGAACCGCACCTTCCGCGTGCAGACCACGGTGTCGAGCGCCGCAGACCCGCCGATCGGGCCGCGCGGCCGGGCTACAGCGACCGCAGCGGGCCGGCTGCTACGGCAGCCGGCCCGCGAATCGAACTACTTGGCGTCGGCCAGGTCGGCGATGGCGCGCGCGGCGCGGAAGTACGGGCTGCGGCCCAGCTCGCCGATCGTCTTGATGCCCAGGGCGTCCTTGAGGTGCTCGGCGGCACGCTCGCTCACACCGGCGAGCGCGGCGACGGGCGCGTTGGCGAGCTCCTCAAGGCTCTTGTCCTGGTAGTCCTTGTCCAGCAGCTTGGCGAGGTCAGCGGAAACCGGCATGGCCACTCCTTCGGGGTCGTGGTCCGGCGTGGCGCCGGACTTGCGCCCGAATCCTTTCACTTTCGAGATGGGTCGATCTGGGTGACCCCGGCCCGCTGGACTCGTTGGCACGGCAGGGTGCGACGTCATCGCGACTCTCTGTCACAGACGGTCGACAAAGGAGGTGATCCGCTTGTCGCAGTTGCGTCTGCCGAATCGCGGCGCAGCGATACGCCCGCCCGGCGACCTGCTGTTTCGCGTGTACGCCGCCGTGGGCTCGTCGGAAACTGGACAACCCGGGCTTATGATCGACCGTGATCGCTTCGTTTCGCCTGGTCAGGCCGCATCGGTAGCGTCGGATGTCGTGCGTAGGGGCGCCGGCGTGTTCAGCCGCCGGTGTACTCCGGATCGTCGGGCCCTTCCGCGGGCTCGATGGGGTGCGGGGTGCGTCCCCGCTGCTTGCGAATCTCGTCTTCGTCGTCCTCACGGACGATTTCCGGCTCCTCAGGTGTCTGGCTCATCGCGGCCTCCTCGGTCAGGCAACGGCAGAAGTACCCATGACGTGCCCTTTTCATGCACCCGCGCACGGCGGGCGCAGGTCACCGGCGCGGTCACGCCTCCAAGCCGGTGTCCGTGTCGGGGGTCACCGGCCTCGTCCGCCGCCTGCGGGAGCGACAGCGTTAATCTTGTCCGGTGCGTGATGATCTCGGCCCGACTCACCGCCTGGCGACCTACGGCAGTCTTGCGCCGGGCAAGCCGAACCATCATCACCTGAGCGATCTTGCCGGCCGCTGGTTCCCCGGACACGTGCACGGCCGGCTCATCGACGAAGGCTGGGGGAGCGCCCTCGGGTTCCCCGGGCTGGCCCTCGACCCCGGCGGCGAGGGCGTAAGCGTCGAAGTCTTCGAATCCGGCGACCTGCCCGCCCACTGGCCGCGGCTCGACGAATTCGAAGGTCCGCAGTACGAGCGAGTCGTCGCCGAGGTGCACACACCGCACGGCCCGGTCGAGGCGTGCATCTACGTGTTGAAGGCAGTGCAAGCCTGACGCGAAAGCCCGCCAGCGAGGATGCCGCTTCGGCCGGGCAGGATGCCAGCAGCTCGGCGGGGCCCGCCGAACCCGCAGGCATGCTTCGGAGGTTTCATCGCCCGCCCGATCGGTGAGTCGGTAGATGTCACCGTCACCGGCCGGGCCAGGCTCGGTGACCCCCTGCCGCGGAAGGACCCCGTCATGGCGAAATTCCTGACGATCGGATACGGCGACCAGGCCGGATACGACCGCACCGCCGCTGAGCTGCGCGATCAGGCGCACGCCCATGATGCGCGGCTGCAAGAGGCCGGCGCCGAGTCGGGAATCGCCGGCTCGCCCGTACAGGTGAGAAATCATGACGCCACCGGGGTGGTCGTCGAGAAGGGGCCGTTCATGTCGGCTGCGCTTCCGGTTGCCGGGTTCGCCCTCATCGAGGCGGCCTCGCTCGACGAGGCGATCGAAGCCGTGTCCGCGACTCCGTGCGCGATCGCGCACGGAGTCGTCGAGGTGTGGCCGCTGCACGAGTCGGCGTAGCTCGCCCCACGGCGTCGCCGACGACAACGCACGAGCTGCGACCCCGTACCTTGGACCGGGCCTGGCGACGGCGTCGAGCGTGGTGCTCCTGGCCATGAGTACACGACGAGTTCGCAGGACTCGGTGCGTCGCCCACCGCAGCCTTCGAGCAGGATCCGGCCGAGGCGAGTCCAGGGTCGTCGGCGGGTCCGTTCGGCCGCCAGCGCCGGCAGCTCGCGCCGGCTGGTGACGAAGCGCCGCACAGTCAGGCCCGGCGGGGCGACAGCGTGACAGTGGATTACGCCGCGTCGCCGCGTACTGGCTCGCAGTGCGCCGCCGGAAGGCCGGGACCCGGCCGGGCTGTGCCAGCCTGCGCCAGGCTTGACCTTGACACAGTGACAAGGTCTTCACTGTGGCGGAGGAGGTGGCGATGACCACGCAGGAGCAGGACAAGAACATGATGCAAGCCCTCCGGGGCCTGGAGCACCGCGACCCGTCGGTCAGGCTGCGGGCGGCCCTGGCGGTCGGCACGACGCCCGACCCGGGATCGGTCGCCAAGCTCATCGAGCGGTGCGCCATCGAACCCGAGTTCTACGTACGCGAGATGCTCACCTGGGCACTCACCCGCCAGCCGCCGTCGATCACGGTCCCCAAAGTCATCGATGAGCTCCACTCGGAGCAAGCGCAGGCGCGCAGCCAGGCCCTGCACACGCTGTCGAAGATCGGGGACCGGCAGGCGTGGCCGGCGATCACCCAGGCGCTGCTGACCGACACCGACGACACGGTCGCGCAGAGCGCCTGGCGAGCGGCCGTGGTGCTGGTGCCCGAAGGGGGACAATCCGAGTTGGCAGCAGTCCTGGCGACGCAACTCGGGCGCGGCGGGCGCGAGACGCAGTTGAGCCTCAGCCGTGCGCTGATCGCGCTCGGTGAGGTGATCATGCCGATCGTGCACGCCGCGACCACGGACCGTGACCCTGGCGTGCGCCGGCACGCGCTCGCCACGCAACAGTTGTGGCTCGACCCGGAGGCAGGCTTCCAGCTCGCTGTCGAGCAGGCAAAACGTGTCGCGGCCCTGGGCGCGGCGGGTAAGGAAGGATGATCGGACGTGTTGATCGGTGAGGTGGCCCGGCGGTCCGGGGTCAGCGCCCGCATGCTCCGCCACTACGACTCCCTCGGCCTGGTACGGCCGACGGGGCGCAGCGGCACCGGCTACCGGGAGTACTCCGGTGAGGACATCCGGCGGATCTTCCACATCGAGAGCCTGCGGTCACTGGGACTGTCGCTGCGCGAAGTCGGGCGCGCCCTCGACGATCCCGACTTCACACCCTCAAGCCTCGTCGACGACCTCATCCAGCAGACGCTTGACCGCATCGCGGACGAAACGGAACTGCTCACCCGGCTGCGCCGGATCGGCGCCGCAGAGCCCACCGGCTGGGAAGACGTACTGCAGATCGTCGCATTGCTGCAGGCGCTGGGGTCGGACAGCGCCGGCAAGCGCCAACGCGCGGCACTGGCCTCGGCAGCCGGGGACCGCACGCCGGTCGAGGCACTGGTCGAAGCGGCGCTGAGCGAGACCGACCCGAACGTAGCCGGAGCCCTGCGCTGGGCACTGGCACGTTCGGGCGACGACGGGCTGGCGCTGCTCGCGCAGGGCCTCGCAGCGCCAGAGGCCGAGGTACGCAAACGTGCCGTGCAAGCCATCGCCGCGATCGGCAACGATGCGGCGAACACACTGCTGCACGACGCACTCACCAACGCCGACATCGTGGTCCGCAGGTACGCAGCCCTGGCGCTCGGCCCGCACGGCGTGACAGACACCATCCCGACACTCATCGACATGGTCGTCGCAGAGGTCAACGACGTCGACGCGGCCGACGCCCTGAGCGCCTTGGCCGGCGACCCCGCCTTGGCCGACCGAATCGCCACCGGGCTCATCGCTCACCTCGACTCCGGTGCCGCCGACTCGTCCGCGCGCCGACGGCTGACCCAGGCGCTCGCGGGCATCCCGGGCAGCACCGCCTTCCGCACCCTCGCGGAGCTGACGCAGGACGAGGATCGGGGCGTTGCGCTGACTGCGGCGTACATCATCCGGCTACGCGACGCTGGTGACAGTGGTGGACGCTGATCCGAGGCGGGGCAGTTCCGCGGCAGCACTGACCGGAGGTGGAACCTTCGAATCGGACCGCTGCGCCGGTTCAGCCAGCCGTCACCTCCGAGCATCGACACCTGAGCCGACCCTACGATCATGTCAAGCAGCAACGGGGACGCCACTGTCAAGCATCTACCGAGACAGCACACTCGCGATCATGGTTTGCCGGGCCTGCCCGGCGGGCTCTGCCAGCCGACCTCCGCTGAACAGGGTCCACCCGTCCGCACATGCCGATGACTGGACTGGCCGACAGCCGCATGAGAGGTTGCCACTCGTGATGGACCCGACGGAGATCCTGGCAAGGCATTGGGACATGGAGGCGGCTCAAGTGAGGCCGCTGGGCGGCGGCATCAACTCAGAGACGTGGTTGGTCGAGCACAAAGGATCCACCTTCGTTGCCAAGTCGGTTTCGTCGACGGCGGTTGCGGATCTGGTGGCGGGGGCCGAGGCCGCCACCGCGCTCGCTGAGGCCGGGTTCGTCACCGGCCCCCCTGTCCCCACTCGTGATGGCCGGATCGTCCTGGCCGAGCATGGTCTGGCTCTCCTCAAGCATGTGCCCGGCCGCGAACTGGACGGCGAAACCGACGAGGAGCAGGAGTGGATTGCCAGCACGCTGGCCGGTGTCCACGCCGCTGGCAACCCGGCCATGGGGCCGAGCACCGCCACGTTCGCACTGGACCGGCTCTCTCCGCAGATGCCAGGAGTCGAGGCTCATCCCTGGCTCGTGGCTGCCATCAAGGCAGTACGAGACGAGACCGACCCACTGACCGTCACCTGGTCGGTGTTGCACACCGATCCCGTGCCCGGAGCGTTCATCCACGATGACAAGACGGGCGTGACCGGGCTGATCGATTGGGCCGGGGCACGGCGGGGTCCAGTGCTTTACGACGTCGCGTCTGCCGTGATGTACCTGGGCGGACCTGGCCATGCATCGGCGTTCCTGTCCACCTACCAGTCACGGGGACCGCTCGCCGCCCAGGAGATGCGGTACCTGGATGCCTTCCGGCGCTTTCGGGAAGCCATTCAAGGCGCGTACTTCGCCGGGCGATTGGCCACCAACGACCTCACTGGCGGAATCGACCCGGCCGAGAACGACAAGGGCCTCAACGATGCCCGCCAGCGCCTTGCCGCGCTCGGCTTTGACCCCGCGTAAGTCCCCCTCGCAACGCCCGCACATGCCGCGAAGCGCGACTACCTGCTTGAACGCGATCACTGTCAAGCATCTACCGGGACAGCACACACCCTCATGCCGTCGGTGCCTAGCCACCAGATGTGCGACGTTTCGATACCAGCTGTCGTGCGACGGACGGCCTAGGTTTCTGACCCGGCCGTCGCGGCGGCCGCTTTCACTGTACGAGGGCTGATGGAGCTGGGGCCGCGCCTGGTGGCGTGGAGGTAGGCCGTGGGCTGAGCGGCCGAAACCTCCTCGCCCCTCGCGGCGGAGCGATCTACGCTGCTCGGATGGTTGATGCAGCCGGCACGGCACTGGGAAGCGAGGCGGCACGCCGCCTACGCCAACTGGGATCGGTGGAGTTCGGTCCAGGACTTTCCGACGCCGAGTTCGCCGCTGCCGAGGCCGAGTTCGGGTTCGTGTTCGCCGACGACCATCGTGCCTTCCTCACCGCAGGGCTGCCCCTCTGGGCGCGGGGCCACTGCGATCACCCGGACCGCGTTTCCTGGGGCTGGCCCAACTGGCGTGAACTTCAGTCCGAAACGCTGCGCGAACAGGTCTCCTGGCCGACCGAAAGCGCGTTGGAAGAAATCGGTGCCGGCCACTGGCCCGAGGGTTGGGGCAGGCGCCCCGCCGATCCGGCCGCTGTCCTGGACAAGGCCCGCGGTCGCCTCGCCCAGGTGCCCCGAATGGTGCCGGTCTACGCCCACCGATACCTACCCGCAGGACACGGGTCGAGCGGGAACCCGGTGCTATCCATCCACCGGTTGACCGACATCATCGTCTACGGCCCAGACCTGGCCGAGTACGTCGGCAGGGAGTTCCGCGACACCCCGGCCACCGTGCGGTTCTGGGGCGACTACGTCTAGCCGGAGGTCATCAACCGCGGCCGGTGCGCGAGGACCGGGTCCGCACCATCAACCGATTGCGTACGCTGATGACCGGCGTAAGTCCCGCGTTGGAACGCGCCCTGAACTTCGCCAGCATCGCGGTGCTCGCTGGGGGTTTGATCCCGCCGTTGCCGTGCAGCAGCGACGTACGGCAACGCCGTCGCCGGCACTCGGCCATAGTTGTGTCGGGCCGAGGCGACGACTACTGGCCGGGGCTTCGCCGCCGCGCCGTCGCACACCTTCGCCCAGCTGGCCCACGCCATCGACGCGGCGTTCGCGCGCTGGGACCTGGCCCACATGCACATGTTCACCCTGGCCGACGGCACCGCCGTCACCGCTCTGGAACAGTGGGACGGCGACGCCCCCGACGGCAGTCTCGACAGCTCGGCCACGAAGCTGAACCGCCTCGCGCCGGGGGATCAGTTCGCTTACGTCTTCGACTTCGGCGACGACTGGGCGCACCTGTGCACCGTCGACGAACAGAGATCGACCCGCTCGACACCGTCGGGATCAAGTCCGCCGTGCCGACCGCGTACTGGGGCTGGGGCGACCTGCCCGTGTCCGCCCGCTGCGATGCCGCTGCGGCCCGCAGGTTCTTCCGCCGGGGACTGTCGACGTTGAAGGTCACGCCGGCCGAGGTCGTGACCGATGCCTCAGCGGTGTAACCCGCTGTGCTGGATGAACTGGTCCCGCAGGCGTGGCACCACGTCGAACGCTATGTGAACAACCCGATCGAGGCCGACCACAGCCAGCTCACCGGCTCAGGACGATGCGCGGACTCCAGACCGGCACCATCCCGCCACCTCCTGCACGAAGTCGTAGAAGCCTCCAGCCGGGCCGAGCCGCCAGCCTATTCGGGCCTTGGCGGCCGAGGTGACAGCAGCAAGGAATCGGCGGGAACCACGGTGGCCACCGGCCGCTCCCGCAGAGGACTGAGCACCAAGGTCTGCCGCGCCGCAGACGGGAACTGCCGGCTCCAGGGTCAAGAAACTCGCAGTGCGATGCTGTCGATCGCGGCGTCGGCGATTCGGTTCCTGGTCTTCGCGTCGACCCCTGCCTTGGCGAGCGCTTCGAGCCCGCGATGCGTGGTGAGGATCAGTCCGCCGAGCACCTCGGCGTCGGCGGCCGGATCCAGGTGCCCGGCGCGCTGTGCCTGCTCGACAAGCTGGCGGCAGCTGTCGAGCAGCGTTTCGTACGCCGCGAGTGACCTGGTCGCGATGGCATCGTTCTCCGACGCCAGTTCGGCCGTGGCCTTGGCCAGCAGACAGCCATGCCGACCGGTGTGGTTGTCCGGCACCGTGAGCCATCTGCGGAGGCGGTCGAGCGCCTGGTCCTCCGGCCCTTCGAGCAGGGCGGCGGCGCCCTCCTCGGAGTTTGCGCAGTACTCCTCGAACACTCGCTGGAACAGGGCCTCCTTGTCGCCGAACGCGGCGTAGAGGCTTCCCTTGCTGAGCCCCGTCGCGCGGGAGAGATCGTCGACCGAGGTGCCGTGGTAGCCGGTTTCATTGAACTGCCGGCGCGCAGTGGCCAGGACGTCTTGCTCGCTGAACTTCCGTGGTCGCCCCATGCCTCCATGGTACGGAGTTCTGAACGATCGGTCCAGAACCTGTTATGGTTGGCCGTATGTTCAGAACCAGCACTTCACCCGACACCACTGAGTTCGCAGGAAAGCGCGCGATCGTCACGGGAGGCTCTCGCGGGATCGGCGCGGCCATCGTGCAGCGGCTGCTCGACGGCGGCGCGACCGTCGTCACCACGGCGCGTAACCCCACCGACGAGACGCCCAAGGCCGCCACCTTCATTCAGGGCGACATCAGCACGCTCGCAGGCGTGCAGGCATTCACTGAGGCAGCGCTCGACGAACTCGGCGGCGTCGACATCGTGGTCAATAACGCGGCAGCGGCACGCGCCCACATCGGGGGCATCTCATCCATCCCCGATGAGGAATGGATCGACGCACTCAACCTCAACTACCTGTCCGCCGTGAGGGTCAACAACGCGCTGCTACCGGCGCTACGCGAAGCCGGGCCGGGCGCCGTGATCGTCAACATCTCATCGGGAGCGGCCCTCACGCCGGCGCCGCCATTGGCTCACTACGGTGCCGCCAAGGCCGCCCTGAACACCTACAGCAAAGCGCTCGCTTCCGAGCTCGCGCCTGCCGGAATCCGCGTCACCACGATCATCCCCGGCAACGTGCTCACCCTGGGCGCCGACGCGATCCGCCAGAACTTCGCCGACGCGATGGACGTCCCGCTTGCCGCCACCACAGCGGGCGTCCCTCTGGGTCGTCCCGGAGATCCGCGCGACATCGCCGAGGCCGTCGCCTACCTCGCATCGGACCGGGCTCAGTGGGTCACCGGAGTAAGCCTGACAGTCGACGGCGGTGAACTGCCGGTCGTCTAGTTCCCGGTTCGGTCAGCCTCTTGTGCGGCCCACAGGGACCCCGGCGGCGCGTGAGCTGTCCCACGCCGCCGGGTGTCAGGTCGAGCAGCTGACTGACCTGGGTTGGGCTCGTCGGTGCTCAGCGTCCAGGCGATGTGGGGCGGATGCCGATGATCGTCAGGCATGTCGCGATGCATGCCGTGATGTGGGTAAGCGCGCCTCAGTGCTGGCCGCGCTGCTCGACTGGTGCACGCTGCGCACCTAATCGGCACATGGCAGCCCACCGATGACTACGCTGAGTAGCGAATCATGTTCTTTTAGTTGCGGGGGCATCGGGTGGGAACGGTCACGACGAACGACGGCACGGAGATCTTCTTCAAGGACTGGGGCACTGGTCAGCCGATCGTGTTCAGTCACGGCTGGCCCCTGTCGGCAGACGACTGGGACAACCAGATGCTGTTCTTCCTCAACCACGGCTACCGTGTCATCGCACATGATCGCCGGGGGCACGGGCGTTCCACGCAGACCAGCGATGGCCACGACATGGATCACTACGCTGACGACCTGGCTGCGGTGACCGCCCACCTTGACCTGCGAAACGCGGTACACGTGGGCCACTCCACCGGTGGCGGTGAGGTCGTGCGCTACCTCGGTAAGCATGGCGTGAGCCGTGTGCAGAAGGCGGCGATCATGTCCGCGGTCCCGCCGCTGATGGTGCAGACCGAAGCCAACCCCGGGGGACTGCCCAAGAGCGTGTTCGACGACCTGCAGGCGCAGCTGGCGGCGAACCGGTCCGAGTTCTACCGTGCTCTGCCGTCGGGCCCGTTCTACGGCTTCAACCGCCCCGGCGTGCAGGCTTCCGAGGCGATCATCGATAACTGGTGGCGTCAGGGCATGATGGGCGGCGCCAAAGCGCACTACGACGGCATCGTTGCGTTCTCCCAGACCGACTTCACCGAGGACCTGAAGAAGATCACGGTTCCGGTGCTGGTGATGCACGGCGACGACGACCAGATCGTCCCCTACGCCGATTCCGCGCCGCTGTCGGCCGAACTCCTGCGCAACGGCACCTTGAAGACCTATCCGGGCTTCCCGCACGGCATGCCGACCACCCACGCCGACACCATCAACGCCGACCTGCTGGCTTTCCTGAAATCCTGACCGCAACGCGGCAAACGCTCTGGTGGAGGGTGCGGTGGCCAAGATCAAGGTGTACGGGGCTCCTTGGTGTCCGGACTGCCGGCGCGTCAAGAAGTTCCTCACCGAGCATCGTGCCCGCTATGACTGGGTTGCCATCGACCAGGACACCCAAGCCCGAGCCGAAGTGCAGCGGCTGCAGAACGGCGGACAGACCATCCCCACGGTCGTGTTCGACGACGGCGCGATGATGGTGAATCCGTCAAACAGCACGATTGCGGCAAAGCTGGGCTTGAACCTCCACGCCGAGCGCGACGTCTACGACCTGGCGATCATCGGCGGCGGGCCGGCGGGCCTGGCCGCGGCTATCTATGCCGCCCGCGAGGGCATCGACGCCGTCGTAGTCGACAAAGGGGCCCTGGGTGGTCAGGCCGGAGCCACCCAGCAGATCGACAACTACCCCGGCTTCCCGGAGGGAGTGGGCGGCGCGGACCTTGCCGCCCGGTTCGTTGCGCAGGGCCGCCGCTACGGTGTCGAGCTGCTGTCGGCCGTCGAAGTGGGGCGGCTGGCGCTCGACGGCCAGGACGTGACGGTCTCCTTGAGCAGCGGCCAGCAGTTGTGTGCCGGTGCGGCGATCGTGGCCACGGGTTCCTCCTACCGCCGGCTCGGGCTGCCCGGTGAGGAGGAGCTGATCGGCGCCGGGGTGCACTACTGCGCGACCTGCGACGGGCCGTTCTACCACGGGGCCGGCGAGCTGCTGGTCGTCGGTGGCGGCAACTCCGGCCTGGAGGAGGCCCTGTTCCTTTCGCAGTTCGCCGACCGGGTCCGCATCGTCGAGCAGTCGCCGACGTTGAAGGGTTCCCCGCTGGTGCAGCACAAGATCGCCGAACATCCCGAGTTCACCGTGCACACCAACACGGAGATCACGGCGTTGATCGCGAAAGCCGGGAAGCTGCACGAGGTGAGCGCCCGCGACGGTGCCACCGGGGAACTGCTGACGTGGCGTCCGGATGCCGCGTTCATCTACATCGGCATGGACCCCAACACCGGCTTCCTGCGGCAGTCGTTGCAGCTGGACCAGTGGGGGTTCGTCACCACCGACGACACGCTCGCTACGAGCATGCTCGGCGTCTACGCTGCCGGGGATGTGCGGGCCGGGTCGACCAAACAGCTCGGCGCTGCGGTCGGCGAGGGGATCACCGCGCTGATCCACGCGCGCCAGCACCTGCAGCGACGCGGCATGACGCGAAGCGTGTCGATCAACGCATGACGGGACTGCCGCCGTTTCCGGCCGGCGGGTTATGAGTGCCGGGGGCGCCCCACACCGGTGCCACGGGATCGGAAAGGGACCTTGTGGCATCGGTGTGGGCGGGGCCGGCATCGATCAGGCGGCGTCGAGCGCCTTCGTGATCTTGTTGATCATGGCGGTCACGGTCGGGCTCGGCTCGCCGTGGTGGGTGGCGGACTCGATCGCGGTGATGACGGTGCTGCGGAAGTTGTCGGCCTCCTCCGGAGCCTGCTGCTTGAGCAGGCTCATGGCCTCTGTCAGGGCCGGCAGCACGCGATCGGCGATTTCGGCCACGGACTTGCCGTTGAGGTCCCTGTGCTTGGGGTATTTGGCGAGCACGTGCCCCACCAAGCCGGTGGCCGAGCCCAGCGCGATGCTGCCGTTGGTGGCGATCTTGTGGGGCGAGCCGCTGGCGGCACCTGCGGCCGAAAGCAGCGTGACGGCACCGTACGCCGCGATCCGCAGTGTGGTCTTGTCCGGGTCGGAAAGGGTGAGGGACATGGTGTGCGCTCCTTGTGCTCGTGTGGACCTTGCTTGAGCAAACGCGGCGCCACTGGTGCCTGGTCAGACGACCCGCCGCGTTCTGTGCTGCACCTACCGTTCCCGCCACGCCTGACGCGGGCCTGCCACGGCCCTGACACGAAAGCTGACACGGCGCTCAAGCAGGTTGCGGGAGTACGGGTGGCGCAGGCGTCGGTCGATTAATCGCTGATCACCATCCGTGGCAAGATCGGTCGGGTGCAGATCGGTATGCTCGGACCGTTCGAGGTCCGCACGGACGACGGCGTGGTCGCTGACGTGCCGGGCGCGCGGCTGCGCGGGCTGTTGACCGCGCTGGCCCTCGAACCGGGTCGGGTGGTGCCGAAGGCGACGCTGCTGGACTGGATCTGGGGTGAACATCCGCCCGCCGACGCGACCAACGCCCTGCACCGGCTGGTCTCCCGGTTGCGCAAGGCGCTGCCGGACGGATGGATCGAAGGGCTGACGGACGGCTACCGGCTGGCAGTCGATCCCGACGCCGTCGACGCCGTGCGCTTCGAACGGCTGCTGGGCCGGGCGCGCGACGACGACGGCCCGCAGCGGGTACGGCGGTTGCGCGAGGCCCTGGCCCTCTGGCGCGGAGCGGCCATGCAAGACGTCGCCCTGCCCGACAGCGGTGCGTTCGACGCCGCGGTCACCCGGCTGGAGAGGCTGCGCCTGACCGCGATGGAGGACCGGTTCGACGCGGAGATCAGCCTCGGCCACGGCGCGGACCTGACCACGGACCTGACCGACCTGGTGGCCGCGCACCCGCTGCGAGAGCGGCTCGCCGCCGCGCTCATGCGGGCCCTGACCGCGGCCGGCCGCGACACCGAGGCCCTGCAGGTGTACCAGCACACGAGAGAAGCGCTGGCCGACGAGCTGGGCGTCGACCCCTCACCAGAGCTGTCCGCGCTGCACGTGGCGCTGCTGCGCGGGGAGTCTCGGCCGCGGGAGCAGCATCGCAACACCAACTTGCGCGCGGAACTGACCAGCTACATCGGTAAGGACGCCGATGTGGCTGCGGTCGCCGGCCTCGTCGCCGGGCACCGGCTCACCACTCTGATCGGGCCGGGCGGGTCGGGCAAGACGAGGCTGGCCACGGAGGCCGGGCGTAACCTGCTCGGTGACCTGCCCGATGGGGTCTGGCTGGTGGAGCTCGCCGCCGTCGGTGCCGGCCGCGACGCGGCTCAGCCCACGCTTGCGGCGCTGAAGCTGCGTGACGCGCTGCTCGGTGAGGTGTCGAACCTCGGGCCGGCCGATCGGCTCATCGCTGCGATCGGCGAGCGGGAGATGCTGCTGATCCTGGACAACTGCGAGCATGTGATCGAGTCGGCGGCCGAGCTTGCCCATCGCTTGCTGGGAGAGTGCCGTCGGCTGCGGATCCTGGCCACGAGCAGGGAACCGCTGGGCATCACCGGTGAGGCGCTGTGGCCGGTCGCGCCGTTGGTCCTGCCCGCGGAGCACGCGGGCCCCGGCGAGATCGAGTCCGCACCGGCGGTCCGGCTGTTGCGAGACCGGGCGAGTGCGGTTCGCAACGATTTCGTGGTCGACACCTCGACCCTGGCGACGATGGCGCGTGTCTGCCGGGCGCTGGACGGGATGCCGCTGGCGATCGAGCTGGCCGCGGCCCGGTTGCGCACCATGTCCATTGACCAGCTCGCCAACCGGCTTGACGACCGGTTCCGGCTGCTGACCGGCGGCAGCCGTACCGCGCTGCCTCGGCATCGGACGTTGCGTGCGGTGATCGACTGGAGCTGGGAGCTGCTCACCGACGCCGAACGGCTGGTCCTGCGCAAGATGTCGGTGTTCTCCGGCGGGGCCGGCCTGGAAGCGGCCGAGCGGGTCTGCGTCGGCGACGCCGTCGAGCCCGAGGACGTGCTCGAGCTGCTGATCGCCTTGGTGGAGAAATCACTGCTGGTCGCCGAGGGCGACAGCGCGCCGCGCTACCGGATGCTCGGCACCATCAAGGAGTACGCCGAGCAGCGGCTCGCCGAGGCGGGCGAGTCGGACCTGGCCCGCCGGGCGCACCTGGCATTCTTCACCGAACTCACCGAGACCGCCGACCCGCATCTTCGCCGCGCCGGGCAGCTGACCTGGCTGGCCACCCTGGACGCCGAGCACGACAACATCACCGCCGCGATGCGCAGTGCGCTCGCGGCCGGCGACGCCCAGGCGGCGATGCGGCTGGCCGCGGGCACCGGCTGGTACTGGTGGCTCAGCGGACACCGAGCCGAAGGCATGGAGCTGATCACCGCTGCCGTTGAGCTACCCGGCGAGGTGGGCGACGAGATCCGAGCCACCGTGTACGCGCTCGCCGTGACGTTCGCCAGCGCCGGGCGCGCCTCCGACGCAGAGCAGGCCGCGGAGTGGATCCATGAGGCGTACCGCTTAGCCCAGCGCAGCCGGTCCCGCAACCCCATGCTGTCCCTGGTCGTCCCGCTGGAACACATGTTGCGGGGACCGGAGGCGATCCTTCCCGCATGGCAGTCACTGCTCGACCACGACGACCGCTGGGTCCGCGCGCTCGCCCGGCTGCACCTGGGCAAGTCGAGGATCATGCTGGGCCACGCCGGGACGGACGCCGACGCCGACCTCGAAACGGCGCTCACCGAGTTCCGTGCGGTGGGCGAACGGTTCGGGATCTCGTTCGCCCTCACCGAACTGGCCGACCGCATCGCCACGCGCGGCGAGTTCGCCGATGCGTGCCGGTACTACGAGCAGGCCATCACGGCGGTGACCGAGCTCGGCGCCGTCGAGGATGTCATCCGGATGCGGTCGCGGCAGGCTCAGCTGTACTGGCTGCTCGGTGACTCCGACGCCAGCAACGCGGTCTCCGCCGAGGCCGAACGGCACGCCGAGCGGGTCACCTGGCCGGAGGCGCTGGCAGAACTGGCCCTGTCGAAGGCGGAACTGGCCCGCTGGCGCGGGGATGCCGCCGAGGCTCACCGGCAACTCGACATCGCGGCGGCCATGCTCGGAGACGAGGCCGACAAGCTCCGCGCCGTGACGCACGACCTGCTGGGCTACCTCGCCGACGACCTGGACCGTGCCCGTGACTATCACGCCGGGGCATACCAGGCGGCGGCCGAGGCCGGGCACGCGCCCATGGTCGCGCAGGTCCTTGTCGGACTCGCGGACCTGGCACTGCGCCGCGACCAGCCCGAACAGGCCGTACGGCTGCTCGCGTCCAGCGACACCGTACGCGGGCTGCCGGATCGGGCGCTGCCGGACACGACCCGGATCGAGCGCGCAGCACGAAGCCGCCTCGGCGACACGAAGTTCGCCGAGGCGGCTCGGGAGGGCATCGAAACCAGCTGGAGTCAGCTGGCCCAGGTCACGCTCGCTCCGTGAACGTCGAGCGCGCCCACAGGTATCCGGCAAGTGCGATCACGAGGCACCAGCCGGCTCATCTACCGCACCATGACGCACCGCGGTCGCATCGAACGGACCGAAAGGCTTCCGCGAAAACGACTTCGCCCGCCTGCTCGTCGCCGCGCATCATCAACTGAAGGCGCCGATCCTCCTGGTGTGGGACGGTCTGACCGCGCACAAGTCAGCCGCAATGCGCAGCCATGGCCGGCGGGCCATGGCTGCGCATCTGAGACGGTCAGCAGGGTTCCATGGATCCATAATCAGAGAGGTGATAGTCGGAGACCCAGCCGAAGTATCCGTTCCAACGGACAGCCGTCCAAGTGGAGACGCCGTTGACCGAGTCGCCATACCGGAAGCAGTTCATGTCGATCCAGGCACCCCATGGCGGTCGGGTAAGGATAGTGCAATTGTGACCTGGTCCTGTCCGCATCGAAGGACCAGAATAGCCGCTGACCGGATTGATCACTTGTGTCCACCCTGCGTCGTAGTCTGGCGCGGGCGGCCCGCACGTCACTGACGCAGACGCAGGTGAGGCGGCGATCAAACCGCCGGCGATGGCTAGCAGGACAGCCGCGAATCCGACTCCGATCCTGTGCAGGACTTTACGCATGAGACCTCCTGAAATCTCGATGGATATCGCAGCTCGCCGGGTTGGCGGGCCGGGGGTCGATGTGCCCTGGCCGGCGCGGGTCGTGGATCCGTTGCCCGCGTGGCTTTAGTCAACTGGGGCTGGGCGTCGTCGGTGGCGGATGCCGACGGATTCCGGATTGATGTCAGGCGATGTCCTGGTGGCGGCCTTGTGGGGTGGACCGGAAACCGGACGCCACCGGACGCTTCTGTGCGGTGGAGGGGTGCCGGCACCAGGCTCAGGCCGACCTGTGGTGGGCCCGGAACGCGGTTCGGGGCTCACTACAGGTACACATGCGGCTGGCATGTGCGCATCGGCCCTTGTCCTGCGGCTGTGGCCGCAGTGCGGCCGTCAGCGGGTGGTCAGTATGTCGTACAGGTCCAGCCTGCAGTCGAGGGCTGCATCGCGCATGGTGCCCACCCGGGCCACCTGCGCGTCCTCGGGGAGTGTCCGCAATGTCGCCAGCGCGCCGTCGACCAGCTCACGCAGCGGCGACCACATGCTCGCCGGCGCGGCATCGGTGCCCCGCAGTCCGACGCCGTCCGATCCGTGCCCGCGGCGCGGGTATCCGTCCGGCAGGGACAGCGCCGGCAGCGCCAGGCGCACCGGATCCGACACGCGGTCCCAGAGCTGCAGCGCGCGTTCCAGCATGTGAAGCTGCTCGCCATAGGCATGGCGCCGCTGGGCGTCGTTGGCGGCTCGGACTCCGATCCGCAGCGCCTTCACGGCGTCGTGCGCCGCGAACCAGTGCCGGGCGAGACGGCCGGTCAGCTCGTCGGCCGGGACGAGGCTGCCGGCAACGAGGATCCGGGCGAGCACCGCCGCGCGCAGGCCCTCGATCAGCTCGTCCTCGGGGAGGCCGGTCACGGACTTGAGCAGCGCGTATCTCGCTACGGTGCCGCTCTCGGCGGCGATCCGTACGATCCGCTGGCTGGACTCGGGTAGCGCCTCCAGCCGCACCAGCACCTGACCAGCGAACCGGCCTTCCCCGGCACGGTCGGCGCGCTCGTCGCGGTCGCCGCCGAGCATCGCGGGCAGGGCATCGGCAACAGCGCTGGCCGACGAGCTCGCCGGCTGGGCGGCCCGGCACCTGCGGCCCGACCTACTGGTGACCAGCACGTTGCGCGACGATCTCGACCGCGGGCGGCGCTTCGCCGAGCGGTACGACCTCAACGTCGCCGCGCACAGTGTCGGCTGGCGGTTCGACTTCACCGCTCCCGGCGTCGACCTGGTCGCCCTGGCAGTGCGCGCGACATCGGCCGCCAATGCCGCAGGCGTGCGCGTCCGACGCGCACGCCTGCACCGCGAGCAGGACCATATCCTCGACTGCATGGGTCGCAGCATGGCCGGGCTGCCGCTGCCAGGCGACCGCTACCAGCAGGTGGATCTCACCCAGGCGCGGCGGACGATCCCCGACGACGCGGTCGTGCTGCTGGCCGAGAACCGCCCCGCCGAGCGCGCACTGGGCATCACCATCATCACGCCGCAGGCGGGCACCCCCGATTGGTACACCAACTACACGGGCGTCGCGGTCGGCCACCGCGGCAGGGGCATGGCCGGGGCGCTGAAGGCCGCCGCGCTGCTGCAGGCGCATCGGGGCGGCGCCTCCGCGCTCGTCACCCACAACGCCGACACCAACGAGGCCATCCTGCGGACCAACCGCCGCGCCGGGATGAAGCCGAACGTCGGCTATTGGAGCCTCATCCGCGATACCCGATCCGGGAAGTGGTTTTGACTTGACCGCCGTCCGGCGCCCGTTCTCGCCGTCGAAATCACCGGGTGCTGCGCGTCATCGCCGCCTGCAACTCTTCGAGGAGTAATCGTGTCGGGCGCAGGCGCCATCCCGAGCATCACGCAGCGCCGATTCCTGGCCACCGACGACAGCGGCATGTGGTGCCGGGCCTGGCCATACCTCGGCCAGGCCCGGCACTGCGGGGGCTCACGAGCCCTCGCGGGTCTCCAGGCCCACCGCCGCCTTGAGCTGCTCGACGTCGGTATGCAGACCGGGCTGGTTGTCGGCTTCGGCGACATGACTCATCAGGTCGGCCAGGGCGTCGGCGATCGCATTGAGTTTGTGCTGGGCGGCGTTGTCGGCCCGAGTCTGGGTGTTCTGCAGCAGCGCGACCATCAGGAACGTGACGATCGTCGTCGCGGTGTTGATGATCAACTGCCAGGTGTCCAGCTCGCCGATGAGGAAGTACGACGGTGCCCAGACCAGGACCAGTACGACGCACATGGAGAAGAACCAGGCCTTGGAGAAGAAGTTCGACGCGTGGGTGGCGAACCGGTCGAACATGCCCAGACCTGGGGTGATGTCGGTGGGCATACGCGGCGGTGGGCCACTGGTGTTGCCGTCGCCGGGGGAGTGGCCGCGGTGCGGCTGTGCGGGAGTGACTGCCATGACCTGGGCATACCTGCGAAGGCGCTGGTCGAAACGTGTGGCTGCCCGCACGGGTGGGTATGACGCGGACACCGGTGACTCCCACCGGCCTGAGGGGAGCCTGCCGTGCAACCAGAGCAAGCACACGCGCGTAGCACCGTCTCCGCGGCGACGCGGTGGATCGTGGAGTTCGCCGGATCGGCATGGGCAGCTGTCGCGGCGGTGACCCTTTCGGCGCTGTGGCTGATCGTCGGCGTACTGAGCGGGTTCAGCCATCAGTGGCTCGCCGTCCTGCACGCGGTCACCGCCGTTTTCACGTTCATCATGGTGTTCCTCATCCAGCACACCGCGGGCCGGGAGTCACGAGCGGTGCTGCTCAAACTCGACGAGCTGGTCCGGGCCACCAGCGGGGCCCGCGATGAGCTGATCGCCGCCGAGCAGCAGCCGCTGCACGAGCAGGAGCGCCTGGAACAACGCCTGCAAGCCGAAGCGCAGGCCTGAACCGCCAATGTGCTGATCGGCCGCGACGTCCTGCCGGCTCGGGTCGGTCCACCAGTGCAACCAGTCGAAGGGGGTGCCGATCCGAGAAGCCGTAGGGAATTCTCGTCACCGGTCACCGTATTTGGCCACATGATCGCGAAGTTCGATGACGCCGCGCTGTTCGCTATCGTCTGGTGGTGCCTGTGCTCTTCTTGACGTGTGGTCTGCAGGGAAGTGGTAAGACAACGCTCGCGAGGCGGCTGGAGCAGGAGCATGCCGCGTTGCGGCTCACTGCGGATGAGTGGCTCCGTCAGCTGCATCCGGAACTGTCCGAGCCGGAGCTTGACCTTCACAGGGACTCTGTAGAACACCTGCAGTGGGCGACAGCCATGCGCGTCTTGCAGCTGGGCTGCAATGTCGTGCTGGATTGGGGTCTGTGGGCGAGGGAGGAGCGTGATCGCTACCGCTCGGAGGCCCAGGCGATCGGAGCGCGTGTGGTGCTGTGCCTGCTGGAACCGTCCCGACAGGAGATTCTCGATCGGTTGGAGCGCCGTAACGCTTCGCCGGCGCCGGGCGTGTTTCGGATTACGAGGGAAGAGCACGATCAGGCGTGGGACTTCTTCCAGCGCGAGCGTCCGACGCGTGCTGAGCTCGATCTGTTCGACCCCGTGCCGTGACTCGACCGCGGCGACCTCGGTTGGACTCAGTTGCCGCGCCCACCGCGAGCAAGTCGGCCAACAAACCTGACCAGCCGTACCAAGCGGCCAACAATCCTGGCCACCGGCTACCGCGAAATACTCGGCCGGTTCCCCGTCTTCCTCGACGCCATCACCAAACTCAAGATCTACCGAACATCATGATCGCCCATTGAATAACCGACCAAGACCTGACGCAAGCCAGCCCACACAGCAAAGGTCGGTGTGCCGCTCAAGCTGCTGAGGGAACTGGGTCAGCGGTGCCGTAGGCAACGGTGGCGCGGCATCGCAACAGGCGCTGCCAGATCATCCGGGTGCCGACCAGGGCGCCGTGGCGACGCACCGCCTCCAAGCCGAACGCGCTGCAACTGGGGCTGAACCGGCAGCGGGCGGCGGTGCGCGCGGAGATCCGGCGCTGATATTCGCGAATCAGGTTCTCGGCCAGCCGGGCGGAGATCCCGAGCCGCGGCCCGTCGGCCGGCTCGGCCGTGAACAGCGCCGCCGCCGCCCGCAGCACCACCTCGGGCAGGTGCGCCCAGGCGGCCAGGTCATCGCCGCCTCCGCCGCAGCACATGCCGCCCGGGCAGCACGCGAAGCAGGCCGGAAACGGCGGTTCCAGAGCAGCCATGGCCATCCCCCTGTCGATTCTCACGCAGAAAGTTAGCGGGCGGGTCGCCGGGAGCGGTGCAGGTTGTGTGGAGGATCTCGGCGGATCAGGCGGGCGCTGGATTCTGTCTCGCGGATCATGTCCGCCCGATACGGCGCGCAGCCAGTCCAAGGTCTAGACGAGATCGACAGTGGCCTGGTAGCGGCTGGTCGCCCGCCCAGCCGCGATCTTCTCCGGCCGCCAGCGCTCGCGTAGCCGCCACACCGTTATCCTGGGATGGCTGCGACCCGCCGCAAGCGCCGCCCGACACCACGACCCGCTTCCTGGAACCGGTCGACGGAGTCTGGGCAGTCACCATCTCTGGCTCGAACGCCACGACGGCGAAGGCCCTACATCTGGGTAGCCGCCGTCTCGGACTGCTGACAGGTGACGAGCAGGATGGAGACGACAGTACAGCTGGCCGTGGCAGAGTCGTTGGCGACGTGGGGATCCTCTGGTGCTGAGGTGGTGCGTGTGGCGGTGACGTTGACGGTGCCGAGGCCGAGCACGGAAAGCGGCAGCCGGAAGGTTTTGTCCAGACTGGTGCCGTTTGCCATGGCGCCGTACGTGCAGGCGATGGTGTTGCCCGATTGGGTGCAGCCGCTGGAGAGGCTGGTTGCGACAACGCCGGGCGGGATCGTGGCGGTCAGCGTCGCGGCGGTGGCCTGATCGGGCCCGAGGTTGCGAGCGGTGAGGGTGAACTGGAGGGAGGGCACGAGGATGCCAAGCCGCGGTGCGCCGGTGAGATCGACGTCGATGTCGGCTTTCGGGGCGGACGTCGCGCAGCTCGCGAAGGTGTAAGCGTTGATGACCTGGGCTGCCCGGTCGGATGCGAATAGTTCGCCGGTGCCGCAGGCCAGGCCCCACATGCTGTCTGGCCTGGTGGTAGTCAGCTCGGTCACGTCGATGACAGTGTCGTTGGCGTCCAGGGTGTGCAGCAGGTAGGGCCCGTTGCGTCCGGAGGTGGCGCCGTAGAGGAGGTTCTGCCCGGCTTGGTCGAGCTCGCGCCGGTTGATGCCCAGGGTGTCGACGTTGACGCACCCGGTTGCCTCGCCGGTGATGTTGAGGTGCACGATCGATACTCCGGCGCATTCCACCGTGGCCACGACGATGTGCAGCTGGCCGCGGGTGTAGGCCAGCCCGCCCGCACCGCCGGTGATGGTGATCCCGGTCGGGGTGATGACGCCCAGGTCGCTGCCGGTGACCGGATCGAGGCGATGGATGCGGCCTTCAACCGGAGCCGCCTCGATCACATACAGCCAGGTGCCGTCGCTGGCGATGTCTGAGGCGGGTTGGTAGCCGACGCTTGCCGGCAGCGAGGAAAGCAGGGCACCGGAAGCCGTGCTCAGCCGGTGTATGCGGCCGCCGCCGGAATAGTTGTTGATGACGAACAGATCGCCGTTGAGCACGGCCATCCCGTTTATGTTGGTATCGGGATCGCCGAGACTAGGCCAGGGCAGTGTGCGCGACGGAGCCTGCGATCCCGACGCGAACGCGCCTTGTGCTGGAACGATAAGCGTTGTCAGTACCAGAACGATCACCGGCAAGACTCGAAGCCGCCACACGATGCCACTCATCTCCGTCATCAGTTCGATCAATTGAAATTAAGCAATATGCTTCTCGCACGGAACGGCGGGTGGCGCTTCTGGTTCGATCCGCAAAGCTGGGCCCGGAAGTGGCGATCACCGGATGCACTGGTCGCAATGTCGCCCTGCTCATGCTGTACGCCGTTCGCACGATGGCGATCCGCGAGGTGCCGGACTCGGTGCAGCGCGGCGGCCAAGGCTCTGGTGTCGACCTACCGGGCGAGCATGCGACCGGCGTGGGATGTTCGACGCTGGCGAGCGATGCAGTCTGAACAGGACTGTCGCGTAGGGATGATCGTTAATGCGGTGCGGCGCTGTCTGCGGGCCTGCCGCGGTAAGTAAGATCATCGCAGTGAGCACCAGTAGATGGTTACGAACCATCCTTATAGGACCGACAGTCGCACTGTCGACCATCATCCCGACAGCGGCCCACGCCGACGAGAACGAACCCGTCGAGACTGCCGCACCACCGAGGGTGGAGCTGGTCCTCGACGTCAGCGGGTCGATGCGCGCCGCGGACATCGATGGTCGCACCCGAATCTCCGTCGCACAGCAGGCGTTCAACGAGGTGGTGGACGCCCTTCCGGACGGAACAGAACTCGGCATCCGTGTGCTCGGCGCGACATACCAGGGCAAGGACAAGGCCAAGGGCTGCACGGACACCCAGCAGATCGTGCCGGTGGCTCCGGTGGACCGGGCCGCCGCCAAGGCCGCCATCGCCGCCCTGCGGCCAACCGGGTTCACCCCGGTCGGGCTGGCATTGCGCGGCGCGGCCCAAGACCTGGGTACCGGCGAGGCTACCCGTCGGATCATTTTGATCACCGACGGTGAGGACACCTGCGCCCCGCCGGACCCCTGCGACGTCGCCCGCGAGCTGGCCGCCAAGGGCACCCATCTGGTGGTGGACACGCTCGGCCTGGCACCGGACGACAAGGTACGCCGACAGCTGCTCTGCATTGCCGCAGCCACCGGCGGGACGTACGCCTCCGCGCAGACACCAGCGGAGCTGACTCATCGGATCCAGCAGCTCGTCGACCGGGCCAAGGACAGCACCGTCAAAACTCCCGCGCTCGTGGCGGGCGGCAAGGAATGCGCCGGAGCGCCGCTGCTGTCACCCGGCGTCTACACCGATCGGGAGAAGATCTCCGAGCACCGCTGGTACCGGGTGCCGGTCCGCGAAGACCAGGAACTGCGCGCCTCCGTGAGCATCGCCCTGGATCGCCAGGTCAACCGGGACTACGGCGTGCTGCTGCGTGCCACCGCCGCCGACGGCCGAGAGCTCGTCCGCGGCACGGACGCAGGCAGCGGGCGCACCGACGTGCTGTCCACCGGCCTGCGCTGGTCGGCCCTGGAGCCTGACGTGGAGTCAGACCCGTCGACAGACGGCCCCACCACCCCGACGCACGTCTGCCTGGTGATCAGCAATTCATTCGCCAGTTCGACGGCCAGCGACGCACCGGGCTTGCCCTTCGAACTGACCATCGACGTCGTCGCCACCTCGCCCGCACCGGACGCGCCAGGCCTGGGACGAGGCTGGCTCCTACTACTGGTGCTGACCGTTGCCGGCCTGCTCACCGGCGCGCTCGCCGGCTGGCTGACTCGCTGGTGGGTCGCTACCTGGAGGACAAACTGATGCTCATCCATCACCAGCAGGGACACGTCCGTCTGCATAACCGCCTCGCGGCCGCCGCGTTCGCCATAGCCTGCGCGGCCCTGCTGCCAGCCGCGGCCGCGGCGGCACCAAGCCCGTCACCCGGATCAGCGACCGTCAACCGGTCGGGAACCTCATTTCTCACCGCCACTGCGGTCGGCGTCGGCCAGCCGGTTCAGGTCGCAGCCTCCACCGGTGACTACCTCTACTGGTCGTTCAGCGCCGCGGCCGGGCAGATCACCGAGATCGCGCTGACCGTCTCACTTCCGCCCGCCGGGAAGCGGACCGGAGCGTCCACGTGGACCGTGGATGTCTTCGACGGGCTCCGCCGCCGCCAGGCATGCACGGCCGGCGTGCAGACGCCGATCGCCGCCGCCACCGCCACCTCCGTCAGTCTCGGCTGCAGCCTGCGGAGAGTGCGCTCATGGGCCGAGCCGTGGTCGGGCGATCCGCTGCCCGGCACGTACTACATCCGGCTTTCGGTCACCGACCTGCCGGAGCCGGATCTCGGCCTGCCCATTCAGGTCGACATGCTGCTCGGCGCCCACGGCGACTCCAACGCCGACGACGGTGAGCTCAAGGCGCCACTCGTGCCGCGAGTCAAGCCCGGCGAGGTCATGGCCGAAGCCGGATCGGTCCATCCCTCGGCCAGCCCCAGCCCGACGCCCGACGAGGCGACCGAGGCGCTGGACTGGTTGCCCGACCTGTCCGCCCGCTGGATCTGGACCACGGTCGGCGGTG
This sequence comes from Catellatospora paridis, assembly GCF_009720365.1. Lineage (GTDB taxonomy): Bacteria > Actinomycetota > Actinomycetes > Mycobacteriales > Micromonosporaceae > Catellatospora > Catellatospora paridis. The sequence goes on along the minus strand of NZ_ML769316.1, from coordinate 277,378 downwards.
TTCTGGCCGCTGCTGCCGGTGTCGTCGGGTTCTCTCTTACCTGGCGCCGCCGCAAGTGAAATGGCGCCCCTTCCTCTCCAGCATGCGGAGGAAGGGGCGCCGTCACGCTTTACAAGCGGTTCGACCATCGCGGCGAGTTCGGACTTAGGCGGTGGGGGCAGCGGGCCCGGCGGGCACAGGTTTGCTGTACGTTGCGTTTTCGAGTGGGAAACGGGTCTCTATGAGGAGCGGATCACGCTCTGGTCGGCAGATTCTTTGACTCCGCCATTCAGCTCGCGGAAGACGAAGCTCGAGAATATGTCGAGTCCGCAGGCATCAGTCGATATCTTGAAATCGCCCAGGGCTACCATATTGGCGATTCTAGGCCAGACGCCGGCGAGGAAGTGTATTCATTGCTCAGGGACAGTTCCTCCGATGCGGAAACGTACATCAATACGTTCTTTGACACGGGAGACGAGCGAATACTGTAGCTCAACTATTGCCGTGGATCTTCTTGGTCGCGGCCAGAAACCGGTTCGGCAGTAGGTGGCCGTTCACCGACGGCGTCACCCGCGTGGACGCGCTTGCCGTCGACCCACAGATACGTCCCGTCACCGTCGCCGACTTCACCCGGCCGCTGGGCGTCCACCCCGGACCGCAGCAGGCCCGCGCTGGCTGTTCCCGGTGACCGACGTCAGCGCTTGGTGGCGGTGCCTGGCAGGAGCCGCAGCGTCGCGGTACCCGACGGCGGGGCTGCTTCCCGATCTACGCCATGCCCGTCAGCTCGTAGGAGGTTCCTGTCGTCCTCGTCGTGAAAGCCGATCGGCCTTAACGGACCGGACTGCGCCGACGGGCGCATGGCCCGAACTCGGTGCGGGCTGCCCGCGTTCGGTCCGCCTCCGGCGGGCAGCCCGTCCGATCAACGCACCGGCATCGCGTCGAGCCGCTCCTGATAAAGCGTCACCTGCTCCTGCCCGGCATCCGTCGGCGCCACCAGGTGGGCCTGTTCGGCGAGCGTGAGCGCGTCTTGCCAATGCTTTCGTGCCCGGCCGGGATGCCCGACCGTCTGCGCCAGCTCCGCCAGGCGCCCGTGCACCTCGGCCTGGCCCAGCAGGGCCTCGGTGCCGCCGGGGTCGAGCACGGCCTGGCGCCGGCGGCTGGCCAGGGCCTGCCGGAACAGTGTGCGGGCTGTCACCGCGTCGCCCATGTCGCGCATCCAGTCGGCCAGGCGCAGGCAGGATTCGGCCAGGTCATGGTGTAGCCGGCGGTGCCGCGGCAGCCGGTGGACCAGGCCCTGCGCGACCTCGAGGACCCGTTCGAGGTGGCCGCGGACTTCCTCCGGCCGGCCGTTCGCGAGGGCGTAGTCGGCCATGCGCCGCCACGCCGTGCCCAGGTCGCGCTGCGCGTCGATGCTGTCCGTGTCCGTGTCGGCCAGTTGCTGGGCCAGCGCCAGTGCGCTCACGAAATGCTCATGCGCGCAGGACAGGTCCGCGGCGGCGACGTCCATGGCACCCAGCCGCCAGTGGGAGGCGAGCAGCTTGCGCCGGAATCCGACGCTGCTCGGGTCAGCCTCGACGAGCGCGGCCGCGACCGACGCGGCCTCCGTGGTCAGCTGCCGGGCCAGTTCGGTGTCCGGGCCGGAGAATCCGAGGAGGTCGGCGAGGTCGCCGAGGCTGTCGAGCAGGTCGTCGAGCAGGACCGCGTTGCCCTCGTCGGCCTCCACCAACTGCCGCCGGATCTGCATGGCCTGCTCGACCAGGCCCCGGGCTCCGGCGGTGTCGCCCGCGGCGCGCCGGCCTGCGGCGGTGGTGTCCAGGGACGCGCTGAGGTCGCGCTGCAGCGCCGGCTCGCCGGGTTCGGCGTCGGCCAGGCGCTGCCGGATCTGCAGGGCCTGGCGAGCCGCGTCCAGTGCCGCACCGGTGTCGGCGCTGTCCAGGGCCAGCCGTGCGACCTTCTCCAAGCTCAGGGCCAGGTTGCGCTGGTACGGCACGTCGTCCGGCTCGGCTTGGGACAGCCCGAGATCTATGGCGAGGGCCTGCTCGTAGTAGGTCCGCGCCTGAGAGGTGTCGCCGAGCCGGTGCAGGAGCCGCGCCTGCCCGTCCAGCGCCGCGCTGAGCCCGAGCAGGGCCGCCGGGTCCTGCGGTGCGGCCTCGACCGCCTGGGCTGCCCGTGCGACCAGTTCCTCGCCCTTGGCCGCGGCCGCGGTGGTGGCGCCGGTGGCTTCCAGCGCGTCCCGTTCTCGGCTGAGCAGCGCCGGGTATGCGGCGTGGCCGTCGGGCAGGGCCGGGGTGACGTCGCCGAGGAACGCCGCGACGGTGAGTTGCCCGCCCAGGCTGGGCAGCGTCGCATCGGCGAACTCCGCCAGCTCGTCGAACCGGCCGGCGGACGCGAGATGGCGTACGGCCTCGGTGAGGGTCGTGAAGTCGGCCCGGCCCTCGGCCGCGATGCGGCGGCATGTGGCCGCGGCCCGCTCATGCCGGTCGAGGCGCTGAACGCCCTGCAACGGTGTCAGGGCCTCCCGCAGCCACGGCTCCACGGCGACAGCTTCGCTGCCGGTGACCAGGGTGAGGTCCCGCAGCCGGGAGACGTCTTCCGCTGTCTCGGCGTGCTCCTCATCGGACGCCTCCCGGCCCCGCACCGCGAACGCGAGGTCGCCCGGCGACAGCGCCACCCGGCACACCGCGGCCTGCAGCAGCGTCTCCCGTTCCACCTCGGACAGCAGGCCCAGCAGGTCGTCGAGGAGCATGTCGCGGGCCGCCAGAGCCACCGCCTGCCGGGTCGCCTCGGCGGCGCCGGCGGAGCGGGCGAGTGGCACCCGCTCCTGCCTGGCCAGCCTGCGCAGCCGTTCGGTGACCTCGGGCAGCCGGGCCCGGGCGCTGCCGCGCAGCAGCGCGTCGACGAACTCCAGCAGCCGCGGATGCCCACCCGCGACCTGCAGCACCGTCTCGCGGTCGTCGGGGGACAGCTCGCGCAGCGCGGGCAGCCGCAGCAGCATCCGGCGCAGCTCGGCGTCGCCCAGCGGCGGCACCTCGGCCCGCAGCAGCGGCACCTCGACCGGCACCGGGTAGCGGCTCGCCACCAGGATCTTGCCGCGCTCCGCAGCCTCGCACAGCGCCGTGAAGACCTGCTCGAACCCGGGGTCGGCGAAGCCTGCGCCGCCCGTGGTGAGGTTCTGCTCGAAGTCGTCGAACACGATCAGCAGCCGCCGCGTACGCAGCGCGGCCGTGATCGCCGCCAGGGCGTGGGCCTGGTCGCCGTGGCCGTCGACGTCGGTTCCGGCTGCGGCGAGGTCGGCGATGAGCTGCTCCGGATTCCACAGGCCCTCCTGCACGACGATCGCCCACGGGTCGTCGACGTCGTCCCGCAACCGGTTGACCACCCGGCCGGCCAGGGCGGTCTTGCCGATCCCGGCCGCGCCGGTCAGCATCACGCCGTTGACCAGCGGTGACCTGCCGCCGGACGGGACCTCGTCGCGCAGCACCCGCGACACGGTGCGCAGCAGTGCGCGCCGGCCGACCAGCTCGCCCAGCGACAGGTCGCGCACGTCCACGCCGCCAGGCAGCTCCGTCGGGTTGCTCAAGGGGTCAGGCGCCGCCGCGGTGTCCCACAGCGGGCCGTCCCCGGCCGCGAACAGCGCCGCCACCGCAGACTCGGGCCGCTGCAGCGTCCGGTTGCCCTGCGCGTCGTCGAACAGCGCCGACCTCGCCTCGGCCAGCGCCTCGGCGACCGAGGTGTTCTGCTCGGCGAGCGAACGGTAGACGCGGGTGATCAGCCCGGTCGCGTACACGTCGGTGACCGTGGTCTGCATCGCGATGACCCGCTCGGCGCCGTGCCGGAGCAGGGTCACCGCCAGGCCCGCGTCCGCATCCGACGCGCCCCCGCAGCTGGACAGCACGATCAGCGGCAGCGCCCGGCCGCCGCGGCGCAGCGCCCGCACCAGGTCCTCGGCCTGCACGTCGACCGCGTTGCCGTCCCGGTCCTCCAGCTCCACCCCGTATGGAGATCCGTGCGCCGACAGGTGCAACACGTGGTACGCGTCGCGACGCAACGCCTCGGCGATCTCCTGCGGGCCTGCCGTCTCCAGGATCGTCACCTCGGCCCGGCCCAGTCCACCGACGACGCCGACGATGGCCTGCATCTCGGCCTCCACGTCCAGCGCCGGGTTCTCGGTGACCTCCGGTGCCCCGACCGCGACGAGGATCTTCAGTGGACCCGGCGACGGGGCAAGGGCCCGGGCCGGCACGCCGGTGACGGTCCGGGTCAGGCGTACGCCGTCGACGGTGGCCAGGACCTGCTGGTCGGTGAGCTGGATCAGCTCGAACGGAAGCTCGTGCGCCGCACCGTCGGCCTCGATGACGACGTCGACGACGGTGCCCTCGGCGGACTTCGTGACCAGGGTGGTGAGCTGGTCGAGGCAGTCGGCGTCGAACAGCGCCTCGGACAGCCGCTGACCCAGCCGCGCCAGCCGCGTCTGCGCGTCGGGCAGGTCCAGTAGCGACCAGACCTCGTCCCGGCCGAACGGCAGCAACTCGTCCCGCTCGCACAGCAGCGTCCCGGACAGCGTCGTGGCGCAGCGGACCCTGCCGTCCGCCACGCTCACGGCCAGGCGCAGCTCGTGGCGCGGTGTCGGATCCGCCGAGCCGCAGCGCTCGTGAAGTGCGGCGACCAGGGTCGCGACGCCGCGCCGGCTCAGCGTGCGCAGCCGGAACAGGGGAGCGGTGTGCGCGGACAGGAACGCCGGCAGGTGGCCCACCGTGCCGCCGGGCAGCACCACCGGCAGTACGGCGGCGGCGGACTTCTCGTCACCGCCGGCCAGGTCCTCGATCGACCGGGCCGCCTGCCACAGCTGCGTGTGTCCTCCGACCGGCTCCGCGGCGGCGACCTCCCGGTAGAGCGGCGAGCCGACCACGACGACGGCGGCGGCAAGCCGCACCTCGGCGGGCGAGCCGACCGATGTGGTTGCCAGCCTCGCGTCGACGCCTGCCGCTCGCAGCAGGATCCACAGGTCCCGGACGGCTTCGACATGCCCCTCGTCGTCAGGGGCGTACGAGACGACGACGTGACCGGCCTGCACCCTGTCGACAGTGGACTCGTGGACGATTGGCGGGATGGTGCCGCCGCCCAGGCTGGTGGAACTCATGACAAAACTCCCGATATCCCTCCGTGCGGGTGCGGGCCCGCCCGGAACTGGTGATGCCGGAAATGTATGTGCCGAAGGTGAAGCGGTCTCCACCGGTGGTCGAACTGCCCGCACGCCGCAGGTCCGCCATGGGACAGTGCCGCCGCGGCCAGTGTGGCGACCACGGCCGCACCGGCCGCTGCCGCCCCCGATCGTGGCGCGGGCTGGTCAGCTAGGCCCGGCTGGCAGGCGGAAGCTGATGTCGTCGGCGACCGTCCCCGGGTTCACGGGCACCCGCTCGGGAGCCTCGACGTCGAGGCGCACGAACGAGATCCCGTCCTGCCAGACCTTGCGCAGGAACTCCTTGACGAACTCGACCGACAGATGCTCGGCGGGACAACGCCGGTAGCCGAACCCGAACGCCGCATAGCCCGCCGTGTCGCACACCGGATGCGGCGTCCCGTCGACCTCGCTGTAGACCGCCCCGTACCCGGAGTTGACCAACCGCACCGCGCGGCCGTCCCGGACGGCGAACGCCTCCCTCGGGAACGGGCAGCGCGCCAGCCCGGCCTGCCGGCACCTCGCGTCGTCGGTGTCCGCACTCGTCGGGGCCGTCCGGTAGCGGTCGGGATCGAACTCCGCCGGGTTGGCCCAGTTCCGGGGATCGGTGTTCGCCGCGACATGCGGCGTCACGACACCGGTGAAACCCCCGCCGAGCAGCGCCTGCTTGCGCCGCAGCGTCGACAGGCTCCCCGGGTTCGGGGATATCGTCCGAAACAGCTCCATCACCAGCCGGTCCAGGGGAGTGAACGGGCCGCCGTCGGGCTCGTCCGGCCCTGCCCGCATGGTCCTGTCGAACCAGGACCGCACGTCGGCGTCTCCGTGCGCCGGCTCCAGTCTGCTCGCCACGTGGTGCACCATCGTCGCCCACTGGGGGAATGCCATCAGATCGTGCAGGCACTCGATCAGGAGGTCGTCGCGGCTGAAGTTCTCGCCCAGCTCGCCGTTCTTCAGCCAGTAGTAAACGATGGTGTTCTCGGGGTCGGGCGCGGTGCCGTCGATGAGAGCCTGGACGCGGGCGTCCAGCCAGGCCATGAGTGCGGCCCGGTCGGCGCGTGCGCGCATGTACGCCCGGTGCACGGTCTCCGAGGTCGGGAACCAGAAGCCCAGCACCGTGGTGAAGTCCGCGGTGAACCGGCGGACCTCGGCGGGCAGCGGCTCGCCGGTCGCGCCGACGTGCAGATCCCAGAAGAGCTCGTAGTACAGGTCGAGGAAGCGGCGCATCAGGGGCTCGCCGGCTTGCTCGCCGGCGAGCAGCAGCTCGTGGAAGCGCCGGAGTCTGTCGCGGTATCGGGTGTCGATCAGGTCCGGTGTGGTCGCCGACATGAAGATCTTTTTGCGGGCGTTGTGCGGGCCGCGCTTCTCGTAGCCCTGGGTGAAGACCGAGACGCCCGCCCGGTCGGAGTCGGGCGTCCAGCCGTCGTACAGCAGGCCCCAGAGATGGCTCGCCAGGGCGTTCTCTTTGGTCAACGCGAGATCGATCATGGGGAGCATGGGCGTCTCCCCGGCGAACTCGCTGCTCAACAGGAACGGTGCGACAGCCCCGCCGACGTAGTCGGCCTCGAAGTCCGCCGGCAGGAGCCCCACAGGAGGCGCCGCCGAACACGGCACATTCGTGGCGGGCGCGTCCGGCTGTGCTAGAGACCGCGCTGCGGGCTCCGCACCGCTGCCCGCTGACCGACCAGCCATCCCGGCACCCCCTTCCGACGGGCCGGGCCAGGGTCGCGCGGTTGGCGGCAACCCCGCCGGCCAGGGCCGCGGCGACACGCAGGCAACCACCGCGAAACAGCATATGCCGGGGAGCTGGGGAAATGTCGGAGAAGTCGGATGGGGCAGCCCGCCGGCGCACCTGCGACGTGGTGCTCCGCTGTCGCAGTCGATTAACCATCCGGCGCCGATTGCTGCTGGTTAGTCTGCATTCGGAATCACCATTCGGTCATGGCAGCCGTCCGGGTTGGTCGCGGTCCGCTGCGGACGGGGCTGTGCCACTTACGAAACGGGGTCCGATGAAGATGGTTTCGATCGGCGGTAGCCGCAGCAGTTGGCTTGCCGCGCTGACTGCGGTGGCGGTGGCCGTCACCGGGCTGGGCGGCGCTCCGGCGCAGGCATCCGCTTCCGGCCTTCGCGTCTGGCCGTCACGCTCGGACGGCGGCGGTCCGATGCCCGCCGGGGCTGACTGCGTCAAGCCGACGGTGGTGCTGGTCCACGGCGCGTTCGCCGACGCCTCCAGCTGGAGCGGCGAGGTGCAGAGACTGCAGAATGCCGGGTACGTGGCCCGGGCCGTCGCCAACCCGTTGCGCGGACTCACCGGTGACGCCGCTTCGGTCGCGGACTTCCTCAAGACTCTGTCCGGTCCGATCGTGCTCGTCGGGCACTCCTATGGCGGATCGGTGATCAGCAACGCGGCCGCCGGCATCGATGCCGTCAAGCAGCTGGTGTACGTCGACGCCAGCGCACCTGCGGTGGGCGAGACCAGCGCGCAGACCAGCGGGCAGACTTCGGTCCTGAACGCCGATCCGGACACGCTGTTCGACGCGGTCCCGTACCCGAACGCGCCCGAGGGCGACGCCGACCTGTACCTGCTGGAGGACGTCTTCGTGGAGTCGTTCGCCCCTGACCTGCCCGAACAGCTGGTCGAGGTGCTCTGGGCGAGTCAGCGTCCCGCGACCAGGACGGCATTCTCGACCCCGAGCGCGCAGGCGGCCTGGATGACGATCCCGTCGTGGTACGTCATCGGCGGCGACGACAAGATCATCACACCGGAGTCGCAGACGGCCATGGCAAAACGCGCGAATTCGCAGGTCAAAGTGGTTCCCGGCGGATCACACCTGACGCTGATCTCCCACCCTGACGCGGTCACCGACCAGATCCTCGCCGCGGCCCGGGCCGTGTGCGCCGGCAACTGAACAGCGGTGGCGTCCGGCGGCCCGGCTCACCGCACTCGGGCCGCCGGACGCCGTGAACGGCAGCCGCCAGTGCAGGTCGGTTCGCCGCCGCGTCTACGTCATGCTCGCGCGGTCGATACGGCGCAGTGCCGCGGCGATGCCGACCTCGTCGACGGCGACGGTGGTCATCGCAGGGTTCTGGCGGGCGTTGATGGCGGACAGCACGTGGCCCGGCGGCACCTCGACCGTGGCGGTCACCCCGACCTCGGGCATCAGACGGATGATGTCGTACCAGCGGACCGGCTGCGCCACCGCTGCGGCCAGGTCGTCGAGCACCAGTGCGGGCGCGGCGGCCAGCTGCCGGCCGGTGGTGTCGGCGAAATAGACGCATCGCTGCGTGCCCGGGGTGACGCGGGTCAGGGCTCGCGCGACCGCCTGTGCGGTCGTGGCTTGCAGCGGGCAGTGCGAGGCCACCGACACCGCCAACAGTCGCAGATCGCGCGCGCCGGCCGCCGGGGCCTGCACCGCGAGCCGGTCCAAGGCCTGCCGCGTGCCGCTGACCACGACCTGGTCGGCGGCATTGAGGTTGGCCAGCCACAGCGGCGCGTCCCGGGTCGCCACCGCGTCGACGAGGGCGCGCGCGGCGCTCTCGCCCAGTCCGGTCAGCGCTGCCATGCCCCAGTCCTCGCCCGCGCAGGCGCGTTCCATCTCCCGGCCGCGGACCGCGACAGCGCGCAGCGCGTCGTCGAGGCCGAGGACCCCGGCGGTGACCGCGGCCGCGAACGCACCCACGGAATGCCCCGCCACCGCTGCCACGCGCAGCCCGTGGTCGTCGATCAGCGCGCGGGCCGTGACGACCCCGGCGATCAGTAGTGCGAGCTGGGCGTTGGTGGTCGCCTGCAGCGCCGCGGCGTCATCGACCGGTTCCGGCACACCGTCGAGTGTGGCCAGCACTTCTCGTGCCTGCTGCAACGTCTGCCTGCCGGCCGGGGTGTCCGGCAGGTCCGTCAGCATTCCGGGGCGTTGCGAGCCTTGACCGGGAAACAGCAGCGCGGTGCTCATCGGAGGTGGTCGCCCACAGTGCCGGTACGCCGGGCGCACATCGCTTGGACCTGCTCGGGCGTGACGAGCCGGGGGCCGTCGGCGGTACGCAGCACCAGCAGGGCAGGCCCGCCGGCCAGCTCGGCCAGGGCCACGGCACCGGCGGGCGTCTCCAGCAGGCAGTCCACCCGGGCCGCCGCGTCGGTGAGTCCGGTGAGCAGATCGGCGGCCCAGCCTGGATCGGGCAGTTCATGCATCCGCACGATGATGTCGAGATCGCTTTCGGTGCCGGTGGCCGGCTGGCCGGTGGCCAGCTCGAAGCCGGCGCTGCCGACCGGGCCCCAGACCAGCTTCCGTGCGTCGAGGGCCGGGCCGAGGTCGTGCAGCGCGACCAGGGCCGGCGTCCGGCAGGCCGGGCCGTGGCGCGGTGGGGACCGCAACCGCTCCGGCGCGGCGACACCGGTGACGGCGGCAGGCGGCGCCTCGGCGGCGTGACGCTGGTGCCGGCCGGTGCCGCGGACCCCGACAGCCAGGAGCCCCGCCGTGGCTGTGGCGCGGCGGACCACGACCCACGGCACACGGGCGAGTGCGTCGCCGACCCAGCCGGGTGCGTCGCCGGTCAGCAGGACCTCGGGAGCGCCGAGTCGGACCAGGTCGTGCGGGCGTACGGCGGTCATCGCGGGGTCGGCCACTGTGCCGCGAGCGCGTCACGCACGGCGCGAGAGGCGGCCCGGACCTTTACCGCCTGCGCGGAGTCCAGGCGGTTGGACAGGTCGACGGATCCGGGCCGGGCGCGGGTCACCGCGTCGGCGATGGCGGCGAGGACCGTGCGCACGTCGGCGTCGGTGGGATTGTCGGCGTTCTCGACGGTGAGCAGGCCGTCGCAGAAGCCGAGCGTGGCCCATTGCCGCACGTCGTAGGACAGCGGCGGGATCGACTTGGCGAGCTCGTCGAGCTGTTCGACGGTGCGCAGGGTGATCCGTGCGGCGGCGGCCTTGTGCATGGCGTGGATCTCCACGCCCGGATCGTCGAGTGCCAGGATCTGCGCGGCCTGCAGTCCGTGCGCGAGGAAACCGCCCGACAACGCCTTGCCGACGACGAGGGTGACCAGCGGGTGCCCGGCGACCCGGGCCGCGTCGGCGGCGTCGACGGCCGCCGCGATCGCCTGGTGCAGGCCGGCCATCTCCTCGATGCGCCCGTATGCCTGGCTGGGCAGGTCCACGATCGCGACGATCGGGCGGCGCTGCTCGCGCAGCCGGTCCTCGGCGGTGATCGCCCGCAGCGTGCGGGCCAGCGCGGCGCATTCGGTGAGGCCTACCTGGCCCTGCCGCGCACGGTAGAAGTGGTTGTCCGGATCGGGCACCACGGCCAGGAAGACGGTGTCGTCGCGGTCGGCGCGCAAAACCGACGGGATCACCGGCTGAGGTGGCGCGCCGGCCAGCGCGACGGTCCAGGCGAGGCCGCGCTCGCCCGGCACCATCGACGATTGCGTGGCACCGGCGTGGGGCTGCACGTCGCGGCCGCGTCGCGAGGTGACGGCCGGGCCGGGCGGCGGTTCGTACGCCTGGCCCCACAGGGTCCGCAGCCGCAGGGGCTCGGGAGGGTCGGCTGGGTCGATGGTGGCCAGCCGGGTGTCGAGCACGTCGAGGCGCTCGCTGCGATGCCGGCCCGGTGGGGTCACGCCCGCGGCCACAGCGCCGCGGACCGCATCACGCACGGCATCGGCGTCGTCGATGACCAGCGTGTCGGCAAGCCCGGTGCGGTAGCGCTGCTCGCCGCCGTCGACGGCCCAGATCAGGGCCGGGTCGGTGGAGTCGAACTCGGCGACGCCGGCTTCCTGCTCGATGACGGCTGGGCCGTTGAGCCCGATCCGGGCCTCCGGTGTGACGATGACGTGGGTGCACAGGCCGGTGGCGATGCTCAGGCCACCGAATGACCCGACCGACCCGGCGACGACACCGATCACCGGTGCCAGCGGGCGCAACTCCAGCAGCGCGGCGCAGATCTCGGCGACGGCGTTGAGCCCAAGGTTCGCCTCCTGCAGCCGGACTCCGCCGGTTTCCAGCAGTAGTACTGCGGCCACAGGGTGACCGGCTCTGCTGTCGGCGGCGGCCAGTCGCAGCGCCTGGCTGATCTTCGCGCCGGACACCTCGCCGACACCGCCGCCCTGGAAAGCCTGCTCGATGGACAGTACGACCGCATCCGTGCCGCTGATCACCCCTCGGGCGACGACGACGCCGTCGTCGGCCTGCGGTGTCACCTCCTGCGGTGCGAGCCAGGGCGACTCCAGACGATCGAACGGCCCGCACAGCACCCGGCTGCCGGGCCCGTCGAGCAGCGCCTCGGCCCTGGCCAGCGCGTCGAGTTCGAGGAAGCTGCGGCGGCGCAGCACCCGGGTCCAGTCGACGGGGCCGCCGTCGACGCCGGCACCGAGCAGCAGCGCGGCGGTGTCGGTCGCGGGCACCGTGGCGCTGTCGCCCGTCATGACGCCTCCCGGGTGCCCGTGGGCGCCGACGGCGTGCTCGCGCCGCCGCCGGCAGCTTGGGCCGCCTGCTGCAGGCGCAGGGTCACCAGCGCCGGAGTGGCGGCGGCGTCGTTCAGCTCCCAGGAACCCTCCAGCGGCACACGGGCGAAGAACCGCTGCAGGGTCGCCTGCCAGACCTCGTCGAATCCCTCGACGCTGGTGCGGACCCTGACCGTGGCCGACCCGGCGGCGCCGGTGGGTTCGAACAGGATCTCCAGGTCCCCGGAGCCGACCACGCCGACATGAGCCCGGTGGGCTGCCCGCGACACGGCCGGGAAGGTGAACTGAAGCGTGCGCATGTCAGCTGCTCCGTTCGGTGAGCAGGCGGCCGGCCGCGTCGAGGAACAGCGCTGCCGCGAGTGCGTCGCCGCTGCCGCCGGGCGACAGCCGCCGGTGCCGGCAGAGCCGGTCCAGCCGGTCGAGTGCCGCACCGCCGCCGGCGGAGCCCGAGCCGCCCGCCCGCAGCACCGCAGCCGCGCCGGTACGTACCGCCTGCAGGCCGCGTCGTCCGGCGCGGTGCAGCAGGCAGGTGTCCTCAAGGCTGCTCATCGACGCCAGCAGGGCATCGGTGCGGGCGGTGTGCTCATCACGTCGTGCCGCGCGGCGGGCGTGCAGCATCGGCAGCGCCACATCGACGGCGTGCGGGAAGCCTCGGCGGGCCTCGCCCCTGGCCCCGGTGGCACCGAAGACACGGCGCACCCGTGAACCGTGCGATGTCGCCCGAGCTTCGACCGCCGGGTCGGCGACCGCAGCCAGGCGTGCGGCGAAACCACGGGCGCCGGCGACCGTGCCCGTCGCGGCGATCCCCGCGGCGAGCAGCCCCAGTGCCCACAGCGCGCCGCGGTGGGTGTTGACGCCACCGGTGGCGGCGAGCATCCGCTGCTCGCCGTCACGGCCGATCACGCCGATCACGGCGCGTAGGTCCCGGCCCAGCGGCAGGCACGTGGCGGCCGCGGCGCACGCCGCGATCGGTGCGACCAGGGCCGCAGCGGAGTCCAGCAGCGTAGGCAGGTCCATGTCGTGGTGTGCGCCGCCGCCGCGGGCGTCGACCAGTCCGGGTTTGGGCGTCAGCGTCGCCTCATCGTGCAGCGCCTGCCCGGCCAGAGCGCCCAACAGCTCGGCGAGTTCGGCCGGTGTCCTGCGGGCGCTGCCGACGGCGAGCACGGTGTCACCAGTTCCGGAATCGGGCCGGGGGCTCGTACAGGCCACCGGACCAGGCCACCAGGTCACCGATGCTGTGTGCGGCCAGCAGCGACCGCGTCGCCAGGGTCGGGTCGACCTTGAGATCAGCGGGCAGCGCCACCAGCCCGTCGCGGCGCATCCGCGCCAACGCGTCCGCATCCGCGGAGCGCCCCAGGGCAGTGACCCCGGCGATCGCGGCCAGCGCCTGCCTGCGGTCGGCGAGCGAATCGGTCTTGTACAGGTATGCCACGCCCTCCTCGGTGACGACGTGACTGACGTCGTCACCGTAGATCATCACTGGCGGTACGGGCATGCCCGCACTGCGTCCTACCTCGATGGCGTCGAGGGATTCCACGAACGTGGGCACGCCACTGGACTGGAACGTCTCCACGATCTGCACGACCAGTTTGCGGCCCCGCAGGTCAGCGCCGTCGCCGTGACTCAGATCCAGCCAGGCGTGGGAGGAGTGGCGCCGCCCGTGCGGATCGTGGCCCATGTTCGGCGCGCCGCCGAAGCCCGACAGCCGGCCCTCGGTCACGGTGGACGAGTTGGCCTCGGCGTCCATCTGCAGCGTCGAGCCGATGAACATGTCGATCGCGTACTGGCCGGCGAGCTGGCACAGCACCCGGTTGGACCGCAGCGACCCGTCCGCGCCGGTGAAGAACACGTCCGGCCGCGCGGCCACGTACCGGTTCATGCCGGACTCGCCGCCGAAACTGTGAATCGTCTCCACCCAGCCGGACTCGATAGCCGGGATGAGCGTGGGGTGCGGGTTGAGCGTCCAGTTCCGGCAGATCTTGCCACGCAGCCCGAGTTGCTCGCCGTAGGTGGGCAGGATCAGTTCGATCGCGGCCGTGCTGAACCCGACGCCGTGGTTGAGCGACACGACCTGGTGGCGCTCGTAGACGCCACGCAGGGCGATCATCGCCTGCAGGATCTGCACCGGGCCGATGGCCTTCGGATCGCGGGTGAACAGCGGCTCGAGGAAGAACGGCCGGTCGGCCTGCACGACCAGATCGACCCAGTCGCCGGGGATGTCCACCCGCGGCAGGCTTCCGACCTTCACGATCTCGTCAGCCTGCACGACGACCACGCCGTCATGGAACGCCGCGGCCTCGGCGATGATCGGCGTGTCCTCGGTGTTCGGGCCGGTGTAAAGGTTGCCCTGCTCGTCTGCCGCCGAAGCGCACAGCAGCGCGACGTCGGGCCGCAGGTCGACCACCATGCGCGCGTACAGCTCGACGTAGGTGTGGATGGCGCCGATCGACACCGTGCCGTCGGCGACGAGCTGGGCGATGCGAACGCTCTGCGGCCCCGCGTACGCCAGGTCCAGCTTGGTGGCGATGCCCTGCTCGAACAGGTCCAGGTGCTCGCTTCGCGACACCGAACCGATGAGCATGTGCAGATCGTGCAGCTTGCGCGGATCGCATGAGGCCAGCGTGCGGGACAGGAAGTCGGCCTGCTTCTGGTTGTCGCCCTCCAGCGCCACCCGGTCCCCGGGCCGGATCACCGCCTCCAGCACCTGGCCGAGCGCGTCGGGCCGGATCAGCTTGCCGTCGACGTGCCCGGCCGCCTCGGCCAGGCGCCTGGCCTTGTCGGTGCGCCGCCTGTCCCAGACCCGACCGGCCGATGCCCCGTCAGTCCGCACACCATCACGCTAGCGATCCGGCATGGATCCCCGTGGTTGCTTGCCGGAATCGACCTCCCATGGTGCGCACCAAGCATCCGGGGGAGCCGGCACCATGAGCAGCAAAGAGATCAGCAGTACGGCAGTCGGAAGAGCGGGCGGTTCAGCCCATTCGCACTGCGGCGTGCATCTCCCAGATCAGGATTTCGGCGTCCTCGACGGCGGTGATCTGCTGACCGCCGGTCGCGGTCATCCGCACGGCGTCTCCGGTGGACAGCTCGCCGCTGCCTTCCAGGCTGATCTTTCCTCGCGCGACGAACAGGTGCACGAACGGGGCCTGCGGGCACGGGACGCTCTCGCCGGGAGCGAGACGTGCCGCGTACAGCGCGGCATGGCGGTTGCGGATGCGGATCGCGGCGCTGTCGGCGTGCTTGTCCATGCCCGACGCCACCGCCACCAGGTTGGCGCGCAGTTGTTCGTCCGGGATCTCCTGCTGCTCGTAACCAGGGGTGACGCCGTCCTCGTCGGGCACCACCCACATCTGGACGAAGTGCACGGGCTCGCGGTGTGGCGTGGTGTGATCCAGCCGCCATGAGTCGTTCTTCTCCGAGTGCAGGATCCCGGTGCCGGCACTCATCCGCTGCGCCAGGCCCGGATAGATGATCCCCGAGTGGCCGGTGGAGTCCTGGTGGACCAGCGACCCGGCGAGCACCCAGGTGACGATCTCCATGTCCTCGTGGGGGTGTGTCTCGAAGCCGGTCCCGGCGTGCACGACGTCGTCGTTGTTGACCAGCAGGAGCCCGTGGTGGGTGTTCTGGGGATCGTAGTGGCGCGAGAACGAGAACGAGTGCTTCGAGTCCAGCCAGCCGAGCCTGGTCCAGAACCGGTCCCCGGCCCGGCGCACGTCCACCGACGGCGTCAAACTGGCCCGTGCCGCGCTCATGCCGGCATCCGGACCGTGGTGCCGGGGCCGTCGCCCGGGGTGCGGCCGGAGCCTGCGAGCGGATCGTGGGAAAGCATGATCTGCTCGACCTCGGAGGCGATGTGCAGCTCGGCGCAGTACTGCTCGGAGATCTCGGCGCAGACGGACGCCACCTGCTCGCACAGCGGGTTGCCCAGGTCGATGGCATTCAAAGCCATGATCATCCGATAGCGCAAGTCGGTCATGCTGCCCCCGTGGCCGCGCCTACAAGACACTCGCGTCACGAGGCCCGGATCGCACGCTAACAGGAAACGGGAGACATCGGACCTTTTAGCCGAAACCTATGCAGTTTGGAGCGACACCTGGACGACTCAGGTGTTCCGCAGCGCGGTGATGGGGGTGCTCGCCGTGGTCGCGGGGGTCGTGCGCGACCGTGACGGAAGTGGTCCGCGAGGCGACAGGTACAAGTTATGATCATCTGAGTGTTTGCCGAGGTAGCGGCCGGTGCCTATCCGATTGCGGGTCGGCTGGGCAGATGGCGAGGCGGGTGTTGACCGTGCCGCTGGTGGTCTACACGCTGGTGTGGTTGGCCGGCTCGGTGGCGGTGTTCTGGGTGCCGGACCGGGTCGCCGACGTCATCTGGACCTTGATCGGTCTGATCAGCGTCGTGGCGATCGTGGTCGGGGTGCGGCGCAACCGTCCTGCGCGGACCTGGCCCTGGCTGCTGATCGCCGCCGGGGTGTTCCTGTCGATCGCAGGGGAGGCCATATACGACCTCCTCACCTATGCGGGCGAGGTGGGCGGGCCGTACCCGTCGGTGGCGGATGTCTTCTATCTCGGGATGTACCCGCCGCTGGTCGCCGGGATGCTCGGGCTCTCGCGCAGCGTGGCCCGAACACGCGTGCCGCTGCTGCCGGCGGACGCCATGGTCATCCTCGGTGGGCTGGGTCTGCTGTCGTGGGTCTTCCTGATCTCTCCGCACCTGTTCGACCCGGGGCTGTCTCTGCTCCAGCGCGTGCTGATCGTGGCCTATCCGGTCGGGGATCTGCTGGTGCTGGCTATCGTGGCGCGGTTGGTCATCGTGCACGGGTTCAGCCCCGCGGTGGTGCTGCTGTGTGTCGGCGCGGTCGGGCTGCTCGTCGCGGACACCGCGTACGGGACCGAGCAGCTGCACGGCCACGGCCAGGCGGGCTGGCCGGCCAGGGTCGCCTGGCTGCTGTGTTACGGCGGCTGGGCTGCCGCTGCGCTGCACCCCTCGATGGCAGACCTCACCCGACCGGCCCGCGTGGTGTCCGCCGAGGTGTGCATCGGCCGGCAGGTGTCGCTGCTGGCGGCCTGCCTGCTGCCGCAGGCGCTGCTGGTGTTCGAGGCGGCACGCGGCCGTGTGCCGCACGCGTCGGCCATCGCCTTCGCCGCCGGTCTCACCGCGCTGCTGTTCGCGATACGGCTGTTCGGGCTCCTTGCCGATCACCGCCGCCATACCGACCGCACGGAGATCGTGCGGGCCGCGAGCGTACGACTGGCCTCGGCTCGCGAGGTGCCCGCGGTGCGCGCCGCGCTGCAAGACGGGGTCGAGCGCCTGGCGGCGGGCCACACGCCGCACACCGTCCAGGTGATCATCAACGATGGCGGCCACCACGACATGTTCACCCCGCGTCACCAACACGACGTGCCGATCGTGGCGAGCGGCGCACTGCCGGCGGACGTCGACCCGCTGATCGGGTCCGCCATGCCCGCGTTGCTGTGCTCGCTGCGCCTGGACGAGGGTGGGCTCGGCGACGCCGACCTGGGCATGCTGATCCTGCGATCATCCGGACGGCAGCTCGAAGTGCTCCAGGCGCCCATGCAGACCCTGGCCTCGGCGGCAGCTCAGGCGCTGGAGCGCCTCACCCTCACCGCGGAGATCACCCGACGTGACAGCGAACAGTACTTCCGGGCGCTGGTACAGAACGCCGCGGACGTGATCCTCATCGTCGAGCCCGCGAGCTGGCGGGTGCGTTACGCCAGCCCGTCCGCCGCCCGCCTGTTCGGGCACGGGATGCCGCTCGGCCGGCCCCTGCTCGACCTGGTCGCGCCGGAGAGCCGCGACACCGTCCGAGATCAGCTCAGCAGCGCCACCGTCGACACCCCGCAGCCGTCGGACTGGGTCATGGCCGGCGACGGCGCGCGCTTACAGGTCGAGGCGGTATGTCAGGACCTGAGCGAGGAGCCGGCGGTCGCCGGCATCGTGGTCACCCTGCGCGACGTCACCGAGCAGCGGCGGTTGCAACGCAGGCTGACCTACCTGGCCTACCACGATTCACTGACCGGCCTGGCCAACAGGGTGGCGTTCCGCTCCCGGTTGCAGGAGGCGACCGAGCAAGCCCGCAGTTCGGGCCTGCTGGCCGGGGTGCTGTTCGTCGACCTCGACGACTTCAAGATCGTCAACGATACGCTGGGACATGAAACAGGCGACCGCCTCCTGCGCGACGTGGCAAAACGCCTGTCGGCAACACTCCGGCCGCAGGACACCCCCGCCCGGCTCGGCGGCGACGAGTTCGCCGTCCTCGTCGAGAGCGCACCCGACATCAGCAGCATCGAAACAGCCGCACAGGACCTCGTCGCCGCGCTCGACCGACCGTTCACGCTCGACAGTCGGCCGCTGTCGGGCCGCGCCAGCATCGGCGTGTCCTGCACCGCCGACGCCGCCAACGCCACGGAACTGCTACGCCAGGCGGACCTGGCGCTGTACGCCGCCAAAGCCGATGGCAAGGGCCGCTGGTGCCGCTACGACGCAAGCCTCGGCGCGCACGCCGTGGAGCGCATGCAGTTGCGCTCCGAACTGGAGCGGGCCGCAACCGACGGGCAACTGTTCCTGGAATACCAGCCCATCGTCCGGCTGGCCGACGCCGTCACCGTCGGGTTCGAGGCACTGGTGCGGTGGAACCACCCCACCCGGGGACGGCTCGGACCAGCGGAGTTCATCGACATCGCCGAGGAGTCCGACACCATCCTCACGATCGGCACGTGGGTGCTGCGGGAGGCCGTCGACACCGCCGCCACGTGGCACACGAACACCCAGACGGCACCCTACGTCAGCGTCAACGTGTCCGTCCGGCAGTTCCACGCCGAAGGCTTCGCCGACGTCGTACAGCAGGCGCTCGCCGACGCGGCACTGCCCGCGGACCGGCTGATGCTCGAGATCACCGAGAGCCTGCTGCTCGCCGACGACAAACAGGTCTGGCATGACCTCGGCGAGCTACGACGGACCGGCGTGCGCATGGCCATCGACGACTTCGGCACGGGCTACTCGGCGCTGAACTACCTACGCCACATGCCACTGGACGTCCTCAAACTCGACAGGGTGTTCATTTCCACCATCACCACGTCGAGCCAGCAGGCCGACTTCGTCGCCGGCATCATCAAACTGGCCGAGACCATGGACCTGGAGGTCGTCGCCGAAGGCATCGAACAGCCCCGGGAACGTGACCTGCTGCGCGCCGCCGGCTGCCGCTACGGCCAGGGCTACCTGTATTCCAAACCACTCACCGTCGAAGATGCCAGGGTTTGGCAGTCTCGATGAACCCGACTCCGGTTGTCTCGCGCTGGTGACTGTCTGGGTCTATGCCCGGTCGCAGGGGGTCACTTCGAGCCCTCGCCGTTGTGGTTCCTGATCGGCGGAGGATGCGGCTCAAGAGCGCGTCCGCTAGGACCGGGACGTTGTTGCCGAGGAAGGCTTCGATCGTCCGCTCGTGTAGCAGGAACAGGCGCGCCGCGTCGGCCAGGCGTCGGCGCCGTTGGTGAACGATGGCCTCATCTACGCGGCCCCCGCAACTCGGAACCAGTGTCGTCTGTATGTTCCGCCGTCAAACGGCGGTCGACCTAGCGACGCAAGGGTGCCGGCGATGCCGAAGGGCGTGATATCGGGTTAACGAGCATCATCGTGTGGCCCTCGGTCACTACCATCGATGCATGGCAGAGCTGGATGGTCTCACGATCGCCGCGCTGACGCTGTGGACGGTCTGGTTGATCGTCTGGATAGCGATGTCCTGGGGCCTAGGATGGTCCACTGCGTTTGTCGCGCTCTGCCTGCTTGCGTGGATCGCCTCTGATGTGTCCTGGCGCGGCTTTCTGCTGGCTGCCCTCGCGACGCATCTGCTGGTCCTCGCGTTCGTCTGGGACAGGCCGCGCAAACGGATCGGACGAGGTGTGGCGGCGGTCGCGACCTCGGCGTCGGGCGTGCTGTGGCTGGCCGTGACCGGCGGCCCCCGGTACTGGACGCCCTTGCTGTCGGTCGCGGCCGCCGCCGCGGTGGCCTTGAGCGTCCACAGGCTCCGACTTCACCGGCGCCTCTGGCTCGATGTCCGCTGGCGTGTGGGTCGATGGCGGCGGGCATCGTGGAGCCGTCAGAGGCAGATCGGGCTCGGATTCCCGCAATCCGGACTCCCGAACCACCCGCTATCGCCAATCGATTCCCGCCCGGCCGACCGCCCGGTGCGGCGGCCGGAGTCGGGCCGCCCGCCGGTCACGACGCTCGTCGACGTCGACACCCTCTGGGTCGCCACACCGCGAGTTGCGTCAACGGCAGGAATCGGACCAGCACATGACCAAGCCCGTCCGCGCGCGACGACAGACCTCTTCTTCGCCGTGCCGCAACTGTGCCCCGCGGCTGGGAAGCCGGAAGCTCCCCACTTTGCGCAGGTCAGCGATGCTCCGCAGCAGGACGGTCTTTGCTCGGCCACGCTGACTGTCGTGGCTCGTCCGGCCGGGACCGTGCGGGTGTCCGGCCTTGCGTGGTTCCCGCCGGAACTTGTCCGGATACGTCGCTCCGGCACCGTCGTCGCCGGAGACCACGGTGTGATCCAACTGAAAAGGGTTATCAGGCTCCGAAGGTTCGAGCTATCGGTCGACACCTTGGTGGCCGAAGCCGGCGCCGCGATGGCGCATTTCCTCAATGGCGGTTCGGTCGCATACTTCCAACGAAGCCTACGTTCCTCGGCGGACCTCGGCAATCCCGGTGATGCGGAGGCAAACCGTGAGATCAAGGCCACTCATGAGGTGGACGTCCGTCGGTGCCGCTACGTCCATATGGGAGACGACAACCGAACGGGCATCGACCAGACCGTCATGCTGGAACGCTCCATCCTGCCGCTTCACGACCTGCTAATCCGGGACGCTGATCTATGTCGGCTGCTCAGGGAGGCCTTGCTCGAGGACCAGCCCGGACAGGCGACTGCCGCGTTCTTGCGTCGAACCCTGACAGTACTGCGGCAGACCGATGACCACATCCTGATCCGCGGCGCTCGAATGTTCGAGGCCGGCGACGCGCGATTGTTCGAGCTCTTCAGCACCGCCAGGGTCAGCGACGCGGATCTGGTCGTCGTCGGTTCCGGCAACGAGCTGCGGAACGATACCCGGCTCCGGCGTCCCGGCTTCGATGCCAAGCAACTGCGCCGCGCAGTCGACCCACTGCGACCCGAGCGAACGGAGATGACCACGTGGACACAGCAGAACCCGCGCCCGCAACCGCCGAACGCGGCCGGCGGACACGGCTTGACCGGCGGCTGGTAGCTGGCATGAGAGCACCCCGGACGAGGCGCTGGGCCGCTCTTGCCGTCCTGGCGGCCGTGCTCGGCGCAGCCGGAACGCTCCTGGCGAGCAAGCCCGTGGGCGAGCTGGAGGCGTACGCGAGCATCGGCAGCTTTGCCCTGGCCGCACTCAGCCTGTCCGTCGCCGCACTGGGCTATCGCGCAGACAGGCGAGAGGCTGACCCGAAACGACAGGGCGGAGCCATCGGGCCGAACCGATCCGACTTCGGCGCCCACGGAAACAAGTACGTGGTCCAGGGTGACGGGAAGACGGTTCGCATCACCAGACAAGTCGAGCCGCCCGCGCCGCGACGATACTGCTTCACGAAGCGGCACGAAAGGTTCCACGCCAGCGGCAACGGTGTGGTGGTGCAAGGCAACGGCGGCATCGTCGACATCGCGGACGGCGAAGAATACCATCGGGATCAATAGGAGCCCGTTAAATCAGCCGGTGGGGCAGCGGTTGCTTGAGCCAGCCGGGGGCGATGTGCCGCTTTCGGCCGTTCATCTTCCCACCGGGGTCGAAGCTGCGCTGCGCGCGTGCGACGGTCTCGGCGGGGCGCACCGCCTGCGGGAACTTGGCGCCTCATGACCTGCCACTCCGCATCGCGGGTGTCGGAGGGAAACTGCGCGACCAGCGACGCCGGGGTAACGCCAGCGGTACCCCGGGAGTGGCGCACATGGTGGGGTTGCCGATCACGGCTGGTGCTCGGAGCGGCTGACGGTTGTGGCGTACTCCGATGGCCGTCCTGCCCCTCGCCTCACGGGCGCAGATGCACACCCGGCCTGGCTATCGCTGGCCGACCAGCTATGGATGCCGTTCATTGAACATGCTGGCATCCTGCCCTCCTGCAACCGACTGGGCCTACCTGCAGAAAGCATTTGACGCGGTCGAGGCGGGAGGCACGCTGAACTGTCAACACAGCGGCAACGCAACTAGTTCATTGACTGTCATGGCCGCCGTCGGCCGGTCTGGCCCGTTTAGTAATGACGTCATTTGCGGCAGTGAGTGCGGCTTCGATCTCGGCGCGTAGCTGCCTGGGGATGTCTTCGCTGCCGAGTGCGCTCGCTTGGCGGACCCCGCCGAGGGTGGCGGCCCGATGGGCTTGAGCAGGGTGGTTATGCCTGGGTGTTCGAGTAGCTCACGGGTGGCGTAGCCGTTGCTGGTAATGGGCGATCATGGTCTCGATCAGGCCATCGCCAGGCGCCGGATGGCACAGGGGACCGGCACGGCGCGTCACCGTGCTGGCCGGGCTCTCCGGTCACGGCTTCAAGTTCGCGCCGCTGCTCGGGGTGCTGGCCGCGAAGTTGGTCGCCGACTCGCCGACTCGCCGGGCCCGGTGCGGTGTGCGCTCGGGCCCAGGTGACGGGCGCGCCAGCTCTGCAATGTTTTGTTAGCAATTGCGACCCTTCAGGGGTCTAGTGTCGCCATGGTGTTTCTGCGATGCCGAGTGTCCTGATCGGACACTTGACGCACTGATCCGGATACGTATAGTTGAACAGTCATATACCTGTATATCCGGAAAGGTCATAGTATGAGCACTGGCGAGCTGGTCGACCGTACCTGGCAGGGCCTGTCCATTCCTGCGCCCGGCACCTTCCACCTGGACCCGGCGCACACGCGGGTCGGCTTCGTGGTGCGGCACCTGGTGGTCAGCAAGGTGCGCGGGGCATTCCGGGAGGTATCCGGGGAGATCGTCATCGCCGACGAGCCGCAGGACACGACCGTCACCGCGGTCATCAAGACCGACAGCATCGACACCGGCGTCGGCGACCGCGACGGCCACCTGCGTTCGGGTGACTTCCTGGAGATCGAGAAGTACCCGACGATCAGCTTCCGCAGCACCGGCGTGTCCGGGGTGTCCGGCGACACGTTCACCCTCACCGGCGAGCTGACCATCAAGGACGTCACCCGGACGGTGGAGCTCGCCGTCGAGTTCGGCGGCATCGAGCGCAGTTTCGGGCGCGAGCTCATCGGGTTCTCCGCCACGACGGAGATCGACCGCGAGGACTTCAATGTGACCTGGAACAAGACGCTCGACGGCGGCGGTCTGATGCTGGGCAACAAACTGAAGATCGAGATCGAGGGCGAGGCCATCCGGCAGGCCTGAGCGCACGCGTCGGCCGGGCAGCGCCACCTCATGGTGCCGCTGCCCGGCTGAGGCGTGCCGGTGCATCAGGCGCGTCCGGCCGCGACCGGCAGATCGGCGTTCCGGGACATGCCCCAGGCGGTGGCGATCAGTTCCAGGCTGCGTTTGCGTTCGGCCAGCCCGTGGGTCTCGGTGTCCAGCATGATCTCGTCGGCGCCGGTGCGCGCGGCCAGTTCCGCCAGCCGGTCCGCGACGGCTTGCGGCTCGCCGGTGATCAGGTTCGGGCGGCTGCGGCGGGCGGGTTCGACCTGCGGGTGAGCCGCGGCGGTGTCCGGTGGGGGCATCGGCGCGAAGACTCCCTGGCGGGCCAGGACCCGCATCACGATGCCCGGCGCGGACAGCCGTCGGGCCTGCTCGTCGGTGTCGGCGGCGAGCGCGCTCGCGGTGACGATGGCGTACGGGCGGTCGAGGGTGGGCGAGGCGGTGAAGCTGCCGCGGTAGAGGTCCAGGGCCCGCTCGACGTCGCCGGCGTCGAAGTGGTGCGCGAAGGCGTACGGCAGGCCGAGCTTGCCGGCGAGCTGGGCGCTGTATTCGCTGGAGCCGAGCAGCAGCACGGCCGGGTTGCCGGTGGCGCGCGGGGTGGCGTGCACGCGCTGCCAGATGCCGCTGGTGGTGCGGGGGTCGCCGAGCAGGCCGAGGACGTCGAGCAGGTGTCGGGAGAACTCGCTTTCGATGCTGTCGGCCGGCGGTCGGCGCAGTGCCGCGGCGGTGAGCTGGTCGGTGCCGGGCGCCCGGCCGACGCCGAGGTCGATGCGACCGGGGTGCAGGGCTTCGAGCATGGCGAACTGCTCGCCGACGACGAGTGCGGGATGGTTGGGCAGCATCACGCCGCCGGATCCGATGCGGATGCGGCGGGTGGAGGCGGTCAGGTGGGCGATGAGGACCGGTGGGCTGGTGCTGGCGATGCTGGGCATGTTGTGGTGTTCGGCGACCCAGAAGCGGGTGTAGCCCAGCTCGTCGGCGTGCCGGGCGAGTTCGGTGGTGTCGGCCAGGGCCTGCGCGCTGTTGCCGCCGTCGCTGAGTGCCCGTTAAATAGCGAGGTCAGCGGGTTGGTCGCCGGTTGAGGTGCAGCCGAATCTGAGCCCGTTTCGGTGTGGCGGGCTGACGTGGGTGGGGCCTTCGGGTATGGCTTTGGTTGTCTACGCCAAGCCCTCCCGAAGGCCCACAGTGTCTTTCTACCTGGTCTGCGGCCAGGCCGATCCCGCACCCCCGGCACCGCAGGTCCAGCACCTGCCCACCGGCCGCGCACGCCGGTACCCCTCGGACACCACCGACGCGGAATGGCAGGTCATGGCCCGGTACGTACCCGCCGGTGGCACCGGCCGCGCCGTGTCCTACCCGCGACGCGACATCGTCGACGCCATCCGCTACCTGGCCCACAACGGCTGCGTATGGCGGGCACTGCCCGTCGACTTCCCGCCCTGGCCCACGGTCTACCACTACTTCCGGACCTGGACCCGCGACGGCACCCTCACCCGCCTGCACGACGGCCTGCGCGAACAGGTCCGTGTTGCCGAGGGCCGCAACGCCACCCCGACAGCGGCGATCATGGACTCGCAGTCAATGCGCGCGGCCGAGACCGTCGCCAAGACCAGCCGCGGCTACGACGCGGGCAAGAAGGTCAACGGGCGCAAGCGCCACATCGTCGTGGACACCACCGGCCTGCTGCTGATCGTCCTGGTCACCACCGGCGCGGTGCAGGACCGCGACGCCGCCCGCGCCCTGCTGTGGGCACTGCGCACCTGCTTCACCGGCGTAATCAAGGTCTGGGCCGACGCCGGCTACGCCGGCCAGCTCGTCGACTGGGCCACCCAGGCGCTCGGCCCGGCCGTGGAGATCGTCCGCGAGCTCGTCGACCAGGTCGGGTTCCAGGTCCTGCACCGCAGGTGGGTAGTCGAGAGAACTCTGTCGTGGATCACCCGCTGCCGGCGCACCGTCCGCGACTACGAGCGCCACCCCGAACACCACGCCGCGATGGTCCAGTGGGCCATGGTCATCGTCATGACCCGACGGCTGGCCCGCTACCACCGGGCACGCAACTCCGTACCGGCTGACCTCGCTATTTAACGGGCACTGAGGACGGCCCGCGCGGGTCAACCCACGGTCGAGTCGTAGCGACGGCGCGCTCCGGCGATGTCGCCGGCGTGCGCCTGCGCCCATTCGATCAGCTCCCACGCCGTCTTGAGCAGCAGTTCGCCCGACGACGCTCACCTTTCACGTGCAGGCTCGTTGGGCCGACCGTCCGGCCGCGTCGACCGTTTGCTGGGGAGCGAAGAGCAAGTGGGAGCACCGCTCCCTGAGCAGACGCCGATCGGCGTTGATCATGGTTCGTTCGGTCTTGTGGACCGTTGTCAGCGGGTCAATGGCGCTTTTACGCAGCGCGTCCGGGTCGACGCGCCCTGGCCGCGCCAGGTGAGTCAGGTTCCTAGGATGCTATAGACGAAGTGGGCAAAATCGCCCAGTAGAACCGGCATGAATCGGACGCGGGGGCCGTGTGCGTGCCCCGGGTCAGAGTGCGCTACGCTGTACGGGCTGCCGCGGTGAGAGATCAACACGGCAACGGGCTGTAGCGCAGCTTGGTAGCGCACCTGACTGGGGGGCTGGACGCCACCGTCAACGGAAGCCTTATCCAGATCGGAAAGTACCAGGTCAGGGGCACCCGGGATCTCGCTGGTAAGTAGCGGATCGTCGGACACTCATTACCGTGGGAGCGAACTGGGAGCGCAAGATCGCGGACACCGTCCGGGCTGGCGAACGGTCCCACACTCGTCTCACGTGCTGAGTCGGAAACGATTGTCGGACAACAACTCGAGTCGCAGTCGCGGTGGCGATCCGCGTCGCCATGGCGCGAGCCCTGCGCTGATCAGCCACCGGCCAATGTGCGCACTTCGCAGTTCACTGCACGTAGCCCAGAACGACGGCGACAATGTGACGACAACGGGACCGTGGTCCAACTCAACGATGACGTCTCTCCACGCCCGATCGAACAACCGCTCACGGTCGGCGACTGACAGCTTGACTCCGTAGCCGGCGCCGGTGGGGTAGTGGTTGCCCTGGTTCCATGCTGAGACGATCGCCGATCGGTTCAACATCTTCTCCTGCCCGCGGGATCTGACGTAAGGCAGAAGCTTCTGCCACATGCTGACAGGCACATGGTCGCGAAGCTGGGGTTGCCCGATCGTCGGAGGTGGGGGTGCCGGTCTGGTGACATGCTATTCGGCGTGACCAGAACCGCCCGTGAGAAGGCTCGCACCGGGATGCTGAAGCAGGCGCTGTCGGAGGTGTTCCTGGACCGTGCCATGTGGGTCCATCAGCGGGTGACCGACGCAGGCCGGGCGCGACTTGACTTGCACGAGGAGACCATCACCCAGGACCTTCTCCTCGACATCAGCCTGGCGCTGCCCATGACCACGGTCAGATCATTCACCCGTCGGCAGGAGGCGCGAACCGGAGCCGATTGGCAGTGGGAGTGGTGGTTCGGTGGAAGCAGCTGGTTCGGCATGCGGGTGCAGGCCAAACGTCTGAAGCGGCTCAAGGACGGAACTGTCGGGTACGACCTCGGCTACCGCACCGGCCGCAGCAAATCACGTCAGGTCGATGCCCTCATCGCCGATGCACGGCAGGCGCAGATGCAGGCGGTCTACGTGCTCTACAACGGTCGGGATCTCGACGTCGACGGCGTCCAGTGGAACTGCAAGAAGCTGCGACCCAGCGCGGGCTTCTTTGGCGTGAGCCTACTGCCTGCCAGTGTGGCCCGGTTGCTGGCCAACGTGGGAACGGTGGATTGGACGACGGTCGCCCAGTACAGCGTGCCGTGGTCATGCCTGTTCGACTGTGGCCGGCCGATGACCGGGTGTGCCCCGCCATCGGCGCCGTCAGGCACGCCAGGCGGTGGGCGCCGCGTGCCAGTCGGTCTGGCGCACCGGGCGGCCCGGACCATCGAGAGGCTGGAGCGGGCGGGATACGAGTCCCTGAGTGAACGGTTGTGGGCCGCGCCGCCCACGGAGCTGAACGCAGAAGAGCAGCGCTTCGAAACAATGCGGGCGGCTCTGGAGGCTCCGGTAACACCGCACGCGCAGCCACCGCGTCACATTCGACAGCTGCTTGAAGCAGAGAGCCCCTCTACCGTACGGCTGCCGTCGCGGGTAGGTGCCGTGACGGTCTTCAACTGTGAGTAGGGCGTCAGGCTTTCGGCCTCGTTGTCGAGGTACTGGCCGCGATCACGAGTGGGTACGACACGGCCTCATAGGCTCGGCATGCTCCCGATTGACGTCATGCCGGAGGCGGCCGGGGCCGGAATGCGGAGCGCTCATTGGTGCCGACATCGGCCAGTGTCGTAGAGTCCTGCGACCACGCTCCACGCCGCAGGGATTTAGGTCATGACAGCGTTCGCCGAGCTCAGCGACGACGAGTACGACCAGCAGTGGTTCCACGCACGAGGGTTCCGGGATGAGGATGCGCTGCGCGCTTGCATCAACGACATCGGAGACTGGGACGAGCCCACGGCTCGCGCGCGCATCCGACGGCTGCTGATCCAGTCCGGCACGCTCGGCGTTGACGAGTCGCGATGGCAGACGATGCAGCTCGGGCTGGACTCCCCGGAGTACAACGGCCGCAAGAGTTACAACGAATACTCCCAGCGACTGCACGTCTATTACGAGCACAAGTCCACCCATGACTGCACCTCTTGTGTTGCACCGCCCTGGGAGGGCATCACGTGGATCCTCGACCTGCTTCCAGCGGACGCTGAGACTGCACTGCAGGGCCTGGAGGCCTACCACTGCGCCCATGCGATGGTCCTGCCCGACGGTCGCTGGGCAGCACTCGAGGACGCCGCCGCGCTGATCAAGGCCCGCTATCTCGGCGTGCCGCAGGACCCCGAGGAAAACCTCCGCACTCTACGCAGCGTCAGCCCTCGAACTCTTGAGATCGTCGTGTCGCGCCTGTACTCGCGGATGGGCTACGAGGTCGAACTGACCCAAGCGAGCAAGGACGGCGGTCGCGACGTGGTTGCCACCTCCGTCGAGCTGGGCCGGCGCGAGCGCCTGCTCATCGAGTGCAAGCAGGTCGGAAAACCGGTCGGCGTCGAATTGGTCCGCCAGTTGCTGGGGGTCGTCGCCGCAGAGATTCCGACCAGGGGCGTACTCATCACGACATCGTCGTTTACGGCGGGGGCGATCAGGCTGGGCGCCGACCACAGGCTTGAGTTGATCGACGGCCGGCAGCTTGTCGACCTGCTCGACCGGTATCTGGGGCCGCGGTGGCCGCTGAACTGGCGTCTCATCGAGGCCGCGTAGCGGGCCCTGCACACCATCGTGCTGACACGCGGCCGAACCGACCCCGACACACGCGCCTACATCGCCCGCCGAATCAACGAGTGCAAGGCCCTCCGCGAAGCGGAACGGTGCCCCAAAAAGGATCATCGCCAGGAAGCTCTACCGCCTACTCCAAAACATCAAGCATCAGCACTTTCCGTGACGCGAGATAGCAGCATAGGGGCATCAGACCACCGAAACTGCCCCGTCACAGATCCACATGTCCGGAGATCCGACAACACGACAACGCGGATGGAGCCACATGCCTGCTGGCCGGGATAGGTTCCTTGCGTCGGGCCGATACTCTAGCCAGCCATGGAAAGGTCTTCTTCGGCGAGCGTGGGCGACGCCGCGCCCGATGAGTCCGCAGCGGCAAAGGCGGCAGGCTCGCAACGTACGGGCTCTGTCGGGCCGCAGCCTACACGGGCGACCCGTGTCGTCATGTGGATGCGTAGTCCGATCGGTTCCGCTGCCGTGACGTCGATTATTTCTTCATTAGTCGGGGCACTCGTAGGTGGGCTCCTTACTATAGCTGCGACTCAGGCAACCATCGAAGCACAGATAACGGCTGTGAGCACGCAAGCGGAAGTTGACCGCTTGGCTCAGATCCGCGAGGCACGTGGGCGTGTCTATACGGACTTCCTCGACAGTCTGTATGATCTCAAGATCTCACTTAGAAGCCTGCAACGATGCGTGACGGATTCGATTGGCGCACCTCCCCTTCAGGTGTTCTTAACTATAACTACGGTCACTGCGCGCGATGGGCAATCTGTTGAATGTGAACAGGCGCCACGCCAATATGCGACTGACCGAATGAGAGTGCAGAGGATACACGGCCAACTCACTGTTTGGAGTTCTGCGGAGTTCATGAATCGTGCATCCTTGATTCTGTCAACCTTTCCAGAGATTGACTACTGCACAGCGCACGTCAACTCGGCACGCGATGAAGTGATGAAACAATGTGATTTCTCCTATAGGGATATGTCGCCATTGTTGCACCTTTGGTATGCGGGCGGACTCTTTGGCGTGGATAACGGCAAACGGCCGCCAGCAATCGAGCCGACGGATCCAACCTCCTCTGAGTTCGAAACGGCCACTAAGGTGTTCGAGACCGCTTTTGGAAAGTTCGATCGCGATTTCATTATCCAACTTGTCGATGTCGGCATCCGTCAGGTTCGTCGTCAGTTCTGCGAGGAGGTGGCGGCACCGGGGACGAGTTGCGAGTAGCTTTCCGTTTGGGCGTATTCAATGTTCAGGGGCAGCCAATCCGTCGTCGAACTTGCTGTCCCATGGCGGGTGGTGCAGTGTGTCGGGCCAGACGATTTGCTGTAGCCGCGCGTTGGGTGAGGTCGGTGCCGCTGCCGGGGGGTGCGAATGCGGCGATCTTGGCGGCGTGACGATCCAGGCTTGGATGTCCAACTGTGCCCGACGCAGCCGGCGGCTCACTTCGTCGCGCACGGCGTGCGGGTTCACATCGGCGGGTAGCGCCCGCGGCGGGCGCTGCTTTTCAGTGGGAGTCCGGATGGCAGCCGTTCCTCGACTGTCAACGTACGATTGCCGCGTCATGGCAGAGTTGGTTAAGGGTACGGAAGTACCTGTATCGCCGACGTGGCGACGGCGGACGTCTCGTGGCGGGCCGTTTCTAAGCTGGGACGCTGACGCGAAGCGGAGGAGCACGGGAGGATGAGAGGCAGGAACTCAGCTGCGAGCCGGTCGGTTGCCGTCGCGCTCTGGGTCGCGGTGGCCGCCGGTGTGGTGTCATGCTCCGCGAGTGGCCCGCCTCAGTCGCTGGAACGCAACCTTGTAGCCATCCCGGAGTATGGAGCTGGCTACGACAGCGGAGGAAGCTACCTGCAGTTCTCGGGCCCGGCCGAACTCGTTGACGTCAACGCTGCAC
Organism: Catellatospora paridis; assembly: GCF_009720365.1. GTDB lineage: Bacteria > Actinomycetota > Actinomycetes > Mycobacteriales > Micromonosporaceae > Catellatospora > Catellatospora paridis. The sequence continues at coordinate 247,110 of NZ_ML769316.1, read as the reverse complement.
TCCGGGATCTGGTGCTCGACGACCTGCGCCGGCACCAGCGGGACTTCCCGCCGCCCAAGACGGTGCCGGAGTACCCCGGTTCCTACCAGGTCGGTGGTGCGCGGGCCGATGTCGTCGCTAACACTGATCTGGTCAGCGTGCTGATTCCGGTGAGTCACGGGCTACCGGGTGGAAACCCGCACAGCGGCTTTCTCGCTCGTACGGTGCTGGTGCCATCCGCCGAGCGAGTCATGATCGAGGATTTGCTGGAGGATCCAGCGGCTGCATTCGCGGCGCTGGAGAGGCTGGCCAAGGAACGACTGCGCGCCGACGTCTGTGTCGGCACCATCGGCGAGGCAGTGGATGGCGACTGGGACACCGCAGAAAAGTACGGCCGTTTCGCGCTCACCCCGGAGGGCCTCGTAATCGGGTTCGAAAAGTATGAGGTCGCGCAGGGAGCCTGCGGAGGAGTCCGCATCGTGATCGCCTGGGACGGGCTGCAGAGTATGCTGACGGCGCGGGCACGCGAGTGGATTCGTGAACTCGGTGCTCCGTCGTCCGGAGCGGTAGCTCACTCGCGCTCTGGATAGAACTTGCTGCCGCTCTGACGATAGACGTAGGCGTACCGGTTGGCTGGGCCGGTCAAGGTGAACTCGGCATCCCGCAGCACGTTGTCAGGGTCGGTGTGGATGCGCCCGTCGGCGTCCAGATACGACGTGGCCGTCGCGCCGGAGCTGTCGATATAGCGGATCGCGAAGATCCAGCTGTAGCTGTGCTGCTTCGCGGTCATGTTCACCCGCAGTGTCTCGCGGTCGTCGATACTGACGTCGAGGTTGCGCCCGTCGAAGTACGGCCGTGAGCCGCTCATCATGGCGCGTGGGGCGGTGTCGAGATCGACGCTGACGGGAATGACGCTTTCGGTTCCGTCACACGGGGTACGCAGCAACGTGCCGTCGAGGGTCGGCGCTGTCCTCAGCCGGGCGACGTCGACACCGAGGATCCTCGTGGGGCGGGTCGACGTCCCGGTGAGGATCAGCTCCACGGTGACCGAGGTCTGCGCAGCGCCGCCCTGCTCGCGCAGCACCTGCGCCATCTGCGGCCGTGACGCGTTTGCCAGTTCGTACAGCGGCCCGGCTCCGGTGTCCGGGTCGAGCCCGCCAGCCAGCGCATACGTCTGGCCGCACGCATACACCGCGGAGACGCCGGCGGTGAATCCGCCACCGGGCAGGACCGGCGCGGGCTCGTCGATGAACAGGCCGTTGACAAGTCCGGTGGCCACGGCACCGCCCGCGGCGACGACGACCGCCGTGACAAGGCCTGAGATCCATCTGGTACGGGTGGACAGGCGGCCGCGACCATGCTCGGGCCGACCATCTTCAGCCGCTGCTTCGTAGTCGCTCATCGGTTCCCCCCACGGTCTCGGGTCGCGCATGCCGAGGTGATCGCCGCATCGGTCAGATTGTCGGCGACGAACCCCGCCAGTATGGTCAGGGCGGTGTCGTCGCCCAGCGTCTCCACGTGGACGACGCAGATGCCCACGGCGAACGACAGGCGCAGACGCGGCGCCAGGTCGACACCCGTGTTCGTGTCGTTCCAGCGCCACGCCTCGTAGCCGGCCCGGCCGACCCGCTCCGTTCGCAGCAGGCGAAAGCCGTCGGCTGCGGCAAGCAGCGCCTGTTCGGCGGAGTCCGCGAACCAGTCGAGGCCGACTGTGACCTCGGTCGCGGAGGTGGAGGCGGGCAGGAAGGCGCAGCGGGAAGGCGCAACGAGCATGATTTCCCCGGTGGGAAGCTTCTTTGGCCTGCGTGTGGGCTGGGCGCCGGGATAGACCCGCTGCCATTGTTCGTCGGTGAGCAGGGTGCAGGCGTCGGGCCACGCGCTGGGCTTCATCGAACCACCGAGGTAGCTTTCAGAGTCACCGGTGACCCGCCATGCCGAGAGTCGCGACGCGTTCCCTACAGAAACCGTCGCGTAGATCGTGCCGGTGGGATCGACATCTACGATTGCGCCACCAGGGCGGTCGACGGCGGTGAGGGTCGTCGCTCCGGTCCGGGTGTCGATCAGGAGGATGACGGACGGCCAAATCAGGTCCAGGGTGGCGACCATATGCAGAACTCCGTCCATCAGCCGTATGCCCTGGGTGTCCGACGGGTCTACCGCAACCACCCGAGTCCAACGCGTCTGTCCGGTGTCGAGGTCGACAGACCCGAGGGTGGTGGTACCGCCACGTGGCTGGCTCCGATAGAGCAGCGAGCCGTCGACTGTGGTGAGCGTAGTCGCATCGGTGTCGAGCTGAAGCCGCTGGCCGTTCGCCGTATAGACCTCTGCTCGGTCGGCGCTGTGGACCTCGATCACCGGGGTAGACCCGCCGGTCATGGCGACGTAGGCCGCCCCTCGCGCGGGATCGGCCGGATCCGCGGTCTGTGGGTCCCATGGGATCGGCTGACGCCACAGCTCCCGGCCGTTGTCGCCTTCGAGCACATGAAGGTGCTGACTGGCGTCGTCGCACGTGACGGTGAGCGCCACGATTAGCGCGGCTGTGCCGATCGACTGCGGACGACAGTCGCCGGCGACGGGCCACCGCCATAGTTCCGCGCCGTCGTGTGCGCGCAGGCGGTACACCGCAGCGGCACAGCTGACGAGCATCGCCTCGCCGCCCCCGTGGTGCAACTCCCAGTCGTCGCAGGTCCCAGGTGCCTGCCAGCGCCAGCGTTCGTCTCCTGTGGCCGGGTCCAGCGCAATCACGCTCAGCTCATCGCGTGTGACGATGCGACCGCCTACGAGGTGCGCATCCCGGCTCCCGGGCAGGCTCCAGACGATGTCCCCGTCGATGAGCCGTACGCCGAGCAGGCGGGCATCCTCGCCGTTGCCGCTCAGGAAGGCGATGCCGTTCGCAGTGGCGGCGAGCGTACCGTCAGCGTTCATCATCCACTGGGCATCCATGGTGCGGCGCCAGCGGACGAAGCCACGCCTGGCATCGACGACCTCGACCCGGTCGGGCTCGTTCGGGTCCGCACGGAAGTCGACCAGGGCGATGCTTTGCGACCTGCGGTCGTAGCCATACGTCGACCAGTCGTCGATCGTGAGGTCCCACAGGGTGACCAGCCCGCCAGCGGGGAGTCGACTACGGCGGTACGCGTCGTCATCACCGGCCATCCCCGACAAGGCGAGAACTGCGACGACCAGGCAGGACGTGATGCGAAGCGCGGCCGTCGGCACCGGCACCCCCAGATCGGTCGCAGTCGTGATGCTTTCGTCATGGCGCCCGTACTGCACCATTCTCAGCGGTACGTGACGCACTCGTCACGCGACTATCAGCCAGAAATCAGGCACACGCGGATTGGTCTGAGCGGCTGAGTGGTGAAGTGCTACAGGATCCGATGAGTATCGGGGCGAGCGCATTCGTAGCGTGTCGGCTATCGCCCTTCGTCGCCTGCTGCGGGCCTCCCGGGCTGAGTCCGAAGGCGTTCACTGCGCCGAACGCTGGACCGATACGCCGCCACTACATCGGGCGCCGTGCGCACTGGGCGCTGCAATTGCAACGGCCACGCTCCGACCGATCCGTGATCGACCCGACGCTGGAGCGGATCAAACGACGACCCATCTCGGCGGGCTGATCAACGAATACGAACGCGCTGCGAAACGCCCAGCTCAGGCTAAGCGACGGGTTGGAACCCCACAGGGGATCTGGGGTCTGTCGGACTAACGGCTCTGTCTCACATTCGGCTCTGTCTCACATTCGGTGGTGACCGTGGGTGAGGTCAGCTGAGCAAGATGCGGTGGCGTAGCAGGGTGAAGCCGGCTCGGCCGTGCATCTGGCGCATGATCCGCTTTGTTTTGGTGTTCACTCCTTCGGTCCCGCCGTTGTGATAAGGCAGGGTGACGGCCGCGTGGACGGCGTCGCGGTCCTGGTCGAGGCCACGGCTGAAGGAGTGCAGGCAGGGCAGGCTGGCCGCTCGGGCGGTGGTGATCCACTCGTCGAGGCGTTCGCTGTTGCCGTGCTGCGGCTGCAGCAGCCCGGCGAACGAGCGGATGAGTTCGGCCAGGTCGATCATCTCGGGGCAGGCGGCGGTGAGGTCGTCGCGGACGGCGCGCTGTTTGTCGGTGAGGTTGTCCGGGCGGGTGAGCATGAGCCTGGCCAGGCGGCGCGGCGAGATGGATGGCCGGTCGCCTTCCACTCTGCCCTGGGTGATGTACCGGTAGAGAAGGTTGACGCTGCCCTGATAGCCCTGGGCTTTGATCTCCTCGAACAGCCGCAGCACGCTGACGGCGGGGTCGTCGCTGCGGCGTTGCCGCAGATGGTCGCGGTGGGGGTCGACCAGGGTGGGCCGGTACTGCGGAGCACGCTGCAGACGCTCAGGTTCGGCCACGCGCGCGTAGCGCTTGACGGTGTTGAGCGACAGGTTCAGCCTCCGTGCGCATTCAAGCAGGCCGACCTTCTGCTGGAGTAGGTCGTGGACCTGATGCCATCGTTGCAGGGTGGTCTGCGCGCGCGGTCCGTCCTGCGGCAGGCTGGCCTTGGCCCAGCAGGCACTGTGCGCGGCGACCTCCTTCACCACGGCCTTGCCGAGGTTGTTCCATAGGTGCCACCGGTCGGCGACCTGCACGGCGTCAGGCAATGCGCGGCGGACCGCTTCGGCGTAGGCGCCCGAACCGTCGCGGCAGACCACCTGCACGCCGGGATGCTCACGCAGCCACGCCTCGAGGGTGTCGGCGCTGCGGTCGGGTAGTACGTCGACGCGCTGGCGGGTCTCGGCGTTGATCAGGATCGTGGCGTAGCGGTGGCGCCGGCGTAACGCGAAGTCGTCCACGCCCAGCACCCGCGGCACCGGCAACCGGACGACAGGAACCCGTAGCAGCGCCCGGACGGTGGTGTGCCGCGACAGACCTACGCCCAGGACCGACAGCAACCGTGCGGCACCGCGCCCGGCCAGCTCCCTGGCCACCGCGCCGACCTGCCCGGCCAGACGCGATGTGCGCCTCTGATAACGCTCCAGCACGCCGGGCACCTGCTCACGGAACGTTTGCCGACACCCGCGCGTCGGGCAGACCAACCGACGGACAGTCACCACGATGACCACCTGGCGCGCGTCGACGCAGACGTCGTTCACGGTCCGCTCGTGATAGCTATGTACACGTCCAGTGGATGCGCCGCAGTCCGGGCAGGAAACCGCCTGCGTTCTGGTGCGCGCACGAATCCTGATCCATGCACCCTCGTCCGCGACCTCCTCCACGACCAGCGGCGACAACCCGGCGAACACCACGCTGACAACTTGATCAGGTTTACAACCGAGCGAGTATCCAACATGGACGATCGCTACCTACGGTCACCACCGGAAGTGCGCCAGAGCCGTTTGTCACACAGTCCCCGAACGGCTTGACAGACATAGGGGCATCAGACCCGATCGACCTCGGTCCAGCCAACACATGCACGACCGTCAGGCTGAAATGGCCTCACTGCTCGAGTCTGCCTCGATGATGCCAACGCTCAATGCAACAGTCCCAGCGACCTCATCGGATGGCCGAACGAACGGCATCGATCGTCCGGCAGTCGATTCTGCCATGCATTGGCGACGGATAGTCTCTGTTCTCTGCCACCGGTCGGAGAGTGAGCTTCGCCAATGCACGAGCTGAAGTCCGAGTTTGCCGAAGTCGGCTCGTGGCGCGCCTGCCACTCGCCGATCACCTCGATAACCTTTATACGTGGGCACAGGCATTCGACCGCACTTGCCGTCGGCGACGCCAAGTTGGATCTAAAACTGTGGCAGCCGCCGATGGGCACCGAAGACGTGCCCGTGCTGCTCAATGTTATGGAGAGCGGTATAGCCATCGGTGACATCTGTGCCGTGTCGCAACGGCAGGGCTGGCAGGGCATCGGCGCGGTTGGCGGCGGGTCGGAGGTTCGCCTCTACAACGCTGGCGACAGCGACACCGTGCAGAGGATTCGCGTGCCCGGTGAACGCCTCCACCGCGTAGCCGCCATGCGGCGGCACGATGGTACCGCGGCCGTAATCGTTGGCGCCGACAACCGACAAGTGCGGGTGTGGAACGTTGACGACGGTGAGATCACATCGCTGCCCGACGAGGAGATCGACGAACGCCACGGCAAGATCCATGCGATCCGGATCTTCCCTCGCCAGCAGTGGCTGGTCACCGTCCGCGATGCGCCCCGCGGAATCGCCCTGTTCGACCTCAGCCAGCGCGTCCCCCAACTCCTACGCAGCTTTGGCACCGGCGACGACCATACGGCCACCACCTACTACGACCCCCTTGACCAGCCTGTTCTCGTCACCGGCGGCGATCGCGGGATTCGGATCTGGGATGCCCATACCGGCAGCAGGCTGGGTTCGCTCGCCCGCGGACACGCCGTCTCCCGCGTCATCGCCGTCACCGGGCGCAACGGCGAGCTGCTACTGATCGCGAGCCACGAGGACGAGATCCGGGTATGGAACCCGTACACCGACACCAGCGCACTGCTGCTCACCGCTCAGCGCGGGCACCGGATAACGGCGATGAGCGGCTTCAACTCCGATCATGGCTCCGCCCTCGTGGCCGTTGGCACCAACAAGGGATTCGTCCACTTGCTGCGTCAGGAGTTGCAGTCCACGGTCCGCAGGCAGCAGATCCAACACCGCAGTTGGGTCAACGCCGTGGCAGTGGAACTCGCCGCGTCCACCCGCCAGTCACACCCGCTGGTGGCCACAGCCTCCGACGACGGTGAGGTCCGGGTGTGGGACAGGGCCTCGGGCGCAGCCACCACCCTGCCGACCGTCATCGAGGACCTCAGCGCAGTGCAGGCGCTGACATTTCTGCCCAGTGGCGGTCTCGCCGCCGGTCGCGAATCCGGCAGGATCGACCTATGGACGCGCCCCGGCGATCAGGGGCACCTGCCAGTCAAGACGGGGCGACCGAGCCGCCAGATTCGCACAATGATCAGCGCTCAGGTAGGCGGGAACACCGTCCTCATCAGCGCCGGCGAGGTTAGCGACATCAACGTATGGGATCCGCAGGACCTCACCGCGCCGATTCACACCATGACCGCCAGCGCGGCCACGGATTCCGCCCAATCACAGGTGGTGCGCAGCCTCGCGACAGTTGCGCTGCCGGGCGGATCGGTACTCGCCGCGGCCCACAGCGACGGACGGATCCACCTGTGGAACATGAGCACCTGGCAGCCCTGCCCGGTCGGACTCGCCCCGACCCCGGATCAGTGCCAGATCCGCAAACTCGTCACTGTGCAGACGCCTGCGGCGACCTATCTCGCCGCAGGCTGCGACGACGGATTGATCCGCCTGTGGAACATGGACTGGGCGCTGGCCGATTCCGAGCGGTCGGCCGAAGACAGGGACGCAGTCGAAGCCACAATTGTCATCGACTCCGGCCACGGAGTGGTGTCCGCGCTGGCAGCGCTGCCGCCGGGGTCGACGCAGTCCCCTTCGCACCTGTCGCTCCTGGCCTCCGGCGGCTCCGATGGCGTCATCCGGCTGTGGGACGTCAGCAAGCCCGAGGAACCGTACAACGAGTTAGGGCGAGTCCATAGCAACTGGGTCCGTGCGCTGGCGTTCCAGACCATCGGGCCGTCGACGGCGCTTATCAGCGGTGGGGCCGACGGCAGTGTCCGGTCCTGGCCGCTACAGGGCGGGCGGATCTTCCCCTGGAGCAGTTTCGAACCCATCGGTCGAGGATTTGCAGACCGTCCCGCCCGAGTAGAGATGCTCGACCGCATGCCACTGGTGGATGCCTTGGTCGACACGCTGCGCCTGCCCTCGGCGGAGCCTGGATTGGCCCACACCGCGCCGCCTAACACCGCCTCAGGCCCCAAGGTAATCGCCATCCAGGGCCGGTGGGGATCCGGCAAGACCTCGCTCATGCGGATGCTCCAGGACAAGCTGGATTCGCTGCCACCCCAGCAGAGAGGCAGTAAGCGGGAGATCACCCCGAGCCAGGCTCTGCGGATCTTGCGCAAGGGCATGCCGACCACGTCGGCTGTGGCCATGACCGACATCGCGACAGTCTGGTTCAATCCTTGGTCGCATCAGACCTCACCGCAGGTCTGGTCCGGGTTGGCATGGACCATGTTCGAGCAGACCAGGGATCGGTTCGGCCCCAACCCTGCCGACCGTCAGCGCTTCTGGCTCGGACACAACCTGTCCCGGCTTGACCGCGGGCGCATCGCCCGGTCGCTGCGCACCAGGGTTTGGGCACCGGCGGTCGCTACCGTGACTGCTCTGATCGCCCCCCTGGTCACGGTGCTGGCACGCAACCCCAACGCGATCAAGGCTTTTCAACCTCGGCAACCGGGCTGGCAGGACGCGGCGCTCATCGCCGGCAGTGTGCTTGCGGCACTCGGCCTGACGTTGCTCGGCATTACCGCATACCGTTACTGGCGTGGTTCAGCGGCCGCGCACCTGCCCGAGGACCTGCTCGACGGGCCGCTGCCGCCCGCGCTGAGCCTCGGTGACCAGTGGCAGTCACGCCTGGGCCGGGAGAACTCCCCGCACACCCATTCGGGTGCGCTGTTCTGGCTGCAGCGCGATGTCAGCGAACTGGTCACCGAGCTCAACCGCCGCGGGGTACAGCTCGTTGTCTTCATCGACGATCTCGACCGCTGCGCCGCCGCCACGACCCAGGAGGTATTCGAGGCGGTCAGCGGCATCCTGTCCGACCAGTACGACAGCCGCGGATTCGATCAGAACGGCCATACCGGTGTGCGTTTCATACTCGGACTGGACCCGGATCTCGTCGCCCACCTGCTGGACCAGTCCGACCAGGCCCGATCCGCGCGGCCCGGAGGGCAGAACGTGGCATCTGCAATACCGCGGAGCCTTATTGACCCCGATGACCCGAGTGCGGGCTGGGCAACGCTGCGCAAGCTCTGGCAGCTGTCGGTGGTGCTGCCGCCTACCCCGGTGAGCCACGCCGCCCGGCTGATGGGCCAGCACCTGCCCGCAGGCGCCAGCGTGCAGTCGGGCGAAGCAGGCACCTCAGGGGCCACGCACGTGCAGGCTGATTCGTCGGGCACGGCGACGGTGAATACCGCCGGTGGGCAGACCGCCTCCAGACCTGTGGCCAGCTTTGAGCCGCCTCTGGGCGAGCCGGGGCTGGGCGACCTAGCGGGGGACGGCGAACCGGTCGTCATCGCGCAGCGCGGGTCCGCATCGAACGATACGCAGCGCGCGGAAGCGTATTACTTTGGAGCACCTGTTCCTACGCACCACATGAGCAACCTGCTGGCGCAACGGCCTTATCAGTCGATGCGGGAAACCAAGCGGATGCTCACGATGTGGGGCTTCCTAATGCGGCTAAAGCGGGAGCGGGCTAGGCTGGGATTGTCAGCCCCGATCTCGACCCGTCAGCACGCCTGTGATGTCATGACCCTCGCAGAGATCATTACACGATGGCCCTCCATGGTGTCGATTCTGACGCAGTGGCATCTTACGGACGGTGAACCTCAATCAGTTCTGTCCATAATGGTAAAGACCGTCGCCGACGGCGACGCGGAGGTCACGTTGGACCCCCTCTTGCCGGAGGATTTGCGGCCGCTCGGCCCCCACCTGGTCAAAGTGCTGCGCCGTTATGCCTGCAGGCCCGAACACAGTGTCGTCGAGTTGGCCGAGGAACTGCTCTGCGGCGGCGTGGTCCAGAACGCATACAGCTGATTCCGGTGCCGTTGCGTTACGGGATCGCGGGACGTGCTGGACCTGTGTCGGACCTGCGGTTAGATCGCCTGTGGGGTTCCCAAAAGGCGTCATGACGGTTGGCCAGCGATGATCGGGTGTCGTGCTGTCACGTCGGGCATCATCGTGATCTATGGTGCTGCGGTTGCTGTACCTCGTGTTCTGCCGCCTCTTCGGGTGGCTGACGCTGCTCAGATCGACCATCGCGGCCTAGGATGTGGAGATCCTGGTCCTGCGGCATGAGAACGTGGCGCTTCGCCGGACGAACCCGACGCCGCGACTGGACTGGGCCGACCGCGCGATCTTCGCCGGTCTGATCCGGCTGCTGCCCCGAGCGTTGCGCGCGCAACGTCTGGTCGCCCCGGCCACGGTGCTCGGCTGGCATCGGCGGCTGGTCGTCCGCCACTGGACCCATCCCCGCCGGCCGGGCCGCCCGCCGGTCGACGTCGCGGTCGCTCGCCTCGTCGAGCGGATGGCGCGGGACAACCCCGGCTGGGGCTACCAGCGGATCCGCGGCGAACTACGCGGCCTCGGCCACGATGTCGGGACGTCGACGACCGGCGGATCCTCAACCGCCTGGGCGTCCCTCCGGCACCAGTGCGCCGCGACCACACCACGTGGCGGCGATTCCTGCGCACCCAGGCCTCGAGCAAGCTGGCGTGCGACTTCTCCCGCGTCGACTGCGCCCTCACGCTGCAGCGCCTGTACGTCTTCTTCGTGATCGAGGTCGGTACCCGCTACGTGCACGTCCTGGGTGTCACGGCGAACCCGGATGGGGCGTGGACGCTGCAGCAGGCCCGCAACCTGCTCATGGACCTGGGCGAACGGGCCGAGCGGTTCAGGTTCCTGATCCGGGATCGGGGCGGGCAGTTCACCGCCGCGTTCGACGCGGTGCTGGCCGATGCCGGCGTCACCGTGTGCAGGATCCCGCCACGTAGCCCCCGGGCGAACGCGTACGCGGAGCGGTTAGTCGGCACGGTCCGCGCGGAGGTCACCGACCGGATGCTCATCGCCAAGGAGTGGCACCTGCACCGGACGATGGACCGCTACGCCCGCCACTACAACAGCCGCCACCCGCACCGGGCGCTGCGACTGCAGCCGCCACGCTCCGACCGGCCCGTCGTCGACCTGACGCTGGAGCGGACCAAACGGCGGCCGGTCCTCGGCGGGTTAATCAACGAGTACGAACGCGCTGCGTGAAGGCCCAACTCAGCCGCGTGACGGGTTTTTGGAACCCCACAGGTCGACGGCCCGGTACACGTACCGCCACACCCCGGCCACCTTGACGTACGTCTCGTCGAGGAACCACCGGCCACCTGGTGCGTGCCGGCAGAACCGTGCCGCGTCGGCCAACAGCGAGGTGAACCGCTGCACCCACCGGTAGACCGTGACGTGGTCGACCTCAACGCCACGTTCGACCAGCAACTCCTCAACATCGCGGTAGGAGAGGTTGTAGCGCAGGTACCACCGTATGGCGACCACAATGACCTCCGGAGGGGACCGGAACCCGGCAAACGCTGATCTCGCGGGCAACCAGGAGCGTGAACGGGGCGACGACTTCACCGCTCAAGTCTGACCCCTCGGTCCGTCCGAACTCCTAACGCAACAGACCGAACAACCTCCGCGTGCTAGCCCACGATGCAGGCGAACCTCGGCATGGCAGCTCGCCCCCTGATTGCCCCGACTGACTCACAAATAACGCAGGTTCGGAATACCGACACTGCACCAGCTGCGCGCCGCCGACCTCGGCAACGCCGGGGCCATGACCAACCTCGGCTTGCTCGCCTACGAGGCGGGCGACGTCGACGCGGCGCGCGGCTGGTACCAGCGCGCCGCCGACCTCGGCCACGCCGTGGGCATGCACAACTTGGGCGTGCTCGCTCGCGCCGCGGGCGACGTCGACACGGCACGCGGCCGAGACGACGGTGCCGACTGATCCACGAAAACCGCAGATTCCGGATACAGACGCTGCACCAGCTATACGAGCAGACTTACAGCTGTAGTCGGTCCAGGCGAAGCGCTTCCGCGGAAGCAAGGACGCGTTGCCCGTTGGGCCGTGGCTTCTGCACAGCAGGCGGATGCCATATTGGCGTTCACGTACTTCAATAGGTGTCTGATCGGGTCGCCGTAGTGAGGTGCTGGTGGGTCAAGGTCGCTGGTCAGGCCCGGCGTTGGTAGGCGTGGCCGCTGTACTGGCTGGTGCGGGCGTGTTCGTGGTGAGTGCTCCAACGGCCAGTCGGCCCGCTTGGCTACCCGTTTCGGTGGGGATGCTGCTGCTGGCCACAGCTGTCGTGGCTGCAGGGCTGGGCGCGGTGTGGTTAATGCGGCACCGTGGCTGGCCGCGATACGGTCCGGCACTGCTGGCAGGCGGAATAACGCTGGTGGCTGGTTTGGCGGCGATCTCGATCAACGCCGCGACCGCGTCACCGCCTGCGTGGCCGTCGTGGTTGGCGTGGGTGCCGGTTCCGCCGGTGGCGGCCGTCGTCCTGCTCATTGGCCTGGACGTGGTCTTAGCCGCGACGGCGGCCCCCAGACGCGGCGTGCGGCGGGTCTGGTCGATGGAACGCCCGGAAGAGGGCGACCTTGCGCGTACCGCGCTGAGCGACCAGATCCGGACCCAGCTGGCCGAGGCAGACGGTGGGACAGTCGGGCTGACGACGGGACTGGTCGGCGCGGGCGGCTTCGGCAAGACCACCCTCGCCCGACTGCTGTGCACCGACCGTCGCGTCCGGCGCCTTTTCCGTGCCGGGGTGTGGGTGACGGTCGGAGAGGACGTCAAGGGTGCGGACCTCGCCAACAAGATCAATGACCTATGCGAGGTTCTGACCGGCATCCGGCCCGGCTATACCGATCCGGACCGCGCCGGGCAGCACCTGGGTCAGCTACTCGACCGGTCGGGTCGGGTGCTGATCGTCATTGACGACGTCTGGCGTGCCGAGCAGTTGCGCCCGTTCCTGCACGCTGGCCGCCGCGCCACTCGGCTGGTCACGACCCGGCGCCCTGACGTATTGCCTCCGTCGGCGCGAGCGCGCGGGGTGCGGGTGGACGAGCTTGAATCGGCACAGGCCCGGTCGATCCTGGCTGCGGGCCTGCCGCCGATCGGTGGACCGGAGATGGCCAGGTTGCTGCGTCTGACCGGGCGGTGGCCGCTGTTGCTGCGGCTGGCCAATGGGCACCTGCGCGATGTCCTCGACCCGGAGCTGGGAGCGGACATAGCGGCAGCTCGGCTGGCTGACGTGTTGGAGCAGGAGGGGCCGGACACGTTGTCGCTGACCGACGAGGCCAGCCGGGACAAGGCCGTCGCGGCGAGCATCAACGCCAGCCTGCGTCTGCTAGCCCCCACCGATGACGATCCCGTCGACGGACGTCAGCTGTACATGCAGCTGGCTGTGTTCGCCGAGGACAGCGACATCGACATCTCCCTGCTGCGCGCGCTGTGGGGCGCCAGCAGTGGGCTCAGCGTCGGCCAGGTCGACCGCCTCTGCCGGCGCCTGGCCGGCCTAAGCCTCGTCGCCGACTACCAGTCCGGCCGCTCGCTGCGGCTACATGACGTCATCCGCGCGCACCTGCGCACCGTCACCCGCCGCGACCTTCCCACGCTTCACGCCGGCCTCATCGGCGCTGCCCGTGGTTTGCTCCCGGCGACCGACGGCGGTAGTGAGGCGGAGCCGGTGTTGTGGTGGCTGCTGCCCGACGACGCCGGGTACCTGTGGCAGCACCTTTGTGAACACCTTGACGCAGCCGGTCACGCTGATGAAGTCGCCGCCTTGCTGGGTGACCTGCGCTGGGCTGAAGCACGTTTGCGTCGTGATGGACCTGCGGCCATCGACGGCGATCTCGGCCGCACCAGCGACCCCACCGTCGCGATCCTGCGGCGGGTCATCAGCCAGAACGCCAATGTGCTGACTCCACCGCCGGGTAGCGACCGCTGGTGGGCGGCCGACCACCTCGTCCAGCGCCTCTGGGGCATTCCCGAACTAGCGCACATCGTCGACACCTACCTAAACACCCTGCCCCAGTTTCTGCGCGACAAGCCCCGCACCTCAGTCAACACGTACGATCCCGCACTACGCCGCACGCTCACCGGCCACACCGGCGGGGTGTCCTCGTGTGCGATCGCGCCGGACGGCACCTGGCTGGCCATCACGGTCCGCGACGGCACGGCCGGGATCTGGGACAGCGCCACCGGCGCCCTACGCCACACCCTCATCGGCCACAACGGCTGGGTGCTGTCGTGTGCGATCGCTCCGGACGGCACCTGGCTTATCACTACCGGCAGCAGCGGCGCGCGGATCTGGGACAGCGCCACCGGCGCCCTACGCCACATCCTCACCGGCCACAACGGCGGGGTGTTGTCGTGCGCGATCGCTCCGGACGGCACCTGGCTCGCGACCACGGGATACGATGGCACGGCGCGGATCTGGGACAGCGCCACCGGCGCCCTACGCCACACCCTCATCGGCCACAACGGCTGGGTGCTGTCGTGTGCGATCGCTCCGGACGGCACCTGGCTTATCACTACCGGCAGCAACGGCGCGCGGATCTGGGACAGCGCCACCGGCGCCCTACGCCACACGCTCACCGGCCACAACGGCGGGGTGTTGTCGTGTGCGATCGCTCCGGACGGCACCTGGCTCGCCACCACCAGCCTCGACGGCACGGCCGGGATTTGGGACGCCCAATGACCTGGCGAATACCGCATGTTCCGAATACCGGCAATCCGCCAGCTATACGACTCGACCTCGACCCCAGCGATGTCCAGCCCTGGACGATCACCTAGCCGGGACCCCCCCCCGTCACCGCAGACCTTCGTCTGTGATGGAACCCTCGGCGTTCCGGCGCGGCCGACAAGACCGCCCAGGTGATCATCGCCGGGCACGCCTTCATGCAGAACCTACGCCGCGGACACTGCGAGATCGCGATCGACGTCCCACCGGCCCGACGGGTCGCGGCGGCGTTGCCCAACTCGCCATGGCGATCTGACTACGGACGCGACACCGGGTCAACGCGTTCGCCAATCCAGCAACGCAACGGCGCCCGTCGTTGCGATCAACGACTGGCTCTGATCCAGCTCATGAAATTCGCCTTAGCCCAGCGGCCCCAGGATGTCGATGCCGTCCATGTCGAAATCGAGGATCGCCTCGCGGTCAGCCGACACCGACACGTCGAAGAAGATGGTCGCGCGGTAGGAGATCTCCATCGACACTGTGGGGCTGTCCGGCGCGGAGTCCCAGATGGAGATGTAGGAGTAATCCGAAGGGACGTCGTCTCTGTCGGCGGTGCCTGCCACATCGATCGTGCCAGTCACCCGAATTTTCAACAGGCTCCAGCTGCCGTATGACGTGGCCGACTCCGAGACCCACCTGCGGGAGTCCATGTCGACCAATCCGATAGTGGGTGATTCGATCGGAAAGGGAAGTTGGTCCACGGTGTCCGAAGGAAGATTTTCTCCGGCCAGGTCACGAGCGCACCAGTAGTCAATCGCGTCGGCCAGTAGTTCCCGCAGTGGGTCCGTCATCGAGCTCCGGTCAGCGATCGCCACGCCGAACTCCTCGTCGAGCAGCAACTGTCCACCGGCGAAGACCGGCCACGACGGCCACGGGATCGCACCCTCTACGGGGGACAAGGTCCGCAGCCAGTCGATGGCCTCGGGGTGCCGCCACGCGTACAGACGTCGCAGTAGCTGGCTGGCGATGAAGGAGGTGCTGGGCTGCGCGTTCTCGCCCGCGTGGTGCCACACCCTATTCGCCGTCAGTGGTGGCAGCGTCCTCCGCGGATCCGCCGTGGGCAGCTGTCCGCTCCGGCGGAGTGCGTCGCGCCACCGGAATGGTTGGCAGCGGATCCTGATCGTCGCCATAGAGTCCTTCGTTTGGAGCAGGACATCCCTGTTCCTCACCGTGGCGATCAGGTGGGGCGACGGCCCGAAGGGGCTTGTTGTCGGGCCGGCGAGAAGAGGTTGTACGGCGGTACAGAAGGCATCCAACCCATCCGCGGTCAAGTCCAGGTCGATCCCTCCGGACCTCGGTGTCACCGCTGTGATCGGCAGCGGCAGCATCGGTTCCACTGGCGTTAAGACGAGGGCCGTGAACACCGCCGCCTCCAGGGCACGCTGTTCCTGGCCAGCCGCCGGCGGGATGGGTGGGATGCCGTCCGGCTCGGCCCGCATCGCCTGCAGCGCGGTCTGGTACTTCTCGCCGGTGTACTCGCACCGACGGTGGATGCGTTGCTTGAGTTCCCGTTCGGCGGTCACCGCCCACCGCCTTGGGCGCGGGTCGCACCGACGACGTCACGGCTCCAACCGCGCAGCTCGCGCACCACGGTGAGCAGGCTGCAGGGGCACTGCGACCTGCTCCAGCAGATCGAGTGGTGCCAGAGCGGATAGGCGCAGAAGATCAGTGCCATGAGAGCGAAGGCCAGCACCACCGTCAGCACCGATGCCAGTTGAACAACGAGGGGGACGCCCGGTTTTCGGGCGAGGAGCGTGGCGACAGCGTTGACGAAGCTTGCGAGGAGCACGGCGGAGTCCGTCCTTCACCGCCCGGTCGGCGAACAGTCGGAAACACGCATCGTGTCATTAGGGAAAGCAGAGGGAGTCGGAACCCTTCGGTTGCTCCGGAGACCGATCCGGGTAAATCTCCGCAACCAGGCCGCCTGCCGGCCGATGTGAAGCATACACATGTTACGGCACCGGCGAAACTCTGGTGCGTCGTACAGCAGAGGCGTGAATCGCTGCGCCACCAACACGGTGACGTGATCGAGTTCGACACCGTAAACAGATGAAGGTGGCCGCGTCGTACGCGGCCTGGTGGGCTTCCCGCGCCGACAGCGGTCGCGGGCCGGAGTCGGGGCTTGACCGGCTGGACGACTAGCCGTCCCGGTTCGAGGTGCAGCGTCCTTCCCCCCATTCGGGCGCTGCACCTCTTTCGTGCTTACACCGCGGTGTTTGGCGTATGGCCCCAGTGGGCGGCGACGGGCGTTGTTGCATTTGCGGATCGCCAGGCATGGTGAAGTTCCGGTTCAACACCGGGTCAGATCGCCTTGGCGAGTTCGGCGAACGCCGCGGCGACCCGCTGCGCCAGCGGGATGTCGATCGCGATCTCGTAGTGTCCGCGGCGCAGGTTCTACATGAACGCATGCCCAGCGGTGATCACTTGCGCAGTCCCGTCGGTCTACAGCCCGCGCATCGGTCTCAACCGGTGTTTGATTTGGCTGTGATCGGCCTCGATCGGGTTGATCGCATAGCGTTCGACGTGATGCCACGCCTGCGGAACCAGCTCATCCAGAACAGCCGGGTACACCGCTGCGGCATCAGTCACGACCTCAGTCGGTGTCACCTTCAATATCGACAGAGCCCGGCGGAAGAACCTGCGGGCCGCGGCGGCGTCGCGGCGGGCGGACACGAGCATGTCGATGACCTGCCCGTGCTGGTCGACGGCCCGGTATACGTACCGCCAGACCCCGCTGACCTTGACGTAGGTCTCGTCGACGAACCACCTGTCACCCGGCGCGTGCCGGCAGAACCGCGCCGCGTCGGCGAGTAGTGGAGTGAATCGCTGCACCCACCGGAACACGGTGACGTGGTCGACCTCGACTCCACGCTCGACCAGCAGTTCCTCGACGTCGCGGTACGAAAGGTTGTACCGCAGGTACCAGCGCACGGCGACCACGATCAACTCCGGCGGGAGCAGGAACCCCGCGAACGCCGTCTTCGCGGGCAACACCGGACGGACGTGGGGCGACGAATTCACCGCTCGAGTGTGCCTCGACCACGCCAAGGCTCTACGCAACAGACCCGTCACCGACGCTCGTAGTGCATAGGGTTCGACGATTCACCGCCCGCCGGTGCGGGAGCCGAGCGGGCGGTGCCAGACCTCTGCCGACAGCGGGCCGCTAACCGGCGCGGGCCGGGGATTGAGACTCACGCTCCTCCACATACGTCAAGGCCCCCAGTGCCTCACACAGTCCGTCGAAGTCAGCGACCGGCGAGCCCGGGTCGGCCAACAGCTCGAACCTGAATCTGATCGCGCGTAGGTCGGCCTTCAGCTGCTCGGTGTAGGGCGACTCCTCGATATGCGCCTCGATCTCCTCCAGCATCACCGTCACCTGTTCGCGGGTGGCGCCGTGGGGGTGGTCCTGCAGGAACCCGCCCCGCACGCGTTTGATCTTGGAGCTGGTCTTCTCCGTCGCCATCTCCCTGCTGGCCCGACGCTGCCGGGCGCTCAGTTCGAAGAACAATGCGCGGAAGTTGGCGTCCATCACCTGCTGGGATTCAGAGCCGGGCCGGCCGCTGTCGCGTATCACGTCGGCGACCGCGCGGGACAAGCCGACCTTGTCGAGGTGGAACCCCTCGTCTAGCACCGCCTGGGCGGCGTTCTCCAGGCTGTGGTGCAGGCCCTTGTCCGCCACGAAGACCAGATCGGCCGGCTGCAGGCCAGCGACCTTGCTGGCCGACTCGCTGCCCACGAAGTCGGCCACATATCGCCGCAGAGCGGCCAGGCCGATCTCCGCAGGCACCAGGTCCTCGATTTCGCGTACGCCGTGCGGGCTCGAGGCGACGGTCCCGTCAACGTTGCCGACCTGCAGGATGAAGGCGGGCTTGAGTAGCTGCTTGTTGTTCGGCCCGCCCCGCTCCAGGCCGCGGCGTGCCACGTCGCCTGCGGTGTCGCTGTCCAGCAGCACGATCACCGCGGGCCGGTCGACATCACGCCCCCGCGCCAGGTACACCAGGTACGGGATGTGCGACGCCGAACCCGCCGGCACCAGCGTGATCGTGTTCAGGTCCAGATTCTGCGTCCGTGCGGTGCCCAGCCGCTGCAGCCGTGCCGCCATCCCGGCGAGCAGGATCTGGTCGGACATCCCCTCGACCATCAGGTTGCAGTTGCTGATGAACGTCGTCTCGCCGACGAAGCTGCCGAACGCCGAGCGCAGCGGCTCGTAGTGGTTGCGAGCGGCGTTGTTGACTACGCGGGTGCCCTCGTCGCCCTCGCCCTTCTCCAGCACCCGGATCCGGTCCCCATGGTTTTTATCGATCAGGAACGGGGAGTGGGTGACATAGACGACCTGTACCGATCGTCGATCGGGATCGGCGGGCGATGCGAAATCCTCGAATATCCGCAGCAGGTCCTGCTGGCCCATGCTCGACAAGAACGCGTCCGGCTCATCCATGAGCAGGACTTCCCGCCTGCCGTCGGCGGGTGCCTCGTGGGAGAGGTACTGCACGAAGTAGCTGAGGAAGTACCGCAGCCCGCCGCTGCGCTCGCTCGCGGAGTACTCGGTGCCTGTGCGGTCGCGGATCGTGAACACCAGATCCTGGTCCCGCAGCGTCACCAGCAACTCGAAGTGAAGGTCCTGCGACCACCACTTCGGGAAGTTCAACGAGGCGGCTAGGGCCTGGTTGATCTGCTTGACGATGCCGTTGGCGAAACCCTCGGCGTCCTCGCGCACCGCGCCGAGCAGTTCCTGGAACGCAGACCGGTCGACGTCGGCGATCTTCACCAGCAGATCGTCGGCCAGCTTCAACCGCTTGCGCAGATCCTCAGGCCGGGGCGCAGGCTTGATCGCGTTGATCACGCTGGTTGCCGAGGCGGTCAGCGTCTCTGCAGAGCCGAACCAGCTCTCGCTGTTCTGCTCCAGCACCTCCATGATCGCTTTCCGCTCCTCGCGGCCACGCACACCGCGGGTCCACTTGCCCGCGGCCAGGTAGGCCAGCGGAACACTGTCGGGCAGCGGAACGGCCGACTCGATCCGAAACGTGTGGGGCAGCAGCTTTGCAAGGGCCTGAGGGTCACGAACCTGATGGTCTGTCCAGCTGTCGGCGATCTGGAGGTAAACCACAGGCTCGCCGCCGTTGAACCTGAACACCGCGAACGACTGCAGTTGGTCCAGCTTCGAGATCTTGCACGCCGCCTCAAGACCCGCACGATCGGCCGCGGTCAGATCCCTGAACTCCAGACCGAAGTCAGGCAGAGCCATCGTCCCGGCGTTGACCGCGAAGAACTGCGAGTAGCGGCAAAAGTGCCCACGTTGGATGTCCTCGCCGCTCAGCGCCATCTCGATCGCGGAAAGAAGCTGGCTCTTACCCGACTCGTTGGCACCGACGACCGTGGTGATGTCCTTCTCCAACGACACCGCCACAAACGGGTAGAACAACTCGTCGTCGCCGACCTTGTCCCACGGATGGGGCTTGGCCTGCTCATGCGTCTTACGGAGATAGTCATAGTTGAACGAGCGGAAGAATCTGACAAAGACATTCGCGATGAACATCCGCACCTCACAGCCGACGCGATCGTCAAAGACCGACCCAGCCACGTTACGTCCGACCTGCGACACGCCGACTTCCTCACCGCGCTCACAAGCGAACTCGAACCGAACGCAGCACCAGCCGACACCGTTCAGTCTTGGCCATCGCCACGAACGAACGACTCCAATAGCGCCCACCTCGAGAATGCGAGAGGGATCTCGCCACATCTAGGCGGTGACCATCCGCGCCATGATCTCTGCCGCATGTATGTAGAGGCGCTAGTTGCCGGGCCTAAGCGCCGCCAGTCGAGTGCAAACGTCTGGCCCCGTGCTCGCCGCAGCCGGCATCGGCCGGGGTCGCCGACGGCAACGTGGACATCGCGCCTGGTCAGCTATGCATCGGGCGCAAGCCGATCCACTTGATCACGTGGGGGAGCAGAGCGTCCATGGGGCTCCACCGATCCTTTTGGAGCCCCACAATGAGCCAAGGAACGATCTCGAAACGATGCGGATGCCGCGACCCGCGGACCGCAAAAACGCTGGGCGCCGGATGCCCGCAGCTACGCGGCGACGACGGCGCCTGGACCGAGCACGGCAGCTGGCGCTACCAGCGCTCCCTGCCCACACTGCCAGGCGGCGCGCGAAAGCAGCTGCGGCGAGGCGGGTTCGCCACCGCCGAAGCCGCCGAAGCCGACCGCGACCACGTCACCCAGCTACTCGCCGTCGCCGGCGACAACCGCCCCGCTGCGGCAGAGGTCACCGAAGCGATCCTTGAAGCGAAGGCCGGACCACTACCCGACCTCGACACCGTCCGCCGACGCGCGACGGCCGGGACCCCGCTCGACGGCGGCGCGACCATGGCCCAATACCTGCCGCAATGGCTGGGGCGATGCGGCGTGGACCCCAACACGCTGCGCGGCTACCGCTCCCACGTCAACCTCTACCTCATCCCGCACATTGGCGACATCAAAGTCAGCGAGCTCAAGCTGCGGCACGTGCGGGCCATGTTCGAAGCCCTCGAAGAACGCAACGAGACCATCCTCGAAGCCAAGCAGAGTCCCCACCCGCACGTACGCGAAAGCGTTCGCGGCCAGCGCACCCAGACCCGTTCCACCTACCGGCGCATCCGCGCCACACTCAGCACCGCGATGACCGCCGCGATCAGCGAAGAACTCGCTACCGTCAACGCCGCCAAGGCCTACAAGATCCCCAAGGCCGGGCGGCCCAAGGCCCGCGTCTGGACCCCCGAACGAGTCGCCGCCTGGAAGATCACTGGGGAGATGCCCAGCCCGGTGATGGTCTGGACCGCCGAGCAGACCGGGACGTTCCTCGACTTCATCGCCGACGACCCCCTGTACGCCCTGTTCCACATCATCGCCCTACGCGGCCTGCGCCGCGGCGAAGCAGTCGGCCTGCGCCACGCCGACCTCGACCTGACCAACCAGCGGATCATCGTCACCAACCAGATCGCCCAACACGGCTGGGAACCCGTCCAGAAGCCCCCGAAGACCGGAGCCGGCGACCGGGTCATCGCCCTGGACGACTACAGCCTCGAAGTCCTGCGCGCCCACATCGGCCACCAACGCAACCTGCGACAGCTACGCGGACCCCGCTGGCACCACCACGACATGCTCTTCTGCGACACCGACGGCAACCCACTCCACCCCGCCTTCGTGACCGACCTGTTCAACCGGCTGCGCACCGCAAGCGGCCTGCCTCCGATCCGGCTGCACGACCTGCGCCACGGCGCGGCCAGCATCGCCCACGCCGCCGGAGCCGACATCAAGTCCATCTCCACCCAGCTCGGTCACTCCTCGATCACTATCACCGCCGACACCTACACCGAGGTCTTCGCCGAAGTCGACCTTAAGAGCGCCAACGCCGCCGCCGACGTCATCGCCCGCACCCGCCGGCCTGCCCCTACCAGCGGTCCGGTCCCTCGGCAGCGCCGCATGACGCCCACCGGCCAGACCCTCGCGCTGGTCGGATAAACGTCGGATCTCGACTGCGGAGTTGGCGGCAGGCCAGCGAAAGAGTTCACCTCGGGTGGCGGTGCAGGTCCGAATCCGCATCGTCGCCCGAGGTGACGAGATCCGTACGTGCTCATTGCGCGGGCGGCGCGAAGTGTTGATCCGATGTAGCATGTGTCTCACTGACACACTATCGGGTGAGGTTACGGTGGCTAATTTCCACGACCTTCGGCAGCTCACACAACTGATCGGCAAGCGGATTGAAGGCTCCGACCGAGACAACGTCATCGCAGACTTCGAACTACGGGACGAACTGGAAGCAACGCACTCGGAGACAACCGACGATGCGACCGTCCCCGATCGTCGCAACGGCTCGGCAGCCAGCACGGATGCGCCCGCCGACTCGATCTACGGCACGAGGCCGCAGTACTACCGTGTCGAGAACCGATACTGGCAACACGTGAACCTGCTCGGAGAGTTCTGGGTACTCGAGTTCGGCTACCGACCCGCCGCAGACGCGTTGAAGAAGGCAACCGATGAGCTCGAGGCGCTCAAGAAGCGCGACTATGGAATCGACTTCGACGTAACCTCTCTAAATCCGTGGGAACTTGACGAGGACCACGAGATCATCGGCGTATACGGTCACTACGCCGACGAAGAGCAAGCGATCCAGGATGCGCGGCGCATGCTGCTGGCACACGCCATCGGATCTGACGAACTGCGGGCAGGCACTGGCTGGGACCTGGACTGTGTATTGCTCGTGTACGGCATGCACTGGTACACCATCCGCACCCATCGCTCTGGCATCATCGACGTCCGTGTCAACGAGGACACCCTGCTGGCGTCCGAGACATACGGAACCACCGTCTTCGAGCTAGCAGAAGAGTTCCGCGATTCGCGCTCGCTGAACATCACCGATGTTGCAGCCCCGATCGTCGCCAAAGTAGTCGAGGCTTGGCTGCGTCGGGAAGCCGCCACCGCAATGCTGGACCAGGCGCGACTCTCATTGCGAGTGCGAATGGAGGGCCTCGACCGAATCCAGCAGCACCCGGACATCCCCGAAGTCAACCTCTCGGACCTTGCACGAAAGCTGCACACCGACCGCCCAAACTTGTACCGCCTGCTCCCCTCGAAGGCGGCTCCGCGGCGCCGCCGGGCCACGTAGCCGGCACCTGCGCACACAGTCACACGAGCTCTCAATGGTGGGCCGGGCATCGCACGATGCCCGGCCCACGAGCTACAACGCCGCCCGCATCACCCGCACCGTCGCATCCGCACCTTCACGTTCCTGCTCCGACAAGATCGCACCGTAGGTGTCGGCAGTGAACGCATAGCTGGTGTGCCCCAGCCGCCGCTGCACCACCTGAAGATCGACCCCAGTGGCCAGGCAATCGTCGCCGAATCATGCCGCAGATCATGCAACCGGATCGGCGGCAACCCCGACGAGGCGACGAGCTCAGCGAACCGGTGTGTGACCCAGTCCGGCCGCAACGGCCGCCCGCCAGGCCAGCAAAACACGTAACCGCCCGCGCCGGTCGACGACCACCCGGCCTGGGCGTGCACCCGAAGGACCGCCACGGTCAGCTCGTCCAGCGCGATGGTCCGCGCGGCCGCCTCAGTCTTCGGGTCACCGTCGGTGACCTCCCCGCCGACAGAGACCCGCTGATTGGCAACCGTCAGCTCGCTGCTCTCAAGGTCGACATCGGTCCACCGCAACCCCGCCAGCTCGCCGCGCCTCAGTCCGGTGACCGCACCAAGCCACCACAGCGCGTACAGCGCGTCGTCGCCGTGCCGGCGCAGGAACACGCCGAGCTGCTGCGGCGTCTACACTGCGACCTTCGGCCGCCACCCGGTCTCACGCCACGCCGCGACCCGGGTATGCGACCAAACCACCGGCCGCACCCGCCGCGGACTTGGCGGCCGCAACCCCAACGCCGGATTGCTGCCGATCAGCTGCTCCTGCACCGCAATGTGGAGCGCCCGCCGGATCGTGGCCCGCACTCGCTGCAACGTCGCCGGCGTCAACGGCTTGTCATACCGGTTCATCTTCACCCCCAGGGCGTCGAACAGCCGCTGGATGTCACCAGTCCGCAGCTCGCGCAGCCGGATCCGGCCGATGCCGGGGGACAAGTACTGCTGAACGTGCGACCGGCATAGGCGATGAACGCCGCGGACACGACCGGCCGGGACACGTTGTGGTCGCGCGCGGCCTGCACGACCGCGCGTCCGCCATCGGCGGCTGCCACACGGGCCGCCGCCCGCAACCTGCCGGTCAGCCGCTTGCGGGCCGGCACCGCCGCTACGCCTCGGTTAACGAGCCGCGGACACAGCCGGGCTCGTCATAGCGCCACCGGCGCTATTACCACCGCAATCAGCTGGGCGCCGACCGGACGCTGGAGCGGATCAAACGGCGGCCGGTCTCGGCGGGCGGATCAACGACTACGAACGCGTCGCGTGAAGGCCAGCTCAGGCTGCGTGACCGGATTTGAAACCCCACAGGCTGGTCAACCCCGCGATTCCTCTGTCGGACATCGTGAGCTGGTGTCACTCGGAGGGGTTAACACGTTGGCTGGCAAAGCGTGCAACTGGCACAATAATCGATCATGGGGGCTCGGGTAATCCGCTTCGGTGACGTCGCGAAGGCGAGAGTTCACCTCGATGATCCGGATGTGCTCGCGAAGGCGGCGACGTGGCCGGCGTTGATGATGGCACTGGAGATGGGTCGGCCGCGAAACTGCTGGGGCTCGGCCGTTAAAGGTCCACGCCTGCTGGCATTCGCCCGTAAATATGGCGTTCCGCTGGCCTGGGTTCCTTCCGTGGAGATCGTCAAGGAGCTGGTGGCCTCGCCTGACCGAGACAATGTCGACGCGATCCTCATACGCGATGGCGCCGACATAGTGGATGACTGCGCGCGAGTTATCGGGGAATGTGATGAGCCGGCGCTGGCCGAGTCCAGACATCTCGCCAGTGCCGTGATTGCGGCGTATCGGGCCGGGCATGTGGAGCCAGCGACCGCCCTCGCGGTCAACATGACGGAATCCATGGCGGTCTGGGCGTCCACGCCCAGGGTTCGTGCGTACGACTCGTTCGGTGCCCGTGACGCGTGGCAGAACAAACTGGCCCGCACCAGCAAATACAGCCGGGCGCGGCTCGAACTTGACGAAGGTGGCCAGTTCCAGGTCAATTCGTTCCTGACCGACATCATCATGGCGCCCATACCCAGCTTCTTCACACCCTGGCGGGAAACCGAGGGTGCACCACCTCCCGAACAGTTGTCTCGTCATGCTGTGGTGCATCAGCCGGTTGTGAAGCACCTGACACCGAGGAACGCTGTAGTCGCGATAATGCTGATGACATCGTTGCTCCGTCAGCAGCAAGATTGGTGTGAAGAGGTCGGCCCGGATGTCTAACCGGAGCCCTCGACGTAGGAGCGTGTGCGGCTGGTTGAGTCACCCGGCGAGTGCCGATAGAACCGTGCCGCGTCGCCGAGCAGCGTTGTGAACCGCTGCACTCACCAGTAGACCGTGACGTGGTCGACCTCGACTCCACGCTCGACCAGCAGATCCTCGACGTCGCAGTATGACAGATTGAACTGCAGATACCACCGCGACGCGATTTCCCCGGTGGGAACCGGAACCCGGCGAACATCGTCGTCGCGGGCAGCTACGGACGTGAGCGCGGCGACGACTCACAGCACCCGTGTGCCTCGAGCATGCCAGGGCTCAATGCAACTGTGAGGCTCAGACCCGAATGCTGCATCGACGGTTCTGCATGTGGCGGGCACCGAGCAACGCCACATCAGGCGCCGCCTCAGTTGGCTTTCCACGCGATTGAACATTTGAACTTGTCACGTTCAACGCCACTGCGACCGAATGTCGTCGAAGCGCACCGGGGTAGCCCGGTAAGCTGGCGGTCGTGTCTGATTCCGCGCTGAGGGTGCGATTCGCCCCGTCTCCCACCGGTATGTTCCACGTCGGCAACGCACGGTCGCTGCTGCTGAACTGGGTGGTGGCTCGACAGTCGGGCGGGACGTTGGTGCTGAGGATTGAAGACACCGACACGGCCCGATCGCGCCCGGAGTGGACTGAGGGGATCGTCCGCGCTATGGCGTGGCTGGGGGTGGGTTCGGATGAATACGAGGGCCCGCTATTTCAGTCTGCGTACGCAGGCGAGCACACCGCGGCGGCACGCCAGCTTTTCCAGGCTGGCAAGGCGTACTACTGCGACTGCTCCCGCGACGATGTTCAGGCTCGCACGGGCAACCAGTACGCTGGCTACGACGGCCACTGCCGCAATCGCGGCCTGGCCGCAGCCGACGGCAGAGCGTTGCGCTTCCGCACACCCGATGAGGGCGTCACCGTCATCAAGGACCTCGTGCGTGGCGAGCCGACGTTCGAAAACAAGTTGATCGAGGACTTCGTCATCGCGCGGGGCGACGGTTCGGCGGTGTTTCTGCTGGCTAACGTGGTCGACGACGTGACCATGGGGATCACACATGTGATCCGTGCGGAGGAGCATCTGCCCAACACGCCGAAGCAGCAGTTGCTGTGGGAGGCCCTCGGGCATACGCCGCCGACGTGGGCTCACACCCCGATTTTGGTGAACGAGAAGCGCCAGAAGCTGTCCAAGCGGCGGGACAAGGTCGCGTTGGAGATGTACCGCGACGAGGGTTACCTGCCTGAGGCGATGCGCAACTACCTCATGTTGCTGGGCTGGGCGCCGTCAGGCGACCGCGAGATCGTGCCGTGGACGGTGATCGAGGACGAGTTCCGCCTGGACGAGGTCAACTCGGCGCCGGCGTTCTTCGACATCAAGAAGCTGGCGGCGTTCAACGGGGAGTACATCCGTGCGTTGAGCGTGGAGCAGTTCATCGACGCCTGCGCTCCGTGGTTGACGGGGCCGTTCAATAGCGAGGCCGAGCGAGCCGAGACGGGTTTCGGGATCGCCGCGCCGCCGTGGCAGCCCGACCAGTACGACGCGCAGCTCTTCTCCCGCGTCGCTGAGTTGGCGCAGACGCGCATCAGCCTGCTGGCCGAGGTCGTGGGCTACGTCGACTTTCTGTACTGCGACCAGCCCGAGCTGGATGAAACAGCGTGGGCTAAGGCCAGCAAGGACGCGGGCGTGCTCCCAGACGTGATCGCGGCGTTCGAGGTCCTGCCCGCTTGGGAGGCCGAGGCGCTGAAGACGGCGCTGGTCGAGGTCGGGGAGAGGCACGGGCTGAAACTCGGTAAGGCGCAGGCCCCCGTACGCGTCGCCGTGACCGGACGGTCCGTGGGTCTGCCGCTGTTCGAGTCCCTTGAGGTGCTTGGACGGGAGCGTTCCCTGCAGCGCATCAAGGCGGCGGCCGCCCTGGCAGGCGACTAACCGGCCACCCGGGGCCTCGGCACGCTGGTCCCGCCTTGACCAAACGGCGGGATCAGCTCGCCGAAATCTGTTCCGAACCGCGCATCGGCATACCTGAAGACCTTTACAGCGTGTGCACCGAGTGGACGGCCGCCGGGTAGACGGTCGCTGCGTAATCGGGCTGTGAGGGTCCATCCACGTAATGAGGGCGCCAGGTCGAGACGCCCGTCGGCGTTGGCCACTGGCACCTCAGCCAATCCGGTCGCCGTCCAGCGGACACCGATCGAAGCACCTGGCGGCGCGGCGACCACAGTGGAAGCGCCATAGAGGGTGTGCACGTACCCGCGGTCGAAGGCCTGCTCGGCCATTGCCATCAGCGCGTTGCCATCGAGGTCGGCCCCCTCGCGGGTGAGTACGTTGGCGGCCTGCAGCTGAACCCGAAGCGCAGCCGGCGCCGCCTCCATGGCTGAGGTCAACCGGGTGTTGAGATCCGTCGGGAGGAAGCCGTCATCGGTGAGGATCCCGTCGACGGAGAACGCACCTCTGTACGCAAGCGTCTCTCGCAACCTGTCACCGATACGCCGAGTAAGCGCGCTGAGCTCGGGCATCGGCCCCAGGGTGGCGGCGCTGCCGCAGGGAAGAAATGTGCCGTGACCCGGTCGAGGCAGGGTGATGACCTCCATAGGCGGGAAAGCGACCACGTCTTCGGACAGGACCATCCCGTGCAGCCGGACGGCGGTGCCGTGCATCAAAGGCATGAGCCGCGCACGGTAGCCGGTCAAGGGATGTGCGGTGAGGCTTGGCGGCGGCTGGGCATGCCACCACCAGATGCCCTGCGCCCCGCCAGTGGGTGCGGCACCCACCTGTTGCAGGCCGCAAACAACGCCTGTGCTGATGCCGAGCAGTCCGGACAGCGCCTGCAGGTCGGTAACCATGGACGTGCTGATGCTGGGCGGCCGTGGAATGGACATGACATCCCAGAGCGCGTCGACCAGGCTCTTGTCCTCGAACGCGCGCCAGTGCCGTCTTCGGGCGCCGATGTGCCGCCGCCGACCGACGTGGGGCGGGTCAAGCGGATCGGGCGTTATCACGAACGCGTTGCCAAGCGGATCATGACTGTCGGCCGCCCGGGCGAGGGCTGATGCGGTGTCCAGGTTGCCTAGCTGTTCGTGGTGCCACGCCAGCCGGGCGCCGCTTGGTGCGGCCGTGTGGCCTACTGCGGTCAGTGCGAGCGGGTCCAGTGCCACGGCCAGGCAGCGGTCGGCGCCGAGGGCATCGCTCCAAGCTTGAGCGTCGTCGGCGCGGCCGCACAGCACGATGATCCGGCCGTGGGGGAGCTGGTCGGTAGCCCAGGTGGACGATGTAGTCATGAGCGCCGCTGCCAGGGGCGATGCCGGTTCTGGAAGATCAGGTTCGCCGGTGTCCTGTGTACGAGACCGTAGGCCTCCCGGCCCAGCTGCTGGTGGATGGCGGCGGTGCTTCGTTCGTGGAGCTTGTCGTCGTACTCGATGATCACGATGGAGGGGAGGTGTCGGTCGGGATCGAAGGACTGCCAGACGTCGAGTTCGTTGCCTTCCACGTCGATGCTCAGCAGGTCGATCAGGTCGATGGCATATCCGGCCAGCAGTGTTTCAAGAGGCGTGCAGGTCATGGTGACCACGTCGTAGCCGGCCCCGCGTCGGCCCAGGCCGGACCAGGATGGCTTCGGCCGGTACATGCTGAAGACCTGCAGTCCGGCTTCGGCGGAGATCGCGACGGTCTCGATGCCGCAGGTGCGGCGTGCAAGTCCGGCCGCGTTGCGGGGATCGGGGTCGATGCACACGCCGTGCCAGCCGATGCCTTCGAAGTAGAGGGTGTTGCTGCCTGTGGTGCCATCCCCGGCGCCGACGTCGACGAACCATCCCGCTGCCGGGACGATACGATGGTCGGCCAGCCATCGGTCCTCTCCCCATTGGCTGTGGAAGGGCACCGGCTGGCTATAAGGCTGTATGGTCATGCGGCACCGACCGTTGAAGCGGCTGCGTACCCGAGGACCAGGAGCCTGCGAGGGTTGCCGGACTGGTTCTGCTCGCTTGCGTGTACGAGCGCGGCGTCCCAGGCGATGACTGTGCCTGCGGGAACGGTGAGGGTTTCAGCGGCTGCGTCGGGCGCGTCGGCGTCGGCGACCACGGGGCCCTGATGCCGGGTCGAGACCATGGTAGATCGGGTGCGGTGGGAGCCGGGCCAAACTCTCAGCGGACCTGAATCCGGTTCGCAGTCGTCCAGGCACACTGCGACGGTGACCACTCGGTCGTAGCCGCGGGCAGCAAAGTACGCGGCATCGGTGTGCTTACGAATCTCCTCGCCGAGCACTGGGAGATCCTCCGGTGCAGGCATGTCCCCAAGGCGCTGCTTGTACATGAATTTGTCTTCCATCAAGATCGATCGGGTCCCGAGCAGGTCACCGGCCAGCGCCGCCAAGGAGCCATGCGCAAGCTCCGACGCCGCCGAGCTTCGGTCCAGCACAGGCTTGATCTTGAGTAGATAGGCGCTGCCGTCGGCGAGCTTCCACCAGGTGATCCGGCCCTCGTGGCAGTGGGCGCCG
This sequence comes from Catellatospora paridis, assembly GCF_009720365.1. Lineage (GTDB taxonomy): Bacteria > Actinomycetota > Actinomycetes > Mycobacteriales > Micromonosporaceae > Catellatospora > Catellatospora paridis. Next base: position 217,318 of record NZ_ML769316.1, on the reverse strand, counting down.
CCCACGCCGGCGAGCAGCCGGTCGCGAACACCGTCGGCCTCTCGCCGGAGCACTTCGATGACATCCAGGGGCACGGCGTCCGGAAGCACGAGATACCCGTCGGCGGCGAACCTGTGTCGGTCAGCCGCGCGCAGCAGCGGGCGAGTCACGGTAGGCCTTTCGTGGCGACGGGGATCAGGAACTGGCGTGTGGGTTTCGTCCACGCGACCGGTGTTTCCCCTTTTGGCAGCTCGTACGGATGAGCGGTCACGGACGCGAAGTGGTGCTTGAGGACGTCGCGGCGGGTGGGGCTGAGCGTGGTTCCGCTGTGGAAGTAGCTGAACCTGCCTCCGGGCCGCAGGCAGCGCACGGCGACCTCGGCGACGAACGTGGCGAAGTCGGAGTCTTCAAGCCCGTCAGGCGGCCACGTGTCGTACATGATCGCGTCGTAGGACTCGTCGGCAAAGGTGACCAGCTGCCACGGCTCGGCGATGACCGTCGCCTGGCCGCCGTATCGATAAAGCACGCGCTCCCTGGCCAGCTGCGCCGTCCCAGGGTGGGGCTCGACAGCCGTGTAGGTGCCAGGACCCATCGACGCGAGTTGCTCGGCGAACACGCCCAGGCCGAGACCGATTTCCAGCACGTCCGGGCTACTGACACCTGCGACCAGGCGGGCTGCGTGCCGGCGCATCAGGCCCGCCTCGGCGAAGAACATGACGTACTGCGAGCCGAGCATGAGTCCTTCACCGTCGATGATCGCAGGCCGACCCCTGAGATCAGCCAGATGCTCCCTGTGCGCCGCCGACAGGATTGCCGTGGTCATCCGTGGTCACCGCCCCGGAAACGCGCGATCAAATCCGTGGTAATGAATCGGTCCGCATACGCCACAGCACCGGCAAGCGTCATGCGCAGCACATCGTGCACTGCAGCCGTCATCCGAACATCAACGTCCGCGTCGAGCGACACCAGGACATGAGCCGGGCTCTGCAACGGATGGCCGTTGCGCGCCGCGATGTGCACCTCGGCATACGCGCCGGTCTGCTCCCAGATCCGGCACGCGGCGTCTGCACACAACGCGGAGTAGATCTTCCCGACATGATGGAGCGGGTTCTTGCCCGCCGCAGCCTCGCAGCTCGCTGGACGCAAAGGTTCGATCACGCCGCTGTAGCGGTTGCCGCGTCCGACGACCCCGCAGTCGCCTTTGCCCAGCGAGGTGCCGAACGGAGCAAGGTAGCCGCGGCCGGGCACGTCCTTGGTATTGAGGTGCAGCGACCACGATGTTGGCGCGGTTGTCGAGGGGTCGTCGGCCAACAGGCGGCCGATCTGCGAGCGCAGGGCCGCTTCGACGGCGGCGAGACCATCGCGGTAGTCCTGCCAGGACGCCACCGATTCCGGGTGGAACGGCACGGCGGCCGTGAAGTCAAGCTGCGTGCCGACCCGAACGACCATCACCTTCACGTCGGTGCCCACGGCAGGCCACGCCGACCGAAAATCGGGCCCGGTCACATAGCTCTCCAGCTTCATCGCGAGCCTGCCTGCAAGTCCGACTCTGCTGGCTCCGGTGCATATCACGGTGTCGTTGGCAACCCGCTCGGTCGACAGCACCGAGGCCACGCCTGCCGAAGCGGAAGGGCGGTAGAACTGCGGGTCATGATCGGTGGCGACACCGCTGGTGTTGTTGACGTGCAGCCGCAGGTGCTCCAAGATCCGCTTGTCGCCGAGCGCCGCAGGCAGGATGGTCTCGATCGCGTCCGCGAAGATGGCCTCGATCGGGATCGACACGGTGCCGACAGATTCGGTGACCTTCCCGAACAGGTAGCAGTCAGCAGGCTTGACCACCTCGAAGCCGCCGAAGCGGACCTCCGCAGCCGCCCCCACCAGGTTGACCTTGTCCACCCAGTGGTTCGGCACGACGCCCAGGCGGTCACGGCACCATGTCGAGTAGCCGATCGAGAACGCGTCGGCGAGCAGGTCGGCCAGGCTGTCGGGGTGCCCGATGCCCTTGCGCTCGGCGGCGTCGAAGGGCATGCGGTCGGGATCGATGCACGCCTTGCGGATGACGATGTTCATGGCTACTCCTCGTCGTCCCGGTCGGCGGCGGTGTGGGCAGGCGGGTTGACGAGGTACGAGAGACACTGCGAGAGCACCAGCACCCTCCGCGCCGGACACGGGTCGTACTCCTGGGCTGGCCGGAAGGTGCCGTCGTAGAGGTTGCCGTAGCTGCTGGCCACCGACGCACACCTGCGGACCTCGCCGGTCACGGTGACCTTGAAGGACGTCACGCCGGCCGTGCAGCGTTGGCCGCGGAAGGAGAGCATCCCGTCGAGGTAGGGCCGGTTGAAGACGTACTCGCCCGAGTTGGCCAGGATCAGCGCTCGCTCGGCCTCGGTGTAGCCCTCGGGGTAGCGGCGGCCCTCATACACGCCCTTGAAAACCTTGGCCCGAACGTGGTCGACGCCCAGCTCCTTCAGACGCGCGATGTCGCCGGCGACGCGCTCCAACAGCGGCGGGTAGAGCACGTACAGCGCCGTGACATCGAACCCGCGCCTGCGCAGGGCCAGGTAGTTCCCGGCGTAGGCGTCCAACTCCAGGGCCAGGCGCTCGCGCTCGGGCATGTGCACCGCGGCGACGATCTTCGCCACGCGGTCTGCCGGAACCCGAGCCGCGAAGTCCTCGACGTCGTCGGAGGCAAGGTTGGTGTTGATGCTGATGAAGTTTCGAGTGGTCAGTCCGTGACACAGTTCGACGAAGCCGGGGTACATGAACGGCTCGCCACCCGACATGTGGATCAGGCAGCTGCGGCCCAGCTCTTCGAACCGGCGCACTACCAGCTCGGGTGGGGGCTCGTCGAGATGCTTGCGGTTGAGGACGTGACGAATCTGCGGATGGCAGTACTCGCAGAAGAAGTTGCACTTGTTGGTCAGGTGCCAGTCGAACTCCAGTTCCCAGGGCGCTGCGCCTTGGGTCATAGCAGAACTGAGCATGCCTGTCTCCGAATCCAGTTGGCGAGGATGTCCTGGATCCATTGACGGGCACCTACTAGTGCGGTTTCCAGCGTGCGGATGCAGACAACGGCGCTGTCTGCATCCGCCGGACTAGACCATGGGCCTGGTCGCGGTGCCGTCCAGGCCCACGCTGTGGATCGCGTGCCACCTCTAGACCCGGCCTTCCCGCCGGAGATACACCAGATTGACGCTCGTGACCACGATCTCCACGGGCGGGAGGCTGCGGAGTTCGCTCACAAGGTCGATGATGGGTGGCGCGCTACGTTCCCGGGCGTTGTACGCGATGCTCATGTGAGGTCGGAAGCCGTTACTGGTTGGGCCCCGCCGAGCACCTCGTTTCTCGCCGTCACCAACTCGTGCTGGAGAGGTAGCAGGCCGTCCCAGGGCGCGACGCTGAAGCGGACAGCACCAGACGATCTGGCCAGCGGGCCCCTCTGAAAGGCGTAAGGACGCCAGGCGCCCGACATGTTCGGTCCTAAGTCGAGCGATCCGAGAGGGCTTCATCGTCGAGGTCCTGTACCGCGCCGACACGGCACATGGTGAGGTCCAACGGGACGGGATACAGGCCGGGAACCTCGTCCGGGCCGACTGGCAGAAGCTAGCACCAGCCCGCAGGTCGGGGATGCCACCGAGTGCCAGCAGCCAGTAGACCGCCTGCGCTCCGTCAGGCCACCATGATCAAACGGGTTAGCCAGCCATCGATTTGCCGCGAAGGCGGAGCAGCCAATATCAGCTAACGTGTCGCCGTTTGTCCCGCGGCCAGCGGTTGGTCTGGGGTCGGCCTTCGACGTCGACGAAGTGCACCTCCGCAAAGGTTTCCGGTAGCGCCGTCTCGGCTTCGGCGTAGTTCATTACAAGGCGGCGTTCCCAACGGCGTTGATCGCCGCCAGGAAGGACAGGCGTAAAGAGCTGAAGGCGCGCGGTTGCTGGGTCAAGAGCACCAGAGCGTCTCCGCTGTACCGGGCATTGGAAGTGCCAGTCCACCCGGACGTCGTCAACGGGAAGACGACCTGGATTGTGCACTTGGACCTCGTAGAGCCAAACGGCAGTCCCGTCGGGCGCAGGTCCGCGCGGAGCCTCGACCGGGCGCCAGGAGACGACCACGCCATCGCGGGCCACTCGGCGTTCTAGCGCAGCCGCCCGGTTCATGATCATCAGTTGCCACCCTGCGAACACCAGACCGATGCTGGCGATCAAGGCCGAGGCAACCGCAGCCCACTCACTCACTTGTTCTCCCGAGGTTGAACGCGTTTGTTGGCCGAACGAGGTGTGTTGTGTCCGTAACGGCATGCCAATCTAGCTGGCCAAGTGAGAGCGCTGGATCAGCCAGTCAGGCAAAGGCGATCGAGGTTGGCCAGAGGCCCGGGACATCCATCGCACACGCGGCAAAAGCCGGTTGAGGCCAACCGCCATTGATGACCAAGGAGGCGCCTTTTACAAGGTCAGCGCAGAGAGCTGATCTGCTTCTTCGGTGTCGGGGCCCACTCATGCACCGTCAATGATCAGCGTCGCGAAGCAACGCTGATCCCACCTGTCCGCTCATCGTTCCTCTAGCTGACAGTCGAGCGAAACGCACCCTCATTCCGCCCGCCGCCAGACCGGCATGGCCATACCGGCATGGCCGGACGGGTACGGCTGGCGGGAGTTCGGTGCTGAAGGGGACTGCGGCCTCGGTGCGGTACCAGCCCGCCAGGGGTGAGGTGGTGTGGATGGCTTTGACGAAGTGGGCGCGGTGTCGGCGGTGTGCACGACGGCGGCGAGGCCGGGGCTGAACCTGCTGTACTTCTCGTCGGCGCGGCTCGCCGGGGAGTCGAGACTGGCGCTGAGCGATTCGCGCAGGTCGGCTGTCAGCTGGACCCAGCCGAGCCGTTGTGCGGTGCGGTCGTGGGGCACGGGCAGGTCGATAGTGTCCACGTAGGTCCTATCGGTTGTGGTGGCTGGTGGTTGCGGCGTCGACGAGGTCGGGCAGCTGCGATGCGTTGCGGGCAGGATCTCCGCCGGTCGACAGCAGGGCGGTGACCTCAGCCGGGCGGATGTCGAGCGCGTTGATGGTGTCGGCGGTGAACGTCATCGCCTGCAGCGGGTGCCGGCGGGCGGGGCCGCCAGCGTGGTTGGTGATGATCTGCGCGCCGGTGGCGGGCAGCGCCGCGGTGTATACGGCCGCGCGCCCGTGCGCGCGGGTCGGTTCGAAGATCGCGACCAGGCGTAGCTGCGACGGCTCGATGCCCAGCGCCTCCCGGGTGAGCAAGTGTGCCAGGGGCTTCAGATGGCTGCGGGGGAGCGGGCGGGCCATCGTGGGGAAGGTCCAGTACGCGTGGCGTTGGATCTCGTGGCGCAGGAGCAGTATGTGCCCGTCGACGCTGACAGGGATGACGAAGACACGTTTGACCCTGGTCAGCGCCCGTATCAGGTCGGTGCGGTTCGGGCGTGGATCGGTGATGGTCATGGTGTGCTCCGTTGCGGGTTGCGGGCGGGGACGAAACGCACGGTCGGCCGGTCCTGTGGCTGGACGATCGTCAGGTGGGGCACACGCCAGGTCAGCCGGATCTGCCCGGGCTGCACGGCACCGACGGTGATCGCCTGCAGCACGCTCGGGGTGTCGGCGAGCGGGACCCGGTGGTGCAGCGCGTCGAGGACCTGCCGTTCGAGCCAGTCGGCGTTGACGGGGTTCTTGCGGCTGCAGCGTGGCGGGCACTGGTAGCCCCGTGTTCCATCGGCCGCGTGCATGGCCGCCATCGGGCCGCTGCACCATGCGCAGTGCAGCAACTGCTGGAACGAGACGGGTTGGCGGGTGGGCTGTCCCGTCGTGGCTGGACGCACGCTGGTCATTTCATCTCCTCTCGGTCTTGGCGCGGGGCAGGGCGAGTGGGAGGCGTCAGGCTCGCCCTGCCCCGGTCCCGGCAGGTTCGCGGCGGGTGGCCGGACCTCAACCGCGGGGCGACGTGGAGGCGTGCCCGGTAGCTGCCGGAGTCGTCGGGGGAATGGCGGCCCAGACCTTGGACCGGCACCGTGCCCGCGGTGATGGAGAGATCTCCCCACCCGGCCACAGGTGTAGGCAGGTCTTGGCCGCCGCCCGGCACCTCTCGTCCGGGCTGTCCGTCGCCCCCTGCCGGCGACGGAGACATTCGGCGCGGTTTTCCGCGCCGGCCGACAATGGCGGTCAACGGCGTCGGCGCCGCCGTGCATGCAGACTCGGTGCGCTCGGTGATGCCTGATCGGCGGTCCCGTCCCTGAGCCCTGCCTTGTGCGTACGGGGCTCATGGCTGAGCCCTCGTTGCGCCGGCCGCCAGTAGGCGCGAAAGCCTGCCGCGCTGGGCCGGGGTCGGTTGCATCGGCAGCTTCCAGTCTGCGATCAGCGCATCGACGTCCTGCCTGCCGACTTGCGGCATGCAGATGAGGTGGCCGTGCCGGTCGTCGGCGGGAATCACCCACCGCTGGGTCAGGTGGGCCGGTGGTGGTGGGAAGTACACCGTGAACGCGTGGGGGTGGCGTCGGGCGTCCACGCCGATGCGGCACAGCTGCGCGCAGGCGTACTGTGCGGTGTCCCGGCAGCGACGTACACGGGCCCGGTGCGCTTCGGTGCCCAGACCTGCCAGCGCCGCATAAAGCAGCAGGGTCGTGTGCCCGGAACGGCTGCCCGGGATCGTCACGTTGGCGGTGCCGGTGTACGACACGGCGGCGGACAGCGCCGCCTGGGGTGGGTCGCGGTACACCAGCACCCCGCTGGGTGTCAGGGTCGAGAGGAACTTGTGCCCGCTGACCACGATCGACGTCACGGCGCGGACGTTGAAATCGAACCGCGGGACGCCGTCGACGGGCAGCAGCGCCAGTGGCAGCCCGGACAGCGCTGCGTCGACGTGGATCCGCCGCCGCCGGATCGACAGCCGGTCGCATGCCGCGGCGATGGCGGGCACGTCGTCGACGGCCTCGGTCATCGTCGTGCCGGCGATTGCGACGATCACCGCGGGCCGGTCCCGGCGCCGGGCGAGCTCGCCGGTCAGGTCGGTCACGTCGATGCGCCCGCCGTCGTCGGTGCCGATCACCACGAGGGGCATCAGCAACTTGTCCGCCAGATCGCCGATCTTGTAGTGCGCCGCGGCCGAGGTGTAGACCACGGCGTCGGGGTAGCGGCGGCGGGCGTCCAGCAGCGCGTGCTCGGTGCCCTCGGTGGCGCCGCCGGTCACGTACCCCCAGCGGCTGGCGGGGGCGGCGAATAGGTCGGCGATGAGGTTCACGACCTCGATCTCGAGGTCCTTGGTGTGGTTGCGGCCGTGCCCGCGGTCATACGGGCTGCCGATGTTGTTCAGCAGCACGCCGGTCATCAGGTCGGCCAGTTGCTCGTGGGTGATGTCGGTGGCGCCGGGGAAGCCGATGTTCGTGCGTGTGTCCTGGGCCGCCTCGGCCTTGAGTTGCTCCCACAGCGGGCGCAGGTCACGCGGAGCGATGTCGGTCATGCCCGCCCTCGCCCTCTGGTGCGGTTGGTGCCGTGTTCGGCCTGCTGCAGGGCGGCGATGCGGCCGTTGTCGGCCTGGGCGAGCGTGTCGGACAGCTCGCCTGCCCAGCGCAGAACTTCGCGGTCGGTCTCGCGTCGTCGCAGCGTGTCTGGATCGATGAAGCTCCAGTCGCACAGCGCCCGCACGGTGCCGTGCGACAGGGTGCAGGTGGCCTCCACGGTGAAGGAGTTGAAGTCCTGCCGGCCGCCGTGATGGCAGGCCATCAGCGCGCCGTCGGTCAGCACGATCCTGGCCACTGCGGGCAGGTCGAGCGCGGACTTCGCCGTCTTCTGCGACTTCTCCCCCGAACCGGCGGCGGTGTCGAGGCTGATCACCGCCAGGCCTGCGTACACCCCGGCCGCCCCGGATGCCATGTGAGCGTCGCGGCCGACCGACAGCTCGTCACGGACGTCGAAACCGGGCCCCGCCGCGCGGGGCGCGAGCTGGTGGTGCAGCTCGAACAGCAGCCGCGGCAGCACCCGCACCTCGGGGTGTTCCAGCCACAGCTGCCAGGCTGCCGTGATTTGGAAGTAGCCTTTGCGGCGCTGGTCGTGCTGCAGGTACAGGTAGGCCAGGGCGTGCGGAGCGAGGGGGTCGGCGAACCGCTGCTCCCAGACGTTGATGGTGAATAGAGAGATCATGCGGCGGACTCTCTCGATGGCCTGCACCCGCGCGTCGGTGTACCGCGTGAGGTCGTCCAGCTCGGCTGGCGGGCGTGCCTGCTGATCGCGGGCCTGCTCGTCGTGGCGGTCAGGTTCGCGGGTCGGTTGCCGGCCGCTGTAGGAGTGGCTGGTGGTCATGTCTCACATCACCAGCTTGCTGAGCCGCCGGACCGGGGAGCTGACCGGATCGGCGACCACCCGCCCGACGTCGGCCAGCGCGGCTGGCCGGACCAGGCGCACGAGACCGCCCCACACCAGTCCGGCCAGCATCGCCGCCACCGCCAGCGCTGGCAGCGTCAGCCAGCGGCGCGAGCCGGGCGGCAGCCCGAGCAGGGAGCCGAGGTTGGCCAGCATCATCACCATGAGCACGACACCGAACACGCAGCCGGTGACCGGGGCGACCTGCCGTACCATGACGCTGTCGTTGGTGCCCTGGCCGGTGGCGAAGAACCGGTGCGCCGCCGCGGCGGCCACTACCAGCAGCGCCAGCAGCAGCACCGCCCCCAGCGTGGACAGCCAAGTGAACATCACTGCGAGCGGATCCGCGCCGCTGATCGCGAACCCGGCGATGACCAGCCCTGCCAGCCCGGTCTGGGTCAGTGACGCCGCCACCGGAGTGCCGGCGTCACCGGACCTGCTCGTCGTGGCCAGGTAGCCCGGCAAGACGCCTTCCCGGGCCATCGCGAACAGGTACCGCGCGCCCGCCTGGTGGAAGCTCGACATCGCGGCGATCACGCTCGTGATCAGCAGGATCGTCGCCAGCAGCCCGACGCCCGGCCCGAACACCCGGCTCAGCGTCTGCAAGGGCCCCTCAGCGGCGTCGGCACCGATCTGCGACAGCCGGTCGGGTCCGGCGTTGACCGCCATCGCCCACGCACCGAGCGCGTAGAACGCCACGGCGAAGACGACCGCCGCGAGCATCGCCCGGCGTACGCTCGGCGCACCCCCACGGGCCTCCTCCGCGTATGCCGGGACCGTTTCCACCCCGACGAACGCCGCCATTGCGAACGCGATCGTGCCCGCCATACCCGGCACCAGCAGAGCTGACGGCGCCAGCGGCGCCAGCGTGAGCGGTCCGGAGCGCTGCGCGAGCGCCGCGGCGACGTAGAAGACGATCACGGCGAGCTCGATCGCCAGCAGCGCGCCGAGAAACCTGGTGCTGTTCACCCCGCCCAGCAGCCCCAGCGCCGCGACGATCGCCAGCGCGCCAGCGGACCACGCCCACCACGGCCCGGCCTGGGCCAGCCCGACCAGCGTCCGGCCCAACAGCCCGTACAACGACGTCCCGATCGCCAGGTAGCCGACCAGCGCGCACAAACCGGCGGCGATCCCGGCCACCGGCGACAGGCCGCGTCCCATCAGTGCGTACAGCGGCGCGGCATGCCGGATGTGCCCGGCCGCGCCCGCGTAACCGACAGCGATCACGTACAGCACGAAAGCCACCAGGATGAACGCCAGCGGCACTCCCGCGACCCCGGTGGCGGCGTACATCGTCGGGATACCACCGACCTGGACCGTCAACGGCGACGACGCCACCACAGCCATGATCCACAGACCGACCGGGCCAAGCTTGCCCTGCGCCAACGTCGCGCGCGTCATCGCACCGCTCCGTCACTCGCCACCGGCGTGGCGACTGCACAGTCCGGAGCCGCGCAATCGCGTCGGTCACGGTGGATGCGGAAGTCGTTCGCGCTCATCCGCACGACACTCACCCGCGGCCGTAGCGGGCTGCGCCGCCAGTACGCGTAGTCGGCGGCCGCCGCCCGCAGCGCATCCGCCGCAGTCAACCGCGGCGACACGAACTCGTGAGTGCGCCAGTCCGGCCAGTCACGGCGCACCGCGAAGATCGCGACGGAGTCGAGTATGCGGCGGCGCACCATGCCGTACCAGCCGGTGCCCACCATCAGGCCAGTCATGTTCGGTTCTCCCCGCCAGACGACAATTGGATGGTGGGCGGGCACGGTTGCCCGCCCACCGACCCAACCCCGGCAGGCGACTTCAGACGGGGCAGGGCCTCACACCCATTGACGGGGACCGCAGCGCCAAGGTCGATACCTGCCGTGCAGACCGGGCGTTTGTCTGCATCAGCATCAGCATCAGCATCAGCATCAGCATCAGCATCAGCATCGAGCACCGGGCACTCACCGGGTGCAATCTGCCATCGGAACCATCCCGATCCCTCAGTTGGGTTGGTACTTGCGTGACGTGGGTCGGTGCATAGTCGCGCTCGCCGCCCGAGGTGTGTTGTGATCAGCGTGGGTGAGTTAGAGGGGTGATCGCCGAATGCTCGAGAACGGCACTGGCACGTCGGTGCCGACTGCCCATGAAGTGGCACAGGCCGGAACCTCGTATGACTGGCTCACCAGCTTCGATGGCCTGCTGTACTGGGTGGAGTCGTCGCCGGAGGTGGCCCAGGCGGTGATGAGCTGGGATCCGTCAGCAGCCACTCGGAGTTGTCACCTGGCCGGTGAAGGTGTGGGAAGTAGCCTGCACGCGTACGGCGGCATGCCTTACGCGGTGCTTGCCGAGTCTGAGATCGCGTTGGTGAACGCATCCGCAGGCCAGATCGTGGCCGGCGCTGTGTCGACGGCCACCGCGCACAGCTATGGCGATCTCGCGTGGTCTGACAGCCGGCTGTGGTGCGTTCGGGAGGACGGCAGCGGAGACGAGGTGGTCAACGTCGATCCCGCAACCGGCGACCTGAGAGTCGTCCGGTCGACGGACGGTTTTCTCGCCTCGCCGACTGCGAACGCGGGCCGCCTGGCATGGACGCAGTGGGACAAGGATGTGATGCCGTGGGACTCGTGCAACGTCTGGGTCGCCGACCACGGCTGTGATGGGCACCTTGGTCTGCCCGTCCACGTCGCGGGTTCGCCTGACGAGTCTGCGGTACAGCCGCGGTGGGGAGTGGACGGTTCGCTGTACTTCCTGTCCGACCGGACGGGATGGTGGAACCTCTACCGGTGGCATGACGGTGGCACCGAGGCTGTTGCGCCGATGGACGCCGAGTGCGCGACGGCGCCGTGGGAATCCGGCTATGCCAACTACGTGCTGCTGCCCGCAGGCCGGATCGGGATGACCGTTCAGCACGGACCTGTGCACCGGCTCGTCGTCCTCGAAGCCGATCGTGCGATCAGGTCGATCGAGTTGCCGTACACCACGATCAAGCCATACCTGGCAGCTCTCGGTGACCGGATCGCGCTGATCGGCGCCTCGCCGACACGCTCGCAGGAGATAGCGGTGGTCGCCACGGACGGCTCCGACGACCTCGAGGTGATCCGCCGAAGCTCCGGCCAGATTAAAGCAACGACCGAGCTTTCAGTACCTGAGATCATGAAGGTCAGGTCCGGTGGGGCCGACGTCCATGTGCTGTTCTACCCGCCGGCCGGGGGAGCAGGCCACGCGCCATTGATCGTCAGGCCGCACGCCGGGCCGACGTACCACAGCGATCTCAGGTTGGACTGGGAGGTGCAGTTCTTCACTAGCCGCGGGTTCGCCGTCGCCGACGTCGACTACCGGGGAAGCACCGGCTACGGCCGCGCGTACCGCAAGGCTCTGGACGGTCACTGGGGCCGACTTGACGTCGAGGACTGCCGCAACGTCGCCGAGTACCTGCTGGCCAGCGGTCATGCGCGACCTGGGGCGGTGTTCATCTCCGGCGCCAGTGCCGGCGGCTACACCGCATTGCGAGCCGTATGTGAAGACGGTCCGTTCTCGCTCGCGGTGGCCCGGTCCGCGATCGTGGACCCGAAACGGTGGACGACGACCGCGCCACGCTTCCAGCAACCGCATGCGGCGATCTTGGCCCATGACGTCGCCGAGGTGCGTGCGGAGCGAGTGCAACGGCCCGTATTGCTGATCCACGGAGACCGGGACCACGTCGCACCAATCGATGACGTGCTGAAGCTGGCGGCAGACCTGGATGATCGAAAGCTGCTGGTCCGTCTGCTGGAGATCGAGGACGCTGGGCACTACCTGTCCAACCCGACCGCTCTGGCCGAGGCGCTGGAAGCCGAGCTCACCGCCTACGCTGCGGTGCTCAAGGCCGCTGGCCCGGCGCAAGGCTGACCAGCGACGGCAGCCGCGTCCGGACATCCTCGATCAGGTCCCGCACTTCGGGCAGTGCGGCATAGGGCTGCAGCTCGGCGACCATCATCACGATCCGGTGGGCGCTGCGGAACGAGGCGACCTTCGCCGCGTAATCGACAGCGCGGTGCGCCATCGCGCAGGCGTGCTCGACCTGCCGTGAGCGGGCCAGCGAAGCGGCATACAGTGCGGTGTCGATGGCAAGGCGCCGCACACGGCTCGGCTCCAGCAGGCCCGTGGCCTCAACAATCTCACGCTGGGCCAGTTCGTTCAGGCCAAGATCGAAGAAGCAGTGCGCCTTCTCGTCGGCGAAGTCCGCCGGGCCGAAGTAGGCGATCCAAGACGGTTCGTCAGCAGGGTCGCTCCGGGCAAGGTCAGCTTCGACCTGCAGCAGGGCGGCAGCGCAGGCGGCCTGGTCGCCGCGCCGGGCGTACGCGCGCGCGAGGACCGTGCGGAACGCCGCACGCACGGCCGGGCTGGCCACGCGCTCGGTGCCGTGCAACGCGGCCTGGGCCAGACGGGCCGCCTGCTCCGCATCGCCGCAGTGCAGCGCGAGATGGGCCAGGCTCACCGCGATGAGGTATCCGCCGTACAACCTGTCACCGGACCTGGTCACGACGTCCAAGGCCCGCAGGTAATGCTGCTGTGCCAGGCCGTCGACACCGAGGTCGACAGCTTCGTATCCGGCCAGTTCGAGATAGCCGGTTGCCACCTGCGGCGCCACGTCGATCAACGTGTCGAGGTCGTGGCCGAGCATGCCGGCCACCTTGGGGTAGGTTGCACCGGCGCCGTTGACGTGGTCGGCCCCACGAAGTTGGTGAAGCATCGCGGCTGCGTCCGCGCCGATCGAGTTGTCGGCCCGTCGGGCTGTGGATCCTTCTCGCGCCGACAATAGCCAGTCCAGCACCGGACGATCGGTCGCTTCGGAACAGAACGCGCTCGGGCCGGTGGCCTGGTCGCGCGCCGATCGCAAGGCACGCTCGCGCTTGAGCAGGGGCAGCAGGCCGCTCAGTGCACCCTGCGCGTCGAGGACCGCGTCGCAGCGTTCGACCAGCTCCTCCGACGGCATCCGTTCGGCGGTCTCGACCTTGCGAACCAGGTCTCTGTGCATGAAGACGGCCTGGCCCAGATCGGCTGCGGACATGCCGCGTTCCTGACGCAGGCGGCGGACCTCCGCGCCGAAGAAGTGCAGCACGGACCTGCCTGGCTCGAGTTCCTTTGGGGCTTGACCCATCGCGTCCGACGTCCCGATTCCGTATACCCATCGAACAGATACGAATTCTCAACCATCAACGTACCGCGAGCAACGCAGATGAGGATGGACCCCCGGTCGTGACCGTCCGCCGTGTCAATGGCGATCGTCGGCTCGCCATGGTCAGGCGAAGAGCCAGTCGCAGGGGTCGCCGGCAGTGAGGTGGAACCCGCGACAAGACGGGAGCCGGCGCAGCCCGCGCCCGCGCGCTGCCGCCGCGCCCCTGACGAGCAACGTGTGATGGCCGGCAACGCACCGGCCTTGCGAGGAAACCGCGACGGCGATGCGCTGAGACGAGGCGACATCTAGCCCGTCCGCTGAGGTCGCCTCTGCCACCTGTGCGCGCGCCAGGTTGCTTGCCTCGCAGTCCACGCAGCATGATGCGTGACCTGTGTCTGGCATTTGGCGCAGTGCGGGGTGGGAGCGACATCTGATTGTCACTCCCACCCCGCCCCGAGGGCTCGCACCCCAGTCAACTACATCGATTATGGATGTCGGTTGGTCATAATGGCAAGGGCCGTCACGGATGGCTGGTTCAGTGCACCCCGGCGGCTAGATAGGCGTCCACGATGGCCTGCGGGATGCGCCCGCGTTCGGCTACGGGCTGGCCCTGATCTGCTGACCAATCCCGCACGCGCCGGTTGAATCCAGCCTGGTCGGAGCGAACGGCCGGCGAGCCGGGCAGCGCGCCGCGACCAGAGCGGTCGAGGCTCCTGCGCGCGGCCGCAATGAACGGCGCGAGCGCCGCGGCGAGTGCGTCGTGGTTGGCGGCACTGAGGTCGATTTGGTAGCCGTTGCCCTCGTAGCTAAAGCGGGTGTTGCGGATGTCGGTATCGGAGCCGTCGATGTCGTCCGTGGTGACGACTATGGAGCGACGTGCCATGGGGATCTCCTTTGTCGTGCGCCGTGCCGGCCTCAGGCGGTCCGCGGAGGCGGTTGCGGAATCTTACGCCGATGACCCGCGCATGAGGGCTGCCCAGGCCGGGCCGTCGCCGGCTGCCTGGCGGCGCCCCGTGGGCGGCGGCCGTACGACGGGGCGGAGTTCGGCATGGCGGGATGCCGAACTCCGCCCCAGCTCCTTGGCCGGCGGCCGGCCCCGTCGGGGAGGCCTGGGGCGGCCGCCGGCCTCTACCCCCCTCGCGCCGGCACGGGCAAGTCGACCCCTCGAGGGGCGCCTACATCGATCCGGCTCATCGATACTCTGCCACGTCTAACAGAATGTCAATACGAATTGAAGATGTGCGGCCGGGGTGTTGGTCGGCGCGTCGCATCGTCGGCACTTTGCTGCACAGGGCAGGGAGAGCGTCTCATGCCGCGTCCAGCGGCGGCCGCCCTTGGCGGTGGCTCCTACTGAGTGGTCTCCGTGTATTACGTTCACTGCGGCTGGTTCTGCGTCTGCCCAGCTCGCGGTAGTCGTGAGACAACCTCGGCTCCGTTGTGCGGGAGATGGTCGCGAGAATGGGGCTTCCTTGTCAAAACGTATTACGTTACTGTGCCGGTTCTGGAGCTGTAGACGACCGCTCGCCGCAGGTGCGTGGTCCGTGACGACAGGAGTCGGCTGTGGGCGCCATCGCCGGTTACGTGGACTGGACCCGCTGGATCGAGGACGAGCCGCAGGTGATCGCGAGGCTCAACGGCGAACAATCGCCATGCGGGCAGGCCGGCGCCCATACATGGATCGGCCCCCACGTAGCCCTAGGCCACGCTCGAGTACTGCACGAACCCGCCGGGGTGCTCCAGCCGGTGACCGTGCACGAGCCGGGCCTCACGGTCGCGGTCGTGTTCAGCGGCAGGCTACACAACCGCGACGACCTGCGCGACTACCTCCTTGGCCACGGGCGTCGCCTGCGAACCCGCACCGACGCGGACCTGGTCGCCCACGCCTACGTGCACTGGGGCTCCGATGCCGTGCGCCGCCTGTCGGGGCACTTCGCACTCGCGGTGTGGGACAGCAAGGAGCAGCAGTTGCTGCTGGCACGCGACCGGTTGGGCGCGGTTCCGCTGTACTACACCGCCACCAGGCACGGCCTGGTGTTTGCCAGCCGCATGCCGACGCTGCTGGCCCACCCGGAGGTCGTGGCCGAACTCGACGAGACCGGCATCGCCGAACTGGTGGCCATGCCCGCAGCCCCGACGCCGGGCACGGCGCTACTGCGCGGGGTGTGCGAGGTCCGCCCGGCGTCGCTGGTGCGTGCGCACCGCGGCGGCCTGGGCGTGCACAGCTACTGGCGGCTTTGCAGCCAACCCCACGAAGACAATCTGCCCGATACGACGATCCGGTCTCGTGAACTGCTGTCCGCAGCGGTCGGCCGGCAGCTGGCGGCCGAATCCGCGCTCGGCGCGCTGTGCTCCGGCGGCATCGGATCATCCGCGCTCGCCGTGCTTGCCGCCCCCCGGATGCGTGAACGCGGCCTGGACCTGGCCACGTTCACCTTCCCCGACGACGGTCGCGGCGCGCACGAACGCGACCACCGATATGCGGTGATGGTCGCCGAGCACGCCAAGACCATCCACCACAAGGTCGCGGCGCCGCGGTCCGCGCTGGAGGAGTCGGATCTGCGCCGGGCGGCTGGTAGCGCTGCCGATCTGCCGGCGGGTGCGGACGCCACCGCGCAGCTGGCGCTACTGCGCCACGCACACACCGTGACGGCCGACGTGCTGTGTGGGACCGGCGCAGCGACCGTGTTCGGCGGGCACCGCTGGCTGCGCACCGATTACGACCGCCGGGCCGGGTTCCCCTGGATGCGCCACCAGCCCGCGCTGGTCGACCTGCTCAAGGCCTCGGTCGTGGCGCAGGCGCAGCCCGGACGACATGCGTACGAGGCGTACCACACCGCCTTGGACACCGTCGCCCACCTGCCGGGCGAGACCGGACCGGCGCGGCGATTCCGGGAGATCTCCTGGCTGACCCACACTCACTTCCTACCTCGCCAGTTGACGCGGCTGCACGCCCAGGCGTCGGCGGCCGGCGTGCAGATGTGTCTGCCCTACCTCGACGACGACCTGGTCACCTACGCGTGGAACATCCCCTGGGAGATCCGCACCGCCGACGGCGCGGACCAGGCCATCCTCCGCCGCACGGTTGCGGACCTGCTGCCGCGGCCGGTGCTTGGCCGCCGCCACCAACCCCACCTGTCGACCCTGAGCAGGGGACAGGCCCAGGTCGTGATCAAGCGGGCACAGCAGTTGCTGTGCAGCACAGCAGCCCCTGCGCTGCGGCTGTTCGACCGTACCAAGGTCCGGCGGCTGCTCGCCGAATATCAACACCGACCGGATGCGGCCACCGCCGCCCGGCTGCAGAACGTGGTCGAGATCGACGCATGGCTGCGCCGGCACCGAGTTCGTTTTCGCTGACCTGCACCCAGACCTGCACCACGTGCCCTGGCGGGAGGGCACGCCATCCCACGGCCGCACCGAGATTCGGGCGGCCCTGCACAGGAAGGAACACCCCATGACGGGGCGCAAGAACGCCGCCTCCGCAGCGGCCACCTTCACGCTGATGCTCATCAGCGTCTTGACCCTGGTGTCGTCGCCTGCCAACGCCGCGGCCACACCTCACTGCAACGGCACCCTGCAGTCCAGCGGGCTGCGCGTGCCCGCCTACGTCGGCAAGAACAGCACCGTGTTCTGCCTGATGACCATCGGCACCCGCGGCACCAGCGTCAAGCAGCTGCAGACCTCGCTCAACCGCTGCTACAAGCAGCGCCTGCAGGTCGACGGCCAGTACGGGCCCCTGACCAAGGCAGCCGTCCGCACCGCGCAGCGCACCGAGCGCATGGACGACCAGGACGGCGTCTACGGCCCCGACACCGCCGTGACGATCATGCACGTGACCGTGCAGCTGAACCTCTGCGGCTACCAGTAACACCCCGCCGCACCCATCTGAAACCCGTGCCGCTGCCGCGGCGCAAACCGCCACCCCGCAGGCCGCGACAGGCCTCACGTCGGGGTGCCCACGAACAGGCATCAGCTCGAGGAGAAGCCATGCACAGCGACATCACAAACCCCACGCTCCGGCACCCGCTGCTGGCCGCCGCGGCCCTGCTCATCGCACTCGCCGCGACGCTGCTCGGTCCCGCCGGAGCCGCGCACGCCGCCACACCCAAGTGCAACGGCACCAACGACTGGACCTACCACGACTACAACGGCGATGCGGGCATCCGCAAAGTCCGCCCCAACGCCGGCCCGTTCGACTACTACGTCGAGACCCCGTCGGCCGGCAACACCGCGATGTGCACCATGAACACCGGCCACACCCGCTGGTGGGGCGTCGACACCCTGCAGAAGGCGCTGAACTTCTGCTACAGCTCCGCCGACCACAGCGGCGACCTCAACGCCGTCAACCTCGGCTTCGCACCCCTGGCCGTCGACGGGATCTACGGCCCGAAGACCAAGGCCGCCGTCACCGCAGTCCAGCGCAACCACCGCATCAAGATCGACGGCGTGTACGGGCCGCAGACGGCCCAGACCATGCGGTTCGAGGTCCAACCCCTCGACGGGTCCTGGACCATGCCGATCTGCCACACCCTGTTCCCCTGACCGCCCAGGCCGCCCGCCCGGCCTGGCCAGGCGGGCGGCCGTCACACCCTGGAGCAACCCGTGACGACCACACCCGCGACCGGCAGCGACACACCGAACCCCGACGCCAACCCCTACCGGCTACGCCAGGCCGCCCCGCCCGACACCGGCACGGCCGCGCGGGCAAAGCCCGCGCCAAGCCGGGCCGCACTGTCCGCGGCCGCCGGCACCCTGCCCGTCTCGTCCTGCGTGAGGTGATCCGCATGTCCAACGTTCTCGTACTGTCCAACCACAACTCGCTGCTCGAAGACGCCCTCGTCGATGCGGGACACGACGTCTACGTCGCGATGACCAAGGCCAACGCGGCCCGCCGCGCCGCAGCCGGGCGCCTGCGGTATGAGATCTTGACGGTCTCGGACTGGCAGTCGCTGACCGAGCTGCAGACCCTCGCCCGGCAGCTGCGCCACGACATCGGCTACGTGGCGACCTGCTGGGAAGGCGCGATGGTCGCCGCCGGGCTGCTGCGCGACCTGCTCGGTCTGCCCGGCCAGACCACCGCCCAGGCCGTCGCGTTCACCGACAAGGCCGTCATGAAACGTAAGCTCGCCGCGGCGGGTGTGCCGGTCGTTCGCCACCAGCTGGTGCGCTCCATCCAGCACGTCGCCGAGGCCGCGATCGCGGTCGGGCGCTGGCCGGTCATCCTCAAGCCCCTGTCGGGGTTCGCGTCCACCAACACCCACGTGCTGCGGGGCACCAAGGACATCGCCGAGGCGATGCGGGCCGGGGTGTTCACCACCGGCCAGCCCACCTCCGACGCGTTCGCCTCCGAAAGGGCATTCCACGGCCTGGAGCACCAGGGCGGTTTCCTGGTGGAGCAGTACCTGCAGGTCGAGGTCGAGTACCACGCCGACGCGCTGTGGCAGAACGGCACCACCGAGTACCACGTCGTCGGCCGCTACAGCACCCCGCCGCTGTCCGGCATGGGCAAGACCCTCGGGTCGTGGCTGCTCGACCCGGACAGCCGCGAAGCCGCCCGCGTGGTCGAACTCGCCGAGGCCGCCGCCCGCGCCCTCGGGATGACCACCGGGTTCACCCACACCGAGATCATGCGCAGCGACGGCGACTGGTACGTCGGGGAGATCGCCGCCCGGGTCGGCGGCGGCGGAATCCAGGCCTGCATCGGCAACGCCCACGGCCTCGACGTGCCATCGATCATGGCGCAGATCGCCTGCGAGCAGCCCGTCGACGTCACCCTCGAAAACCGGCCCGGGGTGTTCGGCTGGGCCGGAGTCGCCGTCCCCGAAGGCCGCGTCACGGGGGTCGCCACCCGCGAGCAGGTCCGCGCCCACCCCGCGGTCATCGACGCCAGCGTCGCCGCGACCGCAGGTATGTACGGCGGGCCGACCAGCACCGGCCTGTGGGCGGGCCTGGCCGGCGTCGCCCAACTGTGCACCGACGACGTCGAGGCCATGACCGCAGCGATCGACGACATCGCCGGCCTGTACGCCGTCACCGTCGACCCCACGGACACCCCGTGACCACCACCGCCGCAACGCCCACCACCCCGGCCGTCACGCCGGGGTGGTGGGCCCACCGCTTCGGCGGCATGAGCCGCACCTTCTGGATCCTGTTCACCGGCACCGGCCTGTCCCGCCTCGGATTCTTCGTCATCCCGTTCATGACGTTCTGGCTCGTCAACGACCGCAACCTCAACGCCGGGCAAGCCGCCGTCGTCATGACCTGCTTCGGCGCCGGCTGGACCCTGGGTATGCCCGCCGGCGGCTGGCTGGCCGACCGCACCGGACGCAAAGGCGCGATCATCGCCGCCGGCCTGCTGTCCGCAGGCGCCTACCTGCTGCTCGGCGCGGCACCCACCCTGCCGTGGCTGTGCGCCGCCGCCGTCGCCGCCGGGGCCACGTTCGACGCCGGCCGGCCCGCGGTGCAGGCGCTGATGACCGACACCGTCACCCCCACCCGCCAAGCCACCGCGCTCGGGCTCCTGTACTGGGTGATGAACGCCAGCCGGTTCGTCAGCTGCCTGATCGGCGGGCTGATGGCAAGCCACGACTTCAGGATCCTGTTCATCGTCAACGCCACGCTCAACGTCGCCTTCGCCGCAGCCGTCGCCCGGACCGTCACCGAACCCGCCCGACCGCGCCGCAACGACGGGCCAGTGCTGCGGACTGTGTTCGCTGACCGGCGCATGGCCGTGTTCACGCTCGTCACGCTGGTGTTCTTCACCGTGCACACCCAGTCGGTGGTCACCCTGCCGATCATCATGAACCAGGCCGGGGTCACCCCGATCTGGTACGGGATCATCCTGGCCGCCGACCCCCTGGCCGTCGCGGTCGCGCAGCTGCTGCTGCAAGGCCAGCTCACCAGCCGTCCCGCATACGTCGTCTGCGCGGCAGGTATCGCCACCGTCGGTGTCGGCCTGGCCGTCACTGGCGTGGGCCAGTCCACCGCCTGGTTCCTTTCCACCACCCCGCTGTGGGTGTGCGGCGAGGTCGCTGTCCTGGCCGTCGCTCCTGGCATCGTCGCCAACCTCGCACCGGCGCACCTGCGCGGGGCGTACTTCGGCGTCTGGGGCGCCACCCTCGGCGCCTCCGCGCTACTGGCCCCCGGCATCGCCGCCCTGCTCATCAACCTCGGCGGCGCCGGCCTGCTGTGGGCCTGCTGCATCGCCGCCGCACTCTGCGCCGCCGCAGCCTGCCTTCGCCTCAACCACCAGCCCGAGCCCGCGATGCTGGCCGCCGCGGGCAACCAGCAGAAAGGCCGACTCCTGTGACCGCGACCTTCACCCGACGCCAAGCCCTGCAGGCCGCCACCTTCGCGACCGCAGCGGCGGCCGTCGGTGCCACCGGCCCGGCGGCACCCGCCCACGCCGGCGACCGGCCCGCAGACCTGATCATTCACAACGGCAGGGCGCTGCTCATGGACCCCGCCGACCGCACCACCCAGGCCGTCGCCGTGCGCGCCGGGCACATCATCGCCGTTGGGACCGACCGTGACCTGCGCCGTCTGGCCGGGCCACGCACCCAGCTGCTCGACGCGCGCGCGGGCACCATCATGCCCGGCATCAACGACTCCCACCTGCACCTGTCCGCCTACGGCCTGACCCGCCCGCCGCTGAGCATCGACGTCGACACCGCGACCCTGCCCGAACTCGTCACCCGAGTCGCAGAAGCCGCGGCCACGGCACCGCCCGGGGCGTGGATCCGCGGACGAGGCTGGTCCGAGCTCCGCCTACCGAGACCGCCGACCCGGCACGACCTCGACCCCGTCACCGGCGAGCACCCCGCGGTGCTCACCGACTTCACATTGCACGCCTGCGTCGCCAACACCGCCGCCCTGCGCCTGGCCGGGATCACCGCCGACACCGCCGCACCCGCCGGGGCGATCATCGAACGCGAC
Organism: Catellatospora paridis; assembly: GCF_009720365.1. Taxonomy (GTDB): domain Bacteria; phylum Actinomycetota; class Actinomycetes; order Mycobacteriales; family Micromonosporaceae; genus Catellatospora; species Catellatospora paridis. The sequence goes on along the minus strand of NZ_ML769316.1, from coordinate 195,909 downwards.
GCCGACGGCCAGCCCACCGGCCTGCTCCGCGAAGGCGCCCAGGATCTGCTGCACCGCGTCGTGCCCACCTACACCGACGCCGAGATGGCCACCGCCATCACTGCCGCAGTAGCTGCGCTGCACGGCCGCGGCATCACCAGCGTCACCGATCCCGGCATCACCCCACACCTGGCCGCCGTCTACCAGCAGTTGGCCGCCGACGGCGTCCTCACCATGCGCACCACGGCCCTGCTGCACGCCGGAGACTCCCCGCAGACCATGCGCGACACCCTGGCCGCCCTGCCCGACACACGCGGACCCGCCGACCCGCGCATCTTCCGGGTCGCCGGGGTCAAGGTGTTCGGCGACGGCGTACCCACCCAAGCCAGGACCGCGTGGATGCACCGCCCCTACAGCGACGGCAACAATGGCCGGCTCACCATCGCCGGAACCGACCCCGCGCAGCAGGCCGCCAACCTCTACCGGATGATCCACGCCGCGCACCGGGCCGGCGCGCAGATCGGCACCCATGCCTGCGGCGACGCCACGGTCGACGCCGTTATCGCCGCGTACCTCGCCGCCCAGCGGAGCCGACCACACCAGGCAAGCCGCCACTACGTCATCCACGGAGACTTCGCCACCGCCCGCGCCCTGCAGCTCATGGGCCGCCACGACATCGCAATCACCATGAACGCAGAGATCAAATACATGATCGGCCGCGTCCTCGAACCCCTGCTCGGAACCTGGCGCACCGACTACCACTGGCCCTACCGCACCGCCCAAGCCGCCCGCGTGCGCGTATCCACCGGCTCCGACGCCCCGGTAACCGACCCCAACTGGCTACACGGCCTCACCAACATGATCACCCGCGTAGGCGCCGACGGGCAGCTCTCCGGACGCGACCAGCGGATCAGCCTGCAGCAGGCACTGCGCACCTACACCACCGCCCCGGCCTGGCAGGACCACGCCGAACGGTGGAAAGGCACTCTGCAGCCCGGCATGGCCGCCGACATCTGCGTGCTCGACACCGACCTGCGCACCACCCACCCCCGCGACTACCCACACGCCAGCATCCACGCCACGATCGCCGCCGGCCGAATCGTCCACCACCGCGACACTCCAACAGCAGCAGCGGCCAAGCCCATGGCAGCACAGCGTGACAACGGCTGCTGCTGCGAGCTGGCCGCACGCCTGCATGCAATCTGACCCGGATCATGACTGCGATGTGTGCATCGCAGGCATTATCCCCATGACCTACCGCTTTAAACTAGGTGGATCAGAGCCTTGATCAAACTTTAAGGAAAGGCCGATATTGGACGTATGAAGACGTGCGGCATCCGATCTGGTTCGCGGCGATTCTGTAGTATGACCATTGCCCAGTAAAGTCCGCCAAGAAAGGGGCGCGCCATGGTCGCGGCCATTATTGCTGCTGCCGTTTCCATACTGATCTTCGCCATCGGTTACGTCACCGAAGGCAGTCGTGTACGAAGGCGGAGACTTGACGAAGAAGCGCTAAGTGCAGCCATAGCATTCGTCGCGGCCGCCGGCAAGCGTCGACGACAGCTCGGAGTACTGAACTCGATGGCACGCCGCCCTTCGCTAGCACAGGCGAACCTCTTCGCACTCGATCCGCCACCTGCGGATATCGCCGAGTCCCTGAGGCGCTACGCGCTCATTCTGGATGAATACAGTGAGGCCGAAGCTAAAGTAAGATTCCTTCTGCCTAAAACCTTACACGAACGGCTCCGCAATATCAATGAAGTGCATTCGGATCTTCGAAGCCTGATCGGCAAGCCCGACTTCCCAGGTCACTCGACCAATGCCGAAGAGGTCATGAGCAACTGGACGGACAAGGCCACAAAATTGTTGGGTGTGACTCCGAGTCTATTCCGGCAAACTGAAGAGAACACGTAGGGAATAGTTGCTCAGCCATAGTTACTTCGCGAGATATCTAGGGCTTTTCCTGAATCCGTCCCACCAGACTCCTTGACGGTTCTAACGAAGGTGATTCGTTCACCCTGAGCGCCTGCTATTCGCGCCCAGTCGTCCTGGTTAGTTGTGCTCGTCAGATCCTCGACGGATCGCATCTCTTCCCTCGCGGCTTGAATAAGATCTCCCACCCGCAATCCTTTCGCGTCGCCAGCAAGGAAACGTAGGACCGAGAGCAGCTTCGCCCGGTCGACCACATTTCGAATGATCGCTCCAGACATGAAGTGGCTAAAGTAGATATCCTGTTTGTTTCCGCTCTCGAATGTCACCTCGACGAACTTATTCAAAGCATCTTTCGCGTAAAGGTACTCGACAGTGCGTTCAACCATATTTTGCCGAGCGCGCTCATCATCTCCGTGGTGCGCTGCTACATCGTCCGCATGCAGCGGCAAGCGCGAAGTGATGTACTTACTAAAGATGTGCTTGGCCTCCTCGGCGTCGGGCCGCTCGATCTTGATCTTCACGTCGAGCCGGCCCGGGCGCAGGATGGCCGGGTCGATCATGTCCTCGCGGTTCGATGCGCCGATGATGATGACGTTTTCCAGACCCTCCACGCCGTCGATCTCGCTCAGCAGCTGCGGGACGATGGTGTTCTCCACGTCTGAGGAGACGCCGGAGCCGCGGGTACGGAAGATCGAGTCCATCTCGTCGAAGAACACGATCACCGGCGTACCCTCGGAGGCCTTCTCCCGAGCCCGCTGGAAGATCAGCCGGATGTGCCGCTCGGTCTCGCCGACGTACTTGTTGAGCAGCTCCGGGCCCTTGATGTTGAGGAAGTAGCTGGTCTTCTTCTCTTCGCCGCGCTGCAAGGCGATCTTCTTGGCCAGCGAGTTCGCGACCGCCTTGGCGATCAGCGTCTTGCCGCAGCCGGGAGGACCGTAGAGCAGCACTCCCTTCGGGGGACGGAGGTGGTGCTCGCGGAACAGCTCCGCATGCAGAAAGGGCAGCTCCACGGCGTTGCGGATCTGCTCGATCTGGTGCACTAGACCGCCGATGTCGCTGTAGCCGACGTCGGGCGCCTCTTCGAGGACTAGATTCTCGACCTCGCTCTTGGGGATGCGCTCGTAGGCGTACGCGGACCGTGGCTCGATCATGAGGGAGTCGCCGGACCGCAGCGGCACCCCGATGAGTTTGTCCGCGAGCTGGACGACTCGCTCCTCATCCGCGTGAGAGACGACTAAAGCCCGGTCTCCTCCGTCTAAAATCTCCTTGAGCGTGACGACTTCGCCAGTCCGTTCAAACGCGAGTGCGTCGACTACGTTGAGCGCATCGTTGAGCAGAACCGTCTGACCGCTTCGCAGCTCGTCGATCTGAACGCCTAGTGCGACACGGAGCACGCGCCCGCCCGTGAACACATCGATGCTGCCGTCGTCATTCCTCGCCAGAAAGATGCCATAGCCGCTGGGCGGCTCGCCAAGTCGGTCGACTTCCTCCTTGAGCGACACGATCTGGGCGCGCGCCTCCTTGAGCGTGGCCACCAGCCGCTCGTTGGTCTCCGTGAGCCGTATGAATCCTGGGCTCTCACTCAACTTGCGCCGCACCAGGGCGAGTTCCTCTTGCAGGCGAGCGACCTGAGTGGAGAGATCCTCAACTACACCATCGACCCGCTCATGACCATCCGAGTCAGTCATGGGACGCACCTGTGCCATAACTTCTCGCATGCTGGTTTGCTGTCGAATAACCCTGCTGCCCATGGGCCGCAACTGAAGCGGAGTTTTGAAGTTCGCGTTGAACGACGTCAAGAGCCTTCTCGATTTCCGGCCTAAATGGCAGCGCTCCGATTACCCGAAGCCTGGAATCGTCAAGCACGAGGCAAATAGTTAAGACATCAGGTGTGTCAGCAACGGGCCGAAAGCCTCTGGTCGTTGCTTCCGAAGCGAACCGCTCCAGGGCCGAGAAATACTGAGCAGCGCGGCTCATATAGTCAGCCAAGCTCCCCACGGTCCCAATCCCTGCATGGGCCGCCACGGTTACCAGATTGCCAATAGCGCGTCGCATAGGTGCTTCACCGATATGCTGCGTTCCTTCGCTAAACCCGGCGCTCAATGCCGTTTGTTTAACGATATCGAGTGGTAACCGGTTCCAAGCCGCTATCACAGAGTCCAGATCCAAAGCCAAGTCACGCCATGCCTCAGCCGTGGCAACTTTCTGGTACTCCTCCCGAACGTTCGAAACTTCGTCGCGGAAGTCGGCGAACAATTCGTCCCCAGTCTCAAGAAGAGCCGCTACCCTGAATAGCTTCCGTCGACTCTTCGCTGGCACTTCTTCCGAGGTCTTGTAGTCAAGCCTATGGCTTATGACTGCCCACGCATGCTGCAATACGGTTCGCAATTGAAACTCAGCTACTAGTCCGCCAAAGTCTTTCCATTCGCTCAGTGTACAACGCACAGTACTCACACGAACCAGCATGTGAAGGCTGCGGTACCCGAATGCCTCTGGGATCTCTGAGCCACGGCTCTTCTCCTCCAGAACATCAAACTCTGTGCGCAGCATATCCCGTGCGCGTTCGACATCATTGGCGTACAAAGTAATTATTCGCACGCCGCAAAGATCGGTTACGTCCTCGAGTTCTCGGTACTCGGCGTGGCGGCCCCACTTCGCGCACAAGCTATTAACTTCCTTAGCTCTAGCCTCAATGCTCTCTACACTGACTCCGTGGCTCTCGCATACTTGACGCGTCAGAGATCGCAGCATGTCTGCATAGCGTCTATAGGTCGGCCGGAGCGACTCATAGGTGGACCGCACTTCTTCTATGGGCAGTCTCGACGAATCCATGCAGATCTCCAGGGCGTGGAGCATCGACGGCAGAATAGATACTACGCCTATTGCCCTGTCACGCAGCTTTGATGTTGTAACTGGGGGCGCTTCGTTCGTCACGTTCCGGAGGCCTCACTGTCCACGCCACCAGGTCACACGGTTTGATCTTGGGCTGGACGGTCAGCATATGCGCGTCCGCCGGATCGGGCAGCTTGGCAGCGTGCGTCCTTGCCAAGGAGCCCTGCTTGCGGAACTCCGCCAGCGGCACCGAGGCCAGCCGCCGGGTCGCCAGCCGATCGCCACTCCCGCCGACAAGATCGAGTAAGCGCGCCTGCTTACACAGATGTCCGGACGGGCATATTGCCGGTGCCGCGCGTCGCCTCCACGGCGGCCGAGTTGGCCACGCTGTCCATAGCAGATCAATAAAGAATGCGGGCGTTTTCCCCAACGACGAGTTATCCACAGGCGCATAGCGCTGACCGTTGCCCCTCACGCACTCGGCGGTCCAAAGTGGGGCTGCGGCGAGACCACTCCGTGCTTGTACCGGCCGCGCCTGCGGGAGGTGGGGTACGAGCAGCAGTAGGTCACCGCGCATCCGGATGCGGGCTGCCTCACTGCGACGGGGGTGAGGCGGCCCACCGGTCTGCCGTCGGGCGCCCAGGCCCGGCGGCGTGGCGGCCCCTCTCTTTGAGAACGCGTTCCAGGACATCCGCTCCCCGAACTAGCTCAGGCTCGCCTACCGCACCCGGGCGCTCGCCCCGGTGATGAACGCCGTCACCGCCTCGTGGAACCGTTCTTCCTGCTCAACCAACTCCGTCCGATCTACCGCTCGACGAATTGCTCCTATCGACTTGAAGGCAGCGTCAGCGAGATCGACTAGGTCAGGATCCACCGCAAGCAGTTGCACTCGAAACCGCGCCTGCTCGGCAACTGCCCCCAGACGATCGGCCTCCATCTGCGCGGCTGTGACGGCATCGCCGCCGCTGGGGTCGCTCTGTCGCCGAAACCAAAGGCTGGTCACAGCTCGGCGCAGTTCGGTCAACGCCCCTGCGAACGCGCTGTAAGCGGCTAGGCGCTCGTGGTGGAGGCGTTCGGAGCGGGCGAATCGTTCGGCACGTTCAGCACCGCGGCGCTGAAACATGTAGGTGATCACCGATCCGAGCAGCGTTCCGCAAATGGCAATCACACTGGCGATAGATGCGTCCACGACGCACCAGCCTGCCGTTGCCACGGCCGCATCCGCAACCGCCGACCGTCCGTCCGCCAGGTGAGCTGAAGATGATGTGGCCAACTAGCCCAGGGAGTGGCCAACCAGGGCTGGGGGCACAAAAATCGAGGTTGCGGGTATACGGCCTGCCCAGTGGGCGTGTTTCGTACACTAGTTCGATGAAGTGGCACGGTGCTAATGATCTTCCGTGGGCGGACCTGCACAAACGGCTCACCGGCGAGCCGGTCGTCGATGTGCTGGCCGACGCTGACGGCGGCGACAGTCCTGCGTTTTCTCGCCACCGGCCGGTCTACGTCCCGCCGCCGATCGAGCGGCCGGTGGCAGCCGTTCCGTACGCTGAGCTGCACTGCCACACCAACTTCAGCTTCCTCGACGGGGCGAGCGACCCGGAAGAGATGGTCGAGGAGGCGGTCCGGCTCGGGCTATCAGCCCTGGCGATCACCGACCACGACGGGATGTATGGCGTGGTCCGCTTCGCGGAGGCCGCCCGCGAGCACGGGCTCGCGACGGTGTTCGGCGTCGAGTTGTCACTGGGCCGCGGCGGCCGCACCGGGATGCCGGACCCGCCAGGCGAGCATGTGCTACTGCTGGCCGAGGGTCAGGAGGGCTACCACCGGCTGGCCGGCGTGATCGGTGACGCACACCTAGCCGGCGGGGAGAAAGGCCGACCCGCCTACGACCTCGTCGAGGCCGCCGAGCGGCTGAGGGGCCACGTGGTCGCCCTGACCGGCTGCCGCAAGGGCCCGGTCCGACAGGCGATCACCGCAGGCGACGTCGCAAATGCCACGGACGCGCTGCAGCAGCTCATCGACATGTTCGGCCATGACCATGTCGTGGTCGAGCTCACCGACCATGGCAACCCGCTCGACGGCGAACACAACGACCTGCTGGCCCACCTTGCCGCGACGGCGCGACTGCCGGTCCTGGCCACCAACGCGGCCCACTACCACGCCCCCAAGCGCCGGCGGCTGGCCGACATCATGGCCGCCGTACGGGCCAACCGCAGCCTCGACGACATCGCGCCCTGGCTGCCCACCCCCAGCGCGTACCTGCGCACCGGCGCGGAGATGGCGCACCGGATGCAGGCCTATCCGACCGCGGTGCCGTACTCGGTCGAACTCGCGAAACGCTGTGCCTTCGATCTGCAGCTGATTGCGCCGAACCTGCCGCCGTACCCGGTGCCGGCCGGCCACGACGAAGACACGTGGCTGCGGCACCTGGCGTACGAAGGTGCCGCACGCCGATACGGGCCGCCGTCGGCCCATCCGGAGGCGTACGCGCAGATCGACAGGGAACTGAAGATCATCGCCGAACTCGGGTTCGCCGGGTACTTCCTGGTGGTGTACGACATCGTCGACTTCTGCCGCAAAGAGAAGATCTACTGCCAGGGGCGGGGGTCGGCGGCGAACTCGGCGGTCTGCTACGCGCTACGGATCACCAACGCCGATCCGATCCACCACCGGCTGCTGTTCGAGCGGTTCCTTGCCCCGGAGCGCGACGGGCCGCCGGACATCGATATCGACATCGAGTCCGACCGGCGTGAGGAGGTGATCCAGCACGTCTACACCAAGCACGGTCGACGGCACACCGCCCAGGTCGCCAACGTGATCACCTACCGGCCACGGTCGGCTGTGCGCGACGTTGCGAAAGCCTTCGGATTCTCGCCCGGCCAGCAGGACGCCTGGAGCAAGAGCCTGGACCGGTGGCACGACATCAACCCTGAGGCCGCCGCGGGCATCCCCGACCACGTCGTCACCTTCGCCACCGAGCTGCTGTCGGCGCCCCGGCATCTGGGCATCCACTCCGGCGGCATGGTGATCTGCGACCGGCCGGTCACTGAGGTCTGCCCGGTCGAGTGGGCGCGGATGCCCGGCCGCAGCGTGCTGCAGTGGGACAAGGACGACTGCGCCGCCGCCGGCTTGGTCAAGTTCGACCTGCTCGGCCTCGGGATGCTGTCGGCGCTGCGCTACGCCCACCAGTTCCTGGGCGACGACCTCGATCTCGGCGAGCTGCGCTGCGACGACCCCGAGGTGTACGAGATGCTGTGCCGCGCGGACTCCGTGGGCGTGTTCCAGGTCGAGTCCCGGGCGCAGATGTCGACGCTGCCGCGGCTCAAGCCGCGCGAGTTCTACGACCTGGTGGTCGAGGTCGCGCTGATCCGGCCCGGACCGATCCAGGGCGGTTCGGTCCACCCGTACATCCGCCGCCGCAACGGACTGGAAGAACCGCAGTACGGGCACCCGTTGATGCGCAACGCTCTCGAAAAGACGCTCGGGGTGCCGCTGTTCCAGGAGCAGATGATGCAGCTGGCCATCGACGTCGCCGGGTTCACCCCCGCCGAGGCGGATCAGCTGCGCCGAGCGATGGGCTCGAAACGCTCGATGGAGAAGATGGCCAAGATCAAAGGCAGGCTGTATGACGGCATGGCTGAGCGCGGCATCACCGGCCCGGTCGCCGACGACGTCTACGCAAAGCTGGAGGCCTTCTCCAGCTACGGCTTCCCGGAGTCGCACTCGATTAGCTTCGCGTTCCTGGTGTACGCCTCGGCGTGGCTCAAGCGCCACCACCCGGCGGCGTTCTGCGCCGCGCTGCTCGGTGCCCAACCGATGGGCTTTTACTCCCCGCAGAGCCTGGTCGACGACGCTCGCCGCCACGGCGTGAGCGTCCACCGTCCCGACATCAACCGCAGCGGAGTCAAAGCCACCCTCGAACACGGCCCGGCGACCAGGTGGGGCTCCGAACCCGGGGAGCTGCCCAGCCGCTGGGGGATCGGCGGCCCTGAGGTGCGGCTCGGCCTGGACCAGGTTCGCACCCTCAGCAGCGACGTCGCCACCCGAATCGTCGCCGAACGCGACACGGGCGGCCCCTACCTGGACATGGCTGACCTCGCGCGGAGGGCCGGGCTGTCCACGGCTCACCTGGAGGCCCTGGCGACCGCGGACGCGTTCGCGTGCTTCGGCCTGGACCGCCGCGCCGCGCTCTGGTCTGCCGGTGCGGCCGCGCAGGACACCCCGGACAAGCTCGCCGGCACCATCGCCGGCCTGCACGCCCCGCCGCTGCCCGGCATGGACGAGGCCGATCTGCTCGTCGCGGACGTGTGGGCCACCGGTCTGTCACCGGACAACCACCCGATCAAACTTGTCCGCGCGGACCTGGACGCCGACGGCGCCGTGCCCATCGAGCGGCTGCGCAGTGTTCCGGACAGGACCCGGGTACTGGTGGGTGGGCTGGTTACCCACCGGCAGCGGCCCGCGACCGCGCAGGGCGTCACGTTTCTCAACCTCGAGGACGAGACCGGAATGCTCAATGTGGTCTGCTCGCCGGGCATGTACGCGCGCTTCCGGCCGATCTTGACCCGCCACAACGCGCTGGTCGTGCGCGGCCAACTGGAGTCAGCCTCAGGTGTGCTCAACCTCGTCGCGGACAGGGTCACGCCGCTACGCATCGCCACTAGGCCAGCCAGCCGCGACTTTCGCTAGCCCGTAGCACGCGGCAGCATGGCTGACCGCTGCCTGACCCGATTGCCGCACAGCTACCGACCACGCCATGTTCAAGAGATAGACGGCCCCCGGTAGACTGGACGCGGCCGGCCACCCTCCCCAGGATCGCCGGCCGGTCCTCCAGGCATAGTCCTGGAGGACCTTCACATCGCGCCGCTGACGACGGTCGTATTTGAAACCTCGCCCTTTTGCGCTAGCACGCCGCTGCAGGCCCCGGCAACAGATGTCGCCCCCGGGCGGACGGCTTCCAGCGGTAGCGAGTTACGTCCTTCGGACGTCGACGTATAGCATTGGCTCTATGCGATCTTCGGTGGAGGCGATGAAGCGCTGCGGCCGGGGGACAAGCAGGTCCGCTGGACCATGTACGGGATGAACGATGACCAGCCAAGCGCGAGCAGCAGGGCTCAGTCGGACGGCTGGCAACAGCCTGCCGAGTCCGTCAGCCGAACTCAGCAACCTCACCCGCGCCTGGCGCCTACGCCTCAACAGGCGACGTGCTGGCCTTCCGGCGCGCGTCGGCGCGCGACAGACCGTCAGACAGTCGGAAGCCGCTGAACTTGTCGGCTACTCGGCGGTCTGGTATGCCCGGCTCGAACGAGGCCAGCGTGATCCCGGCTATTCAGACGCCTTTCTCGACCGCGTGTCAGTCGTGCTGCGGCTCAACTACCACGAGCGGATCGTGCTGTACCGGCTTGCCGCGGGCCGAAATCCAGCGCCGCGAGCGCTGCAGCGACTGCCGACCGTCGATGATTCGACCGCACGGTTCGTCGAGCAGGTGCCAACGCCTGCATGGTGCATGACCGCAGCCGGCGACATCCGCGCCGCCAACACGGCGACTGGACGATGGTTGCCCACTCTTGTGGAAATGCAGCAGCCCAACTTCCCGCTGTGGGTCTGCACATCGCCTTCAGCGCGGCAACAGCTGCTGGACTGGCGGGACGGATGGGCGGTGCCGGCACTGGCGCAGCTTCGGGCCGCGCTGGCAGAACGTCCGAATGACGCGGAAGTTCGAGCGGTGCTGGCGGCAGTGCTGTCCGCGAGGCCCGATCTGCAGGCGGCATGGGATGAACTCCCGCAGGTGCGGGTTCACCCAGGACATGCCATTCGGCAGATGATCGTCGCAGGTATCGATCAGCCGGTCAGTGTGCACCACATCTCGCTGGAGCTCACAGCAAACCCCGGGGTGCAACTCTTTGCGATCCTTCCCGAGGGGCGATGAACCCGTGACCCCATGGGTTGGGTGCTGCGCTAGGCCAGGAATGTGACGGCCAGGTCGCCGAGGTATGCGAGACCATCGTAGGTCCGGTCCAGCAGCGCCTGAACCGGGTCGATATCTGAGGGCAGGGCCGCCATGACAAGCAGTTGGCAACGACCTGCAGGCTGCCAGGCGGCCGGCCTTCGGACCTGAGCGACAGCCCGCTGTGATGTGGTCAGCGCGATCGTGTCGTGGGTGACCGCGACGTGCACCGCGGTCACGGCGCCAAACGTCGTTCCGTCCCCATCCCATGCTTCCAGGTTCCATTCGCGGCACACATCGCTGAGGAACCCGGTGAGGTGGTCAACGTTGTCGTGATCCAGTAGCGCGACGACCAGTGGTTCATCGTGAGGCCACCAGGTCGCCAACAGCCGCCACGCCGGTTGATCAGACTGACCAGTTGCGCCTTCACGCCGGCCGTGGCTGTCCGGTGCGGTCTGGTTGCCGTAGGCCCGTGGTGGCGGGGAGGCCGACTCATCGTACCGAGAACGGATGGTCGCCTCGCCGTGAGGCTCGCCAGGCTGGCCTTTTTGCGCCCGTATCTCGTGATGCACGATGCTCCCCGTTCGACACCGCCTGCCAGATGCGGCAGCGGACCCAGGACGTGTGTGCTGCACACATCCGCGCTCGACTCACAAGCCTGGTCCGCCAGCGCGATCAAGGGAACAAACCACCAGTTACACAAATATATCCATGGTGATCGATGTATGGCGGCACCTGGATGCGGGCCGGTCGTCGACATGGACTCAGCGTCCCTACGGCGGCCGAACAGTTCCGTGACCGCGGATCAGAGCCGACCTTTGCCTACCGTGCCGGTGCCAGATTCACGGACCGCGAGCCAGAACCTAGCGCGGTCCTTCGCCCTCGAGCTCGGCGAGCTCGGCGCGCAACCGCGCTATGCGCTGCTGCTTGGCTCGGTCTCGGCGGAGGTCGGTGACGCGATCACGTCCACGCACCGACCTTTCGAGTTCGCGACGGCGCGCGTCGAACTCGGCCGGCGACTGCGGTTCGCCCAGCATCGCCTCGTAAATCATCACGTCGATGATCCGGGCTGCGGTGGTGCCTTGGATGTGTGCCAGCGCCTCCAGGTAGGCACGCTGACGCTCGGAGACACGTTGCGAGATGACGATCTTCGTCGCATCGCCGGCGGGCAGCTCGGTCGGCAGCTGGTCGTCGCCCACCGGGGTGTCGCCGGTCCTTTCCAGCTGGCGACGCTTGAGCTCGCGGTGGAAGAACAGGGCCTCCTGCTCGGTGACCGGGCCGCGCCCTGGCTGGCGCGACACGTCGTCGACCGACTTGATCTCATGGGGCTGGCTGTACTTCCCGCTCGCGCGTGCTCGCGCCATGATCTCCCCCGAGCCGTATTACGCACTTACTGTGACGAGTTTCGGTTTCGGGTAATAGTAGGGGTGGCGACGCGCCGGAACAAACCTCCGGCCCACCATCTTCTCGCCCACCTCGCGCCCATGAACTGCGTTGATATCACCAAGCTGCCGCTATGTCGGTGCATCCAGACATCGGCTGGCAATCGGGGGGGAGTGACCCTCAACGTTACCGGAACGTCTTACGAAAAACGCTCTTGGTGTGGCGTCCGTGGCCGACCCAGAAAGGAGAGCTCTGGCCTGGCAGCACGTTGAGCACCTCCGCGACCTGCATGAGCCGGGCCCTGGCGCTACAGCGATTGCAACACCAGGGCCCTTGCGTGCGAAGAGCGTCATGATGGCCGCGGACTGACCGGGCGCGGACGGCGAGTGACCGATTCACCGACCGACCTGATGCCACGCCTACTCGCGACAACTGTCGGCGGGTGCTGGGCTCGGCTCAACCCCCGGTGTGGGCGATCCAGCCCACCTCCCGCAACGCAGCCAGGCTCGGCGAGATCTCCTGCTGTGAGCGGCCCAGCCGGACCGCGAGCTGCTTGATCGTGGCGAATCCCAGCCGGAAGATCAGGTCCATGACGTTGCCGACGTCGCGGGCCATCGGCAGCGTCGACGGGAGCGAATGGCCCAGGGCCGTCAACTGCCAGCCCGACGCGGGCACGACCTCGGCCGTCACCCACGGCGTCAACGCAGCTGGCGCCGGGACCTGTGCCGCTGGTCTCAGTGGGGCATGCGGGATCGCCACCTCGCCGGACCAGGGCGGTGCGGGCACCGCCAGGGCGGCCGCAGGCGCGGGAACCGGCGACGTGGCGCATGGCGCAGGCGGCGTCGACGTCGGTGTCGGCGTTTCGTCATACATCGCGATGACCTTCTCGGCCACCTGGACGGCCGAGCAGGGCCATTGCTCGCCGCTGCATCGCCGCTGGTCGCAGGTGTTGGCGCCCGGTGCGGGGCGGTGCAGCGCCAGCAGCGCGTTAGCGTCGGCGTAGTACTTGTCGTGGGGCATGCCAGGCATGCATTCCTCCCTAGGTCGTCAGGGCGCAGCGTCCATGGGCGCTCGGCTATCGATAGAGGTCAAGTGGCTCGCGCTTAGCGCTCTTGTGTCGCGGGGCGTGGTGGCCGGGACCTTTCCGGCGCGCCCGCAGCAGCGAAAGATGACCAAAACGTATTGACATTATGGATCCATATTGGGGAGTATCGGGAGGTCGCTTCCCTGAGTGGCGGGCTCCGGGAGAGCGCGGCGGGCCGCCGGCCCGTCGTGGCCACAGCCGACCGGGGGTTGCCTACCCGGTTGCTGGGTTACCCCACTTCTCGGAGCCTTCGGAGCCACCGATGCGACTACGTTTCCTCGCCGTGCCCGTCCTTGCCGCAGCGGCGTTGGCGGCGTGCTCGCCCCGCGACAAGCCGCCCTCGGCACCGCCACAGGCATCCGGCAGCCCACCGGCCGTCGCGTCCCCCGCAACCGACCGGGCGTCGGCGCAACGTGACGCCGTCGTGGCCTACGTCGGGATGTGGCGGGCGTACGAGACTGCCGCCGCGGCCGGTGACACCAGCGGCACGCAGGCGGCCCGGTACGCCACCGGCGACGCCCTGGACCTGATCAACCGTGCGGTGCAAAAGATCGTCAAAGACGGGCTGCGCGCGCAGGGCACCTCGGTGCTGGCGCCACGTGCGACCGAGGTCAGAGGCGTCGACGTGCCAGCCGAGGTGCGGGTCGACGACTGCATGGACACCTCCGGGACCCGCCTGGTCAAGGTCGATGGGTCGAAGTACACCGACAGCCCCGGCGGGCGCCGCAAGATGGTCGCCACCGTGCGGCTGGTAGACGGCGGCTGGAAGGTGGTCTCGTTCGGCCTCGGGCAGGTGGGCACATGCTGAGCCGAGTTCGCCGCGCAACCCTGCTGCTGTGTGCGGCAGTGGCCGCCGCGGCCGCGCTCGCTGCGCCCGCAGGCGCGGACATCGGCTCGGGAGTGTCGTGCAACGTGCGTCCCCAGCCGCCCGAATGCCAAGTGATCGTCGTGGTCGTCATCGACGGTGACGACGATGACAACACCGGCGGCGGGCAGATGCGCTGCTGGGACGACGGCGTGCAGGTGCCCTGCTACCTGCCGGGGTTCGGGTGGCTGAACTCCGACGGATGTCGCTACATCCGCCAGACCTCCGCCGACCCGCCGCCCGGCGCACCACAGCCGGGGGCCTGGTACCAGCGCACCTGCCCCTTCTTCGGCGGCGCGATGGGCGTCAGCCGAACCTGGCACGCCGACCGCGACGCCCCGGTCATCGGCCCTGTCATCGACCGGGCACTGGCCCGGCTGCGGCCACCGGCCCCAGTGGTGGGCCTGAGCCCACGTCCGCCGGTACAGGCCCTGGTCGGGGTGCCGACTTGGCTGTGGGTCGAGCCGGTCAGCTGGCAGCCGCGGTCGGCGACCGCGTCGGCCGGCGGCCTGTCGATCACAGCGACGGCCACCCCGGTGCGAGTCACTTGGCTGCCCGGCGATGGCACCCGCCTGGTCTGCGACGGGCCCGGCACCGCCTGGACCGGCGCCGACACCCCGCTGGGGTCACCGGCCTGCCAGCACACCTACCAGCGGGCGTCGGTCAACGCCCCGGGCGGCAGTATGCCGCTGTCGGCGACGGTGACCTGGAACGTGACCTGGGCCGGGTCGGGCATGTCCGGCACCGCAGGCACCCTGACAACCACGACGACGATCGCGGTGCGGGTCGCCGAGGTGCAGGGCCTCAACACCGGGACCCGCCCATGAGCCCGACGGCCGTCCCGCGGCCGACTGCGCGTGGGCGGCGGCTGCCGGTGGCGCACCTGGTCGCCGGGCTGCTGCTGGTAGCGGTCAGCGTGATGACCGCGGTGCAGGTCATCGGCCGGCTCGACGATCGCACCGCCGTCCTCGCGCTGACTCGTGATGTGGCCGCTGGCCAGGTCCTTTCCGCCGCGGATCTGTCCCAGGCGCGGGTGACTGCCGACGCCGGGCTGGACCTGGTGCCGGTAGAGCGGATGCCGCAGGTGGTGGGCAGGCCGGCGGCGGTGCCGCTGAAGGCAGGTTCGTTGCTGTCGGCGGCGCAGCTAGGCGACAGCGGCTGGCCGCCTGCCGGCAAGGTGCGGTTGGCCGTCGGCGTTCCCGCCGGGCGGATGCCCGCCGACGTCACCGCCGGCGCCACCGTCACCATCCACCCCGCACCCGCCGCCGGTCAGCAAACCCAGCCGTCCCCGGCCCCGGCAGCGTCCGGGGTGCCCGGCGACGGCGGACCGGTGCGGGCAGTGGTGGTGGCCGTGTCGCCGGCGCCGGACATGTCCGGCTGGGTGGTGTCCGTGCTGTGCGACAGCGCCGACGCGTCCCGGGTGATCGCCGCGACCGGCGGCGAGGTGTCGATCGTGGTGGAGGCCGGCTGATGCTGATCGTCGTAGGTAGCTACCGCAGCTCACCCGGGGCGACCAGCCTGGCGCTGGCGTTGGCGGCGACCTGGCCGAGGCTCGGACCGCGGCCGCTGCTCATCGAGGCCGACCCCGCTGGTGGGGTGATCGGCGCCTGGTGGCACTTCACCGAGTTCCCCGGCCTGTGGTCGCTGGCGGCCGACGTCAACCGCGCCGAGGCGTGGCGGCCCCGCGAGCACGCCATGCGCCTGGGCCTGGACCTCGACGTGGTCGCCTGCCCCGCCGGAGAAGACCCGAAATCGGTGGCGATCGTCGCCGAAGCCGCCGCCCGAACCCCCGCCGACGACATCGTGATCGTCGACATCGGGCGCCTGGACCGGCACGGCCCGGCCGCAGGTTTCCTGTCCGCGGCCGACCACGTGGTCATCGTCAGCCGCTGTACCGAGGTCGACCTGGCCGCCGTCCATGCCCGGACCCCGAGCCTGCGCCAGTCGACGGACGCGACGGTGTGGCTGGCCACGACCCGCAAGCGCCGCTACAGCAGCCCCGAGGTCCTGGCCAGTCTCGACCTGCCGCACCTGGGCCACCTGCCCAAAGACCGGTGGGGCGCGTCGGTGGTCAGCGGCCGGATGTGGACGTGGCTGTGGCGGCGGCTGCGGCTGCCCGCCCATGCCGCTGTGCTCGCCCGGCGCCTGCACGAGGCCAGCAGCACCGACAACAGCAGCCCACCGGCCACCGCCGAGAGCGGAGAAGGAGAAGTCTCATGAGCGAGCCTGACCGCAGCAGCGTCCAGGTCCTGGCCGGCCACCTGCGCGAGCAGACCCTGGCCGCGATCGCCGCCGACACCAACACCGCCGGCGGCAGGCCGCGCCTGGAGCAGATCCGTCTGCATGTACGGGCCGCCGCCGACGGGGTGCTGCGTTTTGACCTGGTGGCCCGCCGCGGACCCACCGACCCGGACCTGCTGCTGCAGGCCCAGGAGTTGGCGGTGCGGTCACTGACCGAACTGCAGGGGCTGCAGCCACTGCTGGCAGACCCCGAGATCACCAACATCTCCATCATCGGCTGCGACCGGGTGTGGGTCCGCTACGCCGACGGCACCAAACGCCAGATGCCCGCGGTGGCCGACTCCGACGCCGACCTCGTGGCGATGCTGCGGCTACTGGCCGCGGCCCGTGACGGGGGAGAAGAACGCCGCTTCGACCACGGCGTGCCGCGGCTGTCGATGCAGCTGCCCGACGGATCGCGATTGTTCGCGACGATGGCGGTCACCGAGCGCCCGACGGTGTCGGTGCGCCGGCACCGGCTCATGCACGCCACCCTCGACGACCTCATCGGCACCCACACCATGACCGAGCCGATCGCGCTGCTGCTGACCGCGATGGTGAAGGCGCGCAAGAACGTGCTGATCACCGGCGGGACCGACACGGGCAAGACGACGTTGCTGCGGGCGATGGCCAAGGCCATCCCCGCCAGCGAGAAGATCATCACGATCGAGGACACGTATGAGCTGGGTTTGGACACCGATCCCGATCATCCTGACTGCATCGCGATGCAGGTCCGCGAACCCAACGTCGAAGGCTCCGGCAGCATCGACCAGGCCGAGCTGGTCCGGTGGGCGCTGCGCATGTCCCCGGACAGGGTCATCGTCGGCGAGGCCCGCGGCGGTGAAGTCGTCCCGCTGCTCAACGCCATGTCTCAGGGCACCGACGGCAGCCTGGCCACCGTGCACGCCTCCAGCTCCCAGATTGCATTCGGCCGCCTGCTCACCTACGCAGCTCAGTCCGCCGAGAGGCTGGACTTCGACGCCACCGCGATGCTGGTCGGCAACGCCCTGGACTTCGTCGTGCAGCTGAGCAAACTGCCCGGCGACCGCCGGGTGGTGTCCAGCATCCGCCAAGTCCTGCACGCCCAAGGCCGCGACGTGGTGTCCAACGAGGTCTACGAACCCGGCCCGGACAAGCTCGCCCGCCCGGCGGCGCCGATCCGCGCCGACATGCTCGACGACCTCATCGCCGCAGGCCTCGACCCGGCCGTGCTGCGACCACAAGATCGGTGACGACGATGCGCGCCATCGAACCGCTCGTGGTCCTGTGGGCGATCACGCTCAGCACAGGGCTGATGCTGCTGGCCGGGGCACTACGCGGCCGCGGATCCGCGACCAGACCAGGACCTAGCCTGCTGGAGCGGCTGCGCCGGCGGCTGCCGCAGCTGGGGCTGTCGCTGACCACGCTGCTGCTGGCGGCTGGCTGCGGGCTGGTCGCGGCCGCGGTGACCGGCTGGCCGGTCGCCGGGCTGCTCACCGCCATCGGTGCTGTCACCCTGCCGCGCGTGCTTGGCCCCGACCGGCAGCACACCACGACCGTGGCCCGGATCGAGGCGGTCGCGGCGTGGGCTGAGGACCTGGCCGGCACGATGCGCGCCGCCCGCGGCGTCGAGCAGGCCATCACCCAGACCGCTATTGCCGCCCCGACCGTACTGGCCGCACCGCTACAGACCCTGGCCGCCGACCTGCGCCACGGCACGCCGCTGCCGACGGCGCTGCGCACATTCGCCGACCAGACCGCCGATCCGACCGCGGACCTGGTGGTGGCGGTGTTGCTGTTCACCGCCGACCACGGTGCCCGCGACGTCGCCGCGAGTCTGTCGGCCGTGGCGGCCGTCGCCCGCCGCCAGGCCGCGGCCCGCGCCCGCATCGCCGCGTCCCGCGCCCGCAACAAGACCGCCGCCCGGCTGGTCACCGCCGTCGTCATCACTGTCACCGCAGGCGCCGCCCTGCTCGCAGGTGACTTCCTCGCCCCCTACCGCACCCCGACCGGCCAGGCCGCGCTCGCCGCGCTCGGCGTCGGATACGGGGCCTGTCTGGCCTGGCTGCATCGGCTGGCCCGCACCCCCGATCTCCCCAGAATTTTGGTAGGAGGCCCGCGGTGAACCCCGGCATCGGCATCGGCGCAGGGATCGGCCTCGGGCTGGCAGTCATCGCCTGGGGCGTGTTCCCGCCCGCCCGGCCCCTGGCCCACGTCCTCGCCCGCCGCGACGACGGCCTGCGCAACCGCCGGGACATGCTTCTCGACCGCCTGCAAGCGCGCGGCTGGCCCACCCCGAAACTGCTCGACGACCTGCGGGTGTGTGGCATCGACCCCACCGGCCACGTGGCCCGCCAGCTCACTTGCGCGCTGGCCGGTCTGGCAACGCCGGCCGCGCTGGCGATGGCGCTCAACGCCACCGGCGGCGGCCTCGGCTGGCTGCTGCCGGCCTGGCTGTGCGCCGCCTGCGCGCTGATCGCGTTCATGATCCCGACCTGGCGCGTACGCGGCCTGGCCCGTCAGCGCCGGGAGGAGATGACCCACACCCTCACCGCGCTCCTAGACCTGATCGGCCCGGCGCTGGCCGCCGGCGCGGGCGTCGAGCAGGCGATGCGCGACGGCGCGGGCATCGCCCAGGGCTGGGCCGCCGACCGCATCCGCGACGCCCTGCACCGCGCCCGGCTCGGCTACCTGCCCCTATGGCAGCCCCTGGACGACCTCGGCACCCAACTCGGCGTCATCGAGCTGCGACAACTTGCCACCAGCCTGCGCCTGGCCGCCGACGAAGGAACCCGCATCCGCGACGCCATCGCCGTACGCGCCGACGCGCTGTCCACCCGGCAAGCCGCAGACCTGGAGGCCCGGGCCGCGGCTGACACCGAGAAGATGTCCGGCCCGCTGATGATCCTCGCCGCGCTGCTGGCCGTGTTCCTGGCCGGCGCGGCCCTGGCCAACCTCACCGCCCTATAAGGAGGCAACCGCCATGACCCACCGCGCCATCCGCCGACTGCGTGCCACACTGCGCCACATCCGACGCGCCCCCGACGAGGGTGCGTTCTCCACGGAGTACGCCATCGGCGTCGGCCTGGCCGCGGCCCTCGTCCTGGTCATCATGGCCATCTACCGGCAGAAGGTCATGGAAGTCGTCAACAGCTGGGACTTCTTCTGATGACCACACGGCGGCAGCTGGCGGCCGACCGGGGCGCGGTGTCGACCGAGTTTGCCCTCGCGGCGCCGATCCTGGTCCTGCTGTTGATCGCGCTCATCTACGGATTCGCGTGGGCGAACGCGTCTTATGCCGCCAGATCGGCTGCCCAGCAGGCGGTGAACAGCGCACGGGTCGTCAACGGTGACCCGGCCACCGCCCAGGCCACAGCCACGCAGACCATGCGCGAACGCTCCGGCACCGCGCAGGTACAGGTCGTCGTCGACCGCGGTCAGCAGACCACGACAGCGACGGTGACCACCACGATCAGCACGCCGTTCGGGTCACTGCCGGTCAGCTTCACTGCCGTCGCCCCCACCGAGCGCTGGTCCCCGTAGGCGCGCCAGCACACCGAAATGGTCAGGCGACTCGCAACGAAACCGAAGGAGGCAAATCGTGCGTCACCGGCCAAGCCGGCCAGATCACGGCGCGACCGCCGTCGAACTAGCCCTCGCCGTGCCGATTCTTCTGCTCGGCCTGCTGCTGATGCTCGTGTCCTACCGGGCCGGTGCCGTCCACATCGACGTCACCTCCGCCGCAGGCGCGGCAGCCCGCGCCGCCTCCGCGCAACGAACAACCGTAGCAGCAGCCGCAGCCGCAGAACAGACAGCACGCGCCCACCTCGGCAGCGTCTGCGACAGCGCCACCGTCACGGTCGACACCGCCGACTTCCGACCCGGGGGTTCCGTCACCGTGAGCCTGACCTGCACCGTCAGCATCCGCACCCTCGCCGCGGTGACGCTGCCCGGCAGCGTCACCAGCCACAGCTCGGCCACCAGTCCCATCGACACCCTGCGCAGCCGAACATGAAACGCCCCAGACGATCGGGAGCCAGTGACCGCGGCGCGGTATCGGCGTGGACCGCCCTGATGTGCACCCTCGCCACGATCCTCGCTCTCGCCCTCGTCGCGATCGCCCAGGTCCAGGCCGCCCGCGCCACCACGCACGCGGTCGCCTCCGAAGCCGCCCGCGCCGCCGTGCAGCACATCGACGAGCCCACCTACCGCGACACCGGCCAGCTGCGCCTGGCACCCGCGACAGCCACCGCCGCGGCCCGCGCCCACCTCGCCTCGGCCGGCGCCACCGGCGACATCAGCATCGACCCGGCCACCGCCACCGCCACCGTGTCCGCGACCACCCGGCAGCGGATCCCACTGCTGGCGACCCTCGGGGTCGGCTCCGTGACGATCACCGAAACCGCCTCCGCCAGCCCGTTCACGGCAGCGCCCTGAAGGAGGACCAACCATGCCGACCACCATCACCCGGGCACTGACCCGCATCGGTTGCATCACCGCCTTGGCAGCGCTGCTCGCCGGCGTCCCGTGGCTGCTGGCGACCACGGCAGGATGGCCCCTTCCCGACCACGTCCCCACCCTCACCGAGCTCGGCGACACACTGTCCGGGCCGCTCCCGGACCACGTTCACCTCGACGCCGCTGCGCTGGCGGGCTGGGCGGCCTGGGTCTGGTTCACAGCCCATGTCGTACTCGAGGCCGCCTACAGCCGCAGCTCCACTCCCCGCCCCGCGCTGGGCGGTGGGCCGCTGCGGACACTCGCCACGCTCCTGGTCGCCGGCGTACTGGCATGGCCCACCGGCGCGGCGACGGCCGCGCCCGCCGCAGCCGCACCGGCCATCACCTCCGGAACTCCGGTGCGGGCGGCCGTGTCCGGCGTCGGTGAGCAGGTCGCGGTGGCCCCGGTGGCGCAGCAGCAAGCTCCTGCCCAGCCCTCGCCGCACACCGTTGCGGCATCCGGCCGCGACCACACGATCCGCTTCGTCGTCAAAGGCGACACCTATTCCGTCATCGTCCGCAAGGGCGACACGCTATCCAAGATCGCAAAGCAGTGGCTCGGCGACTCGGACCGCTGGCCGGAGATCTGCAAACTCAACTGGCACCGCCACTTCCCGCGCGTCGGCGGTACCTTGCGTGACTGCGACCTGATCTACCCACGGTGGGACCTGCGACTGCCCGACGACGCCAAACCACCGACCGGCGCCCAGCCGCGCCCAGCCAGCCGGCCCGCCCAGCAGCCACCACCGCCCAGCCAGCCCGAGCCGAGCCCCCGGGCACCCGGCCCTGCCGAAGCCCCACCGACCGCCGCACCCAGGACTCCCGCTCCGACGTCGCCCAGCATCACACCGAGCCCGCCAGCGATGTCCGGGCCAGCCGCGCCGGCACCGGCGGCACCGAGCCAGGCGAAGACCCCGATGCCACAGCCGACCGGCACAGCCCTGCCCGAAGACCCCGACGGCGTCATCGACGAGCAGACAGAACCGACAGCGCAGTCGCCGTCCGCGCCGGCCGGCGCCGACCAGACTGCGCAGGGCTCGGTGTTCGACGGGATCCACCTGCCCGACGGATCGATCCTGCCCGCCGCGACCGCACTCGGGCTGCTCGCCGCTGCTGCACTGCTGCTGATGCGCCGCAGGCGCCGCTACGAACCCGGCCTGCACAACCCCGCCCACACCGCCCGCCCCGACGCCGACCTGGCACCCCTGCCGTCACTGATCACCGAGATCAAGGCATGGCTGGCCCGCCGCACCGGCCGCGACACCGACACCAGCATCGACGCCCAACCTGCCGGGGTAGACGAGGTGCAGGATGCCGACGACCCCACGACGAGTCCCGGCGGCACCGCGCTGAGCGGACCCGGCGCGCACGGCGCAGCCCGCGCCGCACTGATCACAGCCCTGACCGCCGGCGTCGAAGCCGACGAGCAGACCGTCACCGTCACCACCGCCACCACCCTGGCCAGCCTGCTCGGCACCGAAGCCCTCGACGTCACCGCCAGCCCGCGACTGGTCATCGCCGCCGACCTGTACGAGGCCAGCAGCACCGTGCAGGCCATGCTCCTAGCCCGCAACCGCGCCCTCTACGACTACGACGCCGCCGACCTGCAGGCACTACACGCCGAACACCCCAGCGCCGAACCGGTGCCACCGCTGCTGCTCCTACTCGACGCCCCATCGCCCGACTCCCGTGAAGGCAGGCTGCTCACCCCGCTGATCACCGTCGCGGCGACCCTCGACACCACGGCACTGCTGCTCGGCCAGTGGCCGACCGCCAAGACCTGGCACGTAGAAGCCGACGGCGCCGCACAGCTCGCAGGCGAGCTCGAAGCCGCGACCCGCACCATGGCCACCCTCAGCGCCGACAACACCCTCGACGCGCTGCGGATGCTGCACGAGACCCACACCGGCGACCCCGCCCACCCCGCGCCCCGCCCATCCGGAGCAGACGACCAGCGCCTGTCCACAGATCTTGAAAACCCTGCGGATAACTCGACGCCAGAGGTGAAGGCGCAGGTAACGGTGTTGGGTGCGGTGCGCGTACTCGGCCTGGACGACGACGCGCCGCACTTTCGGGCCAAGGCCGCCGAGCTGCTGGCATACCTCGCGCTCAAACGCGACGGTGTCAGCACCGACACCCTCGGCGCCGCCCTCTACCCGGCCTCCCGGCGCAAGCAGGCCGCCGTGTCCGTCCAGCAGTGCGTGTCCAACCTGCGCAAAGTCCTCGCCTACGCCCGAGGCAACGACGAGGACTGCATCCTGCGTACCGGCGACGTCTACCGCCTCGACCCAGGCCGCGTCGACGTCGACTGGTGGCAGCTCATGTACCTACGTGACCTGGCCGCGGCAACGACCGACCCCACCGAGCGCATCGAACTGCTGCGCCACGCCTGCCAGATCAGCGGACCGCAGCTGGCCACCGACCACGACGCCGACTGGCTCGCCGACGGCTACACCGAAACCGTCCGACGCCGCACCGTCGACGTCCACGCCACCCTCGCCGAACTCCTCCTGGACACCGAACCGGACACCGTCGTCGAACTCATGACCCGTGCGCTCGAACACGACCCCTACGACGAGCACCTCTACCGGATGCTCATGCGCACCCACCACGCCCTCGGCGACATCGCCGCCGTCAACAGCACCGTCCGCCGGGCGACCGCGGCGCTGGCCGAGATCAGCGCCGAACCCGGCGAACAGACCTTGCAACTGGCCCGGGAGCTGCGCACCCAGCACCGGCCCTAGAGACGGATCATCTTCGGTAAGGCGAATTATTGCCAGTCGACTTCTGCGCCGATGGCGTCCCGCATATCTACGTCGCATCGCCAGCGCAAGCCGCCGGTCACTGACACGCGCTGAAGCACCACGGACTCTTCCCTGCCAAACGGATTCTGTCAGAGCGCTTCTGAATCGCCCGATGGCTGAGCTTGCCGATGTGAGTTGTTCTGGATGACCTCTGGTGCAGCTGCTGGTGGTCCGCTAGAGGGCATCGCTGCTGCGCTGCCCAAAGGTAGTAGCAGATCACTCAGTTCCGCGGTGTCGAACCTGACCGTACCCCCGGAGAACTCCGCCTCGTCGAACCCGACTGAACCGCCGGAGAAGTGTGCGCCATTGAAGGAGAGCGTACCCCCGGAGAACTGCGCCTTGTCGAACGCGACCATGCCCGCAGAGAACTTCGCCCTGTCGAAGGCAACCATGCCACCATGGAACTGCGCCGCGCGGAACCAGGCCGAGCCGCCGGAGAAAAGTGCACTGTCGAACGCGACAATGCCTGCGGAGAACTGCGCCCCGCCGAGAGCAACCGCGCCTGCAGAGAACTCCGACCTGTCGAACCTGACCGTGCCACCAGAGAAGTGCGCCAGGTTGAACTCGACTGTGCCTCCGAAGAACAGCGCGGCGTCGTACGCGACCGTGCCCCCGGAGAAGTCCGCCCTGTTGAAGGCAACCATGCCTCCAGAGAACTGCGCCTCGTTGAACGCGACCGTGCCTCCTGAGAACTGCGCGTCGTCGAATGCGACCCTGCCTCCTGAGAACTGCGCCTCGTCGAATGAGACGGTGCCTCCTGAGAACTGAGCCCTGTTGAACGCGACCCTGCCTTCTGAGAATTCCGCCTCGTCGAATGAGATGGTGCCTCCTGAGAACTGGGCCCTGTCGAACCTGACTGTGCCCCCAGAAAACTTTGCCTCGTCGAACCTGACCGTGCCTCCGGAGAACTTCGCCGTATAGAACCTGACAGTGCCTCCGGAGAACTCTGCCTCGTCGAACCTGACCGTGCCTCCGGAGAACTCCGCCTCGTAGAACCCAACGTCGCCGCCGATGAACTTCGCCGAGGCGAATATGACGGTGCCGTCGGAGAAGTGTGCGCCGCCAAAATCGCCGCCGTCGAAAGTGGCACCGGTGAAGTCGAAGTCTCGGCCACACCAGCTTCGATAATCGCCCGGGTCAAGGAGGTGATCTCGGACAACCCGGATGAGTGACAGCCGAACCTCCCTCTCCCCCTTCACCCAATCAGGCTGCTGCTGGTCGGGCTGATAGGGCATGCGCATGTAGGCACAAAGCACGTCTATACAGGTTTGGCGGCCAGCCTCCCAATCGTCGGCCAAGCCGGCGAGGGCATAGACGCCAGCCAGCCGAACTGCTGCTGCGTCATGGCCTAACTGAGCGCTTGCTGAGGCATAGCGTTCGTTAAACAGCTTGGTCACGTCGCGTTGGCCAGCCTCGATCGCCCGGTGGTTTGCCTCCTCAGCCCAGCGGATCTCTGTCTCGGCCCGTCGGTTGGCGTCTTCGGCGATGCGCTGTTTTCGATAGGCGACCACCAGTGCGACCAACCCGCCCATGCCACCTGTCACGATCAGGGCGATGCGCACTAGATCCAACTGGTCCTTGGGCTCAAGCGGCATCCCCGTGCCCAGGTCGGGGCGGTCGAGACCGAGCCAGAGCAGCACTGCCGCGCTGGCAAACAGCGCGATCCCGGCGATGATCACACCCGTCAACGCCACCCAGAACTGCAGCAGCGTCACAGGCTTGGTCGGTTCGGCGCGCTTGAGCCAACTTGGAAGAGTCACGCCGTAGTTGTAGCCAACCAACGCACGGGTCAGGCACCTCCAACCGGCTTGCCCGGGCAGTCCGATGCGTGACAAGCATGGCGTCCGGACCCGTCAACCTACACACCGTGGACGCGGGTACTGGCCCTGCCTGGCTCCGCCTGGACATCTGCCGGGATTGGACGTGGGCTGGATGGCCCCAAGCCCCCATCCAGCCACAAGACGCCTGCGGCTACCGTGCCAGCCCTGGGCCGCGGCCTCCGCCGGTAGCACACACCGGGGCCCCGCCGAGCTTGCCCTCCGAACCCACCTCACGCGCCACACGCGTGACCTTCGGTAACCAGCGCGCTCGTGAGTCGCCAGCCCCAGCCTCAGGCGCAGCTAGGCTAGCGCCGGCGCTAACGACCGGATCGTGTGCAGCTGGGGGTCGCGGTCTGGCCGACTCGTGCGGAAGTAGCTGAGAACATCCTCGGCCGCTCTCTGGCGCGGTGCAACATGTCACTAGTGATCTTGCTGGCTGTCAGACTGTGCCGGCCTAGGCTGAGCCGTGCGACCGTGGAAGCAACAGGTCGGTCCAGCAATGCTGCGGCCCGCCGTCGCCCGCAGGGTCTAGGTTCCGTTTCGCGGATCACCCTGTCCGGGCTACGGCCCGTCGAGCGCTGCTCGTCTCAACGCGACCGGTGACAAGGAGTTGCTTCCGTGTCCTGAGGTCGCTGAAGGCGGGACCTGCGATCAGATATTGGAGACGGACGCCTACATCACGGCTCGCCCGAGCGAGGAGGAGGCTCACAACCTCCGGTAAGAAGGGGTGCGGTGCGGCCGGGTTGGGGGTCGCGGCCGACGTGCTGGGTGGGGGTGAAGGGGGGTAGTAGATGGGTCAGAAGCCGTGGCCTGGAACGCCGAGGCGTGCGCAGCCCCAAATGCCAGGTCTGCCTGCGGTCAGGCTGGCGGCGTAGCTGTTGTGGTAGATGGCGCCGGCGGTCTGGGGTCCGTAGATACCATCCTGCTTGATCTTGTGCCACTTCTGGGCCTTGGCCACGGCGGCCTGGGTCAGGCTGCCGTAGCTGCCGTCGACCTTGAGCGGCTTGCCGATGACCGTGGCGTAGCACTTGTTGAGGGTGTCCCGTAGTGCCCGCACTCCCAAGTGGTTGGCACCGGGCGACATCGTGCACTTCCAGGTCATGCTGGGGCCTGGGTTGGCGACCGGCGCCAGGCTGGTCATGGCCGCGGGGATGTCCCAGTCGTAGTAGTAGGTCCCGACGATGTAGCCGTACCCGTTGCACGGCGGGGTCGCCGCCTGGGCCGGCGAGGCCGACAGAGCGAACATCGCGGTCTGCAGCGTGACGGCCAGCGCCGCAGCCATAGCCCGCTGCGGCCTGCGCCGCTGCCGAGCCTGCGTGGCCTCATGAGGGTCGGCCGGTTTGTCGAGTGCGGTCATGGCTGCCGCCTGACCGTGCCAGTTGTTACGCGTGGGCTGCCCGTCGGCTGCGCCAACCAGGCGTTGTGCGGTGTGACGGTCAGCTGATGGGCGCGGCGCGGCGCGGCGCGGCGCGGGTCGCGTCGGCTGCCGTAGCCCGAGCGCAGTTCGTGCCTGCTTTTGCGTGTCTTGCACACCGATCCTCCTTCGGGATCTGTCGGCCTGTGCGGCCGGCGAGTGAGTTGGGTCGTGCGATGCCCTCACGTGATGGATCGCGACGGCGTGATAGCGCGGTGGAGATCGTTCGGCGCCCGATGGAGCGCGGTCCTGCGCCGTTTGCGGCGGAGCCCGCTGCCTTGGGCGGCATCGACAGGCGGAGGGAGATCTGGCCGCGCAACGGCGGCGACCCGCGCACGGCGCGCTCGCGCCGTCTCTACAGTGAGGCACTGGCACTCCTAGGGCGTCTGCTCGGCACATCGACAGAACGCGCCCCCGCCAGGCACAAAGGAAGCCTAGCGTATTACGTTTTGGAATGACACCCCTGATGGTTGGACTTGGCGTCGGTCCTGGACCGCCTAGGTACTGGGAATACTCGGTCTCTGGGTTGCGTTTGTGGCGACCAGGTCGTATTACGTGTGTGAACCAGCCGGTGCCGGTGCCTTGCTTCCGGCAATGGTGTGTGTCGGGGGTGGTTCGCGAGCAGCTCGGGCCAGCCACATCTGGCTACGGCCGCAGGGTGCGTCGCATGATGGTGACGGCGTCGGGGGTGCCGCCCGGTGGGCCGTGGATCGTTGTCGAGTAGGGCGGCCGCATCGGCGGCGTCCGGCGGCCGGCACTACGAAAGGGGGACCGGATGATCCACTACGACCACATCGCCAAGACGATGTCGGCCTACCTTGAGCGTCATCCGGGTGAGGCCGACAGGCTCGCGCCCATCGGTTCCGCACTGGCCGAGTCGGACGACATCACCTTCCGCGGCACGTTTCCCGGGCATCTGACATCCTCGGCGATCGTGGTCGATCCGGCCAGGCGTGCCCTTCACCTTCGTCACAACGTCCTGGGCAAGTGGCTCGGGCCGGGAGGTCACCTCGAACCTGGCGACCTCAGCCTGGTCGACGCCGCGGTACGTGAAGCCGTGGAGGAAGCCGGCATTCCCGCCGACCAGCTGGTGCTGGTGGACGACATCCCGGCCGACATCGGTGTGTACGCGATTCCTGCCAACGCGGCGCGCTACGAGCCGGCGCACCTCCACTTCGACTTTCGGTTTCTGCTCACCGTGGCTGATGGCACCGCGGTCACGCTGCAGACAGCGGAGGTCGGCGCCTTCGCATGGCTGCCGTTGGCTGAGCTCGACCCGCCACACCTGCCCGACAGGGTTGTCCAGCTGCTCGGATGATCGCTGGGCTGCAGGTGCCATCGGCCAGAGCGCTGGGTGACGCCGCCAACACCGCCGCGTCCGGAAAGCAAAAAAGAAGGCGTGTTCGGCTTGCCACGGGGGAAGCAAGCCGAACACGCGTTCATCGATAGGTTAACCGGAGCGCCTTGTCGGCTCCAGCGGCCGGGCGTGCCGATGCCGCGGCGGCGTAGCCGACGGACCGGGCCGAATGGCGGTGGCATCTGGGCCGAACCGGGCGCGGGTGTCGTCCGGTGCCGGGTGCGATGCTCCATCCGTGTAGGGCGCTTCAGCTGTCGGGCCATGGCATCCGAGGTCGCAGCACACGATGGTACGAAGAGCGACCCTTGTTCGTCTTTGAGATGTGACAGTTTGAGCGGGGGGCTGCGCCACGGCCAGGCACAGGTCAGTCGATTGCGCGGTCCAGGATCCTGTCGACCCGCCGGCCCAGCGCGGTCAGGCGGAGCGGCAAGGCCGCGTGGGCGGGTTCGAAGGTCGTCAGCTGCTCACGTACGGCGGCTTCGGCGAGCACCGGGCAGTTGGCACCGCGCAGGCACACGAGGTAGGTCATCTCGAGGGTCACCCGGTAGCGGCCCGGCCCGACCTGATCGATCCGGGGGCCGGGGTCGAGGTCGTCGGGGTAGGTGAGCGGCAGCGCCCGCTGGGGGGTTGTCGGGCTGATGTCGCGCAGCTGCCGGAAGCTAGCTGTCCGCGCGTGCTGGGGCGAGTCGGCGGTGATGGTGTGGGTGATCGTGGCCGTGACGTGGTACTGCCAGGAGCGGGGAAGCGGGTCCAGGCCCATGGCGGTGAGGATCTGGTCGGCGTAGTGATGGCCGTCGTCGCCGCGCTGGTTGCCGATGCCGTCGCCGATGGCGTCGATGATGTGGCGGCGCAGGCTTCGCCGTAGCCGCTCCAGAACTGAAGTAGCTGCGGCGACCGCGTCCGGTTCGGGGGTGTCTTGTAGAGAGTCACCGGCCAGTGCGCACTGAAGGCCGGTGCTGTCGGGGCCGTCGACGTCGGGATCGAGGACCGGGGCGCCCAGGTCGTGGACGCTGTGGTCGGCGGGCAGGTAGCAGGCCGGAGCCCCGCGGAGGGCGAGGTCGTCTTGGCCGGCCAGCCGCTCGGCGGCCAGTGCCCGGGCTTGGGCGTACGCGTCGCGGTCGCTGGTGGCGATCGTGGGCATGGCGAGCACGGCGGTGGCGTCGATCAGATAGTGGTGGCCGTTGGTCTCGGCGGGGCCGGTGGTGTCGGGTGAGGCGCTGGTGATGGTCAGGTGTAGTAGCGGCTGGTCGTGGTCGAAGACACGGCCGATCGTCGCGGTGATGTCACGTCGGGCGTCGGCG
The DNA here is from genome assembly GCF_009720365.1 of Catellatospora paridis. Lineage (GTDB taxonomy): Bacteria > Actinomycetota > Actinomycetes > Mycobacteriales > Micromonosporaceae > Catellatospora > Catellatospora paridis. The sequence goes on along the minus strand of NZ_ML769316.1, from coordinate 166,436 downwards.
ATCGCGGTTTGGGCGTCGGCGGCCAACAGTGTGCGGCGTAGCGGCAGGTGCAGGTGGATGGGCCAGATCATGGGCAGGCCGGGCAGGCCGTTGGCGGTTAGGGCCACGTCGGCGGAGTGGTGCTGCCACCAGCCTGCGCGTACGGCTGCGATCGCGACGCGTCGGGCGCGGGCGGCCAGCAGCGTTGTCTGCAGCCGTGCGATGTGCCGCATGGCGGTGCGCTCGGCCGGGGTCAGGTCGACGGTAGTGGGGGTGGGTGAGGTGGTCATGGGGCACGCCTTCCCTCAGGGCAGGGCAATGCGATGGCGGGTGCCGCCGGTGCCGACCTGGACGATTGGCAGCCAGAGCACCCCGTCCTGTTGGGTCAGAGGTGCTCGCATGCCTGGGGCAGGCGGAAGCGCCGTCCCGCGCGGGACGGCGCTCGGCCGGGCCTATCGCCGGGTGCGGTGAGTCCGACGACTACCGTGCGGTGGATCCGGCCGGGAGGACCAGGTCGGCAGCGAGCCAGCCGTACAGCCTGGACAGCTGGCGGTCCAGCATGGCCAGGTCGGTGCAGTGGATGTCGTCGGACGCCGGGGTCTGCTCGCCGTCGGTGTTGTTGAGGCGTTCTTGCTCGGCTGGGGTGTGGTCGCGGCGCAGCGCGGGCAGGAACTCGACGTAGGCCGTGTGGCCCAGACCCAGGCGCAGCACGGGGTCGGCAGCGTAGTCAGGGGTCTCATCGGTGGCGCGACGGCCCAAGGCGTACGCGGCGAGCGCGTGTGCGTTGCGGCCGATGTTGATCAGGTGCGGGTTCCAGTCCATGACCGTGACGGGCTGGCCGCCGGCAGTGAATCGGGCGTGCAGGTGGCTGGTCCAGAACTGCAGCGGCCGGGGTGCCACCGCTGGGACGTCGAGATGGCTGTACGGGCCGGTCAGCCACTGGGGCTCGCCGTCGGCGCGGTGCTGGCTGACGGTGATGGCCCGGCCGGGATGGAACCCGATGTAGGTGGTGGTGTCCGGGCGGGGGTCGGTGTTGTGCAGGTAGTGCATCAACTGGGTCCAACCCCCGTCGGTGTACCAGATGCCGGGCTCGGGGGCGTTGATCGCTGGCATGTCGATCGCCGGTATCTGGGCCGCGTCGTGCATCAGCTCGCCGAAGACGGCGACATGTCCGCCGTGCAGGTCGTGGGCCGACATGGCGGGGTAGAGCGGTTGCAGGGCGGCGACCGCGTCGGCTGCTGCGCTCTGCCAGGCGGTGGCGAGTTCGGTCATCGCGGCGATGTCGGTCTCGGGAATGCAGACCATGCCGGGCTGGTCCGGGTGGCGGTGGCGGTCGAGCAGCGCGCCGGGCACGTGTTCGGAGTGCAGGGCGCAGGCGATCAGCTGCTGGCGCAGCTGCGGGTGGTCCTTCAGCTCGTGACGCAGCTGCGTTTGGGCGCTGCCGGGGCCGTGGTTGGCCGTGAGGACCCAGTGGCGGTAGGCCTGGTGGGCTGCGGCGTTGATGGCGTCGATGTCGCCGCCGCGAAGAGGGATCACACGCATGTCGTGTCCTTCCTGCCCGGCCAGGGCCGGGCGTTTGAGCGCTGAAAGACAAAGGGCCCTGGGTGGGCGGCATGAGCCGCCCACCCAGGGTCTGGCGATGGGTCACACGCGGTCGTCGGGGTGAGCCAGCTCGACCAGCGCCTGGGCGGCGCCGGTGTGCCGGATCGCGTCGCAAGTGCTGGCCAGCACCTGCGCCACGTCGTTGTGGGTGGGGCGGGCCATGTCCAGGACCCAGCCGTCGAGGTTTCGCACGAGGTGCGCGGCCGTGGCGAGCAGGGTCCGGGCGGTGGCCAGCATGGCTTTGGGCAGGACGGCCGCGTTCTCGTGCAGCAGGTCGCGGGCCTGACCGGCGGCGGTGTCTAGCAGGCGCAGGGCCTGCGCGACCTCCGTGGCCGGGTCGGGAACACCGGTGGGCGCGTCCGCGGGTGCGGCGGGCGCGGGTTCTGCGGCGGGGTCCTGCCGGTCGGTGTCGGGTTCGTGTAGTGCGGTGCGCATGATGCCTCCGGAGCGGTTGTGCCCGGCGGGGTGCCGGGCGGCCGCGACCATCGACCCGTGGTCCGCGCCATTGAGCAAGTGGTGGTGCTGGCGGTCGGCCGGAGTGATCCGGGGCTGGCGGATCGTTTAACCGATGCCGTCGGTCACGTTCCCGCGGAGTCGGTGGGATCGGCCGGTGACGGGGGTTCGACCTCTACGACGCCGAAGAGCTTCATAGCGGCGACCGTCGTGGTGTGGATCTTGTCGTAGGAGCCGCGGCAGACCGCGGGGGCGAAGCCGGGTGGCGCTGTCGCGGGCAGGGTCTGGTGGCACACCACGTAGCCGTCGCGGGCGCGCACGTCACGCAGGAAGTCGCGACGGTGCTCGGTGCCCAGGTGCATGAGGTCGGCCGGGTCGAGTACACAGGTCGAGCAGCGCCGGGACAGGACTCGGGGCAACCCGGTGGCAGGGTCGGCCACGTCGAGGGACCGGTCTTCGGCTGGGTAGGTCTCGACGTCGAGGGACTGTGGCGGTTCGGGGTCGGGCAGTGCCGCCAGCATCGCGGCCATGTCGGTGAACAGCGGTGGTCGTGTCGGGTCGGGACGCAGCACTGCGGCGGGCAGTCTGGCGAAGCTGGCGGCGATGCGTACGCCGAGGTGGTCGAGTCCGTGTACGGCCAGCCAGCCCGCGCAGATCAGCTGCGGGCCTGCGGCCGGCTGGTCGCAGTAATCCATCGGCGCGTACGGGGCCGCCTCGTGGCCGCGGCTTCCGCACGCGGCACGCAACAGGCGAACACGGTCGGTTGTCAGGGCACGGGCGGAGATGTCGGTGCGCCATGGGCATCGGGGACAGGGCGTGGCGCGGTGCGGTAGCAGGTTCACCGGGTCCTCCTTGCATCGGAAGTGTCGCGGGAGCCGGCGGGCCCGGCTTCCGCGACGCGGTCAGCTACTTGGTGGCGGCCTGGTACTTGTTCGGCTTGCCGGGCAGGTGCACGGCCTGACCGAGCTCGATCAGCTTGAGCACGGCGTTCTGGACCGCGCCGTTGCCGACGGCTCGGCCCAGCTGCTTGCCGACACCGGCGGCGATCTGGGGCACGGTCAGCTGCTCGCCGGGCACGCCGTGCAGGTAGGCCGCGACGGCCTCGCGCAGCTTGCCCTTGCCCAGCGCCGGGATGTCGCTGCGGTTGTAGCGGCGTTTGGCCGCCGGCGTGGTGGTCTGCTCGTCGGCCTCATCACCGTCGGGCGCACCTGGTTCAGTGGCGATCGGCTCGTCAGCGGTGGTGCCGAGCCCGGTTTCGGCGGAAGCGTCCGTGCTGCCGGTGCACTCGGTATCGCTCGGCTCGTCCGTGGCGCTGCCTCCGGCCTCACTTTCGGCTTCGGGGTCGGTGGCCGGCTCGTCTGCGGTCGTGTCGGCGCTCGGGGCTTCGACCGAGCCGTCGTGTCCGTCTGGCATCGTGGCGAGGTCGGTGGCCTGGTCGGTCGTGGCGATGGTCCAGCTGTCGCCGTTCTTGGCGATCAGGCCGAGGTTAGCCAGGCCGCGCAGGATCGGGGTGAGGCTGGAGTAGGCGATGGCGGTCTGGGTGGCGAGGTCCTTGGCAGTGATGGGCGCGTGATCGTGGATGTGGTCGACGACCAGTGATTGCCGTTCGGTCAGTTTCATGTGGTGCTCCTGTTCGTGCAACACGGATGCGGTGACGAGCACCGCGCAGGGATGCGGGGGTGGTGGCCGCCGGGGGAGCGGCAGCCAGGCTCCGCGTGCTGGTCTCGGGTCTAGGTGCTAGTTGGGCAGGTCGCGCAGGATGCCGGCGCGGACCTGTTCGACCAGGGCGCGCAGCCGTGCGACCGCTTCGGGCGTCTGTCCGCTGTCGGCGAGCCAGCCGAGGGTGTGCCCGAGGTCTTCAGCGGCTTCCCGCCAGCCCTCGATGACGTGGGAGACGCCGTCGCTCAGATCGACGCCGACCAGCTGGACGAGTTGGAACTCGTCGGAGCCCTCGGCGTAGTCGCTCTCCATCGCGGTGACCCGGTCGAGGGCACCGTGCAGGCTCACGGCCCTTTCATCCGATGGTGCAGGTGAGATGGTGCGGCATCGGCGAGGGCACACGATCTCGTCCGCGTCGAACAATGCCCCGGACCACGGGCACGGGCGCCCGTCGTCGCCGATGTGCTGGGGCAGGGCGGGCAGCGCGCCGGTGCACAAGTGGGCGCAGTCGCCGGCGAATTCCTCGGCAAGGCCGGTCATGGCGTGCCAGTTGGATGCGGACACGTCACCGCGGACGCGCTCGCGTTCGTAGGCGGCGTCGTGCTCGGCGTCGTAGGCGTGGGCACGTTCTCCGTAGCGTGCGGCTTTGCTGCCGTCGATGATCAGGATGATCGGCTGCGAAGCGTCTTGGCCCATCGGCAGGTTCTCCTTGTGCGCAGGTCGTTCCAGAACAGCCCTGGGGTGTCAGGCCCGTAGGCGGGAGTGCCGGGCTGGATGGCTGTGATGTGGATCATCGGCAGCTTGTCGGGGCCGGGTTCGGTGAGCGCGGTGATCGGTTCTTCCTGGTTGAACAGGTGGGTCCGGGCCGCGGCGGCGATCGTATGGGCGGGGTGTCGGGCAGTCAGGACGTAGTCGTAAGGCTTCTCGCCGTCGAGGCGCTCGGGTCCGGTGATCGTGATCGTGTAGGCGGTGCGCCGGTATCGCAGGCGGCCGAGCCGCTGCCGCCAGGTGGTGGCGCGCAGTTGACCGAGGTGCCAGGCCGTGGCTGCACCCGGGTCGGGTGCGCGGGCGATCTGGCAGGTGACGGCGTCGATGTGGGCAATCAGCTGGGTGTCGTGGCGGGGGCAGTCGGCTGCGGCGGGCAGCCAGGTGCCGTCGCCGTGGTGCTCGACGGTGTGCCCACAGACCAGTTGCAGGGTCAGCGTGTTCAGACGGACCAGCATTCGATGGGCGCGCAGCGCCGCTACTGCCGCCGTGCGGGCGAGGGCTTGTCCACGAAGCCGCCGCCGTTGTCTCTTTCCCATGGTGGCGTGCTCTTTCGCAGGTCGGGGCTGATGCCCTTGCCAAGGTGTCGGCCTGCCGTGACCCCGGGTGCGCCGATAGGTGCGCACCCGGAATTCGTGTCAGGGGCGGCTGACGGATGCGGGATCGCTCAGCAGACCGGCGTCCAGAACGGCGAGCACGCTGCCGGAACGCAGCGCGTTGATCCGCTCGATCGCGGCGGTCCAGAACGTGCGCAACTCGGCCATGCTGTACAGCGGCGAGCGTGTGGGGCCGGGGATTGAGCAGTCCGTGTTGGTCGGAGTAGGCCTGCCCGAGCAGGGTGTTGTGCGCCAGCCCGTGGACGTAGGCACCAGGGTCGAGTTGCTGGTGGGCTTCGATCGCGGCGCGGAGCCAGTCCGGACGTGGGTTACCCAGCGCCGCACCGTGGCGCAGGACCTTGTGGATGCGTGGCCGGGCGAGAAACTGTGCGAGGACGTCGTCGAGGGCGTGAGGGACGACGCACGGTCGAGGGAGTGGTCGTACGTGTCCCGAGGTGCATCCTCGCGTTGACCGCCGCGATCTGGTTCAACTGGCGAACCGGGCAACCGATCATGCGATCGCTGACCGCATACGACCACTGATTCCTTGGATTAGACCGTCTAGACTAGATGACAGCGGTTCCCGCCAGGGCTCGGGCGTGATTTCGGACCTGATCCCCGGCTGATTTCGGACTGAATCCCTGCTGGTCCAGCGGCGACCGTGGCCGCGAGCAACTGTCACGCCCATCGGCGCACTCGTGGATGTTGTGTCGAGGTGTACCCCAACCAGACGTTAGCCCAGGTCCAGAGGTCCGAAATTCAGCGTGGTCGCGATCTCGCCGGACTCGGTAAGCCCGAACCTCCGTATTCTGTTAGCGCCGGTGGCGTCCCCGGCCTCATCCCGCATTCTGGCCAGTGCGTACAGGGCGGAGTAGCCACGGTCGGTGGCCTCCCAGTACAGGGCCTCGGCACCGGCGGTATCCCCGGTCCGCTCCCGCCATTTGGCCAGGCTGTCCATGCCGACAAAAGGGGCGACGGCGGCGGCCTGCCGGTACAGGGCTTCGGCACCCTCGGTGTCCCCGTCCCGCTCCCGTGCCTCGGCCAGGACCAAGATATCTATCTTGGGATCTGGGGGGACGTCAAAAGGGGCGACGGCGGCGGCCTGCCGGTGCAAGGCTTCGGCACCGGCGGTGTCCCCGGCCTGCTCCCGCAGTTTGGCCAGGCGCTTCAGGGCGGAGTAGTTGCCGTGGGCTGCGGCCTTTACGGCCAGGGCATCAGCGCCGAGGGTGTCCCCGGCTTCCTCCCTCATCACAGCCAGGTCCCACAGGACGTAGGAGCGGCCACTGTTGGCGGCCTGCACGGCCAGGGTCTCGGCGGCGACGGCGTCCCCGGCCCGCTCCCGCATAATGGCCAGTTTCGGCAGGACGTCACTGTCGCCGTGGTCGACGGCCCGTTGGTACAGGGTCTCGGCACCGGCGGTATCCCCGGCCCGCTCCCGCGTTACGGCCAGGTCCCGCAGGGCATTGGTGTTGCCGAGCTCGGCGGCCCGCACGGCCAGGGCCTCGGCGCAGGCGGTGTCCCCGGACCTCTCTGCCATTTCGGCCAGGTTCCGCAGGGCGTTGGTGTCGCCGTGATCGGCGGCTCGGGTGTACAGCGGGATCGCTTGCTGGTAGCGGCCCCGGTCGCGGGCTTGGTGGCCGAGTTGCCGGAGCAGGCTGGGGTCGGTGACGGTGGTGATGAACGCGGTCCACAAGCTGGCGGGAGGGTATATCGAGGCGCGTTCGCGGCGGCCGGTCTGTTCGAGGTAGTCGGCCAGCCGGTAGTGCGGCTGCCCGCTGCCGCCGATCGGGTCGCCGTCGCGGGCCCGGATGCGGGTCAACGGCCCGCGGGCGCCTTTGCACGGTCGGGCGGTGTAGGCCAGGGCCTGTTGCAGCCAGTCCTCATCGAGGCTGTCCCAGTCGTGATCGTGGAGGTAGCCGGTTGCCGCCCGTTCCAGTAGGGCGTGTGGCACCGGAAGCGGGTGGCCGAGCCGGCGGGCGTCCATCGCCGCTTGGATGATCGCGCGGGCGGCCGGTGGCGCGGTGTCGTAGCGGTCCTGTAGTTCGGGTGCGCCGGCCAGGTACTGGGTGATCCTGCCGCCCTCAGCGCGGGCGGCGGCCTGCCGCAGCCGCGGATCCACACCCGCATCCCGCAACCCGGCGACCTCTTCTGGGGTGAACCCGTCCGCCACTCCGATCCTGGTCCCGGTCAGCAGATACCGGGATTGCGCAAACCGATCAGGCTCCCCGCCTGCGGGTCGTGCGGTCAGCGTGTTCCACCATTCCGGCCACAAGGTCGCCAACACCAGCACCGGCCCCCGCCCTCGATCGCCGAGCAAGCTGCGCAACCCCGCCGCGATACGTTCACCGAGTCCTGGATCGGTTGGCCCGAGATAGAACTGGGCCTCGTTAAACCACACGACCGTGTTCGGGCCAACCCGCTCCAGATCTGCCAAAGCAGCTTCCGGGCGGGTCGGATCGTACGGATGCCACAATCGCCATCGGCCCGGCTGCTGCTGCTCCAGGTATCGAACCAACTCCCAGCAGGCTCGGGTCTTGCCCGTCGACGACCCGCCCACCAGAGTCACCCACCGCGACATCCCGCTAGCCAGCAACTCGTGGACCACCGTCCGCAACCGCCCGTCGTGCGCCCGCGGCACGTACCGGGGTAAGGGGTCCAGCCGCTCGCCATGCTCGCTGGAGCCATGGATCGCGGGGTGCACCTCCAACACGAACGGATCACAGTCACCGACCGGCCGACCCATTCGGACCGGTGGCGGGACTGGAGGCGCTGCACGGGCCGCGATCCACAACTCACGAACTAGCTCGGCCACCATGGCGATGTCGCTGCGGCCAGCGATGTGGGCCAGGGTCATCGCGACGGTGATCGTGTCCTGCTGCGACGCTAGTCCGTCACCACTGATGATGGCGTGGACGACGTCCTTCTTCGGCGCCCCGGGCAGGGTACCCCGCTCGTCGGCGTAGATCATCGCGGCGAGGTCGCCCAGTCGGGGACAGTCGGCCTCCGCGTACAGCCAATAGATCTTTTCCTGCAGATCATGGGTCGCCCCTGCGGGCAGCAGCACGCGTTCCACCGGCCTGACACGGCGGATCGGCTGTCGGGACTCATCGGCATCCATCGCCAAACCAGCATGCCCTATCCGCTCCACCGACATCTCGGCGGCTCTCATCGGCACCACAGCACGCCACCTTTCGGTGGCCTGATTCTGAACACACAGCCGGCGCCGGCTCCCGCGTTCACCTCAAACCGATGGAGCATCCAATGACACCAACTCAGGACCAGCCCGACCGGCGTACCCGAATCACCCTTGCCGTCATCACCGGCTTCGTCGCTGGCGCCACCCGTGCGGTAGCCGACTGGCTGCTCGACCACCTAACCAACGGCCGCTAGACGATCTATTTCAAGGGATGTCAGCGGGGCTGAGCATGTGCTCGTCGCACAGTATCTCGGGCAGCTCGTCGATGGGTCCGACCTGCAGCCGCAGCCGGGTGTCGAGTTCGTTGAGCAGATCACCAAGATCACGATACGTGCCCGGCTGGCAGACAATCAGGGCGTGCTCGCCGACAGGGTGGGTGTGCAGCGGGTCCAGGTGCACGCGGTGGTCGGCTGAGCCGTCGGGGTGGATGAGTCGCATGGCAGTCCTTTTCAGATGGGACGCGTCGGCCGCGGCGTGATGCCGGAGGCGCGACTGGTGAGGCCGGATGCGCAGGACGTGCGCATCCGGCCTCATGGCGTCGGGTATCAGCTCGGAGTCGCTTTGAAGCGCGCGGGTGCGTCCTGGGTGCGCAGCGCTTGGCCGTTGGCGGCGAGTTTGTTGCAGGCGTTGATCACCGCGCCGTCGGCGCGGCCGAGTGCCTTGGCGATGGCGGTCGGCCCGAACTCCAGGTCCGGGTGTTCGCGCAGGTAGTCCAGGACCAGGCCGCGCAGCTCGCCTTTGGCCAGCCGAGGCGTGCCGGTCCGGCGGTAGGGCCGACGGCCGTTGGGCGCTGGCGGGTCGACGTCAGGCTGTTCTGGTCCGTCAGGCGCGAGGCCGGGTTGGCGTTGCGGGAACTCGTCGAGCGGTGTCGGGTCCTCGGGAGTGTGCGGGCTGCTGGGCGTCGCTGTCCATGCCCGGCCGCTGGAGGTGGCGAGGCCGGCGGTGTGCAGGCGGCGCAGGGCGAGGGTGACGGTGGGGTAGGCCAGGGCTGTGACTGCGGTGATCTGGGCGGCGGTGCCCGGCCCGCAGTGGCGCAGCCAGTTCAGGACGGTCTTCTGGCTGTCGGACAGCTTCGGAGTGGACGGGGGTTGTGGCTGGCTGGTGTTCAACGTGGGGGCCGGGTCACGACGATGGGTTCGGTGGCCAGGCGCGGGTCGACCCAGCCGCCGGACTGGGTCAGCGCGAATCCTTCGGTGGTGTCGACCAGTGGGCTGTCGGCGACGTGGGTGCCGAACAGGTCCGTGACGAGGTCGCGGGGGTTGTGGCCGACCGGGGTGGTCCAGTCGTGCCAGGTGCCGCTGCCGCCGATGGTGAACGCGTCGGGTGCCAGCAGGTGGCAGCGCAGTAGCACGCTCGTGACTGCGAGGTCGTAGGGCAGGCCGATGGTCTTGGTGTATCGCCAGACCCTGGCGTCGTCGGGTGCGCCTGCGGCGACCGGGCCGGGTGCGGGCAGCCACAGCGAGTCGCACCCGTGGCCGGAGTCGAGGTTGCCGTTGAACCCGATGCCCACGGCAGGGTCGAGCTGTGGCTTGCCGGTGCCGAGGGGGCCGCACAGCGCGATGCCGCGGCGGCTGACGGTTTGCAGGATGAGTTCGGTGTCGGCCAGCATCTGCGGCCACGCGGCCGCGTAGGCGGCACTGCCGGGTTGCAGCGTGAACGAGCGGGTGTAGCCCATCGGTGTCCTTCCTGGAGGGTCGGATGCTGGGGCCGGGCGGGCGAGCGGGGCGGGGGTCGCCGCCCGTGCGGTATGCGACCGGCCCGCGGGTGTCATCGCGTGGTGTCGGGGACTTGCCCGCGGACCTGCATCGCGCCGAGCCGTAGGAGCACATCGGTGTACGTGCTGACATACAGGTGCACCGCGTCTTCGGCCTGGACCGGGTCGAGGTCGCAGAACCGCAGGCCCTGCCGGCCGGCGTCGGCGTTCCAGCGCTGTGCGACGTGACGGGCGGGATCGTGATCGGTGCTCAGCGGCGACATCACGTCCAGCGCGGCCGGGTCACCGGCGTCGAGCAGCCCGCGTCCGTGCAGACCGTGGCCGCTCGCGCGGTCGTAGGCCAGCAGCCAGATCCGCAGTGCTTCGGCGGCGTCGTCGATCGCGGCGCTTTCGAGTTTGGCCAGCTGCCGACTGACGATCTCGTCGTCGATACGGCACAGCTCGGGATCGGCCGGTTGCGCGGTGCGGATCCGGCGGCGAAGCCCGCCTGCGTAGCGCCGCCAGCGCACGCCCACTGCGGCGTGCACCATGCCGTCGCAGTCGCGCTGCCAGCCGACCGGATCGTGGCCGTCGGTGGTACGCAGGTCCTCGCCGATATCAGAGGCGACGGTGCAGGTGAACCGGGCGTCGAGGATCCGGCCGAGGATGTCGGTGCGGACCTGGGCGGGGTAGGCGCCGCTGGCGGGCGAGCCAGGGCAGGTCACGGCGGCTGGACGCCAGGTGATGTCGGGTGGCAGCCGCAGGTCGATCCATCGGATGAGCAGGTCGAGGGCGTGGTCATGGACGGCGGTCAGGTCGGTGGCCGACCCGGCCAAGCCGGCGCCGCTGAGGCTAGCGGCATCACGGTCGGTGGCGCTGATGCTCAGGGCGGTGCCGGCCAGTGCGGTGGCGCATGCGGCGGCGATCCGGTCCGCGGCGATCAGCGGGTCGAAGGGGAGTAGGTAGCCGAATCGGCTGACGACGACATCGTGGCCGATCTGCGCCGCGATGACGTCGAAGCTTTTGGTCATGGTGTGCTCCTGGCTGCCGGGTGTGCCCGGCGTGCGCAGGCAGGGACCCGCCGCCGGGTAAGAAACCTTGCGGCGGGCCGGTTGGCGGGCGAGATTCAGCGGTCGACCGGCGAGGGTCCTTTGCCGGGCTGGGCGGCCATGGATGCGGCGAGCGTCAGACTGCGGGTCCGGGGCGGGCAGGGGTCAGGCTTTGGCCCAGGCGTCGACGGCGGCTTGGCCGACGATGGCGATGCACTGCGCCGGGTCGGTGACCTGGATCTGGTTCTGGCCGCTGATCGGCAGGGTGGTGCCCGGCGGGGTCAGCCAGAGCAGGGCGGCGCCGGCGCGGGTGATGCGGTGCAGGGCGAGTTTCACGGCCCGCAGGTCGGGGATGTCGCCGTCGGAGATGATCACCAGTAGGCGGGCGGCGCCTTTGCCGGACAGGCCGAGTGCCCCGTCGAGGGCGAGCACTGCCTGGTCGAAGTAGCTGGTGCCGCCGCCGGGGTCCAGTTCTTGCACGGCGGGGTGGGCCTGGCCGGGGCGGGTCAGTGGTTGGACGGTGGGGCCGAACGCGACGGTGGCGGTCTTGGCGTCGAGGCTGTGGCTGGCTTGGGCGATGATCCACGCCAGTGATGAGACCTGCGGTGCGAAGCCGCTCATGGAGTCGGAGACGTCGACGGCGATGCCGACGCGAAGCGGCGGCACGGGCGGCTTGCGGGTCTTGTTGGCGCGGAACGGTTCGGCGTTGATCTGCTGGCCGTGGGCGCGGGCGGCGTCTGCGGCCAGCGCGGCGCGGACCATCAGCCGGCCCGGTGGGGTGGGCCGCCGGATCGGGGTGACGGTCTTGTCGCGGGTGCTGGCCTTGACCAGTTGCTGGCGCAGCTGGTGCGCGGCGGTGCGCTCCTGCGGTGTCGGTGGCCTGGTTGTCCAGGTGACTTTGGTTCGGCCGAACACGCGTCCGGCGGCCTTGTGCCGTGGATCGGGCGGCGGAGGCGGTGTTTTGACGGGCAGCCTGGTGGCGGAGGTGAGCGCGCCGGCGATGGCGGCGGGCAGGGTCGGGCTGTAGGGGGCGCTGTCTGTCGGGTCGGGGCTGTCGGGGTCGATGTCCAGGACTTCGAGCCACTGCCGCGCGAGGTCGATCATGGTGGTGGCGTCGGTGTCGGCGCACTGGTGCGCCTGGCGCCAGATGTCGCGTAGCCGGCGCAGCCGTTTGGTGCCGATGATGGCGACGATCGCGTTGCGCAGGTGCCGGACGTCGCGCTGGCGCAGGATCTTGGCGTCGGCGCGGGTGAGTAGCAGTGCCGCTGCTACGCCTGCGTCCCAGGCGCTGGCGGTGGTGGCGAAGTTCGGCATGATCAGTTCGGCGGCCGCGGCACGAAGCCAGCGGCCGTCGCGGGGCCTGCGGTTGCGGTGAAGGGCCTCTGCCCGCGACTCCTCGAGCATCATCGCTATTTCGGCGAGCAGGTCGGGTGTGTCCGGAGGCGGGTTCCAGCGGCTGTGCAGGGCGTGGGCGCCTTCGTGGATGAGCACGCCGTACGCGGCGGCGTACAGCTGCCGCTCTTTGATCTTCTTGCTGTGCGGGTTGGCCGCGAATGGCGGGACCTTGATGATGTCGGCGTCGATCTCGATGCGGTGCAGGTGCGGGAAGTGGCAGCCGGGTGCTCCTGCACCACCGCCGGGGGTCACCACGACGCTCAGCCCGGTCAGCCCGGTCAGGGTCGGGATGTGGGCGGTGAACGCCTTGGACCAGTCCTCCCAGGCGGGGTGCTGAGAGGTGATCCGGGGACCGTGGCTGTGGCTGTTCAGCAAGGTGGCAAGGTCGGCGAGGTTCACGGTGTGGCCTTCTTGCGGGTGCCGCCGACAGCTAGGGGATCGGCGGCAACGCCGGGGATCTTGTCGGCGAGCAGCCGGATCAGTTCCGGCCGGTCGTCCTCCGGGCACACCGAGACGAGGTTGTTGACAGCGACGGTGCGGCCGAGGGCGTCGTTGACGCGGGCGTAGTCGGTGAGTTCGCGCATCTGCGGTGCCCAGGTGCAGGCGTCGTTGTCGGCCATGGCTTTGGCGACGGCGACGATCGGTGCGGGCACACCGAGGCGGCGGGCCAGGTGGTAGTCGGTGGGGACTTCGACCTGGATGCTGAACCGGCTGGCCAGCGCCGGCGACAGCACCGCGCCGTGCACGAACGGGTTGTGCGCTGCCACGACGTAGAAGCCGGGCTTGGCGGTGACCTGCCGGTTCTGTGACTTGATGGTGATGACACCGCGGCCGTCCATGACCGGGTAGATCACGGGCATGACCTGCGGTGGGATGATCGTCGCGTCGTCGACGAACAGAACTCCACCGGTCTCCATGGCCAGGACCAGCGGGCCGTCGACGAAGGAGTAGGTGCCGTCGCCGTTGGCGATGTAGTCGCCGACGAAGTCACCGACAACGGTGTCGGCGTCGCCGTTGACGGTGTACAGGTCGTCGCCGAAGGCGGCCTCCAACATAGAGGTCTTGCCGGTGCCCGGCGGGCCATACAGCAGCACTGGGATGTCGTGCTGGCGCAGGTTGCGCAGCACATCGACGTCACGGCCCCCGGCCAGCATGCGGGTGTGGTAGTCCCTGCCGTTGGGGCGTTTGACGACTGATCCGGCCGCGGCTGTGCGCCGCGGCAGACCGGATGAGGTGGGGGCGCGGTTGGCGGCGCCGAACTGCGGAGGGTCGGCCGGCGGGCTCGGGTGCGCGGCGAACGTCTGCGGGTTCACGGTGCTGTCGCGCAGCAGGTAGCCAGCGTCGGCCAGCCGCACCAGCGCGGCGTGCAGCCCGCCTGAGGCGGTGGTGATGCTCAGCTGGGTGTTCAGGTCACGCACGGTGTAGGCGCTGGTGGGGTGGTCCTGCAGGAACTGCAGCGCCCGGGCGCCGAGCGTGGTGGCGGCCTGGTTCTGGTCGCCGGCGGCGTTGGCCGCGGCGGCGGGTGCCGGCGACAGTGCTGACGCAGCTGGTTGTGGTGTGGTCATCGGCGTGCCTTCCGTAGCGGCCCCGATCGTGCGGGGCCGGTGAAAGGGAGTGGCGGGCCGGCTCCCGGCTGCGGGAGCCGGTCCACCGAGATGGGTTCTGGCGCTGTGCTGGCAAAGGCAGCGGCGGGGCCTGTCAGGCGGCGTGGGCTGACAGGACGATGTGGCGCGCAGCAATAGCGCTGCGGCGACGGGTCGAGCTGGCTGCGGGTCTTGAGCGTGGGGCTGGTGTCTTGCCACCACGAGGATGCGGAACTGGCCAGCAGTCGAGACCACGTGCCTGCGCCGCTGAGGATGTCGACGTGGGCGTGCGACTGGAACGGGTAAGGGCCGCGGTGAACGGTGACGTGTAGCGTGTGCTCGCAGAGCGCGAGGGTCAGCCAGGTGGTACTTGCTGTCGATCGTGCCGAAGTCCTCGTCGAGCAGCCGCGCCCCATTAGTGCTGATGGCTGGGCCGAGCAGGACCAGTCCCGGCGTGGCCGCAGCCGGCTCCCGGCGCCGGTCGGCGGGCATAGTGGTGGCCGGTCAGGACGGTGGTCTCGCGCAGCCAGGTGAGGTAGTCGGCGGCGGCCACGGCGTAGGCTCTGCGGCGGGGCAGACGGTCGGCGTGCGGGAGGCCTGCTCCGCTGCGCACCAGCGGCCCCGACACCGGTAGCAGGGCGTGACCGCACATGGCGGTCAGTCAGGTGCGGCCCACCCGGCCGCGACCATCGAATCGACGAGCTCGCGCTCGACCCGCCAGATGGCCCGGTCGCTGCGGGCCCGCACGGAGCCGTCGTCGGCGTCGTAGACACGCGGACCGGCCATCTCGGACCTGACACGCCGCTGTTGGACGCCGGGCCGCGGAGTTTGCTGCTCAATCTCGTTCTGTTCGGTGGTCAACCGTGGTCCTCTGATCAGGTCGGTGGGGGATGGTGTGCTCGTCGGTACGGTGTGGGGCATGAACGGTGTAGAGGTGATCGCGGCCGTAGCCGCGGAGACGCCGTGGACGCGCGCGGACTGGATCGCGCTCTCGTCGCTGGTAGTGGCGGTGGTGACGCTTGCGTTCGTCATCCGCGGCGAGGCACGCACCCTGCGCGGATTGCCGCACGTCGAGTTCTTCATTCGCGCGATCGGCGAGACGCGGCAGAACTCCGACAAGTCGCTCGTCGGGCACATCTGGGAGCTAGCCAACAACGGCACGTCCGACGCCCGGGTGCTGCAGTTGATCCCGGTCAACTGCGAGTTGGTGTTCAGCGACGACTTCCCTGTGGTCGGGAGCATCAAGGCCGGCGAGTCTGTACGGCTGTTCGCTAAGCCATGCGACCAGGCCGCAGCGTGGGTCCTCATCTGGTGGTCTTCTCCGCAACCGCACAATCGGAACTGGAGCCACGTGGAGTGGCGAGCGCCCGCCCCGGGCGAGGACCTGATGGCGGCCTTGGACGCGAGCAGCCGCCGCAGGCCGTGGCTCAGGTACCTGCCCGTTTCCCTACGCCGCCGATTTCGGACCGGACCGGTCGGTCCGACGGGTGCTTTGGTGACGAGCGTTGGCACCGGGAAGGACTCGATGCGTCGGCTGCAGGTCGCCCTCTCCCTCGCCGCGCCGCACCTCGCACTGGACGCTGACGTCTGAGACTCGCCGGTTGCAGCGTCCACCCGTCGGCGGTCATTCGATGACGTGCCGGTCGTCGAACAGATCGTTGACGCCGATGCCGTCGGCAAGGTTCAGCAGCGTGGCAACGGCCTGGGCCTGCTGCCAAGTGGTGATGAGGTCGGCGTCGTCCAAACCCCCTCACGTCGACGGCGTAGAGGGTGTCAGCGGCGGCCTGCGCGACGTGCGCGGGCAGCCGTGGGGTGAGGCCGTCCACGGCCGGGGCGCCTGGCCGCGCGGGCACCACGACCTGGATGGCGGGACGTGCTGGGTCCGGGCGAGTAGGTAGTCGCTGTGGTCGCTGAGCCTGGCCTACCGCGGTTCTGCCAGCGCACCGCAGCGCGGTGAGTAGCTGCGCCCCGTAGACGTAGCGGCCGGGCACGCATACCAGGACCGTGTGTACGCCACCGGTGTGGGGGTGCTGGGTCTCCATCGACACGGTATCGGTGGAAGGCTTGGGGGACATGCGACTCCCGTCAGATGAGGCGGTCGCCGACAGCGGCGTCGGCGACCGTAGGTCGGAGGCGGGTCAGACGACCGGCTCGTGGACGGCGGCATCGGCGAGGTCGTGGCGCTGGTCGCGTGCACGCCGTGCGGGCCTGACCGCGAGGGTGGTCGCGCCGTGGCGGGGGTCGTAGGACGCGATGCCGGACGGGCGTCCTTTGGCGTCATGCATGGCCAGGTCGGCCTGGTGCAGCAGCAGCGCGACGTCGATGCCCGCCGCCGGGGCGGCCAGACCGATCGACATCTTCAGGGCGATGCTGCCGCCGTCGGGTAACGGCATCGGGTTCACGCCGACGAGGTGGCGCAGGTACTGGGCGTGTATCAGGCCTTCGTCGAGGGTGGACCGCCAGGCGAACACGAACTCGTCGCCGTGCAGGTGCCAGACGAACAGGTCCGGCAGCAGGGCGCGCACCACGGTGGCGAAGTGCTGCAGGGCGCGGTCGCCGGTCGCGTGTCCGTAGGAGTCGTTGAGTTCCTTGAACCGGTCGAGGTCGGCGAACCCGACGCAGACCGGCCCACGGGCGGCGATCATGGCGGCGATGCGGGTCTCGGCGTCGGCGCGGTTGCGCAGCCCGGTGAGCGGGTTGACGTGACGTGCCTGCCACAGCTGGCCGTTCAACTCGTTGACCTGCGTCTGCAGGGCGGTGTTGCGCTGGCGGCGGCCGGTGAGCCAGCCGCCGAAGGCGGCCAGTGCCAGCAGCCCGAACAGGTACAGGGTGTGAGACATTGGATGGTGCTCCTCTCAGCTAGGAGCACCGAAGGCGGCAGGAGTTTTCCAGGCTGGCTGCCGCCTTCGGGCTATGAACAGGGCTGGCGGCAGGGGCCGCCAGAGTCACATGGGCGCTCTGATCGGCACTGCTATCAAGTGGTCTGCA
Source organism: Catellatospora paridis (assembly GCF_009720365.1). Taxonomy (GTDB): domain Bacteria; phylum Actinomycetota; class Actinomycetes; order Mycobacteriales; family Micromonosporaceae; genus Catellatospora; species Catellatospora paridis. The sequence goes on along the minus strand of NZ_ML769316.1, from coordinate 149,478 downwards.
GCAGCCCGGCGGCCGGCCCGGTCTGTCCCTCGGCCGCTGCGGTGCTGCCGTCGGCGGTGGGGTCGTCGTAGCGACGGGTCCGGACGCGGGGGCGGGCCGAGGCGGTCGCGGCGGCGATCAGTTCGACGCTGGCGTGGATGTCGACAGCCGCGGCGTGCAGCAGGTCGACCAGCAGGGCCAGGTCTTCGTCGGCGATGTTGTCGACGCCGTGGCCGGCGACATGGCGGCGCAGGCCACCGGTGCGCCACGAGATGGCTGTGGCCACCTGGCCGGGGGTGTCGCGGTCGCGGTTCGTCGTGGCAGGCATGGCGTGCTCGCGGGGCGTGTGGGCCAGAGGGGTGTCGACGTCCATGCCTGCCGCGGCGGTGGGCGCGTCCTGCTGAACGGCGGTGTCGGCGCCGCAGCCGGGTGTGCCGACGATCAGGCCGATGGTGGCGTTGAGGTCGGCGACGGCGGCCTTGAGTTCGGTGAGGATCTGCTCGAGTTCGTCGCTGGTGAGGGTGTCGGCGCGATCGGCGAGTTCGCGGCGCAGCCGAGCGGCGCGAAGCGCGATGGCGTTGGCATTGCCGACGGCCTTGGGCCGACGGCCGGCGGGCGTGGCGGGCTCACCCGCGGCGGGCCGGGACTGGGCGGGTTCGGGCCGGCGGAGGGTGGTCGATCGCATGTGCAGCAGGTGCTCGAGGGTGATTCCGTGACGGCGCATGGCCTGCTCCCTTTCGGGTTGAGGGCAGGGGTGAGCGGCCCGGCGGGCCGCCCACCCCGAGATCGGGTTGTGGTGGTGCGGCCGCCGGTCGAGCCGTCACGGCTCGATCAGGCGTCGATTGCGCAGAACGGACTGTTGGTCAGCGCGCGGTGTCGGCGGACCGGATGGTGCGGGCGGGCCACAAGTCGAAGGGCTGGGGTCCGGTGCCGTTGTCGGCGTAGAACGCGACGTCGACCAGTGTTCGGAGATGGCGCAGGTGGCTGAGCACCGTGTCGTCGCTGGTAGACCACACGATCCGGTTGTCACATGCCCAGCCGGCCATGAACTCGATTAGTGCGGGCATGTCGCGGCCCGGCAGGTGGCGCTCGGGCTGTTCGACGAGGTGGATGTACGGCCAGCGGCAGGTGCGGTCCGCAGCCAGCTGCACCAGCGCCCGGGTGCCGGGTGAGGCGTCGGTCAGCGGCACGGTCAGGGCTCCGGTACGCACGATCAGCCCGCCCGCCTGGGCGAGCGCGACGTTCGGCGGGCGGGTGAGACCACCGAGCAGCCGCAGCGCCGTGTCGGCGCCGGTGTTGAGGTTGTCCTCCAGCTGGACGAGGTTCTCCTCGATGATGGCGCTGGTGTGAGGATCGGGCAGGGGACCGGTGGTGGCGGTGACGACGAGGCCGATGGCGTGCCGCAGGGACCGGGCAACCTCGGCAGTCCATGTCTGATCGGCGGGGTCGAGTGCCATGAGCCAGGGCAGGACCCCGGTGAACTGTGGCTCGGCGTCCTGGACGTCGGCATCGCCGCTCGACATCTGCCGGGGCGACCGGGCTCGGCGCGGGCCAGGGACAGCCGCTGCTGTCGGCTGCCGGTGGCCCGGGTGAGCGTGACCTGGCGAAGGTGGGCTCGCTCGCGGCCGCTGGGCTGCAGGCCGATGGCCAGGTGGAGTGTGTCGGCACCAGTGGGGTCGGTGAAGCAGACGCTGACCTCGACGCTGGTGTGCGGGTCGGTGCTGTACCACGTCAGGCGGTCGGGGTGGCCTTCTGTGAGTGCACGCAGGTGGGCGGGCAGACGCAGTTGGGCGGCCAGGTGGTCGGGGTGCGCGCTGTACAGGATGGTGAGGTCGGCGTAGGTGATGGCGGTGCGCAGCGTGCCGAGACTGTTGGTCGCCTCGATGGAACGCAGCCGCCAGGGTCTGTTGTCCACGGTGGCTCCTTCCGGGCAGGGGTGATCGCGGGCCGGCCTTTGTGGCGGCCCGTGAGCGCAGCGGCGTGGTCAGATGTGTTGGCGGCCCTGGTGGGTGCTGGTCAGGACCGTCACGGTGGCGCGGGCCAGTGCGAGCACGTCATCTGGGGTGCGGCAGGCCAGCGCGGTCCTGGCGAACTCGGCTGCGGCGCTCGCGCCTGCATGCGCGCGCAGCTGGTGGGTGATGCGACCGATGAGGCGCTCGTCGTCGACGGGTCCGGGCGGGATCCGGACGAGCAGCATCGGGTAGCGCGGGCCGGGTTCGGTGCGCGGGTCGGTGGTGCGGGACGCGGCCGTCCCGTTGAATGGCATGGTCTCCTGCCTGATGTCGGGAACGGGTTCAGGCCGTGGCGCGCTGCGTACCGGCCTTGCGGCGGCGGTCGATGGCGCGGGCGGCGGCGATGAACTGGGCCAGCGCGTCGTGCAGTTGGGCGGCGTGGGCGTCGTTGAGGTCAATCTCGTAGTTGCGGCCTTGGTAGCCGAACGTGAATGTCTTGGCAGGCTGGGTGCCGTCGAGGTCGTCGATGGTGAGAAGGATCTTGCGGGTTGCCATGCAGATGCTCCTTCCTGACCGGAGGGCGCGGGCTCATGCGGGCTGGCCGCGCTCGCAGCGGCGTGTGGGGGTCAGATGTGGTCGCGTAACTCGTCGGCGCGGACGGCGAGGTCGAGCTGGAGTCAGGGTCTGACGGGGATGACGGTGGGTTTGTCGGCGCCGGTGTAGCCATTGATCGGGGTGCCGGTTATGAAATGCATGACGGTGTTGGCGCGGCCGGCGCCGACGCGGTAGGTGTGGAAGTGCGGGCGCCGGAAGTGCGGCCGTGGGCTGCGCCTAGCGCCCTCACCGCCGGGACTGTCGGCCGTAATGCGCTGGCTGGCTGGCTGCTTCCACGACCGGATTGCGGCGCCGAGGTGGTAGCCCAGCTCGTAGGCGGCTACCGCGGTGCCCTTGCGGCGCTGCTTCTTGGACTTGCCGCCTGGGGCACGGACCAGGTCGGGCTTGGCGGTGCAGACGTAGAGCAGCACGCCGACGCTTTCGCGTAGCAGCCGGCTGATCTCGTCGTGGGCCTGTCCGCCGAGTTGGTTGCGGAAGCGGCGCTGGACGCTGGCGATGAGGTCGGCCAGGGTGGCGGTGGGGCCGTCGAAGGACAGCACGATCCGGCTGAACGACACCAGCGGCTGGCCGGCCTCATCGATCGGCTGGCCGTTGGGGCCGTAGTGGACGCGGGGGAACAGCAGCACGAGCTCGTGGCGCTGCGGGTGGTGGGAGCTGCAGGGGATCGGCTGGTCGTGCAACAGGCGTGTGCCTGTGATGAAGAATCCGCTGATGCCGATGCTGTGACCGCCCACTGCGCTGAAGCGGACCTGGCGGGACAGGTGCACGTACGGGTCGGGATGGGGCAGCCGGGTTAGGACGTCGCGGTGGATGAGGTCGTTGTCGCGGACGCGTCCGAGTTCGTTGGCGAGGTCGGCGTCGACACAGTAGGCGATCTTGTGCTGGTTCCAGCAGGTCAGCTGGATCATGGTGGACAGGTGCGCGTTGTGCTCGGCCCAGGTGCCGTTCTCGTAGTTGATGATCGACAGCAGGTGCAGTCGCGGCGGGTAGGCGAACTCGGCACCGCGGATGACCTGTGCCTCCAGGTCGGTGATCTCCGACGGCGGGACGCCGATGGCGGTCAGCCGCCGGGCGATGGTCCGGCTGTGGTCGTAGACGGTCATCGCCGCGCGGGCGGCGTCGGCGGCGCGGCTCATGGCCGGGCCGAATGCGAGAGGATCATGAGTATGTTTCCCGGAGGTAGGGGCCTGCGGCCGAGGCCGCAGGCATCGTGGAACGCTGCGGCCCTGTCGGCCGGGTGGTGCGGTGGCGCTACCGGGAGGTGCGTATACCGCGGCGGGCGAACTCGACGCGGTACTCGGTCAGGCTGATGACGTTGAGGGTCAGCCACCAGGCGCCCATGCGGTGGGCGTAGCGGCACAGGTCCAGCAGCGGCATGCTGGAGGCGTTGAGGCCGATGTGCTCGGTGACGTCGTCGTCGCCGAGTTGGGTGTCACCGGGACTAGCCGCTGTCAGGGTGCCGAGTGTGGTGCCACACCCAACGGCGGCGCTGCTCACCTCGGGGTCAGGCGGTCAGGGGCGGCCGATGACGGGCTGGATGAGCTTGTGGTCGAACTTGTTGTCCCAGGGCAGCTGGTGGAACGTGTCGGGCCAGACGATCTGCTGCAGCCGTACGTTGCGGTGGCCGAAGATCTCGTACGCCATGCCGGGGATCAACCTGGTCGGGATGGGCCCGTCCGCGTCGATGACGTGCAGGTCGTAGTCGTCGATGACGTCGGTCAGGATCTGGCCGTGGGCCAGCGTCTGCTCGCCTGGGCGGATCTGTGAGCCGAGGCTGTTGAGGATGTGATGGGCGGCGTCGATGGCCAGGCCGACGATGACCAGCTCGGGGTGGCCCGCTGCGGTCAGGCCGACGGTGTAGAGCATCGAGGCGGGAAGCTGCTCGTCGGGGTGGATGTTCATGACGGCGAACTTGCCGTCGGCTACGAGGGCACGCATGTCCTCGATGAGCTTCTGGCGCCGCTGCGCGATCTCCTCGGGCGACAGCGGGTGCTGCGGAGGCAGTTCGGCGGTTGTGGTGAACCCGATGTCCACGGCGTCCTCATCGATCAAGCGCAGGTACATGTACTGGCAGCCGGAGGTACGCATCCGCTGCACGAACGCGGTGGCGGTCTCGGCGTGGAACTGCAGGTGCAGCGGGCTGAAGAAGCCGCCGTCGAAGGGGTGGTCGGGATCCTGCCGACCGCTACCGGGCTCCCAGCCCTGCGCGTAGATCTTGGGGCTGATCCCTGGCCCGAACTCGGCCGGCGGCAGCCCGTTGGACTCTAGGTAGACGCCGGTGTCGTCGGAAACCCACAGCAGGGACCCGGGGCAACCACCGTCGGGGTGCTCGCCGCAGGGCCCGCTGGCGGGGGTGACCTCGGCGTGCGATGTCAGCCGCAGCACCCATTCCAGGTCGAAGAAGAACACGTTGTCGTCCACGAGCAGCTCCTTGCTGATGGTGGGGATGGGGTAGACGGCGGTCTGCGGTGTGCCGTCGTCGAGCAGGTGGTGATGTCGCGACCGGTCTGCGGGTCGCTGCGGGCGGCGGCTCACGAGCCTGGGCAGCGATCGGTTGCGTCGCGGATGTCACGGCAGAGCTGGCGAGGGACAGCCGCATACGGACGCTCGATACGGCCGGCCACCGCTGGGGCAGCATGTCGATGCCGGCTTGCCGAAGCGCGCTGTTGGCATCGTCGAGCGTGCGTCGGCCGTCGACGACCGCGTCGAGCAGTTCCTGACGGCACCGGGTCTGCAGCAGCCAATTGCGGGTGTTGACCGCCTCAGCGGCGTGCATGTCGATCGCGAGAGGTGAAAATGGAACAGCTCCTTAACTGCTCAAGGGATGGGTGGGAGCGCCGGCACGGTGAGCCGCCGTGGTTGGTGAACCGGTGATGTGCGCAATGCGTAGAAGTCCGTCCGGGGCAGCCGCCGGCGTGGTCCGGCGGCCACGTGAGTGGTCCGCGGATCTGGTTCGCCGGACATGGACCGCCCCGGGCAGGGTCGTGATCGCTCCGGGTCCCGGCGGAGTCCGGCCGCTGGAGGGTTAGCCGGTCCTGCCCAGCGCCGCCCCGACATTGATCATGTAGGGCACCGGGGGGATGGCTCCGGCTGATGACCGGTCGCCGTCGGCGTGGACCTCGAAGTGCAGATGGGGTCCGCTGGAGTGCCCGCTGTTGCCCACGACGCCGATGGGTTGCCCGGCCAGCACGGTGTCACCGATGGTGACGTCGGGACGCTTGCCGAGGTGGCAGTAGCGGGTGATGAAGTTCCCGGCGTGTTTGATGTCGACGTACCAGCCGCAGCCTGGCGTGGCCAGGTTTCCGTCGCGGTCGCAGCCCCACCACTGTGGGCTGATGTCGCAGCGGACCTGCACGACGGTTCCGGCGGAGGCGGCCACGACGATGTCGCCGCGGGCGGCGTCGAGGTCGACGCCGTTGTGCCGGGGCCGGTGCTCGGTGCGGAAGTCGGAGACGACGTCGGCGTTGACCGGCTTGACCCATGCGCCTGCGACCGGGGTGCAGATCTGCACGGAAAGGCTGGCCTGGGCGGCCAGGTGCTGCACGAGGGCGGTCGCTTTGGCCTCGTGCTTGGCGTAGGCGCCGGGGAAGGCTGACTTCTGGACCTTCTGCGCGGCTTCGGTCAACGCCATCGTCTGCCAGCCGCCGACGCGCGCCAGGGCGTCGTAGAACCGGCCGGCCGCGTAGGTGGGCAGCATTAGCTGGGCGGGGGTGCCCCAGCCTTGGCTGGGCCGCTGCTGGAACAGCCCGAGCGAGTCGTGGTCGCTGCCGGTGCCCTCATGCGGCACGTGCAACGACTCCGGCACCCTCGGGTTGGCCCGGTTGTACAGGCTCGACTCCTGCATCGCGGTCGCGACCGCGATGACCCACCCGCGGGCGGGCACTTGCCGTCGCATCCCCTCACCGACGATCGCCGCGGCGTTGGCGACCTGCTTGTCGTCGAATCCCTCCGGCAGGCTCGCAGCCGGACTTGCCGAGGGCGAGGCGCTGCTCGGGCTCACCGAGATGGCTGGGCTCACTGAGGCGGTCGAGCCGCCCGACGAAGCCGGGCCGGTGCTGGGTTCCGCTAGGCAGGCGGCGTTGGAGGCGCCGCCGCTGAGCGCGGTGAGGAACCCGGTGCAGCAGATGAGGACGACGCCGGTGGCCACGCTGGTCAGCAGCGGCCAGTTACGTGCTGACATGGTTGCCTCCGCTCTGGCTGTGCGCTGCGCGGGTCGGTGCGGCAGTACAGGTCATGGGCTCTCCTGGGTGGGCCAGGTCGCTGTGGGTGGTGGTCCGGCGGTGAACGGGAAAATGGCCGGGCGTCGCGCCGGCACGCTGGGTGCGGGCCCGCCGCATGAGCGGGCCCGCACCTCGTGCGGGGTTGAAGGGGAGGTGTGCGACCCTCAGCGGCATTGCCGCGGCTGCCCCAGGGGGCTGCCGGTGGCGGTGCTGCCTTGGTCGCGCCCGCCGTCCGGCGGGGTGGTGCTGCGCCACACGAAGTGGCGGTAGTGCGGTTGGTGCTGTGCCACGCGAACGTGGCGGGGTGCGATGGCCCTCGAGCGAGGACCGGGTGCCGGACTGCCGTGAGGCGGCCCGGTCGGGTGGGTCAGATGGTCATGGCGACGAGCACGCAGTGCCGCGGGAGCTTGGCCACATGGGTGGCTGCCTTCTTCAGGAAGGCGATGCGGGCGGCGTAGCTGTCGTCTGCGGGCTCCAGCCGCAGGCCGGACTCGGTGATCACGACGTCGCCGGCGAGTGCCCGGTACTGGCACATGGTGGAGTAGGCGATGCTTCCGGCCTGGAACGCTTCGACATCCATCGGGTCGAAGGTGTCGTTGGCCGACAGGCCGTTGCTGACGGTCATCATCGCCGCGATGCGCGGCTGAGCCAGAAACATGTCCCAGGCGGCCTGCTCCGTCAGCTTGCCGTTGCTGGTCTTCGCGCGGTTCTGGAAGTGGCTCCAGCCCTGCGCGGTCGCGGTGCCGGCGACGGCATCGCTCCAGCGGGCGTGACGAAGGGATGCCTGGGTGAAGGCGTTGCGCTGTGCGGCCTTGAGGTCCAGGCGGGAACGGCGGCCTCCTGCGGCGCGGATCACGTGGATCCGGCCACGTTCGGCTCCGACCAGACCGTGGTCGAACAGGCGGGTCAGCCATGCCAGACGGCGGACGGCCTTCACCGGGAACTGCACGCTCGGCGTGGCGTTCGGGTTGCGCTCGAGCGCGGGCTCTACGAGCTCCTCCCAGTCCGCGACGGGTCGCGGAGACGCACACACCACGAAGGTGCGGAAGGTGAACTCGGTGGTTCCTGGCTTTGCGGTCATACGGGATGCTCCTTCCCCTGTGGGGGTTGTGGGGTTGGTTGGTGCCCGGTCCGGGCGGGATGGTCGTTGAGGCGCCGTAGGCGCCGGTCTGCTCACCCGTGGAGGGTCGCTGGCCGGGGCTGTACGCCCGACATCCCGCGCGTTGCGGGGTGGTGCCGGAGAGGCTTGCTGTGCAAGTGCCTTCACCATGGCTCCGCCCGCTGACAGCCCAAGATCGGCCGGATGGGGTGTGAGCTGCCCTGTCAGTGAAACCGCGATTTCTGTCAGCAGAAAGTCGGCGACTTTTCGCTGACAGGGCTTGCCTCGGCCACTGGCCAGCACCCCGCGCCTCTGAGTGCGAGCACCTGTGAACGCCGAGAGAGGGGGCAGCAGAACTGGCTCGCGTCTATGGCCGCGGCCGACGCCCGGGAGCTCGACTGGCGCGGTCGGCCGCAGGCTGGGCGTCATCTGCGCAATGAGCGCGTGGCGGTTGTCGGCAGCCGCACGGCGCCTACCGCCCGCGCTACTGGCTGCAAATGTGTCGACAGGACGCCTTCGTTGGCCGCGAGCGCGGCGCGCCTGGCTGTGACAGACATCTGAGGCATGCGGCAGGTCGGCGTGCTGGAGGGCTGCGCGGACACGTCGCGGATCTTGCGTCAACACCTGTTGCAAGCAGTCGATCTTGCGTCAACATCTGTTGCAGGTCGGGCGATCTTGCGTCAACGCTTGTTGCAAGGAGGTGATCTTGCGTCAATGGCTGTTGCAGCCGGTTGATCTTGCGTCAACATGTGTTGCACCCCTCAACCCCCGTGCGCGTGCCGAGACTTCGATCGGCAGTTGGACATGTCTGATGGGGAATGGTCTTGACATCGGACTGTGGCGCGCGGGACGGTCGGATCTTCACCATTGTCGGATTCGAGGAGAGTGAGGTGGAAGAACCATTCACCGAGGAGGAGTGCTTCCGGATCGAGGACATGCTGACCGTGATGGCAGAGGCGATGACAGAGACGCTGACCAGTACGGACAGGCTTGCCCACGACGGCGAACTCGGCCGCAGGCTCGGGATGCTCACGTCTTATGACGTGCTGCGCCGCAGCTGCGAGAGGTTCGTCGATGCGCTCGCCCATGCCTCGGCTCGTGCGGGTGCGGAGTACCCGGACCTGGGCCAGGCGGTAAAGATGACCCGTCAGGGAGCGCAGCGGCGCTGGCCTGACCTGGCCCAGGTCCGGGAACAAGCCCAGGACTCCGATTTCACAGCCCCCTACCGCCAGGGGGTGCCTACCGGCGCTGCGGCGACAGGCAGGCGTGCAGTCGGCGACCGCGGCAAGCGGCGCTGACAGGCTCAGCCGCGACGGCTGACAGCGGACCGGCGGCGGGGCCGGCCGCTGACAGCGCGGAGCACATCGCTGACAGAGGAATCGCACGCGCTGACAGCGCTTGTCCGGCCGTCGACAGGGCAGCTTGGCACACTGAGTGCTCGCCTTACGATGAGGGTCTGCGCGACGTGCCCTCGGTGGAGGTGGCTTCTGGAGTTCAACCTGGCGGGCGGCAGGGTCACATATTCGGTGACCCAGGCACTGGAGACGGTCAGCGCCTACGCTTTCGCGACCGAGACGCTCGACCCGGGCCCACGCTTCCCGTACGCGTTCACGCCGCATCCTGTGCCCCGTTACGGCTACCGCACCTATGACTGCGTACCCAGCTCGCCCGGCCCTGCATTCACTGACCTGGACCTACTGGTGAGCGCCGGGCTCAACGCTGACCTGAACGTGCGCACGCTCGTACGGCTTCGCAGCTTCGCCGACCGAGCCGCCGAGCACCTGGAAGCCGCACACCGCATACAGCCGGACTTCCTGCTTCTGCCGCGAGACGAACTGGGTGACAGCCCGCCGCAGGGCACCGCAGGCTGGCATCTGCATGAGGCGTGGCGGCAAGGCACGGCCACTCCCGGACTAAAAGTGGCTCGCGTCCACAAGGTGCTGCACCACAAGCGGCCACGGCTCGTGCCGCTGCTCGACAACTGGACTATCGCACCGATCGACACGGCGGCCACGTCACGGGGCTGTACGGCGTGGCAGCAGATCCATGATGAGATCCATGCGCACGCCGAGCAGTTCCGTGACCTCGCCGCCGCGTTCGACCAGCTCGCCTGCGGTCCCGGCGACGTCAGCCTTTCGCATCTGCGTCTCTACGACATTCTCATATGGATGAGCGTCCGACACCTTCCCGGTTGATCAGCGCCGACGCTCGCGGGCCAAACGGTGGCTGCCGGTGGGGGGTCACCTGCCAGAGCCTGACGGGTCGGGTCGGCGATCACGGGATCGTCGGTCAATGCTGGCTCACACTGAGCCAGCGGAGTTAGCACTCCTCCGGAGCGCCGCGGGAGGTGGTGTGTGTCGATGAGCGCATACAACCCGGCCCGCTAGGCGCCCGAGGTACGACGGCTACTATGGATAGTTGATCATCGGATATGGATCTAAATCCACGGGCATCCACTGATCGGACGCTAATGGCTCGTCGTCCGCCGGTTCTTCAACGAGTCGGCCATCGACCCGCCGAAGCCAGTTCACTCCGTTTGAGTCTCTGAACGTGATGGCCGTTGCCAGGGCCGTGGGCTCCTCGCCCGATGGCAGCGCCTCCGCTCGTTCGAGCTTTCGCCCCTCGCTCATGCAGGGGATGAATCGCGGTTCAGCGGTTGGCGGGAATACGGGAAATATGGCCCGCATGATGCGCACGTTCTCCCAGCTCGCGTCTCGGGCATCGCTCGTCCTCTGCCGCAGCCAGAAGACGGTCAGGTCGAACACCGGTGATTCTGAGCCGTTGTGCACATAGGCGCCGTAACGGATCCTGACTGTCGGCACGGCGTCGACCGTTTTCGGCTCAGTCCTTGCCCAAGCCGATACCTTCGCTGCCTGGGCCCGCCTCGCGGATGCCTCCTCCGACGAGCGCCGGACCTCGTTCACTCTGTCGCGTTCGGCTTCCCTGCGCAGCAGCAGGTAGGTCAGTAGCAATGCGCCCATCGTGCCGAGGGAGCCGCAGGCGGTCGCAATCGCACTCAGCCACGTCGCAGCACCGTCCATGCGCGAAAGCCTATGGGCAGCTGTCAATTAATCCTTGCCAAGGCCAAAGCTGGCGATGGCCTGTCAGCGCCCATCCGGCCGGGCCAGAGCGATGAGCGGGATTCGCCGGGCTGGATCGCTGCCGACGAGGAAGAGGCACGAATTTGCAGGGTTGTCCGCGTGCACTCCGGTGGCCACCGGGTGACTGACACCCTCGTCGGTCAGACGCTGGTGCAGGTTCGCCTCCCGGCGGCGGGAGTGCAGCCAGAACACCACCGGCCAGCGTGCCGTGTCGACGAGGTCGACGGCCAAGGCGTAGGTGCGGACCTTGGTGACCAGGCGGTGCAGCTCCTCCTCACCGGTGTCGTACTCGAAGAAGAACCCGATGTCACGGTCGCCGACGTGCCAGCGGCCGAACCCGTCGGGACGCACCCCGGAGGTGAGCTGCGCGGCCTGGGCCTGGTTCAGCCAGTGGCGCAGCCGGGCGTGCCGGTGGGTGCGGCTGTGGGCGGCCAGGGCGATGAAGAACGAGTTGACGCCCAACTGGTGGCCCAGGAACGGGCTGTCGATGATGGCGTGGGCTTGTCGGCGCCACTGTCGGGCGGTGGGCGGCGGTTCGTCGCGGCGGGCGGCGGCCCACTGGTGTCCGAATGGGCCGAGGGTGTGCAGGTACGGGGCGCTGCGGGCCAGGCTCGGCCGCAGCATGGTCGAGTCGATGAAACGCAGCCGCCGCAGCACGGCCAAGCGAGCCTGGGCGCGGCGTTCGGACCCGAACAGGGCAGCGGTGACGTGCGGGGTGGTCAGGGCACGGTGATGGGCCAGCCAATCCAGCAAGATCAGGTCCCGAGGGGTGAGGTGGCTGCGTGCGACCAGGTAGGCGGAGTGTGCGATGGGTGAGGAAGACGATGTAGTCATGTCAGTGGTCCTTTACCCTCAGGGAGAACTCCCGGTAGGGAGTGGGGTTTCGATCCGCGGGCTGTCAGGGCCTGTCAGCGCAGCTCGTGGGCCTGTCAGCGGCCACCGCCGGCCGATCTTGGCCGACGGCAGCCTGACGCCCAGCCCGACAGCGACCTGACGGCCCAGCGACACGCCGCTCGTCGATGCCCGGTCACTGTCCGCTACTGCTTGCCGGCCTGCTGGACGCTGTCGTCGGTCTGGTGCCCGGCGCCCGACTGGGCCCTGGACCGCGCGGCGCGGCGCTCCCGTTCGGCCCTCATGTCGTTGCGGGCCTTACGCTCGGCCGCTGACTGCGCCTGTGCCGGGTGCGCGGCCGACAGCCGCTGCCGCAGGGCGAGGGTCGACTGCGCGGCCGCCACTGGTGGCAGGGTCGTGAACGTGAACGCCGGCAGTTCCCGGTGGTTGATCACGATCCTGCCGACGGCGGTGTGGGCGTCGAGCTTGGCCAGGTCGTGCTCGTCGACCTCCGGTGCGACGTGCTTGGCCAGGTCCTTGGCATCGCCCGGGTCGACGTTGAAGTAGATCTTGTTGCGGGCGTTGGCGCTGACGGCTTCGGCGACGTCTTTGGGCAGCTGGGCGAGGTTCTGGTGGGCCAGCAGCATCCCGAGGCGGTAGCCGCGCGCTTCGGCGAGCATGTCGCCCACCGGAGAGGGCAGATTGAGGAAGTTCTGCGCTTCGTCGACGTACAGCATGGCCGGGCGGCGTTTGGCCTCCGGGAGCGCGGAGCGTGCGGTGGCGGCCTGCCAGGTCTTGGCCAGGATGATGCTTCCCAGCACCCGGCACGTCTCGTCGCCGAGCACACCTTTGGGCAGCCGCACGAGCAGCAGTCCGCCGTCGAGCACGTCACCGAGGTCGAACGTCGACTTCGGCTGGCCGATGGTGCGCCGCACGAAGTCGCGCAGCAGGAACGCCCGCAGCCGGGCCAGGACCGGGCCGATGATCTGGGCGCGGGCGGCGGCGTTCATGCTGTCGTACCAGGCCCAGAACCCGTGCAGACCTGACGGGTCGTCGAGGTCGACGGTGTACTCGGCCCGGAACTGGTCGCTGTTGAGCAGCGGCGGAACCAGCGACAGCGTCGCGTTGGCCTTGGTGAGCAGCGTCAGCAGCGACACCCGCAGCACGTCGTCGATACGCGGCCCCCAGAACCGGGCGAAGATCTTGGCGAAGATCCCGACGATGTTATCGACCGCCAGCTCTCTGTCGTCTCCTTCCAGCGGGTTGATGGCCGGCTGGTTCTCCTGTTCCGGGTCGATGAGCACGACCCGGTCGGCGACCTCGTAGGGCAGCCGGGCCAGGATGTCGTTGACCAGGTCCCCCTTCGGGTCGATGACGACCGCGCCGCGGCTGGCGGCGACGTCGTCGAGGACCATGTGCGTGATCAGCGTCGACTTGCCCGACCCGGTCTTGCCGATCAGGTGGATGTGCTCGCTGGCAGACGCGACGGGCATGGCCAGCCTGTGGCCGCCGACCTGCGCGATGCCCAGCGGCTTGGTCCCTCCGCCGCCTGCGGGGATCGTTACCGGTGCCGGAACAGCCTTGGCTCGGGCCCGGTCGAGGCCGGGCACGGCCAGGTCCTGTGGCAGGGCCGCGAGCGCGGCGAGCTCGTCGACGCCGGCGAGGAACCCGTGGCTCATCCGCCGGCCGGCGGCCACGGCCAGGGGGTGGGGCATCTTGCGGCGCTGCAGGCTGTTACGCCCGGCGTGGATTGCGAACGCTGAGGCGACCGCGTGCGCGAGGCCGCGCAGCCGGTTGTTCAGCCGCTGCGCGACCTGCGGGTCCTGGCTGCGGGGCGCGGCGGTGGCGACGATGTAGCGGGCGTCGACCTCGAACACGGCCCCGGACAGGGCCTTGTCGACGACCATGCGGATGTCGCGCTCGGCGACGGGGTCCCGCCGCACGGCCGTCCCGCGGGCGGTCGCCGAGCGGGTCGACGGTCCGGGCAGGAACAGCTCGACCAGCCACAGCAGCGGCGCCACCGCTATCCCCACTAGGTCCGGCCCACCGCCTGAGACGCTGCCGCCTTCGCGCATCCGCGCGGCGACGGCTCTGGCGCGGCGCAGCCGCGACGCCCGTGCGGGGCGGGCGTGGATCTGCACCAGGGTGTGCTCGCCGTTGCGCGTGTCGGCACCTGCAGCCAGTAGCGGCCGCAGGGGGTCGTTGTCGTGGTCGGTGCGCAGCGGCAGTACGTCAGGTAGCCGCGTATACAGCCGCCCGCCGGTGGCCAGGGTGCCCTCGACGGGCAGCGGCGGGACAGCGTCGGCTTCGGTGATGCTCGCGCTGGGCCATGCTGAGCGGATCGCGGCGATGGCCGCGCCGCGGGGGACGCTGCCGGGTACCCACAGCTGGATCTGCAGCTGCCGGCCGGTCCAGGAGTATTCGAACACGACGTGCGGGATGCCGTAGAGCAGTCGACGCCAGGTCGACGGTGTGAGAACCCCGGCCAGGGTGCGCCACAGGTCGGCGGCGGTGCCCTGGTCGACCTGCGGCGGCGGGGCGATGGTCAGCAGGCCCGCGCCGTCGGTCATGCGCCGGTGGCGCCAGTCGGCCAGCAGTTGCTGGCCGCCGAGCGCCGCCAATACGCCGAGGCCGGCGACCGCGGCCAGCCAGGGCCGGTCCAGCACCCACCGGGTGATTTCGAGCAGGGAATCGCTGGTGATGGGCGGGCTGATTGCCATGGTGGAGGTACCGTCCTTTCACAGGTCGTCGCCATCGCCGAGATCGGCGGCAGGCTTGGCGGCGGTGGGGCGTGCGTCGCTGCGGGCGATCGCGTGCTCGGCCGGGGACGAAGCCACATCGAAGGCGACCCTGCTGGCACCACTGACCAGCAGCGCTTGTCCACGGCCGAGGGTGGCCAGGCTGCGTGCCTCGCCGGCGGTGAGCCCGAATGCCGTCTTCACGGCGTCGATGGCTTGCGGTGCTTGACGCATGAGGATCTGGGTGGCGGCGTTGGAGATGACGGCGGTGCCCAGGGGTGAGGTGAGCAGGTCGGCGGCGTCCTGGGTGACCACCGCGAGGCCGGCGTGGCGCTTGCGGGCGGCTTTGGCCATCTTGAGCAGGAACTTCGCGCCCTCGCCGGTGCGCATCAGCAGCCACGCCTCGTCGACGACGACGAGCGTGCGCTGACCGCTACCGCCGTCGGATTGGCCGGGATCGGTGGGCTGGTCGACGCCGCGCCAGATCGCGTCCAGGGCCAGGAGCGTGCCGACGGTCCGCAGTTCGTCGGGCAGCTGCCGTAGCGACCACACGACCAGGTGGCTGTCGGTGTCGGTGGTGTCGGGTGCGTCGAACAGGTGCGACCAGTTGCCCGACACCCACGGCGCGAGCCGCGTCGACAGGTCGGTCGCGGCCGGGTCGGTGTCCAGCTGCGCGGCCAAGTCGGCCAGCAGCGGCGCAGGCCGCTGCCAGGTGGACGGGTCGGCGGTGATCCCGGCGTCGGCGTAAGTGGCGAGGATCGCCCGGTCCAGCGCCGCACGCCCGGCCGCGTCCATGCCCGCGCGACCGGTGCCGTGCTGCTCGTCAACGGCGGCGAGCATGAGACTGACCAGGGTGTGCAGGAACAGCGCGCGGCGTGACAGTAGATCCAGTCGGCGATCCCCCGCGGGCAGTTGCAGCGGGTTCACCTTGACCTTCGGGTCGCCGAGCGCGACGACCTTGCCATCCACGTGCGCGGCGAGGGCCTGGTACTCGTGCTCGGGGTCGATGACCGCGATCCGCACGCCCTGGTACAGGTTGCGCAGAATCTCCAGCTTGATCAGGTAGGACTTGCCGGCACCGGATCGGGCGATGATGACGGAGTTGTGGTTGTCGCAGGACCAGCGGTCCCACCACACGACCCCGGTCCCGCCCGTGGTGGTGCCGTAGAGGATCCCGCCGCTGGCCGGCGGCTGGCCAGGCAGCGGCGCGGGCAGGTCGTTGGACGCGAACGGGAACGCCGCGGCAAGGCTTTCGGTGTCGAACACCCGCCGCAACCGCAACTCGTCTACGCCCAGCGGCAATGTACTGGTGCGGCCCTGCAGGTGACGGAACGTGACCGGTTTCAAGTCGAGCAGGGTCGCCGCTGCCGCGCTGCACAGCTGCGCTCCGGCGTCGGCGAGGGCGGCGGTGGTGGGGGCGTGGACTGTGAGGTACACCCCGGCGCGGAACAGCCGGGAGGCACCGCGGCCGATGCGGTCGGCGAGGTCGGCGGCGTCGTCGGCGGCGGCGTTGACCCGTGGGTCGTCCAGGGCGCCGCGGCCGGCGTCGAGCCGGCGGGTGGACTCCAGGCGGGCGCGCTGGCGGCGCAGCAGCGCGGCGGCGGCCTGCCCGGCCAGGGGCTCGATGTGCACGGCGGCGTCGATGCGCAGCGGTAGCGACAGCACGCCGGTCAGCCATCCCGCGCCGACTTCGGCGGGGTAGTCGACCACGGCGTAGGTGGCTGAGAAGCCGGTGTCGGTCTGCACGTGCCAGGCACTGACCTGCGCTCCCGCCGGGCCGAGCCCGGCCAGGTCCGCAGCAGCGTCGGTGATGGTGCCGGCGTCGGTCATGGTGGTCTTGGTGGTCTTGGTGCTCATGGCTTCCTCCGGATGGGTTGGCCGGGCAGTGCCCGGCGGCTGAATGCGGGCGGGTAGCCGGGGTCGGCCGCGGCGGCCAGCACCGCGGCGGCGATGTCACCGGTCAGGACCTGGGCGGGTAGACCGAGACCGGCCAGGGCGCGGGCGCTGTCAGCGGCGGTGCGGGCCGCTGACAGGCCGTCGCGGCCGGTGACCGCGACCAGGACCTGCCGCCGTAGCGGCTGGCGCGCCTGGTCGAGGCGGCGCAGGAACGCGGCGTGCTCGACTGCAGCGGCGCGCAGCGCGGGGGAGGGCAGGTCGTCGGCCTGCACGGCGAGGGCGTCGGCGTGGGCGACCAAATCCATCGGCCGGGTGGATACCGTGACCTGCGCTGGTGTGGCCAGGGTGTTGAGCCAGCGGCCGAACCCGTCGAGCAACCCGGCCTGCTCGTTGGGGGTACGCAGGGCGAGGTTGGCGGTGCCGGTGGCCACCAGCACCGTGGTGTGCTTGGGCGTGGTGATGGCGCCGTCGGTGTCGATGCCGGTGGCGGGTAACCGCAGCAGCCCGTCCGGCCGGGCCTTGGCCGGCCCGCGACCTGTCGCGGGCCTGTTGGTGGCCAGGCGGCGGGGCTTGAGCCTGAACGTGACGCCGTGGGCGAGCCAGGCGTCCATCGGCAGGCCGTCGCGGCGGCCGAAGCCGAGGCCGAAGGCCAGTGCGGCGAGAGGGACCGCCCCGACGATCAGCAGCGGCAGGGGTACGACGTTGTGCAGCAGGCGCCACAGGCCGTAGCAGGTGGACAGGGTCGCGCCGAGGACGGCGATCTGACGGAAAGTGAAGCCCCAGACGATCTTGTCGGGGGCTTCGATGTCGGCGGGCATGACCGCGCCGGGCCCGTGATCGGACATGACGATGACTCCCAACAGGGTCAGAGAACGACAGGTGGTTCGGCCGGCGTCGCCGGCCGTGGGGCCTGGCCCTGGGGCTGGGCGGGCCGGCCGGACGCAACCGGCCGGCGGCCGCCGCGGCTGGCGCGGGTGAGCCGCTGCACGATGAGGACCTGGCTGATGTAGCCGAGCAGGCTGCGGGTGGGGTGCTGCATCACATACCGGCCGACCAGCGCGGGGATCTTCGCGGTGAGCATCAGCACGACCAGCGACGCCAGCAGGTGCCCCTCGGCGCCGTCCGGAAACGGCATCGGTGCCTCGCTGGTGCTCACGTCGTCGGGAGGGCTGACGATCAGCGCGACACCGAGCGTGAACGTGGCACCTTGCAGGACCTGTACTGCCAGCACCCCGAACGTGGAGCGCCACCACAGCCGCGGCACGCCCTCCAGTTGCGGCACCGCGTAGCAGGCCATGGCCAGGGGTGCGAGGCCGCACAGCACGATGAGGATCGCGATGCGGATGTCCCACAGCAGGAAGATCCACACCGCCATGGCGATCACGACGATGAGCAGGAACGCCGACAGCAGCGAGATGTTGCCGGCGTCGACGTCGGTCTTGATCCGGGTGTAGGTGGTGCCCCACCCGGCCCACGGGTCGAGGTTGGCGTCTACCAGGGCCATGGTCAGCGAGTTCGCGCCCTGCAGCAGCAGTCGGCACATCGGCAGCGACCAGTGCGCGGCCATCAGTCCGACCAGCAGCCGCGGCATGAGCTCCTTGACCCCGTAACGGATCTGGTAGCTCTCGTAGGTCATCACCGTCACTGCGGAGGCCAGGATCGCCAGCACGTAGGCGCTGTCGACGATCCACAGGCACTTGCGGGAGAACTCCTCCACGGCCGGCAGCAGCGTGACGTCGGGCATCGTGAACGCCGACCTGCGCAGCAGTTCGAGCGCGAACTCCCAGCAGGTCAGCAGCGCGGCAACGAGCCAGCCGAAGGCGGCGTTCAGTACGGCGCCCATGTCAGCGCCCGATCGGCCCGGGCATCACGGCGGCGGCGCCGGAGGCAGGGGTGTGGGTCTGCAGCGCGACGACCGCGCTCATGCCGTTGCTCGGCCTGTCGGTACTGCCGCCGTCGCTGTCGTCGGCGCCGACCCCGAGGATGCTGTTGAGGATCCCGAAGATGATGGGGGTCAGCAGCGCCAGGGCGTAGCCCTTCAGTGCGCTCTTGAAGTGCTCCTTGCTCTTCTCGATCTTCGCGGGGTCGCCGCCGGCCATCGTGTAGTACGCCGCGCCGATGGTCGCGAACACCGACGCGACCGCGAAGATCAGGTTCATGACCCAGGTCTGAATCGCGTCGATGATGTCCGGGAGTGGTTTGACGGCGGCTAGTACGTCGGTTGAGGCCGCAAGGTGTTCGGTGAGCTGGTAGGCGGTAGACACTGCCGGTCCTTCCCCGCCCGGCCCCGGGGTGCGGCTCAGGTGGCATCGGCTTGCGCGCCGTTCGCACCTTCGCCTCCGGGGAGGGCGTTACGAGTTGGTGGAAGGTGCGGCAGGTCAGCCCCCCCGGTCGGCGGATCGGCCGGTGAGGGCTCTCCTCCCTGGCTGGTCACCTGATGGGGCACGTGTCAGCACGCCCGTTCAGGAGTGCCGGGCGAACCGCGTGACCTTGAGAGGGGCTGTCCTGCCGCACTGCGCGACCGGTCCCGCCGATGGGGCAGGGTGGTGACGCAACCGGTAATCAGCTGCTGTCAGCGGAATCGAACGCCGTGTCGTGCTGACAGTGGCTCAGCGCGTGGCCGCTGACAGCCGCAGCGCACCCGCGGGCAGCGCTGACAGGGCAGCTCTCGGGGGCGTTGGCAGGCGTAGGACAGTGATCCAGTGCCCGGTAAATCCGCGCGGTTCCTATGGGCTCTGACAGCTAGCGGTGCGCGGCTGTCAGCGTGCGGCGGATCTGCTGTCAGCGCCGACCCGTCACGACAGTGCTGACAGCGTCACGGCGGTGGGCGAGGCTGCGGACACGATCGAGGGGACCTGCCCTGCGGAGGCGACCATGGTGATGGTGGCCGGCACCCGGTCGCAAGCTCCGTTCGAGTCGATCAGCGTCCAGGTACCGGCTGGCCGTGGCAACAGTGATCTCGGACGGGATCGACGAGGAGTGCGCGACGGGCGCCTGCCTATCCGTTGGCCATTACTTTGCGCAGTGGATATCGAGTCGCTGCTCACCCAGTGTGAACGGTAGACTCACCTCCTTAAATCTCTTCAGGGCAGGAAGAACTGGTGTCCTCCAAAGCACAGCACCGGCGGGTATGTCAGTTTTGCGGGCAGTTCGGCTCCTCCAAGGCGCACGTGATCGGCCAGGCGCTGCACCCCGTTCTCGGTGACCACCCGTCCCGGACCACCCTCCGGTACACCGCGGAGTACGCGGGCGACCAGTACCAGGTCAGGGAGTATCAGCCGCGCACCGATCGGAGCCGGCCGCTGCTCGACATTGTCGCCATGGCCGTTTGCCGGGACTGCAACAGCGGCTGGACGAACGAGATCGAGGCGGCCTCCCGCAACGCGATCAGGTCCCTGGTGGCGGCCGCCTCAGTGGGCTCCGGTCACCGCGTCGACCTGAACGCCGAGGAGGCGAGCGCGGTTGCGACCTGGGCGGTGCTCGTGAGCTGGACGCTGGAGGTGTCGAACTGGGAACGCGGGAACCGGGAGCCGGTCACCACCCCGGAGATGCGGCGTGACCTGCTCACCAGCAAGGTAGCGCCGGCCAACGCGACGGTGGCGATCGGACAGCGAGCGATCGACAACGTTTTCCACAGTCAGCAGGCCGTGGGGTATGACGAGGGCGAGGTCGAGCAGCACGCCCTCGTGACGCTGCTGATCCTTAGGAAGCTGGTGATCTACGTGGCCACCTTCGACCACCAGGAGAACCTGCGCCCCGCGCCACCGGCCGACTGCTGGAGACCTATCTGGCCTAACCGGCCCCGGTGACTACGTTCCCGCCGCGTCGACCGCTGCTCGGCGCGGACCTGGAGCGGGCGCGCAAGGACTTCCGGGGTTGGCTGGAGGTGCCGGACGCCCCGTTCGTCAGGGTGCCGTAGCTCGCCAGGAGCAAGGCGAAGGCCCCCGGGGTTCGCTTCCGGGAGCCTTCTCGGCGGTCGGGTTCCTCACGTGCGTGCGGCCGTGAAGGCCATTGACTACGGTCACGGCGCTCACGCTATGTCTCAATGGCGGAGTCGGACGGCCCCCTATTTCCTCGCCGATCAACAGCGGGAACCAAGAGCTCGTGTCGTGCCGGGGGAGGGGCTCAGGTGAGAGTGCCGTCCCGTAGCGCGGCGACGATCCGCAGTTCAGCTCGGCGCCGCACCATGCGCAGCGCCTGCGCCGGCCGGCCGAACCGGTCGGCGACCGTCTCCACGGAGGCGCCTTCCAGGCGGGTCTCGGCGATGAGCACGGCCTGGCTGACGGTGATGACGCCACGCGCCACGGCACGGCCGAGCAGCAGATCAGGGTGTCCGTACAAGGGCCGGGGCTCTTGCGACTCCTGGGTCGTCGACCGGGCCAGGCGGTGCTGCTTGTCGGCCCAGATGAGGCGGTGACCGGCCCGCCTGCCGCGCCACACCAGCGCCGCCGCCAGCCGGTCGCTGTCTAGGTCGACGCCGCGCACGGCCTCGAGGAACCCCGTCAGGACCTCCGAGTCGATGTCGTCGCGGTCGCCGCCGTACTCCTCATACAGCTCACGCGCGGCGCGTTTGAGTCCGGGCAGTGCCAGACCCGCGGCGGCCACGACCCACTGCGGCCCCCACTCGCGGGCGGCGCGGCAGACCTTGCGCCACACCGCGTCCCGGGCGGCGTAGGAGGTATCGGCCGACAGCAGTATCTGCTGCAGCTGGTCCAACGGCACGATCGCCGCGGGAATGCCGAGTTCGGGGTCGAAGTCGCGGCAGTCCAGCGACAGCGGCACCGGCGGCTGGACCAGAAGGTGGAACGCGCGCTGCGCCGCCCGCAGCGCGGATCCGGGCCGCGGACGGGTCCGGGTACGGCGATCCTCGGCCGGGGTGAGGACGGTCTCGGTGGTCATCGGTGTCTCCTGCGGGTCGGACGCCGCACGGATCGCGACGTGCCACCAGCGCAGCCGCCCACGCTGACAATCGCTGACAGGCCAGCTCGGCCGTCCGAGCACTCGCCGGCGGTCAGCGCGGGACAATCTCCCCACTTCCCACCGCGCGATCTCTGACAGGTCTATATCCGGTGGTCAGAGCTGATGCAGGGGTGCGGATGGCATTCGGGCGCTGTCAGCGGCGCCGTCGGCGCGAACGAAAGTTGATCTCCGCTGTCAGGAAATCGCCGCGTTCGATTCCGCTGACAGACGCGATTACCTGATGTCAGCACGCCACGCCTCAGGGGGCGAGGGCCACCACGGCCATGACCCCGAAACCCACCGCCGACCGACTGCGCACCGCAGGCTTCGACCTCGTACCCGGCGAACCCGCCGTGCCCCTGGCGATCCTGCGCACCCCATCCGACCCCGCCGACACCACCGACGGCCTCGGCCTGACCCGGCTGGCCATGATGCTCACCGTCGCCTACACCGGCGCCGGCGCCATCGTCTACGACACCACTAGCACCCGCGCGTTCGGCACCGCCGCCGCGGTCGTCGGCTGCACCCACCGCCGACTCACCCCCGCCCGCCTGCGCAAGGTCACCGCAGCCCCGGGGGCGGGCGACGGGGGGCTGCTGGCCGCGTACTGGCCCGCCGACCTGCCCACCGACGCTCTGCTGGCCGCAGCCCGCGTGCTGCTGGCCCCCGGCGGCGTGCTCGCCACGATCGTGGAGCCCCGCCGCCACGCCAGCGACGTCAGCGCCCTGACCGGCGCCGCCGCCGAGGTCGGCCTGACCTACCTGCAGCACCTGGTCGCGGTTACCGGCACGGTCCACGACACCGCGATAACCGCCCACCCGGAACAGACCCGCCCGCGCGGCGCCGTGCACGTACCGGTGCACCGCGACGTGCACCTGTTCCTCAACCCCGCGGGAGGCCCCTCATGAACGCCAACGAGCCGACGCGGCTGCTGCCAGTCTCCGTGTGGATCACCGCGCAGCAGACCTCCCGCGCCCAGCGCAAGGACCGCTACCTGCCGGAGGCGATCAAGCATCCGGCGCGGATGCTGCCAGCGATCGCTGCGCACGCCATCGGCCGCTACACCAACCCGGGCGAAATCGTCGTCGACCCGATGTGCGGCATCGGCACGAGCCTGGTCGAGGCCGCATACCTGGACCGCCGTGGTGTCGGCGTCGAGCTGGAGCCCGCCTGGGCCGACATCGCCCGCGCCAACCTCGCCCACGCCACGACCCACGGTGCCACCGGCAGCGGGCAGGTGTACACCGGCGACGCCACCATGCTCACCGACCTCGTCCCTGCGGAGCTGTTCGGGCAGGTCTCGCTCGTGGTCACCTCCCCGCCGTACGGGCCCGGCGTGCACGGGCAGGTCGACGCCCTGCCAGGCGCAGGGGTACACAAGCGACACGACCGCTACAGCGACAACCGCGACCGACGCAACCTCGCCCACGCCGGCTGGCACGGCCTCACCGAGGGGTTCAGCCAGATCCTGGCCGGCTGCGCCGTACTGCTCAAGCCCGGTGGATACGTGGCGGTCACGGCCCGGCCGTGGCGGCAGAACGGCAGCCTCGTCGACCTGCCATCGGCGGTGGTCGCGTGCGGGATCGCTGCAGGGCTCGAGCCTGTGGAGCGATGCGTGGCGCTGCTGGCCGCGGTCCGTGACGGACGGTTGGTGCACCGGGCGTCGTTCTTCCAGCTGCACTCAGTCCGCAAGGCGATCGGCGGCGGAGTGCCGCAAGCGCTCATCGCCCACGAGGACGTGGTCGTGTTCCGCAGGCCGAGAAACCCCGCAGGTTCGCTCTAACTCACGTGGGACTTCGCTGGAACCCGCGAATCCGTTCAAAGGCGTGCATTAACGGACCCGCGGGTTCGCGGCGACGCGCCAGTTACGCTGGCCACTTGGGCGATCCAACGAGCGAGCAGGCAGACGAGGTCAGCGGTCAGCGTCGTAGAGAACATCGACCGGGCTGCCGCCAACCCATCGCTCCACCCGCCGGGTTAGATCGCCGATATCCTTCACCTGGTACCTGACCGTGAGCTCGACGACCGCGTCAGCGCCCTTACCTCGCATTGCTTGCCATCGGTCATGCGGGTAACGGTCAACATCGACAAACACGTCAGTGCCGCGTCTCGGCGCGCTCGGCACGTGCATGCTGCCTGTGTTGTATGGCGCAAGCTGAACTGTGTCGGCGTGGCAGGCCAACAGCCGGGCGGTGTCGACGTGGATAACCGTCGCCGCGTTGTTGCGATAGCGCTTCGCGTCAAGCAGGCGTCGCAGACGGGTGAAGCTGAGCCAGAAGAAAACACGCTCATTAAGAGCGTTAAGGTAGTCCTGAGCTGCGGTGCCTTCGGTCAGACACTGATCCAAGAACTTCAACGGAGCCTGGTCGCGGATGACGGCATAACCGTGCTGGGGATGTTCGATCACTACGGGCTTGCTGCGCACGCTGCCCAGTATCGACGTGCGGACTGTTGCAGCTGGATCGAACAGATCTACGATCGCACGCGTGCTCAGCAACCCGTTCGCACGTATTGAGGGCCATGTGCCGTCCTCGGCCATATGAAACAGAACAGGATAAAGCCTGACCAGCTCGCTTCGCTCCATGCGCAGAGGCTACGGCGCGCCGGCGCGAGCCTCGATCACCTGAACGTCCTTAACTGAGGCTGATCAAGCGTCACTCCGCCTGGCCTTGTGATTTCGCCGCACCTGGACGAACTCGCTCCCGATGGCAACCTGGCGTAGTCAGTCAATGCCTAGAGGGAGCGCCAGCTGTCGAACCACCCATCGGCTTGATCGGGCCGCATCCGTGCTCACAGTGCGCCGTCAGACAAGGCGGCGCCCGTGGAACCTCGTGCCCCTGGGCGGCCTAAATCTGAGGTCGTTGCCGTTGGGGCGCTCGATCATTGCGAATTGGATCGGCTCGGCCGTACCGACGGGGTCGGGGGCGTCAGCCTGTGGGGGGCCGGATTCAACGTCCTCCCACGAGTGCGAGAAGGGGCTGCCATGGCCCGGCACAGACCCGAGTTTGCGCAAGATTAGGGCCTCCGTGCTCGTGGCCAGCGGTTGGTCCGAATCTGGCCGTCGATGTTCATGAACGTGATCTCCGCGTACATCGGGTGCAGCACCGCATCTTGGTCGGCGTATGTGAACCTGATCCGACGCCGCCACTGGCGTGATTCACCACCGGCAAGGACTGGCGTCACGAGGGCAAGGTGTAATGCGGGATCGTCGATGCGTCCGGTGTTGTGCACGCGGCGCACCGGAGCGCCAAAGGACCACAAGATCTTGACAT
Source organism: Catellatospora paridis (assembly GCF_009720365.1). GTDB lineage: Bacteria > Actinomycetota > Actinomycetes > Mycobacteriales > Micromonosporaceae > Catellatospora > Catellatospora paridis. Next base: position 124,816 of record NZ_ML769316.1, on the reverse strand, counting down.
GGTCTATGGGCAGTCGCCCCGGGTTCTGTGCGGTCACCTCATACACCCAGTATGCCAGCCCATCATCGCCACCGCGGTCCGGAGCTTCGACCGCGCGCCATGACACCACCACACCGGTCTCGGCCACGCGGCGGTCATAACGAGCTTGGCGGTTCAAGAGGAACAGCTGCCAACCACCAAACAGCAAGCCGACAGCCGCCACTGCCGCAGAAACCACTCCGGCCCACTCGGCCACATTCGCCTCCTTGTCCATCAACGCCCCGCCAACTTAGCGGACCGGCTTCCTTGATGAACCCGGGAAGTGGAGAGGTCTGGACTCCCCGCCGATCGCGGGCATGGGCGGGGTGCAGGTCTGGCGCCGAGGGGCTCGATCGGCGGTGGGGCCGGTCGCCGCTGGGTAGCCGCGGTCCACTAGCCGATCCCCGATTGGCTTTGGCCCGTTGCACTCACTCCGAATGCGACACAACCTTAAGGCCGCCGATCTTGACCCTTCGTGCCACCACGGGAGGCTGTACGTACTAACCGATCGGGCCACATGAGATCTACTAGCCGCCTGACACTCGTGTGCGGAGCGTGACTGCTCTAGTGTGCTGGAGTGATCTGCATCCGCGCCGTTTTCGCGATTCGGCCCTGAACGGAGGTCTGCCTTGTCGGCCACCGAGACTGTCGACCGTGCTAGCGGTGATGCTGGCAGCCGAAGGTTCGTACCCTATCGGACCGCCTTCGAGACACCCCTGGACTACCGTGACGCGTCGATCCGGGTGCGCGAGCAGATGCGTGCGTGGCTACGCCAAAAAGGCTACGACGTCGGACGTTTTGACGCGGACGAGACTAGGGTTGCCGCGACCGCCGTCGTAGTTCACACGCAGACCAGCTCCGCTTCGGTTTGGCAGATGAGGGAAGAGCTTGGCGGCGGCGTCGTCTGGGTGAGTACCGTAGGCGTCGCACGTGGGCGAGCAGACGAGAACAACTGGATCTGTGTCAACGTCGAACCCTCGGCGCCACATGGTGTAGCCGCACCATCGGCTAAGGTGCCGACGATTGTCCGGCTGATTCTCGACGCCGTTGATGCGTTCGACGGCGATTCGCTGCTTCGGGCACGTCCCACGGTCGTTCCTTCATCGAGCGTGGACGACCTACTCGACCTGGTATGCCTCGACACCCGGCGTCTTCCGATCGTGGTGGCCGCTTCTCCGGCTGACGGGGTTTTCGAGGAGTGGCGGCAGGTCATCGACCGGCTTGCGTATCACCTACCAGGTTTGGCCAGCACGTACCTACTGGACCCAACTGCGGTGCAGTTTTTCAACGAGGGCATAGGCTCCACCCACGCGATCGCGCCCGGCTGGGTGCGTACCTACCTGCCAGGTGTTGATCCGGCGATGTCGGAGGACGCGATACGCCACCGTCTGCTGAGCCGTGGCCGAATCGAAGCCGAACCAGCCCGCGCTGCACGGGTGATCGCGACATTGCCGCGCCAGCTTGCGGCTCATTCACTCCCGCCGGCTGCGGTACGTGGGCTGGGCATCGCACTGCGCGATAGTGCTAGGGAAATCCGCACTCCGGATGCGGACATCGCGGCCCTGCGGAAACAGGTGGAGGTGCTCGACGAGCTGCTATCCATCGCGGACGGCAACATCGAACAGCTCACCCAAACCATCAGCTACCAGCAGGCCGTGCTGCTAGATCTCACGGACGAAGTCCAGATAGCGCGAGACCAGATCGAGTCAAGAGAAGCTTCGATCAGCGAGTTGCGGCGGCGCCTGGTCGCGGCAGGCCGGTACGACGATGCGTTCCATCCCGTGGAAGAGGCACCATCACTTCCGAGCTCGTTCGCGGAGGTCTTGGACCGAGTGCTGGAGCTCGCCCCGTACGTGACTTTTACCGGGAGCGTAGACGACTGCCTGGACCTCGACGAGCAAGCGTTCAACGCGTCCGCGGCCCAGTTGGCGTGGAAGGCGCTCACAGCCCTCAGTGACTACGCCCGCGCCAAGTCAGAAGCCGGTTTCCAGGGCGATTTCAAACATTGGTGCGAATGTCCACCAGACGGTGACTATGCGACCATTCCCGCGGGGAAGGTTGCCCGTGACGAGTCCGAGACCGTCCGCAACAACGGCCGGTTCAGCCGCATGCGCGTACTGCCTGTACCCGTCGACGTGGACCCTCGCGGCCATGCCTTCATGGGCGCACACATCAGGCTAGGCAACTCATCTATGGTGGCACCGCGCATGCACTACCTCGACACCGGCGGCAAAGCGATCTATGTCGGCTATATCGGCAAGCACCTGCCTAACACCCAGACGTGACGATCGCCGCCAGGCCATGTCACACAGACCGATTGGGTCGCGCTGAGAGGAGCACCAGCCACGATGGCACTGTCGAGGACGACGCATGAGACTCCGTTGGACAGTGGCCGGCTGCGCTGGCCGCTGCCCGAACTGGGAGAGTTTCCGCAGCTGCCACCTCTTGCCGGCAGTTTGATGTCGAACCTTGCGGCTGCGGGCTGGCAGCCGGAACCGAACTCCGACGCGTCGCGATGGCTGCGCCTGGCGACCTGCCACTCCAGCTTCATGTACGAAGCAGGTGAAACGCCCGTATCTATAGCCGCGCTGGGGGCTCTTTCCACCGTCGGATCGGCCTGGCTTGGAGTGGCAGTCGCCGACGTCGCGGTGGCCGAGGAGCGGCTAGCCGACCGAGGAGTGCAGAACAGACTGATCGTGAAACTGCGGGACCCGATCCTGCGACGTATATCCGAGACATTGACCGTTGCCGAGGTGATGGCTCTCGGCAAGGGGGAGGAGCCCAACCGTGGACGGCCTGACGGCGTCGAGCTGAATGTGACCCTGCAGATCCTTGGCGTCATATCGCTCGCGGGTGGCTATCGCGCAGTGCGCCAAATGGCGGAGCGGGACTTCGACGTCAACGACGGCGATGACCATGAGCTCAACGTTGACTGGTGGACGCACCTGGTCAACTCGAAACCTCATGGCGAGTTCGAGCTCGAGGCTTCCACGGCGGGACCTGACCATGATCTGTTTCACGTCGCGGTGATCCGCGACCGTGGGTCCCGCTGCGGGCGCGGCGAGGGTCGTCGCAAGAAGGACGCGCGAGCAGCGGCGGCACGCGACTACCTGCGCGAGGTGGGCGCCGTGCCGACACCGGCTCGCGAGAAGGCAGTCAGGCTGAAGGGGGAGCCGCTGGCGTATCGCCGCCTCGCCGACCTCCACGACCGGACTGTCGACCGCCTCCATATGGAGTTCGACGTCGAACCGGGCCGACGCGCCTACCTCCAGCAGGCCCTGACCCACGCCTCATGGACCTACGAGCACCCCGACGCCCTGCAGAAGTCGAACCAGACTGATTACCGACTGCTCGCCAACCATGGCTCATACGTGCTCGACGCCTATGCGGCGAGCTTCGTCGCGCAGGAACGGCTCGTCGACGCACTATCAGAAGCGGGCAATGTAGGTGCGATCAGGAACCTGCCAGAGGGCGCGTACTCGTCTGTCTTCGATCGCCTCGCAGTGCGACCGGCACTCTTGCTGGGCGCCGGACAGAAGGACCAATGTCCGCCGACGATAAAGGCCGACGTCGTGCAGGCGCTCACCGCCGTTGGGTGGCGCTTCGGAGGGGGCCGGGAGACATACCGACTTCCCCCTTTCATGATCGACTGGATCCGTTCTGCGGCGCTCGAACACGATCTTGATAGCCTCTCCCGCCTGACGCGCATCTGCGCCGCGTTCGGCGGCACCGTCACGGCCGAACACACCATCGTCGGACCAGGACACCAGCAGGAAGTCACGGCACAACTTCAAGCCACCCTGGGAGACATAGTCCTCGCGGGCGCGGGAGGCCCCACCTCCGGAAAATCCGGAGCATCGCAACAGGCCGCACACCACCTGCTGCGACTTTTCGCACTCGGGTCCGGTGACGACGGCACTCGCTTGACAAGCGCCGAGCGTGCCCAGAGCGCCGCACTCATCCAAACCATGATCGAGCAGTTCCCGCAGCTGTCTGGTCGCCGCCTGCAGCGGTGCGTCAACGACGGCCTACTCGGCCTAGATCGGATCAGATCCGCTGCAGTCAACGGCATCGATGCATTCCTGACTTGGGCGGAAAGCGTCGACGAGATCCTCGGTCCGATGCCGGAGACCACTTACGAACAACTGTGCTCGATCTACCGAGGCGTCTGGACCACCTCGCGGGGCCGCCGCCTAGAGCAGGCTGTGCACAGCGTCGCGACCTGGGTCATGGGCCTCGACCCCGAAGGCGAGGTGGAAGTACGTGCCGCTGCCGAATGGGACCAGATGCTGGCGGTGACCGCCGCGCTACGAGCTGCGACAACCAGGCGCCGCGAGCCGATCGCAGAACTTGTCGCCAGGTGGCAGCAGTCATCGCCTAAAGAAACTGCCGGTGGGCCATCAACCGACCTGGTACTGGGACCGGGCGAGGCCGCCGCGATCGATGAATGCATGAACTGGCTGCGGCGCACGACCGGCGCTGATGACGCTAGTCAGGCGGTAGCCGTCCGGGTGCTTGGCGACGGCGTACGAGTCGAATGCGCCCTTGCACAACCGGACCAGCAGGACCGGATCCGGCCGCTTGCCGACCTGCTCACCGAGCTGGTGCCGGGCGTCCAGATCTTCGTCGAACCCGCCAAGTTCGCGATTACCGCACGGTTCATACCAGAGACCGACCACCGCTCGGTGGCCGCTGTCGGGCTGCTGGCAAGTGGCAGCCCTATCGACCACAGCCAGCTCAGGCAGCTAGCCAACGTGCTGCACCGTCTAAAGAACGATTTGGTGTGCTTGGAGGACGCAGCACGCCGTGCCCGGACCGGCGACCGCCTGTCGCGGTTGCGGAAGCTGGCCGACGCGGTCGCCCACCACCAGTCTGCCTGCCAGCTGGCAGGGCACCTTAGCCGGACCAGGGGCACTGCCGGCCACACCGGCGAAGAGACGATAGAGATCGGGCGCTGGCTCGACGAGTACTGCGCCGGGCAGATGCTGCGGCTGAGGACGGGGCTACGGCTCACTCCACCGAGCCGAACGGGTCTGCTCGAAATCCAGGTCGCGCCGTCGTTGCTCACCGAGGTACTCGACAACCTAGTCAAGAACGCCGCCGAGGCACTCGCCGAAGGCGGTGTCATCTCGGTGGACTGGCACTCCGAACCCGGACATGTCGCCATCGTGGTGGAGGATGACGGCCCCGGCTTGCCACCACGTGTCCGGGAGGCATTCATGCGCGACGAGACGGTCCCGTCGTCTAAGAACCACGGGTCCGGCCTCGGGTTGTGGCTGGTGGGCAACACCCTGCGCCGGATGCGTGCGGGCATGAGCTACCTGCCTACCGACCGCGGCGTGCGATGGCTAATCCGGCTGCCTGTGCAAGGCCTCACCGAGGACCCATCCCCGGCCCCGGCAGCAGACCAGGACGACGAGGAGACCAACATTCCAGTGGAGTCGCACGGCACGCCTGAGGAGACGAGCGAAACCGGCACGCCTGAACCGACGATCGTCGGACGCGGGAAATGGCGCGTGCTGTTCGTCGACGACCAGCAGAACGTAGCGCACACGATCGCACAGCACATCGAGAGCGTCGCCGACGTCATCGACTTCGCCGCGGACGGAACCAGCGCACTCGCACGACTCGACGAACAGTCATACGACGTGATCGTGAGCGACCTGCAGATGCCACCGGGCACCTGGGGCGGTATCTGGCTGCTTGACCAGATACGCGCCCGTGGTCTACGCACACCGGTGGTGGTGCTATCCGGCGAGGGTGGACAAGCGCAGACAATCGACGCCCTCAACGGCGGCGCGAAGGCATACGTGGTCAAGGCCCAGGCGAGCGAGGACCTGACCCCCCGACTCGAGGCTGTCATGGCCGAACACCAGCGAAACGCCATAGCCGACGTCCACCGCCTACCGCTGCCGTTCGTGCTCGGGATCCAGCGCTTTCAGGCCGAGGGCGACCTCAACCTCAAGCTGCGCTTCGGCCACCGCGCCGTAGAGGACTCGCTGCGTTTCCTGTGCTGCATCGGCCTGGGCGAGACGGCGGTCGGCGAGACACCCCTCGCACCTGCCAGCGCCGTGTCCAACAACATGACCATGGGCAGATGGCGTGGCCTAGCCCAACGGCTGCAGCGACTGCCAGACAGGAACGCATACACCCACCAGGTCCTGCGCCACGTTGATGCCGACCGACTCAGGGCCGTCGTCACCGATCGCAACAACGTCGGCCACGGCGCCGAGCCGCGCCGCGACGAACTCGACCGCATGCTGAACCTCACAACGCAGGTACTCGATCAGCTCGCTGTCGGATTTGCGCAGGTAGCCCCCGACGCGGTTCTAATCCGGCAGAGCCTGGACTATGACGATAAGCAGTTTTTCATCACGGCCGCCCGGGTCACCGGACCTGGCCCCGTGCTGCCGAGCGTCACCATGAGCAGTGCTCTTCCGGTCGATCGTGACTCCGTGGGGCTGTGGCGGCCGCAGAGTTCTTGGATCCCGATGCTGCCCTGGCTGGTTGCACGGCAAGGCGAGTCACGCGGTGAATGGTCGTTGTCATGCTTCGACGGCTTCGACCTCGCAGGAAGGGGCGATCTCGCTAAGGTGCGGTACCGGGCATTCGGCTCTGACCAGGTCTGGCAGGCACCCGCCGACCGGCAACTCACGGATCTGCTGACGGGGCGCCAGCCAAGCGATCGGTCAAGTCTCTGACGGCAACCTGGCCAACACTGCAGGAAATGAGCCAAGCCCGCCTGGGCCGACATCCCCGGCGCCCACCTCACCCACGCCGCGACCCGCGGCGCCACCGGCAGCGGGAAGGTATAAGCCGGCGACGCCACCATGCCGAGCGGCGCGTGGTTTTGCTGGCCGCGGGCCGCGAAGGACGGCTAAGCGCCCGGGCGTCGCTCTTCCCGCTGTACTCGGTTCGTAAGGCGATCGGGGGCGGTGTGCCGCACGCGCTTATGGCATATCAGGACGTGGTCGTTTGCGGTGCCCGCGAAAGTCCGCAGGTCGGCTCTAACTCGCGGGTGCTATGGCGGGAGCCTGTGAGTCCGTTCAGGCCTTCATGCGTCAACGGACCCGTAAGTTCGCGGCGACTCGCCGGGTTGGCGGCGTTCGGTCAGCGACGGCGGCGTTCGGTGCCACCAGTGGAGAGGATGCGCAAGGGCAGTTCGTCGAGTGGCCGGTCATGGCTGGCGATGGTGGTGCGTCGCTCGGTCAGGTCGACGTGGCCAAGCAGCAGGGCTCAGATCTGGCCAGGACGGCGGCGGGGATAGCGGCGAGAACGACGAAGAACTCTACTGCGGTGGTAGTCCGTGTGCGTACAGCTTGGTCGATGTCGTCCTGCGTCCGGTGTTGCCAGGTCGGGTGCTTTTGGTCGGACGCCGAACGCAGCAGGTCGGGTTCTAGAAGACGATCTTGTGGTGCCCGGCCCCAGCCGAACAGCGATTTCAAGCTTGCGCGAGTCGCAGGCAGACGTACTCCTGGCAAGGAAGGCGGTCACGTCGTTGCGGGTTACTTCCCGTAGGTGGTGGTAAGGCCGCTGATCAGCGCACCAATGCGGGGTGGATCCCGGGCAGGCATGCGTAGGGGGTCGGCCTACGTACCTGAGCCGCGTTGTCAACCGAGTGTATGAATGTGCGGTGCTCTTGTAGCAAACCTTGTCGGACCCGGCGAGAATGATGCCTGACGGCGCGGAGGCCTTGAGCCAGCCACACCCGGCGGGCCGAAGGCGCTGCAAACAATCGAACGCCACGCCCGAGCGTTCTGATTGCAGCAGCAGCGGTCAAGGTCACGGATCTGTGCTGGGTCGGAACGCGAGAACTGGCATCTCGGCCTGGCCGTCTGGGACGAGTGTCTCGATTGAGAAGTCAGCTCGACGGCAACCCACGTCCACCTGACGCATTGCGGGAACACAGCCATGACCATCAGCTCGCCCCATTACGTCACGACCACCATCGACGCCAGCGGTCGCCTTGCCGATCGAACACCTGTTAGGTGTCTCGGCTGGCCGGCAGGCCTGCCTGTCTCGATCACCGCCGATCGGCACAGCGGGATCATCCTGGTTCAACGGCACGGGCCCTACGTGATCACTCGGCAGGGTCACCTGCGACTGCCGGCGATCATTCGTCATCGCCTCCGGACGAGCATCGGCGACACGCTACTCGTGGCAGCTCTGCCCGACGCGGACATGATCGCGGCCTACACCTCGGCTGCGCTCGACTACATGGTGTCGAGTTACCACACCACCATCAGAACCGGGACAGGCCGATGAATCAGTCCAACGACCCGTCAGCACGCGAACTGGAGGCGGCTCGCCTACTCCTCGCCCGGCTGGGGATCAGCCCTGAACAGCTCACCGACCGTTCCGCCGAAGCGCCGCAGCATGTTCCCACCTTCGACGATTACATCGACCGTGTATCCAAATCCGTCAGCGTCGGGACGCTGAGGGTGTACGAAACGTACTGGAACCGCGTGCGGTCGGCTTGGGGCGGTCGGCGACTCGACGAGCCGACGCCCCTGGAGATCAGAGAGCTGGCCGAACGCATGAAAGAGCAGCTCGTCATCAGGCGCAACGCCCGAGGCGGACGATCCGCCGCCGAACACCTGATCGCGTCGCTGCGCTGCCTCTACCGATCCGCGGTGGCAGACGGGCTGATCCTCGACCGAGCCAATCCCGCGCTACGGGTCGCCAAACCGCGACGACTGGCGAGCACCCGACGGGCGCTGCGGGCCGGCGAACTCGAGCAGATCAGGCGAGCCGCGGAAGAGACCGGCAAGGACCCCGATCTTGACACCTTGCTGATCGATCTGCACTCACAAACAGCGTGCCGCCGCGGCGGCGCGCTTGCGTTGCGCGGGTGTGACCTCGACGCGTCACAGTGCCTCGTGCGGTTACGTGAGAAGGGCGGAACCGAGCGCTGGCAGCCCGTTTCTCCCAGTCTGATGAGCCGGCTACTGGCGCACGAGGGGGAGAGGGGAGTCGACGACCCCCTCGGCCAACTCCTGCGCAGCCGCAAAGGCGAACCGGTCACACGTCGTAGGTATGACAGCCTGTGGCTGCAGATCGGCAAGCACCTTCCGTGGGTGGCTGTCCAGCAGGTCAGCACCCACTGGCTGCGTCACACGACACTCACCTGGGTCGAGCGCACGTTCGGCTACGGCATCGCCAGGGCCTACGCCGGCCACGACGGAAAGGGCAACGCCGGCGCCACAGCGACCTACGTCAGAGCCGACGTGTACGAGGTAGCCATGGCGCTAGCCGCCTACACCAACGAGCGCCACCCGCTTGAGTTGGACGAACGCCTACGGTGTGCCATCACCTGTGCCGCGGCGTCCGGGCCCGTCGTCCGCGCGCCGGGGGAGCGGGGAGAATAAGGGAAACAGAGTTGCCCCTGAACAGACCTCGAACGGACTGGAGAGCGCCGAACGGCGTTGATCACGGTTCGTGCGGCCTAGTGGCCGTCCTAAGCAGGCAAGGGCGCGGCGCCGCCATTGTCGCGTCGGTGGCTTCCAGGTCACGCGGGTGAGTCAGGCTTCGACGCGTCCTAGTACTCCAGTTGCAGTTTGCCTTTCGAGTATCTGTGCTGGTAGTGGCATAGTTTGCCCTGTGTTGATGGGCTCGACGCCACCATGACCATCGATTGACTTGATCGTTGGTGGAGGTCGCGGCGGTCAGGTGTGCCAGGAGACGGCGGACCTCGGCGACTGTGAGCGGGACGAGCCAGGCCGTCGCCAGCCAGATCGATCATCCTATGTAGACTCCCGCGCTTGTGGCTCTTGATGACCTTCACGGCTGGACGGCGTCGTTCGACGACCTGATGGCGCGTATCGCCGGCCGGTTCTACCGGGCCGAACCACGCAGAAGAGTTCGTTCGTACCTGCTCGCTTTGCTGTCGCCGATCGCCGGCAAGAACGGCTGGACGATCGCCGAGACCGCTGGCGAAGCAACGCCGTGGGGCATGCAACGGCTTCTCAACGGCTCCTGCTGGGACCCGGACCAGGTCCGAGACGACCTGCGCGACTACGTCCGTGAGCACCTCGGTGACCCCGACGGCGTCCTGATCGTCGATGAGACGGGGTTTCTCAAGAAGGGCGTCAAGTCCGCCGGCGTTCAACGCCAGTACTCCGGCACCGCCGGACGGACCGAGAACTGCCAGCTCGGCGTGTTCCTGGCTTATGCGGGCCGACACGGCAGGACGCTGATCGATCGGGAGCTCTACCTGCCCCGCGGCTGGTGCGAGGATCTGCCGCGACGCCGCGAGGCAGGCGTCGACGACCACATCACCTTCGCGACCAAGCCGGCGTTGGGACTGCGGATGGTCGAACGGGCGCTGCGGGCCGGGATGCCCGCCCGGTGGGTGACCGCAGACGAGGCGTATGGCCAGGACTCCAAGTTCCGCCTTGCTCTTCAAGAGCTGCGCGTCGGCTACGTCCTGGCGGTGCCGCGCAGCCAGAAGATCCCTACCGAAGGCGGCTCGGCCCGCGCCGACGCCCTGATCGCCTTCGCGCCCGAAGAAGCCTGGAAGCGCCGCAGCTGCGGCAACGGAGCCAAAGGGCCACGCCTCTACGACTGGGCCGCAGCGACCCTGCCCGACACCGGAACCGCCGACCACGGACACACCCGATGGCTGCTGATCCGCCGATCGATCGCCAATCCCGCCGAACTTGCGTTCTACCTCTGCTACGGACCCGACGACACCCTTGACGAGGAGCTGATCCGGGTCGCCGGAGCCAGATGGTCCATCGAGGAATGCTTTCAAAGCGCCAAAGGCCAGGTCGGACTCGACGAATACCAGGTCCGCAAATACCCCGGCTGGTACCGCTACATCACGCTCGTCATGCTGGCCCACGCCTTCCTCGCCGTCACCGCCGACCAGGCGAAAAAGGGGGCGCCGGGCGACCTGGGCTCATCCCGCTCACCCTCGCCGAGGTCCGCCGTCTCCTGGCACACCTGACCGCCGCGACCCCCACCAACGATCAAGTCAATCGATGGTCATGGTGGCGTCGAGCCCATCAACACAGGGCAAAACTAGGCCACTACCAGCACAGATACTCGAAAGGCAAACTGCAACTGGAGTACTAGCAAGTAGGTCATCCGCCTGTGCTCATGGGTGGGCCAGTGTGATCGCGGGCGACGGATATCCGCTGGCGTGCCTTCTCGTCTCGTCCGCAGAATTGCGCACGTCACCGTGGACCGGCCGCGGCGGCGCCCACGGGGGTATGCGATGACGATCGGCGCACGACTCAGACGCTGGCTGCTGGAACCACCCCAGCCTGCGGCCTATGTCGCAGATCCCGATTACCTGCCGCTGCCTGCCGAGCCGGCGCGACTGGCGCAGTCGCTCAGTGACCCCCACGCTGACCCGGGCGGCGTCGCGACCGGCTACTACAGCGCTGCTCGTGACGGCGACGATGCTCAGCGCGCGACGGCGCTGCAGATCCTGGCGGCTTCGTCGGGCAGCTGGTGGGCACGGTTCGACGAGGCACTGCGCGCGAAGTCGTGGTGGGTGCAGCGCTGGTCGCAACAGGCCGCAAGCGCACTCGCCGAGGACACCGCAGACCTTGTCACCCTCATCGGCGCCGGCTGCCACCACGACGGGCGGCTGCGCGAGGCCGCAGCGATCCGCCTCGCCGAGCACGGCCACCCGGCAGCGATAGCCGTACTGGCCCTGCGCTGCGCCGACTGGGCGCACCCGGTACGCGAGGCCGCCCGCACTGCGCTCAGCCGTCAACTCACCGACGACCTGGACATCGCACGGCTGCGGCTGACCGCCGACCTTGCGCTGACTCTGCATGCCCGCAGACACGGTGGCTGGCTCATGGAACAGATCGAGCGGCTCGTGCCCCGACTGCCCGACCACGGACTGGCGGCGTTGCTGTCCACCGCACACCCGCGGTTGCGCCGAGTTGCATACCGGATCGCCATCGCTGGCGGGCGCATCGATGTGCCCCGCCTGCTCACCGCGGCGTTCGCCGACCCCGATCTCGGGGTACGGCGGAGCTGTGCCGACGCGGCGATGAACGCCGACGCGGACCTGTCCGTACTGCGGATTTTGCGTACCAGCCGCACCGGCAGCATCCGCGCGGAGGCGATCCGACGCCTGTCACGGGCGGGGGAGTTCGACGCGGACGCGGGCCTGTCCGACCGCCACCCGCAGGTGCGCGAGATCGCGTACGCGGCGCTGCGCCGCCGCGACGGCGATCCGGCCGACCACTACCGCCGGCTCATCGCGGCCGAGCCGCCGGCTCCGGGCGTCATTGCGGGACTTGGCGAAACCGGCAACGCCGCCGACACCGCCCTGATCACGCCATGGCTCACCCACCCTGCCACGCGCGGCCGGGTCGCTGCGGTGCGAGCACTGCGCCGCCTCGGCACCGCACCTGTCGACGCGCTCGCCGCGCGGCTGACCGACCCATCCCCCGCAGTGGTCCGGCACGCCGCAGCAGCACTCAGCGTACGAGCCGCCGAAGTCGACGAGCCTGAACTGGAGGCGCTGCTCCGACCAGAGCAGGCGCCCAACGTGCGGATGGCCGCGTTCCGGATCTGCGTAGCCCGCGACCCGTGGACCCGGCTGACCGTATCGCTGCGACTGCTGCACGACACCGACCAGCAACTGCGAGGGGCAGCCGAGCACGAGGTGCGGACCTGGCCCGGCTACGGCCGGTTACGCCCCATCGACCCGCAGCTCGTGCAAGAGCTCCACACGCTGCTCGCGCTGGCCGTCCCCGTCCTGGGCAAACCACTCGTCGACCTGATCCGCTTCTAGGCTCGTCTCAGCTGAGGCGGCGGCGCGTGCGCGCAGCAGCGTGACCCCTCCCGCCAGGTGCCGTGAACTGCCGCCAGAGTCAGCGCCGACCCAGTGCCGGTATGCCACGAGCCACTCGGCTGCCTCGACTCGGCTGCACGACCTGCATATCGCGGCGAGGCGTCTGCCTGGAGGAGCGCCGCAGGGATGCATCGCTGCCCCCTGCGGCGACGTTGAAGACACGTGGTCTACGGCCGTCATCAGCCGCTGACGTCGATGGCTAGCTGTGCGCGAGCGTCGGTGCCAGGGCCCGATATGGCAATAGGCGACCCTGGCCCACCAATTCGGCCCATGCGCTCTTCTGCTGTCGCGTCGACGTTTCAACTCCCTTGGCGATCTCATCGAACAGCAGGTGGTAAACCGCGTCGATGTCGCCTGTTCCGCGAGCGATGGACAGTAGGCGGGTCGGCAGCGGTTCGGCGGTGACGAGGACGAGGTGGGGCAGCCGGCCGCGTCGGTTGCGCACGAGCGTTGCAAACTCGTGCCGCACGTTTTGAGCCCGGTCCGAGCGCAACGACCACTTGCTGGACACGGCGGCGTGGAGAAGGTCGGCGGATCCATCGTGGTGAGGCAAGCCGATGCACACGTCGGTCTGAACCTGGTAATCCTGGCCCACGGTCGAACGCAGCGCGGGGTTGTCCGTGAACAGCCTATGCAGCGCATCCAGGTGCGAGAACTGCTGATACGACGACGCCCTGCGACCGCACACGGCCTTCCAGTCCCTGTCCGGTGCAGCCTTCACCAGCGCCTCTGCAAGGTCGTCCCGGATCAGGTGTTCCAACGTGACGCCGGTGCTCTTTTTGCGCTTGGGTCGCGTCGTCTCCTCGGCGTCATCGTCGTCAGGCTCGTCGGCCTTGGAAAGATCGGCAACACCGGTCTGGGAGATCCCGAGGATCTTGTATGCCACGCCGGCGATCCTGGTGCTGGTGGCGCTGCTGGCGTCGGCGATGTTGGGCGCGTGCGCTTCTCCGAACAACTGAGTGCACACCTGCGTTTGCTTCTGCGTGGCCTTGCGATAGCCCAGCAGGGGAATGAGCCAAGCTGGGGCGGTTACGTCGGTCGTCGTCACGGAGCGACTCTAGTTGCCGCATACGACATTCGATGTCCGGGCAACTGAAGCACGAAGGTGTCAAACCCGCCCGGCGTGAGGTCGGCCCGCGCGCGGCCGGATGTGTCTCAGCGGTGGCATGTGGTCAGCTCGGTGGGTGGGCTGGCCACGCATCGACCATTGGGTCTCGGCCGATGCGGGCGGGATCAGGCAGCGGTCCTCGACTGCCTCACGTCAGTGCCGCCCGGGCAAGCGGCGGATGACATGTGAGTGGTGCCACATGGTACGACGGCCTTCCGTTTCGACGCTCTCCCGGCGAGCGGTAACATCTGCGGTAGACGATGATCACGCCCCGGTATGCCGGTTGTGCCAGGGGCAGAGTGCAGCGATGGTTACCGATGACGGAGCGACAGGGTTCGGACGAACGAAGCCCAAGGCCACGACTCGAAACGACCGAGGTCGTGCGCTCGAGAATGAGTCGTCAGCGGGCACGTGATACGGGTATAGAGGTATCTGTGCGCCAGGAGCTACACCGCATGGGCCTGCGGTTTCGCATCCATCGCCGCCCGCTACAGGGCGTGCGCAGGGAAGCCGACCTGATCTTCACGCGGGTCAAGGTCGCCGTCTTTGTCGATGGCTGCTTCTGGCATGGATGTCCCGACCATGCGACGTGGCCCAAGAACAACGAGCAATTCTGGCGTACCAAGATCGAGGGCAACCGCGCCCGTGACGTCGATACGGATGCGCGCCTGGCGGCCGCCGGCTGGCTTACGGTACGCATATGGGAGCATGAGAAGGCTGTCGATGCGGCCCTGCGCGTGGCGGCAACAGTTCGGGATCGACGTGGTCACGATCGGCCGGGTCTGCGGCACGGTGTCGGGGGTGTGTCCTAACCTGGTCCACATGCCCGATCCCATCACCATGATCGACTTGTTTGCCGGTTGCGGCGGAATGACCCAAGGCTTCGCCAACGCCAAGGGCTACCGCCCGGTAATGTCGGTGGAATGGGAGTTCAACGCGGCATCCACCTACGCGGCGAACTTCGGCGAAGCACACACCCGCTGGGGTGATATCGCAGCGGTTCCTGACGGCGACATTCCCGCAGCGGACCTGATCATCGGTGGTCCGCCCTGCCAGGGTTTCTCCAACCTCGGCAGCAGAGATGTGAACGATCCACGCAACAAGCTGTGGAAGGAATACATCCGTTTCGTCCGACACGCCCGACCAAAGGTGTTCGTGATCGAAAACGTCGACCGATTCCGATCTTCATCGGAGTTCCAGCTGCTACTCGCCGAGGCCGCACCCGGCGGACTCCTCGAAGAGTACGAACTCACCCACGAGCTGCTGCTCGCCGCCGACTACGGGGTCCCGCAGAGGCGTACCCGCGCGATCGTCATCGGCTCCCGAATAGGCAAGATCTCAATGCCGCAGCCCACGCACGCCCGCGGCGACATCCTCGACGGGCTCGGCCTCAAACCCTGGGCAACCGTCCGCGACGCAATCCAGGGCCTACCAGCCATGCCGGCCACCACGGAACTCCCTGTTTCACGCACTGCATTTTTCGGCAAAGAGGTCGCCGGCGTCTTCAAGGGTCTCGACCTGCACATCGGGCGCAACCCCACGGACCGGTCATTGGCGCGCTACGACCACATCCCTCCCGGCGGAGGCCGTTTCAATCTGCCGGATGAGCTGCTGTCGGACTGCTGGCGCAAGAAGAAGACCGGCACCACCGACGTCATGGGCCGCATGCGCTGGGATGCCCCCTCCCTGACGATCCGCACCGAGTTCTACAAGCCGGAGAAGGGCCAATATCTGCACCCTCACTGGTTGGGGCTCAAGCACGCCGACAACGTGAACCGGCCGATCACCCAGCTCGAGGCAGCCAAGCTCCAGTCATTCCCGGACGAGTTCCTCTGGTGCGGCAGCAAGATCGAAATTGCGAAGCAGATCGGCAACGCAGTGCCCCCACGCCTGGCCGAGGCCGTCGCCCGGCACCTCAAGCCCTACCTTCAGGGCAAGGCGGTGCCGCAGCAGCCGATCAATAGTCAGTCGGACCGGGTTCCGAAGGCTCGCCGGGCCGGGCAACCGCGTAGCGCTGCCCCCCGATGACCACGGCGCGCGTCTGGTCACCCGCAGGATGGGTGACCAGACGCGTGGCAATCCAGGAGCCCTTCGGTGGGACCGGAAGCTGAAGGGCTCGAGCGATCCGTGGGTGGTCATTCTGATGGCCGAGGACGATAACGCCTTCGTCGCGCAAAAGATGGCGAGCGTCACGCACACGCTTCGGACCATCCAACTGGCTGGCCACAGTTATCGCCGTGGTCCTGTCAATCATGCGCCCATGGACTCGTCGCAACAGTTCGTTGATCCTCAACTGTCCGCCGTTGCCTGAACCACGGTGACCATCGGATGCACTGAAGATCGCCTCGCGATCGGTCGGCGGCAACTGCAGCAACACATTCTCCGGAAGACCTGCGTCCACCACCAGCCAACTGATCGCGCCCCGGCCGTCGAGCGAGACCGCCCGCTTGCCGTCTTGATTCTGGCCAGTCGTGAGCACTTGTTCGGTGATACGCAACAGTCCCACGCGAAACCGCGAACGAAGATCATCGGCCGCCATGACCAAACAGACGTGCCCCATCGCCTCCCGAGGAATCGTCCAGGTTCGCCCGATCGTGAACTTGGCATCGACATCACAACCGGCAACCCGATAGTCCATCGACTCGCCCCGCGCCAGCCCAAACTCGGCTCGCACGACGATCTCGACCTTGGTGCCAAGATAGGTCTTCTCGGTCTTCTCTAGCGTCGCGACATCGAACCGTCCCGTTCGCTGCCCGTCCAACACCTCGTCGATGGACTGACGGAGTGCCAAAGCGAACCTCGACGCCATCCCAGGCTGTGCTCGAAACCAACCTTCCACCGCTGCGAGACCGTCGCCATCGGCACGCGGCCCGATGGGGCGTGAAATCTCGAAGAGGCCTGGGTCCGAATGCATTGGCGCACGGTAAACGAAGACCACTCGTGGTGGCAATCCGCTGGGCGTCGCTGCGGTCAAATTTGTCGGAGGGCGTCGATACCTTCCTCTCGCCGACATCGATGACTGCCCGGGGGAGCTCAGCCTTGGACGCGACCAGCGTGACTCCGACAACGGTGACCACCGCCCGCGATGTGATGACCCACTTTGCAGCGCCCGGCGCGCAACGAGCGCTCGCCGGCTGGCGTGCTGATCCTCGATATACCGCCGTGGTGCCTCACGTGGAGGGGCACGCAACCAGAATCGTCTATCGACTCACCTCAGCGGAGATCGCTGAGGCATGTGAACTGACCGCCCACGCGCTCGGCACCGTCGAACGGGACCGTGCCGAATCGGTAGAGCAGATCGTCGACTGGAACCCGGCGTTCGCGTTCACCCATCTGCTGCACCACATCGTCGAGCAAACGGAAGCCGTCCCCACCTGGCGTGACTTCGTTCTGTACTACCGAAACAATCGGATGGGCCGCCTCATGCTCGGGGATGCCGTCGACGAGAGGACTCGCGAGCTCGTTGAGAACGGGTTCGATGAGCGACTCGTCGACGATGCCATGCGATGGCGTATCGGCAACGCCTACTATTCGTTCCTTCGAGAGCTGTGGGTGGTGGTCAACCTACGTGAGGCAGGGGTCGACGTGCGCATCCATCCGCTGGCCGACGCCTTGCTTCGGGTTGATGCATGGTGCGGTCAAACCGCACTGATCATCTATGTGAGTAATTCGAAGTACCGCAAGGGCCACACCGGTCGGAAGATTCGTGCCGCTGATTTGCTACGGGGGGCAAGTCCTCCGTTCAAGATCGAAACTGTCGAGCTCCAACCGCGCAAGGAGTACGGCAAAGTTCACTTGCCGACGCAGAAGTCGATCCTCATCGTTGCTGCGCGTCTCCGGAGATAGACGGGCGAGGTTGGCCACGGTAGGCAGCAGATCATCGCCGTCGGGGGATGCGCGTCTGGCGGCATTTGCGGCAGGATCTCAGTAGGGCAGCCTCAGGATCGCCAATCCTTGGCGGCTGGCGATGGCAAGCTGGTTTGTTCGGCTCAATGCGACGCTAAGAACCGGGGCAGCCATGTTGATCGCGATGGCGTCCGTCGGCGTCGGTACGCCCGGAGCGATGGCTGCGGCCACGTCCCAAAGCCGGACGGTGGCGTCGTCGCCCCCGGAAGCGATCAGAGGCCGACCATCCAGCTGTCCGATCGCAACAGAGCGGATGCGACCGGTGTGACCGGTGAACGAACTGACGGCTGTGGTACCGGTGGTTGCGTCCCACACGCGGATGGTGGTGTCGTTGCTGCCGGAGATGATGACGGGTTGGTCGTTGATGTGCCCGAACGCGACGGCGTTGACGGCGTCGGTGTGGCCGGTGATGGGGGTGATGACTGGGTCGCCGGTGGTTGCGTCCCACACGCGGATGGTGGTGTCGTTGCTGCCGGAGATGATGACGGGTTGGTCGTTGATGTGCCCGAACGCCAAGGCCATGATGGCATCGGTGTGGCCGGTGAGTGGGGCCAGGAAATGTTTGCCGGTCGTTGCGTTCCAGGCGAGTACCTCGGCGCCGTTGGCGGCGAAGACGACGGATCCTCCTTCGACGCGTCCGCACGCCAACGCACTCACGTTTCCGGACTTCGCGATAAATGGGCCCGCGATCGGAGTGCCTGTGCTGGCATCCCAAACGCGTATCGTGGCGTCGTCACTGCCTGAGGCGACGAACAGCTGGCCATCAGCATCTCCGAAGGTCACTGACCTTACCCATTCACTGTGTCCGGTGAACCGGTCTGCGATCGGGGTGCCAGTGATTGCGTCCCAGACTCCAACGGTCGCGTCGTCGCTGCCGGAGACGACGACGGGGTGGCCGTCGACGTGCCCCACAGCGATGGCGTTCACCTCGTCGTGATGGCCGATGATGGGATCCATGATTGGTTCTCCCGTGGTCGCGTCCCACGCCCGTACCGTGGTGTCGTCGCTGCCGGAGTAGACGACGTGTCGGCCGTCAACCTGGGCGAACGCCACGGAGCGTACCCAGTCCCGGTGTCCGGTGAACCGATCTGCGAGCGGTTCGCCGGAAGTCGCGTCCCAGACTCCCACGGTTTCGTCGTCGCTGCCGGACACGATGACCGGCCGGCCGTCGATGTGTCCGAACGCCACCGCGAGTACGTGCCCGGCGTGGCCGGAGAACGGGCCGGCGACCGGTTCGCCATTGGTAGCGTCCCACAGGTGGATTGCCTGGCCGCTGGCGGAAACCACGACAGGCCGACCATTGATTTGCCCAAAGGCCACCGCCGCCACGGTCTCGGTGTGGCCGATGATGGGGTCGATGACCGGCTTGCCGTCGGCCGCGTCCCATATGCGTATGGTCACGCCGCCCGCGGAGACGATGACAACTCGATCGTCGATGTGTCCGATGGCGATCGCGACGACAGCCTCGGTGTGGCCGACGACGGGGTCTATCAACGACTTGCCATCGGCGGCGTCACACACCCGCAACGTCCCGTCGCGGCCGCCGGAGACGATGATCGGCCGGCCATCGAGGTTTCCGAACGCTACGGCGTACACCTGCCCGGTGTGGCCAGCGATGGGGTCCATGACCGCTTCGCCGGTCTTGGCATCCCACACCCGCACGGTCGCGTCGCCTGCGGAAACGACGACAGCGCGTCCGTCGACGGATCCGAACGCTACCGAACGGATCCCGTCAGTGTGCCCGTTGAACGGGTCGGCGAGCTGAGCGCCAGCGCTCGCGTCCCAGACGCGCACGGTGGTGTCGCTGCCGCCTGACAGGATGACAGGTCGACCATCTAGGTGTCCGAACGCTACCGAGTGGATGGCGTCCGTGTGGCCGGTGATCGGGTCCATGGTCGGCTCACCCGTGGCCGCGTCCCAGACGCGCACGGTGGTGTCGCTGCCGCCTGACAGGATGACAGGTCGACCATCTAGGTGTCCGAACGCTACCGAGTGTATGTCGTCCGTGTGGCCGGTGATCGGGCCCATGGCAGGTTCGCCGGTGGTCGCATCCCAGACCCGCACGGTCGTGTCGTCGCTACCGCCGGAGATGACGACCGATCGGCCGTCGACCTGTCCTATCGCTACAGACCGGACCCAACCCTTGTGGCCGGTGAACGGGCCTGCGGCCAGGGAACCGGTGGTCGCGTCCCAGACCCGCACGGTCGTGTCGCTGCTGCCGGAGACGACGACAGGGCGGCTGTCAACCTGCCCTAGCGCGACCGACCAAATCCAGCCGCTGTGCCCCGCTAACACACCCGTGGCCAACTCGCCGGTAGTCACGTCCCATATCCGTACCGTGGAGTCGTCGCCACCGGAGACGACGACAGGTCGACCCCCGACCTGGCCCAACGCGACGGAGCGTACCCAATTGCCGTGGCCCGTGAACGGGCCTCCGACCGGAGCGCCGGTGGCCGCGTCCCACACCCGTACTGTGCTGTCGTGGCTGCCGGAGACGATGACGGGTAAACCATGGACGTGTCCGAACGCCACAGCTCGTACGGGACCGGTGTGACCGGTGATCGGGCTCATGATCGGTTCGCCGGTGGTCGCGTCCCACACTCGTATCGTGGCGTCGTCGGCGCCGGAGACGACGATATGCCGGCCGTCGACCTGTCCGAGTGCCACGCTCCCCACGTCGCTGGCATGACCGTTGAGGGTGTGGTGGGGTGGTTGC
Organism: Catellatospora paridis; assembly: GCF_009720365.1. GTDB lineage: Bacteria > Actinomycetota > Actinomycetes > Mycobacteriales > Micromonosporaceae > Catellatospora > Catellatospora paridis. Next base: position 104,248 of record NZ_ML769316.1, on the reverse strand, counting down.
AGTCGCCAGGATGCCCAGTCGGTGCCCCACGCGAGGGGGATGTCGCTACCGTTGATGGCCTCGGCCAGGTGTGGTGCGCGTGCGCATCTGGCGGCAAGTTGCAGGTAGGCGGCATGTACATGAGGTGGGCTGGTTCGAATTCGGGTCGACGCACGTCGATAGGCGTCTGCGGCGGCTTGGCCGTCGGCGGTGCGCGTGTGCGGCAACGCCGCCTGCAGGGCTGCTGGTGCCGTCCCGAGCAGGAACAGGGGTTGGACAACCAGCGAGTCGAGCATATGGCCGGCGGCCGCGTGGATGGCGATGGTCGCATTGGTGTAGGGGTCGGCTTGACGCCAGTCGGTGGTTCCGTCCGCCCGACGAGGAACCCTCCGGCTGAGGACGCCTACGATGCTGGCTTGGTCCGCCTCGTGGTCGCGACCCTCTCGTAGGTGCTCCGCCAGGGAGTCGTGGTAGAGCCGGTAGGCCGAGCGACTATCAAGGCTGGTCTCGATAATGTAGTAGCCGGCCTGCTCGACCAGCCAATCCAGGTCCGCGTTCGTACAGGGCTCGCCTGTGATTTCCCGGACCAAGGCAGGCCACAGATCTTCCCATGGGAGACCGGAACTCTCCGCGTACGCCAACGGCACCAGCAGATGTCGTGCCCGGTCGGCCCGGTCTGTCAACCGCTCGTCGAGGTCCTGACGCATGGCGCCGGCGGCATGGCGCGGCAGTCCCGCCCGCCATGCGGCGTCGAAGGGCGAAGCCACGACCTTTTCACGTAGCGCCAGGCTACGGGCGGTGATCAAGGCGATCAGGAACGAATCACCAGCAGCCTCGGCGATGGCGTCAGCCATCGCATCGAGGTAGGCAGCTGGTTGCGCGCGGTAGGGAGAGGTGTCGATCAAGCGGGTCAGGCAGGCCCGAGCGTACGTGCGGATGCTGGGCCGGTCGGCATAGGCGGAGTTGTCCAGATCGATCCGCTGAGATGGTCCGCCAAGCGCGTCGACGAGATGGGCGCGGGTACCCACCAATAGCCGCAGTGGACTGCGTCTACCTGCACGGATCAGTGGTGCCAGGACCTGTTCAACCATCAGCGAAGATTCTCCGCCGTGGTCCTCGGGCCTGTCGACTGCCTCGTCCAAGGCGTCCACGATCACTGTGACTGGTCCAGCAATAGTCCGCAGTCGATCCAGGAGCTTGCCAGGGCTGACCAATCCTGAAAGATCGTCAATGCCGCATGCCTCGGCTAGTCCTACCAGCAGATCCTGTGGCGTCAGTCCGCGTGCGTGGATAAACCGTGAAACGGAGCCCGCTGGCGGAATGGTGTCCGCGGGCACTCTGTGCAGCTCGGGAACGCGAGCCCTGCGTCTGTGATCGGTCAGGACGTCGAGTCGTGACAGGAGCGCCGACTTGCCTGACCCCGGCCGCCCCGTCACGATCAAGGTTTGTTCACCTGCACCTGTCAACCAGGCGCTGATCTCGCGCAGCGCCTGGTGCCGCCCGGTGAAGAACCACATGTCTTCACGATCATCCGGTCGGTCCAGCCCTTGGGCGCGAGACGCCACGTGGCCGCGCCGGTCTTGTTCTCGAGCCTGGCGCACTTGCCGAAGGTCATGGGTCCGCAGGTCGAACTCGACATGCCACCTGTCATAGCGGGGATTCGGGAAGAATCCACCGGTTCGTTCGCCGACGAACGACACTCTGGGGTGTTGGTGCGCCGGTAGACCGGCGCTCACGGCTGCGGTCAGCGGCTCCAAGGGCAGGAATGGCACCTCGTATCCCGCTACCGAGCGGTCGTCCATCGCCGCCGCGAGCGCATTGGTGAACGCCCCCGCCTCGGCCTGCTCGTAGTCGCGCGCCGACACGATCACTGCAATCGACGGAGCCACCGCCAGGCCGCGCAGCCGGTCTGCAAACCTGATCATACCGACGGCCATTCCCGCGGAGGCTGAACCCGCGTAGCACACATCAAGCACAAACAGCACTTGCTGTCCGACCGTTGCGTCGCGGGAGTGAGTCCTCAGGATCCGATCCGGAAGGTCCGCCGCCCGCAGCGAGGTGTAGTCCAGGTCGGCGGTCGTGTCGGCCATCGGGAGCAGCAGGCCATCGTCGAGGTTGAGGCCGTGGCCGGTGTAGTAGACGACGATGATGTCCGATGCCCTGCGCTCGGGGCTGATGAAGAACTCCCGCAGCCGGTCCTGGAATTCGCGTACCGCCATTCCCCCGTCGAACCCAGGCGCCACCGTATAACCCATGTTGGCAAAGAGTCGCCGCGCGGCCGTCAGTTCCTGTTCGAGTTCGGGTCTGTCCTCCAGCCCGGTCTCCGGCCGATACGTGGCCGTGGCCGTGCCGATAAAGTATCGGCGGGCATCACGATGGGGATCGAGTTGTGTCATTGTAGGCCCGCCATCACCGCGGCCCCTGTCTCAGGCGCGGACAGGTACCGCTCGACCTGATGCGCATGCATGCCGTTGGAGATCATCACATCGGTGACCCGATCTCCGAACACCGTGCGCAGTCGCGGCTGCAGCGCTACGAAGTCACCGTGGTCTGCGAGGTTCACCCAACGGGTTAGCCCGCCTGGCCAAATGCCGACAGGACCGCCGGCCAGCTCGATCGGTGGTGGGGTCAATCGGTGTAGCACCACGTGGGCGACACCCAGCGGCGACCCCAGCGTCACAAGATCGGACACCCCCGGCCGTGGGTGCGAACACAGCGCTTCATACGCCACCACCGAACCCAGCGAATGCGCCACGACCACTCGTGTGTCTTCGCCGATCGCCGCGATAAACCGCGCCTGAACTGCAGCCCGCACGTCCCCGTCGGTGAAGTACGCCGTCACCTGCTTCAGCCACCAGACCAACGCCCGTTCCGACACCCTCGCCAGGAACCGAGAGCCGGACAACGCCAAGACCGCCGCCCGGGCCGTGGCGCGTGCTCCCAGCGTCCGGGCCCCTGGTGGTACGACGCCCGGATCCACCAGCGCAGCGGCGGCCCACCAGGCCAGCAGCAGCTCGAGTTCCAGACCGTCGTCGACGTCATCCGCGGACAGCATCGGCACGTCGTCACCGAGGTACCGGCCTGGCGGTCGGAAGACATCGCCGTACGCCGCATACGCGACGTCGTCAACGTTCAGCTTCCCGCCAGCGAGGCTCACCCCGCCCGCCAACGCAGGCCCCCACGTCGATGCCATCTGCTCCGCGGTGCCGAACGTGTTGTGGATCCCATGCACCGCCAAGACCCGAGCCATGCACGAACCGTAGAACACGACCAAACCAATCGGTGCCAGCGCAATGAGTCAGGTAGGCGACACACGCACGCCGTCGACACGCCTGGCCCGAGCGTGCCGATTGGGACGGGTAAGCGCCGCCGCGCAAGGCCGATCGAACCGAGCTCGCATGGTGCTTGAACGGACGCGAGGTGCCAGGATACGTGGCTGCCGCGACCGTGCCGGTTGGCCGACCATCATGCCTCGGCGGAGCTGTCGCGTGTCCTGAAGGTGACCAGCCGTCCGTCGGCTGGGGTCGTCGACTCCGGCATGATGAGCCGGAACGCGATGACGACCTCGCCCGGTTCGATTACGCCTCCGTTCGGCGGCGTGGACAAGTCCTTGGGTACGGTGGGGTAGAGGAGCATCCCGGCGCGGGTCGACCCGGGTACGCGGACCAGAGTCTCCAGGGCCGAACGCTCGACTAGAGTCGACTTTACGCCGACCCGGCGGGGCTCGCCGGTCGCTGCACGCTGGTGCAGGCTGAACGGACCGACCCCATCGATCAATGCAGTCCATTCCGCGTTCTTCAACTGGGGTGCGACGACCAGCCAGCGGTCGAGCTGCGACTCGGGGAGAGTCTCGAGCCACGCGACGTCGGCCTTGAAGCTCTCCTTGTTGCTCCACTTGAGCTGTCTGAGGACAGATAGAACGGTCGCATGGTCGAGTTCGCAGACCCGGGCTCGGAACGGCCTGCCGCCCTGGGCCAGTTGCTGGACGGGCTCGCTCGCCAGCGTTTTGAAAATCGGGCCGAACATGTGGGTGTTGTGCTTGAGCAGGTCCTTGTCGGACAGGCTCGGGTAAGCGGTCGGTTCCTTGTTGGGCGTGCGGCGCTGTGCGAGCTCGGCGTTGTACATCTTGTTCGACGAGGTGGGCTTAACCCATGTCAAATGTGAAGCGACCAGCGGTGGTACGTCGGCCGGGGTGATCAACGGTTCGCCGTTGATCACGACCGCGTATTGCTTGAGCTCGTTGCGGAAGTACTCCTCGTCACGGCAGATCGCCTCGAAAGCTTCATAAAGCTCGGGCGTGATGAAGAGTCGGACCAGGTCGCGATAGCCCTTGCGGTAGCCGAACCAACGGCCCATCTGCATGAGCGTGTCGGCTTGCTTGGTGCGGCGCCGGTAGTAGGACACGGTGAGACCTTCGACCGTGAAGCCGCGGGCGAGCTGGTTGCCGCCGACGAGAATGCGCCAGACGTCATTGCGTTCGAAGTCGAGGGCTTCGCCTTCAATCTGGTCGCTGTTGACAACGAGCACAGGGTTGCCGGTCTGGCCGATCATTCCGATGGCCTGGGCCAGATAGGGCTGAAGCTCGTCGAAGTTCGCCGGGCTCGGGACGTGAGGGCTGATGGAGGTGCTGACCTGCGCTATGTCAGTGTCGAACAGCTTCCGCAGTCGGGTCAGGTAGGTGCCCGAGTAATAGCCGCCGGCGTACCAGAGCTTCTTGATGTGCTCGGCGCGCTCGGCGTGGACGTCTTTGTGCATCGCCTCCTGGACCAGCATGGTGTGGTGCCGGAAGGTCCCTACCCCTTGGTCTCGGCGGTAGAGCTTCACGGCGCCGGTGATGACGAAGGTGTCGATGGCGTGGAGCATGCCGTCGTCGTCGGCCATGTCGTCGTCGAGCTCGACGATGGGTCGCACGTGGGCGAGCTCGCGGGAGTCGGCGAAGCTGCGTTCCGCCGGTTCGGTAATTGGGTTGAGGTCGTGGAAGTCGCGGGCGCCCATGTACTCGACCGGCCGGTCGAGCGCGATGAGGAAGTCTTTGGGGAAGATGTCGCCAGCGTCGGCGGGGTCGACGAAAACATTGGCGAATGGAGTAGCGGTGTAGCCGATGTATTGGGCGCGGGGCATGCGGTGCAGCAGGTCGGATATCAGGCGGTTGATCTCCGTGCGCTTGCGGTGTCCTTCATCCCATTTGCGACGGCTCATGGTGTTGAGCGAAGCCTGGTCTGATTCATCATCGATGATGAGAGTGGGGATTTCGGCCAATCGCATGGTGATCTTGCCGAGGTCTTTGGCGAGACGTTTGAGGACCGTGGCGTTCTTCTTGACGACGACCAGCCGGGCATCGCAACCTGCCAGGTTGTCCGGGTGGTTGAGAGCCAGGCCCGGCCGGGCCTTCCTGAAGTCCAGCGCATTGATGCCCTGTTCCAGGCTGCGGTAGTCGAACCGCCGGGTCGTCATACGCAACAGATCGGGCCGACCGGCATCGCCCGGACGCACACCGTGGCGCAGGAACATCGGCCAGTCGGGGTCATCGTTGTGATAATCGACCCCCGCAAGGGCCTCTTCGTCGCCGGCGTCGATCCCGCGCAGGATGTTCTCCTGACCGACAAGTTCCATATCCAGGCGCCGTTGGGTCTGGGCTCGCAGCCTCTCCGTCGTGCCGGTCAACACGATGATCAGCCGGTACCCCGCGTCGACCGCCTTGGCCGCCACGCCGGTGAAGTTGGCCGTCTTGCCGCTCTGCACATACCCGACGACCAGACCCTTGGACTGGTAGGCATCAGTGCGAGTCGGTTCGGAAAGGCGTTCAACCACAAGGTCCGTGGCGCGATCGAGTTCGGCGACGACATCGGCGTCCCAGCCGCGACGCAGCAGATGGCTGCTGTAGCTGTTCCAGTAGAACCGGTCCACCCGGCGTTCCTCGATGTACCAGGGATCCCACTTACCGGCGATGACCGTGGTGCCCGACATCAAAACGGGGAACAGCTCTGCAAACAACACCGCCGTCGGCGCTCCGACCTCCAACGCCGAAATGAGGCGCGACCTTCGCTCAGCGCTGTCAGGCACCGTGCCTTGGGCCCATGGGTGCGAATCAGCTGGCGCATGATCGAACGTCGCCAAAGCCAGACGCAACGCCATCCGCAACGGATCGTTTACCCCCGCGCCGCGGAGATGTTCGCAAAGAGCTTCATCGTCGAACCCGTCGCTCACACCAGCGGCTCCTGCGGCCTTGGCATGGATCGATGACGGTCCGACGTACTCCATCATCTTCAAGGCGCCCTGGTAGGCCTTGATCCGATCTTCCCTCACGCGGTCGGCTCCTCATCGGCTAGGGCGGTGGACAGATTGTCGGGAGGCGTGTTGGGTTGCCAACCCGTGAGGTCGATCTTGTAGCGGAGTTCCGGCATCCGAGATACCGGCACACCGGCCGTCTGCAGCTGCGGGGGAGTCAGCCGAGGAAAGCCCTCGGCCACCAGGAACGCAGAGGACTCGTCGCGGCGCCGCCACCGGGTCACGCACGTCGGAATATACGCCTCAGACCACCCCGCCGCCGCCACCAGCGCGTCGAAGTCACTCCGTAGGTCGTCGCCGATCAGCGCGCGTACCCGTCCGACAGCCTCCGGCAGCGTCCTCCCGCCACCTGCGCCCGCGGTGGTCAGCTGATGCGAAACCAGCCACAGCGCACGTCCGGGCGTCGGATTGAGCTGCGTTGCCGATGTAATCCAATGCGCACGCCGCTCCGAGGAGGTGGTCTTGACCTCGACGTCGATGTCCGACAACGCGAAGTCGTGCTCCTCCCGAAGAGGCCCCCGCCACGATTTAAGGGCCTGCACGGGTCCGAGCGTGCGAACCAGCCCCCCGAGCACCATCAGCTCCCCAAGGAGGCCGAGCTCCAGTTGCACGCTGATCCCGTCCGGATGCGCCAGTAGTCTGCCCAGCCGCTCGGCTGTTTCGGACACGGCCGCGCGCACGCCCATAGCGTTCAGCTGAATCCGATCGGCGATTGAGCACAGCACCGGGTAGGCGACCGTGAACAGCATCCGATCGGCCACGTAGAGATCAATCCACCTTTCACCGGCGATCGACACGACGCGCGAACGGAGATGCTCCAAGCCGGTGACGGGGGCGCGCACCGCGGAGTCGGCGGCAATACGTATCCCGATCTCAGTCCTGACGGGATCGGTGAACAACATGATGTACGGCGAACCGTCAATCGGCTGCAGGATCGGACCGCCGGCACCAAGCACCTGTGCGAAGTGCTCCATGCTGAGGTGGCGTTCGGACGTCATCGGCGCTCGCTGAGCGCGGCGATCGTCAGGACCTCCTGCCACAGATCAAGATTGTCCTTGTCGCGCACACCCAGGTACTCGCCCTGAAACAGCGACTCCGCCAATAGGTACATCAGCGCCTTGACCAGCGGAGCGTCATTAACGCTGCGTCGCTCTCCGATGGGATCGGGCCGGTAGAGGTCGTTGAGCCAGAGTGTGCGCTGTTCGCGGTCGATGTCGAAGAACGTGTCGTCGTCGAACCGCCGCCACTTCACAGAGATCGGCGCCTCGTCGGTACGCAAGGGGATCTCGTCTTCGATGGCGCGCTTGAGCGCGGGATCGAAGCCCTTGCCGGGCGGGATCATCTTGGCGCGGGTGCGGGAGCGTTGCCGAGACTCCGTGAACGACTGCTCTGCGTCGGCGAGGTAGCGGCCGAAGTTTGTACCGTCCTCCGCCGCGGCACTCTCGGCGATTCGTCCGAACTCCGGCCCCACGACGACGCGTGACTTTTCGGGATTCATCCGGAACAGACCTACGACGTCATCATCGATGTCGATCGCGACCCGCGCCAACTGCAGGCGTCGGTCCTGCGGGTGTAGGCCGTGCCATTCGCCGCCGGCCTGCAAAAGACGACCGCGCCGATAGAAGTAGAGCCCTTGTCGCCGCTCGGCGCCTCCGGGCAGCTTGAACTGGATCATGTCGGAACGGCCGGGCCACACGTGGCAGCGAAACTCGAGGCCACTTGTGCCCTCGGTTGCCGTGAGCGTCTTGGGGTAGCCAGAGCGGCCGCTGGCGCGGTAGCCAAAGGGATCCAGCGGCACGACCGTGAATCGCGACCCGACGACACCCAGGTCGACGTCCTCAACGTCGACACCGATCTCGATGGCCTCTGCCGTTAGTAGTCGGTGGAACACCAGACCGAGATGGTTGCGGATCGCTGTGACAGATCGGGAGATAAACGTCTCGATCCGTGTCAGGTCCTCGGTTGTGGGGAACGCGGTTACATCGTCCCATCGCACAATGGTGCCGCTGCCCGCCGACGGGATCCCGCGATCGCGGGTCAGCTCGGCGGCGGCGAAGTCGGCAGGAACTGTGTCGCAGTGGAACCCGTGTCTGTCGTCGTCGACTCGCCACCGTCGGCCAGTGGCGACGTCGCCCGCGGCTGCGGTCAGCAGGGTGAGCGCACCTGCCTGGCTGAATGACGCGACCTTTAGTCCGAGTCCGAAGTGCCCGAGGTCGCTTGCGCCATACTCTCGGCGGCCACCGAGAGTCATCGCCTGGTCCACAGCCGATGAGGCGATTCCCTTGCCGTTGTCGATTACGTACAAGGATCGGAGGCGCCCTGACGTGCGTACGAAGCGGATGAGGACGTGGCTGGCCCCTGCATCGTACGAGTTGTCGACCAGATCGGCCAGCGCGGTCTCCAGCGAGTGGTTTCGGCCCAGGCCGTCGAGAGCGCGCCTGTCCGGCGGCAGCTCCACCGACCCATCGGTGGGAACCTCGTCGAGCCAGTCAACCATCGCGCGTTTCCTCCCCGTCGTCATGCATGATCCGGACCGTTCTTGGTGCTCAGGCGGTGCCAGTCCCGCCGTGCAGGTTTGGTGGATCTTGGGAGTCCGGCCACACCCGGTCGCGATTTCCTTACCCGGAGTCGAGCAGCCTACCTGTCGTGGGTGGTGGAATGTCCAGGCATGCGCCGGAGTTCCTACCGGTTCGTCAGCGGCACCGCCCGTTAGTGGGGGTGCTCGCCCCATCCGGTTGAACCGTGACCAACGTCGACGTGCGATCACGATGAGTGGTGGCCGCCTAGCCGAAAGCGGCCACGGGTTGTCGCAGACGACCCGCCTACCGAGAACCGTCGGACGTGTAGCTATCGTGGCCCGGCGGGTCGTTGGGGAGTCGCAGTGGCGCAAGCTCTCGCAGACGTCGCACACCGTCACGACGGAAAGCTGCTGGTCCGGCTGCTGGAGATCGAGTACGCCGGGCACTACCTGTCCAACCCGACCGGGCTGGCCGCGGCGCTGAAACAGAGCTCGACGCCTACGCCGCGGTGCTCAAGACAGCCGGCTCGGCGCAAAGCCGACCAGCGACGGCAGCCGCGTCCGGACATCCTCAAACAGGTCCCGCACCTCGGGCAGCGCGGCATAGGGCTGCAGCTCGGCGACCATCATCACGATGCGGTGGGCGCTGCGGAACGAGGCAACATTCGCCGCGTAGGCGACAGCGCGGTGCGCCATCGCGCAGGCATGCTCAACCTGCCGCGAGCGGGCCAGCGAAGCGGCATACAGCGCGGTGTCGATGGCAAGGCCCCGCACGCGGCTCGGGCTCCAGCCGGCCCGTAGCCTCGACAATCTCACGCTGGGCCAGCTCATCCAGGCCAAGATCGAAGAAGCAGTGCGCCTTCTCGTCGGCGAGAGTGCTCCGGGCGTCACCTAGCCTGCCCTTTCCGGGGGCAAGCTACTCCTTTTGAGGCGGTAGCGGAACCGGCTTAGCTCGATACAACCTGATCAGACGTGACAGGAATTGAAAAAACCGCGCTGGTTGCGCAATCAGAACGGCGAATGGCCGTCGCTTCAGCCTTCGCAAATCCACGCCTACTAACGCCCACTGACCCGGTACGGTCGCTATCCATCGCCGGATTATCGCGTCTCGAAGGACGGCGTCCAATAGATCCTGAAGCTTGAGAAGAACCATGTGAGGATTGATAGCAGTTCTGCTTATAAGCAAGCTTGTAGAGGACCTCTTGCGTCGTATCCTGCCGGAGTAGGCGACGCCGAATTGGACCATGAAATGGGGAACCACTCTATCGCACCAGTTCTCCGCAGCGGCTCTGAACTCTTCGCAGTCGATGCCAGCCGAAGAGGGCTGTCGCGCATTGGGGCTGTAATCCACGCGCCTCGAAGCGTCCTCAAACAGTGTGGACCACGCTATCCAACCGATATCCATGTTCCTAAGCTCGCGTCGCCATCGTTCATTGTCGCCCGGCCACCCTGATGGCAGAAGTTCGGCAGGCAAGGTAGAAGTGACGTCGAGTAGCGAATTCTTGAACTCCAATAGCCTATCGCTCAACTCCTTACTGTGAAGCAGAATGCGATCTCGTTCGATAAACCAATTCGCAATTACTGCAATTGTCCAGCCGCCGGTCGAGAACCCAACTACCCCGGAAATTAGGTTTACTGAGATCGGATGCTTGACAAGGAAGTCAAAGTGAAGCCATTCGAGGTACATCGATACCGAGAACGACAAGGCCGCCAGGATGGCGAGGCCAGCTATCAGGGACCTGGGCAGCTTCTGCGTCAATCCGATCACTCCTCATGAATGCGTCGGCTCAGGGTACGGCGCGCCAGCAAGGACCCCAGTCGGGCAACGGGCACGTTCAGCGCAGCGTCCCCTATTTCTTACCGCGTTCAAGCGTGCTGACTGTCCCGTAGCGGACGTTAGGATGTCCAACAGGATGCGGGCTAGGATTCCATTAGTAGCCGATGCTTTCCCGGAAGCACCACCCTCCATGAACTCGTACTCTGACTGGACTCGAAAGACCAGGGGTGAGCAGTGGCATGCATTGGCCATCAGCAGCCCATGAATCGGCGGACTCCGGCTGCTACCGGACGCCACTCGTCGGAGGTGCTCGCGAGCTCGGCGCAGGTGCCGCTGCGCATGGGCAGTTCCACGAGGGTGTACTGCTGCCACGGCGGGTTGAAGGGCGGGTTGTAACTCGAACCGTCGACCGCGAGGACGTAAACCTCGAACTGGCGCCGGATCGCCGGATCCTCCCACCGACCGTTCACGAAGACGTACGCGTCGACGTAGAAGAGGGCGGCCGCATGGATTCCCTCGCATACCGGACCGCGGCGCTTCGTGAAGGAGACCAGGTGCGCTGCGGGATGGTACTGGTCGTTGTAGAACCATTTCACGATGCGCGCCCAGTCGGAGCTGGTCGGGCAGCGTCGTGTGCCTCCCGTGCCGCCGGCAGGTGGAGGGCTGGCCTGGCTTCCACTGCTGCCGGCCGACATCTTCGCTGCGATCGGGATCGTCCGGTCCCCGAAGAGGAGCGCTCCGATCGAGGGGGGCTGGTTGGCGAGCCACTGAGCGTAGAAAGTAGGGCTCATAATGATCTTGAGAATAGCAGAACCAAGGCCCAGCACCGCGGCCTTTCCGAAGGCGAATGTCACGTCCCACTTGAGCGTGGCGTTGCATCCGATCTGCTGGATCCAGTTCGCCCGGGCCAGGCACGTCTGGTAGTTGGCGAACGCAGCAGACCAGTCTTTGATCAGGCCGGTGAAGACCTCGTACGTTTCGATGATCTTTCCGGCGGGCACGTACGCCAGCATTGTGGTGGCGAATATGTACGTGCGATAGGCATCGGGGTCAGGGTCGACTCGTAGCGTGGCCACCCTGGTGCCGAGAGGCACCCGCAGGTGGTCGCCCGGCATGATAAGCCGCGGGTCGGGGTGCAGCATGCGTGTGGCGATCGCCGCGGCGCCCATGTCGGTGCTCAGCTTGACCATGGGTTTCGTGTCGCCGCTGACGGTGAGCCAGACGGGCACGTCGAGCTGGTTGCGCATCTGGACCCCGCCTGTGTCGATGCAGGCTTGTAACGGGAACTTGGCCGGGACCGCCCCACGGGCCGTATCCATCTTGCACAACGACGAGTCGGGGACCGCGTTCGCGACGGCTGCCGGCGCGATCAGCACGCCGCAGACGCCCGCGAGCAACGCACGCTTCAGCCGAGTGGGAACTGACACGCGCCCTGCACCTCCTCACCGAGCTGCTGCAGCGCTCGGGACAACTCGTCGCCGCTTTCATGGTCGGCGAGGCCCGCACCGGCCGCCCAGTCCAGCGCGGCCGCCGCCTGGGCGAAGGACTGGCGCTTCGCAGGCGTCGCGTCGGACCCGATCACTCTGAGGTCGTTCGCTGCGCTGCGGAGCCCGGCCGCCCCCACGTCTGCGGTCTCCGGCGCCGACAACTGGTTGAGCGCCACAGGTATCTCCGTGATCGCGGATGATCGGCTCAGGGAGTAGCAGAAGGTCGGGCTTCCTGGAGATGGTTCGGCTAGGGCACCTCCAGGCACCGCAGGCTGGGCCGATGTGGTCACAGTCGGTCCCAGCGATGCCTGCGCCGCAGTACCCGCACTGGCGGACGGTCGTGGTTTACTCGTGCATCCGAGCAGCGCGCCAGCGAGCGCCACGACCAGCAAGAGGGCGGACGTACGGCGCCGCGATCGGTTCACTAGGCGAACATATCGACGTCCGCCGTGGGAGCCATCCGCCATTTCGGCCGTGGCCCCGATTGATCGGCCCGCATCGCCGCACCTCTCAGCGCGCTTGGATCTGACGATTCGCGGCGTCGGCAAACGCCAGACGCCGCCTTCCCCGACGGAAGGCTGACCCCCGGGGGACGAGCCTGGCTCGCTTCTCATGTCCGAGCCGAAGCGGTTCGTCCACAGCGGCGGGCCAAGGTCCGAGGCACTGGATCGGTTGCTCAGCTCGCGTTTCTGGAATGGATCGCCCTGGTCGAGTCGGACCGCGACGCCTCCCGCGGCACCGTCTGATCATGCGAGAGCTTCGCGCAGTTGCTGCAGGTCAACCAGCACTACGCGGTCATCCGGGAGGAACAGGCCCGCGACCTCACAGTCGCCTGGCCGGTCCTGCGGACCTGCGCCCGCCAGCTCGGCGAGCGCTGGCCGCCGCCGGTGAGATCGAACGGGCCGTGGACGTGTACTTCTACACCCTCGACGAGGTCGCCGCCCGCCTGGCTGGCCAGCCCGAGCCCCTCGGCGCCAACGCTGGGCGAGCGGCGCGCGCAGTGGCAGCGTCAGCGAGTCCTCGCCGTGCCGTTGACGCTCGGGCGCCCGGCTCGACTCATCGGCGACATCATCGACCGCGCCGTGCAGCAGGCCCGCGGTGAGGGCGAGGTCGGCGAGTGGGTGATCATCGGGAATCCCGCGTCGGCGGGCCGCGCCACCGGCCCGGTGCGTATCGTGCACGGTTCGCAGGACTTCGCCGGGTTCCGCGACGGACATGTCCTGGTCGCGGAAGCGACCGCACCGGCGTGGACGCCGCTGTTCGCTCGAGCCCAGGACTTCGCCGGGTTCCGCGACGGACATGTCCTGGTCGCGGAAGCGACCGCACCGGCGTGGACGCCGCTGTTCGCTCGAGCCGCCGCCGTGGTCACCAATGGCGGCACCCCGGCCGTGCTTGCCTCTCTCGTCGCCCGCGATTACGGCACACCCTCCGTCGTCGGCACCGGCGTCGCCACCGTGGGCCTGCGGCAGGTCGCGGGCGTGCGTGCGGCGGCGTGCATCAGCTGCCAGTCTCCGTGTGGATCACCGCGCAGCAGACCTCCCGCGCCCAGCGCAAGGACCGCTACCTGCCGGAGGCGACCAAGCATCCCGCACGGATGCTGCCAGCGATCGCTGCGCACGCCATCGGCCGCTACACCAACCCAGGCGACATCGTCGTCGACCCGATGTGCGGCATCGGCACGAGCCTGGTCGAGGCCGCATACCTGGACCGCCGTGGTGTCGGCGTCGAGCTGGAGCCCGCCTGGGCCGACATCGCCCGCGCCAACCTCGCCCACGCCACGACCCACGGCGCCACCGGCAGCGGGCAGGTGTACACCGGCGACGCCACCATGCTCACCGACCTCGTCCCTGCGGAGCTGTTCGGGCAGGCCTCGCTCGTGGTCACCTCCCCGCCGTACGGGCCCGGCGTGCACGGGCAGGTCGACGCCCAGCCCGGGGCAGGGGTACACAAGCGACACGACCGCTACAGCGACAACCGCGACCTCGCCCACGCCGGCTGGCAGGGCCTCACCGAGGGGTTCCGCCAGATTCTGGCCGGATGCGCCGTACTGCTCAAGCCCGGTGGATACGTGGCGGTCACGGCCCGGCCGTGGCGGCAGCCTCGTCGACCTGCCCTCTGCGGTCGTGGCAAGCGGGATCGCGGCTGGGCTCGAGCCGGTTGAGCGGTGCGTGGCTTTGCTGGCCGCAGTCCGCGAAGGGCGGCTCGATTCACCGCTCGGGCGTCGTTCTTCCAGCTGTACTCGGTCCGTAAGGCGATCGGGGGCGGAGTGCCACAAGCGCTCATCGGTCATGAGGACGTGGTCGTTTTCCGGCGCTTGCGAAGCTCCGCAGGTTCGCTCTAACTTGCGGGGGATTCGGAGGGAACCTGCGGGTCAGTTCAGGCCGTAATGCGTCAACGGGCACGCAAGTTCGCTTCGACTCACCGACCGCTTTGAAGGTCTGTTCCGCTTGTTCGAGGTCGCCGCCCCGCCCATGGCAACTTGCCTCAGTATCAACGATCCTGACGACCTACTGGGCCTCACTCACTGGCGTGGCGGTCAGCCGATCGTGGACCTGTTCAGGCAGAAGGCCGTCTTGGCTCAACCGGTCCGCGACCAGTTCGCGTAGCTGCTGTTCCGACCTGCCGGCTCTGCTGGACATAAAATCTTGCCACGCCCGCCCGGCGGCCTCGGCCAACTCGCTCACCGCATCCGGATGAACGTGGTACACGTTCGGCTCAGCGGATGCAACCGCGGTGGGATCGACCGCTGGCTTCGGCGAAATGATCACAGCGACGCTGTCGGGGGGTACGACCTCCGCGCCTCGGTCACTGGCGAGTAGCCGGAGCTGGTGGTTCGCCTGCCGCACGTCCTTCAACGGTACTAGCCCTTTCGGCTCGTGGTCGCTCTTGGCATCGAGCGCAATCCAAAGGTCGTTTGCCCAGCACCAGGTGGAGTCGCACCGTCCATCGCCTGACGGCTTCGCAGCGTCCGCTCCGAGCATCAGGCCCAGGCGGGTGAGCGCGGGCTCGTAGATCCCCGGCGTTCGTTGCTGGAGTCCGGCCAGCATCTCGGCCGTGATCGCCGCGATCTTGGGGACGGTTGTCTGCTGCAACCGCGCGACGATGGTCGCAGCCGCGCACGCGGAGGCCGGGGAGAGTGACGGACGTGGTGCCTCAGGAATCGCAGCCATGTCGCGGATCCAGGTAGCAGGCTTGGCAGCGGCCTCGGCTTGAGCGAGCAGCGCGCGGGCGTGCTCCCGCTGGCCTGGTTCGCCGCCGCTCGCGACGGCCTGATCGGCCCATGTGGCGGCGATGTACAGCCAGAACGAACGGTATCCGCGCAGCGCGTCGCCGCCGGAGCCAAGCTTCATTGCGGCCTCAGCTGCTTTGGCGCTGGCGTCCCGCCACTGTCCGGAGGCAGCGTGGGCAAAGGCCGCGACTTCGGAGGATACGGAGGCCGTCAGCGCTTCGGTGCCCGCGGGGAGGGTGACCGTCGCGGCGTTGCGCTGCTCGGTCAGGATCGGCTCTGCCTCCTGACGCCACTCGTCTCCCTGAGCGAGGAAGATTTTGACGTTGTCCAACAGGTCCGCCGCAGTGGCGCCGCGGCTGTTCTCGATGCCGAAAAAGATTTCAGCCTGCAGCTCTGGATCGAGGCTCTGCCGGGTCTCAGGGCGGACGAGATAGGTCGTCAAGTTTGACCCTTTGATGACAACGACCGCCCAGTCGTTCGGACCGCGGGTACAGCGACCGGCACCTTGGACGACCCGGGTGCGCAGTCGTTCGGCCAGCGCTGCGCCGGCCCGCACATTCTGGGACAGGAATCGTTCCTGCAGGTTGTCGGCATCCGGCTTGCCGTCGAGGACAACGACGTGGCAGAAATCACCTGGCAGGTCGAGTCCGTCATACCGGGCGGCGAGGCCGCACACTGCGTTCGAGGCGGCAGCGAATGGCTCCATCCCGTCGGCGACGTCGTCGACCGTGAACACGGGCCAGCCGGGCTGGGCCAGCTGATGGGCCGTGGTGACGGCCGTATTGGTATCCGGCGCAAGGACGAGCGCCTTGCCAGCCTCGTTTACGATCGAGGCTGCGACTGCACCCGGGTCAGCGTCGGCGATCAACTCTGGGAAGACGAAGAACCGGCGCCCGGACCTCGGTGTGGGCGTGGTCTCAGGTAGTGCGACGCGAGTGATCGGGGCACGGCCGAAGGCGCGCTCCAGTTCGCCGCCGCTGCCAAGTGTCGCCGAAAGGTAGATGCGCTGGCGGGCAGTTGTGAAGACCACGTTGTTGGCGGTGGGCGGGATAATCGGCCGAATCAAGATCTCGCCGTAGGAGACGTAGACGAGGCAGGTTTCGATCACGCCGCGGATCATGGAGTACCGGAACGACCACGGCGTGGGCAACTGGGACAGGACGGCGTCCAGCCGAGTGACCATCTTCGGCTGGCGCAACGGCACGATGAGCCGAGCGCTGCGGTACATCCCAGGATCCGGTACCGCGTCGCGGAGACGCCGCAGAGGGATGCCATCGATGGCCGGTGCGACCGCATCCAGGACAGCAGCGTAGAGGGAGGCATTGTCCCGGCGGATCTTTATCGCGTACTGCTCCCCGACATACTGCTCACCCGCGTGCGCGTCATCGAATAGCAGCAGGTCGGGCGTTTCGAGCTTCGGGCTGCTGTTGAAGATTGTGCTGTAGGTCGTGACGGCCACCGCTGCGGCACCCTCGTAGGCCGCCTTGTCCAGAGTGCTCCAGTTTCCGTGGTTGCCGATAAGCGTGACGATCGGTACGCCTTCTCGGGCCGCGACCTTAGCTACCTGCTGGGCCAGCTGACGTGTAGGACAGGCATAGGCGACCCGCCCTGATCGTTTGAGTCGAACCCAGTCGGCGATCAGCAGACCCGGAAGGGTCTTCCCGGTGCCCGTAGGAAGCTCCAGGGCAAGATCAGGTGCATCGAGATGGGAGCTGGCATAGATGCGCAGCAGATCACCCTGGTGCGTCCACAGGCCCGAGACCGCGTCGGCGCGGCGTGGCAAGTCCCTGTAGTGGGCCTCAGGGCTCATCGGCACTGCGGTGGTCTTCACACCGCCCTTGAACGGCATCGGTCCTCCCTGGTCGTTCTCGCCGCATGACCGAATACCCAGATAAGGATGAGGGCGGCGGCGAAGTGATCCTACGTGAACTGCCTTATCGACAGGTGCCGCCTGGGTCTGGTCCAAGCCGGTTGGACCTTGGCAAGTACCGACGACGGCCGTCTGTCGCGCAGCCGGCCGACTTGCACCGGTGAACGCCGACGTGTTGCTGGCCGTGATGGGGAGAGTTAACGCCTGAGAGATGTCGACCAGCAGGTAGTGGCCGGAATGGTGACCGTTCAAGGTGCGCTGCGTTGACCACCCGCCCACCTACCCACCACCCACCCAGAGCCGACCGCATCCGCGATCTTCGACGGCATACCGCTGGATTTCCACCGCGACATCGGAGGGCATCGAATTCGTCACCAAGGCTGTCGCGTACTCGCCACCCTCCGTGGAGGTATGCACCGCCGGAAGCGGCCGCCTGCCGCCGAGCGCCCACTCAGAAGTGGCGAGGCGGTCTCGAGCGTTTGCGAGACGAGCGTCGGCGCGGGCGACCGCATCCTTGGCCGCCCGCTGCTATGAGGCCGGGGAGGGCGCCGTCTGGCGTCACAAGCGGTAACGGCGCTACTCCGAACCGCCTCGGCCCCGGGGACGGCACGCTGCGCGGCGACGAGGTCGTTGAGCCGGGCGGTGTTGTCAGGGGTCGGGTGCAGCCGGCCGTTGCGTGTCCGGTCGTTGAGCTGCCAGGAGATGGTGGCGGCGCCGTGCGATCGACGTTAGTAGCAGTAGGCGGCGCTACTGAGGATATGCAGCAGATCGCTGGCCACGAAACTGCACTCGGCCTGAGTCTGAGAGCAGGGCCAGAAGCCGTCGTCGCAGGTACTGAAGCCGCGCAATGCGGCGATGGCCAACAGTTCG
Source organism: Catellatospora paridis (assembly GCF_009720365.1). Taxonomy (GTDB): domain Bacteria; phylum Actinomycetota; class Actinomycetes; order Mycobacteriales; family Micromonosporaceae; genus Catellatospora; species Catellatospora paridis. Next base: position 86,230 of record NZ_ML769316.1, on the reverse strand, counting down.
CCGCGTGCTGGCTGGGATTCGAGTACCCCGCCCTGCCCGTGGCGCCGCGTGATCAGGTCCATGGCTCCATGTTCACGGCGACACCGAATGTCCGCCCTTCGGTGGGAGACGCATCCATCGCCGTACGGCAGAATCGGAAAGCCGGACCGGGCTGTCGTTCGTTGTCCCGCGTCGGCGATCACTGTGCATGTCGCGTGGGTTGTCTGGTGCTCATCTCGTGCGTTCGAAAGGATTTAGGCTTGGAGCTGCAAGACGCCGAGGCGTACGTCATGCATGTCACCCACAGAACGTCGATCAAAGACGCGCTCGCGTGGCTCAGCGAGGAGCGCGCGGTTTCCCGGCCGATCGTTCTGCCGAAACTGCTGGCGTCGTTGTTGACGATCGAGGAGCAGGCGTCGGCACCCGAGATCCAAGGACTGGCCATTCGGGTGATTCGGCAGGTCTGTCGGACTCAGGTGGTGTCAGAGCTGGATCCCAGCCAGGAGCTCCTCGCGCTGGATGAGGTGATGCGGCCTGCAGACTACAAGGCAGCCCTCGACGCTCTTGCCGCCCGAACGGAGACACGGACCCTGGTCAGCATGACGCTAGCCGCAGTCACCGCCGCACAGAAGGACGACCGCAATGTCGTGACCGCGCTCTGTTCGGCTGCGGGCCTGTCCTACCGTGATCTGCGGGCCAGGGTTCGCGATGCGTCGGTCCCCACCGACCTACGTGGGAACTGGAAGAATGACCAGATCAAGGCGGTCTTTGAGGTCATCGACGCGGTGATCACAGGCCGAGTGACGGCGAGCATTCCGGCTGCCCAGCCAGCCCGCCCGGTGGAACACCTGCTTCCCGACATCGACGATGAGCCTGCGCGTGAGCGCGGATGGGCATTGGTCGAGCAGATGAGGGTTCAAGGCGTCCCGTATGGCCTACTGCTCGCCCAGCGTGCGGTTGGCAGCGCATGGGTCGCGCACAGGAGCAGCACGGGCAAGAAGCTGCAGGCTGCCGTGACGACTTCCCTGTGCGAGCTGCTCGATCAACGGTCGGTGCCGTTTGACCGACTTGCGATGGACGGAGCGTCACGAGCGCTACTGACACGAGTGGGGGCCAATCCGGCACATGCTGCGGAAGATGGACGTAACGAAGGCGGGCAACTCGCCGTGCTGGTGCACACGCCGATGCTGACGCATGCGGTCGCAGTCTCGGTTGCGCGCGATGGAGGGACGGCAAGAAAAAGTGGAGCCAGGCTCGGAACGCTCACGGCGCGCCTAGGCATCGACTGCAGTGTCGTGTTGGTGGGACCGGGCTGGGCGGAGCGGAACACCACATCTGAACTTGCTCGACCATTTCATGGGCGAATCTACACGGAGCGGACGATCGCTGATCTTGCGGATGCGCTTAGCCGGATGGTCGATCAGAAGATCGGTGTCGTACCGGCCGGGCAGAATGTCGGCACACAGCCCGCGACGGTTGACGATCTGCTGGAGGCCCGGTCATGAGTTCGCTTACCCAGCAAGCCCGGCGCGAGATTGTTGCGCAGGCCAAGGCGGCCGTCACCGACCGGGATGAGCAGAGACTGTTCGAGTGGCGCGGCACGAACATCATGCTGCCCGTCGTCACCGTTCCGGTGGGTGATGTCCTGCTCAACCACCGGACCCACCGCGTACGCGCCCAGGTCGAGAGCCTCGGGGCGCGCGGTGCCGTCGTCGAGACGAATCCGCACAGCGAGGAGGCTCAGCGGCTGCTGGCCGATCTCATCCGGCAGACCAGTGGATACAACGAAGTAAAAGCTATGATCCGCTTGGAAAAGCAGCGCGAGCCAGGACTCATCACGCACGAGGGCGTGCTGGTCAATGCGAACACCAGGGCGGTCGTGCTGCGGGACTTGCATGAAGAGCTGCCGCACGAGCGCGCCTTTGGATATATCAAGGTTCAGGTGCTGCCGGAGAACGCCGACAGTACCGAAATCATGAATCTCGAGTTCGTCTTCCAGATGCGGCGGAACTACCAACAGCCGTACTCGTTTACGAATCAGCTGCTGTTCATCAAGGATCTATTGGACTCCGGACAGAAGCCGGAGGACATCGGTGTGCAGATGAAACCCCACTACGACGCGAGTTCGGCTAAGGATCGGAAGGCAGCTGCGTCCGAAGTGGAGGCTGAGGATCGCCTTAGGCAGATCCTCGAGGAGCTGATCGCCGCGAGTAGTGGAGCACGGCAATGGCCGGACTTTGACGATGACCGGCAGAATCTGATCGAGATTGACGAGTCTTACCAGAGGCTGGCCGCACGTAAGGGTCCGGATGTCGCGCGCCGCGTCAAGCAGGCCAAGCTCGTCGGCCTTCTCGCCGGGCTGGACTATCGGCGTGTGCGGCACATTGATCAGGTGTACCTCGATAGTTACGTGCTTCAGGCGTTTGAGGAGCAGCCGAGCTTGCGGGCCGCTGCGAAGGCTCTGGCTATCGGGCAACAGCAGACCCCTCGTGCAGACCTCGGAGGGCTATCCCTCCTCGACGATCTCGACGATAGCCCGACTGATGATCAACACAATGAGGTCACTCTTCAACCACTGTTCGACGTACTGGTCCGCCACAGCAAGACGGACGGCGTCGCCGACGTGGAAGCCGAAGTTGAGGTACCGACCGATGAAGGCACCACGACGTTGCCAGCAAACACTTTTTTCGATGCGGTCAAACATGCAATGCAGACGGCAGCAGACAGTAAGGCAAACGATGATCAGGGCCAGGATGCCCTCGACATCCCCAGGCGTCAGTTGAACGCTGCAGGAGCAGCGTGCGATCGGGTGCGGCGGGCATACGACGAGCTTGAGGGCGACGGCGATCAGCCGGATCCGGATGCGCTCGAACGGGCGCTTGACGCCTATCTGCGCTCGCATGATGAGCTGCTGCGCTACCTGGCTGATCGCGGGTTCGCCGCCGCGGAGAATCGACTGTGACCGCCAGCCCGGCCATTTCGCTTGACTTCGACCCGGCGGCGAACGTGGTCCTTGCCCAGAAGGTGGGAGCAGTCCCGGATGTGTTCTGGGGTCAGCTAAGAGTCGAGTGGGGTTATGACGGTGACCCGGCACGGGCTGTCCGGGTGCCGCTCGAACGATTCCGGGAAAACATCGGTTGGCTGGGGCCAGCCTGTAATCGTTACAACGTCGGTATTGCTTGGGAGCCGGCTGCCGAGGCGATCATCACGACGATCAAGCTAGAACGCAGACAGCTCGAACATGCACGACACCGGTCCACTGCGCCGATAACCGCCGAGGACGTTCGTCGTCGACTTGAGGGCAGTCGGTTTGCCAGACCGCTGAAGCCGTTCCAGCTTCGTGACGCGGCCAAGCTGCTCGGTTTGGCGCACGGTGCGAACTTCTCCGTGCCGGGCGCCGGTAAGACGTCCGTCGCATATGCGGTTTATGAGGCGGAGCATCACGCCGAAAAGATTGACCAGCTCCTCGTCGTTGCGCCGCTGTCGGCTTTTGACGCGTGGCAGACTGAGGTCGAGGAATGCTTCAAGCCGGGCATGGAACCGATCGTCAAGGTTTTCGGGACGCCGGGCAGTAAGGCTGCAGAGATCCTGCTGGTCAACTACCACCGACTGGCGATGAACCAGAAAGACCTCACCAACTGGGTCCGGAAGCGGCGGACCTTAGTGCTGCTTGATGAGGCACACCGGATGAAGGCGGGCCGTGTCGGCCAGCACGGCAGCGCATGTCTGGATCTCGCATTCTCTGCGTCCCGGCGGGACATCCTGACCGGGACACCCGCCCCTCAGTCGGCATCGGATTTTGTCGCTTTGTACGAGTTTCTTTGGCCCGGCCAGGCTCGGCGGATCTTGCCGTCGGAGGCATTGTCGGCAAGCCCTCCGCCGGACGCGTTGCAGGCTATCAACCGATCCATCCAGCCGCTCTTCGTGCGAACGACGAAGAAGGAGCTGGAACTGCCTCCGCCTACCCTGCGACGTGTCGTGGTGCCATTGAGCGGTTTGCAGCGCGAGATCTACTCGGGTCTTCGTGATCGTTACGCGGGAATGCTGCGCGTGTCGATGAACGACCGTGTCGAGCTGGCACGCATGGGCACAATCGTCATGTACCTTCTTGAGGCGGCAAGCAACCCCCAACTGCTGGCAGTGGGATCTCGAGACCTGCCCGGTGAGTTCGCCCATCCGCCGTTGCCGGTCGAACCCGGGAGCCGGTTGTGGGAAATGATCGTCGGCTACGGGCGTTACGAGACGCCCCCCAAGTTCATCCGCCTGCGGGAGATCATCGCGCAGAATGTCGCTGACCCTGCCGGTCCCCGCAAGACGTTGGTCTGGTCGAATTTCGTCTCGAACCTAGAAGGCCTTAGGCGGTGGCTGGCCGACTACGAGCCCGCCATGATCCACGGTGGGGTTCCATCTGTAACGAGCGCGCCGAACGCGACGGTCACCCGGGAGTCGGAGCTGCAGCGATTTCGAAGAGACGACAAGTGCAAGGTCCTGCTGGCTAATCCCGCGGCGATGAGCGAGGGCGTAAGCCTTCACCACGACTGCCATGACGCGGTCTACTTCGACCGAACTTTCAACGCCGGCCATTACCTACAGAGCATCGACCGCATCCATCGGCTCGGCATGAATCCCGACCAACGCACGACCCTTCTATTCATGATCACCAATGACACCATCGATCAGGTCGTCGATAGCCGCATCCGGGACAAGGCCACCAACCTGGGCCGCGCCTTGGATGACAAGGAGCTCGCACGGATGTCCCTGCCCGATGACGAAGACTACGGTCCACCGATCGAGACAGACGTTGACATGGCCGCGCTGCTTGCCCACATCAACGGCCAGGAACAGTGAGCAACGGTGCTGCCCGAGCCGCCTCCTCTGCATCCGAGTCATCGTCACCTTCAGGCAGCGTTTCACGTTGCCCAGCTACTCAGCCCGGACGGTGAACCCCGCAACGCCCTCGACCGCAGTTACCGAAAACTTGCAACGGGTGCGCTACACGACCATCGCAGCCTGGCTGAGGGTGAACGCCTGCTCATCCGCATCGGGTTGCTCGCCATCGAGCGACACATGGTCGTCCCTTCCCGCGGTCTGCTGGACATGGCCAAGTTGCCGGTCGACACGTTCGTTGAGGCGCTGTTTTTCAAGATCCTGACCGATCAGCGCGAGGCCTGGCTGGCACAACTGGCGACGACCGATGAGGTCCGCTGGGAACTGGTGCCGTCCGACATCGCCACAGCGCTCACATCGACTTTCCAGGACGGGAACGAACGCGACGCAATGCTGCTGGCCGCAGCTCGGAAGGTCGACCTTGAGGTGCTCCAGGAGTTCGGGGACGAAGGCGAGCGGGCGGTACTCGAGGCATGCCGGATCCACCTGCGCGGTGCCGGCAAGCAGCACATGCTTGCCGATGTAGCCCAGGTCAGCCTCCTTGACGACACGCTGGGCTACGACATCGCTAGCCCCGATGCCACAGGCCAGCGCCACCGACTCGAGGTCAAAGCGACCTCGGCGCCACCGGGCTGGGTCGAGTTTTTCATCAGTCGCAACGAGGCCACCGTCGCTGAACGTGATCCGCGCTGGTCGCTGGTGGTCACCCGACGGGAATACGGTCCCACGAGCAGCGAACCGGTCATGCAGGTCGCCGGATGGCTCACCCACGAAGACTTCGCTGCGGCACTGCCGACAGACCCCCCTGTGGGAGGCGGGCAGCCGCGAGGTCGCTGGGCATCATGTCGGATTACGATCAGTGCTCAGTGCCTGCGGCCGGGTCTTCCGCTCAGACACGAACCGCCCTGACAGTAGTCCGTTAGGACGACTCCCGATCGGGTGAACAGGGACGTAGCATGATCAGTCGTTCGGGTGTACGACACACAACCCCGCACGTACGTGACGCGAACGCTCCAACGTTTCAGTGAGTGACCATAGGATAACCATGAGTGCGATGACGGCCCCGACGACCGACCTACCACAGTCGGCTCAGTCGTCTCCGCAACATGAACCTCTTTGCAGCCCACTCGGAGGGCTCGACTACGTCAAGGTCAGCGCGGAAGCCCGAGCCGAGAGTCGCAACCGCGAGATTCACCTGCCACCAGTCAGCACCTACCGTTGGTGGGCACGGCGAACCAGTGCCGTCAACGGCGCGATCATCGACGAGTTCAATAAGATGATGCCCGGCCGGCTCGTCGTCGCTGACATGTTCGCCGGCGGCGGCGTCATCCCGCTTGCAGCCGTCGTGCGTGGCCACCAGATATACGCGCAGGACCTCAACCCCTGGCCTGCTGCGGGACTCACCGCGATGCTCGGACTTCCTGCTCCGGAGAAACTCCGCGATGCGGCATCGACGATCGAGCAATGGATCCACACCGAAGTTGAAGCCGCCTACGGCACAACCCTCGCTGACGGCACCAGAGGCGTCGTATCACACACCCTCCGGGTGGCGACCGGCAAATGCACTGGCTGCGGTACACGAGCGCGCATGTTCCCCCACGCGCTCGTGTCACTACATCTTCGGAAAGAGAGCGGAAACCCCCAAGCATGGATGGCATGCCGGCGCGGGCACCTATTCTCTGCCAAATCCGACAAGCGTCGACGCTGCCCAGACTGCCGCGTTCTCGTCGAGCCGACTGCCGCCTACACGCCGATGCGGACGATCACCTGCGAATGCGGCAAGACAGACCGCCTCGCTGACCGCGCCAGTACATGGGAATGGGAAATCGTTCTTGTCGACCGTTCCAGCCGAACGGCCCGCGAGGTCGACACCCCAACCGACGCCGAACGCGAACAAGCCGAATCACGTGGATGGCAGCCGGTCCACGACCTGGGGCCAATAACGCCCGGCCAAGAAACCAGCGTCCTCACACGGCACGGTTTCCAAAGCTGGCAGGACCTCTACCCTGCTAGGCAGCGCCACATGCTCGAGCGCATTCTCGACATTGCGAGCAAGTGTTCGGAGGATCCGGCTGTCGTACGCGCGGCAGAACTGGCCGTAGTCGGAAGCGCCGAGATGGCCGGACACCTGTCACGATGGGACCGGTTCTACCTCAAGGGCTTCGAATCAATGGCGGGCCATCGATTCAACCTCACGACCCTTGCTGTCGAGCCCAACGTCTGGGGCGGAGAGGGCCGCGGGCGCGGAACCGTGCTGCGACGCCTTAACCAACTCGTCAAGTCTGCAACATGGCTGCAGGGAAAAACCCGCCGTGAGCTGCACGTCCAAGGCCCGCTCACCAGCGCCACCCCGGTGACTCCCATGAACGAGTGGGATGTCCGCGTTGTCGAAGGCAGTAGTGAGCAAATGGTCCTGCCTTCAAACTCGGTGCACCTGGTCCTGACCGACCCGCCTTATCACGACGACGTGCAGTACGCAGAACTGTCTGCCCCCTTGCGTGCGTGGGCACGCCTGGCGAACGAAAAGCTCACTAACGAGGCCCTCACCGGTGAAGCCGTGGTCAACAGTGCGACTGGTCAACTCGTCGATGATGGGGCCTACGAGGCATTGCTTGGTCGCATCTTCAAAGAGGCACGTCGAACGCTTCGCCCGGACGGGCACCTTATTTTCAGCTACGCCAACCGCAGCCCGCGCGCCTGGGTCGCCGTGTTGGGCGCCCTGCAAAGCGCCGACCTGCGCGCAGTGGGGTGCGAGATGGTGCACAGCGAGAACGAGACAGACCATGCCAAGCGCGGAGTTCGAGCCTGTACTCTGGATCTCCTGCTCGACCTGGTGCCGGCCGGCCCGTCCGCAGTTGAGCAGCACCGGCCTCACCCCGCTCCGGATATCCCGCTCACTGACGAACGGCGCTTCCTAACCGTGGTTGCTGATATGTTCCTGCAGGTTGGCGACCTCAAGACTGGATGGCGAGCCGAGGTTCAGCAAAAGCTCGCTGAGCACCCCTTCATCATGTCACCCACTGCGCAAAACAAAGAGGTTGCTCGCAAGCCGTGAATTTCGGCGGACGGCGAGAGCGATCATCGCCGCGCGGTGCTGCTTGGCCGTATCGCTGTAGGTCATCATCAGACCTGGCCACCTAGATCCGGTCGGAGTCTCGAAAACATCTGGTAACGAGAAACGATGGTCCCGCGGTTAGCCCCATCATTTCTCATAGGGCTAACCTATGTGTGCGAACTTCTGGCCCGCCGGGCTGGGGCGGGAAAAGTGGTGGATGACGTGACAGGCAAGGTTTCCGTGCCGCCGTGGCCGCCTCTCTATGCTGTCGTGTTCCGCCCAAGTGCAGGTGTTGGCCCATATGAGCCAGTTGTATTCCAGCATGAGCGGGAGGGCGCTCAATCAGGGTCTACGGTTCCTCATGGGTTTGACGGGGATCTAGCACCGGTCTTGTCGGGGCTTTGGTATTGTCTTCATCTCCCCCGCACACTTCACGACTTGATTGACAATCCGCCTCTTGCTATGAAGGCATCGCAGCTCCTTTATTTTGGTCACGGCATCCTTCTGATTCCTCTGACAAGTTTTATGTCGGATGACATAAAGGCGCGTTCTATTCCCTTCGTGCCTACACTAACCCTGTGTGCGGATGATTTATTAGAGGAAGTATCCGAACGCTCTCGCGAAATTGGGTTCGCACTCCCAGCGGCAGCTATCTCATCCTTATCAGATGAAAGTTTGAAAGAGCACTGGCGGGCCATACCCCGCCACTTCTCACCCGAGCTGCCTTATCTTGGAAAGGAACCTACCCTCACCAAGCATCTCGAATTCGCCGCCGTCGACCTGCCAAGGCGCTGGATAGCACGCCAGCTCGGCGTTGACGGCGATCCTCAGCAGAATGCCGATGCCAAGCTTGCCGAGACCATTGGGCAGGCTCTTATAACTCAAGCGTACCTGGCCGCAACTGCCCGTCTGGAACGCGAAGATCGCGAACAAGCGGAAGCCGAAGGGCTACTGATACCGACGGTGCTGGATGAACGCCACAAGATGAAGTTTCCCGTTACCATCGCCGTGCCTGGGGTTGCTCCCGCCTACATCAGAAACGCCTACGGTGCCACGGCACGGGACCGAATGGTACCGAAAAATCGCGAACCCGCGGACAGTTGGGTGCCTGACTACACCGGCGAATCCGATGCCATCGTCGAACACGCCGCCATAAATTTTGTGACGACTCACCAATCGCTCGCCCAGAGTGGTGTCGGCATAGTACTTCCGGCGATTTCACCGGAGGCATTCGTCGTCCTGGCTAAACTCGAACGACATTTCGAGCAGCGAACCCAGAACGGTCCGGCGGTCTGGAAGATGCTCGACAAGCTGAATGCGATCGGCGCGCCCATTCTGAGCGAAGCGGTCGTCACAACCATCGGCCGTGCGTCGTCCCTAACCGTCTTTTCAAACTTTCCCGTCGGCTTACTTCGCTTGCCGGGAGACACGTCACCATTGTTGACTCGTGTACCGATTGCGTACCGCCCGCTTCTGCCGCTCACCAGGACCGTCCAAAAACAGCTCGCCTACATACCGCCTATCGAACTCACGCAAGGCCTGCGGGTACTCGTTTGTGAGTGCATCTCCATCGATGACCGAATCGGCCCAGAATCACGAAGTGGTTGGGCCGTCGCCGCTGAGCGCGTCAATTCGGAGCAACCGCGCATCGCAATGAAGATCGTCGAGACCTCGTCGGTGCGTGCCATGCGCGATGCGATCGCCTCATACGAGCCGCATATTCTTGTCATAAGTGCGCATGGGGTCCTTTTAAGGGAGAACAACGTTGCGGGAATTCAGGTAGGAGACCAGGTTTGGCTGGGTGACGGTGTCGGCACGCTGCCTCCGGTGGTAATCCTGAGCGCGTGCTCCGTCGCGCCAAGAGGCGCTGGAACAGTATCGATAACTGACCTACTCTTACGCGAAGGGGCCGTCGCGGTGCTCGGCACCCAAGTCCCTGTTGATGTCTATCGCAACGCGATACTCATGTCGCGGTTCTTTGTGTATATCGCCGAGGTGCTAGCCAGCCGTGTAAATCATCTTACGCTGTTGGAGGTTTGGCAGCATACACAGACGTCAAATGCGGTCTTTGACGTTCTCAGCGGAAGTCCTTCGCTTCACGCCTGGGGACGTGACCGCAATGACAATCAGCAATCGGTCGTGGCGGAGTTTATGGGCACAAGGTCGGTCGGACGACTACGCGCCGGCCGAATCTATGCGGATACGGAAGATGTATTGGCGGAGATAGCGGAGGACCGGGGGATTGGAGACCGGGTTCGGAACTGGTTTAGGCGCCCAGGCTATGTGCCCGAGTCTTTGTTCTATATCTTTGCTGGATGCCCCGACCGGATTTATCTCCAGCCGCTGTCTGAAAAGGTGAGGGAGAGCGTGTCATGAACACCGAGTTCTGCGGTCCGCGCGAATAGCTCGGGACTAGGTCTACCAGTGGCTCGAGTCGAACTGTTTCTAGTAAGCGTTAATCTGAGAATCGGGCTGCCAAGAATCTGCGTCCAGGTAGCCATATGCCAGCGCAAAGTGCCTCACCGCGCCGGTGAGTGTGACGAAGCGCTCCTCTGCCTTTAGCCGTACGGGAGCGGTTACCCCGACCGCAACATCGTCAAGCAGCGGATGCTGGAGCATCCCGAGATCCTGGAAATCCAGGACATCGCCCAGCCGGGTTCGGTCAGCTGATGATGTCCCATACGGATATAGCATGCCCAGGTGGAGTTCGAGCTTGGGCTGGCCTTGTGCGGGCAGTGTCTGTGCTTGCTCGGCGAAGGCGTGAAGGGCGATGTCGTCCGCTAGCTCCCACGCGCTATTCCAGATCCTGAACAGTTCGTCGGTCTTCAGGCGCGGAGCGATGGAGCCATTTCCGTAGACGCGGTCCAGCATTGAGGCCTCGAATGCTTCTGATGCATGCAGTACTGGGAGTGGCCTCATCAATTTTGCATCGATGCGAAGATCAGCAAGTAGCAGCGCATCCGAGATCCCGTCGCTGAGTTGCACCCGAAGGTCGGCTGCGGCGATCTCATCTGAACCATCCGTGAAACGGATGCCGTATGTGGCGAAACGGGTGTCGTTCCGACGGTACTCATCGGAGGTCAACTTCCAGGCAGGCGCGTCTGTGCCTTTGGCGAAGAGCGTTCGGGTCATCGTGTTTCGATCTTGCAGAAGGGAGGCAACCACACGAGGCAAAGTACTGCGTGTCAACGCTTCAACGAGACGTCGGCGTCCAACGGCGTCGATTATGAGATCGGGCACGAATAAAGCAGGGCGATGCGCAACCCTCAACCGCAGCCACTCGCGATCATGAGAACTCGACCATGTCGTTCGGTCTCGAGACGCTGTCATCGTGTATGTGACCTCTGGACGCCAACGATAAGATCCGTGCGGATCTCTGTCGACCAAACCAGCACCCCAAGATCCACCGCGCAACCTGACGCCTACGGTGCGTTGTCCGATCACTCCGGTGCTGGCTACGGGAAAGCCTGCACCTGCTAGGCCGCCCAACGCTTGCGGAGCTGGGCTAAGCGACCGCAGAGCATTCCACCACTCGTCGCATATCACAGCCACTGGTTCGTTCAGGATCCCAGCTAGGACGGTAGTCGTGCCTTCGTCTGTCTCAAAGACCTGAACGGCACCTGGGCCTTCGTGATAGATGCTCGTGACAGGATCTCCGATCACCGCACGCCCACCAGCCTGACGGAAGGCGGTTCTGAACGCCATGGTGAAACGCGGGTCTCCCGCGCCGACCTCAGATCGGCCCTGAAGGCTTCGTCGCATCTGGGTCAGCACGTCTCCCTGGGTGTCTAGCCCGAAGTGGGCGCGAATATCCTGGTACCTGGTCAGCAAGGTGCACAAGTGGTAGTGATCCCAGACCCGCCAGTCCTTAATGCCGATACGGGATGCGTAGGAGCTGACCAACTTGGCAATCACGTCCCTGCCGCCAGTCCCGGGTACCGCCGAGAGGCGAACGTTCGTCGCGAAGATGAGGTAGTCCGGCCTTCGGCCACTGCGCACCCTGGCCAGCTCGACATCGGCCCATTGCTCGAGTTCGCCCCGGATCTGCTGTTTCAACCACGACGCACCCACGGAAGGATCGGGCGAAGGGCCGTTTCTGAACTTGGCCTGAAGCACACCATACCCATCCCAGCGCGCATCATCGAGCACGAACTGCCCTTCGAAGGTTCCGTCGCGACCACCGTCTGGCCCTGGGCCGAAGGCATGGAAGGAGGAGCCAAACATCGAGCTCGCGACAGCCTGTGTCAGCTGCTCGAACTGGCGCTCACCGAGATCGGACAGATCGTATTCCACGCTCGACATTCTCCGTCGCGGGCTGACATCCTGTTACAGCGGTACCGAGGGACTGACGGCATGGCCTCAGCTCTTCACCACGGTGAGCCTCGCCCGCCCTCGGCCGGCATCACGAGTGGCCCCGCCTTCGATCGCCGTCGGGATGAGGCCAAACACGTGCCTGTTCAGCTCGGGAAGGTGGAGCTGCAGCTCCTTGGCGATCCCGGCAGGTGACAGCCCGTCGGCACGGACCGCCTGAAAGACCTTGGCAAGTACCTGTGAAGTCTCCGGAGGGATGCCGTCAGGCTCGGTGCTGCGGTAGCCCATCCGTGACAGGTTGACGCAGACGCTTCGGTAGCCCCATTCGGTCAGCATGTCGACCTCGTGCAGGCGGTGCGCCAGAGCCATCGCCGAGACTCGCCACCGTGCCTTCCAAGCTATGATCCGGTCGGTCATGGCACCCTGCAGGCCGTGGGAGAGAATGTCGGCGCGGGGCATCAAGAAGGCTGCCGCGAACCGGTTGGCCTCCTGCTCGGCATCCGGGCCGTGCGGCTCCCGGTGTTCGCTGTGCAACACTAGATGACCTAGCTCGTGCGCACTGTCGAACCGAATGCGCTCGCCGGACTTGCTGACGTCGAGCAGAACCAGCGGATCCTTGCCGCGGTACGTGGAGAATGCATCTACGTCAGTGCATTCGGCCGCGAGGGAATACACCCGGACGCCGTGCGCCTCCAAAAGATGGACCATGTTCGCGATGGGTGCTTGCCCCAGGCCCCAGCGAGCGCGGACCATCTCGGCGGCGGTCTCCGGGTCAGTCTTCGGCAGATGCGGCACGTCGGGAGCGGGGAGGACGAAGCGTTCGTCGATCCAGTCGTTGAGCAGCAGTGCGATCCGGCCGGCGCTCCGCGCGGCGTCTCGCCGGAACGCCGGTGTCTTGCTCAGCGCGCGGAAGCTGATCGCCTCGATGGGGATCTCGTCCAGCTCTGCGGCGAAGAAGAAGGAGACAGGAAAGGCGAGTGCCCTGCTGAGCGCGCGGAGGTTGTCGAGGCTGGGCTGCTGATGGCCGTTCTCGTACGCTGACAGGCTGCGCGCGCTGATGCCAGTCACCTGAGCGAGCTTGACGAGCGACAGTCCTCGCCGCTTGCGGGCCAAGATCAGGCGACTTGTGGTCAGCGTGTCCATTAGATGATCAAATCAGGTTCAGGTCAGCGGCGTGCGACGAGGATGTCGATGTCCGGCGGGAACTCATCTGGCGGCAGGTTCAGGTGCGCTTGAGGCTCGCGCGGCATCGACGGGAACAGGATGCGCTCCTGCCAACCGGATAGACGACCGCCTGTGGTCGCCACCGGCAGCGACAACTCATAGCGGATCTCGCCGGAGCTGATGTGATACAGCAGGATCCACGTCGCCGTAGCGTGCTCGTCCTGGAGATCCTGTTCGGGCAGCGTGAACAGCTCAAGCTGGATGTTGTCGCCGACCGCCTGAAGCATCATCGGCCCTTTGTGGTACTTGGTCGAGGGCTGCGCACTCGAATCCCCGGTGCGTTCGTCTCCGAGCGCGGTCACGATCGCGAACTTACGGTCAGGGCTGAGCGTCCGCGCGAGGTTGCGGGGATTGTCCTTGCTCCAGCCGAGCGGGGCGGTGCCCTCGCGCAGCACCCGTACGGTGCGGAAGTACCGGACGAAGCCGCGGGCCATCACGGGATCGTTGTCGGTGCACTGGCGGGCCTCGGCCTCGCCGGCCTCGACCGCCATCGCGATGATCTTCGCGGAGATGCCGAGCTTCTCTAAGCGGGGATCACGATCCCCGCTTTCGTGTACCAGGTGGGGTCGACTCACGAGTCCTCCATGCGATCAAGTCTTCGCGAAATCCTCCCTCACTTGAGGTAGAAAAACAAGAAACGCGGCATGTGGTGTCGTCTCGTCGTGCCGCGGACGCTCCCGTGCAGTGCGTGCGGCGTCATGGTGTACACGGACCGCCAGGCCGCCGGTGACACGAGTGAGCGGGTGGCGTGCTTTCGCGGAAGCGCGCCACCCGCTATGTGCCGCGGACTTCGGGGCCGCCCAGCCATGACAACCACGGCCCCGCCCTCATGGGGCCGTTGACGGGTACAAGGGCCGATCGCCGCTCGGCGCCCGGATCGACGACTTCGCGCCGGTCACCTGGCGCAGAAAGCCGCCGCGTCGGTGAAGGGCATCTGTATGGACTTGGGTCGGCGACCTTGGCGCACTCGGCGAGGTCTGCGGACCTGCCAATCGGTCGCCGCGACCTCTTCGGGCCTGGCCGTCAGTACTGCTCCGGCTCGGCCTGGCTACTCGACGACGGACCACACTTCCGTGGTGGATGGCTCGCCGCCTCTGGAACCAGGGTCCGCTGAAAGGCCCAGTTCGATGCGTTGACGCGGGGTCAGTGCAGGGGGGCGGAGAGCGCGTGCGTGGTAGACGAGGGCCGCATCGTCCACCGCCTCGAACCGCACACGCACCCTCCCATGGCCATCACCGGTGGCCAGGCGGCCGTCGGCGGCGAATGCCACCGCCTCGACGAGGCCGTAGTGGTCGGTGAGGTTGTGCAGCAGCTGCCCTTGTTCGTCCCAGAGCCGGACGGTCTTGTCGTGGGAACCGGTGGCCAGGCGGCCGTCGGTGGCGAACGCCACTGCATTGACGGGGCCGTCGTGGCCGGTGAGGGTGTGCAGCAGCTGCGCTTGCTCGTCCCAGACCCGGACGGTCCGGCCAGTGGACCCGGCGGCTAGGCGGCCGTCGGCGGCGAACGCCAGTGCCCGGACGGGGCCGCCGTGGCTGGCGTGGGTTTGCAGCAGCTGCGCATGCTCGTCCCAGACGCAGATCCTTCCGTCTTGGTAGCCGGTGGCCAGGCGGCCGTCGGCGGCGAACGCCACGGCCGAGACGGGGCCAGTGCGGTCGGTGAGGGTGCGGGACAGCAGCTGCATATGCTCGTCCCAAACCAACATGCTGTTGTCGGAGCCGGTGGCCAGGCGGCCGTCGGTGGCGAACGCCACTGCATTGACGGGCCCGTCGTGGCCGGTGAGGGTGTGCAGCAGCTGCCCTTGCTCGTCCCAGACCCGAACGGTCTTGTCGCTGGAGCCGGTGACCAAGCGGCCGTCGGCGGCGAATGCCGTCGCCCGGACGGGGCCATAGTGACCCGTGAGGGTGTGCAGCAGCTGCCCATGATCGTCCCAGACCCGGACGGTCTTGTCCTTTGAGGCAACGGCCAGGCGGCCGTCGGCAGCGAACGCCACGGATATGGCGTCGCTTAGAAGGTCATAGGTAAGCACTCTTGATGGATGGGCGGGCTTGGCGGCAGCGGGAACGTCACACACTGTGCCGGCTCGGCCGAGCGTTGAAAAGCCACGCAGTACAACAAGAATTTCACCTGCCAGCCCTCGGACACGGATTGTCCTGTCGTCGGAGCCGGTTGCCAGGCGGCCGTCGGAGCCGAATGCCACCGCACCGACGGGGCCGTCGTGGTCGGTGAGGGTGTGCAGCAGCTGCCCGTGCTCGTCCCAGACCCGGACCGTTCCGTCGTGGTAGGCGGTTGCCAGGCGGCCGTCGGCGGCGAACGCTACCGCCGCGACGGAGCCGTCGTGGTCGGTGAGGGTGTGCAGCAGCTGCCCGTGCTCGTCCCAAACCCGGAAGACTCTGTCTTCGACACCGCCGGTGGCCAGGCGGCCATCGGCCGCGAACGCCAACACTACGGGGCCATGACGGTGGTGGTCGGTGACGGTTTGTAGCAGCGGCCCACGCTCGTGCCAGACCTGGACCGTTCCGTCGCGGCAGCCCGTCGCCAGGCGGCCGTCGGGGGCGAACGCCACCGCCTCGACCGAACCGTCGATGTCGGGCAACGTGTGGAGCAATTGGCCACGCTCATCCCAGATCCGCACGCTGTCACCGGCGCCCGTGGCTAGGCGGCCGTCGGCGGCGAACGCCACCGCCACGAATATGCCGTCGTGGCCGGTGAGAGTGTGCAGCAGCTGCCCCTGCTCGTCCCAGACCCGGACGGTCTTGTCGTCCGAGCCGGAGGCCAGGCGGCCGTCGGCGGCGAACGCCACAGTCTGGATTGGCCCGTCGTGGCCGGTGAGGATGTGTAACAGTTGCCCCTGCTCGTCCCAAACAAGGACGGTCCCGTCCTGGGTGCCGGTGGACAGGCGACCGTCGGCGGCGTATGCCAGCGCCCCGACATGGTCGAATGCCCGCCATGCCAGGACTTCTTCGGCTGGCATGGCGGCCTGCAGCGCGTACCGGGCCAGGGGCGTGGGCGCCAGTTCGGTGTAGATGCCGTATGCCAAGGCAAATGCTTTGACCGGGTCGGTGCTCAGCATTGCCAGCGTGGTGCGGGCGGCGTTGTCGGCGCGAAACTTCCGCGATTGCCGGTCGCGGTGGTAGGAAGCCGTCAGGTACTGCCGGTCGCGAGCGGGCAGGAACAGCTGTCTGGTCGCGGAGTGCAGGTCGCGCAGGCGCCGTCCGTCCACCAGATAGTCCGGGCTGCGCCCGACGGCTTGCCAGGCCGCGGCCAGGGCGGCCAGTTCGGTCGTGCGGCGCAGCTGCTCGGCGTGGGCGGCGATGTGCTCCCGCATCCTGTCCCACCGGCGCAATAACGCCTCGTGGCCGATGGCGTACACCGTGGCGCCGTCGCGCACGTCGCTGGTGATGAGACGCTGCTCGACGAACGCCTCCACCACGGCCCGCTCGTCTGGGCCTAGGTCGTTTGCGAAGACGGCCTGTCGGGTAGGTTCGCTGCCGGCCAGCGATACGAACGCCAGCAGCACGTCCAGGCAGCGCTTCTCGGATAAGCCCGTGTCATCGACCGCCAGCCGCGCGCGACGGTCGATGATCCCGAAGACGGTGCCCGCGGCCTGGTAGTCGGCGCGGCTGATGTGGTGGTCATCGCCGCGGCGGTCGTAGAGATCAGACAGGAAGTACGACAGCAGGGGCAGCACATCGCCGCCTCCGGCCTCAGCCAGGATGTCTTCGGCCAGCCCGTCGTCGAAGGTCGTGTCGGTCTCGGCCGCCGGCTGCTGGATGACCTGGCGTAGCTGGTCCTTGGTCATGACGTTGACCATGAACGGAGCCGTGAACAGCTCCGATCCCGGACCCTGCTGGAACACCCCGATGTACTCCGACCGAACCGTAGCGACTACGTGCAGGCGCGAGTCGCGCCGAACGAGCCACGCCAGCAACCCCATGAACCGTCCCCGCTCATCGGCGGTATGCAGCGTCGCGAGTTCTTCGAACTGGTCGACGACAATCAGCAGCCGGTCCGCTCGCTGCCGCAACTCGGCCAGCCGCGACAGCACCGGCCCTAGCACTGGGTCGCCGGCCCTGACGTCGGGATGGGCGGCGGCCCGGTCCGCGGCCGGGCCGAGAGCGACTCCCAGCACGTCTGCCAGCCGGCCGAGGCCGTCGTTGCCGGGAGTGATGTCGGGCAGGACCCTCCAGCGCGCATCGAGGCGAGACAGCAGGCCAGCCAGTACCAGGGACGACTTACCCGCCCCTGATGGGCCCACCACCGGTACGAAACGCAACCGCGACGACGATCCGATCGCGACCCGTTCAACCAGATCCCGCGTCTCGTCAACGCGTCCGGCGAACACCGCGGCCTGCTGGGCCTGGTACGCAGTCAGGCCCGGGTATGGGTTGCGGTCACCATCGACCCAACGCGGGGCAGCCCGGAAAGGACCCCGCCGCGCCCATAGCCACCACGAGATGACCACGACCATGACCATCACGCCCATTAACCATGCGTACGACACCACCGGCTGCAACCAGCCTGGCCAGTCATCCGCCGTGGCTGTGGCCAGGTTCGTGAACAGCCCCATACCGGTCCCGAACACAAAAGCCCAGTAGTCGAAGGGGGACCTCCCCTGCTGCCTGACCGCCACAACACCCCGAAACAAGTCAATCGACGACGTGGACAGAGACCATTGGAGCACCCCTGCGCCGCCCGTCGCTCTCCGCCGACCAGACCCCAAACCTGCCCTCGGTCCCGCACCGGGTGTGTAGGCGCTTGGCTTGGTCGACGGCGCGACCGTCGCGGCGTACGTCGTCGACAAGCTGGAGCAAGCGCGGGGGCGCGCACCGGGATCTGGTCGAACTGCACTGGCGAGTCGCGGAAGATCAAACAAACGCGAAGGTCAGGGCCTGGGTGACCGATTCGTTCACACGGAAGAGGTCATCGGTTCAATCCGCCTGCCGCTCATCGTCTAACCAGAGCGTTCGGCCTTGCCCAGCTCAGCCCGGCTCAGTGAGCCGGGCTTATACTTGGGCCTGATGCCCCTATGTCTGTCAAGCCGTTCGGAAACATGCGGTGGATGGGTTGATCTGTTGGATCATCTGGTAGATCTCGCGGGCGATGTAGCGCTTGAGGCATCTGATGGCTTCGCGGCGTGTCATGCCTTGGGTGGCGCGTCGGTTGAGGTAGTCGCGGGTGCGTTGGTCGCTGCGTGTTCGGGTCAGGGCGATGCGGTAGAGGGCGGCGTTGGCGCGGCGGTCGCCGCCGCGGTTGAGGCGGCGTCGGCGGGTCTTGCCGGATGATGCCTCGATCGGGTTGACGCCGCATAGGGCGGCGAAGGATCCTTCGCTGGTCATCCGGTCGGGGTTGTCGCCGGCGGTGATGAGCAGGGCTGCGGCGCTGTCGGGGCCGATGCCGTGGCGTTGCAGCAGGTGTGGGGCGTATGCGTCGATGACTGCGGTGATCTGCTGTTGCAGTTCGCGCTCTTCGGCGGTGAGCTCTTGGATGCGTCTGGCCAGGCGGCGCAGGGTGTAGGTGGTGGCGGTGGCCACGTCGTGCGGTGCGGTGTCGGGCAGGCTGGCGCAGTGACGGATCAGCGCTGGGGTGGTCAGGCCGCCCAGGGTGTCGCGTAGGGCCGGGTCGGCGCCCACGATGACAGCATTGAGCTGGTTGACTGCCTGGGTGCGGGCTTTGACCGCGGATGTTCTGGCGAGTTTGAACATGCGCAGCATCTCCACCGGTCCGTCGCCTGTCTTGGGTGTGGTGGTGGCCCGTGTCGACAGGACCGCGTAGGCGGCGGCTGTGGCGTCGACGGCGTCGGTCTTGCCCTGGCGGCGTCGGGCGGCCCGGTCCGGGCGGTTGACCTCCACGACGGTGACGTCGTGGCGGCGCAGGTATCGGGTCAGCGCCGCGCCGTAGGATCCGGTGCCCTCAACTCCCGCGCGATGCAGCACGCCGAAGTCGCGTGCCCACGCCAGCAGGCTCCGGTAGCCGGTGGCGGTGGTCGGGAACTCCGCGTTGGCCAGCGCGACGCCCTGGACGGTTATGACCGCTGCGACGTGGGTGTCTTTGTGGGTGTCGACACCGACGATGATCTCCTCGTCGCCGGCGTGCGTGTGGCCGGCTTCGCGTGTGTGCTGCATGCCGGGCATCGGTTACTCGTCTCCTGGTCGGCTCGGGTGACGGATGGCCGTCGCCAGGCCGGCAGGGGGTCAGAACTGTGACGGTGCCCTTGTTGCGGCAAGGCCCCTATCGGGACACGCCCCACTGGCCTGGCGACAGATAGCACTCCCTGGACCGGGTCGACAGATCAGACCGAAGGCATCGACCGAGCCAGTTGCGTTGGGGGTCAGACCACGGTCCCGGGAGTACGGCTCCACACTCCCAGAGCCGCAACCTGAGCCTCACAGTTGCGTTGAGCCTCGGCGTGGTCGGGGCACACTCGAGCGGTGAAGTCGTCGGCCCGCTCACGTCCGTTGTCGCCGGCGAAGACGGCGTTCGCCGGGTTCCGATTCCCGCCGGAGGTGATCGTGGTCGCCGTGCGCTGGTACCTGCGGTTCAACCTTTCCTACCGCGACGTCGAGGAACTGCTGCTTGAGCGTGGTGTTGAGGTCGATCACGTCACGGTCTACCGGTGGGTGCAGCGGTTCACCCCGCTGCTGGCCGACGCTGCGCGGTTCTGCCGGCACTCGCCTGGTGACAGGTGGTTCGTCGACGAGACCTATGTCAAGGTCGCCGGGGTCTGGCGCTACGTGTATCGGGCCGTCGACCAGCACGGTCAGGTCATCGACGTGCTCGTGTCCACCCGCCGTGACGCCGACGCGGCCCGCAGGTTCTTCCGCCGGGCGCTGTCGACGTTGAAGGTGACACCGAACGAGGTCGTGACCGATGCCGCAGCGGTCTACCCGGCAGTGATCGAGGAGCTACTTCCGCAGGCGTGGCACCACGTCGAAGGCTAAGCGAACAACCCGATCGAGGCCGACCATAGCCAGCTCAAACACCGGTTGAGACCGATGCGCGGACTACAGACCGACAGGACCGCGCAGGTGATCATCGCCGGACATGCGTTCATGCAGAATCTCCGCCGCGGACACTACGAGGTCGCGATAGACGTCCCGCCCGGCCAGCGGGTCGCCGCGGCGTTCGCCGAACTCGCTACAACGATCTGACCGCAGGTCCGACACGGGTCCAGCACGTCCCCCGATCCCGCAACGCAACGGCACCCTCAGCATTGCCCAGCTCAACTCAGCCCGGCTCAGTGAGCCGGGCTTTTTCTTTGCCCAGGGCCGGTGGTCGGGAGTGTTCGCGCCGGCGGCTATTCCGATCACTGATGTGGGGCCCAGTTCGACAGCCGGCACGACATAGCGAGATTGCTGGCTTGACTCGCCGCGGCTCTTTTGTCCCCATCAGAAAGGAGAAAGATCATGAACCAACGCACCTCAGGTGGCCCGGACCAGCCTATCCGGGCGACAGAGCCAGCCGCAGGCAACGCGCCTGAAGGTCGGCCGCAGCCGATAGGACAACTGCTGTACACCCCGGCCGAAGCGGCGGTGGTGCTGCGGGTCTCGGAGTCGTGGCTGCGCAAGAAGGCCGCCAAGCGGCTGATCCCGTGCACGTTCATGGGCCGGTTGCTGCGCTTCTCACCTGCGGACCTGGCGGCGATCGCCACGCACGGGCACCGCCCAGTCCAACCCATCGGAGCGCGGCGTCGTAATCCGCCGCGCCGACGAAGTGGGTCCACTTGATCACCGGGCGGATCGGAGCGTCCATTGCCAGCGCTGGTCAAGCGCACCTTTGCACCCTGGGGAGACGACGATGGCATGGGTAGAAGAACGCACGGGCGGATACCGGGTCCGGGTCAGGATAGACGGCAAGGTCGTCACCGACTCCGTCCACCAGACACCGGGCGCCGCGGAGTTGCGGGCCAAGGAGATCGATGTGGAGGTCGCCCGCCGCCGCTATCGCGACCCGCGGGAAGCGCGGGTGACGTTCGACGAGTGGGTGAAGGTGTGGGCGGCCGAGCACCGTGTTGCCGAAACGACGTGGGACAGCTATCTCGGTCACCTGCGCCGCCACATTCAGCCCGAACTCGGCACCACCGAGTTGGGTGATATCAATCGGCGGCGGATCAAGTCGTTCGTCGCGCACCTGCACGAGAAGCTCGCCCCGACCTCGGTCGAGGATGTGATGAAGGTCTTGTCGCTGATCCTCAATGAGGCGGTCGCCGAAGGAAGGCTGGGCCGTAACCCGTGCAAGGACGTCAAGTGGCACGCCGCCCGTACCGAGCGTCCCCACGCCAGTGCGACCCAGGTGCTGCTGCTGGCGGGCGAGTTGCCGTATTGGGCCAACCAGGTCCTGGTCATCACCGCCGCGTACACCGGGATGCGGTGGGGCGAGCTGGCGGGGCTGCACCGCGACAACGTCAACCTCAGAGAGGGGTGGATCTTCGTCGCGGACGAGGACGGCGCGCTCAAGGAGATCAACGGGCACCTCAGCAAGGGCAAGCCCAAGACACGCGCCTCCCGCGGCCGCTACATCGTCCTTCCCAAGTTCCTCATCGACCTGCTCGCGCTGGTCATGTCCGCCCACGAACACGAGCATGTGTTCGTGGGCAGCAGGGGAGCGCTGCAACGGCGCAGCACCTTCGGTCGCACCTGGCGCGCCGGGGTGGCCAGGGCGACCGCCCCGGCCGGGCACCGCACGATCCGCAAGATCCGCGTGCACGACATGCGCCACACCCACAAGACGTGGATGATCGAAGACAACATCCCCGAGGTCGCCCAATGCGCCCGTCTGGGCCACCGGCTCGAAGGTGTCCGTGGGATCTACAGCCACGTCACCCCCGCGATGGAACAAGCGATCATCGACGGGCTGCAGCGCCGCTGGGAGTCCAACGACGGACCCGCCTTCGCCCTGGCCATCCATGCGGCAGCCGAACGGCAACCGCGCTGCCCGCGTAGAGCCGCTTGACAGAACACCGCTGCCCGAAGTGTGGCCGGAACCCGCTTGGGCTCCGGCCACACTTCGTTACCGACCAGAGTGGCCGTGTCCGACCGACGCGGGGGCACGCGGGGATGCGGGGAGCAGAAATGGGAGCACGGCCGCTCCCTGAACAGACGCCGAACGGCGCTGAACAGCGCCGAACAGCGCCGATCATGAAAATTGAAGCAATCCGACCGTGTACTCCGACAGTGCGCTCCGATGCGATGGCGTGCGCTGTCGGCCCAGGGCCGGCGGTCGGTGAGCCAGGTTCCTAGGATGGGCTGGGCATAGCGCCCTAAATCACCCCCTAGAAGCGGCTGAAATCGGACATGGGGGCCCTGCGCGCACCTCTGCGTTGAGTGCGCTACGCTGTACGGGCTGCCGCGGTGAGAGATCAACACGGCAACGGGCTGTAGCGCAGCTTGGTAGCGCACCTGACTGGGGGTCAGGGGGTCGTCGGTTCGAATCCGGCCAGCCCGACAGGGTAAATATGCAGGTCAGAAGGCTGTTCCCGATCATGGGATCGGCCTTCTTTGCTTGCCCGGGGACCAGTTGGTTAAGTGCGCTCGGCAGGAAGCGCATCCTGACCGTGGGTCAAGTAGCCCAGGTGATGCAGGCGCCGGACAGGGCACCCACCGTTTGAGGGATCGGGTCGCAATGGCGAGGGCGAACGCATGCATGTCCGGAAATGCGGAAATCGGCGCACCATGGTTCGGCCGGGCAGGCGGAGGCTACGGCGGGCTGACCGCTGATCGGTTCCAAGGGGCCAGGTGTGCTGGTATCGCTGGAGGGTGTATGCCGTATCTGCCTGACCTGGCCATGATGTTGGCCGACGGTGCTCGGATCGCTCGAGATGGCGTCGAGGCTCGTGCGGTCCTCCAGGATGTCAAGGACGCCGTGCCCGGTCGGTTGGGCACCCAGGACTGCCGTCGGATGCGCGGCTGGGTGCAGGCCCACTCGAGCTTCGCGTACGCGCTGTGGCGCGGCGGGGACCGTTGGGGCGCCGAGGCCCGAATAACGGCGCTGGGGCAACCAAATGACGCATCACCCGCGGTCCCACGTCGGGTTCTGGGCGGCGCGCCGCAGCCTGAGCCGTGGCATCGACCATTGATCCTGGCGGTACGCCACGCTACGCCGCCACGCTACGCCGCGCCGGCGGCCCAGCCGAGATCGCCGGTGTCAGAGCCGGCACCCCCGGTCGCGTCGCGCACCGGATACACGGGCACACTTACCACTGCCAAGACCGTTAGAGCGGGGTTTTGGCAGCTGGCCTGCGACACGAGCAAATTCGGTGGCCTTATGCGGCGGGCAGGCGCCACACGTTGACGAGCCCGTTGCTGCCCGCACCGGCCAGCAGTCCATCGACGCTGACAGCGACACTGAACCCACCTTTGATCCCACCGGTGAGCGGCTTGCCTATGGGCTGCATCGTCCGAGTGTTCCATCGCCGGATGCCGTCGGTGTGGGCGCTGATCACCTGGCCGCCCGGTCCGAAAGCGACCGCCCACGCAGCGACGGAATTGCCCGAGGTGCCGACGCCTTCACCGGTCGACGTGTTCCACAGCCAGATCTTGCCCTCGTCGTGACCGGCGCTGGCCAGCAGCGAGCCGTCTGCGTTGAAAGTAACATCTACCACATAGTTCTTGCCGTGTCCCTTGAAGGGGATCGGAAGTTTCTCGCCCGTCGAGGGGTTCCAGAGGTGGATCTGCCCGTCGTAGCCACCGCTGGCGAGGGTGTTCCCGTCGGGGCTGAAGGCAATGGAACGAACCACGCCGTCATGGGCCAGCGAGATCTTGCGCACCTGGTTGCCCGTCGCCAGGTCCCACAACCGAATCGACTTGTCGTCGTGCGCGCTCGCCAACAGTCCGCCGTGCGGACTGAAGTCGACGTTCTGGCCCCGTTTCGGACCCGGGAGGTCCTGCAGCTGGCGTCCTGTGTCGATCTCCCAGACGCGAACGTGGCCGTCATAGTCGGCACCGGCGATCATTTTCCCGTCCGGGCTGAAGCTCGCGTGTGGCGCCGAATCCTTGTCGCTGACACCGAGCCGCTGGATCGGCTCCCACGTGCTCACCCGCCACAGCTGGATCTGGCCGCTGCCGAGTGAGGCGGCGAGGATCTCGCCGTTCGGACTGAACGTGAGACTGGGAACGGCTCGGTGTGCGGTCGGATCGGACTCGGGGCCGGCTGACGGGTCTGGGCGGAGCGTCAGCGCCGTCAGCAGGACCGGCTCAGGAACCGCTGCCGCGGTGCTGGTTGTGGGCGTCGATGCGGCCGTTGACAGGGCGGGATGGCTCGGCAGGCCTGCGTCCTCGGGGCGGTCGTGCCATGGCCGCTTCGCGGCGATGACCGTTGCCGCGACCAGGACCGCGGCGGCAGTGCCCACCGCGGCGGCCCGGCGGCCGAATCGGAAGGGCCGCGGGCTGACAGGCCGCGACGGCACAGGACCGGGCGCGGTCGGACCCGGTGGCCGGGTCTGTTGCCCAGGCAGATAGGCGGCGTTGCGGGTCAGGGCCAGGGAGTCGGCGGTGCCGGTGCCCCGCTGCTGCGGCAGGGGCAGATCTCGAGCGGCCATGGTGCGCCGCAGCCGCCGGTAGACGGTGCCGTAGGTCAGATATTGCTGCGCGCCTGGCACCCCCGACCTCAGCAAGGCTAGCAACTCGCCGGTGAAGGCCGTGTGTCGTGCGCCCTCCGGGGCGAGGGAGACGTCGTTGGCCGGGGCGGACGTGAGCGTATACGTCCCTTCGATGCCGAGCTGGCCGAGGATCGTGCTGGATGATCCGCTCATGCTGGCGACCGCCTGGCCGCTGAAGCAGCAGTCGAGGATGACGACCTTGTTCTCGGCCGGGCCGTCCGTCAGGATCTCGCGCAGGGCGTCGTAGGCCAGCGCGGTGATCGGCAGCTCGTGCGGCTCGGTCTCGCCGAAGGTCAGGTAGAGCTCGTTGCGGACGCCCTTGAGCCCGTGCCCGGCGAAGTAGACCAGCAGGGTGTCCTCGGCGTGTTCGGCGTACTGCCGAAGAGTTCGGTACACCTCCCTTGCCGACGTCGGGTCCCGCACCACGATGCAGCGGTCGTGGGGCATACCGCCGAGCAGCGGATCGGTCAGCACGAGCGCCAGGTCGGCGAGGTTGTTGCGGACGGCGGGCAGGTTCGGCAGTTCGGCTGACTGGTAGGTGCTGACACCGATCAGCACGGCGTATGAGCGCGTCGGGTCGGGCAGGCGCACGGTCAGCTCTCGGCGGTGGGCGGCTGGCCGGGCAGCTGCGCCGCCGCTTGGAGGATGGTGCGCAGCATCTCCTGTTCGTCTTTGGCCCGTTCGGCAGTGACCTTGATCGTGCTGCCGTCGGGCAGTGTCAGATTCACGGTGATGTTCGCGCGTCGGTGGATGAGCCAGGTCGACACCGCCCGTGCCAGGGCGGTGGCTGCGCCGGTCGAGGCGAGGGCGACCGCGAGCTCCGCGACGGCGCCCATCTGCCCGGCGGCGACCGGCGGTCGGGCGATCCGCACGCGGCCCCGCAGTTCCCGCTCCTGGTGCACCCAGCCCCACAGCGATTCGAGCTGGGTACTGTCACCGTCGACCGCGATCTGTATCTGCATCGGCACCACCGCTGGTGAGGTTGTAGTCGGAGACAGTCAACCGCCATCCTGCGACGCCGACAAGGCGCGTGCAGTGTCAGAACCGCGTCTCGCCGGCCGGTGGATCCCAAGGCCGGGTCGACTGCGCGCGCATGGCGGGAACGCGCTCCCGCCATGCGCGTGTCGGCTGCCGTTGGCGGTGACGGGCGACACTTGACCACGCCTGCCGATGAACACGGGAACAGTTCGCAACCCCACCACGCCGGGCCTGCGGTGCAACCGTGATGTAGGCGTCGAGTAACCGGCCTGCCGCAGGCTGTCGCGGCATTCATCCTGTCGCGACAGTGGGGGCCGGGCGCCATGATGCGTCGTCTGTTCTTGTACACCTGCGCCGCGGCGCTGCTGCTGCCGGCCGTGCCGGCGACGGCCGCGCCGCCCGCGTCACCGGCCGCCTGTGCCGAGCAGCCGACGGCACCGCAGGCGGCGCAGGCGGCCGCGCTCGCCGACGCCTGCGACCGGCCCCGAAACGACCTTCCTACGTGACCGACGTGCACATACCGCCACGCGCCACCCCTGCCGAAGCCGTCTACCGGGACCACCGCGACCACCTGGTGCGCCTGGCGTACCTGCTCACCGGCTCCCGGGAGCAGGCCGAAGACCTGGTGCAGCAGGCGTTCGCCTCCGCCTGGGACCGCTGGCAGGCGATCGACCAGCCGCTGCCGTACCTCAAGCGCGCCATCGCGAACCAGGCTGCCGACGCCCGGCGGCGCGGCATCCGCGACCGGCTGTTCCGCCAGCGGGCCCGGGTCGAGCCGATCACCGAGGTGCCCGAACTCGACGAGACCTGGGCCCACATCAAAACCCTGCCGCCACGCCAGCGGGCGGTCGTCGTCCTGCACTACTACGACGACCGGCCACTCAACGAGATCGCCGAACTACTCTCCCGGCCCGCCGCCACCGTCCGCTCGGACCTGCGGCGCGCCCTCGAACGGCTCCGGAAAGTGCTGAAATGACAATCGACCAGCGGCTGCGCCGCACCCTGCACGCCGTGGCCCAGGCCATGCCCGAGACGGCTGCGGTGAGAACGCCCCGCCGCCCTCGCAAACGAGTCGCGCTGCTGCTCACCGCACTGGTGGTTCCGCTTGCCGCCGGTGGCTACGTGCTGGGCTCGGAGTACGTCCACGAGATGCCGCCGACGAACGCGCTGCTCGCCGGGGACGCCCACGGCGAGCGCTACGGGCTGGTCCCGGGCCGGCTGCGCGACGAGTGCGGGATCCCGCTCAGCACGGTGGAGTTGGTGGTGGGGGAGTGGAACACCGTCGGCGCCGAATGGGACACCGCCGGTGTGAGCTACGGCGAGACGGTCGTGACCTGGCTCTCGGCACGCCCAGCGCGTCTCCCGGGCCTGGCGGTCGGGGCGAAGTCCGGACGGGGGCGTCCACGGTCTGCGGGGTGGACGAGACGGCCTGGCTTGCCGATCCGGCCCGCTTCGAGGCCGGCCACGTCAAGCTCGACGGGGACCGCATCTACCTGGTCGCCGTGCACCCGACGGTGACGTCCGTGCGGGTGAGCACGCCTGCCGGCGCCGAAACCGTCTCGACGGTCACCCCGCCGGCCCGGCCGGACGGCCCGCGCTACGCGGCCTTCGACGTCCCCGACGGATCCGGCGTCATCGACATGGCCCTGCTCGACGCCGCCGGGCACCAGGTCGGCGGGCGGGACCTGGCCAAGTCGCGTACCGGCAAGGGCTGACCTGCCCGCCCCGGCCCCCGGCCTCGCCTCCGCCGGTGTGCGCCGCCGAAGGCGAGGCCGGGACCTCGGCTACTTCTAGTCCCGGGCGAGCCGGCTCAGGAGGCTGGGGCGCGGCGGCGGGGCCGCATCGGGCTCGCGAGAAGTGTTGTACGGCGAGAGTCGGTCTCCCACAGGCGAGCCCGGCGACGTCAGCCAGTGATGTTGAACGCGTCGCCGTACACCTTCCACCTCAGCGGCAGGGCGAGGTTGAGGTTCCCGGCCTTGAGGAACACCCGCTGCGCGGTGTCCACCCGGCTGGTGTCCTCGTGCGCGGACTCGGTCCGCATCGCGG
The DNA here is from genome assembly GCF_009720365.1 of Catellatospora paridis. GTDB lineage: Bacteria > Actinomycetota > Actinomycetes > Mycobacteriales > Micromonosporaceae > Catellatospora > Catellatospora paridis. Next base: position 58,157 of record NZ_ML769316.1, on the reverse strand, counting down.
CGACCCGGGCGTCGAGGAACGCGTTCAGGTACGCGGTCTCGTCGCCGCCCTGCGCCGGGGGCCGGGCGTGTTTGAGCGCGGCCGCGCGGATACCGCCGAAGCTGACCGGGTCGTTGCCGGGCCCGTGCGTCACGATCGCGTCGTAGTAGATGAACTGGCCGAGCGCCCGCAGCCCGTCGGACTTGGCCCGCGCGACGGCCGGGTTGAAGTACATCGCATCGCGCACATCGTTCTGCGCCTGCTGGAACGCCTTGTCCCCGGCCGCGCTGGCCCACGCGGCGGTGAAGCCCGGGTCGAGCCCGGCGTGCGACGCCGACCCGTTGACGCGCCGCAGCGCGGCAAGGTAGCCGGCCAGCGCGTTCGACGGCTTGCGCCGGGTGTACAGCTCGACGAGCTCCAGCATGTCGCCGGTGCCGGAGCAGAAACCGATGATGCCGCCGGTGTAGCCGCGGCCGTCGCCGATGTCCTCGATGTAGCGGTACTGGGCCCGCCAGTTCAGCGACGAGTTCTCCGCACTGGACACCAGCTGCATTGCGATGTCCTTGAGTTTCGGGTCGTCAAGCCCGGCCCGGGCTGCGGGCCGCGGGGAAGCCGCGGGCCGTGGGCTCGGCGTGGCCGATGGTCGCGGCGACGCAACGGCCGTGACGCTGGCGGAAGACGTCTGCGGGACCGGTGACGGCGCGACGGTCGCCGTCGCCGTCGTGGCAAGTCCCGACGGGGCGGTCGGCTGCTCGCCGTCGGGGTTCACGAGCACGGCCAGCACGGCGATTCCCGCGACCGCACAGGCTGCCGTGCCGACCATCCAGACCCTGGGGTGTTCTCGCCTCATCGGGATCCTTCCGGTAACTCTTGACTTGGCAAAATACGGTTAGCGAGCCGGTGCCGGAGACGGTGAGTCGAACCAGAGCAAAATACAGCCACTGCACCAGCAAGTTGTCCCGCACCGGACCTACGACTGGTTTCGTTCGCGAGTTCTGGACCATTGAACCGGTGATCGTGGTCGTGGTGTCGGGAGGCGCCGGTCGGAACGGCTCGCGTCGCTCACCGGAGGCACGATCCTTCTCGTGATCGCCTGGACCAACGGTGCGCTCGGCTCGCGCAAGACGACCGCGGCGGCTTGGTGGTCAAGACGCCGGACGGGGGCGAAGCTGTTCGACCCCGAGTGTGTCGGCTACATGCTGGTCCCGTTCGCCGGGTCATCGACGGGCGGGTCGCGGTCATCGTGCCAGCACGGGACCTGACACAATTTGTATCCGTGCAGCCCGAACCGGACTTCGCCGCCAACCTCTATCAGGGCACGGCAGAGCGTTACGACCAATTCCGGCTCCACTACCCCCGGGTGCTCATCCAGGACCTGGCCATCCGGGCGCAACCATCACGGCATGGACGGTTGCTTGACCTCGCCTGTGGAACCGGTCAGCTCGCTTTCGCACTCGCCGACCTATTCGCCGTGACTTGGGCGGTCGATCAGGAACCGGACATGGTCCGGGTAGTGAAAGCGAAGGCGGCTCGGTACCGGCACAACATCCAAGCGATCATTTCGAGCGTTGAGGAGCTGTCTGCCGGGTCGGCGGCCTTCGAGCTGATCACCATCGGCAACGCCTTCCACCGGCTTCGTCGGGACCAGGTGGCCCGCCACGCGATTGAGTGGCTGCGCCCGAGTGGACATCTGGCGCTGTGCTGGTCGAGTTCTCCCTGGGCAGGACACGCCGCCTGGCAGAAGGCGCTAAGCGAGGTCCTGGACCAGTGGGCAAGCCGGCTGAACTCCCGCGACCGACTCCCACAAGGTTGGGCAGCCGCCCGCGAAGCCACACCTGCCAGACGAGCGATCACGGCCATCGTCGGTTCATCTTTGCGGCTGCCACGCCCCGCACCGCCCGGGATCGTCCCCGTCACGGGCGCAGTGTACGTCGGCGAGCAGAACCGGAACCACAGCACCAGCTCCGACGCGACCTACCACCCCCAGTGCACCGGCGTGGGATCAAGTCCACAACAACGGCATGCCGCTGGAATCCTCGCCTTGACCACTTTGGCGGCCCAGGCACTCCGGGTCGTCGCCGATCCGGACAGCAAGTGGTTCACTGACTGGCTCTGCGGAGACGGCGAAGCAGTCGAAGGGTCGGCGAGCAACGTCCGAGTACTGAACGGTGGTGCTCGCCGGCAACATTGACGTCGGCCGCGCGGGGACCGTAGGGGACCACACGTCATGCGTTTCGCTCCTACGCCAGCCTCGCATCTGCGTCCGATCGCCACCGACATCGCGCGGTCGACCGCTCCGGCATCGCCGCCCTCGACCCGGAGACCGGACGGGCGCTGGACTGGAACCCGACCCGCAGCCGGGGACAGGGCGTGCGGGCATTCGTGCGCTGCCCACAGGGCCTGCTGGTCGGCTCCGACACCGACGAGCTGGGCCACGGGTACCACGCCCGGATCGGACTCTTCCCTGCCGCATGACCCGTGCGAGGTAGATCTGGCTCCGTAGCAGGCTGTGCCGAGAGTGGTCCGGCATCAGGACACAACGTCCGATGCCGGACCACTCCCGCCCGTCAGTCCAACTCCAGCCGGGTTGTGGCGCGTCATGGCCTCCTGCTGTCAGGACTCTGGTTCGACGGTGCAACCGGACGTGGTGCCACGCCGGGGAACCAGTTCATCCATCGCGCCGGGGCAGGCAGCGGCTCTCGCCGCCGGCAACTGCGGCTACGCAGCCGGCTTGCGGTGCGCGTCGAGGCCGACAGCCGCGCGGGGATCGGCCGGGTCGCGTACCAGCCTGGCCACGGCCAGCCACATCAGCCGCTCGTCGCCGAGGTTGCCGGGCATGACCAACCCCAGGTGCTCGGCCAGCCGGACCCGGCCAAGGTTGACGATGGAGCGCACCGCCCCGTCCCAGCCGTCGACGGCACGCACCGCGGCGGAGTACCAGACCCGGGCGAGGACCAGCAGCGCCACCGCTGCGATCACCGGTTCCTGTCCGGTGATCGCCCCGGAGGACCTCGATGCGATGAAGACGAACGCGAGCAGCACGTGGCCTGACAGCAAGCATACGAAGAAGTCGACGTTGGTCCGGGCCGCGGATTCCTCCTTGCGGGCCTGTTCGTCGGCCACGCAGCCCAGTTCGCTCCAGAGGATCTGCGAGTCGAGTCCGAAGCGGCTCCAGGCGTATTCTTCGAGCCGGCGGATCGAGTTGCCCAGCCGGGTCGGCGCGATCTGGGCGTCGTCGATCGGGTAGCGGCGCAGCTGTTCGGCGACCAGGCCGGTCACCACGGCCGAGCCTTCGCCTCGTCTGGTGTAGGCGGCCAGCCGCCGGTGGCTGCGGTATGGCGCGATCGCCACGGTGACGTCCTCGCCGCGAGCTTCGGCCTCGGCGAGGCGCAGCGCGGTGAGCCGGTCGGTGAGCAGGCGTTTGCGTGCTAGCTGGCGCTGGCGGGCCCAGCGTTGCAGCGCCGAAGGCCACAGGGTGTAGCCCTCCAGGATCCGGTAGAGGAAGTTCTGCACGGCGGCCAGGACGAGCCCTGCGACCAGGACCCCGGACACGACGGCGACGACGGCGGCGGTGCTGGCTCCGCTGAGCAGGTCACCGATGCCGACGGGAGCCAGTGCCGGGGCTACGGCGACGAACAGTGTCACGTTGATCAGGGTGGGCAGGATCCAGCCCACCAGCAGACCCCAGCCGCCGCCGAGGATGCCTTTGGCGATGTCGCTCACGATCCGCCCCGCAGGCGGCGCAGGAGCCGCCCGACCAGCCCCGGGTTGTCGGGTGTCAGCGGTCCCGTCGTTTGGCCGTCTGTGGACCAGCCCTCTGCCAGGTCTGGTCCGGGCGGTGGGCCGCCCGGTGCCGAGTAGTGCGATGGCGCCGGGTAGAAGTCCGGTCCTGGCGGCGCGGCGGTGACAGGCGCTGTGTCAGCGCCGGGCCACGCCGGACCGGCCAGGTGGATCGGCACCGGCCAGTCGTTCGACGGAGGTTCACCCGACAAAGGCCCGTCGTTTTGCCAGGGGGTGGGCTGCTGCGGTTGCGCCCACGTCGGCTGTGCCGAGCCGTACAGGTCGGGGCCAGGCGGGGCGGCCGAGGCCGGCGCGTCGTCGTATGGGGACCAGTCAGCCGAGGGCTGGTGCTGCCACTCGACCGCGGGTTCGGTCGATGGGCCGGTCGGCTCATGGTCGCCTGGACGCATGGCTTCTCCTTCATTGGCGGTGTCCGTGACACGGTACACATAGGTCGTCGGACGCTGCATCGTCGCGCGCACCTCACCGAGCCGGTGATTCGACAGCGGAGGTGGCCTGGCTGCCGGCCGATCCCGCCCTCGGCGCGATCGTCGAAATCCTCTCAGCAGGGACCGCGTGCACCTGCCACCTCGTCGACGACCTCCGCGTGACACAGCTCGACGTGTCCAACCACCTGCACGAGCCGGACCGCGTCGCCGGTCATGTCCGGACGTCGTCCCGGTCGAGCTTGACCACCTGGACAAGCTCGACAAGAAGAACGGTATCGACGGGCCGCTCCGGCTCGGGCGGTGGACGCTGCGCCGGTTGCCGTACAGCGGGCTGATCAGGACGAGGAAGGGCGGCACCTCGGACGTGATGCCCACGGCCCGCTCTGTCCGCCGCAGCATCCGCTCTCTGGCCGTTACGCCCCGCCCGGCGTCGATGACGTCGCTGCGCACGTCGCCAGCAAGGACCCCGACCGCCGACGCCGTTGAGCCGGCGTGGCGGCCGCGAGGGCACCGGCGCGAGTGCCGCGCGGTCCGCCGGCGAGCGGCGGCACGGTGCAGACAGCGATACCGGTGTCGTCTTCCGACCTCGTGCGCACGGCGTTCGGCTACGAGGCCGCCGAGCGGATGGGCCGCCACCTGGGCCCGCTCATCGGCTGCGACACTAGTGTCAACGCGGTACGCCGATGCCGGTCGCCGACCTTGTCGCAGAACTGGTGTCCTGGTACTTCAGCCGAGTGCGGTGCGGATCCGCGCTGCCAGCGCGGAGGTCTGCTCTGGGCCGCAGTCCAGGATGCCGTTCTCGGCCATCAGCGCGTGGTATTGCTGCTTCTCGTATGGCACACCGGGCGGCAGCGGCGCAACATGCCAGTGGACGTGCGCGTTTCCCTGCATGCTCCCCAGCGACAGCAGATAGGTGCGCTCCGGCTGCGTCACCTTGCCCACCGCGCGAGCGATCCGATGCACCACGGCCTGCAGCGCCAGATACTCGTCCGTCGTGAGGTCGCGGACTACGTCCTCGACGTGACGACGTGGAACGACCAGCGTGTAGCCAGGCTGTGTCGGATAGCGGCTGAGGAACGCGGCATGAGTGCCATCGTCGTAGACCAATTGGTGCTCGTAGCCGGGCTCGCCAGCGAGGAACGCGCAGATGAAACACTTTCCAGAGCGGATCCGGCGTTCGTAGGCTGCGAGGTCCATCGGTATCCGATCGGAGTGATCGCTCACGCGGGCATCGTACCTGCGAGTCGCGTCATCCACAGTCCTTGCGACGCCCGCCGTGGAGGAGGAACGCGTCCATAGGTGGATGCATCACTTCGGGTGGTAGTGGAGCGACAGCACGTCCTGGCGGCGTTGTCGGAGGTACCAGTCCCTGGTCTCATCCAGGTCGAGGACATGTCGCAGCAGGCCGGTGTGTCTCGGGGCGAGTTCACCGAGCACCTCGCCACGTGGAGACACGACCATGCTCGGGCAATGCTGGTCGGGATGGGCGATGTTGGCAGACGCGAGGAAGCGCTGGTTCTCGGCAGCCCGGCTGATCAGATGGCTCCGCCAGACGCCTTGGGGTTCACGGGTGTTGGCGGCGTTGGTGAGGTATACGAACAGCGCGGCGCCCGCGGTTGCCAGCTGCTGCCACTGTTCCGGGAAGCGGATTTCGCGGCACAGCTGCATCCCGGCGATGACGGTCCCGTCGTTGTGCGGGACGTCGACGGTCGGCAGGTCTTCGCCGGGGTGCAACCGGCCGCGTTCGTTCATCGCGAGGTTGATCTTCCGGTAGACCTGATGACGGCTGCCGTCGGCAGGGAAGAACAGGCCAGCGTTACACCAGCCGCCAACCTGCGGCAGCAGCGATCCGCAGAAGACGTGCACCTGTCGGCGGGCCGCGAGCCGGGCCACCTGCGCCACCGCGTCGTTGACCGCGGCGGGGTCCAGCCCGTCCAGTGGCGCCAGATCTTCTCCGTAGCCGGACAGCATTCCCTCCGGCAGGACGACGACGTCGCCGGACCCGGCCTCGTGAAGAACGTCGCGCACCGTGCCGAGATTGGTGTCCACGTTCCAGACAGCGGGGACTTGGGCGATCATGAGGGACATCCGCACCGCGTCATCGTGGCCGACCGCGAGTGCCCGCGCAACTTCGCCTGCAGCACCCGACCTGTCAACGGATCAAGCCGGCCGACGGGTGTCGGCGTCGACCAAGCGGTGTAGCACGATGTTGCTACGGACGAACGGGTGCGGATCCGCGAGGAGCAGCGCGACCGTGTCGGCCGGCAGCGCAGGGTTCGTCGCGATCGCGATCGTGCCCAAGGATGCCGGACGCAAGGGGACCAGGCGGGGACCACGGGTAATGCCTATCAGTCCCGCACGCCACCCTTCAGCGCCGTCGGATCACGACCAGGTTAGAAGGCTGGTCCCCGATTGTGGGACCGGCCTTTCTTGCGTTCTGGGACCAGTTGGTGGGCTGGAAGCGCATCTTGACCGTGGGTCAAGTTAGCCGGGCTCGCGCAACGCGAGGTGGCCGGGCGGTACGGACCTACACGTCATTGCTGAAGCCGCGTCGGCTGCGGCCACGCCTGCCGATGAGCTGGCGTCGTTGCTTCAGAGTTCGGACTGGCTCAGGCTGGTTCGCACGAAAAGATCGAGCAGTTCCGGGCCGACCGTGTCAGGATGCCCGGCATGTCTAGTCGCGCGCTTAGCTTCGGAGTGATGGCGGAAGCATACGAACAGTTCCGGCCGGGGTATCCAGTGGAGCTGCTGGACATGGTGATGGCGTACGCAGGTCGCCCGGTTCGGACCGCCCTTGAGATTGGCGCTGGGACAGGCAAGGCAACCCGTCTGTTCGCTCAACGGGGGATCACCGTCACTGCGACCGATCCTGACGGGGCCATGCTCGCCGAGCTGCGCAAGCACGTGCCAGCAAACGTCCAGGCTGTGCGAAGCGCGTTCGAGGACCTGGGACCGGGCGAGAGCTACGGGCTGGTTTATGCGGCAGCGGCACTGCATTGGACGAATCCGGAGGGTCGGTGGCCGCGCATGGCCGCGCTACTGGAGCCGGGCGGCGTGTTTGCCTCGTGCGGTGGACCAATCCGGCTGGCTGACCCAGCGGTGGAGGAGGCAGTGCGCGTGGCCCGGGCACCGTTCTTGGAGAACGACGAGGTTCCGTCTCCCGACGGGACGCCTCCGGAACACGACATGCAGTGGCCCGGTACGGAACTCCAGCAGTCCGAGTGGTTCGCCGATGTTCAGCAGTCCGTGATCGAGCGGCGTTTGACGATGAGTGCTCGCGACTACGTCGGTCACCTCTCCACCGTCTCGGCTTATCTCGTATTGCCGGTCTCCGAGCAGGAGCAGGTCTATAGGCGGATCATGCAGGTTCTGCCTGAGGCGGTCGAGATTGTTGCCGACGTCATCGTCCATCTCGCGCGTCGGCGCTGCGAGCCGTAGTACCTCCATAATCAGATGTCCGCTCCTGACCACGGTCAGCCGGTTCTGCCACGAGGCGCGCGGTCGTACCCGGGTACCAGACACAGGGGACCAGGCGGGGACCACACGTCATACGTCTCGGTCCTGGACCATCCCTGCAGCGGTGTTGGATCACACCCTGTATCGCGCGTGACGTGCATAGACGGGTGGTCACCCGTCCTGGGGGTCAGGGGGTCGTCGGTTCGAATCCGGCCAGCCCGACAGCGAGAGGGTTTCCGCTGGTCGCGGACCACGGAGACCCTCTTTTTGTGGTCTAGGGACGTCGGCCAAAGTCGAGTACACCGTTGGTGGACCCCTTGACTAGGCGAGGTACTGGGTGACAACCCTCAATGCTGGAAGGTTTGGTCGGAGGGCGGGGGATCGGCGCCGTTGCGTTGCTGGATCGGTGGGGCGTTGGACCCGCGTCGTGGCGCGATCAGACCGCCTTGGCGAGTTCGGCGAACGCATCGGCGACTCGCCGGGCGGGCGCGTACAGCTGGCCTGAGCAGTGACGCCGCCTGCTCGGTGGTGACCGGTGCGGTCAGGATTCGGCTGATGCCCGAGGCGGGTCGGCCGGGCTGCGGGGGTCGGCGAGCAGTAGGCGACCGGGCGGATGCGGCAGGGGGCGGGTGGTCGTGACGCGCAGCCCGTCGAAGGCCAGTTCGAGGTAGCGCCGCCAGGCCTGCGGCTGGGTGTCCAGCACCGGTGCGGCCGTCTGGTGGATGCCGCCCAGCAGCAGCACGATGTCCGTTCCCGTGATGTCGGCGCGTACGCCGCCCTGTTCGCGCGCCCGCGCCGTCAGCGTCTCGGCGACGTGGCCGAGCTTCGCGATCGCGTCCCGCACCTCGGCATTCTGCAGTGACGGGCGCCCGATCACGTCGCAGAACGCGCGGTCGCCCGCGAGCGCTTCGACGCCGGCCGTCATGAACTCCCATAGCGCCGCCGCTGCGTCGTCGGCCTGGAGGAGCCGGTCGGCCGTGCCGGTGAGCCGGTCGAGCAGCTGGAGCATGATCGCCGCGAGCAGGTCCTCCTTGGTGGCGAAGTGCCGGAACACCGTGCCTTTGGCGACACCTGCGCGCTGGGCGATCTCGCCCATCGAGACGTCGACCCCGCGCTCGGCGAAGGCTTCGGTCGCGGCCCCAAGTAGCAGGCGCCGGTTGCGCACCATGTCCGCCCGCTGGCCTGCGATGGCAGTCGTCTCGGTCATGGGTGCCTCCTTTGATGTGGAGCCTATCACCAACATGACCGTCCGGTCATGTTAGCTGCTACGGTGAACATGACCCGGCGGTCAGTTTCCGTCGGGGCGGCCCGCCGGCGTGCGCCTGGCGGTCGCACGAACTCTGGGAGGAAACGTGAGCAACACCCTTGACGGAAAGGTCGTCCTGGTCACCGGCGCGTCTTCGGGCATCGGGCAGGCCACGGCGCTCGCCCTGTCGCAGGCCGGCGCCCGGGTCGCGGTCGGGGCCCGGCGGGCCGACCGGCTGCGGTCGCTGGCCGAGCGGGCCCCCGGCGAGATGCTGGCCCTCGACCTGGACGTCACCGACCTCCAGTCGGTGCAGGACGCGGTCGCGGCGACCGTCGCCCGCTTCGGAGCCCTCGACGGCCTGGTGAACAACGCGGGCATCATGCTCAGCGCCCCGATCCTGGGGGCGGACACCACGCAGTGGACCCGCATGGTCGAGACCAACCTGCTCGGCTCGATGTACACGGTCCACGCCGCGCTGCCGCACCTGCTCGCGGCCAAGGGCGCCGTGGTGCAGATCTCCTCGACCTCGGGGCGCATCGCGTCAGCCGCGAGCGGCGCATACGCGGCCACGAAGTTCGGCATCACCGCCTTCGCGGAGGCGCTGCGGCAGGAGGTGACCGCGCAGGGCGTGCGGGTCGTCGTCGTCGAGCCCGGCTTCGTCTCGACCGAGCTGACCAGCCACATCACCGACCCGGCCATCCAGGCCGCGGCGAAGAACATGGCCGAGTCCATGCGCACGCTGCAGCCCGAGGACATCGCCGCCGCCGTCCTTTATGCGCTCACCCAGCCCGAACACGTCGCCGTCAACGAGATCCTCATCCGGCCGACCGACCAGACCCGCTGAGCCGGGCCACCTGATCGCGCTGTTGTCAGTGGGTTCGGGGCGCTGGCGTTGCCTTGACCATCCTCACCGCCCGACACTTCCGCTGACCAAACACGATGCGGCGAGCCGCGGGTCACTGCCGCCTGGCACGCTTTCCCAAGATCGCGTCGCAAACGGCATCGCTACCGACGCGATCTTGGGAAGGTGTCATCGCGGATGGAACCTACAGCTGACAGCGGGAAGACTGTCGCGCCAGCCGGCCAGAACTCGACGGCGCTCTCGCCGGTAGGCCAGCAGACAATCGTCGCCGGTAAGCGCCGCTGGCGCTGCGGTCGTACGGGTCTCCCGCGGTAGACAGAGATCACCACCGCCAGAGTACGAGGAGTGCTAGGACCCTCTTTGCGAACTTGAAGCGGCGCTCGGCGGTCCGGTGCGGGCAGGTCACCAGCCGTGATCATGACCGCGGGCGGCGCGTAAGGTGTCAACGTGCTCTCCACAGTGAACCGCCCCCTGGCCCGGATCGGCATCGGCTGAGCGGCGTGGAGTCGTTCTTCACGCGGACCCCGCAGGCAACCTGGCCGAGGCCGACCGGCCGACTGCACATCTACGCGCCGGTCAACGCCGAGGTGACCGCCATGGCCGCACGGTACCAAGGCCTGCTCGCCGCGCGCGGGTTGCGCGAGTTGTCCCGGCAACCGGCACGCTGGCTGCACATGTCCGTCGAGCACCTCACGCGCCACCTGGACGAACTCACGCCCGACCAACTGGAGACGCTCACCGGGGAGCTGCGGGCCCGGCTCGCCACTGTGCCTGCGTTCTCGCTCCAGGTCGGACCGGCACTGGTGTCGGCTCACTCGATCACACTCGACGCGTTCCCCGACCAGCCGTGGCGGCAGCTGCGTCGGGCCGCCCGGTCCGCGGCGGTCGCTTCCCTCGGTGATGACGCGGTCGCGCAGACATCGGGACCAGGTCAGCCGCACGTCACGGTCTCCTACTGCACGGGGCACGTCGACATCGAGCCGCACCTGAGTGCTCTAAGCGCCCTGCGGGTCGGCCGTGCCGAACTACCGGTGCAGGCGGTGCACCTGGCCGCGGTCGAGCAACATGTCGGCTCCGGCACCTACACCTGGACGTCAGTGGCACAGATCCCATTGATGCAGACATGACCATGGCGCGCGGATTGCGAGCGGGTTCGTTGCGTTGAACCTTGGCATGGTCGAGGCACACTCGAGCGGTGAAGTCGTCGACCCGCTCACGTCCGCTGTCGCCCGAGGACTTCGGAGTTGCGGTCGGTCACCCGTCCTGGGGGTCAAGGGGTCGTCGGTTCGAATCCGGCCAGCCCGACCAGTGAAGGGGTTTCCGCAGGTCATTGCCTGCGGGGACGACCCGGTCGGCGTCGGCGGCTCTGAACAAGCACTCGGTGGCGAGCTGCCATTCCTGTGGCTGGCAGACCGCGGCGGCCGCCGGCTCGCCCCGGACGGCATCAAGATCATACTGCGGAGGCTGGGGGAGTAGGCCGGCATCAAGCACAAGTGATCATTGACGGACACGCGTTCATGCAGAATCTCCGCCGCGGACACTGCGACATGGCGATAGACATCCCGCCCGCCCAGCGGTTCGCCGCGGCGTTCGCCGAACTCGCCATGGCGATCTGACCGCAGGTCCGACACGGGTCCAACCAGTCTCCGAATCACGTAACGCAACGGCACCCTTAGAAGGCCCCAGCGCACACCGCCGCCGCGCGTCTGCCCCTACTTCCCCGGCCACGCCGGCCGGCTGCTTTTGACGGTTAGCCGGATCGCTTGGTGGAGCAGGAAGCATCCGAGTAGCACCATCAGGATGGCCACCGGCCAGCGCAGCGGATCCGGCATGTACAGCGCGAGGAACCACACCTTCTGTTCGGCACCGGCGAGCAGGATCACCACTGGGATGACGCCCTGGGGAATGAGGCAGAGCGGGCCGAGGATCCAGGAGAGGCCCGCGACGAGGCTCTCCCGTCTGGACAGCTTGGCTTTAGGCACGTCGACCTTGGGTGCCGCCACGGCAACGGTCTTCGCGGCCCGCCCGGTGCGCATCTGGTACAGCATCTCGGGGCCCTTGGCCCGTAGCCGGCCGATCGCGACCCGCCCCAGCCACCACCCGAGGAAGACGCCTGTGGCCAGCCCGACCGGGCCACCGGCCCACAGCAGCGCGGCGTTGTCGTACACGGTGCCGAAAACGACCGTCATGACGGCCGGAACGGCTGGCAGCAGGCCGACCCAGAACAGCACCTGGGACTGCCACGGGGTCTCGCCGTGCTCGAGCGGGTTGTCCGGCCGCTTGTGCGCGTCCGGGCCGGGCGCCAGCGCCACGACCGAGGTGTACAGGGCCAGGCCCACGCCGCCGCCGAGTAGGGCCGGCACCAGCGCGAGCACCCAGGGCCAGGCCCAGGTGTACCCGCTCCAGAGCGTGAACCCGACCGTGACGGCGACGGTGAGCGACCCGAACACCAGCAGGTACGCCCACTGCCGCCCGCGCAGGTCTTCGTGTTCGGTGCCGGTCTGCAGGGTCAGCCACAGCGCGGTGCCGTCTGGGGCGTAGAGGTTGCAGGCCACCGTGGCCGCCATCAACGCCATGCCCGGGCCGGCCCAGGGAAGCACCGCCGTCCAGCCCAGCGTCAGCGGCAGCAGCGCGGTTCCCAACGCCCACCCGAGTACGATCGCCAGGATCTGGGTCCGCGCCGGGTCGCGCCACCAGGTGCGCAGTTCCTTGCGTACGACGGCCGCGGTGCGCCCGGCCAGCACCGGCGAAGTGGCGGCCGGCGCGTGGCTGCTGCCGCGGATCGTCGTCCGGCCGTGGCGCAACGATCCCAGTGTGCGGCTCCACCCGAGCAGCAGGAGGCCGCTCAGCGCGACCATGGCAGCCAGCATGCCGACCGCGCGCCACCACTGTCCATGGCGGGCGGACTCGACGGCGGCCACGCCCCATCCGGACGGGATCGCCCGCACCACGGCCGAGTACCCCGACGGGAACCCGGTTGAGAGGACTTCCGAGTAGGCGATCACGACGACGACGATCCAGCCGGACTGGGTGAGCACCAGGAACGCGGCGAGCAGCAGCCCGGTGAACGCCGAGCCGAGGCGCCCACGCGCGATCAGTCCGAACACGCTGTGGGACGCACGGGACAGGAGCACCACCAGCACCAGCTGCAGCGCGGCCGCCGGCACCGAGACGAGCGCCGGCAGCACACCCTGCCGGATGCCGTACACGACGAGGCTCAGGAAGGCCAGTGCTGTCACTGCGGTGGTGACGCCGACGAACGCGGCACCGAGCAGGCCGATCGCCAACTGCCGTCGTGGCATCGGCAGCAGCGCGAAGTGCTCGACGCGCAGGACCGACGAGGCGCCCCACACCGGGCCGACCACCCACCCGAGCAACCAGACGACGTAAGTCGTGGCGAGTAGATCAGGGACCACGCCAGGACCGGACGGGTTTACCAGGCTGAGCCAGACGGTGGTGGCGGCGGCCAGGAGGCCGAGCACGCCGCCGGTGATCATCAATGCGGCTCTGCCGCCGGTCATGGAGTTGCGGATGATCGCGAGCTTCATCCGGATCAGGACGTCAACCATGACAGCCCCTCCGTGGCCCGGACGTCGTCGCCTGCCAGCCGGACGAAGGTCTCCTCGAGGGAGCCGCGGCCGCGGACCTCGTCGAGCGGACCGGCCGCCACCACCTTGCCCTTGACCATGATGGCCACCGTGTCGCACAGCTGCTCGACGAGCGCCATGACGTGGCTGGACAGCACCACCGAACCGCCGTCGGCCACGAACCGTGCCAGGATCGCCTTCAACGCCATCGCCGACACGGGGTCGACCGCCTCGAACGGCTCGTCCAGCACCAGTAGCCGGGGCGCGTGCAGCAGCGCGGTCGCCAGGCCGATCTTCTTTCGCATGCCGGTCGAGTAGTCGACGACCAGCGTCCGTTCGGCGTGCTCCAGGTCCATCACGTCGAGCAGTTCGCGGGTCCGCTCGGTGATCGCGGCCGGGTCGAGGCCGCGGAGCTGGCCGAGAAACGTGAGCAGTTCCCGCCCGGTCAGCCTTTCGGGCAGCGCGAGACTGTCGGGCAGCACCCCGATCAAGGCCTTGGCCCGTTCCGGGTCGGACCACATGTCGACGCCGAACACGGACGAGCTGCCGGCGTCGGGCCGCAGCAGCCCGACCGCCATCGACAACGCCGTCGTCTTGCCGGCACCGTTGGGCCCGACCAGGCCGAAGAACGATCCCGCGGGAACGGTCAGGTCGACCCGGTCGACCGCGGGGTTGCCACCGAAAATCTTGGTCAGGCCGGCGAGTAGTAGCGCCGGCGGCCCGTCTTCCTGCGCCGACTGGTGCGAGCCGGTGGCCTTCCTGATCGAGTCTGGCATCGCTTCACTGCCGTTGACCACGGTTCTCCTATCGCTACGGGCGTCGTAGCCGATGCGGCCGCGCTGATGCGCCAGCCGGCGTCGGTGCGCACGAACTGGATGGATTTCATCCCGCCGCCCGGCGTGGGGGACACCTTTCGTGCGGCAATGCTCAAGTTAGGCGCGCCGCGTACGGCCCGGTATGACGCTGCCTGCCGAGTGGGGGTGTAGTTTCCCCCACCCCCGCCGGGTGCCTTCCAACTGTGCGCCGACCGCCGCCGATCGGCGGCGAAGGTGAGCATGATCTGGTCGTACGCCCTCGCCGCGCTCCGCGGACTCCTCCTTGCACTGCTGGCGTCGAGTCTTCCGACGCCGGCTAGAGAATGCACGAACTCGCTGAACGGATGGGACACGACCCCGCGACTCGGGAAGCCGCGCTGTGCGCAGGACCGCCAGCCGAGGTCGAGCCGCTCGTGGACGCCTTGACCCCACGCACCAGGGCGGCGAAGACGCCGCTGGCGACCGACCACGGCGACGGTCTGCACGACCAGGCCGGGTGATCTGATCACCTGACGCAGGTGGCCGGTTGCCGCTCTTTGGTGAGGCGGACGCTGTCAGCGGAGATGCCGTCACCGTCGGTGAGGGCATAGCCGGCGCGTTCGTACCGCTTGATGTTGCTCGTGCTGCGGTGGCCGGTGAACAGTTCGTAGTACGCGGTTTCCTCGGGGGCCTGCTGTTCGGCGTATGCGAGAAGCCAGGAACCGATGCCGTTGCCGGCCTGGTCGGGAGCCACCATGAGGCGACCGATCAGCCACCCACTCCCGTGTGCCCGGGCCCGGACCGCTGCTACGAGGCGCCCGTTTCGGCGTACGCACCACAGCTGCCAGGTCGACATCGATTCGCGCAGGTCGTCGAGTGTCTCCCGGAGCGGCGGCAGGTCGAGGGTGTCGTTCGCGATGGCCTCCTGCACCCAGCAGCACCGCTGGAGCACGAGCAGTTCGGCCAGGTCGTCAGGCTGGGCGATGGTCAGCCTCAGCCCTTCGACCGGGCCGGACGTGCCGGTGAGGTCACTGTCGGGTTCCGCGCGTAGGGAGCGCATCGCCGAGGCGACTCGGTTCAGTTCGAGCAGCATTCTGCGAGCGGCTTCATCGAGTTCTGCGGACTGCAGGACCTGCCCGTTGTGGGTGCTGTCGGCGATGCGTAGGGCGACGGTGGCGCCGATGGGCATCATCTTCAAGGTGGTGACGACCTGCTTGGCCATCTGTACCGACCGGGTGCCAGCCGAGGTGTTGCCGTAGCTGACGAACCCCACCGGCTTCCACGCCCACTCGTGGTAGAGGAAGTCGAGGGCGTTCTTCAGTGCCGCAGGCATGCCGTAGTTGTACTCGGGTGTCACCACCACGAATGCGTCGGCTGCGGCAACCCGCCGGCTCCACGCGCGGGTGTGCTCGTGAACGTAGGCGCCGCTGGAGGGATGCTCGGGCTCGTCCAGCAGCGGCAGTCCGATGTCGGCCAGGTCCGCGATGTCGAGAGTCGTCCCGTCCGCCGGGCCTGCCGGAGCGGTTGCCTGGACGAACCAGTCGGCGATTGCCGGTCCGAGCCGTCCGGGGCGGGTGCTTGCGACGATGACCAGAACATTCAGTGACGCATTCGATGACATGTCACCGACCTTATTCGACATTTCTATGACGTGTCAACGAGGTGTAGGGTGACCGAGTGCACACTGCCTGGCTGACCGAGGATGAGGAAAATACGTGGCGTGCCTTCCGGCGCTTGCTGATAGCGTTGCCGGCCCGGCTCAGCCGGGACTTGGCCCGCGACTCGGGGCTGTCACCGGCTGACTACGAGGTGCTGAGCACGCTGTCGGAGAAGCCGAACCGTCGGTGGGCGCTCAAAGATCTCGCCGCCAAGATGGAGTGGTCGCGCAGCCGGCTGTCCCACCACGCGGCCCGCATGCAGGCCCGGGGACTCGTCGGCAAGGAGCCCGATCCGCAGGACGCGCGAGGCTGCATCCTGCACCTGACCGATGACGGCTTCAGGGTGCTGGATGACGCCGCCCCGCACCATGTCGTCTCCGTGCGGGCGCGCTTCCTCGATCATCTGAGTCCCGACGAACTGGCGCTGCTGCGCACACTGTCGACCCGGATCGCCGACCTGCCTGACTGATGCCGTGTCGAGACCGTTCCTATGGACTGTGCATGAGTTGCGTTTGCTCAGCCGCGTGCTCCGGACGGTGTTGGGCACGCTGGCCGCCCGCTTTCGGTCCGCTGTCCGGCGACGGGCATCGTGTGCGCGGTCCGGGGATGCGGTGGCGGGGTTCCTCACGCCCGGGGACAGCCGGTGCGGCCTGGGTGCTCCGATGCCTCACACGATCGCTCTGGTCGCGTGGGGGCGGTGGCGTCCGTCGCCGGGCCTTGCCCGGTACGACAACACGACACCCCCGTGCCGACCGACACGCGTCCAGCCGAACGCCGGCCCCTACCGGGGCCACCACCCGCCCACACCCCGACAAACCCATGAGCCAGTAACGATCTTGACCGTGGGTTGGCCCATGGCCGTGTTGTTCGCCGTTCGGGCGGGCAGACCGCCGCTGTTACCGGATCCGAAGCTCAGCGCAGGACGCGGAAGAAGCCCCGGATGTCGGAGGTCACCAGCTCCGGCTCCAGGTGGGCGGCGTAATGCCCGCCGGGAGCGTCGTGGATGTGCCACTGCGTGACGTTCTTGTGGTCGCGCTCGGCGAAGCGCCGGACCCCGTGAAGTCGCCTCCGAAACCAGTCACGCCCAGCGGGAACGTGCTCGCCTCGCTGGGCGCGTGGTCGGCGTTGGCGTCCTCGCGGTAGAAGCGGATCGACGAACCCGCAGTGTTGGTGAGCCAGTAGATGGCGGCATTGGTCACCACGAAGTCGTCGTCGAGCCGCCTGCCGCCCATCGCTTCGTCGTCCATCAGCTGCAGGTTCCAGCCGAGCAGGCCGGCCGGTGAGTCGGCCAGCGCGTGGGCGAGGGTCTGCGGCTGCTGTGAGTGAAGCTGGTTGAACGAGAACTTCGACGCCATGAACCACTGCAGTTGCTGCATCTGGGCCATGTCCTGCTCCGACATGCCGGCGAACTCGGCAGCATCGCCGGAGGGGAAGGAGAACACCTGCATGACGTGTACACCGACGACTCGCTCACCGGCGTGGATGGCCAGCCGTGGCGAGATCATCGAGCCGGCGTCGTTGCCGTGCGCTCCGTAGCGCTGGTATCCCAGGCGCGACATCAGCTCCGACCAGGCCGCGGCCGTGCGTACGGTGCCCCAGCCCGTGTCGGCGGCCGGGCCGGAGAAGGCGAAACCCGGCAGGGACGGGATCACCAGGTGGAACGCGTCGGCCGCGTCGCCGCCGTGCGCGGCCGGATCGGTGAGCGGGCCGATCAGGTCCAGGAACTCCACGACCGATCCCGGCCAGCCGTGGGTGAGGATCAGCGGCATCGCCGCCGGTTCCGGTGAACGCACGTGCAGGAAGTGGACGTTCTGCCCGTCGATGGTAGTGGTGAACTGGGGATGCGCGTTGATTCGCGCTTCCTGGGCACGCCAGTCGAAGGCGGACCGCCAATACTCGACGAGCCGGCGCACGTCGTCCAGACCCACCCCGTAGCCCGCCCCGGGAGCGGGATCGGCCCACCTCGTCCGGTCCAGACGGGCACGTAGGTCGGCGAGATCGGCCTCGGGAATGTCGATCCGGTACGGGCGGATCTCCGCGTTGTTGGTCATGACCTGATCCTGCGCCGTTGCCAGGGCCGGCGGCAGTGCATGAGCGCATCGGCCCCTCGCGCACAGTGCCGCCCATCACGTTGACAGGGTGCAGGCCGAACCTGTGCAATGTGCACTTTATCGAGGTCACGGAGGCGGAGTGGGGCGACGAGCCCAAACGGCCCAGGCGTTGTTGGTCATCACACTTGCCGCCTGGTTCGTGGCTCGTAGCGGGTTCGTCTTCTCCGGCGAGTACGGGACTTCGGGGATCACCGCAACGTCAGGCGTCATCGCCATGGCAGCGGTCGGCGGCCTCGCGGCGACGGTGCTGGTCATCGGCTCAAGGCGACTGTCGTCGCAGGCGACCCTGTGGGTACTGGCCGGGCAGGCGCTGCTGGCTTTCGGCCCGTACCTCCTGGTGGGTGAGGTGTGGGGGCCGGTTGCCGGAGCGGTCGTCGCCTCGGTGCTGTTCACCATGCCTCACCGGATCTCCTGGCTTTCGGGCGTACTCGTGATCGCGCTCGACGTCGGCCTGAGCGCGGTGTTCGGCCAGGCGGGCGCGGTCGGGCTCGCCCTGGTCGGCAGGCTGGTCATCGATGTGCTCGTCGGGTCGAACCTGTTCGGCGTGATGCTGCTGACCGACCTGACCCGGCGCGTGGCAGCCGAACGAGCCGCTCACGCAGCGCTCGCGGTGGCCGGGGAACGCTTCGACAACGCCGAACGCATGCGTGTCACGCTGGGCACGGACCTGTCCGCGGTGCTCCGGCTGAGCCGGCTCGGCATGGAAGGCGAGCAGGCACGGGCAAGGCTTTCCGAGATCACCGCGACCGCTCGGCGCGCCGCGCACACGGCACGGTCGATCATCGACACACGGCGGGAAATGTCCGGCGGGCAGGCTGGTGCGGACGCTCCCTCGTCCCAGACGACCATGATCTCGCCGCGGCTGGCATGGTTGTTCACCCTGGCGACGACCATCAACTGCGCTCTGCTGGTGCTGGTCAACTTCGCGTTCTACGTCCGGCCGAGCTTCGCGGGGTGGGTGCTCGTGCTGCTGACGCTGGCCGGATCCGCGGCCCTGCAGATGTACCACGGCGCTCCGCAGGTGGCCGGTCGCCCACCCCGCCGATGGCGGTGGACCCTCCCCTTGCACCTGGTGATCCTGACGGTGGCGGTCGCGCTG
Organism: Catellatospora paridis; assembly: GCF_009720365.1. Lineage (GTDB taxonomy): Bacteria > Actinomycetota > Actinomycetes > Mycobacteriales > Micromonosporaceae > Catellatospora > Catellatospora paridis. Next base: position 39,136 of record NZ_ML769316.1, on the reverse strand, counting down.
ACCGGCCCGCACTTCGCCCCCACGATCACGTTGGCGGCCGGGGCGGTGCTGTACCGGTGGCGCCTGCCGTGGTCGCTCGGCGTCCTGGCGATCGTGATGGCAGAGTTGCTGCTGGTCATGCCGTCCAGCGCGACCGTGGGGGACCATGTCTACCTGGTCGCCAGCCTGACCGGGGCGCTGATCCAGGTGTACGCCTATTGCCGGCTGCCGGATGTGGCGCGCGAACTCGCGCAGGCCAGTGCGGGACTGGCCCGGCTGGCGGTGGTCCGAGAACGGCTGCGGGTCACCCGGGACGTCCACGACCTGCTGGGGTTGAGCATCACGGGGATCAGCCTGAAATGCGAGCTGATCGCGCGGCTCGCCGACACCGACCCCGCCAGGGCCCGACGCGAGTTCCACGAGCTGGGCACACTTGCCCTGCGCGGGCTCGCGGACATCCAAGCGGCGATCTCCGGCACCCCCGAGCTCCGATTCGCCGAAGAACTCCGGGCCGTCTGCTCCCTGCTCGACGCGTCGGGGATCCAGGCCGAGGTGGAGGTCAGCGCCGCCGCCCTGCCGGCCGCCGTCGACACGCTGCTGGCCACGGTGGTGCGGGAGGCGGTCACCAACGTCATCCGCCACGCCGCCGGCGCAACCACCTGCAAGATCGCGCTGACCACACGGGACGGGACGGCGCGGCTGCGCGTCACCAACGACGGCAAACCCGACCGCGCGGTCAGGGCCGGTGCCGGAACCGGTCTGGTCAACCTGAGTGCCCGGCTCGCCGCGGCAGGCGGGCGACTCAGCGCCGAGCCCGACGGCGACGGTTTCGTGCTCACCGCACAAGTCCCACCGCGGGCCGCTCAGCCAGGTCGGCTACACCCAGCCCGCCTCGGCCGCGATCCTGATCGCGTCGACCCGATTCCTGGCGTCGAGCTTGGTCACCGCTGAAGCCAGATAGTTGCGGACCGTCCCATAGGTGAGGAACAACTTCGCGGCCACCTCGCGCGGCGTCGCGCCCGCGGCGGTCAGCCGCAGCACATCGGTCTCCCGCTCGGTCAGCGGGCTGCCGCTCGAACCAAGCGTCGCGTAGGCCAGCTGCGGATCGATGACCCGCCCACCGGCGGCCACGACGCGAATCGCGTCGACCACCTCGCGCGGCCCGGAGTCCTTGAGCATGAAACCGGCCACCTGCGCCTGCACTGCGCGGCGCAGGTTGGCCGGTCGTCCCACCCCGGTCAACACCAACGTCCGGCAGGTGGGCAGCTCGCGCAGCAGCCGCAACGCGGCGTCGATCCCGTCGAGGCCCGGCATCTCGATGTCGACCACGGCCACATCCGGTCGGTGCCGCAACGCGGCCGCGACGACCTCATCGCCCCGTTCGACGGCCGCGACCACCTCGATGTCGTCCTCGAAGCCCAGCAGCTCCGCCAGCGCCTCGCGCAGCACGCGCACGTCCTCGGCCAGCAACACCCGGATCATCCGCGCTCCCTTCGCCGCGGGCCAGCATACGTCCACACGCGCACACCTGGGCGCGCTGAAGATTCCGACATACGAGCCCCTGACCGCACGTCATGACCGGCTGGCCGTTTCCGTCTGTCGGGCGAGCGCGCTCGACGTCAGCCGGTTGTCGTCGCGGCCAAGGACCTGAACGCGTCCACGCCGGTGAGCTCGGCCGACAGCTCCCACAGGCGCGCCGCCTCTGCGGGGTCTGTCGCGTGGGCGTGCACGCCGCCCGAGTCACTTGCCGGGCCGGCGATGTCGCAGTCCTCGCAGTACACGCCGCCCATGCCCGCGAGCTGCGGTGAGGTCGCCGCCCACACCTGCGTCGCCGCGCCCTGCTCGAGGGTCTTGAAGGTCGGGTCGGCCAGGTTGCCGTCCTCGTCGATCCAGCCTGCGGCGACCATCTCGTCTGTGGACAGGTGACGCTGCAATGGGGTGAGGATGGCACCGGGGTGTAGCGCGAACGCCCGGACGCCGGCGTCGCGCCCGAGCTTGTCGAGGTGCACGGCGAAGAGCACGTTGGCGGCCTTGGCCTGGCCGTACGCCTGCCAGCCGTCGTAGTCCGTCGTGAACTGCACGTCGTGCCAGCGGATGCCGGTGATGCCGTGGGCACCGGAGGAGACGGCGACGACCCGGCCGCGGGCGCGGGCGATCGCGGGCCAGATCCGGTTGATCAGCGCGTAGTGGCCGAGGTGATTGACCGCGAACTGCGCCTCCCAACCTGGGCCGACCCGAGTCTCGGGGCAGGCCATGATGCCCGCGTTGTTGATCACGATGTCGGCATCGCGGCCGGAGGCGGAAAAGCGCTCGGCGAACCCGCGGACGCTGTCGAGATCGGCCAGATCGAGCGCGTCGATCTCGATCCCGTCGATCCCGTCGAGCTCTTGCCTGGCGAGCTCGGGTCGCTTGGCGGGGACGACGACGTGGGCGCCCGCACTAGCCAGTGCGCGTGTCGTCACCAGCCCGAGGCCGGAGTATCCGCCGGTGACGATGGCCGTCTTGCCGGACAGGTCGATCCCTTTGAGAACGTCGTCGGTGGTGCTGCGGGCGTCGAAACCCGAGCCGATCCCGCGCTGCGGTGTGGTCATGAACCCGAAGTTAGATGCTCGACCCGGGTCTAGGTCAACGGCGTACGCTCGGCGCATGACCGCGGCAGCGAGTGAGCTGACTATCGGCCAGGTCTGCGCGCGGACCGGCCTGAGCGTGCACACCCTGCGCCTGTACGAGCGGGAGGGTCTGTTCGCGGGTGAGGTGCGGCGCGATGGGCGCGGCCGACGCGTCTACTCGGCGTGGGACGTGGAGTGGCTGGAGTACTGCATGAGGTTCCGTGCGTCGGGAATGCCGCTGGCCACGATCCGGCGCTTCGCCGAGCTAGTGCGGCAGGGAGTCGGCAACGAGCACATCCGTCTCAAGCTGCTGCGTGAGCATCGGGATGTGGTAGTGGAGCGGATCGCGGAGCTGTCCGCCTGCCTCGAAGTGATCGATTTCAAGGTCGGCGTGTACGAGGAGCACCTGGCGCAGGGCAATGCGGGAGACCTGTGGGGGCCGCCGTGACGGCGCCCTGTTTGCGATCTTGAGTGCAATAGCTGACGGTGTCGGCTCCCGAGCCGATCGCAGATCCTCTTTGGATGTCGCGTCGCTGGGCTCGCCGTGCTTTCAGCCATCCGGTGTTCACGGGCATCTCCCGGCAGCATCTGCGGCTGGTCCTGGCCGAGGTGGGTCCGGCGTGGGTCGCCGGCCGGTAGGGTCGGCTGCACGCCCGGCGCGGTGGCCGCCGTCGGCGTGCGGCGGGCGCGGGTAGACCGCTGGAGCTGCGCCTGGCTCACCGGGTGCACTAACTTCAGCATCTGCCAGCTCAACCAGTGACGGATCCTGAAAGGCTGGCCGTCCGTTCGGTCCGTCCGGTCAGCGCGGCGGGCGCCGGCGGGTGTGCGACAGCACGAACCCGTAGAGCAGGTGGTCCGCTGCCAGCGACAACCGCTGGGACAGCTTGGCTCCGGGGCGGCGCGCGATACCGAGGACCGGGGCGACGACCGTTTCGTACCCGGCCCACAGCAGCAGCCCGAAGACCGGGCCGGACCAGGCGCGGCGGCGGATACGCCGGGGAAGCAGCGCGAAACCGGCCCCGCCGACGGCGCCGTAACCCCAGTGGCAGAGTTCGATCATCGCTCTGCGCTCGCCGGTCGTCTTGCCCCGCACGAGGCCGGGCGTCTTCTGCTTCACGATCGCGTCCGGAGGCGGCTGGCCAGCCCAGCCCATCTCCACGGTGAACCTGCGCAGGCCGCTCATGGCCATGGCCGCGATCGCACCGCGCAGCGCGCCGTGGACCACCTCGGCCGGTTCGAACGCCTGGGCCAGGGAGAACGGCTGCGGGCCTGTCTCGGTGCTGTCCGCCTGCCGGCCGAAGCCCGGGTCGTGCTGCTCCGATCGGATGTCCGTGTCCCGTTCGTCCGGTGGGAACCAGTGGCCGTGGTCGGGTGGCGGGGCCAGGCCGGAACCCTCGTTGCTGCGCTCCAGCTCCGTGGTGTGGTGGGGTATGCGTGCCATCGCGACCTCCTGGACCTGCGGCAGGATCCGGTCGGATCCCGGGCTGTCGGCTCGGCAACCGGGTCGTGCCACCACGGCAGCGCGGTAGGCAACATCCGCTGCTGATCGCACAATGCGGCGGCGAACAGGTCATCGAACTCGGCCAACCGTAGCGGCGGCTCGCCGGTGGGCACGGTGCATGCCTCGGGCACCTATGCCTGGTCAGCGGTGGTCAGCTACACGACCACGACGATAGGCCCGTACTCCGGTACAGAATACGAGCCGTCGATCAAGATCACCTAAACATCATGGTTTCCGCTGGCAGCTACGGCGAGACTCTTTGGAGTCATACTGCTGGTATTGGGCTTCTTCCTTACGATCCAGCTGCTCTAACTCGAGGGGTGGTGGGCGTGGTGCTCATGATTCAGGGGAGCACCGGCGGTGATGGCAACCAAGGCCGGCCGCAAGGCTGAACAGGCCGGCGACAGCAAGTCGCTCGAGGTGCCCGCGCGCGTCGGATTGGTCGCTTACGGCGTTGTGCACCTCTTGATCGGCTGGCTGGCGCTGCAGATCGCGTGGGGGGCGTCGGGCAGCAAGAGCGCTGACACCTCCGGCGCGATGGGCACACTGGCCGCTCAGCCGTTCGGTAAGGTCCTGCTCTGGCTGGTCGCGGTCGGCCTGGTGGCGCTCGCGCTCTGGCAGGCCAGTGAAGCCGTCTGGGGTTGTCGCAACAGTGCAGGCGCCAAGCGGGTCCGCAAGCAGGTCGCCAGTGGGGCCAAGGCCGTGGTCTACGCCGCGTTGGGGGTCAGCGCAGCTGTGGTTGCGCTCGGCTCCGGATCGTCGAGCTCGCAGTCGCAGGAGAGGACCACGTCGGGTGTGCTGGCGTGGCCGGGCGGGCGGGTGATCGTCGTGGCCGCCGGGCTGATCGTTGTCGGCGTCGGCGTGGCAGGGGTGGTCAAGGGTGTGCGGAAGTCCTTCACCGAGGAGATCGGCACGTCGTCGATGTCGCCAGCGGCCCGCGAGGGTGTGGAGAGATTGGGCCAGGTCGGGTACATCGCCAAAGGGCTGGCGCTGGTCGTGGTGGGAGGCCTGCTCAGCTATGCGACGGTGACCTACGACCGGCAGAAGGCGCAGGGACTGGACGGCGCGCTGGAGACGATCCTGGCGCAGCCGTTCGGGAGGTTTCTGCTCACCGCGGTGGCGCTCGGCTTCGTGGCCTTCGGCCTGTTCGCGATGCTCCAGTCGCGATACCGCCGGATGTAGCCCGGCCGCAACAAGTGCATGGACGCCCGGATTGAACACATCGGAAGCGGCACGCGTCCCGACCATGCCCACCGCCAGCCCCGACATGACAATGCGCGCCGCCCATAGCAACACCGCTCTGGACCAGTTCCTCGCCCTCACACCGGCCGGAGGGGTTACGAACGGGCCTTGTTCGATGTCGGCGATCGTGTGATCCAAGGGTTGGGGACGTCGCCGTCAGGTCTTCACGCCTTCGCCTTGGCGGTCGACGAGTTGCCGGTCTCGATACGCCGCTGGCGGCCTCAGCCGGGGTGCACCCCTACCGCATCGCGGATCTTGGAGCCCTCCCGTGCGTCGGCGGAGCGGGCGCAGTGCGCGCAGCAGTAGAAGTGCCCGGACACCTCCACGCCATGCCCGATGATCTTGGTGGCGCAGTGCTCGCAAGCCGGAGCCAGCATGTTCACCGCACACTCGAACGAGTCGAAGACGTGCACTGCGCCCCCGGACGTGTGCACCTCGAACGACCGCCAGTAGTCGTTCTTGCAGACCTCACAGGTCCCCATCACAACCTCCCATCGGTAGCACCTCTCCCAGTGTCCGGTCGACACAAACCTGTCAGGGGTGAAACACCTGTTTTGATCTGCCGCTGCGTCGCAGAGCCAAAGCGGTGCGTCGGGTGGTCGCCGGCGGGCCGGCATGCCCCACATCAGCCCCGATCCGCGACCGTAGTTGTTCTTGTGTGGTCGATACGGCTGGTGGCCGTTGCGTCGAGGGTTCGCTTCTATCGCGGATGCCGTTCCGCTGCGGTCTGGCATCTCACGCAGAGAGTGGCCGAGGGTGAGGCGAGCAGACGCTCGGCCAAGATTGGCTGGCGGCAGGTGGCGCAGGTGCCGTATGTGCCGTCCCGGAGGCGTGTGAGCGCCTCGATGAGCTGGTCGCGCCGTTGCTGGAGGCTACGCGCGACCAGTTCCTCGTTCTCGATGTCGGTCGCGTTCACGCTGCTGTCTGCCGTGTTGGCGGCATCGGCCGTCTGCCCACGTCGCAGCCCTGCCGCTCTGGCCAGTTGGCCTTCATACTCGATGGTGACCTCTTCGAGCCTGTCGAGTAGCTCGATCGCGAGTGGGGCTCTGTCGATGGCGCTGCTTACTGCCGTCGTCATCTCTGTGGCACTCCAATGTCGGGGATGGGTGGCGAGGTGGCGGTCTGCGCGGTGCGGGGTCCGCAGCGCGCGTTACTCAACGGACGCCGGGCTGCTGCTTGCGTGTCCGTGCCGTCGTGCGGATGCCTGCCCTGAGGCTTCGCCGACTTGTGCGGTCGCGGTGGCGACTCACCCGGTGATGTCGCCCGTGCGATGGTCACGGGTGCGGCCGGCGGTGGTGCGGCGGTGCGCATGGTGACGGTGGCGTCGCAGTGTCTGGCGTTGAGGGTGAACCCGGCGGGCGGCTGCCTGCGTATGCCGGCGTGCCGGCCGGTCAACGTCAGCGCGGCCGGGAGCCCTGAGGGCAGGGCGGACAGGTTCGTGACCGTCACCTGGCGGCCCTGCTGCCCGACGTGGATGGTCGCGGCGTCGGTCGCCTGCCGTTTGGCTGTCCTGGTTGGTGGGGTGCCGGCCACGGTCTCGCCGCTGGGTAGCCAGAACTGCAGAATCCATTGGTCGAGTGGGTCTTGTGCGGTGTTGGTCACGGTCACCGCCGCGGCGAACTGGCGGTCGTTGGTGTAGTCGGCGCTGTAGACGATGGAGCACGACACCTGGTTCGCGGTGTCGGCCCGCGCCGTTGCCGTCGGCGAGCCGGGCGGATACCAGAGGTAGCCGAGCGTGAGTACGGCGCACAGTGCGGCGGCACCCACCAGGACTCGCCGACGTGGCAGATGTAGGCGTGGCATGTCGAGGGCGATGGTCTTCGTCTCGCCGTCGCCGGCGGGGGATCGGGCGGGAACCTCGTCCGGCCGTGGCGTGGCGACGGCGATGCGTTCGACCTCGCGGGACAGGATCTGTGCCAGCTCGGCTGCCGACGGGCGGTGGTGCGGTTCGCGGGCCAGGCACCGGTTGCAGACGTCCTCGATCGCTCGCGGCAGGTCCAGTTGCGGCAGGCGTCGCGGCTGCACGTGGGCGTGGGCGTACAGCGCCTCAGTGACGGTGCCCGCGTCCCAGGGCAGGCGCCCGGAAAGGCACCGGTAGAGCACCAGCCCGGCTGCGTACACGTCGGCGCCGGCGGTGACCTGGCCTCGGGTGAGGCGTTCCGGCGCGAGGTATGGCGCGGTCCCGACGATGTCGTCGCCGCTGTGCTGCTCGTCGCCGATCAGAGCGCAGATCCCGAAGTCCAGGACCTTCACACCTGTAGACGTGAGCATGATGTTGGTCGGGCTCACGTCGCGGTGCACGATCCCGGCCGCGTGCGCAGCCGTCAACGCCGCCGCCAGCTGCGCGCATACGCTGACCGCCTCGCGCCAGGGCAACCGGCCGAGGCGTAACACGTGCGACAGCAGTTCGCCGTCGAGCATCTCCATGACCAGATACGGCGTCAGGGTGCCGTCATCGGCGCGGTGCACACCGAAGTCGTACACGGAGGTGATGTTCGGATGGCGTAACGCGGCAACCGCCCTGGCCTCCATCAGCAGCCGGCGGGGCAGCGCCGGGTCCGCGGCCACGCCGGGCGCGAGCAGCTTGACCGCGACCTGCCGCTGCAGGACCTCGTCGTGGGCGTCCCACACCACCGACATCCCGCCGGCCCCTACCTGCTTGATCAGCCAGTACCGGTCGTCGAGCCGCAGACTGTCGTCTGCCCCTGTCCCGATGTTCATACCGGCGTTGAGGTCGGCGCGAGCTGTACGGACTGCTCGTCGGTGGGCACGGCAGGAACGATGATGATCATCGGGTTGTCGGGCGGCTTGTTCATACCTCACCTCTGGCGCGTCCTGGCGGGCTGCCGAGGTCTGGGGCAGAGGTCAATCACTTGGCCCAATGTGCGTAGTGTACGCCGATGTCCGGTTCCGGCGTGACACGAGTTCGCATCGCCTGATCGAGAACGGTAATTGCGGGCTTTGGAGTGGTACGTTGCGCCCGATGCCGGTGCAGCCGGCTTAGCTGCCCTGGCCCTCGGCGGCATAAGCTCAGTTGAGGGTGAGGCGATGCAGCAGCTGTCACGCGTCGAATTGGCAGGTGGATCACCACCCGTCGACGACGGTGTCACCAAGGATGGTGGGTGAGACCGTGGCGGATCGGTACGCCCAGGTGGAAGCGCTCATCGGGCGCGAGCTCGCATCCGACGACGACGAGCACGGTGTCGCCGCCGGTATGCGGCGGCTGTGCGGCGCCGCGGGGCGCGCGCTGTCGGCTTCAGGCGCCGGTTTGACCGTTATGGCCGACGGCGGGCTGCGGGGCGTGACAGCGGCTTCCGATGCGGCCACCGAACGCCTGGAAGAGCTGCAACTTACCCTCGGCGAAGGGCCGTGCATCGATGCGTACGGGTCCATGCGCCCGGTCCTGATCCCTGATCTGGGCGATGGCGCGATGGCCCGCTGGCCCGTCTACGCCCCCGCGGTGCACGCCGAGGGCGTGCGGGCGGTGTTCGCGTTCCCGCTGCAGATCGGTGCCGCCCGCCTCGGGGTGATGGACGTGTTCCGGACCGAGGCCGGGATGCTGTCACCCGACGAACTCACCCTGGCGCTCACCTTCGCCGAGGTCGCGGTGTCGACCCTGCTCGACGGGCACGACAACACCCGCGTGGGCGTGGCCGACGATTGGCTCGACGATCCGCTGGGCTCACGGGCCGAGCTGTTCCAGGCCCAGGGGATGGTCATGGTCCAGCTGCGGGTGAGCCTTGCCGAGGCGATGGTGCGGATGCGTGCGCACGCCTACGTCCACGACCTGCGCCTGTACGACGTCGCCGCCGATGTCGTTGCCCGCCGCCTCAGTTTCGACACCCCACAGCCATGAACGACGACTTCAACCACCCTGGGAAAGGGGAGGAGGCAGCCATGACCACCGTATCCGCGCAGCGGCTCGCACGGGTGTTCGTCGAGATCGCCGACACCCTCGTGGACGAGTTCGATCTGATCGAGTTCCTCCAGTTGCTCGCCGGCCGCACCGCAGACCTGCTGGACGCCTCGCCCGTCGGGCTGCTGCTGGCCGACCAGCACGGCCGGCTGGAGTTCATGGCGGCCTCAGACGAGAACGTCAAGCTGCTGGAGCTGTTCCAGGTCCAGAATCAAGAAGGCCCGTGCCTGGACGCGTTCCGCACCGGCACTCCGGTGGTCAACGCCGACCTGCAGCAGGCCGCCGGGCGCTGGCCGCTGTTCGCGCCCCGCGCCGTGCAGGCCGGGTTCCGCTCAGTGCACGCGTTCCCGCTGCGGCTGCGCGCCGAACGCATCGGTGCGATGAACGTGTTCAGCAGTCACGTCGGGGGGCGCCTGGACGACACCGATGTGGAGATCGTGCAGGCCCTGGCTGACGTGGCCTCGATCGGTCTGCTCCAGGAGCGGGCCATCAGCCGCGGGGAGCGGCTCAGCGAGCAGCTGCAGGGCGCGTTGAACAGCCGCATCGTCATCGAGCAGGCCAAGGGCGCTGTTGCGCAGTCGCGTGGCGTCAGTGTGGACGAGGCGTTCGCACTGATCCGCGCCTACTGCCGCAGCAACAACCTGCGCCTGGGCGAGGTCGCACACACCATCACCACCGACCTTGCCAGCATCCCGGACCTCACCCGCCCGTGATCGAGGCGGGATATTGCATCAGGTCCGGTCAGGCGAAGATGGCGAGGTAGATCGCGACGTGGTGGCAGAGCGCGGCGACCAGCGTGCAGGCGTGGAACACCTCGTGGTGGCCGAACACCGCAGGCCACGGCTCCGGTCGGCGCAGCGCGAACAGGACCGCGCCGACGCTGTAGCCGACACCGCCCAGCGCCAGCATGACCAGCGCGAGCACCCCGGCCACCTGCGCGACTTCGGGCAGGATCGCGACAGCCGCCCAGCCCAGAGCCAGATAAAGCGGTGCGGAGACCGCGCGGGGAGCGTGCGGCCAGATCATCGACATCGTGACGCCGGCCAGCGCGCCGGCCCAGACGATCGACAGCAGCACCGTCGCCTTGGCCTGGCTGAGCAACAGCACAGACAGTGGTGTGTGCGTGCCGGCGATGAACACGAAGATCATCGCATGGTCCAGGCGACGCATGGCCTGGTAGCCTCGTTCGCTCCAGACCCGGCGGTGGTAGAGCCCGCTGACGGCGAACAGCGCGCAGACGGTGACGCTGTAGATCGCGGTGCTGACGACCGGTGCGACGCCCGGCCTGGTGGCGGCCACACCGACCATGACCACGCCGCAGACCGCGGCGACGAAGAAGCCGTACGCGTGCAACCGGCCACGCATCCGCGGCTGGCCGAAATCGGAGAGCGCGGGTCGACGCGCGGTGAGGGTCACGCCATCCGCCGCAGCCGGGACAGTGCGCGGGCCAGTAGCCGCGAGATGTGCATCTGCGAGACGCCCAGCTGCGCCGCGATCTGCACCTGGGTCAACTCCTCGTCGAAACGCATGGCGATGATGCGCCGGTCACGCTCCGACAGGCGGGCGAGCCGCCGCTGCAGCAGCATCCGGTTCTCCACGGTCCCCATGGCGGGATCCCACGCCCCTAACGACTCCGACAGCTCCATGTCGCCGTCGGTTCGGGGCTTGTCCAGCGACAACAGCCGGTAGGCGTGACCGGCCTGACGGGCGACGCCCAGCTCGTGCCCGCTCACCTCGAGCCGATCGGCCAGCTGCGCCGAGCTCGGCGAGCTCTGCAGATCACGGGTCAGCTCATCGGTGACCGTGGCGAGCTGAAGGTAGAGCTCCTGCAAACGGCGCGGCACCCGAACGTCCCAGGTGCTGTCGCGGAAGTGCCGCTTGATCTCGCCGAGGATGGTGGGGGTCGCGTAGCCGGTGAAGGGAATGCCGCGGGTGATGTCATATCCGTCGACTGCATTGATCAGCCCGATGACCGCCGCCTGCGTGATGTCGTCGAAGGGCTCGCCGCGGCGGGTGAACCGGCGGGCGAGGTAGCCGGTCATGGGCAGGTACCACTCGATGGCCCTGGCTCGCGCGGCAGGCCGCCCCGGGTCATCTGCGGGCAGGGCGTGCAGCATGGCTAGCAGCGGATCGGCCTCGCTCGGCCAGTCGGCGGCGATGTCCGCGGGCTTCCCGGCTCCCCGCCGGGGCTGCCAGTGGTCGGGCTGCTCGGGCGGCCGGGGCGGTGCGGCGGTGACATGCAGGGATGTGGTCATGTCGACCCTCCAACGGCTGGCGAATCCGGATGAACCGAACCGCCACCGAGGACCAGGGTGACACGGTGACTGTACCCCGACGCACAGCACACCGCACCCATCCGAAAGCGTCGATTCCGGGCCGAAGAGCCTAGCCCTGATCAGTGTGGGACGCACGCGAACCTGGCACTGTAAATACCGACGCCGGCCGGCGCGATGCGTCAACCGTCGCGATGACGCACGGGCGCAGGCAGGTGACGCTGGACCTGCTCGCGTAGGCGCTCGAGCTGGGCAGCTACCCACGCAAGGGATTGCCAAACGCGGCTGCTCACTATCCGTGTAGACATCCCAGCAGAGGCCCGGTCGGCCAGCCTTGCCAAGGATGATCATCATTGTGATTTCGCAGTCGGCTCGACATGGGTCGCGCGCTCTACCGTCTCGGCGTACAGAACACTCGGCTCGGACACGAAGGGCTCGTGCGCCGTCCGAACGGACCGTTCGCGCCGGCGCTTTCGCATCACCCGGACACCCGCGGCGGCAGCGCCGACCGCTCCCGCGACCAGCAGCAACTTTCCGACAGCCATCTCGTCGACCCCCATTCAGCCAGCCGCTGCGGCACCCGCTGCCGACTCATACCAGAGTAGGTGTCGCCGTCGCGTGAAAACCTCACTTCCGCTGGCGAGCCCGGTCGCGACGCCGTTCCTCGTACAAACACAGCCGTTCAACAGCGGCCCGGACCGGCAGAACCGGATCATGGTCGTCGACGGTGTGGGCCTGGCATGGTTGACGCTCGCACTGCCCCAAGTCGTGATCGGGCGCCGGCGTACCGACGTCCCCTGGGTGGAGGTTGGCACGGTCTTCGTCCTGGTCCCCGTCGCTGTCATGGCGTTGGTCGCCACGAAACCGATGGAAAGCCGGCCTTGACGGCCTAACGCCGACGAACGCTGCGACGGGGCCGACAAACATCGGCATTGCGGTACCGGCAGTCGCTACGGCGACAGGCCGTGGGACGTGACAACTCGCGTACTACCGTCCGCCAGCCGGTAGAACAGTCCCACCACTGCCGTCCGGCCGTCGGCGACCTGGTCGGCGAGTACCCGTGATCGGTGCAGCAGGAGATCGACGGTGTGGCGAATGTGTTCGGCGATGATGTCGTCGTCGCCGGTGAGCCCGGCGGCGCGGGCCGCCAGGACACTCGGTGTGACACGTTCGATGATGTCTCGCACGTACCCGGTGGCGGTGATTCCGTCGGCCAGGGCCTCACGGGTCGCGGCGACCGCACCGCACGAGTCGTGGCCCAACACCACCACCAGCGGGCAGTCCAGCACGCTCACGGCGTACTCGATGCTGCCCAGCACCTCCGGCCCTGCCACGTGACCCGCGGTACGGACCACGAACAGGTCACCCAGCCCCCGATCGAAGATGATCTCAGCGGCCAGGCGTGAGTCGGAGCAGCCGAACAGTACGGCAAACGGCCGCTGGCCCGGTGCGGTCTCGGCGCGGCGCGTGGCGTCCTGGTTGGGATGCTCGGGCGTGCCGCGCAGGAAGCGCTGGTTGCCGGCCAGCAGCAGTTCGATGGCCTGGGAGGCGCTCAGCGGCGTGCCGTCAGTCATGATCGAAGGCTACGACAACCCGGTCTGCGCACAACTCATTCCGAAAAGGCGGCAACTTGCCGCTCGTACCGCCTCCCCCGGTTACATGCACCGGTCATGAACTGGTCGCCAACGCCGCAACCGACGGCAGCGAGTGCCTGGTTCAGCCTGCGCCCAACACGCGGCCCTGGTGATCGGCTTTGACGATATCGGACCACGGGTCAGCGGCTACGTCGGCCAGCAGTTGAGGAACGGGCGTCCAGGGGTGAACGCCCGTCATCGCCGACGGACGACGTCCGCGTCGTGACGGCGAACACCAGTCGCCCCGCAGGACCGGGTCGCGGCTTGCGACACCCACGACGAGTTGAAGCGCGCCGGGGGAGAGCATTTCGAGCTGTTCACGCTGCCGGTCGGGGCGTACGCGACGTGCTCGGAGGGTGCTGCCTGGTCAGGCGGACCGTCGTGCATGGCCGTCGCCGCGGTTCCACCACCGCGGTGGCTACGCAGGCTGACGGCGCTACGGGCCGGCCTGTGCGCCACGAACCGGATGGTGAGAAAAAATCACCTTTCAGGGTTTATCGCACTTAATGGGGCAAAGTAAACGAGTCAGCCGTATTAGCCATTAAGGTCAGGTATTAGTTGTTATGTCCGATCACCTGCGCCCTCACCTTCTTGGGACGCAGGCCAACGGCCAGCGATGCCTGCATCCGGAGGCGGGCAGTGAGCGGGTCACGACGAGCTTGCTGAGAGTTCGTACACATTCCACAGGAGTTCCGCTAATGACACTGCAAGTCTCGACAGCGCCATACTGGCGCACACGTTCCGCCTGGTTCGCGGCTGGCCTCACGATGGTGGCCGCCGTCGCCGCGTTGGCGATGGTTCCGACACGGGCCTATGCGCTTGCGACAGCCCCGAATCTCGGCACCGCGGAGAGTTTCGCGGTTCTGGCCAACACGACGGTCACCAATATCCCTCCCACCGAGATCTTTGGAGACCTCGGAGTATGCCCGGGCACGGCAGTCACCGGTGCCCCGAATGTGCACGGTGTGATCCATACCGGAAACGACGCCGTCTGCCTTGGGGCACAGGTAGACCTGACGACGGCATACAACAACGCTGCGGGGCAAACATCCACCGGCGTTGCTCCGACGGACCTCGCGGGCCTCACGCTGACCCCCGGTGTCTACACCGGCGGCGCCGTCGGCCTCACCGACACTCTCACGCTGGATGCTCAAGGCAACCCCGACGCGGTGTGGATCTTCCAGATCGCGTCGACCCTGATCACGTCCCCCGCGAGCCGCGTGCTCGTGATCAACGGGGCTCAGCCGTGCAATGTGTTCTGGCAAGTCGGAAGCTCCGCGACTCTCGACACGACCACCACTTTTGTGGGCACGATCATGGCTCTGGAATCAATCGCTTTGAAGACAGGGGCGACTATCCAGGGCCGGGCCCTGGCGCGCGGCGCTGCCGTGACGATGGATAGAAACACGATCATCCGGCCGCTGTGTGGCACGGGTGGTACTACGACGGCCGGCACCACGGCAGGCACCACGGCAGGCACGACTGCAGGCACCACGGCTGGGACGACGGCTGGGACGACGGCTGGGACGACGGCTGGGACGACGGCTGGGACGACGGCTGGCACGACGGCTGGCACGACGGCTGGGACGACGGCTGGCACGACAGCTGGGACGACGGCTGGCACGACGGCTGGCACGACAGCTGGCACGACAGCTGGCACGACAGCTGGCACGACAGCTGGGACGACGGCTGGGACGACAGCTGGCACGACAGCTGGCACGACAGCTGGCACGACAGCTGGCACGACAGCTGGCACGACAGCTGGCACGACAGCTGGGACGACTGCAGGCACGACGGGCGGCACGACCGGCGGCGGACATGGGCATGGCGGCACGACCGGCGGCGGGCACGGATATGGCGGCACGACCGGCGGCGGGCACGGATATGGCGGCACCACCGGCGGTGGGCGCGGGCACGGCGGCGGCACCGGTGGGCACAGCGGTGGCAACGACCCGTGGAGGCCGTAGCAGAGTTGTGTACTCAACCGGCGGCGCGAACTGCGGGTTAGGTACCCAGGGTCTGTGGGGCTGGCAGTGGGCGGCCGATGCTTCCCGGCGAAGGTGAGCGCCTGAGCCGGTCGCGGGCCGGATGCCGGATGGGGCCAGGGGCGCGCGACGGTTCGTTACGACACCGTCGCGCGCCTTCCTGGGCCCGCGTCCCGACAGACGGGCGCGGGACGGGGCGCCCGACCGCCCCGTAGTTGGCGGGGTGTTCGCCTGTGCCGGGCTCCCCGGCCGGGTGGGGAGCCCGGAAACTGCGAACAAGCAGGGTGACCGGCGCCGAGCCGGAATGGAGGAACGGGTGCGGGGCATGCGGTGGTGGAAATTGAACACACGGCGTGAAGGAACCGAGCCGCGGCTGGTCGACCGCGCCAGCAACGACGGCGCGCAACATGTGGAACCGCCGCAACTGGTCAGGGCGGCGATGGGCGTCGCGGTGGCGCTGTGCGTGATGACGTCCCTTGTCCACGTGCTGTTGGTATTTCTGTACGTCACACCCTCGAACGAGATCTCGAGACGGTACGACAGCCAGATCAACGCGTGGATCTACCCGTTCTTCGAACAGAACTGGAAATTGTTCGCTCCGGATCCGGAAACAGCCACAAGTCAGATCTCCGTACGGACCACACATACCTCCACCGACGGCAGCATCGAGGTCAGCGACTGGTTCGATCTGACCGCTGTGGACGAGTTCGCCGTCAAGCACAACGTCTTTCCCAGCCATACCACACAAAATCTGCTGCGCCGGGCCTGGATCACCTACCTCGACACGCACGGCAACGACGACGAGCCACACTCGGAACGGGCACTGATGATGCAGAAATACCTGCGCAACATAGCCGTGGGCCGCCTCACCGCGCACCGCCCCGCTCCCTTCGAGGCCATTCAGTTGCGCGTCATCACTCGGCCCATCATGCCGCGGGCCGACGTGGGGCAACCCCGCCCGGCAGCGCCGCCTGCCGACGTCAGGGAGCTGCCCTGGTGGACGGTGACATCCGATGGAAACTAAGCAGGGATCACCTGTGGCGCCCGCGCCACGGCGCGCCGAGCCGCGGACCGGCGAGACGACCAGGCAGCGAGCACACGACGGTCTTGCTGCGTTCGGTGCTGTTCTTACCGAGCAGGCGGTCTCCCTGTACGCCGCGGCGGTGCTGCGTATCGGATACGGACTGTTCTACCTGACCTTCCTGCTCAGGGAGTTCCCGCACCGTGACGAAATCTGGGGCCCCGGTTCCGCGTGGACGCCCGCGCTGGCCAGGGAACTGTTCGACCAGTCGGGCTGGGCCAGTATTCTGACCCTGTCCGACAGCCGGGCATACTTCGAGGCCTGCTACGCCGCAGCACTGCTCACGTGTGCGCTGTTCGTGCTCGGCTGGCGGACCAGAGCCACGTCTATCCTGTTCGCGGCAGTGGTGGCCTCGTTCCACGCCAGGGCCATCTACATGGGCGACGGAGGCGACAACCTCGTCGTCCTGATGGCCATATATCTCATGTTCACCGCCTGCGGCCGGCGGTGGTCCCTGGACGCGCGAAGGACTCGGCTCAGGGGCCTCGCTGCCGACACCGGGCCCCTGTCCGCGGCTCCGGCGGCGCCGAACCTATGGTTCGGACTCGGACTCGCCCGCCAGATGATGAGCACGGTGCTGCACAACTGCGCCATGTTCGTCATCGCGGCACAGGTCTGCATACTTTACGGATGCGCCGGGCTCTACAAGGTGCAGGGCGCGACCTGGGGCAACGGCACCGCACTGCACTACGTGCTGAACCAAGGTTTGTTCCGGCCGTGGCCCACGTTGTCGCTCATGGTCGACAGCCATCCGCTGCTGGTCGCCGTCGCCTGTTACATGACCGTGCTGCTGCAGGTGGCCTTCCCGTTCGTCCTGTTCAGCAGGTTCAAGTACATAGTCCTGGCCATGCTGCTCGGTTTGCACATCGGCATAGCCGTAATCATGGGGCTTCCACTCTTCTCCGCAGCAATGATCATCGCCGATGCCGTATTCCTGCCGGATCGCTTCTACCTGTTCATGGCACGGACATCGCGGACCTGGACAGCCGGCTGGTCGGTTTGGCGGCGTTCGCGGTCATTGGTAGCGCCGGGGCGATCCGGTAGCAGACGAGATGTCGCCGTCGCCCACGACGCCCACGACGCTGACGTCGCAGCGTAATGGGCAGGCTGTACACGGCGATCGGCGTGTCGTCGTGCCGCACGCTGGCGTGGATCTCTCCAGGGCGCTGGTGTGGACTCAGCCGTTGTCACCAGGTTGGTCCAGGTTCATGACTACGCCCACGCCGGCGGTGTCGGTATGCGGTACCTCAACGCGCAGCCGTGACTGCGCACGGCCGCACATCGCCGGCGTAGCCGGCTTCCCCCACGGGCAATGCCTACACGTGCATTCATCAGGATCGGTCAAGTTGTACCGGCAGATCCGCTGTGTGGCGCGTTCGGGGCACGTGGACAGCGTGCCAACGCTGCGGCGGTTCGGCCTCCTTCGACGCTGTCCTCGCCGGGCAGGCAATCGACACCGTAATCGGCCGGGTCATCGGCGGAGTCGACCTCGATCTCACAGATGACCTGCGAACCGTGTGCGAAATTCGCGCTGAGTTTCCTCACCCTCATTGACGCGGTCTGGGCCGGAGCCTGGTGAATACGCCCCGGGCACCGGTGGGGCCGTGACCTCGGAGCGTTCGCGATTCAGCACATGGGCAGGTCGCCGCTCGGCGTGCCGCCGTCGACGCTGCTAATTGCGTCGACGGTACTGGTGCGCCCGATGGTGATGTTCTTCAAGGTGACCCGGTTGCAAGGCTCCGGATGCGGCAGTCACAGACCTCCACGCTCTTTTTTGGAATCCTTCGCCGTTTTCGTGCGCCAACTTCACCTTTGGGTAAATATGAGGCAATGCGCACGTTACTCACGTTGTCGGCTGCCGTGTCGTTGCTGATGCCTTCGGGCGAGGCGTTCGCGGCGGCCGAAGAGACATCATCCAGACCAGCGCCGGCCGTGTTGCCGGCGGCCGTAGTCGGCTCGCTGAGCCGCATCACGGCCCGAGCCGACGAATGGCCCGGCGCGCCGGCCGAAGTCCAAGAGCAGGCCAGAAGCCAGGCCGAGGTCTCCGAGAACCCGGTCAACTGGACCCCGCACATCACCGACGGTCGGGTTTGGGCGATGGGCATGGTCGGCGGCACGGTAATCGTCGGCGGCGACTTCAGCAGCACCACCCATGCCCACAGCCGCTCCACCATCCACCGGCGCAACCTGATGGCGTTCCGGCTGTCCGACGGCAAGGTCACCGACCTGCGAGTGGACCTGGACGGTCCCGTGTGGGCACTGGCCGAGGGTCCCGACGGCAGCGTGTTCGTCGGCGGCGACTTCACCACTGTCAACGGACACCGGCGCCGCTCGCTGGCCCGCGTCGACGTCACCACGGGCGAGGTGTCCCCGCACCTGCGCACACCGGTCGACGGTGACGTGCGAACGCTCGCCGTCCACGGCCGCCACCTCTATGTGGGCGGGTCGTTCGACCGGATCGGCGACGTACGGCGCAGCGGCCTGGCCCGCCTCGACCTCGCCGACGGCCAGGTAGACCCCGACTTCGACGCCGAGCTCGCCAAGCCGGTGCGCACCCGCCCACGGGTCGAGTCGATGGCACTGTCACCCGACGGCGCCAGCCTGGTCGCGATCGGCAACTTCGCCCAGGCGCGCGGGCAGGCGCGGCACCAGCTGGTCATGCTCGACGTGACCGGGCCGCAGGCGGTCGTCTCCGAGTGGCATACCGAGTTCTACCGCACCCGCTGCAGCCCGCGGTTCGACACCTACCTGCGCGGGATCGACTTCGCGCCGGACGGTAGCTACTTCGTGGTGGTCACCACCGGGCACGACTCCGGCTCGCCCGAGCTGCCATGCAATGCCGCGGCCAGGTTCGAGGCGTACGGCTCCGGCGAACACCCGCCGACGTGGGTGAACCACACCGGCGGGCACTCGCTCTACGCGGTCGAGGCGACCGGACCGGCCGTCTACGTCGGCGGCCACCAGCGCTGGCAGGACAACCCGTACGGGGTGAAGCACAAGGGACCCGGCGCGGTGGACCGCTCCGGCATCGCCGCCCTCGACCCGGAGACCGGACGGGCGCTGGACTGGAACCCGACCCGCAGCCGGGGACAGGGCGTGCGGGCATTCGTGCGCTGCCCACAGGGCCTGCTGGTCGGCTCCGACACCGACGAGCTGGGCCATGAGTACCACGCCCGGATCGGCCTGTTCCCTACGGCATGACCTCTCCGAGGTAGGTGTGGCTCCGTAGCAGGCTGGGCCGGGAGCGGTCCGGTATCAGGACACAACGTCCGATGCCGGACCGCTCCCGCCCATCAGGCCAACTACAGCCGGGTTGTGGCGCGTCATGGCCTCCTGCTGTCAGGACTCTGGTTCGACGGTGCGTCCGGGCAACAGGGCGGCAGACCCTGGCCGCGCCAACCTGACCCCGAGAGAGGTATTCACCATCGCCAACTGTTTGTGACGCGGTTCCGAGTGGAACGCGGGCGGCGCGGGGCGAGGCTACGCCGACGGGGTGCGCGAGGGCGGGGCGGCATGGACCGGCGGGGGTACGGCGCATGCGGCAGTGCCGCCGGGCAACTGGTGGCGGTGACGGGCGACCCAGCGATAGATCGGCCAGGCCACCGCGCTGACGGCCCGCACGCCGAGTAGCCGGCCCAGCGGCCGCCAGGCGGCATTGCTCGAACGCAGCAGCGCACCGATCGCGTCCGGACCGGCGAGTGCGGCATTGCCCGGCTCGACCCACTGCACCGCCTCCAGGCACTGTTCCCGGGTCAGGCCCAGCCTCGCGAGATCCGATCGCTGCCACGGCGCCACCGCGGCATTCGTCGGGACCCGGCGGTTGACGAAATTCGCGCATGTGGTGCAGAAGGCGCAATCACCGTCGAAGACAAAGGTCAGTCTCACGGACACATCGTCCCTCGCCAAACCGCCGGGCGCGACGCGACATGCCCGTAGATCAAGACATACTGTCGGCCGCCACCGCCGCACGCGAGGCGACCGAGCAGACCTCGGGCCGGAGATGATCGGCGTGACGGCGGGGTTCCTGCGGTCGCTGGAACAGGCGAAGCTGTTCGTCCCGGCACGATCCGACGGCAGCCATCGCCGCCACTCCCGCTATGAGCTGCGGCTGGCGGCGCGGGTTCGGGGGATCACTGACCAGGGCACTCCGGTCGAGGCCGCCTGCCGGATCATCATCCTCGAGGACCAGCTCTCCGAGGCCCTGGAGCTCACCGGTGGCACGAAGCCGAACACAGGCCCGGCGAGCGCTGAGCGCCGGCAGCGGGTTGCGAGGGGCGATCCTTCAGGCGAAGACGGCGAAGTAGATCGCGATGTGGTGGCAGGCCGCGGCCGTACAGGCGTGGATGGGACGACACCGCAGACCACGACCACGAAGCAGGCGTAGACGTGCAGGCGTCCCCGCATTCGCGGCCGGCCGAATCGGCGAGGGCGGGACGGGAGGCGGTCAGGGTCATGCCATCAGCCGCAGCCGGGACAGTGTGCGGGACAGCAGCCGCGAGACGTGCATCTGCGACAGGCCTAGGTGTGCCGCGATCTGCGACTGGGTCAGCTCCGCGTCGAAACGCAGCACGATGATGCGCCGGTCGCGCTCGGACAGGCGGGACAGCCGGTGCCGCAGCAGCATCCGGTTCTCGACCGACGCCAGGGCGGGATCCTGGACGCCGAGCATGTCGGTCAGCTGTCCGTCCTGCTCCCCGTCAAGGTCCGTGCGGGGCTGGTCCAGCGACAGCAGCCGGTAGGAGTGGGCGGCCAGGCGGGCCACGCCCACATCCTGTTCGCTGACCCCGAGCCGTTCGGCCAGCAGCACCGTGCTCGGCGGGCGCAGCAGTTCATGGGTCAGCTCGTCGGTCACCACGGCGAGCTCCCGGTACAGCTCCTGGATGCGGCGGGGCACCCGGATGTCCCAGGTGGTGTCGCGGAAGTGCCGCCGGATTTCGCCGAGGATGGTGGGGAACGCGTATCCGATGAAGGGGACGCCGCGGCTGGGGTCGTACCTGTCGATCGCTTTGATCAGTCCGATGACCGCGGCCTGGGTGATGTCGTCGAGGGGTTCGCTGTAGTTGCGGAACCTACGGGCCAGATAGCTGGCCATGGGCAGATACCACTCGATGGCGCTGCTGCGTGCGCCTGCCCTGGCCGGGTCCCCGGCAGGTATCGCGTGCAGCGACACCAGCAGGGGATCGGTCTCGCTCGACCGCCCCAGGTCCGTTTCCGCTGTGGTCTCGGCCCGGGCCCGTTTCCGTGGCTGCCAGCGATCAGGTTGCTCCGGCGGCCGGAGGCGTTTGGTGGTGACGTACACGTTGGTGACCATGTCGACCTCTTGACCTGTCGTGGATGTGGCGGAGCAGCGCCTGTCGGACGCCACCCGGGTCAGGGTGCCCGGCGCGGTCGGCGGACCAGGAAAGATCTCGCTGTGGCGACCGACGGCTGCGCCGGTGCCTAGCGGAGCCAGGCGGCCCGTCGCACCAGTGACGTCGTGGACCATGCCCGGCCGAGGCCGAGGGTGTCTCCGGCGTCGAGCAGAGCCAGGACGATCAGGATCGCCGCGTAGACGAGGTGTTCGTCCAGGAACGGGTTGCTGGTCGGCGGGAGGACCGCGGCCCACATCAGGACGGTGAGCACGGCGCCGCCGGTCGCGGCTGCTCGCATGCCGATGCCTAGGATCAGGGCGCTGCCGATGGCGAGCAGCGCGGCCATGAACAGCAGGTCGGTCAGGTAGCCGCCGGCGATCGAGTGGAAGAGCCCGCTGAACGGGCCCTTGGCTGAGGAGAGGAAGCCCTGGGTGGGGCTGCCGCCGTTGAGCACGGACTTCGCCGGCGCAGTGGCCGAGCCCCAGCCGAACAGCTTGTCCAGGAACGCCCAGAGGAAGATCCAGCCGAGCGCGATCCGGATGCCGGCGAGCAGGTAACGCACGGCGGGGGAGTGCTCCTGCGGGAGCGGTGCGACCGGTGGCAGGGCGTGCCTGCCGGTCGGCACCGTGTGTCTGCTGTCGGCGGCCCTGCGGGCGGCGGTGTCCGGCACCGTCATGAGTGGAGCGGTGCTCGGCATGGGGGTGTGGTTGATGCTGTCGTGATCGTCGGCGATGTCGCCCATCGCACTCACGTTCCTCGCTGTGGCTTACGGATCAGGCTCCCGCGGCGTGAGCGCACACGAGAGTGCTCGCGGTGGCGACGACCGACATGCCAGGCGGACCGCCGGAGGTGCGGCGGGTGAACGGATTCCGGCCGGGAGCGGGTCGTGGATGGGCGGCGGCGGAGGACAGCCACCGGGGACCCGGGCGACATCCATACCGTACGCCCTTCTCCCGCCGGGCGTAAGTGGGGCGGCGAGTGGGCAATACGCGGGGGTTGTTGTCGCCCGGCTGCGCGCTGAGGGCCGTCCTTGCGGTAGGCGCGGTCGAGGACCACCCGTGCCACCGGCTCTCTCGGCTGTCACAGATACTGACCGGGCGAACTGCTGTCGGTCTTCGGTACGCCGACGGACACCACGTTGGTGAGTTGATGACGACGGCGTTCGCCTTGGCCTCCCGGTTGTACCGCGCGTGCTTCAAGACCAGGCCCTGCCTGTCGTTCCCGACCCACGAGGATCGTGTCGACCGCGTAGTCGATGAGCTTGCCGCTGCGTTCACTCTGGCGAGGCCGCGGGCCGAGGGCGGCCGAGATCGAGATCGGCGCGAGTATGGCGAAGCTCAACGCCCGTGCCTCTGTTGGCGTAGGTCCGAGAGCTGGGATCAGTGAGGCGTGCCGGTTGCATCCGGCGCCTGTGGCGGTGTGCCTGCCACAGCTGCCTGGTAGCCCGTGGGGGACGGCGTGGCAAGATTTCCGGCGGGGGCTACCGGTGGCGGCGGTGTCGGCGCCGGAGGCGGGATCCTCGCTGCTGCGGCCTCCCGCGCGAGGAAGGTGCCGAGTTCGCCGATCGTACTCATCAGCGGAGACGGGAAGACGACGGTGCTGTTCTTGTCGACGGCGATCTCGACCAGGCTCTGCAGGTTGCGCAGCTGCAGGGCGAGTGGATGGGCCATCATGATGTCGGCGGCGGCGCCGAGCGCGTCGGCGGCCAGTACCTCTCCCTCCGCGCCGATGATCTTTGCTCGTTTCTCCCGCTCCGCCTCGGCCTGGCGGGCCATAGCCCGCTTCATGCTGTCGGGCAGCTGGATGTCTTTGAGTTCGACCAGGGTCACGATCACGCCCCAGTCCTCTGTGGTTCTGTCGAGGATCTCGCGGATGTCGACGTTGATGCGGTCGGTCTCGGCCAGCGT
Organism: Catellatospora paridis; assembly: GCF_009720365.1. Taxonomy (GTDB): domain Bacteria; phylum Actinomycetota; class Actinomycetes; order Mycobacteriales; family Micromonosporaceae; genus Catellatospora; species Catellatospora paridis. The sequence goes on along the minus strand of NZ_ML769316.1, from coordinate 15,658 downwards.
CTCGTCGAGGGTGTGCTGACCGACGACTTTGCGCAGGGTGGTCTGGGCGATCTGGTTGATGGCGGCCTGTACGCTCTCGATCGCCACGACCGACTTGACCGCGTCGGCGACGCGGAAGTACGCGACCGCCGACACGTCGACGCTGACGTTGTCCCGGGTGATGATGCCCTGGGACTGGATGGGCATGGTGACGACGCGCATGCTCACTCGGCGCAGGACGTCGATAACTGGGATGATGAGGTTCAAGCCGGGCTTGCGGACGCCGACGACACGTCCGAGCCGAAACAGCACGCCCTGCTCGTACTGCTGGACGACACGGATGCTGAGCGCGGCCGACAGCAGCACGAGCAAGACGATGATGGTGACGATGAGCCATGAGGGCCACATGGATGTTCCCCTCCCGAGGGGCCCGGGGGTGCATCCCGCCAGGGGCGCACAACGGCTTGCCACGATCAGCGGTTCGCGGGCTAGCGTAGACAGTCTCAACAGCTCATCCGCCGACGGCGGGTGACAGTCCCGGGTAACGACTCAACTCTACCTCTGCAGGCATGACAGGTTCCGTTCGTTGGTGCCCCGCCTCGTATCAGTGCAGTGTCCAACAACGTTCATCGGACGAACTTCGGCCACGTATAGGTGCTCGCGCCTCCCCATAACGACCGAGCGCCGGCCCAGGCGGCCGGGGAGGTATTCGCGGATCTTGCCGCGCTTGTGCGGCCGGTCGTCGCCGCGGTTGAGTCCGAGCGTTTCGTCGACGGCGAGCTGCCGCACCAGAGCCCGAACCCCACCAGCTACTGGATCAACTACGCGGGGGCGCGCCGCCGGTGGGAGCACGCCCGGCCCGGCCGGAAAACCCGGGTGCAGCGTGCACTAGGTCGCTGAGCGGATGGGTCATGATCCGGCGACGCTGATGCGCTACTTACACGCGTGGTGGTCGTGGCGCTCGCTCGCCCCCTGCGGGCCTGACCGGCACGCATACTATGAGTAGCGGGACGGCGCCGGTGCTTTGCCGTGCGTCTTCAGCGCTCGTCACCGACGAGGGGCTGGTGCCGAGTGGGTAGTGGTCGGCGATGACGCTCGGCGCGCTGCCGCAGAGGACGAGGCTCGGACGGAAGACGCTTATCACGCCTCGCCGAGTGCTCCGTCGGGCCGTACCGCAAACCCGGCTCCCAGGAGGTAGCACGTGCACCCGCTGGCGAGTGTGTTCGAGCAGATCTATCGAGATGATCTGTGGACCAACGGTTCCGGTGCGGGTTCCGATCCCGCCAATACCGAGCGGTATCGCATGTTCCTCGAGCGATTCATTGTCGAGAACCGCATAGTAACCGTGATCGACCTCGGCTGCGGAGATTGGCGCTCGTCGAGTTTGATCGATTGGAGTCGCGTAGGGTACCTCGGCGTCGACGTCGTGGAATCGGTCATCTTGCGAAATCAACAGCGTTTCCAGTTTGATAATGTCCGATTCGCACAGCTGAGCGACGAGGACGAACTGCCCCACGCGGATCTTCTGATCGTGAAGGACGTCCTGCAGCATCTCCCGAACAGTGAGATTGACCGCATATCCAGGTTCCTCGGACGGTTCTACGTGGCCCTGGTAACCAACACCGTGGCATCAGAACTGCATCGACCCGATGGCACAGTGGCGCGCATCGGGGACGTCAACGCAGACGTGCCGGCGGGGCTCATGCGTCCCGTCGACGTCCTCAGGCCGCCGTTCAACTGGCCCGGCGAGGAAGTCCTTCGGTACAGCTGCCCGTGGCCGCGGCTGGGAGCATGGGAGACGAAGTCGACTGCGCTGATCCGCACTCTACTCATGGACGCTCATGGTTGATTCCGCTGCCACGCGGTCCACACCGTCAGTTCACGAGTTCGAGGATGCCGTACTTCACCAGCTGAGCTATCTGCGGAAAACACTCGTGCCGTGGTTCACCTGCGCCGTCAGCCACGCGTGCCATCACTGTGGATATCGGAATCCCGCGGTCGGCGCCGCACGCCGCCAGAATCCTCGCACAGATCTCCAGTTCCTCCGACAACTCGGTCACGCGGAGGAACTGCAAGCCGTCCTCGGCCAGTTCGGCACCTTCCGGACTCACCTGGACCCGCGTGTCAACGCTGATCAACGATGTCGGGTGGGCACGGAACGTGTCGAGGTAGTCGAATCCGAGCTCGTCGCGGGGCGCCTCGTCAGCCTGATCTCTCGCCTGGTCCAGAAGTTCGAGCCAGAGCGCTTCGTACTGGCGGACGATGACCGGCCAGTCGTAGTGCTGCAGCACCCGACGCCGGGCTTCGGCACCCATGCGCGCCCGGAGCGCAGGGTTGTCGATCAGCTGCTCCAGATGTTCAGTCAGGCTACGCATGTCGACCGATGTCGCCTGACCCAGGTGCCGGTACAGTTCCAGCGGCTCCCACAGGAACGGCGTGTGCCGCAGGTGTTCGAAGCAGTCCGCCCATTGCGTGGGGACGAGGAACCCGGTGACACCGTGCTGCACCGAGTCGCGGTGGCCGTCCCAGTCCGATGCGATGACCGGAAGCCCACACGCCATCGCTTCGATCACCGTCTGGCCGAAGGTCTCCTGCACGCTGTCGGTTGGTGACACGAAGACGTCGGCGGCGGCGTACAAGCTGCGTTTGATGTCACTCGTCGGATTCGGCAGTATCGTCACCATGTCGCCCACGCCGACTTCGCTGGCGAACGTCGCCAGCATGGGCGCGATCCGGTGCCGCACGTCGTCGCCGGCGAGAACCAGCGTGGCGTTCGCGCGCTGCTCTGGCGGGAGCCGTCGAAAGGCGAGGATCAACGGGAAGAGATCGACCTTGTAGTGCGCCGAGAACCTTCCTAGATAGAGGATCACCACGGCATCTTGGGCAAGTCCGAGTCGTGTTCGTGCCGGCGCCTTCTCGCTTGGCCGATGCGTGATGGCATCCGTGCCCAGCGGAATGACCGGCAGCCGGCATCTGATCATCTCCGGTGGGTGCCGTGCCGAGGCGGTCGACGTCAGCCGCTCCACGGCGGAGCGGCCGGCGCGGCTGGTGCAGACCAAGGCGTCGTGTCCGCGCAGCGCGCTCATAAGCGCGCCGAACATGTACCAGAACCCGGGTCCGCCGGAAATGCTGTGCGTGACACCAATGACCGGCCATGGGGCGCCGCCGGCGAACGCGCGTATGTTCACCAGTCCTTGAAGGCCGGGATATCGCACTCCGTCACCACCGGACGAGCCGGGATGGAAAAGCACCATACGGTCGTGACGCGCGACATGTGGATAGTCGGCAACGAGTACCGGTCGGACGCGCTCCCGGTTCGGGTAGGCCATCAGCTGGTCCCCGGCCTCGGTCAGCTGACGCCGGGTCGTACACGGCAGATACACGGTTTCGCACTGCGAATGTTCCAGCACCGCCCGCAGCACAGCCGCCTTGGCTACTTCGGCTCCCCAGATTCCGCACTCCGTAGGGCGCTCGTCTTTGTACTCCTCAAGCGGAAAGGGCAGTGAGGCGATGGTCATGCAGTACATCGATGCTCCCTGGGCAGAGCTCGTCGGGATGCCGGGGGAGGAGACGGCCACAGAACGCAAGCGGACTGGAGGAGGCCGGTGGTCCTCACGGCCGATCAGTTGCTTCTGTCAGCCCGAAGCTCCACGCTACGACCCGAATGTTCCCGGATGTCAGACCGAGCCCCATAGGACAGATGGAATTTCCGCATCGCATAGCCGGAGATAAAAGTACCCCACACCCGCCAAGCCGAGCATCAAGCTTGGACTTTCGATATCGCCCATTCCGCGAAACCGGCTGATCGCGCCGGCGGCTTGTCGTGCCAGATGAAGATCATCCATCCTTGCCGAGCCGAGTACCCGGCAACCGGAAAGCAGCACGTCGGCGTTTCCCGGCAGGCCATGACAGAGCGCATAGCCAAATCGACGAGATTCCATCGAGGCAATGATCGCCGCACGAGTCGTGTTCAAGGCGACATCGGCTTCCTCCCTGTATACATCGTTGCCGGTGATCTGGTATGCGCGGAGCCGGGACAGCGCGATTCCTGGGGCGCCATGACACCAAGACGTTTTGTAGGACTGCGGATCCTTGCGGCGAGGACGCACCGACTCCTCACGAAAATCTGGCCAGTTTCCGACATCGCTGTTGAAGAAGCGTCGCTCATACCTGAGAGCGTCTTCTGCTGCCCTCAGATAGCTGGCCTGCTCGGTCTCGTGATAGAGCTCGAGGAGGGCGTAAGCCACTCCAGCTGTACCATGGGAGAGGCCTGTCAGGTTGTGTCTGTAGCTGAAGGTATGTGACCGCCAGGAGCACCCAACCGAAGAGTGCTCGACGGTTCTCAACAGAGCGTTCCCCAGTTGGCGTGCGAGATTCACCTCAACCGCGTCTTTCAAATCGTGTCGAATCCGCAACAGCCCAACGATCGCACCGGCCTTGCCGGCCATCAGGTCAAATTCCCTGCCTGTTCGATTTGTACACTCAAGATGGGCCAGTAGTTGGGCGGCGCCCGTCAGTGGACTTTCCTCGCCGAGTCTCCTTCCGATGCGTGCGGCGGCACATGCAATCCCTATCAGGCCCGAGTAGAACCCGAGACGTTTTGCCTGAGGCACGCTCTTGAAAGAAGTGAGAGCGTGCCGAATGGCGCCTAGCGCGGTCCTGCGTATTTCCGAATCACCGGTCAGGACCGCCAGCTCTGCCATGAACAAGGCGACGCCGCTGGTTCCAGAATACATGTCGGACGGCAACGTCTTGTATACCGTATTGAAGTGGGAGCTCGTTCTGGCACTGTCGGGCACGAGCTCTGCGCCGACCCAATTACATCGATCGCCGTGCCATATCGCCTGTTGCGCCAATACGCGGCCGATTTCAGCAGCCGCTTTCAGGCACTCCGCGCTGGTATGCGCCTCAAGCGCCGTATCCTGCGTGGGTCGTCGTCTTGGCCGAGACCCGAACTCGAACTGGTCCAGTGATCCGAGGTTCAAGTAGGGGGATGCGAAATCAAAGCCGTCTTCGGCGAAGCACTCCGCGACTGATTGCAACCGATCGTCAATGGAGATTCGATGCGTTTCATGAGCCCTCAGCATCGCCTCGGCCAGAGCTCGACAGCGACTCATCCCGAAGCTGAGGCCCGATGGTGGACTCTCCGCGGCTCCGACACCCGCCGCGATTCTCTTGGTCAATGCGGGCGTTGCAGGCCGCAAGCTCGTTTCCAGCGCCCGGTGAATCTTTTGCAGGATTTCCGCGGCCTGTCTGAAGTCGTCTTTACGCAGGTAAAGCACGACTGCGTCGCAGCGCCTATATTGCGCGGCGTCGTCGAGGGCCTTCAGCGTGAACGGCAACTCAGCTCTGTTGAGGGCTTTGGTCGTCCTTTGCACGAAGCTCACGGCGCCTGAAGCCGTGAGGTTCCAATACAGGCGCAGTGTCCCCGAGGGTTCATCCTGCTTCAGTTCGTTGTCACCCAGGGCCATGTAAAAGCCTGGCGACAAGTTGGGCAGGTCCTTCTGGAAGCGGACGGACACCATTGCCTCTGGTGGCGGAAAGCCAGCTTCAAGAGCCGTGCAGTCTTTTGCGCTCACGTGCAGAGTCAGACTGCCTCTCCTGACCATGAACGTCATCGACTGGGGATCGAATGATCGAACCTGCCAGCCTTGGCCCCAGTATCCCCGCCCCTGATTGGCGCGTTGCAGCTCGGGCCCCAACGGTATCTCCGGGTGGCGTTGATACGACAAGTTGCTAGGTGTCGCCTCACCCACACAGTAGAAGAGGCGATAGAGCCGGGCCTGAAGGTCGAGAAGTAAGTGATTCCGAGCCGTTGCGTCATCAATCCGACGTTTGACCGAGCTTGGTAGTGCTCCGAACCGCCTGCCGAACCACAAGTAGGTGAGTCCTCGTTGCACTTCGGTGGCCATCAGCGCTCGAACGATGCTGTCGCGATACATGTTCTTCATCGGCTGGAGGCATGCGGTCGGATTCCAAGGAGATGCAGGATTGTCTCCATCGGACGCTGCAACATATTGAGACTGAGTTGCATGCTGCCGACAATGTTGCTCGTAAGCTCCGGCGAGACTTGCGCCGCCTCGACTGCAGTTTGCAGCAGTCTCACGGCTGCGAATCGCACGGTGCGCACCAACAGGTCATCGGCGACGGCAGGCTCGTGCTGCATAAACCTGACGTAGGTTCTCCAAAATGCTCTCATCGCTGGCTGCATCCGCTCCAGGCGCCATTGAACGTCGGCCGGGCAGTGCTCGGGAGTCTGGTCATCAGAAAGCAGGACAGACGATCGCCAAAGGTTCAAGTGATCTGCCAAGACCGAGCCGACGTCCCAACAGGCGTCCCCCAATCCAGCGAGCTCCCAGTCAATAATGCGAAGCCCGCCGGCATACTTGGGAGCGGATGACTCTAGGACAATGCAATTATCCCATTTTGCATCGAAGTGAATGAGGGCGTCGTTTCGCCACTCCTGCTGGAGCTCGTTGAGAAGCCGGCAAAACTCCGAGTTGCCCTGGATGATTTCGATGGCCTTCAAGCTCGTACTGCTGAGGCCGCGCCAATGCCGCAGGTCAGGTCGGTGCAGACTGAAGATCCACGGAGGGCCGGGTGAGCTTTTCGGGACCAGGTCATCTTTGATCGGGAAGCGATGAAGACGGGCCAATGCGTGCGCCACGGCCATGCTCAGGGCCACCGGAAAACGTCGTTTGAGGGCGTAGTGCTCACGAAGGCTGTGCGATTTCCGAACGAGCTCTACGACAAGGATGTGTTCGATCGCGTCATATCCAAGGAGCCGTGGAAGACAGCGACTAAACGAGTCCCGGCGAACATCGGCTCGGAGGATCCGGTAGATCGACGCTTCGTGAGCGAGGTGCGCGGCCCCGTCTGCGTCTCGAGCCTGCTTCAAGAATAAGCTCGTGCCGCGCGGTCGAAGCACCTTCAAATTCGTATTCCGTCGTGAAGTATCCTCGATGGTAATGTCGTCCAGCACGGCACCCGAAGTTGTCAGGTAGCCGCGAGATTGCAGGTACGGCAGCACCTCGAGAGGTCCGAGCATGAGTGTCCAGACCTCTCTACTGTATGGTGTTCAGGGGGCAGCCACCAGGTTCGCCGGGATCTTCGCATTGCGGGCCCCGACATGTGGAGTAGTACAAAGGATCTGTAGGCCCACCTCGCGCTATAGCGAGTTCGGCTGGCCTCCGCCCGACGGGAAGTTCCATTCTGGATCGGTGCAATGCCTTTGCGGTGATATCACCTTTCAGAAAGGCCGCGTGTTCCCGCGCCAAGCAGACCGTCGCACGTAGCAGCGGCGCATTCCGCCTCACCCACAGCACGCTGCCACCCAGGGGGTTTTGGTTTGCATCGAGGGACCGCCTGGCGAGCACATCTTCGTCAGCAACCTCGACGAACTCGCTGAACCTCAGATCGACGTACAGCCTTGAAACACCAACCCGATCGCTCTTTCCCAAGAATCCCCTCAGAACCACGACGTCAGGAAGTCTTGTGGGATCGGGAACCAGTTCGGCAGCTAGATCATCAGGCTTCTGCTCAGACATCTGTAGCCCCCCACATCTGAACAAGCGAGCTTGTCGATGGGCGAAACCGGTGCTTCGTCGCTCGCTCCACGCGTACGCCCACCTGTCGTGTAGGTTAGCAAGTTTCAGATGGACGGAAGCGACCTTCCAAGAACATCAGAAGGAAAATCCGGGAAGGACTGCCGTCCGGTCGGACTAGTACTGAAGTGCCGGTTCGTACGCGGAGAGCGTTAGTCATAAAAGACTTGTCGATGTCCGATGAATATCCAGCGGAATGACGGGCGGCGAGGATGGCCGGAAATTGGCCAGCACCGGCTAAAGCGCCCTCATGCCGGTCGAACCTCGGCGAGCCGCCTGGCCGCCTACGCGCCTTCCCGGCAGCACACCGCGGGACACCGGCCAGCCGTTGGCGGCGTAGCGCAGCGCGCCGCCCACGGGGTCGCGCAGTTCGCGACCGCCTGGGCGCGAGAGCCAGCACGCGCGACCGACCCGACCGCGCTCATTGCGCCGCGTCGTAGGCCGTGGAGTTCTGGTCGACGTTCTCGGCGATGCGAAGCACGATGTCCGGGTCGGCCGGTGTGCCGCTGTCGCGATGGCGGGCGAGCACGCGGACGAAACGCTCGTCGAAGAGGCAGCGAGCTTCGTCTCGTCGGAACCGTCGAGTCGTACACAGACATAGGCCGCATGCCAGAGCTGACGATGAAGGGCTCGATCAGCGCAGGATCGCTTCGACGAAGTCGGCGCCGAGGCGGGCGCAGACCGTCAGGTCGAGCTGGTGGTGCACGTATCGCCCGCGCCTGCTCACCGTGGTGAGCCCGGCCTGCTTGAGCACGGCGAGGTGGCGGGAGACCTCGGGCGCGCTGAGCCGCCACGCCTCGGCGATCTCCCCGGTCGTGTGCGGGCCCCGGGCCAGCGTGCGGGCGATCCGCCGCCGCACCGGGTGGGCGAGCGCGTCGATCCGCCGCTGGACCAGGTCGAGCGGCACGGGGTGCGGCAGCCCGGCCTCGGCCGTCGGATATTGCACGACCGGCCGCCAGCCTGGCGCGTGCACGACGAGCAGGTGCGGTCGGCCGAACGCGGTCGGGGTGAAGGTGACCCCCTGCCCCTGCGCGGAAGTCGCGTTGTCCTGCAGCTTGTCGATGAGGATCCGCCGTCCGTCGGGGGAGCGGGTCGTCGCGGGGGAGACCGCCGCGAGCACCGCGTCGAGCCCGTGCCGGGCCAGCAGGTCCGCCTTGTGCCGGGAGTCTGCCGCGAGCTGATGCTGCACCCGGGCCCACGACTCGGCGAAGAAGGCCTGCTCGCAGTCCTCCAGGAGGCGCCGCACCCAGGCGCGTACACCCGGAGGGTCGGCGAGGAGCTGGTCGGCGAAGTCGGCCTGGCGCGGCCCGCGAGCCAGCGCCAGCTCGCGGGCCCGGTGCCGAGCGTCGGCGTCGACCAGCGGTGAGCGCAGGCGGCGCTGGGGCGTGGAGCCGCAGCTCGTGGTGATCAGAGCAGCCGCGACATAGGTCTCGTCATCGAGCCGGTCCACGTCGTCGAGCTCGGCGGCGAGGGTGTCGCGGGGCCGGCCCGGCACGAAGAAGTCGGCCCGAGCCGACCGCCACAGGAAATCGGCCTCCAGCAGCCGGTCGCTCAGCTCCGGCTTGAGCGACGCGGCGGTCGCGGTGATCCAGCCGTGCAGCGCCGGGTGGTGCGCGGGCTCCGCCAGCGCGTGCAGCATCGCGGCCAGCTCACCCAGCGGTGAGGGAGAAAAGATAAACCGCTCATCCGGTACGCCGGCAATGTCGATCGTCAGTCCCACGCCGCCCATCGTGACACCACCTGCCGGGGCGGGCCGCGACACTTGACGAGGATCGTCAACCGGCGTGGTCCGGGACCACCCGGCGGCGACCGTGGTCGGCGTGACGAAGCAGAAGGATGAACGGCTGGGCTGGGCGGCGTTGCTGCACGCCGGCGGCGGTCCGCGGTACACGCTGGTTCTGGTGATCGACTCGGTGGGCGGTGGCCTGCTCCGCCCGTTCCTGCTGCTCTACGGCATCGTCGTGCTCCACCTGAGCGCCGGTGCGGCAGGGCTGGCGCTCTCGGCCGGGCTGCTCGCGGGCCTGGTCGTGCTGCCGCTCGCGGGACGGTGGATCGACCGGGGTGCGAGGTCGGCCGTCGTCGCGGCGACGCTGCTCGTCCGAGTGGCCGGGGTCGGCGTGCTGCTCGCCGGGAACGGCGAGGCGGGCTTCCTCGCCGCGTCGGTGCTGCTGGGATTGGGCAGCCAGGCCTGGCCGACCGCGCACGCGGCCCTTGTCGCCGCGCTCACCACCGGCCGCCGCCGGGATGCGGCGCTCGCCGCCGGGCGTTCGGTGCGCAACGCGGGCCTCGGCGCCGGAGCGCTGATCGCCACCGTCGCGGTGACGGGCGGCGACGGGGTCCTGCGGGCGCTCGCCGCCCTGACCGGGTTGGGGTTCCTCGTCTCCGGACTGCTCGTCGCCTCGATGCGGCTCCGGGTGCCGGACCGCCCGGCAGTGGCGGGCGAGCGGGGCGGAGTGGGTCACCTGACCGGGCTGCTCTGGGCAAACCTGCCCTTCGCGCTCTGCTTCGGCGTGCTCGAGGTGGCGCTGCCCGCGGTGATGGTGACGCAGCTCGACGTGTCGCCGGTCTGGTCGGCGGGGATGTTCGTGGGCAACACCGTGCTCGTCATCGCGGTGCAGGTGCCGCTCGTCGTCTGGCTGGGCCGGTGGCACCGCAGACCGGTCCTGGCCGCCTCGGGGGTGGTGCTCGCGGGCTCCTACCTGGGGTTCTGGGCGGCCGCCGGGGTGGGTGGCAACGCCGGTGCGGCGCTCGTCGCGGTGGTCTGCGTGCTCTACACCGCAGGGGAGATCCTCTACACGGGCAGCGGGACGGCGCTCGTCATCGCGAGCACGCCGGAGCGGCTGGTAGGGCGCGCGCTGGTGCGCTGGCAGCTCTCCACCGGGCTGGGAATGGCCGTCGCGCCCGCGATCCTGACGGGCCTGCTCGCGGTCGGCCCGTCGGCGCTGTGGCTGATGCTGGCACTCAGCACACTGGCCGGTGCGGCCGTGGTGCTGGGCACGCCGATGGGAGAGGTGGGTCAGGCCGGCGGCGCTCGGCGCGGCTGCGGTGGAGCAGCTGAAGGGGCAGTCGCGCCAGACGTACGTGCCGTCACCGACGTGCGCGCCGCCCCACCTGGTGCAGAGCCGCTCGACGAGGAGCAGGCCGAACCCGCCCTCGACGCCGGGATGGTCGTGCCGCACCGGCTCCTCGGAGCTGCCGTAGGCGTCCTCCAGGCGCGGGCAGCCGCCAGCCGATCGGATCGGGTCGGGTGACCGATCCTTTTGACAGCTCGGTCCAGCCGCGGCAGGCACGTTACGGCGGCACAGCTGGAGATTCCGTGGTCTGCTCGTGTGTCCGGGCTTGCGGTGGGCGCCGACGGTGCCCACCGCAAGCGGACGCTGCGACGACGGTACGGCTCGATGGTCGGCACACGTCTTAGCGTCCTGGCAGGTCAGTCGGCTGGGCGCTGCTGGTTCTGGCGGAGGGCTTCTTCGAGTTGGTCCTCGAGGATGATGATCCGGCACGCGGCTTCCACAGCGGTGCCCTGATCGACCATCGGTCCTCGAGGATGATGATCCGGCACGCGGCTTCCACAGCGGTGCCCTGATCGACCATCTCTCGGGCTCGGGCGGCCAGGCGCAGCTGGTAGCGGGAGTAGCGGCGGTGTCCGCCGCTGGATCTGAGAGGGTTGATCAGTTTGAGTTCGTCCAGTTTGCGCAGGAAATCCGGCGTGGCGCCGATGATCTCCGCGGCCCGGCCCATGGTGTACGCGGGGTAGTTCTCGTCACCGAACATGTCGTCGGGTTGGCCCATTGTCACCTTCCAAGTCGAGGGCCCCGGTGCCAGAAGCAGCACCGGGGCCCAAGGGTTGCGGGTCATGACACCATCTGCCGACAGGATTGTCGGTTTGTCGTATCCGCGGCGTCCGTCTGCGACGGAGCCGGGTGCGAGGATCGCGTAAGCGTGACCGGAGACCACCTTTCGTTCGATGGGACCTGCGGTGTCCGCAACGGCTGAACTGCGCCGACGCGGGCGATCCAACGGTGTACAGCCCTCCCTTTCCTCTGTTTCCACGTGCCATCTGCTGTGCTGCGGTTCCGCCGGTGTGAGGACCCCACGCGACTTCCATGGCCCTGCACACGTACGAGCGGAACATCCTGCCAGGTGAAGCCCTGAAACTGCGTCGGCCTCACCTGCTGCCCGGGCCGTACCGCGCCCGGTCGTGCTACCTGCGGTCGTGCTGCTAGCGAGCGGGCCGTGAGCTGCGCGGCCGTGCTCCTTCGCCCACTGGCGGGGCGGATCCGTCTGCGTCTTTACTCGTCTCATCTGCTGACTCCAGGAACATTAGACGGCGTTGCCGAGGATGTCTAGTGCCGCGAGGCTAGATTTCTTGTGCGCCTACTTCGACAACCCGAATCCTCCGATGGCGGTCGTGAGGTTCTCGGCCAGGAGCTTGCGAATCTCCGCGCCGTGCGGAGTTGCCCAGTCCTTGGCGAGTTCGCCCAGGACCGCAGCGGTGGTGGTCAGGATGACGCCGGCCTGCATCATGCGCAGTTGCGCGGCTTGGTCGGAGATCTGGAACACCGAGCCGCCGGCGTCGAGCACCGCGTAGACCTCGTACCCGGCTTGCTTGGCGCTGATTGCGGTGTAGATCAGGCAGCCGTCGTTGGTGGTGCCGGCCATGATCAGGGTCCGGCGGCCGGTGGCTTCGACGGCCCGCACGAAGTTCGGGTCGTCCCAGGAGTCGATGATGCCGGTGCGCTTGACCCGGTTGGCGTAGGCGTGCGGGTTGATCTCCTCCAGTCCGGGCATCCACCAGTCCTGGTTGTCGTCCTCCGTGCTGCTGGTCCAGACGTTGGGGATGTCGAGGACCTTGGCCGCCTTCACCAGCGTGACGCTGTTCATTTTGGCTGTCTCGGGCGACTGGGTCCTGATGAAGCCCATCGAGATGACCTGGTGGTCGATCAGGAGCAGGGCGCTGTCCTGTGCCTTCAAGCTGGTCATGGTCTGTCACTCCAATGCGGTTGCTGGGTCGGTGACGGCAACCCGAGTGGTACTGTTCGGGTTGCAGTCGGGGATTTCGTCCGGCGGGCGGGTGTCACATGGCGTGGTCGGGTGCCGCGCATCCGTCGGGGGTGCACAAGCCCTCAGCGCCGCCGACGACCGGCAGTGGCTGCGGTGTGGGATGGCTGTCGGCCCATGCCTGGGCGATGACCGCGAGCAGGTCGTCGGCGCCGACGGCCCCGGGGACGGCGAAGCGGCCGTCGAACACGAGGAACGGCGCGCCGCGGGCGCCGAGGCGTTGGGCTTCGCGCTGGTCGGCTGCCACGCGGGTGCGGTAGCGGCGGCTACGCAGGGCTTCGGCGGCACCGGCGCGGTCCAGGCCCACTTCGGCGGCGAAGTCGAGCACCTCCGCGAGGGTCCAGAATTTGCGGGCCTGGCCGAAGTGTGCTCGGAACATCGCCGTCCAGATTTCGCTGCCGCGGCCCTGATCGGTGGCGTAGGCGAGCAGTTCGTGGGCCAGGTCCGTCGGGCCGAGCGTGCGGTCGACCGCGTGGTAGGGCGTGAGGCCCTCCGCCTCGGCGGCCCGCTCGATCGGCCGCAGGACCTGGTCCACGGTCGTTGCGGGGGCCCCGACCATTTTGATCAGCTCCCGCTGGCTGACACCCTCACGCGGCAGGTCGGGGTGCAGCTGGAACGACCGGTGGATCACCTGGACCTGGTCTCCGTGGGGGAACCGGTCGAGGGCCTGGCGCAGCCGGTGGTCCATCAGCCCGCAGTACGGGCAGACGATGTCCGACCAGAATTCGATCCTCATGGCACTGACCTCATTTCTCACTTCCTGTTCGTAGCCCCATGATGCATTAGAATCAGGGAGCCACAAAAGGAACATTCATGTGCGTAACAACCGAGTGAGGAAACGATGAGCGCCGAGAACCTGCGACGGAGGCCGACCAACGTCCGGGCGAACGTCCGGGCCGCACCGGGGCCCTGCGCGCACTGGGACAACGAGAACGCCGACTTCATCCGAGAGGTCCTGGACCTGGTCGGCGACAAATGGAGCGTGCTGATCATCGGTACGCTCGCCGACGGGCCCTTCCGATACTCGGACCTGGGCGACGCGATCCCCGGCATCTCTCAGCGGATGCTCACCCTGACCCTGAAGCAGCTGCGGCGCACCGGGCTCGTATCCCGTGTCTCTTACCCCGAGGTCCCGCCCCGCGTCGAGTACGCCCTCACCGAACTCGGCACCTCGCTCCTGTCCACCGTCCTGGCCCTGGCGGCCTGGTCCGCCGAGCACCATGTCCAGATCCGCCGCCATCAGACCGCGTACGACAAAGCCGCCGCACCGTAGGTGGGCTGCGGCGCCGAAGCTCCGGTGGTAGTTCTGGAGACGCTGGTTCAGCTGAGGCAGGACCAGCCAGACCTCCGCCCGTGGCTTGGGTGCGGAGGTCCGGCTGTGCCACGAGGCGACTACATCAGGTGCGGCCGGACGGCTGCGACGACGGGCCGGCTCGATGGCCGGCACACGTCGCGTCCTGGCAGGTCAGTCGGCTGGGCGCTGCTGGTTCTGGCGGAGGGCTTCTTCGAGTTGGTCCTCGAGGATGATGATCCGGCACGCGGCTTCCACAGCGGTGCCCTGATCGACCATCTCTCGGGCTCGGGCGGCCAGGCGCAGCTGGTAGCGGGAGTAGCGGCGGTGTCCGCCGCTGGATCTGAGAGGGTTGATCAGTTTGAGTTCGTCCAGTTTGCGCAGGAAATCCGGCGTGGCGCCGATGATCTCCGCGGCCCGGCCCATGGTGTACGCGGGGTAGTTCTCGTCACCGAACATGTCGTCGGGTTGGCCCATTGTCACCTTCCAAGTCGAGGGCCCCGGTGCCAGAAGCAGCACCGGGGCCCAAGGGTTGCGGGTCATGACACCATCTGCCGACAGGATTGTCGGTTTGTCGTATCCGCGGCGTCCGTCTGCGACGGAGCCGGGTGCGAGGATCGCGTAAGCGTGACCGGAGACCACCTTTCGTTCGATGGGACCTGCGGTGTCCGCAACGGCTGAACTGCGCCGACGCGGGCGATCCAACGGTGTACAGCCCTCCCTTTCCTCTGTTTCCACGTGCCATCTGCTGTGCTGCGGTTCCGCCGGTGTGAGGACCCCACGCGACTTCCATGGCCCTGCACACGTACGAGCGGAACATCCTGCCAGGTGAAGCCCCGAAACTGCCTCGGCCTCACCTGCTGCCCGGGCCGTACCGCGCCCGGTCGTGCTACCTGCGGTCGTGCTGCTAGCGAGCGGGCCGTGAGCTGCGCGGCCATGCTCCTTCGCCCACTGGCGGGGCGGATCCGTCTGCGTCTTTGCTCGTCCATCTGCTGACTCCAGGAACACTAGCCGGCGACACTGAAGATGTCTAGTGTCGCGAGCCTAGATTTCCTCCGCGCGTCGGCCAGTGGAGTCTCCTCAGCTTGCCCGGGATTAGCTCCACCGGTGAACGGTTGAACCGTGCGTCACCCGACGTGCCCGACGCAGCCAACCAACGGAGCCGTGCATCGATAGGGCACGGCATCGCGTCGAACGTTGAGGTACCCGGATGACCCGGAGGATGGAATCGCAGGCTATGGCCTGCTCAAGGGCGATGAACTCTGGTCTGTCTGAGCTGGGTCATGCCACCCCGCAGGGCATCCGGGGCAGCCTGGGTTCCGGTGGCCGCAGTGATGGTGCCTGCGCACACTGCGACGGCAGCCGTGAGCGTGGTAGGCAACTGCCCTGCCGTCTCGCATACGTGAAGCTCCGCGCGGTCAGGCGGATGATCTGACGATCCGATGACCGGGCGGGCCCGGATGCGCCGAGCCCGCCCAGTGCGTCCCCTCGATACCGATCACGAGCTGCGAAAACGTTCAAGCGATGCGGCGAATGCCGGTGCTCGTGAACGTCGGACACGCCCGAGCCGTACCTGGCTCAGATGTCAGCGCTGCCGGGTCAGCAGGCCGGGTCGGTAGGGCAGCAGGCCGTAGTCGCCGCCGGAGTTGGGCGAACGTCCCTGGTAGAGCAGTTGCAGGTTGCAGGGGTCGATGGTCATGGTCTGATCGGCGTTGGTGCGGAT
>NZ_ML769315.1:31620-621570 GCF_009720365.1 Catellatospora paridis | reverse complement strand
CGCCGAGCTGCGGGCCGGCCTGGCCGGCCCGACGCCGGCCCCCGCGCCCGTGCCGGACCGGATGGGCCCGCCGCCCCCGCCGCTGCCGACCCGCACCCCGGCCGCCAACGCGCCGACCGGCGCGCTGCCGCGCTACGAGCAGCCGCGCTTCGACGAGCAGCCCTCATACGCGGGCCAGAGCTCGATGGGCCCCGGTCCCGGCAGCCAGCAGCAGGCTCCCGCGGTGCCGCCCGGCCCGCAGGGCAGCTTCGACGGCTTCGGCGGCGGTCACGGTCGCGCCGACATGACCAGCGAGATCCGGATGGAGCGGCCGCAGCCGCCGCGCATGCCGGAGCCGCCCCGCAACGAGCCCCCGCGTGTCGACCCGTACGGGCCGAGCAGCGGTTTCGGCTCCGTGACCGCGCAGCAGCCGGTGTACGGCGGCGCGCCGCAGCGCGGCGGATACGACAACGACGCGACGAACACGTTCGGCGCGGTGCCCCCCGCCTCGGCCAACCCGTCCACGTACGGTGGCGGCGGCGGTTTCGCGCCTCCGCCGCCCCCGCCGCCGGCCGCGCCCGCGGGCCCGGCCTACACGGGCGAGCTGGCCCGGGTGGACCAGCTGCGGCGCACGTTCCAGCTGCGCCGGTTCGGCAGCGGCTACGACCCGCAGCAGGTCGACCGGCTGTTCGAGAACGTCCTGGGCTCGCTGTCCGGGCGCACCGGCGGCACGGTCAACGAGGGCGAGCTCGACGCGGGCCGCCTGAACCTGGTGCCCGGCGGCTACTACGAGGCCGAGGTCGAGCAGGCGCTGCGCGAGGTGCGCGACATCGTCGGCCGGCGCTGACCGGCGAAAGCACGACGGCCCCGGCCGCAGCCCTTCGCGGGGCGCGGCCGGGGCCGTTCTTCGCAGGTCAGCCGCGCAGGGCAGGTCAGTCGCGCAGGCCGTTGCGGCGCAGCACGACGTCGATGATGATGATCGCGGCGAGGATCCCGGCGGTGCCGATCAGCCAGATGGACTCGACATTGCCCTCGTGGTTGCCGAACAGCATCAGCAGCAGCATGACGATCACCACGGTCCCGGCGATCCGGGCGGCCTTCACCGGCGTGGGAGCGTGCTGGTCGGGCGAGGTTACCGGCTCTTCTGCGGCCACGATCAGGTCCTTCTCTCTCGACTCCAGGCCTCCGCCGACGGCGAGCGTCGCGGTGGCGGCAATACAGTTTGGCATGGCGTGATCCAGAGCTCGGGGGGAGTCCGGCATCCCGCGGGCGAGGTGGCGGTGGACGGGCCCGCCGGAGCGCTCAGGTAGCGTCTATCAGGTCCACTACGGGGCGAGAAGGGAAACGGGCAGTGCGGATCACCGGTACGGGACACGCCAGCATGCGGATCGACACGGCGGCGGGTTCGATCCTGTGCGATCCGTGGGTGAACCCGGCGTACTTCGCCTCGTGGTTCCCCTTCCCCGACAACTCGCAGCTCGACTGGGAGCACCTCGGCGACGTCGACTACCTGTACGTGTCGCACCTGCACCGGGACCACTTCGACGCGGCGCACCTGAAGCGCTTCGTCAGCAAGAAGGCCACCGTGCTGCTGCCGGAGTACCCGACCTCGCAGCTGGAGGACGAGCTGCGGGCGCTGGGCTTCACGAAGTTCTTCAAGACCGTGTCGGACGAGGTGCACGAGCTCGACGGCGGCCTGAAGATCATGATCCAGGCGCTGATCTCGCCGACGGACGGCCCGATCGGCGACTCGTCGCTGTGGGTCGAGCACGACGGCGTACGCGTGCTCAACCAGAACGACGCCCGCCCCACCGACCTGATCCGCTTCACCGAGCTCGGCCACGTGCACGCGCACATGCTGCAGTTCTCGGGCGCGATCTGGTACCCGATGGTCTACGAGCTGCCGCAGGCCGCCAAGACCGCGTTCGGCAAGCAGAAGCGCGAGCGGCAGTACGACCGCACCTGGCGCTACATCGACGACCTGAAGGCGTCGCACGTCTTCCCGATCGCGGGCCCGCCGTGCTTCCTCGACGACGAGCTGTGGCAGTTCAACGACATCCATGGCGACGAGGGCAACATCTTCCCGGACCAGTCGGACTTCCTCCGGGAGTACGCCAAGGTCGGCGGGACCAACGGCGTCGTGCTGCTGCCGGGCTCGGTGTCGACGCTGACCGCCGACGCGTGCGACACCACGCACCCGGTGCCGGACCTGGACGAGTTCTTCGCCCGCAAGGAGGAGCACCTCAAGGCGTACCAGGAGCGGCAGCGGACGGTCATCGAGCGGGAGAAGGCGTCCTGGTCGCACCCGGAGATCGACGTGCTGGCCGGGATGAAGGCACGCATCGAGCCGCTGCTGGACGAGTCGGTGCGGCTGGCCCAGGGGGTGGGCGGCCCGGTGCGCTTCGACCTGACCGACCCGGCGGGCGAGCTGATCGAGTCGATCCTGGTGGACTTCCCGAACAAGGAGGTCCGGATCGCGGCGGACGAGAAGGTGCGCTACCGGTTCCGGACCGAGCGGCGGCTCATCGAGCACCTGCTGCACATCGACGAGGGCGACTGGGTCAACTCGCTGTTCCTGTCCTGCCGCTTCTCCGCGGCGCGGATCGGGCAGTACAACGAGTTCGTGTACGCGTTCTTCAAGTGCCTGTCCGAGGAGCGCCTGCAGTACGCGGAGGGCTGGTACGAGTCGCAGCGGCCCGACGCCGAGGACATCACCGTGGACGGCTGGTCGTTCCAGCGCCGCTGCCCGCACCTGAAGGCCGACCTGACCCGGTTCGGCATCGTCGAGGGCGACCAGCTCACCTGCCAGCTGCACGGCTGGAAGTGGAACCTGGCCACCGGCCGCTGCCTGACCAGCGTCGGCCACGAGATCCGGTCCGAGAAGGCCGGACAGCCGGCGTCGGGCGCGCAGGACCAGCCCGCCGCGACCCCGGCCGGGTAGCCGCGGCGCTGCCGTAGACCGCCCCGATCAGCGGGACTCGCCCCTGATCCGGGCGGCTTGCGCGTGGGCGGCCGCCACGATCTCCTGAGCCTCCTTGCGGGCCTCCGTGCGGTGGTCTCAGCCTGCTTCTCGGCCAGCCGCAGGATCTGTTCCACCCGCGCGCCGAGTCCGGTGGACCACCGCTGTGCCGTCGTCTGCATCCCGTACTCCCCGTGTCCCCGCCATGGAAGCCGACGCGGTCAAGACCTGGCCTCCCGTCACTGCGCCGCAGCTCGGTCCGTTGGCGTTTATGCAGGTCAAGCCGAGGGATGGCAGGTAGTCGGGGACGTCGCCGGGTCGGGGGACAGGTCTCCAACCTTCCCAGTGAATAGCAAGACAGCGATAAACATAAGTCTTCAAATATTCATAATCGCTGTATACGTTCCTCCAAAACACAGTTCCGGCGGGTCCTGCCACGAGCTACGAGCCAGTGCCTCGGGCCGCCGGCCTGACAGGGGAGGAACCAACCATGAAACGTGCCCGCACGTTCGTGCTGGGTGTCGCGGTGCTGTTGGCCGGTGCCACCGCCCTGCCCGCGGCGGCCGCCGCCGCGCCCCCGGAGGCGGCTGTGCTCGCCGTCAGCGGCGAGGTCGTGGCCGACAGCTATGTCGTGGTCCTCAAGCCCGGCGCCGACGTCTCCGCCGCGACCGGACTGGCCGGGCGGCACGGGGCGAGCCTGCGCAAGACGTTCCGGGCGGGCCTGCGCGGCTTCTCCTTCAGTGGCAGCGCCCTCGCCGCCCGCCGCATCGCCGCCGACGCGTCCGTCGCCTACGTGCAGCCCAACATGGTCCACCGGGCGAGCGCCACGCAGTCGCCCGCCACGTGGGGCATCGACCGCATCGACCAGCGCAACCTGCCGCTGAGCAACTCCTACACCTACTCGAACACCGCGTCGTCGGTGCGGGCGTACATCATCGACACCGGCATCCGGTTCGCGCACAGCGAGTTCGGCGGGCGGGCCGTCTCCGGGTTCGACGCGATCGACGGCGGCACGGCCGACGACGGCAACGGCCACGGCACCCACGTCGCGGGCACCGTCGGCGGGACCACGTACGGCGTGGCCAAGGGCGTGACCCTGGTTGCGGTGCGGGTGCTGGACGCCGAGGGCAGCGGCACCACCGAGCAGGTCGTCGCGGGCATCGACTGGGTGACCGCCGACCACGACCCGGGCGAGCCCGCGGTCGCCAACATGAGCCTCGGCGGCGGCGCGGACACGGTGCTGGACAACGCGGTGAAGGCGTCGATCGCCGACGGTGTCACGTACGCCATCGCGGCCGGCAACGGCATCCTGGGCATCTTCGCGGCCAACGCCTGCAACTACTCGCCCGCCCGGGTGCCCGAGGCGATCACGGTGTCGGCGACGCAGACCAACGACAGCAAGGTCTCCTGGGCCAACCGGGGCACCTGCGTCGACATCTTCGCGCCCGGGGTGAACATCACGTCGTCGTGGTTCACCGACAACACCGCGACCAACACCATCAGCGGCACCTCGATGGCGACCCCGCACGTGGCCGGCGCGGTCGCGCTGTACCTGCAGAACAACCCGGGTGCGACGCCCGCCCAGGTGCAGGCGGCGCTGATCGCCAACGCCACCACGGGCGTGGTCGGCTCCCCGGGCAGCGGCTCCCCGAACCGCCTCCTCTACACCGGCAACTTCTGACCCCACCCCCCAAGCCCCGGCGGGGTTCTCAGACCCCCGAACCCCGCCGGGCACCGGCAGGGCGCGCCGAGGGGGCCGCCTTGCAACGACGTTGGCCTATCTGGATGAGTCCGATCGCGAAAAAGTCATCCAGATAGGCCAACGTCTATAAAAGGCGGGGCCGGGCGCCGTCACATCTTGATGCGGCCGTTCTTGGGGTCGTAGAGGGGGCGCAGGGAGGCCGTGGCGGGGTAAACCCGCTCGGCGATCTCCACGGTCCACGTTCCCGCGTCGATCCAGGCCTGGTCGAGCGGTACGTCCCCGGCGTCGATCATCGCGAGCCCGACCGCCCCGCCGAGCGTGTGGCCGTATGACGCGGCCCTGATGTAGCCCACCGGCACCCCGTCCCGCCGCACCACCTCGGCGTGGAACATCATCGCGTCCGGGTCGGTGACCAGGATCTGGAGCAGGCGGCGGCGCAGCGGCCCCTCGGCCTTCTTCGCGAGAACCGCGTCGCGCCCGATGAACCCGCCCGGCTTGTCCAGCGCGACCGCGAACCCGAGCCCCGCCTCCAGCACCGAGTCGGTGTTGTCGATGTCGTGCCCGTAGTCCCGGTAGCCCTTCTCCATCCGCAGGCTGGACAGCGCCTTGAGGCCCGCGTGCCGCAGCCCGAGCGGCCGCCCGGCCTCGACCAGCCGGTCGTACGCGTGCACCGCCTGCTCGGCCGGGATGTACAGCTCGTACCCCAGCTCGCCCAGGTAGGTGATCCGGATGCACAGCGCGCGGGCGAACCCGAGGTCGATCTCGCGAGCCGTCCGGAACCCGAACGCCTCGTTCGACATGTCCGCCGTGGTCACGGCGGACAGCAGCTCACGCGACCGCGGCCCCTGGATGTTGATCTGGGCGTACGCCCCGGTCATGTCGGTGGCGAACGCGTGCGCCCCGGTCGCCTCGAAGTGCCGGCGCATGCGCGTCTCGACGTGCCGGTGCGCGGTGTCGGAGGCGACCACCCAGAACCGGTCGTCGGCCAGCTTGGTGACGGTCAGGTCGGCTTCCAGCGTGCCGCCCTCGTTCAGCCACTGGGTGTACGTGATCATCCCCGGCTCGCCGTCGACCCGGTTCGCGCTCAGCCGCTCCAGCGCCGCCCCCGCGTCGCGCCCCTGCACCAGGAACTTCGCCATGAACGACATGTCCATGAGGATCACGCCCTCGCGGGCTGCCCGGTGCTCCTGCGCCCAGTGGCCGAACCAGTTCTGCCGCCCCCAGGACAGCTTCTCGACCTTGGGCTCCTGGCCCTCCGGGGCGTACCAGTCGGGGCTCTCCCAGCCGCTGACGTCCTTGAAGTAGCCGCGCCGTGCGCGCAGGCGCTCGTGGATCGGGGACAGCTTGGCATTGCGAGCCGTCTCCATGGACTTGCCCGGGTAGTGCGGCGCGTAGACCATGCCCAGCGACTCCACGGTGCGGGTCGCCCGGTAGGCCGGGTTGCTCTGGTACGTGTGCAGCCGGTCGATGTTCATGCCGGTCACGTCGATGTCGGGGCGGCCGTTCAGGATCCAGTGCGCCATGGCCCGGCCGATGCCCCCGCCGGTCAGGATGCCGATCGAGTTCAGGCCCGCCGCGACGAAGTAGTTCTTCAGCTCCGGGGCCTCGCCGACGATCGGGGCCAGGTCGGGGGTGAAGCTCTCCGGGCCGCAGAAGAACTTGCGCACCCCGACCTCGGTCGAGATCGGGATGCGGGCCATCGCCTTCTCCAGGTAGGGCGCCATGCGGTCCCAGTCCGGGGGCAGCTCGCCGAAGGAGAACGTGTCCGGGATGCCCTCGACCTTCCACGGCGCGCACAGCGCCTCGAACAGGCCGATCATCAGCCCGGCGCCCTCCTCGCGGAAGTAGCCGTACGACGACGGGTCCTCCAGCACCGGCAGGTCGCCGTGCATGCCGTCGATCGGCTCGGTGATCAGGTAGTAGTGCTCGGCGGCCTGCAGCGGGATGTTCACGCCGGCCTTCTCGCCGAGCTGGCGGGCCCACATGCCCGCGCAGTTGACCACGAACTCGGCCTCGATGTCGCCGTAGGGCGTGCGTACGCCGGTGACGGTGTTGCCCTGCTTCAGGAAGCCGGTGGCGGGCACGTTCTCGATGATGCGTACGCCCTGCATCCGGGCGCCCTTGGCCAGCGACATGGTGACGTCGACGGGGTTGGCCCGGCCGTCCTCGGCGACGTAGAACCCGGCCAGCACGTCGTCGACGTTCGCCAGCGGGAACAGACCCTTGACCTCGCCAGGGGAGACCTCGTGCACGTCCACGCCGCACAGCCGGTTGAACGCCGACACCCGGCGGTACTCCTCCAGCCGGTCCGCGTCCGTGGCCACCTGCACGAACCCGACCTGCTTCAGACCCGTGGCGAGGCCCGTCTCGGCCTCCAGCCGGCTGTACAGGTCGCGGGTGTACTTGCGCATCTCGGTCGAGGTCTCCGACATCGAGCCGAAGGTGACCATGAGACCGGCGGCGTGCCACGTGGTGCCCGAGGTGAGCTTGTCCCGCTCCAGCAGCACCACGTCTTTGCAGCCCATGTGCGCCAGGTGGTACGCGATGGAGGTGCCGATGATGCCGCCGCCGACGACCACCACGCGGGCACGGTCGGGCAGCTGGGGAACGGCTGTGTTGCTCGTCATAGCGCGCGAGCCTACCTTCCTGAGCCGCGAATCAGTCACCCGCCGCCCACTCCACCACCCACCTGCCCCAACCTGCCCGCCCGGCGTCCCACCGCGCCGCAACTCTTAAAGACTTGCGGGCTCCGGGCTGGCCTGAGGCCGCGACTCTTCAAGAGTTGCGGCAGAGGGGGAGGCGGCCGGGGGGATCTGGGCGGCGAAGGAGGCGAGTTCGGCTTCGAAGAGGGGTTCGGTGTCGGTGGCGGCCCAGGTGAGCTGGCCGAACAGTTCGGCGGCGAGCACGCCGTAGAGGCGGATCCAGGAGGTCAGGAAGACCGCGGTGACCTCGATCGGCAGCTCGCCGTGCGCGGGCAGCGCCCCGGCCAGCCGGTCGAGGTCGACGTGGGGGAGCTGTGGCAGCCGGCCCGCCTGCCACAGCTCCAGCATGGGCTCGACGAAGATCTGGCCGAGCTGGGCGCCCGCGCACTGCAGGTCGTCGCACTGCTGGTGGAACTGCTCGACGCCCGGCAGCGGCGGCCCGAAGATCAGGGTCGCCTCGGGCCGGTGCGCCAGCGCCCAGCGCCGCAGCTCGCGCGCCATGACGAGCAGCCGCCGTAGCGGATCGGGGTCCGGGTCCGCGTCGCGGGCCGCCTCACAGGCGAGCCGCACCTCGTTGTGCAGGTCCGTGCACAGCTCGATGACGAGCGCGTCGAGCGCGGGCACGTACCGGTAGAGCGCGGCGGCGGTCATCCCCATCTCCCGGGCGATGGCACGCAGCGAGATCGCGGCCGGCCCGCTCGCGACCAGCTGCGCCCGCGCCAGGTCCTTGATCTCGATCAAGGTGCGCTCGCGCAGGCGCTCGCGGCGGTGTGAGGTGTCCGACATGGAGCTCCCTTGACCGGAGTGAACGTCGTCCGCGAAAGTAAACACCGTTCACTCAAATGAGTGGCGTAAACAATGATATCTGTTCCGGGAAGGAACGCGATGTTCGCGTGGTGGGGGCGAGCCGTGGTGCGGCTGCGCTGGTTGGTGCTCGGCATAGCCGCGGCGGTGCTGGTCATCGGGGCGTCGTGGGGCGGCGGCGTGTTCGGCGACCTGATCAGCGGGGGGTTCGACGACCCGGGCAGCGCGTCCAGCCGGGCGCACCGGGAGATCACCGCCCAGCTCGGCCGCCAGGACGTCGACATCCTGGCGCTGTACTCCTCGGACAGCCTGACCCAGGACCAGCCCGCGTTCCGGGACGCGGTGACCGCAGTCGCCACGGAGCTGTCCGGGCGGCCCGAGGTGGCCAGCGTCGTCGGCGCGTTTACCCCGGGCGTGCCCGGCCGCTTCACCTCCACCGACGGGCACGCCACCTACCTGGCGATCCAGCTGCGGGACGGGGACGAGAACAGCAAGCTCGACGATCTCGCCGTGCTGCGCGACGACCTGGTCGCCGACGGGTTGCACACCGAGGTCGGCGGGCTCATCCCGTTCCTCGACGACGCGAACACGCGGATCAACGACGACATCACCAAGGCCGAGCTGATCAGCCTGCCGATCCTGCTGGTGCTGCTGGTGTTCATCTTCCGCGGCCTGGTCGCCGCGGCCACCCCGCTGTTCGTCGGCGTGCTCGCCGTGCTCGGCGCGTTCATCGCGGTACGCCTGCTCGCACAGGTCACCGACGTGTCCGTGTTCGCCGTCAACATCATCACGATGCTCGGCCTGGGCATGGCCATCGACTACGCGCTGTTCGTGGTCAGCCGGTTCCGAGAAGAGCTGGCCGCCGGGCGCAGCCCCGCGGACGCGGTCGCCCACACGCTGGCCACCGCGGGGCGTACCGTGCTGGTCTCGGGTTTGACCGTGGCGCTCGCCCTGGCCAGCCTGCTGATCTTCCCGATGGACTTCCTCAAGTCCATGGCCTGGGGTGGCATGGCCGCCGTGCTCGTCGCCATGCTGGCCGCGCTCACCGCCCTGCCCGCGCTGCTGGCCGTGCTCGGCCCGAAGATCAACGCATGGCGCGTACCGCTGCCGAAGCTGTTCCAGGCGCGTCCGGCCGGTGAGGGCGGCTGGGCCCGCATCGCCCGCAGCGTGATGAGCCGGCCCGTGCTGTACGCCCTCGGCGTCGCCGCGATCCTCGCGCTCACCGCGACCCCGTTCCTGCGGGCGCAGTTCGGCGGGTTCGACGAGCGAGTGCTGCCCGCGGGCACCGAGTCGCGCACCGTCACCGAGCGCATCGCCGACGAGTTCCCCGGTGGCAGCGCCGCCCCGATCAGCGTCCTGATCCTCGGCCCCGGGGCGGACACCATGCTGACCCGCATTCAGGCCGTGCAGAACGTGCCCGGCGCGATGATCGCGGCGCAGAAGGGGGACGCCACCCTCATCACAGCGTCGTACCCCGGCGAGCCGGCCGACGAGAGTGCTCGCGAGGTCGTGCAGGCGATCCGGGACCTGCCGGTGCCCGACGGGACACAGATGCTGGTCGGCGGGCGGACCGCGGCCGACCTGGACCAGCTCGACTCGCTCGGCGGGCGGCTGCCGTGGATGCTCGGCATGGTCGCGGTGAGCACGTTCCTGCTGCTGTTCCTGGCATTCGGCTCGGTCGTGCTGCCGTTGAAGGCCATCGTGATGAACGTGATCTCGATCGGGGCGTCGTTCGGGGTGGTCGTCTGGATCTTCCAGGACGGGCACCTGTCGGACTGGCTCGGCTTCACCGTGACCGGCTTCCTGGAGCCCGGCAACATGGTGCTGATGCTGGCGGTCCTGTTCGGACTGGCCACCGACTACGAGGTGTTCCTGCTGTCGCGGGTGCGCGAGGAGTGGGACGCCACCGGGGACAACACCCAGGCCGTCGCGTCCGGGCTGCAGCGCACCGGCGGGATCATCACCGCCGCGGCACTGCTGCTTATGGTGGTGCTGGGCGGGTTCGCGACCGGTGGCACGACGACGATCAAGGTGCTCGGCGTCGGGATGGTGGTCGCCGTGGCCATCGACGCGGCACTGGTCCGGGCGGTGCTGGTGCCCGCCACGATGCGCCTGCTGGGCCGCTGGAACTGGTGGGCCCCCGGCCCCCTGGGCCTGGTCTACCGCCGCTACGGCCTCAAGGAGGCCTGACCCGCGGCCTGCCTTGGCGGCGTGGGCGCACCGGCCTCCGCGGCCCGGTGCCCCGCTTGCGGGCCAAGATGGCTGTTTCGGGTCGGAAGGTGCGGTTGGACCTCACTTTCCGGCCCGAAACGGCGATCTCCGTCGGTGGATCTTGGGTGGTTGCGTCGCGGCCGGATACCGTTGGGACATAAGACGTTCATCTGATCACGGGATGGGCGACGTCTGGGGCTCTTAGCGTGCTCGCTGACAGACATCGACCATCGTGGAGGTCTACTGTGGACCGTCGTAACGTGCTGCGGGCCGGGGTCGTGGGCGGCGCGGCCGCTGCCTTCTCGGGTGCGCTGTGGAAAGAGGCGTTCGCTGCCCCGGCGCAGCCCGGCCCGGGACCCTACGGGGCGCTGCAGGCCGCCGACGCGAACGGCATCATGCTGCCCTCCGGCTTCACCAGCCGGGTCATCGCGCGGTCCAGCCAGACCGTGTCCGGCACGTCGTACACCTGGCACGCCGCCCCCGACGGCGGGGCGTGCTTCGCCGACGGCTCGGGCTGGATCTACGTGTCCAACTCCGAGGTGTCCGCGGGCGGGGCGTCGGCGGTGAAGTTCAACTCCGGCGGCACCGTCACCGGCGCGTACCGCATCCTGTCGGGGACCTCCACCAACTGCGCGGGTGGGCATACGCCCTGGAACACCTGGCTGTCCTGCGAGGAGACGTCGACCGGCCGGGTCTGGGAGACCGACCCGTGGGGTGTGAACGCGGCTGCGGCCCGCCCGGCGATGGGCCGGTTCAAGCACGAGGCCGCCGCCTGCGACCCGGTGAACCACGTCATCTACCTGACCGAGGACGAGACCAACGGGTGCTTCTACCGGTTCATCCCGAACACCTGGGGAAACCTGGCCACCGGCACGCTCCAGGTGGCCAAGGGCGGTTCCGGCACGAACGTCATGCTCACCTGGGCGACCGTGCCGGATCCGGACGGCTCGCCGACCGTGACCCGCAACCAGGTCAGCGGCGTGAAGCGGTTCAACGGCGGTGAGGGCTGCTGGTACGACAACGGCATCGTCTACTTCACCACCAAGGGCGACAACCGCGTCTGGGCGTACAACACCGCGACGTCGCAGATCGAGCTGGCGTACGACGACTCGCTGGTGAGCGGCACACCGCCGCTGACCGGGGTCGACAACATCACCGGCAGCGCGACCAGCGGGGACCTGTTCGTCGCCGAGGACGGCGGCAACCTGGAGATCTGCGTCATCACGCCGGACGACGTCATCGCGCCGTTCCTGCGCATCACCGGGCAGAGCTCCTCGGAGGTCACCGGACCGGCGTTCAACCCGGCCGGCAACCGCTTCTACTTCTCGTCCCAGCGGGGCACCTCGGGCTCCTCGTCGGGCGGCATCACCTACGAGGTCACCGGACCGTTCCGCAGCTGACCTGAGCGCTCGCCGGGCCGTGCCCACGGCCGGGCCGGCGAGCGCCCCGCTCCGTTGACCTTCGCCGGGCCGGTGGCCATACTGCCCCGATGCAGCTGCACGGTGAGGACACGGTCCAGGTGACCTGGCTGTGGGATCGGCCCGAATTCCTGCGCCTGGCCGCGCTGCACCGGGCGGGCCAGAACCGGGTGAGCGCCTTCGTGGCGCTGGTCAGCGGCACGGTCGCCCTTTGGATGATCTACCTGTGGAACGAGGGCGAGGCCTGGCCCTTCCCCTTCGGAGCCGTCTGGCTGGGCCTGCTCGCCGTGCTGTTCGCCGGGGACGCGGCACTGTCCGCGTGGCTGGCCGTGCGCGGCACGCCCGATGTGAAGTACGCGCCGATGACGGTGCTGATCGACGTGCTCGGGGTACGGCTCACGACCGGCAGCGGAGACGTCTTCTACAGCTGGTCCGGCCTGTCGCAGGTGGTGCGGCCCGACCACTTCTGGCGGTTCGTGGCAGCCGGGGTCGGCGAGATCACGGTGCCCCGGCGGTTGATCACCCCCGCCGACGACGCGGCGATCGCGGTGGTCGTCGACCGGTATGCCCACCGGGTCGGCCGGCCCGACGACATGCCCCCACCGGCGGAGGTCTGAGGTGCGCCTGGAAACCGCGCGCCTGATCATCCGGCAGTGGACCGACGGCTCCGCCGACCTGGCCCGCAACTACGACATCTACCGGCGGGACGAGGTCACCCGCTGGCTCGGCATGCCCACCCCGCTGGCCGACCCGGCGCAGTCGCAGCTCGTCATCGACCGGCGGTGCGAGTTCTACGCCGCCGAACCCGGCTACGGCGTGTGGGCGGTCGAGCGGCGCGACACCGGTGCTGTCGCCGGGTCCGTGCTGCTCAAGCCGCTGCCGCCGCCGGCCGACGGGCACGGCCGCGGCGAGGTCGAGATCGGCTGGCACTTCCACCCTGACTCATGGGGCCACGGGTATGCCACCGAGGCGGGGCGGGCCGTGCTGGCGCACGGCTGGGCGCTCGGGTTGGCAGAGATCCACGCCATCGCCCGCCCCGACAACGTGCCCTCGCTGGCGGTGATGCACCGCATCGGCATGACCCACGTCGGCCGCACCCACCGCTGGTACGACATCGAGGCAGAGCTGTACATGATCACGAAAGAGGGGCTCGACGAGTAGCCCCCGCAGCGGGCACCCGGCGGGCTCGGCGAGAATGAAGGAATGATCCCCCGCGAGATAGTGCTGCTCGGCTCCACCGGGTCGATCGGCACACAGGCCATAGACATCGTGCGGCGCAATCCGGACCGGTTCCGCGTCGTCGCGCTGGGCGCGGGCGGCGGCAACGTGGCGCTGCTGGCGCAGCAGGCGCTGGAGCTGGGGGTCGAGGCGGTCGGGGTGGCCAAGTCCACCGCGGCGCAGGACCTGCAGCTGGCGTTCTACGCCGAGGCGCAGCGCCGCGGGTGGTCGTCCGGCGACTTCAAGCTGCCGAAGATCCTCGCGGGACCGCAGGCGATGACGGAGCTGGCCCAGTGGCCCGCGGACATCGTGCTCAACGGCGTGGTCGGTTCGCTGGGGCTCGCGCCGACGCTGGCCGCGCTGCGGGCGGGGCGCATCCTCGCGCTGGCCAACAAGGAGTCGCTGGTGGCCGGTGGGCCGCTGGTGCGGGCGGTGGCCAAGCCGGGGCAGATCGTGCCGGTCGACAGCGAGCACTCGGCGCTGGCGCAGTGCCTGCGCGGCGGGACCCGGGCCGAGGTGCGCAAGCTGATCCTGACCGCGAGCGGGGGCGCGTTCCGTGGCCGCCGCCGTGAGGAGCTGGGCGCGGTCACCGTCGAGGAGGCGCTCAAGCACCCGACCTGGGACATGGGCCCGGTGGTGACGATCAACTCGGCGACGCTGGTGAACAAGGGCCTCGAGGTGATCGAGGCGCACGAGCTGTTCGACGTGGCGTACGACGACATCGAGGTGATGGTGCACCCGCAGTCGGTGCTGCACTCCCTCGTCGAGTTCACCGACGGTTCGACGCTGGCGCAGGCCAGCCCGCCGGACATGCGGCTGCCGATCGCGCTGGCGCTGGGCTGGCCGGACCGGGTGCCCGAGGCGGCCGCGCCGGTCGACTGGACGCTCGCGCACAACTGGGAGCTGCGCCCGCTGGACAATGAGGCGTTCCCGGCGGTGGAGCTGGCCAAGGCCGCCGGCCGGGCCGGGCGCTGCCGGCCGGCGATCTACAACGCGGCGAACGAGGAGTGTGTGGCGGCTTTCACAGCGGGCCGTCTGCCGTTCCTGGCCATCGTCGACACCGTCGGGGAGATCCTCGACGGTGCGCCCGACTTCGACGAACCGGGTACCGTCGAGGACGTGCTCGCCGCGGAGCACTGGGCGCGCACGCGCGCACACGACCTGATCAAGGAGAAGAGCGCCTGATGAACGCCCTGGGGATCGCCCTCTTCGCGCTTGTCATCCTGATCTCCGTAAGCCTGCACGAAGCCGGCCACATGGGCACGGCGAAGGCCTTCGGCATGAAGGTGACCCGGTATTTCGTGGGCTTCGGTCCCACCCTGTGGTCGTTCCGCCGCGGCGAGACCGAGTACGGCGTCAAGGGCGTCCCGCTCGGCGGCTTCGTCAAGATCGTCGGCATGACGCCGCAGGACGAGGACGCCGACGACCCCAAGGCGATGTGGCGCTTCCCCGTGTGGAAGCGCTCGATCGTGATGTCGGCCGGCTCGATCGTGCACTTCATCCTGGCCGCCGTCGCGATCTGGGGGCTGGCGGTCTTCTCCGGCCTGCCCAACCCGGACCTGCCGACCAAGGCGCCCAGCGACGGCCAGCCGGCCGTGCTGACGGTGCAGCCGTGCGTGGTGACCAGCCTGCCGCTGCGCGCGTGCGAGGCGAAGGACCCGGCCAGCCCGGCCAGCCAGGCCGGTCTGCGCAACGGCGACAAGCTGATCGCGGTGAACGGCGCCGCGGTGGCCAACTGGGGCGAGGCGATCAAGCAGATCCGGCCGCTGACCGCCGGCCAGACCGCCACGATGACGGTCCTGCGCGACGGCGCACCGCAGACCCTGCAGCTGACGCCCGCGACGGTCGAGCGCGAGATGAGCGACGGCAGCGTGCAGAAGGTCGCCGCGATCGGTGTCGGCCTGGACGCGACCGTTCCCTACCTGGTCAAGTACGGCCCCGGCGAGGCGGTCGGCGCGAGCGCCCAGTATGCCGGGACCATGGTCGGCGCGACGTTCGAGGCGCTCAAGGAGTTCCCGAAGCGGATCCCGGCGCTGTTCTCGGCCATCGGCGGGGAGAAGCGCGACCCGAACACCCCGATCAGCGTGGTGGGCATCAGCATCCTGGGCGGCGAGGCCGCGCAGGAGGGCGCGTGGAGCATGTTCGTCGGGCTGTTCATCGCGTTCAACCTGTTCATCGGCATCTTCAACCTGCTGCCGCTGCTTCCCCTGGACGGGGGACACCTGTTCATCGCGTGGTTCGAGAGAATTCGTTCATGGGTGTACGCGCGGTTGCACAAGCCCGACCCGGGCCGGGTCGACTACTTCAAGCTGATGCCCCTGACCTACACGGTCATCCTGATCTTCGGTGCGTTCACGCTGCTGACCGTCACCGCGGACATCGTCAACCCCATCTCGATCTACAAGTGAGTGTGCTGTGACTGCGATCAACCTTGGTATGCCGGCTGCTCCCCCCACGCCGCTCGCGCCGCGGCGCCAGAGCCGGCAGATCATGGTCGGCAGCGTGCCGGTCGGCGGGGGAGCCCCGATCAGCGTGCAGTCGATGACGACCACGCTGACCTCCGACGTCAACGCGACCCTGCAGCAGATCGCGGAGCTCACCGCGTCCGGCTGCCAGATCGTGCGGGTGGCGGTGCCCTCCCAGGACGACGTCGAGGCGCTGCCCGCGATCGCGCGCAAGTCGCCGATCCCGGTGATCGCCGACATTCACTTCCAGCCCAAGTACGTGTTCGCGGCGATCGACGCGGGCTGCGCGGCGGTGCGGGTGAACCCGGGCAACATCCGGCAGTTCGACGACAAGGTCAAGGAGATCGCCGCGGCGGCCTCGGCGGCCGGCGTGCCGATCCGCATCGGCGTGAACGCGGGCTCGCTGGACAAGCGCCTGCTGGAGAAGTACGGCAAGCCCACCGCGGAGGCGCTGGTCGAGTCGGCGCTGTGGGAGTGCTCGCTGTTCGAGGAGCACGGCTTCCGTGACATCAAGATCAGCGTGAAGCACAACGACCCGGTCGTGATGATCAGGGCGTACCGGCTGCTCGCGCAGCAGTGCGACTACCCGCTGCACCTCGGGGTGACCGAGGCGGGCCCGGCGTTCCAGGGCACCGTGAAGTCGGCGGTGGCGTTCGGCGCGCTGCTGGCCGAGGGCATCGGCGACACCATCCGGGTGTCGCTGTCCGCCCCGCCCGTCGAGGAGATCAAGGTCGGCACCGCGATCCTGGAGTCGCTCAACCTCAAGGAGCGGGGCCTGGAGATCGTGTCCTGCCCGTCCTGCGGCCGCGCCCAGGTCGACGTGTACACCCTCGCCGAGCAGGTCACCGCGGCCCTGGAGGGCTTCCCGGCGCCGCTGCGGGTCGCCGTCATGGGCTGCGTCGTCAACGGCCCCGGCGAGGCCCGCGAGGCCGACCTCGGCGTGGCCTCCGGCAACGGCAAGGGCCAGATCTTCGTCAAGGGCCAGGTCATCAAGACCGTGCCCGAGTCGATGATCGTGGAGACCCTGGTCGAGGAGGCCATGAAGATCGCCGCCGACATGGGCATCGACCCGCTCGGTGACGACGCGCCCACCCCCGCGGTGGTCACCGTCCACTGATCCGGACAACCGAGAAGGCCCCGTTCCTCAGGAACGGGGCCTTCTTCGTCGGGGGTCACTCGGCGAGGATGGAGTAGAGCTTGCGCTTGGTGTCCTGGAGGGTTTCCAGAGCCTGCTGGCGCTGGGCGGGGGTGCCGGACATGGCGACCTGGCGCAGGGCGCTCATGATGGCGAAGCCCGCCTCGCGGAACTCCTGGGACTGGGCGATGTGGTCGGCGTCGAAGTCCTGCCACGGTCGGCCCTGGCCGGACTCGCCGGCGCGTTCGGCCTCGGCCCGGCCGGTCTCGGTGAGGGTGAACCGCTTGCGGCCGCCGCTCTCCTCGCTGACGATCAGGCCTTCGTCCTCCAGCAGCTGCAGCGTCGGGTAGATCGAGCCGGGGCTCGGCCGCCACACCCCGCCGGTGCGGGTCTCCAGCTCGGAGATCATCTCGTATCCGTGCATCGGCCGCTCGAGCAGCAGGCCCAGCACCGCCGCGCGGGTGTTGCCGCGCCGGCCGCGTCCCCGGCCGTGCCCGCGTCCATGGCCGAAGCCGCCGGGGCCGAACGGCGGCCGCATCGGCCCGAAGGCGAACAGTCGGGGGTCGTGGCCATGCCCCGGGCCGTGCCCGTGCTCGTGCGTGTCGTGTCCGTGGTGTCGTCGGAACATGTCGTTTTCTCCTGGTTCGTTCAGTGGGCCCGAAGGCGCGGGCCGCTCATGATTATCGTCGACGTATCAGCGATGTGTTTACGATATATCGGCAACCTGTCGGCGACAACCGTGTTACCGGGGATACCACTGGCGGGCCGCGCGGATCTCATTAGGCTGTGGGCATGCTCACCCTTCCGGTGCGGCAGCTGGCCGAAGCTGACCGCGCCGCAGTGGAACGCCTGCTGGCGGCGTATCCGATCGCGGCGGCGCAGGTGGCTGAGCGGGTGGCGATACGCGGGCTGGGCTGGCGCGCCGACGGCAGGCTCTACGGCTACGGCAGCCGCCGGCACCCGGAGGCGGTGCTCTGGTCGGGCGGGCAGGTCTCCCCGGTCGGCGCCGACGCCGCCGCGGTGGCCGCGTTCGCCGAGATGGTCTCCGGGCAGCCGCGCGTGTGCGCGTCGCTGGTGGGGGAGTCCGAGGCCGTGCTGGGCCTGTGGGAGCTGCTGCGGCCGGCCTGGGGCCCCGAGCGCACGGTGCGCGCCCACCAGCCGCTGCTGGTCGTGGAGACCCCGCCCGCGGTGGCGGCCGACCCGCTGGTGCGCCAGGTCCGGCCCGACGAGGTCGACCTCGTCTTTCCGGCGTCGGTGGCGATGTACACCGAGGAGGTCGGCGTCTCGCCGCTGGGCGACGACGGGGGGCGTGGTTATCGCGGGCGCGTCGCGGAGCTGGTGAAGGCGGGGCGGTCGTACGCCCGGATCGTCGACGGCACCGTGGTGTTCAAGGCCGAGCTGGCGGTGGTGACGCGGCATACCGCGCAGGTCCAGGGGGTCTGGGTGGACCCGTCCTGGCGGGGGCGCGGCTTTGCGATAGCCGGCATGGCGGCCGTGGTGCGCGACGCGCTGCGCCGGGTCGCGCCGAGCGTCAGCCTGTACGTCAACGACTTCAACACCCCGGCCCGCCGGGTGTACCAGCGGCTGGGGTTCCGGCAGGTGGGTGCGTTCGCGACGGTCCTGTTCTGACGGTGCGGCCGGATGGCGCGCCACGCCGCAGTCACGGCCATTTTCGTGACTTTGCGCACCTAGCTAACTACGTTAAGTAACGATAGTGGCTGACCAGATGTGACGGCCGGCGAGGTGACTACCCCTATGGGGCGGATCGTTAAACAGCTCTCTGACACCACCACCAAGTACTACTGGTATCCCGGAGAGAAGCAGGAGTGGATCCGTGCCGTGGTCGCCGTCGGCACCGGCGGCGCGTCCGCCGCGCTGCTGATGATGCTGACCCGTAACACCCTGGCGGCCGTGGTGACCGGTTGCGCGGTCACCCTCGCCGTGTCGGGTTTCAACTTCGGACGCCGGGACGCCAAGGCGCTGTCCGGCTTCCCCAACCTCAGCGACAAGGCCGCCCGCCGCGCCGCGATCTCCCACTCCGGCCGGGCCGCCTGGCGGGCGAGCGCGCACGGGGTCGGCGGCGCGGTGGCCGCGATCGTCGTGCTCAACCTGGCCCACCACGGCTGGGTCGCCGACTGGCTGCTGCCCGTGGTGCCCGCCGTGGTCGGCGCGCTCGCCCACCAGACCGGCATGATCTGGGAACAGCTGGCCAGCACCGTCACCAGCCCCGGCCCCGCCGCCGCTCCCGCCGCTCCCGCCGCCAAACCTTCCACCGAGTGACCCAGGCGGGTCAGCGGCGGAGGGTGTCGAGGGCGCGGGAGGTGGTCCAGTCGCGGTTGGCGGCGGGGGCGCCGAAACGTTCGGGGAGCAGTGCGTCGAGCTCCCAACTGGCGGTGCCTGAGGTGATCCATTCGGCGAGGTGGCGGCCGATGCCGCCGGACAGACCCATGCCGTGCAGGCCGAACCCGGCCGCGATCCACAGGCCCGGCAGGGCGGAGCGGCCCGCCAGCGGGGCGCCGTCGGGAGTGAACGCCTCCACCCCGTGCATGATCTTCGCGAGCTTGCTGCGGCGCAGCTCAGGCATGCGCTCACCGGCCAGCTGCCACAGCGGGGCGAACGCCTCCTCGTCGGGCGCGGCCAGCTCGCGGGCCTTGGCCAGGGGTTCGGCGTCGCCGGCCGGCCAGGCGGGCACCGGGTCGGGCCGGCCGCCGCCGACGATGACGCAGCCGTTGGCGGCCCGCAGGTAGAGCGACTGCTCGGGGATCCGGCAGGTGGGGGTGGTGTCCGGGTCGAGCGCAGGGTGCAGCACCTCGCTGACGCCGTACTGGTGCAGGATCGGCACGACCGGGACCACGACGCCGGCCATCGCTCCGACGGCGCCCGCCGCCGCCCCCGCCGCGTTGATCACGAGCGGGGTCTCGATGATGCCGTCGCTGGTGTGCACCGCCCGGACCTGCCCGCCGGTGGTGTCGATGTCGGTGACCCGGACTCCGGTGCGGATGCTCACCCCGTGCGCGACGGCCCCCGCGACCAGCGCGTTCACGAAGTCCTTCGGGCGTACGAAGCCCTCGCCCGGCAGCCAGGCCGCGGCCTGCACGTCGGACAGGTCGAGCCGGGGGACCAGGTTCATGGTCGCCGACGCGCCGCGCAGCTCGAGGGGCACGCCCAGCTCGTCGGCGCGGCGGGCCAGCCGCCGCAGCTCGTCGACGTGGGTGTGGCTGAGCGCGAGCCGCAGCCCGCCGACGGGACGCCAGCCGGGGTCGTGTCCGGTCTCGGCGCGCAGCATGGCCGCCAGCGCGGGCAGGTATCCGGCCAGCCGGGCGTGCCAGCCGGGGCCGTCCGGGCCGCGCATGGAGGTGACGAACCCGGCGGTGTGCCAGGTGCTGCCGTCGGTGAGCTCGTGCTGCTCCAGCAGCACCGTGTCGCGCCACCCGGCCCGGCCGAGGTGGTAGGCCAGGGAGCAGCCGACCACGCCGCCCCCGATGATCACCGCCCGTGCACTCGCTCCCATCTGGTCAGTGGTACCCGCTACAACCCCCGAACGGAAGCCCTCGGTCACAACTTTGCGCGTCCCGCCCGCCCCCTCGGTCGCCACTCTTGAAGACTCGCGGCCTCAACACGTGGCGGATCCGGCAAGTCTTCAAGAGTTGCGGCAGGAGGTGGGCGGCGGTGCGCCACGATCAGCGATGTATTCGGGTTTGTTGACGTGGGTGGGTGGGGGCGGTAGACCTTGTGGGCATGTGGTCGGTGGAGCGCCTGCGCGCGATGGTGGAGGCGGGCGACATCGACACGGTGTTGCTGGCCATGACGGACATGCAGGGCCGCCTGCAGGGCAAGCGGCTGCACGCGGCGTACTTCCTGGACGAGGTGGTGGGACACGGCAGCGAGGCGTGCAACTACCTGCTCGCGGTGGACGTGGAGATGACCCCGGTCGACGGCTATGCCGTCTCCGGCTGGTCGCAGGGCTACGGCGACTTCGTGCTGCGGCCCGATCTGGACACGCTGCGCCCGGTCCCGTGGCTGCCCGGCACGGTTCTGGTGATGTCCGATGTGCTGTGGCACGACGGCTCGCCGGTGGTGCAGTCGCCGCGGCAGATCCTGCGCCGGCAGCTGGACCGCCTCGCCGAGCGGGGCCTGACCGCGTACATCGGCACGGAGCTGGAGTTCGTGGTCTACGCCGACACGTACGAGCAGGCGGCCGCGAAGCGCTACCAGGGGCTGACCCCGGCCAACGGCTACAACGTGGACTACTCGCTGCTGGGCACGTCGCGGGTGGAGCCGCTGCTGCGGGCGATCCGGCTGGGCATGGCCGGGGCGGGGCTGGCCCCGGAGAGCGCCAAGGGCGAGTGCAACCTGGGCCAGCACGAGATCGCCTTCCGGTATGCCGAGGCGCTGAAGACGGCCGACCAGCACTCGATCTACAAGCACGGGGCCAAGGAGATCGCCGCCGCGCAGGGCATGTCGCTGACCTTCATGGCCAAGCCGAACCAGCGCGAGGGCAACTCGTGCCACATCCACTTCTCGCTGCGTGACGAGGAGGGACGGCCGGTGATGGCCGAGCACGACCGGCTGAGCCCGCTGGGCGAGCAGGTGCTGGCCGGGCTGCTCGCGACGACGGCCGAGCTGAGCGTGCTGTACGCGCCGAACATCAACTCGTACAAGCGATACCAGGCGGGCTCGTTCGCGCCGACGGCGCTGCGCTGGGGGCGCGACAACCGCACCTGCGCGCTGCGCCTGGTCGGCCACGACCACTCGCTGCGGGTGGAGCACCGCTCGCCGGGCGGCGACGTCAACCCGTACCTGGCGATCGCGGCGCTGGTCGCCGGGGCGCTGCACGGCCTGGACAACGAGCTGCCGCTGGAACCGGTGTTCACCGGCAACGCGTACGAGGACCCCGCGGCCGCCCGGATGCCCGCCACGCTGCGCGACGCGCTGCTGCGGTGGGAGTCGAGCGCGGTGGCCCGGGAGGCGTTCGGCGACGCCGTGGTCGAGCACTACGGGCACGCCGCGCAGGTGGAGCTGGCCGCGTACGACGCCGCGGTGACGGACTGGGAACTGGTGCGGGGGTTCGAGCGGCTGTGAAGATCATCAACCCGGTCACCGAGGAGCTGATCACCTCGGTGGAACCGGTCGACGCGGCCGGCGTCGACGCGGCCGTGCGGGCCGCCGCGAAGGCCTTCGAGAGCTGGCGCAACGTGTCCCCGGGCGACCGGGCCAGGCTGCTGCGGCGCTTCGCGGCCGTGGTCGACGCGCACGTCGAGGAGCTGGCGCTGCTGGAGGTGCGCAACGCCGGGCACACCGTCGGCAACGCGCGCTGGGAGGCCGGCAACGTCCGCGACCTGCTCGACTACTACTCCGGTGCGCCGGAGCGGCTGTGTGGGCGGCAGATCCCGGTCGCGGGCGGCGTGGACGTGACGTTCCACGAGCCGCTGGGCGTGGTCGGCGTGATCGTGCCCTGGAACTTCCCGATGCCGATCGCCGCGTGGGGCTTCGCCCCTGCGCTGGCCGCGGGCAACACGGTCATCGTGAAACCGGCCGAGACCACGCCGCTGACCGCGCTGCGCCTGGCCGAGCTGGCCCTCGAAGCCGGGCTGCCGCCGGGAGTGCTGACTGTGCTGCCGGGCCACGGCGAGGTCACCGGGCACGCGCTGGTGACCCATCCGGGCGTACGCAAGATCTGCTTCACCGGGTCCGCGGAGGTGGGCCGCCAGATCATGGCCGCCTGCGCCGCCGACCTGACCCGGGTGACCCTGGAACTGGGCGGCAAGAACTCCACGCTGCTGTTCGCCGACGCCGATCTGGACAAGGCCGCCGCCGCGCTGCCCGGGGCCGTGTTCGACAATGCCGGACAGGACTGCTGCGCCCGGTCCCGCCTGCTCGTCCAGCGCGAGGTGTACGACGACTTCCTCGCCCTGCTGGAGCCCCACGTCACGGCCTGGCGCTGCGGCGACCCGATGGACCCGGCCACCGGTATGGGCCCGCTCATCACCGCGGAGCAGCGCACCCGGGTCGCGGGCTACGTGGCCGGCGCGGACGTACTGATGCGCGGCGACGCACCCGCCGGGGCCGGTTTCTGGCACCCGGCGACGGTGCTGGCCGCGCGCGACCGGGGCGAGCGGCACTGGCGCGAGGAGGTGTTCGGGCCGGTGCTGTCCGTACTGGCCTTCGACGGCGAGGACGAGGCGCTGCGGCTGGCCAACGACACCGAGTACGGCCTGTCCGGTTCGATCTGGACCCGGGACGTGGGCCGTGCGCTGCGGCTGGCCCGCGGCGTCGAGGCGGGCGTGCTGAGCGTCAACTCGCACTCCTCGGTGCGCTACTGGACCCCGTTCGGCGGGGCCAAGCAGTCCGGACTGGGCCGCGAGCTGGGCCCGGACGCCCCGCTGGCGTTCACCGAGACCAAGAACGTCTTCATCTCCACCGAGTGAAACTCCAGCGGTGCCCCGTCCGCGTCCCGCACGCTGTAAGCACGGGTCGCGGGCGCCACCGGTCATCGGAACAGCGAAGGGCAGGCAGAGGCAGGGCATGGGGCGGTTGCAGGACCGGGTGGCGGTCATCAGCGGAGCGGCCAGCGGCATCGGCGCGGCCACGGCGCGGCGGTTCGCGGCCGAGGGCGCGTACGTCGTCGCCGTCGACCTCGCGGAGGAAGCCGGCAAGAAGATCGCCGAAGAGGTCGGCGGGGAGTTCGTGCAGTGCGACGTCTCCGACGAAGACCAGGTGCGCGAGCTGTTCGACGGCGTCGCGGCCCGGCGCGGGCGCGTGGACATCGCGTTCAACAACGCGGGGATCTCCCCGCCCGACGACGACTCGATCCTCGACACCGGGCTCGACGCCTGGGAGCGGGTGCTGCGGGTCAACACCACCAGCGTCTACCTGTGTTGCAAGTACGCCCTGCCGCACATGCTCGCCGCGGGCAAGGGCTCGATCATCAACACGGCCAGTTTCGTCGCCCTGATGGGCGCGGCGACCAGTCAGATCGCTTACACCGCCAGCAAGGGCGGCGTGCTCGCGATGAGCCGCGAGCTGGGCGTGCAGTTCGCCCGGCAGGGGGTGCGCGTCAACGCGCTGTGCCCCGGCCCGGTGGCCACGCCGCTGCTGATGGAGCTGTTCGCGAAGGATCCGGAGCGGGCGGCTCGCCGACTCGTCCATGTGCCGATGGGCCGGTTCGCCGAGCCCGAAGAGATCGCCGCGGCGGTAGCGTTTCTCGCCAGTGACGACTCCTCATTCATCACCGCCTCCCAGTTCGTCGTGGACGGGGGCATTACCGGGGCCTACGTGACGCCGTTGTGAGCGATGTGACCAGACCGTTGATCGGTATCACCACCTATGTGGAAACGACCCGATTCCTCGTGCACGACACCCGCGCCGCGGTCGTGCCCTGGGCCTACACGGAACAGGTGGCCAAGGCGGGCGGCCGGCCGGTGCTCGTGCCCCCGATGGCCGACGGCGGCGTCGAGGTCCTCGACGGCCTCGACGGGCTGATCGTCGCGGGCGGCGCCGACGTCGAGCCGGCCCGCTACGGCGAGACGCCGCACCCGAAGGTCTACACCAGCCCGCTGCGCGACGCGGGCGAGCTGCCGCTGGTACGCATCGCGCTGAAGACCGGCCTGCCGCTGCTCGGCGTCTGCCGGGGCATGCAGGTGATGACGGTGGCCTCCGGCGGGCGGCTGCACCAGCACCTGCCCGACGTACCCGGCAGCGGCGAGCACACCACGCACGGGCCGGTGAAGGTGTACGCCGAGCACCCGGTGCGCTTCGCCACCGGCTCCCGCCTGCGCGAGCTGTACGGTGCGGAGGCGGTCGTGAACTCGTACCACCACCAGGCCGTCAAGGATCCGGGCCGGCTGGTGCCGACGGGCTGGTGCACCACCGACGACATGATCGAGGCGGTCGAGCACCCGGACCACCCGTTCGCGGTCGGTGTGCAGTGGCACCCGGAGGACATGGCCACCAACGCCCTGTTCCAGGCCCTGGTGAGCGCGGCCACCCAGGTCCGCCACGCCCGCGCCAACCGCGCCGAGTTCTTCGCCACGGTCTGACCGTTCGCGCCCCCGGCGCGGCATCCCGCTTTTCATAGACGTTGGCCTATCTGGATGAGTTCGATCGCGAATTTCTCATCCAGATAGGCCAACGTGTATTTCTGGGCCGCTGTGCCCGACGCCCCGTCGGGGCGGGTGTCCCAGGTCATGGGAGTGGGGGCGGTGAGGGGGCGGGTGCGGGGGTAGCGTCGCGGGCATGGGCAAGGTGTACGAGCAGATCGACGACCGGATCCGTGACTTCCTGATGGCGCAGCGGGTCTTCTTCGTGGCCACCGCGCCGTCCGACCCGGACGGCCACGTCAACCTCTCGCCCAAGGGCCTGACCGACTCCTTCGCGGTGCTCAGCCCCCATCAGGTGGCGTACTACGAGTACGGCGGCTCGGGCATCGAGACCATGGCGCACCTGCGCGACAACAACCGCATCGTGCTGATGGTCTGCGCGTTCGACGGCCCGCCCAAGATCTACCGCCTGCACGGGCACGGGGAGTCGGTGCTCGCCGAGGACCCGCGGGCCGCCGAGCTGATCAAGCACTTCCCGGCCCCGCCGCACGTCGGCCTGCGCAGCATCGTCGTGATCGACGTCACCCGCGTGTCGGACTCCTGCGGCTACGGCGTGCCCCTGATGTCGTACGACGGCGACCGCGACCTGCTCGTCCAGTTCTGGGACCACAAGACGCCCGAACAGCGCGAGCACTACCGGGCCACCCGCAACGCGCACAGCATCGACGGAGCCCCGGTCTTCGCCGAGCGCTAGAGTTCAGGGCATGAACGGCCGCGCGACGCTGACCCCAGGCAAGCTCTCCCCGTGGCGGGAGGTGCCCGCCCACATCCCCCGTCCCGAGTACGTCGGCCGCAAGCAGCCGAAGCGCTGGGACGGCCCGCTCACCCAGGACGCCGAGTCCATCGAGAAGATGCGGGTCGCGGGGCGGATCGCGGCGCAGGCCGTGCAGCTCGCCGGGGAGCACTGCAAGCCGGGTGTCACCACCGACGAGCTCGACCGGCTCGTGCACGAGTTCCTGCTCGACCACGACGCATACCCGTCGACGCTGGGCTACAAGGGCTTCCCCAAGTCCTGCTGCACCAGCCTGAACGAGGTCATCTGCCACGGCATCCCGGACTCGACGGTGATCGAGGACGGCGACATCATCAACGTCGACGTGACCGCGTTCAAGGACGGCGTGCACGGTGACACCGATGCCACGTTCTGCGTCGGGGAGGTCGCCGAGGAGGCCCGGCTGCTGGTCGAGCGCACCCACGAGGCCATGATGCGGGGCATCAAGGCGGTCGCGCCGGGGCGCCCGATCAACGTGATCGGCCGGGTCATCGAGTCGTACGCCAAGCGCTTCGGCTACGGCGTGGTGCGCGACTTCGGCGGGCACGGCATCGGCCAGTCCTTCCACAGCGGACTGTTCGTCCCGCACTACGACAACCCGAACGCCGACACCATCATGGTGCCGGGCATGACGTTCACCATCGAGCCCATGATCACACTCGGCTCCATCGCGTACGAGACCTGGCGCGACTCGTGGACGGTGGTCACCAAGGACCGTCTCTGGACCGCCCAGTTCGAGCACACGCTGGTGGTCACCGAGTCCGGCGCGGACATCCTGACCCTGCCGTGAACCCCGACAAGCCCGACCCCGCCGTGACCGCCGAGAGCGGCGCGCGCCCGGTCGGGCCCGTGCCGGCCGACATCGGCGCGCGTCCGGCCGGGGCGGTGGCGCCGATCGACCACGAGCACGCGGACGTCTCCGGCGGCTGGCTGCGCGCGGCCACCTTCGGCGCGATGGACGGGCTGGTCACCAACATCGGCCTGATCGCCGGTGTGGGCGGCGCCGGGGTGAGCGCGCACACCGTCGTGCTCACCGGCGTCGCCGGCCTGGTCGCCGGGGCCATCTCGATGGGGCTGGGCGAGTACGCCAGCGTGCGCACCGCCAACGAGCAGATCGAGGCCGAGGTCGCCAAGGAGCGCCGGGAACTGCGGCACAACCCGGCCGCGGAGGCCGCCGAGCTGGCCCAGCGCTGGATCGACCGGGGCATCTCGCCCGAACTGGCCCGGCAGCTCGCCGAAGACCTGCGCACCCAGCCCGACGAGGCCCTGCGCATGCACGTACGCGAAGAACTCGGCATCGACCCCGACAGCAAACCGAGCCCCTGGACAGCGGCGATCTCGTCGTTCGTCTGCTTCTCGGTCGGCGCGCTGATCCCGCTGCTCAGCTACCTGTTCGGCAGCGAGTCGCTGTGGCTGGCCCTCGGCATCGGCGGCCTCGGCCTGTTCGTCGTCGGGGCGCTCACCGCCCGCTTCACCCGCCGCCACTGGTGGGCCGCCGGCCTGCGCCAGCTTCTCCTCGGTGCGGCCGCCGCCGGCGCCACCTACCTCATCGGCTCCGCCATCGGCGTCAACACCGCTTGAGAAAGGAAGGGCACCTTCACATCGCTATACGTAGCGGAAGGTGCCCTTGTTGACGGTCCGAGGCCCTGAGCTGGGCGGCAGCGGGTCAGCGGGGGACGAGGCTGAAGATCCGGATCACGCGGTTCGAGGCGCGCTCCTGGTAGGTCTGGTAGGCGGGCCACACCGTCAGCAGCAGTTGCCACAGGCGCTCGCGCTCGGCTCCGTCGGCGAGCACGCCGCGCACCGGGAGCTCGCGTCCGCCGAGGGTGACCACCGCGTCCGGCGTGGCGAGCAGGTTCACCGACCAGGCCGGGTGGCCCTGCTGGCCCCAGT
Source organism: Catellatospora paridis (assembly GCF_009720365.1). GTDB lineage: Bacteria > Actinomycetota > Actinomycetes > Mycobacteriales > Micromonosporaceae > Catellatospora > Catellatospora paridis. Next base: position 594,213 of record NZ_ML769315.1, on the reverse strand, counting down.
TCGAGCCGGTCACCACGAAGTTCTCGCCGTCGCGTACGTACAGCAGCGGTTGCGTGCGCGGCTGGCCGGACTTGCGGCCGGTGGTGGTGAGAATGAGCGTGGGCAGCAGGCCCAGCGCCACGACCCGCCCCTTGGTCAGCTTGGCGACCGCGCGGTCGGCCGGGACGAGGAACCTGCCCATGCGGGCGAACCAACGGCGATGGCCCAGGTAACGGGCGAGGCGGGGCAGCATCGGCACAGTGTGCCGCAACCGACCGAGGTACGAAAGACCGCGACCTTCAACCCGGCCCGCACCGACCTCTCCGCCAAGCCGGGCAGGTCGTCACCCCGTCGCACAGTTTCACGGAAAGTGCAGCAATGGCCGAGGCCGAAGCCGCAGTCTCCCCGAAACAGCAACGTCGGCCCGACCGGCCGTAGGCGTCCGGACGTCGGCGGTCGCACCGCAACCTCCGCATCAGCCCAGGTCACGGCCGATTTATGTTAGGAAGGGCACCTTCCGCTACGTATAGCGATGTGAAGGTGCCCTTCCTTTCCTACATGCGGCGTTCGATGGGGAGGCGGGAGCGGGTCAGGAGGCCCGCGCCGGTCATGGCGACCAGGGGGACGGCCAGCACGATGGCGATGGTCTCCCAGGGCAGGAACAGGTGCATCGGGGCGTCGCCGAACCGGATGTGGTCGCCGCCCGCGTTGAGCGCGGCGATCAGCACGGCCGTGGTGCCCAGGCCGGCGAGCACTCCGAGCACGGCGCCCAAGCCGGAGATCACCCCGGACTGGCTCAGCGACAGCAGACGGCGCAGCCGCGGGCTGGCCCCGACGGCGCCGAGGGTGGCCAGGTCGGCACGGCCGTCCGCGGCGGCCAGGCCGGTGGCGATGCCCGCGGCGCCCAGCGCGATGAGCGCCGCGACCAGGCCGAGGATCCAGACGATCGGGTCCTCGCGGTACCGGGCCCCCTGCTCGACCTCCACGCCGAGGTTTCCGGCCACGGCATGCACGGCCGCGTTGAGCCGCTCGGTCTCCTCGGCGGAGGCCACGTGCCCGACGGCGGCGATCACCATGTCCCGGCGCACGCCGAGCCCGAGCCGCTGGATCAGGGCGGGTGTGGCCACGGCGAACGCGGCGGTCTGCGTACCGCTCGGCAGCACCGCGGCGGGCACCGCCACCGGCGGCCGGTCGAACGGATCCTGCTGCTTCTGCTGCGCGGTCTGCTCCTGCCACTCGGTCACGATGACCGACACCATGCCGCCGCTGATGTAGCGGGGATCGGCGACCACCAGGCCGCCCGCCGCCAGCGTCTGCCGGGCCTGGGCCAGGTCGGCCGCGGGCGCGCTGCTGATCGCCTCCAGCGCCGCCGCATCGTCGACGACCGCGAACTGGATCGAGCCGATGCCCCGCTCCCACGCGCAGCGCGCGTCCTCGAGTGCGGCCTGATCCCGCTGCTCGTTGGTGATGGCGGGGTCGGAAGAGGCCGGACAGCGGGCCGCGGGCGGCATGTCAAGGCGCAGCGAGCAGCCGCGCCCCTCGGCCGGGTCCACGCAGACGGGAGACTGCAGCGCGTACGTCCGCGCGTCGGGCAGCGCCTGGCGCACCGCCTCCTGCACCCGGACCACGTCCGGCGGCGCAGCGGTGTCGGGCGCGTTCTGCCGCACCAGCACGTTGCCGACCGGCATCCGCGGGTCGTAGCTGTCGAACCGCTGCTGCTCGTCGCTGCCGACGAACGCCCCGATGGCGACCGCTCCGGCGACCGCGGCCATCACGGCCGAGATCGCCGGCGCGGCTGAGCCGCGGTTGCGGGCGGTGTCACGCAGCGCGATCCGCGGCGCGAGCGGCAGCCACCGTCCGGTCCGGGCGATGAGACCGACCAGCGAAGGAGTGAGCAGCACCAGGCCGAGTTCGCCGAGCACCAGGCCGGCCATGATGGCGGTGGTCCCGCCGAGCCCGGCGCCCGCGACGGCGATCACCGCACCGCCCGCCGCGAGCACCGTGCCGAGGGTGATCCAGCGTTTGCGGGACCGGGTGACGCCCCGGCGGCCGGCGAGCACGGTGACCACGCTCTGCCGCGCGGCGGTGAACGCGGGCACCATCGCGGCCGCCAGACCCGCGCCGACCGCGAGCAGCACGACGCCGAGCTGGGCGGCCGGGAAGATCCGCAGGCCCCCGGCCCGGGCGTAGACCAGGTACTGCTCGAACAGCGGCAGGGTGAGCACGGCTGTGGTGATACCGAGCGCGACGGCGGCGACGGCCGCGCCCAGGCCCAGCACCACGCCGTCGGCCAGCACGATGCGCCGCAGGTGGGCAGGGGTTCCACCGGCGGCGGCGACCAGCGCGAGGTCGCGGCTGCGCCGCCGCGCTCCGACGGCGAAGGCCGGACCGGCCAGCAGCACGACCTCCAGCATGATCAGTACGACCATGATCGCGCCGACGGCGACCTCCTCGACCTCGCTGGACCCCATGGGGGACTCCACCGGGACGGCCGGCGGGTCGAGTGCGACGGCACGGCTCCGGATGACGAGGCCGTACTCGTTGAGCTTCTGCACGTCGGCCCACAGCACGGGCGACGGCGTGTCGACCAGCCAGCCCGCCGGCGGCGGCAGGACACCCGGCCGGAAGACGACGGTCTCCCGCAGCGAGGACGGGAACTCCACGATCGCGGTGACGGTGTACGTGTACTCGGGGTTCGCCGTGCGGATCTGCCCGCCGACGCCCACTCCCAGCCGGTCGGCCAAACCCTCGTTGAGGGCGACCTCGTCGGCGCGGGCGGGCGCGACGCCCGACAGCAGCTCCACGAAGCCGCCCAGCCGCCGGTCGGCGAGGTCGACCCCGCGGGCGCTCACGCCGCCGATGCCGTCCGGGGTGAACACGTCGACGCCGCCCTCGGCGACCTGGCTGACCGTCGAGCCGGCGGGCAGCACCGCCAGCAGCTCGACCGCAGTCGGCGGTGTGCTGCGCATCCCACCCGTGGTGGAGTAGCCGTTGCCCAAGGGGGGCTGCGTGACCGGCCCGTCGGCGACCCACTCGACCTGCGCGTCGTGCTGCCCGATCTGGCGGGTCAGCTCCTCGTCGGGCGTGAGCCGGTGCATGTCGTAGGTGGCCGCGACGAACGACATCATCGCCACCGGCAATCCGATCATGGCGATGACCAGGGCGGAGCGGCCACGGGAGCGCAGCGCCTCCCGGCGCGCCATGCGCAGCGCGGGAGCCCAGGCCCGCAGCCACCTCATGACGCGGGCTCCAGCAGCTGCTCGGGCTGGGTCAGCGGGCCGGACGCGTCGACGATCCGGCCGTCGCGCAGGAAGACGACCCGATCGGCCCAGGCGGCGTGCCGGGCTTCGTGGGTGACCAGCACCGCGGCCGCTCCGGCGTCGACCCGGGCGCGTAGCAGGCGCAGCACCGCCTCGCCGGTCACCGAGTCCAGCGCGCCGGTGGGCTCGTCGGCCAGCACCAGCCGGCGCTGCCCGACCAGGGCGCGGGCGATGGCCACGCGCTGCTGCTGGCCGCCGGACATCTCGTCGGGGAAGCGGTCGGCATACCCGTCGAGCTCCACCTCGGCCAGCGCAGCCTCGGCCAGCGGCCGGGCCTTGCGGGCGGCGACGCCCTCCAGCTCCAGCGGCAGCGCCACGTTCTCCACGGCGGTGAGGCTGGGGAGCAGGTTGAGGGCCTGGAACACGTATCCGACGCTGCGTCGGCGCAGACCGGCCAGCTCCCGGCGGCGCAGCGTGGACAGCGCGATGCCTTCGACCAGCACCTCGCCCGCGTCCGGCCCGTCGAGCCCGCCCGCGAGGTTGAGCAGCGTCGACTTGCCGGAACCGGACGGGCCCATCACGGCCACCAGCTCCCCGGCGAGCACGTCGAGGGTGATTCCGGCCAGGGCGTGCACGGCCGCCTGGCCCGTGCCGTGGGTGCGGTGCACGTCGCGCAGTTGCAGGACGGCGGTCATCGCCGGGCCTCCCGAGGGGTGTCGTCGTGCGCGGGCAGCGGGGCGGCGGCAGGTCTCTCGTAGCGCACCAGGGCCGTCTCGCAGTGGTCGAGCCAGCGCAGCTCGGCCTCGGACTGGAAGATCATCGCCTCGAGCACGAGCCGCCAGGGCAGTTCGGCGTCGGTGCGCTTGAGCCGGGTGTACTCCTGCAGCGCGCGCATCGTCGCGCTGCGCTGGGTCTGCACCACGGCCTGCACGTCGATACCGGGCGTGGTGATGGCGAGCGCGAGCTTGATGGCCAGCTCGTCGCGGGGCCGGTCCGCGCGGGCGATCGGGGTGGCGAACCAGAGCGCGAGTTCGGCGCGCCCCTCCCCGGTGATCTCGTAGGGGCGCTGCCCCCCGTCGTTCTCCGGCAGCGCACGTACGAGGCCGTCGCGGTCGAGGCGGTTGAGGGTGGTGTAGACCTGGCCGATGTTGAGCGGCCAGGTGGAGCCGGTCGAGTCCTCGAACTCGGCCCGGAGCTGGTAGCCGTAGCGGGGACCGCGTTCGAGCAGGGCGAGCAAACCATGCCGGATGGACATGGCTACTGAGTATGCATACCCGGTATGCGGTTAGCAAGACCTGTGCCGTGAACTGGCGGGCATCGCCTGCTACTGGGTCTTGCGGCCCGGATACTGCACGGTGGCGGGGATGACGGCGGCGAGCTTGCGCCAGCGCGTGCCGCGTACCGCGGCGTCGGTGTAGGCCAGCAGGATCTGGCGCCGCACCTCGCCCTCGGCGTCGGCCAGCGCGGCCCGCCAGGTCGCCGCCACGCCGTCCTCGACATAGGCCGCGAGCTTCAGCGCGTCGGCCGGAGTGGCCACCGGGAACGGCAGCGCGTAACCCGCCTGTGCGACGGGCGCGGTCGCCTTCAGGTCGGCGAGCTGCACCAGTAGCGCGTCGCGCCGGGTCCGGTGCGTCTCCTCGCCGGTCCGCGCCTCCTTCTGCCCGGTCTTGTCCAGCAGCACCCCGAACCGGGCGTACGCGAAGATCGCACTGTGCTCCGCGCTCAGCGCGGCCTGCAGGCGCTCCACCAACCGCTCGCTCATGCCAGCACCTCCACGTGGGTGGCGCGGGCGGCGGCGATCTCGCCCACGAGCACCGCGCGGACCGCGGTGGTGGCCACGCAGGCCTCGACTGCCTGCTTGGCGGCGGACACCTCGGCGGTGCGCAGGCTCTTGAGGATCGCCTTGCGGTCGCCGGTGACCGGGGCGGCGGTGGCGGCGGTGAAGGCGCTCGGTGAGGGCCGGGGGCTCATGATCGCGTCCAGGGCGGCGGCGTGCGCGCGGTGCGTCTCGCGCAACGGGGTCAGCAGCGTGGTGAGCGTGGTGTCGGCAGCCAGTGCGGCGTCGTACGCGGAGACCAGTGCGTGGGTGCCGGCCAGCAGGCCCATCAGCGCGTCCGGCGGCGGTGGTGCATCCGGGGTGGGGTCGAGCAGGTCGCAACCGGCCAGGGCGGTCACGGTCGCGGCGGCCGTCGCCGTCATCGCACCGGCCCGCAGCAGCTGCCGTCGATTCGGCCGGGAGCCCCCCGACCAGCTATGATCATTTCCCCGCGTACGCACCGCGCCAGTCTCCCTTATGGCGGCCGCGGCTGCCACTCCTTGATCACGTGTCGAACGCCGCGCGCCGCGACCGCAGCGCGCCGCTGGTAGCTGCCGCGTGCTCGCGGGTTACGCTCTGCGCAGTCGATGAATCACCGAGAGGGGTGCCCCAGATGGCTCAGCGTGGCCGTGCCACAGGACGTCAGGCGGGCCGTACGCCCGCCCGGGCGGCGGCACCGGCTCCAGCCAGGACCTCTCCAGCCGAACTGGCGGCGCGCCGCGCCCGGTTGCAGGCCGTGATCGATCCCGTGGTGGCCGGCACCGGCTACGACCTTGAGGAGCTGTCGGTCAAGCAGGTCGGCCGCCGGCACCTGGTCCGGGTGATGATCGACGGCGACGGCGGCGTGGGCCTGGACGCCATCGCCGACGTCTCCCGCGCCGTGTCGCGAGCGCTGGACGAGGCCGAGGAGTCCGGCACAGATCTGATCATGGGCGAGTACCAGTTGGAGGTCTCCTCGCCCGGGGTGGACCGGCCGCTGACCCTGCCGCGCCACTGGGCCCGCAACGCGGGCCGGCTGGTGAAGGTCAAGGCGGGGGACAAGACGCTGACCGGCCGCGTGCTCGCCGCCGACGCCGACGGGATCACCCTCGACGTGGACGGCAAGGAGCACGCGCTCGGCTACGACGCGCTGGGCCCCGGACACGTCCAGGTCGAGTTCAAGCGCATGAATGAGATCTCCGATGAGGAGCTCGCGGAGTTCGACGACGACTCGTCCGACGACGAGGAGCTCGGTGACGACGAACTGGACGACGAGCGGGACGATGAAGGAGAAGAGCGGTGAACATCGATCTTGCGGCGCTCCGTGCGCTGGCACGTGATAAGGAGATCTCCGAGGAGACCATCCTGCAGGCAATCGAGTCTGCGCTGCTCACCGCATACCGGCACACCGAGGGCGCGCAGTCGCACGCGCGCGTGGAGATCAACCGCCAGTCCGGCGCGGCCGTGGTGTACGCGCAGGAGTACGGCGGCGAGAACGAGCTGCTGCGGGAGTGGGACGACACCCCGCACGACTTCGGCCGGATCGCGGCGATGACGGCCAAGCAGGTCATCCTGCAGCGCCTGCGCGAGGCGACCGACGAGGTGCACTTCGGCGAGTACGTCAACCGCGACGGTGACCTGGTCACCGGCGTGATCCAGGCGCACGAGAGCCGTACCGAGAAGGGCATCGTCTCGGTCGACCTGGGCAAGGTCGAGGCCGTGCTGCCGCAGTCGGAGCAGGTCCCCGGCGAGACGTACCCGCACGGTCAGCGCATCCGCTGCGTGGTGGTGCACGTCGCCAAGAGCTTCCGCGGGCCGCAGGTGACCCTGTCCCGCTCGCACCCGGCGCTGGTGAAGAAGCTGTTCGCGCTGGAGGTCCCGGAGATCGCCGACGGCACCGTCGAGATCGCCGCGATCGCGCGCGAGGCCGGCCACCGCACCAAGATCGCGGTGCGGTCCAACGTGCAGGGAGTCAACCCGAAGGGCGCCTGCATCGGCCCGATGGGCCAGCGGGTGCGCGCGGTCATGAGTGAACTGCACGGCGAGAAGATCGACATCATCGACTGGTCGGACGACCCGGCGGAGTTCGTGGGCAACGCGCTCTCCCCGGCGAAGGCGCTGAAGGTCGAAGTGGTGGATCTCGCAACGCGTGCGGCGCGCGTCACCGTCCCTGACTACCAGCTCTCCCTGGCCATCGGTCGGGAAGGGCAGAATGCCAGGTTGGCTGCCCGTCTGACCGGTTGGCGGATCGACATCCGCTCCGACGCGGCCGACTCTGGGGCCGCGCAACCGCGTGGACCGCGCTCCGCGGCTGATCACGAGACGGAGCCGGGCGGCACCCCCGTCTCCGCGTAGGGGTAGACTCATCAGGTGGTACGACGCTCGCGGCCCGCACCGCTTGTGGCGGCCTCATCAGTCACGCCTGTGCCGCCTCCGGTGCGCACGTGCGTCGGATGCAGGCAGCGGGCGTGCGCTACCGAACTGCTCCGCGTCGTGGCGGTGGCGTCGGGAGCTGACCAGTTCAGTCTCCGACCCGACCCGCGACGCAGATTGACCGGCCGGGGTGCCCACGTGCACCCGACAGCGGCCTGTCTCGAGCTGGCGCTGCGGCGTCGTGCCTTCGGGCGCGCGCTGCGGATCACCGGGGTCATCGACACCGGCGAGCTGGCCGAGGCGATCCACGGACCGTGACGGCCCGAGGGTCACGAACCGATCCGAAGGATCACCGTCAGACCAGTCACGGGGTGGCGGACCCACCGTAGGCGGCGGCCTCATCAGCCCCGTCTGAGGATCAAGCAAGGTAGGACTACCGGCATGGGCACACGATGAAGTCGCAAAAATGATCAGGCTTCAAGTGCACAAGTGAGGTCGTAGCGGGTCACTGCCCGTGCGACCTCGGAGTGAGGAGTGCAGTGGCAGGCAAGGCCCGCGTACACGAGCTTGCTAAGGAGCTCGGCGTCGAGAGCAAGAACGTTCTCGCCAAACTCAAAGAGATGGGCGAGTTCGTCAAGTCCGCGTCGAGCACCGTAGAGGCTCCCGTCGCCCGTCGGCTGAAGGACGCCTTCGCGGCCGGCTCGGGAGCGCCCAGCGCCCCGAGTGCGCCGTCGGCGCCCGCGGCGGCAGCGACCACGGCGGCGACCGCGAACGAACCCCGGGTGACGGCACGGCCGGCACCCCCCAAGAAGCCCTCGGCGGCAGCGCCCATGAAGCCGAAGGCACCGACCTCCATGGTTCCGCCCACCCCGGTGACGAAGCCGGCCAGCGCCCATGACATCGAGGTCGCCGCAGCCGAGGCCCGCGCCTCGGCGCTCAAGGCCGAGCAGGAGGCCTCCGTCCGGGCGGCTCAGCAGGCTGCCAAGCAGCGTGAGGACCAGCCCCGCGGTGACGGCCCGAAGCCCAGCTTCATGCCGCCCCGGCCCGGTTCCAGCGCGGCCCGTCCGGCAGCCGCTCCGAGCGGCCGTCCCGGCGCGCCCGGTGGCGAGCGTCGTGACGCACGTCCCGGCGGTCCGCGTCCCGAGGGCGGCGGCCGCGACGGCCGTCCGGCCGGTCCGCGTCCGGAGGGCGGCGCCCGTGAGGGCCGTCCCGCCGCACCCGGCGGCGCTCGCCCGCCGCGCAGCGGCGGCAACAACCCGTTCGGCATCTCGCAGGGCGGCGCCCCGTCGCGTCCGTCCCCGGCGGGCATGCCCCGACCCAACCCGGCTTCCATGCCGCCTCGGCCCAGCCCGGCTTCCATGCCGCCGCGGCCGAACCCGGCGTCGATGCCCAGCCAGCGTCCCGCCCGTCCGGGTGGCGGCGCAGGTCGTCCCGGTGGTCCCGGTGGCGGCGCAGGCCGTCCCGGTGGTCCCGGTGGCGGCGGCGGTTTCCGCGGCGGCCCTGGCGGCGGCGCCGGTGGCGGCGGCTTCCGAGGCGGTCCCGGTGGCGGCGCTGGCGCCGGCACGGGCTTCCGTCCCGGTGGCGGTGCGCCCGGTGGCGGCGGCGGTTACCGCGGTGGTCCCGGTGGTGGCACCGGTGGCCCGCCGGCGGGTGGCGCAGGCCGTCCGGGTGGCGGTGCCGGTGGTCGTGGCCGTGGTGGCGGCGCTGCCGGTGCGTTCGGTCGTGGCGGCGGCAAGTCGCGCGGCCGCAAGTCCAAGAAGCAGCGGCGTCAAGAGTTCGACAACCTGTCCGCGCCCACGATGAGCTCGGGCGCACCGCGTGGTCAGGGTCAGGAGATCCGGCTGCCGCGCGGCGCCTCGCTGTCGGACTTCGCCGACCGCATCAACGCCAACCCGGGCTCGCTCGTCCAGGAGATGTTCAACCTGGGCGAGATGGTGACGGCGACGCAGTCCTGCACGGACGAGACGCTGCAGCTGCTCGGCGAGCACCTCGGCTTCGATGTGCAGATTGTCAGCCCCGAGGACGAGGACCGCGAGCTGCTGGCCCGCTTCAACATCGACCTCGACGCCGACGTCGACGAGGAGCGTCTGGTCAGCCGGCCGCCGGTGGTGACCGTCATGGGTCACGTCGACCACGGTAAGACCAAGCTGCTGGACGCGATCCGGTCGGCGAACGTGGTCGAGGGCGAGGCCGGCGGCATCACCCAGCACATCGGCGCGTACCAGGTGCACGTCGAGCACGAGGGCGAAGAGCGGGCCATCACCTTCATCGACACCCCGGGTCACGAGGCGTTCACCGCCATGCGTGCCCGTGGCGCCCAGGCCACCGACATCGTCGTGCTGGTCGTGGCGGCCGATGACGGCGTCATGCCGCAGACGATCGAGGCGCTCAACCACGCCAAGGCGGCCGACGTGCCGATCGTGGTCGCGGTGAACAAGGTCGACAAGCCGGAGGCCAACCCGGGCAAGGTGCGTCAGCAGCTGACCGAGTACGGCCTGGTCGCCGAGGAGTACGGCGGCGAGACGATGTTCGTGGACATCTCCGCGAAGAGCCGTCTCAACATCGACGGCCTGCTGGAGGCGGTCCTGCTGACCGCCGACGCGTCGCTGGAGATGCTGGCTCCGATCGACGGCCACGCCCAGGGTCTGGCCATCGAGGCCCGGCTCGACAAGGGCCGCGGTCCGGTGGCGACGGTCCTGGTGCAGAAGGGCACGCTGCGCGTGGGCGACTCGATCGTGGCGGGCAACGCCTACGGTCGCGTCCGCGCCATGCTCGACGAGAACGGCACCCCGCTGGCCGAGGCGGGTCCCGCCCGTCCGGTGATGGTGCTCGGTCTGACCGCGGTGCCGGGTGCGGGTGACACCTTCCTGGCCGCCGACGACGACCGGACCGTTCGCCAGATCGCCGAGCAGCGGCAGGCCCGTAAGCGGGCTGCCGAGCAGGCGAACCTGCGCGGCCGGGCGACGCTGGAGACGCTGCTGGAGAAGATCAAGGAAGGCGAGCGCACCTCGCTGGACCTGATCATCAAGGGCGACGTGTCCGGTTCCGTCGAGGCACTGGAGGACGCGCTGGTCGCGCTGCCGATCCCGGAGGAGATCCAGCTTCGGATCATCCACCGCGGCGTCGGTGCGATCACGGAGAACGACGTCAACCTGGCGTCGGCCTCGTCGAACTCGACCGCGATCATCATCGGCTTCAACGTGCGGCCGATGGACCAGGCACGCGACCTGGCCGACCGCAACGGCGTGGAGATCCGGTACTACACGGTCATCTACCAGGCCATCGAGGAGATCGAGGCGGCCCTCAAGGGCATGCTCAAGCCGGAGTACGAAGAGGTCGCCCTGGGTTCGGCGGAGGTCCGCGAGGTCTTCCGTTCGTCCAAGGTGGGTCTCATCGCCGGCTGTATCGTCCGGTCGGGTCTGCTGCGCCGCAACGGCAAGGCACGGGTCGTCCGCGACGGCGCGGTCGTGGCGGAGTCCGCCTCGATCAGCTCGCTCAAGCGGTTCAAGGACGACGCGACCGAGGTCCGCGAGGGCTTCGAGTGTGGTCTGACCCTGGGTGGCTACAACAACCTGCAGGTGGGCGACATCATCGAGACCTTCGAGATGCGCGAGAAGCCGCGGGTGTGATCCCGTGACGCGGGGCGGGGCCCCGGTGCGAAACTGCACCGGAGTCCCGCCCCGCTCCGTGCCCGGCGGATGAGCGGGCGACAGTTCAGGCGCAGGTCATGCGGGCAACAGTTCTTGCTGGATCGTCGTTGAGAAAGCGGCGGAAGGAGTGGCACAGGTGGCTAGGTACGGGCTTCTGGTGGCGCCGTCGGCGAACCGGGTCTACACGCAGTCGGCCCCGGAGTTGATGGCGGCCGAGCTGGCCGTCTTCTCCGAGCGGGCGCTGGGCGGGCGGATCGAGCCGGCCGAGATCGTGGAGTTCGCCGGGCGGCCGTACCTGTCCTTCGAGGTCGAGGACGGCACGCTCGGCACCGAGGAGCTGCGGGTGCTGGCCAACCTGTCGTCGGCGTACGCCCTGTTCGAGATGGTCGACGGCGGGCTGCTGCGGCCGCTCGGCGAGCCGTCGCTCGACCGCTACGACGACGATCTGATCACCATCCAGAAGTACGCCGGCAAGACCAATGAGCACTTCACCAAGCTGCTGCTCAACGTCACCGTGCTGGCCACCTCCTGGGCCGAGCAGCTGCTCACCAAGCGCTTCACCGTGCTCGACCCGGTCGCCGGCCGGGGCACCACGCTCAACCAGGCGCTGATGTACGGCTGGGACGCGGTCGGCATCGAGCTCGACGGCAAGGACGTCGAGGCGTACAGCGGGTTCCTCAAGACCTGGCTCAAGAACAAGCGGATCAAGCACACCACCGAGATGACGCCGCTGCGCCGCGAGGGCAAGCGCCTCGGTCGCCGCTTCGACGCGCGCATCGGCGACGTCCGGGAGAGCCCCCAGCACCTGTCCGTGTTCGAGGCGGACACGATCCAGTCCCGGGCGCTGCTGAAGGGCAACTCGGTCGACATGATCGTCGCCGACCTGCCGTACGGCGTGGTCCACGGCAGCCGCAGCGCCAAGGGCCTCGCCCGCGGCCCGCAGGAGCTGCTGGAGGAGGCGCTGCCGGGCTGGTCGTCGCTGCTGCGTCCCGGCGGCGCGCTGGGCATGTCCTGGAACACCCACGTCGCCCCACGCGAGGACGCGCTGGACCTGCTCGAGGAGCACGGACTGGAGGCCGTCGACTACGAGGGCTTCGAGCACCGCGTCGACCAGGCCATCACCCGGGACATTCTGGTGGCCCGCAAGGTGTGACCTGGCGTACTGTCATCGCTCGTGCATACCGGAACATCCGTTTTCGACCTGCTCCTGCCCGGTGACTCCCGGTCGCTGAAGGAGAAGCGCTCCTACGTCCGTCCGATCATCGCGGCGCTGAAGAAGTACGAGGTGGCCGTCGCCGAGGTGGGCGCCATGGACCTGCACGGGCGCGCCGAGATCGGGGTGGCCGTCGTCGCCGCCGACCCGGCCCACGTCAACGAGGTGCTGGACCACTGCGAGCGCCTGGTGGTCGGCCGCCCCGAGGTCGAGGTCCTCTCCGTGAAGCGCCGCTGGTACGGCGACGACGACTGACCCGTTTTTCATAGACTGACCCGTTTTTCATAGACGTTGGCCTATCTGGATGACTTTTCGGCGATCGAACTCATCCAGATAGGCCAACGTCTATCGATGGCGGGCCGGGGCGCGCCCGAGCGGCCGCCCCAGACGCCGGTGTATCCGTGGTCACAGGGCTGAGCTGGGAGGGCGGAAGCGCTCAGCTCCCGCGAGTGACAGTCGGGCCCGGCGGGTAGTGTCATGGTGTTGGTTTCGACCCTGGCTCGTCACCGCGGCCGGCATGAGTCGGCGCGGGCGCGTCGTGGTCGTCGGTCGCGGAGGTGACGTGATGGCTGATCCAGCCAAGGTTCGCAAGCATGCGGAGCGAGTGCGTGAACTCGTCGCATCGGTGGTTCGTACCCAGATCAAGGACCCGAGGCTGGGGATGATCACGATCACCGACGCGCGGATCACCGCTGACCTGCGCGAGGCGACCGTCTTCTACACCGTGCTCGGCGACGCCGAGGAGCAGGCGGGCACCGCCGCGGCGCTGGAGAGCGCCAAGGGCATGCTGCGCGGCGTGGTGGGCCGGGCCCTGGGCCTGCGCCACTCGCCGTCGCTGGCGTTCGTCTCCGACGACGTGCAGGAGCACGTGAAGCACATCGACGACCTGCTCGCCGAGGCCAAGCAGCGCGACGAGGTCGTGCAGCAGCTGGCCGCGGGTGCGGCGTACGCCGGCGAGGCGCAGCCCTACAAGGTCGACGAGGACGACGACGAGGGCGCGGCCGACGACGATGACGAGGAAGAGCCTGCGCTGCGCGCGGCAGTCCAGCGGTGAAGCCCACGACGCTGGAGGCGGGCACCCTGGGCCGCCCGACCGAGCAGGACTGGGCCGCCGCGGTCGACGCGGTGCGGTCCGGGCTGCGGCCGGGCGCCCGGGTGCTGCTGGTGTGCCACGTCAACCCCGACGGTGACGCGCTGGGCAGCATGCTGGGCTTCGCCCAGGGGCTCCGCCGGCTCGGGGTGACCTCGCTGCAGTGCACCTTCCCCGGCCCGCTGAGCGTGCCGGAGCCGCTGCACATGCCCGCGATGGACCTGCTGATCCCCGAGGGCGAGGCCGACCCGGCTCCGGACCTGCTGGTGACCTTCGACGCGGCCAGCGAGTCGCGGCTGGGCGCGCTGGTGGACCGGCTGGAGACCGCGACGGTCAGCCTGGTGCTGGACCACCACGCCTCCAACACGGGCTTCGGCAAGGTGTCGCTGGTCGACCCGTGCGCCGCCGCCACCTCGGTGGTCGCCGCGGAGCTGCTGCGCCGCCTGGACGTGCCGCTGGACCGGGACATGGCCGAGTGCCTGTACATCGCCCTGGTCACCGACACCGGCTCGTTCAAGTTCGACCTGACCACGCCCGAGGTGCACGAGCTGGCGGCCCGGCTGGTGGCCACCGGCATCGACGTCGGGGCGATCTCGCGCCGCATCTTCGACAGCCGCCCGTTCGGCGCGGTCCGCATGTTCGGCGAGGTGATGGGCCGGGCGCAGCTGGAGCCGGAGTCGGCGGGCGGGCGCGGCCTGGTGTACGCCGTGGCCACGCTCGACGACCTGGCCAAGCACCACCAGCCGCCGTACGTGCTGGAGGCGCTGATCGACTCGGTGCGCTGCGTGTCCGAGGCCGACGTCGCGTTGCTGCTCAAGCAGGTGGCGCCCACCGAATGGGCGGTCTCCATGCGCAGCAAGGGCGGTGCGGACGTGAGCCGGGTCGCGGTCGCCCTGGGCGGCGGCGGGCACCGGCTGGCAGCCGGTTTCACCGGCCGCGGCAGCGCCGAGCAGATCATCGCGGCGGTACGCGACCAGCTGGCCTCCCAGGCCTGACCGCCCCGGCCGGTCCCCGGAGCGGCGACGAAGATCGCTGGTTCGTGCCGTGATCTGTGGCCTGACCGCGTCTTCTGACACAACGCGGCGATCATGCGGGCCGCCGGTCTTCCGGCAGGAAAGATCTCCCGGAAGACCGGTCAACGGAGCACAATCAGGTCATGGAACAGCGTCCTGAGCTCACCGTCGAGCCGGTGTCGCCCTGGGCGCGCGCGCAGGTCATGCTGCCGGTGTTCGTCCCCTTCGCGCTGCTCGGCGGGCTGCTCCCGTCGTTCTCGCTGGCCGCGAACCTGTACGTGCTGGCCCTGGGCGGGGGTCTGCTGCTCGCGGGCATGTCCTCGCGGCTGCCGCGGCGGGCCGCGCCGGTGACCCTGCTGCCCGGCGTCGCCTGGTGGCTGGTGCCGGTGGCCGTGTTCGTGGTGGTCGAGGTGATCACCTTCGGCATGGGTTCCACCCACGACTACCCGACCCTGTCCCTGCTGGCCGACCCGCTGCTCGACGGTTACCTGGTACGCAGCATGGCGTACTTCGGCTGGCTGGCCGGATTCTGGGGGCTGGTGCGCCGATGAGCCTGACCCGTCTGCTGGCCATCGCCGGGTTCGTCCTGGCCGTGCTCGCGGTGCTCGCCGTCGAGTGGGCCGCCCGCCGGCCGAGTTCCCGCATCCCGACCCTCGGCGACGTGTCCGCGCTGGTCATGCGGTACGACGTCGGCGGCATCCCGGTGGGCCGCCTGGCCATCCTGAGCTTCTGGTTCTGGCTCGGCTGGCATTTCCTCGCCCGCTGACGCGCCCACGTCCCCCACGCCTCCGGCAGCGCGCGCCCGCGTCCCGTCCCTCGAGTCCCTCGGCTCCGTCGGTCCCTCGCGTCCGTCGCGCCGCCCCCTCATGATCGTCGGACTTGCCGGGCGGGTGTGCGAAAGCGTGCTCAAGATGCGCACGAGTGCCAGGCAAGTCGGACGATCATGCCGCCCGCCGCCCGCCGCCCGCCGCCCGCCGCCCGCCGCCCGCCGCCCGCCGCCCGCCGCCCGCGCGGCAAAGGTGTGACGAATCAGCAATCGGACATATCCGACTGGTCGTGCGTTAAGGCAACGCCCAGCAGCGTTGTCGTATCGCCGACGTTCCGTGATGTGGGAACGACTGTGCAGGATGTGGAACTGAACGATAGTTTTGTCTGCAGCGGCGGCCGCCCGCGGTCCACGACGACCTGCGGCCCCGCGGCAGTCACACCGGCGATACAGCTCGGCGATCCCGAGAGCGGCGGCGGACTACAGAAGAGCACGGCGCGTCCCTGACACGACCGCGCGACGAAGTTGACCC
This sequence comes from Catellatospora paridis, assembly GCF_009720365.1. GTDB lineage: Bacteria > Actinomycetota > Actinomycetes > Mycobacteriales > Micromonosporaceae > Catellatospora > Catellatospora paridis. The sequence goes on along the minus strand of NZ_ML769315.1, from coordinate 578,542 downwards.
GTTGTTGTTCTGTGAAAGGACCGTCCGATGCCTACGTCCAAGAAGCCCCAGCCGCAGCCCACCGAGGAAGAGCGCGAGCGCGAGCAGGCCCGGCGCGCCCTGCAGACCTCCATGGACACCCGGCAGTAGTCCGCCCGGCAAACGACGGGGACACGGCGGGGTGATCGCGGCGTCTACGCTGTCGTGATGTCCTCGACAGCCGTGCCTGCGGCCCCCGCCATCGACGAAGTGCTCGCGGACCTGGCACGGCAGACCCGCCGGCTGCGCATCACGGCCTGGGTCGTCGGCGGTGCCGGTCTGCTCGGCGCCGCGGTGCTCGCGGGCGTTGCCGGCGAGACCTGGATGTGGCGCACGGTGTCCGCGATGACGGCGCCGGCCGCGACTCTCGTCTACCTGGTCGCGGTCCTGCCGCTGTGGCGGCTGCGCCGCGCGCAGGCCCTCCTGCCCATCGGTCTGCCTGTCGGCTTCACGACGGCCGCCTCGCCGGTCGGCTACGCGCGGGTGGTGTTCGTGCTGGCCGCCGCCGGCTTCGCCTGGGGCGCGGGCGCGACCGCTGTGGCGATCACGGCCGTGCTGCTCGCGGTGGTGCTCGGCCTGTGGCCGGTGCGGATCGTGGTGACGCCCGGCGGCCTGACGGTCCGCTCCGTACGATCGCGGCGGGTGGCTTGGGCGCAGCTCGCCGACGTCCGGGTGACGGCCGCCCACGGCATCGACCGGCTGGTCCTCACCGTCGACCGGCCCGGCTCGACGACCGGCACGGTCCGGGTCGCGCTCGGCCCGCTGGACGTGGACCGGGCCTTCCTCGCGTCCCTGCTGACCCACTACCGCGCCGTGCCGGAGGACCGCACGGCGATCGGCGCACCCACCGAACTGGGCCGCCGCCGCACGGCCCACCGGGCCGCGGCCGCCGCTCCCGCCGCTGCACTCAGGGTGGATCCCGGCGAGGCTGCCGCCGACGTCGTCGCGCCGGTCGTCATTCCGACGCAGGCTGCGCGCCTGGTCGAGCAGGTCGTTGTCCCGGCGCAAGCCGTGCGCCTGGTCGAGCAGGTCGTCGACGTGATCGACCCGGGCGCCGATCCGGGTGCGCAGCCCGCTCCGGCACTGCCGTGACCAGCGTGCGCAGCACGGGCGCGACGGAGTACCGCCGGATCGCCGCCTTGGCCCTGCCCGCCCTGGTCGTGCTGGCCGCCGAACCGTTGTACGTGCTGGTCGACACCGCTGTCGTAGGCCACCTGGGCCGGGTGCCGCTGGCCGCGCTGGGCATGGCTGGCACGGTGCTCGGGCTGGCCGTCTGGCTCGGCAACGTGCTGGCGTACGGCACCACGGGCCGGGCCGCGCGCCGCTTCGGGGCCGGTGACCGGGCCGGCGCGGTCGCTGAAGGCGTGCAGGCGTCCTGGCTGGCTGTGCTCGCCGGGCTCGCGCTGGTGGTGGCGGCGCAGGTCTTCGCGGGGCCGCTGACCCGGGCGCTGTCGGGCAACGGCCCGGAGTCCGCTGAGGTCGCCGCGCAGGCCGAGTCGTGGCTGCGGGTGGCGAGCATCGGTGCGCCGTTCATTCTGCTGGCGATGGCCGGCAACGGCTGGATGCGCGGGGTGCAGGACACCCGCCGCCCGCTGCGCTACGTGCTCGGCGCGAACCTCGCCTCGGCGGTGCTGTGCCCGCTGCTGGTGTACGGGCTGGGCTGGGGCATGGTCGGCTCGGCCTGGGCCAACGTGGTCGCGCAGGCCGCCTCCGGCGGGCTGTTCCTGCGCGCGCTGGCCGTGGAGCGGGTGCCGCTCGCGCCGCGCTGGGACGTGCTGCGCCGCCAGCTGTCGGTCAACAGCAACCTGATCGTGCGGGGTGCGGCGTTCCAGGCGTGCTTCCTGTCCGCGGCGGCGGTGGCGGCCCGGTTCGGCGCGGCGGCGCTGGCCGCGCACCAGATCGCGCTGCAGCTGTGGTTCTTCAGCGCGCTCGTGCTGGACTCGGTGGCGATCGCGGCACAGTCGCTGGTCGGCGCGGAGTTGGGCGCCGGTGACGCGCCGGCGGCGAAGCGCACCGCGCGCCGCATCACCTGGCTCGGCGGCTGGTGCGGGGTCGCGTTCGCCGTCGTGCTCGGCGCGGGCGTGGCGGTGCTGCCCGCGCTGTTCGTCGACGATCCCGCGGTATGGGCACAGACCGCGCTGATCTGGCCGTGGTTCCTCGTGCTGCTGCCACTGGGCGGGATCGTGTTCGCGCTCGACGGGGTGCTGATCGGCGCGGGCGACGTGGCATACCTGCGCAACCTGACCATCCTCGCCGCGGTGGCCGGTTTCCTGCCGCTGACCTGGCTGGCGTACTACCTCCAGCTCGGCCTGGCCGGGGTGTGGGCCGGGCTGACCATGTTCATGGTGGTGCGTTTCGTGGCGCTGGTGCTGCGGATGCGCACCGGCGGCTGGGCCGTGCCCAGCCCGGGACCGGTCCCCGCCGCACCCTAGGCTGGACGGGCCGATCAGGTGCGGACGCGCCGCACATCGGCGCAGCCGGACCGGCGCGGGTCGCGGCCCGTCGGCGCGCCCGGCGCGGCCGGGCCCTCGCGACGGTGAGCGCAACGAGGAGAAGCGTGAGCAGCAGGAAGAACGAGCACCCGGTGACCGACGGGCTCATCGTGGTCGACAAGGCCGGCGGCATGACATCGCACGACGTCGTGGCCCGGGTGCGCCGGATCGCGGGCACCCGCAAGGTGGGCCACGGCGGCACGCTGGACCCGATGGCGACCGGGGTGCTCGTGCTCGGCGTCGGGCGGGCCACCCGGCTGCTCACGTACGTCGTGGGCACGGCCAAGGTCTACCGCGGGGTCATCCGGCTGGGCCAGGTCACGGTCACCGACGACGCCGAGGGCGACGTCACCGCCACCACGCCCGCCGGGCACGTCACCGACGAGCAGATCCGGGCCGGGCTGGCCGGGATGACCGGCGAGGTCGACCAGGTGCCGTCCGCGGTCAGCGCGATCAAGGTGAACGGGGTGCGCTCCTACCACCGGGTGCGCCAGGGCGAGCAGGTCGAGCTGCCCGCGCGCCGGGTGACGATCTCCCGGATCGACGTGTCCGAGATCACCCGGACCGACGACGTGGTCGACGTCGCCGTGGAAGTGGCCTGCTCGTCGGGCACCTACATCCGGGCCATCGCCCGTGATCTGGGCGCCGGGTTCGGTGTCGGCGGTCACCTCACCGCGCTGCGGCGCACCGCCGTGGGCGGGTTCACCCTCGCCGAGGCGTACACCCTGGAACAGCTCGCGGAGCTCGCCGACCCGGTGGCGCTGCCGCTGGCGCAGGCCCTGGGCCGCGCCATGCCGGTGCGCGCGGTCGACGCGGACGCCGCGAAGATCGTGTCGCACGGCGGGCCGCTGCCCGCGGTCGGCCAGGCCGGGCCGTACGGTGTGGTGGGCCCGGACGGGGCCGCGCTGGCCGTCATGTCCGAGCGCGGCGGCCGGGCCAAGGCGGAGATCGTCCTGGTGGGAGGCGAGCAGTGATGCAGCGTTGGCGGGGGTACGACGCGGCGCCGGGCGGCTGGGGCCGCGCGGTCGTCACCATCGGCGTCTTCGACGGGGTGCACACCGGCCACCAGCAGACCATCGGTCACGCCGTGAAGCGCGCCCGCGAGCTGGGCCTGCCCGCCGTGGTGCTGACCTTCGACCCGCACCCGTCCGAGGTGGTGCGCCCCGGCTCGCACCCGGCGATGCTCACCTCCCCGCAGCGCAAGGCCGAACTGCTGGAAGGGCTGGGCGTCGACGTGCTGTGCGTGCAGCCGTTCACGCTCGACTTCTCCAAGCTCGACGCCGACCGGTTCGTGCACGACGTGCTCGTCGAGCACCTGCACGCGGCGCTGGTCGTGGTGGGGGAGAACTTCCGGTTCGGGCACCGGGCCGCCGGCGACGTGGAGCTGCTGGCGAAGCTGGGCCGAACGTTCGGCTTCGCGGTCGAGTCCGCCCCGCTGGTCACCGGCGACGGCACCGTCTACTCCTCGACGTACGTGCGGGCCTGCGTGGACGCCGGTGAGGTGGAGGCGGCCGCGGCGGTGCTGGGCCGCCCGCACCGGCTCGAAGGCGTCGTCGTGCGCGGCGACCAGCGCGGCCGGGAGATCGGCTTCCCGACCGCCAACCTGATGGTGGCCAAGTACGCGGCGGTGCCCGCCGACGGGGTGTACGCCGCCTGGCTGGTCCGCGGCAACGAGCGGCTGCCCGCGGCGGTGTCGATCGGGACGAACCCCACGTTCGCGGGACAGGACCGGCGGGTCGAGGCGTACGTGCTCGACTTCTCCGGCGACCTCTACGGCGAGCGCCTGGCCCTGGACTTCGTCAGCCACCTGCGTCCGACCCTCAAGTTCGACGGGATCGCGTCCTTGGTCGAGGCCATCGAGGACGACGTGGCCCGCACGCGAGCCGTGCTGGGCGTGCCGAAGCCGTAGGGCCGAGCTTCATGATCGGCGGTTGGTGTCGGTTTGCCGGTCGGACCGCAGATCGTGACACCAAGCATCGATCTTGGGCGCGGGGGCGACGGCGCGGGGTACGCGTAGTTTGCGTATCCCGGCGGGGTGGTATCTCACCGGCTGGTAGCCTGGAAGGGACACCGGGTCACCGGTGTCGGCCCGGTATGCCTGCACGACGCCGCGGGATATCGGGTGGCAAAGACTCACCAGTTAGGGAGACCATGGCGCTCGACGCTGAAGTCAAGACCCAGATCATGGCGGATTACGCCGTCGTCGAAGGTGACACCGGTTCGCCGGAGGTCCAGGTGGCGGTGCTCACCAAGCGGATCCAGGACCTGACCGAGCACCTGAAGGTGCACAAGCACGACCACCACAGCCGTCGTGGTCTGCTGCTGCTGGTCGGCCGCCGCAAGCGGCTGCTGGCCTACCTGCAGAAGTCGGACATCGCCCGCTACCGTGCGCTCATCGAGCGCCTCGGCCTGCGCCGATAGTTCTGACGGGGGAGCGGCGCCAGTCGCTCCCCCGATGTTTGAACCACACTTTGGCACGCACCCGCCGTCGGGAAGAAACACCGGGCCTGGCGCAAGCAACACACCCAGGCCAGCCGGTTTGGGTCGGTCCTCGGTAGTGGTGTCCGGAGCGAGCTCCGGGCGCTTCGATCGAAGACCGACTGTCCTACCCGGCAACGGGCGGCACGTGCCGCGACAGAAGGAGCACACAGCTTCATGACCGAGCACAATCTCGGCGAACAGACCAGCAAAGCAGTGATCGACAACGGGTCCTTCGGTACCCGTGAGGTCGTCTTCTCGACCGGACGGCTGGCCCGACAGGCCGCCGGCTCCGTCACTGCCCAGCTGGGCGACACGGTGGTCCTCTCCGCGACCACCGCGGGCAAGCAGCCCAAGGACCAGTTCGACTTCTTCCCGCTGACGGTGGACGTCGAAGAGCGGATGTACGCCACCGGCCGCATCCCGGGTTCGTTCTTCCGCCGTGAGGGACGTCCCAGCGAGGACGCCATCCTCACCTGCCGTCTCATCGACCGGCCGCTGCGGCCGTCGTTCGTGAAGGGCCTGCGCAACGAGGTCCAGGTCGTCGAGACGGTCCTCGCGCTCGACCCGGAGCACCCGTACGACGTGGTCGCGATCAACGCGGCCAGCATGTCGACCAAGCTGTCCGGCCTGCCGTTCAGCGGCCCGATCGGCGCCACCCGCGTGGCGCACATCGACGGCCAGTGGGTGGCGTTCCCGACCCACTCCGAGCTCGCGCGAGCCACCTTCGACATGGTGGTGGCCGGTCGTGCTCTGGAGGACGGCGACGTCGCCGTCATGATGGTCGAGGCCGAGGCCACCGCGAACACCCTCAAGCTGGTCGCGGACGGCGCGCAGGCGCCGACCGAGGAGATCGTGGCCGGTGGCCTGGAGGCCGCCAAGGTCGCCATCCGCGAGCTGTGCCGCGCGCAGAGCGAGCTGGCCGCGGTCGCCGCGAAGCCGGTGACCGAGTTCCCGGTGTTCCTGGACTACCAGGACGACGTGTACGCGGCCGTGAAGGCGGCGGCGGGCACCGAGCTCAGCGAGGCTCTCAAGATCGCCGGTAAGGCCGATCGCGAAGAGGCCCTCGACCTGGTCAAGGAGAAGGTCGTCGGCCAGGTCGCGCCGCAGTTCGAGGGGCGCGAGAAGGAGGTCTCGGCCGCTTTCCGGTCGGTGACCAAGTCCGAGGTGCGCAACCGCGTGCTGCGTGACGGCGTCCGCATGGACGGCCGTGGGCTGCGGGACATCCGCCAGCTCACCGCCGAGGTGCAGGTGCTGCCGCGGGTGCACGGCTCGGCGCTGTTCGAGCGGGGCGAGACCCAGATCCTCGGCGTCACCACGCTGAACATGCTGCGCATGGAGCAGGCGCTGGACACTCTCTCGCCGGAGAAGACCAAGCGCTACATGCACAACTACAACTTCCCGCCGTACTCGACCGGTGAGACCGGCCGGGTCGGCTCGCCGAAGCGCCGCGAGATCGGCCACGGCGCGCTGGCGGAGCGGGCCCTCATCCCGGTGCTGCCGGCGCGCGAGGAGTTCCCGTACGCCATCCGGCAGGTGTCGGAGGCGCTGAGCTCCAACGGCTCGACCTCGATGGGTTCGGTCTGCGCGTCGACCATGTCGCTGCTGAGCGCCGGTGTGCCGCTGAAGGCCCCCGTCGCCGGTATCGCCATGGGCCTCATCTCCGACGAGGTGGACGGCAAGACCCAGTACGTGACGCTGACCGACATCCTCGGTGCCGAGGACGCGTTCGGCGACATGGACTTCAAGGTCGCCGGCACGCCGGACTTCGTGACCGCCCTGCAGCTGGACACCAAGCTCGACGGCATCCCGTCGGACGTGCTGGCCGCCGCGCTGCAGCAGGCCCACGAGGCGCGCCAGACCATCCTGGGTGTGATGGCCGCGGCCATCGCCGCCCCGGGTGAGATGAGCGAGTACGCCCCGCGGGTGACCTCGGTCAAGATCCCCGTCGACAAGATCGGCATGGTGATCGGGCCCAAGGGCCAGACCATCAACGCGATCCAGGACGAGACCGGCGCCGAGATCTCCATCGAGGACGACGGCACGATCTACGTCGGCGCGACCAACGGCCCGTCGGCGCAGGCCGCCGTGGACCGGATCAACGCCATCGCGAACCCGACCATGCCGAAGGTGGGCGACCGCTTCCTGGGCACCGTGGTGAAGACGGCGGCGTTCGGCGCCTTCGTCTCGCTGACCCCGGGCCGCGACGGCCTGCTGCACATCTCCAAGGTGGGCGACGGCAAGCGGGTCGACCGCGTCGAGGACTTCCTCAACGTCGGCGACAAGGTCGAGGTCGTCATCGCCGACATCGACGCGCGCGGCAAGGTCTACCTGGACAAGATCGGCCCCGACGGCAACCCGATCGTCAGCGACAAGCCGGCCCCCCGCGAGGGTGACCGGGGTGGCGACCGCGGCGGCGACCGCGGCCCGCGCCGCGAGGGCGGCGACCGGCCGGCCCGCAGCGGTGAGGGCGGCGGCGAGCGCCGGCGCACCCAGCGCCGCGACTGACACCCGTCGGTGACCAGCCAGAACAGCTAGAACACAGCCCGCGGGGAAGGACCTCCTTCCGCGCGGGCTGTGCCCATTACCCGCGATTACCCGCGCTGAGGAACCGTGCCGCCCATGTCTGCTGCATCCACCACCGGCGGCGAGTCCATGCCGCAGCCCACCGGAGCCCGCCGCGCCGAGCAGGCCGGTGCCGCCTCCGGCCCGACGAGCGGCCAGGGGAGCAGCCGAGCGCGTGCCGCCTCCGCCGCACCCGCGGTCCGTCCCGGGAACGGTGCGCGGGCGACGACCCGGGTTCTCGACAGCGACCCGCTCGGCGGGACGGTGCGGCGTACCGTGCTGCCCAACGGCATGCGGATCCTGACCGAGGCTGTGCCCGCGATGCGCAGCGTGACCTTCGGCATCTGGGTCGGGGTGGGCTCGCGCGACGAGGCGCCGCAGCTCGGCGGGGCTTCGCACTTCCTGGAGCACCTGCTGTTCAAGGGCACCCGCAAGCGGTCCGCGCTGGACATCTCCGCGCAGATCGAGGCCGTCGGCGGGGAGACCAACGCGTACACCGCCAAGGAGTACACCTGCTACTACGCGCGGGTGCTCGACGAGGACCTGCCGCTGGCCATCGACGTCATGTGCGACGCGGTCGCCGACTCGGTGCTGGCCGAGGCCGACGTCGAGACCGAGCGCGGGGTGATCCTCGAAGAGATCGCCATGCACGCCGACGAGCCCGGCGACGAGGTGCACGACCTGCACGCCGAGGTCCTCTACGGCGACCACCCGCTGGGCCGGCTGATCTCGGGCACCGTCGAGACCATCACGCCGATGACCCGCAAGCAGATCAACAGCTTCTACCGGCGGCGGTACACCCCGCCGGTCATCGTGATCGCCGCCGCGGGCAACCTCGACCACGCGACCGTGGTCAAGCAGGTACGCGAGGCGTTCGCGGGCACCCCGCTCGGTGACGCCCTGCCTGCCTCGCCCGAGCCCACCCGCTCGCCGCACTCGCGGGTCAAGCACCGCCCGCCGGCCACGCTGGTGCGCCCCGACGACACCGAGCAGGCCCACCTGGTGCTCGGCGGCCCGGCCCTGCACCGCCACGACGAGCGCCGGTTCGCGCTCGGGGTGCTCAACAACGTGCTCGGCGGCGGCATGTCCAGCCGCCTGTTCCAGCAGGTCCGCGAGAAGCGCGGGCTGGCGTACTCGGTCTACTCCTACACCTCGCAGTACGCCGAGACCGGCAGCTTCGCGGTGTACGCCGGCTGCGCCCCCGCCAAGGCCGACGAGGTCCTCGCCCTGATCCGCCAGGAGCTGTCCGACACCGCCGCACACGGCATCACCGCCGAGGAACTGCGCCGCGGCAAGGGCATGCTCAAGGGCTCCCTCGTGCTCGGCCTGGAGGACACCGGCTCCCGGATGAGCCGCCTCGGCAAGGGCGAACTCCTGCACGGCGACCTCATGTCCGTCGACGAACTCCTCCGCCGCATCGAGTCCGTCACCCTCGACGAGGTCAACCACATCGCCGCCAAGGTCCTCACCGCCCCCATGTCCCTAGCCGTAGTAGGCCCCTTCGACGATTCCGCCTTCCAGCTCTGACCCCTTTGTGGGTTGATCATGAACTTATGGCACGGTTCGACGGCGTGTCGTGGCCACAACTTCATGATCGTTTAGGCGGTCGGGGCAGGCTGCGCGGTGTGTTCCCAAAAGTGCGTGGTCGTCGCGCTGAGGGCGGTCTGATCGGCTAGGTTGGGCGCGTGACTGATGAAGTAGAGCCGCTGCGGGTCGGCGTGCTGGGTGCCCGCGGCCGCATGGGCATCGAGGTGTGCCGGGCCGTCGACCAGGCCGGGGACCTCGACCTCGTGGCGATGGTCGACCAGGGTGACTGGCTGTTCAACGCCTCCGACGCCTCCGCCCAGGTCGTGGTGGACTTCACCACGCCGGACGTGGTCATGGACAACCTGCAGTGGTGCATCGACCAGGGGATCAATGTGGTCGTCGGCACCAGCGGCTTCACCGACGCGCGGCTGGAGCAGGTCAGAGGCTGGCTCGCGGCCAAGCCCGAGGTCGGCGTGGTGATCGCACCCAACTTCGGCATCGGCGCGGTGCTGATGATGGAGTTCGCCGAGCGGGCGGCCCGCTACTTCGACTCGGTGGAGATCATCGAGCAGCACCATCCGAAGAAGGTCGACGCGCCCAGCGGCACCGCCCTGCATACCGCCCGGCTCATCGAGCAGGCCCGCAAGGCCGCCGGCAAGCCCGCGATGCCCGACGCGACCACGGACGAGATGGCCGGTGCCCGCGGCACCGAGGTCGGGGGCGTACGCATCCACAGCGTGCGCGCCGCAGGCCTGGTCGCCCACCAGGAAGTCCTCTTCGGCGCCACCGGCGAGACCCTGACGATCCGCCACGACTCCTTCGACCGCGCCTCCTTCATGCCCGGCGTCCTCCTCGCCATCCGCGAGGTCGTCAAACGCCCCGGCCTGACCCTAGGCCTGGCCCCCCTCCTGTAACCCACCTCACCCACCCACCCGCCCGCCCGCGACGATCTTGCTTGAACTGTGGGTATGACACGCTCAATCCGGGCGTATCGGCAACAGTTCGCGCAAGATCGTCGCGATCATGCGCGCGGGTCGGGTCGGGTGGTGATCATGAAGTTGTGGCTGGGACACACCGTCGAGCCGTGCCATAAGTTCATGATCAACGCGGCGCCGTGGCGCCGGGTGGCGGTCAGAGGGTGGTGTGGAGGCGGAGTTGGGGGACCAGGAGGTCGTCGACGTCGAGGGCGCGGGTGGCGCCGTCGGGGGCCCAGCCGGCCGAGGTGAGGAACTTGCGGGTCGCGGCGTCGGCGTCGAAGGCCCAGCACACGGCGCTGTCGAAGCCGTCGCCGCGCCACAGGTCGACGCTGGCGGCCAGCAGCCGGCTGCCGTGGCCGCGCCGGCCCCAGCGGGGCTCGACCAGCATGTCCGTGACGGCCGCCACGTTCTCGCGCTCCGGGGTGTGATCCTCATCGGCGGCCAGCGCCCCGTCGTCGAAGGGACCGGAGGCCGCGAAACCCACCACGTATTCTTGGACGGCCTGCTCGACCGCGTTCTGCTCGACGGCGACGAGGACCCGGTGGCGGGCGGTGGGGGGCGCGTTTACCGCGTCGGCCCAGCGCAACGCCAGGAACGCCTCGTCGATCTCGTCCAGGACGTGTTTGGGCAGCACCCGGCGATAGGCGACCCGCCAGGTCGCCAATTGGATACGTGCGATCTCGCCGGCGTCGTCGGGACGCGCCGGTCGGACGAACCCGACTGCCACGCCCGAAGCGTACCGAGCCCGCCCGGGCACTGATCAGGAGGTCGAGCTTGAGCCGTGGACGGCAGATCGCGACCGTGTCGGCACTGGCCGTCGCGGCGCTGGTATTCGTCGCGCTTTTCGCGCAGCGGCACGGTTTCTTCGACCTGAACGTCTACTACGGCGCCGTCCGGTTCTGGACCGATGGTGGCGAGATCTACGACTTCGTCCGGCCGAACAGCACGTACGGCTTCACGTACCCGCCGTTCGCGGCGCTGACCATGCTGCCGATGGCGGTGCTGTCCTGGCCCGCGGCGATCGTGGTGAGTTCGGCCGCGACGGCGCTGGTGACCTGGTGGCTGCTGCGGCTGCTGCTCGGCCCCGTGATCGCGGCCCAGCGCTGGACGCCGTGGTTCGCGGTGGCCGTGGCGCTGTGCCTGGTCGCGGTGTACGAGCCGATGCGCGAGACCTTCCTGTTCGGGCAGGTCAACATGCTGCTGCTCGGGCTGGTCGCGGCGGACCTGCTGCTGTTCACGCGCAAGGGCAGCAAGTGGGGCGGGGTGGGCATCGGCCTGGCCACGGCGATCAAGCTGACCCCGGGCATCTTCATCGTGTACCTGCTGATCACCAAGCGCTGGCGGGCGGCGGCGATGGCCAGCGGCACGGCCGCGGCGGCGACGCTGGCCGCGGGCGTGGTCGCGCCGGACGCCACGCGCGAGTTCTGGACCAGCGCGCTGTGGGACACCGACCGGGTCGGCGTGCTGTCGTTCATCTCGAACCAGTCCCTGCAGGGCGTCGTCGCCCGGCTGACGGCGGGGCACCCGAGCAAGGCGCTGTGGGCGGTGCTGGTGGTGGCCGTGCTGGCGGTGTGGTTCGTCCGTTCCCGGGCGGCGGTGGCGCGCGGTGACGAGGTCGCCGGGCTCGCCTTCACCGGCATCATCGGGGTGCTGATCAGTCCGGTGACCTGGGTGCACCACCTGGTGTGGCTGATCCCGGCGCTGGTGCTGCTGGTCGAACGCGGTCTGGAGTCCGCTCCGGGTAGCAGGCGGCGCTGGGCGCTGCTGGGCCTGGCCGGGGTGTCGTACGTGATCCTGTCCAGCCGCGTGGTCTGGCTGTGGGAAGGCGAGGTCGGCGGGGTCGGCACGCTGCTCGGCTCGAACCTGTACGTCTGGGTGTGCCTGGCGCTGCTGTGCTGCACACCGCTGGCGGCCCGGCCCGCCGGGTCAGCCTCGCCGGAGGGTGCAGCGCAGCTCGGGGATGTCGACGTCGCTGCCGTGCGGCCGGTACGTGGCGCGAAGTCCGTCCGGGTGTAGCCCGTGCCGGGCGTAGAAGCGCAGCGCTCGATGGTTGTCCGCGAGCGCCCAGAGGCGCACCTCAGACTGCGGTAGCGCGTCGAGCGCGGCCAGCAGCAGAGCGTCGCCCGTGCCGGTGCCCCAGTGGTCGGGGTGCACGTAGATGGCGAGGATCTCGCCGACCTCCGGTTGCAGGGGGCCGCCGTCCAGCTCCTGGGCGCGATAGGGGCCGTGGCAGACGAAACCGCTGACCATGGCGCCGTCGAGGGCGACGAGGTTGTGGAAGAGGCTGTCCGGGTCGGCCAGCCGGTCGAGCCGCCAGGCTGTTCGGGCAGGGACGTCGAGTGCGGCCAGGACGTCGTCGGGCACGATTCCGGCGTACGCCACCTGCCAGGCCCGCACGTGTACCGCGGCGACGGCCGCACAGTCGGCGGGCGTCTCCGCCCGAACGATGATCCCCATGCCCGCAGAGCCTACGAAGACTCGCCCAAGCGGGCAAAGAGGTTACGAACGCCCTGCCCACACGGCGTGAAGTGATGGGAAGGTGCCCTTCCTCACCCAAAGCGATGTGCAGGTGCCCTTCCTTTCCTCAGGACGTCGGGGGTGGGGGGTAGCGTCGGGCGGCGTGGAGACGGTGACGGTGGCGCAGGCGCGGAGGATGGCGCTGGCGGCGCAGGGGTTCGCGGATCGGGCGCCGAAGGGGCCGGTGGGGGCACGGCACCTGCGCAAGGTGGTCGGGCGCACGGGGCTGCTGCAGATCGACTCGGTGAACGTGCTGCAGCGGGCGCATTACCTGCCTGCTTACAGCCGGATCGGGGCGTACGACCCGGCGGTGCTGGACGGGGCGAGCGCGCGGCGGCCGCGCTGGCTGTTCGAGTACTGGGGGCACGAGGCGTCCCTGCTGCCGGTCGAGCTGCAGCCACTGATGCGGTGGCGGATGGCGACCGCGCAGGGCGTGTGGGGCGGGCCCCGCAACATCGCGGCGCAGCGGCCCGACCTGGTGGCGTGGGTGCTGCAGGAGGTGCGCGACCGGGGGCCGGTGACCGCCGCCGTGATCGAGCAGGACGTGCCAAAGCCCAAGGACAACTGGGGCTGGAACTGGTCGGACGCGAAGAAGGCCCTGGAGTGGCTCTTCTACTCCGGCGAGATCACCTCGGCGGGACGGACCAGCCAGTTCGCCCGGCTGTACGACCTCACCGAGCGGGTGCTGCCGGCGGCCGTGATGAGCACGCCGACCCCGGAGCCCGCGGCGGCGTACCGGGCGCTGGTCGAGATCGCGGCCCGCGCGCTGGGGGTGGCCGCCGAGCCGGAGCTGCGGGACTACTTCCGGTTGCCGCTGGCCGGGGCCCGCACCGCTGTCGCCGAGCTGGTTGAGGCGGGCGTGCTGATCCCCACACAGATCAAGGGCTGGACGCGGCCGACCTGGCGGCACCGCGACGCCGCGCTGCCGCGCAAGGTTGCCGTGTCGACGCTGGTCAGCCCGTTCGACCCGCTGATCTGGGAGCGCTCGCGCACCGAGCGGCTGTTCGACCTGCGCTACCGGATCGAGATCTACGTGCCGCAGGAGCAGCGGGTGCACGGCTACTACGTGCTGCCCTTCCTGCACGGCGACCGGTTCGCGGCCCGCGTCGATCTGAAGGCCGACCGCCGGGCCGGGGTGCTGCGGGTGCCCGCCGTGTGGGCCGAGCCGGGAGTGGACGAGCACGCCACGGCCGAGGCCCTGGCGGTCGAGTTGCGCCGCCTCGCGGCCTGGCTGGGCCTGGGCGAGGTGGCCGCTCCCGAGCGGGGTGATCTCGCTGCCGCGCTCGCCGACGCGGGTATGCGCGGCAGTGTAAGTTCAGAGCTGTGACCGAGGCCTCCGCCACCGTGACCCCGCACGGCCCGCAGTTCGCGGGCGACCCCTTCACGCCCCCGCCGGCCGATCGGATCACCCGGTTCACCGACTGGCTGCGCGCGCACACGCCGGTCTGGGCGGGGCCGCTGGCGGCGCTGGCCTGCATCGGCGGCGCGCTGACCTACACCCAGCTGGCCGACCCGGCCAACGTCGGCGCAGACGCCACGCCCACCTGCCTGGTCAAGATGCTCACCGGGTTCGACTGCCCGGGCTGCGGCGGCACCCGCGCCGCGTGGTACCTGATGCAGGGCGACCTGCCGGCCGCGGCACGCCACCACCTGATGTTCGTCTTCGCGGTGCCGTTCCTGATCTACATGTACGTGGCCTGGGCGGGCAACACCACCTTCAAATGGAAGCTGCCCCAGCTGAAGATCGGTCCCAAGCACATCGCGTTCTTCCTGGGCGCGTGGGGCGTGTTCATGGTGCTGCGCAACCTGCCCTGGGCCCCGTTCACGTACTTCTTCGTCTGACCGCTCCCCGGCCGTCGCGGCGGCCGGTCAGCGCGTCGCCATGGCCGCGAGCACCGCGGCGAGCAGGATCCATCCGGTCAGCACGGCGGCGATGCCCGCGCGCACGCCCGACCTCGCCCCGGCGAACGCCAGCACGGTCAGCACGACCAGCTGCACGGCGACGAGGACGGCCAGCGCGGGCAGGCCCATGATCATGGCCAGGATCGCCATGCCGTCGCGCTGGTTCGGCGTACACCCGAAACCGATGCCGTCACACGAGCCGTCGGTCTTGGTGCCCGGCAGCGTCGTGATCCACGCCAGGACCCCACACGCCAGCAGCGCCGCCGCCGCGGCGATGATCCCGAACCCCCGTGCGACGACCGACCCCCTGCTCGGCCGACCGCCACGGGCCATCCCCGTGCCCTCCTCGGGCGCCAACTCCCCGGCCGCGGGCACGACCTCCTCGGGCACTGACTCCCCGGCCGCGGGCATGGACTCTTCGGGCTGCACTGACGACATCCCGAGGACCCTACGGGACCCGGCCCACACGCAGCCGCCCCGTCGCGGCGACGAACCTGCGCGGGTGACCCCCGGCCGCCCGATTCGGACGTGTCATGGGGGACACCCGCGCAAGGTCAGTGCAGAGCGGGGCGGCCGTGGGTCAGGCGGGCGTGACGCGGCGCAGGGCGATGTCGCCGGAGGCCGTGCGGACCTTGAGGGTGAGTGTGGCGGGGGTGGCCTCGGCGGGTGGGGTGGCGCCGGTCATGTGCAGGTCGCTGGTGGTACGGCCGGCCGCGGTGCTCAGGTCGAGCCAGACGCCCGTGCCCGCGGCGACGCCGACCTTGATGTCGCCGCTGGCCGTGTTGAGCTTGGCCTCGCCGCCGCGGGCCACGCCGATGGCGATGTCACCAGAGGCGGTGAGGACCCTGGTGTCGGCCTCGATGCCGCCCAGCTCGACGTCACCGCTGGCGGTGTTGGCGGTGACGGCGCCGCCGATGTGCCCGGTGCGCACGTGGCCGGAGGCGCTGGTGACGCGCAGCTGCCCGCCGACCGGGCCGAGGCGCACGTTGCCGCTGGCGGTGTGGACGCTGACGTCGCCGGTCACCGGCCCGAGGATCACCTCGCCGCTGGCGGTGTGGATCACCGCGTCGTGGTAGGAGCCCTCGCACACCGTGTCGGCGGAGGCGACCTTCACCGACAGCGCGCTGCCGGTGGGCAGCTCGACACGGACGAGGAGCCGGGCGCGCCGGAACAGCCGCCAGCCGCCGTGCTCGGGGGCCTGGACCAGCAGGTGCCGGCCCTCCTTGAAGTCGATCTTCGTCTCGCGCACGGCTTCGGCGCTGGCCTCGGAGGAGTCCATGGCGACCACGCTGACGTTGACGGTGTCGCGCTCGGTGGCGACGACCTCGAGGCGCCCGGCGGCGACGCGCAGGTCGGCGCGGATGGTGCCGTTGCAGGGGAAGGTCTGGTTCATGTCCGGCTCCTGTCAGGCCTGGGCGTAGCCGGTGATCCGGCGGCCGAGGTGGGAGGTGGGGGGCGGGGTGACCGGGCGCAGCGCGTTCGCGGTGGCGCGGACCAGCCAGGCGTTGACCGAGATGCCCTCGGCCGAGGCGGCGCGCTCGGCCGCCTCCTTGAGCTGCTCGGGCAGGCGCAGCGTGAGCCGTGCCTGGTCACCGCCCTCGGTGAGCGGCGGGACGGTCGGCGCGGGCGCGGCCTCGTGGACCGGGGCGACCGGCGTGCTGACGACCAGGTCGGCCTCGCGTCCGCGGATGCGCACCTCGACGGTCGGGCCGTCGAGCTTGGTGGTGATCTCGGCGCTCGCGTCGGCCAGCACCTCGATGAGGCAGAGCCGGGCCGACGCGTCGAGGGCGAGGGTCAGCAGTTCGGCGGTGCGGGCGACGTCGTCGCCGGCGGGCGCGGCCGCGGCGGCGAGATCCCGCCGCAGCGACTCGAGGTACGGGGACAGGTCCATGACACCACTATGACGTCACAACTGACGTCACGCAAGTGTCATCCTGACGTCTCTCTCACGCTCGATGACGTCACCGTGACGGCGTGCCTGGTAGATCGCCGATTGGGGTCGGAAAGTGCGGCGGGAGCCCAACTTTGGACACGAAACAGCGATCACTCCCGCCGCCCGGCGACACCTGCGTCGCCAACCGGACAATGGCTCCTATATCCCACCAGCAGCCTGGCCTCACCGGGCCGCTAAGCTGGCGCGTGTGACTGAGATGGTGAAGCCCTCTGTGCAGCTGATCGCCTGGACGAACTTCCGGGCCCCGGCCGACGTGCCGTGGGACACCGACGCCGAGGGCGGCCAGGCGCTGGCGGAGTTCGCCGGCCGGGCCTGCTACCAGTCCTGGTCCAAGCCGAACCCGGCGACCGCGACCAACGCCGACTACCTGCGCCACATCCTCGAGGTGGGCCACCTGTCGGTGCTGGAGCACGGGAGCGCGACGTTCTACTTCACGGGCGTCTCACGTTCTTTCACGCACGAACTGATCCGCCACCGGCACTTCTCGTACTCCCAGCTGTCCCAGCGCTACGTTCCCGAGCGCGACGCGGCCATGGTCGAGCCCGAGGTGATCGCGGCCAACCCGGAGCTGCACAAGAAGTTCGTCGAGGCCAGCGAGGCCGCGGTGCGGGCGTACAACGAGCTGCTGGAGGGCCTGGAGGCCACCTTCGCCGATGTGCCCAACGCCACGCTGCGCCGCAAGCAGGCCCGTCAGGCGGCCCGTGCCGTGCTGCCGAACGCCACCGAGACCCGGATCGTGGTCACCGGCAACTACCGCGCCTGGCGGCACTTCATCGCGATGCGGGCGACCGAGCACGCCGACGTGGAGATCCGTGAGCTGGCCGTGGCCACCCTTCGCGAGCTGCAGAAACTTGCACCGAGCGTGTTCGACGACTTCTCGATCAGCGCCCTTCCGGACGGCTCGGAGATCGCCTCCAGCGTCTACACCTGGGAGTCCTGAGGGCCACGATGGCGCCCGCCGTATTCCGCTAGGTTGTGTGCATGACGAACAATGCTCAAAGGCCATTCGGCCGCCTGCTCACCGCGATGGTCACACCGTTCGGTGCCGACGGGGCCGTCGATGCCGACGGTGCCGCCCGCCTCGCGGTGCACCTCGTGGACGAGCAGCGCAACGATGCGTTGGTCGTCAACGGCACCACCGGTGAATCGCCCACCACGACCGACGCCGAGAAAGAGGCCGTGATCAGGGCCGTCGTCGAGGCTGTCGGCGACCGGGCCCGGGTGGTGGCCGGGGTGGGCACGTTCAGCACCCACCACACCGTCGAGCTGGCCCGCTCGGCCGAGAAGGCGGGCGCGCACGGACTGCTCGTCGTGTCGCCCTACTACAACAAGCCGCCGCAGGCCGGGCTGGTCAAGCACTTCACCACGGTCGCCGACGCGGTCGACCTGCCGGTCCTGCTCTACGACATCCCGCACCGCACCGGCGTCGCGATCTCCACCGACACCATGGTCACCCTGGCCGGGCACCCGCGCATCGTGGGCGTGAAGGACGCCAAGGGCGACCTGGCCGCCGCGTCCTGGGTCAAGCGGCGGGCCGAGTTCGCCTACTACAGCGGTGACGACGCGGCGACCCTCCCGCTGCTGGCGATCGGGGGCGTCGGCGTCGTCGGCACCTCGACCCACTTCACCGGGGTCGGCACCAAAGACATGATCGAGGCGTACGAGCGCGGAGACGTCGCCGAGGCCCGGCGCCTGCACGAGGCGCTGCTCCCGCTGTACACCGGAATCTTCCGCACCCAGGGCACCATCCTGGTCAAGGCGGGCCTGAACGCCCGTGGCCTGCCCGCCGGGCCGGTCCGCCCGCCACTGGTCGACGCGACCGAGGCCGAGCTGGCGCAACTGCGCATCGACTGCGCGGACGCCGGCCTGCCGCTCTAGACGCCAAAGGGGCGCGAAGCCCCAGCACGAACGGCGCGCCGCGTGCCGCTGCCCTGAAACGGCGGCACCCGCGCCGGAGAACATAAGGAGTGATGTTCATTGACCGGGCCACAACTGGAGACCGGGCGTAGCGCCAATCTGGGCGCGCCCCCGCCGCTGCCCGAGGGCGGCCTGCGGATCATCCCGCTGGGCGGGCTGGGGGCCATCGGCCGCAACATGACCGTGTTCGAGTTCGGCGGCAAGCTGCTGATCGTCGACTGCGGCGTGCTGTTCCCGGACACCGCCGACCAACCCGGCGTGGACCTGATCCTGCCGGACTTCGCACCCATCCTGGACCGCCTCGGCGACGTCCAGGCCATCGTGCTCACGCACGGCCACGAGGACCACATCGGCGCCGTGCCGTACCTGCTGGCCCACAAGAACGACATCCCGCTGGTCGGCTCGCAGTTCACGCTGGCGCTGATCGAGGCGAAGCTGGCCGAGCGGCGCATCACGCCGTACACGCTGACCGTCGCCGAGGGGCAGCGCGAGCGGCTCGGGCCGTTCGAGCTGGAGTTCTTCGCGGTCAACCATTCGATCCCGGATGCGCTGGCGGTGGCCATTCGCACCGACGCGGGCCTGGTGCTGCACACCGGCGACTTCAAGATGGACCAGCTGCCGCTGGACGGGCGCATCACCGACCTGGCCGGCTTCGCCCGGCTCGGTATGGAGGGCGTCGACCTGCTGCTGTCGGACTCCACCAACGCGGAGATCCCCGGTTTCGTCTCGCCGGAGAAGCAGATCGGCCCGGTGCTCGGGTCGATCTTCGGCAAGGCGACCGGGCGCATCATCGTGGCCTCGTTCGCCTCGCACGTGCACCGGGTGCAGCAGGTGTTCGACGCCGCCGAGGAGCACGGCCGCAAGGTCGCCCTGATCGGCCGGTCCATGGTCCGCAACATGGGCATCGCCCGCGACCTCGGCCTGCTGAAGGTCAAGGCCGGCCTGATCGTGAACATGGAGGAGGCGGCGAGCCTGCCGCCGAACGAGATCGTGCTGATGTCGACCGGATCACAGGGCGAACCGATGAGCGCGCTGGGCCGGATGGCCAACGGCGACCACCGCCACATCGTGGTCGGGCCCAACGACACCGTGGTGCTGGCGAGCTCGCTGGTCCCCGGCAACGAGACCAGCGTGTACCGGGTGATCAACCAGCTGGCCCGGCTCGGTGCCAACGTCATCCACAAGGACGTGGCCAAGGTGCACGTCAGCGGCCACGCGCCCGCGGGCGAGCTGCTCTACCTGCTCAACGTCGTGAAGCCGAGCAACCTGATGCCGGTGCACGGCGAGTGGCGGCACCTGCGCGCGCACGCCCAGCTCGGCGTCGACTCCGGGGTGGACCCGGCGCGGGTGGTGCTCTGCGAGGACGGCGACGTGGTCGACCTCGTCGAGGGCCACGCCAAGGTGGTCGGCCACGTGAAGAGCCGGTATGTCTATGTGGACGGTCTGGCCATCGGTGACGTCGGCGAGAGCCTGCTCACCGAGCGCCGGGTGCTGGGCGACGGCGGCTTCATCGCGGTGACCGTGGTGGTCGACTCGGTCACCGGCAAGGTGGTCGGCGGCCCGCTGCTGTCGGCGAAGGGCTTCTCCGAGGACCCGACCGCGTTCGACCCGGCGCTGCCGCTGGTCACCGAGGCCCTCGACCGCGCGGCGCTGGACGGCGTGACCGACTCGCACCAGCTCCAGCAGATCGTCCGCCGGGTCGTCGGCCGCTGGGTCAACGAGGCCTACCGCCGCCGCCCGATGATCGTCCCGAACGTCCTGGAGGTCTGACCCCGACTGTCCGCCGTGGATCCCTCCGCGTTGATCATGAACTTAGGGCCGCCGGTGGTGAGTCAATGGTGTTCCGCCGTTTCAGGCGGAGCACCGCGACGATCCACTGGCGTTCGACACGCCGTCGAACCGTTCCATAAGTTCATGATCAACGTGGAGGGGTTACGGTGTGGGACATGGCGGGCCGTACTTCCTCATCGAGCCGTCGTCGAGCTGCCACGCCGACGAAGGCCACGGCCGCGCGTACCCGACAGACGGGGCGTACGCCCGCCCGCCGTGCCCCGACCCGACGGCCAGCCGCGCGTCGCCGCAGTCGCGTCACGATCAATCCGGCAGCGCTGCTCGGCCGCCTGGTCGGCGGCATCTGGATGGCCATCGCGCACGGTCTGGGCTGGATGGTGCGCGCCGTCGGCTCGCAGGCCGCCAAGGCCCGCGACCTCGACCCCGAGCACCGCCGCGACGGCCTGGGCCTGCTGCTGATGGCCCTGGCCATCCTGTTCGGCGTCGCCATCTGGGGCTCCGGCCAGGGCAGCGGTGGCAAGTTCGGCACCTGGCTGGCCGACACCACCCGCTTCTTCATCGGCGCCACCGCCGCCGCGCTGCCGCTGCTGCTGGCCGTCAGCGGGATCCGGGCCATGCGCGCCGAACCGGACCCCGCCCAGCGCGGCCGCGGCATCGTCGGCTGGACGGCGCTCACCCTCGCCTCGACCGCGCTGCTGCACATCGCGCTCTCGCCCGTCGACGTGCAGCAACTGGAGCAGGCCGGCGGCCTGCTCGGCAAGCTCGTCGGGGGCGGACTCGGCGCGTTCCTGTCGAACTTCGTCGCCACGCTGCTGTTCATCCTGCTGCTCACCTTCGGCGTGCTCGTCATCACCGCGACCCCGATCAACAAGATCCCGGAGCGGTTGGCCAACCTGCGCGACAGCTTCCTGGGCGTGGCCACGCCGGAACGCACCGCGGACGACACGGACGAGGAGCAGGACGTCCCCGCGCCGCGCCGGCGCAAGCGGCTCACCCCGCCCGCGGCGTTCAGCCCGCCGGACCCCGACGACGACTTCGACGACGAGGAGCTGGAGCGGCTCGCCGCGCAGGAGACCGTCGTCATCGACCGGACACCCAAGCCGCCCCGGCGCAAGCCGGACCCGCCGCAGCACACGCCGCCGCCCACCAAGACCGAGCAGCTGCTGCTGCCCAGCCTCGGCGGCGACTACACCCTGCCGCCCGCCAACCTGCTCAAGCCCGGCGAGGTCGCCAAGACCCGGTCCAAGGCCAACGACGAGGTCATCGCCGCGCTCGCGCACGTGTTCGACCAGTTCGACGTGGACGCCGCGGTCACCGGGTTCACCCGCGGCCCGACGGTCACCCGCTACGAGGTCGAGCTCGGGCTCGGGGTGAAGGTGGAGCGCATCACCGCCCTGTCGCGCAACATCGCGTACGCGGTGAAGAGCCCCGACGTGCGCATCCTCAGCCCGATCCCGGGCAAGAGCGCGGTCGGCGTGGAGATCCCCAACACCGACCGGGAGGACGTGGCGCTCGGCGACGTGCTGCGCTCCCGGGTGGCCACCTCCGAGACGCATCCGATGGTGGTGGCGCTCGGCAAGGACATCGAGGGCGGCTACGTGGTGGCCAACCTCGCCAAGATGCCGCACATCCTCATCGCCGGCGCGACCGGCGCGGGCAAGTCGTCCTGCCTCAACTCGCTGCTGGTGTCGATCCTGGCGCGGGCCACGCCGGACCAGGTGCGGCTGCTGCTGATCGACCCCAAGCGCGTCGAGATGACCAACTACGAGGGCATCCCGCACCTGGTCACCCCGATCGTGACGAACCCGAAGAAGGCCGCCGACGCCCTCGAGTGGGTCGTCCGCGAGATGGACATGCGCTACGACGACCTCGCGGCCGCCGGGGTGCGCCACGTCGACGACTACAACCGCAAGCTGCGGGCCGGGCAGATCAAGCCGCCCCCCGGCTCCGAGCGGGTGCTCACGCCCTACCCGTACCTGCTGGTGGTCGTCGACGAGCTGGCCGACCTGATGATGGTCGCGCCGCGCGACGTCGAGGACTCGATCGTGCGCATCACGCAGCTGGCCCGCGCGGCCGGCATCCACCTGGTGCTGGCCACCCAGCGCCCGTCGGTGGACGTGGTGACCGGTCTGATCAAGGCGAACGTGCCGTCCCGGCTGGCGTTCGCGACCAGCTCGCTGGCCGACTCCCGGGTCATCCTGGACCAGCCCGGCGCGGAGAAGCTGATCGGCCGTGGCGACGCGCTGTTCCTGCCCATGGGCGCCAGCAAGCCGCAGCGCATCCAGGGCTCCTGGGTCAGCGAGACCGAGATGAACGACATCGTGGCGTTCTGCAAGCGCCAGCGCGAGCCCGAGTTCCGCCCCGAGGTGCTGGCCCCGGTGCAGGAGACCAAGAAAAAGGTCGACGAGGAGATCGGCGACGACCTGACGCTGCTCATCCAGGCGATCGAGCTGGTCGTGGTCTCCCAACTCGGCTCGACCAGCATGCTCCAGCGCAAACTCCGCGTCGGCTTCGCCAAGGCAGGCCGCCTGATGGACCTCATGGAGACCCGCGGCATAGTCGGCCCCTCCGAGGGCTCCAAAGCCCGCGAGGTCCTCGTCAAGCCGGACGAGTTGGCCGAGGTCCTGTCCGCCCTCGGCGTCGACGACTAGTCGCGTTGATCATGAACTTATGGAACGGGTCGACGGTGTGTCGCCGCCATAACCTCATGATCAACGCCGCTCGGCGGGGTCCGGGCCGTCAGGAGGGGGTGGGGTCGGGGGTGTGGCGGGTGCGCAGGACGGAGATCAGGGCCACCGCGCTGACGGCGGACCAGACGCCTTCCAGCAGGAGGAAGCCCCAGTCCTGGCTGGTCCAGGCGAGCCAGGCGAGTACGCCGGCGCCGAGGGTGTTCGCGGTCAGATAGCCGACCGAGCGGGGCGTGGTCCAGCCGAGCTGTCCGGCCACGTACCCGGCCAGCACCGTCAGTGCGCCCATGATCTGCAGGACGTCATGGTTCATGATCGTGAGTTCTACGCGCCGTCTTGTCGTTCCGGGTACGGCGAGCGGTCGTCCGGGGCGGGCGCCGGAGGGCGCGGCCGCCGCCAAGGCTAGCTCGAAGGAGTTAAGAAGGGCACCTTTTACTACGTATAGCGATAAGAAGGTGCCCTTCCTTACATGGAAGGCAGTACTCGGTATGTCGGCTGGGAACGGTAGCCTGGTCGGGTGCCAGTTGACTCTTCTCATGACCTTCCCGTGCCCGAGAGTGGGCGGCGGGTCGCGCTGCTGACCCTGGGCTGCGCCCGCAACGAGGTCGACTCGGAGGAGCTGGCCGCCCGCCTGGCGGCCGACGGCTGGCAGGTCAGCACCGACGGCGAGGGCGCGGACGTGGTCCTCGTCAACACCTGCGGCTTCGTCGAGAAGGCCAAGCAGGACTCGATCGACACGCTGCTGGCCGCCGCCGACACCGGCGCGAAGGTGGTGGCGGCGGGCTGCATGGCCGAGCGCTACGGCAACCAGCTCGCCGAGAGCCTGCCCGAGGCCGACGCGGTGCTCGGCTTCGACGACTACCCGTCGATCTCCGCCGCGCTCGGCTCGGTGCTACGCGGCGACAAGCACGCCGCGCACACCCCGCGCGACCGTCGTGAGCTGCTGCCGATCGCCCCGGCCAAGCGCCGCGACACCGGCGTGATCGTGCCGGGCCACGCGGCGTTCACCAACGACGAGCACACCCCGGCGCACCTGCGGCCCGTGCTGCGGCACCGGCTCGACAGCAGCCCCGTGGCCTCGCTGAAGCTCGCCAGCGGCTGCGACCGCCGGTGCTCGTTCTGCGCCATCCCCGCGTTCCGCGGCTCGTTCGTCAGCCGCACCCCTGACGAGCTGCTGGCCGAGGCCGAGTGGCTGGCCGGCACGGGCGTACGCGAGCTGGTGCTGGTCAGCGAGAACTCCACGTCGTACGGCAAGGACCTGGGCGACCCGCGGGCGCTGGAGAAGCTGCTGCCGCAGCTGGCCGCGATCCGGGGCCTGGTCCGGGTGCGGGTCAGCTACCTGCAGCCCGCCGAGACCCGTCCGGGATTGGTCGAGGCGATCGCCACCACGCCGGGCGTCGCGCCGTACTTCGACCTGTCGTTCCAGCACTCCTCCGAGCCGGTGCTGCGCCGGATGCGCCGTTTCGGCTCCACCGAGCGCTTCCTGGAACTGCTGGACAGCGCCCGCAAGCTCGCCCCGGAGGCGGGCGCGCGGAGCAACTTCATCGTCGGCTTCCCGGGCGAGACCCGCGCCGACTACGAGGAGCTGGTGCGCTTCGTCAGCGAGGCGCGGCTCGACGCGATCGGCGTGTTCGACTACAGCGACGAGGACGGCACCGAGGCCGCGACCATGGACGGCAAGGTCGGCGCGAAGACGGTTCGCAGCCGGTACGACAAGATGCTGAGCCTGGTCGAGGAGCTGTGCGGCCAGCGGGCCGAGGAGCGTCTGGGCAGCTTCGTGGACGTGCTGGTGGACACGGTGGATGGCAACGGCGTCGAGGGGCGCGCGGCGCACCAGGCGCCGGAGGTGGACGGCTCGACCATGCTGGTCGCCGGGGCCGACGGGGTCGACCTGGGCGCGCTGCACCCGGGTGACCTGGTGCGGGCCCGGGTGACCGGGACCGAGGGCGTGGACCTGGTGGCCGTACCGGTCGAAATGATCGACGCGGCTCCCGCAGGTCGGCCCGCACTGGCCGTGGTGGCTGGTTAGCGTGTCTGCCGTGCAGGAACGTTCACGCCGGGTGCCACCGCTGCTCAACGCCGCCAACGTCCTCACGGTCGTGCGCATCGTGCTGGTGCCGGTCTTCGTGGCACTGGTGATCGTTTCTGGGATGACCGACAACCGCTGGCGGATCGCGGCCGCGATCACGTTCGGCGTCGCGTCGTTCACCGACTACGTCGACGGCTGGATCGCCCGGCGCTTCGAGCTGGTCACCTCGTTCGGCAAGGTCGCCGACCCGATCGCGGACAAGGCGCTGACCGGCTCGGCGCTGGTCCTGCTGAGCTGGTACGACCTGCTGCCGTGGTGGGTCACCGTGGTGATCCTGGTCCGGGAGTGGGGCATCACGCTGATGCGCTTCTGGGTCATCCGGTACGGCGTGATCGCGGCCAGCCGCGGCGGCAAGCTCAAGACGGTGCTGCAGATCGCCGCGATCGCCTGGTACCTGTGGCCGTTCCCGGCCCCGTGGTCGGCGGTCGGCCCGTGGCTGATGGGCGCGGCGCTGCTGGTGACCGTGGTGACCGGCGTCGACTACGTGGTGGCGGCGATCCGGCTGCGGCGCGGCACGCCCGTCTCGTGATCGAGGCATACCTGGACCTGCTCGGGGTGCCGCGCCGGGCGCCCTCGGCCGGGTACCTGCGCGAACTGCACCGCGCACACGTGGCCCGGGTGCCGTACACCAACGGAGAGATCATGCTGGGCCGGCCCGGCACGGTCACGCCCGACGAGGCGCTGCGCCGGGTCACCGCTGGGCTCGGCGGCTACTGCTTCCACCTGAACGCTGCCTTCAGCGAACTGCTGCGGGCGCTGGGCTTCACCGTCACCCTGCACCGCGGCTACGTGGTGGCCGCCCTCGACGAGGTGGACGCCGAGCTGAACCACCTGGCCCTGCAGGTGCACGATCTGCCGGACCCGTCGAACCCGGGTGGGCGGTGGCTGGCCGACGCCGGGCTCGGCGACGCGCTGTTCGACCCGTTGCCGCTGGTCGACGGCGATTACGAGCAGGGTCCTTTCGCGTATGCCCTGACGGTCTCGCCGCGGCCGGAGGCCGGCTGGCGGCTGCGGCACGACCCGGCGGGGTCCTTCGCGGCATGCGACATCGTCGCCGCTCCGGCCGTGCTCGGCGACTTCGCCGAGGCGCACGAGCGCCTGTCGACCTCGGCCGAGTCGCCGTTCACCAGGTTCCTCACGGCGCAGCGCCGTACCGCGGCGGGGATGGACATCCTGCGCGGCTGCACGCTGCTCGGCATCGACGCCGCCGGGCGGCGCGAGGAGCATCTGGCCAGCCGGGAGCGCTGGCGGGAGGCGCTCGCCGAGCTCTTCGGCCTGACCGGCGACGACCTCGACGCGCTGTGGCCCGGCGCGCTGGCCGCACACGAGGAGTGGACGGCCC
This sequence comes from Catellatospora paridis, assembly GCF_009720365.1. GTDB lineage: Bacteria > Actinomycetota > Actinomycetes > Mycobacteriales > Micromonosporaceae > Catellatospora > Catellatospora paridis. Next base: position 552,286 of record NZ_ML769315.1, on the reverse strand, counting down.
GCCGACGCGCCACGGCCGACGAGGGCGTGCCCGCCGCATGATCGATGTTCCTGAGCTGGTCGGCAGGCTGGCCGCGCGGGGGCAGACCGTCGCGGCGGCGGAGTCACTGACCGGCGGGCTGCTCACCGCGACCCTGGTCACAGTGCCCGGGGTGAGCCGGGTGCTGCGGGGCGGGCTGGTGGTCTATGCCACCGACCTCAAGCACAGTCTGGCCGGGGTGGACGCCGGGCTGCTGGCCGAGCGCGGGCCGGTCGATCCGGACGTGGCGCTCGCGCTGGCCCGGGGCGCGCGTGAGCGCTGCGGCGCGGACTGGGGCCTGTCCACGACCGGGGTGGCCGGACCGGGGCCGCAGGACGGCGTGCCCGCCGGGACCGTGTACGTCGCGCTGGCCGGTCCGGATGGTCAGGCCGAGGTCCGTGAGCTGCACGTCGACGGCGAGCGCCAGCACGTACGGGATGCCGCGGTGGCCACCGCGCTGGGCCTGCTCGACACCGCCGTGATCGATTCGTAAGACGTGATCTCTTCGTGACCTGTGCGGGGTTTGGCCGGACTGTCGTAGTGTGTATGAAAGTGGCGTCGGCCGCCGAGTGAGTTCGCCGATCCGCCCCGGCGGGGCGGGATGTCGAACTGGCATGAAGAGAGTACGGTTCTTCTCAGCCGTCGGTGACAACCGGCGGCTGACGGCATATCAGCCGACAGCGTCGTGACGGGGAACAGTTCAGGGGGTGCGAACATGGTGCTTCTGCGTCGAGTGATCGGTGATGCCCTCCGTGCCCGCCGGCAGGGCCAGCACCGCACCCTGCGTGAGGTCTCCACGGCTGCCAACGTGAGTCTCGGCTACCTGTCCGAGATCGAGCGGGGGCAGAAGGAGGCGTCCAGCGAGCTGCTGACCTCGATCTGCGATGCGCTGGGCGCGCGCCTGTCCGAGGTCCTGCGCGAGGTCAGCGACACCATGGCCGTCGCCGAGCAGGTCGAGGGCGTGCTCACGCCGCTGCCGCGCGGTGACAAGCAGGTGGCTGAGATCACGCACCGGCCGCGGACCGAGGTGGCCACCGACGGCCAGGTCTCGGTCACGGTCCGCCGGGACAACCCGCTGCGCACCACGCTGCGGACGACCCGCAACATGCGTCCGGGCAACACCGGCAACGCGCGCGGCCGCGAGGTCGTCGGCGTCTGAGGAGCCCGTTGCGGCGGTGCTCCCAGCTCCATGTGCTCCTGAGCGGGCGGCCACCGGCCGCCCGCTGCCTCACTTCGGGGAGCGTCAGCGCCGTGCGCCGAGGCCCAGCGTGCTCTGCCGGGGGAAGATCCCCGAGCGGGCCAGGGTGACCGCGGCCGGCCCGACCAGCTGAGCGAGCCTGCCGGCACCCGCCGGGCCCAGGGCCCGCCACGGACCGGCGGCCAGTTCATCAGTGATGCGCTCGACCTCGGCCCGCCCGGCCTGTCCCGCGTCGGTGGCCTGTCCTTCCGCGTCGAGCCAGCCCCGTGCGGTCAGTCGCTGCTGCGCGGCCCGCCACTCGCCGACCGTCCAGCCCCGGCTGGCGAAGACCTCGACCGGCGCCGCGCCCACCGCCGCGAACGACACCAGTGCCTCGCACGGGTCCAGCCCGGCCGTGAGCAGCGCCGCGAGGTGCCCGTCGCCGCGGTGCTCGCGCAGCACCGACGCGGCGTGCCAGAGCGCCACGTGCGGCTCGTCCGGCCACGGCAGGTCGGCGTTGGCGGCGGCCAGCGGGCGGCCCGCGGTGACGGCGGCCTGCGCGGCGCGGCGGGCGAGCACGGCGGCCTCGGCCAGTTCCGGGCTGTCGACGAAGTCCGGGAGCAGTGCACGCAGGGTGCGGTCGACGGCCCGGAGCCGTGCGGCCAGCACCTTGTCCGGCGTGGCCGTCTCCCAGATCGCGGGGACGTAGGTGCGGATCATGGCGGGGCTGAAGCTGTAGTAGGTCGCGGCGACCAGCTCAGGACCGGCCGCGCCGAGCGGCGCGGACCGCCACGCGAAGTAGCTCGACCAGCGGCTCCCGGTGTCGTAACCCAGCGCCGCGGCCTCCTCGTCGGCCTGGGGCGCGAAGTAGATCGCCGCGTGCACCGGTTCCAGCACCTGCCACATCTGACGCACCAGCGCCGGGGGCACCATCTCGGACATCGCCGTCCCTCCCTCATCTCGTGACACCCAGAATGCATCTTGACGTCGACAAGATTTCCACGACCCACCTATCTTGTCAACGCCTAGATCATCGGCGCATGCCACTCACCGCCCGTAGTGGGCGCCCTGCGGATCGATCATGAAGTTAGGGGAGCGACACGCCGTCGAACCTGCCCATAAGTTCATGATCAACGCGAGGCGGGGCGGGGGAGGGTGGGTCAGGTGATGCGGACGAGGTCGCCGGGGGTTACGGCGAGCATGACGGCGGCGCGGCCGCCGTTGACGGCGATGGCGACGCGGTCGGCGGAGTCGGCGAAGACGACCAGGCCGCCGGAAGGGGCGTCGGCGAAGGTGGTGCCGCGGATCGCCCGGCAGCCGCCGACGGTGAGCCGGTCGGGGAGCAGTTCGAGGGTCGAGCCGGCGGCGGCGAGCTGCACGTTGCCGAAGCGGTCGACGGTCAGCACCTCGGCCTCCAGCCAGCCGTCGCCCCAGGCCACCACCGGCTCGGGCAGCTGGACCAGGCTGTCCGGCGCGACCGCCGGGCCCGCGTCGGCCGGGTCCGCGCCGCGGGCCAGCCGGGCCGCCACCGGGGCGAAGACGTCGCGGCCGTGGAAGGTGCGCGACACGCTCGGGGCGAACCAGTCCTCGCTGGCCAGCTCGTACGCCGCCGATGGGCCGCCGAGCGCCTGTGCGGCCCAGACGAGCAAACCGTTGTCGGGGCCGACGAGCAGCCCGCGCGGGGTCTGCACGACGACTGCCCGGCGCGGGGTGCCGACGCCCGGGTCGACGACCGCGAGGTGGACCGCGTCGGGCAGGTACGGCACCGTCTGCGCCAGGACCGCCGCGCCACGGGTGACGTCGCCGGGCGCGATCAGGTGCGTGACGTCGATGACGCGGGCGGCCGGAGCGAAACGGGCGATCGTGCCGCGGCAGGCGGCGACGAAACCGTCCGACAGCCCGTAGTCGGTCGTGAACGAGATGTAGTCGTATCCGGGCATGCCTATGAAGGTAGACCGATCCGGCCCGTTGTCCACTATGGCCGCCGCGGCGAGCCGATCTCCTCCGACGTGTCCGCGCCGGCCCGCTCGGCGTCCGCGCCGTCCGGCGACGCCTGGCCGGGCCCGGCGGCCCCGCCCGTGGTCGCCGGGCTGCCCCCACCGGAACCGTCGAGCGCCTGCCCGCGCTGGGCGGGGACGGCGGCCTGGGCGGTGGCCGCCCGGTTCGCCGCGCCACGGCGCTGGATCCTGCGGAACAGCAGCAGCACCGGGATGGTGCAGATCAGCGGGCCGATGATGGCCAGCGGCCGGGTCAGCCACCAGCCCAGGTCGACGTCGGCGGGCTTGTCCATGTCGTAGCGCAGCCACAGCCAGGTCAGGAACAGGAACAGCGCCATGCCGGTGGTGTGCACCAGGTAGAGCGGCAGCGAGAACTCGTTGATCAGCTCGTTGAGGCGCTTCCAGCGCGGGCGTTCCAGCAGGATCTGCATCCGTGGCCGCATCAGCTCGGCGAAGCCGATCTGGAACAGCAGCAGCGCCACGATGACGAAGGTGGGCGGGGCCATGTTCGAGAAGCGCTCGCCCGGCACGCCGACCATGGAGCCCGGATAGAGTCCCGATCCGACGAGCCCGGTCAGGCCGAACAGCCCGGCCCAGAGCAGCGCCCAGTCGTTGCGGCGGGGTGAGTCGACGACGTTCTGGTAGAAGAAGCCGGCCTGGTGGGCCAGGCCCCACACCAGCACCATGTTGAGCCAGCCGATGTCCTCCATGCCCTTGCCGAAGCGGGCCACGTCGACCACCATCGCCGCGCCCGCCAGCCACACCAGGGCCAGCAGTCCCGCCTTGCGGTGCAGCCACAGGCCGACCGGCAGCAGGGCGATCAGCATCAGGTAGACCCCGAGGAACCACAGCGGGCTGACCACGAGCTTCACCGCCCGGCCGACGCCGGTGAGGTTGAAGTAGCTGCCGATCAGGCCGCCGAGCGCGATCCATACCAGCAGCACGATGCCGGCCGGGATGAGCAGCTGGCGCATGCGCCGCCAGACGAACGCGCCCATGCTGACCCCGCGCGCCTGGGCCCGCTCCCAGCTGCGGATGTGCACGAAGCCGCCGATGAAGAAGAACAGGGGCATGACCTGGAACAGCCAGGTGGCCAGCCACAGCCCGCGGGTGAAGCCGAGCGGGCTGGTGGCGTGCGGGCCGTCGGCGCGCCAGTCGAGGATCGTGAACGCCCAATGCCAGACCACGACCACGATCAGGCTCAACGCCCGGAGGAAGTCCACATAGGTGTCTCGGCGCGCGGGGGCGGCGGCGATGGTCATGAACCGCAGCATGCCACCGGCGCGGCGCGACCCGCCAGCGCGAATCCGACACGGGTTTCCCCGGTCTTTCCCTGATGGCCGCCTCGGGGACCGCCCTCAGCCGCGTAGCCGCAGCCCACGAGGAGTGATCCGGAACCCGGCCGCCTCCAGCGCCGCGCCCAGCGGGCTGCCGGTGACGGACTCGCCGTCGGCCCGCTCCACGGTCAGCGGCCCCAGCGCCCCGCTGGTCACCGCCTCGGTGAGCGACGCCGCGGCGGCCGCCATGACCGCCTCGTCGTCACTGAAGGAGAGCAGGGTACGGCCGCCGCGTTCGACGTACAGCGCGAGCGCTCCGGCGACGAGGACGACCAGCGCGCCCGCCTTGCGGCCGGGGCGGTGGCCCTCGGTGTTGTGCGGCCAGGGCAGCGCCGCGCCGTAGGGGTTGGCGGGGTCGGTGGCGGCCAGCACGAGCGCCCGGGGTGCGCCGTCGCGGGTGTCGGCGTACGACCGCAGCCGGTCCACCGCCCCCGGCAGCGCGAACTGCGCCGCGCCGAGCCCCTCGACGAAGTAGCCGCGCCGGGCCGCGCCCCGGTCCTCCAGGGCGGCCAGCACGGGGTAGACCGCGGCGAACCCGCCGGGCTGGTTCTCGGCGGCGACCGCGCCGCGGATCACCACGCCGTATCGCTCCAGCAGCGCATCGGCGAGGGCCGCCGCCCGTGCGGTGGGGTCGGTGTCCCGCTCGCCGAGCGCGTGCCAACGGCCGGCCGCCGCGGGCAGGTGTGCCGGGCCCCGGGCGGCGGCGAGCGAGCGGCCCCCGGTCAGGCTGGGCCGTCGGTAACGGGCCCGGCCCGGGGTGGGCTTGGCCCGGTGCGCGCCGCCACCGGACAGCCGCGCCCGCACCGGGGCGAGGGTGTCGTTGCCGACCAGCCCGGCCCAGACCAGGTCCCACAGCGCGGCCAGCAGTTCGTCGTGCTCGGCTTCGACCTGGTCGGCGAGCTGCCGGAAGAACAGGGCTCCGCCGCCCAGGGCGGACAGCAGCGCCTCGTGCACGCCGGTCAGGGCCAGTTCGGCGGGCGGGGGCAGCAGCAGCGGGGCGGCGTCGGCGAAGGCCAGCACGATCCAGCCGTCGCTGCCGCCGATCGGCCCGGCGCCGGCCCAGACCACCTCGCCGGTGGCGCACAGTTCGTCCAGGTAGGAGGGCCGGTAGTCGGCGACCCGGGCGGGCAGCACGAGACGTTCCAGGGCCGAGGCGGGCACCGGCACGCCCTGGATCTGGTCGATGGCGGCGGCGACCGCGTCGATGCCCTCGCTGCGCCGCCCGATGTGCTGCCAGGCGGGTAGGAAGCGGCCCAGCACCTCCGGCGGCACCGGCTCGATCTCCTTGCGCAGCGCGGCCAGGCTGCGCCGGCGCAGCGTACGCAGCACCTCCGCGTCGCACCACTCGACGAACCCGCCGTCCGACGATGCGGTGAACTCGCCCTGCACCAGCCGCCCCGAGGCGGACAGCCGCCGCAGCGTGTGCTCGACCACCGCCACGCCGAGCCCGAACCGGATCGCGCAGTCGTCGGCGCGGAACGGGCCGTGCGTGCGCGCATACCGGCTCATCAGGTCCAGCAGCGGATCGGCGACCGCGGCGGTGTACGCGGCGGGCAGGCCGGGCGGCAGGGCCACCCCGAGCGCGTCCCGGTAGCGTCCGGCGTCCTCGGCGATGATGAAGCGCTCCTGTCCGGCGACCCGGACCGCCAGGATGCGGCCGGTGCGGGCCAGCTCGTCGAGCCAGCCGCCTTCCACGCCGCGCTCGGCCAGCTCGCCGGGGGACAGGTCGCCGAGCTGGCGCAGCATCTCCACGGTGTCCTCGGCGTCGCGCACCCGCCGGTCTACCCAGCGCAGCCGCAGCGCGGTCGCCTCGATGACCGCCGGGTCGAGCAGCTCGCGCAGCTCCACCCGGCCCAGCAGCTCGCCGAGCAGCGTCGGGTCCAGGGAGAGCGCGGCCGCCCGGCGCTCGGCCAGCGGCGTGTCCTCGCCGTACAGGAACGCGCCGACGTAGCCGAACAGCAGCGAGCGAGCGAACGGGGACGGCTGCGGGGTGGACACCTCGATCATGCGGATCTTCCGTGAGGCGATGTCGCGCATCATCGCGGCCAGCGACGGCAGGTCGAACACGTCGCGCAGGCACTCCCGGGCGGCTTCCAGGGTCACCGGGAAGTCCGGATACTCCCGCGCGACGTCGAGCAACTGGGCGGCGCGCTGGCGCTGCTGCCACAGCGGCTGGCGCCGGCCCGGGTCGCGCCGCGGCAGCAGCAGCGAGCGGGCCGCGCACTCGCGGAACCGGGACGCGAACAGCGCCGAACCGCCGACCGTCTCGGCGACCAGCGGCTCGATCTCGTCGGCGTCGAAGGCGAACAGGTCCGCGCCCGGCGGCTCCTCCGCGGTCTCCGGCAGCCGGATCACGATGCCGTCGTCGGCCGCGTGCACCTGCGCGTCCACGCCGTAGCGCTCGCGCAGCCGCTGCCCGATGGCCAGTGCCCACGGCGCGTTGACCGGCGCGCCGAGCACGTTGTGCAGCACGATGCGCCAGTCGCCCAGCTCGTCGCGGAAGCGCTCGACCAGCACGGTCCGGTCGTCCGGCAGGTGCCGGGTCGCCGCGCGCTGCTCCTCCAGGTATGCGGTCAGGTTGCCCACCGCGGACGGGTCGAGACTTTCCATGTGGGCCGGATTGCGCAAGAACTCGCCCAGCGCCTTGCCCAGCGCCACCGGCCGTCCGGCCTGGTCGCCCTTCCAGAACGGCAGCCGCGCGGGCTGGCCCGGGGCGGGGGAGACCAGCACCCGGTCGGGCGTGATGTCCTCGATCCGCCAGGAGCTGGTGCCCAGCGCGAACACGTCGCCGACGCGGGATTCGTACACCATCTCCTCGTCCAGCTCGCCGACCCGCGACGCCTTCTCCGACCCGGCGAGGAAGACGCCGAACAGGCCGCGGTCGGGGATGGTGCCGCCGGAGGTGACGGCCAGGCGCTGGTTGCCGGGGCGGCCGGTGAGCCGGTCGGCGGCGCGGTCCCAGACGATGCGCGGGCGCAGCTCGGCGAAGGCCGTCGACGGGTAGCGCCCGGCGAGCATGTCGAGCACCGCGTGCAGCGCCGACTCGGGCAGCGCGGCGAACGGCGCGGCCCGGCGCACCAGCGCGGCCAGCTCGGCGACGGTCCACTCGTCCAGCGCCGTCATCGCCACGATGTGCTGCGCCAGCACGTCCAGCGGGCTGTGCGGGAAGGCCAGCGGCTCCAGCCGGCCCGCGGTCATCCGGTTCGCCACCACGGCACAGGACAGCAGGTCGCCGCGGTGCGTCGGGAAAACCACCCCGCGCGAGACCGCGCCGACCTGGTGCCCGGCCCGGCCCACCCGCTGCAGCCCCGCCGCCACACTGGGCGGCGCGCCGACCTGAACGACCAGGTCGACCGCGCCCATGTCGATGCCGAGTTCGAGGCTGGAGGTGGCCACCACGGCGGGCAGCCGCCCGGACTTGAGCTCCTCCTCGATCTGCTTGCGCTCCTCCTTGGAGACCGAGCCGTGGTGCGCGCGGGCGATCTGCGGCGGTGCGCCGTACCCGGCGCCGGACTGGGCCATGATCTGCGCGGGTGGCGGCACGGCCGTGACCAGGTGCTCGGCCGCCAGCTCGTTGAGCCGGGCGCAGAGGCGCTCGGCCCCGCGGCGGGAGTTGGTGAAGACGATGGTGCTGCGATGCTGCCCGATCAGCTCGAACACCCGCTCCTCGACCGCGGGCCAGATGGAGGCCCGGCGCGGGCCCTCGTCGTCGGCCCGGCCCTCGTCGAGCGAGGTCATGTCCTCGACCGGCACCTCGACGCTGACCTCGATGGTCTTGGCGGACTTCGGCTGCACCACGTGCACCGGCGCGGCCCCGCCCAGGAACTGCGCCGCCGCCTCGACCGGCTCGACCGTCGCCGACAGGCCGATCCGCTGCGCGGGCTTGGCCAGCAGCGCATCGAGGCGCTCCAGGGACAGGGCCAGGTGCGCGCCGCGCTTGGTGCCGGTGACCGCGTGCACCTCGTCGATGATCACGGTTTCCACGCCCCGCAGCGACTCCCGCGCCTGCGAAGTGAGCAGCAGGAACAGCGACTCCGGCGTGGTGATCAGGATGTCGGGCGGGCGTCGGTGGAAGGTGCGGCGTTCGTCCGCGGGAGTGTCGCCCGTACGCATGCCGACCGTGATGTCCGGTTCCTTCAGCCCGAGGCGGGCCGCGGCGTGCCGGATGCCGGTGAGCGGGGTGCGCAGGTTGCGCTCGACGTCGACGGCCAGGGCCTTCAGGGGGCTGACGTAGAGCACCCGGCAGCGGCGGGTCGGATCCTCGGGCAGCGGCTCGTGGGCGAGCCGGTCCAGCGCCCACAGGAACGCCGCGAGCGTCTTGCCCGAGCCCGTCGGGGCCACCACCAGGGCGTGGTCGCCGGCGCTGACGGCCTTCCACGCGCCCGCCTGGGCCGGGGTGGGCGCGGCGAAGGCCGCATCGAACCAGGCCTGCGTGGCAGGGCCGAACGGGGCGGCGGGCGTATTCATCACCGACCATCCTGCCCCCCGCCACCGACAATCGCCCGGCGCTCGGGCCCGGTCTCCAACGGGTGATGCCGCAGGTGAGGCGTTAGCCACACTCCCCGCAGGGGTAGGCCCAGTGGATGAGACGGTTTCGTTGGGAGTCTTGCCCGGATGCGCCCGAATCACGTACCGTCTTGCTCACGATGAGTAGTCCATCGAACACGGTGTGCGGAGGGTGAGCATGACCGAACGACAGACCACACCGGCCGTCGACAGGAAGAACAGCCGCCACGAATCGGACGTCCTGCTGCGCCAGCTCGACGGGCACCTCGCCCGGCTGCAGGCAGGCCAGTCCCAGCACTCCGGCCACGAACTGGCCCTGGCCGAGCGCATCGCCGCGCACCTGCGCCAGCTGATCCGCGACACGGTGCGTGCCAGCGCCGTCGACCGGGCCCGCGTGCGCGCAGCCGTGCACTACTTCGTGGTGCGCAACCGCGATGCCCGGCACCCGCACACGCACGCCCGCCCCGCGCACGTCGACGTGTGGGTGGTCAACGACATCATCCGCGACCTCGGTCGCCATGACCTGCTGATCCCGGAGCCGGCCGTCGCCTGAGCCCCGTCTGACCTGCCGCACGTGCGACCGGCCCAGCGCCGACCGCCGTTTTTTATGGCCTGCGGCCCCGTCTTGTCATAGACGTTGGCCTATCTGGATGAGTTCGATCGTCGAATTGTCATCCGGATAGGCCAACGTCTTTTTGTGGGTACGCGCCTGGCGCGCTCCGGCACGGGCGGGCCTGACGGGTCGCGGGTTGCCGGGGCGACACGGGTGCGGTGCGACGGGGTGTGGTGGTCAGCTCAGGGATGAGGTGGCGAGCTTGACGCCGAAGCCGACGAACAGCGCGCCGATGGCGCTGGTGCCGGCCGCGGCCAGCCGGCGGCGGCTGCGGAACGCGGCGGCCAGCCGGTTGCCGCTGAAGATCAGCACGCTGAGGTAGAGGGCGCTGCAGATCTGCACGATGATCGCCAGCAGCAGGAACGACAACGCCGGGTACGCGTATCCCGGGTCGACGAACTGGATGAAGAACGAGATGAAGAACAGGATCGCCTTCGGGTTCATCAGGCTGATCGTGAACGCCCGCCGGAACGGGTTCTCCGCCTTGGGCTCGGGCTCGGGCGTGCTCGCCGCGACCCGGCCCGCCGACCGGTCCCGCCAGCTGCGGATCGCGCCGACCAGCATCTTGACCCCGACGAAGCCGAGGTAGGCGGCGCCGGCGTACTTGACGACCATGAACAGGGCGGGCACGGCGCGCAGCAGGGACGCCATGCCGGCCGCGGACACCAGCATGAGCACGCCGTCGCCGCAGAAGACGCCCATCGCGCCGCGGTAGCCCTGCCGCACCCCGCGCCGGGCCGCGACGGCCAGCACGTACAGCGAGTTCGGGCCGGGCAGCAGGACGATCGCGATCGTGCCGAGCACGTAGGTGTACAGGTCCGTAATGCCGAGCATGCCTTACATCTTCTCGCGAGTGGCCGCATCGTTACCTCGGCCGATAGGCCATCCCGGACGTGCCCTGCGTCACCCGCCCGTGACCCCACGGCCGAGCCGCCGCGAGGTGCCCCTCCGCTACGCGGAGCGATGGGCAGAGCTGCTACTCGTCTCGCTGACGCGAGCCGACGGCGCCCTTCCTTCGGTCAGGCGGGTGCGGGCGGTGGGCCAGTCGGCGGCGAGCATGGAGAAGGTGACGGTGTCGCGCCACTGGCCGTCGTGGTGCATGCGGTGGTGGCGCAGGGTGCCTTCGCGGACCGCGCCGAGGCGGGCGATGGCCGCCTGGGAGCGCTGGTTGTTGTGGTGGGTGTGCCACTCGACGCGTTCGGCCCCGAGGACGTCGAAGGCGCGTTCCAGCAGGAGCAGCTTGGACTCGGTGTTGACGCCGGTGCGCCAGGCCTTGCGGCCCAGGAAGGTGTGGCCGATGCCGAGCTGCCGCTGCTCGGTGTCGATGGCGTAGTACGAGGTGGTGCCGAGGACCTCGCCGGTGGCGGTGGACAGCTGCACCCAGGGGACCCGCCCGCCGCGTGCGTGCCCGGCCAGCGCGTCGGAGACGACGACGGCCATCTCCTCCCGGCTGCGCGGGGCGGGCTTGTACAGCCAGCGCCACACCTCGTCGTCGTTTCCGGCCGCGGCGTAAAGGCCGTCGACGTGGGACATGTCGAGCGGCTCCAGGGTCACCACGGAGCCGCGCAGCACCACGGGCTCGTGCCACGGGCCGCGGTCGGCGCGCAGGTAGGCGGGGGTGGGCACGGTGACGCCGGGGGCGGGTTCGGCCGGACCGGCGGTGACCTTGAGCGGCAGCACGCCCGCCCAGTACGGCAGGGCCAGGTCTTCCTCGTCGTCGCCGGCGGTGCCGGTGCGGGCGCGCACGGAGACCTCGTCCAGCGGCAGTGCCAGCAGCGCGGTCTGGGCCAGTTCCTTGGCCGACGGCGGGCGGGTGCGGGCGGCGTGGCCCTCGCCGATCTTCTCGGCGAGCGCGGTGAACACGCGCAGCTTCTCCTGCTCGTCGGTGACCAGGGTGGCGGTGCCGTGGGCGATGACCGAGCGGTAGTTGGCGCTGTGGTGGAACTGGGAGCGGGCCAGCACCAGGCCGTCCAGGTGGGTGACGCAGGCGGCGACCCGCAGCCCGGCGCGGGCTTCCAGGCCCATCCGGCCGCCGCTGGAGCCGTGCAGGTAGAGCGTGTCGTCGACGCGTATGTGCAGGGTGGGCAGGGCGCGAGGCGCGCCGTCGAGCACGAAGGAGAGGGTGCAGTGCCAGGCTTCGTCGAGGATCGCGTGCGCGGCGCTGCGCTCGTAGGACATGCGCTCGCGCATCCGCAGTGCGGTGGTGCGCGGGGTCTGCGGGTAGGTGGTCACGCCCGCCTCCTTGACTCGAGAAATGTACTAGTACATACTTTTGTTTGTGACAGTACGATATCCGATCACGGGAGGCACGGCAACGGCTATCGCGTCCTGTGTGGAGGAGGGCGTGCGCCGCGGCGCGCTCGCCCCCGGCGACGCGCTGCCCAGCGTGCGGGCGCTGGCCGAGGAGCTGTCCGTCAGCCCGGCCACCGTCGCGGCCGCCTACCAGCGGCTGCGTGACCGGGGGATCGTGGTGACCGCGGGCCGCCACGGCACCCGGGTGCGCCCGGTGACGCCGATCGCGACCGCCGGGACGGCCCGCGCCGTGCCGCTGCCCGCGGGCGTGCGCGACCTGACCGACGGTGAACCGGCCCCGGCGCTGCTGCCCGACCTCGCCCCGGTGCTGCGCCGCGTGGCCGACTCGATCGCCGGCGGTGCCGCCCCGCTGCGCTACGCCGATGCCGGGCCGCTGCCCGAACTGCTCGACCGCGCCCGCACCCGGCTGCCCGTGCTGCCGGAGGGTGCGGCGTACACCGTGGTCGGCGGGGCGCTGGACGGCATCGACCGGCTGCTCGGCGCCCGGTTGCGGGCCGGTGACCGGGTGGCGGTCGAGGATCCGGGCTGGGGCGCGCTGCTGAATCTGATCGCGGCGCTGGGCCTGGTTCCGGTCTCCATGCCGGTCGACGACCAGGGGCCGGTGCCCGACGGGGTGCGGGCCGCGGTCGCCGCCGGTGCCCGCGCCGCGGTGATCACGACCCGGGCGCAGAACCCGACCGGTGCGGCGGTGAGTGCGGCGCGGGCACGGGAGCTGCGGCCGCTGCTGCGCGACGTGTTCGTGATCGAGGACGACCACGCCGGTGAGCTGGCGGCGGTGCCGTCGTACCCGGTCGCGGGCGGGGCGCACTGGGCGTTCGTACGCAGTGCCAGCAAGCCCTACGGCCCCGACCTGCGCTGCGCGGTGATCGCGGGGGACCCGGAGACGGTGTCGCGGGTCGCGGGGCGGCTGCGGCTCGGGCCGGGCTGGGTGTCCGGGCTGCTCCAGCGCACCCTGCTGGGGCTGTGGCAGGACCCGGCGGCGGAGCGGGCGGTGGCGCAGGCCGGGCGGGTGTACGACGAACGCCGCGACGGCCTGGTCGACGCGTTACGGCGGCGGGGAGTCGCCGCGAGCGGGCGCACCGGGATCAACGTGTGGGTGCCGGTGGCCGACGAGACGGGCGCGGTGACCTCGCTGCGCGACGCCGGGTATGCGGTGGTCCCCGGGCACGTCTACCGCACCGCGACCGGGCCGGGGATCCGGATCACCATCGCGAGCCTGCGGGCCGAGGAGATCGAGCCCCTGGCCGCGGCGGTGGCCGCGGCCGTGCTCCCGCCCCCGGGCGCGGTGCTGCGCTGACGAGGGTTTTAAATAGACGCTGGCCTATCTGGATGAGTAATTCGCGATCGAAGTCATTCGGATAGGCCAGCGTCTATAGGATCGGTCAGCCGAAGAGGTCCTCGAAGAAGGACTCCTGCTTCTTGTGCTTCTTGTGGTGGCCGTGGTCGTCGTAACGGTGCTGGTCGTGCCGGGGGTACGAGGGGTCCTGGTAGCCGTGCTGCTGCGGCGGCGGGGGCGGCGGGGCGGCATGCTGCTGGTTGCCGTGCCAGGCGTTCTCGGCCGCGGTCAGTCGCTCCAGCTCACCGCGGTCGAGGAAGATGCCGCGGCACTCGCTGCACTGGTCGACGGTGACGCCGTTGCGCTCGTACTGCCGCATCTGTCCATGGCATTTCGGGCATGTCATCTGCATGCGGCAGAGCGTACCCACTCGCGTCCATAGTCGATCATGGGTAATCCGCGGGCCGGGAGGCGGAGCGGGCCGTACGGTGACGGCATGACGACGTTGCAGGGCGAGCGGGTCACGCTACGGCCGGCCGGCCCGCAGGACGTGGACGGCCTCGCCGCGATCCGGGCCACGCCGGAGGTCCGCGTCCGGTGGCAGGGCGACGACCTCGTCGCGGAGATCAAGGACGACCTGGCCGATCCCGATCTCGAACTGCTCGCCATCGAGCACGAGGGCCGGGTCGTCGGCGCCATCCAGTGGCACGAGGAGACCGACGCCATGTACCGCCACGCGGGCATGGACCTGTACCTCGACCCCGTGGTGCACGGCCGCGGCCTGGGCTCGGACGCCGTACGCACGCTGTCCCGGCACCTGATCCAGGAGCTGGGCCACCACCGGCTCGTCATCGACCCGGCCGCGGACAACACCGCGGCCATCGCCTGCTACGCCAAGGTCGGCTTCCAGCCGGTGGGCGTGATGCGCCGCTACGAACTCGGCTCCGACGGCTCCTGGCACGACGGCCTCCTGATGGACCTGCTCCCCGAGGACCTCCGCTAAACCGGCCGTCGTCGGTGGCCGGGGGCCGTTGGTCGGCTGCGGGGGAGATCGCTGTTTCGTGTCGAGAACTGCGGCTTGACCTGAGATTCCGGCACCGGACAGCGATCTTCGCCGGAACCCGGGGCGACGCGGGCCCGGGGGATCGGGCAAGGTAGGGCAAGCGCCCACACCCCTTACGCCCCCGGGAGCCCCCTCATGACGTCTGCTGTCGCCGTGCGCAGCGCGGTGCAGGTCAGGACCGTCCGCCTACTCATGGTCGTCGAGGTCGTCAGCGGCCTGGGCGTGGCCATGGGGATCTCGGTCGGCGCGCTGCTCACCCGGGCGATGGCGGGCACCGCCCTGTCCGGGGCGGCGCAGAGCGCGGCGGTCGTCGGCGGCGGCGTGCTGGCCGTGCCCGCCGCGGCGCTGATGAGCCGGTACGGCAGGCGCCCCGGCCTGGCCCTGTGCTACCTCACCGGCGCGGTGGGCGGGGTGGCGGTGCTGGCCTCGGCGCTACTCGACTCGATCCCGCTGCTGTTCGTCGGCTTCTTCCTGTTCGGCGCGGGCAGCACCGCGAAGCTGCAGTCCCGGTACGCCGCGACCGACCTGGCCGAGCCGCACCGCCGCGGTCGCCAGCTGTCGCTGGTGGTGTGGTCCACCACGCTCGGCGCGGTGATCGGCCCGAACCTGGCCTCCCCGCTGGGCGGGTCGCTGTCGCGGTTCGGCATCCCGGAGCTGGCCGGCCCGTTCGCCTTCGCGGCGGCGTCGTTCCTGCTCAGCGCGCTACTGCTCACCGTGTTCCTGCGCCCCGACCCGCTGCTGACGGCCCAGACCCTGGCGGTCGCGGACGCCGCGCCCGCCGCCGTGGTCGACGCGGCACGACCGCAGACGCTGGGCTCGGCGGCGCGGGCGGTGCTGGCCTCGCCCGCCGCCCGGCTCGGCATGGCCGCGATGGCGCTGGGCCACCTGGTCATGGTCGCGGTGATGGCGATGACGCCGGTGCACATCGGGGAGACGCACAGCGCCCCGGACACGCTGCGCATCGTCGGGTTCGTGCTGAGCGTGCACGTGGCCGGGATGTACGGGCTGTCGCCGGTGGTGGGGTGGCTCACCGACCGGGCGGGCCGGGTGCCGGTGATCCTGGGCGGGGTCGCGCTGCTGATCGCCGCGTGTGCGGTCGCCGCCGCCGCCGGCCACGACACGGCGTTGCTGACCACCGCGCTGCTGATGCTGGGGCTGGGCTGGTCCGGCACCATGGTCGCCGGGTCGACGCTGTTCACCGAATCGCTGCCGACCGCGGTCAAGGCCCGCGCGCAGGGCCTGTCCGACCTGGTCACCGGCCTGTCCGGGGCGAGTGCCGGGGTGCTGTCGGGGATCGTCGTCGAGCTGTCCGGGTACGCCGTGCTGGCCCTGCTCGCCGGGCTGGCCACGATCCCGCTGATCGCGCTGGCGCTGCGGCCGTCCACGCTCGCCGCGGTGAAGGTGGCAGACTAGCCCGATGCGACGGACCGACTTCTACGAGCGGCTGACCGAGGTCTTCGGCCCGGCCTACGCCGCCAGCGTCGCCGCCGACCAGGTGCTGCCGCAGCTGGGCGGGCGGACGATCGACACCGCCCTGGCCGACGGCGAGGAGGTGCACGTCATCTGGCGTGCCGTGTGCGACCAGTACGCCGAACGGGTGCCCGGCCGGCTCCGCTGACCGTTTGCGTGTGCGAGCACACCTACGGCGTGGCAGGATGGCGCTCGTACACGTGTTCGGCTATCGTCCACAACCAGTGCTAAAGCATGCCGCGGTTGTCCACAGGCCCGGCGTGCCCGTATCGCCTTTGTCGGACCCAGCGCCTAGCGTGTCGGCGTGACGAAGAAGGCTGCGAAGTCGGCGACTGACAGTGCCCTAAAAGAGGTGGCGACGAAGATGGCGGCTAATCCCGATAAGAGCAAGGCTCTCGACCTGGCGCTCGCCCAGATCGATAAGCAGTTCGGCAAGGGCTCGGTGATGCGTCTCGGCGATCGCCCGCACGTGCAGATGGCGATCATCCCCACCGGCTCCATCGCGCTGGACGTGGCGCTGGGCATCGGCGGCCTGCCGCGCGGGCGCATCGTCGAGATCTACGGCCCGGAGTCCAGCGGCAAGACCTCGCTGGCCCTGCACGCGATCGCGAACGTGCAGCGCGCCGGCGGCATCGCGGCGATCATCGACGCCGAGCACGCGCTCGACCCGGAGTACGCGAAGAACCTCGGCGTCGACACCGACGCCCTGCTGGTCTCCCAGCCCGACACCGGTGAGCAGGCGCTGGAGATCGCGGACATGCTGGTGCGCTCCGGCGCGCTGGACCTCATCGTGATCGACTCGGTGGCGGCGCTGGTGCCCCGCGCCGAGATCGAGGGCGAGATGGGCGACAGCCACGTCGGTCTGCAGGCCCGCCTGATGAGCCAGGCGCTGCGCAAGATGACCGGTGGCCTGCACGGCTCCAACACCACCGCGATCTTCATCAACCAGCTGCGCGAGAAGATCGGCGTCATGTTCGGCAGCCCGGAGACCACCACCGGTGGCAAGGCGCTGAAGTTCTACGCCTCGGTGCGCCTGGACATCCGCCGCATCGAGAGCCTGAAGGACGGCACCGAGGTCGTGGGTAACCGCACCCGGGTCAAGGTGGTCAAGAACAAGGTCGCCTCGCCGTTCAAGCAGGCCGAGTTCGACATCATGTACGGCAAGGGCATCTCGCGTGAGGGTTCGCTGATCGACGTCGGCGTCGAGCAGAACATCATCCGCAAGGCCGGCGCCTGGTACACGTACGAGGGCGACCAGCTGGGCCAGGGCAAGGAGAAGGCGCGCGAGTTCCTGAAGGAGAACCCGGACGTCGCGGCCGAGATCGAGAAGAAGATCCTGGAGAAGCTGGGCGTCGGCCAGTCGAGCGTGTCGGACGCCGCAGGCGGCCCGGCCCTGCCGCCGGTCGACTTCTGATCGACGCCTGAGCAGCTGACAGATCGTCATGGTGGGACGCCGTCGCGGTGCGCGCACCGGCCGGGGATGGGACGCGAAGCCGTCCGCCCCGGCCCGGCCAGCGCGCCCCGGCGACGACGGCTCGGCCGCGCCCGAGGCTGACGGCCCGGCCGAGGACGCCTCGCCCCGGGCGGAGCGGGCGGCGCGCCGGCAGGCACAACGTGATCCACATGAGCTGGCGCGGGAGATCTGCCTGCGCCAGCTCGCGGTGCGTCCGCGCACCCGGGCGGAGCTGGCCGCCGCGATGCGGGCCAAGGACGTGGCCGACGAGGTCGCCGAGGCGGTGCTCGACCGCTACGACGAGGTCGGCATGATCGACGATGCGGCGTTCGCGCGGGCCTGGGTGTCCAGCCGCCACCACGGCAAGGGACTGGCCTCCCGCGCGCTGGGCCAGGAGCTGCGGCGGCGCGGGGTCGACTCCGAAGTCGTCACCGAGGCGCTGGCGGAGCTGGACGACGAGACCCAGGCGCAGACGGCGTACGAGCTGGCGGTGCGCAAGCTGCGCACGACGCGGGGCGAGCCGGACGCGGTGTTCCGCCGCGTGGTGGGCGCGCTGGCGCGCAAGGGCTACCCGGGCGGGGTAGCGGTGCGTGCCGTGAAGGACGCCCTGGCCGCGCGCAGTGCCGAGGACGCGGAGCTGGCGGACCTGCTCGACCCCGATCTGTTCGACACGCCGGAGCAGTGATTTTCTCGGCCTTCGGTCAGGTTCGCGACACGCCGGACGGGGCGTCGGTTCGCCGGTCAGGTCACGGTTCGGCATCGACCACCTGCCTGACAACCGGACACAATGGGCGATGCGTCCGTCTTGGTGTCCGATCATGAGTTCTTGACCGGACCGCCATCGGCAACCTAGCCTCGCAGGAGAGGTATCACCAACCAGTTCGTGTTAAACCACACAACATAGAACGCGTAACAGTACGACAACAGTTTTGCCTGGTGAGGACACGCGCAGCCGCCGTACCCCTGCGGCTGCATACATGTAGTCGCAGCTCAGGGCCGTTGTAGCGGTTCGAGGGCTATGGCGCGTCGGTCGCGCCCGCCGAACCGGCGGGTGTCGCCGGGCCGTGCCGTGCGCGTCGCGTGGCGGGTCCGCACATCTGGTCGGGTTGCCTCCGCGCCGTCACCACCGTGTCGGCGGACCGGAACGTCAGGAGGCGGGCCATGACCGAGTACGACGGGCGAGTGGCATGACCACGATGGAAGGGCTGCTGCTGGCGGCGATCGTCCTCCTCGCGCTGATGGTGGCGGGGATGCTGGCGGTCGGCGTGCGCCTGGTGCGCCGGCTGGCTGCCCCCACCGCCCCGACCGGTCAGCCGCTGAGCGTGGTCGTGGACGACCCGGAGGCCGTGGCCGAGCGCGAGCGCCAGCGGCAGACCCTGGTCGAGCTGCAGAACTCCGTCTCCGACGCGCAGACCGCACTGGAGACCGAGCGCCGGTCCGTGGCCGCCGCCCGCGCCGAGGCCACCGCCGTACGTGCCGAGAACGCCGCCGCGAAGGCCGAGGTGACCACGTCGCGCGCCGAGGCGCAGCGGGTGCTGGACGCGGCCCACGCCGAGGCCGACACCGTGCTGCAGCGGGCGCACCGCCAGGCCGAGGAGGACGCCGAGCAGGTCCGGTCGACCGCGCGGCGCACCGGCGAGCGCGAGATCGCGATGCTCACCTCCACCGCCAAGGACCAGGCCGCCGAGGCCGAGCGGCGGCTGCAGCGCCTCGACGAGCGGGAGCGGTTGCACGCGGCCGAGGCCGAGCGGCTGGCCGAGCGGGAGCGCCAGAACGTGGAGGAGGCCGAGCGCCTCGCCGAGCGCGACCGCCGCATCGCCGCCGCCGAGACTGAGCTGGCCAAGTGGGAGCTGGGCCTGCAGGGCAAGGAGCAGGAGCTGGCCCAGGCGCAGGAGCAGCGGCGCAAGGAGCTGGAGCGGGTCGCCGGGCTGACCGCCGACGCGGCCAAGAGCGAGCTGGTGGAGACGATCGAGAACCAGGCCAAGCGCGAGGCCGCGCTGCTGGTGCGCGACATCGAGGCCGACGCCAGGTCCACCGGCGAGTCCCGGGCCCGCCACATCGTGGTCGACGCGATCCAGCGGGTGGCCAGCGAGCAGACCGCCGAGAGCGTGGTCAGCGTGCTGCACCTGCCCAGCGACGAGATGAAGGGCCGGATCATCGGCCGGGAGGGCCGCAACATCCGGGCCTTCGAGACCGTCACCGGGGTCAACCTGATCATCGACGACACCCCCGAGGCGGTGCTGCTGTCCTGCTTCGACCCGGTGCGCCGGGAGGTCGGCCGGCTCACCCTGGAGAAGTTGGTCCTCGACGGGCGGATCCATCCGCACCGCATCGAGGAGGTGTACGACGTCGCCCGGTTCGAGGTCGAGCGGATGTGCCAGCGCGCTGCGGAGGACGCACTGGTCGAGGTCGGCATCACCGACATCCACCCGGAGCTGGTGACCCTGCTGGGGCGGCTGCGCTACCGGACGTCGTACGGGCAGAACGTGCTCAAGCACCTGGTCGAGACGGCGCACATCGCCGGGATCATGGCCTCGGAGCTGAAGCTGGACCCCGAGCTGATCAAGCGGTCGGCGTTCCTGCACGACATCGGCAAGGCGCTCACCCACGAGGTGGAGGGCTCGCACGCGCTGATCGGCGCGGACGTGGCCCGGCGCTTCGGGGAGAGCGACGAGGTGGTGCACGCGATCGAGGCGCACCACAACGAGGTGCAGCCGCAGACCGTCGAGGCCGTGCTCACCCAGGCGTCGGATGCCTGCTCGGGCGGGCGGCCGGGGGCGCGGCGCGAGTCGCTGGAGGCGTACGTCAAGCGGCTGGAGCGCATCGAGGAGATCGCCGGGGCCAAGAGCGGCGTGGACAAGGTGTTCGCGATGCAGGCCGGCCGGGAGATCCGGGTCATGGTCCGCCCCGAGGAGGTCGACGAGATCGGCGCGGCCGTGCTGGCCCGCGACGTGGCCAAGCAGATCGAGGAAGAACTGACCTACCCCGGCCAGATCCGCATCACCGTGGTCCGCGAGTCGCGTACCACCGAGATCGCCCGCTGACCGCCCCCGCCGCCGGGCCACCCGGCGGCTCCGGGTTGCTCAACGCGAAGATCGCTGTCTCGCGTCAGAACCTCAGGTCAGACCTCAGGTTTCGACGCGAGACAGCGATCTTCGCGTTGGGGAGGGGCCGGTCAGGCTCCGAGGGCTCCGCCGCCCAGGCCGCTGGCAGCCGTCGTGGCGGCGGTGGCCTTGGTCGCGGTGTTCGTGACGCCGAGGCGGTTGGCGCGGCGCTCCAGCAGGTGGGCGATGAGGGTCAGCGTCGCGTTGATCACGATGTAGATCAGCGCCAGCACCATGAACGTCGGCACCGGGTTGGCGAATACCGCGGAGCTCTTGCTGCTGCCCTCGAGCATCAGCTCGGGGTAGGAGATGATGAAGCCGAGCGCGGTGTCCTTGAGCACGACGACGAGCTGGCTGACGATCACCGGCAGCATGCTGCGGGCCGCCTGTGGGATCAGGATCATGCGCATGACCTGGCCCTTGGTCAGGCCGAGGCTGTACGCCGCCTCCGACTGCCCCTTGGGCACGGCCCGGATGCCGGCCCGGAATGCCTCGGCCAGCACCGACCCGTTGTAGAGGGTCAGGCCGATGACGACCGACCAGAACGGCGGGATCAGCGTGCCGAAGACCCAGAAGCCGCCGTACGACAAGAAGAAGATCATCAGCAGCACGGGCACGGCGCGGAAGAACTCCACCACCACGCCCGCAGGCACCCGGATCCAGCGGTGCTCCGACAGCCGCGCGACGCTGAACACCAGGCCGAAAGCGAGGGCCAGCAGCATCGCGATGGCCGCGGCCTGCAGCGTGGCGAGCAGGCCGGGCAGGGCGTAGTCGGTCCAGAAGTTGGCGGTCTGGCCGTTGACGGTGACCGTCTCGAAGAACGGCTGCCACTTCTGCCAGGTCCACTGCTCGGTGCTGTCGAACGCGCGGTAGATGCCGTACAGCCCGGCGAGCAGCAGCAGGCCGAACACCACGCTGAGCACGCGGTTGCGCGTCCGGGCGCGCGGGCCGGGGTGGTCGTAGAGCACGCTCGCGCTCATCACGCCTCCTGGGAAACGTCGTGGCGGGACGGGGTGCGGCTCATCGGCGCACCACCAGGCGGTTGGCCAGGGCGCTGAAGCCGTAGCCGACCGGCACCAGCAGGGCTACGAAGGTCAGCGCGAACACCGCGAAGATCGCGATGGTCTGGTCGCCGTTGCTCTCGATGAGCCCCTTCATCGCGCTGGACGCCTCGGCGACGCCGATGACCCCGGCGATGGTGACGTTCTTGGTGAGCGCGATCAGAACGCTGCCCAGCGGCGCGACCACCGAGCGCATGGCCTGCGGCAGGATGATCAGGCGCAGGTTCTGGCTGAACGACAGGCCGAGCGCGCGGGCGGCCTCGGCCTGGCCGACGGGCACGGTGTTGATGCCGGAGCGGATCGCCTCGCAGACGAACGCGGCCGTGTACGCCGACAGGCCGGTCACCGCCAGCCAGTAGTTGTTGACGTGGAGGTCCTCGGAGAACTCCACGCCGACCGCGCTGTAGAGGCCGAAGAAGCAGAACAGGATGATCAGCGTCAGCGGGGTGTTGCGGAACAGGTGCACCCAGCCCGCGCCCAGCGCGCGCAGCACCGGCACCGGCGACACCCGGCAGGCCGCCAGCAGCATGCCGAGCACGAGCGCCAGCAGCGCCGACGCGCCGGTCAGCTTCAGGACCATCAGGAAGCCGTCGAGGTACGCCTGCCGGTTCGCCGGATCGAGGAAGACGTCCATCCCGCTCCTCCAGAAAGATCGGACTTATGAAACGGGTGGGACGGGCGTGTGCCCGTCCCACCCGGGAAAAATCACGCGGGGCAGTTGGTCAGCTTGGAGACGTCCAGGGTCGGCGCCGGGGTGCCGCTCTTGCCGAGCGTGGCGTCCCAGGCCGCCTTGTACGAGCCGTCGGTGACCGACGCCTTCAGGATGTCGTTGATCTTGGTGCAGCCGGCCTTGTCCTCGAGCTTGAGGCCGATGCCGTAGGGCTCGCTGGAGAACGGCTTGCCGACCAGCTTGAACTTGCCCGCGTACTGCGACTGCGCCGCGTAGCCCGCGAGGATGATGTCGTCGGTGGTCACCGCGTCGACGGTGCCGGTGTTCAGCGCCTCGATGCACTTGGAGTAGGCGTCGAACTCCTGCAGCTGCACCTTCGGGTACTTCTCCTTGATCCGCTTGGCCGGCGTCGAGCCCGTCACCGAGCAGACCTTCTTGCCGTCCAGGCCCTCGGGGCCGGTGATCGTGGAGGCCGTCGGGACCAGCAGGTCCTGGCCGGCGGTGAAGTACGGACCGGCGAAGTTGACCTTCTTCTTGCGGTCGTCGTTGATGGTGTACGTCGCCACGACGATGTCCACCTGGCCCGTCTGGATGAAGGGCTCACGGTTGGCCGACACGGTGGTCACGTAGGTGTTCTTGGCGGCGTCGCCACCCAGGCCCTTCGCGATGATCTTCGCGATCTCGATGTCGAAGCCCTCGTACGCGCTGCCGGCCTGCAGGCCGAGGCCCGGCTGGTCGGCCTTGACGCCGAACTTGAGCTGGCCGGCCTTCGCCTTCGCGACCAGCGGGCTCTCGCCGGACGGGGTGCTCGGCGTGTCGCTGTCGCTGCCGCAGGCGGCGGCCCCGAGCGCGAGCACGGCGACGGCCGCGATGGCGGCAAGACGCTTGATGCGCATTGGTGTCCCTCCCTATGAGCCCGCGCGCCGCGTGCGCGACGTCAGGCGTTCCATGCCGCCGCCTGGTGAGGCGGCGGAGTCTGTTCAGTGCTGCAGGACCTTGGACAGGAAGTCGCGCGCCCGCTCGCTCTTCGGGTTGCCGAAGAACTCGGCGGGCGGCGCCTGCTCGACCAGCTGCCCGTCCGCCATGAAGGCGACCCGGTCGGCGGCGGCCCGGGCGAAGCCCATCTCGTGGGTCACCACGATCATGGTCATGCCCTCCTTGGCCAGCGAGGTCATGACCTCCAGCACCTCGCCGACCATCTCCGGGTCCAGCGCGCTGGTGGGCTCGTCGAACAGCATCGCCTTGGGCTGCATGGCCAGCGCGCGGGCGATCGCGGCCCGCTGCTGCTGACCGCCGGACAGCTGCACCGGCAGCTTGTCGGCCTGGCTGGCGATGCCGACCCGGTCGAGCAGCGCCAGGGCGCGCTCGCGGGCGACCGCCTTGCTCTCGCCGCGCACCTTCAGCGGCCCGAGCATGACGTTGTCGAGGATGCTCATGTGGGCGAAGAGGTTGAACGACTGGAAGACCATGCCGACCTCGCTGCGCAGCTTCGCCAGCGCGCGGCCCTCGGCCGGCAGTTCCTTGCCGTCGAAGCGGATGGAGCCCGAGTTGATCGTCTCCAGCCGGTTGACGGCACGGCACAGCGTCGACTTGCCCGAGCCGGACGGGCCGATCACCACGACCACCTCACCGCGGTCCACCGTGAGGCTCACATCGCGGAGCACGTGCAGGTCTCCGAACCACTTGTTCACCGCGTCCAGCACAATGAGCGGTTCGTGGGACATGCCACCGTCCTTTCGGGGTGCGTACATCGTCGTCCCACCGACCTTAGGGCCGCCGGGGTGACGGCAACGGCGCTGGATGGTCACAGCCGGGTAACTTCCCCGGATTCCCTGCCCGTGCCCGCGACCGGATACCCTGGTCGATTGAGATGACCAGTCAGCCTGAAACCCAGAGCGCGCCCGCCCGCACCTACGAGGTGCGTACGTACGGGTGCCAGATGAACGTGCACGACTCCGAGCGCATCTCGGGCCTGCTCGACGGTGCCGGATACGTGCGGCTGGACCCGGCCGCCGAACCCGGCCGCACGCCGGACGTCGTCGTGTTCAACACCTGTGCGGTGCGCGAGAACGCCGACAACCGCCTCTACGGCAACCTCGGCCACCTGCGCCCGGTCAAGGACAAGCACCCGGGCATGCAGATCGCCGTCGGCGGCTGCCTCGCGCAGAAGGACCAGGGCGAGATCGTCAAGAAGGCGCCCTGGGTCGACGTCGTGTTCGGCACCCACAACATCGGCTCGCTGCCGGTGCTGCTGGAGCGGGCCCGCCACAACGAGCAGGCACAGGTCGAGCTGCTGGAGTCGCTGGAGGTGTTCCCGTCGACGCTGCCGACCCGGCGCGAGTCGACGTACTCCGGCTGGGTGTCGATCTCGGTCGGCTGCAACAACACCTGCACCTTCTGTATCGTGCCCAGCCTGCGCGGGAAGGAGAAGGACCGCCGCCCCGGCGACGTGCTCGCCGAGGTCGAGGCGCTGGTCGCCGAGGGCGTGCTCGAGGTGACCCTGCTCGGCCAGAACGTGAACACGTACGGCGTCGAGTTCGGCGACCGGCTCGCCTTCGGCAAGCTGCTGCGGGCCACCGGGCAGCTACGGGACAAGGGCCTGGAGCGGGTGCGTTTCACCAGCCCGCACCCGGCCGCGTTCACCGACGACGTGATCGAGGCGATGGCCGAGACGGACAACGTCTGCCACTCGCTGCACATGCCGCTGCAGTCGGGGTCCGACGCGGTGCTCAAGGCGATGAAGCGCTCGTACCGGTCCGACCGGTACCTGTCGATCATCGAGAAGGTGCGTGCGGCGATGCCGGACGCGGCGATCACCACCGACATCATCGTGGGCTTCCCAGGGGAGACCGAGGAGGACTTCCAGGAGACCCTGCGGGTCGTGCGGGAGTCGCGGTTCTCCAGCGCGTTCACGTTCCAGTACTCGATCCGGCCCGGCACGCCCGCGGCGACCATGGACAACCAGGTGCCCAAGGCGGTGGTGCAGGAGCGCTACGAACGGCTCGTGGCCACCCTGGAGGAGATCACCTGGGCGGAGAACAAGAAGCTGGTCGGGCGCGAGGTCGAGGTGCTGGTCGCGGTCGGCGAGGGCCGTAAGGACCAGGCCACCGGGCGTATGTCGGGCCGCGCCCGCGACGGCCGGCTGGTGCACTTCGCGGTGGCCCCGGAGCAGGTTCCGCTGGTGCGGCCCGGCGACATCGTGCACACCACGGTCGACTACGCCGCCCCGCACCACCTGAACTGTGACGGCCCCCTGGTCTCGCACCGGCGCACCCGCGCCGGCGACGCCTATGAGGCGGGCCGCGTGGCCCGCACCGCCGGCGTCATGCTCGGCCTGCCCACCATCGGCAAGCCCCCCACCCAGCCCACCC
This sequence comes from Catellatospora paridis, assembly GCF_009720365.1. Taxonomy (GTDB): domain Bacteria; phylum Actinomycetota; class Actinomycetes; order Mycobacteriales; family Micromonosporaceae; genus Catellatospora; species Catellatospora paridis. The sequence continues at coordinate 526,857 of NZ_ML769315.1, read as the reverse complement.
CGGCCGCCTCCGCCTGCGCCGCAAGCTGAAACCGCCCGCCGCCTCCGTCGCTGCGGCCGGCTCTCCGTGCGAACACGGCTAGCTCGGTCCGCGCGGCCGGCCCGTGGTCCGACTGCAGATCTTGACACGAAACGGCGATCTCCGCCCACAACCGGAGCGCCGGAGCGCAGACGCACGTTAAGAAGGGCACCTTGTACATCGCTTTGCGATGGGAAGGTGCCCTTCTTTCGTGAGACACGCGGGGGTGAGCTGCGACGATGTTTCGCGAAACGCCCGTAAGTCCGAATCCGGGTAGTCTCGGCGAAATCAAGTAATCTGTCTTGGTTTCTCCTCCATCTCCCCGGGAGACCGCATGCGAACAGGTGTTTGGCTGGTCGGCGGGCGGGGGTCGGTCGCCGTCACGAGCATGGTCGGAGCCGTCGCGCTGCGCGCGGGGCTCGCCGAGCCCACCGGCTGTGTCACGGAACTGCCGCAACTGCGCGGCCCGCAGCTGCCGAGCCTGGCCGACCTGGTGTTCGGCGGGCACGACGTGATCGCCACCCCGATCCTCAAGAAGGCGGACGCACTCGCGGCCGCGGGCGTGCTGCCCGGCCGCCTGGTGACCGCCCTGCAGTCGGAACTCGCCGAGCTCGACGCCGAGGTGCGCCCCGCGCCACGTGGGGCGACCCAGGCGGAGACCGCCGCGCTCATCGCCGCCGACGTCGACGACTTCCGCCGGCGCCACGAACTCGGCCGGGTGGTGGTCGTCAACGTGTCGTCCACGGAGCCCGCCGCCGAGCCGCACGAGGCGCATGCCGCCCTCGACGTGCTGCGGGAGGCCCTGCGGGGGCCGGTGCCGGTGCTGCCGCCCAGCTCGCTGTACGCGTACGCGGCGTTCACCGCCGGGTGCTCGTTCGTCGACTTCACCCCGTCCACCGGAGCCCGGCTGCCGGCGCTGTCGCAGCTGGCGTACGAGCGCGGCGTGCCGTACGCCGGGCACGACGGCAAGACGGGGGAGACCCTGGTCAAGTCGGTGCTCGCGCCCATGTTCGCGATGCGGGCGCTCGACGTGCGCAGCTGGTCGGGCGCCAACCTGCTCGGCGGCGGTGACGGGGCCAACCTGTCGCAGCCCGCGCCGAACGCCGCCAAGGCGGCCAGCAAGCAGCGGGTGCTGGCCGAGACGCTGGGCTACACGCCGCAGGGTGAGACCCGCATCGAGTACGTCGAGGACCTGGGCGAGTTCAAGACCGCCTGGGACCTGATCACCTTCCGCGGGTTCCTCGGCACCGCGATGCGGATGGAGTTCAGCTGGCACGGCTGCGACTCGGCGCTGGCCGCCCCGCTGGTGCTGGACCTCGTCCGGCTCACCGCCGCCGCGCACCGCGCCGGGCGCAGCGGCCCGCTGTCGGAGCTGGCGTTCTTCTTCAAGGACCCGCTCGGCGACGTCGAGCACGGGCTGACCGCCCAGTTCGACGCGCTGGTCCGGATGGTCGAGGGAATGGCGTGACCGCGCTGACCGAGGCGCAGCGCGCCGCGGCGCTGCCCGCCGCCCGCGCCCTGCGCGCCGCCCAGGGCCGCCGCGTCACCGCCCGGCGGGTTGTCCCGCGCCAGGCGGACACCGGGCGGCTCCCCGTGGTCGCGGGACATGGCCGCCGCCCGTGGCCGGCTGTGCTGGGTGACCTCGCGGAGCTGGTGCGTGCTCCTGCGGCGCTGTCGGTGCCCGGGGACGTGATCGCGGGGGCGGCCGCCGCGGGAACGCTGAACCGGCGCACGCCGGGGCTCGCGGCGGCGTCGGTGTGCCTGTACTGGGCGGGCATGGCGGCCAACGACTGGGCCGACCGGGAGCTCGACGCCGTCGAGCGGCCGGAGCGGCCGATCCCCAGCGGGCGGGTGTCGCCCCGGACCGCGCTCGGCCTGGCCGCCGGGCTCACCGCCGCCGGGGTGGGCCTGGCCGCGTGGGCGGGCGGCCGCCGCGGCCTGGCCACGGCGGTGCCGCTGGCCGCCACGGTGTGGGCGTACGACGTGAAGGCCAAGAACACCGCGGCCGGTCCCGCCGTGATGGCCGCCTGCCGGGGCCTGGACGTGCTGCTCGGCGCGTCGACCGGACGGGCCGCGAAGGCGGTGCCCGCGGCGCTGACCGTCGCCGCGCACACGTACACCGTCACGGCGCTGTCGCGACGCGAGGTGTCCGGCGCGGACGCGAAGCTTCCGGTGGCCACGCTGGCCGGCACGGTCGCCGTCGCCGCGACGGCGGCCGGGGCAACCCGCGCCAAGGGCTGGCGGGCCGTGCTGCCCGTGGCGCTGGCGGGCTGGTATCTCACCCACTACGGCCGGACGCAGGCCCGTGCCGCCGCGCAGCCTGACGCGGCCCGGGTCCGCGCCGCCGTCGGCTCGGGCATCACCTGCCTGCCCACGTTGCAGGGCACACTGGCCGCCCGCACCGGGGCCGGGCTCACCGGGCTCGCCCTCGCCGCTCTCGCGCCGCTGGCCCGGTGCCTGGTCCGGAGGATCTCGGCCACATGAACCTGCGCTTCGGGTACGGCACCAACGGCTTCGCCAACCACCGCCTCAGTGACGCGCTGGCCGTGCTCGCCGACCTCGGCTACGACGGCGTCGCGCTCACCCTCGACCACCACCACCTCGACCCGTACGCCCCGGGCCTGGCCCGCCGGGTCTCCGGCCTGGCCACCCGGCTGATGGAACTGGGCCTGTCCGTGGTGGTCGAGACGGGCGCGCGCTACCTGCTCGACCCGCGCCGCAAGCACGCGCCCACGCTGCTGCACGACGAGCGCGAGGTGCGGCTGGACTTCCTGCTGCGCGCCGTGTCGATCGCGTCCGACCTGGGCGCGGAGGCCGTGTCGTGCTGGTCGGGGGTGCGCCCGCCGGCGGTCGACGCGCAGCTGGCCTGGGACCGGCTGGTCGACGGCTGCGCCCGGCTGACCGAGGCGGCGTCCAAGGCGGGCGTGCCGGTCGGCTTCGAGCCGGAGCCGGGCATGTTCGTGCAGGACCTGTCCGGCTGGCGGACGCTGCACCGGGCGCTGGGCATGCCGCGCGCGTTCGGGCTGACCCTCGACCTCGGGCACTGCCGCTGCCTGGAGCCGGAGCCGGTCGCCGACTGCGTCGTGGCGGCCGCGCCGTGGCTGGTCAACGTGCAGATCGAGGACATGCGCCGGGGGGTGCACGAGCACCTGGAGTTCGGCGAAGGCGAGATCGACTTCCCGCCGGTGCTGCGGGCGCTGGCCGACGCCGGATACCGCGGCCTGGTCGGGGTGGAGCTGCCCCGGCACTCGCACGCGGCGCCGGACGTGGCGCGCCGCTCGCTCACCTTCCTGCGCGCCGCGGCGGGGCAGTCCGGCACCGCGACCGACCGGTCCGCCGCCGCGCCGGGCATGCGTGCCCCGGGGCAGCGCCGCCCGGCCGGGGCGGTGCCCGCGCCCGAGGTGCTGCGTGCCGCGCTGGCCGGCGTGGACGACGGCGGGTGGCTGGACGAGGCGCTGCGCCGGGTGGCCGCCGACCCGTCCGTGATCAGCCGACTGTTCCCGGCCGCGGCCCGCCGCTGCGGGCGCGCCGAGGTCCTGCCCGGCTGGACCGCAGACGAGGCGGCCCGTGCGGTGCTGCTGGCCATGCTGCCCGCCGAACGCGCGGCGGTGCAGGCCCGCGCGCTCTACCGGCACGGCGACGCGGCCGAGAAGCGGGCCGTGCTGCGCGCGCTGCCGCTGCTGCCGGTCGGCGCGAGCGCGGTGGAGCTGCTGCACGACGCGATCCGCACCAACGACACCCGGCTCGTCGCCGCGGCGCTGGGGCCGTACGCCGCGCACCTGGACGCGGCCGCCTGGCGGCAGGCGGTGGTCAAGTGCGTGTTCATGGGCATCGCGCTGTCCTGCGTGGACGACCTCGACCACCGGGCCGACAGCGAGCTCGCCGCGATGCTGGCCGGGGTCGCCGACGAGCGCCACGCCGCCGGGCGCGAGCTGCCGGCCGACGCGGCGGCGCTGCTGGCCCGCCTCAAAGCAGAGAAGGGGATCTGATGCGCATCTTCGACCCGCACGTGCACATGACCTCACGCACCACCGACGACTACGAGGCGATGGCGGCCGCCGGGGTGCGCGCCGTGGTCGAGCCGGCGTTCTGGCTCGGCCAACCGCGCACCAGCCCCGGTTCGTTCGCCGACTACTTCGACGCGCTGATCGGCTGGGAGCCGTTCCGGGCCGGGCAGTTCGGCATCCGCCACCACGCCACCATCGCGCTGAACCCGAAGGAGGCCAACGACCCGCGCTGCCGCGAGGTGCTCGAACTGGTCCCGCGTTACCTGGACAAGGACGCGGTGGTCGCGGTCGGCGAGATCGGGTACGACTCGATGACCCCGCTGGAGGACATCGCCTTCGCGGCGCAGCTCGCACTGGCGGTCGAGTTCGACCTGCCGGCGCTCGTGCACACGCCGCACCGGGACAAGGTCCGCGGCACGCAGCGCAGCCTGGACGTGGTGAAGGAGTCCGGGATCGACCCGGGCCGGGTGGTGATCGACCACCTCAACGAGGTGACCGTGGAGCTGGTCCGCGACACCGGCTGCTGGCTGGGCTTCTCGATCTACCCGGACACCAAGATGTCGCCGCCGCGCATGGTCGAGCTGCTGCGCCGCCACGGCACCGAGCGCATGCTGGTCAACTCCGCGGCCGACTGGGGCCGCTCCGACCCGCTGCTGACCCGGCGCACCGGCGAGGCGATGCTCGCGGCCGGGTTCGGCGCGGACGACGTGGACCGGGTGCTGTGGCGCAACCCGGTCGAGTTCTACGGCCAGTCCGGGCGGCTGGACCTGTCGGACGCCGACTCGCCCGCCGACTTCGCCGGGAATTCGATCAAGCGGGGTGGCGCCTGATGCGGCTGGCGCATGCCGACGGGCAGACGGTGCACCTGAGCTACTGCACCAACGTGCACCCGGCCGAGGACCTCGACGGCATCGTGGCGCAGCTCGACACGTACGGCACGGCCATCCGGCGCGAGCTGGACGCCGAGGTGCTGGGGCTGGGCCTGTGGCTGGCCGCGCCCGCGGCGTCCGCGCTGGCCGCCGAGCCGCACCTGCGCCGCCGGCTGCGGCGTGAGCTGGACTTCCGTGGGCTGGAGGTGGTCACCCTCAACGGCTTCCCGTACCAGTCGTTCCAGGCCGAGGTCGTCAAGCACGCGGTGTACCACCCGGACTGGACCACCCCGGAGCGGCTGCGCTACACCCTGGACCTGGCCGTGGTGCTGGCCGACCTGCTGCCCGACGACGCGGTGCGTGGCTCGATCTCCACGCTTCCGCTCGCCTGGCGCGAGCCTTGGGACACCGAACGCGCCGGGACCGCCGGTCGGGTGCTGGACGAGCTGGCCGACGGCCTGGCGGCCATCGCCGGTCGCACCGGGCGCACCGTGCAGGTCGGTTTCGAGCCCGAACCCGGCTGCGTGGTCGAGACCACCGAGCAGGCCGCCCGGCTGTGGTCCGGCATGGACGGCGACTGGCTGGGCGTATGCCTCGACCTCGCGCACCTGGCCTGTGCCTGGGAGGAGCCCGCCGCGGCGCTGGCCCGGCTCGCCCGGGCCGGGCTGCCGGTGATGAAGGTGCAGGTCTCCGCGGCGCTGACCGCCGACGACCCGGTCGCCGCACAGGCCGTGCTGCGCGGCTACGACGAGCCCCGCTTCCTGCACCAGACCCGCGGTTCGCGCGGCGAGGCCGCCGACGACCTCGGCGAGGCCCTGGACCGGCTGCTGCCGCGCCCGCGCCGCACCCCGCAGCCGTGGCGGGTGCACTACCACGTGCCGCTGCACGCCGAACCGGCCGCGCCACTCGGCAGCACCCTGCCCGAGCTGCGAGTGGCGCTCAAGGAGCTGTTCGGCGGGCCGACCGCGGGCTGCGACCACGTCGACGTGGAGACGTACACCTGGAACGTGCTGCCCCAGGCGCAGCGGCCGGTCACGCCCGCGCAGCTGGCCTCGGGCATCGCGGCGGAGTTGGCCTTCGCCCGCGACGAGCTGATCGCGCTCGGGATGACACCGAGCGGTCCCGCCGCACCGCTGAGCACGATGGAACTGCAGGAGGTCCGCCCGTGGACACCGTGACCCCGGTGGTCGTGCTCGACGTCGTCGGGCTGACCCCCTGCCTGCTGGAGCACATGCCCCGGCTGCGGGCCGTCGCCGACGCCGGTTTCGCCGCCCCGCTGGGCACGGTGCTGCCCGCGGTCACCTGCTCAGCCCAGTCGACCCTGCTCACCGGAGTGCTGCCGGCCCAGCACGGGATCGTCGGCAACGGCTGGTACTTCCGCGATCTCGGCGAGGTGCTGCTGTGGCGGCAGCACCACGCGCTGGTCGGCGGCGAGAAGGTGTGGCAGGCCGCGCGCAAGGCCCGCCCCGGCTACACGGTCGCCAACGTCTGCTGGTGGTACGCCATGGGCGCGGACGTCGACTGGACCGTCACGCCGCGGCCGGTGTATCGCGCCGACGGGCGCAAGGAGCCCGACTGCTACACCGACCCGCCGCAGTTGCACGACGCGCTAACCGCCGAGCTGGGCACGTTCCCGCTGTTCCAGTTCTGGGGGCCGGGGGCGGGCATCGCCTCGACGCGCTGGATCGCGGCCGCCGCCAGGCACATCATGTCCGCGCACTCCCCGGACCTCACCCTGGTCTACCTGCCGCACCTCGACTACGACCTGCAGCGCTTCGGCCCGTACGGCCCCGAGGCCGCCGTCGCCGCGCGGGAACTCGACGACGTGCTCGGCCCGCTGCTCGACGCTGCCGACGCGCGCGGGGCGACGGTGGTGGCACTGTCGGAGTACGCCATCACGCCGGTGCGCCGGCCCGTGGACGTCAACCGGGCGCTGCGCGCCGAGGGCCTGCTGCGCGTGCACACCCAGGCCGGCATGGAATACCTCGATCCGTGGACCTCGCGGGCCTTCGCCGTCGCCGACCACCAGATCGCCCACGTCTACGTGGCCGACCCGGCCGACCGGGCCGTCGTCGCCAAGATCTGCGCGAACCTGCCCGGGGTGGCCCAGGTGCTCGACGACGCGGGCAAGGCCGCCCACGGGCTCGACCACCCGCGCTCCGGCGAACTCGTGCTGGTCGCCGAACCGGACGCCTGGTTCACGTACTACTACTGGCTCGACGACGCCAAGGCCCCCGACTTCGCCCGCCTGGTCGAGATCCATCGCAAGCCCGGCTACGACCCCGCCGAGCTGTTCTTCGACCCCGCCGCCCCCGCCGCCGCCAAGCGCCGCGCCGCCGCCGCCCTGCTCCGCAAGAAGGCCGGCATGCGCTACCTGATGAACGTGGTCGGCCTCGACGCCGGAGCCCGCGCCGTCCGCGGCTCCCACGGCCGCCTGCCCGCCGACCCCGCCGACGGCCCCCTCCTGATCTGCTCCGACCCCACCGCCCGACGTGAAGCCTTCACCGCCACCGAAGTAAAACCCCTCCTCCTCCGCCTGGCCGGCCTGTCCTGAAGGAAGGGCACGTTCACATCGCCATAGGTGGAGGAAGGGCACCTTCTTAACGCGCGGGGAGGAAATCACCTGGTGGGAGGACCTCGCCGGCCCGGTGCGGCGGTCGCAGTCGGGCCGGCGAGACCTGGCGCCCATCCCGGCTGTCGCCGGTGGGATCGATGCAGGGCGCCAGGTGACCATGTGCCCCGCGCGCCCATTGTCCTAAACAGATGGACGCGCGGGGCCGGTGGTAGGTGTCGGTTAGGCGCAGGCCGCGCCGTTGAGGCGGACGTTGCTCGGGGCGGGCGAGGACGGGCCGGTCGCGGTGAAGCCGATCGTCGCTGTGGCGCCCGGGGCCAGCGACGTGTTCCAGCTCGGCGCGGCGGCCGTGAACGTGGTGCCGCTCTGGGTGACCGTCGCGTTCCAGCCGTTGGTCAGGGTGACCCCGCTCGGCACGGTCCAGGTCACCGTCCACGGGTTGACGGCGCCGGTCCCGGTGTTGGTCACCCGGACCTCGGCCTGGTAGCCGCCCTGCCACGAGTTCGTGATCACGACGACCTTCGTGCACGCCCCGGTGCCGGGGCTCGGCGGCGTGGACGGCGAGACCGACGGGGAGGGCGACGGCGGCCGCGAGGCGGAGGCCGACGGCGACGGGGGTCGCGAGGGGGATGCTGACGGCGACGGCGGCCGGGAGGGTGAGATCGACGGCGACGGGCCCGGCGTGGTCGGGTTGCCCGACGGCGGGTTCAGGTACGGCTGGAGGATGTTGTACTTCGTCTGGTTGATCGAGTACCAGTCGTCCAGCGCGATGCCGCCGGTGTCACCGGAGTTCGGGTTCCACGACCAGTACGTGAACGACAGCCCGTTCTCGCCGATGTAGCCCATCAGCTTGGTCAGCCACTGCGTGTCCAGCGGGTTGGCCAGCGTGCTCCCGAACTCGCCGACCAGGATCGGGGCGACGTTCTGCTTGGCGAGCTTGCCCCAGAAGAAGTCCCAGACCGCGGGCATGTTGTTCGGGAAGTTGGGGTCGTTGAACCACTTCTGCCGGTCGAACACCGAGATGCCGTACTCGTGCGGGGAGTAGACGAGCCGGTTGGCGACGTTCAGGCGTACCGGCTTGTCGATCGCGGCGGACAGGTTGCCGCCCCACCAGTCGCAGGCCATCGGGTCGTCGGGGATGTTGTCCCACTCGTTGGCGACGCCGCCGGACAGGCAGCTCACGCCCTCGACGAAGATCAGCCAGTTGGAGTTGGCCGCCAGGACCGCGTTGCCGATGCGCTCCGCGGCCAGCCGCCAGTCCCGGGCCTGCACGTCACAGCCCCAGCAGGCGCCGGTCGCGTTGGGCTCGGTGCCCTCGGCGTGCGGCTCGTTGAACAGGTCGGCCCCGATCACCGTCGGGTTGCCGGCGTAGCGCTGGGCCAGCATCACCCAGTCGGCGATCATGCTGGCCTCGGAGACCGACGCGGTGTACCAGAGCGGGGTCTGCCCGGCCGCGGTCGGCCGGTGCCGGTCCAGGATGACCCGCATGCCCTTGGTGCCCGCGTAGGCGACCACCTTGTCGAGGATCTGCAGCGGCGAGTTGCCGACCAGGTCGGGGTTGGTGAAGTCGTTGATGCCGGTGGCGACCGCCCCGGCCTTGAGCGCGTCGCCGGAGTACGGCACGCGCAGGGTGTTGAAGCCCAGCGACGCCATCCGGTCGAGCTGGCCCTTCCAGGTGGCGGGGGCGTTGGCCCACAGGCCGTGGAAGGTCTTGTTGTCGGTCTCCATGCCGAACCAGTTGATGCCGGTCAGGCGCACCGTGCGGCCGGTGCTGTCGACGATGTTGCGGCCGCTGGTGCGCAGGTAGCCGGTGCCGGTGTCGGCGCTGGCCGGTCCGGCGGAGAACGTGATCGCCACGAGGGCGGTGGCCGCGGCGGCGAGCGCGGCGGCCAGGGCCGCAGTGAACGCGGTCGTACGAGTCTTCCAACGCATTTCGGATTGCTCCATCCACAACGGACGTGCGTGATCGGGAAATGCGTGCCTGCCCTGGCTCCGGGTACATCGTGCACCGCCGATGGCGTACACAGCAAGGGGGCGGCCGCTCGCGCGACCGCCCCCTCGGTTCAGCTGTAGATCAGCTCGACTTCTCCGCCAGGGCCAGGAAGTTGCGCTTGCCGGCCAGGGCCTGCTCGGCCTCCTTGATGCGCTTGGCGTCGCCGGCGGCCTGCGCCCGCTCCAGCCGTGCCTCGGCCTCGGCGACCTGCTCGCGCATCTGCTTGAGCAGCGGGTTCGCCGACGGCTCGGTGCGCCGCCAGGCGGCGTCCATCGCGTCGCGGACCTTGTCCTCGACCGCGCGCATGCGGCGGTCCAGGCCCGCCACGTTCTCGCGGGGGACGCGGCCGGTGTCGTGCCACTGGCCCTGGATCTCGCGCAGCAGGTTCTGCGCGGCCTTCGGGTCGGCGTCCACGTCGAGGGCCTCGGCCTGGGTCAGCAGCTCCTGGCGGCGGGTCAGCGCGGCCTTCTGCTCGTTGTCGCGGGCCGAGAAGACCTCGCTGCGGCGCGTGAAGAACGCGTCCTGCGCGGCGCGGAACCGGTCCCACAGCTTCTGCTCGGCCTCCTTGGAGGCACGCGGTGCGGCCTTCCAGTCGGCCATGAGCTCCTTGAGCCGGGCCGCGGTGGCCGCCCAGTCGGTCGAGTCGGCCAGCGTCTCGGCCTCGGCGACGAGGTCGTCCTTGGCGGTCTGGGCCTGCTTGCGGGCGGCGTCGAGGGTGGCGAAGTGGCCGCCGCGACGGCGGGTGAAGCTGTCGCGGGCGACCGAGAACCGCTTCCACAGGTCACCGTCGGTCTTCTTGTCGACCCCGCGAATGGTCTTCCACTCGTCGAGGATCTCCTTGAACCGGTCGCCGGTCGCCTTCCAGCTGGTGGACTCGGCGGCGAGCTTCTCCGCCTCGTCGACCAGGGCGGTCTTGCGGGCCACGGCCTCGACCCGGGCGGCGTCGCGGGCGGCCTTGGCCTCGCCCGCCTTCTCCTCGGCCAGGGTGGTCAGGCGGTCCAGCCGGGCGGCCAGGCCGTCGATGTCGCCGACGACGTGTGCCTCGTCCAGGCCGGCACGCAGCCGCTTGACGGTGGTCAGGGTCTGCGAGGCGTCCGCGGCCCCGGACTTGAGGCGGGTCTCGATCAGGTCGACCTCGGTGACGAGATCCTCGTACCGGCGGACGAAGTGCGCCAGCCCCTCTTCAGGGGTGCCGGCCTGCCATGATCCGACGGCGCGCTCGCCCGCGGCCGACTTCACCCAGACCGTGCCGTCCGCGTCCACCCGGCCATACGATGCCCAGTCGCTCATGATGTGCCCATCCTCGTTCTTCCCGACCGAACCTCGCCATCACGTGCGAGGTCGCCGCCACAGCGCAGTTGACCCGTTGTACCGGGGAGAGTAGTTCGTCTCTCCTTCAGCATTGTCACAGGTCCGGCTGGACGCGCGGCGCGCGCCCAGGACAAGGTGACCTTACGGGGTCCGCGCCGACACCGCACCTGCTCCGCCCCGCAGTGCAGGGCACGATCCGATTACGGTTGTCCCGTGCGGGTGAACGAGACAGGTGCGAAAACGGACGCAACGGTGATCGCGGTAGTCGGTCCCACCGCCGCGGGAAAGTCGGCGCTGTCCCTCGCCCTGGCCCACACCCTAGGCGGTGAGGTCGTCAATTGCGACTCCATGCAGTTCTACCGCGGCATGGACATCGGCACCGCCAAGCTCACCGTCGCCGAGCGCGAGGGCGTGCCGCACCACCTGCTCGACATCTGGCCGGTCACCGAGCCCGCCAGCGTCGCGGAGTACCAGCGCCTGGCCCGCGCGGCGATCGACGACATCCAGCGCCGTGGCCGGGTGGCACTGCTGGTCGGCGGGTCCGGGCTCTACCAGCGGGCGGTGCTGGAGGACTTCTCCTTCCCGGGCACGGACCCCGACGTGCGCGCCCGGCTGGAGGCGGAACTGGCCGAGGTGGGCCCCGGCCCGCTGCACGAGCGGCTGCGCGCGGCCGACCCGGTCGCGGCCGACAAGATCCTGCCCAGCAACGGCCGCCGGATCGTACGGGCGCTGGAGGTGATCGAGCTCACCGGGCAGCCGTTCACCGCCTCGCTGCCCGACCCGGTGCCGGTGTACCCGGTGCGCCAGCTCGCGGTGGACCGCGCGGACCTGGACGTGCGGGTCGAGCAGCGGGTGGGCAAGATGTGGGCCGACGGGCTGGTCGACGAGGTGCGGGGCCTGCTGCCGCACGGACTGGCGGGCAGCCTGACAGCGTCGCGGGCGCTCGGCTACCAGCAGGTCCTGGCGTACCTTGACGGTAGGTGCACCGAGCAGCAGGCCCACGACGACACCGTCACCGGGACACGGCGCTTCGTCCGGCGCCAGCGCTCGTGGCTGCGCCGCGACCCCTCGGTACGCTGGCTCGACGGCGCGGCCCCCGACCTGGTGGCCCAGGCGCTGCGGATGGTGAGGGAGACGCCGTGAAGTTCACCAAGGGGCACGGCACCGGCAACGACTTCGTGATCATCGAGGACCTCGAAGGGACCGTCGAGCTGACGCCCGCCCTCGTCGCGGCCCTGTGCGACCGGCGCTTCGGCATCGGCGGCGACGGCGTGCTGCGGGTACAGCCCTCGACCGATCCGGCCGCGCGCTACTTCATGGACTACTGGAACTCCGACGGCTCGCTGTCGGAGATGTGCGGCAACGGTGTCCGCGTCTTCGCCCGCTACCTGCACACCACCGGGCTGGCGGGCGACGAGATCCCGCTGTCCACCCGGGGCGGCCTGCGCACCGCGTACGTCGAGGGCGACCTGGTCCGGGTCGACATGGCCCCGCCCGCGCTGCTCGGCACGTCCACCGCGGTCATCGACGGGGTGAGCTACCCCGGGCTGGCGATCTCCATGGGCAACCCGCACCTGGTCTGCGACGTGCCCGCCGACGTGGCCGCGGCCGTCGACCTGTCCCGCGCCCCGCAGACCGACCCGGCGCTGTTCCCGGCCGGGGTCAACGTGGAGTTCTCGGTCAAGCTCGCCGAGGACCACCGGCGCATGCGGGTTTACGAGCGCGGCTCCGGCGAGACCATGTCCTGCGGCACCGGCGCGACCGCCGTCGGCGTGGCCGCCCTGCACACCAGTGGCCGCGACACCGGCACGGTGACCGTCGACGTGCCCGGCGGCCGCCTGGAGGTCACCCGCGACGCCCGCACCTCCTGGCTGGCCGGCCCCGCCGTGCTCACCTTCACCGGCGAACTCGACCCCACCGCCCTCGCCCCCCGCCCCTGACGCGCCGCGCCGCCGACCCGACCGCCCCACCTGCCGCAACTCTTAAGACGCGCGGCCTCCGATCGTCTCGGAGGCCGCGCGTCTTTAAGAGTTGCGGATGTAGGCGGTCACGCCTCCGGGATGGGGGCGGGGTCGGAGTCGAGGACCGACGACGTGGTCGACTGCTGGGCGACGGCGCGGACGGCCGCGGCGACCGCGGGGGCGACGCGGACGTCGAAGACGCTGGGCACGATGACGCTCGGGTTGAGCTTCTCCTCGCCGACGACGTCGGCGATCGCCATGGCGGCGGCCAGCGCCATCTCCTCGGTGAACTCCTTGGCCTGCGCGTCGAGCATGCCGCGGAACACACCGGGGAAGGCCAGCACATTGTTGATCTGGTTGGGCTGGTCGGAGCGGCCGGTGGCGACCACCGCGGCGTGCTTGCGGGCCTCCCGCGGGTCGACCTCAGGGTCGGGGTTGGCCAGCGCGAACACGATCGCGTTCGGGGCCATCCGGGCGATGTCGTCGCCGACCAGCAGGTTGGGCGCGCTGACCCCGATGAAGACGTCGGCGCCGACGATCGCGCCGGGCAGGTCGCCGGAGTAGTTCTCCTTGTTGGTGTTGTCGACCAGCCACTGCCAGTCCGGGCCGAGGCCGGCCATGTCGCGGTGCAGTGCGCCGCGGCGGTCGTACGCGATGACGTCGCCGACGCCCTGCCGCAGCAGCAGCTTCATGATCGCGGTCCCGGCGGCGCCCGCGCCGGAGACGACGACCTTGACGTCGGCGAGCTTCTTGCCGACCACGCGCAGCGCGTTGGTCAGCGCGGCCAGCACGCAGATCGCGGTGCCGTGCTGGTCGTCGTGGAAGACCGGGATGTCGAGCATCTCCCGCAGCCGGGCCTCGATCTCGAAGCAGCGCGGCGCGGCGATGTCCTCCAGGTTGATGCCGCCGTAGACCGGGGCGATCGCCTTGACGATCTTGATGATCTCCTCGGTGTCCTGGGTGTCCAGGCAGACCGGCCAGGCGTCGACCCCGCCGAAGCGCTTGAACAGGGCCGCCTTGCCCTCCATGACCGGCAGTGCGGCGGCCGGGCCGAGGTTGCCCAGGCCGAGCACGGCCGAGCCGTCGGTGACCACTGCGACGGTGTTGCGCTTGATGGTCAGCCGCCGGGCGTCCTCGGGGTTGTCGGCGATGGCCTGGCAGACCCGGGCCACTCCGGGGGTGTACGCCCGGGACAGCTCGTCACGGGTCTTCAGGTTGACCTTGGAGGTGACCTCGATCTTGCCGCCGAGGTGGAGCAGGAAGGTGCGGTCGGAGACCTTGCGGACCTCGACGCCCTCCATCGCCTCCAGGGTCTTGACGACCTGGTCGGCGTGAGCGCTGTCGGCGGTGTCGCAGGTCACGTCGGCGACGACGCGCAGGTGGTCGGAGTCGACCACGTCGACCGCGGTGACGATGGCGCCCGCCTCGCCGACGGCGGTGGTTAGCCGGCCGATCGCCGACGAGTCGGCGATCACCGCCACGCGTACGGTGATGGAGTATCCGGCGCTGGGCAGACGCGTAGTGGGCACGTTGTCGCCTTTCATGAGGTCAGTCGGTTTCATTTTCCCACTCCGTGGGCAAGGCTCCGCCACCGCCTGCTGAACCACCCGGTAACTCTGACAACGTTCGCCGCGCTGCATGGGGTAACACAGGTGCGCTCCGGGTACTTCCGTGCCAACCTTGAAGCCGACGGATCGAGAGACGAAGGAGCAGATTTGCCTACTTTCCCCGACACCCTGGTGGCCGAAGAGACCACCGGTGACCTTGAACTCTCGGAGCGGCATTCGCTGCGCCGGGTGGCCGGGCTCTCCACCGAGCTCGCCGACGTCACCGAGGTCGAATACCGGCAGCTGCGGCTGGAACGGGTGGTGCTGGTGGGCGTCTGGACCTCCGGCACCGTCGTGGACGCGGAGAACTCCCTCGCGGAGCTCGCCGCGCTCGCGGAGACCGCCGGCTCACAGGTGCTCGAAGGCCTGATCCAGCGGCGCAGCCAGCCTGACGCCGCGACATTCATCGGCCGCGGCAAGGTGGACGAGCTGAAGGCGGCGGTGGAGTCGACCGGCGCGGACACCGTGATCTGCGACGGCGAACTGTCCCCGAGCCAGCTGCGCAACCTGGAGCAGAAGATCAAGGTCAAGGTGGTCGACCGGACCGCGCTGATCCTGGACATCTTCGCCCAGCATGCCAAGAGCAAGGAGGGCAAGGCCCAGGTCGAGCTGGCGCAGCTGCAGTACCTGGTGCCGCGCCTGCGAGGCTGGGGCGAGGCCCTGTCGCGGCAGACCGGTGGTTCCGGTCGCGGCGGCGGCGCGGGCGGCGGCGTGGGTCTGCGCGGTCCCGGTGAGACGAAGCTGGAGACCGACCGCAGGCGTATCCGCACCCGGATCGCCAAGCTCAAGCGGGAGATCACCGCGATGGGGGTCATCCGCGACACCAAGCGGGCCGGAAGGCGTCGCAACACGGTGCCGTCGGTGGCCATCGCCGGGTACACCAACGCGGGCAAGTCCAGCCTGCTCAACCGGCTCACCGGAGCCGGAGTGCTGGTCGAGGACGCGCTGTTCGCGACCCTGGACACGGCGACCCGCCGCACCGAGGCGCGCGACGGCCGGGTGTACACCCTGTCGGACACGGTCGGTTTCGTGCGGCACCTGCCGCACCAGCTGGTCGAGGCGTTCCGCTCCACGCTGGAGGAGGTCGGCTACGCCGACCTGGTGGTGCACGTGGTCGACGGGGCCCACCCGGACCCCGAGGAGCAGGTGCGGGCGGTGCGCGAGGTGCTGGCCGAGGTCGGCGCGGACCGGCTGCCCGAGCTGCTGGTGGTCAACAAGGCCGACGCCGCGCCGCAGGAGATGCTGCTGCGGCTCAAGCGGGAGTGGCCCGACGCGGTGTTCGTGTCGGCCCGCACCGGTGAGGGCATCGAGGAGCTGCGCGAGATCATCGAGTCGCGGCTGCCGGTGCCTGCGGTGGAGGTGGTCGCCTGCGTCCCGTACGACCGGGGCGATCTGGTGGCGAAGGTCCACCGCAGGGGTGAGGTGCTGGCGTCGGGACACACCGCCGCCGGGACCCAGCTCCGGGCCCGTGTGGATCGGGAGCTGGCCGCTGAGCTGGGCGTTTATGCCATCACAGATGGTGACTGGGTTACCGACGCATCGTGACGTATTAATCGTGTTACACGTGACAGAGCCCTCTCGTGGCAAACTGTCCGGATGCGGTTTACGGGATTCCTGGTGAAGACAGGTGCGGCCTTTTTCGCGGCCGCGCTCGGAGTCGGGCTGCTCGGCGCCCCCGCGGGGGCCGCGCCCAGCCCGGCTCCGAGCGGTGCGGCCCAGAACGCCGTGCCGGGCACGAAGGTCTGCACCGTCACGGGCCCGACGGCGAACACCCCCGGCCTGACCGAACTCTCGGGCCTGGTCGCGGTGGGCACCGGCTACTACGCGATCAACGACAGCAACGACGTCAAGGCGAACATGAAGCTGTTCAAGCTCAATGCCGCCTGCAAGGTGACGAATTCGTACAAGTACAAGGGTGACGGCGCGCTCGACCCCGAGGACGTCGCGGTCGGTCCGGACGGTGCGATCTGGGTCGCCGACACCGGCGACTCGCACATCAACCAGGAGAACTTCACCGTCACCCACGAGCGCCCGCGGGTCGCGCTGTGGAAGTTCGTCAACGGGAAGCCGAGCGGCCCGTACCGGCTGTCCTACCCCGCCAAGAAGTTCGACTCCGAAGCGCTGATCATCGACAGCAAGGGCGAGCCGATCCTGGTCACCAAGGACTGGGACTTCACCGCGGCCGAGGGCAAGACCTACCTCTTCGCGCCCACCGGCCCGCTGGTCGAGGCCGGTGAGCCGACGCCGATGAAGGAGCTGGGCTCGCTCACCCTGCCGCGCACGGAGACGGCCAACCCGATGGGCGGCCTGGGCCGCCGCCAGGTGACCGGCGCCGCCAAGAACGACGACGGCACCAAGGTCGTGCTGCGCACCTACGCCGACGCGTTCGAGTGGGACATCACGGGCGACGACATCGTCGGTGCGCTGACCAAGGACAAGCCGCGGGTCACGCACCTGCCGGAGGAGCCGTTCGGCGAGGCCATCGCCTACGGGCCCGACGGCAAGTTCCTCACCGTCTCGGAGACCGAGCAGACCCGCACCGCGATCGCGGACCCGCAGAAGCCGACGCTGCTGAGCTACACCCCGTCGGTGAAGGAGTTCGTCGAGCAGGCCCCGGCGAAGGGACCCGAAAAGGCCGGCAAGGCCTGGTACCTCAGCCTCTTCAGCGACATCGACCAGCTCTACACGGCGCTGGCCGGGGTCGGCGTGGTCGGCGTGCTGCTGGTGGTGCTCGGCGTGGTCGGCGTGGTCAAGGGCCGCAAGCGCAGGGGCCGCAAGGGCGATGACGGCGAGGACGGTCCGGAGTCGGCCGACAACTCGGCCACCACGATGCTGGCGCCGGTCGGCGTCGGCGGGGGCGGCTACCAGTCCGGCTACTACGCCGAGCAGGGCGGCGGCTACGACCCGGGCCACGGTCAGCAGTACGGCGGCCAGCCGGGCGGCTACGACCCCGGCTACGGCGGCCAGCAGGTGTACGCGGGCAACGGCTACGAGGGCGGCCAGCAGGGCTACGACCCCGGCTACGGCCAGCCCGGCTACGGCCAGCAGTACGGCGGCCCCCAGCAGTACCAGGGCCAGCAGTACGGCGCCCAGGTGCCCGGTGACGGCGGCTACCAGCCCGAGCCGACCTACTACCACCCCGACGGCGGACAGCCGAACCAGCAGGGCTACCAGCAGTACCGCTGATCGCATGCGGAAAGCGGCCCGTCCCCGGTCGGGGGCGGGCCGCTGCCGTGTGGCTCAGACGCGGCGCATCACGAAGACGACCTTGCCGAGGATGACCGCGGCGTCGCCGGGGATCGGGTCGTATGCCGGGTTGCGCGGCATCAGCAGGACGTGGCCCTCGCGCAGCCGGTAGACCTTGACCGTGGCCTCGCCGTCGATCATCGCGGCGACGATGTCGCCGTTCTCGGCGTTGGGCTGCTGGCGCACCACGACCAGGTCGCCGTCGCAGATCGCGGCCTCGATCATCGAGTCGCCCTTGACCTGGAGCGAGAAGAGCGTGCCCTGCCCGACCAGCTCGCGCGGCAGCGGCAGCACCTCCTCGATCGACTCCTCGGCCAGGATCGGCCCACCGGCGGCGATGCGGCCGAGCAGTGGCACGTATACCGGGGTGGGCCGGGCCAGCAGGGCGGCAGCCTCCTCGTCGGGGTCGACCGGGGTGCGCACGTCCACCGCGCGCGGGCGCGACGGGTCGCGGCGCAGGAAGCCCTTCCGCTCCAGCTCCTTGAGCTGGTAAGCGACCGAGGACGGGGAGACCAGGCCGACGGCCTCGCCGATCTCGCGCACGGTCGGCGGGTAGCCGTGCTGCTCCACCCACTCGCGGATGACCGCGAGGATGCGCTTCTGGCGGCTGCTCAGGTCGGTTGACTGAAGGTCGGCGGGGGAGGCGCTGGTCGCGGAGACCGCGCGCACAGGCCCCGCGCCGGCAGGCGCCGCGGGCGGCCGGCCGGGCCGGGACGCTCGCTCAGTGGGGGACATGTCGGACCTCCGGTGGATAGTGACAGTGAACAGCGACTCTCACCGGACACACTAATGCGACATGATGTCAGTTTCAAACATCTGTACGACTCTGTCGACGGTGTCACGCATGTTTCACGAGTGGGTGACGGTGCGTGTTGTTGTCCGCGACACGCCACTCGCAAGGGCGTTTCAACTTGCCTACGCGTCGGTTGGGGCATAGGTTCAACCCCAACATCTTGTGGTGGCACCGAGCCGACCACCCATAGATTGGGGTAAGAGCCCGATCTGGGGGTATGGCCGTACCCCCGCATCCGCACCCACCCCCGGGCGCCCGCGACGACGCGGACGCCGGCGGTGCCGTGCCCGGAATGCGGGTCGGGACGCCGCCCGAGACGACAGAGGACGTGGGAGGTGACAGCGATGCGATGCCCGTACTGCCGGCACCCGGACTCCCGCGTGGTGGACTCCCGGGAGGCCGACGACGGCCAGCTCATCCGCCGCCGCCGGCACTGCCCCGAATGTGGCAAGCGGTTCACCACGGT
Source organism: Catellatospora paridis (assembly GCF_009720365.1). Lineage (GTDB taxonomy): Bacteria > Actinomycetota > Actinomycetes > Mycobacteriales > Micromonosporaceae > Catellatospora > Catellatospora paridis. The sequence goes on along the minus strand of NZ_ML769315.1, from coordinate 508,014 downwards.
CGAGGAGTCGGTGCTGGCCGTGGTCAAGCGGAGCGGGGTGACCGAGCCGTTCAGCCGCTTGAAGATCATGGGCGGCGTGCGCAAGGCCTGCCAGGGCCGCCCGGTCGACGAGGACGCCATCGCGCTGCTGGCGCAGCGGGTGGAGGAGGCGGTCCGCGCGCGGGGGGCGGCGGAGGTGCCCAGCGGGGAGGTCGGGCTGGCCATCCTCGGGCCGCTGCGCGACCTGGACGAGGTGGCCTACCTGCGCTTCGCCAGCGTGTACCAGGACTTCCAGTCCGCCGAGGACTTCATCCGGGAGATCGAGGCACTGCGTGCCGCGGTTAAAACCCGTGCGACTGGGCAAGAGCCAGCCGAACTCCCCGCGGAAGCGGCCGACGGGTCGATGCCCGCCGGTCACGTCGTGAGCTGAGTCTCGGCATCAGAACGTGCAGTTGATTGTTGTTTCAGAGAGAAACCTGAGGGGGCTGACGATGGGGGAGAACGCCACGGCGAGCGCGAAGCGCACGCGGGCGAACGCCGGAGGTCTGAAGATCGAGCGGGTGTGGACGACCGAGGGCGTCCACCCGTACGACGAGATCGCCTGGGAGCGCCGGGACGTCGTGATGACGAACTGGCGCGACGGCTCGATCAACTTCGAGCAGCGGGGGGTCGAGTTCCCCGACTTCTGGAGCGTCAACGCGACCAACATCGTGACGACCAAGTACTTCCGCGGCGCGGTGGACACCCCCGAGCGGGAGTGGAGCCTGAAGCAGCTGGTGGACCGGGTCGCCAAGACCTACCGGGCCGCCGGTGAGAAGCACGGCTACTTCGCCACCGCCGCCGACGCCGAGCTGTTCGAGCACGAGCTGGTCTGGATGCTGGTGCACCAGGTGTTCAGCTTCAACTCGCCGGTCTGGTTCAACGTGGGCACCGCCAGCCCGCAGCAGGTCAGCGCCTGCTTCATCCTGTCCGTGGACGACTCGGTCGACTCCATCATGGACTGGTACAAGGAAGAGGGCCTGATCTTCAAGGGCGGCTCCGGTTCCGGCGTCAACCTCTCCCGCATCCGCGCCAGCAAGGAGCTGCTGTCCTCCGGCGGCACCGCCTCCGGCCCGGTCAGCTTCATGCGCGGCGCCGACGCCTCGGCCGGCACCATCAAGTCCGGTGGCGCGACCCGCCGCGCGGCCAAGATGGTCATCCTCGACGTGGACCACCCGGACATCGAGGAGTTCATCGCGACCAAGGCGCGCGAGGAGGACAAGATCCGCGCGCTGCGGGACGCGGGCTTCGACATGGACCTGGGCGGCCGCGACATCGTCAGCGTGCAGTACCAGAACGCCAACAACTCGGTGCGCGTGTCCGACGAGTTCATGTCCGCGGTCGAGGAGGGCAAGAGCTTCGACCTGCTGGGCCGCCTCGACGGCCGGGTCATCGACACCGTCGACGCCAAGGGCCTGTTCCGCAAGCTGGCCGAGGCCGCCTGGGCCTGCGCCGACCCCGGCATCCAGTACGACGACACCATCAACGACTGGCACACCTGCTCGGAGACCGGCCGCATCACGGCCAGCAACCCGTGCTCGGAGTACCTGCACCTGGACGACACGTCCTGCAACCTGGCGTCGCTGAACCTGCTCAAGTTCCTCGGCACGGACGGCTCGTTCGACGTGGCGCGGTTCTCGAAGTCGGTCGAGTTCGTGATCACCGCGATGGACATCTCCATCTGCTTCGCGGACTTCCCGACCCAGAAGATCACCGAGAACACCCGGGCCTACCGGCAGCTCGGCATCGGCTACGCCAACCTGGGCGCGCTGCTCATGGCCTCGGGCCTGCCGTACGACTCCGAAGGCGGCCGCCAGCTGTCCGGCGCGATCACCGCGCTGATGACCGGCGTCGCCTACCGGCGCTCGGCCGAGCTCGCCGGCGTCGTCGGCGCGTACGACGGCTACGCCCGCAACGCCACCCCGCACCAGCGGGTCATGCGCAAGCACGCCGCCGCCGCGGAAGCCCTCAAGCCGCAGGGCGCCGTCGCGACCCTGGTGGCCAAGGAGGCGCAGAAGCAGTGGAAGGCCGGCAACGCCCTCGGTGAGAAGCAGGGCTGGCGCAACTCCCAGGCCAGCGTGCTCGCCCCCACCGGCACCATCGGCTTCATGATGGACTGCGACACCACCGGCGTCGAGCCGGACCTGGCGCTGGTCAAGTTCAAGAAGCTGGTCGGCGGCGGCTCGATGCAGATCGTCAACCAGACCGTGCCGCGCGCCCTGCGCAACCTGGGCTACCAGGAGGAGCAGGTCGAGGCGATCACCGAGTTCATCGCCGAGCACGGCCACGTCGTCGACGCCCCCGGCCTCAAGCCGGAGCACTACGCCGTCTTCGACTGCGCGATGGGCGAGCGCTCGATCGCGCCCATGGGCCACGTGCTGATGATGGCCGCGGTGCAGCCGTTCATCTCCGGCGCGATCAGCAAGACCGTCAACATGCCGGAGTCGGCGACGGTCGAAGAGGTCGAGCAGATGTACTTCGACGGCTGGCGCCTGGGCCTCAAGGCCCTGGCCATCTACCGGGACAACTGCAAGGTCGGCCAGCCGCTGTCGGTCTCCAAGAAGGAGAAGGAGCCCGCCGCGGCCGTCGCCCCGGTGTCCGCCCCCGTCGTGGAGAAGGTCATCGAGTACCGCCCGGTGCGCAAGCGCCTGCCGAAGAAGCGCCCGTCGCAGACGGTGTCCTTCACGGTCGGCGAGGCCGAGGGCTACCTGACCGCGTCGTCGTACCCCGACGACGGCCTCGGTGAGGTCTTCCTGAAGCTGGGCAAGCAGGGCTCGACCCTGGCCGGTGTCATGGACGCGTTCTCGATCGCCGTCTCCGTCGCGCTGCAGTACGGCGTGCCGCTGCAGACGTACGTCGAGAAGTTCATGAACATGAAGTTCGAGCCCGCCGGCATGACCGACGACCCGGACATCCGCCTGTCGAACTCGGTGATGGACTACATCTTCCGCCGCCTGGCGCTCGACTTCCTGCCCTACGAGCAGCGGGCCGAGCTGGGCGTCTTCACCGCCGCCGAGCGCGCCGCGCGGCTGCGGGCCGAGGAGGAGGGCGTGGAGTGGGTGCCGCAGGCCGCCCCGGTCGTCTCGTCGGCCGTGGTCCCGGCCGCCCCGGTGCGGGTCGGCTCCTCGACCGAGGTGCTGGAGTCCATCACGGGCAAGGCGTCGGACGCGCCGCTGTGCTACACCTGCGGCACCAAGATGCGCCCCGCGGGCAGCTGCTACGTCTGCGAGGGCTGCGGCTCCACCAGCGGCTGCAGCTGAGCACCCACGGCGGTGCAAGCCGCCGGTGACGTGACGAGAGAACGGGATCGGGCCCTGGGCCCGGTCCCGTTCCCCGTTTTCCGGGACGGCCGGGATGGGCGGCCGGTCGTAGGGTCGGTGGATGCCGACCCTCCCCGAGATCCCCGGCGCGGTGCTGATCATGAAGGGCGACGACGTGATCGCCGACGTCACCAGCCCTGGCGTCAGCGCGCGCACCCGTTTCCAGCTCGCCTCGGTGAGCAAGCAGTTCACGGCCGCGGCCGTGCTGCTACAGGCCCAGCGCGGTGTGCTGCGCCTGGACGACCCCGTCGGGCGGTGGATCGGCGGCTGCCCGCCGTCGTGGCAGGACATCACGCTGCACCACCTGCTGGCGCACTCGTCAGGGCTGGGGCACTGGGACGAGTACCCGATGATCGACCTGTTCCGGTGGGTGCCGCTGGACGACCTGCTCAAGACGTTCCACGAGGTGCCGCCGCTGTTCGCGCCCGGTGGCGGCTGGCACTACAGCAGCCCCGGGTACGTGCTGCTGGCGCACGTGGCGGAGCGGGCCGCGGACACGCCGTACCGGGAGTTGCTGGAGCGGGAGATCTTCACGCCGCTCGGGCTTGCGGACACCTTCGCGGGCGAGCCGGGAGACCGAACGGACCTCGCCGGCGGCCTCGGCGAGGACGGCCTGCCGACGCCGTCGTACGAGCTGGACGTCGTCGGCATGGGCGCGGGTGACCTCTGGTCCACCACCGGCGACGTGGTCCGCTGGATCGACGAGCTGCGGGCCGGGCGGCTGCTCGACGAGCACCACCTCGGGCTGATGCTGTCCGAGCAGGCCCCGACCGGTGGCCGCCCGGAGGCCAGCGGATACGGCTACGGCTGGGTCGTGGGGACCGTCGACGGGCGGGCCTGGTTCCACCACTCCGGCGGCAACGGCGGCTTCCGCACCTACGCCGCCTGCGTACCGGCCTCGAACCACCGCGTCGTGATCCTCAGCAACTCCGAGACGACCACGGCGGCCCTCCTGAACGACGTCCTGGCGGTCGCTCTCACCTGAAGGCCCGGCATAAGTACGTTAAGTACTTGACGTACTTGGCCGTGTCCGGCAACCTTGGGACCAGAGAACAGGGAGGGTGGCATGTCGGCCGTTCACTACGACAGCTACACGGACGCTCGTACACATCTGAAGGATCTGCTCGACGCCGCCGATCGGGGGCGGGTCGCCACGGTGCGGCGGGACAGCCGGACGACGGCATTCGTCGACCGCGAACGCCTGCGGCACTTCCTCGCCGTGGTCAGCCCTTCGCGGGCACAGGTCGTCGCCGAGAACGGCGGCTGGTCGGTCTTCATCCCCGGCCTGCCGGTGGCGGCCGATGGAGCGACGTTCGACGAGGCGCTGGACGAGATGGTCCTCGCCCTGCGCGAGTACGCCGAGGACTGGCAGGACCACCTGCTCGACGCGCCCAATCACGCGGGCAACTGGGGGCTGGTGCAGCTGGTGAGCCTCAGTGACGACGGCCAGCTGCGCGATTGGCTCGTCGGGGCCGGACGATGACCTGGCCGCAGCCGACCAGGCAGGCGCACGAGAGTTTCTGCCACGTGGAGAAGTGGGACCGGGTGCGCGACGCCCGTGGGCGGACGGGCACCCACCACGTCACCTACGAACTCCACCTCAAGGACGGCCGGATCCTCCGGACCAGGATCTCCCACCCCGTCGACCGGACCAGCTACGGGCCGGGCATTTGGAGCCACATCCTCCGCGACCAGCTCGACGTCACCGAGATCGAGTTCTGGACCTGCGTTCAGGACGGCATCAAGCCCGATCGCGGCGAGCCCGAGGTCCCGGCCGAAGCCCTGCCCGCGGACCTCGTCTACCTGCTGATCCATCGCGTCGGGCTGGCCGGGGCCGCGGTTGCGGCGATGACAAAGGACGAGGCCGTGGCGCGGCTGAACCGATACTGGGCCGAAGGATCCTGAGATCAGGCGAGCCAGGCCGCGGCGTCGTGCGCGAACAGGACACGCTGCGGGTCGAGGGTGGCGAGGCGGTCCAGCCACGGGTGGTAGGGCGGGAGTGGCGCGGCGGCACCGTCGGCCACCGCCTGGCGGGCGAGGTGTGCGCAGCTGAAGTCGGTGGCGAGGTCGTAGGCCTGCCCGGCCAGGATCGTCGTCACGCCGTCGGGGCTGCGTACGACCAGGCTTTGATGCCCGGCGGTGTGGCCGGGCGTCGGGACGATCCACACGCCGGGGCTGATCTCGGCCTCACCGTCGAGTTCCTGGTAGTCGACGCCGGGGAAGTCGACCAGGTGGTCGAAGGTGTAGTCGCCGGCCCGCGCGGTCGCCAGCTCGATGCGCTGGGTGAACACGGGGCGGCCGGGCAGCAGCGGGTTGCCGCCGCAGTGGTCGAAGTGCAGGTGGCAGTTGACGACCAGGGCGATGTCGTCGAGGCGTACGCCATGGTCGGCCAGCGCCTGCGGCAGCGGGCGGCGAAACGGCCGGTAGTGGGCCTCGGTCTCGTCGTCGCCCCGGCCCAGGCCGGTGTCGAACAGAATGAGCCCGTCCGCGCCGTCCACCAGGTACGCCAGGACCGCCTCGACCCTCGGATGTGGACCTCCGGCCTCCTCGGCGGGCCGGATGAAGTAGCCGAGATCCAGTCTGCGCACCGCGTTGTCGCCCGCCATCAGGACATCCTGACATCGATCAAGAATTGTCGGGGGAGCTGCCTAACCTTCGCGCCATGAATTCGTGGCACCACGCGCTGTCGGCCGCCCGCAAGTGGGGCGGCGAGCCGGAGGACTACCTGGCCATCGAGGAGTTCATCGACTCCTCGAAGCAGATCATCGGCGATGTCCGGCACCGCTCGATGTACCACCACACCGCGGGCGTCTACCTGTGCCAGCGCATTTTCGGCGACACGCTGCAGGTCGGGCGCAAGCGCATCCCGGTGCGGCTGATCGCGGAGCGGCACGTCCTGGAGGACCTGGGCTGGCTGCCCTCGCCCGCCGATTACATCGCCGGGATGGCGATCAAGCCGTGGATGTCGGGCGCGCAGCGCAAAGAGGTGCCGTTGTCGACGCTGTTGGGAGAGGACCACCGTTGAGCCACACCAGTTTTCTGGGCATCCCGGTCGAGGGTGAGATCACCAGGAGCGACCGGGTGCCGCAGCGCCCGCTGTCGGAGCTGAGACCGCTGCTGACGGCGGTGCTGGACGACGACGCGGTCGTGGAGTTCGGCTGGCAGCAGTACACGCCGTACTTCAACGACGGCGACACGTGTGTGTTCGGCGCGCACTCGTTCTGGGCGCGTACGACCTCGGATGCCGCGCGCGACGACTGGCGCGTGCTGGGGGTCGGCAAGTACTCCGGCCGGCATCCGACCCTGGGCGGCCGGTGCCTGTCGAATCGAGGCACGTACCCGCGTGCCGAATTGCCGTACGAAGGCGATGAGCAGGAGCGCTATGAGCGAATCCGGGCGCTGGCGGACGGCGTCTGGGACGGCGAGTTCGATGACGTGCTGCTGGAGGCGTTCGGTGACCATGCCACGGTGACCGTCCGGCGCACCGGCATCACGGTCGAGTTCTACGACCACGAGTGACCCGGCCGACGATTCGGCCGCGGCACCCGGGCTGGACAGGGCAACGGCGTCCAGCCCCGGTGCCGCGTGTCCGTGGGGCTCAGGCCCCCATCGCGTCGGCGATGCGCAGGTGCGGGCGGGCCTCGTCGTGGCGGCTCTGCCGCTGCAGGCAGCGGCCCAGCATGAGGTGGGCGTAGTGCTCGGCAGGGTCGTGGTCGAGCACCCGGCGCAGCTGCTCCTCGGCCTTGTGCAGCTGGGCCGAGTGGTAGTAGGCGCGCGCCAGCAGCAGCCGGGGCGCCACGTCGTCGGGTGCCTCGTCCACCACGGGTCCCAGGATCTGGGCAGCCGTGATGTAGTCGCCGTAGTCGAAGAACAGCCTTCCGCGCTCGTACTCCTCCAGGATTCCCACGCATCGGACAACTCGCTGGATGGCCCGCGAATTCCCCGGCTAGCATCGCGGCCATGGCTCACTCGATCATCTCCCCGCCGGTCGCCTGAGGCGGACGGCGCAGCACCACTGACGTGACGGCTCGGCCGCGCGTCCGGTGGCCCGTCCGCGTACGCGGAATCGTCGGCCATCGAGCAGTGGAGACAAGGGAAGATGGAGTCCGTTTCAGGGCTCGCGCCGTCGTGCGCGGGCCGGTCCGCGTCGTACGGGCGCGGCATGTTCTACGTGGCGGTCGCGGCGGCCGCCTGGGGCACCGGCGGCGCGGTCGCCGCGGTCCTCTACCGCACCAGTGGCCTGGGCCCGGTGGCGGTGTCCTTCTGGCGGCTGGTGGTCGGCATCGCCATGCTGGCCGGCCTGCACCTGGCCGTCGGCGAGCGGTTCGGCGCGCGATGGCGTGACGCGCTGGTGCTCGGGGCCGGGCTGGCGGTGTACCAGACGGCCTACTACGGCTCGATCGCGTACGCCGGGCTGGCCGTCGGCACCGTGGTCACGCTCGGCGCGTGCCCCGTGGTGATCGCGCTCGCGGCTCGTCGGGTGCTCGGCGAGGCGCTGACCGCGGGCCGGGTTGTCGCGGTGGCGGTGGGGTTGGCGGGGCTGGTGCTGCTGGTGGGCGGCGGCGGGCAGGCCGGGTCCGCGCCGGTGCTCGGGGTGGCGTTCGGGCTGCTGTCGGCGGCCGGGTACGCGGTGGTGACGATCTACTCGCGGCGCGTCGGGGGCGACCTGTCCGGGGCCACGGTCGCCTCCTTCGCGATGGCGGCGGGCTGCCTGCTGCCGATCGCGGTGGCGGAGGGGCTGCTGCCGTCGGTGGGCGGTCCGGCCGCGCTGTCGGCGGGCGGGCTCGCGGGCACGATCGGCTGGCTGCTGTACCTCGGGGCGGTGCCGACGGCGTTGGCCTACCGGCTGTTCTTCGCGGGGGTGGCGGTCGTCCCGGCGACGGTGACGGCAGTGGTGACCCTGGTGGAGCCGGTGGCGGGCGTGCTGATCGCGGTCGGGCTGCTGGGCGAGCGGATCACCTTGGCGGCGGCCGCCGGGGTGGTGCTGATGCTGGCGGCGGTCGCGGGCCTGGCCCGCACCGGCTGACCGCCGCGCCGTTCACCCCCGGCGGTCGAGGTCGCCGGGCGGTTGGCGGGCGGTGATCGCTGTTTCGTGCCGGAAAGTCGGGTCAGGCTGCGGATCCTGACACGAGACAGCGATCACCAGGCTCGCCGCTACAGGTTGACGGTGGACATGCCGGAGGGGGCGTAGCGTTCGCCGGCTACGGCGCCGGGTGGGACCGCTTCGGTGAGGCGGCGGAGTTGGTCGGCGGTGAGCACGACATCGGCGGCGGCCATGTTCTCCTCGAGGTAGGGCACGCGCTTGGTGCCGGGGATCGGGAGGACGTCGTCGCCCTGGGCCAGGAGCCAGGCCAGGGCGGCCTGGGCGGGTGTCACGCCGACCTCGTCGGCGACCTCGCGGACGGCCTGCACCAGGGCCATGTTGTGGGCGAAGTTCTCCTCGGCGAAGCGCGGCACGGAGCGACGGAAGTCGTCGTCGGCCAGATCCGCCGGTGAGGTGATCTTGCCGGTGAGCCAGCCGCGACCCACCGGGGAGTACGCCACCAGCCCCACCCCGAGCTCGCGGCAGGTCGCCAGCATCTCGTCCTCGACGAAGCGGGTGAACAGGGAGTACTCCATCTGCACCGCGGAGATCGGGTGCACGGCGTGGGCGGCCCGCAGCGTCGCGGGGCTGACCTCGGACAGGCCCAGGTAGCGGACCTTGCCCTGCTTGACGAAGTCGGCCATGGCCGCGACGGTGTCCTCGATCGGCACGTCCGGGCTGCGCCGGTGCATGTAGTACAGGTCGATGTGGTCGGTGCGCAGGCGGCGCAGCGAGTCCTCCACCGCCTGGCGGGCCCACTGCGGCGAGGAGTCGATCCAGCGCCGGACCAGGTTGCCCTGCGCGTCGGTCTCGCCGCGGTTGGCGAACTTGGTGGCCAGCACGTACTCGTCGCGCCGGTCGCCGATGGTGCGGCCGATCAGCTCCTCGTTGTGGCCGAAGCCGTACATGTCGGCGGTGTCGAAATGGGTCACCCCGATGTCCAGGGCACGCCGCAGCGTCGCGGCCGACCCCTCGTCGTCGCGCTGCCCGTAGGCGAAGCTCATTCCCATGCACCCGAGGCCGATGGCGCTGACCTCGGGGCCGTTGCTGCCGATGCGTCGCATAGCGGTCATGCCTCCATCTTCTCCCCGCACGGGGTGGGCGCGCCCGGGGAGCCGGTTCCCGCCCCGCGGCGCCCGCCACCCGCCACTCGGCGTCCGGAGCCGGACACCGAGGGTCCCGGATGACGGGGTCCGCCGATACGATGCGCTGACCCCGAACGCCAGGAGCCCTTCATGACGTATCCACCCCCGCCCTCGGAGCAGCCCGGCCCCCCGCAGCAGCCCGGTTACCCCGCCCAGCCCGGATATCCCGCCCAGCCGGGGTATCCCGCCCAGCCCGGCTACCCGGGACAGCCCGTGCCGCCGGCCCCGAAGAAGTCCCGGGCCGGCCTCTGGATCGGCATCGGGCTCGGTGTGCTGCTGCTCTGCTGCGGCGGCGGCATCGGCGGCTGGTTCCTGCTCAAGGACACCGCCGACCAGCTCGAGCAGACCGTCGGAGACGTGCTCGCCTCGGCCAGCGCGCAGGCCGCGGCCAAGGACATCACCGTGGTCGCCCCCGCGTCGCTCGCCGGACGGCCCAAGTCCACCGATCCGCAGCTCGAGGCGCTGACGGACACCATGAAGGGCAGCTTCGAGACGATGCTGCCGTCGTCGACGAACGCCGTGGCGGCGTTCTACGGCGACCAGGCCAAGCAGGACCTCGTGATGGTCTTCGCCGCGGCGGCGCCCATCACGAGTCCCAGCCGGGAGCTGGACGCCGCGTTCGCCGGCATGGGCACCTCGGGTGTCGTCGCGACCGGGATCGCCCCGGTCGACGCGGGCCCGCTCGGCGGCGAGGCGAAGTGCGGCAGCGCCAAGGCCGAGGCGGTGCCGCTCGTCGTCTGCGCCTGGGCCGACAAGGGCAGCCTGGGCATGGTGGTCTGGTACTTCAAGACCGTGAACGAGGTCAAGGCCGAGTTCGTCCAGATCCGCGGCCAGATCGAGCAGGTGGGCTGACCCGGCCGCGTGACGGGGACGGGCGCTCCCGCCCCCGTCACGCGTTCTGCCAGAGCCCGACCGTGTTGCCCTCGCTGTCGGCGATGTACGCGGTGAAACCCATCGTGCCGACCGATCGGCGCTCCTGGACCACCCGGCCGCCACACGAGACGATCTTGGCGAGCGCCGTGTCGATGTCCTCGACCTCGACCGTGATGACCGGCCCGGTCACCGGTGCCTCGCGCCGGGTCATGCCGCCGTTGATGGCGCCGGGTTCGGTCGGGTTGCCGCGGTCGTCCGTGGCGACGGTGCGCACCCAGATGTAGTCGAACTCCGGCATGGCGTCGAGCTGCCAGCCGAAGGCGTCGGTGTAGAACGCCCGGGCCCGTTCGACGTCGTCGGCCGGGAGCTCGAAATGCACCACTTTTCCCGTCATGGCATCAGGCTAGGCACCGCACTCGAACGTGAGCGGACTTTCGGCGTACCCGGACAGCGACTAGTTTGGTCCGGTGCGGACGACAGTGATGGCCTTGGTGGCGAGCGGAACGCTGCTGGCAGGCTGCTCGGGTGCCGGAGCGTCCGCGCACGAGCCGCCCGAGCAGGCGTCGCCGCGGGTCGTGTCGCCCAGCCCGCCCGCGCCGACCGGTGCCTGCCTGCTGCTGGACTTCCCCGGCATCGAGCAGCGGCTGCACGTGCGGATGGCGGTGGCCGGCGCGGCGAACCACGAGAAGACCAGCACGTGTGTGGCCCGGCCGACCGAGGCGGCGCTGCCGGAGCTGAGCGTGTCGGTGACCCCGACCAAGTCCGACGTCGCCGTGTTCAAGGACAAGATGCTGCCCGACGGCGCGAAAGCCGTGCCGGCGCTGGGCAAGGTGGCCTACTCGCAGCTCAAACCGGCCGCCACGGGCCGTGGGCCGTACGTGGAGGTCGGCTGGCTCGCCGGCAACGCCCGCCTGCTGGTGCTGAAGGTCACCCTGCCGGAGGGCGGCGACGGGGCTGCCCTGCTGCCCGACGTCGTCGAGCTGGCCAAGGACATCGACCGCGCCGGAGTCTGACCGGCGGTGAAACAGACCAGGCCCCGTCGCGCGGCAGCGCAGACGGGACCTGGTTGACGAACGACTGCTCGACCCACCCGCGGCTAAACAGCCGCGCCCGCGGAGGCGGGCGCCAATGTCGCAGTGACGAACACCCGCGAGGCCACCTCGCGGGGCAGGCGGACGGGCTCGCCGCCGTGGTCGATCGAGACGCCGTCGCGCTCCTGGGCGACGGTGACCGTCGCGCCCGGGTCGACGCCGGCGGCGTGCAGCTGGCGCAGCACCTCGGAGTCGGTCTGCACGCTCTCACAGATCCGGCGGACCACGACCTGGCCGGTGAGCCCGGGGAAGGCGAGGTTGCGCTCGGGGGTGTCGCCGCCGTCGGTGTCGCGGGGCTTGATGTCGAGGGCGTCCAGGCCGGGGATGGGGTTGCCGTACGGCGACCGGGTCGGCCGGTTGAGCAGGTCGTAGACGCGCTTCTCCACGGCGTCGCTCATCACGTGCTCCCACCGGCAGGCCTCTTCGTGGGCCTCCTCGTAGGGCATGCCGATGACGTTGACCAGCAGCAGCTCGGCGAGGCGGTGCTTGCGCATGACGGCGACGGCGTGCGCCCGGCCGGCCTCGGACAGCTGCAGATGGCGGTCGGTCTCCACGACGGTCAGCAGACCGTCGCGCTCCATGCGGGCCACGGTCTGGCTGACCGTCGGGCCGCTCTGGTGCAGGCGCTCGGCGATGCGGGCGCGCAGCGGCGGCACGCCCTCCTCCTCGAGCTCGAGGATGGTGCGCAGATACATCTCGGTGGTGTCAATGAGGTCGGACATGAACGGGTCCTCTCCAAGTCGCTGGCTGCGATTCTATTGCGTGTCACCGCAGCGACACCCGTCGGCGTATGTCGGTTGATCAACCTGTGGCCGCACCGCTCATGGCAGTTCGGGCAGGCCTGCGTCGTTGAGCGGCCAGAACGGGTTGTATGCCACCTCCCAGGCATGTCCGTCCGGATCGGCGAAGTAGCCCGAATAGCCGCCCCACTCCACCTTCTGGGCGGGTTTCAGCAGTGTCGCACCGGCCGTCACGGCTGTCGCGAGCGCCTCGTCCACCTCCGCCTCAGTGGCCAGATTCACGGCACAGGTGACGTTGCGGAACCCGGCCGGCTCCTGCGCCGGCAGCAGCGCGTCGGCGGCCAGCTCGCTGCTGGGATACAGCGCCAGCAGAGCGCCCGCGGTGCGGAAGAAGCTGATGCCGTCCTGCGAGCGGGCGGACAGCGGCCAGCCCAGCCTCTGGTAGAAGGCGGTGGAGCGGGACAGGTCGGTGACGCCCAAGGTCACCATGCTGATGCGACCGGCGAAAGTCATGGCCGGAAGTCTCGCAGCAGGGTGGGACAGTGCGCCACGACACCCGGACGCCGATGGTGTTGACTGGCGAATGTGCGTACTCCACTGATCACTGTGGCGGAGCTGGCCGACCGGCTCCGCTCCGGGCAGCCCACGACCGTGCTGGACGTGCGGTGGCGGCTGTCCGGCCCGCCCGGCCGCGACGACTACTACGCCGGCCACCTGCCGGACGCGGTCTTCGTCGACCTGGACCGCGACCTGTGCGGGCCGCCCGGGGCGGGTGGCCGCCACCCGCTGCCGCACCCGGAGGCGCTGGAGGGCGCGCTGCGCGCCGCGGGCGTACGCGAGGGCAGGCCGGTCGTCGTCTACGACGCCGGTGACGGCATGGCCGCGGCCCGCGCCTGGTGGACGCTGCGCTGGGCCGGGCACGCCGACGTGCGCGTGCTCGACGGTGGTTTCGCCGCCTGGACCGCCGCCGGTGGTGAGGTGACCGACAAGCCGACCGACGTCATCCGGGGCGACGTGACCGTGGTGCCGGGGGGTATGCCGGTGCTCGACGCCGCCGGCGCGGCCGCGCTCGCCGCCGACGGGGTCCTGCTGGACGCGCGCGTCGCGCCACGGTTCCGGGGTGAGACCGAGCCGATCGACGCGGTGGCCGGGCACATCCCGGGCGCCCGCAACCTGCCCTACGGCGAGCTGGTCGCCGCCGACGGCACGCTGCGCGCCGACCTCGCCGCCGTGTTCGCCGACCTCGGCGACGGGCGGGTCGGGGCATACTGCGGCTCCGGCGTCACCGCCGCGCACACCGTGCTGGCCCTGCACGCCGCGGGCCGTACCGACGCCGCGCTCTACGTCGGCTCCTGGAGCCACTGGATCACCGACCCGTCCCGGCCGGTCGGCCGCGCATGAGCGGGCGAATCTTGAACATCTTCGATGCCGCCGACGAGCGGAGCGAGGAGAGGGCATGAGCGGGCGAACCGTGCCGACCGGTCGCCGTGTCGCTGACAGGCGCGGCGAGGAGGCGGCGTGACGGCGACCGTGGTGTGGACCGATGCGCTGCTCGCCTACGACATGGGCGACCATCCGCTGAACCCGGTGCGGGTCGAGCTGACCATGGCGCTGGCCCGCGAGCTGGGCGTGCTCGACCGGCCGGGGGTGGAGCTGGTCGTGCCGGAGCCGGCCACCGAGGCCGAGCTGCTGCGGGTGCACCGCCGGGACTATCTGGACGCGGTGCGGGCCGCGCCGGACGACCCGTTCTTCCGCGGGTACGGCCTCAACACCCCGGACAACCCGGTCTTCGATCACATGCACGAGGCGTCGGCGCTGGTCTGCGGCGCGACGCTGGCCGCGGCCCGGGCCGTGTGGTCGGGCCGGGCGCAGCGCGCGGTGAACGTGGCGGGCGGCCTGCACCACGCCATGCCGGCCCGCGCGGCCGGGTTCTGCGTCTACGACGACCCGGCCGTCGCCATCGCCGACCTGCTCGCCCAGGGCGCGGAGCGGATCGCGTACGTCGACGTCGACGTGCACCACGGCGACGGCGTGCAGGAGATCTTCTACGACGATCCGCGCGTGCTCACGGTGAGCCTGCACGAGGGCCCGCTGACGCTGTTCCCCGGCACCGGGTACGTCGAGGAGACCGGCGGGCCGAAGGCCGAGGGCAGCGCGGTGAACGTGCCGCTGCCGCCGGGCACCGGCGATTCGGGCTGGCTGCGCGCTTTCCACGCGGTGGTGCCGTCGGTGGTGCGCGCGTTCCGGCCGCAGCTCATCGTGCTGCAGGCCGGGGCGGACACGCACCGGCTGGACCCGCTGGCGAACCTGCGGCTGACCGTGGACGGGCAGCGGGCGGCCCAGCTGGCCGTGCGCGCGCTGGCCGACGAGCTGTGCGAAGGACGGCTGGTGGCCACCGGCGGGGGCGGATACGCCCTGGTCGAGGTGGTGCCGCGGGCCTGGACCCACCTGCTGGCGATGGTCACCGGCGAGCCGCTGGACCCGGCCACCCCGCTGCCGGAGTCGTGGCGGGCGTTCGCCGCCGCGCGCGTGCCCGGCAGGGACGTCCCGACCACGCTCACCGACGGCGGAGACGTCACGTTCACCCCCTGGCAGCCCGAGTCGGACGGCGACCGGCTGGACCGCGCGATCATGGCGGCGCGGCGCGCGGTCTTCCCGCTGCACGGGCTCGACCCGCACGACCCGCGGGACTGAGCCGTGGCCGGCGCGGATGTGCTGCTGTCCGACGGCACTACGGTCCACCTGCGACAGATCACGCCGCTGGACGCCGACGCGGTGGTGGCGATGCACTCGCGCTTCTCCGAGCGCACCCGCTACCTGCGCTACTTCTCCCCGTACCCCCGGATTCCCGCCCGCGACCTGCACCGGTTCGTCAACGTCGACCACCTCGACCGGGAGGCGTTCGTGGTCGCCGCGGGCGAGCGGCTGGTCGCGGTCGGCCGGTACGAGCGGCTCGGCGCGCAGTCGCACGAGGCCGAGGTCGCATTCGTGGTCGAGGACGCCTACCAGGGCCGCGGCGTGGGCTCGGTGCTGCTGGAGCACCTGTCCGCGGCCGCCGCGCAGGTGGGCATCACCCGCTTCGTCGCCGAGGTGCTCCCAGAGAACGGCGCCATGCTGCGGGTCTTCACCGACGCCGGGTACGAGGTGACCCGGCGCTACGCCGACGGTGTGGTGACGCTGACCTTCCCGGTCGCGCCCACCGAACGCTCCCGCGCCGTGCAGGCCGACCGCGAGCAGCGCACCGAGGCCCGTTCGGTGGCCCGGCTGCTGCGCCCGCGCGCCGTGGCCGTCTACGGTGCGAGCGCGTCCGGTCACGGCGTCGGCGCGGCCGTGCTGGCCCACCTGCGTGCCTCAGGCTTCACCGGGCCGATCCACCACGTGCACCCGGACGGGCCACTGCGCTCGCTCGCCGACCTGGCTCCGTCCGTGACGGCGTCGCCCACCGACGGCGGCGACGGTGCGGGGGCGGCTGCCGCAGCCGGTCCGCCGGGATCCGGGCTGGCACATCGTGGCGAGGAGGAGGCCGGATCCGCGATCGATCTCGCGGTGGTGGCCACGCCGTCCGCGGCGCTGCCGGACGTGCTGGCCGACGCGGCCGCGGCCGGGGTGCACGGGCTGCTCGTGCTCACCGAGATGGACCCCGCGCAGCGCCGGGAGCTGGTGCGAGCTGCGCGGGTCGCCGGTATGCGGGTGATCGGCCCCGGCAGCCTCGGCATCGCCGACCACGCGGTACGGCTCAACGCCACGCTCGTGCCGCGGCTGCCCGGACCGGGACGGGTGAGCCTGTTCTGCCACTCCGGCACGCTGGGCCTGCTGCTGCTGGCCGAGGCCGAACGCCGCGGGCTGGGCATGAGCGGCTTCGTCAGCGCGGGCCGCCGCGCCGACGTGTCCGGCAACGATCTGCTGCAGTTCTGGGCCGAGGACCCGCACACCGACGTCGTCGCGATGTATCTGGAGTCGTTCGGCAACCCGCGCAAGTTCGCCCGCATCGTGCGCACCGCGGGGCGGCACAGGCCGATCGTGATGCTGGCCGGGCACACCGGCCATGGCGGCTCCGCCCTGGACGACGCCGCGATGCAGGCGCTGCGGGCGCACTCGGGCGTGATCGAGGTCGGCACCGTCGGCGAGCTGTTCGACGTGACGACGCTGCTGGCAGCCCAGCCGTTGCCGACCGGCGACCGGATCGGCGTCGTGAGCAACGCGTTCGCGCTGTCGGCGCTGGCCGCGGCCGAGATCCGGGCCGCCGGGCTGCGCGTCGGCCGGTCGGGCGCGGTCGGCCCCGCCGCCGGGCCGGACGAGTTCGCCGCCGCGGTGCACGCCGCGCTGCACAGCGACGACACCGACGCGGTGATCGTGGTGGTCGCGCCGCCGCTGCCCACCGGCCCGCTCGCCGCCGACCAGAGCGCGGAGACGGCGCTGCTGGCCCCGTACGCCGACGCGCTGGCCAAGGCGGTGCACGAGGCGGACAAGCCGGTGCTGGCCAGTTTCCTCGCCGGGCGCGGGCCGGCCGGGGTGCCGTCCTACCGCTCGATCGAGGAGGCGGTGCGGGCGCTCGCCCAGGTGACCCGCCGCGCCGCCTGGCTGCGCGAGCCGCCTGGCACGCTGCCGCCCGCGCCGCCCGGTGCCGATCCGCTCGCGCCCACGGTCGACGCCCTGCTCGACGCGTACGGCGTCACCGTCGTGCCGAGCACCCGGGCGGCCGGCGGGGACGACGTCGCGGCGGCGACGGCGGCGTACGCGGCCCCGGTGGCGCTGAAGGTCGCGGACCGGCCGAACCGGATCGACCTGGGCGCAGTGCGACTCAACCTCGGCGGGCCCGAGGAGGCCCGGCGCGCCTATGCCGATCTGGAGGGCCTGTTCGGGGTGGGCGTGGAGGTGCTGGTGCAGCCGATGGTGTCGCCCGGCGTGGCCTGCGTGGTCGAGATCGTCGACGACCCGGCGTTCGGGCCGGTGGTCGGATTCGGGCTGGCCGGGCCGGTGCCCGAGCTGGTCGGCGACCGGGCCTGGCGGGCCGCGCCGCTCACCGACACCGACGCGGCCGCGCTGGTCCGCGCGCCGAAGGCGGCCCCGCTGCTGGCCGCCGCCGACGCGTCGGCCCTGGCACAGCTGCTGGTCCGCCTCGGCCGGCTGGCCGCCGACACCGCGCGCCTGCGCCACCTGGTGCTGAACCCGGTCCTGGTGCACTCCGCGGGCGTCTCCGTCCTGCACGCGCGCGGCGAGCTGACCGAAGCCACCCCCCGCCCCGACACCGGCCCCCGCCAGCTCAGGTGAGGACACTCCCTTACCCAGCTCCTAGGCAGAAGTGCCCGGCCATGACTCGCGCCATGGCCGGGCATTCCGGGCGACAGCCATCACTCTCGATTGCCGACAGGTCCTACCGTGGCGTCGAAGCCCGGGTTCGCCGGCCACGGGGTCGCCGTCGCGGACGGGGTCGGCGACCCGGTCGCGCAGGCGGCCGGGTCGAACCGGTCGCAGCCGAACTCGTTGCGGTCCGCGTAGTCCTTCGTCGCCAGCAGCGCGCCGGTGGCGTCGTACACCCGGATGGTGAGCTGCGAGTTCAGTGGCACCGCCAGCCCGCCCACGCCCTTGACGAGCGTGGCCTCGGCCGTCTGCCCGTCGCGGACCACCTCGGCCCGCACCGCGGCGGGCGGGGCGATGATCTGCAGCCGGTCGCTCTCCACCTGGTACCACGGCAGCCGCATGGCCAGCAGGCTGTGCTCCACGTCGCCGGCGATGCCGTAACCCGAAGGATGGTCGCGGTAATAGCCCTCCCCGGTGTCGATCGTGCCGGTGCTGTACGGACCGCCGCCGTCCGCGGTGACCGCCTGCACGGTGACGACGGCGGCCCGACCGGTGCTGGTGCCCGGCATGTCGATCTCATCACTCCACAGCACCCGGTACGTCACGTCCGGCCCGGTCAGCCTGGTCATTGTGGCCAGGCTGTTGGCGATCTGCGTGGCGGCGGCGGGCATCGGGCTGCCCCGGCCACCCGCCGGCTGCGGGTCCACCGTGACCGTCCTTCCGGGCGCGGCCGCCGCGCCGCCCTCGGTCTCGTAGAGCACGGTGCCGCCGGTGAGCACCCGGAAGCGCTGCTGCCGGACCAGGTCGGCGATGCCGACGTAACCGTCGGGCGCGTCGAGGCGCGTCCAGTTCCGCTGGATCCCGGTGCCGGTGTAGCGGGTCTCCGCCGTCTCGTAGACCGCACCGACGGGCCCGAGCAGCAGGTAGGTCCGCTCGGCGTTGCCGTTGTCCATGGCGAAGCCCGTGCCCAGCGCCGGTTCCAGCACGGCGAGCATGGTGGGCGACAGCTCGTCGGCATCGTCTCCAGGCTTGCCCTGGTACGCCGCCACCAGCGGCTTGCCGTCCACACCGGCGACCACCGCGATGCGCCGCGCACCGATGTCCCCGGCGAAGAGCACCTTGATCCGGCCCGGATCGTCGGGCAGCCGCGATCCGCCGTCGCTGTTCGTGTCGTCCTCCGCCACCAGCTGCCGCAGCGACTCGATGTAGGCGTTGTCCGCGGCGAGGCTGCCGCGGGTGGGGGAGTTCAGCAGCGGCAGCAGCGCAGCCGGCGGCGGTCCGGCGACCGGCAGGTAGGGCTGCGGCCGACCGAGCAGCCAGGCGCCCGGTGCGACGACCAGCAGCATGGCGAGGGCCGCGATCGCGGCGGTGACGCGGCGGCGCTGCCGGCGGTGCCGGCTGACCACCCGGGGGTACGGGTCGGGCTGCGGTGTCACCTCTGCGGCGTGCCGGTCCAAAGTCGCCCGAAGTTCCTCGATCATGTCAGTTACCCCCGTTCGCGGTGGTGAGAGCGGCCGACGTGCCCGGCTCGATCAGCTCGCGCAGCCGGGCCAGGCCGCGCGAGGAGTGGCTCTTGACGGTGCCCACGGTCACCCCGAGGATCTGCGCGGTCTCCTGCTCCGACCGGTCCTCCCAGTAGCGCAGCACCAGCACGGCGCGCATGCGCACGGGCAGGCGGCGCAGCGCGCTCCACAGCTCGTCGCGCTCCTCGACGGCGTCGCCGGTGTGGCGCGCCCGGTCCGGCAGGGCCGCGGTGACGATCTCGCGGATCGGCCGCCGCCAGTCGTTGGCGAGCTGGTTGACCATCACCCGGCGCAGGTACGCCTCCGGGTGCTCCATGCGCCGCCATTTGGGCAGCGCGGCGGCGAGCGCGTTCTGCAGCACGTCCTCGGCGCGGTCGCGAGATCCGCACAGCAGGTACGCCGTGCGTAACAGCGCGGTGTAGCGCTGCTCCACGAACGCCTGGAAGTCGTCGTCGGGCATCGGATCGCTCTCCCCTCGTGTGTTCACCTCACCGAACACGCGAGCAGCCGGAAAGGTTGAGCGACGGGGAGGGTAACGGCGCACGGCCCCGGTCAGGCGACCGGGGCCGTGCGGTTCAGCTGGGAAGACGTCAGGCGGCGTACACCGACAGGCGCTCGGCGCGCTCGCCGCTGCGCAGCTTCAGCAGCGTGGTCTTCTCGATCTGGCGGATGCGCTCGCGGGACAGGCCGAACTCCTTGCCGACCTCGTCCAGGGTGCGCTGGCGGCCGTCGTCCAGGCCGAAGCGCAGCCGGATCACGGCCTGCTCGCGCTGCGACAGGGTGGACAGCACGATCTCGACCTCGTCGCGCAACTGACCCTGGGCCAGCGCGTCGGCGGCGTCACCGCGCGGGTCGACCGCGGCGACGAAGTCGCCCAGCGCGCTCTCGCCGTCCTCGCCGACGGCCTGGTCCAGGCTGACCGGCTCGCGGTCGTACGAGATCAGCTCGATGACCTGGTATTCCGGGATCTCCAGCGCGACCGCGATCTGCGCGATGGACGGCTCGCGACCGACCGCGCTGGCCAGGTCGCGGCGCACCCGGACCATGCGGTTGACCTGCTCCACCATGTGCACCGGGATGCGGATGGTGCGGGCCTGGTCGGCCATGGCGCGGGTGATCGCCTGGCGGATCCACCAGGTGGCGTACGTGGAGAACTTGTAGCCCTTGGTGTAGTCGAACTTCTCGACGGCGCGGATGAGTCCGAGGTTGCCCTCCTGGATCAGGTCCAGGAACGCCATGCCGCGGCCGGTGTAGCGCTTGGCGATGCTGACCACCAGGCGCAGGTTCGCCTCCAGCAGGTGGTCCTTGGCGGCGTGGCCCTCACGGATCACGGTCTCCAGGTCCCGGTCGTGCTCGATGCCGTCGCGCTCCATCACGTACTCGGCCATCAGGCCGGCCTCGATCCGGCGCGCCAGCGAGACCTCCTGCTCGGCGGTCAGCAGCTTCGTCCGGCCGATCAGGTTGAGGTACGCGCGGACGAGGTCGGTCGAGACGCCCCGCTCGTCGGTCTCGTCCAGATCGGCGGGCGCGCTGTCCAGTACGGCCACTGCGTTCATGCTCTCGTCGCTCATCGCTGTCCTCCCCGTGTCGCCTTGTGTACTGGACAGCTTGGTGTATGGCGCGTGAGACGGCGGTGAGACGATTTCGTGAATCTGCCACCATGGGGCGGACAGGGGAGGGACGTGTGGTCGTGAAGCGCCTGATGCGCATGTTCGGGGTCGGCGGACCGTCGGTGCGTACGGAGTTGAAGGTGTCGCGGGCCAAGCCCGGCGGCAAACTCAGCGGCACGGTCGAGGTCACCGGCGGGGATCACCAGGTGTCCATCGGATACATCGCGTTGGCGCTGGTCACCGACGTCGGTGTGCAGGGCGGCCTGCTCGGTGACCAGTCCACGGGAGAGATCAGCCGGCAGAAGGTGGTGGAGGGTTTCACGCTGGCCGCGCGGGAGCGTCGGATATTCGACATCACCTGTGACGTGCCGCTGGAGACCCCGCTGACCCGTGCCTTCGGGCAGCCGCTGGCCGGGATGAACGTCGGGCTGCGCACCGAGCTGGAGGTCGCGCGCGAGGTCGACCGCACCGACCTGGATCCGGTCGAGATCGATCCGACGGCCGCCCAGCAGCACATCCTCGACGCACTGGTGAAGCTCGGCTTCCAGTTCGTGAAGGCCGACGTCGAACGGGGCCGCCTGCGCGGGCTGCCGCAGACGCTGCCGTTCTACCAGGAGATCGAGTTCCTGCCCGGCACGGCGTACGCCGCCCAGCTGCGCAACCTCGAGGTCACCTTCGTCGCCACCGACCGCAAGCTCCACGTCGTGATGGAACTGGACAGAAAAGTCGGCCCGCTGGCCGACCGCGACATCTTCGGCCGATTCACGGTCGACCCCGCCACCATCGCCGACACCGACTGGCGCGGCCTCCTCACCGACTGGCTAGCCCAATCCACCGCCCGCAAAGGCCCCCTGTTCTGACCGCACTTCGCCGGGTTGATCATGAACTTATGGCACGGCTCGACGGCGTGTCGCCGCCATAAGTTCATGATCAACTAGCCCTGGCCGGTGGCCGGGCGGGGTGGGGTCAGAGGTCGAGGATCAGGGTGTTGGGGCCGACGTTCACGGATTCGACCAGCATGTGGGTGCGGAAGCGTCCCGTTTCGACGGTGGCGCCGCGGGCGCGCAGGGCCGCGACG
The DNA here is from genome assembly GCF_009720365.1 of Catellatospora paridis. Classification (GTDB taxonomy): domain Bacteria; phylum Actinomycetota; class Actinomycetes; order Mycobacteriales; family Micromonosporaceae; genus Catellatospora; species Catellatospora paridis. Next base: position 486,232 of record NZ_ML769315.1, on the reverse strand, counting down.
AAGGCGGTGACCATCGGCTCGGCGACCTCGGCGGGGGCGGCGGCCTGCCAGGTGGGGCGGCGGCCCTTGCGGGCGTCGCCGTAGAGGGTGAACTGGCTGACCACCAGCAGTGGCGCGCCGACGTCGGAGGCGCTGCGTTCGCCGTCGAGCAGGCGCACCTCGTACACCTTGCGGGCCATCGTCTCGACGGTGGCCTGGGTGTCGTCGTGCGTCACCCCCAGCAGCACCAGCAGCCCGTCCTTGATCTCCCCGACCACCTCGCCGTCGACCGTCACACTCGCCCGGCTGACCGTCTGCACTACCGCGCGCACCGGCGCACCCCTCTCCCTGCGTCGATCATGAAGTTAGGTCGGCGACACACCGTCGAACCTTGCCATAAGTTCATGATCAACCGGTCAGGAGGTGGGGAGGAGGAGGCCGCGTTCGACGAGGTGGTCGATGACGGGGAGGAGGGCTTCGGAGAGGGCGTCGAGGGGGGCTTCGTGGGCGGTGGCGAGGAGGGCGATCTGGTCGCGGAGGGGGAGGTCGCCGTTGGAGCCGCTGACCAGGGCGAGGATGAGGGGGTCGATCTCCTCGACCCAGCGCAGGCCTTCGGGCATGGCCAGGAGCTGGCGGTCGACCATCCAGCCGTCGTCGCCCATGGTGGCCTCCTGGCGCAGCTGGAGGCCGTCGACGCGGCGGTAGCGGGCGGCCAGCAGCTGCTCGCGGTCGTGGGCGTCGAGCCAGTCGCGGCGGGTGAACCATTCCGCGACGCGGTCGCCGAGCGGGGCCTGCACCTGCTGGCGCAGGTCCTCGCAGACCACCGACGGGTCGGCCTTGCCGTTGTTGCGTGCCGTGACCAGGCCGAAGCCGATCGCCTCGACGCCGTGCGCGGCGAACCAGTCCAGCCACTGCGCCGCCCGCTGCGCGTCGTGCTTCTCGCTCGCGTCGGCCAGCCACAGGCGTACGTAGTCCAGCGGGTCGCTGACCTCACGCTGGATCGCCCACAGGTCCATGCCGGTGCCCGCGAACCAGCCCGCGACACGGTCCTCCCAGTCCTCGCCCTTCACATGCACCCAGTTCGCCAGGAACTGCAGCGTGCCGCCCTCGGCCAGCAACGTCGGCGCGGCCCCGGCGAGCTCGGCGCAGACGCCGTCGCCGGCGCGGCCGGAGTCGCGGTAGACGTGCGTGGCCAGGCCGGGCCCGACCACGAACGGCGGGTTGCTGACCACGAGGTCGAACCGGCGGTCCGCGACCGGCGCCAGCATGTCGCCCTGCAGCAGCTCCCAGCTCAGGCCGTTGAGCGCGGCCGTCGTCGCGGCGAAGCGCAGCGCACGCGGCGACAGGTCGGTGGCGGTGACCGCGCGCGCGTGCGTGCTCAGGTGCAGCGCCTGCACACCGCAGCCGGTGCCCAGGTCGAGCGCGGTGCCGACGGGCGTGCGCACCGTCGCGCCGGCCAGCGTCGTGGACGCGCCGCCGACCCCGAGCACATGGTCGGCGGGCAGCTGGCGGCCAGGCTGGGCGGGCAGATCGGACAGGACCCACCAGTCGCCGTACGGCTCCAGATCGACGCCCGCCGCGAGCCCGCCGTCGCCCTGCACCAGGAGCCCGGCCGCGCGGGCCGCGGCGACCGGCAGCGGGGCCAGCGCGGCGGCCACCGCCGCCTCCGGCTCGGTCTGCCCGCAGATGAACAGCCTGATCAGGGTGTCCAGCGGAGCACCCGAATCGGTGATCCGCAGCGCGGCGCGAAAGTCGCTGCGGCCCGCGTCGGCGGCCGCCTGCGGCCCCAGCCGCGCCGCGATGCCCGAGGCGGTGAACCCGGCCCGGGTCAGCGCGTCCCGCAGATGATCGATGTCAGCGGTCTCCAGCAGCGTCTGCACCACAACATCGTGCACTACCCTCCGGCGCATGGCGCAGGTATGGGAGCTCTGGCACACCGTATGGATCACCACAGCGGCTTTGGTGCCCCTGGCCCTGCTGGTCGTCGCCGGGATGGTCCGGCGCCGGTCCCGGGCGGGCGTGTCGCGGGCCCGCGCGTGGCGGTGGTCGCTGGCCGAGGGCGTGATGGTGCTGGGCACGCTGCCCTGGTTGTGGATGACCCTGACCCCGCAGCAGGTGCCGCCCGGCACGACCATGGTGTACCTGGTGCCGCTGAGTGACCTGGGCTCCTATTTCACCCGGCCGCTGCCGTGGGTGATCGCGCAGGTGGGCGGCAACCTGCTGGTGTTCTTCGCGCTGGGGGTGGGGGCACCGGTGCGGTTCGCCGCCCTCGCCTCGCCTGCCCGGCTGCTGCTGCTCGGGGCGGCGTGCTCGCTGGCGATCGAGGTGACCCAGCTGCTGTTCGTCACGAACCGCGTGTTCAGCGTGGACGACGTCCTGGTCAACGCGATCGGCTGCCTGCTCGGCGGCCTGGCCACCCACCCCTGGTGGTCACGCACCGCGGTTCCCCGCCCGGCATGACCCCTAAAGATCTAGGTGTACGCGTAACGCGGCGTCCAGTCTGCGGAGCGTGTCGGGACGCAGGCTGCCCAGCCGTTTGCGCAGGCGCGCACAGTCGACAGACCTGACCTGTTCCGCCTGTGCCTTCGAATCGCGGGCCAGCCCGCCTTCACCCGCTGAGATCAAGGCCTGGAACGGATAGATCCGTTCGACGTTGGAGGTCACCGGGACGAGCGTGACGACCCCGCGGCCGTTTCGTTCGGCGGTGCGGTTGGCCACGGTGTTGCCCACGAGAACCGCCGGTCGGACCTTGTCGGACTCAGCTCCCTGGGCCGGGTCGAGGTCGACCAGATAAACGTCACCGCGCTGCATCAGCCAGCCCATCGGCGGCGGTGGCGCTCCAGAGCTCGCCATCTTCGCTGGCGTCCCACTCGTCGAAGGCCGCCGCGTAGGCGTCTTCGAGTTCACTCGCGCGCAGCAGGTCGATGGCGCGATGAAGAACCGCGGACCGAGAAGCACTGCCACGCCGGCCGGCGTAGTCATCGATGAAGTCGATGTCTTCCTCCGGCAGGCTGACGCTCAGTTTCATGGATGAAATGCTACCCGAAGGACTATTCCTATGCTACTCGTAGTACTACCCGGGGTGCGACAGCGGTGGATACGCCGCTGACGAGACGCTGCGACACGACCCGATCGCACACGCGGTTCTCGTGGGTGGTCCCTGGACAAGACAGTCCTTCTGAGATCCTGTGACCATGGCGAAGTTGTGGTTGGCGCAGGACGCTGCGGCGGATGAACTCCTTCTTGATGACCCACTTGCTCGGGTGGTCGGCATGCTATTGGACCAGCAGATCCCGCTGGAGAAGGCGTTCGTGGGGCCGTACCGGCTTGCCGAGCGGATGGGCGTGCAGCGGCTCGACGCGACACAGATCGCCGACTACGACCCGGCCGCGTTCGCCGAGTTGTTCGCGATGCCGCTCGCGATCCACCGCTTCCCCGGTTCGATGGCCGAGCGCACGCAGAAGCTCGCCCGCGCCATCGTCGACGACTACGACGGCGACGCCGCCACGATCTGGACCGGGGCGAAGGACGGCAAGGACCTGTTCAAGCGCCTGTCGGCGCTGCCCGGCTTCGGCAAGATGAAGGCGCAGATCTTCATCGCGCTGCTGGGCAAGCAGTTCGACGTGCAGCCCGAGGGGTGGCGCGAGGCCGCCGGGGTGTACGGCGAGGACGGCTCGCTGCGCTCGGTCGCCGACATCCGCGACGCCGCGTCGCTGGCCAAGGTCCGCGAGTTCAAGAAGCAGATGAAGGCCGACGCCAAGGCCGCCAAGCCCTGACCCGGGCACCCACTGAGCCGCGCCGCGCCTGCCGTCGGATGCGCGAGATCGCTGTTCGGTGTCGAAACTTACGGTCAGACCTCGGTTTCTGACACCAAACGGCGATCTCCGCCGCGACGCGGGCCCACGGGAGTTAGGAAGGGCACCTTCTTAACGCTAAGCGTTAAGAAGGTGCCCTTCCTTCGCATGCAGCGCGGGGAGCGCGGAGCGGGGCGTGCGGCGTGCGGGGGGACGGTGAGCGTGGGGGTCACGCTTTGTTGAGGGCTGGCTCGGCTGGGGCGGGGGCGGGGTCGGTGGGGGGTGTGGCCGGGTCGCGGCGGGTGCGCATGCCGAGGGCGGCGAGGGCGCCGAGCAGGCAGATCGCGGCGGTGCCGAGGAAGATCTCGCGGTACTCGGCGCGCAGCGCGCCATCGAGGGCGGTCTGGTAGGCCGCCAGCGCGCGCCGGAACTCGTCCTCGGTCATGCCGAACGGCAGCGGCGTGGGCAGGTCCTTGGTGAACTCCTGGAAGCGGTGCAGGCCCCAGGCGGTCAGCGCGGCGACGCCGAGCAGCATGCCCATCATCCGGGCGACCACCACCGCGGCGGAGGCGACGCCGTGCTGGACGGCCGGCACGATGCGCAGCACGAGTGCCGACAGCGGGGCGATGACCAGGCCGAGCCCGAGTCCGGCCAGCACCAGGTCGGTGTCGAGCCGGGGCAGGCTGACCGGGCCGAGTTCGTGCCGGGCGGCGACCAGGTCGGCGGGCCAGCCGGCGATCAGCAGGTACGCCCCGGCGGAGCCGGCCAGGCCGACGACGGTGAGCAGGCGTTCGCTGAGGCGGCGCAGCAGCAGCCCGCCGAGCACCGCGCCGACCGGCAGCGCGACCAGGAACCGGGTCAGCAGCAGCGTGCTGTCCAGGCTGTCCAGCCGGAGCAGGGTGTGCCCGACCAGCTCCACGTTCACCAGGGTGACCATGAGCGCGGCCCCCGCGCAGGCGCTGGCGGCCAGGGTGGCCAGCAGCGGTCCCATGGCGACGCCGGCCGGGTCGAGCAGGCGGGTGCGCGCGCGCCACTCCCAGCCGACGAACGCGACCAAGGCGACGGCGGCCGCGCCGAGCACCGCGGGTCCCCAGCTCGGCAGCACGGCGTGCGCCGGGTCGGGGTTGTACAGGCCGATGACGCACAGGCCGAGGACGAGGGCGAGCAGCAGCCCGCCGACGACGTCGACGCGGCGCGGGGGAGCGGTGGGGTCGGGGCGGTGCGGCGGCACCAGCAGCCAGACCGCGACGCCGATGAGCACGGCCAGCGGGATGTTGATCCAGAAGATGCCGCGCCAGCCGATCCAGAGCGCCACACCCGCGCCGAACAGCGGGCCGAGCACCGCGCCCAGCTCCTGTGCCGCGCCGACCCAGCCGAGGGCGGCGGGCCGGGTGGCGGGCGGGAACAGGTCGGCGATCAGCGCCATGGTCACCGGCAGCAGCGCGCCGCCGGCCATGCCCTGTAGCGCCCGCCCGGCGACCAGCGGGACCAGGTCGGTCGCGGTGGCGGTGACCACGGAGCCGACCGCGAACGCGGCCAGGCAGGCGAGGATCAGGACCCGGCGGCCGTACCGGTCGGACAGGCTGCCCAGCAGCGGCATCGCCGCGACGTAGCCGAGCAGGTAGCCGGTGACCAGCGGGGTGGCCCGTTCCAGGTGGTTGATCGGGATGCCGAGGTCGTTGACGATGTCGATCAGCACCGAGACCAGCACGTACGCGTCGAGCGCGCCGAGCAGCACCGCGAGGCCGCCCATGCCGACGGCGAGGCGGTGCTTGCCGAGGGCCGCCCCGCCGCCCGTGGCGTCGTGATCAGGGCGCACTGATCGTCACCGGGTCGTTGTACTTGGTGAAGGTCACGGTGACCGTGCCGGCCGGGTCGCTGCCCTTGGCGGGGATGTTGAACTCGCCCTTGACCAGCTGCTTGCTGGTGGCGTCGAGCCAGACGTGCCCGGTGACGCCGGTGCCGACGCCGGGGATCAGCGCGGCCAGCGCGACCGGGTCCGGCTCGACCTGGATTTTGTACGTCTCCTTGCCGTCCACCGTCTCCTTGGCCTGGGTGGTGGCCGTCTTGACGCTGCTGAGCAGCTTCGCGACGCCGCGGTTCGGGTCGAGGATGGCCGAGGGGTCGTACACGGTGGCCGCGGCGGCGAGCGGCAACTTCTGGAAGCCGCCGGTGGCGGCCTTCAGCCAGAGGTCGGAGCCGACGATGACGAACTGCGCCTCGATCGCCTGGCCGAACTGCTCGATGGAGGCGGTGCCCTGTGCGGAGCCCGCCTGGGTGAGGTCGCCCTCGGCGCGCTTGAGGCTGAGACCGCTGATCTTGCCGTTGACGTCGATGACGAAGTGCGCGGACTTGACCTCGGCCATCGCCTTGGCCCCGTCGACCAGCAGGGTCTGCGCGGCGGGCAGGTCGGCGGGCGGCGTCTTGTCGTCCGCTGTGGAGGTGCACCCGGTGAGGGTGAGGGCCGTTGCGGCGAGCGCGGCGAGCGCGTACGAGGTGCGGGACATACGCGCATGTTAGTGGGGTCCGCCACGCCGGGCCCGACACGCCGCTTGCAGGCCTGTTGACCTGCCTATTCGTATACCAGTTTCGCGCAGCCTCGCGCAGGCGTCCGGACCGGATTCCGTCGTTCGGTCCATAGCAGACCGGACGAACCTTCTGAAATCCGGAGCAAGCGATCAGCCGATCGGTAGCATCACGGAGGGTGAGCTAACGATTTCATTTGGTAATCGTTATGGCACCGCGCTCCTCCATCCAGGCGGAGTGTGTGGGCCGCTCGTCCAGGTGGATGCCTCCCGGCGCCACCGTGTCCCGCCTGAGGAGAACCAATGACGATGCTCAGCGAGCCTGACGCATTGACCGGGCCGTCCGTCCACTGCGACCTGCCCGGACCACGTTCGGCCGAGCTGCTGGAGCGCCAGCAGCGCCGCGAGTCCAACGCGCGTACCTATCCCCGCAACATCCCGATCGCCATCGCCGAGGGTTCCGGCAGCTTCGTGCGCGATGTCGACGGCAATGTGTTCATCGACTTCCTGACCGGCGCGGGCGTGCTGTCACTCGGCCACAACCACCCCGAGCTGGTGCGGGTGGTCACGTCCCAGCTGGGCCGGCTGACCCACGCGCTGGACTTCCCGACCCCCGCCAAGGACGAGTTCATCGAGGCCCAGCTGTCAATGTTGGCCCCTGGCCTGCGTGAACGCATGCGCGTGCACTTCTGCGGCCCGACCGGAGCCAACGCCATCGAGGCCGCGATCAAGCTGTGCAAGACCGCCACCGGCCGCGGCGACATCGTCTCGTTCCAGGGCGGCTACCACGGCGGCAGCTCCGCCGCGATGGCCATGTCCGGGCTGGTCTCGCAGAAGCGCCCGATCGCCAACGGCATGCCGGGCGTGCACTTCTTCCCGTACTCGTACTGCGGCCGCTGCCCGCTGGGTCTGCGACCGGACAGCTGCGAGACCAACTGCGCCGGGCTGCTGGAGAAGTCGCTGCTCGACCCGAACGGCGGCGTCGCGCGTCCCGCCGCGGTCATCCTGGAGCTGGTGCAGGGCGAGGGCGGGGTCATCCCGGCCACGCGTGACTTCGTCCGGCGGGTGCGGGCGCTGACCCGGTCGCTGGACATCCCGCTGATCGTCGACGAGGTGCAGACCGGGTGCGGCCGCACCGGCACCTGGTTCGCGTTCGAGCAGTACGACATCGAGCCCGACGTGATCGTCGCGTCGAAGGCGCTGTCCGGCATCGGCACGCCCGTCGCGCTGATCATGTACGACGAGCGGCTGGACGTCTGGCAGCCCGGCGCGCACACCGGCACCTTCCGGGGCAACCAGCTCGCCTTCGCCGCGGGGGCGGAGGCGGTCCGGATCCTGCACCGCGACCAGATCCTGGCCAACGTGCGCGAGCGCGGGGCGCAGGTGGCCGACCGCTTCGCCGAACTGCAAGGCCACCCGGTGGTGCGCGAGGTGCGCGGCCGAGGCCTGATGTGGGGCGTGGAGCTGGCCGACCCCGGCGACGGGCGCTCGGCCGGGCAGCTGGCCCGTCAGGTGCAGGCCCGTGCCCTGCGCCGCGGTCTGATCGTCGAACTCGGCGGGCGCGACGACTGCGTCATCCGGATCCTGCCGCCGCTGAACGTGACCGCCGAGGTCGTCGACATCGCCTGCGGCATCGTCATCGACGCCATCGAGGAGTCGTGCCGCCCGGGCGCCGAGGCGGACGAGCCGGCGAGCGCACGCGCGGGAGCGGACGGCATGGGCTGAGCACCGGCGCGCCGAGAGGCGCCCCGACCGAATGCGGCTGACCGGCGCGCCGCCTGCCACGGCGCGCCGGATCAGCAGCCGCCTTCACCGAACGCGGTCCTCCCGCCCCTGGCGGGCCACCCGTTCACTCAGCCGTCCATGTCGTCCGCGGAGGGAGAAGCCCATGAGCACACGCGTCCTCGATGTCAATGATCTTCCCGAGTTCCCTGACGTCGAACCCGGTCGCAACGGCGGTCTGGTGCTGACCTGCCCTGGCTACGCGCACGAGCCGCGCTGGCAGCCGGGGGAGCGGTTGCCGCAGCTGTTCGAGCAGCAGTGCGACCGGTTGCGCCGGTACGGCCGGGGCGAGCAGCTCGCCGTGGACACCGGGGAGGAAGCGCTCACCTACGACCAGGTCGACGCGCGCGCCAACCAGCTCGCCCGGCACCTGATCAGCCGCGGGGCCCGGCCCGGCGATCGCATCGCGCTGCTGTTCGACCAGCCCGTGCAGTCGTACGTCGGCATGCTCGCCATCGGGAAGATCCACGCCGCGTACGTGCCGCTGGACACCGGCTTCCCCGCCGACCGGCTGGCCTACATCGTCGGCGACTCCGGGGCGCGGCTGGTGCTGTCGATGTCGCACCTGCGCGCGCACCTGGCCGAGATCACCGAGGCCGAGGTGCTCTGCCTCGACGAGATCACCGCGGAGCTGGCGGCCGCCGCCGAGGACCGGCTGGCCGTCGAGGAACGCGGCGAGCCCGTCGACGAGCTGGCGTACATCATCTACACCTCCGGGTCCACCGGCCGGCCCAAGGGCGTCGCCGTCGAGCACGCCGCCATCGTGAACTTCGTCCGGGTCGCCGCCGAGCTCTACGGGGTGCGCCCGGAGGACCGGATGTACCAGGGCATGACCATCGCCTTCGACTTCTCGGTCGAGGAGATCTGGGTGTCCTGGATGGTCGGCGCGACCCTGGTGCCCAAACCCGGCGGGGCCGGCCTGCTCGGCCGGGACCTGTGGGAGTTCCTCACCGCGCGTGAGGTCACCGCGATGTGCTGCGTGCCGACGCTGCTGGCCACACTCGACGAGGACCTGCCCGAGCTGCGCTTCCTGCTGGTCTCCGGCGAGGCCTGCCCGCAGGACCTGGTCACCCGCTGGCACCGCCCGAACCGCCGCTTCCTCAACGTGTACGGGCCCACCGAGGCGACCGTCACCGCGACCTGGACGCCGGTGCACCCGGACAAGCCGATCACGCTGGGCCTGCCGCTGCCGACGTACGCCACGGTCATCCTCGACCCCGACTCCCCCCGCGCCCTGCCCCCGGGCGAGCTGGGTGAGATCGGCATCGCGGGCGTCGGCCTGGCCGTCGGCTACGTCAACCGCGACGACCAGACCGAACGCGCCTTCATCCCCGACTTCCTGAACATCGCCAACAACCCGTCCGGGCGTATCTACCGCACCGGTGACCTGGGCCGGGTCAACGAAGCCGGCGAGATCGAATACCTCGGTCGCATCGACACCCAGGTGAAGATCCGCGGCTACCGCATCGAGCTGACCGAGATCGAGTCGGTGCTGCTGCAGGTGCCCGGCATCGCCCAGGCCGTCGTCGACACGCACAGCCCCGAACCGGGCGTGACCGAGCTGGTCGGCTACTACAGCCTGCGCAACGACACCGTCGCGCTGGACCGCCAGCAGATCTACGCGTGGCTGCGCGAACGGCTGCCGGGATACATGATCCCGTCGTACCTGGAGCAGCTCGACGCGATCCCGATGCTGCCCAGCGACAAGGCCGACCGCAAGAGCCTGCCGCCGCCGAGCAACCGCCGGCTGGCCGCCCCGCCCACCGAGGCCGAAGCCGCCACCCCGGTCGAGCAGGGGTACGCCGAGGTGCTGGCCGAGATCGTCCGGGTGGACCGGGTCGGCGTGGAGAGCCACTTCTTCGAGGAGGTGGGCGCGGACTCGCTGCTCATGGCACGGTTCTGCGCCCGGGTGCGGCAGCGCGCCGACCTGCCCTCGGTGTCCATGCGCGACGTGTACGTGTACCCGACGGTACGGGCGCTGGCCGCCGCGGTCGCCCCGGTCGCCGAGGAGGTGCGCCCGCGCACCGCGCCCGTCCCGGGCCGGGTGGCCCGCCGGGCGAGCTCGCTGCAGTACTGGGCGTGCGGAGCCGCGCAGCTGCTGATGGGGCTGGGCTCCGCGGTGATGGGCGGCTTCCTGCTCATCTTCGCGTTCCGCTTCATGGCCGCCGCCAACGGCTACCTCGACCTGTACCTGCGCTCGGCGGCGTTCAGCATCACCGGCTTCCTGATCCTGACCATCTACCCGATCGCGATGAAATGGCTGCTCATCGGGCGGTGGAAGGAGCAGGAGATACCCCTGTGGGGGCTGAAATACCTGCGCTTCTGGTACGTGCGCATGTGCATGGGCGCCAGCCGCCTGCTGATGTTCTACGGCACCCCGCTGTACCCGTGGTACCTGCGCCTGCTCGGTGCGAGGATCGGCCGCAACGTGGTGATCCTGTCGCCGGTCATGCCGATCTGCACCGACCTGCTGACGATCGGCGACAACACCGTCATCCGCAAGGACTGCTACTTCATGGGCTACCGCGCCCAGTCCGGCTACATCCAGACCGGCCGGATCACCATCGGCAGCGACGTGATCGTCGGCGAGCACACCGCGCTGGACATCAACTCCACCATCGGCGACGGCGCGCGGCTCGGGCACTCCTCGACCTTGCCCCCCGGCTACGTGGTGCCGGCCGGGGAGAGCTGGCAGGGCATGCCCGCCCAGCCCGGCCACCCCGGACTGCCGGCGGTCCCCGCCCGCAGCTGCGGCTGGCTGCGCAAGACGGTCTACTCCGGCGTCAAGATCGCCAACCAGGTGCTCACCCGCGGCCCGCTGGTGTTCGGCGCGCTGGTCGCGCTGGTCACCCAGGTGCCGATGCTGCGCGGCCTGGTCGACCGCAAGCCGTTCACCATCAGCAGCATGATCTACCTGGACCTGGTGCTGGCCTCGGCGGTGCTCTTCGTGATCGCGCTGCTGACCGGCCTGGCCTCCATCGTGGTCATCCCGCGCCTGCTCAACCTGCTCTGGAAGCCGGACACGGTCTACCCGCTCTACAGCTTCCGGTACTGGCTCGCCTCGACGATCTCCGGCATGACCAACTCCGCGCTGTTCATGCGCCTGTTCGGCGACAGCTCGTACGTCGTGAACTACCTGCGCTGGATCGGCGTCGACCTGCAGCAGGTCGTGCAGACCGGGTCCAACTTCGGCATCGAGTTCCGGTTCGACTCGCCGTTCCTGTGCACCATCGGCACCGGCACCATGGTGTCCGACGGCCTGTCCATGGTGAACGCCGACTACTCGCCCACCTCGTTCAAGATGTCGCGGGTCGCCATCGGCGCACGCTCCTTCGTCGGCAACGACGTCACCTTCCCGGCCGACCACGCCGTCGGCCAGAACGTGCTCTACGCGACCAAGGCGACGGTGCCCACCGACGGCCCGATCCGCTACGACAGCGGCCTGCTCGGCTCGCCGTCGTTCCCGATCGCCCGGGTCGTGGCCCGGGAGGCCGGCTGCGAGGCGCCCACCGGTGACGCGCTGCGCCGCGCGCTGACCATGAAGAACCGGTACAACCTGCGCTCGATGGCCTGGTTCCTGTTCGTGAGCTGGCTGTCGGCGGCCGTCGGCCTGGTGGTGCTCGCCGCCGCGCTGGACAACTACTCCGAGTGGAGCGTGCTGGTCATCCCGGCCGCGATGGTGGTCATGCTGGTGTTCCAGCTGTGCTACAGCGTGCTGGTGGAGCGGCTGGTCGGCGGATTCCGGCGGCTGCGCCCACGACGCTGCTCCATCTACGACCCGTACTACTGGTGGCACGAGCGGCTGTGGAAGCTGGAGGCGCCGGTCCCGTTCGCGGGCACCCCGTTCCGGCCGATCATGTGGCGGCTGCTGGGCGTCAAGATGGGCAAGCGGGTGTACGACGACGGCGCCTACATGTCCGAACGGACCATGATGACCATCGGCGACGACGCCTGCCTCAACTCCGGCGTGGTGATCCAGTGCCACTCCCAGGAGGACGGCATGTTCCGGTCCGAGCCGACCGTCATCGGCTCCGGCGCCACTCTCGGCGTCAAGGCGTTCGTGCACTACGGCGTCACCGTCGGCGAGGACGCGGTGGTCGGCGCGCACTCGTTCCTGATGAAGGGCGAGCAGATCCCCGACGGCGAGGACTGGACCGGCAACCCGGCCCGGCAGGTGTGCGAGCCGCTGCCCGCGGCACCGCGCCGGACCCGGCCCACGCCCTGCGCGTCCGGTCCCCGGGCCGGTTCCCGGGCCGCGGCCCGGGCCCTGCTCACCGAGCTGCGAGCCACCCCCGCACCGCGGCGGCGGCGGCCGGCGGGCGTGGCGGTCTCGCTGTTCGCGCTGGCCGCGTGCCGGCGCCGGGAGAAGGACCTGGCGCAGTTCCTCAGCGCGGCCGAGCGCGCCGAGGCCGAGAGCATGCGCTCGAGCGAGCGCCGCAGCTCCTTCATCGTCACCCGGGCACTGGTCCGCATGATCCTGTCGATCGAGTGGCACGGCGAGGTCGCGCCGCGCAACTGGAGCCTGCACTACGGAGGATTCGGCAAGCTCACCGTCTCCGGGCCGCTGCTCGGCATCGACGTGAGCGTGTCGCAGACCGACTCGGCGATCGCGGTGGCGGTTTCGGACGCATACGACATCGGGGTGGATCTGGAACCGGCCGGCCGGGAGGGCGCGTCGCTGCCCTGGACCGTGCTGTCGGCCGCCGAGCACGCCCGCCTGATGGAGGCCGACGACCAGGGTGAGCAGCTGCTGCGGATGTGGACGCTGAAGGAGGCCTTCACCCGCTGCGCCGGTGACGACGGCGAGGTCAGCTTCGAACAGCTGGACACCGTGCTGGAACCGCTGCAGGTGGTCGGCACCGCGCCGAGCGGGCGCCAGCGCTACTGGTTCCACCAGGAGCAGTGGGGCGCCGACGCCGAGCAGCACTGGGTGACCGTCGCGGTGCGGCGGCGGCCCACGGGGCGGCGCGGGCGCAGGCCCGCCGGGCGCGGCGTCCGTCCCGCGGTCGCCAAGTCGGTGGGCCGCACGCCGCGTCCCGCCACCCGCTCCGGCGCGAGCCAGGACGTGATGATGCAGATCCTGGCCGGCGGCCGGGTCACCGCCCGCACCGTCGCATCGCCGAACAACGCCTCCGGCGGGGACGCCTAAGTCCTCACGGTCATGAGCGTCACCGGGCGCGGCGTCGGCCGGTGACGCCTGGCCCTACGGTCATGAACGTCGCCGGTCGCGTCGCCGAACGCGCGTCGGCCGGTGACGCCTAGACTCCCGGTCATGGGCGTCACACACCACGGGCGCACCGAGCGCCTGGACCTAGCCGACCCGACCCTGCGCGACTGGACCTGCACGGTGCTGGCCGCCGATGCCGAACAGGGCATCGTGCTCGACCGCTCGGCCTTCTACCCGGGCGGCGGCGGCCAGCCGCCGGACCACGGCGTGCTGCTCTGGCAGGGCGTGCAGACCCGGATCACCGGCACCCGCAAGGGTGACGACCTGTGGCTGATCCCGGCCGAGGGTGACCCGCTGACGCCCGTGGGCACGCAGGTCGCCGGCGCGGTCGAGGACACCCGGCGCACGCTGCTCATGCGCACCCACTCCGGGCTGCACGTGCTGTGCGGCGTGGTGTTCCGCGACTTCGGCGCGCTGGTCACCGGCGGCAACATGGAGCCGGGCGAGGCGCGGATGGACTTCAACCTGCCCGAGGTGCCCGCCGACTTCAAGGCGCGGCTGGAGGAGCTGGTCAACACCGAGGTCGGCGCGGACCGCCAGGTCGTCACCCGGGTGCTGGGCCGAGACGAGGCGCTGGCGCTGCCCGACATCATCCGTACCCAGTCCAACCTGATCCCGGCCGACGAGCAGGAGATCCGCATCGTCGACATCGTCGGTCTGGACGTGCAGGCCGACGGCGGCACCCACGTCGCCTCGACCTCGCAGATCGGCAAACTCCAGGTCGTCAAGGTCGAGTCCAAGGGCAAGGCCAACCGCCGCGTCCGGGTCCGCCTGAGCTGACCGCGCCCACCCGCGCGGCCCGCGCCGTGGGCGTCGCGGGCGGCCCTTGATCGTTCGACTTGCCTGGCACCTGTGCGTATCTTGAGCCCACTTTCGCCCATGTGCCCGGCAAGTCGGCGATCTTGAGGGGGCCCGACTGCGCGACGAGTCGGCCGAGGCGGCCTGGCGCGAGGCGGGGCCGGGGGTGGGGCTAGGCGGGGCGGTCGGGGGTGCCGGGGGCGTCGTCGATGGTGCCCTCGTAGACCGGGCCGGCGGGCTGGGCGGGCAGGGCGTTGGCGGGCAGCGTCTGCCGGCGGTGGCGCTTGAAGCGGTGCTCGTCCTTGGGTGGGCGGTCGTTCGCCAGGATCACGGCCAGCCAGGGCAGCAGCACCATGCCCAGGCCGCACAGCGGCAGCCACAGCCACAGCAGCGGCACCTGGAGCATGGCCAGCGCCGAGGCAAGGATCAGGCACGCCGCGCGCAGCAGCATCATCGCGATGTAGCGCCGCTCGCGCCGCCGCAGTTCCACCTCTGGGCTCTCCGCCGCATCGGTGATCAGCGCCGGCCGGTCCGCCTGCCGTTTCACGATGCCTCCTGATCGCCGGGGAACTCTTCCATCCTGCCCCCATCCGCGCGCGGTGCCGACGGCGGGCCGCGCCTGCGTCGGTCCGACCGCGGCCAAGATCGCTCGACTTGTCCGGCACATGGGCGAAAGCGGGTTCAAGATACGCACACGTGCCAGGCAAGTCGGACGATCATGGGCGGCCGGGCGGCCGGGCGGCCGGGCGGGCGCGCGGGCGGTGGGCGGTGTGGTCAGGGCGACGGCAGGGGCGGGCGGGCGCCGACGATGCCCACCGCGCGGGCGCCCAGCCGGCAGCCCGCCAGCAGCGCGTCGTGCTGCCCGGCCCCGGCGGCCCAGGCTGCCAGCAGGCCCGCGGCGAAGGCGTCGCCCGCGCCGGTGGCGTCCACGATCGGCACCGGGTCGCCGGTGACGTGCACCACGCCGACCGGGCCGGCCCACAGCGCCCCGTGCGCGCCGAGCTTCACCACCACGTCGCCGCCGATCGCGTACGACAGCCGCAGTGCCTGGTCGGCGGGCTCCCCGGGCCCGGCCAGCGCGCTCGCCTCGTCGGCGTTGGCCAGCAGCAGGTCCACCCCGCGCACCCAGTCCAGGAACGGGTGCCCGGTGACCCCGTCCTCGATCAGCTCCGTGGTGACCGCGTACAGCGGGGCGGCCGAGGCGGCGTCGACGCAGGTGCGCAGGCCGGCGGCGCGGGCCGAGGCGAGCGCGTACCGCCCGGTGGGCCGGGAGGGCTGGTCCAGCAGGGTGTATCCGGACAGGTGCAGCAGCGACGCGCCCTGGGCGATCGCGGCGTCCACGTCGCTGGAGGCCAGCAGCAGGTTCGCGCCCCGATCGCTGATCATCGTGCGCTCGCCGCCGTGCGTCAGCACCACGATGCTGCCGGTGCTGGCCCCGGGGCGCACGCTCACCTGGGTGCGTACCCCCGCCTGGTGCAGCTCGGCCAGCCGGTCGCGGCCGGCCTGGTCGTCGCCGACCGCGCCCACGAAGGTCACCGGCGCGCCCAGCGCCGCCAGCCACGCGGCGGTGTTCGCCGCCTGGCCGCCCCCGGCGACGTGCACCGTCGCCGGGGTGTCCGAGCCCTGCGCGAGCGGCGCTCGCAGCACCGCCAGCACGTCGGTGACCAGGTCTCCGACGGAGAGGATCACTGGTCGCCGGCCGCGACGGCGATCTGCGCGGCCAGCGCCGCGTTGCGCAGGATGATGCGTACGTTGACGGCCAGGCTCCGCCCCTGCGTGGCCGCGTGGAAGTGCGACAGCAGCACCGGCGTCACCCGCTTGCCGGTCACCCCGTCGCGCTCCACGATCGCCAGGCCCTCGGCCAGCGTGCGGTCGTGCAGGTCCTGGTCGAGCTGCTCGTCCTGCGGCAGCGGGTTGGCCACCACCAGCGCGCCGCGGTGCACGCCCTGGTCGCGCTGCGCCCGCATGGCCGCGGCGATCTGCTCGGGGTTGTCCAGCCGCCAGTCCACGCCGAACCCGCTGTCTCGGATGAAGAAGCCCGGAAAGCGGTCCGTCTGGTAGCCGGCCACCGCGACGCCCAACGTCTCCAGCCGCTCCAGGGTCGCGCCCACGTCGAGGATCGACTTGACCCCGGCGCAGACCACCACGATCGGCGTCTGCGACAGCGTGGTCAGGTCGGCGGACTCGTCGAAGGTCTGCGAGGCCTCGCGGTGCACGCCGCCCAGACCGCCGGTGGCGAACACGCCGATGCCGGCTGCGGCGGCGATCGCCGAGGTGCTGGCGACCGTGGTCGCGCCGTCGACGCCGAGCGCCGACGCGACGGCCAGGTCGCGGACCGAGAGTTTGGCCACGTTCTCGCCGACTGCCAGGCGGGTCAGCGCCTCGTCGTCCAGCCCGGCCACCAGCCTGCCGCCGACCATGCCGATCGTCGCCGGGACCGCGCCGTTGTCGCGTACGACCTGCTCGATCTCGCGGGCCACCCGCAGATTGTCCGGGCGGGGCAGCCCGTGCGAGACGATCGTGCTCTCCAGCGCCACCACCGGCTGCCCGGTCGCCAGCGCCGCCTTGACCTCGGCACCGAGGTGGATGCTCACATCAGTCACGATCATGAGAGTACTGTGCGGTCGAGGCCCGCCGTGCGGGCGCGGGCATTCGGCCGTGGCCGGGCCTCCTACCAGCGTGGCGGGATATCAGACTGGGCTGGTAGCCGGTGACCTGAGACAATGTTCGGGTGACCACACCAGTGACGAACCCCAGCACCATCGTTGAAGAGCGCACGGCCACGGACTATCGCCTCGACGAGGGCGACCACGAGCGCTTGTCGCACTACGCTCCCAAGGACAAACTGCTCGAAGCGATGATCGAGGGTACGCCGGTGCGCGCCCTGTGCGGCAAAGTCTGGGTGCCCACCCGCGACCCCAACCGCTTCCCGGTGTGCCCGGAGTGCAAGGAGATCTACGAGAACCTCTCCGAATGATCCGGCTTGCGCGCCGACGCACGGCTGTCAAGGCCGCGCGGCACGGGGGTCTCGGCGCGCCCCGGACTCTCCTCCAGGAGTAGGCATGACCGCGAGCGTGGTCGTCGTGGGCAGCGCGAACATGGATCTGGTGGTGGCGACGCCCACCCTGCCCCGCCCCGGCGAGACCGTGCTCGGGCAGGACTTCTCGACCGTTCCCGGCGGCAAGGGGGCCAACCAGGCCGTCGCCGCCGCCCGAGCCGGAGCCCGGTGCCACTTCCTGGGCGCGGTCGGGCTGGACGCCTTCGGTGACGAGCTCAAGGGTTGCCTGGCCGCGGCCGGGGTCGAGCTGGACGGGCTGCGCCGGGTGGCCGGCCCCTCCGGGGTGGCGCTGATCGCCGTCGACGCGGCCGCCGAGAACCTCATCGTCGTCGCTCCCGGCGCGAACGCGCAGCTCACCGAGCTGGACGCGGTCGACCGGGAGCTCATCGCGAGCTGCGACGTGCTGCTCTGCCAGCTGGAGATCCCGCTGGAGACGGTTGCGCAGGCCGCCGCCGCGGCGCGCGCCGGGCAGGCGGTCTTCATCCTCAACGCCGCTCCCGCCCGGGCGCTGTCGGACGAGTTGCTGGCCCTGGTGGACGTGCTGGTGGTGAACCAGACCGAGGCCGCGGTGCTGGCCGGGCTCGATGGCGGCCGCGACGCCGCCCGGGCCGACAACGTGCCGGAACTGCTGTCGAATCTGCTGGCAGCCGTGCCGCGGGTGGTGCTGACGCTCGGCGCGGCCGGGGCCGCTTACGCCGACCGCGACGGGACGCGGCTGGAGGTGGGCGCGCCGCCCGTGGCCGCCGTGGACACCACGGCCGCCGGGGACGCCTTCACCGGTGCGCTGGCCGTGGCCTGGGCGCAGGGCCGCCCCATCGAGGAGGCGCTGCGCTGGGCGTGCGCGGCGGGCGCGGCCTGCGCCCAGCAGTGGGGCGCCTCGACCTCGCTGCCCCTGCAGGCCGACATCGACGCGCTCTACGAGCGCGCCTACCAGCCCCAGACCTGACCCGGCCACCCCGGGCGGGTTCCGGCGGGCGGTAGGCGGCGAGGCGGCGCGGGCGTACGCCGTGCCGCGTCGTAGCCTGCGCCGGTGGACAGTTCGTCGGCCCTGCTGATCGGGGACCTCACCGGGGTCGCCGTCTTCGCCGCGTCAGGCGGCTCCGCCGCGGTCGGCAAGCGGCTCGACCTGTTCGGCGTGGTCTTCGTGGGCTTCGTCGCCTCGCTGGGCGGCGGCATCCTGCGCGACCTGGTGATCAACCAGGTGCCGCCGCTGGCCTTCGCCGACTGGCGGTATCCGGCCACCGCGACCGTCGCCTCGCTGGCCGTGTTCTGGCTGCATCCGCACCTGGACAGGCTGCGACGCACCGTGCTCGGCCTGGACGCGGCCGGGCTGGGCCTGTTCACGGTCACCAGCACGCTCAAGGCGTTCGACGCCGGGGTGCCCGCCGTCGGTGCGTGCCTGCTCGGCATGCTCACCGGTATCGGCGGGGGACTGGTCCGCGACCTGCTGCTCACCGAGATCCCGGTGGTGCTGCGCCGGGAGATCTACGCGGTGGCGTCGCTGCTCGGCGCGATCGCGGTGGCGGTCCTGGTGCGGCTCGGCTGGGGGAGCGTGCTCACCTTCACCTGCGCGGCGCTGCTGGTGTTCGTGGTGCGTATCACCGCCCTCTACCGCCACTGGTCAGCGCCGCGGCCGCGGCTCGGCGGGGGTGCCACGCCCGAGTCCGGCTAGGCGTGCCGCCGGTGGTCGGCGCCATCGCCGCGACGGAACGCGGGCGCGACCGGCCGAATCCGGCTGGACGTGCGGCACCCGGATCGGGTGGTGTGCAAAGCGACTCACCGATTTCCACCTGGCGGTCGCGCGGACCTGTCCTGACGAGCCGATAGACTCAAGGCCCCGCCTTCGAGGTCCGCCGACCCGAGGGCTCTTTCGTGCGAATCCCTCGAAGAGCAGGAGGCTGCCGCGTGGCGCTGGCCCGCCCCGTCCCCGAGTCGTTCCCGGCGCTGCGCGCCTGGCAGCGCAAGGCAATGGTCGAATACCTCCGCCGGCGCTCCCCCGACTTCCTGGCGGTCGCCACGCCCGGCGCGGGCAAGACGACGTTCGCCCTGCGCATCGCGGCCGAGCTGCTGGCCGACGGCAGCGTGGACGCGGTCACCGTGGTCGCCCCGACCGAGCACCTGAAGCTGCAGTGGGCGCAGGCGGCGGCCCGGGTGGGCATCCAGCTCGACGCCATGTTCCGCAACGCCGACGTGCACACCAGTGCCGACTTCCACGGCGCGGTGGTGACGTACGCGCAGGTCGGCATGGCGCCGCAGGTGCACCTGCGGCGCACGCTGACCCGCCGGACGCTGGTGATCCTGGACGAGATCCACCACGCGGGCGACTCGCGCAGCTGGGGCGACGGCGTGAAGGCGGCCTTCGAGCCCGCCGTGCGGCGGCTGATGCTCACCGGGACCCCGTTCCGGTCCGACGAGAACCCGATCCCGTTCGTCACCTACGAGCGGGTGGGCGAGGTGCAGCGCTCGCGCGCCGACTCGGTGTACGGCTACGCCGACGCGCTCGCCGACGGCGTCGTCCGGCCTGTGATCTTCCTCGCCTATTCGGGGGAGACGCGGTGGCGCACCAGCGCCGGCGACGAGCTGGCGGTGCGCCTCGGGGAGCCGCTCACCCAGGACCTGATCGCGCACGCCTGGCGCACCGCGCTGGATCCCAAGGGCGACTGGATGCCGCAGGTGCTGCGGGCCGCCGACGCGCGGCTGCAGGTGCTGCGCGCCGGTGGCATCCCGGACGCCGGAGGCCTGATCATCGCCTCAGACCAGCAGACCGCCCGGGCGTACGCCAAGCTGATCGAGACCATCTGCGGCGAGAAGGCCGTCGTGGTGCTCTCCGACGACACCGGGGCGTCGGCCAGGATCGCCGAGTTCGCGGGTTCCCAGCAGCGCTGGATGGTCGCGGTGCGCATGGTGTCCGAGGGAGTCGACATTCCGCGGCTGGCCGTCGGCGTGTATGCCACCAGCGCCTCCACCCCGCTGTACTTCGCCCAGGCCATCGGCCGCTTCGTGCGGGCCCGCCGCCCGGGGGAGACGGCCAGCGTCTTCGTGCCCAGCGTGCCCACGCTGCTCGGACTGGCCAGCGAGATGGAGCTGGAGCGCGACCACGTGCTCGGCGGCCCCAAGGCCAAGGACGGGCTCGACGACGAGCTGCTGGAGCGGGCGCAGCAGTCCGAGAACGCCAGCGGTGAGCTGACCAAGTCGTTCGAGGCGCTGTCGGCCACCGCCGAGCTCGACCAGGTGATCTTCGACGGTGCCACCTTCGGCCTGCCTGCCCAGGCCGGCACGCCCGAGGAGGAGGACTTCCTGGGTCTGCCCGGCCTGCTCAGCGCCGACCAGGTGTCCGCGCTGCTGACCAAGCGCCAGGCCGAGCAGGCTGCCGCCGTACGCCGCAACCGGGCCGAGCAGACCCCCGCTCAGCGCGAGCCGGTCGCCCGCGACATGTCGGCCACCGAGCGCCGCATCCACCTGCGGCGCCAGCTCAACGCCCTGGTCGCCGCCCACCACCACCGCACCAACCTGCCCCACGGCAAGATCCACGCCGAGCTGCGCTCGAAATGCGGCGGTCCCCCCAGCGCCCAGGCGACGATCGAACAACTCGAAGAACGCATCGCCACGATCCAGAGCTTCTGAGGTCTGAGTGATCCCGGCCCACCGCCGCGTTCGGCCGCCGGCGTCACGCGCCACCAAGGAGGTAAGCGAAGCGAAGCCGACGACTGGGGCGTGACGCCGGCTGAGAGGCCGGACGCCGCAGCCGCCGGAGGCGGCTGCCAGCAGCACAGCACGCCGAAGGGGCACCGCTGGTTGCGGTGCCCCTTCGGGTCAGGCTTGTGGTGTTACTTGGCCATCATGTCGGCGCCCCGCCACGTGAACTCGGGGTCCGCCGCCACTTCCACGGCAATCTTGACAAGGTCGTCGGCGTACTTGTTGGCGTGGTGTCCGCAGAACACCAGCTCGCCCCCACCGGCCAGCTTCACACGCAATTTGCCCGCCGCGTTACAGCGGTCGCACCGTTCATCGGCGGCTGGGGCAGCCACCGTTTCCGGCGGCGGCGTGAGGGTCTGGGTCATCGCCTTCCTCCTCTGGTCGTCACCGATGCTGATATCCATCGTCGATCCGCCGAGTCCAGCAGCGCCGAACCCGCCATTGTCATTCAGCTCGTTGCCCATGTAAGCCTCCAACACCGGCCGTGCCGGAGGGCTTCCCGGATGGGGCCTCGGGGGGACCGGGGTCACAGCCGGTGAACGATCGAGCCTACCTGGTCAGACGGGCTATCGGGGAGATGACCCGTCATGGACAGTGTGCCGTTCCACCAGAGTGCCACGTCAACGATCCCGCGTCGAACAGAAACAGAGCGCCTACCCGTCTATGTACGCACGGTGACTAAGTCCGTACGTTCGGTGGATAGCAAATGCCCGATTCGCGGTGAATGTCGACTTGACCTGCCGGTGTTAGTCGAGGTAGTCGCGCAGGACCTGCGAGCGCGACGGGTGCCGCAGCTTGGACATGGTCTTGGACTCGATCTGCCGGATCCGCTCACGCGTGACCCCGTACACCTGGCCGATCTCGTCTAAAGTCCGCGGCTGGCCGTCGGTGAGGCCGAACCGCAGGCGCACCACGCCCGCCTCCCGCTCGGACAGCGTCTGCAGCACCTGCTGGAGCTGGTCCTGCAGCAGCGAGAAGGAGACCGCGTCGACGGCCACGACCGCCTCGGAGTCCTCGATGAAGTCGCCGAGCTGGCTGTCGCCCTCGTCGCCGATGGTCTGGTCCAGCGAGATGGGCTCCCGGGCGTACTGCTGGATCTCCAGCACCTTCTCCGGGGTGATGTCCATCTCCTTGGCCAGCTCTTCCGGGGTGGGCTCGCGGCCCAGGTCCTGGAGCAGCTCACGCTGTATGCGGCCGAGCTTGTTGATCACTTCCACCATGTGCACCGGGATGCGGATGGTGCGGGCCTGGTCGGCCATGGCGCGGGTGATCGCCTGGCGGATCCACCAGGTGGCGTACGTGGAGAACTTGTAGCCCTTGGTGTAGTCGAACTTCTCGACGGCGCGGATGAGTCCGAGGTTGCCCTCCTGGATCAGGTCCAGGAACGCCATGCCGCGGCCGGTGTAGCGCTTGGCCAGCGACACCACCAGGCGGAGGTTGGCCTCCAGCAGGTGGTTCTTGGCGCGCTCCCCGTCGCGGGAGACCCACAGCAGGTCGCGCTGCATGTCGCGGGTGAGGGACAGGCCCTCCTCCTCGGCCTGGCGCAGCCGCTCGGCGGCGTACAGGCCGGCCTCGATGCGCTTGGCGAGCTCGACCTCCTGCTCCGCGTTGAGCAGCGGCACCTTGCCGATCTGCTTGAGGTAGGCGCGGACGGAGTCGGCCGACGCGGTCAGCTCGGCGTCCTTGCGGGCCTGCTTGAGCGCCTCGGACTCCTCGGCGTCCCACTCGAAGTCGTCGGAGGCGGCGGCGTCGGCCTCGGCGGCCTGGGCCACCTCGACCGGCTCGTCGACGACGACGTCCTCGAGGTCGGCGGCCAGCTCCTCGATGGTGAGGTCGGCGCCGTCGGGCTCGCCGTCCTCGCCCGGCTCGCCCTTCTTGGCAGCCTTGGCGGGCGCGGCCTTGTCGCCTGTCTTCTTCTCGACAGCCTTCTTGGCGGCGGCCTTCTTGGCCGGTGCCTTGGCGGCGGCCTTCGAGGCCTCGTCGGCGCCGTCCTCCGCCTTGGCGGGGGCGGCCTTGGCGGCGGCCTTCACGGGCTTGGCGGCCGGGGCGGCCTTGGCCGGGACGGCCTTGGGAGCCAGCTTCACCGGAGCGGGCGTCTCGGCGCCGCTCTCGGTGGGCGTGGCCTGCTTGGGTGCGGCGGGCTTGGCGGTCTTCGACGCGGCGGGCGGGGCCGCCTTCGCGGTGGTGGCCTTCGAGGCCGGGGTCGCGGCCCGCGCGGCGGCCACCTTGCGGCGGCCGTTGGCGGAGTCGTCGACCTCGACCGTCACGCCCGCCTCGAGCAGTGCTCGCAGCATCTTCTTGGCCTGGGCGGGGGTGACGTCGGCAGCCTCCACGGTGCGCGCCACATCCGCAGGCGTGAGCCGGCCGCCGGCGCCTGCGGCTTGGGCGATCAGCATGTCGGTGAGCGTGCGAACGTCGGCGCTGATCTGGCGGGCTTCAGTCACGGACGACCTTCCGGAGGCGAGTATCAAACAAGAATCTGCAGCTTCGGCCGCGTCGCATGGCGCGTCGCGGTGAGTCAGCCAGTGTGATGTGTGGATGCGCCCCGCACCTTCGGCACGTGGCAGGCGTGAATTGTAGCGCCGTACTCGGCGATCATCTCGGCGCGCACGCCGCAGGAGGTCCGCGAGCGGGCTCCGGGGCCTTGGCAGGATGGCACCAGGTGACGAGGAGGACGGTCGTGAACGAGCTGGAACTGCTGGATATCGCGGTACAGGTGGCCGCTGACGCGGCCGACACCGCCCGCCGTATGCGTAACGAGGCGATCAACGATGTCGGCACGAAATCCACCGCCACGGACGTCGTGACGGCCGCGGATCGCGCGGTCGAGCAACAGGTGATCGCCGCGTTGGCGGCGCGGCGCCCGGGTGACACGGTACTCGGCGAGGAGTTCGGCGGCGCGGGAATTGCCGGTGACGGCGGGGTCCGCTGGATCGTGGATCCGATCGACGGGACCGTGAACTACCTCTACGGGCTGGCCCAGTACGCCGTGTCGATCGCCGCGGAGGTGGACGGGGAGGTGGTGGCCGGGGTGGTGCGCAACGCGGCCACAGGGCAGACCTGGACGGCCGCGCGGGGCCACGGCGCGTGGCGGGACGGGCGGCGGCTGACCGGCTCACGCGCCACCGAGCTGGCCCTGTCGCTGGTCGGCACGGGCTTCGGCTACGCCCGGGAGCGTCGCGTCCACCAGGCGGCGGTGGTGGCGCAGGTGCTGCCGCTGGTGCGCGACATCCGGCGGATGGGCGCGGCGGCGCTGGACCTGTGCGCGGCGGCCGAGGGGATGCTGGACGCGTACTACGAGAAGGGCCTCGCGGAGTGGGACCTGGCCGCGGGCGGCCTGATCGCGCGGGAGGCCGGGCTGCTGGTCACCGGCCTGTCGGGGCGTCCGGCCGGCGGGGACATGGTGCTGGCGGCGCCGCCGGCCCTGCACGCCCCGCTCGACGCCCTGCTCACCGAGCTGGTCGCCGACGGCGGCCCGTGACCCCGCACACGATCGAAGGCCCCGTCCGGCGGCGTACAGCGGCCGGACGGGGCCTTCGGCTCAGGGCGGGGGGACCCGTGGTGCGCTCGGTCAGGGCTTCTCGGCGCAGGTGCCCTCGGGCAGCACCGGACGACCCAGGGCGGCGACCGCCTGGCGCATCTCGGTGGGCGTGGCGAGCTGCTTGAACTGCCCGCCGATGATCACGTCGATGGTGTCGTTGTCGCGCTTGATGTCGAACACGGGCTCGACGTCGTTGAGGAAGTACGCTTTCAGCAGCTGGGCCGCGCCGACCGTCTTGGGGCCGTAGCGCAGCTCGGCGACGATGTCGGGCTGGGCCTTCTTCTCGTTGCCCGTCTTCTCCACCTTGAACTTGCGGTTGGTGAAGTCCGCGGCCACGTTACGGGCGAGATCCACCGTGGTCGTGGCGTTGTAGACGTTGATCTTAACTTCGCTCTCGGAGTCAGGCAGCGTGTTGTCGACGGGTACGAAGCCCGCCGGACAGCTCTGGGCCACGGGAGCGTCACTCTGCGTGTCACGATTGAGCGTGATCACGGCCAGGGTGATACCGATGATCGCCAGGGTGCTGATGATGGCGATCGCCCGAATTCGTGCTAGTTGCATCTCGGTGCCGCTCCCCGTGAGCCAGAGGTCCGCTGCCGCCACTTTGACGGCATGGGCCAGAGGTTATCGGTTGACCGGCCCGCCGGGGGCCGCGACCCGACAGACGGCCGGAATTGGCCGGACGTTCCCGGCGCGCCGACCGTGATCGGCGGGCGGCTGCCCCTACCTTGGTCTCGCCTGACCCGACGGCCCCATAACGCTGTCGGCTCAGTCACATCGGGAACAACTTCCCGTGCTGGAGCGTACAACTCCCACACGGGCGCGCTAAAGTACCGCGCTCGTCAAGAGTGACAACGTGCGTACGCATGACGGACAAGACACAAATTGGGAGTGTGACAATCGTGGCCACCGACTACGACGCCCCGCGCCGTGACGAGGCCGACCTCGGTGAGGACAGCCTCGAGGAGCTGAAGGCCCGGCGTGTCGACACACAGTCGGGCAGCGTGGACGTGGACGAGACCGACATCGCCGAGAACTTCGAGCTGCCCGGCGGTGACCTGTCGGATGAGGAGCTGACGGTGAAGGTCGTGCCGATGCAGGCCGACGAGTTCCGCTGCTCGCGCTGCTTCCTGGTGCATCACCGCAGCCAGCTGGCAGGCGAGCGCAACGGCGAGCCGATCTGCCGCGAGTGCGCCTGACCGCGTGCGCCCACCGGACGGTTTCCGGGGCTTGACGCGATGGGGTGAGATGGCGCAGAACATCTGGGTACACGGATCGAGGCACGCCGCAACGGACGCGGCGTGCCACACGGGGACCGGGTCCAGGGCGGCCCCGACGAACGTCGTGGACCAGATGCCGTCTCAGCCGACAGGAGCCAGTCATGACCACCAGTCCCGAAGAGGTGCCCGGCGACGCTGCGTCAGCGACAGGCGCGTCGGGCACTGCCGCACCCGGCACCGGCGCCGGTAGGCCCGACGAACTGGCGTTGGCGGTGGCGGGGCTCGCCGACGAGGACCTCGACAGGGCCGGACGGCGCAAACTGCTCGGGCGGATGCTGGTGGGCCTGCGCGAGCGCGGGGTCAAAGAAGTCTTCATGCCCCGCAAGGCGATCAACTGGATCACCGAGGCGGTCTCCGACCTGGCCCCGCACGTGCCGGTGCGCAACCTGGAGACGCTGCGGCGGCACTACCCGGGCCTCGACGACGAGGCGCTCGCCGAGCGGCTGATCCGCAACGCGGCCCGCGCCGCGGCAGGCGTCGGCGCGGTCGGCGGCGGGGTGGCCTCGATCGAGTGGGTCGCGCCGCCCACCCTGCTGTCGACGCCGGTGCTGCTGGCGACCGAGACGGTCGGCGTGGTCGGCATCGAGCTCAAACTCATCGGCGAGCTGCACGAGGTGTACGGCCAGCCGGTGCTCGGCACGCCGTCCCAGCGGGCGATCAGCCTGATGCAGGCCTGGGCCAGCCACCGGGGCATCAGCCCGATGCTGCCCGGTGCGGCCGCGGCCACCGTGCTCGGCACGGCCACCCGCAAGCAGCTGCGCGACATGGTCCTCAAGCGGTTCGGGCGCAACCTGACCACGCTGGGCCCGCTGCTGACCGGCGCGGCCATCGCCAGCTACCTCAACCGCAAGGCCACCCGCCGGCTGGGCGACGACATCCGTCGCGACCTGCGGGTCAAGCGCGGCCGTCCGGCGCTGCCGCCGGGGTCAGCCGACGCGGCGTAGCGCGCGGGCCAGGTCCTCGGGCCGGCGGCTGCTGATCACCCAGTACGGTGTGACGTCGTCGGGGTCGTCGAGCACCACCTGCACGGCGCCGGAGACCCAGGGCCGCTGCACGACGAAGGCCATCGGGTCGGCGTGCACGCCGAGCAGCTCGCGCTTGGTGGCGGCGTCCAGCGGGATCGCCTGCGCCACGTGGCGCAGCGGCAGCCGGGCGTCGTCGACTCTGAACTCGTCCTCGGTCACGCTGATCCGGATCCGGCCCAGCCGCCACAGGCCCACCACGACTCCGGTCAGCACGACGGGGTAGGCCACCCAGCCGCGCGGGCCGGCCGCGCCCAATCCGACCTGAGCCGCCAACACGGCTCCGACCAGCAAGGACGGCACCCACAGCCACCACGGCACGGACAGGCGCTCGGTGTGACTGCACACAGGCCGTGCCGCACCGACCCCTGTCGCCGTTGTGCCTGAGGATGCCGTGCCGCTGCCTGGATGTGTCACAGCATCGAGGGTAGGGCCCGCCGGGTCCCACAGGCGCGGCAGGATAGAGGCAAGGAGACGCAGCTCCCGTCGCGGGCGCGCGTCAGGCACTTCCCCCCGGAGGTTTGACCGTTGTATCCCCCTGCGACCCCACCCGTCGTGGTGCCGATCCGCCGGCTCGACCCGGACCTGCCCCCGCCGTCGTACGCCCATCCGGGCGACGCGGGCGCCGACCTGTACGCCGCCTCCGACGTCGTGCTCGCCCCGGGCGAGCACCGGCTCGTGCCCACCGGTGTGGCGATCGCCCTGCCGGACGGGTTCGTGGGATTGGTCCACCCGCGGTCCGGTCTGGCCGCGAAAATGGGGGTGACCGTGCTCAACGCTCCCGGCACCGTGGACGCGGGCTACCGGGGCGAGATCCTGGTTCAGCTGATCAACCACGACCGGGCGAACACCGCCAAGATCTCTCGCGGCGACCGCATCGCGCAACTTGTCGTGCAGCGGGTGGAGCGGGCACACTTCCACGACGTCGCCGAACTGCCGGAGTCCGTACGGGGCACCGGTGGGCACGGCTCGACGGGGAAATGAGGAGGAACAGTGATCTTCTCGCGACGACGTGCGGCCGCCGGCGGCCGGCACGCCAAGGCCGAGGAGCCGAAGTTCGTGGACGCCCGCGCCGCTCGGCGCGCCGCGCTCCTCGGCGAGGACTGGCAGCCCGAGGAGGCTGACGCGCCCGCCGCCCAGGCCGCCAACGGCACGAACGGCTCCTACCTCCCCGAATCCTCGATCTTCGGCGACGACGGCCCGTACGACGCCGAGGACGCGCCCGACGCGCCCCGGCTGGACCTGGGCAGCCTGCTGCTGCCCGCGGTCGACGGGGTCGAGATCCGGGTGCAGGCCGGCGACCAGGGCCTGATCCAGCAGATCGCGCTGGTGCACGGCCCGAACGCGCTCCAGCTGGGCGTTTTCGCGGCACCGCGGACCGAGGGCATCTGGGACGAGGTGCGCGAGGAGATCCGCAAGTCGCTGTTCGCCGACGGCGTGGGCGCCGAGGAGGTGACCGGGCGCTGGGGCATCGAGCTGCGGGCCCGGATCCGCACCCCCGAGGGCTTCAACGACCTGCGCTTCATCGGCGTCGACGGGCCGCGCTGGATGGTCCGTGCGGTGTTCCAGGGCCCGGCCGCGATCGACGTGACCGAGGCCGGCCCGCTGACGCTGTGCCTGACCGGTCTGGCGGTGCGCCGCGACGACACCGCCCGCCCGGTCCGCGAGGCGCTGCCGCTGCGCCTGCCGGCGAACATGGCCGAGGAGGCCGCGGCCCGGCAGGCGGCGCAGGCGCAGCCTGAGCCCCCCGTCGAGCAGCCCCGCCAGCCGCAATACGGCGAGGGCGCCTACGGCGGCGACCCGTACGGCGGTTCCGGCAACCAGCTGGTGCCCGGCCGGGTGCCGCCGCCGCCCGCGCCGACGCCGTTCGGCTCGATCGCGCCGGCCGGTGGCTACGGCGCCGCGGCCCCCGCTGCTGGCGACGTCCCGCGCCGCAAGCCCTCCCCGCGACCGCGCCGCGACTGACCTCGGCGAACAGGGCTCGATCCGGCGCGCCGCCGTTACCGGGGCGCGCCGGAAGACTTCGAGACGTTGCGCCCCGGGGTGTCCCCAGCCGGGGCGCCCCGCAGTAGGCTGGCTGTTACGCGCCGCCCGGGGACCTCGCCCCGGCGGGGAAGGATGAAGCAGGTCATGTCGACCGACGACGCCCGACCACGGCACAAGGGGCTGCGTGGCATGCTCCACCGGCTCACCGCCACCGAATCCGAGCTCGAGTCGGAGGAACTGCGCCGGGACACCGAACTCGCGGGCTGCGTCTGCGCGGACACCGTGCACCGCGGCGACCTCGTCAACGTCAGCGGCCGGCTGCGTACGGTCGTCTACACGCCGCGCACCAACCTGCCGACGCTGGAAGCCGACCTCTACGACGGCACCGACCTGATCACCCTGGTGTTCCTGGGCCGCCGCCACATCAACGGCATCGAGCCGGGACGCGGGCTGCACGTGCGCGGCAGGGTCGCCGTGCGGGACGGTCGCAAGGTCATCTACAACCCTTACTACGAGCTGGAAGCGGCCGCGTGAGCGAGCGATCCGCACGCAGCGAGGAGCAGTCATGAGCGAGCCTGTCACTGACCGTAATCGGGCCTTGACGGACGAGGATCCCGACCAGCTCCCGCCGTTCGCGGAGCAGGTGGCGCAGCAGCTGGGCGGCTGGCGCGGGATGACCGAGGCGGCCGTCCCGGTCATCGTGTTCGTGCTGACCAACATCGTGCTGGGCTTCTGGTTCCCGGCGGAGGAATCGCGCATCGCGCTGCAGTCCGCCATCGGCGCGTCGGCGGCGGTGGCGATCGTGGTCGCGATCGTGCGGCTGGCGCAGAAGCGGCCGGTGCGCTTCGCGCTGAACGGCCTGTTCGGCATCGGCCTGGGCGCGTGGATGGCCTGGGACTCCGGCAAGGAGGTCGACTTCTACCTGCCGGGCATCTGGATCACCATGGGCCAGATCGTGGTGCTGCTGGGCTCGATCGCACTGCGCCACCCGATGGTGGGCTGGTTCTGGTCGGTGATCGCCAACGGCGGCCGCAACGACTGGCGTGAGGACGCCCGGCTGGTGCGGGTCTTCTCGCAGCTGACCGCGCTGTGGGCGGTGGTGTTCGCGATCAAGGTGATGGTCCAGGGCGGGCTGTGGATGACCGAGCAGGGCACCGCGCTCGGCATCGCCCGCATCGTGATGGGCACGCCGCTGTTCGCGCTGCTCGTCGTGATCAGCTTCGGCGTCGTCCGCCGCGTCCGCCGCGAAGAGCCCCAACCGGCCTGACCGGCCCCTTTCCTCACCACCGCGCCGCGCCGACCGCCAGGTCCGCGCGGCGCGGCTGTCCGCGGGGTCAGCGGCGGCGGGCGCGGGTCTTCTCGACGCTGTCGGCGCCGAGCATGACCGAGCGGACCTGCTCCTCGACCTCGACGGTGCAGACGAAGACCAGCTCGTCGCCGACCTCCACCGGGTCGTCGGGGGTCGGCGTGAGCACGCGGCGGCCGCGCACGATGGCGACCAGGGCGCTGTCGGGCGGCAGCGGGATGGAGCGGATCGGCAGGCCGACGTGCGGCGCGTCCTCGGGCAGGGTGATCTCGACGAGGTTGGCCTCGCCGTGTCGGAAGGTCATCAGCCGGACCAGGTCGCCGACCGTGACCGCCTCCTCGACCAGCGCCGCCATGACGCGCGGCTTGGACACGGAGACGTCCACGCCCCACTGCTCGGTGAACAGCCACTCGTTCTCGGCGCGGTTGACCCGGGCGACCACCCGCGGCACCGCGAACTCGGTCTTGGCCAGCAGCGACACCACGAGGTTGACCTTGTCGTCGCCGGTGGCGGCGACGACCACGTCGCAGGCGGCGAGGTTGATCTCCTGGAGGCTGGACAGCTCGCAGGCGTCGGCGAGCACCCAGTCGGCGGCGGGCACCCGCTCGGGGCGCAGCATGCGCGGCTGGCGTTCCAGCAGCATGACCTGGTGGCCGTTCTCGATGAGCTCCTGGGCGATGGAGCGCCCGACGTTGCCCGCCCCGGCGATGGCGACCCGCATGGTGACTCCTCCTAGACCGTGGCCGGCGGCGCGGCGGCGATCTTCGTGACGGTTTCCGCGATGTCGTCCGTGACCAGCATGAACACCTGGTCGCCGTCCTGCAGCACGGTGGACGCGGTGGTCAGCGTGCCGAGGCCGAAGCGCATGAGGAAGGCGGTCCGGGTGCCGGTCGCCTCTTCCAGCGTGTGCAGCGGGTGGCCGATCCAGGCGGGGTTCACCGGGATCTCGATGATGGCGACGGTGCTGGTGGGGTCGCGGTAGAGCTCAGTGGCGCCCTCGGGCACCAGGTGCCGCACGATGCGGTCGGCGGTCCAGCGCACGGTCGCCACGGTGGGGATGCCCAGCCGCTCGTACACCTCGGCGCGGCGCTGGTCGTAGATGCGGGCCACGACCCGCTGCACGCCGAATGTCTCGCGGGCCAGCCGCGCGGAGATGATGTTGGAGTTGTCGCCGCTGGACACCGCGGCGAAGGCGTCGGCGCGCTCGACGCCGGCCTGGATGAGGACCTCGCGGTCGAAGCCGACGCCGGTGACCGTGGTGCCCGCGAAATCGGGGGAGAGCCGCCGGAACGCGTCGGCGTCCTGGTCGATGATCGAGACGGAGTGCCCGCGCGCCTCCAGGCTGTGCGCGAGCGTCGAGCCGACCCGGCCGCACCCCATGATCACAACGTGCACGTCAACGCCTCCCGACAATGCCGTCGTCCCGGCCACCGTGAAAGCGGCTCGTCCCGGCGTGCCGCCACACAAGCGGCGCACCAAGGGACGCCCCACCTTCGCCCAGCCTGCCATGCGCGCCCACGGCGCGCGACATCAGAGTGCCACGTGGCTTCACGCCCGGGCGTCGTAGGCTCCCACATGTGGCGAGACCTACCTCCCTGCTGAAGCGCCTCCTGCTCGGCAGGCCGTTCCGTTCCGACCGACTGCAGCACACCCTGCTGCCCAAGCGCATCGCACTACCGATCTTCGCCTCGGACGCGCTGTCCAGCGTCGCCTACGCGCCGAACGAGATCCTGCTGACCCTGTCGATCGCGGGCGCCGCCGCCTACGCCTACTCCCCGTGGGTGGCGCTGGCGGTCGTGGTGGTGATGCTGACCGTCGTCGCCAGTTACCGGCAGAACGTGCACGCCTACCCGTCCGGCGGCGGCGACTACGAGGTCGCCACGGTCAACCTGGGCTCCAAGTCCGGTCTCGCCGTGGGCAGCGCGCTGCTGGTGGACTACGTGCTCACGGTGGCGGTGTCGATCTCGTCGGGCGTGGAGAACCTGGGGGCGGCGATCCCGCTGATCGGCCGGCACGAGGTGATCACCGCGGTGCTGCTGATCGCGCTGCTGGCCGCGGTGAACCTGCGCGGTCTGCGCGAGTCGGGCTTCATGTTCGCCATCCCGACCTACCTGTTCATGCTTTCCATGCTCGGCCTGATCGGCTGGGGCGTGATCCGGATCTTCGTGCTGGGCGAGGACCTGAAGGCCCCGAGCGCGGCCCTGACCATCCTGCCCGAGCACGGGCTGCAGGTCGGCACGAGCTTCGCCTTCGCCTTCCTGTTGGTACGCGCGTTCTCCTCGGGTTGTGCGGCGCTGACCGGCGTCGAGGCCATCTCCAACGGCGTGCCCGCGTTCAAGCCGCCCAAGAGCAAGAACGCCGCCACCACCCTGCTCATGCTCGGCCTGCTGTCGATCATCATGCTGGTCTCGATCGTGGCGCTGAGCCTCAAGACCGGCCTGCAGTACGTCGAGGACCCGGCCCAGCAGATCGTCGGGGCCGGACCGAACTACGAGCAGCCGACCGTCATCGCGCAGCTCGCGTCGACCATCTTCGACCACTTCGGGCTCGGGTTCTATCTGGTCATCGCGGTGACCGCGCTCATCCTGGTGCTGGCCGCGAACACCGCGTTCAACGGCTTCCCGGTGCTGGGCTCGATCCTGGCGCAGGACCGCTACCTGCCCCGCCAGCTGCACACCCGCGGCGACCGGCTGGCCTTCTCCAACGGCATCCTGCTGCTGGCCGTCTTCGCGGCGGTCCTGGTCGTCGCGTTCCAGGCGGAGACCACGCGGCTGATCCAGCTCTACATCGTCGGCGTCTTCGTGTCGTTCACGCTGTCGCAGATCGGCATGCTGCGGCACTGGAACCGGCTGCTGCGCACCGAGCGCGACGTGTCGGCCCGCCGCCGGATGAAACGGGCTCGGGTGATCAACGGCTTCGGTGCGGTGCTGACCGGCTTCGTGCTGATCCTGGTGCTGCTGACGAAGTTCACCCACGGCGCATGGATCTCGATCGCGGCGATGGCGGTGATCTACGCGATCATGGTGGGCATCCGCAAGCACTACGACACGGTCGCCCGGGAGCTGGTGCCGTCGGAGGAGCGGCCGGTGCTGCCGGCCCGCAACCACGCCATCGTGCTGGTCAGCAAGCTGCACCTGCCGACCATGCGGGCGCTGGCGTACGCGAAGGCCACCCGGCCGGACACGCTGACCGCGCTCACCGTCAACGTGGACGTCGCCGACACCCGGGCCATCCAGGCCGAGTGGGAGCGCCGGGGCATCAACACCCCGCTGACCGTGGTCGACTCGCCCTACCGGGAGATCAGCCGGCCCATCATCGAGTACGTGAAGTCGCTGCGCCGGGCCTCGCCGCGCGACGTGGTGACGGTCTACATCCCGGAGTACGTGGTGGGCCGCTGGTGGGAGCACATCCTGCACAACCAGTCCGCGCTGCGGATCAAGGGCCGGCTGCTGTACGAGCCGGGCGTCATGGTCACCAGCGTGCCCTGGCAGCTGGCCTCGACCAACAGCACCGACCTGGACCGGCTGGACCGGGACCTGGTGCGCAGCCCGGCCCGCGGCCCGCGCGCGGGGGAGGACTCCTGATGGCCGCCGTGACGGAACTGTACGAGGGCGACAAGGTCGAGGTGACCGTCGGGCCGATCGCGCACGGCGGGCACTGCGTGGCCAGGCACGAGGGTCAAGTGATCTTCGTGCGGCACGCGCTGCCCGGGGAGCGGGTGGTCGTGGAGATCACCGAGCTGCACAAGGCCTACCTGCGCGGCGACTGCGTCGAGGTGCTGGCGGCGTCCGCCGACCGGATCACCCCGCGCTGCCCGTACGCCCATGCCAATGGTTGTGGCGGCTGCGACCTGCAGCATGTCGCGTCCCCGGCGCAGCGGGAGTGGAAGGCGGCCGTGGTGCGCGAGCAGCTGGTCCGCCTGGGCAAGCTGAACGAGTCCGAGGTGCAGGCGCTGGGCGTAACGGTCGACGCGCTGCCCGGCGGCGACGAGGGCTGGCGCACCCGGGTCCGCTACCGCGCGGACGCGCTGGGCCGGCCGGGCCTGCTCAAGCACCGCTCGAACGAGGTGGTGGCGATCGGCCGCTGCGCCATCGCGCACCCGGAGATCCAGCAGCTCGACGTGCTGGAGCGGCGCTGGCCGGACACCGACCTGATCGACGTGGTCAAGCCGTCCACCGGCCCGGCGCAGCTGGTCCAGGACCCGCCGCAGCAGATCGTGGAGCGGGCCGCCGGGCACGACTTCACGATCTCCGCGGGCGGCTTCTGGCAGGTGCACCCCGCCTCGGCGGACACGCTGGTGCAGACGGTGCTGGAGTTGCTGGACCCGCGGCCGGGCGAGCACGCCTGGGACCTGTACGGCGGGGCCGGGCTGTTCGCCGCGGCGCTGGCCGACCGGGTCGGGGTGACCGGCGCGGTGACCATGGTCGAGTCGGCCCGCGACGGCGTCGCGGCGGCCCGGGGCAACCTGGCCGCGCTGCCGGTGCGCGTGGTGGAGGCGACGGTCGAGCGGGCGCTGCACCGCGACCGGCGGCCCAAGGAGCGGCTGCCGCAGCCCGACGTGGTGGTGCTGGACCCGCCGCGCACCGGGGCCGGGGCCGCGGTGGTCCGGGCGATCACGGCGGCCCACCCGCGCGCCGTGGCATACGTGGCCTGCGATCCGGCGGCACTGGGCCGGGACGTGCGCACCTTCCGTGAGCACGGCTGGGAGTTGCGGGCGCTGCGGGCCTTCGACTGCTTCCCGCAGACCCATCACGTGGAGTGCGTCGCGCTGTTGACACCGGGACGCGGGTGAAGGTCCCGTGAAGGGGTGGGCGAGGCGGTGAACGGCCGTGCGTGCTGCCGATAGACTTCCCCGGCATGGGTAAGCGGAACGTAGGGCACCCCCACCGGAGTGCCGTACGGGAACGGCGGCGAGCGCGTGGCGAGGGCATGAGCGGGCTGAACGCGGTTCATGCCGCCGACGAGCACAGCGAGGCCGACGAGCGCAGCGAGGAGAAGGCATGAACGAGGGTGGGACCCTGTTGGGGTCGGTGAAGGGGCCGCAGGACCTCAAGACCCTGTCCCCGGAGCAGCTGACCGGCCTGGCGGCCGAGATCCGCGACTTCCTGATCGCCAAGGTCGCGCGCACCGGCGGGCACATCGGCCCGAACCTCGGTGTGGTGGAGCTCACCCTGGCGATGCACCGGGTCTTCGACTCGCCGGCCGACCGCTTCATCTTCGACACGGGCCACCAGGCGTACGTGCACAAGATGGTCACCGGCCGGATGGACGGCTTCGACCAGCTGCGCCAGCGCGGCGGCCTCACCGGCTACCCGAACCAGGCCGAGAGTGAGCACGACCTGGTCGAGAACTGCCACGCCTCGACGGCGCTGTCCTACGCCGACGGCATGGCCAAGGGCTACGCGCTGCGCGGTGAGAAGCGCCACGTGGTCGCGGTCGTCGGGGACGGCGCGCTGACCGGCGGCATGTGCTGGGAGGCGCTGAACAACATCGCCGCCACGGACAACCCGCTGGTGATCATCGTCAACGACAACGGGCGCTCGTACGCGCCGACCATCGGCGGGCTCGCCGACCACCTCGCCACGCTGCGCCTGAACCCCGGCTACGAGAAGGTCCTGGACCTGGTCAAGGACGCGCTGGAGAAGACCCCGCTGGTCGGCAAGCCGCTGTTCGACGCGCTGCACGCGGTCAAGAAGGGCATCAAGGACGCGGTCGCCCCGCAGGCGATGTTCGAGGACCTCGGCCTGAAGTACATCGGGCCGGTCGACGGGCACGACCAGGTCGCCCTGGAGTCGGCGCTGGGCCGCGCGCGCCGCTTCGGCGGCCCGGTGATCGTGCAC
This sequence comes from Catellatospora paridis, assembly GCF_009720365.1. Lineage (GTDB taxonomy): Bacteria > Actinomycetota > Actinomycetes > Mycobacteriales > Micromonosporaceae > Catellatospora > Catellatospora paridis. The sequence goes on along the minus strand of NZ_ML769315.1, from coordinate 450,398 downwards.
GCGGTCACCGCGAAGGGCTACGGCTACCAGCCGGCCCTCAACGACGAGGCCGACCGGTTCCACGCGCCCAGCGCGTTCGACCCGGAGACCGGCCGGCTGCTGGCCGCCCCGAGCCTGAAGTGGACCAACGTGTTCGCCGAGGAGCTGGTGGAGATCGCCGGCGAGCGGCCCGACGTCGTCGGCATCACCGCCGCGATGCCCGAGTCCACCGGCATCGACAAGCTCGCCGCGGCGTACCCCGACCGGGCGTACGACGTCGGCATCGCCGAGCAGCACGCGACCACCTCGGCGGCGGGCCTGGCGCTGGCCGGCCTGCACCCCGTGGTCGCCGTGTACGCGACCTTCCTCAACCGGGCCTTCGACCAGGTCCTGCTGGACGTCGCGCTGCACCGGCTGCCGGTGACGTTCGTGCTGGACCGGGCCGGCATCACCGGCCCCGACGGCCCGAGCCACTACGGCATCTGGGACATGTCGGTGTTCGGCGTGGTGCCCGGCCTGCGGGTGGCCGCCCCGCGCGACGCCGAGACGCTGCGCGAGGAGCTGCGCGAGGCGATCGGCATCGAGGACGGGCCGACCATCGTGCGGTTCCCGACCGGCTCGGTGCCCGCGGCGCTGCCCGCGCTCCGCCGCGTCGGCGGCTCGGACGGCCTGGGCGGCATGGACGTGCTGGCCGAGGCCGAGCGCAAGGACGTGCTGCTGGTGTCGGTCGGCGCGTTCGCGCACCTGTCGATGCAGGTCGCCGCGAAGCTGGCCGAGCGCGGCTACGGGGTGACCGTGGTCGACCCGCGCTGGGTGCGCCCGGCGCCGGTGGACCTGGTGGCGCTGGCCCGCGAGCACAAGCTGGTGGTGACGCTGGAGGACGGCGTACGGGCCGGCGGCGTCGGTGACGCGGTCTCCAAGCTGCTGCGTGACAACGAGGTGGACGTGCCGCTGCGCGACCTCGGCGTGCCGTCGACGTGGATCGAGCACGGCACCCGTGCCGAGATCCTCGCCGAGATCGGGCTCACCGTCCCGGAGATCACCGAGCGGGTCACCAAGTGGGCCGCCGCGGTGACCCCGGCTGCCCCGTCGCCGCTCGCGACCTCGGTGCGCGGCTAGCAACCACAGCGCACGACCGGAGCCGCCGACGACAACCCGTCGGCGGCTCCGGCGCGTCTGAGCACGCGGAGCCCGCGGGTGCGCCGGCCGACCGCCGCCGGCGGTGCGGCGGGCCCGCGCAACGATGCGTGAGGTGGTGCGGGCGTGGTGCGTGAGCCGGTCGACACCGTCATCGACCTCGGTGTGCTGCCGGCCGACGAGCCGGACGAGCCCGCGGCGCCCGGCGGCGCCTCGCGGTGGCTACGCCGGCTGGTGGCGGGACTCGCCGTGGTGGCCGTGCTGATCGGCGTCAACGCCGCCGCGCCGCTGCCGCGGCACCGGTTGTCCACGCTGGCCTTCCTGCCGTCGTCGACAGGAGTCGCCCGGGTGGTCGACGCCGGGCTGGTCATGGTGTTCGAGAACCAGCGTGCGGTCGCGTACGACCCGGACGGCTGGCGGGAGCTGTGGTCCGTGCCGGGTGCCGCGTTCGCCCATGCGGTCGCGTACCAGGACCTGGTGGTGCTGTTCCGCGGCGACGCGATGAACGAGCCGACGGGGGAGAAGCCCGAGTGGGTTCGCGCCGTGGACCGGGCGACCGGGCAGCAGCGCTGGAGCAGTGACCGGCAGGTCGAGCTGTACGGCGACGTCATGGTCTCCCACCTGCCCGTCGGCGTCGGGCAGGTGGTGGAGTTCCGTGACTCCCGCAGCAACGAGTTGCGCTGGCGGCTGCCGGACTCGCAGACGTGGGCGCCTGACGAGCGGCATGCGGCGCTCTGGCGGCTCACCCCCGACGGCACGCTGGTCGAACACGATCTGCGTACGGGAGTCGTGCGGCGCAGCGCGCGCGTGCCGCTGCCCAAGTCGAGCCGGAGCCTGAACCTGAGGATCAGCCGTGCAGCAGTGGGCATCATCGCCTTCGGTGAAGGCGGCTGGCAGCGGGACGCCCCGACGCTCTGGTACGACGCCGCCGACCTGACCGGGGTCAGCGGAGCCGGCCAGTGGGCCTGGGAGCAGGAGTGCGGCCGCGGTCTGTTCTGCGCGTACTCCGCCGAAGGTGACCAGGTGCTCCTGGTCGACCCGGCCACCGGCGCCGTGATCCGGTCCGTGGCCGACGGCTCGGTGCTCGGCAGCCCGCTGGGGGTGCTGGTGCTCGGCCCCCAGGAGGTCGATGCCGCCTTCAGCCTGCCGACCGTGGGGGCCGTGCTGGACCCGCTGACCGGCGATCGGCAGACCGGCCTGAAGGGCTGGCGGGTGCTCGGCATGGACGACAGCATCGTGCGGGTGCTCGCCCACTACGACCTGCCGCACAACCTCACCTACCTGGCCGAGCTGACGGCGCGGGAGGCGGTGCGGCTCGACGCCGTGCCGTACCTGCTGCGCGAGTGCACGATGGCGGGACGGTCCCTGGTCTGCGCCACCATGGCCGGTGACATCGTCGTGCTGCGGATCGAGGAGGAGCGGTGACGGCGGACGGCAACCAGCTGACGTTCTGGCGGCTGCGCGGATGACGGTCATCGACCTCGGTGCCGACTGGGCCGCCGAGCCTGCCCCGCCGACCGGGCCGCGCCGCGGATCGACCGTGCTCGCCGCCACGGCGGTGTGCGGTGTGCTGCTCGCCTGCACCATGACCGCCGCCGCGCCCGCGCCGGAGCCCCGGTTGACGGAGCTGGCCCGCTGGGCCGAGCCGCAGGCGCTCATGGTTGCCGCGGCCGGCGTCGACACCGTCCTGGTCCACACCCCGGCCGAGGTCGCGGCATACGACGCGGCCGACGGCCGGCGGCGCTGGCGGCTGCCCGGCTCGACCGAGTGGGTGCACGACGTCGGCGATGTCCTCGTGCTGGGATTCTCCCGGCCGGAGAGCACGTCGGCGCAGCCGCAGTTGGCGCTCGCCGACGCGGTGGCCGTCGACCGGCGGACCGGGCAGGTGCGCTGGCGGGCGGCGGCCTATCTGGAGCAGGTCGCGGGCACGCTGGTCAGCTTCTCCGGGCATCCCGAGCAGCCGGTGGTCGAGCTGCACGATCCGGCGACGTTCGCGCTGCGCTGGCGCGTGGCTGCGGCCCGGTCGTTCGTCGTGGACCGCTGGGGATCGGCCCTGTGGGAGCTGGCCGCCGACGGCGGGCTGGTCGAGCACGATCTGGCCACGGGCGCGGTGCGCCGCAGCGCGCGGGTGCGGTTGCCGGCCGGGACCCGGGTGGCCGTGTTGGCCAGCCGCGACGCGATCGGGATCGTCGGCTACCGGTTCGACGCGAACGGGGTCGAGGGACGTACCGGGGTGCTGTGGTACGACCGCGCCCGCCTGGCCGCCGCGGGTGCGGAGAACCGGTGGCCCTGGGAGGCCGACTGCGGCGCCGGGACGTCCTGCGCCTACCCGTACGACGAAGGACCGCCGTACCTGATCGACAGCGCCACCGGCGCCCCGATCCGGCCGCTGGAGGGCTCGTCGCACGTGGGCAGTCCGGCCGGGCTGCTGCTGTTCGACGACGGCGGCGAGCCCGGGAGCGTGGTCCGCGCCCGGCTGGAGCCGACCGGCCACCGACCGCGCACCGACGTGGCGGGCTGGCGCGTCATGTCCATGACCGGACAGGTGGCCCGGATCCTCGGGCACGAGGACGGGGACCCGTTCGCCACCCACGTCGCCGAGCTGACCGCCGACGGGCTGCGGCCGCTCGGCCGGGAGCCGCACGGACTGGTGCAGTGCGCGTCGGTGCCGCGGGCGGTGGCCTGCACGACCAAGGCCGGCGAGGTCGTCATCTGGCGGATCGGGGAGGAGAGACCGTGAACATCACCGCGGGGGGACCGGACGGCGCAGCCGTGATCGAGCTGGGCGGCGGCTGGCGGGAGCCGCTGCCCGAGCCCGGCGAGCCGCGTCGCGTCGTGCGCGCGGCCGCGGCGGCACTCGGCGTGGGGCTGCTGCTGACGCTCGGTGGCGCGGGGGCACCGCGGTCAGGCCTGATCGAGCTCGTGCGGGTGCCGGTGGCCGACGCGCGCGCCAGCGGCCCGGTCTTCGCGGGTGACGTGTTCCTGCTGCGGGGGCAGGGCCGGCTCACGGCGTACGAGCTGAGCGACGGCGCGCCGCGCTGGAGTGTGGAGCTGCCCGAGCGGCCGCAGATGAGCAACATCGTGGTCTCGCCCGCGGTGCCGGGGATCGTCGTGGTCGCGCAGGTCGACGGGAACGGCGACGAGGAACTCAGCGTCGGACTCGACCTCGCGACCGGGGCCGTACGGTGGCGGAGCGGCGACCTGATGGTGCCGGTCGGCGACGTCGTCCGCACGATGGACTCGGTCTACGGTGCGAACGGGGCGCCTGCCGTGCATGTCGCCGACCTGCGGACCGGGGCCCGGCTCTGGACGATGCCGGACGCGGTGAATCCCGTGTTCGACGGCGAGGGCGACACGGCCTGGACGGTGAGCCCGACCGGTCTCGTGACGGCATACGACGTGCACGACGGCCGGGTGCTGCACACCGGCACGGTGCAGGTGCCCGCCACGGTCGAAACGGCGTTCGCCGACAAGGGAGAACTCGCCGTCCAGTACTCCGGCGGGACAGGATCCCAACTGGCCTGGTTCGACGGGACGACGCTGGCGGCGATCCCGGCCACCGCGCCGGACGGGTGGGGCGTCTACTGCGGCGCGGTGTTCCGGTGCGTCCCACTGTCCGACCCGGCGGGCGGGCTCGAGGTGGTCGACCGTGCGACCGGGGCGGTGGTGCGCCGCCTGCTCACGGAGCAGTACCTGGTCAGGGACTCTCACCTGCTCGTCTTCGACCGGGACCGCAACATGGACGGCGAGCTCGGCCCCCGCCCGAACACGGTGCTCGATCTCGGCACCGGCCGGGAGACCGACGTCACGGGCTGGGAGGTGCTGTGGGAGCAGTCGCCGGTCTCGGTGCTCGTGCGGCTCGTCGAGGACGGGGCGGTGCTGCAGGTCGCCCGACTCGGCCCGGACGGTCCGGAGATCCTGGCGCAGCTGCCGGGTGATGTGCGACGGTGTGCGTTCGAGCAGCCGACCCTGCTCTGCTTGCACGACGGGAACCAGGCGACCCTCTGGCGGCTCCCCGACTGAATCCGGTGAAGCGGGAGGCAGGGTGACCGTGCTCATCGACCTCGGCGACCCCCGCGGCGACGCCGAGGAGCCGGACGGCGGGCCGCGCCTGACCCGGACCGGACGGCGGGTGGTGGCGCTGCTGGCCGTCGCGCTCGCCGGGCTGCTGGCCTGTGCCGGATCGGCCCCGGCCGCCGCCATGCCGCTGCGCCGGATCGCCGAGCTCGCGCCGCCGCTCGCCGCGCCTGTCGTGTTCGCGGGCGGCCTGGTGCTGGTGGTGGATCGCGGCGAGACCGCACGGGACCTGGTGGCCGTCGGGGACGCCGACGGCGCGGTGCGCTGGCGTGCGCCGCTGGACGGCCGCTCGCCCGAGGTGCACGAGGCCCGGCAGGTCGACGGGTTGCTGCTGGTCACGGTGCTCGACACCGCGGCCGCGGACGAACCGTGGAGCACGTACGCGCTGGATGCGGGGACCGGCCGGCGGCGGTGGCAGGAGCGGGCCTACGTGATGGGCGTCGCGTCCCGGACGGTCGTGCTGGCGGGCATGTCCGCCCCGGTCGACTGGTACGGCGGCTGGGACGTGCCGACCGGGCGTCCACTGTGGCGGCACACGCTCGACACGTCGTACCGGCTGGCACCGTTCCTGGCCGACGGGCGGCTCGACGGGCTGGTCCTGGTCGAGGACGACGGGCGCGACCGGGTGCGGCTCGTGGGCGTCGACGGCGTGCCGGGCGCCGTGCACGAGCTGCCCGCGCAGACGTCCGCCGTGCAGGTGGTCGGCGGCCTGGTGGTGGCCGCCTACGAGCGGGACGGGCGACGCCGGGTCACGGCGCTGCGGCTGCCCGCGCTGGAGACCGCGTGGGACGTCGCGCCCGCGTTCGACAGCCGCCACGTCTACCTGACCGAGTGCGCACCGCTGGTCTGCGCCAGCGCGGCCGACGAGGTCTGGCTGCTCGACCCCGCCGACGGCGCGGTGCGCTGGCAGGGCCGGGTCGACGGGTTCGCGCCGCTCGGGCCGGGCCGGGTGCTGACCGGCACGGACGAGCGCCCGCAGGCGGGCGTGCTCCGCGACACCACGACCGGCGACCTGCTGCTGCGGCTGGACGGCTGGACGTCGGCCGGGACCGACGGCCGCAGGCTGGTGCTGACCCGGACGAGCGGCGACCGGACCTGGTTCGGCGTGGTGGACCTGGCCCGTCCGGCCCGGATCCGGCTGGTCGGTGTGGGTGGGATCACCCTGGACCGCTGCTGGCTGGGCGGCGCGGCACTGGTCTGCCAGTCCCTGGTCGGCCTGGACGTCTACCGCCTCGCGGACTGACCGGCCGCAGGTGCCGCCGACGGAGGCCGAGCTGTCGCGGGCCGGCTGGTCGTCACCAGTTGGCCTGGCCCGGCGGGGTCGGCAGCGGCACCGACGCGGGATGGATCACGTAGACCAGGCCGCGGCTGCTGTCGAGCCAGGCCGACTCCCACTCGGCCCGGCCGACGGGCTTGCGCACCTGCGCGTTCGTCGGCGAGTTCGGGTCGTTGAGCACCGGGTCGCCCGCTTCGGTGAAGCCGACCAGCGCCACCAGGTGGCCCTTGGTGTCGTAGTCCAGGCCGGGGACCTGGCCCTTGCGGTACGACGCCGACGCGATCAGCGGGATTCCGGCGGCGATGAAACGTTCGGCCTCGTTCAGCGAGCGCAGCCGGGTGACGAAGGCACGCATCCCGAACCGGCCGGCGTACGCGGTGTTGAACGGCCAGTTGCCACAGCCGGCGAACGTGTGGTCGTAGGTGTGCCGGGCGGCGAAGTCGACCCACGGGTCGGGGTGGCCGGGCTCGACCCAGGCATGGTCGGCCGGGGTCGGGCCGACGCCCCAGTAGGCCAGCACCATCGAGGTGGAGGTCGGGCTGCACCACGCCTCGCCGCCGTTGTCCCACTGCGGGTGCTCGCCCCGGTGGATCTGCTGGGAGTAGGGCGGCACGTCGAGCACCAGGCCCTGCGCCGCGAGCGGGCTGCTCGGGGTGAGGGCGCCGGGCGCGGGCAGCGCGGAGGCGGCCGCGCCGAGGGTGCGCAGCACCGGCGTGTCCGTGCTGCCGGCCGGGCGCAGCAGGGTCGCCTGCAGCCGCCAGGAGGCCAGCGCGCGCCCTTCGGCGGCGAGGTAGGTGTCGGCGCTCACGTCGCCGTCCGGGTCGCCCTGGCCGCGCTGTGAGGTGCGCCGGAAGGCGGTGTCGTCGGCGGCCCAGTCGCCGAGGTTGAACCATTTCGTGACGGTGCCCGCCGTGGTCGTGCCGCTCACCTCGACCCGCAGGAAGCTGCCGCCGGGGGTGTCGGCGGTCCAGGACGGGATCAGCTCGGTGGCGGCGAAGCCGACAGCCGTCTCCGGGCCGGTCCAGGTGGCGGTCTCGTAGTCGGCGGTCAGCCCGGTGTGGGGGTCGGTGTGCGACAGCGTCCCGGTCGCGGTGGTGAAGGTGAGGCCGCCGGTGCCGGCGAAGACGCCGCTGCCCGTGCCCTCGGCCCAGCGCTGTGGTGAGTCCCACCGCCGGAAGGCGATGTCGCGCCCGGCGGACGGCTGCCTGACGGCTTCGGCAGCCGGCAGGTCGGCGGACGCGGGCAGCGTTTCGCGCTGATTCATCGGTGCCTCCCGTGCGTCGCCCGACCGATGGCGAATCTCTGCGACGAGATTTCTATACGCGAAGATTTTTTGCAATGGCCTGGGGGCTCTATCTTCGTGGCAGACACCCTCGCCGGCGGACACCGCGGGCGATGTCAGGCGGTCGGGAGAGAGGCGGAAACGTGCGGGTGCTGGTGGTGGAGGACGAACGGCACTTGGCCGATGCGATCGCCCGAGGGCTGCGCCGGCACGGGCTGGCCGTGGACGTGGCCTACGACGGCAGCGTCGGCCACGAGATGGCCTTCGTCACCCGGTACGACGTGGTGGTGCTGGACCGGGACCTGCCCGGCATGCACGGCGACCAGCTGTGCGCCGCGCTCGTCGGCTCCGGCGCGCTGACCCGGGTGCTGATGCTGACCGCCAGCGGCAGCGTCGCCGAGCGGGTCGAGGGCCTGCGCCTGGGTGCGGACGACTACCTGCCCAAGCCGTTCGCCTTCGACGAGCTGGTGGCGCGGGTGCAGGCGCTGGGCCGCCGGGCCACCCCGGTCACCCCGCCCGTGCTGCGCGCCGGCGACCTCGAACTCGACCCCGCCAAGCGCTCGGTGACCCGGGGCGGCGTGCTGATCGACCTGACCAACAAGGAGTTCGGCGTACTGGAGGAGCTGTTGCGGGCCCGCGGCGGCGTGGTCTCCACCGAGGAGCTGCTGGAGCGGGTCTGGGACGCCAACACCGACCCGTTCACGACCATAGTGCGGGTCACCATGCGCACGCTGCGCATGAAGATCGGTCAGCCCGCGCTCATCGAGACGCTGGTCGGCGCCGGCTACCGCATTCCGTCCGCGGCGCAGGACGGTGCCGCGTGATCGCACGACCCGTGCGGGTGCCCCGCCGCGGGCTGCGGCCCACCCTGCGCCTGCGGCTCACCCTGCTCAACGGGGTGCTGCTGGTCGGCGCGGGCATCCTCGTGATGCTGGTCGCCTGGCTGGTGGTGAACGCGGTGCTGCATCCCGCCGACGAGCTGGCCGCGGGCACCATGGTCCGCCTCGCCGACGGCCAGCAGCTGGACGCGCGCCAGTGGCAGGAGTCGGTGCTGTCCGCCGCGCAGACCGAGCTGACCGCCAAGGGCATCGTCGCCGTGCTGGCGATCAGCGTGGTCGGCATCCTCGGGGCGTACGCCGTGGTCGGCCGCGCCCTGCGCCCGCTGCACCACGTCACCGCCACCGCCCGCAAGCTCGGCGGGGAGACCCTCGACCAGCGCATCCGCTACACCGGCGCGGACGACGAGGTGGCCGAGCTGGCCGACACCTTCGACGCGATGCTCGACCGGCTCGGCGCGGCCTTCACCGCCCAGCAGCGTTTCGTCGCCAACGCCTCGCACGAGCTGCGCACCCCGCTGGCGGTGATGCGCACCGAGATCGACGTGACGCTGTCCGACCCCGCGGTCGACACCGCCGAGCTGCGGCGCATGGCGACCGTGGTGCGCGACGCCTCCGAACGCGCCAACGCCCTGGTCGACGCGCTGCTGATGCTGGCCCGCAGCGAGGGCCGCACCGGCCTGCGCAACGAGCCGGTCGACCTCGGCGCGGGCGTGCTGGGGGCGCTGTCGGCGATGGAGCACGAGGTGCGACGCATCAAGATCGCGGTCGACACGCAGCTGCACCCGGCCCCGGTCATCGGCGACCCGAGCCTGCTGGACCGGCTGGCGGGCAACCTCATCGAGAACGCGGTCCGCTACAACCACCTGGGCGGGCAGATCTGGGTGGAGAGCCGCCACGACGGCGAGTACGCCCGGCTGATGGTCGGCAACACCGGGTTCAAGGTCGACCAGGCCGACGTGCCCGGACTGTTCGAGCCCTTCCGCCGCGGCGGTCGTGAGCGCACCGGCGCGCGGGGCTCCGGCCTGGGCCTGTCCATCGTGCGCGCGGTGTGCGTGGCCCACGGCGGCACGGTCGGCGCGGTCGCACTGCCCGGTGGAGGTATGGAGGTCACCATCGCACTACCCCTAGCATCGGAGAGATGACCTCCCTCATCCGGCACCTGACCGTGGACTGCACCGATCCCTACGCGCTGGCGGGCTTCTGGAGCGAGGTCACCGGCTACCCCCGTGACCCCGACGACAAGCCCGAGGACCCGGCCGCGCTGCTGATGTCGCCCGACGACGGGCCCGGGCTGCTGTTCATCGCGGTGCCGGAGGGCAAGGCCGTGAAGAACCGGGTGCACTTCGACCTGCAGCCGACCGACCGCAGCCGCGACGAGGAGATCGAGCGGCTGCTCGCCGTCGGCGCGACGCTGGTCAACGACCTGCGCAACCCGGACGGCACGGGCTGGGCGGTCATGGCCGACCCCGAGGGCAACGAATTCTGCGTAGAACGCTCCGCCGCCGAACGCGCCACCGCCGCCGTCTGAAGCCGCCGTGGCAGCGATGATCGCTGTTTCGTGTCAGAAAGTCGGGTCGGACCCCACTATCTGACACGAAACAGCGATCATCAAACGGCCCTGCGAGCCGGTCAGGCGAAGCGGCGGCCGGTGACGGACTGGGAGACGCCGGCGCGGTCCAGGTACGGCGTGATGCCGCCGAGGTGGAACGGCCAGCCCGCGCCGAGGATCATGCACAGGTCGATGTCGGCGGCCTCGGCCACCACGCCCTCGTCCAGCATCAGCCGGATCTCCTGCGCCAGCGCCGCCAGCGCTTGCTCGCGGACCTGCTCGCCGGTCAGCGGGGCGTCGCCCTGCACGAGCAGCGCCTCCACCTCCGGGTTGAGCCGCTCGTCGACCAGCAGCGGCAGGCCCGACTTCGCGATCGCGGCCAGGTTGGGGCTGGCCGAGAAGCGGTCCGGGAACGCCCCGTGCAGCGTGCCGCCCACGTGCGCGGCCACCGCCGGACCGACGAGCGCCAGCAGCGCCATCGGGCGCATCGGCAGGCCCAGCGGGTCCAGCGCGCGGTCGGCGGTCTTGAGCGGGGTGCCCGCGTCGACGGCGTTCCAGATCTCGCCCAGGAAGCGGGTCAGGATCCGGTTCACCACGAACGCCGGTGCGTCCTTGACCAGCACGCAGCTCTTCTTCAGCTGCCTGCCGACGGCGAACGCGGTGGCCAGCGTGGCGTCGTCGGTGGCCTCGCCCCGGACGATCTCCAGCAGCGGCATCATCGCGACCGGGTTGAAGAAGTGGAAGCCCACCACCCGCTCCGGGTGCGCCAGGTCGGCGGCCATCGCGGTGACCGACAGCGAGGAGGTGTTGGTGGCCAGCACCGTCTCCGGCTTGACGATCTGCTCCAGCTCGGCCCAGACCGCCTTCTTGACCGACAGCTCCTCGAACACGGCCTCGATGACGAGGTCGGCGTCGGCGAACACGGACTTGTCGACCGAGCCGCTGACCAGGCCGCGCAGCTTGGCCGCGGTGCCCACGGACATGCGGCCCTTGCTCACGGCCTTGTCGATCTCGGCGTGCACGTAAACCACGCCCTTGTCGACCCGCGCCTGGTCGAGGTCGGTCAGCACGACCGGCACCTCGAGCCGCTTGGCGAACAGCAGGGCCAGCTGCGAGGCCATCAGGCCCGCGCCGACGACGCCGACCTTGGTGATCTTGCGAGCGAGGGACTTGTCCGGCGCGCCCGCGGGGCGCTTGGCCCGGCGCTGCACCAGATCGAAGGCGTACAGGCCGCTGCGCAGCTCCGGGGTGACCGCGAGGTCGGCCAGGGCCTGGATCTCGGTCTCGATGCCCTCGGCGGTGACGCCGTTCTTGGCCAGCAGCAGCAGGTCCAGTGCCTTCGAGGCGGCCGGGACCGCACCGTGCAGACGCTTGTCCAGCTCGCCCCGGGCAAAGCCGACGACCGCGTCCCACATCTCGGAGCGGTCCACCTCGGCCCGGTTCACCGTGACCGTGCCGTTGACGACGCCCGCGGCCCACTCCAGCGAGCGCTCCAGGAAGTCGGCCGGCTCCAGCAGCACATCGGCGACACCCATCTCGGCCGCCTGCTGCGGCTTGAGCATCTTGTTCATCATCAGCGGGTTCTGCACCACGACCTGCGCCGCCGGCACGATGCCGATCAGGTTCGGCAGCACCTGCGAGCCGCCCCAGCCGGGGATGAGGCCCAGCGAGACCTCGGGCAGGGCGAGGGCGGCCGCACCCGAGGACAGGGTCCGGTAGTGGCAGTGCAGCGCCACCTCCAGGCCGCCGCCCATGGCCGCGCCGTTGACGAACGCGAACGTGGGCACGGTGCTCTCGCGCAGCTTGGCGAAGGTGGCGTGGCCCAGCCGTCCGATCTGCACGACCTGCTCGCGCGAGGTCATCGCGGAGAAGCCGGTGAGGTCCGCGCCGACGCAGAAGATGTACGGCTTGCCGGTGACCGCGATGAACGACGGGTTCGCGGCGTGCGCCTCGTCGATCGCCTGCGACAGCGAGGTGAGCCCGCCGGGGCCGAACGTGTTCGGCTTGGTGTGGTCCAGCCCGTTGTCCAGGGTGATCAGCGCGGCGGGCCGGTCGAGCCCGGGTACGGCGATCAGCCGCAGCTTCGCGTGGGTGACGATCTCGCTCACTTGGCGCCCTCCCAGTTCGGGTTCTCCCAGATAACGGTGCCGCCCATGCCGATGCCGATGCACATGGCGGTCAGGCCGTAGCGCACCTCGGGGTGCTCGGCGAACTGGCGTGCCAGCTGGGTCATCAGCCGTACGCCGGAGGAGGCCAGCGGGTGGCCCACGGCGATCGCGCCGCCCCACGGGTTGACCCGCGGGTCGTCGTCGGCGATGCCGAAGTGGTCGAGGAAGGCCAGCACCTGCACCGCGAACGCCTCGTTCAGCTCGAACAGGCCGATGTCGTCGATGGTCAGGCCGCCCAGGCGCAGTGCCCGCTCGGTCGACGGGATCGGGCCGACGCCCATCACCTCGGGCTCCACGCCCACGAAGCCGTAGGAGACCAGCCGCATCGCGATGGGCAGGCCCAGCTCGCGGGCGGTGTCCTCGGCGGCCAGCAGGCAGCTGGTCGCGCCGTCGTTGAGGCCCGCCGCGTTGCCCGCGGTGACCTTGCCGTGCGGGCGGAACGGGGTCTTCAGCCCGGCCAGCTTCTCCAGCGTGGTCTCGCGCGGCGCCTCGTCGGCGGTGGCCAGGCCCCAGCCGGTCTCCGGGTCGCGGGTGGCCACGGTGACCAGGTCGCCCTGCAGCTTGCCGGCGGCGTACGCCGCGGCGGTCTTCTGCTGGCTGGCCAGGCCGAACGCGTCGGCCCGCTGCTTGGTCAGGTGGGGGAGCCGGTCGTGCAGGTTCTCCGCGGTCGCGCCCATGACGAGCGCGGACGGGTCGACGATCTTCTCGGCGAGGAAGCGCGGGTTCGGGTCGACGCCCTCGCCCATCGGGTGGTGGCCCATGTGCTCGACCCCGCCCGCGATCGCGACGTCGTACGCGCCGATCGCGATGCCGGAGGCGACGGTCGTGACCGCCGTCATCGCGCCCGCGCACATGCGGTCGATCGCGTACCCGGGCACGGTCTTGGGCAGGCCGGCCAGCAGGGCGGCGGTGCGGCCGATGGTCAGGCCCTGGTCGCCGATCTGGGTGGTGGCGGCGATGGCCACCTCGTCGACGCGCTCCGGCGGCAGCTGCGGGTTGCGGCGCAGCAGCTCGCGGATGCAGCGCACGACGAGATCGTCGGCGCGGGTGTTCGCGTAGATGCCTCCGTTCGCCTTGCCGAACGGGGTGCGCACGCCGTCGACGAAGACGACGTCGCGGACTTCACGGGGCACGGTCTGCCTCCTTGCAGTTAGGGAGCTGCCCCGGATGCTACTCGTGAGTAACTAGTCCGGTGAAGGGAACCGCTGTGGCTTGACTCACACAGCGCAGCCGAGGCCGTCGACCCGGCCGCGTGGCCAAGATCGCCGGACTTGCCTGGCAGCTGTGCGCATCTTGCGCACGCATACCAACATCTGCCTGGCAAATCGGGCGATCATGGCACCCGCGGCGCGCTCGGCTCAGGCGGGCGCGCCGTCCGGTGTCGGGTCCGGCCCGGACGGTTCCGGGACCGAACTGTCCGGCTCGGGCTCCGCCGGGACGGCGACCAGTGCATGCGCCAGCTCCTCGGCCAGCAGCCCGCACTGCCACTGCCGGGCCCCGAGGTCGCTGAGCACCTTGGTGACCGCGGCCGTGTCGGGGTCGGCGGGCGGCTCCCAGGCCAGCCGGCGGATGAACTCCGGCGTGATCAGGTTCTCCGGCGGCAGGTGGTGCTGCTCGGCGGTCTTGGTGACCACCTCGCGGCAGCGGACCAGCCGCGCGGCGGCCTCCGGGTCCTTGTCGGCCCAGCGGTGCGGCGGTGGCGGCCCCTCGAACACCGGAGTGGTGGGCAGGGCGTCGTCGGGCAGGGCGCGGGCCTCGTCGAGCGCCTCCAGCCAGGTCGTCGCCAGCCGGCGCACCGACCGGCCGCCGAAGCCCGGCAGCAGCAGCAGCTCGCGCTCGGTCTTGGGGTTCATCTCGGCCGCCGCGACGATCGCGGCGTCGGGCAGCACCCGGCCGGGCGCGGTGTCGCGGCGAATCGCGATGGTGTCCCGGGCGTACCACAGCGCGCGCACCCGCGACTGGGCACGCGCCCCGCGCACCCGGTGCATGCCGGAGGTGCGCCGCCACGGGTCCGTCCGCTGCTTGGGCGGGCGGGCGCCGCCGGCGACCAGCGCGGCGAACTCCTGCGCGGCCCAGGCGGACTTGCCCTGGCGGTCGAGCTCCTCGGCGAGCGCGTCGCGCAGCTCCACGAGCAGCTCGACGTCCAGCGCCGCGTAGGTCAGCCAGTCATGGGGGAGTGGACGGGTGGACCAGTCCGCCGCGGAGTGGTGCTTCTCCAGGGTGCGTCCGAGTAGCTGTTCGGTCAGTGCGGCCAGGCCGACCCGCTCGAAGTCGGCCAGGCGGGCGGCCAGTTCCGTGTCGAACAAGCGGCGCGGCCGCAGGCCCACCTCGGCCAGGCACGGGAGGTCCTGGCTCGCCGCGTGGAGCACCCACTCGGTGTCGGCCAGCGCCTCGTCCAAGGCGGACAGATCGCCCAGCGGCACCGGATCGATGAGCGCGGTGCCGGCACCCCGGCGCCGCAGCTGGACCAGGTATGCCCGCTGGCTGTAGCGGAAGCCGGAGGCCCGTTCTGCGTCCACGGCGACCGGGCCGGTGCCCGCGGCGAACCTGGCCACGACGTCGGCGAACTCCGCCGAGGTGACCACCGGTTCGGGGGTGCCGTCGGCAGGTTCGGTCAGCAGTGTCGGCCCACCGCCGTTCGGTGTCGCGTCCGGCGCGCCGTCGCCTGTCGGCGTGCGATGGCGGGTCCGACGGCGCAGTGGTGCGTCCTCGTCGGTCATGGTCACACCGTACGGCCAGCCGGTCGGCGAGGACGGCAGCACCCCGGGTATGGCGCGTCGGTGACCGGTGGGACAGGTGTGACGGACCGGTGAACGGCGTGCGAAGAGGCCCCGGAAACGGGGCGATGCGAGTCGACGGCTCCCAGTATGGTGTGCCAGCCGATCGCACATGATCAGCCGCACGGGGAGGAACACATGAGCACGGGCCCTCAGCCCGACACGTCGCAGGGCGCCGCTCCGCAGGGCGTGCCCGCACCGCCGGCCGGTGCCCCGATCCCTGCCCAGCCGATCCCTGCCCAGCCGATCCCTGCCCAGCCGATCCCTGCCCAGCCGATCCCGGTCCAGCCGATCCCGGTCCAGCCGATCCCGGTCCAGCCGATCCCGGTCCAGCCGATCCCGGTCCAGCCGATCCCGGTCCAGCCGATCCCGGCTCAGCCGGGGCAGGCCCACGTCGCCGGGCCGTACCCGCCGGTTCCGGCAGGCCACGGTGTTCCGGCCGGTCCCGTGCCCGGTGCGCCAGCCCTGCCGGCGGGTTCCTATCCGCCGGTTCCGGCCGGTCACCTGCCGGGCCCGTTCCCGCCCGCCCCCGCGGGCCACCCCCAGCAGCCGTGGCCGCCGCAGCCCGTCCCGATGGCGTACGCGCTGCCCCCGCACCCCGCGCCCGTCGTGCCCCGCCCGCCCGCATCCCGTGGCCGGCTGCGTCGCCTGCTGGGCTTCAACACGGTGCTGGTCGTGCTGTCGGCCCTGCTGATCGGCCTGGTGGCCTGGCAGAACGTGCGGATCGGGGAGCTGAGCGCGGCCCTGGACGGCGCCGACCGGCGGCTCACGGAGCTGCAGCAGAAGGACGGCGAGCGGCTGAAGGAGGCCGAGACCCGGCTCGGCGCGCTGGAGAAGGAGGTCGGCGGGGCCTTCAACGTGGAGAAGCTGGCCGCGGCCGTGCTGCCGAGCGTCTTCCGCGTGGAGGCCGGTCGCTCCATCGGCACCGCGTTCGCGGTGGGGCCCAATGCCGCTGACGGCGGCACCAACCTGTTCACGAACTACCACGTGGTCGAGGAGCTGTATCAGGACGGCGGCCGCACCGTGAAAATCACGCGTGACGGACAGCGGTTCGATGCGAAGATCGTCGGCGTCAACAAGCTGCGGGACGTGGCCCAGCTGCACACCACGGCGAAGTTCGCCGGTCTCACGGTCGCCACGACGCCCGCGAAGCCCGGTCAGCAGATCATCGCGGTGGGCGCACCGCTGGGCCTCACCGACACCGTCACCAGCGGCGTCATCAGCGCGATCCGGGAATCCGGCTACGAAGAGGGCCCGATGGTCCAGTTCGACGCCGCGATCAACCCCGGCAACTCCGGCGGCCCGGTGATCAACGGCCAGCAGCAGGTGGTCGGCATCACCGTCGCCGGATACCTCAACGCCGAAGGCCTCGGCCTGGCGATCCCGATCGCGGACGCCTGCAAGCTCTTCACCGTCTGCTGACCGGAACCCCTTCGGCTCAGCGCGCACCACCTTCACGGAGGAAACAGCCATGACCCATCCCGCGTCCCCGGCCGACGAGGCTCCCGCGCCGGCAGTGCCCGCGCAGGCGCCCGCTCTTCCGGAGACCGCTCCCGCCACGGAGCCCGTAGCGGTCGCACCCGCCACGGAGCCGGTGGCGGTCGCACCCGCCCCGGTGGCCACCGCGTACGCCGCCGCTGCGGCGCAGCCCGCGGATGCGTTCGCCACCGCGGCACAGCCGGTAGCCGCGTATCCGGCCACTGCGCCGCAGCCGGTCGCCGCGTACCCGGCCACGGCTGCCCAGCCCGCCGCCCAGCCGGCCGGCTACCCGGTGCCCGCGCAGGCGGTGCCCGCGCAGCCCGGTTACCCGGTCCCCACGCAGCCGGTACCCGCGCAGGCCGGTTACCCCGCGCAGGCCGGTTACCCGGCGGGTTACGCGGCCATCCCGGCGCAGCCTGAGGGCTACCCGGTGTCGGCCGTGCCGGTGTCGGCATACCCGACCTCGGGCTACGGCTACCCGGCCGCCGCCCCGGCGCCGGTCAGGAAGTCCACGGCCACGCTGCTGCTGGCGATCGCGACGGGTGTGCTCGTGCTGACCACCGGTGTGATGACCACGCTGTTCGTGCTCAAGTCGGGCGAGCTCGCCGACACCAGGTCGACGCTGACCCAGCAGGTCGACGAGCGCGACAAGGCCATCAAGTCCAAGGACGGCGAGATCTCCTCGGGCAAGTCGCAGCTGGAGACCACGAAGGACGAGCTGGCGAAGTCCAAGCAGGACCTCGAGGGCGTGCAGAACGAGAACAAGGCGTTGGTGGCCTGCCTCGACAAGCTAGACGCGTTCTTCAGCGCGCCGTCCGAGGCCCGGGCGACCGCCATGGACAAGGCCTGCAAGGCCTATCTCTGATGCGCAGCCGCGGGCCGGACGGTCCGTGCGGCAGGTGACCGCGTGAACCGCTGACAGGGGCGGCCGGTGTTCCGGCCGCCCTTCGTCGTCGCCGTGAGTCGGGACACCCCACCGCCGGCGCGGCCGGCCTCCGTCGGGCGGTGCCGGTTCAGCGCTGTTCGAAGCGCCGCAGCGGCAGCGCGGACACGCCGACCGGCGGCAGGCCCGCGGTCGAGGCGAGCAGCGCGCACCAGGCCGCGACGTGGCCTTCCAGGTTCAGGTCCAGCGGGGTCCAGGACGCGCGCAGCTCCAGGTCGGTGGTGGGCGGCCCGTCGGCGGCCAGCGCGCCGAAGCGGCTGGAGATGGTCTGCGTCACCGTGCCGCCGATGGCGGCGTATCCGGAGCTGTGCGCGTCGAGCGCGTCCACCAGCCAGCTCCAGCCCACCTGGGGCAGCAGCGGGTCGGTGGCCAGCTCGGGCTCCAGTTCCGCGGTGACGTAGGTGACTAGCCGGGTGTCGCCCTCCCACGCCTCGTGGCCCGCCGGGTCGTGCAGGAGGATGAGCCGCCCGGTGGTGACCTCCTCGCCGCGGCGCAGCACGGTCGCGCCGAGGGCGAAGGCGTGCGGGGCGAGCCGGCTCGGGGCAGGCACCTCCTCCAGCGCTATCTCGCTCCGGGGGTCGGCGGCACGCAGCGCGGCGACGGCGCGCGTGAACGTCTCGGGCAGTGCCGTCGTGAGCGCCATAGCCGTACCCTAGGGCGCTTCGGGACCGTTGTCGTGGTTCGGCGCGCCGATACGGCTCACATCAACGCCACCCGTTCGGAGATCGTTATCTGACCGGTGGCACGATGGCCGTGATGAGCAGCGCAGAGCAGACCAGTCCCGCGGACCGCCCGACGGCGGGCTCCGCTTTCGTCCGCGCGTGTCGGGGCGAGTCCGTCCCGTTCACCCCCGTGTGGTTCATGCGGCAGGCGGGCCGCTCCCTGCCGGAGTACCGCGCGCTGCGGGCCGGGGTGCGCATGCTGGAGTCGTGCCGGCGGCCCGACCTGGTCACCGAGATAACCCTGCAGCCGGTACGCCGCCACGGCGTGGACGCGGCCATCCTGTTCAGCGACATCATGGTGCCGCTGGACGCGGCCGGGGTCGACCTGGACATCGTGGCCGGCACCGGCCCGGTCGTCGCGGAGCCCGTGCGCACGCTCGCGGACCTGGACCGGGTGCGCCCGCTGGACCCGGCCGCGGTGTCCTACGTGGACGAGGCCGTGCGGATGCTGACCGCGGAGCTGGGCGCGACGCCGCTGATCGGCTTCGCGGGCGCGCCGTTCACGCTCGCCAGCTACCTGGTCGAGGGCGGCCCGTCGCGCAACCACACCCAGACCAAGGCCCTGATGTACGGCGACCCGCAGCTCTGGCACGCGCTGCTGGACCGGCTGGCCGACATCACGCTGACCTTCCTCCGGGTGCAGATCGGCGCGGGCGTCAGCGCGGTGCAGCTGTTCGACTCCTGGGTCGGCGCGCTGTCCGAAGCGGACTACCGCGAGTACGTGCAGCCGCACTCGCGCAAGGTGCTGGACGGCCTGGCCGACGCCGGGCTGCCGCGCATCCACTTCGGTGTCGGCACCGGCCTGCTGCTGCCCGCGATGGCCCAGGCGGGCGCGGACGTCGTCGGCGTCGACTGGCGCACCCCGCTGGACCAGGCGGCCAAGCAGGTGCCGGGGCATCCGGTGCAGGGCAACCTCGACCCGGCGGTGCTGTTCGCGCCGTGGGAGGTCGTCGAACGCGAGGTGCGCCGGGTGCTCGCCGAGGGCCGCACCGCCCCCGGCCACGTGTTCAACCTCGGCCACGGCGTGCTGCCCGAGACCGACCCCACCGTGCTCACCCGCATCGTAGAGCTGGTGCACACGCTCAGCGCCCGATGAGCGAGCTCAGCATGACGCACACGGTCGTCGTCGGGGGCGGGATCGCCGGGCTGGCGGCCGCGCTGCGGCTGTCCGGTGCGGGCGGCCGGGTGACCCTGGTGGAGCAGTCCGCCCGGCTGGGCGGCCGGATCAGCACCCGGCCCGACGGCGTGGACACCGGCGCCGAGCAGTTCCTGATGCGCGACCCGGCCGGTGGCCCGAGCGGCGCCAAGCGCCTGGTCGACGAGCTGGCGTTGGGGGACCGGCTGGTCCATCCGGCGATCGCCGGGGCCGGGCTGTGGCTGGACGGGCGGCTGCGGCCGCTGCCCGGCGGCACCGTGATGGGCGTGCCCGGCCCGCAGGCGGCGCTCGACGGCATCGCCACCCTCGACGACCACGACGCGGACCGCGGCGTCCCGGTGCTGCCCGCGGGCGAGGACCGGTCCGTCGGTGCGCTGGTGCGCGAGCGGCTCGGCGGCGAGGTGGTCACGCACCTGGTCGACCCGCTGCTCGGCGGGGTGTACGCGGGCAGCGCCGACGGCCTGTCGTTGGCGGCCACGGTGCCGGCCCTGCACCGGCTGCTCGGCACCGAGCACACGTTGCGCGGAGCGGTGGCGCTGACCGCGGCCGCGAGCCGGGCCCACCAGCCGGGCAGTCCCGTGTTCGGCACCCTGCGCGGCGGCCTGGGCGCTCTGATCGACGCCGCCGCCGCGGAGCTGGCCCGCCGCGGGGTGCGCCTGCTGACCGGGGTGCCGGTGCGGCGGCTGGAGCGCCACGGCGCGGGCTGGGTGCTGTCGGTGGGCGCGGCCGCGCCGGACGCCCCGGAGAGCGTGCGCGCGCAGCGCGTCGAGTGCGACGCGGTGGTGCTGGCCTGCCCCGCGCGCCCGGCGTCGCGGCTGCTGCACGACGTGTCGCCGGACGCGGCGGCGCTGGTCGGCGCACTCGACTACGCCAGCGTCGGGCTGGTGACGCTGGAGCTGGCGGGCGTCGAGCTGCCCGCGCTGACCGGCTTCCTGGTCCCCGCCGACCAGGGGCTGACCATCAAGGCGGCCACCTTCTTCAGCACCAAGTGGGCCCACCATGCCCGCTCCGACGGCCGCGTGCTGCTGCGCGCCAGCGTAGGCCGGTACGGCGAGCAGGCGGCGCTGCAGCGCCCGGACGCGGAGCTGGTGCGCACGGTGCTGGCCGACCTGGGCACGGTGCTCGGCACGGCCCTGCCCGCACCCGTCGCGGCGGAGGTGACCCGCTGGGGCGGCGGCCTGCCGCAGTACGCCCCCGGCCACGTGGACCGGGTCGGGCAGGCCCGCATGCTGCTGGCCGGCCTGCCACTGGCTTTGGCGGGCGCGGCCTTCGACGGGGTCGGCATCCCCGCCTGTGTCACCTCCGCGGAGCAGGCCGCAGACCGGATTCTGGAAGGATGAGAGCATGACCGAACAGACCAACGCGGCCCGGCTGCGGGAGCTCAACGACACCATCCGGTACACGATGTGGTCGGTGTTCCGGGTCAAGGGCCCGCTGCCGTCGATCCGCTCCGAGGTGTCGGGCGAGGTCGAGGCGCTGTTCGCCCAGCTCGCCGAGAAGGACGTCACGGTGCGCGGCGTCTACGACGTGGCGGGACTGCGGGCCGACGCGGACGTGATGATCTGGTGGCACTCCGGCTCCTCCGACGCGCTGCAGGACGCGTACGGGCTGTTCCGGCGGACCGCGCTCGGCAAGTGCCTGACCCCGGTGTGGTCGCAGGCGGCGCTGCACCGCCCGGCCGAGTTCAACAAGAGCCACATCCCGGCGTTCCTGGCCGGCGAGGAGGCCCGCCGGTACATCTGCGTGTACCCGTTCGTGCGCTCCTACGAGTGGTACCTGCTGCCCGACGAACAGCGGCGGGAGATGCTGGCCGAGCACGGCAAGATGGCGCGCGGCTACCCGGACGTGCGGGCCAACACGGTCGCCTCGTTCGCGCTGGGCGACTACGAGTGGATGCTGGCGTTCGAGGCCGACGAGCTGCACCGGATCGTGGACCTGATGCGCGACCTGCGCGCCTCGTCCGCCCGTCGGCACGTGCGAGAGGAGGTCCCGTTCTACACGGGCCGCCGCCGCTCGGTGGAGGACCTCGTCGCCGCCCTGCCGTAGGGGAGCGCTCCCGGCGCCCGACGGGGCGTTACGTCCCGTCATCAGGGCTCGAGCGAAGTTCTGCAAACTGTAGGGCAACCCATGCAACTGATTTGCACGATCGTGCCCTACACTTGCGTACCATGACGCGCAGACTCGCCGAAGTGGCGAAGTACGTGGGAGTGAGCACGGCGACCGTGAGCAGGGTGCTCAACGGTCGCCCCGGCATCTCCGAGGCCACCCGAACGGCCGTGCTCACCGCGCTGGACGTGCTCGGCTACGAGCGGCCCACCAAGCTGCGCGGCGAACGGGCCCGGCTGGTCGGCCTCGTGCTGCCCGAGTTGCAGAACCCGATCTTCCCGGCGTTCGCCGAGGTCGTGGCCGGAGCCCTGGCCAAGCGCGGGTTCACCCCGGTGCTGTGCACCCGCACCGCCGACGGCGTCGCCGAGTCCGACTACGTGGATATGCTGCTGGAGCAGCAGGTGTCCGGCGTGATCTTCGCGGGCGGCAACTACGCCCAGGCCGATGCCGACCACGAGCACTACCGGCGGCTGCTCGACCGGGGACTGCCCGCGATACTGGTCAACGCCGGCATCGACGACCTGGGCTTCCCCCGGGTGTCGGCCGACGACGCGGTGGCCACCGAGCAGGCGTACAACCACCTGGTGTCGCTGGGCCACGACCGGATCGGACTCATCCTGGGCCCGCCCGACCACATGCCCTCCTCGCGCAAGCGCCAGGCGTTCCCGGGGGCGGACGACATGGTCGAGCGCACCATCTTTTCCATGGAGGGCGGCCACGCCGCCGCGGCGCGGCTGATCTCGCGCGGGGTGACCGGCCTGATCTGCGCCTCCGACGTGCTGGCGCTGGGCGCGGTGCGCGGTGCGCGCCGCCTCGGCCTGAACGTACCCGGTGACGTGTCGCTGGTCGGCTACGACGACTCGGCCGTGATGACCTGCACCGACCCGCCGCTGACCACGGTGCGCCAGCCGATCGAGGCGATGGGCCAGGCCGCGGTGGCGCTGCTGGTCAGCGAGATCGCCGGCAACGTGGTCCCGGCCGACGAGCTGCTGTTCGAGACCGAGCTCGTGGTACGCGGCTCGACCGCCGCTGTCCCCGCGAGCGCCCGCCTCGTCCCCGCCCAGGCCCGCGCCACCGGCTGACCTTCACTCCGCAACGGCTCCGTCCACCCCGTGCAAACGGTGTGCACGGAGCCGTTTCGCGTTCCCCGGCGGGCGCGGGCCGGTGATGTCGCCGTCTCGTGCCTTGATCTGCGGTCCAGCTCCACTTTCCGACCCGAAACGACGATCACCGCCCGCAGCCGACCCGGGTCACCCACCGCGTGATCCGAGCCGCGGCGGGGTGCGGTGTGGTGCGGTCCCGCGGGGCGCTGAAACGTTGCGTAAACGTGACCGCCGTCGGCCGTGGTCGATACCTGCCCGCCGCGGGCCGCTCTCCTTGCGCCCCTGGTCGCCCGCGCCCGCGTCGCCGCTGCCGGGTTTGCGGCCATGAGCTGCACGTTCATGACTTCGTACCGATCATCGCGCACACCGCACCGCAAAGACCCGACCGTGTGCAAACCAGATTGCGAAACGGTATCGACACATGCCGTGTGAACCAGACCACACGTATCCCTTGCAGCGCAGACACTGGCTCGCGTGCGACAGGGTTCGGTCGAAAAATTGCGTAACTATCTCGACACCTTGCGGACATGAGTCGCCAACGCTACAGTGACTTCACCTAAGCCTGACCTTGGAAAATGCGAGGCAGGTCACACGGAAGTCAGCGCAACACCAAGAGGCCGCCGCGGCGATCCGTCCTCGCGGCTCCGTAGATCAAGAACTGTTTCCCGAAGGGATGGACAGATGTCCGTACCGCACTTCCGGAAGGTCGCGGCGATCGCGCTCGCGACCGGCCTGGGACTGGGCCTCGCGGCCTGCTCCACCAAGAGCGACGATGACACGGATGCTGCCGGCAAGACGATCATCACGGTCGACTGCCAGCCGGTCGGTGCGCAGAAGAACCTGCTGCAGGCGTGGAACGACGACGTCAAGGCGTTCGAGGCGGCCAACCCGACCATCAAGATTAAGAGCGTTTCGGTCGGCACCCAGTGCGCCAACCCGCCGGACTTCACCGCCCGCCTGCAGGGCGGCTCGATGACCGACGTGTTCTACGGCTACATGACCGACGTCCAGCAGGTCATCGACTCCGGCCAGGCGATGGACATCAGCGCCTTCGTCAACAAGGACAACATCCCGACCTGGGACGACGTGCTCGGCGACGCGAAGAGCACGTTCACCAAGGACGGCAAGGTCTGGGGCGTCCCGACCAAGAACTACTCGATGGGCCTGGTCTACAACAAGACCCTGTTCAGCAAGGCCGGTCTCGACCCGAAGAGCCCGCCGAAGACCTGGGCCGAGGTTCGCGAGGCCGCCAAGAAGATCTCGGCGCTCGGTGACGGCGTCGCCGGCTTCGGCGAGTACAGCTCCGGCAACACCGGCGGCTGGCACTTCACCGCCGAGCTGTACGCCCAGGGCGGCGCCCTGGTGACGGCCGACAACAAGAAGGCCGACTTCAACAACGACATGGGCAAGAAGGTTCTGCAGAACCTCAAGGACATGCGTTACGGCGACAACAGCATGGGCGCCCGCCAGCTGCTCGGCTGGGGCGACCTGCTGACCATCGCGGGCGCCGGCAAGGTCGGCATGTTCGTTGGCGCGCCCGACGCGACCACCGCGATCGTCACCCAGTTCCAGGGCAAGTACGAGGACTGGGCGATGGGCGCCATGCCCGGCCAGGACGGCGCCGCCAAGGGCACCCTCGGTGGCGGTGAGGGTTACTTCTTCAAGAAGGGCCTGACCGACGACCAGGTCAAGGCCGGTCTGAAGTGGCTCGCCTTCGAGAAGCTCACCCCGGGCAAGGGCCAGTTCGACTACGCCCGCGCCAAGACCCTGGGCGAGCAGGTCGGTCTGCCGCAGCCGCAGCTGTTCACCCCGGGCAGCCCGTCGCAGAAGGCGGAGTTCGACCTGCGCAAGACGAACGGCAACATCGCGCCGGACGACTTCAGCGCCTTCGAGAACAACCCGGTCACGATCAAGTTCGAGCCGCCGAACGCGCAGGGCATCTACGCGATCCTCGACGGTGCGATGTCGGCGATCCTGACCAACCCGAACGCGAACGTCGACGCGGAGCTCAAGAAGGCCGAGGAGCGGGTCAACCAGCTCCTCACCCAGGCCGCCAAGTGATGTAGGGACGGGGAGCCGGGCACCACGCCGGCTCCCCGTCCTCGCGCGGACCTGACCCCGCACCTTCCTTCAGGAGTGATGACATGGCGATCGCCACCGTTCCTGGCGCCGGCATCGACGTCGGCAGCCAAGCGCCAGCACCCGTCGATCCGCGTCGCGCCCGGCGCAACCGCCGGCTCAAGGACAACCTGACCGGCTACGCGTTCCTGATCGGCGCGGTCATCTGCTTCGCGTTCTTCTCGTGGTACCCGATGATCCGCGGCGTGGTCATGAGCTTCCAGCGCACCCGCGCCGGCGAGACCACCTGGGTGGGCTGGGACAACTACGACCGGATCATCAACGACCCGAGCTTCTGGACGGCCTGGCAGAACACCCTGTACTTCACGGTGCTCGCGCTGGTCCTCGGCTACGCGGTCCCCTTCTTCCTGGCGGTGCTGCTCAACGAGTTCCGGCACGCCAAGGGCTACCTGCGCATCCTGATCTACCTGCCGGTGATGCTGCCCCCGGCCTCGGCGCTGTTCCTGTTCAAGTACCTGGCCTACGACCCCAGCGACGCCGGCCTGTTCAACTCGATCCTCAAGGGGCTCGGGCTGCCGACCTCGCAGTGGATGCAGTCGACGGACATGACGATGCCGGCCATGGTCATCGCCTCGACCTGGATGAACATGGGCGGCGCGGTGCTGATCTACCTGGCCGCGCTGCAGAACATCCCGGGCGAGCTGTACGAGGCCGCTGAGCTCGACGGCGCCGGCCTGTGGCGGCGCATCACCAACGTGACCATCCCGCAGACCAGGCTGATCCTGTCGCTGATGGCCATGCTCCAGGTCGTGGCGACCATGCAGCTGTTCATCGAGCCGCTGATCCTGGCCAACGGCGCGGGCTCGGAGGATTCGGCCACGTCGGTCGTCTACCTCATCTACCAGCACGGCTTCTTCCAGAACGACCTCAACGGCGCGGCGGCGCTCGGCGTGATCATGCTCGTGGCGCTGATCGGCTTCTCCGCCGTCTACGCCCGGCTGAACGCGAAACAGGACTAGGGGAACGAGTCATGGCGCAGCAATCCGAGACGCGGTCACTGGTCTCCTTCGCGCAGCTCCAGCGGGGCCGCGGCAAGGTGATCTACTGGACCCTCCTCACCGTCGTGGTCATCCTGTTCACGCTCGTCTTCATCGGGCCGCTGTACTGGATGATCACCGGCGCGCTGAAGTCCAGCCCCGAGCTGGCGCAGACCCCGCCGACGCTGTGGCCGGCCGACCCGCAGCCGGAGAACTACTCCGACGCGTGGAACCGGCTGGACCTGGCCAAGCTGCTGTTCAACACCTTCTACTACGCGGTCGGCGCGCTGGCGTTCCAGCTCGTGCTGGACACGGCGGCGGCGTACGCGCTGTCGAAGCTGCGGCCGAAGCTGGGCAACCTGATCCTCGGCATGATGCTGGCGACGCTGATGATCCCGGCGATGGTGCTGATCATCCCGCAGTACGTGACGGTGATCGACCTGCCGATCCTGCACATCAGCCTGATCGACTCGCCGTTCTCGATCTGGCTGCCGGCGGTGGCCAACGCGTTCAACATCTTCTTGCTGAAGCGGTTCTTCGACTCCATCCCCGAGGACCTGATGTCGGCGGCGCGGATGGACGGCGCGGGCTCGATGCGCACGCTCTGGTCGATCGTGCTGCCGATCTCCCGGCCGATCCTCGGCGTGGTCTCCATCTTCGCGGTGACCGCGGTGTGGAAGGACTTCCTCTGGCCCAAGCTGGTCATGCCCTCGCCGGAGACCCGCACCATCAGCGTCGGCATCTACGCCTTCTCCGGCGGTACGCCGCAGAACGTGGTCGTCGCCGCGGCCGTCATCGCCGCGATCCCGACCATCGTGTTCTTCCTCATCTTCCAGCGCAGCATCATGTCCGGCCTGACCGCCGGCGGTCTCAAGGAGTAGCCGGCCGCGGGGGCCCGCCCCCCCCCCCCCCCCCCCCCCCGGGGGGCCCCGCCCGCCGTGCCCCACGTCCAGTTCGTGTTCCGTAACAGGAAGCAGGTATCTCGTGGTTGACATCGGAGCCCCCTTGCCGCAGGGGGTGCGCTCGGCGACTGACGCCTGGTGGCGCGATGCCGCCATCTACCAGGTGTACGTCCGCAGCTTCGCCGACGGCAACGGCGACGGCGTCGGCGACCTGGCCGGTGTCCGGGCGCATCTGCAGTACCTGAGGGACCTGGGCATCGACGCCATCTGGTTCAACCCCTTCTACGTCTCGCCCCAGGCGGACGGCGGGTACGACGTGAGCGACTACCGCAACATCGACCCGATCTTCGGTGACCTGGCCGAGTGCGAGCAGATGATCCGGGAGGCCCACGAGCTGGGCATCCGCGTCATCGTCGACGTGGTCCCCAACCACTGCTCCGACCAGCACCCCTGGTTCCAGGCGGCGCTGGCGGCCGGCCCCGGCTCGCCGGAGCGCGAGCTGTTCTGGTTCCGCCCCGGCAAGGGCGAGCACGGCGAGCTGCCGCCGACCGAGTGGACCTCGAACTTCGGCGGCGGCACCTGGACCCGGGTGCCCGACGGCGAGTGGTACCTGCACCTGTTCGACGGCGCGCAGCCCGACTGGAACTGGGACCACCCCGCGGTGCGGGAGGAGCACGAGAACGTGCTGCGGTTCTGGTTCGACCGGGGCGCCGACGGCATCCGGATCGACTCGGCCGGACTGCTCGTCAAGGACCCGACCCTGCCCGAGGTCGGCACCACCGAGCGGCACCCGTTCGAGGACCTGGACGAGGTGCACGACGTGTACCGCGCCTGGCGGCGCATCGCCGACGAGTACGGCGGCCGCGCCCTGATCGGCGAGGTGTGGATGCCCGACGTGCAGCGGTTCACCAACTACCTGCGCCCGGACGAGATGCACACCGCGTTCAACATGAACTTCCTGTGCTCGCCCTGGGACGCCGCGCTGCTGCGCGACGTCATCGACGACACCCTGCAGTCGCACGCGCCGGTGGACGCCCCGGCGACCTGGGTGCTGTCCAACCACGACGTGACCCGCCACGTCAGCCGGTACGGCCGGGCCGACACCTCGTTCAGCTTCAAGGGCCGCACCCACGACACCCCGGTCGACCTGGAGCTCGGCACCCGCCGCGCCCGCGCCGCGATCATGCTGGCGCTGGCGCTGCCCGGCTCGGCCTACCTGTACCAGGGCGAGGAGCTCGGCCTCTGGGAGGTCGAGGACATCCCGGCCGAGTTGATGCAGGACCCGATGTGGCACCGCACCGCGGGCGCCGACCCGGGCCGCGACGGTTGCCGGGTGCCGCTGCCCTGGTCGGGTGCCCAGGCGCCGTTCGGGTTCAGCCCGGACGCCGCGACGGCCAAGCCGTGGCTGCCCCAGCCGGCGGCCTGGAAGGCGTACACCGCCGAGTCGCAGACCGGTGACCCGGGTTCGATGCTGGAGCTGTACCGCCGCTGCCTGAGCCTGCGCCACAGCGAGCCCGCGCTCGGCGACGGCCCGATGTCGTGGCTGGACAACTCCGCGCAGGTGCTGTCGTTCCGCCGTCCCGCCCCGGACGGCCTCGACCTGGTCTGCGTGGTCAACCTCGCCGACCACGCCGTCGACCTGCCGGCGTACGCGCAGGTCCTCGTCGCCAGCGGCCCGCTGGACGGCGACCGCCTGCCCGCGGACACCGCGGTCTGGATCCGCCCCGCCTGACCTCTTCGCACGCGGGCTGGAAAGGAGCCCGTAGCTCAGCATCGCCACGGCCGTGGCGGCGCGCACCCCCGAATCGCGCCGCCTCACTCCGCTCCGGTCACCCGTCCCCACCGGAAGGCAGCACAGCCAATGAACGAGCTCAGCACCCCACCCGCACCGACGGGCCGCGCGTCAGCGCCCCGCCGCCGCACCGGGCTGGCCGCCGCGGCCGCCAGCTCGATGCTGGCCGGCGTGGCGCTGGTCGCGGTCACCGCCTTCGGCACCTCCAGCCCGGACCTGCAGCAGGTCGCGTCGATCTCCCCGTTCTCGATCGCCGGGCGCGGCGCGACCGTCGCGTTCAAGGAGTTCGAGGCCGAGGAGCAGCCGACCAACGGCACGATCCTGGCGCACACCCGCTACTACGGCCAGCTGGCCTCCGAGGCGTCCGGCCGCCAGGCCGTGGTCCTCGACGCCGTCGGCGAGTACGTCGAGTTCACCCTCACCGCACCCGCCGACTCCATCAACTTCCGGTACAGCCTGCCGGACAACGGCGCGGGCACCGGCCGCGACGCCACCATCGACCTGCGGATCAACGGGAACCTGCTGAAGGCCGTCCCGGTGACCTCCAAGTACGGCTGGTACTACGGCGGCTACCCGTTCAACAACAACCCGAACGACACCAACCCGCACCACTTCTACGACGAGCAGCGCAGCCTGCTCGGCAGCACCTACCCGATCGGCACGAAGATCCGGCTGCAGGTGAACTCGACCGCGCAGTCGCCGACGTTCACCATCGACCTGGCCGACTTCGAGGTCGTCGGTGGCCCGAAGACCAAGCCCGCCAACGCGATCGACGTGGTGGCCGACTTCGGCGCCGACCCGAACGGCGGCACCGCCGACAACACGGCGAAGTTCCAGGCCGCGGTCGACGCGGGCCGGGCGCAGGGCCGGGTCGTCTGGATCCCCGCGGGGACGTACACCGTCTGGGACCACATCGTGGTCGACGGGGTGACCCTGCAGGGCGCGGGCATGTGGCACTCGGTGCTCACCGGCCGCCACCCGACCAACCGCAACCGCGCGGTGGGCGTCTACGGCAAGTACGTGTCCGGCGGCGGCTACGGCGGCGAGATCCGCGCGCACGAGGCGGGCGGCCCGAGCCGCAACGTGACCCTCAAGGACTTCGCCATCATCGGCGACGTCCGCGAGCGCGAGGACAACGACCAGGTCAACGCCATGGGCGGAGCCATGACCAACTCGGTGGTCGACCACGTGTGGATGCAGCACACGAAGGTCGGCGCCTGGATGGACGGCCCGATGGACAACTTCACCATCCGCAACAGCGTGATCCTGGACCAGACCGCCGACGGCGTGAACTTCCACACCGGCGTCACCAACTCGACGGTCACCAACACGTTCGTCCGCAACACCGGTGACGACGGCCTGGCCATGTGGCCCGAGCGCATCCCGAACGTCAACAACACGTTCTCGTTCAACACGGTCGGCGTGACGATCCTGGCGAACAACATCGTGTCGTACGGCGGCCGCGACATCAAGATCACGGACAACGTGGTCGCGGACACCATCACCAACGGCGGCGGCATCCACATCGGCAACCGCTACCCGGGCGTCAACTCGGGCCAGGGCACGGCCGTGGCGGGCACCTTCACCATCGCCCGCAACACGCTGATCCGGGCCGGCAACTCCGACTACAACTGGAACTTCGGCGTCGGCGCGATCTGGTTCTCCGGACTCAACGAGCCCATCGCCGGGGCGACCATCAACGTCACCGACGCCGACATCCTGGACAGCTCCTATGCGGCGCTGCACTGGATCGAGGGCGGGGCCAGCGGCATCCACTTCAAGAACGTGCGCATCATCGGCGCGGGCACGTACGCGCTGCAGGTGCAGTCGCAGGGCCAGGCCACGTTCGAGAACGTGACCGCCACCGGCATCGCGCAGAGCAACCCGATCCACAACTGCGTGGGCCCGTCGTTCCAGATCACCCAGATCGGCACCAACTCCGGCTGGTACGCCAACCCGCCGGCCTGCACCGGCATCTGGCCGACCCCGGTCTGGACCGGCGGCCCGACCACGCCGCCGAGCAACAGCCCGCCGCCGCCCAGCAGCCCCCCGCCGCCCTCGGCGCAGCTGAGCCTGAGCACGTCGAACCTGGTGTTCGGCACGCAGAACGTGGGCACGACCAGCGCCGCGCAGACGGTCACAGTCAGCAACCCGGGCACCATCACCGCGAACCTGAGCGGCGTCGCCGTCAGCGGTGACTTCGCCCGGACCACCAACTGCGGCACGACGCTGGCGCCCGGTGCGAGCTGCACCGCCTCGGTGACGTTCACGCCGACCGCGACCGGCACCCGCAACGGGCAGCTGTCCGTGGGCAGCAACGCGCAGGGCAACCCGCACGTGGTGAACCTGTCCGGCTCGGGCTTCAACCCCAACGGCAACCTCGCCGCGGGCCGCCCGACCACCGAGACCAGCCACACCCAGTCGTACGGCTCGGGCAACGCGGTCGACGGCGACGTGAACACGTACTGGGAGAGCAACAACAACGCCTTCCCGCAGTCGATCACGGTCGACCTGGGCACGAGCGCGACCGTCAACCAGGTCGTGCTGAAGCTGCCCCCGTCGTGGGGCACCCGCACGGAGACCCTGCAGGTGCTGGGCTCGACGGACGGCTCGAACTTCAGCAGCCTGGCGGGTTCGGCCGGCTACACCTTCAACCCGGCCACCGGCAACAGCGCGACGATCAACTTCACCGCCGGGTCGCGCCGCTACGTCCGGGTGACGGTCACCGGCAACACCGGCTGGCCCGCGGGCCAGTTCAGCGAGTTCGAGGTGTACGGCAACGGCAGCCCGCCGCCGCAGACCCCGGCCGTCGGCCTGTCCTCGTCGAGCCTGTCGTTCGCGAACCAGACCGTCGGCAGCACCAGCGGCGCGCAGTCGGTGACGGTGACCAACACCGGCACGGCGTCGGCGACGCTGGGCGCGGTCACCGTCAGCGGTGACTACGCCCGGACCACCACCTGCGGTTCATCGCTGGCGGCGGGCGCGTCCTGCACGATCTCGGTGACGTTCACGCCGACCGCGTCCGGGGCCCGCTCCGGCTCGGTCAGCTTCACCAGCAACGCGCCGGGCAGCCCGCACACGATCAACCTGTCGGGCAACGGCGTCGTCGCGAACACCAACCTGGCGCTGGGCCGCCCGGTGACCGAGAGCGGCCACGTCGACGTGTACGGCGCGGGCAACGCGGTCGACGGCAACGCCAACTCCTACTGGGAGTCGCCGAACAACGCCTGGCCGCAGACCATCACGGTCGACCTCGGCGCGACGACCTCGGTGTCCCGCGTCGTGCTCAAGCTGCCGCCCGCCTCGGCCTGGGCCACCCGCACCCAGACCCTGTCGGTCCTCGGCAGCACCAACGGCTCCTCCTACAGCACCGTGAAGGCCTCGGCCGGCTACGTCTTCAACCCGTCCTCGGCCAACACCGTCACCATCACGTTCCCGGCGACCAGCCAGCGCTACCTGCGCCTGAGCTTCACCGGAAACACGGGCTGGCCCGCCGGCCAGCTCTCGGAGTACGAGGTCTACGCCTCGTAACCCACCCCAGCCCCGGTGGAGAGGGTGAGCGGCCCTCTCCACCGGTTGAGTGAAAGAAGGGCACCTTCGCAACGCTCCGCGTTGTAGAAGGTGCCCTTCTCGACACCGGCAGGGCAGTCGCCCCAGGCCGTAACGTGATCCGGTTTACCGGTTCGCCCGGCAACCGTCACGCGGCGGACCGGTTACAGTGACCGGCGTGACGCGCAGACTCGCCGAAGTGGCGAAGTACGTGGGGGTGAGCGAGGCGACGGTGAGCCGTGTGCTCAACGGCAAGCCCGGCATCTCCGAAGCGACCCGCACCGCCGTACTGACCGCCCTGGACGTGCTCGGCTACGAGCGGCCCACCAAGTTGCGCGGCGAGCGGGCCCGCCTGGTCGGCCTCGTGCTGCCCGAACTCCAGAACCCGATCTTCCCGGCGTTCGCCGAGATCGTGGCGGGGGCGCTGGCGCAGCGGGGCTTCACCCCGGTGCTGTGCACCCGCACCGAGGAGGGCGTGGCCGAGTCGGCGTACGTCGACATCATGATGGAGCAGCAGGTCTCCGGCGTGATCTTCGCGGGCGGCCTGTACGCGCAGGCCGACGCCGAGCACGAGCACTACCACCGGCTGCGCCAGCGCGGCCTGCCCGTGGTGCTGGTGAACGCGGCCATAGACGGACTGGGCTTCCCGGTCGTGGCGGCCGACGACGCGGTCGCGGTCGATCAGGCTTATGGGCACCTCTCGTCGCTCGGGCACACGAAGATCGGCCTGCTGCTCGGGCCGGTCGACCACGTGCCGTCGGCGCGCAAGCTGGCCGCGTTCCGCAAGCGCACCGGGCAGAAGAACCCGCCGGTCGCGCGCACCATCTACTCGATGGAGGCGGCACAGGCCGCGGCGGTGCGGCTGATCAAGGAGGGCGTGACCGGGCTGGTCTGCGCCTCCGACGTGTTCGCACTCGGCGCGGTGCGCGCGGTGCGCCGGATGGGCCTGCGCGTGCCGGAGGACATCTCCGTGGTCGGATACGACGACTCGCTCTTCATGGCCTGCACGGACCCGCCGCTGACCACGGTGCGCCAGCCCATCGGCGCGATGGGCACGGCCGCGGTGGCCATGCTGGTGTCGCAGGTGGACGGCGGCGAGGTCGCCCCGGACGAGTACCTGTTCGACCCCGAGCTGGTCGTGCGCGGCTCGACCGCGGTGGTCGCCGCCGCGTCCTGACCGCGTCCTGACCCGGGGCTCAGCCCCTGCGCATGGGCACGTGCGGGATGCCGTCCTCCAGGAACTCCGGGCCGCTGGGGGCGAAGCCGTACTTGGCGTAGAACCTCGCCAGGTGCGCCTGCGCGTCCAGCACCGCGGGGCGCTCGCCGACCGCGGCCAGTGCGGCCGTGAGCAGCTGCCCGGCCAGGCCGTCGCCGCGCGCCTCGGGGGCGGTCACCACACGCCCGATGCGGCACACCCTGCCTTCCGGCTCCGCGTCTTCGAGCATGCGCAGGTAGGCCACGGGTCTGCGGTCGACCTCGTACCACAGGTGCCGGGTGCCGGGCTCGCCGTCGCGGCCGTCGAGCTCCGGGTAGGGGCACGACTGCTCCACGACGAAGACGTCCACGCGCAGCTTGAGCAGGGCGTAGAGGGTCGTGGCGTCCAGGTCCTGGAAGCTCGCCGTACGGAAGATCATTGGCTCTGCCGAGATCACCTCTGGATCGTAGTCGGTGAGGCGGCTCACCCTCACTTCCGATCGGGTCCCGCTGTGAGCGAGTATTTGAACTGACTGGTCGGTTCAAATACTTTGGGGGCGGAGTTGGAGGCGGCAC
This sequence comes from Catellatospora paridis, assembly GCF_009720365.1. Classification (GTDB taxonomy): domain Bacteria; phylum Actinomycetota; class Actinomycetes; order Mycobacteriales; family Micromonosporaceae; genus Catellatospora; species Catellatospora paridis. The sequence goes on along the minus strand of NZ_ML769315.1, from coordinate 416,676 downwards.
TGCTGCGGGCCGAGGGACTCGGGCTGCGTACCCGCCGGGGATGGGTCTTTCGGGATCTCGACCTGGCGGTCCATCCGGGCGAGCTGGTGACGCTGACCGGCCCCGCGGGCGGCGGGCGGACCAGCGCGCTGCTCGCGCTCGGCGGCCGCTTCCGCACCTCGCACGGCACGCTGCGAAACCCCGGGCGTACGGCGTTCGGCCTGGTCCCCGGCGTCAACGAGCCGGAGCCCGCGCTCACCGTCGCCGAGCACGTCGGGGAGCGGCTGCGCCTGCTCGGCCTGGCCCGGCCCTGGCACCGCCGCAGCCGGCACGCCCTGCTCGCGGGCGAGTCCGACGACCTGGTCCGCGACCTGTCCCCACTCGACCGGCACCGCCTGATGATCAAGCTTGCCCTGCTGGAGGACCCCGACGTGCTGCTCATCGACGACATCGACGTGGGCCTGACCCCCGCCGAGACGCAGACCCTGCTCAGCGACCTCGACGCGACCGGCCGCGCGGTCATCGCCGTCTGCCGCGACCCCTTCCTTTCGACGGTGGGGGTGGGGCGGTGAGTCTGGGCAGGTTGGAGTTGCGGCGGTTCCGGCGGCACCGGATGACGCGGGCCGCGCTGGTGGTGCTGACGCTGGTGCCGCTGCTGTACGGGGCGCTGTACCTGTGGGCGTTCTGGGATCCGTACGGCAACATGAACCGGATCCCGGTGGCGCTGGTGCTGGAGGACGAGGCGGCGAGCGATCCGGACGGCGGGCAGGTGCACGCGGGGCGGGACCTGGCCGACGAGCTGGAGCAGCGGCAGGTCTTCGGGTGGCGGCGGGTGGGCGCGGCGCAGGCGGCGGACGGGCTGCGGGACGGCACCTACCAGCTGATGCTGCGCATCCCGGCGGACTTCTCGGCGGCCCTGGTCACCGGGCCGGACCCGGCGGCGACGGCACGGGCCGGGCAGCTCACCGTCGTCAGTGACGATGGGGTCAACTACATCTCCGGGATGCTGGCGCGCAGCGCGTTCACCGAGATCCGGGCGGCGGCGGCCGAGTCGGCGGCGGCGAAATACTTCGACGGCATGCTGATCGGCTTCAGCGACGTGAAGTCGGCGCTGGGCGACGCGGCCGACGGCGCGGGCGACCTTGCCGGCGGCGCGACCGACGCGCGCGACGGTGCGGACGCGCTGGCCGACGGCGCGCACAGCGTCCAGGCCGGGGCGGGCTCCCTCGCCGACGGGCTGGCGCGGGCCGAGTCCGGCTCCCGCGAGCTGGCCGGTGGCCTGGCCACGCTGGAGGCCGGAGCGGAGCAGCTCGCCGACGGCGCGGCCCGGGCCGCCGCAGGCGGTGCGCAGCTGGCGTCCACGGTGGACGGTGTCGGCGGCCGGGTCGAGCCGGTGCTGCGCGAGCACGCCGGCACCATCGAGCGCGGTGCCGACGCCGTCGCCGCGGCCGCCGATGCGCTCGCCGCCCACCTGGACGCGCTGCCTCAGCTCGCCGACCAGGCCGTACGGCGCACCGCCGAGGTCGTCACCTCGCTGGACGCGCTCGTGAAGGCGCACCCCGAACTCGCCGACGACCCGGCCTTCACCGCCGCCCGCCGGGCCGCGACGAGCGCCGCGGACACCGCGCGGGACCTGGCACACCGGCTCGACACCGCCGGGCTGCCGCAGGTCAAGGCGCAGCTGACCGAGGTCGCGGCAGCCGCCCGCGCGGTGGCGAAGGCCGCCCCGCACCTGGCCGACGACGTCGCCGCGGCCCGGCGCAGCGTCGACGAGCTGGCCGCGGGACTGGCCACGCTGTCCACCGGCGCGGACCGGCTGCACGGCGGGGTCGCCGACGCCGCAGCGGGCGCGAAGTCGCTGCACGGCGGCCTGTACCGGCTGTCCACCGGGGCACGGCAGCTGGACGGCGGGCTGGTCCGGCTCTCCGGCGGGGCGGGGGAGCTCGCCGCCGGGCTCGTCCGGCTCGACGACGGGGCGCGCACACTGGCCGCAGGGCTGTCCGACGGGGCGGCGCAGGTGCCCGGCTACGACGCGGACACCCGGGCGCAGCGGGCCGGGGTGCTGGCCGCGCCGGTGACCCTGGAACGCGACGTGTGGCACGCGGCCGCCGCCTACGGGGCCGGGTTCGCGCCGTACTTCCTGGCGCTGGCGCTGTGGGTGGGCGCGATGCTGACGTACATGCTGCTGCGGCCGGTGACCCGGCGGCACCTGATGACCGGCGCGCCCGCCTGGCGGGTCGCGCTGGCCGGCTGGCGGCCCGCGGTCGCGGTCGGCTTCGCGCAGGCCACCGTGCTGTACGCGGTGCTGCTGCTCGCACTGGGCCTGGACCCCGCCCACCCCTGGGGCATGTACGGCTACCTGCTGGCCACGATGCTGGCCTTCACCGCCGTGCTGCAACTGCTCGGCGCGGCCCTGGGCTCGACCGGCCGCCTGGTCGCCCTGATCCTGCTGATGCTCCAGCTCACCGGCTCGGGCGGCACCTACCCCGTGGCCACCAGCCCCGGCTTCTTCCAGGTGATCCACCCGTACCTGCCGATGACCTACGTCGTCGACGGCCTGCGCCGCCTCATCCTCGGCGGCTCCACCAGGACCGTCGTCACCGGCGTCACCGTCCTGCTCGCCGTGACCGCCCTGGCCCTGACCCTCACCACCCTCACCGCCTCCCGAGCCCGCCGCCTCACCCCCGACAAACTCCACCCCGCCCTCACCATGTGACCTGCCCGCAGGGCCGATGTGGCACGGTGGGGGCATACCCGCAGCGGCTTGCAGTTTCGGGGAAAGTGCGTGAATCGGTGCGCCGGTAGCGGCAGTTTCCCCGAAACTGCGAGCCGGGGAGGCGCGGACGCTGAGTTATCGAGGGGGCTGTGGGCGTGGATGGGCGGAGTGCGCGGCGGGATGCGACGCGGCAGAAGCTGTTCGAGGCGACCATGGCGCTGATCGCGGAGCAGGGGTTCTCCGATACGACGGTGGATCAGATCGCGGAGCGGGCCGGGGTGGCCAAGGGGACCGTCTACTACAACTTCGCGTCCAAGAGCGTGCTGTTCGAGGAGCTGCTGCGTTACGGGGTGGGCCTGCTCACCGACGACTTCAAGACCGCGGTCGCCGGGCGGGAGCCGACGGCCGCCGTCGAGGCGCTGGTCCGGGCGGAGCTCGCCTTCATCCAGCGCTACCGGTCCTTCGCGCAGCTGCTGCTGTCCGAGATGTGGCGGACGCACCGTGACTGGCAGCAGACGCTGCGCCTGCTGCGCGAGGAGGCGATCACCGTGATCGCCGCGACGCTGCAGGCGGGCGTGGACAGCGGCGATTTCGCCCCGGACCTGGACGTACGACTGTCCGCCTCGGCGCTGTTCGGCGTGTGCCTGGTGGTGGCGCTGGACTGGCTGGTGTTCACCCCGGAACAGCCGATCGAGCAGGTCGAGGCGGCGGTGCTGGCCATCGTGCGCAGCCGTGCCGCCGTCAACATGCAGCCCTGATCGTGCTCAGCCGCGCGCCCACGGGGGCGTGCAGCCGTTCACGGTCAGCCTGATCGCGTACACCGAGGTGCTCGCGGTCATGAAGAGCACGTTGCGTTTCGGGCCGCCGAAGACCAGGTTGGACACGATCTCGGGGAGCAGGATCCGGCCGAGCCGGGTGCCGTCGGGGTGGTAGCAGTGCACCCCGTCGTGGGCCGCCGCCCAGATCATGCCGCGGTCGTCCACCCGCAGCCCGTCGAACGAGCCCGCGTCGCACTCGGCCAGCACGTCGCCGCCGGTCAGGCCGCCCTCGGCGGTGACGCCGAAGACCCGGATGTGCTTGCGGCGCGTGTCGGCCAGGTAGAGCCGGCGCTCGTCGGGGGAGAACGCGAGGCCGTTGGGGCGTACGGCGTCCTGGACCACGGCTTCGGGCGCCCCGCCGGGGCGGACCCGGTACACGTGGCAGGCGCCGATCTCGCTGGGCGCGCGATTTCCCTCGTAGTCGCTGTCGATGCCGTACGACGGGTCGGTGAACCAGACCGTGCCGCCGGAGTGGACGACCACGTCGTTGGGGCTGTTGAGCCGCTTGCCCTGCCAGCTGTCGGCCAGCACGGTGATGCTGCCGTCGTGCTCGGTGCGGGTGACCCGGCGGTTGCCCTGCTCGCAGCTGACCAGCCGGCCCTGCCCGTCCAGGGTGTGCCCGTTGGTGTGGCCCGCGGGCTGCCGGAAGACGCCGACCGTGCCGGTGGTCTCGTCCCAGCGCAGCATCCGGTCGTTGGGGATGTCGCTGCAGAGCAGGTATCGCCCGGCCGCGTGGTAGACCGGGCCCTCCAGCCAGCGGCCGCCGGTGAAGAGCCGTTCCACGCGCTCGTCGCCGTTGCAGGCGAAGCGTGGATCCAGCGTCACGAGCTGGGCGGGGATGGTGTCGGTGGCGAGCAGCGCACTCACGATGTGCCTCCCATGCTTAACGTTGTTCGGCAAAACGCTAACATCACCTAACATGGTTCTGTCAAAGGCTCCAGGGAGTGAACGATCATGGACGAGATCGACCGCACGCTGATCGCGCTGCTGCAGGAGGACGCGACCCAGGCGTACGCGGCGCTGGGCCAGGCGGTGGGCCTGTCCGGCGCGGCCGCCCACGACCGGGTTCGCAAGCTGCGCGAACGGGGAGTCATCCGGCGCAGCACGGTCGAGGTCGACCCGCACGCGGCGGGGCGCGGCGTGCTCGCGTTCGTGCTGATCGAGGCGAACGCGTGGATGGGCGACGCGGAGACCGCCGACGCCCTGCGCGCGATCCCGCAGATCCAGGAGGCGCACATCACCGCGGGCTCCGCGTCCGTGCTCACCAAGATCCGGACCTCGACGACCGAGGAACTGCAGGCCGTGCTCAAGGAGATTTTCGCGGTGCCGGGGGTGACCGGCACGCAGACCATCGTGGCGCTGGAGACGTTCTTCGAGCGGCCGGTCTCGGTGCGGCAGTACCCGCGCTGACTGGCATACTCGCCGGTTATGAGGTTGTCGCGGGGCTGGTCGCTGTTCCTGATCGGGGTCGGCGTGTGGACCTGGCTGATCTGGCCGCGGTTCGCCCTCGCCATCTGGGACGACCCGCGGGCCTGGTCGACCGGCGTGTCCGGCGACGGCTCGCCGACCAGCTTCCTGTGGGTGCACGCGCTGCTGATCGGCGCCTCGCTGGCCATCGGCACCACCGTCGGCGTGCTCGGCGTCAGGGGCATGCTGGCCGCCCGCCGCAAGGACTGATCAGCCGGGCAGGTGGCAGACCGCCTCGACGTTGTTGCCGTCGCGGTCGCGTACGAACGCCCCGAAGTAGTGCTCGTGGTACTCCGGCCACACCCGCGGCTCGTGCAGCACCTCTGCGCCGGTCCCGGCGGCCGCATCGAAGAACGCGGTGACCGCGGCCCGGTCGGCGGCGACGAAGGCGATGTGCGCCTCACGGGCGACGCCCTCGGTGGTGACCGGGCCGAGCCAGAACACCGGCCGGTCGACGCCGTAGCCGATGACGTCACCGAACTCCAGGATGCGCCGCCCGCCGAGCGGCTCCAGCACGGTGTCGTAGAAGTAGGCGGCCGCTTCGACGTCGGCGACCTGAATCGACAGGTGATCGAGCATGCCTGCCAATCTATCGGCGGCCGCGCGCGGCGGGCTCACGCCGGGCGGGACACACCCGCGCCGCGCGGCTAGATCGCCGTTTTCGGCCAGAAACTGCGGTGTCACCCGAGTTCCTGACCGGAAACGGCGATCTAGCCGCGCAGGCAGCAGGCGCGGGAACGTCAGGCGGCGGCGCGGCGGGCGGTGACGGCCTGGGCCAGGGTGGCCAGGGTCTGCTCGGTGGTCTCCCAGCTCATGCAGGCGTCAGTGACGCTCTGGCCGTAGGTCAGGGGCTGGCCGGAGTCGAGGTCCTGGCGGCCCGCGACGATGAAACTCTCCAGCATCACGCCCGCGATGCCGGCCTGGCCGCCGGCGATCTGCGCCGCGATCTCGTCGGAGACGACGGCCTGGCGCTCGTGGCTCTTGCCGCTGTTGCCGTGGCTCGCGTCGATGACCAGGCGGTGCTTCAGGCCGGCCTTCTCGGTCATGGCCAGCGTCGCGGCCACCGACTCGGGGCCGTAGTTCGGGCCGCTGCGGCCGCCGCGCAGGATCACGTGGCAGTCCTCGTTGCCGGTGGTGGTGACGATCGCGGCCCGGCCGTCGGTGTCCACCCCGAAGAAGACGTGGCTGTTGCGGCCCACCTCGCAGGCGTCGATCGCGCCCTGCACGCCGCCGTCGGTGGTGTTCTTGAACCCGACCGGCATGGACAGGCCGGACGCCAGCTGGCGGTGCACCTGGCTCTCGATGGTCCGGGCGCCGATCGCGCCCCAGGTCACCGCGTCGGCGATGTACTGCGGGCTGGTCGGGTCGAGGAACTCGCAGCCCACCGGCACGCCCAGGTCGAGGATGTCGAGCAGCAGCGCCCGCGCGGTGCGCAGCCCGCGGTGCACGTCGTAGGTGCCGTCCAGCCCCGGGTCGTTGATGAGGCCCTTCCAGCCGATCGTGGTGCGCGGCTTCTCGAAGTAGACGCGCATCACCACACACAGCTCACGGGAGTGCTGCTTGGCGGCCTCGGCCAGCCGGCGGGCGTAGTCCATGGCCGCCTCGGTGTCGTGCACCGAACACGGGCCGACCACCACGAGCAGCCGGTCGTCGCGACCGGTGAGCACGTCGCGCACCTCCTGGCGGGACCGTTCCACCAGCGCGGCGCGATGATCACCGAGCGGCAGCTCCGTGAGCAGCTCGCGCGGCGGCCGCAGCGGCTCGAAGGACAGGACGTGGACGTCGTTGGTCTGGGTCATCGGAGCGTCTCCCGGTTCCGTGGGGGGACGGGCCCCGCACCTCGGAATGTCCCAGGCCAGCCCGTCCATGACATGGCAAAGGGCGAAGACGAGACGTCTTCGCCCTGCTGGCTCTGGGTGGAATCGCGGTCAGCGCATAGAACCGCCGGCTCCACCCAGAGCCAGCGTAAAGCGCCAATACATGCGAACCACGGAGCGAAGCGTACCCCATGTGACCGCATCGATCCAGACTGCTGTCGCGCCGAACCGGACAGCAGGGGGCAGACCTCCGCGTCGACCAACTGAGCCGAGCGCGGTTGTGGTGATGGACTCATGGCCGCCGCTCGTCGATGCGTTTACTGTGGGCGCTCGAGACGGACACGACGAGGAGGCGGCCAGATGCCCACTGCGGAGGATCTGCCCGCCGAACCGATGCACGCCACCCGCACCCTGTCGGACAACGTCTACCGCTGGCTGCGCGACCAGATCGTGCTGGGCAAGATCGGCCCTAACGAGCCGCTGGTCGAGGCCGTGATCGCGGAGAAGCTCCAGGTCAGCCGTACGCCCATCCGGGAGAGCCTGCAGCGGCTGGCCGCCGACGGGCTGATCGTGTCCCACCGCCGCCGCTGGATCGTGCGCCAGCACGGCCGAGACGAGATCGTGGCCATCTACGAGGTGCGGATGGCGCTGGAGTCGTTCGCGGCCCGATTCGCCTGCCAGCGCGCCACCGATGCCGAACTCACCGCGATCGCCGCCCACTGCGACAGCTGGTCCGCCGGCGGCCCACCCGACGAGTTCGTGGTCTTCAACGACCGCTTCCACCACCTGATCGTCGAGGCCGCCCACAACCCCCGCCTGGCCCGCGTCATCGAGCAGAACCACCTGTACTACTTCAACGACCAGGTCGCCGCCCGCTACCGCCCCGACGAGATCATTGCCTCCCAGGCCGAACACCAGGACCTGGTCGAGGCGCTGCGCAAACGCGACGCGGACCGCGCGGCCGAGCTGTCCCGCCGCCACGCCGAGGAAGCCCTCGAACTGATCCTGGCCCGCCTGTTCTGACCCGCTCCGCCCGGCGCGGCCCCGCACCCGGCGCTAGTCTGCGGGAGTGCCCTACACCGGAGACGTGAGCCGCGGCGCGGCCGCCGACGTACGCGAACTCGACGACCTCGTCATCAGCAAGGTGTCCGTCGGCCCGCACGACAACAACGCCTACCTGCTGCGCTGCCGCCACACCGGCGAGCAGCTGCTGATCGACGCCGCCAACGACGCCGACACCCTGCTCGCGCTGGCCGGTGACTCCGGTCTGGCCACCGTGGTGACCACGCACCGACACGGCGACCACTGGCAGGCGCTCGCCGAGGTCGTGGCGGCCACCGGCGCGACGCCGCTCGCGCACCCCGACGACGCCGACGAGCTGCCGGTCAAGGCGCAGACCGTCGCGGAGGGACAGACCGTCCGCGTCGGTCAGGCCGAGCTGGAGGTCATTCACCTCGTCGGGCACACCCCGGGCTCGATCGCGCTGCTCTACCGCGACCCGCACGGGCACCCGCACCTGTTCACCGGCGACTCGCTTTTCCCGGGCGGGGTCGGCAACACCTGGGGTGACCCGCAGGCGTTCGCCTCGCTGCTGCACGACGTCGAGACGAAGCTTTTCGCCCGGTTGCCCGACGACACCTGGTTCTACCCGGGCCACGGCAAGGACAGCACGCTCGGCCGCGAACGGCCGTCCCTGCCGGAGTGGCGCACCCGCGGCTGGTGATCCGGGCCGCCGCGGATGTCAGCCCTTGCGCCAGGGCAGCGAGGAGCGTCGTGCGGATGCGGCGGCGGCCAGTGCGGGCACGGAGGCGACCAGGAACACCGTGCCCCCGATGACGTTGCCCGGCCGGGGCAGCTCGGGGGTGTCGGCCGCGGCCAGGCACAGGTCGACCTCGAAGCCGACCGTGCGTACCCGGGCGACCACGAAGGATCCGCCGGTCAGGGCGACCGTGCGCCGCTGCGCGGAGAGCACGGTGCCGTGCAGCCGGGCGTACGCCTCAGCCTGCTCGGGCGGTCCGAACACGCCGTACGAGATGAACGACTCGGGGCCCATCCGTGGCGGCCACGGCATGCCCTGCTCGACGATGTGGGCCGGCGGTTCACCGGGCTCCTTGCCGGGGCTGAGCAGGCTGGCGTCCGAGGCCGCGAACGCCGCCTCGTCGGCATGCACCGTGACGTCGACCCCGAGCGCGACCACGGCCGCCTCGGCGTCCACGGGCTGCTTGCTCGCGGACAGCAGGCGGCGCTGCTCCACCTCGACGGCCAGCATTGTCAGGGTCTCGCCGTCCGCGTCGACCACGTGCGCCACGGCGACCTCGTCGTTGACCGCGTGGAGTCCCGCCAGGCGCGCGCCGGGCGTGCCGGCGTACGAGGGAAGCAGGTCCTTGACCGTGCGTTCCTGGGTGGACACGACGAGCCGGGCGCCGCTCGGGTCCTGCCACGCGTGCACGGACGTCCCCGCGACCTCGCCGAGCAGTTCGGCCCGCTCCAGCGCTTCGCCGATCAGTGCGGACAGCCCGTCGCCGTCTGAGACGCCCAGGCCGACACATTCCAGGTTCGATGCCATCCGGCGACCTTAACGATCACCACCGCCTGTTGTCGGCCTGATTTCCGGCGGAAGGTCCGCCCGCGCTCGGCAGTGGACTCGATCGCCAGGGGCCTGCGCTGGGACCAGCTTCTGGCCGGTGGTGTGCGCGGGCTGGCCTCAAGCGGGCAAAGCCTGCTGGCGGCGGCGCAGGAACTCCTGTTCGGCCGTGTTGTCGGTGCGGGCAGCGGCCGTCTCGTAGGCGGCTGCGGCCTCCGCGTCGCGGCCCAGGCGGTGCAGCAGGTCCGCGCGCACCGCGTGGTACACGTGGTGGCCGTCCAGGTCGAGCGTGTCCAGCAGGGCCAGGGCCTGGCCGGGGCCGTCCACTTCGGCCACCGCGACCGCGCGGTGCAGTGCCACGACCGGGCTGGGCGCCAGTGCCAGGAGGCGGTCGTAGAGGGCCAGCACGCGCGGCCAGTCGGTGGCCGCGGCGTCGGGCGCGGCGGCGTGCACCGCGCTGATCGCCGCCTGGAGCTGGTACGGACCCAGCTGCCGCCGCCGCAGGCACCGGCCGACCAGGGTCAGCCCCTCGGCGATCAGCGCCCGGTCCCAGCGGCCGCGGTCCTGTTCGGGCAGTGGCACAAGCTGCCCGGTCGCGGTGGTGCGGGCCGCCCGGCGGGCTTCGGTGAGCAGCATCAGGGCGAGCAGGCCCAGCGCCTCCGGCTCGTCGGGCATCAGCTCGGCGAGCAGCCGTCCCAGGCGCACCGCCTCCTGGCACAGGTCGGCCCGCACCAGCGCGTCCCCGGAACTGGCCGTGTAGCCCTCGTTGAAGACCAGGTAGACCACGGCGAGCACGGACCGCAGGCGGGCGGGCAGGTCCGCGTCGCGCGGGACACGGTACGGGATGCCCGCGCCCTTGATCTTGTTCTTGGCCCGGACCAGGCGCTGCGCCATCGTGGCCTCGGGCACCAGGAACGCGTGCGCGATCTCGGCGGTGCTGAGGCCGCCGAGCAGCCGCAGCGTCAGCGCCACCTGGGCGGTGACCGCGAGCGCGGGGTGGCAGCAGGTGAAGATCAGGCGGAGCCGGTCGTCGGACACGGGTCCCTCCTCGGCCGGCGGGTCCGGGGCGAGCAGCAGCACGGCCTGCGCGTGCCGGTCGCCGCGGGTGGCCTCGCGCCGCAGCCGGTCCACGGCGCGGTTGCGGGCCGTGGTGATGATCCAGCCGGCCGGGCTCGGCGGCACACCGTCGTCCGGCCAGCGCCGCACCGCCTCGGCGAACGCGTCCTGGACGGCCTCCTCGGCGAGGTCGATGTCGCCGAAGGCGCGCACCAGCACGGCGACCGCGCGGCCGTACTCCGCCCGGAAGACACCGTCGACGTCGGCCAACTCAGGCCTCGGAGTACAGGGGGCGCACCTCGATCGGCAGGGTGACCGCGCGGGCTGCCTTGGCCGCCCATTCGAGCGCCGCGTCGAGGTCTGGCGCCTTGATGATCCAGAACCCGCCGATGTGCTCCTTGCCCTCGACGTACGGCCCGTCGGTGAGCAGGATGTCGTCACCCTTGGCGCGAACCACCGTGGCGGTCTCCGGCGGCTGCAGCCCGTCCTTGAACACGGTCACGCCGGCCGCGTCGAGCTCGGCGTTCAGCGTGGCGAGGGCCCGCAGCACCGGGTCCAGCACCTCGGGCGGCGGTGACCCGCCGTCGGGCTGGTAGATGCTGAGCAGGTACTGCTTCATGGCGGCGCTCCTCGTCTTCACGGCCGCCGGCGTCGCGGCCTCTCACCCTCTATACGTACAGCGTCCGCCCGAATCGACACCCTCGGCACGAAAGAAGGACGGTGGTGTGGCGCACGTATCGATCAGCGCCCCTTCCCGCGGCTGCGGGTGCGGCGGTAACGTGGGCGCTCCCCCGCCCCCCGGAGAGTTCCATGCCTGCCACCGAGCCCGTCGTCGCCGACCGGTTACTGCTGGTCAGCGTGCTGACCATCGGCGAATACGTGATGGAGCTGTCCGAGACGGTGATGGTCCGCCCGGGGCAGCGCACCTGGGTGCAGGGCAGCGCCTTCTTCGTGCAGTCGCCGAACGGGCAGACGCGCCGGGTCGAGGGCGACGTCTACCCGTTCTGTCGCGGCTGAGCGCTACTCCTGGGCGAGCAGCGTCGACAGGCGCAGTCGGCGTACGGACAGGGCGGGCAGCACCGCGGCGAGCCCGGACAGGGCCACCCCGGCCAGTGCCGCGGCGGCGGTGACCGCCACGGCCGTCGCGGGCACGGCGGCAGCGAACCGGTCGACGAAGAACAGCCCGACACCCGCTCCGAGCAGCGCGCCCGCGGCGCCGATGAGCACTCCCTCGTACGCGATGAGGCGGGTGAGCGCCCCGTCGCTCCATCCGGCCGCCTGCAGTGTCGCCAGCTCGGCCGAACGCTCCCGCACGTTGAGGTAGAGCACGTCGGCCAGCGCCAGCACGGCCAGTAGCAGCGTGGCCGCGACCGCGACGGTGTCCACGGCGCGGACCCGCAGCGAGACCGCGTCGCCGAGCAGGGTGCCGGTGACGTTGCCGTGGAACACCCAGGTCAGTGTCAGCAGCGTGGTGAACGCGCCGACCCCGAGCGCGACCGCGGCGGCGGCCAGCAGCGTGCGGCCCGGCCTGCGCCGGGTGTTGCGCAGCGCGGCGGACAGCACGGTGTGCCCGGTCCGCGAGCGCCGCGCCCGGCGTACGGGGGAGACCAGCGGAGCCAGCGCGGTGCCCGGGTGGGCGCGGGCCGCCTGGATCGCCGGGACGACCGCCGACACGACGGCCAGCAGCAGGGCCAGCGGCACCGCCGCCAGCGCCTGCGCCGTTCCCGCCGGGACGTCCACCGCCCGGCTCAGCGGCAGCGCGAGTCCCGCCGAGACCAGCCCGGCGGCCAGGCCGACCAGCGCGACCTCCCCGGAGACCAGCGCGGCCAGGCGGTGCCGTGGCCAGCCGACGCAGGCGAGCACGGCGAGTTCGCGTCTGCGGTCGCGGACCGCCGCCGTGGTCGCGTTGGCCAGGAAGAGCACGCACACGACCAGGATCAGGCCGAACAGCAGCACGCTCTTGCGGTCGATCGCCTCCATGATCGCCACTGCCACGCCCTTGCGGGTCCACAGCTCGGTCAGCCGCAGCTCGGGCCGCCCGAGCGTGCCGGCGGCCAGCTCGACGGTCTGCGGTTGCAGGGACGAGCCGACGGTGATGTCGACGTCGAGGCCGGTGGTGGTGCTGATCTCCTCGGCGATGCGCCGGATGCGCTCGCGGGTCAGCTCGTCCAGGGTGTGCACGTTGCCGACCCGCACCCGCACCGCGGAGATCGCGTCGCGGGCCCGCTGCGGGCCGATGATGCCGGGCAGTGCGTCCAGCGTGGTGAGGATCTGCGGGCTAGGTGCCAGGTAACCCTGCGGGTTGCTGGACGGGGCGAGCGGACGGTCGTCGAGCAGTTCGCGGCTCGCGGCGTCTGCCCCGGCTGCCCCGGGTGCCTGATACGTCTCCAGTGGCACTCGACTGAGCTGCGAGAACTCGGCGAGCCGCTGCGGATCGAAGACGCCGACCGGGTCGATCAGCAGCCTCGTCTCCCCGGCGTTCGCCGGCGTCGCCGCGCGGAACGCCGTGTCGTGGATGAAGCCGGACCACACGCCCCTGCCGAAGCGGAAGTCGTTCGTCCACTGGTCGGGCTGCGGCGCCGAGGCGGCCGGACGCAGTGCGCCGTCCGGCGAGCGCTCGTACCGCGGCGGCGCGTTGTGCACCAGCACGGCGGTCGCGATGCCGCGGACGCCGTTGACGACGTCCGGCTGCAGCGGCTGCGCGTCGACCCGGACGGTGCCGAGTCCGGCTCGTCGGGCCGACCCGAGGCGGTGATACAGGATGTCGGCAGTGGTCCCCGGCAGCCCGCTGGTGAGGGCGTCGTCGACCACGGAAGCGGCGACGGAGAGCGTCTCGTCGATCTGTGGCTGCCGGGCGGTCAGCGCGGGCACCAGCAGCTGGCCGGCCTTGGCCGAGGAGGTGTCGCCGGGACGCAGATAGCGACCCGATACGACGGCCCCGTCCAGGCCGAGCAGCCGCGCCTCCGGCTCCGGGTCGATCGCGGCCACCCCTGCGGTGGTCGGCCACAACATGCCCACCAGCAGCCGGTCCTGCGCCGGGAAGTCCTGGGTGTGCAGGCCGCCACCGCCGGTGTGCGCGGCCTGCAGGAACCGGCCGTCAGGCAGGAGGCGGAAGACGGTGAACTCCGGTGCCTTGTCGTCGGTGATCTGACTGCCCCCGGTGTGGGGCAGGCCTGCGCCGCACAGGCGACGCTTCGTCCCGTCCTCGGCCACCTCGATCGGGTAGAGGCCGCAGTGCGCCTCGTCCTTGAGCACCGTGCCGTCGCGGAATCGCACGCCGCCGCCGTCTGCGGACTCCATCGCGATGAGCGGGCGCTGAGTGATGTACACGTAGTGGCTGACCCGGGTCGAGCGGGACAGTCCGCGGTCAGCCAGGAAGGCCGGGTCGAGCCGGATCAGCTGCCGGGTCTTCGACCGGTCCACCAGATCGGTGATGTCCACCGGCGCCCAGTCGACGACGATCGTGGTGCCCAGGGTGGCGATCGGCGCGGCGACCTCGACGTCCTGGATCTCCTGGATGGCCCGGTACTGGTCGAGGGTGATACCGCCGTACGTGCCGGAGAGCTGGTTCGGCGCGACGAGCTCGCGTTCGCCCTCGGTCGCGGTGCGCGCTCCCTTGGGGCGGACGAGGATGTCGTACGCGCCGCGGAAGTTCGCGTTCACCTCGCCGGTGACCTGCAGCCGTGAGGTGTTGACGGTGCCGGTGAGCACGGTGAAGCCGGTCGTGGCCAGCAGGATCGCGGCGAACAGCGCGCTGCTGCGCCACAGCCGGCGGCGCAGCTGCGACCAGATCATGGTGATCACAGACGGGAACCGCCCAGCCTGCTCAGGGTCTGCTCGGGCTCCTCGCCTCCGGCCAGCGACACGTCCTGCACGACCTCGCCGTCGCGCAGCCGGATGAGCCGGTCGCAGGCCGCGGCGACGTGCTGCTCGTGCGTGGCTACCAGCACCGTCATGGGGTGCTCGGCGCGCAGCGCGGCCAGCAGATCCAGGATCTCGGTGCCGGTGCGGGAGTCGAGGTTGCCGGTGGGCTCGTCGGCCAGCAGCAGGCTGGGCGCGCCGACCAGCGCGCGGGCGATGGCGACGCGCTGCTGCTGCCCGCCGGACAGCTGCGAGGGCAGCGCGTTCTCGCGACCCGCGAGCCCCACGGCGGCGAGCAGTTCCCGGCCGCGGGCGGCCTTGTCGAACTTCACCCGGTACGGCACCACGGGCGCGATGACGTTGTCGAGCGCGGTGAGCGCGGGCAGCAGGTGGTAGCGCTGGAAGACGAAGCCGACCCGGCGGCGGTATGCGGTGAGGTGGCGGCGCTTCACCGAGGTGATCTCGACGTCGTCGACCGTGATGGTGCCCGCATCGGGCGCCTCGATCGCGCCGACGAGGTGAAGGAGGGTGGACTTGCCGGACCCGCTGGGGCCGGTGATCGCGGTCATGGTGCCCGGAGCGAACTCCAGCGACACCCCGGCTACAGCGGGTATCCGCACGTCGCCGCTTTGGTAGTGCTTGGCCAGTTCGGCCACGCGCACCGTGGCGCCGGCCCCCGTCGTGCTATCGGTCATGGTGGCCACTGTCGGTGTTACATTGTCACAATGCAAGGACCGTTCGGGCGGTTGTGACACAGCTGTGATGTCGAGAGGGGAGGGTGGTGTGCCATGCCGATCCAGCATGCAGTGCTGGCCCTGCTGCGTGAAGGGCCGAGCCACGGGTATGAGCTGAAGAGCGCGTTCGAGTCCGCGGTCGGACCGCAGTGGGGCGCGCTCAACATCGGGCACCTCTACCAGGTGCTCGACCGCCTGTCCCGCGACGGGTTCGTCGACTCCAGCCGGCTGGCGCAGGAGGTCAAACCCGACCGCGTGGTGTACCGGATGACCGACGCCGGGCAGCGCGAACTCGGCGACTGGATGACCTCGCCCAGCCCGCGCACCGCCGGCTTCCGCGACGACCTGTTCCTCAAGGTGGTCGCCGCGACCCGCACCGGCGACCCCGGCACGGTGTCCGATGTGCTCGCCGCGCAGCGTGCCCACCTGCTGCGCGAGCTGCGCAACCTGGAGACGCTGCGCCGCGACCCCGCCCGCGAGACGGTGGTGCGCCTGCTGCTGGCCGCCGCCGCCCGGCACGTCACCGCCGACCTGACCTTCCTGGAGGACGTCGAGGCCGAACTGCTCGCCTGAGCCCGATCCCCGGAACCGAGCCGCGCCGTCTGCTGTGGATCGTGGCAGCATGAAGGCGGTATGAACGGCTCTCGATGACAGGGATGGCGATGGCACCGGTGATCGCGCACGTGACGATGTCGCTCGACGGCTTCATGGCCGGGCCCGACGTGGGCGTGGCACACCCGATGGGCCGCGGCGGCGAGCGGCTGCACCAATGGATCTTCGATGGGTCGAGCGAGGTGGACTCCGCGGCGGTGCGGCGGCAGTTCGCGCTGACCGGGGCGGTCCTGCTGGGCCGGCGCACCTTCGACGTCGGGGTGGGCCAGTGGGGCGACACCCCGTACGCGGTGCCGTGCTTCGTGCTGACCCATCACCCGGCGCCGGACCGGACCGAGCGCAGCGGCACGTTCACGTTCGTGCACACCGGCCTGTCCGACGCGCTGGACCTGGCCGTCGCGGCGGCGGGGGAGCGGGCGGTGACGCTGATGGGCGCGGACGTCGTCCAGCAGGTGCTGCGGGCCGGGCTGCTCGACGAGATCCACCTGCAGCTCGCGCCGGTGCTGCTGGGCGGCGGCCGGCGGTTGTTCGACCACCTCGGGACCGACCACATCGAACTCGAACAGCTCGACGTCGCGCCGTCGCCGCACGTCACGCACCTGCGATACCGCGTCGTGAAATAGCCACGCCCGTCACTGGCCCCAGCGCCGCGCAGCGGCTACCTTCGGTCGCATGTCTGCCGGTGAGGTCGTGCTCTGGGTGCTGCTCGGGCTGGCCGCGCTGGCCGTCCTGGCCTTCGTCGGCATCGTGGCGAAGTTCGTGGGCAAGGCCGCGGTGTCCTACGCGCGGCGCAAACCCCCGCAGGCGGTCGGCTTCTTCGCCGTGCCGGGCGGCCTGGCCACCTTCGTCGCCACCTTCTTCGGGGCCGGCCTGCCGCTGGCCATGGGCCTCGGGATGATCACCGGCCTGGCCGTATTCCTGCTCGTCGCGATGGAGCTGGGTTAGCCAGGACACACCGACGCGGACCCCGGACACCCGTCCGGGGGCGTCACGACGTGTATGGTGGAGAGACAGTTTCTTGTTTGTGGTTGCTTCACCTGCCTGGTTTCAGTACACCGGGATCGGTTCTCCTTCCGGATCACCGTGGGTTTACCGCTGCTCGAGACGGCCCATCCGGGCCTCGCAGCGAGCGTGGCCCATCCGTAGAGGAGAACACAATGGCTTCTGGTGTCGTGAAGTGGTTCAACGCCGACAAGGGTTTCGGCTTCATCACCGTTGACGGCGGTGGCGCGGACGTCTTCGTCCACCACTCGGTCATCCAGCTCGACGGCTTCCGCGAGCTGCGCGAGAACGAGCGCGTCGAGTTCGAGATCGTGCAGGGCCCGAAGGGCCCGCAGGCTGAGGCCGTACGCCTCGTCTGACCCCCTCGCCACGCCCCTGAGCGTGGCGCGGCATGCTTGATTGTCCGGTTCCGTGGCGGCGACGCCGCGGAACCGGGTGCAACAACCCCACCATTCGGTTCGTTACCTGTCGACTCTCCCCGGCATCACCGGGTTCGAGAGCCTTCGCGCGGCGTGCCGACAGCGAGAGGCTCCAATTTGACCGCCGCAGTACACCATTCGTCGGCCCACCCCGTGCGCCGTCGTCCCCGTCGCCGCCCCACGCAGACCGGCCAGCAGGCCGTCGCCAAGGCGACCCCCACCCCCACGCCGGTGACGGCGGAGCCGGAGTTCACCGGCCCGGTGGCGACGAGCTTCACCGAACTTCCGCTCCACCTCTCGCTGGCCGGCGTGCTGGCCAAGCAGGGTCTGACCGTGCCGTCGCCGATCCAGGCGCGCACCATCGCCGACGCCGTCGCCGGTCGCGACGTGCTCGGCCGCGCCCGCACCGGCTCGGGCAAGACGCTCGCCTTCGGGCTGCCGATGCTGACCCGCCTGGCGGGCCGCCGCGCCCGCTCCCGCCAGCCGCTGGCCCTGGTGCTGGTCCCCACCCGGGAACTCGCCGCCCAGGTCGCCGCCGCGCTGACCCCGTACGCCACCGCACTGAACCTGCGTACCGTGACCGTCGTCGGCGGGCTGTCCCTGGGCCGCCAGGCCGACCAGGTGCGCGCCGGTGCGGAGATCGTCATCGCCACCCCGGGCCGCCTCAACGACCTGCTGGACCGCGGCGACTGCAGGCTCGACCAGGTCGACATCACGGTGCTCGACGAGGCCGACCAGATGGCCGACATGGGCTTCCTGCCCCAGGTCACCTCGCTGCTGACGGCCACCGCGCCGGGCGGGCAGCGCATGCTCTTCTCGGCCACCCTCGACGGCGACGTCGACCGGCTGGTCCGGCGCTTCCTGAGCAACCCGGCCCGGCACTCGGTGGACCCGCCGGCCGGCGCGGTCACCACCATGGAGCACCACCTGCTGCACGTCGACGCGGCAGACAAGGACACCGCCACGGCGCACATCGGGGCGCGCGACGGTCGGGTGATCATGTTCGTGAAGACCAAGCACCGCGCGGACCGGGTCGCCCGGCGGCTGCTGGCCAGCGGGGTCACCGCGGCCGCGCTGCACGGCGGCAAGTCGCAGCCGCAGCGCACCCGCATCCTCGACCAGTTCAAGTCGGGCGCGGTCAACGCGCTGATCGCCACCGACCTCGCGGCGCGGGGCATCCACATCGACGACCTCGACCTGGTCGTGAACTACGACCCGCCGAACGACGCCAAGGACTACCTGCACCGCGGCGGCCGCACCGCCCGCGCCGGGCGCACCGGCACGGTCGTCACCCTGGTGGTGGCCGAGGAGCGCCGGGAGACCGCGCGGCTGGTCGCCGCCGCGGGCGTCGCCGCCCGGACCACCGCGGTCCGCCCGCACGACCAGGAGCTGGCCCGGATCACCGGGGCACGCACGCCGTCGGGCACCCCGGCCGTGCTGCCGGCTCCGCCCGCGGCAGCCACCTCGGAGGACGGGCAGGCCGCCCGCCGCTCCAGCCGTTCCCGGCGGGGCCGCCGGTCGCGCTGACCGCGCTGCCCGACCCCGATTTTCATAGACGCTGGCCTATCTGATCGAGTTTTCGTAGATCGAACTCGATCAGATAGGCCAGCGTCGTTGTGTGGGCGCGGAGCGGCGGGCGCGACGGGGCAGGCGTGGCCGGACGTGCGGGTCGGCGGTGTTCGGTTGCGCGTGGTCGTGGGTGTGGCGACGGTGCGTGGTCGCGTTTGGACAGGCCGCTCGCCCCTGCGGCACAATGGCCGCATGACGCGCTGGCAGTACGCACGGCTCGAATACCGATCGGCGGGCACCCTGGGCGCGGATCGCTTCATGGACTGGGACGCGGTCTTCCACGGCCCCGACGGCGTCGAGCGGTGGGGCACCGACGAGCGGTTCGACGACCTGCGCCACCTCAACCGGGCCGGTGAGTCGGGCTGGCAGGCGTACGACCGGGACTCGGTGTTCCTGCACACCGAGCCCTACCGCCTGCACGCCTGCACCTACTCGCTGCGCCGCCGGATCGCCTGAGCGACGGCCCCGGCTCAGGCCGTGCGACGGCCGAGGTAGAGCAGCGTCTCCACGGCCAGCGTCACCTTCTCGGGCAGCCGCTGCAACAGCGCCGTGAACAGCGCCTCGCGGGTCGCCTCCGGCAGGATGCGATACGTCGGCTGGGTCGACAGGTAGGAGACGTAGTCGTCGGCCGACAGCGTGCGCTCCCAGGTGTAGAGCCGCTCGGCGAGCTCGCCGAACTCGGGCAGCGCGGCCAGGTCCGGCCCGGGCCAGTACGCCGACAGGTCGGCGCCGTCCGCGGGCTCCTCGTCGATCATCGCGTGCGGGGCGTGGCCGGCGTGCACCTCGCGGACGAGTGCGCGCAGGTCGTCGTCGGCGATGCGGTCGAAGTTCCAGAACAGCGCGATCGTGCCGCCGGGGGCCAGCGCCGCCGCGGCCCGCCGCCAGCGCTGCGAGCCGTCGGTCCACTGCCACGCCTGCGCGCAGAACAGCAGGTTGAAGGCGAGGTCGGGCTCGTACTGCTCCCACAGCGCGACCACGATGCGCACCGAGGACTGCCCGGACAGCCGCTCCGAGAGCAGCGCGGCCATCTTCGGGTCCGGCTCGATCGCGGTGATCTGCAGGCCGCGCGCCGCGAACGCGGTGGTGGCCTTGCCGGTGCCCGCGCCCACCTCCAGCGCCTGCACCCCGATCCCGGTGTACGCGAGCACGTCGTCGACGAGCCCTTCCGGGTAACCGGGGCGGATCCGGTCGAACTCCTCGGCGATCTCGCCGAACATGAGGCCCTGGGTGCGCGCGTCACTCATTCGCGAGAGCGTAGTGCCATCGCGGTCGCCGCGACACTCGGGGGAAATGATCCACGTCGGCCGATCATGGGCGCTCCGAAACGGAGTGAAGGCGCGCGCCGCGCGTTGCTACGCTGCCGGCCATGGTGCGGGTGACGAACAGGACCATGACCGGCAGCTGCTTCGCCGGGGTGAAGGTCACGCTCGACGTCGAACCGGCCGCCGAGCGCAGCATCCACGTCGCCGACGATTTCATCGACCTGCGTGACCGCGACCGCGACGACGAGTACATGCGCGAGGAACTCGCCAACGAGCAGTGGGTGGCGGAGCTGACCACCGGCGCGCTGCGGGGCGTGCGCTCGGCGCTCATGCGGTACGAGTACCGCACCGGGCCGCTGCGCGTGGTGCTGGTCAAGCACTACCTGCACATCGTCGACTCCGGCTACGGGGCCGTGCAGGCAGCCGCGTCCCGGGCGGTGCGGGCCGCGATCGACCAGCTCCCGCACCGCATGGTGTGCGACTGGGTCACGTTCACTCCGGCCGGTCCCGTGGTGCGGCTGGCCAACCCGGTCGACCCCGAGGTCGGCGTCACGGACGCCGAGGTCTTCGTCGAGGTCACGCCCGCCGCCGAGCGGGCCGTCGTGCTCGCCGAGGATTTTGCCGCCGGCGTCAACGCACCCCGGCTGGATGCGGCGGACCTGGCGCGGATTCCCGACCTCGCGGTCGCGGCCGCGCACGCCGCCCTGGACAAGCACGAGGAACGGGTCGGGCCGCTGCGCCTCACCCTGCTCGGCCACCGACCGCACCAGGCCGTGCCCTGGTCGTTGGAGCACCAATACCGGGATGCCCTCGACGACGGGGTGCGGATGGCCGTGGAACAGCTGGAGTTCGCCCTGGCCGAGCAGGCGGGCTAGGGCCAGTCGTCGCCCGCGTCCAGGCGGCGCTGCAGCAGCGTCGCCAGCGGCATCGACTCACCGTCGCGCGCGCCCCGGCCGACGATCAGCGGCGGGTCGGCGGGCGGCACCTGCGCGCCGCGCAGGCGCGCCCGCAGCGACGACGGCACGCCGAGCACGTAGTAGCGGCCGTCCTCGGTGATCGCGAGGGTGTGGTTGCGGTGCACGTACCAGCCGCGCAGGTCGGTGCGGTAGCGGCCGCCGCCGTCGTAGGCGAACGCCGTCAGCGCCGTGGTGCGCAGGCCGCGCGCGGCCGCCTCGCGGGCGAACCGGGTCACCAGCTCCATCGCCTGCGCCGTCTCGGCCGCCCGGCGGCGCTGCTCGGCCAGCGCATGCTGCGCCACCGCATGATCGCGCTGCGCGCGCCAGTCCGACTGCTCCGCCACAGCCCGACCCTAACCGGCCCGTCCCGCCCGCCTGCGCCGGATCTCCACCCTGTCCATGTTCGGCCCCCACGGACCTGCTGCTGCCACACGCCGACCCGGTCGACTGACCGGGCCGGCCCGGTCAGCTCGGTGGGGAGACGCGCAGCCACCAGTCGCCGGTCATGTGCTCCGTCTCCACCGTGATGGTGACCGGTTCGTTGAGCAGGGGGTCCACTCCCAGCTCCGCCAGGCTCTCCGCGCTCACCTCGGCGATCCGCTCCACCAGCGTGTAGTTCCACCAGGTCTTCGTGTCGACCAGCCGGCCGTTGACCTTGATGCGCATGATCCCAGGTGTCTGCGACAGGCCGGCCACCTGCAGCGGCCCGCCGCGCCACGGCATGGTGACGGTGTGCGGGCCGGCGGCTTCGACCAGCACCGAGCCGACGAGCCAGGCCGAACTGGGGCGGGACAGCGTCTCCAGCTCGTCCGGCCGGGCGGGCAGCGGGTACTCGTCGAACGGCACCGACTCGCCGAGCACGACCACCATGACGCCGTCGGCGGGCACGGTGCCGCCCGGGGCGGCGTACGGGCCGCTCGGAGCGGGGTCCTCCAGGAAGGTCGACGGTTCCTCGACGATCAGCGTGACGGTGGCCGGCCTGCCGATCGAGACTCCGGCGCTGCGCAGCGAGGTCTCGGTGAGCCGGGCGCTGCCCGAGAACCCGATCTCGCCGTCGGTGTCGCAGCCGGTTCCGTAGATCTTTTTGCCGTTGATCAAGACGGAGACGTAAAGGCTTAGCTCCTTCTCCGTATGCGCGCAGGCCACCTGGACCTTGCCGTCGAGCTTCGTCGGAGTCCACCGGAAACCGGCCGGGGCGTCGCCGAAGGTCGCCTGCCCCCGCAGGACGATGTGCTGACCGTCATCGAATTCGGGGAAGTCGGCCACGTCGTAGGGCACGGCCGGCGCGGCCAGCAGGTACCCGGCGGTGGCGGAGGCGAGCGCCAGGAACGCGGCCGCGATCCGGTTGCGGCGGCGCTGCGTGATGCGCCCCCGGACCGCGGTGAGCCGCTCGTTGCCCGCGGGCACGTCGTCGTCCGCGGGCAGCGGCAGGGTGCGCAGCCCCGGGTCCAGGCGCAGGCTGGCCAGCGCACGGGAGGTGTGCGTCTTCACCGAGCCGGGGGAGATGCCCAGGGTCTGCGCGATCTCGGCTTCGCTGAGGTCCTCGAAATAGCGCAGCACCAGCACCAGTTTCTGCTGCCGGGGCAGCTTCGACAGGGCCCGCCAGACCTCGTCGCGGTCGTCGACGGCGGTGTGCGGCGAGGGCGCAGGGCGCTCGGGCAGTGTCTCGGTGGGTCGCTCGCCGTGCCAGCGGCGGCGCCACCAGGAGTTGTACGTGTTGGCCAGCACCCGCCGCACGTACGGCTCCGGGTTGCCGTGGATGCGCCGCCACGCCGACCAGGACCGGGCCAGCGCGGTCTGCAGCAGGTCCTCGGCCAGCGCGTGGTCGCCGGTGAGCAGGTACGCGATACGCAGCAGGTGCCGCGATCGCATGGTGACGAACTCGTCGAACTCCGCCGTGCCGGCCATCCCCGTGCGCCTCCTGATCGTCCCGGTCGGCTACTCCTACCGGGCGGGCCGGCGCGCCGGTTGACACGATGGCGCAGTGATTCTGCCCGAGGTCAGCCCGCGGGCATCACCGCCAGCCACCAGTCGCCGGTCAGGTGTTCGGGCTCGACGGTGATGGTGAGCTGATCCGGATACTGGGCGCTCAGCCCGCGCGCCTTCGCGTCGTCACCGGCGGGCGCGAACTCCGACTGCCACGTCTGCTGGTCGTAGTCCCACCAGGTCTTGACGTCGACGAGCACGCCGTTGATGCGCAACCGCAGCACGCCCGGCGTCTGCGAGCGGGCCATGATGCGCACCGCGCCGCTGCGCCAGTCGAGCGTGGCGGTGCGCGGGCCGTCCGCGGTGAGCAGCACGCTGGTGCCCGTCGCGTACGCGGGCCGGTCCAGCGGCGTGAGGGTCGCCGGCCGCTCGGGCAGGTCGACGGTGTCGAACCCGGCCGACTCGCCGACGAGGAGCGCGAGCACACCGTCCGCGGGCACCTCGGACTTCGGTTCGGTGAGCGGGGTCGAGGAACCCGTATAGACGTACGCCACGTCCAGTGCGAAGGTGACCGTGACCGGCTTGCCCACCTCGACGCCGGCGGCGCGCAGGGTGTCCGCGGCGGCGGTGACCCGGCTGTCGAAGGACAGGCCGCCGGTCTGGCAGTCCACCGCACCGAGCGAGTTGCCGCCGACCCACACCCTGACCTCGAGCGGCACCTCGTACCCGGAGTGCGTGCAGGCGGGGAAGAACGCCAGGTCGAGAGTGGACGGGGTGAACGTGATCTCGCCGGTCTCCTCGGCGAAGGTGGCCTGCGCGCGTTCGGTGATGCGGTAGCCCTGGTGGAAGTCGGGCACGCCGGCCAGCCCGTCGGTCTCGCGGCCGGGCGCGATGACGTAACCGGTGATGCCGGCCAGGACCACCGCGAGCGCCGCCGCGGCGGAGGCGAGCCGGCCGCGGCGCTGCTGCACGATGCGCCGGCGTACGCCCGCCAGGCGCTCGTTGCCGGCCGGGGCGTCCTCGTCGATCGCGGGCATCGGCTGCAGGTCGGGGTCGAGCCGCAGCCGGGCCAATCCCTTGGCGGCGTAGCTCTTCACCGAGCCCGGCGAGATGTCCAGCGCCTTGGCGATCTCGGCCTCGCTGAGGTCCTCGAAGTAGCGCAGCACCAGCACGACCCGCTGCTGGCGGGACAGCCGGCCGAGGGCCCGCCACACCTCGTCGCGCTCGTCGACGGCCGCCTGCGGCGCCGCGATCGGCTGCTCGGGCAGCGACTCGGCGGGGCGCTCGCCGTTCCACCGGCGGCGCCACCAGGAGCGGTACGTGTTGAGCAACACCTGCCGCACGTACGGTTCCGGGTCGCCGTGGATGCGCCGCCACGCCGCCCACGACTTGACCAACGCGGTCTGCAGCAGGTCCTCGGCCAGCGCGTGGTCGCCGGTGAGCAGGTACGCGATACGCAGCAGGTGCCGCGATCGCGCCATCACGAACTCGTCGAACTCCGCCGTGCCGGCCATGCTCCGCAAGCCTCCTGATCGCCGCCGTCAGCAACACGTACCGGTTGGACGGCGGCGTCGGTGGGGTGGTGTCGCGAGAAAATCTCGTCCGTAGGTTACGTGCCGGGCTGGTCGACGGTGAGCCACCAGTCGCCCGTCATGAACTCGGGCTCCACGGTGATGACCACGGTCTGGCCGGTGACGAGGGCGGGCAGTCCCAGCCGCGCCGCGTCGGTCGTGTCGACGTCCAGGAAACCGGCCCGGTTGTCCTGCTGGTAGTCCCACCACCCGAAGTTCTCCACCGCGATGCCGTTGACGGAGACGAGCAGGCTGCCCGGGGTCTGCGCCCGGGCCCGCAACGTCAGCGAGCCGCGCCACTCCACCGTGGTGACCTGGGCCTCGGGGCCGTAGAGCCGGATCCGTCCCGGTTTCGCGTCGGGACTCGGCAGCGGGTCCAGGCTCGCCGGTCGCGACGGCAGCGGGTACTCGTCGAACGGCAGCCGCTCGGCGACGGCGACCGCCATCACGCCGTCGTCGGCGGTCCGCTGCCGGGTGTCGACCGCCGCGCCGACGGCGCTCAGCGTGATCCGGGCAGGCTCGCCGACGCGCAGGTTGCGGGCCGCCGCGGTGCGCGCGTTCATGGTGCGGGCCAGGGTGAACTCCATCCGGGTGCCGCAGGTGACCGTCGCGATGTAGGCGCCGTTGACGCTCAGCTCGACCTCGGCGGGCAGCAGGCCGGTGGCGCAGGCCGGGAACAGGGTCACGTCGGTGCTGCCCGGTGTCCACACCAGCTCCGCCGTGCCCTGGGAGAAGTTCGCCTGCAGCCGGGCCACGATGCGGTGCCCGCGGTAGAGCTCGGGCAGGTCGGCGACGTCGCCGCGATCCGGGCCGGGCGCGAGCGCGTAACCCGAGATCGCGGCGATGACGATCAGGCAGGCCGCGGCCGCCGCGGACAGCCGGGTGCGGCGGCGCTGGATGATCCGCCGCTGGACCGCGACCAGCCGCTCGTTGCCCACCGGCGCGTCGTCGTCGGGCTGCGGCAGTGCGCGCAGCGAGGGGTCCAGGCGCAGGGTGGCCAGGCCCCGGGAGGCGTACGCCTTCACCGCGCCCGCTGAGATGTCCATGGTCCGCGCGATCTCCGCCTCGGTGAGGTCCTCGAAGTACCGCAGCACGAGCACCACGCGCTGCTGGCGGGGCAGCCGGTCCAGTGCGCGCCACAGCTGGTCGCGCTCGTCGACCGCGCTGTGCGGCGACGGCCCGGCGTGCTCGGGCAGCGTCTCGGTGGGCCGCTCGCCGTGCCAGCGCCGCCGCCACCATGAGTTGTACGTGTTGACCAGCACGCGGCGCACGTACGGCTCGGGGTCGCCCTGGATCCGCTTCCACGCCGTCCACGACTTGGCCAGCGCGGTCTGCAGCAGGTCCTCGGCGAGGATGTGATCGCCCGAGAGCAGGTACGCGATGCGCAGCAGGTGGCGCGAGCGCACCGTCACGAACTCGTCGAACGTCGCCGTGTCGGCCATACTCCCCGTGCCTTTCCGTCTGCGGTGTCGAGATCCTGTACGACCTGGGCCGCCGCCGGGGTTGCGCGCGATGCGCAAGATTCTGGCGTGCCGCGGTCAGCTGTGCTGCTGGGGATAGATCGCCACGTACCAGTCGCCGACCAGGCGTTCGGGCACGACCGTGATCGTGATCTTCGAGCCGGGGCGCGGCGCGAAGCGGAAGCCGTAGCCGTAGCGGCCCGCGGGGTCGAGCACGGCGCGGCTGCCGTGTTCCAGCTGCAGGAAGGGCGTGCCGAAGTCCAGGTTGGTCGCCAGCGCGCCGTCGACGAGGATGCGCAACCGGCCGGGTGTCTGCGCGTTCGCCGACAACACCAGCGGACCGGTCCACGTGAGCGTGGTGCTGTGCGCGCCCCCGGACTCCAGCATGGTCACCGTGGCCGGGTCGACGGCGTCCTGCGGCGTCCGATCCAGCGGCGCGCGGGACGGGGCCGTGCCCGGCCAGGGGAGCTCCGCGTAGGACGCGGGTTCACCGATCGCGACGGCGACGGTGCCCTCAGGCAGCGGATCGTCACCGTTCTGCCCGAATTCGAGGTCCAACGTCACGGTGGCGGGACGGCCCGCCACCAGGCCCAGTGCCGCCGGGTCCAGCGCGGTGAAGAAGCCGTCGAAGCCCATGTCGGTGTCGCCGGTGCAGGTGTCCATGCCCGTGCCCGCCGGCCGCCACCCGTTCACGCTGACGCGTGCGGTGAGCACTTTGTGCTCCCCCAGGTGCCGGCAGCCGATGAACAGCGCCTCCGGGCGGCCGCTGGGTGTCCAGGTGAGCGCGGGGTCCAGGTGGGGCGTGTAGCCGTGCTGGGCGGAGGCGGTCAGGCGGTAGTAGTCGACGTCGGCGAACGCCGGGCTGCTCTGTGCGAACTGCGGCACCTCGATCGGGAACGCGGGCTCCGGCAGCGCCCGTGCGCGCAGGTGCGGCAGCAGCGCGTACGCGGCGATCAGTGCCAGCGCGACCAGGCAGGCCGTCGCGACCCCGGCGACGCTTCGGCGGCGGTTCCCGGCGATCCGGGTGCGCACCGCGGACAGCCGGTCGTTGCCCACCGGCCCGTCGTCGTCGGGCTGCGGCAGCTCCCGCAGGCTCGGGTCCAGCCGCAGCTTCGCCAGCCCCTTCGATGCGTGCGTCTTCACCGAGCCCGCGGAGATGCCGAGGGTCCGGGCGATCTCCGCCTCGCTGAGATCCTCGAAGTAGCGCAGGACCAGGACGACCTTCTGCTGCCGGGGGAGCCTGGCCAGGGCTCGGCGGAGCTGGTCGCGGTCGTCGACGGCGGTGTGCGCCGAGGGCGCGGGGTGCTCGGGCAGCGTCTCGGTGGGGCGCTCGCCGTGCCACCGCCGCCGCCACCAGGAGTTGTACGTGTTGGCCAGCACCCGGCGTACGTACGGCTCGGGGTCGCCGTCGATCCGCCGCCAGGCCGGCCAGGAGCGGGCCAGGGCGGTCTGCAGCAGGTCCTCGGCCAGCGCGTGGTCACCGGTGAGCAGGAACGCCACCCGCAGCAGGTGCCGCGACCGCGTCACCACGAACTCGTCGAACGTCGCCGTCTCGGCCATCCCCGTCGCCTCCTGATCGTCCCGGTCAGCAACTGGTACCGCCTGACCGGCGGGTCAGGTTGAACCGATGTCCGAGCAGATCCGGGGATGGGTGAGGATAGCGGGGTGGAGATGTGGAACAACCCCTCGTGCTCGAAGTGCGCCACCGCCCGGGAGACGTTCGAGCTCAACCAGGTGCCGGTGACGCTGCGGCCGTATCTGGACGCGCCGCCGACCGCCGCCGAGCTGGCCGACGTGCTCGACCGGCTTGGCGCGCAGCCGTGGGAGATCTGCCGGCTGGGCGAGCCGGCCGCCGCCGAGCTGGGATTGGCGGACTGGAGCCGGGACGCGGTCGACCGCCCCCGCTGGATCGCGGCGATGGTGGCTTATCCGCAGCTCATCCAGCGCCCGATCCTGCTGCTCGACGACGGAACCGCGATCGTGGCGCGCACCCCCGAGGCACTGGCGCAGGCCCTCTCCACCCCGACCACCGACTGACATGGCACAGGCAGTCGTCCCGGCGGAGGCCGCCGGGACCGGGCCCACGCGTGCCCGGAACAGGTTCAGCGGGCTCGACCTGCTCGCGTTCGCGCTGCTCGGCGCGGGGCTGCTCGCGGTGGCGACCCGGCTGGTGCCGCCCGCCGGCGCGCTGGCGAGCGGCCGCCGCATCCTGCCCATCCTGATCTTCCTGGGCACGGTGATCGTGCTGGCGGAGCTCGCCGCGCGGGCCGAGCTGTTCGACGTGATCGCCACGCGGCTGACCGGCTGGGCGCGCGGGCGCAACGTCGCGCTGTTCGCGCTGTGCTTCGCCTTCGCCGCGGCGACCACCGTGCTGCTCAACCTCGACACGACGGCGGTGCTGCTCACCCCGGTGATGCTGGCCATGGCGGCGAGGGCCGGCGTGCCGCCGCTGCCCCTGGCGATGACGACGATCTGGCTGGCCAACGGCGCGAGCCTGCTGCTGCCGGTGTCGAACCTGACGAACCTGCTGGCCGCGGACCGGATCGGGCTGTCGGTGGGCGGGTTCGCCGGGGCGATGGTCCTGCCGCAGGCGGCGGTGCTGGTCGCGGTCGGCGGCTGCCTGTGGATCTTCTACTGGCGTGGCAACCCGGCCCGGTACACCCCGCCCGCGCCGATGCGGCCGCGCGACCGCCGGCTGCTGCTGGCCGCGGCCGCCGCCTGCACGGTGTTCCTGGTCGGCGTGCTGTGGGGCGAGCGGCTGGAACTGGTGTCGGCGGTCTGCGCGCTGGTCCTGGTCGCCGCGTACGCCCGCTGGGACCGGGCCGCGCTGCGCTGGAGCCTGCTGCCGTGGCGGCTGCTCGTGCTGGTCACCGGCCTGTTCCTGACCGTCGAGGCGGTCGGGCGGCTAGGCCTGGCCGACCTGATGAGTGCCATGATCGGCGTCGACCCCGGCGCGGTGGGCGTCGTGCGGGCGGCCGTCACCAGCGGGCTGCTCGCCAACGCCGTCAACAATCTGCCCGCGTACGTGGCGGGCGAGGCCGTGGTCGCCGCCGGACACCGCGACCAGCTGCTCGGCCTGCTGCTCGGGGCGAACGTCGCCCCGCTGGTCACCGCGTGGGCGTCGCTGGCCACGCTGCTGTGGGCGCAGCGCTGCCAGGCCGCCGGGGTGCGCATCGGCTGGGGCAGGTTCGCGGCGACGGGGGCGGTCACCGGGGCCGCCGCGCTGGCCGCCGGGACCGCCACCCTGCTGCTGGCGCGGTGACTCAGGCCAGCAGCTTGTTCAGCTCGCCGTAGCTCACCGCGCCGGCCAGTGCGTCGTAGGTGCCCTTGGCCAGCAGCTCCTCGGTCGCCCGGCGCATCACCGCGTACGCCGCCTCGGCCACCGACGAGCCGAGGCTCACCCGAGCCACCCCGAGCGCGGCCAGCTCGGCGACGGTCGGGGAGCCCGGTCCGGCCAGGATGTTCAGCGGCGCGCCCACCCCGGCGACCAGCTCGGCGATCACCGCGGGGTCGGCCGTGCCGGGCACGAAGACGCCGTCCGCGCCCGCCGCGACATAGGCCCGGGCCCGGGTGAGCACGTCCGCGACGTCACCGCCGCGCAGGAACGTGTCGACCCGGGCGTTGATGAACAGGCCCGCCCCGGCGGCGGCGCGGGCGGCGGCGATCCGCCGGGCGGCCTCGTCCACCGGCAGCAGCGGCGCGGGGCCGACGCGGTCGCTGTCCTCCAGGTTGACGCCCGCCGCACCGGCCGCGACCACCAGCCGGACCGTCTCGGCGACCCCGGCCGCGTCGGTGGCGAACCCGCCCTCGATGTCGGCGGTCACGGGCACCGCCACCGCGCCCGCGACCCGGGCCACCAGGTCGACCGCGCGGTCACGGTCCAGCACGTCGCCGTCGGCCGCGCCCAGGCTCCAGGCCACCCCGGCGCTGGTCGTCGCGACCGCCGCCGAGCCCGCCTGCTCGGCGAGCCGGGCGCTGGCCACGTCCCAGGCGTTGGCGAGCAGGAGCGGGGTGCCCGGCTGGTGCAGGGCGCGAAAGGCGGCGTACTTGTCGATCGTCATGGGCCCAGTCCACCACGGGCTGCTGACAGCGGCTGGCAGGAAAACGACGCCGGCGTCACCGGCGACCGCGATGTCGCTTTCTCGCGAGTAACCGGGTCCCCGCCCTGGCTACGGTGGGGGCATGTACGAGGACTTCGAACGCTGCGTCCGAGCGGTGCACTCCCGCGACGCCCGCTTCGACGGCTGGTTCTTCACGGCCGTGACCAGTACGCGCATCTACTGCCGGCCCAGCTGCCCGGTGCCGCCGCCGCAGGTGCGGCACATGACCTTCCTGCCCAGCGCCGCCGCGGCCCAGCAGGCCGGGTTCCGGGCCTGCAAACGGTGCCGCCCCGACGCCAGCCCCGGCTCGCCGCAGTGGAACGCGCGCGCCGACCTGGTGGGCCGCGCGGTCCGGCTCATCGCCGACGGGGTCGTCGACCGGGAGGGCGTGCCCGGCCTGGCCCACCGGCTCGGCTACAGCACCCGGCAGGTGCAGCGGCACGTGCTCGCCGAACTGGGCGCGGGCCCGCTGGCGGTCGCCCGCGCGCAGCGCGCCCAGGCGGCCCGCACCCTGATCGAGACCAGCACCCTGCCCATGGGCGACATCGCGTTCGCGGCGGGGTTCGGCAGCATCCGCACCTTCAACGACACCGTCCGCGAGGTGTTCGGGCTGACCCCCGGCGAGCTGCGCGAACGGGCCGGTCGCGGGGCGCGGGCACAGGCCGCGCCGGGCACCGTCACGGTCCGCCTGCCGTACCGGGCGCCGCTGGCCGCCGACGAGCTGTTCGCGCAGCTGTCCGCGGACGCGCTGCCCGGGGTGGAGGAGTGGCGCGACGGGGCGCTGCGGCGCACCCTGCGACTGCCTCACGGCACCGGCGTCGTCGCGCTGCGTCCCGCCGCCGGGCACGTCGAGTGCCGGCTGTCCCTGGCCGACCTGCGCGACCTCGGCAGCGCCGTGAACCGCTGCCGGTGGCTGCTCGACCTGGACGCCGACCCGGTCGCCGTGGACGCGGCGCTGGCCGCCGACCCGCTGCTCGCGCCGCTGGTCGCGGCCGTGCCAGGGCGGCGGGTGCCGCGGGCCGTGGACGGGGTCGAGCTGGCGGTGCGCGCGGTGCTGGGGCCGGACGCGGCGGCACGGCTCGTGACGGCGTACGGCGAACCGATCGACGACCCGGACGGCGGCCTGACCCAGGTGTTCCCCGACGTGTCCGCACTGGCCGCAGCCGACCCCGCGGTGCTGGAGGTCCCGGAGCGGGCCGAGAAGGCGTTCCTCGCGCTCGTCGCGGCGGTCGTCGCGGATGCGCTGGACCTCGGTGTCGGCGCCGACTGGGCGGTGGCCCGGCAGCGGCTGCGGGAACTGCCCGGACTGGACGAGTCCACCGTGGAGTTCATCGCGATGCGCGCCCTCGGCGATCCCGACGCCTGGCCGGGGACCGGGCCGCACGGCGAGCCGGCCGAGCGGTGGCGGCCCTGGCGCGCGTACGCCTTCGGACACCTGGCCGGGTGACCGGAACGGCGTCTTGGCGGGACGCGGCGGTCCGGGTTACGGTGCGGCGATGCGAGAGACGTCGATCAGTCGCGGCACTGCCGGATCGCTCAGCGCGGCACTGCTGTTCCTGGTGCTGGCCTACCTTTACGGGGCCGTCGCCTACCTCGTCAGCGACGCGTCGTACTTCCCCGAGCAGTCCCCGCCCGGCTGGTCCTGGCCGGCCGTGCTGGTGACCATGTTCGGCTTCGTGCCCGCGGCGGTCCTGCTGGTGCTCGCCTGGGGAGCGTGGCGCTCGCCGCAGGTGCGCGCCGACGCGTTCACCCGCCGGCTGCTGGCCGTCGCCGGGGTGGCCGCCGTGCTGATGCTGCTGGTGATGGCCACCCCGCCCGGCTGGGAGCTGTTCGACTGGTACGTCAGCTGACCGGCTGCTGCTCGGGCTCCGAGCGGCGCACCGTGCGCTGCTCGGCCCACTGCGACGTCTCCGCGGCGACCAGGCTCTCCACGTTCTCCACGAGCAGGGTGTCGGCGCGCTCGCCGTCGTAGGGGACCGCGCCCGCGCTCCACACGACCGCCTCGCGCTGCATCGCGACCAGCGTCGCGCTGGCCCGGATCCAGCTCTCACCCGGCCGGACCAGCTGCCGCAGCCCGGCCAGCACGGCGACCAGTGCGCCGAGCACCGCGGTGACGGCGGTGGACGCGCCGAGCGCGGCCGCGGCCGGGATACTCGCGGCGATCACGACGGTCACGCCCTCCACCGTGTAGTTGGCGATCCGCTGGCGGCGCACCTGCTTCGAGTACCACAGCAGCCGTTCCTGCACGCTCATCGGCAGCTGCGCGCCGCCCGGTGAGGTGAGCCGCTGCCACCAGATGCCCTGCGCCGTGCCGTCCGCCATCGCGTCCTCCTGGAAGTCCCGATGATGGTGGCACGCAACGGGTTCCTGGGCCAGCGGCGATGGAGTTAGCCGACAGAAGCCGCCTGCGGCCGGCGGCGACCCCGAGCGGGTCGCCGCCGGCCAGGCGGCTCAGACGCCCGCCAGCGCTTCCGTCGGCGTGAGCCGGGCGGCCCGCACGGCGGGGTAGAGCCCCGCCACCGCGCCGATCAGCAGCGTCGCGGCGAACCCGCCCGCCGTCGCCCACAGCGGCACCACGGCGGGCCAGTCCTGGGTGGCCGCGTACCCGCCGGTCACGACGGTGCCGATCAGGAGGCCGCCGAGGCCGCCGAGCGCGGACAGCAGCAGCGACTCCACCAGGAACTGCAGCAGGATCTGG
The DNA here is from genome assembly GCF_009720365.1 of Catellatospora paridis. Classification (GTDB taxonomy): domain Bacteria; phylum Actinomycetota; class Actinomycetes; order Mycobacteriales; family Micromonosporaceae; genus Catellatospora; species Catellatospora paridis. The sequence goes on along the minus strand of NZ_ML769315.1, from coordinate 384,069 downwards.
CCGCGAGTGGCCCCGAGCGCCCGGCGCAGGCCGATCTCCGACCGCCGTTCGAGCACGGAGATGACCATCGTGTTCGTGACGCCGATCCCGCCGACCAGCAGCGCCACCGCGCCGAGACCCAGTAGCAGGCCGCCGAACGTGTGCTCGGTGATCGACTTGGCGGCCAGCGCGTCGGACGGTTGCGAGACCAGCACCTCGCTGGGCGCCCCCGGCTTCACCGTGCGAGGCAGGGCTCTGCGCACCTGGACCACCGAGTCCTCAGCCGTACGCGTGTAGACGGTCGTCGGGTGCCCGTCGAAGCCGAGGTAGGCCGCCGCGGCCGACCAGCCGACGAACACCGCTCGGTCCAGGTCCTCGGCCAGCGGCACCGGCCGCAGCACGCCCACCACGGTGAAGCGGTGGCTGCCGACGACGATCTGTGGCTGTGCCGTGGCGTCGTCGACGCCGAGCCGCTGCGCCGCGGTCCAGCCCAGCACGGCCGTCGGGAAGTCGGCGGTGGGCAGGCTCAGCCAGCGCCCGCTGACCGGGCTGAGCCCGACCGTCTCCGGCAGGTCCAGGCGGCCCGCGTACACGGTGAGGCTGCCCGTCTGCGCGGGGTGGACGTGCTCGTTGCGGTACGCGTGCACGTCGGGCAGCCGCCCGACCGCCGACACCGCCTCCACCGACGCGATCCTCGCGATCATGCCGATCGCCTCGTTCGGCAGCTGCGTCGGCTTGTCGTCCTGCGTTCTGCCCGCCTCGACCGCCAGCAGGTTGGTGCCCAGCTCGTCCAGCTGCCGGTCCAGTTCGGCCTGGCTGGAGCTGGAGATGCCGACCACGGCGATCATCGCGGCGATGCCGATCGCGATGCCGAGCGCGGACAGGAACACCCGCAGTCGGCGTGAGCGCAGCCCGGCCGCGCCGACGCGCAGCACGTCACCCGGCGACAGCCGCCCGGGGCGGGGTGGGGCGCTCACCGCGCCGCCCCGATCCGGGCGGCGAACGGCACCACGCCGGGCTCGCGCTCGTCGCGCACGATGAGCCCGTCGGAGACCTCGACCCGCCGCGGCAGCCGTGCGGACAGCTCCCGGTCGTGGGTGATGACCACGACGGTGGTGCCGGCCGTGTTCAGTTCCGTCAGCAGGCGCAGCACGGTCTCGCCGGAGGCGGAGTCGAGGTTGCCGGTGGGCTCGTCGGCCAGCAGCAGCGGCGGATCGCCGATCAGCGCCCGGGCGATCGCCACCCGCTGCCGCTCACCGCCGGACAGCTCGTGCGGACGGTGGTGCAGCCGGTGGCCCAGGCCGACCCGCGCCAGCGCGGCGTCGGCCCGCCGCAGCCGCTCCCGGGCGGCCACGCTCGCGTAGAGCAGGCCGTCGGCCACCGCCGCCCGCACCGCGACGCCCGGGGTCAGGTGGAACTGCTGGAAGACGAAGCCGATCGTGGCGGCCCGCAGCCCGGACAGCTGCCGGTCGGACAGCGCCGCCACGTCGTGCCCGCCGATGCGGACCTGGCCGCTGGTGGGGCGGTCCAGGGTGCCGATCAGGTTGAGGAGGCTGGACTTGCCCGATCCGGACCGCCCGACGACGGCGACCGCCTCGCCGTATCCGATGTCGAGGCTGACCCCGCGTACGGCCCGTACCCCGCCGGGGTAGGCCTTGGTGACGTCCGTCAGCTCGACCACGTTCACTGCGCCACCCCCACGGTGACGCCCTCGGCGATGCCGTCGCCGCTGATCTCGACCTTGCCGCCCGCGAACAGCCCCGTCTGCACAGGCACGATCCGGCTGGTCGCGCCGTCGCGCACCTCCACGCCGTAGCCGCGCTCGCCGACGGCGACCAGGGCCTGGATCGGCACGACGAGCACGTCGGCGTGCTCGGCGGTGACGAACCGGACCCGTACCGGCCCGGGCTCCGGCTCGGTTCCGGCCTTCAGGACCAGCTGTACGGTGACCGTCGGCGCGCCCTGCTCGGGCGTCTGGCCGGCGGGCGCCCCGTCGGTGGGTGTCACCACGCCGAGCACGGTCGCCTCCGCCGGTGCGCCGTCGGGCAGCGTCACGGTGGCCTTGGCGCCCTTCTTGGCCAGGTCGGGTTCGGCGGCCGGCACCTTCGCCGTGACGACCAGGGTGGTCGGACCGGCGGTGACGACGTCACCGGCGGCCGGTGCCCCGAGCCGGGCCGAATGGGCGGCGATCCGCAGCGGACCGGGCGCGACGATCACGTCCGTCGGCGCCACGGTGCCCGTGACGGGCAGCCCCAGATCCTTCTGCCACCGCTTCACCGCGGCCGCGGTCGACGCGGAGTAGGCGGTGTCGGTCTCGAAACCGGTGTACTTCAGCGCGGTCAGGTTCGCTTCGAGCTGGGCGACGTCCGGACCCTTGACCCCGTCGGCGAGCAGCCGGTAGAACGGCAGCTCGCCGTAGAGCAGCACGACCGGGTTGTTGTCCGCCCGCAGCAGCGGTTGTCCCCGCGCCACCGTGCTGCCGACCGCGGCGAGCCAGGTCAGGGTGCCGACTGCCTTGGAGGTGACCGCCGACGGCCGGCCGTAGCCGATCTCGCCTTCGACGACCTTGGCCGCTGTGATCGTGGTCCGCGTCACCTTGACCGTGTCGACCGTCGGAGCGCCGACGGGCCTGTCGTTCCCGCCGCCGGTGAAGACCCCGGCGGACATCGCCGCCGCGGTGGCGACCACCGCGGCGGCGACGACGCCGAACAGCACCCGGCGCCACCGGCCGCTCATCCGACACCCGTCAGGTCGCTGGTGTCGGGCATGCAGATCTTCGCCGCGGCCTTGACCGCGGGCTGCTGCATCTTGGCCTTGTGCTCGTCCTTCAGGCGGCGCAGGGTGGCCCCGTCGACCGGTGCGGGGTCGGGATCAGGGTCGGGCCAGTCGGGCACGCCGTTCGCGCGCATGCACTTCGCGACCTCCCGGCCCTCGCGCAGCTGCTCCTCGGACGGCTTGGCGGGGGTGTCCATCACCGGAGCGTCCAGCGCGGGCCACTTCTCGAAGCATCCGATCATCTCGGGGGTGAAATCGCCCTCCGGCATGCCCGAGAAGTCCGCCAGCTTGTCGTGCCCGAGGTAGCGGACCTGTAGGCCCGTCTCGTTCAGGCACGTCGCAAGGTTCTCCTTCTGCCTGTCGTAGGCGTCCCACAGGCCGGCGGTGCCGGTGTCCGACGCCGCGCCCGTGGTCGTCTCCGACTTGTCCGGCCCGCAGGCCGTCAACACCGCCACCAGCAGCGGCCCGCATGCCGCCAGTGCCGCGTACCGGATGCCACGCCTTGAACGGCGGCCCACACGTCTGCCGTCGATCGGCATCTACTTCTCCTTCGGGGGCTGGGTTTCGCATCGCGTACGACGTGTCCGTTCCGGAACGTCGCCGCGTGCCTGTCCTGGACGGCGAGGGGTTCCCCGCCGTCTCGGCACACAGTCCACCAAATGAGTTGTTAACCGGCAGTTAATGAAATTTTCTACATTCCGCTAACATCATCCGAAGTGGATCGATAGCGGACTCTTGGGGCGGGCGCGGGTTCAGGACCGGGGGGCGTCGCCGCGGGGCAGGATCACGCGCACGGACAGGCCGCCGTCGGGACGCGGGATGGCCAGCGCGTCGCCGCCGTGCGCCTGGGCGACCGCACGCACGATGGACAGGCCCAGCCCGCTGCCCCGGGCCGAACCCACCCGGTCGGTGAGCCGGCGGAACGGCTCGAACAGCACGGGCACCTCGTGCGGCGAGATCAGCGCGCCCGTGTTGGTCACGATGATCTCGGCCTGCCCGACCTCGGCCAGGGTCTGCACCCACACGAAGCCGTGCGGGTGGTTGTAGCGGACCGCGTTGTCGACCAGGTTGCGGATCAGCTGCTCCAGCAGGACCGGGTCGCCGACCACCGGTGCCGCCGCGAGTCCCGCCTGGACCTGCACGCGCTGTTCCGCGGCCGCCTTCGCGGTGACGTCGAGGGCATACCCCGCCAGCTGTGCCAGGTCGACCGGCCGCCGATCGGTGACCGCGTCCTCCGCCCTGGCGAGGGTGAGCAGCGAGTCGATCAGCCGTTCGTGGCGCAGGTTGACCGCGAGCAGGTTCTCGCCGAGTCGCAGCATCTGCGGCGGGCTGTCCGGACGGGCCATCGCCACATCGAGCAGGGTGCGGTTCAGCGCGATCGGGGTCTTCAGTTCGTGGGCGGCGTTGGCGATGAACCTGCCCTGCCCGGCGAACGCCTCGTCGAGCCGGTCGAGCATGCTGTCGAACGAGTCGGCCAGGCTCTTCACCTCGCTCGGCGGACCATCCAATTCGATTCGCTTGTGCAGGGTGCGTCCGGCGATCCGGTGCGCCGTGTCGGTGATCATGTTGAGCGGGCGTAGCAGCCGCCCGGACAGCCACCAGGCCGCCGCGGTCGCCACCAGGCATACCGCCAGCACGGTCGACCCTCCTTTGGTCAGGAGGTTGTCCCGCATCGAGTCCATGATGATCTGTTTGGAGACTTCTTGGGTGGTGATCAGGTTGGCCACCTGGGGGTCTTCACCCGGGTACTTCTCGAACTTGCTGGTGAGTGCCACCGACAGGCTGTAGTCCATGGTGTTCTGGACCAAAATCATCACGCCGCCGAGCACCGCGCTACCCGCCAACAGGAACATCAGCCCGAACATGAGCGTATGGCGCACCCGCAGGCTGCCGTGCCACGAACCCCTCATGGCAGGTGGTGCCCCGAGGCGTGCACCGGCTCGACGAGCTGCGGCCGCCCGTGGACGCCCGTGGACGCCGACACGCCGGACCGGCCCCCCAGCGCCCGCACCCGGGCCACCAGCTCGGCGAACGCGAACGGCTTGGCCAGGTGGTCGTCGGCCCCCACGGTCAGCCCGGCAACCCGGTCGGCATCGGAGACGAAGACGCTCAACATCAGCACGCGCACGCCGGTGCCCGCGGCCACGATCCGGCGGCAGACCTCGCCGCCGCGCACCCGGGGCAGACCCAGGATCAACACGTCGTATCCGTCGACGGCGAGCCGTTCCAGCGCCTCGGCCCCGTCGTGCGCGACGTCCACCGCGAACGCCTCCTGCCGCAGACCCTCGGCAATGGCCGCGGCCATCAGTTCCTCGTCGTCCACCACGAGCACCCGCATTACACCCTCCTCGCCAGACTGACCTGGGCAAGTATCCGGAGGTCGCGTTAGCAGGCGGTGAACGATTCCGCTCACACGCCGCTAACGCGCCGGAAGCCGCGCCAAGGCCGGACTGTCACGGATGCTTCGCCGCGGTGGGCTACTTCGGCTGCTCTTCGAGGTCGAGGCAGACGCTGTTGATGCAGTAGCGGGCGTCCTTGGGCGTGAAGCCCTCACCGTCGAACCGGTGCCCCAGGTGCGAGTCGCAACTGGCGCACCGCACCTCGACGCGCAGCATGCCCATCGACCGGTCCTCGATGTACCTGATGGTCCCCGGGATGGCCTCGTCGAACGACGGCCACCCGCAGTGGCTGTCGAACTTCGTCACGCTGTCGAACAGTGCCACGCCACAGGCCCGGCAACGGTAGGTGCCCGGGGTCTTGGTCTCGACGTACTTGCCGCTCCACGGGGCCTCGGTGCCCGCCTGGCGGAGCACCCGGAACTCCTCGGGGTTGAGGCGCACGCGCCATTCCTGCTCGCTCAGCTGGCTCACGTTCTGCTCCATGCCTCGACCGTACGCGGTAGCGTCGGGCCATGCCCAAGGCCCCAGCGCTCGAGTACGAGGTCGGTAACCGATCCGTAAGACTCAGCAGCCCGGACAAGATCTACTTCCCGGAGCGCGGTTTCACGAAACAGGACGTCTTCGAGTACTACCTGGCCGTGTCCGAGCCCATGCTGCGGTACATGCGCGACCGGCCCACCATGCTGCAGCGCTTCCCCGACGGCATCGGCGGGGAGATGTTCTTTCAGAAGCGGGTGCCGGCCCGCGGCGTGCCCGACTGGATCACCACCGCGGAGATCAAGTTCCCGAGCGGGCGCAAAGCCGACGAGCTGTGTCCGAAGGAGCCCGGTGCCCTGCTCTGGGCAGCCCAGATGGGCACCGTCGTGTACCACCCGTGGCCGGTGCGCGCCCCCGCCACCGAGAACCCCGACGAGCTGCGCATCGACCTCGACCCCCAGCCCGGCACCGACTTCGCCGACGCGGTGAAGGTGGCGGGCCTGGCCCGCACGGTGCTCGACGACGCGGGCCTGGTCGGCTTCCCGAAGACCTCCGGCGGCCGGGGCATCCACATCTACGTGCGGATCAAGCCCGACTGGACGTTCGTCGAGGCGCGCCGGGCGGCGATCGCGTTCGCCCGGGAGCTGGAGCGGCGCGACCCCAAGCTGATCACCACGGCGTGGTGGAAGGAGGAGCGCGGCGAGCAGGTCTTCATCGACTACAACCAGATGGCCCGCGACCGCACCATCGCCGCGCCGTACTCCCTGCGCGCCAACCCCCGCGCCACCGTCAGCACCCCGGTCACCTGGGAGGAGCTGACCCAGGTCGAGCCGAACGACTTCGACCTGCGCACCGTGCCGCCGCGGCTGGCCGAGGTCGGCGACCTCTACGCGGGCATGGACGACGTGCGGCACGACCTCGGCACGCTGCTGGAGTGGTGGGACCGCGACGAGCGCGACCGCAAGCTCGGCGAGATGCCGTACCCGCCGGACTATCCGAAGATGCCCGGTGAACCGATGCGGGTGCAGCCCAGCCGCGCCAAGGACCCCGTCGAGCAAGCCGACGGCTGACCCGGCGCGGTACTCAAGCGGGTAGGCCCAGCTCGGCTGCGCGCATCCCCGCCTGGAACCGCGAATCGGCCTCAAGCTTGGTCATCAGTTCGGCCACGCGACGCCGATAGGTGCGCAGCGAGACGCCGAGCCGCCTGGCCGCCGACTCGTCGGTGGCGCCTGAACCGAGCGCTTGGAGGATCATGCGGCTGTCGGCGTCGAGGTGGGGGACGTCGTCGCGCAGGTAGGCGTCGAGCTCGACGGCGCTGTCCCAGACGGCCCGGAACAGCGAGTGGACGCCGTCGACCAGAACCTGCGAGGTCGTCACGGTGTACTCGCGGCCACCCGGGGTCTCCCGGCCGGCGAGGATCATCACCCGCTGGTCGATGACGATGGTCTCGTGCGGGAGCGGCGAGCTGCTGATCCGGACGAGGGTGCCGTTGCGCTGCACCTCGCGCAGGTGCACCCGGGCCTGCTCGTCGGCGAGCGCAACCGGGCTGAGCAGCTTGCGACAGGTGAAGCCGGACGAAGCCGCGGCGCGCACCCGGTTGCGGATGGCGGCCATGGCCTCCGGCTGCGACCAGGTCCGCATGTCCCGGGCGGCGCACACGAACTCGGTCCGGGCGGACTCGAAGAGATGGCCGGCCCGCGCGATCAGCTCCGCGTCCCCCTGGATCGAGACCACCTGTTCGCTGCGCATCCTGCCAGTGTGGCAGCAAGTGGCCAGGAGCTCGCCGACCCCCGGGGGGCCGGACACCATGGGTGCATGACGATCACGAACTTCTCGCTCGGCGGGGACCTGCCCGTCAGGCGGCTCGGTTTCGGCGCGATGCGGCTGGCGATGGGCACCTTCGACGGCCCGTCCCGACCCGCGGAGAGCGGCATCGCGGTGCTCCGAAGGGCAGTCGAGCTGGGCGTGAACCACATCGACACGGCCGGGTTCTACGGCCGGGGAGAGGTGCGGGCGAACGACCTGATCCGTACGGCGCTGGCCCCGTACCGGGACGACCTGGTGATCGCCACGAAGGTCGGGCCGCTGCCGGGGCCGACCGGCGCGCCGAGCGAGCAGGCGACGCCCGGGCAGCTGCGTGGTCTGGTCGAGGCAGACCTGCGGGCGCTCGGGCTGGACCGGCTCGACCTGGTCTACCTGCGGGTCGGCGGGATGGCCGGGCCGGGCGGCGAGTCGATCGCCGACCGGTTCGCGGCGCTGGCCGAGCTTCGCTCGCAAGGGCTGATCCGGCACCTCGGGGTGAGCAACGTCGACGGGGCACAGCTCGCGGAGGCTCGGGGGATCGCACCTGTCGCGGCGGTGCAGAACCGGCACAGCGGTGACCGGGGGCTGCTGGCGGAGTGCGAGCAGGCGGGCATCGCGTACGTGCCGTACTTCCCGCTCGGCGGCGGCGCCCAGCGGCTCGACGCCGACCGGCTGGGCGTCGTCGCGGCCCGCCTTGGCGCCACCGCGGCCCAGGTCGCGATCGCGGCGCTGCTGGCGGCCTCGCCGTCGGTGCTGGCCATCCCGGGCACCGGTTCACTCGATCACCTGGAGGAGAACCTCGCGGCGGGCAACCTCGACCTCACCGACCAGGACCTGGTCGATCTGCGAGGCTGATCGGCCGACTTCGGGCCCGGGGCGGGGGAGCCGGTGACCGAGATGCCCCGCCACCGAGTGGGTGGCGGGGCATCGTCGTGTCAGGACGGGCTCACTGCGGTGGGCACACCGTGCCAGGCGGCGGCACCACCAGGTTGATCAGGAAGTCGTTGACGTGCTTGTTGATGCAGCGCGTCTCCGGGTAGGCGGTGTGGCCCTCGCCGTCCCAGGTGAGCACGACGCCCACGCCGAGCATGTCGGCGAGCTTCTGGGTCTGCTCGTACGGCGTGGCCGGGTCGCCCTTGGTGCCCACCACCAGGATCGGCGGCGCCCCTTCGGCCTTGCCGGTCGGGTACGGGTCGCGCTGGGCGGGCCAGACCGAGCAGGTGAGCATGCCCACCGCCAGCGGCGCGCCGAACAGCGGGTACTTCACCCGCCACTCCGACTGCAGCCGGCGGATGTCCTCCACGGTCGCCGGCTTGCCGTCGTCGGCGCAGTTCACCGCGGCGTTCGCGTCGAACAGGTTGGTGTACTGGCCGTTGGCGTCGCGGTCGGCGTAGGAGTCGGCCAGCGCGAAGATCGCCTCGGACTTGCCGTCCTGCAGATCCGCCAGGGCCTGGCCCAGATCCGGCCAGCGAGCCTGGGTGTACAGCGACGACACCACGCCCCAGAAGATCCAGCCGGCGGTGGCCTTGCGGCCGTCGGGGTTGCCGACCGGGTTGGTGTCGGCCTCCTGCATCAGCTTCTCCACGACCGCGCGGGCGTCGCCGTCGATCGGGCACTGCGTCTTGTTCTTCGCGCACCAGGCCGAGAAGTTGTCGAACGCGCGCTCGAAGCCCATCGCCTGGCTCTCCGACGACTGGATCGAGCTCTGCAACGGGTCGACCGCGCCGTCGAGGACCATGGCCCGGATCTCCTTCGGGTACAGCTGCGCGTACACCGCGCCGAGCAGTGTCCCGTAGGAGTAGCCGAGGTAGTTCATCTTGCCCTCGCCCAGCGACAGCCGGATGGCCTCCATGTCCCGCGCGGCCTGCTCGGTGGCGAACAGGCCCAGCCGGTCGCCGTACTTGGCCTTGCAGCCGTCGGCCATCTTCTTGGTGAGCGCCAGGACCTCGTCGAACTCCTCCTGCGTCACCGGATCGGGCTCGCTGGCGAAGGTGGCGTCGAGGTCGGCGTCGGTGTAGCAGTCGACCGGGGTGGAGCGGCCGACGCCGCGCGGGTCGAAGCCGACGATGTCGAAGCGCCGGGTGATCTCCGCGGGCAGGCCCAGCGTGAGGTATGCCGCGAGGTCGACGCCGGACGCGCCCGGACCGCCCGGGTTGACCATGAGCGCGCCGATGCGGTCGCGCTGGTCGGTGGCCCGGGCGCGCATGACCTCGATGTCGAAGGTCTGGCCGTCGTCGGGCTTGTGCCAGTTCTGCGGCACCTTCACGATCTTGCATTCGAAGGTGTAGCCGGACGGCGCCTTGCCGAGCAGGTCAGCGGCGATCTCAGGGCACAGCCGCCAGCCCGGTTCGGGGCTGACGGCGGCGGCCTCGGGACGGCGGCCGAAGTCAGGTAGCGGGAGTATGCACCCGGTGGTGGTCAGTGCCGAGGCCGCCAGCGCGACGACGGCGCGCACCACCTTCTTGTCAAGCCTGAGTCGCACGAGCGTGTTCACTCCCCCCGGAACGGATCCGCCCGAGCCTACGGGGTACGCAGTACCTCGTCGACGTTGAGGCTGATAGGACGGTCGAGCTGGTCATAGGTGCAGGACCGGGGGTCGCGGTCGGGCCGCCAGCGCTTGAACTGGGCGGTATGCCGGAAGCGGTCGCCCTCCATCGCGTCGTAGCCGACCTCGACCACGAGCTCGGGGCGTAGCGGTTCGAAGCCAAGGTCCTTCCCCCCACTCCATCGGCTCGGCGCACCCGGCACCCGCTGACCCTCCGTTGCCGACCCCCACGTGTGCTCGCCGGGGTTGCGGTAGGGCGCCAGCTCGTCCAGCAGTTCGGCCCGGCGTGCCGCGGTGAACGCCGAACTCGCGCCGACGTGGTGCAGGACGCCGTGCTCGTCATAAAGGCCGAGCAGCAGCGAACCGACCACCGGCCCGGAGGTGTGGTACCGGAATCCGGCCACCACCACGTCCGCGGTGCGCGCGTGTTTGATCTTGAACATCAGCCGCTTGCCGGGGGAGTAGGGCATGTCGGCCGGTTTCGCGATGAGCCCGTCGAGCCCCGCGCCCTCGAACGCGGTGAACCACTCCCGGGCGGTGTCGGCGTCGGTGGTGACCGGGGTCAGGTGCACCGGCGGCTCGACGTGGGCCAGGGCCTGCGCCAGCAGCGCACGGCGCTGGGCGTACGGCTGGTCCATCAGCGACCGGTCGCCCAGCGCCAGCAGGTCGAACGCGATGACGTCGGCGGGGGTCTCCACGGACAGCTTGTTCACCCGGGAGGCCGCCGGGTGGATGCGCTGGTTGAGCATGTCGAAGTCGAGGCGGGGGATGCGGTCGGCGTCGCGGCGGATGCAGACCAGCTCGCAGTCGATCACCGACCGGGCCGGGAACTGCTTGAGCGCCAGGGTCACCACCTCGGGGAAGTATCGGGTCAGCGTCTTGCCGCCGCGACTGGCCAGCTCGACCTCGTCGCCGTCACGGAAGATGATGCAGCGGTAGCCGTCCCACTTGGGCTCGAACGTCATACCCGGCGCATCGGGAATCTTCGACACCGGCTTGGCCAGCATCGGTTCCACAGGGGGGTTCACCGGCAGATCCATGCCACCAGTCAACCAGCAAACCGCCCACCCCGCGCCAATCCCCCCGTTTTCCCAGCCCCTTCTCACCTTTCCCGTTGATCATGAACTTATGGCACGGCTCGTCGGCGTGTCGCGTCCACAACTTCATGATCGTCGGGCTGGGCTGGGCTGGGCTGGGCTGGGCTGGGCTGGGCTGGGCCGGGCCGCCGGTGAACTGGTTGGTCCGGCCGAGCAACCTGCCCGCCCGAAGCCGCCGTTTTGACGGCGACCGAGAGGGGTGAGGCGATGCCGGATGACTCCGATTTCCGCGAGTACGTGACGGCCCGGCTCGACCAGTTGCGCCGGACGGCATACCTGCTGTGCGGGGACTGGCACGCCGCGGACGACGTCACGTCGACCGCGATCATGAAGCTCATGCGGCACTGGCGGCGCATCCGTGAGCTGGAGAACGTCGATTCGTACGCCCGCCAGGTGCTGCTGCGGACCTGGCTGGACGAGCGGCGTCGCCCGTGGCGGCGGGAGTGGGCGACGGCAGTGCTGCCGGTGCGGGCCGTCGCCGCGGCCGACCGGGTGGTGGACGAGCGCCTCGCCATCATGGGCCACCTCGCCGCGCTGCCCGCCCGGCGCCGGGCGGTCATCGTGCTGCGCTTCTACGACGACCTGTCGGTCGAGGAGACCGCTGCGGTGCTGGGCTGCAGCACGGGCACGGTCAAGAGCCAGACGTCGCGCGCATTGGACACCCTGCGCGCGGCGCTCGTCCACGTTCCGGAGACCGCCGAGGAGGCAGCGCGATGAACCTGCAGGAGATGCTGAAGACCGCCGTGGCCGACCCGCCGCCGTCGGACATCGACCTCGACGACCTGACCCAGCGGGTACGCCGCAGGCAGGTGTCGACGCGCTGGGCCGTGGGCGTCGGCGGTCTCGGACTCGCGGTGACCGTGGCGGTCGCCGCCGCCGGCCTGACCACGCTGGACGACGGCGCTCGGCACCGGCCCGAGAACGGCGCGACCCAACTCGTGCCCCGACCGCCGGCCTCCGCCGATCCGCGGCAGGAGTTGATGGCCGCGCGCCTCACTGTGCAACTGCGGGAGCTCGGTCCGGAGTTCGGGGTCCCCGCCGGCACGGTGTTCGCCGTCGAGCGGGGCGAGTGGGGCGCCGCGTCGGACGGCTACTGGTACGTGGCCCGCTGGTCCTCCGGCGGCGTCCAGTTGGCGATCATCGTGCGGCGGGCGCTCATCCCGCAGGAGGACGGCTGCGCCAAGAACGGCCCGGACATGTCCTGCGAGCGCACCGAGGGCGCCGACGGCTCGGTCAACTACGTCGTCACGGAGGGCGCCGGGGCGGCGCCGTCCCGCCAGGCGGAGAACTACCGGCTCGACGACACCGCGGTGATGGTCACCGCCACCGGCGGGACGGCTTTCACCGTGGAGCAGCTGCTGACCCTGGCCCAACTGCCGGGCTGGTCACTGGTCGGCTGAGCCCCGCCCACGACGGGCGCGCCACCGGCGATGGGACCGGGGCGCGCCCGTCGTGCCGCGGCCGACACAGGCTGGTCGGTGCTTCGCCGCCGTCGTGTCACACGGTGGCCGGGCCGGGAGCGGCCTGCTCCTGCTCGAACCGGAACTCGCGGATGAAGCAGTCCCGTGGCTGGCCCACCGCGAACAGCACGCAGTCGGCGACCGAGCGCGCCGTGAGCATCGCCCCGGCGGTACGCGGCCCGTCCTGCACGAAGTCCGGCGGGTACAGCGAGATCACCCGGATGCCCTCGGGGCGCAGCCGGTGCGACAGGATGCCGGCCAGCCCCGCCTGCGCGTGTTTGGCGGCGTAGAAGGCCGGATGGGCGGTCGAGCGGTGGTGGCCGGTCTCGCCGCAACCGGAGATCAGGTTGACGACGTCAGGTCGGGCCGATGCCCGCAGCAGTGGCAACAGGTGCTTGATCAGCAGCGTCGTCCCGGTCGCCGCCCCGCTGATCATCGACACGATGACGTCGTCGGGGGCGTCCTCCAGACCTGGCCCCTTTGCGTACGCGGCTGCGTTGTTGACGAGCACGTCGAGGTGGCCGGTCCGCTTGGCGAGCGCCGCGGCGAACCCGCGTACCGCGTCGGGGTCGGACAGGTCGCACGGGAACGCCTCGGCGCGGTCGGGCCCGTCTCTGTTGATCAGGTCCGCGGTGGCAGTAGCAGCACCGGCGTCTCGGGCGGACAGGTACACGTGCGCGCCTCGGGCCGCGAAGTCGGCGGCGAGCAGCCGCCCGGTGTCCCGCCCCGCGCCGGTGACCGCCACCCGCAGTCCCTCGAAGATCATGCCGAGATTCCACCACCTCCACCGCACTTGAGGTCAATCGGCCACCCGCCTCCGATGATCATGAGGTTGGGCCGACGACACGCCGCCGAACCTGCCCATAAGTTCATGATCATCAAAGTGTGCGACCGGTGGGCGACCGGTGGGCTGCAACAAACCTGCACATCGATAACCTTGCATGCATGGAAAGCGCTTTCCTATGCTCGGAGACCACGTCGAGTTTCGTCGATGTTTCGAACGCTCGACGACCCGGTCTCGCGGAAGGAAGGCGCATGAAGGTACGTTCCCGGCTCGCCACCGCCGCGGTGGCGGCCACGGTGGCCGCGGCGATGCTGTACGCGGGCACCGCCAACGCCGCCACGCTGTTCAACGACGACTTCAACGACGGCAACTCGTCCGGCTGGACCACGTCCGGCGGGACCTGGTCCGTCAGCGCCGACGGCACGTCCGTGCTGCGGCAGGCGGGCACCAGCTCCGACGCCCGCGCCCGGGCGGGCTCGACTGCCTGGGCGAACTACACCGTCACCGCGCGAGTGAAGCTGACCGCGGTCAACGGCACGAACCGGTTCGCCGCGCTGCTGGCCAGGGCTCAGTCCAACACCAGCTATTACTACCTGGCTCTGCGCACCAACAACACGGTCGAGCTGAAGAAGCTGGTCGGCGGTTCGTCCACGACCCTGGCCAGCGCGGCGGTCACGGTGACCACCGGCGCCTGGTACACGTTGAGCCTCAAGGTCAGCGGCAGCAGCCTGCAGGGCGCCGTCGACGGCGGCGTCACGGTGTCCGCGACGGACGGTCAGTTCGCCACCGGCCAGATCGGCGTGGCCACCTACAACGCCGCCGCGAACTTCGACGACGTGCTCGTCGCCGACGCGGTCGGCCCGTCGCCGAGCCCGAGCACCGGCCCGTCGGCGAGCCCGAGCAGCAGCCCGAGCGCCAGCCCGCGGCCGAGCAGCAGCCCCAGCCCGAGCGCGAGCCCCAGTCCGAGCACAAGCCCCAGTCCGAGCCCGAGCGGCCCGCCGCCGAACCCGCCAGGGCCGGGGCAGCCGGACGGGTTCGCGACCGTTGCCGGATACGGCCAGGCCACCACCACGGGCGGGGCCGGCGGGCCGGTCGTCACCGTAGACACCACCGAGGAGTTCCTGGACTACATCGCGCGCACCGGGCCGTACACGATCCAGGTGTCGGGCACGATCACGCTGCCGACCGGCACCACCGACGGCATGCACAACGTCAGCTCCGACAAGACGATCGTCGGCCTCGGCTCGACCGCGCGCCTGGTCGGTGGGGGCCTGAACATCGGCCTGCCGGTCAGCGACGCGGTGACCTCGCCGCCCGCGAACGCCGTGCACAACGTCATCATCCGCAACCTGTCGATCAGCGGCGCCACCGACGACCTGATCAACGTGCAGATGTTCTCGCACCACATCTGGATCGACCACAACGACCTGTCCGACGGCGGCGACGGCGCGCTCGACATCAAGCGCGGCTCCGACCTGCTCACGGTGTCCTGGAACAGGTTCCACGACCACGACAAGACGACCCTGGTCGGCCACGACGACGCCAACGGCGCGCAGGACACCGGCCGGCTGCGGGTGACCTACCACCACAACTTCTTCGACCGCTCCGACCAGCGCAACCCGCGCGTGCGCTTCTCCCCGCTGGTCCACGTCTACAACAACTACTACTTCGACAACAGCTACGGCATCGCGTCGACCAACGAGTCCGGCCTGTTCGTGGAGGGCAACTACTTCTTCAGCGTGAACAACCCGGGCCGGGTCGAGTTCAGCGGCCCGCTGGGGCGGATGGTCGAGCGCAACAACATCCTCGTCGAGTGCAACCACCCCATCGAGGTGCGCGGCACCGTCACCGACCCGGCGACCTTCTACCCGTACACCGTGGACGACCCGGCCGCCGTGCCGACGATCGTCCCGGCGGGCGCGGGCGTCGGAAAGATCTGAGGGGGTACGCGATGAGGACAGCACACCGGGCGTGGGTCGCCACGGCGGTGCTCGCTACGACGGTGGCGGTCAGCGCCGTCGCGGTCAGCCGGGCCGACGCCGCCAGCCTGTTCAGCGACGACTTCAACGACGGCAACGCGAGCGGCTGGTCGACCTCCGGTGGCAGCTGGTCGGTCTCCGGCCAGAACTACCGCCAGTCGAGCACCGGCGCGGACGCGAAAGCGCAGGTCGGCACGGCCTCGTGGACCGACTACACGGTGCAGGCACGGGTGCAGCCGGTGGCCTTCGGCAACAGCACCCGCGCGGCGGGGATCACCGCCCGCGCCCAGAACATGACCAGCTTCTACGCGCTGGTGCTGGCCGGTTCCGGCACGGCGCAGCTGCGCCGGGTCTCCGGCGGCGGCACCACCACGCTGGCGAGCGCGCCGGTGAGCGTGTCCACCGGCACTTGGTACACACTCGCGCTGCGGGTGTCCGGGTCACAGCTGACCGGGTCGGTCAATGGGACCGCGCTGGTCAGCGCCAGCGACACGACGTTCGCCACGGGTCGGATCGGCCTGGTGGCGTCGTACACGAGCGCACTGTTCGACGACGTCACCGTGGAGTCCGGCACCGGCACACCGCCGAGCCCGAGCGCCAGCCCTGGGCCGTCGCCCTCGGCGAGCCCGAGCGCGTCACCGAGCCCGAGCAGCAGCCCGAGCGCGTCACCGAGCCCCAGCAACCCGAGCCCGAGCACGTCGCCGTCCCGCCCGCCGAGCCCGTCGCCCAGCACCAGCCCGGGGCCGGTGCCGCCGAACCAGGCCGACGGCTTCGCGAGCGTGAACGCGCTCGGCCAGAACGGCACCTACGGCGGGGTCGGCGGGCCGACGGTCGTCGTCGACACCACCGCCGAGCTGCTGGCCGCCATCGACACGATCGGGCCGATGGTCATCCAGGTGCAGGGCACGATCACCATCGACAGCAAGCGGGGAGTACGCCCGCACAAGACGATCGTCGGGCTCGGCTCCAACGCCGTCATCAGCGGGGGCGGGTTCGACTTCTACCGCTCGTACAACGTGATCGTCAGGAATTTGACCTTCACCAACGCCGAGGACGACGCGGTCAACGTGGGCCAGAACTCGCACCACGTCTGGATCGACCACAACCGCTTCGTGGCCCCCGTCGACGGCTCGATCGACATCGTCCGCGGCGCGGAGTACGTCACCGTGTCCTGGAACCACTTCGACCACACCGACAAGTCGATGCTGATCGGCCACTCCGACGGCAGCGCGAGCGAGGACGTCGGCCACCTCAAGGTGACCATCCACCACAACTTCTTCGACCACAGCCGCCAGCGCCACCCGCGGGTGCGCTGGGGCGACCCGGTCCACGTCTACAACAACTACTTCCTGGCCAACGAGCTGTACGGCGTCGCGTCCACCCAGGACGGCGGCGTGCTGCTGGAGGGCAACTACTTCCAGGACGTGCCGTTCCCCTGCTTCTCGGCCGGCGGCTACGCCGACAGCGGCCCGGGCCGGCTCGTCCAGCGCAACAACGTGTTCGTCGGCTCCGGGACCTGCGAGGTCTCCGGCACGGTGGCCGACCCCGGCACGTCCTACGCCTACACCGTGGCGGCCCCGGGCACCGTGCCCGCGGCCGTGACCGCGGGCGCCGGCGTGGGACGGATCTGACGGTGGCGGTGGGGCGGCATCCCGCCCGCCCCACCGGCCGGGGCCACCCCCCGCGTTGATCATGAACTTGTGGACGCGACGCGCCGTCGAACCGTGCCATAGGTTCATGATCAACGCGGGGAGGAGGGTCAGCAGGGGGCGGGGGTGCGGGTGACGCGGAAGGTGGTGAGGGGGGCGACGGGTGGGTTTTCGACGGCGTACGTGGTGCCGTCGTGCTTGCTGAACTCCACCACGGCCTGCACCGACATCGGCACCAGGACCAGGTTGAAGTCCTTGCCGGCGTCGCCGGGTGCGCCGATCACCACCCGCTCGGCCCGCCACGTGTCCCCGGCGAACGTCAGGAGCTTCGCCCAGTAGAACTTCGGGTCGCCCGGGTGCTGGATGAACAGCCCGACCTCTCGGCCCGGCGGCTTGCTGCCGCGCCCGGTGAGATCCGCGCACTGCGGCACGGCGGCGGCGCTGGTCAACTGAAAGCCGACCGGGGACGGCGACGGTGACGCGGACGAGGCGACGGTCGGTGGTGGCGGCGCGGAGCCGGTGGCGGCGGGGGAGTCGTCGGGCGACGGCCGGCCGAGCAGCGCCAAGGTCACGCCGATGAGGGCGGCCAGCACGACCCCCAGGAAGGTCCACTGGGCGGCGCGCCAGGGGCGCTTGGACGGTTTGTTCTCCGGCGCGGTCATCCCTTGTGGATACCGCACGCGGGCGATACGCGCCATCGCCCGCGTGCGATGAATCCGGAGGATCGGGTCAGCGCAGCGCCGCCTGGGCCAGGACTGACGGCGAGCCGCCGCCCCAGGTGCCGCTCAGCACGAGCGCACCGCCGCCGGCGGAGCCGAGCACGCGGTGCACGGTCAGTTCGACAGTGGTGGTGACGATGCGGGTCGGGTCGGCGTCGGTGGTCTGCTCGATCGCGCCGACGACGGGGATCGCGGTGCCCGGGGTGCCGCCGCCGCGCAGCGACATGGCCGGGGCCCGCTTCTCCTGGCGACCGTCGACGTCGACGAACTCCTCGGCCTCGCCGCCGCCGGTGAGGATCGCGGTGGCGAGCGCCTGGAGGTAGACCGGGTCGCCGGTGGCGTCGTACACCCAGCGCTTGCCGAGCACGGAGTGCTCGGTCGTGCCGACGAGCCACGGCTCCCCACCGGGCAGCGGTGCGCCGCGGTAGGTGAGCGGAACGTGCAGCAGCGGGCCGTCGCCGGCCTGGACCAGGATCGTCTCGACGCCGACCGCGCCGTCGGGGTCGTCGAAGCGGCACGCGGCCACCCGGTGCACGCCGGGCTCCGCCGGTCCCTGGTACCAGGAACGGGTGGGCAGCCACGAGTCGATCAGTTCGAGCTTGGTCGGCCGGATGTCCGCGCGGTACAGAAGTGCCATGGTCGGCATCGTAAACGCCCGGCCGGAACGCCCAACGGGGCCGCGTCCGGGCAGTAGCGCACGCCACCGGCGAAACGCGGCGGGCGGCCGGTGCGGCGGCATGACCGAGATCGGCAAAGCACTGCCGGGCGTATCCGTCGCGCGTAGTTTCGGACGGGTGGCCACCCTACTGGCGGTGAGCGTAGGCCTGCCCAAGGACGTCGACTGGCGCGGGCGGACGGTGCACACCGGGGTGTGGAAACAGCCGGTGGACGGCCCGGTGATGCTGCGCCGCCTCAACCTCGACGGCGACGGCCAGGGCGACCTCGGCGGGCACGGCGGCGAGCAGCGCGCGGTGCTGGTGTACCAGCAGGATTCCTACCGCTACTGGCAGCAGGTGCTGAGCCGCGACGACTTCGTGCCGGGCCAGTTCGGCGAGAACTTCACCGTCGACGGGCTGCCCGACGACGAGGTGTGCATCGGCGACCGCTACCGCGTGGGCGAGGCCGTCGTGGAGGTCACGCAGCCGCGGGTGACCTGCTACCGGGTGGGGATGCGGCTCAACGAGCCGAGCATGGCGGCGCTGATGGTCGCCCACCACCGGCCCGGCTTCTACCTGCGGGTGCTGACCGAGGGCCTGGTGCGGGCCGGTGACGAGATCGTGAAGCTGTCCACCGGACCCGAGGCGATGACCGTCGCCGAACTCGACGCCCTGCTCTACCTGCCGGGCCACGCCCGCGACGACGCCGCGCGGGCGCTGCGGATCCCCGCGCTCAGCCCGGGCTGGCAGGCCTCGATGCAGGGGCTGCTGGACCAGGCCGACGGGCAGGAGGGCAATGCGGGCCTGGAGACGGCCGCGGCCCCGCCCGCCTGGGCCGGGTTTCGCCCGCTGACCGTCACCGCGCTCGACGAGGAGACCCGCGACGTCTTCTCGCTGCACCTGGCCGCCGCCGACGGGACCCCGCTGCCCGCGGCGCTGCCCGGCCAGTTCCTGACGCTGCGGCTGCCCGGCGAGGCCGGGCCGCTCATCCGCAGCTATTCGCTGTCGGGCACGCCCGGGGACGCGGTGTACCGGATCAGCGTGAAGCAGGAGCCGCACGGCGCGGCCGGGACATACCTGCGCGCCAACGCCCGGCCCGGTCTGACCGTGGAGGCGGCCGCGCCGCGGGGCTCGTTCACCCTGGATCCCGGCGATCAGCCCGTGCTGCTGCTGTCGGCGGGGATCGGGGCGACGCCGGTGATGGCCATGCTGCACGCTCTCGCCGTGACGCAGCCGGACCGGGCGGTGTGGTGGGTGCACGGCGCGCGGGACGGCGCCGAGCACGCCTTCGCGGCGGAGAGCCGTGAGCTGCTGGGACGGCTGCCGCACGCGCACGCGTACATCTGCTACAGCCGACCAGGCCCGGAGGACCGCGACTACACCACCGCCGGACGGATCACTCCGGAGGTGCTGCGCGGGCTGAACCTGCCCCCGGACACGGCCGCCTACCTGTGCGGCCCGACGGAGTTCATGGGAGAGATCACCGCCGCTCTCGGTGAGCTGGGGCTGGGCCCCGCGCAGGTGCACAGCGAGCTGTTCGGCGCGCAGGGCGGCCTGACCCCCGGCATCGCCGCCGCGCCCGCTCCGCCGCCGCATCCGCCGGACGGCGCGCCCGGACCGGGTCCGGCGGTGTCGTTCGTCCGCAGCGGGCTGACCGTGCCGTGGAGCCCGGCCTATGCCAGCCTGCTGGAGTTCGCCGAGGCGTGCGACGTGCCGGTGCGCTGGTCCTGCCGGACCGGGGTGTGCCACACCTGCGTGAGCGGCCTGCTGTCCGGGCAGGTGGCGTACTCGCCCGAGCCCGTCGAGGAGCCCGGCGACGGCAACCTGCTGATCTGCTGCTCCGAACCGACCTCCGAACTGGCCCTCGACCTGTGACGTATCGCCGGGCGGCCGAGGATCGGTGTGTCTGGTGTCAGAAGCTGCGGTCGGGGCGCAGATCATGGCACGAAACAGCGATCTTGCCTAGCGACGGCGATCTTGCCTGGCCACGTCAGAACGTCTTGAAGTTGCGGATCGGCATGCGGGGGCCGTATTTCGGTGCGCCGATGCCGGAGACCTCGATGAGGTGGCAGACCCGGCCGCGCTGCCCGGCGAATGGGGCGAGCAGCTCCAGCATCCTGGCGTCGGTGCCGCGGGGCTCCCCGGCCAGCGCGTAGCAGACGAAGTTCGGCAGGTGGAAGTCGCCGACGCTGACCGCGTCGGGGTCGCCGAACACGACGGCCGCGGTCTCGGCGGCGGTCCACGGGCCGATGCCGCGGATGGTGAGCAGGTGCGCGGTCAGCGCCGCGCTGTCGGGGCGGCGTTCCAGCCGTCCGGCCTGGGCGGCGACCCGCCGCAGCGTGTCGGCCCGGCGCTGCTCCAGGCCCAGCGGGTGGAACTCGTAGTACGGGGTGGCGGCGACGACGTCCGGGTCGGGCGGCAGCCACAGGTTGTCCACCGGCCCCGGGGCCTTGGCGCTGAGCTTGCGGACGATCGCCGCGTACGCGCGGTACGCCTCGGTGCCGGTGACCTTCTGCTCGCACACCGCCCGCAGCAGGCGGGGGAACGCCAGGCGGGTCGCCGGCAGGCGCAGCCCGGCGTGCTCGCGGGCCAGCCGGGCGACCAGCGGGTGCGCCTTCGACAGCGCGGCGAACCCGGTGACGTCGTCGCGCAGCCCGGCGATGGCGTCGGCCTGCTCGGCCAGCCAGCCCGCTCCCTCGCCGTACGCCTCGACGTGCAGGAACCGGCCCGCGGAGCGCAGCGCCAGGCTGCCCGGACCTTGCGGGGTCCGGGCAGCCAGCCAGTAGACGCCGTCGACCCAGCGTGCGCACGGGTCGTGCCGGCCGAGGCTGAGCTGCCCGAGCGTACCGGCGATGTCGTATCGCTCAGGCAGCTCGTGTCGCTCGGTCACGGCATCGAATCTGCCACGCTCAGACGGCGAGCCACAGTGCGGGGGTGGTGGCGGGCTCCCAGCCGGTGAGCGACGTGTGCGCCTGGCGGCAGGAGTAGACGACGCCCTGGTAGGTCACCCGGGTGCCGGTGGCATAGCTGACGCCGGGCGCCCACGCCGGATACGACCCGGTCGGGCTGGCCGACGGGCTGGTGCTCGGTGACTTCGACGGCGAAACGCTCGGCGACGGTGAGGCGCTGGCCGACGGGGACGTGCTCGGCCGCGGCGACGCGGAGGGCGACACCGACGGCGACGGGACGGTGCCGCCGATCACCACGTCGGCGCAGGAGTAGAACGCCTCCGGGCTGTCCGAGCGCTGCCAGATCATGTAGATCAGGTGGCGGCCGGGGTGCCCGGACGGGATCGTCCCGGAGAGG
The DNA here is from genome assembly GCF_009720365.1 of Catellatospora paridis. Taxonomy (GTDB): domain Bacteria; phylum Actinomycetota; class Actinomycetes; order Mycobacteriales; family Micromonosporaceae; genus Catellatospora; species Catellatospora paridis. The sequence continues at coordinate 362,441 of NZ_ML769315.1, read as the reverse complement.
CTGTAGTAGCCGTCGACGACCGCCGGGTTGGTGACGGTCAGGAACGGGCTGGCCTCCAGGTCGCCCCAGCGCAGCGGGGTGGCCGGGTTGTAGCCGGGCCGGGTGATGTAGAGCTGCCAGCTGCCCAGGTGGGGGGCGGTGGCGCGGATGCGGAAGGTGTACGCCCCGGACGCGGGCAGCGTGGTGGTCTTCCAGTCGCTGCGGCCCAGGTCGAGCCCGGCGTACTTGGTGCGGTTGGCGCTGCACAGCTTGCCGTCGGGGATGATGCTGCGGTGCTGCCCGGCGGCGTTGGCGATGTTCACCTCGTTCCAGTCGTAGAGCGGCTGGGTGCCGCCGAGGGCGACGACGGCCTGGCAGGCGGGCGTGTCCGGGGACTCCGGACCCTCCAGGTAGCACGTGTAGACCCGGCTGGCGGGCGTGGTCATGGTGCCGTGGCTCGACGCGGGCCCGGTCAGGGCGATCACGGCGAGGGTCGGGGCGAGGGCCAGCAGGGTCGTGGCGAGGGCAGCGCGGGAAGCGGCGCGCATGCGTTCCACCTCTCTGTGGAAGTTCCAATAAGGAAACTTAACTAAGAGATGAATTTACGCCTCACGTCCATACTGATCAATGGGCTGAGCCCAGACTGTTACCCGGCCACCGTGGTGCCCCGCTGGGCGGCCAGCGCCAGGGAGCGGTGCAGGAGTTTGCCGTCGCCGAGCAGGTGGCGCAGCTTCTTCTCCAGGCCGGCGATGGGCACCAGGTTCTGCGGGGCGCGGGGGTCCTTGTAGGGCAGCGACGCGAAGCGGGGGATCGTCGCCGTGGACAGCTCGGCCAGCGCGACGGCCTGGTGCTCGGGCACCTCGGCCGAGCACTCCACCCGCACGATGCCCGCCCAGGGCGAGCTGCCGCCGTGCGGCAGGCGCAGATACCAGGTGAGCCGCTCGTACACACCGGCGATCCGGAAGACCGGGGTGCGCTGCGCGGGCTGGAGCGCGGCGACCACGCTGATCAGGCGGTCGGGCAGGTACTGCTTCTGCTGGGTCTTGATGTAGCCCAGGGTGCGCGGCAGCGCGTCGCGGCTGCGCAGCGGCCCGTCCACGATCAGCAGATCGCCGTCCTCGCGCAGCTGGCGGGACACCTCGATCTCCAGCTCGGTCAGCGCCCGCTGCACGCCGTTGGACAGGTCGCCCTCGTCCGCGCCGACGATGGTCTCCGCGCGGTAGCGGGCGGCCTGCCCGGCGTCCACGTCGGAGGGACGTTCGGCGGCGGTGAACAGGGTGCGCTCGACCTTCACGCCGGTGACGCTGGCCCCGGACGAGCGCTCGCAACGCACCACCCCCGCCGCGTATGAGCAGGCCAGGCCGGGGCGGGTCACTCCGTCGTGGTCCTCGATCCAGAGCCGGGCGTCGGTGCGGCGTACGCCGTCGACGAGCAGCACCACGTCGGGTGCGCGTACGCCCGGCGGGGTGTCCAGGGGTTGCCAGGCCGCCGCCGGCAGCTCGATCTCGGCGTCGAGCTTGGCGCTGCTGGCCTCGGCGGGCCCCCGGTCCGCGCCGTCGAGACTGGCGCCGAAGCCGGGATCCCAGGCGTCCACATGGAACTTCATGAGATCTGTCTACCAGCTCTCGTCTATCCGACCCGCTCCACGCGGGCGGTGCGGGCGTCCTTGCTGATCTCGAAGCGGACCGGAATGCGCTCTGCCAGCGCCTGGACGTGCGTGACCACGCCGACCATGCGGTCACCGGTCGCGGCAAGGTTTTCCAGCGTAGCCGCGACGGTGTCCAGAGTGGACGCGTCCAGGGTGCCGAAGCCCTCGTCGAGCATGATGGACTCCAGGCTCGCCGTGGGGGACAGCCCGCCGAGCTGGTCGGCCAGCGCCAGCGCGAGCGCCAGCGAGGCCTGGAAGGTCTCCCCGCCCGACAGCGTCCGCACGGTGCGCCGCAGCCCGGCGTCGTGGTGGTCGACCACGAAGAACTCGCGGTCCTCGTGGATCAGGTCGTACTGCCCCGAGGACAGCTCGCGCAGGATCGCCGACGCCCCGTCCACGAGGGCGTCGAGCGCCTCCTGCAGCAGCCAGGCCTCGAAGTTGTTGGCCCGCAGGTGGGTGGCGAGCGCGGCGGCCACCTGCCGGTCGGTCTCGATCACGGCCCGCTGCGCCCGCAGCGCCTCGGCCTGGGCCCGCCGCGCCAGCAGCGTGTCCCGGGCGGCGGCCATGCGTTCCACGGTCACCGCGGCGGCCCGCTGGTGCTCCCCGACCCCGGGCCGGGGCAGCTGGGCCGCGGCGAACAGCTCGTCGAGCCGGTGCACCAGCGCGGCCGCGTGCTCGCGGGCCTGCGTCAGGCGGGCACGCTCGCCGTCCCGCTCGGCCTGGGCCGTGCTCGCCTGCTCGCGGGCCCAGCCGTCCAGGGCGCGCCAGGCGGCGGCGAGGTCGTCGCGGTCCGCGGCGGGCGGGGCCAGCGCGGCGACCGTGTCGCGGGCCGTGTCGAACGAACGCCAACCGGCGCTCAGCCGGTCCTGGGCCTGCTGCGCGGCGGCGGCGGCGCGCCGCTGCGCCTCCCGCGCGGTGCGCAGCGCGGCGGTGGCCGCGGTCAGTTCGCGCCGCAGCGCCTCGGCCGCGGTCAGCTGCTCCCGCAACTTCGGCACCGGTGCGGCGCCCTGCAGCAATCGGGCGACCTCGGCGGCGCGCACCGCGAGCTGCTCGCGCTGCGCGGAGGCCTTCGCGTGCCGCACGCTCGCCTCGTTGACCTTGCGGTCGAGCTGCTCGCGCCCGGTCCGGGCGGTGGACACGGCCTGCTCGGCCTGCTCGACGACCCTCTTCGCCGCGGTCATCGCGGGCTGGTCCGGCATGGCCGGCACGGTCGTCACGTGCTGCGTGCAGACCGGGCACTCGTGGCCCGCCCGGAGGTCCCGGCGCAGCCAGGCGGCCCGGTCGGCGGTCTGCGCCGCCTGCAGGGCCTGCTGCGCCTCGGTCAGCGCGGTCTCGGCCTGTGCCAGCCGGCCCACCGCCGCCTGCTGCGCGCCGAGCGCGGAGTCGTGCAACTGCTGCGCCTGCGACGCGGCCGCGTCCAGCTCGGACAGCTGGGTGCCCAGCCGCGACGACTCGGCGTGCGCTTCGAGCAGGCCGCGCAGCACCGTCGGGTCGGCGGCGGCCTCCAGCTGGGCGCGCACCTTCTCCTCGGACTCCTCGGCGGTGCCGACCGCGATGGCGGCGTCCTGCGCGGCGGCCGCGGCGGTGCGGGCCGCCTCGGCCAGGGTGGTCACCCCGGCGGGTGCGGCGACCGCGGTGAGCACGCGCAACCGCTGCTCGGCGACGGTCGCCTCCGTGCTGACCTGCTCCACCCGGCGCTGCGCCTCGACCAGCTCCGGCAGCGCGGCGTCGACGTCGGCGGCCAGCGCGCGGGCCTGCTCGACCCGCCGCTCGGCGGCCTCGACGGCCTCGTCGGAGGCGGCGGCGGTCAGCTCGTTGAGCACCGGCTCGGTCGCGGCCAGCTTCGCGTTGGCCTCGGCCACCAGCGCGGCGGCCTTCTCCCGGATCTTCTCGTACACGTCCAGGCCCAGCAGGCGGACCAGGATCTCCTGCCGCTCCGCGGGCCGGGCGTGCAGGAACGCCGCGAACTCGCCCTGTGGCAGCACCACACACTTGATGAACTGGTCGTACGGCAGCCCGACCACGTCCGCGACGGCGTGGTCCAGCTCGCTCGGCGTGCCCGCCAGCGCCTCACCCAGCTCGTCGAGCAGGTCGTCGCCGTCCAGCGTGGACGCGTCGAAGCCCGGGGTGAGCGCCTGCAGTCCGGCGGCCCGGGTCGCGGCGCGGCCCTTGCCGTCCCGGCGCACCACCCGCGTCGCCGCGTACCGGGTGCCGCCGGCCTCGAAGATGAGCCGCACCGCGGCCTCGGTCGCCGACGGCGCGAGCGCGTGCGCGACGCTGCGGCCGCCGCCCCAGCGCGGCGCGGTGCCGTAGAGGGCGAAGCAGATCGCGTCGAGCAGCGTCGACTTGCCCGAGCCGGTCGGCCCGACGAGCGCGAAGAAGTCGCAGTCGGTCAGGTCGACCGTGGTCGGCTCCCGGAACACCGTGAACCCGCGCAGATCGAGTCGCAACGGCCTCATCGCCGGGCCTCCCTCGTCGTGTCCTCGTGCCGTCGCGCCACAGTGCCGGCCGAGGCGAGCTGCCCGCTCATCCGGCCACCTCGGTGAAGAGGCGATCGAACAGGGACTTCGTCGCGGTGTCGGCGTGCCCGCGGTGGGTCAGGTAGTCGGCGAACAGCTCCGGCGCGCTGCGGCCCGAGCGCTGCGGCCGGGCGCTGCGGGTCGCCGCGTCGGGCAGCATCGACGAGTCCACCCGGATCTCCAGCGCCCGCGGATACAGCTCCTGCACCTGCTCTCGCAGGCCGGCCCGGGGCGGCTCGGCGACGTAGACCCGCAGCCAGGCGTCGTCCTCGGCCTGGGTCCCGGCCTGGGCGGTCAGCTCCTCCAGGGTGCCGCGCAGGGTGCGCAGCGGGGTGACGGTCGGCAGTTCCACGGTGCGGGCCTGCGCGGAGGTCTGCGCGGTCACCTCGACCATGGTCACGCTGGGGCGGTTCTCCTGCTCACCGAAGTCGACCGCGATCGGGGAGCCGCTGTAGCGGATCGGGCACGCGCCGGGCAGCAGCTGCGCCCGGTGCAGGTGTCCCAGCGCCACGTAGTGCGCGTTCGACGGGAACACCGACGACGGCACCGCATAGCCGAGGATGCAGTGGGCGTCGCGCTCGCCGCCGCCCATCGTCCCGCCGACCACGGTCAGGTGCGCGGTGAGCAGGTTGACCGTCTTCGGGTCGCCGAACGCCTGCTCGGCCAGCCGCGACATCAGCCGCGCCAGGTGATCGGCGTACGTCGCCTGCGCCTCCGCCTCGGTCAGGTCGAACATCTCCAGCGCGCGTACGGCATAGCGCTGGGACAGGAACGGCAGCGCGACACAGCGCCAGGCCTCGCCGCCCTTCGTGGTGCCCGAGACGATGTGGTCGGCCGGGTTGTCGCTGATCCGGCCGCGCAGGATGATGCCCGCCGCGTCGGCCCAGGAGCGCAGCGCGTCCAGCGCCGCGCCGTTGTCGTGGTTGCCCGCGATCGCGAGGACCTCGGCCCCGGTGGCGCGCAGCGCGCTCAGCGCCCGGGTCACGATCTTCGTGGCCTCCGGCGAGGGAGCGGCCACGTCGAACAGGTCGCCGGCGACGATGATCAGGTCGGGCTGCTCGGCCTGGGCGATCTGGACCACCGCGTGCAGTGCGGCGATCTGCTCCCCGGTGCGGGAGCGGCCCTTGAGCACCTTGCCGACGTGCCAGTCGGAGGTGTGCAGAATCCGCATCGTCAGTCCTTAAACTCGCTGCTCGGGGGACTCAGAAGGGGATCTCGTCGTCGGCCATGCCGTTGCGCGCGCCGGAGCCGACCACCGCGAACGGGTCGGTGGCGCTGACCATGCTGGCCAGCGTCGCCCGCGGCGCGGGACCCGCCTCGCTGGGCCGGGTCGCCCAGGCCGGGAACGGGAACTCCACCGCCAGCGGCACCGGGATCTCCGGCTGGCCGACGAACATGGTGCCGGGTTTGGCCAGCAGCACCCGCTGGCGCTGGGCGGGCGGCAGGAAGCCGTACTCCGGGCGGCCCGCCTCGGCCGGATCGAGTCGGCCGACGACCCGGATCGCCGAGTTGGCGACGATGCGCCGCTCCACCTCCGACGCGGTCTGCTGCGCGCCGATCAGCACCACGCCCAGCGAACGGCCCCGCTCGGCGATGTCGAGCAGCACGTCCTTGATCGGGCTGGAGCCGTCACGCGGGGCGTACTTGTTCAGCTCGTCGAGCACCACGAACAGCAACGGCTTGGGGCTGCCGGCCTTCTCCTTGCGCTCGAACTCGGTCTTCAGCGTCACGCCGACCACGAAGCGCTGCGCGCGGTCCGGGAGATTGTGCAGGTCGACCACGGTGACCTGGGCGCTCTCGGCGGTGGAGATGCTGTGCGCGCGGCGCTCGGGCAGGTCGCCGCGGATCAGCCGGGCCAGGTCGCGCTTGCTGTTGATGAGCCGGCGGGCGAACGCGTTGATCGTGCCGATGCCGACCGAGCTGCCGGACCACACGCCCCGGGTGTCCTCGTCGTTGAGCTGCTCCACCAGGTGGTCGACGAGCTGCTCGTAGCTGTTGATGCGGAAGCCGTCGAGGGTGATGCCGCCGTCGGTGGGCACCGCGTGCTTGGCCAGCTGCGCGGTGACCGAGTGCACCACCATCGTGTACTGCTGGCGTTCGTCGTCGGCGTCGGCGAACACGTACGGCAGCAGCCGGTCGGTGCAGAACTGCGCCAGCGTCCAGTAGAACGGGTCGACGCCGGTGAGCCGGCTGGCCACGTCGGGGCTGCCGGTCGGGTCCCCGGCCCGTGCCGGGGCGAACACGCTGACCTGCGGGAACGGCGCGGCCTCCAGGCCGAGCTTGTGATACTGCGCGCGGGTGCGCTCATCCAGGCGGGTGTTCTGGTGGTCGAGGAACAGCAGGTCCTCGCCCTTGACGTTGAAGATGAGCGCCTTGGTGTTGACCGCGTCGCCGCCGAACACCCCGGACCGGAACACGGAGTAGAGCAGGAAGGTCGCGAAGCTGGTCTTCGTCGCCACGCCCGAGATGCCCGAGATGGACACGTGCGCGCCCCGGCTGCCGTCGAGGAAGTCGGCGTTGAGGTAGACCGGCTGGCCGTCGCGGCCGGTGCCGATCGGCAGGCGGCGGTGCATGCGGTCGAAGGACAGCGCGCTGTCGCGCGACGCGCCCTGGGCCCGGAATGCGACCGCGCCGGGCAGCGGCGGCACGTACACCTCCGGCTCGACCCGGGTGACGGTGACCTCGGCCGCCTCCTGCACCTGCGCGGGCAGCATGCCCTCGGCGATGGCGAACACGTCGGAGTCGAAGCTCGCGCCCTCGTGGCGGGCCCGCACGCTGGTCACCACCCCGGCGATGGTGACCATGCCGATGTCCGGCAGTGGCCGCTGGGTCACCACCACATCGTCCAGCTGCAGGTATGACCCCTCGGCGACCGCGACCCAGAAGGTCAGCGGACTCGCGTCCTCGGTGCCCAGCACCCGCCCGACCGGGGTTCCCGGCTGCTCCTCGCTCACCCGCAGAACCCTAGCGGTCCCCAACGACAAACCCACCGTTCCAACGTCCCCACAGTGACCAGCCCCCCTCCCCGTGTCACCACCCCGACACCGGGGCCTGGCCACCGCCCACCCCGTTCATGATCGCTGTCTCGTGTCGAAAGGTGTGGTCAGACCTCGATTTTCGACACGGAACAGCGATCATGGCGTCGGTCAGGCGGTCTCCTTGCCGGGGATGACCCGGATGACCCAGGCTCCGGTGACGTCGTGCGGGGTGACGGTGAGCGTGACCAGCGAGCCTGGGGCGGGGGTCGTGAAGCCGGTCACCCAGGAGTACGGCCGGAACGTCCCGGTCTGCCAGTAGGTGTTGATCACGTTGGCTTCGAAGTCCCACCACGACCTGGAGTCCACCTCGACGCCGTTGAGCGCGAGGCGCAGCGTTCCCGGGGTCTGCGACCGCAGCCGCAGGTCGTAGCGGTCCTGCCAGACGATGGTGACGCTCATCGGGCGCAGCGGGTCGGCGGGGTCGCTGCGCAGCCACAGGTGCTCCTCGTCGGGCGCATGCTCCACTCCGCCCATAGACAGACTGTCGGTGAACTCGACCGGGCTGAGGGTGGCAGGTCGCGGGGGCAGCGGATAGTCGGCGAACGGCAGGTGCTCGCCGGCGGCGACGCTCAGCCAGGCGGTCGGGGGCACCGGGCGGCTCTCCGTCTTGCGGCCCGCCCCGTCACCCCAGATCACCATGGCCTTCGCGGTCATCGTGACGGTGACGGGTCTGCCGACCTCGATGCCGAGTCTTGCCGCTGCGTCCGGATGATCCGGCCAGTAGAGGCTGCTGGACCCGTTGCAGGTGCCGCCGCCGTAATCGTGTCCGTTGATGGTGAGTTTGTACTCCAGTGCCCCATCGGTCGTGGCCGGGCCGCACCGCTCGAAGATCCGCAGGTCCGTCGTGGTGGGGGTGAAGGTGATCGTCACCGAGGTCGCCTCGGGGGCGGACGTCGCGGCGGCCACGACACGGGCGCCGTTGGCGTACTCGGGGAAGCCCTCGATGAGGCGGGGCAGTGGGCTCGGTGTGACCGCGGGCTGGGGCGCGCTGCGCAGGGCGGGCGTCACGCCGTACCCGATGAGGACCAGCGCGACCACCGCGGCGAGCGCGCCGCCGACGGTCATCCGGCGGCGGCGGCGCGTCGCGATCCGGCCCTGCACCTCGTCCAGCCGCAGGTGCTGGTCGAGCCCGGCGGGCGGGCCGGACCGGTCGTCCAGCAGCTCCTTCAGGTCGATCATGCGAAGGCCCCCTCGATCGTGAGCGACTCGTCCAGGCGCAGGCGGGCCAGCGCCTTGGCGGCCTGGCTCTTCACGGTGCCGACGGACACCCCCATCGCCTCGGCGATCTGCGCCTCGCTGAGGTCCTCGAAATACCGCAGCACCAGCACGGCCCGCTGGCGGCGGGGCAGCCGACCCAGCGCCCGCCACACCTCGTCGCGAGCGTCGACGCCCAGGTGCGGATCGCTGCCCGCCGGTTCCGGCAGCACCTCCGTGGGCTGTTCACCCCGCCAGCGCCGCCGCCACCAGGTGGCATACGTGTTGACGAGGATGCGGCGCACGTACGGCTCGGGGTCGGCGTCGATGCGCCGCCACGCGCTCCATGCCTTGACCAGGCTGGTCTGCAGCAGGTCCTCCGCCTGTCCCCAGTCGTGGGTGAGCAGGTAGGCGGTGCGGAGCAGCCGTGGCGAGCGGGTCGCCACGAACTCCGCGAAGGTGTCGCTGTGCGTCACCGGTCCTCCAGGGTGTCGGTCGCCGGTACTACCACTCGGCCGACCGAGGGGGTTGCCTGCTGCCCCGGAGCTGCCCGCAGGTCCCGTGAAACTACCCGCGGCATCTCTTCTTCCGCAGGTCAGCCCTCATAGAGGGTTAAGAAGGTGCCCTTCCCCTACGGATAGCGATCAGAAGGTGCCCTTCCTTACATTGCGGGTGAGGAGGAAGCCCTCGTCGGTGGTGAGGACGTGGGCGGTGGTCATGGGGCGGGGCGGGTGGGGCGGGCCGGCGGTGATGCGGCCGGAGCCGGGGCCGGCCAGCAGCGGGGAGAGGGTGAGGCAGAGTTCGTCGACCAGGTCCTCGTCGCCGAGCGAGCCGAGCAGCGTCGGGCCGCCCTCGCAGAGCAGCTGGGTCAGGCCCCGCTCGTGCAGCAGGCGCAGGCCGCTTGCCAGGTCGGGGACGTCGGCGACGTCGGCGACCGTGGCCAGGGCGCGCCGGGCGGCGGGGTCGGCGGCGGGGCCGGTGAGGACCAAGGGCCGCACGGGTGCGTCGGCCAGGGCCGGTGCGGCGGGGTCGAGGCGCAGCGTGCCCGAGACGACGACCAGCCGGGGGTACGCGGGCAGCCCGTGCTCGCCCCGCCAGGTCCGCCGGGCCGGGTCCAGGGTGAGCGGGCGGTAGCGCTCGTCGCGCAGCGTGCCCGCGCCGACGAGCAGCCCGTCGCAGAGCTTGCGCAGCAGCCGGAAGACGCGCTTGTCGTCGTCGCCGGAGAGCCCGGTGGACAGCCCGTCCACGGCGACCGCCCCGTCCAGGCTCGACACGAAGTTCGCCCGCAGCCAGGGGACGTCGGCGCGGGGATACAGCCGCGCCAGGTCGTCGTCGTCCAGCGCGGCCAGGTTCCCGGCGATCACTCGCCTGCCGCCCCGGTGGCCGGGGGAGTGGGCTGCTGCGGCCGGTGCTGGCAGTCGCACCACGACCGGCCCTTGCACTCGCGGTGCCGCCGCTCCCGGCACGCCTGGCAGATCATGTGACTACTTTATCCGCCGGCCGCGCCCCGGTCAGGGCGTGCCGATGACCGAGGTGACGCCGCCGTCACGGGCGCGGGGGCGGCAGCCGACGACAACCAGGCTGTCGCCGGACTCCAGCGTGGCGACCTCCTGCCAGGGCAGGGCCTTGCCGCTGCGCAGCACGGCGACCACCGGCTCGGGGCATTCGCGCGGCGTCCGGCCGATCTCCTCCGGCCGCACCGGGCGCTCGACGAGTTCCAGGCCGTCGCCGTGCACCAGCAGGTCGGAGAAAACCTGACTGACCAGGGGCGACTTGGCGGCGACGCCGAGCAGCCGGCCGGCCGCCGCGGACGAGGTGATCACCGCGTCGGCGCCGGAGCGCAGCAGCAGCGGCTCGTTCTCGGCCTCCCTGATCGCGACGGCGACCAGGCACTTCGGGTTGAGCTGGCGGACCGTGAGGGTGGACAGCACCGCGGTGTCGTCGCGGTTGGTGGCGATGATGACGCGGGCGGCGGTGTGCACCGAGGCCTGGCGCAGCACCACGGCCCGGGTGGCGTCGCCGAGCACGGCGGCGTACCCGTCGCGGTTGGCCTCGTCGATGTACTCCTGCCGGTTGTCGACCACCACCACCTGCTCCGGGGATGTGCCGGAGGCCTGCAGTTGGCGGATCGCGTTGGCGCCCTTGGTGCCGTATCCGATGACGACGGTGTGCCCTCGCAAGGTCTTCCTCCAGCGGTCGCGCCGCACTTGGTCGCGGTAGTTCTTGGTGAGCACCTGGAACGCGGTGCCGACCAGGATGGCCAGGAACGCGATCCGCAGCGGGGTGATGACCAGGACGTTCACCAGCCGGGCGGTGGGGCTGACCGGCACGATGTCGCCGTAGCCGGTCGTCGACAGCGTCACCGTGGCGTAGTAGAGCGCGTCCAGCCAGCTCATGTGCCCGTCGGCGCCGTCCTTGTAGCCGGTGCTGTCGGCCATCACCACGCACACGACCGCGGCCAGGATGCCCAGGCCGTAGAGGACGCGCCGGCCGATCTGGCGGACCGGCTCGATCTCGCGCTCGGGCAGCTTGATCTGCCCGCGCTCGACAGCGGCGGCGTTCTTGGTCTTGAGCCCGGCCATGCTCGGAGAGTATCCGACGATCAGCTGTCCAACCCTGACCGTATGAACGAATTAATAATCGTCGAACGGCCAACAACCGCCGCGTCCTTCCTGGTGGGGCTCTCTCGATCATCCAGTGACGTAGGTAACAGAATGGGAACGCTCCCATCACGTCCCTTGACACCCACGTAACCTCACGGCAATCTCATGGGAGCGCTCCCGACCATGTGGTCCACGCCACAGGGAGACCGATCCCTAGTTTTCACCCCCACCGCACATCGACGACCTGAGAGGGGTCAGGATGAGCACGAATCTGCGGCGCCGTTCCTTCGCGGCGATCGCACTCGCTGCCGCCGTCACGCTCGGCGCAGCGGCCTGCTCGTCGGAGGAGCCGGGCACCGGCACCACCGAGCAGATCACCCTGAATGTGGATGTCTTCGGCAACTTCGGTTACGAAGAGCTTTACAAGCAGTACATGGCGGAGCACCCCAACGTGAAGATCGTTGAGCGTGGCACCGGCTCCCAGCTGGACGCGCACAACCAGCAGCTGACCCAGCGGCTTGCCGCCGGTGCCGGCGCGGGTGACGTCGTCGCGCTCGAAGAGGGCGTGATCATCTCCTACCTGGACAAGGCCAACCTGTTCACCGACCTCGGTGAGTACGGTGCCAAGGACCTCGCGGGCAACTTCATCCCGTGGAAGTTCCAGCAGGGCACCACCGCCGACGGCAAGATCCTGGGCCTCGGCACCGACGTGGGCTCGATGGCCATGTGCTACCGCACCGACCTGTTCAAGAAGGCCGGCCTGCCGACCGACCGTGCCGCGGTCTCGGCCCTGTGGCCGACCTGGGACGACTACATCAAGACCGGCCAGACCTTCAAGAGCAAGGTCAAGGACGCGGGCTTCATCGATGCGGTGACCAACACGTACAACACGATCCTGATGCAGAAGGCCGGTCAGGGCGCGGGCTACACGTACTTCGACAAGTCCGGCGCGATGACGATCGACACCAACCCGGCGGTCAAGGACTCGTACGACCTCGCGGTCAAGATCCTGGACGCGGGCCTGTCGGCCAAGCTGCAGGCCTGGACCCAGGAGTGGAACAACGGCTTCAAGCAGGCGCAGTTCGCCACCATCGCCTGCCCGGCGTGGATGACCGGTTACATCACCGAGCAGAACGGCGCCGACGGCAAGGGCAAGTGGGACATCGCTGCCGCGCCCGGTGGCGGCGGCAACTGGGGCGGCTCGTTCCTCGCCGTGCCGAAGCAGTCCAAGCACGCCAAGGAGGCCGCCGAGCTGGTCAAGTTCCTGACCAACCCGGCCGGTCAGACCGCCGCCTTCAAGTCGAAGGGCAACCTGCCCTCGTCGCCGCAGGCGCTGGCCGACGCGGCCGTCAAGGCCGCCGTGAACGAGTACTTCAGCAGCGCTCCGACCGGCGACATCTTCGCCAAGGGCGCGCTGGACCTCAAGCCGGTCTACCTGGGTGCGAAGAACGCCCCGGTGCGCACCGCGGTCGAGAACGCGCTTCGCACGGTGGAGCAGGGCACCAAGAAGTCTGCCGACGCCTGGACCGCCGCCGTCACCGACGGCAAGAAGGCCGCCCAGTAAGTAACGCCCGATGAAGCCGGGGTGGGGGGGGGGGGGGGCCCCCCCCCCCCCCGGGGGGGGGGGGGACCACCCAGGGGGCCCGCCCCCGCCCCCCCCGCCCCCCCCCCCCCGCCCCCCCCCCCCCCCCCCCCCCCCGCGGGGGGGGGGGGGGGGGGCCCCCCCCCCCCCCCACCCCGGTCATGGCAGTCGCAACCATCTGGGTCGCCCGCTACCGCAGTCCCTTGATCGGCAGTGCCTCTCCGTTCCGCGCGGGGGCCACCGAACGGACGGCATCGCGGACTCCGCCGGCCGGCAAGCACAGGAGTGGTCATGACAGTGCAATCCTCCACGCGACCTGAGGTCGCGCCGGGGCATCGCAGGGGTGGGTCGAAGCCGCCCATGGAATCGCAGCGGAGCAGGGGAGTGCTCGGGCGGATCGACATCAAATACTCCCCGTACCTCTACATCGCGCCGTTCTTCGTGGTGTTCGGCATCTTCGGCCTCTGGCCGCTGATCTACACGCTGCGGATGTCGCTCTACGACTGGGATCTCGGCTCCACCGTCGAGACCGCGAAGTTCGTCGGGTTCGACAACTTCGCGATGTTCCTCGGCGACACCGACTTCTGGAACTCGGTCGTCAACACCATCGCGATGTTCCTGATGTCCACGATCCCGCAGCTGATCCTCGCGCTGATCCTGGCGAACGCGCTCAACAAGCGCCTGCGCGGCCGCACGCTGCTGCGGATGGGCGTGCTGATCCCGAACATCACCTCGGTGGCCGCGGTCTCCATCGTCTTCACCCAGCTCTACAACCGCGACTTCGGTCTGATCAACTGGGTGCTCGGCTTCGTCGGCGTCGAGCCGATCGACTGGACGGCGCGCAGCTGGTCGTCGTGGGTAGCCATCTCCTCGATGGTCGACTGGCGCTGGACCGGCTACAACGCGCTGATCTTCCTGGCCGCGATGCAGTCCATCCCGCGCGACATCTACGAGTCGGCGTCGATCGACGGCGCGTCGGGCTGGCGGCAGTTCTGGACCATGACCGTGCCCATGCTGCGGCCCACCATCATCTTCGTGACCATCATCTCGACCATCGGCGGCCTGCAGCTCTACGGTGAGCCGCTGCTGTTCACCGGCGGCGGCAACCCGCTGCTGGGCGGCTCGGACCGTCAGTCGCAGACGGTGACGATGTTCCTGATGGAGCAGTTCTACATGAAGTTCGAGCTGGGTCGGGCCGCCACGGTCGCCTGGCTGCTCTTCATCCTGATCATGATCTTCAGCATCATCAACTTCCTGTTCACTCGGAGCCTCCGGTCGGCGGACGGGAAGGCCAAGCAGAGGAAGGTGACGCGATGACCGCCACCGCAGTCCGGACCGGTACCACGCCCGCGCCTGCGCCGAAGCGCCGCCGCCGCAAGGGCGGGGGCGCCGCGGAGCGGCTCTGGCAGGCCAGCCCGCTGACGTACGTCACCCTGCTGGCGGCGGTGGCGCTGTCGATCTTCCCGCTGTACTACATGTTCGTCATCGCGACCCGCACCAACGACGCGATCGGACAGACCCCGCCCCCGGTGACCCCGGGCGGCGAGATCGGCGGCAACGTCGACCGCCTGCTGTCCAACGACAGCGCCGCGTTCATGACCGGCCTGGTGAACTCCGCCGTCGTCGCGACCGTCGTCACCGTGTTCGTGGTGTTCTTCTCGTCGCTGGCCGGCTTCGCCTTCGCGAAACTGCAGTTCAAGGGCCGCAACGGCATGATGCTGGCGATCCTGATCACGATGATGGTCCCGACGCAGCTCGGCATCGTGCCGCTCTACCAGATGATGTACGAGTGGGACCTGCACAACAAGCTGCCCTCGATCATCCTGCCGTTCCTGGTCAGTGGCTTCGGCGTGTTCATGATGCGCCAGTACGCGAGCCAGGCCGTGCCGGACGAGCTCATCGAGGCGGCCCGCATGGACGGTTGCAGCACGTTCCGCACCTACTGGAACGTGGTGCTGCCGGGGCTGCGTCCCGCCATCGCGGTGCTGGGCCTGTTCACCTTCATGGAGCAGTGGAACTCGTTCCTCTGGCCGCAGATCGCGCTCGGTGACCCGACGAACCCGACCGTTCAGCTGTCCCTGCAGCGCCTCTCGCAGGGTTACTACAACGATTACTCCCAGGTGTTCGCGGGTACGCTGCTCAGTGTCGTGCCGTTGCTCGTGATCTTCATTATCTTCGGTCGTCAGATCATCGGCGGCATCATGGAAGGTGCTGTAAAAGCGTGACCACTCAGCAACACCCTCAGCTCGCCACGCCGACCGTGTCCTTCCCCCAGGACTTCCTCTGGGGTGCGGCCACCGCCTCCTACCAGATCGAGGGCGGCGCGTTCGAGGACGGGCGCACTCCGTCCATCTGGGACACCTTCGCCCGTACCCCCGGCAAGGTGCTCAATGCGGACTCCGGCGACGTCGCCTGCGACCACTACCACCGCAGGGCCGACGACGTCGCCCTCATGGCCGAGCTCGGGCTCCAGTCCTACCGCTTCTCCGTCGCGTGGCCCCGGGTGCAGCCCGGCGGCCGCGGCCCGGCCAATCAGAAGGGCCTCGACTTCTACCGGGGCCTGGTGGACGACCTGCTCGGCAAGGGCATCGAGCCCTGGCTGACGCTCTACCACTGGGACCTGCCGCAGGAGCTCGAGGACGCCGGCGGCTGGCCGGAGCGGGACACCGCCTACCGGTTCGCCGAGTACGCGGGGCTCGTCCACGACGCCCTCGGTGACCGGGTGAAGTTCTGGACCACCCACAACGAGCCCTGGTGCAGCGCGTTCCTCGGCTACGGCTCGGGTGTGCACGCGCCCGGCGTGACCGACGGCGCGAAGGCGCTGGCCGCCGCCCACCACCTCAACCTGGGCCACGGCCTGGCGGTGCAGGCCATCCGGGCCGCGGTGCCGGACCGCCAGATGGGCATCACGCTCAACCTGCACTCGCTGCAGGCGGCCACGGACGCCCCCGAGGACCTCGACGCGGTGCGCCGCATCGACGGTGTCGGCAACCGGATCTTCCTGGACCCGGTCTTCCGCGGGGAGTACCCGGCCGATCTGCTGGCGGACACCGCCGAGCTGACCGACTGGTCCTTCGTGCAGCCCGGCGACCTGGCGATCATCAACCAGCCGCTGGACATGCTCGGTGTCAACTACTACACCCGGCAGGTCGTGGCCGGTCCGTCCGACGACGGCGCGCCGCAGTCGCACTGGCGGGCCCCGTCGGCGTGGCCGGGCAGCGGGCAGGTCCGCTTCCTGACCCGGGAGCTCCCGGTGACCGAGATGGGCTGGGAGGTCGACCCCGACGGGCTCGTCGACCTGCTCAAGCGCACGCACGAGAACTACGGCCCGATCCCGATGTACATCACCGAGAACGGCGCGGCGTACGACGACAAGGTCGCCCCCGACGGCTCGGTGCCGGATCCGGACCGGGTCGCCTACCTGGACGCCCACCTGAAGGCGTGCCATGAGGCGATGGCGTCCGGGGTGCCTTTGCGGGGATACTTCGCGTGGTCGCTGCTGGACAACTTCGAGTGGGCCTGGGGCTACTCGCGGCGGTTCGGCATCGTCCATGTCGACTATGACACCCAGGTTCGCACGCCCAAGACCAGTGCACACTGGTACGCGGACGTGATCCGGCGCGGCGGGCTCGCCGCCTGACGGCACAGCAACCCGGGGCCGGCCACCGGCCGGCCCCGGACCTGCCCAGAACGAGGAGCATCGATGACGACGCAGCGCACCAGGTCTGCGGGGCGGCCCACGCTGGATGAGGTGGCCGCGCTCGCCGGCGTGGGCCGGGGCACCGTGTCGCGGGTCGTCAACGGCTCACCCCAGGTCAGCCCGGAGGCCCGCTCGGCCGTCCAGGAGGCGATCAAGGAGCTGGGCTACGTGCCCAACCGCGCGGCCCGGGCCCTGGTCACCCAGCGCACCGACTCCGTCGCCCTGGTCGTGTCCGAGTCGCAGGAACGCGTCTTCACCGAGCCGTTCTTCGCCGGCATCGTGCGCGGCATCAGCTCCGCCCTGGCCGACACGTCCCTGCAGCTGTGGCTGGCCATGGCGCAGACCCAGGGCGAGCGCCAGCGCATCGAGAACCACCTCACCAGCCAGCACGTCGACGGCGTGCTGCTCGTCATGCTGCACGAGTCCGACCCGCTGCCGCAGCTGCTGCGCCAGCGCGGCCTGCCCACCGTGCTCGGCGGCCGCCCCGTCAACGTCGACCCGCAGATCTCGTACGTCGACATGGACAACGTCAACGGGGCCCGCGCCGCGGTCGAATACCTGCTGGCCTCCGGTCGCAAGCGGGTCGCCACCATCGCCGGCCCGCAGGATCTCGGCGTCGGCGTCGACCGCCTCGTCGGCTACCGCGCCGCCGTGCAGAACGCCGCCGTCGAGCCGCTGATCGAGTTCGGCGACTTCAGCGAGTACAGCGGCGTCGACGCCATGCGCCGGCTGCTGGCCCGCCGCCCCGACCTCGACGCCGTCTTCGTCGCCTCCGACCTGATGGCCGCCGGTGCGGTGCGCGCCCTGCGCGACAACGGCCGCCGCATCCCCGAGGACGTCGCCGTGATCGGGTTCGAGGACTCGCCCGTCGCCCGGCAGACCGACCCGCCGCTCACCACCGTCTACCAGCCGGTCGAGGACATGGGCCGGCACATGGTCCGGCTGCTGCTCAGCCGCATCCGCGGCGAGGACCAGCCCACCCACGTCCTCCTGGACACCCACCTGGTCCACCGCAACTCCGCGTAACCAGCATCCCCAGCCTCCACCCTCCGGTGGTCCGGCGGCTCGCCAATCAGCGCTCGCCGCGGCTCGCCCTGTTTTTCATAGACGTTGGCCTATCTGGATGAGTTTGATCTACAAATTCTCATCCAGATAGGCCAACGTCTATCAAGGGGCCTGAGTTCGATGCCGGAGCCGAGCTGGCGGGTGGTGGGTGGGTGGCGGAGAATTCATTCGTCGTCCGGTGGATGGACACGCGTTGACGGGTGCGCGGGCGGGCGGGGAGGATATGAGTCCGCCCCATGTCGGGCGGTGTGATTCATTTAATATGATCGTTGTTTGCGTGACGATGGTGTGGTGTTACCGCACCATTTGCCTGTGATCAGCGATCATGGGTAGGTCCCGGGTGGCGGCAATGGCGGCGCCGGACCGGTGAGGACGGCGCTGACCTGCGGGGATGCGGTGGAGATTGTTTCCCGCGGATACGGCGTCGCAATGCGTACGAAACGGTAATAGGGCAAGGTCGGGCAGAGTTCCGGCACAAGCCCGCGTGCCGTCGTGGAGAGGAGCCGCCATGCTGCTGAGGGTCAGAGTCGCCCTGCCCGATCGTCCCGGCTCGCTGGGGCAGGTGGCCCGGACTCTGGGCGTGGCCGGCGCGGACATCGTCCAGGTGGTGGTGCTCGAACGCCTCGGCGGGCGGGCCATCGACGACTTCACCGTGGTGTGGCCCGGTGGAGCCGGAGTCGAGCGGCTGCGTGCGGGGCTGGGCGCGATGCCGGGGGTGCGGGTCGACGGGATCTGGCGGGCGATCGGCGCGCCGGTGGCCGGTGCGTTCGACGCCGAGCTGCTGACGCAGGTGGCCTCGAACCCGAACGAGGGACTGGCCACGCTGGTGGACACGGTGCCCGCGCTGCTGGCCGCGGACTGGGCGATGGCGCTGCGGGTGCCTGCCGACTGGGCCGCCCGCGGCTCCGTGGGCATCGATGCGCGCCACGGCGCGGACGACATGGCCGTGCTGGGCGCGGTGCGCAAGCGCCCGGTGCCGCCGGTGGTGTATTCGAGCTGGCGCGCCCCGGAACAGCTCCAGCTGCCCGAGGTCACGCCGCTGCGAGCGCGCGCGATCACCGGTGCCGACGGCACCCGCTACGCGCTCGCGCCCTTCGGGCGGGCGGGGCTGGTGCTGGTGGTGGCCCGCTCGGCCGACGCGGAGCTGCCGGTGGCGGCGTTCCACGCGACCGAGGTCGACCGGGTGGCGCAGCTGGTGCGGGCCGCCGCGGCGATCGTCGGCGACCGGCTGGACGCGGCGAAGGCACCCGCCCCGCGGGAGCCCGAGCGCTCGGCGGAAGCACCGGCATCGGCGGTCTGACCTGCACAATCGTTTCTACCGTGTGAGCTCGGGCATAGCGAGATCTTGACAAGGCCGCGTAACCGAGCCGAAACACGCCAGGCGCACCCTGAATCCTGTCGGTGGCCGCCCTCATCATGGAGGAGCGTCCATCGACAGGCAGTACCGCCGCAAGAAACGGAGCAGGTCATGGCGTTGTGGCGAGTGAGGGCGACCGTCGATGATCGTCCTGGGTTCCTGGCGGTGCTGACGGCGAGTCTCGCCCTTCGATCGGTCAACATACTCGCGGTCCAGGTGCACACCACCGAGGCCGGCGCCGTCGACGACTTCCTGGTTGACGCGCCTGACGCGCTGTCCGAGGACGAGCTGGTCGCCGCGATCGAACGCGGCCGCGGGCGCGACGCCTGGGTCAGCCGCACCGACGTGTACGGGCTGATCGATCCCCCGACCCAGGCGCTGGGCCTGGCCGCGCGGCTCGCCGCCGACCCCGACGGCCTGCACGGGGCGCTGTCCGGCCTGCTCGGCGGCAGCCTGGTGCGGCGGGAGCAGGGTGGCGCGACCGTCACCGGCCACGCCGACACCACGATGCGCCTGGCGGACCCGTTCGTCGACAACGGCGTGCTGGTGGTGACCCGGCTCGCCCCGGCCTTCACGCCGGCCGAGTTCGCCCGCGCGCAGGCGCTGGTCGAGGTCGCCCGTGCGGCGCTGACCCGGCGGTTGGCCAGTGCGGTCGCGCTGCTGCCCGACGGCACCGAGGTCGCGTTCCGCCCGGCGGGCTCGGCGGACGTGTCCGCGGTGGACGACATGCACGGGCGCTGCGGCGACCGCAGCCTGTTCATGCGCTACCTCGCCGGGACCCGCGGCCCGAGCCGTGGCCGGCTGTCCCGGCTGCTGACCCCCGCCCGCGGCTGCACGCTGATCGCCGAGACGACGGTCCCGGGCACCGCGGGCAGCCGTGTCGTGGCCGTGGCGAACCTGATCGGCGAGGGCGAGACCGCCGAGGTGGCGCTGCTGGTCGAGGACGGTTGGCAGCGGCGAGGCATCGGCACGGCGCTGCTGCGCCGCCTGCTGTCGCTGGCGGGTCCGGCCGGCTTCCGGTCGGTCACCCTGCACACGCACTGCGACAACGATGCGATGCTGCGGACGATGAAACGGCTGCCACATCCGGCCCGGACGGATCGGGACGGCACCCTCATCAGCGCCACGATAGCGGTGTCCGAGCTGCGTGCGGCCGTGTGACCTGGGTGGGTGAGGTGAACGACCGTTGGTAGGCGGTCGCACACATTGTGCGATGGCCATACTTGCGGTCGTCACACCATTTCACTCATGACCGCCCCTCACACACCTCTTACGGGATACCGTGACGCTCCGTTGACCGACTGGCACCCGGACCGGCCGGTCGACTTCGCCGAGGCCGAGGAGTTCCTGCGTGCCTGCTACGCCGAGCTGCCGAAGCTCGGCCCGGTCGAGCCGCGGCTCGCCGTGGTGCGCGAACAGATCGCCGCGCTGGGGACCTACACCCACACCCACACCGAGCTGGTCCACGGCGCCCGGATGGCCTGGCGCAACGCCAGCCGTTGCATCGGCCGGGTGTACTGGCGCAGCCTCACGGTGCTCGACCGCCGTCAGCACCGCGTGCCCGACCAGATCTTCGACGACCTCGTCAGCCACCTGCACACGGCCACGGGCGAGGGGCACAACCGGGGCAAGCTGCGGGCGGTCATCTCGATCTTCGGGCAGGCGGTGCCGGGCCGCCCGGTCACCCGGCTGTGGAACGACCAGCTCATCCGGTACGCCGGCTACCGCAGCGGGGACGACATGACCGGCGACCCGCAGTACGAGCACTTCACCTCGGCCGTCACCAGACTCGGCTGGACCGGCAAGGGCAGCGCGTTCGACCTGCTGCCACTGGTGCTGCAGACCGGCGACGGCGAGCCCCGGCTCTACGAACTGCCCGAGTCGGCCGTGCTGGAGGTGCCGCTGGCCCACCCGGAGTACGGCTGGTTCGCCGAGCTCGGCCTGCGCTGGCACGCCGTGCCCGCGATCGCCAACATGCGGCTGTCGATCGGCGGGGTCGACTACCCGCTCGCGCCGTTCTCGGGGTGGTACATGGGCACCGAGATCGGCGCCCGCAACCTCGCCGACGGCCACCGGTACAACCAGATCCCGGTGATCGCCGCGCGCCTGGGCCTGGACACCAGCAGCGAGTCCACGCTGTGGCGGGACCGGGCGCTGGTGGAGCTGAACCGCGCGGTGCTGTGGTCCTTCGAGCGCGCCGGGGTCCGCGTCACCGACCACCACAGCGAGTCGCGCCTGTTTCTGACCCACGTCGAGCGCGAGCGCCGGGCGGGCCGGGACACCCCGGCGGACTGGACCTGGATCGTGCCGCCGATCTCGGGCGGCCTCACCCCGGTGTTCCACCGCTACTACACCGAAGCCGACCAGCGGCCGAACTTCTACCTCGACCGGTCCGCCCAGCACCTTTCGCTGACCGCGACGCCCGCGGTGACGGTGCCGGCCCAGCGCACCGCACCGGAACCGCGCACCCCCGTGGCGGGCGAACCGGTCCGCTGCCCGATCACCGGCCAGTTCGCGACCGCACCGGCGGCGGAGTTCGCCGCCGACCGCGGACTCGACTCCACGGCGGACGGCCTCGGCCAGGACGACCTGGACTTCGACCTGGACGGTCTCTCGTTCGACGGTCACGACCCGCAGCTCGTGGACGGGGTGGGCCGCCCACCGGCGCCCGAGACCGTTCCGGCCGGTGCCGCGCCCGCCCCGATCCCCGCCGAGCCGGTGCCGGCCCGCAAACGCGGCCTGCGCCGCCTCCTGGGCTGACAGCCGCTGACCTGGGGTTGTCCCAGAACTCGTGACAATCATCTCCGCCGCGGTGAGCGTGGGTCGGCCGTGCAGCGCCGACCCCGCCGCCCCGGCGGACCGCCAGGCCGAGACGGCCCGGTATCGATCTTGAGCAAGGCTGCGATCAGGCCCGGGGATGGACTATGGTCGGTGCACGCTGAACCCCCTCCCCCCAGGAGTTCGCATGCAACGACGCATCGCGGTTGTCGCTGTGTTCGTCATGATCGCGCTTGCGGCCTGCGCCTCCGCCTCGAAGCCCTCGGCCGGTGGCACCACCCCCACCCCGACCTCGTCGCCCGCCCCGGCGGTGACGCCCACCGCGGCCCCGTCGCCGTCGATGTCGATGTCGGTGCCGAGCGTCTCGCCGACGGTGGCCCCGGCGCCGCCGGCCCCCAAGCCGGCCCCGCCGGCGGCCTCGACGAAGCCGATCAGCTGCACGGGCGAGATCGCGCAGACGAGGCCGGTCGCGAGCGGCACCGGCCCCGGCGGTTCGCTGGTGTCGACCGGCTCGCCCGCGGTGGCGCTGACCTTCGACGACGGGCCGGACCCGATCAACACCCCCAAGATCCTCGACGAGCTGAAGCAGTGCGGGGTGAAGGCCACCTTCTGCGTCGTCGGCTTCCGGGCACGGGACAACCCGGAGATGATCACCCGGATCGCCGCCGAGGGCCACACCCTGTGCAACCACTCCTGGCAGCACCTGTTCGACCTGGCCAAGCGGGATGACGCGTACATCCGCAAGGACCTGGAGAACACCAACAAGATGATCCTGCGGGCCGCACCCGGCGCCCGGGTCGCGTACTTCCGCGCCCCCGGCGGCAACTTCACCACCAAGCTGGTGAAGATCGCGTCCGAGCTGGGCATGAATTCGATCTACTGGCACGTGGACCCACGCGACTGGGAGAGCGCCAAGTTCGGCAAGGGCACCGTGATGGTGAACCACATCATCGCGGCGGTGGAGCGGGACGTGCGCCCCGGCTCGATCGTGCTCTCGCACGACAACGGCAAACCCGACACCATCGTCGCGTACCGGACGCTGCTGCCCTGGCTGAAGGCCCGCTACACGCTCATCGCGCTGCCCGACGCGCCGCCGTCCCCGGCTCCGGGGGCACCACTGCCCTGACGCCGCCTCTCGGCCGTGCCGAGAGGCGGCGGCGTTCAGCGGTCCGACAGGGTGCCGTGCTCGACGCAGGTCGCGGTCCAGCCGGTGGGCACGACCTGGACCTTCATCCGGCGACGGCAGCGCGCACAGAAGCGCGGCGGCTCCAGCTCGCGGGCCGCCCGGCAGCCCTGGTGCGGCGCGCCGTCGGCCGGTTCGCCGCAGCGGTCGCAGTAGGTCGTCTCCACGGCCGGCCTCACAGCGTCGCGGACAGGGCCTTGACCGGCATCTTCAGCTCGGCCAGCAGGTCGAGGTCGGAGGTCGCCGGGCGTCCCAGGGTGGTCAGGTAGTTGCCGACGATCACCGCGTTGATGCCGCCCAGCAGGCCCTCGCGGGTGCCCAGGTCGCCGAGGGTGAGCTCGCGGCCGCCCGCGTACCGCAGGATGGTGCGCGGCAGCGCGAGCCGGAACGCGGCGATGGCCCGCAGCGCGTCCTTGGGGTCCATCACCGGCTGGTCGCCCAGCGGCGTGCCCGGCCGGGGGTTGAGGAAGTTCAGCGGCACCTCGTCGGGCTGCAGCTCGGCGAGCTGCGCGGCGAACTCGGCGCGCTGTTCGAGGGTCTCGCCGAGGCCGATGATGCCGCCGCAGCAGACCTCCATGCCGGAGTCGCGCACCATCTTCAGGGTGCCCCAGCGCTCCTCCCACGAGTGCGTGGTGACCACGTTGGGGAAGTAGGACCGGCAGGTCTCCAGGTTGTGGTTGTAGCGGTGCACGCCCATGTCCACCAGGTCGTCGACCTGCTCCTGGCTCAGCATGCCGAGGCTGGCCGCCACGTTGATGTCGACGGCCTCCTTGATCGCCTTGACGCCGTTGCGCATCTGCTGCATGAGTTTGGCGTCCGGGCCGCGTACGGCGGCGACGATGCAGAACTCGCTCGCCCCCGTGGCCGCGGTCTGCTGGGCGGCCTTCACCAGCGACGGGATGTCCAGCCACACCGAGCGTACAGGCGAGGAGAACAGCCCGGACTGCGAGCAGAAGTGGCAGTCCTCGGGGCAGCCGCCGGTCTTCAGCGAGACGATGCCCTCGACCTCGACCTCGGGACCGCACCAGCGCATGCGGACCTCGTGGGCCAACTGGAGCGCGGCGGGGATGTCGGAGTCGGGCAGCCGGAGCACTTCGAGGATGTCGGCTTCCTCGAGGCCTTGTCCCTCGGCGAGGACACGGGTGCGGGCGCGGTCGAGTACCGATACTGAGCTGGTCGACATGGGCGTACCCTACAACGCGGCCTGTTCGGGTCGGCCAAAGGCCGAGTGACTGAGGTATGGATGGGTTGAACCATGGGCGACTGGCTGGCGACACTGCGACGCAAGGCCGACCTGCGCGAACGCGCCGGGTTGCGCCGGGAACTGCGTCCGCGCGCCGGTGACGACGCTCTCGTCGACCTCGCCGGCAACGACTACCTCGGCCTGTCCCGCCACCCGCGGGTGCGGGCCGCCGCGGCGGCCGCGCTGGACGAGTACGGCCTCGGCGCGACCGGCTCCCGGCTGGTGCGCGGCAGCACCGACGTGCACACCGCACTGGAGCACGCGCTCGCCTCGTGGCTGGGGGCCGAGCAGGCGCTGGTCTACTCCAGCGGATACCTGGCCAACCTGGGCGCGATCCGGGCCCTGTGCGGCCCGAACACGCTGCTGGTCTCGGACGCGCACAACCACGCCTCGCTGATCGACGGCTGCCGGCTGGCCGGGGCGCAGACCGCGACGTACGTCCACGGCGACCCGGCCGACGCGGCCCGCGTGCTCGCGGCGAACGCCGGGCGGCCCGCGGTGGTGCTCACCGAGTCCGTGTTCTCCGTCGACGGCGACCTCGCCCCGCTGGCCGAGTTGCACGCGGCCGCCCGCGCGCACGGGGCGCTGCTGCTGGTCGACGACGCGCACGGGCTCGGCGTGATCGGCCCGTCCGGGGCCGGCGGCGTGGTCGCGGCCGGTCTCGCGGGTGAGCCCGACGTGATCGTCACGGCGACCCTGTCCAAGGCGCTGGGCGGCGCGGGCGGCGTGGTCGCCGGACCCGCCGCGCTGATCCGGCACCTGGTCGACACCGGTCGCACCTTCATCTTCGACACCGCGCTGCCGCCCGCGATCGCCGCCGGGGTGGGCGTCGCGCTCGACCTCGCCCGCGACGGTGCGCCGCTGCGCGCGGTGTTGCGCGAACGCGCGGCCGCGATCCGCGACACATTCCGGGCGGCGGGCCTGGCCGTCACCGACCCGGCGGGCGGCGTGGTGTCCGTCGAAGCCCCGTCGGCCGAGCAGGCCTGGGCCTGGGCCGGAGCCTGCCGGGACAAGGGCGTGGCGGTAGGGTGCTTCCGCCCGCCGTCCATTCCGGACAGTCGTTCACGGCTGCGGCTGACGGTCAACGCAGGCGTGCCCGCCGCGGACTTCGCCCGGGCTATGGAGATCATCGTGGAGGTGCGGCCGTGACGGGGCTGACGGGGATCGTGCTGGTCACGGGCACGGACACCGGGGTGGGCAAGACCATCACGACGGCGGCGATCGCGGCCGCGGCGACCGCTTCGGGGGTACGCACCGCGGTGGTCAAACCCGCCCAGACCGGCATCGACCCCTCCTACGGCGAGGTGCCCGACATGGCGGTCGTGGCCCGGCTGGCCGGCCCCGCCACCACGGTCACCCTCGCGGAGTATCCGGATCCGCTCGCGCCGACCGCGGCCGCCCGGGTGGCGGGCCTGCCGCCGCTGGACATGTTCGCGATCATCGACCAGGTCAAGAACATCGCGGCCGAGCACGAGCTGACCCTGGTCGAGGGCGCGGGCGGGCTGCTGGTGCCGATGGGCCTGCACCCCGGCGGCGCGATGTGGTCGCTCGCCGACCTCGCGGTGGCGCTGTCCGCGCCCGCGGTCGTGGTCGCCCGGGCCGGGCTGGGCACGCTCAACCACACCGCGCTGACGCTGGAGGCGATGGCCCGCCGCAACATCGCCGGCCGGGTCGTGCTGGGCTCGTGGCCCAGCCGCCCCGAACTGGTGCACTTCGCCAACCTCGCCGACCTGCCCGAAGACCTCGACGGCCTGCTCCCCGAGGGCGCGGGCGCCATCGAGCCCGGCGTCTTCCGCCGTAGCGCTCCCGGCTGGCTCAGCCCCGCCCTGCACGGCGACTGCGACGACCCCCGCACCCTCGCCGACCTCGACGAGGACTGACCCTGGTCCCAGCACCATGATCACCCGATGTGCCTGGGGCGCTGTGCGACGCCGCACAGCACCTGGGCGTTGTCAGCGGCCGCGGTGGGTCGAACGCCTGCCCGCCGGCTAGCGGGCCGACTCGGGAGTGCGCTTCGGAGCAGACAGGACCCAGGAGGCGAAGGCTTCAACGCCGTCCACGACCGCCTCGAAGCGCGGGGAGTGGAAAACGTCGAACGCGTGCTGCCCGCCGGGCAGCTCGGCGTAGACCACGGTGTTGTCCGAGACGCGGCGCAGTCGGGCCACGAAGTTCCGGGCGCCCTCGACGGGCGCCAGCGCGTCCTTCGTCCCGTGGACGACGAGGATCGGCGGCGCACCGGGGTGGATGTATCCCTGTGGCTGGTACGGGGATGGCGTCTCGTCGGGCTCCTCACCGAAGTAGTGGCCGTAGTAACCGTAGAGACAGATCGCGGCGGTGACCGAGGTGTCGGCGGATTCGAAGCCGGGCTGGAACGCCGGGTCGTTCGGCGTGAGCGCACACAGGCCCGCCAGGTTGGAGCCGGCGGAGCTGCCCGCCACGAACAGCCTCGACGGATCGGCACCGTAGGCGGCGGCGTGCTCGCGGGCCCAGGCGATGACCTTCTTGGCATCGATCTGGTGGCCGGGGAAGGAGGTCTCCGGCCGCAGCCGGTAGTTGGCACTGAGGCATACCCATCCCTGGCTGGCGAGCCGGTACAGCAGGGGCCGGGCCTCGCGGTTCTTCGCTCCGCCGGTGTAGCCGCCGCCGTGGAAGTAGATCAGGACCGGCCCGCCTTGCGGCGCGTCGCGGCGGCGGTAGACGTCGAGCAGATTCCGGCGCCCGGCGTCCGCGTAGCGGATGTTGGGGATCCGCTCCACATCCCGCCGCCACATGAGGCCCGGTAGCAGCAGGATGCGAGCCCAGGGCCGGTGGCGGCGCAGGGATACGCGCACCCGATCCCGCCAGTCGGTCCCCAGTCCGTGCTGAAGGGCCCGCTCGACCGCCCGGTCCGTCCGCAGGCCCCGCCAGGCGGAGACAGCCAGCCCGGCGGCGGCGACAGCGGCGACCGCGGCCGTCGCCTTGGCACCCGGTGACCGCAGATCGCCCTCGGCGGCGGCCAGTGCCGTGGAGCCCACCAACAGGTAGAGGCCCACGAACGGCACCTCGTTGAGGCCCAGGCCGAACCAGAAGCTCATGCTCGCCAGCGGTCGGGGCCGGCGCGGCGCGACAACGGCGAAGAAGGTGCACCAGGCGAAGACCGCCGTCGTCCCCACGTATCCCATCGGCACGGTCATGGTCGTGCCCCTGTCGAATTCTCCAGATTTACTTCGGAGAAGGCGCTGTTGCCATGTCCCATCGTTGATCTCCTCACGTGCAAAGTTCGATCTGTGCGAGTTGTCCTGGCGTGGCGCTCATGAACCTCGCTCTGCCGCATCACCCACGACCGCGTGCCGCAGGATCCGGAAAGGACCCTGCGGCACAACGGCGCGGGTTGGCCTCCCGTCAGGCGGCGTCGAGGGCGTTGGTGATCTTGTGGATCATGTCTGCCACGACGGGGCCGGGCTGGCTCTGGTGGGTGGCGGATGCGATCGCGGTGACGACGGTGCTGCGGAAGTTGCCGGCCTCTTCCGGAGCCTGCTTCTTGAGCAGGCTCATGGCTGCCGTCAGGGCCGGCAGCACGCGGTCGGCGATCTCGGCCACGGACCTGCCGTTCAGGTCCTTGCCCTTGGGGTAGTCGGCGAGCACGTGTCCGACCAGGCCGGTGGCCGAGCCCAGCGCGATGCTGCCGTTGGTGGCGATCTTGTGGGGTGAACCGCTGGCGGCACCGGCAGCGGACAGCAGCGTGACGGCGCCGTAGGCGGCGATCCGCAGGGTGGTCTTGTCCTGGTCGGAAAGGGTGACGGACATGGTGCACTCCTTGAACCTGGGGTGGCGACTGCGCTCAGGTGGGGCAGCGCTGTCTTCTGCGATGCGTCCACCATCGGCGCCACGGCTGACACCGCCCTGACACCGCCCTGACGCGACCCTTGGATCCACTCACCGGTGTTGCGCCAGGTAAGCGGCGTCAGTGGGGGCGGTGGACGGTGAAGGTGTCGGGCATCCGGAAGCTGAGGTTGTCGGGGCACCAGGGGGCGCGGACAACCTCGACGTCGCGGAGCAGCGGCGCGGTCTCGGCGACGACGACGGCGGCTTCCATCCGGGACAGCTGCGCGCCGACGCAGCGGTGGGCGCCTGCGCCGAAGGCCAGGTGGCGGCGGGAGCCGCGCTGGCCGGGCACGAAGTCGTGCGGATGCTCGGCGACCGCGAGCCCGGCCCGGGCCAGCCAGAGCACGACGCTCGCGCCTTTGCGCACCGGGAAGCCGTCGAGTTCGGTGTCCCGAGCGGCCACCCGCCGCCAGGTGGGGATCGGCGGCACGAGCCGCAGCCCCTCCTCGACCACGTCGTCCACGCGCACGGTGCCCCGGGCCAGGCCGTCGAGCACGGCGGGCTCGCCGGACAGCCGGTGCAGCAGCAGGGTGAGGAACTGCGACGTGGTCTCCTGACCGGCCACGAGCAGGAAGAACAACGCTCCGACGGGGGTGTCCCGGGGCAGCCCGGCCTCCGCGGTGTACGCGCGCAGTTCGCCGACCATGCCGCCGGCGGTCCGGGCGAAGTCGCGCAGCACGGTGTGGAACCGGCCGACGGTCTCGGCCAGTGCGAGCTGCCGGGGCGCGTCGAGCGGGGCCCAGAACAGCTCCAGCGCGGCCCGGGAGAACTCCTTGACGACGGCCGCCTCGGCGTCGGGCAGCTCGACGAGTTTCGCCAGCACCAACAGGGGCAGGTCGGCGGCGAGGTCGGCGTACAGGTCGACGGGCTCGCCCGCGCGCAGCCGCGCGGCCAGCGTGGCGAGGCGGCGGCGCACCACCCCGGTCAGCCATGGGCGTAGCGCCTCGACCCGGGCCGGGTGCAGGGCCTGCGCGGTGATCTCGCGGATCGCCGGATGGGACACGCCGCCGTTGTTGGCCAGCGTGGCGGGCAGCTTGAAGCCGTACGAGGCGAGCACGCGCAGTGCGCTGACCGGCATCGGGCTGATCGCGTCGAGGGCGTTGTCGGGCCGGAAGGTGTCCGGGTCGGCGAGCACCTGCTTGACGAGCCGGTGCTCGCTGACGACGACGTGGGTGACGCCGACGTGGTCGGTCACCTCGACGGTCGCTTCGGCCCGCCCGTCGTTGTCGAAAGGCTGGTCCCAGGTACGGAACAGCACTCCGACACCGTACTAGGCGGGGTGAGCGACCGTTCAGGCAAGGGCTCGCGGGGTGATGACGGTGATGCCGGTCGGGGGCAGCTCGCCCATCGCGGTCAGCGCCGCGGGCACCTCGTCGAGGCCGATGGTGCGGGTGACCAGCGCGTCGGGGCGCAGCCGCCCGGACACGACGAGGTCGAGCATCGGGCCGTAGTCGGCGGCGGCCATGCCGTGGCTGCCCAGGATCTCCAGCTCCCAGCCGATGACCCGGCCCATGGGCAGCTCGGGTGCGCCCTGCGGGAGCAGGCCGACCTGCACGTGGCGGCCGCTGCGGCGCAGGCTCAGGATGGCCGCGGTGCAGACGGCGGGGCTGCCCAGGGCGTCAATGGTCAGGTGCGCTCCGCCGGTCAGCTCGCGGACCGCTGTGACCGGGTCGGTCTCGCGGCTGTTCACGCAGGCCACGGCGCCGTGTTGGCGGGCGAGGTCGAGCGCGCCGGGGGAGACGTCGACGGCGACGACCCGCGCGCCGTACGCGGCGGCGATCATCACGGCCGACAGCCCGACGCCGCCGCAGCCGTAGACGGCGACCCACTGCCCCGCGGCGACCCGCCCCTGCGCCACCACCGCGCGGTACGCGGTGGCGAACCGGCAGCCCAGCGCGGCCGCGGCGGCGTACGACAGCTGCTCGGGCAGGCCGACCAGGTTGAGGTCGGCGTGGTCGATCGCGACGAATTCGGCGAACGAGCCGCGGTGGGTGAACCCGGGCTGGGTCTGGTGCTCGCAGACCTGCGGCGCGCCGCGGCGGCACGGCTCGCAGCCGCCGCAGCCGCAGACGAACGGCACGGTGACCCGGTCGCCGACCCGCCAGCCGGTGACGTCCGCGCCGACGGCGTGCACGGTGCCGGCCAGCTCGTGGCCCGGCACGTGCGGGAACGTCGCGATGTCGGGGTCGTGGCCCATCCAGCCGTGCCAGTCGCTGCGGCACAGCCCGGTCGCCTCGACCTTGATCACGCAACCGTGCGGCGGTGCGGTCGGTTCGGGCAGCTCACGCACGTCGGGCTGCTGTCCGAAACCGTCATAGGCGACCGCGCGCACGTGTTCCCCTCCCACCGGGCCGCGGCCGGTGCTCCGGCCGCGATGCCCAGCACATTACGTCGCGAAACGGGGCGCAGGTAGGCCCGGGACGCACGTGGATCATGGTGTGCGTCCCGGTCAGGCGCGGGACGGAGCCCTGAACAGCCGTCGCTACTCGGCCGCCGGGTAGGGCTCCGGGCGGCGGTACGCGACGCCGAGCGCGTCGAAGCGCGCCAGCATCACGTCGAGCCGCTGCCGGAAGTCGCCCAGCGCGGTGCGGGTGCCCCAGCCCGCCTCGGCCACCGCGGACATCCGCGGCAGCAGGTTGTACGCCGCCCGGCCGACCGTCGGCAGGTACTCGCCCCACAGGTTGCCCTGCACGCCGAGGACCCGGTTGTCGCCGGCCGGCGGCTCGTCGGGTTCGGGCTGGTAGGCGTACACCTTCTCCAGCGGCAGCAGGCCGCCGATGCTCACCGGCTCGCCGGGCGCGTCGGACTCGTAGTAGTCGAGGTAGACGTGTTCGCAGGGGGAGGCGACGACGTCATGCCCGGCCTGGAGCGCCGCGGTGACGTATTCCTGGTTCCGCCACGCCATGATCACGGCTTCGGCGGGCGCGCCCCGGCCGACCAGCTCGTCCCAGACCACCACCCGGCGGCCGTGCTCGCGCAGGTGACCGGCCAGTTCGGAGATCCACCAGCCGAGCAGGTGCTCGGGGTCGGTCAGCCCGAGCTCCTTCATCCGCGCCTGCGCACCCGGGTTGCCCGACCATTCCGCGGGCGGCACCTCGTCGCCGCCGAGGTGGATCAGCGTCGACGGGAACACGTCGACCAGCTCGTCCAGCACGTTCTTCATGAACTGCACGGTGGCGTCGTCGCAGTTGAGCACCGTGTCGTAGATGCCCCACCGGGTGCCGGTGGCCAGCTGCGTGCCGGGGTTGTTGCCGAGCTCCGGGTAGGCGGCGATGGCCGCGGTGGTGTGGCCGGGCAGGTCGATCTCCGGCACGACGGTCACACCGCGCCGGGCCGCGTACGCGACCAGCTCGCGCAGCTCGTCCTGGGTGTAGTGGCCGCCGTGCGGGGTGCGGTCGGCCTGCTTGATGTTCTCGTGGCCGATCGGCGACTCCCGCCGCCACGCGCCGACCTCGGTCAGCCGCGGGTAGCGCTTCACCTCGAAGCGCCAGCCCTGGTCCTCGGTCAGGTGCAGGTGCAGCGTGTTCATCCGGTGCATCGCGAGCAGGTCGACCACTGTGCGCAGCCAGGACACCGGCTGGTACCAGCGGCCGACGTCGATCATGATGCCGCGCCACGGATACCGGGGCCGGTCCTCGATCTGCGCGTACGGCAGGGTCCACGCGAGCCCGGTCACGGGCGTGGCCGCGTACGCCTGCGGGGGCAGCAGCTGGCGCAGCGCCTGCACGGCCCAGCGCAGCCCGGCGAGGGTGCCCGCGACGGCGCGCACGCCCGTGCCGTCGACGGTGAGCCGGTAGCCTTCGCCGCCGAGGTCGGCCGTGCCGTCCAGGGTGAAGACCAGTTCGGCGTCGTCACCGCCGTCGGCCAGCGGCAGGCCGGTGGCCGGGCCGAGCAGTTCCCGGAGCAGGTCGGCGATCTCGGCGGGGGCGCCGACCGTGGTCTGCGGGGTGAGCGTCCGCTGTCCCGGGGCCGGCGCGTACGAGAGGGGTTGCGGGATCAGCACGGCGGCTCCTCCGGGTAACGACACCTAGAAAACGATTTCGGGAACAGCAGTTGCGACGGTAGTACAGCTTCTTAACAGTAGTCAAGATCCACAACTGTCGTGTCCCCGGTGTCAGGCAATGGTCAGCGGCGGTGCGCCCCAGCGATGGGAGAGAACGTTTTCCGATTTCTCTTGTGTGGCGCAGAGCACATGCCCTATCTTCTGCGTCATCGATGGGGGAAACGGTTACGTAAGTCCGCTGTAGTACTGACGTAAAGAGGATGGATTATGCACCTGTCCCGCCGTCACCTGCTGCGGGCAGGCAGCGCCTCCGCACTGGGCGCGCTGACCCTGCCCCTGCTCCCGGCCGGCCCGGCGTACGCCGCCGACGAGTACGACACGCTGCGCCTGCGCCACCGCGACAGCATCACCGGCACCGGCTTCAACCCGGCGGTGGAACCCTATGCCTCGCGCCTGACCGTGATCGGCGAGGTCGCGAACCAGCGGCGGGCCGCGATGACCCCCGGTGGCGCCGCGCTGTGGCCGGACCTGCCGCTCGACGTCTCGTCGTCGGTCACCAACAGCTACTCCCGCCTGCGCGGCATGGCGCTGGCCTGGGCGCAGCCCGGCACCGGCCTCACCGGCGACGCGACCCTGCTCGGCCAGATCGTCACCGGCCTCGACCACCTGCACACGAAGATCTTCAAGCCGTCGACCAGCTGGTTCGGCAACTGGTGGGACTGGAACATCGGCACCCCGCAGGCGCTGCTCGACATCATGGCGCTGGTCTACGACCACCTCACCGCCACCCAGATCACCAACTGGCTGGCCGCCGTCGACACCTTCACCCCTTCGGTGTCGCCGCTGCTCAACGGCGGGGCGAGCACCGGCGCGAACCGGTCCGACGTATGCATCGTGGTGGTGCGGCGCGGCATCCTCGGCAAGAACGCCGCGAAGATCATCGCAGGGCGGGACGGCCTCTCGTCGATCTTCACGTATTCGCGCACCGGCGACGGCTACTACGAGGACGGCTCCTTCATCCAGCACGGCGTGGTGCCCTACCAGGGCACCTACGGCGCGGTGCTGCTGTCCGGGCTGGCGAGCCTGTTCGGCCTGCTGGCCGGCTCGACCTGGGCGGTGAGCGACCCGAACCGGCAGATCGCGTTCGACGCGATGACCCGGTCCTGGGCCCCGTTCGTCTACAACGGCCTCGTCATGGACTGCGTCAGCGGCCGGGGTGTCAGCCGCGGCCTGTCCGTGCAGGACACCCTGGGCATCCAGGGCGACGACCATGTGCGCGGCCATGGCATCGTGGCGAGCTTCGTGCGCATGGCCGACGCCGCGTCCCCGGCCGAGGCGGCGCTGTGGCGGGGCATGGTCAAGGGCTGGATCCAGCGCGAATACTGGGGCAACCTCGCCGACGACCAGACGCTGAGCGTGCCGACCCTGGCCGCCTGCCTCGCGACCCGCGACAGCGCGTCGGTCACCGCCGTCGCCGAGCCCGTCAACCACCGCCTGCTCGCCGCCCAGGACCAGGCGGTGCACCGCCGCGCCGGTTGGGCCGCGTCCATCGCCATGTGCTCCAAGCGCACCACCTACTACGAGACCGGCAACGGCGAGCACCTCAAGGGCTGGCACACCAACAACGGCATGCTGTCGTACTGGGGCTCGACCTGGGGCAACGGGCAGTACTCGGACGCGTTCTGGCCGACCGTGGACCCGTACCGGCTGCCCGGCACGACGGTGTCGAAGAAGGCGCTCGCCGACGGCGCGGGCGGCACGTGGGGCGCGCCCGACCCCGGCACCAGCTGGGTCGGCGGCGCGACCGACGGGACCTTCGCCGCGCTGGGCCAGGACACCCGCGGCCTGGAGTCGACGCTGCAGGCGAAGAAGTCGTGGTTCTGCCTCGACGACGGCATCGTCTGCCTGGGCGCGGGCATCAGCAGCACCGACGGCGTCGCGGTCGAGACCATCGTGGACAACCGCAACCTCGGCGGCGGCACCGGCAACCAGCCGCTGACCGTCAACGGGACCGCGCAGCTCGCATCCCTTGGCTCAGCCACCTTCACCGGCGTGAACTGGGCACACAACTCCTTCGCCGGGATCGTGTTCCCCGGCGGCGCGACGGTCAGGGCGCTGCGCGAATCGCGGTCCGGCAGCTGGTCGCAGATCAACACCGGCGGCACCACCGAGGTGCTGACCCGCAAATACCTCACGCTCTACGTCGACCACGGTGTCAACCCGACCGCCGGCTCGTACAGCTACCACCTGCTGCCCGGCGCGGACACCGCCACGACCGCCGCCCGCGCCGCCTCGCCCACCGTGACCGTGCTCGCCAACACGGCGAACGCGCAGGCGATCAGCGACACCGCCACCGGCGTGACGGCCGCGAACTTCTTCGCCGCGGGCACCGCCGGGACGATCACGGTCAGCGCACCCTGCTCGGTGCTGATGCGCGAGTCCGGCGGCCAGCTCAAGGTCACCGTGGCCGACCCCACCCGCAACGCCACCACGATCACCGTCACCATCGCCCGCAGCGGCTACGGCACCGCCTCCGGCGACGGGCGCATCACCGTCACCGGCCTCAACCCGATCAAGCTGGTGGTCGAGGTCGGCGGCGCGCTCGGCGGCTCCCGGACCATCACCTTCGGCACCGGCGGCACCGTGACCGGCGGCCAGCACTTCACCCTGGCACCGACCGCCGACGCGCACACCCGCGACGGCAGCTACGCCACCACCAACTACAACGGCGCCACCCTGGAGGTGAAGAACGACGGCGTCGGCTACGCCCGCAAGGCGTTCCTCAAGTTCGACCTCACCTCGCTGAGCGCCGCGCCGAAGCGGGCGGTGCTCTGGGTCAGCGGCAACACCGCCGACTCCGTCGGCACCCACACCAGCATCAGCGCGTACGCCGTCAGCGCCGACAGCTGGACCGAGTCCGGGATCACCTGGAACACCGCGCCGGCGCTGGGCGCCCAGCTGTCCACGGCGCCCCTGTGCCAGGTCGCCGACTGGATTCCGCTCGACGTCACGCCGTTCGTGCAGGCCGAGTACGCGGGGGACAAGACCGCGACCATCGGGCTGTGGCAGGCGGCGCCCGGCCGGGCGACGGTGCTCAACAGCCGCAGCAACGCCACCCGGCCCGCATTCCTGCAGGTCGTCACCGGCTGACGGAGTCCTTCGCGCGGAACGGTCCGCCTGTCGGCCAGCGTGGACAGAAAGGATGAGGACGCGTAGGGTAAACGCTTTCTAGAATCGTTTCCCCTGCTCTCCTCATCCTTCTGGGGTTCCTATGAACAAGCGGCCCACCATCCGCGACGTCGCGGCGATGGCCGGGGTGTCGGTGGCGACCGTGTCCCGGGTGCTCTCCGGCGACTACCCCGTCGCCAACGCCACCCGCACCAAGGTCCAGCGGGCCGTGCGCGAGCTGGACTACGTCGTCAACGCCCACGCGCGGGCGCTGTCCGGCTCCACCTCCAACGTCGTGGCGCTGGTCATGTACGACGTGGTCACCCCGTTCTTCGCGTTCATCGCCTCGGGCGTGGAATACCAGGCCACCGAGTCCGACCGGCTGTGCCTGGTGTGCACCACGCACGGCGACCCGGACCGCGAGCTGGAGATCGTCAAGCTGATGCGCGAGCAGCACGCCGACGCGGTCATCCTGGTCGGCGGCGTGAACATGACCGACGACTACCGCGAGCGCATGTACCGCTATGCCAAGGGCCTGGAGGACGCGGGCAGCCGCCTGGTGCTGTGCGGCCGCCCCTCGCTCGGCCCGGACTTCCCGGCCATCACCGTCGAGTACGACAACGCCGGCGGCGCCTTCTCGGCCACCAGCCACCTGCTCTCCTCGGGCCACCGCCGGATCGCGATGCTGGGCGGCCCGATCGGCAACACCACCTTCGACGCCCGCCTCGACGGCTACCGCCGGGCTCTGGAGGCCTTCCGCGTGTCCGTCGACCCCGCGCTGATCACCCACGGCGACATGAGCCAGGACTCCGGCTTCCGCCAGGTCCAGCGCCTGCTGGCCGACGGCGTGGAGTTCACCGCCATCTTCG
The DNA here is from genome assembly GCF_009720365.1 of Catellatospora paridis. GTDB lineage: Bacteria > Actinomycetota > Actinomycetes > Mycobacteriales > Micromonosporaceae > Catellatospora > Catellatospora paridis. The sequence continues at coordinate 326,648 of NZ_ML769315.1, read as the reverse complement.
CCGCCAACGACTTCGTCGCCGCGGGGGCGATGCGGGCGCTGCGCGCGGCCGGCAAGAGCGTCCCCGACGACGTCTCCGTCATCGGCTACGACGACACCCCCTTCGCCCCCGAACTCACGCCGGCCCTGACCAGCGTGCACCTCCCGCACGAGGAACTGGGACGCACCGCCGTCAAACTCGCCCTCCAGCGCGGCGAAGGCTCCACCCGCCAGCACGTCATGCTCGGCACCCACATCGCCATGCGCGACTCCGTCCGCCCTCTCATCTGACGCGACGAAGGAAGGGCACCTTCTTAACGCGGCTATGCGTTGTAGAAGGTGCCCTTCCTTCGTGCTTGGCAGAGCGTGATCGCCGTATCGGGTCGGAAGCTGCGGTTGGACCCGAGGTTCTGACCCGAAACGGCGATCATCGTGGCCGACGGTCGGCCAGGGCGGACGGTGGGGGCGGTTACTTCACCGCGCCGGCGGTGAGGCCGGCCTTCCAGTAGCGCTGAAGGCTGAAGAAGGCGACGACCAGCGGCAGGATCGCCACCAGCGAACCGGTCATCAGCAGCGGGTAGTACAGGTCCTGGTCGGTGCCGATCATCTGCCGCCACATGAACAGGCCCAGGCCGACCGGGTACAGCTCGTGGTCGGACAGCATCAGCAGCGGCATGAAGAACGCGTTCCAGCCGCCGGTGAAGCCGAACAGGAACAGCGTCGCGAACGCCGGGCGCAGCAGCGGGAACGCGATCTGCCAGAAGGTGCGCAGCTCGCCCGCGCCGTCGACCCGGGTGGCCTCCAGCAGTTCGTCCGGCACGTACGCCTGGCTGAACACCCTTCCCAGGTACACCCCGAACGGGCTGGCCAGGCCGGGCAGGAACACGCCCCAGAAGCTGTTCGTCAGCCCCAGGTCCGAGGCCATCAGGTAGAGCGGCACCGTGGTCACCGCGGCGGGCACCAGCACGCCCAGCAGCACCAGCCCGAACCAGCGCTCCTTGCCCGGGAAGCGGAACTTGTCGAAGGCGTACCCGGCCAGGATCGAGATCATCGAGCTGACCAGTGCGCCGACGCCGGCGTAGAGGAAGCTGTTGAGCAGCCAGCGCAGGAACAGCCCGTCGCTGAAGGTGAACAGCTTGACCAGGTTCTCCCACAGCTGCACCCGGGCGAACTCGAACCCGCCGGTGGAGTACAGGTCGGCGTAGCCCTTGGTCGCCGCGATGACCAGCCAGGTCAGCGGCAGCACGGTCCACAGCATGGCGGCGATGAGCACGCCGTTGACGACGCCTTTGCTCAGCAGCGGGGAGGCGGACCGCGTGCGCCGCTCGGCGGGCCGGGACGTTCGGTCGGGGGAGACCGCCTGGTCGGGGCGGGTCAGCGTCGGCGAGGGGCTCATAGCGTCGCGCCCTTCTTCGAGAATCGGGTGACCAGGAACGACGCCACGGCCAGCACCACGGTCAGGATCAGCGAGGCCGCGGCCGCGCCACCCATGTCGTACGCCTTGGTGAGCTGGTAGATGTACAGGCTCGGGGTCCACGCCTGGTCGATGGTGGTGGCCGCGTCGCGCACGATGAACGGCTCGGTGAACAGCTGCATCGCGCCGATGACGGTGAACAGGACCGCGAGCACCACCGCGCCGCGGATCATCGGCGCCTTGACCGACCACGCGATGCGGATCTGCCCGGCGCCGTCGACGGTGGAGGCCTCGATGACCTCACGCGGCACGGCCTGCAGCGCGGCGAAGAAGATGATGACGTTGTAGCCCGTGTGCATCCAGGTGGTCAGGTTGGCCACCGCGCCGACGGCCCCGGCGTCCGAGCCGAGGTTGAACGGGATGTCGACCTTGTCCAGTGCGTCGATGATCGGGGACAGGCCCGGGGTGTACAGATACGTCCAGATCATCGCGGCGATCAGGCCGGGCACGATGTTGGGCAGGTACAGAGCGAGCTGGAAGGCGCGTTTGGCGCGGGCGTACGCGGAGTCCAGCAGCAGGGCCAGCACCAGCGCGATGCCGATCATGACGGGGATGTAGACCATGCAGTAGACGCCGACCGTCACGAAGCTGCCGAGGAACTGCGCGTCGGTCAGCGCCCTGGTGAAGTTGTCGAGGCCGACGAAGACCTGCTCGGGCTCCCCGCCGAGGCCGAGGCCCGACGTCTGCTCGCGGTGCAGGCTCAGCCAGCCGCCGTACCCGATCGGCGCGAGGGTGAAGGTGAAGAACAGCAGGAAGAACGGGGCGGTGAAGAGCGCGGCGACGCCGTACTGGCGGCGGGCCAGGCCGGAGCGGGTGGGGGGCATGAGCGCACCTCCTTTCAGCAGCGAGAGTGGGGCGGGCGCCGCTGCCTGGTGACAGCGCCGCCCGCCCCTGCGGTCGTCAGGACGCGTTGATGCCGCGGCTCTTCAGGTCCGAGATGGTCTTGGCCTGCACCGGGCCGTACACGGCCGGGAGCTGCTGCTTGCCCGTCTGCACGAGCTTGAACTGCTCGCCGATGCCGTCGAACACGCCGCGCATGCCCGGACCCCACACCCAACCGGTCTTGATGGTCGGCAGTGCGGCCTTGGCCACGCCGTAGATGTCCTGGCCGCCGAAGAACTTGGTGTCGAAGTTCTTCGCCGCCACGTCGGCGAGCTCCGGGATGGCGGGCAGCGTCGAGCTGGCGCCGCTGGCCAGGCGGGCCTGGATACCCTCCGGGGTGGTGGTCATCCAGGTGATGAACTTGAGCGCGGCTTCCTTCTTCTTGCTGGTCTTGCTCACGCCGAAGGACGAGCCGCCGACCATGGCCGACGCCGGGGCGGCGTCCCACGAGGGCAGCGGGGCCGAGGCCCACTTGCCGGCCTGGTCCGGCAGGCCGGCCTTGAGGCCGCCCGCGGCCCACGCGCCGCCGAGCTGGGTCCACACCTGGCCGGCGGCCTTGCGCTTCTGCACTTCCTCAGCCGGGACGTTGGTCACCAGGTCCTTGGTGATCAGGTCCTGCCAGTAGCCGGCGACCTTCTGCGACTCGGGGGAGTCCAGCGTGACCTTCCAGGAGTCGCCCTGGATGCCGAACCACTTCGCGCCGGCCTGCCAGTTCAGCGACACGAAGTTCGCCGAGTCGGTCTGGTTCCAGTCGGTGATGCGTGCCTTCGGGTCGGCCTTCTTCACGGCCTCGGCCGCGGCCTTGAACTCGTCCCAGGTCTTCGGCACGGCGATCTTGTGCTGCTCGAAGAGGTCCTTGCGGTAGAACATGACCATCGCGCCCGCGTCCAGCGGCACGGTCCAGGTCTTGCCCCCCAGCGTCACCAGCTCCTGGATCGGGGCCGGGTACTTCGACTTCACCAGGTCGGTGATGTCGCCGGAGACATCGGCCAGGTTGCCCTGCGCCAGCATGTCCGGGAGCATCGCGTACTCGACCGTGGCCACGTCCGGCGCGTTGCCCGCCTTGACCGCGTTGGTGAGCTTGCCGTAACCCTCGGCGCCGCCCGGGATCTGCTCGAACTTGACCTGCACGTCGGTGTGGGTCTTGTTGAACGCGTCCGTGACCTCCTGCGAGGCGCGCAGCCAGGACCAGAAGGTGACCTCGGTGACGGCGGGGGTGTCGGCGGGGGTGTCGGCACCCTTGCCGCAGCCGGTCGCGACCAGAGCCATGGAAACCATGGCGCCGGCGAGCGTCGCGGCTGCCTTCATCGATCGGGTCTTCATGACCGCTCCTTTGCGGGGGGAATGGATCGTAGCGGAGGTTTTCGCAGTTCAGAGCCCCGGCCCTGGGGCCCGGGAGTGATGCCGGGGGAGTGGCTCAGATCACCGTCCCTGGCGGAGACCGAAACTAAACCGGTTTCTATCACGGCGTCAAGTCGTCGTTTCCATCTCGTTGCAAACGACGCGGGAACCCAGTGTTGACCTCGTAAACGGATGCGGCTACGGTCCTGGAACCGTACAGCAACCGTTTACTAAAGATCGCTCGGGAGAAGCCGTGAGCCAGCCGGACCGCCCTGCCGGGCTCATCGTGATGTCGCCGTCGGCGGCAGGCGCGGTGTTCCCCGGCGATCTGCTGACCCGGCTCGACGGCTCGTTGCGACTGCTCGCGCCCGATCCGGTAGGCGGGTTCGACGCTGTGGCCGGGGTGCTGTCCGAGGTGGAGATCCTGCTGACCGGGTGGGGCTGCCCCCCGCTCGACGACCACGTGCTCGACGCGATGCCCCGGCTGCGCGCGGTCGTGCACGCGGCGGGTTCGGTGAAGCTGCACGTAGGCCAGGAGGTCTTCGCCCGCGGCATCGCGGTCTCCTCGGCCGCCGACGCCAACGCCGAACCGGTCGTGGACTTCACCCTCGCGGTGCTGCTGCTGGCGGGCAAGCGCGCCTTCGCCTTCGCCCGCCGCTATGCCGAAGGCCGCCAGCCGACCTTCGCGATCAACGAGCGCGCCGGCAACGACGGCCGGGTCGTCGGCGTGGTCGGCGCGTCCCGCATCGGCCGCCGCGTCATCGTGCGGCTGCGTGCGGCCGGGTTCCGGGTGCTCGTCAGCGACCCGCACCTGGACCCGCTCGACGCCGCCGCGCTGGGCGCGGAGCCGGTCGGGCTCGACGAGCTGTGCCGCCGCAGCGACGTGCTGACCCTGCACGCACCGGAGCTGCCCGAGACCGTGCACATGATCGACGAGCGGCGGCTGGCCATGCTGCCCGACGGCGCGATCGTCATCAACACCGCGCGTGGCGCGCTCATCGACACCGACGCGCTCACCCGTGCCTGCGCGGGCGGCCGGATCGACGCGCTGCTCGACGTCACCAGCCCCGAGCCGCTGCCCGCCGGGCACCCGCTGTTCGCCATGCCCAACGTGTGGATCACCCCGCACCTCGCGGGCGTCCAGGGCACCGAGGCCCGCCGCCTGGGCGCGTACGCCGTCGCCGAGGTCGAGCAGTTCCTCGCCGGCCGCCCCCTGTCCGGCGAGATCCGCGCCGACCAGCTCGCCGTCCTCGCCTGACCCGCCCGGTGCCCTGCGGTCCGCGCGGGACGCCCGTCCCGCCCTCGGCCACAGCGCGGCCCGGGCCCCGCGCGGTCCGCATCGACCACGATGCCGGACCGGGCGGCGGCCTCACCAAGGTCGTTCGACTTGCCTGGCATGTGTGCGAAAGGCCGCCCAAGATACGCACGGGTGCCAGGCAAGTCGGGCGATCTAGGGGGCGGTGGTCCGGAGGTGGGACAGGACGAAGGCGGCGATCTCGGCTTCGTAGTGGGCGTGGGCATAGCGGCCGGCGGGACCGGTGTGCGCGCCTGAGCCGAGTTCGGGGCGCAGGTAGAGGGGGCCGTCGTCCGGGGTGGCGGTGGCGCGCAGGCGCGCCACCCACTTGGCGGGCTCGTGCACCATGACCCGCGGGTCGTGCAGCGCGCCGGTGGCCAGCAGCGCCGGGCGCGGACCGGACGGCAGGTGATGGTACGGGGAGTACGCCCACATCCAGTCGAACTCGTCGGGCTTGCGGGGGTCGCCCCACTCGTCCCATTCGGTGACGGTCAGCGGGATGTCGGGGTCCAGCATGGTCGTGACGACGTCCACGAACGGCACCTCCGCGACGACGGCGGCCCAGCGTCCGGGGCGAGACGTGTAGACCGCGCCCTGCAGCAGGCCGCCCGCCGACAGCCCGCGGGTGGCCAGGCGCGACCCGTCGGCGATGCCGTCGGCCAGCCAGTCGGCGACGGCGAGATGGTCGGTGAAGGTGTTGGCCTTCGCGGCGAGATGCCCGTCATGCCACCAGCCGCGGCCGTTCTCGCCACCGCCGCGCGGGTGGGTCAGCGCGTACACCACGCCGCGGTCGAGCAGGCTGGGCAGCACCGGATCGAACTCGGGGTCCAGCACGGACTCGTAGGCGCCGTACCCGTAGAGCAGGGCGGGGGCGGTGCCGTCGAGCGGGGTGTCCGCGCGCCAGGCCAGCGTCACCGGCACGGCGGTGCCGTCCGGGGCGATCGCGTGCCGTCGTGCGGTCCGGTACGCCGACGGGTCGTAGCCCGGCACCTCGCGGCGTTTGCGCAGCTCGCGCTCGCCCGTGCAGAGGTCGACGGAGTGCCAGGCGGGCGGTTCGGTCAGGGATTCGACGACGATCGTGACGGTGGTGTCGCCGTACTCCACCGGGGTGGTCAGGCGGACGTGGCCGGCGTCGATCTCCGCGCCGATCTCGACGACCGTCCCGGTCGCCCGGTCCACGGCGCGCAGCAGCGGGAAGCCGTCGCGGCGCAGCTCGACCAGCCAGTGCCGACGCAGCGCGTGGCAGGCGGTGATCCGCTCACCCGGCCGCGGCGCGAGCAGCTCGGTCCAGTGCTCCGGGCCGGGGGTCTCCACCGGCGCGGACATCACCCGGAACTCGGGCGCGCCGTCGTCGGTGACGATGACGAGCCGCCCGTCGGCGTGGTCGACGGTGTAGTCGACGCCCTTGCGCCGCGGCGCGACGAGCACCGGCGTGGCCTGCGGGGTGTCGGCGGGGATCAGCCGCCACTCGGCGGTGTCCCGGCTGCGCGCCTCGATCATGATCCACCGCAGGTCGCGGGTGGCCTGCACGGTGAGCTCGAACCGGGCGTCGTCCTCCTGCAGGACCAGCACGTCGGCGTCCGGTGAGGTGCCGATGACGTGCCGCCAGACCTGGTGGGGGCGGAACAGGTCGTCGTGCACGGTGTAGAAGAACGTGCCCGAGTCCGCGCTCCACGCGCCGGTGTAGTACGTACGCGGCAGCTCCTCCGAAAGGTCAGTCAACGTCGCCAACTGGAGGAACTTCAATCGATAGACCTCGTCGCCGGTGGTATCCACTGAATACGCCAGGAGCGTGTTGTCGGGGCTCAACTCCCGCAACCCGATCTCGGCGAACCCGTCGGGACCCGCCAGCCGGGCCCCGTCGAGCAGCACCCGGTCGGAGTCGCCGTCATGACCAGCTTGTAAGAACTGCTCGTACTCACTTCCCGCGACGGTCCGGGTGTAGTAGAAACGTGAACCATGTCTCCAACTGACTGAGTCATCAGTCGGAAGGAGTCGTCGCTCCACCTCGTGAAAGACCTCGGTCTGGAGGCCCTCCAGCCGGTTCGCGGCGGCATCGTAGTACCCGCGCTCAGCGCGCAGGTAGGCGAGAAACCGCGGGTCGGAGTGGTCGCGCATCCACCCGTAATCGTCGGTCCACCGGCGTCCGTGCAGCTCGTGCTCGTGGGGCTCGCGCGGGGCGACCGGCGGGACGGCGATGTTGTCGAGATCGTGCGGCATGACCGGGCACCCTACCCGCCACGCCCCCGGGCACCAAGGAGAGAGCCGATGAGCAGCACCCCTCCTGCTCCGAGATCCTGGTTGACCAATCAGTCAGTAAAGAATCTGCGCGTGCGGATGGCACTGGTGGCCGCCGTGGCACTGACCGCGCTCGGCGGTGTCGCGGCACCAGCTGCCGCGGACGGGACCCCGTCGCCCGGCACCGCGGTGAGCGCATCGGCCCCGGCCCAGTCCCACGCGAAGGACGCCTTCGTCATGGGCATCAAGGCGGACATCGACTCGCTGAACCCGTACGTCGGCCTGCTCGTGCCGGCCTTCGACGCGTATGCGCTGATGTACGACTACCTCACCGACGGCTCGCCGCAGGACATGTCCCCCGTGCCCTCGCTGGCCGAGAAGTGGGAGACTTCGGCGGACGGTCTGACCTGGACCTTCCATCTCCGCAAGGGCGTGAAGTGGTCCGACGGCAAGGACCTCACCTCCGCCGACGTCAAGTTCTCCTACGAGCGGGTGCTGGTGCCCGACTCCACGGAGAACGGCCAGTACGGCAGCTCGTTCAGCAACGTCACCAAGGTCGAGGCGCCCGACGCCGACACCTTCGTGATCCACACGTCGGAGCCGAACGCCTCGCTGCTCGCCGCGACCATGGCCGGCGGTGTGCCGGTGGTGCCCAAGCACATCTGGGAGAACATCAAGGACGTCGGGTCATATGCGAACGACGGCAGCGACGGCAAGCCGGTCGTCGGCAGCGGCCCGTTCCAGCTGGTCGAGGCGAAGAAGGGGCAGTACTACCGGTTCAAGGCGAACCCGGGCTACTGGAACGGCGCCCCGCACATCAGCGAGCTGACGATGGTCTTCTTCCAGAACGAGGAGACCATGGTGCAGGCGCTGGAGAAGGGGGAGATCGACTTCATCTCGGCGCTGACGGCGAAGGCCTTCAACGCGCTGAAGACCAAGAGCGACCCGACCATCACCCTGAACCAGGGCCCCAGCCAGTACGTGTACGAGCTCGGCTTGAACACCGGCGCGGCGACGGTGGACAACACCCCGATCGGTGACGGGCACCCGGCCCTCAAGAACGTCAAGGTCCGCCAGGCCATCGAGTACGCGATCGACAAGCAGACGCTGGTCGACAAGACCCTGCTGGGCACCGCCAAGGTCGCCTACGGCGAGAACAGCCCGCTCAACAGCGCGTGGTACTGGGACCCGCCGGCCGCGATGAAGCGCACCTTCGCGCCGGACAAGGCCAAGCAGCTGCTCGACGAGGCCGGCTACAAGGCGGGCGCGGACGGCGTGCGGGTCGGCCCCGACGGCAAGCCGCTCACCTTCCGGCTGTTCGCGCGCAGCGAGGCCACCGAGTCGCAGGACCAGGCGCGGTACATCCAGGAGTGGCTGAAGGAGATCGGCATCAAGGCCGACGTGCAGGTCGTCTCCAACGACGCGCTGACCGATCTCATCGGCAAGGGCAAGTTCGACATGTTCCTGTGGGACTGGTGGTGGGGCCCGGACCCGGAGGGCCTGCTGTCGGTGTTCACCTGCTCGCAGCGCTCGACCATGGACGGTGACGCCATCTCCGGCGGCTGGTCGGACAGCTTCTACTGCAACCCCGAGTTCGAGAACCTGTACAAGCAGCACGTCGTCGAGATGGACCCGGCCAAGCGCAAGGTGATCGTCGACAAGGCGCTGGAGAACCTGTACGTCAACGCGGTCTACGCGACGCTGTACTACGACCAGACCCTGCAGGCGTACCGCAACGACCGGTTCACCGGCTTCGTCCCGCAGCCCGCCTCGGGCGGCTCCATGGTCGCCCAGATCGGCACCTGGTCCTACCGGGCGATCAAGCCGTACACCGCGCCGGCCGCGGCCCCGGAGGACTCCGGCGGCAGCCGGACCGTCCTGATCATCGCGGGTGCGGTCGTGCTCCTGCTGGTGGTCGGCGGCGCCGTCTTCGCCATGAGGCGCCGCTCGACAGCGGACGAGCGCGAATGAGCACGGCTCAACGAACCGGAGGCGGCGCCGCACGGCGCCGCCTCCGGGCGCTCACCCCCCGGTACGTGGCCTCCAAGGTGGTCGGCGCGGCCGTCCTGCTGCTGTTCGTGACGATCTTCAACTACTTCCTCTTTCGTGTCATGCCCGGCGACCCGGCCAAGACGTTCGCCCCGCGCGGGCGCAACGACGACCCGGCCGCGCTGCAGGCCATGCGGGAGCGCATGGGCCAGGGCAAGCCCTGGTGGGAGAAGTTCCTGCTGTATCTGGACAACCTGGCGCACGGCGAGCTGGAGCACTCGTACTCGCAGCACCAGCCGGTGGTCGACGCCATCGCCGAGCGCTTCTGGCCGACGGTGCTGCTGTCCGGCACCGCGCTCGTGCTCGCGGCGGTGATCGGTATGTGGCTCGGCGCGCGGGCCGGGTGGCGGCACGGCTCCCGGTTCGACCGGGCCACCAGTGCCACCTCGCTCACCTGGTACTCGGTGCCGGAGTGGTGGCTGGGCCTGATCCTGATCATCGTCTTCGCGTCGAAGAGCGGTCTCGGGCTCTTCCCGGTCTCCGGCATGAGCGACCCCCGGTCGGACCTGCCGTACTGGCTGGACGTGGCCCACCACATGGTGCTGCCGGTGACCGCGCTGACCGTCGTCTACATCGCCCAGTACACGCTCGTCATGCGGTCCTCGATCATCGACGAGCGGTACGCGGACTACCTCGCCGCCGCACGGGCCAAGGGCCTGCGCGACGACCAGGTGCGCAACCGGCACGCGCTGCGCAACGCGCTGCTGCCGTCGATGACCCAGCTGTTCCTCAGCCTCGGCTTCGTCGTCTCCGGCGCGATCACCATCGAGACCGTCTTCAGCTGGCCGGGCCTGGGCCTGCTCTCCGAGCAGGCGCTGAGCGGCCCCGACTACCCGCTGCTGGAAGGGGTCTTCCTGGTCTTCTCGGCCGCGGTCATCGTGATGAACCTGATCGCGGACCTCATCTACCCGCTGATCGACCCCAGGGTGCGTGCGGCATGACGACGACGACCGTGGACGTGACGCGCGGCAGCGTCGCCTGGGCGCGCCGGCGCGCCGCCCTGGCGGGTTTCTGGCGGCAGTACCGGCGGGACCGTGAGGGGCTCACCGGGCTGATCCTCCTGGTGCTGATCGCCGCGGTGGCGGTCGCGGCGCCGCTGCTGGCCGCCGAGACCGGGCTGTCGGTGACGCACGCGCCGGGCAGGCCGATCGAGCCGCCGTCCGGAACGTTCTGGATGGGCACCGACTTCAACGGGCGCCCGATCATGACGCTCATCATCTGGGGCAGCCGGATCTCCCTGATCGTCGGGTTCGCCGCGACAGTGATCTCGATGGTCATCGGCACCCTCGTCGGGGTGCTGGCCGGGCACTTCACCGGCTGGCGGGGCGGGGTGTTCAACAAGCTCACCGACTGGTTCCTGGTGATCCCGTTCCTGCCGCTGGCGATCGCGCTGGCACAGCTGTTCCACGGGCTTCCGAAACTGCTGGCGGTGATCATCGTCATCGGCATCACCTCGTGGTCGGGCACGGCCCGGCTCGTCCGGGCTCAGGCGCTCACCGTCGAGGCGCGGCCGTACCTGGAGCGGGCCAAGGCACTGGGGGCGGGACATTGGCACCAGGTCAGCCACCATGTGCTGCCCAACGTGATGCCGCTGGTGCTGGCAAACACGACGCTGACCGTGTCGATCTCGATCCTGGCCGAGACGACCCTGTCGTTCCTCGGCCTCGGCGACCCGCTGCACGCGTCCTGGGGCACCGTGCTGCACGACGCGTACGCGCAGGCCGCGATCAGCAACGGCGCCTGGTGGTGGGTGATCTTCCCGGGTCTCAGCGTGGTCGTGGTGGTGCGGGCGTTCAACATGTGCGGTCGAGCGACGGAGCGAATCCTCGACCCGAGGCTGCGGGAGCGGGCATGACACTCTTGGAGATCCAGGACCTGCACGTCGACTACAGGATCGCCGGTGGCCTCCTGCCCGCGGTCCGCGGTGTCGACCTCACGGTCGGCAAGGGACAGATCCTCGGCGTGGCCGGGGAGTCCGGGTGCGGCAAGTCGACCCTGGCCGGTGCGGTGCTGCGGCTGCTCCCGGCGAGCACTGCGGTGCGCGGCCGGATCAGCCTGCACGGCGAGGACGTGCTGGGCATGTCCTGGGGCAGGTTGCGGGCGGTCCGCTGGTCGGCGGCGTCGATCGTGTTCCAGGGCGCCATGTCGGGCCTCAACCCGGTGCACCGGATCGGTGATCAGATCGCCGAGCCGATCCTGCTGCACGGCACCCCGGCGCAGCGCAAGGCGGGTCGCAAGGCACTCGCGGGCAAGGTCGGCGAGCTGCTGGAGAGCGTGGGCGTGCCGGCCTGGCGGGCGCAGAGCTACCCGCACGAGCTGTCCGGCGGGCAGCGCCAGCGCGTGATGATCGCGATGGCACTGGCCTGCGAGCCCGACCTGATCATCGCGGACGAGCCCACCACCGCGCTGGACGTGATGGTGCAGGCACAGGTGATGGCGCTGCTCAAATCGCTGGTCACCGAACGCGGCGTCGGCATGATGCTGATCAGCCACGACCTGTCGGTGCTCAGCCACGTCTGCGACCGGGTCGCCGTCATGTACGCCGGTCGGATCGTCGAGGAGGGGCCGGCCGGCACCCTGTTCACCGACGCGTGCCACCCCTACGCCAAGGCGCTGGCGGGGGCGTTCCCCGTGATCGGGGACATGGCCTCGCGCCGCGCTCCCCGCGGCCTGCCGGGCGATCCCCCGTACCCGCTGGACCTGCCGGGCGGCTGCCCGTTCCACCCGCGCTGCGCGGTGGCGATCGAGCAGTGCGCCACGGAGGACGTGCGGCTGCGGCCGGCGGCACCCGGGCGGGCTGCGGCCTGCGTACACGTCGGCGTCGCGTCCGAATCCGCCACGGCCCTGGAGAACCTTCGATGACCAGCGTCCACCCGGTACTGGAAGTTCGTGACCTGCACGTCGGGTTCGGCCCCCGCAAGGGCGGCGTGCCCGAGGTGCGGGCCGTCGACGGGGTCGAGCTCACCGCCGAACGCGGCCAGATCATCGCGTTGGCCGGGGAGTCCGGCTGCGGCAAGACCACGCTGGCCCGCACGCTGCTGGGGCTGGCGCAGCCGTGGCGGGGGCAGGTGCTCTACCACGGGACGCCGCTGGACTACCGCAACTCCGCGCTGAAGGCGTACCGGCGCAAGGTGCAGCTGGTGCTGCAGGACCCGACGGGCGCGCTGAACCCGCGGCGAACCGTGTACGAGGCGGTCGCCGAGGGCCTGCGCATCCACCGGGTGCCCGGGGACGAGCGGGCGAAGGTCGCGCAGGCGCTGTCGCTGGCGGGGCTGCGGCCCGCGGAGAACTTCTTCGGCCGCTACCCGCATGAGCTGTCGGGCGGCCAGCGCCAGCGGGTGGTGATCGCCGGGGCGCTCGTCCTCAACCCGGAGGTCATCGTCGCCGACGAGCCCGTCAGCTCGCTGGACGCGTCGGTGCGCGGCGAGATCCTGGCCCTGCTGATGTCCCTGCGCGACGAGCTCGGCCTGACCGTCCTGGTCGTGACGCACGACCTGGGGCTGGCCTGGAACATCGCCGACCAGCTCGCGGTGATGTATCTGGGCCGCATCGTCGAGATCGGGCGCACCGAGCAGGTGCTGGCCGCACCGAAGCACCCGTACACCGAGGCGCTGCTCTCCGTGCTGCCGGAGACCCGGCACCGCGAGCCCGTCATCCTCACCGGTGAGGCGCCCGATCCGCGGCACATCCCGGACGGCTGCCGGTTCCACCCGCGATGCCCCGCACTGACCGACGGCCGGGCCCAGCGCGCGGGCGTCGCCGACCGGTGTGTCGGCGAACCGCTGCAGATGCTGCCGCTGCACCGCGCCCACGCAGCCGCCTGCCTGCTGCCCGGGCACGTCGGCGACGGCATCGCGGGCGCCGCGGGCGGTGTGCCGACCGGCGTCACGGCGTCCTGAACCCGACGAGGAGGAACTCCACCCGCTACCCGATCCGGCGGCGGGGGAGTTCCCCCGGTGGCGGCCGTGGTCCTGGCGGGCGGCGTCGACGATAACCGCGAGACGTTCGCGCGCCGCTGCCATAGTGTCGGCTCTTCGGCGGGGTTCGGGAGGCGGGATGAGCGCTCACCAGGTGCGTCCGGCGCGTACGGCGGAGCTGCCGGCGCTGGTGGCGGTGGAACTGGCCGCCGACCGGGTGTTCGATGCGATCGGGATAGGTCCGCTGCCGCCGCCCGGCAGCGTCGAAGAGCTCGCCGCCGCGGCGTGCGTGTTCGTCGTCGGGGATCCGCCGGTGGGGTTCGCCCGGCTGGGCCGGGTCGACGGTCAGGCCCACCTGGAGCAGCTGTCCGTCCATCCCGACCACGGCGGCCGGGGTGTCGGCACGGCGCTGCTCGAAGCCGCCTGCGACTGGGCGGCGCGGTCGGGCCACCGGGAGGTCACGCTGACCACGTTCGCCGACATCGCCTGGAACGGCCCGTTCTATGCGGGTCGCGGCTTCACCCCGGTCACCGATCTCGGCCCCGGCCTGCGGGAGATCCGCCGCCATGAGGCGGCGCTCGGCCTGGACGATCTCGGCACTCGGATCGCGATGCGCAGGTCGCTGTGAAGGCCCTGGCGCTGATCGACGTCGACGGCGTGCTCAACCCGCACGGCACGGCCGCCTGCCCGCCCGGCTACACCGAGCACGAGCTGTTCCCCGGGGAGCTGGTGCGGGTGCGGCGCGAGCACGGCCCGCTGCTGCTGCGGCTGTCCACCCGCTACGAGCTGGTCTGGGCCACCTACTGGGAGCACGAGGCGAACCGGCTGCTCGCCCCGCTGCTGGGGCTGCCGCGGTTGCCGGTGATCCACTGCGCTGGGCCGCCCGGCAGCCACCAGGACAAGCTGCTCGGGATCGCCCCCTGGGTCGCCGACCGCCCCCTGGTGTGGTTCGACGACCTGCACAGCGCGGCCGCCCACGAGTGGGCCGCGAGCCGGACCGCCCTGACCCGGCTGATCCACGTCGACCCGATCGCGGGCCTGACCGGCGACCACATCGAGCAGGCGCTGCTGCCGTGAATCGCCGAGGTGCAGGGCGGGGCGGCTCAGGAGGCGGCCAGCGCGATCATGATGGCGATCCCGGCCACCGCGGCGACGGGGACGCCCGCGATCCAGCCGATGGCCAGGCCGACGCTGTTGGCCCCGTCGCGGCGTACCGTGCGAGCGATGCCCAGCCCGACGACGGTGGCCGCGAGCAGCAACTGGGCCACGACGATGCATGCGGTGTAGACCGTGCCCGATGCGCCGGCCAGTGCTGCCGGGAGCAGGGGGAGCGTCAGGGCGAGGCCGTGCCCGGCCAGCGCGGTCCAGATGCCGGAGCGCACCCGCCGCACCCGCTGTCTGCGGCGCTCATCGGCCGGCGGCACCGCCACCGCCGTCGGCACCGGCACCGGCTCGGACATCGCGACGATGGCGCGGTCGCGGCGTTGGAAGGTGGCCGCGGCAGCGAGCGGCGGGACCGTCAGCAGGGGTGCCCGGTAGGGGTTGGGGGTCACCCCTTCATTGCACCAGCCGGGCGGCCGGGCGGCGGCTGACCGCACGATCTCTTCACACCATCCCCACACACCTGCGGAAACCCGCAGCGGGCGTTAAGAAGGGCACCTTCTGCAACGCGGAGCGTTAAGAAGGTGCCCTTCCTTTGGTCAGGAGAGTTCGGCCAGGACGAGTTCGGCGATTTGGACGGCGTTGAGGGCGGCGCCCTTGCGGAGGTTGTCGCTGGAGCAGAACAGGGCCAGGCCGTTGGGGGCGGTCTCGTCGCGGCGGATGCGGCCGACGTAGGTCGGGTCCTGGCCGGCGGCCTGCAGCGGGGTGGGCACCTCGGCCAGGAGCACGCCGGGGGCGTGCGAGAGCAGCTCGCGGGCGCGCTCGGGGCTGATCGGGTTCGCGAAGCGGGCGTTGAGCTGCAGCGAGTGTCCGGTGAAGACGGGCACCCGGACACACGTGCCGGAGACCGGCAGCCCCGGGATGTCGAGGATCTTGCGGGTCTCGTTGCGGAGCTTCTGCTCCTCGTCGGTCTCGTTGGAGCCGTCGCCGACCACGGACCCGGCGAGCGGGAGCACGTTGAAGGCGATCGGGTGCGCGTACACCTTCGGCTCCGGGTAGTCGACCGCGCGGCCGTCGTGGGCGAGCGCCCGGGCCTCGGCGACCACGGCGCTGGCCTGCTCGTGCAGCTCGTCGACGCCGGTCAGGCCGGTGCCGGAGACGGCCTGGTAGGTGCTGGCGATCAGGCCGGTCAGCGTCGCCTCGTCGTGCAGCGGGCGCAGCACCGGCATCGCGGCCATGGTGGTGCAGTTCGGGTTGGCGATGATGCCCTTGGGGCGCAGCTTGGCCGCCTGCGGGTTGACCTCGGCGACGACCAGCGGCACGTCGGGGTCGAGCCGCCAGCCGGAGGAGTTGTCGATGACGACCGCGCCGGCCGCGGCGACCTGCGGCGCGAGCGCCAGCGAGGTGGTCTTGCCGGCGGAGAACAGCACGATGTCGAGCCCCGTGTAGTCGGCGGTGGCCGCGTCCTCGACGGTGATCTCGCCGTCGGCCCAGGGCAGGGTGCGCCCGGCGGACCGGGACGAGGCGAACAGCCGCAGCTCGCCGACGGGGAACTTGCGCTCCGCGAGCACCCGGCGCATGACGCCGCCGACCTGGCCCGTGGCTCCGACAATGCCGATTCTCATACGCACAGGTTACTCAATCGGTTGATCTACCAGGGTCGCCGTCCCGTCATCCGGGCTGTGTCGGCCCGTGACGAGCGGCACGTCAGCGGGGGTTCGCGCCCGGCCGCGGGTGTGATCGCGGCCGGGCGCGAGATCAGCCGCGGCCCAGGGTCACGCCGACCGCGCCGACGACCACGCCGAGCGCGGCGACCAGCCGCCGCCACATGTCGCGCTCGCCGAGCAGCCGCGCGCCGAGGAACACCACCAGCAGCACGCTGACCTCGCGCAGCGGGGCGACCACGGTCACCGGGGCCATCGTCATGGCGGTCAGGGCCAGCATGTACGCCCCGGGCGAGCAGATCGCGGTGCCGAACACCTCGCGACGGTGCTCGCACCACACCTGCTTCGCCCTCGCCCGGTGCCGGATCAGCCACGGGGCCAGCAGCAGCGCCCGGCCGGTGTCACCGCCCCAGTTGACCAGGATCGGCGACAGTGCCGCGACCGCGACCGCGTTGCGGTCCCAGAGGGTGTACGCGGCGATGAACACGCCCGTCGCGAGCGCGTACAGGATGGGGGCCCTGCGTTTGAGGGCGTCGGGGGAGGGCTTGCCGATGAGGGCGACGCTGACCGACAGCGCCAGGGTGCCGGCCCAGCCGAGCAGGCCGGGGTCCTCGTCGAAGAACGGCACCGCGACCGCGCAGATCAGCACCGGGCCCAGCCCTCGGGCGACGGGGTAGACGACCGACAGGTCGCCGACCGCGTAGCCGCGTTGCAGCAGCAGGTAGTAGCCGGTGTGCAGCAGCGCCGCGCCGCCGAGCAGCACCAGGCTGCCCCAGCCGAGCGCGTCCCAGCCGGTGACCAGCGCCCAGATGCCGAACGGGGCCCAGATCAGCGCGGCGACCACCGACCAGACGGCGACGAACGCCGTGCCCGCGACCGCGGCCCGCTTGGACAGCAGGTTCCAGGTCGCGTGGCACAGCACCGAAGCGCCGACCAGCGCGAACGCCGTGAGCGACACGTCAGGCCGTCACGGCGGACTCGACGGCGGGCGCGGCTGCGGCGGCCGGACTCTGCGCGGCGGCCGCCGCGGCTTCGTGAGCCGGCCCAGTGGCGGTGGGGTCCCGATCGGCGGCCGGTCGGTTGCTCGACCGCTCGGGGATCAGCGAGGTCCCGGCGAGGTGGCTCTCGCCGATCAGTGGCTGCCCCAGCACGGCGAGCACGGTCGGGGCGACCGAGACGTGGCTGACGTCGGCGGGCGGTGTCGTGCCGATGCCCGCACCACAGGCGGCCAGCCAGGCGGTGCGCTCCCAGCGGCTGCGGCCGCCGTGGCCGCCCTCATCGCGGTGCCCGTGGTCGGTGACGACGAGCACCGTCCAGCTCTCCTGCGCGTACCGGGGGCGGGCCTGCACGGCGTCGAGGACCTGACCTAGACGGCGGTCGGCGCGCTCGATCGCCGCCGTGTACTCCGACCCCGTGCCCAGCTCGTGCGCGACCTCGTCGGGTTCGCCCAGGTAGACGAAGGAGGCGTGGAAGGCGCCCCCACCCAGGGCGTGTGCCGCGGCGTCGGCGACGTGCTGGTCGGCGACGTCGTGGCCGAGGGTGTGCCCGTCGGCGAAGGTGAGCAGGCTGGGCGAGGTGAACATCGGGCCGCCGTACGCCGTGGTGACCAGCGGCGCCCAACTCGCTCCGACGAACGTGGTGAAGCCGCGGCGCTTGGCCGTGGTGAACACGTCGGGGAACGCGTCGAGGCGGTGGCCGGAGAACACGTTGCCGTAGATGCCGTGCACCCGCGGCCACAGCCCGGTCGCCACCGACGCCCAGGTCGGCCCGGACAGGGTGGGCGCGTCGGTGCTCAGCTCGAACTCGGCCAGCCACCCCTCGCGCTCGACGGCGTCCAGGTGCGGCGTGTGCGCGGCGCGGGCGGTGTCCAGCCGGACGCCGTCGATGCCGACGACCAGGATGTGTGCGCTCATGCCTTCTCCTAGCTGCGCTCGTCGGCGGCATCGTGACCGCTCGTGATTCGCTCGCTGCGCTCGCTCATGCGAAGACTCCGACGATGTTCATGCGGTGCGCAGCCAGACGGCGCTGTTCGGGGCGACCTTCAGCTCCTCCAACGGATCGCTGGTGAGCAGCAGGTACTCGTAGGGCGGCAGGTCGGCGGGCGTGTCGCCGAGGTTGACCAGGCAGGCGAAGCCGTTGCCGCGCTGGAAGTGCAGCACGCCGTCGGGTGCGGGCAGCCACTTCAGCGGTCCGTCGCCGAGGTCCGGTTCGGTGCGGCGCACGTGCAGGGCGCGGCGGTACAGCTCGAGCATGGAGCGCCGATCGCCGGTCTGCGCGGCGGCGGACAGCGCGGCCCAGCTCGCGGGCTGCGGCAGCCACGGGTCGGCGACCGCCTGGTCGGGGCTGAAGCCGTACGGCTTCGTCTGTCCCGACCAGGGCAGCGGCACCCGGCAGCCGTCGCGGCCCCGGTCGGTGAACCCGGACCGCGGCCAGCGCGGGTCCTGCAGCAGCTCGGCGGGGATGTCCTCGACCTCGGGCAAGCCCAGCTCCTCGCCCTGGTAGACGTAGGCGGAGCCGGGCAGGGCCAGGGTGAGCAGCGCGGCGGCGCGGGCGCGGCGGGTGCCGAGCACCAGGTCGCTGGGCTCGACGTGCTTCGCGTCGTCGAACGAGTGCGCGGTGTGCGCCCGGCCGTAGCGGGTGGCGTGCCGTACCACGTCGTGGTTGGACAGCACCCACGTCGCGGGCGCGCCGACCATGGCGTGGGTGGCCAGCGTCGTGTCGATGACGTCGCGGAACGCGGCGGCGTCCCAGGGGCAGGACAGGAACGGGAAGTTGAAGCCGGTGTGCAGCTCGTCCGGGCGCAGGTAGCGGGTGAACCGGTCGGGGTCGTCGTCCCACAGCTCACCGACGAACACCCCGCGCTGCGGGTACGAGTCGGCGATCTTGCGCCAGTCGCGGTAGATCTCGTGCACGCCCTCCTGATCGCGCCAGGGCCGGATGACGTCCGGGCCGAGCCCGGCCAGGTCGGGCAGCGTCGGGTCCTTGACCAGGTGGTCGGCGACGTCGATGCGGAACCCGTCGACGCCGCGGTCCAGCCAGAAGCGCAGCGTGGTCTGGAAGTCCTCGCGTACGGCAGGGTGGTCCCAGTTCCAGTCGGGCTGCTCGGGGGCGAACATGTGCAGGTACCACTCGCCGTCGGGGACCCGCGTCCAGGCCGGGCCGCCGAAGTGCGAGCCCCAGTCGGTGGGCGGCAGCTCGCCGTGCTCGCCCCGGCCGGGACGGAACCAGAACAGCTCCCGCTCGGGCGAGCCGGGGCCCGCCGCGAGCGCCGCCTGGAACCGCGGGTGCCGGTCGGAGCAGTGGTTGGGCACGATGTCGACGATCACGCGCAGCCGGTGCTGGTGCGCCTCGGTGATGAACAGCTCGGCCTCGGCCAGGGTGCCGAAGACCGGGTCGATGTCGCGGTAGTCGGCCACGTCGTAGCCGGCGTCGGCCATCGGGGAGACGTACCAGGGGCTCAGCCAGATCGCGTCGACACCGAGGTCGCGCAGGTAGGGCAGGCGCTCCCGCAGGCCGGCGAGGTCGCCGAGACCGTCGCCGTTCCCGTCGGCGAAGCTGCGCGGGTACACCTGGTAGATGACGGCGTCACGCCACCAGGGGTGTTCGTGTCGTGAGGACATGTCCGGCTCCGTGGGGGAGTGGGGTGGGGTAGTCCGATAGTAACAAGATGGAAAACGCTTTCCATCGCGGTCGCCCACCCTACCGGGGTGTTTCTCTCACGGTCAACGGCCGGTCTTCCGGCCGATGATCCGTTTTTGCGGACGCCCGACGTTGCTACAGCAGCGTCCAGTGTCCACAAAAACGGATCATGAAGACCGGTCTACGAGTGCAGGGCGAGCAGGGCGGCGACGCGGTCGACGGGCAGGCCTTCCGAGGAGTTGCCGTTGCGGCCGACCACGGTCGGGGCGTTGAGCAGGCTGTTGAGCACGCTCTCCTCGGTCGCCTCGACCACCGCGGCGAAGAACGGGTCCAGCTGGCGGCCCTGCAGCGGGGTGACCGGCGAGACCGTGCCGCGGGGCGCGCGCAGGCCGGTGGCCAGGGCCAGGAAGATCTCGCCGCTCGCGTGGTGCGCGGTCGAGCCGGTGCGGGCCAGGCCCAGCCCGGCGCGGCGGGCCAGCCGCTGGCAGCCCGCAGGGTCGATCGGCGCGTCGGTGATCACGACGACGATGCAGGAGCCCGCCGGGGGCGCGGTCGGCGCGGGCGCGGGCGGCAGCAGCTGTCCCACCGGGACGCCGGCCACCGTCAGGCGACCGCGCTCGCCGAAGTTCGTCATGACGAGCACGCCGACGGTATGGCCGGACGGCACCACCCGCGACGCGGTGCCGATGCCGCCCTTGAAGCCCAGGCAGCTCATGCCGGTTCCGGAACCGACCGCGCCCTCGGCGGGCGGCGTGACGGGACGGTCGGCCGCGCGGTCGGCGGCGGCCGCGCCGGCGCTCGCCCGCGCGGCGTCCAGCGCGGCAGCCACGTCGTCGCGGGTCACCTGCATCCGGCGGGACTCGGACAGGAAGCTGTCGTCGCACTCGGCCACCACCGGGATGACCACGTCGTCGTCGCCGATGCCGGGCTCGGACTCCATCAGCAGCTCGCAGGCGGCGTCGTAGACCCGGCCCAGCTGCATCGTCGAGGTCAGGAAGATCGGCGTCTCGGCCAGGCCCCACTCCTGCGCGGACATGAAGCCGGTGCACTCGCCCGCGCCGTTGAGGATCGCCCCGCCCGCGGGGATCGGCTCGCGGAACGCGTTGCCTCCCGGGTCGACGACGGTGACGCCGGTGCGGGCGACGCCACGGCCGACCGGCGGCTGGTCCTCGTCGCGCCACACGGTGACGTGCCCGACGCCCACGCCGGGCACGTCGAGGATGGAGCGGCTGGGGCCGCTGGGCAGCTCACCGATGGTGATGCCGAGTTCGGTCACACGAGGCATGGGCGCAGCCTAACTGAGTCTCGACTCAGTAACGATCCCTGCCGCCCGGCCCTCCGTGCTGGCATCATGCCGGGATGGCGAAGCTGGACCTGCCCGTGGTGTGGAGCGACGACGTGCTGCGGCACGTGCCGGAAGCCGAGATCTGGATCGGTGTGCGCACGCCCGGCACCGAGCTGCCCGAGCGGGCCACCGTGCTGCGCTCGGCGCTGGTGCGCGCCGGAGCCCGCCTGGTCGAGGCCCGTCCGCTGGGTGACGAGCTGCTCGCCCAGGCCCACACGCCTGAGCTGCTGGCACACCTGGAGGGCGTATACGGCCAGTGGGTCGACGGCGGCTACCTGGAGTACCAGGACCGGGTGGTGCCGTACGTGTTCCCGACCGCGGCGATGCTGGAAGGGCTGCCGATGCGCCGGCCCACGGCGACGCACGCGCGGGCGGGGCAGTTCTGCTACGACACGATGACCCTGGTCGGGCCGGGCACCTGGCCCGCGGCGCGGGCGGCCGCACATGCCGCCGCGACCGCGGCCGACCTGGTCGCCGCGGGGGAGCGGGCCGCGTACGCCATCTGCCGCCCGCCCGGCCACCACGCGACCCGCGGCGGCTTCGGCGGCTCGTGCTACCTCAACAACGCCGCGGTCGCGGTGCTCGCGTTGCAGCGCGCGGGGGTGGGCCGGGTCGCGGTGGTCGATGTGGACGCCCACCACGGCAACGGCACCCAGTCGATCTTCTACGACCGCGCGGAGGTGCTCTACACCTCGGTGCACGTGGACCCGGGCGAGGGCTGGTTCCCGCACTACGCGGGCTTCGCCGACGAGACGGGCACCGGCGCGGGCGAAGGGGCGAACCGCAACGTGCCCCTGGCGCCGGGCACCGGTGACGAGGGCTGGCTGGCCGGTGTGCGGCAGCTGGTCGAGTTCATCGGCGACCGCGCCGACGCGGTGGTGCTCTCCCTGGGCGTCGACGCGGCCAAGGACGACCCGGAGAGTCCGCTGCAGGTCACCGAGGACGGCTACGCCCGCACCGGCGAACTGGTTCGCGAGCTGGGGCTGCCCGTAGTCGCCGTGCATGAGGGCGGCTACCACCTGCCCACCCTCGGCCCCCTCACCGTCGCAACCCTGGCGGGGATCACCGGAACCCGCTAACCTCAACGGCGGTAAGCGCTTTCCGCATCATCCCCGCGGCGGGCATGGCTGGAGAGGCGGCGGGTCGCGTGGAGTTCATGGTGGCGGGTCGGGTGGTGGCGGAGTACCGCTCGGGGGCGGAGGTCGAACCGACGCTGGGGCCGCGGCCATACCTGCATCCGATCCGGACGCTCGCGGGCACGCTCGTCACGGATGCGATGCCCGACGACCACCGCTGGCACCTGGGGCTGTCGCTGGCCATGCAGGACGTCAACCGGAACAACCTGTGGGGCGGCCGGACCTACGTGCGGGACCAGGGCTACACCTGGCTCGACGACCACGGGTCGATCACCGGTGAGGGGTTCGACGAGGTGGGCTCGGGCGGGTTCGCGCAGCGGCTGGCATGGCGGGGCGCGGACGGCAAGGTGCTGCTGGCGGAGCGGCGCACGATGACGGCGACGTACCTCGACGAACGGTCGTGGATGCTCGAGCTGGGATGGTGGCTGACCGCGACGCAGACCGTCGTGCTGGGCAGCCCGGCGACCAACGGGCGGCCAGGCGGGGCGGGGTACGGCGGGTGCTTCTGGCGGATCGCGCCGGGGGCGAACCTCGCCCTGACCGCGGGTGAGCTGGTCGGCGAGGAGCAGGTCAACGGGAGCGCGGAGGCCGAGCTGGTCTGGCGGGGCGAGTCGGGCGGCGCGGCGTACACCCTGCGGTTCTCGGGGCTGGGCAGCGGCGACCGGTGGTTCGTGCGTACCAGCGAAGGATCGACCGGTTATCCGGGAGTCTGCGCCGCATGGGCCTACGACCATCCGCGGCTGATCGAGGCGCACGAGACCTGGCACGGCAGGCTGCGCGTGGTGATCAGCGACTGAACCGCGCCAGGGTGCCGGTCAGGCCAGGTCGGACGGGTCCAGGCCGACCTCGCGGGCGGCGACCATGCGCATCCAGTCGAAGGCCTGCTTGCGGGAGATCGCCTTCTCGTGCACGGTGAGCTGCACCGCGAGCCCGTCGATGATGGCGTTGATGCGCCACGCCGCCCCGGCCGGGTCGTCGCAGGTGAACGAGCCGTCGGCGACCCCGTTGGCGATGACCTCGGTGAGGCCCTCCTTCCAGCGCAGGTCCATGCGGCGCGAGACCTTCTCCAGCTCCGGCGTGCGCAGCGCCTCCGACCAGCCGTCGATCCACATCATCCAAGACTTGGACCGGCCGGTCGGGGCGAGCAGCTTCACCAGCTTCTTCAGCTTCTCGACGGACGACGCGTTGGAGTCGATCACCGCGTGCAGCCGGGCCATGTCCTGCTCGGCGGCGTACGCGAACGCCTGCGCGAGCAGCGCGTCCTTGCTGGTGAAGTGGTAGAAGACCAGGGCCTGGCTGACCCCGGCCGCCTTGGCGACATCGGCGGTGCGGGTGTTGGCGAAGCCACGTTCGACGATCACGTCCACCGCGGTGCGCAGCAGCGAGTCCAGGCGCACTTCAGCAGTTCGTCGAGCCACGGATGAACCCTAACGCACGCCTGTCCATGCCCCACCATCCGCCAACTCGCCGATCAAGCCCGCCGCCGGGGCGCGAGACCGTCCGACTTGCCTGGCAGATGGGCGAATGCGGGGTCAAGATACGCACAGGTGCCAGGCAAGTCGGACGATCAACCGACCCCGCTCGGGCCGGGGCGGCCGGCGTGGGTCCGGCCTGGGTCAGTGGGCGGCGGCGGGAGCGGGCAGGGCGGCGGGGTCGGGGTTGGCGGCGGCGTCGGCGGCGATGCGGCGACTGGCGGTGAGGGCGAGCAGGGCGCCGGTGGCGACCATGGCGGTGGCGATCAGGATGACGACGCTGAGGCTGGTGCCCTGGTTGATGATCAGGCCGGAGATGGACGAGCCGGCCGCGAAGCCGACGTAGATGCCGGTGCCGACCCAGGTGAACGCCTCGGTGCTGCGCCCGGCGGGGGCGATCCGGGTGACCAGCGCGCATTCGACCGCGGTGGTCGGGGAGATGACCATGCCGCCCAGGAACAGGATCAGCGCCAGGCTGGGCAGGCCGAAGGCCAGCAGCATCGCGCCGAAGCCGACCGTGTTCAGGCAGAGCAGCAGCGCGAACAGCTTCGCCTGGCTCAGCTTGGGGTTCAGGCCGGAGAACCAGACGCCGCCGACGATCGAGCCCGCGCTCCAGGCGGCCACCACCGCACCGGCGGCCTGCGGCGCGCCCAGGTCGGCGGCGTACTTCGGGATCGCCACCTCCATCACGCCGTACGCGGCGGCCTCCAGCGCGCCGACGACCAGCACGACGACCATGCTCAGCCGCATCAACCGGTTGGCCCGCAGCGCGCGCTTCAGGGCTGCTGCGCTGACGGTGACACCGTTCGAGGCGGACGCCGCGCGGGCGAGCGCGGAGGTGCGCACCTCGCGGTAGCGGGCGGTCAGCCCGGGTGCGGCGGCCAGGCCCAGCGAGCCGGCGGTGGCCAGCAGGGCGGTGACGATCACCGCGATGTACGGGTTGGTGGCCGCGGTGACCAGCGCGATGAGCATCGGGCCGAGCACGTAGGTGAGCTCGACGGTGATGGCGTCGAAGGCGTACGCCGTCTGCACGTGCGCCGGGGCGAGGCCGGGCAGCACCACCCGGGTGACCGCGCCGACGGGCGGGTTCGCGGCCCCGGCCAGCGCGGCCAGGCCGATGATCAGCGCCACGGGCTGGTGCGTCCACAGCGCGGCCACCATGCCGGACAGCAGCAGCGCGTAGAGCACGCCGGTGACCCGCAGCACCGCGACGGCGTGCCCGCGGTCGCACAGCCGGCCCAGCCAGGGCGAGGTGAACGCGGTGATCGCCGAGTGCGCGCCGGTGGCGATGCCGGCCACGGCGTACGAGCCGGTGCCGTGCTGGACGGCGAGGATGAACACGAGGGTCGCCATGCCGTAGGGCAGGCGGCCGATCAGGGACGGCACCGCCACCCGGGCGACACCCGGGCTGGCGATGAGGGCACGGTAACGGCGGGCAGCGGTGACGACCGCGAGGCCGGACATGGAAAGGTCTCCCCAAGGAGGAAGTAAAGGATGGTCGACGTCGGCGCGGTGGGCGACGTCAACCGAAGCGGCGGGCCGCCTGGTGGTTCCAGCAGCGCTTGCTCACGACGGCGTCGCCGTCATACGCCTGCAGCGTGATCGCGACCGTCAGGTGGTCGGCGTCGGCGGTCAGCTCGACCGCGCATTCGGTGCTCACGCTGGTATCGCCCCAGGTGAGCGTGAAACGGGCGGTCGACGTCGACGTCTGCCGCCAGGTGCGCCGGTCGACGCTGACCGACCCGGTGTACCGGTCGGTGCAGGTGCCGCCGGTGATGTCCCAGGTGGAGCCGTGCTCCACGGTCGCCGTGGTGACCCGGTCGACCACGTCGTCGCTGATCCGCCACCCCACCGGGTCGCCCTCGACCGCGCGCTGCCCCTGGTCGTAGCGGGGCGCGGGGTCGGTGTGCTGCGGCGCGGGCAGGTGCATCGTGCTCCGGTCGCCGTCCACGGCGAGCGTCACCGGGCGCGGCGGCGCGATGGTGTTGGGCCAGTCCGCCCCGGTCACCGACAGCCGCAGCCGCCGTCCGGGCAGCAGCGTGTAGGCGCAGGTCTCCAGCTCGACCTCGGCGTCGACGAACTCGCCGGGCACCAGCGGCACGGGATCGGTGTGCCCGTCGCGGTGGGTCAGGTTGAGGAATCCGCGGGTGATCAGTGTCGAGGTGCCGTCGTCGGCGACGTCGCACAGCTTCACGGACACGCTCGCCACCGGCTGGTCGGCCGCGACGCGCAGGCGTACCCGGCCCGGCCCGATGAGCGTCATGTCCTGCTCGACGGGGAAGTCCCAGGTCAGTGAGGCGGCATCGTCGAAACGCTGGTCGGTGGGCTGGCCCCAGGGCAGCCGTCCGGCACAGCTGTTCCAGGCGGCGGTGCCGGTGTCGGGGCGCACCGCGAGCACCCGGGTGCCCCCGCCGATCACCCAGGACAGCGGGCATCGCCAGGTCGTGTTCGGCCAGTCCGGCATGCTGCGCCAGGACCCGGCCACCTGCGCCGCGTCCGGCTCCGGGGTGCCGCCGGATTCGCGCAGGAAGAAGGTGTACGGCGGTTCGGCGTCCACGCCGTTGTCGACTCCGCGCAGCCAGCGGTCGAACCAGCGGGCCAGTTCGGCGACGAGGTCGACGTGCGGGCCGGGCAGCGCCGACTCGGCGGACATGTGGCTCCACGGCCCGGCCAGCAGCCGCGCCGGGGTGCCCGCGTCGCGCAGTTGCGCGACCGTGCGGAAGCTGTTGTTGCGGTAGCCGTCGGCCCAGCCCGCGACGACCATCGTGGGCACGGCGATGCGGGCGTAGTCGTTGCCGTAGTCCGCGTCGGTGTCCAGTGAGGGATCACGCAGCGAGCCGTGCCGCCAGTACGGCCCGTCGACGGCCTCCTCCAGCCAGCGCAGCAGCCACGGCTCGGTGCGGTCGAGCCGGTCCTGCCACCGCTCGCGCCAGTCCGGCCCCGCGATCGACGGCACCGGCGGGAGCGCGTTCATCGCGATCATGTAGGTCGGGTAGTCGACGACGTCGAGCAGCCGCAGCGAGCCGCCCATGTAGTGCACGTCGTCGGTGTACCGGTCGTCGGTCGCGTAGATCGGCGCGATCGCCTTCAGCGCCAGCGGGCGGCGCATGGCGACCTGGATCGCGTTGAACCCGGAGTAGGACGTGCCGTACATGCCGATGCTGCCGTCGCACCAGGACTGTGCGGCCAGCCAGGCGATGACGGCGACGAGGTCGTCCTGCTCGCGCAGCGGGTACTCGTCCACGGCGATGCCCTCGCTGGAGCCGGTGCCGCGCAGGTCGACCCGGCATACGGCGTATGAGAAGTCGTCGCGCAGGCGCTCGTACTCCTCGGTGTACGAGGAGGTGACGTCGTCCTTGCGGTAGGGCAGCGCCTCCAGCAGGCAGGGCTGCGGGGTGTCCGTGGCGGGCAGCTGGAGCGTCGCGGCAAGGCGGACACCGTCGTCCATGGTGATCCAGACCTGCTCGCTGCGCCCTGCGGCCCGCGTGGCCATCCCGACACCCCTCCCGGTTCCCCAGCAAGGCTACTTGCTGACTGAGTCGTCAGTCAACAAAGCTCGCATGAACCGCAGCGGTCACCCAGGTCACAGCCGTATGGCCGGGCCTCAGCTCTGGTCAGGAGTGTGCAGCAGTGCCTTGATGCCGGCGAGGAAGGTGTCCGGATCGGGCCGTCCCAGCAGCACCCGCTGCAACGCGTATCCCGGCACCATGCTGAACAGCACCGCGCCGACCGCCTCGGGATCGGCGTCGGCCGGCAGGCGCCCGGCTGCCTGCTGGTCGCGGGCGATGTCGTCGAAATGGCCGCGGATCCTGCCGTAGACCTCGCGCACGAACTCGGCCAGCTGCGGATTGCGCAGCGACTCCGCCCAGACCTGCAGCGCCATCGGGAAGACCCCGTCCGGGCCGAACTGCGGGTCGACGGTTCGCAGCAGGCGGCGCATCACGTCCTCGATCGGCGGCGGGGGATCCATCGCGCGGACCTCGTCGAGCAGGTTGCTGACCCCGCCGATCACCTGCTCGGCGATGGCGGTGACGAGTTCCTCCTTGCTCTTGAAGTAGCGGTAGAACGCGCCGACCGACAGCCCGGCCTCGGAGATCACGTCCTGCATCGAGGTGGCGTGGAAGCCGTTGCGCGCGAAGCAGGCCCGGGCGGCGTCGAGGATCTGCTGGCGGCGGGCGGCGAGGTGGGCTTCCGAGACGCGTGGCATGGCTCTCATCGTAAAACGAACGATCGTTCTTGACAGGTGGAGGTGACGAGGCCATCGTTTACCTAAGAGAACGAACATTCGTTTTAAGGAGATCCCCCATGCGCCGCACCCCGCCTCCAGCGGTCCTGGCGGTGGTCGTCGCCGTTGCGGTGATGACCCTGCAGGCCCTGCTCCTGCCCCTGTTCGCCGGTCCCGCCGCCAACGTGGCACCCCGTGACCTGCCGGTGGTCGTCGCCGGCCCGGCTCCGGCCGTCGCGGCGTTCACCTCCAAGATCGAGTCGATGAGTCCGGGGGCGTTCGAGGTCACCGCGGTCGCCGACGCCGCCGCGGCCGACGCGGCGGTGCTCGACCGCCAGGCGTACGCCGCCTTCATCCTCAGCCCCACCGGGGTCACCCTGCACACCGCGACGGCCGCCGCGCCGCCGGTCGCGAACCTGTTCAGCGCCGCCGCCGCGCAGCTCGGCGCGGGCACCGGGATGCAGGTGACGGTCGCGGACCTGGCTCCGCTGAGCGCGGACGACGCGCACGGCGGCGGCTTCGCGGCGGGCTTCTTCCCCCTGGTGATCACCGCGCTGCTGGCCGCGATCGCGCTGTACTTCGCCGTGCCGGGCTTCGCCGCCCGGGTGGTCGGTTTGTTCACCTTCGCCGCGCTGGCCGGGGTGTCCGGCGCGACCGTGCTGCAGAGCTGGCTCGGCGTGGTCGGCGGTGACTGGCTGCCGGTGGCCGGTGCCATCGCGTTGATCACCCTGGCCATCAGCGCCACCGTGCACGGCCTGGCCAGTGTCGCTGGCCCGCGCGGCATCGCCGTGGGCGTGGTGCTCATCCTGCTGGTCGGCAACGCGCTGGGCGCGGTCGGCGCGGCCCCGGAGCTGCTGCCGCAGCCGTGGGGCGAGGTCGGCCAGTGGCTGCCCATCGGCGCCGGGGCGACCCTGCTGCGCTCGGCCGCCTGGTTCGGCGGCGCGGGCGGCGGCACGGCGGCCTGGGTGCTGGCCTCGTGGGCGCTGCTCGGCCTGGCCCTGGTCGGGGTCGGCCGACTAGGGCGCAAGGAGCAGGCCGCACCGGACGACGCGGAGGCCCATGAGGCGGCCCGCCGCCTCGGCGCTACGGTGGCTGCCTGAGCTGACGTACGCCGGGCGCGCCCGCCTGCGCGCCCGGCGTATTCCCCTGCGGGCCCGTACGGCGCGGTGCGGGAATCCGAGACGATCGTGTTCCGGAACAGGAATGCGCTCCCCGCACGCGTTGTTGGCTCCGGTGGAACGACCATCTGCAGGAGGCGAACGACGTGCTCGACCCACAGAAGCTCTACCAGCTGAGCGACGAACTGCCCGAGCTGGGCCGTCCGGTCCTGCTGCACGCGCTCTCGGGGTTCGTCGACGCCGGGTCGGCCGGCAAGCTCGCCCGCGAGCACCTGCTCGACTCGCTCGACTCGACCGTGGTGGCCGAGTTCGACCTCGACCAGCTCTACGACTACCGCTCCCGCCGGCCGCTGATGCACTTCTCGGCCGACCACTGGGAGGCGTACGACCAGCCCAAGCTGGAGTTGCACGCTCTGCGCGACCACGACGACACCCCGTTCCTGCTGATGACCGGCCCCGAGCCGGACTTCCAGTGGGAGCGGTTCGTCGCCGCGACGACCGGGCTGATCGAGCAGCTCCAGGTCCGGCTGACCATCGGCATCCACGCGATCCCGATGTCCGTGCCGCACACCCGCCCCGCCGGCGTCACCGCCCACGGCACCCGGCCCGAGCTGGTGGTGGGGCACGAGCCGTGGATCGCCGACGTGCAGGTCCCGGCGAGCATGACCAACCTGCTGGAGTACCGGCTGGGCCAGTCCGGCCACGACGCCATGGGCTTCGCCGCGCACGTGCCGCACTACCTCGCCGACAGCGAGTACCCGCAGGCCGCGGAGCTGCTGCTGACCTCGGTGTCGCGGGCCACCGGCCTGCTGCTGCCCACCGAGGACCTGCGCGAGGCCGGAGACCGGGTGCGCGCCGAGATCGAGCGCCAGCTGACCGACAACCACCAGGCCGCGGCCGTGGTCAAGGCGCTGGAGGAGCAGTACGACGCGTTCATGCGCGGCCGTGGCAGCAACCTGCTGACCGAGCCCGCGCCGCTGCCCACCGCCGAGGAGCTGGGCGCCGAGCTGGAGCGCTTCCTGGCCGAGCACAGCAAGGGCGACAAGAGCGAGGGCTGAAAGCCGCACGGCCGAGCCGTCCGCGTCGCCTGATCGTGATGCGCCGCTGTCACCCTGTGCCGCATGGAGAACGGGGAACAGCGGGACGCGTTGCGGCGTGCGCTCGGGTGGCTCGGCCACCCGGTCAGCGTGGCCGGCCTGCTCCTGCTACTGGTCAACGATCATGTGCTGAAGGCGTGGCAGCCCGGCCCGGTCACCGGGAAGCTGAGCGACGCCGCCGGGATGCTGATGTTCCCGCCACTGCTGGCGGTGCTCGTCGCGCTGGTGGCCCCGCGGGTGCCGGTCCGCGTGCTCGCACCGGCGGCGCTGGCCGTCACCGGCGCCGGGTTCGCGTTCGCGAAAGCCACGGCGGATGGCGCGTCACTCGCCGCCCAGGCATGGTCGGCCGTCTTCGGGCCGTCCGTGCTGCGGGCCGATCCGACCGACCTGCTGGCGCTGCCCGCACTGGGCGTGTGCTGGTGGGCGTGGCGGCGCTCGCTCAGGCGTCCCGCCCCGGGCCGGGGCATCGCGCGGCTCGTCCGTGGGGCGGTGCTGGTGCCGGTCGCTCTGTTCGCCACCGTGGCCACCTCCCCGCCGGATTGGCCGGAGATGGGCGTCGTCGGTGAGGTGGACGGGCAGGCCGTCCTGGTGGTCCTGGATCAGAACGGGCAGGAGTACGCGGTCAGTGCCGACGACGGTCGGACCTGGCGCCCCGTCGAACAACCGCCGCCCCTCACCGAAACGTCGCGGAACTGCGCAGGCGACGTCTGCTACCGGGCGGTGGCCGGGCGGCTGCTCGTCGAGTCCAGCCAGGACGGAGGCGCGACCTGGCACACCGCCTGGGAGGTCAGCGGTGAGCAGCTCGCCGTGCTGACGGACGAGTACGAGGACGACGGTGTGTTCGGGATCCTGGGCACGCCCGCCGGGGACCTGTCCTCGCGATCGCTGGTCGTGCTCGAGCGCGACGGCGGGCACGTGGTGCTGGTCGCCAACGGGCGGGACGGGCTGCTGCGGCGCGCCGTCGACGGCAGCTGGACCCGGCTCGGCACGTGGTGGCACGGCACGATGAGACCCGCTCCGGCGCTTGCCGAGGTCTGGCGGCCCGCCCCGGCCGACCGGGCCCGGAGTGCGGGGTTCACCGCGTTCGGCGTGCTGCTGCTGGTGCTGACGGCCGGCGCGATCGCCGCCGCGGCCGGCCGGCGGGTGACGGCGACGGTTCAGCTGGTCCTTGCCGGACTGGTCGCCGCTGCGGCCACCATCACCTGCATGGTGGCCGCGGTGGCCGCGGGCATCTCGCTCGGCTCCGGCTGGGCGCTGTCGGCGCTGGTCTGCGGCGCGCTGGCGGCGGTGGCACTGGGCGGGTTGACCGCCCGGTTGCGGCGCGCCGGGCACCTGTCCGGCCGCCAGGTCGCCGCGGTGTCAGCGGTCGGTGCCGTCGGCGCCCTGGTGGCGGAGTTGTCGCGGGCCGCGATCCTCGGGGACGGCATCGTGCTCGGCCGGTACGGGCTGACGCAGTACTGGGCCGGGCTGGTGGTGTGCCTGGTGGCGCTGGTCGCGGCCGGGCTGGGCGTCGCCGCCGGGCGGGCCCGGCTGCCGCGGGGTGAACCGTTCGTGCCGTGAACGCGGGACGGGTCGAGGGATGACGAGAGGGGCGGCACGTCACGCGTGCCGCCCCTCTCGCTGTGCCTGCTCAGGTGGCCAGCGCGAACTGGAAGCCGGTCGACACGTCCTTCGGCTTGTCGAGCCCGGTCACCACGGTGGCCGGGGTGAGGACCGGGTCGAAGCCGGTGAACCCGATGCCGACCTGCCCGGAGCTGTTGTCGCCCCAAGCCTTGATGACGCCGTTGCTGATGGCGACGGTGAAGCCGCCGTCGAGGGTCGCGCCGGAGCCCGCGGTGGAGATGTCGATGACGCCGGTGAGGCCGACCGCGTCGACGGGGCTCAGCCGCGGCGTCACCGTCGTGCCGTCGCCGAGCTGGCCGTCGCCGTTGGCGCCCCAGCCCTTCACCCGGCCGCTGGTCAGGATCGCGAGGCTGGCGAAGCCGCCCGCGTTGACGATCTTCGCGCCGGTGAGGCCGACCACCGGCGTCGGGGTCGGCACCGGGGTGAGGCTGGCCACGCCGTTGCCGACCTGACCGCGCGAGTTCTCGCCCCAGCCGCGCACGGTCCCGTTGCCGAGCACGGCCAGCGCGTGGCTGTCACCCGCGTCGACGTGCTTGACCCGGACGCCCGTCAGGCCGGTGACGGCCACCGGGGTGGTCTGCGGGTCGGGGCTCTCGGCACCGGTGCCCAGCTGACCGGAGCGGTTGTCGCCCCAGGCCCGCAGCGTGCCGTCGGCCAGCAGCGCGAGGCTGAACTGCGAGCCGGCCGCGATGGCCACGACCCGGCCGGTCAGCCCGGTGACCGCGACCGGAGTGGCGCTGTCGTCGACGGTGCCGTCGCCGAGCTGGCCGCGCGCGTTGTCGCCCCAGGCGAGCACGGTGCCGTTGGTGAGCAGGGCGAGGCTGTGCGACCCGCCGGCCGCGAGCGCCTTGACGCCGGTCACGCCGGGCACGGAGCCGGGGATCGGCCGGTCGATGGTGGTGCCGTCGCCGAGCTGGCCGTCGCTGTTGTCGCCCCAGGCCTTCACGGAGCCGTTGTGCAGCAGCGCCAGGCTGAACCGGCCGCCGCCCTCGACGTCGCGGACCTCGTCCGGAACGTTGGCGCTGACCGCGCTCGGCCGGGTGATCAGCGTGCCGTCGCCGAGCTGGCCGGAGTCGTTGTAACCCCAGGACTCGACGCCCGCGACGGGCACCTCCGGCTGGGGCTTCGGCTTCGGCTTGCCGTGGCCGCCACCGCCGTGGTTGCCACCGCCCTTGCCCTCGACCGCTCCGGCGGCGTGTGGCGCCGCCAGGGCGATCATGGTGGTGACCGCGACGACCCCAAGGGCGCGCAGTCCTGTCGTGATAGGTCGCATGTACGTTCCCCCGCATGGTTGCGACATGAGTCGGCCCTGTCCGAGCGCGCGATGAATGCGCAGCTCACGGCCTCGTGCTAGTTGTATCGCAGGGTGGACCGGCGACCGTCGCGACGCGCAGCGGCCGTCGGCGACCGGATCGCCGCCGGAGGTTGCCGGGGTATTGCCGAACCGTGAACGTGCACGCATGATGACGGAACTTCGACGTGCACCGCGTACGAGAGTGAGGCGATGATGCCCTTTTCCAGCCCCCTGGCCGACGTCGAGATCCCCGAGGTCTCCGTCCCCCAGCTCGTCATCGGACCGGCGGCGGCGCGGGGCGACCATCCCGCGCTGATCGACGGCCGCACCGGGCAGACGCTGACGTACGCGCAGCTGGCGCACATGGTGGACCGGCTCGCCGCCGGGCTGGCCGGAGCGGGGTTGCGACCCGGTGACGTGCTGGCCCTGTTCAGCCCCAACACGCTGCTCTACCCGGTGGTCTTCCACGCCGCGCTGGCCGCGGGAGCCACGGTCACCACCGTCAACGCGCTGGCCACCCCGAAGGACCTGACCACCCAGCTCAGCGACTCCGGCGCGAAACTGCTCGTCACCGTGTCGCCGTTCCTCGACCGTGCCACGACCGCGGCTGCGCTGGTGCAGGAGATCTTCGTCTGCGACACCGCGGAGGGATACCGCTCGGTCCAGGAGTTGATGGCGACGAGCGAGCCCGCGCCGGCGGTCGAGCTCGACCCGGCCACGGCGCTGGCCGTGCTGCCGTACTCCAGCGGCACCACCGGTGTGGCCAAGGGCGTCATGCTCACCCACCGCAACCTGGTCGCCAACATCGCGCAGACCCAGCAGGTGGTCAAGTACGACCCGGCCGACCGGGTGCTGGCGGTGCTACCGTTCTTCCACATCTACGGCCTGACCGTGCTGATGAACATGGCGCTGTCCGAGGGCGCGACCCTGGTCGTGCTGCCGCGCTTCGACCTGGTCGAGTTCCTGACCGCGATGGCTGACCAGCGGGTCAGCCGGGCGTTCGTCGCGCCGCCGATCGTGCTGGCGCTGGCCAAGCACCCGCTGGTCGACCAGTACGACCTGTCCGCGCTGCAGGTCGTGTTCTCCGGCGCGGCCCCGCTCGACGGCGACCTGGCGCAGGCCTGCGCGGCCCGGCTGGGCTGCCTGGTGCAGCAGGGCTACGGCATGACCGAGCTGTCGCCGGTCTCGCATGCGCAGGCGCACGGCGACACCCGGGTCAAGCCCGGCACGGTCGGCCCGCTGATCCCGAACACGCTGGCCCGGGTGGTGGACGTGGCCACCGGCGACGACCTCGGTGTCGGCGAACCCGGCGAACTGTGGATCAAGGGCCCCCAGGTGATGCAGGGCTACCTGGGCCGCCGCGCCGACACCGACGCCACCGTCGACGCCGACGGCTGGCTGCACACCGGCGACGTCGGCCTCGTCGACGCCGAGGGCGACTGGTTCATCGTCGACCGGGTCAAGGAGCTGATCAAGTACAAGGGTTACCAGGTGCCGCCGGCCGAGCTGGAGGCGGTGCTGCTGGGCCACCCGCAGATCGCCGACGCGGCGGTGGTCGCCGGCCACGACGCCGACGGCGAGGAGATCCCGCACGCCTTCGTCGCCGCTGCCCCCGGCGCCGACCTGACGGCCCAGGATGTCAAGGACTACGTCGCCGAACGCGTCGCCCCCTACAAGCGGGTCCGTGCCGTCACCTTCGTCGACGCCATCCCCAAGAGCGCCTCCGGCAAAATCCTCCGCAAGGACCTCCGCGCCCAGCTCTGAGAACAAAGGAAGGGCACCTTCGTCGGCACGCGGAGCGTGACGAGCAGTAGTTCAGTACGCTCCGCGTCGTCGAAGGTGCCCTTCTTGGCGCGGCATGGGGCATGACCAGGGCGGATCGGTTCGGGTGGAATTCACCGACGGTGCACCACCAGATCTTCATCTATCGGACACAGGGGTATCCCGGCTGCGCGGCCACCCGAGGTGTGGGACTAGCGTGACCAGGTGTTCGCCGCGTTCGCTCCGATCTGGATGATCACCGCCCTGGGCTGGGGCACCATGCGGTTCGGGGTGCTGACCCGGGCCACCCAGCAGGCGCTGGCGAACTTCACCTTCGTCATCGCCATCCCGTGCGTGCTGTTCACCTCGCTGGTCAAGGTGCCGCTCGGGGACCTGCCACTGCGTCCGCTGGCGGCGATCGCGGCGAGCACGCTGCTGATCGGGCTGTCGGTGTACTTCGTGGCGCGTCGCCTGATGCCCGGCCCCGACGGCAACCGGGTCATCGCGGCGATGGCGGCGGCCTACCTCAACGCCGGCAACCTGGGCGTGCCGGTCGCGGTGTACGTCCTCGACGACGTTTCGCTGATCATGGCGGTGCTGGTCTTCCAGACCATGCTGCTGACCCCGCTGATCGTCGGCCGCCTGGACGCCTCGGCGCACCGCGCCGACGTGGACCGGCTCGCGGCTGAGACCGCCGACGACGCGGAGGACCCGGCGAGGCCCGCCGCGTCGTCGCGCTGGCGGCGGCTGGCGATGCTGCCGCTGCGTACCCCCGTGATCCTGGGATCGATGGCCGGGGTGACCGCGAGCGCGGCCGGGTGGCTGCCGCCGGAGTGGCTGATGCGGCCGCTGGAGCTGCTGGGCGGGGCGGCGGTGCCGGCGGCGCTGTTCGCGCTGGGCATGTCGCTGCACCAGACCGACGCGTCGTCGTGGCGGCTGCCGGGTCGGGAGGTGACCGTGGCGGTGCTGCTGAAGGTGGTCGCGCAGCCGGTGGCGGCGTACCTGATCGGGCGCTACCTGCTCGACCTCGACGGTGCGGCGCTGCTCGCGGTCACCCTGGTCGCGGGCCTGCCGACGGCGCAGAACACCTTCGTGTACGCGTCGGAGTTCCGCGCGTCGACCGCGCTGAGCCGCGACGCGATCCTGTTCTCCAGCCTGCTGTCGATGGGCACCCTCACGCTGATCCTCTGGCTGCTCGGCCCTGCCTGACGCGTCCTGCCTGCTCACGCGCGGTCCGGCGTCAAGAAGGTGCCCTTCCCCTGCATATAGCGATGTGCAGAGCTGCTGCTCGTCTCGCTGACGCGAGCCGACGATGCCCTTCCTTTCCTCGCGGGGGCGGGCGATGATGGGGGCGGAGTCGAGGCGTTGCCGTGCGAAGGGCAGAACCATTCGGTTCGTACGGGTAGCGCAGGCCGTGACGTCTGTCGTAGCCGGGTCCGGGCAGATAGCTGCACGTTGACCATGCACAGACGTCCCTGAGGAGACGCGTTGACCCCCGATCCCACGTCATCGCCGCGCCATCGTCGCCGCCGTGACAGCCGCCTGGTCGCGCTCGGCGCGGCCGCCGCGATGACCGCCGCCACCGCGCTGGCCGGCGTGCTGCTGGCCACCACCGAAGCCTCGGCCGGCACGCTGACCGGCAGCTTTTACCGCGATCCCACGTCCAGCGTGAACCAGTGGCTCGCGGCCAACCCGAACGACTCCCGAGCGTCGCTGATCAGCCAGCGCATCGGCAGCCAGCCGCAGGCGCGCTGGTTCTCGTCGTACAACCAGAGCACCATCCAGTCCCAGGTCACGGCGTACGTGAACGCCGCGAACAGCGTGAACCAGATCCCGGTGCTGGTGCCGTACGCGCTGCCCAACCGCGACTGCGGCGGGGCGAGCGCGGGCGGCGCGCCGACCATCACCGCCTATCGGACCTGGATCGACAGCTTCGCGGCGGGCCTCGGCACGCGCACCGCCGTGATCATCCTGGAGCCGGACTCGCTGGCCCTGCAGACCTGCCTGTCCGCGACCGAGAAGGCCGACCGCAACTCCGCGATCAGCTACGCGGTGACGAAGTTCAAGCAGGTCAACCCGAGCGTGAAGGTGTACCTCGACGCGGGGCACTCGGCCTGGAACAGCGCCGCCGACACCGCGTCGCGGCTGCAGGCGGCGGGCGTGTCCAACGCGGCCGGCTTCTACTCCAACGCGTCCAACTTCCGCTGGACCGCCGACGAGGTCAACTTCGGCCGCAACGTGCTCAATGCCCTGGGCAACAGCAACCTGCACCAGGTCGTCGACACCGCCCGCAACGGCAAGGGCCCGCTGGGCAGCGAGTGGTGCGATCCGGCGGGCCGGGGCACGGGCCAGGCGCCGACGACCGCCACCAACGAGGCGACCGTCGACGCCTTCGTCTGGATCAAGCCGCCGGGCGAGGCGGACGGCTGCGCCGCGGGTGCCGGGCAGTTCGTGCCGGACCTGGCGTACTCGCTGGCGCAGAACGGCATCGTGACCAGCCCGCCGCCGAGCCCGTCCACGGTGCCGTCGCCGTCGGTGTCCCCGTCGCGTCCGCCGTCGCCCTCGGCTTCGCCGTCGACGCCGCCGTCCCCCTCGGCCTCGCCGTCCCCCTCGGCCTCGCCGTCCGCCCCGCCGTCGCCGTCGCCGTCGCCCAGTCAGGGCACGGGTTCCTGCTCGGTGAGCTACCGGGTGGACAGCCAGTGGGGCAACGGCTTCGTCGCCTCGGTGGTCATCACCAACCGCGGCCCGGCCCTCAGTTCGTGGACGCTGACCTGGACCTATGCCGGCAACCAGGCGGTCACCAACGCCTGGAACGCCACGGTCACGGCCAGCGGGGCGAACGTCACGGCCCGCAACGCCGGGCACAACGGCAGCATCGGCACCGGCGGCACGGCGAGCTTCGGCTTCCAGGCGTCGTACAGCGGGACCAACACCAACCCGACCGCGTTCAAGCTGAACAACGTCACCTGCAGCTGACGGCTGCGGAAAGGCCGGCGCGGAACTCGCGCCGGCCTTTCCGCGTACCGGCACGGGCCGTCGGGCTTAAGGTCGACAAGGCGGAACAACCGGCACCGGGTGTGCGTTCGGCCGAACGGACACGAATACGATTCGGGTCCGACGGCGGATGATCCGGTGACAGTGGAGGCAGGCATGGCGAAGGCACGTGGACCGCAGGTGGGCGAGGTGGCGCCCGACTTCGAGCTGCCGTCGCAGGGCGGCGAGACGGTGCGGCTCAGCGACTTCCGGGGCAAGCAGACGGTGGTCCTGTACTTCTACCCCAAGGACAACACCTCCGGCTGCACCGCGGAGGCGTGCTCCTTCCGGGACAGCTACGAGGTCTTCACCGAGGCCGGCGCGCAGGTCATCGGCGTCAGCTCGGACTCCGTCGAGTCGCACGACGGCTTCGCCCAGCGCTACAAGCTGCCGTTCGTCCTGCTGGCCGACGCCGGCGGCGAGGTCCGCAAGGCGTACGACGTGCCCGCCACCTTCGGCATCCTGCCCGGCCGGGTCACCTACGTCATCGACCGTGAGGGCGTGGTCCGCCACGTCTTCTCCTCCCAGGCCAACATCGGCAAGCACGTCTCCGGCGCCCTCGAGGTAGTCCAGTCCCTCGCCACCGCCTGAACACAAGGAAGGGCACCTTCACATCGCTATGCGTTGTAGAAGGTGCCCTTATTGACGCGCCATGGTGGCTCAGCAGGGCAGGCGCGCGGCGGGCGGCGGGCGGCGTGACGCAGGCCGTCTTGGCCCGGCCGGGTGATCTCGCCTAGGCTCGGGCCTGGACTTCGACGGCGAAGGGCTGCGCGCCGTGCCGACGGACCCCCTCGCACGCGGGCCGCCCGGCGAGGCAGGAAACGACATGGCGCTGGCGCAGCACCCCCTTGACCACCGCTACCACGGCGAGCACCCGGTGCGCACCGTCGCCTACCTGCTGCGCGAGGACCGATGGCGGCTGCTGGTCGGGGTGCTGGCGTTCGCCGTCAAGCACAGCCCGACCTGGCTGCTGCCCCTGGTCACCGCGAACGTCATCGACGTCGTGGTGCGGCACAAGCCCGTCGAGCAGCTGTGGTGGAACGCGGGCCTGATGG
Source organism: Catellatospora paridis (assembly GCF_009720365.1). Lineage (GTDB taxonomy): Bacteria > Actinomycetota > Actinomycetes > Mycobacteriales > Micromonosporaceae > Catellatospora > Catellatospora paridis. The sequence continues at coordinate 287,912 of NZ_ML769315.1, read as the reverse complement.
TCGCCTGCCTGAGCCTCAACTACCCGTTCCACGTCCTGTTCGTACGCAACCACAGCGGCTCCGTCCGCCGCATGGGCACCCGCCTGCGTTCGGCCCTGTGCCGCCGCATGCAGGAGCTGTCCATCGGCTACCACTCCCGCTCGTCGGCCGCGGTGCTGCAGTCGAAGGTGATCCGCGACGTCGAGGCCATCGAGCAGATGGTGCAGCAGGCCGGCGACGTCGGCGTGGGCGCGCTGATGATGCTGCTCGGCGGGGCCGTCGTGATCGCGCTGCGGGTCCCGCTGTTCCTGCCGGTGTTCCTGGTGCTGGTGCCCTGCGCGGCGTTCCTGGTGATGAAGCTGCGCAACCGGATGCGCACCGACAACGAGTCGTTCCGCCGCGAGGTCGAGCGGCTGTCGTCGCGGGTCGCCGAGATGACCACGCTGATCCCGATCACCCGGGCACACGGCCTGGAGCGCGACGCGCTGCGCCGCGTCGACGGCTCGCTGGACCGCGTACTGCGCGCGGGCCTGCGACTGGACCTGCTCAACGGCCGCTTCGGCGCGCTGGCGTGGACCCAGATGCAGGTGCTGAGCGTGGCCTGCCTGGCCGGTTCGGCGCTGGTCGCGTACTACGGCTGGGTCCCGATCACCGAGGGCGACGTGGTGATGCTCAGCGCGTACTTCACCACGCTGACCGGTTCGGTGATGACGCTGATGAGCCTCGGGCCGATCTTCGTCAAGGGGCTGGAGTCGGTGCGCTCCGCGGGCGAACTGCTGCAGGCCCCCGACCTGGAGGTCAACGCGGGCAAGCAGCGGGTCGACGAGGTGCGCGGCGGGGTGCGGTTCGAGGGCGTGGGTTTCGCGTACGACGGCGCGGCAGGCAGCGCCGTGCGCGACTTCGACCTCGACGTCGCGCCGGGTGAGCGCATCGCGCTGGTCGGCCCGTCGGGCGCGGGCAAGTCCACCATCCTGAACCTGGTCATCGGCTTCCTGCGGCCGACCTCGGGCCGCATCCTGCTCGACGGCCGCGACATGGAGACGCTGGACCTGCGCACCTTCCGGCGCTTCGTGTCGGTGGTGCCGCAGGAGCCGATCCTGTTCGAGGGCAGCATCTTCGACAACGTCACGTACGGCATGGCCGACGTGCCGCTGGAGCGGGTGCGCCGGGCGCTGGCCGACGCGAACGCGCTGGACTTCGTGGACCAGCTCACCGACGGCCTGGACACGGTGGTGGGGGAGCGGGGCGCGCGGCTGTCCGGCGGTCAGCGCCAGCGGCTGGCCATCGCGCGGGCGCTGATCCGCGACCCGCGCGTGCTGATCCTCGACGAGGCCACCTCCGCGCTGGACACCCACTCCGAGGCGCTGATCCAGCAGGCGATGGAGCGGCTGGTCACCGGGCGCACCGTCTTCGTCGTCGCGCACCGGCTCTCCACGATCCGCAACGCCGACCGCATCATCGTGATGCGCGACGGCCGCATCGAGGAGATCGGTCCGCACGACGAGCTGCTCGACCGCCGCGGCGCGTACGCCCGCCTGCAGTCCGCCCAGCTCGCCTGAACCGGCTCAGTCCGGCGGGGCGGCGACCCACAGCGCCACCGGCAGCAGCACGCCCACCACGAGCGGGACGAGGCCGGCGGTCCAGTCCGGGCCGCTGAGGACGCCGCGGTGGCCGGCGTGGAACGCCAGGTGCAGCGTGCCGAAGATGGTCGCGCCGGCCAGCGCCAGCCGGGCGACGGCCCTGCGGTAGCGCACCGCGGGCACCGCCAGCAGCACGCCGAGGGTGAGGAAGGTCGCCCCGAGGTCCACCACGAGGTGCTCGTTGTACGGCGGGTAGCCGGCCGTCCAGCGCTGCCCGAAGCCGGGGAACGTGCTGAAGAAGTTCAGCGGGGCGGCGTACGCCCACAGGCCCCACCACAGGTGCACCACCGCCGCGCCCGCCAGTCCGATCCGGACGACCAGCTGTCGCATGCCTGCTCCTCGCTTCGCTCGTCGCAGTCATGTCCGCTGGGTCCATGATTCGCTCGCCGGCGCTCGCTCGTGCCGCAGTCTGCCCTAGACCTCGAGCTGCTGCACGGCCGCCTCGATGGCGCGGTGGAAGGTCGGGTACGCGTAGATCATGTGCTGCAGCATGTGCACCGGGACCTGCGCGTGCACCGCGACGACCAGTGCGCTGAGCACCTCGCCGCCGGTCGGCCCGGCCGAGGTCGCGCCGACCAGCACGTCCCGGTCCCGGTCGGCGACGAGTTTGATGAACCCGTCGTTGCCCGCCTTGTGGATCCAGCCGCGGGTCGCCTCGGGCAGCTTCGTGTACGCCGTCTGCACGTGGATGCCCTGGTGCCGGGCAGCCTCCTCGGTCAGGCCGACCGAGCCGATCTCGGGGTCGGTGAAGGTGACCCGGGGGTGCGCCCGGTAGTCGGCGGGCGGCCCCTCCTGCCCGAGGATGTCGCGGATCGCGATGGCCGCCTGGTACATCGCGATGTGCGTGAACGCGCCGTGGCCGGTGCAGTCGCCGACGGCCCACAGCCCGTCGGCGGCCCGCATGCGGCCGTCCACGGCGATCGCCTTCGCGGCCGGGTCCAGGCCGACCGTGTCCAGGCCGAGCTTGTGCAGGTCGGCGGTGCGCCCGGTGGCGACGAGCAGCTTCTCCGAGGTGAACTCCCGGCCGTCGGCGAGGTGTACGGTCATGCCGTCGATCCGGTCGGCCCGGCACCCGGTGTGCACGGTGACGCCCTCGCGCCGGAACACCTCGGTGATCAGCTCGGACGACTCGGGTTCCTCGAACGACATCAGCCGGTCCATCGCCTCCACGACGGTGACCCGCACCCCGAAGCGCTGGAACATCTGGGCCAGTTCCAGGCCGATCGCGCCGCCGCCGAGCACGGTCAGCGACGCGGGCAGCTCCTCGACCTCGATGGCCTCCTTGTTGGTCCAGAAGTCGGTCTCGGCCAGCCCGGGGATCGGCGGGATCGCGGCCTTGGTCCCGGTCCCGAGCACCACACCCTTGCGCGCGGTGTACGTCTGCCCGTCGACCTCGACCGTCTTCGGGCCGGCCAGCCGGCCGGTGCCGCGGACGAACCGGCCGCCGCGCTTGACGAACCGGTCGACGGCGACCTTGTCGTCCCAGAAGTCGGTGGCCTCCTCGCGGATGCGCTTGGCGATGGGCGCCCAGTCGGGGAAGACCTCGGCGGAGCCCGCCATGCCGTTGATCCGGCGGCCCTCGGCGAGCAGGTCGGCCCCCCGGATCATCATCTTGCTCGGGACGCAGCCCCAGTACGGGCACTCGCCGCCGACGAGCCGGTTCTCGATGCCGACCACGCTCAGCCCGGCGTCGGCCAGCCGGCCGCCGACCTCCTCGCCGCCGACGCCCATGCCGAGAACGATGACGTCCACTTCTTCAGCCATGAGTCCTGTATATCCGAATCCGGTCAGGCTGATGCGCGTACCACGAGTTCGGTCGGCAGGACCACGGCCGCCGGGACCTCCTCGCCCGCGATGACCCGCAGCAGCTGGCGGGCCAGCTCCCGGCCCAGCTCCAGGATCGGCTGCCGGACGGTGGTCAGCGGCGGGTCGGTGTAGCGGGAGATGTCGAAGTCGTCGAAGCCGACCACGGCGACGTCCTCGGGGATGCGCCGGCCCAGCTCGCGCAGCGTGGTGATGGCCCCGTGCGCCATCAGGTCCGAGGCCACGAAGACCGCGTCGAGCAGCGGATCGTCCTCCAGCAGCTGGCGCATCGCGGTCGCGCCGGACTCGCGGGTGAAGTCGCCGACCGCCACGATCGAGCGCCGGTCCGACCCGCGCAGCTCGGCCCGGTATCCGGCGAGCCGGTCGATGCCGGCGACCATGTCCTGCGGCCCGGCGATGGTGGCGATGCGGGAGTGGCCGGTCTCCAGCAGGTGCCGCACCGCGGCGCGCACCCCGCCGACGTGGTCGACGTCGACGTAGGGGACCGCGGAGCGGCCCAGCGGGCGGCCGGTGACCACGACCGGGACGCCGAGCCGGGCGAGCTGGCCGGGCAGCGGGTCGACGCCGTGCGTCGAGGCGAACAGCACCCCGTCCACGTGGCGGGCGGTGGTGTAGCGCTCGACGCGCTCGTACCCCGCGACGGTGTTGGTCATCATCAGCACGAGCTGTTTGTCGGCCGCGTCGAGTTCCTGGCTGACGCCGTGGATGATGCTCGGGAAGAACGGGTCGTCGGAGAAGACGCGGCTGGCGCTCTCCGGCAGGACCAGCGCGATCGAGTCGGTGCGCTGGGTGACCAGGCTGCGGGCGGCGGCGTTGGGGATGTAGCCCAGCTCCTCGACGGCGCGGCGCACCGCGCTGCGGATCGGCTCGGCGACCTTGGGCGAGCCGTTGACCACCCGCGACACGGTGGCGCGGGAGACTCCGGCAAGGCGCGCCACGGCCTCCAGCGTCGGCCGCTCGTGTGCCTGGCTCATGCGGACTCCTCGCTGCGCGCCTCGCCGGCGTAGGTGCCGCCGACCTGTGCCGGACCACACTCCGGCGAAGGTGACCTTACCCCTTTCGCGTTACGGCACGAAGCCGCACGTGAGAGCGCTTTCAGGATGAGAGCGTTTGCACAGCTCAGAAACGAGCCGGTCATAGACCCTTGACAGCGCAGGGGTCCGACTTCATTCTCTGCTGTGAGAGCGCTCTCTCAACCCGGCCGCGAATTGCCCTGATGAGCGGCCGGGTTCCTACTGACACCCCCAAGGAGGGTCGTCATGCGTGCCTGGACGCGCCGCCTGCTGGTCCCGATCATGGTGACCGGACTGCTGGCGACCGCTGCATGCGGTTCGGACGAACAGCCCACCGGCAACGAGAAGATCACTTTGAACGTCGCGCTCTTCGGCGACTTCGGCTTCAAGCCGCTCTACGAGGAGTACTCCAAGGCGCACCCGAACATCACCGTCAAGGAGCGGATCTCCGACTACGCCGCGCACCACCAGAGCCTGATCTCGCACCTGGCCACCGGCAGCGGCGCGGCCGACATCGAGGCCGTGGAGATCGGCTACCTGTCCAGCTTCACGGCCACCCCGAACCGCTTCCACAACCTGCTCGACCTGGGCGCCGGGTCGCTGGAGAGCCAGTGGCTGCCGTGGAAATGGCAGCAGGGCCTGTCGACCGACAAGAAGACGCTGATCGGCCTCGGCACCGACGTCGGCGGCATGGCCATGTGCTACCGCACCGACCTGTTCAAGGCGGCGGGCCTGCCCACCGACCGTGACGTGGTGTCCAAGCTGTGGCCGACCTGGGACGAGTACGTCGCCACCGGCAAGAAGTACAAGGCCGCCGCGCCGAAGTCGTACTTCATGGAGGCCTCGGGCAACATGTTCCGGGCCATGGTCGAGCAGGCCCCGACCGGCGTGTACGACGACGCGGACAAGCTCATCGTGGACAGCAACGCGTCCGTGAGGAAGGCCTGGGACCTCACCGTCGACGCGATCGCCTCCGGCCAGTCCGCGAAGCTGGCGGCCTGGACGCCGGAGTGGAGCGCGGCGTTCGGCAAGGGCACCTTCGCGACCATCGTGTGCCCGGCGTGGATGACGGCGTACATCGAGACCAACGCCAAGGACGCGGCCGGCAAGTGGGACATCGCCGCGGTGCCCGGTGGCGCGGGCAGCATGGGCGGCTCGCACCTCGCGCTGCCCAAGCAGGGCAAGAACGCGCAGGCGGCGTACGACCTGATCAAGTGGCTGACCGCGCCGGAGCAGCAGAAGAAGATCTTCAAGGCGACCGGGAACTTCCCGTCGGCCCCGTCGCTGTACACCGACCCGGACCTGACCGGGTTCAGCAAGCCGTTCTTCAACAACGCGCCGCTCGGCAAGATCTTCACGGCCTCGGCGCAGGCGGTCCAGCCGCAGCACCAGGGCCCGAAGCAGGGCGACGTGTTCAACACGATCGGCGCCGGGCTGGGCCGCATCGAGCAGAACAAGCAGTCCCCGGACGACGCCTGGAAGCAGGTCCTGTCCGACGTGGCCAAACTCGGCTGACGCTCCCACCGGGCCGGCCGGCGCGATCGGTCGGCCCGGTGTTCCACCGACTTCCGGAGGCCGGGCGGCGCACACCGTTGCCCGCCCGGTCACCGGGCCCTTCAGGGAAGGGGAGCGCTCCGTGCGCACCTGGCTCTACAAGGCGGACACGTCTCTGTCCCCGTACGTCTACATCTCGCCGTTCTTCATCCTCTTCGCGGTCTTCGGCCTGTTCCCGCTCGGCTACACCGCCTGGGTGTCGCTGCACGACTGGAGCCTGCTGGCCGACGAGCACAGCTTCGTCGGCCTGGGCAACTACTCCGCACTGCTGGCCGACCCGTACTTCTGGAACGCCCTGCGCAACACCCTGTCCATCCTGGCGCTGTCCACCATCCCGCAGCTGATCCTGGCGCTGATCCTGGCGCACCTGGTGAACCGGCCGCTGCGGGCCAAGACGCTGTGGCGGCTGGGTTTGCTGCTGCCGAACGTCACCAGCGTGGTCGCGGTCGTGGTCATCTTCAGCCAGCTGTTCGGGCGCGACTTCGGCCTGATCAACTGGCTGCTGGAGAGCTTCGGCCTGGGCCGTATCGACTGGCAGGCTGGTGTCGCGTCCTCGCACGTCGCCATCGCCGCGATGATCACCTGGCGCTGGACCGGCTACAACGCGCTGATCTTCCTGGCCGCGATGCAGGCGGTGCCGAAAGAGCTGTACGAGTCGGCGACGCTCGACGGCGCCACCGCGGGCCAGCAGCTCCGGAAGATCACCATCCCGTCGATCCGGCCCACCGTCATCTTCGTGGTCATCGTGTCGACCATCTACGGCCTGCAGGTCTTCGCCGAGCCGCAGCTGTTCGCCGGGGGCGGGCCCAACGGCATCATCGGCGGCCCGGACCGGCAGTTCCAGACCCTGACCCTCTACATGTACGAGCACGGCTTCAACCGCGGCTTCGAGTTCGGCTACGCCTCGGCCACCGCCTGGGTGATGTTCGGGCTGATCGTGCTCGCCGCCGCCGTCAACTACCTGATCACGCGCCGGATCCGGAGCTCCCGATGACACGCAGACTCGTCTACCTGACGCTGACCGGGGTGCTGATGCTGACCGCGTTCCCGCTGTACTTCAGCGTGGTGGTGGCCAGCCAGGACAACTCCGCGCTCTCGCACGTGCCGCCGCCGGTGCTGCCGGGCGCGAACCTGATCGAGAACATCAAGCGGGTCTTCGACACCGTGCCGTTCGACCAGGCGCTGCTCAACTCGCTGATCGTGTCGGGCATCAACACCGCGTCCGTGGTGCTGTTCTCGACGCTGGCCGGGTTCGCCTTCGCCAAACTGAGGTTCAAGGGGCGCACCGCGCTGCTGCTGGCCGTCGTCGGCACCATGATGGTGCCGATGCAGCTGGGCATCATCCCGCTGTTCATGCTGATCACCAAGCTGGAGTGGCACGACACGCTGCTGGCGGTGACGGTGCCGGCCCTGGTCAACGCGTTCGGGGTGTTCTTCATGACGCAGTACCTGTCCGAGGCGCTGCCCACCGAGCTGCTGGAGGCCGGGCGCATCGACGGCGCGGGCACCCATCGGCTGTTCTGGCACGTGGTGCTGCCGGTCGCCCGTCCGGCCGCGGCCGTGCTCGGCATGCTGACCTTCCTCAACGTCTGGAACGACTACCTCTGGCCGCTGGTCGTGCTGGCCTCGCCGGAGAACCAGACGGTCCAGGTCGCGCTGTCCCAGCTGCGGGCCGGCTACGTGCAGGACTACTCGCTGGCGCTGACCGGGACGATGCTGGCCACACTGCCGCTGCTCATCGTGTTCGGCCTGCTCGGCAAGCAGCTGATCGGCGGCATCATGCAGGGAGCGGTGAAGGGATGAGCACAGTGCAGGTAGAGGCATCGGCGGAGATGTTGCGGTTCCCGGAGGGGTTCCGGTGGGGGGCCGCCACGGCGGCGTACCAGATCGAGGGGGCCGCGGCCGAGGACGGGCGGGGACCGTCCATCTGGGACACGTTCGCGCGCAAGGACGGCCGAGTCTTCGCCGGACACACCGGGGACGTCGCGTGCGACCACTATCGGCGCTACCGCGAGGACGTCGCGCTGATGGCCGAGCTGGGCGTCGGCACGTACCGCTTCTCCATCGCCTGGCCGCGGGTCAAGCCCGACGGGACCGGGCCGGTCAACGTGCGCGGCCTGGACTTCTACGACCGGCTGGTGGACGAGCTGCTGGCGCACGGGATCGAGCCGATGGTGACGCTCTACCACTGGGACCTGCCGCTCGCGCTGCAGTCCCACGGGCGGGGCGGCTGGGGGGACCGGGACACCGCGGCGTGCTTCGCCGAGTACGCCGCGGTGACCGCGTCCCGGCTCGCGGACCGCGTCGGCACCTGGACCACGCTCAACGAGCCGTGGGTCGCGGCGTTTCTCGGCTACGCCAGCGGAGACCACGCGCCGGGGCACACCGACAACCGGGCTGCCTTCCGGGCCGCGCACCACCTGCTGCTCGGGCACGGGCTGGCGGCGCAGGCGCTGCGCGCGGCGGGCGTACGCGAGCTGTCGCTCACCCTGAACCTGGCCCGGGTCAGCCCCGACGACCCGGGCGACCCGCACGACGTGGCGGCGGCGTGGCGCGTCGACGGCGTGCTCAACCGGATCTTCCTGGACCCGGTGCTGCGCGGCCGGTATCCGCTGGACATGCTGGGGCTCTTCGAGCGGTTCGGCGCGGCGGACGCGATCGTCGACGGGGACCTGACGGTGATCTCCGCCCCGATCGACCTGCTGGGCATCAACTACTACCAACCCGCCCTGGTACGGGCGCAGGTCGGCGCGGCGGCGCACCCGATGTACCCGGGCAGCGAGGGGGTCGCGTTCCTGCCGCAGCCAGGCCCGGTCACCGACATGGGCTGGACGGTCGACCCGAGCGGCCTGTCCGACCTGCTGCTACGGCTGTCCCGGGAGTATCCGGACACGCCGCTGATGGTGACCGAGAACGGTGCGGCGTACGCCGACGCGCTGGCCGGCGACCGGGTGGCCGACCCGGACCGGATCGCCTACCTCGACGGCCACCTGCGCGCCGTGCACGCGGCCCTGTCCGGCGGCGCCGACGTCCGCGGCTACCTGGCCTGGTCCCTACTGGACAACTTCGAGTGGGCCTTCGGCTACGACAAGCGCTTCGGCCTCGTCTACGTCGACTACGAAACCCAACGCCGCTACCCCAAGGACTCGGCCCTGTGGTTCCGCGACGTGACCCGCGCCAACGCCCTCTAACGCGACGATCTTGCGTGGACTGTGGGTACGACACGCCTTAAACAGGCATATCGGCAACAGTTCACGCAAGATCGTCACGATCTTGGGTGGCGGTTACAGGTCGAAGATGAGGCAGGACGAGGTGGCGTGGGCTAGGAGGCGGCCGCGGTCGTCGGTGAGTTGGGCCTGGGCGAGGGCGGTGCGGCGGCCGCGGGAGAGGACGGTGCCTTCGCAGCGGAGCAGGCCGGAGTCGACGCTGACCGGGCGCAGGAACTTGGTGGTCAGGTCCAGGGAGGTGTAGCCGACGCCGGCGGGCAGGGTGCTGTGCACGGCGCAGGCGGCGGCGGTGTCGAGCAGGGTGGCCAGGATGCCGCCGTGCACGCCGCCGAGCGGGTTGTAGTGGAACTCCTGGGCGCGCATGGTCACCACGACGCGGCCCTCCTCGGCCTGCACGCTGTCCATGCCGAGCAGGTGCATCACGGGTGGGGCGGGCAGCTCGCCGCGGGCCATCGCGTGCAGCAGCTCCAGGCCGCTGAGCCGACCCAGCTCGGCGGCGTTGCGGCGGGGGTCGGACCAGGAGAAGGTGCGGGTGCGCTCCGGGGTCGCGAGGCCGGCGGTCGGCTCGGTCTGGGTCTGCGTCATGGACTCAGCCTGGCAGGCGGTTGCTGAGTCTGTCAACGAGACTTAGCCTGGGGGAGTGAGACCTACCGCACTCGACTGGTCGGCAGAGAACTGCACCGTCGCCCGCGCCATGGCCGTGCTCGGCGAACGCTGGACGCTGGTGGTGCTGCGCGAGGTCTTCAACGGCATCCGCCGCTTCGAGGACATGCGCGAGCACAGCGGCATACCCCGGCAGGTGCTGACCAACCGGCTGAACATGCTCGTCGCGCAGGGCGTGCTGCACCGGGTGCCCTACCGGGAGCCCGGCGAGCGCGAACGCCACGAGTACCGGCTCACCGAGAAGGGCTTCGACCTGTATCCGGTGCTGGTCGCCGTACGCGAGTGGGGCGACCGGTATCTGGCGGACCCGGCCGGGCCGCCCGTCGACATGGTCCACCGCGACTGCGGGTCGCCCGTGCGCACGCACCTGAGCTGCGACGAGGGGCACGAGGTGGGCTCGCCCCGGGAGGTGGCCACGCGGCCGGGGGCGGGGGCGGTCCGGCGTACGCCCGCCGCCGCCTGAGCCGCGACCCTGCAGCGAACCACCGCACCGCGGCCCCTCTCTCCCGCGGTGATCATGAACTTATGGGCAGGTTCGGCGGCGTGTCGCTGCCATAACTTCATGATCACCGCGGGGGGCGGCGAGCCCGCGGTGAGTCGGCTGCCTGGGGAGTGAGCGGGCCGTCGGGGAAAAGGGAGTGGTTCCGTGCCGCGCGGGCTGGCAGCATGGCGCGGCGTGGACCGAGTGCTGATACTGCCGCCGCGGGTGACCGAGACCGGGCTGGCCTTCGCCGACGCCGCGCGGCGGCGCGGCATGCGGGTCGAGACGATGCGCACCTGGCGGCTGCCGGAGCACCTGGCCGGGCACGCCGGAGCGCACCTGTACGCCGGGCCGCTGTTCGCCGACGCGGTCGGCGCGGAACTCGGTGTCGGGCTGCTGGAGCCCGACCAGGACTGGCTCGCCCGGTTGCCGCGCGAGTGGACGCGTCGCGATGTCGCCTTCACCACGCTGGCGCAAGCGCGGGCGCTGGACCGGCCCGCGTTCGTGAAGCCACCGGACGACAAGAGCTTCCCCGCCCGGGTGTACCCGTCCGGGGCGGCCCTGCCCGGGCCGGAGGTCCTGGCGGACGACACCCCGGTGCTGGTCAGCGACGTGGTGACGTTTCGGGTGGAGTTCCGGCTCTTCCTCGGCGCGGGCCGGGTCCGGGCCGTGAGCCGGTATGCCGTGGACGGCGAGCTGGATCTAGCCGGTCCCGCGGAGGACGCACGGTGCGCGGACGCGGCCGCCTTCGCGGCGGGGCTGCTCGGCCCGGGGCTGCCGGCGCTGCCGAGCGCGGTGGTGGTCGACGTCGGCCTGCTCGCAGATGCCGCGACCGGCCGTCCGGAGTGGGCGGTGATCGAGGCGAACGCGGCCTGGGCGAGCGGCCACTACGCGGCCGACCCGGACGAGGCGCTCGACGTGGTGCTGTCGGCGAGCCGTCCGGTGGCCGAGGTCGCGCCGGCGGACCGGCGTTTCCTGCGCGGGCTGCCGACCGTGTCGCGCTGACCCGCTCCGGCCGGAACCCGTGCGGCTCGCGGGGCTCGACGCGGTGGCCCGCCGGTCCGGTTCAGGCCCTGCCGCCGCACGGGGAGACGGTGACGGAGGTGAAGCCCTGCTGGCCGGCGGTGGAGCCCGGGACGGTCACGGTGACGAAGATGTTCGTCGCGGCGCTGGTGAAGTGCTTCTTCTCCAGCTTGGGCAGGGTCGCCGTGTAGCGGGCCATGGTGGCGTCACGGGTCAGGGTGACCTCGCCGGTGTAGTTGCCTCCGGTCATCGCGTAGCGCGCCTTGGCGGTCACCGGCGTGCCGCCGTCGTCGATCTCCGCCGTCACCGTGACGGTCTGGGGCGCGCTGCCGCCGCAGGTCGGGTTGCCGACGGCGGCCACATTGGACTCGACGCGGCTGATGGTGGCGAGGGCGGCACTCGTCGAGCCGGCCGGGGCGCTCGTGCTGGGCCGGGCGGCCGCCGGCGAGGTGGCGACGGTCGGCGCAGCCTGGTCGCGGGTCCACGAGTCGCCCACCCCGATGCAGCCCTGCAGGCTGAGCATGGTCACCACCGCGACTACCGCCGTCGCCGACGCACGGAATCTGATCACCGTCAGAGCTTAGTCAGGCTAACGGCGTTCGTGGGATCGGCACGTCGACTCATCTCGCGCCGCAACAACTAGTCGATCATGAAGTTATGGTGGCGACACGCCGTCGAACAGGTCCATAAGTTCATGATCAACTGGTCAGGTGGGGTGGCGGGTCAGCCAGCGGGTGTAGTTGGGGCTGAGGCGGATGGCGTCGGCATAGGACTGTTCGGCGTAGTCGACGAGGCGGGGGGCGACGCGGGCGGCGGGGGAGTCGGGGTGCCAGCCGATGAGGTGGCGCCAGCGCAGGGGGGTGGCGGCCAGGGGGACGGCGCGTACGCCGGTGATCTCCCGGAAGGTGGGCTGGCACAGGGCCACCACGCTGCCGCCGCGGACCAGGTCGGCACAGCCGCCGAGGTCGCTCTCGTGGATCGGGCTGGGGGTGAACCCGGCCCGCGCGCACGCGGCGGCGAAGCAGTCGGCGAAGCAGCCGTCGCCGGGGGTGGCCGCCCACCGGGAGCCGGCCAGGTCGGCCAGCTCCACCTCGTCGGCGGCGGCGTACGGGTGGGAGGCGGGCAGCAGCACGAAGACCGGCGCGGTCGCCACGGTGTGCCAGACCAGCCGGCCGTCATCGGGCGGGGTGGCCTCACCGCAGGTGCCGATGAGCGCGAAGTCGAGCCGGGCGTCCAGCAGCATCGCCGCCAGCTCCGCCGACGACCACGACGGGTACGTGCTCAGCTGGGCGCTGGGCTGCGCGGCGGCGAGCCGGTGCACCACCCCGCCGATGAGCGGGCCGTTCACCGCCCCGATGCGGTAGCCGGGCAGCCCGTCACCGCCGGAGTCCCGGGCCAGCCCGGCGAACCGGGTCGCCTCGTCCTCCAGGCCCTGCACCGCGGGCAGCAGCACCCGGGCCCGGGCCAGCACCAACTCGCCCAGCGGGGTGGCGCGGGCGCCGCGCCGGTCGCGCACGAACAGCTGCCCGCCGAAGGCGCGCTCGATGCGCTGCAGCTGGGTGGTGAGGGCGGGCGCGGCCAGGCCGAGCACGGCCGCCGCCTTGGTGACGCTGCCGGCGTCGGCTATCGCGCAGACCACCCGCAGGTGCCGCAGCTCCAACCTCACCCGCTGATGTTATGGCCGCACCGGCGGCGCGTGAAGGTGTCGCGTCCGATCACCCCGCCGGACGGTATGGACGGAGATCGAAATCCGTCGGTAGGGTCGGTGGACCCGACGCGACGGCAACGCGGGGCGGCGGCGGGTTCGCGGCGCGGTGACGTGTACCAGGAGGTGGCGATGCAGCGCAGAGCGGCGCTGATCGGGCTGCTCGGCGCCGAGCTGGTCTCGACCGTCGGCTCGCGGATGTCGTTCCTGGCCATCCCGTGGCTGGTCCTGGTCACCACCGATGACCCGACGAAGGTCGGCGTGGTCGCGTTCGCCGAGGCGCTGCCGTACATCCTGGCCGGGATCTTCGGCACGCCGCTGGCGGACCGGTTCGGCGTGCGCGAGGTCTCCATCGGCACCGACCTGGGCAGCGCGCTGGTGGTGGGCGCGATCGCGGCCTTCGGCAGCGGCGACTTCACGGTGCTGGTCGTGCTCATCGCGACGCTGGGCGCGCTGCGCGGGGTCGGCGACAAGTCGAAGCGGGTGCTGCTGCCGCCGGTGGTCGAGGCGTCGGGCACGCCGATGGCGCGGGTCACCGCGGTCTTCTCCGCGCTCAACCGGATGGCGATGGTGATCGGCGCCGCGGTGGCCGGCGTGCTGATCGCCTGGCTCGGACCGGTCGGCGCGATCTGGGCCGACGCGGCGACCTTCGCGGCCTGCGCGGGCGTGGTGGTGGTGCTGGTGCGCATCACCCGCGAGCAGAACCACCCGGCCCGCGGCGTGCAGGAGTCCTACTGGCAGGGGCTGCGTACCGGGTTCGGCTTCGTGCGGCGCGAGCGGCTGCTGCGCAGCCTGGTCGGCATGATGTTCGTGACGAACCTGTTCAACCAGGCCAGCGCGGTCGTCTTCATCCCGATGTGGGTACGCGAGCACCTCGGCTCGCCGGTGGCCCTGGGCTGGATCGGCGGCGCCTTCGCGCTCGGCGCGATCGCGGGCGGGGCCGCCTTCGCCGCCCTGGTGACCCGACTGCCGCGGTACGCGACCCTCGTCATCGGATACTTCATCGGCGGCGCCCCCCGGTTCCTGGTGCTGGCCCTGAGCGACGACCTGCGGGTGGCGCTGGCCGTGTCGTTCGTGTCCGGGGTTGCCATGTCCTCGGTGAACCCCACGTACGGCCTGCTGATGTTCGAGCGGGTGCCGCGGGCCATGCAGACCCGGGTGTTCGGGCTGACCGGGGCGATCACGTTCGGCGGCATCCCGCTCGGCGGCATGGTCGGCGCGTGGTTGGTGGAGACGCTCGGCCTGTCCGGTGGGCTGTGGCTGGCCGGGGCGGCGTACTTCGCGGCCACGCTGACACCCGTGTTCGGGTGGCGGCTGTGGCAGCAGATCAACGACATCAAGGGCAAGGCCGCCCCGGCCGCCCCGCTGTGGCAGGAGTACGTGTCCGAGCTGGGCCGCCGGATGGGCCTGGTGGACACCGGTCCGGCCGTGCCGGTGTCGGTCACGCTGGCCTATGCCGAGGGCGGCTGGACGGTGACGGCGCGGCACGGCAGGCGGCGGCTGGCACGGCCGTACGCCGTCTCGTCCGCCGCGGCACTCCAGCAGGTCGCCGCCCTGGAGCTGCCCGACGTGTACGACACGGTGGAGCAGGTGCACCTGGCCCGCCGCCGGGCCGCCGAGCAGCAGGCGGCGGCGGTGCGGGCCAACCTGCGAGCGCTCGAGTCGACGCTGACCGAGCTGCGGGCGGCGTCCGCTCAGTGGCCGTCCGGCCAGCCGGGCGAGCGGCCGAGGTAGGCGACCAGCCGGTCGCCGGGCGGGGCGTCGTCGGCCGGCTCGACCATGACGCCGAAAGCCTTGCTGGGCCGGCCGGTGGGCCAGCGCAGTGCGATCTTCATGGCCGACGCGCTCAGGTCAGGGTCGAGCGTGGCGTCCGCGCCGGTCGACTTCGCCACGTCCCAGGCGTGCACCAGGAAGTCGACGAAGTGCATGCCGAGCACCGTCGGCGCGGTGAAGGTGCCGTAGCCGTACACCTCGATCTTGCGGTCCAGCAGCGTCTTCGCGCTGAACGCCTTGGTGACCAGGGTGACGGAGTCGGCGAACGCCCGGCGGGGGTCGGTCGGCGGGGTCAGGTCGTCCCACACGGACGGGTCGGTCGGCTTGCCCGCCGCCGCGGCGGCGAAACCGCGGTTGTGCCCGATCATGTGCCCGAGCAACTGGCCGAGGGTCCAGTCGCCGCACGGTGAGGGCCGGGCGAGATCGGCGCGCTTGACGCGGTTCACGGCCGCTGCGGCCGCGGCGAGCGCACGCCGGTCGAGGTCACGAAGGTCCATGTCTCGCACCATAGTGCCGCAGCTCGGTGTGCTCCACCGGTGACGCCGCCAGGTGGGAAACCTGTCCGGACAGTCCAAACCGGATATCAGGCCATGGCCGACTCCGTCCCGCTGTGGCTGGTGTCCTGAACCGCCGATCAGATAGACATATGCACGGGTGTTGACATGGCGGGATCGGCGCGTGAGGCTGTTCGTGCCGATCCCGCATGTCGGACACATGGCAACGGGGTCGAGAGGGAGAGCATGACCGTCCACGACGACCGGCCGCTGCTGCTGATGGTCCGCACCGGCAAGCGCGAGTTCCGGGAATACCTGCTGCGTTCGCTGGCTCCGGCCTACCGGGTGCACCTGTTCACCGGGGTCGCGCCCACCTGGGAGCTGGCGTACGTCGCGGGCGCCACCGAGCTCGGTGGCCTGCTCGATGTGAAGGCGATGACCGAGGCCGCGCTGCGGCTGCCCGACGGGCCGGTCGCGGGCGTGTTCACCTGGGACGAGGCGCGCACGCCGCAGACCGCGGAGCTGGCCGTGGCGCTGGGGCTGCCCGGCGACCCCGCCGTGACCGCCCGCTGCCGGGACAAGCTGCTGACCCGCCGGGCGCTGGCCGCTGCCCAGGTGGCCCAGCCCGCGTCGGTGCCGGTGGGCTCGCTGTCGCAGGCGTTCGCCGAGGCCGCCCGGATCGGCTACCCGGTGATCCTCAAGCCCAGCGACCTGGCGCTCAGCGTCGGCGTGATCAAGGTGGCGGGGCCCGAGGAGCTGGCCGCGGCATACGAGTTCACCAGCGCGGTGCGCCACGGCGCGCTGCCCGAGTGGCGGCCCCAGGTGCTGCTCGAGGAGTACGTCGACGGCGAGGAGATCAGCGTCGACGCGGCGGTGCACCACGGCGAGGTCACCCCGCTGTGCCTGGCCCGCAAGGAGATCGGGCACCCGCCGTACTGCATCGAGATCGGGCACTACGTGCACGGCGACGACCCGCTGCTGCATGATCCGCAGCTGGTGCGGCTGCTGCAGGACGCGCACACGGCGCTCGGCTTCCGGGACGGGGTCACCCATACCGAGATCAAGCTGTCCTCGCGCGGGCCACGGATCATCGAGGTGAACGGGCGGCTCGGCGGCGACATGATCCCCTACCTGGGGCTGCGTGCCACCGGCGTCGACGTCGCGCTGGCCGCCGCCGCGGTGGCCTGCGGTCGCCCGCCGGTCGTCGCGCCGGACCGCAAGCTGGTGGCGGCGGTGCGCTTCTTCTACCCGGCGCAGCCCGACACCGTCGTCGAGACGCTGGACTTCGACCGGGCCGGGTTGCCGTCGGCCGTGGACGAGCTGGCCCTGCTGGCCGAGCCCGGCGACCGGCGCTCGCCGCCGCCGGCGGGCACGGTCAACGGCCGGGTCGCGTACGCCACCGCGGTGGCCGCGACGCCGCGCGAGTGCGAGCGGGCGCTCGACGCCGCGGGCGCCGCCCTGCGCATCAACGGCCTCCCGCCGGCCGACCACGGCTGACGTCGCCGCGGACGCAGTGCGGCAAGCTCACCGCCCCGGGGCGGGCAGCAGACGCCCGGCCCGGGACACGAGCGTCACCATTCGTAGCCGAGGCGCTCCACGAGGTCGCCGTAGCGGGTCCGGAACGCCGTGAGGTGCGCGTCGGTGAAGTGGTTGCGCCAGTCGCCGGCGACCCCGCGACGGTAGTGGCTGTGCACGTCCTCCTGCCCGCGCTCGCGGCCCTTGGCCAGGCGGCTGAACGAGAACCGCTCGCAGGCGCTGGTCACGTACGCGCCGGGCAGCCGGCGCAGCGGCAGCCGGGGCAGCACATGGCGCGGATAGGCCAGCCAGCGCGGGGTGCCCCGGCGGGCGGCGACGTTCCAGCGCACCGCGGCCATACGCGCCTGCTCCGGCCCGGAGCCGTCGGGGGTGAGCAGGTCCAGGTGGCCGAGGATGGCGGTCCAGGACTTCACCGGGTCGGTGATGGCGTCCTCCATGCGCACCTCGAGCACGCCGGGCCGGGTGTAGTCCCACTGCGCCATCGGGTCCAGGAACATGGCGCTGAACTCGACCTCGGCCAGCAGCCCGCCGGCCTCGTCGAGGGTGCGCAGGTTGCGCCGGTGCGCGACCAGCTCGGGCCAGGGCACCCCGCCGACCACCTCGGGGTGGCTGTTGAGGTGGCTGAAGTAGCCGGAGACCACGATGTCGCGGGGGTCGCGGATGAGGTGGAACCCCCGGTGCTCGGGCAGCGTGTCCACCCATTCCGGCTTCGCGTTCGTCATGATCAGGAGGTCGGGGCGGGTGGCGCGCACATAGTCGCCGAGGGTGTCGTGCGGCGCCCACTGCTCCGGCACGTGGATCGTGGCGACCTTGAGGTCCAGCGCGAACGCCGCCTCGTGCAGGATGGATCTGGCCCAGGTCGACGCTGATTTGTGGCGCGCGAAATACGCACGAAGCACCGGTTCACTCCTGACAAAGTCCTGATGAGACGTTGTGTCGACGCGGCTTGATCGCTGCGTTAACAATAAATACATCTATTCAGGAAGGGCCAGCACTGTCAAGAACGTGGATGCGCCGTCGATCAGTCGAGCGGCAGCCCGGCGGCGTTCAGGATCCTCTTGCGCTCCTTGGCGGTGAGCCGGTCCACGTAGACCATGCCGTCCAGGTGGTCGGTCTCGTGCTGCAGGCAGCGCGCGACCAGCCCGGCGCCCTCGATACGCACCGGCTCGCCGTGCATGTCCACCCCGGTCACCACGGCGACCGCGGTGCGCGCCACGTCGCCGCGCTGTCCTGGCACGGACAGGCAGCCCTCACCGGAGACCTCCAGCTCGCGCGGCGGCGCAGGGAGTTCCAGGACCGGGTTGACCACGTGGGCCACCACGTTGGCGCCGTTGCCCGGATCGGGGCAGTCCATCACGAACACGCGCAGGCCTACGCCGATCTGGTTGGCGGCCAGGCCCACCCCGTTGGCGGCGTACATGCTGGCGAACATGTCGGCGACCAGCTTGTGCAGGTCCGGCCCGAAATCGGTGACCGGAGCCGTCGGCCGGTGCAGCACCGGTGTGCCGTACAGCGTGATGTCCCGGGCGACCCCGGCCCGGACGGCCCGCTCGCTCATGCCGCGGTTCCCGCGGGGGGCAGCTCTCCGGTCTGGCGGGTGCCGCCCGAGCAGGGTGCGCCGATCTCGGGCCCGGCGTTCTGGCGAGCGGCGTTGACGAAGAAGTCGATGCGCGGGTCGTCGGCGCTCTCGACCTTGAGCTGGTATCCCCAGGCCTGCAGCGAGATCGGCGCATCCTGGCCGGTGAACGGGCTCAGCATCAGGTAGTCACGTCCGGACACCTTCGCCGCCAGCGCCCGGACCTCGTCGTCGGCGATGCCGGGGCGGTAGGTGATCCACACCGCGCCGTGTTCGAGGCTGTGCACGGCCCGCTCGCTGGCGATCGGCTCGTCGTACACGGCGCCGGAGCAGTTCTGCCAGGTGCCGTTGTGCTGCCCGCCGATCGGGGGCTGCTGCGGGTAGGCCACCCCGCCCTGGGCGTGGTCCTGGCTCAGCGGGCCGTCGGCCAGGTAGTTGCGCACGCCGTCGATCCCCGCGAGCTGCTGCTGCCAGGTCCCCGTCGGCGCGACCGCGACCGGTTCCGCGGCGCCGGGGTGCAGGTAGTAGTACAGCGCGCCGCCCAGCCCCAGGCAGCAGCAGAGCAGCAGCGCCAGGCCACCCGCGATCCACACCCAGACCGGCACGCCCGGCTTGCGCGGCGGCGTGCTCGTGTAATCCACCATGGCGTGGCCTCCCCAGGAACTCGATTCGCCGGGGTGATCCTATCGACGCCCGACAGCCCGCCGACAGCCCGTACGCATGCCGTCACCGCCCTGTGCGATGGGAAGGGCACCTTCTTGTCGCCATAGGTAGCGGAAGGGCACCTTCCTCACCTCGCGGTGCGGGTTGTGCAGGTCAGGCGGTGGAGCGGATGTCGAAGCCGGACAGGCCCTCGGGGGTCTCCTCGAAGACCGCGACGCCGTCGACGATGGCGAGCTCGGGGCCGTGCTTGGTCCAGGAGACGAGGCGGTCCACGCCGTCGGGCGTGCCCTCGAAGACAGCCTCGACCGTGCGGTCGGGCCGGTTGCGCACCCACCCGGCGACACCGGCGGCCTGTGCCTGCTGCCGGCACGAGTCGCGGTAATAGACGCCCTGCACCTCGCCGGAGACCACAACGCGCCTGCGGATCATGCGACAACCGTAGACTGGACGGCATGGCCCGGCCAAACGAGGTCGTCGCGGCGGCACTGCAGGAGTACGCCGATCTCATCTCGATCACCGGCGGTGACGCCTTCCGGGCCCGCACCTACGAGAAGGCGGCCCGCGGCGTGGCCGGTCACGCCACCGACGTGGCGACGCTCGACCTGAAGGGTCTGGAGCAGATCCCCGGTGTCGGCAAGTCCACCGCCGAGAAGATCGTCGAGTTCCTGTCCTCCGGCCGGATGGAGGCGCTGGAGCAGCTGCGGGCCAAGGTGCCCGCCGGGGTGCGCGAGCTGATCGCGATCCCCGGCCTGGGCCCGGCCAAGGCCATGACCCTGCACCGCGAGCTGGGCATCTCCTCGATGGACGAGCTGGTCCACGCGATCGAGGCGGGGCGGCTGGCGGGGCTGCGCGGGTTCGGCGCGAAGACCGCGGCGAACATCCTGCACGGCATCGAGGTGCTGCGGCACAGCGGCGGCCGGGTGCTGGTCTCCACGGCGCTGGAGGTCGCCGACGAGGTGATCGCGGCCCTGTCGGCGCTGCCCGGCTCCGAGAAGTGCACGTACGCCGGGTCGCTGCGGCGCGGCCGGGACAGCGTCGGCGACGTGGACATCCTGGTCGCCTCCCGCGAGTCCAAGCCGATCATGGCGGCGTTCGCGGAGCTGCCGCTGGTCGGCGAGGTCATCGCGGGCGGCCCGGCGAAGACTTCGATCCGCACCACCGGCGGGCTCCAGGTCGACCTGCGGGTGGTGCCGCCGGAGTCGTGGGGCGCGGCGCTGCAGTACTTCACCGGCTCCAAGGAGCACAACATCCGGGTCCGCGAGATCGCCGTGCGCAAGGGCCTCAAGCTTTCCGAGTACGGGCTGTTCCGCGCCGAGGACGACACGTTGCTGGTGTCGGAGACCGAGGAGGAGGTGTACGAGCGGCTCGGCCTGCCCTGGATCGCGCCGACCCTGCGCGAGGACCGGGGCGAGGTGGCCGCCGCCCGCAACGGGACCCTGCCGCAGCTCGTCACCGAGGCCGACATCCGCGGTGACCTGCACACCCACACCAACCTCACCGACGGCGTGTCCACGC
This sequence comes from Catellatospora paridis, assembly GCF_009720365.1. GTDB lineage: Bacteria > Actinomycetota > Actinomycetes > Mycobacteriales > Micromonosporaceae > Catellatospora > Catellatospora paridis. The sequence goes on along the minus strand of NZ_ML769315.1, from coordinate 267,246 downwards.
TGGAGGAGATGCTGGCCGCCGCGCGGGCCCGCGGCTACCGCTACTACGCGGTCACCGACCACGCCAAGGACATGCCGATGCAGCGGATGACCGACGCGAAGATGCTCGCCCAGCGCAAGAAGCTGCGGGCACTGGCCGGTGACGGGAAGATGGCGCTGCTGCACGGCAGCGAGCTGAACATCGACCCCGACGGCGGGGTGGACTGGGACGCCGACTTCCTGGCCGGGTTCGACATCTGCGTCGCGTCGGTCCACTCGCACTTCACGCAGACTCCGGCGGAGTTGACGAACCGGTTCGTGAAGGCGTGCGAGAACCCGTACGTCAACATCATCGGGCATCCGACGACGCGGCTGATCGGGCGGCGCAAGCCGGTCGAGCCGGACTGGGACGCGGTGTTCGACGCGGCTGCCGGGACCGGCACCGCGATGGAGGTGAACGCGTTCCCGGACCGGCTCGACCTGCCGGACGAGCTGATCATGCGGGCGCGCGAGCGGGGGGTGAAGTTCGCGATCAACACGGACTCGCACTCCACGGTGCACCTGGACATGCTGCGCTTCGGCATCGCGATCGCCCAGCGCGGCTGGCTGACCCCGGCCGACGTGATCAACACCTGGACGCTGACCAGGCTGAAGGCGTTCGTCGCCGCCAAGCGCCGCGCGGCGTGACCGCCTGGCGGGGTCAGGTCAGGTGTTGGGTGAACCAGGTGGTGAGTTTGGTCCAGGCCTGGGCGGCGGCGGGGGCGTTGTAGCGGGCGCCGGTGTCGTTGAAGAACGCGTGGTTGACATCGGGGTAGGTGACGATCTCGAAGGTCAGGCCGGCCTTGCTCAGGGCCTCGCGGGCGGCGTCGCGCGTGGCGTTGACCCGGTCGTCGAGTTGGGCGTACACGCCCAGCACCGCGGCGTCGGGAGAGCCCGCCAGCGACGCGTTCGCGGGGAACGGTCCGTAGAACGGCGCCGCGGCGTGCAGGCGTGGTTCGCCCGCGGCCAGCAGGGACCAGACCATGCCGCCGCCGAAGCAGAAGCCCATCGCGCCGACGGTGTGCCCGGGGTTGCGCCGCAGCAGCTCGTCGATGCCGGCCTTCATGTCGGCGATGAACCGCGCGGGCGGAGCGGCGTTCAGCGCGGCGGTGGCCTGGGCGGGGTCGGTGAACTTCGCCGTGCCGCCCTCCTCGGAGAGCAGGTCGATCGCGAGTGCGGACCAGCCCGCGGCGGCCAGCCGCCCGGCGATCGAGGCGATGTGGTCGGTCAGGCCCTTGTTCTCGTGGACGACGAGCACGGAGCCTTTCGGTGTGGCCGCGGCGGCCCAGCGGCCCTGCAGCTGCCCGCTGGGGCCGGGGAACGTGATCGGCTCGGTGGGCAGCGGGCTCGGGCCCGCCGGGCCGGTGATCGCGGGGGTCGGCGCGGCCTGCGGGGGCGTGGCGGTGTCGCGCTGCGCGTCGCACGCGGCCAGCAAGGGAGCCGCCACCGCCGCGCCGACGCCGAGCAGGCCCAGGCGGCGCAACGCCTCGCGGCGGGAGATCAGGCCGTCGGCGTAGTCGACGACGACCTCACTCGACAGGTACTCGCCCAACTCAGACATGTCTCATTCATACTCCCTCGACCGGCGAGGGCGCGGGAGCCGGGCACGACCGGTACATGCCCACCGGCCGGCGACGGTGGTCGCCGACCAGCGGCCGGGGCGTTGCCATGACGGGACAGGCCCGGCCCCGGCGGCATCCAGGACCGGGGCCGCCGAGTGCGGCGAGAGGCCCGGTCCGGGCGGTGTCGCGCCTCGGGACCGGGCCTCGCCGTGTCGAAGGATCAGCGTTCGTCGACGCTGCCGACGATGCTCTGCCGCCAGGTGGCGTGGTAGCTGACCAGCGGATCGAACTTCGGCCCGACCTTGGGCGGGGTCAGCCGCAGCCGGTCGTCGAGGTTCACGCTGCGCCGGCCGACGGCCCAAGCCGTGACCGGATCGAACAGGATCTCGTCCGCCGAGACGCCGTCGGTCTGGCGGATCGCCACCAGCTCGATGTCGTCGATCATGACCGTGCCGGCGGTCAGCCCGTCCATGCCCTGGAACGAGCGCAGCAGCGCGGCCCGCAGCTGCGGGCTGAGCAGGATGTCGCAGCTCATGTAGAGCTGGGCCATGGCGTCCCAGAGCTGGTGGTCCGCAGTCCACGCCCCGCCGTCGTCCAGGTCGGCGCGCAGCAGGGCCAGCAGTGCCGGCGGGTCGGTCGGCAGCTGGGCCAGCCATTGCGGGGTCGGCGACACGATGCTCGGACCGTTGTCGCGCAGGAAGGCGCGGGCGTGCTCCAGGTTGCCCTCGTGGTCGGCGAACATGCTCTCGAACATGTTCTCGTCACCGTTGAGCAGCTTCAGCGGGATCATGCCCTGCGGGTCCAGCCACGACTCACGGGGCTGGAACTCCAGCGTCCCGGTCCAGCCGCCGGTGAGGTCGGCGGCCCAGCCCTCGGTGAGCACGTGCACCAGCTGGCCGGGACGCAGGTCGACGGCCCGGGCGTGCGCGGCGGTGCGGGCGAGCTCGTCCAGCGCCGCGACCGCCTCCGGAGTCGTCCGTGACAGTGCGGGGTCCGTGCCGCGTACGGCGGGCAGTGGCTGGTGGGAGGCCTTCACCAGGGCGATGCTCGGGGTGGCGAACCGGTGGCCGCCGACGCCGCCGACCGTCACCGCGCCGAGCGCGACGACCGTCACCGTCAGACTCGCGGCGACCGGGACGAGCCAGCGGGCCAGCCTGCGGGGAGCGCGGCCCCGCGCCGCGGCTTGGCGGGCGTTGAGCAGGTACCAGGTGCGGGCGACGGACTCGTCGGACGGGCCGGGTGAGCCGGCGGGCAGGTCACGTACCGCGGTGAGGTCGGGGTCGGTGCGGGTCATCGGGAACCTCCGGTGGCGGAGAGCGCAGATTTGATCTTCGTACGGGCGCGGTGCAGAGCCGACTGCACGGAGCCCAGTGGGATCCCGAGCGCCAGCGCGATCTCGGCGTACTCCAGCTCGGCGACGGCGAACAGCAGCAGCACCTCGCGCTGGCGGCGGGGCAGCTTGGCCAGCGCGGTCGCGACGCGGGCCACGGCGCGCTGCGCGTCGACGCGCTCCGCGGAGCGGGCGTCCGGCGCGACCTCGTCAGCGGCGTGGGTCGCGGCCACGGCGCGCAGCGCCCGGACCTCGGTGCGGTGGTGGCGGCGCAGCAGGTTGCCGCAGATGCCGTACAGCCAGGGCAGCATCGCGCCGCGGGTGCCGTCGTAGCGGTGGCGCTGCTCGTACGCGATCAGGAAGGTCTGCGCCACGACGTCCTCGGCGACCTGCTCGCCGACCCGCTGACCGGCGTAGCGCAGCAGGTCGCGGGCGTACGCGTCGAACATCGCGCCGAGGTCGGCTGGGTCCGGCGGCGGCTCGGCAGCCGGTGGGTCGGCTCCGGCCGGTGGGTCGTGCTGGGTCGTCACGGTCATGCCAGTACTTGCCCGCAGGCACCGCCCATGTTCCCGGCTCCTCTCGCGGTGGCGGGTACGCCGAGAGTACGGATCCGCGCCGTCCCGGGCCCGATTCAGGAGCGGGTGCGGGAGCCGGGTTCGACCAGACCGTGCTGGTAGGCGGCGACCACGGCCTGGGTGCGGTCGCGCACGCCGAGTTTCATCAGCACCCTGCCCAGGTGCGTCTTCACCGTGGCCTCGCCGATGACCAGCGACGCCGCGATCTCCGTGTTGGACAGCCCGTACGCCGCGAGCACCAGGACCTCGCGCTCGCGGTCGGTCAGCCCGCGCATCCGGGCCGGGGTGGGTGCCTGCTGTCCGGGCCGGGCGGTGAACTCGTCCAGCAGGGCCCGGGCCACCGCCGGGTCGAGCCAGGCCTCCCCGGCCGCCACCGCCCGCACCGCGAGCGTCAGCTCGGCGGGCACCGCGTCCTTGAGCAGGAAGCCGGACGCGCCCGCGCGCAGGGCCGCGTACACCGTCTCGTCGACGTGGTAGGTGGTCAGGATGACGACCTTGACCGGCCGGTCCGGGTCGCCCGTGAAGCCGTCGGCGGTGATGCGCCGGGTCGCCTCCACCCCGTCCATGCCGGCCATGCGCACGTCCATCAGCACCACGTCCGGCCGCAGCGCCAAGGCCTGGGCCACCGCGTCGGCGCCGTCGCCGCACTCGCCGACGACCTCCACGTCCGGCTCGGCCGCCAGCAGCATCGCGATCCCGGCACGGACCAGCGGCTGGTCGTCGACGAGCAGCACTCGCAAGGTCATCGCCGCCCACCCGTCCGCGGTCGCCGGCCCGACGTGCTCATCGCGCCCCGCCGACCGGAAGTCGGCCGCCCCGGGTCGCCTGGGCCGGCAGCGCCGCCGAGACCTCGAAGCCACCGTCGCCGGTGGGCCCGGCGTCCAGCCTGCCGCCCGCGACGGCGACCCGTTCCCGCAGGCCCAGCAGGCCGTGCCCGGTGGACAGCGGGGAACGCGGCAGCTCGGCCGCGCCCGTGTCGGTGACCTTGACCAGCAGTTCGTCGGCCCAGACCAGGCGCACCACGGCGGGCACGTCGCCGCCCTTGTGCTTGGCGATGTTCGTCAGCGCCTCCTGCACGGTGCGGTAGGCGGCCAGTCCCACGGACGGATCCAGCTGCCGCGGCTCGCCCTCCACCACCAGGTCCACCGGCATGCCGGCGGACCGCATCCGCACCAGCAGCTCGTCCAGGTCGCCGAGGCCGGGCTGCGCGGCGGGCTCGGCGGCGCCGTCCGCCGCCAGCACGGCCAGCATCCGGCGCAGTTCCGCCATCGCCTGCCCGCCCAGCTCCTCGATCTGGCTGAGCGCGGTGCGGGCCTGCTCGGGACGGGTGGCCATGATCCGGCCGGCCCCGCTCGCCTGCAGCATCATCACCGTCACCGTGTGCGCGACGATGTCGTGCAGCTCGCGCGAGATGCGCGCCCGCTCGGCGGCGACCGCCGCGTGGGCTGAGGCGACCCGCTGCTGCTCGGCCGCGGCCAGCCGCCGCCGGCTGGCGCCGGCCCACCGGCCCAGCGCCCACACGCCGCCCACCAGCAGGCTGAACGCCAGCAGCAGCCCGACGAAGGTGGCCGCCTGGCGCGACGGCGGTTCGAGCCACGCGCCGTTGGCGGCGAGCACGCCGTACGGCACCAGCGCCGGGGCGATCAGCCAGGCCTGGCGGCGGGACAGGTGGGCCCCGACCGTGTACACGGCCACCATCAGCGGCAGCGTCGGCAGGTAACCGGCGACGAACACGCTGCCGACCACGGCGTGCAGCCAGAGCCAGGCGAACACCGCGACCGGGGCGCGCCGCCGCCAGATCAGCGCCACCGCGCCCAGCGCGACGTATCCGGCGATGAGCAGCGCGGACCGGCCGCCGCGGGCCGCGCCGAGATCGGCCCCGGCCGTGGAGAACAGGGCCGTGTCGAGCAGCCACACGGCCAGGGCCAGCGCCGTGTCCTGCGCCCGTCGCCACCACGTCACGGCTTGCTCCGCGGGTGGTGGGGGTGGCAGAAGCAGAAGAAGATGCAGAACCCGTCGGTCATCGCCTCGTACGAGTCGAACGTGTGCTCGGCCCGGCGTGGCACCCGCTGCGCGCGCTCGACCTCGCCGAGCCGGGCCAGCAGCGCCGGGTCGATCTCGCCGATGCCGGGCGGCACCGCCTCCAGCCGGGTCAGCGCCGCCCACAGGTCGCCGTCCAGCTCGGCGGTGAGCCGGGCCAGCTCGCCACTGTCCACCTCGCCGATCTGCGCGCCGTAGGTGGCGTGGTGGGCCAGCTTGGCGACGGCGGCGGTGGGCTGCTTCTCCTGCCCGCGCAGGGCGAAGCGGCTCCACTTCCAGCCGGTCAGCACGTCGACCGGGGTGTGCTCGGCGAGGTCCGTCGGGAACACGACGATCTCCAGGTCGCGCGACGGGTCGAGCAGTTCGGGGGATGGGCGGGGCACGAGCACGGCGTCCGCGTCGACCAGGATGCCCGCGGCGAGGTGGCCGGAGACCCGGTCGGGCGCGGATCTGTCCTGGACGGACACCCGGATGTCGGCGTGGACGGAGGTGCCGATGCACATGGTCTGCTCCTGGGGAGGGAGGGTGCCTGCGGAAGGGTGTCAGCAGAGTAGCCCCGGTGTCTGCGCAGGTCGATCGGTTCGGCTGTCGCCTTTCCGCGTTCCGGCGGGCGGCGCGGGTCCACCTCGGGTGGGATCGGACCGTCCGGGTACGACTGTAGGCGTACGACCTGGTTCCGATCCTCGGCCGACGCCGTGCGACCCGGATTACCGCAGCCTGAGTGAGTCGCCGAGCACCGGCGGCGGACACGAGGGAGGAAACGATGCGCAGCAGCGGGCAGCGGAGACGCCGCACGGCACTGGGTGTGCTGGCACTGGTGGCGGTGTGGGGGGTGGTCGCGGCAACACCCGCCGCGGCCGCGTACGAGGAGGACAAGCCGGCCTGGACCAGCGAGGACCCGAAGGACGGGTCGAACGCCGCCGCCGAGATCATGGCTGCGCAGCTGCCGCTGGTCGAGGCGGCGCAGCGCTTCACCGACCTGGACGCGAAGTTCCCGGGTCTGGGCGGGGTGCGGCTGCAGGTCGAGGAGCGGACCCTGGAGCTGTGGTGGAAGGGCGAGGCGCCGGCCGAGGTCCGCGAGGAGATCGCCCGCGCGGAGTCCGAACTCGGCATCCGGATCGCCCTCGGCGAGTCGAAGTACACGCAGCGCGAGCTCGTCGAGTCCGCCGCGGCGGTGATAGAGCGGGCGGAGGCGTACCCGGGGCTGACCCGGGTCGGGCCGCTGCCCGACGGCAGCGGTCTGGAGGTGGCGACCAGCAACCCCGAGGCGGCCGGCAAGTACGAGTTCGCCGTGGCGGCCACCGTCGTCAAGGACGAGGAGCAGATCCAGCCGTACAGCCGGGCGAACGACTTCGCGCCGTGGTGGGGTGGGGCGCAGCTGCGCGGGCAGTTCGCCGGCGCGGGCGGGTGCAGCACCGGCTTCGCGGTGGCGCGCTACTTCCTGTGGTGGGAGACGGCCCGCGGCATCCTCACCGCCGAGCACTGCATGCCCGGCGGCGGGCTGAACTTCACGGACCCGACCGGGGAGCTCATCGGCCTCTCGGAGCCCGCGCCCGCGCGGCGGCTCAGCGACTCGCTGTTCATCCGCACCAGATCCGGTGCGCGCATCTACGACGGCGGTGTCGGTGTGGGGGAGTTCTCCAAGCCGGTGGTCGGCGCGGTCAGCAACTTCCCGGGGCAGTTCGTCTGCACCTCGGGCGGGTTCACCGGCGTGCACTGCAACATCCGCACCAACCGGATCAACCAGCTGGTGCTGGCCGGGTTCGCCTTCGTGGACGTGGTCTCGCTGGGCAACGAGGTCTCCGGGCGGGCCGCGGCCGGCCCCGGTGACAGCGGCGGCCCGGTGTTCACGCTCACGGCCGATTTCTCCAAGGTCCGCGCCGCGGGTCAGATCGTGGGCGGCACGACTCCGGTGCCCTGCGGCTCGTTCGGCACGGGCTGCGGCAACGTGGTGGCCTGGGTGGACATCAGCTGGGTGCTCATCGCCCAGCAGGCGAGCCTGGTCACGTCGTGACCTGACCGCCCGGCGCCGCCACCCCCGTGCGGCGCCGGGCTTCACCAACGGGCGGGCGGCTGGTGCGCCCGCCCGCCGGGCGTTTTCCGGACGACTGCGGCGTTTCCGTGGACCGGCAGGCCTCGATGCGCAAGGCTGGACGGCATGAGTGCGGACGAGCAGGTATTCGTCATCGTCGGTGCGTCGCTGGCCGGGGCCAGGGCCGCCGAGGCGCTGCGGGCCGAGGGCTTCACCGGCCGCGTGCTGCTGATCGGGCAGGAGGACGAGGTGCCCTACGAGCGCCCTCCGCTGTCCAAGGGCTTCCTGCAGGGCAAGGACCCGCGCGAGAAGGCGTACGTGCACCCGCGCGAGTGGTATGCCGAGCAGGACATCGAGCTGATGCTCGGCCGCCGCGTGGTGGCGGTGCACCCGGAGGCCCGCACGGTGACGCTGGACGGAGACGAGCAGTTCGCGTACGACAAACTGCTCCTGGCCACGGGTTCGGTCGTGCGTACCCTCGACGTGCCCGGCGCCGACGCGAGCGGGATCCGCTACCTGCGCGCCTACCCCGACTCGGCGGCGCTGCGGCAGGCGCTGACCACCGATTCGCGGCCCCAGGTCCTGGTCGTCGGCTCGGGGTGGATCGGTCTGGAGATCGCGGCCGCGGCCCGGGGCTACGGCTGCTCCGTCACCGTCGTGTCGAACGAGCGTGCCCCGCTGCGGCATGTGCTCGGCGACGAGCTGGCCGCGCTGTTCCGGGCGCTGCACGAGGCGAACGGGGTCGAGTTCCGGTTCGAGTCCGGGGTGCGCTCGTTCGGCGATCTGGACGGGGCGGTGCGCAGCGCGCTGCTGGACGACGGCACCGAGCTGGCCGCCGACCTGGTGGCGGTCGGGGTCGGCATCCGGCCCGCCACCGAGCTGGCCGAGCAGGCGGGACTGGACGTCGACGACGGCGTCGTCACCGACGCGGGCCTGCGCACCTCGGATCCGCACATCTACGCCTGCGGGGACGTGGCCTCGACCATGAACCCGCTGGTAGGCAAGCACCTGCGCACCGAGCACTGGGCCAACGCGCGGGCCGGCGGCAAGGCGGCGGGCAAGGCGATGCTCGGGCAGGAGGTGTCGTACGCGCAGGTGCCGTACTTCTTCACCGACCAGTACGACCTGGGCATGGAGTACTGCGGCTGGGCGGGTCCGGGCGACTACGCCCGCGTCGTCTTCCGTGGCGACCCCACCGTCCGCGACGGCAAGGCCCCCGAGGTCATCGCCTTCTGGCTAACCGACGACGACCGCGTCGTGGCCGCGATGAACATCAACATCTGGGACGTCCAGGACGACCTCAACGCCCTGGTCAAAGCCGGCTTCGCCGGCACCCCCGCCGACCCCGCCCGCCTCACCGACCCCGCCGTCCCCCTGTCCGAGACCCTCGCTGGTTGATCATGAACTTATGGCACGGGTGGGCGGCGTGTCGTGGGCACAACTTCATGATCGATGGGTGGACGTAGCATCGGTCCGATGCGGACGCGGCTGATCTTCGTGCGGCATGGGGAGTCGGTGCACTCGGTCGAGAGGTTCGTCGGCGGGCGGGCGGGGTGCCGGGGGCTCACGGCGCTGGGACAGGAGCAGGCGGCGGCGGTCGCGTGGCGGCTGGCGGCGGAGGTGTCGGGGCCGGTCGCGGTGTACTCGTCGGTGCTGCGGCGGGCGATCCAGACGGCGGCTCCGATCGCGACGGCGCTGGGCGTCGACGCGGAAACCGACTGCGGGCTGTGCACCTGGCACTATCCGGCGTACGCCGATGGGCGGCCGCTCGCCGTGCTCAAGACCGCGGAGCTGCCCGGCGGGGGTGTGCACCGGCCGTTCCAGCGGGAGAACGAGAGCTGGGCGGAGCTGGTGGTGCGGACCGGGCGGGCGATCATGGACATCGCGTACCGGCACGCGGGCCAGACGGTGGTGCTGGTCGGCCACAGTGAGACCGTCAACAGCTCGTTCCACGTGCTGGGGATGCAGCCGCTGCTGCGGGCCTTCGACACGGTGGTCGCCCCGGGTTCGGTCACCGAGTGGACCGCTGACGGAGACCCGGCCACCTCGCCACCCACCCGCTGGACCCTGCACCGCTTCAGCGCCTGACCCACGGCGAGGGTCCGGCCGCCGCGCCCCACCCCTGTTCGCAACTCTTAAAGAGTTGCGGCCGTCCAGGGCAGTCGAGGCCGCAAGTCTTTAACCCCTGCCGGTGCCGGCGTCCTCGCGGTGGCGGTTCACCGCGGCGTGACGGCGCGCACCAGCTCGGCGACGAGCCGTCGGAGCTCGGGCGTCGGCTCCAGCCCGAGATCGTTGTGCAGGTGCCGCTCGTACCGGTCCAGATCGCGCAGTGCCTCGCCGCGGTTGCCCGCGGCCAGGTGGGCTCGGATCAGGATGGAGTGGCCCGTCTCCCGGAGCGGGTCGTCGCGGACCGCGGTCAGTGCGGCCACCTGCGCCTCGGCGAACCGTCCCACCTCGATGAGCCCGACCGCCACCGCCTCCAGCGCGCCCAGCCGCAGTTGCCGCCAGTTGTCGGCCTCCAGCAGGACCCAGTCGTCGTACCAGCCGGGCAGGAGATCGGTCGAGAGGTCCTTCATGGTCTCCGGATCCAGCCCGACGTCGTGCACGGCCACGGCCGGGTCGAGCGCGCGGTATGCCGTCCGCCGGGCGCGGTGCAGATCCACGCTGACGTGCCTGGCCAGGTGGATCTCGTCGGGATGGACGTCGAGCGCGTCCCGGGAGGCCCGGGGCAGCCGGGACAGCGCCGAACGCAGGTTCGCGTAGGCGCACCGTTCCGGCGCGGCGGGCCACAGGGTCTGCGCCACCAGGGCACGCGGCACCGCGGCACGGCAGCGCATCGCCACGAACGCCAGCAGGCGCGCCGACCCGCCCGACACCGGCACGGGGTCGCCGTGCACGGTCAGCTCGAAACCACCGAGCAGCGAGAGATGTGCCGCGGGTGCCGCACCGCGATCCTGCGCCCGAGGAAGGGACATCACCACTCGTCTCGCCGGCCCGGCTGCGGCGCCCACCGCACAGCCTCGGGAAAGGAACGGGGTGTCGTTATCACCCACGAGCAGCCTACGGTCCGGACCATGCCGGTGCAGGCCGGATGCCCGATCTGTCCGGGCGGCTCGTCACGCCGGCGTCACGTCCGGGTGACGGTGCCCGCCACAGAATGAATCGATCGCACAGATGATCACCGACCGAGGGAGGAAGACCCCATGCGTACCCGAAAGGTGTCAGTTCTGTTCGGCACCGCCGCGATAGTGGCCGCCCTGGCGGTGTCCGCGCCGGCCACCGCCGCGCAGGCGTCCTCCGGACCGGTGTCCGCGGCACCGTCTACCACGGTGGCGACGCAGGACCAGCCGGTCGCCGATCCGTGGCGCGACGGCTACCGGCAGGGCTACCGCGACGGCTTCAAGGACGCGAAGGAAGACTGCCAGCGCTCCTACGCCAGCCGCCAGTTCGACAATTGGAAGTTCGCCCAGGGTTATGAGGCGGGCTTCGGTGAGGGGTGGGAGGCCGGCGTGGCCCGGTACTGCTAGGACCGGGCCTGTCGAGAAAGTGGAAGGATGCCCTCCCGGGTGGGCAGGGCATCCTTCGTGTCCGGCGGACCGAGGGTCAGTCGCGGGGGTAGTCGAAGTCCTCCGGGGTCCACTGCTTCTCCTCGACGAGGACCAGCCAGTTGCCGGAGTTGTCGCGCATGACCGCCTCGACGCCGTACGGGCGGTCGGCCGGCTCCTGCAGGAACACCACGCCCTTGGCGCTGAGCTCCTCGAACGTCTTGCGGCAGTCGTCGACGCTCAGACCGAGGCCGCCCATCGCACCCTTCTCCAGCTGGCGGCGGATGAAGTCGGCGGCGTCGGCGTCCAGCGGCGGGCCGGGCGTCATCAGGGTGACCTGCAGTTCGGGCTGGCTCGGGTGCCGGACGGTCACCCAGCGGAAACCCTCGCCCATGGTGATGTCGGCCCCGGCCTCGAAGCCGAGCCCGTCCACGTAGAAGTCGCGGGCCTTGTCCTGGTCGAGGCAGTACACGGTGACCAGCGAGATGTTTGTGATCATGTCTCCAGCCTAGGACTCGGTGCTGAGCTGCGGCTTCTCCGAGATTGCGCGCTCTGCGGCACCCGCCTTGGGGTGCCCGGTGGTGCCGCCGAGGTCGAGCACGCCGCGCATGAACAGGAAGCAGCCGGGCACGTGCGGGCCGCCCCGGGCCGCCCAGCGATCGCGGTATGCCGTCGGCGTCTCGCCGGTCAGCGCCCTGAACCGGGTGGAGAACGAGCCGAGGCTGGCGAAGCCGACGATCATGCACACTTCGGTCACGGTCAGGTTGGCCAGGCGCAACAGGTCCTGGGCCCGCTCGATGCGTCGCCGGGTGAGGTAGCGGATCGGCGTCTCCCCGTACGTCGCCTCGAAGCTGCGCACGAAGTGGAACTTGGACACACCTGCCACCCGGGCCAGCCGGTCCAGGTCGACCGCCTCGGCGTAGTGGCGGTCGATGTGATCGCGCGCCCGCCGCAGGTGGGGCAGCAGCTCCACCGCCACCGGCCGGGACACCCTCGCCATGCATCCGAGCCTAGGCCCGCCCACCGACGAATCCGGGTCCGATCACCCGGCCGGCCGACCGGTCCCTCCGCCGAACAGCCGGCGGTCGCAGGGCGCGGTCCGGGTGCTCCGCGGCGGACCGGTGAAAGTGGCAGACTCGCGCGATGACCGACGGACTGGTGATCCCCGAACTCGACGCGGGACCGTTCCTGCTGCGCCCGTTCGGGGCCGGCGACCTGCCGCTCATCGAGGAGGCCGCCGCGGATCCGTACATCCCGGTGATCAGCTCGGTGCCGGTGCCGTACAGCGAGGCCGACGGGCTGGCGTTCGTGCAGCGCCAGCACGACCGGGCGCGGGAGGGCGTCGGATACTCCCTGGCGATCGTCGACCGTGCCGAGGACCGGGCAGTCGGCCAGATCGGGCTGTGGGTCACCGAGCTGGCCGAGGGCCGGGCCGCAACGGGCTACTGGATCGCGCCCTCGGGCCGCGGACGCGGCGCGGCCGGGCACGCGCTGGCGGCAGTGGCCTGCTTTGCGCTGACCGACCTCGCGATTCCGCGGGTGCACCTGCACATCGAGCCGTGGAACACCGCCTCGGTGCGCACCGCCGAGCGCGCCGGGTTCCGGCGGGAGGGCCTGCTGCGCAGCTGGATGGAGCTGGGCGGGATTCGCCGCGACATGCTGCTGTTCGCCCGCCTGGCCGCCGACGAACCGGGCCCGGCCGCGCCCTGACCGGCGGCCCGTGCCTGACCGGCGGCCCGTGCCTGACCGGCGGCCCGTGCCTGACCGCGGGTTCGTCGCCTGCGCGCTGAGCCTGGCCGCGAGCGCCGATGACGGTCATGGTGTCGGCGACGTCACCAAGCGTCGATGCGCCGCGTGCCGCACGATATCGTCGCCGGATGTCCGAACCCCGGCAACGATGGCCGCTGGCACCGCGTGAGCTGGACGAACCGCATCCGTCCCGGCTCGGCGAGGACCACCCGGACCGTGCCGAGATCCTGGCCCGGCACGCCGAGGCGCTGCGCGACGGCACCCCGGGCTACCTCGACCCGTCCTCCGGCCTGTTCGTGCTCAGCGCCGGGTTCCTCGCCAAGCGTGGGTTCTGCTGCACCCGGGGCTGCCGCCACTGCCCGTACGTGACCTGATCCGGCGGGCAGGGCCGAATGGGCGGGGACGGACACGGTACGACATCTCGGCTAGCCTGCGGGTCGTGATCGAGACGCGGCGAGCGGTGGCGGGGGACGCGGCGGAGCTGGTCAGGCTGCGGGCGGTGATGCTCGGCGCGATGGCGGGGCAACCGGTCGAGCCGGGGCCTTGGCAGCAGGAGGCGCTGGCGATGTTGCGGGCGCGGCTGGCGGAGCCGGAGCCGACGATGGCGGCGTACGTGGTGGACGCGCCGGACGGGGTGGGCCTGGCCGCGTGTGCGGTGGGCGCCGTCGACCTGCGGCTGGGCGGTCCGGCGAACCCGTCGGGGCGGACCGGGTACGTGTAGAACGTGGTGACGGACGCGGCGTACCGCCGCAGGGGTTTCTCCCGGGCCTGCATGACCGCGGTGCTGGACTGGTTCGCCGAGCGCGGGGTGTCGACGGTCGATCTGCGGGCGACGGCCGACGGCGAGCCGCTCTACCGGGAGCTGGGCTTCGCGCCGGTCTCGCACACCGCGCTGCGATGGGCCGCCGGGCGGCGGTGACCTGGCCCGAAGCCGGTCCGCACATGGTCGGACGGGGGACGCGCCGGTAACCGCCGGGTGTGATGATGGCGCCAGATCTCAGCCGCGCCGCGCCCGGGTCCCACGAGGTCCCCGGACGTGCGCAACCACGCTGGGCACGACCTTCAGGCGTCAGGCGGGACCTGTCTCTGCATGGTGAGACAGGTCCCGGACTGTGTACGCCGGGGCCCCGGAGGGTCAGCCGGTGGAAGGCGTTTTTCCGCTACGCGGAGCGATGTGTGGAGCTGTCGCTCGTCTCGCTGCCACGAGCCGATGAGGCCCTTCCTTTCTTCAAGGTGTCGGGTTGCAGGTCAAGGCGGCCGGTGAGGGTGGCGGTGGCGCGGAGGGGGGCGCCGGGGGAGGGGCTGGCGGGCAGGGTCGAGGCGGGGGCCGCGACGTCGATGTCGATGTGGGGGTGCACGCGCAGGCGCAGCCAGTGGAACGGCTCGCCGGTGAGGGTGTTGGTGCGCAGTTCGGCCAGGCGGACCGTGCCGTGCAGGCGGGCCCGGGCGGTGGGCGTCCAGCCGGGTTCGGCCAGGCCGGGGCGGACCAGGTCGTCGCAGACCAGGCCGCAGGTGGCGGCCGGGGCGGCTTCGTCACCGGGCGGCAGCTCGACGGTCTCGGCCAGGGCGGACAGGGTTACCTGGCCACGGGCGAGCCCGCCGCCGGCGACGTGCAGCGCGGTGTGGTCCTCCAGGTGCACGGCCACCGGGCAGACGAGGCCGCCGTCGGTCTCGTCGAGCAGGTCCATGACCGCGGTGCGGTCGTCGATGAGCCGGATGTTCTCGCAGGCCACCGCCACTGCGCCGCCGGCCAGTGAGGGCTGCATGTGGTGGATGCGGCCCCAGCGGGCACGGGCGACCACCCGGGCTCCGGAGGCGTCGGTCCATATGTGGTCGCAGAAACGGCGGGACAGGGTCACCGCGACGCCCGCGGTGACGATCGACATCGTGAACTGCCGCAGGTCTTCCCGGGCGAGGTCGACGCCTATCGAAGCGAAAAGGCCTGTCACCTTGCCCTCCCCAGTGAGGTCGGTCGTTCTTCAAACGTACCCCGCAACCGAGGGCTGTTCCGTTAAACGCGCCACGGTACGGTGGGCACTCGGCGCACGCGGGATACGGAGGCAGAGATGTTCTGGTGGAGGAGGCGAAAGGCGGCCGCAGGCAAGTGGATTGTCGTGGTCAGCCGCGTTCGTCCGCTTGACCCGAATGGTGGTGGACGCGACGAGCTGCGCTGGCCGGAGCAGCGCGATGCCGAGCACACCGCCGATTCGCGTGACGCCGCCGACACCCTCGCCGGTCGGCTGACCGCCGGGGCCGGGGTGCAGCACGGCCAGCACCGGGTGAAGGTGCTCTTCACCGGCCACTGACCTGATCGGACACTCATCCGTCATCCGAAAGAGACGGATTCGTCCGTTTCGGTGATGAGCGTGGCCGGCCGGGCCCGCCGTCGTCAGCCGACGGGGCGCAGCCGCCGCGGATCGGGATCGCGTTCGGGGAACCGCCGCAGGTACTCCAGCTCCAGCTCGCGGCTGCGCTGATCATGGTTGGCCAGCGCGCTGTCCGAACCGTGCACGAACGTGTCGTGCCGCGTACGGTGCAGCGACGCCAGCTCGCGGGACAGCTCGTGGTTGCTCAGCGCGGCGGCCGGTATGCCGCTGCGGTCGGCCACGTCGGACCTCATCATGCACCTCCGGGTGGGTCAACCGGGCCGGACGGGCACGTCCGGCTCGGTACGATCACAGTGGGCACATACCCACCGGCCGCGGTGGCTACCTCTCCAGTCTGGCCTGCGCGGGTGGGTCACACCGGCCGAACGAGGGGGTACGCCGATGACGGTGCGGACCGTGCGGGAGGTGATGTCCGCACCGGTGATCAGTGTGGGCACCGCGACGCCGTACAAGGAGATCATCGACCGGCTGGCCGAGCACGGGATCAGCTCCGTGCCCGTGCTCGACCCCGGCGGCGTGGTGGTCGGCATCGTCTCCGAGGCCGACCTGCTGCACAAGCTGGCCCTGTCCGGCGAGGAGCCGCAGCGGCACCTGTTCGAGCGCCGGCGGCGCGCCGTGGTGCGGGCCAAGGCCGAGGGCGACCAGGCCGAGGATCTGATGACCAGCCCGGTGATCACCGTCGCGCCCGGCGCCTCCGTCGTCGCGGCCGCCCGGATCATGGAGGACGAGCACCTCAAGCGGCTGCCGGTGGTGGACGCCGAGGGCATGCTGGTGGGCATCGTGTCGCGGCGCGACCTGCTGCGCACGTACCGCCGCTCGGACGAGGCCATCCGGCACGACGTGGTGCACGACATCATCCAGGGCATGCTCTTCGTGCAACCGCCCGAGATCGACGCGACCGTCGACGAGGGCGTGGTCACGCTGACCGGCGGCACCGGCCGGCGCAGCTCGGCCCAGATCGCCGAGCGCCTGGTGCGCGGCGTGCCGGGCGTGATCGACGTGGTCAACTCGCTGACCTTCGAGTACGACGACACCGGCCACCTCAACCGGCGCTACGAGTTCAACGCCGAGGTGGACGGACCCGAGCGTCCCCGCGACGGCACGCTGGGGATCGAGTAGGCAGGATCGAACTAGCGGGAGGCCCGATGCCGATCCAACGGGAGATGCGCAGCAAGCTGCGATACCAGTCGAACCAGACCAAGGACCAGCTGCTCGGCATGGCGAAGAAGCTGAACATCACCGGGCGCTGGCAGATGACCAAGGTCGAGCTGGTGCGCGCCATCGAGAAGGCGAACAACCCGGCGCGGCGCAACCGCCACGACCAGGGCTGACCAGCCACGGGCGTACCCTCGGTCGGTGTTGATCCCGCTGCTGCCCGGCGACATCGCTCCGGGCTCGCCCGTGCTGGCCGAGCTCGCGGAGCTCTACGCCGGCAATGCCGCCTTCCACCGCCTCAGCGGCGATTTCGGCCCGGAACCGGAGTCGGTGAGCCCGACCGAGGTCGCCGGCGCGTTGACCGAGGAACTGGCGATGCCCGGCGTCGGGGTGTTCCTCGCCCGCGTGCCCGGCTCCGGCGGTCCGACCCGCCGGGACGAGGCGGATGCCGCCGGAGGTGACGCGGGCGCGCCGCTCGCCGGTGTGGTGGCGCTGTTGGACGCGCACCCGGTCGACGGGTTTCCGTGGATCGGGCTGCTGATGGTCGACGCCCGGCGCACGGGTCGCGGGCTGGGCCGCGCGGTGGCGGAGGAGGTCCACGACCGGCTGCGCCGGGCGGGCCGGCGCGGGGTGCGGCTGGCCGTGCTGGTGAACAACCCGGCCGCGCTCGCGTTCTGGACCCGGCTCGGCTACACCGAGATCGACCGCCGCCCGGACCTCCAGGCCGGGCGCGACTGCATCGTGATGCACCGGGACCTGTGACGCGGCCGCCGCGGTGGCGCGCCGGGGGCGGCCGCCGCCGGTCGCCGTAGGCTGTCGAGGTGCAGCAGCGAATCCTCGGCCGGACAGGCCGGAACGTGAGCGTGGTCGGGCTCGGCGCATGGCAGCTCGGCGCGGACTGGGGCAGCGTCAGTGAGGACGATGCCCTGGCCGTGCTCGCGACCGCGGTCGACGCGGGCGTGAACTTCATCGACACCGCCGACGTGTACGGCGACGGCCGTAGCGAGACCCTGATCGGCAGGTTCCTGCGCGAGCGCGGCCCCGGCCACGGCATCACCGTGGCCACCAAGATGGGTCGCCGGGTCGCCCAGGAACCGGCCAACTACCGCATGGACAACTTCCGGGCCTGGAACGACCGGTCCCGGGCCAACCTGGGCGTGGACACGCTGGACCTGGTCCAGCTGCACTGCCCGCCGACCGAGGTCTACTCCGACGAGGCCGTCTACGACGCGCTGGACACGCTGGTGCAGGAGAAGCGCATCGCGGCGTACGGCGTCAGCGTGGAGACCTGCGACCAGGCGCTGACCGCGATCGCCCGGCCGAACGTGGCGTCCGTCCAGATCATCTTCAATGCGCTGCGGCTCAAGCCGCTGGAGCGGGTGCTGCCCGCCGCCGCGGCCGCCGGCGTGGGCATCATCGCCCGGGTCCCGCTGGCCAGCGGCCTGCTGTCGGGGCGCTACGACGAGCACACCACGTTCTCGGCCGACGACCACCGCACCTACAACCGCCACGGCGAGGCGTTCGACGTCGGCGAGACCTTCTCCGGCGTCGACTTCGCCACCGGCCTGGCCGCGGTGCGCCGCCTGGCTCCGGCGGTGCCCGCCGGCGCGACCATGGCCCAGTTCGCGCTGCGCTGGATCATCGACCAGCCCGGCGTCAGCGTGGTCATCCCCGGCGCCCGCAACCCGGAGCAGGCCCGCGCCAACGCCGCCGCCGCCGACCTGCCCGCACTCCTGCCCGACCAGCTCCGCGTCGTCACCGAGGTCTACGACGACCTGATCCGCCCCCAGATCCACCACCGCTGGTAGCTCGAAGGAAGGGCACCTTCTTATCGCTCCGCGTATAAGAAGGTGCCCTTCCTAACCTCCGACGGCGGCTGCCTGCGGTGACGGGGCGGCGCTCGGGCGGCGTCAGTGCGCCGCCGTAAGCGGCAGGCGGATCACGTTCCAGGACAGCGGGGGCAGCGCGAGGGTGAGGCGTCCCTTCTCGACCGCGGGTGCGGGCTCGTCCCGCGGGGTCACCCGGTCCGGCTCGGCCATCGTGTTCACGGCGGTGGGGTCGGCGTCGGCCAGCACGGAGTGGCTCACCGGCCCGGCGGTGCGGAATCCGCCGAGGTGCACGGTCAGCGGCAGGCTCGCGGCCGGGTCGCGGTTGACCGCGAAGACGGTCAGCACGCCGTCCTCGCCGTGCACCGCCGTGGCGTGCAGCAGCGGTACGTCGCCGTACTTCGGGGTCTCGTAAGTCGGCGACGTGATGTGCAGTCGCAGCACCTGGCCGCGGGCATACCGGGCGGCCTGGGCGAACGGGTGGAACGTGGTCTGCCGCCAGGCGGGCCCGCCCGGCTCGGTCATGATCGGCGCGATGACGTTGACCAGCTGCGCCAGACATGCGGCGGTGACCCGGTCGCAGTGGCGCAGCAGCGTGATCAGCAGGCTGCCCAGCACCACCGCGTCGGCGACCGTGTACACGTCCTCCAGCAGCCGCGGCGCGCGCGGCCACTCGCCCTGGCCGGGCCGCTGCCGGGACATGTACCAGATGTTCCACTCGTCGAACGCCAGTGACAGCCGCTTGGTCGAGCGGTGGCGGGCGCGGGCCGCGTCGCACAGCGCGATCACGTCGGTGATGAACCGTTCCATGTCCTGCGCGCTGGCCAGGTAGGAGCCCTGGTCGGTGGCGTCGGGGTCGTAGTAGGCGTGCAGGGACAGGTAGTCGACCTGGTCGTACGCGTGCGAGAGCACGGTCGACTCCCAGTCGCCGAACGTCGGCATGCCCGATCCGGAGCTGCCGCAGGCGATCAGCCGCACCGACGGGTCGACCATCCGCATGAGCCGGGCGGTCTCGGCGGCCAGGCGGCCGTACTCGTCGGCGGTCTTGTGCCCGACCTGCCACGGCCCGTCCATCTCGTTGCCCAGGCACCACAGCCGGATGCCGTAGGGCTCCGGCGCGCCGTGCGCGCCCCGCAGGTCAGACAGGGTGGTGCCGCTCGGATGGTTGCAGTACTCCAGCAGGTCGCCGGCCTCGGTGATGCCCCGGGTGCCGAGGTTGACCGCCATCATCGGCTCCAGCCCGGCGGCGCGGGTGAAGGCCGTGAACTCGCCGAGGCCGAACCGGTTGGTCTCGATCGTGCGCCAGGCCGGGTCCAGCCGCCGCGGCCGCAGGTCCGCCGGACCGACCCCGTCCTCCCAGCGGTATGCGGACACGAAGTTGCCGCCCGGGTAGCGGACCATGGTCACGCCCAGCTCGCGGATCAGCGCCAGCACGTCGGTGCGCAGGCCGGCGGCGTCGGCGGCGGGGTGGCCGGGTTCGAACAGTCCGGTGTACACGCACCGGCCGAGGTGCTCGACGAACGAGCCGAACAGCAGCGGGTCCACCTCACCGGTGGTGAAGTGCGGGTCGAGGAAGATCTCGGCGGTACGGGGTGCGGGCATGACGGCCAGCTTCGCGCACCCGGCGCGCCCCGTCCACAGCCGCGAAAATATCGCTCCACCGAACCCCGGGAACAGCGCGGGCACACCCGTCCTCTGATAGACGGTGGCCTATCCAGATGAATCCTCGGCGATCGAAGTCATCTGGATAGGCCACCGTCTATAAAAAACGGTCGGTGTGGGTCGGGCTCAGTCGCGAGGGCGGGGGCTCGGGCGACGGCGCAGGGCGGCGACGGCCCCGGCGGCCTGCGCCTTCAGGCGGGTCCCCTCCAGGCGGCGGGACATCGCGGCGGCCAGCCACAGCGCGCCCGCGCCGAGCAGCAGCACGGTCAGTCCGGTGAGCAGGATGGTCGACGTCGACGGACCCGAGACGCCGGTCCGCGGCAGCTCGTCATCGCCGCCGCCACCGCCATCGCCGTTGTGGTCGCCACCGTCGCCATCGTCATCGTCGTCGTCATCCCCGCCGTCGTCGTGGTGGGTGCCGGAGACTCCGGTCGACGGCGTCGCCGACTCGGAGGGGCCTTCCGAGGGCCACTCGGACGGGCTGTCGCTCGGGCGGGCGGAGGGGCTGTGCGAGCCGTAGCCGCGGTGCTTGGTCCGGTCGTCGGGGCCGGCGGTGCCGGGCGCGACGAACAGGAACATCACGGAGGCGACCACCATCGCGGTGAGCGCGGTCGCGAGAGCGGCGAGGCAGGCCAGACGGGACTGCTCTCGGGTCATACGCATGGGTCGTCCTTCTCTGGCCGTCCGGGCGGACGGCGGGTAGGAGGGCTGGCCGGGCTGCTGCACACCTGGTCAACGCGGATCTTCTGCCCTGGATACGTGCTATCACGGATGAGACTCCATAAAACGGGCGCGCGTGATACCACCGATCGGTAGCCGTTTCTATCCCGATATGTCCCGAGTTGAGCCCGCAGAGCGAGGGGGCGGGCGATGGCGGATGCAGTGCGGTCGGCGGGGCGGAGCCTGCGTGCCGCGCCGGTCCTGGCGGCTGTCGCCGGGCTGGTCGGCGTGGGGCTGGCCGTGTGGTGGGCGACCGGGGACACCGGCGGCGGGTCCGCGGGCCTGGCCGAGGACGGCCACGAGCACGGTCTGCTGCTGGGGCGGCTGACGGCCGAGTTCGCGGGGCTGGTCGGCCGGCAGGAGCTGACGCCGGGGTTCGCCCTGCTGGCGATGGGGGTGGCGCTGGCGCTCGGCGCGGGCCACGCGCTGGCCCCCGGGCACGGCAAGCTGCTGATGGCGACGTACCTGGTGAACGAGCGCGGTTCGCTGCGGCAGGCGGTCTCGGTGGCGGGCACGGTCGCGCTCACCCATACCGCCGGGGTGCTGGTCCTGGGAGTGGTGTTGGCCGGCGGGCTGCATTTCGTGCCGCACCGGGTGTACACGCTGCTCACCGTGCTGAGTGGAGCCCTGGTGGTCACCGTGGGGCTGTCGCTGCTCCGCCGGGCCTGGCGGGACCGGGCCGGCGGGCACGGGCAAGGTGCCCACGCACCCGCGGGCGGCTACGGCGGACACGGCGCGCATGAGGCGCACGGCGGACATGGCACGCACGGTGTCGCCGGGCACGACGGCTGCGCCGGGCACGGCGCGCGGCGGCCCGGTGGCCGGGGGGTCGTGGCGATGGGGCTCGCGGGTGGTCTGATGCCGAGCCCGTCGGCCGTGGTGGTGCTGCTGGGCGCGGTGGCGCTGGGCCGGGCCTGGTACGGCGTGCTGCTGGTGGCGGCGTACGGGGCGGGGATGGCGGCGTCGTTGCTGGGGATCGGCCTGCTGCTGACCCGGATGCGCGACCGGCTGGAACGGGCGCCGCGCGCCTGGATGTCGCACCGCGCCTGGCGGCTGCTGCCGCTGGTCACCTCGTCCGCGGTGATCGTGGTCGGGGTCGGGGTGGCGACCACGGCGCTGCTGGCCTGAGATCCACAATGGAGCTTCATCAATCTGGCATGGACATTAACAGTTAAGAGAGTTAATAATCAGGGCCATCCATTAAGAGGAGGGCCCGTGACCAGAAGACCACTCTCACTCGCCGCCGCCCTGTCGCTGCTGGTCGCGGTCGGCGTCCTCGCCGTCGCCACCCCGGCGTCGGCGGCCAACCTGCTGGCCAACCCCGGTTTCGAGACCGGCACACTGTCCCCGTGGAGCTGCACCGGCGGCCTCGGCTCTGTAGTGAGCAGCCCGGTGCGCACCGGCACCAAGGCGCTGCAGGGTGCGGCGTCGGCATCGGACAACGCCAAGTGCTCGCAGACCGTCGCGGTGCAGCCGAACACGGCGTACTCGCTGACCGGCTGGGTGCGCGGCAACTACGTGTACCTCGGCATCGACGGCGGCGCGTCCACCTGGACCCCCGGTGCGGCCGCGTTCACGCAGCTCACCGTCAACTTCACCACCGGCGCGTCGCAGACCAGCGTGGTCGTGTACACGCACGGCTGGTACGGCCAGGGCACCTACTTCGCCGACGACATCAGCCTCGACGGCCCCGGCGGCACCGGCGTGCCCGGCGTGCCGGGCAACCCGTCCGTCGGCACCGTCACCAACACCTCGATCGCCCTGTCGTGGGGCGCGTCGAGCGGCACGGTCACCGGCTACCGGGTGTACGAGGGCACGACGGTGCGGGCCACCGTGACCGGCACCTCGACGACGATCACCGGCCTGGCGACGTGCTCGGCGCACAGCTACACGGTCGCGGCGTACAACTCGACCGGTGAGTCGGCCAAGACCTCCGCGGCGAGCGCCACCACCACCGGCTGCACCTCGGTGCCGCCGACCCCGGGCGGCCTGACCGTCGGCACGATCACGAACACGTCGATCGCGCTGTCCTGGAACGCCTCCTCCGGCGCGACCGGCTACCGGGTGTACGAGGGCACGACGGTGCGGGCCACCGTGACCGGCACCTCGACGACGATCACCGGTCTGGCGGCGTGCTCGGCGCACACCTACACGGTCGCCGCGTACAACGCCTCCGGCGAGTCCGCCAAGAGCGGTGGCGTCAGTGCCACCACCACGGGCTGCACCACGGTGCCGCCGACGCCGACCGGCCTGACGGTCACCGGCACGACCAACACCTCGGTGTCGCTGTCCTGGTCCGCGTCCTCGGGCGCGACCGGCTACCGGGTGTACGAGGGCACGACGGTGCGGGCCACCGTGACCGGCACCTCGACGACGGTCAGCGGCCTGGCCACCTGCTCGGCGCACGCCTACACCGTCGCCGCGTACAACGCCTCCGGCGAGTCGGCCAAGAGCGGGGCGGTCAGCGCGACCACCACGGGCTGCGTCAACACCGGGCTGCCCAAGCATGCGCTCATCGGCTACCTGCACGCCAGCTTCGCCAACGGGTCCGGGTACCTGCGGATGGCCGACGTGCCGTCCTCGTGGGACATCATCAACCTGGCCTTCGGTGAGCCGACCTCGGTGACCTCGGGTGACATCCGGTTCCGGCAGTGCCCGGTCGCCGAGTGCCCCAATGTGGAGAGCGAGGCCGACTTCATCGCCGCCATCCGGGCCAAGCAGGCCCAGGGCAAGAAGGTGCTGATCTCCATCGGCGGCGCGAACGGGCAGGTCCAGCTCACCAGCACGGCGGCGCGGGACACGTTCGTCAACTCGGTCAGCGCCATCATCGACAAGTACGGCCTGAACGGCCTCGACATCGACTTCGAGGGCCACTCGCTGTTCCTGAACGCCGGTGACGGCGACATCCGGAACCCCACCACCCCGGTCATCGTCAACCTGATCTCCGCGCTGCGCACGCTGAAGGCGCGCTACGGCTCGGGCTTCATCCTGACCATGGCGCCGGAGACGTTCTTCGTGCAGCTCGGGTACCAGTTCTACGGCGGCACCTGCAGCGGCTGCGACAACCGGGCCGGTTCGTACCTGCCGGTGATCTACGCGCTGCGCAACGACATCACGGTGCTGCACGTGCAGGACTACAACTCCGGCCCGATCATGGGGCTGGACAACCAGTACCACAACATGGGCGCGGCGGACTTCCACATCGCCATGACCGACATGCTGGCCGCAGGCTTCACCGTGGCCAACACGGGCGTCACGTTCCCCGCGCTGCGGGAGGACCAGATCGCGTTCGGCGTGCCGGCCGCGGTCAGCGCGGGCGGCGGATACACCACCCCCGCCCAGGTCCAACAGGCCGTCAACTGCCTGGTCAAAAACCAGAACTGCGGCGGCTACACCCTGCGCGGCGGCACCAGCCCCGACTTCCGCGGCCTGATGACCTGGTCCATCAACTGGGACCGCTACTACAACTGGGAGTTCAGCAACTCCCACGAACCCTTCCTCAACGCCCTCCCGTAACCCCCCGCACCACCGAGCCCCGCCCGGCCCTCGGCCTGGCGGGGCTCACCGGTTCTCCGCGTTGATCATGAACTTATGGCACGGCTCGACGGCGTGTCACTGCCATAACTTCATGATCAACCCGGTGGGCGGTGGGCGGTGGGCGGTGGGCGGTGGGCGGTGGGCGGTGGTCAGTCGAGGAGGCGGAGGCGTTTCATGTCCATGCCGCCCAGGCCGTGTGGTATGTCCGAGCCTGAGTGCAGGTCCTCGCCGGCGCTGACGGCCTCGCTGGTACTGGTGCGCGAATGCTCGCTGGCGAAGTCGGCCTCCTCGGCGAGCACCTCGTCCAAGCTCGGCGATTCGCGGGGTTCGGGCTGCATGTGGCCATTGTCCGCCCGCCCGATGGTTCGAGATCGCCTGATCGGGGAATCCCACGGGCAGCCCCATCGAACCCACCCAGCATCGATCATGAAGTTAGGGCCACGACACGCCGTCGAGCCGTGCCATAAGTTCATGATCAACGGGGAAGGGGGGTGGGTGAGTGAGGGGGAATCATGGGGTGGGGGTGGAGTTGGGGGAGTATGTTGGGCGGTCTCACGTACCGGTGGTGATGGGCGGGGGTGAATGTGGTGGTGCAGCGGGAGATGGTGCGGGACGCGGGGGTGCGGATCGCGGACCGGGCCGAGGCCGAAGGTTATGTGGCCAAGGTGTGCTTCAAGACCGGGCCGCCCGGGCGGGTGGGCATCGAACTCGAGTGGACCACGCACCACCTGGACGATCCGGCGCGGCCGGTCGATCCGGGAGCACTCGGCTCGGCGCTGGGCGAGCATGCCCCCCGCAGCCTGGTGCCGGACAGCCCGCAGACCCCGCTGCCGTACGGCGGCCGGGTCACCCTCGAACCGGGCGGGCAGGTGGAGATCTCCACCGAAACCAGCGACTCTCTCGCCGAGCTGCTCGACGCCACCACGGCGGACCTTCGGCAGCTGACCGGCCTCCTCGAACACGCGGGCCTGGCACTGGATGGGCGGGGCTGCGACGCCCACCGCCGGCCGGGCCGCATCCTGGACACTCCGCGGTACGCGACGATGGAGCGCGTCTTCGACCGCTTCGGCCCGTACGGCAGGCAGTGGATGTGCGGGACGGCCAGCGTGCAGGTGTGCCTCGACGTGGGGCTGCCCGAGCGGGTCGCGCCGCGCTGGCGGGCCCTGCACGCGGTGGGCCCGGCGCTGGTCGCCGCGTTCGCCAACTCGTCCCGGCACGCCGGTGTGGACACCGGCTGGGCGTCGGCGCGGATGCGGGCCTGCCTGGCCGCCGACCCGATGCGCAACGGGCCGCCCGCCGACGACGCCGATCCGGTGGCCGGCTGGGCGCGGCGGGTGCTGGACACACCGCTGCTGTGCGTACGCCGGGACGGCTCATGGGAGGCGCCGTCGGGAGTCACGTTCGCGGACTGGATCGACGGCGCGATCCCCCCGGGCCCGACCTATGCGGACCTCGACTACCACCTGAGCACGCTGTTCCCGCCGGTACGGGCGCGCGGCTACTTCGAGGTGCGCTACCTGGACATGCAGTCGGGGATGGACTGGGTGGCCCCGGTCGCGGTGCTGGTCGCGCTGTTCGCCCGGGAGGAGACCGTCGACGCGGCGGCGGCGCTGGCCGCTCCTGCGGCGGGGCGCTGGGTGCAGGCGGCCCGGCACGGCCTGGCCGACCCGGCGATCGCCGCGGTGACCCCGCCTCTGCTCGACCTGGCCTGCGCCGCGCTGGACCACACCGACCTGCCCGCCGCGACTGCCAAGGCGGTGAGGGACGTGGTGGGACGGCGACTACGCGAGGGAGGCGTCAGATGAGCACCGGACTGCGGGAGCGGGCCGCCGCGGAACTGGCCCGGACCCGGCAGCGCAGCGTCGGGCTGACCGACGCGGTGGACGACGACGATCTGGTCCGCCAGCACTCCCGGCTGATGTCGCCGCTGGTGTGGGACCTGGCGCACATCGGCAACCAGGAGGAGCTGTGGCTGGTGCGCGACGTGGGCGGCGGCGAGCCGGTCCGAGCCGACATCGACCAGCTCTACGACGCGTTCAAGCACCCGCGCGGCGCCCGGCCGCAACTGCCGCTGCTGGGGCCGGCGCAGGCGCGGGCGTACGTGCGCACCGTGCGCGAGAAGGTGCTGGACCTGCTCGACACGGTGCAGCTGGAGGGCCGGCCGCTGGTGGAGCAGGGTTTCGCGTTCGGCATGATCATCCAGCACGAGCAGCAGCACGACGAGACCATGCTGGCCACCCACCAGCTGCGCACCGGTGACCCGGTGCTGGTCGCCGTGCCACCCCCGCCGTCGCAGGCGATCGTGGCGGGCGAGGCGCTGATCCCCGGCGGCCCCTTCGAGATGGGCACCTCGCTGGAGGCGTGGGCGCTGGACAACGAGCGGCCCGCGCACCTGGTCGACGTGCCGCCGTTCTTCATCGACCGCGCGCCGGTCACCAATGTTATGTACCAGGCGTTCGTCGACGCGGGCGGGTACGACGATCCGCGCTGGTGGAGCCCGCAGGGCTGGGCGCACCGGCAGGAGGCCGGGCTGACCGGCCCGGGGCACTGGCACGGCGACGGCACGTACACCCGGTTCGGGCGGCGAGAGCCGATCGTCGGCGACGAGCCCGTGGTGCACGTGAGCTGGCACGAGGCCGCCGCCTACGCGGCCTGGGCCGGGCGGCGGCTGCCCACCGAGGCCGAGTGGGAGAAGGCGGCCCGCTTCGACCCGGCGACCGGGCGCTCGCGGCGTTACCCGTGGGGCGACGAGGATCCGACGCCCGAGCACGCCAATCTGGGCCAGCGGCACCTGTCGCCGGCGCCGGTCGGCGCCTACCCCGCGGGCACCTCACCCGCGGGTGTGCACCAGCTGATCGGCGACGTGTGGGAGTGGACCAGCTCGCCGTTGTACGGCTACCCGGGCTTCCGGGCGTTCCCGTACCGCGAGTACTCCGAGGTCTTCTTCGGTGACGACTACCGCGTCCTGCGCGGCGGCTCGTTCGGCACCGACGCGGCGGCCTGCCGGGGCACGTTCCGCAACTGGGACTACCCGATCCGGCGGCAGATCTTCAGCGGCTTCCGCTGCGCCCGCGACCCGCGTCCGGGGGAGCTGGCCGACTGATGTGCCGCCACCTGGTCTATCTCGGTCCGCCGGTGCCGCTGGCGGCGCTGCTGGTGGAGCCGCCCTACGGGCTGCAGCACCAGTCCTGGGCGCCCCGCGACATGCGCGGCGGCGGGACGATCAACGTGGACGGTTTCGGGGCGGGCTGGTACACCCCGGCCGGCCCGGTGCGCTACCGGCGGGCGGTGCCGATCTGGACGGACCGCAACTTCGCCGCGCTGGCCCGGGTCACGGTCACCGGCGCGCTGCTGGCGGCGGTGCGCTCGGCGACGCCGGGCCTGACCGTGACCGACGACGCGTGTGCCCCGTTCAGCGGGGACGGCTGGTTCTTCAGCCACAACGGGTTCGTCGCGGGCTGGCCGGACACGGTCGCGAAGCTGGCCGAGCGGCTGCCGGTGACGGATCTGCTGACGATGGACGCGCCCACGGACGCGGCGTTCGTGTGGACGCTGGTGCGCAACCGGCTGCGCGCCGGCTACGGCCCGGCCGAGGCGCTGCACGCGACGGTGGCGGAGGTGAGCGCCACCGCGCACGGCTCCCGGCTGAACCTGCTGCTCACCGACGGCGACAAGGCGTACGCGACTACCTACGGGCACGCGCTGGCGGTGCACCACTCGCCCGGGCGGGTGGTGGTCGCCTCCGAGCCCTTCGACGACGACCCCGGCTGGGTGCAGGTGCCCGACCGCCGACTGGTGGTGGCGCACCCGGCCACGTACACCGTGGAGGAATTATGAAGCTCGACGTGTACCTCACACCCGACGACCTGAGTGAGCAGCTGCGCGAGGACGCCCGTGAGGGCCTGACCTCCTCTCCGAAGTGGCTGCCGCCGAAGTGGTTCTACGACGCGTACGGCAGCGACCTGTTCGAACGCATCACGCAACTGCCCGAGTACTACCCGACCCGGGCCGAGCGCGCCGTGCTGGCCGAGCACGCCGCCGACATCGCCCAGGAGACCGGCGTGAAGACGCTGGTGGAGCTGGGTTCCGGGTCGTCGGACAAGACCCGGCTGCTGCTCGACGCCATGCACGACACGGGCACGCTGGCCCAGTTCGTGCCGCTGGACGTGTCGGAGACGGCGCTGCGCTCGGCCGCGAAGGCGATCGACGGCGACTACCCGGACCTGGAGGTGCACGGCATCGTCGGCGACTTCAGCCACGACCTGCACCGCATCCCGGAGGGCGGGCGCCGGATGGTGGTGTTCCTGGGCGGCACGATCGGCAACCTGCCCCCGGTGGAGCGGGCCGCGTTCCTGGAGGAGCTGCGCGACGTGCTGCACGAGGGCGAGTGGCTGCTGCTCGGCACGGACCTGGTCAAGGACCCGCAGACGCTGGTCGCGGCGTACGACGACGCGGCGGGGGTGACCGCGGAGTTCAACCTGAACGTGCTGCGGGTGCTCAACCGCAACCTGGGCGCCGACTTCGACCTCACCGCGTTCGAGCATGTGGCGCTGTGGGACCCGAAGCACAACTGGATCGAGATGCGGCTGCGGGCGACCCGCGACATGCGGGTGGAGGTGCCCGCGCTCGACCTGGACGTGGACTTCAAGGCCGGCGAGGAGCTGCGCACCGAGGTCTCGGCGAAGTTCGACCGGGTGCGGGTGGAGGCCGAGCTGGCCCGGGCCGGGTTCAAGGCGGCGCGCTGGTGGACCGACCCGCAGGGCCGCTTCGCGGTGACGCTGGCGCGGGCCGTGGAGTAGCCGGTTCGGCTCCTGCGCCACGGCGTTGGTGGTGAGATGTCGGGTATGGGGGATCTGCGGCCGCGCCTGCCCGGCGACGCCGCCGAGAAGCCCCGGCTGACCTGGTTCGACTTCGTCGTCACTGCCATCGCGCTGATCGTCGGACAGGTCGACGAGCTGGTCGGTGCCAGCGCGCCGAGGCTGCTCGGGCACACCGTCCCGGCCGAGCTGCTCACCATCGCCGGCGGGCTGTCGCTGCTGGCCCGGCGGCGCTGGCCGCTGCTCACCACGCTGTTCGTGGCGGTCTGCCATCTGCTGGCGTTCACCCCGTTCGCGTTCGCGGTGATGATGTACACGATGGGTGTCCTCACCCGGCAGTGGTGGCAACTGGGCGTGCTGTCCGTGTTCGGGGTAGGCGTGCAGGCGCTGTCGGCCGCCGAAGGGCTGGCCCCCGACGTGCGCGCGTGGGCGTACACCCTGTCCTTCGCCCTCGGTCCACTGCTGCTGGGTTATGCCGCCGGGGTGCGCCAGGACCTGGTGGTGAGCCTGCGCGCCCGCGCCGGTGACCTGGAGCGGGAACGGGACATGATGGCGCAGACCGCGCGCCGGGCCGAGCGCGCCCGGATCGCCCGGGAGATGCACGACGTGGTGGCGCACCGGGTCAGCAACATGGTCGTCACGGCCACCGCGCTGCAGAGCGTCCCGGAGGCGCAGGCGCCCGCGGTGCGCCCGGAGGTGGACCGCATCCGCGCCGAGGGCCGCGAGGCGCTGACCGAACTGCGCGGCCTGCTCGGTCTGCTGAACGCGCGCGGCGCAGCCGGTGACCGGGCCCCGCTGGCCCCGCAGCCCACCGCGCGTGACCTGCCCGCTCTCGTGGAGCGCATGCGCGGGGTGGGTCGGATGCCGGTCGAGCTGGACGTCACCGGCTTCCCCGAGCTGCTGGCCGACCAGACCCAGCGGGCGGTGTACCGGCTGGTCCAGGAGTCGCTGACCAACGTCGTCAAGCACGCGCCGGGCGCGCCGGTGCGGGTCGGGGTGCGCTGCGCCGCCGACGGGGTGCACGTCACGGTGGAGAACGACCGGCCGCCCGGCGGGCGCGGGGCGGGTCTGCCCAGCTCCGGCCACGGGCTGATCGGGTTGAGCGAGCGGGTCGACCTGCTCGGCGGGCAGTTCGCAGCGTTGCCGCTGCCCGGTGGCGGGTTCCGGGTGACCGCGCTCATCCCACCCGCCGGGCAGCCCAGGGCCGTCCCGCCGGACGGCGGTGCTGCGGCGCAGCCGCAGGTCAGCGCGGGAGAGGGCAACTCATGATCAAGATAATGATCGTCGACGACAACGACATCATCCGGCGCGGCCTGCGCACCATCATCGACGCCGCGGACGACCTGCAGGTGGTGGCCGATGCGGGCGACGGGCGCAGCGCGATCGAGGCGGCCCGGCGGGCCAGGCCGGACATCGCGCTGGTGGACATCCGCATGCCGGGCATGGACGGGCTGACCGCCACCCGCCAACTGCTGGAGCTGGACACACCGCCCCACGTGATCATCCTGACGACGTTCAACACCGACGAGTACGTCGACGAGGCGATCCGGTCGGGGGCGGCGGGTTTCCTGCTGAAGGACTCGCCGCCCGAGGAACTGCTGCGGGCGCTGCGGGCGGTGCACGAGGGCCACGCGATGCTCGACCCGGTGGTCACCCGGCAGGTCATCGACGCCATCGTCGAGCAGGCGCCGCGGCTCACCCCGCAGGAGAAGGCGCAGCTGGAGTCGCTGACCCCGCGGGAGGTCGACGTGCTGCGGCTGATCGGGCGGGGACTGTCCAACGCCGACATCGGCGCGGAGCTGTTCATGACCGAGGGCACGGTGAAGGGCTACGTCAGCGCGATCCTCGCCAAGCTGGCCGCGGACAACCGGGTCCAGGCCGCCCGGGTGGCCTACCGGGCGGGCCTGGACAGCCGGTGAGACGGGCGGCCGCGAATATTTCATCAGGTGTTGACTTGATGCCATGGCATCGCGTTAAGCTTGTGTTAACGCATTAGTTGCGAAGTCGCAAGCAAAGGCAGGTGCCGTGGAGACGCAGCGCGACCAGCTCGCCGAGGACATCGGGCTGTTCCGGCGCGCGCTCATCCCGGACTTCCTGCTCGGCCTGCTCCGCCGGATGGGCGACGAGGAGCCCAACCTGCTGCAGATGGCCAGCCTCTACGCCCTGGACGCCGGACCGCACCCCACGGTCCGGGACCTCGCTGAGCAGGTCGGCCGGTCGATGTCGGTGACCAGCAGGCTGATCGACCAGCTGGTGCGGCGCGGCTGGGTCGAGCGCGCGGAGGACCCCGCCGACCGGCGGGCCAAGCGGCTGCGGATCACCCCGGCCGGGCGCGACTACCTGCGCGCCTTCGAGCGCGTACGGGCGCAGGCGCAACGGCAGCTGATGGCGTACCTGACCGACGACGAGCAGCGCCAGGTGAGCGAGGCCATGGCGCTGCTCGGCAAGGCCTCAAGGAGACATCTCGATGAGCGAGCGCAGGGAGCGGATCATGTGGCCTGAGACCCGGGTCGCGGGCGAGCGCAGCGAGCGAATCATGACCACGGTGACTCATGTCGGAGCCGAGCGCGGCGAGGCGAGGGCATGAGCGCCACCTTGACCCCCGCCACCGACCTCGTCCTCGACTTCGCCGACATCGACGCCGGGATGCTGCCCGTGGTCGGCGGCAAGGCCGGCAACCTGGGCGTGCTGACCCGGGCCGGGCTGCCGGTGCCGCCCGGGCTGTGCCTGACCACCGAGGCATACCGGGTGGTCGCCGACACCGCGCAGCTCGACGAGATCCACGAGGAGCTGGCGCGCACCGCGCCGACCGACGTGCCCGCGCTCACCGCGCTGGCCGGACGGGCGCGGGCGGCGCTGCTGGCCGCCCCGATCCCGGCGGACATCGCCGCCGCGGTCGCCGCCGGATACGCCCGGCTCGGCGACGGCGTGCCGGTGGCGGTGCGCTCCTCGGCCACCGCCGAGGACCTGCCGTTCGCCAGCTTCGCCGGGCAGCAGGACACCTACCTCAACATCGTCGGCGAGGACGCCGTGGTCGACGCCGTACGCCGCTGCTGGGCGTCGCTGTGGACCGACCGGGCGGTGGTCTACCGGGCCACGCACGCCATCGACAACCGCACGGTGCGCCTGGCCGTGGTCGTTCAGCGGATGGTCGACTCCGCCGTGGCCGGGGTGCTGTTCACCGCGAACCCGGTGACCGGGCGTCGCCGCCAGGCCGTCGTCGACGCCAGCCCCGGGCTCGGCGAGGCCGTCGTCTCCGGGGCGGTCAACCCCGACCACTTCGTGGTGGACACCGCAGCCGGGGTGATCCTCGACCGGCGGCTGGGCGACAAGCGGCTGGCCATCCGGTCGCTGCCCGGCGGCGGCACCGAGCACGTCACGCTGCCCGCGGGCGGCGACACCGCCTGCGTCACCGACGCGCAGGTGCTCGCGCTGGCCGCGCTCGGCGACCGGGTCGAGGCGCACTACGGCGCGCCGCAGGACACCGAGTGGGCCATCGACGGCGACGGCGCGCTGTGGCTGACCCAGGCCCGTCCCGTCACGACACTGTTCCCGCTGCCGGAGCACGCCCCGCCGGCCGGTGCGGACACCCGGGCCTACTTCTGTTTCAGCGTGGCCCAGGGCCTGTACCGTCCGATCACGCCGATGGGCATGGCCGCGTTCCGGGTGCTGGCCTCGTCGGCCGCGCGGCTGTTCGGCTTCGGCGTCGCCGACCCGCTCGCCGGTCCCGCCGTATTCGCCCCCGCCGGGCAGCGCCTGTTCATCGACGTCACCACCGCCGTGCGCAGCACCATGGGCCGCACCCTGATCCCGAAGATCCTCGGGGTCATGGAGGCCCGCTCTGCGGCGATCTTCCTGGAGCTGTTCGAGGACCCGCGGTTCACGGTGACCCGCCGCTCGCGCCTGCCCTTCGTGCGCCGGGTCGGCCGGACGGCCGTGCGGCACCGGGTGCCGGTCCGGCTGGTGCAGGCGCTGGCCAAACCGCAGCGCGGGCTGGCCGCGGTGGACCGGGTCGGGGCCGAGCTGGAGAGCCGGCTCACCGTGCCGGAGGGGGCCACCGCCGCCGAGCGGCTGGACTTCGTCGAGCACGTGCTCGGCGAAGAGGTCATCCCGCTGCTGCCACGGGTCATGCCGGTGGCCGCGGCGGGCTTCGCCGCCCTCGGCATCGCCGACCGGCTGCTCGGGGCCGACGCCGCGGTCGGCGACGTGCAGGCCGTGCTGCGCGGCATCCCGCACAACGTCACCACCGACATGGACCTGGAGCTGTGGCACCTGGCGGTCCGGCTGCGCGCCGAGGACGCCACGGCCCGGCTGTTCGGCACGGCGAAGGTGGACGAGCTCGCGCACCGGTACACCGCCGGCACCATGCCCGCGGCGGCCCAGGCCGGGATCGCCGAGTTCCTCGCGCGGTACGGCCACCGCGCCGTCGCGGAGATCGACATGGGCATGCCGCGCTGGTCCGACGACCCGCGCTACCTCCTCGGCGTGCTGGCCAACTACCTGCGGACGGACCCGGCCGACGGCTCCGCGCTGACGCCCGACCGGCTGTTCGCGCAGGGCGCGGCCGCGGCCGAGGCGATGGTGGACACACTCGCCGGCCGGGCCGCCAGGCGCAGCCGCCTGCGCGGCAGGCTGGTGCGCGCCATGCTCGGCCGGGCCCGGCAGCTGGCCGGGGTACGCGAGCTGCCCAAGTACTACATGGTGCGGATCATCGCGGCCTGCCGGCAGCAGGTCGCCCTGATCGGGGCCGAGCTGGCCAAGCAGGGGCGGCTCACCGAGGCCGACGACGTGTTCTTCCTCGATCTCGCGGAGGCCCGTGCGGCACTGTCCGGAACGGACCAGCGGGAGCTGGTCGAGGCGCGCCGCCGGGCGTACGACGAGGAGCTGCGCCGCCGCCACATCCCGCGGGTGCTGCTGTCCGACGGCACCGAACCCGCGGCGAAGGCGGCCGCGGGCAGCGCCGACGGGGCGCTGACGGGCACGCCCGCCTCGGCCGGGGTGGTGACTGGCACCGCCAGGGTGATCCTCGACCCGGTCGGCGCGCACCTGGAGCCCGGCGAGATCCTCGTCGCGCCGTCCACCGACCCCGGCTGGACCCCGCTGTTCCTCACCGCGGGCGGCCTGGTCATGGAGATGGGCGGGGCGAACTCGCACGGGGCAGTGGTCGCCCGCGAGTACGGCATCCCCGCGGTCGTCGGTGTCCCCGACGCCACCGCCCGCATCACCACCGGCCAGCAGATCACCGTCGACGGCGCCGCCGGCACCGTCACCCTCACCTGACCACCCATCCCCACCCGGGCGGCCCGCCACCCCCACGGGCCGCCCGCCCCGTACAACCCCCCGTCGCCGGGCCGCCCGGTGGGCGGGGTCGGTCACTGGCCGAGGGCGCGTTGCAGGGCTCGGTAGATCTTGCCGAAGCGGGCGGCGTCGTCGATGCGCAGCAGGAGGACCTGGGTGCCCTGGGTCTCGGCCCAGGCCTCGTAGATGGCGTTGCCGCGGTCGTAGCTGTCGTCGACACGGTGCAGGGCCCACTCCCAGAGCAGCGGCACCAGGCCGAGCACCAGCAGCAGCACCGCCACCAGCAACAGGGTGTCGCGCGGGAACGGCAGCCTGCCGAGGGCGGCGGCGACGCGGGACTCGCCGTAGGCGGATGCGATCAGCCCGACCAGCGCGACGAACCCGGCGAAGGCGGACAGGATCATCAACAGGTTGAGGATCCCGCGCCCGGCCGTGCGGCGGCGCACCTGCCAGTCCGGGCGCTCCTGGCGGTGCCAGACGTAGCGCAGCTCGGAGAGGCGGAACCGGCGGTCCTCGACCTGTATGTACGTCGAGGTCACCGCCACCGTCTCATCACGATAGTAGGTGATCACGACCCCTCCGACGCTTCAGCGTTGTCTTAGGATCGCGCAGAGTGACCAAGTCGACCGTGAGTGAATCCGCCCCGGCCTCGATCACCGGACTTGCCTGGCCCCTGTGCGTATCTTGGTCACGCTTCCGCCCACCTGCCTGGCAAGTCGAGCGATCTTGCCCGGCGGGGCGGGGCGCGGCGGCGGGGTGGGGTTCGCCCCTGGCGCGGTGAGCTGGCGCGGGGTCGACATACTGGGATGATGTTCACCCTGGACGAAGCGCGCACCCGGCTCGCCGCGCTGATGCCGCAGCTCGAAGAGCTCATCGGCGTACGCGCCGACCTCGCCGAACTGCGCGCCGATCTGGACACCGGCGGGCACAGCGAGCTGGGCGGGCTGGCCGAGGCCAAGGCCCTCGAAGCACGGCTCTATGCCGGGCTGGAGGAGATCGCCGACGCCGACATCGAGGTCAAGGGCTTCGCCCCACTGCTGCTGGACTTCCCCGGCGAGCTCGACGGCCGTGCGGTGCGCTGGTGCTGGCTGGAAGGCGACGACGGCATCGACTGGTACCACCGCAGCGACACCGGCTTCGCGGGCCGCCGCCCCTGCTGAAGGCGGGTCAGGCGCCGCGCTGGACGCGGGCGGGCAGCTGCTCCTGGGGGCGCAGCAGCAGCCCCGCCTGGGCGGCCGGCAGTGGCCGGGACAGCAGGTAGCCCTGCCCGAGGCGGCAGCCCAGGGCCCGCAGTGCCGCGCGCTGGTCCTCGGTCTCGATGCCCTCGGCGATGGCGACCAGCCCGAGCGAGTCGGCGATGGCCAGGATGGCCCGCACGATGCTCAGGTCGAGGTGGCCGCCGCCCGCGCCGGTCACCCCGCTGACGAAGGACTTGTCGATCTTCAGGATCTCGACCGGCAGCCGCTTGAGGTAGCTCAGGTTCGAGTACGCCGTGCCGAAGTCGTCGAGCACCAGGTGCACCCCCGCCGCGCCGAGCGCGCCGGCGTACTCGGTGACCTCGTGGCGCAGGTAGCTGTGTTCGGTGATCTCCAGCCAGATGTCGGCGGGGTGCAGCCCGGCGGCCCGGATGACGTCCAGCGTGCGCTCGGCGGCGCGGGCCTGGTGCAGCTGCACGGGGGAGAGGTTGACGCTCATGCCCAGGCCGCGGCCCTCGGGCAGGCGGTGCCACTGGGCGAGCTGGCGGCAGGCCTGGGCCAGCACCCACTGGCCGATCTCGACGATGGCCCCGGTCTCCTCGGCCAGCGGGATGAACACGTCCGGCGGCACCGTGCCATGGTGCGGGTGGGTCCAGCGCAGCAGCGCCTCGAAGGCGACGATGGCGCGGGTGTCCAGCGCGAAGATCGGCTGGTACGCCAGGTGCAGCTGGCCGCGGGTGAGCGCGAGCAGCAGCTCGGAACGCAGGTCCAGCCGGTCGCGGGAGCGGTGCGAGGCGTCCTCGTCGAACACCTCGACCTGGCCGCTGCCGCGGGCCTTGGCCACGTACATGGCCGCGTCGGCGTCGCGCAGCATGGTGCTCGGGGTGGCCTGGCCGCGGATGCCGAGCACGCCGCCGATGCTGGCGGACACGTGCACCTGCTCGCCGCTGACCACGAGCCGGTCGTCCAGGTCGGCGCAGACCCGGGCCCCGATCTCGGCCACCTCGGACAGCTGCTTGACCCCGTCGAGCACGATGACGAACTCGTCGCCGCCGAACCGGGCGAGCAGGTCGTCGGGGCGTACGCTGCTGCGCAGCCGGTCGGCGACCTGCATCAGCAGCTCGTCGCCGGCCTCGTGGCCGAGCAGGTCGTTGACGGCCTTGAACCCGTCGAGGTCGCAGAAGAGCACGCCGACCCGGGTCGCTTCGTCGGCGGCCAGCAGCGTGTCCAGGTGCGACACCAGCGCGCTGCGGTTGGCCAGTCCGGTGAGCGGGTCGCGGGTCGCCCGGTCGGCGAGCGCGCGATACAGCTCGGCGTTGGTGAGCGCGACGCCGAGGTAGTTCGCGAAGATCGTCATGATCTCGAGGGTGCCCTGGGCGAACGGCCGGCGGCGCTCGCGTCCGGCGCACAGCAGCGTGGTCGCGCCGTTCTCCCGGGCGACGGCGACCTTGAGCGTCTCGGGCAGCCCGGCGTCGCAGGCGGGCAGGTCGTCGAGGCTCTTCGCGGAGACGGGCCAGGCCGCGGTGAGCTCGGGCGGCATGCCGCGGTGCGCGCGCAGCCGGCCCTCGCCGCCCTCGACGGTGACCACCCAGGCCCGGTCCGCGCCGGTGAGCCGGCGCAGCAGGTCGGCGGCCTCATCGAGCAGTGGTTCCACCTCCAGGTGGCGGGCCAGCAGGTGGCCGTAGTGGGCCAGCTGCTCGATGATCGCGTGGCGCTCGCGCTCCTCCAGCGCCATGTGCAGGCGCGCCGCGACCGAGGTCAGCATGCGCAGGTCGGCGACCGCGAACGGCTGGTCGAGGCTGCGGAACAGGACGAGCAGGGTGTCGGCGTACGGCTCGGCCGACAGCGGGATCCAGGCGGCGGACCGGATGCCCAGGCCCGCCACCGAACCCGGGGCGTCCTCGCCGGGCACGTCGCCGTGCAGGGCGGTCGGCTCGGTGGTGGCCAGGGTGCGGCGCGCGGCCTCGCCCACCGGCCAGCCCTCGGTGTATGCCGGGTCGTCCTCGGGAAGCCCGCACGACCCGGACACGATGAGCCGGTCGCCGGTCACCCGGGCCATGCAGACGACGTCGGCGAAGAAGGCGTCGGAGAGCACGTTCAGCATGTCGCCCATCAGCTCCGCCGAGCCGGCCGGGCGACCGAGCAGATCCAGCAGCTGGATGAGCCGGGTGGTGTCGCGGTAGGCGTCCCGGGCAGCGTCGACGGCCTCGGCAAGCTGCTGTCTGAGCTGCTCGATCTCGCTGTCGGCAGGCACGGCGGCGGTCACAGCGCGATCGCGGTCAGGGTCGCGTTGTGGTATCCGGCGACGCGGGTGGTCCGGGCGAACTCGCCGTAGGTGTAGAAGCCGAAGGTCGCCACGTCGCCCGCGGCGTCCTGGATCAGGGCCGCCTCCTCGGCTCCCTGCTCGGCCAGCACGTCGAGGCGGGCGACACAGCTGAACGCCAGCAGCACCGCCGCGTCGCGGCCGGCCAGGCTCCGGCGGACCACGTCGCCGGTGACCCGCAGCAGGTCCTCGGCGCGGCAGGACACGATCTGGACCGGGGCGTACAGCGGCAGCGGGCTGAACGTCTTGAGCAGGCCCTCGTCGTCGATGTACGCGCCGCGGATCAGCTTGCTTCCGTCGGGCTGGATGAGCCCGAAGGCGTACGCCGACAGGTAACCGGGCGCGGGTTTGACCAGGCCGGGTCGTTCGAAGTTGACGTCGTCGTGGAAGTGCTCCTGGAACACCTCGACGGCGGGGCGGCCGGCGATCTCCTGGATCTCCAGGCCGTCGGACTTGGTGACCAGCAGCGGCAGGCCGACGTCGTGCCAGCCGTGCTCGGCGACGACCGACAGCGGCGTCGGCGCGGCGATCCAGACGCCGGTGGCCCCGCCGTCGGTGAGCACGTTGTCGTTCTCGAACACGCAGGTGCGGATGAGCAGGCGGTCGTCGCCGGCGCTGCCGCCGACCACGGGCACCGGTGCGCCGAGCACCTTGTGCACCCCGTTGAGCAGCTCCTGCTGGTGCCCGGCCAGTCCGGTGGTGAGCAGGAGCAGGGCGGCGTGCGCGGCCGGTTCGGGTCCGGCGGCGGCGCGGGCGGCCCGGGCCAGGCGCTGCCCGGCGGCGTCGCCGTCCTCGGTGACGCCGGTGACCGAGGCGACGCCGAAGCGGTACGGACCCGCCGACAGCGCGAGCACGGACACCCCGAGGCCGGGGTTGATCAGCCGGCCGTCGTGGAACTGCCCGCTGGTCGTGGCGCCGACCAGGGGCGCCTTGCCGGTGGCCCGGCGCACCGCGTGCAGCAGCGCGATCAGGTCGTAGGAGACGGAGGCGTACATGACGATCAGTGCCGGGGTGGCGCCGTGCAGGCCGGCCAGGGCGTCGGCGGAGGCGGCGCGCCCGGCCTCGACCGCGTCGGCGGCGTCGCTGTAGCCCACCCCGACGCGCAGCTTCTCGGCCGTGGCCGTGGTGGCCGCGCTCCGCTCGGTCCGGCCCGCGGGATCGTCGACAGTCATGATCCCTCCCGAAACGCGGCGCGGACCTGGACGGGTCGCCTGACCTGGTACTTCACAAAGCGACCATAACGCGCTAACCGGGCAGGCTGCCAAAGATCACGCTCATCGCAGCGCCCCCGCCAGTGCCACGATCAACGGTCCGAGCAGCGGCAGCAGCACCGCGGAGAAGGCATAGACGATGGTGTACGCCAGCAGGGGTGTGGTGTTGCCCGCGGCCTTGCGCACCGCGTCGACCGCGGGCGTGCTGCACTGCTGGCCCGCGATGGCCCCGGCGACCAGCGGCGCGGGCAGCTTCATCAACCGGCCGCCCACCCACAGGCTCAACAGCGCCGGGATCACGGTGACCAGCACCGCGATCACCGGCAGCAGCACCCCGTACCGCTCGAGCAGCGTGATCGCGGCCGGGCCCGCGCTGAGCCCGACCGCGCAGACGAACGTGGCCAGCCCGAACTGCTGGATCACCTGGGCGGCGGCGGGATGGTACTGCCCGTAGGTGGGGTGCCGGGCCCGCAGCCAGCCGAAGAACAGGCCGCTGAACAGGCAGCCCCCGCCGATGCCGAGCGACAGCGGCACCCCGCCCATCGGCACGGACAGCTGTCCGACCAGCATGCCCACCACGACGCCGAGCGCGATGAAGCTCAGATCCGCCTTGACCGCCGGGTCGATCCGCACCCCCAGCAGCGGCGTGTACGCGTCGAGGTCGTGCGCCGCGCCGGTGAGTCGCACCGTGTCGCCGGTGGTGATGTCGGTGTACGGCTTGATCGGCAGTTCGTGCTCCATCCGGGACAGGCCGGTGACGAACACGCCGCGCGGTGGGACCTGCTGGTGCAGCCGTTCCAGCGTCCAGCCGCGAAAGCGCGGATCGGTGATGACGACCTCCGCCACGTCCAGGCTCAGCGGGTCGCCTCCGGTGCCGAGCGTCTCCGGCCCGATCAGCTGCTCCGCCTGCAGCAGCGCCTCCCGCCTGCCGACCACCACGAGCCGGTCGCCGGTCCGCAGCACCATGCCGGGCTCGACCGGCGTGATCTCGCCACCGCGACGCAGCCGCTCCACCGCCGCGTCCGGGCCCAGCGCCTCCGCCAACTGGGTGAGAGTGCGCCCGTGCGCTGCCGTGACCTCGTACACCCGCCCCACGATGCCGGGCACCGCCCGGGTCGTGCTGTCCGACCGCTCGGGCTCGCCGCCGAGTGCGCGCCACAGCACGCCGGCCTGCTCGCGCAGGTCGACGCGCATCAGCATGGGCACGAACTGGCTGGTGAACAGAATGAGCGTGACCAGGCTGAAGATGTACGCGATCGAGTACGCCGTGGCCAGGTTGGACTGCAGCTCGTGGACCCGCGCGGGGCCGACGGGCAGCGCGCCGATCGCCTCCCCGGCGGTGCCGAGCACCGACGACGACGTCGTCCCGCCGGCCAGCAGCCCGGCCGCGGTGCCCTGGTCCAGCCGCAGCGCCACGGTCGCCGCGCAGACCAGCGCGACCAGCGTCACCACCTGGATCACGGTGAAGACGGCATACCGCAGCGCCTTGCGGTTGAGGCTCGCGAAGAACGACGGTCCGGCCAGGTAACCCAGCGTGAAGATGAACAGGGCGAACGCGACGTTGCGCAGCTCCGGGCTCAGGGTGACGTCCAGCATGCCGACGGCGAGCGCGACCAGCAGCGTGCCGGCCACCCCGCCGAGCGTGATCTTCCAGAAGTGCACCCGGCCGAGCGTGAAACCGGCCGCCAGGCAGCCGAACAGGGCCAGCCCGGGGATGCTGCGCAGCAGGTCGCCCAGCCAGTCGAGCACCCCGCACCCCCGCCCATGAGTTCCCTCATATTAGGACAAAGGGTGATGAGGGCTACGGCATCTCCACCGTCTCGGCCCGCATGATCTCCGCGAAGGCGGCCGACAGGTAGGGGTCCAGCCGCCGGCCCGAGACCGTCAGCAGGTATGCCAGCAGCACCGGCGCATGCCAGGCCAGCAGCCGGGGGTCGGGCCGGGGTGCCCCGTCCTCCTGCTGGTGCACGCCCAGCGCCCCGGTCAGCACCACGACCAGGGTGTCGACGTCCAGCTCGGCGGTCCACGCCAGGGTCTCGCGCACGCACTGCTCCAGCACGTCCTGGATGTCCTCGCCGGCCAGCCCGTCCGGGTGCAGGTCCTCCAGCAGCGAGCGGACGACGCTGCCGAGCACCAGCCCGACGTGCTCCGAGTCGGCCGCCGCCAGCCGGTCCGCCGCCTCGCGCAGCCCCTCGGCGTCGCGCGCCCGCGCCGCGTCCACCGCGTCGACCGCCCCCTCGGCGATCCCCCGTGCCACCCCCGGCAACCGCCGCAGCTCCTGACTCAGCATCCCCGGATACTCCCACGCCCCACCGACTCGCTCCGACCACCCCGCCCGCCCTCGCCGACCCGCACCCCACCCCCGCGCCCCGCGCTGTGCCGTGCTTCAGATAGACGTTGGCCTATCCAGATGAGAAATCGACGATCGAACTCATCTAGATAGGCCAACGTCTATGGAAAGCCGGGGGCCGCCCGGCCCGCCCGGCCGAGCTGCCCGTGGCGGGTCAGCTGGGCTGGGTGGAGCGCAGGGAGATGGCCTTGAGGAAGATCTCGCCGATCTTGGCGGGGTCCTTGGCGGAGAAGACGCCGCCGCCGGTCACCTTGGTGATCTTGTTGAGCGGGTCGGTGCTGACGTCGCCGATGGTGAGGATGACGACCTGGATCGGCCGAGCCGGGTCGGCGATCTCCTTCAGCTTGTTCAGCAGCGCGTCGTGCGAGATGCCGTTGTTGTCGTCGTTGTCGCCGTCGGTCATCAGCACCACGGAATTGACGCGGCCGGGATCCCAGTCCTTCTGCACGGTCTGGTACGCGGCCAGGATCGTGTCGTAGAGGCCGGTGTCACCGGTCGGCTTGGGCTGGATGGCGGCCAGGGTCGACAGCATCTTCGTCCGGTTCGACGACAGCGGCCCGATCGGCATCAGCTGCTTGTAATCCTTGCTGCCGTCCAGCTCGGTGGAGAAGGTCCACAGGCCGACCGCCCACGAATCGTCGAACAGGCCCAGCCCGCGCCGTGCCGCCTCCAGGGTCACCTGGGCACGGGTCGCGCCGCCTGCGGTGGCGACCTGCTGGAGCATCGAGCCGGACACGTCGATCACGGCGAGCATGCGCGCCGGCAGTGTCACGGCCACCCAGGTGGACAGGATCCGCTCGACGGCGGCCGTGGTGGTGGCCGCGGTGGGCGAGGCGGCGGGCGCCGGGGCGCCCATCACCTCCGGCGCGCCGCGCGGGGTCGTCGCGCCCGCGCCGAAGCCGCCGTCCGGCCCGCGCAGGCCGATCTTGGCGAGCCGGTCGCGGAACGAGGGCGTCTGCAGTGCCTCCAGCAGGCGGGAGGCGGTGGCCTGGCGCTCCGGCTCGATGCCGGGCATGACGGCGTACGGGTAGTCCAGGGCGATCGGCGCGGGCTCCAGGTAGAGCCCGGCCAGCGGCACCGGCGGCTTCGCCGCGTTGTACGCGA
Source organism: Catellatospora paridis (assembly GCF_009720365.1). Classification (GTDB taxonomy): domain Bacteria; phylum Actinomycetota; class Actinomycetes; order Mycobacteriales; family Micromonosporaceae; genus Catellatospora; species Catellatospora paridis. Next base: position 224,810 of record NZ_ML769315.1, on the reverse strand, counting down.
TGACGGCCTGCTCGGACAGCGGGGCCGCGCTCAGCCCGGAGGCGATCGCGGCGGGGTCGCCGGCGCGCGGGAAGCGCGCCAGCACGTCCTGGCGCAGCGCGGAGCGGCCCGCGGCCAGGGAGCGCAGCGCGCCGGTCGTGGCGGCCTGGGCGTTGGGCGAGGTGCTCGCCGCCGATGCCATGGCCAGCAGGCCGGACAGGCCGGCGGAGTCGCGGGTCGGCTCGACGATGCCGACGTGCAGCTTGGTGCCGGCGGTCATCTGCTGGAGCAGCGCCGGCCAGGTCAGCTTCGCCGCCGGCCAGCCGAGGCCGGTGGCGATCGGCTCCGGCATGGCCACCACGATCGGGCTGCGCGCGATCGATGGCGACTCCTGGACCGCGGTGTTGGGCGCGGCGGCGCTCACCCGGGCCAGCCAGGTCGCGGAGTCCGGGATCCACACGTCGGGCACCTCGGTGCTGCCGCTGGGCTGGCCGACGCCGGTCAGTGAGAGCCCGCGCAGCGCGGCGACCGCGGCCGCGACGTCGGCGGGGTCGGCCGCCTTCACCTGCACGGCGATGCAGGCACCGTCGACCTCGGCCTTCTGCGCGGTGAGCGCGGCGGCGGTCTCCTGCAGTGCCGGCGCTATCTCCGCGGGCGCGGCCACGGTCAGCGGCGCCTCCCCGGAGCAGCCCGGCTCGGCGAGCTGTCGATAGACGAGAAAGGCACCCGAGACGACCAGCGCGACCGCGAAGACCGCGGCAATGGCGCTGGTGACGGGGTGGAAACGGCGTACGTTGCGATGGCGGCCCGGCACAAGAAGCTATGTTTCGTCAACATGAAGGCGTCTCGCCACATACGTTCGGACGAATGTTACCGGAGAGAAACATGTCACACCGGCCTTCTGTACTGCCTGATCACCGCTAACCCGGCGGAAAGATCACCCGTTACTCCTTCTGGCGGACAGGAACTCATCCCGTCCCGTCCCATTCCCCGGGACCCCAGGAGGTGCGCCGATGTGGGCGTCACGACAGCGAGCTTCGACCGCGCGGCGCGAGGACGACCCCGTGCCCGGGTCGGGCGGGCTCGCCGTCGAGGAGCTCCCGTACGCCGGGGACGCGACGCACCGCGCCCGGCACGGGACTGACCTCGGCCCGGAGGAGGAGACGGCACTCGCCGAGTCCTACGACCGGCAGGTGCGCAGTGGACGGCGGCGGCGCGCGTACGCCGAACCGGACGACATCGAACCCGACGCCGCCGAGCAGTGGGACGACCGCGTCGGCGCGGTCGAGCACCCGGGCGCCGGGGCCTTCGACGGGCGGTCGGACGGCGGGTCCTGGCCGCACGCCGAACCCGACGCCGAAGGGTGGGACGGGCGGTCGCGGGACGAGGCAGGGCGGCCGGCGGGCGTCGAGCTGACCCGGGCGCGGCTGCTCAGCTTCACGCCGTACCAGCCCAAGCGGGACCGGTTGTGCACCGACACCGCGTCGCTGCTGCGGCCGCTGGTCCGGGCGGGGATCATCGACACCTGGGCCACCGACCACAGCTATCCGTCCCACCGGGCGTGGAAGCTGCTGCCCTCCCGGCTGGCGATGCCCCGGCAACTGCCGCTGGACGGCTACGTCGAACCCGACGGTGGCATCACCCTGCTACCGATGCCCGAGGCCTACGACGAGCCGCCGCTGTGCATGCTCGACTGGGTCATCGACTGGACGTCCGCGGGCCGCCTCGACAGCGGCTGGTGGACCACCGCCGTCCACGTCACCGCCTCCGCCGGCCTCCCACCCACCGGCACCCTGCGCCCCTGACACCGCCCGGCCCGGCTGTGGCGCGTGGCGGTCAGGTGGCCGCGGCGACCCAGGCGGGTAGCGGCTCGCAGGCGTCGAGCCAGGTGGCGGGGACCGCGTCGAGGCCGGTGCGGGCGGCCACGATGCCGCCCACGATGGCGCACGTCGTGTCGATGTCGCCGCCCGCCGAGGCGGTCGCCCAGAGCGCCTCGGGCAGGTCGTCGAGGTGCCGCGCGGCGCACCACACGGCGTACGGCACCGTGTCCGGCGCGGAGATGCGCGCACCGCAGCCGACCTCGCCGGCCACCCAGGTCGGATGCCGGTCGAACGGCAGCCGGGCCACCCGGCGCAGCCCGGCGGCCACCTCGCCGTCCGGGGTGCGGGCGAGCACGCCCCCGATCAGCTCGTCGGCGGCGATTCCGGCGGTCGCCAGGGCCGCGGCCACGGCGACCGCCACCGCGCCCGCCGCCGCCTCCGGGTGGGCGTGGGTGACCTCGGCCGAGGCGTGGGCCTGCGCGACGACCCGGTCGAGGTCGCCGGAGAACCAGGCGCCGAGCGGCGCGACCCGCATCGCCGCGCCGTTGCCCCACGACCCCTGGCCGCCGAACTGGCGCCCGGTGGCCTCGCGCCAGTGCTCGCCCTCGTACACCGCGCGCAGCACGCCGTGCATCGACGGCCCGTAGTTGCGGTACGGGTCGGCGTCGTACGCGTTCGCGAACGCCGCGGCCAGCGCGTCCTGGTCCACCTCGCCGTGCTCGGTCAGCACGCGGAGCAGGGACAGCGCCATCGCGGTGTCATCGGTCCACGGCCAGGGTCCGGAGCGGGCCTGCCGCTCGGACACCAGCCACTCGAACTTGTCGGCAGGCTGGAAGAACCAGGTCTCGCCGAAGGCGTCGCCCAGGGCCAGCCCGCGCAGCGAGCGCAGCGCCGCGGCGCGGTTCGGGGTCATCCTTCGATGATCTCGTGCGCCGCAACCGGATTGCGCCGACCGGCGGTCCCGTCAGGACACCGCGCGGCGGGCCTCGTCCTGGATGTCGCGGCGGATCCGGTCGACGGCGCGGGACATCCCGAACAGCAGCAGCAACGCCACGGCCGACGCGCCGGCCAGGCCGGGCAGGGTCAGCGGGAGGTCGCCGCCGTAGCCGGTGGAGGTCGCGGCCTCCACGATCAGCGGTCCGAGGGCCTGCCCGGCGAGCAGCACCGTGGCGAGGCCGAGCACCGCTGAACCGGCGACGTCGACCGGAGTGCCATGGGCGGTGCGCAGCACCCGCGCCAGCCCGGCGGCGAGCGCGAACCCGGTGCCGGTCGCGACGAGCACCCCCGCCGCGTAACCCCAGGACGGGCCCATCCGGTAGGCGGCGGCGCTGACCGCGATCCCCACGCCGGCCAGGCAGACGCCCAGCGCGTCCGCGGGCAGCCAGCGGTCGGCGTAGGCCGTCGCGGCGACGCCGAGAGCCGCCGCGGCGGCTGCCGCCAGCACCATCACGTACGGCGCCGACGGCAGGTACAGCGCCCGGACCAGGCCCATGTGCAGGGGCGCGGCGAGCGCGAGGCAGAGCAGCGTCCAGCGGGCCAGGTCCGCGCGGCCGCGGCGGTAGGCGTACCCGGTCAGCACGAGGCCGACCGCCACCGCGATGGTGAGCATGCCGTAGCGGGCGAGGTCCTGCACGAAGTCGATGCGCTGCTGGGAGGCGAGACCGTCGCGGCTGAGCCGCAGCGCGTCGACGGTGGCGGCGAGCGCGGCGTCGCCCGCGTACAGCACAGCGGCGGCGACGGCGGTCGCGACCGCGGGCCCCCACACTCTCGCGGTCTTCGGCGTGGCGGGAACGGGGCGGGTCATCGCGGCGACCGCCGCGGCCACCACGAGCGCGAGCGCGATCCCGGGCAGATAGACGTCCGGGCCCAGCGCGTCGGGATCGTAGTCCCGCGGGGCGAGCAGCAGGAGGATCGGCGAGGCCAGCCCGAGCCCGGCGGCGAACCCGCCCGCTGTGGCGAGCCGGCCCGCGAGCTGCTGCTGTCCGGCCGCGACCAGCAGCCCGCCGCACATGACGCCGAGCCCCGCGGCGACGAGAGCCGCCGAGACGATTCCCTGGTCCGGCACGCCGGCGGTGGCGAACTGGAGGCCCGCCAAGGTCAGCAGCACCCCGGCCGCGCTGACCGCCCAGCCGCTGAGCCGGGAGAGCGCGGGGGCCAACCCGGCGGCGAGCACGGTCAGCGCCGCCGCCAGCGCGGTCACGCCCGGCTCGAACGCGCCGACGGCGAGCTCCGCGTTCGGATAGCCGGCGAACAGCCGCCGCGGGACCGCGATCAGGCCCCAGCGGGCCAGCACGATCCCGGCGGCGCAGGCGGCCAGCGCGGCCACGGCGACGGTCAACATAGACGTACGACGATCTGATTCCCCGTTCATGACGGGTGATCGTGCCACAGCCCGCCGCGCCGCGCCGCCCCGTGCGTCGGTTGATCGGCAGTAGCCGGGCGGGCCGGGTTCCGTGTCGCCGGGGTGAGGGGTGATGCTGGTGGGGTGGACACGACCCTGAACGACGTCAGCCGCCCCGGCCGCCTGGCCGAGCCGGACGAGGGCATCAGCGCCGAGGAGCTCGCGCTGGCCGCCCGCAACCACGGCATGCCGCTGGAGGCGCTGCGCTACGACGTGACTCCGGCCGGGCTGCACTACCTGCTGATCCACTACGACATCCCGTACGCCGAGGAGGCGTCCTGGCAGATCAGCGTGGGTGGGCTGGTCGGGCGGCCGGCGACGCTGGATCTGGCGGCGCTGCGGGCGATGCCGGCGCGCACGGTGCGGGTGACCATGGAGTGCGCGGGCAACGGGCGGGCCCGTTTGCTGCCCCGCCCGGTCAGCCAGCCATGGCTGGTGGAGGCGGTCGGCACCGCGGAGTGGACCGGTGTGCCGCTGCGCGACGTGCTGGCGGCGGCCGGGGTGGACCCGTCCGCGGTCGAGGTGGTGTTCACCGGTGCGGATCACGGGGTGGAGCGCGGGATCGAGCAGGACTACCAGCGCAGCCTGCCGGTGGCGGAGGCGCTCGGTGAGGACGTGCTGCTGGCGTACGAGATGAACGGCTCGCCGCTGCTGCCGCAGCACGGTTTCCCGGTGCGGCTGGTGGTGCCCGGCTGGTACGGCATGGCGCACGTGAAGTGGCTGCGCGAGATCACGCTGGTCGACCGGCCGTTCGAGGGTTTCCAGCAGGCCGTGGCATACCGGGTGCGCCGCGACGCCGCCGACCCGGGCGTGCCGGTGACCCGGATCGCGCCGCGGGCGCTGCTGGCCCCGCCCGGCTTCCCCGATTTCATGTCCCGCACCCGGGTGGTGCGTCCGGGACCGGTGTCGGTGCAGGGGCGGGCCTGGTCCGGTCGGGCACCGGTGACCTCGGTGGAGGTCAGCATCGACGGTGGCGAGACCTGGTCGGCGGCCGAACTGGAACCGGAGAACGGTCACCGGTGGGCATGGCGTCGCTTCACGTACGCGTGGGACGCGGTGCCGGGCCGGCATCTGCTGACCGCCCGCGCCGTCGACGCGCTGGGCGGGGTGCAGCCGGTCGAGCAAGCCTGGAACCGCGGCGGCTTCGCCAACAACGCGGTGCAGCAGGTCCCGGTGGCCTGCTTGGACTAGAGGCTCCCGCGCGGGGCGATCCACTCGACGGGTTGCCCCGTGACGGCCGCGATGCGGTCGTAGTCGGCGTCGTAGTGCAGCACGGTCGCCCCGTGCTGCTCGGCCGTGGCGGCGATGATCAGGTCGGGGAGCCGGAAGTGCCGGTGCTGGCTGCTCGCGGCCAGGCTCAGGTGGACCTCCATGGCCCGGTCCATCGCCGCGGTGGTCACGTCGAACCAGCGCTGGCTCAGCATGGCCTCGGCAGGACCCGGTATGCGATCGACGGTTAAGAAGGGCACCTTCTACAACGCATAGCGATGTGAAGGTGCCCTTCCTTTCACGGGTGGCGCGGCCACCAGGTGCGGGGGCCTACGTGGTGGACGAGGGCGGGCACGAGGAGGGTGCGGACGACGAAGGTGTCCAGCAGGACGCCGATGCCGACGAGGATGCCGACCTGCATCATGAAGACGACGGGCATGAGGGAGAGCACCGAGAACGTCGCGGCCAGCACCACGCCGGCGCTGGTGATGACGCTGCCGGTGACGGCCAGCGCGCGGGTGACTCCTTCGGCGTGGCCATGTGTCGCGACCTCCTCGCGGGCCCGGGTCATCAGGAAGATGGTGTAGTCGACCCCCAGCGCGACCAGGAACAGGAAGCCGTGCAGCAGCACGGAGCGGTCGATCGCGGGGAAGCCGATCGCGTGGTAGACCAGCGCGGCCGCGCCCAGCGCCGCGCCGAAGGACAGCAGCACGCTGCCCAGCAGGAGCAGCGGCGCGACCAGCGAGCGCAGCAGCACGATCAGCACGCCCAGCACCACCGCCAGGATCAGCGGGATGAGCAGGCGCAGGTCGGCGTCCATGGTGGTGTTCTCGTCGAGTTCCTGCGCGGTCGCGCCGCCGACCAGGGCTGACGAGTCGACGGCGTGCACGGCGTCGCGCAGCCGCAGCACGGTCTGCTCCGCGCGGTCGCTGGAGGGCGCGTCGGCGAGCACGATGCGCAGCCGGGTCCAGCCGCCCGCGAGCGACGGCTCCGCCGCGCCGACCTCGGCGACGCCGGGCAGGGCGCGCAGCGTGCCGGTGACCCGGTCCGCGGCGGTGGTGTCGAGGTACACCTCCGTGGGGTCGCCGGAACCGGCGGGGAAGTGCGTCGCGAGCACCTCGAAGCCGCGTACCGAGTCGGGTTTGGTCACGAAGGCCTCCGACTGGCGCAGCCCGGTGTCGAGGGTGGTCGCGCCGAGGCTCAGCGCGGCCAGCCCGAGCGCGGTGACGATCCAGATCGGGCGGGCATGCCGGGACACGAATCCGGCGGTGCGCGCCCACAGGCCCGGTCCGCGGGCGGGCTCGGCGGCGTCGCGCACCGCGGGGACCAGCGGCCAGAACACCCGCCGCCCGCACATCACCAGCAGGGCGGGCAGCAGAGTGGTCATCGCCAGCAGCGCCGAGACGATGCCGAGCGCGGCGACCGGGCCCAGCCCGCGGGTGGAGTTCAGGCCCGCGGCGAGCAGGGTGAGCAGCGCCAGGATCACGGTGCCGGCGGACGCGATGATCGCGGGCAGGCTGTGCCGCAGCGCCAGGCGCATCGCCTGCCGGTGGTCGGCGTGGCGGGTCAGCTCCTCGCGGTACCGGGAGATCAGCAGCAGCGCGTAGTCGGTGCCCGCGCCGAACACCAGCACGGTGAGGATGCCCGCGCTGGCCCCGTTGACGACCAGGCCGAGATACTTCGCGCCGAGGTAGACCAGCGCGCTCGCGAGCTGGCTGGCGACGCCGACGGTGAACAGCGGCACCAGCAGCAGCACCGGGCTGCGGTAGGTGAGCAGGAGCAGCAGCGCGACGACGCCGACGGTGACCCCGAGCAGCGTGGTGTCCAGGGAGTCGAATGCGGCGTCGAAGTCGGCCCCGGCCGCCGGTCCGCCGGTCATCCACGCGCCCAGGCCCGCGGGCAGGCCCTCGGCCAGCACCGATCTGGCCTGGTCCAGCACCGGTCCGACGGCCTCCTCGGCGGTCTGCGCCGGGCTGAGCGGCACGGTGACCAGCAGGGCCGCCCCGTCCTGAGACGGGATCGGCGGGGGCACCGGGCCCGCGGCCAGCGCCGCCAGCGCGGTGGCGTCGGCCGCGGCCGCCTCGCGGTCGGCGGTGGTCAGGCCGCCGTCGCGGGCATACACCAGCAGCAGCTGCTCCGGCTCGGCGGCGGGGAACTCGCGGGCGGACAGTTCGAGCGCTCGGGTCGACTCGGCCGAGGCGGGCAGCCAGGAACTGAGGTCGTTGGTCTCCACGTCGCCGGTCTTGGCGAACATGGTGGCGGCGACGGCGATGAGCAGCCAGGCGGTCAGCACGGACCACGCGGTGCGGCGGCCGGCGGGGGCGGTGGCGATCCGCTGCCAGGCGGAGGACATGGGCGGGCCTTCCTGTTCGGGTCACAAGAACCCGGCCAGGCTCCCCGCCCGCCCCCGTCGCGCACATCAGCCCGAGCACGTATCCCCGCCTACGTCCCCGCGCGGCCCGCGGCGCCAGGAGGGTCAGGGGTGGGGGATCGGGAGGCCCGACTGGTAGGCGATGACGACGAGTTGGGCGCGGTCGCGGGCGTGGAGTTTGATCAGGGCGCGGCTGACGTGGGTGCGCACGGTGGCGGGGCTGACCACGAGGCCGGCCGCGATCTCGTCGTTGGACAGTCCGGTCGCCACCCAGCCCACGATCTCCCGCTCCCGCTCGGTGAGCAGATGCAGGCCAGGGTGTACGCGTTTCGGCGGGGCCGCGCCCGGCGTCGCGCCGAACCGCTCGATGACCCGGCGGGTCACCGTGGGCGACAGCAGCGAGTCCCCGGCGGCGACCACCCGCACCGCGCGCAGCAGCTCGGCCGGCTCGGCGTCCTTGGTGAGGAAGCCCGACGCCCCGGCCCGCAGCGCTTCGAAGACGTACTCGTCCAGCTCGAACGTGGTCAACATGATCACGCGGGTCGGCCCGTCGAGGCGGCGCAGCACCTCCAGCCCGTCCATCCGCGGCATGCGGATGTCGAGCAGCAGCACGTCCGGCCGGTGGGCGGCGACGAGGTCCAGCGCGCCGATCCCGTCCTCGGCCTCGCCGACGAGTTCGAGGTCGGGTTCGCAGCTGAGCAGGGTGCGCATGGCCAGCCGCAACAGCGCCTGGTCGTCGGCGAGCGCGACCCGGATCATGCGACCCCGCCCACGACCGGGCGGGTGGTCGGACGCTCGCCGGACGGCGGTTCGGCGTCCGCGGGTCCGGCGGGAGCGGCCACGCCGGACAGCGGTGCAGCGTCTGCGGGTCCTGCGGGAGCGGGCACGATGCGCGACCGGGGGTCGGCGGGCAGCGGGTCCGGGTCGGTGGAGTCGCCGTAGGGGAGGGCGGCGTGCACGCGGAAGCCGCCGCCGGGCAGCGGGCCCGCGTCGAGGACGCCGTGCAGGGCGCGGGCGCGCTCGCGCATGCTGTCCAGCCCGGAGCCGCCGGGCTGCGGGGCGCCGCCGCGGCCGTCGTCGGCGACGGTCAGCGCCACCCCGTGCGGGCCGTACGCCACCTCGACCGTCGCCTGCCGGGCCGCGGCGTGGCGCAGCACGTTGGTGAGCGCCTCCTGCACGATGCGGTATCCGGCCAGGTCGACCGAGTGCCGGACGGGCCGGGTCGGGCCGTGCACGGTCAGCCGGACCGTGAGCCGCTCGGACGTGGTCGCGGCGACCAGTTCGGGCAGCAGGCCCAGCCCGGCCGCGGGGCGGTCGGGGGCGGGGCACGCGCCGGTGAACGCGGACAGGGTGACCCGCAGCTCGTCCAGTGCGGCGGTGCTCGTCTGGCGGATGGCCCGCAGCGACTCCTCGACCTGCGGGGCGGTGTCCGGGCGGCGGCTGAGCACGTGCAGCGCCGCGCCGGCGTTCATGCTGATCACGGCGAGGCTGTGCCCGACGACGTCGTGCACCTCCTGGGCCATGCGCAGCCGCTCCTCGTACGCGTGCCGCCGCCGCTCCTCGACCGCCGACTGCTCCATCGACACCCGCCGCATGCGCACCGCGATGCCGGTGACCAGCGGCGTCGCCAGCCAGAACGTCGTGGTGACCAGGTTGAACAGCAGCCCGTCGGGCTCCTTCTCCACCCATCCGCTCAGCCAGAGGTAGAGCACGATGAGCACCGTCGTCACGGGGACGGACCAGCGCGGGTCCCGCCAGGCCGCCAGCGAGTACACGGCGATCATGACGTAGGCGAAGACCGGTCCGTAGGGGTAGCCGGCGCCGATGAACACGGTGACCACCGCGAACGTGGTCAGGCAGGCAGGCACCGCCCAGCGGCGGCGTACGACCAGGGCGAGGGCGCCGAGGGACAGCAGCGCGAACGCCGCGGCGTCCAGGCGGATCCGATCGGGCTGCTCGCTCTGCGTCGGCCACGAGCAGCCGATCACCAGCACGCCGATGACCAGCGCGAACATGGCGTCGTAGCGCTGGGGGCGGGCGGCCAGGCGATGGAGCAGGTGCACAGGGCGAGGTTACGGAGTCCGCCCGCCCGGGCGCATCCGCGCGGGGGCGTACGTCGGGCTGCGTACGCGCTGATCACGCCCGGGCCTGGGCAAATGGGTCGTTTTGCCGCTGCTCGGCGGTGACGCACCCGACACTGTTCATGGATACGCCGATGGGAGGGATTGTCTGTGGGCACGTGTGAGGTCTGCAAGAACGACTACTGGCTGTCGTTCGAGGTGCACACCGCGGGTGGCGCGGTGCACGTCTTCGACTCGTTCGAGTGTGCGGTGCACATGCTGGCGCCGGTGTGCGAGCACTGCGCCTGCAAGATCATCGGACATGGGGTCGAGGTGTCCGGCCACTTCTACTGCTGCGCGCACTGCGCCCGCTCGGCCGACGCGCGGGAGGGCTTCAAGATCCGGGACGCGGTGGGAGTGCATCCGGGCTGAGCCGGCTCGTGATCGGGGCTCCGTTCCTGCCGAACCAACGTCATGAACGGAGCTTTTCCTATAAAAAGGTGATGAGTCGGGCATGCAGTACCGCCGGGTGGCGGATGTTTCGTTCTGCCGGGTGCCGGATCGTGGATGTCACGGAAGCACCGGCGCCTCTACGGCCGCGTCAGCGGGTCGAGCGGAAGCAGGCGGTGCCCCGCACCCGATCATGACGACGAGCCGGCAGCTGGGAGATGAGCATGTACGTCACCGCGGATCACGCGCTGTGCCTGATCGACCAGGCCGTCGCCATCGGCCACGACGCCGGCTCGCTGCGCTCGGCGATCCGGGAGGCGTTCGCCAGCAACGCGCCCGTCGAGCACATCGCCACCCGTGCCCGCACCTCCATCCATGACGTGCTCGCCGTCGTCAACGAGATGTACGCCGGACGCGCGGACCACTGACGTTCCTCGCACCCATCCCACCCCACCCCGGACACGGTGTGTCCCTCGGCCCGCCCCCGCGGGAACTCAGGGACACCCCACGTTCGGCCCCATGGCGCCGCCTGGGACATGCCTGACGACTAGGCTTGTTCCATGGCGGCGCCTGTGTTCGTGGGCCGCGATCCCGAGGTCGAGCGCCTGCGCGCGCTGGCCCGGGCGGCGGCCGCGGGAACCGGTGCCGCCGTCCTCGTCGAGGGCGAACCCGGCATCGGCAAGACCACCCTGCTCGATACGGCCGCCGCGGAATGCGAGCGGCTGGGCATGCGGGTGCGGCGCGGCGCGGCCGAGGACCTCGAACAGCAGCTGCCCTTCTCCGCCATCGGCGCGTGCCTCGGCCTGCTGGTCGTCACCGACGACCCGGCCCAGGCCCGGGTGGCGCGCCTGTTGCGTGGCGAGGACGCGCTGGCGTTGAGCACGGCGGCGGCCAACCACCAGCTCGCGGTCACCGAGGCGATCCTCGATCTGGTCGACACCTGGTGTGCGGCCGGCCCGATGGCGGTGCTCGTCGACGACGTGCAGTGGGCCGACCCGGCCAGCTTGGTGGTGCTGCACCGGATGGGCCGCGGCATCGAGGAGTACCCGCTGCTGGTCGTCGTCGCCGCCCGGGCCGCCACCCGCGCCGAGGCCGCGGCACTGGTGCGCAGCCTGCAGGCACGCGGCGCGGACCTGGTCGAGCTGGCCGCGCTGCCGGACGCCGCAGTGACCGCCCTGGTCACCGACCGGCTGGGCGCGCCGCCCGGCCCGCGGCTGGCCCGCCTGGTCGCCGGCGCGGGCGGCCACCCGTTCTACCTCACCGAGCTGCTGGCCGCGCTGACGCGTGAGGGCTGGATCCGGGTGGACCACGGCAGCGCCGAGCTGACCGCCGACGCCGCCGAGGCGGGTATGCCGCGCTCGCTGGTCGACATGATCCTGCGTCGGCTGGCCTTCCTGCCTCGCAAGGAGCGCGAGACGCTGCAGCAGGCCGCCGTGCTGGGCCGCGCCATCGACGTGGCGGAGCTGGCGGCGGTGCTGGAGATGCCGGTGATGGCGCTGTCGGAGATCATGTTCGCGGCGCTGGACGCCGGCGTGGTCGTCGACGCCGGGCCGTACCTGGAGTTCCGGCACGCGCTGATCCGCGAGGCGCTCGGCGAGCGTGTCCCCGAGCAGATGCGCACCGCGCTGCACCTGCGGGCCGGGCAGGTGCTGACCTCGTCCGGGGCTTCCGTGGAGCGGGTCGCCGAACACCTGGTCGCCGGGACCGCCCTCGACGCCGCGACGCTGGACTGGATGGTGGCCTCCGCCGACGAGCTGATCACCAAAGCGCCCGGCGCGGCGGTGCGGCTGCTGCGCCGGGCGCTGGCCGAGGTGTCCGAGGAACGTGCCGGCGAGCTGCGTTTCCACCTGGTGCGGGCGCTGATCTGGGAGAGCAGCCTGCGCGAGGCCGAGCAGGAGGCCCGGGAGGCGATCGCCCGCGACCCGGACCCGCACCGGCGCAGCGCGCTCTACTGGCTGCTGATGGACGCGCTGTTCCGGCAGGGCCGGCAGGCCGAGGCGGTGCAGGTCGCGACGGTCGCGCTGGCGGCCGACGACCTGCCCGCGGCCGACGCCGGCCGCTTCCACGGGTTCTGCGCCAAGTGCCGGTTCTTCCTGCGCCAGCACGAGGCCGCCGCGTCCGCCGCCGCGCTGGCGATCGAGCACGGCGCGCGGGCCGGCGACGGGTACGCGGTGGGGCTGGGCAGGCTGGTGCAGGCGGGGCTGCGGTTCATCGAGGGCGACGTCGGGCAGGGCCTGGCCCTGAGCGAGCAGGCCGTCGCCGACATCGGCCAGGGCGTGCTGCCCGACATGCCCGCGGGCCAGAGCGTGCTGCGCGGCTACTGCCTGCTGGAACTGGACCGGCTGGACGAGGCGGAGCAGGTGCTGGCCGACGCGCTGGAGAGCAACCAGCGCTACGGCGGGCCCTACCTGACGCTGATCCACGCGCTCCGGGCGCAGGCGCGCTTCCTCACCGGGGCCTGGGACGACGCGCTCGTCGAGATCGAGGCGGGGCTGGAGTATCCGGATCCGCTGGGCGACGAGCCGTGGCTGCGCGGTCTGGGCAGGCTCATCGCGATCCACCGCGGCGAGCCGGTGCCCGAGGCCACGATCGTGGCGCAGAGCCAGGGCGGCGCGGCCGAGGCGCAGTACGTCTACCTGGACACCTGGGCGCGGGTGCTGCTGGAGGAGCCCGCGCGGGCGGCGCACTGCCTCGACCTGTTCTACCCGTTCTGGGAGCACGCCTCCGCGCTGGAGCACCTGCCGCACCGGGTGATGTACCACATCTGCCCCGACCTGGCCCGGCTGGCGGCCGCGGCGGGCGACCGGGACCGGGCCGCCGCGCTGGTCGCCAAGACGGAGGAGCTGGCCGGCGCGCAGCCCGCGGTGAGCCTGACCGCGACCGCGCTGCTGTGCCGGGGCCTCGCCGAGGGCGACGCGGACCTGCTGCTGGCCGCCGTGGAGTCCTACCGCGCCTGCGGCTGGCGGCTGTACGAGGCGCAGGCCGCCGAGGACGCCGCGGTGGCGCTGGCGGCGCGGGGCGACCTCGACCCGGCGCGGGCCGCGCTGGCCCGGGCGCTGGACCTCTACACCGCGATGGACGCCAGCCGGGACATCTTCCGCGCCGACGCGCGGTTGCGCCGGCTCGGGGTGCGCCGCGGCCGGCAGGGCCCGCGCAAACGCCCCAAGCACGGCTGGGAGGCGCTCACGCAGACCGAGCACCGGGTCGCGGCGCTGGTCGCCGCGGGCATGTCCAATCCCGAGATCGCGGCGCAGCTGTTCCTGTCCCGGCGCACCGTCCAGTCACACGTGTCGAGCATCCTCGCCAAGCTGGGCGTGCATTCCCGCGTGGAGCTGGCGGTCAGTGCCCACCAGCGCGCGGCCTCGGCCTGACCGGGTCAGGACCAGCGCACACGTAGCGGCAGCACCCGGGCGCCGGTCATCATGCGCGGGTCGTAGAGCTGCACGCCGTCGTCGACGGCCAGGTCGGCGCAGCGCCGCAGCAGCACCTCCATGGCGATCCGGCCCTCCAGGCGGGCCAGCGGCGCGCCGATGCAGAAGTGGATGCCGTGGCCGAAGCTCAGGTGCGGGTTCGGCGTACGCGTGATGTCGAAGGTGTCCGGCTCGACGAACTGTGCGGCGTCCCGGTTGGCCGAGGCCACCCACAGCATCAGCACCTTGCCCGCGGGCACCTGGCGGTCGCCGACCGTGGCGGCGGCGGTGGTGAGCCGGGCCAGCCGCGGGAACGGCGAGCGGTAGCGCAGCACCTCCTCCAGCGCGGCCGGGATGCGTAACGGGTCGGCGCGCAGCGCGGCGGCGGCGTCGGGGTTCGCGTCCAGGGACAGCACGGTGTTGGTGAGCAGCGTCGTGGTGGTGATGTGCCCGGCGATCAGCAGCACGCCGAGGAAACCGACGATCTCCTCGTCGGTGAGGCGTTCGCCGTCGACCTCGGCGTCGATCAGGGCGTTGGTGAGGTCGTCGGCGGGGTTTGCGCGCCGGTGCCGGATGTGCGCCAGCAGGTAGTCGATCATGCCGCGCAGCCGGGCGCCGGCCTGCTGCATCGTCTTCTCGTCCGGGATCACGGTGTCCGGCACCTGCGCGTTGAGCAGCTCGTCGGCCCAGCGCCGGAAGGTTTCACGGTCACTGCCGGGCACCCCGATGAGTTCGGCGATCACGGTCACCGGCAACGGGTATGCCAGCGCCTGCACCAGGTCGACGCGCTCGCGCCCGGCCACCTGGTCGAGCAGCTCGTTCGTGATCGTCTCGATGCGCGGGGCCAGCCCGGCGACGACCCGCGGGGTGAACGCCTTGCTCACGATGCGGCGCATCTTGGTGTGCCGGGGCGGGTCCATGCGCACGAAGTTGCCCCGGCTGAACAGCTCGATCTCCTCCTGCGGCGGGACCAGCCCGGTCAGGTCGGAGGAGAAGGTCGCCGGATCGGAGAGCACCTTCTCGATGTCGGCATACCGGAAGATGTGGTACGCGCCGTAGTGCTCGTCCCAGCTGACCGGGTCGCCCTCCCGCATCCGCGCAAACCAGCCCAGCACGTCGTCCAACTGCGCGGGCACCGCGGCGAAGCCTGTGCTCTTGTCGACCGTCACCACAGCCATCACTCCCCGTCGATAACTTTGTCATCTTAGCGGGGGATCAGAGGTGATTTGCCGGAATCGGCGAACCGTGCCAGTTGGTCCTGTCTGATCACGGTTTCCGGTGGCGGCGGACCGGTGCGCCACTCGCCCTGAGCCGTCGCATTCATGACTCGGGGCGCCCCGCTTACCATTTGTCATGATCGATGGATGGCGGCCTGCCGTCAGGGAGATTGTCTGTGCCGGCCGTGCGTTCCAGAACAGAATGATCGTGAGTCGTAAATGGAAGATCCGATGCCAAACACTGTCCGTGTGGCTATTCCTCACCCCTTGTTATATCGGCGGAGTTCATCGTACGATCGGCCGTCTGATGCGGGGGGATCCGCTTACACGGCAACAACTTCTGGCAGGTGAAGGACTCAGCGAGGCTCGTCGGGGACGAGGGGGGCGCATGATTCCGTACAGCCGAAGAGGACGGTCGGTCGCTGCCGCGACCCTGCTCGCCGCTGCCTCTTGTCTGGTGTTCGCCGGGTGCTCGGCCGAGGTGCCGGACACCGCGGCGCTGCCGACGACCGCCGCGGTGCGGCAGTCGCCCGGCCCGGCGCTCAGCGACGACCAGCAGCGCACGGTCGACGCGGCGTGGACGGCCTTCCAGCAGTTGAACGGCATCTACCTCACGGCCGGCCAGACCGGCAAGTACGACTGGACCAAGGACCCCACCCGGCGCCCCCTCTACAAGTACGCGGGCGGCCGCTACATGGCCCAGCTCGAACGCGACCTCGGGCTGCTGTCCGAGCAGGGGCTGGTGCGCACCGGAAAACCCACAGTCACGCTGCGCCGGGTCGTCTCGGTCAGCGCCACCTCGATCGTCGTGGAGGCCTGCGTGGACGACGCCGGCACGGACACCGTCAACAAGAAGACCCGCAAATCCGTCGCCGCGCCCGGGCAGAACAAGCGCTACCCGGTGACCCTGCGCGCCGGGCTCTACCCGGACAACCTCTGGCGCTGGGTGGACTCGCACACCGACCGGGCGTCGTCGTGCTGACCCGGGTCCGCGCGCTGGCCGCGCTCGCCACGACCGCGCTCACGGTAGCGCTGACCCTGGTCGTGACGCAGAGCCCGGCGTATGCCGACTACATCCACTGCCCGCCCAACAACGGCCCCTGCGTCCTCATCGTCACCGGTGGCGGCGGGGGAGGCAGCGGCGGAGGCGGCAGTGGCGGCGGGGGCGGCGACGGCATCGACTGCGAGCACGAGGACTTCGTCGACCCCATCCCCTGCCACGACCTGAGCATGGGCTGGTTCAACCACACCGACACCTGCTACTACAACCGCCTGGAGCTGACGGCCGACGACCCGCTCTGGGGCGGCAACGACCCGGACGACGGCTTCATGTACGCCGTCTGGTGCTGGGGCGGCCTGTCGGCCGGCTGGCAGCAGGGCACCGACGAGTACCTGACCGACCCGCCGCCGGGATACGGGGCGATGCCCTCGCCGATGGCGCTGGCCGTGCGGGCGATCAGGCTCATGCCCATCGCCGGGCCGGACATCCACATGGCGCCGCGTCCGAACGGCGCGGGCCTGGTCGGCCTGCCGGTCTGGATGTGGACCCCGGTGACCGAGAGCACCTGGGGCTCGGTCACCCGGCAGGCGTCCGTGCCGGGGCTGACGGTCACGGCCACCGCCACCGCCATGGTGATCCGCTGGAACATGGGCGACGGCACGACCCCGGTCCCCTGCTCGCAAGTCGTCGCGAGGGGGCCCGACCACTTCGTCGGCACGCCGTACACGGCCGCGGTGGGCAACGCGCCGTCACCGAACTGCGGACACCGCTACACCGCACCCTCCCGTGGCCAGCGGGACGGCACCTACGACATCGAGGGCGTCACGACCTGGCATGTGGTGTGGTCCGGCGGCGGCGAGTCCGGCGTGATCGACATCGAGCGGTCGTCCAACACCGAGGTCCGGATCGACGAGATGCAGGTAGTGAACTCACCGGCCGTCAGCTGACCGGTCGGAGCGTCGAGAAACGAGGCAAGGCCGTATGACCGTCAACACCAGTGCACCGGCGCGGGCGCTGCCCGCGGCGCCGATCCCGGTGCCCCGCACCGCTCCCCGACGGCGGTCGGTGGCACAGGGCGCGCTCGCCGTGCTCCTGATCATCGTCGGTGCGCTGACCGCGGGGTACGTCGCGCAGCGCATCGGCGGCACGCACGACTACCTGGCGATGGCCCGGCCGGTCGGCAAGGGCGCGCAGATCAAGCACGACGACCTCGTCGTGGTCCGGGTCAACCAGGCGGTCGGCCTGCGCCCGATCCCCGCCGCGAACGCCGCGCAGGTGATCGGCAAGCGCGCCGTCATGGCGCTGGTCCCGGGCACACTGCTGACCCTGGACCAGGTCACCGAGACGCCCGTGCCGGCCCCCGGCCACCAGCTGATCGGCATCGCCCTCGGCGAGGACAAGATGCCCTCGGCGTCCCGGCTGGCCGTCGGGGCGCAGGTGCTGCTCGTGGTCGTGCCCGTACGCAGCAACACGGACGGCCCGGACCTGGTCCCGCCGCGCACCATCACCGCCACGATCGTCCAGCTGGCCGCCGGCAGCAGGTCCGGCCAGTGGGTGATCAACGTGGAGGTGGCCACGGTCGACGCGCCCACGGTGGCCGCGCTCGCCGCCGGCGACCGCATCGTGCTCGTCCTCGACGGATCGTGAGCGGCCGCCGATGACTCTGATCGCGATCGTCTCCGCCAAGGGCTCCCCGGGGGCCTCCACCGCCGCGCTGGCGTTCACGCTGACCTGGCCGTCGCCGGTGCTGCTGGCCGAGTGCGACCCGGCCGGCGGCGACCTGCTGGCCGGCTACCTGGCCCGCTACGAGCTGCCCGCCAACCGCGGGGTGCTGCCGCTGGCCTCGGCGGCGCTGCGCGGCACGGCCGAGGCCGAGCTCGCCGGCAACCTCATCGACCTGGACGCGCCGCGCCAGCAGCGGATGGCGCTGCCGGGCCTGACCGAGCCCGCCCAGAGCGCCACCCTGGACCTGGCCTGGACCAGCCTCGGTGAGTTCTTCGCCCGGATGGCGGCGCAGGTGGTGATCGCCGACTGCGGGCGGCTGTCGGTGGCGCACCCGCCGTGGGCGCTGCTGGCGAAGGCCGACCTGGTGCTGCTGGCGCTGCGGCCGCACTCGCTGCGCACGGTGTCGCCGGCGGTGTCGGCGGTGACCGCGATGCGCCGCCAGCTGCCGGCCGGTTTCGTGGAGAACAGCCTCGGCCTGCTACTCATCGGGGGCGGGATCGGGGGGCGGGAGGTCTCCCGGCACCTGGGCGTGCCCGTGGTGGCGTCGCTGCCCTGGGACACCTCGACCGCGGGCGCGCTGTGCGGTGACGGCCGGGGCCGCCGCCGGGCCCCGCTGATGCGCAAGTCCGCCGCGGCGTACGAGAGCATCACCGCGCTGATCGCCGCGCGCCGCATGGACAGCGCGCTGTCCCGGCGCGACACCGAGCCGCTGACGCCGGTGCTGCCGTGACGACCCCGCGCTTCATCCCGATCCCGCCGGAGGCGACGGCCGCGCCCAGGGTCAACGGCCACGCCCGCGTGCCCACCGCGCAGCCTCCCGGCGCGCACGCCGCACCCCCGACGCCGGTGGACTACGCGGTGGTGCGCCAGCTGCAGGGCAGGGTCACCGAGACGCTGACCCGGCTGCTCGCCGACTCGGCCAATGTCACCGCGGCATACCGGCGGGAGACGGCGTCGCGGATCGGCCGCGAGGTGATCGCCGACTACGGGGTGGCGATGGCACACGCCGGCCAGCCGGTGAGCCCCGCCTACGAGCAGGCGCTGCTCGACGCGGTGGTGGCGGGCATGTTCGGGGCCGGCCGGCTGCAGCGGCTGCTGGACGACCCGAAGATCACCAACGTGCACATCATGGGCTGCGACCAGGTGCTGCTGCACCACGCCGACGGCAGCCGCAGCCGGGGGGAGCCGGTCGCCGACACCGACGACGAGCTCATCGGCATGCTGCAGGTGCTGGCGATGCGGGTGGCGGCCACCGAGCGCCAGCTGTCGGAGTCCAATCCCGAGCTGGACATGCAGCTGCCCGACGGCTCCCGGATGACGGTGCTGTACAAGGTGTCGCCGCGGCCGATCGTCTACATCCGCAAGCACAGCCTGTTCACGGCGACGCTGGAGGAGCTGCGCGACCGCTGGGGCATGATCGACCTGCTGCTGTACCGGTTCCTGATCAAGGCGCTGGAGTCCGGCGCCAACATCATGATCGCGGGGCTGGCCGCGTCCGGGAAGACCACCCTGCTGCGGGCGCTGGGCCGCACCATCCCGTCGGGGGAGCCCTACATCACCCTGGAGGAGTCGCGGGAGCTGGGCCTGCACGAGTCCCTGTACCCGTCGGACGAGAACTGGGTGATCAGCCTCGAAGCCCTGCAGGGCCACGGCGAGTACGACAACAACGGCAAGCGCCGTGGCGAGAAGACCCTGCACGACATGATGCCGATCACCCAGCGGCTCGGCGTGCGGCGGGTGATCGTCGGCGAGACCCGCGGCCGCGAGATCGTGCCGATGCTGCGCGCGATGACGGTCAGCCGGGGCGCGATGTGCACCATCCACGCCCGGCAGGCCCGCGAGGTGATGGACTCGATCGTCCAGCTGGCCTGCTCGTACGGCAACGACATCGGCGCGGAGCAGGCGCTGCGCATGGCCGCGCAGGGCATCGACCTGATCGTGTACACCGCGGTGGTCGACGAGCGCGCCATCGGCGGCGGCGAGCACCGCTTCGTCTCGCACGTCATCGAGGTCGGCGGCATGCGCGAGGACCGCGTGGTCACCACGACCGTGTTCGGGCCGGGCCCGGACGGCCGGGCGGTGCCGCGGCACCTGCCGGAGCGCATCCGCGACGACCTGATGGACGTCGGCTACGACCCGCGCGAGCTGGTGCCCTACATCGAGGCCGGCCCGCACAACCGGGGCTCCTGGACCAGGGAGCTGCACATCAAGCGGGTGCGGCAATGATCCAGATTCTCGCGGCGCTGTCCGTGCTCACGGCCGGCACCGGCATCGTGCTGGCGGTGCTGTTCATGATCGGCACACGCCGCCCGCCCGGCCCCGCCTCGCCGACCCGGCTGTGGCTGCGCGGGTTCTGGCGCGGGCCGGGGCGCACCGCCGTCCAGCGCCGTACGCACCAGGGTGTGTTGATCTTCGCGGTGTGCGCGGGGGCGGCGGCCTGGCTGGTCACCGGCTGGCCGGTGGGCGGGATCATCGTCGCGCTGGCGGTGCCGGGGGTGCCGTGGCTGTTCTCCGCGGCCACCGCCGAGAAGAAGGCGTTGACCCGGCTGGCCGCGCTGGAGGCGTGGACCCGGCGGGTCAGCGACTACGTGCGCAACGGCATCGGCCTGCATGCCGCCATCGTGGCCACGGCGCGTACCGCCCCGCCGCTGCTCGCGACCGAGGTGCGCACGCTGGCCGCGCGCCTGCAGGCGGGCACCGACCTGCCCACCGCGCTGCGCGCGTTCGCCGACGAACTCGACGACCCCAGCTGTGACGAGGTGGTGGCCCCGCTCATCCTGCAGTCGGCGGACGGCGGCGAGGGCCTGCACCTGGCCCTGCTGGACATCGCCGGTGGGCTGGGCGAGGAGATCGTGGCCAGGGCCACGGTGGACAGCGAACGCTCGTCGGCCCGGTTCACGGTGCGCTTCCTGACCGGGGTGACCGTGGTCATGGTGCTGTTCGGCGCGCTGAACCCCGGCTACGCCGCGCCGTATCGCACCGGCCTGGGTCAGCTGATCCTCGCCCTGCTGGCGGCCCTGTACGTGGGGCTGATGATGTGGATCCGCGGGCTGTCGCTGCCGGAGCGCCTGCCACGGCTGCTGCGCTCGGAGTCCGGAGCCCCGGCTCCGGCGGAGGTGGTGTCATGATCGGCGGCAACCTGTGGCTGGCGCTGGGCATCACCGGCGGCGCGCTGACCGGGTTCGGGGTGTACCTGCTGATCAGGCAGTTCGTTCCGGCCACGCCCGCGCTCGGACCGGCGCTGCGGCGGCTGCACCCGGGCGTGGACCCGCACTACGCCCCGCCGGCCGACCTTCCCGTCGCCGGCGACTGGCTGTCGAGGTTGCGGTTGCCCATGGCCGACCTGGCGATCCTCGACAAGACGCCGGAGCGGCACGTGACCAGCGTGATGGTGTCGGGCCTGCTCGGCCTGGCGCTGCCGGTGGTGGTGACGGTGGTGCTGGTCGCGACGGGCCGCTCGCTGCCGGTGGTCGTGCCGGTGGCGCTGACCCTGGTGCTGGCGCTGGCCATGAGCGCGCTCGCGCACTACGACATGCTGGCCAAGGCGAAGTCCGCGCGGGCCGAGTTCGTCCGGGCCCTGTGCACCTACGCGACGCTGACCGCGCACCAGGTGCGCTCGGGGCACGGCGCGGTCGAGGCGATGGAGCGCTCGGCGCGCATCTGCGACGGCTGGCCGTACGTGCGGCTGCGGACCGCCCTGCTCAGTGCCCAACTGCAGATGCGCGCGCCCTGGGACGAGCTGAAGGGGCTCGCCACCACCATCGGCGTGGTCGAGCTGACCAGCTTCGCCGACATCATGCGCAGCGCCGGCAACGACGGCGCTCAGGTGTACCAGACGCTGCGCGCCCAGGCGGCATCACTGCGGGACCAGATCCGGGTCCGCGCTCTGGAAACAGCCAAGACACGCACCTCCAAGCTGGACATTCCATCCACGATGATGATCATGATCTTGCTGATCCTGGTCGGATATCCGCTGATGGTGAGTCTGTTCAACCAACGATGAGGAGTAGGAGCGACATGTTCACGACGTTATGCGCGGCGATCGAGGTCCGCTTGCGCACCCTGCTGTCCCCGGCGGTCCGTGACCGTGGCGAGGGCCCGGTGCCGCACATCGTGCTGGTCGCCATCATGGCGCTCGCCGCGGCCGCCATCGCCGCCGCGGTGTGGGAGATCGCCGACGGCTGGATGCAGCAGGTCCCGACGGACGCTCCGGCCGGCCCGGGCGGCGACGGTGGCGACGGAGGCGACTAGTGCGCTGGCACCTGATCCGTGACCGGCTCCGGCGACGGAGCCGGTCACGGGCGTGCCCGGATCGCGGCGGCGGCGCCGTCGAGTTCGCCATCATCGCCGCGCCGCTGCTGCTGGTGTCCATGATGGTCCTGCAGACTGCCCTGGTCTTCTACGCCCGCTCGATCGCGCTCGCCGCGGCGACCCAGGGCGCCAACGCGGGACGCCAGCAGGGCAGCACCGACGCCACGGCGAGGGCCAACGCGAACGACTTCCTGGGCGTGATCGGGCCGGGTCTGCAGAGCCCCGCGGTCACCGTGGACCGCAACGCGACCAACACCGAGGTCACCGTGGTCGTCACCGGGCGGGCGGTCAGCCTGATCCCGTTCCTGAACCCGTTCGAGATCTCGCAGCAGGCGCACGGACCGGTGGAGAGGTGGGTGCCGTGAGAACGGCGATGCGGCGCGGGGACCGCGGCTCGGCCGCCGTCGAGCTGGCCATCCTGGTGCCCTCGGTGCTGCTGTTCTTCGCCGCCGTCATGGTCGCCGGCCGGTACAGCCTGGCCCGCCAGGCCGGCGAGGCGGCCGCCTACGACGCGGCGCGCACCGCCAGCCTGGCCCGCACCGAGGCCACCGCCCGCACCGAGGCGCGCACCGCCGCGCTCAACGCCTACCAGGCCGCGGGCCTGACCTGCGACCCGCTGGACGCGCGGCTCGTCGACCCCACCGGTTTCCAGGAGCCCGTGGGCGTGGCCGCCACGGTCACCGTGCTGGTCGTCTGCGAGGTCCAATTCGAGGACATCTCGATGCCGGGCGTGCCGGGCAGCTTCCGGATCGAGTCGACGTTCACCAGCCCGCTCGACACCTACCGGAGCCGCGGATGACCAGGTGGCGCGGTGACGCGGGCAAGGCGACCGTGTTCGTGGTGATCATGGCGCAGGCCTGGGTCTTCATGTTCGGCCTGGTCGTCGTCGGCGGCGGGCGGCTGCGTGCCTACCAGCGCGCCGACAACGTCGCCGCCGAGGCCGCACGCAGCGCCGGACAGGCCCTAGACCCGGCCCAGGCCATCCAGGGCGACGCCAGGGTCATCGACGGGACGCTGGCGAGCGCGGCCGCGCTGGCCTACCTGGACAGCGTCGGCGCCGAAGGCACGGTCACCGTCGCGCCCGACGGCGCCTCGGTCACCGTACGCGCCACGATCACCTACCAGAACCCCTCCGGCCTGGCCTTCCTCGGCGGGGCGACCTGGACCGCCACCGGCGAAGCCACCGCGACACTCCTCATCGGATAGATCTGCTCGCCGGTCGAGCAGCCACACGAAAGGGCGCAATCATGGCACCAGTCCGGCGTAACCGGCCCCACTGGACGCTGCGCCTGCTCGCCGGCCTGGCAGCGCTGTCCGGGATCGTGGCGATCGCCGCGGGCGTGCCCGTGCTGCTGGTGGAGCTCGCGGGCAACCCGCTGCCCCGGCACGTGCCCTCGCTCGACGAGATCACCGCCCTGCTGACCACCGCCGACAACGGCGACCTGTTCCTGCGCGTGCTCACGCTGGCCGGCTGGATCGCCTGGGCCACCTTCACACTCGGCATCCTGGTGGAACTCGGGGCGCGGATCACCGGCCGCCGCGCGACCCGGCTGCCCGGCCTCGGCCTGCAGCAGCGGGTCGCGGCAGTGCTGGTGGGCGCGCTCATCGCGGTGTTCGCCGGCGCGAGCGTGGCGACCGCGGCGCTGCCCGCCCTGCCCGTGCCCAGCGCCGCCCGCGTGACGGCCTCCGTCGCGGCGGCGCCGTACGCCGGGAGGCCCATGGCCGCGCAGGCGCTGCCCCGTGCCGCACCCGCCCTGGCGTACGCCGCACCGGCCCCGGTCCAGGCCGCACCGGTCGCCGCCGCCGCGCCCGCGGCCGCGTCGATGGTGCAGCACCAGGCCCCACCGCCGCGCCAGCGCGTCGAGCGCCCGGTGTACGTCGTCAAGAAGGGCGACTACCTCGGCTGTATCGCGCAGCGCTTCACCGGCGACTTCGACCGCTACCAGCAGCTCGCGGCACTGAACCCGCAGCTGATCCGCAACCCGAACCACATCGAGCCGGGCTGGCGGATCGTGCTGCCCGCCGATGCGCACGACCGCGGCGCGATCCGCCACGCGACCGGCCGCCTGCTGCTGCCCGCCGTCGAGACGCCCGCCCCGCAGCAGCCCGCCACCCCGCCACCGCCCGCCACCCCGGCCCCGGTCACGCCGTCAACTCCGGCAAGCCCGCCCCCGGCGTCACCCGCGCCGTCGACCGCCGCGACACCTGCCGCGACGCCGTCGGCCGCGGCCCCGTCCACGTCCGCGGTGCCCGCCCCGGCCACCCGGCCGCACGCCCCGCTGGACGAGACCGACCCCGGCACCGGCCGCACCAGGGTGCTCGCCGCCGGCGCCGGGCTGGCGCTGGCCGGGGTGCTCGCCGGGCACGTCGTGGTGCGCCGCCGGATCCGCCGCCTGCACCGGATGCGGGTCGGCCGCCGCCGCGGCGTCGGCGGCGTGCGCAGCCCGCTGGGCTACCGGGCGCGCGAGATGCCGCCGCGGCACCTCGCCACCGCGCGCCTCGACGCCGGGCTGCGCCAGCTCACCGCCGGGCTGCGCGGCCGCGCACCGTGGGAGATGCCGGACATCGCCGCGGCCTGGGAACACGGCGGCGACCTCGCCATCATCCTCGCCGCCCCGTGCGCGGACGCGCCGGAGCCGTTCGACGTGCAGTGGCCCAACACGTGGTCGCTGTCGGCGTCGTCCTGGTTGCCCGACCGCGTCGACACGCCGTCGCTGCTGCCCGGCCTGCTGAAGATCGGCTCCTGGCCGCAGGGCGGCGAACTGTTCGTCGACGGCGAGCGCACCGGCCTGCTGACGCTGCTCGGCGACCCGCAGCGCTGCGACGACCTGCTGCGCTACCTGGTCGCCGAGGCCGCCACGGCGACCTGGGCCGACGGCGCGGCGGTCACCGTCGCCGGGCTGAGCAGCTCCGACATGCGCGCGCTCGGCGCGCTCAGCGACCGGGTGCGCACCAGCTCGTCGGTCAGCGACGCCATCGCGCGCATCGGCCGCCGGGCCGCGGCCAACGCCGCCGTGCTGCACGACTCGCAGACCGCGGACATGCCCACCGCCCGCGTCAACAACGTCACCGGCGACGCCTGGGGCATCCAGCTGCTGTTCGTCGCCGACCCGTGGGGCGAGCACACCGAGCAGCTCCGCGACCTGGACGCGCTGCTGGCCGACCTGGGCCGGGTCGGCGTCGCCGTCATCGCCACACACCCCACCGGCACCCGCTGGTCGGCGAGCATCTCCGCCGACGGCGGCGTGCACATGTCCTGGCTCGCCGTCACCGACATCACCGCCTGCGAGCTGACCAGCGCCCGGCTGGCCGCGCACGTGGCCGGGCTGGCCCAGGTGGCCAGGGTGCCGGTGCAGGCGACGAGCGGGCCGCGCCACCGCCTGCGCTGACACCGTGGCGACCTGTCAGCCGAGGTCGCTACGGTGTCGGCCATGCCGAAGATTCTGGTCGAACGCGCCATGGAACTCATGTGCGCCAACTACGTGTTCCCCGAGCGCGCCGTCCCGGCCGCCGCCGACGTGCGCCGCCGCCTGACCGAGGGGGAGTACGACGGCATGGACGAGGCGGCGCTCGCCGACGCCCTCACCCTGACGCTGGCCGAGCACTGCGCCGACAAGCATCTGCGCGTACGCGCCCGCGACGCCCGCCTGCACGCCACCGTCGACCCCGCCGAGGCCGACGCGGTCTACCGGGAGCACCTGCGGGTCACCAACCACGGCATCGCCCGGGTGGAACGCCTCGACGGCAACGTGGGCTGCCTCGATCTGCGCGGCGTCACCGCGGCGGGACTCGGTGGCCGTGCGATCGCGGCGGCGATGGAGCTGGTCTCGCAGACCGACGCGCTGATCATCGACCTGCGCCGCAACCGCGGCGGCTCACCCGACGGCGCGATCTTCTGGACCAGCTACTTCTTCCCCGACGGCGAGACCCACCTCAACAGCATCGAATCCGGCGCGGGCAGCTCGCTCCGCCAGTACTGGAGCATCGCCTACCTGCCCGGCGAGCGCTACCTCGACCGTCCCGTGTACGTGCTGACCAGCGGGTTCACCTTCTCCGCGGGCGAGGAGCTCTCGTACAACCTGCAGACGCAGGGCCGGGCCACCCTGATCGGCGAGACCACCCGCGGCGGCGCACACCCCACCGACCGCTTCCCGATCACCCCCACCCTGGAGATCACCGTCCCGGTGGCCCGCTCCATCAACCCGGTGACCGGCACCAACTGGGAGGGCACCGGCGTCGTGCCGGACATCGCCGTTCCGGCGGAGCAGGCGCACACGGCGGCATACCGGCTGGCGCTGGAGCACGTGCTGACCACCTCGACCTCCCCGGCGGTACGCGACGAGGCCCGCGAGGCCATGGCCGGGC
Source organism: Catellatospora paridis (assembly GCF_009720365.1). Classification (GTDB taxonomy): domain Bacteria; phylum Actinomycetota; class Actinomycetes; order Mycobacteriales; family Micromonosporaceae; genus Catellatospora; species Catellatospora paridis. The sequence continues at coordinate 198,492 of NZ_ML769315.1, read as the reverse complement.
TGAGCTGAACATGAAGCTCTGGGAACTGGTCTCGGTCTGCCGCTCGGAACCGTACATCGTCGACCGTCTCGGTGACCGCGCCGAGTGGGCCGTCCACCTGGACTGGGCTCGACGGGCGGCTGAGCTGACGCGCGACCAGCTCGATCAGGAGCTTCCGGACGAGGCATGTGCGCATGTGCTGGAAGCCAGCAGCCTCGTCCTGTGGCTCAGTGACGGATACCTCCGGCTCAGGGACTCGGGAACCGGAGGGGTCTCGCTGCCGGCGGCGGAGGTGTTCCGCCGGTACGGCGGCAGGATCCTCGAAGACGTCTGTGAATACGGGTTGGTGCAGATCCCGTAGTGGAATGGACCGCGTCGGCTGCCGCCGCGTAGCCTGGCCCAGGTCGGGGGAGGGTTGCCTGTGCGGGCAGACGTGATCACCACATTGCGGGCGGCGGGCTGCGTGTTCGCCGAGGACGAGGCCGATCTGCTGATCTCGGCGGCGGCCGGTCCGGACGAGCTGGACGAGATGGTCGCGCGCCGGGTCGCCGGGCTGCCGCTGGAGCACATCCTCGGGTTCGCCGAGTTCTGCGGGCGGCGCATCGCCGTCGACCCTGGTGTGTTCGTGCCGCGTCGGCGTACCGAGCTGCTGGTCGAGGAGGCCGCGAAGCTGCTGCGGCCGGGGGCCGTGGTGCTGGACCTGTGCTGCGGGTCCGGTGCGGCCGCGACCGTGCTGGCCGGGTACGGCGACTACGAGGTGCACGCCGCCGACATCGAGCCCGCCGCCGTGGCCTGCGCACGGCGCAACCTGGAACCGCTCGGCGGCCACGTCTACGAGGGCGACCTCTACGAGCCCCTGCCGGAATCCCTACGTGGCCGGGTCGACGTGCTCGTGGTGAACGTGCCGTACGTGCCGACCGATGCGATCGCGCTGATGCCGCCGGAGGCACGCCTCTTTGAGCCTGCGGTCGCCCTGGACGGTGGCCCCGACGGGCTGGACATCGCCCGGCGGATGCTGGCAGGCGCGGGGGACTGGCTTGCCCCGTACGGCCACCTGCTGCTGGAGACCAGCGACGAACAGCTCGCCAGGACCGGCGAACTGTTCGTCGTCGCCGGACTGAGCCCCCGCGTCGCCCGTTGCGACGACCGCGGCGCGGTCGCGGTCGTCGGTCGGCGCGACTGAGAGCGCGGCAACGCGGGTAGGCCTCACATTGTTCCGTGGTCGCTCATCAGTTGCGGCGTGCGACGTACGTTCCTTTGCCGGGTACGCCGACGACAAGCCCGGCCTCGCGCAATGTGCGGACGACCCTGGACGCGGTGGCTACCGAGGTCGAGTAGATCGACGCCAACTCCTGGTACGAGGGCAGCTGGTCGTCGACCTGGTAGCCCTGCTCGTTGCGGGCGATCCGGTCGGTGAGGTCCGCCGTGATCTGGGCGGCAGTCATCGGAATAGGCATAGCCCCATCACTGAACCATGATCAGGTGTCGCTCTACCAGGTAGTGTTGATATCGCTGATATAGCTGATATAGCCTGCGAATGGCAGGCGGCCCCCGCACCGGTCGCCCGTCAGTGCCCTCGCCGTACGAGAGACCGCCTCCGTGCGGCGAGGTGCGCAACTTCGGCAGTCCAGGAGGAGACGATGACGCCGCAAGAAGCGTTCGACAAGGTGTACGACACGATCACCGAAGCGGCACCCAACGTCGTAGGGCCACTTGAAGAGATCCTTCTCCTGATGGCGAGGCTCTCTGACCTCCTGGTCGAAGCCGCGCACCGCGACTGACGCCAGGAAACAACCCGATCATCAGCGATGACGGGGGGCTTCCTGCCATTCCCACCGAACTGTCCTGTCGCCGTGTCACGGAATAGCTCGACCCTTCGCGGGTGCGCGTGTCGTGCAATCCGACCGGGCTGGCGCGGGGTGTTGCGCGGGCGGAGTAGCGTGGCCGCGTGCCGATCGCCGCCGCTTCCAGCTGGGCTTTGACCCTGTGGGTGGCCGTGCTGTGCACCGGGGCCGCGGCGGATCAGCCCAGCTTGGGCGCGATGCTCGCCGGTGCGGCGGCCCTGCTGCTCGTCACCGCCCTGGCCGCGGCCGCAGCGCACGGCCTGGCTTGTCGCCCTGCCGGCCGGGCCGCGATCGACCTCGCGCTGCGCGAGCTGTCCCGGCACACGGGCGTAATGCGCCAGCGCGACCCTGACGCGGCGGGCCGTCCCCGCCCCCGAGCACCGGGATTCACCCCTCTGGCCTGCTGATCCGGCATCCGCCGGTCGCGGCCGCACGGTCCTCGTCCATGCCCGCCGGCCCATGCCCGGCCGGGCGACCGTACCCGCAGAGGGGTTCTTCTTCCATGTTCGATTCGCTGTTCCACGCCGCCCACACCGCCGTCATCCACCTGTCCACGGTGCTCGCGCCCGTCGGCGGCACGGCCGCGGCCGTCGTCGCCGTGACGATGCTGGTCCGCCTGCTGGTGCACCCGCTGACCCGGGCCGCCGTACGCGGGGAGCGGGCGCGTGCCGCGCTCGCGCCGCAGCTGGCCGCCCTGCGCAAGAAGCACGGCAAGGACACCGCCGCCCTCGCCCAGGCCATGACCGACCTGCACCGCGAGGCGGGCGTGTCGCCGCTGGCCGGGTTCGCGCCGATGCTGCTCCAGGCGCCGGTCTTCATCGTGCTCTACCAGCTGTTCGCCAGCGCCACCGTGGCCGGTCAGGCCAACGTGCTGCTCGACAGCACGCTGTTCGGGGTGCCGCTGAGCGCGCACCTTCTCGCCCCGGCGGCCGCGTGGCTGCCGCATCTGGCCGTGTTCGGCGGCGTGGTGGCGGTGCTGACGGCGCTGGCGTGGGTCTCGTCACAGCGGGCCGTGCGGCTGGCGGCGCTGCAGGAGACGCCGCCGACGGGTCTGCTGGCGGCGCTGCCGCGACTGCTGCCGTACGCCATCTTGGTCAGTGCCGTGGTGTTGCCGCTGGCAGCGGTGCTCTACCTGGCGACCTCGACCGCGTGGACGGTCGCCGAGAACGCGCTGCTGCGGCGCGGCTACCCGGCTCGTGCCGCAACGGTGCTGCCGACCTCGGGTGGTGCGGTGGCCTGACTTCGGTCGGACAGCCGATCGCGGTCATCGCGGGGCGTGGGTAGCGTCCTGGCGTGACCAAGCATCGGCTCAACGAGGACGACGCGACCACGATCATGCCCAGGTTGAGCCTGCCGGCGACCGTCGAGGAGCTCGCGGCGCAGGAGCGCGAGCCCGAGGCGAGGCGGTCCCGGCGGCCGGTCGTGATCGTCGCCGCGGTCACGACCGTGCTCACCACCGCGGCGACGGGCTGGGCGCTGGCCCAACCCGCGGACCAGCCGCTGTCGCCGCCGGCTGCGCTGGCCACCGCGGGATCGCGCGGGTTCGTCGACGGTTTCGGTGAGGTCAGCGCGTCGGCGGAGGCGCCGTCGCGGTCGTGGCCGCGCAGCCCTGCGGCACGGCCCTCGGCGCAGCCGTCGGCGCGGCCGTCGGCAACCGGGTCGCCGTCGGCCGCGCCGGCGTCGCCGGGCCAGCCGCTGGCCGCGTCGGAGCTGGTCGCCGACAGCCAGCGGTCGCTGCGGGCGGCCGAGCGGCCCGACCGGTTCGTGCGGCAGAGCGGCGGCCTCGCCTCGCTGGTCAGTGTCACGCCGGCCAGCCCCGGCGGGGTGCGGCAGGCGGTCACGTTCACGGTGGCGAAAGGGCTGGCCGACGTGAACTGCTTCTCGTTCGTGGGCGTCGACGGCAGCTACCTGCGCCACCGCGACTCGCGCATCCGTCACGAGAAGAACGACGGGTCCGCGCTGTTCCGGGCCGATGCGACGTTCTGCGTCCGGCCGGGTGCCAAGCCCGACACGGTCTACCTGGAATCCCACAACTACCGCGGCTACTACATCCACCTGCGCGGCGACGAGCTGTGGATCGACCGGTGGCGCGGGTGGGACGACCGCTTCGGGCGCGAGTGCGCCTTCACGGTCACCGCGCCCTGGGGCTGACCTGCAATTTGCATGTTCCGCGGCCATCCGTAGGTATTCACGGTTACTTGCGTATGGCTACGTAGCGCTCTACGGATTGTCGCCACAGGGCCGCTCGGCGATCGTTGAGGACATGGGTGGACCACCTGGGAACCGCCGAGCGACTCCCCAGCGGCACGTGACTTCGTCTCCGTGCCGCTGGGTGGATTCGCACCCCCGTCGGGGGTTCCCGAACGGTTTGGGGTGACGACCGGTCACCGCCGGTCGGAACCAGTGCGCTCGCTGAGCGGTGTGGCAGGGAGATGCGTCGTCATCCAGAGCTGACGGCGTACGACCCTGAGGTGGGGGAGCGGCCGATCGTCGCTCCCTCACCACCAGCACGAACGACAGGCTCGATCCACCGTCGTCCGGCCAGTGCCAGGGCCGCCGACGGGGCCTGGGGAGGAGGTGGCCTCCGGCGCCGGCAACGGCTCCGGGGGCCGCTCACGTTCTGACCTGGTCGGGCCGGCTCAACCAGGCAGGTCCAGCTCCACCCCGGCCAGCTCGGCTCGGGAGTGGACGCCCAGCTTGTGCAGCGAGCGGGCCACGTGCTGCTCGACGGTGCGCGGTGACAGGAACAGCATCTGGGCGATCTCGCGGTTGGTGCGCCCCTGCGCGGCCAGCCGGGCCACCTCCCGTTCCCGGGGGGTGAGGCCGCCGCCGTAGCCCGGCCGCCCGCCGCGTGCCACCACTCCGTGTTCGCGCAGCGTGTGCTGGCAGCGGGCCGCGTCCCAGCCCGCGCCCAGCGCGGTGAACGCGGTGCCCGCCGCGGCCAGCGTGGCCAGCGCGTCGGCGTCGCCCGGTCGTAGCGCCAGCTCGCTGCGGGCCCGGCCCTCCTCGGCCTGCGCCGCCTCGTACGGGCGTGGCTGCGCCGCGAAGCCCTTGGCCGCCCCGGCGAAGTGGGCCACCGCTTCGGCGTGGCTGTCCTCGGCGGCGAGCAGGTGTCCCCGGCACAGCTCCAGGGCCGCTTCGGCCAGCGGCGACTCCAGCCCGCGCATGCCGTCGGCGAACTCCTCGGCCAGGTCGCGCGCCTCCCCGGTCAGCCCGGCCTGGCCCAGCACGTGCACCGCGTACGGGGCCAGCTCGGCGGCCCAGTTCCAGATGGCCTTGGCACGCACCCGGGCCACGGCCCGGCGGGTCTCGGCGACGGCCTCGTCGAGCTGCCCGCGGGCGGCCAGCACCCGGATGTGGGCTCCGGACGCCGCGGCGACCACCGGCACCGTGCTCGTGTGCGGGGCGGCGACGCCCGCGGCGGCCAGGGAGGACTCCGCGGTGTCCCAGTCGCCGCGGGCCATCGCCAGCTGCCCGGTCACCAGATGCCCCTCGACCTCGGTGGTGGGTCCGTCCGGCCCGGTGAACTCGGCGGCCCGGTCGGCCAGCCCCGGCCACCGGCCCATCGCCCAGTCCAGGCGCAGCATGGTGCACCGGGCGGTGGTGCTGGTGACCGACGCGCCGACCTGGTCGGCGAGGTCCGTGGCCTGGCGCAGGAAGTCCCCGGCGGCGCGGTGGCGGCCCAGCAGGATCGTCGCGTCGGCCAGGTTCTGCAGGCCGCGGGCGACCTGCTGGCGTACGGCCAGGTTCGAGTCGCTCACGGTGATCAGCCGCTGCGCGACCGTCCAGGCGGCCGGGTCGCCGCAGTTCATCAGCAGGGTGGCCCGGTTGGCGAGCACGGCCATCTTGATGGCGTCGTCGTCGCATGCGGCGGCGGCCTCCTCGGCGCGCTCCAGCCAGCCGAGGTCGTTGCTGAAGGAGGAGAAGTGCAGCACCGGCCAGGAGAGCACGGCCATGGCGCGCGCCGCCAGCGCCGGGCGCTCGTGCAGCTCGTCGACGGCCTGTTCCACCTCGGCGGCGCCCTCGACGTACTCGCCGGCCTGGTTCATCAGCACCAGGCCGAGCTTGAGCCGCAGCTCCCCGCGCGCGGCGACGGGCAGCCGGTCGTCGGCGATGATGCGCCGCAGCAGGGCGACGGTCTGGTCCGAGCGGCGGCCGACCTCGGCGGTCTGCGCCAGCCGGATGGTCAGCCGGGTGCGCACGTTGCGCGGCACGGTCTGGTCGGCCAGCACCTCCTCCAGGGTGGCGATCGCGGATTCGTTGTCGCCGTCGGCGATGTAGCGCTCGGCGGCCGCCTCGGCGTGGCGCATCCAGGCCTTGTGCTGGCCCGAGCGGCGGTGGTGGTGGGCCAGCCTGGCCAGCTGCGGGGCCGCGTTGCCGTGCGCGAGGGCGAGGGCGGCGCGGCTGTGCAGCTCGCGCCGCCACGGGCCGGGCATCACCTCGTACACGGCGCGCGCGGCCAGCGGGATCCGGTACCCGTAGCGGCCGTCCTCGGCCTCGGCGAGCACCGCCCCGGCCAGCACCTCCACGAGGGCGTCGCGGCCCTCTCCGGCGTCCATCCCGGACACCTCGGTGAGCAGCTCCTCGGCGACGGGCTCGTCGAGCACGGCGGCGGCCTCGGCGATGCGCCGCCCGGCCGTGGACAGCGCGGCGACGCGGGCGTTGGTCAGCTCGCGCAGCCGCGCGGGCGGGGCGAAGCGGCCGAAGCCGAAGCCGTCGTTCTCCTCGCCGGGCTGGCGCAGCTGTTCGAGCACGTCCTCGATGACGCGGGGCACGCCGCCGGTGACCGCGGTCAGCCGGGCGGTGAAGTCGGCCGGGGGGTCCTGCCGACGGACCTGGCGGACCAGGCGGCGCACGTCGTCGGCCTGCAGCGGGTGCACGCGCACGGTGGCCGAGCGCATCTGCGGCGCGTACGCGGCGGCGACGCCGAGCGGCAACCCGGGGACCGCCAGCTCCTCGGGCCGGTACGACAGCACCAGGCAGACCTCGGGCAGCGGGGCGGACAGCAGCAGCGACAGCAGGTCCCGCGAGTCGGGGTCGATCCACTGCAGATCTTCGACGACCAGCGTGACCCGCCCCAGCGAGCCCAGCAGCACGCGGATCGCCCGCAGCATCCGGTGCCGGTCCTCGGCGGGGTCGGCCAGGCCCGGCAGGCCCGGCGGCATCCGGTCGGCGAGTTCGGGCAGCAGCGGGCGCAGGACGCCGAGCAGGGGGTTCAACGTGGACGCCGGGGGCAGGTGCGGTTCGGCGGACAGCAGCAGCCCGGTCGCCGCGGCCAGCGGCAGCGGCGGCCGGATGGGCGGGCAGGCGGCGGCGAGCACCGTTCCGGCCGCCTGCCGTCGCCACTCGTTGATCAGCCTGGTCTTGCCGCTGCCCGCCTCGCCCGCGACGAACAGCACCGCGGGCGGCGGCGCCACAGCGTGCAGGAAGCGTTGCAGAGTCTCGTTGCGCCCGACGAACACGCGGTCTGTCTGCACGTCCGTATCTTCGCCGTTGTCGGGCATCGACGCCAAGTCATCCCGCGCCGTGAACGGAACACGACTGCCGGGCAGGCTTCGTGCGGGCGGCCGACGTCCGGTCGGCCGAACCGCCCCGGGCCGGCCGTGGGTAGTGTTGCGGCGCGAGACGGAGGAGGGCGGATGGGCCGGGTCATCGTCATCGGGGACGTCGGCGGCTTCCCTGATCAGCTCCGCGCGGCGCTGATCGCGGCCGGGGCGCGCAAGAAGGACCTGCGGCTGCCCGCCGATCTGACCGTGATCCAGGTCGGGGACCTGGTCGACCGCGGCCCGGACAGCTCCGGCGTGCTGCGCATCGTCGCCGGCCGCCTCGACGACCAGCCGGAGCAGTGGATCCAGCTGCTGGGCAACCACGAGTCGCAGTACCTGCCCGGCGGCGACCACTTCTTCCCGGAGCGCCTGTCCAAAGCCGACGCGCGCCTGCTGCGCGACTGGTGGGACGACGGCCGGCTGCGCGTCGCCGCGGCGGTGCGCACCGCGGACGACGACTACCTGCTCAGCCATGCCGGGCTGACGGTCGCGTGCTGGCAGGAACTGGGTGAGCCGGCGACCGCCGCGGCCGCCGCCCGGCTGCTGGACGAGCGCCCCGAGCCGCTGCTGTGGCGCGGTTTCTACACCGACGCCGACGGCAAGTCCGGGCCACTGTGGGCCGAAGCCGGGTCCGAGCTGTACGGCGAATGGCTGAGTTTCCACGCCACCGGCGGCTTCGTGCCGTTCGGGCAGATCCACGGGCACTCGCAGATCGTGGGCTTCCGCGACCGCAGCTGGCGCGTCACCGGCCGGATCCGGCAGCGGGCCACCGTCGACTGGGCGGCCCGGCACGTGCGGCTGCGCGCGGGCGGCCGGGTGTTCATCGGCGTCGACCCCAAGCACGGCCGCAGCGGCGCGCCCTCGTGGCGGCCCCTCGAACTCGACGGCGCCACGGTGCTCTCCGCCGGCCACCTCCCCGACGGCTCTACTCGACCGGGCACCGGGTCGCAGGCAGGGCGTGGTGCGGACCGGCCGTACGACATCGTGCTGTTCGGAGCGACCGGGTTCACCGGTGGGCTGACCGCCGAACATCTCGCGCGGCACGTGCCGGCCGGGTGCCGGTGGGCGCTCGCCGGGCGTGACGCGGACCGGCTGGCGGCGGTGCGGGACCGGCTGGCCGCATCGGCGCCCGGCTGCGCGGACCTGCCGCTGCTGCACGCCGACAGCGCCGACCCGGCGTCGCTGGCCGCGCTGGCCGCCGCGGCCCGCGTGGTGATCAGCACGGTGGGCCCGTACGTGCTGCACGGCGAGCCGCTGGTGGCCGCGTGCGCGGCGGCCGGCACCGACTACGTGGACCTGACCGGCGAGCCCGAGTTCGTCGACGACATGTACGTGCGCCACCACGTCGCCGCGGTGGCCAGCGGGGCCCGGCTGGTCCACGCGTGCGGGTTCGACTCGGTGCCGCACGACCTCGGCGTGTACTCGACGGTCGGGCGGCTGCCGTCCGACGGGCCCATCCGGGTCGACGGCCACGTGCGGGCGCAGGGCTCGGTGTCCGGCGGCACGCTCGCCTCGGCGCTGCTGGCGTTCTCCCGGCGGCGGCAGACCGCCCGCGCCGCCGGTGAGCGCCGCGCGCTCGATCCCCGACCGGCGGACCGGCGCATCCGGACCCCGCTCGGCGGCCTGCGCCGGGTGCGCCCGGAGAGCGGTCTGCGGGGCTGGGCGGTGCCGCTGCCGACGGTCGATCCGCAGATCGTGGGGCGGTCCGCGGCGGCGCTGGCGCGCTACGGCCCGGACTTCGCCTACACCCACAGCGCGGTGGTGCGGCGGCTGCCGGTCGCGCTGGCCGCGCTCGCCGGTGCGGCGGTGCTGTTCGTGCTGGCCCAGTTCGGTCCGGTGCGGCGGTGGCTGATGCGGCGGCTGCCCGGCGGACAGGGCCCGAGCCCGCAGCAGCGGGAGCGGAACTGGTTCAGCGTCCGGTTCGTCGGCGAGGGCGGCGGGCGGCGGGTGGTCACCGAGGTGGCGGGCGGCGACCCCGGCTACGGCGAGACCGCGAAGATGCTCGCCGAGTCGGCGCTGTGCCTGGCCTTCGATTCGTTGCCGCAGACGTCGGGCCAGGTCACCACCGCTGTGGCGATGGGTGACGCGCTGACGGCGCGGCTGGTCGCGGCGGGCCTGCGGTTCGAGGTCGAGTCGGTCTGAACCGGTTCAGTGTCGGGACCACTGCCGGTGCTGGGGGAGCCGGGGAAGGCACCTTAACCGGTTGCGCGCATCGGGGCATCAACCTATGCTGATGCCGACGCTTGTAGGGAGCCGTCGGGCTGCGTCAACCCGAGTCCTCGTGTCCGTCCCCCCGTGTCGGCGCTGCCGGCGGGGCTGCTCCCTCCGAGGTGAACATGAAAAGAAAGATCGCGCTCGCGGCTGCGTCCATACTGACGCTGGCCGCCGCCGTGGTTGCCTTCAGCCAGCCGGCCCAGGCCGCCACCGGCATCCGCGTCTCCAACGGCCGGCTCGTCGAGGCCAACGGCACCGCCCTGAAACTGCGCGGCATCAACCACCCGCACGCCTGGTATGCCACCCAGACCAGCTCCTTCGCCGACATCAAGGCGGCCGGGGCCAACTCCGTGCGGGTGGTGCTGTCCGGCGGGCGCTGGACCACCAACACCGCCAGCGACGTCGCCAACGTCATCTCGCTGTGCAAGACCAACAAGCTGATCTGCGTGCTGGAGAACCACGACACCACCGGCTTCGGTGAGCAGAGCGGCTCGGTCAGCCTCGACGCGGCGGTGAACTACTGGATCAGCATCCAGAGCGCCCTGACCGGCCAGGAGAACTACGTCATCCTCAACATCGGCAACGAGCCGTTCGGCAACAACGCGGTCACCCCGAACTGGACCGACGCCACCAGGAGCGCCATCCAGCGGCTGCGCAGCGCCGGGTTCCAGCACACCATCATGGTGGACGCGCCGAACTGGGGCCAGGACTGGTCGTTCACGATGCGCGACAACGCGCCGAGCGTGCTGGCCGCCGACACCACCGGCAACACCATCTTCAGCGTGCACATGTACGGCGTGTTCGACACCGCCGCCGAGGTGAACGCGTATGTCGACTCGTTCACCAGCCGCAACCTGGCGCTGTGCGTGTGCGAGTTCGGTGACAACCACTCCGACGGCAACCCCGACGAGGCAACCATCATGGCCAAGACCCAGACTGCCGGTATCGGCAACATGGGCTGGTCGTGGAGCGGCAACGGCGGCGGCGTCGAATACCTCGACATGGTGACGAGCTTCAACCCCGCCCAGCGCAGCAGTTGGGGCAACCGCTACATCACCGGCGCGAACGGCCTGTCCACCACCTCGACCCAGGCGACCATCTACAACACCGGCGGCGACACGCAGGCCCCGACGACCCCGGGCACCCCGTCGGCGTCGAACGTGACCTCGTCGTCGTTGAGCCTGTCGTGGACCGCGTCGACGGACAACGTCGGCGTGACCGGGTATGACGTGGTGCGGGTGTCGGGTTCGACCGAGACGGTGCTCGCCTCGCCGAGCGGCAACTCGGCGTCGCTGACCGGCCTGTCCGCGGGCACGCAGTACACCCTGGCCGTGTATGCCAAGGACGCGGCGGGCAACCGCTCGACCCGTTCGGCCACGGTGAACGTGACCACGTCGGGCACCGGCGGCGACACGCAGGCCCCGTCCACGCCGGGCACCCCGTCGGCGTCGAACGTGACCTCGTCGTCGCTGAGCCTGTCGTGGACCGCCTCGACCGACAACGTCGGCGTGACCGGCTACGACGTGGTGCGGGTGTCCGGCTCGACCGAGACGGTGCTCGCCTCGCCGAGCGGCAACTCGGCGTCGCTGACCGGCCTGACCGCCGCCACCCAGTACACCCTCGCCGTGTACGCCAAGGACGCCGCGGGCAACCGCTCGTCGCGCTCGTCCACGGTCAGCGTGACCACGCAGACGGGCGGCGGCACGGGCGGCTGCACTGCGACGTACACGATCACCAATCAGTGGCCCGGCGGCTTCGGGGCAAACGTGACCGTGACCAACGGCTCCACCGCCAGCACCAGCTGGGCCGTGACCTGGACGTTCGCCAACGGGCAGACCATCACGCAGATCTGGAGCGCGCAGGACACCGCCAGCGGCGCGAGCCACACGGCGCGGAACATGAGCTATAACGGCAACCTGGGCCCGAACGCGTCCACGTCGTTCGGGTTCAACGCGACCTGGAACAACTCGGTCAACGCGGTGCCCGCGTTGACCTGCGCGCGTAGCTGACACCCGCTTTGCGAACAGTCGCGCCCGCCCCCGACCCCCCGGGCGGGGGCGGCGGTGTTGTTGCCGAAAAATATCTTGTACAAGCGTATTGGGGAAATTAGGGCTTATTTGGATTCACCAGCGTGTAAGAGGCTGAATTATGCATTCCGCTCGTTAGCCTGGCGCACTGTCAGCGGACACCACACGAGATGGAGGGCTTTCACGCTATGGGTCATCGGAGATCGCTGCCCGTCGGTGCGGCGCTGATGTCAGGAATCCTGTCGATCGCCATGCCAGGCCCGGCCGCGCACGCCGCGTCGCCGCCGGTCGCGCCCACCATCACCGAGCCTGGTGCCGACAACTCGCTGGTCAGCGCCGCCGACGTGCACATGGAGGCCGCCCCGTTCAGCGACCCGGACGGCGACGCGCACCTGTGCAGCGAGTGGGAGATCAGCACCGGGAGCGAGCGGGTCTGGGCCAGCGGCTGCACCGGCGGCGTGCTGCGCAACCACATCCACATGGGCGACGGCGTGTTCGAGAACTCGCACGCCGGTCGTTCCGACCTCATCCCCGACAAGGACTACGAGCTGCGGGTCCGGTTCAAGGACAACAGCGGCGACCCGGGCACCGAGTGGAGCGTCTGGACCGAGCGCCCGTTCCGCACCGCCAAGGAGCTCAAGCCGCGGCCCGACGCGCCGGAGTGGGTGGTCAAGCAGGAGGGCTACAAGGTCGAGGAGGTGGCCGGCGGTTTCTCGCTGCCGGTCAACATCGCCATGGTGCCCGGCCACGTCGCCGACCCGGCCAAGCCGATGTTCTACGTGACGGAGCTGTACGGCAAGATCAAGGTGGTCAAGGCCGACTACTCGGTGGCCACCTACGCCGACGACCTGCTCAACTACGACCCGTCCAAGGTCTTCCCCGGCAGCGGTGAGATGGGCCTGGCCGGTCTGGTGATGGACCCGGCGTCCGGCGACCTGTTCGCGTCCATGGTCTACAAGGACGGCAACAACTACTACCCGAAGGTCGTCCGGTTCCACAGCACCGACGGCGGCAAGACGGCCGCGTCGAAGAAGACGATCCTGGACCTCGACGACGAGCCGCAGAGCGCCTCGCACCAGATCTCCAACCTGAGCATCGGCCCGGACGGCAAGCTCTACGTGCACCTGGGCGACGGCTTCGAGCCCGACACCGCGCAGGACAAGGACTCGGCCCGGGGCAAGGTGCTGCGGCTGAACCTGGACGGGTCGGTGCCCAGCGACAACCCGTTCTACAACGACGACGACGGCATCAGCGCCCGCGACATGATCTTCGCGTACGGCCTGCGCAACCCGTTCGGCGGCGGCTGGCGCGCCACGGACGGCCAGCACTACTCCGTCGAGAACGGCCCCGGCGCCAACGACCGGCTCGCCCGCATCACCAAGGGCACCGATTACGGCTGGGGCGGCAGCGTCACCGACATGAAGAAGAACGCCCTCTACTCCTGGGAGCACACGCACGCGCCGGTGAACATCGCCTTCACCGAGCAGAGCGACCACCACGCGGGCGGGTTCCCCGAGGACAAGTGGGGCCACGCGTTCGTCTCCGAGAGCGGCCCGACCTATGCCACCGGCCCGCAGGAGAAGGGCAAGCGGATCGTCGAGTTCGGATTCAACGGCGACGGCTCCGTCACCGCCCCGAAGACGCTGGTGGAGTACAACGGCGGCGGCAAGACCTCGATCGCCGGCCTCGCCGTCGGCCAGGACGGGCTCTACTTCACCGGCCTGTACCCGGACAGCGGCGACCCCACCAAGGCCGGCGCGAAGATCTACCGGGTGCGGTACGCGCCGGGGCAGGCCGCGTCGCCGGTCATGATCTACGGCGACCGCGACTTCAAGGGCTCCTTCCAGGCGCTCGGCGCGGGCGTGCACGACAACGCCACGGCTGAACTGGGCTCGGTCGGCAACGACAAGATGAGCTCGCTGAAGGTCGGCCCCGGCTACCGCGTCGTGGTGTGCCAGGACGACAGCTCGAAGGGCCGCACCAACGCGCTGAACCTGGGCCTGTGCCGCTACTACGGCCCCGGCCAGCACGCGTTCGTCGGCGCGGACCTCAACGACCAGGCGTCGCTGATCGCCGTCCTGTCCGGCCCGGCCAAGGGCAAGGGCGTCACCGCGTACACCGGGACGAACTTCTCCGGCGACTCGCAGGGACTCGGCGTCGGCGGCTTCGAGGCCAGCGTGGGCGAGCTGAACGACGTCGACACGGCGACCAGCTCGATGAAGGTGGCCGCCGGCCACGAGGCGCTCGTCTGCCAGCACGACCGCGACGCGGGCGTGAACAGCGGCCAGGTCGGCCCGTGCCGGTTCTTCACCGCCGGCGACCACCCGGCGCTCGGCGTGAACTTCGAGGACAACGTCCACCTGATCGCGGTGGGCGGCCCGGCGGTGACCGCCTTCAGCGAGACCGGTCTGACCGGCAAGTCCCAGCTGTTCGCGCCCGGTATCCACCAGGCCTGGCAGGGGCAGCTGGGCGTCGTCGGCAACGACGCGATCACGTCGTTCCGGGTGGAGCCGGGCTACCGCTTCGTGGCGTGCAGCAACGACGGCAAGAACTTCTCGAACAAGGGCGACCTCGGCCCCTGCCGCACCTTCGGCGCGGGCGACCACACGCTGCAGGGCAGCCTGCTTGACAACAAGATCTCCCTGATGGCGGTGCTGGCCGGGCCGAGCAACGGCGCGCGGATGACGGTCTACCGCGACCGCGACTTCAAGGGCGTCTCCAACAAGTACGGCATCGGCATCTACGAGTCGGCGGAGATCGGTCCGGTCGGCAACGACAAGATCAGTTCGCTGAAGGTGTCCGCCGACCACGAGGCCGTGGTGTGCCGCCACGACAGCGCCAAGGGCGAGGCCGACATCAATCCGTGCCGCCTGTACGTCGCGGGCGACCACAAGTACGTCGGCGCCGACCTCAACGACGACATCTCCCTGGTGGCGATCGCCAAGTAACCTGACCGACCCGCCCGCCCTCCTGCGGCAACTCTTAAAGACTTGTGGCCTCCTGCACCTGCGGAGGCCACAAGTCTTTAAGAGTCGCTGGCGCTGGCGCTGGCGCTGGCGGTGGTGGTGCGGGGGTTAGTGCAGGCCGAGTGCCTCCGGGGCGGCCAGGAGGTTGCGGGTCAGCTCCTCGACCAGGGGCGACTGCTTGCCGCGGCGGGTGACCAGGCCGATGTAGCGGGTCGGCGCGGGGGCGCGCAGCGTCAGCACCGACACCCCGGGCGGTGACCCGGCCAGCGCCACCGACGGGATCAGGCCGATGCCGACCCCGGCGGCGATCAGCGACACCGCGAACCCGTAGTCGGTGGTGCTGCAGGAGACGTTGACCTCGAACCCGGCGATCGCCGCGTACCCGTCGAGCAACTCGCCGACGCTGACGCAGCCCTGCACCCACCGCTGCCCCGACAGCTCCGCGAGGTCGACCTCGCCGCGCCCGGCCATCGGATGCGCGGCGGGCACCACGATCCGCATCGGATCGTCGAGCAGCGGCGTCCAGGCCAGGCCGGACCGGTCGCCCGGCCGCACTGGCGGCGGGCCGTCGAAGTGGTACACCAGCGCCAGCTCCGCGCGGCCCTCGCGGACCAGCGCCAGGCTCTCGTCGGTCTCGCTCTCCAGCACGGTCAGCTCGGCCCGCGGGTGCGCCGCGGCGAACCCGGTCAGCGCCGGTGGGAGCAGCAGCTGCCCGCCGCTGATGAAGGTCGCGACGGCCAGCCGCTCGGCCCGGCCCTGCGCCAGCCGGCTGATGCGCTCCTGCGCGTGCACCAGCTCGGCCAGCACCACGTCGGCGGACTCGACCAGCACCCGGCCCGGGTCGGTGAGGGTGGTGCCGCGGGTGGTCCGCTCCACCACCGGCGTGCCGAGGCTGCGCTCCAGCGCGGCGATCTGCTGGGACACCGCCGATGGCGTGAGCAGCAGCGCCGCCGCCGCGCCGCTGAAACTGCCGTGCTCGGCCACCTCGCGCAGGATGCGCAGCCGCTGTACGTCGATCATTAGAACCTCTGCAAGCCGCGTAAGTAAGTCATCACTACCGCTAACAACTCTAGCGCGCGAGGCTGAACACATGAAGCGTCAAGCCTGGGTCCTGCTGGCCGCGATGTCGGTGCTCTGGGGCATCCCGTACCTGTTCATCAAGATCGCGCTGACGGAGCTGTCGCCGCCGGTCGTCGTACTCGGCCGCACCCTCATCGCCGTGGCGGTGCTGCTCCCGCTGGCCTACCGCAAGGGCGCGCTGGCCGCGCTGCGCGGCAGGTGGACCGCGATCGGGGCGCTGTCGCTGCTGCACGTCGTCGCGCCGCAACTGCTCATCACGTACGGCGAGGTGCACATCAGCTCGTCGCTGACCGCGCTGCTGCTCGCCTCGCAGCCGCTGCTGATCGCGGTGCTGGCGCTGCGCTTCGATGCCTCCGAGCGGGCCGGCGGCCGCAAGCTGCTCGGACTGTTCGTCGGGCTGATCGGCGTGGCCGCGGTGGTCGGGTTCGACCTGGGCGGCGGCGACCGCCTGGAACTGGTCGGCGCGGGTCTGGTCCTGCTGGCCGGCGCGTCGTACGCCGGGGCCACCACGCTGGTGAAGAAGAAGCTGTCGGACGTGCCGCCGCTGGGCGTGGTCGTCGGCACCACCGGCATCGCCAGCGTGCTGCTGCTGCCCGCGGGTCTGCTGGCCGCCCCCGCGGCCCTGCCCGGTCTGGACGCCTCCGCCGCGGTGCTCGCGCTCGGACTGCTCAGCACCGCCCTGGCGTTCCTCGTCTACTACAAGCTCATCGCCCTGGCCGGAGCCGGCTCCGCCGCGCTGGTCTCCTACACGAGCCCTGCGGTCGCCGTCGCTCTCGGCGTGCTCCTGCTCGCCGAACCCCTCACCCCGGCCACCGTCCTCGGCTTCGCCCTGATCCTCCTCGGCTCCTGGCTCTCCACCCGCAAATCCGCCCCCAAGCCCCAGCCCACTACCGCCGACCCGGCCACCCCCGCCCCAGCACCGACCCCGCAACCCGTCCCGGCTCCGCGCCCGCCCGCCCTGACGCGTTGATCATGAACTTATGGCACGGCTGAGCGGCGTGGCGTGCCCCTAACCTCATGATCGATCAGGCCCCCCACCCGTGTTGGGTGAGGGGCCTGATCGATCATGAAGTTGTGCCGGGGAAACGCCGTCGAACCGTGCCATAAGTTCATGATCAACGCGGCGCGGGGCGGGTGGGTCAGGCGGCGCGGGCGGCGGCGCGGGCCTGGTGGGCGGCGCGCTTGTCCTCGAAGCGGGTGGCGGCGGCGTCCAGCTTGCCCAGGACCTCGACCAGCTCCTCGCGGGCGCGCTCGCCCTCGGCGGACAGGCCGGTGCGCTCGAGCACCTTGAGCTGGCGCAGCACCGGCATGACCACCTCGTCGTGGTGGATGCGCAGGTCGTAGATGCCGGCCATGGCGATCTGCACGGACTTGCGGCCGAAGTTCTCGATGGTGTGGCCGGGCATCTGGAACGCCTTCACCACGCGCAGGATCGCTTCCATGGTGGCGTTCGGGACCAGCTCGAACGAGGCCATCAGCAGGTTGCGGTAGAAGAGCATGTGCAGGTTCTCGTCCGCGGCGACCTTGGCCAGCAGCGCGTCGCAGATCGGGTCGCCGCTGATGCGCCCGGTGTTGCGGTGCGCCACGCGGGTGGCGAGCTCCTGCATGGAGACGTATGACAGGGAGCCGAGCACGTCGGGGTGGTCGGCGGTGAAGCCGGTCTCCATGTGCACCATGCGGGCCCGCTCCAGCGCGATCGGGTCGACGGCGCGCGTGGTCAGCAGGTAGTCGCGGATCGCGACGCCGTGCCGGCCCTCTTCCGCGGTCCAGCGGTGCACCCAGGTGCCCCACGCGCCGTCGCGGCCGTACAGCGTCGCGATCTCGTGGTGGTAGCTGGGCAGGTTGTCCTCGGTGAGGAGGTTGACGATCAGCGAGGTCCGGGCGACCTCCGACAGCTTCGACTGGCTGGGCTCCCAGGCCTGGCCGCCGAGCGGGCCGTCGAAGTCGCTGCCCTGGCTCCACGGCACGTACTCGTGCGGGAACCACTCCTTCGCGGTGGCCAGGTGGCGGTTGAGGTTGGTCTCCACCACCGGCTCAAGCTCGCGCAGCAGCACCAGGGTGTCGGTGGTTTCGGTCGTCAACGCAGTCCTCCTGAGATGGGCTGGTAACTACGGTACCGTAACCTACGGCACCGTAACTAGTCCTCGTCGGAGGAGTCTGTGACCTGGTCCGGAGCGGGAGCGGTGCCGCCGAGGTGGGCGGGCAACCACCAGGAGTCCTCCGGGCCTTGGGGTTTGTCCGGATACTCCTGCTGTGCCCGGTCCAGCAGCTCCGTCATCCGGCGGTGCAATTCCACTGTGACGACGTCCGACTTATCCCGCTTACTAGGATACATCGGCTCGCCGACCAAGATCGTTACCGCCACGTGCCGCTGGGTCAGCCTGCGCGGGCGCCCCTTCGTCCACAGGCGCTGCGGGCCCCACAGGGCCATCGGGATCAGTGGCACCCCCGCCGCTGCGGCCATCCGCCCCGAGCCGCCCTTGAGCTCCTTGACCGTGAACGACCTGCTGATGGTCGCCTCCGGGAAGACGCCGATGACCTCGCCCCGCTTCAGCGCCTCCAGCGCGGCCTTGTACGACGACAGCCCCGCCTCCCGGTCCACCGGGATGTGATGCATCCCACGCATCAGCGGACCCGCGATCCGGTTGGCGAAGATCTCCTGCTTCGCCATGAACCGGACCAGCCGCTTGGCGGGGTGCGCCGCGAACCCGCACAGGATGAAGTCCAGGTAGCTGATGTGGTTGCAGGCGATGACCGCGCCCCCGGTGGTGGGCACGTGCTCGGCTCCCTGCACGTCGATACGCAGGTCAAGAACGCGGAACGCGGTCTTCGCGAGGGCGATCACGGGCGGGTATACGCGGTCCGACATGGCGTAACAGTAGAGCCCGCGCCTGGACGTCCCGACGGCGCGGCAGGCCCCACAGCGTCAGCGCCGCCGCCGCGAGCAGCAACCCGGATCCCGCGAACGCAGGTCCCGGCCCGTACGCCGCGGCCAGCGCCCCCAGCGTGACGGAGCCCGCGGCCGCGCCGAGCTGCAGCAGCAGCGACTGCACCGACAGCACGGTGGCCCGCTCCGCCGCCTCGACACGGTCGTGCAGCAGCCGGCCCACCGGTGCCACCGCCGCGCCCAACCCCAGGAACATCAGCAGGTACGCCGCACCGGCCGCGACCAGGCCAGGCCACCCGGAAAGCGCGGCCGTGCCGGCGAGTCCGGCCAGCCCCAGCGCCGCGAGCACCGTGCCCGCACATGCGGCCCGCCCCGGCGAGCCGAGCAGGCGGGTCAGCGGCACCCCGAGTGCGCTGCCGGCCGCGTCCGCCGCGAAACCGACCGCCGCGACGAGCGCGTACGCCAGCACCCCGCGGCCCGGCCCGCCCGACAGCACCGCCATCCAGGCAGGCGTGAGCAGCTCGATCACCGCCAGGCCGGTGCCCGTCGCGGCGGCCACTCCCAGCACCCGCACCAGCACCTGGTCGCGTCCGGCCAGCCGCAGTCCGGCCGTGACGGTCGCCGGCACGCCGCGCAGCACCGCCCCGAACTCCGGCCGCGGTCCCCGCGCCTCCGGCATCGCGAACACGACGACCAGCAGCAGCACCAGCTCACCGACCGCCGCCAGCAGCACCGGCACCGCCAGCCCGGCGCCATCCGACGCCGCGCCGGGCCACAGGAACGGGATGACGCCGCCGGCGAGCACACCGACGCCGAGCGCTGCCGACGCGGCCACCCCACCGCGGGCGAGGCCCGGTCCCAGGTCGGCGTCGCGGCCTTCGGCCGTGTGCACCGCGTCGACGTACCAGGCCTCGGCCGGGCCGGAGGACAGCGCGCGGGCCACCCCGCGCAGCACCGCGGACACGACCAGCAGCCACACCGCCCCGGCCAGGCCGAGCACGGCCAGCCCGGCCAGCCCCGCCGCGGCTGAAGCGACGAGCACGGGACGGCGGCCGAGCACATCGGACAGCCCGCCGGTCGGCAGCTCCAGCGCCATCACGGAGATCCCGTACACCGCGCCGATCGCCGCGATCTCGCCCAGGCTGAGCCCGCGCTCAAGTAGCAGCAGCACCAGGGGAGCGGTGTAGAGCCCGGCAGGCAGCCAGGTCAGGAACATGATCAGCACGTAGCGGCGGCGTGCCGACACCGCGGTGATCACGAGGCTTCGCCGAGGCGGGGCAGGCCCGCCACCACGATGCTGACCGGGCGGACGGCCGGGTCGGCGGCGTCCTGCGCGACCAGCTCGTCGACGTGCGCGTAGAACCGCGCCCAGAGCGTGTTCACCGACTCGGGCGTGAGCCTCACCAGCAGGTCGCCGACGCCGGACGCGTCGACCCAGTCGGCGGGCAATGAGCCCAGCGCGGCCTCGTACGCCTCGACGTCCCTGATCAGGATGTCGACCTGCTGGCGACGCATGATCGCGGACGCCTCGCGGCCCTCCGCCGTGGCGGCCATGTCGACGGCGCTCCACTCGTTGACCCGGTGGACGGCCTGCCAGCGCCGGGCGCGCGGGTGCCCCGGGTCGCCGGCCTCCGCGATGAACCCGGCCTGCGCGAGTTTGCGCAGGTGGTAGCTGGTCGACCCGGTATCGGTGGCGAACCTGCGCGCCAGCTCGGTGGCCGTGGCCGGCCCGTGCTCGCGCAGCGCCCCCAGCAGCCGCGCCCGCAACGGATGCGCGAGCGCCTTGAACTCCTCGACCTCGCCGACCCGCCGTACACCCTCACCCTGACTCATGACCCGCACGCTACCCATACAGAATTCTCTTTGCAAACAAAATTCTGCATCGCCTGCATCGGTGCGGTACGGGAAGCGGCGCGATACGGTGGCTGCGGCGCCGGTGAGAACAGGGGAGGTGGACGTGGCTGTTGTGGTCGCGATCAGCGGCTCGCCGTCACCGACCTCGCGCACCGCGCGCGTGCTGGCCAACGTGGCCGGCGCGCTCGACGCCGAGATCGACACCATCGCCGTGCGCGACCTGCCCGCCGACGTGCTCCTCGGCTGTGACCCGTCGCATCCGGTGATCCTCGACATCGCCGCGCGCCTCCAGGCCGCCGACGGCGTGATCGTCGCGACGCCGGTCTACAAGGCCGCCTACAGCGGCATCCTCAAGGCGCTGCTCGACCTGCTGCCGCAGTACGCCCTCGCGGGCAAGACGGTGCTGCCCCTGGCCACCGGCGGCACCGTGGCGCACGTGCTGGCCATCGACTACGCGCTGCGACCCGTGCTCACGACCATGGGCGCGACCCACGTGCTGCCCGGCTACTTCGTGCACGACCAGCTGATCAGCGACGCCCCCGACGGCGACATCGTCATCGCCGAACCGGCCCGCACCCTGCTCGACGGCGTCGTCGCCGCCTTCGCCGCCGCGCTCACCCCCAAGGTGCGCGCGTAACGCATGTGCGGCCGGGCTCACCGCCCGGCGGGAACAGGGCCGCCCGGGGCAGCGGCCGGTAGGGCCGCAGCACCCGGTAGACCGCCAGCCCGAGCCGCACCTCGTCGATGAGCGTCCGCAGCCTCACCCGCGCTCGCCGCCGACGCGGAAGCGGTCGACGAGCGGGCCGCCGGTCGCCGCGATCTGCTCCGCCGCCATGGCCAGCAACGCCTGCGGGTCGTGTCGCGCGGCCAGCCAGCGCGACGCGTACGCCGGGTCCAGGTCGAGTAATTCCCGGGCCCGCCACTTCCCGGTGCCGCGCCAGTGCGGTGGTCGGGCGGTCGCGCAGGCCGCGTCGGCGATCACCTGCCACAGCGTCGCCGCGGTGGCGGCCGCCTCGACCGGCTCGGCCGCGTGCGCGAGGTCGTCAGACAGGTCCGCGAGGCCGTAGCGCAGCATGTTCAGCTGGTCGGCGGTGAGCGGCCGCGGCCCGGCCGCGAGCACGCCCGCGCAGTGCGCCTGCAAGCGCATCGCCTGCTCGTCCGGGCCGGTGAGCAGGTGTCCGCCGCTCAGCATGCGGTGCAGCGCGGGCCGCCCGTCGCGCAGGTCCAGCTCCAGGTAGTGGTCCAGCCCGGCCTGGTCGTAGGCGAACAGGTCCACGTTGAACCCGTCCCACCGCTGCCACTCGCGGAAGGGCAGCCCGTCACCCTCGCCGAAGAAGACCAGGATGTCGAGATCGGATCCGGGCGTACGCGCCGACGTCAGCACACTGCCGGTGAGCATCGCCCACCGAGCGTCAGGAAACCGGTCCTCGACGAGGCGCCGCGCGGCGGCCACGGGATCATCGTGCACCCCTGCCAGGGTTCCCGTGGCGCCGCGGCCGGACAAGCGGATTACCGCGCGGGTGCGCGCCACGTCTCCTGTCGGCAGCCACCTGCCCGACGCTGGACGCGGCCAAGCCGGTGCAGGTCCGGGCGACGCGTGACCTGACGTGGGCCGGCGGTAAACCAGGTCGACCTGCGCGGGCCGAGGATGGATCATCCAGGGCATGACAGTGCCGACACGACAGATCCGGGCGCTGCACGACGACGAGACGATCACCGTCTACCAGGCGTACCGGCCGGAGATCGGCGAGGCCGCGGCCGCGCTGGGACGTTTCCCGGACTGGTACCGCCGCGATCGGATGACCTGGATCAAGCCGTCCTTCCTGTGGATGATGTACCGCTGCGGCTGGGCCACGAAGGAAGGCCAGGAGCGGGTGCTCGCGATCCGCCTGCGCCGCGCCGGGTTCGACGCCGCGGTGCGCCAGGCCGTGCCGAGCCACCACGACCGCGACGTGTACGCCGACCAGGCGCAATGGCAGCGGGCCCTGAAGCGTTCCCCGGTGCGCGTGCAGTGGGACCCCGAGCGCGACCTGCACCTGCGGCCGCTGGCGCACCGCGCGATCCAGGTCGGGCTGTCCGGGACCGCGGTCGACGGATACGTCGACGACTGGACCGTCGGCATCGCCGACGTGACCGCGCTCGCCCACGAGATCCACGCGCTCGTCATCGCCCGTGACCCGGACGGGGCACGACGCCTGCTGCCCGACGAGCAGCCGTACGCCCTCGGGCCGGAGTCGTAGCCCCGACGCGCGTTGATCCCCAGTCGTACCGTGGGCCCATGCCGCCATATCTCGGGGTGCTGGCGGTCCTGGTCAACGCGGCCGTGGCGGTCGCCGCGCTGCTGCTGTGGCGGCGCGGGCGGCGGGCGGGGCCGGCGACCGCAGCGCAGCGGCTCGCCGCGGCCCGGCGGGCCACGCAAGGCCTGCGCCGGGAATCGTCGTCGCGCCGTCCCGACCGCGGCCATTTTCAGGACGGGGACCGGCCCGGCGACCGCTACAGCGGCGCGATCCTGGAGAACTCCGTGTACGGCGACGCCGCGGGCGGCAGCGGCCTCTAGAAGTCGTACACGGTGGTGGGCACGCCCGCGGCGAGCAGCGTGTCCTGCACGATCGGGCCGATGCGCTCCCAGCGGCCGCCCGCCAGCCCGCAACCGATGCGCGGCATGTGCACGGAGGCACGGAGCCGGGTGGCGTGCCCGGCCAGCGTCCTCAGGCACGCCTCGACCGCCTCATACCGGATCGGCGGTCCGGAACTGCCGGTCTTCGTGCCGCGCTGGGCGACCATGTTCGCGACCCAGGTGTCGGGCAGCACCTGCACCAGGCGGACCGCGCCGAGGCCGAAGTCGTTGCGGGCCCGCTCGCGGTGCCAGCGCCGGTAATCGCGTTCCGGCTCCGGCCAGCGACGGGCGATCGCCAGCACGAAGCCCTTGCCCCAGCCGCCGATGTCGTTGCAGACGTGCGCGATCACCTTGGGGCCTTTGGCCTGCGGGCTGGTCGCGTCGCCCTTGATGATCGTCAGCGTGGTCACGGTGGGCATTGTGCCGCCACGGTGTGACGCCGGTCGACCCAAATCGTGACGCGCGGCGGGGCCGTCCTGCGCGACACTGGCGGGCATGTCACCTCGCAGCGTCGCCGAACTCGTCACCCTCGCCGAGCGCGGGCGGCGGGTGAAGTACCTGATGTTCTGGGGGCACCAGCCGTCCGCGGACGGGAGCATCGGCCCGAGCTGCCTGAGCCAGTGGTGGCAGGCCCCGTTCACGGTGGACGGGGTGGAATTCGCGACCGCCGAGCACTACATGATGTGGCGCAAGGCGACGCTGTTCGGCGACGCCGAGGTGGCGCAGCGCATTCTCGCGGTGGACCACCCGCAGCAGGCCAAGGGCCTGGGCCGCGAGGTACGCGGCTTCAGCCAGGCCGTCTGGGAGCGCGAGCGGTACGCCATCGTGCTGGCGGGCAGTGTCGCGAAGTTCGGCCAGGACGAGGCGCTGGGGGCATACCTGCTGTCGACGGGTGAGCGGGTGCTGGTGGAGGCGAGCCCGGTCGACGCGATCTGGGGGATCGGCCTGTCGGCCCGCGACGGCGACGCCTGGTATCCGCAGCGCTGGCGAGGCCTGAACCTGCTCGGATTCGCGCTGATGGAGGCACGCGAGCAGCTCGCGTCCGGCTGAGACGTCAGGCGGCCGGGTGCGGGTTCTCCCAGGAACGCTCGCCGGCGGCGTATCCTCGCGCGATGTGCGTTTCGGCTGCCCACGCGCAGTTCCGTGGCACGACCGTCTATGCGGGACGTCGCCACCATCCGGTGCACGGGCGGATCGAGGTGTTCGGCTACCAGAACACCGCGGTGAACCTGGCGTCCGGCCCGAATGCGATGCTGCTGCACCTGCCTGGCCGCAACCTCACGCCGGACAACTTCATCGACGTCGGTCGCCACCGCGACGTGCTGGACCGGATGGTGGACGCGGTCGAGGGCGCCGCCGCCGCGGACGGCATGGCGTGGATGGACGGCCCGGTCCCGCAGGCGCACGTCTTCGAGCACGACGTCTACACGGTGGTCCTGGCCGAGGACCCGATGGCGGTGTACGCGGCGCTGGAGCGGGTGCCGCCGCACCGGCGGCCGGCGGTGAGCCCGGAGCTGTTCGAGTTCTACGCGCTGGCCTTCCCGTCCCACGCGATCGTGCTGTGCTGCTTCGACAATCGCGACACGCTGCGGGCCAAGCCGCTCCTGCTGTGGTACGAGCCGATCGACCCGGACCGCATCGTGGTGCCGGCGATCGACTGCCACACCGGCGGCGTGCCGCTGTTCGGCAGCCCGGTGGAACGCGACCACGTGGTGATCTTCGGGGTGGACGAGACGGACGTCGCCGACGGCTGGGGGCGCAGCCCGGACCATGCGTACAGCGCGGTCGTGGAGTGGCCGGGCGACCTTCGGCACCGGCTGCGCGAGTTCCTGCCCGATCGGGTCGTCGTCGGCGCGGTGCCCGGACTCGACCGCCCGGACCTGCTGGTCAACGGCGACTTCGGCATCGACGTCGCCGACCTCCTCGCCGACCGGGGCCTGACCAGGTTGGACAGCCTGCGCCTGGTCGGGCCTTGAACCGCGGCCCGGTCAGGCCGGGAAGGCGGGCAGGTGGCGGTCGCGGGCGGAGGTGAGGTGCTGGTGCATGGCGTCGGCGGCGGCGTCGGAGTCGCCCTTGGCGACGGCGGCGGCGATGCGCTTGTGCTCGCCGACGGTGTCGCCGGTGCCCGCCGAGGGGAAGTAGAGCCGGTGCAGGTGCAGGTGGGAGTGCAGCCGGATGATGGACTCGCGCAGCAGGCCGCTGCCGGACACCTCGGCGACGAGGTCGTGGAAGCGGGCGTCGAGCGCGGTGAACGCGGCGTGGCGCCGGTAGCCGTCACCGGCCTCGACGGCGACGGTGGCGGCCGCCTCCTCGCGCACCCGGCGGCGCTGGTCGGCGTCGGCGTGCGCGGCGGCGCGGCGGGCGGCCGCGGTCTCCAGCAGCAGCCGCATCTCGAACAGTTCGTCGAACTCGGTGCGGGTGAGCAGCGGCGTGGTGGTGTAGCCGGACATGGCCCGCTTGCGCACCAGACCGTCGGACTCCAGCCGGGCGAGCGCCTCCCGCACGGGAGTGGGGGAGACTTCGAGGGTACGGGCAAGCCCGTCGATGCTCACCCGCTCGCCAGGAGCGATGGCATGCTCCATGATGAGTGTCTTCAACGACTCGTAGACGTCGTCGGTCAGCGTGAGCCGCTGCGCGGGTCGGACCCGGCCGTGCATGGGCGTTGTGGCCATCGGACACCCCTTGACTGTCACCGTCGTGAGCGAGTACACCTTACCGATACCACGATGATATAGGATCTATGATTCAACAGGACGTGACAGGGGGCAGACACGTGCGGATCGACGCGCACCACCACCTGTGGACCGCCGACTACGCCTGGCTGGCCGAACCCGGCCTGGAGCCGCTGCGCCGCGACTACACCGTCGAGGACCTGCGCCGCGAGCTGCCGACCGGCAAGGTGGACGCTACCGTGCTGGTCGAGGCCGGGCTGTGCCACCTCGACGAGACCGTGCGCTTTCTTTCGCTCGCCGAGGACGCGCCCGAGATCGCCGGAGTGGTGGGCTGGGCCTCGCTGACCGATCCCGACCTGCCCGGCACCATCGCCGCGCTGCTGTCCGGGCGCGGCGGCGACCTGCTCGTCGGCCTGCGTGACCAGATTCAGGGGGTGACCGACCCCGGTTACCTGGCCCGTCCCGACGTACGCGGCGCGCTGCGCGCGATCGGCTCCGCCGGGCTCACCTTCGACCTCGTGGTCCGCGCCGACCAGCTGCCCGCCTGCGCCGCGGCCGTCGCGGCCGTGCCGAACACCATGTTCGTGCTGGACCACCTGGGCAAACCCCGGATCACGCCGGACGGGTTGCGCGAATGGCGGGACGCGGTCGAGCCGCTGGCAGCGTGTGACAACGCCGCCGCCAAACTGTCCGGGCTGCTCACCGAGGCCGGTCCGGACTGGACGGTCGAGGCGATCGCGCCGTTCGTGGAGGCCGCGCTGGAGTTGTTCGGCCCCGACCGGCTGCTGATCGGCTCGGACTGGCCCGTCTGCGAGCTGGTCGCCTCGTACGCCGACGCGCTGGCCGCGGTCGGTTCCTGCCTGTCGGGGCTGTCGCCCTCGGAGCGGGCCGCCGTGGCGGGCGGCACCGCGATTCGCACCTACGGTTTGGAGATCAACCAGTGAAGTTCATGCGGGTCGGCGCCCCCGGCGCGGAGAAGCCCGTGCTGCTGTCCGGCGGCCGGCACTACGACCTGTCCGGCATCACGCCCGACATCGACGGCGCGTTCCTGGCCGGGGGCGGCGTCGACCGGGTCCGCGCGGCCGCGGCGGACCTGCCCGAGATCGACGTCACCGGGCTGCGGGTCGGTGCGCCGCTGGCCCGGCCGGGCGTGGTGCTGTGCGTGGGGCAGAACTATGCGGCGCACGCCGCCGAGTCCGGCGCGACGCCGCCGACCACGCCGATCGTCTTCTACAAGGCCCCGAACAGCGTGGTCGGCCCGTACGACGAGGTGCTGATCCCGCGCGGCTCGACCACCACCGACTGGGAGGTGGAGCTGGCCGTCGTGGTCGGGAAGCGGGCCCGCTACCTGGAGTCGCCGGGGCAGGCGCTCGACCACGTGGCCGGGTATCTGCTGTCCAACGACGTGTCCGAGCGCGACTTCCAGTTGCAGCAGTCGGGCGGGCAGTGGTCCAAGGGCAAGTCCTGCGAGACGTTCCAGCCGCTGGGCCCGTGGCTGGTCACGCCCGACGAGATCGCCGACGTGCAGGGGCTCGGGCTGCGGTCGTGGGTCAACGGCGAGGTCCGGCAGGACTCGAACACCAAGGACATGATCTTCGACGTGGCGTATCTGATCTGGCACCTGTCGCAGTACACGGTGCTGGATCCGGGAGACGTCGTGAACACGGGCACCCCGCAGGGCGTGGCGCTGTCCGGCCGCTTCCCCTACCTGGCCGAGGGCGACGTTGTCGAGGTCGAGATCGACGGCCTGGGCCGCCAGCGCGTGACCATGGGCCAGGCCTGACCCGGCCCGTCCCTCCGCACCCCGCTTCACATAGACGTTGGCCTATCAAGATGAGAATGATCGCGAATTTCTCATCTGGATAGGCCAACGTCTATTCGGGGTGGGGATGGGCGCGTTCGGGTTGGGGTGGGCTGGTCAGCGGACCAGGCGGAGGCCGCTCATGCCGCCGTCGACGGCGAGGGAGGTGCCCGTGGTCGCGCCGGAGCGCGGGGAGGCGAGGTAGGCCACTGCCTCGGCGACCTGGTCGGCGGTGACCAGGCGGCCGGTGGGCTGGCGGGCGGCGAGCTTGCGCTTCTCCTCGGCGGGGTCGTCGGCGCCGGCCAGCAGCCGGGCCACCCAGGGCGTGTCGACCGTGCCGGGGGCGACACTGACCACCCGGATGCCCTCGCGGACCAGGTCGGCGGCCATGGCCAGGGTCAGCGCGTGCACCGCACCCTTGGTCGCCGAGTAGACGGCCCGGTTCACCAGGCCGGCCGTGGCGGCGATCGAGGAGATGTTGACGATCACGCCGCTCTTCGAGCCGCGCAGGAACGGCAGCGCCGCGCGGCTGGCGCGGGCGATGCCGACGACGTTGACGTCTAGGCAACGTTGCCATTCGTCGTCGGCGGCGTCCTCGACCGTGCCGACGGCGCTGATCCCGGCGCAGTTGACGAGGATGTCGAGGCTGCCCAGGGTGCCCACCACCCGGGCCATCGCCTCGTCCATCGGCGCGGTGACGTCGGCGGTGACGGCCAGATGGCGGCCCTCGGCTGGCGTGCGGTCAAGCACGGCCACCGTCGCACCGCGGTCGGCGAGCAGATCGGCGACCGCCGCACCGATGCCGGACGCACCGCCGGTGACCGCGGCGACCAGGCCTGCGAACTCAGACATCTTCTTTCCACTCCGGACCGTCGGGGAAGCTGTAGCGGACCAGGGACTCCTCGTGCATTCTGGCCGAGAAGCCGGGTGCCTCGGGAGCGGCGTACCTGCCGTTCACGATGCGGACCGGGTCGGCGAAGTGCTCGTGGAGGTGGTCCACATATTCGATCATCCGGCCGTCCAGGGAGGCGGCCACCGAGGTGTAGTCGAAGAAGGACAGGTGCTGCACCAGCTCACACAGGCCGACGCCGCCCGCGTGCGGGCAGACCGGCTTGTCGTACGCCGCGGCCAGCAGCAGGATCGCCAGGTTCTCGTTGACACCGGCGACCCGGGCGGAGTCGAGCTGCACCACGTCCACCGCGTCGGCCTGCAGCAGCTGCTTGAACATGATGCGGTTGTGCACGTGCTCGCCGGTGGCCACCCGGATCGGCGTGCCGTCGCGGCCGGCCTGGGACAGCCCGGCGCGGATCGCGGCGTGGCCGAGGATCTCGTCGGGGCTGGTCGGCTCCTCGATCCAGTACGGGTTCAGGTGGCCCAGGGCGCTCACCCAGCCGATCGCCTCGCCGACGCCCCACCGCTGATTGGCGTCGATGCCGATCGGGAAGTCCGGTCCCAGCGCCTCGCGGGCGGCGGTGAACCGGCGCAGGTCGTCGTGCAGGTCCGCGCCGACCTTCAGCTTCACCATGGCGAACCCGTCGGCCACCGCGCGCAGCGCGCGCCGGGTCACCTTCGCGTCGTCGTAGCCGAGCCAGCCCGCCGAGGTGGTGTACGCCGGAAAGCCGGAGGCGGCGATCTGCTCGGACCGGGCCGCGCGGCCCGGCGCGCGCTCGGCGAGCAGGTCGCGGGCGGCTCCGGGGGTCAGCGCGTCGGTGAGGTAGCGCCAGTCCACACAGTCCACGATCGCGTCGGGGGACAGGTCCGTCAGGTAGCGCCACAGCGGCAGCCCGGCCCGGCGGGAAGCCAGGTCCCAGGCGGCGTTGATGACGGCGCCGGCGGCCAGGTGCATGACGCCCTTCTCCGGGCCGAGCCAGCGCAGCTGCGAGTCGTGGGTGAGCCGGCGGCCGAACTCGCCGAGGTCGAGGGTGTCCAGATCCTGGCCCACCACGTACGGTCGAAGCGCTTCGATCGCTGCGGCGCAGATGTCGTTGCCCCGCCCGATGGTGAAGGTGAAACCGTGGCCGACGGCGTCGCCGTCGGTGATCAGCTCGACGTAGGCGGCCGAATAGTCCGGGTCCGGGTTCATCGCATCGGAGCCGTCGAGGTGGCGGGAGGTGGGGAAGCGGATGTCGCGAACGCGCAGATCAATGAGCTTCATCGCGCGGCGCCCCGGGGTGGGGAGTGGTGGGTCGGCATGTGGTTGGCTCCTTCCGGCTACATCCTGGATCCTATAGGATCTAGCCTCAAGAGCAAGACACCGTCAAGGAAGGAGGACCCGCCCCGTGCGGATCGCACTGTTCGTCACATGTCTTAACGACGCGCTGTTCCCGCAGGCCGGGATCGCGACGGTGACGCTGCTGGAACGGCTCGGCCACACGGTCGCGTTCCCGGCCGCGCAGTCCTGCTGTGGTCAAATGCACGCCAACACCGGCTACGCCGCGCCCGCCCGGCAGCTGGAGCGCCTCACCGAGGCCGCGTTCGCCGGGCACGACGTCATCGTGTCGCCGTCGGGTTCCTGCGTGGCGCACCTGCGCGCGCACACCGGGCTGCCCGCGTACGAACTCTCCGAACTGCTGGTGGACGTGCTCGGGGTGACCGACGTGGGGGCGACCTTCCCGCACCGGGTCACCTATCACCCGACCTGCCACGGCCTGCGGATGCTGCGCCTGGGCGACCGGCCCGCGACCCTGCTGCGCGCGGTCAAGGGCCTGGAGCTGATCGACCTGCCCGAGCCGGAGCAGTGCTGCGGCTTCGGCGGCACCTTCGCCCTCAAGAACGCCGCCGTCTCCGGCGCCATGCTCGCCGACAAGTGCGCCAACGCGGCCGCCACCGGCGCCGAATACCTGGCGGCCGCCGACAACTCCTGCCTGGCCCACATCGGCGGCGGCCTGGCCCGCCACCGCGGCGCCCCCAAACCGATCCACTACGCCGAGATCCTCGCCGCGACCGGAGCGCCGTCATGAGCAGGAACCTGCCGATCGTGGCGATCACGCCGTTCCCGGTGGCGGCGGCGCACGAGCTGGGCGACGCGCAGTTGCGGGCGAATCTGGGCCGGGCCACGCGCACCATTCGCGACAAGCGGGCGCGGGTGGTGGCCGAGGTCGCCGACTGGGAACCCATGCGGGACCGGGCGGCCGCCGTCAAGGACGAGGTGCTGGACAACCTGGCCGAGCTGCTCGCGCGGTTCGAGGCGGCGGCGGTGGCGGCCGGGGCGACGGTGCACCACGCGACCGACGCGGCTCACGCCAACGCGATCGTGACCGAGCTGGTGAAGGCGCAGCGGGCCGAGAGCGTCGTGAAGATCAAGTCGATGGCGACGCAGGAGATCGGGCTCAACGAGGCCCTGGAGGCCGCGGGCGTCACACCGATCGAGACCGACCTCGCCGAGCTGATCGTGCAGCTCGCCGACGACACCCCGTCGCACATCCTGGTCCCGGCGATCCACTACAACCGCAGCCAGATCCGCGAGCTGTTCGCGCGGCGCATGCCGGGGTTCACCGCGACGTCCGACGAGCCGGCGGTGCTGGCCGGGGCGGCGCGGGAGTATCTGCGGCGTACGTTCCTCGCGGCGAAGGTCGCCGTGTGCGGGGCCAACTTCGCGATCGCGGAGACCGGGTCGCTGGTCATCGTCGAGTCGGAGGGCAACGGGCGGATGTGCCTGACCCTGCCCGAGACGCTGATCGCGGTCGTCGGCGTGGAGAAGCTGCTGCCCCGCTTCGCCGACCTGGGCGACTTCCTGCGGCTGCTGCCGCGCTCGTCGACCGGCGAGCGGATGAACCCGTACACCTCGATCTTCACCGGGGTGACGCCCGGCGACGGGCCGCAGCGGTTGCACATCGTGCTGCTGGACAACGGCCGCACGCAGGTCGCGCAGGATCCGGTCGGCCGGGCGGCGCTGCGCTGCATCCGCTGCTCCGCCTGCCTCAACGTGTGCCCGGTGTACGAGCGCGCGGGCGGCCACGCCTACGGCTCCGTCTACCCCGGGCCGATCGGCGCGATCCTGTCGCCGCAGCTCACGGGGCAGGACGCGGGTTTCAACAAGACCCTGCCGTATGCCTCGACGCTGTGCGGGGCCTGTTACGACGTCTGCCCGGTGAAGATCAACATCCCGGAGATCCTGGTGCACCTGCGCCAGACCGGCCCGAAACCGGCTGCCGAGCGGGCGGCGATGTCGACGCTGAGCTGGCTGATGCGCGACCGGCGGCGGTGGCGTGCCGCGCTGCGGGCGGCCCGCTCGGGCAGCGCGCCGCTGCGCCTGATCGCCCGGCGGCACGGGGGCACGCTGCGGCGCGTGCCATGGCCGCTGTCGGCGTGGACCGCGCACCGCGACGCGCCGCTGCCCGCGGCCGAGTCGTTCCGTGACTGGTGGAGGCGCACCCATGAATCTTCCTGAACTGTTCGCCGAGCGGGCCGGCGACTACCGGGCCGGGATGCACCACTGCACCGAGGCCGAACTGCCTGCCGTCCTCGCCGGACTGCTGGCCGGCGCCTCGAGAGTGGTGCTGCCGGCAGGCATCGCCGAACCCTGGCTCACCGGCCTCAGCGTCCCGACCCTGCCGGACGGCACGGCGCCGCTGACCGCGGGCGAACTCGACGAAGCCGGGCTGTCCGTGCTCACCGGGTGTGCGGTGGCGATCGCGGAGACCGGCACGATCGTGCTCGACGCCGGGCCGGGACAGGGCCGGCGGCTGCTGACACTGGTCCCGGACCACCACGTCTGCGTGGTACGCGACGAGCAGATCGTCGCCGACGTGCCCGACATGATCTCCGCACTGCCCGATCCGACCCGTCCCCTGACGATGATCTCCGGGCCGTCGGCGACCAGCGACATCGAGCTCAACCGGGTCGAGGGCGTGCACGGGCCGCGCCGCCTCGACATCGTCTGCGTACACCCCTGAGAACACCTGAAAGGCGATCCACCATGACCAAACCGCTCGGCAGCTCCACGGTCGCGGTCAGCGCGCTCGGCTTCGGCGCGGCCTCCATCGGCAACCTCTACCGGGCCGTCCCGGACGAGCAGGCCGCGGCCACCGTCGACGCGGCCTGGCAGGCGGGTATCCGCTACTTCGACACCGCCCCGCACTACGGGCTGGGCCTGTCCGAGCGGCGGCTGGGCCGGGCCCTGGCCGAGCACCCGCGCGCGGAGTACGTCATCTCGACCAAGGTCGGCCGGATCCTCGTCGACGAACCCGGCGGCGCGGGCGACGACCTGGCCAACGGCTTCGCGGTGCCCGCGACCCGGCGCCGGGTGTGGGACTTCAGCGCCGCCGGGGTGCGCCGCAGCATCGAGGAGAGCCTGGCCCGGCTCGGCCAGGACCGCATCGACATCGTGCTGATGCACGACCCGGACGAGAGCCCGGAGCCGGAGCAGGCGCTGCGGGAGGCATACCCGATGCTGGACGGGCTGCGCCGGGAGGGGATCGTCGGCGCGATCGGCGTCGGCTCCAAGGACCCCGCGATCCTGGCCCGGTTCGCCACCGAGACCGATGTGGACGCCCTGATGGTCGCCGGGCGGTACACACTGCTGGA
This sequence comes from Catellatospora paridis, assembly GCF_009720365.1. Lineage (GTDB taxonomy): Bacteria > Actinomycetota > Actinomycetes > Mycobacteriales > Micromonosporaceae > Catellatospora > Catellatospora paridis. The sequence goes on along the minus strand of NZ_ML769315.1, from coordinate 165,479 downwards.
GCAGCCCGCACTCGACGACATCCTGCCCGCCTGCGTCGAGCGCGGCATCTCGGTGCTCAACGTCGGCGTGTTCAACAGCGGCCTGCTGGCGGTGGAGTGGCCCGACGAGACCCGGCCGTACGAGTACGGCACCGCCCCGGCCGACATCCTGGCCCGCGCGCAGGGCATCGCCACCGCCTGCCGCCGCCACGGCGTGACCCTGCCGCAGGCGGCGCTCGCGTTCGCCGCCGCGCACCCCGCCGTCGCGTCGATCGTGGTCGGCGCGGGCAAACCCGAGCACGTCGAGCGCAGCGCCGAGTGGTTCGCTCGGCAGGCCCCGCCCGCCCAGCTGTGGGCCGACCTGGTCGACGAGGGCCTGCTGCGCCCCGACGCCCCGACGCCGGCATGACCTACCTGCACCTCGACCTGGGCAGCGGCGGCCAGTACGGCGAGCCCGCGGTCGGCTGGGGCGGGCCGTTGCAGGCCCTGTCGGTGTTGCGCAAGGCGCTGGACGGGCCCGCCGACCCGGCCGATCCGCGGCTGCCGGTCGCGCTGGTCACCAGCACCGTCGCGGGGCTGGGCGCGGTCGGCACTGCCCGCTGCGCCGCCGTCGGCGTATCGCCGCTGTCCGGCGCGGTCGCCGAGACCCGAGCCGAGGGCCCGTACGCGGCGGGCATGCGCGCGGCGGGGATCACCGGCCTCAGCCTGACCGGGGCCGCCGATCAGCCGTCCTACGTGGTCGTCGAAGCCGGCCGCGCCACCGTGCTCCCGGCGGGCGAGCTGTGGGGCCCGGAGACCGGGCCGGCCACCGACGCGCTGCTGGCCCGGCACGGGCGCGACACCGCCGTCGCCGTGATCGGGCCCGCCGGGGAGGCCGGGGCGCGATACGCCGATGTGGTCACCTGCCGGTCGTTCCCGCTGTCCCGGCTCGGGTTCGGGGCGGTGCTCGGGGCACGCCGGATCAAGGCCGTGGTCTGCGTGCCGTCCGGCAGCGGCGAGGGCCGCGCCCCGTGGCCGCACGATGTGCTCGCGGCGCAGGCGCTGTTCACCGCGTACCGCAGGGAGATGCCGGACCACCCGCTCGCGGGCTGGCAACTCGCCGCCCCGGGCTTCGGGGCCTGGCCGGGCACGTCGACCGAACCCGGCGCGGCCGCGGTGCGCAACTTCGCCGACACCGCCACCGCCCCCGCGTCCTGGCTCGGCCTGCACCCCGACCGCTACGCGGAGTTCCTGACCTGGTCCGGCGGCGGCTGCCCGGGCTGCCCCAACGACTGCGTCAAGGGGTACGCGGGCGCCGGGCTGCACCAGGAGGCCGTGGCGATGCTCGGCCCGAACCTCGGCATCGGCGACCTCGGCCCGATCCTCGCCGCCAACGCCCGCTGCCAGGATCTGGGCCTCGATCCGGTGTCCCTCGGCGGCACCCTGGCCTGCGTGTTCGAGGCCGCCGAGCGGGGCGTGCTGCCGCCGTGGCTGGCCGCCGAGCTGCCTGCGGGAGCCGGGTTCGGGGCCGCCGAGCTGCTGGTCGAGTTGGTCGAACGAGCCGCCCTCCCCGGGCACCCGCTGGGCGAGGGCGCGGCCGCGCTGGCCGCCCGGATCGGCGCACCCGAGCTGGCCATGACCAGCCGCGGCGTCGAGCTGCCGCCGTTCGACCCGCGCATCCAGCCCGGCCTGGGTCTGATGTACGCGGCCGCGCCGATCGGCCCGCGCTACGACGCCGTCGAGCACGACCTCGACTTCGACCCGGTGTACGGCCTGCCGCACTGCTTCGACGAGGCCGAGCGGATCGGCCTGTCCGTGCCCGCGCCCGCGTCCACCCTGGACGTCGCCCGCACGCTGCGCCTGGCGGACCTGTGGAGCGGCCTGGACGCGCTGCTGATCTGCCCGTTCGCCAGCACGCCCACCCGCCCGCTCACCCTCGACCGCGTCTGCGAGCTGGTGCGGGCCACCTCCGGCCGCCCGATCACGCCGGAGCAGGTGTTCGCCCTCGGCCGGGACCGGCTACGCGCCCAGCAGGAGGTCAACGACCGGCTGGGCGTGCCCGCCGGGACCCTGCCCGCCCGGTTCTTCGACGAACCCGTGGCCACTGGCGCGCACCGCGCCGCGGTCCTGGACCGCACGGCCTTCACCGCCGCGGTGAACGCCATCCACCACCAATGGCGCACACCCTGACCCACCACCCACCGCACCGCGACCCCACCGCGCGCCGCGCCGCGCCGCGCCGCGGGGACCCCATCAAGATCGCCCGACTTGCCTGGCACCTGTGCGAAAGCGAGCCCAAGATACGCACGTCTGCCAGGCAAGTCGGGCGATCTTCGGGACGGTCGGGTGCGGAGCTGGACCGGTCCTGACCGGAATGCGCGAATCAACGGATTCGGCTCGGGGGAGCGGGGGTCGTTGCCTAGGCTTACGTCATGGCTCGTACCGCCGCTGACCAGGTGCGCAGTGAGGACTTGTTCACCACCGCGCTGTGGGGATACTCCATGGACGAGGTGGACGCCTACGTCGAGGACACCGCCAGGCGCATGCGCCGGCTCGCCGCGGAGATCCAGCGGCTGTCCGTGGCGGAGAACCAGCTCGGCGCCGCCCGGATCGAGATCTCCAAACTGACCTCCGAACTCGCCGAGGCGCGCCCGCTGGCCGGCGTCGGCCCCCGGGTGCAGGCGATCCTGCGGATGGCCGAACGGGAGGCCGAAACGCTGCGCCGGACCGCGTTCGAGACGCTGCGAAACGCCTACGAGGAGGCGCGTGAGGTCCGCCAGAAGGCCGAGGACGAGGCCTACCAGGCCAAACGGGACTACGAGCTGGCCCTGGCCCACCGCCGCAAGCACGACAAGGACGAACTCCTTGCGACCGTCCTGGCCGAAGTAGCGGCGAGCCCCGAGCCGGAGGCCGAGCCGCGCGAGACCGTCGGGATGCGCGAGCTGTTCGCGTCGGCAAAGAAGGGCCGCCCGGCAGTCGGCGCAGCCGCCGCCGAGCAGACTCCAGCGCCGGTCGAGGCCGGATCGGACTTGGACGTCGCGCCGGATCTCGAGGCCGAACGCGACATCGAGCCCGTCGCGCCTGCTGCCGCGCGGGCGGACACCCGCACGGCCGAACCGGCATCCGTTCCCGCGTCGGCTGACGCCCGCACGGCCGAGCCGCCACCTGTTCCCGCGCCAGCGGCCGCCCGCACGACTGAACCGGCACCGGTGCGCGCTCGGGTCGAGGGTCCCGCGCCGGGGATGGCCCGGCCTGCCGGCCCGATGCCGATCGACGGTCGGGCCGCCGGCGTCGCACCGATGGACGTCGCGGCTTCGGATCATGAACCGATCGTGGTCGGGGCCCAGCGTGACGACCTGGAGGCCGCGGCTCATGCGGTGCCGGAGGTGCTGGAGGACGAGTACCCGGTGATCGAGGAGCCGGTGGAGCGGTTCCACAACGGTTCGAACAAGTCCCGCCGCAAGCGCGCCCGCAACCAGCGCGCCAACCCGGCCAACCCGCAGCCCGCCACCTCCCCTGACCCCGCGGACACCCTGCCCGCCAAGCGCCGCTGAACACACCGTCGCGAGCGGGCGGAGATCGTCGTCCGGTGTCATGATCTGCGGTCAGACCGCAGATCATGACACCGGACAGTGATCATCACTTCCACGCCTACCCGCGGCGGCGAGTGGCGATCAAACGGTCAGCGGGCTTCGCGCCAGCCGCGCTTGAGGTCGCCGTTCCAGCCGCGCCTGATGTCGGTGGCGGCATGCGGCGCTCCGACCCGCAGCACGTCCCAGTGGCGGCGCGGCTCCTCGGAGCTCTTCAGCGTGATCCGGTCACCGACTCTGACCTTGGGCTCCACCCAGCACGTCAGCATCCGGTTTCCGGATCTCAGGTCGACCTGAACCAGCGTTGTCATGGCGGCGACGCTAACAGCGAGCACGGTCGACGTCCCGCGATTTTCGCCGCCCGCCCGGCTGCCGCCCGGGTGGGGACTGGTTCACATTCTGTTCACGGGATGCAGGCGCGGGGTGACGCTGCGGGTACGGTGCCGCCCGTGACCCTGTACCTGCTCGCCTTCCTGGTGATCACCGTGGCGGCCTTCGCCCAGGCCATCTCGGGCTTCGGCTTCTCCCTGGTCGCCGTGCCGCTGCTGGCGATGATCGTCGACCCGCAGCCCGCGGTGGTCGCCGCCACGATGGTGAGCTTCGGCCTCAACGCCGTCAACGCGTACGGCCACCGCCGCCACATCGACGCCGGCGCGGCGCGGCGGCTGCTGCTGTGGGTGCTGGCGGGGATGCCGCTGGGCGTGCTGGCGCTGCGGCTGCTGCCGTCGGGCGCGCTCGTCGCCACGATCGCGCTGGTGACGCTGGGCTGCACGGTCGTGGTCTGGCGGGGCTGGCACATCGCGCCGGGCGGCTGGACCCTGCGCGGCGCGGGCCTGCTGTCGGGGGTGCTCACCACGGCCACCGCCACGAACGGACCGCCGCTGGTGGCGGCGCTGCAGGCGATGCGGCTGGAACCGCGCGTGTTCCGGGCCACACTGGCGGTGCTGTTCGCCGCGGTGTCCCCGGTCGCGGTGGCCGGTTTCCTGCTCGCGGGCCTGCTCAGCACGCGCGCCGTGCTGGTCGCCACGGTCGGCCTGCCGGCGGCGGCGCTGGGCGGCTGGGTGGGCGAGCGGATGTTCGCCCGGTTCGACGCGGGCACGTTCCGCCGGATGGTGCTGGGCGCGCTCGTGGTCAGCTCGGCGGCGGCGCTGGTGAAGGTGGGGTCCGGGGCCCTGTAGCCGATGTCGCGGGGCTGAGGCAGGGTGGACGGCGTGACTGATCGACTCGTACGTCTCGTCCCGTGGTCCGACGACGATCTCGAGCTGCTGCGCCGGATCAACACTCCGGAGATGAAGCGGCACCTCGGCGGCCCGGAGACCGAGGAGAAGGTGCTGTCGCGCCACCAGCGCTACCTGGCGCTGCCGCATGGCCGCATGTTCCGGGTCGCGCTGGCGGCGACCGGGGAGCCGGTCGGCACCATCGGCCACTGGGACCGGGAATGGCAGGGCGAGCAGGTCTACGAGACCGGCTGGAGCGTGCTGCCGGAGTTCCAGGGCCGGGGCATCGCCGTCGGGGCGGCCGGGGCCCTGATCGAGGCCGCGCAGGCCGACGGGCGGCACCGCTGGCTGCACGCGTACCCGGGGGTGGACAACCTGCCGTCGAACGCGATCTGCCGCAAGGCCGGGTTCGAGCTGGTCGGGCCGTACGACTTCGAGTACCCGCCCGGCAGCCTCATGCGCAGCAACGACTGGCGCTACGACCTGCGGAAACGCTGATCGGCCGGGGCCTGGCAAAAAATCTTGGAAGAATTTCCCGGCGGATGTAGAGACCGGTGTGCCGGCTCCGTCCATGGGGTGAGGGCGGGCCGACAGGGCCCGCCGGACCGGAGGGAAGACCGCGATGAAGTACCTGCTCTTGATCTACGGCAACCAGGAGAAGTGGGCGTCGATCCCGGCCGAGATCTTCCCGGCGGAGATCGCCAAGCAGGACGCCTGGAACGTGAAGTACAAGGAGACCGGCGAGCTGCTGGGCGCGTACGGGCTGGCCGACGCCGCGGTGGCGAAGCTGGTCCGCCGCGCGGACGGGCTGCCCGCGGTGACCGACGGGCCCTACCTGGAGACCAAGGAGTACATCGCGAGCTTCTACCTGCTCGACTGTGCCAGCCAGGAGCGGGCGGAGGAGATCGCGGCGGACATGCCGTGGGCCGACCAGGACCCGGTCGAGCTGTGGCCGGTGCTGCACGAGGCTCCGGGCAACGACCTGTGATCGTCGACCGGCGCGTCGAGGGGCTGCTGCGCGAACTCGCGCCGCAGGTCCTCGGCGCGCTGGTGCGCCGCTACGGCATGTTCGACGCCTGCGAGGACGCGGTGCAGGAGGCGCTGCTGGTCGCGGCGGCCAAGTGGCCGGTCGACGGGGTGCCGGACAACCCGCGCGGCTGGCTGATCACCGTCGGCTCGCACCGGCTGCTGGACGAGGTGCGCAGCGAGTCCGCGCGCCGCCGCCGCGAGGAGACGGTCACCCTGGCCACGCCGCAGTCGGCGCTGCTCGGCGCGCCCGCCGACGCCGAGCCCGACCGCGACGACTCGCTGACGCTGCTGTTCCTGTGCTGCCACCCGGCCCTGGCCGCGCCGAGCCAGGTCGCGCTGACCCTGCGTGCGGTCGGCGGCCTGAGCACCGAGCAGATCGCCACGGCGTTCCTGGTGCCGACGGCGACCATGGCGCAGCGCATCAGCCGGGCCAAGGCGAGTGTGAAGGCGGCGGGCGCGTCGTTCGCGATGCCCGCGACCGCCGACCGCGACGTCCGGCTGCGCGCCGTGCTCCAGGTGCTCTACCTGATCTTCAACGAGGGGTACGCCGCCACTGCCGGCCCCGACCTCACCGCCCCGCAGCTGTCCGACGAGGCGATCCGCCTGACCCGCTGGCTGCGGCGGCTGCTGCCCGACGACGCCGAGGGCGGCGGCCTGCTCGCCCTGATGCTGCTCACCGACGCCCGCCGCCCGGCCCGCACCACGCCCGACGGCAGCCTGGTGCCCCTGGCCGACCAGGACCGGACCCGGTGGGACGCCGCGCGCATCGCGGAGGGCGTGGCCCTGATCAGTGAGGCCCTGCCGCGCGGCCCGGTCGGCCCGTACCAGCTCCAGGCCGCCATCGCCGCGGTCCACGACGAGGCCCCCACCATGGCCGACACCGACTGGCCCCAGATCCTCGCCCTGTACACGCTGCTCGAACAGGTCGCCCCCAGCCCCGCCGTGACCCTCAACCGCGCTGTCGCCGTCGGCCACGTCCACGGCCCCCAGGCCGGCCTGGACCTCCTGGCCACCCTCGCCGACGACCCCCGCATGGCCAACCACCACCGCCTCCTGGCCACCCGAGCCCACCTGCTCGAACAAGCCGGCAACCACGCCGGTGCCGCGACCGCCTACCGAGCCGCCGCGACCCTCGCCACCAACCTCCCCGAACGCCGCCACCTCACCACCCGCGCCACCCAGAACGAAGGAAGGGCACCTTCTTGACGCTCCGCGTCATAGAAGGCCCTTTCCATCTCACCTGCCCGGCTGAGCACGCTCGTCGTGCGTCTCGGCGCGGTGTCGGGCGTGTCGGCGGCGGCCGGCGAGACCGCGCAGGGCGGCGAGGCCGATGATCAGCCAGACGACGTTGACGGCCACCGACGGCAGCGCGCGGTGCACGACGCCGTTGACCGCGAGGGCGACCGCCCCGACGAGGTTGAGCAGCTGGTACGTCGTCCCGGCGGCGATCCGCCCGCTGGACAGCAGCCCGTACGCCAGCAGCAGCGCGGTCGCGCCCAGCCAGCCGGCCACCTCCACGAGCAGCTCGCTGCTCACGGCCGTGTCCCGGCGACGACGCTCATCGCGGCACCAGCGCGTACGCCCGCACCGGGAAGGTGCCGAAGTCGCGCACCGGGGCCGGCACCGCGTGCAGGCGGGCGCCGTGCACGGGCAGCTCGCCGAGGCCGGTCAGGTGTTCCAGCACCGGGATGCCCGCGCCCAGCAGGATCGAGTGCGCGGGCCGGGTCTTGCCGTCGGTGCAGTCGATGTTGACGCTGTCGATGCCGACCAGCCGCGCGCCCGCGGCGACCAGGTGCCGCGCGCCATCCTCGGCCAGGTACGGGGCGGCGACGCCGTACGCGTCGGTGCGCCAGTGCCGGTCCCAGCCGGTGTGCAGCAGCACCGCCCGGCCGGCGACTTCGTAGGGCGCGAGCGTCTGCGCGGTGATCGCCCGCTCGGCCGCGCCGGTCACCCGGACCACGACGACGGGCAGGTCGGCCAGCGACTCCAGGGGCAGGCCCGCCAGGTCGACGCCGCCCGCGTACCGGTGGAACGGGCTGTCCACGTAGGTGCCGGTGTTGCTCACCATGCTGATCCGGTCGATGGTGAACTCGGTGCCCTCGGCGTAGACGCCGCGCGAGTCGGCGCGGGTCAGGTGCGGCAGGATCTCCGGCCCCGGCAGCCCGGGGTAGGTGGTCATCCCGGCCTCGATGACGTGGCTCAGGTCGACCAGCTGGGTCTCCGGCCCGGTCGCGGCGTCGGCGGACGGCCCCCCGCGGGAGCCCTTGTGCGCCTCGGCGATGACCTCGACGCCCGACAGTCGCACCTGGTCGACCATCAGCAGGCCGAGGTGGCGGACCAACAGGGCGGCCAGGTCGTCGGCGGTGACGTCCGGGCCGGGCACGTCGAGCCGGAAGCCCTGGGCCTGCATGCCGCCGCCGTTGAGGAAGGTCACGTCCGCGTCGAACGACGCCCGGTATTCGGTCATGGTCCCATGATCCGCCGCTCTCGGCATACAGCACAAGCGACGATCTCTTCATGCAGCATGTAGCCTGACTGAATGCAGATCGACCCGCGCCGCCTCGCCGTGCTGCGCGCCGTCGCCGACGCGGGCGGCGTGCTCGCCGCGGCATCCGTGCTGCACCTGACCCCGTCGGCGGTGTCGCAGCACATCGCGCGGCTGGAGGCGGAGACCGGGGTGACGCTGCTGGACCGCTCGCAGCTGGGCGGGCGGCGAGCGGCCGGGCTGACCGCGGCCGGGCGGATGCTGGCCGGGCACGCCGCGAAGCTCGGGCAGGTGCTCGCCGCCGCGGAACACGAGCTGGCCGCGTTCACCGGGCAGGTCGCCGGGCCGGTCAACGTGGGCGCGTTCCCGACCGCGATCCGGCACCTGGTCGTGCCGGTGGCCGCCGAGCTGGGGGACAGCGCGCCCGCGGTGGCGCTGCGCATCCGGCAGTACGAGCCCGAGCCGGGGCGCGCCGCGCTGCGGACGGGCGAGTTGGACCTGCTGATCACGGAGTCCGACGCGGCCGCCCCCGCCCGCGACCCGGCGGGGTTGCGCATGGTGAACCTGTTCGACGACCCGTACCGGATCGTGGTGCCGCGCCGCTGGGGCCCGGTCAGTGATCTCGACGTGCTGCGTGACCGGCCCTGGGTGGACGGCCCGCCGGACACCGCCGTGCGCCGCGTGCTCGACCGGGTCTGCGCCCAGCACGGCCTGACCCTGGACCGCCGGCATGAGTGCCTTGATTTCCCCGCCGCCCTCGCCGTGGTCGCCGCGGGCCTGGCCGCCGCGGTCGTCCCCGCGATGGCCCGGCCCGAGGAGCATCCCGGGGTCCGCGCCATCACCACCCCGCTGGTCGGCGCCCGCCGCCTCGACCTCATGCACCGCCGCGGCCGCCACGAACCCAGCCCCGCCGCCCGCCTCGTCGCCGCCGCCCTCACCACCCGAGCCCACGACACCGCCCCATCCTCCTAGGACGCCCTAGGCACAGGCACGGTGCAAAGGAAAGGCACCTTCTTGACGCTATGCGTTGCAGAAGGTGCCTTTCCCAACCTCAGGACCCCTGCTGGCTGCGGAAATCGAGCCGCCGTCATGCGTCGTCGGACAGGGTCCCGGCCAGCCGGTCCACGATCGGTTCCAGCACCTGGAACGCGCCGTCCGTGAGGTCGCCGTCTCCGCGCATGTCGCGCAGCTTGGCGAGCAGCTCGCGGGCCTGGCCGGCGGCCTCGCCGTCACCGTCGCGGCGCAGTCGCTTCTCGATGTCCTGGACCTGTTTGCGCAGCTCGGCGGCGTCCTTGCCGCCGATACCGCCCGCCCGTGCCAGCCGGTCGATCTCCTGCCGCAGCTGCGCCAGCGGATCGGCGGGGCGGGCAGCCGACGGCTTGGGCGCGGGCGGCCGGGTCGTGCTCGCCGCGTTCGACGGGACGGTCGCGTTCGACGGTCCGGCCACGGCGGCGTTGCCGGGCGGCGATCCGGCCGAGGCGAGCACGATCAGCATGAGCCCGGTCACGATGGCGACCACGGCCGCCGTGCCCCACAGCACCGGCCGCAGCCAGCGGTCGGGCCGCGCGGGGCGGCGGGCGGCGGACCTGGCCGCGGGACCGGGTCGCACGGGCAGGGGAGGCGGCACGGAGGCCACCCCGACCAGGGTGCCGGGCCGGGCGCCGGACGGCGACACCGGCGCGGCGAGCAGGGTGTCCGACAGCTGGGCCGTCGTGTACGGGTCGGGCACGATCGCCTCGCCGATCGTCAGCAGCTGCGCGGCGACCTGCTCGGCGCTGGCCGGCCGGTGCCCGGGGTCGGCCGCGGTCAGCCGGCCGGTGAGTTCCGCGAGCGGCGCGGGCACCCCGGCGCGCAGCAGGTCATCGCGCACGCCGTCGCCGTCGCGTCCGGTCGGCGGCGGGGCGCCGGTGAGCATCGCGTACAGCGAGCAGCCCAGCCCGAACACGTCGGTGCGCGCGTCGACGGGGCCGCCCGCGGCCTGCTCGGGCGCGGTGTAGCCGCGGGTCCCGGCGACCAGTGACGGGTAGGCCGCCTCCTGCCAAGCCGCGATGCCGAAGTCGCAGACCTTCACCACGCCCGCCGAGTTGACCAGCAGGTTGGCGGCGGTCACGTCCCGGTGCACGATGCCGGCGGAGTGCGCGGCGGCCAGCGCGGCGCACGTCTGCACGGCGATGCCGACGGCCTGGTCGCGGTGCAGCGGGCCGTCCTGCAGCAGGGTGTGCACGCTGGGCCCGTCGACCAGCTCCATCACCACGTAGGCGTCTTCGGTTTCGACGGCGACGTCGTACACCGCGACGATGTGCGGATGCGGCAGCGCGGCGACGGCCTGCGCCTCACGCCAGAAGCGCTGCCGTGTCGCGGTGTCGGCGAATCGCGCGGGGTCCAGGATCTTGACTGCGACCGGGCGGCGCAGGCGCAGGTCGCGTCCACTCCAGACGGTGGCCATGCCACCGTGCCCGATCTCCTCGTCGACCCGGTACCGGGCGCCCAGCAGTCTGCCCATCACTCAGACCTACCCGCCCCGGCGGTCCGCAAACCGCATGCGGCCGATGTCACCCGTCCGCGCGCCCTCCGCAGTGCGGTGCTGGTCGGGAAGGCGACCCGGCCCGGCCGAGGTTTATGCGGATCTTGTGGGGCGTTTAAGGTCTCCACAAGGGACTTCTCCGTAGCGTTCGGGGCATCGGCCGTGCACCGCGGTCGCCGCCGCACGCCGCCGCCCCGCGAGCCGGGTTGCCGGCCGCGTGCGCCCCCGGCAGGAACGGAGTTCATCCCATGCGAAGACTGGTCGCCTACCCGCTGGTGGCGCTGGGTCTCGTGACCGCGTCGCTGGCGGTCGCCTCGCCCGCGTCCGCCCACGGTTACGTCTCGTCGCCGCCGAGCCGCCAGGCGCTGTGCGCGTCCGGCCGGGTCGCCGACTGCGGCCCGATCCAGTTCGAGCCGCAGAGCGTGGAGGGCCCGAAGGGCCAGCGCAACTGCCATGGCGGCCTGGCGCAGTTCGCCGTGCTGAACGACAACAGCCGCAACTGGCCCGCGACCTCGGTCGGCTCCTCGGTCACCTTCAGCTGGGTGCTCACCGCCCGGCACTCGACCAGCAGCTGGGAGTACTACCTCGGCGGCAGGCGGATCGCCTTCTTCGAGGACGGGGGCCGCCAGCCGAACGCGACCGTGTCGCACCAGGTGAGCCTGGCCGGGTTCAGCGGCCGCCAGACCCTGCTGGCGATCTGGAACATCGGCGACACCCCGATGGCGTTCTACAACTGCATCGACCTGCAGATCGGCGGGGGCGGCCCGGCCCCGTCGCCGACCGCCGCCCCGTCCCCGACGGCCCGGCCCACCGCGTCGCCCACCGCCCGCCCGACGGTGCGGCCGTCGAGCCCGGCCGCCTCGCCGACGACCCGCCCGACGGGCACCGTGCCCGGCGGCGCGCAGTGGGCCCCGGGGACGACCTACCGGACCGGCGACGAGGTGACCTACCAGGGCGTGCGCTACCGCTGCCGGCAGTCGCACACCTCGATCGTCACCTGGGAGCCCTCGTACTACACGCTGGCGCTCTGGCTGCCGATCTGACCAGTCTCCGGCGGGCCGTCCCCCGTGCGGCCCGCCGGTCGTCACCCGACCCGGCACGCACTGTTCGCCGCGCGCTCCCTGCCCGTGGCGGTGACCTCGCCCTTCCCGCAGACCCCACCCCGGCGCTCGCACCGCCGTCCCCGAACAGGACCATGCCGATGAGAGAGATCCGGATCGCGCTGGCCGCCGCCGCGCTCGCCCTGCTGGCCGGCTGTGGCACCGCCGCGCCCGAGCCGGCGGCCTACCAGCCGCCCGCCGCGCCCCGGGCGGACGCGACGTTCAACACGACCGACGTGATGTTCCTGCAGATGATGGTCACCCACCACACGCAGGGCCTGGAGATGGTCAAGCTCGCCCGCACGCGCCAGACCAGCGAGGAGGTGGCGATGCTCGCGGGCGCGATCGAGGTCACCCAGACCACGGAGCTGGAGGTCATGCAGGGCTGGCTGAACACCTGGGGCGAGCCGACCACGGCCGGCCACGACCCGAACGCGCACGCCTCGCACGGCGGCCTGCCGATCACCGGCGCGGACGAGATGGCGGCGCTGCGCAAGGCGAGCGCCGCCCAGTTCCAGACGACGTTCCTGAACCTGCTGATCGGTCACCAGCACAACGCCGTCGAGATGGCCCGCATGGAGACCGACGGCGGCGTCAACCCGCAGGTCAAGGACCTCGCGAACCGGATCACGCTGTCCCGCAACGAGCAGATCAAGCAGATGCTGGGCCTCGTCGCGGCCTGACCCCGCGCCCTGGCCGACCCCGCGTCCGAAGGTCCCCGGGCGCCGTTTCCGAGGCTCCGTCCGCGCTGCTCTGACAGCATGGGCGGAGCCTCGGCCGATTCTCGCGGCGACGGCGTGAACCTGGACGGCCTGTCCGGCGACTGTGCTGGGCGAGGAGGCAGGTATGAGCGATGAGCTGCTGGTGGTCCGCTGCCGGCTCGGTGAGCGGGACGCGCTCGCGGAGCTGGTGCGGGTCTGGCATCCGCGGGTGTGGGGTTATGTGCGGCGCATGATCGGCCCGGCCGAGGCCGACGACGTGACGCAGGAGGTGTGGCTGGCCGTGGTGCGCGGCCTGCCGGGGCTGCGGCAGCCGGAGCGGTTCACGCCGTGGCTGTTCACCATCGCGCGACGCGCGGTGACCAACCGGCTGCGCGCCGAGTACGCCCGCCCCGAGGTGGCGACCGACGCCGAGGCGGTGTCTCCCGATCCCGCCGACGCGCTGGTGGACCGGGCAGAGCTGCTGGCCGGGCTGGCGGCGCTGCCGGCCCGGGAGCGGGAGGTGCTGATCCTCTTCCATCTCGAGGACCTGCCGCTGGAGACGTGTGCGGTGATCTGCGACGTCCCCGTCGGCACGGTCAAGTCACGCCTGTCCCGTGCGCGGCGGCTGCTGCGCGAGGAACTGAACCGGAAGGAAGGCCGCCCGTGAACGCCGATGAACTGATCTCCCGACTGTCCGGCCCGCTGTCGTTGCGCCGCCGGGTGCTCACCGTGGTCGCGCTGCTGGGCGGGCTGCTGGGGGCCGCGTTCGTCTTGCTGCTGTGGCTGACCGAGCCGGCGCTGCCGGGCCGTACGCAGCTCGCCTTCGGGGTGCTGGTGCTGATCGGGCTGGGCTGGGCCGGTTACGGCGGTTGGGTGCTGTCGCGGCGTACGCCGCTGTTCGCGCTCGACCGCGTGATCGCCGGCTGGCTCGCGCTGGCCGCCACGGGCCTGCTCGCGGGGTTGACCGTGCTGGTGGCGGTGACCCGGGGCGGGGTGCATCCGGTGGCGTACGCCGTGGTTGTGGTGCTGGTCGTGGTTGCGGCTGGCATCCTGGTCCGGGCCCGTGCGCTGCGTGGCGCGCTGCTGCGCCGTAAGCGCGAGCTGGGCGGCTGAGTTTCCGGGCCGAAGCTCCTTTCATGCCGGGTCGACGGCATGAACGGAGCTTCGGTCATGTGTGGGCAGTGCCTGGTCATCGCGTTCGGGTCGGGTGGCGGGATCGCAGAAGCGTCGGCCCGGTATCAGTAGACGGCGGAACCCCGGTCGGCGTGCAGCACCGAGGACAACCAGGCCAGCTGCCGCTGCACCTGGTAGGCCTCGCCGCCCTCATGGTGGTTGAACGGGTAGGCGTGGATCTCCCGGGCGGGGCGCTGCGGGCGGCCGTTGGCGGCGCCGTAGTGGTTGTGGGCGGCGAACACGCCGCTGGGCGGGCAGACGTTGTCGCGTAGGCCGGTGCCGAAGTGGGCGGGTGCGACGGCGCGGCGGGCGAAGTTGACGCCGTCGACGTAGGACAGGGTGTGCCGGACGGCGTTCTCGGCCTCGCGGTGCACGGCCAGGAAGTTGACGATTTCGCCGTACGGCGGGGCGTCGGTGATCTCGATGGCGCGTTGCAGGTGGCACAGCAGCGGTGCGGTGGTGATCAGCGCGGCGAGGTCGGGCACGAGTCCCGCGACATCCAGCGCCAGGCCGCCGCCCTGGCTGTTGCCGGTGGCGACGATCCGGTCGGCGTCGACGCCGGGCAGGGCGCGGGCGGCGTCAACGGCCCGGACGGCGTCGGTGATCAGCCGCCGGTAGTAGTAGTCGCGCGGGTCCAGGATGCCGCGGGTCGCCGGCCATGGCCCGCCGAGCGCGCTGCCGTGGGGGTCGGGGGTGTCACCGCCGCTGCCGTACTGGCCGCCCTGGCCGCGGGCGTCCATCAGCAGGTGCGCGTATCCGGCGACGGGCCAGGTCAGGCGTTCGTGGGGGAGTCCTCGGCCGCGGCCGTAGCCGACGTACTCCACGACCACGGGCAGCGGGGTGTCGACGCCGGCGGGGCGGGTGTACCAGGCGCGGACGGGGTCGCCGCCGAAGCCGGCGAAGGTGACGTCCCAGGTGTGCAGCAGGGGCAGGCCGGTCTGCACCGGCCGGACGTCGCCGAGCACGGGGCGGGCGGCGGCGTCCTTGAGCGTCGCGGACCAGAACTCGTCGAAGTCGGCGGGTTCGGCGACGTCGGGTGCGTAGTGCCGGAGCTGGTCGAGCGGTAGGTCGAACAGGGGCATGGGTCCTCACCGGGTGTTCGGGGTCGGGCGCGGGTGCGCGGGCGGCGCGGTCGTCTCGCGGACGATGAGCTCGGTCACCAGGTCGATGCGGCTGGTCGCCAGGTCGATCTTGTTGGCCAGGTCGAGCAGCATCTGGGCGGCGGCGCCGGCCATGTCGCGCAGCGGCTGGTGGATGGTGGTGAGGGCGGGGTCGGTCCAGGCGGCGACGGGCAGGTTGTCGTAGCCGATGACGGACAGGTCGTCGGGCACGTGCAGGCCGAGCTGGCGGGCGGCGCGCAGCACGCCCATGGCCTGCATGTCCGAGCCGGCGAAGATGGCGGTGGGCCGGTCGGGCCGGGTGAGCAGGTCCATGGCGTGCTCGTGGCCGGTGGCGACGTAGAAGGGGCCGTGCCGGATCAGGTCGGGGTCGACGGGCAGGCCGGCCTCCTCGTGCGCGGCCCGGAACCCGGCGGTGCGGGCGCGGCTGCACAGCACGTCGGTCGGGCCGGAGATGACCGCGATCCGGCGGTGGCCGAGTTCGAGCAGGTGGCGGGTGGCGAGCAGGCCGCCGCTCCAGTTGTTGGCGCCGACGGTGGGCACCGAGGCGGAGGTGGCGCTGTCGGTGTCGATGACGACGAACGGGATCGCGCGGCGGTGCAGTTGCTGCCGCTGGGGTTCGGTGAGGTGGCACTGGACGAACAGGACGCCGCGGGGCCGGCGGGCGAGCACCCCGTCGAGCCATTCCTGCGGCGGCCGGTGGCGGCCGTGGAGCTGGGACAGCACCACGTCGACCTTGGCGGGGGCGGTCACCGTCTCGATCCCGCGGATGATCTCCATCGCCCAGGCGGAGTCGTATTCGTGGAAGACGAGGTCGATCTGGCCGGTGGGCAGCCGCCGGGAGCGGCGGCGGTAGCGGTTGCGTTCGAGGCTGGCCTCGACGCGGGCTCTGGTCAGGGCGGAGACGTCGAGGCGGCCGTTGAGGACTTTGGAGACGGTGGCGGTGGAGACGCCGACCTCGTCGGCGATGGCCGCGATCGTCACCGCGCCGGACGCGGTGCTCGGCCGGGACTTCGTCATATTTGCCTCGCCAGCTGCCTCGGAAGTTTCGGACGGAACTCTAACACCACGATCGGCATTCTCGGCCAGAGCGATGTTTCGCAGGATCGACGAGATCGACGGTCCTCTCCGGATGGTCACGCACTGCAATCGTTTGCGTCAGCAGTTCAACGCCCCTTGACACGTCCCGATGCGACGCTTAAGTTGCCCGGCACAGGTAACGCAATATTTCCGAAACTTTCGGTGAAACGCGGAGGTCGGCTCTCGCTGTCCGTAACGGACCGCGCCGTGGTCGTACGGAATGCGCTTCGGCTTGAACAGGGGAGGTCCTCCGATGAGCGTGCCCGGAACGCTGGACCCGCCGCGGTCCACACCGGCGGCGGGCCCGCCGGCGCCCGCGCGCCCGCCGGTCGTCCGCGCCCGGCGGTTGACCTGGCGGCGGGCGTTGCGCCGGGACTGGCAGCTGTACTCGCTGGCGCTGCTGCCGCTGCTGTTCTTCGCGGTCTTCCGGTACCTGCCGATGATCGGCAACGTCATCGCGTTCCGTAAGTTCCAGCCCGGCGGCAACCCGCTCGGGGAGTACTGGGTCGGGCTGCGCTACGTGGAGATGTTCCTCAACGACTCCACGTTCTGGAACGTCTTCACCAACACCCTGGTGCTGGGCGTGCTGACGCTGGTGGTCTGCTTCCCGCTGCCGATCGTGCTGGCGCTGCTGTTCAACGAGCTGAGCAGCCGCCGGCTCAAGCGCTTCGTGCAGTCGGTGTCCTACCTGCCGCACTTCCTGTCGGTCGTGATCATCGCGGCGATGGTGATGCAGCTGCTGAGCGTCGACGGCACGGTCAACCAGCTGGTACGGGTGTTCGGCGGTGAGCCGATCCCTTTCCTGCAGCAGCCGGAGTGGTTCCGCACCATCTACGTCTCCTCGGAGGCGTGGCAGACCGTCGGCTGGGGCACGATCCTCTACCTGGCCGCGCTGACCACCATCGACTCCGACCTGTACGAGGCGGCCCGCATCGACGGGGCGAGCCGGTGGCGCCAGACCTGGCACGTCACCCTGCCCGGCATCCGGCCGACCATGGTGACCCTGCTGATCCTCAACATCGGCACGTTCATGGCGGTCGGGTTCGAGAAGATCCTGCTGCTGTACAACCCGCTGACGTACCCCACCGGCGACGTGATCTCCACGTACCTGTTCCGGATGGGCGTGCTGTCCAACAGCTTCAGCTACGCCGCCGCGATCGGCCTGTTCGAGGCCGTCATCGGCCTGACGCTGGTGCTGTCGGCCAATCTCATCGCCCGCCGCGCAGTAGGGACGAGCCTGTGGTGACCGTCGAACACAAGCCGGCCCCGGCCCCGGCCCTGCCGGCGGTGCGGCGGCGGCGGCGCGGGCTGAAGGTCACCCGGGGCTACCGGGTGTTCCAGGCCGTCAACGCGGTCGTGCTGACCATCGTGGTGATCGTGACGTTGTACCCGTTCGTCAACGTGGTGGCGCGCTCGTTCAGCCAGGAGGCCTACATCCGGGCCGGGCAGGTCAACCTGGTGCCGCGCGGGTTCAACCTCAGCACGTACAAGCTGGTCATGGCCGACGACATGTTCTGGGCCAACTACCGCAACACCGTGTTCTACACCGTCGTCGCGACCGCCGTCGCCATCGTGCTGACCACCTGCTACGCGTACGTGCTGTCCAAGAAGCACCTGCGCGGCCGGTCGGCGCTGGTCGGCATCGCCGTGTTCACCATGTTCTTCTCCGGCGGCCTGATCCCGAACTACATCCTGATCACCAGCCTGGGCCTGAAGAACTCGGTGTGGGCGATCGCGCTGCCCAACGCGATCAGCGTGTTCAACCTGCTGGTCATGAAGGCGTTCTTCGAGAGCATGCCGGTCGAGCTGGAGGAGGCCGCCGCCGTCGACGGCCTGGACACCTACCGCATCCTGTGGCGCATCGTGCTGCCGCTGTCCAAGGCCATGATCGCGACGATGGTGCTGTTCTACGCGGTGGCCTTCTGGAACTCGTGGTTCTCGGCCTTCCTCTACATGGACCAGTCCGACCTCTTTCCGGTCACCGTCTACCTGCGCAATCTCATCGCCGGGGCGACGGGGGCGGGCTCCGTCGGCGCAGCCGACGCCGATCTGCAAACGGCGGCCAACATCCAGGCCGTGACGATCGTGCTCACCGTCGTGCCGATCCTGCTGGTCTACCCCTTCGTCCAGAGGTACTTCGTGTCCGGCGTGATGCTCGGGGCGGTCAAGGGGTGAACCGGCGCTGTTCGCAAGTCGCACCTCCCACTCCTCATCCTGAAAGGCGCAAACATATGGCAATCCGCTCCCGCAGACGCGTCGCGGCGTTCGCCGCCGCGCTGCTGGCCGTATCCCTGTCCGCGTGCACCGGCGAGGAACCCGTCTCCGACGACCTGTCGGGCAACCGCGTCGGCGCGATGACCGACTACGGCGTGAACGCCCAGTTCAAAGCCACCGAGGCGCTGAACTTCTCGATCCTGTACAACAACCATCCGAACTACCCGATCAAGAACGAGTGGCTGTTCTGGTCCGAGCTGACCAAGCGCACCGGCGTCACGCTGCAGCCGACCGCGGTGCCGCTGTCGGACTACGAGCAGAAGCGCAGCCTGCTCATCGGCGCGGGCGACGCCCCGCTGATCATCCCGAAGACCTACCCCGGCTCGGAGGCCCCGTTCGTGGCCTCGGGGTCGATCCTGCCGGTCAGCGACTACCTCGACCTGATGCCGAACTTCAAGGACAAGATCGCCAAGTGGAACCTGCAGCCTGACGTCGACCAGCTGCGCCAGCTCGACGGAAAGTTCTACCTGCTGCCCGGCATACACGAGAACGTGTGGACGGACTACTCGCTCGGCGTGCGCACCGACATCCTCGCCCAGCTCAACCTCACCGCGCCCAAGACCTGGGACGAGGTGTACACCATGCTCAAGGCGATGAAGGCGGCGTACCCGAACCAGTACCCGATGTCGGACCGGTGGAGCAAGCCCACGCCCGGCGGCGCGCTGTTCAACTACATGGCCGGGGCGTTCAGCACCAACGGCGGCTGGGGCTACCGCAACGACTACTGGGACGCCAACGCCAAGAAGTTCGTCTTCACCGGCGCGACCGACGGCTACAAGCAGATGGTCACCTACCTGAACAAGCTGGTGAAGGAGGGCCTGCTCGACCCGGAGAGCTTCACCCAGGACGACGACACCGCCATCCAGAAGCTCGCCACCGGCAAGTCCTTCGTCATCAGCGCCAACGCGCAGGAGCTGGTCAACAAGTACCGGACCACGATGGCCGCGACCCTGCCGAACGCGAAGATCGTCAAGATCCCGCAGCCGACCGGCCCCGCCGGTGAGGTCAAGGCCGGCAGCCGCCTCGAGAACGGCGTCATGATCTCCAAGAAGGCCCGCGACAGCAAGAACTTCGTCGCGATGATGCAGTTCATCGACTGGCTGTACTACTCCGACGCGGGCCAGGAGTTCGCCAAGTGGGGCGTGCCGGGCACCACCTACAACAAGGACGCGTCCGGCAAGTTCACGCTCGCGCCCGACGTCGACTACGTCAAGCTCAACCCGACCGGCACCAAGCACCTGCAGAAGGACTTCGGCTTCGGCAACGGCGTGTTCGCCTACGGCGGCACGACCCAGCTGCTCCAGTCGACGTTCTCGGCCGAGGAGCTGGAATACCAGAAGGC
Source organism: Catellatospora paridis (assembly GCF_009720365.1). Taxonomy (GTDB): domain Bacteria; phylum Actinomycetota; class Actinomycetes; order Mycobacteriales; family Micromonosporaceae; genus Catellatospora; species Catellatospora paridis. The sequence continues at coordinate 145,888 of NZ_ML769315.1, read as the reverse complement.
GATGGACGCCAAGAAGATCCTGCCCGTGCCGCCGCCGCACCCGTACGAGGACGCCGAGGCCGAGCAGGCCACCCTCTGGGAGACGCCGCTGAAGGACCACGTGTCCCAGATGACGCTCAAGTTCATCCTCGGCCAGCGTGACCTGTCCGAATGGGACGCCTACGTCGCCGAGCTCAAGGCCAAGAACATGGACGCCTACATCGAGCTCGTGAACAAGGCCCACGACCGCTTCGCCAAGCAGCGGGGCTGACCCCACCGGCCCGGCCCCGCCCCGTACCCCCGGCGCGGCCGGGCCCCCCGCTCGTGCACTCAGAGGACCGCCATGCGTATCCACGTACCCGAGACCGCCTCCGGCCGGCTCACCGACGCCTGGCGTTTCTGCGTCGGCACCGGCCGCTTCGAGCTCGCCCTGCGGCGCGACTACCAGGACTCGCTGGCGATGATCCAGCGTGACATCGGCTTCCGGCACATCCGCGGGCACGGCCTGCTGTCCGACGGCGTCGGCGTGTACCGGCCGTACGAGTACCAGGGCGCCAGCCGCGTCCGGCACAACTTCACCTACGTGGACCAGGTCGTCGACGCCTACCTCGACCTCGGCATCCGCCCGTTCGTGGAGCTGGGCTTCATGCCCGCGGCCCTGGCCTCCGGCGAGCAGACCGTGTTCTGGTGGGGCGGCAACGTCACCCCGCCCCGCTCCAACAGCCAGTGGGCCGACCTGGTCAAGGCGACCGTGTCGCACCTGGTCGACCGGTACGGCATCGAGCAGGTCCGCACCTGGCCGATCGAGGTGTGGAACGAGCCCAACCTCAAGGAGTTCTGGGCCGGTGCCGACCGCGACGCCTACCACCGCCTGTACGAGGTCAGCGCCGATGCGGTCAAGGGGGTCGACGCGTCGCTGCAGGTCGGTGGGCCGGCGATCTCACCCGGGGCGGACGACTGGCTGATCCCGTTCGCGGAGTTCACGGACGGACGCGGGGTGCCCGTCGACTTCGTCAGCAAGCACGCGTACACCTCCGGGCCCGCCCAGCACGTGCCGTTCGGGGTGCACCAGACCCTCGCCCCGGCCGAGCGGCTGCTGGAGCAGTTCGCCAGCCCGCGGGAGCTGCTGGCCGCCACCGGTCTGGCCGGGCTGCCGGTGCACATCACCGAGTTCAACTCCTCCTACCGGCCCGACAACCCGGTGCACGACACGGCCCTGCACGCGGCATACCTCGCGCCGGTGCTGGCCAGCGGCGGCGACCTGGTCGACTCGTTCTCGTACTGGACGTTCAGCGACATGTTCGAGGAGGTCGGCGTGCCGACGTCGCTGTTCCACGGCGGCTTCGGCCTGCTCACCCACCGGCAGATCCGCAAACCCACCTACCACCTGTACGCGTTCATGGCCCGGATGGGCGACCAGGTCCTCACCCGCGGCGCCGACCACCTGGTGACCCGCGACGACACCGGCCGGGTCACCGTGCTGGCCTGGGCCCCGGTCGACGTGACCGGCGGCCCGCCCGTCGACGGCCACACGGTGCGGCTGTCGATCCCGGTCGGCGGACCGGGCACGCCGTCGGTGTACCTGAACCGCTCCTCGGTCAGCGAGGACGCCGGCAACGCGTGGACGGCCTGGTGCGAGATGGGCCGCCCGGCCTCACCCCGCCCGCGCGAGCTCGCCGACCTGTACGAGGCCGCCGAACCGGCCCGCAGCCACCGCAACCTGCCCCGGATCGGCGGCTGCGTCGAGCTGGACCTCGTCCTGTCCCGGCACGAGGTGACCCTGGTCGAGCTGACCCCGGTCGTCGACGAGACCCCGCCCTGGTGGGACGACAACCGGCTGCTCGGCCTGAGCCGCCCCGCCCCGCAGCCGTCGGGGCGCAGCGATGGCTGACCTCGCCGCTGGCCGGTTCGGGCAGGGCGTGCTCTCCCGGGCCGCGGCGCTGGTCTACAGCCTGCTCGTCGTGGAGCTGCTGCTCCTGGCGACCACGCTGCCGGGCCTGGTGCCGCTGGTGCTGCTCGAACGCGACGCCAGCAACATCCCGCTGTTCGCGGCCTGCGCGCTGCCGCTGGGCCCGGCCGTGGCCGCCGCCCTGTACGCGCTGCACCACCACCGCGCCGACCTGGCCGACCTGACCCCCGCGACGGCGTTCTGGCGCGGCTACCGGCTCAACGTCGGGCCGGTGCTGCGGGTCTGGGCTCCGCTGCTGCTGTGGCTGGCCGTCGTCGCCGTCAATTTGGCCCACCTCGACGCCGCCGCCGTGCCCCGCTGGTGGGCGGCGCTGCTGGTCGTGCTCGCCGTCGCGGCAGCCCTGTGGGGCACGAACCTGCTGGTGATCACGTCGCTGTTCGACTTCCGGGTGCGCGACGCCGCCCGGCTCGCCTCGTACTTCCTCGTCCGCCGTCCCGCGGTCACCCTCGGCAATCTCAGCGTGCTAGTCGCGGCGGCGGGGCTCACCGTGCTGCTGTCCGAGGCGGTGCTCACCCTGTCCGGCGCGCTGCTGGTGTTCGTGCTGCTGCGCAACTGCCGCCCGATGGTCGGCCAGATCTCCAGGGAGTTCACGGCATGACCCTGCCCGCCACCCAGAAGATCCCCTACGGCGGCGACTACAACCCCGAGCAGTGGCCGCAGGAGGTGTGGACGCAGGACTACCGGCTGTTCGACGCCGCGCGCATCGACACTGTCACCGTCGGCGTGTTCACCTGGGCGCTGACCCAGTCCGCGCCGGACGTGTACGACTTCACCATCCTGGACGCCATCGTCGAACGGGCGGCCGCGCAGGGCCGCGCCGTCTGCCTGGCGACCGGCACCGGCGCGCACCCGGCCTGGCTGGCCCGCGCCCACCCCGAGGTGACCCGCACCGACTTCGAGGGCCGCCGGCACCGGTTCGGCCAGCGCCACAACTCGTGCCCCAGCTCGCCGGTGTTCCGGCGGCTGTCGGCCGAACTCGCCCGCCGCATCGCCGCCCGCTACGCCGGAAACCCCGCGGTGGTCGCCTGGCACGTGGGCAACGAGTACGGCGGGGCCTGCTACTGCGAGCTGTGCACCGCCGGGTTCCGGGACTGGCTGCGCGAGAAGTACCGCACCCTGGATCGGCTCAACCACGCCTGGTGCACCACGTTCTGGTCGCACACGTTCACCGGCTGGGACGAGATCGAGGCCCCGTCGGCGCTGACCGAGCACTGGCGCGGCCCCGACCACACCGCCTTCCAGGGCATCACCCTGGACTACCTGCGCTTCATGTCCGACGCGATGCTGGCCAACTTCGTCGACGAGAAGGCCGCGATCCGCGAGTCCAGCCCCGACACCCCGGTCACCACGAACTTCATGGGCATGTACCGGCCGCTGGACTACCACCGCTGGTCGGCGCACCTGGACTTCGCGTCCTGGGACAACTACCCGCCCGACGACCGGTCCGCGGCCCGGATGGCGCTGACCCACGACCTGATGCGCGGTCTGAAGGGCGGGCAGCCGTTCTGGCTGATGGAGCAGACCCCGAGCGTCACCGCCTGCCGGGACGTGAACCCGCTCAAACGGCCCGGGATCAACCGGTTGTGGAGCTGGCAGGCGGTCGCGCACGGCGCGGACGCGGTGCTGTACTTCCAGCTGCGGGCCTCGCGGGGCGCGTCCGAGAAGTACCACGGCGCGGTCATCGGGCACGCCGGTCGCTCCGACACCCGCGTGTTCGGCGAGGTCGCGCAGCTCGGCGCGGAACTGGACCGGCTCGGCGGCGCCAGCCTGGGCGCGCGGACCCCGGCCCGGGTCGCGCTGCTGTTCGACTGGGACAGCTGGTGGGCCCTGGAGATCTCCGACGGCCCGTCCCGGCTGGTGCGCTACCAGCAGGTCGTGCTCGCCTACCACTGGGCGCTGTGGGATGCCGGGGCCGACGTGGACGTGGTGCCGGTGACCGCGGATCTGTGCCGCTACGACGTGGTCGTCGCGCCCGCCCTGCACATGGTCAAGGGCGACCTCGCCCGGCGGCTGGAGGCGGTCGCGGCGCGCGGCGGCTCGGTGGTGACGACGTTCCTGTCCGGGCGGGTCGACGAGGACGACAACGCGTTCCTGACCGACGTGCCCGGCCCGCTCGCACCGCTGATGGGCGTGCGGGTCGACGAGTGGGACGCCCGCGAGGCCGACGTGGTCAACCCGGTGCTGCTGGAGTCCGGCGCCGACCGCCTCGAAGTCGCGTCGCGGCTGCTGTTCGAGCTGGTCATCCCGCAGGGCGCGGACGTGGTCGGCACCTACCGGGCCGACTTCTACGCGGGCACGCCCGCCGTCACTCGCAACACGTTCGGCGACGGGCACGGCTGGTATGTCGCCGCCGGCCTGGAACAGGACGGCGTGGCGTGGGTGATGCGGCAGGTGCTGGCCCGCCACGACCTGATCGGGCCGTACGCCGACGTCGCCGATCTGGAGACGGCGGTGCGGGTCGCCCCCGACGGGACTCGCCTGCGGTTCCTGCTCAACCACCGGGCCGACAAGGTCACGGTGACCGCCTGCGCCGGCGGGGTCGACCTGCTGACGGGGGAGCGGGTCGAGGCCGGGCAGCCGCTCGCCCTCGACCCGCTCGGTGTCGTGGTGCTGCGCGAGACGGCCTGACGACGGTCAGGCCGCGCGGCGGCCCGTGGGCGCGGGTCGCCGGTCTCGCGGCGTCACGCGGGTGCGGTGTGGGACTTCGCATCCGCGTGACGCCGCGTCAGTGGATGCGCCGACCTGAGGCGTCTGGGATCCCGGACTTGCGGTAGAAGTACGTGTTGATCTGGTCGCGCCACTCCTGTGCGCAGCGCAGCTGCTCGTCGAGGCGTTCGCGCACCCGGGCGTCCACGTCCGGGGCGACCAGCCCGGCCAGCCGCGCCCACTGCGACCGCATCGCGACGACCCGGTCCGCGCCCGCGAAGTGGGTGTCGTAGATGTGCTGGATCACGGTGCTCCCGCTGTGCAGCGGGTGGGTGTAGGGCACGTGGTGGAAGAACAGCAGCAGCTCGTCGGGGCAGGAGCCGGCCGACTCGTACACCTGCGACCACGGCTGCGGGTACTGGCCGGTGAAGCCGGTGCCGGTGGCGCGGGTGCGGTCGACGCCGATGCCGTCGCGGTCGGCGAAGTGGTAGGTGCCCCACGGGGTGTATTCGTAGCCGTCGACGTCGGGGCCGTAGTGGCTGCCGGGCCGGACCATGAACCCGACGCCCAGCGGCGCGGTGTAGGACTCGTAGACCTGCCACGAGTCGTCCATGACCTCGTGCAGGGTCTGCCGCAGCAGCTCGGGGTCGGCGGTCGCCGACGGGGTGAAGGTCAGGTCGATCCACTCGTCGAGGACCGTGGTCGGGTCGAGGTGGGGATTCCAAGCGAGCCGGCCGAAGGCGTACAGGTTGGCCTGGGCCAGGGGATGCCCGGTCCAGAACGGGTCGTCGCCCACGTTGGACACGGCGACCAGCCCGCCCTCGAACCCCGTGGGGCCATTGTCGGCGCCCAGCCCGGCGGCCACCGACGCCACGGTCCGCCCGCCGCCCCACGGCTCGAACGCCAGCACCTCGTGCCACAGCGGGCCGAGGTAGCACACGTGCCGCTGCTGGCCGGTGTACTCCTGCGTCACCTGCAACTCCACCGCGAGCCGGGTGCCGGGCATAGCGGCGATCACCGGCGACACCGGCTCCCGGGTCTGGAAGTCGATCGGGCCGTACTTGACCTGCAGGATCACGTTGCCGGCGAACCGCCCGTCGAGCGGGGCGAAGTGGTCGTACGCCGCGCGGGCCCGGTCGGTGGTGCGGTCGCGCCAGTCCTGCGTGTGGTTGTACACGAACGCGCGCCAGTGCACGACGCCGCCGAACGGCTCCAGCGCGGCGGCGAGGGTGTTCGCGCCGTCGGCGTGGGTGCGCCCGTAGCCGAACGGGCCGGGCTGCCCCTCGGAGTCGGCTTTCACGACATACCCGCCGAAGTCGGGGATCGCCGCGTACACCTGCCGGGTCGTGGCCGCCCACCAGGCGCGCACGCCGTCGTCGAGCGGGTCGGCGGTGGGCTGGCCGCCGAGCGCGGCGGGGGAGTTGAAGTTGACCGACAGGTGGGTCCGGATGCCGTATGGGCGCAGCACGCCGGCGAGCGCCGCGACGTCGCCGAGCCGGTCGGTGAGCAGGTGCGCCTCGGTGGCGTGCACGTTGACGTTGTTGACGGTGACCGCGTTGACGCCGATCGAGGCCAGCAGCCGGGCGTAGGCGCGGACCCGGTCCAGGTCCGGGGTCAGCCCGCCGTCCCGCCAGAAGATCGAACCGCCGGAGTAGCCGCGTTCGACCTGGCCCATCACCGGGTGGGTGTCGATGTTGTCCCAGTGGTTCAGCATCCGGCGCGCCGTCACCGGGTGGTGGACCTCGATCGGCAGCGTCGTGCCGAACGCCGCCTCGCCGAGCCGGACGACGTGGAACAGCCCGTAGAGCAGCCCCGCCGGTTCGTCGGCCAGGACCACGGTGACGCCGTCGCGCCGCCCCAGTGCGAAGCCCTCCGCGCCGAGCGTGCCCTGCCCGGCCCGCCGGTCCAGCTCGGCCAGCACCATCGCCGCCGGATCCGGCAGGCCGTCCACGCTCGTCAGCGCCAACACCAGGTCGAACCCGCCCGCACCGGCTGCGTCGTCCGGCTGTCCCGTCGGCCGGTGGCGCAGGCTGCCACCGTGCTGCTCGGCGACCTGTGCGATCTCCTGCACGACGGTCTGCGCGAGCGGCCCTTCGGCGCACACCAGGACACGGCGGGAGCCGATCGCCCGGAACGCCTCGTCGGGCAGCCAGGCCGGGTGGGGAGCGGGCAGGTCACCAGTCATGGACAGTGCCGTCCTTAAGGCGGTTGACCGGCAGGTACGCGGCCACGTACGGGAAGCGCGCGGCGGCCTGCTCGTCGAGTTCGACGCCGAGGCCGGGCTGCTCGCCGGGGTGCAGGTAGCCGTCGGCGAAGGTGAACGACTGCCGGAACACCTCGTCGGTCAGCGGGCCGTGCTGCATGTACTCCTGGATGCCGAAGTTGTGGATGGCCAGGTCCAGGTGCAGCGCGGCGGCCATGCCGACGGGGGAGATGTCGGTCGGCCCGTGGATCCCGGACTTGATCTGGTACTGCGCGGCGAAGTCGAGCAGCTTGCGCATGGCGGTGATGCCGCCGGTGTGCGTGACCGCGCTGCGCACGTAGTCGATGAGCTGCTCGCGGATGAGGGTCTGGTAGTCCCAGACGGTGTTGAAGACCTCGCCGATGGCCAGCGGGGTGGTGGTGTGCTGCCGGACCAGCCGCAGCGCCTCCTGGTTCTCGGCCGGGGTGCAGTCCTCCAGCCAGAACAGGTCGTAGGGCTCCAGGTCCCTGCCGAGCCGGGCGGCCTGGATCGGGGTCATCCGGTGGTGGCCGTCGTGCAGCAGTGGCAGCTCGGGCCCGAACTCGTTGCGCACGGCCTCGAAGACGCCGGGCAGGTGGCGCAGGTAGGCGCGGGTGTCCCAGTCCTCCTCGACGGGCAGCGGGGTGCGCTGGGCGGGCTCGTAGTCGTAGCGCTCGCCCTCGGTCTGCGCGGCGACGCCGTAGACCGCGTCGATGCCGGGCACGGAGGTCTGGATGCGGATGGACCGGAAGCCGAGTGCGAGGTGCTTGCGTACGGAGTCGAACAGCTCGGGCAGGTCCCGGCCGGAGGCGTGCCCGTACGCCATGATGCCGTTGCGGGACGCGCCGCCGAGCAGCTGGTAGAGGGGCATCCCGGCGGCCTTGGCCTTGATGTCCCACAGGGCCACGTCGACGGCGGCGATGGCGGCCATGGTGACCGGCCCGCGCCGCCAGTATGCCGACCGGTACAGGTACTGCCAGGTGTCCTCGATGCGGTGGGCGTCGCGGCCGAGGAGCAGCGGCACCACGTGGTCGGTCAGGTATGAGGCGACGGACAGCTCGCGGCCGTTGAGCGTGCCGTCGCCCAGGCCGGTGATCCCGTCCTCCGTCGTGATCTTCAGCGTGACGAAGTTGCGGTTGGGGCTGGTGACGATGACTTCCGCGGCGACGATCTTCACGGGGCGCCTTTCTGGACGGTGCGAGAGGGTCCGACCCGAAATGCTAGGCCCATAAATCAGACGTAATCAAGGCCAACCCGCAAACTGGTATGTTGTATGGGATGGACACACCCCCCACCGCATCCCGGCTGCACGCCCGCGTGCTCGACGAGCTCGGCGTCGCGATCTGCGGCGGCACGTTCCCGCCCGGCACCGTGCTCTACGTCGACGAGCTGGTCGAACGGTGCGGTGTGTCGCGTTCGGTCGTCCGCGAGGTGCTGCGGGTGCTGGCCTCGATGGGCCTGGTCGAGGCGCGCCGCCGGGTCGGCACCCGGATCCGACCGCCTGCCGACTGGAACGTCTTCGACCCGCAGGTGATCCGCTGGCGGCTGGCGTCGGACGAGCGGCTGGCCCAGCTGCGCTCGCTGACCGAGCTGCGGGCCGCGGTGGAGCCGCAGGCGGCGCTGCTCGCGGCGCGGCGGGCGTCCGCGGCCGACGCCGCCGAGCTGGTGGCGCTCGCCGCGAAGCTGTGGGCGGCGGCCGAGTCCGGCGACGAGCCCGGCTTCCTGAGCGCCGACATCGAGTTCCACCGGCGGGTGCTGCTGCACTCCGGCAACGAGATGTTCGCCGGGCTGCACGAACTGGTGGCCGAGTCGCTGACCGGCCGCCACCACCACCACCTCATGCCGCATCACCCCGATCAGCGCGCGCTGACCCTGCACGCCGACGTCGCGCAGGCGATCCAGCGCCGCGACGGCGAACGCGCCAAGACCGCGATGACCGCCCTCACCCAGCACATCCACGACGAGCTGAACGACGGCAGGCAAGCCACCGGCTGACCTCCCGAAGGGAGGGCACGATTGGACGGAGCCCGGTCAGCCCTGCGCGATGGTCACCGGGTTGGCGTCGGTCGCGGCGCGGACGAACTCGCGTACCCGGGCGGTGGTGTTGGACTCCAGCCAGACCGGCCCGCGCTCGATCGGCGGCGCGTCGGAGATCGGCACGTAGGCGATGTCCGGCCGCGGGTGGTACTGCCGCGTCTGCTCGCCCACGGGCAGCACCCCGCGGCCGAGCGCGACCAGTGACAGCATCTCGGAGAACGTCTTGCCCGACGGCCCCTTCGGCACCGGCCGGCCCGACGGGGTGTGCTCGGGCGTGCGGTCGCGCTTGAACTCCGCCGACGTCACCGCCGGGTACTGGATCACCGGGTGGTCGCCGAGCACCTCCAGCGGCACCGACTCCCGGCCGGCCAGCGGATGCGCCGCCGACACGGCCAGCATCCGCCGCTCCACCATCAGCGCCGGGCCGCGGGCCATCCCGTCGAACGGGTACGCCGCGACCAGGATGTCGATCGAGCCGTCGAGCAGGCTGGCCCGCGAGTTGTACAGCTGCACCTCGTGCACGTCGACCTCGCACTCGGGATGCCGTGCGGTGAACAGGTTGACCGCCTTGAGCAGCACCGGCGCCAGGTACTCGCCGAGGAACGCCACCCGCAGCCGCCCCGCCACCCCGCGCCCGGCGTCGACGGCCCGGCGCAGTGCCTCGTCCAGCTGCGCGACCAGCGGGGCCAGGTCGTCGGCGAGCTGCCGGCCGATGGGCGTGAGCCGGACGACCCGGCTGGTGCGCTCGAACAGCGGTGCGCCGACGCGCCGCTCCAGCTTCTTGATCACGTGGCTGATCCGGCCGGTCGTCACGTGCAGGCGCTCCGCCGTACGGCCGAAATGCAGCTCCTCGGCCAGCGTCAGGAACGTCTCCAGCTCGTGCCGCTCCAGCATGCCGCCTCCGGTTCGTTGAATCCGAGTAAACGATCGTAGCCCGATCACGGCTTGGTCGGATCCGCCGAATGGCGAATCGTAGAGGACGTCACCGGGTCACCGGACAGACCGGAGCAGGGCAGACGGCCCGCCCCGAACCACCGCCCCGACGAGGAAACGACCATGACGACGAACATCACCGACTACCTGACCGGCCTCGACGCCGCGCTCCGCGAGGTCGGCGAGCAGACCCGGCCGGTCATCGACGCCGCGCTGCCCGACGCCGGCAGCGCGATGTGGCACGGCCACCCCGTGTGGGGCCTCGGCGACGTCCCCGGACGCCGGCCGATCTGCCTGCTGAAGGCGTACACCTCCCATGTCACCTTCGGCCTGTGGCGCGGCCAGGAGATCACCGACCCGTCCGGCCGACTCGAACCCGGCTCCCGGCAGATGGCCGCGGTGAAGCTGCGCTCGACCGCCGACATCGACGCGATCCTGTTCGCCGACTGGCTGCGCCAGGCCCGCGCGCTGGAGGCGAACTGATGACGCTGCGGGTCAAGGCCTTCGACCACCTGGTCCTCAACGTCACCGACGTCGAGCGGTCCCTGGAGTTCTACTGCGGGCTGCTCGGCCTCGCCCCGGTCAGGGTCGAGCAGTGGCGTGCCGGGCAGGTCGGTTTCCCCTCGGTGCGGGTCACCGCCGACACCATCATCGACCTGGTCCGGCGCCCTCGCGGCGAGTCGAACGTCGACCACCTCTGCCTGGTCGTCGACCCCCTCGACTGGCACGCCGTCGTCGCCTCCGGCGTGTTCACCGTCCTGGAGGGACCGGTCAGCCGCTTCGGCGCCCGAGGCACCGCCACCTCCCTGTACGTCCAGGACCCCGACCACAACACCGTCGAGTTGCGCTGGTATCCGGCGCAAGCCGAATCCCCGTCCGCTGCCTGACCGACCCCCAAGGAGAGCCCGCATGACCTCGACCGCCGTCCCTGCCGCCCGGACCGCTCCCGCCGACCCGGCGGCGACACCCCTGGCCGGTGCCCCGCCCGGCACTCGCGGCACCGACGCCCTGCTCGCGGCGGGCGTGGTCGCGGGCCCGCTGTTCCTGGTCGCCACCGTCGTCCAGTTCGCCGCCAAGACCGGCGTGGACCCGCGGATCCATCCGCTGAGCATGCTCAGCCTCGGCGCGGCCGGCTGGCTCCAGATCACCAACTTCGTGGTGGCCGGTGTGCTCGTGCTCGCCTCGGCGGCGGGCCTGCGGCGGGCGTTGCGCGGCGGCCCGGCCTGCACCTGGGGGCCGGGCCTCATCGGCGCGTACGGCGTCGCCCTGCTGGCCGGCGGGGTCTTCATCGTCGACCCCGGCATGGGCTACCCCGTGGGCGCCCCGGACGGGCCGCCCGCGCAGCTCACCTGGCACGGCACCCTGCACGTGTTCGCGTCGCCGCTGATGGGCGTGGCACTGGTCGCGGCCACGTTCGTTTTCGGTCGCCGGTTCCGTCGCACGGGCCGTCAGGCGTGGGCCGTGGCAGGTCACGCCGTCGCCGCAGCGTACGCCGGGTTGACCGTGGTCGGGATCGCGCTGCCCGACTACCGGCTCATGCTGGCCGGAGGCGCGATCAGCTGGCTGTGGGCATCGGCCGTCACCGCACGGCTCATCGCCGACCGCACGGGCCGCTGACCTTGCGAGCCTGCCGCTGCCGCCCGAGGAGAGTCCACTCGGGCGGCTCCGGCACGTCGCCGTTCAGCCCGTCTCGCCCGGTGCCGTGTACGGTCACGACGGTCGCTCACCACCGGAGGTTCACCACATGGACGGCGAGACACGGCAGCGTGCACAACGCTTCGCCGAGCTGCACCGGGCAGGCTGCTTCCTGCTGCCCAACGCCTGGGACGCGGGCAGCGCCCGGATCCTGGCGGCCGTGGGCTTTCCCGCCGTCGCGACGACGAGCGCGGGCATCGCGTTCTCCCTCGGCCACCCGGACCACGACTACCGCGCGGAGCAGTCGCCGGACGACCGGGTCGACCGCGACACGATGCTGCACCGGGTCCGCGAGATCGCCGCGGCGGTTGCCGTGCCGGTGAGCGCGGACCTCGAAGACGGCTACGGCTCAGCGCCCGAGAACGTGGCGGCCACGATCTCGGCCGTGCTGGCGACTGGGGCGTGCGGCGGCAACATCGAGGACTTCACCGGTGACCGGGCCGAGCCGCTGTACGACCTCGCGATCGCCACCGACCGCATCCGTGCCGCCCGGACGGCGGCCGATGCCGGCGGAATACCGTTCACCCTGGTCGGGCGCACCGACGTGCTGCTGGTCGGCGGCCGCCTCGACGACGCCGTCCGCCGGGCCAACGCCTACCTGGCCGCCGGGGCGGACTGCGCGTTCGTGCCGGGTGCGGCCGACGCCGCGACCATCGCCGCGCTCGTGCAGGAGCTGGACGGCCCGCTCAACGTCGTCATGGGACTGAGCGGCAACGCGCTGGCGCTGGACGACCTGCGTGAGCTGGGCGTGCGGCGGGTCACCGTCGGCGGCAGCATCGCCCGCAGCGTGTACCGGCAGCTCATGCGCGCCGCCCGCGAACTCGCCGAGCAGGGCACCTTCACCTATGCCGACGACCAGGTCAGCCAGCACGACCTCAACGACATCTTCCGCGGCCCCGCCCGCTGAACCCGGCGCTCGACGCCGAACGGGGCAGCGCGCTCTCGCGAACAGCCGGTAAGCGGTCATGACCGGACATATACTGATGTCACAGGTCAAAATAGAGATGGGGATCGGGGATCGCTATGCCGGTCGTGCTTGTTCATGAGGGACCTACCGTCACCAAGGAGCGGTACGACGAACTCGTCCGCAGGCTCACCGGCGGCAAGAGCCGCATGGAGTCGATCGCCGACTGGCCCGTCGAGGGCCTGCTGGTGCACGTCGCCGGCCAGAGCGAACAAGGGTTCCGGGTCGTCGATGTATGGGAGTCCGAGGACGCCTGCCGCCGCTTCGCCGACAAGCTCATGCCCCTCATGGCGGAGGTCGGCATCATGGACCAGGCGGTGCTCTACCCTCCGCACGCCTTCGTGTCGGCCTGACCCGGATACCCCACTCACGGGACAGCGCAGCTAGCCGTCGGTCCGGCCCGCTCCGAACGCCCTCCGGAGGGTGACGATGCAGCCGGCGGCGATCCCGCTCGACTTCTCGGCGAGCACGACGTCTCCGCGCAGGATCCGGCAGCCGATCGCCTCGCCGCGCACGGCCATGCCGCCGACCGAGACCGCGCCTTCGGTCGATTTCACCTCGATCGTCGTGCGCCAGGGCAACTCGACCGAGGCATGCATCATGTCGCCCCACCCGTGCTCGGCGTACCCGTCGTCGGGCGTGACCCAGCTGACGTGCGCCGCGTAGCCGTATGGGCTGGTCACCTCCAGGGTGAGTGCACGGTCTTCGCCGCCGAACACGGCAAATCCGACACCGGCCACGGTGGCCACGGCGGTCACCGCGGCAGCCGAGACGATCATGAGGTGGCGTCGGCGGGCCGGCGCGGGGACGGCCACCGGGGGAGAGCAGGTCACGGCGCAGGAGCTTAGGACATCCCGAACTTCCCCTGCTCAGAGGGGGTATCCGAGCGACAGTCGCACGGCGCCATCCGACTGCCCCAACTTCCGGGCGGGCACCAGCGTGTAGGTCTGCGGAGGTGGCGGATGGACAGGTACGACGGCTTCGAAGAGTTCGTTCTCGCGCGCGGCGGGGCGCTGTCACGTACCGCGTTCCTGCTGACGGGTGACCATCACACGGCGCAGGACCTGGTGCAGTCGGCACTGGCCAAAGCGGCACAGCGGTGGCGGCAGATCACCGAGAACGGCCAGCCCGAGGCGTACGTACGCCGGATCATCGTCAACGAGCGGATCTCGTGGTGGCGCAGGCGTCCACCGAACCCGGTCGAGTGGATCCCCGAGCAGCCAGGGCCTGACGAGCCGCACCAGATCGTCGAGCGGCTCGCCCTCGGGCAGGCGCTGGCCACGCTGACCCCGCGCCAGCGGGCGGTGCTCGTGCTCCGCTACTACGAGGACCTGTCGGAGGCGGAGACCGCGGCCGCCATGGGCTGCTCGGTCGGGACCGTGAAGAGCCAGACCAGCGTGGCCCTCAACAACCTGCGCCTCGCCCTGCCGCACTTCGCCGACCAGGCCGGCCAGTACGCCGACGCCGAGGTCGCGGTCGCCACGGCCCGGCGGCGGCGCACCCGCCGGGTGTCGGCGGCCGCGGCCGCGCTGATCCTGGTTCCGCTGCTGCTCGGCATCACCGTCTACGTGCTGCGCTTCTCCGACACGGCGCCGCCACCGCTCACCCCGTCGCCGAGCGTCTCGCCGAGCCCGTGGACCGCCCCGCCGGGCGCGTCGCCGATGCTGCCGCAGAGCGTGCCGGCGGCCGGTGCCGTGCTGCCCGGCCTGCCGCAGGACCGGGGTGTCGGGCGGGCGGCGCTGATCCGGTCCAAGCGGTCCGGCAGTGACGTCCAGTTGCAGATCGCCGCGGAGTCCGGCTGGTTCGGGCTGCGCCTGCCGGCCGATTCGCAGTACATCGTGCTCTCGCCCGACGGCCGCTGGCTGTCCTGGAGTGATCGGCGGACCACCGCTGTCGTGCACGATCTGACCACCGGCAAGCGGCGGCGCGTGCCCGGTGAGGTGGTGGGCTGGTCACGGCTGGGGGACTGGCTGCTGGTCGGCAACAACTACCCCGGGCGACCGCAGCTGATCTCGCTGACCGGCGGTGCCTCGCACGTGGTCGCCGACAACGCCGGCTGGAACGACGCCAGCGCCGTCCTCGACAGCGGTGAAGTGCTGCGCACCGACGCGAATCGGACCGGCGGCGACCGGGCGTTCCCGCTGGCGGTGGTGGACCCCCGTACGGGCGCGCTGCGCCGGCTCAGCGTCGACGTCGGCGCGCTGCTCGGCACCGACGAACACGTGCGCAACGGCGGCGGGTTCCCGGACGTGGTGCCGGTCCGCGACGGTGTCGCCGCGGTACAGGTCTACTCCCGCCGCTTCCTGCATCCTGCGGCGTTCATCGAGATCTCGTTGCGGGACGGCAGCCCGCTGCGTCGCCTGGACCTGGGCTCGCGGGCCGAATTGGCTGATCCGGCGGCCTATCCGTGCTTGCAGGGCGACATCGTGTCGTGGAACGACGGCAGGCGTCTGCACCAGACGGTGTCCGGCGCGACCGATGTGGCCGTCTTCGACCTGCATCCCTACTTCGTCTATCACCTGGCGGGCTGCCGGCCCGAGACCGGAATGCGCACGGTGCCCACGCCATGACCGATCGCGCTGCGCGTGCGCTCGCGAGATCGACGCCCGACGGCCGGGCGAGCGCCGTCACGGCAGCGACCACAACCTCGTCACGTGGTTGTTGCGGGTCAGCCAGTGGCCGGGCCGCGCCGACGGCCGCGGTCGGCCGGATGCGGACGGGTAGTCGACCGTGTCGACCCAGTGCAGGGTATGGCTGGACAGCAGCACGTCGTTCACGAGCTCGTCGCCTTCGGCGCAGGCCAGCACCAGGTCATCGTCGATCATGAAGGCGCCGTTCTCGATCCGGTACGGCCAACCGGGCCGGTAGCCGGGAATGTCATCGAGGTCGCAGGAGGCCAGCACCTCACCGTCGGGGAACGAGCGCATGGCGAACTCGTCGTCGTCGTGGTGGGTGGCCAGGTAGCGGGTGCCCGCGGTGTCGAAGCCGGCCAGCGCCTCGCCGAGGCATTCGTGGGCGGTGATCCGGCCGTCGGCGTACCGGATCCGGAAGCTCGCCGACCCCTGGTCTCCCGCCGCGATGTGCAGGCCGGTCCAGGCGCCGCCCGGGTGCGCGAAGAACGCGGCGCTGCCGTGGGAGAACGCGGCGACGCCGTAGGGGTTCTCGTCGTCGGCGTCGGCCAGGTGGTCGCCGGACGCCGGGTCGACGACGGCGATGCGGTCCTCCTTGCCGGGCAGCCACAGCCACAGCGTGCCGCCCGGGTCGGCGAACGGCGTGGCCTGCTCCGGATGCTCCGGGTCCTGGTCTTCGCGGCGTCGCCAGCGCACGGTTCCGTCGCGTTCCACGAGCATGACCTCGTCGCCCGCGGCTATCAGGAACGCGGTGTGGCCGGGCAGTGGCGCGAAGCGCAGGCGCGGGTCGAGTGGGGGCAGATCCAGCTCGCCCAGGGGAAGCAGCCAATCGTCGAACAGGCGCAGTCGCAGCCGTCCCTGACCAGGCCCGGCGACGACGGGGAGCAGGTCGTCGTTCGGCACTTCGCGGATCAGGCGGGGGCGCATGGCGAGACTTTACGCTCTGCTGTCCGCGTCGGAACGGCATCGTTGCGGAGCGGGTTACTCGGGTTTGTTCTTCCTGATCGCGGCCTCGATGCGCATCAGCGCACCGCCGACGAGAAGGATTCCGGCCACAGCCACCTGTCCATCTCGTCCGAGGTTCGTCGTGAACAGCTTGAGCAGCATGAACAAGGCCACCACGATGGCGAGGCCGCCCAGGATGCTCATCGGAGAATTCGATGTCGTCTTCACGGTGCGAAGGGTACGAGCGGGGTGCCAGCAACCGCCGGCCCTGCCTTGAGCCGCCAACGCAAGGACACCACCACTCACGCACCCTGCCCATACCCGGCCGGGCGGATCTCTGCAGCGGCGGACGGGGTTGGGGGCGCAGCCCCACTGGGTTCGTCGGCGGCCGAGGGCGCCACCTCGGCAGTGCCCGGTCTCACCTGCGCGAACCACCGCCGCGATGCGGGGGGAGCAATCAGCAGCCCGACGATGACAACCCTGATCACGACGTCTTCGAGCCACAGGGCCACCAACCCACTGTGGGCGAACTCGTCATAAAGCGGGACGGAGTGGTAAAGGTTCACCGCCATGATGATGACGGCAAGTACTCGGCTGAACGGCCACCCGAGCCAGAGAATTCGCGCCAAGCCGAGGAAGAGCAGCGTGGCGACGAGGTAGACGACCCACCCCGAGCTGCTGGCCGTGCCGATCGAGCCGTACTTGATCAGGCTGACGACGTCAGGAATCGCATAGTTGACGAGCAGCAGAGTTGCGGCGACGGCGATGGTGCGTGGCGGCCTGATCTCGGTGGTCACCGGCGCATGGTAGTGGTCAAGTTGGTCGCCGTGTGGGCCTGCGCCAGGGCACAGGGATTGCAGGCGTGGCCGTCGAGGACCATCGGGCCCCGGAATAGCGAGGTGTGATGGGGCTGCCGTGACTATCTTGGCGGCGTGACGGCAGACAGGCGCTACTCATACGTCGGTCCCGAGGAAATTCTGCATCTCGCGGCCGACGCCATCGGTGGCCATCGCATCCGCTCCGCCGCCGACGTCGGTGCCTGGCTGGACATTTGCCACCGAGCCGACCTCGGGGAGGCGTTCACGTTTGTCGTCGATCTCGATGGCACTCTTCGCCTGGCCCCACGTCGCAGCGAGCACGTCGCCTGCGCGGCTGGCGCTGCCGTCCTGGCGGCCGGAGAGATCCTCTTCTCCCGGGACCAGGCGGATTGGGCCGTCGATGAGGTCACCAACCAGTCCACCGGATACTGCCCGGACCTGGACTCGTGGACGGCCGTGGCTGCTGCGCTGGACGCCGCAGGACTACGTCACCCGGCCGGCTTCACCCAGCGGTACGTCTTCCGGTGCTGCCCCAAGTGCGGGGAGCGCAACATCGTCAAAGAGGACGACTTCATCTGTGCCGTGTGCGACGCAGACCTGCCGACCTGCTGGAACTTCTGACACGCCGGGCCAGGAGGAGGCGTTCGCAGCCGGCCGGGCCGCTGCTCTTGGACTCTTTGAGCCCCTCGAGTCGGTACTTACGCGACGGTCTGCTCGCCGAAGTACGTTGTCAGCCGCTTGGCGTAGACCTGACGCTCCTCAAACGTCGCCCAACCGGCCCGTGGCCGCGATCGGTAGAGTTCGTCTCCCGCATAGCGGGGGAACACGTGCACGTGCAGATGCCAGACGTCCTGATAGCCGGCGGGTTCGTTGTGCTGGCGAGTGGAGACGCCCTCGCAGTCGTAGGTCTCCCGGATTGCGACAGCCACCTCGCGCACCAGATCTCCCACAGCCCGATACGCGTCGGCCGGGATGGAATAGAGATTCTCGTGGTGGTCGGTCGGGACGACGAGCACATGTCCGAGGTTCTTGGGCCACCAACGGGGCGCGATCAGGGCCGCCGCGTGCTCGGTGCGCTGCACGATGTCCTCGGGGGCATTGATCCGGTCGCCCTGGCCCGCCAGAAGATCGCAGAACGGACACTGGTATCCGGTTGGCTCGTGCGTGATCTGCATCGGGCCACCTTACTGATACGCGCGGCGCCGTAGGCTGTCGCGCTTACCTCGTGCTCATCGCTTACTGCTGAGGCTGTATTGACCATCTGGCACGTGTCATGCCTCCTTGAGGTGGAGAGGAAGGGCCAGCGCAGAGGTGATCGCCAGTTCACGGTCGAGAACCTGCTGCCGGGGAATGAACACCATGGCTCGCCCTTCGCCGAGCACCACATCCTCCTGCCGCGCCTTGGTGGTGCCGCGGAAGACATGGACCGTCACGGTGTGAGGGAAGTCGGCCTCGTACGGCCGCGGACCACTCCACAGCAGGTGCAGCTCACCCGCGGTCAAACCCGTCTCTTCCAGCAGTTCCCGGCGGGCCGCCTCCTCGGGCGACTCGCCGGGCTCGACGCGGCCGCCGGGCAGGCTCCATTGGTTGGGCGAGGCGGTCATGCTCTCGTCGCGGTGCTGCAGAAGCACCGCGCCTGAGGGGTCGACGAGCAGCACGAGTGCGATGTCATAGGTGCCCACGGCAAGATCGTGCCATACACGGCATGCATGGAAGGGACCTCACAGGAGCCAACAACCTGATCCGCAGGAGGGCCCTAGCTACCACCTGTGACTGTCAGCTTGGGAAGCCAGGTCCGTCCTTGATCGGCATTTCTCGTGATCCGGTCGGGCGCAGCTCGGGCGCGGTGAGCCGATGCCTGTCAGCAACCCAGGTTCCCCGCTGTCCGGCCACACCGTTACCTCGTCGTCAACGGCGACTGAGCAGGACGTGAGTGGTGATCTCATTGCGGCGGCAGTCTCCGACCGAGCCGGCGGTTCTCGGAGCGGGCAAGGGCTCGGCGGGGCGCAGCGGAGCTGACCGCGGAGCGGCTTGGCCCTTGACCGGTCCGAGGTTCACCGGTGCGCCCTTGTGGCGTCGCCGCGAGGAGATCACCACCCGGACCACCCCAATAGCCGGCCCTTCCGGCCGGATCTCTGCAGCGGTGGCCGGGGTCCGGGGCAGCGCCCCGGGAATGGGCTGCGCGGTGTCGGCTACGAGGTCGGTTAGACGTCGTTCTCTCGCCAGACGTGGGGTTCGACGATCCAGGGTGAGCCTGGGTGGTCCCTACGCGCCACGTGGCCCAACGGCAGGTTTGCCAGCTCTGCCATCGATGAGTTCTGGTTGATGGCGTGCCAGATACAGGCCGCAATGGCGGCACCCGGCAGGTTGGGGTCGTTGATGTCGTCGCCGACGAACCACGAGTTGTCAGCGGTGTGGCCGACCTCGCGCGCCGGCTCCAAGCCGTCGAAGACCGTGCGCTGGATGACGGCACCGAGGTTGTGCGGGAATGTGTCGCCCTCGAACGGAAAAGGCAGGTGCCGGAACATCTCGTGACGATGCTCCCCGGCTGGTTGACGGTTCTGCCGGGAGGCTATCGACCAGGGCCAACGCATGACGGGTGTCATCCAATCGTGAAGCGGGGTTGCACTGTACATCGGTGGTCCACCGGAAGTCTGCGGTAGGCGCGCGGAGGTGGCGGCGTCACGGGAGGGACGGTCGGGGCCACGACGGGCATCCGAGATGGCTTTGATCCGGGTCTTCGCAAACGGTTGCGCGCCGCGTCCCCCGCGCGGGCCGCGCTTGCGCGGCCCCTTGATCCTCTAAGTGGGCGAATCGGCAACTTCGTCACCGGAGGCTGGCAACAGTTGCGTTGGCCGACCGGGAAGCTGGTTTCGGCCGTAGTCACTCAGACATGAAAGAGGGCCTGTCCGATGATCGGACAGGCCCTCTTTGCTGGTGGGCGATACTGGGTTTGAACCAGTGACCTCTTCCGTGTCAAGGAAGCGCGCTCCCACTGCGCCAATCGCCCGTGCTGTCGTGCTGTACTACGAGGTGGAGACGGGATTTGAACCCGTGTACACGGCTTTGCAGGCCGTTGCCTCGCCTCTCGGCCACTCCACCGTGGTGACGCCTTGCGGCGGTTCTCCGAGCGGATGACGAGATTCGAACTCGCGACCCTCACCTTGGCAAGGTGATGCGCTACCAGCTGCGCTACATCCGCTTGTAAGGTTTGCCCGCCTTCCGGCGTGCTTGCCCAACGGATGAGAACTTTAGCCGGTCCGGCGAGGTCTTGACAAACCGGGGTCCCCCGGCGCGTCACGGCGCGGGGCTCTGGGCCAGCCCAGTGCAGCGTGCGGCCTGTTCGAGCCTGCCCTGTACGGCGGTCAGCGCGGCTCCGGTGACGGGCTTGGGCTGGCCGTTGGCCGATACGACACCGGGGGTGAATTTCCGGGTTTTGACCTTCCCGTCCTTGATCGTCACGGTCAGCAGGCCGGTGTCGGTGCTCTTGGAGGTGGAGTACCAGAGGAAGTTGCCCAGGCCGTAGTGCACGTAGGCGCCGCCAAGGAAGCCGTCGGCGAGCAGCACGTGGGCGTGGGTGCCGATGATCAGGTCGGCGCCGGCCTCGGACAGGGCCTTGGCGATGCTCTTCTGGTCGCCGTTGGGGCAGCCCTGGCCCTCGGTGCCCCAGTGCATGAAGGCGATCACCACGTCGGCCTGCGCGCGGGCCTGCTGCACAGCGGCCACGGAGAGCTTCCTGTCGAACGCCATGGCGATGCCGGGGCGGGTGGCGGTGGGCTTCCACTGCTCCTTGAGCTCGTGGACCTGGGACAGGCCGACGACGGCCAGCCGGACGCCCTTCACGGTGACCAGGTGCGGCGCGTACGCCTCGGTGGTGGTGTGGCCCGCGCCGACGATCGGCATCCCGGCCGCCTTGGCGGAGTCGAGGGTGTCGAGCAGGCCGACCTGGCCGTAGTCGAGGGTGTGGTTGTTGGCGATGGAGACCAGGTCGATCCCGGCGGCCTGGATCGCGGCGTACGCCGTAGTCGGCGCGCGGAAGTGGAACTCCTTGGGCTGCGGGGTGCCCCGGTCGGTGACCGCCGTCTCCAGGTTGACCATGGCGAAGTCGGCGGCGCGCAGCTGCTCGGCGTAGGGGCCGAAGGCGGTGTCGGGGTTCTGCAGCAGTGGCAGGGTGCGGCCGGTGAAGTGCACGTCGCCGGCGAACGCCAGGGTGATCTCCTCGGCCGGCGGGCTGCTGGGCGCGGCGCTGTCGGCGGGCGCGGGCACCGGGGGTGTGCCCGCGGGCTGCTGCCAGACGGCGGGCTCGTCGGCCGAGCAGGCCGCCAGGGCCGCGACGAGCGTGAGGGCCAGGGTGAGACGCGCGGCGCGGGGGACGCGGGGGGAGGTCACGGCACGAGGGTACGGGCAGGTGAGGGCGTTTCGCATCACCGTCTCGACCGGGTTCGCGGCGTCCGGGGGGATACCCGGTGGCGGGGCCGCCGGACGACCCGCTAAAGTTCTCTCCTGTCAGGCAGCGAGCCGCAAGGCCAGCTGAACGACGTGCGGATGTAGCGCAGCTGGTAGCGCATCACCTTGCCAAGGTGAGGGTCGCGAGTTCGAATCTCGTCATCCGCTCTTTTACCCCACGATCGCCGGGACCCCAAGGGTCACCGGCGATTCCCCTTTCCGGCCCCGTCCGCGGCTCGCGATGATCGTCGGACTTGCCGGGCACCTGTGCGTATCTTGACCCGCTTTCGCCCGCTTGCCTGGCAAGTCGGGCGATCTTGGTCGCGCAGTGGTGGGCTGGCGCGGTGCGTGTCAGGCGGGTGGGGTTTCGCCGCGGAGGTAGGTGGCGGGGACCTCGTCGGTGAGCCATACGCCGTTGGCGCTGCGGTAGAAGGTGTGGCCGTCGGCGGCCATCGCGGCGGCGTCGACGATCAGGATCACGGGTGCGCCGTGGCGGCTGCCGACGTTGTGGGCGGTGCCGGGGTCGCCGGACAGGTGCACGTGGTGGCGGCTGCCGCGGTGCACCCCATCGGCCATGATCGAGTCGAGGTTGCGGCGGGCGGTGCCGTGGTAGAGCCGGTCGGGCGGGGTGATGGGGGTCAGCCCGAGGTCGACCTGCACGGAGTGGCCCTGGCTGGCCCGGATGTGGTCGCCCTCGATGGCGAAGCGCTGCTTGTCGTTGTCGGCGACGACGGCGTCGAGGGTGGCGCGGCTGATGCCCTTGCCGTGGGCGCGCATCGCGGCCAGCAGGGTGTCGATCGGCACCCAGCCGTCGGGGCCGAGGGTGATGCCGATGGTGTCGGGGCGGTGGCGCAGCACGTACGCCAGCTGCTTGCTTATCTTCTTCACGTCCATGTCGGGGCTCACGTTAGCGCCGCAGGCGTGTTCCGTCGATCGAATAGGTCGGGCGGGGGACCCCTCCGCGCGGCCCGTCCGGCGCGTGTACGAGGCGGAGGTGGCGATGACCGACGCCGAGTCGTTCGACGAGTACGTGCGCTCGCGGCTGCCGATGCTGGCCCGGGTGGCGTACCTGCTCACCGGCGACCCGCACCAGGCCGACGACCTGGTGCAGCTGGCGCTGCTGCGGCTGGCGTCGCGCTGGGAGCACGTGTCGGCGGCCAGGGAGCCGGACGCGTACGTGCGCCGCATCCTGTACACCCAGCACGTGTCCTGGTGGCGGCGGGTGCGGCGGGAGGCGCTGCCGGTCGCGGTGCTGCCGGAGCGGGCGGCGGCGGACTTCGCGGGCGAGACGGTGACCGCGCTCGCGGTACGTGAGGCGCTGGGCCGGCTGGCGCCACGGCAGCGGGCGGTGCTGGTGCTGCGCTACTTCGAGGATCTGAGCGAGGCGGAGACGGCCGCGGTGCTGGGCATCGCGGTCGGCACGGTGAAGAGCCAGACCAGGGATGCGCTGGCGCGGCTGCGGGTGATCGCCCCGGAGCTGTCGGGGTCGCTGGTGGAGGTGAACCGGTGAGCGAGACGTTGCGCGAGGCGCTGCGGCGGGCCGCGGAGTCCGCGCCGGCGCCGCGGCTCGACGGGCAGGTGTGGCGGCGGGGCCGCCGCCGGCGGCGGGTGCGCCGGACGGCGACGGCACTGGCCGGGGTGCTGCTGGTCGCGGGGCTGGCGGCGGTGCCGGGACTGGGCACGGGCGGCGCGGGTCTGCAAACGGCGGGTGGCCCGGTGCCGGGGGTGCTGGGGCGGCCGTATCCGTGGCAGCTGACGTACGAGCAGGACCTGAACGGGCCGGTGGCGGCCGCGTTCGTCGACCCGCACACGGTCTACCTGGCGGCGACGGGGGTGCTGGTGGGCCGCGACGGCTCGTACCGGCTGTTTCCGATGGATCCGGGCGAGGACCTCGGCTTCGTCTCGCCGGACGGCCGGTATCTGGCGCGCCGGTCCGAGATCGTGGACCTGGTCACCGGGCGCGGCATCCCGACCGTCGACAGGGCCAGGCCGCTGGCGTGGTCACCCGACGGCCGGCGGCTGCTCCTGGTGCTCGATCGCGACGACGGCGTCATCGAGCAGCGATCGGGGGATCTGGACGAGGTGGCGTACTTCGATCTGGACACCGGCGGGGTGAAGGCTGTGCTGTTCACCGCGGCGGACACCCCGGCGGGGGCGTTCTCGCCGGACGGCGAGCGGGTCGCGGTGACCACGGGTGAGGCCGGTCGGCCGCAGACGCTGACGGTTGTCGACCTTGTCAGCGGCACGCCCAACATCCTGTTCGAGCTGACGGACCGGCAACGGCTGGCCGGGGAGGCGGCGTGGACGCCGGACGGCCGGTCGGTGATGCTGGTGGCCGCGGACGGGTGCGTCTGGGCGTCCTGCGAGGTGGGGCCGGACGGCCTGTGGGGCTGGCGGCTGCAGTACGTCGACCCGGTCTCCGGGAAGTTCGTCGACGAGGCGGCCCCCGCGCGGCAGGGCCGGCCGCGCGGGCTGGTGGGCTGGCGTGACGGCAAACCGGTCTTCGTCGACCAGCGTGGCGCGCAGGACCCGGCGAGGCTGGTAATCGCAGAGGCGGACGGCTCGGCGCGAGTGCTGCTGACCCTGGCCCTGGGCGCGAGCGAGCTGAACGTGCCCCGGGACCTCGTCGAGCACGGGACTCTCGGCAGCCGGACGGCGAACCCGCTGGACGCGCCGCTGTGGGCGTTCGCGGCTGTGCTGGCGTGCGTGGTGCCACCACTGCTGATGGTCATGGCGCTGCGCCGCCGCAGGCGGGCCGTGCGGGCGCTACGGGGGTCAGGGGTAGGGCAGGGTGCGGGGGCCGACGATCTGCGCGCCGAGGGCGGTGACACGGTCGCGTAGGCCGCGGTCGGCGGTGGCCACGACGACGGCGGGGCGCTGTGCGGTCTCGTGGCGCACGAGGTCGACGATCGCGTCGTCGCCGCTGTGGGGCGCGGCGAGCACCCGCACCTGCGGTGTTTCCGCCACGCCGCGGGCCGCGCCCTCGACGACGAGCACGATGTCGAGTGGACCGGGCAGCTGCGGCAGCCCGGTGCCGGTCAGCCGGGCGACGGCGTCGCGCAGCCGGGTGGCGGCCCCCTGGCGGTCGCGCCACCAGCCGTCGGGCACGGAGCCGACGACGTTGGCGGCGTCGACGACGAGCAGCGGGCGGGGCGCGGGTGCGGTCACAGTGCCAGTTTCATACCCAGGTGCGTGCCCTCGAAGCCCAAGCTCTCGTAGAAGCGGTGCGCGTCGGTCCGGGACCGGTCGGTGGTGAGCTGCACGAGTCCGCAGCCCTCGGCGCGGGCGCGGTCGATCGCCCACTGGACCAGCTGCCGGCCGGTGCCGTGGCCGCGCTGGTCGGCGCGTACCCGCACGGCCTCGATCAGGGCGCGGCGCATGCCGCGGCGGCTGAGCCCCGGGATGACGGTGAGCTGCAGGGTGCCGACGACCTCGCCGCCGCGTTCGGCGACGGCCAGCAGTTGCTGCGGGTCCGCGTCGAGCTGGGCGAAGGCCTGGGCGTACGCGGGATCGGCCGGGTCGCCCTCGCGGGTCGCGCCGAGCGGGTCGTCGGCGAGCATCGCGACGATGAGCGGCACGTCGGCGAGGACGGCACGACGAATCTCAAGATCACTCACAAGTCCCGACGGTAGCAGGATGAGTGAGCGGAGCGAGTGAATCAGCGGGCTCGGGGGTGCCTTCGACGAGCCCCGCGAGGAGAAGGTACGCCGACGCAGTGCGGACCCACCGTGGCGCACGCCCTCTACGCTGGCCCGCATGGAACGTATCTCTCGTGTCTGGGCCGCTGTCGTCACCGGTTTCCTCGCCACCGTGCTCATCCCCGCCACCGCGTGGGCGGAGGAGACGGGCGTCGCCGACGTCCTGCGCAAGAAGAAGAGCAGCTTCGGTTTCGGCAGCATCTTCGGCCTGTTGTGCTGCCTGGTCGTGGTCGCGATCATCGTCGGCGTCGTGTTCCTGGTGATGCGCAGCCGCAAGAAGTGATGCGAAGACACCGGTGGGCGCGCGCGGGGCGCGCCCACCGGCGTCTGTCGTGGCAGGTCAGGCCGGGACGGAGCTGCGGACCATCGTCAGCACGTGCTCGACCAGCGTGATCAGCACGTTCTTCACCGACATCCGGTCGCGGGCGTCGGTGAGCAGCACCGGCACGTGGCCGTCGACGTCCAGCGCCTCGCGCACCTGCTCCGCGGTGTAGCGCTGGTCGTTGTCGAAGCAGTTCACCGCGATGACGAACGGCGTGTTGCGCTGCTCGAAGTAGTCGATCGCGGCGAACGAGTCGGCCAGCCGGCGGGTGTCGGCCAGCACCACCGCGCCCAGCGCGCCCGTGGCCAGCTCGTCCCAGAGGAACCAGAACCGGTTCTGCCCGGGGGTGCCGAACAGGTACAGCACCAGGCTCGGGTTGATGGTGATCCGGCCGAAGTCCATCGCCACCGTCGTGGTGGTCTTGGTGGCGACCCCGGTGGTGTCGTCGGTGCCGACGCCCGCGGTGGTCAGCACCTCCTCGGTCCGCAGTGGAGCGATCTCACTCACCGCGCCGACCAGGGTCGTCTTGCCGGCGCCGAAGCCTCCGGCGACCAGGATCTTGAGCGCCTGGGGGACCGGCGCGGTGTCAGAGCGCACGGAGTCCATGGATCACCGCCTGCAGGGTTTCGACGTTGGGGAGATGGTCAGTGGCGGGAGGATCGTAGCGGGAGATCAGCCCGTCCGAAAGCAGATCACACAGCAGCACGCGTACCACACCCAGGGGCAGGTCCACGCGCGAGGCCACCTCGGCCACCGCGCGCGGCTCCTGGGTCAGCGCCAGGATCGCCTGGTGTTCCGGGCTGGGGGTGTCCGCGGCCAGCGTCGCCGTGGCCACCAGGTAGGTGATCAGGTCGAAGTCGACGGTGGTGGGACGCACCCGCCCGCCGGTGACCATGTACGGGCGCACCACGGGCCCGGCCTCGTGGTCCCACCAGGCCGGGCCTTCCTCGACACCGTCGAGCGGGTCAGTGGACATCGGTGCCCGTCCGGGACGGCGTGGCCAGATGCGTGCCCACCCGGGTCGCCAGCATGGCCATCTCGTACGCGAGGATGCCCAGGTCGCTGTCCGGGTCGGCGAGCACCGCCAGGCAGGAGCCCTGCCCCGCCGTGCTCACCAGCAGGAACGCCTCCTCCATCTCGACGATGGTCTGGCGCACCTGGCCGCCCTTGAAGCGCTGGCCGGTGGCGGTGGCGAGACTGGAGAACCCGGACGCGATCGCCGCCAGGTGCTCGGCGTCGTCGCGCGACAGGGCGCTGGAGACTCCCGTGAGCAGGCCGTCGACGGAGAGCACGACGGCGCAGCGGGCCTGTGGAACTCGCGCGAGCAGGTCGTCGAGCAGCCAGTCGGTCGCGGGTCGGGTCGTCGTCGGTACCACGTCAGGCACGTCCTTCCAGGGTGGAGCTGTCTTCCATACCGGCGCTGTCTTGCGGGGTCTGTGCTGTGGCGGGTGCATCCCCGTTCGCGGTGCTCTCGGTGCTCGCCTTCGCGCGCCCGCGCACGGTACCCGACTGGAACGCGGACATCATCGTCCGGACCTGGTCGGCGCTGCGCTGGCGCGGGACCGCGGCGGGTTCTGCGGAGCCGAGCGAGACGGTGGTCTCCTCGTCGGCGGATGCGACCGCAACGGTTTCGGCGGCCGGCTTGCGCACCCGCTTGGGCAGCAGGGCGGTGGTCTCGTCGCCGCCGGCGCCCAGGTCGACGGTCTGCTCCTCGACGGGGGCGGCCGGCGCCGCCTCGACGGCGCGGGGTGCCCGCGGGGCGAAGATGCCCAGCGGCTCGCCCTTGTCGGTCGGGTCGGTCAGGGCCAGCTCGGCCGGGATGAGCACGACGGCCGTGATGCCGCCGTACGACGACGGGCGCAGCCGCACGGTGATGCCCTGGCGGGCGGCCAGCCGGGCGACCACCAGCAGACCCAGGCGGGCGCTGCTCGCGGGGTCGAACGCGGGCGGCTCGGCCAGTTTGCTGTTGGCCTCGACCAGCTCGGAGTCGCTCATGCCCAGGCCGCGGTCCTCCACGTGCACGGCCAGGCCGTTGCCGACCTGCTCGGCGAAGACCCGGACCCGGGTGTGCGGCGGCGCGAAGGAGGTCGAGTTCTCCAGCAGCTCGGCCAGCAGGTGGATGATGTCGCCGACGGCCCGGCCGACGATCTTCACGTCGGGCAGCCGGTCGATGGTGACCCGCTGGTAGTCCTCGATCTCGGAGGTCGCGCCGCGCACCACGTCGATGACCGGCACGGGGTGCCGCCAGCCGCGGCCGGGAGCCGCGCCGGCGAGGATGACCAGCGCCTCGGCGTGGCGGCGCATGCGGGTGGCCATGTGGTCGAGCCGGAACAGGTCCTCCAGCTCCTGCGGCTCGGTGGTGCGCCGCTCCATCCGGTCCAGCAGGGTGAGCTGGCGGTGCAGCAGCGCCTGCGAACGGCGGGCGATGTTGAGGAAGACCTCGCTGATGCCGCGGCGCAGCACCGCCTCGTCGACGGCGGCCCGCACCGCGGTGCGCTGCACGGCGCCGAAGGCGTGGCCGACCTGGCCGACCTCGTCGGTGCCGACGGCGACGAGCGGCACGTCGGTCAGCGAGGGGTCGTTGACCAGCGCGCCGGGCTGGCGCAGCGCGGCGATGGCGCGGGGCAGGCGCTCGTGGGCGACCTCGAGGGCCGACACCCGCAGGCGCTCCAGGCGCCGGACCACGGAGCGGCCGGTGCGCAGGGCCAGGACCAGGGAGATCGCCGCGCACAGCAGGCCCAGCAGGGCGGCGACGATGGTCTGTGCGAAGGCCGCTATACCCAGCTCGTTGGCCAGGTCGGAGGTGGCCGCGGCGGCCGCGCCCTCGGTGGCGTCCATCTGCTCGTAGATGGCGTCGTTGGCGCTGCGCCAGGTGGCGGCGTCGACCAGCACCTTGCCGGGGCGGGAGGTGCTGAGCGTCTCCTCCATGGCGAACAGGGTGCCGTAGGTGTCGCTGTCGAAGATCTGCAGGAAGCGCTCGCGGTGCGGTGACGGCAGGGCGGCGACGGCCTCGTCGTGCACCTGGCGCCGGGCGCCGATGGCGCGCAGCAGGTGGCCCTGCTCGGCCAGGGTCAGCTTGCCGTCGACGACCGCGCCGGTGATCACGGCGTCCTCGCGGGCGAGCAGCTCACGGGCCCGGCTGATGGCGAAGATGCTGTGGGCCAGGGCGGCCAGGTCGGGGTCGGCCAGCTTCGTCATCGGCGTGAACGCCTGGTACAGCGTGTCGATGATGTCGGAGTAGCGGCGCACCACGATGCTGGGGTCGATCTTGCCGGCGTCCACGTCGGTGCGCAGCTCGGGCAGCCCGGCCAGCTTGCCGAGGAAGGCGTCGACCTGCTTGAGCTGGTCGGGGGGCAGGTCGTCGCGCAGCTTGCTGTCGGCGAGTCGGGTGTGGAACTGCTGCTCGCGCTCGTCGGTGGCACGCCGCTGCTCGGCCAGCGCAGGCGAGCCGGGTTTCTCGGCGACCGAGATCCGCCGCTCCTTCTGCAGCTGCACCATCATGCGCTCGCCGTATGCGCCGAAGACCTGTTCGTAGTCGCGGGCGGCGAGAAGGTTGAGCGCATCGCCCGCGCTGACGGCCACTCCGAAAACGGAGAGGCCGGTGATGGCAACCAATGGCACCACTGCCAGGGTCATGATCTTGGCGCGAATGCTCCAGCCACGGTTTCTCACACTGACCACGTCCAAGGTACGGCTCACCGCGACGTCAACATCGTGATCCGGGGGCCAACCGGTGCACGAAGCGGAACCATGACACGCCACAGGTCGCTATCTGACAATGCCTCCGGGCAGTGAACCTAGTCGGCGGTGGGGGTTCCTGTCCACTGCGGTGAATCTCCATTGTGGACAAGGTCACTTATGGCGATGGAGTGCTTGCGCTGGGTGTATGGGCTTGGCACGCTCATGGGCCGCCCGGCACACTGTCGCACTGTATCGGCGTCATACTTGGAGGATCATCGATGGGCGACATCGTCACCGTGGTCTCGGCCGCACTGTCCGTGCTCGGCGCGATCGTCGCCGGCGTCATGACCACCTGGTCGGCCCGCCGCAACGCCATGTTCGAGCACCGGCTGGCCGCCGAACGCCACGAGGCCAGCAAGGCCGAGCAGGCCCAGGAGGTGATCAGCCGCTACCGCGAGCCGCTGCTGCTGGCCGCCTTCAATCTCCAGTCCCGTCTGCACAATGCCGTCGGCGGCACCTACTTGCCGCACTTCCTGTACCACGAGGATGAGGACGAGCGCCGCTACGCCCGCGACTACACCGTCTACGTGCTGGCCGACTACTTCTGCTGGGTCGAGATCATCCGCCGAGAGTTGCGCTTCCTGGACCTGGGTGACGAGGACAGCAACCGCACCTTCAACCATCACCTGACACTGGTCAGCACGGCGTTCTCCAAGCTCGAGCTACCGGGCTCGCACTTCCGGCTGTTCAAGGGACAGCAGCGGGCCATCGGCGAACTGCTCATCGAGACGGCTAACGGCCGGGCCGACAGCATGACCTACCCGGCGTTCTGCTCACAGCTGGACAACAGCGACGAGTTCCGCCGCTGGTTCCGCCGGCTGCTCGACGACGTCGTCGAGATCGTGGAGCACGACCGGGCGGGTAACGAGCGGCTGTTGCGCGCCCAGCACGCCCTGATCGACCTGATCGACTTCCTGGACCCGTCGCACACCCGCCTCCCGGTCCACCGCGCCAAGCTGGGCGAGATCGTTCCGCCGCAGGGCCAGGCGCAGAGCACGGCGGCCGCACCCGCCACGTTCTGATCGGGCACCGCTCACCGAGCCCGCCGAAGCTGCCGCATCGACGGTGTGCCGGGGCGCGACCGTCGTTGTCGGACGGGGTGGCTACGGTGGCGCGCATGTCCGAACCGACCGAGCCGCCCTGGACCGCCGAACAGGTCCAGGGACTGGCCCCCGACGCGTCGTCGTTCACCGCCGCGCGCAAGCTCGCCGGGGCGTCCGGCTGGAGCACCACCGGCCACGGCGGCAGCCCGGCGGGATTGTGGGGCCTGTGCAAGGGCAGCGGCAGCAACCCGTACCAGATCTGCATCGATCTGACCGAGCCCGCCTACCGCTGCTCCTGCCCGAGCCGCAAGTTCCCCTGCAAACACGCGCTCGCGCTGCTGCTGCGCTGGTCCGCGGGCCAGGTCGCGGCCGACGAGCCGCCGTCGTGGATGACCGAGTGGACCACCTCGCGCGGGGCGCGCGCGGTGAAGAAGGCCGAGCAGGCCACCGCGCCGCGCACCGAGGCGCAGGAGCGGGCCGCGCAGCGCCGCGCCGACAAACGTGCCGAATCCGTCGCCGCGGGCATCGCCGAGCTGCGGACCTGGCTGTCCGATCAGGTCCGGCACGGCATCGCCGGGCTCGACCAGGCCGGCTACCGGCCGTTCGAGCAGGTCGCGGCACGGCTCGTGGACGCGCAGGCCCCCGGCCTGGCCGCCGCGGTGCGGCGACTGGCCCCGGTGCCCAGCTCCGGCCCCGGCTGGGAGCAGCGGCTGCTGGCCGAGCTGTCGCTGCTGCACCTGCTGGCCGGTGCCGCCGCGAACCCCGACGCGCTGCCCGAGGACCTGGCCGCGACGGTGAGCAGCCGCGTCGGCCACGCCGTGACCACCGAGCAGGTGCTGGCCGGACCGCCGGTGCGCGACCGGTGGCAGGTCGTCGGCACCCGCGACGACACCGAGGACAAGCTGACCAGCCGCCGGGTATGGCTGCGCGGACGCGACACCGGCCGCCCCGCGCTGGTGCTGTCGTTCGCGATGCCCGGCCAGGCGCTGCCCGTCGACCTGGTGCTGGGCACCGAACTCGACGCCGATCTGACCTATTACCCCGGCGCGGCCCCGCTGCGCGCCCTGGTCGCGGCACGACACGGCACGCCCCGCGCGTGCCCGGTGCCCGGCCCGGCGCAGACCGTCGCGCAGGCCCTCGACGAGGTCAGCACCGCGCTGGCCGGCGACCCGTGGCTGTTCCAGTGGCCGGTGCTGCTGCGCGGCGTACTCGCCCCCGGCAGCCCCTGGCACCTGGTCGACCCCGACGGCGACGCGCTGCCCCTGGACCCGGCGCTGGGCGAGCCGTGGCGGCTGGCCGCGGTCGCGGGCGGACACGAGATCACCCTCGCGGCCGAGTGGGGCCCGGCCGGGCTGCGCCCGCTGGCCGTGTACGACGGCACGGAGGTGGCCCGCGCATGAGGCCGTACCACTACCGCGCGACGCGAACGGGGGAGCGAGCATGAGCACCACCATCTGGTCCGACCTGATGTCCAGCGCGCTCGTCGGCACCGACCGGCGGCGACTGGTGCTGCCCGGCACCGACGGCCCGCTGGCCGGGGTGCTGGCGTCGCTGGGCGCGGAGCTGGATCCCGACGGGCTGCTGGCCGCGGCGGGCGCGGTGACCGTGGCCCGCCGCGCGGGGCAGGCCGCCGCCCGGCCGCAGTGTCCGGAGCCCGCCGCCGCCGAGACCGAGCCGTACGCGCCGGTCGCCGCGCAGCAGCGGCTCGCGGCGCTGCTGTCCGGCGGGGACGCCGAGATCGACCGGACCACGGCCCGTGAGCTGGCCGCCGAGTGGCTGCGCCTGGCCGCCGGGCGCGGGCTGCTCGCCGGACCGGCGATCCTGGTCGCGCTGCTTGACCTGGGCAGCTCCGACTCCTCGATCCGGGCGACCGTGCGGGCCGTCGGCGGCACGCGGCTGGGCTGGCTCGCCCTGCAGGGGCCGGGCCGCTGGGCCTGGGCCGTACAGCAGGAGGAGACCGCGCAGCCGTCCGACTGGGACACCGGCCGGCCCGCCGACCGGCTCCGCTACCTCGGCGAGCTGCGAGCCCGTGACGCTGCCGCCGGGCGGGACCTGCTGCTGGCGGCGTGGCCACAGGAGAAGGCGTCCGACCTGGCCGCACTGATCGCCGCGTGCGGCGCCGGGCTCGGGCCCGACGACGAGCCCTGGCTGGAGAAGGCCCTCGACGACCGGCGCGGTCAGGTCCGCGAGGCCGCGGCGCGGCTGCTCGGCGCGCTGCCGGGCTCGGCGTACCGGCAGCGCATGGCCGACCGGGCACTGGCCTGCGTGCACGTCGCGGACCGGCGGCTGGTCGCGACGGCGCCGACCGAGTGCGACGACGCGATGCGCCGCGACGGGATCAGCGTCAAACCGCCGCAGAGCGTCGGCGAGCGCACCCACTGGCTGCGGCAGATCATCGAGTACGCGCCGCTGGACTGCTGGACGGCCTACGACCAGACCCCGGCGGGGCTGCTCAGCCGCAAGTTCGACGACACCTGGGGCCCGGTGCTGCGCGCCGGGCTGGTCCGCGCCGCGATCACCCAACGCCACGGGGCCTGGGCCGCGGTGCTGATCCACGACGGGCTCGGCCGCCGGGACATGAACGAGCTGCGGGAACTGGCCGCGGTCATGCCCGAACAGGACCTGGCCGAGCTGATCGCGGCGCAGTTGCGCCGCAAGGTCGACGCGGTGGTGCGGCTGCTCGACGTGCTGCCGCAGCCGTGGGCCGCGCCGGTCGCCGACGCCGTGCTGGAGTGCCTGGCCGACACCGAGCGCCGCCGTTCGGGCTGGTGGCAGCTGCTTCGCCACGCCGAATGGGGCTTCGACCCGGCGTACGCGCCGCGGGCCCGCGCCCTGCACGACTCCCTTCCGATCCCGGACCAGCAGCTGCTGGCCCGCTTCACCACGATGCTGCAGATCCGACACGACATCCACCAGGAGCTGACATGACCGCCACCATCGACGCCACGCCCACGGTGCTGCGCCCGCACGCCGAGCAGCTGTACGCCGCGGAGCTGGAGCAGCTGGCCGCGGCCGACGACCTGCCCCGCCCGCCCGGCTGGCGGATGTCCCCGCAGGCCGTGGTGACGTACCTGCTCGGCGACGGCAAGGAGATCAGCGCCAAGTACATCGGACCCCGGCGGCTGATGGAGGTGGCCGTGGCGACGCTGGCCACCGACCGGGCGCTGCTGCTGCTCGGCGTGCCGGGCACCGCCAAGACGTGGGTGTCGGAGCACCTGGCCGCGGCGATCAGCGGCGACTCGACGCTGCTGGTGCAGGGCACCGCGGGCACGCCCGAGGAGGCGATGCGGTACGGCTGGAACTACGCCCGGCTGCTCGCCGAGGGCCCGACCGCCGGTGCGGTGGTGGCCAGCCCGGTGATGCGCGCGATGCGCACCGGCGCGATCGCCCGGATCGAGGAGCTGACCCGGGTGCCCTCCGACGTGCAGGACACGCTGCTGACGATCCTGTCGGAGAAGACGCTGCCGGTGCCGGAGCTCGGCGAGGAGGTGCAGGCGGTCAAGGGCTTCAACGTCATCGCGACCGCCAACGACCGCGACCGAGGCGTGAACGAGCTGTCCAGCGCGCTGCGGCGGCGGTTCAACACCGTGGTGCTGCCGGTGCCGGGCACCGTCGAGGAGGAGGTCGAGATCGTCGCGCAGCGGGTCGCGTCGCTGGGCCGGGCCCTGGAGCTGCCGGAGGTGCCCGACGCGATCAGTGAGATCCGCCGGGTGGTGACCGTGTTCCGGGAGCTGCGCGAGGGGCTGACCGCCGACGGGCGGACCAAGCTGAAGAGCCCCAGCGGCACCCTGTCCACCGCCGAGGCGATCTCGGTGATGACCAGCGGCATGGCCCTGGCCTCGCACTTCGGCGACGGCACGGTGCGGGCCGCGGACGTGGCGGCGGGCATCCGCGGCGCGGTGGTCCGCGACACCGTCTCGGATGCCGTCGTCTGGCGGGAGTACCTGGAGACCGTGGCGCGCGAGCGCGACGGTTGGAAGGACTTCTACCGCGCCGCCCGGGAGGCGGAGTGAGCACCGACCGGGTGCACGTCTTCGGCGTACGCCACCACGGCCCGGGTTCGGCCCGGGCCCTGGTGCGGGCGCTGGACGAGCTGAAGCCCGACGTCATCCTGGTCGAGGGGCCGCCCGAGGCGGACGGACTGGTGGCACTGGCGGCCGACGAGCGACTCGAACCGCCGGTGGCGCTGCTGGCGTATCCGACCAACGCTGCAAAGGGCGAGCACGCGCGTACCGCGTCGTTCTGGCCCTTCGCGGTCTTCTCCCCGGAGTGGCAGGCGCTGCGCTGGGCCGTCGCCCACGACGTGCCGCTGCGCTTCTGCGACCTGCCCGCCGGCCACCGCTTCGCGGCCCGCGCCGCCGAACCGGCCGGCCCGCTGGACGGGACCGGACGAGTGGACCCGGCTGCGGCCGTGACGCCCGACGGTGGGGGAGCCGGCACCGGTCAGGAGCCGGTCGCCGCGCCCGCCGGACCGGATGCCGGCACCGAGGCCGTGGTGCCGGCAGCGTCCGGGGACGCCGTGCCCGGCGACGCGACGCCGGACAGCGCCGAGGACGAGCTGCGCATCGACCCGATCGCCGGGCTCGCCCAGGCGGCCGGGTACGACGACCCGGAGCGCTGGTGGGAGGACGTCATCGAGCACCGGCGCGACGTGCCGCCGTTCGCGGCGGTCGCCGAGGCGATGGCGGCGGTCCGCGAGACCGCCCCGGCGATCACCGAGGACCTGGTGCGCGAGGCGTACATGCGCCAGGTGCTGCGCGCCGCCCTGAAGGAGGGGCACCAGCGCATCGCGGTGGTCTGCGGCGCGTGGCACGTGCCCGCGCTGGCCGGTGAACTGCCGCCCGCGAAGGACGACGCGGCCCTGCTCAAGGGCCTGCCGAGCGTGCCGGCGACGGTCACCTGGGTGCCGTGGACGCACGGGCGGCTCGCCTCGTGGAGCGGCTACGGCGCGGGCGTCACCGCACCCGGCTGGTACCACCACCTGTTCACCGCCGAGGACTCCCCGGTCGAGCGCTGGCTCGTCGGCGTCGCCGGGGTGCTGCGCGACGAGGACCTGCCGGTCTCCAGCGCGCATGTCATCGAGTCCGTGCGGCTGGCCGACACCCTGGCGGTGCTGCGGGGACGGCCGTTGCCCGGCCTGGCCGAGGTCACCGAGGCGACCCGGGCGGTGCTCTGCGAAGGCGACGACACCCGCCTGGAGCTGGTCCAGCGCAGGGTCGTGGTGGGGGAGCGGCTGGGCGCCGTACCCCCGGACGCCCCGGCGGTGCCGCTGGCCCGCGACCTGGACGCCACCGCCCGCCGTCTGAAGCTCGCCCAGCAGGCCCTGGTCAGCGACCACGACCTCGACCTGCGCAAACCCACCGACCTCGACCGCAGCCGGCTGCTGCACCGGCTGCGGCTGCTCGGCGTCGGCTGGGGCACGCCGGTGCAGCGCAAGTCCGGCAAGGGCACCTTCTGGGAGTCCTGGCAGCTGCAATGGCACCCGGAGTACGCGGTCGACCTCATCGCGGCCAGCGCCTACGGCACCACCGTGGCCCGGGCCGCGACCGCGAAGGTCGTCGAGACCAGCGCGGACGCCGACCTGGCGACGCTGACCGGCCTGCTGGAGTCGTGCCTGCTCGCGCAGCTGCCCGGTGCGCAGCCCGCGGTGCTGCGCACCCTGTCCGACCGGGCCGCCCTCGACACCGACGTCGCGCAGCTCATGGCGGCCGTGCCGGCGCTGGCCCGCTCGCTGCGCTACGGCGACGTACGCGGCACCAGCACCGACGCGCTCGCCGAGGTGCTGACCGGCCTGGTCACCCGGATCCGGTTGGGCCTGCCCGGCGCACTCACCGGCCTCGACGACGACGCGGCCCGCGCCATGCGCGAGCACCTCGACGCCACGCACGAGGCGCTGAACCTGCTCGCCGACCGGCTCCCGCTGCGGGCGGAGTGGCTGGACACCCTGGCCCGGCTCGTCGACCGGGCGGACCTGCCCGGCCTGCTCGCCGGGCGGCTGCTGCGGCTGCTGCGCGACGCGGGCACCCTCGACGCAGACGCGGCCGAGCTGCGGCTGTCCCGGGCGCTGACCGTCGGCGTGCCGCCGGTCACCGCGGCCGGCTACGTCGAGGGCTTCCTGTCGGGCGGCGGGCTGCTGCTGGTGCACGACGAGGCGCTGCTGACGCTGACCGACCGCTGGCTGGCGGGCCTGGCCCCGGACGTGTTCACGGCGGTGCTGCCGCTGCTGCGGCGCACCTTCGCCGCGTTCGCGGCCCCGGAGCGGCGCGCGGTCGGCGAGCAGGTCCGACGCCTCGGCACCGGCGGCTCGCGTACGACGTCTGATGTGGACGAACTCGGCGAACTCGACCCGGCGCGGGTCGCGCGGGTGCTGCCGACGCTGGAACTGCTGCTGGCAGCGGGAAGGGGAGCACGGTGAGCGACGACGAACGGATGCGCCGCTGGCGGCTGGTGCTCGGCGGCGAGGGCGCCGAGGGCACCGGCGTGACGCTGGCCGGGGTGGACAAGGGCATGGACGAGGCCCTGGCCGCGCTCTACCGCGACGGCGGCGGCGAAGGCGGCCCCGGCCGCAGCGCCGGGCTGGGCGGCTCCGCGCCGAAGGTGGCCCGCTGGCTAGGCGACATCCGGCAGTACTTCCCGTCCACCGTGGTGCAGGTGATGCAGGCCGACGCGATCGAGCGGCTCAACCTGACCCGGCTGCTGGTCGAGCCGGAGATGCTGGAGGCGGTCGAGCCCGATGTGCACCTGGTCGGCACACTGCTGTCACTGAACAAGGTGATGCCCGACAAGGCCCGCACCACCGCGCGCATGGTGGTGGCGAAGGTAGTCGCGGAGCTGGAACGCCGCGTCGCGCAGCGCACCCGCGCCGCGATCACCGGTGCGGTCAACCGGGCCGCCCGGATCAATCGGCCGCGCCACCGCGACATCGACTGGAACCGCACCATCCGCGCCAACCTCAAGCACTACCAGGCCGAACACCGCACCGTGGTGCCGGAGCGGCTGATCGGCTACGGCCGGCAGACCCGGTCCGTGCAGCGCGACGTGGTGCTGTGCGTGGACCAGTCCGGCTCGATGGCGGCGTCGGTGGTCTACTCCGGAGTGTTCGCCGCGGTGCTCGCGTCGATGAAATGCCTGCGTACGTCGCTGGTGGTGTTCGACACCGCGGTCGTCGACCTCACCGACCAGCTGCACGACCCGGTGGAGGTGCTGTTCGGCACGCAGTTGGGCGGCGGCACCGACATCAACCGGGCCATCGCCTACTGCCAGGGCCTGATCACGCGGCCGCGGGACAGCATCTTCATCCTCATCAGCGACCTCTACGAGGGCGGGGTGCGCGCGGAGATGCTGCGCCGCGTAGCCACCATGAAAGCCGCCGGGGTGCAGGTGATCGTCCTGCTCGCACTGTCCGATGAAGGACAGCCGGCGTACGACCACAGCAACGCCTCGGCGCTGGCGGCGATGGGAGTGCCGTCCTTCGCGTGCACACCGGATGCCTTCCCGGAGCTGATGGCCGCGGCGATCGAACGGCGGGACCTGCAGCCGGTCATCGAGAAACTGGGCCGCTGAGCCGCGGATCAGCCACAACGCACGGACCCGGCCGCGCTGACCTGGGGAGGTTGACGGGCGCGGCCGGATCACTCTGATCACACCGCCTGCCGGGCGTCCGGTCAAGTCCTCCGGACGTACGGGCCGTGCTGTCCGGAGCGCTTGCCGCGGCCGCTCACCGGTGGTTTCGGTGCTGGCTCAGGCATGTCTTCGCGCGGTCAGTGGGTGCTGACGTAGCCCCAGGCCTGGCTGACCACGTCGATGCCGAGGCTGTAACGCAGCGTGGTGATGAGCACCGCGGCCACGAACACCAGCCCGGCCAGGCCGATCAGCATCCGGACCAGCAGTGACTGGCGTTTGATCCACTCGGTCCAGCCGCGCACCTTGTCCTTGGTGAACTGCAGCAGGTGGCGCGCCCACGCGAACTCGATCGCCCAGATCGCGAGGCCGCCGATCACGATCAGCCAGCCCGGCCCCGGCAGCGGGATGAGCAGGATGCCGATCGCCACCACCACGGCGCCCAGCGCTCCGATGATCACTTTGAGGACGGCTGCCCCGGTCGGATTAGCCCGAACGGTCTGATGCGCTATCCGTGCCCGGTCCCGCCAGCGGCTGGAGCCCTGCGGAAAGTCCGGTTTGTCGCTCATCTCCCCACCCTTGTCGCCCATGTCGCCGGGGTCGCGGAATCACCCGTCACCAACCCCGATGACTGGACGTTACCGGAGTGTGTCGACGGTCTTGGCCGGCATCGCAGTATCGGCAATACCGGGCAAAAGCACGGCATCTTACTCCCTGTAGGTGGGTCCGTGCCCGCGTAATCCTCGATCTTCCCGCTATCGGGTGAGATCGAACGATGACGGAGCGTATAGGGGAGGGTCACCTTGAGTATGGGAGGGGCGGGGCGGTCAAGCTCCGCCGCAGTGCCGGGGGGAGTACGTCCATGAGTGCTATCCGTCCTACGACCGTCGAGGTCGAGACATCGTTGCGGCTGGTCGCGCCCGACGCGACCTCGCTTCCGGTGCGGGCGAGTCTTCGCTACGACCCGGTCGACCCGTACGCGGTGCATGTGCTCTTCCATGCCGAGTCTGCCGGCGGCGAGGCGGTGAGCTGGTCGTTCGCCCGAGAACTGCTGGTCACCGGACTCGACGAACCGGCCGGCATCGGCGACGTGCGGGTCTGGCCCTGGGCCACCCCGCGCGGAGACTTCGTCGCGCTCGCCCTGTCGTCGCCCGACGGCAACGCGCTCTTCGAAGTCCCACGAAGCGTCCTCGTACGCTTCCTGCGCCGCACCTACGTCGTGGTTCCCCGCGGTCGCGAGACCGACCACCTCGACGTCGACGCGGCGGTCAACCGACTGCTCGCCGGACGATGATCAACTGCTGACCAGCGGCGGTCAGCAGGATGATCACTCCCTTGAGCTAGGCGACTCCGGCCGGAAACCCGGTCAGCACTCCGACGAGGTGCTCGCGATGAGCACCTCGTCTCGTGCTGTTCGGGGTGGTTTGTCCGCTGCGACACGCGGGAGGGGTACCGAGATGCGTCGGGTGCCGCGGGTGCTGTAGAGTTCCATTCCGTTGCGGGCGATTGGCGCAGCGGGAGCGCGCTTCCTTCACACGGAAGAGGTCACTGGTTCGATCCCAGTATCGCCCACCGCCGGACATATGCTGATATGTCCGAATGTATCGATTGGCCTGGCTCGCTGAGCTGGGCCTTTCGTGTTTGAGGTGCGGTTCGTTGCACCGTATCACCGACTCCCTGTGCGCGGTCGGCGCGCCTATGTAGGCCGCGCCCGGCCGGGGCGGCATCGCTGAGGTCGACCGGCAACTCATGGCTCGGACAGAAGGAGGGGCCTGCTGGGCCTCGAAGCGACACCGACGGGCCCGCGCGGGTCTGATGTAGCGGGCGCTCGGCTGTCACCGCCGGTGACCGGGGCTGCCTCCCGGGCCGTTCTTGATAACGATTGGACAACGGGTCGGGCGACCTCTGGCTCCGTTACTGTTCGTAGTCGTCGATTGACTCCTGTGTTAGCGATGGTCATCTCCGCTGCTGGGGGAGCCTTTGTGATCGGTTGATGCAAATGGCGGCGGTGGCTTAGCTGCAGGCCGTGCTGCCTGGCACGGGTCCCCGCAATTGGGTGCCGAGGGCTTACGGTGTGCGCCGCTGCTGTTCAGCCCCACGATGGAGCCCCTTGATGTCGTCTCGCGACGTGCTGTCGTTGCTGTTCCCCGCCCGAAAGCGAGTCTCGACACGGCGTCTGGCTTTGTCGATCGTGGTGTCGGTGGCGCTGGTCGCGTCTTCGGGGACGTGGGTTCCCGAGCCGGCCGCCGCGGCTGCTGCCGCCGCGCTGGCTAAGCCGAAGTGCCCGGATTCGCGGGAGGACTTCGCGTCTGCTGCGGTGTCGGCGCGGCTGTGTGGTGGGCAGGTCGAGGTCACCGGGGCGACGTCGGAGGTGTCGCGGTCTTGGGTCAACGCTGACGGTTCGGTGTCGACCGAGCAGGCGATCGCCCCCGTTCGCGCCCGTAAGGCCGACGGCACGTTCGTGCCGGTCGATCTGACGTTGGTCCGTCGCCCGGACGGGTTTGTTGAGCCGGTGGCGCATCCGGACGGTCTGCGTATCAGCGGCGCCGCTCCGGATGCCGGTGAGCACGTGTTGGCCGCTTCCGGTGTGGGTGAGCGGCGGGTCGAGATGACGTTCACCGGTCGGCTGCCGGAGCCGGTGCTCGAGGGCAGCAGGGCCACGTTCGGCGAGATTGAGCCGGGCGTGGACCTGGTGGTCGAGGCGACGAACGTCGGGTTCGAGCAGCTGCTGGTGGTCAAGGACCGTGCGGCTGTGGCGCTGGTGGACGAGGTGCGGCTGGCGGTGACCGGTCCGGCGGTGGCCTCGCACACGGTCAGTGCCGACGGTGTCACGGTGCTGCGCG
This sequence comes from Catellatospora paridis, assembly GCF_009720365.1. GTDB lineage: Bacteria > Actinomycetota > Actinomycetes > Mycobacteriales > Micromonosporaceae > Catellatospora > Catellatospora paridis. The sequence continues at coordinate 105,338 of NZ_ML769315.1, read as the reverse complement.
ATGCCAAGGGTGTGACGGTGGCGGAGGTGCCCGCGCCGAGGATGTGGGACGCGGCTGTCGACGAACGGGGCCTGCCTCGGCATGAGGCGGCTGTCGCGGCGTCGGCGTCGCGGCGGGCCGCGGCGCGCGGCTTCCGGCCGCCTGCGCAGGACGACCGTGCGGCAGACCAGGTCCTGGCCCGTGCGGGCGGTGTCGCGCTGGAGCTGACCCCAGACGCTGATTGGTTGGGTGATGCGGCGCGTACGTTCCCGATCACGATCGATCCGGAGGTGGTGACGTACTACTCGGGTGCCGACACGTATGTGATCGAGGGCTCGGGCGTGGACTTCTCCGGCGCGGCGGACCTGCGGATGGGTTGGGTCAGCGGGGCCAAGCACCGTACGTTGATCAAGTGGCCGGTGCCGTGGGGGTCGGGCAACCGCGTGTTCGTGGAGTCGGCGACGGCTCATCTGTTCAACTTCTGGTCCGGGTCGTGTGACCGGGCGGCGTGGGAGATCTGGTGGCTGACAGGCAACTGGGGTGTCACCTGGGCGACGATGCCGGCATGGGCGCAGCTTGAGGCCACCTCGACGCAGACGAAGGGCTACTCCGGCTCTTGCGCCGACGGCGATGACGGCTATGTGTCGATCAACGCCACGACCTTCTTCCAGCACGCTTCCGACAGCGGTGTGAGCACTGCTTTCATGGGTGTGAAGGCGCAGGCTGAGACCGACGGCAACGCGTTCAAGCAGTTCCGGCCGCACGGCTACAACCCGGCCACGGTGCAGCCGTATGTGAACGTGAAGTGGTGGCCGTTGTCGAAGGTGACCAGCCAGGTGGCGATGCCGTCGGCTCCGGCGGCCTCCTGCGTCACCGGTGCTGGCCGGCCCTTCGTCGGTTCGGCGACGCCGACGCTGCAGGCGGTTACCACCAATCCGCTCGGCGGGTCGATGTATGCGCGCTTCGAGGTCCAGACCCTCGACGGCGCGAGCACGGTCGTTCCCACCGCCACGACGGGGCAGTTGCCGTCCGGTTCTACCGCGACTTACCAGGTTCCCGCGGGAAAACTTGTCAACGGGCAGTCCTACCGCTGGCACTCGGCCGCCGATGACAATCACATGTGGTCCGGTGACGGGCTTGTCCCGTACACGTGGGCGCCGTGGTGCGAGTTCACCGTGGACACCGCAGCGCCCGGGGTGCCGTTCGTGACCTCGCCGCAGTATCCGGAGGGCTCGGACACACCCAGCACGGCGGCGTCGGGCAACTTCACGTTCACCCCGGCCAGCGGCGACTCCGACGTCGTCGGCTACACCTACAAGCTCGACACCGACACGACTGCCACAGACCTCGCCGCAACCGGCGGCAGCGCCTCGGTCACGATCACACCGACGTCGCAGGGACACCGGACGCTGACCGTGCAGGCCAAAGACAGGGCCGGCAACCTCGGCGCGGCGAAGTCGTACGCGTTCAGCGTCGGCCGTGCAGCCATCGCCGCCCCGCGTGACGGCGCGCAGGTCGCCGCGACGGTGCTGCTGTCGCTGGATATGCCCGACTCGACGTTGACCCGGGTGCGTTACCTGTACCGCCGTGGTCCGGGGGCGAGCGAGCAGGATGTGCCCTAGTCGAATCTGACGACGGCCACGGGCGGTGCGATCAGCGCGTCGAACGGGTTCCCGGTGTCGATCTCGTCGCTCGGCGGCGGCGCGGTGTGGCGGGTCGCTGACACGCTGGGCGCGGCCGGTGGTGTGGTGCAGGTACGTGCACTGCTGTTGACCGGCTCGGATCTCGATCCGGCCTATTACACCGACTATGTGACCTTCACCCTCGACCCCGACCCCGACGCCGACGGTGCCGCGTCGACCGACGTCGGTCCAGGATCGGTGAACCTGCTCACCGGCGACTACACGTTGTCGTCCACCGACGTCGACGAGTTCGGGGTGTCGGTCAACCGTGTCGCCTCCTCGCGCCGGCCCGGCGACGGCTGGCTGCCTCAGGGCGAGCGACTCACCCCGGCCCAGCAGCAGGTCTCGGCGGACAGCACAGTGTTTGTCGCAGGCCTCGGCACGACCACAATCACTCGTGACACTTCGCGCGGGCAAGGCGGGTCGGCCGACTCGCTGGCCCTAACTCCGACGTCGGCGTCGGCGGACTCGTTCGCCGCGATCGGCGGCGACATCGGCGGGCTGCGGCTGGGCATGCAGCCCGGCAAACGCTACCGCGCGACCGGATGGGTCTACGTGCCCGCCGCCACCGGGTTGAGCCCGGCCGACGAGCGCGGGCTGCGGATCGCGGCCTACTACACGACCGGCAACAACCACCAATACCTCGCCTCGCCTAGAGCGTCGTTCGTCGACGGCTGGCAGCAGCTCACCGTCGATTTCGCCATCCCGGCCGGGGCGAGCGAGGCGTTCGTGCGCCTGTACAACGGCTTCAACGGCACCGGTGGCGCCAAACCGGTGTACTGGGACAACCTGTCGGTCAAGGAGCTGGTCGCCCCGTTCGGGCCGCAGTGGCGCGGCGGTGTCACCGACGCCGCGGTCGAGTCCGACTACACCGAGCTGACCTTCCCCACGCCGGAGCTCGCCCATGTGGTCACCGCCGACGGCGGCTGGGTCACCTTCGCCCGCAACGCCGCGACCGGCACGTTCACCCCCGAGCCCGGTGCCGAGGAACTCACCCTGACCAAGGTCGACGCCACCCACTACCGGGTGACCGACACCGGCGGCACGGTGGCCGAGTTCACCCAGCGCGCCGACGCCACCACCTACGGCGTTACTGCCACCTGGGACACCAGCACCTCGTCGAAGACCACCTACGTCTACAACACCACCGACAACCGCGCCCTCGTCACGAAGGTCATCAGCCCGGCCGAACCGGGCGTGGGTGACTGCGCCGCAGCTATCCCGGCCAAGGGCTGCGAGGTCCTCGAATACGTCTACGCCGACGTCACGACCGCGACCGGCACGACCGCGGGCACGTTCGGACTGGTCAAGGACCAGGTGTCGGCGGTGAAGATCTGGGCCTTCGACCCGGCCGCGGGTGCGGTGACCGCGACCGAGGTCACCCGGTATGCCTACGACAGCCGCGGCTGGCTGCGTGAGGTTTGGGACCCGCGCCTGACCAACCCGATCAAGACAAGCTACGACTACGGCCCGGCAGCCGGTACCGATGCCGTCGACGCGCAGAACTCCCTCGCAGTCAACGGCGGCTTCAACAACGGTATCAGCAACTGGACGGGCGGCACCGGTACGAACTGGCACGTGTACGGTCCCGGTGAAACCGGCAACGATCCCTATGAAGGCTCAGGTTTCCTTGCCACCAACACCGCCGTGACCGGCGGCAGCATGTACCAGGATGTCAACCTGGCCATCAACCCCGGCGACACCTTCTGCGGCACCGCCCAAGTTGCCACGGAGGGCACCATCGCAGGCGCCAGCGGCAGTTTCGTGCTCTGGCTGATCGGCGAATCTCAAACAAACTCGATCAAGCCCTACGCGAACCTGCCCGGCGGCAACAACTGGACTCCTATCTCCACCTGCGTCACCGCAACTACCACGTACAACAAGCTGCGGGTGCAGTTCTATCCGAACCCCAACGCCCTAACCACGATCATCGACGCCGTCGACGTGCACCGGTCCCTCGCCGTCAACGGCGGCTTCAACAACGGTTTCAGCAACTGGACGGGCGGCGCCGGCACGAACTACGCCGTGTACGGTCCCGGCGTCCACGGCAACGAGCCCTATGAAGGCTCAGGTTATGCTGCCACCAACACCACCGTGACCGGCGGCAGCATCTACCAGGATGTCAACCTGGCCATCAACCCCGGCGACACGTTCTGCGGCACCGCCCAGGTCGCCACGCAAGGCACCGCAGGAGGCGCCAGCGGCAGTTTCGTGCTCTGGCTGATGGGCGAGTCCCAGACAGGCTCGACCAAGTCCTATGCGAATCTGCCTGTCGGTAGCAACTGGACTCCCATCGCCACCTGCATCACCGCGACCGCCACCTACAACAAGCTGCGGGTGCAGTTCTACCCGAACCCCAACGCCCCAACCACCATCATCGACGCCGTCGACGTGCGCAAGTCCATCGCCGTCAACGGCCGGGTGACTAAGGTACAAGCCGGTGCCGACCTGCCGTGGAACTTCGACTACGGCACCGTCGGCGCTGACCCCAACGCCGGCCGTCTGCATCGGGTACGCCGGGCGTCACTCGTGCCCGGAACCGCGGACCAGGTGGGCCCGGAGAACACGACCCGTGTCGTCTACAACGTACCGCTGACCCGTGCCGCGGGTGGCCCACAGGACATGGACTCGGCGACGATCGGCACCTGGGGCCAGCTGGACCGGCCGGTCCAGGCAACGGCAATCTTCGGACCGCAGGACGACCCGATCGCGGTACAGGCCACGCCCACACTGCCTGGCCCGAACGGCTACACCTACGCCACCGTGCACTTCCTCAACGCCTCCGGGCAGCAGGTCAACACGGCAACACCATCAGCGGCCGGCGTTACCGACGGCAATATCGATACCATCCAGTACAACCGTTTCGGCAAAGTCGTATCGACGCTGGAAGCCACCAACCGCCTGTTGGCCCTCGGGACGCTCCCAAAGGCGAACGCCACGCTCAGCGAGCTTGGCTTGTCCGGGCTGGATACCAAGGCGAGGGCCGCGGCCCTGTCGACCGTGTCCACCTACAGCGCCGACGGCATCGACCTGCTGAGCACCACTGGTCCGAGTCTGCGCACCGTGCTCGACGCCGCCCACAACGGGACCTCGGCAGAAGCGACCGTCGTCGGACGGCCGCACACCGTGTACGCATATGACGAGGGCAAACCCGATGGGACGAACTATCACCTGGTCACGACGGAGGCCAGCGGTCTGACTGTGGACGATTCGGGCGCCGACGCCGACGTGCGGGTCACGAAGAAGCAGTACGGGTCGATCAACGGCAGCGCCTCGGGTTGGGTCCTGCGCCAGCCGACCAAGACGATCACCGACGCCGGCACCGGCGGTGCCAACCTCACCGCGTACGTCGTCTATGACGCCGCTGGGAAGGTGCTTAAGTCATGGGGCATCGGCTCGGACGGCAACGACGCTGCCGCGAAGCAGACGATCTACTACACCGCAGGGGCCAACGCCGATGATGCGGCCTGCGGGAACAGACCGGAGTATGCCGGCCAGCTCTGTGTGTCGAGGTCGGTCGGCGTGGTGACCGGGCATGATCCGGCGAACATGCCCGGCACGCTGCCGGTACGCCGTGTGACCGCCTACAACCGGTGGGGCGACGCGGCGACGGTGACGGAGGCCAACGCCGGCAAGACGCGCACCACGACCACCATGTTCGACTTGGCGGGACGAGCCATAACGGTCAGCCTCAACTCAGACGATGGCTCGACAGCCGTGCCGACGGTGACGACGGCCTATGACCCGGCCACCGGGCGGGCCACCCAGACGACGGCGGGTGCCGCGTCGATCGTTCGGGAATATGACGACCTGGGCCGACTAATGAAGTACACGAACGCCGATGGTTATGTAACCGCCTCGGAGTTTGATCGATTCGGCCGCCCGGCACGGACACTTGATCCGACCGGCACCGTCACGTATGGCTATGACAGGTCTATCGAGCCGCGAGGCATGCTCACGTCGCTGACCGACAACAACGCGGGTACGTTCACCGCCGGATACTCGGCGGACGGGCAGCTGACCACTGTCGGCTACCCGGGCGGAATCGCGAGGCAGGACACACTGGACGCCAACCTGCAGCCGGTAGCGCGGACTTACACCCGCACGTCCGACAGCACGGTCATCTACGCTGAGCAGGTCACCGAGAACGCCCACGGCCAGTGGGCAACCCACACCTACACCGGTGGCCGGTCGAAGGCGTTCACCTATGACCGACTCGGCCGTCTGACCAGGGCCGCGCACGTCGACGGGGACGGCGACTGCACCGTACGCACCTACGAGTTCAGCGGCACTTCTGGCGACCGCACCAACCGCAGCGCCAGCAAGGTGTGGCAACCAGGCGCCGACGGCGAATGCGACCAGAGCGGAGACGCGGACACCACAACCAGCTATGCCTACGATTCGGCAGACCGGTTGGTCTCCGACACCCTCGGTGCCTACGTCTACGACGCGTTCGGCCGTGCAACGACCCTGCCAGGCGGGCTGACGAACGTGTTCCACGTCAACGACATGATCGCCTCCCAGGCAGTCGGAGATGTCCGACAGGGCTGGACTCTGGACCCGGCACAGCGGCTGCGCACTTCAACCACGGAAACCCTCGACGGCACGACCTGGACGCAATCCTCAGTGACGACTAACCACTACGGCGGCAGCTCCGACATGCCGCGGTGGATCACCGACGGCGCTGGAGGCAACTGGACCCGCAATGTCAGCGGACCTGACGGAGACCTCGCCGTGACGGTCACCCAAGCGGGCGTGCGACTCCTTCTGGGCGCAAACCTGCACGGGGACATCGCGTTCAGCGTCAACCTCGACACCGCCGCCGACGTGATCCTCTACGACTACGACGAGTACGGAAACAAGACCGAACGGGACGCAGGACGATACGCCTGGCTCGGCGCAAAGCAGCGCTCCGCTGAGGCACTCAGCGGCGTCATCACAATGGGCGCACGCCTGTATGATCCACGCTTAGGGCGCTTCCTTTCTGTTGATCCCATCGTCGGTGGAAACTGCAACCCGTATGACTATGTATGTCAGGATCCAGCAAATCAGTTCGACCTGGATGGTCGTTGCCGTGTCTGGAGCATTGGCCTATGTCTGTTCACCGTTGCCGCAATGACTGTATGGCACAAAGCGAAGAACTCGTGCAGAAGCTCACGTGCTTGCGCTTTCGCTGTTGCTGCTTCGGCAATCCTTGCTACATCGCATCGGGGGATGGCCAAGAACCGCTACGTTAGAGCGTGTGCCGTGGGCGCGGGCATTACGACGACTGGTGACACGATCAAGAACAAGGGCCCTAAGGGGATGAAGGGCAAGTGGGGCTGGGTGGGAGCAGCGGGTTGCTTTGTCGCTGCTGCTGGAACTTTCGCAAAGGACAGGGGCTGGATTCTGTCGTGAAGTCAAACTCTACGCCGGTATGGGCACAAATCGCCGGATTCGTATTCGTTGTAGCGGTAGCGGTATTAATTCTTCCGAGCGGTGATTACGCATGGTGGGCTCAGGCGCTAATTGTTCTGGGTGGGTGGATTGCGGGTGCCTATCTTGCGGACTTAATCCACAGTCTCGCTATGCGAAGACGCAACAAAGATTGAGGTTTTGCGTGCCAAATGCGGAGTACAAGGCGTATCTCCGGTCGAGGAAAGCTCTCGGAGTGAAAGGTGGGCGCTCGGCGGTGGCCGCGCTGCCCGTCCGTAAAGATCGTCACAACATGTGATCGCATATGCAATAACGCTCGGCTTGGGTTTGGGGGCTGAGCGTTATGCATTGTGCAGTGGGTCCGAGGGCTTGGCGTGGCCCGCGACTGCGCCGCAACCGTGTCGACCTGGGGTGCCCGTCGTCTGTTGCCGCCTAACATGGTGAGGCAGAGTGCGACCGGCGACGTCACCGCCGTTCGGGTACGCGCGACCGGACGGCAGGGACGGTGATACCTGGTCCCTGAACTGCTGAAATGTGGTTCGGATTCTGCCGGGTATGGTCCACGGATATACGCAGGTCAGAAGCTCGCTAGCGATCAACGCTAGCGAGCTTCTTCGATTGTCGGTGGGCAAATCTGCTCCACGATTGCCCCGCATCAATGAGTCAACTCGGTGTTGATCCTTACATGCCCGGTGCGCTGCCCCTGGTCAACGGCCTGCCTTTGGGAGGCTCAGGCGCGGAGCGCGCTTCCTTGGGCGGGAAGAGTCCTTCGTTGGCCAATTCGGGGCTTGCATTCAGTACCCGAGTACAGGCTTACCGTGGGGTCATGAACGAACAAACGCCTGGTCTGGCGTGGGTCCCGCAGGCGTGCACCCTGCCGACCGCGCAGCAGCCGCTGCGCCTGGCCGAGTTCGACGAACTGTTCGCCGCTGCGGTCCGCGCCAGGCGAACGCGTCGGCCCGACGCACCTTCGGCTGACGCTGTCTGGCAGAGCCGACCTGGAGGCGACCGTGTGCGATCTGGCCGCTCGCGAAAGCCGCTGCTGCTCGTTCTTCGCCTTTACGACCACCGTCTCCGCACCCGGGCAGGCAGTTCTCGACATCGAGGTCCCGGCTGCCTACACCGACGTGCTGGCTGCTCTCGCCGCCCGTGCCGACACCCTGCGCGGCAGGCCGTGACGCCGGCCTGCGCAGCGGGGAACTGGCCGACGCGGCCGGGGTGAACCTGCAGACCCTGCGGGATCCAGATCGACATCGACGAGGCTGTCGCCGATTCCACCATCTGCCGGCACCCGAGGAGCGCCACGGCATCGCCATGACCCGCGAGTAGCGAGCGCGGTGGGTCTGCTTCCGTTGGTGGCCTTCGCTCGATGCCCGGCGCGCTGAACTGCGGATTTGGCTTTAGGGCTTGAGGTGTTCGATGCAGTCGGCGGCGGCTCGCTTGCCGGATTGGATCGCGCCGTTGATGTAGCCCGGCGTGACGTCGGCAGTTTCGGTGCCTGCCCAGTGGACGCGGCCGGCCGGCCCTCGGAGGGCCGGCCCGAACGCGGTGAGCACGCCCGGGCCGGCGGCGGTCGTGTACCCGCCCCGTTGCCATGGGGCGGCGGGCCACACCCGTTCGACGTAGTCGATCGGCGCGTTCGCTTCCGGGCCGAGATAGGTGGTGAGATCCTCCAGCGCGCGAGCACGCCGGTCCTCCGGCGAACGGTCCGCCCAGGCTTGGGCGGGACCGGCGACGAAGAAGCCCACCAGGCATCCGGTCTCCACGCCCGGGAACGACCTGTCGAACCACGGGCCGGTCACCGTGCGGTCGGAGATGATCTGTCCGCTCAGGCCCTGCGCGCGCCAGAAGGGCGTGGCATAGGCGACGTGCAGCTTGATGACGCTGCCCATGGGCATGCGCTGGGTTAGCCCATCACGCAGCGCCGACAGGGCGGGGGTGTAGGAGATCCGAGCCGCCATCGGCGGGGCAGCCGTGACCACTGCCAGGTTCGCGGTCCAGACTCCGGCGTCGGAGGTCACCGTCACCTCGTCGGAGGTCTGCGCGATCGACCGCACGGGAGCGTTGATGACGACGGCGTCGCCGAGCTCCTGGGCCATCTTGCCGGCCAGCTGCCAGACGCCGCCCTCGAAGATGCTGTCCTGGCTGCCGCCGCGGCTGCTCATCATGTGGATGACCCCGTGGCTGCCGGCAGCGTACTGAAGGAAGGTCAACACCGAGACCTGACCGGGCTCGACACAGAACAACGTCTTGACGAACTGCCGGTAGACCGACCGCGCCGCCGCCGACTCCGTCGCACCCCGCAGCCAGGTCTCGAAGGTCTGGCCGTCCAGGGCACCGGCGCCTTCGATGTTCCAGGGTGCTGCGACATCGGTCTTGGCGGTCAGGGCGTCCAGCTCGGCGGTCACCTTGTCGAACTCCGCAAGATCTGCGGGCTGCAGCGGCAGGTCCTGGTCCTCGGTGTGGCGGGCCTGCCGCCCCGCGATGTCGAGGATGTGCTCGCCCTCAAGGTACTGAGGGATGGTCCTGACTCCCAGTTCCTCGGCCAGGGCCAGCAGGTGGAGCTGGTCGGGTCCCACCCATTGCCCGCCGAGGTCCACGACCTGCTCCGCGACCCGTCCGGGCATGGTCCGACCGCCCACCCGATCGTCGGCCTCCAGGACGACCACGGAAACACCGGCCTTCGTGAGGGTGCGGGCGACGGTCAGGCCGGCGAATCCGGCACCGACCACGACAACATCGACATGCGAGGACTGGCTGTTCACGGTGGTTCTCCTTGCGCCAGATGCGCGTCGTCGGCCCGGCCCTGCCGACTGCGTGGCGGGCGGTCATCCTTGGCCGAACTGCGGTGAGATGTCCCAGACTACGACGGATGAAGCTTTATCGCCGTCGATTGCCGGATTCTCCGGCGAAGGTCGCCTGGATCTTCGGCCGGTCCCGTCGAATCAGCATGTTCCACGTGCGCTCTCGCCCTCGACACAGAGGCCATCACGCCTCCGACCATGCTGGTGGTCGCCCTGCGCTCATCGCCGGACTCGTCGTGCTGGCCGTCGGACTCACCCGTGCCGGCTTACTTCCCGGATGGCTCGCTGCCTTGATACTCGTAGGCATATTCGCGCGGCAGCCTCTTGGCCTACCCCGTCGCGCTGGTCATCTTGGCTCTGTTCCTGCTCGCCAGCTTCGGGACGATCGGCGTGAGGTTGCACAGGACTCCGAACAAGGCGATAGCTCAGTCGGCCCCGGTTTGATCAAAGCCTGCGGGCGGTTCTCTTGTCGTGCCTGGCCTCAAACAACATGATCGCTGCCTCGGCGAGTTATGCACGGTTCTCACTAATCGGTGATGGTGCGAGGTGATGAGTCACGACAACAGGGGTTATGTGCGATCCCAGCGGACGGTCGCCCGCGTACCGTTGAGTCTTGCTACGGGTTGGAGGCGTATGGATGAGCGGTTCCGTGCCGGCAGGGCAAGCGCGCTGGACGCCGGATCCGGTCCTTGCCGTGCTGGTGGTCGGAGCGATGGTGTCCGTCGTGGCGGTGCCCGCGGCCTCCTACGCCACGGAGGTCGTCAAAGCCGGCGTGTGGGCAGTCGGGGTCTGGCTGTGCCAGCGGGTCGCCTCCAGCGCGCAGATCGCCCCGACCGCACGCCGGTTCTGGCGTACGGTGAGCGTGGGTGCCGCGTTCCTCGCGGCGGCCAACGTGGTCCTGCTCAGCGGTTATCTCCGTAAACCCGGCGCTGAACCCTTCGAGTTCGCCTGGGAGGGCCTCGGCGTCATAGGTATCGCCGCCCTGGGCTGGGCGACGTTCGCGTTCCCACTCAAGGCCAGCGATGGGGCCCGGGTGCGGCTGCGACTGGACGTGGCCACGGTCGTCGGCCCCTTCGCCATGTTGGCTTGGTATCTGTGTCTGCCCCGGGGCTCACCACCTGGCAGCACCGGCCAGATCGCCGTCAACACCGTGGGTAGCGTGCTGGCCCTGATCGCGGTGTGCGGAGCGGTGAAGCTGCTGTTGAGCGGTTCAGCCCCATTCACGCTGGGGGCAGGGCTGAGCATCGGGCCGCTTTGCTGATCGGGTCCTGGACGATGTTCAACCTGCTCAGCCTCAGGCAAGCCAATGCCTGGCCGCTGAATGCCGCGCCACTGTTATCGGCGTTCCTGATCGCCGTGGCCGCCCGGGTGCAGTGGCTGCAGATGCGCGCCGGGCAGCCCAGCGGCTTGACCGTGCGGGAACCTCCGGCCTACAGCCGGCTGCCCTACATCGCCGTCGCGGCCGCTCAAGCCCTGCTCGTGGTCGAGCTCTGGGATGAGGGCCTGACCATTCGCGGGTGGGGGATGATCCTGGGGTCGGTCGTCGTCGTGGCACTGGCGATGTCCCGTCTGCGTCTGGCCTTCCAGGACAACGCCGTGCTGCAGGAACGGTTGCGGCACGAGGCCACCCATGACCATCTCACCGGGCTGCCCAACCGGGCGCTGCTCAAGGAACGTGCGCAGGAGTTCATGCACGATGCCACCCGGTCCATGCGGCACGAGGCGGTGCTGCTACTTGATCTCGACGACTTCAAGGCCGTCAACGACGAGTTCGGCCACCAGGCAGGCGATCAGCTGCTCGTCGCCGTCGCGGACCGTCTACGGGCGTGCGTCCGTCCGTCCGACACCGTGGCCCGCCTGGGTGGTGACGAGTTCGTGGTGCTGCTGGCAGGCACGACGCCAGCCGGTGCCGTCGCCACCGCTCGGCGCATCCACGCCGCGTTGTCACAGCCCCTGGCGGTGGAAGGTCACCAGCTGTCGCCGGGGGGCAGCATCGGGGTGGCGGTCGGCTCGGGCGAGCAGTTCGACGCCTTGCTGCGGGACGCGGACCTGGCGATGTACCGGGCCAAGCCCGCGGAGTCGGGCTCGGGTCTGTACGTCATCGACCGCACCCCGCAGGAATCGGAGACGTCGCCGGCCGACGCCGAAAACACTTCTCGGCCGGTCGGTGACGGTGTGGCCTGATCCTCGGTCAGTCGGAACGAATACCTGGGCAAGGGCGGTTCACTGCACCTGCAGGGACCGCCTTGACGTCCGTCGCAAGCACGTACGAGCGTACGGTTTAGGACGGCTAGGCCGATCCACCTCGGTCCGGACGGCCATGACACGTTCCAGGCAATGGATCCCTCGGCTAGCCCAAGGCCCGGGGTTAGTACGGCCTCAGGGTGTTCGGCGACGTCGCGACCAGTGCCGGCCGGCATCAGGTCCACACCTCGGTGGCTGGATCCGCGATCCCAACGGACGGTGAAAACTCGCTGCAGTCACCGCCGCCACAAATACGTCCCGATCCGCAGCCCCGGAGGCCATAAGCGCCGGCGAGGCTCGTCGACAGTACGTCGATCGCCCGGATCGACGCGGTGCCGCAGTACGGCCCGTTCAGACTTCACCGGTCCACGAACGGCCGCAGGTGGTCGGGCGCGGGTCGCGTCGAACGAGGTCTTCACCTGAGTGGCCTCGCCAACCGTAGGATCGATGTCATCGGCTTTGGCCAGCCCCCACTCCACCCACGCCCGGCACACCACGGTGGTCCGCGACACGCTCGGCGCCGACGTGAACGGTTGGCGGCTGGGCGACCTGCTCGGCCTGCACCCACAGGCCACCTACGAGCAGTACGGCCAGCACCGCGAAGGCCTGCACGCCCCATCCGAGCAGCATCCTGAGCTGGCGGAGCTGGTCACCGCCGGGCTGCCACCGAGCACAACTGGGGCGACCAGTACGGCACCGACATCGAGGACCTGGGCGTCGAGCACAGACTGTTCGCCGCCCCGACCGTCGCCGCGATGCGCCAGGCCGCGCAGCTGCTGGCGGGCCGGTCAGCTGTGTGGAGAGCCGAATCCATAGGTCAGCTCCGGGATCCGGTTGATCAGCGTGCACCCTGCCTCGGTCACCAGCAGCCGATCGTAGGTCAGCACGAAGTCGTAGGTCGGCCCCGCTTCGTCGTCGGCGGCATGTGGACGCGCTCTGGCGATGAGTCCGGCGGCGAAGTAGCTGCCGATGACTAGCACCGCCAGTTCCTCTGCCAGTGGGTCGTCGGCGGCTAGCGACACACCCTGGATGCCGGGACCGGGCAGTGGCGGCAAACCCGGGCCGTATGCGGTGACCGCGACGCCGCGGTTGGCGATGTGGCTGTAGGCCATGCGCGTCTCGGCGTCGAGGTCGCGGTCCTGTACGACGGCGAACAGCATGGTCGCGTCATCAGTATGCAGCGCCGTCTGCTCCAGTAGGCGGCGCATGGGCGTGAGCATCGCGAGGGTCGCCGGGCTGAGCGAGCTTGTCTGTTCCACGACAGCGAAAGGAGTGGTGTTCGTCGACGGAAGGGGACTGACGCGGGGAAGCTGCACGGGCGAAAGTTCGACGACATCCGGCAGCGGACCGGGCCTGCCGAACAGCCACCCCTGGCCCAGGCGTGCGCCCACGGCGCGGGCGGCGTCGAGATGCTCGCGGGTCTCGATGCCCTCGGCCAGCACGACCGCGCCGGTGCGGCCGGCTTCGGTAAGCACGGCGTTGACCACGTAGGACTGCGCCCACGTCGCCCCGCCCTGGACCACAGCACGGTCAAGTTTGATGACGTCGGGGCGTACCAGCGCCATCATGTTCAGGCTGGCGGGGTCGGCTCCGACGTCATCGAGGGCTAGGCGGTTGTGGTTGGTGCGCGCACCGATCACAAACCGGATCAGCTCGGCCGGGTTCCTGACCTCCCGCTCGGTCAACTCGATCACCAAATCGAGCCGGCTGAGCACCTCCTCATAGATGCCGACCAGTTCGGGCGGACACGCGGACCCGACCGTCTGCGGCTCCACGTTGAGGAACAGCGGGAACCTCTGACCGCCGGCGCGCAAGGCCGCCTCACACGCCACCGAGCAGCAGATCCAGTCGAGGTGCGTCACCACCCCGCGCCGTTCGGCTTCAGTGAACAGCGCATCCGGGCTGACGAACCGGCTCCCCTCAGGCCCCCGAGCCAGCGCCTCATAACCGACCGGCAGCCCGTCCTCGAGCGCCACGACCGGCTGGAAGACAGGCCGGATCAAACGCTGGGACAGGATCTGATCGAACTCGGTGCCCCCGTCCGGCCGGGCTTGGGGGACACTCACAGCCACCTCCGCAAGGACACCAATCGGACATGAACCACTAAGCGTTCCCGCCCCAGCCACATAATAGTCGCAAATCGCCCACGGTTAGGCTCGTCGTTGACGTCCCCGGTTGTCCCAGACCGAGGCCCCGATGAACGTGGGGCGTGGGGTTCGGTGCCGACCCGGTACCAGGTCTTCAGCGGATCACCGAGCCAAGAGCGGGCGGACTCGCAGCCGCCGCTCGTTGCGGTGTACAGGTAGAGGTCGACCTGGCCGCCCATGGAGGGGTGTTCGTCGCCGGCTCCCTGGCGGGGGCATGGTCGTGGACGAGTCCGACCCGGCCGCTACGACATGATCGGTGCCGCGATCTGCCTGGCCGGTGACGCGGCATCATGTACGCGCCGAGCCGCCAGCTGAGCGTTCAGACCGGGGGCTGGTGTTGCCTGCTGCCTGGTGCAGGAGGTCTGGTCGTCGCTGAGCTGTCGGGGGTGGGTGAGGCAGCGCCGTGATGGGGGGCGTGTCCTCCGACGCGAGGTGGGCTGGTCGCCAGGGCGGCAACGGTGATGGCAGCTATCGCTACCGCGCCCACGGCGATCAAGCCGATCTGTTCTTTGCTGAGAGCCCTCGGCTCCTGAACGGAAGGGCGGTGGATCGCGAGCACGAGCAACGCGACCACGAGCACCTCCAGGACGCTGCACAGCAGGTCGGCCGCACCGACCGTTTCGGCCCGCCACGGCTCGGGTCCGATCGGTAGCCCGGTCGTGCGGGTGAGCAGCCAGAGGCCGACGACCGCGGCGTTCACCGCCGCGAACGGGCGCGGGATCGGCAACAGGTCTCCTGCCAGCGCGTCCACGGCCCATCCCATCTGCGCGACACCGAGCAGGATGAAGAAGACGCCGTACAGCCACCACTGGGCGACGTGCTCCGAGACGACGGTGAGGTGGATGAGCCCGGCTCCCAACGAGGCGAACCCAGCCCAGTATCGGACCACCACCGCCCCGCCGGACATCCTCAGCCCTCGCCCACCAACGGAGTCTGGCTGGGCGTTGCTCGGCGCATTGTCGACTGATGCGGGCGGCTGCTCGGCGTGGAAGTCCGTGTGCCGGGCGTTCATGACGCCGGTGCCGGCTGCCCGGGTATCGCCGCGTCCGGTGTCCGGAGTTGGCGTACGCCGACGGTTCCGACGCTGGCGCACAGGCACAGGCCGGAGGCGATCAGCAGCGGCGGATAGTTGAGGAAGCTGAGTACGCCGAGCACGCCGATGGGCAGCAGCAGCGCGAGCCCGAGATGCAAGATGCCCGCGCGGTGCAGTCCGACGCAGGTGACGACGAGTCCGGTGACGAGCAGCAGGAAGATGATGCCGGTCGGGATCGTGACGGCGGTGTTGGCCAGCGCGTCGTCGATGTAGCCCTGCATCATGGTCGTGTTGAGGTTCTTCTCCGAACCGGCGACGTAGGTCATGAAGTCCATGCCGTCGAACGCCCCCCAGCTCACGAAGCCCATGGCTGAGAGCACGAGGCCCCAGAAGGCCGCCTTGGGATGGGTGCGCCGTACGAGCCGGGTCAGCCCGATGACTGCTGGGAGCAGGAAGACCCCGCCGAGGAAGAACAGCGTGTGCGCGATGTAGAAGCGGGTCGTGTGGTCGTGGGCGGCGCCGTAGTACTCCGAGCCGCTCGTGACCCGGATGCCGTGCGGCGGATGGATGATCGTCGCGGCGAGGACGATGAGCGGGCCGACGATCATGTAGATGGCGAAGCCGACCCGCTCGGTGCGGGAATAGTCAGTGCCGGCGTGCTCAGCCTGACCTGTGGTGGTGGCCATTGCTGACCTCCTTCGCGTAGGGGTCACGCTGGGACGTGGCCGCCGCTTGCGTGCACCGCTTCTTGCGGGACGATGCGTGAGGGTTACCGACGCTGGCGGGCCGTGCCGCGGTGAGCGTCCGTCCTGCCTACTGCGCTCGACGCCACGGGTGTCACCCGTGGTCGACGAGGAGGTGGACCGGGCCCCGTAGCAGGGGGCTTCGTCGATACGGCGGTGGGTCGGCGGTCAGCCGGGGGCGGTCGACGCGGCGGACGAACTCAGACAGCGCGATCTGGGCTTCAAGCCGGGCCAGCGGTCCGCCGAAGCACAGGTGGATGCCCCCGCCGAACCCGAGGTGCTGGTTGTCGCGGCGGTCGGGGTCGAACCGGTCGGGGTCGTGAAAGCGGTCGGGGTCGCGGTTGCCCGCGGCGAGCATGAGCATGACCTGCGAGCCCTGGGCGACGACGGTGCCGGCGACGGTGATGTTGCTGTAGGCCACCCGCCACGGGACGATCTGCACCGGCGGCTCGTAGCGCAGCAGCTCCTCGACCAGGGAAACGACGAGGCCGGGTTCGGCGCGTAGCCGCTCGAGCACGTCCGGGTGCCGCAACAGCGTCAGCACACCGTTGGTGATCAGATTGACGGTGGTCTCATGGCCGGCGACGAGCAGCAGGTTGGCCGTGCTCACGATCTGCTCGTCGGTCATGCGCCCGTCAGGGCCGTCGTCGCCGGCCAGCCGCGACAGCAGGTCGTCGCCTGGCCGACCGCGGCGGCTGTCCAGAAGGCCGCCGAGGTACTGGTGTAGGTCGTCGATGGCCTGCATGCCTTCCTGCAACGTTTCCGGAGGGTCCAGACTCGGGTCGTAGTCCATGACCTCGATCTCCGACTCGACCCACCGGCGGAAGCGTGACTCGTCCTCGCGTGGAACGCCGAGCAGGCGACAGATCACCGTGACCGGGAACGGGTAGGCGAAGTCGTCGACGACGTCGATCTGAGCCTTGCCTGCGAAGCCGTCGATCAGGTCGCTGACGATGGCGGCCAGCTCGGGCCTCATCGCGTCCACCAGCCCGGGCCGGTGCGGGGGGCCGAAGTGGCGCATCGTCATGCGCCGCAGCCGGTCGTGCTCGGGCGGATCGAGATTGATGAACTCCGGCGTCTCCTGGCTCCAGGCCTCCGACGGCTTGGGACGCGTCTGCAGACGCACATCGGAGCTCAGCTGCGGGTTGTGCAGCAACTCCGATATCTCCCGGTAGGTGCTGACCACAAAGCTGCCGTCCTCCTGCTCGGCCACCGGGGTCTTACGGAGTTCGGCATACAGCGGGTACGGGTCGGCCCGGCTCGAGTAGTCGAGGATCTCCTGAACAATGCTCTGCGCCTGAGCCACAGTCAGGCTCCCTCCCATGGTCGCGGGCCGGGACAACGCCAGTTATAAACGGCTGAAAGCAAGCGAATTATGCTCAAAATAGCCTAACATTGCCGAAGAAGCTCATTCACCGCATCAGGAATAACAGCGTTCTGAGCTTGAAATCAACACCCTTGGTGGGCGTGGCAGCCGCAAGCGCAGCCGGACTCCACGCCGATCTTGCCGTGGCGGACTGCATCGAACGTGGCAGATAAGTCTGCTGCGGCAGATGCGCTCCGGCCGTACCGGCGCTTCGCCGGTGGCTAGGCTGGGGCTATGCCAAGGGCCCGGCGTGGGCTAGGAAAGCCGGTGACCGGGTGAGCGGGTTCGCCGAAGGTGGTGAGCGCAGCGATGCCGAGTTTGACGCTCTGCTGAGCGGACGCGCCATCTATCCGGTCTTTCAGCCGATCGTTGCGCTCGCGGGCCGTAACGTGGTCGGCTACGAGGCGCTGGCCCGGGGACCGGCCGGTTCGGCGTTCGAGTTTCCCGCGGCGTTGTTCAGTCACGCGCAGCGGGCGGGCCGGGTCGGAGAGCTGGACTGGGCAGCCCGGGCCGCGGCGTTCCATCACGCCCTGGCGGCGGTACTGCCCTATGAGGTCCCGCTGTTCGTCAACACCGAGCCGTCGACGCTACGCACCGCCTGCCCGCCGGACCTGATCTCGACTGTCGACGTCGCCGTCGAAAAGCTGCAGATCGTCTTCGAGATCACCGAGCGGTCCCTGGGAGACGACCCGGCGGCCCTGCTGATGCTGATGGCCCGAGTGCGGGCCCGTTCAGCGAGGATCGCCCTGGACGACGTCGGGGTGAACCCGGCGAGCCTGGCCTTGATGTCGCTGCTGCACCCCGACGTGATCAAACTCGATGGCGGTCTGGTGCGCAGACCCATGACCGAGCCGTCGGAACTGGTGGTGAAAGCGGTCCAGGCCGAGTCCGCCCGCACGGGCGCAGTGGTCCTGGCGGAGGGCATCGAAACCGAAGGCCACCTGCAGGCGGCACTCAGCCTGGGCGCAACCCTGGGGCAAGGCTGGCTGTTCGGACATCCTGGTCCGCTGCCGGCCCGCCACGAGCGACCCGGTGCCGAACTGCCCCGCAACACCTGGCTCGACACCGCCGCGAGGACACCCTTCGAGGTCGCCAGCCGCCACCACGCCGCCAGCCCCGCCACCGAGGACCTGCTCAACGCGCTCAGCACCCGCATGGAGGCCATGGCCGCCCGAGCACCCGAGTCCATGGTCATGCTCGCGACGTTCATGCACGTCAAGTACCTCACTGAAACCATCAGCGCCCGTTTCGCGGCGCGCGCCGCCGACGGCGCCCTCACCGCCGTGTTCGCCCGCGACATGCCGCCGCGCCCCGCCGCGGGCGTCCAGGGCGTCGCCCTGGGAGACGACGACCCGCTCACCGGGGAATGGACTGTGATCATCGTCGACAGTTACTTCGCCGGCGGCCTCTTCGCCAGAAGGATCCAGACGCCGGATCATCCGCCCGGGTGTGAGTTCGAGATGATCCTCAGCTACGACCGGGCGCTGGTCACCGAAGCAGCCCAGAGCCTGATGAAGAGACTGACACCCGGCCCGTAAGCGACAGCGCATCTGCCAGCGTTGTCGACGCTTTAGTTCTACCTCAAGGCGGCGCCGCGGGCCGTGGTCTAGCTGCCTCCGATGGCTCGGAGGTGGCGCGACGATCGAAGGCGATCAGGTCGGCCGGTGCCCTCTCCGGCTAGCAGGTTGAGCGTCGGGCGGGTGTCAGCGTCGCCGATCAGTTGGCGGATGTGCTTGACGGACCACTTCAGCTCGTCGGTCAGGGCGGAGGTGGTCATGTCGTTGTCGACCGCGAGTTCAAAGGCGCTGGTTAGCAGGGTGGGTTGTTCACCGTGGAAGCCGGCGGTGGGCTCGGGGGCGAATGCGCCGGTCGAACGAAGCTGGTTCAGCCGCTGATAGGCGCGCGTGGTGGTGATGTCGGAGAAGATGCCGACTTCGCGGCAGCGGTAGCTGAGGCTGTCGACCGAGACGCCCCAGGCTTGCTGAAGTTCTGCCAGGGCGGCGAAGTTGGAGCGGGGCGGTAGCTGCCCGATGATGCTGTCACGGCCGGCCGTGATGGCGGGCCTGCCAGGAGGTCTTCCGACAACTCCCCGGACTGGTGCCGAACTCGGGTACTGCCGGGCCTTCCGCGCAGGACTGTTCCTCGCTGGCGAACTCGGCGTCGCGCCATCACACGACTTCGGAGAGTGTTAGCCTCACCATATCCTTTCTAGTCAGCAGTTAAGGGTCATAACGGATATCCGAGCAGAGATGTCTCAACGGGTGTTGGCGTTGCGAGGTGGTCAGCATGAGTAAGCCTTCTGATCCCAACACGATTCCGGAGCCGCGGAACCACCTGCTGCTCAAGAACGCGCCGGAGATCGACGCCGATGCCCCCGTACAGAGTCTGGCGCGGCTGGCGCGCGAGCTCGGCCCGATCTACCGCTTTGCGACGCCGCTTGAGACGTGGCTGATGTTGAGTTCGCATGAGCTTGTCGCGGATGCCTGCGATCAGAGCCGGTTCGACAAGAGCGTCAACGTCGCACTGCAGCAGGTCAGGGACTTCACGCACGATGGGCTTTTCACGGCCTACACCGATGAGCCCAACTGGGGTAAGGCGCACCGGATTCTCATGCCGGCGTTCAGCCCGATGGCGATGCGTGACTACTTCGACTACATGCTGGATATCGCCGATCAGATGTGCACCAAATGGGAGCGGTTCGGCCCCGAGACGGTGATCGACGTCGTCGACAACATGACGCGGCTGACCCTCGACACGATCGGTGTGTGCGGTTTCGGCTACCGCTTCAACTCGTTCTACCAGCGCGAGATGCACCCGTTCGTGGAGGCGATGGTGCGGGCCTTGCAGGAGGCCGGCCATCGCATGCAGCAACTGCCGCTGCAGACGAAGCTGCAACGCAGCGCGAATCGTCAATACGATGCGGACATCGCCTTCATGCACACCGTCACGTCGGAGCTGCTCGCCAAGCGGCGGACACTGGCGGCCGCGGACGTGCCGCGCGACCTGCTGACCTTGATGCTGACCGCCCAGGACCCAGTCACCGGTGAGGTACTCGACGACGAGAACATCCAGGCCCAGCTGGTGACCTTCCTGATCGCCGGCCACGAGACGACCAGCGGGCTGCTGACAGCCGCGCTGTACCTGCTCATGCGCCATCCGGAACAGCTCGAACGCGCCCGAGCAGTAGTCGACGAAGTGCTCGGCTCGGAGATGCCGAGATTCGAACATCTCGCCAAGCTCGGGTACATCGATCAGGTCCTGCGCGAGACGTTGCGCATGCACCCGCCGGTCGGGGTGTTCGGTGTGTACGCGAAGGAAGACACGACGCTCGCGGGCCGCTATCCCGTGGCCAAGGACGACATCCTCATGCTCCTGACGATCCTGACGCACCGCGATCCCGCGGTCTGGCCGGATCCGGACCGCTTCGACCCGGACCGCTTCGCGCCCGACGCCATGGCACACATTCCCGAACACGCCTGGAAGCCCTTCGGAAACGGCCAGCGTTCCTGCATCGGTTATGCCTTCGCGCTCCAGGAAGCGACGCTGGTGCTCGCGATGGTGCTGCAACGCTTCGAGATCTCCGAGCCGGCGCCGTACGACCTCGTGATCAGAGAAACCCTCACGCTAAAACCGCAGGGCTTCAAGATCCAGGTGCGGCTGCGTAAGCCCATCCAGCGCGGCGTCACGACCAAGCCCGTCGCCACGGCAGTGCCGACAGCGAAGGAGGCCGCAGCCTCGGCCGCGCACGGCACACCGCTGCTGCTGCTATACGGCTCGAACTCGGGTGCCTCGGAGGCCTTCGCCCGCCAGATCGCCAGCGACGGCGCGGCACGCGGCTACGACGCCACGGTCGCGCCCCTGGACGACTACACCGGGATGCTCCCCAAGGATCGTGCCGTCACGATCGTGACCGCCTCCTACAACGGGCAGCCACCCGACAACGCAGCCAAGTTCTGCACCTGGCTGTCCGGCGTTCCCAGCGGCTCACTCGCCGGCGTCCGATACGCGGTCTTCGGCTGCGGCAACCGCGACTGGGCCCCGACCTACCAGGCAGTGCCCAAGAGCGTCGACGAACACCTCCAGCAGGCAGGCGCACATGCGTTCATGCAACGCGGCGAAGGCGACGCGCGCGGCGACTTCTTCGGCGACTTCGACCGCTGGTACGCGCCCTACTGGGACACCCTCAACACCGCGCTGGGCGTCACCGCGAGCGCCGTCGACACCGGCCCGCTCTACGACGTGGAGGAGGTGCCGTCAAGCCGCGCCACCCTCATCCGGGAGCAGGACCTTGACTACGCCACGCTTGCAGTCAACCGCGAGCTGGTGGACATGAGTTCACCGTTGGGCCGGTCGAAGCGTCACCTCGAATTCAGCCTGCCCGCAGGAGACATGTACGCCGCGGGCGACTACCTGGCGATCCTGCCGGTAAACCATCCGGAGCTGGTACAACGCGCCGCCCAACGCTTCGGGCTCCGCACCGATGCGGGCATGGTGCTCCGCTCCACCCGCGGGGCGCACGCCGCGTCACTGCCGACCGATCGCCCGATCGTGGTCGAGGACCTGCTGGGCCGCTACGTCGAACTGTCAGCACCGGCCACCGTCAAGAACGTGGCGCGTCTGGCCGAGAAGAGCACATCGGCGCAGGATTCGCAGGAACTCGCGGCCATCGCCGCCGACCACAGCCGCTACCAGGAAGAGATCCTGAACAAACGCGTCAGCGTGCTCGACCTGCTCGAAGACCACCCATCGTGCGAGTTGTCGTTCGCCGAGTTCCTCGAAATGCTGCCCGCAATGCGGGTACGGCAGTATTCAATATCGTCGTCGCCACGCGACGACCCCACGCGCTGCTCCGTCACCGTGGCCGTGGTCGATGCGCCGGCCTGGTCCGGCCACGGCCAGTTCCACGGCACAGCATCGAGCTACCTCGCCCGCCGCGAAGTGGGCGACCGGGTGCCGGTCGCCATCCGCACACCGAACGTCCCCTTCCACCCGCCGGCCGCAAACGACACACCGGTGATCATGGTTGGTGCCGGAACCGGCGTGGCACCGTTCCGCGGTTTCCTCCAAGAACGCGCGTACCGCAGCGCCCACGGCGAGGAAACCGGCACTGGGCTGCTCTTCTTCGGCTGCGACCACCCCGACGTCGACTTCCTCTACCACGAAGAGATGGACGGATGGGCACGCGACGGCATCGTCGAAGTCTTCCCGGCCTTCTACAGGAAGCCCGATGGCGATGTCACGTTCGTCCAGCACCGGCTGTGGCAGGAACGTGAGCGTGTCCGCGCCGCGTTCAGACAGGGCGCGGTGGTCTACGTGTGCGGCGACGGCGAGCACATGGCACCGGCCGTACGCGACACCCTGGCCAAGATCTATCAGGAAGCCGCGGCATGCTCCGACAAGGACGCCGACGAGTGGCTGCACGACATGGAACGTGAAGGTCGCTACGTACCCGACGTGTTCGCGTAACCGGGCGACCACCGGCGACCCAGTCCGGACCGGGGCTCGGCGTTGGCTGTGCGGCCGGAATTCCTAAAGCGTATAAACCTAGACATGGTAGATGATTCGGGTATGGCGCGTGCGGCTACCCCGGCGGCTGCCGCCTCCACCAGCCCGGCCAGAAGCGGCCTGGTCCTCGGCGCGCTGATCCTCGTCGCCGGCGTGGCCAACCTCAACCTGGCCGTGGCCAACGTGGCCCTGCCCGAGATCGCCAGGGTCTTCGACGCCTCACAGGTACAGCTCAACCTGGTCGCGGTGGCCTACTCGCTGGGCCTTGCCGGATCGGTGCTCTACTTCGGCGCCCTCGGCGACCGCTACGGCCGCAAACTGCTGCTGGTACTCGGCATGGCCCTGTCCATCCCGGCCTGCCTGCTCGCCGCCTAGGCACCCACCGTCGAGGTCCTGGTGCTGGCCCGGGTCCTGGGCGGGCTGTCGGCGGGTATGGCCTTCCCGACCACCCTGGCTCTGATCACCGCGCTGTGGTCGGGGCCGGCGCGCACGAAGTCCATCGCGCTGTGGTCGGGCATCGGCGGCGGCATCTCCGCCCTGGGGCCGCTGGTCGCCGGGTGGCTGCTGTTGCACTTCTGGTGGGGCTCGGTCTTCCTCGTCACGCTGCCGCTGGCCGCGCTGGCCCTGGTGCTGGCTGTTGTGCTGGTGCCCGCTCACGTCAACGAGAACACCGAGCCGGTCGACAACCTCGGCGGTTTCCTGTCCGTGGTGTTCGTCGCCGCGCTGGTGCTGGCCATCAACTTCGCCCCGGTCGCCGGCGAGCAGACGCTGACCCGGTGGCTGGCGGCCATCGCCGTGGTCGCCGGTGCGGCGTTCGTCATCCGCCAGGGCCGTACCCGGTTCCCGCTCTACGACCTGCATGTGGCTAGCCGGCGCGTGTTCTGGGTCGCCGCCGTGGCCGGCATGGTCGTGTTCGGCACGCTGATGGGCGCCATGTTCGTCGGGCAGCAGTTCCTGCAGAACGTGCTCGGCTATTCGAGCCTGGCCTCGGGCGCGGCCATCCTGCCCGCGGCGTTTCTCATGGTGCTGGCCGCGCCGATCTCCGCCCGGCTGGTCGACCGGCGCGGGGCCCGCTTCACCCTGCTCACCGGTTACCTGTTCTGCCTGCTCGGTTTCATCGTCATGCTGACCCTGTGGGCCGAGGGCACCCCCTACTGGCAGGTCGCCTTGGCCTACGCCCTGGTCGGCGCCGGGGTCGGGCTGGCCGGCACGCCCGCGTCGCACTCGCTGACCGGGTCGGTGCCGGTACATCGGGCCGGCATGGCCTCGGGCACCGCCGACCTGCAACGCGACCTCGGCGGGGCGATCATGCAGTCCATCCTCGGCGCGCTGCTCACCGCCGGATACGTCGCCGCAGCCGGCAAAGCCATCGCCGGCGCCCCCAGCAGCGAGCAGGCCCTGATCACCAGCAACGTGGCCGCACAGCTGGAGAAGTCGTTCGCCGGCGCCATCGACATCGAAAAGCAGTTCCCCCAATACGCCGGCCGAATCACCGCCGCCGCCAAACAGTCCTTCCTGGCCGGGGCGGACTGGGCCTACCTCACCGGCATCATCGCCGTCCTTGCCGGCGCCGCGATCGTGTTCTTCCTCTTTCCACGCAAGACCGAGGAGGAGCGCCTACTCGCCGGCTATCACGCCGAGGACACCACCGGCCGCACCGCAGCCGTACCGGCCACAGACCAGCGGTGACCAGGGGCCAGATCCATGGATGGTTTCGGGCTGTACGAGCTGCCAGAAGAAGGCCGCCCGTGACGCTCAGGTCAGGCACCCAGGCCCGCCGGCTTGCAACGCTTCGCGGCGTGTCGAACGCGATCCGCAACCTGGCCCGCAACGGCTGCGTGTGGCGGACACCGCCCCGCTGACTTCCCACCCTGTGCGACCGTCTGCCACTACGGTCGCACCTGGACCGCGACGGCACCCTAACCCGCCTCTATGCTGCCCTGCGTGAACGGGTCCGCGCCGCCGAGGGCCGCAACGCGCAGCCGTCCCCGTCCGCAGACGGCACGAGGCCGCCCTTCACACTCGGCAGAAGACCTGGCGGCCTGGGCGCAGGCCTGAACGGTCGCGACGGAATGGCCGAGTACTTGCTGGTTCCGGCGTCGCGCTCCTGATTCCGCTGGGTACCCTCGGTCACCGCGAGGCCTCCCCGCTCAGCGGCGCGGGCTGATCAGATATCTCACCGTCAAGCGGTCGCTGCATCTGCTGGGGCGCCAGCCAAGACCGCGATGGGGGAGGCTCAGGCACGCCCATGCGGACAAGCGCCTGACGTAGCGGGGCGGTGAGCTAAACCGCTGCATAGGAGGTTGCGGAGGAGGCCACAACTACCCAGCCTAAGAAAATAGGACATAAACTAGGAATAGACGCCGTAGCGTATTACGATCTCGTATCGGTGCTAAAGTACCTACATACGCAACCCGGTCTCCGCCTCGGAAGGTACGGGTCACATCGTTGCCAAGCGGGGCGACCGGGTTTCCGAGCCGCCCGGTCATCGCATCTCCTTAGCCTTACTGTAAATGCCATGACCGGGCGGTCCATGCGTCCTGAGCGCGCTGCACGAACGGGTTCTGGCTCAGCGGCGATGTCGGCCAGGCCGGCCAACTGCTAGCCGACGAGGCCCTGCCTGCGGAACAAGAACGCATTCCGTCACGGCCGGATCCCGGGTGGATGCCCACCGGTCGCCGCCCGGTCGCGGAGGCGACTATCGCCGCTGGACGCGGCGCCCGGGTGACCTCGCGCGGAGGAAGCGGTGGGTTGGGGGCTACCGATGAGTGGATCCATGCCGGCACGGCCTGGGCGGCGATCTGCTGACCCGGTTCTTGCCGCGCTGGTCGTCGGGGCGGTCGTGTCCATCGCGGCGGTGTTGGTGGCACCCGCGGCTCTGGCCGCCGCCGATGTGGTCAAGGTCGTCGTTCGTCTGGTCTTCGCGTGGCTGTGCTGGCAGGTCGCGACCAGGCCGCAGATAGCCCTGGCGGCGCGCCGGTTCTGGCGCACCCTCGCCGTGACCGGCCTGTTGTTCGCGCTGGGCAACGTGTTGGGGTTGGCCGGCGGGTTCGGTCGTGCCTCCCCGTCCGCACCCATCCTGTTCGGGTCGTCGGCGCTCATCGCCGTCGGCGTGGCATTGCTGGGCTGGGCCATGCTCGTCTATCCACTGGATGTGGTCGGCCTCGCCCGGGTGCGGCTGCGACTGGACGTGGCCACCGTCATGGTCGCCTTTGCGATGCTGGCGTGGCATGTCCTGTGCGAACCCGACGGCTACCCGCCGAGCCACATCGGCCAGCTCGCGGCCACGTTGCTCGGCTGCGCCATGGCGCTGATCGCTGCCTTCGGGGCGGTGAAGTTGCTGATCAGCGGTTCGGCGCCGTTCACCACCGGGGCAGGAGTGGCTCTCGGGGCAGGTGTGCTGATCGGAGCCTGGACCTATTTCAACGTGCTCAACCTGCGCGCCGACGACGTCCAAACCCTCCGGGCCGCCCAGTTGGCGTCCGCGTTTCTGCTAGCGGTCGCAGCCCGCGTGCAATACCTGCAGATGCGTACCCGGCACAGTGGCCTGACCGCGCACCCGCGTCCGGCCTACAGCCGCCTGCCCTACGTCGCCGTCGCGGTCACGCAGCTGCTGCTCGTGTTCGAACTGTGGCAGGAAGGGCTGACCGTCCGCGGCTGGGGGATGGTGCTCGGCACGGTCACCGTGGCCCTGCTGGTGATGATCCGACAGAACCTGGCCTTCACCGACAACGCACGGCTGCTGCGCGACCTCGACGAGAGCATGCTGCAGCTGCGCCACCACGAGCAGCGTTTCCGGTCCCTGGTCCAGCACGCCTCCGACCTCACGCTGCTGGTCGACGCCCAGGGTACGGTCCGCTACGCCAGCCCGGCGCTGCAAGACCTGCTGGGCATGGACCCCGAGCAGGCCGTGGGCCGGCCGATAGCCGGCGTACTGCGCCCCGACGACGCGCCGGCCGTCGAGCAGCTGCTCGCTGACGTGATCGCCGGCTCGGACGAAGGGGTGCGGCGGCAGCTGCTGGTCCACCATGCCGACGGCTCCGCCCGCTGGCTGGAGGCGCTGGCCACCAACCGGCTCGACGATGCGGGCGTGTCCGGCGTCATCATCAACCTCCGCGACGTGACCGAGGCCCGGAACATGCAGGATCAGCTGCGCCACGAGGCGACCCACGACCATCTCACCGGGCTGCCCAACCGGGCACTGCTCGACGAACGGGCGCAGCGGTTCCTGCAGGACCCCGAGCCCACCCGCCATGAAGCGGTCCTTCTGCTGGACCTTGACGACTTCAAGGCCGTCAACGACGAACTGGGTCACCAGGTCGGCGACCAGCTGCTCGTCGTCGTCGCCGACCGCCTGCGCCAGTGCGTCCGCCCGACCGACACCGTCGCCCGGCTGGGCGGGGACGAGTTCGTGGTCCTGCTGATCGGCACCACCACCGCCGGTGCGGTCGCCACCGCCCGGCGCATCCTCGACGCACTGGCGGAGCAGGTGTCGATCGAGGGCCACCAGGTGTCCGCCCGTGCGAGCATCGGCGTCGCGGTCGGCGCCGGCGAGCAGTTCGACGCCCTGCTGCGCGACGCGGATCTCGGCATGTACCAGGCCAAGCGTGATCCCACGGGGGAGGGCATGCACGTCATCGACCACACCGGGAACTGGACGCCACCGTCGGCTCGGGCCGCCGAGTCCACCTAAACGATGGCGCCATCATCGGCAGGCAGCCTCAGGCTGAGCACGCCGCGTGCCAGCGCGATTGCAGCGCAGCCAGCAATGGGTATTGCGCGGCGGCCAGCCTGTTGAGTGGTGGCCGTTTGTGATGGGTGCGCTTGTGCCCAAGCCTGGCGGCTTGGCCGGTCTCGTTGATGTGGTCTTCGTCCAGCCACGTGCGGTGCAGGTGGCGTAGGTCGTAGAGGCGTAGCCCAGGGCACACCGCGTCCCACCCAGTCTTCTCGTCGCCGTCGCCGTCGCCGTCGCCGTCGCAGGCCTGCCGCCATGGCGCGTTGACGTCTCGGCGGGACAGCAGGTCGCCGTCAGGGCGGCTGAACAACAGCTGACCGGTCGAGTTCAGGTCCGCGTCGAGCAGGGAGTCGGGGAACGGTGGTAGGAACACGTGCCGGACCGAGGCCTGGTTTTCGGCCGCTGAGTGTCGGGTCGATACACCGACCAGCGTCTGCCGTGACGACGCCTCCGGGGTTCGCTACGGTCAAACAGACCGTCGTCGGACCGCCGTCACGGTCATATCTGGCCCCTGAGCTGCTGGTATGCGGTTCGCATTCTGCCATGTATGGTCCACCGCCGGACAATGCTGATATGTCCGAATGTATCGATTGGCCTGGCTCTCTGAGCTGGGCCTTTCGTGTTTATTGGTGGTTCGAGCGCCGTATCACCGGCACATTGACCAGTCAGCGATGCCCTCTGTCGGTGTGACATGCTCGCAGTCCGAGGCTGCCTGTCGAATTTGTCAGACGGGCTTTGACGCTCACCATTGCTGTCGCCATCATCGGCTTGAGGCCCGTGATCGCAGGCCGGTCGCGCGCACTGTGGCTGGGCTGGTGTGGGTGGAACGGCAAGCCGCCCAAGTCGGTGTCAAGGCTGGCTGTGGCGGATGCGGCATACTCCCCGGCGTGATATCGCCGCTGGAGACGTTCGCCGGGCTGCTCGACCGGTCGGTCTGTGAGATGGCCGAACTGGCGGCGGACGCGAGAAGGTTCGACCCTGTCCGCACCGCGACTGCCGGCCGCACCGATCGGCTCTGGCCCGACCGTGCTCCGTTTCGTCTCCTACACCGAGCCGCACGACGACTACGACGTCGCCCGGCCAGGCTCCGCCGTCGTGCTCGCTGCGGTCCCGGGCGACGGATCCGGCGGCACCGTGGAACCTGGCGGGTCAGGATATCGCCCAGCCGTCGCGCTTCCGCGTCGCGAGCAGCGCGTTCCCCGGGGTCAAGCAGGCTCGCTGCGATGCCGGTGCGCTGAGCATCGGCGACACGTTCGCCGTCCACCCACAGGACCGGTAGAGGCGGCACCACCTTGCTACGCCATTTTCAGTACTTCGGGCGGCGACCGCTCGGCAAACAAGCGCTGGTACTGACCGGCGTGACGTTTAAGGAGTGAAGTGTTTACTGACGACGAGTTCTGGGAGCTGGTGGCCACGCTCGGCGGACGACCGGACGCCCAGGACGACACTCCCTATGAAGAGCTGACTGAGCAGCTCGCGCAGGGGCCGGTCGACCGCATCACCGGCTTCGCCGAGGTGCTGGCCCGGCAGCTATACGAGCTGGACCGCAAGTACCTCGCGCAAGGCACTGGCCTTTCCGCCGACGGCTTTCTCTATGCCCGCTGCGCCGTAGTCGTCGGCGGTTGGGAGGCGGTAGCGACGGTGCTCGCCGACAAAGCTGCGTTCGCCCCGTACGCCACTGACGAGGCAGCGCACGCAGAGTCGATCCTCGATGTCGCATCGAACGCTTACCGGTTGAAGACGGGTCGCGACTGGGACCACGTAGAGGAATACGACTACGAAACCGGCTCCAACGAAGAGTGGTGGTAAGGCAGACGCAGGTCACCGCGGCGGCACCGGCGACGCGGTGACCTGCGTCTGCATCGGTCATGGTGACGGTTGCAGGTCGTCAGCGGCGTTCGGACCGCGGGCCGGACATGGGGGAGAATCCGACTTCGAAGACGGTGCCGAGATGCACCGCGCCTGGCTGCGCTGTACGGCTGGTCGACCGATTGAATGAGGAGCCCGGGCCGCCGTGGTGACCTGGCGTGCCGTGCCCCGGGTCGACGAAACCCGCGGCGACTGAGCCAGTGTCGGACTACTGCCCGCACGGATGGACGAGCGGGGGCCGCTTGGTCAGTGCGGTGTCACACCGCCACGGCGAGCCGCTGCCGCATCGTGTCGACGGGCAGAGCGGCGTTCGCGGCGGCGGGCTCGGCCAGGTCCGGGTCGTCGAGCAGCATGACGATAAGCGGTACCGGTAGGCGTGGGCAGGCGGCCATTGCTCGGCGGACCCCGGGATCGGGGTCGTGCGCGAGGCGTTCAACGAGGTCGGGTGCGGCGAGGGGGTCACGCGCGGCGAGTCGGCGCACCGCTGGATCGGGATCGTCGGCGAGCCGCGCCAGGTCCGTGGTCGGGAAGTTCGGCATGGCTAGCAGCCGCGCTCGACCGTGACCGTCGTACTCACGAAAGGAGCGCAGCAGCAACGCCGACGGCGCGGCCGGGTGATGCTGGGCGAGGAGCACCCGCACGCCGAGGTCGGTGTCCTGCGCGAGTGTCTCGACGAGATCTGCGGGTAGGCGCGGGTCGGCCGCCGCTCGGCGGCGCAGCAGGATGTTGACCGATGACGCCCATCGCACCGACTGCTCCAGCGGCGGCAACGTGGAGGCACGCATCCACGGGTGCTCGTCCCGCCGGTTCGAGAACTCGACCGGCCCGAACGGCCGGTGCTCCCGCGACGTGGTGACGTCGATGTCGATCGCGGCCCGCTCGTCCTCGGTGAGCCGTGGGTGGACCGAAACCGCGGTTCGCACGGCGACGTCGGGGTCGGCGGCGAGTCGCGTCAGCTGCGCACGGCTCAGATCGTCACGCTCGGCCAGACTGCACCGGGCATCGGACGAGGGGTGCTCGAACAGTGTGTCCAGCACGTCGGTCGGCAGGGTGCGGTTGCCCGCCATGGCGGAGACCCCGCCGCCGCCATCGTTCGCGTCGACGGCGAGCACGTGCGCGATGAGCGGCCGGGATAGCCGCCGCTCGCGCAGCAGGCCACGGTAGGCATAGCCGTTGCACGAGAGGAGGTCTGCCGGCTCGTGCACCCGGGTCAGGCCGACGTCGTACCGGACCGCCGCCGCGCGGACTTCCGGCACGGGGTCATGCAGCAGCGCCTGCGTCACCTCGTCACGTTTGACCTCGTTCAGTAGCCCGAGCCGGTCAACCGCGGCGGTCCGCACTCGGGGTTCGGGATGCCGGGCGGCAACCGGCACCGACCGCCGGTCCTTCGACATCAACTCGATCAGCTCGCAGTGCAACTCGTCGGCCGTCGTCAGCGTGCGCTGGAACTGTCGGACAAGCCGGTCGAACTCGGGGGTGAATACACGGTCGGGCAGTGCGAGGTCCGGGTCGGCGCGGAGGGCCCCGACCACCCGAGGGTCGGGATCGTCGACAAGCCGTAGCCGGATCGCCGAGTCGACGTACCGGTTGACCGCCAGCGCCGCTCGTACCCGCGCCGACGGGTGCCGCAGCATCGCCTCGACCACGACAGGCGGCAGGTCGGCGCGCCGGTTGAACGCATCCGATAGCGCGTCGCCGTGCGCGCCGAGGAGACCCAGCAGTACGTCGGTCGGCGCGGCCGGGTTGTGGGCGAGGCCGCGCAGCACTGGGTCCACGGCGGGCTCGTCACGCCACAGGTTCGTGCGCGTTCTGAACGCCCGCGGCGTGCCAAGCGGGTCGTCGGTGACGGTCGGGGGCAGCAACAGCCAGTGATCATCGAACACGAGCCCCGAGCGTAGTGGCGCAAAACCACAGCTCACACGGCTGTTCACCCGAGTGACCGGGCATCCGGCCCGGTGTACGCTATCGGCGGCACTATCCCAGCGCAGGCGCGGGTGAACCAGCCGCGGCGCCCGGTCCGCCCCTCGGCTTGCTGAGCACATGCGGTGCCGAGGCCCAATCCACTACGGCTGCGGGTCAACCCCCATCGGCGGATTCGGACCTTCGGCCCACGAGCCGGTGACGGCGCGCCGCGCGTATGGCGGCAAGCAGCGGGATGGGCGCCGGTCACTCGGAAAGACCAGGCTGAGTTCGGCGCGTTCGGACTGCCGGTACGGTCACAATCGGCCCGTGAGCTGCTGGAATGCGGTTCGGATTCTGCCGTGTATGGCCCACCGTCGGACATATGCTGATATGTCCGAATGTATCGATTGGCCTGGCTTTCTGAGCTGGACCTTTCGTGTTAAGAGGCGGTTCGAGCACACTTAACACCGCTCCTTTCCCGACGCTCACACGGGCGGAGCCTTGCCAGTTCGGGGTGGGACGCCGCATCCCTCGTGATCCGAGGCCCGGCCCGAAGGGCGCGCGCGAACATGCGGAGCGCGACGGCTGGATGATCACAGTAAGATCTCGATCGTGTCTGCGCAGTTCAACGGGCACCACGCGGGTAATCCAGGCTTCTACGATCTTGGCCGTGCCGTTCCCGCGACTCTCTTCCCTCTTGGGCATGCCCAGTCGAGACATGGTTTGCCACTATCCCGACCTCGCGCCGCTACGGGCGGCGTTGCGGGCCGAGGACTGGCCGGCCGTGATCGCCTTCTTCGACGGATTGCCGGAGCGTCAAGACCCGACCGTCGCGACCTACCTGGTTGCCGAGACCAAGGGAGTGGAGAGGTTCCTGCGAGTCGCGAGCGGTGGATCCGCGTCGTCGACACTCGCCGGTTCGCTGCTCGGCGCACGGCTGATCGTCATGGCCTGGGACGCGCGCGGCGCCGCACGCGCGCGGCGTACCAGCAGGCGAGAGTTCAGGTCGTTTCATCAGATCCTTGTCGAGGCCGAGCAGGTGTTGAGCGAGGTGACGGCCGAGGACCCCGACAACGTCGCGGCGTGGACGTCGCGGTTGAAGGCCGCGCGGGGCCTGGGGTTGGGCCAGCAGGAAGCGAGCCGGCGTTACGAGCGCGCCGTCAAGGCACGGACGCACCCGTTCCTCGCCCAGTTGTCCCATGTCCAGCAGCTGTGCCCGAAGTGGGGCGGGTCCTTGGAGCGGATGCACGCGTTTGCGCGCGAATGCGCCGACAATGCCCCGCCCGGCTCGCTCAACGCTGCGGCGGTCGCCGAGGCGCACCTGGAGCATTTCTTCCACGAGCGGGACTTCCGTTACCTGCGGCGCCCGGCGGTCCTCCAGGACGTTAAGGACGCCGTGGCCCGGTCGGTCGGGCACCCGGACTACCGTCCGGTGCACGGCTGGGTGCAGGCCCAGTCGAGCTTCGCGTACGTGCTGTGGCACGCCGGGGATCGTTGGGGTGCCGACGCGCGCATGGCGGCGCTGGGCAACCGGATAACGCAGTACCCGTGGTCCCACATCGAGTTCTGGTCGGCGCGCCGCAGCCTCAGCCGCGGCATTGCCCGATGAGGCAAGTTTGCGCGCATCGGCGCTACGCCCTGCGCGTCCGTGCGGCGGCAACCGTAACAACTGGCCCCTGAGCTGCTGGAATGCGGTTCGGATTCTGCTGGGTATGGTCCACCCATACAATACGGACATTTGGCCGCTACGAAGTCCCAGCTCTCTGAGCTGCGACTTCGCGGGTTGTCGGGTGCCGATAAATGGGTGTAGAGCAGTTAACGCCCGATTAGCCCGGCGCGAACCGTCGTGAGACCGCGATGAGCGCCATGGAGTGTCCGCGCCGGTCCATGCCGAGGCTCATTCGGTCGGCGTAGGGATGCAGCCGCGTCGGCAACATCATCGACGGCTTCACAGGCCGTCGATCGGCTCGGCGAGTCAGTGAACGGCGGCGAGGTAGCTACATCACGGGCGGTGCGGGAGAAGTGGCCTGTTGCGCCGTAGAGGTCTGCGCTAGCCGCAGGGCGGACTGCGCCCCTCCATGATCGGCACTACACTGCTGGCCGAGCGGGGCCGTAGCGCAGAAGTCGTCGCGCCGCACGTCAATGCGGAGGACGCCGGTGCGAATCCGGCCGGTCCCGCCCTCTCGGACGTGGGGGCAGTCGGCTGATGAGCAAATCACGGCGATGGTCGGGTGTACGTCCTCAGCCACGGCATCCTGCCGCGTCGACGATCGCGGCCTGCACCGCCGCACGCCTGGCGGGGGACTGGGAGGCTGCTTGCCTTGCCGCCGGCCTGCGCTCGGCCGTGGACCTTGCCGCGGTAGCTTCCCGCTGGGGCGCGGCCGAGGCGCGGCGCCTTTGGGAGGGTCTGACTCAGCTGGCGCCCGACCTGATGCAGCAGCATCTGGGCTCCGACTTCCGCGGCTGGAACAGCTACGCGACCGTGGTCCTAACCGACGAAACCGTGACGCCCGTCAGGCGCAAGTTCGGGGCGGTCAGGTTACCGGACCGGCCGGTGCTGGCCCTGAGCGGACCGGCTTCGGCGGGGGAGGCGCCCGGCGCGTACCTGACTGTCACCGTGCCTGAGCGGCTGGAGCACCGGTGGCAAGCGCTGCCGCGGTGGTGCTGGAGAGCCGATGCCGTGGCCGACCGCCGGGAGGCCTACCTGTCCGGCCGCGACCAAGCCCGCGCCGACACCGAAGCACTGCGTTCGGGCCGCATGAGTTTGGCCGACCTGCATCCGCTGGTCTACGCGGCATTGCATCCGGGGCAGGTGCAGCCCCAATCTGAGTACCTTTGGTACTGGCCGCAGGTGCGGGTGCGGTGCGCGGGTACTTGGCACCGGGTGCAGGTGGCCGATGGTGGCTTGGCCCTGCTGGACCACGCCGGTGAGCAGGTCCGGCGGGAGGCGGCGCTGGCGGCGTTGGGCGGTCCGGTCCAGGGTTGCATGGCTGTGCGGCGCACCTGGTACAGCGGGCAGGGCCGCCTGCCAGGCGACCTGCACCGGATGCGCCAGCAGTTGTTCGAGTACGCGGTGGCCGGCCACACAGAGGTGGTCGTTGCCATGCTCGACGCCGGGTTCGACCCTGCCGTGGTCGACGGTAACGGCCGTAATCTGCTGCACTACCTGTCACGGCTGGACCACGTGCTCGTGCTCCCACGGTTGCTGGCTGCTGGTCTGCAGGTCAACGGTCAGGACAGGAACGGCGCTACGGCGTTGCACCTCGCGGCGCATCGACGGGCTGGGGACGTGATGGCGGCGCTCATTCAGGCAGGTGCCAATCCCGGTGTCGTTGATAACGACGGGTTGCTGGCCGAAATGACACCCATGCCGTGGCGACGCGAGGAGGCGGCGTACGTCCGCATTGCTCGCTGAACGTGGCTGCTGAAGGTCCATACGCCAGTGGAGGATTCAGGCCCTTTGAGCCGACGGAGAGATGAGTAGAGGCTAGGTGTGACATCCACCACGGTCGTCCTACTCCCGCGAGGCATACCGCTCAGGGACCGCTCGGTCGACTGCTGTATGGACCAACAGGACAGCTGGGCTGGTGTGGCCCTCGGCGGGCGTATAGCCGACGGCTGCTACAGCTCGTGCCAGTGGCTCAGAGACTTCTGGATGCGGCAGACCGAGGGCTTCCACGCCGTCTGGAAGTGGGCTAGATAGCCGCCGCCGTTTCGTCAGCGATGCCCGCTCAGCCGGTCTGTTCAACCGTGGCGCAGGCGCAGATGTTCATGGACGAACCGGATCGCCATGGCGCCCTCACCGACGGCGGAGGCGACCCGTTTCCTATATATGTCAAGCGATGAGGCACGCAGGGGTCGTCCCGGTGGGGCGGGTCTCAGCGGCCGCGGAGGCGCTGCGCGGCGGCGCGGGCGAGCGCCGTGCCCGCGCGGAGCGGCGCGGTCACGCGCCACGACCTCGAGCCGCGGACGCGGTCGAGCTCGGCGTTCGCCTCGGCCTGGGCGCGGTCCCGCAGGTCGCGCTCGTCGGCCAGGCGCGCGATCTCCTCGTCGAGCCGGGCCGCGTGCTCGGCCGCGTCCACGCGCAAGGACTCGAGCTCGGCGCACAGCGCCTGCTCCCGCTCGGCCGCGGCTCGCTCCCGCTCCGCAGCCGCGTGCTTCGCATCTGAGCCGGTCTCCAGCAGGTACAGCTCGTAGCCGGTGAGCGCGCTCTCGTCGGGCCCGGGCTCGACGGCGAGCGCGGGCTCGAGGTCGTAGAACGCCAGCGGCAGGCACTCCGCGGTCGCGACCAGCACGTTCGAGCGGACGTCGACGTCGATCCCCTTCGGCCCGCCCTCCTGCGGGTTGTGCCGCCCACGGAGGAACGTCTCCTCGTCCATCACCCGGAGCGTCGAGGTCGGGTACGCAACGCCGTCCCAGCTCCCATCGCTGGAGGTGAAGATGTGGACGAACGGCGCGCCCGCGTCCGCGACCACGAGGAAACGGTCGTCGGTCCCGAAGCGGACCCCGTGCGGGTAGCGCGCGCCGCGGAGGACGCCGACGGGCTCGACGTCGCCGCCGAGGCTCGCGCAGTGGTAGACGAGGACGCTGTGCGTGTTGTGGTTCGAGACGGCGAGCCGGCGCCCGTCCCGGCTCAGCGCCAGGCCGTCGGGGATGTCGAGCCAACGTCGGACGACGAGCTCGCCGTCCACCAGCCGGCCGCTCGCGTCCAGCGTGTGCCGCGTGACCGTGTGGGCGTAGTTGTTGCACGCGAGGATCTCGCGCCGGCCGGCAGCGTCCTCGCGCACTGCGACGGACCCGGGCGTGTAGAGCAGGCTCGCCGGGTCGTCGGGGACCGGCCCCGTGGTCGCGAGGAGGTCGGCCCCGCCGGGGACGAGCCGGACAACGGCGACCCCGCCGCCGCGGTTGGCGACAACGATCACGTCCTCGTCCACGAAGTCGACGCCGTGCGGGTCCTGGAAGGCCGGCGACTCGACGTGCTCGAGGGCCGTGACCGCGACCTCGGGGCCGGCGGCGGTCCGCGTTATCTCGACCTCCGCGATTGCGATCCGCCCGCTCGCGAAGCCCGCAATCGCGAGCCGCCGCCCGCTCGGCGAGAGCCGCACGTCCTCAGTCCGCGCGAGAGCGCCGAGTGCGTCGTGGACGTGCCCGGGAGCCTTGAACGCGATCTCATGCGGCACGGCAGGGGCATGTGCGCTCGTTCTTGCTTTTTGTTTTGGTGCCGCCACGGCGCGAGCTTAATCGCGCACCGGGGTGAGGCACCACTCGGCCTGGTCGAGACCGACGACGGCTGACTCGTGTCTGCTCGTTGCCGTCGCGGACCGTCTGCGGGCGTGCGTCCGCTCGTCCGACACTGTGGCCCGCCTGGGCGGTGCCGAATTCGCGGTGCTGCTGGCCGGTACGACGGCAGCCGGGGCCGTCGCGACCGCCCGGCGCATCCACGCCGCACTGTCGGAGCCCTTGATGGTTGAGGGTCGCGAACTGTCTCCGTGTGCCGGCATCGGCATCGCGGTCGGCTCAGGTCAGCAGTTCGACGCCCTGCTACGGGACGCGGACCTGGCGATGTACAAGGCCAAGCCCGCGGAGTCCGGCACGGGCCTGTACGTCGTCGAGCGCAGCACTGCGGAACTGGATACGTCGCCCGCCGAGGCCGCAACCCCCTCGCGCTCGATCGGCGACGCTGTGGCCTGATCCTCTGGCATCCCTGCTGACGCCGGCCGTGGCGCCCGTTCGGGCGTGCGGTTCGCCGAAACACCCGGGTGCGGATGTCGGCGCCGCGGGCGACGACTCCGATCGGCGGCCGACCAGCTCCCTCATCCTTGCTCGACGTGCAGGTGGATCGGGCCTCGTAGGACGGGACTGGGCCGGTAGGGCGGCGGGTCGGCGACGAGCCTGGGCTTGTCCAGGCGGCGTACCAGTTCGGTCAGGGCGATCTGGGTTTCCAGCCGGGCGAGTGGGCCGCCGAAGCACAGGTGGATGCCGCTGCCGAAGCCGAGGTGCTGGTTGTCGCGGCGGTCGGGGTCGAAGCGGTCGGGGTCGTGGAAGCGGTCGGGGTCGCGGCTGCCCGAGGCGAGCATGAGCATGATCTGTGAGCCTTTGGGGATGACGGTGTCGGCGATGGCGATGTCGCTGTACGCCGCGCGCCACGGGATGATGTGCACCGGCGGTTCGTAGCGCAGCAGCTCCTCGACCAGCGGCACGATCAGGTCTGGTTCGTTGCGCAGCCGCTGCAGGTGCTGCGGGTGGCGCAGCAGCGTGAGCATCCCGTTGGTGATGAGGTTGACGGTGGTCTCGTGGCCGGCGATGAGCAGCAGGTTGGCGGTGCTGATGATCTCCTCGTCGGTCATCCGCCCGTCGGGCCCGTCCTCGTTGGCCAGCCGGGACAGCAGGTCGTCACCGGGCTTGCCGTGGCGTGGTTCCAGCAAACCGCCGAGGTAGGCGTGGATGTCCTTGCGGGCCTGCTCGCCGTTGCTCAGCTTCTCGGGCGGGTCGGTCTTGGCGTCGTAGTCGATCGCGTCGATGATGGCGTTGACCCACTGGTGGAATCGCGGCTCGTCCTCGCGGGGCACGCCGAGCAGGTGGCAGATGACGGTGACGGGGAACGGGTAGGCGAAGTCGTCGACGATGTCGATCTGAGTCTTGTCGGCCAGGTCGTCGATGAGGCCGCTGACGATGGCGGTCAGGTCGGGTCGCATGCCGTCGACCAGTCCCGGGGTGTGCGGGGGGCCGAAGTGGCGCATCGCCATGCGCCGCATGCGGTCGTGTTCGGGCGGGTCGAGGTTGATGAACGCCGGTGTGGCGCGTCCGTCGGCCGCTGCCATCGGCCGGGCCAGGTTGCGGATGTCGGAGCTCAGGTGCGGGTTGTGCAGTATGTCGGTGAGCTCGCGGTAGGTGCTGATGACGTAGCTGCCGTCCTCCTGCCGGGCCACCGGGGTTTTGCGCAGCTCGGCGTAGAGCGGGTACGGGTCGGCGCGGTTGGCGTAGTCGAGGATCCGGTGCAGGGTGTCGGGCGTCTGGGTCATGGTCATGCTGCTTGCCCTCCTACGGTCGTACGGCCGTGACGCGCCGCTCGCTGGGGTCGTGGCCGGTGACGACGACCGTGGCGTCCTGGCTGAGCAGCAGCGGCCCGGGGAAGTCGACGGGCATCGGTTTGGCGTCGGCGGGCTGGTCGGGTGTCGGCTGGGCCGGCGGGAAGGGCGCCGCGGCCTCGATGAGTTTGCGGTAGTGGTCGAGCCATTTGGCGTTGTTGAAGGTGACCGCGGCGGTGACGCGGCCCTTGTAGCCGTACGCGGCGACGAAGCGGTGCTCGGACACCGAGCCCTGGGCGACGATGACCTCGTCGGCGAAGGTCGGCACACCGACGGATTTGATGTTGACGCCGAACTGGATCGACCAGAACGTCGGGATGGCCAGGTGCGGCCAGCGGTCGGCCTGGAGGTTGACCATGTTGTGCGCGGCGATCTCGGCCTGTTCGACGGCGTTGGCCCAGTGCTCGAGTGAGATGAACCGGTACTCGTAGATCGGGTGGGGGCAGCGTGCCACGTCTCCGGCGACGAAGATGTCGTCGGTGACCAGGCCGTTGAGGTCGAAGGCGCGGCAGCCCGAGTCGCAGGCGACTCCCCATGGGCCGATGGCCAGTCCGGAGTCTCGCAGCCACTCGGTGTTGCGGATGCCGCCGAGGGCGACCACCGCGACGTCGGCGTCGACGGTGCTGCCGTCGGAGAAGTGAGCGCGGCGGAACCGCCCCTGTGCGTCGCCCTCGAGCTGGGTGACTTTCACCCCGCAGCGCAGATCCACGCCATTGGCGAGCTGCATGTCGGCCGCTATTTCACCGATCATGGCCCCGAGTGCCCCGACGAGTGGGCCCGACCCGAGTTCGGCGACGGTCACCGCGATGTCGCGCTCACGGCAGATCGAGGCGATCTCGGAACCGGTGAAGCCCGCGCCGATGATCAGGACGCGCTTGGGTCCGGCGGCGATCGCTTGCTGCAGGCCCTCGGCGTCCTCGCGCGTGCGCACCACGAACACCCCGGTCAGGGCCGCTTCGGCGGCGACGGGCCAGGGCCGGGCCCGTACCCCGGTGGAGATCAGCATGCGGTCGAAGGGGACTTCCCGCCCGTCGGCGAGCCGCACCACGTTGTCGGCGAGATCCAGTCCTGTCGCCGGTGTGCCCAGCAGCCACTGCGCGTCTACGTCGCGACGGCGGGGCAGCGTGGTCCCGGTGGCGGGCACCCATCCGGTCAGGACCTGCTTGGACAGCGGGGGGCGGTCGTAGGGCTCGGCCGTCTCGTCGCCGATCATCGTCAGCGACCCGGTGAAGCCCTCGTCGCGTAGCGACTCCGCGGCCCGCAGCCCGGCCAGGGAGGCGCCGACGATGACGATACGGCCGTCGCGTTTGAAGGTCTGCAAGGCTTCGACGCGGCTGGTCATGACCGCCTCGCCTCCACCGTCATGGCAGGGCCCTCCAACTGCTCGACGAGGATGGCCTGTATCGGGCACGCTGCTGCGGCTCGCAGCACCTGGTCGCGCTGTGAGTCGTCGGGATTCGGGTCGTACATGAGTGCTTCCTCGCCGTGCATCCGGAACGCGTCCGGGGCCAGGAACGCGCACTGGGCATACCCCTGGCATCGGGAAAGATCTACGACAACCCTCATCCCGGCCTCCCATTTCAGGACTGCGCAGATCTGAGGCGACACCCGCTCGCACGGACTGATCGGCTGGGCTTCGACAGGGCTCTAAAGAGGTCGCCCACTGTTTCGAAGGTGAAGCCGGCAGCCCTGCTTGCCAAGGTCTCCGCAGGTAGGAAGCCTATCCCGCGCCAGCTGCACGCGGACCGGAAACAGATCTACCGGCCCCGGCCGACAACCCCGAACGGTCACGCCTTCACGTCTGCGGGATGTCATCCGTGCTCGACGAGGAGGTGAACCGGGCCTCGTAGCAGCGGGCTTCGCCGATACGGCGGTGGGTCGGCGGCCAGCCGGGGACGGTCGACGCGGCGCACGAACTCAGACAACGCGATCTGGGCTTCAAGCCGGGCCAGCGGTCCGCCGAAACACAAGTGGATGCCGCCACCGAACCCGAGGTGCTGGTTGTCGCGGCGGTCGGGGTCGAACCGGTCGGGGTCGTGGTGCGCGGTGCTCTCCCTGCCGGCAGGGGTGCCGTCGTGGGTCGCCGCATCCGTCATCGTGGCCGAGGTCGTGGTGCACACAGTGGGGGAGCTGTGACATCCGGCCACAGGGTTCGAGGTGTCGTTCGCCCCCGCCCCGCACACGCCCCTGGTCAATGTCCGCCCAGACCGGCCTGCTCGCCCCGGCCGCGGTCCGCTGGGCCAACAGCTGTCAGTCCGCAGTCGAGCCCGAGCCGGTCTACTCCGTCGCTCGCGGCCGGCGTGCGTGACCGGGAGGAACCACGGCACTTCTCCGACGGCAGAGCGTACGAACAGGCCCGGGGCCGTCGTGCGGCTCCCGGGCCTGTCTGCTCATGCTCATCGCGCCGTGTGGTCGCGCGCCTGGCGGCGCTTGCGGCCGTGGCGGTGCAGCCGGTTGGCCACCCGCTCTTTGGCGGCTTGGTCGATGAGCTCTCGGTGATGCAACTTCGCGAGAGCGAAGTCCATCTCGGGCGATCCGAACATCGCAGACTCCTCAGTCCTTGACACTGTGTTGCTGACGAGATGAATACTCCTCCCACGGCGGTCTCCATCCATCCGCAGCGGCGACGTATCTTCCCTGCCCGGGACCTACGTAGACAGCAACATCGGCCGGTCTAGGCATGCCTAGGCACGGTGACGGCCGTCACCGCCCTGGCGGGTGGATAGCTCGTTCGGGCGAACGCCGGCCACCTGTACCCGGATCTGGGTGTGGCTTCGGGCTCGAGCGCGGCTAGGAACATGAGGTTCGGCTTTCCACCGCGCGACTGCATGGCGCCTGACTGCCCACGGTGACGCCGAGCGTCCCCCGGGTGTCACACGACGGGATGTCGCCGAGCAGCACCGATCTCCCCGAAGCGCATGGACCGCGCGCTGAGCCCTACTTGCGCCGGGCTCGAACGGCAGGAACGGTCACAATCGGCCCATGAGCTACTGGAATCCGGTTCGGATTCTGCCGGGTATGGTCCACCGAAATATGCAGGTCAGAAGCCGTATGAGGGGAAACCTTCATGCGGCTTCGTCGATTTCAGGGGACTTTCCTGCTCCAAATGTAATGGTTCACCGATCAATGGCCGTTGCGGGCTTGCGGTGTCCACCGAGGTTGCGGGGTCTGCGGCTGGCGGGAAGCTCGACCGATGGCCTCTTCCCCTTCATGATCGGCACCTCCTCCGGCGTCCGCCAGCGGGCTCCACTGTTCTGCCAGCGCCGGTGCAGGGCTTCCAGCAGCGCTGGCTGCACCGCCGCGGTGACGTGGGAGCACACCCCGGCGACGCCAGGCATGGCATGTCCGAGCCGCCGGTTCTTGAGCACCTCCGGGATGCGGTCCTCGTCCATCCTGTCGCCGTCACCGTTGCAGAACACCGTGTCGTACGGGGTGCGCGGCCAGCAGGATAGCCAGGCCGTCAACGAGGAACGGCGGCAGCGAGACGGCACGCACCGACGCCGGTGTCTTCGGGTCGCCCAGCACCCGTCGCCGCCCCCTCATGCAAGGCCCCGACCTCGGGCACGACGCTCATGATCCCGCTGTCCAGGTACACGTTGCTGCGGGACAAGCCCAGCAGATGGTCTTGTGCCCGAGCATCGAAAAGCGAGATCATCACGCATGCTCGACCCCTTGCTCGACGCCGGAACTTCACCGACGGTTTCCACGCCGCGTTTCGTGGGTCGTGATCGTGAGATGGCGGCGCTTCGGGGCGCTTTGGCCCGGCCACCGGCGATCGTGCTGGTGGAGGGCGAGGCGGGGATCGGGAAGAGCCGGCTGCTGCGAGAGTGGTTGGCCGCGCCGGACCAGCGCACTGCCTTGGTCTCGGTGTGCCCACCGCTTCGCGAGTCGCTGACGTTGGGGCCGATCGTCGACGCGTTCCGTGGGATCGACCGCCCGTTGTCGCGATTGCGGCTCACCGAACTTGCGGGTGCGTTGCGGCCCCTGTTCCCTGAATGGTCGGCGGACCTGCCGCCCGCATTGCAGCCCTTGGACGATGCGAAGGCGGCACGGCACCGCCTGTTCCGCGCCCTGGACGAGCTGCTGCGGGCGCTGCGTGTCGACGTTCTCGTGCTCGAGGACGCGCACTGGGCCGACGAGGTGACCTTGGAGTTCCTGCTGTACGTCACCTCCCGGCAGCAATCGGACGGGCCGAGCCTCGTGATCTCCTATCGGCCGGAGGAGGTGGACGTCGGGTCGCTGCTGCTGCGGCTGACGTCCCGGTTGCCTGCCGGCGTGACCCAGCTGAGGATCGCCCTGGCGCCGTTGCGGCCCGACGACACGGCAGCGCTGGTGTCCTCGATGCTGGACGGCAACCCGCTGTCGCAGGAGTTCGCGACGTTCATGCACGAGCGGACCGGTGGCGTTCCGCTGGCGCTGGAGGAGTCGGTTCGCCTCTTGTGCGACCGTGCCGACCTCGTCTTCCGCGACGGGCAGTGGGTCCGGCTGAAGCTGCGCGAGCTACGGGTGCCGCCGACGGTGCGCGACTCCACCCGGGAGCGGGTGGGCCGGCTGTCGCCGCCGGCGCAGCAGGTGTTGCGAGCCGCGGCCACGTTGGCCGATCGGTCATCGGTGGCCACGATCGCGGTGACCGCCGGTCTGTCACCAGAGACGTGTCGAGGCGCTGTCGCGGAGGCGGCCAACGCCGGCGTCCTGGACGGAGACGACCGCGACCAGTGGCGATTCCGGCATGTGCTGGCCGCCACGGCTGTCTACGAAGCGATTCCGTTGACCGACCGCAGGCACTTCCACCTGCTGGCCGGCCGGGCTTTGGAGGACATCGATCCGCCGCCTGTCGCACGCCTTGCCCACCACTTCCGTGAGGCGCGCGAGACGCAGTCCTGGGCGCGGTACGCCGAGCGGGGTGCCGAGCTGGCCATGGCCTCGGGTGACCACACCAAGGCGGTCGGCTTGCTGGTCGATCTGTTGTCGTGGGCCGTGTTGCCGCCGGCGGATCGGGCACGGGTCGCGCGTATCGCCGGAGTCGCCGCGCTGGGCCGTCGCGAACAGGTCGACGAGGTCTACCACCGGGTGATCCGTACCTTGCGCTCGGTGCTGGAGACGCCCGGTCTCTCCGCCCGCCAGCAGGCCGAGATCCGCAACCCCCTGGGTCGGCTCCTG
This sequence comes from Catellatospora paridis, assembly GCF_009720365.1. Lineage (GTDB taxonomy): Bacteria > Actinomycetota > Actinomycetes > Mycobacteriales > Micromonosporaceae > Catellatospora > Catellatospora paridis. The sequence goes on along the minus strand of NZ_ML769315.1, from coordinate 61,666 downwards.
ATCACCGGGGGCGAGGCGCAGGCCGCACTCAGCGAGCTCGAGCAAGCGGTGGCCAACCTCGACCATGATCCGGTCGAGGCGGCTCGGGCGATGACCTATCTGGGATGGGCCTATGCGGGGCCGTGGCCGGCGTCGACCCATCGGCGTTGGCTGGATCGCGCCGCCGAGCTCACCGCCGCATGCGATTCTCCCGCAGACCGGCTGAACCTGGCCGGCAACCGAGCCGCGGCGTTGCTCATGCTCGGCGAAGAGGGGGCCTGGGACGTCGTCGCCGGCCTGCCCGTCGACGGCGCGACCTCGGCGGAGCGTCTCGACGTGGCCCGCATCCACGCGAATGTCGGGACCGGCGCTCTGATCTGGGGCCGGTACGCCGACGCGGAAGAACACCTCGCCGTGGCCATGCGCCTTGCCGAGGCCGAGCAGGCGTCCCGGTTGCAGCACAACGTCCGACTGGAACAGGCCAACCTGGCGTGGCTCACCGGCCGGTGGGAGGGTCTCGCGGAGCGCAGCGCGGAACTCGCCGATGCCGACCGGGACCGGCCGGCGCACTACCTCGGCAGCATCCGCCTCGCGGCCCGGCTGGCAGCCGCGGCCGGCCGGCGGCGCGCCGCGGAGGAGCAGTTCCGGCTGGTCCTCGAGGAGTCTGCCCGTCTCGGCGCAGCCGACGACACGATGGAGGCCGCCGCTGCGCTGGCCAGACTGTGGCTGACGGACGGAAACAGCGGCCGGGCGCTGCAGATCACGGACGAGCCGATGGACACCGTCCGGAGAAAAGGCATCTGGGTCTGGGCGACGGACCTCGTCCCCGCCCGGGTCGAGGCGCACCTCGCCGCAGGCGACCTGAAGGCCGCGACCCGACTGGGCAACCAGTTCGCCAAAGGACTGCGTGGCCGTACCGCGCCTGCGCCTCGCGCCGCCCTCACCGTATGCCGTGCCCTGCTGGCCGCCGCAGCCGGAGACCACGCCCGCGCGGCAACGGCATTCGATCGGGCGGCGCGCGCCTGGAGCGCGTTGCCGCGCCCCTACGACGCCATGCTCGCCCGCGAGCGGCAAGCCGAGGCGCTCATCGCGCATGGCCGGCTCGAACAAGGCCGAGAGCTGCTGGCCGCACAGTACGAGCAGCTGTTCAGGCTCGGAGCCCGCGGCGATGCAGACCGTGTCGCACAACGGCTTCGCGAACACGGCGCCGAGGTTCCGCGATTGTGGCGCGGCGGCCGACGGGGGTACGGCGACCAGCTCTCTCCTCGCGAGCTCGACGTGGTCCAACTGATCGTCGCCGGCAAGACGAACCGGGAGATCAGCCGGATCCTGGCCAAGTCACCGGCCACGGTGGATCAGCAGCTGCGTGCCGCGATGCGCAAGTTGAAGGTGACCTCCCGGACCGCGCTCGCGGTCGAGGCAGTGAAGGCCGGAGTGTTCGCCGAAGAGGACTTCCTCGACGACGCGTCATGAAAATTGACGTATCCGCTGGATAGCGAAGATCGCTCGGCCCCCCGAGCATGGCTCCATGATCCATAGACATTGGGCAGTGCATGCCTGAGCTACCTGCCGCGCGTGACGACTCCGCCGTCGAGCACCAGCCGCCACCCGAGCTGCCGCGCGAGCCGCACGTCAGTGCCCAGGACGCCCGCGACGCTGGCGACGCCGATGGCCACGAGAGCCACGACCCCTACCAGCCCCTGTAAGCCGAAGGACCCCACATGAGACTCAAAGCCCTCGCGGCTTCGCTGGCCGTAGCGGTCGGCCTGAGCATGATCCAGGCACCACCGGCGTCCGCCGCTGAGCCGGATCCCGGCTCGGCCGACAAGAAGATCGCGTCGAGCCTGAAGGACCGCTTCCGCACGGAGCCGGCCTCCGACTTCTGGATCACCTTCGACACCAGAGCCGACCTCGGGCCGGCGAAGAAGATCGCCGACTGGACCGCTCGTGGCCGGTTCGTCTACGACGCGCTGACCGCAGCGGCGAAGAACTCGCTGGCATCCGTCTCCACCGAACTCGATCGGGCAGGCGTCAAATACACCTCCTACCCGATCGCGAACACCGTGCTCGTCAAGGGGGGCACCGAAAAGCTCGCCCTCGACGTGGCGGCGAAGGTGCAGGTCGCCGAGATCCACGCGACGCCGCAGGTCGCGCTGGTCGAGCCCGTGGACAAGAAGAGCCCGGCTGACCGGGCTGCCCGCCCCGCCGTCGCGAAGGCCGCCGCCGAGGCAGGCACCTTCACATGGGGTCTGGAATCCATCCACGCCCCCCAGGCGTGGGCCATGGGCGCCACCGGTGCGGGCATCACCGTGTCCAATCTCGACTCGGGCGTCCAGTTCGACCACCCGGCCCTGATGCACCAGTACCGCGGCACGAAGCCCGACGGCACCGTCGACCACGACTACAACTGGATGGGCACCCGGGGCACGTGCACGGGCGCACCGTGCGACGACAACGGACACGGCACGCACACCATGGGCACCATGGTCGGCGACGACGGCACCAACCACGTCGGTGTCGCGCCGGACGCGCAGTGGATCGCGACGAACGGCTGCTGCGACAGCTCCGGCGTCGAAACGCTGCTCCGGTCCGGCTGGTGGCTGCTCGCCCCGACCGACGTCCACGGGAACAGCCCTGACCCGTCCAAGCGCCCTCATGTCATCAACAACTCGTGGGGCCAGACCGTCGAGCACAACTTCGACGACTTCTTCCAGGCCATCGACGAGGCCTGGAGCGCCGCGGGCATCTTCAGCGTCTGGTCGTCGGGCAACACCACGCCGTACGCGGCCTGCGACACCGTCTCCTCGCCCGGCTCCGCCGAGAGTGCCTACTCCGTCGGCGCCTACGGGTCGGACGGCACGCTCGCGTCGTTCTCCCGCAAGGGCGAGGGTGAAGGTGGCCGGATCAAGCCCGAGATCTCCGCTCCGGGCTCGGCCGTCCTTTCGTCATACCCGAACAACAGCTACGTCGAGATGTCCGGCACCTCGATGGCGGCACCCCACGTCGCCGGCGCCGTCGCGGCGCTGTGGAGCTACGACCCGACCCTCATCGGGCAGGTCGACCTGACCCGCCGCCTGCTCGCCGAGTCGGCCGTCGACGTCGACGACACCGAGTGCGGCGGCACCGCCGAGGTCAACAACAAGTACGGCGAGGGCCGGCTCGACCTCGTCCGCCTGATCGAGCTCGCGCCCCGCAAGGGCGGCACCCTCACCGGTGTCGTCACCGCCGACGGCGCCCCGGTCCCCGCGGCCGAGGTGACGATCAGCGGGCCGTTCAGCCGGTCGATCGGCACCGACAAGGACGGCCGGTTCACGACGAACCTCCCGGTCGGCGACTACCGGCTCAGCACCAAGGTCTTCGGTTACCTGACCGCGACCGCCGACGTCACGATCACCCTCGGCCAGGACACCTCCGTCAAGCTGCCGCTCGCGGCCGCCGCGAGGCACGACATCAGCGGCAGGGTCGTCGACGACAGGAAGCGGCCCGTCCCGAACGCCGACGTCTCCGTCAAGGACACGCCGCTGAAGACGGTACGCACGGATGCCGACGGCGCGTTCACGATCGGCGCTGTCCCCGAGGGCGGGTACAAGCTGAGCGTCAAGCCCAACGCCTGCTTCTCGCCCACGACGGTCCCGCTGACCGTCGGCGCGCAGAACGAGTCGCGCGAGATCCCCGTCGGGCTCGTCGTCGACAAGGGCGGCTACAGCTGCGCCGTCTCCGAGGGCGAGTACCTGCGCGGCACCGAACCGGTCGCGTTCGACAGCGGCGTGTGGGCGACGGTGCAGCTGCCGTTCCCGATCGCGCTCTACAACGGCAGCCACGACAGCCTCGGCATCGGCCTGCGCGGCGTGATCTCCCCGGACACCACGACCGGACCCGGCAGCGGCGGTGCGGGCATCTTCCCGTTCTCCGTCCAGAGCCCCGTCGAGTTCGCCCCCGGCGGAGGAGTCTTCACGGCAGCCACCAAGGTCAACGGTGAGGACGCGTTCGTCGTCGAGTTCCGCAACGCCAAGCTCTGGGCCTATCCGACCCGGTCGGAGTACACGGAGCCGGTCAACTTCTCGGCCACGCTCACCCGCTCGGGCACGGTGATCTTCGGCTACGGCGACGGCGTCGGGACCGCCGACCCGGTGACCGCCGGCGCGCACGCCGTCACCGGCATCCAGGGCTGGGCCGGCGTCGACGGCATCCGGTTCTCCGACAGCGCCCCGGTGCTGCACGACGGGATGATCGTCACCTACGACATGCCTGACTTCGGGTATCTCGACGCGACCGTCGTCGACAAGAACGACGGGCTGCCGGTGGCCGGGGCCGAGGTCTCGTTCTCGAACAAGAACGGACTCGTCGAGACCGTCACCACCAACGGGACGGGTGTCGTGCACCGCCAGCTTCCGGTGGGCGACTACACCATGACGGTCGACGCGCCGAACTACACGACCGCGGCATACCCCTTCTCCCTCGACAAGCTCTACGCGAACACCAAGATCGACGCGCGTCTGACCACGGGCGTCGCCGGTCTGAAGGCCGACGGCCTCGACGCGCTGTTGGGCGCCGACCAGAACGGTGTGGGTTCGCTGACGCTGACCAACACCGGTACCGCCCCACTCACGTACAACCTGGGCGAGGCCGCGCGCCACCCCGAGCTTGACGCCGCCGGCGCCACCGGGCGCACCGGAAAGGGTGGGGACAGCACCATCGACCTCGCCGCGTGGAAGGCCGGTGCGAGCGGCATGAAGCCGTCGAACGTCGACGGCAAGGCGGCGACGGCGAGCGCCGCGGAAGCACAGGCGGCCGGCAGGGTCGGCGCGACCTCCGGCGGCGACGTCATCACCCGGATCGCCATCCCGGGCAATGTCGACAACAAGGAGCCCACCGGCATCGGGTATGACGGCGACGTCTGGGTCCACGACTACAACGCGCGGACCAACACCGCCTACACGGTGACGGGCAAGCCGACCGGCAAGGTCTTCGACGCGTCGTGGAGCCCCGAGTACCGGGCGTTCGACATGGCGCTCGACACCAGGACCGGTGACATGTGCCAGATGGAGGACAGCCCGGCCAGCTACATCCACTGCTTCGACCGCAAGACCGGGAAGGAGACCCGGCAGATCAAGGGTGACTGGTCCACGCTGCAGCTGACCGGACTCGCCTACAACCCGGCGGAGGACGTGTTCTACGTCGGCGGCCGGCGGAACGGCATGATCGGAACCGTCGCCGGGACGTCGCACGACAACCCGGGTGCGCTGCTGTCCTTCTGCGCCCCGCCGCTGCCCGAGGTGATGGGCCTGGCCTACAACCAGGCGTCCGACACCATCTGGTACACCGACATCACCTCGAACCGGCTCAGCCGCCTGCTGCAGGTCGACCCCGACGACTGCTCGCTGGTGAACGCGTGGTGGTTCCCCGGCCAGAAGGCGGGCCAGGGCGGCGGCCTCGAAACCGACTCGACCGGTGCGCTGTGGGCGGCGGACCAGGTCGCTGATGACGTCGTGCTGGTCGACGTCGAAGACGACCTGTTCATCGACCTGCCGTGGCTGTCGCTCTCCTCGACCGGCGGCACCCTCGCCCCGGGTAAGTCGACGACCGTCAAGGTCTCGATCTCCGCAAAGGGTGCCAAGCCCGGAGTCCTCGGCGCGAACATCGTGGTGAGGTCCGACTCCGGACGCCAGTCCAAGATCTACGTCCCCGTGACGCTCACGACCACGAAGTACCAGGTCGGCGTCAACGCCGGTGGCCCGAAGTTCACCGACGGCTCCGGCTTCACCTGGTCCGGCGACCAGGCCGCCGGCAAGAACGCGTGGGGCTACGAGGGGAAGACGAAGGTCTCCTCCACGAAGTCCCTGATCGCGGGCACGACGGACGACGCCCTGTTCCAGTCCCAGCGCACCACGGGGGACAAGCAGCTGTTCTACCGCTTCCCCGACGCGCCCAAGGGCACCTACGCGATCGATCTCGGGTTCGCCGAGATCGAGAAGGCGGCCAGGGGCAAGCGGGTGTTCGACGTCGTCGTGGACGGAAGGCTGGCGGAGTACGCGTACGACCCGGCCGCAGCCGTGGGGCAGAACGCCGCCGACTGGCGCACCGCCGTCGTGAAGCACGAGGGCGGTCCGCTGACCGTGGAGCTGCGCGGCTCGAAGGGCCTGAAGGCCCCGACCATTGCCGCGCTGCGCGTGACGCTCGACCCGCGCGCGGACGCGGCGGAGCCGGAGCCCCAGCCCGAGCAGCCGGAACCGGGCCCCGTGCCGGTGGCTCCCGCCGGTCGCTCGTACTCGATGAAGGTGACCGACGGGCTCTACCGCCAGGGCACGGAGGAGTCGGGGTGGCATGGCGACGACCTGTGCGGCGTGCTGTGGTTCGGCTCCGGTTTCCTGGCCCCGTTCTACGACACGGCCTGGGACGGCGTGTGCGTGACGACGAACGGCACGCTGACCTTCGACCGGGCCAGCACGCCGGGGAACAACACGGAACTGCCGTCGCCGTACCCGATCGATGCGGTCTATCCGTTCTGGGACGACCTCATCGTCGACGACGAGGCGGGCGTCTACTTCGGCACGACCGAGGTGGACGGGCAGGCGGCGCAGGTCATCGAGTGGCGCAACGTCACCTTCTACAGTGACCAGACGGCTCGCGTGAGCTTCTCGGTCACCCTGATCGCGGACGGAAGGATCCAGATCGGATACGGCGACGGCGTCGGCGGCGACAACCCGCTCACCCGCGGGTCGTCGGCGACGGTCGGCGTGGAGAGCCTGAACCGCAACCCCGCGAGCCAGTACTCCTTCGACCAGCCCATCCTGAAGGCCGGCCTGGGACTGGAGTACACCCTCCCGGCCGCGGGCACGATCGAGGGCACGGTCACCGACACGAACGACGGCAAGCCGATCGCGGGAGCGATCGTCACGCTGAAGGGGCCGAACGGTGACCGGGTCATCACCACCGACGAGAAGGGCCGATGGAAGGCCCAGGCGCTGGTCGGCGAGAACACCGTGCAGGTCGAGGCGCCGAACTACGTCACCGCCGGCCGCCCCGTGACCATCACCAAGAAGGATCAGGCCGAGGTGGTCGACACGGCGTTGGCCACGGGCGTCGCCACCGTCACCGCAGGTGACCTCGACTGGCTCGTCGGCCCGGACCAGAAGGCGACGGCCGACGTGACCGTCACCAACACCGGCTCCGCCACGCTCGAGGTGCGGATCAGCGAGCAGAAACGCACCAGCGACGGCGGGCACGAGGCCGCCGACCTTGCGTGGCTGACCCTCACGGGCGCGGCCGCAACCGGCACGGTCAAGCTCGCGGTCGGCGAGTCCACCACGGTCACGGCGACGGCCGACAACGCCGGCGTCGAACCCGGTGTGCTCGTCGGGGACGTGCTCGTGGCGTCCAACGCCGGCAAGGGCGAGGCCCAGTTCAAGCCGGTGCGCCTGGCGACCTCGGCCTACTGGAAGGGCGTCGACGTGGGCGGATCCGGGTTCGTCGGTGCCGACGGCTTCGTCTGGTTGCCCGACCAGCAGCTCGGCTCGCGGCCGTGGGGCTACGTCGGCGGCAAGGCGGGTTCCACCAAGGCCGACATCGCCGGCACCAAGGACGACGCGCTGTTCCGCACCCAGCGGACCGGCGAGACGTTCAGCTACGTGTTCAAGAACGCCCCCGCCGGGACGTACCGGATCGGCCTCGACTTCGCGGAGATCGAGAAGGTCAAGGCCGGCAAGCGTGCCTTCGATGTCCTGGTCGACGGCAAGGTCGTGCTCTACGACCACGACGTGCAGGCGAAGGTGGGTGCGCTGACCGCGGACATGAACATGGTCACCGTCGAGCACGCCGGTGGCGATCTGAAGATCGAGCTTCGCCGCGACAAGGGCGAGGGCGACCCGATCCTCAACGCCCTGAAGGTCCAGCAGGACCCGCGCCTATGAGATAGCCGAACAATCCGCTAGCAGTGGTCAGCGCCTCCTCGGGAAGCATCCCCGTGGAGGCGCTGACCACGACCACCGAGTCTGCGGCGTCGGACCGTACTCGCGCACCTGGTGGAAAATTGGGCGTCTCGCCGGGTTTGGGGGATTTCGCAGGTGAGGCAATCGGCCGGGTGACCACATTGGCAGCGTGGAGATCACAACCCGTGGCCGTGTCTTCGACGTCTATCCATAGTCAAAGCGAAGTTTGTCGTAGATGCCGTCGAGGCATCCGATGACAGACAGACGCGGGCCCTCCCGCGCAGAGCAAAGGACGAGTTCTTGGACGTCACACTCAAGCACCGCATTCGTCGGGCCGGGCTGCTGCTCACGTCGACGATCGTCGCGGCCGGCCTCGGGATCGTCACGGCAGCCCCGGCATACGCCGTTGCGAACAGCGAGGTCGTACCCAACGGCCAGTTCCGGTTCGCAGTCAAACTGACCATGACCGGGATACCGACGGCTGACGGCGGTCGCCGCAACAGTGCGTGCTCCGGTGCGCTCATCGCACCACAGTGGATCGTCACCGCGGGACACTGCTTCCGAGACTTCAACGGCGTCCGGGTGGAGCGACCGGTCGCCGACCTGACCACCGCCACCATCGGGCGGGCGGACCTGGCCAGCGACATCGGCCACGTCGCCACCATCATCGCCGTGCGCCAGTCTCCCACCACCGATCTGGCGCTGGCAAAGCTCAGTTTCCCGATCAAAGACATTCGGCCGCTGGCCCTGAACCGTAAGACGCCGCGGGCCGGCGACGTCCTCCGGATCACTGGTTTCGGGTCGCTCACCAGTTCCAACCCCGTGCCGTCGCCGCAGCTGCGCACCGGTCAGGTCACTGTCGTCACCGTGACGGAACCCAGCGTCGGCGTGACCGCCCTGGCACCGGCACCCGACACCAGCGCCTGTCCGTACGACTCCGGTGCGCCCTACTTCATGGAGCACGGCAACGGGCGGCCCACTCTGGTGTCGGTGGAAAGCGGCGGGCCGTCCTGCCCGCACGCGTTGGAGGAGCGGACCTCCCGGGTGGACAACATCGCCCACTGGATCAAGGAGATCATCCGCGACTGACCGGTATAGCGGCCGTGGCCAGGGCCAGGGCCAGGACTGACGATGAAGGCTCACACCCGGGGCGCCCGAACGGCCGGTGCGGTCACGACCGGCCCCTGAACTGCCGGCATGCGGTTCGGATCCTGCTGGGTATGGTCCATCGATATTTGCACGTCAGAAGCTCGCTAGCGATCAAAGCTAGCGAGCTTCTTCGACGGTGTTCCTCCGCCGGCGTCGGAATGGCGACCGGTCCGCGGGGCGCGACTGTGACCGCGGCGCGGCGATAGCGTGGACGAAACATTGCGGCAGCACGATTGATGTCATGGAGCTGCGGCGGCCACGGGTCAAGTCTGAGAAACCACGGTGACCGGCGTCCGGCGGTCGAGCCTGTCCGCGCCGATGCTCGACCATGACGGCCTGGACCTGGAGTCGGCGCGGCGGATCACGTACCGCATCGAGCAGCGGTTCCGCTACACCTATGACACCCCGGTCAGTGCGCTGTCGCAGCGGCTGGTGATCGTGCCGCGTCCCCGGCACGGGGACCTCTACCGGCGCGCCCACTTCCTGGAGATCTCAGGCGCGCGGGCCGAGCATCGGACCCGGCAGGATGCGCACGGCAACACCGTCGTGCGGGTGACAGCGGCGCATGTCGAGCGGGAGGTCGAGTTCCGGGTCGTCGCCGTGGTCGAGCGCGTCCGGGGCGACCGGCTCCCGCTGCCCGCCGCGGCGCTGCACGATCCGGCCCTGCGCGCTCCCACCCCGCTGACCGCTCCCGACGACCGGCTGCGTCAGCTGGCCGCGGACCTGGTCCGGGCGGGTGGCGAACCGGCCGAGGTCGCCGAGCGGATCTGTGCCGCCGTCTATGCGACCATGTCCTACGGTTTCGGGACGACCAATGTCCTGACCACCGCCGCGCAGGCCTTGGCCGGGGGCATCGGGGTGTGCCAGGACTACGCACACATCATGATCACCCTGTGTCGGCTGGCCGGGCTGCCGGCCCGGTACGTATCGGGACACCTGCTGGGGCAGGGCGGCACGCATGCCTGGGTGGAAGTGCCCGTCGCGCGGGACGGCTCCGCGAGCGCGCTGGCCCTGGACCCGTGCCACGGTCGCCGCGCACACAGCGGGTATGTCACTGTGGCGGTCGGGCGCGACTACACCGATGTGGCCCCGACGTCGGGAAGCTACGTCGGGGCTCCCAGCGGTCGGCTCACCGGTGACCGGCGCGTCGGCGTCGTCGCCCTCGACATCCCTGCGCGGTGAAGGCGGACCATGATGACGTACACGATGGACGTTCAGCGATCCGAGGTCGGCTGCGCGTTGACGTTCACGGTGGTCGAGCCGGCCGAGTTCGCGCTCGGGGTGGGGGTCGGGCTGCGTCCCGGACGGACGGTGGACGACGAGTTGTCGGTCCTGGGCGGTGACCAGGTGGTCGAGGTGCGGGTGGTCCTCGGACCTGACGGCAATCGGCGGCATGTGTTCGCGGCGGTGCCGGGTGAGCTGTCGATCTCGTACCGGGCGGTGGTCGCCGATCGGCCCGGTGAGCCCGAACGGCCGACCGAGTGGGAGCTGCTGACCGCGCTGCTGCCGAGCCGGTACTGCCCGGCGGACCGGATGACCGGTTTCGCCCGACGGGAGTTCGGCGGCTACGCCGATCCGGAGGAGAGGGTGCGGGCGATCTGCGACTACGTGTTCGAGCATCTGCAGTACACGCCGGCGGCCAGCGGGCCGACCACCGACGCCGCGGACACCTTGCTCGACGGGCGCGGGGTGTGCCGCGATTACGCCCACCTCGTGGCGACGCTGTGCCGGGCGGTCGAGGTGCCGGCTCGGGTGGTGGGGGTGTACGCCCCGGGTCTGAGTCCGATGGATTTCCACGCCGTGGTCGAGACGGCGACCGGCGGCCAGTGGCGGGTCTGGGATGCGACCCGGTTGGCTCCGCGGTCGTCGCTGATCCGGGTGAGCACGGGGCGTGACGCCGCCGACACCGCGTTCGCCACGGTCCTGTCGGGGCGGGCCGATCTGGACCGGATGGAGATCATGGCCGTCGTCCTCGACGGGGACCTACCCGCCGACGACCACCGATCTCCGGTCCGCCTGCTCTGATCGGTGACGCCCGCGTCGTGTCAGTCATGTCCGTCGTCGCGGCGCTCGTGGTCGTGTGGCTGCGCGGTCGCCGTGTCTGGTAGCTGCAGGCAGGACGGGGTTGATCCGCTGGTGTGGATGACGTGCCGGCCGCTGTTGGCACTGACGTAATCCCGGATTCCGGGTATCAGGGTGCCCAGCGGCCCCTGCCGCGGTACGCACTCATCGGACGGCTCCCAAAGCCGAGCCCGGTGCGAACTTCTTCCCGCGGCCACGGGTCCGGGCTCCGGGGACACGAAGGACGTGGTCTCATACTCGCTGTGAACCTCACCGCGGCCGAATTCCGCGAGCGGCTCGGCGGGTTGCGGTCCGCGGACGGCTCGATGCCCATGCGCGAGATCTTCAAACTCGCCAAGGAGTACGCCCACCTGCCGCCGACCGAGATCGAGAAACTCCTCGACGGGGCGACCCACGAGGAGCGGGTCGGCGCGGTCAGCGTCATGGGCCACCAGGCGCAGCGCAAGCAGACCACACCGGACCGCCTGCGCGAGTTGTACGAGCTCTACCTGCGCCGCACCGACCGGATCGCGACCTGGGACCTGGTGGACGTGAGCGCCCACCACGTCGTCGGCCGCCACCTGTGCGACAAGCCCCGCGACGTGCTCTACGGGCTGGCCCGGTCGCCGCTGCCGCAGGAGCGCCGGATCGCGATCTTCTGCACGCTGCACTTTCTGCGCCACGGGCAGGTCGACGACACCTTCGCGCTCGCCGAGATCCTGGCCGACGACGACCATCTGATGCTCGCCTCGACCACCGGAGGCATGCTGCGCGAGGCCGGCAAGACCGACCGCGCCCGGCTGCTGGACTACCTCGACCGGCACGCCGCGACGGCGCCGCGCGTCCTGCTGCGTGCGGCGATCGAGCACCTGGAGCCCGAGCAGCGGCGGCACTACCTGGCCTTCGGCCGCTGAGCCCCGACGCGGACGTGCCAAACTCGCCGAGGCATGCGGCACCGTGCTGAGCCGCCGCCCATGGCAAGCCTCCGCGCAGACCGGGCGAACCACCGGATCGAGGCGGCAAGCAATCGAAGAGGACGACTGATCCGATACGTCCGACGGATCTGCCTCACCCTCCACATTGCTACGTTGCGAAAGACCAGGCTGTCAGTCCGATGGCTGTCGTCCAGGAGGAGCCGCGCCGTGAGTGCTGACCGCGACCTGCCCGATCCGCCCGAGGGAGCGTCCGCGGCCGATCCGGCCGATCCGGCACCCGCGACCGGCGAGCAGGAGTCGCCGGGCGACGGCCCGGCTCGCAGGTCACGGTGGCGCAGGATCGCGGAGCTGTACAAAGCACCCTGGTGGGCGGCGGTCGGTGGCGTGCTGACCCTGCTGCTGGCCGCGCTCGCCTGGCTGTTCCCGGTCACCGGTGAGCCGACGACCGGCCCCCCGACCGGCGTTCCGGCGCCGACGTCGGCGAAGCCGGTCGGACCGCCCTCGCCTGGTGCAACGGCGAATCCCGACGAGGTGCCGTTCGGCGTCTCCCTGGTCTACGACCAGAACCACGTCGACAACGGTGCGGCCATTCCCGGCTGCGGCGGCAAGGGCAAGTGGGTCTTTCCGCAGGACATCGGTACGGTCCCGCAGCCGTCGAAGATCACGGAGATGGACGAGACCTGGGCGCATCAGAACGGCGGCGTCGACTACGGCGAGACGAACTTCAAGCTGGTGATCCAGGGCAGGGAGAACAGCGCGGTCAACCTGATCGGCATCCGCCTGGTCGACGTCCAGAAGTCGCCGGGGATCGCCGGTCCGGTGATCGTCACCCAACTCGGGTGCGGCGAGCCGGACAAGGGCAGCTTCAAGATTATTCTTGATCCGCCGCAGGCAGGGCAGATCACCGCGGTCGCCGGGCACGACTTCCCGTTCACCACGTCCGACGACGACATCGGCCAGCTGCAGATCAAGGCCGGGTTCGGGCCCGCAGCACGTCCCGAAGACATCTGCGGCTGCCTGATCTCGTGGCGGCTCGCCATCGACTGGGCGTACAAGGGCCAGCTCGGCCCTCCGCTGATCATCGACAACCAGGGCAAGCCCTTCCAGACGCAGGACGGGGCACGGCTCGGCGTCTGGATAGCGGGCACCGGCCGCTGGGAGCGCGCGGAGTGACCGCCCGGCGCTGGGTCAGTCGTCGCCGGAGGTGCGCAGCCGCGCCCGTACCCGCTCGATGATCTGGCGTTCGGCGGCGGCCCGGGCGCCGTCGCTCTCGGCCGCGGTTGACCGGCGCCCTGCGGGATCGGTCGGTTCCAGGCGTGATGCCTCTCGGTTACCGCCGCCGGGGAAGCCGATTCGCAAGGGTCTCGCGCAGATCGTCAGGCAGCCCGTCTATCTCCAGTAGTTCGGGCAGCAGTTCCGGGTCGATAACGCACGCCCGGAAAGCCTGCGCGATCGTCACCCCGTGCGCCGGACGGTCCTCGACGGTGACCGGATCGCCGGCCCACACCTCGCCCTGCTCCAGCACCCGCAGGTATGCGCCCGGGCGGACCGATCGGGCGAACGTCCTCGCCCAGCGTGGCTCACCCATCATGCGCTGGAACGTGACGCCCGGGGTACGGCCGAACACCGGCTGCAGGACCAGCCGAGGACCGACACGCCACCGCTCGCCGATGACCGCGCCGTTGACGTCGACGCCCTCGGTCGTCAGGTTCTCACCGAAGATCCCGTTGGCCAGCCGGCGGCTCAGCCTCGCCTGCCACCAGTCGTAGTCCTCGCGCGCGTACGCGTAAACGGCCCGGTCGTCGCCGCCGTGGTGGTCGATGTCGAAGATCTGGTCTCCGACCAGGCCACTGTGCAACCCCGTCGCCATCGGCCCCGGTGCCCGCACGGTGACCAGGTGATCGACCGGCCGCTTGCAGATGCCTGTCAGTCCCACGCCCGTGGCGGGGTTGCGGGCCGGCACCGCCAGGTTGACTGACAGGATCCTGCTCACGCCCGGAAACGTACCTGCCCTGGTCTCCCGCCCGCCTCCCATTTAGCAGTGCGGGGAGCCGCTACTCGCCTGACATACAGGCACGGGCCCTACCTCAGTGGTGCGTCACACCGGGTCAGAGAGCTGCGCCGCGGCGGCTTGAACGCGGAGCGCGCTTCTTCAGGCGGGAAGAGCCGTCAGGATCAGCGGTCACCGTGGGCAGTCAGGGGCCATGCAGTCGTGACGCCGGCGGTGTATGCGGAGATCGTTCGCGCTGATCTGCACCACGCTCAGCCGCGGGCGCATCGGGCCGCGCCGCCAGTACCGGAAGTCGGCGAAAGCGGCTCGTATCGCCTCGGCTTCGGTCAGCCGCGGCAGGATGAACTCGTGGGTCTCCGGATGACGCCAGTCCCGGCGCACCACGTATAACACCTGATTGTCGCGAACGCGGAGCGGCAGCTCGCCGCGCCGGATGCTGCCTGCCCATAGGCGTCCCACGCCCCGACCGCCCTTCGACGCGAATCGGACCGTCCGAGCACCGCGACGGCCCATCTCGTTCGAACATATGTTCGAACGAGATGCTAGCAGCAAACGCCCGATCTTGACGCCGATGTTCCGGACCGAAACTCGTCCAGCCCATCATCGGTCTCCACGTGGTCCACGGCGGTGCCGCATCATCCGGCCGACCACCTGACCGGCAGGTGACGTCCCGCGGTACGTCGCCCGGCGCTGGGTCAGTTTCGGGGAAACTGCGGTTACGGCGGTATGAATTCCGGCAGTTTCCCCGAAACTGTCAGGTCGGGGTCAGCCTCGACGGCTCGTCAGGCGGCGGCGGAATTCTGCGTGGGCGGACTGGACGGCGCCGTTGAGGCGTTCGAGTTCGTCCTGGGTCGGCTCGCGGCGTAGCGCCACATCGATCTTGAAATCGCCGTCCACGATCGCGACGTCCAGGCGGGCGAGCAGGTCGGCCGGCAGTCTGCCGGCGACGAAGTCGCGGAACGCGTCCGTGATCGTGGACTCCATGTCGCCGCAGCCGCAGGTGCGCCCGTCCAGCACCGCGCCGAGATGGCTGCGGCCGATCATCGCGTCCGGGTGCACGGGGTCCAGGACGGACAGTCCCTCCTCCAGAACCGTTCGTGCCTGCTCCAGGCGTCCCTCGTGCTGGAGGAACAGGCCGAGGGCCACGTCCGCCCGGCCGAGCGTCTCACCGTCACCGCCCCGGCGGGCCTGTGCCACCGCCTCACCCAGCCGCTGCTCGGCCAGGTGTGCCTGCCCGGCCTCGCGCAGGGCGAGACCCCAGTTGCGCAGCACCTGGCTCGCCAGCTCCGGAGTGCCGATGCGCTCGGCCCGGGTGTACGCCGACGCGTACGTGTGCAGCGCGCCGTCCTCGTCGCCCACCTCGCTCTGCGCCATCGCCAGCCCGAGCGCCGCCATGAGCGCCTGCTCGGCCAGGCCCTGACGGTCGTAGGAGGCGAGGACCCGCTGGATCGCGTCGACGCGCCCGGCTTGGTCGCCGCGGTCGCGCCCGCTGTTGGCGAGCATGGACAGCGCATTGAGGGTCGCCTGGTGATCCGGGCCGAGTCGCGCCTCCAGTACGGTGACCAGGGCGTTCAGGACAGTCGCCGGGTCGCCCTGGCCGTGGCGGTCCAGTACGGACCGCGCCACCTGCTCGACGAGCGCGTCCGGCAGTTGGTCCATCGGGGGGAACAGCGGCTCCCCGGTCGCTTCGGCCGCCACGACCTCGGCACGCAGCGCCAGCGCTTGCGCGACGTGCGGATGGCCGTTGCGCCAGAAGTTGTCGAGCGTCTCCTCGACGACCTGCCGGGCCTGCCGCAGGTCACCGCGCTGGAGCAGCACGTCGGCCAGCGATTCGAGGCCGAACGCGTACCCGGGATGCTCCCGGCCGTAGAAGGCCATGCGGTCCTGCGCGCCGCGGCGGAGTTCGGCTTCGGACTCGTCGAGCCGTCCGGCCATCCGCAGGGCCTGGCCCAGGTTGAGCCGGTACGTCAGGTGGTCCTTGCGGAACTGCGGGTCGTCCGCTGAGGCGGTGACCGCGTTGCGGTAGCACTCGATCGCACGGTCGAGCTGGTCGGCGTTCAGCAGCACGTTGCCGAGGTCGCACTGGGCCGAGGCCCAGGCCTGGCTGCCGTGACCATGCTGCGCGGTGACCGCCTGCAGCTCGCGCGCCATGAGTTCTTCGGCTTCGACCACGCGGCCCTGCTGCAGCAGGGCGAAGGCCGCCTCGATCGGGGATGGGGTTGACGTCACGTCGCGGGAGTCTAGGTGCCGGGGACGACACCGTGGGGCAAAATCGGCCGCGACGGCGAAGGTCCGCGCCGACCGCATCTTCGCCCCGTGACAACCTTCGACGATGCTTCCACGTGGTGGCTAGCGTGAGCATGGACAGCGAACCATCTGCCGTCGGCCCCGTGGTGCCCGCGACGGTTGACGAGTCGGCGGGCGCCCGCCCCCGGCCCGGGGAAGCGGGCACGCGTGACCAGGAGTTCCTGGAGTTCGTGGTCGCGTCCGGCCGCTACCTGTTGCGCACTGCGGTGCTGCTGTGTGGTGACCCGATCCGGGCCGAGGAACTCGTCCAGGCCACCTACGAGCGCACGTATCGCTCCTGGCGTGCGGCGCGCAACGGCGATCCGCAGGCATACGCCCGTCGCGTGCTGGTCAACCTGCGCATCGACGGGTGGCGGCGCACGCGTCGCGAAGTCCTCGTCGACCCGGTCACGCTGCCCGATCAGGCCGGACCCGACCACACGGGCACCGTGGTCGCCCGTAACGCCGTGGTCCAGGCTCTGGCCCGGCTGCCGCTGGCGCAGCGGCGGGTCGTGGTGCTGCGGCACCTGCTCGACCTCACCGAGACCGAGGTCGCCCACGAACTGGAGATCTCGGTCGGCACCGTCAAGTCCCACCACGCGCGGGGCATCGCGCGACTGCGCGAGATCTTCGCGGAAGGGGATCTGCAATGAGCGTCCAGCTACCCGGTGACGATGACGTGGTCGCCCGCCTGCGGGCCGACGCCCCGGGCTACCCGAAGACCGGTCCCGACGCCGGGCACACCCTCGCCGCCGCCCGGCGCGCTTTGGGCCGCAGCCGACGCCGGCGGGCGCTCGGCGGCGTGGCCACGGTGGTGGCCGCCCTCGTCGGACTCACCGCGGTCGGCCCGATCGAGCTGCCCGGCATCGGCACCTTGGCCATGCCCTTCGGATACGGCGCCGATTCGCTCCCGGACCAGGGCGACCCACCCGTGTACCCGCGCGAGCGGATGCTGCACGACATCGCGGCCCTGGAGCTTCAGGTGCTGCCGGTGGCCGAGCACTTGGGGCTCACGTCGTACCTGGACGAGCCGGCGGCATGGGGTCGTCCAGCGTGCCGCGTGTTCACCTGGTCGCACGGAGCGTTCCGGGACCGCAACTCCGATTGCGCGAACCCCGACGACCCCGAGCTGCCGTTCGACACCGCGAGCGAGGCGGCGTTTGCCCAGGTAAACGATGCGATCGAGACCTCGGGCGTGGACGTGGACCGGATCGACAACGGCCGCTGGGGACCGGGCACGTCGTTCCATCTCCGCGAAGACTCCTGGCGGTGGAACTGGTACTACTCCTACGTTCCCGACACCCCGCCCGACGCCCCAGCCGAGGAGCGGACGCAGACAGGACTCGGCGTCAGGCGGCAGGTCCACGTCAGCGGCGGCTGGTGGTTCGTCGTGGAGCCTGACGACTGACACGGCGACCTTGACCGGGGCCGTCGGGCTCCACGGTCATCCGACAGCGCGCCAGCAGTCCACGCGTGCCGTCGGATGACCGTGCGGGCGGGTCTCCCCCGAAGACCTGGGCGGTGGCCGGAAATGCGAGATCGGATTCCCGCCAGACTCGCGACGTCGAGTGGATCACGCTTGGCGTCATGAGCAGAGTTCTTGACGGAAAAGTAGCGCTGATTACGGGTGGTAGCCGAGGCATCGGCGCGGCGATCGCTTTGCGCCTTGCCGAGGACGGCGCTGATGTGGCGCTGACCTACCAGCAGAATGCCGATCGCGCGGCACAGGTGGTCGAGCAGATCAAGGCTGCCGGACGCCGCGCGTTGGCCGTCCGTGCCGACAGTGGCGATGCTGCCGCGCTCACCGCGGCGGTGGACGAGGTCGCCGGTGAGTTCGGGCGGCTCGACATCCTTGTCAACAACGCCGGGGTCTACCTCGTTGCGCCGATCGAGGATCTCGGACCGGCGGAGTTCGACCGCACTGTCGCTGTCAACGTCCGCGCGCCGTTCGTCGCGGCGAAGGCCGCAGTCCGGCACATGGTCGACGGCGGTCGGATCATCAACATCGGCAGCAACATGGGTCGGCGTGCGGCGTTTCCGGGCCACTGCCTGTACTCGATGAGCAAGACGGCCTTGACCGGTCTCACCAAGGGGCTGGGCCGTGACCTGGGGCCGCGCGGTATCACCGTAAACCTGATCAATCCCGGTCCGACTGACACCGATGCGAATCCAGCCGACGGCCCCTACGCCGACACGATCAGGGGTTTCACCGCTCTCGGGCAGTACGGCGCACCGGCCGACATCGCGGCGGCGGTCGCCTTCCTCGCCCGTGCGGACAGCCGATACGTCACCGGCTCGACCATCGACGTCGACGGCGGGTTCGCCATCTAGCGCGGGTAGTCAGTGGCGCCCCTCGGCGCCACGCGCGGCAACCGCGGCCCTCGGGCCGTCGGCGGGCCATTAGCGGCTGCCGCCGAAGGCAGGTCAGAAGCTCGCTGGCGATCAACGCCAGCGAGCTTCTTCGACTATCGGTGGGCAGATCGCGGGGGTCAGATGCTCCAGCCGCCGTCGACGGTCAGCAGCGAGCCCGTGATGAACGCCGCGTTCTCGCCGGCGAAGAAGACGACCGCCTTGGCGACGTCGTCGGCGGTGCCGTAGTGCCCGAGGGCCGTCATGGCCGCCTGGGTGGCGGCGTACGGCCCGTTCGCCGGGTTCATGTCGGTGTCCACCGCTGCGGGCTGCACGACGTTGACGGTGATGCCGCGCGGGCCGAAGTCGCGCGCCCACCCACGCCCGAGCTGGTCGAGCGCCGCCTTGCTGGCCGCGTATTCGGCGGCGCCGGCGGTGGGGATGCGCAGGGCGACGCTGCTTCCCACCAGGATGACGCGTCCGCCTTCGGGCAGATACTTCGCCGCGGAGTGCGTGGTGACGACGGTCCCCATCACGTTCGTGGCCATCATCTGCTGGACCGCGTCGAGCAGGTCCGGGTCCTGTTGGTCGGCGGTGCCCATGACGGCGACGCCGGCGGAGTTCACCAGCACGTCGATCCGGCCGCCCAGGAACTCGGCAGCCTGTTCGACAGCGGTGGACGCCTCCTGGGGAACGGACTGGTCCGCCTGCACGGCGAGCGCCTTCGCGCCGAGGGCGGCCAGTTCGGCGACGACCTCTTCGGCCTGCTCACGCGACTTCCGGTAGGTGATGACAACATTCGCGCCCTCGCGTGCCAGTTCGCGGGCAATCCCCGCGCCGATGCCCCGCGACCCGCCGGTCACGAGCGCAGTCCGACCTGTCAAGGTGTTGGACATGGTGGTCTCCTTATGCTTTCAGCTGGTTTGCCGTACCCAGCCAAAGCTAAAGATTGACACTAGTGTCATAGTCCACCCCGATTGCCGGTGATGACCGTCACTCCGGCCGAGGCTGTCACGCCGTGGTGTCGGCTCCCTCCCAGGCGTTCAGAAACTTCTTGATCGCCTGGTGGTTGCGCTGGAGCACGTCGATGCGCTTCTCGATGTTGACGAGTTGGCCTCGTAGCCCGTCCAGGTCCTTGGCGGGCGGGCACTCGCGCGGCTGCGGTTCGACCCCCAGGCACGGCAGTACCTCGCGGATCATGTCGGTCGTCAGGCCGACGTCGAGTAGCTCGCGGATCTGCAGTACGCGTTCGACGGCCGGCTCCCCGTACGCCCGGTAGCCGTTGCTCGACCGCACCGGGTGCAGGATGCCGACCTGCTCGTAGTAGCGCAGCAGCCGGGGTGCGACTCCCGTCCTCGCCGCCAAGTCTCCGATCTTCACCGACGCCCTGCCTTTCCCTTGTGAACCGGCTTAACCCTCACATTAATGGCAAGGTTTGCGTTCGCCCAGTTCGTGGCAGGCTCTGCCTAGCCGGAAAGGGCACCTGGCGGTGGCCGGCAACCGGTGAGCCATCCGGGGATGCCAAGGAGGCAAGCTCGTGCTGAGGAAGATCGCAGACGGTGTGCTGGTCCACGAGAGCGAGTTCGTCCAGAGCAACGCCATCGTCGTGCAGGGTCGCGACGGCGTGCTGCTGATCGACCCCGGGGTGCAGGACCGCGAGATGGCCTGCCTCGCCGACGACCTGTCCCACTTGGGCCAGGCCGTGGTGGCAGGCTTCTCGACGCATCCGGACTGGGACCACCTGCTCTGGCACGCCCGGCTCGGCGCGGCCCCTCGTTACGGTACGGCCCGCTGCGCGGCCACCGTCCAGGACCAACTGTCCGGCCCGGCAGCGAAGGCCGAGATAACCGCCCACCTGGAACCGACGGGCATCGCCGACCACGTCCCGCTGGACCTGTACGGCCTCATCACCGCCCTGCCCGCCGGGACGGAGCGGATGCCATGGGACGGCCCGCAAGCGCGGATCATCGAACATCAGGCGCATGCACCGGGCCATGCGGCGCTGCTCATCGAGGAACGCGGGGTTCTCGTCGCCGGGGACATGGTCTCTGACGTCTTGATCCCGATGCTCGACTGGAGCACCGCCGACCCGATCGAGGACTACCTCACCGCGCTCCGGCTGCTCGACGGCGTGGCCGGCCAGGTCGATGTCGTCATCCCCGGCCATGGGTCAGTCGGCGGAGCCGACCAGCTGCGCGCACGGATCGACCAGGACCGGGCGTACGTGCTCGCCTTGCGCGACGGCCGCGATCCCACCGACCCGCGGGTCGGCCCATCAGCCAAGCCCGGCTGGGAGTGGGTCAGCGATGTGCACGACGGGCAGCTCCAGCGCCTCGCCCGAAGAAGCGAGCACGACGGGATGCCCCACCGGCACCAGCAGCCGTGACAGCCGGGCGTTGCCGATGCGGATCAGCTCGACGCTGTTCTCCTTCCCGGCCACGACGACAGTGGTGGTGGAGGAGATGTCGCCGGAGACGCCGTCGAATCGACCGGTGCCGGTGATGGCCAGGTCGCCGCTCATGGCCGCGGTGTAGGACGCGGTGCCCTTCCGTAGGCCGTCGACGGCGGCGGTGAGCTGGTCGACGCCCGCCGGGGCGGCCGAGGGCGAGGCGCTCGCCGTGGGCGGGGTCGGCGGCGTGCCGGTGCAGCCTGCGGTCAAGGCCGCCGCCACGATGATGCCGATCGCCATGGATACGGCCCGCCTGCTGGTCACGTCTGATCCCATCCGCACCGTCCTGCGTCGACCGCCGGGAGCATACGCGGATTCGATCTCAGGTGGGGGGCCGCTCTGGGCGTACCGGCGGGGTCATGCGCGTTGGAGCACGAGGTCGTCCAGGTTGACGGCGTCGGCCATGGCCTCGGCGCCCGGGTCGTTCAGGTGCATGCCGTCGCCGCTGTCCCAGGCCGGTCGGATGTAGTCGGGGGACTGCGGGTCGGCGACGGCTCGGGCCACGTCGACGACGGCGTCGAAGACGCTGGTCGTACTGATCCATTCGTTCACCTCGCGCCGGACGGCAAGGCCCTCCGGCGTGCTGATCTCGGCGGCCGCGAAGGGGCCTATGGTCGCGCCGAGGATCTTCAGGCCCGCGCGGTGGGCGCGGTCGGCCAACGCGGTGAAGCCTTCGACGATGGCGTCGGCGTCGGGGACGGGTTCGTTCAGCATGCCGGGAAGGACGAGGTCGTTGATGCCGAAGTGCACCAGGACGTGGGTCAGGGCGGGTATCGACAGGACGTCGCGGTCGAAGCGGGCCAGCGCATGTTCACCGACCTCGTCGCGCAGGAGGCGGTTGCCCGCGATTCCCTGGTTGACCACCCACCCGCGCTTGAGGCGCTGGTTGAGGAAGTCGACGGAGCGGTGGTTCGTGCCGGTCGTGGTGCCGACGCCTTCGAACCAGGAATCGCCGAAGGCCACCGCGACCGCGGTGTCCTCGGGAGCGAGCACGTCGACACCTGAGAGGTAGAACCTGGATTCCACCTGCTCGGCCCCGGGCAGTTCGGCGGCCGTGACGCGATTCCCGCCCACTGTCCGCGCGACTTGCGCCGGCTTGTGGGAGTAGGTGGCCGGCTCGGTCCGCTCGGGGAGATAGAGGCTGACGACCAGGTCATCGCCGGCGGCAATGGGCTGATCGACCGGGTCGGTGACGGCTTCTTCGCCCGCCGCGATGACAAGCTGCTCGGCACCGTCGAAGGTCAGCGCGGCCTGCCGGTGATCAACCGCCGCCGTCGCGGCGCCGATGGTCAATGGAGTGCGGCCGTAGCAGTTGGTCAGGCGTACGCGGAAGGCCTCACCGCCGCCGGGCATGTGCAGCACCTGCCGAACGGTCTGGTCGGCGAAGCCACGGGGCTCGTTGAAGTGGAGCCGGCCGTAGGGACTGATCACTGCGGTGCGGAAACCGGCTGTCCAGATCATCTTCGTTCCCAGGGTCCGTGCCGCTGCGGCGGCGCGGATTTCTCCGGATGTCCAGGATAAACCGGCCACGGCCGAGCCGTGGCCAGTCGGCTCAGGTGCCTGGGCGACCGTCGGATGCCGGAGTACATTGCCGCGATGGTTCGCGAGTCTCCCTCACTGGAGGTCCTGGCGGCGTTCGGCGCCCGCGAGAAGGCGGTTTCTCTGCCCGGCGGTCAGGGGCGTACCTGGCGATCGGGCGGGATCGTTCTCAAGCCCAGCGGGCTGGTGGCCGAGGCAGCCTGGGTGGCAGAGGTGTCTTCCCAGGTCAGAGACACTGCGCGGTTTCGGGTCGCCAGGCCGGTGCGGGCGGCCGACGGCGCCTGGGTGGCGTACGGGTGGCAGGCCTGGTGGCTGACGCCCGGTAGTCCCGATGCTCGGCGTTGGGACGAGGTGCTCGCCGCAGGCGAGGCCTTCCACGAGGCGCTGGCAGGCTTGGCTCGACCGTCCTTTCTGGACGCGCGCGACGATCCGTGGACCTACGGCGATCGGATCGCCTGGGAGGAGCTGCCGCTCCAGGGCGGCGAGGTGATGGCGGAACTGCTGGAACCGCTGGCTCTGGCGCGGCGGGCCGTCGATCTGCCGGCCCAGGCTGTCCATGGGGACCTGCTGGGCAACGTGATGTTCGCCGACGACCTGGCCCCGGCGGTGATCGACTGGCCGGTCTACTACCGGCCGGCGGCGTGGGCGCTGGCCGTGGCTGTGGTGGACGCGCTGACCTGGCACGGCGCACCGGCGGCCCTGGTGGCGCGCTGGGCCGACCGTCCGGCATGGGACCAGCTGCTGATCCGCGCGCTGATGTATCGGATCGCGACGAACGAGGGCTGCCGCCGCGCGGGTATGCCGGTGCGAGAACGCGCAGACAGCTACCGGCCCGTGGTCGACCTGGTGATCCGTCGGTGACATCGCGGTGTCCGCGTCTTCACGGGCATCCGTTCTTGACGACCACCCGCTAGTCAGGGTCGTCGCAGCTGGTGCTGACCCTCGCGTTGCCGTTGCCCCGTATGTCGACAGCGGGCGAAGACCGGCCTGCGGTCGCATCGAGTACAGCTCGAAGGTGATGGTGCCGGTCGGGCGCTGACCGCCGAGCGGCGGAAGAGACCTGCGCCGTACCAAATTGAAGATCGAACTCAAAAAAGTTAAGACATGGGCTTTGACTCATTGAGAAAATCAAGGTAAAACTTAATGGCGAAGACATGAGGGCAGGGGGCAGAACGTGGACTGGCAGGAGTTGACGGACCTGACGCGTGGGCAGCCGTTCGTGGTCGAGCGGGTCCGCCTCGGCAGTGGCGTCGCCATCGAGGGGCAGTTCGAGCCGCCGCAGCTGGCTCGGCTCAGCGTCGAGGACCAGGTCTTCGTCGCCGCGTTCATGCGGTCGCACGGCTCCATCAAGGAGATGGAGCGGATCTTCGGGGTGAGCTACCCGACGATCAAGTCCCGGCTGAACCGGATCGCCGAGCAGCTCGACTTCGTCGATGCCGACCCCGCGCCGCCCAGCGCCGACGTCCTCGACCGCCTGCGGCGTGGGGAGATCGGCGTCGAGGAGGCGCTGGTGGAGCTGGGGCGGTCCCGATGATCCCGCGGCTGGTGACGGTCGGCTGGCGCCCTGGCGACGGCCGCTGGCGTCGGGTGCACGTCCCGGTCCTGCCGGCGCTGCTGGTCCTGTCGCCGCTGCTGCTGCCGGCCGTGCTGGGCGGGCTGGTCGCATGCGTCGTCTTCGGGGTGAGCCCGCTGGGCGCGCTGCGCGGTGCGGGGCGGTTGGTGTGGGCGCTGCCCGGCACCCGGTTCGAGATCGAACAGGGCCGCACGGCCGTGCTGGTGAACGTCAGATGAGTCAGAGGGAGGAGCAACGATGAACGAGCAGCGACGCCAGGTCCTGCAGATGCTCGCGGAGGGCAAGATCACCGCCGAGGAGGCCGAGCGGCTGATCGACGCCCTCGGCCGAGACCGGTCCCCGTCTCCGCCGGAGGCCGGTTCAAGGACGAAGCCACGACCTAAGTACCTGCGTGTGGTGGTGGTGTCGGAGGAAGGCGCCGGCGACTGGGCAGGTGAGGCCTTCGGCGGTGACGGGACCTCCCGCATCAACATCAGGGTCCCGCTGCAACTGCTGCGGGCAGGGGTGCGGCTGACGAGCCTCGTCCCGCCGCAGGCGCTCACCAGGGCCAACGCGGAGTTGCACCGGTCCGGTGTGGACATCGACCTGACCCAGCTCAAACCCCAGCACATCGAGGAGCTGATCGAGCACCTCGACGAGCTCACCGTCGACATCGACTCGGCCGACGCCAAGGTCCAGATCTTCTGCGAGTAGCGTCCCCGCGGGCTGCGCGCGCCCGCACCGGCCGCTGGTCGGCCAGTCGCCCCGCCGATCGCTTCCTCAGTCGTCGGTCTCGCTCCTGAGCTCAGCCAGGATGTCCGCGGCGTCCCGGTTGCCGGCCGCCGCCAAGCGCCGCAGTTCGTCGAAATCCTCCTGCTCCGTTGCCGACTCGACCAGCTGGTCGAGTGCGTCGGTGCTGCCCGCGGCCGCCAGGCGCCGCAACAGTCCAAGATCACCTGTCTCGGCGGCCTGCTCGATCTGCAGTGCGATGTCGTCCGGGCTGAGCGGGCTCTGCATGGTGCTGACCTTTCGGCGTTTCTCCACGGTCTGAGGCGCCTCCGCCTCACTGTCATGCTCGCCAACTTACCACGACTACCCAACTACCTTGACAGCCACAGTAGTGGGACCTACGGTGTAACCCAGGAGGTGAGGTATGAGCACAAGCAAGGTCACGTCTGACCTGCTGAGGGGCAACACGGACACGATGATCTTGCGGCTGCTGACGGAGGCAGACCGCTACGGCTACGAGATCGTCAAGCTGATCGCCGAGCGCTCGCAGGGCGAGTACGAACTGAAGGAAGCCACGATGTACTCCAGCGTCCGGCGCCTCGAGGCCGACGGCGACATCACGTGGTACTGGGGCGACGAGTCCCAGGGCGGCCGCCGCAAGTACTTCAAGATCACCGAAAAGGGCCGCGCCACATACGCGCACAACAAGACCACGTGGGAGTACGCCAAGCGTGTGCTCGACACGCTGCTGTAGGGGGAGACGACCATGACCGACAAGCTCAGCCAGTACCTCGAGGGCGTCTTCGCACCCTACGAAGGCACCAGAAGCGTCAGCGAACTCAAGGCCGACCTGCTGGCGGACCTGCAGGAGCGATACCGCGAGCTGCGCGCCGAAGGCAAGGACGAGGCGACCGCGTTCGAGCTGACCGTCGACAGCATCGGCGACATCGAGGAGACGGTGCAGGAGGTGACGAACCTTTCGCGGACGCTGGAGCGGCAGGTCGTGACCCGCTTCGACGCCAGCGCTCTGGAGGGCAGCGACTTCGCGGGCGTATCGGCACGGGAAGGACGGTTCGGCGCGAGCGCGCTGCGCGGCTCGGACTTCTCCAACGCGGACCTGGCCGGCTCGAAGTTCAAGAGCAGCGACATGAAGGACATCAACTTCGACGGCGCCAACCTCACCGACGCGGTCCTGACCACGGCTGAGCTGAAGGGCTCCACGTTCCGCCGGGCGCGCCTGGTGCGCACCGACTTCAGCATGTCGGGCCTGTACGAAGTCCGGTTCGAAGACGCCGCGCTCACCGACGTCGCGTTCCGGCAGACCGACCTGCGGCGCACGGTCTTCGCGCGCTGCACCTTCACCGGCGTCGACTTCACCCAGTCGGACCTGCGTGGCCTCAGCTTCGAGCAGGAGACCTTCACCGGCGTGAAGTTCGACCAGGCCGCGCTGGAGGGCGTCTCGCTGCGCGGGGCGATCCTGCGCGACTGCTCGTTCCGCGGCGGCTGGACCAAGAAGTACTACAAGGCCCTGCGCACCGTGAACTTCGACGGTGCCCGCATGGACAAGCTGACCTACGCCGCCCTCAAGGGCTTCGGTTTCACCCCCGCCAACGTCATCGTCGAATAAGAAGAGGCACCCCCCATGCAGACCCCACCCCCCGCGATCCAGGTCAAGGGATTGCGCAAGTCGTACGGCAAGCTCGAGGTCCTCAAAGGTGTGGACTTCAGCGTCGCACCGGGCAGTATCTTCGCGTTGCTGGGTTCCAACGGCGCCGGTAAGACCACGGTCGTGCGTATCCTGTCCACGCTGCTCAAACCGGACGCCGGCACCGCCAGCGTGGCCGGGTTCGACGTGGTGGCCCAGGCCGGGCGGGTCCGTGAGTCGATCAGCCTGACCGGCCAGTTCGCCGCGGTCGATGAGATCCTCACCGGCCGGGAGAACCTCATCATGGTCGCCAAGCTGCGCCAGGTGAAAAACCCCGGCCAGGTCGCCGACGACCTGCTGGCGCGCTTCGACCTCACCGACGCCGCGGCCCGGCGGGTGGCGACCTACTCCGGCGGCATGCGCCGCCGCCTCGACATCGCCATGAGCCTCATCGGCGACCCACCGGTCATCTTCCTCGACGAGCCGACCACCGGCCTGGACCCCGAGGCCCGCCTGGAGGTGTGGAAGGAGATCCAGGCCCTGGCCGACAGCGGCGTCACCGTGCTGCTGACCACCCAGTACCTGGAGGAGGCCGAAAAGCTGGCCGACCGGATCGCGATCCTGCACCAGGGCACGATCATCGTGTCCGGCACCCTGGCCGAACTGCGCGGGCTGCTGCCCGCCGCGAAGGCCGAACTCGTCGAACGCCAGCCCACCCTGGAGGAGATCTTCCTCGCCATCATCGGAAACAAGGAGGCGCGGGTATGAGCGCGCACGTGCTCAGCAACACCGGAGTGATGCTCGGGCGGTCCATCCGGCACGTGACCCGCAGCATGGACACCATCATCACCGTCACGATCATGCCGATCGCGTTCATGCTGCTGTTCCGTTTCGTGTTCGGCGGCGCCATCCAGACCGGCTCCGGCAACTACACCAACTACCTGATGCCCGGCATCCTGCTCATCGCGATCTCCAGCGGCATCTCCTACACCGGCTTCCGGCTGTTCAACGACATGCAGAGCGGCATCTTCGAACGCTTCCACTCGATGCCGATCGCACGCTCGGCGGTCCTGTGGGGCCACGTGCTGACCTCGCTGGTGTCGAATGCCATCTCCGTGGTCGTCATCATCGCCGTCGGTCTGCTCATGGGCTTCCGCACCTCGGCAGGGGTGCTGGAATGGCTGGCCGTGGCCGCGATCCTGGCCCTGTTCACCCTCGCCCTGACGTGGCTGGCGATGATCGCGGGACTGGCGGCGTCCTCGACGGACGGAGCCACCGCGTTCTCGTACCCGCTGATCTTCCTGCCCTTCATCAGCTCGGCGTTCGTGCCCACCGCCACGATGCCGGGTCCGGTGCGGGCCTTCGCCGAGAACCAGCCGGTCACCTCGATCGTCAACGCGATCCGGGCGCTGTTCGACCAGCAGCCGGTCGGCACCGACATCTGGATCGCGCTCGGCTGGTGCGCAGCCATCCTCGTGATCGCCTACGCGTTCGCGATGCGGGTCTACCGCCGCAAGGTCGCCTGAGGATCCGAACGGGCCGCCCGCCACCACGCGGGCGGCCTGTTCGTGGCTGACCGCCCCCCGACCGGCGGGCGAGAGTCATAGGCCGTTGGCGCATTGGTTTGCCGTGCCGCGCTTCCGGGCAGATGGGCGGCAGCAGAAGTCACGCGCGAAGGAGGGGTCATGACTGTCGCCGGAATCATCTCGGCTCTCATCGTGGGTCTGATCGTCGGTGCGCTCGGCCGGCTGGTCGTGCCCGGTCGGCAGAGCCTGCCGATCTGGCTGACCATCGTCGTGGGCATCGTCGCCGCGCTCATCGGCACCGCGCTCGCGCAGGCCGTGGGCGTGGCTGTCACCGACGGCATCGACTGGATCGAGCTGGTGTTCCAGGTGGGCCTGGCCGCGCTGGGTGTGGCGCTGCTCGCCGGTGTCCGCGGTCGCAGCGCGGTGTAGGGCACATCCGGATCGACGCCGGGGCCGGGACGGCGACGTCCCGGCCCCGGCGTCGTGTTGGCCGGGTCAGTCGCGCCTGGCGCGGCGGGAGTGGCGCTCGACGTCGTCGGCGATCAGGACCGTGGCGACCAGACCCGCGACGACGATGCTCAGGAACCACGTGGCGTCGTCAGTCAGCCAGGCTGTGAACGGCGCATAGGCTGCCATCAGCAAGAACGCGATCCACAGACCGCGCCGCTGCACGCGGCTCAGAAATCCAGTCATCCGAAAAGGGTGCCATCGGCATATTACGATCGTGGACCCTCTTTCGGATGATTCTGTGGTCAAACAGGTTTATCAGCCTGGCTCGATGGCAAGAGCCGACGGCGACCGGTCAGGCGCCGACGGCGGTACGGCCGCTCCTCCTGCCGAGCGCACCCCTGTCCGCGCCGAAACCCAAGAGCGGCAGGCCGTCAGGATCCCGCGGCGGCAGCCGGCGGTGCGGCGAACACCGCCACAGGCGGGTCGTCAGGGTCATAGCGGTCCGACAGCCCCTCGAAGCTCATGCCGGCCTTCTCGGCGACCCGCCGTGAGGCCGCGTGGTCCGGGTGGATGAGCGCCACCAGCCGCTCGATGCCGCCGCGCCGGGCATGGGCCATCGCCCCGATCGCGAGCTCGGTCGCATAGCCACGCCCCCAACAGGGCCGGGCGAGGTGCCAGCCGACCTCGTGGTCCCCGGCGGGGCCGCCGGCCGGGCGCACGTAGACGTCGCCGACGAACACCCCGTCGTGCGTCGTGACGGCCCAGAACCCGCAGCCCGGGCCGCGCTCGGCAACCGCCTGCCAGCGTGGGATGTCGGCGACGATGACCTCGATGTCGCGGGGCGGCTCGTCGCCGGTGAAACGGCAGACCTCGGGGTCTGCCCACATCGCGAAGGCCGCGACGGCGTCGGCGGGCTCGAACGGCCGGACCGACAACCGCTCGGTGTGGAAGATGACGGTGGACACCGGGGAAGACTACGGCGGCGGCACGCCGATGCCGGCACGTTTGTCACCAGGTGGGGTCGGCGGAGGTTTCAGCCGGCGCGAGACGGGGAAGTGCGATCGGGTGCTCACCCCCGGAAGAATCGAGCAGCAGGCATGACGACAGCCTTGGCCCTGCGGCCGCCGACGTTGCGGTCTGCCGCAGACCTCGACGATGCGGCACTGCGCGTCGAGCTCGCCCATGCCCACGCGGTCGGCAGCGTCGTGAACCTGCGTGTCATACCGCGGGACCGGGCCATGTTGCAGACCCGGCTCGCCGAACTCGACGCCGAGTATCTGCGGCGGTTTCCGGCCGCTGCGGCGACGTGGCCGTGGCCACGCTGAATCGTGCCGTCCTGAATCTCAGGTGACCGGCCATTCGGCATGCTCGGACGCGGATCGGCCCCGGCTGAGGCCGAGGCCGATCACCGGCGGGGGGGGGACGGAGGCGGGGGCCGCGAGGATCTAGAAAGCAGGC
>NZ_ML769315.1:0-31610 GCF_009720365.1 Catellatospora paridis | reverse complement strand
CCCGCCCCCCTCCGCCCCCGCCCGCGGGCGCGCGGCCCCGGCGTCGGCCCCGCGCCGCCCCCCCCCCCCCCCCCGCGTCCGGGTGGTCAGGTCGCCGGATCCCGCATGGATCTCGATCGCAGGCGGCCCGGCGAGGTGGCGCCGGGCCTGCCCGGTCAGAGGCTGCGGGCGGTGACGTCGCCGTGGGAGGTGGTCGCGCGGATGTCGAGTGCGGTGGTGCCGTCGTTCCTGAGGTTGTTGCTGATGCGGCCGTAGCCGGTGCCCGCGTCCAGGGCGGCCGAGACACCTGCGGCGGCGGTGACCGAGATGTCGCCGGACTGGGTGCGGAGCACGACCGTGCCGCG
Source organism: Catellatospora paridis (assembly GCF_009720365.1). Taxonomy (GTDB): domain Bacteria; phylum Actinomycetota; class Actinomycetes; order Mycobacteriales; family Micromonosporaceae; genus Catellatospora; species Catellatospora paridis. The sequence goes on along the minus strand of NZ_ML769315.1, from coordinate 31,266 downwards.
CACGGCCTCGGTGATCCGGATGTCGCCGCGTGCGGTGCTGATCTCCGCGGGGCCGTTGAGCCGTCCGATCTCGACGTCGCCGTCGATCGCGGTGAGGCGGACGCTCGCCGCCTCGTCGATCTTGATCTGGCGGTACGCGCCTTCGAAGGCGACGTCGCCGAGACGGCCGACGCCGCGGAGCTCGGAGCTGGCGGTCTTGGCCTCGATGCGGGAACCCGCGGGCAGCTGGACGGTGATCTCCAGGGATCCGGTGGGGCCGACGAGCCGGCCGGCGGTGTCGGGGGTGTGGATCCGCAGGACGCCGTCGGCGAAGGCGACGGTGGTCTGTGCGGCGAGCTGGACGTCGCGGCTCTTGGCAGGGTTGGCGGGCAGGACCTCGACAGTGGTGTCGGCGCGGTCGGCGGCGATGAACTGGATGCGCCCGGCGGGGATGTCCAGGACGGCGGAGATGGCGGCGGGGGTGTCGAACTTCTGCATGATGCTCTCCTCGTGAGATCGTTGTTTCCGATATAAGAAACGCTACGTTGCGTTCGAAGATTCGGCAACTAGTTCGTTGCTCGCTATTGGCATCATTGCAGGAAAAGGCAAGGATTTCGTTGCAATGGGTGTGGAGCTAACGCAATGCAAGGGGCATTGTTCGTTGCATTGGATGGGGGCGAACGCTACGTGATCGGCCTCGCCGATGTCATGCGCCGGTTCCGCTCAGGCGATCGGGCGATCCTCATCGGACGGCAGTGGGGCTGATGTGGCCCGTGCGGGGATAGACGATCGAGCGGGCGCCAGGGATCCGGCGGGCCCGTGCGGTCGCCGGCCGCGGATAACCGGCACGCGAAAAGTCGGTCCAGTGTGGAGAATATCGGCTGCCGCAGATGTAAATCACGGGGCGGCTCCACACAGCGAACGCGGCGACGCTTCGCACACCCCCTCGAGGACGTGCATGATCAAATCATCGATGCGACGTGCGGGCGTACTTGCCCTCGCGATCAGCATGGCGACCCTGGGACTGGCGCTGCCGGCCCAGGCGGCCGCCAACGGATCCATCACCGGGCGGCTCACCGACGGCGGTCAGCCGGTCGCCGGAGTCTCCGTGTCGGCGTCGTCCGCGGACGGCGACGGCTGGGGCTGGGCCAGCACCGACAGCGACGGCCGCTACGAGCTGACGGACCTGCCCGCGGGCACCTACACCGTGCAGTTCGACGCGACCGGTCGCCCTAGCCAGTACGCCTACCGGACCATCGACTGGAACGAAGCGGCGCGGATCGCCCTCCCGGCGGGCGGCCACGTCACGGTCGACGACGAGCTGCTGCCCACGGGCATCATCACCGGCACGTTCCGGGACCGCTCCGGCAACGGCATGTCGGTGAGCGTGCGGGCCGAGTCCGACGCCGGCGGCACCTGGGGTTACACCGAGGCCGACGGCACCTACACCCTGCACGTGCTGCCCGGCGAGTACCGGGTCGCGTTCGGGGTCGGCAACGGCGCCTACCAGTACGCGGTCGGCACGGCGAACTCCGCCGAGGCGACCCGCTACCAGGTCGCGGTCGGCCAGACCGTGACCGTCGACGACACCCTGATGGCCTCCGGCTCGGTCGCCGGCCGCTTCACCGACCGTGCCGGCGCCGGCATCGCCGACCTGTCGGTGTCGGTGAGCAGCCAGAACGGGCCGTCCTACCAGACCACCACCGACGCCGACGGCGCGTACCGCGTCGACGGGGTGCTCGTCGGCGCTCGCTACTGGGTCGGGTTCTACGACTACGACCGCGGCATCACCCAGTACGCCCACGGGCAGATCGAGCAGCAGGACGCGGAGCTGTTCACCGTGACCGACGGCGCGACCACCACGGTCGACGAGGTGCTGCTGCCCACCGGCTCGGTGCGGTTCACGGTGACCGACGCGCTCACCGGCGCGCCGCTGCCGTCGTTCGACGCCCGTGCGGGCCAGATCGAGGTCAACGGTGTGCACGGCACCGCCACGGCCGAGGGCGTCACCGTCGGCAACCAGTGGACCTATGTCGGGGCGACCGGCTACACCGCGTCGGAACAGTTCCGGGTGATGGTCACCGAGGGCGGGACCGCCGAGGTCACCGTCGCCCTCACCCCCGTCGCGAAGCTCACCGCGACGGTGGTCGACGCCGGCACCGGCGCGCCCGTCGCCGGGTTCTGCGTGCACGCGATGACACCGACGAACGTGACGTTCGGGGAGGGCTGCAACAGGAGCGGCCCGGACGGCAAGGTGAAGCTCGACTACCTGCGGGGCGGCGACTACCAGCTGTTCGCCTTTGAAAACCCGTACGGCGACACCCGGTCGCCGTACGGCGCGCAGTGGGTCACCGCCGACGGCGGCACCGGCAACCAGTCGCTGGCCGCGGTCATCACCGCGGTGCCGGGGCAGACGGTCACCGCGCCGACGATCAAGCTCGACCGGCGGGGCACCATCACCGGCACCATCCGGGCGGCCGACGGCACTCCCGCGAAGCACGCAGGGGTCCGCTTCGGCAACTACGGCTACCGCATCGGGTCCGGGGACGTCGAGTTCCCGGCCGGGGCAAACGGCACGTACACGGTCGACTGGCTCGGCCCGTACCAGTGGCCGCTGCGCTTCTACGCCGACGGCCACGCCACGCAGTGGAGCGGCAACTCGGGCGGCCGGCCCGGCGCCACGCGGGTGAAGGTCCGGGCAGGGAAGACGGTCACCTACGACATCCAGCTGCGGCAGGGCACTCCGGTCACGGTCAACGCGCCGGGCACCGGGTGGTACGTGGCGCACAACGCGACTACCGGCGACCAAGCCGGCGCCTGCAGCGGCGTCGGGCCCACCTGCCAGATGCTGGTGCTGGACCAGAAGGTGCGGTTCAAGGTCTGGGGCTCCTACGACGAGGACTACTGGTACGGCGGCAGCGACTTCGCCTCCGCGACCACGGTCCGGATCCCGGCGACCGGCACCAAGACGGTCACCATCACCCACTGAGCACAGGCCGGGGCAGGTTTCGCCTGCCCCGGCCTCGTCGGCACAGCGTCAGCAGGCCTTCTGCGACCCGGGCCGGTGCCGGTCGGTCAGGCCCGGCTCACGGCTCGGCGACGAGCGAGGGCGGCGGTGATCGGGATGGCGGCGCAGAGGCCGCTGAGCAGGATGGCGGCGAGCGCGCCGAGGACGGCGGGCTGGTCGTTGAAGGCGATCCCGATGGCGGCCAGAGCGGGGCCGAGGTTGCGTACGGCGGTGACCGCGCCCATCGTGGTGCGCCGGGCCGATGATCCGGTCGACAGCAGTGTGCCCAGGCCGAACGCGAGGGCGGAGAACAGGAACCCGGCCAGCAGCGCCCGTGAGCCGAACAGGTCGACGACGTCTTTCCAGCTGCCCAGCAGCATTCCGGCCAGCACGATCAGAAACGTCACGTTGGAGACCTTGACCGCGCCCGGGTGCCAGGCCAACGCGGTGTCGGCGGTGTAGTGGCGCAGCAGCAGGCCGATCGCGAACGGCACGAGCTGCAGGATCGCGACGGTGCGCACCAGCGTGCCGACGTCGAGCGAGATGCCCCCGCCCACATTGGCCGCGTTGAGCAGGACGTTGGCGGTGAGCGCGAAGGTGACGCTGCCGATGGCGGCGAGCAGCACCTGCATCGCGGCGCCGGTGGTGACGTCGCCGCGCTGGATCATGCCGAGCTTGGCGCCGAAGGGGCCGCCCGGCGAGGACGCGATCAGGATCAGCGCGATGAACGGTGCGGCCGCGAGGTGGAACAGGGCGGCCAGACCCCAGCCCAGCAGCGGGATGACGACCAGGTTGGCCAGCAGCACGAGCGCCAGCAGGGGCACGTCCGTGAACGCGGTGCGCAGCGCGGGCAGGGTCGCGCCCAGGCCGGCCGCGAACATGGTCGACGAAATGAAGATCACGGTTATCGCGTTGAGCAGCAGATGCAGCGTGTCCACGTAGTCTCCTGCGGGTGGTCGGGGCGTCAGTCGGCGAGTTCGCCGAGCCAGCGCAGGGCGCTGAGGCCGGGCATGAACGCGTACTCGCCGCCGCGGGTGGCGACGAAGCGCGGCACGGCCGGCAGCCGCCGCCGCACCGGGCGGCGGGGGATCGTGTAGTCGGACAGGCCCTCGCCGGAGCCGACGATGGGATCGCGGGCGTCCTCACCGCCGAAGAACACGCCGTCGTTCATCCACTGCGACTGCACGAACTCGAATTGCCGGCCCAAGTGGGCGCCGACGAACGCGAAGATGAGCCCGCGGTCGGCGCCGTCGTCGTCGAGGACGCCGTCGGGCAGCAGCGGCCCGTACGCGGTGCCGCGCCGGATCATGCGGTGTAGGCGGGGTTCGCCGGCCACGGCCGCGTCGCGGGGGTTGGCGCGGCGGATGTGGCTGCCGCAGGGGGTGGCGAACCCGTCCGGGTCGCCGTCGCGGAAGAGGAACGCGTTGTTGCGCTCGCGGTCCGCGCCGAGTTCGGGGTCGTCCTGCTGCGGGCAGAGGGCGAGCGGGGTGCCGCTGCGCCAGCGTCCCATGAGTTTGGCGGCGAGCTGTTCCTCCTCGGTGGCTCCGGTCGAGTTGTCCCGCAGGAAGCGGCGGAACCCGGCAACGTCCTGGTGCAGCTTGCGAAAGGCGACGTAGCTGCCATTGCGGCCGAGCACGTCGGGTGTGGTGGTCTGCACGCCACCTAGTTCGTCGGGGTACCCGAGCACGAACTCGCCGGCCGCGAGGGGCTTCTCCAGGGGGTTGGAGCCGGCGATGCCGCTGCCTTCGACGGCCGGGTGGCTGATGCCGTCGCGGTAGCCGAATGGTTCGGTCTCGGTGGGCAGGGCGTGGCAGTTCTGCCGCCAGATCGCGGTCACCCCGCTCAGGCCCTCGTAGGCGGGCCGGGCGCGGTCGATGGCGGCTTCGAGGGTCGCCTCGTCGGGGGCCAGCGCGACCAGGACGATGTGCACGTCGGGGCTGCCCAGTGGCGCTTCCCAGTGTTCGGGGGCGCTGTCGGCGGTGTCGGACAGGGCGTTGGCGCGGGCGGCCATGCCCTGCCGGAACTCCCAGGCGAGGGTGTCCAGCGACTCCTGCGGCACGCCGAGCGCCCGCAGGCCGTGGCAGGTGACGGCGACGCTGACCCAGGTCTCGCCCAGCGGGCTGGCGGTGTCGGCGGCGCTGGTGACCACGGCCGCGACGCGGCGCATCAGCTCCCGGCCGTCGGCGCGGTCGTCGATGCGGAACAGCAGGTAGGTCGCCGCATACGGGGACGGGCGGGGGCTGAGCACCCCGCGCTGGATGTCGTGCAGCTCCATGCTCCGCCTCCCGTGCCGCTAGAGCGTGACGATGTTGCGCCAGAAGTTGCGCAGGCTGTCGTCGGCGCCGAACAGGGTGCTGAAGATGGTGGAGTCGGCCATCAGGATGTCGCCGGCCCGCTCGCCCGCGGGCGGCAGCCACAGGAACATGTTGAACTCGGTGTTGCCCGCCTCGGTGAACGGATGCGGCTTGGCCAGGTCGATGGGCTGGCGGCCCAGCACCCGTACCGCCTGCTCGTCGGTGGTCGTCACGGCGTAATGCGGCAGGTGCATGTGGAAGTTGAAGCTGGTCACGTCGGCCAGCCAGCCTCTGGTGTCCAGGTCCCGGTTGATCGACAGTGGCGCGATCCGCTTCGGGGCCGCGACGGCCGGGCGCAGGCCGTAGCGGTTCTCCACCGGCACGCCGAGCCCTTCCATCAGCGACCGGGTGTACCGGCCGAAGCGCTGCTGGCGCGGCACGAGTGCGTCACCGTGGTGGTGGTACTCGACGTCGCGCACGGCGAGGTCGTCGCCGGCGCCGACGTCGTGGTGCGGGCCCAGCACCAGGCGGGCGCCGTCGCGGCCGACCCAGTCGCGCAGCGCCTGCACCTCCTCGGCGGTGGCGTCCTGGCCGGTGACCATGTGGTCGAGCCCGAACACGAACAGCGTGTCGGTGTCGGCCAGCACCCGCTCGTCAAGCGGGGTGACCACACCCGCCTGGTCGACGCGCTGGTACATCGCCACCGGGTGGCCGGTGGTCTCCGCGACGAAGTCCTGGAACGGCACCCAGGCCCAGAAGAACAGCTCCAGCGCGCCGGCGATGCCCTGCTGGAAGCGCATCGGGTCGGACCACTGCGGGTCCTCGTAGGCGGGCCAGGTGACCCGGCGCACCTCGGTCATCGTGGAGAAGCGGTTGTCGAGCTCGGCCGGGTTGCGGCCGGCTTCGGCGGGATAGCTCCACGCCACGTAGATGCTGACCCGCCGCCGCCCCGGCGTGTACGGGCGAGGCTGGTGGCGGGTGTTGTAGACGCGTGCGGGTCGCTGGTCGCTCATCTGGTGCGGGTCCTCACTGCAGCTGGTCGAGCATCTCCGACAACGCGTTCTTGATCTTCAATGCCTTCTTGATCTCGTCGGCGGTCACGTACGGGTACTCGCCGTACTCGATGAAGCTCGGGCACTGGTGCTCGCGTACGAACCGGATGAACGCCTCGGGGTTGGTCTTCCAGTCCTCCGGGAAGCCTTCGAGGTTCTCGAACGCGGTGTTGACCCCCGACTTGCCGAACAGGGCGACGGCATCCTCGGTGTACTTGTCGAAGTCGGTGTCGAAGATGCCCTGGTACATGAACCGGGTGTCGTCGTCGAACAGGACCCACCGCAGGTAGTGCAGCTTGAGCGGGGCCAGCAGGTAGGGGTCGGCCTCCAGCGCCTTGGCCAGGGTGTTGCCGTACTCGCGCATGACGTCCGCGCGGCCTGGCTTCACTTTCGCGATGATCGTGAACCCGTAACAGGCCGGGGTGCGCGGGTAGACCGGGCCGTACTTGCCCTCTTCGAGGTGGCTGGTGTCCTTCGGGATGACCATTGCCGCAGGCTTGAGTTCCATCGTGCTTCCCGTCGCTGGCACACCCCGCGATCACGGTGGCGATCAGCCGATTATGCCCACAGGGCATACCAAAAATACGCAAATCGTAACTACCGGCTCCGATCGAAGGCGGGTTCGGGAAGGCCCCTGGACCTTGCTCGACCGCACGTATCGTGACAACAGGGTGGTCGCGGACACGGCCGCCGCGGGCTGAGGGGGCCGCATGCGCGTGCTGGTCATCGGCGGCGGTCCGGCCGGAGCGAACGCCGCACTGCAGGCCGCCGCGCTCGGGGCCCAGGTCACCCTGGTGGAACGGGACCGGGTGGGCGGCACCGCGCTCAACAGCGGGCCGGCGCCCGTGCGCACCCTTGCCCGGGCGGCGCGCCTGGTCCGTGACTGGACCTCCTGGGAGGCGTTCGGCCTGCGCGGACCCCGGCCCGAGGTGGACCTCGCCGCCACCCTGGCCAACGCCCAGCGGGTCGCCGACTACGCCTACCACCGCAGGCAGGTCGCCGCCCACATCCGCGCGGCCGGGGTCGACCTGGTCGAAGGCACCGGCGACGTGCGGTTCCGCGACGCGAACACGGTCACCGCGACCGATGGCCGCAGCTTCACCGCCGACCGGGTGATCATCGCCGTCGGAGGTCGGGCCGCGCGCCCGCCGATCCCGGGCGCCGAGCTGGGCAAGACCTACGAGGACGTACGCACGCTGACCGCGCTGCCCGACCGGGTCGCGGTCATCGGCGGCGCGGACACCGGATGCCAGCTCGCCTCGATCCTGGCGGACTTCGGCAGCCGCGTGACCCTGATCGAGTCCGCGCCGCGGATCGTGGCCCGCGCCGACGCCGACATCTCCACCGCGCTCGAACAGGCCTTCCGGGCCCGCGGCATGGACTTGCACACCGATGCGCGCGTGGAGCGCCTCGAACCGTGCGACGGCGGCGTGCGCGTCGTCTTCCGCATCGGGGAGCAGACCCGGGACGTGCAGGTCACCACGGCGTTCTTCGCCGTGGGCTGGCCCGGCAACGCCGATCTCGTCGCCGCCGACGCGGCCGGGATCGCGGTCGAGCGCGGCTACATCGTGACCGACGAGTTCCTGCGCACCAGCGTCGCGCACATCTTCGCCGCCGGCGACGTCAACGGGCACAGCATGCTCGTGGCCAGCGCGACCCTCGAAGGCCGGGTCGCCGGCGAGAACGCGGTGCGGGGAGCGCACCGCCGCGCCGATCACGCGATAGTGCCCGTCGGCAGCTTCACCGATCCCGAGTACGCGGGTGTCGGGCTCACCGAGGAGCAGGCCCGTGCCCGTCACGAGTGCGCGGTCGCCGTCGCCCCGTACGCCGACCTGCTGCGGCCCGTCGCGGACGGCCGTCCCGACGGGTTCTGCAAGCTGATCGTCGAGACCGGCAGCCGGCAGCTCGTCGGCGCTCACGTGCTGGGCGAATACTCCGCCGAGGTGATCCAGATGGTCGCCGCGTGCATGGCGGCGGGGATGCGCGTCGAGGACGTCGCCGAACTGCGGCCCGCGTTCCCGACGTTCACCGAGGGGGTGGCCATGGCCGCGCAGATGCTGACCCGCGATCTCGGTGTCCGCCCCATCTCGCGGCTCTTCTGGAGCAGCCTGACCTGACGGAAGGCCACCTCATCAGGAGCGGCCGGGCAGGTGTCCCGGGCCGAGGCCGCCTTCGCCCGCTGTCACGGCGTCGGGGTCGCGGCCGCCGCGGCTCTCGGCAGTTTCGCGGCCGCCCACAGCCCGGCCACCGCGACCGCGGCGAGCACCGCCATGGCCAGCCCGTAGGCGCGTTCGGGGGTCGCTGTGATGCCCGCGACGAGGATGGTGCCGGCGACGGCGGTGCCCAGGCAGGAGCCCAGGTTGGACACGCTGCGCGACAGCCCCGAGATCTCGCCCTGCTGGTCGTCGCTGAAGCTGGACTGCACGATGTTGACCGACGGGGTCAGCATCAGCCCGAGTCCGAGCCCGATGAGCAGCAGGCCGGGCGCGAACGCCCAGACGCCGGGGGTGCCGGTGACCAGGGCGAGCAGCACGATCACGCCGACCGCGGTGAGCACGAAGCCGGCCTGGATCAGGGTGCGCTGCGGGCGCCGTTTGGCCAGCCGCTCGGCCGCCAGCGACGAGATCAGCAGGCCGACCGTCGCGGCGGTGAAGATGACACCGGTCTGGATCGCGTCGTAGCCGCGGACCACCTGCAGATACGCGGCCACGGTGAAGGACGTGCCCATGAGGATCAGCCACTGGGCGTTCTGGGTGACCAGACCCAGGTTGGAGGTGCGGTTGCGGAACAGGGAGGTGGACAGCAGCGGCTCGCGGCCGGCGCGCTCCTCGGCCCGCACCCAGCGGAAGAACAGGAACAGCAGCAGCAGGCCTGCCGCGATCAGGGCGAGCATCAGCCAGAGGTTCTGGTCGGCGGCCAGGATGCCGGCCACGACGAGGATGAGCCCGGCGGCCGACAGCAACGCGCCGCGGGTGTCGAACGGGCGGGTCGGGTCCGGCGGTAGCGGGTCGAGCACCTTGCGGCCGAGCACGACGATCACACCCACCACGACCGCCTGGAACACGAACGCCCAGCGCCAGCTCAGCGCCGAGGTGATCAGGCCGCCGATGAGCGGGCCCGCCGCGGCGCCGACGCCGCCCATCGCGCTGATCAAGCCGAACGCCTTGGCCCGCGAAGCCGTGCCGGTGAACAGCAGTGTGGTGAGGATGTAAACGGGCGGGATGAGCAGTGCGGTGCCGACGCCCTCCAGGATCGAGTTGCCGAGGATGAGCACGCCCAGCCCGGGCGAGGCGGCGCTGAGCAGCGCGCCGACGCCATAGAGGACGAGCCCGGCGAGGAAGCACCGCTTGCGGCCGTACCGGTCGGTCAGCTTGCCGCCGGGGATCATGAGGGCGGCCATCACCAGCAGGAAGATCGTGATGGCGATCTGCACACCCTGCACGGTCGTGTTCAGGTCGGCGCTGATGTCGTTGATCATCACGTTCATGTTGGAGCCGGCGAAGCTGCAGATGAACTGCGCCAGCGCGAGCGGGACGAGCATCTGCCGCAGCGATCCCGCCGGCGGCCCGGCGGCGGTGGACCCGGCCGCGGTCATGGATGCCTCCTCGATCGACCCGCCGCGTTCGAGCCGACGTTCCGGACTCACGGCCGGCAGAAACCGTCACGTGCGCTCCAGCGTAGTAAGACTGTCCGATTCATTCCGCTATACCGCATAATCCCCGCTCGACCACCCCGCTTGCCGGGTGATCATGAACTTATGGCACGGGTCGGCGGCGTGTCGTGGCCACAACTCCCTGTTGACCAAGCGGAGGCGATAGGCGGTTGCGTTTTTGGTGTTTGTTGCGGCATGGTGGACGTATGGATGGCGGTTCCGACGACCTGTTGACGACGACCGAGGCGGCCGCGCTGCTGCGCTCGTCCCGCCAGCACGTCGTCGACCTGTGCGAGCGAGGAATGCTCCCCTTCGTCAGGGTGGGGACGCATCGACGGCTTGCCCGGGCGGACGTGCTCGCGCTGCTGCGTCCGGAGCTGACCCGCGACCAGCTCAAGTCGCTGTGGCTGCACCGCGCTGTTGCCGGCCGTCTGGTCGCCGACCCCGACAACGTGCTGGCGAATGCCGCCGAGAACCTGCACCGGCTTCAACGCGTGCACCCGGACGGCATGGCGGCGATGTGGCTCGAACGCTGGCGCCAGGTCCTTGATGCCGGAGTCGAGGCGGTGCTGGAGGTCTTGACGTCGCGCAGCCGAGACGCCGCCGAGCTGCGGCAGAACTCGCCCTTCGCCGGTGTCCTGCCCGAAAGCACGCGCCAGGCTGTGCTGGCCGCGTTTGCCGAGCGCTGGCGCAGGGAGCGGATGGCGTGAAGCGACAGGAGTTGGAGCACGTACTGCGGGCCGCGTCGCAGATCGCGCAGGAATCCGACATCCTCGTCATCGGCAGCCAGTCGATCCTCGGCGCGATACCCGAGGATCGGCTGCCCGCTGCGGCGACGGCGTCGATCGAGGTGGACGTCGCATTCTTCGACGACCCGGACGATGCGAAGGCGGACCGGGTGGACGGAGCGATTGGCGAGCTGTCGCCCTTCCACGAGACCTTCGGCTATTACGCCCAGGGCGTGAGCGTGTCCACTGCGGTGCTTCCGGCAGGCTGGCGGCAGCGCCTGGTGGTCGTCGACACGCCGGGCACCGCGCCCGGACGTGGCCACCTGCTCGACCCGCACGACTGTGTGGTGTCGAAGCTCGTTGCGGGCAGGGAGAAGGACCACGTCTTCGCGGCGGCGCTGCTGGAGCACGGGTTGATCGACGCCGCGGTTCTCGCCGAGCGGGTGGAGACCGTCGACGTGTCCGACGCCCACCGCCAGCGCCTGCGCCAGTGGATCGACTACCACGCGCGACAGGCGGAAGCCGGCTGACGGGTGCTGCCCGCACCTGCCGTTCCGGGCGTTCTGCGGCGCCGGCCAGATAGGCGCGGCGACGGGTTGGCTCAGGAAGCGACCGTAAGGAGGGCGATACCTGAAGGATGCGCCTTGAAATGCTCGTTCAATGCTTTGAAGACATTCGCCTGGGTCGTCGAAACCAGCTTTTGCGCGGCCGCCAAGCCGACCTCGCTGAGGAAAACCACGAGTGTGCGGTGTCGGTTGGTGGGTGAGTTGAGTTTCAGCTGATCCAAGTGGCAATCAACGATTCCGCCTACAGGCATGTCGCACGGCGGGTGCCACACCCATTCGTCCTTGTGCTCAGGGCTCGTGAACACCATGGCGCGCCCGTTGGCAACCGACGGCACCATGACTTGCAGGGGTGCATTCGGTGCGATCTGGTCTGGGGAGATCAGGTCCACCCTGCCCATGGCCTCCGGCTGGCGCGGCGTATCGGCACCGGGTCGGGACGAAGAAGAGCTCACCGGGCCGGGTGTCCGATCAGGAATGCTGGTTGGCGACGCGACTGGCATGGGGATGAGATTGAACTCTGCCGGGGACGGGGACGGGGACGCGCTCGGCGCTGAAGGCGAGATGGCGGTGCAGGATTCACAGGTCGCCGAGGAAGGTGTCACCGAATCGTCCTCCGGCCAGGTTTTGTCGATGATCGTGGGCAGCACGGCTGCGATCATCGCGAATGCGCCGCCTACCAATGCGACTCGAATCGGCCCGCTGACGCGGCCCCGAGGCTTTGCCGGAGCTGTTTCACGGGGTTTTTCCGGTGGGATCGTGGAAACGCTGGTAGAGCGCTTCTGCAGTGCGATCTGGCGCTTATTGCGTATCCGCGCCATGTTTCCTCCCCATTTGGCAGCATCCCCACTCAAAACGAAGGTCAACGCGTTCCGGTTGTGGGGCGTGGGCGGGTGCGGATCGACCGTTTGAGCCGAGCGCAGGCAGTCACCCGATCGAGTGATGTCGCCGCAACCGTGCCGATCGCGGTCACCGCAGTGGATGAGGAATCGGGTGGGCCGCAGCCGTGAACTCGAATCGGGCCTGGCGCAGAGACATGGGTGTCAGGTCGGATTCGGTAGGAGGGACCACAGTGCATTGGCTACTGCAATGACGGCGACGGCCGAGCGCGCCGGGGACGCGGCGGTCATCGCCGCATCGCGGACCGACGCCGAGGCGTTCGGCGTCATCTACGACAGGCACGCCGCAGGCCTGCACCGGTACGCGTACCGGCGGCTGGGCCCGGAGTCGGCGGAGGACGCGGTCGCGGAGACGTTCCTCGCCGCGTTCCGCCACCGCGGCCGCTACGACCTCGCCCGCGAGGACGCCCGCCCGTGGCTGTTCGGGATCCTCACCAAGGAGATAGCCCGGCGGTGGCGGTCCGAGCAGGCCCGATACCGGGCGCTGAGCCGAGCCGCCGAGGGCGAGGCGGCCGAAGGTTTCGCCGACGAGGTCGACGCGGCGGTCAGCGCCCAGGCGGCGCGGGGCGCGCTCGCCGACGGCCTGCGCGGGCTCGCGGCGCGCGACCGCGACGTGCTGCTGCTCATCGCGTGGAGCGGCCTGAGCTATGAGGAGGTCGCGCAGACGCTGCAGATCAACGTGGGCACGGTGCGCTCCCGGCTGCACCGGGCACGTCGCAAGCTGCGTGAGGCGCTCGGCGAGGACACGATGACGGACTTTTTCGAGGTGGAGCGATGAACGAGATGAAACTGCTGGACGAGCTCGGTGCGGCCCTGGACCCGGCCGGTCCGCTGCCGCAGGACCTGCGCCGCCGGGTGCTCACCGCGGCCGTACGCCCGCAGCCGTTCTGGCGCCGCCTGCTCGCCGGGCGGGCCGGGCCGCGGGTCGCGGTCGTCGGCGGGCTGGCCGCGGTGCTCACCGCGGGTGTCCTGGCGGCACAGGTCATCCCGATCGGCGGTGGCGAGCCGGCCGCCCAGGCGCAGGCCGCGGACATCCTGGCCGGCGCCGCGGCCCAGGCCCGGCTCCAGCCGGAGGTGCCGGTGCGCGGGGACCAGTTCGTGCACGTGGAGTCCGTCGCGACGGTGCTCGGCATGAACGAGGCGACCAAGGAGTCGTCGACGAGCACGATCACGCGCCAGGTGTGGCTGTCGGTGGACGGGACCCACGACGGGCTCATCCGGCAGCGGCCGCGCTCCGGTGGCGGGGACTGGACGGACATGGCTCTGCCGGGCTGCCGGGACGGGGTCGTGACGCAGACCAAGGGCGGGGTCACCGGCACGCAGGCGTGCACGCCGACCCCGGCGTACGTCGCCGGCCTGCCGACCGACCCGGACGCGATGCTGGCCTACCTCTATCGCGGCGTCGACGAGCACCCGAACAAGAACCCCCGCGACCAGCAGGCGTTCTCCGCCGCGGCGGACCTCGTGGATGAGGCGTACCTGGCGCCGGCGTCGCTGGCCGCCGTGTTCGGCGCCGTGGCGAGGATCCCCGGGGTGAGCGTGGTCGGCGAGGTGACCGACGAGGCCGGCCGCGAGGGCGTGGCGGTGGCGCTGCGCGAGGTGCAGGGCACCCGTTCCGAGCTCATCTTCGACCGTGGCAGCCACGCCTACCTGGGCACCCGTACGGTCGCGCTGCACGACGGCGAAGGTTTGACGGCCGGGCAGGTGCTCTACTCCGGCGCGGTGCTGACGGTCCGGATCGTCGACCGCGTCGGCGCGTAACACGCGATCACCCAGGCGGGCTGCGGCGCTCATGGCCGCGGCCCGCCGCATCGTTTACGGTACATATCTATATGTGCTGTTCACCCTTTTCGGGTAGTTCGCCCGGTGCTGGTCGGCCACACATCCGCGCTGCCGGCCGCCCTATCTGTCGGCTGTAACGCACCGTGTTCTCTATGCCCCTTTCCGTATCCGATGCGGCAGGGTTGTTCGCGTGGCCGCAACCGGACGCCCCCCGGCGATCCGAGCAGCGGCACCCGACCCAGGAGGCCGCCCGTGGTGCACCAGCCGCTGACCCGGCGAGGCCGGCGCACGCTCGCCGTCACCGGTGCGCTCGCCACGGCCATCGTGGTGGTCGCGGCCGGCGCCGTCGCGGCCGCGACTCCGGCCTGGCGGGGCAGCGCGCAGGCGCCGGTCGACGGCCGCGCCGGACGGTGGCCCACCACGTCGGCGACCGCCGTGCCGACCGTCTCGCCTGATGCGCCGACGCCGACCGTCATCGCAGCTCAGCCAGGCCCTGACCAGCCGGACGCGTCGGCGTCCACCAGCCCGACGCCATCAGCCTCGGCGGGCCCGGAGCCGTCTGTCGAGGACGCGTCCCCGGATCCGGCGCCGGGTTCGACGCCACCCGCACCCGCAACGACCGGAACCGCGACGGCCGAGCCGTCGCCCACTGTCCCCGCGACATCCATGTCCGCGGCGTAACACCACGTCAACCACAGCCGGCGCGTCGTGTGGGCGCGCGGGCCGACCCACCCTGCCCAGGAGGACACCATGAAGCACGTCAAGAACACCAAGCGGACCACCGCCATCGTCGGCACCGCCATCGTCGGCACGGTCATGGTCGCCACCGCGGCGTGGGCCGTCTTCGGCTCCACCATCGTGGCTGGAGCGTCCGGCGGAGCCGAGCAGGTCAAAGTGATCACCGTCGTCGGGCAGCAGGTCAGCACGACGCTGCTGCCCGGAGAGTCGTCGGACGTGAACCTGGCCATCGCCAACCCGAACGGCAACGTGCGGGCCCAGATCACCAGCATCACCCCGGGCTCGATCGTGATCGACGGGATCCCGCAGTCCGCCGTGGACACCTGCGACGACCACTTGATCACCAACCAGGGGTCGCTGCCTTCCCCGCTGCCGACGCTGGGCAAGAACGGCAGCACCACCGTCACCGTCACCGGCGGCGTGAAACTCGCCGGTGACGCGCCACTGACCTGCCAGGGCATGACGTGGACGACGAACTGGGACGTGACGTTTCAGGCTGTTCGCTGACCGGGTTGCGGCGGCGACCGGCGTACTCCCGGTGACGGGCGGTCCCGACGTCGTGTCGCTGCTGATCGCCGGCTTCGCCCTCGTGCTGCTGGGGCTGGGCAGCCGCTGGTGGGCCGGGCGATGAGCACCGCCGGCACAGCCGATCAGGCCCGGCAACCGCGTCAGTGGTTGCCGGGCCTGAGCCGATCTTCGGGAATGTGGACCGAGCCCATCGAGATCGGGCGGCGTACCCGGAAGCCGAGCCGTTCGTACAGGGCCTGCGCTGCGGTGTTGTCGTGGGTCACGTGCAGGAAAGCGGATTCGCCGCGCTCGCGCATGCCGGCGATCAGCGCCCGGACCAGCCGCATGGCCAGGCCCTGACGGCGGTGGGCGGGGTCGGTGCAGACGGCGCTGAGCTCGCTCCAGCCCACCGGCCGAAGGCGCTCGCCGGCCATCGCCACCAGCGCGCCACCGCGGCGGATGCCCAGGTAGGTGCCCAGTTCCAGGGTGCGCGGCGTGAACAGGCGGCCGTTGCGGTGCCGGGCGACGAACGCCACGATCTCGGGTATGTCGGCCGGACCGAGCCGCACCGCCTCGTCGTCGTATCGCGGCTCGACGCCGTCCTCGACGAGCTGCAGGCCCGGGCCGACGCCGGTGACCTTCCAATCGTCGTGCGGGGCCACCACGATGCCGGCGATCGGGGCCCGCTCGGGGCCGACCAGCGCGGCGGCGTCCGCCCAGTCCTCGGCAGTGGTCGGATGGGGGATCGCGATGAACCTGGACAGCTCCGGCGGGTAGCGCACGATACGGCCCCGCCGCTGCGCCAGGTGGGCGTGCGGGCCGGTCAGCGCGGACCGTACGGGGTCGTCGAGCGGATGGGTCATCGCGTCCGCAGACCCGCGCGCCAGATCACCGCGCCGAGTACGACGGTCCAGACGGTGAGCGGGTCGAAGCCGAGCCGCTCCGTGCCGCCGACGCCCAGGCCCAGGTGCAGGCCGGTGGCGAACAGCGCGCAGCCGACTATCCCGACGGCGCCCATGGCGAGGGAGAACGCGCGCTCGCGTCGCCGTTCGCGGGGTGTGGCGAGGCCGATCAGCAGCGGGCCGATCGCGCCGGGGAACTGCAACCCGGCCCCGACCAGGTGCAACGGCATGTTCACGTCGCCCGGGGCCAGGCCGACCAGCACCGCGCCGACGCCGCTGACCGCCACCAGCGCGAGTCCCGCCCCGGCGAGGCGCTGCGGCGGCCAGTGCCGCCGGGTCGTCAGCGCGCCCACCGTCGTGCACAGGCCCACCAGCACGAACGTCGCGTTCATGAGGACATGCCGGGGGGAGCAGAGGAAGGTCCCCGGCCGCCAGGATTCCGTCGAGGGCACGCACCGGGCGTTGCCGAGATCGCTGATCGTGTTGTCGAGGAAGCTGTACGCGGGATCCCAGGCCGCCGCGACGACCGGCTGCACCAGGAAGTAGACGATCGTCAGCATCCAGCAGACCGCACCCAGCCGCTGTCTCATCACATCGAGACTAGACCGGGGAGTCCAGTGCCGACACCGGACTCCATGCCCGGCCGTGTCGCCGCAGGCAGGAAATTTGTCATACCGGGACCGACACGGACACGGTTACGTTCGGGCGCATGGACCGCCTTTCCGAGATCACCTTCCGCCTGCCCGGGACGCCGGAGTCCCGCGCCTTCCTCGACGGGCTGCGCCTGCTGCTGGCCGACGTGCCGTACGCGGCACCGGCGGGCACGCCGCCCGATCGCCTCACCCTCACCCCGCCCGCGCCGCACGGCGCGCTGCCGGTGACGACCTTCGCGCTGGCCGACGTGGTCGCGCCCCAGGTCGCCCTGGGCACCGGCCACGTCCTCGGCGTCAGCCATGGCGCGGAGACCGAGGCGGTCACCCTGCCGGGCCGGGTCGAGCTGGCGGAGCTGACCCGCCGCCTCGCCGGCCACGTCCGCCGGGTCGACCACACGGGCGTGAACCTGCCCGTCGGCACCCCCGCCGAGCAGTGGGAGGACCTGGTGGGCGCCGTCGCCGCCCGGTCCGCGATGTACCGCTACCCGACCGGCGAGCAGTGGCCGTTCGTGCTGCCCGCAACGGCCGAGGAGTGCGACGGGGACATCGGCGACTTCGTCGTCGGCCGCGAACCGAGGTTCGAGCTGGTCCAGGAACAGTGGCTCACGCAGACGTCGTGGCAGTTCGCCCTGTGGACCGACCTGACCCGGGCCGAGCTGGAGCTGATGTTCCCCGAGCCGGAGGGGCTGACCTTCCCGGGCCTGGCGGACATCTTCCGCGTCGTGCCTGTCCGGCACCCGTGGCCGGGCCTGGGCATCCGCTTCGACCTGTGTTATCGCGGCGAGGACGGCCCGTCCGACTGGGAGACCGGCGAATGGCTGGTCACCGAGGGCGGCCGCATCCGCTGAAGATTCGGGGGTACGCCGACCCGCCTCCGACGTCAGGAGTTCAGCGGACGCCGCGCGACCAGCAGCAGGTGCGTCACCGGCCAGTCCAGCGGCGTGCCGTCGAGGTCGGCCAGGGCGGCCACGGGCGCGATCCGGTTGTCGACGATCCAGTCGTTGCGGCTGGTCCCCGAGGCCGGGTCCAGCTCGAATCCGACGTCGGTGAGCAGCCGTCGCCAGTCGGGGTACGCCATGCCGCAGAACTGCTCGCGGGTCTCCGACAGCCAGCTTGCCGTGTAGTCCTTGCGGGTCAGGTAGTCCATGGCGTCGCCGAGCGCCAGCCGGACGGTGTCGCCGACCGGCGTATGCGGCACCGGGAACGCGAAGTCGACCGCGAACTGGTCGAAGCGGGCCCGCGTGGACAGGCCGGCGACGTACGCCGCGACCTGTGCCGACGGCAGCCCGGCGAGGTCGGTGCGCGGCCGGTCGGGGTTGTCGCCGTCGCCGCGCTCCAGGCGCAGCAGCACCTGCCGGTCGCGGTCGTCGGGGCCGCAGACGTCGCTGTTGATCCAGACGCCGCCGGGCGCGGTGTGCTCGTAGATGGCCTGGGCGAACGCCCGCAGGGACTTCTCCTGGTCGCCGTAGGACCAGATCTCGTGGGTCAGCGCGAAGGTCAGCGTCGTGTTGATCGACCGGGCCGGGAACACCGCGCCGCCGAGCACGTTGCGGCGGTAGAAGAACACGTTGGGGTTGGCGAAGACGCCCTGCGCCTTGCGGTGTACGCATTCGTCGAACAGGTGGCGGGCGACCTCGACGCCGATCAGGTCGCTCTCGCGCAGGGCCGGTTCCCGGTCGGCCAGTTCGAGCACCGCGCCCGCGCCGCAGCCGATGTCGACGACCCGGCCGGGCTGCACGTGCTCGCGGGCCGTGGCCCACTTGCGGGCGGCGCTGTCGGCGAACGCCTCCACGTAGGCGCGGTAGTCGCGGGTCGCGGTCAGCCCGCCCTCGTCGCCGACGACCGGGTCGTTGACGACGGTGCGTACGGTCTCGACGAGCCGGTAGCGGTCGAAGACGTCGACGGTGGCGGGATGCGCCAGCTCACGCCACGTCTCGTCGCCGCCGGCCAGCCGCAGCAGGACGTCCCAGGGGCGCTCCGCGGCGGGGGACTGCCCGGCCTCGACGGGGTCGATCGAGAAGCCGAGCCGCTCGTACAGCGCGGCGACGTCAGGGGTGGAGCAGGCGACGACGGTGTTGTGCGGGGTCAGCTCGATACCGGTGGCGACGGTGATGTTCTTGAGGGTCACCTCGGCGAACCGCGGGGTCGGCGGCATGTCGAAGACCGGTACCACCACCGAGCGCAGGGTGGTGATGGCGCTGAACCGCTCGATCGCCGCCTCCCGCCGGTGGTAGGGCACCGGGTTGCGGCGGGTGTTGTCGTGGTTGGCCGAGGTCACCGCCCAGACGATGGTCGCGCCGTGCCGGGCGGCCAGGGCGACGAGCCGCTCCGCCTGGAACCGGGTCAGCAGGTGGTGGCGTCCGGGGAACAGCACGTATTGCATCCGGTCTTGATACCGCACGAGGCGGCGGGCCCGCTCACCGCGGGTTCCCCGTCCCGCCGCACGACTATGCTGGCCGAGGCATTTGCCCGTTTCGGCGGCTCCGGGAAAGTTCTCGGCTCCGGACCGATGAGTTTCGCGGGCGGCGGCGGTCTACCTGGACATGACCCGAGAAGGAGTTGCTCCGATGACTGAGCCGAAGACCTACACCCTCGATGTTCCCGGCGCGGTCCTGCACTACGACGTCCGCGAGAACACCGACAGCACCGAGCCGGTCCTGCTGCTGATCGGCTCGCCCATGGACGCCCGCGGGTTCACCACGCTCGCCGGGTTCTTCCCCGACCGCACGGTGGTCACCTACGACCCGCGGGGCGCCCAGCGCAGCATCCGTACCGCGGACGCCGGAGAGTCGACGCCCGATGTGCACGCCGCCGACCTGCACCGGCTGATCGCCGAGCTCGGCGGGGGACCGGTCGACATCTTCGCCAGCAGTGGCGGGGCGGTCAACGCGCTGGCCCTGGTCGCCGCGCACCCGGCGGACGTGCGCACCCTGGTCGCGCACGAGCCGCCGGCAGGGCAGGTGCTGCCGGACCGGGAGCAGGCGCTGGCCGCGATCGCATTCATCCGCGACCTGTACCAGGCCAAGGGCTTGGGCGCCGGCATGGCGGCGTTCATCGCCGCGGTCGGCCACCAGGGCGAGTTCCCGGCGGACTACGCGGTGGCACCGGACCCGGCCCAGTTCGGCATGCCGGCGCAGGACGACGGCTCGCGTGACGACGTGCTGCTCGGCCAGAACCTGATCAGCTGTACGCACTACGAGCCGGACTTCGACGCGCTGCGCGCCGCGCCGACCCGGATCGTCCTGGCGGTGGGCGAGGAGTCCACGGGCACGATGGCCTACCGAGGCGGGGTCGCCGTCGCCGAGCAGCTCGGCACCGCGGCGGTCGTGTTCCCCAGCAACCATGGCGGCTTCATGGGCGGCGAGTTCGGTATGCCGGGCAAGCCGGAGGAGTTCGCGGCCAAGCTGCGCGAGGTGCTCGCGGAGAATGCTTGACGGCTCCGCGCGGGGCGGCCGCCGCGCCGCCCCGCTTCCTGCCGCGATTGTCGTGCCGGAAGGCCGCTTGATCAGGCGGTGCGGGTGAAGTCCATGACCCAGTTGAGCCGCCAGGTCGCGCCCTGGTCGTAGGAGAATGACTGCTGCCACCGGGCGGTGTCCGCGCCGTCCCGGGTCCACTCGAAGCGGACCTTGACCGGGTGACCGCCGAGGACGTCGTCGCATTCGAAGACACCCCGCCCGTCGCGCCAGGCGCCCTCGACGGGCGGGTCGAGGTGGCCCGGGTTGCGGCTGGACGCCCACCAGATCCGCCAGCTGCCGGCCTTCGGGTCGAACTGCCGCAGGGTGAATCCCTCGAACGGGTCCTCGCCGGGCGGGGCGTCGGACCACATGCGATCGACGTGGCCGAGGCCGCCGAGGATCGGCTCGGCGTGCCCGGTGGCGTCGAACTCGATCCACTCGGTGCAGGCCGGGTCGGTGACGTCGCGCAGCTTGCGGTTGCGTATCCGCCACCGGCCGAAGATGAAGTCGAAGTCGGAACGGCCGTCGTTCATGATGTCTCCCTGGAACGGGGGGCGGATCAGTCGTTGCGATCATGCCGGTAACCACCGACGTTTCGGGCTCGCCGACCGGCGGTCAGCTGTCCGGCTCCAGGTCGGCCAGCGTCTCGCGCAACCACGCGAGTTCCGTCCGGCTGGTGGCGGTGGCGATCGTCATGAGTCCCTTGCGGAACGGGTCGTCGAAGTCGGCGGCGCGCAGCGGCCGGTCCCCGTCGTAGAAGAAACTCGCGGGCGTGGTGAGGAAGGCCAGGCGGCGGCGCAGCGGGCGGGCCTGCGCGGCGGAGTCGTCCAGGTGCCGCAGGAACGCCAGCAGCACGAACCAGTGGTTCTCGTCGGTGATGAAGGCGTCGGCCGGCTCGCTGAGCAGGGCGGTCAGCCGGGCGCGTCCGGCGCCGGTCAGCGAGAGCATGTGCCGGGGCGCGGCGACGCTGCCCGCTTCCAGGCGTCGGGTGAGCAGGCCCGCCGCCTCCAGCCGTTTGATCGCCGGGTAGAGGGTGCCGTCGGCGATCGGGCGGACGTGCCCGGTCAGCGCAGCGATCCGTTTGCGGAGGTCGTATCCGTGCAGTGACCCGTCACACAGGAATCCCAGGATCGCCAGTTCCAACATGCTGCTATCTTACCTTCCAGGCGAGATACCTCGGAAGCGATGTATAGGAGCGACGGATGCGCGACGCGGTGGTCACGACGGCGGGAAGCCGGATCCGGTGGGTGGAGATCGCCGGGGCGGAACCGACCCGGGTCTACGTGCACGGGCTGGGTGCCAGCTCTCCCGTGTACTACGCGGCGGTGACCCACCATCCCGCGCTGGCCGGACGCCGGTCGCTGCTGATCGACCTGCTCGGGTTCGGCATCAGCGACCGGCCCGCCGACTTCGGCCACACCCTGCCGGAGCACGCCGAGGCACTGGCGGCGGCGCTGGACGCGGCCGGGGTGCGCGACGCCGAGGTGATCGGGCACAGCATGGGCGGCGCGGTGGCGATCCTGCTCGCCGATCGCCGACCCGACCTGGTGGCCCGGCTCGTCGTCGCGGAGGCGCCGCTGGATCCGAAGCCGACGGGCAACCCGCCGCCGGGCAGCGTCTTCGCCCACACGCCGGAGACGTTCCTGGAGCGGGGGTTCACCGAGACGCTGGAGCGGGTGGGACCGTTCTGGGCCGCGACGATGCGGCTCGCCGACCCGCTCGCGGTTCTCCGCAGCGCCTTCGGCCTGGCCCGCAACACCACGCCGACGGTCCGGGAGACGCTGGCGAGGCTGACCCTGCCGCGGACCTTCCTCGCCGGCGATCGCGGTGAGGAGGTCCGTGACGCCGAAGGACTGCGGGCAGCCGGCGTACGCGTGGTCACCATCGCGGATTCCGGGCACAACGTGATGATCGACAATCCGGACGCGTTCGCGCGGGCGGTCGCCGGGGCGGCCTGACGGGACCGTGCCTCGTACGACTCGTGCCGTGTTACCGCTGCGTCGGCTCGCTGTGCGAGGGCAGGCCGAGGGCGGCACGGGCGTGCGTCACCCAGGCCGGGCTCTCGAACCCGCTGTCGGTGATGGCGCGCATGGACGCTCGGGCGTGGGCCTCCGACGGGACGACGCCCGAGTGGGCGATCAGTGCGCCGACCGCGGTCGCCAGCTCGGTGAAGGTCGCGTACGAACGGGTCGCGGAGTCGGTCCAGACCTCGTGGTCGGCGGGCAGCACCCCACCGTCCGGCTGGCGTCGCAGGGTGACCCCGAGCGGCAGGTCAGCCTCCAGGCAGCCGCCGAGCGTCCGGTACGCCTGGCGGTAGCAGCCGAGCAGCGTGCGTTCCCGGTCGGTGAGGTGGCGTTCCGTGGCGAGCCGGGCGACCAGCGCCTCCACCCGGGCGCCGGCTGCCGAGGCCCGTCCGGACAGTGCCCACCGGCGCTGCTCGCGGTCGGCCGCGTCGAAGGCCTGCCCGCGGATGGCTTTCCACTCCTGCCAGACGCCGTGGAACTCGCCGTGCACGCCGTAGAACATCTCCGCTGCGGCGAGGTCCGCCTCGCGCCGCTTCCTGACCCGCTCCCATCGGTCGGCGATGCGGCCCAGCAGGGAGGCTGCGAAGGCGATCAGCACCACGCCGACGAGTAGGCAGAAGAAGGACATCGCCAGCAGGTCTTCGGTGTCGGGCACGGTGGTCCTCGGGTCGCGGGTCGGCGGCCTCTCAGGGTGCCGCACCACGCATGCCGGGCAGTATCGGCCGTCCGTCGCGTTCCGGGACGCGTGCATCTTGCCGGGGCGGGCGGACGTGTCGCCCATACGCTTCGGGCAAAGCCGGTGGGCCTCCGGCAACCGGACCTGGTCGCCGGAGGCCCGCTCCGCTATGGGGTGGTCAGGTCGAACCGGGACACGGTCACCGAGCCGCCGAGCGACTGGGTGGCGTAGTTGAAGATGCCGTAGCGGTAGCCCATGAAGAACTGCCAGGCGTTGTTGAGGGTGAACGCGGAGCCGAGGGTGGTGAAGTTGGCGCCGTCGGTGCTGTACGAGAAGCGGGCCTGGCGTCCGCTGCCGGGCCGGATGTCGGCGTTGACGCGTAGCCAGATCCGGCCGCCGGAGACCGCGGCGGAGGCGTTCTCGGTGCCGGTGCCGGTGGTGTTCCAGCTGCTGTCCATGGTCAGGCCGTTGGTCATGACGACTCTGGTGGAGCCGTTGTCGCGTTTGACGCCGATCCAGGCCGAGGAGTCGCGCAGCATGGCGAGGCCGGCCCGGTCGCCGTCGCGCATGGTCGAGTAGTCCATCTCGATGGTGGCGGTGGAGGTCGGTCCCTGGATGCGGTGGGTCAGGGTGTTGCGGGCGTTGTAGAGGTCGTTGGTGACGGTGGCGGTCTGCAGCCGCAGGCCGTTGTTGACGGTGTATCGGCTGGTGTCGGGGTTGTGGTTCCACTCCCACTGCGGGCCCAGCGCGGTGCCGCCGAAGGTGTCGGTGCCGATCATGGGTTTGACGGTGCGGGCGGGCAGGTTCGGCTTGGGGTAGGAGCCGCCCCAGGCGTTGTTGACGAGCTGGATCTGGGGCCAGCCGTCGGCGGTCCAGGTGACCGGCGCGAGCACGGGGACCCGCCCGCCGGGGTAGGCGTCGACGAAGGCCAGGTAGTACCAGGCACCGTTCTGCGTCTGGACGAGGCCGCCCTGGTGGGGCACGCCGCCGCCGGAGATCGGGCCGGGCAGGTTGAGCAGGAGCTGCTGCATCGTGTACGGGCCGAAGGGGCTGGACGACTTGAGGATGTACTGGCCGTTGGCGGGGCGGGTCAGGAAGATGTAGTAGCTGCCGTTGCGCTTGTAGAAGCGGGCGCCTTCGAGGGTGCCGACGCTGGACGGCGTGGTGAACACCTGCTGGGTGCGGACCTGGCTGAGGCCGTCGGCCGACAACTGGGCGACGCTGATGTTGCTGTTGCCGTAGGCGACGTACATGGTGTCGTTGTCGTCGACGAGCAGTCCGGCGTCGTAGTAGCAGTTGTTGATCGTCGACCGCTTGGTCCAGGTGCCGTCGACGGCCGTGGCGGTGTAGACGTAGGTCTTGTTGAACTCCATGCAGCCCATCCAGTAGAAGGTGCTGTTGGAGGGGCGGTAGTTGAGGGTCGAGGCCCAGATGCCCTTGACGTAGGCACGCCCGCCGCTGAGGTTGTACGCGCTGGAATGGTCGAGTACCGGCACCGAGTGCCCGGCGAACTCCCAGTTGACCAGGTCGTACGAGCGCAGGATCGGCGCGCCGGGGGAGTAGTGCATGGTCGAGGCGGAGTAGTAGTAGGCGTCGCCGACCCGGATGATGTCGATGTCGGCGAAGTCCTGCCAAAGCACCGGGTTGGTGTAGTTGCCGCTGCTCGGCGGCGGTGAGGACGACGCGCTCGGGGTCGGGTTCGTGCCGACCCGGACGAGCTGCCATTGCTGGTTGTTGCCGCCCCAGTCGTCGTACTGGACGATGTTGGCGCCGTCGGCGGTGGAAGCGCCCTGGACTTCGAGGGCTTTGCTGCTGTTGCGGTTGATGAACCTGACGTAGCCGTCGGCCGAGTCGGCCAGGCGCCACTGCTGGTTGGTGCCGTTGCCGTCGGCCCACTGGACTATGGATGCGCCGTTGGCGGTGGAGAAGTTGTAGACGTCGAGGACCTTGCCGGAGTGGCGGGACTTGAGGCGGTAGTAGCCGCTGCCGGAGTCGACGAACTGCCATTGCTGGTTGTTGGCGGTGCCTCGGGTCCACTGGGTGATGCGGCCGCCGTCGGCGGTGGAGAAGTTGTACACGTCGAGGGCTTTGCCGCTGTTGCGGTTGACCAGGATGTACCACGCGCCGGTGTCCACGGTCGCGGCCTGCGCGCTGCCCGTGCCGACCACGACCAGGCCCGTGCCGGCCAGCGCGGTGGCCAACACGGCGATCAACGCAGTGCGCCAGCCCCGTCGCCGGGGCAGGACTTGCGGGATGGTGCCGATGCCGCTCACGGCATCCTCCTCGTCTCATGGCCGCGGTGGGCCGGGATATGGGGGTGTCGCAGCTCGCCGCGGACGTCCGCGGCGTTCGTCGGCTTCGGTCGCCGAGCAAGTGAATGGCCGCCGGGGTGGGGATGCGGCGGTCCCCGCCCCGGCGGCTGATCATGGTGTGACGGGCTTGCCCGGTGTCATGACCGTGACGTCGCCGCGGTCAGGGAGCCGAGCGCGACGGACCGCTGTGCCGCGAGCCCGACGTCGTGGGCGACGGCACCGATCGCGGCCGTGACGGATCCGACCCGAACCAGCTGCCATTGCTGGTTGGCCCCGCCCCAGTCGTCGTACTGGACGATGTTGGCCCCGTCGGCGGTGGAAGCGCCCTGGACTTCGAGGGCCTTGTTGCTGTGCCGGCTGATGAACCGGAGGTAGCCGCCGGAGTCGGCCAGGCGCCATTGCTGGTTGTTGCCGTTGTTGTCGGCCCACTGGACGATCGCGCCGCCGTTGGCGGTGGAGAGGTTGTAGACGTCGAGGACCTTGCCGGAGTGGCGGGACTTGATCCGGTAGTAGCCGCTGCCGGAGTCGACGAACTGCCATTGCTGGTTGTTGGCGGTGCCTCGGGTCCACTGGGTGATGCGGCCGCCGTCGGCGGTGGAGAAGTTGTACACGTCGAGGGCTTTGCCGCTGTTGCGGTTGACGAGGATGTACCAGGCACTCGTGTCGACCGGCCCGCCCGGCGTGGACGGTGAGGTCGACGGCGCGGGGCTGGACGGGGTCGTGCTGTTGAGGGCGTTGAGCGTCGAGGTGTACGCCGCCTTCTTGTTGCCGGAGGAATCGAACAGCAGCGGGTTCTGGCCGGTGCGCCAGGAGTCGCTGTCGCGGATGCCCCACACGGTGATGCCGTTGCAGCGGGACACGGCCAGGCACGCGCGGGTGACGGTGGAGTACACGTTGGCCTGGTTGGACCCGGAGATGTCCAGCTCGGTGATCTGGACGTCGACGCCGAGGTTTGCGAAGCGCTGCAGGTTGGCCTGGTAGTCCGAGGGGACCGAGTTGGTCAGGTGGGACTGGAAGCCGACGCAGTCGATGGGCACGCCGCGGGACTTGAAGTCCTGCACCATGTTGTAGATGCCGGTGGACTTGGCGTTGATCCCGTCGGTGTTGTAGTCGTTGTAGCAGAGCTTCGCGTTCGGGTCGGCGGCCCGCGCGGTGCGGAACGCGACCTCGATCCAGTCGTTGCCGGTGCGCTGCAGGTTCGAGTCACGCCGGCCGCCGCCGCTGCCGTCGGCGAACGCCTCGTTCACCACGTCCCAGGAGTGGATCCTGCCGCGGTATTTGGTCGCGACCTGGGTGATGTGGTTGACCATCGCGGAGCGCAGCGCGCTGCCGCTCATGTTCTGCGCCCAGCCCGGCTGCTGGGAGTGCCAGACCAGGGCGTGGCCGCGGATGGCCATGCCCCGGCTCTGGGCGTGGCTGACGATCCGGTCGGCGTTGGTGTAGCTGAAGTTGTTCTGGGACGGCTCGGTGGCGTCCCACTTCATCTCGTTCTCGGCGGTGACGGAGTTGAACTCGCGGTTGAGGATGCCGACGTAGGTGGAGTCACCGAGCTTGTTCGCGGCGATCGCCGCGCCGAAGTAGCGGCCACGTTCGGCCGCGGACGCGCCGAGCGTGGTGCCCGCGCTGGCGGAGTTCGCCAACGCGACGGTGGTCAGCGCGGTGGCGGCCACGAGCAGGGTGGCTGTCAGCGCCGCGCGGAACGTGCGGCCGTGGGGTGTTCGTCTCATGTCGTTCTCCTGGGAGCGGTGGGCTGGTCCGTGGAGGCCCGCCCGGGCGGGGGCCCGGGCGGGTGCGGTAGGACGTCGGTGGCACCGGTCGAGTGGGCATGGGCGTGCTCATCGGCCGGTCTGGTGCTGCCGCCCCTCAGCGCTGCAGGGTCAGCAGGCCGGGTCGGTAGGGCAGCAGGCCGTAGTCGCCGCCGGAGTTGGGCGAACGTCCCTGGTAGAGCAGTTGCAGGTTGCAGGGGTCGATGGTCATGGTCTGATCGGCGTTGGTGCGGATGCATCGTGTACGGGCCGAAGGGGCTGGACGACTTGAGGATGTACTGGCCGTTGGCGGGGCGGGTCAGGAAGATGTAGTAGCTGCCGTTGCGCTTGTAGAAGCGGGCGCCTTCGAGGGTGCCGACGCTGGACGGCGTGGTGAACACCTGCTGGGTGCGGACCTGGCTGAGGCCGTCGGCCGACAACTGGGCGACGCTGATGTTGCTGTTGCCGTAGGCGACGTACATGGTGTCGTTGTCGTCGACGAGCAGTCCGGCGTCGTAGTAGCAGTTGTTGATCGTCGACCGCTTGGTCCAGGTGCCGTCGACGGCCGTGGCGGTGTAGACGTAGGTCTTGTTGAACTCCATGCAGCCCATCCAGTAGAAGGTGCTGTTGGAGGGGCGGTAGTTGAGGGTCGAGGCCCAGATGCCCTTGACGTAGGCACGCCCGCCGCTGAGGTTGTACGCGCTGGAATGGTCGAGTACCGGCACCGAGTGCCCGGCGAACTCCCAGTTGACCAGGTCGTACGAGCGCAGGATCGGCGCGCCGGGGGAGTAGTGCATGGTCGAGGCGGAGTAGTAGTAGGCGTCGCCGACCCGGATGATGTCGATGTCGGCGAAGTCCTGCCAAAGCACCGGGTTGGTGTAGTTGCCGCTGCTCGGCGGCGGTGAGGACGACGCGCTCGGGGTCGGGTTCGTGCCGACCCGGACGAGCTGCCATTGCTGGTTGTTGCCGCCCCAGTCGTCGTACTGGACGATGTTGGCGCCGTCGGCGGTGGAAGCGCCCTGGACTTCGAGGGCTTTGCTGCTGTTGCGGTTGATGAACCTGACGTAGCCGTCGGCCGAGTCGGCCAGGCGCCACTGCTGGTTGGTGCCGTTGCCGTCGGCCCACTGGACTATGGATGCGCCGTTGGCGGTGGAGAAGTTGTAGACGTCGAGGACCTTGCCGGAGTGGCGGGACTTGAGGCGGTAGTAGCCGCTGCCGGAGTCGACGAACTGCCATTGCTGGTTGTTGGCGGTGCCTCGGGTCCACTGGGTGATGCGGCCGCCGTCGGCGGTGGAGAAGTTGTACACGTCGAGGGCTTTGCCGCTGTTGCGGTTGACCAGGATGTACCACGCGCCGGTGTCCACGGTCGCGGCCTGCGCGCTGCCCGTGCCGACCACGACCAGGCCCGTGCCGGCCAGCGCGGTGGCCAACACGGCGATCAACGCAGTGCGCCAGCCCCGTCGCCGGGGCAGGACTTGCGGGATGGTGCCGATGCCGCTCACGGCATCCTCCTCGTCTCATGGCCGCGGTGGGCCGGGATATGGGGGTGTCGCAGCTCGCCGCGGACGTCCGCGGCGTTCGTCGGCTTCGGTCGCCGAGCAAGTGAATGGCCGCCGGGGTGGGGATGCGGCGGTCCCCGCCCCGGCGGCTGATCATGGTGTGACGGGCTTGCCCGGTGTCATGACCGTGACGTCGCCGCGGTCAGGGAGCCGAGCGCGACGGACCGCTGTGCCGCGAGCCCGACGTCGTGGGCGACGGCACCGATCGCGGCCGTGACGGATCCGACCCGAACCAGCTGCCATTGCTGGTTGGCCCCGCCCCAGTCGTCGTACTGGACGATGTTGGCCCCGTCGGCGGTGGAAGCGCCCTGGACTTCGAGGGCCTTGTTGCTGTGCCGGCTGATGAACCGGAGGTAGCCGCCGGAGTCGGCCAGGCGCCATTGCTGGTTGTTGCCGTTGTTGTCGGCCCACTGGACGATCGCGCCGCCGTTGGCGGTGGAGAGGTTGTAGACGTCGAGGACCTTGCCGGAGTGGCGGGACTTGATCCGGTAGTAGCCGCTGCCGGAGTCGACGAACTGCCATTGCTGGTTGTTGGCGGTGCCTCGGGTCCACTGGGTGATGCGGCCGCCGTCGGCGGTGGAGAAGTTGTACACGTCGAGGGCTTTGCCGCTGTTGCGGTTGACGAGGATGTACCAGGCACTCGTGTCGACCGGCCCGCCCGGCGTGGACGGTGAGGTCGACGGCGCGGGGCTGGACGGGGTCGTGCTGTTGAGGGCGTTGAGCGTCGAGGTGTACGCCGCCTTCTTGTTGCCGGAGGAATCGAACAGCAGCGGGTTCTGGCCGGTGCGCCAGGAGTCGCTGTCGCGGATGCCCCACACGGTGATGCCGTTGCAGCGGGACACGGCCAGGCACGCGCGGGTGACGGTGGAGTACACGTTGGCCTGGTTGGACCCGGAGATGTCCAG
This sequence comes from Catellatospora paridis, assembly GCF_009720365.1. GTDB lineage: Bacteria > Actinomycetota > Actinomycetes > Mycobacteriales > Micromonosporaceae > Catellatospora > Catellatospora paridis. Next base: position 1,834 of record NZ_ML769315.1, on the reverse strand, counting down.
CTCGGTGATCTGGACGTCGACGCCGAGGTTTGCGAAGCGCTGCAGGTTGGCCTGGTAGTCCGAGGGGACCGAGTTGGTCAGGTGGGACTGGAAGCCGACGCAGTCGATGGGCACGCCGCGGGACTTGAAGTCCTGCACCATGTTGTAGATGCCGGTGGACTTGGCGTTGATCCCGTCGGTGTTGTAGTCGTTGTAGCAGAGCTTCGCGTTCGGGTCGGCGGCCCGCGCGGTGCGGAACGCGACCTCGATCCAGTCGTTGCCGGTGCGCTGCAGGTTCGAGTCACGCCGGCCGCCGCCGCTGCCGTCGGCGAACGCCTCGTTCACCACGTCCCAGGAGTGGATCCTGCCGCGGTATTTGGTCGCGACCTGGGTGATGTGGTTGACCATCGCGGAGCGCAGCGCGCTGCCGCTCATGTTCTGCGCCCAGCCCGGCTGCTGGGAGTGCCAGACCAGGGCGTGGCCGCGGATGGCCATGCCCCGGCTCTGGGCGTGGCTGACGATCCGGTCGGCGTTGGTGTAGCTGAAGTTGTTCTGGGACGGCTCGGTGGCGTCCCACTTCATCTCGTTCTCGGCGGTGACGGAGTTGAACTCGCGGTTGAGGATGCCGACGTAGGTGGAGTCACCGAGCTTGTTCGCGGCGATCGCCGCGCCGAAGTAGCGGCCACGTTCGGCCGCGGACGCGCCGAGCGTGGTGCCCGCGCTGGCGGAGTTCGCCAACGCGACGGTGGTCAGCGCGGTGGCGGCCACGAGCAGGGTGGCTGTCAGCGCCGCGCGGAACGTGCGGCCGTGGGGTGTTCGTCTCATGTCGTTCTCCTGGGAGCGGTGGGCTGGTCCGTGGAGGCCCGCCCGGGCGGGGGCCCGGGCGGGTGCGGTAGGACGTCGGTGGCACCGGTCGAGTGGGCATGGGCGTGCTCATCGGCCGGTCTGGTGCTGCCGCCCCTCAGCGCTGCAGGGTCAGCAGGCCGGGTCGGTAGGGCAGCAGGCCGTAGTCGCCGCCGGAGTTGGGCGAACGTCCCTGGTAGAGCAGTTGCAGGTTGCAGGGGTCGATGGTCATGGTCTGATCGGCGTTGGTGCGGATCAGCTCGCCGTGGCTGATGTCGTTGGTCCAGGTGGCGCCGCTGTTGGCTTTGCCGGCGAAGGGGTTGCTCTCGCTCGCGGCCTGCGGCGTCCACGTGCCGCCGAGGCTGCTGGAGGTGAAGGAGCGGAAGTAGCGGCCCTGCGAGCCGATCGCCTCGACGATCATGAGGTACTGGTTCTGGCCGGAGACCTTGTAGACCTGGACGGCTTCGAACAGGTTGTTGGTCGTGTCGCTCATGATCACCGTCGAGGTGGAGCCGAAGCTGCCGGGGAAGTTCCCGATCGGCATGCTGGCCCGGTAGATCTTGCCGTTGTCGCCGGCGAAGAACAGGTACATGTTGCTGCTGTCGCCGATGACGGCCTGGTCGATGGGTCCGGTGCCGGAGCCGGAGATGGTGCCGGAGAACAGGGTCTGCGGGGAGGACCAGCCGTTGGGGTTGGTGGGGTCGCTGGAGGTGCGGTAGGAGAAGGCGGGTCCGCCCCACTGGTATGCGAGGACCCAGATGTTGCGGGGCGCGAAGTAGAACAGCGACGGTGCGACGGTGGCCGACGACATGGTGTTCTGGCTGGCCGAGGCCATGTCGGACCAGTTGGTGAGCAGGCTGAAGTTCATCGAGCCCCAGGTCGATCCGTTGTCGTGGGTGGTGGCGTAGACGAGTTGCCTGCCGTTGTAGGGGGCGGTGGTGAAGTCCTTGAGCGAGACCCAGCCCGACTTCGGGGTCGCCAGCACACCCGTCGACGTCCAGCGGTAGCTCGA
>NZ_ML769314.1:53263-830706 GCF_009720365.1 Catellatospora paridis | reverse complement strand
GGGCCGGCCCGGCGACGGGCGGCGCGGGCCGGTGCGGCGGGTCCGCGGGCTCGGCCAGCAGTGCGGCGGGCAGCTCGACGGCCGCGCGCACGCCGCGGTCCGGGCACAGCGACAGGCCCACCCGCACCCCGTGCCGGGCCGCGAGGTGGCTCACCACCACCAGACCCATCCGCTCGCTGGACGCCACGTCGACCTCGGCGGGCAGGGCCAGCAGCGCGTTGGCCTCGGCGAGCGCGCGTTCGCTCAGGCCGATGCCCTCGTCCACGATCTCGACCAGCGCACCGCCGGGCGCGGCGTGCGCACTCACCCGCACCGCCGTGTCCGGCGCGGAGAAGGCGGTGGCGTTGTCCAGCAGCTCGGCCAGCAGGTGACCGATGTCGGCGGCGGCGTGCCCGGCGATGTACAACGAGTCGTCGACGTCGGCGCGCACCCGCTCATAATGCTCGATCTCGGAGAGCGCGGCCAGCGCGAGCGCCGCGAGCGGCACGCCCTCGCGCCACCGCCGGCGCGGCTCGGCCCCGGCGAGCACCAGCAGGTTCTCGTCGTTGCGGCGCAGCCGGGCGGCCAGATGGTCCAGTTTGAACAGTGCCGCCAGCCGGTCGGGGTCGCGCTCGTCGCGCTCCATCTCGTCGAGCAGGCGCAACTGCCGTTCCACCAGGATCTGCGAGCGCCGGGCCAGGTTCGTGAAGATCCCGTTGACGGCCCGCCGCGAGCGTGCCTGGCGCAGCGCGAGCGCGACCACGCTGTCGCGGACCGCCGACAGCGCCGCACCGGCCGCGGCGAACCCGTCGGCCGGGGACGTCACCTCGCTCGGTGGTCCGTACGCCTCCTCCGCGGGAGGCTCGCCGTTGCCCGTCCGCAGCCGCTCGAAGGTCGCCGGAAGCTCGTCGGCCAGGGCCTGCGCGTCGCGGCGCAAACCCTCGGCGGCGGCCAGCAGCTCCCGCCGCACAGCGGCGACGAGGCGGACCAGCAACCCGAAGGCCAGCACCGGGCCGACCGCGATCACGGCCACCCATCGCCAGGCCACGTCCTCGGCGAACGCGGCGCCGTCGACCCCGAGCGCGGCCGCCTCCCGCATCTGCAGGGCCTCGGCCACGGCCCAGCCCAGCAGCGCGCACGCCACCAGCGCGAAGGCGATCAGCGGAAGCGTGAACGCGGCCGCGAGACGGGATGCCATCCACTGCTCACGTACGTCGCCCGCCACCGGCCCCTCCCCTGCCTCGGCTGAACCACCGCCACCACTGGTGACTCGCGGTATGTTACCCGTCACACAGTGAAAAGTGGATAGGTGAGCACGAATATGACAACCGACCGGTGAGGTTTCTGGACAGTCGCGCGAGTCGCCGGTACGGTTACCGCCATGACTTCCACCCGCAACCTGTGGTGGCGCGCCCGACCGGCGGCCATCGACACGCGCGGGTAGGCATACCCACACCGCGGCCGCCTCGACGAGGCGGCCTTTGCTTTATCGGTCGCCCGGCATACGGCCCACCCGAACCGGGAGACCATCGATGAACCTGCTCCACGATCTGCTCGGCGCGCCCGACCCGGGCCCGTTCGCGCTGTTGCGACGCGAAGGTTCCGAGCACCTCGAGGTGCTGCGAGGTCCGCTGTCCACCGTGGCACGGCTGGCCGACATCCCCCTGCCCGAGCACGCGGACGGCGACGAGGCCGGTCCGCGCACGCTCGCCCTGGTGCCCTACCGCCAGCTCGTCGAGCGCGGCTTCGACCGCATCGACGACGGCACCCCGCTGGCCTGCCTGACCGTCGAGTCGTACGACCGCATCCCGCTCGCCGAGGCCCTGGCCGCCCTCCCGGACACCGTGCCCGACGTGACCGACCTCGGCTTCGACATCGACGACGCGGCCTACCGGGAACTGGTCGCCGCGGTGCTGCGCGACGAGATCGGCCACGGCGCCGGATCCAACTTCGTGATCCACCGCACCGCCCGCGCGCACACTGAGGCAGACCCCCGCCTGCTCGCCGGGGCCGCGCTGCGCCGCCTGATCTCGGGTGAGCGGGGCGTGTACTGGTCGTTCCTGGTCCACCTGCCCGGCGAGGGGGGCCGGACGCTGGTCGGCGCGTCACCGGAACGGCACGTCAGCGTCGACGACGGCCTGGTGATGATGAACCCGATCTCCGGCACGCTGCGCCACCGCGACCTCGCGCCGGGCCCGGACGGGCGCGGAACGCTGCTGAGCTTCCTCAGCGACCGCAAGGAGATCAACGAGCTGTCGATGGTGCTCGACGAGGAGCTCAAGATGATGGCCGTGGTCGCCCAGCAGGGCGGCCAGGTGCTCGGCCCCTACCTCAAGCACATGACCCACCTCACCCACACCGAGTACCTGCTGGCCGGGCGCACCGACCTGGACGTGCGCGACGTGCTGCGGGAGACCATGTTCGCCCCGACCCTGACCGGCAGCCCGATCGAGAACGCCGCCCGCGTCATCGCCCGCTACGAGACCTCCGGCCGCGCCTACTACGCCGGGGTGCTGGCGCTGCTGGGCCGCGACGCCGACGGCCGGCAGACGCTGGACGCGCCGATCCTGTTCCGCTGCGCCGACATCGCCGCCGACGGGACCATCGCCGTCAAGGCGGGCGCGACGCTGGTGCGCGACTCCACCCCGGACGGCGAGGTCGCCGAGACCCACGCCAAGGCGGGCGGCGTGCTCACCGCACTGGGCCTGCGCACCGCGCCGGACACGCACTCCGCCGCCGACATCAAGGAGCTGGCCGCCGACCCGGCGGTGCGCGCCACGCTGCTGGCCCGCAACGAGCGGCTGTCGCGGTTCTGGCTGGCCGAGCGCGCCGCCGAGCCGGTGGCCGGGCCGCTGGTGGGCCGCACCGCGCTGATCGTCGACGCGGAGGACACCTTCACCGGCATGCTCGGGCACGTGCTGCGCTCGCTGGGCATGCGGGTCACCGTCCAGCCCACCACGGCACTGGGCGGGCTCAGCTCGTACGACCTGGTGGTGGCCGGACCCGGGCCCGGCGATCCGGGCGACGACACCGACCCGCGGGTGGCGGCGCTGGGCCGGGTCGTGGAGGAGCGGCTGTCCCGCCGCGCGCCGCTGCTCGGCGTGTGCCTGGGCCACCAGGTGCTCAGCCGCCGCCTCGGCCTGCCGATGCACCGTCGCGACGTGCCCTACCAGGGCCTGCCGTGCGACATCGACCTGTTCGGGGTGACCCGCCGGGTGGGCTTCTACTCCACCTTCACCGCGGTCGCCCCCGCCGACACCCTGTCCACCGCGTACGGCGACCTGCAGCTGTCCCGCGAGGACGGCACCGGGTTCGTGCACGCGCTGCGCGGGCCGGGCTTCGCCGGCGTGCAGTTCCACCCCGAGTCGGTGCTCACCGAACACGGCCCGGAGCTGCTCACGGAGCTGGTGACCGGCATCTTCACCCCGGCGGCGGTCGCCTGAGTCGGAGTTATCCACAGCTCGCGTGGGGGGCGTTGTGCCGTCCCCCACGCGCTGCCACGCTCGATGCGTGACGCAGCTGACCGGCGAGCCCCCGCAGACCCTGCGGCTGGCGGCGGACCTGGAATCCCTGGCCGAGGCCCTGCACCGGGCCGCACCACCGCCGCCGGAGCGTCCCTCCGGAATGGATGCCGCCATTGCGGCGGCCCACCTGGCCACGGTGCGGGCGGCGGAACACGCGCTCGCGGCGCTCGCCGACGGTCTGCTCACCGACGCCGACCGGCTGTACCTGGTCGCGGCCACCCACCGGCGCGCCGAGGAGCAGTCGGCCGCGGACCTCGACCGCGTCCGCGAACCGCGCCACCCCAGGGGCATGTGGTGACCCGCCGACCGAGTGCGCGAGGGAAGGCCAGCGCGCCGCAGCACCCTGCCGCAAGCCCGTGGAGATCTCGCATTCCGGCTGGTGTGCGGTGAGACAGGACGCGCCGTCGGGCGCTGTCGCCGGGTTCGTCATCGCGCTGCCGCCGCTGTGGTCGCTGCCGGTGCGAGCGGCGCCGCTGCTGGCGGCGGCACAGCGCTGGCGGTCCTGCGCGGCGCTGGCCGCCGACACCGCGGACGGGCTGGCCGCGGCCACCGCCGCGAGCGCGACGTGGACCGGCGCCGACGCGACGGCCTACGAGGACTCCCGCAGGCGGCTGGCCGCCGGGATCGCGCTCGCGGCGGAGCTGGCCCGGCGGGCGGCGCTCGCACTGGAGGCCCTGGCCGGGCGGCTGACCTCGGTGCAGCGGCACCTGGACGAGTCGCTGGCCCGGGTCACCGCCGCGGTGCCCTGCCGCGGCGGCCCGGACCGTGTCCTGTTCTTCGCGCCCGGCCCGGCGCACGCCGCCCGGGTGCACGCGGCCGCCGCCGAGGCGACCGACCTGCGCGGCGACCTGACCGCCGCGACGCGCCAGGCCGAGGCCGCCCTCGCCGCCGTTGCGGCGGGCTGGCACGAGCTGGCCGGAGCGTTCCCGCCTGCCGCGCAGCCGCCGACGCCGGAGCCGTCGGAGCCGGTGGTGGTGCGCGGCGGTGGCGTCACCCTGGTGAACACCGGCGCGAACGACGACGACGTGGTGGTCACCGTCGACGCCGCCGGTCGCCCGCTGGTCCTGGTCGACGGCGTGACGGTGGCCGCGGTCCCGGACGGGCGGCTGGTGGTGCGCACCGGGGCCGGGGACGACCGGGTGCGTGTCGACCCGGCCGTGGCGGCCCCGGTCAGCGTGCTCTCCGGCGCGGGCGACGACCGGATCGACGGCGGGCAGCTGCTGCACGGCGCGGACGGCGCGGACACGCTGCTCGGCCGGGACGGCGACGACCTGCTGCTGGGCGGTGGCGGCCGGGACTACCTCGACGCCGGGGCCGGGGCCGACGTGGCCGACGGCGGGCCGGGCGACGACACCGTGTACGGCCTGAGCGGCGACGACACGCTGCGCGGCGGCGCGGGACGCGACCACCTGTCCGGCGGCCGCGGCAGCGACCTGGTGTCCGGCGGAGACGGCGACGACGTGCTCGCCGGCGGCGCGGGCAGGGACGGCCTCGACGGCGCGGGCGGCTTCGACCGCGCCTACCGCGACCTCGCCGATCCCGTCGCCGAGGCCGAGTCGTCGCACCTCGCACCGCAGACCGTGGCAGGTGCGGGGATCACGGTCACCGGCACCCCGGAGTTCGCCGAGCGCGTCGCATCCGATCTGGACCTGCTGCGCGCCTCACCGGCCGGGCGGCGCATGCTGGCCGAGCTGGACACGGCGCTGGCCGGCGGCGACGGCTGGCTGCCCGGCGACGGGCCGGACACCCTGGAGGTCCGGGAGCTGCCGTTCGGGGCCGCCAACGGCTTCGCGGGCGTCGACGGGGACGCCGACCGGCACGTCATCTCGTACGAGCCGGGTTTCCAGGGCCTGCCGGGCGGCGCGCCGCCGGTCGTGGTGCTCTACCACGAGCTGGCGCACGTCTGGGACGACCTGGCCGGGCACGACCATCCGGGCGCGCACAGCCGCGACGACGTGATGTGGGACGGCGACGACTGGGTGCCGGTGCCCGACCGGGAACGGGTGGCGGTCGGCCTGCCGATCGACGATGACGGGGATCCGACAACGCCCGAACGCCTCGACCCGCACCACCCGTATCCGCTGACGGAGAACGCCTTACGCGATGAGCTGGGCGTATCCGGCCGGCAAACATACGGCGCGCCGCGCCGCCCTGCGTGACCCCGCCGCAACCGTCTGCTATGGAGATCCGGCCGATTGCATCCGGACGCCCTTGTTTGACACAGTGTGCGACGTTGATCGCAACGCGACGTTGTGGTGGTCAGGGGAGGAATCAAACATCATGATGGGTCCACAGCACGCGCTGTCCGGCGCGGCCACGTGGCTGACCGGGTCCTGGGTGGCCGCGCAGTTCTTCGACTATCCCCAGTCGGCCACGACCATCGCGGTCGGCGCCGCGGTGTGCGCGGGCGGGGCGCTGCTGCCCGATCTGGACATGTCCGGCAAGGTGACCAAGGGCCAGGGCGGCTCGACCGTCTCCCGCAGCTTCGGGGTGGCCTCGCTGTTCGTCGCCGAGGTCATCGAGAAGATCTCGGTCGGCGTGTACACGGCCACCAAGTTGAGCAAGGACCCCGACCGGCACAACGGCCACCGCACGCTGACCCACACGCTGCCGTTCGCGGCGCTGATGGGCTTCGGCTCGATCTGGCTGTGCACCAGGTTCGGCCGGTGGGCGGTGATCGGCATCCTGTTCTTCATGTTCGGCTTCGCGCTGCGCGGGCTGTTCGACAAGTGGGCCGACCGGGCCGGCTGGGTCATCGTGACGCTGACCTCGGCAGGCGCGGCCTATTTCGCGTTCAACTTCCTGCCCAGCGAGAACCGCGGGTATCCGATGATCGGCCTGGCGGTGGGGGTCGGCTGCATCGTGCACCTGATGGGCGACATCGTGACCCGGGCCGGGGTGCCGATCCTGTGGCCGATCCCGACCGGGCGGCGCATGTGGCGCATGATCGGCCTGCCGGACACCTTTGCCATCGAGGCGGGCAGCAAGGTGGAGACCACCGTGCTGCGCTCCGCGTTCACGGTGATCTCGCTGGTCGCGGGCGCGGGGCTGCTGGCCCCGGCGCTGCTCAAGCGCTTCGACATCGAGGTCTGACGCGGCCTCGGTAAGAGCACGGCCTACTTCGCGTCGCCGTAGGAGTCCACGACGGCGACGGTGAGCGGGAACCGCACGGGCGAGCTGCCGAACAGCAGCTCGCCCGTCGCTTTCGCCCCGGCTTCCAGGGCGGCCACCACGAGGTCTGCCTCGTCCTGCGGGCAGTGCACGATGACCTCGTCGTGCTGGAAGAAGACCAGCTCGGCGCGGGTGTTCCAGAGCCGGGCGCGCAGCGTGGCCAGCAGCGAGGCGGCCCATTCGGCGGCGGTGGCCTGGATGACGAAGTTGCGGGTGAACCGGCCCCGCGAGCGGCCCGACGCACCCTCGTCGGTCCACGACGACTCCAGCGCCGACGGCGGGCAGGTGCGGCCCAGCCAGGAGCGCACCAGGCCGCCGGTCTCGCCTGTGCGCGCGGCCGCCTCGACGTACGCCCAGGCCTTGGGGTAGCTGCCGCGCAGCGCCGCGATCGCGGGCGCCGCCGCGCCGCCGGTCTGGCCGTACATCGCACCCAGCAGGGCCAGTTTCGCCGCCGCCCGGTCGCCCTTGAACGCCTCGGCGGCCAGCACCGCGTAGAGGTCGCCTGCGGCCGCGGCACGGGCCAGCCCGGCGTCACCGGACACCGCGGCGAGGATGCGCGGCTCCAACTGCCCGGCGTCGGCGACGACGAGCCGCCAGCCCGGATCGGCGCGGGCCGCGCCGCGCACCGCCTTGGGGATCTGCAGCGCTCCCCCGCCCCGGGTGGCCCAGCGTCCGGTGACCACCCCGCCCGGCACGTACGCGGGCCGGAAGCGCCCCTGCTGCACCCACTGCTCCCGCCAGCTCCAGCCGTGCGCGGTCCAGATCCGGTAGAGCTCCTTGTACTCCAGCAGCACCTCGATGACCGGGTGGTCGACCGCGCGCAGCACCCAGGACCGGGTGTTGGGCACCTCGATCCCGGCCCGGCGCAGCGCCTTGCGCAGCTCGGCCGGCGAGTCGGGGTGCAGCCCCGGCGCGTTCAGCAGTTCGGCGATCCGGCCCGACAGCTCCGCGAGCCGCCGCGGCGGCCCGCCCACCGGGGACGGCTCACCCAGCAGGCCGACCAGGATCTCGTCGTGGGCGCGGGCCTGCCAGGGCAGCCCGGTGTGCCCCATCTCGGCGGCGATCAGCGCACTGGCCGACTCCGCCGCGATCAGCAGCCGCATCCGCGCCGGGTGCCCGACGGCGGCGGTGCGGGCGAGCTGGTCGCGATACACCGCGGCCAGCGCCTCCAGCGGGTCCACGCCGTCCGGCACCGCGACCGGGGCGGGCGTGTCGCCGAACAGGGTGCCCTGCAGGTCTCCGGGCGGCTGGGCGGGCCGCGCCGCCTGATCGGCGGGCACCGGCGCACCGGTCAGCCGGGCGTACGCCGCGGCGGCCGAGCGCGGCTCGCCGTAGCGCCCGGCGTACCCGATCAGCAGCACCTCGGCCAGCTCGACGTCATGGCAGCGGCGCACCCGCACCCCCGCGGGCAGCAGCGGCCCGTAGACCTGCTCCGTCGACCCCCACAGCCACCGCGGCCCGCCATCCTGCTCACGGGAGGCGACGGCCGCGGCGAGGTCGGCCACGGCTTCGTCGCGCCCGCTGGGCTCGCCCGCGGCGTCCAGCGGGCGCAGTCGGCCGCCGCCGCTGCCGTCCGCCACCACCGCGATCACCGTCACGCCGCCCATTGTGCTGGTCGGGGCGGACATCCCGAATCAGCTCCGGGCCCGGCGGGATGCGGCTATATAGAAGTCATGACCGAATCCAGGCCCGTGTTCGACCGGATCGGCGCGACCTACAGCGAGGCCTTCGCGGACCGGCCGGGCCAGCTCGCCGCGGGCCGGTGGCTGCTGGAACGGCTCTCCGACCGGCAGCACCCGCTGGTGCTCGACGTGGGCTGCGGCGCCGGCACCCCGACCGCCCGCCAGCTCATCGACGGCGGCTGCCACGTCGTCGGCATCGACACCTCACCCGTGATGCTCGAACTGGCCCGCAACACCGTGCCCGAGGCCATCTTCGTGGAGCGCGACCTGTTCGACCTCGACGGCCTGCACCCCACCCAGCAGCGCTTCGACGGCGTGGCGGCCTTCTTCTCGCTGCTCATGCTCTCCCGGGCCGACATCGACAAGGCCCTCGACGACATCCACCACGTCCTCGACCACACCGGCTACTTCGCCCTGGGCATGGTCGAGGGCGACTCGGACCACCTCATGCGCGACTTCCTCGGCACTCGGGTGCCCCTGACCGCGTACCCCCGGGAAGACCTGAGGCATCTCCTGAACCGCCACGGCTTCACCGTCGAGGATCTCGTCACCGACCTCTGGGAACCCGCCCTGCCCACCGTCGACGCCCAACCCCAGACCCACCTCTACGCCTACTGCTCCGTGGCCCGCCCCTACTGAGGCGAAAAGGTCAGGGCGGTCTCATACGAGACCGCCCTGACCGGGAAAGCGGAGGGAGCTACTTCACCGCGCCGGCGGTGAGGCCGGACTGGATCTGGCGCTGGAAGATCGTGTAGACGATGATCATCGGGATGATCGCGATCGACAGTGCCGCGAAGAGGGCGGGCCAGTCGGCCTGGTAGCCGGCAGCGGTGGAGATGTTGGCGATGCCCTGGGTGAGCAGCCACTTCTCCTGGCCCTCGGCACCGCCGGGGAGCAGGGAGACCGGCAGCACGTACTGGTTCCACTGGCCGATGATGTTGAAGATGGTGATGCTGATCAGGCCGGGCTTGGCCATCGGCATCATCACCCGGAAGAACAGCTTGGTGTGCGAGGCGCCGTCGATCATCGCGGCCTCGGCCACCGCGTTGGGCAGCGTCTTGAAGAACGCGGCCAGGAAGAACACGGTGAAGGGCAGCGAGTAGGCGATGTACACCAGGATCAGGCCGGTGTGCGTGCCCAGCAGGCCCAGCTCCTGCACCACGATGTAGAGCGGGGTGAGCGCCAGGTACACCGGGAAGGCCAGGCCCGCGATGAACAGGAAGTAGATGAACCTGTTCCCGATGAACTCGTACCGCGCGAGCACGTACGCCGCCATCGCGCCCAGCAGCATGGTGCCGAACGTCGAGATCGACACCACGATCAGGCTGTTCAGGAAGTACGTGCCGACCTTCGCCTCGGTCCAGGCCCGGCCGAACGAGCCGAAGTCCCAGTGGCTCGGCAGCGCGAACGGGTTGCCGATGAAGATCTCGGTGTTGTTCTTGAACGCCGCGAGGAACGTGAAGATCAGCGGGTAGATGATCAGGATGGCCCAGACGGCCAGCGCGACGTGGGACAGCTTGTTCAGGACGCCGGCGCTGCTGCGCTTCTCAGACTTGTTTGCCACGACAGACCCCGCTCAGTGCTCGACCGCGTTGCGCTTGCCGCCACGCAGGGACAGCACCGCGAAGATGATGGTGAAGACGGCCAGCGCCACGCCGAGCGCCGACGCGTAGCCGTAGTCCGACTCCCGGATGCCCGACTTGTAGATCTGCACCGGCAGCACGGTGGTGGCCCCGTCCGGGCCGCCCTCGTCGATGGAGAGCACCATCACCAGGGCGAACGCGTCCATGGCCAGGATGCCGAGGTACACCCAGGCGACCTTCACGGTCTCCATCAGCAGCGGGATGGTGACCCGGAAGAAGATGGTGACCCGGCTGGCGCCGTCCATCACGGCCGCCTCGTAGATCTCGGCCGGGATGCTCGACATGCCCGCGGCGAACAGCACCACGTAGAAGCCGACCGCCTGCCAGACCAGCACGCCGAGGATCGACCAGAGGCCGTACTCGGCCATGAACTGCACCGCGTCCACGCCGAACAGTTCGAGGAAGCGGTTGAGGACGCCACTGCCGTCCGGGGCGTACACCCGGCCGAAGATGACGCCGACGATGACGACGGCCAGGACCTGGGGGAGGAAGAACACCACGCGGTAGAACTTCGACCCCCAGACCCCGGTCATCATGCCGCCGCGGGTGCCCCCGCCCATGTTCAACAGGAACGCGAAGAACAGGGCGAGGGCGATCGTGATCACCGGCAAGGTGACCAGCAGGAAGACGTGGTGCTTGGCTGCCAGCCATACCTTGTCGTCGTCCAGGAGCTTCTGGAAGTTCTCCAGGCCGACGAAATCGAAATTCGGGGACAGACCGCTCCAGTTCGTCATGGACACCTGGACCGCCGCGGCGATCGGGCGCAGGACGAACATGCCGTAAAGGGCAAGTGGGGCGATCAGGAACCCGATGACGAACGGGTATTTACCTTGCCGCATGATCAACTACTCCGGCTTCGGGGGGATTTAGCGGGAGAACTTCTTCTCGGTCTTGTCAGCCGCGGCCTGCATACGGGTGCAGAACTCGTCGGCGGTGCCACCCTGGAACATGAGCTTGTTGGTGGCGGCGCGGCACTCGTCGTCCAGGTTCTTGTACCAGGCGTCCCAGCGGAAGCTGAAGTTGGCCGCACCGGCCGCGGTCAGCGCCGCGTTGGCCGAGGTCAGACCGGGCGAGAGGGTCAGGCCCTCGGCCGCGCCGGTGACGACGGTCAGCGACTTGGTGAGCTCGGTGAAGCCCTTGGCGCCGGCCTTGGACAGCATGTGGCGCAGGTACTCCTTGCCACCCTGGACGTTCTTGCCCTTGCTGGCGACGAAGTACATCTCACCGGCGGCGGCGTAGAGGCCCGTGGCGGGCAGCTTGTCCGACGCGGTGGCACCCGGGATGGCGGCGACCTGGTAGTCGAAGCCGGCCGGGGTGTCCTTGGACTGCTCGTTCTCCAGCCAGGAACCCGACGGGTAGAAGCCCACCTTGTACTGGTTCTGCTGCAGCTGAACCTCGGTGTGCTTCAGGCCCAGGTGAGCCTTGTTGCCGTACTTGGCGCCGATCTCGCCCCAGAGGGTGGCGGCCTGCTTGACGGCGTCGTTCGTCCAGGCGCCCTTCTCCAGGTTGTCGATCGCCTTGAGCACGTCCGGGCCACCGATCTTGGCGGCCGTGGTCAGGATGACCAGGTACTGGTAGTAGGCCGCGTTGGCACCCGCGTACGAGTACGGGGTGATGCCCTTGGCCTTCATCTTCTCCAGCAGCGCGGTGAAGTCCGCCCAGCTGGTCGGCGCGGTCCAGCCGTTGTCCTTGAACAGCTTGCCGGAGTACCACAGGCCGAACACGGTGTAGGCGTAGTTCAGCACGTACGGCTTGCCGTTGAAGGTGCCCTGCTCGATGGTGCCCGGGATCAGGGTGTCCGCAACGGTCTTGCCCGCGATGTCCAGCGACGGCGCGGCGAACAGGTCGGTCAGGTCGGCGACCTGGCCGGCCTCGACGAGCTTGCCCTGGTCCATCAGCTTCGAGCCGGCGTTGTTGACCATGTCCGGCGGAGTGTTGCTGGCGAACCGCGGCTGCAGGGCGGTCGAGACCTCCTGCGTCGAGGAGAAGGTCACCTTCGAGTTCGGGAACTTCTTCTGGTACGACGGCACGTGCACGTCGGTGGCGTACTTGGTGCCCAGACCGCCATCGAAGATCACAACCTCGACCGGGGTGTCGACGGAGACACCCAGCGGGTTCTCCGCGGAGACCTGGCCGGTCGCCTGGGTGGTGGGCTCGTCGGTACCGCCGCCGACACAGGCGGAGAGCAGACCGGCGGCGGGGGTGGCCAGCAGGCCGACGGCCGCGGTCCGGCGCAGCACGCTGCGACGGTTCAGGGCCGACGGGCTGTCGGTGTGGTTGGACATCATTGTCTCCTCAGTTTCGGGTCGCTGAGATAGTGACTCGAGGGTGTGGTGAGGCGGTGCCTGTAGCAGTCGCGGTCACGGGCGGACCCGCGGCCGCGGCGGACCCGGCCGCACCGGGTTGCAGTGCGGCACCACACCGGGCGGCATTGCCCGATGTGGTGTCGGCCCAGTGCTCGATCGGGTCGAGCACGGTCATGGACAGCACGGCGGCGGGGGCGGTCACAGGTCGCCCTCCTTGCTCTGGCCGTTGCTGAAACGGTGCGCGTCCACCGCGCGGGCGGTGCGCTGGAACGCGGCGTGCGAGCGGTCGTGGGTGCGCTGGGCGACCGCGATGTAGAGCAGGTCCAGCACCACCAGCTGCGGGTGGCGCGCCGACAGCGCGTCGGGGCGGAACGAGGTGGCCTGGCTCGCGGTGAGCAGCACGATGTCGGCGAGCTCGGCCAGCGGCGAGCGCGGGAAGCCGGTCAGCGCGACGGTGACCGCGCCGTGCGAGCCGGCCTCGGCCAGCATCTCCACGGTCTCGCGGGTCTGCCCGGTGTGCGAGATGCCCAGCGCGACGTCGCCCTCGCGCAGCAGCGCGGCACTGGCCAGGCCGTTGTGCACGTCCGGCCAGGTCCACGCGGCGATGCCGATGCGGTGCAGCGAGAACTGCATCTCGGCGCCGACCAGCGCGGAGCCCGACGCCCCGTAGATGTCGACGCGGTTGGCCGAGGAGATCGCGGCCGCGGCCCGCTCGACCTCGGCGAGGTCGAGCATCGCGGCGGTGTCGCGCATCGCCTGGGTGTCGGCCGCCATGATCTGTGCGAGTACGCGCTCCAGCGGGTCGCCCGGCTCGATGGCCCGGCCGATGTCCTCGGCCCAGCCCGCGGAGCGGGCCGCGCGGCCGGTCTCGCCGGCGATGGCCAGGCGCAGATCGGCGTATCCCTCGAAGCCCAGGGCGCGGCAGAAGCGGGTGATCGAGGCGGGCGAGGTGCCGGAGCGCTCGGCCAGCTCGACGATGGTGGCGCGGGCCGCGCCCGCCGGGTCGGTCAGCACCTGCTCGGCGACGCGCTGCAGGGCCCCGGTGAACTCGGGCAGCTGGGCGCGTACCCGCACCAGCACGCTGTCCGGCCGGTCCAGTCCACTGAGCCGGGCGTGCGGGATCTCCAGCGGGGCGGACTGCACCGCCGCGACCGGTTCCACGCGCTCCACCACTGACTTCTCCTACTGACCGGGTCCCGAACAGTTAACCGAAAGGAAGTTAACTGTTAGTGGTAAAACTTCTTACTGACGACCCCCCCTTGTCAAGTCCACGGGCAAACTTTTCAAAGCTGTTACCTGGCGATGCTGCCCGGCTCTTGCTCCCGGCGGCCACTACGGGCAGCATGAATGCCGCATAGGCCACACCAGCGTTGACCGTTTGGATGAGGTAAGAGGTGACATGTCGGACAAGCTGGTACTCGGGCTCGACGTCGGCGGGACGAGCACCCGCGCCGTCCTCGCCACGCCCGACGGGCAGCGGCTCGGGGCCGGGCGGGCCGGCGGCGGCAACCCGACCACCCACGGAGCCGCCGCGCTGACCGAGCTGACCGGTGCGATCCGCGCCGCGCTCGGCGACACCGCGCCCGAGGCCGTCGCCGGGGCGGTGCTCGGCATGGCCGGGTTCACCAAGCTCGGGGCCGACCCCGCCCTGCGCGCCGCCTTCGACCAGGCCTGGACCGGGCTCGGCCTGCGCTGCGAGCCCCAGCTGGTCAGCGACGTGCTTGCGGCGTACGCCGCGGGCACCCCCGACCCCGACGGCACCGTGATCGTGGCCGGCACCGGCGCGATCGCCGCCCGGGTCCGCGGCCACCGCCTCGACCACGTCGCCGACGGCCACGGCTGGCTGCTCGGCGACCTGGGCTCCGGCTACTGGCTGGGCCGCGAGGCGGTCCGCAGCGCCCTGCGCGACCTGGACAAGGAGCGCCCGCCCGGCGCGCTCGCCGCGGGCGTGCTGGCCGAACTGCTCGGCACCGACGCCGTCGCGCCCCGCCGCCGCGACACCGCCGCCGCGCTGGTGCAGGCGGTCGTCGCGGAGTCGCCGATCGCCCTGGCCCGGCTCGCGCCGATGGTGCTGCGCTTCTACGACGCCGACGACCCGGCCGCCGTGGACGTCGTGCAGCGCGGCGCGGCACACCTGGCCGACACCGTCGCCATGGTGCGCGCGCCCGGCGAGTCCACCGTCCTGGTCCGCGGCGGCGGCCTGCTCACCAACGACACCCCGCTGGCCGCCGAACTGGCCGCCGCGATCGCGGTGAGCTGGCCCGCCACCGCCCTGCGCCCGGCCGGCGACGCCGCCGCCGCGGCCGCCTGGCTCGCCGCCCTGCCCACCGCCCCCGACCCCCGCACCCTGCACACCCGCCTGCTCACCCCGGCCTGACCCGCCGCCGCCCCGCGGGTGCGGGCGGGCACCGGCGGCGCGGCGCGGACACGAGACGGTGCGGGGCTGGCGGGACGCGGGCGGGTGCGCCCGGTAACCTGCTCCGGTGCAGGTCTGCCAGTTCGCTCCAGAGGCGTCGCGATGACGGACGTCAAGGTCCGCGCCGCCGGGGGCACCCGCTGCGGCAGCTGCGCCGAGGCGCTGTGCCTGACCGCCCAGGTGCCGCTGCCCCGCTCCAGCCGCACCCGCACCGTCGGGCTGTGCCCGCAGTGCGACGCCGGCCGCCCCGAGACCCAGGGCCTGCTGGCCTACTTCGCCGAGCACCCGCAGGTGCGTCCGGAGGACCTGCACCGGGTGTCCGAGCTGGTGGGACGCTGGCTGGAGGCGCTCACCGAGCGCGCCGACCGGGACAGCTCGCTGGCCGCCGACGTCGAAGCCTGGTGGGCCGGCCGCGCGGGCTGAGCCGCCACATCGGCGAATACGGTTGCCGTTGTCGCGCCCGCGGGTTAAGAACCTCCTATGGTGACTTTCCGGGCCGGCGTCGAGGGTGACTACGACGAGGTCAACCAGCTGGTCCAGCGCACCTTCCTCAACGACGGCGCCGGGCGCGAGTGGGACGAGGAGCGGGCCCTGTTCGAGCCCGCCCGGTCGGTGCTGGCCGTGGACGGCGACCAGGTGGTCGGCCACGTCGGCACGTACACGCGCGAGCTGTCCGTGCCCGGCGGTGTGCTGCCCGCCGGATTCGTCACGTTCGTCGCCGTGGCCGGCACGCACCGCCGCCGGGGCCTGGCCTCGGCGATGCTCACCCGCCAGCTCGGCGAGATCCGCGACCGCGGCGAGGCGCTGGCGGTGCTCTGGGCCAGCGAGGGGAGCATCTACGGCCGGTACGGCTACGGCCTGGCCAGCCGCCGTCTCAGCTTCGAGATCGACCGCCGCGAGGCGCGCCTCGACGGCTCCCGCTTCGACAAGTCCCTCCTGGACGGGCTCCGCCTGCACGCCGGACCCGCCGCCCGGCACCGGGCCCAGGTCACCGAGCTCTACGAGCAGGTCCGCCCGTCCCGGCCCGGCTTCGCGAGCCGCGACTCCCGCTGGTGGGACTACCGCCTCGCCGACCAGGCCTGGCACCGCGGCGGGGCGGGCCCGCTGCAGGCCGTGGTCTGCCACGACGGCGACATCCCGGTCGGCTACGCCCTCTACCGGTTCCGCTCCAGCTGGGACGACAGCGGGCCGAACGGCGAGGTCGGCGTCATGGAGACGGTGACGACCACCGCGGCGGCGTACACCATGCTCTGGGACTTCCTGCTCAACGTGGACCTGACCCGCAAGGTAGGGCTCTGGCTCGGCGCGCTCGACGAGCCCCTGCAGTACCTGGCCAACGACCCGCGCCGGCTCGGTATGCGGCTGGGCGACGGCCTGTGGGCCCGCCTGCTCGACGTGCCCGCGGCGCTGTCCGGTCGCCGGTACGCCGCCGAGGTCGACGTCGTGCTGGAGGTCGTCGACGAGCTGCTGCCCGGGAGCGGCGGCGTATTCCGGCTGCGCGGCGGGCCCGACCACGCCACCTGCGCGCCCACCGCCGACGAGCCCGACCTGCGCCTGGACACCGCCGCCCTGGCCGCCGTCTACCTGGGCGGCAACAGCCTCGGCTCGCTGGCCGCCGCCGGCCGCGTCGACGAGTTGCGCCCCGGCGCCGTAGCCGCCACCGCCCCCGCCTTCACCTGGACGCGCGCCCCGCACGCCCTCGAGATCTTCTAAGTCACCCAAGTGCCCGGCCCACCCGTTTTTATCGACGTTGGCCTATCTAGATGAAAAATTCGCGATCAGATTCATCCGGATAGGCCACCGTCTATGAAAAGCGGGGTGCGGTGGACGGGGGTGCCGCTCGGAACGGAGCCGGTTCGGACGTACAGCGGCTTTGCGAGGTGGGGTGTCGGGGCGGGCTGCCAGGATGGGGGCATGCTGTTCGCCGGAATCGCCGCGACGTCGGCTGCCGTGACCGCCACCTCGGGCCGCAAGGCGAAGGTGGAACTGCTAGCCGCGGCTCTGCGGGAGCTGGCGGCGGGCGGCGATCCGGTCGAGATCGCGGCCGGGGCGGCATACCTCAGCGGGGAGCTGCGGCAGCGACAGATCGGGGTGGGCTGGGCGTCCCTGCGGGAGCTGCCGCCGCCCGCCGAAGCGGCCACGCTGGACGTGCGCGCCGTCGATGCGGCGCTGGAGTCGATGGGCCTGATCAGCGGGCAGGGTTCGCAGGCGCGGCGGCGGGAGGCGGTGGGGGCGCTGTTCGGCGCGGCCACCGCGGGCGAGCATCAGCTGCTCAGCGGGCTGATCCGCGGCGAGCTGCGGCAGGGCGCGCAGGCGGGGCTGCTGGCCGACGCGGTGGCGCTGGCCTCGGGGGCGCCGGCCGCAGTCGTGCGCCGGGCACTGCTCTTGTCGGGGGACCTGAAGACGGTCGCCGCGACCGCGCTGGTCGACGGCGAGGCCGGGCTGTCGGCGCTGCGGCTGTCGGTGGGCACCGCGCTCGCGCCGATGCTGGCCCAGTCGGCGCCGGACCCCGCACAGGCCCTCGCGGCGACCGGGGTCCCGGCCGCGGTGGACGCGAAGCTGGACGGCATCCGCATCCAGGCGCACCGCGACGGCGATGAGATCGCCGTGTTCAGCCGCAGCCTCGACGACATCACCGCGCGGGTGCCCGAGATCGTGACCGCGGTGCGCGCGCTGCCGGTGCGCTCGGTCGTGCTCGACGGCGAGGCGATCGCGGTCGACGAGCGCGGGCGGCCGCGCCCGTTCCAGGAGACCTCAGGGCGGGCGGCACAGCGCGCGTCGGGGTCGCTGACCTCGTACTTCTTCGACCTGTTGCATCTGGACGGCACGGACTGGATCGACGAGCCGGGCACCGCGCGGTGGGCGGCGCTGGACGCGACGCTGCCCGCCGCGATGCGGGTCGAGCGGACCGTCGCCGAAACGCCGGAGCAGGCACAGCAGGCGTTCGCGGCGGCGCTGGCGGCCGGGCATGAGGGCGTGGTCGTGAAGGCTGCGCAGGCGGCGTACGAGGTGGGCCGGCGCGGCGCGGGCTGGGTCAAGGTGAAGCCCCGGCACACGCTCGACCTGGTGATCCTGGCCGCCGAGTGGGGCAACGGGCGGCGGCGCGGCTGGCTGTCCAACCTGCACCTGGGCGCGCGGGATCCGAACGGCGGCTTCGTGATGCTCGGCAAGACGTTCAAAGGGCTGACCGACGCGATGCTGACCTGGCAGACCGAGCGGCTGCTGGAGCTGGCGGTCGAGCGCGACGACTTCCAGGTGACCGTGCGGCCGGAACTCGTCGTGGAGATCGCGTTCGACGGGGTGCAGCGCAGCACGCGTTATCCGGGCGGGGTGACGCTGCGCTTCGCCCGGGTGCTCGGCTACCGCGAGGACAAGAGCGCCGCCGAGGCCGACACCCTGGACGCGGTACGCGCGCTCGGCGTGGCGGCGTCCGGCGAGGACTCCTGAGCGGCACGGCCGCGCACGCCGGCCCGGCACACGCCACGAGGGCCGCGCCGGAGGCCCCCGGCACAGCCCTCGTCGATCACGCGACGCGGACACCCCGCGCTCACTCCTCGGGGACGATCACCCACATCGCGATGTAGACGATGAACTGCGGTCCCGGCAGCAGGCACGACAGCAGGAACAGCAGTCGGACCAGCCATGCCGGCATGTTGAAGCGCTGCGCCAGTCCGGCGCAGACACCCGCGATCCAGCGTCCGTGACGCGGCCGGTACAGCCGCCGACCCGTTGAGGCCATCTTGGTCAACTCCCCGAAGAGCGGTGCGGCGTGTTCGCCGCGGCTGTCTTCGACGGTAGAGGGCGGGGTCACCCCCGCCCTCGGTCCCCAGATGGATAAACGCTGGTCGTCGCCCCGTACGGGCGTCCCCTATGGCGCGGTTGTGCTAGGACTCACTTCATCTGGCCGGCGGTCAGGCCGGACTGCACCTGGCGCTGGAAGACCGCGTACACCACCAGCACCGGCAGCATGGCCAGGGTGAGGCCGGCGAACAGCCGCGAGTAGTCACCGCGGTAGCCCTCGCTGATGGCCAGGTTGGCCAGGCCCTGGGCGAGCACCTGCTTCTCGTCCGAGGTGATCAGGACGACGGGCAGCAGGTACTGGTTCCAGTGGCCGAGGAAGTTGAAGATGCCGACGCTGATCAGGCCGGGTTTGGCCATCGGCAGCATGACCCTGAAGAAGGTCCGGAACGGCCCGCACCCGTCGATGTAGGCCGCCTCGGCGACCGCGTCGGGCAGGGTGCGGAAGAACGCGGTGAGGAAGAAGACCGTGAACGGCAGCGAGTACGCCGTGTAGATCAGCATCAGGCCGGGCAGGGTGTCGCGCAGCCCGACCCCGCCAACGATCTTGAACAGCGGCACGAACGCCAGCACGACCGGGAACATCATGCCGCCGACGAAGACGAAGTACACCAGCCGGCTGCCGAGGAACTTGTAGCGGGCCAGGGCGTACGCGGCGGTCGCGCCGAGCAGCATGGTCAGCGTCAGCGATCCCGCCAGCACGATGCCGGTGTTCACGAAGTACTGCCCGATGTTGCCGTGCGTCCAGGCGCGGGCGAAGTTGTCGAAGCGCAGCGCGCTGGGCAGGCCCCACGGGTCGCCCAGGATCTCCGCGTCGTCCTTGAACGAGCTCAGCACCACCCACAGCAGCGGCAGCGCGGTCAGCAGCCCCCACACCACCAGGAAGGCATGCGAGAACACGTTCAGCGTGCCGTCGAAGACCTTGCGCCCCCGGCCGGGCTCCCCGCCCACCGGCTTGGCCGGGCGGTCGATCGGGGCCTTCTGCGGGCCGCGCTCGACAACAGCGGCGTCCATCGTCTGCTCGCTCATGAAAGCTCGATCCTCTCGCGGCGGGTCAGGCGCAGGGACAGCACGGTGACGCTGAGGGTCACGAAGAACATCACGACGCCGATGGCCGACGCGTAGCCCCACTTGTAGTCACCGAAGGCCTCGGTGTAGAGCCGCAGGCCGACCACGTCGGTGGAGAAGTTCGGGCCGCCGCGGGTCATCACGTGGATCAGCGCGAAGCCGTCCAGCGCCAGGATGGCCAGGTAGACCCAGGCGACCTGGATGGTGTCCCAGAGCAGCGGCACGGTGATGCGCACCAGCGTGGTGAGCCGGCTCGCCCCGTCCAGGGCGGCGGCCTCGTAGATGTCGCGCGGCACCGACTGCATGGCCGCGCCGAACAGCACCACGTAGAAGCCGACGTTGGCCCAGACCATGACCGCGAGCACGGCCCAGAAGGCATACGCCGGGTCGCCGAGCCAGACCTTGGCCAGCCCGTCCAGGCCGAGCGCCCGCAGCGCGGAGTTGAGCAGGCCGCTGCGCGGGTTGTAGACCTCGGCCCAGAGCACGCCGACGATGGACACCGACAGCATCTGCGGCGCGAAGTAGATGACCTTGTAGAGCCCCGAGCCGCGCACGCCGGTGACCGTGCTGCGCCCGCCGCGGCCGCCCACGTTGAGCATGGTGGCCAGGAACAGGCCGAGCGCGATGGTCAGCAGCGGCAGCAGCACCAACAGCCACAGGTTGTTGAGCAGGGCGTTCCAGACGTACTCGTCGCCGATCATGCGCTTGAAGTTGTCGAACCCGACGAACTCGTACGCCGGCGACAGCCCTTGCCAGTCCGTCATGGCGATCAGGAACGACTGGGCGTACGGGGACACCACGAAGTAGCCGTACAGCGCCAACGGCGGCAGTAGAAACGCCAACAGCAGCGGATACTTCCCGTGTCTCACGTCTTGCCCTCCCCATCGAGTGCGGTTCGGCGTCCGCCCCGCCCCAGGCGGACGGGGCGGACGCCGTGGTCAGCGCGTCAGGCGCTGCGCTTGTACTTCTTGAAGCTGGTGTCGGCCGCGATCAGGTCCGCGCCCTTCTGGCAGGCCGCGAGGAACTCCGCGGGCGTGGTGCGCCCGGAGAAGAACTCGCCGCACGCCGCGTCCACCAGCTCGCGCTCCAGCTTGCGGTAGTACACGTTGTAGACCCAGTTGAAGCCGTTGCTGCCCGAGTCGGCCAGCGCCTTGACCGCGCTGGTCAGACCGAACGGCAGGGTGACCCCGTCGGCCGCCCCGGACACCACGGACAGGCTGGAGACCTTGCCGGTGAAGTCCTTGGCGCCCTTCATGGACAGCATGTGCCGCATGAGCTCCATGCCGCCGCGCTCGTTCTTCGCCTTGGCGGGCACCACGAACGGCTCGCCTGCGGTGCCGCGGATCGCGGCGAACGGCAGCTTGTCACCCGAGCCGAGGCTCGGGGTCGGGGCGACGGCCATGTTGAAGCCCTCGGGGGTGACCGCCTTCTGCTCGCTCTCCAGCCAGGAGCCGCAGGAGATGAACGCGGCGTTGCCCTTGCACCACTCGGTCTGCGACTGCTTGTGGTCCAGGCCGGGCGAGCCCTCGAGGATGTACTTGTCCTTGACGATCTGGTACCACGCCTCGGCGGCGGCCTTCATCGCGTCGGAGGTCCACGCGCCCGGCTCCAGGTTGTCGATCGCCATCGCGACCTGCGGCCCGCCGAACTTGATCGCCGTGGAGATGACCGGCCACGACATGTAGCGCGGGTGCTTGCCCTGGTAGGTCCACGGCGCGATGCCGCTCGCCTTGATCGTCTTGCACAGGGCGATGTGCTCGTCCCAGGTCTTCGGGTACTGCCAGCCCTTCGCGGTGAACAGCTTGCTGGAGTACCAGATGCCGTAGACGGTGTACGCGTAGTTCAGGACGTACGTCTTGCCGTCGAAGCTGCCGCTCTCCACCGTGCCGGGCAGCAGGGTGTCCCGCACCTTCTTGCCGGGCACGTCCAGGCTCGCCGCGTCCAGCAGGGGGGTGAGGTCGGCGAGCGCACCCTGGGCGACCAGGCCGCCCAGGTCGATCTGACCGGCGCCGGAGTTGTTCACGAAGTCCGGCGGGGTGCCGTCGACGAACCGCGGCTGCAGCTCCTTGTTGATCTCCACCACGGCCGAGTGCTTGACCTCGGCCTTGGGGTAGGTCTCCTTGTACATCGCCTCGTGGGCCTTGGCGTAGTCCTCGCCGAAGCCCCCGTTGAAGATGACGACGTCCAGCGGGGCGTCTTCCTTCACACCCAGCGGGTTCTTGTCGCTCTTGGTGCCCTCGTATTTGCCGGACGTGTCGCCGGACGTGTCGTCGCCGAGCGCGCAGCTGCTGAGCAGCCCCGCGGCCGGGCCGGCGAGTACGCCGGCCGCGGCGGCACGCCGCAGCACCGTACGCCGGTTCAGGTCGGACTGTGCCATCACCACTCCTTGCCAGAGACGGTCTGGTATTTCCCTACAAGTTTCGGCCGTGTTCTGAAGGATTCTTACGGCCGCCGTCGTCACTAGGCAAGATGTCGCCGCAGAAACGTTACGCAGACTTTCTACAGAACCCCCATAATTCGCCCCCAGGCGTTCATGACCCGGAGATCAACCGTTCACACACCACCGGGCGGTGAAAGTTTTCACCATCCCCCCGCGCGGACATGGCGAAAGCTCCGACCGTGTCGCCGGAGCGGCCCGATCGGAGCCGTGGCGGCCGATCCTCTCACAAACACGAAACCCCGTCCACGCAGCTCAGGCGGCATGGACGGGGTTCGTCGACGATCAGTGCTGGGTCGGGAAGCCCAGGTTGATCCCGCCGTGGCGCGGGTCCAGCCAGCGGCTGGTGACCACCTTGCCCCGGGTGAAGAAGTGCACACCCTCCGCGCCGTGCGCGTGGGTGTCGCCGAACAGCGACGACTTCCAGCCGCCGAAGGAGTAGTACGCCATCGGCACCGGGATCGGCACGTTGACGCCGATCATGCCGACCTCCACCTCGTGCTGGAAGCGCCGGGCGGCTCCGCCGTCGTTGGTGAAGATCGCCGTGCCGTTGCCGTACGGGTTGCCGTTGACCAGCGCCAGCGCCTCGTCGTACGAGCCGACCCGGACCACGCTGAGCACCGGCCCGAAGATCTCGTCCGTGTAGATCGACATCTGCGGCGTGACCTGGTCGAACAGCGTCGGCCCGAGGAAGAACCCGGTCCCGTCGGCGTCGGCCTGCACGGTGCGGCCGTCCACGACCAGCTTCGCGCCGGCCCGCTCGCCCGCGTCGACGTACGAGGCCACCTTGTCCCGGTGCACCTTGGTCACCAGCGGCCCCATGTCGCAGCCGCGGCGGCCGTCGCCGGTGCGGATGCCCGCCACCCGCTCGGAGATCTTGCCGACCAGCTCGTCGCCGACCGGGTCGACCGCTACCACCACCGAGATCGCCATGCAGCGCTCGCCGGCCGAGCCGAAGCCCGCGTTGACCGCCGCGTCGGCGGCCAGATCGAGGTCGGCGTCGGGCAGCACCACCATGTGGTTCTTCGCCCCGCCCAGCGCCTGCACCCGCTTGCCGTGCGCGGTGCCCGTCTCGTACACGTAGCGCGCGATCGGCGTCGAGCCGACGAACGACACCGCCTTCACCTGCGGGTGCGTCAGCAGCGCGTCCACGGCCTCCTTGTCGCCGTGCACCACGTTGAACACCCCGTCGGGCAGCCCCGCCTCGGCGAACCACGACGCCAGCAGCACCGACGCGCTCGGGTCCTTCTCGCTCGGCTTGAGCACCACCGCGTTGCCGCAGGCGATCGCGATCGGCGCGAACCACAGCGGCACCATCGCCGGGAAGTTGAACGGCGTGATCACCGCGACCACGCCCAGCGGCTGCCGGATCGAGTACGAGTCCACCTCGGTGGAGACGTTCTCGCTGAAGAAGCCGCGCTGCGCCGACGGGATGCCGCAGGCGAACTCGACCACCTCCAGGCCGCGCTGCACCTCCCCGGCCGCGTCCGAGAGCACCTTGCCGTGCTCGGCGGTGATCGCCGCGGCCAGCTCGTCGCGCCGCTCGTGGATGAGCTGCCGGAAGGCGAACAGCACCGCGGTGCGCTTGGCCAGCGACGCGTCCCGCCAGGCCCGCGCCGCGCGGTCGGCCGCACTGACCACCGCGCCGACGTCGGACGCCGACGCGAAGTCCACCAGCGCCGCCACCTGGCCGGTGGCCGGGTCGTACACCTCGCCCTGCCGGGTCGCGCCGTGCTCCCACGGCTTGCCGTCGACGAAATGGGTGATATATCCAGTCATGCTGTCACCGCCTGCTGATACGCCGCCGCCAGCGCGGCGGCCAGGATGTCCAGGCCTTCCTTCGCCTCGGCCTCGGTGAGGGTCAGCGGCGGGCCCATCCGGATCACGTTGCCGTAGAGGCCGCCCTTGCCGACCAGCAGCCCGTTGGCCTTGGTCTCCTCCAGCACCCGCAGCGCCAGCTCGGGAGCCGGGTCCAGGGTGCCCGGCCGGACCAGCTCGAACGCCAGCATCAGGCCCTTGCCGCGCACCTCGGCCACGATCGGGGAGTCCAGGCCGCGTACGCCCGCATGCAGCACCTCGCCCACCCGGGCCGCGTTGGACTGCAGGTCGTGCGAGAGCACGTAGTCGAGCACCGCCTGACCGGCGGAGGCACTGATCGGGTTGCCGCCGAAGGTGTTGAACGACACCGCGTTCAGGCAGTCCATGATCTCGGCGCGGGCGACCACCCCGCCGAGGGCGAAGCCGTTGCCGATGCCCTTGGCGAAGGTCAGCATGTCCGGCACCGCGTCGTGGGCCTGGTAGCCCCAGAAGTGCTCGCCGGTGCGGCCCCAGCCGGTCTGCACCTCGTCGGAGACCCACAGGATGCCGTGCTCGTCGAGCACCTCCTTGATCGCCTTGAAGTAGCCGTCGGGCGGCGCGACGAAGCCGCCCACGCCCTGGATCGGCTCGGCGATCAGGCAGGCCACGTCGCCCGCGGTCGTGGTGGCCAGCACCTCGCGCAGGTCGGTCACGGAGCGCGCGATGTACTCCGCGTCGGACAGCCCCGCGAACAGGCCGCGCAGCCGGTCGCCGGAGTGCAGGTAGCTGACGTTCACCGGGGACAGCGAGGTCGCCGACCAGCTGCGCTGCCCGGTCACCGCGAGCGCGGCGAAGCTGCGGCCGTGGTAGCTGTTGCGCACCGCGAGGATCTGGTTGCTGCGCCGGTACTGCGTGGCCAGCAGCAGGGCGGTGTCGTTGGCCTCGGTGCCGGAGTTGGCCAGGAACACCTTCGCGTCGGGGATGCCGGACACCTTGGCGATCTTCTCGGCCAGTTCGACCTGCTTGCGGATCAGGTACAGCGTCGAGGAGTGCGCGATGCCCTTGTCGATCTGGCGGCGCACCGCGTCGGAGATCTCCGGGATGTCGTACCCGATCATGTTGGTAAGCACGCCGCCGAAGAAATCAAGGTACGTGCGCCCCGACGCGTCGGTGACCCGGCAGCCCGCGCCGGACACCAGCTCGATCGGCTCGGCGTACAGCGGACTGATCCAGTTGGGCATGACAGCGCGATGGCGGTTGAGCAGTTCGTCGGTGCTCATGGGCTAACACGTCCTTCGGCGGGCGGTATGCGGCTGTGTGTCAGATCACCCTGGACGCTCCCAGCTCCGGGAGCCCCGGGCAAGCTACATCCTGCCAGCCGCCGCCGCGTCCGCCTGACAGGTCGTCAAGCCAAGAGGGTACGCGCCGGGCGTCGTGCCTAAGAATCGAAGGTTTGAGGTCAGCCCCGCAACGCGTCCCGAGCCAGCAACGCCACGTGCAAGGACAGGCACGCCTGTACCGAGTCCAGGTCTACTCCCAGAATGCGCTCGATCCGGGCCAACCGCTCGTAGAAGGCGGGCCGCGACAGGTGCGCCGCACCGGCCGCGATCGACTTGTTGCGCCCGTGCTCCAGGAACACCCGCAGCGTCGGCAGCAGCGCGTCCCTCGGATGCTCCGCGTCGTACGTCAGCAGCGCCCCGAGCTGCCGCTCCACGAACGTCTGCAGCCGCGGTTCGTCGCGCAGCAGGTGCAGCAGGCCGGGCAGGCCCACGTTGGGCAGCCGGTGCACCACCGGCCCGGTCGGGTCGTGCCGGGCCGCCTGCGCCACCTGGCGCGCCTCGACCAGTGACCGGCGGGCCTCACGCAGGCTGTCCACGCCCGAGCCCGCCGCGATCAGCAGCGTGTCCGGCCGTCCCCGGCGCAGCGCGGCGGCGAAGGACTCCAGTGCAGGCTCCTCCTCCCCGCGTACCGCCAGCAGCGCGCCTACCGCGCGGTCGTCGACGGCGCTGGTCAGCCCGGTCTGCTTGGCCTCGCGCACCGCCTGCGACACGGCGTCGGCCAGGTCGCGCAGCGCGGCCTGGCCGGCCTCGGTGCCCGCCGCCGGCGACTCGTCCCGGTGCCGGACCACCACCCCGACCAGTCGCCGGCGCTCCAGCTGGATGCCCAGCGCGGCGGCCCGCAAGGCCACCTCCGACACCGGCAGGCTGTGGTCGAGCAACGCCGACAGCAGGGTGCCGTGCAGCTGCCGCTCCAGCCCCTCGGCGTCGCGGCGGATCAGCCGCCCCAGCGCCAGCGTCGAGGCGGCCCGCTCCAGCAGGATGGTGAGCCGCGTCGGCGGCGTCACCGAACGCCCGCCCACGTCGCCCGCATCCGGCCCGGTCCAGCGGGGGTCGGCGTTGCCGTCCGGACCGCCGGTAGCGTCCGGTGCCCCGTCGGCGCCCGGACGTTCGGCGCTGCCGGGAACAGGCCGTTCCGGCGCGCCCAATCCGGGATCCGCGGTCCGGCCGCCGATGAGGTCATGCGCCGTTCCCGACGCGGGCCACCGCAGCAGTAACCGTCCCCAGTCCTGGCCGCGTGCCCCGACCGGGGTCACCAGCCAACCGGTGTCCGGGTCGTACCCGGTCCGGCCGCTGCCGGACGGCTGCGCCTTGACCCGGCGGGAGTGCTGCTCCCAGCCGTCCAGCAGCATCTCCGCGCGGTCCCCGGCCGCGTCGTAGGCCAGCACCTGCCGGGCCAGGTTCTCCAGCACCACGGGGCAGCCGGCGAGCTGCGCCGCCTGGTGCACCACCTCGGCGGGCTCCGCCCCCTCCACGCTCAGCTCGGTGAACCGCTGGTGGATCTGCTCGGTCGCCCGCAGCTCGGCCAGCTGTGCGTCCACGATCAGCGCGTGCACCGCCTCGGTGATCTGCACGAACGGGGTGGGCCTGCGCAGCTCGACCAGCGGCATGCCCACCTTCTGCGCCGCGGCCGCCATCACCCGCGGCACGCTGGCCGTGTACCGCCGGCCCAGTTCCACGATCAGCCCGGCCACGCCCACCTCGGCCAGGTCGTTGACGAACGCGCGCACCCCCGCGTCGTCGGCGGGCAGCCCGATGCCGGTGGTTAGCACCAGCTCGCCGCCGCGCAGCAGGGTCGCGATGTCGGGCACCTCCGCCGAGTGCACCCAGCGCACCGGCCGGTCCAGTCCCGACTCCCCCGCCACCAGCCGCGGCGCGCCGATCCGCACCGAGTCGAGCGCGATCACCTCACGCACCGTCGGGAACACCGCCGTCACCACGGCTGCGCGGTGAGCACGTCAGCGGTACACATGGAGCAGGTCCCATCCCTCGCAGCTCAGCTGTGGTCCCCACCCTACTGAGATGCGCACCCGACCGGCGAGCGCCGGTCAGCCGGGCGGCTCGGCGCCCACCGCCGCCCGCACGGGCACCATGATCCGTTTTCGTGGACGCCGGGTGCCCCCATAGGGGCGTCAGGCGTCCACAAAACAGATCTTGTGCGGGACCGAGGCAGCCGGGGCTCGGGTCAGGCGGGGTCGTCGCGGCTCAGTTCCCAGCAGGCGACGGCGGTGGCGGCGGCGACGTTGAGCGAGTCGACGCCGCGGCGCATGGGCAGGCGCACCCGCACATCGCTGGCGTCCAGGGCGTGCCGGGACAGGCCCGGCCCCTCCGCGCCCAGCAGCAGCGCCGGGCGCAGCCGCTGGGTATCGGTGAGCCGCTGCATCGGCACCGCGTCGGCGGCCGGGGTCATCGCCAGGATCGTGTAGCCCGCGTCGCGCACCTCCGACAGTGCCTGCGGCCACGGATCGAGCTTGGCGTACGGGATCGCGAACACCTCGCCCATGCTCACCCGCACGCTGCGCCGGTACAGCGGATCCGCACAGGTCGGCGACAGCAGCACGGCGTCCACGCCGAGCGCCGCCACGCCTCTGAAGATCGCTCCGATGTTGGTATGGTTATTGATGTCTTCCAATATGACCACCCGGCGCGCCGCGGCCAGCACCTCCGAGGCCGGCAGCGCCGGCTGGCGGTGGAAGCTGGCCAGCACGCCCCGGTGCACGTGGAAGCCGGTGACCTGCTCCAGCACGTCGGGGTCGGCCCCGTAGACAGGCGCGCCGTCTAGGTCGGCGACCTGCCCGGCGCGTTTGGCCTCGACCAGGAACGAGCGCGGCCGGTAGCCGGCCCGCAGCGCGCGCCGCAGCACCAGCTCGCCCTCGGCGATGAACAGCCCGTGCGGCGGCTCCCAGCGGGTGCGCAGCTCGACGTCGGTCAGCGCCCGGTAGTCGGCGATCCGCTCGTCGCCCGGATCCGTGATCAGTTCCACATCCCGATTCTGCCGTCCGGGGCGGCACGGCCCGGCGGCGACACCGCGCTTGGGGCGTTCGGCCCCTCCGGCAGGTAGGATCGGCCACCGCCGTCCGTCCATCGGCCGTCTGCCCTGACCCGCTCAGCCGGTCGGACGCCCCCAATCCCGAGGTATCGATGAACAGCACCGATCCGAAGATCACCGTGGTCGTGCCCACGTACAACGAGCGCGACAACCTGCCGAAGATCGTCGACCTGCTGGCGGCCCTGCCGGTCCCGAACGTCCGCGTGCTGGTGGTCGACGACAACTCGCCGGACGGCACCGGTGAGGTGGCCGACAAGCTGTCCGTCGACGGGCCCATCCCGGTCGGGGTGCTGCACCGCACGGCCAAGGACGGGCTGGGCCGTGCCTACGTCGCCGGCATGACCAAGGCGCTGGACGAGGGCGCGGACATCGTGATCCAGATGGACGCCGACCTGTCCCACCCGACCACGGCGATCCCCGCGATGCTGCAGACGCTGGCGGAGACCGACGCGGCCGTCGTGCTGGGCTCGCGCTACGTCCCGGGCGGCGCGGTCGCCAGCGACTGGCCGTGGCACCGCAAGGCCCTGTCGGCCTGGGCCAACTTCTACGTGAACGCCATCCTGCAGCTGCGGGTCAAGGACGCCACGGCCGGCTTCAAGGCCTGGCGGGCGCAGACCCTGCGCGACATCGACGTCGAGTCGGTGCAGAGCAACGGTTACGCCTTCCAGGTGGAGATGAACCACCGTGTCGTACGCCGCGGCCTGCGCATCGCCGAGGTGCCGATCAAGTTCGAGGAGCGCGAGGAAGGCGTCTCGAAGATGAGCCTCGGGGTTCAGGTCGAGTCGGCGCTCGTGCCGTGGAAGCTCCTGCTGGGGCGCGACCCGCGCTGACCGGAGGAACGGAGAAAGGGCCGGCAGCGTGCGCTGCCGGCCCTTTTCGTGTCCGTCCGTCACTCCTTGGGGAGCCGGCTGGCCTCGATCTCGATCTCCTTGACGGCCGCAGCCGCTTCCGCCGCGACGCGGTGTGCCTCGGCCTCGGCCTCGGAGCCCGACTCGCGGGCGGCCTCCGCCGCCGCCGGGTCGCTGCGCAGGCCGCCGAAGGTGGAAGCGATGCCGTCCAGTGCCTTGGTGAGCTCGACCGGGACGATCCACAGCTTGTTCGACGCGCCGGCCGCGATCTGCGGGAGGGCCTGCAGGTACTGCCAGGCCATCACCTTGTTGTCGGGAGAGGACACGTGGATGGCGTCGACGACCAGCTTGATCGCCTTGGCCTGGCCCTCGGCCTGCAGGATGCGCGCCTGGCGGTCACCGTCGGCACGCAGCACCGCCGCCTGCTTGTCACCCTCGGCCGTGAGGATCTGGGACTGCTTGACACCTTCGGCAGTGAGGATCGCGGCACGGCGGTCACGCTCGGCTCGCATCTGCTTCTCCATGGAGTCGCGGATGCTCGGCGGCGGCTCGATCGCCTTGATCTCGACGCGGGTCACCTTGACGCCCCAGCGGCCGGTGTTCTCGTCGAGCACCACCGACAGCTGCCGGTTGACCTCTTCGCGGCTGGTCAGCGACCGCTCCAGGTCCATCGAGCCGATGACGTTACGCAGGGTGGTGACGGTCAGCTGCTCGATCGCCTGCAGGAAGTTCGCGATCTCGTAGGTGGCCCGCACCGGGTCGATGACCTTGAAGTACAGCACGGTGTCGATGGAGACCACCAGGTTGTCCGACGTGATCACGGGCTGCGGCGGGAAGCTGACCACCTGCTCGCGCAGGTCGACCTTGGTCCGGATGGCGTCGACGAACGGCACCAGGATGTTCAGACCGGGGGTCAGCGTGCGGTTGTACTTGCCGAGGCGCTCGACGACGTCGTTGCGCTGCTGCGGCACGATCTTGACCATCTTGATCAGCGTGATCAGGACGATCAGCGCGATGACGGCCACCAGCGCGGTGATAAAAGTCTCCATCAATCCCTCCAGACCAGCGCCGTCGCGCCGTCCACTTTCACTACCCGGACCCGGTCACCCGGGACGTACGTCTTCGTGGCGTCGTACGGCCGGGCCCGCCAGAGCTCGCCGCCGATCTTGACCAGGCCGTTGTCGGCGTCGACCCGCTCCACCACGAGCGCGTCCGCGCCCTCGGTGACCGCAAGGCCCATCGAGGCGGCGTCGGCGTCCTGCCGGAACCAGCGGTGCTTCATCCAGGGACGCACCACCGCCAGCGAGAGGACGGACACCACGACGAACGCGATGCCCTGGATCCAGCCGGGCGCCCCGGCAAGACCCACCAGCGAGGCGACCAGCGCGCCGGCAGCCAGCATCAGCAGCACGAATGTGCCGGTGAAGAGCTCCGCGATCACCGCCACCGCTGCGAGGAGTAGCCACCACATCCAATCTTCCACGTGCTGATCGTGTCACGCCCGCGCCAGCGATGGGAGGTGTGGATCTCCTCGTCCGTTCGGCCAGATCCGGAGGTACGCGCAGCCAGCCGCGGTAACGCCTTGGCTCGGACGCCGTTGTCCGCATAGGTTGTCCAGCGCAGTTGGCAGCGCACGAGGTGGCACGGTGCGCACAGGGTGGAGTGACGATGACGCTGAACACGCAGACCGCGGCACGGGTCGACGAGCTGGTGGCCGGCGCCCAGGCACAGGGGCGTACCCCCTGCCTGGTGGCGGCCGTGGTGCGCGACGGGCGACCGGCGCACCTGGCCGTGGCGGGCATGGATCCGGCCACCGGGGCCGCACCCACCGGCGACACCCAGTTCCGGATCGGCTCGATCAGCAAGACGCTGACCGCCGTGCTGGTGATGCAGCTGCGCGACGAGGGTGCGCTGTCCCTGGACGACCTGCTCTACCGGCACCTGCCGGGCACCCCGGTCGGCAGCGCGATCACCATCCGCCAGCTGCTCGGCCACATCTCCGGCCTGCAGCGCGAACCCGACGGCCTGTGGTGGGAGCGGCACGACGGCCCCGACCTGGACACCTTCCTGGCCGCGCTGACGCCGGACAAGCTCGCCTACCCGCCGCACCGCGCCTACCACTACTCCAACCTGGCCTACGGGCTGCTCGGCGCGGTCGCCCACAAGCTCACCGGTCTGCACTGGACGGAGCTGGTCACCAAGCGGCTGCTGGAGCCACTGGACATGACCCGCACCAGCTACACCGAGGTCGAGCCGTTCGCCCGCGGCTACGTGGTGCACCCCTGGCACGGCACGCTCCAGGAGGAGCCGCGCACCGACGCCGGGGCGATGGCCCCCGCCGGGCAGCTCTGGTCCACCGCCGACGACCTGATCAAGTGGGCCGCGTTCCTGGCCGAACCCGACCCGGCGGTGCTCGCCCCGGCGACGCTGGCCGAGATGTGCGCCCCGGTGGTGATGACCGACCTGGACGCCTGGACCACCGGCCACGGCCTCGGCCTGGAGCTGGTCCGCAGCGGCGAGCGCATCTTCGCCGGGCACGGCGGCTCGATGCCCGGCTACCTGGCCCACCTGTGGACGCACCGGCCGAGCCGGACCGGTGTGGTCGCCTTCGCCAACGCGTACACCCTGCACGGGCGGCGGATGGCCGAGCTGAGCCGACAGTTGCTGGCCGAGGTCCTCGACGCCGAGCCGGACCGCCCCGCGCCGTGGCAGCCCCAGCCCGCCGGCCAGCCCCACGAGCTGGAGGGCACGTGGTGGTGGATGGGCCGCGAGTTCGCCGCCCGCTTCGACGCGGCCGCGGGCGAGCTGGTCTTCACCCCGGTCACGGTGCCCGGCACCCCGTGGCGCTTCACCACCGAGGGCGCGGACGTGTGGCGCTGCCACAGCGGCAGCAACGACGGCGAGGTGATGCGGGTGCGCCGCGACGCCGACCGCACCCCGGTGGAGCTGGACATCGCCACGTTCGTGCACACCAGGCAGCCCTGACGCGGCTACTCCGGCGGGGCGGTCACGAAGTCGATGAGCCGCTCCACGGAGTTCACCAGCGGCGTCTCCAGGTCGTGGTAGCTGTCCACGCGCGACAGCAGCCGCCGCCAGAACAGCGCGGGCTCCGTGACGCCGAGCGCCGCGCAGATGCCCTCCTTCCACGGGTGCCCGCGCGGCACCACCGGCCACTCCTCCATGCCCAGCCGCGACGGCTTCACCGCCTGCCACACGTCCACGTAGGGGTGCCCGGCGATCAGGCAGTGCGGGCTGTCCACGGCCTGCGCGAGGCGGGCCTCCTTGGTGCCGCTGACCAGGTGGTCCACCAGCACGCCCAGCCGCCTGCCGGGGCCGGGCGCGAACTCGCGCACCGCGGCGGGCAGGTCGTCGACGCCGTGCAGCGGCTCGACCACGACGGCCTCGGCGCGCAGATCGTCGCCCCAGATGCGCTCCAGCAGCTCGGCATCGTGCAGGCCTTCGACCCAGATCCGGCCCGCGCGGGCGACCTGCGCCCGGGTCGGCGCGGCGGAGACCGATCCGGACGCCGTGCGGCGCGGCTGCGCGGGCGCGGCGGGGGCCTGCGGGCGGCGCAGCGTGACCACCGTCCCATCCAGTAGGAAGGCGGCGGGTTCCAGTGGGAAGTGCCGGCGTCGGCCGTGGCGGTCCTCCAGGGTCACCGCGCCGTACTCGAAGCCCACGATCTCACCGCAGAAGCCGCTGCCCGCGTCCTCGACGACCATGCCCAGCTCAGCGTCATGTTCGGGGGTCACCCGGCGGGGCTTGCGGCGGTCGAAGGAATCGAGCACATCATCGCTGTAGCGCATGCGACGGCACCCTAGTCCGCGCGCGCGTTCCGCGCTCAATGACGCGCCGGTCCGGGACAAACCCCAGGAACAGCACGTACCCTGGTCGGCATGTCCCCCGCAGCGCAGGTGACCCTGACCACGCGCCGGTCCGCCCGCTTCGTCGCGTGGACCCGGGCCTGGCGCGCCGGACTGGTGTCCTTCGACGAGATCCTCGACGACCTGACCGCCGAGGAGGAGCAGCACGTGCGCGACCTGCCCGGCCAGTGGCGCGAGGAGGTCGAGCTGCGCGAGGCGCTGCCCGCGCTGGCCAAGCTGCACCCCGACGAGATCCGGCTGGTGCTGCCCGCGCCCGGCGACCCGCGCGGGCTGCCCGGTCCCGGCCCGTTCACGAGCCACGCCCTGGTCAGCGGGGAGGGCGTCATCGCCAGCCGGCTCGGGCTGGTGCCCGAGGAACGGCGGCACACCTCGGGCTCGGGCGTCACCTTCACCACGGTGCTGTGGCGGGCGTTCGAGCTGCCCGAGGCCCCGAGCGCGCAGCTGCCCGGGGTGCGCGAGGCCGACGGCGCGCTCAGCCTCGCGCTGACCGAGACCACCACCCGGCTGGTCCGCCTGGACGTGGCGCAGTGGCGCCCGGAGCTGGCCGGGGCGCTGCAGGCGCTGCGCAAGCCCGACGCCGAGACCGACCTGCCCCCGGGCTACGACCCGCGGGCGCGGCGGCTCTACGCCCGCGCCTGCGTGCTGGACCGGGTGCTGACCCTGGCCGGTCAGGCCGCCCCGGGCGGGGCGCTGAACAGCTTCGAGGCCCAGCAGCGCGACGAAGCGCTGCGCCCTCTCGCCGGCGCTTGCCGGGCCGCCCTGATGGCCGCCTGCAACGCCCCGTTCGAGGGCTGAGGCGGACGGGCGCGGACGCGCACGGCTCGCCGTCCGTCAGGCGGGCATGGCCTCCGCCGCTTCCTTCAACGGCTCCACCTCGTCGATCAGGTCCGCCACGGAGTTGATGACCCGCGAGGGCCGGTAGGGGTAGCGCTCCATATCGGCCTTGGTGGCGATGCCGGTGAGCACGAGGATGGTGTGCAGCCCGGCCTCCAGGCCGCACAGCACGTCGGTGTCCATCCGGTCGCCGATCATGGCAGCCTGCACCGAATGCGCACCGATCTTGTTGAGCGCCGAGCGCATCATCATCGGATTCGGCTTGCCCACGAAGTACGGCTCGATGCCGGTGGCCTTCGTGATCAGCGCGGCGACCGAGCCCGCGGCGGGCAGCGCGCCCTCGTTGGACGGTCCGGTCGCGTCGGGGTTGGTGCAGATGAAGCGGGCGCCCTTGTTGATCAGGCGGATCGCCGTGGTGATCGCCTCGAAGCTGTAGTTGCGGGTCTCGCCCAGCACCACGTAATCCGGCTCGTAGTCGGTCATGATGTAGCCCGCCGCGTGCAGCGCCGTGGTCAGGCCCGCCTCGCCGATGACGTACGCCGTGCCGCCCGGCCGCTGGTCGGCCAGGAACTGCGCGGTGGCCAGCGCCGACGTCCAGATCGCCGACTCCGGCAGGTCGAAGCCCAGCCGGGTCAGGCGCGCGTGCAGGTCTCGCGGGGTGTAGATGGAGTTGTTGGTGAGCACCAGGAACGGCACGCCCGCAGCCCGCAGCCGGCCGATGAACTCCGGCGCGCCCGGCACCGGCTCACCCTCGTGGACCAGTACGCCGTCCATGTCGGTCAACCAGGCGGCGATCGGCTTGCGGTCGGTCATCGGGTTCCCTCTCTGTTGCTGCGCACCGGTGGCGGGCAGCAGTTGCTCGCACAGACATCCCAGTGTTCGAGCCTACCGAGCGCGGTCCGCTCCCGGCCGCCCGGTGCCGTCCGCTCCAGCACGAGATCGCGCACCATCGCCACGAAGCGCGGATCGGCCCCCGGCGTGCCCGCGCGGGCGAACCCGAGGCCCAGCCGCCGGGCCGTCGCCGCGGCCTCCTCGTCGAGGTCCCACAGCACCTCCAGGTGGTCGGAGACGAACCCGATCGGGCTGACCACCACCTGGGTCACGCCCTCCTTGGCCAGCACCTCCAGGTGGTCGTTGACGTCGGGCTCCAGCCACGGGATGTGCGGCGCGCCCGAGCGGCTCTGCCAGACCAGATCCCAGGCCAGGCCCGGCGCGCCCCGCTCGGCCACCAGCCGCGCGGTCTCCCGTAACTGCGCCTCGTAGCGCCCGCCGCAGGGGCCGCTGGACTCCGCCATGGACACCGGGATCGAGTGCGCGGTGAACACCAGGCGGGTGTTCTCATGCTGCGTCACGTCCAGCGTCGACAGCGCCGCGGCGACCGCGTCGGCGAACGGCTCGACGAAACCCGGGTGGTCGTGGAAGTGGCGCAGCTTGTCCACGACCGGCGCGCGCGGCCCGACCGCGGCCCGCGCCGACGCGATGTCCTGCAGGTACTGCCGGCACGACGAGTACGACCCGTAGGCGCTGGTCGCCAGCGCCACCGCGCGCTCGATGCCGTGGTCGCGCATCTGGGCCAGGGTGTCGGCCAGCATCGGCCGCCAGTTCCGGTTGCCCCAGTAGACCGGCAGGTCCAGCGCGTTGGCCGCGAAGTCGGCCCGGATCGCGGCGACCAGCTCCCGGCACTGCTCGTTGATCGGCGACACCCCGCCGAAGCGCAGGTAGTGCTCGGCCACCTCGGCCAGCCGTTCGGGGGGCACGCCGCGCCCCCGCGTCACGTTGTGCAGGAACGGCAGCACCTCGTCGGGGTGCTCCGGACCGCCGAACGACAACAGCAGGAAGGCGTCGTACATGCGTAAAAGGCTAGAACCCCACCCGGACCGCCCACACATCGCCCACCCGGCGTCCCAGACATGTCACAGCCCGTGGACGGGCTCAGGCCGCACCCCGGTGTGGGAAGCGGCCTGAGCTGTGGATACGTCGGGCGCGTCAGGCGCCGAGGGCGTGGTAGCCGCCGTCGACGTGGATGATCTCGCCGGTGGTGGCGGGGAACCAGTCGGACAGCAGCGCGCAGACGGCCTTGGCGGTGGGCGCGGTGTCGGTGAGGTTCCAGCCCAGCGGGGCGCGCTCGGTCCAGGACTCCTCGAACTTCTCGAAGCCCGGGATCGACTTGGCGGCCATCGTGCGCAGCGGGCCGGCCGACACGAGGTTGCTGCGGATGCCCTGGTCGCCGAGGTAGTTGGCGAGGTAGCGGGAGGCGGACTCCAGGCCGGCCTTGGCCACGCCCATCCAGTCGTAGACCGGCCAGGCCACGGTCGCGTCGAAGGTCAGGCCGACGATCGAACCGCCGTTGGTCATCAGCGGCAGGGTGGCCATGGCCAGCGCCTTGTACGAGTACGTGGACACGTGCACCGCGGTGGCCACGTCCTCCCACGGCGTCTGCAGGAACGTGCCGCCCAGCGCGGTCGCCGGCGCGAAGCCGATCGAGTGGACCACGCCGTCGAGCCCGTCGACGTATCCGCGCACGTTGTCGGCGAGCGCCGCCAGCTGCTCCGGGTTCGTCGCGTCCAGCTCGATCACCGGCGCGGTGACGGGCAGCCGCTTGGCGATCCGCTCCACCAGCGACATGCGGCCGAAGCCGGTCAGCACCACGGTCGCGCCCTGCTCCTGAGCGATCTTCGCGACGTTGAACGCGATCGACTGCTCCGTGATCACGCCGGTGACCAGGATGCGCTTACCTTCGAGCAGCACGTCTACTCCTCATTCGATTCTTGTCGAGCACGGTGGTGAAGGGCCGTCAGTGGCCCATGCCGAGGCCGCCGTCGACCGGGATGACCGCGCCGGAGATGTAACCGGCGGTGTCGCCGGCGAGCCAGGTGACCACGCCCGCGATCTCGTCGACCGCGGCGATCCGGCCGGCCGGGATGGCCTTGCGGATCTCGGCCTTGCGCTCGTCGGTGAGCTTGTCGGTCATGTCGGTCTCGATGAAGCCGGGGGCCACCACGTTCGCGGTGATGTTGCGGGTGCCCAGCTCGCGGGTGATGGAGCGGGCCATGCCCACCAGGCCGGCCTTGCTCGCCGCGTAGTTGACCTGCCCTGCGCCGCCGTACAGGCCGACCACCGAGGAAATGAAGATCATGCGGCCCCAGCGTCCCCGGACCATCTTGGTCGAGGCGCGGCGGGCACAGCGCCAGGCGCCGCTCAGGTTGGTGTCGAGCACCCGGCCGAACTGCTCCTCGGACATGCGCATCAGCAGCGTGTCGTCGGTGATGCCGGCGTTGGCGACCAGCACCTCGACCGGGCCCAGCTCGTTCTCGACGGTGGTGAACGCCGCGTCGACCGCCGCGGGGTCGGTGACGTCGCAGGTGACACCCAGGATCTCCGGCGCGACGGACTGGTCGAAGGTGCCCCGGTGGGTGATCGCCACACGGTCGCCCTGCTTGGCGAACGCCTGCGCGATCGCCAGGCCGATACCTCTGTTGCCGCCGGTGACCAGGACGGTGCGAGACACGGTTACTCCTTCGCGATCAGGTTGTTCCGCCTGAGCCTAGGGCGCTGCCCGGAAGGCGGCGGGTACGGGGGCGTGACTAAATCCGACTATAATCTTTGTGGAGTTCCGCCAATTAACCCGTCCGGGTGGACACGGAAACCCTGCCGGTACGGCTGATGCGGATCACGATCGCCCATACGGTATGATCACGACGTTTGCGAGCTGGATTTCGGCCTAAGGAGGTGATCGCTATGCGAGATAGCGATCCTCCGAGTCATGGCCGGGTCCTGCGAGCCGCAACGCGCTGATCCCCGCGCCTGATCTCGCATTCCCGCACGTCCTCCTGCCGAAAACCGAGCCGGTGCTGCTTCCGCCGGCTGGGAGGGCTGTGCCTTGACCTGGTCATGACTCACCCGCGTGTCCCTGTAGTTGCCTGCACAACACAGTCACCGGAGTTGTCATGAGCCGTTACCTCGCCCCGCTGGGCTTCACCCTCGCCGCGACCTGGGTCGGAGCCATCTTCCTGCTGGTCTCCCGCTGAGCGGCACCGGCAGCGCACGCCCGCGACGCCGCCGGCGTGCCGTGCCCACCGGTTCTGCTCTGCACCCGCCCGCGCAACACCTCGATGGTTGCGCGGACGGGTGCAGAGCAGGCGCACACCGTCGCCCGTCAGGGCAGGCGTGACGTCCACAGCAGGCTGAGCGCACCCGCGCCGAGGCCCAGCAGCAGCGCCGCCCCGGCGAACCACTGCGAGACCTCCTTGGGCACCCGCTTGTGCCCGATCGACGAGCCCATGTCCTGGTACACCTGGGTCAGCTCGGCCGCCGACGCCGCCTCGTAGAAGAAGCCGCCCGTCGTCTCGGCCAGTTCGGCCAGCGCCTGCCGGTCCACCGGCACCCGCTGCAGCTGCCCGGCGATGTCGACCATGCCCGCGTCGGTGCCGAAGGCGATCGTGGTCACCGGCACGTTCGCCTCGACCGCCGCGGCGGCCGCGTCCTCGATCGCTCGGCCGTAGGTGCGGTAGCCGTCGGACAGCAGCACGATCCGGGCCGGCGGCGGCCCCTCGGCCCCGGCGTCGGGCACCGCCTTGATCGCGTCCAGCGAGGTGAACACCGCCTCGCCGGTCGCGGTGGCCTCGGCCAGCTCCAGCGCGTCGATCGCGTCGTTCACCGCCGAGCGGTCCTTGCCCGGAGAGACCAGCACGTTCGCCGACTTGGCGAAGGACACCAACCCCAGGTTGTACGAGGCGGGCAGCTCCTGCACGAACTGCTTGGCGGCCTGCTGCGCCGCCTCCATCCGGGTCGGCTCCACGTCGTCGGCCTGCATCGACAGCGACACGTCGATGGCCAGGATGATGGTCGCCCGCTCCAGCGGCTCGTCGACCTCCATCGACGGTCGGGCCAGCGCCGCCACCAGCGAGAACAGCCCGGCCAGGAAGAGCCCGGCGGCCACGTGGCGCCGCCAGCCCAGCCCGCGGGGCACCAGCGAGCGCAGCAGTTCCAGGTTGCTGAACGGCAGCGCCGTGTCCCGGCGGAAACGCCGCAGCAGATGCCGGGCGGCGTACGCGCCCGCCAGCGCGAGCACCGGGATCAGCGCCAGCAGCCACATCGGATCCAGGAAACGGATCATCGGCTCCCCCCGCGGGTACGGCGGTGACGTTGCGCGGCCACGAACCGCACCAGGTCGAGCAGCCAGTCGGAGTCGGTGCGCAGCCGCACCTGGCGCGCCCCGGCGGTGCGCACCGCGTCGGCGATCAGCTCCCGCTGCCGCTGGGCGGCCTGGGCGTAGCGGCGGCGCAGGTCCCGGTCGCCGGTCTGCACCTCGTGCCGCGCGCCGGTCTCCGGGTCGCGCAGTTCGAGCACCCCCGCCGCGGGCAGTTCCAGCTCGCACGGGTCCAGCACCTCGACGGCGAGGACCTCGTGCCGGGTGGCGAGCTTGCGCAGCTGCCAGGCCCAGCGCTCGGGCGGGTCGAGGAAGTCCGAGATCACCACCGCCAGTCCGCGCCGCCGCGGCGGGCTGTTCAGGGCCTCGATCAGCGGCGCGAGGCTGTCGGCGGGGCGCTGGCGGGCCCGCGCCGCGCCGCCCTCCTCGATCAGCCGGGCGACCGTGCGCAGCAGCCCCTGCGCCTCCCGGCGGCCCGGCCGGGCGGGTCGGCGGACCAGCTCGGGGCCACCGGCGTTGATCACCGCGCCGACGCGGTTGCCGCCGCGCACGGTCAGGTGGGTCATCGCCGCGGTCGCCGCCAGCACCAGGTCGCGCTTGAGCATCCGGGCGGTGCCGAAGTCGAGGCTGGGCGACAGGTCCACGGCCAGCCAGGTCTCCAGCTCCCGGTCGGCCACGGACAGCCGCACGTGCGGCACCGTGGTGCGGGCCGTGACCGGCCAGTCCATCCGGCGCACGTCGTCGCCCGACCGGTATTCCCGCGACTCCCCCGCCTCGCTGCCCGGGCCGGGCAGCAGACCCAGGTAGTCGCCCTGCAGCAGGCCGTCCAGCCGCCGGTTCACCAGCAGTTGCAGCCGCCGCAGCGCCGCCTCGCCACCGGCTCGCTCCGGTGCGGCCGCGGCCATGCTCACGTCGCCTGCTGCCGCGGGGCGACCGACGGCAGCGGCACCGCGGCCAGCACCCGCCCCACGACGTAGTCGGCGGGGATCTCGTCGGCCAGCGCGTCGTAGCTGAGCACCAGCCGGTGGCGCAGGATGTCCGGGGCGATGTCGAGCACGTCCTGCGGCAATGCGTAGTCGCGCCCGCGCAGCAGCGACAGCGCCCGGGTGGCCCGCACCAGGCCCAGCGAGGCGCGCGGGCTCGCGCCGTACTGGATGAGCCGCGCGATGTCGGGCAGCCCGTGGTCGGCCGGGGCGCGCGTGGCCAGCACCAGCCGCACCGAGTAGTCGATCAGAGCATTGTGGACGAACACCTGGTCGGCGCGTTCCTGCAGGCCGAGC
The DNA here is from genome assembly GCF_009720365.1 of Catellatospora paridis. Taxonomy (GTDB): domain Bacteria; phylum Actinomycetota; class Actinomycetes; order Mycobacteriales; family Micromonosporaceae; genus Catellatospora; species Catellatospora paridis. Next base: position 790,504 of record NZ_ML769314.1, on the reverse strand, counting down.
AGCGCCTCGGTGGTGAGCACCGGCACCGCTCGCGGCGGCGCGACGCCCATCCGGTAGACGATCTCCCGCTCCTCGACGTCGGTCGGGTAGCCCACCAGCACCTTCAGTAGGAAGCGGTCCCGCTGCGCCTCGGGCAGCGGGTACACGCCCTCCTGCTCGATCGGGTTCTGGGTGGCCATGACCAGGAACGGATCCGGCACGGTGTGGGTCACCCCGCCCAGCGACACGTGCCGCTCGGCCATGACCTCCAGCAGCGCCGACTGCACCTTGGCCGGCGCGCGGTTGATCTCGTCGGCGAGCAGGAAGTTGACGAACACCGGCCCCAGTTCGACGTCGAACCGCTCGCTGCCGGTGCGGTAGATGCGCGTGCCGACGATGTCCGCGGGCACCAGGTCCGGCGTGAACTGCACCCGGGCGAACGAGCCGCCCACCACCGTGGCCAGCGTCTCCACGGCCAGCGTCTTGGCCACCCCGGGCACGCCCTCCAGCAGGCAGTGCCCGCGTGCCAGCAGTGCCACGAACATGCGCTCGATCAGCCGGTCCTGGCCGACGATCACCTTCTTGACCTCGAACAGGGCGCGTTCCAGCAGCGTGGCGTCCTGCGCGGGGGTGGCGACCGTGGCGGGGCCGGCGTCGGCGGCGCCGGTCGGCGCGGGACCGGCGGCATTGTCGTAGGTGATGGGCTGCACCACGGCTCCTCGTTACCGGCGGGTTGCTGACCTGCCTCAGCCTCGCATGAACAGCCGACTTATGCGGCATAGTGCCGTTATTCCGGCGAAACCCTCGGCTGTTCGAGCCTGTTTGACACGGCGTTTGATTTCATCCGAACGGATGCTCCGACGGTCTTCCCTCCGCGCCCGGCACGTGGTTAATATTCGTGCGTTGCCGGGCGGCTTCCCCCGTGGCCGCCCGGCACGCCAAACATCCCCAAACAACTTCATACGAGATCACGCAGCCCGAGCCGAGCTCGGGCTTTTCTGTCCCGCGGGTAGGCTCCACGACGTGTTAGAGGCCGAGGCTCCCCTGATCTGCTCGCGCAAGGGCTGCCGTGCCGCGGCCGCGTGGGAGCTGCGCTGGAACAACCCGAAGCTGCACGATCCGCAGCGGCGCAAGACCTGGCTCGCGTGCGACGAGCACCGCCAGACCCTGGCCGACTTCCTGTCCGCGCGGGGCTTCCTGCGCGAGACGCTGCCCCTGGCCTGATCGTCTATCGTCGAAACGTGACCGACCCGCGCCTGGAAGCACCCCTGCCCACCGCGGCCCGCAGCGCCCTCGACCCGTGGCCGGGCGAGCTGACGTGGCGGCCCGTCTCGTCGCGGCTGGTGGCGCTGGAACTCACCCGTGTCGCCATCAGCACCGCGCTGATGCTCGCCGTCTGCGCCGTGATCTGGTTCTTCACCAGCTCCGGCTGGGCCCTGTTCGCGGCCGTCGCGGTGCTGGTCCTCACCGCGGTGCGGGGCGTGGTGGCGGTGCGCGCCGCCCGCTCCTACGGCTACGCCGAGCGGGAGCGCGACCTGCTGGTCCGGCACGGCCGCATGGTCCGGCACCTGTCGATCGTGCCGTACGCCCGCATGCAGTACGTCGACGTTGTAGCCGGCCCGCTGGAGCGCGGCTTCGGCCTGGCCACGGTGCAGCTGCACACCGCCGCCGCGGCCTCCGACGCGACCATCCCCGGCCTGGACCCGGCCGAGGCCGCCCGCCTGCGTGACCGGCTCGCGGCGCTCGGCGAGGACGCCGGTGAGGGCCTGTGACCACACCCGCCACCCCGCCGGAGCACCCGCTGCCGACCACCGCGCCGTCACCGTCGCCGCCGGAGCAGCCGAACCCCTCCGCCCGGCCTGACACGTTCGGCCCGCAGCCGGCCACCGGGCCGGGGCAGCCACACCCGTCGCAGGTGATCCCTCGGCAGCGGCTGCATCCGCTCAGCCCGGTGCTCAAGAGCGTGCGCACACTGTTCCTAGTCGTCGTCGCCGTCTCCTGGCGCGGCGTGCAGAATCTCGGCCCCGACAAGTACGCGCTGGTCCTGCTCGGCCTGCTGGCGCTGGTGCTGGTGTACTCCGCCGTCGCCTGGCGCTTCAGCGGCTACGAGGTGATCGGCCGGGAGCTGCGCATCCACGAGGGCGTGCTGTTCCGGCGCACCCGCGCGGTGCCGCTGGAGCGGCTCCAGGCCATCGAGGTGGTGCAGCCGGTGCTGGCCCGGCCCGCCGGGCTGGCCGAGCTGAAACTGGACGTGGCCGGTGCGGGCAAGGCGGAGGCCCCGCTGGCGTTCCTCCCCCTGGCCGAGGCCGACGCGCTGCGCACCCGCCTGCTGGCGCTGGCCACCCGCGCCCCGGCGGCGGTAGCCGGGACCGCCCCGGCGGAGCCGGCCGCGGCGGAGCGGCCCGAGGAACCCGACCTCTACCGGGTCGACAACAACGACGTGGTGGTCAGCCAGTTCCTGACCCCGCCGGTCATGTTCACCCCGCTGGCCGTCCTCTACATCGTCGGCCAGCTGGTCTTCAACAGCGAGTTCGGCGTCTTCGCGGTCGCCAGCATGGTCACCGCCGTCGCCGGCACCATCGGCGCGCCCCTGATGCGCATCCTCAACTTCTGGAACTTCCGGATCGGGCGGGCCCCCGACGAGCGCCTGCGCATCCGCCACGGCAAGTTGGAGACCCGCAGCCAGGTGGTCGGTCCGCGGCGTATCCAGTCGCTGACGGTGACCTGGCCGCTGCTCTGGCGCGGCAAGGGCTGGCTGCGGGTCACCCTCGCGGTCGCCGGGCAGAGCTCGGTGGGCGCCGACGGGCAGCAGAGCCGGGCCGAGACCGACCGGCTGCTGCCGGTGGCGACCGTCGACACCGCCCGGGCGATCGTGCCGCTGGCCCTGCCCGGCCTCGACATCACCGCCCTGCACCTGTCGCCGGTGCCGGAGCGGGCCCGCTGGCTGGCCCCGTTGCGCCGCCGGGTGCTGGCCGCGGGGCTGACCGAGCACGCGTTCGCCACCGTGGACGGCCTGCTGACCCGCCAGCTGACCGTGGTGCCGTACGCCCGGATCCAGAGCGTGCGGGTCACCGAGGGCCCCTGGCAGCGCCGCCTCGGCCTGGCCACGGTGTACGTCGACGTCGCCGGGTCCACCCCGGCCGCGGCGGTGCACCGGCCGCTGGCCGAGGCCTTCACCTGGGCCGACGAATTGACCACCCGCGCCCGAGCTGCCCGCGCCGCCGCGGTATGACTCCACTTATAATAAATGCACTTATACTTCTGACTGCCCTGCCTGGCGGCGGTTCAGGAAGGCCGCGGCGGGAGGAGTCACGTGCACACTGCCGATGGTCCGCAGCGCTGGATCGTGTGGCGGCAGGACGACAACGGCAACCGGTACGAGGTGCGCCGGTGCGGCACCCGCGAGGAGGCCGAGGCGCTGGCCGCCGAGATGGAGGCCCGCGGGCACAAGCAGCTCTACTGGGTCGCCGCGGCCTGACCCGCTCAGCGTAGGTCGATCGGCTGCAGGCCGACCCGTACGAGCCGGATCCGGCCCGACAGTTCCCGGGCGAGCACCGGCACTCCCCTGGCTCGGGCCGGGCGCACCTCGAACATCACGTTGCGCTCATGCACGTCGGAGTACTGCCGTCGGTAGCGGTCGTACCGGCCGCCGAGGACTAGCCGCAGGTATGCGCTGAGCAGTGCGTCGAGACGGCTGCGCCGGTCCGAACGCCACGGGAAGCGCGCCCACTCGTGGCCGTGCACCCACTGCCGGGCTTTGACCAGGCCGGTGAACCGCAGCCCGATCGTCGCCCGCGCGGACTTCGGCACGCCGGACAGCCCCGGCACCCGGTGGTCGCCGAAGTAGGTCCCGCCGACGAAGCGCCCGTTGAGGTAGGTGCGCTCGTCGATGACCTCCAGCACGAACATCCGCCCGTCGGCGTCGCGTACGCCGAAGCACGCCTTCTCCTCGCCCGCGCCCAGGTAGGCGCACCGCCACGCCGGGTCGGGGAAGCGCAGCAACCGCCCGTCGTAGACCGCCTGCCGGATCTGCTCGGCGTGCGACGCGGTGAGCCCCGCGGCCGCCGCCACCTCCAGACGCTCCCCGTCGAAGTCGACCAGCACGGGCACCTCCAATGTGTACCGCCACTGTGCCGCGCGACCGCGGATTCCGCCGCCCCGCCGGGGTGACATCGCCGCCCGGCCGCCTCGGCGCGCGGCCTGCTCACCGTCGCGGCAGGCGGTCCGGCGGGCGGTGACGGCGGTGCGCGGAGCGTGCGGGCGGCACCGCGAGCGCCTAGGCTGTGGCGCATGCAGCAGCTCACGGCAGGCCTGACGGCGAAGGTGCAGTTGACGGTGAGTGACGCGGACACGGCGCAGGCGCTGGGCTCGGGCGACGTCCCGGTGCTGGGCACACCGCGGGTGGTCGCGCTGGCGGAGGCGGCCACGGTCGCGACGACCGCGCGGGTGCTGGAGTCCGGGCAGACCACGGTCGGGGTGCGTGTCGAGCTGGATCACCGGTCGGCGACGCCGGTAGGCCGTACCGTGGTGGCGGAGGCGCTGCTGACGAAGGTCGACGGCCGCAAGCTCACCTTCGAGGTGACCGTGCGCGACGGCGAGACCGTGGCGGCGGAGGGTCGGGTGGAGCGGGTCCTGGTGGACCGGCACCGCTTCGTGGAGAAGGCGACGACGTCATGACCGAGTTCACCGAGATCGCCGACGGGGTGTTCGTGCTGGTGTACCCGTACCTGCGGGTGAACTGCACGCTGATCACGGGCGAGACCGGTGCGCTGCTGGTGGACACGCTGTCCACCGAGTCACAGGCCCGTGAGCTGCAGGAGGCGGTGCTCCGGGTCACCACCAAGCCGCTGGGCATCGTGAACACGCACTTCCACTTCGACCACTGCTTCGGCAACGGCACGCTGGCCGGGCCCGCCACCCCGATCTGGGGACACCGCGAGTGCATTCGCGAGCTGCGCGAGCACGGCCGCGAGTGGCAGCGTTCCTGGGAGCAGGAGCTGCTGGCCGACGACGAGCAGATCGCCCGCGACCTGGGCCGGGTGACGCTGCGCGTGCCGGACAGCGCGGTGGAGCGCGAGGACCTGATCGACATCGGCGGGCGGCTGGTGCGCCTGTCCTGGCACGGCCGCGGCCACACCGCCGGGGACCTGGTGGTACGCGTCGACGACGTGCTCGTCGCCGGGGACCTGGTCGAGGAGGGCGCCCCGCCGGGGTTCGCCGACTCGTACCCGCTGGACTGGCCGGAGACGCTGCTGGCGCTGTCCCGGACGGTCGGGCCGGACACGGTGGTGGTGCCGGGCCACGGCGAACCCGTCGACGCCGAGTTCCTCACCATCGCCCACGGCGAGCTGGCCGCCCTGGACTGGCTGATCCGCGAGGCGCACCGCGACAGCGGCGACGTGGTCAAGGTGGCCGCGACCAGCTCACTCGCCCGCTGGGGCGAGGCCGGGCTGCGCGAGGCCGAGCACGCGGTCCGGCGCGGCTACGCCCAGCTGGACGCCGCCACGCCGAACACCATCGGCTGAGCTCTTGCCCTTCTCCTCGCTGTGCTCGTCGGCGGCATGAGCAGCCTCGAACCTCATGATTCGCTCGCTGCGCTCGCTCAGCTGATCGCGTAGCCCCGCTTGAGCAGCTGGTAGGCGTCGCCCTGGAAGCCCTTGTCGTCCGGGATCGCGAAGTCGACCGCGTCGGCGATCCGGTTGATGGTGCAGAAGATCGCGCAGACGTGCACCACGTCGCGCACCCCCTGCTCGGTGACGCCGTGCTCGTAGGCGGCCTCGACCAGTTCCGGGCCGACCTCTCCCGGCTGCAGGGTCAGCGTCTCCAGCAGCGCGAACGCCGCTCGCAGTGGGGCCCGCAGCGGCGCGGTGCGCCAGTCCGCCAGCACCGCGGCGGTCAACTCCGGCCCCAGCGTCGCGTCGACGATCGCGCCGTGGCTGCCCGCGCAGAAGCGGCACTCGTTGAGGTTCGACACGAAGGTGGCCATCAGCTCGCGCTCGCCGATGCTCCACTCGGACGGGCCGCGCAGCACCTGGTGCACCCAGGCGGTGAACGGCTCCCCGAAGAACTCCCGGCGGTAGTGCAGGATCTTGAGGATGTCGGCCGGCGGCCGCCCGCTGGCGATCCGGATCATCTTCAGTTTCACCCGGTCGCTGAAGCGCCAGGACCGGCTCAGGCTAGGCAGCCGCATGCCGCGTCACCTCCGCGACCGGCCAGGCCGCCGCCTGGGCGGGGACCGCGGTGACGGGCTCGGTCGCCTGCCGGGTCTGCGCCCGTGCGATCGCGGCCAGCCCGGCGTCCAGCCGCCGCTGCCCGGCGCCCAGCGCCACCGCGACGGTCAGCTCGAACACCTGGTCCTCCGACCAGCCCACGGTCAGCAGGTCGCGCACCTGCTCGTCGGTGCTGCGCCAGGCGTGCTCGCGCATCGTGTCGACGTAGCCGCGCAACTCGTGGGAGACCTCGTCGAGCTTGGCGTGGGCGACGACGTGGCGCACCCGCGACGGCGTCGATCCGGGACCGTCCAGCACCGCGTGGCGCAATACGGCGAAGAGGCTTTCGGGCGCGGTGTCGTCGTTGTCCGTGTCAGGTACGAGGGGCACCATGGCACCTTAGGCCGCAGCGGCCTTCTCCGCTAGATCCAACCAGCCCGGTGCGTCCCACGGCACACCGCCGGAACCCAGCGCGGCCTGCAGGTTCGGTAACGTCGGCGTTACCGGCAGTCCGATCAGGATGTCCGTGGGGCCGTCCGCGCGGGGCCTGCCGCCCGGGTCGTCACAGATCAGGACCGACACGGCCGGACCGCACGCCAGCAGCACCGCGCCACGGCCCATGGCCCGCAGCCGCCGCGCCGCCCGCAGCGGCGGGACCGGCCCGAACAGCCGGGTCACGTCGGCGATGCCCAGCACGGTCAGATCGGCGTCCCGGCAGAACTCCTCGACCAGTTCCCGCAGCCAGGGCAGCGCCGAGTCCGGCATGCCGGTGACCCCGGCGTCGAACAGCCGCGAGGGCCCCGGCGTACGCCAGAGCCCTCGCGCGGCCACGAGCGCGTCGGGTCTCAACAGGGACGAGACTCCACAGAGGACCGCCTGTGCCATCCCGCCTCCCCTGACCGCTTCCCCGACCGCCGAAACGGGCGACCCGCTGGAGAGCGGACCGCCGCGGACATCGGCGTCGGCGATGGATGTCAGAGCCAGCATGGCACGGTGGTAACAGTCAGGAAACCATCGAGCCGACGACAGGTTTCGTCAGCAGCGCGGATTCGTTGCGGCCGACGCCCGGGTCCAGGGTGCGGGCCACGAAGATCGAGTGCCACACGCAGAAGACCAGCACCGTCCAGATCTTGCGGGAGTTGTCGGCCCCCCCGGCCCGGTGTTCCTTGAGCAGCCCGTCGACATAGGACAGGTCGAGCAGGTCGTCGGCACCGGAGGTGTGCAGGATCTCCCGGGCCCAGTCGTACATCTCGCCCGCCAGCCAGACCCGGGTCGGGGTCGGGAAGCCCAGCTTCGGCCGGTTCACGATGGCCGGCGGCACGACCTGTTCGAGGGCCTTGCGCATGGCGTACTTCGTCGCGTTGGAGCGCGGCGGCACCTTGAGCTCCAGCGGGATCTTCGAGGCGACGGCGAACACCTCGCGGTCCAGGAACGGCACGCGCAGTTCCAGCGAGTGCGCCATGGACATCCGGTCGGCCTTGACCAGCACGTCCCCGCGCAGCCAGGTGTGGATGTCGACGTACTGCATGGTGGCCACGTCGTCGAGGCCGTCGCCGGCCGCCTCGGCGTACAGCGGGGCGGTCACGTCGGTGAAGCGGGCCGCCGCCTCGACCGACTCCCGGCGGCGCAGCAGGCGGCGGATCTCGGCGTCCTCGGTGAAGATCCGCGAGTTGCCGCTGAAGCGCTCGGTCAGCGGGATGGTGCCCCGTTCCAGGTAGCTCTTGCCGCGCATGCCGCGCGGGATCGCCTTGGACAGCGCCCGCAGGCCGCGCTGGAACGAGTGCGGCAGCCGGGTCAGCGGGGCCAGCGACAGCGGCTCGCGGTAGATGCCGTAGCCGCCGAAGAACTCGTCCGCGCCCTCACCCGACAGCACCACCGTGACGTGCTTCGCCGCGGTCTGCGCCACGTGGTAGAGCGGGACCAGGGACGGGTCGGCGACCGGGTCGTCGAGGTGCCAGATGATGCGGGGCAGCGCCTCCATCATCTCCTTGGCGCCGATCTTGGTGGGGATGGTGGTCACGTCCAGGTGCCGGGCCGACTCCTGGGCCACGTCGATCTCGGAGTAGCCGGGCACGTCGAAACCGACCGTGAAGGTCAGGATGTTCGGGTTCCACTCCCGGGCCAGCGCCACCACGGCGGTGGAGTCGATGCCGCTGGACAGGAACGCGCCGACCGGCACGTCCGAGCGCATGTGGAGCCGTACGCTCTCGCGCAGCGTCTCGTGGATCTGCGCGAACAGCCGCCGCGGGTCGTCGACCGACAGCTGCGGGCGCAGCACCGGCCGGAACCAGCGCCGCTTGGTCAGCTCCCCGCCGGTGCGCTCGCCGGCCGGGCCCGGCCGCCAGGTCAGGCACTCGCCCGAGCCGATGCGCTCGATGCCGTAGTGCAGGGTGTGCGGCTCCGGCACGTACTGGAACGTCAGCAGGTGTGACAACTGCACCGGGTCGATGCCCGCGTTGCCCGCCGCGGCGCTGGGCGCGAACGGCAGCAGCGCCTTCTTCTCGCTGGCCAGGAACAGCCCGTCCACGGTCTGCAGGTAGTGCAGCGGCTTGATGCCGAAGCCGTCGCGGGCGCCGAAGGCCAGCCGCTCCTGCCGGTCCCAGATCACGAAGGCGAACATGCCCCGCAGCCGGTCCAGCACCGCCTCGCCCCAGTAGTGGTATCCCGCCACGATGACCTCGCCGTCACCCTGGGTGGCGAACTTCGCGCCGTGCTCGTCGATCAGCTCCTGGCGCAGCTCGACGTAGTTGTAGATCTCCCCGTTGAAGGTGAGCAGGTAGCGGGCCTCGGCCGAGTCCGCGCTGTCGGGGCCGGGCGGCGACCAGGGCAGCGGCTCCTTGGAGAACTCGACGTCGATGATCGCCAGCCGCTTGTGCGCGAAGATCGCGTCGGTGTCGACGACGTCCAGGCCGGTGTCGTCGGGACCCCGGTGGTGCATCCGTTCCAGGGCCTCGCGAAGGGGGCCCGAGTACGCATCAACCGTGCCCTGACTACTGAAAAAGGCCAAAAGTCCACACACGTGGGCAATCATGCCAGCTACCAGCGGGCGATAGGCTCGGAACACACGAAGACCATGCTCGGAGGCGGCAATATGACTGAAGAGAAGAAGGGCACCGAGTCGCACGACCCTGCGTACCCGGAGAAGTTCCTGCAGTTCATGCGCACCGGATGGAGCGACACCGAGCTCCCGGTGACCCTGCGGGCGGAGGCCCCGAACCATGCCAAGCGGCGCTCGGCGCTGTCAGCGGCGTTCCCCGGCGAGACGCTGGTGATCCCGTCCGGGCGCGAGATGGTGCGGGCCAACGACACCGACTTCCCGTACCGTCCGGGCAGCGATTTCGTCTACCTCACCGGCGAGCACGACCCGGAGAGCGTCCTGGTCATGCGGCCCAACGGCTCGGGCCACGACGCGGTGCTGTACGTGCGCCCGCGCTCCCCGCGCGACACCGACGAGTTCTTCAAGGACCGCCGCTACGGCGAGCTGTGGATCGGCCGCCGCCACACGCTGCGCGAGAAGTCCGCCGAGCTGGGCGTCGAGACCGCCCACCTGGACACGCTGGCCGAGGTGCTGAACGACCTCGCGCCGGGCCGCACCCGGGTGCTGCGCAACCTCGACCCTCACGTGGACGGCCTGGTCCGGGCCACCACCCCGGAGCGCGACCGCGAGCTGTCGTACACCATCTCCGAGATGAAGCTGGTCAAGGACGAGTGGGAGATCGCGCAGCTGCAGGACGCGATCGACGCGACCGTCCGCGGCTTCGAGGACGTGGCCCGGGTCATCCCGGCCGACCGTGCGATCTCCGAGCGCCTCATCGACGGCGTGTTCGGCCTGCGTGCCCGCCATGACGGCAACACCGTCGGGTACAGCTCGATCGTCGGCGCGGGCGGCAACGCCACCGTGCTGCACTGGATCCGCAACGACGGCCGCACCACCCCGGGCGAGCTGCTGCTGCTGGACATGGGCGTGGAGAACCGCAACCTCTACACCGCCGACGTGACCCGGACCCTGCCGGTCAGCGGCACGTTCACCCCGCTGCAGCGCCAGGTGTACGACATCGTGCACGCCTCGCAGCAGGCCGGCATGGACTTCATCAAGCCGGGCGTCAAGTTCGCCGACGTGCACACCACCTGCATGCGGGTGCTCGCCGAGGGCCTGCACGACCTGGGCATCCTCCCGGTGAGCGTGGACGAGGCGATGTCGAAGGAGTCCACCGTCTACCGCCGGTGGACGCTGCACGGCTTCGGCCACATGCTCGGCATCGACGTGCACGACTGCGCGCACGCCCGGCACGAGAAGTACAAGGACGGCGCGCTGGACGAGGGCTACGTGCTCACCGTCGAGCCCGGCCTGTACTTCCAGCCCGAGGACGAGCTGGTCCCCGCCGAACTCCGCGGCGTAGGCATCCGCATCGAGGACGACGTCCTGGTCACCAAGGACGGCGCCGTCAACCTCTCGGCCGGCCTCCCCCGCACCTCCACCGAGGTCGAGTCCTGGTTCGCCACCCAACGCGACCAGGGCCCCCGCCTCCCCGGCTGACCCACCCCACCCACCCCGCGTCGATCATGAACTTATGGCACGGCTCGACGGCGTGTCCTTGACACAACTTCATGATCGATGGCATCCGCCCGGGCGCTCCGCTGCGTCTGAAGGGCAGGGTTCGATGTTCAGGGCGGGCGTCCCACACGGGGCGCCCGCCCTGCTCGTGCGGGAAGGATGGCAGATGCGAAGGACACTGACCGGGCTGCTGCTGGCGGCGGTGCTCACCACGCTGGTCGGCTGCGGGTTCCCTGAGTTCGATGAGCCCGATGAGCCGATGGCCCCGTGGCGGGCCGCCTCGGCCGAGCCGCCGGATCCGGCCGCGACGAGCATCGACATCCTGGTCAGCGAGCGCGGCTGCTCGGGCGGCGCACCCGTCACCGACCGCATTCAGCCTCCGGAGGTCGACTACCTGCCGGACCGGATCGTGGTCGTCATCCGCATCGCGAGGGTCGACGGACTTTCCAGGTGCCCGGACATGCCCGCGACGCCCTACCGGCTGGAACTGGCCGAACCGGTCGGCGACCGCCCGCTGGTCGACGGCTCGCACCTTCCCCCGCCCCGCTCCGTCATGCCGCCGCCAACCCACAACCCGTGACCCGGCGCGCCGTCTCGCCCGGACATACGTCCAGATCATGGCCGTAACCTGGTCAGAGGCTTCGCGTTGGAGCACATCGGACGGCCAAGACACACGCCGACCTGCACGGGGCAGGTCACCGCCCGGCGTGAACGGTCCGCCCGGGGGTGAGCGATGCTCGCGAAGAGTGTGTTCCAAGGTCGCCGTGGATGGACGCGCGCGGCGGCGGCCGGATTGATGGTCGCGGCCGGCATGCTGGCGGGCGGCCTGGCCGGGCCGACCACGGCCGGCGCGCTGGTCCCCGATGACGGGTCCAACGCCGGGCAGCAGGCCGCGTCGGCCCTGGTGACCTGTGCGACGGCCACGCCGACCAGGGTCGGCACCAACGGCGCCGACTACATCGTCGGCACCCCGGGCGTCGATGTGATCTTCGGGCTGGGCGGCAACGACTACATCGACGGCCGCGGCGGCGCTGACCTGCTGTGCGGCAACGCGGGCGCGGACTACCTCGTCGGCGGCGACGGCGCGGACACCCTCGAAGGGGCCGACGGCAACGACTACCTGCGCGGCGACGCCGGCGCCGACGTCCTGATCGGCGGGAACGGCGAGGACTACCTGCTGGGCGGGGGCGGCAACGACAGCCAGTTCGGCGGCGCCAACAACGACCTGCTCAACGGCGGCGACGGCACGAACACCAATGACGGCGGCACCGGCACCGACACGTGCATCCGCCCGTCCACGGGACCCGGCTGCCCCTGATCCGGCCCTGAACACAGGTGGGGGCGGACCGCACACGACGGTCCGCCCCCACTCCGCGTCACTTCGTGACGAACACCGCCACGGTACGGCCCGGCACCGTGAACGCGCCCGTGACCGGGGCGTACCCGGACTGGCGCACCAGCGGGTCGACCGAGGCGGCCAGCACCGGGTGCAGGCCCAGCCGCGCGTTCTTCAGCGACGCGACCGTCTGCGTGGTGCTCGACGTCGTGGCGTTGAAGACCACCACGACCGTCTTGCCGTCCTTCTTGATCACCATGGTGATCACGCCCGGGGTCTCGGCCGCCCCGGACAGCGGGAACGACACCGCCTGCTGCACCTCGGCCTGCGTACGCAGGGAGAACAGCGGGCTGGACGCACGGACCCGCAGCAGTTCCGCGAACCGCTCCCCGGCGAGGTTGATCGCCTCGCAGGAGGGCACTAGCGACGGATCCGCCAGCAGCGGCTTGGCGTACGCCCACTTGCTCTCGTTGTCGGCCGCCGGGGGAAGGCCGAGGCCGAACCCGTTGCCGCTCGCGCAGTCCCAGCGGATGGCGTTGAACCAGTCGCCGGAGTTGTACGAGTTGCGGTCCAGCGACTTGCTGCGCAGCAGGTCCGAGCCCGCGGTGACGAACCCGGTGCCCTGACTGAGCACCACCGTCGACAGCGCCAGCACCTGCGCCCGGGCCCGGTCCAGCGCCGGGGTGGCCGCGGGCAGCTTGTAGGCCAGCGCGTCGAACAGGATCTCGTTGTCGTGCGCGTCGACGTACGTGATGGCCTCCGCCGGGGCCTTGGTGTATCCGGCAGGCGCGCCGTTGTAGTCCACCTCCGCGCCGCTGACCTTGTTGCCTGCCGAGTCCGTGAAGGTGAACCCGGCCAGGTTGCCGGTCAGACCGACCTTGATCTGGTCCTGCTGGTGCAGCAGCCGCGCCTTCTGCTGCGCGGCCGTGCCGTTGACCGCGTCCCCGTTGGGGTCGGTGAACAGCCCGGACGCGAAGCCCTGGACCCGCGGGTTGTCGTCGAACGGCCCGCCGCCGCGCACGGCGTCACGCAGCCGGTCGTTGAACGTGGCGATGCCGGTGCCCGCCATGTTGGCCTGGGTGGCCTGCTCGAACCGGGCGTCGTTCGCGACCTCGCCGAAGTTCCAGCCCTCGCCGTAGAGCAGGATCGCCCTGCCGTCGACCCCGTCCTTGGCCAGGGTGAGCTTGTCCAGCGCCGCCCGCACGTCGAGCAGGTTCTGCTTGGGGTGGTGACCCATCAGATCGAACCGGAACCCGTCCACCCGGTACGTCTTCGCCCAGGTGACCAGCGAGTCCACCACCAGCTTGCCCATCATCGCGTTCTCGGGCGCGGTGTTGGCGCAGCAGGTGGAGTTGGCCACCGTGCCGTCCTCCAGCAGCCGCTGGTAGTAGCCGGGCACGATCCGGTCCAGCACCGACTTCGGGTCGTCGCCCGCGGCCGAGGTGTGGTTGTAGACGACGTCCAGCACCACCCGCAGCCCGGCCCGGTGGATGCCGTCCACCATGGACTGGAACTCGACGTTGCGCGCCTTGCCTTCCGGATCGGTCGCGTAGCCGCCCTCGGGCACGGTGTAGTGCAGCGGGTCGTAGCCCCAGTTGTAGCCGTCGGTCGCGGCGACCGCGCCGACGCACTCCTGCTGCTGGGACGAGTCCCGGGCCAGCGACGGCAGGTCGCAGGCGGGCTGCTGCTGGTCGGTCCGCTTCTCGGGGATCGTCGCGAAGTCGAACACCGGCAGCAGGTGCAGGTGCGAGACCCCGGCGTCGGCCAGCGACTTCAGGTGCCGCATGCCCGCGGTCTGCGGGTCGGTGAAGGCGGCGTACGTACCCCGCCGGTCCTGCGGCACCGTGCTGTCCGCGACGGAGAAGTCCCGCACCGACAGCTCCTGGATCTGCGCCCGGCCCGTGTAGGACGGGGCCTTCACCGCCGCGCCCGGCAGCTTGGCCAGGTCGATCAGCTGGCTGTGCGTCGAGTTCGCCGACAGCGCGACGGCGTACGGGTCGGTCACCGACGCGGTGACGACCTGCCCCTTGGCGGGCTGCCACACGCTGACCTGGAACCGGTAGTACTTGCCGGTCCAGTCGCCGGACCCGGTGACCTTCCACACGCCGGTGTTGTCATCGCGGAGCATCGACACGGTCTGCGGCGTCGCCGACGGGGTGTCGAACAGCTGGAGTTTCACGTCCTTCGCGGTCGGCGCCCACAGTGCCAGGCTGGGCCGCCCCTTGGCGAACACCGGGCCGAGCACCGCCTTGGTCGCGGCGGAGTAGACGTCGTCGAGCGCGCCCGGGATCTGCACCCCGGTCGCCGACAACAGCCTGCCCTCGTGGTCGCTCTCGGCGACCACGAGCTGCCCGCGCAGCGCGTTCTTGATGCTCGCCAGCGTGGCGTTCACGTCGAACGCGCCGTACGCCCACAGGTGCGGGAACTTCTGCCGCTGCGCCTCGGACAGGCCGCCCGACGCCGACAGCCGGATCTTGGTGAAGTCGCCGGCCAGCGCCCCGTCCACCACGGACAGTCCGCCGTTCGGGGCGACGACCAGGTCGTACACCTTGCCGTCGGGGTCCTTCTTGGGCCAGGCGATGGTGCCCCGGTCCAGCCACTGCGCGGACGACCTGGTCAGGTCGATGTCCAGCGCCGCGCCCTTGACCGACGGCCGCAGGTAGGCCTGCTGCCCGGACAGGATCCACGCCTCGTTGCCGAACGTGGCGAGGTTCAGCCGCTGGTCGGTCGGCAGGTCCTTCTCGTCACCCTTGTGGATGATGTAGTTGACCCCGGTCGCGCCGTCGACCAGCGGGATCCGCCAGTACGCGCCGAAGGAGTCCGTGCCGGTCGGCAGCATCGGGCTGCCCCACTCGACCGGGTTGGCGTTGCCGTCCCACAGGTGCAGGCCCCAGCCGTCGTAGTTGCCGTCGGCCCGGCGGTAGTGCAGCACCGCGGTGTGCTCGGCAGCGGCCCGGGTCGGGTGCACGGTGGCGTCGCCGGACGCGATCCATGCCTCGCCGACGCCCATGTCCATGGCGAGATCGGCGTTCGGGTCCTTCGCGTCACCTTGGTGCACTATGAAGTTCACGGGCTTGGTCACGTCGCCGACGGGCACACTCCAGTGTGCGCCGAAAGCGTCCGTCCCGTCCGGCTGGCGGGGCGCGGACCAGTCGGTGCCCGCCCCGGCGGCCAGGCCGTCGCCCCACAGGTGCAGGCCCCAGCCCGCGTAATTGCCGTCGGTCCGGCGGTAGTGCATGTCGACCTTGCCGGTGGCCGCGGCGCGCGAGGTGTAGACGGCCGCGTCGCCGGATTTCAGCCAGATCTCGCCGACCCGGCTCGGGTCGACGCTGCGGTCGGCCTCGACGTCCTTGCCGCCCGAGCCGTTGACCACGAGGAAGCCGACGTTCGTCGCGCCCGGCTTGACCTTCACCCAGGCGAACCGGCCGTAGGAGTCCTGCCCGGCGAACGGCTGGCCCTGCGGCCACGGGTGCTGCATCGACCCGTCGACGTCGCCCCAGGTGTAGAGCCCCCACGGGTCGTAGTCGCCGTCGCCGCGCTGGTAGTGCACCAGCACGTACTCGCGCTGCGCGGCCTGCGCGAGCGAGGCCACGGTGATGGCGCTGGTCGTCGACGCGGTGCGGCCCGTGCTGTCGCGCACGACGGCCTTGTAGGTGACGGTCGTGCCGCCGGCCAGGCCGGTCAGGTCGTGGTGCACGGTGTGCTCGCCGACGGCGTTCGACGTGCCGAGCAGCTTCCACGGGCCGTCGCCGACCTGCGCCGCGAAGGTGACCGTGGACAGGGGGTCGCCGGTGACGCGGGCGGTGACGGCGGCCCGGGTGGCCACCTTCGCGCCCGCCGCCGGGGAGGTGATCGCGACCTGCGGGTCGCCCGCGCTCGGCAGGGCCCGGCCGGCGCGCAGCACGATGCTGGACAGCGCCGGGACCGTGATGGTGACCTTGCCGTCCGCGCCGGCTGTCGCGCCGTCGCCCACCGCAGGGTAGAGCTGCCCGAACGCCGCACCCGCCGTCGCGGTGTCCACGGTGACGGTTTTCGGTGCGGTGCCGCTGTTCGAGGCCACCAGGTATTCGAAACGCTGTGCCGGGTCGATGCGGGAGAAGGCGAACACGCCGTCGCCCGCGTGCCGGGTCACCTGCACGCCGTCGCGCAGCGCCGGGTGCGCCTTGCGCAGCGCGCCCAGCTCGGCGATCGCGCGGTAGAGCGGGTGCGCGGTGTCGAAGGAGTCGGAGGCGTGGGTGCGGTCGGTGCCGAGCAGGTCGTCGTCGAGGTAGTCGGCGACCTGGCTGGCGAACATGTCCTGCCGGGCGTCCTTGTCCCCGCCGTTGCCGGTGAAGCCCTGCTCGTCACCGGAGTAGACGACCGGCTGGCCGCGGGTCAGGAACATCAGCTCGTGCGCGAGCCTGTCGCGCTGCAGCGCGGCCGCGGCGTCCGCCTCGACGTTGCGGATGAACGTGCCGATGCGGCCCATGTCGTGGTTGCCGAGGAAGGTCGGCAGGGTGGACGCGTCGGTGCCGGGCGAGGTGTACATGCCGTCGGCGGCGTACACGTCGGCCAGACCCTGGCCGGAGCCGCCGGTGACGAAGCCCTGCGCGGCGGCCTGGAAGCCGAAGTCCAGCGTCGCCTGCAGGCGGCCCTGCCGCACGTAGCTCGACATGACCGTCGGGTCGGCCGAGTAGACCTCGCCGAACATGAAGAAGTCCGGCTTGCCGGCCTTGCGGGCGTTGACCGCGATGCCCTGGCTGAACTGCGGCCAGAACTCCATGTTCACGTGCTTGGCGGTGTCCAGGCGGAAGCCGTCCACGCCGGTGGACTCGATCCAGTCCGAGTAGACCTCGGTCATGCCGCGGACCACCTCGGGCCGCTCGGTCCACAGGTCGTCCAGGCCGAAGAAGTCGCCGTACGTGCTGTTCTCACCGGAGAAGGTGGAGTCGCCGCGGTTGTGGTACATCGTCGGGTCGTTCAGCCACGCGGGCGTCTTGGCCTTCGCGTCGGCAGGACTCTTGAAGACGGGGGTGTACGGCATCGACGTGCCGTCCGTCTTCGGGAACCCGTTCCTGCCGTCGGCGTAGTTGACGTCCTCGAACGCCCGCCCCTGCGCGTCGGTGTACGGGCTGGTCTTCTTGTCCACGTAGGAGTACTGGTTCTCCTCGTACGCGATGACGTCGGCGGTGTGGTTCACGATGACGTCGAGGTAGATCTTGATGCCGCGCTGGTGCGCGAGCTTGACCAGCTTCTTCAGGTCCGCGTTGGTGCCGAAGTGCGGGTCGACCTGGGTGAAGTCGGTGATCCAGTAGCCGTGGTAGCCCGCCGAGGCGTCCGCGCCGACCCCCTGCACCGGCCGGTTCTGGAACACCGGCGCGAGCCAGATCGCGGTGGTGCCCAGGCCCTCGACGTAGTCCAGCTTGTCGATCAGGCCGGCCAGGTCGCCGCCGTGGTAGAAGCCCTTGTCCGTCTTGTCCAGGCCGGTCTTGAGCCGGTCGCCGGACAGGCCGCCTTTGTCGTTGCGGGGGTCTCCGTTGGCGAAGCGGTCCGGCAGCACGAAGTAGAACTGCTCCGCCTTGCGCTGCGGCGCACCGGCCGCGGCGAGCGCCGCCGCCGCGGGCTCGTCGGCCCAGTAGGTGTCACCGGCCTGCACCCACTGCGCGGGGCCGCCGCCGGTCAGCCCGCGGACCACCGCGAACGGGGCCGCGGCCAACACCAGGGCGAGCAGTCCGATCAGGAGGGTCCGGGTGGTTCTCAACTCTTTGCGAAGTGCCGGGCGCACGAGGGCGCGTAGGGCTGCCATGGGCCTTCTCCGGGAGGGGTGAAGTGTCGGGGGCGTCACACGAGCAACAGCCGCAACATACGGGTAACTGAAATGTTTCCGCAAGGCCTTGCAATCTTTGACGTGTTGGCAGCAGAGACCTGAAAGATCGCCGCCAGCACCCTCCCCCGCCCGTGGTCCTCCGGAAGCGGGTCAACCCTTGCCACATGTCGGGTATTAGCTATCAAATGGTCCTAATCGGTCGTACACCTCCACGACCGCATACGGAAGGTGGATCCCGTGGATGCCATCACCGAACTGCTGACCAGCATCAACGACCTGCTGGCCAGCCTGATCTCCATCGTGCTCGGCGGCGCCGCACCCGGCCTGCCCGTCGACCCGAGCCTCCCCCCGATCCCCGGCCTCCCCGAACTCCCCGTCCCCCTCCCACCCCTGCCCCCGGTCCCCTGAACCCGGACAGAAGGAAGGGCACCTTCTTGACGCTCAGCGTCAAGAAGGTGCCCTTCCTCACTCATGAGGCCCGAAGGCCCTGCTCAGAGGACGTCGTGGCCCGGGTGGTCGCCGTCGCCCACGTCGACCCGGCGCGGCTCGCTCGGGATGACGCCCAGCTTGCCCGCCTGGTAGTCCTCGAACGCCTGGACCAGCTCGGCCTTCGTGTTCATCACGAACGGGCCGTACGCCATCACCGGCTCGCGGATCGGCTGCCCGCCGAGGATCAGCACGTCCATGCCGGCCGCGTTGCGGCTCTCCTGCGACGCGTCGGCCTCGATGGTGATCACGTCACCGGCCCCGAACACGGCCAGGTTGCCCAGCTTCACCGGCCGCCTGTCCGCGCCGACCGAACCGGATCCGGCCAGCGTGTACACCAGCGCGTTGAAGTCCGGCCGCCACGGCAGCCGCAGCTGCGCCCCCGGCGCGAGCGTGGCGTGCACCAGCGCGATCGGGGTGTGCGTGACGCCCGGCCCCGGGTGCCCGGCCACGTCGCCGGCGATGACGCGCAGCAGCACGCCGCCGTCGGGCGAGCTGAGCAGCGACACCTGGCCGGCCCGGATGTCCTGGTAGCGCGGCGCAGACATCTTCATCTTCGCGGGCAGGTTGACCCACAGCTGGAAGCCGTGGAACAGACCGCCGGACATGACCAGCTCCTCCGGCGGAGCCTCGATGTGCAGCAGGCCGCTGCCCGCGGTCATCCACTGGGTGTCGCCGTCGGAGATCAAGCCGCCGCCGCCGTGCGAGTCCTGGTGCCGGAAGATGCCGTCGAGCAGGTAGGTGACCGTCTCGAAGCCCCGGTGCGGGTGCCACGGGGTGCCCTTCGGCTCACCCGGCGCGTACTCGACCTCGCCCATCTGGTCCATGTGAATGAACGGGTCCAGGGCCTTCAGGTCGACACCGGCGAACGCGCGGCGCACCGGGAAGCCCTCCCCCTCGAACCCCGACGGCGCGGCGGTCACCGACGTGACCTTCCGCTCGACCGCGGCCTCGCCCGGCACGGGCACCCGGGGCAGCACCAACAGGTCATCGACGGTAACGGCAGGCATGACGCCCTCCTCTGTACTAGCTCGTTCCCCTGACAATAGTTGAACAGTCAACGATCCACCAACATTCCCCCCCCCGCCCTCCGCGCTGATCATGAACTTATGGGCAGGTTCGGCGGCGTGTCGCTGCCCTAACTTCATGATCACCCCGGGCGGGGGTGGTCAGGCGGGCGTGGGGCGGGCGTGGTCGGTGGCCATGCGGAGGGCGAGGGCGCCGAGGACCGTGCCCATCAGGTAACGCTGGACGCGCAGCCAGACCGGGCGGCCGGTGAGGAAGCCCGCGATCGTGCCCGCGGCCAGGGCGATCAGCCCGTTGACGGTGACCGCGACGGCGATCTGCACCGCGCCGAGCGCGAACCCCTGCGCCAGCACGTGCCCCGCCTCGGGCTCGATGAACTGGGGAATCAGCGAGAGGTACATGATGGCGATCTTCGGATTGAGCAGGTTGGTGACCAGCCCCATCGTGAACAGCCGCCGGTTCGAGTCGGGCGGCAGCGCGGTGGGCTCGAACACCGATACGCCGCCGGGTCGCAAGGTCTTGAAAGCCAACCAGCCGAGGTATGCGGCACCGGCGAGCTTGACCGCGAGGTAGAGCGACGGCACCGCCACGAACAGCGCGGACAGCCCGAGGTTCGTGGCCGTGAGGTAGACGAGGAAGCCCGCCGCGACCCCGGCCAGCGAGATCAGCCCCGCCCGCCGACCCTGGGTGATGCTGCGTGACACGAGATACATCATGTTCGGCCCCGGGGTGAGCACCATGGCCAGCGCCACCGCGAACACCCCGAGGACCGCGCCCGTTGAGATCATGACCGGATCGTTTCACCGCCTGATGCCCGTGGTGGAGCACCAATCCACACCCGGTGGCCCTCCGCCCGCCTACTGCTCGACGAGCACGAATTCGAGGCGGTTGGCGTGGGGGTCTTCGGTGTGGAAGCGGCGGATGCCGGGGACCTCGTCGTCGCCCCAGGTCACCGGGTAGCCGGCGGCGGTGAGGTGGGCGGCGAGGTCGTCGAGGTCGGGTCGGAGGAGGGCGGGGTGGGCCTTGCGGGCGGGGCGGAAGTCGTCTTCGACGCCGAGGTGCAGCTCGCTGCCGTACTCGTCGACGAACCAGCAGCCGCCGCGGACCGCGAGCACCGGGGGTTTGGGTTTCTCGGTCATGCCGAGGACGCCGACGTAGAAGCCGCGCAGCACGTCCTCGCTGCCCCGCGGGCAGGCGACCTGTACGTGGTGAATCACATCCCGGAGTCTGGCACGGACTTGCGCGTCAAACAAGACGGACGTACGGTTTGAGTGACGGCGGCGCAGCCAGTAAGCCTTGCCTTACCTGCTTGCGTGCCAGCCTCTGCGAAAGACTTCAGGTTGTAACAGACCCGCTGTGAAGGAGTACGACGTGGCGAGCCTCGACACGTTCGGTGCCAAGAGTGAGCTGCGCGTCGGTGACGCGGGCTACGAGATCTTCCAGATCACCAAGGTGGAGGGCCACGAGCGGCTGCCCTTCAGCTTGAAGATCCTGCTGGAGAACCTGCTCCGCACCGAAGACGGCGCCAACATCACCGCCGATCACATCCGCGCGCTGGGTGGTTGGGACCCGACCGCCGAGCCCAGCGTGGAGATCCAGTTCACGCCCGCCCGCGTCCTCATGCAGGACTTCACCGGCGTGCCCTGCGTCGTCGACCTGGCCACCATGCGCGAGGCCGTGCGCGACCTGGGCGGCGACGCCTCGAAGGTCAACCCGCTGGCCCCGGCCGAGCTGGTCATCGACCACTCGGTCATCGCCGACGTGTTCGGCCGCCAGGACGCCTTCGAGCGCAACGTCGAGATCGAGTACGGCCGCAACCAGGAGCGCTACCAGTTCCTGCGCTGGGGCCAGACCGCGTTCAACGAGTTCAAGGTCGTCCCGCCGGGCACCGGCATCGTGCACCAGGTGAACATCGAGCACCTGGCCCGCGTGATCATGCCGCGCAACGGCCAGGCGTACCCGGACACCGTGGTCGGCACCGACTCGCACACCACCATGGTCAACGGCCTGGGCGTGCTGGGCTGGGGTGTCGGTGGCATCGAGGCCGAGGCCGCGATGCTCGGCCAGCCGGTCAGCATGCTGATCCCCAAGGTCGTCGGCTTCAAGCTGTTCGGCGAGCTGCCCTCGGGCACCACCGCCACCGACCTGGTGCTCACCATCACCCAGCAGCTGCGCAAGCACGGCGTGGTCGGCAAGTTCGTCGAGTTCTACGGCCCCGGCGTGACCACGGTGCCGCTGGCCAACCGGGCCACCATCGGCAACATGAGCCCCGAGTTCGGCTCCACCTGCGCGATCTTCCCGATCGACGCGGAGACCATCGCCTACCTCGAGCTGACCGGCCGCTCGGCCGAGCAGATCGCGCTGGTCGAGGCGTACGCCAAGGCGCAGGGCCTGTGGCACGACCCGTCGATCGAGCCGTCCTACTCCGAGTACCTGGAGCTGGACCTGGCGACCGTGGTCCCGAGCATCGCCGGCCCGAAGCGCCCGCAGGACCGCGTCGAGCTGACCAACGCCAAGACCGCGTTCCGGGCCGTGCTGCCGGACTACGTCGACGACGAGGACGACGACGAGGCGGGCAAGGAGAGCTTCCCGGCCTCGGACTCCCCCGCGCAGAGCGTCGTCCGGGCCAGCAAGCCGACGCCGGTCACCGCCGCCGACGGCACCACGTACCAGCTCGACCACGGCGCGGTCGTGATCGCCTCGATCACCTCCTGCACCAACACGTCGAACCCGCAGGTCATGCTGGGTGCGGCGCTGCTGGCCAAGAAGGCCGTCGAGCGGGGCCTGCGCGCCAAGCCGTGGGTGAAGACCACGCTGGCGCCCGGTTCCAAGGTCGTCATGGACTACTACCACAAGGCCGCCCTCGTGCCGTACCTGGAGAAGCTCGGCTTCCACCTGGTCGGCTACGGCTGCGTGACCTGCATCGGCAACTCCGGCCCGCTGCCGGAGGAGATCAGCGCCGCGGTGAACGAGGCCGACCTCGCGGTGGTGTCGGTGCTGTCCGGCAACCGCAACTTCGAGGGCCGGATCAACCCCGACGTCAAGATGAACTACCTGGCGTCCCCGCCGCTGGTCGTGGCGTACGCCATCGCCGGCACCATGGACATCGACCTGTCCAGCGACCCGCTGGGCGTCGACGCCGACGGGCAGCCGGTGTACCTGCGCGACATCTGGCCGACCCCGGCCGAGGTCCAGGACACCATCAACAAGTCCATCTCGGCGGAGATGTTCACCAAGGACTACGCCGACGTGTTCGCGGGCGACGAGCGCTGGCAGGGCCTGTCGACGCCGACCGGTGACACGTTCGCCTGGGCCGGTGACTCGACCTACGTGCGCAAGCCCCCTTACTTCGAGGGCATGGCGGCGCAGCCGGGTCCGGTGAGCGACATCGCGGGCGCGAAGGTGCTGGCGAAGCTGGGCGACTCGGTCACCACCGACCACATCTCCCCCGCCGGCTCCATCAAGGCGGACTCCCCGGCGGGCAAGTACCTGGCCGAGCACGGGGTGGACCGCAAGGACTTCAACTCGTACGGTTCCCGCCGCGGCAACCACGAGGTGATGATCCGGGGCACGTTCGCCAACATCCGGCTGCGCAACCAGATCGCGCCCGGCACCGAGGGCGGCTTCACCCGCGACTTCACCGTCGCGGACGCCCCGGTCAGCACGATCTACGACGCCAGCCAGAACTACCAGGCCGCCGGCATCCCGCTGGTCATCCTGGCGGGCAAGGAGTACGGCTCCGGCTCGTCACGGGACTGGGCCGCCAAGGGCACCGCGCTGCTGGGCGTCAAGGCCGTCATCGCCGAGTCGTACGAGCGCATCCACCGCTCGAACCTCATCGGCATGGGCGTGCTGCCGCTGCAGTACCCCGCCGGGCACACCGCCGAGTCGCTCGGCCTGACCGGCACCGAGACCTTCACCTTCACCGGCGTGGAGGCCCTCAACTCGGGCACCACCCCGAAGACGGTCAAGGTCACCACCGACACGGGTGTCACCTTCGACGCGGTCGTCCGCATCGACACCCCCGGCGAGGCGGACTACTACCGCCACGGTGGCATCCTGCACTACGTCCTGCGCCGGATGCTCGCGAGCTGACCCGTCCCGCGCAAGGACCAACGGAAGGGCACCTTCTTAACGCTATGCGTTGTGGAAGGTGCCCTTCCTTCTGTTTCGGCGCTGTGAGCTGGGGCGTAGCGGGCGACTGGAGCGAGGCTCGGCGTGGCCAGGCGGGTAAGTTAGTTGAATGAGCAACGATGAGACCGCGCCCGTCGAGACCGCTTGCGGGCACGAGACGGTGCCGGACGGGCCGGCCCACGAGCGGCTCCCGGGCCGCGAGGTCGTGCTCGGCGGGCCGCGCGGCATGACGGTCAGCCGTACGCTGCCGCACAAGGAGCGCCGCATGGTCGGCGCGTGGTGCTTCGTCGACCAGTACGGCCCCGCCGAGCACGACATGCGCGTCGCGCCCCACCCGCACACCGGTCTGCAGACCGTCAGCTGGCTCGTCGAGGGCGAGGTGCTGCACCGCGACAGCCTCGGCAGCGAGGCGTACATCCGCCCCGGCCAGCTCAACCTGATGACCGCCGGGCACGGGATCTCGCACTCCGAGGAGTCGCCCGTCCCGCGCACCGCGCCGCTGCACGGCGTGCAGCTGTGGGTCGCGCTGCCCGACGTGGCCCGCTCGGTCGCCCCGGCCTTCGAGCACCACCCCGATCTGCCCGTCGTCGAGCTGTCGGGGGCCAGCTTGACGGTGATCATGGGCGAACTGGCGGGGGCGGTGTCGCCCGCGACGGCGTACACCCCGCTGGTCGGTGCGGAAGCCGCACTGGCCGCGGGCGCGGAGATCACGCTGCCGCTGCGAAGCGATTTCGAGTACGCGGCGCTGGTGCTCGACGGCACCGCGCGCGTCGACGGCGTGCCGTTGGAGCCCGGCACGCTGCTCTACCTCGGCCGCGAGCGGACCTCGCTCGACCTGGCCACGGACGCACCGGCGCGGGTGCTGCTGCTCGGCGGCGAGCCGTTCGAGGAGGAGATCGTGATGTGGTGGAACTTCGTCGGGCGCAGCCACGACGACGTGGTCGCCGCGCGTGAGCAGTGGATGGCGGCCGACCCGCGCTTCGGCGAGGTCATCGGCTACGACGGCGCGCCACTGCCGGCACCCGTCCTGCCCAACGCCCAGCTCAAGCCCCGAGGCCGCCGCCGCTGACCCACCTGCCGCCGCGGGACCGGACGACCCGGCCGAGGCCCAGCGTCGGCCTGCCCCGCACGGGTCTGATCAGGCCGAAGGCGGCCCGAAGGTCGGCGGCGCCTCGCCGAGCTGGCGCTGCATCCCGCGACCCGGCCCACCGCAACCCCGCCCCGGCGGGGCGCGGCGTCATGATCCGCCGACTTGCCTGGCATTCGGGCGTATCTTGAACGCCCATTCGCCCGATTGCCAGGCAAGTCCAACGATCGTGCGCCGTGCGCCGTGCGCCGTGCGCGGACCGGCCGCGACCGGTCGGGTGCGCGGGTCAGGTACGCATGCCCGCTTCGGCGAGGAGCTCGGCGGTCAGGGCCGCCTCGTCCAACCCGGACAGGCCGCGGGCGGTGAACCAGGTCGCCACGTTGTGCACGTCGCGGGCCAGGAACCGTTTGCCCTGCGGGTTGGCCACCACGTCCACGATCTGCGGCAGGTCGATGATGACCAGCCGCCCCTCGTGCACGAGGATGTTGTACGGCGACAGGTCGCCGTGCGCGTACCCGGCGCGGGCCAGCACGGTCAGGCCCAGCACCAGTTGCGACCACAGGTCGGCCAGACCGGCCTCATCGGTGCGCACCTGCGCGAGCCGCGGCGCGGCGGTGCCGTCGGGCGCGCCGATGAACTCCTGCAGCACCTCGGTGCCCAGGATCTGCACCGGGTACGGCGTGAACGGAGCGACGTCGAGCTGCCGGGCGATCTCCCAGAGCCGCGCCAGCGCACCGAACTCGGCCGCCGCCCACTGCCCGGCGATGGCCTCCTTGCCGAACGCGCTGCGGTTGGCCATGGCCCGGTTGACCCGGGACTCCTTGTCGCGGCGACCTTCGAGGTAGCCGGAGTCGCGGTGGAACATGCGGTGGTCGTGGCTGCGGTAGCGCTTGGCCGCCAGCAGGCAGCCGCGGTCGGTGCCGGGAACGTGGCGGTGCAGCAGGAAGACGTCGGCTTCCTTGCCGGTCTTCAGCACTCCGCGTTCCACGTCGACCGCGGCCAGCTCGGTGACGAGCCAGTCGGGGTGGGGCAACGGCCCGCGCTCGGTGGGCGTCGACAGGTCCCAGGTGGACCAGCGGTCACCGAATTCGGGCTTGTCGGGGGTCTCGTCCCACTCGACTTCCTCGGCGTGCGACTTCTCGAAGGTCAGTTCGTCGTCGTCGAAACGGTTCCGGCGGTTGACGCGGCCGGCGCGCGGAAAGTCGTGCTCTCGCACTGGAAAAGCTCCTCGGTCGGAGAGAAGAAGTAAGAGGCGGAAAGTGCGCAGCGCACAGCGACGGCAACCATTCGGCTCAACCCCCTTCTCTCCCGACCCGGATCAGTTCCGGGATCTCGCACAACGCGGACGAGTCTTCCGCCGACCCCACTTCCTGTCAACCGATTTTCCCCAGCGACCCGCGTCACACCCGCCCACACGAAATGATCATGAAGTTGTGGCAGCGACACTCCGTCGACCCGTGCCATAAGTTCATGAACAACGCGAGAAGGCGTCAGCGGGCCATGCGGTGGGGTGGGTCGGCGGCGAGGACGGCGGCTACGGCCTGGATGGCGCCTTCGGCGATGCGGGTGGGGCCGAAGCGGCGTTCGGTCCACTGGCGGCCGCGGTGGATCCAGACGCTGGGGATGCCGATCGTGGTCGCGCCGCCGATGTCGGCCTCGGGGCTGTCGCCGATCAGCCAGGCGCCGCGCAGCCGCATGCGGGCCCGTTCCGCGGCGATCTCGAAGATGCGCGGGTTGGGCTTGCGGCAGTCGACCTCCTGCGAGACCACCCAGTCGGCCACGAAGCGGTCCAGGCCGGTACGCCGGATCTTGGCTTCCTGCTGGCGGGTCTCACCGTTGGTGACTATCACCGGGACCCAGCCGGCCTCGGCGGCGATCCGCAGCGCGGCGCCCACCATCGGATCCAGCCGGGTGGCCTCGATCTGCCCCTCGTGCAACTCCTCGACCAGGTCGATGACGGAGTTGCGCAGTCGATAGCGGTCACGGATCGCGTCAGCAAGATCCCAGCGCGAGGTCAGGCCGTCCGCGTCGGCGTCCACCAGCCAGTCGATGTCGTACGGCGGGGCGCTGATCTCGGACAGGAACCGAGTACCCCACATCCGGAAGGCGCCCTCGCGGTCGACCAGTGTGTTGTCGAGGTCCAACAGCAACAGAGGCACGCGGGCACCTTACGTGACTCAGGACACGCTGGTGAAGCCCCCCTTTGTGCGGGAAACGTCGCGGAAACGAAATCGATGCCTGGTCACGCCAGATCCGCGTCCACGCCGATGGTGTCCCGCTGCCTAGCTGCCTTGATCTGGTTGCGGGCCCAGTTGTCGCTCGGTGTGCGCCCGTACTCCCGGGTCGCCCATTCGCGGACGAAGCCCACGCTGACCTCCTCGCCGCGCCGCAGCACCTCGACGATCATCTGCTGGACCGGCTCCTGGATGTGGTTGAGCATGCCGCGCGAGGTGATCTCGCTGGTGTCCGACAGCGGCCGGTGGCCCATCGCCTCGCGGCCGGTCGGGGCGCTCCACACCGACTCCAGGGTGGCCCGCAGATCCGGGCCCAGGACCGTGCCGCGCTCGTCGCGCTCGGGCGCCAGCTCCTGGGACACCGGGACGGGCTCCGGCTCGCGGGGAGCGGGCGGCGGCTCGGGCGCGACGACCGGCTGCGGCGTCGGCTGGTACACCGACTGCGGCGGGAACGACTGGTGCCCGTTCTGATGTCCGTTCTGATGCGGCACGTTCTGGTGCGGCATGGGCTGGTGCGGCACGTTCTGGTGCGGCACGGGCTGGTGCGGCATGGGCTGGTGCGCCATCGGCTGGTGGGACACCTGCGGCGCGGTGGCGCCGCCGGAGCGCCAGCCGGCCGAGCGGGCCCGGCGCACCTCGGCGCGGGCGTGCACCTCGACCAGCTTCGCCTGCTGCTCCTCGCGCACCAACTGCGCGCCGTACAGGCGGCGCTGGCGCTTGGCCTCGCGGGTGTCCTCCAGGTGCGTCAGCGCGTTGCGCACGCTGGGCCGCAGGCCCTCCGCGGGCGGGTGCACGATCCAGGCCCGCCGGGCCGAGAACGTGGAGATCGGCGCGTAGAACCAGCGCTGGCCGAAGCGCGGGTAGCGGGTCTTGAGCGCCACCTCGTCGTCGTAGCCGGCCATGAACTGGTCGAGCAGCTCGTGGAACATCGCCATGCCCGCGAACGACAGGAACGCCAGGTAGAGGCCCGCCCAGATGGACCACTTGTCGCGGCCGTGCACGAAGTTCAGGGTCGCCGACACCGTCGCGGCGGCGAGCACGATCTTGTATGCCCGGCCGGGGTGCCGCCCCCGCTTGACCGCCACGAAGGCCCACGCGCCGAAGGAGATGCTGATGCCGTCGAGGCTCAGCGGCACCAGGATGTTGGTCCAGTGGTTCCAGCCCATGACGTCGTTGGCGAAGCCGGTGAGGCCGATGAAGGACACGCCCATCACGGCGAGCCAGACCAGCAGCGTCGGGATCAGCGCGGCCAGGAACAGGCCGGTGTCCTTGGCCTTGTCCGCGCGGGTGGCGTACGCCCCCGGGTTGGCCAGCCGGACGCCCCGCCGCCGCCCGGCCGAGCGCGCCAGCGGCACGCCGATCAGCAGGGAGATCGTCAGGATCGACACCACCAGCACCATCACCCAGGTCGGCACCCAGGTCTCGGTCAACTGTTCCAGGTCCACAGCTCGTTTCCTCCCCGGCGGGTCGCAGACTGTTGGCCTGCAACGTTTCGCGCGGTGTCGCCATACTGTCCCCGACGCTCAACGCACGCCGGCCGCGGAGGATTCTTCCATGCGGCGGTCACGCGCGCATTGCGTCGTAGATCTGCCACCATCGGCAGTGGCCCGGCCCCTACCAGGTGTCAAGCCGTACGTACGGATTGCATGTGCCGGGCCGACCTGCGAAGATCGGCATGTGCCCAGGGTGAGTCAGGATCAGCTCGACGCGCGCCGCCACGAGATCCTCGCCGCGGCCCGTGCCTGCTTCGCCCGCTACGGCTACGAGGGCGCCACGGTGCGCCGCCTGGAGCAGGCGACCGGGCTGTCCCGGGGCGCGATCTTCCACCACTTCCGCGACAAGGACTCGCTGTTCCTGGCCGTCGCCGAGGACGACGCGGTCGAGATGGCCGCCACCGTCGCCGCGAACGGCCTGGTCCAGGTGATGCGGGACCTGCTGGCCCACGCCCAGGACCCCGACGCGGCCGGCTGGCTGGGCACGCAGCTGGAGGTGGCCCGGCGGCTGCGTACCGACCCGGCGTTCGCCAAGCGGTGGGCGCAGCACAGTGAGGCGATCGACACGGCGACCCGCGAGCGCCTGCAGCGCCAGGCGGGCGCGGGGGTGCTGCGCGAGGACGTGCCGCTGGACGTGCTCGCGCACTTCCTGGAGCTGGCGTACGACGGGCTGGTCAAGCGGCTGGCGATGGGCGGCTCGGCCGACGACTTCGGCCCGGTGCTGGACCTGATCGAGGAGACCGTGCGCCGCCGCTGACCGCGGAATCGGATTTCCGGGCCTGAACATGACGAAACCCGGGGGTTCCGCGCGGGTGCGCGGGCCGGCTGGACAAACCGGACATCCCCCCGGGAATCGGGTGGCTCCCATGGATTCGCCAGGGCCGCTGACACACGGCCTCGACGCTCCAGTCGAACCTTCAGGTATCGACAGAAGTGCAGTCGATGACAGCCGCCTAGCGGGCAGCCACCTCACGTGTCCTGTAGCTACTCAAAGCTGGACCACCTCCTTTCCCGTGTACCGCCGACATTAGTCACGAGATCCACGCATCGACAAGATATTTTCAAGCGAGCTTTCGGGCGCTACAGTGCCGCCCCATGGGCGCTCTCAAACCTTGGCATCTGATCCTCGGCAGCACCGTCTGCTGCGCCACCGTGGTGGTGGTCGCGCTGGTGCTGTTCCTGGTACTACGTAAGAGATGAGAACCGCCCTGGTCCGCGAGCCGAGTTCCCGGCTCGCCGACGGCATCGTCACCCACCTCGGCCGCAGTGACATCGACCTGTCCCTGGCCCGCGCCCAGCACGTCGCGTACGCCGACGCGCTGGCCTCGGCCGGCTGGGAGGTCTACCCGGCCCCGGCCGCCGACGACTGCCCGGACTCGGTCTTCGTCGAGGACGCGGTGGTGGTGGTCGACGACCTCGCCGTGCTGACCCACCCCGGGGCCCCGGCCCGCCGCGGCGAGATCAGCGGCGTCGAGCAGGCCGTGCTCGAACTGGGCCTGCGCACCGCGCGCATCGCCGAGCCGGGCACCCTGGAGGGCGGCGACGTGCTCCAGGTCGGCACGACCGTCTACGTCGGACGCGGCGGGCGCACCAACGCCGAGGGCATCCGGCAGTTGCGGGCGCTGCTCGCGCCGATGGGCCGCACCGTCGTCCCGGTGCCGCTGGGCGAGGTGCTGCACCTGAAGTCCGCGGTGACCGCGCTGCCCGACGGCACCTTCCTGGTCCTGCCGCACCTGGTGCCGACCGGGCTGTTCCCCGCGGTGCGGCCGGTCGAGGAGGAGGGCGGCTGCCACGTGGTGCCGCTCGGCGGCGACCGGGTGCTGCTGGCCGCGTCCGCGCCGCGCACCGCGGAGCTGCTGGCCGATCTGGGCTATACGCCGGTGGTGGTGGACATCGGCGAGTTCGAGAAGCTCGAAGGCTGCGTCACCTGCCTGAGCGTCCTGGTCTCCCGCTGATTGCGGCGATGGTCCATCATGAGGGCTCCCTCGTCGAAGGAGCTCCCATGGCGGACACCTGGGGCATCCCTGGCCCCACCTTCCTGATGCTGTTCGCGGTGGCCGCGGCGGTCGTGCTGGTGGGCACGCTGATCCACCGGGCCCGCCTGTTCGCCGGCCCCGCCCAGGTCCGGGTGGACCAGCTGTCGCCGCAGCACACGGCCTATCTCAACGGCGGCGCGGCGCTGGCGGTGTACTCGTCGCTGACCTTCCTGCGCCAGCACCAGGTCGTCGCGGCCGACGACACCGGCCGGCTCACCCGCACCGGCGGGCTGCCCCCGGGCGCGACCCCGCTGGACGCCGCCGTGCTGCACGCCGTGGGCAACGGCCTGCGCACCAGCCAGTTGCACACGGACCGCTCCGTCGCCGGGGCGCTCGACGCCGTCAGCGAGGAGCTGCGCCGCGGCGGCCTCACCGTCGGCCCCGACGTGCTGTCCCGCGCCCGGCGTGGCCCGCTGCTGCTGCTGGCCCTGTTCGTGCTGGCCGTGGTCCGGATCATCGCCGGCGTGAGCAACGACCGCCCGATCACGTTCCTGGTGCTGGCGGCCATCCCGGTCGGCATCGTCGGCCTGGTGACGTTCCTGCGCAAGCCGCGGCGCACCAAGGCCGCCGAACGCGCCCTGCTGCAGGCCAAGCGCCACTTCAACCACCTGCGGCCCGCCTCCCGCCCGGCCTGGAACACCTACGGACCGGCGCAGACCGCGCTGGCCGTCGGCCTGTTCGGCACCGCCGTGCTGTGGGCCGCCGACCCGGCCTTCGCCGGTGAGAGCGGCGTCCCGGAGCGCGACGACACCTCCGGCGCAGGCGCCTACGGCCCCTTCTACGGCGGTTCCGACGGCGGTGGTTCGAGCAGCGGCGACAGCGGCAGCAGCTCCTCGTGCAGCAGCGGCTCCTCCTGCGGCGGCGGGGGTGGCTGCGGCGGCGGAGGCGGGTGCGGCGGATGACCCCGCTGGCCGGGCGGGGCGTCGGCATCGGCTGGCGCCCCGAGATCTCCGGCTTCGTCGCCGAGCTGCCCGGCCTGCGTTTCGTCGAGGTCATCGCCGAGTCGCTGCCGCACTCCGGCGCACCGCCCGAGGCGCTGGCGAAGCTGCTCGCCTCGGGCGTCGCCGTGGTGCCGCACGGTGTGAAACTGTCCCTCGGCGGGGCCGAGCCCGTCGACCCGCACCGCGTCGACCACCTGGCCCAGGCGGCCCGCGCCGTCAACGCGCCGCTGGTCAGCGAGCACATCGCGTACGTACGCGCGGGCGGCGTCGAGGCCGGTCACCTGCTGCCGCTGCCGCGTAGCCGCGAGGCCGTCGACGCGGTGGTCGCCAACGTCGCCCGCACCACCGCCGAACTCGACGTGCCGCTGGCGTTGGAGCCGATCGCGGCGCTGTTCGAGTGGCCCGACGACGAGCTGACCGAGGCCGAGTTCCTCACCGAGATCCTGGAACGCACCGACGCGCTGCTGCTGCTCGACATCGCCAACGTGTACGCCAACGCGCTCAACCGCGGCGAGGACCCCGCCGATCTGCTGGCCCGGCTCCCGCTGGAGCGCATGGCGTACGTCCACGTCGCCGGCGGCCGCCTGCACGAGGGCCGCTACCACGACACGCACACCGACCCGGTGCCCGGCGAGGTCCTCGAACTGCTGGGCGAGCTGTGCGCGCGGCAGCGCCCGCCCGCGATCCTGCTGGAGCGCGACGGCCACTACCCGCCCGCCGCGGCCCTGCGCGCGGAACTCGACGCCCTGTCCGCCGCAACCGGCTACCCCGCGATCACCGGGACCCCGGCCAGATGACCGGCGGCACGGACCTCGGCGCCACGGATGCCGGCGCTGCTCCTTACAGCGCCGCGAAGGTCGGCGCTGCTGCTCACGACGCCGCGAATGCGGGCACTGCTCCGCACGGTGCCGGGGAGGTCGGCACTGCTCCTCGCGGTGCCACGGTCGGTGGAGGTCTCGCGCGGCGGCAGGAGGAGTTGGTCCGCGCGTTGGTGGCCGGGGCCGGTGTGCCCACGGGCTTCGACGCCGGAGCGGTCGCCGCGACGCAGACCGCACTGCTGCGCAAGCGGTCCGAGGACGTCGCGCGCACGTGGCCTCGGCTGGCCGCGTCAGCGGGCCATGGACAGTGGGCGCGGACGTTCTCCGCCTGGGCTGCGGGACGCGCGCCGCAGGGCTCGCTGCGCGACGGCTGGGACTACGCCCGAGCCCACCCGCCCCGCGACGCGGCGGCCGCGCGCGAACTCGCCCTCCGCGAGCTGCTGTGGGCGTACGACGGCGAAACCGCACCCCGCCCCCGCCGCGGCCCCGCCGCCCGCCTCCACACCGGCGAACTGCTCCTCCGCTGGCGCGGCCGCACCCTCACCTACCGCCTGCGCTGACCGGCCCACCCCACCCGCCGCAGGTGATCATGGAGTTGTGCACACGACACGCCGTCGAACCTGCCCATAAGTTCATGATCAACCCGATGGTGGAACGCGGGGGTCAGGCGGGGGTGTCGGCTAGGTGGGGGGAGTCGGTGGTGGCGAACTGGGTGCGGTAGAGGTCGGCGTAGAGGCCGCCGGAGGCGAGCAGTTGTTCGTGGGTGCCGCGTTGGACGATGCGGCCGTCGTCGAGGACGAGGATCTGGTCGGCCTCGCGGACGGTGGACAGGCGGTGGGCGATGACCAGGGCGGTGCGGCCGGCCAGGGCCGTGGACAGGGCCTGCTGGACGGCGGCTTCGCTCTCGGAGTCCAGGTGGGCGGTGGCCTCGTCGAGGATGACGATCGACGGGGCCTTCAGGAGGAGGCGGGCGATGGCGATGCGCTGCTTCTCGCCGCCGGAGAAGCGGTAGCCCCGCTCGCCCACCACGGTGTCCAGGCCGTCGGGGGTGGCCCGGACCAGGGTTTCGATCTGCGCGGCCCGCAGCGCGGCCCACAGCTCGTCGTCGGTGGCGTCGGGCTTGGCGTAGCGCAGGTTCTCCGCGATGGTCTCGTGGAACAGGTGGGCGTCCTGGGTGACCACGCCGATGGTGTCGCGCAGCGACTGCAGCGTGGCCTCGCGTACGTCGACGTCGCCGACGAGCACCGTGCCGCCGGTGACGTCGTACATCCGGCTCACCAGCATCGAGGTGGTCGACTTGCCCGCGCCGGAGCTGCCGACGAGCGCCACCATCTGGCCGGGCTCCACGGTGAACGTGACGCCGCGCAGCACCGGCGCGGTCGCGGTGCGCTCCAGCGTCGCCACGTCCTCGAGGGAGGCCAGGGAGATCTCGGCGGCGGTCGGGTAGCGGAACGTCACGTCCCGGAACTCGATCTTCGAGGAGCCCCGGGGCACGTCGACCGCGCCGGCCTTCTCCGCGATCGCGGGCGGCAGGTCGAGCACCTCGAAGACCCGGTCGAAGGAGACCAGCGCGCCCATCACGTCGATGCGTACGTTGGACAGCGCGGTGATCGGGCCGTAGAGGCGCGTCAGCAGCAACGCGAGGGCGACGACGTCGCCGGCCTTCAGCGAGCCCTGCACGGCGTACCAGCCGCCGAGCCCGTAGACCAGGGCCTGGGCCAGTGAGGCGACCAGCATCATGGCGGCGAAGAAGGTGCGGGAGTACATCGCGCTCTGCACGCCGATGTCGCGCACCCGCCCGGCCCGCTCGGCGAAGCGGCCGGACTCGGTCTCGGGACGGCCGAACAGCTTCACCAGCAGCGCGCCGGCCACCCCGAACCGCTCGGTCATGGTGGCGTTCATCTTCGCGCCGAGGTCGTACGACTCCTTGGTGATCTCGGCCAGCCGGTGGCCCACCCGCCGCGCGGGCAGGATGAACACCGGCAGCAGGATCAGCGACAGCACGGTGATCTGCCACGACAGGGTCAGCATGACGGCCACGGTCAGCACGAGCTGGATGATGTTGCCGACGACGCCGGACAGCGTCGAGGTGAAGGCGCGCTGGGCACCCAGCACGTCGTTGTTGAGCCGGCTGACCAGCGCACCGGTCTGCGCCCGGGTGAAGAACTGCACCGGCATGCGCTGCACGTGGTCGTACACCTGGGTGCGCAGGTCGTAGATGAGCCCCTCGCCGATGCGCGCCGAGTAGAACCGCTCCACCAGCGACAGCCCGGCGCTGACCAGGGCCAGCAGTGCGATGACCACCGCGATCGTGACGACGGTCCGGCCCGCGCCGGGGGCCATGACCCCGTCCTCGGGGGTGATCGCGGTGACGACCTTGCCCGCCAGCAGCGGCGTGGCGACCCCGATGACCGCACCCAGCACGATGGTGACCAGGAAGAAGCCGATCTCCCGGCGGTACGGCCCGGCGAAGGAGAGGATCCGCTTCGCGGTGGGCCGGCCGATCTTGCGGTTCTCGACGCTCTGCCCCCGGCGCATGGACCGCATCAGCGACTCCATGCCCCCGCCCGCACCCGGATAACTCACCGGTGAACCTCCCGCTGTGAAAGACCTGACGTGCCGCTTAACGTGCCCTGCCGGACGAAAATTCCTTAGCCCGGCTCATTAACTATTCCGCTGGGCAGACAATGGCACACGACCGGGTGCCGCCCGCTCACCGGAAAGGAGAGGACGGCCGTCTTTCCACCATGACGAATCAGCCACTGGTATGACGCCCGAAAGAGTGGCTCACGGTGCGGGAAAGGGATGGCGAACCGATACCGCCGGAAAATCACTCGCCCAGGCCGGCCAGGTCGCGGATGCGGCGCGTCTGCGCCTCGCGCTCCGCGCGCTCCTGCTCGGGGAAGCCCCGGCCGCTCGCGGCGGCCAGCAGGGCCTTGATCTCGACGACCGCGTCGCGCGGGGCCGCCAGCACCGCGGTGGCCAGATCGGCCGCGGCCGCATCCAGCTCGTCGCGACCCACCACGAGGTTGACCAGGCCGATCCGGTCCGCCTCGGCGGCGTTGACCCGGCGGCCGGTCACGCACAGCTCCAGCGCGCGGGCATAACCGACGAGCTCGACCAGGCGCTTGGTGCC
The DNA here is from genome assembly GCF_009720365.1 of Catellatospora paridis. Lineage (GTDB taxonomy): Bacteria > Actinomycetota > Actinomycetes > Mycobacteriales > Micromonosporaceae > Catellatospora > Catellatospora paridis. Next base: position 755,228 of record NZ_ML769314.1, on the reverse strand, counting down.
GGTGAGGTCCGGCACGAGCCCCAGCGTCACCTCCGCCATCGCGAAAAGGGCGTCGTCGGCGGCGATCCGCAGATCACAGGCCAGCGCGAGCTGGAAGCCCGCGCCGATGGCGTGGCCCTGCACCGCGGCGATGGTGACCAGGTCGGGCCGGCGGAGCCAGGAGAAGGCCTGCTGGAAACCGGCGATCCGGTCCGCGCACTCCTCCGGGCTGACGGTGGCGAGCTGCTGGAACTCGCCGCCCTGCACCACTTTCAGGTCGAGGCCCGCGGAGAAGGACCGCCCTTCCCCGCGTACGACCACGACGCGCACATCGCCGGCGAGCCCCCGTGCGGCTTCCGCGAGACCTGCCCAGAGCTCGGGGGTCTGCGCGTTGCGCACCTCCGGGCGGTCCAATGTCACCGTCGCGACCGGACCGTCCTGGCTGATGCGAAAGCCGGCCGCTGCCATCTCAGACATCAACCGGCTCCCCAAGCTCTGCGTGGCGCGGGTGAATCATGCCTTCTTGCGCCGACGGGCTCCGCCGCGCTGACGCAGCGCGACTCCGGACTCGGTGAGCACGCGGTGGATGAATCCGTACGAACGGCCAGTCGACGCGGCCAGCGCGCGGATGGACTCACCCGACGTGTAGCGCTTCACGAGGTCCTTGGCGAGCGTCTGGCGTTCGGTCCCGACGATCCGGCGACCCTTCTCGGTGGTGGTAGCTGTGCCGGTGGCTGCCATGTTGAAATCCTCACGTCCCGGACGATGCGGTTTGCGGTCCAACCTATTAGACCGCCTCCGACGATCATGCGCTAGATATCAATTCCATGCCAACCGACACGCACGGTGCTGTCGGGTACCCGATAGCGTGTCTCGCCGTGACCACCGTCGACCCCCTGAGCACCCGCAACCGCGAACGGCGAGACCTGTTCGGCTGGTTCGTGCTGGTGAGCATCGGCCTGCTCGCGACCTGGCTGGCGGTGCGCGCCGGGGCCCGGCTGGGCACCGCGAGCGCGCCGTTCCTGGGTCGCTATCGCCTCGAACTGTCGCCGATGTCGTTGCTGGCGCCCATCGTCGCGACGGCCGTGCTCGGCGCCGCCTGGCGCGGCTGGATCCATCGACTGCCGTGGTGGGCGGTCAGCGGCGGGGCGACGGTGGCGTTCTTCGCCTGGGCCGTCTCGCTCGCCCTCGTCGACGGCGCCGACGGGCTGACCCGCTCGCTGACCCCGGACAGCTACCTCGGCGACGTGCAGGAGGTCGGCGACGACCCGCTGGCGTACCTGCGCAGCTTCACCGGCCGCTCGGCCGAGCACACCGCGGCCACCCGGGGGCATCCGCCCGCGCCGGTGCTGCTGCTGTGGGCCGTGCAGCGCCTCGGGGTCACCGACCATCTCGCGCTGGCGCTGCTGGTGACCGCCGTCGGGGCGCTGTCGGTGCCGATGGTGCTGGCGGCCGTGCGCGACATGAGCGGCGAGGCCGCCGCACGGCCGTACGCGCCGGTGCTGGCGCTCGCCCCGTACGCGGTGTGGACCGCGGTGTCGATGGACGCCGTCGTGGCCACCATCGGCGCGGCGATGACGCTGGCCGGGGTGCGGGCCACCCGCCGCCACGGCTGGCGCGCCGCGGCCTGGGCGGTGCTGGCCGGGCTGCTGCTGGGCACGGCGGCGCTGTTCTCGTACGCCGTGGCGTGGCTCGGGCTGTCCGTGGTGTTCCTGAACTTCGCCCGCCGCCGGGCCGCCCTGAACATGTTCGCCGGGCTCGGGGCGCTGCTGCCGCTGCTCGGCGCGGCCCGGATCGGCTTCGCGTGGACCGACGGGCTGGGCACCGCGTACGCCGACTTCGCCCAGCGCATCGAGCCACATCGCTCCGCGCTGTGGTGGGGCCTGATCAGCGTGTGCGCGCTGCTGCTGGCGACCGGGCCGCCCATCTACGCGAGCCTGCGCAAGGTGCGCAACACCCCCGGCTGGCCGTTCCTGGTGGGCGCGTCCGGCGCGGTGCTGTTCTCGGTCGGCGCGGGGCTGGCCCGCGGCGGCGTGGAGCACGCCTGGCTGCCGTACTTCCCCTGGCTCACCATCGCCGCGGTGGCCCCGGAACGCCCCGGCGGCGACCCGGTCCCCGCACCGGTGCTGCTCGTCGGCATCGGCGCGCTTTCGGCGATGGTCCTCGAAGCCGTGCTGTCGACGCCCTGGTAGCCCAACGCCGGCGGCCCAAGCGCCGCGCTCCCCCGCGCCGCGGCCCCTCAAGCGCGGCAACTCTTAAAAAGTCGCGGCCTCGGCGAGTGCCGATGGCCGCGACTTTTTAAGAGTTGCGAAGGGCAAGGCGGGCGGTCAGGCCAGTTCGACGAGTTCGAGGAGGTCGTCGGACCAGGCGTCCTCGTCGCCGTCGGGCAGGAGGATGGCGCGGTCGGGTTTGAGGGCCGCGACGGCGCCGGGGTCGTGGGTGACCAGGACGATGGCGCCGGGGTAACGGGCGATGGCGTCGAGGACCTGCTCTCGGCTGACCGGGTCGAGGTTGTTGGTGGGCTCGTCGAGCAGCAGCACGTTCGCGCCGGAGCAGACCAGGGTGGACAGCGCCAGCCGGGTCTTCTCCCCGCCGGACAGCACACCCGCGGGCTTGTCCACATCGTCCCCGCTGAACAGGAACGCGCCGAGGATGCGGCGCAGTTCCGTGTCGGTCTGCTCGGGGGCGGCCGAGCGCATGTGGTCGAGGATGGTGCGCTCGACGTCGAGGGTCTCGTGCTCCTGGGCGTAGTAGCCCAGCCGCAGGCCGTGGCCCGCCTTGACCTCGCCGGTGTCCGGCTCCAGGATGCCCGCGAGCATGCGCAGCAGGGTCGTCTTGCCCGCGCCGTTGAGGCCCAGGATGACCACGCGGGAACCGCGGTCCACGGCGACGCTGACGTCGGTGAAGATCTCCAGCGAACCGTACGACTTGGACAGACCCTCGGCCGTCAGCGGGGTCTTGCCGCAGGCGGCCGGGGTCGGGAAGCGCACCTTGGCGACCCGGTCGGAGGCGCGCACCTCGTCGAGCCCGGCGATCATCTTCTCGGCGCGCTTGGCCATGTTCTGCGCCGCGATCGTCTTGGTGGCCTTGGCCCGCAGCTTGTCGGCCTGCGCCATGAGCGCGCCGGCCTTCTTCTCGGCGTTGGCCCGCTCGCGCTTGCGGCGGCGCTCGTCGGTCTCGCGCGCCTCCAGGTACGTCTTCCAGCCCATGTTGTACGCGTCGACGACCGAGCGGTTGGCGTCGAGATACCACACCTTGTTGACGACGGCGTCCAGCAGCGTGGCGTCGTGGGAGATGACGATGAGCCCGCCCTTGTGGCCGCCGAGGAAGCCGCGCAGCCAGGTGATGGAGTCGGCGTCGAGGTGGTTGGTGGGCTCGTCGAGCAGCAGGATGCCGCCACCGGTCTCGGTGGCGTCGCGGAACAGGATGCGGGCCAGCTCGACGCGGCGGCGCTGGCCGCCGGAGAGCGTGCCCACCGTCTGCTGGAGCACCCGGTCGGGCAGGCCGAGGTTCGAGCAGATCCGGGCCGCCTCGGCCTCGGCGCCGTAGCCGCCGAGCGCCGAGAACTGGTCCTCGAGCTGGCCGTAGCGGCGCATGAAGCGCTCGTCGTCGGCGAGCTTGCTCTCCAGCTCCTTCATCTCGTTGCGCAGCACGTCCAGGCCGCGCGCCGAGAGCACCCGGTCACTGGCGGTGATGCCGAGGTCGCCGGTGCGCGGGTCCTGCGGCAGGTAACCCACCGGCCCGCGAGTGTCGATCTTGCCGGCGTACGGGGTGCCCTCGCCGGCGAGGACCTTCAGCGTGGTGGTCTTGCCAGCCCCGTTGCGCCCGACGAGACCGATACGGTCGCCGGGCTGCACGCGCAGGGTGGTGTCCCCCAGCAGGATGCGCGCGCCCGCGCGCAGTTCCAGACCGGTGGCCGTGATCATGAATTGCTCCCAGGTCAGGGGTGGGCCACCGGGTGGCTTCGGGAAGGAGCCTTCAGTCTACCGAGCACCCCGACCCGCCCTGCCATGGCATTTACCCCTGGGACGGCCTGATTTGGGTGTGATTCGCCACAAAACTGCCTACGCTGGCGAACGTGAGCATCAACGAGAACGCCGAACTCGACCCGTCACAGGTCGAGGACATGCGTGGCGCCGGGGGCGGGCGCGGCGGCGGCGGCTTCAACTTCCCGCCCATGGGCGGCGGAGGCGGCGGGGGCGGCGGGATGGGCGGCGCGGGCTGCCTCGCCGGGCTGCTGCCGTTGCTCATGCGCAGCAAGATCGGCATGGCGGTGCTGCTGGTCGGCGCGCTCTGCGTCGGCTTCCTGATCTGCACCGGCGGCGGCTCCAGCCTGTTCAGCGGCGTCGGCGGGCTGACCCCCGAGCAGCGGCAGGGCCAGCAGCCGGGCCCCAACGACGTCAACAGCAGCGCCCTGGCGCAGCAGTGTGACAAGTCCAACCCGAAGCGGTTCGACAACCCGGCCTGCCGCAACCTGCTCTACATCAACTCGATCCAGGCATACTGGCGCTCCGCCATGCCGCAGTACCTCGGCCAGCCGTACCAGCCGGCGACCACCCGGTTCTTCACCGGCTCGGTCAACACCGCCTGCGGCCCGGCCACCGCGGGTGTCGGCCCGTTCTACTGCCCCGGCGACAACCACGTCTACATCGACCTGAGCTTCTACGACGAGCTGGCCAGCCGGTTCGGCGCCAAGGGCCAGTTCGCCCAGGCGTACGTGCTGGCCCACGAGTACGGCCACCACATCCAGACCCTGCTCGGCACCGAGGCGCAGGTGCGCCGGGCCCAGCAGCGCGACCCGGCCAACGCCAACAAGTACTCCGTGGCCATGGAACTGCAGGCCGACTGCTACGCCGGAGTGTGGGCCAACTCGGCCGCCAAGACCACCGACGCGACCGGCCAGCCGCTGTTCAAGTCCATCACCCAGCAGGACATCGACCAGGCCCTCGAAGCGGCCGCCGCGGTCGGCGACGACGCCATCCAGCAGAAGGCCACCGGCCACATCAACCAGGAGGCCTTCACCCACGGCTCCTCCGAGCAGCGCCAGCAGTGGTTCAACCGCGGCTACACCACCGGCGACCCCCGCCAGTGCAACACCTTCGCCAGCTGACCGGACGGGCTCCAGATCATCCGACTTGCCAGGCAATCGGGCGTATCACGGTTCAAGATTCGCACAGCTGCCAGGCAGGTCGGATGATCTTTTGCGGGTCAGGGGACCAGGTGGATGCGGACGTCGTGGGCGGCGGTGACGGCGTCCACCAGGATGGCGTGGCGGGGTTCGGGGACGTCGAGCAGGCGCTCGTGGCGCAGCGGGAGCAGGGGGGCCAGGCGGCGGTCGGTGAGGATCTCGTCGACCGTGCCGCGGTCGCCGCCGCAGACGAGGGCCGCCATGCTTTCCGCATACGGCAGCAGGATGCGCGCGGCGATGTCGGCGGCGTCGCGGGCCGCGCCGGACGCCTGGTTCTCCCGGCGGCGGGCGTAGCGCTGCTGCGACCAGCCGCCCGCGGCGGTGCGCCCCTGCACGTAGAACGTGTCCACCTTGGAACTGATCAGCTCGTCGCCGTCGGCGACCCCGACCGCGACCGCGTTGCGCCGGGCCAGTAGCAGCCCCAGCCGGCGCGGCACGGCCAGCGCCGCCAGCAGTCCGTCCACGTCGGCGATCTCGCCCAGCCCCGGCGGCGGGATCAGCTCGGCGGTGTCGCCGTTGGCGGCGACCAGTTTCAGGCCCTCCTCCTGCGCGCCGTCGTGGCGCGAGTAGAAGCCGTCCAGCCAGCGGCGCAGTCGCCGCGGTTCGACGTCGGCCCAGCGGCCCCCGCCCGCGGCGGGCTTGGCGACCATCAGCCCACCAGGGCGTTCAACGCGGCGTCCACATCGGCCGGCGTGGTGTACGCGTGGAACGACGCCCGGATCCGGCCGTTGCGCACCGCGGTGCGGATGCCCGCGGCGGCCAGCTTGGCGTCCGCGCCGGGCACGTCCACGCTCACGATCGCGCTGTCCCCCGGCGGCAGCCCCAGCCCCGCCAGGAACCTGTTGGCCAGACCGACGTCGTGGGCGTGGATGGCCGGCACGCCGATCTCCTCGACGACCTCCAGCGCGGGCGCGGTGCCGACCCAGGCCTGCCAGGCGGGCGAGATGTCGAAGGCACGGGCGTCCTTGGCCAGCCGCAGCGGCATGCCGTAGTACGAGCTGTGCACGTCCTCACCGGCATACCAGTTGGCCGCCAGCGGCCGGGTGCGCTCGCGCACCGCCGGGTTCAGGTAGACGAAACCCGTGCCGCGCGGCGACATCAGCCACTTGTAGGCGACGGTCACCACCACATCGGCCAGTGCGCCGTCGAAGGGCAGCCATCCGCACGCCTGGGTGGCGTCCACGACGACCGTCGCACCCGCGGCGCGCGCCGCGGCGACGACCGCCGGGTAGTCCACGACCGTCCCGTCCGACGACTGCACCAGCCCGAACGAGACCACGTCCACGCTCGCGTCGATGCGCTCGGCGAGCCGGTCGGCCGGTGCGGTACGGATGGTCACGCCGCGGTCGGCGTGCACCGCCCACGGGAACACCGCCGAGGTGAACTCCAGCTCGGGGACCAGCACGGTCGCGCCGTCGGGCACGGCCGCGGCGACCGGGGCCAGCAGCTGCGACACCTGCGCGCCGACCGCGACGTCGGCCGCGTCGACCCCGATGATCCGGGCGTACGACTGGCGCGCTCGCTCGGTCGACTCGCCCCACCCTTCCCAGGAGGTGCGACCCGCCCGCCAGTCGGCGAGCGCCACCTGCAGGGCGTCCCAGGCCCGGTCCGGCGGCAGCCCGAAGCTGGCCGTGTTCAGGTAGCCGGGCTCGGCGGACCACAGCGAGGCGAGGTCGATACTGTCCATGATTGGCAGTATTCCACCGGCCACGGGCGATCATCGCAGGCCAATACGCAGGAGGTGGCATGGCGCGGGCGGTTCCGGCTCGTCGCTCGTGGCCGCACACCAGGCGCAGTTGTCCGGGCTGGCCCGCCGCGAAGCGCTCAAGCACCTGAGCTGACCAGGGCGGTTGTGGTACCCCATAGGGATGCAGGAGTCCCGTTCGCTGGTCCGGCTGACGGCGTTCACCGACGGAGTCGTCGCGATCGCGCTGACCCTGCTGATCCTGCCGCTGGTCGACACCGCCCGGGACGCGCAGACCGAGACCGTCCGGGACCTCGTGCGCGAGCATGCCGGCGACTTCGCCGCGTTCGTGATGTCCTTCGTGGTGGTGTCGCTGTTCTGGATGGTGCACCGCCGGGTCTTCGACAACCTCGTCGACGCCGGCGAGGGCATCATGCTGCTGAACAGCCTGTGGCTGCTGGGCGTGGTGTTCCTGCCGGTGCCGACGGCGGTGCTGACCTACGAGGTCGACCAGGGGCGCGGCGCGACCCTGCTGTACATGGCCAACCTGGTCTTCATCGCGTTCAGCGGCCTGCTGCTGTCGCTGCGCATCCGCGACCGGGTGCCCCTGCAGCGCCCCGGCCGGGCCGAGGCGGTGCAGCGGTCGGTGCGCCGTGGCGTGATCGCGACCAGCGCCATGGTGGCCACGCTGATCGCCGCCCTGTTCCTGGCCAACCTGGCGTTGCCGCTCCTGGCGCTGATGCCCCTGATGCAGGCGGCGGCGGAGCGGCGGGCCCGGCGCCACGGCCACCCGACCGCTCCCCACTAGCGTGCCGGATCCGGCGGCGGCCCGGTGACCCGCCTACAGCGCCTGCCGGAGCAGCGCCAGCAGCTCGGTGCCGTCGGCGACGACGGCGTCCGGCGTGTTCTCGCCGACCTCGCGCGGCTCGCCCTCGGGCATGAGGATGGCCGCGCCCACTCCGGCCCGCCGGGCGCAGACGATGTCGCGGTGCGGCTGGTCCCCGACATACCAGCAGTCGGCCACGGGCACGTCCAGGTCCCGCGCGGCGGCCCAGATCATGCTCGGATGCGGCTTGTACACGCCCAGCTCGTCGCTGTACACCTGGACGGCGATCGCGCCGGTCAGCCCGAACTCGTCGAGCGCCTCCCGGTGGGCCTGGCCGCAGGGGGTGTTGCTGACGACGGCGACCTGCATGCCCCGGCCCACCGTGAAGTCCAGCAGGTCGGAGATGCCCGGCCGCAGCCGCCAGTCGGGCCGCCGCGCCCACTGCCGGGTCAGGTCGCTGGCGTGCACCAGCACCGTGGCCCTGGCCACCGCCGGCCACTCGACGGCGATGAGCTCCCCCCAGAGCTGCTCATGGCTGATCTCCAGGCACTCCTCGGTGTTCTCGCGCATCTGCGCGCGGGATTTCTTCGCCTCGTCCAGCGCGTGGCGGATCTGGTCCTCGCCGACCACGCCGCCGGTGAGCCGGTGGACGCGCTGGACGAGTGCGGCGTGCCGATATGTGGAGTCCTCCGGCCGGGGTGACCGTCCGGACTCGACGATCACCCCGCCGAAGTCGAGCAGCAGAGCAGTGGGGGTAGGCAGCATGGCGCCTACTCTGCCACGACGAGCGCCACCGCGAGGACTGAGATCACCAGGCTGGACACCAGGGCGGTGACCAGGCGTCCGCGGGGTGTGGCGAGCACCCGGCCCACCAGCGCGCCGCCCGCCGCGACGGTCAGCTGCCAGCTGGCCGAGGCGAGGAACGCGGCGGTCACGAACACCGCGCCCTCCGGGCCGGTGAGCCCGTCCATCGCCTGCCGCCCGCCGAGGACCAGCGCGCCGAAGTACACGATGGTCATCGGGTTGAGCAGGGTCAGCCCGAGCAGCGCCAGGAAGGCCCGGCCCGGGGTGTCCAGCAGTTTCGTCTCGCGGGCCCGGGCCGGGTCGCGGTAGTGGCGCACCGCCCCCACCGCGGTGTGTCCCGCGATGTACAGCAGCACGACCACGGCGATCCAGCGCAGCGGCGTGGCGATCGGTTCGATCCAGCGGGCCAGGGCGGCTCCGCCGAGCACGGCGATCAGGGCGTAGATCCCGTCGGCGGCCGCCACGCCCAGTGCGGCGGCGGCGCCGATCCGCAGCGAGGTGCGGGCGGTGAGACTCATCAGCAGCAGTGCGATCGCGCCGACGGGCACGGCTACGCCGTAACCCGCCAGCACGCCCGCCACGAGGGCGGCGGTCACGACTGCGGGCGGCTCGTTCCGGCCACGGGCCCACGCTGCTGTCGACGCCGTCCTTCCGCCGAAGCGGACAGGGGCGCGAGGCGCAGGCAGGTAGTCGTCATGCGGAACATTCTGGGCCGCCGCCGTCCTGCCCGCGACCTGTTTTCCGGTCGATGTCTCAGGCCCCGGTACGGTGCCGGATCCACACGTTGGGCTCGACGTACACGGCCCAGTCGTGCTCGGCGTCGTTGTGCACCGGCGTCAGCGCCTTGGGCACGTGCACCGGCCCGGTGGTGTCGAACGGCAGCCCGGTCCACTCCCGCCACTCCGCGCAGGTGCCCGGGATGACCATCGAGCGGGGAGCGATCTTCTCGATGACGCCGCCCGCCCGTACGTGCACCCGCAGCCACGGGTCCACAGGCAGGCCGTCGGCGCGCGTGCGGTACGCGTACGACGTCATGGGCTCGTCGGGGTCCTTGGCGCCGTTCGGCCGCACCGGCGCGACCAGGTCGGAAAAGCCCAGCCGGGCCGCATTGTCCCGCATCGCGGCCAGCATGATCGCGGACAGCCCGGTGCCCTGCCGGTCAGGGCGCACCGCGATCTCGATCGCGGAGACGAGGTTCGGCTTCACGCCGGCCACCCGGGCCTGCAGGGCGCGGCGCAGGGCGCCGTCCCAGCCGTCGAGCGGCAGCTCGTCGCCCTCGGGCAGCATGAACGGCACGCTGTGGGCCTTGGCGACGAGCCTGCCGGGCTCGTCCGGGTCCTCGGCGACCAGGATGTACTCCGGCCACTCCTGGACGGCCAGGCCGTAGTAGAGGTTCGAGATGGGGTCGTGGAGCATGAACTCCGGCCAGGCCGTGGGCATGTCCCACAGGGCGGAGACCAGGTCGGGTCGTTGGTCGAGGGTGGCGATGTGCATGACCGCGAGCCTCCTCCGCCTGCCGGGAGTCGATCAACCGCATTATCCCGCGCGTCGGGTGACCTCGAGCCGGGAAGCGCGAAGGCGTCCACCCCGCGGGGTGGACGCCCTTCGAAAGACGTCGGTCAGACGTTGAAGCCGAGCGAGCGCAGCTGGTCGCGGCCGTCGTCAGAGATCTTGTCGGGGCCCCACGGCGGCAGCCACACCCAGTTGATGCGCATGTCGTTGACCAGGCCGCCGCCCGGACCGGTGCACAGCGCGGCACGGGTCTGCTCCTCGATGACGTCGGTCAGCGGGCAGGCCGCCGAGGTCAGCGTCATGTCGAGGGTGGCCGTGTTCTCGTCGTCGATGTGGACCCCGTACACCAGGCCCAGGTCGACCACGTTGATGCCCAGCTCGGGGTCGACGACGTCCTTCATGGCCTCGCGTACCTCGTCGACCTCGGCCTTCTTGCCGGCCTTCGGCGCGGCGGCCTCGACCGGCGCGGCTTCGACGGGCGCGGACTCCACGGCGCTGTCGACGATGTCGGTCTCGCTCATCACACTTCCTCCTTCTCGAGGGCGACGGCCTGCGCGACCGCGTCCTTCAACGCCATCCAGGACAGCAGCGCGCATTTGACCCGCGCGGGGTACTTGGCGACGCCGGCGAACGCGACCGCGTCCCCCAGCACCTCCTCGTCGGGCTCGATCTGGCCCTTGCCGCCCATCAGCTCGACGAACGCGGCGTGCACCGCGAACGCGTCGTCGACCTTGCGGCCGTTCAGCAGCTCGTAGAGCACACTCGCGGACGCCTGGCTGATGGAGCAGCCCTGGCCGTCGTACGAGATGTCGCTGATGGTCTCCCCGTCCAGGGCGACCCGGAGGGTGATCTCGTCGCCGCAGGTGGGGTTCACGTGGTGCACGCCGGCCGCGAAGGGCTCGCGCAACCCGCGCCCCTGCGGGCGCTTGTAGTGGTCCAGGATTATCTCCTGGTAGAGCTGGTCGAGCTGCATGGCTAAGCGAAGACCTTCCGCACCTGATCCAGGCCGCGCACGAGCGCGTCGACCTCTTCGGTCGTCGTGTAGAGGTAGAACGAGGCCCGGGTGAGCGCGGGCACCGAGAAACGGTCGCAGATCGGCTTGGCACAGTGGTGGCCGACCCGCACCTGCACACCGAGCGAGTCGAGCACCTGACCCACGTCGTGCGGGTGGATCTTGTCCAGTGTGAACGAGATGGTCGCGCCGCGTCCCACCGGCACCCTCGGGCCATAGATGCGCAGGCCGGGCACGGTGTCCAGGGCGTCCAGCGCGTACGCCGTCAGCTCCTTGTCGTGCCAGGCGACCGCGTCCATGCCGACCGCGTTCAGGTAGTCGATCGCGGCGCCCAGCCCGACCGCCTGCGCGATCGGCGGGGTGCCCGCCTCGAACCGGGCCGGGGCCGGGGCGAACGTCGAGCCGGTCATCTTCACCGTCTCGATCATCGACCCGCCGCCCAGGAACGGCGGCATGACGTTGAGCAGCTCGCCGCGCCCCCACAGCACGCCGATGCCGGTCGGGGCCAGCATCTTGTGCCCCGTGAACGCGATGAAGTCCACGTCGTAGTCGACGACGTCCATCGGCAGGTGCGGCACCGACTGCGAACAGTCGAGCATCAGCAGCGCGCCGACCTCGCGCACCCGCGCGGTGATGCGCGCGGTGGCGTTGACGGTGCCGAGCACGTTCGACATGTGCACGATCGACACGATCTTCGTACGCTCGTTGACCAGCTCGTCGAGGTTCGACTCGTCCAGCCGGCCGGACTCGGTGAGGCCGAACCACCGCAGCGTCGCGCCCGTGCGCTCGCAGAGCAACTGCCACGGCACGATGTTGGAGTGGTGCTCCATCTCCGAGATCACGATCTCGTCGCCGGGGCCCAGCCGGAAGCGCGGGTCCCGCGCGTGCGGGCCGAACGCGTGCGCGACCAGGTTCAGCGACTCGGTGGCGTTCTTGGTGAACACCACCTCGTCCACGCTGGGCGCGCCGATGAACGCGGCGACCTTGGCCCGCGCGCCCTCGTACGCCTCGGTCGACTCGGTGCCCAGCGTGTGCACCGAGCGCGCCACGTTGGCGTTGTGCTCGGCGTAGTAGCGGGCGACCGCGTCGATGACCTGGCGCGGCTTCTGCGAGGTGTTGCCGCTGTCGAGGTAGACGAGCGGATGACCGTTGACCTCCCGGCCGAGGATCGGGAAGTCGGCGCGCACGCGCTCCACGTCGAAGCGCGGCTTGTCGTCGTACTGCGGCATCCCGGCCGGGATGGTCAATGCGGTCATCGTCTGCTCAGCTCCCTCAGGCAGCCGCGACGGCCGCGTCGGCGTCCGCCCCGTAGCGCGTGTAACCCTCGGCCTCGAGCTTGTCCGCCAGCTCCGGGCCGCCCTCTTCGACGATCTTGCCGGCGACGAAGACGTGCACGAAGTCCGGCTTGATGTAGCGCAGGATCCGGGTGTAGTGGGTGATCAGGAGCACACCGCTGTCGTTGTTCTCCTTGACCCGGTTCACGCCCTCGGAGACGACCCGCAGCGCGTCGACGTCGAGGCCGGAGTCGGTCTCGTCGAGGATCGCGATCTTCGGCTTGAGCAGCTCCAGCTGCACGATCTCGTGCCGCTTCTTCTCACCGCCGGAGAAGCCCTCGTTCACGTTGCGCTGGGCGAAGGCGGGGTCCATGCCCATCTTCTCCATCGAGCCCTTCAGCTCGCCGGCCCAGGTGCGCAGCTTGGGGGCCTCGCCGTCGATCGCGGTCTTCGCGGTGCGCAGGAAGTTGGCCACCGACACGCCGGGGACCTCGACCGGGTACTGCATGGCCAGGAACAGGCCCGCGCGGGCGCGCTCGTCCACGGTCATCGCCAGCACGTCCTGGCCGTCCAGGGTCACCGTGCCACCGGTGATCTCGTACTTCGGGTGGCCCGCGATCGAGTAGGCCAGGGTCGACTTGCCGGACCCGTTCGGGCCCATGATGGCGTGCGTCTGGCCCGACTCCACGGTCAGCGTGACCCCGTGCAGGATCGGCTTCAGCTCGCCCTCGGGCAGCTTCACCGACACCTGAAGGTCGCGGATCTCCAACTTGCTCATCGGGTTACTCCATTGCTTGGCGTCAGGCTGACGTAGACGTCGCCGTCACGGACGTCGACGGGAAAGACGGGAACAGGTTCGGTGGCGGGCAGGCCGGTCGGCGCACCGGTACGAAGATCGAAACGCGAGCCGTGCAGCCAGCATTCCAGCGTGCAGCCGTCGACCTCGCCCTCCGACAGCGCCACGGCGGCGTGCGAGCACTCGTCGTACGCGGCGTAGAAGCCGTCGTCCTCCGCGTGCACCACGACCACCGGGGTGCCGGCGAGGTCCACCGCGAGCGCCGCGCCCTTGGCGACGTCGTCGGCGGCACAAGCCCTGACGAAATCGGTCACGCCTTCTCCTCGCTGCGCTCGTCGGCGGCGGGTTCGGGCGTCATGATTCGCTCGCTGCGCTCGCTCATGAGCCCGCCTTCTCCAGCCGCTCCTCAATGGCCGTGCCCAGGCGCTCCCGCAGGTCCTCGGCCGGGATCTTGCCGAGCAGCTCGGCGAAGAAACCGCGGACCACGAGCTTGCGCGCCTCGGACTCGGGGATGCCCCGGGCCATCAGGTAGAACAGCTGCTCGTCGTCGAAGCGGCCGGTCGCCGAGGCGTGGCCCGCGCCGACGATCTCGCCGGTCTCGATCTCCAGGTTCGGCACCGAGTCGGCCCGCGCCCCGTCGGACAGCAGCAGGTTGCGGTTGACCTCGTAGGTGCTGGTGCCGGTGGCCTGGTCCTGGATCAGCACGTCGCCGACCCAGACCGTGTGCGCGCCCTCACCCTGCAGCGCGCCCCGGTAGCCCACGTACGAGCGGCAGTCCGGCACCGAGTGGTCCACCAGCAGGCGGTGCTCGATGTGCTGCGCGCCGTCGGCGAAGTAGAGCCCGTAGAGCTCGGCCTCGCCGCCGCGGCCGGTGTAGTCGACGCTGGTGAACTGGCGCACCAGGTCACCGCCGAGCGACACCTGCACGTGCAGGATCTTCGCGTCGCGGCCCAGCTTGACCTTGATGTGCTGCGCCTGCACCGCGTCGGCGGCCCAGTCGGCGACCGTGACCAGGGTCAGCTTCGCGCCGTCGGCGACCGCGATCTCCACGTTGTCGGCGAGCGTCACGCTGCCGGTCTGCTCCAGCACGATCGTCGCCTCGGCGTACGCCCCCACCGACAGGTAGGTGTGCGCCGCCGCGGCACCCTCGGCACCGAGCCCGGCCAGCCGCAGCGTGAACGGCTCGGCCAGCACGGTCTCCTTGGCGACCTCGACCAGCAGCGCGTCGGCCGCGTTCTCGAAGGCCCAGGCGCTGATCCGGTCGAACGGGGTCAGCACCCCGCCGATCCGGGAGTCCGAGGTCGGCACCGTGGCGACGGTGAGGCCCTCGGGCAGCGTGCCGTACTCGTGCTTGGGCGCGGCCGAGGCCGCGAGGTCGCCGGCCGCCAGGCCCCGCAGCCGCTTGAGCGGAGTGAAGCGCCACTCCTCCTCGCGACCGGTCAGGGCCGGGAAGTCGGCGACGTGGAACGAGCGCAACGCCTGCGACTTGGTCTTGGGCGGTGCGATAACTTCGGTGCTCATCAGCCGACGGCGCCTTCCATCTGCAGTTCGATCAGTCGGTTCAGTTCCAGGGCGTACTCCATCGGGAGCTCCTTGGCGATGGGCTCGATGAAGCCGCGCACGATCATCGCCATGGCCTCGTCCTCGGACAGGCCCCGGCTCATCAGGTAGAACAACTGGTCGTCACTCACCTTGGAGACCGTCGCCTCGTGACCCATGGACACGTCGTCCTCGCGGATGTCGACGTACGGGTAGGTGTCCGAGCGGGAGATGGTGTCGACCAGCAGCGCGTCGCACTTGACCGTGCTCTTGCTGTGGTGCGAGCCCTCCATGACCTGGACCAGGCCGCGGTACGAGGTGCGGCCGCCGCCCCGGGCGATCGACTTGCTGATGATCGTCGACGAGGTGTGCGGGGCCGCGTGCACCATCTTGGCGCCCGCGTCCTGGTGCTGGCCCTCACCGGCCATCGCCACCGAGAGCACCTCGCCCTTGGCGTGCTCGCCGACCATGAACACGGCCGGGTACTTCATGGTGACCTTGGAACCGATGTTGCCGTCGACCCACTCCATGGTCGCGCCCTCGTGGCACACGGCGCGCTTGGTGACCAGGTTGTAGACGTTGTTCGACCAGTTCTGGATCGTGGTGTACCGGCAGCGCGCGTTCTTCTTCACGATGATCTCGACGACCGCGCTGTGCAGCGAGTCCGACGAGTAGATCGGCGCGGTGCAGCCCTCGACGTAGTGCACGTACGCGCCCTCGTCGACGATGATCAGGGTCCGCTCGAACTGGCCCATGTTCTCGGTGTTGATCCGGAAGTAGGCCTGCAGCGGGATCTCCACGTTGACGCCCGGCGGCACGTAGATGAACGAGCCGCCCGACCACACCGCGGTGTTCAGCGCGGCGAACTTGTTGTCGCCCACCGGGATGACGGTGCCGAAGTACTCCTTGAACAGCTCCGGGTGCTCCTTCAGCGCCGTGTCGGTGTCCAGGAACAGCACACCCTGCTGCTCCAGGTCCTCACGGATCGCGTGGTAGACGACCTCGGACTCGTACTGCGCGGCGACACCCGCCACGAGGCGCTGCTTCTCCGCCTCGGGGATGCCGAGCTTGTCGTACGTGTTCTTGATGTCCTCGGGGAGGTCCTCCCAGCTCGCCGCCTGCTTCTCGGTCGAGCGCACGAAGTACTTGATGTTGTCGAAGTCGATGCCCGACAGGTCCGCGCCCCAGTTCGGCATGGGCTTGCGGCCGAACAGCCGCAGACCCTTGAGCCGCAGGTCGAGCATCCAGTCGGATTCGCTCTTCTTGCCCGAGATGTCGCGCACCACGGCCTCGTTCAGACCGCGTCGCGCGTTGACGCCGGCCAGGTCCGGGTCGGCCCAGCCGTACTCGTACTTGCCCAGGCCAGCGAGCTGGTCCTCGGTCGTGGTGATCTGCTCGGTCATGAGTCCGTCCTCATCGTGACGCCATCGTGGATCTGAACAAGCTCGGTTCGTCCCGCCGGAGCCGGAGCGCCGCCAGGCGGCGCTCCGGGACGGAACACTTTCGGAGGTATGTGTGTGGTGCACACCCCGTCGCCGTGCGCGATCGTCGCGAGCCGCTGCACGTGCGTGCCGATCAGGCGACCGATCACCTCGGTCTCGGCCTCGCACAGCTGCGGGAACTCGGCGGCGACGTGCGCGACCGGGCAGTGGTGCTGGCACAGCTGCCCGCCGGTGGCGATCGTGGACGCGCTCGCAGCGTATCCCTGCGCGGTCAGCGCCTCCGCGAGCGCCTCCGCGCGGGCGAGAGGATCGTCACCCGAGTCGCGTACGGCCGCCTCGCAGCGCTGCTCCAGCACCGAGATCTGGGCCGCGGCGAAGGCGGCCACCTCGCGCTCGCCGCCGCGCTCGGCGATCCAGCGCAGCGCGGCCGTGGCCAGGCCGTCGTAGGCATGCCGGCCGAGCCCGTCGCGGGCGGTGTCGGTGAGTGAGAAGACCTTGGCGGGGCGTCCCCGGCCGCGCGGGCCGCGGATCACCTGCTCGCGTGCGCTGACCAGGCCCTCGGCGAACATCGCGTCGAGGTGGCGGCGCACGCCTGCCGGGCTGAGGCCCAGCTCGACCCCCAGCGCCGCCGCGGTCGCGGGGCCCTGGGCGAGCAGCTCGATCACCCGGCCGCGCGTGGCAGGATGACCCACGCGGCGATCGGATGCCTCTGTGATCACCCCACCCTTTTTCACTACACCAGTGTTACTTATTTAGTTCGACGTGCGCAAACCGTCCCCGGGGTGACTCGTGACACCCAGCCTGCCCTAACTCGGCGTGCCAGGAACGCGCGCCTACCATCGGTTCGTGCTTGATGTCGACACCGCGAAGGCAGCCGGGTTCGTCCCCCGGATCACCCGGCTCCTGGAGCGCCTGCCGGGCACCCGGCAGCTGCTCGACGCCGACGCGGTGACCCGCCGCCGACTGGCGCTGGCCGGCCTCGTCGGCAACATCGGCATCGTGATCACCGGCGGCGCGGTCCGGCTGACCGGCTCCGGCCTGGGCTGCCCCACCTGGCCCAAGTGCACCGAGGACTCGTACACCGCCACCCAGGCGATGGGGATCAACGGGGCCATCGAGTTCGGCAACCGGCTGCTCACCTTCGTGCTCTCCGCCATCGCCATCGCGCTGGTGGTGGCCGTGTGGCGGCACGCCCGGCTGCGCCGGCCGGCGGTCATCCTCGCGCTGGGCATCCCCGGGCAGGGCGTGGTGGGCGGCATCACCGTGCTGACCGACCTCAACCCGTACGTGGTGGGCCTGCACTTCCTGCTGTCCGCGGCGATGATCGGCGGCTCGTACCTGCTCTGGCAGCGCACGGCGACCCGCCCCGCCGCCGAACCCGGCGCCGCCCGGCTCCGCCCGCTCACCTGGGCGCTCACCGCCGCCTCGGCGGCCGTGGTGGTGATCGGTGTCGTGGTCACCGGCAGCGGCCCGCACGCCGGTGACGAGAAGGCCCACCGCACGGGACTGAACCCCGAGATGATCTCCCAGCTGCACGTGGACGCCGTCTTCCTGATGCTGGGCCTGGCCGTCGCGTGCTGGTTCGCCGCCCGCGCCGTCACCGCCGCCCCCATGGCCCGCTCCGCGACGATCCTGCTCGCGGTGCTGCTGGCCCAGGGTGCGATCGGCTTCGTGCAGTACTTCACCCACCTGCCCGCCCTGCTGGTCGGCGCACACATGGCCGGGGCGTGCGCGGTGTGGGTGGCCACCCTGGCCGTGGTCTGGTCCACCGGGTTCGACGCGCCCGAGGCTGATGGGAGCGCGTCCAGGCTGAGCAGCGACGAAACGAACCGGACATTGGTCACCGTCCGGTAACCGCCAGATTCCGATCCGGTCGTCAACCGGTCGCGCAAGGGCCTCATGGAGCGCCCGACAGAGCGATGATGACGGGGTGCCCACCTCTCTGCGCCGCGCGCCGCAGGCCCACCCCGAGGACTCCCTCCCCGGCGTGGTGACCCGGACCTTCACCACCACCGGTGGTCTCGACTACTGGGCCAGCGTCCGGCACGCCGAGAGCGCCGCGCGGGTCGCCGAGGAACTGGCCACCCTGGTGCGCACGGGCCGGGCCGGCGTCGCCCGGGAACCCCTCGCGCACGCCGTCGAACTGCTGCTGAGCACCCTCGACCACGCCGACGACGCCTCCGGCGCCCTGGACAACCTGCTCAACCGCCTGCTGGCCACGCACGCCGAGGCCTGCCGCCAGGCCCTGCCCGACCCCGTGGACCTGGCCGACTGGCTGGTCACCGTGCAGTTCGACACCGGCCGCTGGTGCCCCGTCGACATCTGGGCCTACGGTCCCGCCCTCGGCCCCGGCGGCCTCGACCACTACCGGGCCGCGGTGCGCCGCCGCTGGGCCGCCGACCCCGGCGACCTCAGCGCCCGCGACGCCGTCGAACGCCTGGCCCGCTGGGAACGGGACACCACCACCCTGATCGAGGTCATCGGCGGCGACCTCAAGCACGCCGCCCAGTACGGCCGCCTGGCCCGCGCCCTCGCCGACGTCGGCGACCCCGTGGCCGCCCGCTCCTGGGCCGAACGCGGCCTCGCCGCCCACCCCGACGACCCCCCAGGCGCCGGCCTCCACGACTTCCTCTCCCGCACCGCCCGCTGACCGGACCCGGGCCGGCGTCGGGTCAGAGGGCCCAGGTGATGGCGGTGGCCAGGCGGGTGGCGGCGGCGTCGTCGTGGAGCATGAAGACGGACGGCTCGGTGAGTTCCAGTTCGACCAGGAGCGGGTTGCCGCGCTCGTCGGGGATCAGGTCGACGCGGGCGTAGACCAGGCCGGCGGGCAGGGTGGCCACCACGGCATCGCCCACGGCGCGCTCGGCGGCGGTGGGCGTCCGGGAGGTGATCTCCTCGAGCTTGTAGAGCGTCTCCATGCCCTCGTCGGGGCCGGTGAGCATCGGGCCCTTGCGGATGGCGTGGCTGTAGGCCAGCCGGCCCGTCGCCGGGTCCGCGAAGTAGAGCAGGGCGGTCTCGCCGTAGGAGTCGACCGCGGGCAGGTAGGGCTGCACCATGGTGATCCGGCCGGCGGCCTGGAGGCGGCGTACGTGGGCGACGGCCTGCACGGCGTCGGCGGGCCCGTAGCGGCCGGTGTCGCGGCTGCCGGCGCTCACCGCGGGCTTGATGACGTACTCGCCGTCGCCCGCCGGGGGCGTCCACGTGTCGCCGGGGGCCAGGAACGTGGTCGGGGTGACCGGCAGCCCGGCCGCGGCCAGCTCGGCGAGGTAGCGCTTGTCGGTGTTCCAGGCCACCGTCTCAGCCGGGTTGACCAGCCGGGGCACCCCGGCCGCCCAGGCCAGGAACTCTTCGTGGCGCTGTGCGTAGTCCCACGGTGAGCGCAGCACGACCAGGTCGTAGGCGGACCAGTCGGCCTCGGGGTCGTCCCACACCACGGGCTCGGCATCGACGCCCAGGGCCGCCAGCGCGGGCAGCACCAGCCGGTCGTCGTCCTCCAGCAGCGGGATCTCGGCGCAGGTCACGATCGCGACCCGGGCACGGGTGCCGGACGGGCGCGGCGACGGGGCGGAACCTGCTTCAGATACCAGGGCGACCCGGGCCTGGGCCCGGGTCGCGTGGTCAAGGGATGTGCTCACAAGATCCGAATATAACGCGGGATCTGAAAGAACCTCAGCGCGCCAGGACTCGCTTGGACATGGAGCGCCAGAGGTCGTTCGTGGGGCGCATGAGCTCGATGAGCTCGCGCTCCCACTCGTTCTCCACGGTGATGCCGGCCTTCTCGCAGGCGGCTCGGGCCGCGTCGGTGCTGGGAGCCATCTGGTCGCCCCATGCCCCGTCATTGCCCACCAGCACGATGCGCGCACCGCGCCGTCCGACGTACTCGACGACTCCCTTCGCTCCCCCGTGCTCGCTCGCGAAAGCGCGCAGGACCGCCACAAGGTTGGCGGCGGGGTGGACGATGGTCGTCGTCGTATCTGAACCTTCTGCCATGCCAAGCACGATAAGCAGAACGGGTGTCCCGTGGAGGGATGGTGATGGGCTTTTGTGATTCCTGTTACGTGATCGCAACCCGGTGTACAGAGATCAGGTGTCCGGGTTCGCCCGGAAATAGCATCGTCAATGCGTCACAGAACGGACAGTTTTCAGTCAGCTGGCCGACACTCCGTGCAGAAAAAGGGTGTGTCCGGCCGAAACAGGTAAGAACCGCTCAGATGAACACGTCGACCGCGGCGGCCACGAACACGATCGTGAGGTACGCCGTGGACCAGTGGAACAACCGCATCGGCTTGACGTCCTCACCCTTGACCGTGCGGCTGTACAGGCCGTGGGCCTCCAGGATGAAGAAGCCGCCGCAGATCAGCGCGGGCAGGCCGTAAACCGACGACATGCCCAGCGGCCACACCGCCAGCGACACGGCCACCGTGAGCCAGGAGTAGACCACGGATTCGATCGCGACGCGACGCGGGGTGGCCACCACCGTCAGCATCGGGATGCCGGCCTTGGCGTAGTCGTCCTTGAAGCGGATCGCCAGCGCGTAGAAGTGCGGCATCTGCCAGAAGAAGACGACGCCGAACAGCAGCCAGGCGGCCGGGGCCAGCGAGCCGGTGACCGCGGCCCAGCCGATGAGCACCGGCATCGCCCCGCACACGCCACCCCAGAAGGTGTTGTGCGGCGTGGTGCGCTTGAGCCAGGCGGTGTAGATCACGTCGTAGTAGACGATCGCCGCCACGGTCAGCGCGGTGGCCAGCCAGTTGGTGAACGCCGCCATCAGCAGCGTCGAGGCGACCGCCAACGACAGGCCGAACACGAGCGCGGCCTTCGGCGAGATCTTGTGCGTGACCAGCGGGCGGCGCGAGGTGCGGCCCATCAGCGGGTCGATGTCGCGGTCGATGTAGCAGTTGATCGCGTTGGCCGCGCCGGCCGCGAACGAGCCGCCGACCAGCACCACCAGCATCAGCCAGATGGAGGGCAGCCCTTCGGCGGCCAGCATCATCGCCGGGATCGTCGTGATGAGCAGCAGCTCCACGATGCGCGGCTTGGTGAGCGACACGTATGCCCCCACCATCGCCCATCTGGCCTTGCGCTGCTGCAGCTGCGCGGCACGGGCCACCGCGCCCGGCTGGACCGGGATCACGGCGGTGCGGGGGGACGGGAGATCTACGGTGGCCGCCTCAGGCGACTCTGCGGCGAGCGTGCTCACCCGCAACAGGGTACGGCAACGCTGGTCAACCCCTGCGAGCGCTACGCCACACCCGGAATGGACGGGTTCACACATGCGCTGTGCGCGGTATGAGTAGGGTCAACACCGACGCCTGGCGACACCGTGGCCGCCCGGACGACGATGCTTCATACCTGCCGGAGCCCCTGGGCGTGGCGATCCTTTCCACGGCCTGGCGCGACGGAAACGAGTCGCTAGGAGTAGCACAGCTGTGACCGAGCAGTTGATCTGGTCTGACATCGACCGCCGCGCGGTGGACACCGCCCGCGTCCTGGCCATGGACGCCGTCGAGAAGGCCGGCAACGGCCACCCGGGCACCGCGATGAGCCTCGCGCCACTGGCTTATCTGCTGTTCCAGCGGGCGATGCGCCTCGACCCCAACGACCCCGACTGGACCGGCCGCGACCGCTTCGTGCTCTCCGCCGGCCACTCCTCCCTCACCCAGTACGTCCAGCTCTTCCTCGC
This sequence comes from Catellatospora paridis, assembly GCF_009720365.1. Taxonomy (GTDB): domain Bacteria; phylum Actinomycetota; class Actinomycetes; order Mycobacteriales; family Micromonosporaceae; genus Catellatospora; species Catellatospora paridis. Next base: position 733,489 of record NZ_ML769314.1, on the reverse strand, counting down.
CGGCTACGGCCTGGAGCTGTCGGACCTGCAGGCGCTGCGCCAGTGGGGCTCGCTGACCCCCGGCCACCCCGAGCACGGCCACACCCGCGGCGTGGAGACCACCACCGGCCCGCTGGGCCAGGGCCTGGGCAACGCCGTCGGCATGGCGATGGCGGCGCGCCGCGAGCGCGGCCTGTTCGACCCGGACGCCGCCCCCGGCACCAGCCCGTTCGACCACCACATCTATGTGATCTGTTCGGACGGTGACATCGAGGAGGGCGTGACCCACGAGGTCTCCTCGATCGCGGGCCACCAGAAGCTGGACAACCTCATCGTCTTCTACGACGACAACGAGATCTCGATCGAGGACAACACCCTGATCGCGAAGTCCGAGGACGTCTGCAAGCGCTACGAGGCGTACGGCTGGCACGTGGAGAAGGTCGACTGGACCGGCGGCAACACCGGTTACCACGAGGACGTGCCGGCGCTGTGGGCGGCGATCCAGCGCGCCAAGGCGGTCACCGACAAGCCCAGCTTCATCGCGCTGCGCACCATCATCGGCTGGCCCGCGCCGACCAAGCAGAACACCGGCAAGATCCACGGCTCGGCGGTCGGCCCCAACGAGGCCGCCGCGGTCAAGGAGCTGCTCGGCTTCGACCCGGCCGTGGCGTTCCCGGTCGAGGATGAGGTCATCGCGCACACCCGCGCCGTGGCCGAGCGCGGCCGCCTGCTGCACGAGCAGTGGGAGGAGGCGTTCCACGACTGGGCGAAGGCCAACCCGCAGCGGCTGGCGCTGTTCGACCGGATGAGCACCCGCACCCTGCCCGAGGGCTGGGAGCAGGCGCTGCCGTCCTTCCCGCACGACCCGAAGGGCCTGGCCACCCGCGCCGCGTCCGGCCAGGTGCTCAACGCGCTGGCGCCGGTGCTGCCGGAGCTGTGGGGCGGCTCGGCCGACCTGGCCGAGAGCAACAACACCACTATGAAGGGCGAGCCGTCGTTCGTCCCGGCCGAGTTCGCCACCAAGGAGTTCCCCGGCGACGAGTACGGCCGCACGCTGCACTTCGGCATCCGCGAGCACGGCATGGGCTCGATCATGAACGGCATCGCGCTGCACGGCGGCACCCGCGTGTACGGCGGCACGTTCCTGGTCTTCTCCGACTACATGCGCCCGCCGGTGCGCCTGGCCGCGCTGATGAAGCTGCCGGTGACGTACGTCTGGACGCACGACTCGATCGGCCTGGGCGAGGACGGCCCGACCCACCAGCCGGTGGAGCAGGTCACCGCGCTGCGGGCCATCCCCGGCCTGGACGTGGTGCGCCCCGCCGACGCCAACGAGACCGCGCACGCCTGGCGGATGGCGCTCAAGCACACCGACCGGCCCACCGCGCTGGCGCTGACCCGCCAGAACGTGCCCACGCTCGACCCGGCGAAGGTCACCGGCTTCGAGCGCGGCGGCTACATCCTGGAGGAGGCCTCCACCGGCACCCCGCAGGTGATCCTCATCGGCACCGGCTCCGAGGTCTCGGTCTGCCTGAAGGCGCAGGAACTGCTGGAGGACGAGGACGTGCCCACCCGGGTCGTGTCCATGCCCTGCCAGGAGTGGTTCCGCGCGCAGGACGCGGGGTACCGGGAGTCCGTGCTCCCCGCGAACGTGAAGGCCCGGGTCAGTGTCGAGGCCGGAATCGCCATGTCCTGGCGTGACCTGGTCGGCGACGCGGGCGAGTCGGTGAGCCTGGAGCACTACGGCGCGTCGGCCCCGGCCGCGACCCTGTTCGAGAAGTTCGGTTTCACCCCGGAGGCGGTCGCGGAGGCGGCCCGCCGCTCCCTCTCCAAGGTAGGCGAGTGACTATGACTGATGCACTGGGCGAGCTCTCCGCCGCGGGCGTGGCGGTATGGCTCGACGACATCTCCCGCGAGCGGCTCACCGAGGGCGGCTCGCACACGGCGCTGGAGAAGTTGCGTGACGAGTCCCACGTCGTCGGCGTGACCAGCAACCCGACCATCTTCGCGGGCGCGCTGGCGGGCAGCGACGACTACGACGCGCAGCTGCACGACCTGAAGGTGCGCGGCGTCTCGGTCGACGAGGCCGTGCGCATGCTCACCACGTACGACATCCGCTGGGCCTGCGACGTGATGCGCCCGGCGTTCGACGCCTCCGACGGCGTCGACGGCCGGGTGTCCATCGAGGTCGACCCGCGGCTGGCGAACCAGACCGAGCCGACCATCGCCGAGGCCAAGCAGCTGTGGTGGCTCGTCGACCGGCCCAACCTGTTCATCAAGATCCCGGCGACCCTGGCCGGCCTGCCCGCGATCACCGCGGCGCTGGCCGAGGGCATCAGCGTCAACGTGACGCTGATCTTCTCGCTGGAGCGCTACCGCGCGGTGATGGACGCCTGGCTGGCCGGCCTGGAGCAGGCCCAGGCCAACGGGCACGACATCTCGAAGATCGAGTCCGTGGCGTCCTTCTTCGTGTCGCGCTTCGACACCGAGATCGACAAGCGGCTGGAGAAGATCGGCACCCCGGACGCGCTCGCCCTGCGTGGGCAGGCCGCGGTCGCCAACGCGCGGCTGGCGTACGGCGCGCACCTGGAGGTCGTCAACGGCCAGCGCTGGGCGGCTCTCAAGGCCGCCGGGGCCAAGCCGCAGCGGCCGCTGTGGGCCTCCACCGGCACCAAGAACGCCGCCTACCCGGACACGCTCTACGTCGAGCAGCTGATCGCGCCGAACACGGTCAACACCATGCCGGAGAAGACCATGCAGGCCTTCGCCGACCACGGCAAGGTGCCCGGCGACACGATCACCGGCAACCTGCAGTCGGCCGAGATGGCCCTCGACGCGCTGCGCGAGGTCGGCGTCGACTACGACGACGTGGTGGACTTCCTGGAGCGCGACGGCGTCGCCAAGTTCGACGCCAGCTGGACCGAACTGCTCGAGGGCGTGCAGGCGAAGCTGGCAAAAGCATGAGCGATGACTTCCAGGAGATCGTCTTCGGTGGCGGGCTGACCGTGCGGGTTTCCCGCGAGGTCGCAGCCGAGGCCGAGCCCGTGCTGGCCCAACTGCTGGCCGACGGGGTGCCTGCGAAGCTGGCGGCCAAGGACCCCACGCTGTGGGGCCCGGCCGCCGAATCCGAGGCGGCCGTCCGGCTGGGCTGGGTGGACACCTTCGAGCGCAGCCGGGCGCTGCTGCCCCAGCTCGCCGAGCTGCGCGAAGAGCTGGGCGACCTGGACCACGTGGTGCTGGCCGGCATGGGCGGCTCCTCACTGGCCCCCGAGGTGATCTCCCTCACCCTGGGCAAGCGGCTCACCGTGCTGGACACCACCGACCCGGGCCAGGTCGCCGCCGCGCTGCGCGACCGGCTCGACCGCACCGTCGTGGTGGTGTCGAGCAAGTCGGGCGGCACCGTGGAGACCGACAGCCACCGCCGGGCATACCTGCAGGCGTTCCTCGACGCGGGGCTCAGCCCGGCCGAGGCCGGGCGGCACTTCGTCATCGTCACCGACCCCGGCTCGCCGCTGGAGGCGACCGCCCGCGAGATGGGCGCGTTCGTGCTGCTGGCCGATGCGGAGGTGGGCGGCCGCTACTCCGCGCTGACCGCGTTCGGCATGGTCCCGACCGCGCTGGCCGGGGTGGACGTGGCCGAGCTGCTGGACCAGGCGGAGGAGTTCGCCACCACGCTGACCGGTGACGTCGACAACCCGGCGTTCCTGCTCGGCGCGGTGCTGGGCGCGGCCGCCCGGCACGGCCGCGACAAGCTCGCGCTGGTCGACGACGGCAGCGGCATCACCGGCCTGGGCGACTGGGCGGAGCAGCTGATCGCCGAGTCCACCGGCAAGGAGGGCAAGGGCATCCTGCCGGTCGTGGTGGAGACCCCGGTCAGCGCCGGCGCCACCGGCCCCGACGTGCTCACCGCCACCATCGGCGGCGCACTGGGCGTCGGCGCGGTGCCGGGCAGCGGCGTGCTGCCGCACGTGTCGGTCAACGGCGCGCTGGGCGCACAGTTCCTGTGCTGGGAGGCGGCGACCGCGGTGGCCGGGCGGGTGCTCGGCATCGACCCGTTCGACCAGCCCAACGTCACCGAGTCCAAGCAGAACACCAACAAGATCCTGGACGAGGGCCTGCCGGCGGCGGCGCCGTCGTTCACCGAGGGCGCGATCATCGGGTACGGCGACGCGACCTCCCTGGAGGACGCGCTGCGCGCCCTGCTGGGGGCCGCGGGCGAGCACGGCTATGTCGCCGTGATGGCCTACCTGGACCGCTTCGCCGACGCCGACACCGCGAAGCTGCGCGAGCAGCTGGCCGCAGCGAGCAGCCGCCCGGTGACGTTCGGCTGGGGCCCGCGCTTCCTGCACTCGACCGGCCAGTACCACAAGGGCGGCCCGCAGCACGGGGCCTTCCTGCAGATCACCGGCGAGGTCGCCGAGGACCTGCCGGTGCCGGGCAAGCCGTACACCTTCGGTCAGCTGCAGGCGGCACAGGCCGCGGGCGACCGGCAGGCGCTGGCCGGGCGCGACCGCCCACTGCTGCACCTGCACCTGACCGACCGGGCCAAGGGCATCGCCCAGCTGCTGGACGCGGCGGGCCGCATCCAGCCGTACAAGGAGAGGTGACGTCACGTGACCGTGTCGTCCGACCCGGAGCGGGTCAATCCGCTGCGGGACCCCCAGGACCGCCGACTGCCGCGGATCCCGGAGCCATGCGCGCTCGTCATCTTCGGGGTCACCGGCGACCTCGCCCGCAAGAAGCTCATCCCCGCCGTGTACGACCTGGCCAACCGGGGCCTGCTGCCGCCCGGCTTCGTGATCGCCGGGTTCGCCCGGCGTGACTGGGGCGACGGCGACTTCGAGAACGTGGCCCGCACCGCGGCCATGGAGCACGCGCGCACCCCGTGGCGCGAGGAGGTCTGGGCCCGGCTGGCGGGCAACTTCCGCTTCGTGGGCGGCGCGTTCGACGACGACGCGGCCTTCGACCGGCTGCACGACAGCCTCAACGAGCTGCGCGACTCGCACGGCATCATGGGCAACGCGGCGTTCTACCTGTCCATCCCCCCGGCCGCCTTCCCGACCGTGCTCAAGCAGCTGGAACGCACCGGCATGGCCGACAACGCCAAGTCCGGCGGCTGGCGGCGGGTCGTGGTGGAGAAGCCCTTCGGCGAGGACCTGGAGTCGGCCAAGGCGCTCAACGACCTGGTGGACGACGTGGTCAGCGCGGAGGACGTCTTCCGCATCGACCACTACCTGGGCAAGGAGACGGTCCAGAACATCCTGGCGCTGCGCTTCGCGAACTCGCTGTTCGAGCCCATGTGGAACTCCAAGTACGTCGACTCGGTGCAGATCACCATGGCCGAGGACGTGGGCATCGGCACCCGGGCCGGCTTCTACGACGCCACCGGCGCGGCCCGCGACGTCATGCAGAACCACCTGATGCAGCTGCTGGCGCTGGTCGCCATGGAGGAGCCGACCACCTTCGACGCCTCCGAGATCCGCGCCGAGAAGCTCAAGGTGCTGCGCGCCGTCGTGCCGCCCAAGGACGTGGCCGCCGAGACCGTACGCGGGCAGTATCTGACCGGCTGGGTCGGCGGCGCGCGCGTGCCGGGCTACCTGGAGGAGTCGGACGTCCCGCCGGACTCGAACACCGAGACGTACGCGGCGGTGCGGTTGACCATCAAGAACCGGCGCTGGGCGGGGGTGCCGTTCTACATCCGCGCGGGCAAGCGCCTGCCGCGCCGGGTCACCGAGCTCGCCGTGCTCTTCAAGAAGGCGCCGCACCTGCCGTTCTACCCCGAGGACGTGGAGCTGCTGGGCAACAACCAGCTGGTCATCCGGGTCCAGCCGGACGAGGGCGTGATGCTGAAGTTCGGCTCCAAGGTGCCCGGCACCCAGATGGAGCTGCGCGACATCACCATGGACTTCGCCTACGGCGAGGCCTTCACCGAGTCCAGCCCCGAGGCGTACGAGCGGCTCATCCTCGACGTGCTGCTGGGCGACCGGACGCTGTTCCCGGACGCGGCCGAGGTCGAGGAGGGCTGGCGCATCATCGACCCGCTGGAGGACGCGTGGGAGGGCACCAAGCCCGCGACCTACCGGGCAGGCGAGTGGGGTCCGCGCGAGGCCGACGAGATGCTGGCCCGCGAGGGCCGCACCTGGCGGCGGGCATGAGCGAGCCTCGCGAGCGAATCGTGGCAGCCTCATGAGTGGTCTTTCGATCAAGCGTGGAAGTGGGACGGAATGCTAGCCCTGTGGGACACCACCGGTAGCGAGGTGGTGCGCAAGCTCGCCTCCGAGCGGCGCAACGCGGGCGGCGTCGCCAGCGGCCTCGCCCTCAACCTGGTCGTGATCGTGGACGAGGGCCGGGTGCGCCAGGTCGAGGACGCGGCCACCATCGCCGCCGCATCGCACCCCTGCCGCCTGCTCGTGGTCAGCCGCGGCCCGGTCGCGGGCGTCGACGCGGCGACCGCGAACGCCAAGAACCGGCTCGACGCCGAGATCGTCGTCGGCGGGCGGCTCGGCCCGTGCGAGGCCGTCATCATGCGCATGCACGGCCGGCTCGCCCTGCACAGCGAGTCGGTGGTCATGCCGCTGCTGGCCCCGGACGTCCCGGTGGTCACCTGGTGGCACGGCTGCCCGCCCGAGCACATCGCGTACGACCCGCTGGGCGTCGTCGCGGAGCGCCGGGTCACTGACATCGCCCAGTGCCCCGACCCCGCCGCGGCGCTGCACCAGCGGGCGGTGGACTACGCCCCCGGCGACACCGACCTGTCCTGGACCCGGCTGACCGGCTGGCGCGCGCTCATCGCGGGCGCCTTCGACACCGCGTCGGCGGGCGCGCTGTCCGCGACGGTGCACGCCGCCGCGAACGACCCGCTGGGTGCGCTGCTGCGCGGCTGGATCATGGCGCGGATGGGCGTCCCGGTGCAGCTGGCCGAGGTCACCGGGCCACTGCACGGGGTCGACTTCGCGCTGGCCGACGGCGGCTCGCTGAGCCTGCACGCCACCGGCGACGGGATGGCCCTGCTGCGCAAGAGCGGCTCGCTGGACCAGGTGATGCCGCTGGTGGAACGGCGGCTCGGCGAGGTGCTGGCGGAGGAGCTGCAGCGCCTCGACGCCGACCAGCCGTACGCGGCGGCGCTCGCGGCCGCCACGGGCATCGCGAACCTCGGCGACCGCACGTCGACCCGTACCCACATCTGGCAGGACCCGGCCTGGGAGCCGGTGGCCGCATGAGCGAGCGCAGCGAGCGAATCATGTGCACCCGGAATCATGCTGCCGACGAGGGCAGCGAGGAGAAAGCATGAGCGAGCGCAGCGAGCGAATCATGTGCACCCGGAATCATGCTGCCGACGAGCGCAGCGAGGCGAAGGCATGAGCGAGCGGTCTGTGGTCGTGCATGCGGATGCGCAGGAGCTCGCCGAGGCGGTGGCGGCGCGGCTGCTCGTGCGGCTGGTGGACGCCCAGGCCGCGCGGGGTTCGGCCGACATCGTGCTCACCGGCGGCCGGGTCGCGGCCGCCGTTTACCGGGCGGTGCTGGCCGATCCGGCCCGGGACGCCGTCGACTGGTCACGGGTGGACCTGTGGTGGGGCGACGAGCGTTTCCTGCCGGCCGGGGACCCGGACCGCAACGAGACGCAGGCGCGCGCGGCCCTGCTGGACGCGCTGCCGCTCGACCCGGCGCGGGTGCACCCGATGCCACCCTCCGACGGTCCCGACGGCTCTGATCCCGAACTGGCGGCCGCGCGTTACGCCGTGGAACTGGCGGGCACCGCGCCGGACTCGGCCGGGCTGCCGCGCTTCGACGTGCTGCTGCTCGGTGTCGGAGAGGACGGCCACGTGGCGTCGGTGTTCCCGGGGCACCCGGTGGCGGCCGAGACCCGGCCGGTCAGCGCGGTGCGCAACAGCCCGAAGCCGCCGCCGGTGCGCACCACGCTCACCCTTCCCGCGATCAACACGGCGGCGGAGGTGTGGCTGATCGCCGCCGGGCCGGACAAGGCCGAGGCGGTCGGGGCGGCCCTGTCGGGGTCGGCGGAGCTGCCCGCGGCCGCGGTGCACGGCGTCTCGCGTACCGTCTGGCTGCTCGACCGGGCCGCGGCGGCCCAGGTGCCGCAGAGCTCGTTGCGCTAGCTCCCGAAGATGCCGAAGGGCGGCTGACCGATGGTCAGCCGCCCTTTCGCGTGCTTGCTGTCAGCCGACGGTGCCGGCGGCCATCTCCAGCTTCAGCCAGAGGCCGAGGCCGACAATGCAGGCAAACCAGACGATACCCACCAGGACGGTGTAGCGGTCGAGGTTCTTCTCCGCCACCGACGACCCGGCCAGACTCGACGACACACCGCCGCCGAACATGCTGGACAGACCGCCGCCCTTGCCCCGGTGCAGCAGGACCAGCATCGTCAGCAGGGCGCTGGTGATGATCAGCAACACGATCAACGTGTAGGCGAAGCCGATCGGCATGAGCAGGTGTCCTTAGGCTCGGTGGCCGCTCGCGCGGCCTTGGGTGTCGGTCAACAATAGCGGTCCATCGTACCGGCTAGGACCCCGAGGAGGTCACATCCACCGGGATCGAGGGGTCCTTCAGACCCAGCGAAGCCAGGTCCGGCGCGCCGAACTGCGAGTGGATGAACGCCCCGGCGACGTTGGAACCGTACATCCGGATCGAGTTCGGGTAGAGCACGGGGATGGTCACTGCCATGTCCGAGAGCCGGTTGTCGATCTCGCCCCACAGCTTGTACTGCCGGTTGAGGTCGTCCTCGGCCATCGCGTCGGCGATCGCCTTGTTGATCTCCGGGTCGTTGAGGAACGAGTAGTTCGAGCCGCTCTGCTCACCGCTCGGCTTGACCAGGGCGCCGTCGAACAGCGGCGGGATGACCGCGGAGCCGTTCGCCCAGTCCGCGATCCAGCCGGCGTAGACCAGGTGGTTGCCGTGCGCGATGTCGGCGATCAGGCCGAAGTACGACTTGGCCGGCAGCCGGTTCAGCTCGACCTTGATGCCGATGCGGACGTAGGCGTCGACCATCGTCTTGACGTACCGGGCGATGGTGTCGTTGTCGGGCAGCGCCACCTTGAGCTTGTCCGGGCAGGGCTTGCCCTCGTTCTTCGCCTTGTCGATCAGCTTGAGGGCCTCGTCCTCGTCGCCGTCGCTGTCGCTGAGCGTGCGGTAGATGTCGAACTTGGCGTGCGCCGCCAGGTTCGGCGGGATCATCGACGTCGCCAGCTCGCCGATCACCGAGCCGCCCATCGCCTGGCGGTACTTGCGCTTGTTGAACGCGAACGACAGGGCCTTACGGCAGTCGAGACTCTTGATCATCTCAGTGTTGATCGCGAAGTACCGGACCGCGCCGGACGGGCCACTGGCCACGCGCTGCGACAGCTTCGGGTCGTTGATCACCTGCTGCAGGAAGTTCGGCGCCACGTTGGCCTGCATCATGATCGTGTTGCGGTCCGCGCCCTGGTCCTGGATCAGCGCATTGGTCACGGCCGGGTCGTTGGCGTCGACCACGAACACGATCTTGTCGGGGTGCGCCTTGCGGACCGAGTCCAGCGTCGGCGACCAGTGCTCGTTGCGCACCAGCGTGAAGCCGGTCGCGTCCTTCGGCCGCGGCTCGACCCGGTAGGGGCCGCTGGACAGCGGGCGGATGTCGTAGGCGTCCTTGTCGCCGTCGGCACCCTGCTTGGTCGGCGAGAAGATCGACAGAGCGACCGTGTAGTTGAAGTCGCCCGCCGGCTGCTTGAGCCGGAACTTGATGGTCTGGGTGTCCTCGCAGGTGACCGAGTCCAGTTCCTTGCCGCTGTACGGGCCCTCGTACGGGGTCGCGTTGTCGGCCAGCATCAGCTCGGCATAGGGCAGGCCCGAGTCGAAGACCTTGGCGAAGTTGCGCTCCACGCCGTATTTCAGCTGCGAGCAGACGATGGGGGAGCCGTCCTCCCACTTCACCCCCTCGCGCAGCTTGAACTCCCAGACCGTGTTCTTCTCACTCGGGCGGCCCAGGTCGGTGGCGAGGTCGGGGACCAGCTCGCTGCTGGCCGTGCCCGACTCTGCCTTGTACGTGGTCAGCGTGCGGGAGACCAGGCGGCTGATGTTCGCGTCCATCGCCGCCGCGATCTTCTGCGGGTCCAGGTGGTCCGGCAGGGCCGGCAGCACGACACGCAGCGTGCCGCCTTGCGTGATCGTGTCGTTCGCGTCGGCGGCTGAGTCACAGGCGGAGGCGACGCCGAGCAGGGTCACCACGGCAGCTGCCGCGGCAAGGCGGCGGCGCGCACGGCTCGCCCGCGTGAACGCGCGGACCGGCGACATCGAGAGGTCAGGCATGGTCGTCCTCCCGGCGGTCCCGCGCCCTCGCGCGTCCGCCAAGAATCCAGGGGTGAGTGATCCGGGGGTGGTAGCTCGCCACACTCTAGGCGGACCGACCGCGCGACCAGAAGTGGGGCGGGGAGATTCGTTATGCGGCATCAGCAGGTCGGACGCAGCGCGTTCGCATGATCACCCTGCGCACCCGAAGGCGTCGCCCCGGCGCTCCCGGCCGGACCGCGCGGAGCCCGGCCGGCGCAACGCGACAGGACCCCGGGCGGCCTGCCCGGGGTCCTGTTCGTATGCCGCGCCCGCACCGCGGGCGCACGTGTTCAGACGCCGAGGCGGCAGAGCCTGGCGAACTCGTCGGCGTCGAGGCTCGCCCCACCGACCAGCGCGCCGTCGATGTCGGGCTGCGCCATGATGGCGGCCACGTTGCCCGCCTTCACCGAGCCGCCGTAGAGCACCCGCACCGCCTGCGCGGTGGACTCGCCCTGCGTCTTGGCCAGCTGCGCGCGGATCGCCCCGATGACCTCCTGGGCGTCGTCGGGCGTGGCGGTCTTGCCGGTGCCGATCGCCCAGACCGGCTCGTACGCCACCACGACCTTCTCCACCTCGGCCGGGGTCAGCCCGGCCAGGCCGCCGTCGAGCTGGGCGAGCGTGTACTCGACGTGCTCGCCCTTCTCGCGGATGTCGAGGCCCTCGCCCACGCACAGGATCGGCGTGATGCCGTTGGCCAGCGCCGCCTTCACCTTCGCGTTGACCAGCGCGTCGGACTCGGCGTGGTACTGCCGGCGCTCCGAGTGGCCGACCGTCACGAACGAGCAGCCCAGCTTGGCCAGCATCGCGCCGGAGATCTCCCCGGTGTACGCGCCGGAGGTGTGCGCCGAGACGTCCTGCGCGCCGTACTCGATGAGCAGCCGGTCGCCGTCCACCAGCGTCTGCACGCTGCGGATGTCGGTGAACGGCGGCAGCACCGCCACCTCGACCGCCTCGAGCTGCTTCTCGTTCAGGCTGAAGGCCAGCTTCTGCACGAGCGCGATGGCCTCGAGGTGGTTGAGGTTCATCTTCCAGTTGCCGGCCATCAGGGGCCGGCGTCTGACCTCTGCCATCACGCCTCCAGGGCTTCGAGACCGGGCAAGGACTTGCCCTCCAGGTACTCCAGCGACGCGCCGCCGCCCGTGGAGATGTGGCCGAACGCGGCCTCGTCCAGGCCGAGCGCGCGCACGGCCGCGGCCGAGTCGCCGCCGCCGACCACGGTGAACCCGTCGACCTTGGTGATGGCCTCGGCCACCCCGCGGGTGCCGTTCGCGAACGGGGCCAGCTCGAACACGCCCATCGGGCCGTTCCAGAAGACCGTCTTCGCGCCGGACAGCGCCTCGGTGAACAGCGCCACCGACTGCGGGCCGATGTCCAGGCCGAGCCAGCCCGCCGGGATCGCGGTCGCGGCGACGGTGTCGGTCTGCGCGTCCGCGGCGAAGCGGTCCGCGACCACCACGTCGGTCGGCAGCACGATCCGGTCGCCGGACCGCGCCAGCAGGTCGCGGCAGGTGTCGAGCATCTCCTCCTGCAGCAGCGACGCGCCGACCTCGTGGCCCTGGGCCTTGAGGAAGGTGAAGCACATGCCGCCGCCGATGAGCAGCTTGTCGGCCTTGCCCAGCAGCGCCTCGATCACGGCGAGCTTGTCGGAGACCTTCGAGCCGCCGAGGATCACCACGTACGGCGTGGCCGGGTCCTCGGTGAGCCGCTTGAGCACCTCGACCTCGCGCAGCACCAGGCCGCCCGCGTAGTGCGGGAGCCGGGACGCGACGTCGTAGACGCTGGCGTGCTTGCGGTGCACCGCGCCGAAGGCGTCGTCGACGTACACGTCGCCGAACGCCGCCAGCTGGTCGGCGAACGCGCCGCGCACGGCGTCGTCCTTGCTGGTCTCCCCCGCGTTGAAGCGCAGGTTCTCCAGCAGCACCACGCCGCCGGGGGTCAGCGCCGCCACGGCCTCCTGCGCCGACGGGCCGACGGTGTCACCCGCGAAGGTGACCGGCGAGCCGAGCAGCTCGGCGAAGCGCGTCGCGACGGGCGCGAGCGTGTACTTGGGGTCGGGCTCGCCCTTCGGACGGCCCAGGTGCGACATGACGATCACCGAGGCGCCCGCGTCGCGCAGCGCCGTGATGGTCGGCAGCACCGCCCGGATCCGCCCGTCGTCGGCGATCGTCCCGGGGCTGTCCTTGAGGAAGGGCACGTTCAGGTCGGCGCGCACGAGCACGCGCCGACCCGAGACACCCTCGGCGAGCAGTTCGTCGAGGGATCGCATTACAGCGAAGCGCCCACGAGCTTGGTGAGGTCCACGAGGCGGTTGGAGTAGCCCCACTCGTTGTCGTACCAGCCGACGACCTTCACCTGGTTGCCGATGACCTTGGTCAGGCCGGCGTCGAAGATGCAGGAGGCCGGGTCGGTCACGATGTCCGAGGAGACGATCTCGTCCTCGGTGTACACCAGGATGCCCTTGAGCGGGCCCTCGGCGGCGGCCTTGATCGCGGCGTTGACCTCTTCGACCGACGTCTCGCGAGCGGCGGTGAAGGTCAGGTCGGTGGCCGAGCCGGTCGGGATCGGCACGCGCAGCGCGAAGCCGTCCAGCTTGCCCTTGAGCTCCGGGAGCACCAGGCCGATCGCCTTGGCGGCGCCGGTCGAGGTCGGCACGATGTTCAGGGCCGCGGCGCGGGCGCGACGCAGGTCCTTGTGCGGGCCGTCCTGCAGGTTCTGGTCCTGGGTGTACGCGTGGATCGTGGTCATCAGACCCTTTTCGATCCCGATCGTGTCGTTCAGGACCTTCGCCATGGGGGCGAGGCAGTTCGTGGTGCAGGAGGCGTTCGAGATGATCGTGTGCTTGGCGGCGTCGTACTTGTCGCCGTTCACGCCCAGCACGATCGTGATGTCCTCACCCTTGGCCGGAGCCGAGATGATGACCTTCTTCGCGCCGTTGTCGGCGTGCACCTTCGCCTTGGCGGCGTCGGTGAACAGGCCCGTCGACTCGATCACGATGTCGGCACCCAGGTCGCCCCAGGGCAGCTTGCCCGGGTCGCGCTCGGCGAACGCCTTGAACGACTTGCCGTTGACCGTGAGCTCGGTCTCGGTCGCCTTCACCTCGTAGGGCAGGCGGCCCAGGATCGTGTCGTACTTGAGCAGGTGCGCCAGGGTCGCGTTGTCGGTCAGGTCGTTCACGGCCACCAGTTCGATGTCCGCGCCGGACGCGAGCAGCGCCCGGTAGAAGTTGCGCCCGATACGGCCGAAGCCGTTGATGCCAACCCGGATGGTCACAGGTCCCATCTCCTCGCCATGTGCGCCGACTGGCGGCTTAACGTCCAGTGCGGCGGCCGATAGGTCACTCGCCCGGTCACGCCGCCAGCACACCTGGCGGACGGCGTCGCGGCCGAGCTGCCGGCAGCGTCGCCGTACGGTTCCGACCCTAGCTGAGCTGTGACGGACATCCCCGGCGGGGTCTTTGTTTCACCCCCGTGTCCCCTGTCACACGAAACGGCAACGACCCCGCCCGAGATCGCGACGAGCTCGGGGCGGACGGCCCGGGAAAGGGTGATCGCCGCGTCCCGGACGGGTCGCGGCGATCACGGGTGGAGCGGGTCAGACGGTGAGCATCTCGGCGGTCACGGCCGCTTCGGTGTCGGGGATGCCGAGGTCGCGGGCGCGCTTGTCGGCCAGGGCGAGCAGACGCCTTATGCGGCCGGCGATGGCGTCCTTGGTCAGCGGCGGGTCGGCCAGCGCGCCCAGCTCCTCCAGCGAGGCCTGGCGGTGCTCCAGCCGCAGGCGGCCGGCGCTGGTCAGGTGGCCGGGGGCGTCGTCGGCCAGGATCTCCAGGGCGCGGGTGACCCGGGCCGCCGCGGCGACCGCCGCCCGCGCCGAGCGGCGCAGGTTGGCGTCGTCGAAGTTGGCCAGCCGGTTGGCGGTGGCGCGGACCTCGCGGCGCACCCGCCGCTCCTCCCAGGCCAGCACGCTGGAGTGCGCGCCGATGCGGGTGAGCAGGGCGGCGATGGCGTCGCCGTCCTTGACCACGACCCGGTCGACGCCGCGCACCTCACGGGCCTTGGCGGTGATGCCGAGCCGGCGGGCCGCGCCGACCAGCGCCAGCGCCGACTCCGGGCCCGGGCAGGTGATCTCCAGGGCGCAGGAGCGGCCTGGCTCGGTCAGCGAGCCGTGCGCCAGGAAGGCGCCCCGCCAGGCGGCCACGGCGCAGCACACGCTCGCCGAGACCACATTCGGCGGCAGGCCCCGCACCGGCCGCCCGCGCACGTCCAGCAGGCCGGTCTGGCGCGCGAGCGCCTCGCCGTCCTTGACGATGCGCACGATGTAGTGGCTGCCCTTGCGCAGCCCGCCCGACGCGAGGATGTGTACCTCGCTCGGGTATCCGAACAGGTCGGCGATGGTGGAGCGCAGCCGCCGGGCCACCGCGCCGGTGTCCAGCTCCGCTTCCACCACCACGCGGCCCGAGACGATGTGCAGCCCGCCCGCGAAGCGCAGCAGGGCCGCCATCTCCGCGCGCCGGCAGCACGGCTTGGGCACGTCGACCCGGCTGAGCTCGTCTTTGACCGCAGCGGTCATCGCCATCGTGTCGTCACCTCGGGGCCGGTCGCGGCTGTGATTGCCTAATTGTGTCGTGCGCTTTGTCGTACGTGCTTAACGAGCGGTGCCCAAGAGTGGCACCAGTGCGCGGCCCAATCGGACCGGATCGTGTCGCGCGGTGCCGTCCTGGACGGCCACCGGAGCGATCGCGATGCGAGCACCGAGTGATTCTGCCGCATTCGCGACCGGTTCGGGGTCTCCCACGGCATTCCTGTCGACCAGAACAATATCGACCTTGAGGTCCGGGAGGTACCGACCCAGTGCGTCCAGGTGGTCGGGCAGCGACAGGCCGACCGTCTCCCGGTCCGCAGCAAGGTTCAGGGTGACCAACCGCCGCGCGGCGCTCCGCGTGACGGCAGCTGCCAACTGTGGCACCAGCAGATGCGGGATGACGCTGGTGTACCAGCTGCCCGGCCCGAAGACCAGCCAGTCCGCGTCGGCGATCGCCGCCAGGGCCTGCGGGCAGGCGTCCGGCTCCGGCGGCTCCAGCCGCACCTGGAGCACCCGTCCCTGGGCGACCGCGACCTGGTGCTGGCCGCGCACGGTGATCCGGCGGCCGCCGACGTCCAGGTCGGCCTCGATGCCCAGCGGGCGGTTGGACATGGGCAGCACCCGGCCCACCGCGCGCAGCATCGCGCCGACCTGGTCCAGCGCCGCGACCGGGTCGCCGAGCTGCTCCATCAGGCCGCACAGCACCACGTTGCCGACCGGGTGCCCGGTCAGCTCGTCGTCGCCGGAGAAGCGGTACTGCATCAGCCGCGCGGTGCGGTCGCTCAGCTCGTCGTCACCCGCCAGGGCGGCCAGCGCCTGACGCAGGTCACCCGGAGGGAGTACGTCCCGGCCCGCCCGGATGCGCCCGCTGGAGCCCCCGTCGTCGGCCACGGTGACCACTGCGGTGATCTCCAGGGGCAGCCCGGTCGCGCGCAGCGCGCGCAGACTCGCGCTCAGCCCGTGCCCACCGCCGAACGCCACCACCCGGATCCGGTCGCCGCCTGCCTGCGGCGCGTACCCGATGCTCGTCGGCGGCCTCATTCGCGTCCCAGGTCACGGTGCTGGGCATGGGCGACCACGCGCAGCTCACGCAGGCGTTTGGCCAGCTCCTCGGCGATGGCGACACTGCGGTGCTTGCCGCCGGTGCAGCCGACGGCCACGGTCAGGTAGCGCTTGCCCTCGCGCTCGAAGCCGGGCGCGGTCGCGGTCACCAGCCGGGCGTACGTCTCCACGAACGTGTTCGCCCCGCGCTGGCCCAGCACGTACCG
This sequence comes from Catellatospora paridis, assembly GCF_009720365.1. Lineage (GTDB taxonomy): Bacteria > Actinomycetota > Actinomycetes > Mycobacteriales > Micromonosporaceae > Catellatospora > Catellatospora paridis. The sequence continues at coordinate 717,347 of NZ_ML769314.1, read as the reverse complement.
GCTCACGCCCTCGTCGCGACCGGTGTGCTCGCGCAGCTCGGGCACCCAGTACGGGTTGGGCAGGAAGCGGGCGTCGAGCACGAAGTCGGCGTCCGGGGGCAGCCCGTACTTGAAGCCGAAGGACAGCACGGTGACCCGCAGCCGCAGCGCCTCGGGGCTGGCGAACAGCTCCTCGACCCGGGCACGCAGCTGGTTCACGTTCAGGTGGGACGTGTCGATCAGCACGTCGGCCTGCTCGCGGGCCTCGGCCAGCAGCGAGCGCTCGGCGGCGATGCCGTCGGACAGCCGGCCGTCGCCCTGCAGCGGGTGCGAGCGGCGTACGCTCTCGAACCGCCGGATCAGCACCTCGTCGTCGGCGTCGACGAAGACCACGCGCGGCGAGAAGCCCTTCTCGCGCAGGTCGCGGATGGCGCCGGCGAGGTCGGTGGAGAAGACGCGGCTGCGCACGTCGAGCACCATCGCGGTGTGCCGGGCCGCGCCGCCCGCCTTGGCGGCCAGCTCGGCCAGTTGCACCAGCAGCGCCTGGGGCAGGTTGTCGACGACGTAGTAGCCGACGTTCTCCAGAGCCCGGGCCACGGTGCTGCGGCCGCCGCCGGACACGCCGGTGACCACCACCAGGTTCGTGGCCGGACCCTCGCCGGACTCCTCCGCGACCGTCCTGGGCTCGCCCTGCTGCTCGTCACGTTCGCCCGGCGTGCTGCGCCTGGCCGGTATGTCCACGCTCACGTGCGCCCCCACTGCTGTCGTCGCCGCCTGCCGGAGCGGCCGCCCGCGACGGCCACCAGGTCCAGCGAACCTCGGGTGGCGGGCGGGCACGTTGCCGCCGGATGCCGGCAACGAGAAAACATCCTAGCCAGGCGTGCCCGGCTCCTCCGCTGTGGCCAGCGTCGCACCCCGGACAGGTGCGGCCTGCGGCTGCGTCACCGGGGCGGCCGACGGCTCGCCCGGCTGCGGCTGATCCGAGGTCGGCGGCGTGCCGGACGGGGCCGTCTCCGCCGCCCCGCTCTCCGGCACCGCCGTCTGCGGCGGCACGCCGAGGGCGGTGAGCACCGCCACGGCGGTGCGCGGGCCGATGCCGGGCACCTCGGCGATCTCCTCCACACTGGCCGCCGACAGCCGCTTCAGCGAGCCGAAGTGGCGCAGCAGCGCCTTGCGCCGGATGTCGCCCAGGCCCGGCACGCTGTCGAGGTCGGAGGCGGTCATCCGGGCGGAGCGCCGCTCGCGGTGGAAGCGGATGGCGAAGCGGTGCGCCTCGTCGCGTACCCGCTGCAGCAGGTACAGACCCTCGGCGGTACGGGGCAGGATGATCGGCATCGAGTCGTCGGGCAGCCAGACCTCCTCCAGCCGCTTGGCCAGCCCGCACACCGCCACGTCGGTGACGCCGAGCTCGGTGAGCACCGCGGCCGCGGCGTTGACCTGCGGCGCGCCGCCGTCGACCACGACCAGCTGCGGCGGGTACGCGAACCGCCGGGGCCGACCAGCGGCGGCCTCCTCGGTCGGGTCCGCCGGGCCCTCCGCGAGATGGCGGGCGAACCGCCGCCGCATCACCTCGCTGATCGCCGACACGTCGTCGGTGGCGCCCTTGATGATGAACCGCCGGTAGTCGGCCTTCTTCGGCACGCCGTCCTCGAAGACAACCATGCTCGACACCACGTCGGTGCCCTGGATCTGCGAGATGTCGAAGCACTCGATCCGCAGCGGGGCCGCCGCCAGCCCAAGCGCGTCCTCGATCTCCTCGAGGGCCTTGCTGCGGGCGGTCAGGTCACCGGCCCGGCGCAGCTTGTGCTGGGCGAGCGCCTGCAGGGCGTTGCGCGCGACGGTCTCCATCAGGGTCTTCTTGTCGCCGCGCTGCGGCACCCGCAGGCTCACCCGCGAGCCCCGGTGCTGCGACAGCCACTCGGTCAGCGCGTCGGCGTCGGCGGGCAGCTCGGGCACGAGCAGCTCGCGCGGCACTTCGGACTCGCCGGTCTCGCCGCCGTAGATCTGGGTGCAGAAGTGGTGCACGAGGTCGCCGATGCTCAGCTCCTCGGTCTTGTCCACGATCCAGCCGCGCTGGCCGCGCACCCGCCCGTCCCGGACGTGGAAGACCTGCACCGCGGCTTCGAGGGGGTCGTCGGCGAAGGCGACCACGTCGGCGTCGGTGCCGTCGGACAGCACGATCGACTGCTTCTCCATGGCCCGGCGCAGCGCCACCAGGTCGTCGCGCAGCCGCGCGGCGCGCTCGTACTCCATCGCGGCCGACGCCTCCTGCATCTCCTTCTCCAGGCGGCGCTGCATGTTCTCGGTGCGCCCGGCCATGAAGTCGCAGAAGTCCTCGACGATGCCGCGGTGCTCGGCCGCACTGACCCGGCCGACGCACGGGGCCGAGCACTTGCCGATGTCGCCGAGCAGGCACGGCCGGCCGATCTGGCCCGCCCGCTTGAACACGCCCGCCGAGCAGGTGCGCGCCGGGAAGATGCGCAGCAGCAGGTCGAGGGTCTCCCGGATGGCCCAGGCGTGCGAGTAGGGCCCGAAGTAGCGCACGCCCTTGCGCTTGGCCCCGCGCATCACCAGCAGCCGCGGATACTCCTCGTCGAGGGTGACCGCGAGGTACGGGTACGACTTGTCGTCGCGGTACTTCACGTTGAAGCGGGGGTCGTACTCCTTGATCCAGGAATACTCCAGCTGCAGCGCCTCGACCTCGGTCCCGACGACGACCCAGTCCACCCCGGCCGCGGTGGTGACCATCTGCTGGGTGCGCTGGTGCAGCGTCCACGGGTCGGCGAAGTAGGAGTTCAGGCGGCTGCGCAGGCTCTTGGCCTTGCCCACGTAGATGATCCGGCCCTGGTCGTCGCGGAACCGGTACACACCGGGCGCGTCGGGAATCGTGCCCGGCGCGGGCCGGTACTGGGACGGATCAGCCACGTCGCCAAGCCTAGACGATCAGTCCGACAGCACTCCGGGCCGCGATCGGCCACCGGCCCGCGGCCCCGGGGCCCGGATCCACATGGGACCCGGGAGCCCGGCCCGGCGCGCGCTCAGGCGAGCTTGATCTCGCCGTTCTCGACCTTGATCTCTTTCTTGTCCAGCGCGCGCGGTGCCGGCGGGTTCAGCACCGAGCCGTCGGTGATCGAGAACTCGCTGAAGTGGCACTGGCACTTGATCTTCCCGGCCTCGACCTGGCTCACCGGGCAGGCCTGGTGCGTGCAGATGTTGCTGAACCCCACGTACTGCCCCGCGGTCGGCTGGGTCACCACGACGCCCTGCTCCTTGAAGATCACCCCACCGCCGACCGGGATGTCCGCCGCCTTGCCCAGCACGGTGCCCGCGGCGACCGTCTCGCCGGTCGCGCCCGGGGTCGTCGCCCCGTCGGTCGGCGTGGTCGCGGGAGCCTCGGAGCCGCAGGCGGCGAGCAGAGCGCCGGCGCCGACGGCGCCCGCGGAGGCCAGCAGGACGCGGCGCGAGGTCGCGCCGGACGTCGTCACGTCACTCATGGGGGGCCTTCCTAGGTGAGAGTTTCTCTGGATCAACCTAGCGGCCCGTTCTGAAATTTAGCTGCGAGATCAATCATTTTTCTTCACCGCACAGCGCACAAGATCGCTGTTTCGGGTCGAAAAGCGAGGTCAGAGCTCACTTTTCGACCCGAAACAGCGATCTTGAAGACGGCCGCCAGGAGGCGACAGCGGGTGTCAGGCGACGGCGGCCTTGGTGCGGGCCTTGCGGGCGCGGGGCGGGGTCACCGGGGCCGGGGCGGGGGTCTTGGCGAGCATAGGGGCCAGGAACTGGCCGGTGTAGCTCTCGGCGACGGCCGCGAGCTGCTCCGGAGTGCCGGTCGCGAGCACGCTGCCGCCGCGGTGGCCGCCCTCGGGACCCATGTCGATCAGGTGGTCCGCGGACTTGATCACATCGAGGTTGTGCTCGATGACGATCACCGTGTTGCCCTTGTCGACCAGCCCCTGCAGCACCAGCAGCAGCTTGCGGATGTCCTCGAAGTGCAGGCCGGTGGTCGGCTCGTCGAGCACGTACACGGTGCGGCCGGTGGAGCGCTTCTGCAGCTCGGAGGCGAGCTTCACACGCTGCGCCTCACCGCCGGACAGGGTGGGCGCGCTCTGCCCCAGCCGTACGTAGCCCAGACCGACGTCGACCAGCGTCTTGAGGTGGCGGTGGATCGCGGGGATGGCCTCGAAGAACTCGGCCCCCTCCTCGATCGGCATCTCCAGGATCTCGGCGATCGTCTTGCCCTTGTAGTGCACCTCCAGGGTCTCCCGGTTGTACCGGGCGCCCTTGCACACCTCGCACGGCACGTACACGTCGGGCAGGAAGTTCATCTCGATCTTGATGGTGCCGTCGCCCGCGCAGTTCTCGCAGCGCCCGCCCTTGACGTTGAACGAGAAGCGCCCCGGCCCGTAGCCGCGCACCTTCGCCTCGGTCGTCTCCGCGAACAGCTTGCGGATGTTGTCGAACACGCCGGTGTAGGTGGCCGGGTTCGAGCGCGGGGTGCGCCCGATCGGCGACTGGTCGACGCCGACGACCTTGTCCACGTGCTCCAGGCCGGTGACCCGGGTGTGCCGGCCCGGCACCATCCGCGCCCCGTTGATCTGGTTCGCCAGCACGGTGTACAGGATGTCGTTGACCAGCGTCGACTTGCCCGACCCGGACACCCCGGTGACCGCGATGAACTGCCCCAGCGGGAACGCCACCGACACGTTGCGCAGGTTGTGCTCCCGCGCCCCGACCACGGTCAGCTCCCGCCCCGGGGTCGCCGGCCGGCGGTGCTGCGGCGTCGCGATCTGCTTGCGGCCCGACAGGTACGCCCCCGTCACCGACTCCTCGTTGACCAGCAGCTTGTCGTACGTGCCGCTGTGCACGATGCGGCCGCCGTGCTCGCCCGCGCCCGGACCGATGTCCACCACCCAGTCGGCGGTGCGGATGGTGTCCTCGTCGTGCTCCACCACGATCAGCGTGTTGCCCAGGTCGCGCAGCCGGACCAGGGTCTCGATGAGCCGGTGGTTGTCCCGCTGGTGCAGGCCGATCGACGGCTCGTCCAGCACGTACAGCACGCCGACCAGGCCGGAGCCGATCTGCGTGGCCAGCCGGATGCGCTGGGCCTCACCGCCGGACAGCGAGCCCGACGGCCGGTTCAGCGACAGGTAGTCCAGGCCGACGTCGACCAGGAAGCGCAGCCGCGCGTTGATCTCCTTGAGCACCCGCTCGGCGATGAAGCGCTGCCGGTCGTCGAGCTCCAGCCCGGCGAGCACCACCGCGGCCTCGCCCACCGACAGCGCGCACAGCTCGGCGATGTTGCGCCCGTCCAGGGTGACGGCCAGCACCTCGGGCTTGAGCCGGGTGCCCGCGCAGACCGAGCACGGCACCTCGCGCATGTAGCCCTCGTACTTCTCCCGCGACCACTCGCTCTCGGTGTCCGAGTGGCGGCGCTCCAGCCACGGGATGACACCCTCGAAGCCGGAGTAGTACGAGCGCTCGCGGCCGTACTTGTTGCGGTAGCGCACGTGCACCTGGTTCTCCGCGCCGTGCAGCACCAGCTTCTGCGCCCGCGCCGAGATGGCCCGCCACGGGGTGTCCATGTCGAAGCCGTTCTCCTCGCCGAGCGCCTCCAGCAGGCGGGAGAAGTACTCCTGGGTCTGCCCGCCCGCCCAGGGGGAGATCGCGCCCCCGCCGAGGCTCTTCTCCGGGTCCGGGATGATCAGCTCCGGGTCGACCTCCTTCTTGGTGCCCAGGCCGGTGCACTCCGGGCACGCGCCGTAGGGCGAGTTGAAGGAGAAGACCCGCGGCTCCAGGTCCTCGATGCCGAGCTGGTGCTCGTTGGGGCAGGCCAGGTTCTCGGAGAACTTGCGCTCGCGGTGCTCGTCGTCCTCGGGCAGGTCCACGAAGTCCATGATCACGATGCCGCCGGCCAGGCCGAGCGCGGTCTCCACCGAGTCGGTGAGGCGCTGCTTCGAGCTCTCCTTGACGGCGAGGCGGTCGACGACCACCTCGATGTCGTGCTTCTTCTGCTTGGCCAGCTTGGGCACCTCGTCGAGCGGGTGCACCACGCCGTCGACCCGCACCCGGGCAAAGCCCTTGCTCTGCAGGTCGGAGAAGAGGTCGAGGTATTCACCCTTGCGGCCGCGGATCACCGGCGCGAGCACCTGGAAGCGGGTGCCCTCGGCCATGGCCAGGACCCGATCCACGATCTGCTGCGGGCTCTGCCCGCTGATCAGGTGACCGCAGACGGGGCAGTGCGGCTGGCCCACCCGGGCGAAGAGCAGGCGGAGGTAGTCGTACACCTCGGTGATGGTGCCCACGGTCGAGCGCGGGTTGCGCGAGGTCGACTTCTGGTCGATGGAGACCGCGGGGCTCAGGCCCTCGATGAAGTCGACGTCGGGCTTGTCCATCTGGCCCAGGAACTGCCGGGCGTACGAGGACAGCGACTCGACGTAACGCCGCTGGCCCTCCGCGAAGATCGTGTCGAAGGCGAGGCTCGACTTGCCCGAGCCGCTCAGCCCGGTGAACACGATCATCTTCTCGCGCGGCAGGTCCAGGCTCACGTCGCGCAGGTTGTGCTCGCGCGCCCCACGGATGATCAGTCGGTCGCTCACAGCAGGCTCTCCCCACACGGTCTTTCGGCGATGTCTTCAGGGCGGTCCGCCACGGCGAAGCCCCAGCTCAAAGGCATGGGTCAGCAGCACGACACGCTCGGCCCGCAGTGCAGTCGCGTGCCGTGGGCAACTCTAGCCCCGGCCTCCGACATTCTTGTTTCGCGCCACGAACACACGTGCTAACCCGGCGATTCGCGTGGTGCGCGTCACCCCTGGCCGTCGCCGTCGCCTCGCGTTCAGCCCGCCGACGGCCGGCGGGGCAGATCACCCGTGAGGGTGAACAGCGCGGCCTCACCACGCGATTCCCGACCCGAGACAGAGCGCCATGACCGCAGGCCGACGCCGCCCCCCGAGGCGGGAAGGCAGCAGGGCAAGCCCGGGTCACTCCCAGGGCAGCCGGTGCAGGGTCAGCTCGACGGTGCGCAGCAGCCGCTCACGGTCCGCGCCGCCCGCGGCCTCGACCGCCAGCCCGGAGGACAGCGCGAAGATGTAGCCCGCCGCCGCGCGCGGATCGACCGTGTCCGGCAGGTCACCCTCGGCGCGTGCCCGCTCCAGCCGCGCGACCAGGAACTGCTCGCCCCGCTCACGCCGCCCGGCCAGCTCGGCCCGGATGGACGCCGCGCCGTCACCGGCGGCCAGCGCGCCGTGCACCAGCAGGCAGCCCGGCGGGGTGTCCGGGCCGGTGGTGGCCCGAGCCACGCCCTCCAGCCAGTGCCGGATCACCTGGCGCACGGTCGGTTCCTGGATCGCGTCGCGGGCGTAGGTGAAGACCGAGTCCTCGTAGCGGTCGAGAACCTGCGTGAACAGCCCGGCCTTGGAGCCGAACGCGGCGTACACACTGCCCGGCTTGAGCCCGGTGGCCGCGCTCAGGTCGGCCATCGTGGCGCCCTCGTAGCCCTTCGCCCAGAACACGTCGAGCGCGCAGCCCAGCACCCGGTCCAGGTCGAACTCGCGCGGCCTGCCCATCGCCATCGCGCACCTCCCCGCATTTCTTGAGTGCATGTTCAATATATCACGTTGCCGATCGCCCGCCGGAATGAGATGTTGAATGAGCACTCAAGAATTCGAGCGAAGGAGCGGACGATGACTCAGCAGCTGAACGGCAAGGTGGCCCTGGTGACCGGCGGATCGCGCGGCATCGGCGCGGGGATCGCCCGACGCCTGGCCCGCGAGGGTGCCACCGTGGCGGTGACCTACCAGTCCTCGGCCGACGCGGCCGCAACACTGGTCAAGGAGATCGAGGCCGAAGGCGGCACGGCGTACGCGGTCCGGGCGGACTCGGCCGACCGGGACGCGGTCCGCGGCGTGGTCGACGAGGTCGCGCAGCGGTCCGGGCGGCTCGACATCCTGGTCAACAACGCCGGCGTCGCCGGGTTCGGGCCGATCGGCGAGTTGACCGACGAGGTGTTCGACCAGACCGTGGGGATCAACCTGCATGCCGTGTTCCACGCCAGCCAGGCGGCTCTGCGCCACCTCGGCGAGGGCGGCCGGATCATCACCATCGGCAGCGTCAACGCCGACCGCATGCCGTTCCCCGGCGGCAGCCTCTACGCGCTGACCAAGGCCGGGGTCGCGGGCTTCACCCGGGGCCTGGCCCGCGAGGTCGGCCCGCGTGGCATCACCGTCAACACGGTGCAGCCCGGCCCGGTCGACACCGACATGAACCCGGCCGACGGCCCCATGTCCGGCGCCCTGCTGCCCGCGCTCGCGGTCGGCCGCTACGGCACCGCCGACGAGGTCGCAGGCGCGGTCGCCTACCTCGCCGGCCCCGAAGCCGCCTACATCACCGGTGCCACCCTGGACGTCGACGGCGGCTTCCTCGCCTGACCCGCGCCATCGCGATCAGGGATGATCGCTGTTTCGTGTCACGATCTGCAGCCTGACCACACGAAGTGACACGAAACAGCGATCTTCCCCCGCAACCGACCAGCCGGCCGGGCCGACCGGGAGCCGGGGCGAAATACGGGTGTGCGGAGGCCACTGGCAGCGCATACCATTCGCGATCGTGACGGATCTGATCGACTCGCAGCTCAACGGCCGGCCCGAGACCGGGCCGGGGCAGCTCGACTGCGTGGTCTGCGGTCACGTGCCGGCTGCCCAGGTGAGCTTCTACCGACACCTCGGCCTGGTGCTGTACGTGCGCTTCACCCGGATCGAGGGCCCGTTCTGCCGCGACTGCGGGCTGGCCAGGATGCGCGACGCCACCGCCGAGACGATCATCAGCGGGCTGTGGAGCCCGGTCTCGGTCGTGCTCGCGCCGCTGGCGATCGTCCGCAACCTGCTCGGCCGCCGCACCGTGCTCGCCCTGGACAAGCCGGTCCCCCGCCCGGGACAACCCGAGTCCAACCTGGCACCGCTGCCGCCGACCCGCCCGGTGTTCCGCCGGTTCAAGGCCTGGTTGGCGCCCGCCGTCCTGGCCGGCGTGATCGCGGTCGTGACGCTTGCCGACCTCCCGTCGGCGGAGAAGCTGGACGTGGTGGGCGGCTGCGTCAAGTTCGACAACATCCTGCACGCCGACACCGCGGACTTCGTCCGCTGCGACGACAAGCACGACGCCGTGATCACCAGCATCGAGAACAGCTGGCAGGACTGCGCCGACGGCTACGTCGAAAAGCTCTACCGCTACTACTGCCTCGCTCCGGCCGGAGGCGCGCCCGCGCTCGTCAACGTGCCCTGAGCTCGCGCAGCCTCCGCGAACCCGCACGATTCACCCCGCCGGTAGCTGCATTCTCCCCGAAAGTGCACGATACGACGGCTCGGTGGCAGCAGTCTCCCCGAAACTGCACGACCGCACGCGGTGGCGCGTGCGGTCGTGGCGGTTGGCACGGTCAGCGGGAGCGGTAGTTCCAGTGGGCGGGGCGACTGGCGGGACCGCCCCGGCCGGTGCGGCGGGCCCTGGCGCGGCGGGACTCGAACGCGAGCTCGCGTTGCAGCTTGCACCAGCTCTCCCAGCGGCGCGCGGTCAGTCCGCCGTCGGCCAGCTCCGCCCGTACGGCGCAGCCCGGCTCGCTGTCGTGCGCGCAGTCCTGGAAGCGGCACCGCTCGATCAGCGCGACGATGTCGGCGAAGGTGCGGTCGAGGCCCTGTTCGCCGTCGAGCAGGCCGACCGCGCGGATGCCGGGGGTGTCCAGCACCGCTCCGCCGCCGGGCACCGGCACCAGCGCGCGGTACGTGGTGGTGTGCCGGCCCTTGCCGTCGACCCGGCGGATGGCCTGGGTCTGCATCACGGTCGCCCCGATCAGCGCGTTGACCAGGGTTGACTTGCCCGCGCCGGACGCGCCGACCAGGCCGAGGGTGCGGCCGTGGGCGACCAGGGGACGCAGCGCGTCCATGCCGGCGCCGGTTTCGGCGCTGACCGCGATCGCCTCCACGCCCGGAGCCAGCTCGGCCAGCTGGTCGGCCAGCGCCTGCGGGTCGGTGACCAGGTCGGCCTTGGTGATGATCAGCAGCGGCCGCGCGCCCGAGTCCCAGACGAGCGCGAGCAGGCGCTCGATGGTGGACGGCTCGGGCAGCGGGTCGGGTGAGGCGATCACCGCGGCGGTGTCGATGTTGGCGGCCAGCACCTGGCCGGTGGCGTCCTTGTCGGCGGTGCGGCGCACGATCGCACTGCGCCGCGGCAGCACCGCCTCGATGGTGGTGCGGTTGTCCGGCCAGTGGCGCAGCGCCACCCAGTCACCGGCGCACGGCAGCGCGACCGGGTCGGCCGCGGCCGCGATCATGGCGGGCCCGCCGAGGCCGGCGCGGGCGGTCCCGGTGCCGGTCAGCACCGTGCAGATGCCGCGGTCGGCGCGCACCACCCGGCCCGGCACATGGTCCGGCCGGTCGAACAGGGGGTACGCGGAAGCGAAGTGGTCGTCCCAGCCCAGGGACGACAGGGAGACTGTCATCTGATTCCTTGTCATGGATGCGCGAGTGAAACGGGGGTCACGCCATCCGGGATGGTGGCGTGCTGGATACCTCGACAGACATGGCGCCACCTCCCTCGAAGTCATCGTGGCGAGACGTCCTCACCTTCGCCATCACGGTACGCGGGCCGCTGGGGCCGGGCCACGTGATTTCAGCCGTACCCCGGCCGAGGGTCACTCGCCGGGCGGAGCGTCGATCGCCGTCGACCGCCCGGCGACCAGCAGGGTGCGGTACGCATAGTGGTAGTCGGCGCAGCCCGGCCGGTGGCACAGCCGGCAGCCGGCACCCGGCGCCGCGGGGTCGGGCAGGTGGTCACGGAGCATCCGCCGGTATCCCAGCGCCTGCTCGTCAGTGATGCGTCCAGTGTGCACGTCGCCTCCCGGCACGACCGTCACCAGGGCTCCCGGCTTCCACAGTGCACGCGCGAAATGCAACTTGCAACTCGGCACGCGAGCGAAGTTCCCGACGCGACCCGCCGGAGGTACCTTGCCGAGCCGATGGAGCGGCAGCAGACTGTCATCGCACTGTCGGCAAAGGAGGGTCGGGCGAAGGAGGATCATGGCCACCTCGGGCACCTCGCTGCGCCGCCGCCGCCTCGGCGTGGCACTGCGCGAGCTGCGTGAACGCGCGGGCATGACCCACCAGCAGGTCGGCCCCGCCCTCGACTGCTCACCCTCGAAACTGAGCCGGATCGAGAACGGCGAGGTCGGCGTACGCCGCAGCGACCTGCTGGTGCTGCTGGACCTGTACGGCCTCGACGACGCCGCCCAGCGCGACGAGCTGATCGAGCTGGCCCGCGAGTCCAAGCGCCGCGGCGGCTGGTGGCTCAAGTACGGCGAGGTGTCCAGCCCGTACCTGAAGCTGATCCAGCTGGAGTCGGAGGCCGACTCGATCCGCGGCACGGAGCTGATGTTCGTGCCGGGGCTGCTGCAGACCGAGGACTACGCCCGTGCCGTCATCCGGGCCACCCGGCCCCAGGACGGCCCGGACGAGGTCGAACGCCGGGTGCAGATCCGGCTGACCCGGCAGGAGCTGCTCAAGCAGGAGAAGCCACCGGAGTTCTGGACGGTGCTCGACGAGGCGGTGCTGCACCGCGCGGTCGGCAGCATGCCGGTGATGGCCGAGCAGCTGCGGGTGCTGGCCGCGGCCAACGAGCTGCCGCACATCACCGTGCAGATCATCCCCTTCGCCCACGGGGGCCACGAGGCGATGGCGGGGGCGTTCCGGATCCTGCGCTTCCCCGACCGCAGGGACCCGGACACCGTGTACCTGGAGGGCTTCGCCGGCGACATCTACCTCGACGACGCCTCCGAGGTGAGCCGCTGCAGCCTCGTTTTCGACCATCTCAGCGCGGCGGCGCTGAGCCCGCGCCTGTCCAGCCTCAGAATGCTGGAGATCGCGCAGGGTCTCACGGGGTGAGCCGAGTCAACGAGGAGTAGTCAGTTGTCATTGCACCAAGTCGATCTGTCGGACGCTGTGTGGCGCAAGAGCACGCGCAGCGGTGGTAATGGGGACTGCGTCGAGACGACCGCCCTGAGCGGGGCCGTCGCGGTGCGCGACTCCAAGGATCCGACCGGCCCGGTGCTGCTGTTCAGCGCCGCCGACTGGGGAACCTTCCTGTCCGGCGCCAAGGCGGGTGAGTTCGACCGCTGACCGGGCCCGGTCACCAGCCCTCGGGCCGGTAGGACCCGAACGTCCACTGATTGTCCTCGGAGTCGGCGGCGGTGTAGCTGCTGCCGCCGTACTCCTCCGTCTTCGGCGACGAGACGATCTCCGCACCGTTGGCGACCGCCCGGTCGTGGTGGGCCTGGACGTCGTCGACGATCACGTACAGCCAGGCGGGGCCGCCCGTGAACGGCGGCCGGCCGTCCTGCCCGTCGGTGATGGAGCTGACCATGACCATCCCGGTGCCGTGGGTCAGCTCGGCATGCGCGACCGTGCCCTCCGCGCCCGGCACCACCAGCAGCTCCCGGAACCCGAAGGCGTCCCGCAGGAACCGGATCGCGGCCACCGCGTCGCGGTAGCGCAGCGTGGGAATCACCGTTGCACCCGACATCACGACCTCCCACCAGCGACGCTACCTCCCCGCGTACGCCCGGCGGGCGGTCATTCGATGAGCAGGCTCAGGCGGCCGTCGGTCTGCTCGACGACCAGCAGGGTGCCCGGGGGCACGTTCTCCAGGACCTCCGGCGGCAGCTGCACGGTCCCGTCCGAGGCGACCACGGCGAACTCGCGGCCTTCCCGGCCCTCCGCGCCGACCCGGCCGTCGCGGATCGTCACCGCCCGGCCCAGGCGCGCGCCCACGTCCGGGTCGTGGGTGACCGCGACGATCGTGGTCCCCCGCTCGCGGTTGATCGTGTCCAGCGCGTCGAGCACCTCGTCGCGGGCCTCGCGGTCCAAACGGCTGGTGGGCTCGTCGATGAGCAGCAGGCCGGGCGACGCGGCGACGCCGACCGCGATGGCGACCCGCTGCGCGGCGCCCGGCGGCAGGTCGCGCACCCGGCGGTGACCCATGCCGACCAGCCCGAGCAGGGACAGGATGCGCTCCGGGCGCTCCACGTCGGCGGGGCGCACCTGCACCGCCCGGCGCTGGGCCAGCCAGATGTTGGACAGCACCGAGGCGTACGGCAGCAGGTTGCGCCGCGCGCCCTGCAGCACCACGCCCAGGTCGGTCCCCCGCATCCGGGCCAGCTCGGCGTCGCTGACCCGGCCGATGTCCACCGGCCCGATCCGCACCTGCCCGGCGCTGGGGCGCATCAGGCCCGACAGCAGCGCGATCAGCGTCGACTTGCCCGAACCCGACGGCCCGACGAGGGCGAGCTTCTCCCCCGCCGCGATGTCGAGGTCCACGCCGGACAGCGCGACCACGTCACCGCCCTCGGCCCGGTAGATGTGCAGCACCCGGCGGCACCGTACGGCCAGTCCCGTCATCGCTCCTCCTCCCTGCGCCGGCGCACCACGTGCGCCGCCGTCCAGCAGCCCGCCAGCAGCACCGCGACGGCGGCGGCCACCGGTCCCGCGACCGCGCCGGGCTCAGGGAGCACGGGCGGGGTGAACGTGGTGTCGCCGTCGGAGAAGACCGGCAGCACCGTCCGCGCCAGCGCCCAGGCCAGCGCCGCCGAGCCGAGTCCGGCGACGATCGCGGCCAGCGCCAGCGCGCACCGGCTGCCGGCCGAGACCAGCAGCAGGGTACGGGTGCGGATGCCCTGCTCGCCCAGCACCGACAGGCCGCTGTCGCCGCCCGGCCGCTCGAACATCGCCAGCGCGGGCAGGGCGACCGCGGCCAGCAGCACGGTCAGCGCGGCCACCGCGAGCGCGAACCACAGCCCGAGCCGGGGTGCGGCGCTGATCTGGGCGCGCCGCTGCGCCACGGTGTACTCGCCGGACACGGTCAGCCCGGCCCGGCGCAGCCGGTCCACGGCGTCCGCGGGCGCGTCGGCCGACAGCCAGACCTCCGGCTGCGTCAGCAAGGTCCCGCGGCCGAGCACGTACTCCGCGACGTCGAAGTCGACCAGGGCGCCCCGCGGGCCGAAGCGGGGCACCGCGCCGAGCGTGGCGACCGCCTGCACCGGCAGTTCCATCCCCCCGGTGGCGGTGAACAGGGTCGAGCGCAGCGGGCCGGCGACCGCGATCGGCAGCATGCCGGGCAGCGCGGCCACGGACAGGCGCATGTCGGCCACGACCGCGGAGTCGATCGAGATCCGCAGGCCCTCGGGCGTGCCCCGCAGCGCGGGGACCGGGCGGGCCGCGCTGGCCGGCGGCTGCGCCCAGCGGCTCACGTCACCCAGGGCGGCGGCGTCCAGCACCGTCGCGCCCGCGCCGTCGCGGATCGTGTGGATGGTGACGTCGTAGCGGCGCTGGTCGGGCCGCATGTTCTGGAGCTGGATCTCGTCCAGGCGGCACGGCTCCGGGTCGCAGAGCGAGGCGTCCAGCTCCACTTTCTGGAAGCCGGGGTGCACCCCGGACATGCGCAGGTCGTGCCGCAGCCCGCGGTCCGAGATCACGAGCAGTCGCAGTTGCAGCGAGAGCTGGGGGTCCGGGCTCTCCACGGTCACGTCGACGACCAGCTTCTTCGCCTTCACGATGATCGCCGTCGGCTCGGCGGGCCGCAGCAGGTTGGCCACCACGGCGGGGTCCTGGCCGGCGGTTTCGGGCCAGTTCGCCACCCGCGCCAGCCGGGAGGTGTCGGCGGCCACGATGTTCTGCAGCTGGTTGCTCTTGTACCGGGACACCGCCATCGCGAACTGCCCGTCCGGGTCGACCGCCGCCACGGCGGCGCGCAGCTGCACGGCCGACGCGCTCTCCACCACGGCCACCCGGGCCGCGCCGGTCTGCACCCGGGCCCGCTCGTCCCAGGCCCGCCCGGCCGTGTCGTACGCGGTCACCGCGAAGCCGAGCAGCCCGAACACGACCGTCACCAGCACCACCAGCCGCCCGGTGCCGGGCACCCGGGCCAGCGCGAACCCGGCCAGCCCGGTGCGCCAGCGCCCCCGCCGCAGCGCGGACCGCGCCACCCGTGCCGCCGCCACGGGCAGCAGGCGCGCCGCCAGCAGGCCGCAGGCCAGGCCGAGGCAGGCCGGTGCGAGCAGGCCGATGCCGCCCGCGTCGCCCGCGGCGGCGGCCTGGTAACCGGCGACGGCGGCGAGACTCGCCGCGCCGACCTCCAGCGCCGTCGCGAAGCGCCCCCGGCGCGGCGCGCCACTGCGCCGCAGCAACCCGAGCACCGGCGTACGCAGTGCGCCGACCTGGGCGAACACGCCCGCGAGCAGGGCCCCGAGCACCGCGAACGCGGCGTAGCGCAGCGACGCTCCGTCCCACTGCACGGTGCTGCCCGGTAGCACCACCCGGACCAGTGCCGCCGTTATCGCGTACCCGGCGAACAGGCCGGGCACCGCCGCGGCCAGCACCGGCACGGCGACCTCGGCGAACGGCAGCGCCCAGCGCAGCCGGCCGGGCGTGCCGCGCAGCGCGGCCAGGCCGAGCTCCTCGCGCCGCTGGTCGACCCCGGCGGCGACGGCCAGGAACAGCACGAACCAGCAGATCAGGATGAGCGGCACGGCGGCGATGGTGACGGTGTCGGCCAGCATCTGGTCACCCTGGTCGATGCGCTTGCTGAGGTCGGTCATCAGCGTGCTGCCGACGTATCCGCCCGCGGTGAGCTGCTGCTGTGCCTGCTCGATCAGCCCGGCCAGCGCGGCCGTGTCGGCGAACGCCGCGGGCTCGGACACCAGGTCGACGGTCCTGGTCGCCTGGCCCCCGAACGACTCCAGCGAGCGGTCGGTGGCGAAGAGCACGGGCTGCTCGACGCCCAGCAGCGTCACCCGGGCGCCCCAGTACGCGTCGCCGGCGTCCGGCCGCCGGTAGGTCCCGACGACGGTGAACCGCACCGGCTCCGGCGTGGCGATCGTGCTGAACATCAGCACGCCGCCGAGCCGGACGCCGAGCAGCTCCAGCGTGTCGTCGGGCAGCACCGCCTCCCGGTCGGCGACCGCGCACCGCCCGGCGGAGACGACCAGCACCCGGCACACCCCGGTGCGCGAGGCGAGCACGGCGTCGACGCGCTGGCTCCCGTCACCCGCGATGCCCTGCGCCTGGAGGCCGTACACGGTGCGCATGTGCTCGACGTAGGGCAGCGAGGCGGGGCGGCTCTCGGCAGTCTCGTCGGAGCTGGTCAGCTGTGATGCGCTGAGCACCCGTTCGGTCACCGGGGCCTGCGCGATCTGGTCGAGCCGCAGCGACTGCGCCGCCGCCACGTGGTAGATCGGGCCGCCCGCCGCGGCGGCGGTCGAGGCGAGGGTGAGCAGGAACGTGATCAGGGCAGCGGCCCGCCGCTCGCGGATCATCTCCCACAGCAGCGCGGTCATCGGCCCTCCTCCAGATCCAGCCCGGCGACCTTCGACAGCCGTGTGCCCACCACGAAGGCGGTGGCCGACAGCAGCAGCGCGGCCGCGGCCAGCACCGCGACCGGCAGCCCCGACCAGGCGGTCGGCCCGTCGGCCGCGGCAGCGCCGAGCAGCCCGCCCCCGGCGGCGGCCGCCGCGACGATCAGCACGTAGCCGCTGCGGGTCGCCCGGCCCACCGCCCGCTGCGGCAGCCCCTGCGTACGCAGCGCGGCCAGCTCCGCTCCGCGCCGCGGCGCGTCCACGGCCACCACCAGCGCCACCGCCACCATGACCAGCAGCACGGCGAGCAGTGCGGCCCCGAGCCGGAACCGCGAACCGGGCCCCTGGCCGACGGCGAGGCCGTGCTCGGCGCGCTGCACCGCGGTCTGCGCGGAGACGGGCACCAGGCCGGTGTCGCGCAGCCGGTCCAGGGCGTCGGCGGGCGCGTCCGGCGACAGCCACACCTGCAGGTCGGCGATGTTGTCGGTGCTGTCACCGACCCGGTCGGCGTACTCCAGGTCGACCAGCAGTCCCTGCGGACCGGCCCCGGGCAGCGCGGGCACGGCCGCGAGCACGTCGACCGGGCGGCGCAGCGGGCTGAGCATCTCGCCCCGCAGCACGGTGCGGTCGTGGGCCAGCCGGGCCTGCCCGGCCAGCACGGCGGGCATCGGCAGCGGCACGTCGGCGACCTGGACGCGCACCTCCGGGTCGGGGAAGCGCGGGTCGGCCGGTTCGTAGTCGACGGCCAGCCCGGCGGGCAGCGGCGTCAGCGAGACGCGCCCCTCCGCGCCGACCGTGGTCCGCCAGCGGGCCGGGTCCGTCATCGCGGCCGCGTCGGCGACCACCGCGTCCGGGCCGGCCTGGGCGATGCCGTGCAGCACCAGGCCGCCCGGGTCGTAGCGGAAGCTCAGCCAGGACAGCCGGCAGCCGTCACCGGACGCGCAGGCCGGCACGGCCAGCCGCACCGTCTGGCGGCCGCGTCCCGGGACCACGGCCGAGGTCGCGGTCACCGGCGCGCCGTCGGGCCCGTCGAGCACCGCGGTCAGCGGCTGGTCGACCTCCACGGTCGCCGGCGCGGTCAGGTCGAGCAGCAGCGTCGCGCCGGTGACCCGGACCGCGGGGTTGGCGGGTGGCCGCAGCGCCCGCGCGAGCTGGTCGGCGGTGACGTCGGCGGTGGCGGGCCAGTACGCGACGCGGGCCAGCCGGGAGGCGTCGACGGCGACGGTGGTGCCGGCCGAGGACTCCTGGCGGGCCACCGCCATCGCCCAGGCCCCCGCCGGATCGGCCTGGCGCACCTGGTGCAACAGCGCGGCCCGCGACGGCGCGCGGACCCGGACCACCTCGGCCGCGCCGAGCGCCAGCCGGGCCCGTTCGGTCTCGTCGGCCTGCAGGCCCTGCCAGCCGTACGCGGCGTGGCCGAGCAGTGCCATCACGATGACCACGAGGGCGACGAGCCGGTCCATGCCGGGGCGGCGCGCGGCGTACAGGGCGGCCAGCGCCGTGCCGGCCCGACCCGAGCGCAGTCCGGCGCGGCCGAGCAGCCCGGCCAGCGGGCGCACCGCGCGCGCGGCGACCAGCCCTGCCGCGACCAGCATCAGCACCGGCGCCGCCGCGGGCAGCACGTAACCGGCCAGGCCCAGCACCTCGTCGCCGTTGCGCAGCTGCAGCGCCGCGGCGACGGCGAGGACCACGACGACCACCACGGCGACGCCCCCGGCCGCGCCCCGGCGCGCGGGCACCTGGCGCAGCGCGTCCAGCACGCCGCCCCGCTGTGCCCGGACGTACGCGACCACCACGCTGACCAGCACGGCGAGGGTCAGCCCGACCGCCACCGCCAACGCGGTCACCGACAGCTCGACCGGCCCGGCCGCGTCCATGGCGGCCCACGCCAGCAGTTGCGCCAGCAGGCGGCCCAGCACCAGCCCGACCGGCAGCGCGAGCAGCACCGTCAGCACTCCCGGCCCGGCCGTCAGCGCGGCCCGGTGCCGGGCGGGCGCACCGCGCAGCGCGCCCAGCACCGTCTGGGTACGCCGGGCGGCCGCGGCGTGGCCGACCCCGAGCAGCAGCACCCACCAGGCGACCCCCAGCAGCAGTACGGCTCCGGTGACCACCGGCACGGCGACGGTGTCCCGGTCCGCGACGATCTGCGGCAGCAGCCGCGACAGCCCGCCGGTGACGGCGATGCCGCGGCCCGGCACGTCGCCGTCGCGCAGCGTACGGGCCAGGGCGTCGACGTCGGCGGGGCTCATCGCGGTGAGGTCGGCGACGTAGTCGAGGGTCGCCTGGAAGGTGTCCGCGCCGAGCGCCTGGAGGCTCTCCGGCACGGCGAAGATCGGGTTCTCGGCGCGCAGCGGCACCGGGGTCAGTTCGGCGCGGCCCGCCCAGTACGGGTCGGTGAGCGTGGCCGACGCGCCGTCCACGTCGTACACGCCGGTGACGCGCAGCGTCGCGGCCGGTGTGCTGGGCTGGACCTGGAATCCGAACGTGTCGCCCACCGCGAGCCCGAGCCGGGACGCGGTGGTCGCGGCGAGCGCCGCCTCGCCGGGCCCGGCCGGGCACGCCCCGGTCAGCGCGAGGTGCGCGCAGGCGTCGTCGCGGGCGGCGAGCAGCAATTCGACCGGCGCGCCCGGCTCGCGGGGGGTGACCGCGCCGCGGCGGTAGCCGCCCCGGATCTCGCGCACGCCCGGCCCGGCGGGCACCGTGGCGATCGAGCCGCGCAGCTCGGCCAGGGCCGCGGCGAAGCCGTTGCGGGAGGTCATCTCGACGGTGACGGTGAGGCTCACCTCGGCCGGGGTGGCGGTGTCGGCCGTCGCGGCCACGACATTGCGCGCGGCGGCGTCGGCGTACAGCGGCCCGGCCACGCCGACCGCCACCACCAGCGCGGCCAGCAGGCCCAACAGCAGCGTCTCGCCCAGCCGTTCCCGGATCGCGCTCAGTACCAGCCGAACCATTGCCAACCTCTGCCTGAACCCTTGGTGACAGACCGCCATGCCATAAGCGATCAAGGTTCGGCCCGCGGTTGACCCCGGCCGCCGTTTATGGCCGATCAGTCGGCGGCGGGTCAGCCGGACGGGTGACGGGTCAGCGTGCGGCGTCGAGCCGGTGGAGGTCGTAGCGGCGCATCAGCTCGACGATCCGATCGGCGTAGCGGGCCCCGCCCGGGTATCCGGCGGCCTGCAGTTCCCGTACGAACCGCTCCGGGTCGCCCGCGTGGGCCAGCGCCCTGGCATGCTGCGGCATCCCGGCCAGCAGCGCCGCGTGATCGGCGAACGAGCCCGCCTGGTCGCGGTAGGCCCGCAGCGAGCTACCGCCATAGCCGCGGCAGCCCAGCGCGACGGGCACCGCCTCCGCGTCGGCCCGCGGGTTCTCAGCGGCCCGCGGACTCGCGGCAGGCTGCGGACTCGCGGCAGGCTGCGGGCCGACAGCGGCCGGCGAATCCATGGCGGACGGCGGCGCGGCCTCGGCGGACGCGTTCGTGGCGGGCTGGGCGCAGGCGGTGTCGAAGTAGTTGTGGTCACGGCGGGCGGCCGTCGCCCGGCCCCAGTCCGAGGCGTGCACCGACTGGGCGACCAGCACCGAGGCGGGCACGCCCGACGCCTGGGCCGCGGCCCGCGCGGCGGCGGTCGCCTGCTCGACGAAGTCGCGCGACGAGGCGGGCGGCACCCGCACCGGGTCCTGGCCGCACCAGGGCAGCCACGGGCGCTGCGGCGACCAGCGCACGAACGCCTCGGCGACGTACCGTCCGCCGGTCAGCCGCAGCCACCCGGCCGACCCGGCGGCCTGCTCCCCGGTGGCCTGGCACTGCACGGCCAGCGCCTGCCCGTCGTCGACGGTGCCGAGCCGCGCGGCCCGGGTGCCCGCCTCGCGGCGCACGTTGAGCACCGAACCGCCGGTGGCGACCCGGGCGGTCACCGCGCCGGCGTCGCCGGAGCCACACCACGCCACCTCGGGCCGGGGCGTGGGCCAGGCCAGGAACGCGTCGGGCAGGTAGCGGTCCGCGCCCACGCGGACCCAGTGCGCCGACCGCCGCTCGGTGCCCGTGACCTGCTCACCCCACACCTTGCAGTGCACCGCGACCCGGGTGTCGTCGCCGAGCGAGGCCATGGCGCGCTTGTCGGTGGCGGGACCGGAGCGCACGCTCACCACACCGCCGTCGGTGTTGATCCGCGCGCTCGGCGCCGTCGGATCGGCGACCGCGGCCGAGAGCGCGCCGGGTGCCACCGACGCCGTCCCGACGGGCACACCGGTGGGCGGCGCGGCCGCCGCCAGCAGGGCCGGAAACGCGGTGAGCAGCAGGAATGGCGCGATCAAAGCGGTGCTCAGCACCCTACGCGGCGTGGCCGACATACCACCAATAACGGAATTTAAGCGCGAAAGACACCCATTCATCCGGGTGATACCCGCCACCCGGACGACCCCGACCGCTATTTTCGATCACGCCTGCCGGAGAATGGAACCATGCTTACCCGCCCCGATCTCCGTAACGTCGCTATCGTCGCGCACGTCGACCACGGCAAGACCACGCTCGTCGATGCCATGCTCACGCAGGCCGGCGCCTTTCACGCGCGCGCCGCGGCCGCCGATCGGGTCATGGACTCCGGCGACCTGGAGCGGGAGAAGGGCATCACGATCCTCGCCAAGAACACCGCCGTCAAGTACGTCGGCGAGAGCGGCGAGCAGGTCACCATCAACATCATCGACACGCCCGGCCACGCCGACTTCGGCGGTGAGGTCGAGCGCGGCCTGACCATGGTCGACGGCGTCATCCTGCTGGTGGACGCGTCCGAGGGCCCGCTGCCGCAGACCCGCTTCGTGCTGCGCAAGGCGCTCAAGGCCCGCATGCCGATCATCCTGGTCATCAACAAGGTCGACCGCCCCGACGCGCGGATCAAGGAGGTCGTGGACGACACCTACGAGCTCTTCCTCGACCTCGACGCCGACGAGGCCCAGATCGACTTCCCGATCGTGTACGCCTGCGCCCGCGACGGCATCGCCTCGCTGACCCAGCCCGAGGACGGCAAGATCCCGTCCGACAGCGACTCGCTGCAGCCGCTGTTCCAGACGCTGCTCGACACCATCCCGGCGCCGACCTTCACCGAGGGCGCGCCGCTGCAGGCGCACGTCACCAACCTCGACGCCTCGCCGTTCCTGGGCCGCCTCGCGCTGTGCCGGGTCCGCGAGGGCCGCATCCGCAAGGGCCAGACCGTCGTGTGGTGCAAGACCGACGGCACCCAGCAGAACGTGCGCATCTCCGAGCTGCTGATGACCGAGGCGCTGGAGCGCAAGCCGGCCGAGGAGGCGGGCCCCGGCGACATCATCGCCGTCGCCGGCATCGCCGACATCATGATCGGTGAGACCCTTGCCGACGCGGAGAACCCGATCCCGCTGCCGCTGATCACCGTCGACGAGCCCGCCATCTCGATGACCATCGGCACCAACACCTCGCCGCTGGTCGGCCGGGTCAAGGGCGCCAAGGTCACCGCGCGCATGGTCAAGGACCGGCTCGACAAGGAGCTGGTCGGCAACGTGTCGCTGCGGATCCTGCCGACCGAGCGCCCCGACGCCTGGGAGGTGCAGGGCCGCGGTGAGCTGGCGCTGGCCATCCTGGTCGAGCAGATGCGCCGGGAGTCGTACGAGCTGACCGTCGGCAAGCCGCAGGTGGTCACCAAGACCGTCGACGGCAAGCTGCACGAGCCGGTCGAGCGCCTCACCATCGACTCCCCCGAGGAGCACCTCGGCGTGATCACCCAGCTGCTGGCCACCCGCAAGGGCCGCATGGAGCAGATGGTCAACCACGGCACCGGCTGGATCCGGATGGAGTGGCTGGTCCCGGCCCGCGGCCTGATCGGCTTCCGGACCGAGTTCCTCACCGACACCCGCGGCACCGGCATCCTGCACCACGTCTTCGAGAAGTACGAGCCGTGGTTCGGCGAGCTGCGCACCCGCAACAACGGCTCGCTGGTCGCCGACCGCACCGGCGTGGTGACCGCCTTCGCGATGACCAACCTGCAGGAGCGCGGCACGCTGTTCGTCGAGCCGACCACCGAGGTGTACGAGGGCATGATCGTCGGCGAGAACTCGCGTTCCGACGACATGGACGTCAACATCACCAAGGAGAAGAAGCTCACCAACATGCGGGCGTCGACCTCCGACGAGACCGAGAAGCTGATCCCGCCGCGCAAGCTGTCGCTGGAGCAGGCCCTCGAGTTCTGCCGCGAGGACGAGTGCGTCGAGGTCACCCCGGCCGCCGTACGCATCCGCAAGGTCATCCTCGACCAGACCCAGCGCGGCCGCCTCGCCGCCCGCCGCAAGCACGCCTGACCCCAGGCCCCACAGGCCCCCGTCCGCACCCGCGGCCGGGGGCCTTTTCTCGTTGATCATGAACTTATGGCAGGGCTCGACGGCGTGTCGCTGCCACAACTTCATGATCAACATGCTGAGCGCAGGCTGTTGCGGTGGGGCTACCGGTGGGTATGCTGCGCGGACCCTTCACCCCTCGGGAGATCCACTATGCGCGCAGACCGGCTTGTGCTGGGCCTTTTCGGCGTGGCCTCGGTCCTCAACATCCTCGCCGCCGCCATCGGGAGCAGGCCGCTGGACTGGGCGAGCAAGCCGCTGCTGTTGCCGTTGCTGGCGCTGTGGTTCTTCCTGAACCAGCGGGCTCGCGGGGTGCGCCCGAACGCCGGGATCCTGGCCGCGCTGCTGTTCTCCTGGGCCGGTGACGTCGCGCTGCAGTTCGAGGGCAGCACCGCGTTCATCACCGGCATGGCGCTGTTCGGCACCGCGCACGTCTGCTACGTGACGACCTTCGTGCGCCACGGCGCGCTGGCGCGGATGCGCCGGCTGCCGATGCTGCTGGTGCCGATCGGGTACGCGGTCTTCCTGGTCGGCGCGCTGACCTGGCTGTGGCCCGCGCTGTCCGAGGCGGGGCTGGCGGTGCCGATGGCCGTATACGGCACGCTGCTGTCATCGACCGCCGCGCTGGCGGCGGCGTTCGGCTGGCGCACCGCCCTCGGCGGTGGCCTGTTCCTGATCTCCGACCTGCTGATCGCGGTGCGCGTCGCCGACGCGTTCACCATCCCCGGCCCGCCGGTCTGGGTGATGGTCACCTACATCGCGGCGCAGTTCCTGCTGGCCACCGGCTGGGCCGAGCGCCGCACGGCCTGATCGCGCCGGGCCGAGCGGTCAGGCCGCGTCCCGCAGTTTCGCGGAAACTGCGTGAATCGGGCTGGGCGAACGTGCACTTTCCCCGAAACTGCGCGGCCGGTGCGCCCGGACCCGGGTCCCGGCCGGTCAGCGGACCGGCCGGGACGGCGTCCGTCAGGACGGGTCGGGGTCGAGGCAGTAGATGTCGGTGCTGGTGGTGCGGCCGCGCCGGGTGTAGGTCTCCTCGACGTAGCCGGTCGCGCTGTCCGAGCACTGGCTCGGGCTGTCCACGACCTGGGTCACCATGCCCTCGTTCGGCTCGCTGCAGTCCACGAAATCGACCTCGGTCCCGCCCGCGGTGGAGACGACGCACTGCCCGATCTTGTTCTCCGCGCCGCCGGTCGCGATGGCGTACCCGATGGCGCCCACCACGGCGAGCGGGATGAGCAGGCCGACGATGGTGGCCCGCTGGTACACCGGCCTGCCCGGGTTCCACGGCATACCCGACGAGCCGTCGAGCGCGGGCGCCGGCTCGGTCAGGTTGTTCAGCTTGCGGCGGGCGAACAGGTTGTAGAGCAGGATGAACGGCGTGATGATGAACGACGCCCAACCCCACCAGCCCTGCACCAGGGTGCGGCTGGTCATGGTGCGGAAGATCGCCAGACCGCAGGTGCGGCAGTAGGTGCCGCGCTCCTTGAGGAACTGCATCACGAGGATCATGCCGCGGTGACCGCGGAAGGTCATCTCCGCCGCCGGACTGCATCCGCAGTTCTGACAGCGGTGGGTGCGGTCCGGGTGCGGGACCGGCGAGGAGAGGTGCGAGGGGATCAGTTCGGTCACGGCGCGGGACTCTAGTGCAGCCCGGGGCATGTCGCCGCCCCGTGGGTCGGTACGCTGCCAAACCGTGAACACGCTGCAGAGCCTCACGCCCGAACTCGACGCGTTCCCCGGCACCGCCTCGGTGTGGTGCGGCCGGCTGGACGGGCCCGCGGTGTTCGCCCGCGCCGAGCACGAGCTGCACTACGCCGCCAGCACCATGAAGGTCGGCGTGATGGCGGCCGCCTGGCGGGCCGCCGAGGCCGGCCGGCTCGACCTGGACGCAGAGATCGCGGTGCACAACGAGCACGTCTCGGCCGCCCCCGGCGGCCCGGCCTACGCCAACGACCCGGCGTACGACAGCGACCAGCAGGTCTGGGATCGCCTGGGCGGCCGGGCGCCGCTGCGCTGGCTGATCGACCGGATGATCGTGCGGTCGTCCAACCTCGCCACCAACCTGGTGCTGGGTGCGCTGGGCCCGAACGAGCAGGCGTTCGCGCAGGTCAACGAGGTGTGGCAGCTGGCCGGGGCGACCCGGGCGCACACCGACCGCGGCATCGAGGACTACCCGGCGCGCGACGGCGGGATCAGCAACGAGGTCACCGCCGCCGACCTGGCCGCGCTGTTCGGCGCGCTGGCCGGAAACCGGCTGGCGTCGGCCGCCGGGTCGGCCGCGATGATCGACGTGCTGACCGCGCAGCAGTGCCGCGACGACCTGCACCTGGGCCTGCCCGCGGGCACCCGGGTGGCGCTGAAGAACGGCTGGGTCACCGGCGAGCGGCACAGCAGTGCGCTGATCTTCCCGCCCGACGCCGCGCCCTACCTGCTGGCGGCCTGCACCACCGGCGATGTGTCCGACACGGACGCCTGCGCGCTGCTGGGCCGGGTCGCGGCGGCGAGCTGGGCACAACTCGGCATGAACTGACCATCGCGCTGGTCAGTCGTTACCGATCGGTGCTTCTGCAGCATCTGTTTCAGACGTAGGGTCGAAAGCGTGTCGATCACCGCAGTTCGCACGCGCCGGATCTCCGCGCCGCTGCACACCCCGTTCGTGACCGCGCTGCGCCGGGCCACCGCCGTGGAGACGCTGCTGGTGGAGGTGGTCGACGCTGACGGGCGGTCCGGCTTCGGCGAGGCTCCGCAGGTCTGGGCGGTGACCGGGGCGAGCCTGGCCGGCTCGCAGGCCTGCGTCGAGGAGATGATGGCGCCGCTGCTGGTGGGCCGCGATCCCGACGACCTGGCCGCGCGCTGCCGCGACGTCGCGCGGGCCGTGGTCGGCAACGAGGCCGCCAAGATGGCCGTCGAGATCGCGCTGCACGACCTGGCCGCGCGCCGTCTGGACATTCCGCTGGTACGCCTGCTCGGCGGCACGAACCTGACGGTGCCCACCGACGTGACGCTGTCCGCGGGCGAGCCGGGCGCGCTGGCCGTCACCGCCAAGCAGCGCCTGGCCGAGGGTTTCACGGTGCTGAAGCTGAAGGTCGGCACGGACGCCGCGGGCGACCTGGCCCGGGTCCGCGCCGTGTGCGACGCCCTGGAGCCGGGACTGAAGCTGCGCCTGGACGCCAACCAGGGCTGGACCCCGCGGGACGCGCTCAACATCATCAACCGCATCGCCGCCCTGGAACTGCCGGTCGAGCTGGTCGAGCAGCCCGTCGCCCGGCACGACCTGGACGGCCTGGCCTGGGTCAGCGCCCGCGCCGACCTGCCGATCATGGCGGACGAGTCGGTCTTCGGCGTACGCGACCTGGTCGAGGTGATCCGCCGCCGGGCGGCCGACCTGGTCAACGTGAAACTGGCCAAGAGCGGCGGCCTCACCACCGCGCGCACCCTGCTCGAGCTGGCCGCCGCGCACGGCCTGGGCACCTGCGTCGGCTCCATGATGGAGGGGCCGGTCGGCATCGGCGCGGCGGCGAGCCTGGTCGCGGCCCATCCGACCACGGTGGTCAGCGATCTCGACGCGGCCTGGTGGCTGGCGGAGTCGCCGGTCACCGGCGGCATCCGCTACGACGGCGCCACGGTGGTCCTGCCCGACGCCCCCGGCCTGGGCGTGTCGGTTCCGTCGCCGGGATCGGCCGAGTGAATCGAGGTCCGATATGAAGATCGCCACGGTGACCGCCCCGGTGGCGACGCTCTGGTCCCGCCCCGACGCGCCGCGTCCGGGCGTCGACGCGGCGGCGCTGGGCCCGCGCTGTGACCCCCGGTCCTGGGTGGCCGGCCTCGACGACACCGGGCGGATGTACACCGGCGTGCTCACCCAGCTGCTGCACGGCGAGCAGGTGCTGATCGAGGAGGTCCGCGACGGCTGGGCCCGGGTGGTCGCGACCGAGCAGCCCGCGGCCAAGCTCGACCCCCGGGGCTACCCAGGTTGGCTGCCGCTGGACCAGCTCAGCGTGCGCGAGACCGCCGACGGTGGCACGAGCGCGGTCGCGGCGCTCGAAGCGGCCCGTGCCTGGCGCGGCGTGCCCTACGTCTGGGGCGGCCTGACGCCGTACGGCATCGACTGCTCAGGGCTGGTGCACCTGGCGTTCCGGCAGCTCGGCGTGACCATGCCGCGTGACGCCGACGACCAGCGGGCCGCCACGGCGGACGTGCCGCTGGGCACCGAGCGCCCCGGCGACCTCTACTTCTTCGGCCCCGGCGACGGCACCGTCCAACACGTCGGCTTCGTGACCACACCGCCCAGCCCCGACAGCACCCGCCACATGCTCCACGCCTGCGGCGACGCCTACCTCGTCGTCGAGGAACCACTCCGCCCCACCCGCACCGCCACCCTGCTCAGCGCGGGCCGCGTCACCCCCTGACCAACCCCCATCCCCGCGACGATCTTGCGGGAACTGTGGGTACGACACACCCAAAGCGGGCGTATAGGCAACAGTTCGCGCAAGATCGTCGTGATCATGGGGCGGGCGGTGATGCGGGAGAGCCCCGCCCGGGAGGCCGGGGCGGGGCTCTTGAGGTCGAGTCGGGTCAGCCCACCGGGGTGGGGGACTTTTCCTCGTGGTTGTTCTTCTCCTCGCGGGAGGACTTGATCAGGCTGGCGACCGTGGCGATGGCCAGGATGCCGATGATCACGCCGAGTGAGACGCCGATGCTGATGTGCGGGACCGCGGTGATGGGCTCGCCGCCGTTGATGAACGGGACGTTGTTGCCCGCCAGGGCCTCCATGATCAGCTTCACGCCGATGAAGCCGAGCACCGCGGCCAGGCCCAGCGAGAGGTAGACCAGGCGGTCCAGCAGGCCGCCGAGCAGGAAGTACAGCTGGCGCAGGCCCATCAGGGCGAACACGTTGGCAGTGAAGACCAGGAAGGGTTCCTTGGTCAGGCCGAAGATCGCGGGGATGGAGTCGAGCGCGAAGATCAGGTCGGTGGTGCCGATCGCGATCATCACGATCAGCATCGGGGTGAAGAACCGCTTGCCGTTCTGCACCACGGTCATCTTCGCTTCGTTGTACTCCTTGCTGATCGGGAGCACCCGGCGGCTCCACCGGATCAGCGCGTTCTCCTTGAAGTCCGACTCGTCGCTCTCGCCGTGCTTGGTGAGGGTGTAGGCGGTGTAGATCAGGAAGACGCCGAAGATGTAGAACACCCACACGAACCGCGACACCAGCGCGGCGCCCGCGGCGATGAACGCACCGCGCATGATCAGCGCCAGCACGATGCCGATGAGCAGCACCTTCTGCTGGTATATCCGCGGCACCGCGAAGCGGCTCATGATGATCACAAAGACGAACAGGTTGTCCACGGAGAGGCTGTACTCGGTGACCCAGCCGGCGAAGAACTCCTGGCCGTACTGCGTGCCGTGGTTATAGAAGATCCAGCCGCCGAACGCGATCGCCAAGGCGACGTAGAAGACGACCCAACCGGTCGCCTCCTTCATCGACGGCTCATGCGGCCGCCGACCGATGATCATCAAGTCGAAGGTCAGCAGCGCCAGCAACCCGATGAGGGTGGCGGCCCATTCCCAAGTGGACACGTTCATATGAACAGACCTCCGGTCGGCATCATTTTTGCCCCGGAGGTCTCTCCTGCCACCGGCTTACTGCCGATGACCGACGATGCCGGGATCACACCAGGCCTCTGTTGGCCGGGGGGAGCCGTGCTGACGACACCGTCGTGAGGGATACTCCCCTCCCGCGTCTCTCTATTGTTTACCACGCGAACCTGTAAACCCAGACGGGGTCGCCCGCACGGACGCCCGAACGGGTCATCCGGGACGTCCGGCCAGGTCAGCCAAGTGGTGCCGCGAGCTCCCGACCCGTGCTCAACACCTGTTCGCACGCCGTCACCGCCGTCCGCAGCCGCTCCTCATGTGATCCCGACAACTCCACGACCGGCGCCGGCGACGCCGCGAGCACCTCGCGGAACCGTCCGGTCATCCAGCCCCGCAGGTGCTCGCCGTCGCGCAGCCCGTCGTCGTCGAAGGCGACCCCGACATGCGAGGTCAACAGGTACAGATCGGGACGACGGGCCAGCGCGCGCACCTGCGGTGACGAACTGCCCAGGTAACGCTCCTCCCAAACCTGGGTGGCCAGCGCGTCGGTGTCGCAGACCAGCAGCGGCGAACCCTGCCTGGCCGCGGCGTCCTCGGCCGCGGACTGGGCCCGGGCCACCGCGACGAAGTCGGCCCGGTCCCAGGCGACGTCGAACACCGTCGCCGCCGGGTCGGCCCCCCGGAGCGCGGCCAGCTTGCGCTCCGTCAGCTCCCGGCCGTACTCGGGCACCCAGCGCGTGGCCGCCCAGACCCCGCCCCGCGCCGCGAAGTGAGCCGACAGCGCCGCGGCCATGGTGGTGGTGCCCGTCGACTCGGCCCCCAGCACCACCACCCGGCGGGTGAA
Source organism: Catellatospora paridis (assembly GCF_009720365.1). Taxonomy (GTDB): domain Bacteria; phylum Actinomycetota; class Actinomycetes; order Mycobacteriales; family Micromonosporaceae; genus Catellatospora; species Catellatospora paridis. Next base: position 688,182 of record NZ_ML769314.1, on the reverse strand, counting down.
CCAGGCCCGCACCGGCGCGGACAGCATGGCCCAGTGCGCCACCGGATCGGCGCGCACCGCCGTGCCCGACACCGGGAACGCCAGGCGGGGCGTGTCGACCTCGACGTGCACCGCCCCGAACCGGCGGGCCAGCTCGTCGCCGTACTTCTCCGAGCTGAACACGGCGTCGACCGCCCGGCCGCCGACCGCCTCGCGGAACACGGCGCAGTGCGCGTCCCATACGGCCGGATCGTCGTAGTCCACCCGCAGGTCGTCGTAGCGGCCCGCGAAGCGCACCCACGGGGTGTCCGCGTGCTCCTCGCGCAGCCAGTCCAGCCGCGTCGCCAGCGGGATCGACTCCTGCCGCGAGGGCGCCACCACCACCGTGACCTCGGCGCACCAAGCGGCCGCCGCCCGGATCAGGTGGTGGTGGCCGGCGTGCGGCGGGTAGAACTTGCCCACCACCATGCCGTGGGCGTACGAGCGGCTCATGCCGCGGCCGGTGCCGGCACCCGGGCCCGCAGCGCGTTCTGCCAGGCCAGCAGGCCCGCCACGCACAGGCCCAGGAACACGACGTAGAGCGCGCCGGTCAGCCACAGGTCCTTGTAGAGGTACAGCGGAATGTAGATCAGGTCCGCGACGATCCAGATCCACCAGCTCTCCAGCTTCTTGCGGGTCTGCAGGTAGGTCGCGACGAGCGAGAGCACCGTGGTCAGCGCGTCGGCCAGCGGCACCGTCGAGTCGGTGACCCGGTCCAGCAGCAGCCACAGCCCGGCGGTCGCCGCCACGCCCGCCACCGCCAGCACGGTCCACTCGGCACGGGTCGTCCGGGACACCTCCAGCCGCCCGCCCCGGTCCCCGCCGCGCAGCCACTGCCACCAGCCGAGCAGGCCCAGCACCACGTAGAGGACCTGCAGGCCCGCATCGGCGTAGAGGCCGTAGGTGGCGAACACCACCATCAGCAGGAGCACGTTGAGGATGCCGACCGCCCAGTTGGCGACGTCCTGCCGCACCAGCAGCCACACGTTGAGCACGCCGGTCAGGAAGCCGAGCACCTCAGCCCAGGTCATCGGGGTGTCGCGCACCGTGAAAGCGATGCTGAGCAGCCAGTCGAGCATGGGCGACACCCTAGGGCACCCGCACCACGGCCGAACGGCCGTGCAAGGATCATCGCCATGGTGCTCGAGATCGCCCAGATCGACGTCCTGCCCGGCCAGGAGGACGGCTTCGCCGCAGCGTACGCGCAGGCCCGGCCCTGGCTCGCGAACACGGACGGCTGCCTCACCACCCGGATGACCCGCGGCATCGAGTCGCCGTCGCGGTTCGTGCTGCTGGTCGAGTGGGAGTCGGTGCAGGCCCACGAGGAGAACTTCCGGGCCACCGACCGTTTCGTGCAGTGGCGCACGATCCTCAGCCCGTTCTTCGCCAAGCCGCCGTTCGTCGAGCACTTCGCCGACGTTGTCGGTGAAGCATGAGGTTCTGCGCCGACGTGAACGTCGAAGGCTGAGCCGGCGCACCGGCACGGCCTGAGACCCGCAGCGAGCGCACCACCGATCATGACCGACCGCACCCTCACCACGTCCGACGGCGTGCCCGTCGACGCCCACCACGACCCGGGTGACCCCAACCTGGCGATCGTCGTCGCGCACGGCTTCACCGGCTCCTGGCGCCGCGAGGCCGTACGCCGCGCCGCCGGGATCTTCGGCCGGTCCGGCGGCGTGATCAGTTTCGACTTCCGCGGGCACGGCCGCTCCGGCGGCCTGTCCACGGTCGGCGACCTGGAGATCCACGACGTCGAGGCGGCCGTGGCCTGGGCCCGCGAGCTGGGCTACCGCCACATCGTCACGGTGGGCTTCTCGATGGGCGCGTCGGTGGTGGTGCGCCACGCGGCGCTGCTGCGCGGCGTCGACGCCGTGGTGGCCGTCAGCGGGCCGGCGCGCTGGTACTACCGGGGCACCCCGCCCATGCGGCGCGTGCACTGGGTCCTGGAACGGCGGCTGGGCCGGTTCGTGGGCCGGGTCGCGCTGCGCACCCGGATCGCGTCCGGCGGCTGGGACCCGGTGCCCGATCCGCCGTACGCCGTCGCGGGGCTCATCGCCCCGGTCCCGCTGCTGGTGGTGCACGGCGACGCCGACGCGTACTTCCCCGTCGAGCACGCCGAGCAGCTCTACGGCAACGCCGCCGAACCCAAGGAGCTGTGGCTGGAGCCGGGCTTCGGCCATGCCGAGAACGCCGCCCCCGACGAGCTGCTGGAGCGCATCGGCGCCTGGGTCGCCGCGCACGCCGCGAGCTGAATCCGGGGGCTGCGCCCGCGCCGTCCGTCCAACTAGGTTGGTGGGCATGAACGGGGACGAACGACTGGCACGAGCCCACGATCTGTACGAGAGCGCCGTCTTCGGCGGCGACACCACCGCGACCGAGACCGCCCACCGCGACCTGGACGGCCTCGAAGCCGACCTGGCCCTGGCCCGGGGGCGGCTGCTGCACGCCGACTTCCTGCACCGGCGTGACGAGGACCCGGGTGAGCTGCCCGCCTTCGAGCGCGCACTCGAGCTCTACACCCGGCTCGGCGACCTGCCCGGACAGAGCCAGGCGCTGTTCTGGCTCGGCTGCTTCCACCAGGTGGTGCGCGACGACGCGGGCACCGCCCGGCCGCTGCTGCAGCGCTCGTACGACCTGGCGCAGCAGGACGGGGACCGGCTCACGATGTCGTACGCGATCCGGCACCTGGGCTTCGCCGACCTGGAGGCGGGCGATCGGGCCGGGGGCCGCGAGAAGCTGGAGGAGTCCGCCCGGATCCGCCGCGAGCTGGACTTCCTGCCCGGGCTCGCGGCGGCGCAGCTGGCGCTCGCCCAGCTCGCCTACGAGGAGGACCGCGACGAGGAGGCGGCGGCACTGCTGGAGCAGGCCCGGGAGGCGGCTGCCCGCAGCCGCGCCCACGGCGTGCTCGCCTGGATCGACGCGGCCCGCGTCCGCATCTGATCCGCCGGGCTCCGACACATCGGGGCCGCGCACGTCGGCGCAGGAGCCGACGGATCAGCTCCTGCGCCGGGTGTGACCGCGTGCGGGCCGATCAGCCCGCCGCGGACCGGTCATCTGGTCGCCGCCATGACGGCGAGCAGGTGGTTGCGGACGGCCCGCACAGCCGGGTGGGACGGGTCCCACGCCGCCTCGGCGGCGACGTGCCGCTCCGCGGCCGTCAGCGATGGCGCGGCGGCCGCCTCTTCCGGCGTACGCGTGCGCCCGTGCCTGTGTTCGACCATCGAGACCTCCTCGGTGTCACCGAGGGCGTTCGACACACCGCAGCGAAGCAGCCCGGAGTACGCGGTTCACGAACCGCCCCACTGCATGTGGGCGTCGTGCCTGTTCCGTTGGGGAAGAACGGCGCTCCACATCGACCGCCGGTCACGGAACGAGCCCGCCCTTGCGTCTCCTATGACCGCACTGCCGGTGCCGAAACCTTTCCGTCACATCCGATTCGCACCGATCGATTGCGGCGGCGGTCAGGCGGCGCGGGTGAACCGGGCGCGGCGGCCGAGAGTGGTGAAGCCGAGGCGGTGGTAGAGACCGGCCGCGCCCGGGTTGTTGACGTTCACGTCGAGCAGCATCTCGGACGCGCCGTCGGTGGCGGCCGCGCGCAGGGCGGCGACCGTCAGCGCCGCGCCGACACCCCGGCCGCGGGCCGCGGGGGTGGTGCCGACCTGCACCAGCCAGCCGTCGCCGCAGACCACGAAGCCGAGGTCGGCACCGTCCGGGCCGACCGCGAGCAGCGACCACGGCGGGCGGAAGTCGTCGTCGACCAGCCAGCCGGTCCACTGGTCCAGGTCCCAGTCCGGGAACCCGGGCCGCTCGGCGAACGCCGCCCGGTATGCCGCGTGGAAGCGGCTCACCGTGTCCGGGGCCCAGCCGACGAGGCGGACACCGTCGGGCGGCACGACGTCGGGAATCTCCTTGAGGTCGTGGCGCATCACGTCCTCGGCGAACGACCGGGTCAGCCCACGGCTGGCGAACAGGGCCGCGGCGGCGTCGGTCAGCGACTCGGTCTCGACGACCTCGGCCCCGGCCAGGCACCAGTCCAGCGCGGCCGCGCCCAGGCCGCGCCCACGGGCGGCCGGGTCCACCAGCGCGGTGCCGGTGACCGTGCTGCCGGTGGGCCGGATCGCGGCAGCCGCGACGAGCGTGCCGTCGGGGTCGTACGCGCCGATGGCGAGCCCGCCCTCGGCGGCGTAACGCCGCGCCGTGAAGCCCTCGCCCGCGGCCAGCGGCAGCCCGCCGTCGACGGACAGGCAACGGGCGGCCAGGCGGGACACGGCCGGCACGGCGTCGGCGGCCAGCGGGGCGAAGAGGGAGTCAGCGTCGGTCACGGGACCGGAGCCTAGACGAGTTCGAAGCCGACGGCACTGGATTTGCCGCGGCCGGCAGCCCGCCTGCCACGGGTCGGCGGCCGCCGCCGGGATCCACACCAGACCTGCACCGGTTCTGCACATAACGCCCGCCACGGTGTGCTGGGCTCGGTGCATGACCTCGTTCACGCCCGCCGCGACAGCGGCACCGGACCCGATCCAGTACCTCGACACCGTGGCGCGCACCCCCGTCGGCCTCGACTACAAACAGCGGCTCATCGACCTGCTGCGGCCACAGGCCGGGCAGACGGTGCTCGACATCGGCTGCGGCCCGGGCACCGACCTGTCCCGGCTCGCCGAGGCGGTCACCGGCACCGGCGCCGTCATCGGGGTCGACGATGATCCGGCCATGCTGGCCGAGGCCCGCCGGCGGCTCGCGCACCGGCCGGGTATCGAGGTCCGCCTCGGCGACGCCCACGAACTCCCGCTGGCCGACGCGAGCGTCGACCGGGCCAAGGTGGACCGGGTGCTGCAGCATCTGGCCGACCCGGGCCGGGCGGTGGCCGAGGCGCGCCGGGTGCTGCGCCGCGGTGGCGTGTTCGCGATGGCCGAGCCGGACTGGGACACGCTCACCGTCGCCGACGAGGACGTGGAGACGAGTCGCTGCTTCGCCCGGTTCACGGCGGGCCGGGTCCGCAACGCGACCATCGGCCGCCGTCTGGTGAGCCTGGCGGCACGGGCCGGGTTCGGGATCGGCTCGGTGCAGGCGACAGTGGCGCTCTACCGCGACTTCCAGGCCGCCGACCAGGTGCTCGGCCTGCGGCGCAACACCGCCCGCGCAGTCCGGGACGGGGTGATGGCCGACGAGGTGGCTCGGCCGTGGCTGGCCCGCCTGGAGCGCGAGCCGTTCCTGGCCGGTTTCACGTTCTACCTGGTCACCGCCGAGGCCTGAGCAGCGTGCAGCGGCGCACCCGCCACGAGGGGCCGTGGCGGGTGCGCCGTCCGGGCTCAGCCGAGCACGCAGGTGGCACCGTTCAGGGTGAAGGTCGCCGGCTTGGCGTTGGTCCCGCTCCAACTGCTGAGGAAGCCGAAGGAGGCGGTGCCGCCGTTCGCGGCGATGGCGCCGTTCCAGGCCGCGTTGGTGATCGTCACGTTCGCGCCGCTCTGCGCGTACGTGCTGCTCCAGGACTGGTTGACGACCTGGCCGTTGGCGAAGGTCCAGCGCAGCGCCCAGCCGTTGACCGCCGCCGGGCCGCCATTGGTGATCACCACGTCTGCCTGGAACCCGGTGTTCCACTGGTTGGTGACGGTGTACTTCACCCGGCAGCCGCCGGTCGACGGCGAGGCGCTGGCCGACGGGCTCGGCGAGGCGCTGGGACTCGGCGACGCCGACGGACTGCGCGACGCGCTCGGGCTCGGGCTCGGGCTCGGCGAGGCACTGGCGCTCGGCGACGCCGACGGACTGCGCGACGCGCTCGGGCTGGGCGCAGCCGACGCGCTCGGCGAGGCCGGCCCGGACGCCGTCGGCGAGGCCGCGCCGATCACGGCCCAGTACGCCGGCTTGGCCTGCAGCTGCACGTCGAACAGCAGCGGGAAGTCCTTGCGGCTCACCGGGTAGCTGTCCAGCCAGGTCTCGTCGTCGGCCAGGCCCCAGAACGTCACCGAGGTGATGTTCGCCTTGTACTTGCGATACACGTCGAACCAGGCCTTGTACCGCGCGGCCTGGCTGGTGAGCCGGTCCGCGGGCGGCGTGGTGAAGCTCTCCGAGCTGCTGGTGTAGATGCTGGTGTCCATCTCGGTGATCTGCTGCTCGACGCCGAGCGGAATGAAGGTGGCGATCATCGAGTCGGTCTCCGCGCCGGTCGGCCAGGAGATGTTGCCGTGCTGCTGGTGCCCCACCCCGTCGATCGGCACACCCTCGGCCTTGAGCTGCGCGACCAGGTTGTAGAGCTTGTCGCGCTTGGCGGCCACGTTGGTGTTGTAGTCGTTGATGAACAGCTTCGCGTTCGGCGCGACCTGCCGCGCGACCCGGAACGCGGTGCGGATGTAGTCCAGCCCGGTGATCGTGTACCAGGTGCTGCGGCGCAGCCCGTCGGACTGGTTCTCGTCGATGACCTCGTTGACCACGTCCCAGGCCGACACGTCGTCGGCGTAGCGGCCGCCGACCGCGCGGATGTGCGCCTCCAGCCGGGCCAGCAGCAGCGTCTTGTTGGCCGCGGTCGCGGTCATCGGCTGCCCGTTGGCGTCGTTGAACACCCACGCCGGGGTCTGGTTGTGCCAGACGAACGTGTGCCCACGCACCTTCATGCCGTTCGCCCGCGCGAACGCCACGATCGCGTCCGCGTCGGTGTAGGTGAACACCCCTTCGGTGGGCTCGGTCGCGTCCCACTTCATCGCGTTGCCCGCGGTCACCGAGTTGAAGTGCTTGGCCAGCAGCTGGCCGCGCTCGGCGAGCAGCTGCGGGCGGCCGACCGCCGCGCCGATCGGAAAGTCGCCGGCGAACACCGTCTTCAGCGACGGGATGTCGGTCTGGATCGGGCTCGGCGGCAGGTACGACAGGCTGAAGTCGTCGATGTGGAACGACGCCGTGCCGCTGACCGTCTCGACGTACACGGCGAAGAAGTCGGCGTCGTTGGCCAGCGTGTAGCCGCCGGTCAGCTGGGTCCAGCCGCCGTCGGTCACGGTGGTGCTGTTGACGACCTGCTCGTAGCTGGCGGTGCCCTGCCAGCGGCGTTCGACGCTCATCCGCAGCTGCACGCTGCCCGCGCCCGCGGCGGCGCGCGCCCAGACCGAGTACGTGTAGCGGGTGCCGCGGGTGACGGTGGACAGCAGGTCCCGGCTGGGGCCGTTCCAGGACGCGGTGCGCCCCGAGGTCAGCAGGCTGCGGCTGCCCGCGTGCGCGACGGCGGTGCTGTTCTCGACGACCTCGACGGTGCCGCGCCGGGCCCAGCTCTGGCCGGTTCCGTCTTCGAAGTCGCTGGTCAGCACGGTCACCGGGTCGGCGGCGCGGCCGGGGGTGGGAATGCTCGCGACCACGATCGCGAGCGCGGAGAGGGTCAGCATGAGCAGGGCGAGCGTGGCACGCCCTGCTCTGGAGGAGAGTGTGGGCACGGTGGGGATCCTGTTCCGGGAGGAGTCATGCGCGAACGGGACGCACACCACTGCCCTTGGTGGCCGGACCGACCACGCCGAGAAGGATCGCCGGAGCCCGGGGGCGATCGGCGTCGATGCTATGAGGTCCGGCGGGCCCCGTCAATCGACCGAGGTTTGCCTTTCCTCGCCCGCGGGTAGCACCGCGACATGAGCGCTGAGCTGCCACCACTACCGCCGTTGTCCCCCGAAGCCGAGGCCCAGTACACCCCCGCCGGGCAGAGCATCGTCGACATGCTGGCCGACGAGCACCGGCAGATCACCCGCCTGTCGGCGGAGCTGGCCACCGAGGCCCCGACCGCATCACCGGCCCGGCGGCGCCAGGTCGCCGAGGTGGTGACCGCGGTCGTCAGCCGGCACCTCGCCGCCGAGGAGCAGTATCTGCTGCCGACCGTGAAGCACCTGTTCCCCGACGGCGACGACTTGGTCTCCCGGGAGCTCGCCGAGGACGGCGCGATCCGCCAGGTGCTGCAGACGCTGTCGGTCATGCCGACCGAGGACGAGGGCTTCCAGAACCTCGTCCTGGAGGTCGACGCCCACCTGCGCCGCCACAAGCACACCGCCGACCGCCGCATCCACGGTCGGCTGAAGGAACTCGCCGACGACGACGAGCTGATCCGCCTGGGCAACCGGGCCGCGATCGCCGAGGAGGCGGCGGGCACCCGCCCCCACCCCAAGTCCCCCAGCACCCCGCCCTGGAACAAGGTCGTCGACCCGATGCTCGGCGTCGCCGACAAACTCCGCGACGCCGTCACCGGCCGCCCCACCTACCCCGACCAGCTCGACCCGAAGTGAGCCCCGCCCCACCCCCGCCGTTTACCGCGAAGATCGCTGTTTCAGGTCAGAAAGTGCGGCTGAGCCGCAGAAATCGACCTGAAACAGCGATCTTCGCTTTGCCAGGGGGCCGGTCAGGCGCCCGCGTCCATCTGGCGGAGTTCCTTCTTCAGTTCGGTGATCTCGTCGCGGATGCGGGCGGCCAGCTCGAACTGCAGCTCGGCCGCGGATGCCAGCATCTGGTCGGTCAGCTCCGTGATCAGCTTGGCCAGCTCGACGCGGGCCATGCCCTCGCTCGCGACGACCACCGCGCCGCGCTTCTCCGAGGTGGTGCGCGCCTTCGAGCGCGTGCCCGGCGTCGGGGCCTTGCCGCGCGACATCTGCCGACCCGAGCCGCCGATGATGTGCCCGCCCGGCCCGTGCCCGGCCAGCGCGTTCTCGGTGTCCTCGGCCTCGCGGTAGATGTCGTCGAGGATGTCGTGGATGCGCTTGCGCAGCGGCTGCGGGTCCACGCCGTGGGCCTCGTTGTGGGCCACCTGCTTGGCACGCCGCCGGTTCGTCTCGTCGATCGCCGACGCCATCGACGGAGTGATCTTGTCGGCGTACATGTGGACCTCGCCGGACACGTTGCGCGCGGCACGGCCGATGGTCTGGATCAGCGAGGTGCCGCTGCGCAGGAAGCCCTCCTTGTCCGCGTCGAGGATCGCCACCAGCGACACCTCGGGCAGGTCCAGGCCCTCGCGCAGCAGGTTGATGCCGACCAGCACGTCGAACTCGCCGATGCGCAGCTCCTTGAGCAGCTCCACCCGGCGCAGCGTGTCCACCTCGGAGTGCAGGTAGCGCACCCGGATGCCGTTCTCCAGCAGGTAGTCGGTGAGGTCTTCGGACATCTTCTTGGTCAGCGTGGTGACCAGCACCCGCTCGTCGCGCTCGGTGCGCACCCGGATCTCGTGCATCAGGTCGTCGATCTGGCCCTTGGTCGGCTTCACCACCACCTGCGGGTCGACCAGGCCGGTCGGGCGGATCACCTGCTCGACGAACTCGCCCTGGGCCTGCTTGAGCTCCCACGGCCCCGGGGTAGCGGACAGGAAGACCATCTGGCCCACCCGCTCCAGGAACTCGTCGAAGCGCAGCGGCCGGTTGTCCTGCGCGCTGGGCAGCCGGAAGCCGTGCTCGACCAGCACCCGCTTGCGGGAGGCGTCGCCCTCGTACATGCCGCCGATCTGCGGGATGGTCACGTGCGACTCGTCGATGACGGTCACGAAGTCGTCCGGGAAGTAGTCGAGCAGAGCGTGCGGGGGGCTGCCCTGCTCGCGGCCGTCGATGTGGCGCGAGTAGTTCTCGATGCCGTTGCAGAAGCCGACCTGGCGCATCATCTCCAGGTCGTACGTGGTGCGCATGCGCAGGCGCTGCGCCTCCAGCAGCTTGCCCTGCTGGTCGAGCTCGGCCAGGCGCTCCTCCAGCTCGGCCTCGATGCCGGTGATCGCCCGCTCCATGCGCTCGGGCCCGGCCGCGTAGTGCGTCGCCGGGAAGATCATCATCTGGTCGACGTCCTTGATCACGTCGCCGGTGAGCGGGTGCAGGTAGGACAGCCGCTCGATCTCGTCGCCGAAGAACTCGATGCGCAGCGCGAGTTCTTCGTACGCGGGAATGATCTCCAGGGTGTCGCCGCGGACCCGGAAGGTGCCCCGGTTGAACGCCATGTCGTTGCGCGCGTACTGGATCTCGACCAGGCGGCGCAGCAGCTTGTCCCGGTCGATCTCCTCGCCGACCTTGACCTTGACCGCGCGCTCCAGGTATTCCTGCGGGGTGCCCAGGCCGTAGATCGCGGAGACCGTGGCGACCACGATGACGTCGCGGCGGGTCAGCAGGGACATCGTCGCCGAGTGGCGCAGCCGCTCGACCTCCTCGTTGATCGAGGAGTCCTTCTCGATGTAGGTGTCCGTCTGCGGGATGTACGCCTCGGGCTGGTAGTAGTCGTAGTAGCTGACGAAGTACTCCACCGCGTTGTTGGGCATCAGTTCGCGGAACTCCTTGGCCAGCTGCGCGGCCAGGGTCTTGTTCGGGGCCATCACCAGCGCCGGGCGCTGCAGCTTCTCGATGAGCCAGGCCGTGGTCGCCGACTTGCCCGTGCCGGTCGCGCCCAGCAGCACCGAGTGCTTGTCGCCGCGGCGCACCCGCCTGGCGAGCTCCTCGATGGCGGCGGGCTGGTCACCGGCGGGCACATAGTCGCTGATGACCTGGAACGTCCCGTCCAGGCGGGGGATCGTGGCGGCAACGGTCTCACTCATGTGACCCAACCTACGCCCGGCGTGTGACACTCGCGCGAGCCGATGTGCAGGTACGCGGGGCTAGTGTGACGGTAGGTGAGTGACCGGCTCCAATATTGCGATTGTGTGTCATCAATCACCGCGATACCGTCGTGTGGTAGGCCGTTCGCGGCGGCCGTCCCAGGGAGACCGGACCTCCACACCGGCCGGTCGTCACCTCTGGCGCACCGGTAGCAGCCTCGATCCGCCCCACCGCAGGATCGATGAGCGCACCGCTGCGGTCGCGCACACTGTGTGCGCCGACCGGCCGCCGCGGGCGGTCTTGACGTATCCGCCCAGGCCCGGGCACCCGACGGCAACCCTGACCGGTTTGGCACGTCACCTCACCCCCGTCGGCCCGTTGCATTTGCCGTGGGAACCTCGACCAACGGACGACGCCGGATCCTCCATCTCCTCGCCGCGGGCGGGCTCCTGCTGGGCCTCACCGCGACCCTGACCGGTGGCCTGGCCTCCTGCTCGGCGGGCAAACCCGCCGCGGAGGCCAGCCGCCCGCTGAACAAGGGCGAACTCGAGCGCCTGGCCGGCATGCGCGCGCGCAACTTCGCCGACGGCCGGGTCGGCGTGCGCGGCACCATCGGGCCGGGCAGCCGCCAGACCAAGGTCGACGGCTGGGTCGACTGGAAACGCCAGCTGGTCTACCTGTCCGTGTCCGGGACCGGAGCCGGGGCGAGCACGGTGCTGATCCAGGCCACGCCCGGGGTGGTGGCGATGCGCCCCGGCGCGCTGCCCGCGCCCGCGGCATCGGGTCCCGCAACGGAGTCGGCCCGCGAGTCCGCCTCGCCCGCCGCCGTGGCGTCAACCGCCGCCGCGGCCGCGGTCCCCGCCGGAAAGCCGCCGCTGACCGCGCCGGAGGACGGCTGGCGGGTGCGCCCGCTGCAGCTCGGCGGCGACGAGGAGCGGCCGATCGACAACTTGGTCGCCTTCCTGTTCCTGCTGGCCAAGCAGGAGGCCGACCCGACCGGTCCACTCGGCGAGCTGCGCAACGAGTGGGTCCGCCGCGACACGTTCGAGGGCGCCCCGGTGGACGTCCTGCTCGGCCCGGCGCTGCTGCCGCAGGCCGCGCCCAGCGCGGCGCCGTCCCCCTCCGCCGTGTCCTCCCCCTCCGCGGTCGCCTCGGCCGGGGTGTCCGCCTCCGCGGCGACCGCGCCGCGCACGGAGGCGACCGCAGCGCCGTCCCCGGGCGACGAGTCTCCCGCCGCCTCCCCTGGGAGCGACGCCTCGGCTGGCACGGACCAGCCCGCCAACGCCAGCGGCAGCCCGTCCCCCGCCCCCGACCCGAAGTCCCTGGAGGCCAACGGCGGCGCGGTCGGCTACTGGCTGGACGCCAAAGGCTCGCTGGTACGCCTGGAGACGGTGCTCGGCGACGGCCTGCCGTCCGTGCTCGATCTGCAGCGCGGTCAGCAGCAGGAGTTCGTGCGCACGATGGCGCTCGGCGGGCGCGACCACAAGCCGACCGAGATCACCAAGGCCGAGGCGAAGGTGCTGTCGCAGCTGCGCCAGCGCAACCTGAAGGTCCGGGGTGGCGCGGTCACCGTGACCATGCCGGTCCTGCCCGGCGCGCTGCGGACCGGCAAGGGCTGGCTGGACTGGCAGAAGCGGCTGGCTTACCTGGCGGTGCGCGACGTCGACGATGAGAGCTACGACGTGCTGTTGCACGCCGACCGCACCGGCATCGCCATCCGCAAGCCCGGCAAGCGCGTACCCGAGCTGCCGCCGCTGCCCGCGCCGACGGGCAAGTGGGAGCGGGCCGAGTGGGTGGTGCTGGGCAGCTCCGGCGAGATCACGGACATGGACTACCTGATCTACGAGGCGCTGTCGCTGGCCGCGAACGTCCCGGACGACGCCGATCACATTCAGAAGCACGGCCGCCGGCTGCGCGTCGACGTGCTGAACAAGGTGCCGGTGGGCGTGTTCGAGCTGCCCAGTGCGGTCGAGACCAACGTGCCCGCGGGGCAGGCCCGGATGCGCTACTGGGTCGACAACGCCGGTGTGCTCCAGCGGCTGGAGCTGCGTACCGCCACGGGTGGTTTCGCCCAGCTCGACCTGGACCTGAGCGAGAAGCCGCCGAACCTGCCGATGAAGGTCAAATAGCCGGTCCCCCGGCTCCTCGAGGCCCGTGCCGCCGCTGCGGCGCGGGCCTCTTCCGTGCGGCGTGGCGCGGGCGGCGTCGTTCGCCGGGGCCGGGTCAGGGGAGCAGGCGGGTCTGCCAGACCTCGTCGACGGCGGCGCGCAGGTCGGCCAGGGTGCCCTCGTTGACGATCGCCACGTCGGCGGCGGCCCGGCGCTGCTCGTCGGTGGCCTGCGCCGCGATGCGCGCGTACGCCTCTGCCTCGGTCATGCCGCGGTCGCGCACCAGCCGGGCCACCCGGATCGCCTCGTCCGCGAAGACCACGATCACCAGTTCGTACTGCCCGGCCAGGCCCGCTTCGATCAGCAGCGGCACGTCGTTGACGACCACCGTGCCGGGCGGTGCGGCGGTGGCGAGCTCGGCGGTGCGGGCCCGTACGCGCGGGTGGATGATCGCCTCCAGGTCACGGCGGGCCGCCTCGTCGCCGAAGACGAGCTTGCCCAGCACGGGCCGGTCGAGCGCGCCGTCCGGCCCGAGCACCTGCGGCCCGAACCGCGCGACCACCTCGGCCAGCCCGTCCGTGCCCGGCGCGACGGCCTCCCGGGCCAGCCGGTCGGAGTCGATCACCACCGCGCCCAGCTCGGCCAGCCGCGCCGCCACCGCACTCTTACCGGATCCGATCCCGCCGGTCAGCCCCACCCATCGCACCGCCCCATGCTCGCACCCGCTGGCGCGCCCCGCCGCGCCGGGCCGGCACCCGCCAAGATCGTTCGACTTGCCTGGCAGATGCCGGGGGTACGCGAAGAGGGCGGCCCCCGACTCCACGGAGTCGGGGGCCGCCCTGCGTGCTACTCAGGCGTGAGGCGAACCTCAGGCCTTGCCGCCCGCGAGCTTCTCGCGAAGCGCGGCCAGGGCCTCGTCGGTGGCGAGGGTGCCGCTGGGCTCCTCCGCCGCCTTGGCCGGGGCCGGGGTCGAGGTCGACACGTTGCCGGACGGAACCTCGGACGCGGCAGCGGCGTCGGCCGCCCGCGAGGTCACGACCTGCTTGGTGTGCGCCTCCCAGCGCGCGCGGGCGTCAGCGTACTGAGCCTCCCACACCTCGCGCTGCTTGTCGTAGCCCTCGAGCCACTCACCCGTCTCCGGGTCGAAGCCCTCGGGGTAGATGTAGTTGCCCTCGTTGTCGTACGTCGCGGCCATGCCGTAGAGGGTCGGGTCGAAGTGCTCCTCGCCCTCGACGAAGCCCTCGTTGGCCTGCTTGAGCGACAGCGAGATGCGGCGACGCTCGAGGTCGATGTCGATGACCTTGACCATCACGTCGGAGCCGACCTGAACGACCTGCTCCGGGATCTCCACGTGGCGCTCGGCCAGCTCGGAGATGTGCACCAGGCCCTCGATGCCGTCCTCGACCCGGACGAACGCACCGAACGGCACCAGCTTGGTGACCTTACCCGGCACGATCTGCGTGATCGCGTGGGTACGGGCGAACTGACGCCACGGGTCCTCCTGGGTCGCCTTGAGCGACAGGGAGACGCGCTCGCGGTCCAGGTCCACGTCGAGAACCTCGACCTCGACCTCGGTGCCGACCTCGACGACCTCGGACGGGTGGTCGATGTGCTTCCAGGACAGCTCCGACACGTGCACCAGGCCGTCCACGCCGCCCAGGTCCACGAAGGCGCCGAAGTTGACGATCGAGGACACGACGCCCTTGCGGACCTGGCCCTTCTGGAGCTTGTTCAGGAACTCGGTGCGCACCTCGGACTGGGTCTGCTCGAGGTAGGCCCGGCGGGACAGGACCACGTTGTTGCGGTTCTTGTCCAGCTCGATGATCTTCGCCTCGAGCTCGCGGCCGACGTACGGCTGCAGGTCACGGACGCGGCGCATCTCGACGAGCGAGGCCGGCAGGAAGCCCCGCAGGCCGATGTCGAGGATGAGGCCACCCTTGACCACCTCGATGACGGAGCCACGGACGACGCCGTCGTCTTCCTTGATCTTCTCGATGGTGCCCCACGCACGCTCGTACTGCGCGCGCTTCTTGGAGAGGATCAGACGCCCCTCCTTGTCCTCCTTCTGGAGAACCAGGGCCTCGATGTGATCTCCGACGGAGACGACCTCAGCAGGGTCCACATCGTGCTTGATCGACAACTCGCGCGAGGGGATGACGCCCTCGGTCTTGTAGCCGATGTCGAGCAGGACCTCGTCCCGGTCGACCTTGACGACGGTGCCTTCGACAATGTCGCCGTCGTTGAAGTACTTGATGGTCTCGTCAATCGCGGCGAGGAATGCCTCCTCAGAGCCGAGATCGTCGATGGTGACCCTGTTGGCGCTCGAGGTGGCCTCGATGCTGCTCGTCATGTGGACTGTTGCTCCGTCGGATGGATGTTCAGTGTGACCCAGTGGGTGTTCCACTGCCGCTCCCGCTCGCCTACGCTCCGGTCAGTTCCGGCGCGCTACGGGTCTGCTCCATGCCGAGAACCGCGGACGTGCGAGTGCATCGAACAGCTTACCGTGCCCATTACCACACGACGCAACCCCACCCCTCCCGTGACGCTCCCCTCTTCCTGATTCGGGGGACTCCACGGGGATTGCGGGCGAATTGTTCCGTGCGTCACACCCGGTGAGTCGCCCCCGGACGACCGGCTCGTACGCTGTCCGGGTGGAGATCCATTCTGCCGGTGACGACGATCTTGACCTCGAGCACGACGACCCCGACGTCGTCGCGTCCGGACCCGGGGTGACCCGCCGCCCGGTCACCGCCGCGGAGAACCTGCGCGCCTCCCGCGGCTGGTGGGACGCCGACGCCGACAACTACCAGTCCGAGCACGGCGAGTTCCTCGGCGAGGCCGACTTCGTGTGGTGCCCGGAGGGGCTGCGCGAGGCCGACGCGAAGCTGCTCGGCGACGTCGCCGGCCGCCGGGTGCTGGAGCTGGGCTGCGGCGCGGCGGCCGCGGCCCGCTGGCTGGCCGCGCAGGGCGCCGAGGTGGTGGCGATGGACCTGTCCGCGGGCATGCTGCGCCATGCCGAGCAGGCCGCCGCCCGCACCGGCCTCACGGTGCCGCTGGTGCAGGCCGACGCGAGCGCGCTGCCCTTCGCCGACGGGGCCTTCGACGTCGCCTGCACCGCGTTCGGCGCGGTGCCGTTCGTCGACGACTCGGCGCTGGTCATGCGCGAGGTGTACCGGGTGCTCAAGCCGGGCGGGCGCTGGGTCTTCTCGGTCACCCACCCGATGCGCTGGATCTTCCTCGACGACCCCACCGAGGGGGGCCTGCGGGCGGTGCACTCCTACTTCGACCGCCGGCCCTACGTCGAGTACGACGAGCACGGCGCGGCGACCTACGTCGAGCACCACCGGACCATGGGCGACCGGCTGCGTGAGCTGCTCGGTGCGGGCTTCACCCTGGTCGACCTGATCGAGCCGGAGTGGCCCGAGGGCCACGAGCAGATCTGGGGCCAGTGGTCCCCGCTGCGCGGGCGCCTCTTCCCCGGCACCGCCATCTTCGTAGCCGCGAAGCCGGCCGCCTGACCGCCGCAATTGCACTTTTCGCGAAACCGCGCGGACTGGGTTGCGCCGGGCGGATGATCAGGGCGTGGCAATGGGGATATTCAGGACAAAGCGCATCGAAGCCGAGATGGCCGAGACGGTGGAGCCTGAACACAGACTCAAGAAGAACCTGTCCACCCTCGACCTGATCATCTTCGGCGTCGCCGTGATCATCGGCACCGGCATCTTCGTGCTGACCGGCCGTCAGGCCGCGGTCAACGCCGGGCCCGCGATCGTGATCTCGTTCGTGGTGGCCGGCATCGTCTGCGCCCTGGCGGCGCTCTGCTACGCCGAGTTCGCCTCGACCGTGCCGGTGGCCGGCTCGGCCTACACCTACTCCTACGCGACCCTGGGCGAGATCGTCGCCTGGATCATCGGCTGGGACCTGGTGCTCGAACTCGGCCTGGGCGCCGCGGTGGTGGCGCGCGGCTGGTCGGCGTACCTGGCGAACCTGCTCAGCCTGCCCGCCTGGGTGGCCGGCGAGAAGGCGATCCCCGACTTCGGGGCGATCTTCATCGTGGCGGTCTGCACCATCGTGGGCGTGCTCGGCACGAAGCTGTCCAGCCGGGTCTCCGGCGTGCTGGTCGCCGTCAAGCTGGCCGTGGTGGTGCTGGTGATCGTCGTGGGCGCCTTCTTCATCAAGATGGCGAACTACAAGCCGTTCATCCCGCCCGCCGAGCCGGCCGCGCAGACCGGGGCCGGGGTGTGGCACACCCCGCTGTCCCAACTGCTGCTCGGCATCGAGCCGGTGCACTTCGGCATCCCCGGCATCCTGGCCGCCGCCGCGATCGTCTTCTTCGCCTACATCGGCTTCGACATCGTGGCGACCACGGCCGAGGAGGTGCGCAACCCGCAGCGGGACATGCCCCGCGGCATCATCGGCTCGCTGGTCATCTGCACCCTGCTCTACGTGCTGGTCTCCCTGGTCATCACCGGCATGGTGCACTACACCGAGCTGGCCGTCGACGCGCCGCTGGCGCACGCCTTCGACGTGGTCGGCCAGCCCTGGGTCGCCAAGCTCATCTCGCTGGGCGCGATCTGCGGCATCACCACCGTGGTCCTGGTGCTGCTGCTCGGCCAGGTCCGCGTGCTGTTCGCGATGTCCCGCGACGGGCTGCTGCCGGTCGGCATGGCCAGGGTGCACCGGACCTACGGCACCCCGTACCTGATCACCGTGGGGGTCGGCGTCATCGTCGCCCTGATGGCCGCGTTCATCCCGTTGGAGAAGCTGTCCGAGCTGGTCAGCATCGGCACGCTGTTCGCCTTCTTCGTGGTCGCGCTCGGCGTGATCGTGCTGCGCAAGACCCGGCCCGACCTGCCGCGCCCGTTCCGGGTGCCGTGGGTGCCGCTGGTGCCGATCCTGGCCGCACTGGCCAGCCTGTGGCTGATGCTCAACCTGCCCGTCGACACCTGGGTCCGCTTCGCGATCTGGATGGTCATCGGCTTCGTCATCTACTTCGTGTATAGCTACCACCACAGCCGCGAGCGGCCCGGTATGCAGTACGACCGGGAGCGTGCCAAGGAGACGTACGTGCCGCCCAAGGCCGAATAGCACCCGCACCGCACCTCAGGTGCCGCCCGATACGGGCGGCACCTGCTTTTTGCGTCCGCGATGCGCGCCTGACATTGATTCTTGTAACAATGTCTATGTACTCTCCGAGCCAGCTGCCGTCCAAACAGGACGGCATTCGGTTCTGGGGAGGAACACGTGCCGACCAACCGGACCTGGCGTGCCCGCCTGCTGGCATTCGCCGCGATCACCGCCACCACCCTGGCCACCGTCGTGGCCCTGCCGTCACCCGCACTCGCCGCCGGCGCGCCCTACCGGGCCGCCCCAGTCCCGATCACCGCCCCCGCCGCCGCCGCGGACACCACCGTCATCCCCGGCGCCTACCTGGTCACCTTCCGCGCGGGCGCGGACCGCGGGGTCGCGCTGCGGGCGCTGAAGACCACGGCCCGCCTCGACTTCGGGGCCACCGTCAACGGCTTCGCCGCCGAGCTGACCGCCGCCCAGGTGCGCGAGCTGTCGCACAGCGCCGACGTGCTGGCCATCGAGCGCGACGCCTGGCACCACCACGTGCTCGACACCACGCAGACCAACCCGCCCGCGTGGGGCATCGACCGCATCGACCAGAACGCGCTGCCGCTGTCGGCCGGCTACACGTACACCGCGACCGGCGCGGGCGTGCACGCGTACATCATCGACTCGGGCGTCGACGCCGCCCACCCGAACTTCGGCGGCCGCGCCCAGTTCAACTACAACGCGATCGACAGCAACAACACCGACTGCAACGGCCACGGCACGCACGTGGCGGGCACCATCGGCTCCACCTCGTACGGCGTGGCGAAGTCCGCGACGCTGCACGGCGTGAAGTGGCTCAACTGCGCCGGCAGCGGCACCACGTCCGGGGCCGTCGCCGCGGTCAACTGGGTGCGCACCAACCACGTCAAGCCGGCCGTGGCCAACACCTCGTGGAACATGACGTACAGCGCGACGCTGGCCACCGCGCTGACCAACCTGATGAACGCCGGCGTGTTCCTGGCCACCTCGGCCGGCAACACCGGCGGCAACTCGTGCGACCGGCTGCCCCGCAACCTGACCGCCGCGTTGGTGGTCGCGGCCACCACGTCCACCGACGCCCGCGCCAGCTACTCCTCCACCGGCTCCTGCGTCGACGTCTACGGACCCGGCTCGGCCATCGTGTCCACCCTGCCCGGCAACACCACCGGCAGCTACAACGGCACCTCGATGTCCACCCCGCACGCCGCCGGCATCGCCGTGCTCTACAAGGCGACGTACGGCGACGCCAGCCAGGCGACCATCCACGCCTGGGTCGTCAACAACGCCACCACGGGCGTCGTCACCGGCAGCCTCTCCGGCACGCCGAACCGCCTGCTGAACAAGCGGACCCTGTAAAGGGTCCGCGCGCACCGGGTGTGCCTCCACCGCCCGGTGCGCGCCGCTCCGGCCGCGGGTCCCGCCGCGCGCCGGAGCGGCGCTCCACCCGTGTCCGCCGACCGACGGCGGCGCGCTGAGCTAGTGTCACGATCGTGAGCGCCTCGACCGTACTCGTCATGGGAGTCTCCGGCAGCGGCAAGAGCACCATCGGCACGCAGCTGGCCAAACGCCTCGGCGCGATCTTCGCCGACGGCGACGACCTGCACCCGCAGGCCAACGTGATGAAGATGTCGGCCGGCATCCCGCTGACCGACGAAGACCGTGCACCCTGGCTGCGGCTGTGCGCCCAGTGGCTGGCCGAGCAGCAGGACGAGGGCATCCCCGCGGTGCTGGCCTGCTCCGCGCTCAAGCGCTCCTATCGCGACCTGCTGCGCGAGGCCGCACCCGGCCTGGCCGTCGTGTACCTGGACGGCCCCCGCGAGCTGCTGGCCTCGCGCCTGTCGAACCGCCCCGGGCACTTCTTCAACCCGCGCCTGCTCGACTCCCAGCTCGCCGACCTGGAGAAGCCCGGCGGCGACGAGGCGGCGATCGTCATCCCGATCACGCTGGCCCCGGACGAGATCATCGATCAGGCCGTGGCCGCGCTGGCCCGAGCC
The DNA here is from genome assembly GCF_009720365.1 of Catellatospora paridis. Lineage (GTDB taxonomy): Bacteria > Actinomycetota > Actinomycetes > Mycobacteriales > Micromonosporaceae > Catellatospora > Catellatospora paridis. Next base: position 668,445 of record NZ_ML769314.1, on the reverse strand, counting down.
TGATCCCCGCCCCGGCCCACCACGCCGGGCAGCGATCCGGATCGGCTCAGGCCGTGCCGCGCCGACCCGGCCGCGCACGGCCATCTCGATCATGAGGTTGTGCCGCCGACACGCCGCCGAGCCGTGCCATAGGTTCATGATCATCGCGGATGGGCGGGGCCGGCAGGGCCGGCCCCGCGGGTGGTCAGTGGTCGGCTTCGTTCCAGTCGTGGCCGACGCCGACGGAGACCTCCAGCGGCACGGACAGGTCGACGGCACCGCCCATCTCGCGGCGGACCAGCGCCTCCAGGGTCTCCCGCTCGCCGGCGGCGACCTCGAACACGAGCTCGTCGTGGACCTGCAGCAGCATCCGCGAGGTCAGCCCCTCGGCCCGCAGCGCCCGGTCGACCCGCAGCATGGCCAGCTTGATGACATCGGCGGCCGAGCCCTGGATCGGGGCGTTGAGCGCCATGCGCTCGGCCATCTCGCGCCGCTGCCGGTTGTCGCTGACCAGGTCGGGCAGGAAGCGGCGGCGGCCCAGGATGGTGGCCGTGTAACCGTCCTTGCGCGCCTGGTCGACGACCGCGTGCAGGTAGTCGCGCACGCCGCCGAAGCGGGCGAAGTAGTCCTCCATGAGCCCGGTCGCCTCGGCGGTGGAGATGCCCAGCTGCTGCGACAGCCCGTACGCGGACAGGCCGTACGCCAGCCCGTACGACATGGCCTTGATCCTGCGCCGTTGCTCGGCGGACACCTGGTCGGTGGCGAAGACCTTCGACGCGACCGTGGTGTGCAGGTCCTCGCCGGTGGCGAAGGCCTCGATCAGGCCCGCGTCCTGGGACAGGTGCGCCATGATGCGCATCTCGATCTGGCTGTAGTCGGCCGTCAGCAGCGACTCGTAGCCCGGCCCGACCACGAAGGCGCGGCGGATGCGCCGGCCCTCCTCGGTGCGGATCGGCACGTTCTGCAGGTTCGGGTCGGTGCTGGACAGCCGGCCGGTCGCAGCCACGGTCTGGAAGAACGTGGTGTGGATGCGGCCGTCGTCGCTGACCGACTTGAGCAGGCCGTCGACCGTGGACTTCAGCTTGGCGACGTCGCGGTGGCGCAGCAGGTGCTCCAGCACCGGGTGCCCGGTCTGCGCGAACAGCCACTGCAGCGCGTCGGCGTCGGTGGTGTACCCCGTCTTGATCTTCTTGGTCTTGGGCAGGTTCAGCTCGCCGAACAGGATCTCCTGCAGCTGCTTGGGCGAACCGAGGTTGAACTCGCGGCCCACGTCACCGTACGCGGCCTGCGCCGCCGCCTTCACCTCGCCGGCGAACTGCGCCTCCAGCTCGGTGAGGTAGTCGGTGTCGGCGGCGATGCCGACCCGCTCCATCGCGGCCAGCACCGGCACCAGCGGCAGCTCCACGTCGGCCAGCAGCCGCTCGCCGTCGCCGCGGTCCAGCTCCCCGCCCAGCGCGTCGACCAGGTCGAGCGTCGCCCGGGCGCGCAGCATCAGCGCCTCCTCGGCGGCGTGGTCGGCGGTGCCGTCACCGAAGTCCAGCGCGAGCTGGCCGGTGTCGTTCGCCTCCGCCCGCAGCTCCCGGTGCAGGTAGCGCACCGCCAGGTCGGCCAGGTCGTAGGAGCGCTGGTCGGGACGGGCCAGGTAGGCCGCGAGCGCGGTGTCGTGGGTCAGGCCGTTGAGGTCCCAGCCGCGGGCCTGCAGGGCCAGCAGCGCGGGCTTGGCGTCGTGCAGCACCTTCGGCTTGGCCGGGTCGGCCAGCCAGGCCGCCAGCGCCGCGTCGTCGGCCGGTTCCAGCTCGGTCGGGTCGACCCACACGGCGGCGTGGTCGGCGGCCAGCGCCAGCCCCGTCAGCGTGCCCGTGCCCCGGCCGAAGGTGCCGGCCACGGCGATGCCGACCGGGCCCGTCACCTGCTCACTGAGCCAGGCCGCCAGCGCGCCGGGCTCGGTGAGCACGGTGCCGTCGATGTCGAAGCCGGCCTCAGCCTCCGGCTCGGCGGTGTCGAGGTACTGGTACAGCCGGTCGCGCAGCACGCGGAACTGCAGCGTGTCGAAGACCTGGTGCACCGCCTCGCGGTCCCAGGTGGTCCAGTGCGTGGCGGGCAGCTCCAGCGGCAGGTCGAGGTCGTCGCGCAGCAGGTTGATCTGCTGGTTGCGCATCACCCCGGCCAGGTGCTCGCGCAGGCTCTCCCCCGCCTTGCCCTTGATCTCGTCGACCCGGGCGATGACGCCTTCGAGGCCGTCGTACTGATTGATCCACTTGGCGGCGGTCTTCGGGCCCACGCCCGGCACGCCGGGCAGGTTGTCGCTGGACTCGCCGACCAGCGCGGCCAGGTCGCGGTAGCGCTCGGGGCCGACGCCGTACTTCTCCAGCACCGCCGCCGGGTCCATGCGGGCCAGGTCGGACACGCCCTTGCGCGGGTACAGCACCGTGACGTCCTTGGTGACCAGCTGGTACGCGTCGCGGTCGCCGGTGCAGATCAGCACCCGCATGCCGGCCTCGCGGCCCTGCCGGGCGAGCGTGGCGATGATGTCGTCGGCCTCGTAGCCCGCCAGCTCCACGTGCTTGACCTGCAGTGCGTCCAGCACCTCCTGGACCAGGCTGACCTGCCCCTTGAAGTCCGTCGGCGTCTCCGACCGGCCCGCCTTGTACTCGGCGTACTGATCGGTGCGGAACGAATGCCGCGACACGTCGAACGCCACCGCGATGTGGGTGGGCTTCTCGTCGCGCAGCACGTTGATCAGCATCGAGGTGAAGCCGTACACGGCGTTGGTGGGCTGCCCCGTCGACGTCGAGAAGTTCTCCACCGGCAGCGCGAAGAACGCCCGGTAAGCCAGCGAATGCCCGTCAAGCAGCAGCAGCGTCTCAGTCACCCGAAGAGCTTATGCCCTCCCCCCGACGCCCCGTCCCACCCGCCGCCGCACCCCCACCCCTGCGCCGCCCTGCGCCGCGTTGATCATGAACTTATGGCACGGCTCGACGGTGTGTCGCGACCACAACTTCATGATCACCGACGTCGAGGTCAGGCCTTCGGGGCGGCCGGCTCGGTGATGCGTACGCCGACGGTGCCGTTCGCGCCGCGGCGGATGCGGCTGCCCCAGAGGGTGATGCGGCCGAGGATGCCGTACTTCTTGGCCAGCAGGTGGCGCACCGCCTCGGTCTCCGCCGCGCCGAGCAGCTTCGCGCGGGCCGGGATGGTCGGGCCGGTGACCTTGCCGCGCAGGTCGCAGTCGCTGATGGTGACCTTGCTGCTGCGCCGCAGCCGCTTCACCTTGCCGCTGTCGGCGACGGTCCACACATAGATCCCGGCCCCGTCGCGCACCGCCCAGACCGGCGTCGGCACCGCCCGCCCGTCCTTACGAAACGTGGTGACCAGCAGATAGTTCCCGAACTCGAGATCCGCGACGGTAGCCATGCGCCCACCCTAATTGCCGCGGCCCCCGGCACTCGACCAGCAACCCGCACCCCTGCCGGCCCACACCCAGTCGATCATGAAGTTGTGGGCACGACACACCGTCGAGCCGTGCCATAAGTTCATGATCAACGCATGAGAGGCGGGTGGGTCAGAGGACTTTGCTGAGGAAGTCGCGGGTGCGGGGGTGTTGGGGGTTGGCGAGGACTTCGCGGGGGGCGCCGGATTCGACGACGACCCCCTCGTCCATGAAGATGAGCTGGTCGCCGACCTCGCGGGCGAAGCCGATCTCGTGGGTGACCACGACCATGGTCATGCCGGAGCGGGCCAGGTCCTTCATGGCGTCCAGGACGTCGCCGACCAGTTCCGGGTCCAGGGCGCTGGTGGGCTCGTCGAAGAGCATCAGTTTGGGGTCCATCGCCAGGGCGCGGGCGATGGCCACGCGCTGCTGCTGTCCCCCGGACAGCTGCGACGGGTAGTTGCCCGCCTTCTCGGCCAGGCCGACCCGGTCGAGCAGCTCGATGCCGCGCCGCCGCGCCTGCGCCTTGCTCTGCCCCTTGACCAGCGTCGGGGCCTCCATCACGTTCTCCAGCGCGCACATGTGCGGGAACAGGTTGAACCGCTGGAACACCATGCCGATCTCGCGGCGCTGCGCGGCGACCGCCTTGTCGTGCAGCTCGTGGAGCTTGTCGCCCTTCTGCTGGTATCCGACGAGTTTCCCGTCCACCCAGATCCGGCCGGCGTCGATCTTCTCCAGGTGGTTGATGCAGCGCAGGAACGTCGACTTGCCGGAGCCGGACGGGCCCAGCACCACGCACACGTTGCCGCGCGGCACCGTCACGTCGATGCCGCGCAGCACCTTGACGTGGCCGAACGCCTTGTGCACGTTCTCGGCCCGGACCATGGGCCCGGCGTCCGCGGACGGCTCGTCGTCCGGAGCGCGATGGCGCGCGGGTGTGCTCATGCCTTCTCCTCGCTGCGCTCGCTCATGGCAGCTCCGGGTTCGCTCCGTGCTCGGCGGCCAGGCCTTCGAGCTTCATCTTCGCCTTGTCGGCGCGGCCGTAGCCGCGGGAGAAGCGCTTCTCCAGGAAGTATTGACCGACCAGCAGGATGCTGACCAGGAACAGGTACCACAGCATCGCCGCGACCAGCATCGGGAAGATCAGGAAGTACCGGTTGCCGATGGCGGAGAGCTGGAAGAACAGTTCGTCGGTGACCGGCACCGCGATGAGCAGCGAGGTGTCCTTGAGCATGGCGATGGACTCGTTGCCGGTGGGCGGGATGATGACCCGCATCGCCTGCGGCAGCACCACGCGGCGCAGCGCCTGGCCGCGGCTCATGCCGAGCGCGGTGGCCGCCTCGTCCTGGCCCGGGTCGACCGAGAGCATGCCGGCCCGCACGATCTCGGCCATGTACGCCGCCTCCGACAGCGCCAGACCCAGCACGCCGACCGTGAACCCGCTGAGCAGGTCGCGGGTGTCGAGCCCGAACAGCCGCCACTGCGCGTCCTCGACGCCGAACAGGCGGCCGAGATAGGTGTCGAACGGAACGCCGACCTCCAGCCGCGACCACAGGATGCCCAGGTTGCCCATGACGATGAGCAGCACGTACCGGGGCACGGCCCGGAAGAACCAGGTGTAGGCCCAGGCCACGCCACGCAGGATCGGGTTGTTCGACAGCCGTGCGACGGCGACGACGATGCCCAGCAGCACACCGATGATCATCGACAGAATCGTGATCACGACCGTGCCGGCGACGCCGCGCAGCACCGGCGGCGTGAACATGTTGCGGAACATGAATTCCCAGTGGAAGGCGTCGTTCGTGAGCAGCAGGTGCACGAACATCGCCACCAGCACCGCGATCACGGCGACGGCGACCCACCGTCCCGGGTGCCGGACCGGGATCGCCTTGATCGGTTCGGCGTCCCGCGGCACCGGGGTGGCCGACGTGTCCGGGATGGTCATGGCCTACGGGTTGATCTGCGCGCTGGGCACGGCGCCCGCCTGCACGCCCCAGTTGCTCAGGATCTGCTCGTACGCGCCGTTCTTGATCAGCTCATCGACCGCGGCCTGCAGCGCCTTGGCCATCTCGACCTGGTCCTTGGCGACCACGTAACCGTAGGGAGCCGAGTCGTAGACGCCGCCGAGCAGCTCCAGCTGGCCGTTGGACTGCTTCACCGCGTACGCCGTGATGGGCGAGTCGGCCAGCATGGCGTCGTCCTTGCCGGACACCACGGAGGTGGCGACCTGGTCCTGACCCGCGTAGGGCTGGATGGTCACGGCGGGCTTGCCCCCGGCGACACACGCCTCGGAGCGCTTGGTGATGTCCTCGAACTGCACCGTGTCCTTCTGCACCGCGATGCGCTTGCCGCACGGCTCGTCGGGGTTGACCCCGGCCGGGTTGCCCGTCTTGGTCGCCCACTGCGTGCCGGCGCTGTAGTAGGTCACCATCTGCGCCTGCTTCTTGCGCTCGTCGTTGACGGTGAACGAGGAGACGCCGACCTCGTACTTGCCGGACATCACGCCCGGGATGATGTCACCGAAGGTGGACGGCTGGAACTCGGCGGTCAGCCCGAGGGTCTGCGCGACGGCCTTGAACAGGTCGACGTCGAAGCCGACCACGGTCGAGCCGTCGGGGGCGAGGAACTCGTTCGGGGCGTACGTCGCGTCGACGCCCACCAGGATCTTGCCGTCCGACTTGACGGCGTCGGGCACCATCGCCGCCAGCGTCGGGTTGACCGACACGCTGGGTCCGGCGCTCGGGGATCCGGACGGCTCGCCGCCGCCGCCACAACCGCCCGCGGCCAGCGCGAGCGCGAACGCCCCGACCGGAATCAGTCTCTTGAGCACATCCATCCCCTTTGCGTACCGTGTGATGATTTACGGTAACGCAAAGTGAGCCACATCCTGGTCTGAACCCGGCCATATCGCCCCGCGAGCACCGTTCGGCACGAATGCGGGCGGCCCGCCGCCCACGCCCCGCAGGACGCGTGCGACGGGCCGCCCGTCAGCCGATCGGCGATCAGGCCACGCCGAGGTAGGCCGCCTTCACCGCCGGGTCGTGCAGCAGGTCCGCGCCTGTGCCCTCCTTGACGATGTTGCCGGTCTCCAGCACGTACGCCCGGTGCGCCCGGGACAGGGCCTGCTGGGCGTTCTGCTCCACCAGCAGCACCGTGGTGCCCTGCTGGTTGATCTCCGTGATGATCGTGAAGATCTGCTGGATGATCATCGGAGCGAGACCCATCGACGGCTCGTCGAGCAGCAGCAGCTTCGGCCGCGCCATCAGCGCCCGGCCCACCGCGAGCATCTGCTGCTCACCGCCGGACAGCGTGCCACCGGCCTGCTTGCGGCGCTCGAGCAGACGCGGGAACAGGCCGAACACCCGCTCCATGTCCTGCGCGATCGCGGCGCTGTCGCGCCGGATGTACGCGCCCATCTCCAGGTTCTCCTGCACCGACATACCCGGGAACACGCCCCGGCCCTCCGGCGCCTGGCAGATGCCGCGGGCCACCCGCAGGTCCGCCCGGACCTTGCTGATGTCCTCGCCGTTGAAGCGGATCGCCCCGGAGGACACCGCCCGCAGGCCCGAGATTGCCCGCATGATCGTCGACTTGCCGGCGCCGTTGGCGCCGATCAGCGCGACGACCTCACCCTCGTTGACGTGCAGGCTGATGCCGTGCAGCGCCTGGATCCGCCCGTAGTGCAGCGTGATGTCATCGATCTCAAGCAGCATCGGGAACCCCCAGGTACGCCGCGACCACCTTCGGATTGTCCCGCACTTCCTCGGGAGTCCCCTCAGCGATCTTCCTGCCGAACTCGAGCACGACGATCCGGTCCGTCACACCCATGACCAGTCGCATGTCGTGCTCGATGAGCAGCACGGTCACGCCCGAGTCGCGGATCTTCTTGATCAGCTCGAGCAGCGCCACCTTCTCGGCCGGGTTGAAGCCGGCAGCCGGCTCGTCCAGGCACAGCAGCGAGGGGTTGGTGGCCAGCGCACGGGCGATCTCCAACCGCCGCTGGTCACCGTAGGACAGGTTGCGGGCCAGGTCGTCGCTGCGACCCGTGATGCCCACGAAGGACAGCAGCTCCAGCGCCCGTGCCTTGCTCTGGCGCTCCTCGCGCCAGTGCTTGGGCAGCCGCAGCAGCGCCGTCGGCACGCTGGTGGTGTTGTGTGCGTCCGTGCCGACCAGGACGTTCTCCAGCGCCGTCATCTCCGGGAAGAGACGGATGTTCTGGAACGTCCGGGCCATGCCCATCTTCGTGATCTGGTTGCGCTTCTTGCCACTGACCTGCTCGCCCTTGAACCGGATCTGGCCCTCGGTCGGCAGGTACACGCCCGTCATCGCGTTGAAGCAGGTGGTCTTGCCGGCGCCGTTCGGGCCGATCAGACCGAGGATCTCGCCCTCGTAGAGGGTGAAGTCGACCTGGTTCAGCGCGACCACGCCGCCGAAGCGCAGCGTGACGTTGTCGACCTCCAGCAGAGCTTTACGCTCACTCAACGGGGGCCACCTCCTTCTGCCGGTCCTTGAGCTCCGCCGCACGGCGGCGGTTGGGCCACAGGCCCTGAGGGCGGTAGATCATCACGACGATGAGCAGCGCACCGAAGATGACGAACCGCAGCGACGTCGGGCTGACGTCGATGTGGATGTTGCCCACCTGGACCTGGGTCGGCCAGCCGAACACGTCACCGACCGAGCGCAGCCACTCCGGCAGGTAGATCACCAGGAAGCCGCCCAGGATGGCGCCGCCGATGCTGCCCGCGCCGCCCAGCAGCACCGCCGCCAGCACCAGGATCGAGTTCTCCAGGCTGAACGTCGCCGAGTTGACGAAGTTCGCCTGGCCCGCCCACAGCGAGCCGGACAGGCCGCCGATCGCCGCGCCGATCGCGAACGCCCACAGCTTGAACTTGAACGTGGGCACGCCCATCAGCTCAGCCGCGTCCTCGTCCTCGCGAATGGCCACCCACGCCCGGCCCACCCGGCTGTTGGCCAGGTTCCGGATCAGGAAGATGACTCCGATGATCACGGTCAGCACGAGCCAGTAGTACGGCGTGAACTCGAGCTCGAAGATCGGCTCACCGTCCGGCCACGTGCCCGGCGGGTGGCCGACGCTCGGGATGCCCCGGTCGCCGTTGAGGATCCAGTCCTGGTTCTTCGCCACGATACGGATGATCTCGGCGAAGCCCAGCGTCACGATCGCCAGGTAGTCACCGCGCAGCCGCAGCGTCGGCCAGCCCAGCAGCACACCCGACAGCATCGCCAGGGCGATCGCGATCGGCACCGTCAACAGCCACGGCCACGGGCTCTCCAGCCAGTTGTACTCGGTGATCAGCTTGCTCTCCGGCGACGTCAGCAGCGCCACGGTGTACGCGCCGACCGCGAAGAAGCCGAAGAAGCCGAGGTCGAGCAGACCGGCGTAACCGAGCACCACGTTCAGGCCCAGCGCCAGCAGGATGTAGTACCCGCACTGGAACAGCACACCGGCCATGTCGGAACCGGTCGTGTAGAGCGGCAGGTAGCCGCTGCCCATCGGGATCGGGAAGCCCAGGTTCTCGTAGAACGCCTTCGTCGGCAGCAGGTACAGCAGGACCACGAAGACCACCATGGCGGCGATCCGGGCCGGCTTGGGCATGTCCTGGAAGCGGTCCCGCAGGTTCAGCTTCCAGCGCTGCTTCTTGACAGTCTCGGTCGTCATGCGCGGGCCCTCCCCAGCGATTCTCCCAGCAGACCAGTGGGGCGGAACATCAGCAGGACGAGCAGCACCACGAAGGCGATGACGTTGGTCCAGTTGGAGCCGAACAGCGCCGCGCCGTAGGACTCGACGAGACCCAGCAGCAGGCCGCCGACCAGCGCGCCGCGCAGGTTGCCGATACCGCCGAGCACCGCGGCGGAGAACGCCTTCAGGCCCATCAGGAAGCCCACGTTGAACCGGGTGTTGCCCTGCTTCATGCTGTAGAAGACCGCGGCGACGCCGGCCAGCAGGCCGCCGAGCAGGAACACGAGCGCGATCACGCGGCCCTTGTTCACACCCATCAGCGCGGCGGTGTCGGCGTCCTGCGCCACGGCGCGGATACCGCGCCCGAAGCGGGTCTTCGACACGAACCAGTCCAGGGCGAACATCACGGCGAGCGCGACCACGACGGTCGCCAACTGCAGCGGGTAGACGGTCCAGCCACCGGCCGAGAACAGCGGCTCACCCGGCAGCAGGCCGGGAATGCCCTGCTGGCGGCGCTCGGTGAAGGCGCCCATCAGCTCGGCCAGCACGAACGATGCGCCGATGGCGCTGATCAGGAAGACGAGGGGTGGAGCGTTGCGCTTGCGCAGCGGCCGGTAGGCCACCGCCTCGACGACCATCGCCACACCACCGGAGAACAGTGAGGCGACCACCAGCGAGACGAGGACCAGCAACAGTGCCGTACCCAGGTCCGGGCGGGCCGAGTTGCTGTCGTAACCCATCAGTCCCCAGGTCCACAGCGCGGCGAAGGTGCCGAACATGAAGACCTCGGAGTGGGCAAAGTTGATCAGGCGCAAGACGCCGTAGACCAGGGTGTACCCGAGCGCCACCAGCGCGTAGATCGACCCTTGGGCCAATCCGGTGGTGGTCAGATCAGGGAAACCCTGAATCAGGTCATCGAAATTCACGGGGGCTCCCGAAGGGTTTCTGAAAAGCCGGGTGCGGCCGGAAGGGGGAACCTCCGGCCGCACCGGGTATCAACTGCGAATCACGTGCCGATCGGGAAGGATCAGCTCTTCGGGAGCTGGGTCGGGTTCGCCCAGGCGCCGTCCTTGGCGACGAACGCCCAGATCGAGACCTGCGCCGGGTCGAGCTCGCCGTTGGCCTCCCACTTGTAGGTCACACCGGTGGCGGTGCCGACCCCGTTGTAGGTGCCCAGGAACGCCTGCATGTCGGCACGCGTGGTCTTGCCGGCCTTGAAGCCCTCCAGGAAGACCTTCGTCAGGTCGTACGCCACGTCGGCGTACACGCCCGGGTCGGTGCCGAACTTGGCCTTGAAGTCGGCCACGAAGTTGCCCTTGGCCGCGGTGGCCGGGCCACACGGGCAGGTCACGACCGCGCCCTCGACGTCAGCCTTGCCGGTCACGCTCAGCATGTTGGCGTCGTAGAGGCCGTCGCCACCGATGAAGGTGCCCTTGAAGCCGCCGGCACGCAGCTGCTTCAGGAACGGGGCCGCCTCCGGGGTGTAGCCACCGTAGAACACCGCGGTCGCGCCGCTGTTCTTGACGGCCGTCACGACCGGGCCGAACTCGACCTGCTTCTCGGTGACCTTGTTCTTGCCGACGACGGCTGCGCCGAGGATCTTCTCGACCTCGTCACGCAGGCCGGTGCCGTACGCGGACTGGTCGTCGACGAGGTAGACCTTGTCCGCCTTGGCGACGTCCTTCAGGTAGCGGCCGATGGCCGGGCCCTGCGACAGGTCGTTGCCGACGCCGCGGTGGAAGATCTTCCAGCCCTTGCTGTTCAGGCTCGGGCGGGTGGCGGACTGCGTGATGATCGGCAGGCCGGCCTTGTCGAAGATCGGGTTGGCGACCTCGGACTCACCCGAGAACGCCGGGCCGACCACACCGATGATCTTCTCGTCGGCGACGGCGGCGGTGGCCAGCGGGGCGGCCTTGTCGCCGGAACCCTGCGAGTCGAACGGCACCAGGGTGACGTTGGCGCCCGGGTTGGCGGCGTTGTACTCGGCGATAGCCAGCTCGGCGCCGTTCTTGCCCGGCGTCACGAGACCGGCGGCGTCACCGGTGAGGGCGCCGAAGAAACCGATCTTCAGACCCGAAACGGTGCTGCCACCATTGGTCGCCGGCTCTTCCTTCTTGCATGCAGCGGCGCCACCGGCGACGAGCGCCAAAATGGCGACGCCTCCGAGCACCCGCGCGAGTCGTTGCCTCAAGGCTAGAACCCTCCTCCATCCGAGATCCGGACCCGCCGCCGCCACTGTGCGTGCAGCAAGACCGGAACAGATCGTGAACCACGATCTGGCCTGGGACGTTATCCCACTCACACCCGGATCGGTAAGACCTCGCCTAAGGGTTGACCCAACCGTTACGTGAGCAGCGCCATTCGGGCGCACCCCCCGGTGACCTGCGAGTATCATCCATGCTTCGCCGGCAGGTCCGTGATCCACACGTGCGCCCCGGACCCGTCGTCGGCGATCACCAGAACCCGCCCGCCCGACCCGGCGACCCCCGCGGCGGAGACCCCGGCCGCGCGCAGCGGAGCGGGCGAAGCCACCGCCACCCAGCCCCGATCGGGTGACATGAGCCACAACCGGTACATCTCGCCATCCGAGACGGCAGCCAGCAGACCCGCGTCCGCCACCGCCAGCCCAGCCACCCACGCCACCGGCCCCGGCCGGGTCGAACCGAACGCGCCCGCGTCCGCCCATGCGCCGTCCGCCAGCCGCCACGCCCCGAACCGGTCCCCGCGCAGGCCCACCGCATAAGGCGTCCCGGCCACCACGGCCACCCGGTCGAACTCCTCGTACTCCGGCGAGGCCGGGGCGGGCAGGCGGGTCCAGCGCTCGCCGTCCGGCGAGGTCCACGCCAGCGCGTCGCGGTCGATGCGATCCGCGGGACTCAGCGCCCCGACCATCAGCCAGCCGTCGGGCACCGGCAGCACGTCGTACGCCATCGTCTCGCCACGGGCATCGCCCGCCAGCTCCGGCAGACCCTCCCGGATGGCGAACCCGGTCGCGTCCGGCGACAGCCACACCGCCGCCCCCGCCAGCCGGTTACCCGCGATCGCCCAGCCCCGCGGGCCGCCCGCGAGCCGGGCCGTGTTCACCGCGTCCGGACCGCCGTACAGCTGGAACCCGGCGATCACCTCGTGCAGCGGGCCGTCCGGGCCGCCGTACCACTGGGTCACCCGCGGATTGCCGTGCGCGCCACCGCTGCGCGCCCCCAGCATCGCGATCCGGTCACCGCGGCAGCCCAGCGCGTAGATCGCGGCCCGCTCGCCGTAATAGCTCGTGCCCAGGAACTCCAGCGACCGCCAGGTCTGCCCGTCCGAGCTGGTCCACACCACGGGCCGGGTGACACCGGCCGGATCGGCGAGCGCCCCCGACAGATACCACCGGCCGTCGCAGACCGTCGCATCACCCAGCACCAGCCGGCCCGCCGGACCGGGCGGCGCCGGCAGCGTCAGCTCGCGCCACGACGGGCGCAGCTCGGGCGCGGGCATCGGCGACGGCGCGGCGGCGGTGCACCCGCCCGCCAGAGCGACCAGGAGCACCAGCGCGACCGTGCGGCGACCGGACAGCATGGTCCGATGGTAGGCGCGCCGCCGCGACCGCGCTGACCCCAGCCGCGGCGCACGCCCCTGATCTGCTTACTCGGCGGACTCCGCGGCCGCCGCCTCGACGATGATCCGCTCGGCGACCTCGCGCATCGTCAGGCGGTGATCCATCGCGGTGCGCTGGATCCACTTGAACGCCTGCGGCTCGTTCATGCCGTACTGCGTCATCAGCGCACCCTTGGCCCGCTCCACGGCCTTGCGGGTCTCCAGCCGGTCGTTCAGCCCGGCGACCTCGGCCTCCAGAGCCGCCACCTCGGCGAACCGGGACAGCGCGATCTCGATGGCCGGCACCAGGTCACTCTGCTGGAACGGCTTGACCAGGTATGCCATCGCGCCCGCGGCGCGGGCCCGCTCGACCAGGTCGCGCTGGCTGAACGCGGTCAGGATGATCACCGGGGCGATGCGCGCGCCGGCGATCCGCTCCGCGGCCGCCAGGCCATCCATGATCGGCATCTTGATGTCCAGGATGCACAGGTCGGGGTGCAGCTCCTCGGCCAGCTTCACCGCGGTCTCGCCGTCACCGGCCTCGCCGACCACGTCGTAGCCTTCCTCGCCGAGCATCTCGGCCAGGTCCAGCCTGATCAGCGCCTCGTCCTCCGCGATCAGCACGCGCTTGCGCGCGACGCCTGCCTGCTTCTCGGTCACCGGAACCACAACCCCCACACCACGAATGCCGTTTGCCTACCCGGCAGCCTAGTCGGGTACCATGACCCAAGCTCGCCGGGATGGCGCAACAGGCTGACGCGATCGTCTCAAACACGATTGCCCGAAAGGGCATGCGGGTTCGAATCCCGTTCCCGGCACCAATGTCGTACAGCTGTTCGAGAATCGACCGCTGTGCACCCCCTCGCCATTCGCCATCAGGCTCGGCTCGAGCACCGGAACGGGTCGTCGATCAGCTCGATCGCCGCCCGCCTCGGCCTCCCCTATCAGACGGTGCGCACGTGGTGCCGCGACGATGGAGCACCGGACAGCCAGTTCACCGAGGACCGGTGCTTTCGATGCCGCGACTCCGCGCCGGCAGACCATGAGCAGTACTCCTACCTGCTTGGCCTCTATCTCGGCGACGGCCACCTGGTCACCTCCGCGAAGGTTCCGGTGCTGCGGATCTACTGCACGGCGACCTACACCGCCCTCCTGGACCAGGCAGAAACGGCGATGCTCGCCACACTGGCGAATCGCGTCCAACGCATCCGGCAGAAGGGATGCGTGAGCCTGCAGAGCTACTCGAAACACTGGCCGTGCCTCTTCCCGCAGGCCGGCGCAGGCAAGAAGCACGAGCGGAAGATCGATCTCGAACCCTGGCAGCGCGTTGTCGTCGCCGACCACCCCGGGACCTTCCTCCGCGGACTGTTCCACTCGGACGGATGCCGCGTGCTCAACCGGGTCACCAAGGCAGGCCGGACCTACGAGTATCCCCGCTACCTGTTCGCCAACGAGTCCGCGGACATCCTCGCCCTGTGCGGCTGGGCGCTGGACCAGCTCGGTGTGGCCTGGCGGCTGAACCGCCGCAACTCGCTGTCGGTGGCCCGCCGCGACGCCGTCGCCATGCTCGACGAGCACGTCGGCCCGAAGTCCTGACCGCTCCCGGTCCGCCGCGCAGGGCCGCCCTGTCGCCCACGGTCACCGGCACGTCGCGTACATCGTCCTAGGAATCCAGCCCACAACTGACAGCAGCAACGGTCGGTCGCGGGCTGGACGTCGCCGCTCAGGCCGCGGGCACGAGCTCCGGCTCGGCGGTGACGGCGGGCTGCGCGGCGCGAGCGCGGCGCCAGGCCCGTACCGAGAAACCGATGGCGACGACCCAGAGCACCGCCGCGAGCGGGTAGGCGTACGGCCCGAACTCGGGCTCTACCTTGAACACCCGCAGCAGGCTGCGCATGTTGACGAGCACGATGAGACCGCCCACGAACGCGCCGAGCAGCTGTGCGGGTACGTGGCGGACCAGCCAGGCGGCGATCGGCGCGGCGATGACGCCGCCGACGAGCAGCGCGGCGACGGTCGGCAGCACGAAGCCTTCGGAGCCGAGGCCGATCAGGAAGCCGATGCTGGCGGCGCCGGCGACGAGGAACTCGGAGGTGCCGACGGAGCCGATGACCTTGCGGGGTTCCATGCTGCCGGAGGCGAGCAGGGTCGGCGTGGCGACCGGGCCCCACCCTCCCCCGCCGGTGGCGTCGATGAAGCCGGCGAACAGGCCGAGCGGGGCGAGGAAGCGGCGGGGCAGGTTGCGGGGCCGGGTGGGCCGCAGCGGGCGGGCGAAGCGGAACAGCAGGTATGCGCCGAGCGCGAGCAGGATGCCGGCCGTCCACGGGATGGCGGATTCGGTGGAGATGCTGCTTAGGACGGTGGCTCCGGCGAAGGCGCCGACGGCGCCGGGCAGCGCGATGTTGCGTACGACGCGCCAGTCGACATTGCCGAAGCGCCAGTGGGAGATGCCTGAGGCGAGGGTGGTGCCGACTTCGGCGAGGTGCACGGAGGCGGACGCGGCGGCTGGGGAGATGCCGGCGATGAGGAGCAGGGTGCTGGACGTGACGCCGTATGCCATGCCCAGGGAGCCGTCGACGAGCTGGGCGGCGAGCCCCACCAACGCCATGATCAGCAGTTTTCGCACGGCCGTCGCCCCCTACCGATCCCAGCTTCTTGGTATTTCCGATCAGTTTAATAGGAAAGGTAGGGAAGGCAAGACACGGTTGTCGAAAAAGTTGGTGAAGCTGGCCTGTCCGGAATCCGTCAGGAGGCGGCCAGCGGCAGGCGACCGGCGACCGGCTCCGGCAGCACCCCGGCGATGACGTGCGCGATGGTGACCTGGGTCAGGATTGCCCGCTCCGACTCCTCCACCGCGGTCCACACCTGCTGCAGCGCCTGCGCCGCGCCCAGCGGGACGTCGGCCTGCGCGGCCCGCGGCGAGCCGAGCGGCCCGTCGATGACCTCGACGACCTCGACCAGGGAGATCTGTTCGGCCGGCCGGGCCAGCCAGTAGCCGCCCTCCGGCCCGCGCTGGGCGAACACGATGCCGCCGCGGCGCAGCTGCAGCAGGATGCTCTCGCAGAACTTCGGCGGGATCTCCTGCGCGCGGGCGATCCGCTCCGAGGTGACCGGGCCGTCGCCCCCGGAGGCGAGCTCGATCACCGCGCGCAGCGCGTAATCGACACGGGCGGAGAGTCGCATGAACCGATTATCGCCCTAACTGATCACTCCCCCACCCGAACCGACCCCACCCCGTGACCCACCCCACCCATGATCACCACGATCTTGCGCGAACTGTTGACCTTTCGCCCGTTTTGGGCGTGTCGTACCCACAGTTCACGCAAGATCGCCGCGAGGAAGTAAGGGTAGGGGTCAGGCGCCGACGGGGCGGAGGAGGCCCTCTTGGGAGGCCGTGGCTATGTGGCGGCCGTCGCGGGTGAACATGCGGCCGGTGGCGAGGCCGCGGGAGCCAGAGGCCGACGGGCTGGAGCAGTCGTAGAGGAACCACTCGTCGGCGCGGAACGGGCGGTGGAACCAGAGGGCGTGGTCGAGGCTGGCGCCGATGACGCCGCCGGGGCCCCAGACCTCGCCGTGCACCGACAGGACCGCGTCGAGCAGGGTCAGGTCGGACAGGTAGGTAAGCGCGCAGGCGTGCAGGAGCGGGTCGTCGGGCAGCTTGCCGTCCAGGCGCATCCACACCCGCTGCAGGTCGTTGGCGACCCGCTTGCCGGGGCGCACCCAGCCGGGCTCGTTGACGTAGCGCACGTCCATGGGGCGGGGCAGGATCTTCCAGATGCCCAGCCGCTCCGGGTACGGCGCCAGCCGGTCGCTCATGGTCGGCAGCTCGTCGGGGCCGGGCACGTCCACCGGGGCCGGGTCGTGGTGGTCCAGCCCTTCCTCGCGCACCTGGAACGAGGCCGACATCAGGAAGATCGGCTTGCCCCGCTGCATCGCCACCGAGCGGCGCACCGAGAACGAGCGCCCGTCGCGGATCTTCTCCACGTGGTAGTCGATCGGCTCGGCCATGTTCCCGGCGCGGACGAAGTAGCCGTGCAGTGAGTGCACGGTCCGCGACGGGTCGACGGTGCGCCCGCCGGCCACCAGGGCCTGCGCGGCGACCTGTCCGCCGTACACGCGCGGCGGCCCGATCGGCGGGTTCTGGCCCCGGAAGACGAGATCGTCGACCGGGGCCAGGTCCAGCAGCTCGACCAGGCTGTCCACGGCGGCCTGGCCGGTGATGGGCTCGCTCATGTCACTTCCGTTCGCGCGGGCCGAGCGTCGCTCGGCGTCGCGCTCACCCTAGCTCTGGGCCGGCGTGGCGGCCTGGGCCAGGGTCTGCGGCATGGCCAGCGAGCCGAGCTGGTGTACGCGCAGGGTGTTGGTGGAGCCGGGGGTGCCGGGCGGGCTGCCCGCGACGACCACCACGTAGTCGCCGACGTTGGCCCGGCCGAGGCTGAGCAGGCGCTCGTCGACCTGGCGGAACATGTCGTCGGTGTGGTGCACGAACGGCATCAGGAAGGTCTCCACGCCCCAGGCGAGCGCGAGCTGGTCGCGGACCGCGGGCTCGGGGGTGAAGGCCAGCAGCGGCAGGTCGCAGTGCAGCCGGGCGAGCCGGTGCACGGTGTCACCGGTGACGGTGAACGCGACCAGCGCCTTGGCGCCGACGGCGCGGGCGATCTGCGAGGCCGCCACGGTGAGCGCGCCGCCGCGGGTCCGCGGGTCGTGCTGCAGGCGCGGCACGGCGATCTGCCCGGCCTCGGTGGTCGTGATGATCTTCGCCATGGTGCTGACGGTCAGCACCGGGTACTTGCCGACGCTGGTCTCGCCCGAGAGCATCACGGCGTCCGCGCCGTCGAGGACGGCGTTGGCGACGTCGGAGGCTTCTGCGCGGGTGGGCCGCGAGTTCTCGATCATGGAGTCGAGCATCTGCGTGGCCACGATGACCGGCTTGGCGTACTCCCGACCGAGCTGGACGGCCCGCTTCTGCACCAGGGGGACCTGGTCGAGGGGGAGCTCGACGCCGAGGTCGCCGCGGGCGACCATGAGGCCGTCGAAGGCGTCCGTGATGGCCTCGAGGTTGTCGACCGCCTCGGGCTTCTCGATCTTCGCGATGACCGGGCGGACGACGCCCACCTCGTGCATGATCGCGTGGACCAGCTTGATGTCCTCGGGCGAGCGCACGAACGACAGCGCGATGAGGTCGACCCCGAGCGCCAGCGCGAAGCGCAGGTCCTCGGCGTCCTTCTCGGACATGGCGGGCACCGACACGGCCACGTTCGGCAGCGAGACGCCCTTGTTGTTGGAGACCGGCCCGCCCTCGATGACGAGGCAGCGGATGTCCGGTCCGGTCACGGCCGTCACCTCGACGGCGACCTTGCCGTCGTCGATGAGCAGGCGGTCGCCGGCCTTTACCTCGGCCGGCAGCTTCCGATAGGTGCAGGAGACCCGGTCGGCCGTGCCAAGGATGTCGTCGCTGGTGATGACAACACTGTCACCGGTACGCCACTCGTGGGGGCCGTCCGCGAACTTACCAAGTCTGATCTTCGGACCCTGCAGGTCGGCCAGCGTCGCCACAGCCTTGCCGGTGGCGGCCGACACCTCACGGACCCGCAGGTAGGCCTGCTCGTGGTCGGCGTGGGAGCCGTGGCTGAAGTTCATGCGGGCGACGTCCATCCCGGCCTCGACGAGCCCGCGGAGGCGCTCGGGGGACCAGGTGGCTGGGCCGAGAGTACAGACGATCTTTGCGCGGCGTGTCACGACGGGCAAGCCTAGTCCTCTGATGTGACCTAGGTTGCAACGGGGCGTCACCGTCTCGACAAATCCCGGATACACGGGAGAGACTGACCGATCGTTCAGTGGGCGGAAACGGGACGTTCGTCGCGCCGCGTCAGCCGCCGAACGCCGCCGCCACCGCGGCCGGCAGCTGCTCGTAAACGCCCTGGCCAGGGTCGAAACAGGTGCCCGGGACGGGGCGGTGCACGACGATCTCGTCGATGCCGAGCGCGGCGTAGCGTGCCGCGAAGTCGACGAATGCCTGCACCGAGGCCAGCGGCTGCTCCTGGGTGAATCCGGTGAGCAGGACATGCGACAGCTCCGCCGGGTCACGGCCCTCCGTGGCGCACGCTCTGGCCAGCCCGTCGAGCTGGCCTGCGATGATGCCCGGCAGCAGCTCAGGGTCGGTCTCGTCGCCCTTGCGGGCCGGGCCGGTGGTGATCCAGGCCTGCCCGTGCCGGGCCGCCAGCGCGAGCCCCCGCGGGCCGGTGGCGGCGACCGCGAGCGGCACCCGCGGCCGCTGGACGCAGCCGGGCAGCATGCGGGCCTCGTACGCCGAGTAGTGCTTGCCGTGGTGGGTGGTGTCGCCGTCGGTGAGCAGCCGGTCGAGCAGCGGCACGAACTCCTCGAAGCGCTCGGTGCGCTCCGCGGTGGACCACGGCGCCTGGCCCAGCACCGACGCGTCGAACCCGATCCCGCCCGCGCCGATGCCGATCGTGATGCGCCCGTCGGACACGTCGTCGAGGGTCATCACGTCCTTGGCGAGGGTGACCGGGTGCCGGAAGTTCGGCGAGGTGACCATGGTGCCCAGCCGCAGCCGCTCGGTGACACCGGCCGCCGCGGTGAGCGTCGGCACCGCGCCGAACCAGGGGCCGTCGCGAAACGTACGCCAGGACAGGTGGTCATAGGTGTAGGCGGCGTGGAATCCGAGGTCCTCGGCCTCCCGCCAGATGTGGCGGCCTTCGCGCCAGGGGTACACAGGCAGGATCAAGGCGGAGACTCGCATTGCACCGACGGTAGCAGTCGGGTTCGGCCGCCGGCCGCATCCACCAGGAGCGGAAGTCCGCGCAGCGGACGAGCGACCGGCGGGTAAGGGAGGCTGAGAGGCCGAACCCCGCGCCCGCGAAGGCGGGCGCCAGCTATGCAGCCGCGCGACGGGGGCGGTTGAGCATCGCCGTGATCTCGGTGCGCCGGGCGTGGCGCTGGGCCTCGCGCAGCCCGGTGAGGTATTCGACCAGGTCGGCCTTGGCCTGCGGGTCGAGGTCGGACTGCAGGATCGGCGTGATCTCCTCGTCGGCCTCGCGGTGTGCCACGTTGGCCGCCGCCGTCAGGGCGTTGACCACGTCGTCGCCGAGCGCCTCGGCGACCCGGCGCACCGAGCCGACGGTCACCGATTCGCCGCCGTCCCGGATCCAGTCGAAGATCGTCTGCCGGGCGATGCCCGAGTCGCGCGCGAGCTTCGCCACCGACCAGCCGGGGCGGCGCGTCATGCGGCGCAGATACCGGCCCCACTCGGTGTCCGGCTGCGTCCTGTCCCCCGCTGCCGCCGATACGTCGCCCATACCTAACAGGCTACCCGGCACGTCCGATGCGCTTCCATCACCCACACGTCGTTAACAAGCGACGCACCTTCCGGTAATGGCCTAGACGTGGGAAGCGTGATGAGCCGGTTGACGGTCACCCGTTAGGGGGTATTAGTCGTTTCCATACGTCGTTGCTTGCGTCGTGTATGGACGACGGTTATCGTGACGTCCAGCGCCAGACCGACAGATCCAGATGACGGTGCGTCGCCCGCAAACAACGTGGTCCGCGCCCGGACCGCGTCATCGTCTCGGGATCGGCCGGCCGGCGCCGCAGCGGTACGCCGCTGCTCCCCCCTCGCGGTGTGGCCGCCCAAGGCACTGGGCGGCCACACCCGGGCCCGCCGGATCGTGAACCCCGGTCCGGCGGGCCCTCGAACGAGGATCCCCCCGCCAGAAGAGGAGCAACCTACGTGCTCATGTCACGCAAGGGCCGGGTGTCGCGCGGATGAGCCAGACCGCAGTCACGCCGGAAGCCCGCACCAGCCTCGCCGGGTCGGTGCCCGAGGAGCAGTCGTACGTATGGAACCTGGTCGAACGAGCGCAGCAGGGCGACACCGAGGCGTTCGGGAAGATCTACGCGCAGTACGCCCCCGCGGTCTTCCGCTTCATCTACTTCCGGGTCCGGCACAGCCCCACCGCCGAGGACCTGACGTCCGACACCTTCCTGCGCGCCCTCAAGCGCATCGGCAGCGTGCGCTGGCAGGGCCGCGACTTCGCGGCCTGGCTGATCACCATCGCGCGCCACATCGTGGCCGACTACTACAAGTCGGGCCGCTACCGCTTCGAGATCAGCGGCGAGGTCCTCGACTTCGACCAGGAGGAGTTCAGCCTCGACGGCGCTCCGGACCGGGTCGCCATGGACCATGTGAACAACCTCGCGCTGCTCGCGGCGGTCAAGAAGCTCAACCCGTCGCAGCAGCGCTGCATCGCGCTGCGCTTCCTGGTGGGACTGTCCACCGCGGAGACGGCGCAGTCGATGGGCAAGAGCGAGGGCGCGGTCAAGGCGCTGCAGTGCCGCGCGGTGCGGATGCTCGGCCGCCTGCTGCCGGACGGGTTCGAGGAGGGCAGGTCATGACCCTGTCCACCACCTTCATCTCGCTCTACACGGCGGCGGTGGCCGCGGTGAGCTTCTCCGCGACCCTGTTCCTGATGCGCGACCGGCTGTCGCTGGTCGAGGAGGCGAAGCTGATCCTGGACCGGGTCGACGACGCCGACGGGCAGTGGTGGGGCGTCGAGGACGGCCCGCAGCCCGCGCGTCGGCGCGCGGTGGTGGCGTTCTGGCGGCGCGCCCTGGACCGGCGCCGGTCGGATGGATCCCGGCGGCGACCCGCCGGACCGACCGGCGACCCCGCCACCGCGACCCGGCCGACCGCGGTCGGGCAGGCCTCGGCGGTCGGTCCGGCCTCGGCGGTGCGCCGACCGGAGGCCGATGCGGAGGTCACCGCGTACATCGACGTGGTGCCGCCGTATCCGGCCGTGGACTACCACGGTCGGCACACCGCGACCGGGGCCTACCCGCAGGTCCCCTCGACCCGGCAGGCATTCCTGTGATGCGACGGGCGTGGCGGCGGTGGCTGGCCCGGCTGTGCGACCGGGAGGCCATGCGGGCCGGGGTGGAGGTCAGTGCGCTGCGTACGGCGCTGGTCGCCGAGAGCGTGCTCGCCCGGCGGGCCGAGGAACTGGCCCGCCGGGCCTGCCGGGAGCGCGACCGCTACCGCGTTGAGGCGGTCGCGCTGCACGCCGAGCTGGCCGCGGTACGCGACCTCATCGACGGTGGCTCGAACGGGTGGCCGTTCTGGACGAGCGACCAACGCGCACTGCCCACCCCGGACACGAGGGAGCACGCCGGTGTCTGACCTCCCCACGCCCGTCCCCCGGCTGCCCGCGCACGTACGCGAGGTCGCCGTGCGCGCCTGCGAAGGCGATGCGCTGACCCCACGGCTGGTGACGGCGCTGGCCGCCGTCTACGCCGCGGGGCTGCGCGACGGGGCCGGCGTGCGCGCCGGCCGCCGCGACATGATGACCCCGGCCGAGGTGCTCGCGCTGCTGCCGGTGGACCGCAAGACCGTCAAGCGCTGGGCCGACCGCGGCCTGCTGCGCGTCACCCGCACCGCCGGCGGGCACCGCCGGTACCTGCGCGAGGACGTCGCCGCCCTGCTGGTCAAGCACGGCTGGGTGCCACGCTGAAGGAGTGGGTCGATGGCTTCGGAGCTCTACCGACGCAGGCACGGCAGCGCCCGGCTGCGGGGGTTGCTGCTGCTGTTCACCGAGGGTGTGATCTTCGGGCTGGGGGTGTTCGTCTCCTTCGGAGTGTTCACCACCATGCTCACCCTGGTTCATTGATCAGCACAGAGTGATCGAGTACTACTCTGCGTAGCTTGCCTTTGAAGGCAACTGCCCGATTCGATGTAACACCTCGTTAATGTGCATCGATGTCCACCCATCGCAGTCACTCACGGTGACGCACTTATCATCCGTTCATACGTTGCGATATCGGCATTTTTAGACGTACCGTGCACGTGCGAATTGCAACATGCGTCTTCTTTGAATCGGTGATGTCCTCAGCGCCCGGAGTCAGTACGACCGGATGATGGCGGGCTGACCTGCAGTCCACAATTCGGCGTCATAAGTGAATTCGCTCTGTGTTACTAGCGCGTCGGCGTCACTGGAGGCACGCTGAGTGTTCGTTCATTCGGCGTGTGCGCCCGGACGCCCAGCGGTCCCGGAAGGGAAGACAGGTGATCGTCAAAGTCAAAAGCGGGGCGTTCTGGCTCTCCATCGTCGGCCTCGCCCTGGTCCTGGTACTGGCGGCATATCTCGTCATCTGGCCGTCCGGCCAGGAGGTGACCAGGGAGACGAGTGTGCTGGCCAGAGTGATCGCCGCGACCGCGATCGGCGTGGTGCTCATGCTGGCCGGCGCCGTGGCGCTGTCCAACGAACACCTCGTCAACCGGCTGCACGAGGCGGAGACCCGGCAGCTGGCCCGCGACCACCAGCGCGGCGAGCACATGCGCATCGTGATCACCGCACTGAGCGACATCGTCCAGCAGCTCGCCCAGTACAGCAAGACGCTGGAGGAGGCGGCCGGACGGGCCGTCGGGGTGGAGACCCCGCAGCTGCACGTGCGCGAGGACCTCGGCAAGCTCAGCGCGATGGTGGAGCTGCTGCGCGAGGACCAGGAGGAGCTGTTCGAAGTGGTCACCCGCATGCAGGCCGACAACGTCACCGTCCTGCCGGTGCGGCGCGGCGGCGACCCGAAGAGCCGCGGACCCGCCAGCCGCTGAGGCCGACCGGCCTGGAGCGATAAGAAGGGCACCTTCTACCACGCTAGCGTGGTAGAAGGTGCCCTTCTTTCGTCAGGCGGGGATGAGGGGACGGGACGAGGGTGCGACGGGGGCGGGGAGGCTGCCCGCGCCACCGAGGTAGCGGTGGATGGCGGCGGCGGCGCTGCGGCCCTCGGCGATCGCCCAGACGATCAGGGACGCGCCCTTGTGCGCGTCGCCCGCGACGAAGACACCGTCGGTGGGGGTCTGCCAGTCGGGTCCGCACTCGACGGTGCCCCGCGGGCTGCGGGACAGGCCGAGCTGCGCCAGCGCATCGGCGGCGTCGGTGCCCTCGAAGCCGATGGCCAGCAGCACCAGGTCGGCCGGGATCTCCCGCTCGGTGCCGGCGACCTCGGTGACCACGCCGCGGCCGTCGACCCGCTCGACGATCACGTCGATCAGCACGATCGCGCGGACACGGCCCTGCTCGTCACCCACGAAACGCTGCACGGCCACCGAGAAGACCCGGTCGCCGCCCTCCTCGTGCGCGGCGTAGTTGCGCAGGATCCACGGCCAGGTCGGCCACGGGTCCCGGCCCTCGTCGCGGGCGTCCGGCGGCTGCGGGTACCGGTCCAGCTGGGTCACCGACGCCGCGCCCTGCCGGTGGGCCACGCCCAGGCAGTCCGCGCCCGTGTCGCCGCCGCCAATGATGATCACGTGCTTGCCGGCCGCGGTGATCTGCGGCTGGGGTCCGCCGGCCACGGCCACATTGGCCTCGGCCAGGTGTGCCATCGCCTGGTGGACGCCGGCCAGCTCACGGCCCGGGGTGTCCGTCTCGCGTCCGGCGAGCGCTCCGGTGGCCAGCAGCACCGCGTCGTGCTCGGCACGCAGCTGCGCGGCGGACACGTCCACGCCGACGTTCACGCCGGTGCGGAAGGCCACGCCCTCGGCCAGCAGCTGCTCGACGCGCGCGTCGATGTGCTGCTTCTCCAGCTTGAAGTCCGGGATGCCGTAGCGCAGCAGGCCGCCGATGGCGTCGTCGCGCTCGTACACGGTGACCGCGTGACCGGCGCGAGCCAGCTGCTGCGCGGCGGCCAGCCCGGCCGGGCCGGACCCGACCACGGCCACCGTCTTGCCGGACGGGGCGGCGGCCGGCTGCGGGCGGACCCGGCCGTTCTCGTACGCCCGGTTGATGATCTCGACCTCGACCTGCTTGATGGTGACCGCATCGTCGCCGATGGCCAGCACGCAGGAGGCCTCGCACGGCGCCGGGCACAGCCGCCCGGTGAACTCCGGGAAGTTGTTCGTGCTGTGCAGCGACTGGATCGCGGCGTTCCAGTTGCCGGTGCGGACCAGGTCGTTCCAGTCCGGGATGCGGTTGCCGAGCGGGCAGCCCTCGTGGCAGAACGGGATGCCGCAGTCCATGCAGCGGCCCGCCTGCTCGCGGATCAGCTCGTCGTCGGCGGAGGGGTACACCTCGCGCCAGTCCATGATGCGCACCGGCACCGGCCGGCGGGCCGGCAGCCGCCGGCCGAAGCGCAGGAAACCATTGGGATCAGGCACGTGCCACCTCCATGACCGCGGCGTCGATGTCGCGGCCGGCAGCCTCGGCGGCCCGCATGGCTTCGATCACGCGCTTGTAGTCGCGCGGGATCACGGCGGTGAAGCGTTCCACGCTGCCCGCCCAGTCGGCCAGCAGCTTCTCCGCCACCGCCGACCCCGTCTCCTGGAAGTGCCGCTCGACGATCTCCAGCAGGCCCTCCGCCTCGACCTCGCCGACCGGGCCGAGGTCCACCAGCTCCCGGTTGACCAGCAGCGGGTCCAGGTCGAGCACGAACGCCGCACCGCCGGACATGCCCGCGGCGAAGTTGCGCCCGGTCGGGCCGAGCACCACCACGGTGCCGCCGGTCATGTACTCGCAGCCGTGGTCGCCCACGCCCTCGACCACCGCGGTCGCGCCGGAGTTGCGCACCGCGAAGCGCTGGCCGACCCGGCCGCGCAGGTACACCTCACCGGAGGTGGCCCCGTACAGCAGGGTGTTGCCGGCGATGATCTGGTCCTCGGCGGCGAACTGGCTGCGCGCGTCCGGGCGCACGATCAGCCGCCCGCCGGACAGGCCCTTGCCCGCGTAGTCGTTGGCGTCGCCCAGCAGCCGCAGCGTCACGCCGCGCGGCACGAACGCGCCGAACGACTGCCCGGCCGTGCCGTGCAGGGTCACGTCGATGGTGCCGTCGGGCAGGCCCGCCCCGCCCGCACGCCGCACGACCTCACCGCCCAGCATCGCGCCCACGCTGCGGTGCTCGTTGCGCACCGACACGTCGAAGCGCACCGGCGCGCCGGTCAGCAGCGCCGGCTCGGCGTGCCGCAGCAGCGTGTTGTCCAGCGACTTCTCCAGCCCGTGGTCCTGATCGCGCACCTTGCGGGGCGCGTCGCCGTAGGGCGAG
Organism: Catellatospora paridis; assembly: GCF_009720365.1. Lineage (GTDB taxonomy): Bacteria > Actinomycetota > Actinomycetes > Mycobacteriales > Micromonosporaceae > Catellatospora > Catellatospora paridis. Next base: position 642,715 of record NZ_ML769314.1, on the reverse strand, counting down.
GTCGGCACGGTCAGCACCGGCGACAGGTCCAGCCCGTGCGCCTTCCAGTGCTCGGTCGCCGGGGCCAGGTCGAGCAGGTCGGCGCGGCCGACGGCCTCGTCGATGCTGCGCAGGCCCAGCGCCGCCAGCTGCTCGCGCACCTGCTCGGCGAGGAACCAGAAGAAGTTCTCCACGAACTCCGGCTTGCCGGTGAAGCGCTCGCGCAGCACCGGGTTCTGGGTGGCGATGCCGACCGGGCAGGTGTCGAGGTGGCAGACCCGCATCATGATGCAGCCCTCGACGATCAGCGGCGCGGTCGCGAAGCCGAACTCCTCCGCGCCCAGCAGCGCCGCCACGATCACGTCGCGGCCGGTCTTGAGCTGGCCGTCGACCTGCACGGTGACCCGGTCGCGCAGCCCGTTGAGCAGCAGCGTCTGCTGCGTCTCGGCCAGGCCCAGCTCCCACGGGGTGCCCGCGTGCTTGAGCGAGTTCAGCGGGGACGCGCCGGTGCCGCCGTCGTGGCCGGAGATCAGGATGACGTCGGCCTTCAGCTTGGCCACACCCGCCGCCACCGTGCCGACGCCGACCTCGCTGACCAGCTTGACGTGCACCCGCGCGCCCGGGTTGACGCACTTGACGTCGAACACCAGCTGTGCCAGGTCCTCGATCGAGTAGATGTCGTGGTGCGGCGGCGGCGAGATCAGGCCGACGCCCGGCGTGGCGTGCCGGGTCTTGGCGATCCACGGCCACACCTTGTTGCCGGGCAGCTGCCCGCCCTCGCCGGGCTTCGCGCCCTGCGCCATCTTGATCTGGATGTCGTCGGCGTGCACCAGGTACTCGGTGGTCACGCCGAAGCGGCCGGAGGCCACCTGCTTGACCGCCGAGCGCCGCGCCGGGTCGTAAAGCCGGTCGACGTCCTCGCCGCCCTCGCCGGTGTTGGACTTGCCGCCGATCCGGTTCATGGCAATGGCGAGGGTCTCGTGCGCCTCGGCCGAGATCGAGCCGTACGACATCGCGCCGGTGGCGAACCGCTTGACGATCTCCGCCGCGGACTCGACCTCCTCGATCGGGATCGACGCCGTGTCCTTGAACCGGAACAGCCCGCGCAGCGAGCCCGCCGCGGCGGCCAGGCCGTCGACCTTCTCGGTGTAGCGCTGGAACACGTCGTACTGGCCGGATCGGGTGGCGTGCTGGAGCAGGAAGACCGTCTCCGGGTTGAACAGGTGCACCTCGCCCTCGCGGCGCCACTGGTACTCGCCGCCGACCTCCAGCCGCCGGTGCGACTGCTCCGCCGGGTTGGTCGGGTACGCCACCGCGTGCCGGGCCGCGACCTCGGCGTGGATCTCGTTCAGGCCGATGCCCTGGATGCGGCTGGGCGTGCCGGTGAAGTAGCGCTCCACCAGCGCCGACGACAGGCCGACCGCCTCGAACACCTGCGCGCCGCAGTACGACGACACCGTCGAGATGCCCATCTTGGACATGATCTTCTGGATGCCCTTGCCCAGCGCCTTGACGACGTTGCGCACGGCCTTCTCGGGCGCGATGTTCGGCAGGATGCCCGTGGTGATCAGGTCTTCGACGCTCTCGAAGGCCAGGTACGGGTTGATCGCGGCCGCGCCGTAGCCGACGAGCACGGCGGCGTGGTGCACCTCGCGGCAGTCGCCGGACTCGACGATCAGCGCGACCTGGGTGCGCGTCTGCTCCCGCACCAGGTGCTGGTGCACCGCCGCGGTGAGCAGCAGCGACGGGATCGGGGCCAGGTCGGCGGTGGAGTCGCGGTCCGACAGCACCAGGATGCGCACGCCGTCCTCGATCGCCTCGGACACGTGCCGGCAGATCTCGGTCAGCCGGGCCCGCAGGCCGGTCGCGCCGTCGCGCAGCGGGTACAGGCCGGAGACCCGCACCGCCTTGAACCCGGGCAGGTTGCCGTCCTCGTCGATGGAGAGGATCTTCGCCAGCTCGTCGTTGTCGATGATCGGGTGCGGCAGCACGATCTGCCGGCAGCTGGTCGGGCCCGGGTCCAGCAGGTTGCCCTCCGGGCCGATGGTCGACGCCAGGCTGGTGACCATCTCCTCCCGGATAGCGTCCAGCGGCGGGTTGGTGACCTGCGCGAAGATCTGGTGGAAGTAGTCGTAGAGCAGCCGCGGCCGGCTCGACAGCGGCGAGATCGGGGTGTCGGTGCCCATCGAGCCCAGCGGCTCCCCGCCGACCCGCGCCATCGGCGCCAGCAGGATCTTCAGCTCCTCCTCGGAGTAGCCGAAGGTCTGCTGGCGGCGCTGCACCGAGTCGTGGGTGTAGACGATGTGCTCGCGCTCGGGCAGGCCCTCCAGGTGCATCAGCCCGCCGTGCAGCCACTCGGTGTACGGCTCCGCCGCGGCGAGGTCGCTCTTGAGCTCCTCGTCGGAGATGACCCGGCCCTGCTCGGTGTCGACCAGGAACATCCGGCCCGGCTCCAGCCGGCCCTTGGCCACCACGGTCGCCGGGTCGAGGTCGAGCATGCCCGCCTCGCTGCCCAGCACGACCAGGCCGTCCTCGGTGCGCCACCAGCGCCCCGGGCGCAGGCCGTTGCGGTCCAGCACCGCGCCGACGACCGTGCCGTCGGTGAACGCGACGCTGGCCGGGCCGTCCCACGGCTCCATGAGGCTGGCGTGGAACTGGTAGAACGCCCGCTTCGCGGGGTCCATCACCGGGTCGTTCTCCCACGCCTCGGGGATCATCATCAGCATCGCGTGCGGCAGGCTGCGCCCGGTCAGGTGCAGCAGCTCCAGCACCTCGTCGAAGTTCGCCGAGTCGGACGCCTCCGGCGTGCAGATCGGGAACAGGCGGCGCAGGTTGCCCGGCAACAGCGGACTGGACAGCAGCGCCTCGCGGGCCTGCATCCAGTTCTTGTTGCCGCGGATCGTGTTGATCTCGCCGTTGTGCGCGATGAACCGGTACGGGTGGGCCAGCGGCCAGCTCGGGAAGGTGTTCGTGGAGAACCGCGAGTGCACCAGCGCGATCGCGCTGTCCACGCGCTCGTCGGACAGGTCCGGGAAGAACGACGCCAGCTGGTCGGGCGTGAGCATGCCCTTGTAGGTGATGGTCCGGCCGGACAGCGACGGGAAGTACAGCGGGACGCCGCGCTCGCGGGTCTCCCGCTCGGTCTGCTTGCGCACGCAGTAGGCCACGCGCTCCAGCTCCAGGCCGGTCAGAGCCTCGCCGTAGCGGTACGCGCTGATGCTGTGCGCGCTGAGGAACACCTGGCGGATGCGCGGGCGCGCGGCGTCGGCGGTCGCGCCCAGCCCCTCGGCGTCCACCGGCACGTCGCGCCAGCCGAGGATCTGCGCGCCCTCCACCAGGGCGTACTTCTCCAGCACGGTCAGCGCGCGGGCCTCGTCGGCGCCGTTGACCGGCAGGAAGACCAGACCGGTCACGTACTGGCCGGCGGGTGGCAGCGGGAAGTCGACCACCTCGCGCAGGAACGCGTCGGGCACCTGCAGCAGGATGCCCGCGCCGTCACCGGTGGTGGTCTCGGCGCCACGCGCGCCGCGGTGATCGAGGCGGCACAGCGCGGACAGGCCGCGGGCCACCACGTCATGGCTGCGACGGCCGTGCACGTCGGCGACGAAGGCGACGCCACAGGAGTCGTGCTCGAAGGCCGGGTCGTACAGACCGACCGCGGCCGGGGCGGCCGAGGTGCCGGTGCGGGTCGCGGCCGGTGCGGCCGCCTTACCAGGCTGCATCGCGGCCGGAGCGGCCGAATCACCAGGCTGCAGGGGGTGCGGGTACGGCGATGCCACCGGGCCTCCTGTCGTCACGGGGAATGAACATCGGTATCGGCCACGAACGCGATGGGATGCCTGGATGCCGCGACAGCGATGGCGCGGGGGCTATGCCGGGTTCGTTAGCGGTGCCTATCCGAGCGGGACGACGTCGGCCCTGAGTGAACCCGCAGGTTCATCGGTACACGGACTCCCTCGCGCGGTCGCACGAGTATGGGGACGAGTCTGTGAGTGTTGAGTCTACGTTAAACGCCCTGGGTGTCCACCAGACACAGATTGATCACACGTCCATATGTTGGGAAGCTACTTCCCAGTTAGTAAGTAAGCGAGAATTCGGCAGGAGTCCTGCCCGGCCCGTCTTCACGCCCGTGGCGAGCATGTTTCCCGCGCGTGTCGGGCGCGTCGCCTACGTTAACGCGGCGCCGCCGGATCGACCGCCCGCCGCGGACCGCCGCGCCGAGACATCGACGCCGACCACGCGGGCCATCGACACTGCCCTCTCCACCGGCCAGCATGGGCGGAGCGATTCGACATTTCGGCTGATCAGCGCACTTATCGGGCTTAGTCTGCGGCTGGAGGTCCGCGTCAGCGGGCCGCGCACGCGGGGCACGACCCCTCGTCCGACGAGCGAAACGGGGCGAGCACGACCGGCTCCGCACAGGCGGAAGGTGGACGACAGTGAATCCGACCCTGCAGGTCCTGTTCAGCGCGCTGGCGTACATCGGTCTCAAGGTGCTCGCCTGCGCCGCCATCCTGGTCATCGGCTGGATCATCGCCAAGGCGATCGGCAGCCTGGTCGACAAGGGCCTGGCCAAGGCCAGGTTCAACCACCTGGCCCAGCGCACCGGCATGGACCGGTGGACCGGCCGCTACACACCCAGCGGCCTGGTGGGCAAACTGGTCTACTACGCGCTGCTGCTGTTCACGTTCCAGCTCGCATTCAGCGTGTTCGGGCCCAACCCCATCAGCAACCTGATCGACACCGTGATCAGCTGGCTGCCGCGGCTCATCGTGGCCTGCGTGATCCTGGTGGTCGCGGTCGCCATCGCCAACGCCGTGTTCGACGTCATCACCAACGCGCTGTCGCACTTCTCGTACGGCCGCGCCATCGGGCGCATCGCCCAGGTCGTGATCATCGCGTTCGGCGCGATCGCCGCGCTCAACCAGATCGGCGTGGCCACCACCATCACCATGCCGGTGCTGATCGCCATCCTCGCCACGATCGCCGGCATCCTCATCGTCGGCGTCGGCGGCGGCCTCATCGCCCCCATGCGCGAGCGGTGGGAGCGCGCGCTGAACAAGGTCGAGGAGGAGAGCACGCGGGTCACCGAGCACCTCAAGACCCGCGCCGCCGAGCAGCGCGCCGCCGAGGCCGCCGGCCTGACCAAGGACCGCGGCGACACCATGGTCCAGGCCAAGTACCCCGGCGAGAAGCCCTCCGACGTCAAGCCGTCGGCCAAGGAGTCCGCCGACAAACTCACCGAAAAGGCCGCCGCCCTCCGCAACGACATGAAATCCGGCCCGGAACTCTGACCACCCGCCTTCGCGTTGATCATGAACCTATGGCACGGGTCAGCGGCGTGTCGGCGCCATAACCTCATGATCGATTACGGCTGCCAGCCGGACGTCAGGTGATCATGAGGTTGTGGACATGACGCGCCGTCGAACCGTGCCATAAGTTCATGATCAACGAGGTGGGGTGGGGCGGGCAGGCGCGGGGTGGTCAGGCGGCGGGGGGTTGCCAGTCGGCGGCGACGGTGGCGGCTCGGTCCAGGACCCGGGGGGCCAGCGCGCCGAAGGCGCGGTCGCGGGCCTTGGTGACCAGGTTGCCGCGCGGGGCCAGCACCGCGCCGACGCGCTGCGTCTGTCGGACCACCTGCGCCGCGCGGGCTCGGCGGGCAGCCGAATACGCGGCGAGCGCGGCGTTGCACGTCGGTCCCGGGATCGCCGGCAGCAGCAGGGAGCGCAGCGTGGCCGCGTCCTCCAGGGCCAGCCCGGCGCCCTGGGCGAGGTGGTGCGGCATGGCATGGGCGGCGTCGCCGACCAGCGCGAATCCGCCGGTGCCCATCGGGAAGGCCAGCTCGTTGGGCAGCGGGCGCAGCTGGCGGCCGTCCTGCTGCACGAGGTCGTCGGGCTCGGTCGCGGCCAGCAGGTCGGCGATCGGCGCGTGCCAGCCGGCGAACCAGCGCTTGAGCAGCGTCAGCTGGGTCGCCTTCGACTCCGGCCGGGCCGCACCCGCGACGGTGGCGGTCCAGTAGATGCCGCCGCGGCTGGACGCGCCGGAGCTGCCCCGGTCGCCGAGCGAGGCGGCCAGGAAGCGGTAGCCGCCACCCAGCGTCTCCCCGGCCAGCACCAGGTCGTCGGGCAGCTTCGGGGCGCGATACCAGGGGATGACCGCGCGCCAGGCGGCGTAGCCGGAGCTGACCGCGATCGACTGCGGCGCGAGCCGGGCCCGCAGTGTGCTGTCGGCCCCGTCGGCGGCGATGATGACGTCGGCTTCCCAGGTGTGCCGACCGTCGCCGACCGCGGGCCGGTCACCGGGCCGCGCGTGCATGCTGCGCACGGTGATCCCGGTGCGGATCTCGATCTGGTCGCCGAGCCCGGCGATGAACGTGTCGTGCAGGTCCTCGGCGTGCACCACGACGGGCGCGGCCAGCGCCGCGGTCGGCGAGGGCTGGGCCAGCCACTGGCCGTCGGCACGGCGTAGGCCGCCCATCGGCACCCTGGTCCCGATGGCGGTCAGCCCCGCGCCGAGGCCGAGGGAGCGCAGCGCGGCGACGGCGTTGGGCCACAGCAGCAGCGCGGCGGGGTCGGCACGCAGCCGGTCCGCCCGCTCCAGCAGGGTGACCCGCCAGCCGGTGCGCGCGAGCGCGCCCGCCGTGGCGAGGCCGCCGACGCCCGCACCGACCACCACCGCGCTGCGCATCGCCTCAGTCCTTCGTCGAGGCGGTCTTCTGCGCGGACAGGTCCGAACCCTCGTCGGAGGGGTCGTCGAACTCGTCCGTCACCGCCCGGGGCGTGTCGTCGCCGGCTCCGTCGCCGTCACCGTCACCGTCACCGTCCTCGGCAGCGGCGGCGTCCGGGCGGGTGCCGTCGGCCAGGAAGGCCTGGTACTGCGCCTCGGTGACGGTGGTGAAGCCCTTGGCGGGCTCGCCGTCGGCGTCGATGTTGGGGATCAGGAACTCCTGCGGGCCCTTGCGGAGGAAGAAGAACGCCGCCGCACCCAGGAAGACGATGATCGAGGTCCAGACGTTGAGGCGCATGCCGCCGATCATGGTGGCGGTGTCGGTGCGCATCGCCTCGATCCAGCCGCGGCCCAGCGTGTACAGCATCACGTAGAGCGCGAAGGCGCGGCCGCGGCCGAACTTGAAGCGCTTGTCCAGCGCGTACACCACGCCTGCGACGCCGAGGTTCCACACCAGCTCGTACAGGAACGTCGGGTGGTAGAGGCCCTCGCGCAGTTCCGGTTGGCCGTCCGGGCCGAGCATGGCCTGGCCGGGCTGGGTGTCGGACATGACGTGCACCTGCAGGCCCCACGGCAGGTCGGTCTTGCCGCCGTACAGCTCGTTGTTGAACCAGTTGCCGAGCCGGCCCACGGCCTGCGCCAGCGGCAGGCCGACGGCGATGCAGTCGGCCACGAAGCTGAACGACATGCCGAGCTGGCGGCAGGCCAGCCAGGCGCCGACCGCGCCACCCGCGACGCCGCCCCAGATGCCGAGGCCGCCCTCCCAGATGTAGAGCGCCTTGACCAGGTCACCGCCCTGCCCGAAGTACGCCTCGGGCGAGGTCAGCACGTGGTAGATCCGGGCGCCGACGATGCCGAACGGCACCGCCCACACGGCGATGTCGAGCACGGCCCACGGCGGGGCTCCCCGGCTGCGCATCCGCCGGTCGGTGACGATGCAGGCGAGCACGATGCCCGCGATGATGCACAGCGCGTACGCCCGCAGCGGCACTGGTCCGAGTTGCCAGACCGCCGTGGACGGGGACGGGATGGAGGCGAGGTTCACGGGCCAGAACACTACCGCCCCCACCCCCCAACACCACACCCCTGCCCGCCTCGGATTTCCTGTTGATCACGAACTTCTCGACCCGGTGGGCGGGCTGTCCCACCCTGACCGCGTGATCACCCACTGAAACCGGGTGGGAACCGCTCGTAGGCGTTGCGGCGGTGCCGGAAGGGCAACACGTCGAGGTCGGGTCGCACGGGGGCCGACGGGCGACGGCGAGGGCGTCGCGCAGCTTCTGCCGGGCCGTGCGCTCGTGGTACGCGCGATCGGCGACGTCCTCGGCCCAGCCGAGGAACCAGCGCGCGAAGCGGCACACCTCGCTGCCGCACGTGTGCTCACCGGGCGAGCAAGCACACGCGCGCAAAATCGATCATGAACTTGTGGCCGCGACTCGCCGCCGAGCCGTGCCATAAGTTCATGATCGACGCGCTAGGGGGTGAGGCCGGAGCGGAGGTCCTGGGTGAGGGTGCGCAGGGCGGGGAGGCCGCCGTCGGCGAGGGCGGAGACCAGGGCGCTGCCGACGATGACGCCGTCGGCGTACGCGCCGACCTCGGCGGCCTGGGCGCCGCTGCGGACGCCGAGGCCGACGCCGACGGGCAGGTTGCCCGCGGCGGCCTTGACCCGGGCGACCAGGGTCGGGGCGGCGCTGGAGGTGCTGTCGCGGGCGCCGGTGACGCCCATGACCGCGGTGGCGTACACGAAGCCGCGGCAGTGCGCCACGGTCATCGCGATGCGCTCGTCGGTCGACGACGGCGAGACCAGGAAGATCCGGTCCAGCTTGTGCGCGTCGGAGGCGGCCAGCCACTCCTGCGCCTCGTCCGGGATCAGGTCCGGGGTGATCAGACCGGCGCCGCCGGCCGCGGCGAGGTCCCGGGCGAACGCGTCGACGCCGTACTTCTCGACGGGGTTCCAGTAGCTCATGATCAGCACCGGGACGCCTGCGCCGGCGACCGCCTCGACGGTGTGCAGCACGTCACGGGTGCGCACACCCCCGGCCAGCGCCTGCTCGGTGGCCCGCTGGATGACCGGGCCGTCCATGACCGGGTCGGAGTACGGCAGGCCGATCTCCACCAGGTCGACCCCGGACTCGATCATGGCCTTGACCGCGCCGATGCCCTCGGCCACCGACGGGAACCCGGCAGGCAGGTAGCCGACCAGCGCGGCCCGCCCCTCGGCCCGCGCCTTCTCGAAAGCGACGCTCGCGCTCACTGTGCCACCTTTCGTTCGCGACTGCGGGGCTCGTCGCGCTCACCTCGGCCGGAGGCCGAGCCGGAAACGCTGTTCGCGCTCACCCGATCACTTCCCCGCTGTCGAACAGGCCGAAGTACTCGCCCGCGGTGTGCATGTCCTTGTCGCCGCGGCCGGACAGGTTCACGATGACCGTCGGCTCGTGGCCCAGCTCCTCGCGCAGCGCCGGGAGCACCCGCAGCGCCCCGGCCAGCGCGTGCGCGCTCTCGATCGCCGGGATGATGCCCTCGGTGCGGCACAGCAGCGCGAACGCGTCCATCGCCTCGGCATCGGTGACCGGCTGGTAGCGGGCCCGGCCCTGGTCGTGCAGCCAGGCGTGCTCGGGGCCGACCGACGGGTAGTCCAGGCCGGCCGAGATCGAGTGCGACTCGATGGTCTGCCCGTCCTCGTCCTGCAGCAGGTAGGACCGGGAGCCGTGCAGCACGCCGTGGCTGCCGCCGGTGATGCTCGCCGCGTGCCGCCCGGTCTCGATGCCGTCGCCGCCTGCCTCGAAGCCGTAGAGCCGCACATCGGCGTCGGGCACGAAGGCGTGGAAGATGCCGATGGCGTTGGAGCCTCCGCCCACGCACGCCGCGACCGCGTCCGGCAGCGCGCCGGTCAGCGCCAGGCACTGCGCCCGCGCCTCGACGCCGATGCCGCGCACGAAGTCGCGCACCATGGCCGGGAACGGGTGCGGCCCGGCCGCGGTGCCGAGCAGGTAGTGGGTGTCGTCGACGTTGGTGACCCAGTCGCGCAGCGCCTCGTTGATGGCGTCCTTGAGGGTGCGCGAGCCGGTCGTCACCGGGATGACCGTCGCCCCGAGCATCTTCATCCGGGCCACGTTGAGGGCCTGCCGCTTGGTGTCGACCTCGCCCATGTAGACCACGCACTCGAGGTCGAGGTATGCCGCGGCGGTGGCGCTGGCGACGCCGTGCTGCCCCGCGCCGGTCTCGGCGATGACCCGGCCCTTGCCCATGCGCTTGGTCAGCAGGGCCTGGCCGAGCACGTTGCGCACCTTGTGCGCGCCGGTGTGGTTGAGGTCCTCACGCTTGAGCAGGATGCGCGCGCCGCCGACGTGGGCCGACAGGTGGGTGGCGTCGTACAGCAGGGACGGGGTGCCCGCGTAGTCGCGCAGCATCCGCTCGAATTCGCCGGTGAACTCGGGATCCGCCATCGCCTTGCGGTAGTGCGCGTCCAGCTCGTCCAGGGCCGCGATCAGCGCCTCCGGGACGAAGCGGCCGCCGTACGGGCCGAAGTGGCCCCTGTCGTCGGGCAACATGTGCCCCTCCTTCGGCGTAAGCCGCCCTCAGACGAGGGCGGTCCAGCGCGGGGGAAGCGTCAGCGGGTCGGCCGCGGCGTCGCGGGGTGGTTGCCGGCGTTGACGAGCTCGGCGACCGCGTCGCGCGGGCTCTTCTGGGTCACCAGGCCCTCGCCGACCAGCACCGCGTCGGCACCCGCCGAGGCGTACTTGATCAGGTCGAGCGGCCCCCGCACCCCCGACTCGGCGATCTTGAGGACGCTGTTCGGCAGGCCGGGCGCGATCCGCTCGAACACCGACCGGTCCACCTCAAGTGTGCGCAGGTTGCGAGCGTTCACGCCGATGACGCGGGCGCCCGCCTCCAGAGCACGGTCGGCCTCCTCCTCGGTGTGCACCTCGACCAGCGGGGTCATGCCCAGCGACTCGATGCGGTCGAGCAGGCCGGTCAGCACCTTCTGCTCCAGCGCCGCGACGATCAGCAGCACCAGGTCCGCGCCGTACGCGCGCGCCTCGTGCACCTGGTACGCCGAGCACACGAAGTCCTTGCGCAGCACCGGGATGCCGATCCGGGCCCGGACCGCGGCCAGGTCGTCCAGCGAACCACCGAACCAGCGGCCCTCGGTCAGCACACTGACCGCGCGGGCGCCGCCGGCCTCGTACTCCGCGGCCAGCTCGGCCGGGTCCGGGATCTCCGCCAGCGCGCCCTTCGAGGGCGACGAGCGCTTCACCTCGGCGATCACACCGACGCCGGAGCGGCGCAGCGCCGCGTACGCGTCCAGGGGTGGCGCAGCAGCCGCCGCGCGCTTCTTGATCTCGTCCATGGAGACCTGGTTCTGGCGCGCCTCGACATCCTCACGGACCCCCGCGATGATCTCGTCGAGCACGCTGCCGCCGCTGTCTCGCATCGATGCGCTCGGGGCCGGTTCGCCAGGCTCCATGCTGCTCAGCTCGTCGGATGCCATGGGCAGACTCTAGGCACTGCCCCATTGCGCAAGGTGAACGGGGTATGGCGTGCCTCACCTGATGGGCTAGTGCATAATGCTCTGCTTCTGGCGTCCGCCTCCGGCGGACGCGGCGATCGGCCTCTCAGCCGATCGCGGGGCGGTGGGCGGGGTCCCTACCGCGACGCCAGTGGGTACTCACGTGATCACGCGCGACTCGGGGTCCGCAGTTTCGGGGAAAGTGCGGCGATGACGGGCCCGATTCATGCAGTTTCCCCGCGGCTGCGGAGCCGCCACCTGTCGCGCCGTCTTGGGCGGCGCTGGGGTCACTCGTCGCGTTGGGGTTGGGCGGTGCGGATGAACTCCGCCAGGCGGGGGCCGTGTTCGACGCGGGCGCGGGTGGGGTCGGCGGCTATGCGGCGGGTGAGGCGACGGATGCCCTCGGGGTCGTCGCCGGCCACCATGAGGAGGTTGCCGGTGCCTCGGCCGCGCAGGAGGGCGGCGTCGGCGACGACTGCCACCTGGGTGAAGGCTTCGCGCAGGGTGGCGGCCTGGCGGCGGGCGACGGTCAGGGGGGCCACGTCCATGATGTTGGCGAGGTACCAGCCGCCGGGGCGCAGCACACGGTGCGCGGCCTGGGCGAACTCGACCGTGCTGACGTGTGGCGGGACCTTGTTGCCGGTGAAGATGTCGGCGACGATCACGTCGGCGGAGGCGGGGTCGGCGGCTTCCAGGGCGGCGCGGGCGTCAGCGATGATCACCTCGATGTCCGGGTCGTCGAGGGGCAGCCGGGTGGTGACCAGGTCGGCCAGGGCGCGGTCCAGTTCGACGACGCGCTGGCCGCTGCCGGGGCGCATCGCCGACAGGCAGCGCGGCAGGGTCATCGCTCCGCCGCCCAGGTGCAGCACGTCCAGTGGGCCGGGCGGGCAGACCGCGTCGATGACGTCGGCGAAGCGGCGGATGTAGTCGAATGCGATCAGCGTCGGGTCGTTGAGGTTGACGTGCGACTGGGCGGTGCCGTTGAGCCGCAGCAGCCACGAGTCGGGCAGGTCCGGGTCGGGGATCAGCTCGGCGGTGCCGGTGTCGACGCGGACGACGAGCGCCCGGTCAGACACGCGTTTCATCGGTGAGGTCCTCGCCCCGGTCGAGTGCGTCCCAGACGTCACGGGTGTCCTCGGCGCGCGGCGCTTCCGGCACGGCACGCCGGGCGTGGCTGCCGGAGCGCCGCCAGTACCAGACCGCGACCACGCCCGCGGCGAGCGCAAGCAGCGCGGGGCGCACCCACGACACCGCGCCGCCGGGCACGAACCACAGCACCACCAGGGCCGCGAGCACCCCGAGCACGATCATGCGGGTACGCCGGGAGCGGGCGCGTCCGCCGGCCGCGCCGTCCTCGGCCGCCATGCCTTCCACCTGCTCGCCGGCGGTCATCGGGCGGCCTGCAGGGTCTGCGCGGTGGCGATGGCGGCGAGCACGGCCATGGCCTTGTTCTGGGTCTCCAGCTCTTCCAGCGCCGGGTCCGAGTCGGCGACCACCCCGGCCCCGGCCTGCACGTACGCCACGCCGTCGCGCAGCAGCGCGGTGCGGATCGCGATCGCCATGTCCAGGTCGCCGCCGAAGCCGAAGTAGCCGACCGTGCCGCCGTACAGGCCGCGCCGGGTCGGCTCCAGCTCCTCGATGATCTCCATGGCGCGCACCTTCGGCGCCCCGGACAGCGTGCCCGCCGGGAACGTGGCGGCCAGCGCGTCCAGCGGCGAGACGCCCTCGCGCAGTTCGCCGACGACGGTCGAGACGATGTGCATGACGTGGCTGTACCTCTCGACCATGGCGAACTCCGGCACCTCGACGGTGCCCGCCCGCGACACCCGCCCCAGGTCGTTGCGGCCCAGGTCGACGAGCATGACGTGCTCGGAGCGCTCCTTCGGGTCCGCGATCAGCTCCGCGGCCAGCGCGGCGTCCGCCTCGGGGGACTCGCCCCGCGGCCGGGTGCCCGCGATCGGGTGGAGCAGGGCGCGGCGTACGCCGTCGTCGCCCTTGGTGATCTTCACGTGGGCCTCGGGGGACGAACCGACGATGTCGAAGTCGTCGAAGCGCAGCAGGTACATGTACGGGCTGGGGTTGGTGGCCCGCAGCACCCGGTAGATGTCGAGCGGGTCGGCCTCGGTGCGCGTCTCGAAGCGCTGCGACACCACGATCTGGAAGCAGTCCCCCGCCCGGATCGCCTCCTTGGCGACCTCCACCGCCTTGCCGAACTCCCCGGACGGCGTGCGCGACACCAGCTCCGCGGGGCGCACCGCGGACACCGTCGAGATCATCGGCGGGGTGGGCCGGGACAGCGCCGTGGTCATCGCGTCCAGGCGGCCGATCGCGTGGTGGTAGGCCGCCGCGACCTGGTCGTCGTCGGCCTGCTCGGGCAGCACCGCGTTGGCGACCACGACGGCCTGGCCCAGGTAGTGGTCCAGCACCACCAGGTCGGTGGCGAGGAACAGGCCCAGCTCCGGCACGTGCAGGTCGTCGTCGGCCAGTTGCGGCAGCCGCTCGAACCGGCGCACCAGGTCGTACGCCAGGAAGCCGACCAGGCCGCCGGTCAGCGGGGGCAGGCCCTCGTCCTCGTCGTCCGGGCCGGTCAGTGCCGCGACCGTGGCCCGCAGCACGGCGACCGGATCACCCTTGACCGGCACCCCGTCGGGCGGGCTGCCCAGCCAGTGCGCCTGCCCGTGGCGCTCGGTCAGCGTCGCCAGGCTGCGCACCCCGATGAAGGAGTACCGCGACCAGGCCGTGCCCGCCGCGCCCGCACCCTGCTCGGCCGACTCCAGCAGGAAGGTCCCCGGGCCGCCGGCCACCTTGCGGTACACCCCGACCGGCGTCTCCGCGTCGGCCAGCAGCCGGCGGGTCACCGGCACCACCCGGCGGCGCGCGGCCCGGGCCCGGAACCCGGCCAGGTCGGGGCTGACCGCCCCGCTGCTCGCGGCACTGCTGCTCATGCACTCACCTCGCTACGCTCGGCTCCGGCATGAGTCGCCGTCCTCTTGATTCGCTCGCGATGCTCGCTCATGCACTCACCTCGCTACGCTCGGCTCCGGCATGAGTCGCCGTCCTCTTGATTCGCTCGCGATGCTCGCTCATGCCATCTCCTCGCGGCGCTTCCCGGCGGCGTGCGCCGTCGTGCCGTCCATCGTCTGCCCGGTCACGGGTGCGACTCCTCGAAGACCTCGCCGGACTCGACCGGCAGCTCGTCGGAGAAGCAGGTGCGGGTGCCGGTGTGGCACGCCGGGCCGACCTGGTCCACGCTGACCAGCAGCGCGTCGCCGTCGCAGTCCAGCGCCACGGCCTTGACGAACTGGTGGTGGCCCGAGGTCGCGCCCTTCACCCAGTACTCCCCGCGGCTGCGCGACCAGTAGGTGGCCCGGCCGGTGGACAGCGTGCGGCGCAGTGCCTCGTCGTCCATCCAGGCCAGCATCAGCACCTCACCGGTGTCGTGCTGGCGCACCACGGCGGCGACGAGCCCGTCGCGGTCGCGCTTCAAACGGTCGGCGATCCGCGGATCCAGCTGCTCGGTCCCTGACACACCGAAATTCTCCCTCACCGCCGATCACACCGCCGCGCCGGTGCGGCCCACGTCTCACCTGCTGCCGCCCCAAGATCGTCCGACGTGCCCGGCACTCGTGCGTATCTCGGCCGCGTTTTCCCACGACTGCCGGGCAAGTCGGTTGATCGAGGTGGCCCGGGTCACAGGTATGGACGCTGGTATGACGCGAGAACGGGCAGCCCGGCGGTAACTTGACGGGCATCTGCGCGCAGCGCCCGCGGGCGCTCTCCCCCACCGCGAGAGCCGAGGATCGCATGACCAACCCCCACTTCGCGCCGCTCCCGGCGCACATCCCGACCTTCATCCCACCGGCCCAGCAGCCGGCGCCCGAGGCCGAGGCCGCCGACGAGCTCGAGCCCACCCTGCAGCTGAGCCCGCGCGAGCAGGCCGCGCTGCTGGAACACACCAGCGAGCTGCCCACCCTCGTCCGGCCCGCCGACCAGGCCGGAGACGACCCGGAAGGCGCTGAAGCCGCCGCCGAGACCCCGGACGCCCAGACCGACGCGGACGAGTCCCCGGACGCGGAAGCGGACGCCGAGTCGCCCGAAGCAGCAGCCGACGTCGAGTCGCCCGAAGCGGAAGCCGACGCAGAAGCTGACGTCGAGTCTCCTGAAACGGAAGCCGACGCCGAGTCCCCCGAGGCAGAAGCCGAGACCGAGGAGTCGCCCGAGGCCGAGGCGGACACTGCCGAAACCGAGACGGAGGCCGACACCGGCGGGGAGCCCGAGGCCCTGGCCGACGACGAAGAGGCCGACGAGGCGGAAGCCGACGACGACATCGAAGCCGAAGACGCCCCCGGGGCGGAGGCCGACGACGACGCACCGGAGGCACAGGCCGACGACGATGATGATGAAGAAGATGAAGAAGAAGCGGAGGCGATCGACGGGCAGGCCGACGTCGAGGAGTCCGCGGAGGCGAGCCTGGACGAGTCTGACGCGGAGGACGTCGCCGAGGTGGAAGCCGACGGGACGCCCGAAGGCGACCTGACGGCTGACGCGGTCGCCGACGAGACCCCCGAGGCGGAAGCCGACGAGGACGCGATCCTGGAGGCGGAAGCCGACGAGGACGCCGCGCCGGAGGCGGAAACCGAGGCGGCGGTGGAGGTCGCAGCCGTGGCCGCGGAGTCCGAGGACGCCGCGGCAGAGGCCGACGTCGAGCCGTCCGACGCCGAGGCCGATGTCGTCGACGCCGAGATGGAGCAGGCCGGGGAGGTGGCGGAGGCAGACGTCGAGGGGGCGCCTGCCGCCGACACGGATGACGCGCCCGCGGCCGAGATCGTCGACGCCGCGGACGAGGCAGCGGTCGACGAAGAGGCGCAGGAGGTGGCGCCGGTCGGTGGGATCGACGCCGCGACCGACGAAGCCGACGACGAGGACGAGGTGCTGGACGTGGAGCAGGTGGCGCCGACCGCGACCGCGCTGCGGCCGGGTGACGTGACCGAGACGCCGATCGCGGTGTGGGAGGCGGAGCAGGCGCAGCGCTTCCGCGACGCGTGGCGCGAGGTGCAGACCCGGTTCGTGGACGAGCCGGAGTCGGCGCTGAACGACGCGCAGGCGCTGGTCAGCGAGGCGGTGTCGGCGCTGGCCGAGCAGCTGCTGGCCGAGCAGGGCGACCTGGACCCGCGCCAGGGTGCCGCGCCGGACACCGAGGCGATGCGCATCGCCATGCGCGGTTACAAGAACTTCCTCGACCGCGTGCTGGCTCTCTGAGCTGAATCCCGGTCCCGGAGGCGCGACCCTCCGGGACCGGGATCCACATAGGCGGATTGCCAGGCGCGCAGAATTCACCTACCGTTGAGTTCAACAAGCGGTGAATTCCTACGGAGGACTCCCATGACATCCGCGATCGAGGTCGCCGACCTCGTCGTACACCGGGGAGCCAGGCCTGTGCTGCACGGCCTGAGCTGCACCATCCCGGAGGGCAGCGTGACCGGCCTGCTCGGCCCGTCCGGCAGTGGCAAGACCACGCTGATGCGCGCGATCGTGGGCGTCCAGCTGGTGCGCTCGGGCACGGTCACCGTGCTGGGCCGCCCGGCTGGCGACGCGAAGCTGCGCAGCCAGATCGGCTACCTCACGCAGGCGCCGAGTGTGTACGCCGACCTGACGGTGCGCGAGAACGCGCGCTACTTCGCCGCGCTCTACGGGCTCGGCCAGGCCGAGGCCGATGCCGCGGTGCGTGACGTCGGCCTGGCCGAGGCCGCGTCGCAGCTGGTCGGCAACCTGTCCGGCGGGCAGCGCAGCCGGGCCTCGCTGGCCTGCGCGATCGTCAGCAAGCCGAAGGTGCTGATCCTCGACGAGCCCACCGTCGGACAGGACCCGGTGCTGCGCGACGAGCTGTGGGCGCAGTTCCGCGAGCTCGCCCAGCACGGCTCGACGCTGGTCGTGTCCAGCCACGTGATGGACGAGGCCAACCGCTGCGACCGGCTGCTGCTGATCCGCGAGGGTCTGCTGATCGCCGACGACACCCCCGCGGCGGTCAAGGCGTCCGCCGGCACGGAGGACCTCGACCAGGCCTTCCTCACCCTGATCCGGCGCCAGGGGTCCGGTGTCCCCGCCCCGCGCGCCACCGGCGAGACGAGCGAGGTCCCGTCATGATCCTGCTGCACACCACCGGCCGCATCCTGCGCCAGCTGCGCCACGACCGCCGTACCGTGGCGATGCTGGTGGCCGTGCCGACGCTGCTGCTGACGCTGCTCTACTTCATGTACGACAGCCAGCCCGGCGTCTTCGACCACATCGCACTGATCATGCTGGGCGTCTTCCCGTTCATCATCATGTTCCTGATCACCAGCATCGCGATGCTCCGCGAGCGCACCACCGGCACGCTGGAGCGGCTGCTCACCACCCCGCTGCGCAAGACCGACCTGCTGTTCGGGTACGGCCTCGCGTTCGGGCTGGCCGCGGCGGTGCAGGCGGGTTTCGCCAGCGCGCTGGCCTACCTGCTGCTCGACCTGGACACCCAGGGCGCGGCCGGTTACGTCGTCATGATCGCTGTGGCGAATGCGGTGCTGGGCATGGCGCTGGGCCTGCTGGCCAGCGCGTTCGCCAAGACGGAGTTCCAAGCGGTGCAGTTCATGCCGGTGCTGGCGGTGCCGCAGCTGCTGCTGTGCGGGCTGTTCGTGCCGCGCGAGCTGATGGCGGGCTGGCTGCAGGCGATCAGCGACGTGCTGCCGCTGACGTACGCCGTCGAGGCGTTGCAGGAGGTCGGCGCGCACGCCGAGCCGACCGGCACCATGTGGCGTGACTTCGGCATCGTCGCCGGGGCGGTGGTGGTGGCACTGGTCGCCGCGGCGGGCACGCTGCGCCGCCGCACCCCCTGACCGAAACACCCGGCCCCATCCGGGAGAATCGTCGTGGACCGACGAGCACGGACGTCCCCGGCGCGCCGCCGTAGTGGCAGCGCGCCGGGGACGCGCCGCGCGTACCGAGGAAGGGTCAGATGAAGCGCAGCCGCACCGGGCGCCGGCCGGGCAACCCCGACACCCGCGAGGCCATCCTCGCCGCGGCGCGCGAGCTCTTCGCGGAGAAGGGCTTCGACGCCGCCACGATGCGCGCCATCGCCGCCGCGGCCGAGGTCGACCCCGCCCTGGTGCACCACTACTTCGGCACCAAGGAGCAGCTCTTCGTCGCCACCATGCAGTTCCCGATGGACCCGCGGGAGCTGATCGACCAGGTCGTGGCGGGGGGCAAGGACGAGGCGGGGGTACGCCTGGCGCGGGTCTTCGTGACGATCTGGGACTCGCCGCTCGGGGCGATCGGCGCGTCGCTGGTGCGGTCCGCGATGAGCAACGAGTGGACAATGCGCCTGCTGCGCGAGTTCCTGATCACGCAGATCCTGCGCCGCGTGCAGACCGAGCTGAAGCTCGACGCGGCCGACGCCCCGCTGCGCGCATCGCTGGTGGCCAGCCAGATCAGCGGGCTGGCGCTGATGCGATACATCATGAAGCTCGAACCGCTGGCCTCGCTGCCCGCCGACCAGGTGGTCGCCGCGGTCGCGCCGAACCTGCAGCACTACATCACCGGCGACCTCGGCCCGACGGAGGTCACCGGTTCCGGCGGTCAGGCCGCTCAGGCCACGGACGCCGCGGGCTCGGCCGCCGCGTAGTCCTCGACGTCGATCTCGGTCAGGTGCCCGGTCGGGCACTCCAGCCGCACCTCGGCGACGTCCATCCGGTACAGCCGGTAGCCGCGGTCCACGTCGAGCAGGTCGCTGACCGGGTTCACGGCGGCGAACTCGAGCGCGGCGGCGCGGGCCTCGATGCCCTCCAGCGCGCTGGCCCAGCCCGACACCCACACCCGCGCCCCGCGGGACTCCCCCACCGCGAGCACGACGGCGGTGTCGTCGCCTTCCCCGTCCCGCGGGCGCAGCGCGCTGTCGAGCTGCCCGCCCTCGCGGCACAGCAGCAGCGGGCGTCCTTCGTGGTCGGTGGCGTGGCGCACCCGGTAAGGGCTGGCGTGGAACGGAACCTGCGCCACGCCGGGCAGGCGGCCTGCGGTCAGGGAGCGGGCGATCTCGGCGGGGTGCGGCACGGCGGTCCTCCAACATCGGTTAGGCTTACCTACGTTAGGCGAGCCTAACCTATGACATCCGGAAGTTGGAGGCACCCTCGTGAACCAAGCGCGGCCCAAGGCGAAGCTGTCCCGGGCTCTCGGCATCCCGCTGACCCGCAAGTGCGTCAAGTACTTCGAGCGGCGCCCGTTCCCGCCGGGCGTGCACGGGCGGGCCCGCAAGAAGCCCTCCGACTACCAGGTCCGGCTGCTGGAGAAGCAGCGCCTGCGCCACCAGTACTTCATCAGCGAGACGCAGCTGCGCAACCAGTTCGACAAGGCCGCCCGCAGCGCAGGCAAGACCGGTGAGACCCTGCTGGTCTCGCTGGAGTGCCGGCTGGACGCGCTGGTGCTGCGGGCCGGCTTCGCCCGCACCATCTACCAGGCCCGCCAGGCCGTCGGCCACGGTCACATCGCCGTGGACGGCCAGAAGGTGGACCGCCCGTCCTACCGCGTGAAGCCCTGGCAGACCATCACCGTCCGGGAGCGCAGCCGCACCAAGCCGCCGTTCCAGATCGCCGCGGCCGGCGCCCACCTCGACGGGCCCACCGCTCCGTACCTCGAGGTCAGCCTCATCGACCTGCGTGCCACCCTGACTCGCGAACCGCTGCGCACCGAGATCCCCGTGATCTGCGACGAGCAGCTGGTCGTCGAGTTCTACTCGCGCTGACCCATACCCGAAAAGCGCGACGACCCTGCGTGGCCACCGGCCGCGCAGGTCGTCGCGTGCTTCGTGTCAGCGGGTCTGTTCGAGCCAGGAGGCGTAGAGCTTGGCGTAGACGGAGTCGGTGACGGTGAGCAGCTCCTCGTGCGGGCCTCGCTGGATCACCACACCCTTGTCCACGACGATCACCTCGTCGGCGGACTGGGCCGTGGAGAGGCGGTGGGCGATGGCCACCGTGGTGCGGCCGCGGGTCACCGCGTCGAGGGTGCGCTGCAGGCGTACCTCGGTGGCGGGGTCCACGGCGCTGGTGGCTTCGTCGAGGACCAGCAGGTCGGGGTCGGCCACGTAGGCGCGGGCCAGGGCGACCAGTTGGCGCTCGCCGACGCTGAGGGCTTCGCCGCGTTCACCCACGGGGGTGTCGAGGCCGTGGGCGAGGCCCTGGACCCAGTCGAGCAGACCGAGGTCGGTGAAGGCCTGCTCAAGCTCGGCGTCGGTGAGGTCGGGGCGGGCGAAGCGCACGTTCTCGGCGACCGTCGCGTCGAACAGGAAGCCGTCCTGGGGGACCATCACGACGCGGCTGCGCAGCGAGGCGAACCGCACGTCGGTCAGCGGCGTGCCGGACAGCAGCACCCGGCCCTCGCTCGGGTCCATCAGGCGGGTGAGCAGCTTGGCGAACGTGGTCTTGCCACTGCCGGTCTCCCCGACGACGGCCACCCGGGTCTTCGCGGCGATGTCCAGGTGCACCTCGTGCAGCACCCGCGGGCCGGGCTCGCCGTCGACCGGGTAGCTGAAGCTGACCCGCTCGAAGCTGATGTCCAGCGGGCCGTCCGGCAGGTGCACGCCCTGCTCGCCGGGGTCGGCCACATCGGGCTCCAGGTCGACGATGTCGAGCAGCCGCCGCCAGCCCGCGACCGCGTTCTGCGCCTCGTTGAGCACCTCGGTGGCGATCTGGACGGGCTGGATGAACAGCGTGACCAGGAACAGGAACGCGGTCATCTCGCCGAACGTGATCTCGTTCGCGAGCCCCATCCGCACCCCGACCAGCACCACCGACGCCAGCGCCACCGCGGCCGCGATCTCACCGACGGAGAAACTGGTCACGCTGATGCGCATGGCCCGTCGCTGCGCCTGCTGGTAGTCGTCGATGGTCCCGGACAGCTTCGCGCCGCTGCGCTCGGAGACGCCGTACGCCCGGATCACCGACGCGCCGACCACGGACTCCGAGATCGCGCCGAGCATGACGCCGATCCGACGGCGGTTCTCGGCGTACGCCCCGGACAGCCGCTTCTGGAACGCCTTGATGACGACCACCGCGGGCAGGAACGCGGCCAGCACCACCAGGGTGAGCTGCCACGAGTAGAACGCCATGACGATCGTGGTGACCACCAGCTGGCCGCCGTTGACCATGAGGATCACGCCGCCCCACTGGATGAACTGCGTGATCGAGTCGACGTCGCTGGTCACCCGGGAGACCATGGTGCCCCGGCGCTCGGACTGCTGGTGCAGCATGGACAGATCGTGGATGTGCCGGAACGTGCGCACCCGGATGTTGGCCAGCGCGGTCTCGCTGACCGTGAACAGCCGCCGCATCATGAAGTAGCCGCAGGCCGTGGTGACCACCAGGATCAGCGCGGTGACGGCGACGATGGTGGCGATCACGCCCATGTCCAGGTGGCCGGTCTCCACCCCGAGCCCGCGGTCGATGCCCTGCTGCACCGCGACCGGCACCGCCGCGCGGCCGATCATCGCGATCAGGGCCAGCCCCAGCGTGCCCGCCAGGCCCGCCTTGAGCTCGGGCGACAGCGAAACGCCCCGGCGGAAGGTGGCCCAGGCCGACTCGGCGCGGCCCGTATCGGTGACTGCGGACGCGCTCACGCCTTCTCCTCGCTGCGCTCGTCGATGGCGTGAAAAATCTGCATCATGGTTCGCTCGCTCCGCTCGCTCACGCGGCGACCTCCTCTTCCTGCTCGACAGCGGAGGCGTCGTCGTAGAGCCGCTCGCGTTCACGCTCCTCCTCGGCCTTCTCGTACGCGGTGACCAGGTCGGCGTACCCGCTGACGGTGGCCAGCAGCCGCTCGTGGGTGCCGGTGGCGACCACGCGGCCGGACTCGATGTAGACGACCTCGTCGGCCAGCGCGATGGTGGCCCGGCGGTACGCGACGACCAGGATCGTCGTGGTCTGCGCGGACCCGCGCAGCGAGGCGAGGATGCGGGCCTCCACCCGCGGGTCGACGGCGCTGGTCGCGTCGTCGAGGATGAGCAGCCGCGGCTGCCCGGCCAGCGCGCGGGCCAGGGTCACCCGCTGGCGCTGGCCGCCCGACAGCGACGTGCCCCGCTCGCCGAGCTGGGTGTCCAGGTGCTCGGGCAGCCGCGCGATGAACGTGTCGGCCTGCGCGGTGGCCAGCGCCTCGTGCACCCGGTCGTCGTCGATGCCGGGCCGGTCCAGCGCGACGTTGCCGCGCACGGTGTCGTCGAAGACGAACGCGATCTGCGGCACCAGCGCCACGGTGTGCGCCAGCGAGGCAGAGCTGAGCCCGCGCGCGTCGGTCCCGTCGAGGGCGACCTGCCCCTGTTCGGGGTCGAGCAGGCGGGCAGCCAGGGTGGCGATGGTCGACTTGCCGGACCCGGTCGGGCCGACCAGGGCGACCGTGCGCCCGGCGGGCACGGTGAAGGTGACGTCGCGCAGCACGGGCTGCGCGGGCTCGTACGCGAAGTCGACGTTGCGGAAGCTCAGCTCGGCAGCGCCGGAACCCGGCAGGGCCTGTGCGCCGTACGGCATCTGCCCGGTCGACTCGAGCACGTGCTCCACCCGGTCCCAGCCCGCGACCGAGCGCGGCAGGTCGCCGAGCACCCAGCCGATGGCCCGCACCGGGAACGCCAGCACGGTGAACAGGAAGGTCACCTGCACCACCTCGTTGAGCCCGATCGCGCCCTGGTCCATCCGCCACGCGCCGACCAGCAGCGCCAGCAGCGTGCCGAGGAACGGCAGCGACTCCATCAGCGGATCGAACAGGCCGCGCAGCCGGCCGACGCTGATCAGCGCGTCGCGCAGCTCGCCGGCCCGCGCCGCGAAGCGGCGGGTCTCCAGGTCCTCCCGGCCCATGGTCTTTACCACCAGTGCGCCGTCGAAGCTCTCGTGCGCGATCGCGGCGACCTCGGCGCGCAGGTGCTGGGCGCGGGCCTGGCGCGGGGCCATCCGCCGGGAGAACACCACGTTCATCACGAACAGCACCGGGAAGACCACCAGGCCGACCAGGGCCAGCGCCCAGTCCACCGCGAACAGCACGGCCACCGCGACGACCAGCATGAACATGGTGCCGACCGCGAACGGCAGCGGCGCGACCGGGAACCAGGCGGCCTCGACGTCGGAGTTGGCGTTGGACAGCAGCGTGCCGGTGGCGTGGCGCTGGTGCCAGGAGACGGGCAGTTGCAGGTAGCGGCGCGTCACCTCGTGGCGGTACTTCGCCTGCAGGGCGAACTGCATGAAGCCCGCGCCCAGCCGGCGGCCGAAGATGCCGGCGACCCGGCCCAGCCCCATCGCGATCAGCACCGTCGCGCCCAGCGCCATCGCACCCGCGCGGACGTCGCCCCCGGTGGTGGCGGGCTCGATGAGCTCGTCGACCAGCCAGCCGACGACTATCGCCTGCCCGATGACCAGCGCGCCGAACAGGCAGCTGCCCAGCACGGCGGTCGTGAACCGGCGCGGCTCGTCCCGGATCCCGCGCCACATCACCCGCGCCCCGCGGGCGAGCACATCACGCCCGGTGATATCCGGTCTCTTCGGCTCGGCGCCGGCTGTCTGCCCTGCCACTGGTATCCCCGTCGTCAAGGTCGGTAAGTAATTAGCTTGGCTTCCTATCCTTACCGACGCCGCTGCTCCAGGCGAGCGGGTATGGCCTGTGCGGGGCGTCACACCGCCTCCAGGGTACGTAGGATCGCCGACATGACCCGGTACGCCTTCGCTGAAAGGCTAGCTCTGGCCGACCTGATGGCCGAGGTAGGACCAGGCGCCCCCACCCTCTGCGGGGACTGGACCGTGCGCGATCTCCTGGCGCACCTGCTGCTGCGGGAACGGCGTCCCGACGCGGCCGCGGGCATCCTGATCAAGCGTTTGGCCGGGCGCACCGCGACCGTGCAGCAGCGTTTCGCCGCCCGCGACTTCGACACCCTGCTGACCGAGCTGCGGCACCCGCCGCGGTGGAGCCCCGCCGGGCTCGGGGCCCTGGACGAGCTGGTCAACCTGGCCGAGATGTTCATCCACCACGAGGACATCCGCCGGGCGGTCGCCGACTGGACGCCGCGCAAGCTGGAGCCCGGGCTCTCCCAGGCGCTGTGGGGGCAGGCCCGGCGGCGCGCGTCGCTGGCGCTGCGCCGCTACCCGGTGCAGGTGCGGGTGATCTCTCCCGGCCATGGCACGGTGACCACCGGGCGGCCCGGCACCCATCCGCTCAACCTCACCGGCACCCCCAGCGAGCTGCTGATGTTCCTGTCCGGCCGGCAGGGGCACGCGCGGGCCAGCCTGGACGGCCCGCCCGAGCAGACGAGCCGGCTGCGCGGCGTACGGCTGGGCATCTGAGTGCGGCCCCGCGAGCAGCCGGCGCGCCGGTGGCGGCCTGCTGACCCGCAGAAAAGATCTTCCCGAGGGGTTCCCCCAACCCCAGCTCAGCATTACCCTTCGGTAACACCAAGTTAACGTGTCCCCCGTCACTCTTGCCTACCAGAGGCGGCCCCGACTCATGACCATTGATGTGCCTTACCGGTCTATTCCGGACATGTTCCTGCAGCGAGTGGCGGCGTCCCCCGACGCCCGCGCCTTCGGCGGCCCGGACGCGGACAACGCGCCGGTCTGGTACACCTGGGCCCAGATCGCGGAACGCGCCAAGGCGATCGCCGCCGGTCTGACCACGCTCGGCATCGGCAAGGAGGATCGCGTCGCGATCCTGGCCAACACCCGGCTCGACTGGATCGTCGCCGACCTCGGCATCATGTGCTCCAGTGCCGCGACGACCACGGTCTACCCGACCACCGAGCCGGAGGAGGCCTGCTTCATCGTCGCCGACTCCGGATCCAAGGTGCTGATCGCGGAGAACCCGGCGCAGGCCGCCAAGATGAGCCGGGACGCGGTGCCCACGCTCACCCACATCGTGCTGATCGACGGCGCGGCCGACCCGGCCGCCGCGTTCCCCCAGCTCACGCTGGCCGACCTGGAGCGCCGCGGCGCCGAGGCACTGGCCGCCAACCCGAGCCTGGTCGACGACCTGATCGCCGGCATCGGCCCGGACAACCTGGCGACCCTGATCTACACCTCCGGCACCACCGGCCGCCCGAAGGGCGTCGAGCTGCTGCACCGGGGCTGGACCTGGGAGGGCGTGGCGCAGTCGGACGTCGGCGTGCTGCTCCCCACCGACGTGCAGTTCCTCTGGCTGCCGCTGTCGCACTCGTTCGGCAAGACCCTCATCTGCGGCATCATCCACGTCGGCGTGCCGACGTACGTGGACGGCCGGGTCGACAAGATCATCGACAACCTGGGCCTGATCAAGCCGACGCTGATGTGCGCCGCGCCGCGCATCTTCGAGAAGGTCTACAACCGGGTCGTCGGCCAGGCCACCGAGGCCGGCGGGCTCAAGGCGAAGATCTTCGGCTGGGCGGTGCGCGTCGGGCGCGAGCGGGTCGCGCTGGAGCAGGCCGGCAAGCCGGTCCCCGGTGGCCTGATGCGCAAGTACGGCATCGCGCACAAGCTGGTCTTCAGCAAGCTGCACGCCCGGCTGGGCGGCAACATCCGCTACATGGTGTCCGGCTCGGCCGCGCTGTCGGTGCCGATCGCGGAGTTCTTCGCCGCCGCCGGCCTGCCCATCAGCGAGGGCTACGGCCTCACCGAGAACTGCGCGGGCGCGTTCGTCAACCGGCCCGGCGCGCTGAAGATCGGCTCGGTCGGCCAGCCGCTCGGCGACCTGGAGATCCGGATCGACGCCGACGGCGAGATCCTGCTGCGCGGCGCGCCGATCATGCGCGGGTACCACAACCTGCCCGCGGAGACCGCCGCCGTGTTCACCGAGGACGGCTTCTTCCGCACCGGCGACATCGGCGAGCTGGACGGCGACGGCTTCCTGAAGATCACGGACCGCAAGAAGGACCTGGTCAAGACGTCAGGCGGCAAGTACATCGCGCCGAGCCACATCGAGGGCCTGTTCAAGGCGCTGTGCACGTACACCTCGCAGGTGCTCGTGATCGGCAACTCGCGCAACTACTGCTCGATGCTGGTCACCCTCGACCCCGAGGCGATCACCGGCTGGGCGGCCGGCACGCCGCTCGAAGGGAAGTCGTACGAGGAGATCGTGACCTCGGACGAGGCGAAGGCCATGGTCAGCGGGCACATCGACGAGCTGAACGCGAAGCTCAACCGCTGGGAGACCATCAAGAAGTTCACCATTCTGCCGCGCGACCTGACCATTGAGCACGGGGAGATCACCCCCTCGATGAAGCTGAAGCGACGCACGGTGGAGACCAATTTCGCGTCGGATATCGAGAAGATGTACGAGGGCTCCCTCGTCGAAATCTGATCCGGCGGGGACTTACTTTCCCACGCAGTGAGGTACGTAGGGGCGGCCACAAGCCGCCCCTACGTTTTTGTGCCGGTCAGCTGCCGTCGCGGAGGTCGGACAGGCGGGTCGGGGTCAGGCGGGCGTGGTCGAAGACGACGGTGCAGCCAGCGCCGACCGGGGACTGCGCCTCGACGCCGATCATGGGCGGGCCTGCGTCGGGGCCGAGGCTGAAGTAGCGGACCAGTTGCCAGGACTGCCCGTCGGGGCTGCTGTGGAAGGCCCAGGCCGGGCCGAGGCGGCTGGCCCGCAGCCAGACCGTGTCCCCGGCGACCGGCCAGGCGTTGGCGTCGTCGGAGTCGCCGCGGGTGATGACGGTGACGATGGTGTTCTCGCCCGCCGGGGAGCGCTCGAAGCACAGCTTGGCCCAGTGCCGCTCACCGGCCCAGACCAGGATCACCCCGGCGTCGTACTTCTCGCCGAAGTCCACCCGGGCCCGCAGCGCGAACTGGAAGTCGCCCTCGGGCACCGCGGCCAGCGCGCGGGGCGCGTTGAGCACCGGCGGCGCGGCCGGGTCGCCCGGGTCGACGAACATGTCGGTCTGCGGCCCGGCCGCGACGGAGAGCACGCCGCCCGCCAGGTGCCAGGAGGCGGGTTCCGGTTGCCAGCGCAGGGTCAGCCCGCCGAGCTTGGAGTCCATCGGCGCATTCTGCCACGGGTCACGCGATCAGGGCGGGCTCGCTCCACTGAGGACGGCCGGTGCGGTCGAGGTCGTAGCGGGCCGCGGCGATCCGGCGCACGCCGTCGACCAGTTCGGGGACGGGCTGGGTGAAGGGCAGCCGGATGAAGCGCTCCAGGGTGCCGTCCACGCCGAACCGGGGGCCGGGCGCGAGGCGTACGCCCAGGGGTTCCACCGCGCGCGCCAGCGCGCTGGAGACCGGCCCGTCCAGCTCGGCCCACAGGGTGACCCCGCCCGACGGCACGGTCACCCGCCAGCTGGGCAGGTGTTCGCGCACCGCGGCGACCAGCGCGTCGCGCTGCGCGGCCAGCAGCGCCCGGCGCTGCGGGATGACCTCGGCCGCGCGGGTCAGCAGGCGGACCGCGACCAGCTGGTCCAGCACCGGCCCGGCGGTGTCCACGCCGACCCGGACCGCGGCCAGGCGCTGCACGATCGGCGCGGAGGCACGGATCCAGCCGACGCGCAGCCCGCCCCAGAACGGCTTGCTCATGCCGCCGATGGTGAGCACCCGCCCGTGCCGGTCGAAGGAGGCGACCGCGGGCGGCATCGGCTGCCCGTCCAGCGGCAGGTCCACGAAGGACTCGTCGATCACCAGGTCGGTGCCGGTGCGCTGGGCGGTGGCGACGAGCTGCTCGCGCAGCGCGGTGGGCATGACGTGGCCGGTCGGGTTGTGGAACTCCGGGATCAGGTAGGCCAGGCTCGGCCGGGTCTGGCGCAGCGCGCCGAGCAGCAGCTCGGCGTCCCAGCCCCCCTCGTCCAGGCCGTGCGTGCTGATCCGGGCCCGGCGGCCGGCGAACGCGGCCAGCGCGTTCGGGTAGGTCGGCGACTCGACCAGCACGGACGCGCCCACCGGCACCTGCAGCCGCAGGATCAGGTCGAGCGCGTGCAGCACCCCGTTCGTGATCATGATCTGTTCGGGGCTGGTCGGCAGGCCGCGCTCGGTGTACTGGTCGGCCACGGCCTCACGCAGCTCGGTGATGCCGCTCGGGTGGTAGCCGGCCCCGCCCAGGTAGTTCGGCAGCTCCTCGACGGCCTCGCGGGCTGCGGCCATGAGCGGCTCGGGTGCCGGCAGCGCGGCGCAGCTCAGGTCGATGAGGTCGAGCTCGTCATCCGGCATCCACAGCCCGCTGCTGGCCACCCGGTGCCCGCTGGGCAGGGTGGTCCAGCTGCCCGCGCCGCGGCGGCTGGTCAGGTGGCCCGAATCGCGCAGCTCGCGGTAGGCCGCGCTGACCGTGGTGCGGGAGATCTCCAGGGCCTCGGCGAGTTCGCGCTCGGCGGGCAGGCGCACCCCGAGGGCCAGCCGGCCGTCGGCGAGCAGGCCGCGCACCGACGAGGCGAGGGCCGCGTAGTCGGGGCTGCGCCGCCGGGCGGGCAGCGCGTGCCACCGCCCGAGCAGTCTGGCCAGCTGCACACCGCGTACGGAGACGGTCATCGCCATTCCCCCCGTTGTAAGGCCAGTCCCCCCGGATTGGCCCTTTCTGGCTTTTCGATTGGCCTCCAGACTGGCAGACATGACAGGCGCACGCAAGCCACTGCACATGCCACTTCGAGCGACCCAGCGCCGGGTCTCCGCCGCCCCGACCACCCGCCGCCCCACGCCCATGCCCCTGCGCGAGCGCCTCCCCCGCCGCCTGTTCCAGCTGCTCGCCGGCCTCGTCGGGTATGGCGTCAGCATCAGCCTGATGCTGCACGCGCACCTGGGCAACCAGCCCTGGGACGTGCTCCACCAGGGCATCGCCCTGCGCGCCGGGCTCAGCGTCGGCACCGTGCTGATCATCGTCGGCGCGGCCGTCCTGCTGTGCTGGATCCCGCTGCGCCAGCGCCCCGGCATCGGCACCATCGCCAACATCGTCGTCATCGGCCTGGTCGTGGACGTCGCCAACCAGGTGCTGCCCGAGCCGTCGCACGTGCTCATGCGCTGGGCTTTCATGATCGGCGGCATCGTGCTGTGCGGCTTCGCGAGTGGCCTCTACATCGGGGCCAATCTCGGTCCGGGGCCACGCGACGGGCTGATGACCGGACTGGCCGCCCGCACCTGGTCGCTGCGCGGCTGGCGCACCGTGTTGGAGATCGCCGTGGTGGCCGTGGGCTTCCTGCTGGGCGGCAAGGCCGGGCTCGGCACCGTCCTGTACGCGCTGGCCATCGGCCCGCTGGCCCAGTTCTTCCTGCCGATGCTCACCGTCCGCAGCCGCCAGGCCGCCACGGCTCCGGCCGCCGACCCGGTGCCGCCCACCCCAGCCCCGTCCGCCACCCCGGCCACCGAACCGGCCCCCTGCTGACCCACCTCCCGGTCCACCCCCGCCCCGCCCACCGGGCCGCCGGGGCCGCCGCGTGGCGGGTGGGTGAGAGCGGGGTCCGGGCGAGATGGCACAGCGTGGTTGGCGCGTCACGCAGGGTAAATGGGGCGATATAGGTTTTATTGGTACGGACACCTGACCCTGCCCGCCGGAGGCAACTTCGTGTTCGTATCCATGAAACGGCTGGCCATCGCGTCGGCCGTGATCCTGTCCGCCGTCGCCCAGGGCGTGCCCGCCACGGCGGCGCCGAACGTGACCGTCCTGGCCACGGGGTTGAGCAACCCACGCGGCCTCGCCTTCGACCGCGACGGCACCCTCTACGTCACCGAGGCCGGCCGGGGCGCCGACGGCGCCGCCAACCCGACCTGCCTGCCGCGTCCCCAGGGCATCGGCTGCCTGGGCGCCACCGGCGCGCTGGCCCGCCTCGACCGCGACGGCACCGTGACCCGGGTGCTGACCGGCCTGCCCTCGCTGGCAGGCCCCGACGGCACCGAGGCGATCGGGCCCGACGACATCGCGTTCAACCGCTTCGACCGCGCCCTGCTCACGGTGGGCCTGAGCGAGGCCCCGGCCACCCGGGACGGGCTGCCCGAGCCGGGCAGCCAGATGGGCCGGCTGGTGTCGGTGCGCCGGGACTGGTCGGGCGACTGGTTCTCGCAGCACCTGGCCACCCAGCGCATCGCCGACATCGCCGGCCACGAGGCCGCGAACAACCCCGACGGCGGTGAGCTGGACTCCAACGCGCAGTCGGTGGCGTTCGGGCCGGGCGGGGCCGCGGTCGTCGACGCGGGCGCGAACTCGCTGCTGTTCGTCACGCCCGCGGGCCAGGTGAGCACCCTGGCGGTGTTCCCCGAGCGGCAGATGCCCGCGCCGCCCGCGTTCAACATGCCGCCCGGCACCATGCTGCCGATGCAGTCGGTGCCGATGGGCGTGGTCTACAAGGACGGCGCGTACTACGTCGCCGAGCTGACCGGACGCCCGTTCACCACCGGGTCGGCCCGCATCTTCAAGGTCGTGCCGGGCCAGGAACCCACGGTGTACGCCGAGGGCCTGACCACGGTCGTCGACATCGCCTTCGGCCCCGACGGCTCCCTGTACGCCCTGGAGTTCACCCACACCTCGATGTTCGGCCCCAGCCGAGGCGTCGGCGCCCTGATGCGCATCCGCGGCGAGGGCAAAACCCCCGAACTGGTCCTCGACAAGGTCGACCACCCCGGCGGCATCGCCATCCGCAACCGCAACGCCTACATCACCACCTGCTCCGTCTGCGCCACCACGGGAAGCGTCATGAAACTCCGCCTCCCCGCCTGACGCTCGACCCACCGCACCAAGATCGCGACGATCTTGCGCGAACTGTTGCCGATATGCCCGTCAAGGGCGTGTCGTACCCACAGTCCGCGCAAGATCGTCGCTTTTCAGTTGGCGGCGGGTGGGGCGGCGTCGGGGGTGACGTGGCGGGATTGGACCAGCCAGCCTTCGGGTTCGGCGGGGGCGGGGACGAGGACGTCTTCGCAGATGCAGTGGCGGTGCATGCGGGGGGTGCCGTCGGCGGTGACGGCGATGACCATGCCGTAGCAGCGGACGTGGGCGCGGCCGTCGGCGGCGGGGGTGACCCAGACCATGCCGTGCCAGTGGCGGTGGGTTTCGCCGGTGGCGGCGAGGCGGGCGTGGGTCTGTTCGACGGCGGCGGCGAGGGCTTCGCGGCCGCGTACCGGGGCGTCCAGGCCGGGGGCGGTGAAGGTGCCGTCCGGGGCGAACGTGTCGGCCCACTCGCGGGCGCGGCCGGAGTCGAGCAGGTGCATGTGGCGGGCGTAGAACTGCTGGACGGACAGGTACGTCGCCGAGGTGTCCGTGACCTCGGGCAGGGCGGTCATCGCCATGGTGTTTCTCCTTCGGTGATGCGGAAACTGCGGGTGGTCGGTGTACTCGGCGGGATCAGAGGATGGCGACGGCGCGGGTCCAGCCGGCGCCGGCTCCCTTGATCTTGATGGGGAGGCAGGAGACGGTGAAGCCGTACGGCTGCGGCAGGGCGTCCAGGTTGGCCAGGCGTTCGATCTGGCAGAACTCGCGGTCGCGGCCGGTGAAGTGAGCCGGCCACAGCACGCCGCGGTCGCCGGTCTCGTTGAAGCGCTTGAGCATCGCGCCGAACGGGGCGTCCAGGCTGAACGCGTCCGTGCCGATGACCCGGATGCCCTTGTCCAGCAGGAAGTTCGTCGCGCCGGCGTCCAGGCCGGTGAACTCGGTGAAGTAGCGCGGCGTGCCCGCCCAGGCCGACGCGCCGGTGTGCAGCAGCACGATGTCCAGCGGCTGCGGCTGGTAGCCGATGCGGGCCAGCTCCTTGTCGAGGAAGTCCGCGTCGACGGTCGGCCCCGGCGCCGAGCGCAGATCCAGGCGGAACGCGGGCCGGTGGAACCAGTCCAGCGGCATCTCGTCGATGTGACGCGGCACCCCGTAGCTGGCCTTGCTGCCGTAGTGCGACGGCGCGTCGATGTGCGTACCGGTGTGCGTGGTGAGCTTGAGCGTGTCGACCGACAGCAGCTCGCCGTCGGGCAGCACGGACGGGTCGAAGTCGACGCCGAAGTGCAGCGCCATCTCCTCGGCCATGTGCACCGCGCCCTGCGCGGGCGTCATGACGTCGTGGATGACCGGCTCGGGCTCCCAGGCCGCGGCGTCCACGGCCGTGGACAGGTCGATGATGGGCATGATCGGACTCCTTGCTGGAAAGGGCGGATCGAAACGGCCGGGCGGAACGCGCGCAGGAACCTCGGCGCCCTCCGACCGGGTGGCAGCCCGCCGAGGCGAGCGGCGCCGGTCGCGGATGGCGGTCAGCCCGGCGAAGCAGGGCTGGTGCCGGTCGCGGTGGCGTAGAGGTCGGTGCGCACCCGGCAGCGCGGGTTGCCGAAGGCGACCATCCGGGTGAGCTTGTGGCCGATCGGGGTGCGGTGCACGATCGAGGCCACCGCCTGCCGGCCGACCTCCAGGGCCCGGCTGCGGCTGCCCAGCATCCCCTTGGCCTGCAGGTGCTGGAACTTCAGCACCTTGTTGATGTCGGCGTTACGCGCGGTGGTGTACCCCGACAGCGCCGCCGCGTCCACCGGGCCGGTCTTGCGCAGCGCCGCGACCAGCACCGGATGGGCCAGCACCGCGTCCTGCAGGGCCAGGTTGAGGCCCTGCGCGCCGAGCGGGCTGTGCGTGTGCGCCGCGTCGCCGATCAGCAGCAGGCCGTCGCGCGCCCACTCGCGGGCGGTCCCGGCGAACACGTCGAGCAGGCTGAGATCGGCCAGGCCGCGCACCTTCTCGTACACCCGCCCGGCGTATTCCGGCACGGCCCGGCACAGCTCGTCACGGAACTCGGTGAACGGCCGCGCCGCGAACTGCCGGTAGCCGCCGTGCGGCAGCGCCCAGCCCAGCTGGATGCCCTCCGGGTAGCTGCTGTAGCTCAGCAGCATCCGGCCGCCGCCCCCGCGGATGGTCACGTCGCGCACCGATTCGCCCGCCGCGGGCAGCTTGAACCACAGCAGGTCGAAGCTGAACATGTCGCGGCGGTCGTACGGAATGCCGGACAGCTGCCGCGTCTTGGAGTACCGCCCGTCCGCGCCGACGACGCAGCGCGACCGGATGGTGCGCTGACCGCGCGGACCGGCCACGACCGCGCCGCGCACCGCGCCGCCGTCGCGCACCAGGTCGGTGATCCGGGTCCCGGCCAGGTAGCGGAACGTCGGCTCCCGGCGGCAGGCCGCCAGCAGCTCCTCCAGGATGTACTGCTGCGGCACGCTGAGCATGTAGTTGTACGGCCCTGGCAGGTCCCGGTAGTCCACCCCGAGCACCGCCTTGCCCTTGTTCACCAGCTGGAAGCGGTCGTGCACGTGGCTGCCGCGGTTGCGGGCCGCGGCCAGCACCCCCAGTTCCGCCAGCACGGCCAGCCCGCCAGGCTGCAGGATCTCCCCGCGGTAGGCCCGTTCGAAGCT
This sequence comes from Catellatospora paridis, assembly GCF_009720365.1. Taxonomy (GTDB): domain Bacteria; phylum Actinomycetota; class Actinomycetes; order Mycobacteriales; family Micromonosporaceae; genus Catellatospora; species Catellatospora paridis. Next base: position 609,196 of record NZ_ML769314.1, on the reverse strand, counting down.
GGACGACTTCTCCACCACCGTGACCTCGACCCCGGATCGGGCCAGCAGCAGCGCGAGCACCAGCCCGGCCGGCCCGCCGCCGATCACACAGACATCGGTGAGGACGTCACTGTCCCTGTCAGCCAATGGATGCCTCCTCGGTCAGACCCCGCGCCGCGCCGCACGTGATGCCGGCGACCAGCGAGGTGTCGTGGGTTCCCTCGATGAACTGCGGATGGTCGAGCACCGCGAGCAGGAAGTCGCGGTTGGTGGCCAGGCCCGGCCCGGCGGCGTGGAACTCGCCCAGCGCCCGCCGCATACGCAGCAGCGCCTGCGGCCGGTCCGGCGCCCACACCACGACCTTGGCCAGCAGCGGGTCGTAGGCCGGGGACACCCGGCCGCCCGGGTAGGCGTCGGTGTCGACGCGCACGAACGGGCCCGCGGGCAGCCGCAGTTCGGCCAGCCGCCCGGGAGAGGGCACGAAGTCGCGGGACGGGTCCTCGGCGTTGATGCGGCACTCCATGGCCGCGCCGCGGGGCGCCAGGTCGTCCTGGCGCAGGGTCAGCCGTTCCCCCGCGGCGATCAGCAGCTGCTCGCGTACCAGGTCGATGCCGTGGGTCAGCTCGGTGACCGGGTGCTCGACCTGGATGCGGCAGTTGACCTCCATGAAGTGGAAGCCGCCGTCGTGGTCGACGAGGAACTCGAAGGTGCCCGCGCCGACGTAGCCGGTGGCCAGCGCCCCGCGCAGCGCCGCCTCGCCCATCCGCCGGACGAGTTCGGCGGGCAGGCCCGGCGGTGGCGTCTCCTCGATGATCTTCTGCCGCCGCCGCTGCGCCGAGCAGTCGCGCAGGCCCAGGTAGACGCCGTTGCCGTACTGGTCGCAGAGGATCTGCACCTCGACGTGGCGGGCCGCGGGCAGGTAGCGCTCCAGGTAGAGCCGGTCGTCGCCGAACAGCGACTGCGCCGCCGACTTCACCTCCCGGAACTGCCGGACCAGGTCGGACGGCTCGCGCACGACCTGCATGCCGCGCCCGCCGCCCCCGGCCACCGCCTTGACGATGATCGGGTAGCCGATCCGGGCGGCGACCTGTACCGCGAGGTCCGGGCACTGCACCGGGCCGTCGCTGCCGGGCAGCATGGGCAGCCCGGCGTCGGCCATCGCGGCGCGGGCGGCGGCCTTGTCGCCCAGCCGTTCGATCACCGCCGCCGGTGGGCCGACGAAGGTGATGCCGCAGGCCTCGCAGGCCTCCGCGAAGTCGGGCACCTCGGACAGGAACCCGTATCCGGGGTGGACCGCGTCCGCGCCGGTACGCCGGGCGGCCTCCAGGATCGCGGACATGTTCAGGTAGCTGGCGCGCGCCGGGCCGGGGCCGATGCAGACGGCCTCGTCCGCGAGGTCCACCACCGCGGCGTCGCGGTCCTCGGTGGAGTAGACCGCGACCACGCGCAGCCCCAGCTCGCGGCAGGTGCGGGCGACGCGCAGGGCGATCTCGCCCCGGTTGGCGATGAGCACGGTGGTGAACACGGCGGCCCCCTAGCGCCCGGTCGCCGGGGCGATGGTGAGCAGCCGGTCGCCGTACTCCACGGACGTGCCGTCGGGGACGTGCACGGCCACGATCTGCCCGTCGCGTTCGGCCTCGACGGGGATCATCAGCTTCATCACCTCGATGATCGCGACCTGCTGGCCGCGCCGGACGTGGTCGCCCTCGCTGACGAACGGGGCCGTGCCCGGCTCCGCCGCGCGGTAGAACGTGCCCACCGTGTTCGCGCAGATGTCGGCGAAACCGTCGGCCGCCGGAGCCGGAGCGGGCGCGGGCGCCGCGGTGGCGACCGCGACCGCGCCGGACGTCGCCGCCCGTGCGGCCGCCGCGACCGGCGCGGGTTCGGTCGGCAGGACGGCGTTCTCGTCGGCCCACTCCAGCTCGACGAGCACGTCGCCGGCCCGGATGCGCAGCGCGCTGGGCTGCCTGTCCACCCCGGACAGCAGTTGCTGGGCGCTGCGGCGCACGTCGTCGAGGTCGTCGGCGACGGTACGGGCGGTGTCGGGCAGCGAGCCGTGCATCGAGCAGACATCCGCGGTGTCCACCGGAATGGGTGGCACGCGCAGGGAAGGATCCAGCAGACCGGTCACCACGAACTCCCTTCGGTCGGGATCAGTACGGCCTCATCGGGCCGGCGCGAGCTGCCGAAGCGCCGGAAGCGGGCACGCCGCTGCGCGACGAGGCGGGTCTGGTCGAGCCCCGCGAGATCGGCCAGCTCGGCATGGACGGCGGCGCGCAGCGCGGCGGCCGCGGCGGCGTGGTCGGCCTCGGCGCCCCCCGGCGGTTCCGGGATGACCCCTTCCACCACGCCGAGTTCGAGCAGGGAACGGGCGTCCACGCGCAGTGCCTGGGCGGCCGCGGGCGCCGCGGCGGAGTCGTGCCACAGGATCGCCGCGCAGCCCTCGGGGCTGATCACGGTGTACACCGCGTTCTCCATGATCAGTACGCGGTCGGCGACGGCGATGCCGAGTGCCCCGCCGCTGCACCCCTCACCGGTGATCACGGTGACCACCGGGACGGGCAGCGAGCCCATCAGGCGCAGGTTCTCCGCGATGGCGGTGGCCTGGCCGTGCTCCTCGGCGTCCACCCCGGGGTGCGCCCCGGGCGTGTCCACCAGCGTGACCACGGGCAGGCCCCACTTGGCGGCCAGCCGCAACAGCCGGGCGGCCTTGCGGTAGCCCGCCGGTCCCGGCATGCCGTAGTTGCGGCGGGCCAGCTCGCGGGTGGTGTGGCCCTTCTCGTGGCCGATCACGACCAGCGGCGTGCCGCCCAGCCGACCGACCCCGCCGATGATCGCCGGGCAGTCGCCGCCCAGCCGGTCGCCGTGCAGCTCCTCGAAGTCGTCGAGGATCATGCTGAAGTAGTCGGAGGTGGTGGGCCGGGCGATGTTTCGCGCCCGGCGGACCGCCTCCCAGGCCCGCCGCTCGGGCAGCAGCCCGGGATCGCGGACCACCGTCGTCGCGCCGCCCTCGACCGGCGCGGGTGGCACGGCGTCGCGGCGGGTGCCGACGGCCAGCAGCCGGCCGATGCGGTGGCGCAGCGCCGGACGCGGGCAGATCAGATCCAGGAAGCCGCGCGCCAGCAGGAACTCCGCGGTCTGGAAACCTGCCGGCAGCTCCTGTTTGATGGTCTGGGCGATGACCCGGGGCCCGGCGAAGCCGAGCCGCGCGCCGGGTTCGGCGACCACGACGTCGCCGAGCATCGCGAACGAGGCGGCCACCCCGCCGTAGGTCGGGTCGGTGATCAGACAGACCGTGGGCAGCCCTGCCTCGTCGAGCTGGTGCAGCGCCTGCGCGGTCTTCGCCATCTGCATCAGGCCGATGACGCCCTCCTGCATGCGCACCCCGCCGGACGCGGTGACCAGCAGCAGCGGCAGCCGTTGCGCCAGCGCCGTCTCCGCCGCGCCGGTGATCAGCTCGCCCACCGCGCCGGACAGGCTGCCGCCCATGAAGCGGAAGTCCATCACCGCGGCGATCGCGGGCGTGCCGGCCATCCGCAGCCGGCAGCACACCACCGCCTCGGCCAGCCCGGTCGTCCGCCGGGCGTCGGCGATGCGCTGCGGATACGGCTTGTCGTCGACGAAGCGCAGCGGATCCGCGGCGTCGGCGACGAGATCGAGCGGCTCGACCGAGCCGGGGTCGGCCAGCAGGGCGATCCGATCCCAGGCGGCCAGGGGGCGGCAGTGCCCGCACTGCGGGCAGATGCCACTGCTGCGGGCCAGCCGCTTGCCGTAGACGACGGCCTGGCAGCGGCTGCAGGAGACCCACTCCGCGGCCGGTCCGGCCGGACCGGGCGAACTGCCCGGTCCGGCCGCGTCTCCGGTCACGACGCACACTCGCTTCGCGAGCGAGCGTCGTGGCGCGCCGTCCGCATGATTCGCTCGCTGCGCCCGCTCATGACAGGACCCCTGTCCGGGTGGAGCTGACCAGGTCGATCAGCTGTCCAGGCGTGCTCACCGCCAGCACCGCGTCGTCGGGCAGCCGGATGCTGAGGTCACGCTGCAGCCGCGCGGTGGTCTCCAGCAGCGCCAGGGAGTCATACCCCAGGTCGGCGAAGTTGGTGTCGGCGATGTCCCCGTCCAGGTCCACTCTCTCGTCCGCCCCTGCGACATCGCGCAGGATGCGCCGCACGTCCTCGATGGTGAAGTCGTTCATGACGCGCTCCCTTCCGTTTCGGCATCGGCGTGCTGCTCAGCGAGCGGCGAGCGGGGCGTGCTCGTCGACCGCGTCGTACAGGTCGTGCTCCGGCACGGCCAGCCCGGCCAGCTTCATGACCTGCTCCCGGAAACCGGGGGTCTGCACGGCCTTGGCGTGCGCCGCCGCGTCGGCCCACTGCACGGTCTCGATGAAGACCTCGGGCTGGCGGCGCGAGCGGTAGAGCTGGCGGCCGATGAAGCCGGGCTGCCCGCCCATGTACTCCGAGATCTCGTCGAGCACCTGCTCGAACCGCGCGATGTCGCCGTTGACAGTGATCTTGTTGATGAACGTGACCATGTGGTCGCTCCTTCTGGTGTGCGCGGCGCCGTGCCGCGCGTGTACATGGGTGCGCACGTCCCGGCGGCGGGCTTTGCCGTTGGGCGAGCGCGGGATCTCCCGCACGAGCTCGATGCCGTGCAGGTGCTGGTATTCGGGCAGGCCCGCGTTGACGAACGCGACGACCTCGTCCGGGCCGACCTGCTCGTCGTCGGTGACGACCAGGGCGTACGCGACCGCGCCGCGGTATTCGTGCGGCATGTCGACGACCATGCAGTCGGTCACCGCCGGATGGCGCATGATCACCCGTTCCAGCTCCACGGGTGAGACCAGCCAGTTGTCGCACTTGAAGACGTCCTTGAGCCGGTCGACCAGGAACAGCGTCCCGTCGTCGTCGAGCCGGCCCACGTCGCCGGTGTCGAACCAGCCCTCGGCGTCGAACGGGCGCTGCACCCCGTCCGGGGTGAGGTAGCCCGCCATCAGCTGCGGGCCGCGCACCTGCACCTCGCCGGGTGTGCCGGCGGGCAGTGGCTGCCGGGTGTCCAGGTCGACGACCCGGCACTCGGTGCCGACGACCGGCCGGCCCACCGAACCCGCCGACGGCCGGTCGATCCGGTCGCAGTGGGTCAGCGGCGCGGTCTCGGCCAGGCCGTACCCCTGGATAACCGGGACGCCCAGCCCGGCGCAGAGCCGGGCCGCGGCGGCCGGGGCCAGCGCGGACCCTCCGGAGAGGATGGCCCGCACCCCCGGCATGCGCCAGGTGGGCAGCCGCGGGTCGGCGGCCATCCGGGCCAGCCGCACCGGAAGGCTGTAGAAGTGCGTCGCGCCGGTGCGGGCCGCCGTCGCGACGGCCTGCGTCGGGTCGGCGTCGGGGCACAGCACCTGGGTCGTCCCGGCGCTGACCGCCGAGTTCAGGTGCATCGGGTGGTAGGTCGGCAGGTGGTTGAGCGTGATCGTGTCCGGCCCGAGCCCGTGCACTCCCGCCACCTGGGCCGCGTTGTAGACCAGGTTGCGATGGGAGAGCAGGACCGCCTTGGGCCGCCCGGTGGTGCCGCTGGTGAACTGCAGCACCGCCACCTCGTCCGGGTCGTCGACCGGCGAGTCGAATCGGGCGGCGCGACCCGCCGGGGCGCCCGCGGCCGGCACACAGTGCTCCCCCGGACGGTCCAGGTAGAACACGTGCGCCAGGCGCGGCAGGTCGAGCCGGATGCGCTGCAGCTTGTCGGCCATGTCGGCGACGCCGACGAGCACCTGCACCCCGGCCGACTCCAGCGCGTACGCCAGCTCCTCCTCGCCCTGCAGCGGGTTGATCACGGCGCACACGTGGCCCGCCCGCACCGTGCCGTAGTAGGCGACGGCGAAGGCCGGGTGCAGTGCGGCGGCGACGCCGACGACGGCGCCCGGCAGGCCCGGCCGCGATGGCCCCGCGTCCCGCGGGAGCAGCCCGGTGAGCTTGGCGGCGAAGCCGTCGGCGGCCGCGTCGAGCTCCGCGAACGTCATCGCGCGGGACCCGGTCTGCACCGCGATCCGGTGCGGGGCGCTCACCGCCGCTCGGCGCAGCAGCCCGTCGAGGGTGCCGCCGGAACGGGCCAGCATGTCGGCCAGTGCCCGCTCGGCGGCGACGGTGTCGGCCTCGGTGCTACTGGGCACGGGCCGGCTCCTCGGCGTACGCCTGCGCGTGGCGCAGCGTCTGCAGCGAGTTGGTGCTGAGCACCCGGCGCAGGTAGCGCCGCGCGTCGGCGACCGTGGTGTCCTCGCCGAGCAGGTTCAGCGCCGACGGCTTGATGGTGGCCGTGTGCCGGGCGTGCACGGTGACGCCCTCGGGCGTCTCCACGAAGTGCCAGTGCCCGGTGTGCGCGTCGAGCAGCTTCGGCAGGCCGATCTGCTTGTAGATGATTTTGTGGGGCAGGCAGACGCGAACCGAGCGGGTGGTGTGCGCGCGGCCCTCCGGGGTGACCGTGTCCATGTCGAAGAACTGCACGCCGGGCTGGTCCTCGGTCATCGACAGCGCGGTGACGTGCGGGACCCGCTCGGGCCACTTGTCGGCCGCGTACAGGAACTCGTAGACCTGCTGCGGCTGCCCGGCGATGAACAGCGGGTCCTCGAAGGAGATGACCAGCTGCTCCAGCTCGTCCCAGCGCTCGGCCAGGCCCTTGACCCGGGCGACGATCTCCTCGGCGCCCTCGAGTTGCGCGGCGGCGGCGTCCGCGCCCTGCTCACCCGGCGCGGCGGTCACCGTCACCGTCAGCTCGGCCTCGCAGGCCTGCCCGCCCTGCGGCGCGAACGTCCACTCCGTACGCACCGACACCAGGGGCGCGGCGCAGGCGGCCTGTTCCGTGACGACCCGCAGACCGGCCTTGTCGACCGTGCGGGTGGTGCTCCACTGGCGTACGGCGTCGCCGTCCAGCGCCCACCAGCGCACGTTCGCGCCGTCGGCGTCCGGCTCGGCGTGCACGCCGTCCGGGAAGAACTGCGGCCAGTGCCGCAGGTCGTTGATGATCTCGAAGGCGACCGCGGCCGGCGCGGCGATCTCCGCGCGCTGGGTCTCGGTGTACACCTTGTTCTTGGACATCGGCGCTCCTCTACGGGCCGGGATGGGGATTTCGGCCGCACGCGGTCATCCGCGGCGAACCGGTCTGCCATGAACCGTCGCAGCCGGCCACTTGAGGACCGGTGGAAATCGGCTTGAATGCCCAGGTCAAGCCACCACGCCGCGATCACCGCGGGTCGCCGGCACCCGATCACGGGCAGGCCGCCGACCGGATTAGAAAGATCGTCACCAGTTCCGGCGAATGGGACAGATCGCCCCTCGCGAGCACTAATAGTGGTGGAGGCGGCTTTCGCACATTGCGAGCGCGACGAGCCATTCGGGGGTGGACATGCAATGTCGAGTTCTCGGCCCGCTGGACCTACGCTGCGGCGGGGTGTCGGGTGACCTGACCGCGCCCAAGCCGCGCAAGGTGCTGGCGCTGCTGCTGGTCCACGCCGACCGGGTGGTGCCGATCGACCTGCTCACCACCGAGCTGTGGGACGACGAGCCGCCCGCGAGCGCGCTGACCACGCTGCAGACCTACATCCTGCAGATCCGGCGGATGCTGGCCCGCACCTGCGCCATGGACCCGGCCCGGGTGGCCCGCGAGCTGCTGGTCACCCACGCCGACGGCTACCAGCTGCACCTGGACGGCGCGGCCCTGGACCTGCACGACTACGAGCGCCTCGCCGACCAGGGCCGGCTGGCCCAGCTCTGCGGCGACCACGCACACGCGTCCCGGCTGCTCGGCGCGGCCCTGGCCGTGTGGCGTGGCACGGCCCTGGTCGACGTCCGGCTCGGACCCGTGCTGCGGGTCGAGGCGCAGCGCCTGGAGGAGGCGCGGCTGGCCACCTGGAAGCAGCGCATCGACGCCGATCTGGAGCTGGGCCGCCACCGCGAGATCCTGGGCGAGCTGGGCTGCCTGGCCGCCCGTCATCCGCTGCACGAGGACCTGCAGGCCCAGTTCATGATCGCGCTGTACCGCGCCGGCCGGCGCACCGACGCCCTGGACGCCTTCCGCCGCCTGCGCGAGGTGCTCATCGGCGAACTCGGCCTCGAGCCCTCCCGGCGCATCCAGCGCGTGCAGCACGCCATCCTCACCGCCGACCCGGTGCTGGACACGGCATCCGCCCTGGACACGGCCTGGACGTGGGAGTCCGGCCCCGCCAGGGCCGAGCTGGTCGCCGCCGGCCGCGGCCTGCACTGATCCGGCCGATTTCTCAAGCAGGGCTCAAGTCGGCGCGGGGGACGCTCGACGAAGGTCCACCGACCCCGCAGGAGGCGTCCATGCATCGACGTGTCGTGATCACCGGATTGGGCGTGGTGGCGCCGGGCGGTATCGGCGCCAAGGCGTTCTGGGAGCTGCTGACCTCAGGACGCACCGCGACCCGCACCATCAGCTTCTTCGACCCCTCGCCGTTCCGCTCCCAGGTCGCCGCCGAGTGCGACTTCGACCCTGCCGCGCACGGCCTCACTCCCGCCCAGACGATCCGGATGGACCGCGCGGCCCAGTTCGCCGTCGTCGCCGCCGCCGAGGCCGTCTCCGACGCCGGCCTGGAACTCGCCGAGCTGGACCCGTACCGGGTCGGCACGGTGGTGGGCAGCGCGGTCGGCGCGACCATGAGCCTGGAGCGCGAGTACGTCATCGCCTCCGAGCACGGCCGGCGCTGGCTGGTCGACAACGCCCGCACCTCGCCGCACCTGTACGACTACTACGTGCCCGGCTCGTTCGCGGCCGAGGTGGCCTGGTCCATCGGCGCGGAGGGCCCGGCCGCGGTGGTCTCCACCGGCTGCACGTCCGGGTTGGACGCCGTGGCGTACGCGGCCGAGCTGATCCGTGAGGGCAGCGCCGACGTGGTGGTCGGCGGGGCCAGCGACGCGCCCATCTCCCCGATCACGGTGGCCTGCTTCGACGCCATCAAGGCGACCACGCCGCGCAACGACGATCCCGCGCACGCGTCCCGGCCCTTCGACAACAGCCGCAACGGTTTCGTGCTCGGCGAGGGCTCGGCCATGTTCGTGCTGGAGGACCTGGAACGGGCCCGCCGCCGCGGCGCGCCGGTGTACGCCGAGATCGTCGGCTTCGCCTCGCGCTGCAACGCCTTCCACATGACCGGGCTGCGCCCCGACGGCCGGGAGATGGCCGAGGCGATCCGCAACGCCCTGGACACGGCTCGGATGGACCCGACCGCGATCGGCTACGTCAACGCGCACGGCTCGGGCACCAAGCAGAACGACCGCCACGAGACGGCCGCGGTGAAGCTGGCGCTGCGCGAGCACGCGTACGCCACCCCGATGAGCTCGATCAAGTCGATGGTCGGGCACTCGCTCGGCGCGATCGGCGCGATCGAGGTGGCCGCCTGCGCGCTGGCCATCACGAACGGCGTGGTGCCGCCCACGGCCAACCTGCACGAGCCCGATCCCGAATGCGACCTGGACTACGTGCCGCTGGAAGCCCGTGACCGGCGGCTGGACGCGGTGCTGTCGGTAGGCAGCGGGTTCGGCGGCTTCCAGAGCGCGATGCTGCTGGCCCGCCCGGAAGGAGACGCCCGATGAGCGAGCGCGGTGGGCAGAAGGCCGATGCGCCCGTGGTCACCGGCCTGGGCGTGGTCGCCGCGACCGGGCTGGACGCCGAGACGTACTGGAAGGCCACGCTGGACGGGCGCAGCGGCATCGGCCGCATCGCCCGCTTCGACCCGGCACAGTATCCGTCGCGGCTGGCCGGCGAGATCCGTGACTTCGACCCCGCCGCCCACCTGCCTGACCGGCTGCTGGCCCAGACCGACCACGTGACCCGGTTCTCGCTGACCGCGGCGGCGCAGGCCCTCGCGGACGCGGCCGTCGACCCGGCGGCGCTGGGCGACTACGACATGGGCGTGGTGACCGCCAGCTCGGCCGGGGGGTTCGAGTTCGGGCAGAAGGAGCTGGAGAAGCTGTGGTCCAAGGGCGGCGACCACGTCAGCGCGTACCAGTCGTTCGCCTGGTTCTACGCGGTCAACACGGGGCAGATCTCCATCCGGCACGGCATGCGCGGCCCCAGTGGGGTGCTGGTCACGGACCAGGCCGGCGGGCTCGACGCGATCGGCCAGGCGCGCCGCCACCTGCGCGCGGGCACCGCGCTGGCGATCACCGGCGGCGTCGACGGCTCGCTGTGCCCGTGGGGCTGGATCGGCCAGCTCGCGACCGGACGGATCAGCGAGTCCGACGACCCGGCGCGCGCATACCTGCCGTTCGACCGGGACGCGAACGGGTTCGTGCCGGGCGAGGGCGGGGCGATCCTCGTCGTCGAGCAGCGCGAGGCCGCCCTGCGCCGGGCCGCGCCCCGGGTGTACGGCGAGATCAGCGGCTACGCCGCCACCTTCGACCCGGCCCCGGACCGCGACCGCCCGCCGGGCCTGCGCCGCGCGATCGAGCTGGCCCTGGCCGACGCCGGCTGCCCGGCGGCGGAGATCGACGTGGTGTTCGCCGACGCCGCGGGTGTGCCCGAACTGGACCTCGCCGAGGCCAGGGCGCTGACCGGGGTGTTCGGCGCGGGCCGGGTGCCCGTCACCGCGCCCAAGACGATGACCGGGCGGCTCGCGGCCGGGGCCGGCGGGCTCGACGTCGCCACCGCCCTGCTGTCCCTGCGCGACCAGGTCATCCCGCCGACCGTCAACGTCGGCCCGCTCGCCGACGGCTGCGGCGAGCTGGACCTGGTGCGCGATGCCGCCCGCCCCGCGCCGCTGCGCCGCGCGCTGGTGCTGGCGCGAGGGATCGGCGGCTTCAACGCCGCCGTCGTGGTCACCGCCCCGTAGCCGGTAGAAGATCGCCGTTTGGCGCCAGAACCCGAGGTCACACCAGAGGTTCCGGCACCAGACGGCGATCTTCGTGTGTGCGGGACGGCCGGTGCGCCTGTTTGCCCAGGTGGTGGTCGGCGGTTAGGTTGGCGGAGTTCCTGGCATTTTGGACAAATCGTCCAACCGGGCCTCTGCGCCGCTCGCCAGGTCCTCCGACATCGGCGACCGAAGGGTGCAGCGATGCCTTCCCGACGACAACTTCTGAGCACCGGACTGCTGTCCGGCGCGGCAGTCTTCCTACCTTCCCCGGCGGGCGCGGCCCGGCCCGCGTCCGCGGCGGGCGCCGCCGGCAGGCTCGACGCCTCGAAGATCCACAAGTACAAGACCCGGCTGCCGATCCCGGCTTCCATGCCGGCGATCTCCACCAACGGCAAGACCGACCGGTACGCCGTCGAGGTGCGCCAGTTCCGCCAGCAGGTCCTGCCGCCGGGCATGCCGCAGACCGCCGTCTGGGGATACGGGTCCGCCGCCCACCCGAAGACGTTCGGCTACCCGGCCCGCACCATCGAGGCCACGGCCGACCGCCCGGTCGAGGTCACCTGGATCAACGGCCTGGTCGACGCCAGGGGCCGGGCCCGGCCGCACCTGCTGCCGGTCGACCCGACCCTGCACTGGGCCAACCCGGCCGGCGGCGCCGGGCACCAGGACATGCCCGCCCACTTCACCGGCCCGCCCGCGCCTTACACCGGCCCGGTGCCGATCGTGACGCACGTGCACGGCGCGCACGCCGCCGAGGAGGCCGACGGCTACCCGACGGCCTGGTACCTGCCCGACGCCCCGCTGCCGCGCGGCTTCGCCGCCACCGGCTCGGACTTCGCCGCGATGCGGGAGAAGGCGGAGAGCTACGGCCCGCGCTGGAAGCCCGGCCAGGCCGTGTTCCGCTACGACAACGACCAGGCTCCGGGCACGCTGTGGTATCACGACCACGCCCTCGGCCTCACCCGGCTCAACGTGTACGCGGGCCCGGTCGGCTTCTACCTGATCCGCGGCGGCGAGCAGGACCTGCCCGCGGGCACGCTGCCCGGCCCCGCGCCGGGCCCCGACGACCCGGAGAACACCCGGTACTACGAGATCCCGCTGGTCATCCAGGACCGCTCGTTCCGCACCGACGGCTCGCTGTACTACCCGGACAGCCGCAGCCAGTTCCACGACGCGTTCGCCGGACCGTACGTGCCGGCCAGCGACATCGCCCCGATCTGGAACCCGGCCTACATGGCCGACACGATCGTGGTGAACGGCCGCACCTGGCCGCAGCTGACCGTGGAGCCCCGCCGCTACCGGTTCCGGCTGCTCAACGGCAGCAACTCCCGCTCCCTGATCCTGAAGATCGCGGCCAGCGCGACCGCGCCGCGCCCGGCCGCCGCGGTGGCACCGTTCTGGCAGATCGGCTCCGACGGCGGCTGGCTGCGCGAGCCGGTGAAGCTGGAGCAGCTGCTGATCGGACCGGGCGAGCGGGCCGACGTGATCGTCGACCTCACCGGGCTGGCCGAGGGCACCGAACTGTTCGTCATCAATGAGGCCCCCGACGTGCCGTACGCCGCCGGGGTGCTCGGCACCGACTACCAGCCGGCGAACCTCGCCACCACCGGCCAGGTGATGAAGCTGCTGGTCATCCCGCTGCGCGGCCAGGACACCAGCGTGCCGCCCGAGCACCTGACCCTGCCCGCCGCGCCGAAGCTGCCCGACTCGGCGGCGGCCTGGCGGGTGCTGCTCGACGACCTGCCGTCGGCGACGCTGACCGGCGTGAACCACCGCGTCGCGACGCTCGGCACGGTCGCGCCGGACCGCACCCAGACCCCGCTGCGCTGGCATGACGCCCCGACCGAGAAGCCGGTGCTGGGCCGCAGCGAGACCTGGGAGATCCTCAACTTCACCGACCACTCGCACACGGTGCACCTGCACCAGGTGCAGTTCGAGGTGGTCAGCCGGCAGCCCTTCGGCATCCCTCCCAAGCCCCGCCCCGCGGAGGCCTGGGAGTCCGGCCGCAAGGACACCGTGCTCACCCACTCCGGCGAGGTGACCCGGGTCAAGGCCGTCTTCGACCGCCCCGGCCGCTTCGTCTGGCACTGCCACATGCTCGAACACGAGGACAACGAGATGATGCGCCCCATCCTCGTCGCGTGAGTGAAAGGAAGGGCGCCTTCCACATCGCGGAGCGATGTGGAAGGCGCCCTTCCTTTCCGTCCTATGGGCGCTGAGCGGCGATGTCAGAGTGGCGTCTTCGTCACCTTGCCGCCGTGGTCGACGTACCAGCGCTCGCTGGTCAGCGGCACCCCGCGCAGCCGGTCGGCGAGCCAGTCCGCGGCCAGCGTCGGCGCGAACGGGCCCAGGTTCGCCGCGGGCACGCCGCCGATGGAGTGCCGCGAGTCCTGGTACACCACCAGCTGCTTCGGCCCGCCCACGGTCGCCAGCAGCGCCTCGGTGCACTCCAGGGGGCTCAGCTCGTCGCGGTCGCCGGCCAGCACCAGGTACGGCATGCACAGCTGCTCGGCGTGGCCCTCCCAGGTCAGCGTCCGGGCGAAGTCGTCGAACGCGTCCTCGTCGGTGTGCCCCGACATGTACATGAAGCGCATCTTGTAGGTCGGCCAGGCCTGCTCGAACGCCGCCGACCAGCCCGGCTGGTGGCAGGTGTTCATCACCGCACAGGCCTTCAGCCGGGGTTCGTGCGCGGCGGCGATGGTCCCGGCGAACGAGCCGAAGCTGATGCCGCTGAGCACGATCCGCTGCGCGTCGACCTCCTCGCGTTGGGACAGCCAGTCCACGCACGCGGTGCCGGTACGCGCCCAGGCGGGCACGGTGGTGTGGATGCCCATCATGGCGGCCTCGTACTGCCCCGGCCCTTCGATCGCGAGCACCGCGAAGCCGCGGGCCAGGAACCGGTCGCCGTGCAGCGCGACGGTGGCCTCCTTGAAGCTGTCCATGCCGGGCACCGCGATCACGGTCGGCACCCGCCCGCCGTGGTAACCGGGCGGCAGGTGGAACCAGGCCGGCAGCGAGCCGCCCGCGAACGGGATGCTGACCGCCTCGATGCGGTGGTCGGCCAGCTCGGCGTAGTGCGCGTAGCAGGCCCGCTTGCGCCGGTGGTAGAAGCGGTTGACCTCGTCGTCGGTGTGGATGGGCCACTGCGCCGCGCCCCAGTGCACGGCCGCCATGAAGTAGTTGTCCCGCGCGGTGATCTGGTGGCCGTCCGCGGCGGCCGCCTCCGCCCGGGCCTCGCGGCGGCGGGCCACCGCTTCGAAGGTGGGCGCGAAGTCGGCATACCGGCGCACCCGGGCGCGCACGGTGGCGAAGTCGGCCCCGGCCTCCACGCCGCAGGCGGCGTTCCAGTAGATGGAGCGGGGCTGGTCGAAGTCCACTCCCGTCTCGGCGATCGCCGCCTCCAGCCGGTCGCGTTCGGCGAGCCAGCGCCGGGTGCTCCGGACGGGCCGCTCGGGGCCCGGTGGCGCGGCGGCGGCCGGCCGGGTGTCCGTACGAGATGTGACCTGCTCCATGACGATCTCCTTTGTCGCGCGACACCGTCGCCGGCCGGCGCGCAGCACGCCGGCCCACCGTCCCGATGGCGCGCAGCGGCGCCGCAGGGCTGCCCGACGGTGTCCGCCGCGAAGCCAGGCGGCACCGTCCCCGTAAGCACCCTGGCACACCGCCGAGCTCCGTGAGACCGAATCAGTCCAGGTCAGACGTTCACCCGAGGGCGGGAGGCGGCGCGCAGGCGGTCGTGCACCACCGCGGCCGCCACCACGACGGCGAGCCAGCACGCGCCCAGGGCGTAGCCGGCCAGTACGTCGGTGAGCCAGTGCACGCCGAGGTACATCCGGGAGAAGCCGACCAGCAGCACCACTGTCGTGGCCGCCAGCCAGACCAGCGGCTTCGCCGCGCGCCCGACGCGGACGCTGACCAGCAGGGCCAGCACCCCGTACGCGGCCGCGGCCTGGGCGCTGTGGCCGGACGGGAACGCGTACCCGGTCGCGGTGGTCAGCACCTCGCCGACGACGGGCCGCGGCCGCACCGTGAGCAGCTTGCCGACGGTGACCAGCAGGGCGCTGCCCAGGGAGACGGCCAGCACCAGCGCCACGGTGCGCCGCCGGTCGCGCCACACCGGCAGCAGCAGCGCCGCCAGCACGAGCAGCGGCACCGTGACCCAGCCGCTGCCCAGCCAGGTCACGGCCTGCATGCACCGGGTCAGCCAGGGCGTGCGGTGATCCGCCAGCCAACTCGCGACCGGCGGATCACCCCTGCTCAGCTCCTCCTGCGCGACCACGTCGTCGGTGATGCCGGCGAGCACCCACAACCCGACCAGCGTCGCCCCCGCGCCGAAGGCCAGCCACCCCCGCAACGCGCGATCAGGCAACGCGCAGCCTCACCCTGATCGTGCGGACGCGAGCGGCCGCCGCGGGACCTGCCCTCACACCGCCGCGGGCGGCCGCGCGGGCCGTCGCCTCGCCCGGTGACGGGCCGCCGGGAAACGCGGCGCGGCGGTCCATCGCCAGGTTCGGCGAGAGCCCGGTCTGCGGGCCGGTTCCCGGCTGCGGGTCGGTCCCGGCGTGCCGGGGGCCGGACGGCGTGGTGGGCGGGGTCGGTCCCCCGTCGAGCGCGTCGTCGCGGCGGCCACGGCCGAACTTCAGGTACAGCGCGGGCAGCACGAACAGGTTCAGCAGGGTCGAGGTGACCAGGCCGCCGAGGATCACCACGGCCATCGGGTATTCGATCTCGTGACCCGGCAGGTTGCCCAGCACCACCAGCGGCACCAGTGCCAGCGCGGTGGCCAGCGTGGTCATCAGGATCGGCGACAGCCGCTCGCGCGCGCCGCGCAGCACCAGTTCGAGCCCGAACGGCTCGCCCTCCTCGCGTTCCAGGTGCTGGAAGTGATTGATCATCAGGATGCCGTTGCGGGCCGCGATGCCCAGCACCGTGAAGAAGCCGACCAGCGAGCCGAGCGAGATCACCCGGCCGCTCAGGAACGCCGCCAGCACGCCGCCGACCAGGGCCGCGGGCAGGGTGAGGAAGGACAGCGCCGCCAGCCGCCAGCTGCCGTAGCACGCCTGCAGCAGGAAGAAGATGGCGACGGCGGCGATCACGGCGTACACCAGCAGCCGCCGGTCGGCGGCCTGGCGCTCGGCGTACTCGCCCAGGGTCTGCGCGTAGTAGCCGCGCGGGAACTCGATGCCGGCCATCTTCTCGTCGAGCTCGCCGACGACCGAGCCGAGGTCGCGGCCCTGCACGTTGGCCGTGACGTCGATCTTGCGCAGGGTGCCGTCGTGCTCGATCTGGTTCGGCGTCGCCGCGATGCGCACGTCGGCCACCTCGCCCAGCGGCACGGTGCCGCCCGCGGGCACGTCGATCGGCAGCTGCCGGATCGCGGTGACGTTGGCCCGCGTCTCGGGCGTGCTCCAGACCTGCACGTCGTAGGACTTGCCGTCGCGGAAGACGTCGCCGACCTCCTCGCCTGCCATCAGCGTGGCGGCCGCGCGGCGCACGTCACCGGGCTTGATGCCCAACTGCTGCGCTTTGGCGAGATCGACCTCGATCTGGACCTGCGGCACCTCCTTCTGCAGCGAGATGTGCTCGTCGATCACGCCGTCGATGCCGTCCATCGCCGCGAGCACCTTGTCGGCCTGCTCGTGCATGACCTTCAGGTCCTCGCCGTAGATGCGCACCACGATCGCGTTGCCGGACCCGGTGAGCACCTCGCGGATGCGCTCCTTGAGGTAGGTCTGCACGTCGCGGACCAGGCCCGGGTAGCTGTTCACGACCGCTTCGATCTTCTTGTGCGTCGCGTCGTAGTCGGCGTCCGGGTCGATGCTGATCCAGTTCTCGCCGAAGTTGACGCCTACCACCTCGTCGGCGATGAGCGCCTGTCCGATGTGCGCGCCGAAGTTGCGCACCCCCGGGATGGCCATGAGGTCCTTGCTGGCCTGCTCGGTGATGCGCACCTCCTCCGGGTGCGACGCGCCGGGCTCGGTGACCCAGTGCATCAGGAAGTCGCGCTCCTTGAACGAGGGCAGCAGCGCCTGGCCCAGGCCCGGCAGCACCGCGATGCCGGCCAGCGTCATGACCGCGACCATCGCGTACGCCCGCACCGGCCGCTTGGTGATACGGCCCAGCACCGACTGGTAACCCCGTTGCAGCCAGCGCACCAGCGGCGACTCCCGCCGCTCCAGCGGCGCCTTGCGCAGCAGGATCAGCGCCAGGGCCGGGGTGACGGTCAGCGCGACCACCATGGACACCAGCACGGCCAGCATGTAGGCCAGGGCCAGCGGCCGGAAGAACGCCCCGGTCAGGCCCTCCAGGAAGAAGATCGGCACAGCCGACGCGATGATGATCAGCGTGGCGTAGACGATCGGCCCCCGGACCTCCAGCGAGGCGTCGAGCACCAGCTTGGCGGTCGTGGGCACGGAGTCGTCCGCACCAGCCCGCCGCGCCTGGCGCAGCCGTCTGACTATGTTCTCGATGTCGATGATGGCGTCGTCCACCACCACGCCGACGGCGATCACCAGCCCGGCCAGGATCATGGTGTTGATGCCGTACCCGAACGCGTGCAGCACCAGGCCCGCGCCCACCAGCGACAGCGGGATGGCCACCACGCTGATCAGCGCGGTGCGCCACTCGAACAGGAACAGCGCCAGCACCAGCACCACCAGCAGGCAGCCCAGCAGCAGGGCCCGGCCCAGGTTGTGGATGGCGGTCTCCACGAAGGTGGCCGGCCGGAAGATGGTCGTGTCGACGGAGATGCCGTTCAGGCCGGGCGAGAGTTCCTTCATCGCCGCCTCGACGCCCTCGGTCACCTCCAGCGTGTTGCCCCAGGGCAGCTTCTCGACGATGAGCATGATGCCGGGCCCACCGTTGATCACCGCGTCGCCGATCAGCGGCTGGTGGTCCTCCTTGACCGTGGCCACGTCGCCCAGCAGCACCTTCTTGCCGTCGCGCTCGGCCACCGGCACCTGCGCCAGGTCCTGCGGCGTCACGATCGGCAGCACGTGCTGGATCGCCATACGCTGGTTCGGCGTCTCCAGGAAGCCGCCGGTGCCGATCACCGCGCCGTCGGAGTAGCGCAGCAGGCCCGCGTCGAGCGCGTCGGCGGTGACCTCCATGACCTCGTCCAGCGACACGTCGTGCGCCTTCATCCGGGCCGGGTCGGCCTGCACCTGCATCATCTGCAGCCGCTCGCCCCAGATGGCCACGTTGGCCACCCCGGGCACGCGCAGCAGCCGGTTGCGAATGGTCCAGTAGGAGACCATCGACATCTCCATCACGGACCGGCTGTCCGAGGACAGCCCGATCTTCATGACCCGGCTGGTCGAGGACAGCGGCTGCAGCATGACCGGCGGGCTGGCCCAGGTCGGCAGCATCGCCGACGCCTCGTTGAGCCGCTCGGACACCAGCTGGCGCGCCTTGAGCAGATCGGTGCCCGGCTTGAAGATGAGCACGATCGACGACAGCTGCGGCACCGACTTGGACCGGATGTCGGCGAGGCCCTCCACGCCGTTGAGCGCCTGCTCCAGCGGCACCGTGACCAGCGCCTCGACCTCCGCGGCGGACAGGCCCAGGCTGGGTGTCTGCACCTCGACGCGCGGCGGGGCGAACTCCGGGAACACGTCCACCGGCATGTCTCGCAGCTGGCCGGCGCCGAAGAACATCATGCCGCAGGCGATCGCCACCACCAGCGCCCGGAACTTCAGGCTCGATCCGACGATCCACCGCATCATGGCCGCGCCGCCCCCGTCACTTGCCGATGCCGGTCTCTGCGCCGTACAGCTCCGCCGCGCCGACCGACACCACCTTGGCGCCCGCCGCCGGTCCCTGGGACAGCCTGACCTGGTCACCCTCGATCTTGGTGACGGTGATCGGCTCCCGCTGGTAGCTCAGCGGCGCCGTCTCGACGTACGTCCACGTGGTGCCGTCCGGCAGGTAGATCAGCGCGGAGTAGGGGATGGTCTTGACTCCGGCCGCCTCGGCCATCGGCACCGTGGTCAGGCCCAGCCGGCCCACTCCCTCCGCGGTGAGCGTGACCTTCTTGACCTTGCTGCCTTCGATCGCCTCCACCTTGGCCGGCTTGGCCGGCGTCGAGGTGCTCGTGGGCAACCCCTTGGCTGCGGCGACGCCCAGCGCGGCGACGACCAGCAGGCCGACCAGCAGGCCGCCGACCGTCCACCGGTCGAGCCTCTCGCCGAAATGGTGCTTCATCGTCGTGTCACCCCAACCGTGGATCGGTGTAGAGCGCGAGGTCCTCGCGCTGCGAGCCGGCCCCGAAGCGCAGGTAGAGCGCGGGTACGGCGAAAAGGCTGAGCAGCACGGCCACCACCAGGCCGCCCAGCACGACCAGCACGATCGGCCGCAGCAGCTCCATGCCGGCCCGGCCACCGAGCAGCAGCAGCGGCAGCAGCAGGGCGATCGCGCACACCGCGGTGACCAGGATCGAGCCGGCCTGCTCCCGGGCCGCCCGCGTCACCAGGCCGGGGCCGAACGGCTCCGTGCCCTGCCGCTCGAGGGCCTGCATGTGGCCGATCATCTGGAGCACGAACCGGGCCGTGAGCGCGGCCACGGCGACCAGCGCGGTCAGTGTCGTGATCGCCGACAGGCCGCTGATCAGCCCGATGACCAGCCCACCGGCCATCGCCACCGGCAGCGCCAGGAACGCCAGCGCGGTGAGCTTCCAGCTGCCGATCGCCGCCTGCATCAGCAGGAAGATCGCGATGAGCGCGGCGATGCCGACCAGCAGCAGCCGGTTCTGGTTCTCCTGCTGGTGCTCGTAGGCGCCCAGCAGCTCCGCGTGGTGCTCCAGCGGGAACGGGATGGCGCCCAACTTGGACTCGACGTCGCCGACCACGGCCCGGTAGTCACGCCCCTTGATGCCCGCACTCACGTCGACGTACCGGAACACCGAGTCGCGCTCGATGACGGTCGGGCTCGGCGCGATCGTCACGTCGGCCACGTCACCCAGGCGGATCTGCTGCCCCGATGGCGTGTTGATTCTGAGGTCCTGGATGCTGGACAGGCTGTTGCGCACCGCCGGCGCGCCCCAGACCACGACCTCGAAGACCTTCTGGTCCTCGAAGAGGTTGCCGACCTGGATGCCGGACAGCATCGCGGCGGCGGCCCGCCGCACGTCACCGGGCTTGATCCCGGCCTGCTGCGCCTTGGCCAGGTCCACCTTGACCCGCACCGTCGGCTCCTCCACCGGCAGGTCCGCGGTCGGGTTGACCACGCCGTCGATCGAGCCCAGCATCTGCTGCACCTCGGCCGCCTTGGACCGCAGCACGTCGAGGTCCTGGCCGTACACCCGCACCACCACTGCTTCCTCGGCGCCGCCGAGCAGCTGGGTGATCCGCTCCTCCGGGTAGGTCACCACGTCGGTGTCCAGCCCCGGATAGCTCTGCACCAGCGAGGCGATGGCGGCACGGGTCGCGCCGTAGTCGGCGGCCGGATCGATGTTGACCCACAGCTCACCGGAGTTGACGTTCACCACCTGATCGGACGTGATCGCCCGGCCCAGGTGCGCGCCGACGGCCCGTACCCCCGGCAGCGCCTGCAGGTCCTTGCTCACCTTCTCGGTGATCCGGGTCATCTCGATGCCGGAGGTGCCGGGTGTGGTGTCCCAGTGCACCAGCAGACTGCGCTCGCGCAGCGACGGCATCACCGTCTGGGCCAGCGGCTGGGCCAGGGCCAGCACACCGCCCAGCGCCACCAGCCCGGCCAGCCCGTACGCGATGGCGGGCGTGCGCAGCACGGGCGACAGCGACTTCGGGTACCAGCGCTGCGCCAGGCGCATCAGCGGCGAGGAGTGCCGTTCCAGGGCCGCGTTGCGCAGCAGCACCAGCGACATCGCCGGGATGAAGGTCAGCGCCACCACGGTCGAGGCCAGCACGACGGCGATGAACCCGAGCGCCAGCGGGCGGAAGAACAGCCCGGTGAGCTCCGGCAGCAGCAGCACCGGTGCGGCCGCCACCAGGGCGATGACGGTGGCGTACGCCATCGGCTTGCGCACCTCGAGCGCCGCGTGGAAGATGGCCCGCCCCACCGGCTCCTCGCTGCCCGACAGCCGGCGTTCGCGCAGCCGGCCCGCGATGTGCCGGACGTCGCCGACCGCGTCGGCGATCGCGAACACCACCCCCAGCACGAGGCCGGCCACCAGCATCAGGTTCACGCCGTACCCGGCGAAGCTCAGCACCACCCAGGCCAGCGCCACCGACACCACGACCGCCAGGAACGCGGTGAGCGCGGTGCGCCACTCCCAGAAGCACAGCGCCAGCACCAGGGCGAGCAGCAGCAGGCCGAGCAGCGCGACCAGGGCTGAGCTGTCCAGCGCCTGGTCGATGAAGGCGGCCGGCTGGTACACGTCGGTGTTCATCTCGATGCCGGTCAGGCCGGGCTTCATCGCGCTCAGCGCGGCCTGTACGTCCTTGGTCACCTGCATGGTGTTCGCGCCGGGCAGCTTCTCGATCACCAGCATCAGGCCCGGACCGCTCTCCACGAGCGCGTCGCCGATGAGCGGCTGGTGGTCCTCGACCACCGTGGCCACGTCGCCCAGGCGCAGGCGCTTGTCGCCCTCCTGGCTCTCGATGGTCACCTGGGACAGGTCCTGCGGGGTGCGGATGGGCAGGATGTGCTGGATGCCCAGGCGCTGGTTGGGCGTGTCGATGAAGCCGCCGGTGCCCGGGGTCGACGCCTCCAGGAAGGTGAGCGGGGAGACCCACAGCGCGTTGCCGGTGGTCGAGATGACCTGGTTGAGCGTCACGTCGTTCTGCTGCAGCTTCGCCGGGTCCACCTGCACCTGCAGCTGCCGTTCACGGTTGCCCCAGACCGCCACGTTGGCCACGCCGGGCACACCGATCAGACGCGGCTTGATGACCCAGCGGGCCAGCACCGACATCTCGGTGAGCGGGACGTCCTTCGAGGTCAGGCCGACCATCATGACCCGGTTGGTCGAGGACAGCGGCTGCAGCATCACCGGCGGGCTGGACACGTTCGGCAGCGCGCCGGCCTGGGTCAGCCGCTCCTGCACCATCTGGCGGGCCCGGTACACGTCGGTGCCGGGCTCGAAGATCAGTTCCACTGAGGAGAGTCCGGGCACCGACTCGGAGTTGATGTGGTCGAGCCAGGCGACGCCGTTGAGCAGGTCGGACTCCAGCGGCACGGTGATGAGCTGCTCAACCTCCTCCGCGGACAGGCCGAGCGCCTCGGTCTGCACCTCCACGCGGGGGGCGCTGAACTCGGGCAGCACGTCCACCGGCGCGCTGTCGAGCCGCACCGCGCCCAGGATCAGCAGGGCCGCGGCCAGCGGCAGGGTCAGCAGGCGGAACTTGAGGCTGGTGCCGACGATCCAGCGGATCATGGTCGTGGACCTCTCCTCCAGCGACCGGCGGACCGGAAGGTGAATCCGTCCGATGGGGTGCGAACGAGCGTTCGCCCAACACGCATAAGCTGACCGTAATCCGCATCTGCCCGATTTGAGAAGCACATTCGTATTTCAGAGATATCCCAGTAAACGCCCAGACTGAGAGCATTTAGACGACTAATGTCCGGTTGAGAGTGCCGTTCACGTCGTCAGCGGAGGACGTCCGTGGTGATGCAGAGCTCCAATCCCGTGCTCACCCGTCCGATCGAAGCGCCGGTGGTGCTCGACCAGCGGCGCGGCCTGACCCTGGACGGAGTGTGCGGGCGCACGCTGGTGCTCATCGCCGTCACCGTGGCCGCCGCGGCCGCGGCGTGGAACCTGCTGCAGGCTCCGGCCTGGACCGGATTCGCCGTGCTCGGCTCGACGCTGGCGACGCTCGTGCTCGCCTTGGTGATCACCTTCAAGCAGATCACCAATCCGCTGGTGATCAGCGGCTACGCCGTGCTGCAAGGAGTCTTCCTGGGGGTGGTCAGCCGGGAACTGGAGCAGCAGTTCCCCGGCATCGTCGTGCAGGCCGTCATCGGCACCTTCGGTGTCTTCTTCGCCATGGCCGCGCTCTACCGCGCCCGGATCCTGCGCGCCACCAAGCGGTTCACCCAGGTCGTCACCGGCGCGCTACTCGGCATCCTGCTGCTCAGCCTCGTCGACCTGGCCCTGCGCTTCTTCGGCCGCGGCCTGCCGATCTACCAGGCCGGCACCCTGGGCGTGCTCTTCGCCGTGCTCTGCATCATCGTCGGCGCGCTGACCTTCGTCATCGACTTCGACCAGGTCGAGCGCGCCGTCGCCGGCGGCCTGCCACCCCGCTACGGCTGGTACCTGGCCTTCGGCATGCTGGTCGGCCTGATCTTCCTCTACTGGCAGATCCTCCGCCTCCTCAGCTTCCTCCGCCGCTGAAGGAAGACCACCTTCTTCCCGGCCCCCCTCAGCGCCGCAGAATCAGCGGACCGGGTGGCCGGCGGTGCGCAGGGCGGTCTTGACCTCGCCGATCGCCACCTCGCCGAAGTGGAAGACGCTGGCGGCGAGCACGGCGTCGGCCCCGGCGTCCACGGCCGGCGGGAAGTCGGCGGCCTTGCCCGCGCCGCCGGAGGCGATCACCGGGATGTCGACCACGGCCCGGACCTCCTTGATCAGTTCGAGGTCGAAGCCCTCCTTGGTGCCGTCGGCGTCCATGGAGTTCAGCAGGATCTCCCCCGCGCCCAGGTCGGCGACGCGGCGGGCCCACTCGATCGCGTCCAGCCCGGCCGACTTGCGGCCGCCGTGCGTGGTCACCTCGAACCCGCTACCGTCCTTGAGCCGCCGCACGTCCAGCGACAGCACCAGCACCTGGTTGCCGAAGCGGCGGGCGATCTCGGTGATCAGCTCGGGCCGGTGGATGGCGGCGGTGTTGACGCCGACCTTGTCCGCGCCCGCGCGCAGCAGCACGTCCACGTCCTCGACCGAGCGCACCCCGCCGCCGACGGTGAGCGGGATGAAGACCGTCTCCGCGGTGCGCCGCACCACCTCGAGCATCGTGCCGCGCCCCTCGACGGAGGCGGACACGTCGAGGAAGGTGATCTCGTCGGCGCCGGCCGCGTCGTACGCCGCCGCCAGCTCCACCGGGTCCCCGGCGTCGCGCAGGTCGACGAAGTTGACCCCCTTCACCACCCGCCCGGCGTCCACGTCCAGACAGGGGATGACCCGCACCGCGACACTCATGCGCTCGACGCTACCTGCCGGCCCGCCACGACGACCCGCTGGTCCGGCTCGTGGGACGCGGTGTGGCGCGCCGGGCCGCCCAGCGCGGGGGCCGCCGCCCGGCCGCCGCCGCTCGCCCCGAGCAGCACTCCCCCGATCACCAGCGCCCCGGCGATCACGTCGCCCGCCCGCAGCGGCTCGCCCAGGAACAGGGCCGCCGAACTCATCCCGAAGAACGGGACGAGCATCGAGAACGGGGCCACCGTCGACGCGCCGTACCGCTTGATCAGCGCGCCCCACCCGGCGAACCCGGCCAGCGTGGAGATGCCCGCGATGTAGGCCAGCGCGCCCAGGCCCGACAGGTCCAGCCCGGACAGTGCCGCGCCGATCCGGGCCGGTCCCTCGAACAGCAGCGACAGCGCGAACAGCGGCAGCGTGGCCACCGCCGACACCCAGACCATGAAGCGCAGCATGTCCGGCGGGGCGGCCCGGCGCATCATGATGTTGGCGACGCTCCACGCCACCGCGGCGGCCAGCACCAGCACGAAGCCCTCGACCGGGCGGTCCGCGCCGAGCCGGGCGGCGACCAGCCCGACGCCCGCCACGGCCACCGCGAGCCCGGCCCACTGGCGCCGCCCGGGCCGCTCGCGCAGCAGCGCGACCGCGAACACCGTCGTGAAGATCGCCTGACTCTGCAGCAGCAGCGAGGACAGCCCGGCCGGCAGCCCGGCGGCCATGCCCGCGAACAGCAGCGAGAACTTGACCACGCCCAGCACCAGGCCGATCCCGAGGACCCACCGCCAGGGCGTACGCGGACCGCCGATCAGCAGCACCGCCGGGAACGCGGCCAGCGCGAAGCGCAGCGCGCCGAACAGCAGCGGCGGCATCCGGTCCAGGCCGACCTCGATCGCCACGAAGTTGCAGCCCCACGCGGCGGCGACGGCTACGGCCAGCATGATGTCCCTGGGTTTCATACGCCGAGCATCGGCCCGGACAACCGTGCAGCACCAGCGAATAGTTCTTCAGTATTCGTTTAGAATCGCTTCATGCTCGACCTGGGACGCCTGCGCGCCATCGACGCCCTCTCCCGCCACGGCACCGTGCACGCCGCCGCGGCCGCCCTGCACTGCACACCTTCCGCGGTGTCACAGCAGCTGGCGAAGCTGGAGCGGGAGACCGGCACGGTGCTGTGCCACAAGGACGGCCGCGGGCTGCGGCTGTCCGACGCCGGGCGGCTGCTGGCCGAGCACGCCGCGCTGGTGCTCGCGGCCGCCGACACCGCCGCGGCCGCGCTCGACGCCTACCGCGGCGAGGTGGCCGGCGAGGTCACCGTCGCCTGCTTCGCCACCGCCTGCCGGGGCCTGCTGCCACCCGCCCTGTCCGCGCTGACCTCGTCGTATCCGCGCCTGCGCCCCCGCGTCGTGGAGACCAACCCCTACGAGGCGCTGCACGAACTCGACCGCGGCCGGGTGGACGTCGCCGTGATCGACGACTGGCGCGAGGTGCGCCTGCACCTGCCCGCGGGCGTCTCGTCGACCGTGCTCGGCGAGGACACCGCCGACCTGGTCGTGCCCGCCGACCACCCGCTCGCCACGGCCGGTCCGGGACCGCTGGACCGCGCCGCGGACGAACGCTGGATCGCCTCGCCCGAGGGCACCATCTGCCACGACTGGCTGGTCCGCGCGCTGCCCGGCCTGCGCCCGGCCTACCTGGTGGGCGAGTTCGAGACCCAGCAGGCGCTGGTCGCCGCGGGCCTGGGCGTCGCCCTGCTCCCCCGCCTGGCCCGCCTGTCCACCGCCCCCGGCACCGTGGTGGTCCCCGTCGACCCGGTCCCCACCCGCCGCGTCAGCGTCACCTGGCGCACCCCCCACTACCAGCGCCCCGCCGTCAAAGCCGTCATCGACGCCATCACCAACGCCTGGTCCACCCGCACCACCGCCCGCACCGGCTCCTGACCCACCCCAAGATCGCGACAATCTTGCGTGAACTGTTGCCTTTTTGGGCGTTATGAGCGTGTCGCACCCACAGTTCGCGCAAGATCGCCGGCTGGGTGGGGTGGGTCAGGGGTGGGTGAGGGCGGCGAGGGCTTCGGGGATGGTGAAGGCGCCGGAGTAGACGGCCTTGCCGGTGATGACGCCTTCGACGCCGATCGGCTCCAGGGTTGCCAGGGCGCGCAGGTCGTCCAGGGTGGACACGCCGCCGGAGGCGATGACGGGAGCGGGGGTCGCGGCGCAGATGTCGCGGTAGAGCTGCAGGTTCGGGCCCTGGAGCATGCCGTCCTTGAGGATGTCGGTGACCACGTAGCGGGCACAGCCGGCCTTGTCGAGCCGGGCCAGCACCTCGAACAGGTCGCCGCCGTCGGAGGTCCAGCCGCGCGAGGACAGCACGCGCCCGCGTACGTCCAGGCCGACGGCGACCCGGTCGCCGTACTCGGCGACGACCCGGTCGCACCACGCCGGGTCCTCCAGCGCCGCGGTGCCGATGTTGACCCGGGCCGCGCCGGTGGCCAGGGCGGCGGTCAGCGACGCGTCGTCCCGGATACCGCCGGACAGCTCGACCTTGATGTCCACCCGCCCGACCAGCTCGGCCAGCAGCGCCGCGTTGGAGCCCCGGCCGAAGGCGGCGTCGAGGTCGACCACGTGGATCCACTGCGCCCCGGCCGCCTGGAAGTCCAGCGCAGCGGACAGCGGGTCGCCGTACGACGTCTCGCTGCCGGCGGCACCCTGCTGCAGGCGCACCGCCTGCCCCCCGACGACGTCCACGGCGGGCAGCAGATCCAGGGTCATCAGGAACTCCTTCGGTCGAAAGCGACGATCACGAACACCGGCACGGTCAGCGCCAGCAGCAGGGTCAGCGCCAGGGCCAGCGCCGTCGACGGCACCAGCGTCCAGATCACGAACAGCGCCAGGGCGACCACGATGGCGACCCCGGCCCGCTCGGCCGCGCTGCGCCGCGCCGACAACCGGCCGGTACGGCGCTTGCGCAGTTCATACAGGCTGATCCGGCGCCACGCGGCGCGACGCGCCATACGGCGGGCCGCCCGGCGCTCCTCGACCGCCACGGCCTTGCGGGCCGCCTCCTCGCGCGCTTCCCTGCGGAGCTTGCGTTCCTTACTCATGCCTTCTCCTCGCTACGCTCGTCGAAGGCATGGGCTGTAGTCCCCGGATTCGCTCGCTGACGCTCGCTCATGCGCCACTCCATCGCCCTCGACGTCGGGGGCGAGCCTAACGAGCGGTCTCACAACGTGGCGATCCAGTTCCGCAGCACGCGCGCGCCGACCGCGCCGGACTTCTCCGGGTGGAACTGGGCGACCGCCAGCGGCCCCCGCTCCGCCGCGGCGACGAACGTCGCGCGCTCATGGGTCGACGTGGTGACCAGCGCGACCGCGTCCAGCTCGGCATTCGGCGGCGCGGCGTACGAGTGCACGAAGTAGCAGCGCGCGTCCGCCTCGACCCCGGTGAACAGCGTCGAGCCCGAAGGCGCGTCGAGCAGGTTCCACCCCATGTGCGGCACCCGGCGCGCGGCCAGCCGGGTCACCGCGCCGGGCAGCAGGCCCAGCCCCTTGGTGACCACGCCGTGCTCGTCGCCGGAGTCGAACATGATCTGCGCCCCGACACAGATGCCCAGCACCGGCCGCCCGGCCATCACCCGGTCGGCGATCACCGGCCCGGCCTGCGCGGCCTCGATGCCCGCCATGCACGCGGCGAACGCGCCCACGCCCGGCACCACCAGTCCGTCGGCCCGCTCCGCAGCGGCCAGGTCGGCGGTCACGACCACGTCCGCGCCCGCCGCCTCCAGCGCCCGCTGCGCCGAACGCAGGTTGCCCGACCCGTAGTCGAGCACCGTCACCTTCGGGCTCATGCCTTCTCCTCGCTGCGCTCGTCGGCGGCATGAATCCGTGCCCGTCGGATGAGCTCGCTGCGCTCGCTCACAGCACGCCCTTCGTGCTCGGGACCGTGCCCGCGCTGCGCGGGTCGATCTCCACGGCGGTGCGCAGGGCTCGGGCCAGCGCCTTGAACTGGCCCTCGATGACGTGGTGCGCATCCGGCTTCTGCCCCGGGCGCGAGGCGCGCAGCACCGACACGTGCAGGGTGATCCGCGCGGTCTGCCCGAACGACTCGAAGATGTGCCGCGTCATCGAGGTCGGGTAGACGGGCCCGCTGCCCGGGTTGATGTAGTCGGCGATGTTCTCCGGCTCGTCGTGCACCACGTAGGGCCGCCCCGACAGGTCGACCGCGGCCTGCACCAGCACCTCGTCCATCGGCACCACCGCGTCGCCGTACCGGCGGATGCCCGCCTTGTCGCCCAGTGCCTGCGCGAAGGCCTCGCCGAGGGCGAGCGCGGTGTCCTCCATGGTGTGGTGCGCGTCGATCTCCAGGTCGCCCTCGGTCCGCACGGTGAGGTCGAAGCCGCCGTGCCGGGCGATCTGGTTCAGCATGTGGTCGAAGAAGCCGACCCCGGTGGCGATCTCGGCCCGGCCCGTGCCGTCGAGGTCGATCTCGACGAGGACCTTGGTCTCCTTGGTGACCCGCTCGACGCGTCCGGTCCTGGTCATGCCCCTGCCTCGCTTCGCTCGTCCCCGGCCAGCGCGCGGGGATTGCCCATCGGCCGCGCGCTCATGGCCGCAGCTCCTTCATCGCGTTCAGGAACGCGGTCGTCTCCTGCTCGGTGCCCGCGGTCACCCGCAGCCAGCCCGGCAGCCCGACGTCGCGGACCAGCACGCCCTGGTCGAGCAGAGTCTGCCAGGCCGCCTTCTGGTCGTCGAACCGTCCGAACAGGACGAAGTTGGCGTCCGAGTCGGCCACGGTCCAGCCGCTTTCGCGCAGCTCCGCGACGATGCGGTCGCGCTGCGCCTTGATCGCCTCGACGGTGCCCAGCAGCACGTCCGCGTGCGCCAGCGCGGCACGGGCGGCGGCCTGGGTGAGCGCCGAGAGGTGGTAAGGCAGGCGTACCAGCTGGACCGCCTCGATCACCGCCGGGTGCGCGGCGAGGTAGCCGACCCGTGCCCCGGCGAAGGCGAACGCCTTGCTCATGGTGCGGCTGACCACCAGCCGCGGGTGGGAGTCCAGCAGCTCCAGCGCGCTGGGCGTGCCGGGCCGCCGGAACTCGGCGTACGCCTCGTCGACCACGACCAGGCCACTCGTCTCGGCGAGCACCGCCTCGATCACGGCGAAGTCGAGCGCGGTGCCGGTCGGGTTGTTCGGCGAGCACAGCAGCGTCAGCGCGGGGCGGTGTGCCCGGACCTGGGCGACCGCGTGCTCGGCGGTCAGCCCGAAGTCCGCGTCGCGGCGGCCGTCGACCCAGGTGGTGGCGGTGCCGACGGCCAGCAGCGGATGCATCGAGTACGCCGGACCGAAGCCCAGCGCGGTGCGCCCCGGCCCCGCGAACGCCTGGAACAGCTGCTGCTGCACCTCGTTGGAGCCGTTGGCGGCCCACAGCTGCTCGGCGGTCAGCCCGTGCCCGCAGTAGGCGGCCAGGTCGGCGCGCAGCTTCACGGCGTCGCGATCGGGGTAGCGGTTCAGGTCCGCGATCTCGCCGGTGATCGCCCGGCTCACCGCCCGCACCACCTCGTCGGGCAGCGGGTACGAGTTCTCGTTGGTGTTCAGCCGCACCGGCACGTCCAGCTGCGGCGCGCCGTACGCGCTGAGCCCGCGCAGGTCCTCCCGCAGCAGCTCCTGCACCCACTCGCTCATGCCGGCGCCTCGCTTCGCTCGTTGCCGGCATCTCCCAGCATCATGATTCGCTCGCTGCGCTCGCTCATGCCGCACCGTCCTTCTCGAAGCGGGCGGCCACGGCCTCGCCGTGCGCGGGCAGGTCCTCGGCGTTGGCCAGCGCCACCACGTGGTGCGCGACGTCGCGCAGCGCGTCCTGTGTGTACTCCACGACGTGGATGCCGCGCAGGAACGACTGCACGGACAGGCCCGAGCTGTGCCGGGCGCAGCCCGCGGTGGGCAGCACGTGGTTGGAACCGGCGCAGTAGTCGCCCAGCGACACCGGCGCGTACGCCCCGACGAAGATCGCCCCCGCGTTGCGCACCCGCATCGCCCACTCCCGCGCGTCGCGGGTCTGGATCTCCAGGTGCTCCGCGGCGTACGCGTCCACCACCCGCAGCCCCTGCGCCAGGTCGTCGACCAGCACGGTCGCCGACTGCCGCCCGCCCAGCGCGATCGTCACCCGCTCGCTGTGCTTGGTGCGGGCCACCCGCACGGCCAGCTCCGCGTCGACCGCGTCGGCCAGCGCGGGCGAGTCGGTGACCAGCACGCTGGCCGCCATCGGGTCGTGCTCGGCCTGGCTGATCAGGTCGGCCGCGACGTGCGCCGGGTCGGCGGTGTCGTCGGCCAGGATCGCGATCTCGGTCGGCCCGGCCTCGGCGTCGATGCCCACCACCCCGCGCACCAGGCGCTTGGCCGCGGTGACCCACAGGTTGCCCGGGCCGGTGATCAGGTCGACCGGCGCGCAGTCGTCGTGGGCGGGCAGCTCGCGCTCCGGATCCGCGGTGCCGCGGGTGCCGTAGGCGAGCATCGCCACGGCCTGCGCGCCGCCCACCGCGTACACCTCGTCGACGCCGAGCAGCGCGCAGGCGGCCAGCACCCGCGCGTCGGGCAGCCCGGTCGCCTTCTGCGGCGGGCTGGCGATCACCAGGCTCGGCACGCCCGCGGCCTGCGCGGGGACCACGTTCATGACCACGGTCGACGGGTAGACGGCCAGGCCGCCGGGCACGTAGAGGCCGACCCGGGCCACCGGCAACCAGCGCTCGGTGACCGTGCCACCGGGCACCACCTGGGTGGTGTGGTCGGTGCGGCGCTGGTCGGCGTGCACCTTGCGGGTGCGCGCGATCACCTCCAGCAGGGCGGCCCGGACCTCCGGTTCGAGGGCCTGCTCGGCTTCCTTGATCGCTTCCGCCGGCACCCGCAACGCGGCCAGGTCCACCCCGTCGAGCCGATGGGTGGCTTCCTTGACCGCCTCGACACCGTGCTCGCGCACCCCGTCGACCAGCGGGCGGATCTGCTCCACCGCCTGGCTGACGTCGATCTGGGCACGGGGCAGCAGGTTGCGCGGATCGATGTCACGTCCACGCAGGTCGATACGGGTCAACACCTCCCAAAGTCTACTGGCGCACGTACGCGGGCCGGTGCATGCGCCCAGGCACTGGGACAGTGACCCGGACCACTGCAACATGGCCGCCGGCTACCGCGGGCGGACTCTGCCCGTTGACACACTCCGGCGTTAGGCTCACCTGATGACCGGGACGCTGCCGCTGTTCCCGCTGGGCACGGTGCTCTTCCCGGGCCTGGTGCTGCCGCTGCACATCTTCGAGGAGCGCTGGCGCACGCTGATGCGCAACCTGATGGAGCTGCCCGACGGCACCCCGCGCGAGTTCGGCGTGGTCGCGATCGAACGCGGCCTGGAGGTCATGCCCCCGCCGCACGACGGCGTCGCCACCTCCGAGGTCGTGGTGCACGAGGTCGGCTGCGTGGCGCAGCTACGCAAGATCACCGAGCGGCCCGACGGCAAGTTCGACATCGTCACCGTCGGCGCACGCCGGTTCCGCATCACCGGTTTCGTGCCCAGCCCGCACCCCTACCCGGTGGTCGGCGTGGAGTGGCTGCCCGACCCCGCCCCCGACGAGCTGGCCGACCAGCTCGCCCCGCGGGTGCTGGCCGCGTTTCGGGAATACCTCAGCGTGCTGCGCGGCGGGCCGGACGACCAGCTGCCCGACGACCCGACGGTGCTGTCGAACCTGGTCGCGGCCAGCGCGTCACTGACCGTCGGCGACCGCCAGCAGCTGCTCAGCGCGCCGGACCCGGCGACCAGGCTGCGCCATGAGCTGACCATGCTGGCCCGGGAGACCGCGCTGCTGCGCGAGGTACGGGCGGTGCCGGCGCAGCTGTCTCAGCTCGGCCCGGCGCCCGTGATGAACTGATCGTCGTCGTAGGCGGCCCACTCCTGCTCGTCCTCGTGGCGTCGCAGCGAGGGCCACCGCGACCAGGCCGCCGCCAGCGCGTAGGTGACCACCGCGCCGAGCGCCGGGATGAGCAGGACACCGCCGATCGCGTACGGGAAGAAGGTCAGGTTCTTCACCGCGCGCAGGTCCACCGGCCGCTGGATGATCGTGTCCACCGGCGCATTGTGCAGCTTGTCCTGGTAGGCGGCCAGCCCGATGTCGTGGCCGAGCCACCACGCCGCCCAGCCTGCGATCAGGGTGCCCAGCAGCAGCCCGGCCAGCTGGATCGGCCCCCGGCGGGCGGGCAGCAGCACCCAGGCCGCGATCGCGCACAGCAGGCCGAAGCCGAGGCCGAGCAGCACGAACCAGCCCTCCGCGGCCGCCAGTTCCTCCGGCTCCGGGGAGGTGTAGACCGCGCCCTCCTCGACGATGCGCAGTGGCAGGGTCGGCGCGACCGCGTGCCACAGCAGCCCCAGCCCCAGCCCCAGCACGGCGATCACGACCGCCAGCGCCAGCGCCCAGAGCACGTCCGCGCCGCGGCCGCCGCCCGGCGCCGACGCGGGCCGGCCCGGCTCGATCGGGCCGTGGTACTGGGATGTGTCGTCGGAAAGCATGTTCGAACCGTAGTCCCCTCAGCTGTGGCCGGGTCCGCGCCCGGGCACGGATGGGCGGGATACCTCCCTTCGTGCCCTGCTGCGATAAGTTGTCCAGACCGATCGCCGAACGCGGGAGCCGCAATGATTTCACAGGAACGGCTGCAGGAGATCGCGCGGCACTGGGCCGTCGCCGAGACTCTGCGCCGCGGCTACGAGTGCGAGCCCCGGCTCACCGAGTTCCCCGGCGGCTGGGTGGTCTGGTCGCCGCGCCCGGCGGACGCGACGGTGCCCGAGCCCGGCAGCGGCGAGACCGTGATCATCGATCGGGAGACCGGCGCGCTGACCGTCGTGCCCGGCCTGCCGCCCCAGGTCGCCATGAGCCGGTACACCGGCCCCGCCGCGACGGCCCATTCCGCATACCCCGCGCTGCCGCTGCCCACCCCGCCGCCCGGCGCCGTCCGCACGATGCCGCCGCCGATGCCCCCGCTGCCGCCCACGACCTCCGGCGCGGCCGACCCGCTCGCGCTGACCCCCGGCCCGCCCCCGCCGAACGCCGCCCTGGCGTCCTCCCCGTTCGGCCCGCCCCGGCTGCCCGCCGACGAGCAGGACCGGCGCGCGAACGCGCTCGCGGCGCAGCTCGCCCGGCTCGGCGGCGGCCCGTCCGCGTCCGCGCTCCCGCAGGTGGTGGCCACCCTCGAGGTGGTCGGCCGGACGTTCCAGGCACTCGGGCACACCGTCGACGCCGAGCCCGTCCATCACCCCGCCGTCATGCAGGCGCTGGCCGCGATCCCGCCCGGCAGCCGCACCCGCGGCGCGCACCGGCACCCCGACCTGATCGTCGTGTCCAAGGCCCTGTCCGAACTCGGCGGCGCCGAGCACGCGGACACCGCCTGGGCCGCCCGGCAGCTCGCCGGGGCCACGCTGCGGCTGCACCTGCTGCGCGAGGGCACCGCCCCCGACAATCCCGCGCCCGCCGCCACCTGCCACACCTGCGGCACCGTGCTGGTCTCCCTGGGCCTGCCGGGCGAACTGCCCCGCGACCTGGTCCGCCCGGAGCCGCCGCAGCGGGGCGTGGCCGGACGGGCGGCGCTGCGGGCGATCACCGCCGAGGCCGTGGCCGCCACGATCGCCGTGCCCGGCGTCCGCCACCGCCTGCCCACGCTGCCGTTCCTGATCGACCTGCTGGAGCCGTACGCCCCGTTCCACCCCGTGCTGCAGAGCCAGCCCGGCGCGGCGCAGCGCGTGGAGTCGTTCACGCTGGACGTCTGGACCCGCGAGCAGACCGCCGACACCCTCGGCGATCTCGCCGGACGCCTCGGCGCACCGCTGTTCCCGATCGGCGGCGAGGCGGGCGGCCTGCACTCCATCCTCGCCGTCGACGAGCGCCACCGCGTCTTCGCCGTCGACCACGCCGGGGCCTGGTTCCTCGGCCCCACCCTCGACGACGCCGTGCAGACCCTGCTCATCGGCCGCTCCACCCCACGGGTGCGGGCCACCGGCACCTGGTGATCAGGCGGGCGGTTCCAGGGTGCCGTCGTCCCGTACGCGGGGCATCGGGTGGCCCTGGAGCAGCACGACGAAGGCGGTGTCCAGGTCGGGGCCGGCGTACCACTCTCCGGCCTGGTCGAGGACCCAGACCTGGCCGTTCGCGTCCACGGCGATGATCGCGTCGCCGGCCTGCTCGGCGCCGATCGGGGCCAGTTCCGTGCCGATCACCCGGCCGAAGTCGGCCAGCGAGGCGGCCGTCGCGCCGACCAGGTCGCCGCCCAGCTCGAACGGGCGCACCCAGTGCGCCACCCCCGGTCCGCGGCGCACCGAGACCAGGTACGGGAACTTCTCGATCGCCGCCCGCAGCGGCTCCAGCGGCGGGTGGCCGTACTCCCCCAGCGCCCGCACCGACAGCTCGGCCCACTCGGTCGCGGACACGATCCGCCCGTCCAGCCGCAGCGGCACGTCCCAACCACCCGCGGCCAGCGTCGCCGCGACGTCCGGGGACAGGTTCGCCAGCGGCCCCGGGATGCCCGTCGGCGGCGCGACCGGTTCGACCGGCCCGACCGCGGCGGAAGCGGGCGCGAGCCCGAAGTGGATCCAGGCGGCCAGGCAGGTGTCGCACGGCCCGGCCGGCGTGCCCGCCAGCGGATCACCCGGATCGCGTACCAGGGTCAGCCGCAGCTCCTGCACCTGCTGCGCGGCGGTCCGCACCTGCGCGATGCCGAGGCCGGGCTCGCCGCGCGACACCGCCGCCTGCTCCAGCTCGTGCAGCCAGTCCGACAGCACGATCAGCTCCGCGTGCCGCCGGGTGCCGCGCACCAGCGAACCCGGCGACTGCATCGCCAGCCACTTGACCACCAGCGGGTGGTGGTGGAGCACCTGGTCGCCCTTGGCCCCGGTGGTCTCGCGCGGCAGGCCGTCGCCGGGCACCAGCCGCACCGCGACGCCGGGCGCGAACCCGCCGCCCAGCCGGCGCAGCGCCGCCGCCGGATCCGCGGTGACCTGCGCAGCCGGCTCCTGCGCAGCGCGGTGCTGCCGGTGCAGGCGGCGTACGTGCTCCAGCGGCACCGACGGGTACGTGCTGACCCGCGCATCCTGCCGGTCGATGACCAGCCGCGCGCCCGCGCCGGGCTCCGGCGGGCCGGCACTGTCGGGCAGCGTCCAGACGATGAAGCACTCCGGGAACTCGGCGACGTACGGCCGGTGCGTGCCGCCCGCCCCGCGGGCCAACTGCTCGGCTACTCGCTGCGCGTCCTGAGCGGTGACGGTCATCGGAGTTCCCTTCCTGCCTGATCCGGCCCACGCCCTGGCGCGGACCGGGTTTCACCCTGCCACGGCCAGGGGCGATCCCCGAAAACATGTCCAATGTAGACCGGTGATCCTATGGCGCAGTCCGGCCCGCCCCGTCACCGGCGTCAGCCGTCGCGCTGCGGGCGGCCGGCGCGGACCCGCCGCCGCATCTCCTCCCGCCGGGCCTGCCACGCCGCGTCCAGCGCGTCCAGGGCCGCCGGGTCGGTGCCGGCGACCGGTTCCGCGGCCAGGTGGTCGGCCATCGAGCCGAGCTTCACGCCCATCGGGCCGAAGTAGATCAGGCCCGCCTCCTGCTGGAACTGCCCGCCGCGCTCGAACAGCTCGATCAGCGGCGCGAACGGGTCCGGCAGCTCGGACCCCGGCTCGGCCAGCGCCGCGAAGTGCAGGGCGTACTCGCACAGCCGCCGGTCGAGGTGGTTGGCCCCGCGCTCGGCGACCTGCGCGTACACCTCGCCGACCAGCTCAGGGTCGGCCCGCGTGCCCGGGTCGACCAGCTGCGCGATGTCGAAGAACGGCCAGA
Organism: Catellatospora paridis; assembly: GCF_009720365.1. Taxonomy (GTDB): domain Bacteria; phylum Actinomycetota; class Actinomycetes; order Mycobacteriales; family Micromonosporaceae; genus Catellatospora; species Catellatospora paridis. The sequence goes on along the minus strand of NZ_ML769314.1, from coordinate 573,409 downwards.
GCCGGGCGGCGTCCAGTCGCTGCGCCCACAGCGCCGACCGGCGCAGGTACTCCGACATCAGCCTCGCCCGCGACGGCGCGCGCTGGTCGTCGTCGAGCCACTCGACCCGGGCGAGGCGATCCGCGAGCGCGCGTGTCCGTTCGTCCGCACTCATTCGTGCCTCAACCTCCGCATGATCTCGTCGACGACGTGTTCCAGGTTGCTCAGGTCCGGCGCGATCTCGACGTCCGGCTCCTCCAGGCCCATGTCATGGTAGTGGCCGAACGGCCAGCGCCGCCCCTGCGAGGGAGCCACGTCATGCGCCGCGAAGTGCTCCGGCGTCGCGGTCGGGTACTCCCACTCGTTGTTCTCCCAGTAGTCGAAGTCCGACGGCCGGTAGGCCATGCCATGGCGCTCCATCAGCACCGACTCGACGTACTCGTGCGCCAGCGTGCGCCGGAACCGCTCCAGGTCGGCCCCGGACAGCGGCCCCTCGTAGGCGGCCTGCCAGTCGAGGCCGATGTTCAGGATCGCCGTGAACAGGCCGGTTTCCAGCTGGTCGGTGCCGGTCGCGACGTCCTGGTGGACCTGGAGGAACAGATTGCGCCGGGCACGCGCGACCACGTCCTCCGGAATGCCCTGGTTGGCCGCGATGCGCTGCACGTCGTCGGTCAGGCGGCGGATGTCGGCGTACAGCGCCACCGCTTCGCCCTCGTTCTGGTCGCCACCGATGTGGTGACCTTCGCTGCCCGGCGGCGGGTTGGGCAGGGTCGGCCGCCCGCCGGGATCGGGCAGCGCCGAAGGCCCGCTCTCGGCCACCGGACCGGGCTGCGGAGCCGGTTGCGGCGCGGGTTCGGGCTCCGGCGCGGGCTGCGGGTCGGTCGCGTGCTGAAGATCCGGCTCGGGGCTGGGCTCAGGGGCCAGCTGAAGATCCGGCTGGGGCTCGGGCTGCGGGTCCGGCTCGGGAGCCGGTGACGGCTGCTGCTGGGCCAGTTCCGCCTTGCCCCAGGAGGTCTGCGCGAGGGAACCCATCGGCTGCGGGTCGCCCTGGGCGTCCAGCATCATCGCGTACATGCCGACGACGTTGCCGTTGTTCGACGGGTCGCCGGTGTGCCCGTACATCGACACGTTCTCGCTGATCTGGCGCGTCTGCGGGTCCAGGAACAGGATGGTGCCGTTCTGGTTGACCGCGAGCCAGGCGTGCGACGTGCCGGCCTGCCACTCGGTGACGATGAACATCGCCGCGCCGTGGCCGGCCTCGGTCAGCTCGTGCGTGATCGACGCGAAGCCCCAGTCCGACCACTGCTGAGCCTGCGCGGCCGGGCTCTGCGACATGTTCGGGAACACCGTCTGCCAGGCCCCGCCGACCGCCGCGGCGACGCGCGCCATGCCGCCCGCCTCACCGCCCGTGACCGCGTTGACGTTCGTCCCGGCGTACCCGTCGAAGGTGCGCGGCGCGGACACCTGCGGGCGGCCCCGCCAGGTCCGCCACGCGGAGATCATGCAGTCGACGCAGTTGATGCCGCGGCTCGGGTCCAGCTCCGGCCCGCCGTCGTTGGCCAGCCCGAACCAGGTGCCCTCGCGCGGGTCCGGGTTCATGACCAGATGCCCGCCGGGCGTACGCGGCAGCGCCGCCGCCAGATCGTCCTGGTGCTGCTGCAACGGCGGGCGCAGACCGCCCCGGTACAGGTAGGGCCGCCCGTCGGCCGCGGGCACGTTGACCAGCAGCTCGCCGTCGTCGGTGTTGACCGCGACCCAGGCCGTGTCGTTGTCCACGGTCGTCGTCTGGTTGGCCGTGTACGTCCCGTTGTAGGCGGCCTTGGACAACGTGCCCCACTCGGCGGCCCACTGCTGGTGCTTGTCGGCCCACTCCTGGCACAGCTTCGCCTGCTCGGCGTCGGGCTGCTGCGCGGAGTAGAACTGCGCCCACGACCGGTACTTGTGCATCTCGGCGAGGTGCTTGGCCGCCTCGGCCGCCAGCGCGTCCGCCTCCTGCTGACGCCGCTGCAACTCCAGCGACATGCGCCGGGTCTGCAAGCCCGCCCGGTACGGCCACTGCGGGTGGTTAGGGTCGGCCGGGTCCATGCCGACCGGGCCGGGCGGCGTGCTGCCCGGCATCGGCGGGGTGTCGGGGTCCGTCGGGCTCGCCGGTTCGGCGTCGCCGGACAGGTCCGGCCCGGCCGGGTCTAGTCCAGCGTCCCCGCTGCGCGGCGACGGTGGGACTCCCGGAACGCCTCGAGGATCTCCTCCTCGCTCGGCAGCGGGTCGGTCCCCTTCGTGATCAGCGTCGCGATCCGCTCGGCTTCCGCTCGGGTCACCGGCCTGCGTCGGAAGTCGTAGTCCTCCCGGCCCAGGATGTACCCCGCCGTCTGCGGGTCGTACCGCCAGCTCCGGGCCCGATGGTCCCAGATCATGTGCTCCCGGTACCCCTGCCCCGAGATGATCAGGCCCGTCGGTTCCTGGTCCGGGAAGTCCTCGATGTCCTTGCGGTAGATGGCCTTGTAGTACAACATCGAGCTCCTCCAGGCGGGCGGCGACCTTCGGGGTGACCGGGAAGTCGTCAGGCGTCAGATCGTATTCGGCGATCACGTCGCCGGGCGTCAGGCCCTGCGCCTCCAGCTGCTGGGTGAACGCGCGCCAGACCTCCGGGTTGTCGCTGATCCACTTCGCGAGGCTCGCGTCCTTGGCGTCGTCGCCGACCATGCCGGGCGGGATCGCGTCGAGCATGCCTGCCGCGCGGTTGACCTCCAGCATGCGGAGCAGCGCCCGGATGCGCTGCTCGGGCTCGGCGTCGACGTCACGCATCACCTCGTACTCGACGTGCGTGGCGTGCCAGAGCTCGTACGACAGCTGGGTCGGGAACTGCACCTCGACCAGGGTGCCGTCGGGGGCGCGGAACGTCGTGTTGGTGCCGTAGAAGCGGTTGCCGGCCCGCCAGAAGTTCTTCGGCGTGCCCTCCATCTCGTAGCCCGCCGCTTCCAGCTGCGCGATCACCGCATCCAGCGCGGGCCGGTACGCAGCGCCGTCGGGCAGCTGGACCGAGAAGCGCACGGAGTCGTTCACCGTCGCGGCGAACTGCTCCGGCCCACCGATCCGGCCCTCGGCCAGGTACTTGCGCTGCAGCGACTCACGGCTCTTGGCGCGGTGCTCGGGGTCGCGCAATGGCAGCGAACCCTCGGGCAGCCCCAGCCCCTGCTCGACCGAGGCGGTCACCCGGCGCAGGTCGGTCAGCGCGGTCTCGGAGGCCGCCAGCGCGCGCTCGTAGACGTCGTCGAGCATCGCGGTCTCGTACGCCGACAGCTCGGCTTCCGGGCGCGGCTCGAAGAACCTGCCGCCAGGCTCCGGCGGCGACGGAGGCTGCCCCGGCCCGGCCGGGTCGGCCGGGGACTCGGGATCGGCCTGATCCGTCAGTCCTCGTCCTGGGGCGGGGCTCCCTTCCACTGGAAGATCCAGAGGATCGTCTCCTCGTCGGGGAGCGGTTCGGTCCCCTTCGTGATCTGCAGGGTCAGTTCCTCGGCCTGCTCCCTGGTGATCTCCTCCGTGCGGTCCACGTACTCGTGGTGATCCATCACGTATGCCACCGTCGTCGGGTCGTACACCCACGCCTTCTGCCGGTGGTCCCACAGCATCGCGTCCACCCCGCCGTGAGTCACGACGATCCCCGTCGCCGGAGGCTTCGACTTGTTCACCGCGTAGAGCGCGTAGTAGCTCACCATCGATCCGCTCCAGTTTCTCCGCGACTTCCGGTGTGACCGGCACGTCGGCCGGGTCGATGCCGAACTCGGCGAGGATGTCGGCAAAGTCCGCGAAGGACTCCTGCTGATCATCCAACCATGCCCGGTACTGCTGCCAGATCTGTGCGTTCTTCGTGATCCAGACCGCCAGGTTGGTGGCCTTGGCGCCGGCCGGGGCCGACTCCGGGGGCGGTCCCACGATCGTGTCGATGCCCGGAGGCACGTCGTTGACGCTCAGCTCCGCGTTGACCGCGAGCATGGACAGCAACGCATGGACCCGCCGCGCCGGCAACTCGGCGTTCTGCCGGTCCCCGTTGTCGTCCAGGCTGCCTTCCCGGCGCAGCACCTCGTACGCGTCGTGGGTGAGAATCCAGGCACGTTCGGAGTTCTCGGTCGGGAACTGCACCTCGAAGAGCTGCCCGGTCGGGCTGGTGAAGGTGACGTTGAGGCCCAGGAAGCGGTTGCCGGACGCGAAGAAGTTCTTGATGTCGGTGAGCTGGTAACCCTGCGCCTCCAGACCGCTGCGCACCGCGTCGAAGGCCGGCCGGTAGCCCTCACCATCCGGTAGGCGAACCATGAACCGCACCGCGTCGTTGGCCCGCTCAGGGAATCCTTCGACACCGAAGAACCGGCCCTCGACCAGGTACTTGCGGACCAGCGAGGCGAGCTCTTTGACCCGGTGGTCGATGCCGGGCATCTGCAGGATGCCGTCGGTGCCCGGGCTGAGGTTGTAGGCCGAGACGAGCTGGGCGATGTCGTCGCGGATCCCGTCGGCGTTCGCCGCCGCAGCGTCGTGCAGGCCGGTGAGCATCTCGCGCTCGTCCAGCTCCAGGTCGTCGACGACCACGTCCGGCTCCGGCGGCTTGCCGATGGTCACCGGGACCGTGTCCGCGCCGTACAGCCGACCGGGCAGCAGGCTGCGCTGCTCCGCCGCACGGAACAGGGCGGCCTCGCCGAACGTGGTCGGCACCGTGCCCCTGGCGTGCACGACCTCGCCCCGGTCGCCACCGACGACCAGCCGGCCGTCGACCATCCGGATCTCGGTCTGCAGCGGCCGCCGGTATTTCGTGCGGTCCGGATCCTCCCCATCGGGCAGGCTGGTCAGCGGCTCGTCCGGGCGGTGCACGCAGACCGGCACGGTATCGAGTCCGGCCAGGTTCGCCGCCCGCATCCGGCGGTTGTCCATGCTGGACAGCGAGCCGTCACCCCAGGCGACGACGTGCGCCGGGCCGCCCTGCCACCCGGTCTGCGCCATCCGCGCCGTGAACTGGTCCATGGTCAGGTCACCGCTGGTCGGGCTGACCGAGCGCTGCGTGAAGCGGACGTCCTGGGTGGATACCACCGCCGTCTGCGGCAGCAGCGCCTCCAGCCGGACCCGCTCGGCGTCGCTGAGCACCGACGGGTCCGGGAAGCCCAGGTCGGCCAGGGTCGCCTCGCCGACGCCGAGGTCGGCCATCTCCTCGTCGGTGAGCGGGCGCTGCATGTCCGCGTCGAGCTGGGTGGCGTGCACCCCGGCCGGGGCGGCTGCCGGGTCCGGCTGGCCCTGATACTGCGACCACGCCCCGGTCGGTGCGCCGTCCATCAGGGACTGCTCGCCATCGGGCCCGATCACCATGGCGTCCATCTGGACGATGCCGTCGGTGTAGGGCGGGTTCGTGGTCGGCGTGCCGGGCGGCTGCTGCGGGTCGGCGTACATGATGACGCCGCCGTCGTTGAAGACCGGCCAGGTGTGCGCGGTGCCGTCGGACGAGTGGTGGATGACCACGGCCATCGCGCCCGGACCGGCCTGGCGCAGCTGGTCGGCCAGGCGGGCGTAGGACGCGTCCACGGTCTGCCGGGCCGCCTGGCGGTCGAGGCCGCGGGTGTCCGGGCACAGCTGCTGCAGCCGGCCGCCGAAGAAGTCCTCGATGCGGTGCGGGCCGCGCGGCTCCGGGCCGGCGGGCTGGTCCGGGTTGCCGGAGGCAAAACCGTCGAGGGTACGCGCGGCGGCGCAGCGCGGACGTCCGTGCAGCCAGGTGTCGGCCACCGACAGCAGCACGTCGACGCAGTTCACCGCGCGGGTCGGGTCGGCCTGCGGGCCGCCGTCGTTGGCGAAGCGCAGCCAGCCGGAGCGCAGCGGCGGGAACTGCAGCGGGCGGCCGTTCTCGTCACGCGGCACCGCGTTCTCGAGGTCGAGCTGGTGCTGGGTGAGCACCGGCCGGTAGCCGCCGCGCTGGTCGTAGCGGCGGGTGGCGTCGACCGACGGCGGCTGGTCGGTGCCGGTCAGCGCCGACACGTCGTCGGTGGTGACGCCGCCGCGGGTGAAGTCCGCGCCGTCGTGGCGGTTCAACGCATCCCAGGCGGCCGCGGCGAGCGCGCCGGGCCTGCCCATCGAGGCCAGGATCTCGCGCCGCTGCGCGCGCAGCCCGCCGTGGTACGCGTCGCTCCAGCGCCGCGCCTCAGTCCGGCTGCGTTCGCCGTCGCGGCGACCGTCGGCGGCCGGGGGTCGGGTGTCGGCGTCCGGGCCGGGGCCGCGTGTGTCCGCGCCGGGCACGACGGCGACCACGGGCGTCGCCGGGTCGGTCTGCTGGGCCGGGACCGGCTGCGGGCGGGCCGGGTCGCCCGGCGTCTGCTGGGTCGGAGTCGCCGTCTGCGGGTTGGTGGACGGGCTCTGCGGCGACGTGGCCGGACCCTGCTGGGCGGCCGGGTTCTGCGCGTTGGCCGGGTTCTGCGACGCCGGGTTCTGCGACGTCGTCGCCGGGTTCTGCGTGCTGGTCGACGGCGTCGTCGTGCCCTGCGGGGCGGTGGCGGTGGTGCCGCCCTGGTTCGCCGGGCCGGTCTGCGCGTTGGTGCTCGCCTGCACGGACGGCCCGGTAGTCGAGGTGTTCGTCTGTCCAGACGGGGCGGTCGTGGAGGCGTTCGGCTGGGAGGACGGCGCGGTCGTGGAGGCGTTCGCCTGGGAGGACGGCGTCGTCACCGAGGCGTTAGTCTGCGCAGACGGGGTGGTCGTCGAGGCGCTGGCCTGGACGGACGGTCCGGCCTGGGTCGGCGTGCCGGTCTGCGCGGCCAGCCCGGCCTGCGACGTGGGACCGGTTGCGCTGGTGCCCGCGGTGGGCCGCGCGCCGGTGGCCGGGTTGGCACTGGTCGAGCTGGACGTGCCGGACCCGGAGGCGGTGCCCGAGCCCGAGGTGGACGTCGAGCCGGAGGCCGTGCCCGAACCCGAGGTGGACGTGGACCCGGACGGGCCGCCCGAGCCGGTGCCGCTGGTGGCGGAGCCCGTGCTCGCCGGGCTTGCGCCGGCCGAGGTCGAACCGCTGCCGGAGGCCGAGCCGGACAGGCCGCCGGACCCGGATGAGACCGAGGTGGACGCGCCCGCCGACGGCGCGACGGACGGAACCGACGTCCCGGCCAGGCCCGACGCCGGGGCCATCGCCGCGGGCGCGGCGGCGGCCGGTGCGGCCATGCTCTGCGGCGCTGCCGCGACCGCCGGTGCGATCACGGTGTTGTTGGCCTGCGCGGGGATGTTCGCGACGGGAGCCGGGGCGGCGGGTGCCGCCGGAGCCGGCCCCACCTCGGGAGGCGCGATACCGGCGAGCCCGCCGGTGCCGCCCGTGTACCCGCCAGAACCGCCGTTGCCGCCGCCTGATCCGCCACCGGAGCCGCCGCCCGAGCCGCCGGAGCCCGTGGTCCCGCCGTGCGAGCCGCCCGAACCGTCACCCGAACCGCCGCCTGCCGCGGCAGCGGTGCCCGCCGCGGCGGCGGTGATGTTCGTACTCGGGTCGCCGTCGAACGCGGTCCCGGCGAGGTTGCTGACGACGTTGGCCGTCATGTTGTTGAGCTCGCCGGTCAGGTGACTGGTCACGCTGGAGCGCGCACCCGAGGTGGCCGCCATGCCCAGGTTGCCGACGTCGGGCAGCTGTCCCGTGGCCAGGGAGCCACCGACATCGCCGAGCACCTCGCCGCGTACGCCGTGGGAGACCTTGCTGACGAAGCCGCCGTTGTGGCCGCCCGCCAGCGTGCTGGCCGCGCCGCCCGCGAAGCCCGCCCAGCCGGCCATCGCGAGATCGCCGAGGTCGAGCCCGTCGCGGCGGCCGGTCGCGGTCTGGTACGTCTGGATGGCGCCCTGGGTGAGCAGCTCCTCCTTCATCTCGTCCAGGCCCTCTTTGCCGGCCTTGATCGCCCACTTGCCGAGCTTCTTGCCGAAGTCCTTGCCGAGGTCCTTGAGCTTGTCCTTGAGAGCGCGCTTGATGCCGCGCTCGACCAGGGACCTGAGCAGCCGCTTGAGGATCTCCTTGATGGCGAAGCGGGTCGCCATACAGGCCGGACCGGCCGCGGCCGTGGACGCGCCGAAGGTGAAGAACGCGGCGACGGCGAGCGCGATCAGCTCGATCAGCAGCAGGCCGAGCTCGATGTAGTACTCCAGCTTCGCGCCCTGGATGTCGCAGCCGCCGCCTTCGAGCATCTCGCCGAGCGCCCCCGCGACGTAGGCGGCGGCCTGCAGCGCCGACTTCTCGTCGCCGCTGCCGATCTGCCCCCAGGCGTCCTTGATGGCGGCGGCGACCTTGCCCTCGGCGCCGCCGAACGCGGCGACCGCGTCCAGGGCGGCCCGCTCGGACTCGGTCAGCGGGTCGGCGAGGTCACCGGCAACCGCGTACCAGTCGTCGGCGAGGTCCCAGGTGGCCTGCTCGTCGCCCTCGGGCCAGTCCATGCCGATGACCCAGTCGAGGCATTCCTTCATCCACCCCGGTGCGTCGAAGTAGGACAACGGATGCGGTATCGGCGACGGCAACCACGACATCCGCACCCTCCCCAGAGTTCGGCTCTCCCGCGCGGTCCGGTCCGTGCCGGGCACGGGACATCCGGTGGCGCGCAGGCGCTCTGGGTAAGTTACTCGATCCGGACAAGAGCGCGCCAACCCGGTTGCGGCGAGGGGTGCCGATCCCGGCTAGAGTCGGCAGTCATCGGCCGTACCAGGGGAGGAGCCGCCGTGGCACAACGCTCCGATCGCGACGCCAACTGGGCGCTGCGCGAACGCTTCGCACAGGTGCACGACCAGTACACGCGGCTGCGCAACGGGATGGGCGACCTGCAGACCAAGCTGAAGGCATACCGGGCGACGGAGAAGTCGCGCGACGGCCTGATCAAGGTCGCCGTCGACGCCCGCGGCCGGCTGGTCAAGCTGGAACTGGAGCCTGCCGCGCTGCGCTCATACAGTGCCGCCGGGCTGGCCGAGGAGATCACCAAGACGGTCGCGCGGGCGGCCGACGCGGCGGGCGCGGGTGTGTCGAGCCTGATGGCCGAGGTGATGCCGCAGGACTCCGGTGCGGTGACGTTCCTGCGTACCAATGACATGAACGACCTGCTCAAGCGGCACGACGACATCATGGACTACCGTCCGGAGCCGGGCGACGAGCCGGGAGCCGCGCGATGAGCGAGGGCATCCCGATCCGCCCGATGAGCTGGCCCGGCGGCGACGGCACCCATCTCGACCTCGATCTGGCCCGCGACGCCGGCGGCCGGATGACCGCCGCGGGCAAGGACGTGACGGCGCTGCGCAACGGCACCGGCGCCAGCATCGAGTCGGCCGGGTCGGCCAAGCCGTGGGGCACCGACGACGTCGGCAACGCCCTGGACAAGGGCTACTCGGAGATCGCGCCGAACATCCTCGCGCTGTGGCGGCAGGTCGGCACGGCCCTGGAGTCGATGGGCGGCAACATCACCCAGGCCGCCACCGTCACCTCCGACACCGACATCGCCGCCTCAAAACGCACCGACCAGGCCGCCAACCACAAACCAGACATCCCGGTCTGACCGTCTTCGCCGTCCCGGCCGCCGCACCGCCGCCGCACCGCGATGATCGCTGTTTCGGGTCAGAAAGCGGGGTCTGGCCTCACTTTCTGACCGCAGACAGCGATCAAGGCCCGACCGGCGGCCGCGTCAGCTGGCCAGGGCGGACGGGCCGAGCAGCGCCTTCAGGTCCGCCATCAGGGCGGGCACCGGAGCGACCCGCATCGGGCCGAGGCGGTATGTCGACGACTTCGACCCGTTGGTGAGGCGCACGTGCACCTCGGCCTTACCGGGGTGGGTCGACAGCACTTCACGCAGGCGCTCGACCAGCGGCGGGGTGCACCGGTTGGCCGGGAGCGCGACCACCACCGGCCGGGCGTTGTCGTCGGTGACGGAGGTGTCCGGGATGGACATGTCCATCGCCATCAGCTTGGCCTGGTCGTCGCGGCGGTCGGCGCGGCCCTTGATCACGACGATGGCGTCCTCGGCGATGTACTGCCCGACCAGGTCGTACGTGTTGGGGAAGAACAGCACCTCGACCGCGCCGTCCAGGTCCTCCAGGGTCGCCGAGGCCCAGGCCTTGCCCTGCTTGGTGATGCGCCGCTGCACGCCGGAGAGGATGCCGGCCAGGGTGACGATCTGCCCGTCGCTGACGCCGCCCTCCTCGTTCAGCGCCGCGATCGACATGTCGGCGGCCTTGCTCAGCACGTGCTGCAGGCCGAACAGCGGGTGGTCGGAGACGTACAGGCCGAGCATCTCGCGCTCGAAGACGAGCAGGTCGGTCTTGTCCCACTCGCCCGGCGGGATGGGCGGCGTGACGATCATGCCCGCGCCGGACGAGTCGGTGTCGGCGAACGCCGAGCCGAACAGGTCGAACTGGCCGATGGCCTCGTTCTTCTTGACGCTCATGAACGAGTCGATGGCGTCGGCGTGCACCGACAGCAGCCCCTTGCGGGGGTGCTGCATCGAGTCGAACGCGCCCGCCTTGATCAGCGACTCGATGGTGCGCTTGTTGCAGGCCACCGCGTCGACCTTGCGCAGGAAGTCGTAGAAGTCGGTGAACGCGCCCTGCTCCTTGCGGCCGCGCACGATCGCCTCGACGACGTTGCCGCCGACGTTGCGCACCGCGCCCAGGCCGAACCGGATCTCGTCGCCGACTGGGGTGAACCGCGCGGTGGACGCGTTCACGTCGGGCGGCAGCACCTTGATGCCCATGCGGCGGCACTCGGCCAGGTAGACCGCGGACTTGTCCTTGTCGTCGCCGACGGAGGTGAGCAGCGCCGCCATGTACTCGGCCGGGTAGTTGGCCTTGAGGTAGGCGGTCCAGAAGGAGACCAGGCCGTAGCCGGCGGTGTGCGCCTTGTTGAAGGCGTAGTCGGAGAACGGGACCAGGATGTCCCACAGCGTCTTGATCGCCGCGTCGGAGTAGCCGTTCTCCTTCATACCGCCGGAGAAGGGCACGTACTCCTTGTCGAGGATCTCCTTCTTCTTCTTGCCCATGGCGCGGCGCAGCAGGTCGGCGGCGCCGAGCGAGTAGCCGGCCAGCTTCTGCGCGATGGCCATGACCTGCTCCTGGTACACGATCAGGCCGTAGGTGTCGCCCAGGATCTCCGACAGCGGCTCGGCCAGCTCCGGGTGGATGGCCACCACCGGCTTGCGGCCGTTCTTGCGGTCGGCGTAGTCGTTGTGGGCGTTGGCGCCCATCGGGCCTGGCCGGTAGAGGGCCAGCACCGCGGAGATGTCCTCGAAGTTGTCGGGGACCATGGAGCGCAGCAGCGCGCGCATCGGCCCGCCGTCGAGCTGGAACACGCCCAGGGTGTCGCCACGGGCCAGCAGCTCGTAGGTGGGCTTGTCGGCCAGCGGCAGCGTCTCCAGCACCACGTCGACGCCCCGGTTGAGCTTGATGCCCTCCAGGCAGTCGTCCATCACGGTGAGGTTGCGCAGGCCCAGGAAGTCCATCTTGAGCAGGCCGATGGACTCGCAGGCGCCCATGTCCCACTGGGTGATGATGGCGCCGTCCTGCTCGCGCTTCTGGATCGGCAGCACGTCCATCAGCGGCTCGCCGGACAGGATCACGCCGGCCGCGTGCACGCCCCACTGGCGCTTGAGGCCCTCGATGCCCTTGGCGGTGTCGACGACCTTCTTGGTGTCCGGGTCGGTGTCGTAGAGCGACCGGAACTCCGCCGCCTCCTGGTAGCGGGGGTGGTTGCTGTCGAAGATGCCGGACAGCGGGATGTCCTTGCCCATGACCGCGGGCGGCATGGCCTTGGTGATCTTGTCGCCGACCGCGAACGGGTAGCCCAGCACCCGGGCCGCGTCCTTGACCGCGGCCTTGGCCTTGATCGTGCCGTACGTGATGATCTGAGCGACCCGCTCCTCACCCCACCGCTCGGTGGAGTAGCGGATCATGTCGCCGCGCCGACGCTCGTCGAAGTCCATGTCGATGTCGGGCATCGAGATGCGGTCGGGGTTGAGGAACCGCTCGAACAGCAGGCCGTGCGACATCGGGTCCAGCTCGGTGATCCGCAGCGCGTACGCGACCAGCGAACCGGCCGCCGAGCCGCGCCCCGGACCGACCCGGATCTTCTCCCGCCGAGCGTATTCGCACAGGTCGGCGGTCACCAGGAAGTAGCCCGGGAAGCCCATCTTGCAGATCACGTCGAGCTCGTAGTCTGCCTGGCGCAGCCGGTCCTCGGGCACCCCGCCCGGGAACCGGTCGCGCAGCCCCCGGTGCACCTCGGCACGCAGGAACGACTCCTCCGTGAACCCCTCGGGCACCGGGAACGACGGCATCAGGTTGCGGTGCGCGAAGACGCTCTTGTAGTCGCCGATCCGCTCCGCGATCTCCAGGGTGTTGTCACACGCCCCCGGCACCAGGTCGTCCCACTGGCGGCGCATCTCCTCGGCCGACTTGAGGTAGAAGTCGCGGGCGTCGAACTTGAAGCGCTTCGGGTCGGCCATCGTCGAGCCGGACTGCACGCACAGCAGCACCTCGTGCGCGTCGGCGTCCTCGGCGTAGGTGTAGTGCAGATCGTTGGTGACGATCGCCTTGAGGTTGAGGTGCTTGCGCAGCCGGTCCAGGCCCTCGCGGGCGGCCTTCTCGATGCTGATGCCGTGGTCCATCAGCTCCAGGTAGAAGTTCTCCTTGCCGAAGATGTCCTGGAACTCACCCGCCGACGCCACGGCCTTGTCGAAGTCGCCGATGCGCAGCCAGGTCTGGATCTCGCCCGACGGGCAGCCGGTGGTCGCGATGACCCCCTTGCCGTACAGGTTGAGCAGCTCGCGGTCGGCGCGGGGCTTGTAGAAGTAGCCCTCCAGGCTGGCCTTCGACTGCATCCGGAACAGGTTGCGCAGGCCGTCGGCGTCGGCCGCGAGCATGGTCATGTGGGTGTACGCGCCACCGCCGGAGACGTCGTTCTCGCCGCCGTCGGCCCAGCGCACACGCACGCGCTCCTGCCGGGCCGTGTTCGGGGTCACGTAGCTCTCGACGCCGATGATCGGCTTGATGCCCGCGGCGGTGGCCTGCTTGTAGAAGTCGTAGGCGCCGAACATGTTGCCGTGGTCGGTCATCGCCAGGGCGGGCATCTGGAGGCGATTGGCCTCCTTGAAGAGGTCCTTCAACCGGGCCGCGCCGTCGAGCATCGAATACTCCGTGTGCACGTGAAGATGCACAAAAGAGTCGCCCACGGCGTACCCACCCCCAGCTTGTCGACGGTAAAGCTCAGCCTAGTCCTGCGCTCCGACGCGTTCCACCCGCCGCTCGGGGGGTGCCGGGCGTCACCGGGCGAAGGGTTCCACCATCACCGATGCGGCGTTCAGCCAGGCCCGTTTCGTGGTCTGCTGGAGTGCGCCGTACTCGATCGACGAACCGGTCTCCAGGGCCGGGTCGAAGGGCACCACGACCACCGCGCGGGTGCGGGTGGCGAAGTGCTTGCGCAGGTCCTCCAGCAGCGGCGAGGTGCCCGGGGTGGCGCAGGAGAGCAGCGTCACCGCGTTCTCCGCCAGCTTGCCCAGGCCCAGCTCGTGCAGCAGGTCGATCATCCAGTCCGCGGTGAAGGCCGCGTCCTCGCGCGGCACCGTGGTGATCACGAGCTGGTCGGCGGCGCGGATCACCGTCTGCCAGTTGGCGCTCTCCACGTTGTTGCCGGTGTCCACGCAGACGACGTCGTGGGTGCGGCACAGCAGGTCCAGCACCCGGCGCACGGTGTGCTGGTCGAGCCGCTGGGCGAAGCGCGGGTTCTCCTCGCCGGCCAGCACGTCGTACGACCCGTCGGAGGCGTGCCGCAGGTAGTCGTCGAGCCGGTCCTTCAGCTCGGGCAGCGGCGCGTTCTCGATCTCCAGCAGGTCGCTGAGCAGGTGCCGGATGGTGCGCGCGTGCCGCGCGCTGCCCGCCCGCAGCCCGAGCGTGCCGCGCAGCTCGTTGTCGTCCCAGGCCAGCACGCCGCGCCCGCGCACGCTGCCGATGGTCGCCGCGGCCAGCACGGTGGCGGTGGTCTTGTGCACCCCGCCCTTGGGGTTGGCGAACGCCAGCACCTTGGGGCCGCCCAGCTCCCGGCGCAGCACCGAGACGGCGTGGTCGACGTCGTCGGCGCGGGCCGCGGGACGCCACTCGATCCGCCCGGCGGGCGCGCCGTACGCCGGACCCGCCGGCGTGGCGGTGGCCGGGCCGGCGGGCGCGGGATCGACCGGCGCCGGGTCGCGGGGCGGCGCGGCGCGGGCCCGGTCGAGCAGCACCCGCCAGCGTGAGGTCGCCTCGGCGGGCGTCAGCTCGCCGGGTCGGCCCCAAGCCGTGGGGCCGTCGCCCCGCTGGCCGTTGCGCTCCACGGTGTGCGCCCTCCCCGCCCTGCCAGAGTGATAAGTGATCAATTCGGTGCCAGGCTACGCACCTCGACACCAGCTTGACCACCCTATGTGTTCTGGCACCCACACCTCCAGACCCTGTCGGCCGATTACCGCCGAGAAGAGGTGAAGAGGTCTTGCGAACCGGGTCTCCTCCTGCTCAACGAAGCCACTCGATACAGGGTGCGGACACCCGCGGGGGACGCCCGCACGCTCAGCCGGACTGCCCGGCGTCGGACGCCCCGGCCGAGGGAGCGTGCTCCGGGGACGCCGGAGCCGCGCCGTCACCGGACGGGCTCGTCTGTGCGACCGGCGACGCATGCGGCGAGGCCGGGCCGGAACTCGGCCTGGTCGACGGGTGCCCGCTCGCTTCGGCGCCCGGCCGGTCGCTCGGCTCGGCGCTCGGCTCACCACCGGGCGTCGCGCTGGGCTGCGCGCTCGGCGAGGCGCTGGGCACGGCCGAGGCAGACGGGTCGAGCTGGCCGACCTGCTCCGGCAGCGGGGGCAGGAAGACCGCCCGGTCCAGCCGCCGCACCTCGGGCGCGGGGTCGACGGCACGCACCTCGGGACGGGCCCCGATCTGGTCCAGCGCCGCCGGGGTGGCCCGCACCACAGCCGCGTACACGCAGGTGCAGCCGGTGCGGTAGGCCTCCGCCTCGGCCTCGGCGACCGCCGAGCCGCCCAGGTACGTGTCGCGCAGGCGATCCTCCTCCGCGTCCGCGGTGGTCAGTTTGCCGGCCAGGCCCCGGAAGTCCGCCGCGTCGGCGTCCTTGCGCGCGGCGACGTGCTTCATCCCGGTCACCACGTCCTCAGGGATCTTGAAGGCGGGGATGCGCACCGATGCCGTCGACGTCTTGCCCAGTGGCACGCGGGCGTAGACCTCGACCACCGAGACGCCGCCGAGCACCGGTGTGAGCCGCTCCGGTGCCAGGTACGCCTTGAGGCTGACCAGGGCGTACGTCTCCACCGGCGTCGCCGACGGGCGCTTGAGCAGGCCGGCCAGTTCCGAGCGGGCCTGCTTGGCGTACAGCGGCACCGACTGCCCCTGCACGACGCCGACCTGCACCGTCTCGCCGAGCGTGCTCTCCGGGGTGGCCGTGGTCCCGCGGTGCGCGGTCCACACCACGGCCAGCAGCACTCCGGTGACCCCGAGCAGGGCGGCCCCGGTGAGCAGCCGCAACCGCAGCCGCCCGCGCGCGACGCGGACGAAGCCGCCCGCGAGCCGCGGCACTATCACCTGGTCCAGATGCCGCAAGAACTTCTGCGGGCGCATCCCGCGTTCCTCTCATCCGGCCTCGCGCGGGGGCGCGAGCGCGTGTCAACCAGCCTCACGCAGCAGGGTGAGAGCCTGCGCGAGATCTGGCGGGTACTCGCTGACGAACCGGACCTCGAGTCCGGTGCCGGGGTGGATGAAACTGAGCTCCCGCGCGTGCAGCCACTGCCGGTGCAGGCCGAGGCGGGCGGAGAGCGTCGGGTCGGCGCCGTAGGTCGTGTCGCCTAGGCAGGGGTGCCGCAGAGCGGAGAAGTGCACCCGGATCTGGTGGGTGCGCCCGGTCTCCAGTCTGATGTCGACGAGGCTGGCGGAGGGGAAGGCCTCCAGCGTGTCGTAGTGGGTGATGCTGGGCTTGCCGCCCGACATCACCGCGAACTTCCAGTCGTGCGTGGGGTGCCGGTCGATGGGGGCGTCGACCGTGCCGCGCAGCGGGTCGAGGTGGCCCTGCACCACCGCGTGGTAGCGCTTGTCCACCTCCCGGTGCTTGAACGCCCACTTCAGCGCGCTGTACGCGGTCTCGCTCTTGGCGACGACCATGAGCCCGGTGGTGCCCACGTCGAGCCGGTGCACGACGCCCTGGCGCTCGGCGGCGCCGCTGGTGGCGACGGTCTGCCCCATCGCGGCGAGGCCGCCGATCACGGTCGGGCCGGTCCAGCCGGGGCTGGGGTGGGCCGCGACGCCGACCGGCTTGTCCACCACGACGATGTCGTCGTCGCTGTGCACGATCCGCAGGCCGTCGACCCGCTCGGCGATCACGGCGGGGGCCGTGGGCGGGGCGGGCAGGGTCACCTCCAGCCAGCTGCCGCCGGCGACCTTGTCGGACTTGCCGCGGGCGACGCCGTCGACGGTCGCGTCACCGGCTTCGACGAGGGTGGCCGCCGCGGTGCGCGACAGCCCGAACAACCGTGAGACCGCCTGGTCCAGCCGCATCCCGTCCAGCCCGTCCGGGACCGGCAGGGAGCGGGTCTCCCCCCTCAGCCCCATCACTGGGAACCGCGCTCGGAGGGGACGGCGGCGGACGAGGCGTCGCGCAGGTCGGCCGGAGCGGGGCCGTCGTCGGCGTCGGCCTTCCTGTCGGACGTGATGCGGGTGCCGTCGCGCTGGCGGCCGAGCAGCTCCAGCAGGATCGCCAGGCTCACGCCGCCGACCAGGGCCATGTCCGCGACGTTGAAGATCGGGAAGGCCTGGCCGTGCGGGTGGAACACGCTGATGAAGTCGACCACGTGCCCGTGGAACGGGGCCGGTGCCCGGAAGATGCGGTCGGCCAGGTTGCCGACCACCCCGCCGAGCACCATGCCCAGCGCGATCGCCCATGGCAGCGAGCGCAGCTGGCGGGCCATGAAGCCGATCCAGCAGAGCACGCCCAGGGCGATGATCGGGAAGATGTAGGTGTGGTCGGCGAAGAGGCTGAACGCCGCGCCGCTGTTGCGGGTCAGCGACATGTAGACGGCTCCGCCGAGCAGCTTGATCGGCTCGTGCGGGTCCAGCTTCGTCGCCCACTCCTTGGTGACCAGGTCCAGCGCCAGCGCGAACACGGCCATCCCCGCGAAGACCGACACGGCCTTGCCCCGGCTGATCCGACGTGGGGAGTGCTCCGGTTCCGTCTGGTTGTCCTGCTCCACCGACACACTCCCCAAGTCACGGACGCGGGCGCGCCCTTCGTACGATCATGCCGGGTCGGCTCTCCCTCGCGGGAACCGGCCCTAGCGGCGCTCTTCCAGTTGCTTGCACGTCACGCACAGGGTCGCGGACGGGAACGCGGCCAGCCGCTCCACCGGGATCGGGTTGCCGCACTTCTCGCACCACCCGTAGCTGCCCTCGTCGAGGCGCTCCAGCGCGCGCTCGACCTGGGTGATCCGCTCCAGGATGTTGTTCGCGAGAGTGATCTCCTGCTCGCGCTCGAACGTCTTGGTGCCGGTGTCGGCCTGGTCGTCCCCGGCCGAGTCGGTGAGCCGGTCGCGCTGCAGTTCGGCGATCTCGACGAGCGTGTGGTCGTACTCCTCCTGCAGCTCGTCACGGCGCGCGGTGAGCGCTACGCGGATCTTCTCGGTCTCCGCGGCGCTGCGATCACCCTTCTTCACCGCGGTCGCCTTGGCGCCCGTACGGCTGGCGGTCTTGGACTCGGCAGGTTTGACCATGGTCGCTCCCTCGGCCGCGGTCGTGGCGGCGCTCGGCGTTGCCTGGGCGGGGGGATTCTCTTCCGTCCCGGCGGCGTGCCGCCGGGTGGCCGTGGTGGTGGCGCGCGCCGTCTTCTTGGCGTCCGCGGCCGCCGGGGCGGGCTTGGCCGCCGTCTTCCGCTCGGGCGCTGCCGTCTTGGCGGCGCGCTTGGCGGTGGTGCTGTCTGAGGTAGCCGTCACCGTCTCCCCCCTCGCCGTGGCCGCCCCCGCGGCCACTGTCTTCACGGAGCGCTTCGGCGCCGCGGTGGTCTTCGCGACGGCCTTCTTCGCCGCCGCTCCGGTCTTGCTCCCGCCTGCCCTTTCGGCCATGGCGTCCCCCAGATGCAAAACGGGCGCGCGGCTCACGCCGCGCACTCCAATAGGCTGGCAAGAATACGGAACGTATGGACGGTCCACAAACATGCCACGCACTGCCTGCCGAATTCCTCTGAGTACCCCGGATCGGCCCGAAGTATCCGCAGGAAAGGCACGGATCACCGCGGTCGTGACGGGCATTGCCGCGCCGACCGTCCCTTTCTGGTGAATTTGGCAAAAGGGACAATATCACCTAGTCTCCGTGTTCTCGGCCGTCCTCCCCGAACCAGTGGGCCAGCCGGCCCCGCCGGCTCACCGCCCGCAGCCGACGTTCGGCGTCGTCGCGCACCGCTTCGGTGGCAACGATTAGCAGACTGTCACCCATTCGCAACCGTGTGTCGCGATCGGGTACGAAGCCGACACCGTCCCGCAGCACCAGCGTCACCGACGCGCCCACCGGCAGCCGCAACTCGTCGAGGTGGACCCCGGCCAGGCCGGACCCCGGCGGCACCTCGATCTGCAGCAGCTCGGCGTGCATCCGGTCCAGCGGGGCGGTCTCCACCCGCAGCTCCGTGGCCTCCCCCGGGGCGGTCACCCCCAGCCGGACCGCCACCGCCGGCAGGGTGCCCGCCTGCACCATGGTGAACACCACCACCAGCACGAACACGATGTTGAACAGCGCCTCCGCGCCCGGCACCCCCTGCGCGAGCGGGATGGTCGCCAGCACGATCGGCACCGCGCCCCGCAGCCCCGCCCAGGACAGGAATAGCTGCTCGCGCCAGCCCACCCCGAACGGGGTGGCGCTGGCCAGCACGGACAGCGGGCGGGCGACGAAGGTCAGCACCACCCCCACCAGCACTGCGGGCACCAGCATCTCCACTAGGCCGGGTGGCGAGACCAGCAGGCCGAGCAGGACGAACAGCCCGATCTGGGACAGCCAGGCCAGGCCGTCGGCGAAGCCGAGGATCGCCTGGCGGTGTGGCAGCCGCGAGTTGCCGAGCACCACGCCCGCCGCGTAGACGGCCAGGAAGCCCGAGGCATGCACGACCGCTCCCCCGGCGTAGGCCAGCACCGTCAGGCCGACCGCGGCCAGCGGGTAGAGGCCCGCCGCGGGCAGCGCCGCCCGGCGCAGCAACTCCCGGCCCACCAGGCCCACCAGCAGGCCGATGACCGCACCCGCGGCCAGCTCGTACGCGATGAACAGGGTCTCCTGCCACCACGGCCCGATGCCCTCCGGGCTCGACAGCAGGATGACCAGCAGCACCACCGGGGCGTCGTTGATGCCCGACTCCGCCTCCAGCGTGGCCACCAGCCGCGGGCGCAGCCGCAACCGGCGCAGCGTGGAGAAGACGGCCGCCGCGTCGGTCGACGACAGCACCGCGCCGATCAGCGCCGCGGTGCGCCAGTCCCAGCCCAGCACGAAGTGGCAGACCACGGTGACCACCACCACGCTCACCAGCACGCCCAGCGTGGCCAGCGTCGAGGCCAGCCCCAGCACCGGGCGCAGCGTGGTCCAGCGGGCGGTGAGGCCGCCCTCGGCGATGATCAGCACGAGGGCGCAGGTGCCCAGCAGGCGCACCAGCTCGGCGTCGTCGAACCGCAGGCCGAACACCGAGCCGAGCAGCACGCCGATGGCCAGGTAGACCAGGAGACTCGGCACACCCAGCCGGGTGGACCAGCGCACGGCGGCCACCGCGACGAGCAGCACCGCGGCCCCGATCAGCAGGGCCATGTCGAGGTGCGCGATCACCGACCCGCCTCGTGCAGCGCGGTCAGGCGCGCCGCCAGGTCGGCGGGCGGCGCCTCGATCAGGAAGAGCTTGTCCCGGCTGGCCGGCCCGGTGCGTAGCGAGACACTGGCCGCGGGGAGCGACAGCGCGTCGGCCAGCGCGCGGCGGGCCGCCTCGGTCGCGCGGCCGTCGACGGCGGGCGCCTGCACCGCCACGATCAGCGCGATGCCGTGCGGACCCGGATAGGCGCCGCCGACCCGTGTCCGTCCCGCGCCCGGTTTGACGCGGACCGCGACCACGGCGGGTTCCGTCACCGAGGAGGACCGATCACGTGCCATGACCCATTGTGCCGGAAGCCCCTTCCGGCCATGTGACAGGACCTCCGGTGTCCCGCCCGGGATCACCGACCCGCCCTGGCGCGCCGCCCTGGAAGGCGGCGCGCCAAGCGGTCGGTCGCCCCGCCCGAGAAGATCAGCGGGTGCACCGGAGGACCGGTCAGACCCGGCGGGCGTCGGCCAGCAGGGCGCTGTCCGGCTCGCAGAGGCCACAGGGGCTGAACCCGAGGTCCACGGCCTCGGACACCGGGAGCGGCTCGTACGGCCGTCCCAGCAGGTGCACGCACCCGGCCACGTGGTAGCGCGGCCGTCCGTCGATCACGAGCACGTCCGCCGACATCCGGGCGATACGCGCCGCGTCCGCCGGGGAGATCCGCTGCGCCACCGGCTCGTCCGGCGGATCCTCGTCGTCGAAATCGTCGGCCCGCCCGCCCGCGCCCTGCGCCGGCAGCACGACCTCGGTCTGCTGGTATCCGGCGGACATCGGTTCGTTGTCGGTGCGGCCGAGCACCGGCTGGCGCGCCGGCTCGTCGTCCCAGTCGTCCCGTTCGGGAACCCGGGGCGGCACCACAGCCCGGCCGCCGGCACGCCGGCCGGCCGGTTCGTCATCCTCGTCACCGTCGAACTGCTCGTCCTCGTCTTCATCGAGGAGTCCGGCCGCGGCTCGCGCGGCAGCAGCCTGGCGTGCGCCCACCACAAGGGCGACCGCGGCCAGCAGGCTGGTGCCGATCGAACCGACGAGCAGACCGCTCGATCCGTCCGTGAGGCCCAGCACGAGCAGCACAACAGCAACGAGGATGAGCAGCAGACTTGCGACTATCACAGCTCACCCCCGCCGCGTCGGCTAGATCCAGGTCTCGGCCCGGTCCGGGACACGCTCCTGGGCATCACCCGGGGGGAAGCGCTCACGAACCGGCCGTCTCGCTACCGGCGCGGGAGGGTCCCGCACCGGCGAACCCGGGGCGCCGGCCGTGTCACGGCTCGGAGGCACCCAGGCTCGTTTTCTATCTGCGGTGCGACGGCAGCGACGAGGGGTGAGGCTGCCGCGGTGACTCTGGCGGTGCGTGAGGGGTGGTACAGGTGGGACATGCCGCCGGGATCAGCCGCCGCGCCCCGGCGGTCCGCCGAAACGGACCGCCCAGGGACGCCGGTGGTCTCACCCGGTGGCGCAGCCGCTCAGCGGCCGTTGAAGGAGCCCGAACCGGAGCCCGCGGCGGCCAGGCCACCGCCGGCCGGACGGTCCTCGCGGCCGATCTCGGCCTCCAGGCTCTGCCCGCGGCCTTCCAGGTCGCGCAGCTGGCTCTCCAGGTACGCCTTGAGGCGCGTGCGGTACTCCCGCTCGAACTGCTTGAGCGTGTCGATGTGCTGCTGCAGCGCGGTGCGCTTGGCGTCCAGGCCGCTGATCGCCTCCTGGTGGCGCTGGCGGGCGTCGCGCTCGAGCGCGTCGGCCTTCGCCCGGGCGTCCCGGGTGACCTCCTCGGCCTTGGAACGGGCCTCGGACAGCACCTTGTCGGCCTCGCGGCGCGCGTCGGACACGTGGTCGTCGGCGGTGCGCTGGGCCATCATCAGCACGCGCAGGGCCTGCTGCTCGCCCTCGGGGCCGGACATCGCCGCCGCGGCCGCCATGCCGCCGCCGCGCAGCTGCTCCAGCTCGTTCTGCATGGCGCGGGCGGCCTGCTCGGCCGCGGACTTGTCGCGCTGCATGCGGTCGAGCTGAGCCTTCATCTCGTTCAGCTCCGCCGCCAGACGCGGGTCGGGGCCGCCGGGGCCGACCGGCTGACGGCCACCGCCGCCGCGCTCGACCTGCATGCGCAGTTCGCTGTTCTCTTCGATCAAACGGGCGAGTTCGCGCTCGACCTCATCGAGGAAGGCGTCGACCTCCTCCTCGTCATACCCCCGCTTGCCGATCGGAGGCTTTTTAAAGGCGACGTTGTGCACGTCGGCCGGGGTGAGCGGCATCGAAACTCCTCGGGTCAGTCGCGGCCGCGTTGAGGAACGGGCCCGCGGGTGGGGGTCACCCGCGGATCAGTCCCCCGACGATAATCATCAGCACGTAAAGGATAATCAACAGGACGATGGAGCTCAGGTCGATGCTCACGGTACCAATGCGCAACGGTGGGATCACACGCCTCAACGCTTTGAGAGGCGGATCAGTGACGCTCCACACCACCTCGAGCGCGGCGGCCGACCCTCGCACCGGCTGCCAGCGCCGGCTGAACGAGAGCACGTAACCCATCACGAACCTGGCCAGAAGCACCAGGTAGAACACGTAGATCGCGAGGTACGCGACCTGCAGCACAGGCGAAAACACGACAGTCGGAGTCCCTCGGTAGGACTAACTCTGGTTGAGGTACCCGCCCTCGGCGATCTTGGCCTTGTCCTCGGCAGTGACCTGGACGTTGG
Organism: Catellatospora paridis; assembly: GCF_009720365.1. Taxonomy (GTDB): domain Bacteria; phylum Actinomycetota; class Actinomycetes; order Mycobacteriales; family Micromonosporaceae; genus Catellatospora; species Catellatospora paridis. Next base: position 550,880 of record NZ_ML769314.1, on the reverse strand, counting down.
CCGGTGAGAGCAGGAACACCCGGTTGGTGACGCGCTCGATCGTACCCCGCAACCCGAATGCGAGTCCCGCAGCGAAGTCAACCAGACGCTTGGCGTCCGCCTCGTCCATCTCCGTCAGGTTCATGATCACCGGCGTGCCGTCCCGGAACCGCTCCCCGATCTGCCGCGCCTCGTTGTACGTGGTGGGATGCAGCGTGGTGATCTGCGGCCGTCGGTCGTCCTCGGCCGTCGCCGCCACCCGCTGCTGCGGCTGCACCTGGGGCGCGAGCGCCAGGTTGTCGCGCGTGGCGGTGGTGCCGCCCAGCGCCGTGGCCGGCGCCGCGGTCAGCGGACGGGTGATCGGGCGGACCGTGGCCCGCTCGGCCCGCGCCGCCTCCAGGCGCGCCTCCACGTTCAGCCGGGTGGCCTCCGCCCGTGCCGACTCGCGCGCCGCCTCCAGGCGCGCCGAACCGCTGCGGTCGGCCGCCATCCGGGTACGCGGGACCGACGGCGCCTCGTCGAGGTCGTCGTCGTCCTCGAAGTCGTCGTTGTACCGGCCCCCGTCACGCGAGTAGCGATCATCCGCCCGGTCGCCGCGGCGACCCCCGCGGTCGCGGTAACCGGAGGAATACCCCTTGTCGTAGGCAGGCTCGTCGTACTCGTGCTCGTCATCGTCCTCGACCAGCCCGAGCCAGACACCCGCCTTCCGCAGTGCGCCCATTGCCGCGCCCCTCCGTCCGCCGTGCGGCACAAACCCCCGTGCCTGTGCCGCTCTCGCGCAGACACCAGCTTCTTTGTCAAAGCCCGCCACCAAGCCGGTGCCTGCTGCACTTCATCTTCACTCACGTGGGTTAACCACACTCGTGTAATTTCGGTGCCAGCCGCCAGGCTACCGCAGGGGTGGTCGCATTCCGAGCAATGCGCTGCCGATGCGCACATGTGTCGCGCCGCACGCCACAGCCTCGTCCAGATCGTCGCTCATGCCCGCGGAGACCACCGTCGCATCAGGATGTGCCGCCCGGATCAGCGCGGCGCACCGGGCCACCTCGGCGAAGGCGCGCTCGGGCGCCCAGTCCAGCGGGGCCACCGCCATAACGCCGCGCAACCGCAGCGCGGGCGACGCGGCGACGGCCTCCGCCACGCGCAGCAGCGCCCGATCAGGATCGTCGCCGAGCGCCAGCGCGCCGCCCCGCTCCGCGTCACCGTCCACACTGAGCTGCACCAGCGCATCGAGCGGTGCCGGCCGGCCCTCGCCGGCCGCCCGCGCCGCCGCGGCCCCCAGGGCCGTCGCCAGCCGCACCGAGTCGACCGAGTGCACCATCGCGGCGTAGGAGGCCACGGAACGGGCCTTGTTGCGCTGCAGCTGCCCGATGAAGTGCCAGCGCAGGTCCGCCCCTGCCGCGGCCGTCTCCGCGGCCTTGGGGGCGGCCTCCTGGTCGCGGTTCTCCCCCACGTCGGCGACCCCGAGGGCGGCCAGGTGCAGTACGTCGGAGGCGGGGTAGGTCTTGGTCACCGCGACCAGGGTGATCTCGCCCGGGGCGCGCCCGGCCCGCGCGGCGGCCGCCGCGATGCGCTCGCGCACCGCCGCCAGGTTCGCCGCGATCTGCTCGCGCCGCTGCTCGTCAGTCAAGATCAACCTCCGCACGAAAGAAGCTCCGGTCATGCTGTTCTTACCGCATGGCCGGAGCTTCGATCACGAGAGCCTGTGCTTGCTACGACCCGTTCTTCAAGAAGTCCGGGACATCCACGTCGTCGAAGAGCACCTTGCGCTGCGACTGCGTGGGAGGCGTGTTGGTCGGCGTCGGGTGGCGCAGGGTGGGCGCCTCCACCGGCGGGGTGACCTTGCGCGGGATCTCCACCGGCTTGTAGGACGGCGAGCCGCCGTCGAAGCCGGCCGCGATCACGGTCACCCGCACCTCGTCGCCCAGCGCATCGTCGATGACCGCGCCGAAGATGATGTTCGCGTCCGGGTGGGCCGCGTCGGTGACCAGCTGCGCCGCGTCGTTGATCTCGAACAGGCCGAGGTCGGAGCCGCCCGCGATGGACAGCAGCACGCCGCGCGCGCCGTCCATGCTCTGCTCCAGCAGCGGGCTGGAGATGGCGCGCTCGGCCGCCTCCACCGCTCGGTTGTCGCCGCGGGCGCTGCCGATGCCCATCAGCGCGCTGCCGGCGCCGCTCATGACGCTCTTGACGTCGGCGAAGTCGAGGTTGATCAGACCCGGCGTGGTGATCAGGTCGGTGATGCCCTGGACACCGGACAGCAGCACCTGGTCGGCCTGGCGGAACGCGTCCATCATGGTGATGCCGCGGTCGCCCAGCGCCAGCAGCCGGTCGTTGGGGATCACGATGAGCGTGTCGCACTGGTTGCGCAGCTCCTCGATCCCGGACTCGGCCTGGACCTGGCGGCGCTTGCCCTCGAAGGAGAACGGCCGGGTGACCACGCCGATGGTCAGCGCACCGAGCTTGCGGGCGATGTTGGCGACCACGGGCGCGCCGCCGGTGCCGGTGCCGCCGCCCTCGCCGCACGTCACGAAGACCATGTCGGCGCCCTTGAGCACCTCCTCGATCTCGTCGCGGTGGTCCTCGGCGGCGTTCTTGCCCACGTCGGGGTTGGCCCCGGCGCCCAGGCCCCGGGTCAGCTCCCGGCCCACGTCGAGCTTGACGTCGGCGTCGCTCATCAGCAGCGCCTGCGCGTCGGTGTTGATGGCGATGAACTCCACGCCCTTGAGGCCGACCTCGATCATGCGGTTGACGGCATTGACGCCACCGCCGCCGATGCCGACGACCTTGATGACCGCGAGGTAATTGTGCGGAGGTGTCATCGGACCCTTCCTTCGAGGCTCTTGTGCCACAAGGGCGAGGGCTGCGCCCCCACCCGGCCTAGCTTGCCGCAACGGCGGAGGCGGACCTCCGGTCATTGCCGCTCCGGCAGCGGTTCCGGGCGAGAACCCTAAACCTCTACTAGAGCCTTACGGTTATGTCAATCATTGTCTTGTACGGAAACGTAAGCGTCGGCACGCTGTGATCCAAGGACCACTGCGGCGTGTCTCGTACTCCACTATGGAGACCTCGCGCACGCCACCGCGGCCGCGGGCCGCCCGCGGGGTCAACCGAGGGTCACGACCTCCGGCACGCCGCTGACGTCGATGCGCTTGTCCGGCTTGGCCAGCAGGGCGTCCGCCACCTTCGCCTTCATCTCGCTCTCCTCAGCGTCGCCCCAGGTCACGACCCGGTCCCCGGACATCTCCAGCCTGATCCGGGCCGGCCCCTCCACGACCAGGGTGGCCAGTTCGGACCGCAGCCGCTTGGTCAGCGACCGCAGCACCGTCAGCGCGGACTGGGTGGACACGTCCTGCGGACCCGGCGTGGCCAACTGCACCCGCACGACTCCGGACGGGACGCTGGAGACCGTACGGTAGATCACACCATGATCATCGAAAAGATCGTACTTCTTTCCGTTGGGCACCGCGCCGACCGGCGTCCGCTCGACCACCTCGATGACCAGAGTGGACGGCCAGCTGCGGCTGACGGTGACCTCCCGGGCCGGGGGCAGCGCCGCCACCCGGGCGCGCACCGCCTCGGTGTCCACCCGGGCCAGCGGCGTGCCGTCGGTCACCGCCGCGGTCACGCGCACCTGGTCCGGTTCCAGGATCAGGGCGCCCTCCACCCAGACCTCGCGCACCCCGAGCACCGGGGAGACGAAGACCAGCCAGCCCAGCACACCCACCACCGCCAGCGCGCCGGCGGCCAGGCCCAGTCGGGCCACCAGCAGCCGGCGGCGGCGCACCCGTCCCGCCCGGGACAGCGGGATCCGGGGGCGCCGCATGAACTGCCGGACCCACGGCGGGATGGCGTCGGTGCCGGCCCGCACGAGCCGCCAGCGCCGCCGCGATCCGTCGCCCGCGGCGGCGCCGGCGGCGTTGGTGTCGCGAGTCCGGCCCTCGGGCATCAGCCCAGCTCTCGCGCGTCCGGCGAGGCGTGACGGGCGACGTATCCGTTCGGGGAGACCGGGTCGGTGGGCTCCGCCAGGGCCGCCATGAGTTCGTCGCCCATCAGGGAGATCGGCGGCGCGCCCATGGTCACCACCACGTCGCCCTCGCGAGCCCGGCGAACCACCTCACCCGGCACGTCCTCCCAGGACGGCACGAAGATCTTCTGCTCGGGCGGCAGCGGGACCGCTGCGGTCAGCGCCACCCCGCCCTCGCCCGGTTCGCGCACCTCGCCGGGGCCGAAGACCTCCATGATCACGGCCTCGTCGGCGAGGCCCAGCGCGGCGGCCATCTCCTCCTGCAGGTCCCGGGTGCGGTACATGCGGTAGGGCTGGAACACCACCACCAGGCGGCCGTCCCCGGCCACCTCGCGCAGCGTGTGCAGGGCGGCGGTCATCGAGGTCGGGTGGTAGGCGTACTCGTCGTAGACGCGTACGCCGTTGACGATGCCCTTGAGCTCGAAGCGGCGGCGCACGCCCGGGTGCGCCGCCAGCCCGGCCGCCACCACCTCCGGGTCCACGCCCAGCTTGAGCGCGGTCAGCACGGCCGACGCGCTGTTGAGGCCGAGGTGCCGGCCGGGCACCGGCATGGAGAACTCGCCGAGCTCCTGCCCGTTCAGCGCGGCCAGGTAGCGCACGCCCGCGGCGGTCGTGGTGATGTCGGTCAGCCGCAGGTCCGCGTCGGGCGACTCGCCGTACGTGAACACGGTGCGCCCCAGCTCGCGCAGCCGCGCGGTGACCCGCATCGCGCCCGGGTCGTCGGCGCAGGTGATCACGAAGCCGTCCGGCTCGACCAGCGTGCCGAACTCGACGAAGGCGTCCTCGAGGTTGGCCAGCGTGCCGTACGTGTTGAGGTGGTCCTCCTCCACGTTCGTGATGATCGACACGTGCGGCCGGTACAGCAGGAACGACCGGTCGCTCTCGTCGGCCTCGGCGACGAAGAACTCCCCGGTGCCGTGGTGGGCGTTCGAGCCCACCTCGGAGATCTCGCCGCCGATCACGAACGACGGGGCCAGCCCCGCCTGCTGCAGGATCAGGGTGATCATCGAGGTGGTGGTGGTCTTGCCGTGGGTGCCGGCCACCGCGATGGTGCGCCGCCCGGTCATCGACGCCGCCAGGGCCTCGGAGCGGTGCAGCACGCGCAGCCCGCGCTTGCGCGCCTCGGCCAGCTCCACGTGGTCGGCCGGGATCGCGGTCGAGTAGATGACCGTGTCGACGCCGTCCAGGTTCGACACGTCGTGGCTCATGTAGATCGTGCCGCCCAGCGCCCGCAGCGCCGCCAGCGCGGGCCACTCGCGCAGTTCCGAACCGGACACCGGCACGCCGCGGGTCAGCAGCAGCCGGGCCAGGCCGCTCATGCCGACGCCGCCGACGCCGATCATGTGTACCCGGCCCAGGTCCTCCGCGGTGAGCACACCCGCCGGGATCATCTCCGCCGTCTCCACTGCACGCCTCCCTAGTTTCGCTTCGCCGACGCCAGCGCGTTCAGCAGGAACGCCCGCAGTTGCTCATCGCCGTCCCGCCGGCCGTACGCCGCGGCCGCGTAGCCCATCGTGGCCAGCCGGGCCGGGTCCGTGACCAGCGGCAGCACGTTCTGCTCGATCCACTGCGGGGTCAGCTCGGCGTCGTCCACGATAAGTCCACCACCAGCCTCAACGACCGGGAGCGCGTTGCGCCGCTGCTCGCCGTTGCCGTACGGCAGCGGAACGTAGATCGCGGGCACCCCGAGCGCGGCGGTCTCCGCGCAGGTCATCGCGCCACCGCGGCACAGCGCCAGGTCGGCGGCGGCGTAGCCCAGCTCCATCTCGTTGATGAACTTGACCCGCACGTACGGCGCGGCCAGGTCGCTCGGCACCTCGAAGTCCTCGTTGCGGGCGCCGATCACGTGCAGCACCTGCACGCCGGCCGAGGTCAGCGCCTTCGCCGAGGCGGCCACGGCCAGGTTGATCGAGCGCGCGCCCTGCGACGCCCCGAAGACGAACAGGGTCGGCCGGTGCGGGTCCAGCCCGAAGTGGGCGCGGGCCCGCTCGCGCAGCGCCACCCGGTCCAGGGTGGTGATGGACTGCCGCAGCGGCACGCCGACCACGGCCGCGCCGCGCAGCGACTCGTCCTGGCGCGGCTGGTGCGGGAAGCCCACCGCCACGTTCTCGGTGAAGCGCATGCCCAGCTTGTTGGCCACGCCGGCGGGCACGTTCACCTCGTGGATCACGATCGGCGTGTGCCGCCGCCACGCGGCCAGGTAGGCCGGGACGGAGACGTACCCGCCGAAGCCGACGACCGCGTCCGCCTCGACCTCGTCCATGACCGCACGCGCCGCCTTGGTCGACCGGAACATCCGGTCCGGGGTGCGCAGCAGGTTCATGTTCACCGAGCGGGGCAGCTGGTACGCCGGGATGTGCCGCAGGTCGTAGCCGGCCGCCGGGATCAGCTCCGTCTCCAGGCCGCGCGGCGTGCCCAGGCACGTGATGCGCACGTCCGGGTCGTGGCGGCGCAGACAGTCCGCGAACGCCAGCAGCGGGTAGATGTGCCCACCGGTGCCACCACCGGCCAGCACCACCGACCGCAACCGGCCGTCACCTGACACCATCACCGTCTCCTCTCACCCGGACCACCTGCATTGCCGGACCGTCCCGGCGACCCGCCCGAACGGCGGTCCCCCGGGGACTGTCCCGCGGTGCGCGAGGCCGGCTCCTTCGCCTGCATGTCCCTCGGCTGCGCTGCGCGCGCCTTCACCACCTCCGTCGCCGCGGTCGCGGCGGCCGCCGTGTCGGCGGGTCGCGCCGGGGACGGCAGAGGTGGCAACGGCGCCCACACTAGCTGGGCCCACTTCGGGGCCGGACGGGCATGCAGGGCTCGCGCCGCGTCCGGCTCCGCGCGGGCGAACGACGCGAGCATGCCGACCGCCGCCAGGGTCACCACCAGGGCCGTGCCGCCGTCGGAGATGAACGGCAGCGGCAGGCCGGTGATCGGCAGCAGTTTGACCACCCCGCCGATGTTGATGACCGCCTGCGCGACCAGCCACAGCGTCACCGCGCAGGCCGCCATCCGGCGGAACGGGTCGTTGACCCGGCGGGCGATCCGCAGCCCGGTGAAGGTCAGCACGGCGAACAGCGACAGCACCACCAGGCAGCCCACCACGCCGAGCTCCTCGGCGATGACCGCGAAGATGAAGTCGTTGTGCGCGCTGGGCAGCCAGTTCCACTTCAGGCTGCTCTTGCCCAGCCCGACCCCGAACCAGCCGCCGTCGGAGATCGCCAGCAGCCCCTGCTTGGACTGGTAGCACGTGTCGTCGTTGGCGGTGCAGGTGATGACCTCGGCATCGGTCTGGAAGAACGCGCCGAACCGGTCCGACCGGTAGCCGCCCAGGCCGGGCGCGACGATCAGCAGCGCGATGCCGGCCAGGCCGGTGCCGATCAGCATGCCGAAGTAGCGCATCGGCGTGCCGGCCGCCCAGAGCAGGCCGATGAACAGGATCAGCAGGCACAGCATGGTGCCCAGGTCGGTGTAGCCGACCAGCACGAACAGCAGCCCCACCAGCGGAAACAGCGGCGAGAACAGCTCACGCAGGCGCACGATCGAGTTGCCCTTGCGGGTCAGCACGTCCGCGCCCCACAGCACCAGCGCGAACTTCGCCAGCTCGGACGGCTGCAGCTGCACCGGCCCGAGGTAGAGCCACAGCGTCTCGGAGTGGATGAAGCCGATCCGCGGCTCGGGCAGCACCTTGGAGGCGTGCAGCAGCGCGATGCCGTCCATCAGCACCAGCAGCACGATCGACACGGTCAGCGCGACCGGGGCCATGGCCCGGAAGGTGCGCCGCGGCAGGCGCTGGCAGACCCAGAACGCGGCCAGGCCGACCACCGCGGCGATGACCTGCTGCGCGATGACCGCGAACGCGTTGCCGCTGGCGTTGTACGCCGCGACGCTGGTCGCCGAGTACACCATCGCCAGCCCGATCACCAGCAGCAGGCCCGCGCTGGCCAGCAGCAGGTAGTACGAGGCCAGCGGCCGGGACAGCAGCCCGCGCAGGGCGGCCAGCCAGGTGAACAGGTCCACCCGCAGCGCGCGGGGAGCCGGCGTGCCCGCCTGCTCGGGCGGGGCTGCCGTACGGGCGTCACCGGTCATCGAGAGGACTCCGATCTCGGCCGCTGCGGACGGGGTGCTGTTCTGTTGTGCCGGGCGCCGCGCGGCGCGGGCCGGGTCAGCCGGGCAGGGCGCGCACCGCCTCGGCGAACGCGTCGCCGCGGCGGGCATAACTGGGGAACATGTCCAGGGACGCGGCGGCCGGTGCGAGCAGCACGGTGTCGCCCGGCTCGGCCAGCCGGGCAGCCGCCTGCACGACCTCCGCCATCGCCCCATCATCCGTGCGCGCGACGTCCACCACCGGCAGCCGCGGCGCGTGTCGTGCCAGTGCCGCGGCGATCTCGGCGCGGTCCACGCCGAGCAGCACCGCCCCGGCCAGCCGGGGCGCGATCCGGGCGACCAGCTCGTCGATGTCGACGCCCTTGAGCTGCCCGCCGGCCACCCACACGATCCGCTCGTACGAGGTCAGCGAAGCCTGCGCGGCGTGCGGGTTGGTCGCCTTGCTGTCGTCGACCCAGGTCACGCCGTTGACCGTGGCCACGTGCGCGTTGCGGTGCGGTTCGGGCACGTAACCGGCCAGGCCGCGCCGGATCGCCTCGTGCGGCACGCCCACCGACAGCGCCAGCGCGGCGGCGGCCAGGGCGTTGGCCACGTTGTGCGCGCCGACCGGCCGGATGTCGGCCAGGGTGGCCAGCTCGTGGGCGTCACCGTCGCCGGTGCGGTCCACGAGCACGTCCTCGACCACGCCGACGCAGCCGGGCGGCGGCACGTCGAGGGTGAACCCGACCAGCCGGCCGGGCAGCCCGGCGGCGTGCAGGCCCTCCAGCAGCGCCCTGACGCGCGGATCGTCCAGGTTGCCGACCGCGGTGCCCCCGGTGGCCGCGGAGCGCCACACGGCGGTCTTGGCCCCCGCGTAGTGGTCGAAGCCGCCGTGCCAGTCGAGGTGGTCGTCGGCCAGGTTGAGCAGCGCGCCGCCGTGCGGGGCCATGGTCGAGGACCAGTGCAGCTGGAAGCTGGACAGCTCGACGGCCAGCACCTCGTACCCGGCGGGGCCGCCGGCCTGGGCGTCGACCAGCGGGGTGCCGATGTTGCCCAGTGCCGCCGTGCGCAGTCCGGCCGCGCCGAGGATCGAGGCCAGCATGGTGACCGTGGTGGTCTTGCCGTTGGTGCCGGTGACCGCCAGCCAGCGGGGTCCGTCCGGCTTGCGCAGGCGCCAGGCCAGCTCCGGCTCGCTGTACACCTCGACCCCGGCGGCCGCGGCGGCCAGCGCCAGCGGATGGTGCGGCGGGAAGCCCGGCGAGACGACCAGGTCGTCGATCCCGGACAGCAGCTGCCCGGGGTCCGGCTCACCGATGATCACGGTGAAGCCGGCGTCCGCGAGCCGCTCGGTCTCCGCCGAGGCGGCCCGGTCGACCAGCGTCACCTTGGCACCGAGGCCCGCCAGGGCGGTGGCGCAGGCGGCTCCGGCCACCCGCGCCCCGGCGACCAGCACCGAACGGCCCTCGTACATCGATGTCACCCCATCACGCGCAGGAAGTCGCTGTAGAAGATGCCCAGGCCGATCGCCACTCCGATGCCGCCGATGATCCAGAAGCGGACGACGATGTTGACCTGGCTCCAGCCTGCCAACTCGAAGTGGTGGTGCAGCGGCGACATGCGGAAGACGCGTTTGCCGGTGGTCCGGAAGGAGATCACCTGGATCACCAGCGACATCGTGATGATCACGAACAGGCCGCCGATGATGGGCAGCAGCAGCAGGGTGCGCGTCGACATGGCCAGGCCCGCGATGAGCCCACCCAGCGCGAGCGCACCGGTGTCACCCATGAAGATGCGGGCCGGCGAGGTGTTCCACCACAGGAAGCCGACCAGCGCGCCGGCCGCCGCGGCGGCGATCATCGCCACTTCCAGCGGGTCGCGTACCGCATAGCAGTAGTTGTTGGGGTTCGCGGCGTAGCCGGAGGTGTCGGCGCACCAGTGCTGGTACTGCCAGGCCGCGATGAAGCTGTACGCCCCGATCACCATCACCGACGTGCCGGTGGCCAGGCCGTCCAGGCCGTCGGTCAGGTTCACGCCGTTGGTCGCGCCGAGCACGACGAACACGAACAGGACGATCGCGGCCACCTTGCCGATGTCCAGCCAGCCGATGTCCCGGACGAACGAGATCTTGGTGGAGCCGACCGTCTCGGTGTTCGAGCCCGGGTCGCTCAGCGCGATGATGCCGAACGCCGCGCCGACCAGCAGCTGGCCCAGCAGCTTGCCGCGCTTGTTCAGGCCGCCGCTGTTGCGCCGGCGCACCTTGAGGAAGTCGTCGATGAAGCCGACCGCGCCGGAGAACACGAACAGGCCGAGCAGCACCAGTGCGGTGATGGTCGGGGTGATCTGGGCGATCTGCTTCTCGGGCAGGGTGGTCAGGCTCAGGTGCGCCACCACGTAGGCGATGACGGTGGCGAAGATGAACACCACGCCGCCCATCGTGGGCGTGCCCTTCTTGGCCAGGTGGGTCTGCGGCCCGTCGGTGCGGATGGGCTGGGCCGCCTTGAGCCGGGTGAAGGCTTTGATGGCAATGGGGGTGCCGAAGAGGGATACCGCGAACGCCACCAGGATCGCGACGATGATGGATCTCATCGGTGGCCGTCTCCGTCACTCGCACCCTGCAGGGCACGTGTCTCGCGCAGTGCGTCCACCACATCCCAGGTCCGGTAGCGCGAACCCTTCACCAGCACGACGTCTGCGGACCGCAGACGCTCCCGCAGCACGCCGATCGCCGCGGCCTGATCGCTGACCAGCACCGACTCACCTTCCCACTGCCGCACCGAGGCCGCGCCGTCGAGGATCGGCGCGGCTGACTCGCCCACCACGATGAGCAGGCCGACGCCGAGCGTAGCCGCCAGCGCTCCCACCTCGGCATGGCCGTCGCGCTCCGCCGGACCGAGCTCGGCGTGGTAGCCGAGCACCGCCACGGTGCGCCGCTCGTCCTGACCTGCCCCGCCGAGGGTGCGCAGCGCGCGCAGCGCCGCCGCGGTCGAGGCCGGATTCGCGTTGTACGAGTCGTCGATGACCGTGACACCGTCGGCACGATCGAAAACATCCATCCTTCGGGTCGAGACGGCGCGCAACCGGGCCAGCGCCGCGGGCAGTTCGGCCCACGGCAGGCCGCAGCGCAGCGCGACGGCAGCCGCCAGCAGCGTGTTGCCCACCTGGTGCGCGCCCGTCAGCCCCAGCTCCACCCGCGCGGACTCGGTTCCTCGCACCACGGTGTACGAGGGACGCCCGCGCCCGTCCAGCACCACGTCCACGGCCCGCAGGTCCGCGTTCTCGGCCTGACCCACCAGCACCGACGGCGCGGCGGTCACGTCCGCCATCGCCGCGACCCGCGGGTCGTCGGCGTTGAGCACGGCCAGCCCGTCCGCGGGCAGCGCCTGCACGATCTCGGACTTGGCCAGGGCGATGCCCTCCACCGAGCCGAACTCGCCGATGTGCGCCACCCCGACGTTGACCACCACGCCGATGTTCGGCGGGGCGATCTCGCAGAGGTCCTTGATGTGGCCGACCCCGCGCGCGCCCATCTCCAGCACCAGGAAGCGGGTGTCCGCGTCGGCCTTCAGCACGGTGTACGGCAGTCCGAGCTCGTTGTTGAACGTGCCCGGCGGGGCCACGGTCGGGCCCAGCTCGCTCAGCAGCCCGCCGATCAAGTCCTTGGTGGTGGTCTTGCCGGACGAGCCGGTGATCGCCACGACCGTCGTGTCGAGCCGGTCCAGCACGGCGCGGGCCAGCCGGGCCAGCGCGACCAGCGGGTCGGCGACCACGATCGTCGGCAGCTCCGCCACCGGGCGCGAGCCGAGCACGGCGACCGCGCCGGCGGCCGCGGCGGCCGGGGCGAAGTCGTGCCCGTCGGCCTTCTCCCCCGCAAACGCGACGAACAGGCCACCAGGCCCGATCTTGCGGGAGTCGAACTCCACGGTGCCGGTCACCCGCGCCTGCGGGTCGCCGCCGTGCAGCGCGCCGTCGACGGCGGCGGCGATCTCGGCCAGGCTCAGCGGGATCATCGGCCCTCCTCGTGTTCGGCGGCCGGGACGGCCTGGTCTGGCGCGGCGTCACGCGATCCACCGGCGTCGCGCGGCGCGGCGGCCGTCTGACCGGAGCCGTAGCGGGCCGTCAGCGCGGCGGCCAGCTCGATGCGGTCGTCGAACGGCAGCACCTCGCCGTTGATCTCCTGGCCGGTCTCGTGGCCCTTGCCGAGCAGCGCGATCACGTCGCCGTCCTTGGCCCGCTCCACCGCCTCAGCGATGGCGGCGCGGCGACCCGCGATCTCGACGACCTCGGCCGCCGAACCCGCCGTGCCCGCGAGCACGCCGCTTCGGACCACGGCCGGGTCCTCGGTGCGCGGGTTGTCGTCGGTGACGATGAGCAGGTCGGAGCCGTGCGCCCCGGCCGCGCCCATGAGCGGGCGCTTGCCGGTGTCCCGGTCGCCGCCCGCGCCGAGCACGCAGATCAGGCGGCCCCCGCGCGAGTCGGCCAGCGAGCGCAGGGCCAGCAGCGCCGCCTCGATCGCGCCGACCTTGTGCGCGTAATCGACCACGCCCACCACCGGGCCGGGCGCGTCGACCTGCTCCAGCCGGCCGGGCACGCCCGGGCAAGCGGCGATGCCGTCGGCGGCGGTGCGCGGGTCGACCCCGACCGCGGTCAGGCAGGCCAGCGCCAGCAGCGCGTTGGCCACGTTGTGGCGGCCGGGCAGCCGCACCCCGGCGGGCACCGGGCCGGCCGGGCCGAGCGCGATGAAGCGCTGCCCGAAGTCCTGCTCGACGATGTCCGCGGCGCGCCACGTGGCGGCGGGGTCGCCGAGAGCGGAGTAGGTGACCGTGGCCGGGCGCAGCAGCGGGCGCAGCGCCGCGTCGTCGAGGTTGAGCACCTCGGTGCGGCAGCGGCCGTCGAACAGCCGCGCCTTGGCCTGGAAGTAGTCGTCGGAATCGGTGTGGAAGTCCAGGTGGTCCGAGCCGAAGTTGGTGTAGCCGCCGACGGCGAAGCGCACCCCGCCGACGCGGCCCATCACCAGCGCGTGGCTGGACACCTCCATCACCACCGCGGTGACGCCGTTCTCCCGGGCCAGCGCGAACAGGGCGTGCAGGTCGGTCGCCTCGGGGGTGGTGCGCACGCTGGTCACCCGGACGTCGCCCAGGCGGGTCTCCACGGTGCCGACCAGCCCGGTCACGTGGCTCGCGGCGCGCAGCCCGGACTCGACGAGGTAGGCGGTGGAGGTCTTGCCGGCGGTGCCGGTCAGCCCGATCACGGTCAGCGCGGCGGTGGGCGAGCCGTAGACGGCGTCGGCGACCGGCCCCAGTGCCTCGCGGGCGTCGGCGACGACGAGCACGGGCACCCCCGCCGCGAGCGCGGGCGCGAGCGCCGGGTGGGCCGCGCCGGCGGCGTCGGTCAGCACGGCCACCGCACCGGCGGCCAGCGCTCCGGGGACGAACTCCGCACCGTGGCGGCGGGCGCCGGGCAGGGCCGCGTACAGGTCTCCGGGCCGCACCTGGTCGCTGGCGTGGGTGATGCCGGTGACCTCGGCCGCCAGCGCCTCCGGCGGGGCCTCGCTGACGGCTCCGGACAGGCTCGCGAGCGTGGCGAGGCCGACCGGCGCCACGCGGGCGGGCCGCAGCGGGGCGGCGGTGGAGCTGAGTTTCCCGGGCACGGCGTCAGACCTTACCCGCTGGCCCATGACCCACCGCACACCTGTGCCCGCTGTGTCTGACTTCTAGTGACATGGATCAGTAATACGTGACGAACTTGGGCGACCCGACGGTGCTCGGCAGCACCTTGAAGTGCCGCAGCGTGTACGCCATGATGTCGCGGAACGCCGGACCGGCGACCTTGCCGCCCGCCCCGACGCCCGGCGTCTTGACGAACACGGCCACCACGAAGCGCGGATTCTCCGCAGGGGCCATGCCGATGAACGAGCCGACCTCGCCCTTGACGTACTTGCCGTTGAGCACCTGCGAGCCGGTGCCGGTCTTGCCGGAGATGCGGTAGCCGGGCAGCGCCGCCGAGCGGCCGGTGGCCTGGTCGACGGTGGTCACCGCTTCCATGATCTCGCGCAGCGAGGCGGCGTTCTCGGCGCTGATGACCCGGTGCGACTTCGGCGGCGCGGGCTCGGTCACCTTGCCGTCGGGCGCGACGGTCTGCTTGATCAGGTGCGGCTGCACCCAGACGCCGTCGTTGGCGATCGCCGCGTACGCCGCCGCCATCTGCAGCGGCGTCACCGCCATCTCGTGCCCGATCGGGATCGAGCCGTGCGACGTCCCGCTCCAGTCCTCGGGGGCCTGCAGCTGGCCGGACGACTCGCCGGGCACCCCGATGCCGGTGGGCTGGCCGAGCCCGAACAGCTTCTGGTACTCGTACAGCTTCTCCGCGCCCAGCTTCTCGGCGATCTTGATGGTGGCCACGTTCGACGAGTACGCCATCAGCCCCGGCAGCGTGATCCGGGTGCCCTCGGCGAACTGGTGGGTGTCCCAGTAGACCTGGTCGCCCTTCTTGATCGACGGGCCGATCTTCACCGTCGAGTCGGGCTCGATCACGTTCTCCTGCAGCGCCGCCGACAGCACGATCGCCTTGTGCACCGAACCGGGGTCGACCACCACCGAGGTGGCGTTGTCGGCCAGCACCTCCGGCTTGGCCTCGCCCGGGTTGCCCGCGTCGAACGTCGGGTGGCTGGCCTGCGCGACGACCTCGCCCGTCTTGACGTCCAGCACCACTGCCGCGCCCCAGACCGCCTTGACCTTCTCCATGCTCGCGGCCAGGATGTGCTGCGCCTGGAACTGCACGTCGCGGTCGACGGTGAGCGTCAGCGAGCTGCCGGGCTGCGCCGGGGTCTCCCGCCGGAAGCCGCCCGGGATGGGTTTGTTCAGCTGCCCGTTGCCGGTCTCGTACTGCAGCTGCCCGTTGCGCCCGCGCAGCACCTGGTCGTAGCGGGCCTCGATGCCGGCCAGGCCGTTGAGGTCGGTGCCGGTGAACCCGATGAGGTTGGCCGCGAGGTCGTGGCCCGGATGATCCCGCCGCTCGTCGCGGTCGACGATGATGCCGGGCAGCTTGAGCGCGCGCACCATGTTCGCGGTGTCCACGCTCAGCCCGCGCAGCAGCCACCGGAAGCGGATGGGCTTGCCGCTGACCTCCTGCTTGCCCTTCTGCAGCAGCGGCTCGATCTCCGAGGGGGCCTTGCCCAGCAGCGGCGCGAGCAGCCCGGCGGTCGTCCTGGGCTCCACGACCAGCTCGGGGTCGACCGCGATGAAGCGCGCCTCCACGCTCTGGGCCAGCACCGCCCCGGTGCGGTCGAAGATCCCGCCGCGCGGCGCGGGCAACTTGATCGTGTCGAGCCGGTCCTCGAGCCCCTGCGCCGCGAACGCGGGCGCGTCGGCCAGCTGGAACTGCACCAGCCGCACCCCGATCGCGGCGAACAGCAGCAGCGACAGGGCGGTGGCCAGGCGGAGCCGGCGGCGCGGCTCGCCCATCTTCGGCGGGTCGGGCGGCGGGGCGACCGGGCGCTGCCGGCGGTCCTGCGGTCGGCCGCGGCCCCCGGGCGCCCGATCGTCGCGGTACGGGTTCCGGGCACGGGCGGCCTGCGTACGCCCGACGAACTCGCGGTCCGCACGAACCGCGGGCCGGCCGCGGCCCGCAGCGGCGGTGCGCCGGCGCGGAGCCTCGTCGACGTCGAAGTCGCCCTCGCCGGAACGGCTCGGGCGCCGGCTCGGCGCGCCGGTGACCCGGCCCAGCCGCTGCGGCGGGCGGCCCTCCTCGGCCCGGCCGCCGCGCACCATGCGCAGCTCGGCGCGGCGGCGCTGCAGCTCGGCCTCGGCCTGCGGGTCGGGGGCGGAGCCCGCGTCGGAACCGCCGTCGCGGGTGGTCCGCCCACGCGGGGTGAAGGCGCGTGCGTCGCCGATACCGCTGCGGCGGTTGCGCCCCCGGTCCTCCGGCTCGTCGGTGTCGCGTCGCGCCATCGTCGCCCCTTCCACGCCTTCATGCAGGCAAGCTCCGGCACGGCCCCACCCGGGAGCCGTGCCGGAGCGCGATGCTCACTGGCTGGTGATGCTCGGCTTGCCGGTGGCGGGCTGCGGCACCCCGATGATCTTGCCGTCGGGCAACCGGATGAAGGCGGGCGCACCCGCCGGCACCAGACCCAGCCGCTTGGCCGCCGCCTCCAGGCGACCCGGCGACTCCGCCTCCGTGATCTCCTGCGTGATCTGCTGCTCGCGCAGGTCGAGCTGCGCCTGCTGCTTCTTCAGATCGGTCAGCTGGATGGCACCCTCGGAGATCTTGGTGTTGAGCACCAGGATGCCGAGCACCCCGGCGACCACGACCAGCACGATGAGCAGCACGAACGGCGTTCGCGGCGCCGCCACCGGCATCGGCGGAGCCAGCCGCAGCCGCGGCCGCCGCACCTGCTGCGGCGGCACGGCCTCCGGCTGCACCGCCAGCGCGGCACTGCCCACCGTCCGGTAGCGATCACCCGAACGGCCTTCCTCACTCGCCTTCGCGTCGTTCGTCACGGCCCGACCCCCCGGTCGCGACGCCCCCTGCGACGGCGTTGTGCTGCGGCGCGATGCCCGCAGCGGTGTCACGTTCATCCCTACCCCCTTTGCTCGCAGCCTGCCGGTCCCCGATCAGGGACCCTGGTCCTGCTCGATCAGTTGCACAGCCCGCATCCGCACCGACGCCGCCCGCGGGTTGCGGGCCACCTCGGCCTCCGACGCCATCTCGGCCCCGCCCCTGGTCAGCAGGCGCAGCGTCGGCCCGGTGCCCGGCAGCTCGACCGGCAGGTCCACCGGTCCGGTGCTGCGGGCGCGGGCCACGAAGGCCTGCTTGGTGATCCGGTCTTCGAGCGAGTGGTACGACAGCACCACCACCCGTCCGCCGGGCGCCAGCACATCGATCGCGGCGGGCAGGGCACGCTCCCACGTGGACAGCTCGCCGTTGACCTCGATACGCAGCGCTTGGAACGTCCGCTTGGCCGGATGTCCCCCGGTACGCCGGGCCGGTGCCGGGATCGAGTCCCGCACCAGCTCGGCCAGCAGGGCCGATGACGTGATCGGCGCCTTGGCACGCTCGCGCAGGATCGCCGCCGCGATCCTGGACGCGAACTTCTCCTCCCCGTACACCCGCAGGATCCGGGTCAGCTCGGGGTGGGAGTAGCTGTTGACGATCTCCTGGGCGGTGACGCCCCGGGTCTGGTCCATGCGCATGTCGAGCGGCGCGTCCTGGGCGTACGCGAACCCGCGGTCGGCCTCGTCCAGCTGCAGCGACGACACCCCGAGGTCGAACAGGATCCCGTCGACCTGCTCGAGGCCGAGCTTCGGCAGCACCTGCGGCAGCTCGTCGTAGACGGCGTGCACCAGGTGCACCCGGTCGCCGAACCGCTCCAGCCGCCGCTGCGAGTAGGCCAGGGCCTCGGTGTCGCGGTCGAGCCCGACCAGGATCGTGTTCGGGTGCGCCAGCAGCACGGCCTCGGCGTGACCGCCGAGCCCGGTGGTGCCGTCGACATAGACGGTGCGTCCGCCGGGTGCGTGACCGGGCCGGTCCAGGGCGGGGGCCAGCAACTCCAGGCATCGATCAAGCAGAACCGGCACGTGTACGCCACGTGGTTCCACCATCTCGACCCCCCTGTTTTCGCTGTGCCTCGTCGTACCGCCAGATCCCCAACCGCTTCCCCGTTCCCACCCTCGTCGCGGCCGAGAGTGAGAGCGATGCGCCTGGCGTCGGGGAAGTGACGCCAGGTGCCGGAGCGGGTGGAGATCTCGCGGTACGACTTTCGAGCCCGGCCTGCCATGAACGCGTGCCGGACCCCCGTCCTCACAGACCGCCGGGCAGCACCCCCTCCTCGATGCCGGCGAACTCGTCTTCGTTCGCCTCGAGGTAGGCGTCCCACGCCTGCTTGTCCCAGACCTCGACCCGGGTGCTGGCACCGATGACCACGAGGTCCCGCTCCAGGCCCGCATATTCGCGCAGGTGGCCCGGGATGGTCACCCGGCCCTGCTTGTCGGGGATCTCGTCGTGCGCGCTGGCGAAGAAGACCCGGCTGTAGGCACGGGCCGCCTTGTGCGTCATCGGAGCCTCGGCCAATTGGCCCGCGATGCGCTGGAACTCCGGCGTCGGAAAGACGTAGAGACAGCGCTCCTGCCCTTTGGTGATCACGACACCTCCTGCCAGCTCGTCACGAAACCGAGCGGGCAGGATCAGCCGGCCCTTGTCGTCGAGCCGGGGAGTATGGGTGCCCAGGAACATCGGCCCCCACCCCCTCCAGCACCGACACCGACGCCGTCTCGTTTCGCGGACGAGTCGGCGTGCGTTGCCCCCGGGGCCGGCGGACCGTCCGGCCCGCCATTGCGCCCCACTTTACTCCACTTCCCTCCACGGTCAATGCGGATTCAGCCTTCCGGGTGCGGTTTCGCTCCACATAGGCGCAGCTCATGGCCGTAAACGACCGGTGGAGGGCGGCGCGGCGCGTTACCAAGGTCATCTTTTTGACACCCGGAGTCGCCGCAGCAAAATGCACCCTCCGTCTCCACGCAATCACCCGGAGGTGGCAATGCGGTGACGGAGGGTGCTTGACAGCTGCCTCTTGGTACTACTCAGTTATACGACCGTCGATCCGAGGCGTTTATATGACCGTCGATCCGAGGCCACGGCGGCCCCGCCGGTGCTCGGCGCGGCGGTCAGTCCTCGGCGGCGTCGGCTTCGACGTCGTCGCCGTCCTCCTCGGTCCGGGCGGCGGGCGCGGCGGACTCCGGGCCGGCGTCCGGATCCTCGCCGGACGGGCGGCGTTGGTCGCGGCGGGACTGCCCGTCGGGCTGGGCGGACGCGCTGGCGGAGGTCTTGGCTGAGGTCGGGGCGGGTTTGGCGGCGGGGGCGCCGAGCAGGCTGACCGCGGCGATACCGGCGCCCAGGCCCAGCAGCAACCGGGCGGGGCGCCGCTCGGGGAGTTCGAGCACAGCGATGTCCTTCCAGGGGTGCGGCTTCCCACTATGCCGGAGGCTCGCCACCGGCACGTGGCGCGCAGACGCGCGCGGCTGCTGTATCGTTTTACCCCTTCAGACCCGATTCGCGCAATACGCTGGGAAAACAGCCGACCGGACAGTGGTTCACGCCACAGGCCAGACGCCGTCCGGGAGTCAGGTAGCCTCTCCGGCGTGACGGAGAACAAGCTGCCGCTGCGCGCCTCGCTCGCGGCATCGGTCTCGCGCACCGCCGCCGCGCTCTCGCGCGCCACCGGCCGGGGCGACGGATCGGTCATCGGCGGGCGCCTGGGCATGATGATCGACCCGGATCTGCTTGCCCACCTGGCGGCCGGGCGGCGCATAGCGCTGGTCTCCGGCACCAACGGCAAGACCACCACCACACGGTTCACCGCGGCGGCGGTCGGCGTGCTGGGCGACGTCGCCACGAACTCGTTCGGCGCGAACATGCCCACCGGCCACACGTCCGCGCTGGCCCGCGCCGGCGCCACGCCGTACGCCGTGCTGGAGGTCGACGAGCACTACCTCGCGCAGGTGCTCAAGGCCACCACGCCGCTGGTCGTCGCGCTGCTGAACCTGTCCCGCGACCAGCTCGACCGGGCCAAGGAGGTGGCGATGATGGCGCAGCTGTGGCGCGACGCCCTCGCCGACCACCCCGACGTGCACGTGGTCGCCAACGCCGACGACCCGATGGTCGTCTACGCCGCCGCCGCGCACGCCGCGGCGGGTGATGGCCGGGTGACCTGGTTCTCCGCCGGTCAGCGCTGGCGCGAGGACGCGCACGTCTGCCCCGCCTGCGGCGCGCACATCGAGCGCGACGAGGCCGACGCGGACTCCTGGCGCTGCGCCACCGGCGACCTGGTCCGCCCGGCACCCCAGTGGACCGTCGACGAGTCCGCCGTGATCGACCCCGAGGGTGTACGCCACGAGGTCAAGCTCCAGCTCCCCGGCAAGGTCAACGTCGGCAACGCGGCGACCGCGCTGGCCGTGGCGCACCGGTTCGGGGTCTCCCCCGCCGACGCCGCGCCCAAACTGGCCGAGGTCGCCAGCGTGGCCGGCCGCTACGCCCAGGTCGACCGGGACGGGCGCAACATCCGCCTGCTGCTGGCCAAGAACCCGGCCAGCTGGCTGGAGGCCTTCGACATGGCCGAGGAGCAGCCCACCCTGCTGTCGATCAACGCGCGGGACCCCGACGGCTTCGACACCAGCTGGCTGTTCGACGTCGACTTCGCGCCGCTGCGCGGCCGCCAGGTCCTCATCACCGGGGACCGCGCCTACGACCTGGCTGTCCGGCTTCAGGTCAACGACGTGCCCTTCACCCACGTGAAGTCATTCGACGAGGCTGTCGCGGCGGTGCCGCCCGGCCGCCTGGAAGTGATCGCGAACTACACCGCGTTCCAGGACATCCGAGCGGAGTTGGATCGAGTTGTCTAGCGCACTCCAGATCGTCTGGGTCTACCCCGACCTGCTGTCCACCTACGGCGACCGCGGCAACATGCTGATCCTGGCGCACCGCGCCAAGCTGCGCGGCATCCCCGCCGAGACCGTCGAGGTGCGCTCCGACCAGGCGCTGCCCTACGGCGACATCTACCTCATCGGCGGCGGCGAGGACGGCCCGCAGGCCCTGGCCGCACAGCGGCTGGCGGCCGACCGCGGCCTGCACCGCGCCGTCGACCGCCGGGCCGTGGTGTTCGCCGTCTGCGCCGGATACCAGCTGCTCGGCAACAGCTTCTTCGCCAAGGGCGCCAAGTGCGACGGCCTGGGCCTGCTCGACCTGCACTCCGACCGCGGCCCCACCCGGGCCGTCGGCGAGCTGGCCGGCGACATCGACCCGGCGCTGGGCCTGCCCATGCTCACCGGCTTCGAGAACCACGGCGGCCGCACCCACCTCGGCCCCGAGGTCAAGCCGCTGGCCAAGGTCCGCGCCGGTATCGGCAACGACGGCGCGACCGAGGGCGCGTGGTCCGGCACCGTCATCGGCACGTACTCGCACGGCCCCGCCCTGTCGCGCAACCCGGCCCTGGCCGACCTGCTGCTGCGCTGGGCCACCGGCGAGGAGGCCCTGGCCGCCGCCGACGACACCTGGCACACCCGGCTGCGCAGCGAGCGCCTCGGCGCCGCGGGACTCGTGTGACCGCCGCATCCGAGGTCACGACCTCGGCAGAGTCCGGCACCGCACCGGCCGGGGTCGGCACGCACTGGCCCCGCCTGGTGGCGCTCGCGGTGCTGGTCGGGCTGGCGGGCTTCGCCGCGTGGAAGCTGCCGCTGGAGAAGCTGCCCGCCTGGGTGGACCAGCTCGGCCCGGCCGCTCCGGTGGTCGCGGTGCTGGTCTGCACGGTGCTGCTGTGCGCGCTGGTCCCGCGTACCGCGATCTCGCTGGGCTGCGGGGCGCTGTTCGGCGCGATCGGCGGGGCCGTCTGGTCGTTGACCGCGGCGCTGCTGGCCGCGACGATCACGTACGCCGCCGGGCGCTGGGCGGGGCGTGACTTCGTCGCCGCGCACGCCGGTGACCGGCTGGCCCGGCTCGACCGGTGGCTGGCCCGGCGCGGCCTGCTGGCCGTCATCGTGGTCCGGCTGCAGCCGATCGCCCCGTTCGGCCTGGTCGGCTACGCGTACGGGACCAGCTCGGTGCGCTTCCGGCACTACCTGCTGGGCACCGCGCTGGGCGGGTTGCCGTCGTCGTTCAGCTACGCCACCATCGGCGCGGCCGCGATCGCCCCGCACTCGCTGAGCTGGCTCACCTTCATCCCGGCCGCGACCGGGATCCTGATCAGCGCCGCCGCCGCCCTGCACTGGCGCTACCAGACCCGCACCACCACCCGCCCAGCCACCGCCTGACCCAGCCCTGCGGCCCGGCAGGCATCGATTCGCCGAGCTCCGCAACGCGACCGGATCCAGCAGAAGATCTGTTTTTGTGGACGCCAGGCGCCCCCATAGGGGCAGTCAGCGTCCACAAAAACAGATCTTGCTCGGCTGGTCTAGGCTCTGCGGACGTGCGAGCGCTGCCGCGAGACGAGTCGTCCGATCTCGACTTCCTGCTCTTCCGGCAGCATGACGTGCTCAGCCGGGCGCAGGCGCTCGCCCACTTCACCGAGAAGGCCGTCCGGCATCGCGTGGACACCGGCCGCTGGCAGCGCCCGCGTCCCGGGGTCTACGTGCTGCGGGCCGCACCGGATGACGACGACCAGCGGCGCTGGATCGCCGTACTGGCCGGGCCGCCGGGCACGGTGACCGCCGGCCGCACCGCGTTGGCCCAGCTCGGCATGCGGGGCTTCCACGTCCACGCTATCCACCTGCTCATACCCTCCACCGCCCGCGGCCGGGACGCGCCGCACGACGTGATCGTCCACCGCACGCGGCGGCTGGAGCCGTCCGACGTGCATGATCTGGGCAGCCCGCCCTGCACGATGCCCGCACGCTCGGTCGTCGACGCGGCGCAGTGGGCGCGCTCCGACGACTCGGAGGGCCGGCAGCGATACCTGGATGCCCTGTTCGAGCAGCACGGCGTGCACGCCGAGATCGACGGCGCCCAGCACCTGGATGTTCGCGGCTACTGGGCGGACATGCGGCGGCAGAACGCATTGTGGGTACGCGGCGAGCGGGTGCTGCGGTTTCCGGCCTGGGCGGTGCGCAACCGGCCCGACGAGGTGCTCGAAACGGTCCGCGCCGCGCTGCGCGCCGCCGGCTGGACGGGATGATGATCCGTTTTTGTGGACGCCCACTGCCCGTATAGGGGCCGCGGGCGTCCACAAAAACGGATCATCGACAACCAGCGAACCTTCGGTCGCTGAGAAGGGCACCTTCTACAACGCGGAGCGTCAAGAAGGTGCCCTTCTTTCAAATCAGGTCAGGCGACGATGCTGACCAGGCGGCCGGGGATGACGATGACCTTCTTCGGCTCCTTGCCGGCCAGGGACTCGGTGACCGCGGCCAGGGCCGCGGCGCGGACCTCGTCCTCGGCAGCCTCGGCGGCGACCTCGACCCGGCCGCGAACCTTGCCGTTGACCTGGACCGGGTAGGTGACCAGGTCGGCGGTCAGCAGCGCCGGGTCGGCGACCGGGAAGTCGGCGAAGGTCAGCGAGCCGTCGTGGCCCAGCTTGGACCACAGCTCCTCGGCGATGTGCGGGGCGACCGGGGCCAGCATCAGCACCAGCGGCTCGGCGATCTCGCGCGGGGTCGCGCCGGCCTTGGTCACCGCGTTGGTCAGCTCGATCAGCTTCGCGACGGCGGTGTTGAAGCGCAGCGCGGCCATGTCCTCGCGGACCCCGGCGATGGTGCGGTGCAGCAGGCGGCGCAGGTCGTCGGAGGCCGGGGCGTCGACCACGGTGACCCCGCCGGTCTCCTCGTCGATCATGGTGCGCCAGACCCGCTGCAGGAAGCGGTACGAGCCGATGACGGCCCGGGTCTCCCAGGGGCGGGACACCTCCAGCGGGCCCATGGACATCTCGTAGACGCGGAAGGTGTCGGCGCCGTACCGCTCGACCATCTCGTCGGGCGTGACGACGTTCTTCAGCGACTTGCCCATCTTGCCGTACTCGCGGTTGACCTTCTCGCCGTTCCAGGTGAAGACGGTCGGCTGCTCCTCGGCGACCTCCTCGGCCGGGACGTAGGCGCCCCGGTCGTCGGTGTAGGCGTACGCCTGGATGTAGCCCTGGTTGAACAGGCGGTGGTACGGCTCGAAGCTCGACACGCGGCCCAGGTCGAACAGGACCTTGTGCCAGAACCGGGCGTACAGCAGGTGCAGCACGGCGTGCTCGACGCCGCCGACGTACAGGTCGACGCCGCCGGAGTCGCCGGCGTGCTGCGGCCCGACCCAGTAGGCCTCGTTGGCCGGGTCGACGAAGGCCAGCTCGTTGGTGGGGTCCAGGTAGCGCAGCTGGTACCAGCAGGAGCCGGCCCACTGCGGCATGGTGTTGGTCTCGCGGATGTAGGTCTGCGGGCCGTCGCCCGCGTCTTCTGACAGCCCGGTCAGCTCGACCTCGGTCCACTCCTTGTTGCGCGACAGCGGCGTCTCCGGCGAGGAGGTCGCGTCGTCGGGCTCGTAGGTCTTCGGCGAGAAGTCGTCGACCTCGGGCAGCTCGACCGGCAGCATCGACTCCGGCAGCGCGATGGCCTGGCCGTCGGTGCCGTACACGATCGGGAACGGCTCGCCCCAGTAGCGCTGGCGGCTGAACAGCCAGTCGCGCAGCCGGTACGTGGTCGCGCCCTGGCCGTGGCCCTCGGCCTCCAGCCAGGCGATGATCTTCTCCTTGGCCTCGGCGATGCCCAGGCCGTCCAGCATGCCGGAGTTGATCGCCGGGCCCTCGCCGGTGAACGCCTTGCCGTCGAAGCCCGCCGTCGGCTGCACGGTGCGGATGATGGGCAGCTCGAAGACCTCGGCGAACTCCCAGTCGCGCTCGTCCTGGCCGGGCACCGCCATGATCGCGCCGGTGCCGTAGCCGGCCAGCACGTAGTCGGCGATGAACACCGGTACCCGAGCGCCGTTGACCGGGTTGGTCGCGTACGCCCCGGTGAAGACGCCGGTCTTGACCTTGGCGTCGGCCTGGCGCTCCAGCTCGGTCTTGGCCGCGGCCTCGGCGCGGTACGCGGCGACCGCCGCGGCCGGGGTGTCGTGCCCGCCGGTCCACACCTCGTGCGTGCCCTCGGGCCACGCGGCCGGGACGATGCCGTCGACCAGCTCGTGCTCGGGCGCGACGACCATGTAGGTCGCGCCGTAGACGGTGTCGGGGCGGGTGGTGAACACGCGGATCGGGTCCGCGCCCTCGACCGGGAACGCGATGTGCGCGCCGGTGGAGCGGCCGATCCAGTTCCGCTGCATCGCCTTGATCGGCTCGGGCCAGTCCAGCGTGTCCAGGTCGTCGATCAGGCGGTCGCCGTACGCGGTGATGCGCATCATCCACTGCTTCAGGCTGCGCTTGAAGACCGGGAAGTTGCCGCGCTCGCTGCGACCGTCGGAGGTGACCTCCTCGTTGGCCAGGACCGTGCCCAGGCCGGGGCACCAGTTCACCGGGGCCTCGGAGACGTACGCCAGGCGGTGCTCGTTGATGATGGCGCGCTGCTCGGAGACCGACTTCGCGGCCCAGGCCGGGTCGGCCGCCAGCTTCTCCACCAGCTCGCCGATCGGCCGGGCCCTACCCTGCTCGGCGTCGTACCAGGAGTTGAAGACCTGCAGGAAGATCCACTGGGTCCAGCGGTAGAACTCGACGTCGGTGGTGGCCACCGAGCGCCGGTCGTCGTGGCCCAGGCCCAGCATGCGCAGCTGGGCGCGGTAGCGCTCGACGTTGCGCTCGGTGGTGATGCGCGGGTGGGTGCCGGTCTGCACCGCGTACTGCTCGGCCGGCAGTCCGAACGAGTCGAAGCCCATCGTGTGCAGCACGTTGAAGCCCGCCATGCGCTTGAAGCGGGCGAACACGTCGGTGCCGATGAAGCCCAGCGGGTGGCCCACGTGCAGGCCGGCACCGGACGGGTACGGGAACATGTCCAGCACGAACTGCTTCGGGGCGCCCGAGCGCGGGTGCGCCGGGTCGGCCAGCGGTCCGGCCGGGTTGGGCGCGTGGAAGGTGCCGTGCTCCTGCCAGAAGTCCTGCCAGTGGGCCTCGATGGCGTTCGCGGTCGCGGCGGTGTAGCGGTACGGGGGAATGTCGGCCGGGGTCTCGGCGTGCTCGCTCATGTCCAGGTCCTCACGAGTCAGATCAAGATCAAAGTCATCGGGCGGTATGCGGACGCCTCAGCGCGTCGCGGCGTGCTCCAGGCACAAAAAATCCCCTCACGCAGGAGGGGTCGCCGTGCTCACGCGCGCTCTGTCGCGTCAGCACGGCTCACTAAGGAGCGCCAGGGCCCAAGCCATGCCCGCATGATACCCCCGGGCGCTCGGCCCCCGCATCTCGCATAGCTCGCAGACCGCCCGATCTGGCGCGTCACGTGACAGCCGGGTCCTGCCATTGCCGCATGCGCCGCACCTACGGAACACTGCGGACAAGGCTCTCACTCCCATGCGAGCCGCCCGACACGCCGTGCCGGCCGCCCGGCCCGGTACTTGCCCAGCGAAGCAACCTCCCCGACGGAGGTCGGCGTTCTGTCGGGGCGCAGGTGATCAGAATGGTGGGAGGCCAGGGTGAGCGCAGGAAGCGCCCGTCCCACGGGGGCCAGGCCCCGCAGTTGCGAACTACAGGAGGACATGTGACCACGCAACGCAGTGGGGGCGAACTCACCGACCCCATGACGGTCGACGAGTTCCGTGCCACGACGAATGCCATCGTGGCCAACATCGAGCAGGTCATCGAGGGCAAGACCGCCACCGTGCGGCTGGCCCTGGCCGTGCTGCTGGCCGAGGGCCACCTGCTCATCGAGGACGTGCCCGGCGTGGGCAAGACCAAGCTGGCCAAGGCGCTGGCCCGGTCCATCGACTGCTCCGTGCGGCGCATCCAGTTCACCCCCGACCTGCTGCCCAGCGACGTCACCGGGGTCAGCGTCTACAACCAGGAGACGCGCGACTTCGAGTTCAAGCCGGGCGCGGTCTTCGCCAACCTGGTGGTCGGCGACGAGATCAACCGGGCCTCGCCGAAGACCCAGTCGGCGCTGCTGGAGTGCATGGAGGAGCACCAGGTCACCGTGGACGGCGTCACGTACGCCATGGAGATCCCGTTCATGGTGGTCGCGACGCAGAACCCGATCGAGATGGAGGGCACGTACCCGCTGCCCGAGGCCCAGCGCGACCGGTTCACCGCCCGCATCGCGATGGGCTACCCCGACGCCGCGGCGGAGTACGCCATGCTCGACGGCTACCACTCGCACGACCCGCTGGAGGACCTGACCTCGGTCGTCGACGGCGGCACCGTACGCCGGCTGATCGCCACGGTACGCAGCGTGCACGTCGCCGAGGCGGTCAAGCGCTACGCCGTGGAGCTGGTCACCGCCACCCGCGAGGCCCCCGAGCTGCGCCTGGGCGCGTCCCCCCGGTCCACGCTGCAGCTGTTGCGCACGGCCAAGGCCGTCGCCGCGCTGGACGGCCGCGACTACGTCGTGCCCGACGACCTGCAGACCCTCGCCGTGCCGGTGCTCGCGCACCGCGTCATCCCGACCGCCGACGCGCAGCTGGCCCGGCGTACCACCGACGCGATCCTGTCCGAGCTGGTGCACCGCCTGCCGGTGCCGCACGACCGCGGCGGGCGCTCCCCCTACGACACCCGCCCGGCGACGCCGCCCAACTCCTTCTACGACCGGCGGGGCTGACCGATGCGTGAGGCGCTGCGCGGGCTCACCACCCGCGGCCGCTCGTTCCTCGCCGCGGGGGCGGCCGCGCTGCTGTGCGCGCTCGCCCTCGGCGAGAAGGACCTGATGCGGGTGGCGGTGCTGCTGGTGGCGCTGCCGCTGATGGCGGCGGCGTACGTCGGCCGGGCGCGCTACAAGCTCGCCTGCACGCGCAGCCTCGACCCGTACCGGGTGCAGGCCGGCGGCAGCGCGCGTGTGCTGCTGCGGCTGCAGAACATGTCCCGCCTGCCCACTGGCACGCTGCTGCTGGAGGACCGGCTGCCGTACGCGCTGGGCAGCCGCCCCCGCCTGGTGCTGGAGCGCCTCGGCGCGCAGCAGGCCAGCTCGGTGGCGTACACGGTGCGCGCCGAGCTGCGCGGCCGCTACGAGGTCGGCCCGCTGACGCTGCGCATGACCGACCCGTTCGGGCTGTGCGAGCTGACCCGCTCGTTCCCCAGCGCTGACAAGCTCACCGTCATCCCGAACGTGTCGCCGCTGCAGCTGGTCCGGCTGGCCGGGGAGTACTCGGGCACCGGCGACAGCCGCGCCCGCTCGGTCGCCGTGCACGGCGAGGACGACGCCGCGACCCGCGAGTACCGCCGCGGCGACGACCTGCGCCGGGTGCACTGGCGCTCGACCGCCCGGGTCGGCGAGCTGATGGTGCGCCGCGAGGAGCAGCCGTGGGAGAGCCGGGCCACCGTCCTGCTCGACACGCGGCTGGGCGCGCACCGGGGCGAGGGCCCCACGGCCAGCTTCGAGTGGGCGGTGTCGGCCTCGGCCAGCATCGCGGTGCACCTGCGCCAGGCCGGATACCGGCTGCGCCTGGTCACCGACACCGGCGCCGACATCGATGCCACGGAAGGCGTCGGCGACGGCATGCTGCTCGACCACCTGGCCGAGGTGAAGGCGTCCCCGCGCGGCGACGTCGGCAGCCTGGTGGAGCACACCCGGCGGCGCGCCGACGGCGGCCTGATCATCGCGGTGCTGGGCCTGCTCACCGCCGAGGAGGCGCGCCTGCTCCTGGCCCTGCGCACCAGCGGCACCACCTGCGTGGCGTTCTTCCTGGACGCCAGCACCTGGCTCAACCTGCCCGCGCCGGCCCGCGAGGCGGCCGAGCACGAGCACGCGGCGGCGGCGCTGTCGCTGATGCAGAGCGGCTGGCGGGTCGTCCGGGTCAAGCACGGCGACCAACTCCCCACGCTGTGGCCGCAGGCGGCCCGGGGCCAGCAGGGCTTCGCGGTGCGCGCGGCGATGGCCGAGACGGTCACCATGGGAGGCGGCCGATGAACTCACGACGTCATCTGGGCCTGGTCGCGGGCGCGGCCACGGTGCTCGCGTCCGCTCCGATCTCGGCCATCTTCGCCGGCTGGAGCTGGCTGTTCGAGGGCGGGCTCATGGTCGCGATGGTGACCGGGGCCGCGCTGGGCGCGCGCTCGCTGCGCGGGCGGCTCTGGGCCCAGCTGCTGGCCATGCTGGCGGCCCTGCTGATCGGCCTGACCTGGTTGTTCGGCGAGGACACCGCGATTCTCGGACTGATCCCGACACCGGACACATTCGCCCAGTTCGGCAAGCTGTTCGCGCTGGCCGGCGAGGAGGTCCAGAAGAGCTACGTGCCGGTGCCGGACCTTGCGGGGCTGCTGTTCGTCAGCGCGCTGGGCATGGGCGCGGTGGCGATCCTGGTGGATCTGTGCGCGGTGGGGCTGCGCCGCCCGGCGCTGGCGGGCCTGCCGATGCTGGCCATCTACTCGGTGCCGGTCGCGGTCTACATCGACTCGGTGTCGCCGATCCCGTTCATCGTCGGCGCGACCGGCTTCCTGTGGCTGCTGGTCAGCGACAACGTCGACCGGGTGCGCCGCTTCGGCCGCCGGTTCACCGGCGAGGGCCGCGGCGTCGACGTCTGGGAGCCGTCCCCGCTGGCGTCGGCCGGCCGGCGGCTGGCCGTGGTCGGCGTGCTGGTGGCGGTCGCGCTGCCGCTGGCCGTGCCCGCGATGAGCGCGGGCTTCCTCGGCGAGTTCGGCAGCGGCGACGGCCTCGGCCAGGCCGGCAAGGGCCCCCGCGGCAACGGCCGGGTGGACCTGTTCGCCGAGCTGAGCGGGCGGCTCAAGCAGGCCGGCGTGCAGGACATGGTGAAGGTCACCACCAACGACCCGGACCCGTTCTACATGCGCTTCGGGGTCGCCGACCAGATCAGCGGCGGCGGCTTCGCCAGCCACCAGCCCACCGGCCAGCCGGTCAGCGACAACCTGCCCGACCCGTCCGGGCTGGACCTCAGCTCGGTGCGCTCGCAGGCCGCGACGGCCCGCGTCGAGATCACCGAGAACTTCGCCATGCCGCTGCTGCCGGTCTACTCGGCGCCGACGTCGATCCGCGGGCTGGACGCCGCGTGGTCGTACGACCCGTCGCTGCAGATCGTCTACTCGCAGCGGGCCAACTCCGCCGAGCGCTCGTACGAGTTCGACTACGTGCGCGCGGAGTTCACCCCCGATCAGCTGCGCACCGCGCCGACCATGGCCGCGTCCGACACCAACCAGCGCGAGTACAGCCAGGTGCCCAAGGTGCCCCAGGTGCAGACCCTGGTGGACAAGCTGGTCGAGGGCAAGACGAACAACTACGACCGGGTCCGTGCGCTCTACGACCACTTCTCGGCCAAGAACGGCTTCAAGTACGACGTGGCGGCCCCGGCGGGCACCTCCGGCGCGGCCATCGCGGACTTCCTGAACAACAAGCGCGGCTTCTGCGAGCAGTACGCCGCGGCGCTGGCCTGGATGGTGCGCACCGCGAAGATCCCGGCGCGGGTGGCGTTCGGCTTCACGCTGGGCGGCTCGGCGGACAACGGCGTACGCACCCTCACCAACCGCAACCTGCACGCCTGGACCGAGGTCTACTTCTCCGGGTTCGGCTGGGTCCCGTTCGACGCGACCCCGTCGACGTACGTGGTGGGCTCGGCCCCCACGGCATGGGCCCCGGACGTGGACGCGCCCGAGGCGACCCCGGGCGGCGTGCGCCCCTCGCTGAGCCCCGGTGCCAGCGGCGGCCCGGAGGGGCCGGGCGGGCCGTCGCGGGACCCGATCGACCCCGACGGCGGCGTGATCGGCCCGATCCTCGTCGACGACGAGCTGCCCACCTGGGTCTGGGTGGCGAGCGGCGGCGTGGTGCTGCTGCTGGCACTGCTGATCACCCCGGCGCTGCGGCGCACGATGCTGCGCCGGCGGCGTGGCATGCGCACCGCGGTGGCGGCGCCCTCCGGCGGCGGGTTCACCGAGGTCGGCGTGTCCGCGGCGGACTTGACCATGACCGTGGTCGGGGACACCGACGCGGCCCGGCGGCAGGCCCACGCGGCCTGGGACGAGCTCATCGACACGATGATCGACCACCGGCTGGTGGTCGATCCGGCGGAGACGCCGCGGGCCACGGTCGAGCGGCTGATCAGCACCGCGCTGCCCGCGTCGGTGGCGGTGGAGCAGGCGCGCCTGCTCGGCATGGCCGAGGAGCGGGCCCGGTACGCGCCGGTGCCGCTGTCGGCCGAACGCCTCACCCCGGCTGTCCGCGCGGTGCGCCGGGCCATCGCGGGCGAGGCCGACCGGGGCGTGCGCCTGGCGGCGCTGCTGATGCCGCCGTCGGTGCTGCTGCGGTGGCGCAACGCGGCGTACGCCGGGTTCACCGCGCTGTCGGTGCGGATGGCCCGGCTGAGCGGGATCGGCAAGCGGGTGCTGCGGCCGCTGCGGCCCGGGCGGCTACTGCGCTGACCCGCGCATCGAGCCAAGTGTGATCGAGGGCCGCCCCATCCGGGGCGGCCCTCGTCGTCGTCGTGGCACCGGCGCGGCACGCCGGTGCAGGGATTCAGCGGTCGAAGTCGCCGCGCTCGCGCCAGCGGTTCTCGAGGCGGTCGATGATGCCGCCGGTGCGGCCGCCCCGGCTGCCGCCTCGGGTGCGCCGCGTCGCGGTGCCGCCCACGGAGCGCAGTTCGGCGGTCTGGCTGCGCTTGTGCGCCAGCATCCAGAACGCCGCCGCGCCGAGCATCAGCACGAAGCCGACGACGCCCAGCCACAGCTTCTCGCTGTCGGCGACGCCGTACACGACCAGGCCCAGGCCGGCGAGGATGAGCACGGCGGAGATGATGATCCGCCGGCGGGCATGGAACTTGGGATCGCTGTGGCGGACGGCCGAAGCGAACTTCGGATCTTCGGACAGCGACCGCTCGATCTGCTCGAACAGCCTCTGCTCGTGCTCGGATAGCGGCACGGCTCTCCTCCCCGGTCCGCCAGGTCGACGTTCCCTTCCAGGGTGCGACAGAGCGCCGATTCCCCAGATGAAGATCGCCAAACCGTGAATACGTGTCGCAGCCGGACGACTGCTACCCGTCAGTCTACGAGGGCGGTGGCGGGTCGGAAAGCGGGACGACCATGCCCGGAGCGGGATTTTGCGGCCGCGGGGTCGCCGCACCCGCAGAACGCCGGGTCGTACCGAGAAGACTGGCCGGACGGAGGGCCCCGCGACCGAACCGGGCGATGACAGCATCACCGGCCACCTCGGCCTCTCGCCAGCCGTCCTCCTCCTCGCCGAGTGCCAGCTGACGCACCGCCCCCTCCGCTGCCAGCAGCCCCTCCAGCCGCACTCCCACCAGCCGGATGCGCTGCTGGGCCCGCACCGCTTCGAACAGCTCCCAGGCGGTGGCGAGGATGTCGTGTGCCACATCGGTCGGTCCGGGCAGCGTGCGCGAGCGGGAGATGGTCCGGAAGTCGGCGAACCGCACCTTGATCGACACTGTCCGCCCGGCCTGTCCGGCCGCGCGGGCCCGGGCGGCCACCTTCTGCGCCAGCGCCAGCATCGTCTTGCGCAGCGCCTCCGGTTCGCCCAGGTCGGTGTCGAAGGTCACCTCGGCGCCGATCGACTTCTCCTGGTGCTCGGTGCTGATCTGGCGCGGATCGCGGCCCCAGGCCAGCTCGTGCAGGTGCGCGGCCAGGGACTGCCCCACCGCGGCCCGCAGCAGGCCGGGCGTGGCGTCCGCGACGTCGGCGACGGTGCGCAGGCCCAGCCGGTGCAGCGCCTCCTCGGTGCGCTCGCCCACCCCCCACAGCACCGACACCGGCAGCGGGCGCAGGAATTTCAGCGTCTTGTCGGCGGGGATGACCAGCATGCCGTCCGGCTTGGCCCGGGTGGAGCCGAGCTTGGCCAGGAACTTGTTCGGCGCGACCCCGATCGAGCAGGTGAGCCGCAGCTCCTCGGCGACGCGGCGGCGGATCAGCCGGGCGATCTCGGCCGGCGGGCCGAACAGGCGGCGGCTGCCGGACACGTCGAGGAACGCCTCGTCCACCGACAGCTGCTCGACCAGCGGGGTGATGTCGCGGAACACCGCCATCACGGACTGCGAGGCCTCGGCGTACGCCGTCATGTCAGGGGGGATGAAGATCGCCTGCGGGCAGCGGCTGCGGGCCATCGCGGTGGGCATCGCACTGCGCACGCCGTATGCCCGCGCCTCGTAGCTGGCCGAGGAGACCACCCCGCGCCCGCCGGTGCCCCCGACCACCACCGGCAGCCCGCGCAGCTCCGGCCGGCGACGCACCTCGACCGCGGCGAAGAAGGCGTCCATGTCGATGTGCAGAAACGGGCAGCCCGAATCGTCACCGTCAGGCCCGAAGCCCTTAGGCGCCCCACCCCCGGAAGCACGTCCCACAACCCCGGACGCTACCGCCACGGTGAGACACCCCGCCCCCGCCGGGAGGCGGACTCGGCCTGCAGTTTCTGCGGAACTGCGCGAAGCGCGGCGGTCAGGGTCGGTAGACGAGCAGCGGGATGCGCATCTCGGGCTCGGTGAGGGAGCCGTGCATGGCGATCAGGCGGGCGACCGACGGCGGGTCGGTGGCTGTGGCCAGGATTGCCCAGTCGTCGCGGCAGACCACGACCACTTCGCCGAGGCGGGCCGCGTGCCGCTCGCCCAGGGGCCCGTACCAGCCGGTGGCGATCGCCTCGTCGCGGGAGCCGACCCAGGCCGCGTGCCCGGCCCGGGACCGCCAGGCGGCCAGCACGTCCGCGGTCGCGCCCGGCGCGGTGTGCAGGTAGCGCACCCGCGGCTCGCCGGTCACCACCCGCACTCCGGCCGACAGCGCCGGGTCGGCGTGCACGTCGATGCGGTGGTCGGCGGGCACGTCGAGCTGCCCGTGATCGGCGGTGACCAGCAGCGCGGCGTCCTCGGGCAGGCCGCCGACGAGCCGGGCCAGCAGGTTGTCCACCTCGGCGGCGGCAGCGGCCCACTCCACCGAGGTGAGTCCGTGCTCGTGGCCCGCCTTGTCCAGGCGCGGGTGGTAGCCGTAGACCAGGGCGCGCGCCGGGGCCTCCTTCAGCGCCGTGAGCATGCCGGTGGCGAGGGAGTCGACGTCGACCGCGGGCACGTAGCGCGCACCGGCGCTGGTCGCCGTGGTCAGGCCGCTGCCCGCGTACTCGGGGCGGTTCACCACCGTGGTGTCGATCCCGGCGGCGGTTGCGGCGGCGTACAGCGGCGGCACCGGCACCCATTCCGTCGGCGATGGATCGTCGGCCCATACGGTGTGGTTGAGCACCCGGTCGGCGCCCGGAACGATGGTGTTGAACGCCAGCACGCCGTGCGCGCCCGGCAGCGCGCCGGTGGCGAGGCTGACCAGGCTGGTCGGGGTGGTCGACGGGAAGCCGCAGGTGGTCGACAACGCCAGGCCGAGCTCGCCGCGCAGGGTCGCCGCGATCACCGGGGCGACCGGGGCCATCGCGGGCAGCTGGTGCCGGCCCATCCCGTCGACGAGCAGCACCGCGATGCGGCGTACGCCGTCGAGCCGGGCCGCCAGGCCCAGTCGGTCGGCCAGGCCCGGCACGCCGAGCGCGGCCAGCGCGCCGGGCAGCACGTCGGCGAGCGTGCCCTCGTCGTAGTTCGGCGCGACGAACACGGCAGCCTCCCGGCGGGTCAGTGGTCGGTGTGGCCGCGGCGGCGGGCCAGCAGGTGCAGCTGGGTCGCCACGTCCCGGTACGGCGGCACCGCCGACGCGGCCAGTTCGAAGGCCAGCAGCGCCTCGGGGTCGGCGTCGGCGACGACCCCGGGCACCAGGTCGGCGACCACGCGCACCCCGTGCGCCTGCTCGACGTGCAGCCCGGCCTCGGCCAGCAGCGCCTCCGCACCGATGAGGTCGAACCGGCGCCGCACCGTGTCCCGCCCGGTGACCCGGGCCTGCGCGTCTGCCAGCAGCGCGGCCGCGGCCTGCCACTGCCCGGCGACCGCGCGCGACAGCACCGCGGCGGCCCGGTTGGCGACCAGGATGCTGGCCGCGCCGCCCGGCCGCAGCGCGTCGTGCAACGCCTGCGCGACCGCGTCCGGGTCGTCGACGAACTCGAACACGGCGTGGCACAGCACCAGGTCCGCGGCGGCGGGCGGGATCAGGTCGCCGAGCGAGTCGGCGTCGCCCTGCAGCGCACGCACCCGTTCGGCCACGCCCGCGTCGGTGGCCCGGCGCAGCAGCGACGCCAGCGCATCGGGGCTCGGATCGACGACGGTCACGGTGTGCCCGGCCTCGGCCAGCGGCACGGCGAACCCGCCGGTGCCGCCGCCGACGTCGACGACGCTGAGCGGGCGGCCGTCCTGTCCGGCCAGCTCACCACGCAGCACCGACCAGATCACAGCGGTACGGGGTCCCGCAATGCGGGCTTGCGCCACAGTTCGCTCCACGCCGCCGAGCCTAGCGGCCGCCCGTGGCGTGTCGTCGGGGCACGCCGTCCGGGCGGGGCGCCGGGACGAGCCGCTGACGGGGGTCAGCTGTCGCCCCGCAGCCTGCCCTCGACCGGGCCGCGTTCGATCACGAGCTTCGCGCCGAACCGCTCCATCAGCTGAGCCGTCTGCTCGTCGCTGAGGTCGGCGCGCATCTGCACGGCGCAGGCGTATCCGTCGATGCTCAGCGAGAACGTCAGCGCGTCGGCGGTGGGCAGGAACCGGCGCTCGCTCAGCTCGACGACCACCTTCTCCAGGTCGACCCGCGAGTGCGGGCAGGTCACCAGCCGGTAGGGCTTGCCCTTCACGTACTTCTCGACGCCTTCGACGACGCCGGGCAGCCCGTTGCCCTCGTGCACGCCGAGCACGACGGTGCCCTTCGCGTCGATCCCGGTGCCGACGAACGTCTCCCAGTGCCCGCGGATGTACTCGTCGAGGCTGGCCGGCTCACCCGCCACCACGACCCGGACCACGCTGCCCCGGGGCAGGCTGGTGCCGCCGGGCGGATCGGTCACCGCGACGACGCCGCGGTCGAGGAGCAGCCCCGGCTCGTACTTGACCAGGGGCACCAGCCCGGCCTTGCCGAACTCCTTGTCCAGCAGGCCGATGCCGCCGTCGACCACCTGCGGCACCCGGGTCGTGACGACCACCGCGTCGGCCGACGGCTCCGGCACGTCCGCGGGCGGCAGGTTGCGCGCGGCGCATCCGGCGACCGCACCGGCGAGCACCAGCGCGGCGACCCGCGCCGGCCAGCTCCGCTGTCCGCTCATGTCCAGCCTTTCCTACGTGGCGTGCCGCCCGGCCTCAGGAGGTGAGGATGGTCGCGTTGAGGTGGGTCTCGATGTTGGTCAGCTGCTCGGCGACGACGCCACGGCAGCCGCTGGTGCAGCCGACGATCATCCCCAGGGCGATGGCGTTGCTGGCGCCGGATCTGATGTAGACCGGGCCGCCGGAGTCGCCGGTGCGCACGATGATGTCGCCGTTGCGGCCGCCCTCCATGAGCCCGCCGGTGCAGCCTTCGGCGTCGCAGATCATGGCGTTCAGGCCGATCACGGTGACCCCGCAGGTGGCCTTGGTGACCATGCCACTGAGGCAGACCACGTCGCCGACCAGCGGATTGCGCTTGGCGGTGATGTTGCGCTGGGTCGGGCAGCACGGGTCGGTGTGGATGACGTTGTCGTAGGTCTCCGCCGAGGAGCCCACGAAGAGCATGTCGTATGCCGGGTAGTCGCTCTTGCGCGAGCCGGTGCCCCAGTACTGCGTCGAGGAGTAGATGTTCTGCCCGTTGCCGAAGCAGTGCCCGGCGCTGATGCCGCCGCTGTACACCGCGGTGTCCCCGGCGACCGACTTGCGCCGGGCGACGAACGCGGTGGTGCAGGTGTTCGTCGCGCCGGAGTTGACCCGCACGCCCGCGCCGCCGAAGTGCGCCTCGCCGTCGTTGAGCCGGCCGGTGCGCGCGGCGGTGTCGACGGTGACGTCCGCGACCTCGCCCAGCGCGTCCCGCAGAGCCTGCGCGGCAGCCGGGAAGCGGGGGTCGAAGGTGACCTGGTAGCGGGAGTCCGCGGCGCGCAGGCTGTAGCTGAACGTCGCCCGCGCCGCGTCGGGGTGCCAGGCGCGGCCCTCGAGCAGCTCGTCGGCGGCGGCCAGGCGCTCGGCGGAGAAGCAGCCGACCTTGACGGCCGTCTTCATGGCGACCGCGCCGTCGGCGGCCTTCGCCGCCGTGGCCAGGCCGCTGTCGAGGGTGGCCGCCCGGGTGCGCTGCTCCGGGGTGACCACGATGGTCACCGTCTGCGTGTTGTGGTCGATCGCGGTGCCGATGTAACCGCGGCGCACCTGGTCGGCGATGCGCTCCTTGCCTCCGGTCACGCCGAGGGCCTGCCGCGCCGCCGTCTGCACGGCGCGGTTGGCCTCGCGGGCCGGCTCGGTGTCGAGCCACTGCCCGTAGGCGGGCGCGCGGTCGGCGGTCAGGCTCGCGGCGAGCCCGGCGGGCGGCGCGGCGACCTGGCAGTCCACGGTGAGCGCCGGCACGGCCTGGGCGGGCAGGGAGGTGACCAGGGTGGCCAGCAGCAGGCCGCAGCCGGCCACGATCGACGACGTTTTCCGCATCTGGTGTCCGTTCGTCCCAGGGGTGATGGGTCGAGCGAACGCTATCGACAGATTCACGTCCACACAAGACGTACGGTCGTCCTTTATGGACCGCGAGTAATCGGCGCGCTACTAACGGAAATCCCTAGACGCGACCGGGGTCGCCACGGTCAGCGGCGCGAGCTGATCCGCGACCAGGTTACGCACCCCCGACGCCGATTCCAGCCGCCCGCGGACCAGCAGCGCCGCGCTGCCCCGGGCCACCTTGCGGAAGCGGAGCCACAGGCCGGGTGAGCAGACCACGTTGAGCATCCCGGTCTCGTCCTCCAGGTTGAGGAAGGTCACCCCGCCCGCGGTGGCCGGCCGTTGCCGGTGTGTCACCAGGCCGCCGACCAGCACCCGGGACCCGTGCTCGACCCCGGTGAGCCGCGCGATCGGCAGCGCGCCCGCCGCGGCCAGCCGCTCGCGTACCAGCCGGATCGGGTGGTCGTCGGGGGACAGCCCGGTCGCCCATACGTCCGCCACCAGCTTGTCCACCGCGTCCATGCCGGGCAGGGTCGGCGCGTGCACGCCGACGACCGTGCCGGGCAGCCGGTCGGGGGTGTCGGTGGCGGCCGCGCCCGCCGCCCACAGCGCCGCCCGCCGGTCCAGGCCGAAACAGGCGAAGGCGTCCGCGGTGGCCAGCGCCTCCAGCTGGGTCGCGGGCAGGCCGGCCCGCCGGGCCAGATCGGTCATGTCGGCGTACGCCCCGGCGCGCTCGCGCTCTTCCACGATCCGTTTCGCGACGTCCTCCCCCAGCGTGCGCACGCTGTCCAGGCCGAGCCGCACCGCCGGGCCGCCCAGCCCCCACTGCGACGGCTGCTCCCCCGGCACGCTGCCCGACCGGTCCCCCGCCGCCCACTCGATGTTGGCCTTGACCAGGCTTGCGTTGATGTCCGGGCGGCGCACCTGCACCCCGTGCCGCCGGGCGTCGTCGACCAGCGACTGCGGCGAGTAGAAGCCCATCGGCTGCGCCCCGAGCAGCGCCGCGCAGAACGCCGCCGGGTGGTACCGCTTGAGCCAGGCGCTGGCGTACACCAGGTAGGCGAAGCTGATCGCGTGGCTCTCCGGGAAGCCGTAGTTGGCGAACGCGGCGAGCTTGGCGTAGATGTCGTCGGCCAGCTCCGGCTCGATCCCGTTGCGGGCCATACCCTCGAACAGGCGCTCGCGCAGGCGTTCCATCTTGTCCATGGACCGCTTGGAGCCCATCGCCCGGCGCAGCTGGTCGGCCTCCACCGGGGTGAAGTCGGCCACGTCGATGGCCAGCTGCATCATCTGCTCCTGGAACAGCGGCACGCCCAGGGTCCGGGCCAGCGAGTTGTGCATCCGCGGGTGCGGGATGTCCACCGGCTCCAGCCCGTTCTTGCGCCGGATGAACGGGTGCACCGAACCACCCTGGATCGGGCCCGGCCGGATCAGCGCCACCTCCACCACCAGGTCGTAGAAGCGCTCCGGGCGCAGCCGCGGCAGCGTCGACATCTGCGCCCGGCTCTCCACCTGGAACACCCCGACGGTGTCGGCGCGGCACAGCATCTCGTACACCTCGGGGTCGTCCGGCTTGAGATCGCCGAGGTCCAGCTCCTGGCCCAGGAAGTCGAACGCGTAGTGCAGCGCCGACAGCATGCCCAGCCCCAGCAGGTCGAACTTGACCAGGTCCACCGCCGCGCAGTCGTCCTTGTCCCACTGCAGCACGGTGCGGCCGGGCATGCGCGCCCACTCCACCGGGCACACCTCGATCACCGGCCGGTCGCAGATGACCATGCCACCGGAGTGGATGCCCAGGTGGCGAGGGGCGTTGAGCAGCTCGTTGGCGTACTCCAGCACGTGCTCCGGGATACCGTCGACGTCCTTGGCCGACACCCCGTGCCAGCGGTCGATCTGCTTGCTCCAGGCGTCCTGCTGCCCCGCCGAGAAGCCGAACGCGCGGGCCACGTCGCGCACCGCCGACCGCGGCCGGTACGAGATCACGTTGGCGACCTGCGCGGTGTGCTGCCGGTCGTAGCGCCGGTAGACGTACTGGATGACCTCCTCGCGCCGGTCGGACTCGATGTCGACGTCGATGTCGGGCGGCCCGTCGCGCTCCGGGGCCAGGAAGCGCTCGAACAGCAGGCCGCCCTCGCCGCCGACCGGGTCCACGTTGGTGATCCGCAGCGCGTAGCAGACCGCCGAGTTCGCCGCCGACCCCCGCCCCTGGCAGTAGATGTCCACCTCCCGGCAGAACCGGACGATGTCCCAGACCACCAGGAAGTAGCCGGGGAACTCCAACTGCTCGATCATCTTCAGCTCGTGCTCGATGCGCTCGTACGCCTCCGGGTACGCCTGCCGCGGCCCGTACCGCTGCGCGGCCCCCTCGTAGGTGCGCTCGCGCAGGTAGGCCACCTCGTCGACCCGGTTGCCGTCCTCGTCGGTGAACGGCGGCAGCTTCGGGGCGACCAGCCGCAGGTCGAACGCCAGCTGTTTACCCAGCTCCGCGGCGTACGCCACCGCGCGGTCCGCGCCCGGATACGGCATCGCCGCGAACCGGGCCGCCATCTCCGCACCCGTTCGCAGGTGCGCGGTAGCCGCCGCGGGCAGGTAGCCGTCGATCTGGTCCAGGCTGGTGCGGGCGCGCACCGCCGCGGTCACCGTGGCCAGCCGCCGCCGCGCCGGGGCGTGGTAGTGCACGTTGTTGGTGGCGAGCACGGGCAGCCCGGCCCGCTGCGCCAGGTGCGCCAGGACCTCGTTGCGGTCGCCGTCGGACGGGTCGGCGTGGTCGGTCAGCTCCACCACCACGTTCTCCGCGCCGAACAGGTAGGCCAGCCGGTCCAGCTCCCGCGCGGCCGCCTCCACCCCCTCGGTGAGCAGCGCATGCGGCACCGCGCCCTTCCGGCACCCGGTCAGGATCACCGCGCTGCCTTTGAGGGTCTCGGCGATCTTCTCCAGCTCGTACTTCGGCCGCCCCTTCTCGCCGCCCAGCAGGTGCGCCTCGGACAGGGTCCGGGCGAGCTTGGCATACCCCTCCGGCCCCCGGGCCAGCGCAAGCAGATGGGTGCCCGCCGGATCCGGCGGTCCCCCGCCCCGCGGCAGGCCGGCCAGGTTCAGCTCCGCCCCGAACACGGTCGGCAGCCCGTGCTCCCTCGCCGCCTCCGCGAACCGCACCACCCCGTAGAACCCGTCGTGGTCGGTGATGGCCAGCGCCTCCAGCCCCAGCCGGACCGCCTCGGCGACCAGCTCCTCCGGATCACTGGCCCCGTCCAGAAAACTGAAATTGGTATGACAGTGCAGCTCCGCGTACGGCACCGCCGTCTTCGGCCGTTCGATCCGCTCGGCCCGATACGGCTCCCGCTTCCGCGAGAACCCCGGCGCATCCCCTCCGTCGGCGACCAGCGGATCGACCACCTGGCCGCCCCGCATCCGCCGCTCCAGCTCCGCCCAGGGCAACTGGTTCTGACTATCGAACCCCACTCGAACAACTGTACTAACCCCCAGCTCACCACCCGGCCCGGGGGTCGCGTTGATCATGAACCTATGGCACGGCTCGACGGCGTGTCGCCGCCACAACTTCATGATCAACGCGGGAGGGGTCGGGGTGGGTCAGTCGAAGTGGAGGGTTATGGACCATTGGCCGGCGTTGAGGGTGAGCAGGAGGGCTCGGCCGGTCGACAGGAGGATCTGGAGGCGGGCGGAGCGGTGGGTGCGGCGGCCGTCCCACCACTGCTCCTCCACCGGCCAGGGGCCCGCCCAGCCGGTCACCTCGATCTTCCGGCCCTCCCAGACCAGTCGGGCCGGCGGGGCGCTGAGCTCCAGCCGGGCGCTGACCCGCAGCACCTCGCCGGAGGCGTCGAGCAGCTGCACCGGCTGCGGCTCCGGTAGCACCACGGCCGGTGAGGGCGGCGGCAGGCGGCCGGGCCACGGGCCGGCCGGTCGCTGCGGGGTCCGCTCGTCACCCCACGGCACCAGGGTGGCCTGCACGTCGGGGTCACGGCCGCCGCCGAGCACCCCGGTCACCACCGCCTCCGGACCGAGGATGCCCTGCACCCGGTGCAGCGCCCGGTGCGCCCGGTCGCGTTCCTGCCCGACGTCGCCCCACAGCCCGGCCTGTAGTCCGGCCTGCTGGACGAGCCCGTCCGGGATGAGCCGCAGCGCGATGATCCCGGCGGTCATCCGGCGCTGGGTGATCCACCCCTCCAGCTGCCAGCGGGTGCGGTCGGCGATGGCCTGCGCGGTGAGCACGCCGTCGTGGCGCCACACCCGGTGCAGCTCGCGGCCGTCGGCGGTGACCGCACTGATGGCCAGCCGGGTGGCCGCCATGCCGTATCCGGCGAGCCGCTCGTGCAGCCGCTCGGCCAGCGCCCGCGCGGCGAAGGCAGCGCTGTCGACGCGGTCCACCGGCTCGTCGTAGCGCTCCTCGACCTCCAACTCGGGCGGGGCCTGGCGGACCGCGAGCGGCCGGTCGTCGCGACCCGCGGCCAGGCGTTGCGCGAGCGCGGCGTCGAGCCCGAACCGGGCCAGCACGTCGCTGGGCGGCAGGTCGGCGAAGGCCCCGAGGGTATGCACCCCGAGCCGCCGCAGCAGGCTGGTCAACGCGGGCCGGTCCAGGGTGGTCACCGGCATCGCGGCCAGGAAGGCGGCGGTCTGCCCGGGGGCGATGATCCGCCCGGCCCGGGCGGCCAGCAGCGCGGCGAACGTCCCGTCAGCGACGCCGATCTGGGCCTCCACCCCGCACTCCTGCGCAACCTGCTCGACGATGCGCTCGGCGGCGACCTCCTCGCCGCCGAAGTAGCGGGCCGGGCCGCGGGCGGCGAACGCGCAGACGCCCGCGCGCAGCACCGCCACCGAGGCAGCGATCTCCTCCACGGCGGCGACCACGGGTTCGAAGGCCCGCACGTCGCGAACCGGGTCGTAGTCGATCACGATCACCTGCGGGCACCTGCTCTGCGCCTCGCGTTTGTGCAGGCCTCGGCGCACCCCTTCGGCGCGGGCGGCGGCGGAGGAGGCGACGACCCGGTTGGCGTGCAACACCGCGACCGGCCGGTGCGCGGGCACCCCGTCGAGCAGGTCGGCGGCGATGACCGGCCAGTCCGGACACCAGACGAGCATGGTGCGCTGGGCGGCG
Source organism: Catellatospora paridis (assembly GCF_009720365.1). Taxonomy (GTDB): domain Bacteria; phylum Actinomycetota; class Actinomycetes; order Mycobacteriales; family Micromonosporaceae; genus Catellatospora; species Catellatospora paridis. The sequence goes on along the minus strand of NZ_ML769314.1, from coordinate 508,641 downwards.
TCGCCCATCAACGCACCACCGGCGGCCGGGCCCGGCCGCTGCCCGCCGGGTGCGGCATCACCTCACCCGCGAGCTCGATCGGCACCGCCCCGGCAGGTTGCGGCACCCCGGTCATCCCTGCACCACTCGCAGGTGGCCCCGGCTCTGCCCCTCGGTCTGGGGCAGCGGCCGCGACGGTGACACGGTCACGGGTTCGGACGCCGGGACGGCCGGCCCGGACGGCGCGGGCAGCCACATGGTGACCCGGCGCGGGCGGCCCGCGGCCCCCCGACCCCGAGCCGAGACGGTCAGTTCGCGGGCACGCAGCCGGCCGTGGCCCCGGCCCAGCCCGATCCACATGCCCTCGACCGGGGACAGCACCACGTCGGCGCCCTCCCACCCGCCGCCGAACGGCACCAGCACGCTGCCGCGCTGGCGGGCGCGGGCGGCGAGCTGCTGGCGTACGGACGCGGCGACCGGCCCGGTCGGGGCGGCCACCACCACGTCAAACCCGTCGAGCAGCGCGCCGACGACCGTGGTCCACTGCGGGCCGGGGTGCGGCACGAGCGCCAGCCGGTCCAGGGCGATGCCCATCTCCGCGGCGGCGGCCAGGCCCAGGCTCGGCAGCCCGACCACGGCGCACCAGGAACCGGCGGACGACGCGGCGGACAGCAGGGCCAGGAGCAGCGAGGTGGTGCCGCCACAGTCGGGCGCGTCGGTCGAGGCGACCGCGATCGTGCTGCCCCGGCGCAGCCCCCGGCCGGGCAGCAGCTCGCGCAGCTCGGGCAGCACCGGCAGCATCCGGTCCGTGCCCAGCCCGGCCTGCTCGTCGGTGAGGTCGCTGGCGCGCCGCACCGAAGCGTGCTGCAACTCCATTGACCGGGCCTGGCTCAGCCCCGTCATGGCGTTCATCCCCCCGTCGTGCGTGGATATCGGTCGTTCTGATCCCCGGCGGCTCGTCCCCGGCGGACCGCAGGCGGGCGGCGCCGGGGACGAGCTGTCCGAGGTGCGCCCGGTCGGGCGCGGGCCCACCCCCGCGGGCCCGGACTCACCTCGTGAGCGTCAGCTCGCGAGCACGGGCTGGATCGCGAGATCCAGCGCCTCCTGCACCAGGTCGACGAAGTGGCCGGCCTGCAACATCAGGGTGTCCGCCTCCTCGGCGGTGACCCGGGCGATGCCGGCCTCGGCGGCGGATCTCTTGGCCGCGCCGGACGAGAACAGGGACGACCAGGCGCTCAGCTCGGGAGCGACCATGGCCAGCAGCACCCACACGCTGGTGATCTGGCGGCGCCGGACGGGCGCGGGCAGGGCCCGGGCGGCGATCACGGCGGCCGCGGCACGCAGTGCGGCGAGGTGGGCGGTGGCGTAGCGCTGCGCGTGGCCTCCGGTCTCCCGGGCCTCGGCGAGCCCGCGGCGGGCGAGGACGATCAGCTCGATCGGAGTGCGGTGCGGCAGCAGATGGGCCGGCACCTTCGTCGTGGCGTTCATGTCGGCGGCTCCCTCCATCGTCGGCCTATACCCGGCCGAACCCAGGGCTGTCACGCGGACCCGGATCGTTCCGGGCCGGGCGACCGCCCGCTTTCCGAGCCACGGAGGAAGACGTGGTGTAGCGCTTGCCGGCCGGGCGTGGAGCTTCCCCACGCCACGCCCGGACCGGCTCGCCGGTCGGGCGGCCATCCGCTGCCCGGGGGTCGATGGGCAGCGGATGGCACCCGCCTGGTCGGCCGCCGGAGCCGCGAATCTCCGGTGACCTGGGTCGGTGCCGCGAACACCGGCCCGGAGTTCGCGGTTGCGAACCGCTCCCCCCGAGACATGATCGAACACTTGTCCGAACAACGAGTAGAACGTTAGTTCGAAAAAATCGCGTTGTAAACCCTGGCCCGCGCCGTGTCACCATCCGGACCGCAAAGGTAAGGACCAGATGCGAATCCGCACATGACAACAGGTAGCCTCGAACAGTGCCGTTCCGTCCCCGGCCCGCTCTGGGCATCGCCATGGTCACGCTGGCCAGCCTGCTGTTCGCCGTCAACGGCACCGTCTCCAAGCTGATCCTGCGGGCCGGGGTCAGCGCGCCCGACCTGACCACGCTGCGCGCCCTGGGCGCCTGCGCCGGGCTGCTCGCGCTGGGCGCGGCGCTGCGCCCCGGGCTGCGCCGGTTCGCACTCACCGCGCGGCAGTTGCCGCTGCTCATCGCATACGGCATCACCGGTTTCCTCGCCGTGCCGATGCTCTACTTCGTGGCCATCGCCCGCATGCCGGTCGGCGTCGCGCTGCTGTTCGAATACACGGCGCCGCTGTTCGTGGCGCTGTGGGCCCGCTTCGGCCAGCGCCGTCCGGTGCGCCCGCGGCTGTGGGCCGGGCTGGCCCTGTGCCTGCTCGGCCTCGCCTGCGTCGCCGAGGTCTGGGGCGACCTGAGCCTGGACGGCGTCGGCGTGCTCGCCGGGCTCGGCGCGGCCGTGCTGCTCGCCGCGTACTTCATCCTCGGCGCGAAGGGCGTGGCCAGCCGCGACACCGTCTCGCTGACCGGCTGGGCGTTCGGCGTGTCGGCCGTGGCCGGCCTGCTCTTCCGGGCCTTCAGCGGCAGCGCCCCCGACTGGAGCGCGCTGGGCGGGCACACCGACGGCGGCACCCCGCTCTGGCTGCTCTGCGCCTACCTGCTGATCCTCGGCACCATCGTGCCGTACCTGCTGATCGCCGGCTCGCTGCGGAACCTGCCCGCGACGAGCGTCGGCATCCTCGGCATGATCGAACCGGTGCTGGCCGCCGCCGTGGCCTGGCTCACCCTGGGCGAGTTGCTCAACCCGGCGCAGCTGGCCGGCGGCGCGCTGCTGCTGATCGGCGTGGCGCTGGCCGAGACCGCCCGGGTGCCCGTGGCGGCGCTGATCGAGCCGGTGCCGCTGGGGCAGAATGAAGCCCGTGCCGTCGCACCCGACCCGGTTCGCGTGCACAGCACCCGCTGACCGACCGCGCCCAACGCCAAGACATGGATCGAGTGATGTTGTCGCACCCGAACGTGATCGCAGTCCAGCACGCGCTCGACGCCGCCGATGCCCGGGACCACACCGGCGCGGGCTGCCGGGTGATCGTCCTGGACGACGGCGTGCACACCGCCGCCGCCGCGGCCGCCGCCCTGGGCGTCGAGGCCGCGCAGATCGCCAACTCGCTGATCTTCGAGGTCGACGGCGAGCCGCTGCTGGTGCTGACCTCCGGCGGGCACCGGGTGGACACCGCGAAGGTCGCCGCCGACCTCGGCGTCGCCAAGCTGCGCCGGGCCACCCCCGAGTTCGTACGCGAGCACACCGGCCAGGTCATCGGCGGCGTCGCCCCGCTCGGCCACCCCAAGCCGGTGCGCACGCTCATCGACACCGCGCTCGCCGGATACGGCGAGATCTGGGCGGCCGGCGGGGTGCCCCAGGCCGTCTTCCCGATCACCTATCCGGAGCTGCTGAGGGTCACCTCGGCGACACCGGCGGAGGTCGCATGAGGCTGGTCCCCTGGACCTCGGACGACCTCGGCCGGCGCATGGACGACGTGCTGACCGTGTTCGGCGAGGCCATGTCGTACCACCCCCAGGCCCTGGCCGTGCGGCGCGGCTACATCACCACGCACCTGCACCGGCCTCACTTCCGGGCCATCGCGAGCCTGAGCGACATGGGCCAGCTGCTCGGCTTCGCCTACGGCTACCACTCCGAGCCCGGCCAGTGGTGGCACGACCAGGTCAGCGCGGTGCTCGACCCCGCGGCGCGGCAGCGCTGGCTGACCGACTGCTTCGAGGTGGTCGAGCTGCACGTGCGCCCGGCCGCGCAGGGCCACGGGCTGGGCGAGGCGCAACTGCGGGCGCTGCTGGCGATGACCGGCGCGGCGACCACGCTGCTGTCCACCCCCGAGGCCGACGAGCAGGCGTCCCGCGCCTGGCGGCTGTACCGGCGCACCGGCTTCGTGGACGTCTCCCGCCACCTGCTCTTCCCCGGCGACCCCCGCCCCTTCGCCGTCCTCGGCCGCCCCCTCCCGATGACCCACTGACGGGCAGCGGGTCAGGTCAGGACTTTGCGGACCACCGTGAGGAGCTGGCCGAGACCCAGCACGGCCAGGGAGAACCACAGGACCAGGACCATGGTCACGACGCCGGCCGCGAGATCGGGGCCGACCTGGGCCGTCGACGCGGCCGCGAGCAGCAGTGACAGCAGCGTCAGCCAGGCCCGGGTGGGCCGGTCGCCGATGGTCGCCGAACCTGCCGCGCGCAGCCCGACCGCCCCGGCCCGGGCCCGGATGTACTCGTGCAGCCACACCATCGCCCCGCAGGCCAGCAGCAGCGTCTGCTGCGCGCCGAGCGTCGCCAGCGCGATCAGCCAGCACACCTCGCTCATCCGGTCGAGCATGGTGCGGTAGAACGAGGCGAGCCGGGAGGTCCGGCCCAGCAGCACCGCCAGCGTCTGCCCGACCGTGTCCGCGGCCAGCCCCAGCACCAGGACCGGGACCGCCAGCGCGGGCCACGAGCCGCCGCGGGCCGCGATGACCGGCACCAGCACGGCACAGGCCGCGGCGACCGTCATGGCGTACGCGGGCCGCGCCCCCAACCGGGCCAGCACCCCGCCGACCGTGAACGCGGCACGCAGCCACTTGCGCAGCAGCGGACCCGCGTGGCGCGGGTCGTACCCGTCGTGCGAGTTCGACCAGCCGGAGACGTACCCGTCCCAGCTCGTGCCCGTCGTCGGCGCTGCCATGCTCCACTCCCGGTCCGCCCGCTCACGCGCGGGCCACCCGGGTGGGAGCTACACCGCGGCGCCCACCCGTAGCCGCTGCCACACCTCACGGGTGGCCGTCGACCGGTTCAACGTGATGAAGTGCAGGCCGGGTGCGCCCTCGGCCAGCAGCTTCGTGCTCAGCTCGGTGGCCACCTCGACGCCGACGGCGCGTACCGCCTGGGGGTCGTCGGCGACCGCGCGCAGCCGCTCGGCCAGGTCGGCCGGGAAGGCCGCGCCGGACAGCTGCGCCATCCGCTCGATCTGGCTGACGTTGGTCACCGGCATGACGCCCGGGATGATCGGCACGTCGCAGCCCGCCGCGGCGGTGGCGTCACGCAGCCGCGCCCAGTCCTGCCAGTCGAAGAAGAACTGCGTGATCGCGTAGTCGGCGCCCGCCCGGCACTTGCGGATGAAGTGATGCACGTCCGAGGCGAAGTCGGCCGAGCGCGGGTGCTTCTCCGGGAACGCGGCCACCCCGACGCAGTAGTCGCCGCTGTCCTTGAGCAGCCGCACCAGCTCCTCGGCGTAGTGCAGCCCCTGCGGGTGGGCGACCCACTCGGCCTGCGGGTCGCTGCCCGGCGGGTCGCCGCGCAGCGCCAGCATGTTGCGCACGCCCGCGTCCGAGTAGTGCCCGATGACGTTGCGCAGCTCGCCGATCGAGTGGTTGACCGCGGTCAGGTGCCCCAGCGGCAGCAGCGTCGTCTCGGTCGCGATGCGCTCGGTGAGCTGCACCGTCGTGTCCCGGGTGCTGCCGCCCGCGCCGTACGTGATGGAGACGAACGACGGCTGCAGCGACTCCAGCTCCCGGATCGACTGCCACAGCACGCGTTCGCCGTCGGCGGTCTTGGGCGGGAAGAACTCGAACGAGAACGTCGGCTCACCCGACGTCAGCAGCTCACGCACGGTCGGCCGGGGTCCCGGCATGGTCGATGGAGCACGCAGCGTCACCCTGCCGACTCTATCGGCCGACCGGCCTGAGGAGCGGTTTCGTCCCAGTGCGTGGTGCGCCCCGCCCACGTGACCGTGCTCACCGGCCCCTCCCGCCCCGCGCGCACCCGCCCCGACCGGCGCGCTCACCGCGGCTCCTCGCCGGTGAGGAACCAGTCCGCGAACGAGGCCGACCCGCGCCCCACCGCCGGGTGATGGCAGGCGGCGAGCAGCCCGCGTTCGGCATACCGCCGCGCCGGGCAGGGCCACGGCAGCTCGCACACCCGGCAGCGGTGCACCGGCGGCCGAAACCCCGCACCCGGCACGTGGTCGTGCAGCAGCCGCGCGGCCAGCCGCCACATCAGCGGCTGCGCCACCTGCTCCGGTGGATCGAGCGGCGGGTTCTCCCAGTCGATCGGGGGCAGATCCATCAAACCCTCCAGGATGTACGCGACGAAGGGCACCGGGGCGGCGCAGGCCATGGGAGTGACGCGCCGCCCCGGCGGCTCGTCCGGTGTTGGGAGTGCCGTCCACCAGCGCGAGCCCGTTCATCACAGCGAAGATTCCGCCCCGCGGGAGGGGCCAGCACAAAAATGTAAAGGGGCCAGGGAACTTCGAGTCCTTACGCGTCCTCTACCAGCGCGAATATCTATGTCGCGGCCCGAGCGCTCGCCATCACGCGGGGTCAATGGCTGTCAATAGCCCAATCATCGAAATGTGCGATCAGGCGACCGGCACGGGTGCGCTCGTCGCAGGGATGAACCCGGCCGCAGCACCGGCAGCAGCCGGTGCCGTCCCGGCGGTGCAGTCGCAGCAATTGGTACGCATACGCCGCCTGTGCATCGGCATACGCACCGAGCGCTCGGACCCTGCTGGGAAGCCTGCAACGCGGGCACGGGCGCGGCGCGCTCAGGGCACGCCGTGATCGACGCGACGCAGGCGTGGCCGAGGCCGTGTTCGCCTGCATCGCGCGCGACCACCGCTGGGACCGCCAGGTCGACGACTGCGGCGACTACCTCGCCCGCCTGGTCCGCGACCTGGACATGGATCTCACGCCGATCATCGATCTCTTCTGGACGGCCGACCGGGACCTCGACCTCGACGACGAGACCTCCTACGACGAGGGCTCCTTCCACGTCACGCTCAGAGTGCTGGAAACGCTCGGTCACGCGGGCGACCGCCGGGCGGTGGCCGCGCTGCGGCAGGCCGTCGCCGAGGCCGGCCACTGGATGACGGTGCTCGACGAGATCACCGGGCGGTGGCCCAGGCCGAGCTGGGACGACCTCGACACCGTGGTGCTCGCCCGGCTGACCCCGCAGGACGAGGAAGACGTGCTGGGGTTCCGGGACCCCTGGACCACCTGGGCGCAGCGGCATACCCGGATCAAGGACCTGACACGGCGGACGGCCGAACGCAGCGCACGCCCGCCGACGCCCGCCCCACGCCCCAACGATGTGCTGGTCGCGGTGCTGACCGACCCGCTGGCGTCGCGCGGCGAGCGGTCGGCTGCGGTGCGGGAGTTGGCCCGGTCCGCGCCGGAGCCGCGGTTGCTGGATCTGGCCGAGGACCTATTCGGGACGCCGCTGCTGCACCGCGCGGTCTCCCGGCTGGGCCCGGCCGCGATCGGCCACGCCAGGGTGTGGGCCCAGGACGGGCGGATGCACCGGTTCGGCGCGGCCCTGCTCGCCAAGCATGGCACTGAGCAGGACATCCCCCGGCTGATCGAGGCCTGGGACAGGTGGTGGGAGGCCGACGAGTGGTGCGGGTTCGACGTCCTGGCCGACGGCTTCGCCCGCTTCGGTGCTGTCGCGGCCGATGCCGTGCCGCGGCTGCGGGCGATGTGGCAGTGGACTCCGCACTCGTACGAGCGGACGGCCTGCCTGCGGGCACTGCTGGCGGTCGACCCCCTGGCCGCCGAGGTTCCGCTGGTGCAGGGCCTGTTCGACAGCGAGAGCGGTGTGCGCGAGTTCGCCGCGGCCCATGTCCACCTCGACCATGTCACCAGGACGGTGCTGGACGGCCTAGTCCACGATCCGATCGAGAGGCCGGAGGTCCGGCAGCTCGCGGCGACCCGGCTCGCCTCGCGATGATCGTTGTCTCGGGTCGGAAAGTGAGGCCGGACCGCGCTTTCCGACACGAGACAACGTCATGGCCCGTCGGTGGCGCGCTGGGGCGGCCGGACTGTCGTACGCGGACGGTAGAAACGGGTCGGCGCATGGGGGCCTGCGCCGGGGGTCGGCTGTGTCCGGTAACGCCGTGGGACGAGCCTGGAGGCCGCCGTGTCCCGTCCACCGCTGGGCAGACTGATCGCCGATACCCGACGCCGTCGCGGGTACAGCCAGACCAGGCTCGCCGCGCTGCTCTGCGCGGCGGCCGGGGTCACCACGGTGACCAGGCACGAGGTGAGCCGCTGGGAGCGGGGTGACCGGCTGCCCGGCGCGCAGTGGCTGGCCTGGCTCGCGCTCGTGCTCGACCTGCCGCCCGCTTGGCTGGCCGCCTCCGCGCGGCCGGTCGACCGGCCGGTTCCCGTCGACGGCGTCACCCGGTTGCACCAACTCGCCGAGCAGTGGCTGCGCCACACCGTGCACGGCGACGCCGCGCCGGGCGAGTCGCGGGGCTCGTCGGACCAGCGCGCGGCGGGGCAGCTCGATCGGCACATCGCCGAGCTGCGGCGGATGGACGATCTCGTGGGCGGGGCCGATCTGGCCCCGGTCGCGCGCCGGTGCTGGGTGCAGGCGGCGGACCGGCTGCACCGCGCCCGCGGCGTGGATCGGCGGCGGCTGCTGCGGCCCGTCGCCGAATTGGCCCAGCTCGCCGGGTGGACCGCCGCCGACGCCGGGGACCGGGTGACGGCGCTGCGGGCATACCGGGCGGGGCTGGTGCTGGCGATGGAGGCGGGCGATCCGGCGCTGGGCGCGCACGTGCTGGGCGGGGCGAGTCATCTGCTCTGCGAGGCGGATCCGGGGGCGGCCTGGCGGCTGGCCCGGATCGCTGCGGCGGGTGCCCGCCGGGACGGCAGCCCCGGCCTGCGGGCGCTGCTCGCGCACCGGGCGGCGCTGGCCGCGGCACGGGCCGGGGACGGCCGCGCCGCGCAGGACGGCCTGCTGGTCGCCCGGCGGCTCGGCGACCGGGTGCGAGCGGAGCACGAGCCGTCCTGGCTGTACTGGCTGGACCAGGCGGAGCTGGCCGCGATGGCGGGCCGCTGCCTGGTCGCGCTGGACCGGCCGGCGCGGGCGCTGCCGCTGCTGGAGCAGCCTGCCCTGCGGCGGCCTCGCCGCGGTCAGCCGCGCACCCGCGCGGTCTATGCGGGCTGGCTGGCCCGTGCCCTGCTCGGCGTCGGCGAGGTGGAGCAGGCCTGCGCGGTCGGCGCGGACGCGGCGGTCGAGGCGGTGCGCGCCGGGTCGGTGCGAGCGGCCGAGCAGACCCGCGAGCTGTCGGTACGGCTGGCGGCCCGACCGCAGACCAGGGCGGTACGTGACTTGAGTGAACTGATCACCCAGCTCACGTCATACCTACCGGGGTCATCCACACGGCCGGGAGTGAACTAAGTTCGTCCCATGACCATTCACCCGGTGGACCGGGCCGCGCTGCGTCCGCGGGTCGAGAAGGCCCTCGCGGTCTTCCTGGCCGACCGCCGGGCGCACATGGCGGGCATCGACGCCGGCCTGGGCCCGCTGGCAGACGCCGTGGAGGCTTTCGTGCTGGGCGGCGGCAAGCGCCTGCGCCCGGCCTTCGCCTACTGGGGTTACCGCGGCGCGGGCGGCGAGGACCGTGACGACGTGGTGTCCGCGCTGGCCGCGCTGGAGCTGGTGCAGGCCAGTGCGCTGATGCACGACGACCTGATGGACGCCTCCGACACCCGCCGCGGCGAGCCCGCGGTGCACCGCAGGTTCGCGATGCTGCACGACCGCGAGCGGTGGCAGGGCGGGGCGACCGGGTTCGGCGCCGCGGCGGCGATCCTGCTCGGCGACCTGTGCCTGGTCTGGTCGGACGAGATGCTGCACGGGAGCGGGCTCGACCCGGTGACCGTGGCGCGGGCGCGGCCGGTCTTCGACCTGATGCGCACCGAGGTCATGATCGGGCAGTACCTCGACGTGCTCACCCAGGCGTCTGCCGACACCTCGGTGGAGCGGGCCTCGCAGGTGGCCCGGTTCAAGTCGGCGAAGTACACCGTCGAGCACCCGCTGCTGCTGGGGGCCGCGCTGGCCGACGCCCCCGAGGCGCTGAGCCGGGCCTACTCGTCGTTCGGGCTGCCGCTGGGCGAGGCGTTCCAGCTGCGTGACGACGTGCTCGGGGTGTTCGGCGACCCGGTCGCCACGGGCAAGCCGGCCGGGGACGACCTGCGCGAGGGCAAGCGGACCTACCTCATCGTCATGGCGCTCGCGCACGCATCGCCCGCGGATCGCGACACGCTCGCCGCGGCGCTGGGCAGCGCCGACCTCGACGAGGCGGGCGTGGCGCAGCTGCGCCGGATCATCACGGAGTCGGGCGCGCTGGCCCGCACGGAGGCGTACATCGCCGAGCTGACCTCGACGGCGCTCACGGCGCTTGCGGCCGCGCCGGTCGAGCCCGAGGCGGCCGAGATGCTGCGCGAGCTGGCCGACGCCGCGGTGCACCGCGCCGCCTGAGCCGCGGCGGTTACCGCAGCACCTGCCGGAAGCTGTCGTAGTGGTCGTCGGTGTAGTAGAGGTCACCGTCGCGGCCGGCCACCAGCCGCCGCGCGCCGCGGTCGCGTGAGCCCGGCGTGGGCACCGTGTACTCCCGGTAGTAGCCGCGCGGCTGCTTGGGCAGGATGCCCTCCAGGTTGCCGAACACGGTGCCGTCCTTGTCGTACGGGAACGGCCCGTTCGCGTCGATCAACGCGACCGTGGCGACCGCCTCTTTGGGCAGCTCGCGCAGGGGCACCGTGGGCAGCCCCGACACCGAGGTCCGGCCGGCCGACGCGGCGGGTGCGCCGCCGTCGCCTGCGGGCGTCAGGGCGGTACGCGCGCAGTAGCCCACCAGCGCCATGAGGGCGATCAGCAGCACCGCCACCGCAGCGGCGATCGTGATGTTGCGCCGCGTCGCGTAGCTGTCCACATCAGGGAGTGTGCGGTGTCGCGTGGTCGCGATCAAGGACCGTGGAATCATCAACGGGTGCTCCCCCACGCCACCTCCCGTGCCACCGCCGCCCTGGGCTGCGTCTCGGGCGTGCTGCTGGCCGTCTCGGCGTACCTGGCGGGCGCGTTGCCGGGCGGTGATCCCGGGCCCGGACTGCGGTTGGGCGGGTTCGGCGCGGTGCCGGGGAGTTTCTCGCTGGGGCTGGCGTGCTGGCTGGCCGGGATGGCCGGCTGGACGGTCGCGTGGTGGCGGCTGGGCCGGGCCGGTGAGCTGAGCTCCGGGCCGGCGTGGCGGCTGCTGGCGATCGGGGCGGCGTGGGCCGCTCCGTTGCTGGTCGCGCCGCCGCTGGGCAGCCGCGACGCTTATGCGTACGCCTGCCAGGGCTGGCTGTGGCGCGCGGGCCTGAACCCGTACGCAATGGGTGTCGCCGACGGCGGCTGTCCCTGGACCGCATCGGTGCCCGAGCTGTGGTGGCACACCCCGACCCCCTACGGCCCGGTCGCGGTGCTGCTGACCGGGGCCGTGACCGGCCTCGGCGGCCTGCTCGGCGCGCTGGCCGGCCTACGCCTGCTCACCCTCGCCGCGGTGGCCCTGCTCACCCTGGCCCTACCACCCCTCGCCCGCGCCTGCGGCGTCCCCGTGCCCGCCGCCTACTGGCTGGCCCTGCTCACCCCCCTGACCGCCGTCCACGCTCTCTCCGCCCTCCACAACGACGCCCTCGTCGCCGCCCTCACCGTCACCGCCCTGACCGTGTCCCTGGCCCACCGCCGCCAAGATCACGACGATCTTGCGGGAACTGTTGCCCCTTTGCCCGATCCGGGCGTGTCGTCCCCACAGTTCGCGCAAGATCGTGCCCGCGTGGGTGGGGCGGCGGCGTGGTGGGGAGCGGTCGGGGTGGGGGTTTTGGGGGCGGGGGCGGTGGGGGTCAAGGTGACGGCGGTGGTGGTGGTGCCGTTCGTGCTGATCCTGCTGGGGCGGCGGTGGTGGGCGGGGGCGGTTGCGGGGGTTGCTGCGTTTGCCGGGGTCAGTGCGGTCAGTGGGTTGGGGGTCGGGTGGGTTTCGGCGCTGCGGGGGACCGGGGAGCTGGTGCAGTGGAGTTCGCCGCCGACGGCGGTCGGCATGGCCGCGGGGTATGTGTTGCGGCTGGTCGGGCGGGGTGAGTGGGTCGACGCGGCGGTGGCCGTGGGGCGGGCGCTGGGGTTGGTGGCGCTGGCGGCGGTCGGGGTGTGGGGGCTGGTGCACGCGTGGCGGCGGCGGGGCGACGCCGGAGCGGTGGTGCGGGCGTGCGGGTGGGTGATGGCCGCGACGGCGCTGCTGGGGCCGGTGTTCTATCCCTGGTACGCGCTCGCGCCGCTGGCCGTGCTGGCCGCGGCCGAGACGGATCCGCGGCGTCGGCGGTGGCTGGCCGTGGGGGCCGTGGTCTGCGCGTTGCTGACGCTGCCGAACGGGCTCGGGGTGCCGGTGCTGACCAAGGCAGTGGGCGCGTTCGCGGTCACGATCGCGCTGATCGTCGCCGCCGTCCGGTCCAGACCCAGAGCGACAGCGTGAACAGCACCAGCGCGAAACCGAACACCAGATCCTCGACCGGGGCGTACGCGATCCGCAGGCCCGTGATCGCCTCGGGCGCGTAGCGGACCACCCCGCGCCCGGTCAGCACCCCGTTGCTGAGCAGCTGGAACACCAGCACGATCGGATACGTCGCCCAGAAGACCGGGCTGAGCAGCACCCGGGTGCGCAGCACCAGCAGGTCGACCGCCACCGCCCCGGCCAGGCCGAGCGCGGCGGCCGCGGTGTACGTCACGAGCGCCCGGCCCGGTCCAGCACCTTGCGCACGGCCTCGAAGCCGAGGATCGCGCACAGCGGCACCGCCAGGAAGAACAGCAGCTCCTCCAGCGGCATCCCGCCGGGCAGCCACACCCCGAGCACCTGGTCGTGATCGAAGGACCAGTGCCCGGCCGCGATCGCGGCGAGGTCCCACGCACCGAACACCAGCACCACGGGCACCGCGACCAACAGCAGCCGCCGCCACTGGCGCAGCACCCCGACCCGCAGCACCGGCTCCAGCCACAGCGCGCACAGCAGGCAGCCGAGCAGCACCGCCAGGTACGCGTACACCGTCAGAAGGCCACGGCCTGGGCCCGGCGCTTCACCTCGCGGGCCTTGTCGCCGCCGAGCGCCGCCGCGGGCGTCCCCGGAAGCGTGTCGTCGGCGGTGTAGAGCCACCGCACGGCCTCATCGTCGTTGAACCCGGCGTCGCGCAGCAACGTCAGCACGCCGGGGAGGTGCTTGAGCACGATGTCGTTGGCCACCAGTTCCGCCGGCACCTGGCGCACGCCCTCATGGCGTACGGCCAGCAGCGAGCCGTCCTTGATCAGCTGGTGCACCTTGAGGATCGACAGGCCGAGGCGCTCGGCCACGTCCGGCAGGGGCAGCCAGGTCGTGGGTGCGTCGGTCGTCGAGTGCGAAGTTTCGGCCACCTCCACACCTTGCCACGTCGCCGACCGGGCCCACCACCGCATCCCCGTCCCGGCCGCCGTGGCGGCCGAGCAGAGGAGCCTTTGATGAATCCCTGGCAGACGTTCAAGCGGGAGATCGACGGCGCGCGCCGTTCGCTGCGCTACGATCTCGCCCGGCGCCGGATGAACGGCGACACCGCCGAGATGCCCGCGGTCGGTGACGGGCCTGCCCCGCAGCCGCCCCAGGCCCGCCATCGGGTCGTGCTCGCCGCCGGCGTGCTGGTGCTCGCCTCGGTCGGGGTCGGCGGCTACTACGCGATCGCGGCGGGGGTGGACGCCCTGCTCGGCGACGAGCGCCAGCCCGGCGCCCTGCCGCACGTGAACGTGCCCGCGGGCTCCGCGGACCCGGTGCCGTGGCGGCAGGCGAACGCGACGCCCACCCCCACCGATCGGGTGAAAGACGTCCCGGCCGGCCGGATCGTCACACCGGGTCCCAGCCCGCGGCGTACGCCCCCGCCCACGCCCACGGCGACCCCGTGCGACTGCGAGTCGTCGCCGACGCCCTCACCGTCGCCCAAGCCCTCACCGTCGCCCAAACCGTCGCCGTCGCCGTCGCCGAGCCCGTCGCCTTGCCCCAGCCCGTCCGTCTCGGCGTCCGCGTCGGCGTCCGCGCTGGCGTCGGCGTCCTCGATCGTGATGCCGGACACCTCGCACCCGGTGGACCCGGTTCCGCAGGACGCCCACGAGGACCCGGCGACTCCCTGACATGCTGCAGAAACGCCCGATCGCGACGCGATCGCACGCGCGGGTGTACGACGCAGGCCACCACCTGACTTAGACTGCGCTGCGATGGACACTCAGGTCGCCGATCCACTACTCGGCACACTCGTCGACGGGCGCTACCGCATCCGCGGTCGCGTAGCTCGTGGTGGCATGGCGACCGTCTACACGGCAGTGGACGAGCGCCTGGAGCGCACCGTCGCTCTGAAGATCATTCACCCGGCGCAGGTACGCGACGCCGCCGGCCAGGCGTTCAGCCTCGATCGCTTCACCGACGAGGCCAAGACCATCGCCCGGCTGACCCATCCCAACGTCGTCGCGGTCTACGACCAGGGCACCCACGCCGGCCTGCCCTACCTGGTGATGGAGTACGTGCGCGGCCGCACGCTGCGCGACATCCTCGCCGAGCGCCGCCGGCTCACCCCGGTCGAGGCCCTCGCCGTGATGGAGCAGGTGCTCGCGGCGCTGGCCGCGGCGCACCGCGCCGGCCTGGTGCACCGCGACGTCAAGCCCGAGAACGTGCTGGTCGCCGAGGCGCCGACCGGCGGCAGCCACAACCTCATCGACGCCGTCGCGAAGGTGGCCGACTTCGGCCTGGCCCGCGCCGTCGAGGCAAGCGCGGACGACTCCAGCGGCGGGCAGCTCATGGCGACCGTCGCCTACGTCGCCCCCGAGCTGGTCACCGACGGCCACGCCGACCCGCGCAGCGATGTGTACAGCGCCGGGATCGTGCTGTTCGAGATGCTCACCGGGCGCGTGCCCTACGACGCCGAACGCCCGGTCGACGTGGCCTGGCAGCACGTGGACCGGGACGTGCCGCCGCCGTCGCGCATCGTCACCGGCCTGCCCCCGGCGCTGGACGAGCTGGTCGCCTCGGCGACCCGCCGCTCCCCCGGCGGCCGCCCCACCGATGCCGGCGCGCTGCTGGCGGCCGTGCAGGCGGCCCGGGAGAACATCACCGCGAGCACCACCACGCAGCGGATGCGGCCGGTGGCGCAGGAGACCGTGGTGGTCAGCCACGTCGTGCCCCACGAGCGCCCGTCCTGGGCCCGGCTGCCCGACGCGCAGCCCGCGCCGCGCTCGCGCCGCCGCGCCCCGGCACCGGCACCGACCGGGCCGCTCGACCGGATCAAGGCGAAGTACCGGCAGCTGATGGCCGACCCGCGAGGCCGTACGGCGCTGACCGCCGGCGCGGTCGTGCTGGTGCTGCTGGTGCTGACCGGCGGCTGGTGGCTGGGCTTCGGCCGCTACGAGGTGACGCCGCAGCTGATGAACCTGACCAAGGACCAGGCCATCACCACGCTGGCGAGCGCCGGCTTGAAGTACGAGTTCCTGGAGCCGCAGTACCGCGAGCAGGTGCCCAAGGACGTCGTGCTCGTGCAGAACCCGCCGCCCGGCGAGCGGGTGGTGCGCGGCGGCACGGTGACCCTGACGCTGTCCAACGGACCCGAGCGTTATCTGGTGCCCGACGTGGTCGGCAAGTCCTGGGAGCTGGCCGTCGCCGACCTGCAGGCCGCGCCGCTGAAGCTGAAGGCGGTCCAGGCCGGGGAGAAGTACGACGACCTCGCCCCGAAGGGCACCGTGCTGTCGACCGATCCCAAGGCCGACACCGAGGTCCCCCCTGGCACCGAGGTCAAGGTCGTGGTCAGCAAGGGCAAGGCCCCGCTGAGCGTGCCGTTCGTCGAAGGCAAGTCGATCGCCGAAGCCACCGACATCCTGCAGAAGCTTGGCCTGCGGGTGGTCGTCGAGCGGATCGACTCCGACAAGCCGTTCGACATCGTGGTGAAGCAGACCCCCGCCAACGGTGCCGGCGCGGAACCCAATGACGAGGTGAAACTGCAGGTCAGCAACAATCAGAACGTCAAGGCGATGCCGGAGGTGCGCAACGCGCGCTGCGGCGACGCCGAGAGTCTGCTGGCCTCGCTGGGGCTGCAGGTCGAGGTCCGCGGGGTGCTCGGCGACAAGAACTGGTTCAAGGTCGTCAACCAGGACCCCGCCCCGAACACGGCGGTACAGCCGGGACAGCATGTGGTGATCGAATGTCAGCTGGGATGACGAACGCGGTGGGCGCGCACGCGCCGACGGCCGGCGGGCTGGCCAAGGCCGCCCTGGCGTACATCGACGCGGTCTCGGCCGCGGCGGTCCAGGTCTACGTGGGCAACCCGCGCGGCTGGGCCCGCCCGGCCGGTGACCCGCGCCAGGACGAGGCCTTCACCGCGGGTTGCCACACCCGGCAGGTCCCCGCATACGTGCACGCCTCGCTGCTGGTGAACATCGGCTCCCCCACCGCCGCGACGGTCGAGCAGTCCCGCGAGGTGCTGGCACACGCGCTGCTGCGGGCCGCCACGATCGGCGCGCAAGGGGTGGTCTTCCACGCCGGGTCCTCGGTCGACGCCGAGCACGCCCCGGCGGCGATGCGCCAGGTGCGCGAGGTGCTGCTGCCCCTGCTGGACGCGCTGCCCGACGACGGCCCCCGGCTGCTGGTCGAGCCCAGCGCGGGCGGCGGGCGCTCCCTGGCGGCCCGCGTGGAGGACCTGGGGCCGTACCTGGACGCCGTGGACCGCCATCCGCGCCTGGGCGTGTGCTTCGACACGTGCCACGCCTGGGCGGCCGGGCACGACCTGGCCAAGCCGGGCGGCATGACGCTCACCCTGGACACCCTGGTGGAGGTGTGCGGTCCGGACCGGCTCGGCCTGGTGCACGCCAACGACTCCAAGGACCCGGTGGGGTCCACTCGCGACCGGCACGAGGCCATCGGCAAGGGCCTGATCGGCGCGGAGGCGTTCGCGGAGATGTTCCGCCACCCGGCGCTCGCCGGGGTGCCGGTCGTCGTCGAGACACCGGGTGAGACCCATGCCGCAGACATTTCCCTGCTCAGGGGCTTGCGCTAGGCATTTCCTTTAGGGCACCCTTACTGAGGCAAGGCTTGCTTGATTCGGAGCCTCACTCCTCCAGTGCCGAAGGGTCCCTGCTGTGTTCGTGTGCATCTGTGAACGGGTTCGAGAGTGCGAGGTGCGCTCGGTGATCCGCGCGGGCGCGCGCTGCGAGGACTCCGTCGGCCAGGCATGTGGCGCCGGGACCGGGTGCGGCTCGTGCATCGACCGCATCTACGACCTGATCGACGAGGAGAACGCCGACACGCTCGTGTCTATGGGTGCATAAGCGGACAACCCGCGTAGATTTACCCCCTATACGAGAGTTCCCGTGGGGGGTTACTTCACCATGCAAGGCGACGCCCGAGTCATAGAGTTCCTCAACGAGCAGCTGACCGCTGAGCTCACCGCGATCAACCAGTACTGGCTGCACTACCGCATGCAGGAGAACTGGGGCTACACGAAGCTCGCGAAGTACACCCGGCACGAGTCGATCGACGAGATGAAGCACGCGGACCGCCTCGCCGAGCGGATCCTGTTCCTCGACGGCCTGCCGAACTTCCAGAAGCTCTTCGCGCTGCGCATCGGCGAGACCGTCAAGGAACAGTTCGAATGCGACATGAAGGTCGAGGTCGAGGCCGTGGAGCGGCTGCGCCTCGGCATCGACTACATGCGCTCGGTCGGTGACGTGACCTCGGCCAACATCTTCGAGGACATCCTCAAGGACGAGGAGCACCACATCGACTACCTGGAGACACAGCTCGGCCTGATCGCGAGCCTCGGCGAGGGCCTCTACCTGCAGAACGTCACGGAGCACCCGGAGCCCTGACCGACAGGAACACACCCGAAGACCACAAACGGGCCGGTGCGTCACGCACCGGCCCGTTCCCGGTGTCCGAGAGGGGATCAAGCGCGGAATGCGGTCGCCAGCACGTCGATCGCCCGGTCGATGTCCGCGTCGTCGACGTCGAGGTGCGTGATGAGCCGGCCGGTGCGCGGCCCCAGGGCACTGACCAGCACTCCCTGCTCCCGTGCCCGGGCGGCCAGGGTGGGCGCGTCCAGGGCGGTCTTGGCCAGGTCGAGGATGACCAGGTTGGTGCGCACCCGGTCCAGGTCCACCACGCCGAAGGGCGCCAGCGCTTCGGCCAGCCGCCGCGCCCGCACGTGGTCCTCGGCCAGCCGCTCCAGGTGGTTGTCCAGCGCGTAGACACCCGCCGCGGCGAGGATGCCCGCCTGGCGCATCCCGCCGCCCATGCGCTTACGGATCCAGCGCGCCTTCGCGATCTTCTCCGCACTGCCCACCACCAGCGAGCCGACCGGCGCGCCGAGGCCCTTGGACAGGCACACCGACAGCGTGTCGAACAGCGCGCCGTACTCCGCCAGCGGCACCCCGTCCGCGATGTGCGCGTGCCAGATCCGGGCCCCGTCGCAGTGCATCGCGATCCCGGCGGTGTCGGCGACCTCGCGCAGGCCGCGCAGCGTGTTCAGCCCGATGACGACGCCGCCGGCCATGTTGTGGGTCTGCTCCACGGCCAGCGCCCGCGTCGGCACGGCGTGATACCCGTCCGGGCGGATCATGGAGGCGACCTGGTCCACGTCGATGAGCCCGCCGGCGAAGGGCCAGGTGCGGCTGGAGATGCCGCCGATGGCCGCGGCCGCGCCGATCTCGTACGTCACCACGTGCGCGTTCGCGTCGCACAGCAGCTCCTGCGCGGGCGGCACGACCAGTTGCAGCGCGATCTGGTTGGCCATCGAGCCGGTCGGGGCGAACAGCGCCGCCTCGTGCCCGAACATCGCGGCGACCTTGCGCTCCAGCGCGTTGACGGTCGGGTCCTCGGCGTACACGTCGTCACCGACCTCGGCGGAGGCCATCGCGGCCCGCATCGCGGCGGTCGGCTTGGTCACGGTGTCGCTGCGAAGATCAACCATCTGCGTCATACCCCGTTCCTACCGCATCGGCCCAGGCGGCCGCCGAGCGGTCCCGGCCGATTCCGGGCGGTGATCGCCGTTTCCGGTCAAGATCTGCGGTCTGAGCGCAGATCTTGACCGAAAACAGCGATCATGCTCCAGAAGGCGCGGCGGGCGGGTCAGCCGCGGAGCATCTCCGCGACCAGGAAGGCCAGTTCCAGGGACTGCTGGGTGTTCAGGCGGGGGTCGCAGGCGGTCTCGTAGCGGCCGGGCAGGTCGGAGTCGACCAGGGCCTGCGCCCCGCCCAGGCACTCGGTGACGTCCTCGCCGGTCAGCTCGATGTGGATGCCGCCCGGGTGGGTGCCCAGCATCTTGTGCACCTCGAAGTAGCCCAGCACCTCGTCGACGATCCGGTCGAAGTGGCGGGTCTTGTACCCGTTGGACGACTCGTGGGTGTTGCCGTGCATCGGGTCGCACTGCCAGACGACCTTCGCGCCGTTGTCGCGCACCGCCTCGACCAGCCGGGGCAGGCTGTCGCGGACCTGGTGGTTGCCCATCCGGCTGATCAGCGTGAGCTTGCCCGGGATGTTGTCCGGGTTGAGCATCTCGCACAGGCGCAGCGCGTACTCGGGCGTGGTGGTCGGGCCGAGCTTCACGCCGATCGGATTGGCGATGCGGGAGATGAAGTCCAGGTGCGCGCCGTCCAGGTCGCGGGTGCGCTCGCCGACCCACAGGAAGTGGCCGGACAGGCCGTACGCCTGCCCGTCGGCGATGCGGGTCAGCGCCCGGTCGTACTCCAGCGCCAGCGCCTCGTGCGAGGCGTAGAGGGTGACCGTGCGCAGGGCCTCCTCGTCGGTCATGCCGCAGGCGCGGATGAACGCGAGCGCCCGGTCGATCTCGCGGGCGATGGCCTCGTAGCGCTCCCCGAAGGCGGAGGTGCGCACGAAGTCACGGTTCCAGTCGTGCACGGCGTGCAGGTCGCCCAGGCCACCGCCCAGGTACGCGCGCAGCATGTTCATCGCGGCGGCCGCGTTGGCGTACGCCCGGATCATGCGCTGCGGGTCGGCGACGCGGGCCTGCGGCGTCGGCTCCAGCGAGTTGATCATGTCGCCGCGGTACGCGGGCAGCCCCAGCGAGTCCAGCGCCTGCGAGCGCGGCTTGGTGTACTGCCCGGCCACCCGGGCCACCTTGACCACCGGCATGCTCGCGCCGTACGTCAGCACCACGGCCATCTGCAGCAGGGTGCGGGCGTTGGCCAGCAGGTGGTGCTCGGTGTTGTCGGCGAACGTCTCGGCACAGTCGCCGCCCTGCAGCAGGAACGCCTTGCCCTCGCACACCTGCGCGAGCCGCTGGCGCAGCTGGTCGACCTCGTAGGGCGCGACGACCGAGGGCACCGAGTCCAGCACCCGGCACACCTGCTCGACCTCGCTGTAGTCCTCCCACGGCGGCATCTGCGCCCGCGGCAGGGTGCGCCAGTGGTCCAGGCCGAGGTCTTCCGCCGAGGCGAGGCTGGTGGGCCGCCCGATGGTGACGCCGGACTCGCCGGGCTGCCGGTTGTCGCCCAGTTCGAGACCGGGGTGCCTGAGCTCATGCCATTCGTGGCGCATGGCCTCAAGGGTAAGGCCGTGCCCGCTGCCCACCGCAGCCGACGTGGCGCATTCCGCACGCTGAGATCACCCTGCGCGAACGTGTCGCCACCAGGGCGCGGCCTCGTTGATCGAGTATGAGCGAGCACCGCGAGCGAATCATGTCAAAGACGCGTCATGGCGACGACGAGCGCAGCGAGTATGAGCGAGCGCAGCGAGCGAATCATGTCGAAGATCCGTCTGGCGACGACGAGCGCAGCGAGGAGGAGGCATGACCACCTTGCCGCGCCTGGCGGAGTACGCGCCGCACCGGATCGTGTCCGACATCGACCTCGAAGGGCACGTCGTACCGGGGCTGACCGGCGAGTTCTTCCGCCGGCCCGAGGACGGGCGCACCGCCACCGTGGGGCTCTACCGCTACCTGGGCACCGAGCTCTTCATGGCCTGGGGGTACGTCGGGGAGGAGCACTGCCGGTGGACGGCCTACCGGCGCACCGACGGGGCCTGGGGCCCGCCGCACCCGGGCTGCCCGCGCGTGCGGCGCAGCGGCGAGCTGCTGGAACTGGACCTGGACGGGGAACGGGTGGCCCTGCGCACCGCCGCCCGACCCGGCAGCAGCACCGGATCGGGCGGTTGCGCCGCACCGCCGCCGGCCGTCCGCGACTCGTCGCACACAGCCGACAGCGGGTTCGCTCCGTCCGCCGGGTCGCCCCGGCAGCGGGTCTCTCAGCCGGCCGCCTCGACCGCGACGGCGACCTCGCGCCGTACGTAGACGATCGACGTGACCGTGATGGCAAGGCTGGTGACCAGGGCCATCGAGTGCAGCACGGGGTCGGGGATGGGCACGAACGCCAGCACTCCCGCCGGGATCTGCACCAGCCCGATCAGCAGCATCAGCGCTGCCGAGCGGCGGCCGCGGGACCAGGCGAAGGCGGTCCACACCGGAGCGGTGACGACCGCGAGGGTGAGCACGTCGAGGATCGCGTGCAGCACGGGGTTGGTGACCTTGTCGTGGGCGTACGCGTAGGCCGGGGCGGAGATCATGAGGGCGGCGAGGGTGGTCCCGATGACTGTTGCGGCACGTCGCATGGCCGTCTCCTTGCGTGTGGCTCCGAGGGCGGAGCTACGGGGCCGGGGGTTCGGCTCAAACTCCCTGTTCCGAGCCTAAAGCGACGGTCTGAACAGCAGGAACCCCCGCAGGCGTGAATGAGCCTGCGGGGGTGACGGGATCACGCGTCCGTGGTCAGGCGGCCTGGTCGGCGATCTCCTTCGCCCGGTCTCGGGCCGCTTCCAGCGCGGCCAGGAACGCGGCGCGCACGCCGTGGTTCTCCAGCTCGCGGATGGCAGAGATGGTGGTGCCCGCGGGCGAGGTGACCGCCTCGCGCAGCTTCACCGGGTGCTCGCCCGAGTCGCGCAGCATGATGGCCGAGCCGATCGCGGTCTGCACGATGAGGTCGTGCGCCACCTGGCGCGGCAGCCCGAGCAGGATGCCCGCGTCGGTCATCGCCTCGACCAGGAAGTAGAAGTACGCCGGACCGGAGCCGGACAGCGCGGTGACCGCGTCCTGCTGGCTCTCCGGGACCCGGATGGTGCGGCCCAGCGGCGAGAACAGCTCCTCGGCGATCCCCAGGTGGTGCGCCGTGGCGTGCGGCCCGGCCGAGATCGCCGTCATGGCCTCGTCCACCAGGGCGGGCGTGTTCGTCATGACCCGCACCACGGGCGTGCCCTCGGCCAGCCACTTGGTGAAGAACCCCGTCGGCAGGCCCGCGCACAGCGAGATCACCAGCTTGCCCGCCGGGATCTGCGGCCCCAGCTCGGCCATCAGCGCCCCGGCGTCCTGCGGCTTGACCGCGATCGCCACCACGTCGGCGGCGGCCACCGCCTCGGCGTTGTCCAGCACCCTGATCCCGTACCGGTTGCGCAGCTGCTCGGCCCGCTCCTCCCGCCGCGCCGTCGCGACGATCTGATCCACCGGCCACCCGGCCTTCACCAGCCCCGACAGCAGCACCTCCCCGATCTTCCCCGCCCCGATCACGGCAACGGTGTACATCCGTGCTCCCTCCAGAAAGCGAAAGCGGGTCGATCATGAAGTTATGGACGCGACACACCGTCGACCCGTGCCATAAGTTCATGATCAACCCGCTCAAGGGTTGACCGCGGCTCAGCCGAAGAAGGCCTCGGCCTCGGCGTAGCGGTGCGGGGGGACGGTTTTGAGTTCGCGGGTGGCGTCGGCGAGGGGGACGCGGACGATCTCGGTGCTGCGCAGGGCCACCATCTTGCCGAAGTCGCCCTCGTGGACGGCGT
Organism: Catellatospora paridis; assembly: GCF_009720365.1. Classification (GTDB taxonomy): domain Bacteria; phylum Actinomycetota; class Actinomycetes; order Mycobacteriales; family Micromonosporaceae; genus Catellatospora; species Catellatospora paridis. The sequence goes on along the minus strand of NZ_ML769314.1, from coordinate 485,983 downwards.
CGATGGCGTGCAGGCCGAAGCGGGTGGCGAGCACCCGGTCGAAGGCGGTGGGCGTGCCACCGCGCTGGGTGTGGCCCAGCACGACCGCGCGCGCCTCCTTGCCGGTGCGCTTCTCCAGCTGGTCGGCCAGCCAGTTGCCGATGCCGCCGAGGCGCACGTGGCCGAACGCGTCCAGCTCGCCGTTGAGGGTGATCAGGTCACCGTCGGTCGGCATGGCGCCCTCGGAGATCACGATGATCGGCGAGTAGTTGGTCTTGAACCGGGTCTCCACGTGCTCGACGACCTTGTCCAGGTCGAACTTCTGCTCGGGGAGCAGGATCACGTTCGCGCCGCCGGCCAGGCCCGCGTGCAGCGCGATCCAGCCCGCGTGGCGGCCCATGACCTCGACGACCACGGTGCGGTGGTGCGACTCGGCCGTGGTGTGCAGCCGGTCGATCGCCTCCATGGCGATGTTGACCGCGGTGTCGAAGCCGAACGTGAAGTCGGTCGCGCCCAGGTCGTTGTCGATCGTCTTCGGCACGCCGACGACGTTGACGCCCAGCTCGGTCAGCTTGGTGGCCACCCCGAGGGTGTCCTCGCCGCCGATCGCCACGAGCGCGTCCACGCCCATGTCGGCCAGGTTCTGCTTGATCCGCTCCACGCCGCCTTCGATCTTGAAGGGGTTGGTGCGGGACGAGCCCAGGATCGTGCCGCCGCGCGGCAGGATGCCGCGGACCTCAGGGATGCCCAGCGGGCGGGTGATGCCCTCCAGCGGTCCCTTCCAGCCGTCGCGGAATCCGACGAACTCGTGCCCGTAGGTGCCCACGCCCTTGCGGACCACGGCGCGGATGACCGCGTTGAGACCGGGGCAGTCGCCGCCGCCGGTGAGTACGCCGATACGCATTTTCTCGTCCTCCCGATTACGGGTAGTCAGTTGCCGGGCCCCGGGAGACGAGTGATCACGGCTACGTTGCCGGCCGGGGCGGGCCGCAAATGCGCACTGTACTGGGATCACCGGGCTTAGGCCAGCACGCCCCGCCGCTGTCCGGATGTCGGGGCCGCAAGCCGTTCACCAGGCGAGCGCAACAGTGTCGTCATGGCAAGGTTACCCGTGCGTGACACGCCCGCGGCACCCCGGGCCGTGCCGTCCCGGCCTGTCACCGGGCATTCACCCGGCGTCCACCGCGGGCGGCTTGGCGTCCTTGCGCTTACGCGCCGTCATCGCCCGGAAGCGGGCCAGGTTGTGCCGGGCGTCGACGAGCGCGTCGTGCCGGGCCGTCGCCGCCTCGGGCAGCGTCGGGCGCCCCTTGTCGTCCCACAGCTGGCGCAGCTCCTTGGTGAAGCGCGGAATGGCCCGGGGCAGCGTCACCATCGCCCCCCACAGCTGGGCCAGGCACACGTGGTCGTACGCGCCGTACCAGGCCCACAGCTCGATGGTCTCCTGCGGGCGGCCCTGCAGCGGCTCGGTGAGGAACTCCAGCAGCTCGGTGCGGATGCGCTCGCGCGAGCGCCACGCCTTGTCCGCCGGGGACGGCAGCAGGTTGAGCACGTTGTCGCGCACCCACGGGATGGCCCGGGACGGGTCGAACTCGGTGGAGACGGCGTAGAACTCCCGCCCGAACTCGTCGACCACGCCGATCGAGACCAGGTCGATGGTGACTCCGTCCTCGATGAACTCGCAGTCGTAGAAATAGCGGTAGGCCACGTCTTCCCCTGTCGTGAGGATCTCTCCTGTACGCCCGGCGTCGCGGACCCCTACCCTGACGCCATGACGTTCTCGATCGTCGCGCGTTCAGCCGACGGGGCCGCACACGGGGTCGCCGTAGCCAGCAAGTTCCTGGCCGTGGGCGCGGCCGTGCCCGCCGCGGAGGCCGCCGTCGGCGCACTGGCCACCCAGTCCTACGCCAACCTGGCCTACCGGCCGCAGGGGCTGGCGCTGCTGCGCACCGGCACCGCGCCGGGCGACGTGGTGGCCGGGCTCACCGCCGCCGACCCTGGTCGCGAATCACGCCAGCTCGGCGTCGTGGGCCGCAGCGGCGACGGCGCGACGTACACCGGAGCGGACTGCCACGGCTGGGCGGGCGGCCGCACCGGCGACGGGTACGCCGTCCAGGGCAACATCCTCACTGGGCCGGAGGTGGTCGCCGCGATGGAGACCGCCTGGCTGTCCTCGGCACCGTCGGCGGCGCTGGCGCGGCGGCTGCTCGCGGCGCTGCGCGCGGGCGACGGCGCGGGCGGTGACAAGCGCGGGCGGCAGAGCGCGGCGCTGCTCGTGGTCGCCCCCGGCCAGGGCTATGGCGGCACCAGCGACGTCGTGGTGGACCTGCGCGTGGACGACCACCCCGACCCGTGCGCCGAGCTGGCCCGCCTGCTCGACATCCACACGCTGCTGTTCGACAAGCCCGACCCGGCCACCCTGCTGCCCCTGCGCGACGCCGTCGCCGCCGAGGTGCGCGCCCTGCTCGCCGCCCGCGGCCACGCGCAGTCCGATCTCGACGCGGCCCTGTCCGACTGGGCCGGCATCGAGAACCTCGAGGAACGCATGGTCCCCGGCCACATCGACCCCCTCGTCCTGACCCACCTCCGCGCCTGAACGAAGGAAGGGCGCCTTCACCTCGCCATACGTTGCAGAAGGTGCCCTTCCTATCGCTCAGTCGTCGAGCAGGGCGATGCGGGCCTGGTCGAGTGCGGTGCGCCAGCGGTCGACGGGGGCGTCGGGCGCGGCGCCGGCCAGGCGGCGGGCGCAGGCGTCGGCCTCCATCGCCCAGCGGAAGCGCAGCAGGGTGTCGAGGCTGCCCTCGATCTCCGCGACCGGCACCGGGCCGCTGTCCTCGTACGCCGACAGCAGTTCCTGAGCCCGTGCCGGGCCGCCGGCATGGCGCACGGCCGAGGCCACGTCGTACATCAGCGGGCCGAACCGCGCGCGACCCCAGCTGACCAGCCCGATGCGGCCGGTCGCCGGGTCCAGCCGGAACGCCTCCGGGCGCGGGTCGCCGTGCAGCGGGCCGACCGTGAGCCGGTCGGTGACCTGCAGCTTCGTCAGCGCGGTGACCGCACCCGTGATCGCAGGGCGTAGCCAGCCCGCGACGGACAGATACGGCGCGTCCGGACGCAGCGGATGCCAGGCGGGCAGGCCGGGGTGCCGGAACCCGGCGAGCCCGCGGTGCGCCGCCCCGAGCCGGTCGCCCCACCACTGCTGGTCGACCGGGTCCGCGCCGTCGAGCGGGCGGCCGGGCACGAACTCCAGCAGCGCGAGCACGTGCTCGTCGGCGGGCACGCACAGCGCGCCGTCCGCGGCGCGCACCGGGGCGCCGGTGTCCAGACCCTGCCGGGCGAGATGTTCGGCGGCGGCCAGCCCCGCCTCGAATCGAGGGCGCTCCACGCCCGCGACCAGGACCGCCAGGTACCGCCGGTCACCTGCGGCGACCGACCTGGTCGATGTCGTCGGCTCACCGTCCAGCGGAGTGCAGCCGTCCGGCTGAAGGTGCCATGCCGTCCGAAGTGTCGTGCGGATCGTATCGTCAGCCAGCACGGGCGGATTATCACATGTGGCAGCACGCTGTCGTATCCGTCGGAGGTGTCTGCGTTGCGGTAGATCCGGCAATGGACAGTCTCCGATGGCGACGCACGGAGTGGACGTGGCGGCTCACGCACGCGATGATCTGTCCAGGGTTGCGCCGACGAACACGACCGTGTGCGTCGGCGGGGGTGGGACACGGAAGGGGTAGGCGGTGGAGATTCGCATTCCGGAAGCTGCGGACGCGCTCACCGGGGTCGACATGTTCGCTGGTCTGGAGCCTGAGGTACGGCAACGGGTGATCGCCGCGGCGGTGCCCCGCACCTTCCGCAAGGGGCAGTTGCTGTTCGTCGAGAACGACCCCGGCGAGTCCCTCATCGTGCTCAAGCGCGGATCGGTGGCGGTCTTCCGCACCTCCCCGACCGGCGAGCGCGCGGTGCTGTCCGTGATGCGCCCGCCGGACGTGCTCGGCGAGGTGTCCCTTCTGGACGGTGCGGCCCGCTCGCTCTCGGCCGAGGCGCTGGAGGACTGCACCGCGCTGGCGCTGTCGCGCGGCGCGTTCATGGAGCTGGTGCACTCGAACCCGCGCATCCTCGACGCGGTCATGCGCTCGCTGGGCGCGCTGATCCGCCGGCTCACCGAGCAGAACGCCGACCACGTCTTCCTCGACCTGCCCGGCCGCGTCGCCAAGACGCTGGTGCGGCTGGCCGGGGAGAGCCAGGCTCCGATGATCACGATCGAGCTGAACCAGAGCCAGCTGGCCGAGATGGCGGGCGGCTCGCGGCAGAGCGTCAACCAGGCGATCGGCTCCTTCGCCAGCCGGGGATGGCTGCGCACCGAGGGCCGCCGCATCGTGGTGATGGACGTCCCCGCCCTGCGCCGCCGCGCGGGCATGCAGGACCGCTGACGCCGAGGATCATCTGATCGAGGCTCCGCCCCGCACGGGGACGGAGCCTCGATCCGTTGCGGCGCAACCGGTTCGGCCTCTACTGAACCGCTTTACCTGACGCGGGCCCGGCCCTAGTATGGGAGCGCTTCCATTGACGGCCGTTCCCATCGCCCGCGATGTGCCCGCATCGCTGGGACGCGGCCGCGTTCCCAAGGAGTCCCCATGTCCCGTTCTCCACGGCGTGCCCTGCTCGCCGCGCTGGCGGCGGTCACGGCCACGCTGGCTCTGGCCCTGCCGTTCGTCGGCTCGCCCGCCGCCCAGGCGGCCGACCCGCGCGACAGTTTCGTCACCCGCTGCGGCATCCGCTTCTGCCTGGACGGCAAGCCCTACTACTTCGCCGGCGCCAACACCTACGACGTGTTCACCTTCGGCTACGACTGGCTGCCCGGCGAGCAGTACGTGGACAAGGCCAAGATCGATGCGCACATGACCCGGCTGCAGAGCGACAACGTGTCGGTGCTGCGGCTGTGGATGTTCAGCCACGAGGACTGGATGGGCTTCGAGGCAGCCGAGGGCGTCTACACCGAGGAGGCGTTCATCCTCTTCGACTACGTCATGAAGTCCGCCCGGGACCACAACATCCGGCTCATCCCCGTCTTCGAGAACTTCTGGGAGGCGTACGGCGGCATCGACAAGCGCCTGTCCTGGGAGGGCCTGCCCACCGGATACGCCAACCGCTGGCGCTTCTTCAACAAGACCGCCTGCCCCGGCTGCTTCACGCAGTACCGCGACTACGTCACCAAGGCGCTCACCCGGGTCAACTCGTTCACGGGCGTGGCCTGGAAGAACGACCCGACGGTGCTGGCCTGGGAGCTCATGAACGAGCCCCGCTACCCCGACGCCACCCCCAACGAGAACACCACCGGCACCACCCTGCGGGCCTGGGTCGACGAGATGGGCGCGCTGGTCAAGAGCCTGGACCCGAACCACCTGCTGGGCACCGGCCAGGAGGGCCAGGAGACGAAGTACGGCTACGGAGGCGACTCCGGCGGCCCGTGGACCTACATCCAGTCCTCGCCGTACGTCGACTTCACCTCGGGGCACATGTACCCCACGGAGGGCTGGGCCGGCCTGAACTTCGCCTCGGCCCGCGCCCTGCTGCGGCGCTGGATCAGCGACGCGCACACCGTCGTCGGCAAGCCGTTCTTCCTCGGCGAGTGGAACGTGCACGACGACAAGACCACCTGGTGGTCCGAGATGTACGCCGAGATGGAGGCCTCCGGCGGCGACGGCGACGCGTTCTGGTGGTTCCCCGCCAACAGCAACTGCGGCGGGTTCGACTCCGGCCAGGGCTGCCCCGAGCACGCCGTGTTCCGGCAGCACTCGGCGAACATGAAGGCCAAGAGCGGGGTCGTCGACCCGTCGCCGAGCGCCAGCCCGTCCCGCTCGGCGAGCCCGTCGCCGTCCCCCTCGGCCAGCGCGAGCCCGAGCGCCAGCCCCAGCCGCAGCGCGAGCCCGAGCGCCAGTCCCAGCCCGAGCCGCAGCGCAAGCCCGTCGGCCAGCACGCCGCCGAGCCCCAGCGCGTCAGCCAGCCCGAGCACCGGGACGAGCTGCCGGGCGGTGTACCGGATCGACAACTCGTGGCCCAACGGCTACAACGCCTCGCTGGTGCTGACCAACACCGGCAGCACCACGTTCACCAACTGGGTGCTGACCTTCACCCTCGGCAGCGGCCAGGTGATCGTCAACGGCTGGAACGGCACATTCACCGGCAGCGGCGGCACGGTGACGGTCACCGCCCCCGGCTGGGCCCCGAACCTCGCCCCGGCGCAGAGCTGGACGGTCAGCTTCACCGGCTCCGGGCCGTCCACGGCCCCGAGCAACGTGAAGCTCAACGGGGTGGCCTGCAGCGCCGGCTGATCGGACGGGCAGGGGGCGGGCCGGTCACCCGGCCCGCCCCCTGCGTCACGTCGTGCACCTGGCCATGGTGTGCGACGGCGGTGATGCCGCCGTCAGGCGGTCACGGCTGGTCGTCGGTCTCCGCGTCCGGGTCGTCCGCGGGCGGCGCGCCAGGGCCCACCCACGCCTTCTCCTCGGCGGGCGGCGCACCGGGGCCGACCCACGCCTTGTCACCGGCCGGCGGGGCACCGGGGCCGACCCACGCCTTCTGCGGCTGGTCGGGCGTCGGCTGGATTTCGGTCATGTTCTCCACCACTCCCTGCTCTTCGAGCTCCGCGAGGGTGACCGCGTCGATGTCCACAAGCTCGCCCACGCCGTGCGCGATCCCGAAGGGATCGGTCCAGGCGAGCGCCAGTCGCACCAACATCGTTCGGCCTCCCACGTACGACCATCGATTGGTTAGCGTCCGCTGGCAGCGCGCACCGGCGGCCCACCTCGGCGGGACCCCCGATTACTCGCCATCAGCGCCACACGAGACCCCGGCGCGCAGGCCGCGGTCTGTCAGTGCACGAAACTGTAGCCGCGCGGCGGTGTTGGCGCGGACCCCTTGTCGCGTTAGCTACAGCGGTAAGGAATCGACCCGGGTGGTCAGGCCATACTGGACCTCCGGCGACCTGGCGGAGACGTGAAGACCCCAACCTGCGCGCACTGCTCCCGCGCGGCCGGCCCGGACGACAGGTTCTGCGGCGGCTGCGGGGCTAACCTCACGCCACCTTGCGTCCACTGCGGACGTACGGTGGCCTTCGGCGACCTCTTCTGCACCGGCTGCGGCAACCCGCTGGCCGCGGGGCAGGGCCCGCCCGCCCGGGAGGACCGGCGACAGGTCAGCGTGCTGTTCGTCGACATGGTCGGCTTCACGACGTACGCCGAGCAGACCGACCCGGAGCAGGTGCGCACCCTGCAGCAGGAGTACTTCAGCGCGGTGCGCCAGGTGGTCCGCCAGTTCGGCGGCGTGGTGGAGAAGTACATCGGCGACGCGGTGATGGCCATCTTCGGTGCGCCGGTCGCCACCGAGACCGACGCGCTGCGCGCGGTGCGGGCCGGGCTGGAGGCGCAGCGGGTGCTGAGCCGTGGGCCGCTGGCCGACGCTGCCACCTTCCGGGCCGGAGTCGCGACCGGGGAGGCGCTGGTCGACGTGGGCGCCGCCCGCGACGGCGGGCAGGCCATCGTGGCCGGCGACGTGGTCAACACCGCAGCCCGGCTGCAGGCCGCCGCCCCGCCGCACGCGGTGTTCGTGTGCGCCGAGACCGCCCGGGCCAGCGCCGACGACATCGAGTACGACGAGCTGCCGCCCAGGACGCTCAAGGGCCGCAGCGCCACCAGCCGGGTCTTCCTGGCGGTGTCCGCGCGGCTACAGCGGCGCGACCGGGACGAGTCCACCCCGATGGTCAACCGCGACCACGAGCGGGGTCTGCTGGTCACCGCGCTGCACCGCACCATCCGCGACCGCAGCCCGCAGCTGGTCACCGTGTTCGGACCCGCCGGCATCGGCAAGAGCAGGCTGCTGCGCGAGCTGGCCCGCCACGCCGAGCGCATCCCGGAGACCACGGTGTGCTGGCGGGTCGGGCACTGCCCGCCGTTCGGCGAGAACGTGACCTACTCGGCGCTGGCCGAGATCGTGAAGGCACAGGTCGGCATCCTCGACACCGACGACGAGCAGACCGCCCGCAGCCGGCTGGAGAGCGCGCTGCGGGCCATGTGCGGCGAGCTGGAGGCGGCCCGGCTGGGCGACGCGCTCGGCCCGCTGGTGGGCCTGCCCGGCGCGGGCCTGACCCCGGGCGAGACGGAGTCGGCGTGGCGGCGCTTCCTGCTGGCCATGACCACGGCCAACCCGACCGTGCTGGTCTTCGAGGACATGCACTGGGCCGACGAGGCCATGCTGCGCTTCGTCGAGATGCTCGGCAGCATCGGCCCGGGCGTGCCGCTGCTGGTCGTCGCCACCGCCCGGCCCGAGCTGCGCGAGCGCCGGCCGGGCTGGACCAGCGCGGTGACCGGCACCGTCTCGGTGTCGCTGGGCCCGATGCACGACGAGCACATCGCCGCCATGTACCGGCTGATGTTCGGCCAGGCCGTCTTCCCCGCCACCGGGGTCGCCCCGCTGGTCGAGCTCGCCGGGGGCAACCCGCTCTACGCCCACGAGTTCGTGCGCATGCTGGTCGAGCGGGGCGAGCTGCGGCCGGTCGGCGGCAACTGGGCGCTGGCCGACGGCGACGCGACCCCGATGCCGCAGACGGTGCAGGCGGTCATCGCCAACCGGCTCGACCTGCTGGAATCGACCGACCGCTCGGTGCTGCAGGCCGCCGCCGTGGTGGGCACCCAGTTCTGGCCGGGCGCGGTGGCGGGCGCGCTGGGTCTGCCCGTCGACGTGGTGGCCCGGTCGCTGCAGCGGCTGCAGCAGCGGGACCTGGTCGCCGAGCACCCGACCTCGGCGATGGCCGGCGAGCCGGAGTACGCCTTCCGCCACGTCCTGGTCCGCGACGTCTGCTACCAGCGGCTGCCGCGTACCGAGCGGGTCACCCGGCACCAGCGCACCGCCGACTGGCTGGAGCAGATCACCGACAACCGGGCGACCGACCTCGCCGAGGTGCTGGCCAACCACCGCTGGGCCGCCCACGAGATCGCCCGGACCCTGGGCATGGACTCCGAGCCGTACGCCCCGGCGGCGCGAACCGCGCTGCACCGCGCGGCACGGCGGGCGTACGCCCTGCACGCCCTGGACGCCGCGGCGACGCTGCTCGACCGCGCGCTCAGCCTCAAACTGGACAACGACCCGCTGCTGGACCTGTTCGCCGCCGAGCTTTCGCTGTTCCGGTCCGGGGAGTCCTTCGGCGACAGCGGCGGCCCGCAGCGGCTGGCCGAGCTGGCCGAGGAGCTCGACCGGCTCGGCGAGCGGGCCGGCGCCGCCCGCGCGCTGACACTGCTCGGCACGATCGCGTGGAGCCGGGCGGACCGCGCCGCGACGCTGGCCCACCTGGACGCCGCGGTCGAGCGCTACGAGGAACTGCCGGAGACCCTGGAGAAGGCCGAGGCGCTGCTGGAGCTGGCCCGGGTGCACATGATGAACTACGAGACCGAGCCGGCGATCGGCGCCGCCGAGGCGGCCGCCGACATCGCCGACCGGCTGGGCCTGGCCGAGGCGCACGCCAACGCCCGCATCACCTCGGCCACGGCGCGCTACATCGCGGGCGACCCGACCGGGTTCAGCGAGCTGGAGCTGCTCACCGAGCACTGCCGCGAGCACCGGCTGACCAGCCGTCGCCGGGCGGTGCAGAACTTCGCCTGGGCCTGCCTGGAGGAGGGCGACCTGGCCCGGCACCACCGGCTGCTGACCGAACAGCGCACGGTGGACATCGCGGGCGGGCTGAGCCTGGCCACCAACTTCCACCGCGAGGCGGCCGACGCCTTCTTCGCCGGGGACTGGGACACCCAGATGCGGGCCATCGGCGAGACGATGCGCTCCAACGCGGCCGAGTGGGACGCCATGTCCGTGCTCACCTCGTCCTGGATCGGGGTGCTGCGCGGCGAGGAGCCCGACGACGACGCCATCGAGAAGATGCTCTACTTCGCCCGCCGCAGCGGCTTCCACCGGGTGCTGCGGGGCGCCGCGGCACCTGCCGCGCTGTGCCGGGCGTTGCAGGGCCGCGCCGAGGAGGCCGCCGCGCTGCTCGGTGAGCTGGAGCGGGATTGGCAGGCCCGGGTGATGCTGCCGTTCGGCGAGTGGGTGGCGGCCGCCGGGCACGCGGCGGCGCTGCTCGGCCCCGGCGAGCGGGAACGGGTCCGGACGATGCTGGCGCGGTCCCCGCGGCGTACGCCGTGGGTCCGGGCGGCGCTGGCCACCGTCGCGGGTGAGCACGTCGAGGCGGCCGGGCACTTCGCTCGCATCGGCGACGCCAGCAACCGGATGCTCTCGCTGGCCTGGGCCGCGCGGGCGGGCGCGCTCGACGAGGACGGCCTGGCCGAGCTGCACGAGTTCGCCGCCCGCAACCGGGCGACCGGGCTGCTGGGCTAGACGCCTGCCGCCGCGACGTTCTTGATCTTCACGGCGTACGTGTCGACGTATTCACGGCCGGAGAGCTCCATCACGTCGTACATGATCTCGTCGGTGATCGCCCGCTCGACGAACCGGTCCCCGGCCATGCCCGCGTAGCGGGAGAAGTCCAGCGGCGTCCCGAAGCGGATCTTCACCCGCATCACCTTGGGGATGAGCTTGCCGGTGGGCTGCACCACGTCGGAGTTGAGCATCGCCACGGGCACCACCGGCGCGCCGCTCTCCAGCGCCAGCCGGGCCACCCCTGTCTTGCCCCGGAACAGCCGCCCGTCCGGCGAGCGGGTGCCCTCGGGGTAGATGCCGGCCAGCCCGCCCGCGCGCAGCACCCGCAGCTGGGTGTCCAGGGCGGCCTGCGCGGCGCGGCCGCCGGAGCGGTCCACCGGGATGGTGCCGGTGCCCACGAAGAACATCTTCGTCAGCCGGCCCTTGAGACCCTTGCCGGTGAAGTATTCCGCTTTGGCCACGAATGTGACCTTCCGCTTCACCACCAGGGGCATGAAGATGGAATCGGAGAACGAGAGATGGTTGCTGGCGAGGATCGCCGGGCCCCCGCCCGGCACGTTTTCGAGACCCTCGACCTGCGGCCTGAAGATCAACCGCAGCAGGGGGCCGAGGAAGATGTATTTCAGCAGCCAGTAGAGCACTGAGTCCCGTCCAAGTCGATCGGCGAACGTGGTGTGGCGCTTGACGATCCGGCTCGGAGGGGCCGGCCGGGACATACCGAGTTTGTGGCATGCATCGCAGAGCCTACTGCCGGAACACGGGTGTCACGTGTCAGGATTTGAAGCGATGCCCACCGGCCCCACGACGAGCCCCTATCCCGCCAAGGAGTGTGCCAGGTGCCAGCCACGGACGATCCGGACCGCACGCCGGCCGAACCCGCGCGTCCCGGGCCGTCCGGCAACGAGGCGACGCCCGAACAGGTGGATGCCGAGTTCGCTCGCATCGTCGCCGGTTTCGACACGCCGCTGACCGCCCGGACCTGGCCGGCCGGTGAGGAGCCGCCCGCCGGCCCGCCCGCGCCCGCCGGCCCGGTGTGGCCCGCCGGCGGCCCGATCCTCAACCGCCCCGCGCTGACCGGCGACCCCAGAGGGGTCTCCCCCGGCGACCCGTCGCTGCTCGACTCGCTCGACTCGTTCGGCAGCGGCCTGCCCGACGACACGCCGGACGAGTTCGTGCCCCCGCCGCCCCCGCCGCTGCCGCGGGTGCCGTTCGCCGCGATCGTCGCCGTGCTGTCGATCGTCTTCGGCTTCGTGCTGTTCTTCGACACCCGGCTGCTGCCCTTCAACGATCGGGTGAGCATGCTGTTCGCGCTCGTCTGCATCCTCGGCGGGGCCACCGCGCTGATCATGCGGCTGCGCCCCGGCGACGAGGACGACGAGCTGCCGCCGGACGACGGCGCTGTTGTTTAGCGGAGCCCGCGCTGAGACATGCGGAGCCCGCTCCGCGCCTTGATCGGTCGTCCGGCCTCCGCTGCGCTGCGGCCGTACACCCGAGCGGCCGCTCCGACGGGCTCCTGTCTGAGCAGGCGAGCCCGCCGCGCGGGCTCGCCTACTCAGGCCGACTTCTCCAGCCAGTCCAGGATCGCGTCGATGGGCTCCCGCCAGCGGGTGTCCAGCATCAGGTCGTGGCCCATGCCCGGGAACAGCAGCGGAGCCCCGCCGTAGCCGCGGGCCACCCGCCGCAGCGCGGTGTCGGACACGATGCGGTCGTCGGGGCTGCCCACCACCAGCACCGGCGGGTCGCCGACCGGCGGCTGCGGGGTGCGGCCGCGCAGCAGCTGCCACTGCGCCCGGGTGGAGGCCCGGCCCAGGCGGGCGGCGTACCCGCGGGAGGCGTTGCTCGGCAGTTCACGGCTGAACAGCTGCCCGGCGGGCAGGCGCAGGCCGCCGCCGAACAGCGCCGGCAGGCTGAGCATCGGGTTGCGCAGCGCGGTGCCCGCACCGCCGAAGACCGGCGACAGCAGCACCGCCGCGCGGGCCGGGTAACGCGCCAGCGCGTGCGCGGTCACCAGGGCGCCCGCCCCGTGCCCCACGATCACCGCGCGGCGCGGCAGGGAGGCGGCGACCTGGGCCACATCGTGGGCGTACGCCCGCAGCGTCGCCTTCGGCGCCTTGGCGCTGTCACCGTGCCCGCGCAGGCTCACCGCGTACGCCGGGAAGCCGCGGTCGGCGGTGTGCTCCAGCCAGTGCTCGGCGAACACCCACGCGCCGTGGCCGAACCCGGGCACGAACAGCACCGGCGGCCTGCCCTCGTCCAGCTCGGGGGTGGCGCGGCGCACCTCACGGCGTACCGGTGCGATCGGGAACGCCCACTCGCGGGCGCGCATGACCTTCACTTCGCCCCCTCCAGGCCGAGTTCGTCGAGCAGGCGCTGGATGGCCTTGAGATAGGTGGTGTGGCTGATCTCGAACCAGTGCCGGGTCGAGTCCTTCACCTTCGCCGTGGTCCATCGCCGGTCCAGCTCCGCCTCCAGCCGCCGCTGCACCGCGACCGCCTTCGCCGGGGCCGCCTCGCGCACCCGCAGCATCCGGGCGAACGCCACCATCTGCCAGTGCACCAGCGGGAACAACCCGGAGTCGGGCTGCAGCAGCCCCGCCACGGCCAGCGTCGGCTGGCGCTTGGGGAAGGCGTGCATGGCCAGCCGCGGGCGGCCCGACGCGTCGACGCCGAGCAGGTTGCCGTCGATGAAATCGAACGACGGGTGGTAGCCGGTGGCCAGCACGACCAGGTCCGGCTCGATCACCTCGCCGCCCTTGAGCTCCACGCTGTTGCGGTGGAAGCGCGCCACGTCGCCCACCGGCGAGACCGCACCGTGGCCCAGGTAGTAGACCAGCTGGCTGTTGACGATGGTGTGCGTCTCGTAGATCTTGTGGTCGGGCTGGGGCAGACCGAACCGGGTCAGGTCGCCGACCGTCGACTTCAGCGTGCGGTGGGCCAGGAACTGCCGGGCCCGCAGCGGCAGCTTCAGCCACAGCATCAGGTCGTTCACCTGGTCGGCCGGGCGGCCCAGGGTGTACTTGGGGGTGTACCAGTAGCCCCGGCGGGTCGAGTGCCAGCAGCGCGCGGCCTGCTGGGCGGCCTCCACCGCGATGTCGCAGCCGGTGTTGCCCGCCCCGATCACCAGGACCTTCTTGTTGCGCAGCTGCGCGGCGTCCTTGAACTGCGCGGCGTGGATGACCTCGCCCTTGAAGTCCTCCAGGCCCTCGTACTCCGGGCGTTTGGGGGACCAGTTGTGGCCGTTGGCGATGACCACCGCCGCGTAGCGGTGGATGCGCTCGCCGCCGTAGCCGCCGGTGCTGCGCGTGGTCACGTCCCAGCGCTCGCCCTCGGCCGGCTCGACCTTGACGACCTCGGTGCCGAACCAGATGTGCGGCTTGAGGTCGAAGTGGTCGGCGTAGTGCTCGAGGTACTCCAGCACCTGGGTGTGCTTGGGGTAGTCCGGCCAGCTGTCCGGCATCGGGAAGTCCGGGAACTGGCTGAACGGCTTCGAGGAGATCAGGTGGGTGCTCGCGTACACCGGGCTGCGGTCGTGCCGCCAGTTCCAGGCCCCGCCGACGCTGGTGTCGCGCTCGTAGCAGTCGACGCCGAACCCGTGCTCCTTGAGGTTCTTCATCGCGGTCAACCCGCTGGGGCCCGCACCGATGACGCAGACCGTGCCGCTGCGGTCGTAGACCGGCCAGCCGTCACGCCACGCCGTCGCGGGACCTCCCGACTCGGGATCGCCGTAACCGGCCGAATACGTCACCCGCGACCTCCACGACTAGGTAAGACGCAGAGCATCTTTCCCGTTTGCGGCAGAGGTTGTAAAGCGCGGATTCCTAGACGAGGTCCACGACCAACGGGTAGTGGTCGCTGGCCCGGTCCGCCTCGTCCGACGTGATCACCTGGTATCTGCCCAGCTCCAGGCGTGGGTCCAGGAGGATCGCGTCGATCCGGCGGGTCGGGTTCGGGGTCGGGAAGGTGTGGCGGTCCTCCCGGTCGGCCAGTGCCGCGGCGTCGGCCAGCCGGTCGGTGAGCAGCTGCCAGGAGCTGCCGTCCGGGCACTCGTTGAGGTCCAGCCCCACGATGACCGGGTCGTCCAGCGCCAGCGCGGGCTTGAGCAGCGCCGCCTGGGCGGGGCGCTCGGCGTCGTCGGTCGACAGGTGCGAGCCGACCACCACGAACGGCGCCCGCCCCGGCACCTCCAGCCGCGCGAAGCACGCCCCGCGCATGTGCCGGCCCGGCGTCAGCGGGTAGCGCATGCACCACTGGTCCAGCACCCGCACCCGCAGACTCGTCATGATCACGTTCCCCAGGCTGGGCATGCCCCCCGCCGCCATGAACATCCCGAACGACGCCGCCAGATCGGCACACTTGGTCCGCCACCGCCAGCGCCGGGGCGCCTCCTGCACGATCAGCACGTCCGGCGCCAGCCCCCGCACCACTCCCGCCAGCGCCGCCAGATCATCCCGCAACGAATGCACGTTGTACGACACAACCCGCAGCGACATGCCGCCCAGCATGCCCCACCCCCACCACGATGATCATGAAGTTATGGCCACGACACGCCGTCGAGCCTTGCCATAAGTTCATGATCATCGCGGTACGGCGGGTGGGGTCAGAGGCGGGCCAGGTCGGCGGCGCCGACGAGGCCTGCGACGTTGCCCATCTTGGCGGCGCGGAGTTCGGCTACGGGGAGGCGGCCTCGCTGGGCGAGGCTGTCCAGGTAGGACTGGCGGGCGGGGGTCATCAGCAGGTCGCCGGCGTCGATGACGCCGCCGCCCACCACGAGGACCTGCGGGTCGAGGATCTGGACCAGGTCGGCCAGACCCTGGCCGAGCCAGTATCCGATCTGCGTGAACGCGTCGATCGCCACCTCGTCGCCGGCCTGCGCCGCCGCGGTCACGATCGGACCGGTGATGTTCTCCACCTTGCCGTCGGCCTTGCCCAGCAGCAGTGCCGCCCGCTCCGGCTCGGCCTGCGCTCCCGCGCGGGCGAAGCGGACCAGGGCGTTGCCGCTGGCGTACTGCTCGATGCAGCCGTGCCGGCCGCACCCGCAGACGTGGCCGTCGGGGACCGCGAGCATGTGGCCGATCTCTGCCGCGATGCCGTGCGCGCCGCGCACGAGACCGCCGCCGAGCACGATGCCGCCGCCGATGCCGGTGCCGACGGTGAACATCACCATCGAGTCCTCGGCGTCGGCCGCCGCGCCGTAGCGGAACTCCGCCCACGCGGCCACGTTCGCGTCGTTCTCCACCACCACGGGCAGGTTGACCGCCTTCGCGACATAGTCGCGCAGCGGTTCGTCACGCCAGGCCAGATTCGGTGCGAACAGCACCGTCGACCGGGTCGCGTCAATCCATCCGGCGGCGCCGATGCCGACCGCGTCCACCTCGTGTTCGGCGGACAGATCCTTCACCACATCGATGATCACGTCCCGGGTCGCGGCGACGTCGCCGGCCGGGGTGTCGCGACGGTTTGTCGCGACGACGGTGCCGTCAGGATCGACCACACCGCCAAGCACCTTGGTGCCACCGATGTCCACGCCGATGGTGAGTGCCACGGCCGAACCCTTTCTTGCTGGGCTTGCCGGCGGTGACGCTTTGGGGAGCCCACGCCGTGCTACTTGGGCAACACCCTAACTCCGGAAGGACCCCCGGCGAGCGTCGCCCGCCGAAGATCGATGTCACAACTCCGGCGGCGGGTGCGGCTCCGCCTTGCGGACGGCCTTTTTTGCTGCCTTAACCCGAGCGGGTGACGGGGGTGTTTCCGACTCGGAAACAGAGGGTGTCGGGTTAGTGACAACCTTCTTGACGATCTTCTTGACCGCCTTCTTGGCCATCGGCCGGGAGGGCGGTGCGTCCGCCGAGGCGGCGGGCGGTGCGGCGTCGGCCGGACCCCCGGGACCGTCGCCCTCGGCTGCGCTCCGGGCCGCGGCTGCACCCTCGCCCTCGGCGGGGCCGCCCGGGTGCGCCGTGGCGTCGCGCCATGCCGCGTCGCCGGGACGGTGCGTGGAGACGCTGCGCAGGAAGCTGGCCAGGCCCGCGGCCAGGTCGCCGGCTCCGGTCGCGACCCGCTCGACCAGTTCCGGGTCCGGGTCACGGACCGCCGCGATCACCTTGCAGAGTGGACACACGCAGCACTCCGGGGAGCCCGTGGCCAGGTGCGGATTGGCGTTGGCAGCCAGCGTCGCGGCCGCGAGCACCGCCGCCACCAGCCGCTCCGCCTCCTCTCGGGCAGTGCCCGGCGAGATTTCCATGCTCAGGCCGCCTCGACCTGCTTCTTGAGCTCCTTCAAGGCGGTATCCATGATCGCCTTCTCGGCCTTCTTCTTGAACATGCCCAGCATGCCGATCGAGAGGTCCACCGACAGCGTGTAGGTCACCGTGCAGGTGCCGTCGCCGTTGTCGGTGATGTCATAGGACCCGTCCTGCGCCTTCTGCATCTTGGACGGCGCGACCAGGTGCCACTCGATCCGCGAGATGTCCTCGGCGTAGTCGTAGTGCAGGGTGTACTCGTCCTGCACGATGCCCGCGTCGATGACGAAGCGCACGGTGGCCGGGTAACCGTCCTCGTACTCCTCGAGCACCTCAGCGGCCTTGATGGCCTGGGTCCACCGGGGATACGAGGGGTAGTCGCAGATGACCTCGGCGATGCGGGCCGGGTCGGCGTTGATCACGATCGACTGGGAGGAGGATTCCGCCATGAACAGCAGGCTACCCGTAGCGGCCGGGGCATAGCCGACCCGCCACGACGGACGGGCGGCAACCCGTCGGAACAGGGACAGCGTTTGCAGAGGGACCGGGACGACGTTCTACAGTGCCGGGGGCGGCAGCGGCGCTGGCCGCCGGGCGGCGCGGACGCGCCAGTGGCCCGAACGAGCAGCTCAAGGAGCGTTTGGTGCGGCAGTTTTCGCAGGCCCCGGCGGTGATCGTCGATGACACCGACCGGTTGACCGACCCGGTGTGGGACAACGCGGCACAGACGCCCCAGCTGGTGCAGTTCTCCCGCCGCGCCGGGTCCGGCTGGGCGGACGTCACCTGCGCCGAGTTCCACGCCGAGGTGGTGGCACTGGCCCGCGGCCTGGTCGCCGCGGGCGTGCAGCCGGGTGACCGGGTCGCCCTGATGAGCCGCACCCGGTTCGAGTGGACGCTGATCGACTACGCGATCTGGGCCTGCGGCGCGGTCACCGTGCCGATCTACGAGACCTCCAGTGCCGAGCAGGTGCGGTGGATCCTGGCCGACTCCGGTACGGTGGGCTGCTTCACCGAGACGGCCGCGCACACCGCGACCGTGCGCGAGGCCGCCGTCGACCTGACGCGGCTGTGGCAGATCGAGGGCGGCGACCTGTCCACGCTGGTGACGCGGGGCGCGGGCGTCGACCCCGCCGAGATCGAGGTGCGCCGCAAGTCCGGCAGCGCCGACGACCCGGCCACCATCGTCTACACCTCCGGCACCACCGGCCGGCCCAAGGGCTGCGTGCTGACGCACCGCAACATGCTCTCCGACATCGGCAACGCCATCCCGGCGCTGGACATCCTGTTCCAGGAGGGCTCCTCGACGGTGCTGTTCCTGCCGCTGGCGCACGCTTTCGCGCGGCTGCTGCAGATCGGCGTGGTGCAGGGCCGGGTGCGCACCAGCCACACCGCCGACGTGAAGAACCTGGTCGAGGATCTGGGCGCGTTCAAGCCCACGTTCGTGCTGAGCGTGCCGCGGGTGTTCGAGAAGGTCTACAACGGCGCCCGGCAGAAGGCGCACAGCGGCGGCAAGGGCGCGATCTTCGACCGGGCCGAGGCCGTCGCGATCGCGTACAGCCAGGCCCTGGAGACGCCCTCGGGTCCCGGCCTGGGTCTGCGGCTGCGCCACACGGTCTTCGACAAGCTGGTCTACGGCAAGCTGCGGGCCGCCCTGGGCGGGCGCTGCCACAGCGCGATCTCCGGGGGCGCGCCGCTGGGCGACCGGCTGGGCCACTTCTTCCGCGGGGTCGGGCTCAACGTGCTGGAGGGCTACGGCCTGACCGAGACCTCGCCCGCGATCACCTTCAACCGGGCCGGCGCGCAGAAGATCGGCACGGTCGGCCAGCCGCTGCCCGGGGTGACGATCGGCATCGCCGACGACGGCGAGATCCTGGCCCGCGGCGAGGTCATCTTCCCGGGCTACTGGAACAACCCGGCGGCCACCGCCGAGGCGATCGACGCCGACGGCTGGTTCCACACCGGAGACCTGGGCTCGCTGGACGAAGACGGTTTCCTGCGCATCACCGGGCGCAAGAAGGAGATCATCGTGACCGCGGGCGGCAAGAACGTCGCACCGGCGGTACTGGAGGACCGGGTGCGCGCCCACGCGCTGGTCAGCCAGTGCATGGTGGTCGGCGACCGGCAGCCGTTCATCGCCGCTCTGGTCACCGTCGACCCCGAGGCGCTGCCGGGCTGGCTGGCCGCGCGCAACCGTCCGGACACGCCCGTTTCGGCGCTGGTCGACGACGCCGACCTGCGCGCCGAGATCCAGGCCGCGGTCAGCGAGGCCAACAAGGCCGTGTCGGCGGCCGAAGGCATTAAGGTCTTCTCGATCCTGCCCCGTGACTTCACCGAGGCGACCGGCGAGCTGACCCCGTCGCTGAAGGTCAAGCGCGCGGTCGTGATGAAGGAGTACGCGGAGGAGATCGATGCCATCTACCACCGCTGAGCGCCCCAAGCGCCGGCTCCGGCGCATCCCGGCCTCACAGCTGATCGCGATCGCCGTACGCGGCACCATGCTGCTGCTGGTGGGCGTGCTGATCATGGCCGCCACCAAGGACTGGGCGGAGCTGCGCTGGGTCGCCCTGCTGGCGCTGGCCGGGCTGCCCGGGGTGCTCACGCCCCGGCACGCGGTGCTCGCCTCGCTGGGCCGGTTCGCCGAGACGGTCCTGGTCGGCCTGGGCGCGAGCGCCGTCGCGCTGGCCGCCGACCAGATGTACTCGCTGTCCGACGGGGCGGGCGCCTCGGCGATCCTGCCCTACCTGGCCGTGCCGATCACCGCCGCGATGCTCAACCACCGCCCGCTGGAGTCGGCCGGGCTGCTCAGCGTCGCCGCGCTCACGCTGGCCGTAGCGGGCTGGCTGACCCTGCTGCCCGACGGCACCCGGCAGCTGAGCCACTTCGGCTACCTGGCCGCCTGCGCGCAGTGGCTGATCCTGGCCGCGGTCGGCACCATCACCACCGGCGCCATGCAGCGGGCCGCGCTGATCCGCCGCACCCCCCAGCCGTACGCGGAGGCCACCCGGCTGCTCACCCAGCTGCGCCAGGTGGCCCGCCAGCTGCCCGGCGCCACCCTCGACCCGGGCAGCATCGCCGAGCACCTGCTCGAGGAGCTGCGCCCGATCGGCCGCCCGCAGCGGGCCGCGGTGCTGGCCGCCAGCGGCGCGGGCCGCCTGGTGGTGCTCGCCCAGTTCGGCGTGGAGGCCGACGACACCTCGACCCGGGCCGCCTGGGAGACCAGCCTCGACGCCGACTCGGCCATCGCCGACGCGTGGGCCAGCCAGCAGCCGCAGATCTCCGGGCGCTCCCAGCTGCGTTCGTTCGACCAGACCGGCCCGGTCTCGGCCGTGGTGGTGCCCCTGATCGCCGGCGTGCGCACGGTGGGCCTGGTGGCCCTGGAACGCGACGGCACCAACGGCTACCCGCCGGCGCTCACCGGCCGGATCGTGGCCGCGGCAACCCCGGCGGCACTGCGGCTGGAGGCCGCGCTGCTGTTCGAGGAGGTGCGCTCGATCGCCACCAACGAGGAGCGCCAGCGGCTGGCCCGCGAGATCCACGACGGCGTCGCCCAGGAACTCGTGATGATCGGGTACGGCGTGGACAACGCGCAGGCGACGCTGCCCGAGGAGGCCAAGGACACCGCCGAGGAGCTGCGGGTGCTCCGCGCCGAGATCACGCGGGTCATCACCGAGCTGCGACTGAGCCTGTTCGAGCTGCGCAGCGAGGTGGACCGGCACGGCGGGCTCACCGCGGCCATCGCCGAGTTCGCCCGCATCTCGGGCAACCAGGCCGGGCTGAAGGTGAACCTGTCCCTGGACGAGGCGGGCCGGCTGCCGGCCTCGATCGAGTCCGAGCTGCTGCGGATCGCGCAGGAGGCGATCACGAACGCGCGAAAGCACGCCAATGCCGCGAATCTGTGGGTGACCTGCACCGTGGACCCGCCGTACGGCCTGATCGAAGTGTCCGACGACGGCCGCGGCATACCCGATGAGCGTACGGACGGACGCTACGGTCTTGCGATCATGGCGGAGAGGGCGGAACGTATCCGGGGCCGACTCGAGATCAGGCCTCGGGACCCGGTGGGAACCACCGTCGCCGTGGTCGTGGGCGGTTCCTCTCGACAAGAGGGCCGGGCGACGCGATAACGTGTGTCACCCGCACAGCCAGAGCGCGGGTGCCAGAAGGGGAGAAAGCGGGCATGTCCACTAGTACTGTGCCGACAGGGCGAACCAAAGTCCTGCTCGTCGACGACCATGACCTGATCCGCAAGGGGCTTCGCCACGCGTTCGAGCGGGACCGCCAGTTCGAGGTGGTCGGCGAGGCGAGCACCGCCGCCGAGGCCGTACGCCAGGCCGGCGCCCTGCACCCCGACGTAGTGATCATGGATCTCCGCCTGCCCGACGGCAGCGGCCTGGAGGCCACCCGCACGCTGCGCAAGTCCAGCTCGACCATGGGCATCGTGGTGCTCACCATGTACGCCGGCGACGACCAGCTCTTCGGCGCGCTCGAGGCCGGCGCCAGCGCGTTCGTGCCCAAGACCGCCCCGGCCGACGAGGTCGTCGCGGCGGCCCGCCACGCGGCCAGCGCGCCCAGCGCGTTCACCGCCGCCGACCTGGCCGAGGCCATGAAGCGCCGGCTGACCCCGAGCGGCCCGCAGCTGAGCCCGCGCGAGGGCCAGGTGCTGAAGCTGCTCGCCGAGGGCATGAGCGTCTCCGGCATCGCCAAGCAGCTGTTCGTCAGCGAGTCGACGGCCAAGACCCACATCTCGAAGCTCTACGAGAAGCTGGGCGCCGCCAACCGCGCCCAGGCCCTGATGACCGCGCTGCGCCTCGGCCTGCTGCAGGCGCCCGACGCCCCGAACCTGTCCTGATGGGGCGGCACGCCCACGCCAGCGGTGACGAACTGCTCACCAACTGGCGGACCGACCGGCTGGGTGCTGCCCGGCGCGGCGACAACCCCCTCGTCATGGCCAAGCTCAACAGCGGATACGCCGTCTTCGGCGACACGCAGCACCTGCCTGGATACTGCGTGCTGCTGTCCGACGTGGACGGCGCCGATCACCTCACCGACCTGTCCCGCACCCAGCGCGCGGACTTCCTGGCCGACATGGGCCTGCTCGGTGAGGCGGTCTTCGCCGCCTGCAACGGTTTCGACCCCGCGTTCCGCCGCCTCAACTACGAGATCCTCGGCAACTCGCTGCACCACCTGCACGCGCACATCCACCCCCGCTACTCCTGGGAGGCCCGGGAGTTCCGCGACACCCCGGTGTGGCGCTACCCGAACGAGGTGCGCTTCGCCGAGGAGCACGACACCCTCGTCTCCCCGAAGGCGGAGGAGTACGACCAGCTCCGCGAGGCCATCACGGCCGAA
This sequence comes from Catellatospora paridis, assembly GCF_009720365.1. Classification (GTDB taxonomy): domain Bacteria; phylum Actinomycetota; class Actinomycetes; order Mycobacteriales; family Micromonosporaceae; genus Catellatospora; species Catellatospora paridis. Next base: position 464,005 of record NZ_ML769314.1, on the reverse strand, counting down.
CTGGCCCGGCTCGCCTGATCATCCGAAGCCCGCTCCGGCGGGTTCGTGCCGAAGGGCGCCCGACCGCACCGTGGTCGGGCGCCCTTCGCCTGCGGGGCCCGCATGTTTCCGTCCTGCTCCCACCGGGCAGGGATCTATGGGACATTAGCGAAGGATCCCGTGAGGGGCGGTGAGCGCCCGATGGGCGAGAAGGTGCAGCAGCACGTCTTCACCCGCGCGGACCGCGCGATGTACCGGGAGAAGGTCCGCCGGTGCCTGGACGTGTTCGCGCTGATGCTGGGCGAGTCCCAGTTCGACTTCGAGCGCCCGCTCACCGGGCTGGAGATCGAGCTCAACCTCGTCGACGAGCAGGGCCAGCCGTCCATGCGCAACGCCGACGTGCTCGCCGCGATCGCCGACCCGGCGTTCGTCACCGAACTCGGCCAGTTCAACATCGAGATCAACATTCCGCCGCGGGAGCTGGCCAAGGGCGGCCTGACGGCGTACGAGGAGCAGATCCGGGCCAGCCTGAACGCCGCCGAGGACAAGGCGCGCACCGTCGGCGCGCACACCGCCATGATCGGTATCCTGCCGACGCTGCGCACCGAGCACCTGACCGGCGCGGCGCTGTCGGCCAACCCCCGCTACGCACTCATCAACGAGCAGGTGTTCGCCGCCCGCGGCGAGGACCTGCGCATCAGCATCGACGGGCCGGACCCGCTCAACGTCACCGCCGACACCATCGCGCCCGAGGCCGCCTGCACCAGCGCCCAGCTGCACCTGCAGGTCAGCCCGGCCCAGTTCGGGGCGTACTGGAACGCCGCCCAGGCCATCGCCGGGGTGCAGCTGGCCATCGCCGCCAACTCGCCCTTCCTGTTCGGGCACGAGCTGTGGCACGAGACCCGCATCCCGCTGTTCAAGCAGGCCACCGACACCCGGCCGGAAGAGATCAAGACCCAGGGGGTACGCCCCCGGGTCTGGTTCGGCGAGCGCTGGATCACCTCGGTCTTCGACCTGTTCGAGGAGAACGTCCGCTACTTCCCCGCGCTGCTGCCGATCAGCACCGAGGACGACCCCGCCGACCAGCTCGCTGGCGGCGAGGTGCCCGAGCTGACCGAGCTGCGCCTGCACAACGGCACCATCTACCGCTGGAACCGCCCGGTGTACGACGTCTCCGACGGCATGCCGCACGTACGGGTGGAGAACCGGGTGCTGCCCGCGGGCCCCACCGTCGTCGACATCATGGCCAACGCGGCGTTCTGGTTCGGGCTGGTGCGCACCCTGGCCGAGGGCGGCCTGCCGGTGTGGTCCCGGATGCCGTTCAAGCAGGCCGACGAGAACTTCTACACCGGCGCGCGGCAGGGCATCGGCGCCCACCTGTTCTGGCCCGACCTGGGCTACCTCACCGCATACGAGCTGGTGCTGCGGCGGCTGCTGCCACTGGCCCACCAGGGCCTGGAGAGCTGGGGCGTGGAGGCGCGCGAGCGGGACCGGCTGCTGGGCATCATCGAGCAGCGCTGCCTGCTCCGCCGCAACGGCGCGACCTGGCAGATCGACACGGTCCACCGCCTGGAACGCGGCGGCCTGGGACGCCCCGAAGCCCTACGCGAGATGCTGCTGCGCTACATGACCCACATGCACGAGAACATCCCCGTCCACGAGTGGCCCCGCGAGGACTGACCCGCCCCGCAGCCCGTGCCACGGGGCTGCACCATCCCCGCAGTTTCGGGGAAACTGCACCTTCGCCGTGCCTGATTCCGGCAGTTTCCCCGAAACTGCGGCCGCCGGCGCGGGGTGGGGTGCCTCCGGAGGCGGGGCGGGTGCACGAAGCGGGTCGGTCGTTCGGGTGGATTTGGGCGGAGTCAGGCGGGGTCAGGCGGGGGCGGTGGTGAGGAGGGCGCGCAGGCGGCGGGCCTGGAGGTCCCAGCCCCACTCCTGCTCGACCCAGGAGCGGCCCGCCGCGCCCATCTTGGTCCGCAGCGCGTCGTCGGACAGCAGCTCGACCAGGCGGGCGGCGAGTGCGTCCACGTCGCGGCCGGGCACCACATATCCGGTCTCGCCCTCGCGGACGGCGTCCGGCGCGCCACCGGAGTCGCCGGCGATCACCGGCAGGCCCACCGCGGACGCCTCCAGGTAGACGATGCCCAAACCCTCGACGTCGAGGCCCCGGTTTCGAGTGCGGCACGGCATGGCGAAGACGTCGCCGGCCGCGTAGTGCATGGGCAGCTCGGCCCACGGCACGGAGCCGGTCAGCACCACGTGGTCGGCCACGTCGAGCTCGCGGGCCAGCCGCTGCACGGTGGGCCGGTGCGGTCCCCCGCCGACCAGCAGCAGCGCCGCGTCACCGATCGCGCGGCGCACCAGCGGCAGCGCGCGTACCAGCGTGTCCTGGCCCTTGCGCGGCACCAGCCGGGACACGCACACGATCACCGGGCGCCCGGTGAGCCCATGCCGGGCCCGCACCGCCGCGCCGTCCACGTCGGGGTGGTACATCGCCGAGTCCACACCGGGGGCGAGCCGCTGCAGGCTGGTCCGCTCCCCCAGCGCCTTGGCCAGCCGGACGCGCTGGTACTCCCCGAGGTAGGTGAGCACGTCGTTGCCGTCGGCGATACGGCGCAGCGCGCTGCGCGCACCCGGCAGTGCCGCCCAGCCGATCTCGTGCCCGTGCGTGACGCCGACGGCCCGCTGCATCCCCGCCCGCCGGCGCAGGCCCTGGGCCAGCAACCCGAGCGGCGCGGCAGCGCCGAACCAGACCCGGTCGCAGCCCTCCGCGCGGGCCAGCTCGGCGACCCGCCTCGCCACCCGTGGCGTGGGCAGCAGCACCCCGGTCCGGTCCCGGACCACCGGATACGGCTGCTCGGCGTCGAACTGCTTCGGGTCGCGCCAGGTCGAGGCGTAGACGACGAGCTCGCCGTCGGGCTGGCGGATCGCGAGGTTGTGCAGGAACTGCTGGATGCCCCCAGGGCGGGGCGGGAAGTCGTTGGTCACCAGCAGCGTGCGCATCCGCGCAGCCTACCGGCCCGATCCGGCCGACCAGCGACGTGTGGCGGCCGACCAGTCCGCCCCGGCAGCCGCGCCGGTGAGCAGCGGATCGGCGAACTCCACGACCCCCTCAACGACCTCGCGGAAGCTTTCCGGATAACCCGCGGCATCCGCGCCCTGCCGCCGTCGCCACGCGGTGTAGGCGCTCTGCCTGCGCTCCGCGAGGTCGTGGACCACCTGACTCAACGGCGTCAGCTCGATCCCGCGATATGCCGCCGTCTTCAGCACCGCTTCGGTGACCGCATCGCCGGCTAGGTCGTTGCCGCCGACGAGCCGGTGGATGTCGGCGTAGTCGCGGTCACGGGTGTTCGCGTCGCCCAGGGCCACCGCGGTGGTCAGCTTCTCCGCGATGACGGTCTCGATCGGGTAACCAAGCATGTCGAAGGTCTCGGCGGAAAGGAGTTGCGCCAGCCGGACCCGACGCGGCCCGGGCGTCACCGGATCGCCGAAGTTCACATCGAGACTCAGCTTGAGCTGAGCTCGCCCCAGCGACGCAGGCAGGATCACCCGCACGCCCGCGTAGTCGGCATCCTCGCGAATGGTGGCCGTCCTGATCCGCTGCGCGGCGAACAGGACACCGTCGTCCACCTCGACCGCGCAGATCCGGGCGATCTCGTTACTGATCTCCTCGTGGCTGTTGACGACGCCACGGCCCAGCAGGTCGACATCGCGCGTGGGACGGCGGGACCCGAACAGAGCCAGCAGCAGCCCACCCTTGAGGACGAACCGCTGCGGCGCGGTCATGCTCAACCTCAGCAGGAACCGTTCGAGGGCGTACGCCATCAGCAGTTCCTCGGTGTTGCGGCCGTTGCGCAGGGCCAGATTGCGCAGGTCGTTGAAGACCCGACCGGCGGTGGTGTCACGGCGGGGGTTGGGCATCAGGCGAGCACCGCCTCGACGGCAAAACGAACCGGCCCCTCGACCCGGAACGATCGCGCGAGCCGCAGCAGTTCCGGCACTCCGCGCTGTCCCGTCCGGCGCAGGTAGCGCCGCAGGGCGTGCAATGCCAGCCCGTCGCCGACCCGGTGCCGCAGCCGCATCGCGTCGACGACGCTGCGGGCCGGGCTGTAGACGCGAACGTGCTCGCCCGGGGCCGCCTCGAACAACTCCACCCCGATCTCGAAGGTCACGTCGTCGAAGCGGTGCACGTCGACCACGGGATAGGTGATGTGCGGCGCGTGATGCCCTCGCGCGACCGCGAGATGGACCTCACCGGGCAGGTCGTCGATGAGGTCGTGCAGGGAGAGCGCGGACTCCAGGCAGACCACGCCGTCCGGGCAGCGGGCGGCGACGGCCAGCAGGTCCAGGTAGGCCGACTCGGGTGCGTCCGAGCGCCGATACACCCCGCGGGACAGTTCGTCGACGTCTCCGCTGTCGGCCAGGTGCCGCAGGTCGCGCGAGCCGATCCCGGCGTCGCGCGCGCGAGCGGCGGTGAAGGTGGGTGGCAGTGCCCGCACCCGCGCTCGGCGCGCTCCCCGCTCTGACATGTATCAAATCCTAGCCACCTCATAACGAACTGGCTAGGATTTGATACATGTCAGTTTTCGGTCAGTGGTCGCGGGCGTACGCGCGGGCGGCGGCCATGCGTTCCACGGTGGTGGGGTGGCTGCCGAAGAGCGCCTGCTCCCAGGCGGGCGGGTCGGGGTCGCCGAGGTTGACCAGGGAGAGCCGCCCCTGCATCTGCTCGAACCCGGCCGGGTCCCCGGTCAGCTCCAGCGCGTGCTCGTCGGCGCGCGCCTCGATCAGCCGCGACACGTACGCCTGCGCCGGCCCCGCCAGCAGCCCGCCCACCGTCGCGACGGCCAGCAGCAGCCCGATCGCGCGCGGCTCGGCGATCGACTCGACCCCCGCCCGGTGCAGCAGCCAGCTCCACGCGCCGAGCAGGTAGAGGCCGACCACGAAGATCGCCGCGCCGAGCGCGCCGATGACCGTGCCGATCACCACGTCGCCGCGTTTCGCATGGCCCAGTTCGTGCGCGGCGACGGCGACGATCTCCGCCTGCGGGGCCTCGCGCAGCAGCGTGTCGTAGACGACGATGCGCCGGGTCGGGCCGATGCCGCTGACGTATGCGTTGAGCGAGGTGGTGCGCCGGGACGCGTCGGCGACCAGCACGTCGCGCACCGGCACCCCGTCGCGCTGGGCCAGCTCCATGAGTTCGGTGCGCAGCGGCCCGTCGGCCATCGGCGTGAACTTGTTGAACACCGGTTCGACCAGCACCGGGAACACGAAGCTGAGCAGCACCACGAGCGCGGCCGCGCCGACCGTGCCGAAGGCCCACCACCAGTTCGGCGCCAGCCTGGTCAGGCCGTAGAAGCCGAGCAGGGCGACCGCGCCGAGCACCGCGCCGACGGCGTATCCCTTGAGCAGGTCGACCGCCCAGCCGCCCCAGCCTTGGGTGGACAGCCCGTAGCGCACCGCCACGGTGTGCCGCCAGGCCGCGAACGGCAGCGTGATCAGGTCCGCGGCCAGCAGCACCAGCAGCCCGCCGCCGAGCACCTTGGCCAGCCACGGTCCGGGCACCAGCCCCACCAGCCAGGAGCCCAGCGGGGTCAGCCCCAGCACGAGCGCCACGCCCAACCCGACCAGCATCGCCGGGTACGTGATCCAGCGCAGCTCGCCGCGCAGCTGCCGGGCCTGTTCGACCCGGTCGGTGGGCAGCGTGGCCAGCGCGGCGAGCTGGTCGGCGCGCGGCGCGGGCGGCCGGTGCCACGGCACCAGCAGCGCCACGGTCACCGCCAGCGCGCCACAAAGGACGATCAACGTCAGCCAGGCCCAGCCCCGCACCGTCATCGCCCGATCCTACGGCCGGGCGGGGTCAGCTGCGGGTGAGGCGGCGGACCAGGGATTCGGAGTTCATGGGGTACGCGCCGTGGCGGCGTACGCCGTCGGCGACCTCGCGGTCGGAGGAGACCACCACGACGGGGCGGCCCGGCGGCTCGGCCCGGACCAGGCGGCGGATCACCTCGTCGGCGGTCTCGCCCTTGCGCGAGAACAGCACCCGCACCCCGCGCGGCGGGGCGGGCAGGCCGTGCACCCGCTCGGCCCCGTCGAAGACGACGGTGACCTCGGCCCCGGTCTGCGCGGCGACCCCGCCCAGGCCCGTGACGAGCCGGTTGCGCTGCTGCTCCAGCGACATCTCGGCGAAGCCGCGCTTGGTCACGTTGTAGCCGTCGACCACCAGGTGCGCCTTGGGCAGCGCGAGCAGCTGGGCGAGCCGGGCCGGGTCGTCGCCGTCGGTGGCCCGGTTGGTCGCGGTGGGGGCGCCGACCATGTCCGCGTACGCCGCGGCGACGGTGTCCCCCGGCAGCACCTTCGCCGGGTCCAGCGCCAGCTCCCGGCGCAGCCCCACGGCGGCCTGCCCGATGGTCTCCAGCAGCAGCCACAGCCGCGCCTCGTCGACGGCCCGGGTGTCGCGGGCGGCCTGGCGCGCGTCCCCTGCCGCCGCCTCGGCGTCGGACAGCCGGGACCGCAGCCGGCGCAGCTCGGCCTCGTGGTCGCCGTGCCCCTTGGCGGCCCGGCCCTTCTCGATGGAGAGCAATTCGTTGGCCCGTTTGAGCTGGGCCTGCGCGTCGCGCAGCGCCTTGCCGCTCGCGCGGGCCTCTTCGCGCAGCTGGCCCAGCTCGTCGCGCACCCGGGCCAGCTCGTCGCGCAGCTTGTCGGCCTCGACCCGGGCGACGGCGCGGTCGTGCTCGGCACGGGCGGCCCGCGTCTCGGCGTCGCGGATGTGCTCGGCGACGGCGGTGCTCTCCGCCTCGGCGGCGACCGCCTGCCCGGCGGCGTCGAGCAGCTCGCGCCAGCCCGCGGGGCGGGCCAGGTAGGCCAGCGCGGCGACCTCGATCGGGTCGGCGGCGGCCGGCGCCATGCCGCCGAGCACCGCCGTGCCCAGCTCGCCCGCGTCGGCCAGCACCCGGCCGCTGATCCGCTGCCGGAACACCGAGTCGGCGGTGAGCTGCGCCGCGATGGCCGCGCCGCCGAGCCGGGCCCGGCGGTTGGGCGCGAATTTGGCGACCTTGCGTAGCGCGACCGGCATCTCGTCGTTGGGCAGTGCGGTCAGCACGGCCGCGGCCAGGGCGACCACCCGCTGGCGGATGGGCTCGGACAGGATCGGCTCGGGCATGAAGTCAGCCGCCCCCACCGGGTCCCCGGAGGAGGCATCGAACGAAAGTTCAGCGGCTGACATGGTCCTAGTGTTCCACCGACTTACCGATCTTGTCGCTCAGGTTCGCGGCTCGCCGTCTCCGCCGACCACCCATGTCGTACCGGACGTTTAGCGTCCGGTCTGTGCCGTCCCCGTCCCAGGTGCCGTCCGCGCGCCCCGCCGCGCCGCGTGACCGATTCGAACAGCCGACCCTCGACGGCATGCTGGCCGACCCGCTGCAGCTCGACCTGCGGCACACCACCTTCGTGGTGCTCGACCTGGAGACCACCGGCGGCGCGCCCGACGGCGGCGGTATCACCGAGATCGGCGCGGTGAAGGTACGCGGCGGTGAGGAACTGGGCTCGTTCGGCACGCTGATCAACCCCGGGGTGCCGATCCCGCCGTTCATCACCGTGCTTACCGGCATCACCACCGCGATGACGATCGAGGCTCCGCCGATCGAGGCCGTGCTGCCCTCGCTGCTGGAGTTCCTGTCCGGCGCGGTCCTGGTCGCGCACAACGCGCCGTACGACACCGGATTCCTGAAGGCGGCCTGCGCCGCGCACGGCTACCGCTGGCCGAACCCCCGGGTGGTGGACACCGTCGCGCTGGCCCGCCGGGTGCTGCTGCGCGACGAGGTGCCCAACAACAAGCTGGGCACCCTGGCCGCCTACTTCCGGGTCGGCGACCAGCCCAACCACCGCGCGATGGACGACGCACGAGCCACCGTGGGGGTGCTGCACGCGCTGATCGCCCGGCTCGGCGGCCACAAGGTGCACACGCTCGGCGACACCATCGAGTTCGTCAAGGCGGTCGCGCCGGTGCAGCGGGCCAAGAAGCACCTGGCCGAGAACCTGCCACACGCGCCGGGGGTGTATCTGTTCCGGGCCGCCGACGACCGCCCGCTCTACGTCGGCACGTCCAACGACATCGCCACCCGGGTGCGCAGCTACTTCACCGCGGCCGAGCGCCGGGCCCGGATCAAGGAGATGCTCGGCGCGGCGGTGCGGGTGGACGCGGTCGAGTGCGCCCACGCGCTGGAGGCACAGGTCCGCGAGCTGCGGCTGATCGCGGTGCACGCACCGCCGTACAACCGGCGCTCCAAGCACCCGGAGCGGGTGCAGTGGCTGAAGCTGACCGCGGAGGCCTTCCCGCGGCTGTCCGTGGTCCGGCAGCTGACCGCCGACGGCGCCGCCTACCTGGGGCCGTTCGCCGGGCGGGCGACGGCGCAGGCGGCGGTGGACGCGATCCACGAGGCGCTGCCGCTGCGGCAGTGCACGCCCCGGCTGTCGGCGCGCAAGGCCTCGCCGGCCTGCGCGCTGGCCGAACTCGGCAAGTGCCCGGCGCCCTGCCAGCTCACGATCAGCGTCGAGGAGTACGACACCCTGGCCGCCGCGCCGCTGCGGGCCGCGTTCGACGGCGACCCGGACGCGGTGGTGGATCCGCTGCTGGCCCGCATCCGCAAGCTGTCCGACGCGCAGCGCTACGAGGACGCCGCGGCGGTGCGCGACCGGCTCGCCGCGTTCCTGCGCGCAGCCGTGCGCATGCAGCGGCTGTCCGCGCTGACGTCGATCGAGGAGCTGATCGCGGCTCGGCGCACCGAGCGCAACGCGTGGGAGATCGCCATCGTGCGGCGGGGCCGGCTGGCCGCCGCGGCGACCGCCGAGCCGGGCGTCCATCCGCGACGGACCCTGGACGTGCTGCGACCCACCGCCGAGACGGTGCTCGCCGCGCCCGGCCCGACGCCCGCGGCCACGCCCGAGGAGACCGAGCGGATCCTGGACTGGCTCGAACGCCCGGAGACCCGCCTGGTGGAGGCGACGTCAGGCTGGGCCTCCCCGGCCCGCGGCGCGGCGCGCTGGAAAACGCTCCTGCTCGGCGGCGCCCGGTAACGGGCAGCCCTGAACAGCCGAGTCGCCGACCCCCGCGGCGTCACTGTCGGCATACCCGTTCGGCCATTACTTGACCGAACGCATGAAAGGTCTTGACCATTCGGCTACGACGTTCGTTACTAGGCTATGGAGCGATATCCAGAGATCTCTCGGAAGTGGGCAGTCGTGACGGGGCGTCGAGGCCGCGTACGTGCCGCGCGACGCTCCACCTCCACGCGGTGAGGGGGGTGTCCTCAGTGGACGCGGAAGCCGCCACGGTGGCAACGGGGATTACGGTCACGGGCCGGGCCGGGGAGAGCTTGCTCACCACCCGGCTCAGAGCAATGCTCAGCTGGCCGAACATGCGCGAGCGGACACCGGCGCCCGCCGACCCGGTCACCGCTTTGATCAAGGCGCACCACCAGGTGCACTCCGGCTCCGACGTCGCCCTGCTGCGCCGCGCCTACCTGGTCGCCGAGCGGATGCACCGCGGCCAGATGCGCAAGAGCGGCGACCCCTACATCACCCACCCGCTGGCCGTCGCGGAGATCCTGGCCCACCTGGGCATGGACGGCACGACCCTGGCCGCGGCGCTGCTGCACGACACGGTCGAGGACACCAGCTACACCCTGGCGCAGCTGCGCGAGGACTTCGGCCCGGACGTCGCACACCTGGTCGACGGGGTCACCAAGTTCGACAAGGCGCACTTCGGCGCCCGCGCGGAGGCCGAGACCATCCGCAAGATGATCGTCGCCGCGGGGCAGGACATCCGGGTGCTCGTCATCAAGCTCGCCGACCGGCTGCACAACATGCAGACCCTCGATGCCCGCTCGGCGGCCTCGCGCGCCCGCATCGCCGGCGCGACCCGCGAGGTGCTGGTGCCGCTCTGCGATCGGCTCGGCATCCAGGCGCTCAAGCGCGAACTCGAGGACAAGGTGCTGCTCTTCCTCGACCCGGAGGAATACGAGCGCATCGACGGCATGGTCTCCAACCGCCCGGACTGGAACGACTACGTCCAGAACCTGGTCACGCTGGGCAGGGGCGCGCTGCGCAAGGAGAAGCTCGACGGCCGGGTGAAGCCGCGGCCGCGGCACTACTACTCGATCTGGAAGGACACCCAGCAGGCGGGCAGCCCGGTGCCGATGGACCTGCCCCGCATCGTGGTGATCCTCGACGGCGACGACCCCGACTGCTACGCCGCCCTGTGCGCGGTGCACCAGCAGTGGAAGCCGATCCCCGGCCGGTTCAAGGACTTCATCGCCGCGCCGAAGAACAACCTCTACCGCTCGCTGCACACCACGGTGCTGGGCCCCGGCGACCAGATGGTCGAGGTGCTGATCCGCACCGAGCAGATGCACCGCGCCGTGGAGTACGGCGTGGTCGCCCCGTTCCGCTACCCGACCCGCCCGTCGCGGCGCAGCGGGGCGCTGCGCGTGTTCAACCCGCGCACCGCGCCCCGGGAGGTCGCGCCCGCGCCGCGTCAGCACGGCGAGCACGCCTGGCTGCGCCGCGCGCTGGACCTGGAGCAGGCCGCGCCCGACGCGGTGCAGTTCGTCGAGACGCTGCGCTGCGACCTGGCCGAGCAGCAGATCCAGGTCTTCGCCTGGGGCCGCCAGCTGCTGCTGCCCGAGGGCGCGAGCCCGGTGGACGTGGCGTACGAGCTGGGCACCCGCACCGGCGACCGCTGTGTCGCGGCGACCGTGAACGGCGTGCTGACCCCGCTCAACGCCGCGCTGACCGACGGCGACGTGGTCGACATCCTGGTCAGCCGGGCGCGCAACCATCCCGGCCCGCGCCGGGAGTGGTTGGAGTTCGTCAAGGCCCCCAACGCGCGGCTGCGGCTGAGCCGCCGCTTCACCGACCCGGAGGTCGCCGCCGGCACCGTCAGCGACCGGCTGCAGCTCGGCCGGGCCGCGATCGGGCTGGCCCTGCGCCGCCGCGACCGGGCGCTCGCCGACGAGCAGCGGCTGATCAGCCTCGCCCAGGCGCTGGACTACCCCGATCTCGACACGCTGCTGATGGCGGTGGCCGAGCACCGGGTGTCCGCGGACACCATCGTCGACCAGCTCATCGCCAGCGTCGACAACCAGAACGACGCGGCCCGTTCGGCCCCGGTGAACGTGGTCGCCCCGCGCGGCGAAGCCGCTGCCACGCCGCCGCGACGCTCGTCGACTAGCCTGGCAAGGTGAAGAACGAGGAGCGCGCGCACGAGCCCCGCAGGGTTGTCCGGTGAACCGGCGCTCACCACTGCGGCTGAAGTTGGTCTCGTTCGGCTACGGCGTCTTCTACCGGATCCCGCCGCGCTGGCGTAACCGCATGGTGAAGCTGGTGACCGCCCGCTACTCGGTGGGCTCGGTGGTGCTCATCTTCGACAGCGAGGCCGACGGCCCGGAGCGCATCCTGCTGCTGCGCCAGCCGCCGGGCCGCGGCTGGACACTGCCCGCCGGGCTGCTGGAGCGGCGGGAGGCCCCGATCCTGGCGGCCTGCCGCGAGGCGGCCGAGGAGACCGGCATCCGGCTCACCCCCGACCAGGTCACCCCGGCGGTGCCGAACGCGGTGGTGCACCACCGCGGGCACTGGGTGGACATGGTCTTCACGGCCCGGGTGCCCGCCGCCCGCACCGCGCTCAGCGTGGACGGCGCGGAGGTGTGGGAGGCCCGCTGGTACGCCCTGGACGAGCTGCCGGTGGTGACCCCGGCCACGGCCCGGCTACTCGGCCACTACGGCATCGGGCCGGAGGCGCACCTGCGCGACGAGGTGGACGTGGCCCGGTGAGAGCCCCCGACGATGTCTGCGCCGTGGTGCTGGCCGCCGGGCTGGGCACGCGGCTGCGGCCGCTGACCATGCTGCGGCCCAAGGCCCTGGTCCCGGTCGGCAACGCGACGTTGCTGGACCGCACGCTCGAGCGGCTGGCCGAGGTCGGGCTGACCGGCCCGGACCGGGTCGCGGTCAACACGCACTGGCTGGCCGGGCAGATCGCCGAGCACGTCGACGGCCTGGTGCGGCTGTCCTTCGAGGAGGAGCCGCTGGGCACCGCCGGGGCGCTGGGCAACCTCCACGGCTGGATCGACGGTCGGGCGGTGCTGGTGCTCAACGCCGACGCGTATGTCGCGGCCGACGCCCCGGAGGATCTGGCAGCGCTGCTGTCCGGCTGGGACGGCAGGCGGGTGCGGATGCACGGCGTCAAGGCCGGGCTGCCCGACCCGTTCCACGGCTACAACTTCGCGGGCGCGTCGCTGCTGCCGGCCGCCGACGTCGCGGCCCTGCCCGACAAGCCGCGCGAACTGGTCCGCACCACCTGGCGTCCGGCCGAGCAGAGCGGGCGGCTCGACGTGATCGCGCTGCCCGGCCGCTACCTCGACTGCGGCACGCCCGCCGACTACCTCGCCGCCAACCTGCACGCCGCCGGCGGCGTGAACATGTTCGGCGACGATGTGCAGGTCACCGGCGAGGCGCACGGCAGCGTGCTCGGCGCCGGCTCCCGGGTGGACGGTGCCGTCCGCGACTGCGTGCTGTGGCCCGGCGCGTACGTCGCCCCGCACGAGAACCTGCACCGCGTGATCCGGGTAGGCCGGGACCTCACCGTCCCCGCGGCATAGCATGGCCCCGTAGGCCCGATACAATGATCATGAACTTGTGGCACGGGTCGACGGCGTGTCGCGGCCACAACTTCATGATCGACAGACGCACGACGCGAGGAGTCTCCGGTGATCACAGCGATCGTTCTCATCGACTGCGCGACCGACGCGATCCCGGAGGTGGCCGAGGAGCTGGCCAACCTGGAGGGCGTCAGCGAGGTGTACTCCGTCGCGGGCGGCGTCGACCTGATCGCGATCATCCGCGTACGCGAGTTCGACCACATCGCCGAGGTCATCGCGGGCGGCATCTCGAAGGTGCCCGGCGTGCTCAACACCGACACGCACATCGCGTTCCGCTCGTACTCGCGCCACGACCTGGAGCAGGCGTTCGCCATCGGCTTCTGAGCGCGCGCGTGACCCTCGCGGAGCGGCCCGCGTCACACCCGACGCTTCTTACTTGTGAGTAACGTCGCGGTCTAGGCTGCTGCCATGCAGCTCACCGTGGACCGCGGCAGCGACCGGCTCGGCGTCCAGCTCCACCCGGCGCAGGCCCCCGACGCACCCCTGGTCGTCATCTTCCCGGCGATGGGCGTGCCGGCCGGCTACTACACCCGCTTCGCGCACTCGCTGAACGAGGCCGGCCTCGGCGTCGCGGTGGCCGACCTGCGCGGCACCGGCACGAGCGCGCCGCGCCCTGCCCGGGACAGCCGGTACGGCTACACCGAGCTCGCCGACGACGTCGCCGCCGTCCTGGAGGCGCTGGCCGAGCACCGCGCCGGGCGGCGCACCATCCTGCTCGGACACTCGCTCGGCGGCCAGGTCTGCGTGCTGCACCTGGCGCGCGAAGCCGCCCGCGGGGCCGGGCACAGCGTGGACGGGCTGGTCCTGATCGCGGTCGGGCTGCCGTACTGGCGCGCCTACCCCCGGCAGCGGCTGGGCGTGCTGGCCATGACGCAGTTCGTCAACGCCGTCTCCGCGCTGCTGCGCGTCTGGCCCGGCTGGGGCTTCGGCGGCCGCCAGGCCCGCGGCGTCATCAAGGACTGGGCGTACACCGCCCGCCACGGCCTGTTCCCCGCCCACCTGGGCGCGGGCGCGGGTCTGTCCGAGGTCGACCTGCCGGTGCTCGCGATCAGCGTCGACGACGACCAGTACACCCCGCCGGAGACCACCGACCACCTGGTCGCCGCGCTGACCGGCGCGAAGGTCCGCCGCGACCACCTCAGTTCCGCCGACGCCGCCGCACCCCTGGACCACTTCAAGTGGGTCAAGGCGGGCGCGGCCCTGGCCCCCCGCATCACCGCCTGGCTCCCGATCCGCCACTGACCACCCGCCGTGACCGGCGCGGGCAGGATCCGCACCAAGGTCTTTCGACTTGCCAGGCACCTGGGCGAATGCGGGCCCAAGATACGCACAGGTGCCGGGCAAGTCCGACGATCAAGAGGCGGAGCGGGGCGTCAGGCCGCGATGGGCAGGGTGGCGTAGCCGCGGAAGCCGAGGCGGTCGCGGCGAGTGGGCACGCCCGCGGAGCGCAGGTGGGGCAGCTTGGCCAGCAGGAGCGGGAAGGCGACCTGGGCTTCCAGGCGGGCCAGCGGCGCGCCCAGGCAGTAGTGGGCGCCCGCGCCGAAGGACAGTGACGGCACCGACGGGCGGTCCGGCAGGAAGCTGTCCGGCGCGGTGAAGCGGCGCGGGTCCCGTCCCGTCGCGGCGAGCACTACCAGCAGTTCGGTGCCTTCGCGCAGGTCGACTCCGGCCAGCTCGGTGTCCTGTCCGACGTACCGCGAGGTCACCTGCACCGGCGGGTCCAGGCGCAGCATCTCCTCGACGTACGCCGGGGACAGGTCCGGGTCCGCGCGCAGCCGGGCCAGGTGCTCCGGCCGGTCGAGCAGCATGGCCAGGCCGTTGCCGAGCAGGTTGGTGGTCGTCTCGAAACCGGCGACCAGCAGCAGCACCAGGTGCGCGACGAGTTCCGCGCCGCCGATCCGGCCGTCCGCGCCCGCCGCCAGCAGATCACTGATCATGTCGTCGCCCGGTTCGCGCTGCCGCCGCGCCAGCAGGTCGACGAAGTACTCCGCCAGCTCGTCGCTCGCGGCGTCGGCGCGGGCCAGCTCCTGCGGGTCGCCCGCGAACACCTCCAGGGCCAGGGTCAGGTCGTGGGCCCGCGGCCGGAACCAGTCCCGGTCGGCGGCGGGCACCCCGAGCAGGGCGCAGATCACCGACACCGGCAGCGGATACGCCACCGTGTCCATGAAGTCCACCGGCCCGCCCGCGGCCGCGATCGGCTCGATGAGCTCCTCGGCCAGCGCGGTGACGTCGGCGCGCAGCGCCGCGACGCGGCGGGCGGTGAAGGCCGAGCCGGCCAGCCGGCGCAGCCGGGTGTGGTCGGGCGCGTTGTGCCACAGCATGGTGCGGCTCAGCCACTGCCAGGAGGCGACGGTGCGCCAGCCGGGCATCGCCCGGTCCAGCGCGACGGCGTCGGTGACCCGGCACGAGGCGTCCCGCAGCACCTGGTCGGCCTCGGCATACCCGGTGACGACGGCGAACCCGTCGCCCAGCGACGCCACCGGCCCGGCCGAGCGCAGCCGCTCGTAGTGCGGGTAGGGATCGGCTCGACCCGCCGTCGTGGCCAGTGCCTGCATCGCCGCCAGTGCGTCCTGCATCGCCGCTCCCCCATCGTCGCCGTCCCTGAGCGAAGACTACGACGGGCGGGCACGCCGAACGCCGTGCCGCCGGGGCGCGGTGGGTGTGCCTGGGTCAGCGGGGCATGAGCGACATCGGGCGGCAGCCCGTGCCGGTGTGCGTCGACGCGCAGCAGTTCACGGACCACGCGCGGTTGAAGATCGCGTGCCGGGCGACACCCTGCGGAACGGCGGGCCTGCGCACTGCCGGTGCGGTGCCCGTGCCGCGGTTGCCGTCCTGGTATGCCGTGAACATGTACTGCCTCCTGGGGTGGGTCGAACGAGTCACGACTATGCCATGGCGCGCCTTCAAGATCCGTCCGGAACGGCGCGTACACCCGTGTGACCGTGCCCACGCGACCGCCCGGCACGACGAAGGGGCACCCGCCGTGGCGGATGCCCCTTCGTCGTGAAACCGTTGCCGGATCAGGGTTTGCCGGAGGTGACTTCCTCGCGCGGCTGCTCCTCCTGCTGCGGCGGTGCCGGCTGCTCGATCGGCCGGAAGAAGCCGCGGACGGCCGGCCCCAGCGCGCCGAGGCGGTTCATCTTCTTCGGCACTGTCCAGCCGACGTACGGCAGGTCGGTGTGGCCGTGCTCGTCGGGAGCGACCAGCGGCTGGTGCACCTCGACGAACCGCCCGTCCGGCAGCCGCTTGATGATGCCGGTCTCGACGCCGTGCGCCAGCACCTCGCGGTCGTGCTGCTGGAGCCCGAGTGAGAGACGGCGGGCGAAGTAGTACGCCAGCGGCGGCAGGATCAGGATGCCGATGCGGCCCGCCCAGGTCATCGCGTTCAGGCTGATGTGGAACTTGTCGGCGACGATGTCGTTGCCGCCGGAGATCGTCAGCACCAGGTAGAACGCCAGCGCCATGGCGGCCAGACCGGTGCGGTCCGGCACGTCACGCGGACGCTGCAGCAGGTTGTGCGACTCGTAGTCCTTCTTCCAGCGCCGTTCGATCCACGGATACGCCATCGGCAGGACTGACAGGATGCCTGGCAGCACCACGGTCGGCCAGAACAGCGGTGGGATGTTGTATCCGAGGACCCTGATGTCCCAGGCGGGCATCAGACGGGTCGAGCCGTCGAGGAACATGACGTACCAGTCGGGCTGGCTGCCCGCGGACACCACCGCGGCCTCGTACGGGCCGAACAGCCAGATCGGGTTGATCTGGAACAGGCCGCCCATCAGCGCGATGACCGCGAAGACGAGCATGAAGAAGCCGCCCTGCTTGATGACGTAGCGCGGCACGAAGCGCTCGCCGACCACGTTCTTGTTCGTCCGGCCCGGGCCCGGCCACTGGGTGTGCTTCTGCACGAAGACCAGACCCAGGTGGATGCTGACCAGCGCGAGCAGGATCAGCGGCAGCAGGAACACGTGCAGGATGTACAGCCGGGACAGGATGATCTCGCCGGGGAACTCGCCGCCGAACAGCGACGTGGTCACCCAGGAGCCGATCACCGGGATGGACAGCATGATCGCCGAGGCGATGCGCAGGCCGGTGCCGGACAGCGCGTCGTCGGGCAGCGAGTAGCCGGCGAAGCCCTCGGTGAAGCCCAGCCAGAACATGCTCAGGCCGATGATCCAGTTGAGCTCACGCGGCTTGCGGAACGCGCCCGTCATGAAGATCCGGAACATGTGCACCACGATCGCGGCCATGAACAGCAGCGCCGCCCAGTGGTGCATCTGCCGCATGATCAGGCCGCCGCGCACGTCGAACGACAGGTCCAGCGCCGTCTCGTACGCCCGCGACATGCCCACGCCCTGCAGCGGCAGGTACGAGCCGTCGTAGTGCACCTCCTGCAGCGAGGGCTCGAAGAACAGCGCGAGGAACGTGCCGGTCAGCAGCAGGATGATGAACGAGAACAGCGCGATCTCGCCCAGCAGGAACGACCAGTGGTCGGGGAACACCTTGTTCAGCATGCCGCGCAACGGGGTCGCGACCGGCAGCCGGGTGTCCACCTCCTGCGCGGTCTTGCCCGGCAGGGCCTTCAAGTCAACCTTGCGACGCTTCATGGTCAGTCCTTCTCCCAGAACGCCGGCCCGACCGGCACCTTGTAGTCGCCGGTCGCCACGAGGAAGCCCTCCTTGTCCACGCTGATGGGCAGCATGGGCAGGGACCGCGTCGCCGGGCCGAAGATCGGCCGGGCGTTGTCGGTGATGAGGAACTGGGACTGGTGGCACGGGCAGAGCAGACGGTTGGTCTGCTGCTCGTACAGGCTCGCCGGGCAACCCGCGTGGGTGCAGATCTTCGAGTAGGCCACGAAGCTGCTCCAGGTGCTGCCCTGGTTGAGCGTGTACAGCTGGCCGTTCAGCTTCGCCGCGTCGTCCTCCCGGAGGTGGATGAGCAGCGTCGGCGAGTCGGCGTAGTGGTTGGTGGCTCCGCCCGGGATGTTCGGGAACACCGTGATCTGACCACCGGTGCTCACCTCCTCGGGCCGCACCAGCGTGCCGTCGTCGTGCATCAGCCGGATCGGGTTCTGCGGCGTGGCGCCCGCGAAGCCCGTCTTGAACAGGATGTCCGGGTGGTGCGGGTCCTTGATGAGGGCGCCGATCGGCACGGCCGCGGCCGCCAGGCCCAGCGGGGCCAGGCCGAGCAGCGACCACTTCAGGATCGGACGCCGGCCCAGGCCCATCTCGTCGCCGAGGTACTGCAGGGTGGTGCCGGTGAGCTTCTGCTCCTCCGGCGACGACGGGCCGTCGTGCCGCTCCTGGATCGCGATCTCGTGCGGGAGCAGCTTCTTGCCCCAGGTCAGGATGCCCAGACCGACGCCGACCAGGGCCAGGCCCAGGGTCAGGCCGAGAACCGGGGTGTAGTACTTGCTGGCGTGCGGGCCGAGCTGGTACTCCCACGGCCACCAGATGAAGGCGATCACGAACAGCGTCGACATGATGCCGGTGAGCAGGAAGAAGAAGGCGACGATGCGGGTCATGCGCCGCTCGCCCTTCGAGCCCGGCGGGTACTGCGCCTCGTAGTGGACGATCTCCACGCCGTCGCGCCGCGCGCCCTCGCGCACGATGTCGAACCGGGTCAGGTTCGGATTGTCCAGGTCGACGCCCGCGGCGTCGCGCACCTGGGTGTTCGTGTCACTCATGACTTACCCGCAATCCACAGCGCTGCGAAAACCAGAGCCACGACGCCGACCAGGAAGATGGCCAGGCCCTCGGTGACCGGGCCGAACCGGCCGAGGCCCCAGCCGCCCGGGTCGCTGTCGGTCTTCAGGTTCTGCACGTAGGCGATGATGTCGAACTTGTCCTGCGGCGACAGTTCGTTGTCACCGAAGACCGGCATGTTCTGCGGTCCGGTGAGCATCGCCGCGTAGATCTGCCGGTCGGTGGCCGGCTCCAGGCTCGGGGCGAACTTGCCGCTGGACAGCGCGCCGCCGCCGCCGGAGAAGGCGTGGCAGGACGAGCAGTTGATCCGGTACAGCTCACCGCCGCGGGCGATGTCGCCCTTGGACGCGAAGTCCTCGCCCTCCGGGAGCTGAGGGCCGCCGCCCAGCTCCTGGATGAACGCACCGAGCTGCCGGGCCTGGTCCACGGTGTATTGCGGGTCCTTGCGCTCGGCCTGCGCCTCCTGGCGGGCGGCCGGCATGCGGCCCGTCTCCACCTGGAACTCGACGGCCGCAGAACCGACGCCGATCAGGCTCGGACCGCGGCCGGGCACGCCCTGCGCGTTCGCGCCGTGGCAGGTAATGCAGCTCACGTCGTACAGCGCCTTGCCGGCCTCGGCGGCCGGGGTGAGCGGGGCGGCGCCCTGGGCTCCGCCGGGCGCGACGATCGCGTAGATGCCGCCCGCGAAGACCAGCGCGGCGAACATGCGCAGCGCCGAGTTCAGCCGCCGGCGTGCTCGGCCGCGCTGCTTGGGCGCACCCGCCGCCGGGCGTGGGGTGTCTGGTGTCATGGCCGAGCTCACATCCGCTCCAGCAGGTAGATCATGAAGAAGAGGCCGACCCAGACCACGTCGACGAAGTGCCAGTAGTACGACACCACGATCGCCGAGGTCGCCTGCGCCGGCGTGAACCGTCCCATGGTGGTGCGGATCATAAAGATGATGAAGGCGATCAGACCGCCTGTCACGTGCAGGCCGTGGAAGCCCGTGGTCAGGTAGAACATCGACCCGAACCCGTCAGCGTTGATCTTGATGCCCTCGCTGACCAGCACGCGGTACTCGTTCACCTGGCCGAGCACGAACGTCAGGCCCATCAGGAACGTGATGGTGAACCAGAGCCGCAGCCCGTACACGTCACCCCGCTCTGCGCGCAGCACGCCGATCTGGCAGGTGATGGAAGACAGCACCAGGATCGTCGTGAAGAACACGGCGTACGGGAGATTGAGCACGTGGGAGTGCTGGATCCACTGGTCGTAGTCCGCGGCGCGGATCGCGAAGAACATCGCGAAAAGCGCTGCGAAGAACATGAGTTCGCTGGAGAGCCACACGATCGTCCCGACGCTGACCATGTTGGGCCTGGTCAGGGAGTGGATCCTGCTCTTGTCGATGGCTGAGGCGGCAGTCACGCGGTCATTATTGCCCCCTACCTGCATCGGTGAGCGTCGGGGTGCCTGGTTGGCGGCGTGTCGCGACCCGGCGAAGTGCCGCCGCCGCCGACGGTCTAGCCTCGGGTGGTGCCGCCTGTCGATCATTTCATCGCGCTGACCTCGAACGTTGCGACCTTGACCGCGGAGACTCCGCCGTTCACGGTGGCGACCCTGGTGACCGGGGCCCGGCTCGACTCGTGGCTCGCGGTCGGTCTGCTGCTGGCGGGTGCGCTTTATCTCTACGGAACGCACCGGCTGCGCATGCGCGGCGACCGGTGGCCGGTGGGCCGCACCATCGCCTTCCTCGGCCCCGGCCTGGGCACGCTGGCCCTGGTCACGGTGAGCGGCATCGGCGGCTACGACACCACACTGCTGTCGGTGCACATGCTGCAGCACATGGCGCTGTCCATGGTCGCGCCGATCTTCCTGGCGCTGGGCGCGCCGGTGACGCTCGCCCTGCGTACGCTGCCCGCGCGCCCCCGCCGCACCCTGCTGGCGGCGCTGCACAGCAAGGTCGCCGCGGTGCTGGCGTTCCCGCTGGTCGCGTTCGGCATCTTCGTGGCCAACCCGTTCGCGCTGTATTTCACCAGCCTGTACGAGCAGACCCTGCGGCACGAGTGGCTGCACGAAGTCATGCATGCGCACTTCATCGCCACCGGCTGCCTGTTCTTCTGGCCCCTGCTGGGCCGCGACCCGCTGCCGGGACGCTGGCCGTATCCGGCCCGCGCGCTGCTGATGCTGTTGAGTGTCCCGTTTCACACCGTGCTCGGGCTCACCATCATGCAGCAGAAGAACCTCCTCGGCGGCGACTGGTATCCATCGCTGAACCTGTCCTGGATGGACCCCTGGGCCGACCAGGTGACCGCGGGCGGCGTGCTGTGGGCGGGCGGCGAGCTCGTCTCGGTCACCATGCTCGCGGTCCTCGTCGTCCAGTGGATCAAGCAGTCCCGCCAGGAGGCCGCCCGCATCGACCGCCAACTCGACCGCGAGGAGGCCGCGCAGGCCGCCGCCGAGGCCGCCGCAGCGGCCGGGTCGGCGGCCGGTACGGCGGCCGGGTCGGCACAGGCCGACGCGGACGGCGCACCGCACGACCACGAGATCACTTCACCGCTTAGGATGAGCGCATGAGTACCAAGACCGTCCTGCTCTACAGCGACGACCCGCAGGTCCGCGACCGGATGCGACTGGCCATCGGCGAGCACCCGGCACCCGACCTCGAGGTCGAGTTCGTCGAGGCGTCCACCTACGGCGAGTGCGTCAAGCTCGTGGACGACTACGAGATCGATCTGCTGGTGCTGGACGGCGAGGCGACTCCGGGCGGTGGCCTGGGCGTGGCGCGTCAGCTCAAGGACGAGATCGACGAGTGCCCGCCCTGCTGTGTCGTCATCGCCCGCTCGGCCGACCGCTGGCTGGCGGCGTACGCCCGCGTCGACGCGACGCTGATGCACCCGCTCGACCCGATCGAGACCGCGAAGGTCATCGCTCCGCTCCTGAACGACGACTACGTCGTGGCCGCCTGACGAGAGCACCGCGCGCCACGCCCTTCACCCCTGGAGGCCCGATGGGCGACCGGAACACCTGGCCCCACCTGCTCGGTGCGCTGCTGCGCCGGGAGGAGCTCACGCCGGACGACACGGCCTGGGCCATGGGCGAGATCATGTCGGGCGTGGCGACACCGGCGCAGATCGCCGGGTTCGCGCTGCTGCTGCGGGCCAAGGGCGAGACCGCCGGCGAGGTGTCCGGCCTGGTCGCGACGATGCTGGCGAACGCGGCCCCGCTGCCGCAGACCGACGAGCAGCGCAGCGCCACCCTGGACGTGGTCGGCACCGGCGGCGACCAGGCGCACACGGTCAACATCTCGACGATGTCGGCGATCGTGGCCGCCGGCGCCGGGGCCCGCGTGGTCAAGCACGGCAACCGGGCCGCATCCTCCTCCTGCGGCACCGCCGACGTGCTGGAGTTCCTGGGCATCCCACTGGACCTCACCCCGGAGCAGGTGTCCGCCGTCGCCGAGGAGGCCGGCATCACGTTCTGCTTCGCCGCCACGTTCCACCAGGGCCTGCGCCACGCCGGCGGGGTGCGCCGCGAGCTGGGTGTGCCCACCGCGTTCAACTTCCTCGGCCCGCTGACCAACCCCGCCCGGCCGCGCGCGGGCGCGATCGGCTGCGCCGACGTCCGGATGGCCGGGGTCATGGCGCAGGTGTTCGCCGATCGCGGTGACACGGTCCTGGTGCTGTGCGGCGAGGACGGCCTGGACGAGTTCACCACCGCCGCCCCGACGCGCCTCTGGGTGGCTCGTGGCGGGCAGGTCACCCCACTCACCGTCGACGCCGCCGACCTCGGTGTGGCCCGATCCGCCGCGGGCGACCTGCGCGGCGGCGACGTGTCGCTCAACGCCGAGGTGGTGCGCCGCCTGCTGGGCGGGGAGACCGGCCCGGTGCGCGACGCCGTCCTGGTCAACACGGCTACCGGGCTGACCGCCCACGACTGGGCGGTCAAGGGCGTGGGCCCCGCCGACCCGGACACCCTCGTCGAGGAGCTGACCGACGCGCTGCACGCGAACATGCGCCGCGCCGCCGAGGCCGTCGACTCCGGCGCGGCGTCGGCCGTGCTGGAGCGCTGGATCGCCGCCGCGGCGGCCGCGAAGTACGCCGAATAGCGCCGACATACGAAATGAAACCGGCCCCCTCCGATGCGGAGGGGGCCGGTTTCATTTGCTTTCGGTACGCGGGAATCAGTGCTCCGCGGTGCGCCGGGTGCCGGTGTAGTACTCGAACAGCATGGCCGAGGTGGACAGCAGCACGCACACGATGCCGAGCCCGATCAGCCACCACATCCAGAACACCAGACCGAGCGAGGCGATCAGCGCCGACAGCGCGATGCCGAACGGCCAGTAGCTGCCCGGGCTGAAGAAGCCCAGCTCGCCGGCGCCGTCCGCGATCTCCGCGTCGAGCCGGTCCTCCGGTCGCGGGTCGATGCGCCGCGAGACGAACCAGAAGTATCCGCCGCACATCGAGCACAGCAGGAACGACAGCACCAGCGCGGTGGTGCCGATCCACTCGACCCCGCCCATGGACAGGTCGGTCCACCAGCCGTACACCACCGCGACGACGATCAGGAACAGCGCCACGCCGACGAAGATGCGGTATTCGGTCTTCATGTCTCCAGCCTCAGTTCGCGGTGCGCAGGGTCGGGAACGGCTCGGTCGTCGTGGCGTAGGGGACCTCGCCGATCGCCGTCAGCGCCTCCGGAGTGCTCTTGCCCGACTTCAGCGCCGCCACGAACTGCGCGTACTTCTCCGGCGTCACGGCCCGCAGCTCGAAGTTCATCATCGAGTGGTACGTGCCGCACAGCTCGGCGCACCGGCCGACGTAGCTGCCCGTCTGGATGACGTTCACTTCGAACTCGTTGATCACGTTGCCGGGGAAGACGTCCCGCTTGAACAGCAGCTCCGGCACCCAGAACGAGTGGATGACGTCGTTGCTGTGCTCGATGAAGCGCACCGTCTTGCCGGTCGGCACGACCACGACCGGGATGTAGTTGCTGTCACCGGGCGTGCTCTCCACCCTCTCGGCGTCGAGGCCGGGGTTGGAGAGGTAGTTGAACTGCCAGTTCCACTTGAACGCGACAACCTCGACGGTGGCGTCCGGGTTCTTGGTCAGCCTGTTCACGTCGGTCTGCACGACGGCGGTGTAGTAGAACAGCACCGCGATCACCAGGAACGGCAGCACCGTGTACAGGATCTCGATCGGCAGGTTGAACCGCGTCTGCGTGGGCAGCTCGGCGTCACCGCGCTTGCGGCGGTAGGCCGCCACGCACCAGAAGATCAGACCCCACACGAAGACGCCCACCGCGAGAGCCGCGACGACCGAACCGACCCACAGGTCGTACATCCGCTCGGACTGCTCGGTGATGCCGCCCTCGGGCCAGCCGAAACCGCCGAACGCCTCGCCGACGTTGCACCCCGCGAGCAGCGTCACGGCGACGACCGACATCGCGCTCAAGCCGACGGTTCGCCTGCGGGCTCGTGTTGCGACCACCTGCTCCTGCCTCCCTTAGCAGCGCCACCTTCGGACGCACCGGTGAGGGGCGTGACCGACGGTCGCAGAGTACTTCACCCCGGGGCTCCGGCCGGGCCTGGGGTCGGCCCGGTGATCCGGCGTGTCCGCGGGAACTGGTGGCGGCGACGACTGCCGTCACCGCTAGATCACGATACCGTCGAGGGGTGGGAGATCCCCGGCAGGCCGGACCAATCGATCAGGGCGAGAACGTCCGTGGTGTGTATTTCGATGCGGCGACCGCGACGCCGCTGCACCCGGCCGCGCGCGAGGCGCTGCTCGGCGCGCTCGACGACGGCTGGGCCGACCCCGGCAAGCTCTACACCCAGGCCCGCCGCGCGCGCCTACTGCTCGACGCGGCGCGCGACACGTTCGCGCAGGTCCTGGGCGTACGCCCGGACGAGGTGACCTTCACCGGCAGCGGCACCACCGCGGCGCACGCCGCCGTCCTGGGTGGACTGGCCGGCCGCCGTCGCGCCGGGGCGGCCCTGGTCCGCTCCGCGATCGAGCACTCCGCCGTGCTGCACGCCGGAGAGCGGCACGTCCGCGCCGGCGGCACCGAGGCGGAGGTGCCTGTGGACCGGCTCGGCCGGGTCGACCTCGACGCGTGGGCGCGGGCGGTGTCCGCCCCCGGTGTGGCGCTCGCCTCACTGATCAGCGCGAGCCACGAGGTCGGCACGGTGCAGCCCGTCGCGGCCGCCGCGGCGGCGTGCCGTGATTGCGGCGTGCCGCTGTATGTCGACGCCGCACAGTCACTGGGCCGGATGCCCGTGCCGGACGGCTGGTCCCTGCTGTCCGGCTCGGCCCGCAAGTGGGGTGGTCCGCCCGGTGTCGGCCTGCTGGTGGTGCGTAAAGGCACCCGGTGGGTGTCGCCCTACCCGGCTGACGACCGGGAGTCCGGCCGCTTCCCCGGCGCACCCGACCTGCCCGCGATCATCGCGGCGGCGGCGTCACTGCACGCCGTGCACGAGACCGCGGCGCAGGAGGGCAAGCGCCTGTCGGAGCTGGTGGACCGGGTCCGCACGACCGTCGCGGCGACTGTGCCCGACGTGGAGATCGTGGGCGACCCGGTGGACCGGCTGCCCCACGTGGTGACCTTCTCCTGCCTGTACGTCGACGGTGAGGCGCTGCTCACCGCCCTGGACCGGCGCGGCTTCGCGGTGTCGTCGGGCTCGGCCTGCACGTCCTCGACACTCCAGCCGAGTCACGTGCTGGCGGCGATGGGCGTGCTGACCCACGGCAACATCCGGCTGTCGCTGCACCGCGACAGCACCGCCGAGCAGGTCGACCGGTTCCTGGCCGAACTGCCCGGCATCGTCACCGCGCTGCGGGCGGAGGTGGGCATGTGAAAGCCGACACCCCGGTCGACGTGCTCGACTGCCTCGGGCAGCGCTGCCCCCTGCCGGTGATCGCGCTGGCCAAGCGGCTGCCCACGATGCCCGTCGGCGCGGTCGTCCGGGTGCTCGCCGACGACCCGGCCGCCGCCGTGGACATTCCCGCCTGGTGCCGCATGCGCGCCCAGGAGTACCTCGGCGCGGTCTCCGTCGACGGCTCCCCCGCCTTCGACGTCCGCCGCCTCACCTGACCCGCCCCGCCCCGCCCCGCCCCCCGCCCCGCCCCGCCCCGCCCCGCCCCGCCCCGCCCCGAATAGACGTTGGCCTATCCAGGTGAGAAATTCGCGATCATTCTCAACCAGATAGGCCAACGTTTATGTAAGAGCCGGGCGGGAACGGCGTCAGTTCAGGTGCGGGCGGATGTCGGCGGCGGCGTCCTCGCCATAGGACTCGGCCAGCCGCTTGAGGAAGTTGTCCGGCTCGACCTCGTACTCCTGCGTGCCGACGGTCTCCAGGACGAGGGTGGCCAGCAGTGCCCCGACCTGCGCGGCGCGCTCGAGGCCCAGCCCCCAGGACAGCGCGGCGAAGAAGCCGGCGCGGAAGCCGTCCCCGACGCCGGTCGGGTCGTACACCTGGATCTCGCGGGCGACCGGCACCCGGATCGGCGCGAAGCCGCGGCCGGTGATCTGCACGCCGTTCTTGCCGAGCGTGGTGACCCGCACCTTGACCCGCTCCAGCACCTCGTCCGAGGTCAGGCCGGTCTTCTGCTCCAGCAGCGAGTTCTCGTACTCGTTGGTGAGCAGGTACTCCGCACCGTCGATGAGCTGGAGCACCTGGTCGCCGCCCATGCGGGCCAGCTGCTGGGACGGGTCTGCGGCGAACGGGTACCCGCGGTCGCGGCACTCCTGCGAGTGGCGCACCATCGCCACCGGGTCGTTCGCGCCGACGATGACCAGGTCGAGGCCGTCGAGGCGCTGGTGCACCGGGGACAGCTCGATGTTGCGGGCCTCGCTCATGGCGCCGGCGTAGAACGAGGCGACCTGGCACAGGTCCTCGTCGGTGGTGCAGACGAAGCGGGCGGTGTGCGCCACCTCACTGACGTGCACCGAGTCACAGTCGACGCCGTGGCGCTCCAGCCACGAGCGGTAGTCGGCGAAGTCCGCGCCGACCGCGCCGACCAGGGCCGGCCGCAGGCCGAGCTTGGCCATGCCGAAGGCCATGTTCGCCGCCACGCCGCCACGCCTGATCACGAGGTCGTCGACCAGGAAGGACAGCGAGACCTTGTCCAGCTGGTCGGCGATGAGCTGGTCCGCGAAGCGGCCCGGGAAGTGCATCAGGTGATCCGTGGCGATCGATCCGGTAACGCAGATCTTCATGGTTGACCTTCAGGTCGGCGAAAGATGGGCGCGGAAAGCGTACCGGTTGGCGGGCAGACGACAGCGGCACTCCGGCGGGGCCGGAGTGCCGCTTGTGTCGTCGCCCACATCGGGCGGCGTGAAGCTCAGTTGATCGTGCGACCGATCAGTGACCGTGTCGCCGGTTCCACCGCCGCTTCGCGTCAGTGGAACGAATCGCCGCAGGCGCAGGAGCCGCCGGCGTTCGGGTTGTCGATGGTGAAACCCTGCGCGTCGATGCGGTCGGCGAAGTCGACGGTGGCGCCTGCCAGGTACGGCGCGCTCATCCGGTCGACCACGACCTCGACACCGCCGAACTCCTGGACGATGTCGCCGTCGAGCTCGCGCTCGTCGAAGAAGAGCTGGTAACGCAGGCCGGAGCAGCCACCAGGCTGGACCGCGACCCGCAGCCGGAGGTCGTCGCGACCCTCCTGCTCCAGCAGAGCCTTGACCTTGCCGGCCGCGACCTCGGTGAGGTTGATGCCGGTGGCGTCCGTCTTGATGTCGGGCGTCGTCACGTGGTGCTCCCCAAGCGTGAAGTGCTGATAATCCTTCGAGGTAACGCTAGCGCGCTGCGGTTTGATTCCCCAGAGCGCCTCACTGGCTACTCGCCAGTGTGGTGTTGATGACTGCGCGGTGCGTGGGCCGCGCCGCGGCGTGCCGTTCCCGCCCGGCGTCGGTGGGGTGCACGAACACCCCACGCCGGTCGGAGGTGCAGAGCTGCCGCTCCACCAGCCCGTCCTTCTCCAGGCGGGCGACGGTGCGCGACAGCGCGCTCTGACTGAGGTGGATCTGCTCGCCCAGCTCCTGCATCCGCAGCCCGGTGCAGTCCTGCGCGCCGACCAGGCGGTCCAGCACCTCGAACTCGCTCATGCCGAGCTTGTGCTGCTCCTGCAGCGCGCTCTCCAGCGCGCACGAGAGCGCCGCGTACTGCCGGGACAGCTCTCGCCACGCCTTCACGGCCACCTCGTCGTGCATGCCGGGAGCTTAACATGCAGGTGCAGTAAATGTGAACGCATTTTATGCTTGCGCATTCAATGCACGTGCAACTAACGTACCCACCATGTCTTCCACCGCGACGCTGTCGCCACCTGCCCCTGCCTCTCCCCCTCCGGCCCCCGCGGACCAGCGCTGGACCCCGCGGCTGTGGGGCACGCTGCTGGTGCTGTGCGCGGTGCTCTTCCTCGACGGCCTCGACATCTCGATGGTCGGCGTCACCCTGCCGGCCATCCAGTCCGACCTCGGCCTGTCCACCGCCACGCTGCAGTGGATCGTCAGCGGTTACGTGCTCGGCTACGGCGGCCTGCTCCTGCTCGGCGGACGCACCGCCGACCTGCTCGGCCGGCGCCGGGTGCTGCTGATCGCCCTCGCCGTCTTCGCCGGCGCGTCCGTGCTCGGCGGTCTGGTCGAGGACGGCACGCTGCTCATCGCGACGCGGTTCGTCAAGGGCCTGGCCGCGGCGTTCACCGCGCCCGCCGGGCTGTCCATCCTGACCACGACCTTCCCCGAGGGGCCGGTGCGCAACCGGGCGCTGGGCATCTACACCGTGTTCGGGGCCAGCGGCTTCTCCTCCGGCCTGATCCTGGGCGGGCTGCTCACCGAGATCGACTGGCGGGTGACCTTCCTGCTGCCCGCGCCGCTGGCGCTGATCGCCCTGGTCGCCGGGCTGCGGCTCATCCCGCGCGACGGCAGCCGCAACCCCGGCGGCTACGACGTGCTCGGCGCGGCCACCTCGACCGGCGCACTGCTGCTGCTGGTGTTCACCGTGGTCAACGCCCCCGAGGCGGGGTGGACCTCGCTGCGCACGCTGGGCTCGCTGGCCGTGGTCGCAGGGCTCGCCGTCGCCTTCGTCGTGGCCGAGCGCACCGTCGCGCACCCGCTGGTGCGGCTGGGCATCTTCGCCAACCGCAGCCTGGTCCGGGCCGACCTCACCGCGATGGCCGTCTCCGGCGGCTACCTGAGCTTCCAGTTCATCGTCGCGCTGTACCTGCAGAACGTGCTGCAGTGGTCGCCGCTGCAGATGGCGCTGTCGCTGCTGCCCGCCGGCGTCATCGTGGCGAGCTCCGGCCCGCTGGTGGGCAGGCTGATCACGCGGTACGGCACCCGGCGGCTGATCGCGCTGGGCATGGTGGCGTTCGTCGCCGCGTACGCCCTGTTCCTGCGCGCCGGGCCGGAGCCGGAGTTCCTCACCGTGATCCTGCCGACCGCGCTGCTGCTCGGGCTGGGCTTCGCACTGTCCTTCTCCGCCCTGAACGTGCAGGCGACCAACGGGGTCGCCGACGACGAGCAGGGGCTGGCCTCCGGGCTGGTGCAGAGCTCGTTCCAGGTCGGCGGGGCGGTCGCGCTGGCCGTCACGTCGGCGGTGGTCGGCGGCGGGGCCATCGTGCCGGGCCGCCTGCCGGACACCTTCCTGGCCGCCATCGGCCTGGTCACCGCGATCTCCCTGCTCGGCCTGCTGGCTGCCGTGCTGGGCCGGCGCGACCGCACGTCCGCCGCCGACTCCGCCGGGGACCGGTTCCTCGCGCCGGACAACGCGGCCTGAACCGCCGCCCCCACTCAGAGAGGAACGCGTATGCGCGCACTGCTGGCCGACCGCTCGGCACCCGCCGGGCTGCGGATCGGCGACGCCCCGGATCCCGTACCCACGCCGCAGGAGGCGCTGGTCGAGGTCAAGGCGATCTCGTTCAACTACGGCGACGTGTCCCACGTCCGCGACCTGCCCGACGGCGCGGTCAGCGGCTGGGACGCGGCCGGCGTGGTGGTCGCCGCCGCGGCCGACGGCTCCGGCCCGCCCGTCGGCACCCGCGTGGTGACCTTCGGCCCCGGACCCGCCTGGGCCACCCGCCGCGCCGTGCCCACCGGCGAACTCGCGGAACTGCCGGAGGAGGTCGACTTCGGCGCGGCCGCCGCGCTGCCCGTGGCGGGCATCACCGCACTGAGCGCACTGCGCCGGCTCGGCCCGCTGCTCGACCGGCGGGTGGTGGTCACCGGCGCGGCGGGCGGCGTCGGGCGGTTCGCCGTCCAGCTCGGAGCGCTGGCCGGGGCGCATGTCATCGCGGTGGCCGGCCGCCCCGAACGGACCAAGGGGCTGCGCGAACTGGGCGCGGCCGAGGTCGTCGGCTCGCTCGCCGAGATCACCGAGCCGGTGCACGGGGCGCTGGACAACGTGGGCGGTCCGGACCTGGCCGCGCTCTGGGAGCTGCTGGCCGTCGACGGGGCGGTCATCTCGATCGGGGCGGCGTCGGGCGAGCCGACGGTGTTCCCGGCGTACTCCACCATCGGGCGGCGGCGTCGGCTGGAGTCGTTCATCGGCAGCGTCGCCGGTGGCAACGGACCGGACCTGGCATACCTGGTCGGCCTGATCGCCGCGGGCCGCCTTGATCCGCAGATCGGCTGGCGCGGCGGCTGGGACCGGGCGGCCGAAGCCGCCGAGGCCCTCCTCGCCCGCCGCGTCAACGGCAAGGCCATCCTCGACGTCACCTGACGCCCAGGACAAAGGAAGGGCACCTTCTTAACGGACGTCCGTGTAGAAGGTGCCCTTCCTTCGGTTCAGGTCAGCGGGACCACTGGCCGGCCAGGCGGGCGGAGAGTTCGCGGAGGCCGCGGGCGGGTTCGGCGAGGGCGAGGTCGACGCTGCCGAAGTGGTCGACCAGGGCATACGCCTCGGTGACGCCGGCCGCGCCCTGCTCGCGGCGCCCGGTGGTGACCCGACCCGCCAGCACCACGCACGGGATGCCGAGGTCACGGGCCGCGCCGGCCAGCCCGGAGATGGCCTTGCCACGCAACGACTGGTGGTCGAACGAGCCCTCGCCGGTGATCAGCAGGTCGACGTTCTCCAGCACCTGGTCCAGGCCGGTCAGCTCGCGGATCAGGTCGATGCCGGAGGCGACCGTGCCGCCCAGGGCCAGGATCGCCGCGCCGAGCCCGCCCGCCGCGCCGCCACCGGGCAGCTCCGACAGCTTCGCCGGGCACCCGGGCAGCTCCCGCTCCAGCACCGCGGCCCAGTTCGCCAGCGCCGCGTCGAGCAGTGTCACGTCCTGCGGGGTGGCGCCCTTCTGCGGGCCGTACACCGCCGACGCGCCGTGCAGGCCGGTCAGCGGGTTGTCGACGTCGGTGGCGGCGATCAGCTCGACCCCGGCGGGCAGCAGGCCCGATCCGGCCGACCCGTCCGCGCGGGTCGCGCCGTCGGGGGCGGTCGCGTCGGCCGAGTCCGGCGCGCTGTCCGCGAGGGCGAGAGACGTGCAGGCGGTCAGGGCCGCGCCGCCGGGGGGCAGCGGCTCGCCCGCGGCGTCCAGGCCGACCGCACCGAGGGCGGCGAGCAGTCCCGCGCCGCCGTCGTTGGTGGCCGAGCCGCCGAGCCCGATCACCACGCGCCGGGCGCCGTGCGCCACCGCGGCCTCGATCAGCGCGCCCAGGCCGTACGAGGAGGTGACCTTCGGGTCCCGCTCCCCCGGCTCGACCAGGTGCAGGCCGCAGGCCTGCGCGCTCTCGACGTACGCCGTGCCCGCCTCGTCCCCGGCCAGCAGCACCGAGCCGAGAACCGGGCGGCCCAGCGGGTCGGTCGTGTCCACCTCGATCAGCTCGCCGCCGATCGAGGCGTGCAGCACCTCGACGAAACCGGGGCCGCCGTCGGCGATGGGGCGGCAGATCAGCTCATCCGCCGCGGCGGCCGTCCGCCAGCCTTCGGCGACGGCCTGGGCCGCCTCCACCGCGGTGAGCGTGCCGGCGAACTTGTCGGGACAGATCAACACTCGCATGGGCTGCACGATAGTGACCCGCCCCGGCCGCCCGGACGACCGGCGTGGCCGCGTCCCACGCCCCGGCCCCGACGAACGGCGAACCCTGCGCCGGCGGAGCGCCCCGGCCCCGTGCGGCAGACGCCCGCCGTGGGGCAGGCCACAGCCGTGCGGGCGAGCCTGTCGCGCCCGGTTGGTGCGACGATGGGAGGCGTGACTGCTCCCGTACTGCTGCTGCTCGGCCGCGGCAAGGACTCGAACTCGGAACGCGGCGTCGACTGTCCGGGCGACCTGCCCGCGCCCAGCGACCCCGGCCTGGTCGAGCGCGCCGCCGCGGCCAAGGCCGCGCTCGGTGACCGGGTCTTCGTGCTCGGCCACCACTACCAGCGCGACGAGGTCATCCAGTTCGCCGACGTGACCGGCGACTCGTTCAAGCTGGCCCGCGAGGCCGCGGCCCGGCCCGACGCCGAGTTCATCGTGTTCTGCGGCGTGCACTTCATGGCCGAGTCGGCCGACATCCTCACCTCCGAGGCCCAGCGCGTGGTCCTGCCGGACCTGGCCGCGGGCTGCTCCATGGCCGACATGGCCGTGCTGGAGCAGGTCGAGCAGTGCTGGGACCTGCTGAGCGACCTGGGTATCGCGGAATCCGTGGTGCCCGTCACCTACATGAACTCCTCCGCCGACATCAAGGGCTTCGTCGGCCGCAACGGCGGCGTGGTCTGCACCTCCTCCAACGCCAAGCGCGCGCTGGACTGGGCGTACGCCCAGGGCGAGAAGGTGTTGTTCCTGCCGGACCAGCACCTGGGGCGCAACACCGCGGTGCTGGAGATGGGCTACTCCCTCGACGACTGCGTGCTCTACGACCCGCACAAGCCCAACGGCGGCCTGACCGACCAGCAGCTGCGCGACGCCAAGATGATCCTGTGGCGCGGGCACTGCTCGGTGCACGGCCGGTTCACCCTGGAGAACGTGCAGGCCGTGCGCGAGCAGGTGCCGGGCGTCAACATCCTGGTGCACCCGGAGTGCCGCCACGAGGTGGTCACCGCGGCCGATTACGTCGGCTCGACGGAGTACATCATCAAGGCGCTGGAGGCGGCCGAGCCCGGCTCGGCTTGGGCCGTGGGCACCGAGCTCAACCTGGTCCGCCGCCTGGCCGCCGCGCATCCGGACAAGCAGGTCATGTTCCTGGAGAAGACGGTCTGCTACTGCTCCACGATGAACCGCATCGACCTGCCGCACCTGGTCTGGGCGCTGGAGGAGCTGGTCGCGGGCCGGGTGCCCAACCAGATCACGGTCGATCCCGACACGGCGCACCACGCCCGGGTCGCGCTGGACCAGATGCTGGCATTGCCGTAGGCAACTGATTACCCTGAGTGCGAGCATCGCGTCCGAATCGCGGTGCTCGTACTCATTTAATCTTCCCGTGTTCCGTCACACATCACTCAGCGCTATGCTGCCGGGGTTTGCTTTTCACTCGCGCCACACCCAGGAGGTCGCCTTGTCGGACGACGTGCTCATCGTCAGCGGAGGTAGCCCGCTCAAGGGCGAGGTGCGGGTTCGCGGGGCCAAGAATCTGGTCTCCAAAGCCATGGTCGCGACCGTGCTGGGCGAGAGTCCGAGCCGCATGTACGACGTTCCGCGCATCCGCGACGTCGAGATCGTGCGAGGCCTGCTGGAGCTGCACGGCGTCAAGGTGACCAACGGCGACCTCGATGGTGAGCTGCGGTTCGACCCGTCCAACGTCGAGCGCGCCGGCATCGACGAGATCAACGTGCACGCCGGTTCCAGCCGGATCCCGATCCTGCTGTGCGGCCCGCTGCTGCACCGGCTCGGCCATGCGTTCATCCCTGATCTGGGCGGCTGCCACATCGGCCCGCGCCCCATCGACTACCACCTGGAGGCGCTGCGGCGCTTCGGTGCCGTCGTCGACAAGACCCCGGAAGGCCTGCACCTGTCCGCCCCGGACGGCCTGCACGGCATCAAGTACGAGCTGGACTACCCGTCGGTCGGCGCCACCGAGCAGATCCTGCTCACCGCCGTGCGCGCCGAGGGCGTCACCGAGCTGAGCAACGCCGCGGTCGAGCCCGAGATCATCGACCTGATCTGCATCCTGCAGAAGATGGGCGCGATCATCAAGGTGCACACCAACCGGGTGATCGAGATCCAGGGCGTGCCGCGCCTGGGCGGGTTCTCGCACCGCCCCATCCCCGACCGCATCGAGGCCGCCAGCTGGGCCTCGGCCGCGCTGGCCACCCGGGGTGACATCACCGTCAGGGGCGCCCGCCAGGCCGACATGACCACGTATCTCAACGTCTTCCGGTCCATCGGCGGCGAGTTCGAGATCGACGACAACCCGGTCGACGGCGGCATCCGCTTCTGGCACCCCGGCGGCGACCTGCGCCCCGTCGCGCTGGAGACCGACGTGCACCCCGGCTTCATGACCGACTGGCAGCAGCCGCTGGTCGTGGCGCTGACCCAGGCCAACGGCCTGTCCGTGGTGCACGAGACGGTGTACGAGAAGCGTTTCGGCTACACCAGCGCGCTGAACCAGATGGGCGCGCACATCCAGGTCTTCCAGGACTGCCTCGGCGGCACCCCGTGCCGGTTCGGCCGGATGGGCTTCCGCCACTCCGCCGTCATCGCCGGCCCCGCCAAGCTGCACGCCACCGACCTGATCATCCCGGACCTGCGGGCGGGCTTCAGCCACCTGATCGCCGCCCTGGCCGCCGAGGGCACCTCCCGGGTGCACGGCGTCGACCTGATCAACCGCGGTTACGAGGACTTCGAGGCCAAGCTCGCCGGCCTCGGCGCCACCGTCTCCCGCTGACACCCGCCCCACCCGCGACCCGCCCGGCGGCCCGCGCCGCCCGGCCCTGGCCCCAGGCCCGACTACCATAGACGTTGGCCTATCTGGATGAGAATGATCTTTATTTTCTCATCCAGATAGGCCAACGTCTATTTTCGGCGAGGCGACGCACGGCCGCCCAGACCTCCCGCGGCGCGCCACCGCCACGCGCGCAGGGCGCGGCGCGAGGTGTTCGCGTCGCGTGGTGCGCGTCGGGGTGAGGCAGGGGCAGGCGGGGCTGGTGGTGGTCGGTGCGAGCGGTTCGTCACAGGTCGCCACGCGGTGGGCGTCGGCGATGGCCGCGGGTCGGCTACCCTTGCTGCGTGCCGTTGTTCTCCCGCAAGACCACTGACGTTCCCGCCGAGGCCTCGGCCTCCGAGCCCGAGGGCTCGGAGATCGTGCGCGCGTCGCGCTCGTACACGCCCGCCAAGGGCAAGGCGACGCCGAAGCGCACCGAGGCCCAGCGCCGCAAGGCCGAGCCGCCGCCGGCGAACCGCCGCGAGGCCCTCAAGCGCGCCCGCGAGAAGTCGCGTGCCGACCGGGCCGAGTCGATGGCCGGCATGAAGGCGGGCGACGAGCGCTTCCTGCTGCCCCGGGACAAGGGCCCGGAGCGGCGGCTGGTGCGCGACTACGTCGACTCCCGGCGCACCGTAGGCACCTGGTTCTTCGGCGGCGCCTTCCTGATCTTCTTCCTGATCCAGGTCCGCGACCCGCGCATCGCGGTGGCCGCGAACATCATCTGGCTGCTGCTGGCGCTGGCCGTGATCGTGGACAGCTTCTTCATCTGCCGGAAGATCAAGAAGCTGATCAAGGCGAACTACCCCAAGACCACCCAGCGCATGGGCTCGCTGTACATGTACGCGGTCATGCGCGGGATCACCTTCCGCCGCATGCGCATGCCGAACCCGCAGGTCAAGATCGGTGACCCGGTCGTCCCCACCAAGGCCTAGGACATCTGTCCTGCCGGAGTCGGGATCGCCGGATCTGCCCGGCCGTCCCGGCTCCGCCTAGCGTCGGACGCATGACGGAAGCGGTGCGGCTGCAAGCGGTCGCGAAAGACTACGGCCCGGTGAGGGCGGTGGACGGCATCGACCTGTCCATCGCCCGCGGCCAGACGGTGGCGCTGCTCGGCCCCAACGGAGCAGGCAAGTCCACCACCATCAACATGCTGCTCGGCCTGCTGGAGCCGACGGCCGGCACGGTGCGCCTGTTCGGCGGCAGCCCGACCGAGGCGGTGCGGGCCGGCAAGGTCGGCGCGATGCTGCAGGAGTCGGGCTTCGCCGCCAACGCCACCGTACGGGAGCTGGTCGAACTCGCCCGTGCGCTGTATCGCGACCCGCTGCCCACCGCGCAGATCCTGGCCACGGCCGACCTCGCGGACCTGGCGGGACGGCGGCTCGACAAGCTCTCCGGCGGTCAGACCCAGCGGGTGCGCTTCGCGTTCGCCCTGGCCGGCAACCCCGAACTACTCGTGCTCGACGAGCCGACCGCCGCGCTGGACGTGGAGAGCCGCCAGGCGTTCTGGGCGGCCATGCGCCGCTACGCCGCGACCGGCCGCACCGTGCTGTTCGCGACGCACTACCTCGAAGAGGCCGACGACTTCGCCGACCGCGTCATCGTGATCGCGCGGGGCCGGGTCGTCGCCGACGGCAGCGGCGCGGACATCAAGCAGCTCACCGGCGGGCGTACGGTCAGCTTCGACCGCGCCGGCACCGACCTCGACATGCTGCGCCGCCTGCCCGGCGTGGTCGAGGCCGAGCAGCGCGGCGAGCGCGCACTGCTGCGCTGCGACGACTCCGACCGCACCGTGCGCGCCCTGCTCGCCGAAGGCCACGCCTGGCGCAACCTGGAGATCACCGGGGCGGGCCTGGAAGAGGCCTTCCTGTCCCTGACCGCATCCGCCGGCAAGGAGTGACCGTGCGCGCCTATCTCGTCTTCGAACTGCGCCGCCTGATCCGCGAGCCGCGCATGGCGATCTTCACCGTGGTGCTGCCGGTGCTGATCTACACGATCAGCAGCGGCAGCTCCGAGGAAGCCGGGCAGGTCGGCGGCGTCGACGTCGCCGCGTACCTCATGGTCAGCATGGCCGCGTACGGCGCGCTGGTCGGCGCGTTGTCCGTCGGCATCGCCGTGTCCCAGGAGCGCGCCAACGGCTGGCTGCGCCAGCTGCGGATCACGCCGCTCGCGCCGACCCAGGTGGTCGCCGTGAAGGCGCTGCTGGCCTCGCTGCTGGCGATCCCGCCGGTGGTCTCGGTGGGCCTGGTCGCCGCGTTCGCGCACGGCGTGTCGTTCAGCGCCGGGCAGTGGGTCGCGCTGGTGCTGCTGATGTGGCTGGGCAGCCTGCCCTTCGCGGCGTTCGGCCTGGCGCTGGGCTTCACCCTGCCGCCCCAGCTGACCCAGCCGGTGAGCATGCTGGGCGTGTTCGGCCTGGCGTTCCTCGGCGGGCTGTTCGTGCCGGTCGCCGTGATGCCGCACGTGCTCGCGTCGATCGCGACCTGGCTGCCCAGCAACCGCTTCGCCGAGCTGGGCTGGTCCGTGGTGGCCGGGCAGGCGCCGCCCGTCGGCGGGGTCGCCATCCTCGCCGCCTGGGCCCTGATCTTCGGCGGGCTCGCGGCCTGGGCCTACCGGCGCTCGGCGGCACTGCGGTGATGTCCCGCTTCCTGGACGGCCTGAGCCGGGGGGGGGGGGCCCAGGACCACCCCCCCCCCCCGGCCCCCGCCCCCGGGGGCGAAGCGCGCCCGCCGGGGGGGGGCGCCCCCCCTCGGCCCCGGGCCGGGGCGGGGGGGCCCCCCCCCCCCCCCCCCCCCCCGGCTCTGCCGCGTCCCGTGGGGCCAAGCGGCGCGGACAGCGGCGCGGAGCGCTGTTCGCCGCGCTCTGGCTGTGGCCGATGGCCCCGGCGATCCACGCGGTACTGGTCGGGCAGGTCGCCGCCCCCCTGGCAGCCGGAGTCGGCCTGGCCGCCTTCATCACGCTGTACCTGTTCGTCGTGGTGCAGGGCTTCAGCACCACGAACCAGCCGAGCCTGCGCAACCAGGGCCTGCTCGCCCTGGTCACCGTCATCGGGGTGACCCTCGCGGCGGCGTACGGCGGGCAGCCCGGCGGCTGGCTGGGACTGGTGCTGTACCTGGCCGCCGCCGGGGTGGCGCTCTACGCGCTGCCGGTGGCCTACCTCTGGCTGGCCGCCATGGTCGTGGTGCAGGTCGGACTGGGCATGCTGCACGGCGAGCCCGGCCGGGAGATCGCCGAGTCGGTCTTCAACACGATCATGGCCGGTGCGCTGATCATGGTCGTCCGCCGCATGATGCGCCTCATCCGGGAGTTGAGCGCGACCCGGGAGGAACTGGCCCGCGCCGCGGTGGAGAGCGAGCGGTTGCGCTTCGCCCGCGACCTGCACGACCTGCTCGGCCACAGCCTCTCCCTGATCGTCGTCAAGGCCGAGGTGGTACGCCGCACCGCCGGGCGCGACGCCGACGCCGCCGCCCGGGAGGCCGCCGAGATCGAGCAGATCGGGCGCACCGCGCTGGCCGAGGTGCGCCAGGCGGTGACCGGCTACCGCGCCCGCGCCTTCGCCGCCGAGCTGGCCACCGCCGGGGCGGCGCTGGCCGACGCGGGCATCGAGCCCACCGTGCGCACCACCGCCGACCCGCTGCCGACCGCCGTCGACGACGCCTTCGCCTGGGCGGTGCGCGAGGCCGCCACCAACGTCATCCGGCACAGCGGCGCCGGTTCGTGCGTCATCGCGCTCAGCCGCACCGACCGCTGGCAGTTGGAGGTGCGCGACGACGGCCGCGGCATCCCCGCCGACGCCTCGCCCGGCAACGGCCTGCGCGGCCTGGCCGAGCGGCTGGCGCTGGTCGGTGGCACGCTGTCGACCGTGGACCTGTCCGGCGGCGGCTTCGTGCTGCGCGCCACCGTCCCCGCCGGAGGCCCCGCGTGATCCGGGTGCTGCTGGCCGAGGACCAGGGCATGATGCGCGGCGCGCTGGCGCTGCTGCTCGGCCTGGAACCCGACATCGAGGTGGTCGCCCAGGTGGGCCGGGGCGACGAGGTGGCCGCGGCCGCCGCGGCGGCGTCGCCGGACGTGGCGCTGCTCGACATCGAGATGCCCGGCCTGTCCGGCCTGGACGCCGCCGCCTTGCTGCGCACCGCGGCCCCGGGGTGCAAGGTGCTGATCCTGACCACCTTCGGCCGCCCCGGTTACCTGCGCCGGG
Source organism: Catellatospora paridis (assembly GCF_009720365.1). GTDB lineage: Bacteria > Actinomycetota > Actinomycetes > Mycobacteriales > Micromonosporaceae > Catellatospora > Catellatospora paridis. Next base: position 425,609 of record NZ_ML769314.1, on the reverse strand, counting down.
CCATGGACGCCGGAGCGCGTGGCTTCCTGGTCAAGGACGGCCCGGTCGAGGACCTGGCCGAGGCGGTCCGCCGGGTGCTCGCCGGACAGACCGTCATCGACCCCGCGCTGGCGGCAGCCGCGCTGGCGGCCGGCCCCAACCCGCTGACCGAACGCGAACGCGAGGTGCTGGCCAGCGCCGCCGACGGCGCGACCATCGCCGACCTCGCCATCCGCCTACACCTGTCCGAGAGCACCGTGCGCAACTACCTGTCCGCCGCGATCGGCAAGACCGGCACCCGCAACCGCATGGAAGCCGTCCAGACCGCCCGCGCCCAGGGCTGGCTCTGACGCTGCCGTGAAGGCGGACAGCCAGGCTGGCAGCCCGATCAGGGCAGCCCGGCGAGCCGGAGCAGCGCGGCTGCGTGTGCCGCCTCAGGCGGCGGTGAGGGCGGGGTGTCGGGCCGCCGCCTGCGCGGCGATCGCGGCGTCGGCGCGGTCCGCGGCGCGCACCGCCCGGCGCAGACCCGGCCCGATCAGCGCGGCCAGCAGCAGGCCCAGCGACGCGGCGACCAGCGGCACCGCGAACGCGCCGCGGTAGCCGTAGGCGTCGGCGAGCCGGCCCGCGACCGCCGCGCCCATCGAGACCCCCGCGACCACACCGCTGGCCAGCAGGGTCATCACCATGCCCGCGCGGTTGGGCGGGCACAGCCGTCCCGCCAGGGCGTAGCCGGAGATCAGGTACGGCGCGGCGGTGACGCCGAGCACGACGACGGCGGCCAGGGCGGTCGGCGTGGAGTGCGCGAGAAGCAGTGCGGCGGTGCCCGCGACCAGGGCGGCAGCCGACCAGACATACCGGCTGACCGGGCCGAGCGACTCCGGCAGCCAGGCCACGGCGAGCCCGGCGAGGGCGCTGCCGACACCGAGCACGGCGTAGATCAGACCGGCTGAGCCGGGCGAGCCGAGCGAGTCGGCGAAGGCGGTCACGCCGGTCTGCGTCGCCCCGAACACGACACCGATCACGGACATGGCCGCGACCAGCACCGCCACCCGCGTGAACGGCATCCGCCCGGCGACCCCGGCACGCTCGCCGGCACGGGCACGCTCGGCCGCAGCCGGGCCGGTGGCGGGACCGGCCTTCGCCGGCGCGACCCGGGGCGCGCGCAGCACCGGCGGGACGGTGCGGTGCAGCGCGAACGGCACCGCGGCCAGCACGGTCAGCGCGGAGGCCACGAGCAGCGGCGCGCCGGCCCAGCCGGACAGGGCCAGGATGCCGACCAGCGCCGGACCGGCCAGGAACGACGCCTCGTCGACGGCGCCTTCGTACGCCATCGCGGTGGGCAGCTGCCGCTGCCGGCCGCGGTCGCCGAGCAGCACCGCCCAGCGCACCCGGACCAGCGGGCCGACCTGCGGCATGGCGAACCCGGCGAGCGCCGCGAGCGGCAGCACCGCGGCCGGGAAGCCGCCGGTCACGGCGAGGACGAGGGCGGCGTAGGCGGCGGCGTCGACGACGGCCGTGGCGATGCCGACGGCGCGCTGGCCGAACCGGTCGGCGAGGGTGCCGGCGACGGGACCGCCGAGCGCGGCGCCGATGCCGTACGCGGCGGCGGCCAGGCCTGCGGTGCCGTAGCTGCCAGTGGCCGCGACGACAAGGGTGATCACGCCGAGCGGGCCCATGGCGGCGGGCAGGCGGGCGAGGAAGGCCAGGACGAGGAACCAGGGTCCGGTGATCCGGACGAGGTCACGGTATGAGGCACGGGCGGCCATGTGGGTACTCCGGGTACGACGCGGTTGATGCGCGCCGTCCCACCCAACCAGCGTGCCCCTTGCGGCCCTGTGCGGCTCGAGTGTATCCAGGCAAGATCCGCTTCCGGAAGCAGATGTCACCAGGGGCACAGTGCCGGCAAGTGGGGAAGGTGCCCCTCCTCTACGGAATCCGCTAAGAAGGTGCCCTTCCTTCGTCTGAGCGGTAGAGGCGGGCGATGACCTGCTCGATTTCGGGTTCGGCCACGGAGAGGTCGCGCAGGCCGCCGAGGGCGGAGAGGGCGGAGACGAGGGCGCCGACGGAGGCGGAGCCGTCGAGGGTGAAGGTCAGGCGGGGGCCGGTGGCGGATTCGAGGTGTACGCCGGGCAGCGTGGGCAGGGCCGCGGGCGGGGTGTCGAAGTCGACGACCACGCGGCGCTGCGAGCCGTAGCGGGCGTGCAGGGCGTCGATGCCGCCGTCGTGGACCACGCGGCCGTGGTCGATGACGACGATGCGGCGGCACAGCCGCTCGATGTCGGCCAGGTCGTGCGTGGTCAGCACGATGGTGGTGTCGCCGGACTCGCCCAGTTCGGCCAGGAAGCCGCGGACGGCCTGCTTGCTCACCACGTCCAGGCCGATCGTCGGCTCGTCGAGGAAGATCACCTCCGGCCCGTGCAGCAGGGCCGCGGTCAGCTCGCCGCGCATGCGCTGGCCCAACGAGAGCTGGCGGACGGGGGTGTCCAGGAACGGGTCCAGTTCGAGCAGATCGCGGCAGCGCCGCAGGCGGGCGGCGTGCTCGGCGGCGGGCACCCGGTAGATGTGGCGCAGCAGCTCGTACGAGTCGCGCAGGGGCAGGTCCCACCACAGCTGCGAGCGCTGTCCGAAGACCACGCCGATGCGCCGGGCCAGCAGGATGCGCTGCGGCACCGGGGTCAGCCCGCACACCGAGACCTGGCCGCCGGACGGGTTCAGCACGCCGGTGAGCATCTTCAGGGTGGTGGACTTGCCCGCGCCGTTGGGGCCGAGGTAGCCGAGCAGCTCGCCGCGCCGCACGGTCAGGTCGACGCCGTCGACCGCGGCGACCTCCCGGCGTTCGCGCCGCAGCAGGCCCTTGCGTACCCGTACGGTGAAGTCCTTGCGCAGCCCCTTTGCCTCGATCACGTGCATGCCGCCGTGCCTCCCGTTCGCGTCATGAGCCGGTGCTGCGGTAGTGGCGTACGCCGGTGCGCCAGACGAGCCCGGCCAGCACCGCGGCGATCGCCGCCAGGACGGGGCTGCACCAGCCCAGCCAGGACGGGGCGCCGAGCGGGTCCGGGCGGTCGAGCAGGATCAGCGCCGGGTAGTACGCCACGAAGCCGAAGCCCAGCCCGAAGGCGAGCACGTGGCGGAACCAGCCGCCGTAGACGGTCATCGGGTACGAGGTGAAGTCCCGCCCGCCGTAGGTCAGCGCCGCGCTCAGCTCGCCGGAGTCCACCCACCAGAACGCCACGGTGGCGGTGGCCACGAAGACCGCGCTGAAGAACACCGCCCCGGCCAGCGGTGTGATCACCAGGAGCAGCACGTCGGCCGGCGTGAGCGGCACCCCCGCCAGGTGCACCGCGACCACGAGCACGACCACGCCGGAGCAGACCCGGCCCAGCCGCCGCACCCCCACGTCGAGCACCAGCAGCTGCCACAGCACGCCCAGCGGGCGGATCAGCACCGCGTCGAGCAGCCCGGTGCGCACGTGGCGCTGCATCCGGTCGATGTTGCCGACGGCCAGGTCGGCCAGCGAGAAGCCCAGCGACGACAGCCCGAACACCAGCAGCGTGTCGGTCAGCGAGAAACCGGCCAGCACCGGCACCCGGTGGAAGACCACGAGCACGGTGAGCAGGTCTGCGCCGAGGAAGACCACGTTGGACAGCAGGTCCAGGACGAAGCTCGCCCGGTACGACGCCTGCGAGCGCACCTGCGCCGCGATCAGCCGCCGGTAGATCGCCGCGGTCGAGGGTTCAGCCACCCTGCACCACCAGCCGCCGCTCCGCCCGGCGCTGCACGAGCACGCAGGCCGCGAGCAGCAGCACGGCCCACAGCGCCTGGAGTCCGAGCAGACCCAGCTGCCCGGCCGGCGGATCCCGCTCGACCAGCACGTCGAGCGGGATCTGCAGCACCGACGGGAACGGGGTGCCCAGGTAGACGGCGGCCGCGGCCCATTCGGGCAGGAAGCGGATCGGGAAGTACAGGCCGCCGAGCACGCCCGCGCAGACCGCCCAGCCCATCAGCACGCCGCGGGTGTCCAGCAGCCAGTAGCCGGCCGCGTTGACCAGGAACCGCCCGGCGAAGCAGACCAGCACAGCGAGCAGCACCGACACCGCGAACATCGGATAGGTGGCGGCACGCTGCGGCAGGTACATGTCGAACGCGAGCGCGCCGACCACGATCGGCACGACGAACCGGGTGAGCAATGCGTACGCCGCCCGGCCCAGGTCGGGCAGCAGGTAGCCGAGCACGGGGTGCACCGGGCGCAGCAGGTCGGTGACCACGTCGCCGGAGCGGATCCGGTCGGCCAGCTCGGTCCAGCCCCACAGCGCCACCACGCCGATCAGGCCCTGCCCCGCCCACACGTAGGTGACCAGTTGCGGGGCGTCGTAGCCGGCCGCCTGCCCGCCGACGGCCACCGCGGAGCCGGCCACGGCCAGCATGACGTAGGTGCGCACGAAGCCGAACATGGTGTTGGTGATGGTGGCGGCCACGGTCGCCTGGCGGTATGTGGAGAATCGCCGGAATCCGGATGCACCTAATGTCCGGAAAAGCCCTGCCGTCTCGGTGAAGTTTCGGATTGTGAGCCGATCCGCAGTGGCGGTGACGAAGCCCACCCCGTACCCTCCACTCGCAACCGCATTCTTTTTTCGGCCGGGCGCGACCATACCTTTGTGGCGACCCGGTTCGCGATGCATTTGTGCCATACAAGACCGGAACCAGGCGAGGTGGGGCGTGACCGACGAGCGCACCGACGAACGGCACCGCGGCACGCCGGCCTGGGCCGGTACGCCGACGTCGCCGTGGTCGCGCGTGCCCGGACAACGCCCGCCCTCGGACGCGCCCGACCCCGCCGCGCAGCAGCCCGCCAACACACAGGCGCCGCAGCAGCCCGGTCCGCAGCAGCCCGGCCAGCACCCGAACGGCCAGCACCCGAACGGCCCCCAGCAGCACGGCCAGCCGCACCCCGGCCAGGGCCCGCCGCCCGGACCGTTCCCGCCCGCCAACGGCCAGCGCCCGCCGCAGCAGGGTCAGGGCAACTGGGACCCGAACGCGCAGCGCGGTGGGCGTCCCGGCCCGATGCCGCCGCAGCCCGGCCCGCAGTACCGCCCGAACGGCCCCGGCCCGCAGCAGGGTCAGGTCTACGGCGGCCCCAACCAGCCGCACCCGCAGCAAGGCCCCGGGCCGCAGGGTCAGTACGGCCCGCCTCAGCAGGGCCGCCCGCCGCAGCAGGGTCCCGGCCCGCAGGGTCAGCGCCCGCCGCAGCAGGGCCAGGTCTACGGCCAGCACCCGAACGGCCCCCAGCAGTACGGCCAGCCCCACCCCGGCCAGGGCCAGCCGCCGCAGGGGCAGCCCCACTACGGCCAGCCGCAGGGGCAGCCTCCGTACGGCCAGCCGCAGGGCCGCCCCGGACAGCCGCAGCAGGGCCAGGTCTACGGCCAGCCCGGCCAGGGCCACCCCGGCATGCCCGGCCACCCCCAGCAGGTTCCGGGCCAGCAAGGCTATGCCCCCGCGCCGGGTCAGCAGGCCCCCGGCCAGCAGACGCCCGGCCAGTCCGCGCCGCAGCAGGCTCCGCAGGCCGCGGCAGCCGCCGCGCCGACGACTGCCCCACCCGCCCAGCAGGCTGCTCCGACGTCTCCCGCGCAGCCCGCCGCGCCTGCCACGACGGCCGCATCCGCGCCCGCCGCCACCACGCCCGCCGCCACGGCGGCCGGTGACCAGGCGCAGGCCGCCGCGGCCCGCCGGGGACGCCACTCCAGCGCGGACACCGGCATGATGGCCGCCATCACCGACGACACGCCGGCTCCCGCCGCGTCGGCCGCATCCGCGCCCGCGGTCGCGCCGGTCTCCGGCGAGCCCGCGGCGAGCACCGCCCCGGTCTCCCCCGCGCCCGTCTCGGCCGCACCGGTCTCGGTCAACCCGGTCTCGCCGGCCGTGCCGCAGACACCGGTCGTCGCCACCCCCGACACGGTGCTGCCCGTCGCCGCGAGCGCGGCCGGCGCGGCCACCGCGCTGTCCGCCCCGACGATGCTGCACCCGCTGGTCCGGCCGGGTGGCGCACCCGCGCCCGCCGCCGAGCCCGCGACGACGACGGCCACCGTCAGCGGTGACGCGGCGGCTGCCGCCGCGGCCGCGGCCGAGCCGGAGCCGGAGGCCACCCCGGAGGCGGGGCCCGATCCGGAGCAGGTGCTGGCGGCGTACGAGTGGCGCTTCCACCACGAGACCCTGCGCGAGCTGGTCGACAGCCCGGACGAGCTGCGTGAGATCCGCGACCGGCTCACCGAGAAGCTCACCCCGGCCACCGACAACCCGACCCGGGCCCGGCTGCTCAGCCTGCGGGCCGTGGTCTCGCGCATCCTCGGCGACCTGACCAAGGCGCTGTCGGACGGCAAGATGGCCCTCGTACATGCCGAGGCGACCGGCGAGCTGCGCCGGATCGCGCTGGCCAAGGCCCGGCTGGCGCACGTGCTGCAGTGGCGCGGCGACTTCACCGAGGCCGACAAGCTGTTCGCGGAGGCCAACTCCAGCGAGCTGCCGGACCGGCTGCGCGCCACCATGCACGAGCACGCCGGTCGGTCCTGTCTGGACCAGGGCCGCTACATGGAGGCGTTCAACCACTTCGAGAAGGCGCTGGAACTGCGCAAGGTCGAGGACCCGGAGCTGATCACGCGCACCGAGATGGCGCTCGACGCCGTCTCGATGAAGATCGCCGAGAACGGCATGGGCCCGTACCCGCGCAGCATGGACGAGATCCTGCAGGTCAGCAAGCCGCCGGTGCCGCGCTTCGACGAGCGCGTGCAGTGCTGGGGCTTCGCCGGGGCCGACGGCCGCACGGTCATCTCCCCCGCGTTCGCCGACGTGCAGCCGTTCCGCGACGGCGCGGCGTGGGTGCGCCGTCCGGAGATGGAGACCTGGGAGCTGATCGACGAGGCGGGCACCCGGCTCATCGACGGCCGGGCCGGCTGGCTCGGCGTGGGCTCGTTCTCCGACGGGCTGGCCTGGGTGTCGCGCGACGGCGCGGGAAACTGGGTCGCCATCGACAAGCAGGGCCGGGTGGTCATCTCCACCGGCTTCGAGGACGTACGCCCGTTCCGCCGTGGCCTGGCCGCGGTGCGCCGGGGCGGCTGGGGCGCGGTCGACAAGCAGGGCCGGGCCGTGGTGCCGTTCCAGTTCACCGGGTTCGCCACCGCGCTCACCGACGGCCGCTACGTCGACGGCTTCTCCGACGAGGGCCTGGCCATCGTGGACGCGGGCGGCCGCAAGGGCGTGGTCGACCGCACCGGTGCCGTGGTGGTGCCGCCCGTGCACCCCGCGCTGGTCATCCACCCGGTCGCGTTCCTGATCGCGGGCCCGTCCGGCCGCTGGGGCGCGCTGGACCGCAAGGGCCGCGCCTTCATCGACCCGGAGCTGCCCAGCCGCCAGGTCGTCATGGAGGAGCTGGACCGCCTGCTGGCCGACACGAAACCGGTTTTGTAGAACATTCAACCCTCTGCGACGGGCCGGACCCGGTCGGCATAGGGTCTCCGTATGGAGTTTCGGCATTTGGGCCGTTCCGGGATGCTCGTCAGCGAGATCTCGTACGGAAACTGGATCACCCACGGCTCGCAGGTCGAGGAGGACGCCGCCGACGCGTGTGTGCGCGCCGCCCTCGACAGCGGGATCACCACCTTCGACACCGCCGACGTGTACGCCGGCACCCGCGCCGAGGCGGTACTCGGCCGGGCGCTGAAGGGCGAGCGCCGCGAAGGCCTGGAGATCTTCACCAAGGTCTTCTGGCCGACCGGTGCGGGACGCAACGACCGGGGCCTGTCCCGCAAGCACATCATGGAGTCGATCAACGGTTCGCTGCAGCGCCTGCAGACCGACTACGTCGACCTGTACCAGGCGCACCGCTACGACTATGCGACCCCGCTGGAAGAGACGATGGTGGCCTTCGCCGACATCGTGCACTCCGGCAAGGCGCACTACATCGGCGTCTCGGAGTGGAAGGCGTCGGAGATCCGCGCCGCCCACGCGCTGGCGACCGAGCTGAAGATCTCGCTGGTGTCGAGCCAGCCGCAGTACTCGATGCTGTGGCGGGTCATCGAGGCCGAGGTCGTGCCGACCTGCGAGGAGCTGGGTCTCGGCCAGATCGTGTGGTCGCCGATGGCGCAGGGTGTGCTGAGCGGCAAGTACCTGCCCGGCCAGCCGCCGCCGGCCGGTTCGCGGGCCACCGACGAGAAGTCGGGTGCCGGCTTCATCGCGCGCTGGCTCGACGAGGACGTGCTGACCCGGGTGCAGCTGCTCAAGCCGCTGGCCGAGCAGGCGGGCCTGACCATGGCCCAGCTGGCCGTCGCGTGGGTGCTGCAGAACCCGAACGTGTCGTCGGCGATCGTCGGCGCGACGCGCCCCGAGCAGGTGTACGACAACGTCAAGGCCTCGGGCGTGAAGCTCGACGCCGACCTGATGAAGGCGATCGACGAGATCGTCGAGCCGATCACGGAGCGGGACCCGGGCAAGACCGTGTCCCCCGCCGAGCGTCCCTGAAGACGACGTCAGGGGCCGCCCGCGCGGGCGGCCCCTGACGGTCGGGGGATCAGGCCCCCTGCAGGCTCATCCGGTACTCGTCGCGGTCGCCCTCGACGAGGATCACTTCCACCGCGCCGGCGGCGACCAGGTCACGCCAGGTCTGGCCGAGCCACGACTCGGCGTCGGCCTGGTTGCTGAACGTCTCGTTCGGGCCTTCGACGGGCTTGCCCGCCGCATCCTCGTACCGCCAGCTCCACGTCATGACGATCAGCTTATCCGGCGTCGCCGGTCCGGCCGCGCAGGCGGCGCATCCGCTGACCCGCTCCCGCGCCGAAGGTCATAAGGTACGGGCATGTCGCATGACGGTTGGCCCCCACACTTCGGGGCACGGGTGCTGGTGCTCGGTGGCATTCGCTCAGGCAAGAGCGAGTACGCCGAATCGCTGCTGTCGGGCGCACGGTCGGTGCGCTATCTCGCCACCGCCCTGGCGGACGGCGGTGACCCGGCGTTCGCCGACCGGGTGGCCGCGCACCGCGAGCGCCGGCCGCGGTCCTGGATCACCGTCGAGACGTACGGCGACCCGGCCGCCCTGGTCACCGCGCTCGGCCAGGCGGCCGCCGACGACATGCTGATCGTCGACGACCTCGGCGGCTGGGTGGTGAACCTGCTGGACCGTTCGGACGCCCAGGTGCACGTCAGCCGGCTGGCCGCCGCCGTCGCCGGTTGCCCGGCCCGGGTGGTGCTGGTCAGCCCCGAGGTCGGCCTGTCGGTGGTGCCGCCGTCCGAGGCGGGCGTGCGCTTCGCCGACCTGATGGGACTCACCAACCAGGCCGTCGCCGCGGCCTGTGATGCGGTGGCCCTCGTCGTCGCCGGGCACCCGGTCTGGCTGACCACCGCCGACGGCACGGCGACGGGACCGGGCTTCGGCGGCCCGGCCGCGCCTGCTGCGGGCACGGGCCTGTCCGGTCCGGCCGGGACGGCTGCGGGGTCGGAACCGGCCGAAGGGGCTGCGCCAAGCGCGATCGCCGGTGGCGCGGTGACGGCTGCCGCGGGTGCGGCCGCCGCGACGACGGCCGGTGCACCGATCGCCGTGACGCTGCCCGCCGCGACCATCCCCAGCCCCGAGGTGCTCAGCCCGGCCGCCGCCGCGCCGAAGCTCACGGCCGCGCTCACCGAAAGCACCCAGGCCCTGCCGATCGTGGCCACCGGCCTGGTCATCCAGCAGAACATGGACCTGCCCATCCCGGACAGCGACGCCCGCGACGCCGCCCGCGACCACCTGAACCTGCTCGACATCCCCGGCTCCGGCCTGGGCCGGCTGGCCGAGATCGTGCTGTTCGCGGCGGGCGCGCAGGGCCGCGCCGTGCCGCTGCCGTGGCAGCGGCCGCGGATGCTGCTGCTGCACGGCGATCACGAAGGCGACGTGGCCGCCGGCCAGACCCCGCACGCGTCGGCCCTGCTCGCGGCGCAGGCCCGCCGGGGCGAGGGCCCGATCGGGTTGCTGGCCGCCGAGCACGGGGTCAGCCTCCAGATCGTCGACACGGCCACGGCCGAGGCGATCGAGCACGCCCCGGCGACCGAGCTGGACACTGTCGACGGCCTGCTGCGCTACGGCTGGCAGCTGGCCGACGAGGCCGCCGACAGCGGGGTCGACCTGCTGCTGCTGGGCTCGTGCGGGGCCGGCGCGGAGGCGACCGCGGCCGCGGTGGTCTCCGCGGTGACCGGCGCGGAGGTGCCCGGTCTGCTGAACCGGGTGGTCAGCGCCGACGGCACGGTGGACGACGCCGCGTGGATGCTGCGCTGTGCCGCGGTGCGCGACGCGCTGCACCGGGTCCGCGGGCGGGTGCTGCCGGCCAAGGAGATGCTCACCGAGCTGGGCGGGCCGGACCTGGCGGTCGCGGCCGGCGTCATCCTGGGCGCCACGGCACGGCGTACGCCGGTGCTGCTGGACGGGCCGGTCGGCGTCGCCGCCGGGCTGATCGCCCGGGACCTGGGCAGCCAGTCCCGGCTGTGGTGCGCGCTGGCCGACACCGGCCGGCACCCGACCACCGTGCTCGCCGCCGACGTGCTCGGCCTGACCGCGCTGACCGACCTGAACACCGGTCTCGGCGAGGGCGCGGGCGCGCTGCTGGCGCTGCCACTGCTGCGCTCGGCGCTGACCCTGGCCGCGTCGCTGCCCGCACTGCCGCCGCTGCTCGACGAACCGCCCGCACACCTGCAGGAGCCCGAGGACGAGCCGGACACCGACCCGGCCGTGTCCCGCGCCGATGACGCCTCCGTCGTGGACTGACGGTCCGCAGCCGCGGACCGGCCGCCTCGACGGCCTGCGGCTGGCGCTGACCACGTTGACGGTCGCGCCGGTCGCCGGGCCGCGAAGTCTGGACCGTGCCGTCGCCGGCCGGGCCATGACGCTCGCCCCGGCGGTCGGCGCGCTGCTCGGGGCGCTGCTCGGCGGCGTGCTGGCGGCGCTCGCGGCGGGACTGCCCGGGCTGGTCGCCGCGACGCTGACGGTGGGCCTGGCCGCGCTGCTCAGCCGGGGGCTGCACCTGGACGGGCTGGCGGACACCGTGGACGCGCTGGGGTCGTACCGCTCACGCGAGCGCGCCCTGGAGATCATGAAGTCGCCGGAGGTCGGCCCGTTCGGCGTGGTGGCCCTGATCCTGGTGCTGCTGCTGCAGGTCGGCGCGCTGGCGCAGCTGTCGGCGCGGCCGCTGCCCGCGCTGGTCGCGGCGGTCGCCGCCGCCGTCGCGGGTGGACGGCTGGCCATCGCCGAGGCCTGCCGCCGGGGCGTGCCCGCGGCGCGGCCCGGCGGGATGGGCGCCCTGGTCGCGGGCACGGTCCATCCGGTCGCGGTGGCCGTCGCCGCGATCGGGGTGGCGGCCCTGGCCGTGCCGGCCGTGCCGGACCGCCCCTGGCAGGGCCCGGCCGCCGTGCTCGGCTCACTGCTCGTCGTGGTCGGCCTGCGCGTCCATCTGGTACGCCGGTTCGGCGGCGTCACCGGCGACGTGCTCGGTTTCCTGTCCGAAACGGGGACCACGGTGATCGCCATCGGACTGATTCTCTTCTGACCCGCGGCCCGCTAGCATTCGCGAATGATCTTCGAAGCCGCCACCCCGCTCGCCCGCGCCTGCGACGCGCTGGTGCGCGCCCGGCGCGAGCGCGACATCGAGGCGTTCGAGTCGGCGACGGCGCAACTGTGGGAGGCCGCCCAGACGGCCCCGGCGGACGAGCTCACCACCGCCCTCACCGGCTGCGCCGAGCTGCTCGGCGAGCTCGGGCCGGGGTTCGGGGGCGAGTTCGCGATGCTCTGCGGCGCGCTGATCGAGCTCGGCGCGTCACCGGAGCCGCTGATCCCGGTGCTGCGGGACCGGCTCGCCGAGGTCGCGGGCCTGGCGGCGGAGTTCGCCGCGGTGTGGGCGCGCGAGTTCCCCGGCGAGCCCGTGCCCGAGCCGGGCCCCGCCGAGTTCGACGCCGTGCTGGACCGCCTCGACGCGGCCATCCCGCCCGACCAGGCGGTGCGGCTCGCGGAGAGCTGGTTCGGGTGGCAGTCCTGGATGCGCTGCGCCACCGCGCTGCTGCAGCACTCGGCCGAGGCCCGGCAGGCCTGCCGGGCAGAGCCCGCCCTGCGGGCGGCCGTCGCCGCGCTGGAGCCCGTGCGCGCGGACATGACCTCGCTGTCCACGCTCCTGTCGGCGAGCGACGAGGCGACCTCCGCCGCCGCGGCTTAGGCCTCGGCGTCGTACTGCTTGACCAGCTTCTTCGGCGCGGTGCGCCGCCAGGCCTCGACGACCAGCTCCTTCAGCTCGTCCGGATCGGCGTTGGCGAGCACCACCTGGACCCAGCCGAACCGCCCGACGTAGGCCGCGGGCGAGTAGACGTCCGGCGCGGCGGCCAGCAGCGCCGCCTGCTCCTCCTTGGTGGCCTTCACCGACATGGTCGGGCTGCCGGGCGCGCCCCCGGCGAACATCTTGTCGCCGACCCGCAGCGTCGGGTGGCCCCACTCCTCGACCATCACCTCGGCCCCGCCAGGCAGCGCCAGCACCCAGTCCCTCACCTGCTCGTACGTGACAGCCATGGCGACCACCCTAGGCCACCGCGCCGGGGCCGCCGGACACGTCGACGCCGAGCAGCTCGCGCAGCGCCCGTACGCCGTCGGGGGTCGGGCGCACGGCTCGGCCGGTGCCGATCCGCTCGACCCAGCGGCGAGCCAGGAGCCGGTCGCACAGCACCGCGCCGCCGGCCCCGGCGAGGTGGTGCCGCCGTTCCGTCCAGTCCAGACACGGCCTGGCCACCGGTCGGCGGGAACCGCCGCTCAGCTCGTCGCCCACGTCCAGGGACTCGGCGAACCAGCGCACCCCGTCGGGGGTGAGGGCGAAGCCGGTGTCGCGTTGCAGCAGGCCGCGCTCGATCATCGCGTCGGTGAGGGCGACGCCGAGCCGCCCGGCCAGGTGGTCGTAGCAGGTGCGGCCTCTGGCCAGGGCCGCCGCGGCGGCCGACGCGCGCAGGGTGGCGGGCCGGGCGACGGGCGGGCCGCCGTACCCGGCCAGGTCCTCCACCAGCTGCGCGGTGTGCGCGCCGGCCAGGCGCAGGTAGCGGTGCCGGCCCTGGCGTTCCTGCGCCAGCAGGCCGCCCGCGACGAGCAGGTCGACGTGCTCGCTGGCGGTGGACGGGGCGACCCCGGCCTGCCGGGCCAGCTCGCCCAGCGTCCACGCCCGCCCGTCGAGCAGGGCGAGCAGGAACGCGGCACGGGTGCCGTCGGCGAACAGCGCGGCGAGCCGGGCCAGCGGTACGGCGGCGGCGTCAGGCGCAGCGGGAGCGGGCATGCCCTCAGTCTGCTCCCGGCACCGTTCGGCCCGGACCGAACAGTCCTCGGCTACTTCACCGAAGGCTGGACGAACGGCGGCTTGGTGACGGTCATCGAGCTGCGGCGGCCGCGCACGTCGACCTCGACGGTGTCGCCCTCGGCCAGGCCGGCGGCGGTGTCGAGCAGGGCCAGCGCGATACCGATCTTCCGGGTGGGCGAGAAGGTGCCGCTGGTGATCTCCCCCACGGTCCGGTCGCCGGAGAGCACGCTCATGTGCGCCCGCGGGATGCCCCGGTCGTTGGCGACCAGACCCCACAGCGTGCGCCGGGCGCCGGCGGCCTTCTCCGCGGTCAGCACGTCGCGACCCCAGAACTCCGGCTTGCTCCAGCCCACCGCCCAGCCGGCGCGGGCCTGCACCGGGGTGATGTCCATGGACAGGTCCTGCCCGTGCAGCGGGTAGCCCATCTCGGTGCGCAGCGTGTCGCGAGCGGCCAGGCCGCAGGCCCGGGCGGGCACGCTCGCGCCGAACAGCGCGTCCCACACCCGCGTCGCGTCGCCCGACGGGACGACCAGTTCGTAGCCGTGCTCGCCGGTGTAACCGGTGCGGCACACGGTCAGCGTGACCCCGTTCAGGTCCGCTGTGGCGAAGCTCATGTACTCGTGCTCGGTGGGCAGGCCCAGCTCGGCCAGCAGCTCCGCCGAGTGCGGACCCTGCACCGCCAGCACCGCGAAGTCCGCGTGCTCGTTGGTGACGGTCAGCTCGGCGGGCGCGGCGGCGGACAGCCTGCGCACGACCTCGGTGGTGTTGGCCGCGTTCGGGATCAGGAAGACGTGATCGTCGCCATAGAGGTAGGCGATGATGTCGTCGACCACGCCGCCGGTCGCGTCGTCGCAGCACAGCGTGTACTGCGCTTTACCAGGCTTGATGCGGCCCAGGTCATTGGACAGGCACGCGTTGACGAAGTCCGCCGCGCCCGGCCCCGTGATCCGTGCTTTGCCCAGGTGGCTGACGTCGAAGACGCCCACCCCTTCGCGGACCGCGGCGTGCTCCTTGAGCACCCCGCCCCCGGCGTACTCCAGCGGCATGTCCCAGCCGCCGAAGGCGGCGAACTTCGCTCCCAGCGCCACGTGACGATCGTGCAGAGGCGATGTGAGCAGGTCGGCTGAGTCTTTTGAACCCACGTCGGTCATGAGCGCAACTTACCCTGGCGTTTGCGGTTCGTTAGCATCGGCGCAGCAACCCACGTCCACCAGGAGTACTTTGTGACCACGCCCACCACGGCTCTGCCCACGCTGAGCCTCGCCGACACCGACCCCGCCGACCTCACCGTGGACGCCGTGGTCATCGGCGTACACAGTCAGGAAGGCGCCGAGGGCACGGCCGGGGAGCTGCTGCTGGCGTCCGGGGCCGAGAGCATCGCCGCCGCGTTCGACGGCAAGCTGACCGCCACCCTGGCCCTGCTCGGGGCCACCGGCGGCGCAGGCGAGGTCACCAAGCTCGCCACGCTCGGCACCATCACCGCGCCCGTGCTGGTCGCCGTCGGCCTCGGCGGCGAGCCCACCGGCCCGGCGCCCGCCCCCGACACGCTGCGCCGCGCCACCGCCGCCGCGGTCCGCGCCCTGGCCGGCGCGAAGAAGGTCGTGCTGGCGCTGCCCCTGTCCGACGACGCCGACGACAGCGGCGCGCTGACCCTGCGCGCGGTCGCGGAGGGCGCGGCGCTGGGGGCGTACCGGTTCACCGGCTACAAGGCCAAGCCATCCGCCAGCCGCAAGGACCCGGTCACCGCCGTGTCGGTGCTGGTGCCCGACGCCAAGGAGGCCGCCGCCAACGCCGAGCTCAAGCGCGCCGGCGTGGTGACCACCGCGGTCGCCCGCACCCGGGACTGGGTCAACGCCCCGGCCAACCTGCTGCGCCCGCCGAACTTCGCCGACGAGATCGCCGCGCTGGCCGGCAAGGCGGGCCTGGACGTCGAGGTGCTCGACGAGAAGGCGCTCATCGAGGGCGGCTTCGGCGGCATCCTCGCCGTCGGCATGGGCTCGGCCGCCAAGCCGCGCCTGGTGAAGATCACGTACAAGCCGGCGTCGTCGACCACCAGCGTGGCGCTGATCGGCAAGGGCATCACCTTCGACACCGGCGGCGTCTCCATCAAGCCCGCGCAGGGCATGTGGGAGATGAAGTCCGACATGGCCGGCGCGGCCGCCGTGGCCAGCACCATGGCCGCGATCGCCGAGCTCAAGCCCGCCGTGGCGGTGACCGCGTACATCCCGATCGCGGAGAACATGCTCTCCGGCGAGGCGTACCGGCCCGGTGACGTGATCACCATGCGCAGCGGCAAGAAGGTCGAGGTGCTCAACACCGACGCCGAGGGCCGCATGATCCTGGCCGACGCCATCGCGTTGGCCTGCGAGTCCCAGCCGGACTACCTGATCGAGACCTCGACGCTCACCGGCGGCCAGGTCATCGCGCTCGGCAAGAAGATCGCCGGTGTGATGGGCTCGGAGAAGCTGGCCCAGCGCACCAAGGCCGCGGGCGACCTGGTCGGCGAGCCGACCTGGCCGATGCCGCTGCCGGACGAGATCCGCAAGTCGATGGAGTCGGACGTCGCCGACATCCTGCAGGTCAGCGCGGGCATGGAGCGCGCCGGCCACATGCTGCAGGGCGGCGTGTTCCTGCGCGAGTTCGTCACCGAGGGCGTCGAGTGGGCGCACATCGACATCGCCGGCCCGTCGTTCCACTCCGGCGAGGCCACCGGCCACTGGAGCAAGGGCGGCACCGGCGTCCCCGTCCGCACCCTCCTGGCCCTCCTCGACGACATCGCGGCGAACGGCTGAGAAGCGAAGCGGAACGGCCGCCGAGCCGCTGGCGGAACATCGCGGCGAACGGTTGAGATTTCCCGCTTGCGGGACCAAGATCGTTGTTTCGTGTCGGAACCTGTGCTTCGGCCGCAGGTTCCGACACGAAACAGCGATCTTCGCGTTTGACGGGGTGGGCTACTCCGCGGGGCGGAGTTTCTGGCGGGCGTTGAAGTCGCGCATGCGCTGGGGGTAGCCGACCAGCTGGACGTCGTAGACGGGCATGGACAGGCGCTGGGCGAACTGGCGTACGGCCTGGGGGTTCGGCATGCGGCGGCGGGTCCACTCGCCGTCGTGGGCGATGAGGATGACCGTGGTCCCGGTCACCGTGGTGCGCGGCTCGATGAACGCCTCGACGCCGCGACGGGACTGCACGAACTGCTCAAGATGCGTGACGGCGGCCGGGTCGGCCGGACGGTCGGCCGGGGACCCGCCCCGGCGGCGGAACCAACCCACGCCTGCTCCTCTGTTGTAGGTGTGGCACTCCGGTGCGCATGGTACTGGCAAGAGTAGCCAGACGTGTCCTTCAGCACCTCGGTGCGCGACTCACCCCCGGCAGTGACAAGATGGCCGAGTGTGGGCTGAGCACACGCCGGCTCACAGTGACGCGAAGTGGCAATGACGCGACCTTGGAGCGATCGTGAGCGAGACCTTTGACGTAGTCATCCTCGGCGGCGGCAGCGGTGGTTATGCCACCGCGCTGCGTGCGGCGCAGCTGGGTCTGTCCGTCGCGCTGGTCGAGAAGGACAAGCTGGGCGGCACCTGCCTGCACCGGGGCTGCATCCCGACCAAGGCGCTGCTGCACGCCGGCGAGGTCGCCGACCAGACCCGCGAGGCGGCGCACATCGGCATCAAGGCCGAGCTGATCCAGATCGACATGGCGGGCGTGAACTCGTACAAGGACGGCGTGGTCGCCGGCCTGTACAAGGGCCTGCAGGGTCTGATCAAGGCCGCCAAGATCACCTACATCGAGGGCAAGGGCGCACTGGTCGCCCCGAACGCCGTCGAGGTGAACGGGCAGCGGGTCACCGGCCGCAACATCGTGCTGGCCACCGGGTCGTACTCGAAGAGCCTGCCCGGCCTGGAGCTGGACGGCGAGCGGGTCATCGCCAGCGAGCACGCGCTGACCCTGGACCGGGTGCCCGCCTCCGCGATCGTGCTGGGCGGCGGCGTGATCGGCGTCGAGTTCGCCAGCGCGTGGAAGTCGCTGGGCGCCGACGTGACCATCGTCGAGGCGCTGCCCCGCCTGGTCGCGGCCGAGGACCCGGACATCTCCAAGCAGCTGGAGCGCACCTTCCGCAAGCGCGGCATCGGCTTCAAGGTCGGCAAGCCGTTCGAGAAGGTCGAGAAGACCGAGGGCGGCGTCAAGGTCACCATCGCCGGCGGCGAGACCCTGGAGGCCGAGCTGCTGCTGGTCGCCGTGGGCCGCGGCCCGGCCACCGCCAACTGCGGCTTCGAGGCCCAGGGCGTGACCATGGAGCGCGGTTTCGTGATCACCGACGAGCGCCTGCGCACCAACCTGCCCAACGTGTACGCCGTCGGCGACATCGTGCCCGGCCTGCAGCTGGCGCACCGCGGCTTCGCGCAGGGCATCTTCGTCGCGGAGACGATCGCCGGGCAGAACCCGGCCCCGATCGTCGAGTCCGGCATCCCGCGGGTCACCTACACCGACCCCGAGATCGCGTCGGTCGGCGTCACCGAGGCCCAGGCCAAGGAGAAGTTCGGCGCGGACAACATCGAGACGTACAACTACAACCTCGGCGGCAACGGCAAGAGCAAGATCCTGGGCACCCAGGGCTTCGTGAAGCTGGTCCGCCAGAAGGACGGCCCGGTCGTGGGCATCCACATGATCGGCGCCCGGATCGGCGAGCAGGTCGGCGAGGCCTCGCTCATCGTCAACTGGGAGGCGTTCCCGGCCGAGGTCGCGGCGCTCATCCACGCCCACCCGACGCAGAACGAGGCGCTCGGCGAGGCGCACCTGGCGCTGGCCGGCAAGCCCCTGCACGCGCACAACTGAGCGAATAAGCTCACCTCGTCCTTTTATCACTGCGGATCTGCACTTAACTGAGGAGTCTGAAGCAATGCCGGTATCGGTAACCATGCCGCGGCTCGGCGAGAGTGTCACCGAGGGCACCGTCACCCGGTGGCTCAAGCAGGAGGGTGACCGGGTAGAGGTCGACGAGCCGCTGCTCGAGGTCTCCACCGACAAGGTCGACACGGAGATCCCGTCCCCGGCGGCCGGCATTCTCAGCAAGATCATCGTCGGTGAGGACGAGACCGCTGAGGTAGGCGCGGAGCTCGCCGTCATCGCGGGCGAGGGCGAGAGCCCGGCCGCAGCCGCGCCGGCCCCTGCCGCGGCGCCCGCCGCCGAGGCCCCCGCACCGGCCGCACCGGTTCAGGAGGCGGCACCGGCGCCGGCTCCGGCCGCCGCACCCGCCCAGGCCGCGGCTCCCGCCGGGGACGCCACCCCGGTGAAGATGCCCGCGCTCGGCGAGAGCGTCACCGAGGGCACCGTCACCCGCTGGCTGAAGGCGGTCGGTGAGTCGATCGAGGTCGACGAGCCGCTGCTGGAGGTCTCCACGGACAAGGTCGACACGGAGATCCCGTCCCCGGTCGCCGGCGTCCTGCTGGAGATCACCGTCCCCGAGGACGAGACCGCCGCCGTCGGCGCGCAGCTCGCGCTGATCGGCGCGGCCGGCGGCGCTCCGGCTGCCGCCGCCCCGGCTGCTCCGGCTCCCGCGCCGGCAGCCCCCGCGGCTCCCGCTCCGGCACCGGCCGTACCCGCGGCTCCGGCCCCGGCACCGGTGGCCGCCGCACCTGCTCCGGCCCCGGTGGCCCCGGCCGCTCCGGCTCCCGTCGCGGCCGCCGCTCCGGCGGCTCCGGCCGCCGAGTCGGTCAACGGCGCGGACGGCTACGTCACCCCGCTGGTGCGCAAGCTCGCCGCCGAGCACGGCGTCGACCTGGGCAAGGTCAGCGGCACCGGCGTCGGCGGTCGCATCCGCAAGCAGGACGTGCTGGACGCGGCCGAGAAGGCCAAGGCTCCGGCCGCCGCCCCCGCGGCCGCCGCACCCGCCACGGCCGCCCCGGCTCCGGCCGCCAAGGCCGCGCCGAGCCCGCTGCGCGGCCGCACCGAAAAGCTGTCCCGGCTGCGTACCACCATCGCCAAGCGCATGGTGGAGTCGCTGCAGGTCTCGGCGCAGCTCACCACCGTGGTCGAGGTCGACGTCACCAAGATCGCGAAGCTGCGCCAGCAGGCCAAGGCCGACTTCCTCGCCAAGAACGGCGTGAAGCTGTCCTTCCTGCCGTTCTTCGCGCTGGCGGCGGTCGAGGCGCTGCGGGTGCACCCGAACGTGAACGCGTCGATGGACCTGGAGGCCGGCACGGTCACCTACCACGACGCGGAGCACCTGGGCATGGCCGTGGACACCGACAAGGGGCTCATCGTCCCGGTGATCCGCAACGCCGGCGACCTCAACCTGGCGGGCCTGGCCCGCCGGATCGCCGACGTGGCCGAGCGCACCCGCTCCAACAAGATCCTGCCGGACGAGCTGTCGGGCGGCACCTTCACGCTGACCAACACCGGCAGCCGGGGCGCCCTGTTCGACACGCCGATCATCAACCAGCCGCAGGTCGCCATCCTCGGCACCGGCGCGGTCGTCAAGCGGGCCGTGGTCGTCGACGACCCGGCGCTGGGCGAGCTGATCGTGCCGCGGTACATGGTCTACCTGGCCCTGTCCTACGACCACCGCCTGGTCGACGGCTCCGACGCCGCGCGCTTCCTGGGCACGGTCAAGGAGCGCCTGGAGACGGGTGCCTTCGAGGGCGAACTGGGTCTGTGACCCGGGTTTGACTAGCAGAGGGGCGGTCGGCGTGAGCCGGCCGCCCCTCTCGTTTGCGACGAGCCCGTGCTGGACGGGATCGCTACTGTGGCGGGGTGCCCGTCGTCGTCACCCGTGACCTGTCGGTGGAGCTCGGTGGCGGCACCGTGCTGGACCGCGTGAACCTCACCGCCGACCCCGGCCAGATCGTGGCCGTGCAGGGGGTGAACGGCTGCGGCAAGTCCACCCTGCTGCGCTGCCTGAGCGGCCTGCTCCGGCCCGGCGGTGGTGAGGTGGAGGTGCTGGGTGCGGCCCCGGCCGCCGATCCCGCGTTCTGGCGGGAGGTCGGCCTGCTGGCCGAGGAGCCCGCCTGGTATCCCGGCCTGACCGTGCGCGAGCACCTCGAACTGGTCGCGCTGACCCACGGCGGGGCCGCTCCGGTCGACCGCACGCTCGACGACTTCGAGCTGACCTCGCGCGCCGACGCGAGCCCGCTGACACTCTCGTCCGGGCAACGGCAGCGGCTTGCCCTCGCCGCGACGATGGCCCGGCCCAGCCGCCTGCTCCTGCTCGACGAGCCCGAGCAGAAGCTCGACGCCGGGTTCCGCGACCGCCTGGCAAGGATGATCCGGGCGTACGCCGACGCCGGTGGCACGGTCGTGCTGGCCACCCACGACGCCGCGCTGGTCGACGCGATGGACGCGACCAGCCTGCGCATGCGCGACGGCCGGCTCACCCAGCCCGGCCCGGTGGCCGCGTGACCGACGGCGCCACGGCCCGCGCCGCCCGGGCCGCGATCCGCTCCCCCGGCCGGCGGCCCGCCGAGCTGCACTGGTCCGATCGGTACCTGCCCTTCGCCGGCGTCGGCGTCGGCGGCGCACTGCTGTTCGGCCCGTTCCAGGGCCTGCTGAGCGACCTGTCGACACCGCTCCCGCCCACCGCGCCGGCGACCGCCCTGGTCGGCGTCGCGCTCGCGGTGGCGGCCCTGGCCGCGCTGGTGCAGGTCGCCGCGGTGGCGGGACCGGTGCTGCTCACTCCCGGGGACGCGCGCTGGCTGCTGATGTCGCCGCTGGACCGGCGCGCGGTGCTCGCGCCCGCCACGCTGCGTGCCGCCGGGGCGGCGGTGGTCGTCGGCGTGGTGCTCGGCGGCATGACGCTGTCGCTGCTCGGCTTCCCGGATCACGGTGCGCTGCGGCTGGCCGCGGCCGTCGTGTGCGGCGGCTCGTACGCGCTGACCGGCGTGGGCTTTGCGGCACTGGTGCAGCGGTCCGCGCGGTCCGCGCCGTGGTTGCGCCGGATCGCGGGCGGTACTGTGGCGCTCGCCCTGCTCACCGGCGCGACGGTGGCCGCGGCCGGCAGCGCGGTGCGTCCGCCGGCTGCAGTCCCCTTGTCGGCGGCGCTCGCCGCGGCCGGTGCCGGTGTGCTCTGCGCGCTGGTGACGGCTGCCGCGGTATGGCGCAGCCTCGCGACGTTCCCCGCCGGTCCGGTGCTGGAGGCCGCGACCCGGCTGAGCGCCGCGGGCGACGCGGTCGTCGCGCTGGAGCCGTCGTTCCTGTCCCGGGTGGCGGAGAACGCGTACTGGCGCGAGCGCCGGCCCCCGTCGCGGCCGTGGCCTGCCTGGCCCGGCCCGCTCGTGCTCGCCTGGCTGGACTGGCGCGGGCTGCGCCGCCGGCCGGGCCGCCTGGCCGCCCTTGCGCTGAGCACGCTGGTGCCCGTCCTGCTGGCGACGGTGTGGCCGGACCGCCCGCTGCTGTCCGCCGCTGCGGTGTTCGTCCTCGGCCTGGCCGCGGCGAGCGCGGGCACGGGCGGCGTACGCCGGGAGACCGGCAGTCCCGCCCTGCGCCGCCTGTTCGGCGTCGCCGGCCTGCCTGCGGAGGCGGCACGGCTGGTGCTGCCCGCCGTGCTGGCCGGGGCGTGGCTCGCCGCCGCGCTGGGCCTGCTGGAGCTGGCCGGGGCACTGCCGGGCGGGGGTTGGTGCTGGCTCGGCCCGGCCGCGGCCGGGGTGCCGGCCCTCGCCGCGTTGCGGATGGCGCGCCGCGGCCACATCGACCACGCCTCCACGCCCGTGGTGATGCCGATGGTCGGCTCCCGCATCCCGCTCGGCTGGCTGACCTGGAGCCTGTCCGGACTGGACGTGGCCGTGCCGGGCCTGCTCCCCCTGCTCCTGGCGCTGACCACCCCCGACCCCGCCCCCGCCCTGGCGGCATCGATCCAAGCGGCACTCTCCGCCCTCCTCCTCACCGCCCACCTGTACCGTCGCCGCCGCACCTGACAGTTCCGGCTGCCGGGGCGAACCACAGACCGTCAAGGTCTGCTGGTCCGGTCGCGCGCACGGGGCAGCGAGAGCGGCCCGCTCGGGGCAGAATGCGCCGGTGCCGAGACGATCTGACCTGACGCCGGGAACGGCCTGCGGGGCGTGCGGGCAGCCGCTGGTGTCCGAACACGACGCGATGCCGTGGTGCGAGTCGTGCGAGTGGAACCTCGACGTGTTCGACCCTCGCCGTCGTGGCCCGGGCTGGCGCTGGATCGACCGGCTCACCTTCGACTGGGCGCTGCGCCGGTCGATGCGCGACTTCGCCGTCTGGGCGCGGGACGGGGTGCACCGCCCGCGCCGCGCGACCTGGCTGGCGTTGCAGGCGGTGTCGGCCGCCCTGCTGGCGGGCTGGGCGCTGCTGCTGTTCACCGGTGTCCGGCTGGTGCTGACCGAGGTCAACGGCTGGCTGATGATCGGCGTGCTGTGCCTGGCGCTGTCGTACGGCCTGCGCCCGCGCTTCCGGGGTGCTGGAACCGCTGGGCCGGTCGGCCCGGATGGGCGCGGGCCCGGCGGTGTGGCTGTCGAGCGCCGAGCACCTACGGGAGCAGGCCGCACCGCGGCGCGGACGGCTGCGCCAGCTGTCGGTGCGCGAGGAGGCCTCGCTGTTCGCCTCGCACCCGCCGAGCGGCCTGCGGGCACGGATGCTCGAGGCGCACCGGGCCGACCACCGCAGGCCGCGCTCGTCGAGCTGACCGCCGAACAGAACGCCCGCATGGACGCGGAGCTGGCGAGCCGCTTCGAGGAACTGCGTCAGGCGGTGTCGGCACGCTGAGCCCGCGCCGCGATCGGGCATGATTGTCGTATGCGGATCGTCGTGGCCGGAGCCTCGGGCTTCCTGGGCCAACCCCTGGTGTCGACCCTGCGCTCATCGGGTCACGAGGTCGTCCAGCTGGTACGCCGTCCCGCGGCGGACGCCTCGGAGCGGCAGTGGGACCCGGCCGAGCCGATCCGGCTGCCCGAGGGCACCGACGCGGTGGTGAACCTGTGCGGGGTCGGCGTGAGCGACCGCCGCTGGACCGACGAATACCAGGCGCTGATCCTGTCCAGCCGGGTGGTGCCGACCGCGACGCTGGCTCGCGCGGTCGCCGCACAGCGCGTTCCGATCCTGGTCAACGCCTCCGGGGTGGGCTACTACGGCGACACCGGCGACCGCGAGGTGACCGAGCTGTCCCCGTCCGGGGACGACTTCCTGGCCGGGATCTCCCGGCACTGGGAGCACGCGACCTCGCCCGCCGCGGCCGCAGGGGCCCGGGTGTCGCTGCTGCGCACCGGCTACCCGCTGCACCGCGACGGCGGCTTCCTCAAGGCGCAGCTGGTGCCGTTCAAGATGGGCATCGGCGGCCGGCTGGGCAACGGACGGCAGTGGGTGCCGTGGATCTCGCTGTTCGACTGGCTGGCCGCGACGCAGTTCATCCTGGACAACGACCAGGTCGAGGGCCCGGTGAACATGGTCGGCCCCGCACCGGTGACCAACGCCCAGTTCACCAAGGCGTTCGGCGCCGAGCTGCACCGGCCCACGGTGATGCCGATCCCCAAGGCCGCCCTCAAGATCCTCTACGGCGAGTTCGGCAACGAGGCATACCGCAGCCTGCGCGCCATGCCCGGCGCCCTGACCGCGGCCGGCTTCCCGTTCCGCCACCGCACCGTCACCCAGGCCCTGCACGCCGCCCTCACCGACCCCATCCCGGCGTAGCCAGGCAGCGCTTTACATAAACGTTGGCCTATCCGGATGAGAACGATCGCGAAAAACTCACCTGGATAGGCCAACGTCTATTGGAGACGGGCGGGGGACGCTCAGGACGTCAGCACTGGCCGTCGGCTATGACGTAGTAGTTGGGGGCGGTCTGCTTGAGGGTGTGGGTGTAGAAGGTGTTGTAGAGGCCCATGTTCTGGTTCGAGCCGTTGGCGTAGGTGTAGCCGAGCGAGTGGTATGCCCGACCCGCCGCGACCTGGGCGTAGTTGCTGGCGGTGAAGCAGGCCGCGGTGGCGGCCGTGGTCGCGGGGACGGCCGCCGACTGGCCGCCTTCGACGCCGGCGGAGTTCACCGCGCTGACCGTGTAGCTGTAGGTCGTGGACGCGGCCAGGCCGGTGTTGGTGTACGCGGTCGCGGTGACCGGGGACGCGGTGACCTTCGCGCCGCCGCGGTACACGTGGTAGCCGGTCGCGCCGGAGACCGCCGTCCAGGACAGCGACACGCTGGTGTCGCTGACCGAGGTGACGGCCAGCCCGGTGGGGGCGGCGGGGCCGGGCGGCGGGGTGGCCGAGGTCGTCGCCGAGACCGCACCGGACGCGGGGCCCTCCCCGGCCGCGTTGACGGCGCGGACCGTGTAGCTGTACGTCGTCGACGCGGTCAGACCGGTGTCGGTGTAGGACGTCCCGGTCACCGGGGACGCGGTCACCTTCGTGCCGCCGCGGTAGACGTTATAGCCGGTCGCACCGGAGACCGCCGCCCAGGACAGGCCGACGCTGACGTTCGTGGTGCCGGTGACGGCCAGCCCGGTGGGCGCACCCGGTGGCGTGGTCGCGGTGTTGTCGAGGCCGAAGTACACCGCGTCGCGGTACGCCGAGCAGATGGTGTCGAGGAAGTAGGAGGTCGCGGTGCCGCACTGGTCCGGGCCGCTGCCCGGGTCGACCGGGGTCCCGTGGCCCATGCCCGCGACCTTGTAGAGCCGCACCACGTCGCTGCCGTAGGTCTCCAGCGTGGTGCCCGCGGGCAGGCTCGTCGTGCCGGTGGGGGTCTGCGTGGCGCCGTGCACGTTGGTCCACTGGGTCATCAGTTCGGTGCCGTTGGCGGGCACCACCGTCGAGTCCGACTGCCCCTGCCAGATCGCCACCCTGGGCCACGGGCCGGCGTAGCCGCTGTAGGCGCTGCGGACCAGGTTGCCCCACTGCTGCGGGGTCTTGCTCTGGGCGGCGGACTGGCAGACGGTGCCGCAGTTGTACGGGATACCCGCGACGACCGAGCCGGCCTTGAACACGTCCGGGTAGGTCGCCAGCATCACCGCGCTCATCGCGCCGCCCGCGGACAGGCCGGAGACGTAGACGCGGCCCGCGTCCGCGCCCAGGTTGGCGACCGCGTGGTCGACCATCTGCTTGACCGACAGCGCCTCGCCGGCTCCCCGCGCGATGTCGCCGGCCTGGAACCAGTTGAAGCAGCTCAGCGAGTTGTTGGCCGACTTCTGCTCGGCCACGATGAGGCTGAAGCCCCACAGGTCGGCGTACTTGCGCCAGCCGGAGTTGGTGAAGTACCCGGTGGCGTTCTGGGTGCAGCCGTGCAGCAGCACCACGACGGGCCGCCCGGCGGGCAGGCTGTCCGGGCGGTAGCTGTACATGGCCAGGTTGCCGGGGTTGCTGCCGAACGAGCTGACCTGCGTCAGCGTCGCGGCCTGGGCGGGGGCCGCGGCGACGGCCACCCCGGCGAGTCCGGTCAGGACGGCGAACGCCGCGCGGAGCAACCGCGGGGCGGTGAGTCTGGGCATGGCGGGCTCCTCGATAGTGATCCGTGTCACTCCCCTGTGGAGCCGCACGCTACGGTCTGCCGCAACACCCTCGACATGTCCACGAAACACACATTGCCGCGCCCCGCTATGGCGTCATCGCGGTCCGGGCCGGCTGACCGGCCGCTCGACACCCGCGCCTCGCCGGGGTGACGGCCGGCCCGCTGGCCACCGCGGTCTGTCGATCGACCAGCCCGGCCGGACGGGGCTCAGGAGCTCGCGAGGGCCGCATCCCGGGCCCTGTCCGGTGCCTGCCCGACCGGCCAGGCCGTCGGCAGCGCCGCCAGTGCCGCGATGAGATCCGAGGTCGCCTCGGGCGAGCCGGCCGCCTCGACCATGCACAGCTGGCGGCGTACCCCCGTGGTGTCGGCGCTGTGCGCCAGCGCGGCGGCGACCTCGCCGGGCGGGCCGACCGGCTGGACGCGCAGCAGGTGATCGACGTGGGCGTCGAGGTCACGGGCCGGGGGCGCGCCGCCGACCGGGACCGCGGCGCGGATGCCGGCGAGCCAGCGCGGCAGGTTCTCGCGCAGCTCGCGCTCGCCGTCGGCCCGGCTCGCGCAGGGGTAGGCCAGCCGGACGCGCGCGTGGTCGGCGGTGGCCGGGTCGTGCCCGTGGGCGTGGGCGGCCTGCGCCCAGCGGTCCACCAGC
The DNA here is from genome assembly GCF_009720365.1 of Catellatospora paridis. Lineage (GTDB taxonomy): Bacteria > Actinomycetota > Actinomycetes > Mycobacteriales > Micromonosporaceae > Catellatospora > Catellatospora paridis. The sequence continues at coordinate 399,206 of NZ_ML769314.1, read as the reverse complement.
GCCGCCACCTCGGCGTCGTCGGCGTGCACGCCGAGCAGCAGGGGCAGGCCGTGCCGCCCGGCCAGTTCCGCGGTCTCGCCCGAGGTCACCGCGACCCGCACCGACACCGGCGTCGCGGGTCTCGGCACCACGGTCAGCGGCCCGAAACGGTGGAACTCCCCGCGGGCCTGTGCCTCGGGCGCGCCGGACAGCCAGCGCAGCAGCACCGCCAGCGACTCGGCGAAGCCCCGGCGGTAGTGGTCCAGCCCGCGCCCGAGCACCTCGATCTCCTGCCACGGGCCGCCGCGGGCCACCCCGAGCTGGAACCGGTCGCCGGCCAGCGCGTGCAGCAGTGCCGCCTCCTCGCCGAGCGCGATCGGGTGCCGCGAGCCGAGCACGCACGCCGCGGTGCCGACGGTGATGCGCCGGGTGCCGGCCAGGATGTGCCCGGCGAGCACGGTCGCCGACGGGCACTGCCCGTACTCGACGAAGTGGTGTTCGGCCAGCCATACCCCGCGGATGCCGGCCCGCTCCGCCTCGCGCGCGTGGGCCACCGCCACGGCCGGGCCGAAGGCGCTGGTCAGGAAGATGTCCATGGTGCTCCCGTGTGCGGTCCGGATCCGCCCTGCTCGGCGGTGCTCGTGCGTCGAGAAGGGCGCCTTCTGCCACGCGGAGCGTGTCGAGCTGCTGCTCGGCACGCTCCGCGAGCTGGCGAAGGCGCCCTTCCTTACTTCTCAGCAGTCGCGGAGTTCGGGCGACTGGTTGCGGAGTTGGGCCACCGGGGAGATGAACTCCTGGTAGGTGTCGCCGCCGACGGCGGACAGGGCGAACGCGGCGACGCGGTGGCAGTTCTGGAAGGCGAGCTTGATGCCGAAGTGGCGCTCCAGGCCACCGCGGATCGCGTCGCTGGCCAGCGCGCGCAGCAGCTCGCCGCGCTCGGCCTCGCTCGGCGGCGGCGTGCCGTGCTCGCCGAACTCCGCGCCGGGCGCGTCTGCCAGCCGCTCGGCCGCGGCGCTGACCACGGTCCAGGCGTACGGCAGCGACTGGCGCACGCAGTCGACGAACTCGGCGTCGTCGACCTGCCCGGCCTCGGCGCGCTCCAGCAGCGCCACGGGGACGTCAAGGGACATGGTTGTTCTCCTTCTCGGTGGGGACGGCGGTCGCCGTCAGTGGTGTCGGGCCAGCTCGAGCCGCTGCGGCCCGAGCACGAAAGCGGGGTCGACCTGGGCGGCGAGGTCCTCACCGCTGCGGGCGTTGCCCCAGGCCTGCGCATTGCGCAGGTGGAACTCGACGGCCTGCGCGGTGTAGCGCGGCCAGTCCTTGACGACGCCGTCGACCGTGGTGCGGATCATGTTCAGCGCGGCGCGGTTGGCCGCCTCCAGCTCGCTGATCGGCTGCGGTGCGCCGCGCTCGGCGGCGCGCACGAAGCCGGACCGGCTGATCCAGGTGAGCAGGTCGTCGCCGACGTGCTCGCGCAGGAACGCCACGTCCGACTCGTCGTCGATCTTGTTGCCGATCACGTGCACCCGCACCCCGAAGTCGCGGGCGTAGCCGATGTACTGCCGGTACACCCCGACGCTGCGCAGGGTCGGCTCGCACACCAGGAAGGTCGCGTCGAACCGGGTGAACAGGCCGGAGGCGAAGCTGTCCGCGCCCGCCGTCATGTCCACCACGACGTACTCCCCCGGCCCGTCGACCAGGTGGTTGAGCAGCAGCTCGACCGCGCCGACCTTGGAGTGGTAGCAGGCCACGCCCAGGTCCTCGGTGGCGAACGGCCCGGTCACCGCCAGCCGCACCCCGCCCACCCGGCGCACCAGCGCGTCGTAGATCGGGTTGGGCTCGTCGACCCGCAGCAGGCGGGAGCCCTGACCGGGTGGCGTGGTCTTGACCATCGCGGCGGCCGAGGAGATCCGCGGATTCTCGCCCCGCAGGTAGTCCTTGATCTTGTCTAGGTGGTCGCCCAGCGACGGGAGCAGGACGGCCTCGTCCTCGCTGATCCCGAGCGCGGCGGCCAGGTGCTGGTTGATGTCCGCGTCGATGGCCAGCAGGGCCGCGGGTGTCGCCGCCGCCGCGAGATGCCTGGCCACCAGCGCCGCGAGGGTGGTCTTACCACTGCCGCCCTTGCCGACGAATGCCATCTTCATAACTGCTATTGATAGTCATTTTCAATAGGCCGGTCAATCACCCCGCGTATCCCCGCGCGTGTCGCACTGTCACGGGTGTGACGCCGTCCGGCGGAGCATGGGTCGGAAACGTCGCGCTGATAAACTGCGCCGAGTGTCGATCGCCTCGCCCAGAAGCCCGCTGAGCCCGCCCGCCGACGTCGCGGAGACGGCCGGCGCGGTCCCCGCCGAGGCCGCCGTCAAGACCCGCCGCCGCCGCGCCGATCTGCTGGTCGCGGCCACCGCCCTGGTCATGGCGGTATGGGTCACCGGCGCGCTCTGGTCGGACCCGGCGCACCGCGCCAGCGGCGTCAACTCCGGTGACCAGGCGTTCTTCGAGTGGCTGCTGTCATACGGGGCCTACGCGCTCACGCACGGCGTCGACCCGCTCTTCACCCACCTGCTCAACGTGCCGGACGGGGTGAACCTGGCCGTCAACACCTCGATCTCGGTGTACGCCTTCGTCTTCGCCCCGCTGACCATCCTGGCCGGCCCGGCGATCACCTTCCTGGTCATCCTCACCCTGAACCTGGCCGGCACCGCGTACGCCTGGTACTGGCTGTTCTCCCGGCACCTGGGCGCGAACCGGATCGGGGCGGCGGTCGGCGGCCTGTTCTGCGGCTTCGCCCCGGCGATGATCTCCCACGCGAACGCCCACCTGAACTGGACCGCGCAGTGGGTGATCCCGCTGATCATCGCGCAGTGCCTGCTGCTGGTGCGCCGCGACCGGCCGGTGCGCGACGGCGCGCTGCTGGGCCTGCTGATCGCGGTCTGCTTCTCGATCGCCGCCGAGGCGCTGTTCTTCACCGCCCTGGCGCTCGGCGTCTTCACGCTGGTCTGGGTGCTGTCCCGGCGCGCCGAGGTGAAGGCGCTGGTGCGCCCGGTGCTGACCGGGCTGGGCAGCGGCGCGCTCGTGGCGGGCGTGCTGCTGGCATACCCGCTGTGGCTGCACTTCGCCGGGCCGCAGCGCTACCACGGCACCGGCTTCGACCCGCACGTGCACAACGAGGACCTCGCCGCGTACGCCGCCTGGCCGGAACGCTCGCTGGCCGGGGCGGTCGGCCTCAACACCGACCTGGCCGCGAACCCGACCGAGGAGAACTCGTTCTTCGGCCTGCCGCTGCTGCTGCTGGTGATCATCGGCCTGGTGGTGCTGTGGCGGCGCACCGACCGGGGGCACCGGGTCAACCTGCTCGGCCTGGGCGTCACCGCGGGCGTGTTCTTCCTGCTCTCGCTCGGCCCGGAGCTGCGCTGGCTGGGCCGGCTCACCGCGATCCCGATGCCCGAGGCGCTGATCGGCGGGCTGCCGGTGTTCAACGCCGCCCTGCCGTCCCGGCTCGCCCTGATCGTCGCGCCGGTGTTCGGGCTGGTCCTGGCCTGGCTGGCCACCGCGCTGAGCCGCACCGACGGCGGCAGCATGCGGGTGAGCCTGCCCGGCCCCCGCTGGGCCTGGATCGCCGGACTCACCGTGGCGCTGCTGCCGCTGGTGCCGACCCCGCTGCTGGCCCGCGAGCGCGCTCCCGTGCCGGAGTTCTTCACCTCCGGCCAGTGGCGCGAGTACGTCGCCGACGGCGGCACCGTGGTGCCGGTCCCGATCACCAACGACCTGCTCCCCGACGGCCAGCGCTGGCAGGCCGCGGCCCTGGCCGACGCGTCAGGGGCGGGCGAGGGCGTGTTCCGCATCCCCGCGGGCTTCTTCCTCGGCCCCGGCGGCCCGAACGGCACCGGCCGCATCGGCCCGATCCCCCGGCCGACCCAGACGCTGCTGGAGAAGGTGGCCAGGACCGGCGCGGCACCCCAGATCACCGAGGCCGACCGGGCCGCGCTGCGCGCGGACCTGCGCTACTGGAACGCGAGCATCGTCGTGCTCGCCGACGACGTGCTCGGTGCCCACTGGCCGGCCTACCAGCCCGCCCTCAAGACCGTCATGACCGACCTGCTCGGCCCGCCGCAGCGCGTCGCCGACGTCTGGCTCTGGAAAGCCCCCACCACCTGACCTCCCGCCCTCGGGGCGGCGCTTACCAGTGCCAGGCGGTGCGGGTCAGGCGCGGGGCGAGGTGCTCGCGCCAGGCGGCGGCGAGCTGGCCCGCGATACGGCGCACCAGGGGCGTGCCGAGCCAGCCGAGCACCACGGCGCTGTAGGCGACGCTGATCCACTGACCGCCGGTCAGGTGGTCGAACTGCCAGGACACCAGCGGGTACCACAGCGAGCTGTACTCGGGTGAGTACCAGCACAGCGCCTCGACCGACTGCGGGGTGTTGAAGCAGGCGGTCGGCCACAGCTCGTGCCAGAACAGGCTGTTGAGCCCGATCCAGACCGACAGGATCAGCACGGCCAGGGTGATCAGGTTCGCGCCCGGCCCGGCCTGGCGGTGCCCGAGTCGCAGCGCCAGCGCCAGCGCGGCGGGCAGGATGCCGGCCAGGAAGAACCGCGGCCCCCAGGACATCCCGGCGTACCAGGCCCACCAGGGGGCGTACACCAGCACCAGACCGCCGACGAAGATCAGCCAGAGCCGCTGGATCCGGGCCAGGTCGATGCCGGTCGGGCCAAGGTCGGCCAGCGCGCGGCGGGTCGGCAGGAACATGCCGGGCAGGTACCAGACGATGCCGCGGCCGAAGGCGAACATGATCGCCAGCACCCCGAAGAAGAACGGGTACGAGAAGCCCGGCCGCCCGGAGAACGGCATGACGTCCTTCGCGCCGCGGTCGCCGACGTACCCGCCCTTGCGGGCCAGGATCTCCAGCAGCACCAGCGCCGCGGCGACCGCCACCGGCACCAGCAGCCGCAGCCGGCGGTGCCGCCACGTCTCGACCAGGCTGACCAGGCCGAGACCGACCACGGTGGCCGGGGTGTTGACCACGCCGACCACAGCCGCCGCCCAGCCCCAGCCGCGCCGCCGTCCCCGCACCACGACGACGATGCCGACCATCACGCCCATCATGGTGAAGGTCTCGCTGCCGTAGTGGCCGACGTCCGGCGCGAGCATGCTCGCCGCCACGGTGATCAGCATGAACCGGCGGATCAGCACGCCGGGGACCAGCCCGCGCAGCAGCAGCCCGAGCGCGGCCAGCCCGGCCGCGAAGACGACCAGGTTGAAGTACTTGATCCCGGCCTCGGGAGTGGCCACGGCACGGCCCAGCAACCACAGCGGCGCGGAGAACAGCGGGCCCATGACGGAGTACTCGCTGTTGTTGAGGCGGCCCTCGCCGAGCAGCAGGCTCAGGCTGTTGAGCCGGTCCACCCCGTCGGCCACGACCGCGACCTGCTGGCCCCAGACCAGCCGGGCCAGCCCGGCGAGGATGAGCAGCGTCTCGGCGACCGCGGTCCAGCCCGGCCGCCGCGCGGGCGGCTCGGCTGTGGTGGGCGCGGCGGGTTCCATCGTGGTCAGCGACACGGCGCTACCCTACGCACCGCGCCCCCGCGGGTCGGCAGGACCGCGGGGCATGTCCGGGTCGGCGCGCTTTTCACGCACCGCGCCCTTGCGGGCGGCCGGGTCGGCGCCGACCGGGATGCCGAACGACACCGCGGTGACGTCGCCGTCCTGCGCCGTCAGCGGCCACCGCAGCCGGTTCCAGTCCGCGCTGTGCCCGGCGAGCACGCCCCAGCCGGGGCCTTCGTACCGGTGGCGCACGTACGACTCCGGAACCACCGGCGCGAGTGCCTGCTCCGCTCGTTCGACCAGCCTGAGCCGCGCGTCGTCCGCGACGTTGCCGTGGAGGGCGAAATAGCCGAGCACGAAGTACATACGTTCCCCTGTCCCTTGCGTCGGCAGAGGGTAATGCCCTGATCGCCCCGGGGTTGTAGGACAAACCAGACATCACGTGGTGCGAGGCCCTCCACATTGGCCACTCGGGCTGCGAATTAGCAGCTCGGTTGCGGTACGAACACAGAAGTGGGGGGGGGGGGGGGGGGGGGGGGGGGGGGGGGGGGGGGGGGGGCCCCCCCCCGGGGAGGGGGGTCGGGGGCCGCTGCCCCCCCCCCCCCCCCCCCCCCGGGGGGGGGGCCCCCCCCCCCCCCCCCACTTCTCCCCACCCCGGGGTTACTGCGGGCTGTGCCGCCGCTCGGGAGCGCCGGCCCGCCAGAGCCGGCCCGGCCACCAGACGAACCGGCCGATGTCCACCGTCAGCGCGGGCACCAGCAGAGAGCGCACCAGCAGCGTGTCCAGCAGCACGCCGAAGGCGACCGCGAACGCGATCTCCACCACGAAGACCAGCGGCAGCACCGCGAGCGCCGCGAACGTCGCCGCCAGCACCACGCCGGCCGACGTGATGACGCCGCCGGTCACCGCCAGACCCTTGAGCGTGCCCGCCTTGTGGCCGAGCTTGCCGGCCTCCTCCCGGACCCGGGTCATCAGGAAGATGTTGTAGTCGACGCCCAGGGCCACCAGGAACACGAACGCGAACAGCGGGTACGAGGAGTCGGCCCCGGCGAAGCCCAGCACGTCGGAGAACACGATGCCGGAGATGCCCAGCGTCGCCAGGTAGGACAGCACCACCGTGGCGATCAGCAGCAGCGGCGCGACCAGCGAGCGCAGCAGCACCATCAGGATCAGGAAGATGACGCCCAGCACCAGCGGGATGATCACGTTGCGGTCGCGCTGCGAGGTGTGCTGCACGTCGTAGTTGATCGCGCTGAACCCGCCGACCTTCGCCTGCGCGCCGTCGATCGCGTGCACCGCGGCACGCAGCCGCTCGACCGTCGCCAGTGCGGCCGGCGAGTCGGCCGGGTCGGTCAGCGTCGCGTCGATGCGCACCATGCCGTCGACGACCTTGGGCTCCGGATTCATCGGGATGACGGCGGGAGCCGCACCGGTGCCGGTCGCGCCGCTTCCGGTCGTGCCGGTGCCGGTCGTGCCGGTGCCGGTGGTCTGACCGTCGGGCGACGGCGGGACCACCATGATCGGGACGGGCATACCGGTGAACGGGGCCGCCTCCGCCACACCCTTGGTCTGGCGCACCGCGAGCAGGACCTGGTCCAGCTTCTCGGCCCGGGTCACGATCTCGGCGGGACTGCCGGTGCCGCCGGGGAAGTGCGCGGTGGTCAGCTCCTGCGCGGAGACCGAGTCGGGGTGGCCGGTGAAACCTTCCGACTGCGGGATGCCGTCGGCCTCCAGGCGGGTCAACCCCGCGACACCCGCCAGCAGCAGCACCGCGGTGCCGATCCAGACCAGCCGGGCCCGGCGGCCGACCAGTGCGGAGACCTTCCCCCAGATCCCCCGCTGCTCGACGGGCGCGGAGTCGAACTTCGGCCGTACGGGCCAGAACGCCGCCCGGCCGAGCAGGGCCAGGATCGCCGGGAGCAGGGTCAGCGAGACGGCCAGGCTGCTGGCGATGCCGATCGCGCCGACCGGGCCGAGGCCCTTGTTGGAGGCGAGGTCGGACACGAGCAGGCAGAGCAGGCCCAGGATGACCGTCGCGCCGCTGGCCAGGATCGGCTCGAACGAGGCGCGCAGCGCGACCCGCATCGCGTCGTACCGGCTCTCGGTGTGCCGCAGCTCCTCGCGGAAGCGGGACACCAGCAGCATCGCGTAGTCGGTGGCCGCGCCCAGCACCAGCACGTCGAGGATGGCCTGGCTCTGGCCGGAGACCGTGATGATCTCCTCCTTGGCCAGCAGGTAGACCACGCCGTTGGCCAGCGCGAACGCCAGGCCCGCGCCGAGCAGCACGACCACGGGCAGGATCGGGCTGCGATACACGATCAAAAGGATGATTCCGATGATGCCGACGGTGACGCCCAGCAGCAGGCCGTCGATGGAGCCGAAGACCTCCATCATGTCGGTGAGGATGCCGCCCAGGCCGCCGACGTGCGCGTTCAGCCCGTCGGGCAGGCCCGTGTGATCGCGGATCCAGGTCACGTCGGTCATGTTCTTCTGCGCATCGGTCTCCGTGAACAGCACGGTGACCTGGGCCGCCTTGCCGTCGTCGGAGTAGCGCGGCAGCAGCGGGACGTCGGCGAGCCGGCTGCCGAGCTCCCGTTTGAGCGTGGCCAGCTGCTCGGCGATGACCGTCTTGTCCGCCTCGGTGAGCCCGCTGTCGCGGCCGTAGACCAGCTGCGCGGGCACCACGTCGAGCCCGGCGAACTTCTTGCTCAGGTCGAGCACGACCGTCGCCTCGGCGCTCTCCGGCAGGAACGAGGCGTTGTCGTTCTTCTGGACCTCGGCGGTCTTGCTCGCGAAGCCGCCCATGGCCCCGCCCACGACCAGCCAGACCACGAGCCCGATCGCCGGCAGCAGCCAGCGCAGGCGCCGTGGCCGCGGCGGCGCGGCGACCTCGGTCTCCTGCCCCGGTTCGCCCTGGAGCTCCTTCTTCTCCCGCATCGCCGTCATCGCGAGGCGTCCTTTCCCTACGTGCGCAGCAAGGTTGGCACAACGTGACACTATTTGTGAAAGCTTTCACAAGCTCGCGCACACGATACCGATCCCGAGCCGGGCACGCATTCACGGGTACGGGTGACGCCGAGCACCTTCACTGGCCAGGGACGCGGGCGCGAGTAGCCTGAGCGACGTGACCAGCATCGTCTCGCCGGCACTCGCGGTGCGCCGCGCCGGCACCGTCGAGTATCAGACCGCCTGGGACGAGCAGCGCCGTCTGCACGCCGGCGTCGTCGAGGGCAGCGAGCCGAACACCGTGCTGCTGCTGGAGCACCCGAGCGTGTACACCGCCGGCAAGCTCACCGAGGCCTGGGAGCGCCCGTTCGACGGCACCCCGGTGGTGGACGTGGACCGCGGCGGCAAGATCACCTGGCACGGGCCGGGGCAGCTCGTCGGCTATCCGATCATCGAGCTGCCGGTGCAGCGCGGCGGGCTTGCCGACGTGGTCGCGCACGTGCGGCGTACCGAGCAGATGCTCATCGACGTCTGCGCCGAACTCGGCGTCGCCACCACCCGGATCAAGGGCAACAACCGCTCCGGCGTATGGGTGCGCGAGGACGACCGCGGCCCGGACCGCAAGGTCGCCGCGATCGGCATCCGGGTCGCCCGCAACGTCTCGCTGCACGGCTTCGCGCTCAACTGCAATCCCGACATGACGTGGTTCGACCGCATCGTGCCCTGCGGCATCACCGACGCCTCGGTCACCTCGCTCAGCGCCGAACTCGGCCGCGAGATCACCGTCGACGAGGTCCTCCCCATCGTGGAACGCCACCTCCCGACCCTGCTCGCCGTCTGACCCCCCGCCTTCCGCAACTCTTAAAGAGTCGCGCCCTCAGGCCGTCCCCATGGGCGCAGGTCTTCAAGAGTTGTGCCGAGGGCGCGGCGAGGGTGGCGTCAGGCCGGGAGGGCGGTCAGGGGTGGGAGGGGGCAGTGGAGCATGCCGCAGATGGTGCGGGTGAGTTCCTGCTCGGCGACGGTCATGGTGCCGTCCTCGGCGATGACCGCGACGACGGCCTGGATGAGCAGCGACTTGTCCTTCGGCGCGAGGCCGTCGAGCAGTGGCCAGGCCGCGTCGAGGGCCAGCACGCCGTGCTGCGGGGCGGTCATCGGCACCGGCTGTCCGGGCAGGATCATCGCCAGGCCGACATGGTAGGCGTGCTCGGCCGACTTCTCGTCCGGGTGACCGGCGCGGGCCAGCACCGCCAGCAGTGAAGCGATGGCGTTGCGGCAGGTCGCGAGGCTGCGCTGCCGGGTCGGCCAGGGCGGGCTGTCGTACGTGGCCTCGTACAGGTCGCGGTGCAGCAGCCGGGACAGGGCGTACTCGAAGATGCTGACGCGACCGTCGGCCCTGGCCAGCGTGTCGATGGTGCCCAGCAGGTCCTGGCGGCGGGCCAGCGGGTGGGCGCGCAGCGCCGGGAAGCACAGCTGGGCCAGTGGCAGCCGCAGCAGCGGGTGCAGGCCGGCGAGCCGGCCCGCGGCGGCGACGGTGTCCGCGACGACGGCCTCACCGTGCCGTTCGCGCAGCGCCGCGAGCTGGCTGTCGCGCACCTCCGGCTGCTCCGACAGCAGCAGCCCGAACAGCAGGCCGGGGGCCGTGTCGCCGCGCCGGGCGCGGGCCAGCACCTCGGGCGGGAAACGTTCGAGGATGGACTCCGCCCGCTGGTAGGCGGGCTGCTGCGGCGCGCCGACGGAGGCGGTGACGGCGTCGGGGCGTACCGCCATCCGGGTGTCGTGGTCCGGCAGCGGTCCGCCGTGCTCGGGCCCGGCCAGGCCCATCGCCGCGTCCTCGGCCAGGCCCGAGGGCGGCGCGTCGCGCCACCGTGCCGCGAGCGCGGTGAGCTGCGCCGGATCGAAGCCCGGTTCGAGGGCCCGGATGCGGTCGGCCAGCGGCGGGTGGGTGGCGAACAGCGAGCGCAGCCGGGCCGCGCCGAACAGCATGTGGCCGACCTCGTCGATCTTCGGAGAGGACAGGCGGGACCCGGTCTCCAGGCCGCCGATCTTCTTCAGTGCACCGGCGATGCCGGAGGTCTGCCGGGTGAACTGCACCGCCGACGCGTCGGCCAGGTACTCCCGCTGCCGCGACACCGAGGCCTGGATCAGCCGCCCCGCGAACACGCCGATCGAGCCGGCCACGATCAGCGCGATGCCGATCAGCGGCAGCGGGTTGCTGCCCTGGTTGTCGCGGCGCTCGCGGCCGCCGCCGAACGCGCCCGCGTACAGGAAGGTGCGGCCGACGATGGCCAGGAACAGGATGCCGAACAGCAGCCCGATCAGCCGGATGTTGATCCGCATGTCCCCGTTGAGCACGTGACTGAACTCGTGCGCGATGACGCCCTGCAGTTCGTCGCGGTTGAGCCGGTCCAGCGCGCCGCGGGTGACCGCCACCGCCGCGTCCGCCGGGGACCAGCCCGCCGCGAACGCGTTGATGCCGGGCTCGTCCTCCAGCACGTACACCTCGGGCACCGGCACACCCGAGGCGAGCGCGATCTCCTCGACCACGTTGCGCAGCCGGCGCAGGCGCAGGTCGGTGGTGTCCTCCGGGACCAGCACCCCGCCCAGGTCGCGGGCCACCTTGCCGCCGCCCGCGCGCAGGCCGATGGTGCGGAACAGCGACGCCAGGAGGATCGACCCACCGGTCAGCACCGCGGTCCAGAACATCAGCCAGGCCAGCTCGGCCGCCGGGGCCTCGAACGCGCCCAGCGCCCACGCGACCGCGAGGCAGACGACCGCCACGATGGCGAGCACGGCCAGCACGTACAGCAGGATCAGGCGGAACGACATCCGCTTGACCTGCCGCTGGCGCTCGAAGAAGTCCATCGCCGCGGCGGTCAGAACTGCACGCGCGGGGCTTCGCGCTTGCCCGGGTCGTCGATCTCCAGCAGCGCGGCCTTGTGGAAGCCGAACGGCCCGGCCAGCACGCTGCCCGGGAACGTCTCGCGCTTGTTGTTGTACGCCAGCACGGCGTCGTTGTAGCCCTGCCGGGCGAACGCGACCCGGTTCTCGGTGGAGGTCAGCTCCTCCGACAGCTGCATCATGTTCTGGTTGGCCTTGAGGTCCGGATAGGCCTCCGACACCGCGAACAGCCTGCCCAGCGCCTGGGTCAGTCCGTTCTCGGCGCCGGCCAGGCCCTGCATGGCCGCCGGGTCGCCCGGATTGCGGGCCGCGGTGGCCTGCGCGGTCATCGCGGCGGTCCGCGCGGCGGTGACCGCCTCCAGGGTCTCGCGCTCGTGCTTGAGGTAGCCCTTCGCCGTCTCGACCAGGTTCGGGATCAGATCGTGGCGGCGCGTGAGCTGCACGTCGATCTGCGCGAACGCGTTCTGGTAGCCGTTGCGCGAGCGCACCAGGCCGTTGTAGAGCGAGGCGACCCAGGCCACGATCACCACCACGATGATCAGCAGGCAGATCAACCCGATCAGGAACTCCATGCCCTCACCGTGCCACCTGATCATCCGTTTTGCCTGGCAATCGGGCGTATCTTGACTGCTCATACGCCCGATTGCCAGGCAAGTCGGTCGATCAAGCGCCGCGCGACCCGGTGTGGTGGGCCGCGCGGCGGGTCCAGGGGCTACGGCGTGACGCGGTGCAGGTCGCGCGGGTACGCGGTGACCTCGCGGATGTTCTGCGCCCCGGTGATGCGGGCGACGAAGCGCTCCAGGCCGATCGCGAACCCGCCGTGCGGCGGCATCCCGTGGCGGAACGCCTGCAGGTAGGGCTCGTACGGCTCGGCGCTCTCCCCGTGCGCGGCCAGCGCCGCGAGGTAGTCGCTGTAGCGGTGCAGCCGCTGTCCCCCGGTGACCATCTCCAGGCCCCGGAACAGCAGGTCGAAGCTGTTCGACCAGCGCTCGTCGCCGGGCTGCGGGTGGGTGTAGAACGGCCGCTTCACCATCGGGTAGCCGGTGACGAAGACGAACTCGCTGCCGTGCTCGCGCTTGGCCCATTCGCCGATCGCCCGCTCGTGCGCGGGCGCCAGGTCGGGCTCGTCCGCCGGCGCACCAGCGATCTTGAGCGCCTCGCTGAAGTGCAGCGCCGGGATCTCAGCCGGCACCTCGGGCAGCTCCAGGCCCGCCACGGCCGCGCCGAGCGCGCCGACCCGGGCGACCATGGCCGCCACGGTCTCGCGCAGCACCGCCATCACGTCGCGGTGGTCGCCGATGAAGCCCAGCTCCGCGTCGAGCGAGGTGTACTGGGCCAGGTGCCGGGTGGTGTCGCTGGGCTCGGCCCGGAACACCGGGCCGACCTCGTACACCCGCTCGAACACGCCGACCATCTGCTGCTTGTAGAACTGCGGCGACTGGGCCAGGTAGGCGGGACGGCCGAAGTAGTCCAGCGCGAACACGTTCGCCCCGGACTCGGTCGCCGTCGCCACGATCTTGGGCGTGTGGATCTCGGTGAAGCCGAGCGTGTCCATGCCCTCGCGGAACCCGGCCGCGGCCGCTGCACTGATCCGCAGCGCGCGGGCCCGGGACGGGTGGCGCAGCGACAGCGGGGCGTGGTCCAGCTGGGTGGGCAGGGTCGGCGTCAGCACCGGCCGGTACAGGTCGAACGGCGTCGGCTGGGCGGGCTCGCCGAGCAGGCGTACCACCGGCTCGGTCAGCTCCGCCCCGCCGGGCGCGGCCGGGTTCGCGGTGACCAGGCCCTCGACGGCGACCACGGTCTCCTCGGGCAGCGTCTCCAGGTGGGCCCGCAGCTCCGGCTCGGTGACCACGACCTGGCTGAGCCCGGACGCGTCGCGCACGATGAGGAAGGAGACCGATTTGAGCAGCCGGCGGCGATGGATCCAGCCGGCGATGGTGATCCGTGCGCCCACATGGCGGGGCAGTTCGACGGAAAGGATGCGTTGCATGGTGGGTACCTCCGGGTTCTTCCGCAACGCCATCCCCAAAGGGGTGTGGGCGGTTTGGGAACCCGCGGTGCCACCACACCTTCACCCGGATGATCCGGGCCTCTACCAGCGCGTGAGCGGAGCCACACGGGCGGCTGCACGCCGTCCCGACCCGGGCGTCACTCCGGTGATTCACCCCGTCACTGCTGTTGAGCGGAGACTGTAGACCATGATCGGGAGCCGCGCAGCCCGTTTTTCCGGGCGCGTCGGGGCTGAGACGTCCGTTACCCAGCAGAAGATCAAGGCTGTTTCTCCGCGTACGCTGGCGGGCATGACCATCGTCGCTCCTGAGGGCCGGCGCCTGTTGCGCGTCGAGGCCCGTAACGCCGAGACCCCCATCGAGCGTAAGCCTGAGTGGATCAAGGTCAAGGCGAAGATGGGTCCGGAGTTCACCCAGCTCAGCTCGCTGGTGAAGCGGGAAGGCCTGCACACGGTGTGCCAGGAGGCCGGCTGCCCCAACATCTACGAGTGCTGGGAGGACCGCGAGGCGACCTTCCTCATCGGCGGTGACCAGTGCACCCGCCGCTGCGACTTCTGCCAGATCGACACCGGCAAGCCGGCCGAGTTCGACGCCGACGAGCCCCGCCGGGTCGGCGAGTCCGTCGCCACCATGGGCCTGAAGTACGCCACCGTGACCGGCGTCGCCCGCGACGACCTGCCAGACGGCGGCGCCTGGCTGTACGCCGAGACGGTCCGCCAGATCCACTCCCTCGTCCCCGGCTGCGGCGTCGAGCTGCTGATCCCCGACTTCAACGCCGTGCCGGAGCAGCTGGCCGAGGTCTTCTCGGCCGCGCCCGAGGTGCTGGCGCACAACGTGGAGACCGTGCCGCGCATCTTCAAGCGCATCCGCCCCGGGTTCCGCTACGACCGCTCCCTCGGCGTGATCACCAAGGCCCGCAAGGCCGGGCTCGTCACCAAGTCGAACCTGATCCTGGGCATGGGCGAGGAGCGCGCGGAGATCTCGCAGGCGCTGCGCGACCTGCACGAGGCCGGCTGCGAGCTGATCACCATCACGCAGTACCTGCGCCCCACCCCGCGCCACCACCCCGTCGAGCGCTGGGTGAAGCCCGAGGAGTTCGTCGAGCTGCGCGAGGAGGCCGAGGAGATCGGCTTCGCCGGCGTGATGAGCGGCCCCCTGGTGCGTTCGTCATACCGGGCCGGTCGCTTGTATCGTCAGGCACTCGACGCGCGCACTGCCGCCGCCTGAAAGCCCCACCGTCACCCAATCTAGGATCTCGTCTATGGCAAAGGCCGAAGAAAAGGTCTCCTTCTTCCAGCGGTTGAAGCAGATCGGCATGGTGTTCAAGTTCACCGCCAAGCAGGACAAGTGGTTCACGCCCCTGGTGGCGGCCGCTGTCGTGCTGCCGCTGGCCCTCACCGTGGTGGCGGTGCTGCTGGGCTGGGGCTGGATCTGGATCCCGCTGGGCATCCTGACCGCGCTGCTGGCGGTGCTCATCGTGCTCAACCTGCGGTCGAACACCGCGATGATGAACATGATGGAGGGCCAGCCCGGCGCGGCCGGCCAGCTCGTCGAGCAGATGCGCGGTGACTGGCGGGTCAAGCAGGCCGTTTCGGCGACCACCCAGTTCGACGTGGTGCACCTGGTGATCGGCAAGCCCGGCGTCATCCTGCTCGCCGAGGGCAACCCGGCGCGGCTCAAGCCGCTGCTCGGCGAGCAGAAGCGCCGCCTGAGCAAGGTCATCGGCGACGCCCCGCTGTACGACTACATCATCGGCACCGAAGAGGGCCAGCTGTCCATCCGCAAGCTGCGGATGACGCTGATGCGCCTGCCCCGCAACCTGTCGGGCAAGGAGGTCAACGCCCTGGACCGGGCCCTGACCGCCCTCAACGCCCGCCCCCAGATGCCCCGCGGCCAGCTCCCCAAGGAGTTCCGTCCGCCGCGCATGCCGCGCGGCGGCGGCCGCCAGCGCTGACCCCAAGGGAAGGGCACCTTCTTAACGCTATGCGTTGTAGAAGGTGCCCTTTTTAACGCCCGCACATATCGATATTTGCAAGATCCAGTAGATATATTGCGGTAGGGATCTACTGGATCTAGGTTGGTGGGCATGGAGATGAGGCGCATCACCGATCCCGAGGTCCTCAAAGGCCTCGCCCAGCCGATCCGGCAGAAGCTCTACCGGCTGCTGACCCAGCTCGGCCCCGCCACCGGCGCGACCCTGTCCAAGCGCCTGGGCACCGACCCCGGGCAGACCAGCTACCACCTGCGCGAGCTGGCCAAGGCCGGGTTCGTCGAGGACGTGCCCGAGCTGGCCCGCGACCGCCGCGAGCGCTGGTGGCGTGTGGTGCCCGGCCCCACCGGCTGGTCCTCGCTCGACTTCCCCACCCCCGAGGGCCAGGCGATCTCGTCGGCCGTCAAGGCGCAGACCGTCATCGACGAGTTCGAGCGCGTACGCGGCTACGAGCAGTCCCGCGACAGCTGGAGCGAGCAGTGGCAGGCCGCCGCGATGAGCAGCGACACCTTCCTCCGGCTGACCCCGGCCGAACTGGCCGAGCTGACCGGGGAACTGCACGAGCTGGTCGTCCGCTGGAAGCAGCGGAGCAACGAGCGCGCCGCCCGCTCGGACGACGCCGACCGCGAACACGTCTTCCTCTTCTTCCACGCCTTCCCGGAGCGCCCCTGATGACTACCGCGACCCTGGCTCCCCCGTACACCCCGCCCGCCGTCCCCGCCCACCGCCGGCCCGCCTTCCTGCGCTACCTCGGCGGGCAGGCCGTCTCGATCCTCGGCGATCAGGTCTGGTACGTCGCGCTGTCCTTCAGCGCCGTCCAGCTCGCCTCCCCCGGCACGGCCGGTGTCGTCCTGGCCGTATCCGCCCTGCCCCGGCTCGTGCTGCTGCTGTTCGGCGGCGCGATCGTCGACCGGTACGGCCCCCGCCGCCTGATGATCGGCAGCGACCTCGCCCGCGGCGCGATCGCCCTCGTCACCGCGGCGGTGGCGCTGGCGCAGCCGAGCGTCGCGCTGCTGGTCGTGGTGGCGCTGGCGTTCGGGCTGGCCGACGCCCTGTTCCTGCCCGCGGCCGGCGCGATGCTGCCGCGCCTGCTGCCCCCCGCCCAGCTCACCGGCGGACTCGCCATGTCCGGGCTGACCGCCCGGCTCGCGCTGACCTTCGGCGCGCCGTTGGGCGGCCTGCTGCTGCCGGTGGGCGGACTCCCGCTGGCCTGCCTGGTCAACGCGGCGACGTTCGCGGTGTCGGTGCTCGCCCTGTGGTCGGTGCGCCCGGCGACCGCCGCCGGTGAGCCTGCGCGACGTGCCACGCCCGGACCCGCCGACTTGGAGGCCGGGGCAGCCCCCGCGGCGGCGGCCGGGCTCACCCGAGGCGCCACCGCCGGACCCGCCGATGCGGAGGCCGGGGCGGTACCCGCGGCGGCCCGCACGCCGATCGGCGTGGCGGTGCGCGAGGGTCTGCACTACCTTGCCGGGCACCCGTTGCTGCGGTCGGTGACGCTGGTCGGCCTGCTGGTCAACCTCGGTGCGGTCGGCCCGCTCAACGTGGGCCTGGCGCTGGTGGCCGACGAACGCGGCTGGGGCGCGGGCGGGATCGGCGTGATGCTCGCCGGGTTCGGCGCGGGTTCGGTCGCCGGGAACCTGCTGATGATGCGGTGGCGTCCGGCGGGACGGCTCGGCGTGATCGTGGCCTGCTGCGCGGTCGTGCAGTGCGGTGCGCTGTTCGCGATCGCCGTCGCCCCGCTCCCGGCCTGGGCGTTCGTCGCCACCGCGGTCGGCGGGCTGGCCGGCGGACCGCAGGCGGTGCTGCTCAGCGGCCTGACGCACACATACACCGCCGACTCGCACCGCGGCCGGGTGGCCTCGATCAACAACCTGGCGAGCCTGGGCGTGACCCCGATGGCGATGGCCGTCATGGGCGTCGCCGCGGCCCGCCTGGGCACGGTCACCGCGTTCGCCGCCAGCGCCGCCCTGATCCTCGTCGCGGCCGCGATGTGCGTGGCGATCCCTGCCCTCCGTCACGCCCGCCTGGCCAAGCCGTCAGCACCGACATCCACGCGGTGAGGCGACCCGCCACCCTGCCGTCATGATCGTCCGACTTGCCCGGCACCTGTGCGTATCTTGAGCCCTCATTCGCCCCTGGCAAGTCGGACGATCACCGTCGCCCGTCCGGGCCGGAGCGGGGCCGGGGCCGGGGCCGGGCGGGACGGTCAGACGGCGGGGCGGATCAGGGTGCCGGCGACGCGGTCGTGCAGGCCGCGGCGTTCGCCGTCCATGATCAGGGCGGGGATGACCAGGGCGAGCAGGGTGCCCCGGAGGGCGCCCTTGAGAGGGCCGACCGGCTGACCCGAGTCGACGCCGAGGCAGGTAATCTTCGTCACGCGCATGCCCGGCGTCTGCCCGAAGAACCCGACGAAGACGGCGTAGACGGCGATCAGCACCACCGGAGCCGCCCAGCCGTCCCGCATCGGGTCCGCGAAGACACCGGCCGCCAGGACGCACAGCATCCAGTCGAGCAGCAGCGCCCCGAACCGTCGGGCCAGGGAGGGTACGGCAGGCAGGGATGCGTCGGTCACCCGCCGAGCGTACCGTCCGCTCCGCCGTACCGGCCGGGTGAGCTGTCCGGGCAGCCCTTGAGCCGGGTTTACCGGTGACGTAACACGGCGGAAACAAAGCTGACACGGCCGGGCAACGCCACGGTTCTAGCGTCGCCACCAGCCAATGGCCACCCGACGCAGCGCAGCGCCGTCGGCCGCGTCTCCCGAGGTCAGCCCAGGAGATGTGCTGAAGTGGGGGCCGGGAGCTCCCGCAGACCATCCGTGCCAGGAGGACGTGTTGTTCGCCAATTCCGAGGAACTGCTTCGGTACCTCAAGGACGAAGACGTCAAGTTCGTCGACGTCCGCTTCTGTGACCTGCCCGGTGTGATGCAGTTCTTCACCGTGCCGGTGCAGTCGTTCGATGCGAGCGTCTTCACCGACGGACTCGCCTTCGACGGCTCGTCCATCCGCGGCTTCCAGCAGATCCACGAGTCGGACATGCTGCTGCTGCCGGACGTGACCACCGCGTTCATCGACCCGTTCCGCATCCAGAAGACCCTGGCGCTGAACTTCTTCATCCACGACCCGTTCACGCGTGAGGCCTACTCCCGTGACCCGCGGAACGTGGCCAAGAAGGCCGAGGCGTACCTGGCCGCCAGCGGCATCGCGGACACCGCGTACTTCGGCGCCGAGGCGGAGTTCTACATCTTCGACTCGATCCGCTACGCGACCCAGCCGAACCAGGCGTTCTACCACATCGACTCGGTCGAGGGCGCGTGGAACACCGGCGCCGCGACCAACAGCGACGGCAGCGCCAACCGCGGCTACAAGCCCGGCTACAAGGGCGGTTACTTCCCGGTCGCACCGACCGACCACTACGCCGACCTGCGCGACACCATGGTGACGAACCTGGTGGACCTCGGCTTCACGGTCGAGCGCGGTCACCACGAGGTGGGCACCGCCGGTCAGGCCGAGATCAACTACAAGTTCTCGACGCTGCTGGCCGCCGGCGACCAGATGCAGCTGTTCAAGTACGTCATCAAGAACACCGCCTGGCACGCGGGCAAGACCGCGACGTTCATGCCGAAGCCGCTGTTCGGCGACAACGGCTCCGGCATGCACACCCACCAGAGCCTCTGGCTGGGCGGCGAGCCGCTGTTCTACGACGAGACCGGCTACGCCGGCCTGGCCGACACCGCCCGCTGGTACATCGGCGGTCTGCTGCACCACGCGCCGTCGCTGCTGGCCTTCACCAACCCGTCGGTCAACTCGTACCGCCGCCTGGTGCCGGGCTTCGAGGCACCGGTCAACCTGGTGTACTCGCAGCGCAACCGCTCCGCCTGCACCCGTATCCCGGTCACCGGCACGAACGCGAAGGCCAAGCGCATCGAGTTCCGCTGCCCCGACCCGTCGTCGAACCCGTACCTGGCGTTCTCGGCGATGCTGATGGCCGGTCTCGACGGTATCCGCAACAAGATCGAGCCCCCGGCTCCGATCGACAAGGACCTCTACGACCTGCCGCCGGAGGAGGTCGCCAACGTCACCCAGGTGCCCGGCTCCCTCTCCGACGTGCTCACGTCGCTGGAGAAGGACAACGACTACCTGCAGGCCGGTGGCGTCTTCACCAGCGACCTGATCGAGACCTGGGTCGACTACAAGCGGTCCAACGAGATCGACCCGGTCCGCCTGCGTCCGACCCCGCACGAGTTCCAGATGTACTTCGACTGCTGAGTCCACTCGGTGGTACGGAAAAGGCCCCGCCTTCGGCGGGGCCTTTTCCGTACCCGGGCCCGACGCCGTCGGTCAGGCGGCAGCCGCGGGTGCCGGAGTGGCGGCGGCCGGAGCCGGAGCCGCAGCGGGAGCGGGCTCCGCCGGAGCAGGAGCGGCGGGAGCAGGAGCGGGTTCGGTGGCAGCCGTAGCGGCGGCGACGGCCGGGGCGAGCACCGGGCTCGCGGCTGCCGCCGCGACCAGCGCCGTGGCGGCGGCGGCCGGGGCCGCGGTGAGGATGCTGGGGCTGTTGGCCACGCCGATCGGTCCGGAACCGACCGACATCAGCACCGACAGCAGCGCGGCGCTGAAGGCCAGCGACAGCGCGCCGCGCCAGTCGATCGCGGCGACGTCGACGCCCACCGCGCCGCTGACCTGCCCGACACCGAACGCGGCGATGAGGGCCTGCACGAAGGTCTTGATGGCACGCTCGGCACTGGCGATCCAGAACATCTTGTTCAAGAGGTACATCGGAGTTCTCCTGGAATGAGGGGGCACGCCCGGAAGGCGCTCACGAGCTTAGATGGCAAGCGCCCGTGTCACCTATCCGCTTCCCGACCGACCACGGCGGAGCAAGGGCCTATCGTGTGCCGCATGGCGCACCCCCTCCACCGCGCGCTGCTCACCGCGGCCGCGTTCGTTTGTGTACTCCTGCCCGCGACGCCCGCCCGAGCGGCCGGCGACCTGGCGGTGACCGTACGCGGCGACGATCCACTCGCGACTGTGCTGGTGCTGGCCAACCGGGGTGACGCACCGTGCCAGGTGGTGACCTCGACTTACGGCACGCTCGCGGTGACCCGGCTGGAGCAGGGCGGCGTCGCCGTCACGCCGCTGCCGATGGAGACCTCGTTCGAGGAGTCGCTGGAGACGGTGCTGGCCAAGCGCCTGCACACGCTGGAGCCGGGCGCGGACGTGCAGGTGCCGCTGCGCGCCATCCCGATCGGGCCGACCGGGCACGCCATCGAGATCGTCACGTGGTCGGCCGGCGCGGGCGCGTTCGGCGCGCTGTACCCGGTGAAGCCCGGGGTGCCGCTGCGGCTGGAGTTCACCTACGCGGTGCCGATCGTGCCCGTGAGCGGTGCCGCCGCCTGCGCCCCGCTGGCCGGGGCGGGTGTCACGGCCGACGCGGCCGACGCGGGCCGCCCGTGGTGGCACTGGGCGGTCCTCGCCGGGGTGGGCGTGATCCTGACGCTGGTGGCCGTGGTCATCCTGCTCGTGCCGAACCGGCGCAAGCGCCGCCGCGCAGCCGCCGCTTCGGGCAACGCCGCCGCGGCGGACAGCGGCGTCGCGGCGCATGGTGGTGTCGCGGCGGACGGTGGCGGCACCGGGGACCACGCCTCGGGCGGCGACGGGCACGCCGGGGGTGGCGACAGTGCCGTCCACGACAGTGCCGGTGACGGCCCTGCCGTGGACGGCTCCGGTCCGGGCGGAAAGTCCGGCAGCACGGGGGCCGGTGGGGTGGCCGGGATCGGCGGGGCGGTCGTGTTGGCGCTGGTGGTGGCGCTCGGGGCGGTGGGGGTGCCCACGCGTGCGGCGTACGCCGAAATCATCGTGACCGACCCGGAGCTGGCCGGTGCCTGGGCCGCCTGCAGCGCGATCCTGCACGGGCCCGGCGGCGACCCGGCGGGCATCCTGCCCGCGCTGGAGGCGCCCGGGGTGACCGTCAGCATCATCCGGGCGCAGCCCGGCGACACCCATGAGGGTGCCCTGGACAAGAACAACATCCTGGTCTTCTGGGACCCCGACGACCACCACGCCTACTTCGGCACCGGCGGCAGCGCCGACCCGTGCGACGCGCTCTACCACGAGTTCCACCACGGCTACCAGCACAACCAGGGCACGTACAGCCGCGAGGACTGCGCGGGCAGCGGCATCCCGACGACCGAGGTGATGGCAACCCGGGCGCAGAACCAGCTGCGCGAGGCGCTGGGCCGCCCGGCGCGCAGCCACTACGGCGACAGCGCGCTGCCCAGCGGCGACTGCACCGCTCCCCCGCCCCCGCCGGCCTGCACCGGCGCGGGCTGCGGGCACAGCACCGGCGACCCGCACCTGCGCACCGTCGACGGCCTGCGCTACGACTTCCAGGCCGCGGGTGAGTTCGTCGCGGTGCGCGACACCGCCGGGGCGTACGAGATCCAGGTCCGCCAGGAGCCGGTGCCCGGCTCGCGCGTCGCGGCGGTGAACTCCGCGGTCGCCGCGAAGGTCGACGGCGACCGGGTCGAGGCGCGGATGACCACCGCGGGGGTGGAGTTGCTGGTGGCGGGCGTGGCGACCGGCCCCGCCCCGGCGGAGCTGGCCTCCCCGCGGCAACTGCCCGGCGGCGGCGAGGTCCGCACCGTCACGGGCGGCAACGTCGAGCTGCGCTGGAAGGACGGCTCGCGCCTGGTGATCGACCCGATCGGCGTCTGGGGCCTGGCGCTGTCGGTCGAGCCCGCGCAGACGTACGCAGGCAAGCTGGAGGGCCTGCTCGGCGACTTCAACGGCAAGACCGACGACGACGTACGCCCGCGCGGCGGGGAGCCGCTCGGCGCGCAGCCGACGTTCGCCGCGCTGTATCCCGCGTACGCCGACAGCTGGCGCATCGACGCCGCATCGTCGCTGTTCACCTATGCAGACGGCAAGAACCCCGACAGCTACGTCGACCGGGCCTTCCCGGAGCAGGACGCGGCCACGGTCGACCTGCCGAACCGGGCGTCGGCGGAGGCGATCTGCCGCGGGCTCGGCGTCTCCGACCCGGCCGTGCTGGCCGGTTGCGTGCTCGACGTGGCGCTGACCGGCCAGCCCGACTTCGCGGTCGCGGCCAAGGCGGGCCAGGTCTTCGCCGGCGGCGCGGACCTGGGCGGGCAGACCTGGACGGTGCGCCTGGACGCCCCGGGCGCGGTCGCGAAGGTCGAGTTCCCGGGTACGAAGGGGCAGAAGGTCTTCGTCGACGTGCCCGCCACGACCCTGCCGAACCAGTGCGGCGGCCTGGACCTGCTCGGCCCGGACGGCAAGCAGGTGGCCAACGGCTGCATCATCAACGGCGCCGGGTACATCGACGGCACGGTGCTGCCGGAGACCGGCACGTACAGCATCGCGGTCGACCCGAGCAGCGACGCCACCGGCGAGGCGCGACTGCGCCTGCTGACCGTCGAGGACCAGCAGGAGGCGATCCGCCTCGACGGTCCGGAGCTGACCGCACGCCTGCCCAAGCCGGGCACGGTGGCCCGGTTCACCTTCGCCGCCACGGCGGGGCAGAAGGTGTTCGTGGACGTGCCGAGCACCAACCTGCCGAACCAGTGCGGCGGCCTGGGCCTGCTCGGCCCGGACGGCAAGCAGGTGGCCAACGGCTGCGTCATCAACGGCGACGGCTACATCGACGGCTTCACCCTGCCGGACACCGGCAACTACACAGTGGTGGTGGACCCGCAGGAGAAGGGCGTCGGCGAGGCGAAGGTACGGGTGAGCCTCGCCGTCGACCAGCGGGTCGCGTTGCCTGCCGGCGGCGACGGGGTGACCGCGCGGATCGAGCGGCCGGGCGCGGTCAGCGTGCTGACCTTCACCGGCCGGGCCGGGCAGCGGGTGTTCATCGAGGTGCCGAGCACGGACCTGCCGAACCAGTGCGGCGGGCTGGAGCTGCGCGGCCCGGGCGGTGCCGTGGTCGAGTCCGGTTGCGTGATCAACGGCAAGGGCGGGCTGCGCGAGGAGGGCGTCGAGCTGCCGTCGACCGGGACATATCAGCTCATCGTGGATCCGAGCGAGCGGGCGGCCGGAACGGCCCAGGTAAGACTGCGCACCTGACCAGCAAAGTCTGGGTTACCTGGTGGTAACGGGGATCACAATGCATGCGTAGACTCCGCCAACGTGAAACCCCCACGCCTTTGGCTCCGCCGCCTGCGTACCACCGCGCTCTGGCTGCTCGGCGTCGTGACGGTGCTGGCCGTCGTCGGCGCCGGGCTGACCGTCTGGTCGGTGCGCCGCGCCCTGCCGACCCTCGACGGTGAGCTCACCCTGACCGGGCTCGGCGCGCCGGTGACCGTGCGCCGCGACGCGCACGGCATCCCCCAGATCTACGCGAAGACCAGCGACGACATGTATCGCGCCCAGGGCTTCGTGCACGCCCAGGACCGGTTCTGGGAGATGGACTTCCGCCGCCACGTCACGGCCGGGCGGGTCTCCGAGCTGTTCGGGCAGTCCCAGCTGGAGACGGACAAGTACCTGCGCACCATGGGCTGGCGCCGGGTCGCCGAGCAGGAGGTGGCGCTGCTGACGCCGGAGTCCCGCAAGGGGCTGGAGGCGTACGCCGCGGGCGTCAACGCGTGGCTGGCCGCCAACACCGACGTCGAAGGCGACGGGTTCGCGGCGTCGGGGTCGCTGAGCCTGGAGTACGGCATCCTCGGCCTGCAGAACTCCGACTACGTCGTCGAGCGCTGGACTCCCGTGGACAGCCTGGCCTGGCTCAAGGCGATGGCCTGGGACCTGCGCGGCAACATGGAGGCCGAGATCCGCCGCGCCGCCTTGCAGGCTGAGGGTCTGGCCAAGGAGCAGGTGGACCAGCTCTACCCGGCGTACCCGATCGACCGCAACCTGCCGATCGTCACCGGCGGCGCGATCGTGAACGGCGCGTTCGACGCGAAGGCGTCCGCCCCGGTCACGCCGGTGACCCCGCCGCCGACGCCGACCGCGGCACTGGCCGCGGACGGCCTCAACGACATGGCCGACGCGCTGGCCGCGCTGCCGGGCCTGATGGGCAACGCCGACGGCGACGGCATCGGCTCCAACTCATGGGTCATCAGCGGCAAGCTGACCGCGAGCGGCAAGCCGATCCTCGCCAACGACCCGCACCTGAGCCCGAGCCAGCCCGGCATCTGGTACCAGATGGGCCTGCACTGCGAGTGCGGTCAGGACGTCGCCGGCTTCACCTTCTCCGGCGTGCCCGGGGTGGTCATCGGCCACAACGCGAACATCGCCTGGGGCTTCACCAACCTCGACCCCGACGTGATCGACATGTACCTGGAGCAGGTCGAGGGCGACAAGGTGAAGGTCGGCGAGGGCTGGGAGCCGCTGGCCTCGCGCCAGGAGGTGCTCAAGGTCGCCGGTGGCGACGACGTCACCATCACGGTGCGCACGAGCAAGCACGGGCCGCTGCTGTCGGACGCCAGCGAGAGCCTGAAGAAGCTCGGCGGCCAGTACGCGATCGCGATGCGCTGGACCGCGCTCGACCCGGGCCGCACCGGCGACGCGGTGTTCGCCATCAACAGGGCCGCCAACTGGGACGAGTTCCGCGCCGCCGCCGCGCTGTTCGAGGTGCCCGCGCAGAACATCGTCTACGCCGACGTGGCGGGCAACATCGGCTACCAGTCGCCGGGCCGCATCCCGGTGCGCGGCAAGGGCGACGGCAAGTGGTTCGCGCCCGGCTGGGACCCGGCGTACGACTGGACCGGCTTCATCCCGTTCAACGAGCTGCCCAACGTGCTCAACCCCGAGCGCGGCTACGTCGTCACCGCCAACCAGGCGGTCATCGGCGACCAGTACCAGCAGCACCTGACCGACGACTGGAGCTACGGCTACCGCAGCCAGCGCATCTACGACATGATCGGCGCCGCGGGCGGGAAGATCACGCTCGACGACGTGCAGAAGCAGCAGTTCGACAACCGCAACGGCTTCGCCCCGGCGCTGATCCCGGCCCTGCAGAAGGCCCCGCGCCAGGCCCCGTCGCAGGTGGAGACGAACGCCGACGCGCTGCTCGTCGACTGGGACTTCCAGCAGGGCGAGGACTCGGCGGCCGCGGCCTACTACAACGCGATCTGGAAGAACCTGCTCGGCCTCACCTTCGACGAGCTGGGCTCCGACTACGCCGCCGACGGCGGGGACCGCTGGTTCGAGGTGGTCCGCGGGCTGCTGAGCAAGCCCGACGACAAGTGGTGGGACAACAAGGGCACGCCCGCCGTGGAGAAGCGGGACGACATGCTCGCCCAGGCCATGTCGGCGGCGGTGAAGGAGCTGTCCGAGGCGCAGGGCGAAGACCCGAAGCAGTGGCGCTGGGGTGCCATGCACACCCTCACCCCGACCCACGCGACGTTCGGCGAGTCCGGCATCGGCCCGATCGAGTGGCTGTTCAACCGGGACACCGTCGGCGTCTCCGGCGGCGACGCGATCGTCAACGCCACCGGCTGGAGCGCCGGGCAGGGATACGAGGTCGACGCGGTGCCGTCCATGCGCATGATCGTGAACATGGCGGACCTGGACGACTCGCGCTGGATCCAGCTGACCGGCAACTCCGGCCACGCGTTCCACGACAACTACGCCGACCAGTTCGAGCTGTGGCGTACGGGCCAGACCCTGCCGTTCCGCTTCGACAAGGCGACCATCGAGAAGGAGTCCACGCAGACCCAGACCCTCAAGCCGTAGGGTCGGTCAGCGAAAGGGGGCGCCTCCTCACCGGAGCTCGGTGGGGAGGCGCCCCTTCTTTCGTCGCACCGTCCGGCCAGCCCCGTGCCGGGCCGGGCGGCGCGACCGTCGGCGGGTCAGGGCAGCAGCAGGCCCAGGGAGAGGGCGAACGGCACGAGCAGCAGGCCGCCGACCGCGGTGACCGCCAGCCGCACCCGGTCGCGGCCCTGCGTCGAGCGCAGCGCGACCACGGCCCAGGCGGTGCACAGCAGGGCGAGCACGGTCGCCGCCCGCAGCACGAGCCAGGTCAGGGGCTGGCCGAACAGGAACGCCTCGGTCTGCTTGCCGGAGGTGGCCACCGTCACGATCGGGTATGCGACGCCGCCGACCAGGGCGATCAGCCCGGTCAGCACCAGCAGGCGCGCCGGGCGGGCCCCCGCGGGCCGGCCACGGCCACCGCGCAGCCGCCGCACCAGCGCCCCGACCGGCCAGCTGAGCAGCGCCAGCGCGATCGCCGCGAACGCGGCCCACCACAGCGGGCCCACCCCGGACACCGGGATGCTGTCGCTGCCCTGCACCGGCAGCGCGTCGGCCGCGGAGGCGGGCAGCCGTCCGCCGGTCACCTGGGCGATCCAGTCGGTCATCAGCGTGCCGTAGCCGGGCAGCAGCTCGCCCATGTCGAAGCCGTTGATCGTCGGGCCGCCGACGCGGTCGTAGCCGTCGGTGGTGACCCGGCCCGCGTGCGCGCCGTGCGGCAGGATCCGGATCGTGACGCTGGGGCTGGCGGTCAGCTCGCGGCGGAAGACCTCCGCGCTCTCCCGCGGCGGCACCTGCGTGTCCAGCTCACCCCAGAGCGCCAGCACCGGCTGCCGGATCGCCCGCAGCGCGGGCACCGGGTCGTACGCCGCCTGCGGGAACCCGTCCGTCGCGACGGCCAGGCCCATGCCGGTGCCGACGATCGCGTCCACGGTGGACGGCGTCACCCCGGCCCGGGTGATCCGGTTGATCAGGTTCCAGGCCTGGGTACGCGCCGGTGCCAGCCCCGGCGCACCGATGGTGACCAGGAACTTCGCCTCCGCCGAGCGGGACGCGGCCAGCGGCGCGATCCAGCCGCCCTCGCTGAGCCCCCACAGCCCGGTGCGCGCCGGGTCGACGTCGGGCAGCGCGGCCACCGCCCGCACCCCGGCCACGGCGTCGTCGGCCAGCGCCGAGTAGTCGCGGTGGGTCTTCGTGTAGTCGGCGCGCTTGTCGTAGATCAGCGTGACCAGCCCGGCCCGCGCGAACACCTCGGCCTCCTGGCCCAGCTCCTCACGCGGGCCCGCGCCGGAGCCGTGCACCAGCACGATCGCCGGGTGGCGCACCGCCGGGTCGAGGTCGGCGCGGCGCACCACCGAGCCGTGCAGCTCTGTGCCGCCGTTGCGGAAGGTCAGGTCGGTGGCGGTCAGTCCCGCGGGCGGGATGTACGGCGTGGACGTGGTCTCGGCCGCGGACGCGACCGGCGTGCCGGCCAGTGCCAGCAGGATCGCTCCGAAGGCGGTGAACAGTGATTTCCTCATGTCCACGATCCTCGGGAAATCCACCGCCGTGGACATCGCCGACGAGAGCGGTGCACACCCTCATTCGCGCGAGGGAGTCACTCGCCGGGACGGATGAGCCCCGACTCGTACGCGGCGATCACGGCCTGCGCCCGGTCGCGCAGCCCGAGCTTGCCCAGCACGCTGCTGACGTGCGTCTTCACCGTGTGCTCGCTGACGAACAGGGCCGCCGCCAGCTCCGGGTTGGACAGACCACGGCCGAGTAGCACCAACACCTCGTGTTCGCGCTCGGTCAATCGGGCCAGGCCCGCCGGCGGGGCCGGGGCAGGCCGCCCCAGTCGCACCACGTCGTCGATGAGGCGGCGGGTCACCGCGGGCGCGAGCAGCGCCTGCCCGGCCGTGACCACCCGCACCGCGTGCACCAGGTCGTCCCGGCGTACGTCCTTGAGCAGGAAACCGCTGGCCCCGGCGCGCAGCGCGGCGAACACGTGCTCGTCGGAGCCGAACGTGGTCAGCATGACCACCTTCGTCGGCCCGGCCGCGCAGATGCGCCGGGCCGCCTCGATGCCGTCCATGACCGGCATCTGGATGTCCAGCAGCGCCACGGCGGGGGCGTGCTGCGCCACCGCCCGGACCGCCTCCGCGCCGTCGGCGGCCTCGGCGACCACCTCGATGTCCGGCTGCGCGGACAGGATCATCGCGAACCCCGACCGCACCAGCTCCTGGTCGTCGGCGACCACCACGGTGATGGTCATGGCCGCGCCCCGCGGGTGCCGGTCTGCCCGCTCACGCGAACACCGCCGTCACGCGGAAACCGCCGACGGGGTCCGGCCCGAATTCGACGGTGCCGCCCGCGGCGGCGACCCGCTCGCCGAGGCCGACCAGCCCGTTGCCCGGCGTGACCGGGGCGGTGCCCCGGCCGTCGTCGGCGACGCTCACCCGGGTGCCGTTCTCGTCCCAGGTGACCGACACCTGCGCGGAGGTCGCCGCGGCGTGCCGGACCACGTTCGTCAGCGCCTCCTGGACCACTCGGTAGACGGCGAGCTGGACGTCCGGTGCGAGCGGACGCGCCTGCCCGTGCTCGGTGTAGGTGACGTCGAGGCCGTCGTGGCGGGTGCCGCGGACGAGCTCGGGCAGGTCGGCCAGACCCGGTGGCGGGGTCAGCGCCGACTCGCGCAGCCCGCCCACGGCGGCGCGCAACTGGGCCATGGCGCTGCGCCCGGCGTCGGAGATCGCGTCGAACGCGGCCTCGGCGCGGGCCGGGTCGCGCCGGGCGATCGCGCCGCCCGCCTCGGCCTGCACCACCATCAGGCTGAACGCGTGGCCGAGGATGTCGTGCAGGTCGCGGGCGATCCGGGTGCGCTCGCGCTCGGCGGCCAGCTGCGCGGCCTGGGCGTGCTCGCGGGCGGCGGCCTCCCGCCGGGTGCGGGCCAGGGTGCCCAGCATGTACGCCGCCGACCAGGTCGCCATCTCGCGGACCGCGGTGTTCACCGACTGGATGATCGACAGCATGCCCGCGGCGGTGACGATCAGCACCACCAGCCGCTGCCGAGGTGGGGACTGGTAGGCCACCGCGTAGAAGCAGACCAGCGGGCCGTACCAGATGGGCTGGGCGGGGCCGGTGCCCGCGATCGCGTACGCGGCGATCCCGACGGCGGTGAGCAGCAGCGCGTACGTCGGCTGCCAGCGCCGCAGCAGCACCGGCAACGAGGTCACCAGCACCGGCCAGTAGTCGGCGAACGTCCACGGGGGATCCTCGCCGAACCGGCGGGTGAAGAAGTAGGGCGCGGACTGCGCGGCCAGGACGAGCAGGGTCAGCCCGATGTCCACCGACCAGGCTCGCCGGGACAGGTCGGCGGGCCGCGCCATCCCCCACGTCACGGTGAGCCAGCCTAGGCCACCGCGCCCCGCCGCGTACGCCCGTGTCCGTCCGGGGTGGCCGCTATGGGCCGCGGCGAGCCGGACCGTTCCAGCCGTGACGGGCGGCGCGGCGTCAGGCGGCGGCCGGGGTGAGCGAGACGATGATGCAGGGCGCGCCCAGGGAGATGCCGGTGTCCACGGCCATGGCCAGGCCGTCGGCATAGGTGACCGGGCCGCGCACGGCGGACGGGGCGACGCCGAAGGTCTCCGGGATGGTGGAGTGGCCGTGCACGATCTGCCGCCCGCCGAGCGAGTCCAGCAGCAGGCGGGCGTTGGCGACGCCGTCGTTGTGCTCCAGGAACTCGAAGCGGCGGAACAGCAGCCGGGTGTTGCGCCCGAAGGTCCGCTCGTCGTGCTCGTGCATGATGGTGCGCACGGCGGCGTTGATCTCGTCGATGGTCGGCCCGAACTCCAGGTAGGCCAGGGTGTCGGCATGCAGCAGCAGGTGGTCGTCGACCAGCGCCACCGCGGGCAGGTCGGCCAGCCAGGCCGCCCGCTGCTCGTCCAGCGCCTCGAGGTCGTGCTCCTGGCCGCCGTTGAGCGCCCACACCTGCACGATGGTGCGCACCTCGGTCACCGGCGACCCGGGGACGAAGCGGCTGCCGTACAGCAGCATGTCGTGATTGCCGATGACACAGCCGACCTCGCCGCCGGCCGCGGCCGCCTCGCCCTGCAACCGCCGGATCAGGTCGATCACGCCGATGCCGTCCGGGCCGCGGTCGGTCAGGTCGCCGAGGAACCACAGCCGCGCGTCGCCGCCGGTCCACGCGCCCTGCCCGTCGACCAGCCCGGTCACCCGCAGCGCCTGGGTCAGCGGCACGAGATGGCCGTGCACGTCGCCGACCACGTAGAGCGTCACGCGATCACCCTACGACATGACCATGGGCACTCCCCTGGCACACCGCGAGCGCGCCGGTCACGCCAGGAACAGCCGCTCCACGGCCGCGCGCGCCCGGCGGGTGACTTTGAGGTACTCGTCCAGGAACTCCCCCGGATCGCCGCCGCCCAGCAGGCGCGCCACCCCGGCCAGCTCGACGCCGTGCCGGGGCAGTTGGTCCACGGCCCGGCCGCGGATCAGCGTCAGCGCGTTGCGCACCCGCGAGCACAGCGTCCACGCCGTGGCCAGCACCTCGGCGTCCTCGACCGACACGATCCCGGCCGCGTGGGCGGCCGCGAGCGCGTCGAGGGTACGCGTGGAGCGCAGCCCCGCCACGTCGTGCCCGTGCCGCAGCTGCCACAGCTGCACCGTCCACTCGACGTCGGCGATGCCGCCCCGGCCCAGCTTGGTATGGGTGAGCGGGTCCGCGCCGCGGGGTAGCCGCTCGTTCTCCACCCGTGCCTTGATCCGGCGGATCTCGACGATCTGCTCGCGGCGCAGCCCGTCGACCGGGTAGCGCACCGGATCGACCAGCCCGATGAACTCGGCGGCCAGCGCGGCGTCGCCGGCGACGGGCCGGGCCCGCAGCAGCGCCTGCGCCTCCCACACCTGCGACCAGGTGGCGTAGTAGCGCTGGTACGCGGCCAGGCTTCGCACCAGCGGGCCCTGCCGGCCCTCCGGGCGCAGGTCGGCGTCGATGCCCAGCGGCGGGTCGGGCGCGGGCGCGGACAGCAGCGTGCGCAGCTGCTCGGCGATCGCCAGCGCGACGCCGTTGGCCTCGTCGTCGCGCAAGCGACGAGCGGCAGGCTCAGTGTCCTTCATGCCCGGCGCGGGCTGGTACACGAACAGCACGTCGGCGTCGCTGGGGTAGCTCGTCTCGGCCCCGCCCAGCCGGCCCATGCCGATCACGGAGAAGCGCAGCTCGTCCGGCGCGCCCGCGGCCTGCCGGGCCACCGCCAGCGCCGCCGCGATGGTCGCGTCGGTTAGGTCGGCCAGCCCCTGGCCCACCTCGGTGATGCCGACCGGCCTGGCCGGAGCCAGCTCGCCCGCCCCGGAGAGCAGGTCGACGCTGCCGATGCGGAACAGCTCCCGGCGACGCATCGCCCGCACCGCGGCCACCGCCGCGCGCGGGTCGGCATGCCGCCCCGCGGCCGCCGCCGTGCCGTCCAGCAGCGACTGCCGGGTGCGCGGTGCCAGCTCGGTGTCGTCGGCCAGCAGCCGCAGCGCCTCCGGGTCGCGCGAGAGCAGGTCGGACAGGTAGCGCGAGCTGTCCAGCACCCGGGCCAGCCGCAGCGCCACCGGACCCTCGTCGCGCAGCAGGCGCAGATACCAGGGCGTGGTGCCCAGCGTGTCGGACACCTGCCGGTAGGCCAGCAGCCCGGCGTCGGGATTGGGCGCGTCGGCGAACTCGGCCAGCAGCACCGGCAGCAGGGTGCGCTGGATCGCCGCGGTACGCGACACCCCCGAGGTCAGCGCCTCGATGTGCCGCAGCGCGCCCGCCGGATCGGCGTACCCGAGCAGCTCCAGGCGCTTGCGGGCGGCGTCGGCGCGCAGCGACAGGCCGTCGGCAGGCACCCGGGCGACGGCCGCCAGCAGGGGCCGGTAGAGCAGCTTGGCGTGCAGGCGGCGCACCTCGGCGGCGTGGGTGACCCAGTCGGCGCGGAACGCCGAGATCGGGTCCAGGCCGCCGCCCTCCCGGCCCCGGCCGGTGCCCAGCGACGGCTCCTCGCGTTTGTAGTTCATGGCCCGCGCCAGCCAGCGCAGCGCCAGGGTGCCAGCCTGGCCGTCGTCGGCGGGCACGGTGTGCGTACGCCGCAGCCGCTGCAACTGCAGCCGGTGCTCCACGTTGCGCAGGAAGCGGTATGCCGCGCTGAGCGCCTCCCCGTCCCCCCGGCCGACGTAACCGCCCGTGACCAGGGAACGCAGTGCGTTGAGCGTGTTGCCCGAACGCAGCGTCTCGTCGCCGCGGCCGTGCACCAGCTGCAGCAGCTGCACCGCGAACTCGATGTCGCGCAGCCCGCCCGGCCCGCGTTTGATCTCCCGTTCGATCTCGGCGCGCGGGATCTGGTCGATGATGCGCCGACGCATCGCGCGCACGTCCTCGACCGCCTCCGGCCGCTCCGCGGCGTGCCAGATCAGCGGCTGCAGCGCAGCCAGCCACGCCTTGCCCAGACCCGCGTCCCCGGCCACCGGCCGTGCCTTGAGCAGCGCCTGGAACTCCCAGGTGCGGGCCCAGCGCTGGTAGTAGACGAGGTGGCTGGCCAGGGTGCGCACCAGCGGCCCGCGCCCGCCCTCGGGCCGCAGCGCGGCGTCCACCGGCCAGGCCACGTGGCCGCAGATCTCCATCAGCGCCGCGGCGACGGTGGTGCCCGCGGCGAGGTCCTCGTCCTCGGCGGCCACGAAGATGACGTCCACGTCCGAGACGTAGTTCAGTTCGTCGCCGCCGCACTTGCCCATCGCGATGACGGCCAGCCGGGGCCGCTGCTCGCCGACCCGGCCCAGCGCGATCCGGTACGCCGCCCGCAGCGTCGCGTCGGCCAGCGCGGTCACCTCGGCCATCGTCGTCTCGACGTCGACCCCGTCGGCTAGGTCAGCCGCGGCGATGCGCAGCAGCCCGCGCTGGTAGCCGGCGCGCAGCGAGGGCACATCGGCCAGCCCGCTGTGCACCTCGTAGCGCGGCGGCACGGTGTGCGTGAGCACCTGCCACTGGCCCGCCTGCGCGGCGATCTGGTCGCCCAGCGCCGAGGACGCCCCCAGCACGGTGAGCAGCCGGATGCGCAGATCCTCGTCGGTCCCGAGCCGCTCCAGCACGCCCTTGTCGGCGCCCCTGTCGCGCTCGGCGATGCGGTGCAGCTGGCGCAGCGCCAGGTCGGGGTCGGCGGCGCGGCCGAGCTGCTCCAGGATGAGCGCGCTCTCCTCGTCGACCGGCCGCTGCGCGGCCGCGTCCCACAGGCTCAGCCCGGTCGCGCCGAGCAGCACCGCCGGGTCGGGGCCGGTCGCCGACAGCGTGAAGCCGTACCGTGCCAACCGCCCGATTCCCGCCACCCGCTCAGGCTATCGGCGCGCGCCCGGCCGCAGTAGCCGCGGCACGGCTCAGCTCAGCAGCGGAAGCTCCCGGCGGCCGGCCTCGGGCAGCGTGCCCAGGGCGAGCTCGGCGAAGCGGCGGGCGAACGGCTGCCACACCTCGGCCACGTCGTCCTGGGTGGCCTCGACCCCGGCGACCAGGCCGTCGGGCTGCCAGCCCTGCTCGGTCATCCAGTCCCGGTTGTTCTCCACCCAGTTCGCGAACATGTCGACGTCGCACTCGATGTGGAACTGGGTGCCCCAGGCCCGGTCGCCGATCCGGAACGCCTGGTGGGGATAGCGCGGCGAGGCGGCCAGCAGGGTCGCCCCGAGCGGCAGTTCGGTGATCTCGTCGAAGTGGTACTGGATCACGTCGGGCGCGAACGGCACCGCCCACCACAGCGGGTCGGACTCGGCCTTGTCCCGGCGCGCGATCAGGCGCGCGCCGATCTCCGGGCCGCTGGTGGAGCGCTCGACCGTGCCGCCGTGCGCCTGGGCCAGCAGCTGCCCGCCGAGGCAGATCGCCAGCGTCGGCACCCGGTTCTTGACCGCCTTGCGCAGCAGCGACTCCAGCTTCGGGAACCACGGCGCGCCCGGCACCCCGTCCTTGGCGAACGCGTCCTGCTCCCCGCCCATGACCACGAACGCGGCGTAGCCCTCGAGATCGTCGGGCAGCGCGTCGCCCGCGTGCGGGCGCAGGACGGAAAGCTCCAGCCCGGCCTCGGTCAGCCAGTCGCCGAGTCGGCGCAGGTCGTCGGTCGGGTCGTTCTCGATCACCAGTGCGGTCGCCACGCTGACGAGGTTAGCCCGGCCCCGGCGCATGGCCGAACGGGGTGGGCGGCAGCTCCGGCGGCGGCGGGGCCTGCCAGGACGACTCGGTCCAGGCCAGCTCCAGCCGGGTCGACAGCTCCAGCAGCAGCGTGCTGCCGTGGTATCCGGCCAGCCCGCAGACGATCATCACGGCGATCGCCACGGTCCACCGGATCAGCCAGTTCGGCTCCGGGCGCAGTTCGTGCAGCAGGTGGCCCGTCGCCACGCCCCGGCCTGCGATGAGGCTCGTCATCAGCCCGTCGTCGTCTTTCACAGCTTCGCCAGCACCTCCCGCGCGGCCAGCACGGCCGCCTCCCGGCTGCGCTCCGGACCGACCATGGTGTTGCGGTACTGCACGTGCACCAGGCGGGTGCCCGCGCGCACGGTGAGGTAGAGCCGTCCGGCGGGACCCAGCTCGGACCAGTAGCCGGCCTCGTCGCCGAGCCCGTCGAGCAGGAACCGGTCGCGGTTGAGCACGAACGAGCCGACGAAGTGACGGTGCGCTCGGGCCGCCGGGTCGGCGCCGGCCGCGCGGCCCACGTTGATCACGCCCACCACGAGCGAGGCGTCCTCGCCGTCGTCCTTGGGCCGTTCCACGACGCACCAGGCCGACAACGTCTCGTCGTCACGATCGGTGTCCTGCGTCGCCGTGCCGTGACCCGGCACGAGCAGGGCGAGCAGTTCGGGACGCAGCAGCGGGCAGACCGCGGCCGGCGCGGGCGGCAGGACCTGTGCCAACCCACCGCGCTGATACCCGGTGAGGAGCCCGACGGCGATCCCGCAGCATGCGATGCCCGCCACCGTTCGGCGGTGCCTGCGCCACCACGCCTGTCGCCCGCTCTCCCCGCTCAGCCGTCCGTTCACGGTCGTGATGCTAGGCAAGAGGCGCCACCGCGTCAGCCCCGGCGGGCGGCCGCCTTGCTCACCTTGCTCCGCAACGCCCGGCGGGCCACCGGGCCCAGCTCCTCGACGACCTCCAGCAGCGCACCGAGCTGCTCCAGCGCCGCCATCGCGCGCTGCGCGCCAGGGCGGTCGACGCCCTCGCAGAGCTCCAGCCCGACGAACGAGGCGGAGATCGCCGCGGCCAGCCCGGGCACGTCGGCCATCTCGGCGAACGGCGAACCCGCCAGCACCCGGTGCAGCACGGACTCGATCTCCGCGGTCCACATGCCCAGCGTTTCGGCGGTCACCCGGGCCAGCTTCTCGTCGTGCTGCGCACCGGCCAGCATCTGCGCCAGCACTGCGACGTTGCCCAGGTCGCGTTCCTCCTCGTGCAGCGCACGCCCGACTTCGAGCAGCTCCCGCAGCGAGCCCACGGTCGCGAACCGCTCGCGGTATGCCGCGACGCGCTCGCCGGTCGCGGCCGTGCACGCCGCCACCAGCAGGTCGTCCACGCTGCCGAAGTGGTAGAAGATGAGCGCCTGGTTGACTCCCGCCTGACCGGCGATGTTGCGGGCGGATACGCCCGCGATCCCCTGTTTGCGCAGGGTCTCCATGGCCCCGTCGAGCAACCGCTGCTTCGTGTCGGACATGCCGCTCCCTCGATACCCGGGCCCTGCGCGTGTCAGACACACGTATGCGGGCGGTGCCGGCCACCCCCCGTTGCCAATGTGGCCGGCACCGCCCGAACTGTCGCGTCCCCGACTAGCGGGACGGGCAGACTTTCTCGCACCGGTCTGACAAAACAGATGCCGGTGCGCCCCGGCAGTGTCGGGTCAGGACGGTCCCCAGGGAACACGGCCCGCGCCACATGTTTGAGCGGTCGGTCAAACGTCAGCCTAACAGGCTTGAGCGTCCGCTCAAACAATGGCGCACCCTAGGGCAGGACCAGCTCGGCGTACACCGGCCGGTGGTCGCTGTCCGGCAGCTCCAGCACCTGGAAGTCCTTGACGCCCACCCGCCTGTCGGCCAGCACCCGGTCCAGCGTCACCGGCGGGATCGGGTCCCCGTCGTACGGCCCCCAGGTGCCGGACAGGCCCCGCCCCAGCACGTCGGCCGCGTCCCGGTAACCGGAGTCGATCAGGTCGCGCAGCAGGTGGTGGTCGAGGGTGGCGTTGAAGTCGCCCAGCAGCACCCGCACCGGCCCCTGCGGGGTGGCCCGCGGCTGGCCCTCGAAGCCGCGTACCCACAGCGGCGTCACGAAGTCGGCCCAGGGCGCCAGCGGATGCGCCGACTCGACCAGCACACTCCCCCCGCCCGGCACCGTGACCTCGGCGTGGGCCTGCCGGAAGCCGCCCGGGTTGACCCGCACCCCGGCATCGCGCAGCGGATGCCGCGACAGCAGCGCCGAGCCCTCCACCCCGGGCACCGCGTAGTCCGCCCGGTATGGCAGCTCGTCGCGCATGCCCGCCGCGTCCGCCGCGGCCAGGTAGTCCGGGGTCACCTCCTGCAGCGCCAGCACGTCCACCTGGTGCGTCCGCACGAGGTCGACCAGCTCGGCCGCCCCCGCCGAACCCACCAGCACGTTCGCGCTCATCACCCGCAGCGTCGTGCCCGCCGCCCCGGCCGCCGGGTCGCCGTCGGCGAACCAGCGCGGCAGCACCACCGCCGCCAGCGCCACCGCGGTGACCGCGGCCAGCGCGGCGGCCGCCCAGCGCCGCCACACCAGCAGCGCCGCCAGCGGCACCAGGCAACCGGCGGCGACGTACGGGGTGAACGCCATCAGCTGCGCCATCGGGTAGCTGTCGTCCCAGCCGGCGATCCGGAACACGGCCCACACCGCCGCCGGCAGCGCCAGGATCCAGGGCAGCGCGCGCAGAAGGAACCGTTTCATGCATGGGATGCTATACATTTTTCATGGTCAACTAGGTGTGGGCTTTGTGAAGGTTCCGTGGACGGCGTTAGGCTCTGCGGCCATGACCGCCACGCTGCACCCCGCGACCCTCCGGCCCGGCGACACGGTCGCGCTGGTCTCGCCCTCGGGGCCGGTGCCCGCGGAGCGCGTCGAGGCGGCGGTGTCCGTGCTCACCGGCTGGGGCCTGGCGCCCCGCGTGTACCCGCACGTGCTGGCCCGGCACGGCTATTTCGGCGGCACCGACGACCAGCGCCTCGGCGACCTCAACGACGCGCTCGGCGACCCGCAGGTCCGGGCCGTGCTCTGCACCCGGGGCGGCTACGGCGCGCAGCGCATCACCGACCGCGTCGACCTCGACGCCGTACGCCGTGACCCGAAGGTGGTCATGGGCTTCTCCGACATCACCGCGCTGCACCTGGCACTGTGGCGCGGCGCGCGGCTGGCCACCGTGCACGGGCCGGTCGCGGCGCAGTTCGACAAGGGCGCGGACTCGCCGACCGCGCTCGGCGCGCGCCACGCGCTGATGAGCGGGGAGCCGGTGGTCGTAGCCGCCGACCCCGCCGAGGACACCCACCGGGTGCGCACCACCGGCCACGCCGAGGGCACCCTGCTCGGCGGCAACCTGTCGCTGCTGGTCAGCACCCTGGGCACGCCGCACCTGCCGGACCTGACGGGCGCGATCCTGCTCGTCGAGGACGTCGGCGAGTACCCGTACCGTGTCGACCGGATGCTCACCCACCTGCGCCGCAGCGGCGCGCTCGACCAGGTCGCGGGCATCGCCGTCGGCCAGTTCACCGACTGCGCGGACGCCTGGCCGGTCACCATCGCCGATGTGCTCACCGATCGCCTGCTCGACCTGGGCCTGCCGGTCCTCGGCGGCCTCCCGATCGGCCACGGCGCCCAGCACACCGCAGTCCCCCTGGGCACCCACGCCCACCTCGACGCCGACACCGGCACCCTCACCGTCGCCCCCGCCACCACCTGATCCCCGCACCACCGCACCACCGCGGTGATCATGAACTTATGGCACGGGTCGACGGCGTGTCGCTGCCACAAGTTCATGATCGATCTGGTCGCGCAGCGGCCCGGAGGCAGCAGTCGCTCGGGTGGCTACATGTTGGCCAGTGAGGCCGTGATGACGATGCCGACGATCAGGCTGGCCGGGATGCCGGCGACCCAGCCGATGAGGATGCCCGAGCCCTTGCCGCCGTCCCTGCCGATGATGCCGCCGATGCCCGTGACCAGGGCGATGATCCCCAGAATGAACTGCGCGAAGACGCCGACGACCACGAAGACGTAGGCGCGGTCGCCGTCCGCGAGCGGGCCGTAGTCGCTCTGCTGCCCGAACACCAGGCCGGCGAGCAGGCCCGCGACCATGGTCAGCGCGTGCGCGCCCAGCATGGTGAAGATGCCCCGCCACACCAGCCTGGCCTCGACCGGCCGCCTCGTCTGCGGCGGGGCGTCCAGCGAAGGATCGGACCACGCGGCGCCGGCGGGCGCGGTCGGGGCGGATGCCGCAGGCGGGGCAGGCGGGGTCGGTGCCCGGTAGGGGTTGTCGCTCACGGGGGTGCCTCCAGATCGAACGGGCCGGGCCGTCAGAGGTGCGTGCCGCGCAGCCTACCGCCGCCCGACACCCGCAGCCCTCCCCCGATCGCCCCGCCCTCACCGCCGTTGACAGGCGTCAAGAAGGGCACCTTCCTATACGGAAAACGATAAGAAGGTGCCCTTCCTTCGGGTCAGGCTAGAAGCACTGGGAGGCGGACCAGAGGGTGCCGCTGCGGGCGTCGGTGTGGATGTGGTCGGAGTGGTCGGGGTAGCCGGGGCCGAGGATCCCGCTGAACCCGTGGTAGCGGGCCTGCTTGCCGATGGTGCACAGCGAGTGGGGGCCGGAGCCGAGGTCCACGCCGTCGCCGTAGAGGTGGCGGCTGCTGGACACACCACCCGCGGCGTTGTTGCAGGCGGTGCTGCGGAAGCCGGAGGTGACGCGGAGGGCCTGGTCGCCGAGGGCGTGGCGCAGGGCCTCCAGGCGCCACATCGCACGTAGCGCGTTGGACTTGGCGGTGGCGGCCGAGACCGCGCCGCCGGCCCAGGTGGTGTTGCACTTGTTCAGCTCGGCGTAGCTGAAGTGGATCGGCGTGCAGTCGTCGTCCTGCAGGGAGTAGATCTTGTTGAACGTCTGCGGGCCGGCGATGCCGTCGGCGCCGAGACCGTACGCCTGCTGGAAGCGGATCACCGCGTCGCGGGTCTCCGCGCCGAAGACGCCGTCGATGCCGATGGTGTTGTTGTAGCCGGGCCAGCCCGCGACGCGGATCTGCAGCTGCCGGACGTCCTCTCCGGACATGCCCGAGGACAGGGAGCGGCCCCAGGTGTAGCAGCCGTCGGCGTATGCGGGGGACGCGCCGACGGTGATGGCGGCCACTGATCCGATGGCCGCCATCACCAGCACGGTGAACGCCCGGGTGAGGGCGTTGCGGGGGAAACGTCGAGACATGCCAGGCACTGTGCCAACCATGAACATCGATGTCAAGAGTTTACATATCTTGCAGTTACTACGTAGTATCCTTCCGCAAAATCGAGCAGCGGGCCGTCATCAGGTCACTACCGATCAGCGTCGCGAGCGCACCTTGCGGTCCCCGCCAGCGGCGGCGACGCCGTACGCCAGCGCGTCGACCAGCGCCCGCCAGCTCGCCTCCACCACGTTCTCGTGCACGCCGACCGTGGTCCAGTCACGACCGTCGGTGTCCACCGTCTCCACCAGCACCCGCGTCACCGCGTCGGTGCCGTGCGAGCCGGCCAGGATGCGCACCTTGTAGTCGGCCAACTCCAGCCCGGTCAGCTGCGGGAAGTGCCGCTCCAGCGCCTGGCGCAGGGCCTGGTCGAGCGCGTTGACCGGGCCGTTGCCCTCCGCGGTGGCGATCACCCGTTCGCCGCGCACCCGCAACTTGACGGTCGCCTCGCTGACCACCGCGCCGTCCTCGCGGTGCTCGACGATCACCCGGTACGACTCCAGCGTGAACGGGGTCGTCTGCTCGCCCAGGGACTGGCGCACCAGCAGCTCGAAGGACGCGTCGGCGGCCTCGAAGGACCAACCCGCCGCCTCCAGCTCCTTCACCCGGTGCGTCACCTTGGACAGCGTGTCCGGTTGGCCGGCCAGGTCCAGACCGAGCTCGCGGCTCTTGAGCTCGATGCTGGCCCGGCCGGCCATCTCGGTGACGAGGATCGTCATGTCATTGCCGACCACGGCCGGGTCCACGTGGTTGTAGAGGGCCGGGTCGACTTTGATCGCGCTCGCGTGCAGACCCGCCTTGTGGGCGAACGCTGCGGACCCGACGTAGGCCTGGTGGGAGTCGGGTGCGATGTTGGCGATCTCGGCGATGGCGTGCGAGACGTGCGCCATCTGTTCCAGGCAGCCGTCCGGTAGGACGGTCATGCCGAGCTTGAGCTGCAGATTCGCCACCACGGTGAAGATGTCGGCGTTGCCCGGACGCTCCCCGTAGCCGTTGGCGGTGCCCTGCACGTGGCGTACGCCCGCCTCCACCGCGGCGATGGTGTTGGCGACGGCGCACGCGGTGTCGTTCTGCGCGTGCATGCCGAACAGCTCCGGCGAGACGCCCAGCCGGGCGGCCAGTTCGCTGATGGCCTTGCTGACCTGCGAGGGCAGCATGCCGCCGTTGGTGTCGCAGAGCACCACGCGCTCGGCGCCCGCGTCGAGCGCGGTGCGCACCACCGCGGCGGTGTACTCGGGGTCGAAGCGGAAGCCGTCGAAGAAGTGCTCGCAGTCCACGAAGACGCGGCGGCTGTGCGCCCGCAGGTGGTTCACGCTGTCGGCGACCATGGCGAGGTTCTCCTCGCGCGTGGTGCGCAGCGCGCGCTCGACGTGGCGCACATCGGACTTGGCGACCAGGCACACCACCGGGGTCTGCGCGGCGAGCAGGCCGGCGAGCTGCGCGTCGTCGGCCGCCGCGACGCCCGCCTTGCGCGTCGAGCCGAACGCCACCAGCAGCGCGTTCTTCAGCTCCAGTTCGGTTCTGGCCCGTTCGAAGAACTCGGTGTCCTTGGGCACCGCGCCCGGCCACCCGCCCTCGATGAACCCGACCCCGAACTGATCGAGCAGGCGCGCCACCGCGAGTTTGTCGGCCACCGAGTAGGTGATGCCCTCGCGCTGGGCGCCGTCGCGCAGCGTGGTGTCGAAGATCTGCATGTCGTGTGACCTCCTGTGTGGGCGCCCGCCTGAGGGACGCCGACGTGTGAACCGGGAAGAAGCTGCAAAACAAAAGACCCCCCGCGGTCGCGGGAGGTCTGCGCGTCGGCGAGGGGCCTGGTTGCCCAGGTGCGGCCGGCGCGCTAGGTGCCAATAATCAGTACGAGGCGGATCACGCTCAGTAGCGTCCCACTTCTGCGGCCCTCAGACCAGCAGGCTCCCGCATGTCGGGAAGGCGTGTCGCCGTCCGGACCACGGATCACGTCGATGACCTGCGCGAGGGGGCACGCCAAAGCCCCGTGGCGGTCGCCACATTGTCATGATCCGGTAAACACCGCGTCGCAACGCCCTGCCTAATCTTGAACGGCTCAAGAAAGACCGCTCAGGAGGTACCTGCTTTGCTCACCGTCGGCGACCACTTCCCCGCCTACGAACTCACCGCCTGCGTCTCGCTGGACGCCGACAAGGCGTTCGAGACGATCACCAACAAGACCTACGAGGGCAAGTGGCGGGTGCTTTTCTCCTGGCCCAAGGACTTCACCTTCGTATGTCCCACCGAGATCGCCGAGTTCGGCCGGCTGAACGACGAGTTCGCCGACCGTGACGCGCAGGTGCTGGGCTGGTCGGTCGACAACGAGTTCGTCCACCACGCGTGGCGCAAGAACCACCCCGACCTGCGCGAGCTGCCCTTCCCGATGCTGGCCGACGTCAAGCGCGAGCTCACCGAGGCCGCGGGCGTGCTCGGCCAGGACGGCGTGCCGCAGCGCGCGACGTTCATCGTCGACCCGAACAACGAGATCCAGTTCGTGATGGTCACCGCCGGTTCGGTCGGCCGCAACGTCGCCGAGGTGCTGCGCGTGCTCGACGCCCTGCAGACCGACGAGCTGTGCCCGTGCAACTGGAACAAGGGCGGCGAGACCCTCGACGCCGGCAAGCTGCTGGCCGCCGCCTGATGGGCCTCGACGCGATCAAGGCGGCGCTGCCCGCGTACGCCCGCGACACCAAGCTCAACCTCGGCACCGTGCTCGGCACCTCGCCGCTGACCGCGCAGCAGCTCTGGGGCACCGCCCTGGCCTGCGCGTTCGCCGCCCGCAACGCGTTCGTGCTGCGGGAGATCGCGGCCGAGGCGGGCGACCACCTCAAGCCGGAGGTGATCGAGGCGGCCAAGGGCGCGGCGTCGATCATGGCGATGAACAACATCTACTACCGGTCCAAGCACCTGATCGGCGACGACGCCTACCAGTCGCTGCCGGCCCGGCTGCGCATGCAGATCATCGGCAACCCGGGCGTCGACAAGGCCGACTTCGAACTGTGGAGCCTGGCCGTCTCGGCCATCACCGGCTGCGGGGTCTGCCTGGAGTCGCACGAGAAGACCCTGATCGGCACCGGGATCGGCCGCGAGGCGGTGCACGAGGCGCTGCGCATCGCAGCCGTCGTCCACGCCGCCGCCGTCACCCTCGACGCCGAGGCCGCCCTGACGGCCTGACCACCCCACCTGGCGCAACTCTTCAAGAGTCGCGCCATCGGGAAGCCGTTGAGGCCGCAACTCTTCAAGAGTTGCGACAGAGAGCATTAACCGGAAGGAAAGGGCCCGGCGGGAGACGTCTCGCCGGGCTTTCCGCATGTCAGGGTGAGGGCCACCACTCGACGTTAGTTGAATGGTCAAGTATTCTCGGTGGCATGAGCACCCGCATGCCCGCGCTCTACCTCAGCCACGGCGCTCCTCCGCTGGCCGACGACCCGCTGTGGACCCGGCAGCTGGCGGACTGGTCGAGCGACCTGCCCCGGCCCACCGCGATCCTGGTCGTCTCCGCGCACTGGGAGAACGCCCCGCTGGCGATCGGCGCGACCACCACCGTGCCGCTCTACTACGACTTCGGCGGCTTCGCCCAGCACTACTACGAGGTGAAGTACCCGGCCCCCGGCGCACCCGAGCTGGCCGCAAA
Organism: Catellatospora paridis; assembly: GCF_009720365.1. Lineage (GTDB taxonomy): Bacteria > Actinomycetota > Actinomycetes > Mycobacteriales > Micromonosporaceae > Catellatospora > Catellatospora paridis. The sequence continues at coordinate 356,026 of NZ_ML769314.1, read as the reverse complement.
GGTGCGCGCACTGCTGCGAAGCGCCGAGACACCCGTGACCGACGTGCCCGACCGCGGCCTGGACCACGGCGCTTACGTGCCGCTGGTCGAGATGTTCCCCGAGGCCGACGTCCCGGTGCTGCAGATTTCGATGCCCACCCTCGACCCGCAGCGCCTGCTGGAGCTCGGCCGCAAGCTCGCGCCGCTGCGCGACGAGGGCGTGCTCATCATCGGCTCGGGTTTCTTCACCCACAACCTGCGCGCCGCGATGCCGTACATGCACCTGGGCTTCGACGCGCCGGTGCAGGGCTGGTCTGCGGAGTTCGACGACTGGGGACGGCAGGCGCTGGACGCCGGCGACGTCGACGGGCTGCTCGACTTCCTGCACAAGGCCCCGTCGGGCGCGATGGCGCACCCGCGCACCGAGCACTTCGCGCCGCTGTTCGTCACCCTGGGCGCGGGCGAGGACGACCTGTCCGCGCAACGCACCGTCATCGACGGCTTCTGGATGGGCCTGGCCAAACGTTCGGTGCAACTCGGCTGACCTCATCGAGGATGTGACGCGGTCGGTCTACACCAGGCCACGTGACCTTGATTACGGTATCGGGGTGACCATCACGCCGACCGAGCGCAGCATCGCCTTCGCCGCCGTCTTCAATTTCCGCGACCTCGGTGGTCTGACCACCGCCGACGGCCGCACCGTACGCCGCCGCACGGTGTACCGGTCCGACACGCTCAGCCGGCTCGGCGCCGAGGACCGCGACGCGTTCACGGCGCTCGGCATCCGCACCGTGATCGACCTGCGCCGGCCCGCCGAGGTCGCCTCGATGGGCCGGGTGCCGGAGTGGACGCAGGTGGTGTGGCGGCACAACCACCTCGAGCACCCGAACTGGGACCACTCCACCTACACCACGGAGGTCGGCGTCGCGCGCTGGCTGGCCGAGCGCTACCTGGAGCTGGCCCACCACGGCAAGGCCGACATCGCCCGGGTGGTCGGCATGCTCACCGACGACGACCACGGCCCGACCGTGGTGCACTGCGTGGCCGGCAAGGACCGCACCGGGCTGATCGCGGCGCTGGCCCTGGACCTGCTGGGCGTGCCCGACGACCAGATCGCGGCCGACTACGCGCTGACCGAGCGCAGCGCGCCGATGTTCAGCCAGTGGGTGCGCACCGCGTTCCCGGACGAGAACCAGCTGACCCCGCCGCCGTTCTACACGCACACGCCGGCCGAGGCCATGCTGATGACCCTGCACGGGCTGCGCCACCGGCACGGCTCGGTGACCGAATACCTGGTCGGCGCAGGCCTGCACCGCGACCGGGTGGCCCGGCTGCGCGAACGGCTGCTGGAAGCGTGAGCGGCCTGAGCGAGCCGAGGTCGGCGCCCCCCGCCGCCGACGAGCGCGGCGGGCCGGCGGGGTCGTCGCGGCTGGTCGACTTCGCGAGTCCGCTGTTCAACTTCCGGGACGTGGGCGGACTGGCCACCGCGGACGGGGGCGAGGTGCGCCGGGGCGTGCTGTTCCGCTCCGACACGCTGACCGCGCTGGGCGAGGCCGACCGCGAGCGGTTCGCGCAGTTCGGCGTACGCACCGTGATCGACCTGCGGCACCCGGTGGAGCTGGAGCGCCACGGCCGCGCCCCGGCGTGGTGCTGCGAGGACTGGCACAACGTGCCGCTGAACAACCCGGTGTGGCGGGCCGAGGACTACTCGCCCGAGGCGGGGGTCGTGGCGTTCCTGCTGGCGCGCTACCACGAGACCGCCGAGCACGCGGCGGCCGACATCGCCCGGGCGGTCGAGCTGATCGCGACCGCCGAAGGGCCGACCGTGGTGCACTGCTGGGGCGGGCGCGACCGCACCGGCGTGGTGATCGCGCTGGTGCTGGAACTCGCCGGGGTGTCCGATATCGACATCGCCGCCGACTACGAGCTGACCGAGCAGGGCATGGCGCGCTACCTGAACTGGCAGCGCCACAACCGGCCGGACAAGGGGCCGCTGCAGCCCTACCTGGCGAGCACGCCGGCCGAGGTGATGCGCGTCTTCCTGGCGCAGCTGCGCGACCGGCACGGCTCCGTCCGGGCCTACCTGACCGGGGCCGGTCTGGCCGAGGAAAATATCCAGGCGCTGCGGTCTAGATTACGCGAGCAGCGGCCGTGAGGTGACCTCAGCGTTATCGACGAGTGCCATGATGTGACCGAATTTTCATCGGGGAGGAGCCGTCCACCATGCACATCGGAACGCGAGCGCTGCTGGCCGTGGCCACCGCCGTCGCCGTGGCCACACTGGCCGGCTGCGCAGGCGAGACGAACGGCGACTCCATGCAGCAGCCGGCCCCCGGCCAGGTGGCGCCCGGCACGGGGACCTTCAAGGACATCGACACAGCGGCCCGGGAGCTGGTCACCCGCGAGGCCTACTGGCAGTCGCCCGCCGTGCTGGACGTCGAGCAGACGCAGCGGATCGGGCTGGCGGTCGGCGAGGGCGAGAAGCTCACCCAGAAGATCAACACGATGCTGAAGAACACCCAGACCACGGCCGCCGGGCCGCTGGAGGTCGGGCCCACGGTCAAGGCGACGCTGCGCGGCAACACCGAGGACGTGGAGATCACGCCGTCGGAGTCGGTCAACGCCACCACCGGCAGCGACGTGCAGATGCTGTGGACCTGGCTGGTGTACCCCAAGCATCCGACCGACGATCTGCTGCTGACCGCATACCTGGAGGTGCCGTTGAGCAACGGGCACACCATCACGCACGAGGTCGCGCTGTCGGTGCAGGTGCGCCGCACGATGGCGTACACCGTGTGGCAGGTCATCACCCACTGGGGCACCTGGTCGGCCGTGGTCACCAGCATCGTCGGCGTGGTGAGCTGGCTGCTGCGCCGCCGCAGGAAGAACAAGGACGGCGCGCAGCAGGAGGAGACGCCCGAGCCCTCGGTGGCCAATGTGGCCGCCTGACGACCCGGCCGCCCGCTCCGGCGGACGGATGAAGAAATCTTCGGACAACTAGGGTCTGGCGAAAGTTAACTTCAACGGCGATAGTGGCGGGTGAATGTCCATCCCCCACTTCCGCGGAGTACCCATGGCCAGATCACGCCTGCGGGCGGCCGTCGTCGCCGGCCTCACCGCGCTCAGCCTCGCGGCGCTGTCCGCCGCCGCCGGCGCGCCCGCCGCGGCCGCGCCGCCCACGCACGACGAGCAGGTCACGTTCCAGGAGTGGTCCCGTTACCCCGACTGGCGGCAGGGCACCCACCAGGGCACCCTGGCAATCCCCGGCGTGCGCACCGGGATCACCATGCTGCTGCCGGCCGGCAAGACGGACTACGCCGACCCGTACACCGGCGTCACCAAGAGCTGGAACTACTCCACCTGGACCTCGCCGGTGACCGAGGTCGGCTTCGACGCCACCGAACTGGTCGCCTCCTGGAACGCCGAGACCCCGGCGGGCACCTGGATCCAGATCGAGATGCAGGGCACCTACAACACCGGGGGGCAGACCCCCTGGTACACGATGGGCCGCTGGGCCTCCGGCGACACCGACATCAAGCGCACCACGGTCAACCGGCAGGGCGACCCGTGGTCGACGATCTGGACCGACACCTTCTCCATCGACGACGCCGCCAACGGCGTGCTGCTGCACGCCTACCAGCTGCGCCTGACCCTGTACCGGGCGCCGGGCCAGTGGCGCTCCCCGCGGGTGTGGATGCTCGGCGCGATGAGCTCGAACGTGGCCGACCGGTTCACCGTCACGCCGAGCGCGGGCGGCATCGCCTGGGGCACCGAGCTGGCCGTGCCGCGGTTCTCCCAGAACATCCACACCGGGGAGTACCCGGAGTACGACGGCGGCGGCGAGGCCTGGTGCTCGCCCACGTCCACCTCGATGGTCGTGCAGTACTACGGCCGCGGCCCGTCGGCGCAGGACACCGCGTGGGTCGACCCGTCCTACGCCGATCCGCAGGTCGACCACGCGGCCCGGATGACGTACGACTACGCCTACGAGGGCGCGGGCAACTGGCCCTTCAACACCGCGTACGCCGCGTCGTTCCCGGGCCTGGACGCCAAGGTGACCCGGCTGCACTCGCTCGACGAGGCGGAGCGGTTCATCAAGGCCGGCATCCCGGTGATCACCAGCCAGTCCTTCCTGTCCGAGGAGCTGGACGGCGCAGGCTACGGCACGTCCGGGCACCTGTTCGTCATCGTCGGCTTCACCGCCGAGGGCGATGTGATCATCAACGACCCGGCGTCGTCGAGCAACGACGCGGTGCGCAACGTCTACCCGCGTGAGCAGTTCGAGCAGATCTGGCTGCGTACCAAGCGCTACCGCGCGAACGGCACGGTGGCCTCGGGCTCGGGCGGCATCGCCTACCTGATCAAGCCGTGGTGGAAGCCGTGGCCGGTGGTCGCGGGCTCCACGAACTGGTGACCTGACGACCCGGGTGCGCCCCCGCCGTGGGGCGCATCCGGGTCACCGCCGGATGCCGGATCGCCGCCCGGTCACAGCCGGGTGTCCAGGATCGCGTCGGACAGCGCGATCACCCCGAACGTGCCGCCCTGCGGGTCGGCCAGCAGCGCGTAGTGCCCCACCGGCAGGTCCAGCGGCCCGCTGAGCACCGTGCCGCCGAGCTCCAGGCAGCGCGCGATCGTGGCGGCGCAGTCCTCGATCTCGAAGGTGACCCGCCAGTGCGCCGGGGTGCCGGCCGGGTAGCGCTCGTCCATCACGGACAGCCCGCCGACCGTGCGGCTGTCGACGAACCACTCGATGTGGTCGACGCCCTCGGCGATCTCGCTCTTGCGCTCGGACCAGTTGAACGCCTTGCCGTAGAACGCCACTGCATTGGCCTCGTCCCAGGTCACGACCTCGGTCCAGCACATCGAGGCGGGCTCGGCCGCCACCTCGGCGCCGCCGGACGTGCCGCGCTGCCACAGCCCGAAGACCGCGCCGGCGGAGTCGGCGACCAGGGCGGCGCGGCCGCGCGGGCCGCGGTCGTGCGCCGGGACGAGCACCCGTCCGCCGGCGTCGAGCACCGCCGCCACGCCGTCCTCTGCCGCCACCGCCGACACGTAGCACAACCAGGTCGACGGCCGTCCCGGCTCGGCCGGGAGCAGGCCCGCGACCGCGCGGCCGTCGAGCCCGAACACCTCGCCCGGCGTCCATCCGAACAGCCCGCTGTAGAACGCCGACGCACCGGCCGGGTCCGCGGTCACGTACTCGGCCCAGCACGGGGTGGCGGGCGCGTATCCCCTCACTCGCATGCCCGCCACCTTAGGGCCATCCGTGGTTCACGGCGACCTCTGCGCGTGCCGACCGACTCGCCCCGTTCGGCTGGCCGGACGGGCGATCCGGGCAGCCGGGACGGTGCGCACGGGTCGAACGCAAGGAAGGGCACCTTCACATCGCCATCCCTTGGAGAAGGTGCCCTTCCCCTCCGCCGGAGGCCGACGGCGCAGGTCAGGCCGCTACAGCGGCGCGGGCCATGGCGTCGCGGTAGATGGGGCCGTGCAGGTAGCGGTCCGGCAGGGCGCGCATGGTCAGGCGCAGCGCGCGGACCGACACCGACGCGGACAGGTCGGTGGTGGGCAGGCCCAGCGTGCCGTAGATCCGGCGGGCCCAGCCCGGTTGCAGCGAGAACGCGGTGGCGGCCAGGCCCGTGTAGACCAGCCGCGCCGGGGTCAGCCCCAGGTGCCACGGCAGCGGCGGCGCCATCAGGAAGAACAGCGTGTCCAGGGCCTCACGGGTCAGCGCCAGCTCGGGGCGCATCCGCCGGTAGTATGCGTCGACCTCGGCCGCGGTGCCCGGCACCGACGCCGGGTCCAGCCCGACCAACTCGGCGGCCCGGCGCTGCTCGGTGTAGTACCCGTCGACGTCGGCGTCGCTCAGCTCCAGGCCCGCCCGGCGGGCCGTGCTCACGAACGACTCCACCTCGGTGACGTGCACCCAGCGCAGCAGCTCGGGCTCGTCGATGCGGTACGTCTCCCCCGTGTGCCGGTCCACCGCGCGCATGCGGGCGTGCACGCCCCGGATGCGCCGCCCCGCGGCGCGGGCCTGCGCGGTGGTGCCGAACATGACGGTGCCGACGTAGTCCGCGGTGCGCATCAGCCGGCTCCACGGTTCGACCTTGTAGCTGGAATTCTGCACCACCCCGGCGATCGCCCTCGGGTGCAGCGCCTGCAGGAACAGCGAGCGCACCCCGGCGACCCAGAGCACCGGCTCGCCATGCACCCGCCAGGTCACCGACCCCGGGCCGAACAGTCCGACGTCGCTCGCATCGTCCATGCGTCCCAGCGTGCCATGCGCGCTGACGCGCCGGAACGCCGTCGCGACCACCCGGCGCGACCCGCGCGGACTTCAAACCCGAATCATCCGGTATGCCCGAGTCGGCCGCCCGACCCGGCCGCCCTTTCCTCGGAAGATCGCTCGACTTGCCCGGCACCTGGGCGAAAGGCGGTTCAAGATACGCACATGTGCCGGGCAAGTCGAGCGATCAAGGGCGAGGGGCGCGCGTCGCGGCTAGCTGATCTTCGCGTTGACGTGGATGGCGATGGCGTCGTGGGCCGCGACGCTGGCCGCGAACCAGCCCGCGGCGTCCACCGTGATCACCGGACCGGTGCAGGTGGTGCCGCTCTTCTCACCGTGGATCACGTCGCAGTACCGGCCCGCGGGCAGGTTGGTCTGGTACGAGCGCCCGTTGACCGCCCCGTCCTCGTCGTTGATCGTGAGGTACCCCTTGCCGTTGCGCCCGAACGCGATGTGGTTGTTGCCGTTGTCGTACCAGTTGACGACGGTGGTGCCCTTGACCGCGTTGTGGAAGCCGACCATGTTCGCGACGACCTGCCAGCGGTGCTCGCAACGCCAGCCGCCCGAGTAGCAGGTGGAGTTGTTCGTCTTGCCGTTGGCGTCCGACGGCGGCCCCTGGTCCTTGTTGCTGAACTCGTAGCTGCTCATCACCGCGGGCGCCCCGTACGGCCAGGCCAGCATGAACGCGTTGGCCAGCGCGTAGATGCCGTTGTCCTTGTAGGTCAGGATGTCGCCGCCGTCGCGCTGGGTGTCGTGGTTGTCGGTGAACACCACGGCCTTGCCGGTGGCGATGTGCCCCCACGGCTCGCCGAAGTTCTTCAGGTAGGCCAGCTTCTCGTGCCGGAACACCCGCCCCAGGTCCTTGCCGTAGCGGAACTCGTGCACGTCGCCGTTGCCGGTGTACTCCGTGGGCAGGATCGGCTCGCCCGCGCCGTGGATGACCTCCTGCACGAGATACACCGAGCGGGACAGCTTGCCCTTGATCGCGGCGATGTCCGCGGCGGGCATGTGCTTGCTCGCGTCCAGCCGGAACCCGTCGACGCCCAGGGTCAGCAGGTCGTTGAGGTAACCGGCCAGCTTGGTACGGACGTAGTCGCTCTCGGTCTTGAGGTCGGCGAGGTTGACCAGCTCGCAGTTCTGCACCTCGTAGCGGTCGCCGTAGTTGACGATGTCGTCGTTGCCGTTGCGGCCGCAGTGGTGGAAGTCCTGCGTCTGGTAGATGCCCGGATAGGTGTACGAGGTGTAGGTCGAGCCGGCCCAGCCGGTGCCCGAGCCGACGCCGGTCATGTGGTTGACCACCGCGTCGACGATGACCTTCACGCCCGCGTTGTGGCAGGTGGTGACCATCGACTGGAACTGGGCGCGGGTGCCCTTGCGGGACTCGACCCGGTAGCTGACCGGCTGGTACGCGACCCACCACTGCTGGCCGCGCACGTGCTCCTGGGGCGGGGACACCTGCACGTAGCCGTAGCCGCGCGGGCCGAGGAAGTTGGTGCACTCGGCCGCGACCGAGGGCCAGTTCCACTCGAAGAGCTGGACGATGACGTCCTTGCTGCCCGAGGGGGCCGCGGCCGCGGGGGCGGCGGCCGGGATCGGCAGCGCGGCGGCGAGGACCGCGGCCAGCGCCAGGGGGAGAAGTCTGCGTCGTTGCATGAGGACACTCCGGACGTACGAGGGGACGGATCGTCGCGCAGTGGTGCATGGAGCACGCGGTTGAAACCGCATTGAAACCTTGCGGCAATATTCACAAGAAGTTTCAACGAAGTCAACGAATCCGGAGCGGAACGGCACGAGAACCGCCACGCAAGATCTTTCCAACCCGGAGTGATGCCTCAGCCGAGCAGCCGGGCGGCGGACGCGAGGTATTCACGGCCCTCGTCGGGGGCGCCGTGCCGGATCATGTAGAGGCCCGACGAGACGCGCTCGGTGAAGCCCCACTCCCAGATCGCCTGCTCGTCCACGCCGGTCGCCGCGGCCAGCCGCGCGCAGTAGCCCCGCACCAGCCCGACCGGATCCGCCGCGGCCGACACCTCGTCCGTCCAGCCGCGCACCGCGACGCCCAGGTCGTACGCCGGATCGCAGAGGAAGCCGTCCGGGTCGACGAAGACGTGGCCCGACTCCGCGCCGGGGCGGGGCGACAGCACCGCGAGCGCGTTGTCCGGGTGCGGGTCGCCGTGGCAGACCACGCACTTGTCCAGGTCGAACGCGGCGGCGCGACGGCGGGCGTACCCGACGGCCCGGTCGACGACCTCGGCCGGGCAGGGCTCACCGGTCTCCGGCCACAGCTCGACGATCAGCTCGGCGAGCGTGCTGGCCTTGTCCGTGCCGGGCGGCACCGCCGCGTCCGCCGGACGGGGCACGAGCCAAGCCTGCCGCAGTGTCGCCGCGAGCACGTCCAGGACGTGCTCGGGCGAGGGCGCGGTGCTCGCCAGGGCCGGGCCGAGGGGTTCCAGCAGCGCGGCGTCACGTTCAAGATCGTGGGCGTACAACCTGACGTAGCCGTGCCCGTCCGCGGCCGCGATGGTGCGCACCTGCCCCGCGAAGCCGTCCCCGGGCGGCGCGAGCCGCAGCACCGCCTCGGTGCCGTCGGCCATGGCCACCCGCAGCACCAGCGCCGCCGACCCGCCGTCGAGCGCCTCCCCGGGCGTCAGCGACCAGGCCGCGCACACGTCCGCGAGCCGCTCCGGCAGCACCGCCAGCCAGTCCCGCCCCGGCGCACCCTTGCTCAGCGCGGTACGCCTCATCCGGTCCGGCAGCTCGATCACCGCCCCACGATCCCAGCCGTCATGCCGCCCGGCCAGCGGATTTCCGGAACCCGGGCGTCGTCGCGCTCCGTCGCCCGGCGACACGGAAACGACGCCCTCGGCGTGACGCCGCCGCGCCGGGTGGCGCGGGCTCTCTAGCGTCACGGCATGACCCGGTCCCTGACTTCCGCCCGCTTGCCAGTGCTGATCATCGCCCTCTTCGCCGTCGTCGTGGCCGGCGCCGCCGGGGCGGGGATCCTGGCCCAGGGGCCGGACACCGTTCCCGCGGGCACCCGCGACGGCCACGTCACGTTCGCCATGCCGGAGGGCTGGGTGGCCGACGACTGCACCATGCCGCAGCCCGACTGCGTCCGCGTCGCTCCGCCGGACGCCTCCCCCGACACCGGCGTCGTGGTGCTCGTCATGACTCACGATCCGAACGCGCCGGAGGGCGACCCCAGCCTGCTGGTCTTCACGGACCTGTTCGGCGCGGAGCCGCCGGGCGTCGACAAGCGCACGGTGGACGGCCGGCAGGCGATCCGGATCGAGCGGGACGAGCTGCTCGCGACGGACATGCTGATGGTGCTGCTGGACGAGCAGGGCAGCCGGGTCGGGGTGTCGTGCGAGGGCGACCGGGACCTCGTCGGAACGGGTTGCGAGATCGTCATGGATTCCCTGAAGATCACCTGGCCGTGATCGCCGCCGCCGGACAGCGGGCTCGCGGCGGGCATGCGGGTTAGGCTCAGCCATGCTCGCTCGCGCCCGGGGAATGGCCAGGTCCCTCGTGATGTACCACGGCATCCCGGGCCGCCACCGGCGGATGCGCCGCTTCTACGGCCAGTTCATCGGGCCCGGTGACCTCGCCTTCGACGTCGGCGCGCACGTCGGCAGCCGGGTGCGCCCGTGGCGGCGGCTCGGTGCGCGGGTGCTCGCGATCGAGCCGCAGCCCGACTGCCTGCGGGTGCTGCGCCTGTTCTTCGGCCGCGACCCGGGCGTGACCATCCTGCCCACCGCCGTCGGCGCGCGGCCGGGCACGGCCTCGCTCGCGCTGTCCTCGGCGACGCCGACCGTCTCCTCGCTGTCGCACGAGTGGATCGAGTCGGTGACCGCGGCCGACGAGCGCTTCGCCGAGGTCCGCTGGGACCGCTCGGTGGAGGTCGAGGTGGTCACCTTGGACGATCTCATCGCGACGTACGGCGAGCCGGCCTTCTGCAAGATCGACGTCGAGGGCTTCGAGGCGGACGTGCTGCGCGGGCTGTCCCGGCCGCTGCGCGCACTGTCCTTCGAGTACCTGCCGTTCGCCCACGACGCCGCCCTCACCGCCCTGGACCTGGTGGAGCGGCTCGGCGGGTACGAGTACAACTACGCCCCCGTCGAGACCATGCGCTTCGCAAGCGAGCAGTGGCTCGACGCGGCAGGCCTGGTGCAGCTGCTGGAGCAGCGCTTCCGCGCGCTCGGCCGCTCCGGCGACGTCTACGCCCGCCTGCGGTAGCGCAGCGCGCCACCTCGTCGGCGACGCCAGGTGGGTGAGCGCTACGCCCGATCGCCGCGAACGCCCCCGGGTGCGCCTGTCATGACCCGGGTCTGGGCGGCGGCTCGGCGGATCGCGCCGGTCGTGGCGGCGCGGTGCCGCCAGAGGTAGACCACGTCACGGCCGAAGGACTCGGTGAGCAGGGCGAGCGCGCCCCCGAGCGCGACGACGACCACCGGCCGGGGCAGCGCGTCCGCGGCGGCGGTCGCCAGCACGATGCCCTGGATCGCGGCCACCACCTTGCGCCAGTACCGGGGGAACAGCTGCCCGCGCAGCCACGGCAGCAACCAGGTCGCGACTACGTACACGTAACGCATCGCGCCGATCGCGAGCACCCACGAGCCGGCCGCCGGGAAGACGTAGCAGCTCAGCACCAGGATGAGGAACGCGTCGACCTCCATGTCGAACCGCGCGCCGAACGCCGACGCGGTGGCCGTACGCCGCGCGACCTTGCCGTCGACCGCGTCGAGCACCAGCGCCACGACCGTGATCCCGACCAGCACCGGCACCGGCACGTCGCCCGCGAAGGAGGCCGCGGTCAGCGCCGTGACGCAGCCGACGAGCGCGGCCCGGGTCAGGGTGACCAGGTCGGCGGGTCCGAACGCGACCAGCCCGGCGGTGTGCATCGCCCGGGTCAGCAGCACGCACGAGCCGAGCGCGTACGCGATCCCGGCGGCCCACCCGGCGGGGCCGAGGCCGACCGCCGCCGACAGCAGCGCGAGCATGGCGAACTGGAGGATCAGCCCGATCACCGGGCCCGGTCTCACCGGCGGCACCGTACCTCCGTTAGGTTCGACCTTGATCCGAGGAGAGGAAGCCGATGGCATCCTACGCGCGTGCGTTCTGGACGGCCGCGCCCGGCGCGGGCGAGATCCGCCCCGTGGCGCTGCCCGATCCGGGCCCCGGCGAGGTGCTGGTGCGCACCGTCCACTCCGGCGTGAGCCGGGGCACCGAGACGCTGGTCTTCCGCGGCGAGGTGCCGCCCGGCCAGTACGCCGTGATGCGCGCCCCCTTCCAGGAGGGCGACTTCCCGGGACCGGTCAAGTACGGCTACCTCAACGTCGGCGTCGTCGAGCAGGGCCCGCCGGAGCTGCTCGGACGCACCGTGTTCTGCCTGTACCCGCACCAGACCCGCTACGTCGTCCCGGCGGGCGCGGTGGTGCCGGTGCCCGACGGCGTGCCCGCGCGGCGCGCCGTGCTCGCGGGCACCGTGGAGACCGCGGTCAACGCGCTGTGGGACGGCCCGCCGCTGGTCGGCGACCGGATCGCGGTGCTCGGCGCGGGCATGGTCGGCTGCTGCGTCGCGGCGCTGCTGGCGCGTTTCCCCGGGGTATCGGTGCAGCTGGTCGACGTGGACCCGGAGCGGGCCGCGGTCGCGGCGGCGCTCGGCGTCGGGTTCGCCTCGCCCGAGTCCGCCGACGGCGGCAACGACCTGGTCTTCCACGCCTCGGCCAGCGGAGCCGGGCTGCAGCGTGCGCTCGACCTGCTGGCCCCGGAGGGCACCGTGGTCGAGCTGAGCTGGTACGGCGACCGCCAGGTGAACCTGTCCCTGGGCGGCGCCTTCCACTCCGGTCGGCTGACCATCCGCGGCAGCCAGGTCGGCACGGTCTCCCCGGCCCGCGCCGCGCGCCGCTCCTACGCCGACCGGCTCGCGATCGCCCTGGACCTGCTGCGCGACCCGGCCTTCGACGCGCTGCTGTCCGGCGAGTCGAGCTTCGACCGGCTGCCCGAGGTGCTGGCCGCCCTCGCCGACGGCAGCCTGCCCGCCCTGTGCCACACCATCAGCTACGACGGAGAGTGACCCCCATGTTCAGCGTGACGGTCCGCGACCACATGATGATCGCCCACAGCTTCCGGGGCGAGGTCTTCGGCCCGGCGCAGCGCCTGCACGGCGCGACGTTCGTCGTCGACGCCACGTTCAAGCGCGCCGAACTCGACCCCGACGACATCGTGGTCGACATCGCCGCCGCGTCGCAGGAGCTCAACGCCATAGTCGGCGCGCTGAACCTGCGCAACCTCGACGACGACCCCGCGTTCGCGGGCGTGAACACCACGACCGAGAAGCTGGCCCAGGTCATCGCGGACCGGCTGGCGGCCCGGGTGCACGCGGGCGCGTTCGGCGAGAACGCGCGCGGGCTGGCCGGGATCGCGGTGACGCTGCACGAGTCGCACATCGCCTGGGCCAGCTACGAGCGGCCCCTGTGAGCATGCGCCGCGCCCGCCCACGGGGCCGGGTCCGGCCACCCGGCACCCGGATCTTGTGCACTTCGTGTCGCCCTGGCCGCACGAAGTGCGCAAGATCCGAAAGGGCCGACGGGTGAGGACCGTCCACGTCGTCCTGCCGGGCGGGGTCGACGACCCGGCCGCGCCCAGCGGCGGCAACGTCTACGACCGGCGCGTCTGCGACAGCCTGGCCGCGTCCGGCTGGACGGTGCACGAGCACCCCGTGCCCGGCGCGTGGCCCACTCCCGGCCCGGCCGACCTCACCCGGCTGGCCGGGCAGCTCGCGGCGCTGCCCGACGACGCGGTCGTGCTGCTCGACGGACTCGTCGCCGTCGCCGCGCCGGACGTGCTGGCCGCGTGCACGCCCCGGCTGCGGCCGGTCGTGCTCGCGCACATGCTGTTCGGCGACGACGACGACCCGGGCCTGCGGCCCGGCGAGGCCCGGGTGCTGCGGGCGGCGGCCGCCGTCGTCACCACCAGCCGGTGGTGCCGCGAGCGCGCCATCGAGGCGTACGCCCTGCCGCCCGCCCGCGTCCACGCCGCCCCACCCGGCGTCGACCCCGCGCCCCTCGCCTCCGGGTCGCCCGCCGGGAACCGGCTGCTTTGCGTGGCCGCGCTCGCCCCGCACAAGGGCCAGCACCTGCTTCTCGACGCCCTGGACACGCTCACCGGGCTACCCTGGAGCTGCACCTTCGTCGGCTCGCCCGATCGCGACCCGGCGTACGCGGCACAACTGCGGGCGCACCCGGTCGCCGACCGGATCACCTTCGCGGGCGTGCGTACGGGTGAGGGCTTGGCCGCCGCGTACGGCGTCGCGGATCTGCTCGTGCTGCCCTCGCGCGGGGAGAGCTATGGCATGGTCGTCACCGAAGCGCTGGCCCGGGGCATCCCGGTGCTGGCCTGCGACGTCCAGGGGCTGCCCGAAGCGCTGGGCACGGCCCCGGACGGCAGTGTGCCCGGCCTGCTCGTCGCACCCGACAGTCCGGCGCTCGGCGACGCGCTGCGCCGCTGGCTCACCGAACCGGACCTGCGCGACCGGCTACGGGACGCGGCCCGCGCGCGACGCGCTCACCTCACCGGCTGGACCCGCACCGCGGAAGAGGTCGGCGCGGTGCTCTCCCGGGTGGCCCAGCCCGGTCCAGTGGCCCGATGACGGCGCTGTGTGCATAAATCCACAGACACGCGGGGACGGTACCTCTAGGAAGGATGAAGAGTCTGGACAGGAGGTCGCGTTGCACCGTGCCGTGACGGGTGTCCGCCTGCCGCCTTCGGGCCGCGCCGCGGGTCGCCTCGGGGCCTGGGCGCGCGCCGCCGCCGGGCTGCTCATCCTCGCGCTGCTCGTGTGGCAGGTGGGCACCGGGCCGTTCCTGGACGGCGTACGCCTCGTCGACCGGCCCGCGCTGCTGGCCGCGCTCGGCCTCGGCGCGCTGAGCACCGTGTGCTGCGCCTGGCGGTGGAGCCTGGTCGCCGAGGGCCTCGGCGTGCGGCTGCCGCTCGGCCGGGCCGTCAAGGCGTACTACCGCTCCCTGTTCCTCAACACGACGCTGCCCGGCGGCGTCGTCGGCGACGTGCACCGCGCGGTACGGCACGGCCTGGACATCAGCGACGTCCGGCTGGCCGTGCGAGCGGTGGTGCTGGAGCGCACCATCGGGCTGACCGTGCAGGTCGCCGCCTCACTGCTGATGCTGCTGGTGCTGCCGTCCCCGGTCCGGGACCGCATGCCCGTGATCGTCGCGGTCGTCGCCGCGACCGGGCTGGCCGTCGCGCTGGGCGTGCGGGCGGTGGCCCGCGGGCGGTCCGCCCGCTGGGCGACGGCGCTGCGGTCGGCGTACACCGATGTCCGTGAAGTGCTGCTCACCCGGCGGCGGTGGATCGGCATCGGGCTCGCCTCGGCGGTCGTCGTGACCGGACAGCTCGTCATGTTCGTGATCGCGGCCCGCACCGCGGGCGCGGACGCGCCGGTGACCCTGCTGGTGCCGCTGACGCAGCTGGCCCTGCTGGCCATGGCGCTGCCACTGAACATCGCCGGCTGGGGGCCCCGCGAAGGCGTCGCGGCCTGGGCGTTCGCCGCCGCCGGCCTGACCTCCACGCAGGGCGTCGCAGCCGCCGTCACCTACGGCGTGCTGGGCCTGGTCGCCGCGCTGCCCGGCGCCGCCGTCCTGCTGGCACGCACCAAGAGTCGGGGTGGACAGCATGCGTGAGCGCCCGTACGTCCTGCTCAGTTGCAGCATGTCGATCGACGGCTACCTCGACGGCGCGACCGACGAGCGGCTGCTGCTGTCGAACGCGGCCGACTTCGACCGGGTCGACGCGGTCCGCGCGTCGTGCGACGCGATCCTGGTCGGCGCGCGCACGGTGCGCCGGGACAACCCGCGCCTGATGGTGCGCACCCAGGCCCGCCGCGACGCCCGGACGGCCCGCGGCGTGCCCGAGTGCCCCATCAAGGTGACCGTCACCGAGAAGGCCAAGCTGGACCCGGGCGCCGCGTTCTTCACCGCCGGCGACGCGGAGAAGATCGTCTACTGCGCCAGCCCGCGGGTCGAGCACGCCCGCGCGCAGCTCGGCGGCGTGGCGACCGTGGTCGACGGCGGCCTGCCGGTGGACCTGCGCCAGGTGACCGAGGATCTGTACGACCGCGGCGTGTGCCGGCTGATGGTCGAGGGCGGCGGCACCATCCACACCCAGTTCCTGACCGCCGACCTCGCCGACGAGCTGCACCTGGTGGTGGCCCCGTTCTTCGTCGGCGACTCGCGGGCCAGCCGCTTCGTCAACGACGGGGACTTCCCGTGGAACCCTGGACGGCGCGCGAAGCTGGCCGACGTCCAGCAGATCGGGGACGTGGTGCTGCTGCGCTACGCGCTGTCGCCCCGGTTCGACAGCGCCGACCAGGAAGAACGGTGACCGGCATGCTGCCCCTGGCGACGGTGCGCACCCAGGTCCAGGTACCGATGCGGTTCCCCGACGGCTACACCACCATGGCCCGGGTCATCACCTTCACCGGGCTGGCCGACGGCCGCGAGCACCTGGCGCTCGGGCTCGGCGACCACGCCACGACCCTGCGCCGCGACGCCGACGACCTGCCCGTCCCGCTGGTGCGCCCGCACAGCGAGTGCCTGACCGGGGACGTGTTCGGCAGCCAGCGCTGCGACTGCGGCCCGCAGCTGCGCGAGGCCGCCGAACGCATCACCGTCGCCGGCGGATTCCTGCTCTACCTGCGCCAGGAGGGCCGCGGCATCGGCCTGTACGCCAAGATGGAGGCGTACGCGCTGCAGGACACCGGCCTGGACACCTACGAGGCGAACGTCGCCCTCGGCCACGACGAGGACGCGCGCGACTACACGGTCGCCGCGCAGATGCTGCACGCCCTCGACGTGTCCCGGGTCGCGCTGCTGTCCAACAACCCCGACAAGGCCGAGCAGCTCGCCCGGCTGGGGGTCACGGTGACCGAGCGCGTGCCGACCGCGGTGCACCTGTCCCCCGCCAACGCCGGCTATCTGGCCACCAAGGCCCGCCACGCCGCGCACACCCTCCAGCTCCGCCCGGCCCGCTGACATGCTCGACGCGACCCATCCGGCCACCCCCGTTTCGCCCGAGAACGAGCCTGATCCGGCGCACGCCGCGCCTTCGCCGCCGCCGGGCAGGGTGCGCCAGGTGCTGCTCGGGCTGGCGGTCCTGCTCCTGGCGGTGCTGCTCGTCGTGCCGAACGAACTCGGCCGGCTCACCCCCGCGGCGTTCCTGCGCATCCCGGTGGACGGCCTGCTCGCCGTCGCGCTGGCGGTGCTGCTGCCGACCCGGTTCCGGCGCGTCGCCGTCCCGGTGACCGGCGCCCTGCTCGGCCTGCTGGTCATCCTAAAGATCATCAGTCTCGGTTTCTCCGCGGTGCTCGACCGCCCCTTCCACCCCGTGCTCGACTGGCCGTTCCTCATCGCCGGGGCCGACTACCTGCGCCAGTCCAGCGGGCCGGCCGCGATGTGGGCCGCCGCCGCGGCCGCCCTGCTGCTCGCCCTCGCCGTACTGCTGCTGGTCATTGCCGCGTACCGGCACGCCGCCCGGCTCGCGCTGCGCCACCGCACCGCCGCCGCCCGCTCCGTGGCCGGCCTCGCAGCCGCGTGGACCGCCTGCGCCCTGGCCGGCGTGCAGCTGGTGCCCGGCGTCCCGGTGGCCGCCCACGACTCCTACGACCAGGTGAACCAGGTGCGCGCGGGCGCCCAGGACGAGCGGGTGTTCGGGGCCCTGCTGTCCGCCGACGCGTACCGCGACACCCCCACCGGGGATCTGCTGACCGCGCTGCGCGGCAAGGACGTCATCGTCGCCTTCGTGGAGAGCTACGGCCGGGTCGCGCTCACCGACCCCGAACTGACCTCGCAGGTCGGGCCCGCCCTCGACGCCGGCAACGCCCGGCTGCGCGCCGCCGGGTACACCGCCCGCAGCGCCTGGCTCACCTCGCCGACCACCGGCGGCGGCAGCTGGCTGGCCCAGTCCACGCTGCTGTCCGGCCTGTGGATCGACAACCAGCAGCGCTACCAGACCATGATGGCCAGCGACCGGTTCACCCTGCCCGCCGCGTTCGGCCGGGCCGGGTGGCGAACCGTCGCCGTCATGCCCGCCACCACCACCCCGTGGCCCGAGGGCGCGGTCTACGGCTACGACCAGCTCTACACCGCCCCCGACCTCGGCTACCAGGGACCGCGCTACAGCTTCGCGACCATGCCCGACCAGTACACCCTGCACACCTTCCAGCAGCGCGAGCGCGCACCCGGCCACCTGCCGCTGATGGCGGTGATCCCGCTGATCTCCAGCCACTCGCCCTGGGAGCCCGTGCCGAAGATGCTGCCCTGGGACACCGTCGGCGACGGCTCCGTGTACGACACCGCCGCCGGCTCCGACGACCCCGCCGAGATCGTCGAGAAGCGCGACCGCGACCGGGTCCGCCACGCCTACCGCAACGCGATCACGTACTCGGTGAACACGCTGGTCTCCTACGTGGAGACGTACGGCGGCGACGACCTCGTGCTGGTCTTCCTCGGCGATCACCAGCCCTCGCCGTCGGTGTCCGGGCAAAACGCCAGCCGCGACTCGCCGATCACCGTGGTCGCCCGCGACCCGGCGGTCCTCGACCGGATCACCGCCTGGAACTGGCAGGACGGCCTCAACCCCGGCCCCGACGCCCCCGTCTGGCGCATGGACGCCTTCCGCGACCGCTTCCTCTCCGCGTACGCCCGCTGACCCCGCAGCCGCCCCGCACCCTCGGGCCAAGATCGCTCGACTTGCCTGGCACATGGGGGAAAGCGCGGCCAAGATACGCGCGACTGCCTGGCAAGTCGGATGATCGTGGGCGGGCCGCGGCAGGTGTCGCGGGCGGGCGGCCGTGAGGTGCGCAACGTGAGTCGGTTTGCTGATAGCGCAACCAACGCCGATCCGCTCCACTCAGCACATGCTGCGTCGTGCCTGCCTCGCCCTGCTCGCCGTCACCGTCCTCGCCGGTTGCGGCGACGACGAACCCACCCCTACCACGTCGACGCCCAGCGCGCAGACGAGCGTGTCCGCGGAGGCCTCCCCCATCCCGTCGGTGAGCCCGGCAGTGTCGCCGTCACCCTCCCCAGCGATCAACTTCACCGTTGACGGCGCGGGCCCGTACACGATCGGCGCGAACCTGGAGGCCTTGAAGGCGGGCGGCTTGCTGGAGGAGGTCAAGACCGGTGCGGAGACCTGCCCCGCCAACACCACCGCCCGCGGCACCGGCGTGTGGAAGGACATCCGGCTGCAGTTCCGTCCGGACGGCGTGCTCTACCTCGCGGTCAACCGGTCCAAGACGGTCCCGACGCCGTCCGGCGCCCGCCTCGGCATGACCCTCGCCGCGGTGTCGTCGATCTACGGCAGCCTCGCCAAGGAGCTGAACGGCGGCGCCGCGCTCCTGGTCACCACGACGTCCGGGCGGGGCATCCTATTCGACCTCGACCAGAGCAAGAAGGTCTTCGCGATGATCGCCGGCGACGCCGCCTACCTGAAGTCCAGCTACGAGGGCGGCACCGACTTCTGCTGAGCCCGCCTGCTCCGGGCGGTGCGGGCGAGACCCGCACCGCCCGCGGCGTCGATCCTCGAAGTCACCTGACCACGGTCACCGGCCGCGCGACCCTGGCGAGTTCGACGGTGTATCCAGCGCGACGTACTTCTTCGGCGGCGAACTGCCGGCACCGTCCTGGAGTGGCTCAGCGGTTCAGTAAACAGTGTTCTGCCTGGCGTAGACGTGGACCGGGACAGGGTTCGGCAGGTCTACCAAGGGCAAACTCTGGTGTCGTCGTCATCGTTGGTCGGCGCAGGTCGCCCTTTGACGGCCTGGAGACGGCCTGACACCGCATGGCATCCGGACGCGGACCGAGCACCGTCAACGCAGCCTTGACGGTGCTTCCTCCCGCTTCATGGCGGCTCAGCGAAGTTAGCGGGGGTCGAGGTGGCCGCGGTGACAGGTGGTGACAATGGTGACAGGAAAGATCAACAGCGGCCTCCCGTCCGACCGGCGGGATGACGGCCCGGCGGGGCATTGCGGCAATGCCCACCGACCGCCGCCCCGAGATTGTCCCGGTCGCCGCGCGTCCCGGCACCGCCGACGCCGAGCTCCGCCCAGGTCAGGACTGGTCTATTCGATCCCGGATGGCCGTGCGGATGTCTGCCAGCGACCAGCTCAACGACCCGCCCTGGATCACCAACGGCGTGCCGAACCGCGCCAGGTTGGCCCGCCCTTCGCCGCGCAGCCACGGCCGCAACCGCCAGACCGCGTCCTGCGGTTCGGTCGGGACGATCAGCAGCACCGGCACCAGACGCGATCCGGTGACCTTCAGATCATCGCGCACGTCGGCGATTTCGTCCCAGCCCAACGCCGGCCCCATCAGCGGCATCCGGAGGCCCTCATCAGTGATCACGAGGACCGGCACCCGCAGCAGCGTGCTCACCACCACGGGAAACGCGGCCAGGACCAGGAACGCCGCGCCCGCGACCGCTACAGCTGTGCCGGTGCCACCGCCCACGATCACGCCGAGTACCACCGGGACACAGACGAGTCCGAGCAACATCAGATACTGCGCATCGGGTCTTATCCGGATCCGTATAGGCATCTGGTCTCCTTGCCGTCGTTTCGACGTACATGCTAGGCGCGGACGGACGCCGCGCTGCCCCTGCTAAGCGTGGTCGATCTGGCCGCTTCGCTCAATCTGTTCCCAGGCTGGCGCGACTAGCTCGCCACTCCAGGGCTTCGGGCGTCTCGTGGTACTCGAGCAGGTGCTGGCCAGCAATCTCGCTCAGCAACTCCCGGACTTCGGCGGGGGTGGCGTAGAAGTACTCTCGCCGCAGGTCCACCTGGTCCATGGTGACGCTGCTACTCGAACTCGGCGTGCCCCCGCACACGGTCCAGGCGCTGGCCCGGCACGCCGACGTGGATATCACCTTGAAGGTCTACGCTCGCACCAACCTCGAAGCGATCCGCCAGGCGGCCAAGCGTCTCGATGACCACTTGGATTGACCCCACTGCTACACGAGCTGCTACACACGGGGGTAATTCCCGCTTGTAGCAGCCCGTTTGTGCTGGTGGGCGTGGCAGGGTTCGAACCTGCGACCCTCCGCTTGTAAGGCGGATGCTCTCCCGCTGAGCTACACGCCCGCTCGGCTGCGCCGACACGAACCGGCACATCCTACCTGACCGGCGACCCCGCCCTCACGGGACTTATCCGCCCGCCATGACCACGTCCCCGCCCCGACGGAGCGGGAACGCGATCATGAATCGGGCTCAGAGCGCCGCGAGCGCCTTGCGCCAGGCGTCCTGATCACGGGCCTCACCGGGCAGGTTCATCTCGGCGTACCGGACGACGCCCGCCTTGTCGATGACGAACGTCCCCCGGTTGGCGAACCCCCGGTCGTCGTTGAAGACGCCGTACGCCTGGGCCACGCCGCCGTGCGGCCAGAAGTCGGCCAGCAGCGGGAACTCGTAGCCCTGCTCGGTTGCCCACACCTTGTGTGCGAACACCGAGTCGACGCTGACCGACAGCACCTGGGTGCCGTCGTTGGCGAAGTCGTTGAGGTTGTCGCGGATCTCGCACAGCTCGCCCTCGCAGGTGCGGGTGAAGGCGAGCGGGTAGAAGACCAGCAGCACGTTCTTGTCACCGCGGAAGTCGGACAGCCTGACTTCCTGGTTGTTCTGGTCCTTCAGCATGAAGTCCGGCGCCGTCGCGCCCGCCTCGATCGGCATGATGTGCCCCCACGATCGGTGAAGCTTCCATGATCGCAGGGGTGCCTGGCGGCCTGCCGGTCGGGGCAGGCCGCTCGTCGTCCGCGGCGGAGCTCAGCGCTTGGGCGCGCGCGCCGCCTTCGGGGCCACCAACCGCGCCGCGCTCCAGTCCTTGCCGGCGCTGAGGGTGGAAGTCTGGGTAAGTCCGGCGGTGGGTGCCGCCTCGCTGATTTCGCTGGGCTCGACGTGCCCGGGCCGACCCGACTTGGGGGTCAGCAGCCACACCACGCCGCTCTCGGCGAGCGGGGCGATGGAGTCGACGAGCAGGTCGACCAGGTCACCATCGTCCTCGCGGTACCACACCAGGACCGCGTCGACGACCTCGTCGGTGTCCTCGTCCACCAGATCTGATCCGCATGCGTCGGCCAGGGCGTCACGGAGCTCGGAGTCGACGTCGTCGTCGTACCCCATCTCCATGACCACCATGTCCGGCTCGATGCCGAACCGGTCCGCCAGGCTGCGTACGCCCTCGGCGGCCTGACCAGCGGTCGCGCTCACTGTCTTGTGCCTCCTCTTCGTTTTCCGGACACCCGCAGTTCGCTGCGGGATCACTCGATTATTGTCGTCGGCGTCACAGCCGACTGCGGGTAGTCCACACAGTTCTAGCGCCCAGCGCAAGTGGCGGCCTCGGCGGGTCGCCAAAAACGCGGCTCAGGCGCTTCACGGAGCGGCGCGGGACCGCGTCCGCTCAAGATCATCCGACTTGCCGGGCACCTGTGCGTATCTTGGACGGCTTTTCGCCCACCTGCCTGGCAAATCGAGCGATCTTGAGCCCCCGCGCGGCGACCGGCGGGGCTCAGGCGGCCGCGCGGGGGCTCAGGCGGCCAGCAGGGCACGGGCGGCGCGTTCGATGGCGTCCTCGCCGACCAGCACGTGGTCGGCGGCGGGGCCGAGCGGCAGGAAGGTGTCCACGGCCGCGACGCGCCGGGCCAGGCCGACGTAGCCGGCGTCGACCAGCGCGGCGAGCACTCCCTCGCCGACCCCGCCGGAGCGGCGGGTCTCGTCGACGACCAGCACGCGGCCGGTGGCGCCGGCCTCGCGCACGATGTCGGCCAGCGGCAGCGGGGCGAGCCAGCGCAGGTCGACGACGCGGCAGCCGTGGCCCTCCTCGGCCAGCCGGGCGGCGACCCGCAGGGACATGCGTACGCCGTTGCCGAAGGTGAGCACGGTGAGCCGGTCCCCGGTGCCGTAGGAGTGGCTGCGGGCGCGGCCGACGGGCACGTGCGTGTCGGCCCAGCGGTCGGGTGCGGCGTACGGGCTCAGCCAGCCGCCGTCGCCGTCGGCGTGCAGGTCACGGGTGTGGTAGAGCGCGATGGGCTCCAGGAAGACGCTGACCGTGCCGTCGACCTCGGCCGCGGCGACGCAGGTGCGCAGCATGGCCGCGGCGTCGTCGGCGCGCGACGGCACGGCGACGACGAGGCCGGGGATGTCGCGCAGCACGGCGACGGAGTTGTCGTTGTGGAAGTGGCCGCCGAAGCCCTTCTGGTAGGCGAGCCCGGCGATGCGTACGACCATGGGGTTGCGGTAGGCACCCTGGGAGAAGAAGCGCATGCTGGCGGCCTCGCCGCGCAGCTGATCTTCGGCGTTGTGCAGGTACGCCAGGTACTGGATCTCGGGGATGGGCAGCAGCCCGCCGAGCCCGGCGCCGAGCCCGAGGCCGAGGATGGACGTCTCGTCGAGCAGGGTGTCGAAGACCCGGGCGGGGCCGAAGCGGTCGCGCAGGCCCTTGGTGACCCCGTAGACGCCGCCCTTGCGGGCCACGTCCTCGCCGAAGACCATCGCCTGCGGATGGCTGATCATGAGGTCGGACAGGGTGGCGTTGACGGCCTGGGCGAGGGTCTGCGGGCCGGACTGCTCGGGCAGCTTGCCGCCGAAGATGCGGTGGCGCTCGGCCAGCGCCGCGCCCGCGGCCCGTTCCCCGGCCCGCGCGATGGTCTTGGCGACGCGCAGCGGGCGGCGCGGGGCAAGCGGAGCGACGACCTCGGCGGCGGAGGCGAGCTTCGGCTCGTCACGGACCTGGGCGGCGGTCTGCTGCACCCGCCAGGCGATCTCGTCGTACCGGCTGAGCAGCTCCATCGGGCTGGCCTGCCCGGCGTCGACGAGCAGGCGCGCGGTGCGCAGCAGCGGGTCCAGGGTCAGGTCGTGCTCGATCTCGGCGGGGGTGCGGTAGGCGAGTTCGGCGTCGGCCCCGGCGTGGCCCATCAACCGCACCGTGCGCAGGTGCAGCACCGCGGGGCGGCGGTGGCGGCGCACCCAGGACACCGCGGAGCGGGCCACCGCGTACGTGTCCGCGAGGTCGCAGCCGTCGGCGTGGAAGTAGCGGATGCCGGGGCGCGAGCGCAGGGTCTCGCCGACCCAGCCGGCGGGTGAGCGCACGCTGATGCCCAGCCCGTTGTCCTCGCACACGAACAGCAGGGGCAGCCGCAGCCCGGTGAAGTCGGACCAGCCGGCGGTGTTGAAGGCGGCGACGGCGCTGGCGTGGTTGACCGAGGCGTCGCCGAACGAGCAGAGCACGACGGCGTCGCGGGGCCAGGCGGGCGGCACGAGCACAGGCTGCCCGGAGTCGGCTGCGTGCCGGCCGCTGGGGCCGCGGGCGTCCAGGCCCTGCCGGGAGCGCTCGACGGCGAACGCCAGGCCGACCGCGCGGGGCAGGTGCGAGGCGATGGTCGAGGTGGTCGGGATGACGTTGAGGTCGGTGCTGCC
Organism: Catellatospora paridis; assembly: GCF_009720365.1. GTDB lineage: Bacteria > Actinomycetota > Actinomycetes > Mycobacteriales > Micromonosporaceae > Catellatospora > Catellatospora paridis. The sequence goes on along the minus strand of NZ_ML769314.1, from coordinate 332,282 downwards.
GAAGACCTTGTGCCGCCCGCCCGCGATCGGCTCGGCGGCGCTGGCCACGACGCCGCGCAGCACGTCGCGGATGGCGTCGACCTTGCCCTCGGCGAGCTGGGCGGCGCGCGCGGCGTAGAAGGCGCCGGAGCGGTAGTGCAGCAGTGCCGGGTCGGTGGGGCGCAGCGCCGCGGCGACGCCCGCGTTGCCCTCGTGCCCGGCCGAGCCGATGGTGTAGTACCCGGCGCCGTCGGCCCGCAGCCGCCGCGCGGCCAGGTCCAGGTGCCTGCTGGTGACCTGCGCGTCGAAGAGTTCCCTGGCCATGGTCCCGGTGAGGCCACTGTCGGGGCGCACCGTCGCATGCGGATCGCCGTTCGGCGGGGTGCTGGCGGGCCACGCCGCGAGCGCGCTCCGGAACCGTTCGTCGAGATCATGAGAGGTGCTCACGCTGCACAGCATTACCCAGAGGTGCCAGGGGCGACCACCCGGATCGGTGATCGGACACGCCACACCGCCCTGCAAGATGGACGATTTATCCAGATTTACCCATAATCTGCGTCATGGCTCACCGGTCCCCCCGTGTCCGTCGTCTTCTGCTCGCCGCCGCAGGCATAGGCCTGCTCGCCGCGCTCGCGCCCCAGCAACCGGCCGCGCTGGCCGCGGCCGCGCCCGCCGCCGCAGAGGAACCCGCGGTGCTGGTCGGCGCGGGCGACATCGGCAGCTGCCTCAGCGACGGTGACGAGGCCACGGCGAAGCTGCTCGACCGGATCCCCGGCACCGTGTTCACCCTCGGCGACAACGCGTACGTGGCCGGCACCGCCGAGCAGTTCCAGAAGTGCTACGAGCCCTACTGGGGCCGCCACAAGGACCGCACCCGCCCGGCCATCGGCAACCACGACATGCGCACCGACGACGGCGGGCCGTACTACGACTACTTCGGCGACGCCGCGGGCGAGAAGGACAAGGGCTGGTACTCGTACGAGCTCAACGGCTGGCAGGTCCTGGTGCTCAACTCCACCTGCGACCTGGTCGACTGCGAGGACGACTCCGAGCAGGCCGAATGGCTGCGCGAGGAGCTGGAGTCATCCGACGCCAAGTGCACCGTGGCGATGTGGCACCACCCACTGTTCACCTCCGGCTGGAAGCACGGCGCCGACCCCCGCGTGAAGCCCTTCTTCCAGCTCCTCTACGACCACGGCGTGGAACTCGTCCTCAACGGCCACAACCACCACTACGAGCGCTTCGCCCCGCAGACCCCCGACGGCGAGCTCGACAAGGAAAAGGGCGTCCGCCAGTTCACCGTCGGCACCGGCGGCGGCGGTCTCAACGGCTTCAGCAAGGACAACATCGCCCCCAACTCCCGCGCCCGCAGCGCCGACACCTTCGGAGTCCTGAAGCTCTCCCTCTACCAGGACTTCTACACCTGGAAGTTCGTCTCCCCCGCCGGCGCCACCTTCCAAGACCAGGGCGCCGACACCTGCCACTGACCCCGCCTCACTGCCCACCAAGATCGCGACGATCTTGCGTGAACTGTTGGGGATATGCCCGATATGGGCGTGTCATCCCCACAGCCCGCGCAAGATCGTCTCGATCTTGTGGGGTGGGTGGGTCAGTCGCGCCAGCCGGAGATGTCGACGCCCTTGGCGGATTCGACGCGGAGGGCGAAGTGGATTTCCTGGGTGGTGTTCGCGGGCAGGGTGAGCTGCCAGGTGTAGACGCCCAGGTCGGAGCGTTCTGCGGGGTCTGGTTTGGCGCTCAGTTCTTTGACGGTGATCTGAGGGTCGCGGGAGACGGGGAGCTGGTCGAGGACGGTGACGCTGACCTGGCGGGGGCTGTGGTTCGCCACCGTGATCTTGTATTCGGCGTCGGTGCGGCGGGACGAGCCCAGGGTGGCCTTGCTGGCGGAGCGGCGGACCAGCTCGCGTTCGACGCGGACGCGGTCGTCGACGCCGAGGGCCAGTTCGCGTTCCTCCTGGGGGGCCCAGGGGTCGAGGCGGGTGGAGCCGACGAAGTCGCCCTCGTGGAACAGGGCCGCGGAGCCGCCGGGCAGGGTGTGGCCGGAGGTGTTGAGGACGGTGGCGCGCAGGGTGGCCTCCTCGGCGCGTACCGGCGCGGTGATGTGGTCCAGGCGGGCGGCCAGGTCGAAGCGCGCGATGAGGGTGCGGTGCGCGGTGCCGTCGGCGGGCACGGCCACCGGCTTGAGCGGGGTGTACGTCGCCGCGACCGGCCCCTCCTCCACGCTCGCGCTGGTCTCGCGCACCGCGGCCCGCGCCTTGGGCATCATGGTCTGCATCGGCGCGGCCCCCGGAGCGGGTGGCGGCGGGGCGGACATCGGCATCGCGGCGGCGGCGTAGGCGACCGGCATCGGGCGCAGCACGTCGACGAACCAGGGGTCCAGCTCGGGCACCTCGAGCGCGCCCGCCGGGCGGGCCGTGGACAGCTTGAGCGCGCACTCCGGCCAGTCCTCGCCGGTCCGCTGGGTGATCATGCCGTGCCAGGTCAGCGACAGCGTCTCCCCGGCCAGCCGCAGGTCGTAGCCGCTGCTCCAGCTCGCGCCGGGCACCACGTAGGACAGCTCCAGCTCGATCTCGCCGTCCCCGTCGACCTCCAGCAGGACCTCGGCGACCAGCCGGTCCGGCCGGGTGCTGCCGCGCAGGTCCATCAGCCGCCGCTCGGTCGCCTCCCGGCGGCGGTGCAGGTCGAGCCGCTCGCGCTCGCGGCTGCGGCGGGCCGCGTGGATCGCGGTGAGCTGCTCGTCCAGGCCGTCGGCGAACCGTGCCGCGGCCGTGGGTTCACCGGTGGCCAGCGCCCCCGCACCGCGCATGGCCAGCCGGCCCAGGAAGCGTTCGCGTGCCGTGGCGACCGCATCGGCGTCGTTCAACACCGCGATCGCGGCCTCGATCTCGCGCAGCTCCGCCTCCAGCGCGGTGACCGTGGCGTGCGAGGTCACCGGCTCACGCTGGGTCACCACGTTCACCCCGGCCACGGTCGCCGGGCCGTGCCCGGACACCCGCACCGAGTCGCGCAGCAGGTTCAGCGGCAGGGGTCCATACGGGACGCGGTGCTCGCCAGGCGCCAGGGTCACCGTGCCGCGCCGGGTCACCCGCGCCCGGTCCGGGAACACGGTGACGGCGACGATCGGGGCGTCGACCAGGTCGGGGCCGTCTGCGCTCAGCGTCATGCCCGCACCTCGCCGTGTCCGGCACGTTCCGCTGGTACGACGATTCGTTCGCTCATGAAATGAGGCTACCCAAACGGGCTCAGGGGAAGCGCCCCAAATGGGGCGGGGCGGCCACGGCCGGATGCCGTGACCGCCCCGTACTCCAGGGAGGAGGTGTTACGCGCAGGCGGCACCGTTCAGGGTGAACAGGGCCGGGTTCGGGTTGGGGCCGCTCGCGGGGTCGCCGATGAACCCGAAGGTCACCGACTGCCCGGGTGCGATGACCTTGTTCCAGGCGAGGTTCGTCGCGCTGACGGACGCGCCGGACTGGGCGGCCGAGGCGCTCCAGATGTCGTCGACCGACTGCCCGCCCAGGAACGACCAGCGCAGCGTCCACCCGTTGACCGCGGTGGAGCCCGTGTTCTTGACGGTGATCTGGGTGTTGAACCCGTCGTTCCACTGGCTGTGCTTGGTGTAGGTCACCTTGCAGGTGGGCGCGGGCGCGCTCGCGCCGTCGCCCTGGCCCGCGAGGAAGGCCGCCACCCAGGCCAGCGGGGCGTTCCAGTTGATGGTCAGCTCGTTGGTGGACCACGAGTCGATCTCGTCGATGTAGCAGAACTGCCCGACGCAGCCGGTCAGCTTCTGCTGCGCCAGCGGGTCCTGGATGGACGAGTTCGGGCCGCCGGACAGGGTGCCCTTCGGCGGGTTCGGCAGGTCCGGGTTGAGCTGGTGGGCGTACCAGCGGCTGTGCTGGTTGTGCGAGTTCACCTCGCCGTAGCCGGTCACGTAGGACATGTTCAGCGCGTTGCGGCCGAACAGGTAGTCCGCGCCCTGCGTCACCGCGTCGGCGAACCGGTCCTGACCCGTGAGGTCGTAGGCCGCCGACAGCACCACCAGGTTGTTGGCGATCCCGCTGTTGGAGCCCCAGTCGTAGGAGTTGTTCGCCGGCTGGTACGGCACGCCGTACGGGTGCGCCTCGATCGCGGCCAGGTACTCCTCCGCGCCGGACACCACCGAGGCGCGCACCGCTGCCCGGCCGGGCAGCGCGCTGGGCACCGTGGCCAGGTCGAGGCGGCCCAGCGCGGCCAGCGACTGCCAGCCGAAGCCGTTGCTGCTCCACACGTCGGCGGTGTGCAGCGGCGAGCCGGTCACCGCGGCCTGGTACTGGCTCTCCCCCGTGGTCAGGTAGAGCTCGGCGGCCGCCCAGTAGAACTCGTCGCTCACCACGACGTCGTCGTAGGTGCCGCCGCCGGTGCCGTCGGCCGGGCTGGCGTAGATCGCCGGGTGGGCCAGCGCCGCCGCGTATGCGGTGCGGGCCGCGGCCAGGTTGCGGGCCGCGAAGGCCGCGTCGTACGGGGCGTACACGCGGGCCGCCTGCGCCGCCGCGGCGGCCAGGTTCAGCGTCGCCGCGGTCGACGGCGGGTGCAGCTCGCGCTGCTTGTCGTCCAGGTTCGGTAGCAAGGGCAGGCCGGTCCACTCGCTGTCGTGGATCTTGTGGTGGGCCATGCCCGCCAGCGGCTCACCGGCCGGGACCTGCATCTTCAGCAGGAACTCCAGCTGCCAGCGCGCCTCGTCGAGGATGTCCGGCACGCCGTTGCCGCTCTCCGGCAGGTTGAGCTGGCCGTCGGGGAACGCCTGGGCGGTGGCCGCCCACTTGCCCCGCTCGAACTCGTTGACCAGCTGGAACACCGAGATACCACCGTTGACGACGTACTTGCCGTGGTCACCGGCGTCGTACCAGCCGCCGGAGACGTCCAGCGAGTAGTCGCAGACGCCCGGCTGGCAGGGCACGGACGTGTCGCCCTTGTTCGGCGCGACGCCGACGTGGCCCGCCGGGCGGCCGTAGCCGGGCCGCAGGGCGTCGGAGATCGTGATGCCGGAGCGCTGCGTGTAGAACATCTTCAGCGCGTCGTCGCGCAGCCCGGCGTAGAGGTTGCCGGCCAGGTCGAACGGGCGGCTGGTCTCGCCGTCGGCGACCAGGGTGTAGCCGGTGCCCGCGACCGCGTACCCACTGAAGTCGATCGAGTGGACGTTCTGGCCGGAGCTGGCGTCCACGCCGCGCGGGGTGGTGCTCCCACTCGCGACCACGTCGCCGCCGGCGTTCTTCAGCTGCCACGGCAGCGCCGAGGTCGCCTCGGTGACCACGGTGGCGTTCTTCGGGCCCTTGGTCAGGTAGCCGACCTGGTTGACCCGCACCCGCGGGCCGGTGTCGGGCTGGTAGACCTCGGGCGCGGCGCCGCCCTTGAGGGAGATGTCGTCGAGGCAGAGCCGCCAGGGGGAGGCACTGCCACCGATCTGAAACGCCACCTGCGCGTTCGGAAGGGAGACGGGCGCGGTGAAGGTGTACGAGTAGCCGGTGGCAGTGCCGGTCATCAGCGGGTTCGCGGCGAGGAACTGCGTCCACGGGTCCACCGGCAGCTGGATGAGCGCCTTGCCGACCTTGTCGGGGGTCGCGCTCGCGGTGAACGTGTAGCTGTACGTCTCCCCCGCGACCAGCGGGATGTTGTCCTGCCCGATGATCACGTCCCACGGGTTGACCGTGCCGCCCGGGATGTCGGCGCACAGCTGCCCGCCGCTGGAGTCGAGCGTGATGTTGCCGGTCCCCCACCAGGGGGCGTGGCCGGAGGTGAAGGTGCCGTTGACGATCTGCTCGGGGGCGTCAGCCGAGGCGGCGGCCGCGGTCAGGCTCGTCGAGACGAGCCCGGCCACGGCGGCCAGCGCGATCAGCACGGGTCTACGCACTGGGGGTCCTTTCGATGGAGCGATCGGTGTTGCATCGAAAGCGGGCGTGAGCAGCCGGAATGCGCCGGAGGATCTGGGAGCGCTCCCATCTGCGCTCATGAATTATTGCCGCCACATTTCCGGAGTGTCAATCGCCCCCGCAGTGGAGGCGTGGAAGTTTCAGCCGGCGAGGAAGGAGAGGCGCACCTGGCGGGTGGGGTTGTCGCCGTTGGTGTCGACCAGGCAGATCGACTGCCAGGTGCCCAGAGCGATGCGGCCGCCCAGAACCGGCAGGCTGGCGTACGGGGCCACGAAGGCGGGCAGCACGTGATCACGCCCGTGACCCGGGGAGCCGTGCCGGTGCTGCCAGCGGTTGTCGGCGGGCAGCACGTGCTCCAGCGCGGTGAGCAGGTCGTCGTCGCTGCCCGCGCCGGTCTCGATGATCGCGATACCGGCCGTCGCGTGCGGCACGAACACGTGCAGCAGGCCGTCTCCCCGGCCCGCGACGAACTTCGCGGCCTCGTCGGTCAGATCGACCACGCTCGCGCGCGAGCCGGTGCGTACGGTGAGCACGGTGCTGTCCATGAGGACAACTTAGGACAGCACCGTGCCGCGAGGTCAGTCGCCGCCGCCACCGCCGTCGCCGCCACCGTCGCCGCCGGAGTCCCCCGAGTCGCCGGAGTCGTCGCTGTCGTAGTCGTCGTCATCGTCGTGGTCGTGCTGGCCGTGGGAGTGGCCGCTGCGGCGGCGGCGCTTGCGTGGGGCGAACAGCAGGACCAGGCCGAAGACGATCACCAGCGGGGCGGCGAAGCCGGCGATGCGCTCCAGGCCCGCGGGCGGCAGGAAGGCGTACCCCTCCATGCCGGTGATCGCGACCGCCGGGACCGCGGTCTTGTTGGCATCGACCGCGGCGGCGACGTCTGCGCCGACCACCCGGCCGCTGTCGCGGAGCGGGCCGTTCACCCAGCTGAGCTTGCAGTTGCCGTAGATGCCCGCGTAAGGCGGAGCCAGCAGGTCCTGCTGGCAGCTCACTTCGTCACCGGTGATCCCTGCCGTCACTTTTTCCCCGCCCAGATCGGCCAGGAGGGGGAAGGTCGTGTTGACGGCGAGCAGGAATCCGTATGCGATGAGAAGGAGACCGAGGAGTCGTCGCATGGGCGGCAATCTAATCGGCGTACACCACTCAATAGCGCTCCCGGTCGTGAAGCCGACCGAAATGTTACTGGTCAGTATGCGTGTCGCGTGTCGCATCGGACGGCGGTACGCGTGACGAATCCCCCACCGGAGGGGCAGGATGGGTCGAACAGACAAACTCTGTGTCTAGACCGATCATCACTACAACTACGAGGGAACGCCTGTGGCCACCGAACGCAAGCGCCCGGTGATCAGCGACGGCCTGCCGAGCCAGCTCCCGGACATCGATCCCGAGGAGACGGCCGAGTGGGTGGAGTCGCTCGACGGAGTGATCGACGAGCGAGGCGCCAAGCGCGCCCGGTACGTCATGTTGCGCCTGCTGGAGCGGGCTCGTGAGCGGCAGGTCGGCGTCCCCCCGCTGACCACGACCGACTACATCAACACGATCCCCAGCGAGCGCGAGCCGTGGTTCCCCGGCGACGAGCACATCGAGCGCCGGCTGCGCGCGTACATCCGGTGGAACGCGGCCATGACCGTGCACCGGGCGCAGCGCCCCGGTGTCGGCGTCGGCGGGCACATCTCGACCTACGCGTCGTCCGCCTCGCTCTACGAGGTCGGCTTCAACCACTTCTTCCGGGGCAAGAACCACCCGGGTGGCGGCGACCACATCTTCTACCAGGGCCACGCGTCGCCCGGTATGTACGCGCGCGCGTACCTGGAGGGCCGCCTGACCGAGCACCAACTCGACGGGTTCCGCCAGGAGCTGACGCACCCGGGCGGCGGCCTGCCGTCGTACCCGCACCCGCGCCTGATGCCGGACTTCTGGGAGTTCCCCACGGTCTCCATGGGCCTGGGCGGCCTGAACGCGATCTACCAGGCGCGGTTCAACCGCTACCTGCACCACCGCGGCATCAAGGACACCTCGGACCAGCGAGTATGGTCCTTCCTCGGCGACGGCGAGATGGACGAGCCGGAGACCCTGGGCGCGATCGGCCTGGCCGCGCGCGAGGAGCTGGACAACCTCACCTTCGTGATCAACTGCAACCTGCAGCGCCTGGACGGCCCGGTCCGCGGCAACGGCAAGGTCATGCAGGAGCTGGAGGCGTACTTCCGGGGCGCCGGCTGGAACGTCATCAAGGTCGTCTGGGGCCGGGAGTGGGACCCGCTGCTCGCCCAGGACACCGACGGCGCGCTGGTCAACCTGATGAACGTGACGCCCGACGGTGACTACCAGACCTACAAGGCGGAGTCCGGCGCGTACGTGCGCGAGCACTTCTTCGGCCGCGACCCGCGCACCCGCAAGATGGTCGAGACGATGTCCGACGACGAGATCTGGGGTCTCAAGCGCGGCGGCCACGACTACCGCAAGCTCTACGCCGCCTACAAGGCCGCGACCGAGCACACCGGTCAGCCGACGGTCATCCTCGCCAAGACCATCAAGGGCTGGACGCTGGGCTCGCACTTCGAGGGCCGCAACGCCACGCACCAGATGAAGAAGCTGACGCTGGACGACCTGAAGAGCTTCCGCGACCGCCTCTTCCTCGACATCCCGGACTCGGCCCTGGAGTCGAACCCGTACGAGCCGCCGTACTTCCACCCGGGTGCCAAGAGCGACGAGATCGGCTACCTGATGGAGCGGCGTGCGGCGCTGGGCGGTTCGCTGCCCTCGCGCAACACCAAGCACGTGCCGCTGCAGCTGCCCGAGCACAAGGTCTACGCGGACCTGAAGAAGGGCTCCGGCAAGCAGAAGATCGCCACCACGATGGCCTTCGTCCGCCTGTTCAAGGACCTGATGAAGGACAAGGTGATCGGCCACCGCTGGGTGCCGATCATCCCCGACGAGGCGCGCACCTTCGGCATGGACTCGCTGTTCCCGACCGCGAAGATCTACTCGCCGCACGGGCAGACGTACACCTCGGTGGACCGGGAGCTGTTCCTGTCCTACAAGGAGTCCACCGCCGGGCAGATCCTGCACGAGGGCATCAACGAGGCCGGCTCGGTCGCCTCGTTCACGGCCGCGGGCAGCGCATACGCCACGCACGGCGAGCCGATGATCCCGGTGTACATCTTCTACTCGATGTTCGGGTGGCAGCGTACGGCCGACGGCCTGTGGGCGGCGGCGGACCAGATGACGCGAGGCTTCCTGCTGGGCGCCACCGCGGGCCGCACCACGCTCAACGGCGAGGGCCTGCAGCACGAGGACGGGCACTCGCACCTCATCGCGGCGACCAACCCGGCCGCGGTGGCGTACGACCCGGCGTTCGGCTTCGAGATCTCGTACATCGTCGAGGACGGCCTGAAGAGGATGTACGGCGAGACGCCGGAGGACATCTTCTACTACATGACCGTCTACAACGAGCCGTACGTGCACCCGGCGGAGCCCGCCGACGTGGACGTGGCGGGCCTGCTCAAGGGCCTGTACCGGTACGCGCCGGCGACGGTCGAGGGCCCCAAGGCGCAGATCATGGCCTCCGGTGTCGGCCTGCACTGGGCGCTGCGCGCCCAGCAGCTGCTGGCCGAGGACTGGGGCGTGGCCGCCGACGTGTGGTCGGCGACCAGCTGGACCGAGCTGCGCCGCGACGCGATCGAGACGGAGCGGCACAACCTGCTGCACCCGGACCAGCCCGCCAAGGTCCCGTACGTGACCCGCGCGCTGCAGAACGCGCCGGGCCCGAAGGTGGCCGTGTCCGACTGGATGCGCGCCGTCCCGGACCTGATCGCGCGCTGGGTCCCGGGCGACTACACCTCGCTCGGCACCGACGGCTTCGGCATGTCCGACACCCGCTCGGCCCTGCGCCGCCACTTCAACGTCGACGCCGAGTCGGTCGTCGTGGCGGTCCTGGCCCAGCTCGCCCGCGCCGGTGAGGTCCCCGCGACCGCCCCGGCCGAGGCAGCCCGCAAGTACGCCATCGACGACGTCCTGGCGGCCCCCGCCGGCGAAACCGGCGGCGACTCCTGACGAGCGAAGGAAGGGCACCTTCACATCGCTATACGTGGTAGAAGGTGCCCCTCTTAACCACGAAGGCCCCGCGACCTGCTGTCGCGGGGCCTTCGTCCTGCCCCGACCGGGCGGCGGCGGGCCTACCCGCGGGCGGCCCAGCGCAGGCCGCGTTCGGTGAGCGTGCGGATCTCAGGCACGTCCAGGTCGGGCAGGTGGTGCCCGACGGTCGAGACGAAGATCCGGCCCAGACCCCACTGCCGGGTGTACACCGCCGGGTGGGTCACCGGCTCGCCCCAGGGCTCGCCCTCCTCGACCGGGAAGGTGATCGTGGCCAGCACGTCGTTGAGCGGGTCGGCGAGCATCCAGTAGCGCTCGGTGTGCAGGGCGACCGCGCTGATCCCGGCGACGATCGGGTGGTCGGCGCGCTCCGGCCGGACCGTGAGCGTGTGCGGGACGAAGTCGCCAGGGTGGCAGGTGAACCAGCCGCCGGTGAGCCACTGGTAGCGGCGTTCGGTGAACGCGGCGACGATGCCGCCGTGCCAGCCCGCGAGGCCGGTGCCGGTGCGGACGGCGTGGTCGAGATTGGCGGCGCGGTCCGGGGTGAGTTCGTCGCCGCCCGCGGTCCAGCAGTTGACGATCAGGTCGGTACGGGCGAGCAGCGCGGCGTCGTCGTACACGGCGAGGTCGTCGGCGGTGTCGACGGTGAAGCCCTGCTCCTTGAGGTATGGCAGGAAGCTGTCGGTGGTGCCGACGGGGTCGTGGAAGTCGGCTCCACCGCGGACGATCAACGCGCTACGCATGGCGAACAGGGTAAACGCTTTCCTCCCGGACGACGAGGGCTGGTCACCGGACGGCGGCGACAGGCTCGACAGCGGCCGGGACCGGCGGCACGGGCAGGCCGATTCGGCGCACCCCGGGGGCGAGCACCGTGCCGAGGCAGGCGACGGCCACCACGACCGCTGCGGCGAGCAGCGGGACCTGAGGCGACCAGGCTGCCGCGGCCAGTGGCGCGAGCGCGTAGCCCACCGGGGTGGCCGCCAGCGAGCACAGCCAGTCGTACGACGTCACCCGGGCCAGCGCCTGCGGCGGGATCTCGGCCTGCACGACCGTCTCCCACACCGGGTTGAGGAAGCCGAGCGCCGCCATCGCCAGCCCGTACGAGGCGATGACCGCCGGGGCCGGGGCGGCGAACGCCAGCAGCGCCAGCGGCAGCGCGTAGGTGGCCAGGCCCAGGTTCGCCACCAGCACCGGACGCCGCGGGCGCACCCGGCTCGCGACCAGGGAGCCGAGCAGCAGGCCCACCGCACCGGCCTCCAGCACGAGCACCCAGGTCGCGTCGCCGCCGAGCCGGTCGACGGCGATGGCCGGGCCCAGCGTGATCAGCACCGCCGCGACGCCGTTCCACGCGGCGTGGGCGATGAGGCTGCTCCAGTACCAGTCGCGGGAGCGGACCTCGGCCCAGCCCGCGGCCAGGTCGGCGAGCAGGGTGCGGCGCTCGACCGGCACCCGGCGCACCCGGATGACGGCCAGCAGCATCGCGCTGACCGCGAACGAGGCGCCGTCGAGCACGAACGCCCAGCCCGCTCCGGCGGACAGGATCAGCACCCCGGCCAGCGCCGGCCCGGCCAGCCGGGTGACGCCGGTGGCGATGGCCATCGCGGCGTTGGCCGCCTGCCGCTGCGGAGCGTCCACCACTCCGGCGACCAGCGGTGATGTGGTGGGAATGGCGAACGCGGAGGCGACTCCGCCCACCGCCGACGCCACCGCCAGGTGCGCGAGCACCGGGTCTCCGCTGATGAGCGCACACCCGACGAACGCCTGCGCGGCGCACCGGACGAGGTCGGCGGCGAGCGCGACCAGGCGCGGGTCGTGCCGGTCGGCGAGCACGCCGCCCAGCGGCAGCAGCACCAGGCGGGGCACCATCGCGCAGCCCAGCACCAGGGCCAGCGCGCCGCTGGATCCGGTGGCGTGGTGCACGGCGATGGCGAGCGCCGCGGGGATGACGAAGTCGCCCAGCGAGGACAGGGTGCGGCCGAGGAACAGCAGCCGGAAGGCGCGTTGGCGCAGGGGGTGGGCCATGCCGTCGAAGATATTTCGGTATCAAACTATTTGTCAACGAATAATCTGGCACCGAGGGATCACCGCCGTCATAGGATCACCGGCATGGAGCCTCGCGACCGGGTGGACGCGCACGTCGCCCGCTGGCTGCCCGTGCTGCCCGACCTCGACCCCGACGTCGAGGCCGCGGTGACACGGATGAAAAAGCTGTCCGACCACCTGCGACGGGTACGCGAGCAGTCGCTCGTCGACTTCGACCTCCAGCGCCACGAGTTCGACACGCTGCACTCGCTGGCCGGGCGGGGCGGCCGCGCCGCGCCGTCGGAGCTGGCCGGCGACCTGGCCATGGCACCGGCGACGGTCACCGGCCGCCTCGACGGGCTGGAGCAGCGCGGCTTCATCCGCCGCACCCACTCCGTCTCGGACCGGCGGCGGGTCGACATCGAGCTCACCGAATCCGGTCGCGCCGCCTGGCTCGGCGCGATGGACGTGCTGGGCCATGAGGAATACCGGTTGCTCGGCGCCCTGAACGCGGCCGAGCGCCGGACGCTGGCCGATCTGCTGCGCCGGGTCATGCTCGCCGCCGAGCAGCGCTGACGCCGCCGAGCAGCAGCTCAGGACGGTGGTTGTGGCGCGGCGGCTAGTGTCGGGGACATGCCCCCGGAAGACCCCGCCAGCGCGCTGCCCAAGGTAGGGCTGCGCACCCTCTGGCCGTACCTGCGCGCCCACCGCTCCTCGCTGCTGCTCGTCGCCGCACTGTCCCTGGTCACCACCGCAGGCACACTGCTGCAGCCGGTGCTGACCCGCGACGTGCTCGACGGGCTCGGCGCGAGCACGCCGATCGGCCCGAGCGTGCTCGCGCTGGTGGCGACCCTGGTCGGCGTCGCCGCGGTCGACGGCTTCCGGCACTTCCTGCTCCAGCGCACCGCGGAGGGCCTGGTCCTCACGTCCCGCCGCAGGCTGGCCGGGCACCTGCTGCGCCTGCCCATCGCCGAGTACGACCAGCGCCGCACCGGTGACCTGCTGTCCCGCGTCGGCGCGGACACCACACTGCTGCGCGCCGTGGTCACCTCCGGCCTGTTCGACACCGTCAGCGGCGCGATCATGGTGGTCGGCGCGGCGACGGCGATGGTGCTGCTGGACCCGCTGCTGTTCGGGGTCACCCTGATCGGCCTGGTGATCGGGCTGTCCGGCGGCATCTTCTTCGCCCGCAAGGTACGCGGCATGTCCCGCGACGCGCAGGCGCGCCTCGGCGAGATGACCGCGGCGGTAGAGCGGTCGATCACCGCGGCGCGCACGATCCGGGCGAGCCGCGCCGAGGCCCGCGAGACCGACACCGTGGCGCACAGCGCCGAGCAGGCGTACCAGGCCGGGGTGCGGATCGCCCGGTTGCAGGCGATCGTGCAGCCCGCCATGGTGACCACCATCCAGGGCTCGTTCCTGCTGGTGCTGGGCGTCGGCGGGGCACGGGTCGCATCCGGCGCGATCACCGTCGGCGACCTGGTCGCCTTCGTGCTGTTCGTGTTCTTCCTGGTGATGCCGCTGGGCCAGGCGCTCAACGCGTACACCCAGCTACAGGCCGGACTGGGCGCGCTGCAGCGGATGGAGGAGGTGCTGGTCATCCCGCTGGAGGGTGCCCGCGCCGACACGGCGACCGCGCCGACCGGGGGCGCGAGGGCTTCGGCGGGCGCTCAGCCGTCGTCCGGCTCGGCCAGGTCGGCCGGTGCGGCGGCGTCGGCCCGTGCAGCGGTGGCTGGGACTCCGGCGATCGAGTTCGACCGGGTCGGCTTCGGCTACACCGACGCCGAGGGCCGCGTCGGGGAGCCGGTGCTGCGAGAGGTCAGCTTCCGGGCCCCGGTGGGTACGCGTACCGCGCTGGTCGGGCCGTCCGGCGCGGGCAAGTCCACGCTGCTGTCCCTCGTCGAGCGGTTCTACGAGGTGACCTCGGGCAGCCTGCGCGTGGACGGCGTGGACGTGCGGGAGCTGAGCCATCAGACGCTGCGGTCCCGGCTCGGTTACGTCGAGCAGGAGTCGCCGGTGCTGGCGGGCACGCTGCGGGAGAACCTGCGCCTGGCCACCCCCGACGCGACCGAGGAGCAGATGCGCGCCGTGCTCGCCGCGGTCAACCTCGACGAGCTGGTCGACCGGACCCCGCTGGGGCTGGAGGCGCAGGTCGGCGAGGGCGGCGTGCTGCTGTCCGGCGGGGAGCGGCAGCGACTGGCCATCGCCCGTACGCTGCTGGCCAAGCCGCCGATCCTGCTGCTCGACGAACCGACCAGCAACCTGGACGCGCGCAACGAGGCGGCGCTGCGTGCGGCCATCGACACCGTCGCCCAGGGGCGCACGCTGCTGATCGTCGCGCACCGGCTGTCCACCGTCGTGGACGCCGACCAGATCGTGGTGCTGGAGCACGGCCGCGTGGTGGCCACCGGCCCCCACGCCGAACTCCTCGACACCAGCCCCCTCTACCGCGAACTCGCCGCCCACCAGTTCCTCGTCGACCCCGCCCCCGACCCGGCCTGACCAACCGTCCCGTCGCGCCCGCGACCAGACCTCCGTCTGTTAAAGAACGGGTCGGGGACGGTGGGCGGGGCGCGGTGCCGCGCCAGGCCCTGCTAGTGGGGTCAGCCGGGGATCGCGACGGTGACGGGCTCGGCGGTGCGCTGGGTGAGGTCCATGCGGCCGGCCTGCTCCCAGGGTGCCTGGAACGGGAAGTACGCCTCCATGAAGTCGCGCACCATCGCCGTCTGCTCGTCCATCTCCCCGGCCACCGAGTTGGTGTCGTTGAGGCAGAACACGTCCACGTTGCGCTGGCGCACCAGCCGGGCCAGCATGATCGGCGCGACCAGGCGGCCCAGGTCGATGTAGACGTGGCTGATCGAGCCGGGCACCGAGCGCCCGGTGCTGTGCGCCCAGTAGTGCGCCAGCGACGACGGGATGGACAGGTCGCCGCGGTCGCGGAACTGGTGCGAGGCGGTCGCGTGCGACTCCTCGCGCAGCTCGGTCTCGATCTCCTCCAGCACGGCGCGCAGCAGCGGATACGGCACGTGCCGCATCTTCTGGTAGAGCTGTGTGCCGAAGCGCGACTGGAGCAGCCGCCGGTTGTTCTTCGCGGCGACGTCCACGGGCGCGTCGGCGGGCGCGGGCGGGTTCACGTCCACCAGCGAGCTGGACGGGAAGAACTTGGCCACGCCGTTGGCGAAGAAGAACTGGGTGGGCAGCACGGGCCGGCCCAGGATCATGTCGTCGTTGAAGTAGAGGAAGTGCTCCGACAGGCCGGGCACCTTGTGCAGGCGCGACTCGATCGCGTGCGAGTTGAAGGTGGGCAGCCGGCCCACGTCGCCGAAGATCTCCTTGTGCGAGACCAGCGTGACGTACGGCGAGGTCGGGTCGAGCCAGGACGGCGTCTGGTCGTCGGTCACCAGGTAGATGTGGTTGACCCAGGGCGCGAAGGCGTGCAGCGAGCGCATCGAGTAGAGCAGCTCGTCGCGTGAGGTGAACCGGGACGCGTTGGTGGCCAGCCCGGCGAACGAGTCGTCCTCGTCCTCCCCGAGCGCCTGGGCCTTGCGGCTGCGCCAGGCCGGGTCGTCGCCGTCGACCCAGGTGTAGACGACGTCGATGGGGAACTGCACGTCGTTGGGGCCGGGCTCGGCGTACACGGCGCGGCTGCGGTAGCGAGGCTCGGCGTCGCGCGGCACGAACGCGGACAGGCGCGCGGCGGCGACGTACTGCGTGGGGTTGTCCACGCTGACGACGGTGCCGACCTTGTGGTTGCGCGGGCCGACCTGACGCGGGGCCTGCCAGCCCTGCTGCTTCACGGTCGACCAGAACTCGATCTCGCAGGCGTACGCGTCCTCGGTCAGCGGCATGGCCGACGGGCCCGCGGCGGCCCGGTAGACCTGCACGATCGCGCAGCGCTGCGGGCTGACCCGGCGTCCGGCGGTGTCCAGGGTCCGGATCACGGCGTCCCCGCCGGACCTGCCGCGCAGCAGGCGGAGCACCTGGGCGCGGTGCTCGGCCGCGACGGCGACGGCGCTGCGCCGGGGGTCGGTGTGCGGCACGCAGAAGTAGTCGACGCCGTCTGCTTCCAGCAGCCCGGTCACGGTCTGCAGATTGTCGTGCCACGCGTGGGCGGGCGAGGACCCGCGGGCCGGGTTCGCCACGCCGGGGGTCCGGGTGCGGGCCGTTCCGCCGACGAGCAACTTGGCGATGCGGACCCGTTGGCGCAGCGGGAGCCGGTAGGCGGCGGCACGCAGGGCGGGCCTCGGCAGGAGGCGTTTGACAATCTGCTTCACAACAACCCAACATAGTATATAAGCCGCATAAGACTGCGTATTTGATTAATAAGGACATTCATGTTTACTGCCGTTTTCCGCTGTCAGGGGGTCAACGCTTGACCCGCCCACAACCGCACGCCCTCGAGGCGGCTCCGCTCGGCTCGCGGTTCGCCCGCAGCCTTCCGATCACGATCCCGGCGCTGGTCACCCTGCTGGTGGTGCTGGTCGGGCACGACCGGCGCGCGCTCTGGCGCGACGAGTACGCCACCTGGTGGGCGGCCTCGCTGTCCACCGACCAGCTGCAACTCCTGCTGTCCAAGGTAGATGCGGTGTTCGCGCCGTTCTACCTGTTCACCCGCGCGTGGGTCGCCCTCTTCGGCGACAGCCTGACCAGCCTGCGACTGCCCTCGGCACTGGCCATGGCCGCCGCTGCGGGCCTGATCGGCGCGCTCGGGCGGCGGCTGTTCTCCCCCGGCGCCGGGCTGGTCGCCGGGCTGCTGTTCGCGCTGCTGCCCGCGGTGTCCCGCTACGGCGAGGAGGCCCGGCCGTACGCGTTCGCGCTGGCGTTCTCGGTGGCGGGCGCGCTCCTGCTGCTGCGGGCGCTGGAGCAGCCGGACCGGTGGCGGCGCTGGGTGCCGTACGCCCTGGTGGTGGCCGCCATCGGCTGGTCGCACCTGGTCGCGCTGACGGTGCTGGCGGCGTATGCGGTGGCCGTGATCGGCGCCGCGGGGCTGCGGTCGAAAGCGCTGCGCAACTGGGTGCTCGCCACCGCGGCCGGCGGCCTGCCGGTCGCCCCGCTGCTGTGGCTGGGCAAGCGGCAGACCGGTCAGATCGGCTGGATCGGCGACCGCGGCGAGGAGTCGATCCGCGAGTTCATCACCAGCACCTTCGGCTCGCTCTGGAGCGGCCTCGCGGTGCTGGCGCTGGCGCTGCTGTCGGTGCGCCTGGCCGAACCGCGCCGCCGTTTCCTGCTGGCCTGGGCCCTGCTGCCGCCCGCGGCGGTGCTGGCGCTCACCCCGGTGATCAACATGATGCTGTCGCGGTACCTGCTGTTCACCGTGCCCGCCTGGGTGCTCCTGGCCGCCTGCACGTTGCGGCAGATGTCGGCCCGGGTGGCGGCGCTGACCCCGACGGCCCGCGCGGCCGCGGCACGGGCCGCGTCCCCCGTCCCGCCGGCCACGGCCGTCCCCGGCCAGCCCCGGCGGGCGCTGGCCGGGGACGGGCCCGCGTGGGCGGTGTCGCTGGGCGCGCTGGCGGCGCTGGCCCTGCTCGGCCTGCCGGGCCAGGTCGAGGCCCGCACGCTGCCCGCCGGCAACCAGGCCGATCTGCGTACCGCTGCGGAGATCATGCGGCCGCGCCTGCTGCCGGGCGACGCCATCGCCTACGGCGGCGAGTCCTACGGCGGTCCACGGACGTTCCGCCGCGGGATGACCTTCGAGCTGCGCGATCTCGACGGGCCGAAGGACGTCTTCGTGTCCGTGCGGGGCCAGGACCGGGGCAGTTTCGAGGCCGTGGAGTGTGCCGACCCGGCCGAGTGCGCCAAGGACGTCACCCGGATCTGGCTGGTGACCTCGGCGCCCGACCGGGACCTCTTCGCGGACATGCCGGTGGCTCGTGCCGAGCTGCTGCGCGACGAGTTCACCACGGTGTTCGCGCAGCGCACCCAGGGCGTCGCGGTGGCCCTGCTCGTCCGCGAGCAGCCTGCCCCCGCCCAGCCGTAGCGGCGAGCACGACGCGAAAGGCCCACCCGCCGGGTGGGCCTTTCGCGTATCCGGGGACACCCGCGGCAAACCTGGTGGCGCGGTGCCCGGGGTAGCGCCGTACCCTGGAGGTCGTGACGGTACGTGTGCGATTCGCCCCTTCCCCGACCGGTATGTTCCACGTCGGCGGCGCCCGCTCGGCGCTGCAGAACGCGGTCTTCGCCAAGCAGCAGGGCGGGGTGTTCGTGTTGCGCATCGAGGACACCGACGCCGCGCGCAATCGCCCCGAGTGGACCGAGGGCATCCTGTCCGCGCTGGAGTGGATCGGCATCGCCCGCGACACCTACGAGGGCCCGCTGTTCCAGTCGTCCTACCACGCGGAGCACACCAAGGCCGCCCAGCAGCTGTTCGACGCCGGCAAGGCCTACTACTGCGACTGCACCCGCGACGACGTGCAGGCCCGCACCGACAACAAGTACTCCGGCTACGACGGCTTCTGCCGCGACCGGGGCCTGAGCGCGGGCGAGGGCCGGGCGCTGCGCTTCCGCACCCCCGACGAGGGTGTCACCAAGGTCGTCGACCTGATCCGCGGCGAGCCGACCTTCGAGAACAAGCTGCTCGAGGACTTCGTCATCGCCCGCGGCGACGGCTCGCCGGTGTTCCTGCTGGCCAACGTCGTCGACGACATGACCATGGGGATCACCCACGTGATCCGCGCCGAGGAGCACCTGCCCAACACGCCCAAGCAGCAGCTGCTCTGGGAGGCGCTGGGCAAGACCCCGCCGGTGTGGGCGCACGTGCCGGTCGTGGTGAACGAGAAGCGGCAGAAGCTGTCCAAGCGCCGTGACAAGGTCGCCCTGGAGATGTACCGGGACGAGGGCTACCTCGCCGCGGCGATGCGCAACTACCTGATGCTGCTCGGCTGGGCGCCCAGCGGCGACCGGGAGATCGTGCCCTGGTCGGTGATCGAGGACGAGTTCCGCCTGGCGGAGGTCAACCCCTCCCCCGCGTTCTTCGACGAGAAGAAGCTGCGCTCGTTCAACGGCGAGTACATCCGGGCGCTGCCGGTCGCGGAGTTCATGCAGGCCTGCACGCCGTGGCTGACCGGGCCGTTCCCGACGGAGGAGGAGCGGGCCGAGCGGGG
This sequence comes from Catellatospora paridis, assembly GCF_009720365.1. Classification (GTDB taxonomy): domain Bacteria; phylum Actinomycetota; class Actinomycetes; order Mycobacteriales; family Micromonosporaceae; genus Catellatospora; species Catellatospora paridis. The sequence goes on along the minus strand of NZ_ML769314.1, from coordinate 313,168 downwards.
GTACGGCATCACGCCGCCGCCGTGGCCTGCCCACGCGTACGACCCGGCCGTGTTCGCGCAGGTCGCCGAGCTGGTGCAGACCCGCATCGCGGTGCTGTCCGAGGTGCCGTCGTACGTGGACTTCCTCTTCCTCGACGAGCCCGTGCTGGACGAGGCGTCCTGGGCCAAGGCGGCCAAGGACGCGGGCATCCTGCCCGACGTCATCGCGGCGCTGCGCGACCTGCCGGGCTGGGACGCCGAGTCGCTGAAGAACACCATCGTCACCGTCGGCGAGGCGCACGGGCTGAAGCTGGGCAAGGCGCAGGCTCCGGTGCGCGTCGCGGTCACCGGCCGCTCGGTGGGCCTGCCGCTGTTCGAGTCCCTGGAGGTGCTCGGACGCGAGCGCACGCTGCGCCGGCTCGAGGCCGCCGCGGCCTGACCCGCAGACGACGAAGCCCCCGCCGTGCTCCGGCGGGGGCTTCGTATTCGGATCACACCTTTTCGCGACGCTTCTTGACGAGGTTGACGAGTCCGCCGACCAGAATGCCGGCCACCGTGGCCCCGCCGACCCACGGCCACCAGGGGTCGCCGGAGTCCGCGCCCGCCACCGGGGCGGTGCTCGCCGCGGCCGCGCTCGCCGACGGGCTGACCTGCGCCGATTCCGTGACCGGGGACGGGCTCGGCGCGGCGCTCTCTGCCACCGCCAGGGTGAACTTGTACGAGCCCTTGACCAGGTGACCGTCCTTTGACACCACTTCGTACGCGACGGTGTAGAGCCCGCCGCCGGTGCCGGTGAACGGCGCGGACACGGCCTTGCCGCTGACGGCCGGCTGACCCGCCGCCCCGGCTCCGTCCGGACCGGTCACCGTGAGTTTCGTCCCATCGCTCTTCAGCGTCGCCAGGAACGTCAGCTTCACCGCAGAGGGCGCGGCCGTCAGCGTCGCGTCCTTCTTCGGCGATGCCTCGACCAGGGCGTTGTGCGCCCAGGCGGGAGTCGCGCCGAGCAGCAGCGCGCCCAGTCCCACCAGGACGGCGAGCACCGCCGCGCCGCGCCTTGCCGCCCGGTGCTCCCGGGTCCGCCGCCGACTGTCCCCCACGATCGCCTCCGCCTCGTTATGATCCACCGCAATCCGCAGTTGGTCGACGCTACCGGCCTGTTCGGTTCCCGGCGAATCACGTGTGTCGGCCGAGCGAGTCGGACACCACTGCGTCCGTGTCTGAAACGTGACTATCCGAGCAGCAACCTGACAGGTTTCTCGCGGGTCTAGAAGAGGTACCACCAGTCACACTGGCACCAGGTGACGCGGCGAAACGGGGCGGGCCATGCAGGGCAACATCGTGAGGGGCACCATGTTGAAAGTCGCGGCGGGACTGTTCTCAGCAGCCCTTCTGCTGCTCGGCGCGCCCGCGTTCGGTGCGCCGACGCCGTCGCCGGCACCGAAGCCCAGCCCGTCGCCGACGGTGCGCAGCATCACCATCTCCTCGGACGTGCTGACCGCGCCCATCGTGCTGCGCTCCGATCAGCACCAGCGCCAGTTCGCGGCGCTGGCGGGCGAGGTGGACTGGCTGGCCGGCGGGACCTCGCCGCTCAAGGCCCCGGCCGAGGACAAGCTCGGCCCGAAGTTCGTCGTGGTGAGCGCGGTCAACGGCGTGGACAAGCAGACCTACGACCTCTACCCGCTGGCCGCGGGCGGCCCCCGGGTGTTCCGCCCGGCCGCGCAGCCCGACAAGCGCAAGGTCACCGCCGCCTGGTTCCTGGGCCGGTTCAGCATGGACGCCTCGCTGCGCGGGGCCGGGGTCCTGCTGGGCGGGACCGCGCCGGTCGAGGGCGGCGGCGTGGGCGGCGGCCTGGTGGAGTCGGCGACCGCCGAGCCGGACATCCGCGCCATGGTCGGCGACTGGCAGCGTTTCGTGGGTCTCAACGGCGCGGTCGTCGTGGTCATCGCGCTCGGCGTGTTCGCCATCGCGTACGCGTTCCGGCGCACCATCTGACGTCCGCGTCGTCCTGACATCCGCGTCGCTTTCGGCGCGCCATCCGCATCGACGCCCTGCGCCCCGGCTTCCGGCCGGGGCGCAGGTGCCACATACTGGCCCGATGCGACTGCCCCGCAAGCCCCTGCGCACCCTCGCCGTGCTGGCCCTGGCGGCCTTCAGCCTCACCGGCTGCATGAAGCTCGACATGGACATGACCGTCAACAGCGACGACACCGTCGACGGCACGATCGTCATGGCGCTGGACAAGTCGGTGCTCCAGCTGAGCGGCAAGAGCCCGGAAGAGGCGTTCGCGCAGGCCGGTGACAGCCTGACGGAGCTGCCGGAGGGCGCGCGTACCGAGGTCTACGACGACGGCAAGTACTACGGCAAGAAGTTCGTCTACGACGACCTGCCGCTGACCGAGTTCAACACCGGTGAGAAGGGCGCGCCCTCGATCACCCACGCCAACGGCAGGTACCTGTTCACCGCGGACCTCGACACGGGCGCCGACGGCCTCGGCGCGCAGGCCGAGATGGTGCGGCCGTTCCTGAGCAGCCTGCAGATCACCTTCGCGATCACCTTCCCCGGCAAGGTCGTCGAGCACGACGCCAAGGCGGTCGTGGACGGCAACACCGTGCGCTGGAACGTGGCGCTGGGCGGCAAGAACGAGCTGCGTGCCGTGGCCGAGGAGGGCAGCGTCTTCCCGTGGCTGGTCGTCGCCGTGGTCGGCGGCGTGCTCGGGCTCGCCGTGATCGTCGGCATCGTGTTGCTGGCCGTCTGGCTCACCCGCCGAAAGGCGCCCGCCGCCCCGGCCGACCCGGCCGCCGCGACCTCCTTCGACCCGGCCACCGTGGCCGAACCCGTCGGCGGGCACCCGGCGACGGGCCCCTTCGCCACGCCGCAGCAGGGCGGCACGGAAGGGCACCCCCACTGAGCCGGGGTGGCGGAGCCCGCAGGCTCCCTAATATGGGGCACATGACCGACGGCGAACCGCTGGCCGCGACCCTGCGGCAGATCGAGCGGTCCGCCGGTGCCCTGGCCACGGCCAGCGTGTCGCGCATGGACGAGTCCCTGCCGTGGTTCCGCGAGCTGCCGGCCGATCAGCGGTCGTGGGTCATGCTGGTGGCCCAGGCCGGCGTCCAGTCACTGGTGCAGTGGCTGCGCACCGGCGCGGGGGCGCGGGGCGGGCCGCAGGCCGTCTCCGACGAGGTGTTCGACGTCGCGCCGCGGGCCCTGGCCCGCAGTATCAACCTGCAGCAGACGGTCGCCCTGATCAAGGTCACCATCGACGTCGTCGAGGAGCAGGTGCCGCACCTGGCCGCGCCGGGCGAGGAGCAGCAGCTGCGCGAGGCCGTGCTGCGCTACTCCCGGGAGGTCGCGTTCGCCGCGGCGCGGGTGTACGCCCGCGCGGCCGAGTCCCGCGGCGCGTGGGACGCCCGGCTGCAGGCGCTGCTGGTGGACGCACTGCTGCGCGGCGACTCCGCCGACGTGCTGGCCAGCCGCGCCGCCGCGCTGGGCTGGACCGACGCGCCGCCGGTGGCGGTGGTGGTGGGCCGCTCCCCCGGCGGCGAGGCCGCGATCGTGCTGCACGGCGTGCACCGGGCCGCCCGCCGCGCCGACGTCGAGGTGCTCGGCGGCGTGCACGGCGACCGGCTGGTCGTGGTGATGGGCGGGGCGAGCGATCCGGTGTCGGTGGCCGAGCGTCTGCTGCCCGCGTTCGGCGAGGGCCCGGTCGTGGTCGGCCCGGCGGTGCCGTCGCTGGAGGCGGCGACCGAGTCGGCCCGTTCGGCGATGGCCGGTTACCGCGCCGCGCCCGCGTGGCCCGCCGCGCCCCGGCCGGTGGCCGCCGACGACCTGCTGCCCGAGCGTGCCCTGGCGGGCGACGGGGAGGCCCGGCGCATCCTGCGCCACTCGGCGTACGGCGCGCTCGCCCGGACCAGCGGGGAGCTGCTGGAGACGCTGGACGCGTTCCTCACCCACGGTGGCGCGCTGGAGGCGACCGCTCGCGCGCTGTTCGTCCACCCGAACACGGTGCGTTACCGACTACGCCGAGTGGCCGAGGTCACAGGCTTCGGACCGCTGACTCCCCGTGACGCCTTCACCCTCAAGATCGCACTGGCTTTGGGCCGCCTCGAGCCGGGTACGCAGGGCGAACAGCTCACCAAGCCGACATGAACAGGACATAATTCCGCCACCGTCCGCCGATCTTTGTGGGGTACCCACAACTTCGGTAGGAGGATTTAGTCATCCCCGGCAACGGCGCGCGGGACCGTGATCCCTCAGGGTTGAATACGTGCTCGCCGTACTCTCCCCGGGCCAGGGTGCCCAGAAACCAGGATTCCTCACGCCGTGGCTCGACCTCGACGGCGCCGCCGAACGTATGCGCTGGTGGTCGAGTCTCGCCGGGGTCGACCTGGTGCACCTCGGCACCGCGGCGGACGCCGAGGAGATCAAGGACACCGCGAAGACCCAGCCGCTGCTCATCGCCGCCGCCCTGCTCGCCGCCGACCACCTGCCGCTGGCGGACGTGTCAGTCGTGGCCGGGCACAGCGTCGGCGAGCTCGGCGCCGCCGCGCTGGCCGGGATGCTCACGCCCGACGCGGCGATCACGCTGGCCGGCGTACGCGGCCGCGAGATGGCCGCCGCCTGCGCGCTGGAGCCCACCGGCATGGCCGCCGTGCTCGGCGGCGACGAGGCCGAACTGCTGGCCGCGCTGGAGGCGCACGGCCTCTACGCCGCCAACCGCAACGGCGCGGGGCAGATCGTCATCGCGGGCGCGCTCGACGCGCTGGACAAGTTCGCCGCCGCCCCGCCGGCCCGCACCCGGGTCATCAAACTGCAGGTCGCCGGGGCGTTCCACACCCCGTTCATGGCCCCGGCCGAGGCGGCCCTGGCCGCCGTCGCGAGCACCGTCGGCACGGCCGACGCGGCGCGCGCGCAGCTGTCCAACGCCGACGGCGCGGCCGTGACCGACGGCCAGGAGATGCTTGGCCGCCTGGTCCGCCAGGTCACCGCACCGGTGCGGTGGGACCTGTGCATGCGCGGCCTGGCCGAGCGCGGCGTCACCGCCGTCATCGAGCTGCCGCCCGCGGGCACCCTCGCCGGGCTGGTCAAGCGCGAGCTGAAGCCCGGCACGCCGGAGATCGTCACGCTGAACACGCCGGACGACCTGGCCGCCGCGAAGGACCTCATCTCGCGCCACAGCGCGCCGGGGTCGCACGAACCCACCCCGCAAGCCCGCATCGGAGAGCAATCGTGAGTGAGCGCAGCGAACGAACCATGTCGGCGGGAACTCATGCCGTCGACGAGCGAAGCGAGGAGTGGGCATGAGCGCTAACGGCAGCAAGATCCTCGCGTTCGGGCACTACCAGCCGTCTCGCGTCGTGACCAACGACGATCTGGCGCAGATGGTGGACACCAACGACGAGTGGATCCAGTCCCGCGTCGGCATCAAGGAGCGGCGCATCGCCGACACCGAGACCGTCGCCGACATGGCCGGGTTCGCCGCGGAGAAGGCGCTGGCCGCGTCCGGCCTGACCGCCGCCGACATCGACCTGGTGATCGTGGCGACCTGCTCCTCGATCGACCGCAGCCCGAACGTGGCCTGCCGGGTCGCCGACAAGCTCGGGGTCGCCGGCGCGGCCGCGTTCGACCTGAACACCGCGTGCTCCGGCTTCTCGTACGCGCTGGCAAACGCCGACCACGCGATCCGCGCGGGCGCGGCGAAGCACGCCCTGGTGATCGGCGCCGAGAAGCTGTCGCAGATCACCGACTGGTCCGACCGGAGCACCTGCGTGATCTTCGCCGACGGCGCGGGCGCGGCGGTCGTCTCCGCCACCGCCGAGGGCGAGGAGCCCGGCGTCGGTCCCGTGGTCTGGGGCAGCGAGCCCAGCGACGCGATCGCCATCGAGGGCTGGCAGCCGTACATCGTGCAGGAGGGCCAGAAGGTCTTCCGCTGGGCGACCGGCACCGCGCCCCAGGTCGCGCTCGCGGCCTGCGAGAAGGCGGGGGTGGCCCCCGGCGACCTGGGCGGCTTCGTGCCCCACCAGGCCAACCTGCGCATCATCGAGCCGCTGGCCCGCAAGATCGGCGTGGACCCGGCGGTGCTGTCCCGCGACATCATCGAGTCGGGCAACACCTCGGCGGCGAGCATCCCGCTGGCGCTGTCCAAGATGATCGAACGCGGCGAGGTGAAGTCCGGCTCGCCGGTGCTCCTCGTCGGTTTCGGCGGCGGCCTGACCTACGCCGGTCAGGTAGTCCGCTGCCCCTGAGCCCCACCCCTGGCTTGAATCCACCTGAGTTCCACCAACCGAAGGGAAACCAAGTTCCATGGCTACGCGCGAAGAGGTCGTCACCGGCCTGGCCGAGATCCTCGAAGAGGTCGCCGGCGTGAACCCCGACGACGTCTCCGAGGAGAAGTCGTTCACCGAGGACCTCGACGTCGACTCGCTCTCCATGGTCGAGGTCGTCGTGGCCGCCGAGGAGAAGTTCGGCGCGAAGATCCCGGACGACGAGGTCCAGAACCTGAAGACCGTCGGCGACGCTGTCTCCTTCATCGTCGCCAACTCCTGAAGTTGCGAGATTGACGTGACCAAGCCTGACGTTGTCGTCACCGGCATCGGCGCCACCACCCCGCTCGGCGGGAACGTGGCGTCGACCTGGGACGCGATGCTGGCGGGCCGCTCCGGGGTCAGCAAGCTGACCCAGGAGTGGGCCGATCAGCTGACGGTAAAGATCGCTGCCCAGCTGGCGGTGGAGCCGAGCGAGGTCATCGACCGCGTCCGGCTGCGCAGGCTGGACCGCTCCGAGGCCGTGGCGCTCATCGCCGCCGCCGAGGCATGGGCCGACTCCGGCCTGGCCGACGCCGGTCTCGATCGCGAGCGGCTCGGCGTGGTCGTCGGCTCCGGCATCGGCGGCGCACAGACCCTGCTGGCCCAGGACGACATCCTGGAGGCATCCGGCGCGCGGCGGGTCAGCCCGCACACGGTGCCGATGCTGATGCCGAACGGTCCGGCCGCCTTCGTCGGTCTGGAGTACGGCGCGCAGGCCGGCGTGCACGCGCCGACCAGCGCGTGCGCCACCGGAGCGGAGGCGGTCGCCTGGGGTCTGGACATGATCCGGTCCGGCCGCGCCGACGTGGTCATCGCCGGTGGCACCGAGGCCGTCATCCACCCCCTGCCGATCGCCGGTTTCGCCTCGATGCGCGCCATGTCGACGCGCAACGACGACCCGGAGCGGGCCTCCCGCCCCTGGGACAAGGGCCGGGACGGCTTCGTCCTGGGCGAGGGCGCGGGCATCCTGATCCTCGAGCGGGCCGACCATGCCGCGGCACGCGGCGCGCGGATCTACGCACGTCTCGCCGGCGCGGGCATGACCTCCGACGGGTACGACATCGTGCAGCCGCACCCCGAGGGCACCGGCGCGGCCAAGGCCATCGCGAAGGCACTGCGTGACGCCGACGTGGCCAAGGCCGATGTCGTGCACGTCAACGCCCACGCGACGTCGACCCCGGTCGGCGACATCGCGGAGATCGCAGCGCTGCGGTCGGCGCTGGGTGACCACCCGGTGCTGACGGCGACCAAGTCGATGACCGGGCACCTGCTCGGCGCGGCGGGCGCGCTGGAGTCGATCGCGACGATCCTGGCGATCCGCGACAGTGTCGTGCCGCCGACGATCAACCTCGACGACCCCGACGACGCCCTGACCATGGACGTGGCGGCGCACAAGGCCCGCCCGCTCCAGATCGCGGCCGCGCTGAACAACTCGTTCGGCTTCGGTGGGCACAACGTCGCCCTCCTGTTCACGAGGCCGTAGGCCGAGTGACCGGCAGCTCGGGACGCGGCCCTGAGCCGGGCGGCCGGGCAATCCGGTCCCCGGGCAAGGCCAGGCGACGCTCAGGCGCCGTAAGGCGCCTGGGCGTCGCTGCGTCACCGCCCGCCCCGAGGAGGCCCGAGTGACCACGACCAAGGCAGCGGTCGCCGTCGACCATCGTGACCCGCTGGTGCGGCTGCGGGCGCTGTTCGACGCGGGCGCCATGCGGCTGCTGCTCGACGCCGACGGTTCCGGCGTGCTCAGCGCGCGCGGCGAGATCGACGGCGTGCCCGCGGTCGCCTTCGCCACCGACGCCACCCGGATGGGCGGCGCGATGGGCGTCGCGGGCTGCCAGCACATCGTGGACACCATCGACACCGCGGTCCGCGAGCGCATCCCGGTCGTCGGCCTGTGGCACTCCGGCGGAGCCCGGCTGGCCGAGGGCGTCGTCGCACTCGACGGCGTGGGCCAGGTGTTCGCGGCGATGGTGCGGGCCTCCGGCCGGGTGCCGCAGCTGTCCGTGGTGCTCGGCCCGGCGGCGGGCGGCGCGGCGTACGGGCCGGCGCTCACCGACATCGTGATCATGAGCAACGCGGGCCGGATCTTCGTGACCGGCCCCGAGGTCGTCCGCTCCGTCACCGGCGAGCAGGTCGACATGGAGAGCCTGGGCGGCCCCGACGCGCACGGTCGGCGCTCCGGAGTCGTACACCTGACCTGCAAGGACGACGAGACCGCGCTCGGCGAGGCGCGCAAACTGACCCGGCTGCTCGGCAGGCAGGGCCGCCTTTCCCCGGCCGACGTCGCCGACGACCGCGACCTCAGCGCGAGCCTGCCCGAGCAGTTCAACCGGGCGTACGACGCCAGGCCCGTGGTCACGGCGCTGCTCGACGAGCCCGGCATCGAACTGCACGCCAAGTGGGCCCCGAACGTGGTGACCACGCTGGGCCGCTTCGCCGGACGCACCGTCGGCGTCGTCGCCAACAACCCGATCCGCCTGGGCGGCTGCCTGGACTCGGCGGGCGCCGAGAAGGCCGCCCGCTTCGTGCGCATGTGCGACGCGCTCGGGGTGCCGCTGGTCGTCCTGGTGGACGTGCCCGGCTACCTGCCCGGCCTCGGCCAGGAGTGGGACGGCGTGGTGCGCCGCGGCGCGAAGCTGCTGCACGCCTTCGCCGAGGCGGTCGTGCCCCGGGTGACCCTGGTGACCCGCAAGGCGTACGGCGGCGCGTACATCGCGATGAACTCCCGCGCACTCGGCGCGAGCGCCGTGTTCGCCTGGCCGAACGCCGAGGTCGCCGTCATGGGCGCCGGCGCCGCCGTGAACATCCTGCACCGCCGCAGGCTCGCCGCGGCCCCCGCCGAGCAGCGCGAGGCCCTGCGCACCCAGCTGATCGAGGAGCAGACCCACACCGCCGGCGGCGTCAACCGCGCCCTGGAGATCGGCGTCGTCGACGACGTCATCAAACCCGCGGAGTCCCGCAAACGCATCGCCGAGGCCCTCGCCGCCGCCCCCGCGGCCCGCGGCGCCCACGGCAACATCCCCCTCTGACGAAGGAAGGCACCTTCACCTCGAGATCAGGCCTTCGGTCCACACCCGAGACATGATCTCGTCGACGGTCTCGGCCGCCGTCTGGTCCGACGTGTCCAGCCAGAGCCCGATCCGGGGCGTATGCGTCCGCAGATACGCGTCCAGCTCCGCCACGCCCTCATCACCGGGCTTGTACGCCACCTTGCCGCGCGTCGCCCGCCGCTCGTCGTCGCGGGCCTGCACCACCGCCGGCCGCGGCGCCAGCACCACCACGTGCAGCGGCCGGTGCCGGATCGCGGCCACCATCTCGGTAAGGTCCTCGCCGAGCACGATGTCCTGCAGCACCACGTCGAACCCGGCCTCGGCGTATCCGTCGGCCACGGACGCCGCCAGCGCATACCGCAGGCGCAGCTGGCGCACCGCCTCGGCGGGCGGGTCGGCCGGGCCCATCTCCACTCGGCCGCTGACCACCATGCGGCGGAACAGGTCGCCGCGCAGGTGAACCGAACGCGCCAACCGCTCGGCGACCCCCTGCGCCACCGTCGACTTGCCCGCGGCCTGAATGCCCGTCACCACTATCACCGCCACCGCGGCCTCCCCGCTGCCGTCCCGGAATCCGACGCCACGGTACTAGGCTGGGCGAGTGGCACATCAGCACCCGGATCCGGCCTGCGCGGCCGCGCACGACGACCTCCCGGCGCAGCACGGCGCCCGCACCCTGGTCGCGGTGTTCGCGTCCCCGGTCGCCGAGCACCTGCTGCACTTCGGGCACGACCTCGGCTACCGCACCGTGCTGGTGGAACCCGACCTGCACCGGGTCGAATCCGTCTCCCGCCCCGACCACCTGCGGCTGGCCAGCACCGTCGACCCGTCGTTCGCCGACGGTGACGTCGACGTGGTGGTCACCGACCACGACCGGCCCGAACTCGGCGCGATCCTGGACGCGGCCCTGCAGACCCGGGCCCGGTGGATCGGCGTCATGGGCAGCCCTCGGCACACCGCCCCGCACGTGGCGGCGCTGCGCGAGCGCGGGGTGGACGAGACCGCGGTGGCGCGGGTGCACCGGCCGATCGGGCTGAACATCGGTTCGCGCACACCCGCGGAGATCGCCGTGGCCACCCTGGCCGGCCTCATCGCCGACCGCAACGCCCGCCCCGGCGGCTTCGCCTTCTGAACTGCGGAAACGCTCGCCAGACGTCAGGAAGGGCACCTTCCTCCGCGTATGCCGACAAGAAGGTGCCCTTCCTTCGAACTTCTTTCGCAAAGCTGTCCGGAACGCGGTCCGCTGTTCGTCACTGTGGTGAGTCCCGAACAAGGAGAGCAAGCGATGAAGTATCTGATGTTCGTCTGCACCGACACCGAGCCCGACACCGACCCGACGCCCGAGCCCGACATCAACGTGTGGGTGGACCGGCACGACGCCAGCGGGCAGCGGCTGCAGGGCATGGCGCTCGCGCCGAAGTCGACGGCGACGACCGTGCGGGTGCGCAACGGGCAGACCCTGGTCTCCGACGGGCCGTTCGCCGAGACCAAGGAGCTGATCGTGGGCTTCGACCTGCTGGAGTGCGCCGACCTCGACGAGGCGATCGAGGTCGCCAGGACGCATCCGATGGCCCGCAACGGCCGCATCGAGATCCGGCCGCAGGCCGACTGGGACCGGTCTTGACCGACGCACGGGCCGCGGCGGCCGACGCCGCCGCGGCCGCCGCCACCGAGGCGTACCAGCGCATCGTGGCGGCGCTGATCCGGATCACCGGCGACTGGACGCTCGCCGAGGACTGCGCCCAGGAGGCGCTGGCGCTGGCGCTGGACCGCTGGCCGGTCGACGGCTTGCCGGACAACCCGGGCGGCTGGCTGATGACGGTGGCCCGCAACCGCGCCCTCGACGTGCTCCGGCGCGGCACCGTCGAACGCCGCAAGCTGCGTGAGCTGGCCGTGCTGGCGCTGACGGCGGCCACCGCCGAACCGGAGCGGGAGGAGATCGTGGACGACCGGCTGCGGCTGATCTTCACCTGCTGCCACCCCGCGCTGCCGCTGGAGGCCCGGGTCGCGCTGACGCTGCGCACCATCTGCGCGGTGGCGACCGCGGACATCGCGCGGGCGTTCCTGGTCAGCGAGTCGACCATGACCCGGCGGCTGACCAGGGCCAAAACAAAGATCACCGAAGCCCGCATCCCGTATCGGGTGCCGACCGGCCCGGCGCGCGCCGAGCGCCTGCCCGGCGTGCTGGCCGTGCTGTACCTGCTGTTCACGCACGGTTACAACGCCGACGGGGAGCCCGCGTTCGCCGAGGAGGCGATCCGGCTGGCCCGGCTGCTCGGCCGGCTCATGCCCGACCAGGCCGAAGTCCACGCCCTGCGCGCCCTGTTCCTGCTGCAGCACTCGCGGCGGCACGCCCGCCGCGACCCCGCCGGCGACTTGGTCCCGCTCGACCGGCAGGACCGGTCCCGCTGGGATCACGCCGCGATCGGCGAAGCCGTCGGCATCCTGTCCGAGCTGCGGGAGTCCGAGCTGCGGGAGTCCGGGCCGGCGGAGTCCGGGCCCTACGCGCTGCAGGCACGGATCGCGGCCTGCCACGCCACCGCGGCGTCCGTCGCCGACACCGACTGGATCCGGATCGCGGACTGCTACGACCAGCTCGCGCGCCTGCAGCCGAACCCGGTGATCGAGCTCAACCGGGCCGTGGCGCACGGGTACGCGTACGGACCGGAGGCCGGGCTCGACCTGCTCGCCCGGGCCCGCGCGGGCGGGGCGCTCGACGACTACCCGCTGGCGATCGCCGCGGAGGCCGACCTCACCGCACGGGCGGGCGACCGGGTGCGCGCAGCGGACCTGTTCCGCGCGGCCGCCGCCCGCGCCCACGGCGACGCCGAGCGGCGTGCCCTGCTCGACCGCGCCGACGAGCTCTAGGCGCAGCGGCGGACAGCCGGACGCCCGCTGCGGCCACGGGGGCGCAGCGGGCGTTTCGGCAGGTCAGGCGCAGGTGGTCCGGGGCAGGCCGGTGACCTCGATCGGCGAGCGGCCGGTCGGCTTGGCCTTGCCGGTCAGCACCGCGGCCAGCCCGTCCATGGACAGGTCGCTGGACGAGTACGTCGCCAGCAGGACCTTCGACGTCGACTTGGCCAGCAGCGTGGGCACGTCCATGTGGACGGTGACCGCCGCGGCCGCGCTCAAGTCGTCGGCGGCGTCGCCGTACCCGACGAGGTGCACCACGCTGCCGCCGGTCTCGACCACTGTGGCCCCGTTCTTCTTGAGCGCCTCGGTCAGGCGGTTGCGGGCCTTGTCGCGCCCGGCCGACGTGGTCACCCGCACCGGCCCGGTCACCAGCGGCTTGCCGCAGGCGCCGCGCAGCACGGTGACCGCGGCCGCGGCGAGCGGGGCGACCTCCTGCTGGTGGGTGCCCACCGTGGACAGTGCGGGGGCGGCGGCCTGTCCGAACCCGAGCTTGAGGGACAGGATCCGGCCGGCGGCCTCGACGAGCCGTGCCCGCGGCAGGGTGCCCGCCTTGACCGCGTCGACGATGCCCTGGTGCGCCTGGCCCACGTGCGGCGGCATGAGGATCAGGTCGTTGCCGGCCAGCAGCGCCTTCACGGCCGCCTCGCCCGGCGGCACCTTCATCGCCGGCGCCATGTTCATGCCGTCGGTCACCACGACGCCCTGGAAGCCCAGCTCCTTGCGGAGCAGGTCGGTCAGCACCTTCTTGGAGAAGGTCGCCGCCACGCCCGGGTCGATCGCCTGCACGTCGAGGTGCCCGGACATGATGAGCGGCGCGTCGGCCTCGATGCCGGCCTTGAAGGTGGCCAGGTCGTCGGAGTCGAGCAGCTGCCGGGTCTGGTTCACGACCGGCAGCTCGGTGTGGCTGTCGGCGGCCGTGTGGCCGTGCCCGGGGAAGTGCTTGAGCGTGGCGGCCACGCCACCCGCACGCATCCCCTTGACCGCGGCGACGACCTGCTCTCCGGCCGCCCGCGGGTCCGACCCGTACGACCGCGAGCCGATCACGGGGCTGCCCGCCGGGCCGAGCACGTCGGCGACCGGCGCGAAGTTGACGTTGACGCCCACCGCGGCCAGCTCCAGGCCCGCGGCCCGCCAGGCGACCTCGGTCAGCCGCGGATCACCGGCCGCCCCGAACGCCATCGCGCTGGGCAGCGCCGTCACCCCGGTGGTGAGCCGGGTGACCACGCCGAACTCCTGGTCCATGCCGATCAGCAGCGGCACGTCGGCGGGCAGCCGGGCCGCCGCGCTCTGCAGCCCGCCGGTCAGCGCCCGCACCTGCTCCGGGGACTCCACGTTGTTCACCGGCTGGTTGGCCGCGGTCGGGTCGTTGCCGCCGAATCCGATCAGGATCATGCCGCCGAGCCGGTACTTCTCGATCATCTGCGCGGGGGTGTCCACCCCGGCGAGGGCCTTGTTGCCCGCCGCGGTGCCGGCAGAGACGTCGGTGGCCGAGCGCCCGTAGGCGAACGGCATCAGCACCTGGCCGGCGAGGTCCGCGTCGGACATCTTCTTGATGATCCCCGCGACCTTGGCGGAGACATCGGTCGGTTCCTGCATCGGCAGTGTTCCCCCGTTGTCGGGCGCCGTGCCGCACGCGCTTGCCACGAGCGCCACTGTGCAGAGGCTGGACACGACGGTGCCGAGCCTGCGGAACCTTTTCTGCGTTGACGAGGTCACGCGGGTATCCCACCAGCAGTACGTGACCGGGTCAACCGTTACACGCCTCGGCATCGTCCTTACGGCCGATCGGGGCGGCCTCCCCCCGGCGCTCGGACCCACCGGCCCCGGTTCGCCGGCGTCCCCCTGCCAGGCCTGCCGCCGCACCCGGCCCTGGTCAGCAGCGTCACCCGGCCCTGGTCAGCAGCGTCACCGGCGCGCCCTCGGCGGCGTAGCGGTACGGCTCGAGCTCGGCGTCCCAGGGGGTGCCCATCGCCATGTCGAGGGCATGCGCCAGCGCCTCCGGGCTGCGGCTGCCCGTGATGAGCGCGCGCAGCCGGTCCTCGCCGAGCTGGATGTCCCCGGCCGCGCCCATGGCGGCCCGGAACAGGCCCCGGCCGGGCACGTGCATGAACCGCTCGCCGTCGACGCCGGCGCTGGGCTCCTCGGTGATTTCGAAGCGCAGCATCGGCCACTGGCGCAGCTCAGCCGCGATCTCCGCGGCGGTGCCGGGCCGCCCGGACCAGCCGCACTCGGCACGGCGGGCGCTGGGCTCGAGCGGTTGCACGGTCCAGTGCAGGTTGATCGCGCCGCTTTTCAGGGCGCGCGAAATCGCCCACTCGACGTGAGGACACACGGCAAGCGGGCTCGAGTGGACGTGTACGACGCCACGCGTGGGCACGGTGACCTCCCGAGACGGACAGGCGCGTCTTCCCCTACGGCCTGGCGCTCCGGCGATCTCACCCATGATGACGGCTGGGGCGGATGTGGCGCCAGAGAATCGCGAAACTCGCCGGATGAAATGTCCGACCGGCCCGCGGGGACGTGTCCGTCACACCGGAAGGCGACGCCGATCAGGGTCTGCTCAGGGGTCGTGTAGAGTTCTTAAGTCAACCAGACTTTCAAGGAGTACGTCGTGGCGAGCAACACCTCCAAGACCGCACGCGCGTCTGTCCGGGCCGGTGAGGCCAAGGGTGGCGCGCTCAGCGTGCTCGGTGAGTTCAAGTACATCATTCCGCTGAACAACGGCAAGCACGCCTACGTGCGGAACCTCACCAACGGCAAGACCGTGCACCTGAGCACCTCTTCGGACGCTTTCGTCGAGGAGATCCGCGTGCTCGCGGGCGCCGGCCACGCCACCAAGATCCGTGCCGAGCTGGTCGCTCTCAACAGCACCCACCCCGGTCACGGGTGGGACGCCACCGAGAAGCGCCTGGCCGAGGCCGGCATCTTCGAGGGCTGAGCCCTTCTGTCTCACACTGAGGCCCCGTCCGCTCCGCGGCCGGGGCCTCAGTCATGCCCGATCCCATGCCCCGGGTCGGCGACACGCCCGGCCCGCGAACCGGCGATGGCCGTCGCACCCGGCACGGCCGGCGGCCACGCCTGCCGAGCCTGCGGATGCAAGACCCGCGGCCGCAGAGAGTCTCTGCGGCCGCGGGTCTTCTGCAGTTCGTGCGGGCGGCGCGGGTCGCGCCCCCGGGGAGTTCGGGCGGGAAGGTCGGGTCAGAGGAGTTCGACCACGCCCGTGTCGAGGTCGTAGACGGCGCCGACGATCTGGACGCGACCGGCCGTGGTGGCGGTCGCGAGCCGTTCGGCCAGGCGGAGCTGCTCGACGGTGCGGCCGACGTGGCGGCGCAGCGCCTTCGCGTTCACCTGCGGGTCGCTCAAGCCGACCTCGGTGACCGCGGGTGCGATCTGATCCACCAGGTAGCCCATGAACCCGTCGGGTCGGCTGCCGGTGCGCAGGGCGTCGACGGTCGCGGCGACGGCGCCGCAGCGTTCGTGCCCGAGCACCATCACCAGCGAGGCGTGCAACTCGGCGACGGCGAACTCGACCGAGCCCACCACCGAGCGGTCCAGCACGTGGGCGCCGGAGCGGACCACGCAGATGTCGCCGAAGTTCTGGTCGAACACGGCCTCCAGCGGCACCCGCGAGTCGATGCAGCCCAGCACCACGGCGTACGGCTCCTGGGCGCTGGACTGGGCGGCCGCCTCGCCGATGTGGTGGCCGTAGCGGGGGCGTCCGGCCGCGAAGCGGCGGTTGCCGGTCATCAGGTCGGCCAGCGCCTCTGCGGGCCCCCGGCGTTCGCCGAGCATCGTCACATCGCGATCCGACGGCGCGGTCTTCGACTGCGTCATGGCTCAAGGGTCGCTGGTGAAGACCCGCCACGGGAAGGTTACTCGGAAGTAGTGCGACCCTTCTCACGACCGAGGCGCGGTTCCGGCCCGAACCGGCCGCCGAGCCGAGCCCGGCGGGCCCGCGACACGCGTGCGGGCGAGGCCGTGATCCGACACCTCCGGTGGCCCCTTAGGGAGTTCAGCCGGGTGCGCAGGGGTTGCCGGTCGGGTATCTTTCGAGCGTCCCGTGAGGTCCCTGCGGGCGATGGCGCTCGGGAAGGGGTGGCCGGTGGAGTTCGTCGGAGCATGGCTGGAGACGCTCCCCGCGGTCGCCATCTACCTCATCGTCGGTCTGGTCATCGGAACCGAGAGCATGGGCATCCCACTGCCCGGCGAGATCGTGCTGGTCAGTGCCTCTCTGCTGGCCGCCACCACGGATCACATCTCACCGTGGGGCGTGGCCGCCGGCGCCGCGATCGGCGCGATCGTCGGCGACTCCATCGGGTATGCGATCGGCAAGCGCGGCGGCCGCCCACTGCTGGAGCGCCTGGGCCGCCGGTTCCCGAAGCACCTGGGCCCGGAGCAGATCGTGCGGGCCGAGGCGATGTTCGGGCGCTGGGGCACCTGGGCGGTCTTCTTCGGCCGCTTCATCGCCCTGCTGCGCATCCTGGCCGGGCCGATGGCCGGCGCACTGAAGGTGCCGTATCGCAAGTTCCTGCTGGCCAACGCCGGTGGCGGCCTGGTCTGGGCGTTCGGCACCACATTCGCGATCTACGCGCTGGGCGCCGTGGCGGAGGCCTGGCTGAAGCGGTTCTCCTGGGCGGCCCTGGCCCTGGCCCTGGTCTTCGGCCTCGGCACCACCTGGTGGTTCAAGCACCGGGCGAAGAAGTCCCTGGTCGCCGCCGCGGCGGACGAGACCGTCGCACACCTCGGCACGGATGAGACCGACCACCTCACGGACTCCTCCCCGGCGGCCGCGCGGCGGCCGAGCGAGGAGCGGGTGGGCTGATAGTCAGCCTATCCGGTGGGGCTCCGCGTCACATCGGCCCGGTGATCGATCTTCCGGTCGGGGGCAGCCCGTACCCTATCGGGGCACCATCGCCGCCATACCCGGCCCGGGAGACGCATGTCTGACAACACCCTGCACGACGAGATCGCCATCGAGCAGCAGCACGTGGACCGTGTCTACGCGCGGCTGGCCCGACTGCGCGCCGACGCCGCGAAGGCGGAGGCCGACGGCTATCAACTCGCACGGGTCGGCACGTACGGGTCGCTGGTCGAGCGCGACGCGATGGTGTTCCACGCCGCGCGGCGGCGGCAGGCCTTCGACAGCGAGCACGAGGGCCTGGTCTTCGGCCGCCTGGACCTGCACCCCAGCCGCATCGAGCCGGACGAGGCCGCGGCCGACCCGGAGGCGGCGGGCTGGGACGAGCGCCCCCGCTACATCGGCCGCCTGGGCGTGCGTACCGAGCGGGCGGAGCCGCTGCTCATCGACTGGCGCGCGCCGGCCGCGGCGGCCTTCTACCGGGCCACGGCGGCCCAGCCGCTGGGCGTGATCCGCCGCCGGATGATCTCGTCGTTCGGCGAGAAGGTCACCGGCCTGGAGGACGACCTGCTCGACCCCTCGGCCGCGCCGGAGGGCATGCGCGTGGTCGGTGACGGCGCGCTGCTGGCGGCACTGAGCCGGGCCAAGGGCACCGGCATGCGCGACATCGTGGCGACCATCCAGCACGAGCAGGACCTGGCGATCCGCTCACCCGCGTCCGGTGTGACCATGGTCGAGGGCGGCCCCGGCACCGGCAAGACCGCGGTGGCCCTGCACCGCGCGGCCTACCTGCTGTACTCCGACCGGGCGCGCTTCGCCGGCGGCGGCGTGCTGATCGTCGGGCCCTCCCCCGTGTTCGTCGAGTACATCGAGACCGTGCTGCCCTCGCTGGGCGAGGACACCGCCACGCTGAAGTCGCTCGGGCAGCTCGTGCCCGGCTTCAACGCGACCCGCGAGGAGACCGCCGCGGTCCGCGCGGTGAAGGGCTCGACGCGCATGCGGCGGGTGCTGCGCCGCGCCGCCGAGGACGCCCCGCCCGGCAGCCCCGACGGCCTGCGTTTCCGCTACCGCGGGGAGTGGCTGGAGCTGACCTGGCGCCAGGGCGAGGAGATCCGGCGGCGGATCGGGCGCGGCAACCGGCGCAACGAGATCCGCGCCAAGGCGTTCGGCGCGGTGCTGGACCAGCTCTGGGAGCAGATGAAGGCCAAGCAGCCCCGGCTGGAGCAGGCCCGGTTCGACGAGGAGCTGACCGAGCACGAGGGCTTCCGCGACTTCCTCAAGGCGTGGTGGCCGCTGGTGCGCCCGGTGCAGGTGCTGGGCTGGCTGGCCGACCCGCAGCGGCTGCGCCGGTACGCCGAGGGCACGCTGTCGAACGAGGAGCAGCGCGCCCTGGTGCGGGCGCTCGCGCCGCTGCGTGAGCAGGGTCCCAGCATCGACGACGTGCCGCTGCTCGACGAACTGCAGGAGCTGCTCGGCGACAAGCCGAAGCCCCGGGTGCGCCGGCGCGAGGCGTACATGGTGGGCGGGGTGCGTGAGGTGGCGACCTCGCACGAGCGCTCGCGCGCCGCGTCGGCCGCCGCGCCGCGCGAGAACGACTACCGCGACTACGCCCACGTGGTGGTGGACGAGGCGCAGGACGTCACGCCCATGCAGTGGCGCATGATCGGCCGGCGCGGCCACGCGGCCAGCTGGACCGTGGTCGGCGACCCGGCGCAGTCGGCGTGGATCGGCAGCGCGGGCGAGGTCGCCCGGGCCCGTGACGAGGCGCTGGGCGGCCGCAAGCGCCACCCGCACCAGCTCACCACGAACTACCGCAACTCGACGGAGATCTTCGAGGTGGCCGCCGAGGTGATCCGGCGGGTCTCCCCGGACCTGCCGCTGCCGAGGGCCGTACGCACCACCGGCGTCGCCCCCGTGCACCGGATCGTGGACCGGGCGCAGCTCGACGACGCGGTCCGCGACGCGGTCGCCGCGCTGCTCGGCGAGGTCGAGGGCACCGTCGGCGTGATCACCCCCGACGCCCGCATCCGCGACCGCATCACCGCCCGCCTGTCCGAGTGGGACACCGAACGCCTGCGCGTGGTCACCGCTCTGGCCGCCAAGGGCATGGAGTACGACGCCGTGGTCCTGGTCGAACCCGGCCTCGTCGACGCCGGCACCGACGCCGGCCGCCGGACCCTCTACGTCGCCCTCTCCCGCGCCACCCAACGCCTCACCACCATCGCTAGCCGCCCCTGGCGCTGACCGCGCGTCGGCGCGGTTCAACCCGGGTGAGACGTCAGGGAGGGCACCTTCCATAACGCGGAGCGTTGAGAAGGTGCCCTCCCTTTGCTCTCAGCGCCAGGTGTCGGGGTAGGTGGCGGTGCAGGGGGTGGTGGGGGTGGTGCGGGTGCGGTTGGGGTCGCTTTCCCAGGTGACGGTGCCGGCGGCATCCTTCTTGAGGTACTTGTACGCGAAGGTCGTGCCGGTGGGCAGGTTGATCGTGGCGGTCCAGAGCGGGTAGGCCGCGCTGGACAGGGCCACCGCGTTCGCGGCGCTCCAGCTGCCGAGGGCGGGGATCGAGCCGACCACGAAGACGTTCTGACCCCAGGTCGTGGTCGCGTTCACGGAGAACGCCGCCGCGATGGAGGCGCAGGTCGAACCGGTGGGCGACGGGCTCGGGGAGGCGCTGGGCGACGGGGTCGAGCCGCCTGGCACGTTCCAGGCCTCGGTGTAGGTGACCGCGCAGACGCCGGTCGGCACGGTGCGGGCGCGGTTGGCGATGCCCTCCCAGGTGACGTTGCCGGAGCCGTCCTTCTTGATGTACTTGTACTCGAACGACGTGCCCGCGGGCAGGTTCACGGTGACCCGCCAGAGCGGGTACGCCGTGCCGGACATGGCCACCGCGTTGGCCGTGTTCCAGGAGCCGAGCTGGGCGATGCTGCCGGCCACGAAGACGTTCTGGCCGCTGGTCGTGGTGGTGTCGGACGCCAGGGTGACCGACACGGTGGTGCAGGCGGTGCCGCTGGGCGTCGGCGAGGGCGGGCCGGTCGGCGACGGGGACGACCCGACCAGCGCCCCGGTGTAGATCGCCAGCGCGCTGTTGGCGGCGACCGTGACGGTGGCCTGGCCGGAGCCGTTCACGGTGACGGTGCTGCCCGCGCAGACCCCGGCGGTGAAGTCGCCGGTGGCCACGTTGCAGTACACCCCCGCGGGCAGCCCGGTGCTGAAGGTGGTGCTCCAGGCCGCGCCGTCGCGGTTGAACGCGGCGAACCCGACGCTGCCGCGCCCGAACGCGATCCGGGACGCCGACGGTGAGGCCCAGTTGGCGACCCCGGTGCCGTTGACCGCGTTGTGGAAGCCGACGAGGTTGGCGACCACGGTCTTGCGGTGCTCGCACTCCCAGCCCGAGCCGCAGCTCACCTGGCTGGTGACGCCGTTGCTCGCGGGCGGGCCCGCCTCGTTGTCGCTGAACGTGAAGCTGCTCATCAGCTGGGGCGTGCCGTACGGGTAGACCAGGCTGAACGCCGCCGCCAGCGCGTGGGTCTGCCCGTTCTTGTAGGTGAGCCGGGCCCGCCCGTTGCGCTGGGTGTCGTGGTTGTCGATGAAGTTGACCGCGTCGCCGGAGCTCAGGGCCATCTGTGAGGCGAGGTTGTTCAGGTTGGACAGGTTCGCGTCGCGGAACGCGTTGCCGACGACGTCGCCGTAGCGGAACTCGGTGACGTCACCGATCCCGGCGTACTCCCCCGGCGGGAACGCGCTGTCCTCGATCACCTCGTGGAAGACGTACGGCGAGCCGCTGACACCGCCCAGGATCGCCTGCAGGTCGGCGACGGGCAGGTGCTTGGCAGCGTCGACCCGGAACCCGTCCACGCCGAGCGAGACCAGGTCGTTGAGGTACGCGGTGATCTTCCCGCGCACGTAGGAGGACTCGGTGGCCAGGTCGGACAGGTCGACCAGCTCGCAGTTCTGCACCTCCCACCGGTCGCCCCAGGCCACGATGTCGTCGTTGCCGTTGCGCCCGCAGTGGTGGAAGTCCTGGTTCTGATAGATCCCGGGGTAGTTGTAGTGCGAGTAGGTGGAACCCGCCGAGCCGGTGCCGGTGGACGCGCCGCCGGCCATGTGGTTGATCACGGCGTCGACGTAGATCTTCACGCCCGCGTTGTGGCAGGCGGCGACCATGTTCGCGAAGGCGGCGCGGTCGCCGCGGCGGCTGACGAGCTGGTAGCTGACCGGCTGGTAGTCCTGCCACCAGGGGTAGCCCTGGCCGCCGAGCACGACGTGCTCCTGCGGCGGGGACACCTGCACCGCGCCGAAGCCCTTGGGGCCCAGCACGGTGGTGCACTCGTTGGCGATCGAGGCCCAGGGCCACTGGAACAGGTGCACGATGACGTCGCGGTTGCCGGGGTTGGCGTCCGCCTTGGCCGGGACGAGGCCGGGGGCGCCGGGTCGCAGGAGCACGACCGCGGACAGCGCGGCGGCCAGCAGCACCGAGGCGAGGGCTGCGGCTAGGGAGCGGTGGCGGGTGGACACGAGTCTCCTCCTGGGTCGGGGAGGGGCGAGGGATGGAAACTCTTGCGCAAGTTTCAAGGATGTTAGCCCCGCGTTGACGCGACGTGAAGGGTATCGATGCGCCGGATTTGCCGTACAAATCAGAGCTGAGGAGGGTTCCGTTTGCACAGCGGATCTTCGGCGGGTCGGCCATGGACCGCATCGGCGCACGCCGGGGCGAGCGGGCGCGGTCGCGATACTGAAAAATCTTTCAAAGATTCTTCCAGTCGCTCGGCGTCGGGGTCCTGACAGGACCGACGCAGAGCGCGTGAGCGGGCACACAGTGTCATCTACCGGACCGGATATTCGTTTTCATGATTGCGTTACCGCTTCTTACGGTGTGTGCACACCTCACACCGAGACGGAGAAAACCTTGTCTGCCAAGGAAAAGTCCGGGCACGCGATCGTGCTCGGCGCCAGCATCGGCGGCCTGCTCGCCGCCCGCGTGCTGAGCGATTCGTACGCGAAGGTCACCATCTTCGACCGCGACGCGCTGCCCACCGACGGCATCACCGGCCGCAAGGGGGTGCCGCAGGGCGACCACACGCACGGCCTGCTCGCCCGCGGCCGCCAGGTCCTCGAAGAGCTGTTCCCCGGCTTCGCCGCCGACATGGCCGCAGCCGGAGCCGTGCCCCTCGACGTGCAGCACGACGTCGTCTGGATCAATGACGGCCACCGCCTTGCCCAGGCGGCCACCGGCCTGCAGGGCCTCGGCGTCACCCGGATCGCGCTGGAGTCGTACGTACGCCGTCGCCTGGCCGAGCTGCCCGAGGTGACGCTGCACCCGCGCCACGAGGCCGTCGGCCTGATCGCGTCCGCGGACGGCAGCCGGGTCGTCGGCGCGCGGGTGCTGCCCGTCGGCGGCGACACCGAGCAGCGCCTCGACGCCGACCTGGTCGTCGACGCCACCGGTCGCGGCAACCGCGGCCCGACCTGGCTGTCCGAGCTGGGCTTCGACAGGCCGGCCGAGGAGCACGTCGACCCGCACACGGTCTACGTCTCGCAGGCCTACCGGCGGACGCCCGGCCAGCTGAACTTCAGCGCAGCCGTGATCAGCCCGTCGCCGCAGACGCCCTTCGGCGGCATCGCGGTGCCGGTCGAAGGCGACCGCTGGATGATCACCCTGGTCGGCGTCGGCAAGGCGGGCACCCCGCCGACCGACCCCGACGACTACGCCGCGTTCGCCCGGCAGCTGCCTGGTGACGAGCTGTTCCAACTGCTCAGCAAGTGCGAGCCGGCCGGTCCGGCGCTGCGCCTGCGGCTGCCGGTCAGCGTGCGCCGCCGCTACGAGCGGATGAACCGGCTGCCCGAGGGCTTCGTGGCCGTCGCCGACGCGATGTGCAGCTTCAACCCGGCGTACGGACAGGGCATGACGGTCGCCGCCGTCGAGTCGATCGTGCTGCGCGACAGCCTGCGCGCGGGCCGCGACGGCCTGCCGAAGCGCTTCTACGCGGCCGCAGCGTCGGTCATCGACGTGCCATGGGACATCGCGGTCGGCGCGGACCTGCGCTACCCCGAGGTCGTGGGCGCGCGCTCCGGCAAGGTCAACTTCCTCAACGGGTACGTCGGCCGCCTGCACCGCGCCGCCGCCAAGCACCCCGAGGTCGGCCACGCGTTCCTGGCCGTGGCGAACCTGATGTCCCCGCCGCAGCGGCTGTTCTCCCCCGGGGTGTTGGCCCGCGTGCTGTGGTCCGGCCGGGCGGGCAGGGCCCGCACCACTGCGGTGGCGCAGCCCTCCCCGGTCTCGCTGTTCGAACCGGTCCGCTGATCGGCAGCCCGCCGGCGGACGGTCGATCCGGGGTGCGACCGAATCGACCGAGCCGCCGGCGGGTGACGGCCGTCCGCGGTCACCCGTTCCGGGATGCGCCCATCCCTCCGATGACGAGTGGCCGCGCGGCGCACGGGGGTTCCCCGAACACCCGTGCGCCAAACATCCACCGCCCGATCGGGTTCACAGCGTGGTGATGAGCCCGCCGTCGATGACGAAGTCGGCCCCGGTGACGTTGCCCGCCCGCGCGCCCGCCAGCAGCACCACCAGGTCGGCGACCTCCTCGGCCTCGGTGAACCGGCCGGTCGCCGCCTGCGCGGCGACCTGGTCGACCACCTGCTCGGGCGACACCTCGCCCGCCTTGCCGAACGACTCGGCGACGCCGCCCGCGCCCGTCCACATCGGCGTGCGCACGGGGCCGGGGCTGACCGTGTTGACCCGGATGCCCTTCGGCCCGACCTCCTTGGACAGCGCCTTGGAGAAGTTCGTCAGCGCCGCCTTCGACGCGGTGTAGTCGATGATCGCGGGGTCGGGCAGGAAGGCGTTGATCGAGCTGACCGTGACGATGCTGCCACCGCCCCGGGCCAGCAGATGCGGCAGCGCGGCGCGGGTGACGCGTACCGCGGCGAGCAGGTTGACGGTCAGCGACCACAACCAGTCTTCGTCGGTGACCGAGACGAACCCGCCCAGCCGGGTCTTCAACGCGCCGACGTTGTTGACCAGCACGTCCAGCCCGCCGTACGCGGCCGTCGCCTCGTCGATCAGGCGCTGCGGCCCGGCCGGGTCGGTCAGGTCCACCGCGACGGCGCGCACCGGGCCGTCGATCCCGGCCAGGTCGCCGGAGGTGTCCCGGGCCGCGGCGACGACGCTCGCACCCTCGGCGACCAGCGCCTTCACCACCGCGAGGCCGATGCCCTTGCTGGCTCCGGTGACCACCGCGACCTTGCCGCCCAGCTGAAGATCCATGACGCCTCCCCCGACGCGCTCCGGTTCAGGCTACGTGCGCCGGGCCGGTCCCTCCGGGGAAACGGGCAGGTCAGTCACCCTTGGTGCCGTCGACGAGCTCGCGCACCACGTCGAGGTGGCCGTTGTGGCGGGCGATCTCCTCGACGAGGTGGAACAGGATCCACCGCAGCGTCGCGGGCCGTCCGGCCCGGCCCAGGTTCCGCTGGGCGAGGGTGTCCAGGTCGAGCGAGGCGACCAGCTCGCGGTAACGGGCGCTCTGCGCGTCGTACTCGTCGAGCAGCTGCTCGATCGGCACGTCCAGGGCGCAGGTGAACTCGCGGTCCGGGTCCTCCTTCGTCCACGGCCCGGCGTCCTCCTCACCCAGCAGCACCACCTGGAACCAGGAGTACTCCACCCAGCGCACATGGCTGACCAGGCCCTTCACGGTCATCAGTGGGGAGTCCGGCAGCGGTGCCCGGCGCGCGTCGGCGTCGGTGACGCCCTCGCACTTGGCACGCACGGTCGCGCGCACGTAATCGAGGAAGGTGGTGAGGGTGGCTCGTTCGTCCCAGGTGGCGGGCACGTCGGTTCGCGTCATGCCTGCGATCATGCTGGTCGGCCCGGTGCCTGTCGAACCGATAAGCCCCGGTTCAGGAGGCGGGCGGCATGGCCGCGACACGCCTACGGGCAGCGGGCCGGCGTGGGCCGGACCGGTCAGGTCAGGGCCGCGCGCAGCACCGCCGGGGTGTCGGCCAGCGACGGCAGCACCACGTCCGCGCCCGCCTCGACCAGCTCGTCCGCGGTGCACGAGCCGGTCGCCACGCCCACCGCGACCGCGCCGTTGGCCCTGGCCGCCTCGATGTCGTGCGGGGTGTCACCGATGACGACGACCTGCCGCGCGGGCAGCATCGCCGCGTACTTGGCCTGCGCCCGCTCGTGAGCCAGCCGCACCAGCACCGAACGCACCCCGTCGTCGCAGCCGTAGCCGCCGACCTCCAGGTCGATCGGCCCGAGCAGGTCGAACGCGGACAGCTTCTCGTACGCGGCTTCCCGGATGTTGCCGGTGACCACCGACTGCACCACCCCGGTCTCCACCGCCAGCGCGGCCAGCGCCTGGGCCGCGCCCGCGAGCGCCGCACCGCGGGCCAGCAGTTGCGGCCGGTGTGCCCGGGTGTGCTCGGCCAGGTGAGCGAAGAACTCGGCCACGATCTCCGTGCTGACCTCGCGGCCGTGCCACTCCAGCGCCGTCGTGAAGATCCAGTGGTCGGTACGCCCGCCGAACTCCGGCAGCCGCGGCGGCTCGCTGCCCACCACCGCCAGGTACGCGGCGACGAACACGTCCCGGCCGACCTTGCCGCCGTCGATCAGCGTGCGGTCGATGTCCCAGAGCACCAGCCGTTGCATCCCCCGACCCGACCACGCGGCCGGGGCCGGTGTCAAGCCGCGGGCCGGGCACCAGACGTGTGCCCGGCCCGCGGAAGGTCACCGGCAGGTCCAGCGCAGTGTCAGGTATGCCGGCAGCCCGTTCATCGGTGTGACGTCCTGGATCCCGGCCAGGACGCGGCCGTCCGGGCTGACCACATAGACGTTCAGGCGTTCCCTCACTCCGTTTCGGGAAATCGGATGGCCCGGCATGGGCGGCACGGGAACCGCCGTGCCCCAGCCCACCAGCGTCAGCGCGCCGGCCTTCCGCACGATCGACCACCCGTGCGGGCTGACCCGCTCCGCTGCTGCGAGCACTTCGACCTCGCCCGTGGCCAGGTTCCAGCGGGTCGGCCGGGTCAGCCTCGCCTCGTTCTTGCCGCCCCCGATGTTGCCCGCGGCCCATCCGTCGGCGACGGCGAAGGCCCGCGACGCGTCGACGGGGAGACCGTTGAGCGTGTCGGGCACCCTGAGCCGCTGCGGCGAGCCACCCGGCGGCCAGACGTATCCCCAGCCCGGGCCTGAGTAGCGGTAGGCCGGTTTCGGGCCGAGCCGCCCTTCGTAGAGCTGGGCGGCGATGGTGCCGTCATCGGCGATCGCCATTGGATCGGCCGCGGTCATGCCGTCCGGCACGGGCAGGAGCACCGGCTCGGCGTCGGCATCGGACCAGGTCACCAGCTGGTTGTCGGCGACCAGGCCGACGATCGTGCCGGTGGCGTTGATCCCGAGGCCGAGCGCGCCCGTGCCGCTGAGCCTGGTGACCTTGCCGTCCCGATACACCCAGGTCTTCGATTTCTCGCGGCCGCCCTTGGTCCCGTTCTCGACGGTCATCAGCACGGCGCCCGTCGAGCTGACCGCGTCGACCGAGGTGGCTCCGTCCGGCCACGGGACGACCGTGGGGGACGCGCCGTCCACCCAGACCACCAGGACGGCGCCCTTGGCGTCCCAGGCCCGCGCCGCCAGGACCCGGCCGGTGGGATCTCCGTGGATGCTGAAGACGTCGTCGTTGCGGACACCCTCGGGGAGCGGCAGCTCCGCGGGGGTGCAGGCCGACGGGCCGACCATGGACGGCGACGGCGACGGGACCGGGGTGATCGCGGGTTCGGGGGCCGGGCGGGCCGGCAGGTTCACCGCGACCAGCAGGGCGGTGACGGCCAGGGTCGTGGCCGCACCCGCGAAGGCCGTGCGCTGCCTGGTCCGGCGTCGGCGGCCGAGCACGAAGGCGCGCTCGGTGACGTCGAACACCCCGGCGTGGTCGCTGATCGCGTGCAGCAGTTCCTTCAGGTCGCTCATGCCGTCACCCCGTTCCGGCTGTGCGCGCGGACGGCCCCGACGGCGCGCTCGTTCGGCTCCTTCACCAGCACGTGCAGCTCAGGCGCGAGCTCGCGCAGCCGCGCCAGCGCGTGCGAGGTCTGGCTCTTGACCGTGCCGACCGACACGCCGAGCGCCTCGGCGGCGTCCGCCTCGGACAGATCCTCGAAGTACCGCAGCACGATCACCGCACGCTGCTTGCGGGTCAGCTTGGCGAGCGCCTGCTCCAGCAGCAGCCGCCGCACGGTCTCGGCGGCCATGTCCGGCCCGGCCGCCCCGTCGGGCAGCTCCGCGGTCGTGTACTCGGCCCGCAGATGGCGGGCGCGCCGCCAGGCCGACACGTGCTCGTGGTACATCAGCTTGCGCACGTACGCGTCCGGCGTGCCCGCCGCCACCACCTTCGACCACCGCGAGGACAGCCGGATCAGCGTGTTCTGCAGCAGGTCCTCCGCCGCATGGCGATCACCGGTGAGCAGGTACGCGATACGCGACAACCAGCCCAGCCTCGCGTGCACGAAGTCACGGAAACCTTCGTCGTCCACCAGCCGTCACCTCCCCGTTCGTATCCGGTCTTCCGCCTCACCTGACGGCGGCATACGACACGAAAGTTGGAAGTCCTCGGCCACAGAGTTGGGAAGGGCACCTTCCGCTACGAAATCCGATGGGAAGGTGCCCTTCCTTTGTCAGGTGCAGCGCCAGACGACGGCGACGGGGCCGGCGCCGTTGACGGGCTGGTAGCCGGCGACGGTGCGGCCGTCCGCGCTGATCAGACGCACGTCCGGATTCGCCGCGTGGCCGTCGGGGGCGCCCGCCACGTCCGGCAGCGGCACGGAGGCCCGCTCCAGGAACAGGAGTGGATGCCGGTCCCACGAGACCGCGAGCCCGACCGCGTTGACCACCTTGGCGCGGCTTGCCACCACGTGCCAGCGCGCCTCACCGGTGGCGAGGTTCCACTGAACGACGTACTCGCGCACGTCTGTCCGGCTGGTGCCGGCAGTCAGGGTGCCGCCCACCTGGCCGTCGCGGACGTCCTCGGCCGTGGCTGCGATGACCGGGTTGCCGTCGATGCTGTCGGGCACCTTGAGCTCCCGCATCGTGCCGTCCGGCTGCCAGACGACCGCCCGGCTCGGGATCACCGGCACGACCGGGTTCTGCCCGCGCTCGGCCGATGGCGACAGCGGTCGCACCCAGCCCGAGATCGTGCCGCCGGCGTCGATGCCGGTCGCCTTGCCCGTCATCCCGGCCGGCACCTCCAGCCGAGCCGGCTCCGCCGTCGGGGTACGCCAGATGACGGGCCAGGCGTCCGAGCCGCCGCCCTTGTCCATCGCGCCGACGGCGACGCCGCTGTCGTTGACGGCGGTCGCCCCGGCGTGCTGCCCCTTGAGCCGGCGCAGGCTGCCGTCCTGGTAGATCCAAGGGACCTGGACGTCCCCGTCGACGTAACTGGATCCGACGGCGATGCCGGTGGAGCTGACGTCCCTGAAGTCGGGGTCCTCGCCCTCGTGCCGGATCACCTTGACCTTGCCGTCCTCCCAGATCAGGAGGCGGTCCCGGCCGTCGTACGGGTAGGCCCGGCCGACCAGGATACGGCCGGTGGGGTCGCCGCCGGTCACCACGCTCTTCGGCGGGTAGCCCTTGGGCATCGGCAGGCGCTGCGGCACGCACTTGGCCACGTTCACGGCCGGGGTGGTCGGCGACAGGGCCGGGGCCGGTGACGAGGGGGCCGCCGGGGGTGGCGGCGAGCCCTGCGTGGTAGGCAGGTACGTGACGCCCAGGATCGACAGGGCGACCACCGCGGCGATCCCGCCCATACCCGCGAGGCGGCGGTTGTTGCGCCGGCGGCGGCCCAGCACCAGGGCCCGCTCCGTGACGTCGTACGTGCGGGCGCGGTCGCCGATGTCGGCCAGCAGTTCGTTCAAGTCGGTCATGCCCAGGCCTCCTTCGGTTCCCTGACCAGCACGTGCAGTTCGGGTGCCAGCTCGCGCAGCCGCTTCAGGGCATACGACGTCTGGCTCTTGACCGTGCCCACGGTGACGCCGAGCGCCGTGGCGGCGTCGGCCTCGGACAGGTCCTCGACGAAGCGCAGCACGATCACCGCGCGCTGCTTGCGGGTCAGTTTGGCGAGCGCCTGTTCCAGGAGCAGGCGGCGCACCGTCTCGGCGGCCATGTCGCGGCCGCTGCCGCCCTCCGGCGGCTCCGCCGTGGACCACTCGGCACGCAGGTGCCGGTTGCGCCGCCAGGCCGACACGTGCTCGTGATAGAGGATCTTGCGCAGGTACGCGTCCGGCGCGCCGCCCGCGGACACCTTCGACCACCGTGACGCGAGCTTGACCAGCGCGTTCTGCAGCAGGTCCTCGGCCGCGTGATGGTCACCGGTCAGCAGGTACGCGATGCGCGACAGCCTGCCCAGCCGCGCGTGCACGAACTCGCGGAACCCGTCGTCGTCCGCCACATGACACCTCCCCGTTCGTCTTCCCGACCTTCCGCCCCACCTACACGGCGGCATGCCGGGCACGGGTTGGAAAACCTGCGGGAGAAGTTAGGAAGGGCACCTTCCACCATTCATAGCGATGTCCCGAGCTGCTGCTCGTCTCGCTGACGCGAGCCGACGATGCCCTTCCTTCTGCTCGTCAGTCGGTGAGCATACGGCGGAGTTCGCGTTTGAGGATCTTGTGGCTCGGGCCCATCGGGAGTTCGGGGAGGAAGCGGACCTGGCGGGGGTACTTGTGCTTGCCCAGCAGGTCGCGGGACCACGTGATGAGTCCGTCCTCGGTCACGGGTTCGGCGTCGGGGCGCAGCACGACCACGGCGCAGATCTCCTCGCCGTGCACGTCGTCGGGGACGCCGATGACGGAGACCAGCTCGATGGACGGGTGGCGGGCCAGGACCTCCTCGACCTCGCGGGGGTACACGTTGAAGCCGCCGCGGATGACGATGTCCTTCTTGCGGTCCACGATGGACACGAAGCCCTCGGCGTCCTTGGTGCCGAGGTCGCCGGTCCGGAACCAGCCGTCGACCAGGGCCTGCTCGGTCGCGGCCGGGTTGCCCAGGTAGCCGGCGAACACGTTGTGGCCGCGGATCACGATCTCGCCCAGTTCGCCGGGGCCGAGCAGCTCGATGCGGTCGTCGACCTCGGCGCGGGCGATCTCGACCTCGACGCCCCAGACCGAGTGGCCGACGGTGCCGGGACGTACGCCGAAGTGCGGCTGGTTGGTGGTGGCCGTCGGGGAGGTCTCGGACAGGCCGTAGCCCTCGTAGATCGTGGTGTCGAACGCGGCGTTGAACCGCTCCAGGACGGCCACCGGCAGCGACGCGCCACCGGAGATGGCCAGCCGCAGCTTCGGCAGCTCGGCCCGGCCGGCGGCGGCTTCGAGCAGGCCGACGTACATGGTCGGCACGCCGTGGAAGA
Source organism: Catellatospora paridis (assembly GCF_009720365.1). GTDB lineage: Bacteria > Actinomycetota > Actinomycetes > Mycobacteriales > Micromonosporaceae > Catellatospora > Catellatospora paridis. The sequence goes on along the minus strand of NZ_ML769314.1, from coordinate 282,681 downwards.
CGTCGACCTTCTCCCGGACCATCAGGTCGAGCGCGGCCTCGCCGGTGAACCGGGCCAGCAGCACCAGGGTCGCGCCGATGCGGAAGGTGCCGTTCATGCCGACGGTCTGCCCGAACGTGTGGAACAGCGGCAGGCAGCCCAGCGCCACGTCGGTGGGGCGGGCGTCGTTGGCGTCGAAGATGTTGACGGTCGCGTTCATCACCAGGTTGAGGTGGGTGAGCACGGCGCCCTTGGGCTTGCCGGTCGTGCCGCTGGTGTAGAAGATCACGGCCGGGTCGTTCGGGTAGCGGGTCTCGTACGAGCGCAGCGCCGGGACGCGCGAGCTGACCTGCTCCAGCCGCTCCGGTCCGCCCTCGTCGGGGCGCGGGCCGACGCTGACGATCGGGATGCCGGCCTCGGCCGCGGCGGGCGCGCCGAGCGCGAGCATGCCGCTGTGGCAGACGACCAGCTTCGCCCCGCTGTCGCGCAGCACGTACGCCGCCTCGGACGGGGTGAGCAGCAGGTGCACCGGGACGACGACACCGCCCGCGGCGAGGATGCCGTAGTAGGCGCGCGGGAAGTCGGTCACGTTCGGCGCGACCAGCGCCACGGCGTCGCCGGGCTGGACGCCCAGTTCACGCAGGCCGGCGGCGTAGGCCAGCGCCTGCCGCCACAGGTCGGCGTAGGTCTCGCGGCCGAACGCGTCGACCACGGCGGTCTTTGCGGGATGGCGGCGCGCGGCCTCGGCCAGGACGGCGGCCAGGGAAAGCGTGCTCACAGCTCCTCCTCGAAGTAGATACGGCTGACGGTCTCGGCCACGCAGCAGGGTTTGTCCTCGCCGTCGGCGCGGACGGTGAGCTGCGCGACCAGTTGCACGCCGCCGTCGACGGGCTCGACCTCGGCGATGCGGGCGGTAAGGCGCACCTGGGCCCCGACCGGGATCGGGGCCGGGAAACGGACCCGGTTCACCCCGTAGTCGACGCCCAGGCGCACGTTGTCGAACCGGTACACGTCGCGGACCAGCAGCGGCAGCATCGACAGGGTCAGCCAGCCGGGCGTGGCCGACCCGATGCCGATGCAGTCGACGCCGCCGGTGGCGTCGGTGTACGCGTCCACCCGCGACCGGTCGACGCGCTGCCAGGGGCCCGGACCGATGCATTGGCCGACCGCGGCGGCCAGCTCCTGGGCGGACGCGAACACCCTCATGCCAGATGCCCCCCGATCTTCGTGTACCCGCGCAGCAGGTCCCGCGAGATGATCAGGCGCTGCATCTCGTCGGTGCCCTCGTAGATGCGCAGCAGCCGCACCTGCCGGTACCAGCGCTCGATGGGCAGCTCACGGGTGTAGCCCATGCCGCCGTGGATCTGCATGACCCGGTCCACCAGCCGGTTGATCATCCCGGCTCCGTAGAGCTTGGCCATCGACGACGAGTGGCGCGGATCCTCGCCCTGGTCGACGGTCCACGCGGCGCGCAGCACCAGCCAGCGGGCGGCCTCCAGCTCGGTCTCCGCGTCGGCGATCATCCACTGGATGGCCTGGTTCTCCCCGATCGGCTTGCCGAAGGTGACCCGCGTGTTTGCGTAGTCGACGGCCATCTGCAGGGCGCGCTCGCCGATGCCGAGGGCGTGCGACGGGATGAGGTAGCGGCCCTTGCCGATCCACTTCATGCCCAGCTCGAAGCCCTGCCCGATCTCGCCGAGGATGTTGCGGGACGGGACCCGGACGTTGTCGAACACCAGCGACGCGGGTCCGCCGGGGCCCATGGTGGCGATGAACTCCGAGTGCCAGCCCATCGCCCGGTCGACCAGGAACGCCGTGGTGCCGCCGCCGCGTACCCCCTTGTCCTTGTCGGTGACCGCGACCACGATGGCGAAGTCGGCCTCGTTGCCGTTGGTGATGAAGGTCTTCTCGCCGTTCAGGACCCAGTCGTCGCCGTCCTGGCGGGCACTGAGCTTGATGTTCGCCGCGTCGGAGCCCGCGCCCGGCTCGGTGATGGCGAAGCAGGAGACGCGCTCGCCCTCGATGGTGGGCTTGAGGTACTCCTCCTGCTGCTCCGCGTTGGCGTAGAACAGGATGTTGTCGGCCTCGCCGCCGAACCGGAACGGCACCAGGGTGTGCCCGATCTCGGTCCAGATCAGCGACTGCATGATCGCGGGCAGGTCCATGCCGCCGTGCTCGGTCGGCGTGGCCAGCCCCCAGAAGCCGAACTTGCGCGCCTTGAGCTGCAGCTCGCGCAGCTCCGACCGCTCGATGCCGGGTTCTCCGGCGCGTTCGCGGCGCAGCAGCTCGTGTTCGAGGGGCACGACCTCCTTGCGGATGAAGGCGCGGGCGGTGTCCCGGATCGCCCTCTGCTCGTCGTCGAGCGAGAAGTCCACTGTGGTTCCCTTCGGTTGTGGTGCTTCGCTTAGCGCGCGCCGCCGTTGACGTAGAGGGTCTGCCCGGTGACGAAGGAGGCGTCGTCGCTGGCCAGGAACGCGACCACGGACGCGATCTCCTCCGGCTGGGCGACCCGGCGCAGCGGGGTGTGCTCGCTCGCCCACTGCTGGTGCGCCTCGGCGGACGAACCGACCCGCTCGGCGGTGGCGGCGGTCATCGCGGTGGCCACATACCCGGGCGCAACGGCGTTGACGCAGATGTCGAACGGCCCCAGCTCGATCGACAGCGTCGCGGTCAGCCCCTGCACCCCGGCCTTGGCCGCCGCATAGTTGGCCTGCCCCCGGTTGCCCAGCGCCGACCGGCTGCTCAAATTGACGATCTTGCCGTACTTCCCGGCGACCATGTGCTTCTGCGCCGCCTGGCAGCAGTAGAACATGCTGGTCAGGTTCGTGTTCAGCACCGCGTGCCAGTCCGCGGAACTCATCTTGAACAGCAGATCGTCCCGCGTGATCCCCGCGTTGTTGACCAGGATGTCCAGCCGCCCGAAGTCGGCCACCACCTGCTCGGTCATCGCGTGCACCGCCGCCTCGTCGGTGACGTCGCACCCGTAACCCGCAGCCGTCCCGCCCGCCGCCGTGATCTCCTTCGCCAGCGCCGCACTCTTCTCGACGCTCAGGTCGACGACGGCAACCGTCGCCCCCTCCGAGGCCAGCCGCCTGGCGGTAGCCGCCCCGATCCCCTGCGCCCCGCCGGTCACGATCGCAACCCGCCCACCGAACCTGCTGCTCATAGCTCCTCCTTGAAAGGAAGGGCACCTTCACATCGCTATTCGTAGAGGAAGGTGCCCTTGTTAACGCCTATGCCTGTCTGAGCTGGACTTTCAGAACGCGTTCACGCCGGTGAGGGCGCGGCCGATCAACAACTGCTGGATCTGGCTGGTGCCCTCGTAGAGGGTGGTGACGCGCGCGTCGCGCAGGTACTTGCCGACCGGGTACTCGTCGACGTAGCCGTACCCCCCGAACACCTGCAGCGCCTTGTTCGCCGCGCGTACGGCGGCCTCGCTGGCGAACAGCTTCGCCATCGACGCCTCGGTCGCGAACGGCTGCCCGCGGTCGACCAGGTCGGCGACCCGCCACACCAGCAGCCGGGCCGCCGCGGTGTCCACCGCGACATCGGAAATCAACTGCTGGACCAGCTGGTACGCCGCGATCGGCTTGCCGAACTGGGTGCGCTCCTTGGCGTAGCCCACCGCCGCGTCCAGGCAGCCCTGCGCGATGCCCACGCAGCCCGCCGCGACCGACATCCGCCCCTTGTCCAGCGTGGACATGGCGAGATGGAACCCGCGCCCCTGCTCGCCGAGCAGCGCGTCGGCCGGCACCCGCACCCCGTCGAACACCAGCTCCGCCGTCGGCTGCCCGCGCAGCCCGAGCTTGCCGTGGATCTCCCGCCGAGTCAGGCCGGGCGCGTCGGTCGGCACCAGGAACGCGCTGATCCCCCGCGGCCCGCCCCCGCCGGTGCGGGCGAAGACCAGCGCGACATCGGCCCAGGTCCCGTTCGTGATGAAGATCTTCGAGCCGGTGATGACCCAGTCCCCGCCGTCCCGGACCGCCCGAGTGGTCAGCGACGCCGCGTCGGAGCCGGTGCCCGGCTCGGTCAGCGCGAAGCAGCCCAGCAGGTCCCCGCCGCACAGGCCGGGCAGCCACCGCTCCCGCTGCGCGGGCGTGCCGTGGCGCGCGATGCTCTTGGCCACGAGGCCCAGCGACACCGAGACCAGCCCGCGCACCGACGAGTCGCCGCGGCCCAGCTCCTCCAGGACCAGGCAGTACGCCAGGTGGTCGCCGCCGCTGCCGCCGTGCTCCTCGGCGATGGTCAGGCCGAGGAAGCCCAGCTCGCCGAGCTGCTTGACGACGGTGCGGGCGACGCTCTCGCGCCGGTCCCACTCGGCCGCGTGCGGCACGACCTCGCGATCGACGAACTCGGCGGCGAGGCGGCGGACCGCGGCGTGTTCCGGCGACAGTGTCATGTCCACCGCATTAAACTAGCGGTGAAAGTTTTATCTCGTCCAGACCCCGCTGTGGCAGAGTTTGGCGGCAGCACCGACCGAAGGAGAACCGACCATGCCCCGGCCCAGCCAGGCCCTGTTGAGCCGGCAGCGCATCGTGGAGACCGCCGCCGCGATGATCGACGCCGACGGGCTGGCCGCCTTCTCCACCCGACGCCTGGCCGCCGAGCTGGGTGTACGCGGGCCGTCGCTGTACAACCACTTCGCCACCAAGGACGCGATCCTGGACGCGGTCGCCGACGCGGTGATCGCGGGCGTGGACGTGTCGTTCTTCACCACGCACGACTGGCGCGAGGCGCTGCGGCGGTGGGGGCACTCCTACCGCGACGCGCTGACCGCGCACCCGAACATCGTCCCGTACCTGGCCCAGGGCCCGGGGCGGCGGCCGGCCGCGCTGCACATGGCCGACGCCGTGTACGGCGGACTGGTTAAGGCCGGCTGGCCGCCCGCGCGCGCCACGCACATCGGCGCGGTGATGCGCTACCTGGTCGCGGGCTCGTCGCTGGGCTCGTTCGCGCGCGGCTTCGTCGAGGACCCCGAGCTGTACGCCGCCCACTACCCCCACCTGTCCCAGGCCCACCGCCTCGCCGAGCACCAGCACAGCGTCGACGAGGGCGCGTTCTCGCTCGGCCTGGACGCGCTGGTCGACGGGCTGGCCCGGGAGTACGAGGCCACGGTCGGCCCGCTCCCGCCTCTGGAGCCGCGGGCCGACTCGTACTACAGTCGAAACTTGCAGCGCTAGTTTTGCGGCCCGGCGAGTGCCGGCCGCTCGCGCCGCGGCCAGCCGACGACGCCGTCACCACCCCATCGGGTCCGCGTCCGGGTGCCGCGTCGCGGGCGACGCCGCTTGATGGGAAGGGACAGCATGGACCTGGCAGCCGCGGCGACGCATCCGGGACGTACCACCCCGATCGCGGACCGCACCCAGCTCTTCATCGGCGGCCGCTGGACCGCCCCGCACGGCACGGACGTGATCGCCGTCGAGGACCCCACCACCGAGCAGGTCATCGCGCACGTGCCCGCCGGTGACACCGTCGACGTGGACCGCGCCGTCGCCGCCGCGAAGGCCGCGTTCGGACCCTGGTCGGCGCTGGCCCCGGCGGAGCGCGCCGCACATCTCGACCGGCTGCACGCGGCGCTGTCGGCCCGCGCCGAGAACATCGCCGCCACCGTGGCCCGCGAACTGGGCACCCCGCTGCGGATCGCCACGAAGGTCCAGGCAGGACTGCCGCTGACCGTGCTGAGGAGCTACGTCGAGCTGGCCGGGCAGCCGGAGAGCACGCACACCGTCGGCAACTCGCTGATCGTCGGCGAGCCCGTCGGCGTGGTCGGCGCGATCACGCCGTGGAACTACCCGCTGCACCAGATCATGGCCAAGGTCGCCGGGGCGCTGGCCGCCGGCTGCACGGTGGTGCTCAAGCCCGCCGACCTGACCCCGCTGGTGGCGTACCTGCTGTTCGACGCGATCGACGAGGCCGGGCTGCCGCCGGGCGTGGCCAACCTGGTCACCGGGCCGGGTTCGGTGGTCGGCTCCGCCATCGCGGCGCACCCCGACGTGGACATGGTGTCGTTCACCGGCTCCACGGCGGTCGGCGCGCGCATCTCGCACCTGGCCGCGGACCGCATCGCCCGGGTCGCGCTGGAGCTGGGCGGCAAGTCCGCCAACGTGATCCTGGAGGACGCCGACCTGCACCGAGCGGTGAAGACCGGCGTCGCGAACGCGTTCCTCAACTCCGGCCAGACCTGCACCGCGTGGACCCGCATGCTGGTGCACCGCGCCCGGTACGAGCAGGCGCTCGCCATCGCCGCGGAGGTCGCCGCCGGGCAGACCCTCGGCGACCCGTTCGACCGGAGCACCCGGCTCGGCCCGCTGGCCTCGGCCGCGCAGCGCGAGACCGTACGTGGCTACATCGCGCAGGGGCTCGCCGACGGCGCGCGCCTGATCGCGGGCGGGCTCGACGCGCCCGTGCCGGACCGGGGCCACTTCGTCGCAGCGACCGTGCTGGCCGATGTGGACCCCGACAGCACCGTCGCCCAGGAGGAGATCTTCGGGCCGGTGCTGGTGGTGATCCCGTTCGACTCCGACGACGAGGCCGTGGCCATCGCCAACAACTCCCGGTACGGCCTGGCCGGTGCGGTGTGGTCGGGGGACGAGGAACGGGCACTGGCCGTCGCGCGGCGGATGCGCACCGGCGCGGTCGACGTCAACGGCGGAGCGTTCAACCCGCTCGCCCCGTTCGGCGGGTTCAAGCAGTCCGGCATCGGCCGGGAGCTCGGCCGCCACGGGCTGGACGAGTTCCTCGAGACGAAGGCGATCCAGCGATGAGCCCCGTGCGCGCGCTGCTGTGGCGCGGACCCGGATCGGCGCTGGAGATCGAGCCGATCCTGCTGCCCCCGCCGGGCCCGAAGGAGGTGCGGGTGCACATCCGCGCCGCCGGGGTGTGCCACTCCGATCTGTCCATGGTGAACGGGACGCTCGCGCCCGCGTACCCCCTGGTGTTGGGTCATGAGGCGGCAGGCGTGGTGACCGCCGCCGGGCCGGACGCGACCGTCGCCGTCGGCACGCACGTGGTGCTGAACTGGGCTCCGCCGTGCCGTCGCTGCTGGTTCTGCGGCAACGGGCAGCCGTGGCTGTGCGAGACCGCGGGCGCACCGACCGCCGCCCGCGGCGCGACCGCCGACGGCGAGCCGCTGCACGTCACGCTCGGCCTCGGGGCGCTGGCCGAGGAGGTCGTCGTCGGCGACCACGCGGTCATCCCGGTGCCGTCCGAGCTGCCGTTCGCCACCGCCGCCCTGCTCGGCTGCGCGGTGCTCACCGGGGTAGGCGCGGTGCACCGCACCGCCGCGGTGCGGCCAGGCGAGTCGGCGCTCGTGATCGGGCTCGGCGGGGTCGGCCTGTCTACTGTGATGGCAGCGCGGGCCGCCGGCGCCGATCCGCTGATCGCCGTCGACGTCTCCGACGCCAAGCGCGAGCTGGCGCTGTCCGCCGGGGCCACCCATTTCCTGGTATCGGGTGACGACCTGAGCGCCCAGGTCCGCGGCCTTACCGAGCGCCGCGGGGCCGACCACTCCTTCGAGTGCGTGGGCCGGTCGGCGACCATCCGGGCCGCGTGGCGGGCGACCCGCCGCGGCGGTCAGGTGACCGTCGTCGGCATGGGCGCCAAGGACGACATGGTCAGCCTGGCGGCGCTGGACATCTTCCACTCCGCCCGGACCCTGCGCTCCTCGGTGTACGGCAACTCCGACCCCGACCGCGACGTCCCCGACCTGGCCCGCCAGGTCCTCGCCGGCGACCTCGACCCGGCCGCGCTCATCACCGACCGGATCACCCTGGACGAGTCCCCCGAGGCCTTCGCCCGCATGTCCCGCGGCGAGGGCGCCCGCTCCGTCATCCTCCTCCCCTGACCGCTCCCGACCGAGGCCGCACGCCCACGCGTGCGGCCTCCCGGCCGTCCCGGCTCCCGTCGGCCCCCCGCCCGGGTCGCAACTCTTGAAGAGTTGCGGCTTCCGGTCGGGCCGGGGGGCGCGACTCTTTAAGAGTTGCGGCAGGAGGGGCGGGGCGGGCGGGTTAGGTGAGGGCTTTGGCGAGTTCGATGCGGGAGCGGATGCCGAGGCGGGCGAAGATGTTGCGCATGTGGTGGTCGACGGTGCGGGGGCTGAGGAACAGCTGAGCGGCGACCTCGCGGTTGGTGGCGCCGTCGCAGACCAGGCGGGCGATCTGGAGTTGCTGGGCGGTGAGCACGTCGGCGGCGCGCACCGCGAGGGCGTCCACCGCCTCGCCGGCCGCCCGCAGCTCGGCGCGGGCCTGGTCGGCCCAGGCCGGGGCGTCGAGCTGGGTGAACGTCTCCAGCGCCCGGTGCAGGTGTTCGCGCGCGTCGCGGGGACGGCGGGCGCGGCGCAGCTCCTGGCCGTAGAGCAGCTCGGTGCGGGCCTGCTCGAAGTCGGCCTCCCCGGCCAGGTGCAGCGCGAGCGCCTGCTGGAAGTGCTCCTCGGCCGCGGCGCTGCCGCGCGGGGCGAGCAAGGCGTGGCAGCGGGCCGACAGCGCCCGGCGCACCGGGTCGCCGGTGGACGCCGCCCACAGGTCGAACCCGGCCAGCGCGGCCACCGCCTGCTCCCGGTCGTCCGCCCGGACGGCCGCCTCGACCAGCCACGGCGTGGCCATGGCCTGCACCACGATGTGCCCCCGGCCGGTGACCGGGCAGGCGATGCCCGCGATACGGGCGACCGTGTCGGCGGGGCGGCCCGCGATCAGGTCGAGCACCGCCAGAGCCCACTGGCTCAGCGCCTTCGGACGGTTGGTCTGCCCGGTGCCGGGCGCGACCTCGATGTCGCGGATGTGGCGCAGGGCCTGCTCGCGGTCGCCCCGGATGGCCGCGAGCACCGCCAGCATCGCCTGGTGGTCCCCGGCGTAGTTGCCCTGCCCGCAGGCCCGCGCGGCGCGTAGCCCGTGCAGGCTGGTGGCCGCCGCGGCGTCGTAGCGGCCGAGCCAGTACTCGGCGTACGCCGTCATCTCCAGGGCCAGCGGCAGCGCGGACACGTCGCCGCTCTCCCGGGCGACCTCGACGGCGCGGGCGGCCAGCCGGTGTGCGCCGACGTCGTCGGCCAGCAGCAGCGCGGCAGCGCTGGCACAGGTCAGCGGGGACGCGGTGTCCAGCGCGGCGCCGAGTTCGACGACGCGCTGCAGCGGGCCGATCGCGCGGTGGTGGCGGCCGCCGAAGGTGTACCCGAACCCGGCGATGTGCTCGAACACCACCTCCAGCTCCGGCGGGTCGTCGGGGCGGCGCAGCGCCGCGGCCCGGCTCGCCACCTCGGCGTAGCGGGGGTAGTCGCCGGAGAAGCAGACGGCCTCACCGGCCCGCATCAGCGCCAGCACGGCCAGCTCGCGTTCGGAGGCGGCGAGCCGGTCGGCGATGGTGAGCAGCGACTCGGCCGCGTTCGCGGTGGCCCCGGCGCGCAGCTCGATCTCCCCGGACAGCACCTCGCTCTCGGCCGACACGCCGCGCGCCGTCGGCCGGGCGCGGCGCAGCAGGCTGCGGGCCCGTCCCGCGCTGCCGGACTGCCAGGCGTACCGGGCGGCGGTGACCAGCCGGCTGGCCGCGCCGCCGGGTTCGGTGGTCAGCTGTGCGGCGTGCTCGAGCGCCGCGGAGGCGCGCGAGTAACCGCCGCCGGCCGCCGCCTCCTCCAGCTCCTCGGCGAGTTCGGCGTCGGGGCCGTACGCGGCCGCGGCCAGGTGCACCGCGCGGCGCAGCCGTTCGGTGTCGGCGTCGAGGATCTGCGCCAGGTGCAGATGGGCGGCGCGGCGCTGGGCCAGGGGCGCCTCCTCGTACGCCAGGGCGCGCGCGATGGGCTGCGGAAACACGATTCCGCCCCGGCTCACCCGGACCAGGCCGCCGCGTTCGGCGGGCGCGAGCGCGGCGATGTCCACGCCGGAGCTGTGCGCGGCCCGCATCAGGCCCGCGGCATCGGTCTCCTCGTCGGCGGCGGCCAGCAGCAGCAGCCAGCGGGTGTCCGCAGGCAGCCGGTCGAGCCGGGCCCGGTAGGTCCGCAGCAGCGTGCTGTCGGCGGGCAGCCGGGTCGGCAGCGGGGCCTCCCCCGCGACCTGGCTGTCGCTGAGCGAGGCGGCCAGATCGGTGAGCGCACGCGGATTGCCGCCACCGAGAGTGGCCAACGCCGCCAGCACGTCGTCGCCCGTATCCACGCCGCGGACGCCCCACAGCCGCGGTTCCTCGTCGACCCCGGGATGGTGCAGCAGGTCGGCCAGCAGGGCGCGGCCCGACTGCGGTTCCAGCGGCCGGAGCGGGAGCTGTGGCACGCCGTTGAGCGGGAGTTCGGCGGTGGAGGTGAGCAGCAGCGTCACCCGGTGGGTATGGGCCCGGCGCGCGGTGAAGGCGATGGCGTCCAGTGACGACCGGTCCAGCGCGTCGGCGTCGTCGACGCAGCACAGCACGGGGTGTTCCCGGCCCAGCGTGCTCAGCAGGGTGAGCACGGCCATGGACAGGGCGAGCCGGTCGTCGGCGGCGCAGCCCTCACCGGACAGCGCCCGGGTGAGCGCCCGCGCCTGGTGCGACGGCAGCTCCGCGATCCGCTCGCAGACCGGCTGGAGCAGGCTCTGCAGCCCGGCGTACGGCAGGTCGGACTCCTCCTCCAGACCGGCGGCCCACAGCAGCACGGTGCCGTCCGGGGCGGTGGCCGCCGCGTGGCGCAGCAGGGCGGTCTTGCCGCCGCCCAGGTCGCCGTGCAGGAGCAGCGCTCCGCCTAGCCCGCCGGCCGCCCCCGCCTGGAGTTCGGCGATCGTCTGCTGCTCACGGGCACGCCCGCGCAGCACTGGTATGTGCACTGTCGATGCATTTACCATGCCGACAGTGTTACCTATAAGTAACGGCTTTGGAAAGACGCGGATCGTGCCGCTTATGCCATCCCCGACGCCATCGCGGTGAGCAGCAGCGCGGTGACGGTGCGCACCATGACACCCCGGGCGGCGTCGACGTCGAGGTCGAGCCCGTCGAGCAGCATCGACCAGGCCGGCCACATGGTGGACGCGGTCAGCGCGGCCAGCAGCTGGTCCCGGCCCGGGCCGGCCATCTCCAGCTCGGGTGCGAACAGCGCGGACACCTCGTCGCGTACCCGTTCGATGTGCTTGAGCCGATTGCGGCGCAGCTGCGCGGAGACCGGCTCGCGCATCGCCGCGGCGCGGGCCATCGGCGCGATCAGCTGCAGCAGCTCGGCCCGCTGGCGGCAGTACTCCTCCACTCGCCGGTGCAGCGGCAGCGAGGGGTCCACCGGCCGGTAGGCCGCGTCCTGGCGGGCGAGCACGCGCACGCCGCTGGCCTCGAACAGCGTCTCCATGTCGGTGAAGTTGGTCCACAGCGCGCGCAGCGAGACCCCGGCCCGCTCGGCGATGCGCTCGCCGGTCGGCCGCAGGTCACCCTCCGTGATCAGCGCGAGGTGCGCATCCACGATGGCGGCCCGGGTGCGCTCGGCACGGGCGGTGCGCCCGTCGACCCTGCCCTCGGTGCCGGTCCTGCTCATACCGCTCCCGCCAACCTCTCGACGGTGCTGCACACCGCGCCGCCCAAACGTGCACGCAGAGTGTAGTCGCGTCGTTCACGACGGGATCCGGCCGCTCGTCGCCGTCCCACGATCGGGACGGCGATGCCCGCCTCCGCCGGGACGGCGAGACGCGACACCGCCGGGCCGGCGACGCGTCCCGAGGCCGGGACGATGGTGCCGGGTCGCGGCCTCACGAGTCCGCCAGCCGCTGCTCCAGGTCCTGCTGCAGGCGGTTCATGCCGCGCAGCCAGCGATCGGGGTCCTCGGCGCGGCGCGTGTAGAAGCCGGCCACCTCGGCGTGCGGCAGCACCAGGAAGGCGTCGCCGCCCAGCGCGGTCACCACGGCCTCGGCGCACTCCTCGGCGCTGATCGCACCGGGGTCCAGCAGCACGCTGCCGCCTGGGCCCGACGAATCCAGCATCGGCGTGCGCACACCCTGCGGGCACAGCGCCTGCACCACGACACCGCGGTGGGCGTAGGTGGCCCGCAGCCATTCCGCGTGGGCCACGGCCGCGTGCTTGGTGACCGCGTACGGCGCGTTGCCGAGCATCGTGAGCAGCCCCGCCGCCGACGCCGTCACCAGCAGCCGGCCCTGCCCGGCGACCAGCCAGCGCGGCAGCAGCGCCTGCGCGGCCAGCACATGCGACTGCACGTTGACCCGCCAGGCCAGTTCCCAGGCCCGGGCGCCGTCGGCGGGCGGTGCGACACCGGCGTTGGCGCAGAACAGATCCAGCGCCCCGAAGGACTCCCACGCGTAGTCGACCAGCGCGGCGACCTGCGCCTCGTCGGCCACGTCGGCGGGGAAGACACGCCCGCCGATCTCGTCGGCGACGCGCTGTGCCGCGACGGGGTCGCGGTCGTTGACGACCACCCGGGCGCCGGCCGCGGCGAAGCGGCGGGCCATCGCGGCGCCGATGCCGGAGCCGGCGCCGGTGACGACGATCGCGGCGCCGTCGAGTTCCAGGGCGGTCACGTGGACTCCTCCAGGAAGGGTTTAGTTGCACTAGCAGTGCCGATATTAGGGAGCGCCGCGCGGGCGGTCAACGGAAGACGGTCATCGTGACATGGCCCACCTGGCACGGCATTGACAGGGCCGCGCCGAAAGATGCAGCTTAAGTGCACAAAGTTTGCCCGTACTCGTGAAAGGATCCGACCGTGCCTGAAGCTGTGGTGGTCGCCGCGGCCCGCTCCCCCATCGGCCGCGCCAACAAGGGATCGCTGGCCACGAAACGCCCCGACGACCTGGCCGCCGACATCGTCCGGGCGGCGCTGGACCAGGTGCCCGCCCTCGACCCGCGCGAGATCGGCGATCTGCTGCTCGGCTGCGGCCAGCCCGCCGGCGAGCAGGGCCACAACCTCGGCCGGGTGGTCGCCACCATGCTGGGGTTCGATCACCTGCCCGGCACCACCGTCAACCGCTACTGCTCGTCCTCGCTGCAGACGACCCGGATGGCGCTGCACGCGATCCGGGCCGGCGAGGGCGACGTGTTCCTCTCCGTCGGCGTCGAATCGGTGTCGCACTACGGCAACGGCCGCAGCGACGGCATGCCCGGCACCCGTAATCCGCTCTACGACGGCGCGCTCGCGCGCACCGAGCAGCGGGCCACCGGCGGCGCGCCGACCTGGCGCGACCCCCGTGAGGACGGCGAGCTGCCCGACGTCTACATCGCGATGGGCCAGACCGCCGAGAACGTCGCCCAGCTCAGGGGCGTGTCCCGGCAGCTGCAGGACGAGTTCGCCTGCCGCTCGCAGAACCTCGCCGAGCAGGCGATCAAGGACGGGTTCTGGGCCCGCGAGATCACCCCGGTCACGCTGCCCGACGGCACGGTGGTCAGCGCCGACGACGGCCCGCGCGCCGGGGTCACCCTGTCCGCGCTGGAAGGGCTCGCGCCGGTGTTCCGGCCCGACGGCACTGTCACCGCGGGCAACTGCTGCCCCCTCAACGACGGCGCGGCGGCCCTGGTCATCATGTCCGACACCCGCGCCGCCGAACTGGGCATCACCCCGCTGGCCCGCATCGTCTCGACCGGCCTGTCCGCCCTGTCCCCCGAGATCATGGGCCTGGGCCCGGTGGAGGCGTCGAAGCAGGCCCTCGCCCGCGCGGGCATGTCCATCCACGACGTCGACCTCGTCGAGATCAACGAGGCGTTCGCCGTCCAGGTCGTCGCCAGCGCCGCCGAACTAGGCCTCGACTGGGACAAGCTCAACGTCAACGGCGGCGCGATCGCCGTCGGCCACCCCTTCGGCATGACCGGCGCCCGCATCACCACCACCCTGCTGAACTCCCTGCGCCGGCACGACAAGTCCATCGGCCTGGAGACCATGTGCGTCGGCGGCGGCCAGGGCATGGCCATGGTCCTCGAACGCCTCTCCTGACCCACCCCACCGGCCCGGCATGCATTCCGCATGCCGGGCCGATGCTCACCGGGCGTTGATCATGAGGTTATGGCAGGGACACGCCGTCGAGCCGTGCCATAAGTTCATGATCGACGCGGGAAGGGGTCAGGCTGCCGGGATGGAGTTGGCGGGAGGGGCGGGGCGCTCCTCCTTGAACTCGTTGACCGGGCCGGCGGCGGAGTCGGTCTCGTAGACGGGGCCGAAGAACTCCTGGTTGCCGGCGGTGACCTTGGTCAGCTTGCCGCCGCCCATGCCGGAGTGGTTGTCCTTGCTGAAGCGGAACGGGGCGAGGCCGGGGCCCTTGAAGCCGCCCTTCTCCACGGCCGCGATCAGGCCCTCACGGGTGAGGTCCTTGCCGGCCGCCTGCAGCGACTGCACGAACAGGTACGCCACCGACATGCCGTACACGGTGTTGCCGTTGAACGGGGCGCTGCCGTTGTACTGGTCGTGGATCTTCTTGAACGCCGCGGTCCACGGGTCGCTCATGTCCACCGGCGACGGCAGGTTGGAGATGCCGACCATGCCCTCGAGCAGCGGCTTGCCCGCGCCGAGCACCTTGGACAGGGTCAGGTAGTCCGAGCCGACGTTGGACACGACCCACTGCGGCTTGAAGCCGAGGCGGGCCGCGGTGCCCAGGGACAGCGCGGTGAAGCCCGGCACGGTGGCCAGCACGACGACCTCGCAACCGGCCGCCTTCAGGGCGCCGATCTGCGGGGCGACGTTCTGGTTGCTGGTGACGTACTTCTCCTTGGCGACCACGGCGCCCGCGCCGAGCACCTGCTCGACGCCGACCAGGCTGTCCCGGCCGAAGTCGTCGTCCTGGCCCATGAAGCAGACCTTCTTGCCCGCGTACGTGGCCTTGATGTGGGTGGCCAGGATCTTGCCCTCGACCGTGTAGTCGGTGTTGAACCCGAACGTGCCCGGGTACTTGTCCGGCTGGTTCCAGCTGCGGCTGCCCGAGGCGACGAACAGGTCCGGCACCCGGTTGGTCTTGAGGAAGTCCAGCACGCCGGTGTGGGTGGGGGTGCCCAGGCCGTTGAGGACGGCGAAGACCTTGTCCTCCAGCACCAGCTTGCGCACCACGGTCTGGGTGTTGGCCGGGTTGTAGCCGTCGTCCATGAACTTGTACGTGATCTTGCGGCCGTGCACCCCGCCGTTGGCGTTGACGTAGTCGAAGTACGCCTTGCTCGCCGGGGCGATCTCGGAGTAGCCGGCCGCGGCGGGACCGGTCAGCGGCATGTGCGTGCCGACCACGATCTCGCCGGCGGTCACGCCGGGCACGTCGGCCGGCGGGGTGTTCGCGTCCTCGCTGCAGGCCGCGACAGCCGCGAGCAGCACGGCGGCCGTGGCGAGCGAGAGCCCGCGTCGGGTCAGGGCGTTCATGGAAACACCGGTCCTTCCGTCACGCTTACATTGATGATTATCGATATAACAAGGTGGAGCAGTTGGTACGGTGGTGCGGTCGTGAGATCAGCGGGCAGGCGCCCGCCGCCGGACCCTCGCGCCGATCCGGCGCAGCAGGCCCTGCACGCCGCCCGGGGCGGCGATCATCACGACGATCAGGGTCAGCCCGAAGACGGCCAGCGGGAGGTTGCCCTCCAGCCGCTGCGCCACCGCGGGCGACAGGGACACCCACTGCGCGCTGTCGTGGGTCAGGTCGGGCAGCGCCACGAGCAGGAGCGCTCCCCACACCGCACCGGACAGGCTGCCCAGGCCCCCGATGACCACGGCCATCAGCAGGAACAGCGACAGGGTCAGCGAGAACGCACCCGGCGACACACTCTGCGCCAGCAGCGCCATCAGGCCGCCGCCGAGCCCGGCGCTGGCCGCGCTCACCACGAAGGCCAGCACCTGGGTACGCCCGACGTGGATGCCGGCCAGCCGGGCGGCCACCTCGTCGTCGCGCACCGCGCGCAGGTTGCGCCCGACCCGGCTGCGTACCAGGTTGGCCAGCAGCAGCATGGTCAGCAGCGCCCCGGTCAGCGCGACCCAGGCCTGCCAACGCTCGTTCGGGAAGTACAGCCCGAGCGACAGCGGCGGCGGCTCGACGGCCACCGACAGGCCCTGCTCGCTGTTGAACGTCTCGTCGAAGGTGACCGTCGCCGCGGGCACCGCGACCGCCACGGCGAGGGTCACGCCCGCCAGGTACGGCCCGCGCAGCCGGGCGGCGGCCAGCCCGATGACCGCGCCCGCGACCATGGTGACCAGCACCCCCAGGGCCAGCGACAACGGCAGCACCTGGTTGCCGGTGATCCCCCGCTCGGCCAGCGCGTTCTGGGCCAGCGCCACGGTGTACGCACCGACGGCCATCAGCGCCCCGTGCCCCAGCGACAGCTGCCCGTTCATGCCGACCAGCAACGTGAGCCCGGCCGTCGCGCACAGGTAGGCCGCGACCGTGGCCAACTGGAAGTTGCGGAACGGGTCGAGCTGCTGGGTCAGCAGGAACAGCAGCACCCCGGCGAGCACCGCGAGGATCAGGTGACGGAGCAGCGTCGACCGGCCGAAAAGGCCAGGCAGGAGTCCGGCCCGCCGTGGTGCGGGTGCGGCGGCGGCCGGGCTGACGGTCTGCTCGCTCACGCCTTCTCCTGCCCGCTCGTCGGCGGTCTCGGTTCCCGCTGACCCGGTTCGCTCGCTCATGCCTGCCTCGCCACGGTGCTGGAGAAGAGGCCGCCCGGACGGACCAGCAGCACCGCGAGCAGCAGCACGAGCACTGCCATCGGGGTGACGTCGCTGCCCAGGTAGCCGCTGACGTACGAGAGGATCAGGCCGACGGTCAGGCCGCCGACCACCGCGCCGGGCGGGCTGTCCAGCCCGCCGACCACAGCCGCGGTGAACGCGGACACGAACACCAGGTCCATCGCGTGCGGGTGCAGGCCCAGCTCGGTGGGGATGACCAGCATCGCGGCGAGCGCGCCCACCGCCGACGCCAGCGCCCAGCCCAGCGTCAGCATCCCGCCGACGTTCACGCCGAGCAGCCGCGACACCTCGGGCGCGAAGGCCGAGGCCCGCATGCGCAGGCCGACGGAGGTACGCGTGAACAGCAGCGCGAGCCCCAGCAGCACCAGCAGCACGGCCCCGAAGACGAACAGGTCGTATCGCGACAGCAGCGGCACCTCCCCGACGCTCAGCGCGTTGCGGCTGAACGGGGTGCCCGCGGGCAGGAACTCGTTGCCGTACACCATGCCCAGCACCGCCTGCATGACCAGGACCAGGCCGAGCGCCACGATCACCTCGGACAGCGGCGAGCTGTGGTCCACGAACCGCATCACCGCCCGCTCGACGACCATGCCGATCAGCAGCCCGCCGACCAGCGCCGCGCCGAAGCCCAGCCAGTACGAGCCGGTCGCCGTGGTGACGCTGTAGCCGGCGTACGCCGCAGCCACCGCCATCGCCCCCTGGGCGAAGTTGACGATGCGCGCGGCCCGCCAGATCAGCACCAGGGCCAGCGCGAACGCGGCCAGCACCGCCCCCTTGGACAGGCCGTCGAAGGTGAGGAAGACGAAGCGGTCCAACGGATACCTCCTTACTCGCAGTAGCAGGGCGGGGGCTCAGAAGCCCAGATAGGCGTGGCGCAGTTCCTCGTCGTCGCGCAGCCGGTCGGCGCTGGTCGCCGTCACGATCCGGCCCAGCGACATGACCACCGCCTCGTCGGCCACCGACAGCGCGCTGCGTACGTTCTGCTCGACCAGCAGCACGGTCAGGCCGGTGCTGTCGCGCAGGTGCCGCAGCAGCGCCATGATCTGCGCGATGACGCGGGGCGCGAGGCCCAGCGACGGCTCGTCGAGCAGCAGCAGCTTCGGGCGGGCCACCAGGGCCCGGCCCAGCGCCAGCATCTGCCGCTCGCCGCCGGACAGCTGGTGCCCGGCGCTGCGGCGGCGCTGCGCCAGGGGCTCGAACAGCTCGTACACCTCGGCCAGCGCCTTGCCCGCGTCCTCGCGGTCGCGCCGCCACAGGCCGCCCAGCCGCAGGTTCTCGTCGACGGTCAGCTCGGCGACGACGCCCCGACCCTCCGGCACGTGCGCCATGCCCCGGCGCACGAGCTGCTCCACCGGCACGTCGCGCAGCGGCTGCCCGCCGTAGACGATCTCGCCGCCACTCGGCCGGACCAGCCCGGACAGGGTGCGCAGCAGGGTGGTCTTGCCCGCGCCGTTGGCCCCCAGCACCGCCGCGATGGTCCCGGCCCGCACGGTGAGGTCCACCTCCTGCAGCACGGGCGCCGCGCCGTACCCGGCGGTCAGGCCCCGCACCTGCAGGATCACGTCGTCAGCGGTCATGCCGAAGCCTCCTGGCGGCTGATGGACGGGGTGGCCGCGTCGACCTCGGCGCCGAGGTAGGCCTCGGCCACCGCGGGGTCGTCGCGCACCTCCTGCGGGGTGCCGGTGGCGATGAGGCGTCCGAAGTCGAGCACCGCGATCCGGTCGCAGACAGCCATCACCAGGTCCATGTGGTGCTCGACGAGCATCACCGAGCAACCCGCCTCGGCCGGCAGGGTCGTGATCAGCTCAGCCAGCTCCGCGATGTCCTGCGCGCCCAGCCCGCCCGCGGGCTCGTCGAGCAGCAGCAGGCGGGGGCGGGCGGCCAGCGCGCGGGCCAGCGCGACCCGCTTGCCGACGGCATAGGGCAGGGTGCCGGGCAGCGCCGCCGCGTACGCCGCGACGCCGAAGCGTTCCAGCAGCGTCAACGCCTGCTCGCGCAGCCGCCGCTCGTCGCGGTCGCTGCGGGGCAGGCCGAGCAGGCCGGAGAAGAAACCGGCGCGGGCGGTGCAGGTCGCGCCCGCCATCACGTTCTCCAGCACGGTCAGCCCGCGGAACAGGCCGACGCCCTGCAGGGTGCGGGCGATGCCGAGGCCGGCCAGCCGGTGCGGCGACGGCGACAGGCGCACGCCGTTCAGCTCCAGCGTGCCCGAGGTCGGCCGGACCAGTCCGCAGACCACATTGAACAGCGTGGTCTTGCCCGCGCCGTTGGGGCCGATGACCCCGACCACCTGGCCGGGAGCCACCTCGAGGGACACGTCGTCCAGTGCGGTCAGCCCGCCGAAGCGCACCCCGATACCCCGCAGGAACAGGCTGTGGCCTGCCGCGCTTGTCTCGCCGGACGGCGGTTTCATCGTCACCTCTACAGGTCGGGATCGGGGTCGATGTGAGGGATGGCTAAGTTATTACACTAGGAGTGTAGGTTTGAGAAACGGCTCGTCAATACCCTTGTTACGACCCCGTGACCTCACTGCACGAAGTCGTTCAAATCGCATGATCTTCGGGGCGCGAACATGCCCTGCGCCCACTCCGGACACCGTCGAGTCGATCTTTATTTGCACGCTCGGTGAAGCAACCTCCGCGTCGCGGGGTCACGCGGGAACGAGGTCGGCGAGGGTGGCGAGGGCGGCTCGGTGGTGGGCGGCGGTGCCGTAGGCGACGGCGGCGCTCTTGGCCCGCTTCAGGTACAGGTGGGCCGGGTGTTCCCAGGTGAAGCCGATGCCGCCGTGCATCTGCACGCACTCCTCGGCCGCGCGCACCGCGACAGGGCCGCAGTGCGCCTGGGCCAGGGCCGCCGCCAGCCGCGCGTCCGGATCGCCCACCGCCACAGCGGCCGCGGCGTGGCGGGCCACCGCCCGCGCCTGCACCAGTTCCACCCACAGGTCGGCGAGCCGGTGCTTGAGCGCCTGGAACGAGCCGACCGGCCGACCGAACTGGAACCGGGTCTTCAGGTACTCCACCGTCGTGTCCAGACACCATTGGGCCAACCCGAGCTGCTCCGAAGCCAGCAGTGCCGCGCCCGCGACCAGCGCCGCGTCGAGCCCCGCCGCGGCACGGTCACCCGCTGCCAGCAACCGCGCCGGTGCGTTCCACATGGAGAGGTCGCACAGTGGCCGGGTCTCGTCCAGCGAGGCCACCGGGGTCCGGGTCAGCCCGGCCGCGTCCGCCTCGACCGCGAACAGCGCCCCGCCCGCGGGCACCAGCAGCACCCGCGCCCGCAGCGCGTCGGCGACGCTGCTCACCGTGCCGTTGAGCAGCGGACTGCCGTCCGCGGCCGTCGACACCTCGACACCCGGCAGCCGCAGCCCGGACGCCGCCGGACCGACGTCGAACGGCAGGGCCAGCGCGACCACCTCGCCACCGGCCAGGTCCCGCAGCAGCTCGCCGTCGCCGAGGTGCAGTAGCAGTTGCCCGGCGACCGCGGTGCCGAGATAGGGCACGGGTGCGACGGCTCGGCCGAGTTCCTCCAGCACCACCGCGGTCTCCGCGAGCGTCGCGCCCGCGCCGCCCAGGTGCTCGGGCACGGCGAGGGCGGCCAGCCCGGTCTCCGCGGACAGCAGCCGCCACAGGTCGGCGTCGTCCGGCTCGGGACTCTCGGCGACCTTGAGCACGCGCGCCCACGGGGCGCGGTCGGTGAGCATCGCCCGCACGGAGTCGCGCAGGGCCTCCTGCTCTTCGGTGTAGCGCAGGTCGAGGGTCATCGGGGCAGGTCCTTCCAGGCGGCGCCGGTGTCCTGACGCGGCTCGGCGGGCAGGCCGAGCACCCGCTCGGCGACGATGTTGCGCAGCACCTCGGAGGTGCCGCCCTCGATGGAGTTGCCCTTGGCCCGCAGCCAGCGGTACGTGGGGCCGCGTCCGATCAGGTCGAGCTCCTCGGGGCGGTCGGCGCGCCAGTGGTCGTGGCGCAGGCCCTCGGCGCCCAGCAACTCCACCTCCGTGCCGGAGATCTGCTGGGTGAGCGCGGCGAAGGCCAGCTTCATCGCCGAGCCCTCCGGGCCGGGCTCGCCCGCGGCCAGCTGCTGGCGCAGCCGGATGCCGGTCAGCCGCAGCGCCTCGGCGCGCACCCACAGCCGCAGCACCTCGTCGTGCAGTGCGGGAGTGCGCAGCTCGGGCCGCGTGCGCCAGGTGCGGACCAGCACGCCGATCATCCCGCCCTCGCGGGGCAGCGCGGCCCCGCCGATGGCGACCCGTTCGTTCATCAGCGTGGTACGCGCCACCGCCCAGCCCTCGCCGACCGCGCCGAGCCGCAGCTCGTCGTCGAGCCGTACGCCGGACAGGAAGACCTCGTTGAACTCGGCCTCGCCGGTGGCCTGCCGCAGCGGCCGCACCTCGACGCCGGGGGCGTGCATGTCGCACAGGAAGTAGGTCAGCCCGGCGTGCTTGGCGGCGGCCGGGTCGGTGCGGGCGAGCAGGATGCCCCAGCGCGCCTGGTGCGCCATGGAGGTCCACACCTTCTGCCCGTCGATCAGCCAGCCGTCGCCGTTGCGTACCGCGCGGGTGGCGACGCCGGCCAGGTCGGACCCGGCGCCGGGCTCACTGAACAGCTGGCACCAGACCTCCTCGGCGGTCCACAGCGGACGCAGGAAGCGCGCGCGCTGCGCGGCCGTGCCGTGGCGCAGGATGGTCGGGGCGGCCATGCCCAGACCGATGCCGATGCGCCGCGGGCTGTTGTCCGGCGCGCCCGCCGCGGCGAACCGCTGGTCCACCACGGGTTGCAGCACCCTCGGTGCACCGAGCCCGCCCAGACCGTCCGGATAGTGCACCCACGCCAGCCCGGCGTCGAACCGGGCGCGCAGGAACTCCCGCCGGTCGCCCGCCACATCGTGCCCGGCCAGGAAGCCGTCGACCCGCTCCTGCAGGTCCTCGGCCGTCACCGGCTGTGTCACGTGCCCTCCCACCCTCGGTCCCCTCGGCGCAAACTAGATGCACTGCGAGTGCAATATAAGCGCGAGACGGCCGCGGCGGAAGGGGGCGGCCACCGGCGATGATCGCGAGCCGCAAGACCGGTGATTTCGCCGATGTCTCCGGCGCGTTACGACCGGACAGTGTCCTGATTACCCAGCGTGCTCCCCGGCGCGTCCGATCGTCGCCGGGACGGGACGAGAGGAGACGTCAGGTGCCCGAATTCGGCGCACGTCCGGCACGGCGGGGGTGGCGGTGGCTGCTGCTGATCCCGATCCTCGCCCCGCTGCCGGTCGGCCTCTACAACCGGCTGGAACCGCAGCTTTGGGGCATCCCGTTCTTCTACTGGTATCAGGTGGGCTGTGCGGTGCTGGCGATGGCGGTCACCACGTTCGTGCACCGGATGACCAGGGCGGGGCGGTGACCGTGACCGCACGGCAGGTCGAGATCGGCGTCTTCGCCGTGCTGCTGGGGGCGATGCTGCTGCTCGGCTTCTCCGCCGCCCGCTGGCGCCGGCCGCACAGCCTGCACTCGCTGGAGGAGTGGGGCGTCGGCGGGCGCGCGTTCGGCAACTGGGTCACCTGGTTCCTGCTCGGCGGCAGCATGTACACCGCGTACACCTACATCGCGGTGCCCGCGCTGGTGTACGGCGTCGGCGCGGCCGGCTTCTTCGCGGTGCCGTTCGCCATCATGACCGCCCCGATGGCATACCTGATCAGTACCCGCACCTGGTCGGTCTCGCACGCGCACGGCTTCGTCACCTCGGCCGAGTTCACCCGGGCCCGGTTCGGCTCGCGCGGGCTGGCGGCCCTGGTCGCGGTCACCGGGATCGTGGCCACCATGCCGTACATCGCGGTGCAGCTGGTGGCGCTGCAGGCGGTGATGAGGACGCTCGGCGTCACCGGCGAGTGGCCGCTGACCGTCGCCGTGGTCGTGGCGTCGATCTGCACCTTCCGGTCCGGGCTGCGCGCGCCCGCGCTGCTGTCCATCGCCAAGGACGTGCTGCTGCTGTGGCTGGTGCTGGCGATCGTGCTGCTGGTCGCCATGTCCGGCGGCTGGTCCGCGGCGTTCCGGGGAGCCGGCGAGCGCTTCACGAACGACGTCTCCCCCGCCAGCGGGCTGCTGCTGCCCGAGGGCGGCTGGATCGGCTACCTCACCCTGGTGCTCGGCTCCGCGCTGGCGATCTTCGCGTACCCGCACGCGCTGACCGGGATCCTGGCCGCCCGCGACCGGGCCACGGTGCAGCGCAACGCTGCCGCGCTGCCGGTCTACTGCCTGGCGCTGGGGCTGGTCGCGATGCTCGGCTTCTTCGCGATCGGCCAGGGCGTGCGCCCCGTCGGCGGGGACCTGAACACGGTCGTGCCGCAGCTGTTCCACGAGGTGTTCCCGGCCTGGTGCGCGGGCATCGCGTACGCCGCCGTCGGCGTCGCCGCCCTCATCCCGGCCGCGGTCATGTCCATCGCCGCCGCGAACCTGTTCACCCGCTCCATCTACCGCGAATACCTGCGCCCCGGCGCGTCACCGCGCGAGGAGGCCCGGGTCAGCCGCTGGGTGTCGCTGCTGGCGAAGTTCGGCGCACTGGTCTTCATCCTGCTGCTGGACCCGCAGTTCTCCATCGAGTTCCAGCTGATCGGCGGCGTCATCGTGCTGCAGACGGTGCCCGCCGTGGTGCTCGGCCTGTGGACCAACTGGTTCCACCGCTGGGCACTGGCCGCGGGCCTGCTCGGCGGCCTCGGCACCGGCCTGCTCCTGCTCTACCTGGTCCCCCAGCGCGCCCCCGACGGCCGCATCCTCAAGACCCACTTCGGCGGCTCGAACCTCCCGCTCGCCCAGCTCGGCTTCGACACCCGCGCCGCCGTCTACACCGGCCTGATCGCCCTGGCCGTGAACCTGGTGATCGTGGTAGCCGCCACCCTGCTCCTCCGCGCCCTGCGCGTCCCTGCCGGAATCGACGCCACCCGCCCCGCCGACTACTTCGCCGACGCGACCACCACCGCCCCCCGCCACTCCGACGCCCTCCTCGACGGCCCCACCCGGCCCCGCGTAGGCGCCCACGCCGCCCGCTGAAGAGCGCAGAAAGCTCCGGCCGCACCCGTCCGAAGACGGGCGCGGCCGGAGCTGCGTACTGCGGTACTGCGTTGTGTCAGGCGGCGTACGGACCCTGGCCGTACTTGGCCAGGACCAGGTCCGCGGCCAGCTTCTCCCACTTGGCGTAGTGGTCCGGGAAGGCCGAGACCTGCACGGTCTGCGCCGCGTCGGTCAGCGCCATCGTGTCGTACCCCTCGACGTTCTTCAGGCCGTTGTAGAAGGCCTTCGAGGAGTAGACCGGGTCCGTGATCTCGGCCGGGGTGCCCCAGCCGGCCGACGGACGCTGCTGGAACAGGCCCAGCGAGTCGTGGTCGTTCATGTCACCGAGGTGACCCAGGTTGTTCAGGGTCGACTCCTGCGCCGCGGTCGCGACCGCGATCACCCACGCGCGCGGGGGCAGGCCCATCTTCTGGCCGGTCTCGATGATGACCTCCGCGTTGCGCTTCTGCTCGGCGGTGGGCCGGAAAGTCTCCTGGTATTCCGCTACGGGAGCCGGCATCAGCTGTTGGCGGCTCGGTGCCTTGGCGGCCTGCTCGGCCTTCTTGGCTGCGGCGGGCGCCTTGGTCGCCGGCTTGGCGACCGGCGCTGCGGCGACTGCCGCGGCCGACTCGGTCTTGGTGGCGGTGGCGGGTGCCGCTACGGCCCGTGCCACTGCCTTCGCCTCAGGGGCGTTGGCGGTGACGGGGCTGGCGCTGGCCGGTGCTCCGGCGATGCCGGTGAGCACTGCCATGCCGGTGGCGGCGAGTACTGCCCGGAAGGACACGCGCTTGAGTGCGGGCAGGTGCCGTGCCATCAGGTCGACGTTGACCACGAGTAGGTCCCTTCGTTGGGATTGCGTACGAGGGGATTCAACCGAGGGAGCATTTCCGGTGTTCCGGACTTGTACCCTTTGTGGTCCAGGTCTCGCGTTCCCGGCCGTCGGCCCCCCGGCAGCCGGGACGAACTACGCAAGTAGCCCTTGACCTGGCCATATCTCTTGCCGCCGGCGCGCTGTGAGGCGATAAGGTATACGAAAAGCTGTCATAATTACCTAATTCGGGCCGCATGCCGCCCCGCCGGAAGGAGGAGCGTGTCAGCCCGCAAAGTGATGGCCTGGTACGGAGCCTGGATGGCCGTCCTGGCGGCACTGTTCTACGCCCTGCCGAGCTGGCACATCCTGCTATGGAGCGCGATCGGCCTGAGCAGCGCCGGGGCGATCGTCTACGGCCTGTACCGCTACCGCCCGCGCCGCTGGTCCCCGTGGTTCTGGATCATCGCCGGCCTGCTGCTGCTCTCCGCCGGGGACACGCTGTACAACGTCATGACCGACATGCTGGGCGAGGTGAACCCGTTCCCGTCCCCGGCCGACATGCTCTACCTGGCGATGTACCCCGCGGTCACGATCGGCCTGCTCGGCCTGTCGAAGGCGGGCGCGGCCAGCCGGGACCGCACCGTCCCCCTGGACGCGCTGATCGTCACGGCCGGACTGGGCCTGCTCTCGTGGATCTTCCTGATCAGCCCGCAGATCCTCAACCAGGACCTGACCATGAGCCAGCGCCTGGTGTCCGTCGCCTACCCGCTGGGCGACATCCTCATCCTGGCCACGGTCGGCCGGCTGATCTCCGTGGTGCCGTTCAGCCCCACGGTGGCGCTGCTGACCGTGGGCGCGGTCGGGCTGCTGGCCGCCGACGTCATGTACGGCCTGGTCCAGCTGCACGGGTACTGGACCGTCGGCGGCCCGGTCGACCTGGGCTGGATCGTCTTCTACACCTGCTGGGGCGCGGCCGCGCTGCATCCCTCGATGGCCGACCTGACCACTCCGCGCGTGGTCAGACCCCGCGAGATGCGCGCGATGCACCAGGCGCTGCTGACCCTGTTCGTGCTCATCCCGCTCGCGGTCCTGGTGGTCGGCGTGGGCCAGGACCGGCTGCGGTATCCGATGGTCATCGTCGCCTTCGTGGTGACCACGGTGCTCCTGGTGCTGATCCGGCTGTTCGGCGTGATCAACAGTTATCGCGGCAACACCATCCGCACCAGCGGCATCCGGGCCAGCAACGCCGCACTCATGTCGGCGACCACGGTGGAGGGCGTCACCTGGGCGCTCAAACGCACCGCGGAACGGCTGCTGCCGCCCGGCTCGGACTACCGGGTCGCCATGGTGATGAACGACGGCACCGCGCCCGAGCTGTTCCACCCCGCGCCCACCACCATGGGTTCGCGACTGCGCTTCACCAAATCGCTGCCCCCGGACATCGCGGCCCAGATGGGCGATTTCGAGATCACCATGATCTGCCCGCTGGCGCTGGAGGACCGGCCCACCGGCGACCCGCACATCGGCATGCTGCTGATCTCCTCCGACGAGAACTCGCTCAGCTACCTGCAGCTGCCGATGGAGCTGGTCGCCGCGCAGGCCGCCCTCGCCATCGAGCGGATCATGCTGAGCAACGAGATCACCCGGCACAACAGCGAGCGATACTTCCGCACCCTGGTGCACAACACCTCGGACGTGATCCTGATCGTCGAACCGGACGGCGGGCGCATCCGGTATGCGAGCCCGTCCGCGCCCACCGTCTTCGGCACCGCGGAACTACCCGGCAAGAACCTCTCACAGCTGGTCGACAGCCCGCACCACACCCTGGTGGCCGACCTGTTCCGGCTGGCCGCGGCCGAGGACGAGACCGTCGACACCGCCGACTGGACCGTGCTGCGCCCCGACGGCACGGCCGTGCAGACCGAGGTCTCCTGCCGTGACCTGCGCGACGAACCGACGGTCAACGGCCTGGTGGTGACCATGCGCGACGTCACCGAGCAGCGCCGGATGGAGTCCGAGCTGACCCACCTGGCGTACCACGACTCGCTCACCGGCCTGGCCAACCGGGTGCGCTTCGCCGAGCGCATCGGCCAGGCCATCGCCCGCGCCGACGCGGACGGCTCCGTCGTCGGCGTGCTCTTCATCGACCTCGACGACTTCAAGGTGGTCAACGACACCCTCGGCCACGAGCACGGGGACCGGCTGCTGCGCGCGGTCGGCGAGCGGCTGGCCGGGGTGCTGCGGGCCGACGACGTGGCGGCGCGGCTCGGCGGCGACGAGTTCGCCGCGCTGATCGAGGGAGCCCCGGACGCGGCCACCATCGACGAGGTCGCCGACCGGATCGTGGCCGCGCTGGCCGAGCCGTTCACCATCGACGACCGGCCGGTCTCCGGCATCGCCAGCATCGGCATCGCCACCAGCGCCGACGCCCGCAGCGCCCCGGAACTGCTGCGGCAGGCCGACCTGGCGCTGTACGTCGCCAAGGGCGAGGGCAAGGGCCAGTGGCGTCGTTACCTGCCCGACCTGCACACCGCCATCGTGGAGCGGCTGGAGCTGCGCACCGAGCTGGACCAGGCGATCGCCGGCAAGGAGTTCACCGTCGAGTTCCAGCCCATCGTCGAGCTGCGCACCGGCATCACCGCCGGGTACGAGGCACTGGTCCGGTGGAACCACCCCGCCCGCGGCCGGCTGCTGCCGGGCGAGTTCATCGAGGTCGCCGAGGAGTCCGGGCAGATCGTGGCGATCGGCGACCAGGTGCTGCGCGCTGCCGTCGCCGAAGCAGCGCGGTGGCAGCGCGAGGCCGGACCGACCTCGGTGCCGTACGTCAGCATCAACGTGTCCGCACGCCAGTTCCGCACCCCGGGTTTCGTGGCCAGCCTGCACGAGACCCTGGCCGAGGAGGGCCTGCCGCCGCACCAGCTCATGCTGGAGATCACCGAGAGCCTGCTGCTGCGCGACGACGACGGGGTCTGGGAGGACCTCACCGAGCTGCGCACCACCGGGATCCGGGTGGCCATCGACGACTTCGGCACCGGCTACTCGTCGCTGAGCTACCTGCGCCACGTGCCGCTGGACGTGGTGAAGATCGACCGGCTGTTCACCAGCACCATCGCCTCGTCGGCGCAGCAGGCGGCACTGGTCGACGGCATCGTCCGGCTGGCCCACACGCTCGGCCTGCAGGTGATCGCCGAGGGCATCGAGCGCACCGTCGAACGCGACCTGCTGTCGCGCATCGGCTGCCGCTACGGCCAGGGCTTCCTGTTCGCCCGCCCGCTCACCAGCGAGCAGGCCATCAGCTTCATCACCGAGCAGAAGGTGGCCGCATGAGCGAGCGAATCAATGGGCGCGGAGATGTCACCGGCGAGCGCAGCGCGGAGAAGGCGTGAGCAGCGGGCAGCCGGCATGACGAAGGCGTCGGCGCACATGCCGGATGCGCACAGGGTCCCCTCGACTGACCAGCTCGACCGGCTGCGCGCGCAGACCCCGATGTACGACGCCGTCATCGAGGAGGTCGACGGGCGGCGCATCCGGATCGGGGACCGGTGGCTGATCGACTTCGCCTCCTGCAACTACCTCGGCTTCGACCTCGACCCGGACATCATCGCGGCGGGTGAGGCGGCCGTCCGCCGCTGGGGCACCCATCCGGGCTGGTCACGGCTGCTGGGCAACCCGCGGCTCTACCCCGAGATCGAACAGCGCCTGACCGAACTGCTCGGCGCGCCCGACACGCTCGTGCTGCCGACGATCACCCACATCCACATGTCGGTGCTGCCCGCGCTGGTCGGCGGCGGTGCGGTGTTCGTCGAGGCCGGCGCGCACAAGACGATCTACGACGGCGGCTCGTACGCCCGCGGGCTGGGCGCGCAGCTCTACCGCTGGCGCGCCGACGATCCCGACGAGCTGGTGCGGCTGCTGCGCTCGGCCGACGCCGGCCATCCCCGGGTGGTCTGCCTCGACGGCGTGAACAGCATGACCGGCAACATCCCGGACCTGCCCGCGCTCGCCGCGATCTGCCGCGAGTGGGGCGCGCTGCTCTACGTCGACGACGCGCACGGCTTCGGCGTGATCGGCGAACGCGGCGACGGGGCAGCCACGTCGTACGGGTCGCGCGGCAACGCGGTGGTGCGCCACTGCGGGCAGACGTACGACGACGTGGTGCTGGTCGGCGGGTTCTCCAAGGCTTACTCGGCGCTGCTGGCGTTCGTGGCGGTGCCGACCGCGGTGAAGGAGCACCTGAAACTGGCTGCCCCGCCCTACCTCTACTCAGGACCGTCACCCGTGCACTCGCTGGCCGCGGTGCTGGCCGGGTTCGACGTCAACGAGGCCCGCGGCGAGCAGCTGCGCACCACGCTGCACGGGCTGACGGCCCGGGTCCTGGCGCACCTGGAGTCGCTGAGCGTGCACACCCCCAACCGGCACCGGACACCGGTGATCGAGTTGCCCCTGTCGCCCGGCTACGACCTGGCCGACGTGGCCGACCTGCTCTGGCGGCGCGGCGTGTACGTCACGCTGGCCGCGTACCCGCTGGTGCCGCGGGGGCAGGTCGGCTTCCGGGTGCAGCTGACCTCCGCGCATACCGACGAGCAGGTCGACCACCTCAACACGGTGCTGACCGAGCTCGACGGCCGCGGCGCCCTCCGCCGGGCCCTGGCCTGAGCGGCCTCGCCGCATACCGCCGCGGCCCCGGCCGGTCGCGGCCCCAGTCGAACCGGGTCAGGCCGGACGCCGCCCGGACGGACCGGTGTGCCGGAACCGGCGGCACGGGGCAGGATGGACGGATGAGTGCAGCCGCCGATCGGGACCGTGACGGCGCGGGCCGGGCGCGCAACGCCCGCCCCCGTGACGAACTGGGCCGACCCCTGCCCCGCGGCGCGGCAGGCGTGCCCACCACTCCGGACGAGCTGCGGCTTGCGCCGGACGAGGCGCTGGCGCAGGCGCAGGAACTGCTCGCCGAGGGGCGCGCGTTCCACGCGCACGAGGTGCTGGAAGGTGCGTGGAAGGCCGCACCCGAACCCGAACGTGAGCTGTGGCGTGGCCTCGCGCAGCTCGCGGTGGGCCTCACCCACGCCCGCCGCGGCAACGCCACCGGCGCGGCCAGGCTGCTGACCCGCGCCGCCGACCGCATCGAGGAGTACGCCGCAGCGCCGCCGCACGAGGTCGCGGTCACCGGCCTGGTCGCCTGGTCCCGGGCGCTGGCCGCCCGCATCGGGCAGGACGGCCTGGACCGGCTCGGCCCGGACGCGCTCGTCCCCCGCCTGCGCGACCAGCGCTGACCGGCGGCTGCTCACCACGACCCACCAGGGCCGCGCGGCGGCGAACCCACGACGCGCCGATCAGCCCAGCGTGATGCCGGTGACCGAGGTGCCCGGAGGCAGGTCGCGGACCTGTTCGTGGATCTGGCCCGCGATGTTCACCGCGACGACGAAGCTCTCCACGACGACGGACTCGACGGTGACGCCACCGCCGATGACCGGCGGCGGCATGAACGTGTACACCTGGTCGGGCCCGAGTTCCAGGCCGCGGTCGGCGGCCTGCGCGGCCAGGCCGCCCAGCAGGTAGCGGTCCTGCCCCTGCTCGGTGGAGAGGTCGAGCGCCAGCTCGTCGGCCGAGGCCCAGACCCGGGTGAGGGCGCCCTCGATGGTGTCGAGATACCAGCAGCCGTCCTTGCCGGCCATGAACACGTCGCCGAACAGCGAGGTGAACAGCGGCTTCCTGCCCTCGAGGCCGAGCCACGACCAGGAGTCGAGGGCCTGGGCGTACTGCTGCTCGGTGAACGTCTTGGTGAAGCGCATCCGGGCAGTATGCACGAACCGGCAGCACGTCGGCCCGCAGCCGCACGAATCCGTGCCCCGCGGCGACGCTGCCGACGTGCTGGTCTGGCCGTCACCCGCGAGGCTGCGGCACACGCCGCCGCCGTGGCCGAGTCTGATCAGGGTTTGCAGTTTCGGGGAAACTCCGGCATCCGGCGCACGCGAGGCAGCAGTTTCCCCGAAACTGCAGTACCGTCGCGCCCGTGACACGGGGCGAGATCACGGCGAACGGGATACGGCTGTCCTTTCTGGAGGAGGGGACGGCGGGCGCGCCGGTGGTGCTGTTCCTGCACGGGCTGCCGAACGAGGCGGGGACCTGGGCGCACACCATGGCGGGGCTGGCCGCGACGCACCACGTCTACGCGCTGGACCAGCGCGGGCAGGGTCGCAGCGAGCACCCCGGGGTGTACTCGTTCGAGCTGATGCGCGACGACGTGCTCGGCTTCGTGCCGTCGCTGGGCCTGCGCGAGGTCACGCTGGTCGGGCACTCCGCCGGCGCCACCGTGGCGTGCCTGGTCGCCCAGGAACAGCCGGACTGGCTGGCGCGGCTGGTGCTGGAGGACTCCCCGCCGCCGTGGCCCGGCGGCTCGCGCTTCGCGATCCCGGACCGGCCGCACGGCGGGCTCGACTACGACTGGGACGTTTTCGCGAGCCTGATGGCGCAGGTCAACGACCCCGACCCGAACTGGTGGGCGCGCCTGGACCGGATCGCCGTGCCCACCCTGCTGATCCACGGCGGCACGGCCAGCCCGGTCCCGGCGGACAGGGCAGCCGAGGCCGTCGCCCGCATTCCCGACGCCCGCACGGTCACCGTCGAGGCCGGGCACCAGGTGCACCGCGAGCGCCCGGCGGAGTTCCTCGCCGCGCTGCGGACGTTCCTGGACCCATCGACGGCCTGACAGGATCGACTTTCGTGAACCTTACCGAGCTGGCCTTCGAGGTCGACGCCGTCTGCCGCCTGCGCGGCGAGTTCCTGCTCCGCTCCGGACGCACCGCGACCGAGTACTTCGACAAGTACCGCTTCGAGGCCGACCCCGTGTTGCTCGACGCACTGGCCGGACAACTGGCCGCGCTCGTTCCGCCGGGCACCGAGGTGCTGGCCGGGCTGGAGATGGGCGGCATCGCCGTGGTCACCGCGCTGGGCCGGCACACCGGGCTGCCGTGCGCGTTCGTGCGCAAGACCGCTAAGGCGTACGGCACCGCGCGGCTCGCCGAGGGCGCCGAGCTCGCCGGCCGGCGGGTGCTGGTGGTCGAAGACGTGGTCACCTCCGGCGGCCAGCTCGCCATCTCCACTCGGCAGCTGCGTGAGCTGGGCGCGACCGTCGACAACGCGCTGTGCGTCATCGACCGCGAGGAGGGCGGCGCGGCGGCGCTGGCCGCCGACGGCATCACGCTGGGCGCCCTGCTGACCCGCTCCGACCTCGACCGCGCACGGGCCACCGCCGAGCGATAGCCGCTGAATTCACTCCGGTGTCGCGATCGCAAGAAGCCGCGGCTCGGGGAGACGGGACGTCGGCGCCGGAAGTTCGGCCCTGGTCGACAGTGCGGCCGGCGGTCGCTCACCCCCGTTAGCGACCGCCGGCCTTTCACTGTCCGGGTGGACGCCGTCCCCCAACGGCATCTGTCCACCCATCCCCCTGTGCACTTCGCTCGGCGCCACAACCGGAAAACGAGTTCTCCGACCGGGCCGGCCCGCTGGGACCCCTGGGGCCTTCATCGAGCGTCGCGCCACTGGGGATCACGCTACGTCGCCTGACCTGGGGTCGTCCAGGGCAAACTCAAGATTTTTTCACTGAAAGTAATCGGCGCTCCACTCTCCGCGTTCGCCGCGGGCACGGATTTCGCACCTCGCCAGCGTTCAAACACGCACGATTAACCCGTTTTGTGCGCCATGCACCACCGGATCGCGCCCGGATGGGCGGTATGGCTACAGCCGCTGGTACATCACGTGCAGGCCAACCCGGCCGTGTTTCGGGTGCTCGAACGCCTCGGGGACCGTGGCGAGGATCTCGAACCCGATCGCCTGCCAGAGGCGTACGGCCGCGGTGTTGGTCTCCACCACCGCGTTGAACTGCATCCCGTGGTACCCCTGCGCCCGCGCCCAGTCCAGCACGTGCCCGCCCAGCGCCCGGCCCACGCCGCGGCCGCGCTGCGCCGGGTCGACCATGAAGCTGGCGGTGGCGATGTGCGCGCCCCGTCCCGGCCGGTTCGGGCCCATCTTGGCCGATCCGAGCACGGTGTCCCCGTCCACGGCCACCACGGTCCGGCCGGGAGCCTGCTCCATCCACCACGGCCGGGCCTGCTCGGAGTCCATGCCCTCGGGGAAGGCATAGGTCTCCCCCGCCGCGACGATCTCGGCGAAGAACGGGAAGATCTTCGGCCAGTCCTGGCCGGTCGCCTCTCGAATGATCACGCCCGGACCCTACCGCCCCGTCCCCGGCCCGCTCACCCGCATTCGCCCGCCCAAGATCACTCGACTTGCCTGGCACCTGTGCGGCCGGCCATTCGCCCGGTTGCCAGGCAGGTCGAGTGATCACGCCGCGCGCGGCGCACGGCGGACGCGCGGCGCCCCGGACGCGCGGGGCGCGGGTCAGATCAGGTCCGCGAGGGTCGTCTCGGCGGGCGGGGTGACGCGGCGGGTGACCCGGCGGGCGCGGACGTGCGCGGCGTGGGCGGCTGCCCGCAGCGACGCCGCAGCGGCGGTCGCGGCCTCCGTGGCCAGCCAGGCCTGCTTCTCGGTGTCGGCCGCCCGGCGGTACGCCGTGCGCAGCGACGCGCGGGCGAACTGCGACAGCATCGTCTCCTGCTCGATCGGGTGCCGGCGCGGGTCCCAGCCGCCGCGGTGGGCCAGCGCGTCACTCAGTTCGAGGGCGGACAGCTGCTGGTGCGAGCAGGCCGACATGGCGGCACGGTGCAGGTGGCGCTCCCGGAAGGCGTACTCGGCGGGGGTCTGGGGGGTGCGTGGCAGCGGCAGCGCGGCGGCGGTCAGCGTGCGGCGCGCCTGCGAGTCGGCCTCGTCGTAACGCTGCCAGGTGGTCTCGGCCACGTCCTGCGCGGCAAGCCACTCCTCGCGCCGCCGCCGGGCGGTCGCCGCGGCGCGCTCGGCCGCGGCGGTCGCCTCGCGCGCCTTGCGGACCAGCGCCTGCGCGTGCGCGGCCAGTAGCGCCTGCTGCTCGAGCACCTCCGGGGAGGGCGCGACCGGCGCGGGCTCGGGCTGGCGGGTGGACAGGGTCAGCGCGCCGATGGCCACGACGGCCAGCACGGCGAGCAGCGACCAGACGAGCGCGGCGTTCGGCAGGTCACGGAGGAACAGGTCCAGGACGACGTTCATGATCGACACCTCGGGGTGGTGGAGGGGTGGACGCGACACCAGGGTTCGTCGCGAGGTGGGGGTCTGACGTTGAGGAGGCCCGGGCACCGCGTCACGCGGTGGCACCGAAGGCGCGTGATCCGTTCCGACGGACGTGGACGCGCCCATGCATCAAGCGGCCACGAACGGGTTCGACGCCGCAGACGGGGGGCGGCGACGCGACGGAGCGTTACGCGGGCGGAGCGCGACTGCCGTGCGCCAGCAGGTGAGCCGCGGCCGGTGGCCGGACCGCGTTCGCGGCGGTGCGGACCACTACGGCCGGCTCGATGATTCCGATCTGGACGGGCGCGGCCGCCGGGGCGGGTTCCGCCTCGTGCTTGGCGGCGGCCGGGCTCACCGCGACCTGCTCGGCCGGCGGCCGGGGCGCGGGCTGCGCCGCGTGGCCGGCCGAGGGGGCGAGCAGCAGGCTCATGAGGGCCAGCGCGGTCAGCATCCGCGCGGAGAGGCGCACGACCCACCGGATTGGACCGGTGAACGCGCTGAATGTCACGAAACGAAAACTACCCCGTTCGGGCGAACGTCGCATCCGGAGTGATCGAGACCACAGGGACACGGGCGCGCCGGTTCTCTGCCAGACTGGCGAACGTCGCTGCCCGACGAACCCGGGGGATCACATGAGCAGCACGGCCTCGCCCGTCGTGGAACCCACGCCGTCACTGACCCGCCTCGCCCCTGACGTGTACGCGTACCTGCAGCCCGACGGCGGCTGGTGCGTCAGCAACGCGGGCGTGCTGCTCGGGCAGGACGCGGTGACCCTGGTCGACGCGACCGCCACCGAACGCCGCGCCCGCCTGCTCGCCGAACACATCGCCGCACTGACCTGGGCGCCGGTGCGCACCCTGGTGGTCACCCACCGGCACGGCGACCACCACTACGGCGCGCGCACCGTCGCGCCGGACGCGGTCGTCGTCGCGCACGAGAAGGCCCGCGCCGACATCATCGGCGACGGCCTGAACCTGCCCGGCATCTGGCCCGACGTGGCCTGGGGCGAGGTCGCCCCGGCCGTGCCCACGCTCACCTACACCGACCGGCTCACCCTGCACGCCGGTGCCACCCGGGTGGAGCTCTGGCACCCCGGTCCGGCGCACACCACCGGCGACACCGTGGTGTGGATCCCCGAGCACCGGGTGCTGTTCACCGGGGACATCACGTTCTCCGGGGTCACGCCGCTGTGCCTGATGGGCTCGATCGAGGGTTCGCTGGAGGTGCTGGCGCGGCTGGCCGCCCTCGACCCGGCGGTCGTGGTCAGCGGGCACGGCCCGCTCGCCGGCCCGGAGGTGTTCGAGGACAACGCGGCCTACCTGCGCCTGGTTCAGGAGCTGGCCGCGGAGGGCATCGCGGCCGGGCTCACCCCGCTGGAGACCGCCCGCAACGCCGACCTGGGCCCGTTCAAAGCCTGGCTGGACCCCGAACGCCTGGTCGCCAACCTGCACCGGGCCTACGCCGAGGCGCAGGGCGTCGAGCGCGGCGCGGAACTCGACAACTACGCGATCCTCGCCGACGTGGCCGCGTTCAACGGCGGCCGCATCCCCACCTGCTTCGCCTGACGGGCCGGCATTGGGAAACGCCCTCGCCACGCTGAGCTGCGCTTCTAGGCTCGGGCTGTGGAACTGCGCGTGTTCACCGAGCCCCAGCAAGGCGCCACGTACGAGCAGCTGCTCGCGGTGGCCCGCGCCGCGGAGGACGCCGGGTACGGCGCGTTCTTCCGGTCCGACCACTACCTGAAGATGGGCGACGTGACCGGGCTGCCGGGGCCTACCGACGCCTGGACCACGCTGGCCGGGCTGGCCCGCGACACCAGCCGGATCCGGCTGGGCACGCTGATGACCGCGGCGACGTTCCGCCATCCGGGCCCGCTCGCGATCAGCGTCGCGCAGGTGGACGCGATGAGCGGCGGCCGGGTCGAGCTCGGCATCGGCGCCGGCTGGTACGCCGAGGAGCACGAGGCGTACGGCATCCCGTTCCCGCCCGTCGGCGAGCGCTTCGACCGGCTCGGCGAGCAGCTGCACATCCTCACCGGGCTGTGGTCGACCCCGGTCGGCGGCGCGTTCGACTTCCACGGCAAGCACTACACGCTGACCCGGTCGCCGTCGCTGCCGAAGCCGGCGCAGCAGCCGTACCCGCCGATCCTGCTCGGCGGCGGCGGCAAGCGGCGCACACCGGTGCTGGCGGCGCGGTTCGCCGACGAGTTCAACATGCCGTTCGCGAGTGTCGAGGACTCGGCCGCGCAGTTCGGCCGGGTGCGCGACGCCTGCGTGCGCACCGGTCGCGACCCGGGCGCGCTGCGCCTGTCGAATGCCCTCGTGCTGTGCTGCGGGCGCACCGACGCCGAGGTGGCCCGGCGCGCCGGGGCGATCGGGCGGCAGGTCGACGAGCTGCGGACCAACGGCCTGGCCGGTTCGCCTGCGGAGATCGTCGAGAAGATCGGCCGGTACGCGCAGATCGGCGCGCAGCGCATCTACCTGCAGGTCCTCGACCTGACGGACCTGGACCACCTGGAGCTGGTCGCCGCCGAGGTCGCCCCCCAGGTCCGCTGACGCCGCCGGTATCTCAGCCCGCCCAGTCGGGCAGTGGCTCGCGCGACGCCAGCCACTCGGGCGGGATGCCCGCGAGCCCGGTGTACGCGGCCACGATGCCGCCGACGATCGCCGCCGTGGTGTCGACGTCCCCGCCCGCCTCGACGCAGGTGCGGATCGCCGCCGGGTAGTCGTGCAGGAGCCGCGCCGCGACCCAGACCGTGAACGGCACCGTGTCCTGCGCGGTGATCGCGGCGCCGTTGCCCAGCTCGTACGCGGCCTCGGCGGCCGGCAGGTGCAGCATCCGCCTGGCCCGGCCGAGCCCGCGGTGCACCCGGCCCGGCGGGGTCAGCGCCCGCACCGCGTCCACGAACGGCCCCGGTTTGGGCCGGGTGCCCGACAGCCGTCCCGCGCAGGCGTGGCTGGCCGCGACGGCGACGGCGATCGCACCGGCCACCCCCTCCGGGTGGGCGTGGGTGACCATCGCCGACGCGACGGCCTCCTCGGCGGCCCGTTTCGGATCGTCGGGAAAGTACGCCCCCAGCGGCGCGACCCGCATCGCGGCGCCGTTGCCGCAGGAGCCCTGCCCCTCGAACGCCTCGGTGGCGGCCTGCTGCCACGGCGCTCCGCCGCGCACCCGCCGCAGAATGATGAACGCGCCGACGCCGTACCCACGGTTGGGTTCACAGCGCTGCGCGAACGCCTCGACGAGGCGGTCCGGGTCGATCCGGCCCGCCTCGTGCAGCATCCAGGTGATGGAGCAGGCCATCTCCGTGTCGTCGGTCCATTCCCAGACCGGCGGCGGGACGATGCCCGCCACGAGGTCGGCGACCCTGCGCCCGACCATGAAGTACTGCGCTCCCAGCGCGTCCCCGACGGACAGACCCGCCAGGCTCTCGGCGGCGTATCCGCGCCGCGTGTTCTCGTGTAGGACGAACCTCATCGTGCCGTCGATCATGTCCCACCGCGTCAACCCCGGCAATCGGGTAACCGCACCCGCGTTCAAGATCCGTTTTTGTGGACGCTGGACGTCGTCCTGGATAGTCGTCCTGGCAACGTCCAGCGTCCACATAAACGGATCAAGCGGCCGGGTCAGGAGTCGAGCACGGCTTCGATGAAGGGGGCCTTGCCCGCCCGGTACGCGACCCGGTCGTGCCGGTCACGCGCGGCGAGCTCGGTCTTCAGCGCGGCGTAGCGCGCCGCCGCGGCGGGGTCGGCGCGCAGCCGGTCCCGGAACGCCAGCCAGGTCGGCCAGCCGTCCGAGGCGTGCTCGACCACATGCAGGTGGTGGCTGCGCCGGGCCATGTCGGGATAGCAGTACGACCACCGCCGCAGCGCCCCGTCCGACGGCTCGGGCGCGGCCACCCAGCCGATCTCCACCAGCCGGGCCGCCACCGGACCGGCCGCCTCGTGCCCGCTCACCCTGGCCAGCATGTCGATGATCGGCTTGGCCGGCAGTCCCGGCACCGCCGTGCTGCCGATGTGCTCCACGGCTCCCACCAGCACCGGCGCCAGCACCACCGCCACCCGCACCCGCTGCGCCTCGAACAGCGCCGGCCAGCGTGCGTCGTACGGCACGATCACGATCTCGTCCAGCCGGACCCCGGGTGTCTGCATCCGACCACGGTGCCTCATCGAGCCGCGAAGCGAAACACGGCCAGGTCGCCACGTGGAGCCGTACGGGCGAACACCGCGCGGTCAGGGACGGTCGGCGAAGACGGCCTCGCCCGGTGTGCCGGTCGCGGCACGCACCTGCGCCAGCAGCCACGTTGCGGCGTCCACATCGATGACGGCCGCTGCGGCGAGTTCCGCGAAACCGGCCGGCGCGATCGGCAGCCGGGCGGCGGAGGCGACGAGGCCCTTCTCGTTGACCGTCCAGCGACCGGCCCGCCCGTGCAGGGCCTGCGCCATCACGCCGACCGCGCGGAACAGGCAGCCCGCGACGTAGACCCGGTCCTGCGGAACCTTGCGCGCGCCCACGATGGAGAACTCCGCCTCCCACAGCGCGGCGACCAGCGCGTCGCTCAGCGCGGCCGGGTAGTCGAGCGTCTGCTCCCGCAGCTCGGAGACCTCCCCGGTCGGGTCGGCGAGCACCCGGCACAGCGCGACCTCCCCCGCGTACGCGTGGCTGTAGAAACCCAGCGGGTGCCCTACCTGCCGTTCGACGGTGTACCGGCCCTCACGGCAGTCGGCCCACACCGCCCGCACCCGGTCGAGGTCACGGTAGATCCAGTCGACGGCCCGCCCGTCCACGGTAAGCCAGCCGCCACCGTCGACCCACGGCCCCCACTCTCCCGGCCGGTACACGTCGTGCGCGGTCGCCACCTGGACGGCCAGCGCTTGCAACGCGTCCACGTCGAGCGGACCGCGGTAATACAGCCCGAGGTCGGTGTCGCTGTCGGGCCGGTGTTCGCCGCGGGCCCGACTGCCGCCCAGCACGACGGCCACCACGCCCGGCACCGCCAGCAGCCGCTGCGCAAGATCCATTTCCACGGCAGGTCACGTTACCCCATCTGCCGGAACCGCCCGTCCACGGCGACGGCGGTCCGGGCAATCCGCGTACGCTCGCGGCGCTGCCGCATAACGTGGAGATACGCCCTGGTCACCCACCGGGCGAAACAGCACGAGAGGCCAGCGATGACGCCGAGCAGCGCGGTGCCCGACGCGGCTCCCCCGCGCCAGGCCCTGGTGCTGGGCACGCTGATCCTGGTCGCCGCGGTGGCCAACCTCAACCTGAGCGTGGCCAATGTGGCGCTGCCCGCGATCGGGCGCGCCTTCGACTCCTCGCAGACCATGCTCAACCTGGTCGCCGTCGGCTACTCGCTCGGCCTGGCCGCCTCGGTGCTCTACCTGGGCGCGTTCGGCGACCGGTACGGCCGCAAGCTGCTGCTCATCCTCGGCGTCAGCCTGTCCGTGCCCGCCTGCCTGCTGGCCTCGCACGCCACGTCGGACGTGATGCTGGTGTGCGCCCGCGTACTCGGCGGGCTCGCCGCCGGCATGGCCTACCCGACCACCCTGGCCCTGATCGCCGCCCTGTGGCGCGGCGGCCCGCGCATCCACGCGATCGCGCTGTGGTCGGGCATCGGCGGCGCGATCTCGGCGATGGGCCCGCTGCTGGCCGGAGCCGCCCTGCAACGCTACTGGTGGGGCTCGGTCTTCCTGCTCACCCTGCCGCTCGCGGTGGTCGCGCTGATCCTGGCGATCCGGTGCGTCCCGTCGCACGTCAACGAGTCCACCGAACCGGTCGACCACCTCGGCGGTGTGCTGTCCGTGGTGCTGGTGGGATCCCTGGTGCTGGCCGTCAACTTCGCGCCCTCCCCCGGAGTCGGCGCGACGGCGGCCGGGCTGGCGGTGGTCGCCGTCGCCGCGACGATCGCGTTCGTACTGCGCCAGCGCAGGGCCGCCAACCCGCTGTACGACCTGAGAATCGCGGCACGGCGCACGTTCTGGGTGGCGGCCGTGGCCGGCACCATCGTGTTCGGCTCGCTGATGGGGGCGATCTTCATCGGGCAGCAGTTCATGCAGAACGTGCTTGGCTACACCGCGCTGCAGGGCGGGGCGGCGATCCTGCCCTCGCCGCTGATGATGACACTGTTCGCGCCGTACTCGGCCAAGCTGGTCGAGCGCCGCGGCTCACGGTTCACGCTGCTGCTCGGCTACCTGTTCTGCCTGCTGGCGTTCCTCACCATGCTACTGCTGTGGCACGAGGGCGTCGCCTACTGGCGGGTGGGGCTGGCGTACGCACTGATCGGAGTCGGGATCGGGCTCGCCGGCACCCCGGCG
Organism: Catellatospora paridis; assembly: GCF_009720365.1. GTDB lineage: Bacteria > Actinomycetota > Actinomycetes > Mycobacteriales > Micromonosporaceae > Catellatospora > Catellatospora paridis. The sequence goes on along the minus strand of NZ_ML769314.1, from coordinate 242,806 downwards.
TCGCGCTCGCTGACCGGCTCGGTGCCGGTGCGCCGGGTCGGCATGGCTTCGGGCACCGCCGACCTGCAGCGCGACCTCGGCGGGGCGATCATGCAGTCGCTGCTCGGCGCGCTGCTCACCTTTGGGTACACCAGGTCGATCGCCAAGCAGGTGCAGGAGACGCCGCAGCCGCAGGAGATCGCCCAGTCGGTCGTGTCCGAGCTGCAGAAGTCGTTTTCGAGCGCCGCCGACACCGCCCAGCGCTACCCGCATCACGCGCACGAGATCATCGAAGGCGCCCGCAACGCCTTCCTGGAGGGCGACCGCTGGGCGTACTCCGCCGCGATCATCGCCATCGGACTCGGCATGGCCCTGGTCGCCCGGTACTACCCCCGTCACGTCGAGGAGAGCCGACTGCTCACGTCCTACCAGGCCGAAGACGTGGCACCAGCCGGGACCGCGCCTTCGCCCGCCCGCGAGGCGAGCTGACGAAGGCGCGGCAGGACGCAGCCGGTTCAGGCGGTCGCGTGGAACTCGTGCACGACCTCGATCAGGCCGACAAGGTGCCGGTTGAACTCGGCGAGCTCCTCGGCGGGCACCCACAGTTCGAGGATGTCCCGCCCGCCGACCTGCTGCACCGGGTAGCGCTGCGCGAACTCCCGGTCCACCGCGAACCGGGTGACGTAGCCCGAGCCGCTGGCGGGCACGTTCCAGTCCCTGGCGATCATGATGGCGTACTGCTCGTTGAGCACCGGGTAGAAGATCGGCTGGTCCGGTAGGCGCGGCGGCCACGCCCGCCAGCCGGACTCCCGAACGAGGTCCAGCTCCTTCGGTCCGGTGGGCCGCCACAGGGTCAACGTCTCGGTCATCGCGCGCTCCTCTCGCAGCGGCGCGCACGTTACCGCCAGGCGGGGCGGCCCGGCCAGCGGTTTGCTCAGGCCGGCGGGCGCAGGTCGGTCACGTACGGACGGCTGTCCAGCCCGCGCGGCACGGCCGCGCCGCAGGGGCGTCAGGCGGTCGGGGCCGGGCCGGTCGAGGCGCGTACCACCAGCTCCGGCTCGAACAGCAGCTCGTCGTCGGGCACCTGCTCGGCGTCGATCTGGCTGAGCAGCAGCGCGACCGCGGCCTGCCCCATGGCGACGATCGGCTGGCGCACCGTGGTCAGCGGCGGGTCAGTGAACGCCATCAGCCCGGAGTCGTCGAAGCCGACCACGGACACGTCGGCGGGCACCTGCTTGCCGGCCCGGCGCACCGCCCGCATCGCGCCGATGGCCAGCACGTCACTGGCGCAGATCAGACCCGTCGCGCCCTCCGCGACCAGGCGCGCGGCGGCGGCGTGGCCCTCCTCCATGGTGAGCGCGCCGTGCGCGACCAGCTCGGCCGCGCCCTTGCGGGCGGCGCGGTAGGCGGCCAGCTTGCGGGCCGAGGGCACGTGGTCCGGCGGGCCGAGCACCAGCCCGATCCGTTCGTGGCCCAGCGCCGTCAGGTGGGCGTACGCCTGCTCGACCGCGTGCTCCTCGTCCGTGCACACCCGAGGGAAGGCCAGCCCGTCGGCGCTCGCGTTGATCAGCACCGTGGGCAGGCCGCGCTCGCTCAACCGCGCGTAGTGCTCGTGCGCGGCGCGGGTCTGCTGGTACAGGCCGCTGGCGAAGATCACGCCGGAGACGTTCTGCTCCAGCAGGATGGTGATGTACTCCGACTCGGCCACCCCGTCGACGGTCCGCGCGCACAGCACCGGGGTGAACCCCTTCTTGGCCAGTGCACCCGCCATGACCTCGGCGAACCCGGGAAAGATGGGGTTCTGCATCTCGGGCAGCACGATGCCGACCAGCCTGGCGCGCTCCCCGCGCAGCTTGGTCGGCCGCTCGTACCCGAGCACGTCGAGCGCCGACAGCACGGCCGCCCGAGTCGCCTCGGAGATGCCCGGCTTGTTGTTGAGCACCCGCGACACGGTGGCTTCGCTGACTCCGACATGTTGGGCCACTTCGGCCAGCCTCCGCGCCATCGCGCAAGTGTAGAACACTCGGGTGCAAGCCACTTGCAGAAATCTCCCTGCGTTGATCATGAACCTATGGCACGGGTCGGCGGCGTGTCGGCGGCACAACTTCATGATCGATCCATGGAGCGAGCGGCCCGGCCGAACCGCAGATCCGCAGGTCCGCTCTACGGCGCGGTGGGGAAGGGCACCTTCTACAACACATAGCGATGTGAAGGTGCCCTTCCTTTCATTTGAGGAAGGGGCCGCAGTAGGTGGGGGTTAGGGGCGTGGCGGTGAGGGTGAAGGTGACGGCGTCGGGGCAGTGGAAGAGAGGTTGGGCGCCGATGGCTTCGGCGGTGAGGGTGGAGAGGGTCAGGGAGCCGGCGGACTGGATCTGGAGGAGGTGGGTGCCGGTGGTGTGCACGCGCAGGTCGGTGATGGTCACGTTGGTGACGGAGGAACCGAGGACCTGGAGTGCGGCGTGCGTGCTGTCGAGCAGGTCGTTGTCGGTGACCAGGACCTCGCCGGTGAGCGGGGCGTCCTTGGCGTAGAACCAGAGCGCGCCGATCGGGGTGGCCAGGAACGGGTGGTCGGCCCCGGCGCGCAGCGTGGTGTTGCCCTCGATCCGGGTGACCCCGCGCAGCAGGGTCGCGGAGAAGCGGTTGCCGACGTGGATGCCGCCGCCCTCGACCTGGATGTCGGCGACGACGTTCGCGCGGACCGTGTTGTCGTGGCCGCCGTACATCGCGATGCCGTTGGCCAGCATCGGCAGTTGCACGGTGTTGCGTTCGACGGTGACCTGCCGGTCCGCGCCGTACTCGCCGTCGAAGCCGTCGGGCCCGGCCTCCGACCACAGCGCGATGCCGTCGTCGCCGGTGTTGCGCACCAGGTTGTCGCTGATCACGGTGTTGCTGACGCCCTGGTGCAGGTTGATGCCGTCCGCGGTGACGTCCATGATCCGGCATCCGGTGATGCGCAGCCCGTCGAACGGGCCGTCCAGCCACATGCCGACCTTGACGTGCTGGATCCACAGGCGCTCCAGCACCGAGCCGCCGCCGAGCGCACCGCCGACCCCGGCCAGCGCCGCCCGGTCGTCGCGCTCGTCCACCTCGCCGATGATCGCCAGGTCGGTCACGTGCACCTGCTGGGAGGGCTTCGGGACGGGGTTGCCGTAGACGCCGACGCCCTTGCCGCGCAGCTCGGTGTGCCACATGCCCGCGCCCTGCACGGTGACGCCGTCGACCGGCAGGTGCTGCCCGACCGCGTACCGGCCCGCGGGCACGTAGAGCACCTTGCGCTGGGCACGGGCCGCCGCGATCGCCTTGATGAACGCCTCGCCGGCGGGCTGCGCGCCGCTCGGGTCGGCCGCGAAGTCGGCCACCGACAGGGCACCGGCGGGCTGCGGCAGCGGATCCGCGACCTGCTCGAACTCGACCAGGTCGAGGGTGGTCGGCAGCCCGCCGGCGCGCAGCGTGACCGTCGCGCCGGCGGGCAGGTCGGTGCCGAGCAGGGTGCGGGCGCTGTCGTACAGGTGGCGCTCGCCGCCCTGCGCCGGGGTGTTCGTGAACGGGAAGCCGCCGTAGAACCAGCTGTAGCGCGAGGTCAGCGCGAGCGCGGGCAGGGTCACGCCGCCCGCCTCCATGGCGAGCGAGGTGTCCTGGCCCCTGCCGTCCGCACTGTCGGGGATCGAGAAGCGCACGTTGACCGCGTTCGCCGGGGCGGCCAGGGTGACCGTCAGCCGCTGTCCGGGCTGGAGTGTCACCGCCATCCGGCCGGAGGCCTCCCCCGCGAGCGTCCCGTGGCGGCGGTCCGGCCCGATGACGGCGCCGTCGGTGCGCACGTGCTCCGCCTCGTACGCCCGCCAGGGCAGCGACGCCCCACGACCGGTGATGTCGCCGACGGTCGCCAGCCTCGGCGGCGCGGGCGCGGGCTTGTCCTCCCGCGGCCAGGCGACCGCCACGGCGGCACCGGCCACCGCGACCACTGCCACGACCAGCGAAATCAACACTTTGCGGGACATCGGCGACTCCTGGAAGTAGGTGCGCTCGCCGTGGCCGCCCACCGCCGGACCGCCCGAGATCGCCGGACTTGCCTGGCACCTGTGCGTATCTTGAAGGCGCTTTCGCCCGGTTGCCAGGCAAGTCCGGCGATCATGACGAGCGTCGCGGCCCACGGGGGAAGGCGGGGCCGCGGGGCGAATGGTGGGCGGGCTTGGAGGAAGGACCCGCGGCGGCGGTCCGCTCAACCGCCGCCGCGGGTGGTCTGTCAGACGGTGCGCAGCCAGGCCGAGGCGTCGGCGGGCAGGCGACCGTCGGTCAGGTCGATGCTGGTCAGCATCACCGCGGTGTGCGGGGGCAGGTCGACCGGCTCGGCGGACAGGTTCACCACGCAGGTGAAGCCGCCGGGCCGGGTGAACGCCACCACCGCCTCCGGGGTGTCCAGCCAAGTCATCGGGCCGTCGCCGAGCCCTGCCTCGCTGCCCCGGATGGCCAGCGCGGCCTGGTAGAGGCGCAGCATCGAGCCGGGGTCGGCCTGCTGGGCCTCGACGGTCAGGTGCGCCCAGTCGGGCTGCGGCAGCCAGGCGGGTGCGCCGCCTTCAGGGCTGAAACCGTGCGAGGCGCCCGTCGACGACCAGGGCAGCGGCACCCGGCAGCCGTCGCGGCCCGGGTCGGTGCCGCCGGAACGGTGGTAGATCGGGTCCTGGCGGGTGTCATCGGGCAGCCGCTCGACGTCGGGCAGGCCCAGCTCCTCACCCTGGTACACGTACACCGAGCCGGGCAGGGCCAGGGTCAGCAGCGCCGCCGCGCGGGCCCGGCGCAGGCCGAGCGTCGCGTCGGTGGGCATGAGGTGGCGGGCCTGGCGCAGCGCGTGCTCGAAGCCGGTGTCGGTGCGGCCGTAGCGGGTCACCGTACGCGTGACGTCGTGGTTGGCCAGCACCCAGCTGCTCGGCGCGCCGACCGGGGCGTGCGAGGCCAGCGTCGCGTCCACGCAGTGGCGCAGCGACTTGGCGTCCCACGGGCAGCCCAGGAAGTGGAAGTTGAACGCGGCGTGCATCTCGTCGGGTCGCAGGTACAGCGCGAACCGGTCGATGTCGGCGAGCAGCACCTCGCCGATGAGGGCCCGCGGCTGCTCGTACGAGTCGGCGATGACCCGCCACGAGCGGTAGATGTCGTGGATGGCGTCGCGGTCCTCGAACGGGTGCGGGGTCGGCGGCGCGGCCGGGTCGAAGTCGGCCAGCGTCGGGTCCTTGACGCACAGCGCGGCGGAGTCGATGCGGATGCCGTCGATGCCGCGGTCGAACCAGAACCGCAGGATGTCCTCGAACTCCGCCCGGACCAGCGGGTTCTCCCAGTTCAGGTCGGGCTGCTCGGGGGCGAACAGGTGCAGGTACCACTCGCCGTCGGCGACGCGGGTCCAGGCGGGGCCGTTGAAGATGGAGCTCCAGTCGTTGGGCGGCAGCTCGCCGTGCTCGCCCCGACCGGCCCGGAACCAGAACAGGTCCCGGGCCGGCGAGCCCGGCCCCTCGGCCAGCGCGCGCTGGAACCACGCGTGGGCGTCGGAGCAGTGGTTCGGCACGATGTCGATGATGATGCGGATGTCGCGCTCGTGCGCCTCCGCGATCAGCAGCTCCGCCTCTTCGAGGGTGCCGAAGGACGGGTCGATGTCGCGGTAGTCGGCCACGTCGTAGCCGGCGTCCGCCATCGGCGACGGGTACCAGGGGCTGAACCAGATGGCGTTGATGCCGAGGGAGTGCAGGTACCCGAGCTTGGCGCGGATACCCGCCAGGTCGCCCACGCCGTCGCCGTTCGCGTCGGCGAAGGAGCGCGGGTAGACCTGGTAGATGGCGGCGTGGTGCCACCAGTCACGGGTGTCGTTGTGGAACACGGGTACCTGCCTTCAGTGATTCGCAGTGGGTCCGGTCAGAAACCGCTGTTGCCGGGGCCGCGGTTGAGCGTGTAGCCCAGACGGTTGATCAACCCGCCGCTCGCGGCGCCGGAGACGGTGACGTACGTGACGTACGCGCTGCCCGCGGCGTTGAGCTCGATCCCGTACGTCCCGGCGCCGTTGACGGTGACGTGGTCGAGCGTGAGGTTGGTGATGTTGCGCTGGAAGCTGAGCAGGATGCCCTGGTACGTGGAATCGATGATGTCGACGTCCTTGACCAGGACCGGGGCCGTGATGTCGGTGGCCTCCGCGTAGATCCACAGGCCGCCCAGCGACGAGTTCCAGTTGCGCTCGAAGCTGGACGTGCGAGTCAGCGTGTTGCGCTGCACCGAGGTGGTGTTGCTGAACGGCTGCGCCCCGTGCCAGGTGCTGATGGCGATGCCGGACCCGGCGTACACCGAGTCGCTGATCAGGTTGTCCTCGATGCGGTTGCCGTTGCCGCCGTAGATCGCCGCACCGTTGGCCAGCATCGGCAGCGCCACCGTGTTGAAGGTGAACGCGCTGTTCGTGACGGGCGCCGAGTTGGACCACATGGCCAGCGCGTCGTCGCCGGTGTTGCGCAGCGTGCTCTGGTCGACGCGCACGTTGGTCGCGCCGCCGTTGACGTTCACGCCGTCGGCGAAGATGTTGCGCATCCGGGTGCCGACGACGTACAGGCCGTTGGTGCCGGTGGACGGCCACATGCCGACCTTGGTGTGCTCCAGCCAGACGTTGCTGACCAGCGAGCCGGTGCCGAAGTTGCCCTCGATGCCCGCGTCGAACGCGCTGTCGTCGCGGTAGCGCACGTCGCCGGACAGGGTGAAGTCGGCCAGCCGCACGTTGGACCCGGTGGCGAAGAAGCCGCCCTTGCCGTTCGTGCCCTTGATGACGGTGTGCCACACGCCCGCGCCGCGCAGGGAGACGTTCTGGATGTTGAGCCGCGCGTTCGTGACGAACGTGCCGGCCGGCACCCACAGGCCCTTGCCCTGGCTCTGCGCCGCGGAGATCGCGCTGTTGAACGCGTTGGTGTCGTCACCGGCGTCGTTGGCGACCGCGCCGTACGAGGTCACCGACAGGAAGTCGGCCGGGGCGGACAGGGCCGCCGGGGCGACCTCGGCCTCGATCAGGTCGATCGTGTAGTACGCCGCCGACGAGGACGCGTCCTTCTGCAGCTTGATGACCGTGCCCGCCGGGTAGGTGGTGCCCAGCAGCACCCGCACGTCGTCGAAGAACCGGTGCGGCTCGCCGCCCGCCGGGTTGTTGTTGTACGGGTACGCCCCGTACACCCAGCTGTAGGTCGAGCTGAGGCTGACGTCCTGGATCTTCGTGCTGCCCGCGTACAGCGCCAGCGGGTTGGTGTTGCCCGTGCCCGCCGCGTTGTCCGGGATCGAGTAGCGGATCACGAACGCGTTCGCCGGCTTGCTCAGCGTGACCTGCACGTACTGGCCGGTCGAGGACAGCTTCACGGCCCGGCGGCCGGACGCCTCCGACGGCTCGGTCAGGTAGGCCCGGTTCGGCCCGATCAGCGCCGCGTTGGTGCTGCCCGACTCCGCCTCGTAGACGGTGTACGGCAGGGTCGCGCCGCGTGTGGCCAGCGCCGTGCCGCTGCCGACGGTGACGTTGTCCAGCAGCACGTTGCCGGAGTCGCCCGAGTCGTACTGGTAGCCGATGATGTTCAGCCCGGCGCGCAGCGTGATGCTCTGCGCGGCGTTGAGCCAGCCCGCACCGGCGGGCAGCGAGAGCCGGCCGGTCTTGAGACCGTTGACATGCACGGACACGGTGCGAGCCGCGCCGTTGGTGTTGGTGTAGCGCAGTGTCACCGTGGTCGCCCCCGCCGCGGTGGCGTTGACGGTCCGGATCACGCGCGCGCCGGCCGTGGTCAGGCCGGTCACGTAGCCGCTTCCGGTGTAACCGCCGGTGCTGGTCGCGGTCGACGCGCCACCGGAGGTGAACCCGGTCTCCAGCTCGTAGCTCACGCCCGTGGGCGGCGGGGTCGGGCTGGTGCTCGGGGTCGGGCTCGGGCTGCTCGGCGGGGTCGTCCCGGACACGCTGATGTTGTCCAGGTTGATGTTGCCCGAGTCGGTGCTGTCGAACTTGATCGCGACCGTGTTGTTGCCCGCGTTGAGCGTCACGGCCTCGGCGATCGTGCCCCAGGTGTCCCAGTTGGCGGTGGCCGGGAGATTGATCTGGCGCAGCTTGCCGCCGTTGACGTACAGCGACAGCGTCATGTTCGCGCCGGTGCCGTTGGCGTAGCGCACGGTCACCGTGGCGGTGCCCGCGCTCGCGGTGTTCACAGTGAACGACGTGTTCGCGTTGCCCTTGTTGCCGTCGGTGTAGCCGCCCACGAAACCGGAACCGGTGAAGCCGGGGTGGTCCGTGGCGACCGTCGTGCCGCCGGACAGCGAGGCGGACTCGGCCTCGTACTGGCCCGCGGGCGGGGCCGCGATGTCGGCGACGGTCAGGCTGTCCAGGTTGACGTTGCCGGAGTCGGCCGTGTCGAACTTGTACGACACCGTGCTGTTGCCGTTGGCCAGGGACACGGTCTCGACCTGGGTGCCCCAGGTGTCCCAGTTGGCGGTGGCGTTGAGGCTGATCTGCTTGATCTTCGTGCCGTTGACGTACAGCGACAGCGTCTTGGTGGCCGTGGTGCCGTTGGCGTAGCGCATGGTCAGCGTGCGGTTGGCCGTCCCGGACACGTTCACCGTGAACGTCAGGTTGGCGTTGCCCTTGTTCGTGTCGGTGTAGCCGCCCACGAAACCGGAACCGGTGTAGCCGGTGTGGTCGGTGGCGACCACGGTCCCGCCGGACCGCGCGGCCGACTCGGCCTGGTACGTCGTGGTCGCGGCGGACGCGGGCAGGGCCGTGAGCAGGCCTGCGCCGAGGGTGAGCACGGTCGCGGCGAGCGCGGCCAGCAGGGTGCGAGCGGGGATGCGTGGAGCGGTGCGATGGTGCAGCGTCATTGCGTACTCCCTTCACTTGCGTGGGTGTGTCCCCCGTGGCGGTGGAACCCGGCCGCCTGCCTCGCGCGATGGCGGGCGGGCCGTGTTCCGGGCAGCACCGACCGGCCCCCGGGCATGGGAACCGGGCGGCGATGCGTGAGCGGATCTCTGATCCGGCCGCCACCGGGCGGGGCGGCCGGAAATCTGGGTGCGGCCTACCCCTTGAGGGCTCCCGCGGACAGGCCGTTGAGGATGCTGCGCTGGAAGATCATGAACAGGACCACCATCGGGATGCTGGCGATGGCGAGGCCCGCGAACATCTCGTTGTTGGTCACCCGCCCGGTCTCGGCCAGCCGGCTCAGCGCCACGCTGATGGTCTGACCCTCCGGGTCCTGCAGCACCAGCAGCGGCCAGATGAAGTCCTTCCAGGAACCGATGATCGCGAAGATGGAGACCACCGCCAGCACCGGCCGCGACAGCGGCAGGATGATGTGCCAGAGCAGACGGAACCTGCCCGCGCCGTCGATGCCCGCCGAGTCCAGCAGATCGTTGGGGATCTGGTCGAAGAACCGCTTGAGCACGTAGATGTTGAACGCGTTGGCCGCGCCCGGCAGCCACAGCGCCCACGGGGTGTTCAGCAGGTTGACCCCGAAGATCGGCACCTCGGCCACGGTCAGGTAGGCGGGCACCAGCAGCGCCGCGGCCGGCAGCATCAGGCTGGCCAGCATGCCGCCCAGCACCACGTTGCCGAGCACCGGCCGCAACTTCGACAGGGCGTACGCGGCGGCGACGTCGACGATCAGCTGGATGAGCCAGCCGCCGAGCGCGTAGAACGCCGTGTTGACCATGTAGCGCCCGATCTCGAGCCGGTTCCACGCGTCGAGGTAGGTCTCCGGGTGCCACTCGGTCGGCAGGATGGTCGGCGGCGTCTGGGCCAGCTCGATCGGCGTCTTGAAAGCGCCGATGACCATCCAGTACAGCGGGCCGATGAACATCAGCACGAAGGCCACCGCCATCGCGCCCAGCACCAGCCGGTAGATCAGGCGGCCGTGGCCGCGGCGCAGGTCGGCCTCCGAGATCAGGGATCGCGTCATCGAGCTCATCTGGGATCCTCCTCAGTCGGCCTTGCGGGTGAGCCGCAGGTAGAGGGCCGAGAACGCACCGAGCACGATGAACAGCAGCACGCTCATCGCCGCGGCCATGCCGAAGTCGTTGTTGACGGTGAACGCGTACCGGTAGATGAGGATCATCACCGTGATCGTCTCGGGGTTGGTGGCGCCGGTGAGCTGATAGGGCTCGATGAAGACCTGCATCGTGGCCACGATCTGCAGCAGCAGCAAGACCAGCATGATGAAGCGCATCTGCGGGATGGTCACGTGCCTGATGCGCTGCCAGACCGACGCGCCGTCGAGTTCGGCGGCCTCATACAGCTCACCGGGGATGCCGGCCAGGCCGGCCAGGTACATGATGGTCGCGCCGCCCATGTTGGCCCAGGTCGAGACCAGTACCAGCGAGATCATCGCCATCTTCGGCGACTGCGTCCAGTCGGAGGTGGGCAGGCCCACGCCGGACAGGATCGCGTTGAACAGGCCCGTGCCGGGGTCGTAGAAGTACTGCCACAGCAGCACGCTGACGATCGGCGGCAGCATCACCGGCAGGTACACCGCGAACCGGAAGAAGCCCTTGGCGTGGCGGAACTCGTTGATGACCAGCGCCAGCACGAACGGCACCGCGAACCCGAACAGCAGCGCCAGGCCGGTGAACTCCAGTGTGTTCAGCCATGCGGTGGCGAACAGCGGGTCGTCGAGCACCGCCTGGTAGTTGTCGAACCCGACCCAGATCGGGTCGGTGACGAAGTTGTCCTGCTGGAAGCTGAGGATGATGCCCTTGACCAGCGGCCACCAGGAGAACAGGCCGAAGCAGAGCAGACCTGCCGCCAGGAAGATGTACGCCTGTACGTTGTCGCCGATCTTACGACGCAGCCTCGCCATGCGGGCCGAGCCCGGCCCCCCTGGCCCGCCGTCGCGCCCCGTCCCCCGTGTCACCGCTGCCGTGGTCTCCGGCGCGATCACCGTCATCGTCGTGCTTCCTCTCCTGCTGTGCTGAACCCGGTGTGCCTGGTCGGCAGGTGGGTCCCGGACCTGCGCCGGTCATTCGTCCTGGTGGCTTGGCACCTGGACTTCCTACCGGCGCCCCCGCGGTCCGGGACCCTACCGCGTCACTTGACGGTCGACAGGATGGTGTTGACCTGCTTCTCGGCGTCCGCCAGCAGCTTGCTGATGTCGGCGTTCTGGTCGGTCAGCACCTTCTGCATCGCCGTGTCCAGCACCGCGTAGATCTGCTGCGCCAGCGGCGGCTCGAGCTTCAGCGGGATGGTGGTGGAGGTGGCCAGGAACGGGCCGAAGTTCTGCGACGGGATGTTGGCGTGCTTCTTGGTCGCCTCTTCCCACTTGGCCAGCGAGGCGCCGGTCCAGATGTTCGGCTGGGGCAGGCCCACCGGCTGGCCCTTGGCGGCCGCCTTCTCGTTGTCGGCCGCGATGCGGTCCGGGTCGAGCGCGCCGCCCTTGAAGGACAGCCAGGTCAGACCGGCCTTGATCTTCTCGGGGCTGAGGCCGGCCTTGAACATGTAGCCGTCGCCGCCGCCCAGGGTGCCCTGGCCGCCGGGGATGCCGCCGAGACCGAAGTCCTCGTACTTGGCCTTGTACTGGTTCACGATGACGGGGAAGTTGTCCGCCGAGCCGATGTACATGCCGAGCTTGCCCGACGCCATCATCTGCAGCAGGTCGGCCCACTCGAGCAGCTGGCGCTGGCCCATCGTGTTGTCCGTCCAGCGCATGTCCTTCAGCTGCTGCAGGACCTGCTTGCCCTTGTCGTTGTTGAAGGCGGCCTTCCAGGCCTCGCCCTCCTTGACGGCGACGTCGCCACCGATGGAGTACATCTCCGCGGTGAAGTGCCAGCCGCCGGTGTTGTTCTTGCTGTAGTCGCCGTAGCCGACGGTGCCGTTGCCCAGCGCCGCGATCTTCTTGGCCGCCTCACGGACCTCTTCCCAGGTCTTGGGCGGGCTCGCCGGGTCGAGGCCGGCCTTGGTGAACAGCGTCCGGTTGTAGACCAGGCCCAGCGAGTAGTTCGCCACCGGAACGCCGTAGATCTTGCCGTCGCCGCCGGTGAAGACCTTCATCAGGTCCGGCTTGACGTCCTTGATCGACGGGAACGCCGCCAGCTGTGCGGAGATGTCCTGGACCTGGCGCTTGGCGATCAGGCTCGCCGGGTCGGTCAGGTAGACGTAGAAGACGTCCTCCAGCTGGCCGCCGGCCAGCTTCGTAGCGAACTGCTGGGGGTCCATGAACCCCTCTTTGGCGTCAATCTTGATGTTCGGGTACTTGGCCTCGAACGCCTTGACATCGTCCTCGAAGTTCTTGCGGTTGACCGCGTCCGTCGCCGGGGGCATCCCGTTGACGGTGATGGTCACCGGACCGCTGGGGGTCGCCGGCTCCTCGCTGGCGCAGGCCGCGCCGAGCATCGTCGTGCCGGCCACCAGCGCGAGCGCCAGCGACTTGCCGAGCAAACGTCGGTTCATCGGTTCTCCGATCCCTTCTGTATGCACATCCCGGACCTCAGCCGGCCCGGCTGCTCCGGCAGCGGCGGGCGCTCCGGGTTTGTTAATCGCGCATTGCGGCCGCGTCGCTCGGGGGTTACAGCGCCGTGGCGTGAGCAGAAGGATAGGCGCGCTCGCGCCCGGAAGTCCAGAGGATGACGCAAAAACGTGATGGCTCGTTTGCCATCCACTTGCACAGCCCCGCAAGTTCGTGACTCATCGATATGATCGCTCAAGAAGGGCGCGACCTGCCCGATCGCTAGATCGCCGCCACCCCGTGACGCCCGTCCCACCCCAAGATCGCCCGACTTGCCCGGCAGGTGTGCGTATCTTGCACACTCATACGCCCATGTGCCAGGCAAGTCGAACGATCATCCACCGACCCCAGGGCGCGGCCCGTGGTGACGGCGCGATCCGGGCGAAGGCGCGCAGCAGCGGCGCACCCGGGGGCCGGGTGCGTGGCAGTCGGGGCTTGCCGCCGGCGGCGTTGCGGGCGGGGACCGGAGTGCACGGGTGGGCCTAAGCGCGCACCGGGCACGGGCCGGTGGTGCTGCGGACGATCAGCTCGGGGTCGAACAGCACTTCTTCGGCCGCCGCCGGACGGCCCTCCAGCTGTGACAACAGGGAGATCACCGCCGCACCGGCCATGGCTCGCACCGGTTGGCGCACCGTGGTCAAGGGCGGGTCGGTCACGCCCATGAAGGTCGAGTCGTCGAAGCCGACCACCGACACGTCGTCCGGGACCTCCAGGCCCTGCTTGCGTACCGCTCGAACGGCGCCCAGCGCCAGCGCGTCACTGGCGCACACCAGCCCGGTCACCCCTGCCGCGAGCAGCCGGTTCGCCGCGCCACGGCCACCCTCCACGGTGAACACCGTGTGGTCCACCCAGCGCCGCCAGCGGGTCTCACCGCGTTCCTCCCAGAACTTCGCGAACCCGGCCAGCTTGCGGGCCGACGGCACGTGCCCGACGGGCCCCAGAATCAGCCCGATCTTCTCGTGGCCCAGCCCCGCGAGGTGCGCCAGCGCCTGCTCGGCCGCGCCGGTGTCGTCGACGCAGATCCGGGCCACGCCGAGGTTCTCGTCGGCCGCGTTGATCAGCACTATGGGCAGCCTGCGCTCGGTGAGCTGCTTGATCGCGGCGGGCCCGGCGTCGGCGTAGCTGCTGCCGACGAACACGATCCCGCCGACCTGCTGGGCCAGCAGCATCTCGATGTAGTGCGCCTCGGACACCCCGTCGGAGGTGCGCGTGCACAGCACCGGCACCAGCCCGCGCTGGATCAGCGACACCCCGATGACCTCGGCGAACGCCGGGAAGATCGGGTTACTGAGGTCGGGCACGACCAGCCCGATCAGCCGGGCGCGCTCGCTGCGCACGGGCTCCGGCCGGGCGAAGCCGAACACGTCCAGCGCGGTGAGCACCGTGTCGCGGGTGGCCTGGGAGACCCCCGGCTTGCCGCGTAAGACCCGGCTCACGGTCGCCTCGGACACGCCCGCGAACTTCGCCACCGCCGAAAGCCTGCTCGTCGTCACCTCCGGGATCTTACAGGAAGTAGTGCAAAAACCAAGACGGCCTGCGCAACCTGTTGCACGCTCACGAACGCCCAGCTCATGGTGGGGTCAGGCGGGTGGACCGAAGGAGAGGGCGAGGCGCAGGACGGCGTCGCGGAGCGGGAGGAGACGCCTGGCCTGGGACATGCGGTTGACCATGAGGGCCGTGGCGGCCATGCGCTGGGTGGGGCGGCGGCGTTCGCGGTCGTAGGCGCGCAGCCCGGCCGCCACGTCGCCGCCGGACAGGCAGCGTGCCAGCGCGACCCCGTCGATGATCGCCTGACAGGCGCCCTGGCCCAGGTCGGGCGTCATCGCGTGCGCCGCATCGCCGAGCAGCGCCACGTTGCCCGCCGTGTACGACGGCAGCGCTGGGGCGAGGTGGTGGATGTCGTGCCGGATGACGTGCGAGGTGGCATACCGGTCGAGCACCGCCGGGATCGGGTCGTGCCAGTGCCCGAAGACGCGGCGCAGCTCGTCCGGGTCGTCGAGGGCGGGACGGTGATGCTCGGGGGCGGTCAGCACGGCGTACCAGTTGGTGCGGCCCGGCCCCTGCGGGGTGACTCCGAAGCGGGCGCCGACTCCCCAGGTCTCGCCGCCCATGTCGGTGTCCAGGTCGGCGGTGCCGCGCCAGACGGTCGCGCCCGCGTAACGCAGGCCGTGCCGGTCGCCGAACAGCGCCGTACGGATCCGGCTGCCGATGCCGTCGGCCGCGACCACCACATCGTGGTCGCGGCGCAACGCGGTGACGTCGTCGACGCTGCGGCCGAAGCGGACGACACCGGCGGGCAACGCCTGGCTGAGCGCGCCGAGCAGGGCCGGCCGCGACACCAGCTGGACCGGCTCGCCATGGCGGTCCCGCACCCGGTCCACGTCGAGGGTGGCGATGCGCGACCCGTCGGGCCGGCGGATCGCGCCGTTGCGCTGGGGCAGCCCGGCCGCGCGCACCGCCCCGCCGACGCCGAGTTCGTCGAGCGCGCGCAGCGCCGACGGCCAGATGCCCAGGCCGGTGCCGGTGGTCGGCAAGGTGTCGCTGCGCTCGTACACGCAGACCCGCCAGCCCGCCGCCCGCAAGCCGATGGCGGTCGCCAGACCGCCGATGCCGCCACCCACGACGGCCGCCGTTCTCGTCATGCCCCGAACGTACTACAGCTGTAGTGGGCATGACTACAGCTGTAGTATGGGTCTCATGTCCGACCGCAGGGAGCAGGTGCTCGACGGCGCCATCGCCGTACTCGGCACGAAAGGGCTGCGCGCGCTGACCCACCGCGCGGTCGACGCGCAGGCCGGACTGCCGGAGGGCTCGACGTCGAACAGCTTCCGCACCCGGGAGGCCCTGGTCGGCGGCATCCTCGACCGGCTCGTCGAGATCGAGACAGCGGTGTGGCAGCGCCTGGCCGGCCAGCGCCCGCCCGCCTCGCTGGAGGAGTTCGCCCAGCTCATAGGCGACATGGTCCGCGAGGTCACCGGCCCGGCGAAGGCACTGACGCTGGCCCGGCACGCGATCTTCCACGAGGCGGCGTTCCATCCGGTCCTGCAGGAGCGGATCAGGACGGCGCGGCAGCGGCTGGCGACCTGGGGCGAACCGTGGCTGGCGCAGTTCGGTTCGACCGCGCCGCAGGCCGACTACCTGACCGTGCTCGCCCTGCTCGACGGCTTGGTGGCCATCCAGCTCGCCTGCCCGGAGCCCGACTTCGACCCGACCCCGTCCATCCTCACCGCGCTGCGCGGCATGGCCGCCACCTGATCCGCTCGGCGATGCCGTCCGGGCCGAGGGTCCACGACGCGGTGGTCAGTCGCGGCCGAGCCAGGTGGTGACGCACGCTTCGTTGCCCTCGGGGTCGGCGAGCACCCGGAACGCGGGCGCCTCCTTGTCGTAGACCACCCGCCCGCCGGCGGCCACGGCCGCCGCGACACGGCGGTCCGCCTCGTCGTGCGGCACCGAGATGTCCAGGTGGATGCGATTGCGCTCGGTACGCGGCCGGTCCATCTGCTGGAACCACACCGTCGGACCCTGACCGTACGGATCGACGACAGCGGCCCCCGGATCGTCGCCCACCTCGGCGTAACCGAGCACCGCCAGCCAGAACGGGCGCACCGAGGCGATGTCGAGCGCATCGATGGCGATCTCCAACAGCTGGACGGTGCGTGGCGACCCGCTGACGGCATCGGTCGCGTGCCCCGCCGCGGTCAACGCGGCCGACACCCGCACCGCCAGCTCCGTCTCCCGGCCGGTCACCCGCATCGCGCCGGGCACCTGCACCGTCAGCAGGACCCGATCTCCACGCAGGTCGAGCAGCAGCTGACGCTCCGCGCCCCGACCCGCGGCCGCCACCGCGAGCGAAGCCACCTCCGCCGCCTGCGCCAGCGACGACACCTCGACGGCGGTGCACAACGAGCCGAGCACGAACCGCCAGCCGTGACCGGTGACCGCATCGGATGCCTGCTGCCGGGTGAGGACCTCATCGCGCATGCCCCGATGCTGCCAGGGCGCGAGACGCGCGTACAGCGTTCATGGGGTCGACTCGGGTAGCCTTGCCCGCCATGAGCGGTGGGCAAGGGCAACACGACGATCCACTCGACCGCCTCGCGGCCGAAGAGGACTGGAGCCGCCGCGCCAAGGCGGTCGAGAACCAGGTCGCACGCGAACGGCGCATACCGTCGCTGCGACCGGCGCGCACACCGCGACCGCGGCGCGACCGCGAACCGAGGGGCGGAATCTCCCTCATCTTCGTCGCGCTCGTCATCGTCATGCTGGTCAGCGCCGTGGCGGCGTGGACCGGCGTCGGACATCCGTCACTGGTCGTGTTCTTCTTCGTGCTCTCCGGCTGGCTGGTCACCCTCTGCCTGCACGAGTTCTCCCACGCGCTGACCGCGCACCGCGGCGGCGACCACACCGTCGCCGAGAAGGGCTACCTGCGGCTAGACCCCCGCAAGTACGGCCACCCGGTGCTCACACTGCTGCTGCCGATGCTCTGGCTGCTCATCGGCGGTCTGCCGCTGCCCGGCGGCGCTGTGATGATCGAGAGTCACCGGCTGCGCAACCGCTTCCGCGACGCGCTGGTCTCCGCTGCCGGCCCCGCCGTGAACATCGTCGCCGCCATCGGGCTGCTGGCGGCCGTGGCGCTCGGCGGCCCGGCCTTCCTCAACTGGGACGCGCCGCATCTGACCTTCTGGGCCGGGCTGACCTTCCTCGCCTACCTGCAGGTCGCGACCGCGATCCTCAACCTGCTGCCGGTGCCCGGCCTGGACGGGTACGGGATGATCGAGCCCTACCTGTCCCCCGGCGCACGCCACGCGGGCAACAAGATCAAGCCGTTCGGCATCCTGATCGTCTTCGCCCTGCTGTACTTCCCGCTGGCCCGGGGCTTGTTCGGCGACGCGACCGTCTTCTTCCTCGACGTCTCCGGCATCCCACGTGAACTGGCCGCCTACGGCAACTACCTCTTCCAGTTCTGGAAGAGCTGGTGACGCACGCCGCCTGACCGAGCGAGAACCGCTGGGCGGCCGTGTCGTCAGACCACCGAACGAGAGAGGACGTTTCAGCTCATGCCACTACCGGGTCCCGGCGGTCACCGCTGACCGCCGGCTGCTGCTGTGCCCGATCGTGAACGGCCCGCTCCGGGCCGTTAGAGGTCGAACTCGCCGTCTTTGGCGGACCTCAGGAACGCCGCCCACTCGCCGCGGGTGAACACGACGACGGGTTCCTCCGTTCGAGCGCGGCGAATGAGCACCTCGTCGCCGCTCACGCCAACCTCAACACAGGCACCGCCTTCGCAGTAGGAGCCCACACCCCAGGTGACGTGCTGACTGTCCGATGTCATGGATTGACCCTTCATCGGTGACTAGCAGCTCAGCGTACAAGGCAAGGCCCTTGCCTACGACGTACCGCAGAACAGTTGGCACAACAAAACAGGCCCGTTCCGTCGAGGAACGGGCCTGTCGCCGGACGACGTCAGTCAGCGACGAAATCTCCCGCCCTCAACCCCGCGATAAAGGCGGCGAATTCCTGGCGGGAGAAGCGGAGAACCGGCCCCTGCGGATCCTTCGAGTCGCGCAGACCGACGTCGGGCCCGAGTTGTGCCACCTCCACGCAGGCCCCGGATTCACAACGAGTGCTCCTGCGCCAGCTGACACTTGTCTGAACATGTGACACGACGAAACAGTTCCCTTCTGATGGTGGTAGGAGTGGTCTTTCAGGCGGTCTCACCGCCTAGCCATCGGACTCCGCACGGAGGGCCGCGATACGGGCCTCGAGCAGGCGACTAGATCGTTCGGCGCTGTACGACCAGCGCTCGATCGCATCAAAGATCTGGCGATGGTGCGAGACCACACCCGGGTCGTGGAGAATCTCGTCCGTCGCCCAGCTTTCCCGATACAGGACGGCGTCCTGCTCACTGCCGAGGTCCAGAATGCTGAACTGCCCGAGAGTGACGGCGAGCCCGGCCAGTGCCAGGGGAACGATCCTCAAGATTAGCTTTCCCTCGGTGATGAGTCGCATCAAACGTTGGAATTGTTCGATAGCAGTCTCACGGTCACCGGCAGTTCGAAGCAGGACCGCCTCGTCGATCGCCAGCATGTAGGTCGGCTGATCCGCACGGTTGAAGATGTGTTCGTGCCTACGCAGCCGAACCTCCAGCCGCGCCCCGCGCTGATCATCTGTGATCATGCGAAGCTCGCTGTTCCAGAAATTGAGGACCGCTTCGGCGTGCCGTGGCGTCTGCAGTACTCCCGGAAGCAGGGCCGGGGAAAAGGTCCGGATCGTCGTGGCTTGGCTCTCGAACTGCATCAGCTGCATCAGTGCCGGGGTGAGTTGCGTGCGGTAACGGGGAGTGTCCCACCAACCGGCGACTCGGCGACGCGCCGTCCTGGCATCCTGTACGAGTTCGGCAACGGTGGCTGAATCAGCCACCCCGAGGGTGTCCAACAGGGCACGCAGGTCCGTGCCGGAGACGGTCACCTCGCCGCTCTCGATGCGCTGCACCTTGGACAGCGACCAGTCGAGCGCCTCGGCGACCTCACCCTGGGTCAGCCCGCGCGTGTCACGCCAACCGCGCAGTGCCAGGCGGAGTCGACGGCGGGCCACTGCAGGCAGATCACCTGAGACCATGGCGGCCCTCCCGATCGTCTCCCGTTCCGTGATCTAGCTGTACAGCAGATTGGGATGCCGCTGTGTGATGCAACGCACAGACGTTACACCGCGGCATCCCGGTTGGACACCACTGATGAAAAGCGATGTCAATTCGTGTCCGCGTGATACTCCATCGCCCGCACCAAACCCCGCCTGACCTGCTCGAACATCCGCTCGTCAGTGGTCGAGAACAGCACCTGGTACGACCCTCGGTAGAACCCGCGCAACTCGTACGAGTGAGTCCTGGTCCCCCAGCAGCCCCGGGCTCCGACCAGGAACGCCGCGGCGATCGTCGCCGCGACCGACATCGCACCCGTGCCGAGCACCGGCCAGGCGGTCGCCGCAGCGACGCCGACGGTGCCCGTCGCGTAAAGCCGGGTGGTGGTGCCACCACCCCGCTCGGACGGGATGCAGACGATGTGCACCCCGTGCAGTCCGCTGAGCGCGAACCGGCGGGGTTCAGGCACGTACACCTGGAGGTACCGGTGGTCGATGTGCGCCCACGGACCTCGGTAGTAGACGGGCATCCTCCCTCTCCCTTGAGCAGCCCTTGCAGGGAGGGAGTCGGCGGGGTATAGATGACATGAGACAGTCCTCCTTCCCTGCGTGGGACGAGGCCAAGAGCGGCGCCCGGTGCCAGCCGGGCGCTGTTCCTGTTCCAGGAAACGTGATGCTTCCTTACTGCTCAGTATGGGATGGACACACGTTGATCGCCATACCGCACTCTGCGGTACAGCAGATTTGAACGAACATTAAAGTGAATCACGTCCCATCGCGACCTTCCCACCGCCGATGGCCTGGCGCACAACGCTTTCGGCCACCGACGACGAGATCGGCGACGGTCACATCTGCAGACCCTCCTCGATGTTCTTGAGCTTGTGCCGGGCCATGGCCAGGTTGGCCCGGGACCGGACGAGCACCAGGTAGAGGAAGAGCCCCTGGGTGTTCCGGCTGGTCAGCGGCCGGATGACGTGGTACTGCACGCCCAGCGTGATCAGGATGTCCTCGATCGAGTCCTTCAGCTTCAGCATCTCCAGGGTGCGCAGCTTGGCCCGGACCACATCGGTGTTGCCCGCGGCGGCGATGGTCAGGTCCAGCTCCTTGGCGCTGCCGAGCGTGCCCAGGGCCATGCCGCTGGTGTAGTCCACGAGCGCGACACCCACCGCGCCCTCGATCTGCATCGCTTCCTGGAGCGAGCTTTCCATGTCAGCCATGGTGGAACCTCGTTTTCGTTCGACAAGGGATGGTCAGATGGTTCAGCGGATCTCTACGTGTTGTACGAGTTCTCCGATGCGCGCCGCGACAGGACGCGCCTCGTGGTGCAGGCGGGCGACGTTGAGTTCCCGGCCCGCGATGACGGTGAGCAGTGCCGATGCTCCGGCGGCGAAGACCGCCACGTAGCCGTTCGTCGCGGTGGTGACCGTCTCCCGGAACTCCCCCGAGCGCACCGCGGCGATGATCTGCTGCCCCAGGCCGAGCTGAGCGGCCGACATCGCGGCGAAGACCTCCGGCTCGATGCCTTCGGCGTCCTGCGCGATGAGCAGCCCGTCGACGCTCGCCACGAGCACACCGACCACGTGTGGCAGGCGGACGCGCAGCTCGCGTATCTCGGCGAGCACCGGACTGTCTGGGGCCAAGGGGATGACTCCTCTCTTCCTACCGCGTAGGAGCGATCTCAGAAGGTCTCGTTTCACAGCGCCCCCAGCCCGGCGATGAGGCGGGTGAGGATCTGCTCGGGCACGCGGGTCTCCGGCGTGCCGGCGAGTTCGGTGCGCCGGGCGGATTCCTGCCGGACGGCGCGGCGCGGCAGCGGAATGTGCGGCGGCGGTTCTCCGGCCGGTTCTCCGGCCGGTTCCGGCGGCGGATCGGGCGCGGGTTCGGCGATGGGTTCGGCCACGGCTTTCGCGTGCCGTCCCGGCTGCGCGGCAGGCGGGGCGGTCAGACCCGCGGCGGCCCTGGCCCGCACCGTGGCGACGGACTCCGCGGCCGCGGAGCCGCCGGGGCGGCCGGGTTCGACCAGACCGGTGCGTGCCATCCGGCGCACCTCGAGCATGACCGTGAACGTGTCGCGGCCGAGCAGCCGGGCCAGGTCGATGGGGCTGCGGCGACGGTCGGCGTTGGCCACGACCTCCCACTGCAGCGCGGTGAGCGCGACGCACTGCGAGCGCAGCCGGCGCTGGGGCAGCACGGCCGCGGTGTCGATGGCCGCGTCGGGCCAGGCGTCGGCGAGCAGCCGCTTGCGCCGGTCCACCTCCTGACACACCGTACGCAGGTCGAGGGTGCGCAGGTGGCCGACGGGATGGCGGGCACGGTGCTCGAAGTGCGCCGACACCATCAGGTCGAACAGGAAGAACGCCGCGTCGTAGAGGGCGATCACGCCGAGCGCCTCCAGCTCGACCTGGGTGACCAGGCCGGCGTCGACGAGTTCGGGCCCGATGCGGTGCTGGGCGCGTCCGGCGGTGACGGCGGCGCGCCACGCGTCGGCGGGCAGCCGGCCCGATGCGGTGAGCAGGCGTTCCACGCCGGAGGCGACGGGGGTTTCGGCGTAGGCGATCCGACCGTCGACGACGTACACCACGCCGCCGGGCGGGTCGAGGATGCGCAGCGCGCCGGTGACCCCGGCCGCGCACCACGGTTCGAGGGACTCCCGCAGCAACGGCGGGCGTGAGCTCTTCGACATGTGCCTGATCAGTTCGCGCTGAACTGGGCGGCGATCACGCTGAGCTGCCGTTGCGCCATGACCAGGTTGCCGACCGCGCGGTCGAGCCACACGTAGAGGACCATGCGCGCTTCGACGTCCGTCGAGAGCAGGCGCATGACGTGGTATCCGTTGCCCGCCGTGATCACGATGTCCTCGACGTGGGCGGGCTGGCCGACCGTGGCGAAAGCTGCGGTCTGCATGGTGGCGTGGATCATGCCGACCGCGTCGGCAGGGGTGTCGTCGCGGCTGCCCGGCCCGCGCCCGGCCGCGCCGATGATCGAGCCGCTGGGGAAATCGATGAGGCTGGCGCCGTGGACGCCCTGGAGGGCCATCAGACGGTGAAGACAGTCGTCGATGTCAAGCACACCCGCTCCCCGGAAGAACATGACGCCACCCACGACTCGCGTCACCGCCGGAAGCGTCTGGAAACGCCGTGGTGGTAACGGGTAGCTCGATGAAGACTACAGCAGGTGACCGAGATAAAGGATGGTTAGCGTGAAAACTATTCGTTCGCAACTTCTGCCCGAAAGGGTCATTGAAGTCGTATATAGACGGTCCGACGGCAGAGATGCCGAGGGATACTGCGCCGACCCCCGACCGTTCGGCAGGTTACGCACGTTCCACCTCGGCGAATCGCACACGCTGTCCGTCACCGCGGACTTGCGTCGCACGCCCGACTGTCCTATGGCGACGCCCGTCGCATACGCCGAAAACCGGGCGGGGGGGGGGGGGGGGGGGGGGGGGCGGCCCGCCCCCCCCGGGGGGGGGGGGCGGTCTCTGGTTCCCCGCCCCCCCCGCCCGGTGCGGTGTTGCTCGCGGTCAGTGGGACCGCTTCGACTTGCGGCCCAGCCACCAGACGACGGTGACCACCGCCGCGCCGATGAGCCAGGGTCGCGGGTTGCGACGGACGCTGTCCATCACGTCGCGGCCCATCTCCTCCCACTCCTGCGAGCTGGACGGCATCCGGTCGGCCAGGTCGTGGACGACCTCGCCCGCCTTGTCCTTGGCCAGCACCGCCGTCGCAGCGACCTGGTCCTTGACCTCACCGGCCTGCGCGGCGACGGTGCGGCCGGACGCGGCCAGCGTGTGTCCGACCTCGCCGGCCTGCGCGGCGACGGTGCGACCCGACTCGGCCAGGGTCTGCCCGACCTCACCGGCCTGCGCCGCCACCGCACGACCCGACTCGGTCAGGGTCTGCTTGAGCTGCTCCGCCGAAGCGGCGACTCCGTTGCTGTTCTTAGCCATTGAGCTGCCCTCCTATCGCGCCGAGCACGCCTGAAGGAACGGCGGCCCGTTGCGAACCGGATACCCGCGCAGCGATGCGCTAACCGCCGTCCGGAGCGGACATTGCGACGGGTCGTGCGGGAGAGGGCTCCGCGCGGCGTGGGTCAGCCCGGACGTACGCCGCTGACCGCCCAGGCGCGTGCGGTCAGCGCGACGGAGCCGTCCGCGGCGAGCGGCAGGCTGCCGTGCAACCGGTCGCGCAGGGCGGCACGGCGGTCGGCGGGCAGGGCGGCGACGTAGCCGGGCGCCGGGCCCTGGCCGCCGAGGAACGGCGTCCAGAGGTCGTCGAAGTCGGCGAACACGGTGGGCGTCTCGATCGCCCGCACCAGCACGTCGGCCAGACCTGCGCCGGTCCACAGGTCCCGCAGCGGCTCGGGCCGGCACAGTGGGAAGCGGCGGCCCTCGTCGAGGTCGGCGGCCGCCGGATCGAGTGCGACGGCCGCGTCCCAGAAGTGCCGCAGCATCGCCATACCCTCGGCGTAGTCCCAGACGTAGGCCGCGACCGTCCCGCCGGGCGCCGCGGCGCGCACACACTCGGCGACCGCCTGCTCAGGGGCGGGCACGAAGTTGAGCGCCAGGCCGCTGACGACCGCGTCGAAGGCGCGGTCGGGCACCGGCAGCGAGCGGGCGTCGCCGCTGTAGAAGGTCACCCGCGGATCGCCGACGCGGGCCCGCGCGTGGGCCAGGAAGCCCTCCGCGGGGTCGACACCGGTCACCCGGGACGGCTCCGCCGCCGCGAGCACGGCGGCGGTCAGCGCACCGGTGCCGCAGCCCACGTCCAGCCAGCTGCGACCGGGCGGCACCGCCAGCAGGCGCACGAAGGCGTCCGCCACCGGGGCGCTCCACCGGCCCATGTAGACCTCGTACGCGCGGGCGACCGCCCAGACATCCGTCACGCGATCGAGAATACGACCGCCGTTCGACTCAGCTGAGTTCGCGAACCAGCACGAAGGCGCCGTTCTTGATCTGCAGCAGGATGAAGGTGGGGTTCGGCTGGGTGCCGTTCGCGGTGAACTGCGACGGTCCCGACAGCAGTTCGATGTCGCCGGGCTTGGTGTCGGCGATCGCCTTGCGTACGGCCTCGTGGTCGGTCGTGCCCGCGCGCTGGATGGCGTTGGCCGCCAGGCGTACGGCGTCGTAGCCCTGCATGGTGAACGGCCCCGGCTCGTGGCCGTAGGAGGCCCGGTACTTGGCCGCCCACTCCTTGGCCTTGGGCTCGAACTGCGCCAGCGGCAGGGTTATCCCGTAGACGCCCTCCTCCTGCTGATCGTTGAGCACGTCGAACAGCGTCGGGTCGGTGCCCGCGTCGGACAGCATGATCGTGCCCTGGTAACCGCCGTCGCGCAGGTCGCGGATCATCCGGCCGGCCTCGGGGTAGTACCCGGTGTAGAAGACCAGGTCGGCGTCGACCTCCTTGACCTTGTCCAGCACCCGGGGGTAGCTGGTCGCGCCCTGGCTGACCCGCATCTGCCCGGCCAGGGTCAGCGGACCGCCCTTCTTCTGCACGCTGGCGACGGCCGCGGCGGCCACGGTCTGCGGGAAGCTGGTGCCGTCGTCGATCACCAGCAGCCGCCGCCGGCCGAGCTTCTCCATCGCGTCGACGGCCCGCTCGGCCTCGATCGTGGTGGTGCCGGCGAGCAGGAAGACGCTGTCGTAGCCGGGCGCGAGCAGATCGATCGAGTTGGCCGCCGGGATGATCATCGGAATGCCGGCGGTCCGGAAGACCTTGAGCGTCGGCACAGCGGCCACGCTGCACCCGCCGCCGACGGAGACGGTGATGTCCCGCCCGGTCATCTCGTTCGCCTTCACCACGGCCGTGCCGGGGTCGCAGGCGTCGTCGCCCACGACCAGCTCGACCTTTCGGCCGAGCACCCCGCCCGCGTCGTTGACGTCCTTGATCGCGATCTGGAACGCCTCCAGCAGGCGCTGCCCGGTCGGCGCGTTGTCGCCGGTCAGCGGGACGAGTGCGCCGAGTCGTACGACATCGGGCGTCTTGTCCGCTTCTTCCGGCTGGCTGCAGGCGGCCACGCCGCCGAGCAGCAGGGTGGCCAGCAGTGCGACCACCGTGCGCAGCCGCCGCGGCATTCGCGGTCCGTGGAGGATGTCCATATCGTGAATTATTATCAGAGTTCGCGGGATAAGCCGGAATTGCCGCGTGGAAGATCGCGTTGACCCACCGGACAAGCCCGAACGGAGCGGCCGCCCGGCCACTTGGAGGAGGACCCCCGAAACATGCATTGGCCGTCTTGGAGGCGGGCCGTCGAACGGCTCGGCAGGCGGGGCAAGGCCGCCCGCCGGGCCGATCCGGTGCTGCGGCCGCGCCGCAGCCTCGGCATGACCGCCGCGCTCGCCGCGGTTCTCTGTGGGCTGGGCGCGTTCACGCTGTGGGGCACCCTGCAGGCCACCCGGGCCACCGAGGTGCAGAGCCAGGCGCTCGTGCTCGACGCCATCTTCAGCGAGGCCAGCGCCGCCGTGGCGGTCCAGGAGATGCAGGCCCGCCACTACCAGCTCGAACCCTCGGTCGCCAGCCGCGCCCGCTACCTGGAGTCGGCCGCGCAGGCCGACGCCACGCTGCGCCGGGCGGTCGAGCTGAGCACCGGAGCGGCGCTGGAGGACGCACTGCGGCTGCAGGCCGAGCAGTCGGCGTACCGGCAGGCCGCGGATGAGTTGATCATCATGGTGACCGACCGCAACCCCGACGCCGTCCAGCAGGACCGGCTCGAGGTCACCCCGGCGTACTACACACTCCAGCACGACATCACCGAGGTCGCCCGAAACCACCACACCCAGGCCCAGAAGCTGGTCGCCGACCTGCGCAAGGTGCAGACCCGGATGTTCGCCGCGACGATCGTCGGGTTCGCCGTCGGCCTCGGCCTGGTCGCCGCGATCTGGCGGGTCATGCTGGGCTACCAGCGCCGAGTGCTCCAGCACGCCGAGGTCAGCCAGTACCAGGCGCTGCACGACCCGCTCACCGGGCTGGCCAACCGCCTGCTGTTCCAGCGCAGGCTGGAGGACGCCCTGGACCCGTCCCGGCCCGACGCCGAACAGCTCGCCGTGATGCTGATCGACATGAACGGGTTCAAAGCCGTCAACGACACCCTCGGCCACCAGGCCGGCGACGACGTGCTGGTGGAGACCGGGCACCGGCTGCGCAAGGTGGTCCGCGACGGCGACACCGTCGCCCGGCTCGGCGGCGACGAGTTCGCCGTGCTGCTGCCCAGCGTCACGTCGGCCGAGGGGGCCGTCGAGATCGCCGAGCGGGCCACCGGCGCGCTGCGGCGCAACTACCTGCTGCCAGCCGGCTCCGCGGCCGTCAGCGGCAGCGTGGGCATGGTGCTGGGCCGTCCCGGCACGTGCGCCGAGGACATGCTGCGCCACGCCGACGCCGCGATGTACCGGGCCAAGACCAGCGGCAAGGGCGTCGCCCTGTACGACCCCGAGGTCGACACCGACCAGCCCGGCCGGATGGCGCTCTTCGGCGACCTGCGCGCGCTGCTCACCGACGGCGACCCCGACGGCCAGCTGGTGCTGTACTACCAGCCCCAGGTACGGCTCGCCGACGCCACCGTCGGCGCCACCGAGGCCCTGGTGCGCTGGCGCCACCCGCAGCTCGGCCTGCTGTCGCCCGGCGCGTTCCTCGGCGTCGCCGAGACCGGCGGCCTGGAGATCCCGCTCACCTACCACCTGCTCCGCATCGCCGTGAAGCAGGCCGCGCACTGGTGCGCCCAGGGCCGACCGATGACCGTGTCCGTCAACGTGTCGCCGAACTGCCTGCTCGACGACGCCTTCGTCGGCCAGGTGCGCTCCGCGGTGGCCGAGCACGGGCTGCCGGCCACCCTGCTCCGCCTGGAGATCACCGAGAGCGGCATGACCACCGACCCGGGGCGGGCGCAGGACGCGCTGCGCCGGGTGCGACGCGACGGCGTACAGGTCTCGATCGACGACTTCGGCACCGGCTTCAGCTCGCTGAGCCAGCTGAAGCTGCTCGCCGCGGACGAGCTGAAGATCGACCGGACCTTCATCCACGACCTGGCCACCGACCCCGGCGACGCCATCCTGGTGCGCAGCGCCATCGAGCTGGCGCACAACCTCGGCCTGTTCGTGACGGCCGAGGGCGTGGAGGATCTCACCGCCCTGGCCATCCTCGACGAGCTGGGCTGCGACCAGGTGCAGGGCTTCGCGCTGGCCTACCCGGTGCCCGCCGACGCGCTCATGGCCGAGATCCGCAAGGCGCAGGACACCGCGCGCACCACGCTCAAACCCGCCACCCGCCGGGGTGGCGCCACGGTGCAGACGCAGACCGCGGCGGCCCTGAACCCGTGACCGCCGCGTCCGCCGTGCCGGTGTGGGCACGACGGACGCGGCGGCGCCGACCGGTCAGTGGGCGTAGACCTCGAACTCCGAGATCTGCGCCGCCGGCCAGCCGGTGTTGGACGTGAACGTCAGCGTCAGCTCGCGGGCCGCGACGGCCGGGAAGGCGATGGTGACGATGTTGCCGGTCTCCGGCGCGAACAGGTGCTCGGCCGCGTCGACCAGCGGCGCGCCGTCGGCCGACACGGCGATGGTCTGCCAGCGGCCGCCCCAGTTGGCGGGCAGCTTCAGCACGATCCGGCTGACCGACACCTGGTGGCCCAGGTCCAGCGTCACGGTCTGCGGGAAGGCCCCGTTGAGGCTCTCGAAGTACGTCGAGGAGTCGCCGTCCACCAGGTTCGGCGGCGCGATCCACCAGCCGGCCTGCGAGCTGGACGTGATGTCGCGGCCCAGCGCCAGGTTGCCCTCCGGGTCGAACCCGATGCCCCTGAGTCCCACCACGTACGGACCGGCGGGCGAAGAGCTGTGGATCGTCAGCGGACCCGCGTAGTTGCCCGAGGTCGCCGGAGCGAACCGCACCTGGAGGGTGCAGGTCGCGCCGACCGCGATCACGGCGCAGCCGCTGTCGACGGTGTACCCGCGCGGCGGCACGACCGCGTCGACCGTGACCGGCTTCGGACCGGGGTTGGTGATCGCGACGGGTTGCACCGCCTCGACGCCGATCGGCTGGAAGCCGTACTCGACCCCGGTGGCCTGCGCGATCTCCAGTTGACCGGCCGGCGCGAAGCCGCACCGGGTGCCGGTCCAGCCGAGGTTGCCCGCACCGCGGGTCACCGCGAAACCACTGGCGCAGTCGTGGACGCCCTTGTCGCCCAGTCCGAACGCGACGACCTTGGCGAAAGAGGCCGCGCCGGGCGCCTGCAACTGCAGGGCCACCGTGCCCGCCCCGGCGACGGTCACCCGCTCCACGGACACGTTCGTGATGGCCTTGCCGAAGAACTGCATCCCCGCGTACGAGCTGTCCAGCAGCGTGGTGTCGCGGACCTGGACGGTCCCGGTCATCGGGGCGTCGGCGGCCCAGAACCACAGCGCGGCGATCTGCGTCGGCTCGTTGGGCACCAGGCTGCCGGTGCGCACCAGCAGGTTGCCGCTGATCGTGGTGGTCCCGGCGAGCTGGTTCGCACCGAACCGGTTGCCCACGTGCACGCCGCCGCCCTGGGTGACGGTGTCGGCGGCGACGTTGTCGCTGACCGTGTTGTCCCGGCCGCCGTACACCGCGAAGCCGTTGGCCAGCAGCGGCACGGAGACGGTGTTGCGGGTGAGGGTGTTGCCGGTGTCGGCGTTGGTCGCCGACCACATGGCCATGCCGTCGTCGCCGGTGTTGCGGACGAACAGGTTGGTGACCGTGCTGCGGCTGACCCCGTCGTGCAGGTTGAGCCCGTCGGCCCAGACGTTCTTGATCCGGCCGCCGTCGATGGTCAGGCCCTCGGACGGGCCGTCGAACCACATGCCCACCTTGACGTGCTCGACCCAGACGTTCTTGATGGTCGAGGCGCTCAGCGCGCCGCCGAAGCCGCTGTCGATGGTGGCGTCGTCGCGCACCACCGTCTCGCCGAAGACCGCGAAGTCGGACAGGTGCACGTCGGTGCTCGGGTTCGGCGCGGCGTTGCCGAACACGCCCACGCCCGCGCCGCGCAGCACGGTGTGCCAGGGGCCCGCGCCGCGCACCGTCACCCGGTCCACCTGCAGGTGGCGGGTCACGGTGTAGTCGCCCGGCGGGATCCACAGGCCGCGCTGCTGGTCGCGGGCGGCGTCGATGGCCGCCTGCAAGGCCGCACCCGAATCGGCCGCGCCGGTCGGGTCCGCGCCGAAGTCGAGCGCGTTCAGGTGACCCGCGGGCCCGGCCGGGGCGGCGGCGACGACCTCGAAGTCGGCGAGGTCGACCACGGTGGCGGCGCTCGCCTTCAGCCGCACCTTGGTGCCGGTCGGCAGGGTGCGGCCGAACGTGGTGCGCACGTCGTCGAAGTAGTGGTGCTGACCCCGGTCGGCCGGGTCGTTGGTGTACGGGTAGTTGCCGTACACGTGCGCGTACTTCGAGGTCAGGGCGAGCTGCCCGGCGGTCTTGCCGTTCGCCGTCACGGTCAGCGTGCCGCTCGTGCCGTCCGGCACGGAGTAGCGCACGTCGACCGCGTTGGCGGGCTTGGCCAGGTTGAACTCGACCCACTCGCCGGCGTCGAGCGCGACCGCGCGGCGGCCGGACGCCTCCGCGGCGAGCTGGGTGAACGCGCGCGTCGCCGCGAGCACCCGGCCGTCGGTGCGGGCGTGCTCGGCCTCGTACTCGGTGAAGGGCACGGCCGCGCCACGCGCGCCGTACAGCACGGGCAGGGGCAGGGCGGTGCCGGGCAGGGTGGGCACGGTCGGCAGGGCCGGACCGGCGACGGCGGCCGTGGCGTTCGTCGCGGCCAGCACGCCGGCCGCGGCGACCGTCGTCGCGGCCAGCAGGGCGGTGCGGAGCTTCATCAATGGCTCCTATCGGGATGATCCGCGCGGATGGGGGCGCGCTCAAGGATTCGGGGGTATGGGATCGCGGCCGGCACGCGTCGCGGGCGGTGTTCGGCGGCTGTTTCGGACACGTCGCGAGCGTGTTCCGAAGATGTCAGCAGATTAGGTCCGCGACCGTCGCCACGTCCAGAGCCGTACGCAAAATTCAAACAAACGTCCAGGATTCTCTTGCATCCCCCGCGCCCATCGACAGACCACGCGTAATACCTGGTAGTACTGTTCTTTTCGAGGTCGCGGCGGCCATGAGAAGCTGTATCTGGGGCGCGTTTCGTCCTTGTGGCAGCCTGCCGACAGCAGCGTTTACGCAAATTTCTCGCCGTATCACGCAAGTCCTTGCACCCTTGTGGAGCATCCACCCCAGACCGTCGCCGTGGGCGGACAATGTCGGGGTGATCGAGACGGTGCGAACGGACGACGGGGCAGAGTTGTGGACGCGGCGGACGGGCGACGGCCCTGCGCTGGCGCTGTGCCACGGCGGGCCTGGGCTGTGGGACTACTTCGACGATCCGGCCGCGCTGCTCGGCGGGGACTGCGCCGTCGTGCAGTGGGATCAGCGCGGCTGCGGCCGGTCCCCGTCCCCCGGGCCGTACTCGATCGAGCAGAACGTGGCCGACCTGCATGCCGTGGTCCGCAGCACGGGCCGGTCGCCGGTCGCCGTGCTCGGCCACTCGTGGGGCGGCCTGCTCGCGCTGCGCTACGCCCTGGCCCACCCCGAGCACGTCAGCCACCTGGTGTACGTGTCCGGCGTCGGCGTGGACCCCGCCGCCACCTGGCGGGCCGACTACCAGGCGGGGCTGCTCGCCCGGCTCGAACCCCACCGGGCCCGCTTCGACGAGCTCAGCGCCCGCGAGCGCAGCCGCGCCGAGGACCGGGAGCTGGCGGTGCTGCAGTGGACCGCCGACTTCGCCGAACCGGCGACGGCGCTCGAGTTCGCCGAGCGGGCGGCGACCCCGTTCCTCGGCATCAACCTCGCCCACCATGCCGCGATGGGCGCGCAGACCGCCGAGTACGTCGACTCGGGTGCGGCGCTCGCCGCCGCGGCGACCGTACGCACCCCCGTGCTGATCATCGACGGCGCGCACGACATCCGCCCGCGCCGTTGCGTGGACTCCCTGGCCCACGCGCTGCCGCAGGCCACCCGGATCAGCCTGGACGCCGGACACCTGCCCTGGGCGGAGCAGCCCGCCGCCTTCGCCGCCGCGGTCCGCGACTTCGTGCACGGCGACGGGCCCCACCGATGACGTCGCGACGAGCGGAGCGGGCCGGGCATCGCCCGCGGGCGGCGGGGTCCGCCGATAATCGGCTTGAGCAGGGACAACGCTCAGTAACGTGGACGGGGTGACAGGGGACGGAATCTCCCGCCGGGGTCTGCTCGCCGCCGCCGGGGCCGCGGTGGCCGCCGCGGGCCTGGGCGCGTGCGCCAAGCGACCGGATCCGGCGGCGTCCGCCGGCGCGCCCACCACACCCGTGGCTGCCAGCCCCACCCTCGACGAGGCCGCGCTGCGCAAGAAGATCGCCCGGATGATGATCGTCGGCTTCCGCGGCGCGCAGGTCGGCCCCGACGACTGGATCATGAAGGACATCAGCGAGCGCGGGCTCGGCGGCGTCATCCTGTTCGACCGCGACCAGCTGACCGGCGAGAGCCGCAACATCAACTCCCCGGCGCAGGTCACCGCCCTGATCAAGACGCTGCAGGGTGCGGCGCCGCACGGCCTGATCGTCTCCATCGACCAGGAGGGCGGCAAGATCGCACGGCTCGGGCCGCAGAACGGCTTCCCCGCCACCAAGTCGCAGGCCGAGATCGGCGCGGTCAACTCGCCCCCGGCCACCCGCGCCTGGGCCGGGGGCATGGCGCAGACGCTGGTCCAGATCGGGGTGAACTTCAACTTCGCCCCCGTCGCCGACCTCGCGGTGAACCCGTCGAACCCGGCGATCGCCCTGCTCGGCCGCAGCTTCTCGGCCGACCCGAACGTCGTGGTGTCCTGCGCGACCGACACCATCGACACCTACCGCGAGGCGAAGGTGCGCACCTCGATCAAGCACTTCCCCGGGCTCGGCAGCGCCACCGGCAACACCGACTTCGAGGCCGTCGACGTGACCGACACCTGGACACGGGCCGAGATCGTGCCGTTCCAGCGCCTGATCGCCGCCGGCACCGCCGACACCGTGATGGTCACCCACTTCCTCAACCGCAAGCTCGACCCCGACCGGCCGGTGTCGCTGTCCCACGCCGTCGTCACCGACCTGCTCCGCGGCCAGCTGGGTTGGGACGGCGTGGTGGTCACCGACGACATGCAGGCCGTCGCGATCACGAGCCGGTACGCCCGTGACGAGGCGACCACGTACGCCCTGGAGGCCGGGGTGGACCAGCTCGTCTTCTGCAACCAGGCGGTCTACGACCCGGCGATCGTCACCGAGACCGTCGACCACGTGCTCGGGCTGATCCGTGCCGGGAAGATCACCGCCGCGCAGATCGACCGGTCCGCCGCCCGCATCGACGCCCTGTGGCCACCGCGCTGAGTCACCCCAGCCGATCCCGCCGAACCGGACATCCGCTGCCGTCAGCGGCACGATTCCGGACGCATAACGTCCGCAATGGGTTCTAGGGTGCCGGCAGACACCCGATCGACAAGGAGAACTCGCATGGCAGAAGTGCTGCTGTTCCACCACGCGCAGGGGCTGACCGAGGGCATCCGGGCCTTCGC
Source organism: Catellatospora paridis (assembly GCF_009720365.1). Classification (GTDB taxonomy): domain Bacteria; phylum Actinomycetota; class Actinomycetes; order Mycobacteriales; family Micromonosporaceae; genus Catellatospora; species Catellatospora paridis. Next base: position 210,152 of record NZ_ML769314.1, on the reverse strand, counting down.
CGACCGGCTGCGGCAGGCCGGGCACACGGTGCACACCCCGGACGTGTACGACGGCAACACCTTCCCGACCCTGGACGAGGGCCTGGCCTACGCCCGCCAGGTCGGCTTCGGCGAGCTCATGGAACGGGGCGTACGCGCCGCCGACGCCCTGCCCGCCGAGTTGGTGTACATCGGGTTCTCGCTGGGCGTGCTGCCCGCGCAACGGCTGGCGCAGACCCGGCCCGGCGCCCGCGGCGCGGTGCTGCTCGAATCCTGCGTCCCGCCGGCGGAGTTCGGCGGTGCCTGGCCGGCCGACGTTCCGGTGCAGGTCCACGGCATGGACGCGGACCCGTTCTTCGCCGGGGAGGGCGACATCGACGCGGCCCGCGCGCTGGTCAAGGAGGCCGACGACGGGGAGTTGTTCGTCTATCCGGGTGAGCGGCACCTGTTCACCGACAGCTCGCTGGCGACATACGACGCCGACGCCGCCGCGCTCGTCGCCGAGCGGGTGCTCGACTTCGTGCACCGCCGCTGAGCCGCGCCGCTGTCGGCCGGGCAGACGGGGACAGCACGTCGGTGGATCCGGTCTGACAGCGCTCGAACCGCCGTGTCAGGGTCGCGTCAGGTCGGTGACAGGCCGGATCCCGATAGTCGTCCGCATGACAACTTCAGCGATCGCGGTCTCCGGACTGCGAAAGGCCTACCGGGACAAGGTCGTGCTCGACGGCATCGACCTGGAGGTCCGAGCAGGAACGGTGTTCGCGCTGCTCGGCCCGAACGGGGCGGGCAAGACGACGACGGTGAACGTGCTGACCACGTTGATGAGCGCCGACGGTGGGACGGTCCGCGTCGCCGGCCATGACGTCGCGACCGAGGCCAAGGCGGTGCGCGCGGCGATCGGCGTCACCGGCCAGTTCGCGGCGGTGGACGAGCTGCTGACGGGGCAGGAGAACCTGCAGCTGATGGTCGACCTGAACCGCGCGGTGTCCCGCGACGGCAGCCGGGTCGTCGCGGACCTGCTGGAACGGTTCGAGCTGACCGGATCGGCGGACAAGCCCGCGTCGACCTACTCCGGTGGTATGCGCCGCAAGCTCGACCTGGCGATGACACTCGTCGGCAACCCGCGGATCATCTTCCTCGACGAGCCGACGACCGGGCTGGACCCGCGCAGCCGCCGCACGATGTGGTCGATCATCCGGGGCCTGGTCGCCGACGGCGTGACCATCTTCCTCACCACCCAGTACCTCGAGGAAGCCGACCAGCTCGCCGACCGCATCGCGGTGCTCGATCAGGGCCGCCTGGTCGCCCAGGGCACCGCCGACGAGCTCAAGCGCCAGATCCCCGGGACCCACGTCCGGCTCCGGTTCACCACCGCCGCCGAACTCGACGCGGCCGCGCGGGTCCTGACCGACTCCACCCCCGACCCCGAGGCGCTGACCCTGCGGGTGCCCGGCGACGGCGGTACGAAGTCGCTGCGGGCGCTGCTGGACCGGCTCGACGAGTACTCGCTCAGTGCCGAGGAGTGCTCGGTGCACACCCCCGACCTCGACGACGTTTTCCTCGCCCTGACGGGCCACACCACGGAGGTGGACGCGAAATGAGCGCCAAGTCGCACTCGCTGGTCATGTTGCGCCGCAACTTCCGGCACATCGCCCGGAATCCGACCTCGGTCTTCAACGCGGTCCTGATGCCGATCATCCTCATGCTGATGTTCGTGTACATGTTCGGAGACGCCTTCGACGTCGGCGTCGATTACATCGACTACGCGACGCCGGGGCTGATGCTGCTGGCGGTCTGCTACGGGCTGGGCGCCACCGCGACGTCGGTGAACTCCGACATGACCAAGGGCATCATCAACCGGTTCAAGGTCATGGACGTCTCCCGTGGCGCGGTGCTGACCGGGCACGTGGTCGCCAGCGTGCTGACCAACGTGATCGCCATCGCGGCGCTGCTCGGCGTGGCCTTCCTGCTGGGGTTCAGCCCGTCGGCGAGCCCGCTCGACTGGCTCGGCGTGGCCGGCGTGGTCGTGCTGCTCGGGTTCGCCGCCGGTTGGATCACGGTCGCCCTGGGGTTGTCGGCGAAGTCTCCGGAGACGGCGGGTCTGGCCGCCGTGCCGCTGGTCATGCTGCCGTTCTTCAGCAGCGCGATCGTGCCGGCGGAGAAGATGGGGCCGGGCCTGCGGGAGTTCGCGGAGTACCAGCCCTTCACGCCCATCATCGAGACGATGCGCGGGCTGATCAACGGCGCACCGGACACCGGCAACGTGGTCCTCGCCGTCTCCTGGTGCGTCGTGATCGCGCTCGTCGGGTACCTGTGGGCGCGTGCCACGTTCCAGAAGCGAGCATGACCGCGACCGGCTGACTCCGGCTCTTCCGGCGCCGCCTCCGCGAACCTCGGTTCGCCGGGGCGGCGCCGCGCTACCGCTGCACGTTCTGCAGGAAGTCGCCGTAGAAGAAGCCGAGGCCGACGGCGACGCTGATCGCCGCGACGATCCAGAACCGGATCACGACGTTGACCTCGGTCCAGCCGCCGAGTTCGAAGTGATAGTGGATCGGCGACATCCGGAACACTCGCTTGCCGCGGGTCTGGAAGGAGATGACCTGGATGACCACCGACATCAGGCTGATCACGAACAGGAACGCCAGGAGCGGCAGCAACAGGTGGGTATGGGTGGCCATGGCCAGGGCGGCCATCAGTCCGCCGAGGCCCAGCGCGCCGGCGTCGCCCATGAAGATCTTCGCCGGCGAGGTGTTCGACCACAGGAAGCCCACGCAGGCCGCGGCGACGGCGGCGGCGATCATCGCCACTTCGAGCGGATCGCGGACCGAGTAGCAGTAGGCGTCCGGGTTGGCCGCGTAACCGGTGGTGTCGGCACACCAGTGCTGGTACTGCCAGTAACCGATGATGGCGTACGCGCCGACGACCAGTACCGACGCGCCGGTGGCCAGGCCATCCATGCCGTCGGCCAGGTTGACCGCGTTGCTCATGAACATCACCATCAGCACGAACAGCACGACCGCGCCGACCTTGGTGATGTCCAGCCACGAGATGTCCTTGACGAACGACACCTTGGTGGAGCCGACCGTCTGCCCGTTGGACGACGGGTAGTACACCGCGATCACGCCGAAGACACTGCCCACCAGCAGTTGGCCGACCAGCTTGCCCTTGGCGCTGAGCCCGGCACTGCTCTTGCCGATCACCTTCATGTAGTCGTCGACGAAGCCGATCGCGCCGCAGAAGACGAACACTCCCAGCACGACCAGCGCGGTGATGGTCGGACGGACCTGGCCCATCTGGGCCTGCGGCAACCCGCGCAGCGCGATGTGTCCGGCCACGTAGGCGATGACGGTGGCCAGGATGAAAGCCAACCCGCCCATCCCCGGCGTGCCGCGCTTGCCCTCGTTGGACTTGAGGGCCAACTCGTCTCTGATGGGCTGACCGGCCTTCAACCGGTTCAGAACCCTGATGAGCAGAGGCGTTCCCAGCAGCGACAACAGAAACGCCACCGCCGCCGCGACGATCACGGCTCTCACGGACGCACACCGCCATGCGCTGCGGCTGAACCAGGAAGCCGGGGTGAGTCCGCAACCCGCCATACCCGGTATCGCGAGCCCTTCACCAGCGCCACCCTATCCGCACGCACCCGAGACCTCATTTCCGCCGAGCGGCACAATAGCCCAGGTTCGTACAGGCGCGCCAACAGTGGCGACCGCACTCGGTTTTGTCGGCATCCTGACCTGCGAGGATGTCCCGCTCGCAGGTCAGGATGCCGACGGTGCCCACGCATTCCCGCCGAGTTCCGCGACGGTGGTCAGCTCGCGTCCGTCTCCTTGTCGCGCAGCGCCTGCTCGACGGCCTCCTGCACGCGGGCGTCCTCGCGCTGCGTGCGCTGCGCGCGGCCGCGGCGCGACAGCACCCGCACCCCCACGGCGACCGCGATCAGCACGACGATCAGCAGGAGCAGCGTCCACGGGACGGCCCAGCCGCCCGCCGTCGCCTCGACCTGCGCCAGCGGCGAGGTGGTGCCCGACGCGTCGACGAGCAGCGGGGTGAGGGTCGCGGTAGCGGTGAGGCTGACCGCCGGTGCCACGCCGTGCACGGGCACGCTCACCTCCCAGCTCTCCCCCGGCAGCAGCTGCGGCGACGGGGCGAGTTGCCCCGCCTCGGCGCGCAGCCACCCGAACGGGCCCGAGACTGACACCGCCTGCTGGGCCGAGAGCATGGCGTTGCCGGTGTTGTGGATCCGGTAGGTGACGGTGGCATCGCCCTTGCCCAGCGGGTTGCCCGTGCCGGCGTAGTCGACCCGCAGGTCCTCGACGGCGAGGCTCGGCTTGAGCTCGCCGCCGATCCGCAGCTTCACCCGGATGCCGAGGCGGCGGTCGACGTTGATGCCCGCCGCGTCGCCTGACTGCGTCAGGGAGCTGACGATGCCGCCGACGTAGTCGCCGGGCGTGGCGTTGGCGGGCACGGTGACCTTGAAGGGCACCTGGACGGACTCGCCCGGCTTGAGGACGATGCCGGCGCGCTCGGCGTGGACCCATACGCCGACCGCGACCGACTTGCCGTCCTTGGGGAGCAGGTCGAGCTGGCCCCCGCCGGTGGTGAAGCCGTCGGCCGCGTAGACCGCGAGGTCCAGCGGGGCCGGGCCGCGGTTGGCCACGACCAGGGCGTCCTCGACAGTGCCGCCGGGGTTGACGGAGTAGCTGTAGCTGGACCGGTCGGCGCCGTAGCTGTTCGACGCCGTGCGGACCGTCCAGGCGACGTCGCCTTCGGCCGCCAGCGCGGGGTCGGCGCCCAGGCCGACCAGGGCGAGCGCGGCGAGCAGGGTCAGCGCGGCGGTCAGCAGCCGGGCGGCGGCGGAGCGGCGGTGCGGGGCAGGTGAGTGCATGTCGGGTCCTTGCGCGAGTGGAGCGAGTTGTGGAGCGATCGGCGGGGTGAGCACCCGGAGGCGCTCACCCCGCCACGGTGGAGCGGATCGGTCAGCTGCTCAGCGCAGTGATCGTGAGGGTGGCGCGGTAGCTGCCCTTCGCGACGCTGTCCGGGATCTGCAGATCCAGGTCAGCACCGACCTTGGCCGAACCACGGGGGTGACCCTGGTCGGCCCAGCTCAGACCACGGGAGACCGACAGGCCCTGCCCCTGGTCCTGGAAGCCGGAGAGCACCTGGGCGTTGGCCTGGGCGCCCGCACCGGCGTCGAGCACGTTCGGCGTCCAGCCGAGGTAGGAACCCGAGAACGACTTGTCGCCGTCCCGGAAGTCGCCCACGCTGGCCGAGATCGACCACGGCGAGAGCGAGCGGCGGCTGTCCGACACCAGGATCGGGTTGATCTTGCCGCTCGCCTGGAAGGACGTGCCGTTGCGCTCCTGCGCGACGCCCAGGTTCACCAGGCCGTTGTAGCCGTCGATGGTCCAGCCGAACTCGCCCGGAGCCGGGTTGGGCACGTTGACCTGGATGGACTGGCCGTCACCCTGGTACGGGTGCACGGTGACCTTGTCGACGATCGAGCCGACCGGCTGCGCCTCGGTGGTGTTGGCACAGGTCTCGCTGCCGTTCTCCACCGCCGCGTTCGGCGCCACACAGGTGCCGCTGCGCAGGTTCTCCAGCACGAGCTTGTCGGCCTTGACCTGCACCCGGACGTAGCTGCGGACGTGCTCCTGGTTCTGCACGGAGTTGTACCAGAAGCTGCCCGGGTTCAGCGGGTCCGGACCGTTGCCACGGATGCCCGTGCCGGACGAGTCCGGGGTCTTGATGTCGTAGTACTTCGAGCCCGAGGCCGAGTTCGCCGTCACGTAGATGACGCCGCCGGGGCCGGGGGTCACCTCAGCCGCGCCGGGCTGCTCCGCCGGGTCGGCCTTCTGGCCGTTCTTGATGGCGTAGCTGCGCGAGTAGCTGTGGTCGTGACCCTGCAGCACCATGTCGATGCCGAGGTTCGAGAACGCGGTCGTGAAGTGCTCACGACGGTCCTTGTTGTCGGTGTCGGTGGAGTGGCTGGCCGGGGAGTAGATGGAGTGGTGGTAGACCAGCACCTTCCACTTGGCCTCGGCGCCGTGCTTGTTGATCACGTCGGTGATGTACGAGACGTGCGCCGAGTCGCCGACGTTGCCGCCGCCCGCCGGCACCTTGTAGCTGTTGCTGTTGATGTCGATGAACAGCACGTCCTTGTAGACGAACCAGTAGTCGCCACCGGACTTGGTGCCCGCCGGGTTCCCGTTGTCGTAGTACGGGGCCGTGCGGTCCGTGTTCGGGGTGAAGTGGTGCTGCTCGTAGGACTTGCCGCCCACGTCGTGGTTGCCGATGGTGGCCACCAGCGGGTACTGGCGCAGCTGGTCGGGAGCCAGGAACGAGGTCCACTGGCCCTCGTCGTTGGCGCTCTCGACGTGGTCGCCGCCGGAGACCAGCAGCTCGGCGTTCGGGTTGGCCGCGGTGGCCACCTTGAGGGTGTCCTCCCAGCCGGCCTGGTCCTTCAGCCGGTCGCCGGAGGAGCCGATCTGCGGGTCGCCGAAGAACAGGAAGTCGTAGTCGCCCTCGAAGTCCTGCGTCTTGAACGAGTACGCCGGGGACCAGTTGCCCTCGGCGCCGACCCGGTAGGAGTACGCGACGTTCTCACGCAGGCTGGTGAGCGTCGCGTGCCGGTTGAAACCGGTGGTGGAGGTGTTCGCCGCACCGACGGCGTCAACGCTGACGGCGTCGGCCGGGAACTCGCCGTTGACGATCGCTGCGGTCGGGGCGAGCTGGACCTTCTGCGCGGTGTCCGCGGAGGAGTACCAGTTCACGACGCGCTGCGACTGGTCGGCGCCCACACCCAGGACGATGCCGGTGAGCGTGGCGGTGTCCGCGGCAGCGGCCGGACTGGCCAGGCCGCTGCCGACGGCGACGGCCAGGCCCAGCAGTGCCGCGGTGGCCCCTGCGGCCATGCGGTGCCGCACAAGCCCGGAGGCCCGTGTCGAGTGGTTCAAGGTTCTGTTCCTTTGCTTCTGGAGGCGCGGAGGTGCAACCCCCAACTTGGTGGAGCGGTCCTTACGCTTGACCCGCCAAATGAACCCGCGGTGAACCCCGTCGGGCGGCTCGGTAGCCCTTCCCCGAAGGTCACTGCGGTATCAGGACGTGAACACCCGTTCCACGAACCAGACCAGTCCCATCACGGACACCCCGGCCGAAACCGCGCCCGTCACCCAGAGGCCGCCCCGCGGCGTACGGCGGCGCAGCACGATCAGCAGCGGGAAGACGGCCGCGATGATCGCGAGCTGGACGACCTCGATGCCGACGTTGAACACCAGCAGGGACCAGAGCAGCGTCCACGACCACGCCTCGTCGATGCCCAGCGCGCCCGCGAAGCCCAGGCCGTGCACCAGTCCGAAGCAGAACACCACCGCCAGGCGCAGCCACCCCGAACGGTCCAGGCTGAAGTGGCCGCGTCCAGACTCCGCAAGGTCGACGGCGTGATCGCCGCGGCGGCGGATGCACCACAGGTGCCAACCGGCCACCACCGCGATCGACAGCGCGATGACCGGCTCCACGATCGCGGCCGGCACCTGGACCAGGCCGAGCGCGGCGAGCAGGAAGGTCACCGAGTGGGCGAGGGTGAAGCTCGTGGCCGTGAGCACGATCTCGCGCAGGCGCCGCGACCCGGCGATGAGCGCCAACAGGAAGAGGAGGTGGTCGATGCCGCCGAGCAGGTGCTCGGCGCCGAGGCCGAAGAACTCGCCGAACCTCTGGTACCACGTCTGCGCGGTCGAGAAGGACGGGCTCGCGGCGTCGAGCGCGGCGCTGCCCGAGTGGCCGTCCAGGTCATACGTGACGATGGTCTTGGTGTCCTTGACGAAGTCCTCGCCGTCGGGGAACAGCTCGCTGCGCACCTCGTGGCCGCCGGCCCGGTCCGGGCAGGCCCAGTCGAGCAGCAGCCCGGCGTACGGCACGCCCTCCCGCTCGCCGATCGTGAAGTCGCCGACGCGCGCCGGGGCGCAGACCGCGCCGTCCGAGGTGACCGACAGGTGCTCGGTGACGTACGCGACGACCGGCTCCGCATGGGCGTCGAGCACCGCGGCCTGTGCTGCGGCGTCACCGTCGGCGAACGCGGCGGTGCCCGCCCGGAACAGGGCGTCGACGTGTCCGAAGTCGGCGGCGGACACGACGAGCAGGTCGTACTCGAGACCGAGCTCCGTCCGGACGTGGCCCTGCTCACCCGAGGTGAGGTCGACGTACGCGGTCGAGGAGAAACCGTGGGCGAACGCCGGGGCGGCGCCCAGGAAAGTGAGGACCGCCGCGGCGATGCCGGCGGCGGCGATGGCGAGGGTATGGCGGATGTGCCGTGACATGGTGCTCCTTAGCTGGCCAGTGCACGTTGCACGGCGCGCGTGAACACCAGCCCGACCAGCGGCGAACCACTGGCGAACAAACGCCCGCGACGGCCTGCGAGCGGCCGGAAGCGGCTTTCGCTGAGGTAGGAATACGGGGAACCGAGCCCCTCCCCACTCCCAGGACGATCACCTTGCGCCCTCCGCTTCGGGCCGTCGCCATCTTGGCCGCGGTCGCCGCGTTCGTCACCGGATGCAGCTCCGGCGACGACTGGTCCCAGCCGCACGCCAAGCCCACCGCCGTCGGCACCCTCGGCCCGGGGTTCGTCGACCCCTCCGCCCGGCCCGCCCCCGAGGCGACCATCACGCCCCGGCCCGGGTCCTGGACCGGCGTCCACCCGTCGGCCGACTACCGCGTGGTGCTGCTGACCGCGGGTGCCGACGCCCCGACCAAGGCCCTGGTGGCGGCGGTCGAGCAGTGGGCCGAGGAGGAGCACGTCGACCTGCGGACGGTGACCCCCGACGGGCCCCACGACCTCCTGCACGCGGTGACCAGGGCCCTGGAGATGGCCCCGGACCTCATCGTCAGCGCCGGCAACGACCTCATCGACCCGCTCGCGCTGGTCACCGCGAGCCACCTGTCGCAGCAGTTCCTCGTGGTCGGCGCGGAACTGGCCGAGCCCACGCACAACGTCACCGCGGTCGACTGGTCCGGCGCCTCGTTCCGCGGCGAGGGACTCGGCATGTCCTCGACGTACGACGCCGCCTCGTTCACGGCCGAGCGCTGCGCGGCCGCCATCCGGGCTGGCGTCGCGGCCGTGCTCAACGACCTGACCGGCATCGTGATCTGGCTCGACCAGCACTGACCCGCCTGATTCCCGGTGACCGGCGGGCCGCGGTCGGGCGACACGTAGGTATCGACTGATCACGATATGTCAACCGGGAAAGCGGCATGCAGACGGGCCAAACGGGGTGGCGCTCGGTGGGGCGGGCGGGACTCGAACCCGCGACCGAGGGATTATGAGTCCCCTGCTCTAACCTGCTGAGCTACCGCCCCGCGCCGGATGATCCCGGCGCTGCATAGCGTAGCGAATCTGCGCCGCTGCTTACACGCCCGATATCGGTGCGACACTCCTGGCCGGTCAGACATGTCCGCCAGGGCCGGGCGCGATATCCGATCGCCGCCGCGGACGCGGTCCCCTACCGTCGTGACATGCCGCGCCCACTGATCCCTGCTCCCGTCGACGTCGACCTGCCCGCCTGGCTCGACGCCCTGGGCACCCGCTTCGCCGCCTTCGAGCTGCAGGGCTCCGGCTGCGTCTCGTACGGGGTGGCCACCCCTGCCGGGCGGCGCTTCGTGAAGACCTTCCGGGCCGGGCAGGACTCGTTGCTGCGCCGTGCCCTGGCGCTGCACGGGGCCGTGGCGCACGAGGCGATCGCCGCGCCGCTGGCCGCGTACCGGCTGCGCTCGGGTGAGCACGCGCTGGTGTATCCGTGGCTGGACGGCGGGGTGCTGTACCCGACGGATCCGCGCGGGGCCGCGGTGCGCACGGATCCGGGCGGGGCGATGGCCCGGTTCCGCGCGCTGCCGCCGGACCGGGTCGAAGCGGCGCTGGACGCGGTCCTCGACGCGCACGTCGCGGTGGCGGCGGCGGGGTTCGTCGCGGTGGACCTCTACGACGGCTGCCTGCTCTACGACTTCGCCGGGTTTCGGATGCACGTCGTCGACGTGGACGAGTACCGGCCAGGGCCGTTCCCGCTGGAGGCGGACCGGCTGCCCGGATCGACCAGGTTCATGGCGCCGGAGGAGTTCCGCCGCGGCGCGGTGATCGACGAGCGGACGACGGTGTTCAACCTGGGCCGCACGTTGCGGCTGCTAATGGACGCCGGCGACGTCGAGGCCGCCTGGCGTGGCACGGACCGCCAGCTGGCCGTGATCGCCAGAGCGACCGAGCAGCGCCCCGAACTCCGCCACGCCACGGTGGACGAACTCGCCGTGGCCTGGCGAGCCGCGACGGCACGGGGCTGACCTGGCCGTACACAGACTGGTGGGCCCGGCGACCGCCGGGCCCACCAGGATGATCACGCCTTACGGCCGGGGGCGGCCGCCGTACGGCGTCTTCTTCCGCACGACCACCTGCTCGGCCGGGTCGCCGCAGCGGGTGCTGACGGCCCTGTTGTTGGAGTCACCGGTGTAGACGGCGACCCACTGGTAGGTGCCGGGCGTGCCGGGCCGGAAGGTTCCGGACGGGTACACGCCGTTGCCGTCGACGGTGACGGTGGAGGTGAAGACCGGGGTCCGCGAGCAGGTCGTGTCATTCGGCCCGTACAGGTTGAAGGTGATGGTGCCGGTCGGGTTCACGCCGCCCGACAGGGTCGCCGTGTCGGAGACCGGCTTGCCGACGAACGTGTCCCGCGACGCCTCGGTGACCAGCGTCGGCGTCACCGGCACCGCGCGGACGACGACGCTCTCACCCGCGTCGTTGCAGGCGGTGGTGGCCGGGGCGTTGTTCGCGTCACCGCCGTAGGCGGCGATCCACCGGTACGTGCCGGGCTGCGTCGGGGTGATCCCGGCCGACTGGTACGGGCCGTTCCCGTTCACCGTGACGCCGTCGGTCACCGGCTCGCCCGTACAGTTCGCGTCGTTCGGTCCGAACAGGGTGAAGGTGATGACGCCGGTGGGGCTGTTGCCCCCGGCCAGGGTCGCGGTGTCGCTGATCGAACCGCCCAGGTTCACGTCGGGAGACGCCTGGGTGGTGATCGTCGGCGTCGCCCGCGGGGTGACGACCACGTCCTCGGCCGGGTCGCTGCAGGCGGTGCCGGCGCCGGCGTTGTTGGCGTCACCGCTGTAGTCGGCCCGGAAGCGGTAGGTGCCGGGCACCGTCGGCGTGAACGGGTCGGACTGGTACGAAGCGTTGGCGACCACCGTCCTGGTCGAGGTGTCGACCGGAGCATTCTCGCAGACGTCGTCGCCCGGGCCGTACACGTTGAAGGTGATGGTGCCGGTGGGCTGGAAGCCGCCCGTGAGCGTGGCGGTGTCGATGACCGGATTGCCCACGGTGATGCTGTCATCGGACACGGTGGTGCTCACCGTCGGCGCGGCCTGGGTGACGACCGTGCTCTCGTTCTCCGCGTTGCACGCGCTGACGAGCTCGAAGTCACCGGCCGTGTAGGTGACCGTCCACCGGTAGGTGCCGACAGTCGTCGGCTCGAACGGGTTCGAAGTGATTTCACTGTCCGCCACCGTCACCGGCGTCGTCGTCTCATCGAGCACGGTGCCCGAACAGTCCGTGTCATCCGGGCCGAAGAGCTGGAACACGAGCGTGCCGGGCACCGGGACGTCGGTCAGCGTGGCCGTGTCGGTGAGCACCAGGGTGTCGCTGATCGGCGCCGTGTCCGGCGTTGCGTCGGTGGTGAGCGTCTGGAGCGCCGCGCGCAGGTGGGGGGCGGGGGCCGCCGCCTGTGCGCTGCTCGTTGCCACTGGTGCCAGGACGGCCGCGAGCCCGAGGCTCAGTATTGCGGCACGTGTCACCGGCCGGCCCTTGTGGTAGGGACGTTTCGTCATGCTTGCCTCCGCTGAACGGGCGAGGTGGACGGTGTGGAAAACACCCGAGACGGAGCTTATGTGCCCTGACCTGCACAAAAGGTGCGAAATGCGCAAACAAATATTTTATTCGCATTCAATGCGACGGGCCCTAAATAGTCGAAGGCCCCGGGCAAATGCCCGGGGCCTTCGACTTCGGTGCTCCCCCACTTGGACTCGAACCAAGAACCTGCCGGTTAACAGCCGGCTGCTCTGCCAATTGAGCTACAGGGGAATGTGCTCTTGGCGACCCTGCGGATCTCTCCTCAGCGGCGCGCCTCGACAAGACTACAGGACGGTCCCCCGGGTATGGCAAACGGGTAACCCTGGCCGGTCTGGTGTCGCGGCGTGCCCGCAACAGGCAGGATGGGACGTATCACGCGATCGAGGTCAAGGAGGCACGATGGGGAAGCTGGTGTGGTTCGCCGCGGGTGCGGCCGTCGGGTTCGTGTTCGGCACCCGAGCCGGACGCCAGACCTACGACGAGCTGGTGGCCACCACCCGCAAGGTGATGGAGCACCCCACGGTGCAGGAGGCGGCGGGCCTGGTCCAGGCGCAGGCCGCGAAGCTGTACGACGAGGGCCTACGCAAGCTGAACCAGCAGGCCTGAAGCCTCTTCGCGCGGAACTAACCGGCGCGGCCCACTCCCGGCATCGGGCGGTCGGCCGCGCCGTCGAGTCCCACCGCGCTCAGCTCGTCGCGGGCGGCGTCCAGCTCCTCGGTGCCGCCGACCTCGATGTGGTCGCAGCCCGCGTGCACGCCGCCGAGCACGGCGGCCAGCATCGAGCGGGCCACCGCGCCGAGATCGGTGTCGTCGCCGTGGTGCCCCAGTCGCAGCTTCACCACGGACAGCCGCGCGCGGCGCAGCCTGGTGAGCGCCTGGGCCGGGCTCTCCTTGGCATCGGCCAGCTGCGCGGCGCTCAGGCAGGCGCCGATCCGGGCCGGGTCGGCGCGCTCCAGCAGGCGCACGACGTCCTGCGAGCCGGTGATCAGGGTCTTCGGCGCGGCTTCGACCGCGACCCGGACGAGCCGGCCGGTGTGCCAGGCGATCTCGGTCAGGCCCCCGCTGAGGTCGGCCATCAGCCGGGTCGCCACCTGCCACTCGCGTTCGCGCTGCTCGCGCCTGGCCTCGTCGGCGGCGGTGTCGGTCTCCGCGTCAGCCTCGTCACCGGTTGCGGTGAGCGCGGGCGCGGCCGAGCGCGGCAGCGTGGTGGAGATGGAGCCGTGGGCGCTGTCCTCGGGCAGCAGGTCGACCAGCACTCGCGCGAGGTCGAGGGTCTGCATCCACCAGGTGCGCCAGCTGCCGTCGGGCGCCGTCAGGTCGGGGCCCGTGTCGAGGGTGACCACTTCGAGCCGGCGGGTGGCCAACTCGTGGCGCAGCCGTCGGCGCAGCCCGAGCGAGGAGGCGAGGGTGGTGGCGAGGATGGGGCTCAGCCGCAGACTCACGCTGAGCACGTCCGCGAACAGGCGCTGGCGCTGCGGCACGACCCGGGCGTCCAGCGTCTTCAGGAGTGCGCGCACGTCCTTGACGTTCTCGACGGACACGACGGTCGCCACGTGCACAGTCTGTCCGTCGGGATGTCGTAGGCGCATGGGTCACCTCCGCCCGGCGGCGTGTTGCCGAGAACGTACCTGCCTGATCCACATCAGACAAATAGAACTTAACAAATGAGCGCGTGAGCATGATCTAGTTCACGCGCTCATTCACGCCCGAACAGGTTTAACGGCAGAGCACCGAGGTAAGGCGGCGGCTCGCCACGTACAGGCCGACGGCCAGCATGACCAGCAGGTATGCCACGTTGCCGAGCATCGACCAGGTGAGCATGCCGGTGGTGATGCCCCGGATCAGCTCGACCGCGTGGTAGAGCGGGGTGGCCGCGATCAGGATCTCCACCGGCAGCGGGTAGTCCTGCACCGGCGAGAACGTGCCGGAGAACAGGAACAGCGCGAACTGCCCGGTGCTGATCAGGTCGAAGTCCTGCCAGCCGCGGATGAACGTGCTCACCGCCATGCCGACCGCGCCGAACGCCAGGCCCACCAGCCAGGTCGCCGGGAAGGCCAGCAGCGCCCAGCCGGGCGTGGTCAGGCCCAGCGCCACCATGACGATCAGGAACGCCCCGGTGTAGAGCGAGCCGCGGATCATCGCCCAGGTCAGCTCGCCGGCCGCGATCTCCATCGGGCGCAGCGGGGTGGCCAGCATGGCGTCGTACGTCTTGACGTACTTGAACTTGAAGAAGAAGTTGAAGGTCGTCTCGGCCAGCGCGCCGGACATCGCCGAGACCGCCAGCATGGCCGGGGCGACGAAGTTGGCGTACGGCAGCACCTCGCCGTCGGTCAGGGTCAGGTCGCCGACGAGCGCGCCGACCCCGACCCCGATGGACAGCAGGTAGAGCACCGGCTCGAAGAAACCTGAAGCCAGGACCAGCCAGTACGCGGGACCGGAGCGCAGTGCCCCGACGTTGCGGTTGATGACCGCGCCCACCCGGGCGGGTGAGAGCCGGTTGCCGCGGGCGACCCGCGCGACGGCATACGTGGTGACCATGGTCAGTCCCCTCAGTCCGAGAGCCGTCGGCGGAAGGCGCGCAGCGCCAGCAGGTAACCCAGCCCGGCCCAGGCCAGCAGGTATGCCACGTGCGCGGCGACCGGCCACGGCGGCGCGACGCCCAGCGTGGCCGCCCGGCACAGCTCCACCGCGTGCCACAGCGGCGACGCGTACGCCAGCGGCCGCAGCAGCTCCGGCAGTTGCGACACCGGGAAGAACACCCCGGCGAACAGCGTCGACGGGATCACCAGGAACCGGAACAGCAGCGCGAAGTAGCTGTCGTTCTCGATCGTCGCCGCGAACGCCGAGGTCGGCGCGGACACCGCGACCCCGAGCAGCGCGCACACGAACGGGGTGAGCACCACCCACGGCGAGTGGATCGCCCCGAACAGCGCGCTGACCCCGAGGAACACGACCGAGGCGATGAGCACCCGGAACACGATGTACAGCTGGTATCCGGAGATCATGTCCGCGATGCGCACCGGCGTCGCCCGCATGGCATGGAAGCCGCGGACCCACTTGAAGTCGCCCAGCACCGGGAAGGTGGACTCACCCACCGCCATCTGGAACGCGGTCGAGGCGAGCACGCCCGGCACGATCCAGTCGAGGTAGCTGACGCCGCCGACGTCGCTGATGTAGCCGCCCACCCCGATGCCGATGCTGAGCACGAACAGCACCGGGAGGATGAACGACGAGAACACCGAGGCCTGCCAGAGCCGCCGGTACGAGACCAGCGCCCGGTTGAACACCGCGAGCGTGCCGTCCATCAGTCGACCAGCGTCCGGCCGGTGAGGATCAGGAACACGTCCTCCAGGGTCGAACGGCGCACCAGCACGCTGGACGGGGTGAAGCCGCGCCGGTGCACCTCGTTCACGGCCGCGTCGCCGTCGGCGCTGTAGAGCAGCAGCCGGTCCGGCAGCGGATCGAGGCGCTCGCCGATGCCCGCGAGCTTCTCCACGTACGTCGCCGGGGCATCGTCGCCGAAGCGCAGCTCGACGACCTCGCGGGTGGAGTACGTCTCGATGAGGTGGCGCGGGGAGCCCTCGGCGACGATCTTGCCGGCGTCCATCACGACGAGGCGGTCGCAGAGCTGCTCGGCCTCGTCCATGTAGTGCGTCGTGAGCACGAGGGTGACGCCGCGTTGCTTGAGCCGGAACAGCCGCTCCCACAGCAGGTGGCGGGCCTGCGGGTCGAGCCCGGTGGTGGGCTCGTCGAGCAGCACCAGGTCCGGCTCGTTGATCATGGCGCGGGCGATGGAGAGCCGGCGCTTCATGCCGCCCGACAGCGGGTCGACCGTGCTGCCCGACTTCTCCGTGAGCTGCACGAACTCCAGCAACTCGGTGGCGCGGCGGCGGCCCTCGGCGCGCGGGATGCCGAAGTAGCGCGCGTAGGTGGTCAGGTTCTCGAACACGGTGAGGTCCGGGTCGAGGTTGTCGGTCTGCGGGCACACCCCCAGCCGGGCCCGGATCGCCGGACCCTCCCGCACCGGGTCCATGCCCAGGATGCGCAGCTCACCGGCGGTCGGCGTGGACACGCAGCCGATCATGCGCATGGTGGAGGACTTGCCGGCGCCGTTGGGGCCCAGGAAGCCGAACGCCTCGCCCGGCGCGACCTCCAGGTCGATGCCGTCCACCGCGGTGAAGTCGCCGAACCGCTTGACCAGGCCGCGGGCATAGATCATCGGGGGTCGTTGGTCACTCACGCGGCGACCCTATCCCCGAGCCCCGACAATCTCGCGGCCTTTTTCCCGATTCATCGATCACCCTGGCTGCCACTGCGCCCGCACGTTGGCGCATGACCGCCGTTACGGGTCAGAGCATGTGGTCAGACTCCACTTCTCGACCCAAAACAGCGATCTACCGGGCGGGGAAGCGCGGCGCGGTGTGGTGGCTGCGGCGCAGGGGGTCAGAGGTCGCCGAGGTCGCCCCGGGCGGCCGCGATCAGCTCGTCGGTCGCGGTGACGACCGCCGGGTCCTCGCCGTCGGTGCCCGGGTCGTAGCGGACGGTCCAGCTCAGGCCGTCGACGCCGGACACCCGCCGGGCGAAGATCCAGGCGCCGCCGCCGGGCAGCTCGTGGTGCTGCGGCTGCTGCACCGAGCTGGTCACCCGCAGGCGCACCTGGTGCGGCAGGTGGTGCGGATCGGTGAGCTTGAGGCGCACCGGCGTGCCATCGGCGACCACCTCGTAGCCGGCGCGTTCCGTGAGCACCTCGGCCGGGGTGACCACCAGCGTCTCCCCGTCCCAGACCGCCTTGTCGATGCGGTGCCAGCCGGTGCGCTGCTCGTCCCACCACAGCCCGAGGTTGGTCGCCACGACCGTGTCCTCGCCCGCCGGGGCCCAGGCCAGCACGCGCTCGTCGGCCGCCAGCTGCGGGCGGCGCTCCGCGGGCAGCACACGCCGCCCGCCGAACAGTGGAATCTTCATCAGAGCCCTCCGGCGGCCTTCTCCTTGAGCGCCCGGGAGTGCTGCTCCAGGGCGACGAGTTCGGTGAAACGCGCCCGGTACTCGTCGGACTCGGTCACCGGGTTGATGCGCTGCAGCCGCGACTTCACCTCGCCGATGCGCTGGTTGAGCCCGGCGAGCTGGAGGCGGGCCAGGACCACGTGCAGGTAGCCCGAGTCCGGCTCGCCGTCGTAGCGCACCGGTTCCACCGCCAGCTCCAGGACCAGCATCTGCGCGGCCAGATCCGAGCAGGCGTCGCGCACGCTGTTGACCCAGCCGGCCCCGGCCACCCCGGCGCAGGCCCCGCCGGCCGCGGCGATCGCCACCCGGATGTCCCGGTACGGCGGGTGCGCGTAGAGGGTCTCGTCGACCGCGTCGAACACCGGCCCGGCGAGCACCGGCTGCTGGATCGCCAACTTCAGCGCCTCGCGCTCGACGACCAGCCGCGGGTTGTCCGGGGCGGCCGCGGCGGGCCGGGGCGCGGGCACGTTCGCGCCGTCGGCGCTGCGGATCGCCGTACGCACCTGGTCGACGTCGACGCCGAGGTCACCGGCGAGCTTCTGGGCGTACCCGGTGAGCAGCGACCTGTCTTTGATCTTGGAGACCATGGGTGCGGTGGCCCGCAGCGCGGCCACCCGGCCCTCGACCGTGTCCAGGTCGTAGCGGGTCAGCGTGGAGCGCAGCGCGAACGCGATCAGCGGCTCGCGCCGGGCCACCAGGTCCCGCACGGCCAGGTCGCCCCGGGCCAGGCGCAGCTCGCAGGGGTCCATGCCGTCCGGGCTGACCGCGATGAACGTCTGCCCGACGAAGCGCTGGTCGTCGCCGAACGCCCGCAGCGCCGCCTTCTGCCCCGCGGCGTCGCCGTCGAAGGTGAAAATGATCTCTCCGGCGTACGCGTCGGTGTCCAGCAGCAGCCGCCGAAGCACCCCGATGTGGTCCGTGCCGAACGAGGTGCCGCACGTCGCCACGGCCGTGGTCACCCCGGCCAGGTGGCAGGCCATCACATCGGTGTACCCCTCGACGATCACCGCCCGGCCCTGCTTGGCGATCTCGCGCTTGGCCTGGTCGATGCCGTAGAGCACGTGCGACTTCTTGTACAGCGGCGTCTCGGGGGTGTTCAGGTACTTCGGGCCGTCGTCGTCGTCGAACAGCTTGCGCGCCCCGAAGCCGATCACGTCGCCGGACACGTCCCGGATCGGCCACAGCAGGCGGCGGCGGAACCGGTCCACCAGGCTGCCCGAGCGTGCCTGCCGGGCCAGGCCCGCGGTCTCCATCTCGGCCGCGCTGAAGCCGAGCCCGCGCAGGTGCTTGACCAGCAGGTCCCACTCCACGGGCGCGAACCCGCAGCCGTAGCGCTGGGCTGCGTCCCGGTCGAAGCCCCGCTCGGCCAGGAACTCCCGGGCCGCCCGCGCCCCCGGCGTGAGCAGCTGCTCGGCGTAGAACTCCTGGGCCGCGGCGTGCGCGGCGACCAGGCGCTGGCGCTGGCCGTACTGGGGACGTTCGACCGCCGGGCCGCCCTCGATCCGGCGCAGCTGGATGCCCGCCCGGTCGGCCAGGCGCTCCACCGACTCGATGAAACTCAGGTGATCGATCTTCTGCACGAAGTTGATCACGTCGCCGCCCTCGCCGCAGCCGTGGCAGAACCACACGTTGCGCGCCTGGGAGACGGTGAACGACGGGGTCTTCTCGTCGTGGAACGGGCACAGCCCCTTGAGGTTGCCGCCGCCCGCGTTCTTCAGGGTGACCTGCTCACCGGCCACGTCCACGATCGAGCTGCGCTCGCGTACGAGCGCGATGTCCTCATCACGGATCCGACCCCCGGCCATGCGGTACATCCTGCCAGGGGACGCCACGCGGGCGCACAGCCGATACCGTGCGATCGTGGCCCATCCCACCCCCGCGCCCGACGCCGCCCGCCGCGCCGCCGACGACATCGAGCTCACCGTCGCGCTCGCCGAGTACACCAAGATCCTTGAAATGCGCCGGGCGGTCAGCGACCAGGCCCACAACCGGTACAACTTCTTCCTGGTCATCGCCACCGCCGTGGCCGCGGTCTCGGCCGGCCTGCTCGGCAGCGCCATCGACCAGAACGTGAAGATCGGCGCCGTCGCGACGCTCGGCACGCTGGTGCTGCTGATGGGCCCGGCCGTGTTCGCTCGCCAGCTGCGCTACACCGGCGCGTCCCAGCGCTACGGCCTCGCCGAGCAGACGCTGCGCACCTACCTGGTGCGGCGCGCCCCGGACCTGGCCCCGTTCGTCCTGCTCCCCACCCTCGACGACAACGGGCTGTTCCCGCCGCCGGCCAGCCGCTTCCACCTGCGCATGCGCGACGCGGTCGGCCTGGCCGCCACCATCGGCCTGGTCAACAGCGCCCTGTTCGCGATGGGCGGCGGCCTGCTCGCCGCCGCCGCGCGAGCGCCCGGCTGGGCGGTGACCGTCCTCGCCCTGGCGTTGTTCGCCGCCGCCGCGGCCCTGCACCTGTGGTGGGTCAGCCGCACCGTCCGGGCCAACTTCGCCGGGAACCAGCGCCTGCTCGCCGACCGCCCCCTCCCCCGACTCACCCGCCCCGAAATCCCGGACCAGTCCGCGCCGCACCTGACTCCGTAGCGCGTAGCGGTCAGGCACCGGCAATGGTCAGCCGCTGATGCCAGGCCTGCGCCGCAGGGTCGGTGAGGGAGGCGACCTGGTCGACGACGACGCGGCAGCGGGCCGTGTCGTCGGCGGCCTCCCGCCACAGCGGGGCGAAGACCGGGTCCAGCTCGGCCGGGGCCCGCTCGGCCAGCACCCGCACCAGGTCGCGCAGGATCTGGCGCTGCTCGTCGTACCACGGCTCCATGCCGCGACGCCGCATCACGTAGCGCAGCGCTATGCCCTTGAGCAGGGCGCAGCGGATGCGGGCGGCCTGCGGCACGATCAGGTCGGCGTCGTAGCGGCGCAGCATGCCGTCGCCGTACTTCTCGCGGGTGGCGTCGACCGCGGCGGCCACGAACCGTCCGGTCAGGACGCTGGTGCAGCGCTTGAGCGCCAGCTGCGCCTTGAACGAACCGTCGTAACCGGCCAGCGGCGCGACGACCGGATCGGCCAGCAGCTCGATCAGCGCCTCGTGCAGCAGCGCCGGCGACTCGGGTGAGTACACCTGCGCCACGTCCGCGCACAGGGCGGCCCGCTCGTCGGCGTCCAGCAGCAGCGGCTGCAGCTCGATGAACCCGGAGTAGAGGCCGTCCTCGACGTCGTGCACCGAATACGCCACGTCGTCGGACCAGTCCATGACCTGCGCTTCCAGGCAGCGCCGGTCGTCGTCGGGCGCCCCCAGCCGCACCCAGTCGAAGACCGGGCCGTCGTCGGCGTACACCCCGAACTTGCGGGTGCCCTCCCGGCGCGGCCACGGATACTTGCAGGTCGCATCCAGCGAGGCCCGGGTCAGGTTGAGCCCCGCGCCCTCCACCTTGGCCTCCAGCCGGGTGAGCACCCGCAGCGTCTGCGCGTTGCCCTCGAACCCGCCCCAGGCCCTGCTGACCTCGTCGAGCGCATCCTCGCCGTTGTGCCCGAAGGGCGGATGCCCCAGGTCATGGGCCAGCCCGGCGACGTCGACGACATCGGCGTCACAGCCCAGCCGCGCGCCCATCTCGCGGGCGATCTGCGCCACCTCGAGCGAGTGCGTCAACCGGGTACGCAGGAAGTCGCCACTGCCCGCGGTGTGCACCTGGGTCTTGGCGGCCAGCCGCCGGAACCCGGCCGAGTGCAGCACCCGCGCCCGGTCGCGCTCGTACGGGCTGCGGCCGAAGCCGGTGTCCTTCGAAGGCTCGGGGATGAACCGCTCGCTGGGATCAACCATCTGCCAAGACTACTGACCGCGCCCCGCTTTATCGCGCACGCGCGGTGAACGTCAGCCGACCGGCATCGTCCACGTTGGCATCGATGGTTATTGACATTCATGTTGCGGGGACGTTAAGTGATGGGACAAGAGAGCGCTCTCACAACCGTCCACGGTCCCCGGTCCGCCGCCCATGCCGAGCCCACGGCGTGCGGGCCACCCTCTTCCCCAGGAGGAGAAAGCCCTGATGAGCACGCGATTCTCCGGCCGCCGCACGGCGCTGTTCGCCGCCGGTCTGGCCGTCCTGGTCGCCGCGGCGGCCGCCGCGGTCAACGCGATCCCCGCGCACGCCTCACTGCCGTCCACGCCCTCGGGCTGGCAGCTGGTGTGGAGCGACGACTTCAACGGCGCGAACAACACGCTGCCGTCGTCCGGCAACTGGATCATCGACACCGGCACGTCCTACCCCGGCGGCCCCGCCCAATGGGGCACCGGTGAGATCCAGACGTACACCAACAGCACCAACAACGTCCGCCACGACGGCGCGGGCAACCTGCTGATCACGCCCATCCGCAACGGTTCCAGCTGGACCTCGTCGCGCATCGAGACGGTCCGCACGGACTTCAAGCCGGCGGCCGGGCGCGTCCTGCGCATCGAGGGCCGCATCCAGATGCCCAACGTGACCGGGGCCGCGGCCGCCGGCTACTGGCCCGCGTTCTGGGCGCTGGGCGCACCGTACCGGGGCAACTACCAGAACTGGCCGGGCGTCGGCGAGTTCGACATCATGGAGAACGTCAACGGCATCAACTCGGTGTGGGGCGTGCTGCACTGCGGCGTCGCACCCGGCGGGCCGTGCAACGAGTTCAACGGCATCGGCACGAGCCGCGCCTGCCCTGGCAGCACCTGCCAGTCGGCGTTCCACACGTACCGGTTCGAGTGGGACCGCACCAACGAGAACGCCCAGCAGCTGCGCTGGTACGTCGACGGCACGCTGTACCACACCGTGAACCAGAGCCAGGTCGGCTCGTACTGGTCCGCGATGACCTCGCACGCCGGCTACTTCCTGCTGCTCAACGTGGCGATGGGCGGCGCGTTCCCGAACGGCGTGGCGGGTTCGGCGACGCCGACCGGCAGCACCGTCTCGGGTCAGCCGATGCGGGTCGACTACGTGGCCGTCTACCAGACCACGGGCGGCACCACGCCGCCGTCGTCGCCGCCGGCCAGCCCGCCGCAGTCGCCGCCGCCGGGCGGGGGCAACCGCGACGCGTACGCCAACATCCAGGCCGAGAGCCGCAACGCCCAGACCGGCACCACGATCTACGAGGGCTACTACGTCGGCGCCATCGGCAACGGTGACAACCTGCGCTTCGACGGCGTGAACTTCGGCTCGCCGAGGCCGCTGGACTTCGTCACCAGAGCTGCCTCGGGTGCCGCGGGCGGCATCAGCGGCCTGGTCGAGGTGCGGATCGACAGCCTGTCCAACGCGCCCATCGGCAGTTTCGCCATCGCCAACACGGGCGGCTGGACGAGCTGGCGGGAGATACCCGCGAACGTGGGCTCGGTGACCGGCACGCACACGGTCTACCTGACCTTCTCCAGCGGGCAGCCCAACGACTACGTCAACATCGACTGGTTCCGGTTCCGGCGCTGAGCCGGCAGACCCTGCCCGGTGTGGTCGGCGGGAGGGGCGGCAACCGCCCCTCCCGCCGCACCGCGTACGCCCTGGTCAGTAGGTGTAAATCTCGTCGGGGGTCGGGGAGGCGGCGGCAGGTGCCGCCGGCGAGGCGGGCGGAGCCGCGGCCGGGGATGCGGCCGTGCCCGGCGGGGGCACCGGCACCGGGGTCGCCGTGGGCAGGCAGGACAGGTTCTTCTTGCCGGTCGGCGCGACGACGAACCAGACTCCGCCGACGGCCTGGCCCTTCCACTGCCCGGCCTTCTTGTCGCCCAGGTAGCGGTAGAGCGGCCAACCGGCGAGGGTGACCTGGGTGGCGCCGTCCTCCCGCTCGACCGTGCCGACGAGCTTGGCGTCGAGCCCGGTCAGCTTCAGGTTCTCGTCGACCAGCACCGGCGGCCAGACCGCGGCGCAGTCGCCGGAGCAGTTGCTGGCCGGCGGGTCGGCGGTGTCCTTGTCGAACCGGTAGAGCACGAAGCCGTCGGCGTCGGTGACGATGTCGCCCATCTTCGCGATCTTCTTGGCACGCAGCTCCGCGGTCGGGCTGCCGACGGCGGCGATCACCTCGGCGGCGGGCTCGTTCTCCGCCGGCCCGAGCGGGGACGGTGCGGGCTGGTTGATCGGCGCGGGCCCGTCGCGCAGGCCCGCGCACGCCGTCATGGCGCCCATCGGGACCAGCAGGAGCGTGGCGGCGAGTACAACGCGAACACTTCGCAGCATCGGAGGACTTCCCTTCTCTCTCAACCGACCAGGCTCAAGCGGCGCTGGTTCGGGATGACGGCGGGCAGCGACACGAGCGGGCGGGCCGGGCCCGCCTCCCGCATCGCGCGGGCGAGCGTGGTGAACTGCCGCGGCGCGTTGACCGCGACCACCCCGGAGGTCACACCGTCGCGGCGGTGTGCGGCGAGCACCCCGCCGCGGGCGATGTCGCGGCGGCCGGGGCGCAGTTCGGTGACGGCGACCTCCTCGGCCTTGTCGATCCGGCCGCAGACCTGGATGCGCAGCCCGAACAGGTCGGACCAGTAGCGCGGCAGGACCCCGACGGCGGGCGCGGCGCGCGAGCCGGACAGCAGCGTGCGGGCGGCGGCCTGACCCAGCTCCATGGCGGCGATCCACTGGTCGACGCGGGCGGGCTTGTCGCCGTACCAGGCGTTGGGCCAGCGGGCCACCGCACCGGCGGCGACCACCTGGTCCACGCCCTGTACCCGCAGGCTCTCGTCGCAGAGCAGGCCGTCGCTGGTGTCGGCGTGGCGGGCGGTGAACCAGTCGGTGTCCGGCCGCTCCCCCAGCGTGGCGATGACCACGTCGGCGTCGACGTGCGAGCCGTCGTCGAGGTCGAGCCGCCAGCCGCGGCGTCCGCGGGCCAGGCCTTTCACCCGGCGGCCGAGACGCATGCGCACGCCTTCGTGCCGCATCGTGTCGGCGATCAGCCCGCCCGTCACGGACCCGACGGCGCGTGTCATGACCTGCGGGTTCGAGTCGATCATGATGCATTCGCGGGCCAGCGAGCGCACCACGTAGGCGGCCTCGCAGCCGGTCAGCCCGGCGCCGACGACCGCGACCCGCTGCGCCTTGCGCAGATCGGCGGCCAGGCTCAGCGCGTCGTCGATGCTGTGCAGGCTGTGCAGGCCGGGCTCGCCGACCGGCCAGGCGTCCGGCATGACCGGCCGGGCGCCGGTCGCGACGATCAGCGCGTCGTACACGTACATCTCGCCGGTCTGGGCGTAGACGATCTGGCGCTTGGCATCCAGTTCGGCGGCGACCCGGCCCGTCAGCCAACGCGCGGAGGACGCGGTGGACAGCAGCACGTCGGCGGGCCGCTGTCCGGTGAGCAGCCCTTTCGAGCAGGCGGGCCGGTGGTACGGCGGGCGCGACTCACCGGCCAGCACGGTGACCGCGCCGGTGAACCCGAGCCGCTCCAACTCCTCGACCGCCGCCACCGCGGCGCGTCCGCCGCCGACGACGACGACCCGGTCCAGGTCTGATGTGCGGTGCCTCACGGTTGGTCCTCGCTCGTCAGGTCGGCGACATGGAAGCGGTCGCGGGCTGGGCGGTGTTGGGCCCGGCTGTGGCGTGCCCGCTGCCGGAACTCGTCGAGTTCGGTGGCGGGCTCGAAGGCCGGGCGGCGATCGTCGTCGTCGTAGTCGGCGGGTGGCGTGGCGACGCGCTCTCGCTCGCGCTGGCGCGTGATGAGCGGGGTCACCGGCGCCGCGGGCGGCACGGGCGCGGCCGGCGCGGTCCCGGCCGGACGCCGGACGCTGATGGCCCGTGCCGGGCACACCTCGACCGCGCGGACCACCTCCTCCAGGCGGTATGCGGGCGGGGCCGCGGTGTAGTCGAGCCGCCCGTCGCTGCGCAGGCTGAACACGGCGGGCGACTCCTGCTCGCAGAAGCCGAACCGGGCGCAGCGCACCGGATCCACGTCCACCACCAGACTGTCGCGCGGCTGCTCCGGCCGCATGGTGGCCAGCACGTTGTCGGATTCGACCCGGCGGTTGCGGCGCGGCCAGGTGGTGAACCACAGCGCGACCGTCGCCAGCCAGGCGGTGTAGACCGGACCCCAGACCCAGGCCGGGCCGGTGTCCGTGCCGGAGATCAGCACGTGTGCCGACACCAGCGAGAACCCGACGTAGGTGGCCATGTGCACGGCGCGCCACCGGCTGAAACCGAGCCGGCGCTGGATCACGATCGAGATCGCACCGGCCAGCACCAGCTCCAGGCCCAGCACGCCCGCGCCGACGCCGACCGGGTCGTGCGTGTCCACGAACGGCACGATGACCTCGACCACGCTGATGGTGCCGTTCGGCACGGCGAGCTGGGCGATCCCGTGCACCAGGCCCAGCGTCAACCCGATCAGGGCGATGCCCTGATGGGCGGCGTATGCCACGGATCGGCGGATCCGGCTCAGACCCCATCCGTTGCGCAGCGCGACGCCGCCGAGCACTGCCAGCCAGAGCAGCCCGAACGAGGTGAATCCCACCGTCGCGGCGATGACATGAGCACTCTCCATAACCGTCCCGCTACTCTGCTCGAATAAGCGTGAATGGCACCGTGAATTATTTCCACGATCCCTTTGGGACGACACCTTCAACCGTTTGCGGCTCAATGTCAATGCCTGCGACCACATCGCGGACGCCCTGTGCGAACTGGGCACACTAATTTAGGTCCGTCCTATGCGGACCCTAAAAACGGCTTAACAAAGCCTCTGGGGATTGACTCCGGAGCCCGTGTCGCGCCTAGGCTCCTGTCGCTACCAATAGGTAGTCGCATCGAGTATTCGGGCGAACACGGAAAGGTGTCTGATGGACATTCGCCTCGCCCGGACCGCGGCGATCGCAGCGCTCGCGGCCCTCGCCGTCGTGGTGACGCTCACCCCACCGCCGGCCGCCCATGCCGAGGGACTCGAGCCCGGCTGGACCGTCACCGAGTTCGGACCGCTCGGTCCCGCCGACCGGGACCTGCTGGTCCGCGTGCGCCTCGCCGGGCTCTGGGAGGCCCCCGCCGGCAAGCAGGCCCAGGACCGCGCCCGCAGCGAGAAGGTCAAGGAGATCGGCCACCACATCAGTGGCGAGCACATCGCGCTGGATGCCGAGGTGCTCAAGGTCGCCGACCGGCTGGGGGTGCCGCTGCCCGACCGGCCCAACGCCGAGCAGCAGAGCTGGCTCGACGAGCTGAACGGGCTGCGCGGTGCGGCGTGGGACAACGTCTTCACCGCCCGCCTGCGCGTCGCGCACGGCAAGGTCTTCAGCGTTGTCGCGGCGGTCCGCGCGGGCACCCGCAACGAGGTGATCCGCGAGTTCGCCCAGCAGGCCGTGACGATCGTGATGCGGCACATGACGTACCTGGAGAGCACCGGACTGGTCGACTACACGTCCCTGCCCGCGCCGCCGACACCCGTCGCCGCCGCGGCCCGCCGCACCGGCGGCCCGCCCGCCCCGCTGATCTGGCTGATCCTGGCAGCCGCCCTGGCCGCCGGCGCGGTCACCGCGGCCCGCATCAGGCACCCCCGCTGACCCGGTGCGCCCGCCGCCGACAGCGGCGCACCCGGAACCCACCTCCCCGGAAGGACACCCCATGGCACGCAGTCACTCCCCCCGGCACCGCATGGAACCTCGCGCAGTGCGATTACTGGCCGCGGTGATCGTGCTGATCGCCGCGACCGTGCTGGCCACCATCAGCCAGGTCTCGCAGGCCGCGACGGGCGACGGCGCCAAACCCGCCGCCGAGGTCCCGGCGGCGCTCGCGGCGGCCGCCCGCATCCCGAACGACCAGGGTCCCGACGCCGAGTGCACCAAGCCGCGCGCGCCCGCGCGCTGCCACGCCCCGACCGGTCCGCCTGTCGCCGGCGACTTCGTCGACATCCGCTCGATCCCGCCCAACGTGCGCGAGCGCCGTACGACCGCGGAGGGCTCGGCGGGCACGTTCACCTCGCAGTGCGGTCGCAATCTCAACGACCACCGCAACCCCGACAACTTCATCGTCGCGCCGGGCGTGTTCAACGGCGCTCATCACACGCACGACTACGTCGGCAACCTGTCCGCGGACGGCAACTCCACCAACGAGAGCCTCGCCGCGGCGGGCACCACCTGCCGGCGTGACGACCGCTCCACCTACTACTGGCCGGTGCTGCGCCAGCGCGGCACCGTCGGCAACGACGCGACCGCCGACGGCGGCGGGAACGACGGCAACATCGGCCGCATCCTGCGTCCGGCGTCGGTGCGGCTGGAGTTCCGCGGCAACCGGTTCGCGAAGGTGACCGCGATGCCGGACTTCATCCGGCTGATCACCGGCGACGCCAAGGCCGTCACCAACGGCCCGGCGAACGCCAAGGCCCAGTGGACCTGCACCGGCTTCACGAACCGGCGCACCGCGAAGTACCCGCTGTGCCCGCAGGGCAGCCAGGTGCAGCGCATCCTGGACTTCCCGAGCTGCTGGGACGGCGTCAACACGGACAGCGCCAACCACCGCGCGCACGTGGTCTTCCCCGCCGCGGACGGGCGCTGCCCGGAGGGCACCAAGCCGATCGCGCAGCTGCGCATGACGCTGACCTACAGCGTGCCGCGCGGGCGGTCGTTCGCGCTGGACACCTTCCCCGAGCAGAACCACAACCCGCTCACCGACCACGCCGACTTCGTCAACGTGATGCCGGCGCAGCTGACCACGTTCGCCACCGACTGCATCAACCGGGGCCGCCGCTGCTGACCCGGGGCCGGATCAAGGGGGTACGCGACCGCATCCGCGTACCCCCTCTTGCTGTGTCCGGGCGGTGGCGACCGGCGGGAGGAGCGGGGCCGGGCGGGGGTACGCGCCGCACTCGCGTACCCCCGACGGTCCGCTTGGGCTCGGACCGGTGTGCCCGCGCCGCCGCCACCCCCTGGCGGCGGCGCGGGCCGAGGACGTCACCCGATGGTGCAGGTGGCGCCGTTGACGGTGAACGCCGCCGGCCGCGGGTTGCTGCCGGTGTGCGTGGCGTTGAAGCCGAACGACGTGGACGCCCCGGCGGCGAGCGTGCCGTTCCAGCCCTCGTTGGTGATCGCGACGTCCGCCCCGGTCTGGGTGTACTTCGACGACCAGGACTGGGTCACCTGCTGCCCGGCGGTGAACGAGAACCGCAGCGTCCAGCCGTTGATCGCGGCCGTGCCGGTGTTCTTGATCGTCACGTTGCCCGTGAAGCCGGTGCCCCAGTCGTTGCTGCCGTACGTGACCTGGCAGCTGCCCGCCGGGCTGTTCGGCAGGGTCGTCGCCGACACCGCGCTCGACGGCGTCGAGGCGTTGCCCGCCGCGTCGACCGCGACCACGTAGAACTGGTACGCCGTGGCGGCGGCCAGCCCGGACACCGCGTACGTGGTACCCGTGACCGTGGCCAGCAGCGCGTCCGTCGTGCCGGCCTCGCGGTAGACCCGGTAGCCGGTGACGCCGACGTTGTCGGTGGAGCCGGTCCAGGTCAGGGTGAGGCCGCTGGAGGTCACCGCGGACGCGACGGGCGTGCCCGGCGTGCTCGGCGGCGTGGTGTCGACCGGGTCGGCGATCAGCGTGGTGAAGGTCGCCGGGGCCGACGCCGCCGAGCGGTTGCCCGCCCCGTCCTTGGCCACCACGTAGTAGGTGTACGAGGTGTTCGGGGTGAGCCCGGTCAGCGACAGGGTGGCCGCGGTCGGCGAGCCGACCAGCACGTCGGTCGAGCCCGCCTCCCGGTAGACGTCGTAGCCGGCCAGGCCGCTGCCGCCGGTGTCGGTCGAGCCCGCCCAGGCCAGGGTCAGCCCGGTGGTGGTGACGCCGGATGCGCTCGGGGTGCCGGGCACGCTGGGCGCGGTCGTGTCAGGCGTGGTGCTGGGTTCGTTGCCCCAGATCCGCACGCCGCCGTGGTACAGCGGCACGCCCGGGTTCACCCCCGCGGTGGCCAGGTACGACGGGTCGTTGCCGGGGCTCCAGGTGCCGCCCTCGCCGACGCCGACCTTGAACTGCACCTCCATCCGGTGCTGCGACTGCCCGGCCGGCGCGATGCTGTATCCGGTGCAGTCGACCTCGACGTACCAGAGGTTGCCCTGGGCCTGCTTCGCCGTGCTCGGCGACGGGCAGCCCTGGGTGTAGCCGGAGGTCACCACGACGGCGCTCGCGTCGTCACGGGTGAAGTAGTAGCGGAACTTCGCCGTGGTCAGCGCGCGGGCCGGGAACGCCGACTTGTTGTAGACGATCGCCTTGACCCGGGTCTCGCGCAGGTCGGCCGTCAGCGTGGTCTCGACGGTCATCTCGTCCATGTCCGGGGCCTGCACACCGGGGAAGCCGGCCAGCGGGTTGCCGCCGTACTCCTGCGACAGCCGGGCCAGCGCGGAGGTCAGACCGGCGTTGTAGTCGGTGGCGACCTCGTTCATCACGTAGTCGTTGCGCACGTCGGAGTAGGCGTCGTCGGGCGAGGACGGGCCGCCGACCAGCGCGCCGTACAGCACGTGCCGGGTCTCGACGGGCACGGTCATGCTGTCCCACCACGAGCCGTGCGCGGTGCGGTGGTGCGGGTTCTTCGGCGAGTTGACCCCGAAGCCGATCATGTACGAGGAGCTGCGCGGGTTGTCGCCGAGCGCGTAGTTGATCTGGCGGACCGCGAAGTCGTGGTAGCGCGCCTTGCGCGCGGTGTCGGTCGTCTTGTCGCTGTAGACCAGCGCGGCGAACGACGTGTTCGCGGCGTAGCGCAGCGCGCCCCAGCTGTCGAGCACGGCCATGCCGCCGGGCGAGGTGCGGATCTTCTCGCCGTTGACGCCGACGGTCCAGTAGTCCAGCCAGCGGTTGGCGTCGTCGACGTACTTCTGCTTGCCGGTCAGGTTGGCCAGCAGCACGTACGCGCCGAACTGCTTGTTGTCCCAGGCCAGCGTCCACTTGTAGGAGCGGGTGGTGGTCTGCGGCTCTGTGCCCAGGCTGTCGTACGCCGCCTCGGCCTTGGCCAGGTAGGACGCATCGCCGGTGGCCCGGTAGAGCCAGATCCCGCCCCACACCAGCTCGTCGGTGTAGCCGCTCCACGACTTGTAGAAGTTCGTCGCGTCGGTGATGCAGGAGTGGTAGGTCTGGCGCACCGTGTCGGCGAACGTGTACAGCTGCTTGGCGTGCGTGACCAGGGTGTCGGCGTAGGTGGGGTCGGTGGGCCGGAACACCATCGACGAGGCGGCCATCGCGGCCGCGGTCTCCCCCGCGAGGTCAGCCCCGCCGCAGCTGGCATCGATCTTGTACGCCGGCCGCGCCATCGGCATCACCTCGGCCGGGCCCCACCACTTGTGGTCGTCGTCGCCCTTGCCGATCTGTCCGTAGAGGACGTTGGCCGACGGGTGGGCCTTGATGAAGTAGTCGTTGGGCACCCGCAGGTTGTTCAGCAGCTGGGTGAGCTGCCCGGAGGCGGCGTAACCGGCCCGGTACTCGACCGCGCCCCAGGCCAGCATCGTGGTGGTGAACGCCATCGGGAAGCCGAACTTGACGTGGTCACCGGCGTCGAACCAGCCGCCGGTCAGGTTGAGGCCCACGTCGGAGCCGTCGTTCATCGCGGAGTCGCCGCGCCAGGACACCCGGCTCCAGGCGGGCTTGGGGCCGGCGATCTGGGCCTCGTAGAAGTACAGCGACTTCTGCAGCGCCTCGGCGTAGTTGAAGGTCGGCGCGGCGGCGGCCGGGCCGGGGCTGACCGCGACGGCGAAACTCGCCGCGGTCAGCGCCGCGGCGGCGGTCGCCGCCAGTCGGCGTCCCCAGTGTGGTCGTGCGTCGGGCATGGCGGGACTCCTCGTACGTGGAGCCGCACCTGGACGGACCACGACGGGACGGCGCGGGATCGGACGTGGGCGCGTCCTACCCCGCCCGACGCGGTGGCCAGGCACGGTGAGTGATCGGGCGGAAGATTGCGGGAGCGCTCCCACAACTGCGGACCAATGTAGCCGGATGTCACGCGCATGTGAAGCGTCAATGACCAGCAGGTATCCGATGACCTATGGAAACGCTCCCATATCGACCCGTCGCGATGGAACTTTCATCGCTCGGGATTCACGGCCGGGCGCGCAGCCGGAACTCGTTGCCCTCCGGGTCGGCCAGCAGCGTCCACGGCGTGCTCGGCGTCTCGGCCGGCACGTGGCGCGCGCCCATGTCCATCAGCCGCTCGATGTCGGACACGAGATCGTCGCAGTCCAGCTCTACCTGCAGCCGGTTGCGGCCGACCTTCGCGGCCGGCGCCTGCACGAACAGCATGCCCGGATAGCTCGCCTGGTCGGGTGCGATCGCCACCGCGTCGGGCCGCTCCTCCAGTATCTGGAAATGGAGGACCTCAGCCCACCAGCGAGCCAGCCGCGCCGGATCCCCGGCGTCCACTGCGGTGCCATGCCAGCGCAGCCCCATCGCCGCCTCCTGCCGGTGTGGACAGAGTGCCGAAAGCGTACGCCCCCGGATTCCCGTCTGCCACCACCCGTAAACCTGGCGGAAAGGAAGGGCACCTGCCACCACACATGGCGATGTGAAGGCGCCCCTCCTTTCCTCCGTCAGAGCTGCGCGCGGCCGGCTTCCAGGCGGGCGACCGGGACGCGGAACGGCGAGCAGGACACGTAGTCCAATCCCACCTCGTCGAAGAAGCGCACCGACTCCGGGTCGCCGCCGTGCTCGCCGCAGACGCCGATCTTCAGGTCCGGCCGGACTTGCCGGCCTTCCTGCACGGCGATGCGCACCAGCCGGCCGATGCCGTCGCGGTCCAGCGTCTCGAACGGCGACACCCCGAACACGCCCAGCTCCAGGTATCGGCTGAAGAACGAGCCCTCCACGTCGTCGCGGGAGAAGCCCCAGCCCATCTGGGTCAGGTCGTTGGTGCCGAAGGAGAAGAAGTCGGCCGCCTCGGCGATCTGGCCCGCGGTCAGGGCTGCCCGGGGCACCTCGATCATCGTGCCGATCGGGGTGCCGGCCATGCCCTCCTCGGCGAGGATGCGCTCGGCGTCGGTACGCACCGCCTCCAGCTCCTGGACCGCGCCGACCAGCGGCACCATGATCTCCGGCCGGGCGTCGCCGCCCTCGGCGCGGACCTTGGCCGCGGCCTGCGCGATGGCCCGCACCTGCATGCCGAACAGGCCTGGGATGACCAGTCCGAGGCGTACGCCGCGCAGGCCCAGCATCGGGTTCTGCTCGTGCATCCGGTGCACCGCGGCCAGCAGTGCCTGCCGGTGCGGGTCGGGCTCCTTCGCGGTCGCCACCTCGACGGCCAGCTCCTCCAGCGGCGGCAGGAACTCGTGCAGCGGCGGGTCGATCAGCCGGATGGTGACCGGCAGCCCGTCCATCGCGTGGAGGATCTCCACGAAGTCGTCGCGCTGCAGCGGCAGCAGGGCATCCAGCGCCTGCTGCTGCTCCTCCTCGCCGTCGGCCAGGATCAGCCGCTCCACCATGGCCCGGCGCTCGCCGAGGAACATGTGCTCGGTGCGGCACAGGCCGATGCCCTGCGCTCCGAAGCGGCGGGCCCGCGCGGCGTCGGAGCCGGTGTCGGCATTGGTGCGCACCGCCATCCGCCGTCGCCGGTCGGCGTGCTCCAGCATCCGGTGAACGGCGGTGACCAGTGTGTCCGCGTCGGCCGGCAGCTCACCGTCGAAGTAGCGCACCACCGGGCTGGGCTTGACCGGCACCTCGCCGAGGTAGATCGCCCCGGTGGTGCCGTCGATCGAGATCAGGTCGCCCTCGGCCACGGTGACGTCCCCGACGGTGAAGCGTTTGCCGGCCAGGTCCACCTCGACCGACTCGGCACCGCATACGCAGGTCTTGCCCATGCCCCGGGCCACCACCGCGGCGTGCGAGGTCTTGCCGCCGCGGCTGGTCAGGATGCCTTGCGCCGCGATCATGCCGGGTAGGTCGTCGGGGTTGGTCTCCCGGCGCACCAGGATGACCTTCTCCCCCTTCGCGGCCTGCGCGGCCGCCTGCGCGCTGTCGAACACCACGTGCCCGACGGCCGCGCCGGGCGAGGCCGCGATGCCCTTGGCGATCGGCTTGTCGACGGCGGCCTCGTCGAACGTCGGGAACATCAGCTGGGCCAGCCGTGCCCCGCTCTGCCGGCGCAGCGCCTCGTCCAGGTCGATCATGCCCTCGTCCACGAGCTGCGAGGCGATGATGAACGCCGCGGCCGCGGTGCGCTTGCCCACCCGGGTCTGCAGCATCCACAGCTTGCCGGCCTCGATGGTGAACTCGATGTCGCACAGGTCGCGGTAGTGCCCTTCGAGCGTGGACATGATGTCCATCAGCTCGTCGAACGACTTCTTGTCCAGGTGCTCCAGCTCCTGCAGCGGGACCGTGTTGCGGATGCCGGCCACCACGTCCTCGCCCTGGGCGTTGGCGAGGTAGTCGCCGTACACGCCGCGGGCGCCGGTGGCCGGGTCGCGGGTGAAGGCGACGCCGGTGCCGGAGTCGGGGCCGAGGTTGCCGAACACCATGGCGACGATGTTCACCGCGGTGCCCAGGTCGGCCGGGATGCGCTCCTGGCGGCGGTAGAGCACGGCCCGCTCGGCGTTCCAGGAGTCGAAGACGGCGTTGACGGCGAGCTTCAGCTGCTCGCGCGGGTCCTGCGGGAAGTCACGGCCGGTGTGCTCGGCGAAGATGGCCTTGAAGGTGTCCACCAGGGTGCGCAGCTCGGCGGCGTCCAGATCGATGTCGGCGCGCTCGCCCTTGACCCGGTCCATGGCGTGCTCGAAGGCGTCGCCGGGCACGTCGCAGACGGTCTTGCCGAACATCTGGATGAGCCGGCGGTACGAGTCCCACGCGAAACGCTCGTTGCCGCTGCGCGCGGCCAGCCCGTGCACACTGGCGTCGGTCAGCCCGACGTTGAGCACGGTCTCCATCATCCCGGGCATGGAGAACTTGGCTCCCGAGCGCACCGAGACCAGCAGCGGGTCCGCGGGGTCGCCGAGGCGGCGCCCCATCTTCTCCTCCAGCGCGGCCAGGTGCGCGCCGACCTGCTCGGCCAGCTCGGCGGGCGGGCTGCCCGCGGCGAGATACTCCCGGCAGGCCTCGGTCGTGATGGTGAACCCAGGAGGCACGGGCAGGCCGATCCGCACCATCTCGGCGAGGTTCGCGCCCTTGCCGCCGAGCAGGTCCTTGAGGTCCTTGTTCCCCTCGGCGAAGTCGTACACGTACTTCGTCATTGCGACCTCCCGCGTAGTGACCTCGACAACCAGTCTTGCGCGGGACCTTAACGGCCGCTCAGGAAATTTAGGAGGAGCTGGTGACGTATGGCACAGGTATCG
Organism: Catellatospora paridis; assembly: GCF_009720365.1. Classification (GTDB taxonomy): domain Bacteria; phylum Actinomycetota; class Actinomycetes; order Mycobacteriales; family Micromonosporaceae; genus Catellatospora; species Catellatospora paridis. Next base: position 176,097 of record NZ_ML769314.1, on the reverse strand, counting down.
ACAGATGTGCCGTTCGCGCGGTTTTCGGGGAGCGTTCCCACGCGCAGGACCGCGCATCCCGCCACGAACGGGCGAGATTCGGCGAGACCCGAAAGGGACCGCCGAACCGGACATCGATTGCTAACGTTCGAGCATGCACCCGTTCGGTCCTGAAGCGACGTCCGCCCCCCATCCGGTCTACGCACAGCTGCGCGAGGAGGCTCCGGCCCACGAGATCCAGCTGACCCCGACCTTCACCGCCTGGCTGATCACCCGGTACGACGATGCCCGCCGCGCCCTCAACGACCCCCGCCTGAGCAAGAACATCGCCGGCACCCCGATCCGCACCGGCGGCGGCTGGCCGGACGAGCTGCGGGCCGCCATGGACTCGCACATGCTCAGCAACGACCCGCCGGCGCACACCCGGCTGCGCCGGCTGGTCTCCTCGGTGTTCACCGCCCGCCGCATCGCCGACCTGCGCCCCGACGTGCAGCGCATCTCCGACGAGCTGCTCGACGGCTTCGCCGGGCGCGACGAGGTCGACCTGATCGGCGAGTACGCCTTCCCGCTGCCGCTACAGGTCATCTGCGAGCTGCTCGGGGTGCCGATGGACGACCGCGACAGCTTCCGGCAGTGGTCGAACACCATCATCGCCAGCGCGATGGCGCAGGGCGACGCGCTGGCGGCCGCGACGTCGATGAACGCGTACGTGCGCGAGCTGGTGGAGCGCAAGCGGGCCGAGCCGGACGCCGCGCTGCTGTCCGCGCTGGTCTCGGCGGCCGACGAGGGCGACCGGCTGACCGAGGACGAGCTGACCTCGCTGGTCTTCCTGCTGCTCCTCGCCGGGCACGAGACCACCGTCAACCTCATCGGCAACGGGGTCTACCTGCTGCTGAGCCACCCGGAGCAGCTGGCGCGGCTGCGCGCGGACCGCAAGCTGGTCTCCCCCGCGATCGAGGAGTTCCTGCGTTACGAGAGCCCGGTGAAGACCTCGACCTTCCGGATGGCCACCGAGCCGGTGGAGTTCGACGGGGTGACCGTGCCGGCCGGGGCGATCGTCATGGTGAGCCTGCTGTCGGCCAACCATGACCCGCAGGTCTTCGCCGACCCGGAGCGCTTCGACCCGGCGCGCGCCGACAACCAGCACCTCGCGTTCGGCCACGGCATCCACTACTGCCTCGGCGCGCCGCTGGCCCGGCTGGAGGGGGAGATCGCGTTCAACGGCCTGCTGGACCGGTTCCCGAAGCTGCGTGCCACGCAGCCGCTGGACGAGTTGATCTGGCGTCCCGGAGCGCTGCTACGCGGCCTCGATCGGCTACCGGTCATGGTGAACTGAGAAATTCCCCAAGATCAAAGCTCCATTTGGTGCCCGTTTGGGCCTCTGAGTGGAGCTTTGATGGCATAAGACGGCCCCACCCTGAGGCGATCCCGTAGGGGAAAATGCCAGCAATTCGGACATGCTGTGATGCACATCACAGCATCACAAGACGTGATGAACCGACCAGTAAGCCACCAGAAGGGGAGGAAAGTTCACCCATCAGGGCAGATGATTCCTGGTCGCGCTGGTGAGTCCAGTCACTGAGCAGGCAGTATGGGCGCTCCCGAATCAAAGGTGATGACGGAAAGGCCCCCAACCCCCGTGACTTACTTCAAACGTGGCAAGCACAGCGTCCCCGGCACCCTCGACAAGAGCCGTGACCGCTTCGCCCAGACCGGCGGAATGGTTCGCGGAGGTCTCGCCCGGCACTCCCGCCAGGCACTGGCCATCACCGCACTCGCGGGTGTCAGCGCCTTCGGCCTGATCAGCGGCGCCGCCAACGCCAGCGACAACGACCCCACCCCCGCGGACGCCGCGAAGGCGATCACCAGCGTGGCATCCTTCGACGCGCTCGCCGAGCGGCAGGCCGTCGCGGAGGACGCGAGCCGATACCAGCGTTCCGCCCCCACCACGAGCCAGCCCGCCGCCACCCCGCCCAAGCAGCCGACCGCGGCCCAGCCGAAGCCGGCCACCGTCAAGACCGCGCCGAAGCCCGCCGCCGCCCCCCGGCCGGCGTGGCTGATCCCGATGAAGGGCGCCCAGGTGACGTCCTGCTTCGGCCAGCGCTGGGGTGTGCTGCACGCCGGCATCGACTTCGCGATGCCGAGCGGCACCCCGATCCGCGCCGTCGGCGCCGGCACCGTGGTCAGCGCCGGCTGGGCGTACAGCGGATACGGCATCTCCGTCGTGGTCGACCACCACAACGGCTACCTCACCCACTACGCCCACATGTCGCAGGACAAGGTGTCGGTCGGTGACCAGGTCAAGGCCGGCGACATCCTCGGCCTGGAGGGCTCCACCGGCGACTCGACCGGCCCGCACCTGCACTTCGAGGTGCACAAGGGCATGTGGAACCAGATCAACCCGGACGGCTGGCTGGCCGACCGCGGGATCCAGACCTCCTGCTGAGACCCGCCCATCCCCATACCCCCATCCCTCCCCCCGACGAGAGGCCCGGATCAGTGTTGATCCGGGCCTCTCGCCTGTCCGGGGTACGCCCGCACCTGGACGGACCGTTCGTCCGGCCGAGCGTCCGGCGGTCGGGCAGGATGGGCTTGACCCTGACACCGTGTCAGCCCCCAGGGTGGTTCTCGACATGTTCACCATCGGAGACTTCGCCAAGCTCGGCGGTGTGTCGGTCCGCATGCTGCGCCACTACGACGCGCTCGGGCTGCTGCCGCCGGACTCGGTGGACCCGGCCAGCGGATACCGGCTCTACCGCGCCGAGCAGTTGTGGCGGCTCAACAAGCTGGTCGCGCTGAAGGGCCTCGGCTTCACGCTGCAGCAGGTGCAGGCGATCCTGGACGACCAGGTCCCTGTCGCCGAGTTGCGCGGGATGCTGCGGTTGCGCCGCGAGGAGCTGGCCGCGCAGGTCGCGGCGGACACCGCGCGGCTGGCCATGGTCGAGGCGAGGCTCCGGATGATCGAGAAGGAGGGCCGTATGGCCACCCACGACATCACCCTCAAGCAGGTCGCTCCGTTGCGGGTCGCCGAGCTCACCGCCGTCGCCGCCGGCTACGGCCCCGAGCACATCGGGCCGACCATCTCCCCGCTGTACCCCGAGCTGATGCGGCGCCTGGACAAGGCCGGGCTGAGCCCGCTCAGCGCACCGGCCATCGCCTACTACGAGCCCGAGGGCGACGCCGTGCTCGTCCACGCGGCGATGCAGGTCGCCGTCGACCCGGTGCCCGGCCAGGACTTCGCGGTCGTCGACCTGCCCGCGATCCACGCCGCCACGGTGATCCATCGCGGTCCGATGGACGACGTGCTGTACAGCCTCCAGGCGCTGGCCCGCTGGGTCGAGCAGAACGGCTACCGCACGGTGGGCTACCACCGCGAGGTCTACCTCGACTACCTGCCGGACACCCCGGAGAACGGCGTGACCGAACTCCAGATCGCGGTGACCCCCGCCTGACCCCGTTCCCGCGACCCCTTGATCATCGGACTTGCCTGGCACCTGTGCGTATCTTGAGGACGTATTCGCCCAGGTGCCTGGCAAGTCTGACGATCAGCTGAGAATTCGCGAACTGGGACATATGCGGAATAGGTGAGTTATACGATCACTCGTATTCACCTACTCCGTGCCGACACGCCCGGCGAGCCGGCCGTGAAGGAGGTTCGCATGTCCTCGCGGCGCCTGGCAGTCGCCATCACCACCGCGCTGCTGCTCGCCGTCGGCGCCACCGCCTGCGAGAGCGGCGACTCCGGCGGCCCGGCCAGCGGCGGCAAGATCGCACTGCTCCTGCCCGAATCGCAGACCACCCGGTACGAGCAGCACGACCGGCCACTGTTCGAGGCCAGGGTCAAGGAACTGTGCGCTGACTGCGAGATCATCTACAGCAACGCCCAGCAGGACCAGAGCCGCCAGCAGCAGCAGGCCGAGGCCGCGCTCAACAACGGCGCACAGGTGCTGGTGCTCGACCCGGTCGACGGCGCGGCGGCGGCGACCATCGTGTCGCTGGCGAAGTCGAAGAACGTGCCGGTGATCTCGTACGACCGGCTCATCCAGAACGCGCCGGTCGACTACTACATCTCCTTCGACAACGAGCGCGTCGGCCAGCTGCAGGGCGAGACGCTGGTCAACCGGCTCAAGGAACTGGGCAAGACCTCCGGCGACATCGTGATGATCAACGGATCGCCGACGGACAACAACGCGAAGCTGTTCAACAAGGGCGCGCACTCGGCCCTGGACACCTCGGGCTTCAAGACCGTGCCGACGCCCGACTTCTTCACCCCCGAGTGGAAGCCCGAGAACGCGCAGAAGTTCATGGAGGGGCAGATCGCCCAGCTCGGCAAGGACGGGTTCGTCGGGGTGTACGCGGCCAACGACGGCACCGCCGGCGGCGCGATCTCCGCGATGCGGGCCGCGGGCATCACGCCCGTGCCGCCCACCACCGGGCAGGACGCCGAGCTCGCCGCGATCCAGCGCATCGTCGGCGGCGACCAGTACATGACCGTCTACAAGGCGTTCAAGCCGGAGGCCGACCGGGCCGCCGAGCTGGCGGTCGCGCTGCTCAAGGGCGAGAAGCCCAGCACCGACCGGACCGTGAACAACGGTGCGACCGAGGTGCCGTCGTTCCTGCTCGAACCGCAGTCGGTGACCAGGGAGAACGTCAAGGAGACCGTGGTCGCGGACAAGCTCTACACGATCGAGCAGATCTGCACCTCGGCGTACGCCGCCGCCTGCCAGGCCGCCGGCCTGACCTGACAAGCGTTAAGAAGGGCACCTTCCGCTACGCATGGCGACGTGAAGGTGCCCTTCCTTTCACAAGGGGGTGGGCGGTGAGTGGGGGCAGGGAGCCGATTCTGGCGATGCGGGGGGTCAGCAAGCGGTTCGGTGCGGTGCAGGCGCTGTCCGACGTGGATCTCGACGTGTACGCGGGTGAGGTGGTCGCGCTCGTCGGGGACAACGGGGCGGGCAAGTCCACGCTGGTCAAGGCGATCTGCGGGGTGAGCCCGCCGGACACCGGGACCGTCACGTTCGCCGGGCGGGAGGTGCGCGTCGAATCCCCGCACGCGGCACAGGAGCTCGGTATCGCGACGGTGTTCCAGGACCTGGCGCTCTGCGACAACCTGGACGTGGTCAACAACCTCTTCCTCGGCCGGGAGCTGCGGCGGGGCGCGTCGCTCGACGAGGTCGAGATGGAGCGGCGCAGCGGCAAGCTGCTGCGCGAGCTGGCCGCCCGCATCCCCAGCGTGCGGCTGCCCGTCGCGTCGCTGTCCGGCGGGCAGCGGCAGACCGTCGCGATCTCCCGTTCGCTGCTGGGCGACCCGAAGGTGGTGCTGCTCGACGAGCCCACCGCGGCGCTCGGCGTGGCGCAGACCGCACAGGTGCTCAACCTCATCGAGCGGCTCCGCGACCGCGGCCTGGGCGTGGTGCTGATCAGCCACAACATGGTCGACGTGCGCGCGGTCGCGGACCGGGTGGTGGTGCTGCGGCTCGGCCGCAGCAACGGCGAGTTCCGCATCCACGAGGTCACCAACGAGCAGATCATCGCCGCGATCACCGGAGCGACCCAGAACGTGGTCTCCGAACGGGTGGCCCGGCTGCGCGAGCAGTCCGCCGGCGACGACCCGCTGGCGGCCGGCTCGGCGGAGGGCGGTGCCTGATGGTCGATCCCGTGACGGAACCGGCGGTGCCCCCGCCCACCCCGGCGACGGAGCTGAGCAGCCCGAAGGAGGCGGTCGGCGGCTGGTTGCAGACGCTGCGCACCGGCGACATCGGCTCGCTGCCGATCATCATCGGGCTGATCCTCATCGTGATCGTGTTCCAGAGCCTGAACCCGACCTTCCTCAACGCGTTCAACCTGGTCAACCTGTGCCTGCAGATCGCCGCGCTGGGCATCATGGCCACCGGCATCACGCTGGTGCTGATGCTGGGCGAGATCGACCTGTCCATCGGCTCGGTCAGCGGCCTCGCCGCGGCGGTGCTGCTGGTCACCCACGTGAACCACGACTACGCGCCGCTGCTGGCGGTGCTGGTCGCGGTGCTGGTCGGCACGCTGGTCGGCCTGATCCAGGGCTCCATCTTCGCCAAGATCGGCGTACCGTCGTTCATCGTCACGCTGGCCGGCCTGCTCATCTGGCAGGGCGTGCAGCTGCGCGTGCTCGGCGAGCAGGGCACCATCAACCTGCCCCCGGCCGGCACGCTGGTGCGCTGGGCGCAGTTCTCCTTCGTGCCGCGCTGGCTGGCGATCACCCTCGCCGCCCTGGCGCCGCTGCTCTACCTGCTGCTCAGTCTGCTGACCCGGCGTCGCCGGGCCGCCGCCGAGCTGCCCGTCATCCCGCTGTGGCTGCCGATCGCGGTCGCGGTGATCCTGCTCGTGCTGCTCCAGCTCGTCGTCGCGAAGCTCTACCTCGACCGCGGGGTGCCGTGGACCTTCGTGTTCATGGTGCTGGTGGTGGTCTTCTTCGACTGGCTGCTGCGGCGCACCGCGTACGGGCGCAAGATCTTCGCGGTGGGCGGCAACATCGAGGCGGCCCGCCGCGCGGGCATCAACGTCGACTGGATCCGCATCTCGGTGTTCGCGCTGTGCAGCACCCTCGCGGCGGTCAGCGGCGTGGTCGCGGCGATGCGGCTCGGCTTCGCCAACCAGCAGTCCGGCAGCGGCGAGACGCTGATCAACGCGATCGCCGCCGCCGTCATCGGCGGCACCAGCCTGTTCGGCGGCCGCACCCGCCGCTACGCCCCGCTGCTCGGCGCGCTCGTCATCGGCTCGATCGCCAACGGCCTGGAACTACTGAGCCTGTCCTCCGACGTACGCCTCATCGTCACCGGCACCGTCCTGCTCGCCGCAGTGGTCATCGACGCCCTGGTCCAACGCTCCCGCACCTCCCACGGCCGCTGACCCCACGCCCCACCCACCCGACATCAGCCGTGGATGGCGGGGTTGGGGTCGGGTGGGGTGTGGCGGGGGTCGGTTTCGGACTCGGTCGCGGCGGTGAGGTCTTCGGGGGCGGGGCGGGTGGGGAGTTCGCCGAATCTGACGTGACGGAGGAAGGCCGACTCCTCGTCGGTGAACCTCTCGCCCGAGTACCGGTCGTCGGTCATGGTCGTGCGCCCTCCTGCCGGGTGACGTCGAACAGGCATACCGCGGCGGTCGCGTCGTCGCTGACCTTCTGGCGGGGCCAGCGGGTCCGCTCGGGGTCGGCGCGTTCGGCGGTGCGGGTCGACGCGATGATGCCCGCCGGGCCTTCCCGGTAGGCGAGGTCAAGGTAACCACGCCAGTCCAGTAGGGCGTAGTCCGTGACGAGCAGGGCCGCGCCGTCGGAGGCCAGCACCGCGCCGCGCACGTCGGGGACCGTGCCGGTGCGGGCGTGCGCGGCGGCCTCCGGTTCGGTGCGGGCGATCCAGTAGCCGTCGGGGGTGTTGCGCTGGGACTGCTGGTCGGCGATGAAGCGGGCCAGGTCGTCCCGGGTGCCGCGGTCGGCCGCGGCGGCCAGGTGGGGCGTCGCGAGCGCCTTCCACGAGTCGTCGATGAAGGCGACCGGGCCGTCCGCGGTGTCCAGCACCACCGGGGAGTCGGCGAGCACGAGGTACTCCGCGCCCTGCGGCGTCTGCCGCACGATCGACACGGTCGAGCCGGGCGAGCCGGGGTGCCGAAGGTCGCAGCGCGGATGCTCGGCGGCCACCTCCTCGATGGCGGCGGCGAGGCCGTCGGCCAGCGGCGTCGGGCCGTCGAGCCGGCGCAGCAGCCGCGCGCCGAGGCGGGCCACGAACCAGGCGGTGCCGTGCACGCAGCCGGTCTGCGGGCTCTCGGTCAGCCCGTCGAGCACCACGGCGAGCCGGGGGAAGGCCCCGGCCCAGTCCAGGTTGACCGCACCCGCGGTGGCCGGTTCGCTGGCGATGCTGACCCGCATGTTCCGCTCCGCTCCCGGCCGCGAGGTCGCCGCCGCGGCTCCACCCTCCCATGATCGGCTGATCCGGTCGCACCGGGTCTTGCCTCTCGCTCGGCAGGGGAAAGGGCGTGGCTAGCCGTGCACCGGCGCGGCCGCGCTCCCCCGGCCGACACCCAGCAACAACACCAGCAGGCCGACCACGACGATCGCGGAGATCAGCAGCACGGCGTACATCGCGGCGGGGAACATGCCCGCGCCGGGGACCTGGCAGGCGGCGTACGACAGCAGCCCGCCGACCACCGCCGTGCCCGCGGTCAGCCCGATGTCGTATCCGCGCCACCTCCGCCGGACCACCATCATGAGCAGGCCCGCGACGCCGAGCATGGCGGCCACGAGCACGGCCACGAGCCACGACGGATCGGCCGGCGGCGGCTCCGAGGCCAGGCGCGGCGGCTCCTCGAAGTACCAGCCCTCGCCTCCCCTCGGGATGCCCAGGCGGTGCCAGACCCCGTTGACCGAGCGGTAGAGCAGCCCGTCCCGGCCGTTGGCGACGAAGACCACGTGGCCGCCGGCGACCTCGCGCACCACGATCGACCGCGACGACAGGTGCTCGGCCCGGTCGCCCAGCGCCGGGTAGTCCGCAGCGAGCCGGTCGTAGTCGGCACCGGCGATCTCCCACGCGGTGGTCCAACCGGTGTCGTCGCCGCCCGACTCCACCCGCAGCAGCCCCGGCACCACGCGGTAGCACGTCCGCACCCCGCAGCCTGAGGGCTGCGGCGGCGCCAGGAACACCCGCACGGACTGCCCCGCGATGCGCCCGTCCAGCTGGACCTCCCACCGCCCGCCGCGCTCGGGCACGTTGCTCTCCACCCGCACGGTGACCCGATCCGAGCCGCTCTCGTCCACCTCGGTCACCTCGTAGGTCACCGGCTCGGCCGACCCTCGGCAGGCACCCAACAAGCCCACCAGCAACAGTGTCGCCGCCACCCGTCCCCATCGCATGGCGTCACTGTGCGGCCGGTCCGCCGTCGCGGCAACACCTCGGCCATATCGAACCGGAAACGATCCGCACCGCTCAGCGGATGACGCCGCGGCGCCGGCCCTCCGCGGTGGCGGCGGTGCGGTTGTCCACGCCGAGTTTGGCGAAGACCTGCACCAGGTGGGACTTGACGGTGGCCTCGCTGATGAACAGCTGCCGGGCGATCGCGGAGTTGGAGTGCCCGCCCGCGACCAGCTGGAGCACCTGGGCCTCGCGGGGGGTCAGGCTGATCCCGGGGGCGCGCTCGCGCGACACCAGCCGCGTCGCCACCGACGGGGCCAGCACCGTCTCCCCCGCCGCGGCCGCCCGCAGCCCCCGCAGCAGGTCGGCCGGCTCGGCGTCCTTGAGCAGGTAACCGATCGCACCCGCTTCGATCGCCCGCAGGATGTCGGCGTCACTGTCGTACGTGGTCAAAATCAGCACGCGCGGCGGGTCGGGCAGCTCGCGCACCCGCGCGGTCGCGGTCGCGCCGTCGCTGCCGGGGCCGAGTTGCAGGTCCATCAGCACCACGTCGGGGCGCAGCGCACGAGCCAGGCGCACCGCCTCGTCACCGCCGGACGCCTCGCCGACCACGCGGAGCCCGGGATCGGCCGCCAACGTCGCGCGCAGCCCGGCCCGCACGATGGGGTGGTCGTCCACCAGCAGCACGCTGATCACGGCCGGACCTCCCCCGCGGCAACGGGTGACGTGCCGGGATCTCGCGCCGTCTCACCCGCAGGCGAGGCGCCCGGCGCCCCGGCCAGCGGGACGGTGGCGCCGATCGCGGTGCCTTCCCCGGGGGTGGATTCCACGACCAGCACGCCGCCCACCTCGGCGAGGCGGCTGCTCATCGCCGACAGGCCCAAGCCGGTGCCCGAGGACGGCGACGCGGCCGGATGCCGCGGGTCGAAGCCGACGCCGTCGTCGGCGACGTCCACGCGTACCGCCGCGGGTTGGAAGGCGAGGGTGACCACGACGGTGGCCGCGCGGGCATGGGCGCGCACATTGGCCAGCGCGGCCTGGGTGACCCGCAGCAGCGCGACGGCCACCGGGGTGGGCAGCGGCCCGGTCTCGCCGTCGACCACGAACCGGGCCTCGACGCCGAAGTGCCGGGCGTCGGCCACGGCCCGCGCCAGAGCCTCGGGCAGCGAGCGGCCGGTCAGCTCGGCCGGGGCCAGCGCGCGCACGAGCCGCCGGGTGTCCTCCAGCGCGCCCCGGGCCGCATGCTCGGCGATCTCCAGCTGCGGGCCGGGATCGGCGGCGTCGCGGGCCGAGCGCAGCAGCAGGATGATGCTGGACAGGTTCTGCGCGACGGTGTCGTGGATCTCGCGGGCGAGGCGCTCGCGCTCGGCGAGGATGCCCTCGCGGCGCTCGGTCGCGGCGAGCCGCTCCTGCGCCTGCGTCAGCTCGCGGACCAGCGCGGCGCGGGCCTCGCTCTCCCGGCGCAGCCGCCGGTAGACCGCGGTGATCACGATCGCGACGGCGGCTCCGAAGACCGGGCCGAGCACGGTGCCGGAGTCCAGCCCGCCGCGGTGCGCGGCGGCCGCGGCGACGGCGATCGCGGTCAGCGCGGCCACTCCCGGCAGGCCGGCGCGTGGTGGCAGCAGTTGCAGGCAGAGCAGGTACAGCGCGAACGCGAGCCAGACGAACGACAGGGACAGCGCGAGCAGCGCCGTCCAGCCGGCCGTCAGCACGACCAGCCACAGCAGCGCCATCCGGACTCCGGCGGCGCGGCGCGACAGCGCCATGCCCACCGCGTACCAGGCGGCGACCGCGAGCGTCGTGAGCAGCACCGACACGCGGTGACCGCCGTCGGCCCACGCCTCGCCGGCGCCGATCGCCAGCAGCGCGGCGAAGAGCACGTGCTCGGCGCGGCGCAGCAGCGTCAGCGCGTCCTGCCCGCGTCCCGCCCTGCTCATGGCGTCAGAGCGTAGCCGCCTCACGACACGGTATGCCGCGGCCGCCAGGGGCGGCGGCCGCGGGCCGGGGCGCGGCACCAGGCCGCGCCCCGGTTCACAGATCAGGTCAGGCGATGACGCCGTCGACCTCACGCTGGGCAACCTCGCGCTTGGCAACCTCGCGCTTGGCAACCTCCTTCTTTGCAACCTCCATGATCACACCTCCTCCTCGGACCTTGAAGGGCGCGGCACAGCACGCTCCGATGTCTGCATGGTCTGTCACCGGAGCGCTCTTGTGGCGCGTTAGCGACTGTAGCGATTGTTGACTCCGCAGTGAAGTCCCTCAATATTGATCTTCGGAAAACTCGTCGTGAACTGTCCCAATAGACGGCAATGAGTGTCACTGTGCCGACACATCACGGGTGGCACCCATTGAAATCGGTACCTAAATCATTCTTACGACAATCACTTCATAAAGATCTCGGGCTATTGTGCGGCGTCGATCGACTCCTTTAGCGTGGGCCGCGGACGGGTACGAAGCTGTGGAGGTCCGTTGCCGATCCTGTGCACCGACGACTACCGCGCCCTCGCCCAGCCCCTGCTGCCCGCGGACATCTGGGACTACCTCGACGGCGGCAGCGGCGCCGAACTCACGCTGGACGCCAACCGCCGCCTGTTCGACCGCGTCGAGTTGCGGCCCCGAGTGCTCGTCGACGTGTCCGTTTGCGACACGGGTGGCAAGCTGCTCGGCCAGCCGCTGCCCACGCCGGTCGGCATCGCGCCCACGGCGTACCACCGGCTGGCCCACCCCGAGGGCGAGGTCGCCACCGCCCGCGGCGCCGGCGGCGCCCTGTTCGTGGTGAGCATCTTCGCCAGCCGCAGCCTGGAGGAGATCGCCGCGGCCGCGACCGGCCCGCTCTGGCTGCAGCTGTACTGGCTGCGCCGCCGCACCGTGCTCGCCGAGCTGGCCCGCCGCGCCCAGGACGCCGGCTACCGGGCGCTGGTGCTGACCGTCGACGCGCCGCGCATCGGGCAGCGCCTGCGCGATGCGCGCAACGGCTTCGCCGTCGACCCCGGGATCCGCGCGGTCAATCTCGATGACGCGATCATGGCGGCCACCCACGAGCGCCACGAGGGCGCGTCCGCCATCGCCGCCCACGCCGCGCAGACCTTCGACCAGACCGTCACCTGGGCCGACCTGGCCTGGCTGCGCGGGCTCACCGACCTGCCGCTGGTGCTCAAGGGCGTGCTCACCGCCTCCGACGCCGACCGTGCCGTCGAGCAGGGCGTCGACGCGATCATCGTGTCCAACCACGGCGGACGCCAGCTCGACGGTGCGGTGCCCGCACTGCGGGCGCTGCCCGAGGTGGTCGCGGCGGTCGCGGGCCGCTGCCCGGTGCTGCTCGACGGGGGCGTACGCCACGGCCGGGACGTCTTCGCCGCGCTCGCTCTCGGCGCGAGCGCGGTGCTCGTCGGCCGCCCGGCGCTGTGGGCGCTCGCGGTCGGCGGCGCGGACGGCGTGGCCGGGCTGCTGACCATGCTCACCGGCGAGCTGGAACACACGATGGCGCTGGCCGGGCGGCCGCGGCTGGGTGACATCGGCCGTGACGCGGCGCTGCTGCCCGACCGGCGCGACACCTGAACGGAGCGCTTTCATGGTGGAGCTGGTCAAGGAGTCGATGCACGCCTCGGTGAGCGATCCCGTCGCCGCCTCGATGAACTTCCTCAACGAGGTCGCCGGGCGCTACCCCGACGCGATCTCGCTGGCCGCCGGCCGGCCTTACGAGGGCTTCTACGACGTCGCCGACATCACCCGGTACCTCGACGTGTACGTCGCGTACCTCGGTGACCAGGGCAGCACGCCGGAGCAGATCCGCCGTGCCCTGATGCAGTACGGCCGCACCAACGGCCAGATCCACGGGCTCATCGCCCGCATGCTCGCCATCGACGAGGGCATCGAGGTGCCCGCCGAGGCGATCTCGGTAACCGCGGGCTGCCAGGAAGCGATGATCATGGCGCTGCGCGGGTTGTGCGCGGGCCCGGACGACGTGCTGCTGGCGGCCGAGCCGTGCTACGTCGGCATCACCGGCGCGGCCCGCGTGCTGAACATCGACGTGGTGCCGGTGCCCGAAGGCCCGGACGGCCTCGATCCCGCCCGGGTCACCGAGGTCGCCCGTGCGGTGCGCGCCCAGGGCCGCCACCCCCGCGCGCTGTACCTGGTGCCCGACTTCGCCAACCCGTCCGGCCGCTGCCTGGACGTGCCCGCCCGGCACGCGCTGCTCGACGTCGCCGCCACCGAGGACCTGCTGATCCTGGAGGACGACCCGTACGGCCTGTTCGGCCTCGACGACCGCCCCCGGCCCCGGCTCAAGTCCCTCGACCGCGACCAGCGCGTCATCTACCTGGGCTCGTTCGCCAAATCCTGCTTCCCCGGCGCGCGCATCGGCTTCCTGGTCGCCGACCAGACCGTCGTCGACGCCACGGGCAACCGCACCCTGCTCGCCGAGGAACTGTCCGCGGTCAAGAGCATGGTCACGGTCAACACCTCCCCCATCGCCCAGGCCGTGGTCGGCGGCCTGCTGGTGGAGTCCGGGTGCAGCCTCAAGGCCGCCAACGTGGACAAGATCGCCTTCTACCGGCAGAACCTGCTGCGCCTGCTCGACGCCCTCGACCGGCACCTGCCCGCCCCCTGGCGCGACGAGGCGGGCATCTCCTGGAACGTGCCTGCGGGCGGCTTCTTCGCCGTGGTCGACGTGCCCATCGCGGCTGACGAGAAGCTCCTGGAGGTCTCCGCGTCCCGCCACGGCGTCCTGTGGACCCCGATGAGCTTCTTCTACACCGACGGCGGCCACCACTCGCTGCGCCTGTCCTGCAGCGGCCTCGACCCCGACACCCTCGAAGAGGGCGTACGCCGCCTCGCCGCGCTCCTGCGCGACTCCATCGCCTGACGCCACTCCCCCACGCCCCGGCCCGCCCACGGGTCGGGGCGTGGGCATGTCCATCGGCACACCGACCGGGATTGCCTCCTTGACAACTTTTGTTGTCGGTGGGAGGGTGGAGACATGTTCGAAGTCGGTGTGATCGATGACGCGGCGGTGGCCGAGGTGTCGCTCGATCCTGTTCGGGCGCGGCTGCTGGCAGCGCTGGCCGAGCCGGGGTCGGCGACCACACTGGCGGCGCAGGCCGGGCTGACCCGGCAGAAGGTCAACCACCACCTGCGGACGCTGGAGGCCCACGGGCTCATCGAGCTGGTCGAGGAGCGGCGCAAGGGCAACTGCACCGAGCGCGTGATGCGGGCGACCGCGGCGTCCTACGTCATCTCCCCCGCAGCGTTCGCGGCGGTCGCTCCCGACCCGGAGCACTCCCCCGACCAGCAGTCGGCCCGCTGGCTGCTGGCACTGGCCTCGCGCCTGGTCCGCGAGGTCGGCGAGCTGATCACCGGAGCACGGGCCGCGCGCCGTCCGCTGGCCACGTTCGCCGTGGACACCGAGATCCGGTTCGCGTCGGCGGGTGACCGGGCCGCGTTCGCCACCGAGCTGACCGAGACGCTGGCCGCCCTGGTCGGCCGTTATCACGACGGGAGCGCCACCGGCGGCCGCCGACACCGGCTGGTCGTCGGCCTGCACCCGAGCCTGCTGCTGCCCCGCGCGGACGGCACCCACTCAACTGAGCAAGACACCGAGAAGGAGTAGCACCATGGGCAAGAAGTTCGAGATCGTACGCGAGGGCGAGCTGCGGACCACCCCGGAGGAGTACTGGGACGCCGTCACCACCGGCAACGGCGGCTGGCTGTGGCCGATGGAGTTCGAGCCGCGCGTCGGCGGGGCGGCCGCGTTCGGCGGCACCGTCACCGCGTGGGACCCGCCGCACCGCCTCGCCTCCCGGATGGACGGCGACAACGGCTGGTTCAACCAGGTCGAGCACACCGTCGAGGGCCGGGACGGCGGCACGACCTGGTTCCGGTACGTGCACAGCGGCGTGTTCACCGACGACTGGGACAACCAGTACGACGGCGCCGGCCAGCACACCGACTTCTACCTGCACACCCTCGGGCAGTACCTGACCCACTTCAGCCGCCGCCCGGTCGTCTACCTGTCGACCGACGCCCCGGCGTCGTCGAACTCGCCCGACGGCTTCACCACGCTGCGCGGCGCGCTCGGCCTGACCGGCCAGACCAGCCAGGACGACACGGTCCGGGTCGCGCTGCCGGGCGGGCAGACCGAGGCGGTCGTCGACTACCTGCACCCGAACTTCGTCGGGCTGCGCACCCAGGACGCGTTGTACCGCTTCTTCGGCCGCAACGCGTTCGGCGCCCCGGTCGGCGTGGCCGTGCACCACTTCGACGCGGACGCCGACGCGGCCGACGAGCAGAAGGCGCTGGAGGATTGGCTCCAGTCCGTCTACGCCTGATCACGCGCCCCGTTTTATAGACGCTGGCCTATCTGGATGAACGTGAGTAGATCAAACTCATCCAGATAGGCCAGCGTTTATGTAAGACGCGGTCAGGCGGTGAACCAGGTGCGGAGTTGAGCGGCGGCCTGGGCCATGGCGCGGCGGCCGGCGTCGAGTTCGCCGCTCATGCAGAAGAAGCCGTGGACCATGCCGTCGTATCGGGTCAGCGTGACCGGCACGCCCTCGCGGCCGAGCCGGCGGGCGTACTCCTCGGCCTGGTCGCGCAGCGGGTCGTATTCGGCGGTGACGACCAGGGCCGGGGGCAACCCGGCGAGGGTGTCCGCGCGCAGCGGCGAGGCGAGCGGGTTCAGGCCGTCCTCGGGGGTGGCCAGGTAGTTGGCCCAGTACCAGGCGACCGAGGTGGCGTTGAACAGGTAGGGGTCGGTGCCCTCGCGCAGCGAGGCGGTGTGCGAGCGGTGATCGGTGTTCGGATACACCAGCAGCTGCCCGGCCAGCGGCAGGTCGCCGTCCGCGCGGGCCAGCAGGGTCACCGCGGCGGCCAGGTTGCCGCCCGCGCTGTCGCCGCCGACCGCGATCCGGGCCGGGTCCGCGCCGATGGCGGCGGCGTTCGCGGCGACCCAGCGGACCGCGGCGTGGCAGTCGTGCACCGCGGCGGGGAACTTGTGCTCCGGTGCGAGCCGGTAGCCCGCGGCGACGACCAGGCAGCCGGCGGCGTTGGCGAGGCTGCGGCACACGGCGTCGGAGGTGTCGATGGTGCCCAGGGTCCAGCCGCCGCCGAAGAAGTAGACCAGCACCGGCAGCTCGCCGCCGAGCACGGGACGGTAGATCCGGATCGGCAGTGGCCCGTCCGGGCCGTCGATCTCGCGGTCGGCGACCTCGGCGACCGGCTCGGGGTCGCCCCCGGACGCCTGGATCGAGGCCAGGTCGGCGGCGCGGGCCTCGTCCACCGACAGCGTGTACAGCTGCGGGGTGTCGCCGGCTTCGCGACGCGCGCGCATCGCCTGGACCTGCGGGTGGAGTGGCATGGAACTCTCCTGATCCTGCTGAGACGACCGCGCCGGAAGCGGCTCGGCCCGGCGGGGGCCGTGGGTTTCGGCGCTGCCGGGCGGGGTCCGCTTCGTCGCGGGCCTGCGGTCAGCCGTTCGCGGCGGCCGCGTGGACGAAGTCGGCGTTGCGGGGGTCGGCGTACAGCTCCCGCAGTGTCGGGGCGAGCGGCAGCACCTCGATGTGCTGCCGGAACCAGTCGGCGAGCTCGGTGAGCCGCCGCTGGGCGGTCTCGGCGTCGGCGGTGTGCACGGTGACCTCGCCCATCCGGGCGAAGGTGTTCGCCGCGCCGCCCTGCACCCGCATGCCCTTGGGCACGAAGATCCGGGCGTGCACCACGTCGGGCTGCGCCAGCACCTGCTCGGCGGTCGGGTAACCGAGCACTATGCCGGGCCGCAGCGGCAGGAACGTGGAGGCGACCACGCCCTCGCGGACCCGCACGTCCGGCTCGCCCACCGGCTCCAGCAGGGCGCGCACCCCGTCGGCGGCCAGGTCGACGCCGTACTTGTAGCGGATCTGGTCGCTGATCGGGCCGCCCGCGCGGCGGGCCGCGCACTCGCTGAACACCAGCCGACCCGTGTCGGGCTGGTGGAACAGCTCCATGTGGAACACGCCGTCGGTCAGGCCCAGCACCCGCAGGGCGTCGGCGACCAGCGGCGCCGCCAGGTCGTACGCCACCTTGTCCGCGACCGGGTCAAGGCAGTACGTCTGCACGGGAGCCTTCTCCAGCACCGCGCTCAGGCAGGGCTGGGCATAGCGGCCCAGGCTCAGGAAGCGCAGCTCCCCTTCGGACAGGAAGCCGTCGGCGAACCACTCCTCGCCGGTGACGAACTCCTCGATGACGAAGGTGCGCGCGGCGGTGTTGTTCGCCCGGCACTGGGCGCTGATCCGGACCAGCTCGGCGTCGCCGGAGACCACGAATGTGGACTGCGTCGCCATCCCGGCCACCGGCTTGACCACGGCCTTGGGGTACGGCAGCCGGAAGCCCTCGGGCAGCTCGCGGATGTCCTCGACGACCGTGCACGCGGTCACCGGCAGCCCGGCCTCGCGCAGCGCCTGCTTCTGCAGGGACTTGTCCCGGAACAGGGCTACCGTGCGCGGCGGGATGCCGCGCGCCCCGAGCATGGCGGCCAGCGCCGCGGCGGTCATCAGCGCGGGGTCGTCGTAGGCGTAGACCGCGTCGAACGAGCCGGGGCCGAACCCCGCGCGCAGCAGCCCGTTGACGGCGGCGTCGATGCTCTTGTGGTCGTCGACGAAGACGGTGCGGACTCCCGCGGGCAGCGGCAGCCAGCCGTCCTTCGTGGTCGCGCCGAGCAGCACGGTCACCTCGACGTCGGGACCGGCCGCGGCGATGGCGGGCAGATCCGCTCCGACCATGAGCAACCGCATCGACCGACCGCCTCTCCACGCCGACGGACGGGGCTGACCGCCCGCGGATCGAAGGTCACCGTATCGACGGCGACGGTACGTGTCCAGAGCGCCACCACTCGATACCTACGGATACTTCAATGTCACCCTTTCTTGCTGGTACAAAGAACGCGACCGGCTTGAGAAGGAGTTCCGTTGTCCATCGCGACATCGCCGTCGCCCTGGCGCCGCAGAGCCGCCATCCCCGGCCTGGTCGCCGCGGAGGCGATCTCGGTCATCGGCGGCCGGATGTCCTTCCTGGCCATCCCCTGGCTGGTGCTGGTCACCACCGGCAGTCCCGTCAAGGTCGGCATCGTGGCGGGCGCGGAGACGCTGGCGTATGTGCTGAGCGGGGTGCTGGCCGCACCGCTGCAGGACCGGATCGGCTCGCGGGCGACCTCGCTGCTGTCGGACGCGGGCAGCGCGGTGGTGATGGGCGCGATCGCGGTGACCGGGCAGTTCGGCTTCGGCGTGCTGATCGTGCTGTCCAGCCTGGCCGGGGTGCTCCGGGCACAGGCCGACCGCTCCAAGAACAACCTGCTCAAGCCGCTGATGGACGCCGCCGGCACGGACTTCACCCGGGTGTCGGCGGCCCGCGAGGGCGTGCTGCGCACCTCGGGGCTGATCGGAGCCTCGGTGGGCGGCGTCGCCATCGCCGCGTTCGGCGCGATCGGGGCGATCTGGGTCGACGCGGCGAGCTTTCTGGTCGGCGCGGCGCTGGTGGCCTTCTTCGTGCCCGACCCCGCCGTCAAGGAGGGCGAGCCGCCGAAGCCCGCCCCGGCCGAGCCGTACCTGACCGCGCTGCGCGGCGGGTTCACGTACTTCACCCGGGAGCCGCTGTTGCGCGCGGTGACCGGGATGCTGTTCTTCACCAACCTGTTCAACCAGGCCAGCTCCGTGGTGTTCGTGCCGATGTGGGTGCTGACGGTGCTGGATTCGCCGGTCGCGCTGGGGTCGGTGTCGGCGGCGTACGCCATCGGAATGATCGTGGGCAGTGTCGTGTTCGCGACCCTGGCGCCGTACCTGCCGCGCTACAGCGCGCTGGTGTTCGGCTACTTCGTGGGCGGTGCGCCCCGGTTCCTGGTCTTCGCGCTCACCGACGACCTGACCGTGATCGTCATCGTGACGTTCCTCAGCGGCATGGTCATGTGCTCGGTGAACCCGACCATCGGCGCGGTGATCTACCAGCGGGTGCCCGGCCCGATGCTGGCCCGCGCGGGCGGCATCATCATGGCCGTGGCCATGGCCGGCATCCCGCTCGGCGGCGTGCTCGCCGGGGTCGTCGTGGAACGGCTGGGCTTCGTCAACGGGGTGTTGCTGGCCTCGCTGCTGTACTTCGCGGTCACGCTCACCCCGGTCGTCCGGCACCGGGTCTGGCGCGAGCTCAACGACGCCGGGGCCCGCGGGCCGACCGCCGACCCGGCAACGGCGCTGCCGCGGGGGTACGGGCTGGCCGCGACGGCGCTCGGCCCCCGGGTCACGCTGCGCTACGCCGACGGCCAGTGGACGCTGCAGGCCAGGTCAGGGCTGCGCCGGCTCGCCCCGCGGCGGGCGCTGCGTGCCAAGACGGCGGCCCACGCGCTGGCGCAGCTCGACGCCCCGGCCGTGCACGAGGCGGTGCGCGAGCTGGCGCGGCGTGAGCACGACGGGGCCGGGCACGAGGCGGCCCGGCTGCGCACAGAACTCGCCCGGATGGAATTCACGATGAGTCAGATAAATGTCGGATTGCGGCCCTCTCATCTGCCATGAAAAGCCCGAATTTTGGCTGGTCCATTCACGTATCGACAGACTTAAAGCGAGCATTGCAAGTACATCGATCTGCTTGCTAGTCTCCGGATTCACCGGGTCCGTCGGGGGCGCACGGCCCAGGTTCCAGCATCCTTGCGACACCTGGCGGAGCATTCATGCACGAGCGCAGCGAGCGCATCATGTCGTCCCGAGCTCATGCTGCCGACGAGCGCAGCGAGGAGAAGGCATGAGCAACATGGGCTGGGCGACCGGCGCGCCCTTGGCGGCGACCCCCGACTGGGTGGACGAGCTCCTGCTCGCCGGAGACGACCGCGACGTCTGCCTCCACTTCGGATCCCCCGTCGACCGGGCGGCCCTGCGGCACGCCGTCGCCGACCGGGAGGACACGCTGCGCAGGCTGGGCCTGGCCCGGGGCGGCTCGGTCGCGCTGCGGCTGCCGCCGTCCCTGGCGTACGTGGCGAACCTGCTGGCCGCGTGGCGGATCGGGGCACAGGTCGCGCTGCTGGACCACCGGCTGACCGCGTACGAGACCGACCGGGCCCTCGATCGGCTGCAGCCGCAGGTCGTGGTGAGTTTCAGCGGGACCCTGCCGGGCGGGCTGCGCGCCTTCTACGAGGTCGCCGACGTCGCCGAGGCCCGCGACGGCCGGCCCGCCGAGACCGGGCACGCCGTGGTGCAGCTCAGCTCCGGCTCCACCGGCCCCTCCAAGGTCATCGCCCGGACCGCCGAGCAACTGGTCGCCGAGATCGACCGGTACACCCGCATGGACGGGGTGCCGCTGCCCGGCGAGCGGGTGGTGCTGCTGGCCTCCGTGGTGCACGTGCTGGGCCTGGTCGGCGGCCTGCTCTACTGCCTGCACACGGGCGTCGAGCTGGTGCTGCCGGAGCGGCTGACCGTCGACGCGATCCTGCGCGCGGTGGCCGCCGGGGACGCGCCGACCACGCTGCTGGGCGTGCCGTTCCACACCGAGCTGCTGGCCTCCAACCCGAACCCGCCGAAGCTGCCGCAGCTCAAGCGGATGACCACCGGCGGTGAGCTGGTGCGCGCGGAGGTGGCGCAGCGCTTCACCGACCGCTACGGCATCGTGCTGGGCAACATGTACGGCATGACCGAGGTCGGGGTCATCGCCACCGACCTGTTCGGCGAGCACCGCCCGTCGCTCCTGCCCGCACCCGGCATCACGGTCCGGGAGCTGGACGGCGAGCTGCTGATCGCGACGCCGGCGAGCCCGTACATCGGGCTGTCGGACCCGACCCGCTGGGTCGACGGCTGGCTGCACACCAAGGACGCGGGCCGGGTCGACCCGGGTACCGGCCTGATGACGGTGCTCGGCCGGCTGGACTCGCAGGTGTCCGTCGGCGGGCTCAAGGTCGACCTGACCGAGGTGGAGCACACGCTGGCGGCCCTGCCCGGCGTCGAGAGCGCGGTGGTCGTCTACGACGGCGGCATCGAGGCCTTCGCCGTGGTGCCCGACGCGGCCGCGGCCGCGGCGCTGGAGGGTGAGCTGGCCGTGCGGCTGGCCCCGTACAAGCGGCCGCGGGCGCTGCACATCGTCGAGCAGCTGCCCCGCACCGCGACGGGCAAGCTCGTGCGCGACCGCGCGGTGCTGCGCACGGCCGACCCGACGGCGGCCCCCTAGCGCAGGCGCCGCCCGTCCCCCGACTGCCATCCCGATCCGGGCCCGTTGGGCCGTTCCACCATGGAAGGAAGTCAACATGAGCACCGACGTACGCCAGTTCATCATCGACGCGATCGCGGACATGAACTACCCGATCGACGACGTCGACGCCGACACGCCGCTGGGTTCGGCGGGCGTGGACCTGGAGTCGCTGGCCGTCGCCGAGCTCGCGGTGCGGGTGGAGGACACCTACGGCGTGAAGTTCAGCGACGAGGAGGCCGAGCAGATGGCGGCCTGGACCGTCGGCGAGTTCGCCGAGGCGATCCGCGAACGCGGCAACCTGGCGAGCGCGTGATGGACGCCCCTGTTGCGGCCGCCGGGTCCCTCGGCGTGCCGCGCCAGCGCGCGGGCGAACCGGCCGCGCCGGACCGGGCGGCGGTCGTCGCGATGCTGGCCGGCTACGGCGAGCGCAGCCCGGAGCAGGTGCGCGAACGCATCGACTCGCTGGAGCTGGCCTGGCTGGTGCACCAGGTCGAGCAGCGCCACGGGCGGATGCTCGACCTCGACGACGACGTGCTCATGCGCATGACGACGGTGACCGGTGCGGTCGAGGTGCTGGCCGAGGTGCTGGCGGAGCCTGCCGGTGACTGAACCGCGCCCCGCCGGTGACCGCGCGCAGGTGGTGGTCACCGGGTTGTCGGCGGTCAGCGCGTACGGCCGGGGCGCGGCGGCGCTGTCGGCCGGACTGCGCTCGGGGCGGCCGGCGTTCGCGCCGGTCACCCGCTTCGACGTGAGCGGCCGGCGGGTGGGCGTCGGCGCGCTGCTGCCCGGCGCGCCGGTGCTGCTGGACGAGCTGCTCGCAGTGGTGGACGAGGCAGCCACGTCAGCCGGGCTGTCCGCGGCGCAGCGGGCCACGACTCCCCTGCTGCTGGCCGTGCACGGCGAGCCCGACGGGGCCCGCGGCCTGCCCGACCGGCCCGGCCGCACCGGTGCGTTCACGCTCACCGTCGCCGAGAAGGCGGGGCTGTCCGGGGCCGTGCGCACGTACACCAGTGCCTGCGTCGCGGCCAGCACCGCGGTCGCCGACGCCGCCGCCGCGGTGGCCGCGGGCGACGCCGACCGGTTGCTGGTGGCCGCCGGATACCTGGTCGAGGCGGACCAGTTCGCGCTGTTCGACGCGGGCCGGGCGCTCGCCGCCGACGGCGCGGTGCGCCCGTTCAGCGCGGGACGCAAGGGCCTGCTGCTCGGCGACGGGGTGGCCGCGGTCGTGGTGGAGTCGGCCCGCGCCGCGTCGGCCCGGGGCGCGACGCCGCTGGCCCGGCTGCTCGGCTGGGGCCGTGCCGGGGACGGCTACCACGTGGTGCAGCCGCGCCCCGACGGCGCGGGCCTGGCCCGGGCGATCGAGTCGGCCCTCGGCCGCGCCGCGCTGGCTCCGGAACAGCTCGGCTACGTCAACGCGCACGGCTCGGGCTCCGCGCAGAGCGACGCCGCCGAGTCCGCCGCGTTGACCCGCGCGCTCGGCGCACCCGCGGCGGTGGTGCCGATCAGCTCGACCAAGTCGCTGCACGGCCAGGCCCTCGAAGCATCACCCCTGCTGGAGCTGGTCGCCACGGTGCTGTCCCTGCGTGAGGGCTTCCTGCCGGTCAACGCGGGCTACCTCGGCCCCGACCCGGACTGCCCCCTGCGCGTGCTCACCGAGACGACCACGGCCGCCCCGGCGTATGCCCTCAGCCTCAACGCCGCCTTCGGCGGCGCGAACACCGCCCTCGTGGTCGGCGCCCCATGACGTCGCTGGTGGAAGTCGCGCGGGGCGCGTGGCCGGAGTCCGAGGCGGACACGGAGCCGCCGGTGCTGGCCGGGTTCGTGATGTCGACGTTCAGCCCGCTGGCGGCGGAGGCGGCCAAGCGCTGCCTGACCCGTGCCCACGGGCAGCCTCCGGTGGCGGCGGAGCGCGGGCTGCGTACCGCGGTGATCATCTCTTCGGCGACCGGTGACGCGTCGACGGCGGCCGAGGTGGCGCGGGCCGTCGACGGCGGACGGCGGCTGGGGCCGCTGCTGTTCTTCCAGGCCGTGCCCAACGCGGTGGCCGGCTACGTGGCGGCACGGTGGGAGCTGGGCGGGCCGGTGGTCTCGCTGAGCCCCGGCGGCGGCCCCGACCCCGTCACGGAGTCCCTGGCCGAAGGACTGGCGATGGCGTCGCTGCTGATCCGCGACGGCGACGCCGACGAGGCCCTGATCGTGGTGGCCGAGCAGGCCCTGGGCGACGGCGGGCGTGACCGCGCGCTGGCCGTGCTCGTACGTGAC
The DNA here is from genome assembly GCF_009720365.1 of Catellatospora paridis. Classification (GTDB taxonomy): domain Bacteria; phylum Actinomycetota; class Actinomycetes; order Mycobacteriales; family Micromonosporaceae; genus Catellatospora; species Catellatospora paridis. The sequence goes on along the minus strand of NZ_ML769314.1, from coordinate 152,791 downwards.
AGCGAAGTGAACCGACCGAAGGAGTGCAGCTGATGGGAACCAACCTGCGGGCGATCCTCGCCGCCGACGCCGACCTCGGCGCGGGCAACGTCATCACCCGGCTGCTGGCGCACGGCGCCGACCCGGCCGGTCCCGGGCTGACCTTCGACGTGGACGTCGACGGCCATCCCGCGTGGGAGCCGCTGACGCTGGGGCAACTCGACGAGCGGGTCGCGGCCCGCGCCGCGTGGCTGCACGAACGCGGCATCGGCTGGCGCGACCCCGTCGCGGTGTACGCCAGCACGTCGGCCGACGTCATCCTGTCGTTCCTCGCACTCAACCGCATCGGCGCGATCCCGGCGCTGCTCAACGGCAACCTCAGCGGCGAGATCGCGGCCGAGTACATCCGCCGGCTGCGGGCCGAGGCGGTGCTGACCGACGCGAAGCACGCCGCGCTGCTGGAGGGCCGCGACTTCGGCTCGCGCCTGCTCGGCGACATCACCGAGATGGGCTCCGCGGACCCGGCCGCCGCTCCCCCGCCCTACCGGCACCACCCGGACGACCCGATCTCGATCACGCACTCCTCCGGCACCACGGGCCTGCCGAAGGCGATCGTGCACTCGCACACCACGCTGTTCGCGGCCACCCGCAAGATCCGGCTGTCCGGCCCGCGGGCGCAGGGCACCGAACGGGTCGTCTGCGCGCTGCCGTCGGCGCACACCGCGGGCATCCTGTCCATCAACCAGGCCCTGTGCAACCGCGCCGAGCTGGTGTTCCTGTCCTCGCAGCGGGGCGACTACGTGCTCGACGCGATCGAGCGGTTCCAGCCGACGGGCGTCTTCGGCTTCGCGGTGACCTGGGCCGACATGGCCCGCCACGACCTGAGCAAGCGGGCGCTGGACTCGGTGGCGATCTGGTTCAACACCGGCGACTGCGCGCACGAAGCGCACATCCGGCCGCTGGTCGCGGTGGGCAGCCGCAACACGGTCACCCGCGAGGGCGTGACCCGGATCAAGGGCTCGATGTTCATCGACGGCATCGGCTCGACCGAGATGGGCCACTCCGCCTTCCACATCACCCACCGGGTGGACACCGAGCGCTACAACCGCTGCATCGGCCGCCCGCACGTCTTCGCCGACGTGGCGGTGCTGGACGACGCCGGTGAGCCGGTGGGCGCGGGCGTGGTCGGGCACCTGGGCCTGAAGTCGCCGACGGTGAAGCTGATGTACTGGAACGACTCGGTGACCGAGTACCGCACCCGCCAGTCGGGTTACTACCTGACCGGTGACCTCGTGTACCACGACGAGGACGGCTACTACTACCACGTGGACCGGGCGGTGGACTCGGTCGTGCTGGACGGCGGGCAGTGGCTGCACACGTCGCTGACCGAGGAGAAGATCCTGGCGAGCTGCCCCGACGTGCTCGACTGCACCGTCGTGGCGGTGCGCGAGAACGGCCGGGTCGTCACCGACGTGCTGCTGGTGCTCAAGCCCGGGGCCGACGCCGCGGTGGACCACCGTGACGCCGTCGTCGCGGCGCTGGGGGAGCACGCCGCGCCGACGCTGCGCGACGTCAACGCGGTGCCCGATTCGGACATCCCCACCGGCGCCACCGGCAAGGTGCGCAAGCTGGTGCTGCGCGAGCGCGCCCTGGCGGGTGCGTCGCGATGAACCACCGTCCTGACATCGTCGTCACGGGCATCGGCCTGGTCACCCCGGTCGGACAGGATCTCGACGACATCTTCGACGCCCTGTGCACCGGCCGGTCCGGGATCGTCGCCACCCCCGAGGGCCACCGCGCGCAGGGCTCCCTGGAGGTGATGGGCAAGGGCCCGGACATCGAGGCGGCCAGCGTGCTGCCCGGACCGGAGGCGCGCACGCTGGACCGGTACATCGTGCACGCGCTGGTCGCCGCGGCGCAGGCGATGGCCGACGCCGACCTGGTGGTGGGCCGCGACGTGGACCCGTATCGGGCCGCGACCGTGGTGTCCGGCACGGGCGGGCTGGCCACGCTGGAGGCGCAGGTGATCACGCGTACCCAGAAGGGGCGGCTCGGGGTGAGCCCGTACCTGCTGCCGGGGATGCTGCCGAACATGGCCACCGCGCGCATCGCCATCAAGTACGACCTGCGCGGCTACAGCTCCTCCATCGGCACCGCGTGCGCGGCCGGGGCGCAGTCGATCGCCGAGGGCATGCGCATCCTGCGCAACGACGAGGCGGACGTGGTGCTGGTCGGCTGCGGCGAGGCGCCGCTGTTCCCGACCCTGGCCGACACCTTCGGCAACACCCGCGCGCTCGCCAAGGGCTGGGGCGACGACCCGACGGCGGCGAGCCGCCCGTTCGATTCGCGGCGCAACGGGCTGGTGCTGGCCGAGGGGGCGGGCGTGTTCGTGCTGGAGCGGGCCGCCGACGCGGACGCGCGGGGCCGGCCGGCGTACGCCACGCTGCACGGCTGGGGCGCGACCACCGATGCCCACCACCCGACCACACCCCGGCCCGACGGCGCGGGACAGGCCGAGTGCATGCGGCGGGCGCTGGCCGACGCTGGGCTGTCCCCGGCCGACATCGGCTACCTCAACGCGCACGCCACCAGCACCAAGCTGGGCGACGTGGCGGAGTCGCTGGCGGTGAACACGGTGTTCGCTTCGGCCATGCCGCCGGTCAGCTCGAACAAGGCCGTCACGGGGCACATGCTCGGCGCGTCGGGGGTGATCGAGGCCGCCGCGACGATCATGGCGCTGGGCCACGGGCTGCTGCCGCCGACGGTGAACCTCGACGATCCCGATCCCGCGTGCGATCTCGACCATATTCGCGGCAAGGCCCGACAAAGTCCTATCGGTTTTGCACTGTCCAATTCATTCGGATTCGGCGGACATAATGTGAGCCTTGTCCTGGGTCGACCCACCACGTCACTCAGCCGTTTTGCTGAGTGAGGTGTCACCGAATCGTTTGCCACGCGCAACATACTGTCGCAATTAAATATTTGCGTAGTTAGGTATTGAGGGACATCAGCATAACCCGCTAGCGTGACAGTCAGACGGCCCTCGCCGGAGCGTTCGGCTCCGGCGGGAGGGTCGTGAACAACGGACGTCACAGGGGCACGACGGCCAATCGGAGCGTGGTGAGTTCGTTTGGCGTGCGCCGCGGAAGCGGCAGCGCCGGGACGAGTCATGTTCCGTGGACCCGTTCCGCGCCCACCACCTGGCGAGGAGCGAGTCCTAGCAGTCAGTGCAAAACAGGACATCGTACGCCAAGGGGTAGGTAGCAAATGAACATTCTCGGCATCGACCACCTGGAGTTCTACGTCGGTGACGCCCGTCAGACGGCCTACTATCTGTGCACGGCATTCGGGTTCCGGATCTGCGGGCAGGGTGGGCCACAGACGGGCCTGGCCGGGCAGCGCTCGCTGCTGCTGCAGCACGGGGACATCCGCATCGTGCTCACCTCCGGCCTGGTCGCCGACCACCCGGCCACGCTCTACGTCGGCCGCCACGGTGACGGGGTGGCCGTCATCGCCTTCGAGACCGACGACACCGCCGGCCTGTACGACTACGTCGTCGGGCGCGGAGCCGCCGCGCTGGGCACGCCGACCGTGCACGAGAACGGCGCGGGGCGGGTCGTCGAGGCGAGCGTCTCCGGTTTCGGCGACGTCACCCACCGCCTCGTCGAGCGGCACGGCTCCCGGTGGGAGTTCCTGCCGGGCACGATCGAGATGACGGTGCCCGAGCAGTCGCACGCCGACGACCTGCTGCAGGTCATCGACCACTGCGCGATCTGCGTGCCGGCCGGGGAGATCGCCGCCACCTCGCGCTACTACCAGGACGTCTTCGGCTTCGCCGAGATCTTCGAGGAGTACATCGAGGTCGGCGGGCAGGGCATGGACTCCAAGGTGGTGCAGAGCCCGTCGCGGCAGGTGACGTTCACGCTCATCGAGCCGGACCTGTCGCGCCGCCCCGGCCAGATCGACGACTTCCTGTCCTGGCACGCCGGGGCCGGGGTGCAGCACGTGGCCTTCCGCACCAACGACATCGTCACCGCAGTGCGCACCTTCGCCGAGCGGGGCGTGGGCTTCCTCAGCACGCCGGGGACCTACTTCGACGCGCTGGAGCAGCGCCTGGGCAGCGTCGACCTGCCCATCGCGGAGCTGCGGCAGCTCGGGGTGCTGGTCGACACCGACCACTACGGCGAGCTGTACCAGATCTTCACGCAGTCCATGCACGTGCGCCGGACGCTGTTCCTGGAGCTGATCGAGCGGCACGGCGCGCTGACCTTCGGCAGCAGCAACATCAAGGCGCTGTACGAGGCCAAGGAGCGCGAGCTGGCCGCCCCCGCCGAGGCGGTGCCCACGGCGTCGCAGGACGCCCGCCCCGCCGGCCTGGCCGCCGCCTGAGACCGGGACACCCCCGTGCACCACACCCCCACCCCCACCCTGGCGAGGAGCAAATCCATGGCTGAACAGTTCCCTCTGACGGACGAGGAGCGCGAACTGCTGCCCTCTGACGAGGACGTCGCGTTCTACGCCGAGCACGGCTGGTACCTGACGAAGAAGCTGTTCACCGACGCCGAGGTCGACGAGCTGGTCGAGGCCAGCGAGCGCTTCTACGCCGGGGAGCGCAGCCGCTGTCTGCCGCTGCGGCCGCGCCGCCTGGCGTACTGGGAGCCGCAGCACGGTGACGTGCAGCGGCACAACGACTACGTGCACTACGAGCACGACGGCCTGGCCAAGCTGCTGCGCAAGCCGCTGATCGGCGCGGTCGCGGCGCGGCTGGCCCAGGCCGACGAGATCCGGATCTTCCAGTCGACCCTGATCTTCAAGCCGCCGCGCCCGGAGGAGCCGACCAACGTGGTGCCGTGGCACTTCGACCGGCACTACTGGGCGTCGTCGACCTCGGAGCGCATGCTCACCGCGTTCATCCCCTTCCACGACTGCGGCGAGGAGATGGGCACCATCACCATGGTCGACGGCAGTCACGCCTGGCGGGAGACCGGCAACGACGACTCCACCGCCAAGCACTTCGCCGAGCGCGACAAGGAGGACCTGGAGGTCCTGCTGACCCGCAACGCCGAGTTCAACGGCACCAAGGTCGCCAAGGTGCCGATGATCATCCCCAAGGGCCACATGAGCTTCCACCACTGCCGCACCTACCACGGCAGCGCCGGCAACCGCAGCGACCGTCCCCGGCGCGCGGTGTCCCTGCACCTGCAGGACGGCGCGAACCAGTACCGCCCGTACACCCTCAGCGACGGCTCCGTCGTCGGCTACAACCACGACGAGCTGGTGCGCCGTACGCCCGACGGCCGCCCCGACTATGCCGACCCCGACTACTGCCCGGTGCTCTGGACCTCGGCTCAGCACTGAACGACCACCCGATCGACAAGGAGAGAGCAATGTCGCGTTACGACTGGGGTCAGACGCATCCGGGCATCACCCGGTTGGAGGAGGCGGTGAGCGAGGCCCGCAACGCCGTCGTCACCCACCCGCTGTACGCCGCGCTGGACAACCACGAGGCCATCGTCACGTTCATGGAGCACCACGTCTTCGCGGTCTGGGACTTCATGTCCCTGCTGAAGTCGTTGCAGCGCCACCTGACCAGCGTCAACGTGCCGTGGATCCCGAGCGGCCCGACCGGCAGCCGACGCCTGATCAACGACATCGTGCTGGTCGAGGAGAGCGACGAGCTGCAGGGCGGCTTCATCAGCCACTTCGAGCTGTACGTGGGCGGCATGGACCAGGCCGGCGCGGACACCGGCGTCATCAACCACCTGATCAAGCTGCTGGGCGAGGGCAGCACGGTGGAGCAGGCGCTGGTCGGCGCGGACGTCAACCCCGTCTCGGCGGACTTCGTGCGCACCACCTTCCGGTTCATCGACACGCTGCCGATCCACTGCCAGGCCGCGGCGTTCGCGTTCGGCCGCGAGGACCTGATCCCGGACATGTTCCAGCAGGTCATCAAGGTCAACCAGGAGGGCGGCAAGCTCGACACCTTCGTCGACTACCTGGCCCGGCACATCGAGGTCGACGGCGAGTTCCACACGCCGATGGCCATGCAGATGGTCACCGACCTGTGCGGCGACGACGACGAGAAGTGGGCGCAGGCGGCGCAGACGGTCAACGCGGCGCTGGCCGCCCGGCAGAAGCTGTGGACCGGCATCCTCGCCGCGATCAACGCGGGCTGACCGGCCTTCTCTTTTTTCAGTCGCGGCTCACAACCGGTGTCGCCCGCTTGTGAGCCGCGGCTTCGGCACACCCTCACCCCGGCTCGGAGAGCACCATGAACGAAGCACTGGCCCGACGCAAACTCCTCGGCATCCTCTCCGGCAGCTGGGTCGCCCAGGGCGTGTACGCGCTGGTCCGGCTCGGTGTTCCGGACCTGATGGCGGACGGTCCGGTGCACGTCGGCGATCTGGCCCACCGGTGCGGCGCGGATCCGCGCGCGCTGGGCCGCCTGCTGCGGGCGCTGGCCCTGATGGGCCTGTTCACCCGCCCCGCCCCGGACACCTACGGGCTCACCCCCACCACCGAGCTGCTGCGCGCCGACGTGCCCGGCTCGGTGCGCCTCAACGCACTGATGCAGGGCGACGAGGTGTTCCGCTCGTTCGCCGAGATCATGCATACGCTGCGCACCGGCCGCCCGGCCTTCGAGGCGGTGTACGGCCGGCCGTTCTACGACTACCTCGGCGACAACCCCGAGGCCGCGGCGGTCTTCAACGAGTCCATGGGCGACCAGCGCCCGCCGGAGGCGCTGGCCGGCTGCGACCTCAGCGCGGCCCGCATCGTGGTCGACGTGGGCGGCGGCAACGGGAGCCTGCTGGTCGAGCTGCTGGAGCGCCATCCGGACCTGCAGGGCGTGCTGCTGGAACTGCCCGACGCGGCGGCGGCGGCCCGCACCAGACTGGCCGAGGCGGGTCTGGCGGGGCGCTCGGCGTGCGTGGAGGGCAGCTTCTTCGACGGCGTGCCCGACGGGGGCGACGTCTACACACTGGCCCGGGTGCTGCACAACTGGAACGACGACAACGCGATCGCGATCCTGCGCAGGGTGCACGCGGTGCTGCCCCCGCACGGGCGGGTGATCGTGCTGGAGGAGTTCCTGCCCGAGGAGGCCGACCCGGCGGGCCGCTCCGCGGCCGGGCTCGTCGATCTGCTCATGCTGGTCACCCTGGAAGGCCGTGACCGCACCGAGCACGAGTACCGCGAACTGCTGGGCAAAGCCGGGTTCGAGATCGTCGAAGCCCGCGCGGGAGTGATGGAGGCGCGGGTCGCATGAGCGAGCGCAGCGAGCGAATCGGCAGCCTTGGCGATGCCGCCGACGAGCGCAGCGAGGAGAAGGCATGAGTGTTGGCGAAGGGCTCTACCGGACGATGCGGTTGATCCGCAGGTTCGAGGAGCGGGCGATCGAGCTGGTGCACGCCGGGGAGATCATCGGCGGGATCCACCCGTACATCGGGCAGGAGGCCATCGCCGCGGGAGTCTGCGCGGCTCTGCGCGACGACGACGTCATCACCAGCACCCACCGCGGGCACGGGCACGTGCTGGCCAAGGGCGCCGACCCGGTGCGCATGCTCGCCGAGCTGACCGGCCGGTCCACCGGCCTCAACGGCGGCCGCGGCGGCTCGATGCACGCCGCCGACTTCGGCAAGGGCATCTACGGCGCGAACGGCATCGTCGGCGCGGGCGGGGCCATCGCCACCGGCGCCGCCTGGGCCGCGGTCAAGGAGGGCAGCGACCGGGTCGCGGTCAGCTTCTTCGGCGACGGCGCGGTCAACCAGGGCGTGCTGCTGGAGACGTTCAACCTGGCCGCGCTGTGGCGGCTGCCGGTGCTGTTCGTGTGCGAGAACAACGGCTACGCCACCACGCTCACCGTGGCGCAGGCCGTCGCCGGGTCCATCACGGCCCGCGCCGAGGCCTTCGGCATCCCCGCGGTCAGCGTGGACGGAGCCGACGCCGCGGCAGTGCTGAACGCGGCCCGCGACGCGGTCGCCCGCGGCCGGGCCGGGGGCGGCCCGAGCTTCATCGAGGCCACCGCATACCGCTTCGACGCCCACCACACATGGGAGCACAAGGCCCGGGTGCGCTACCGCGCCGACGAGGAGGTCGCGGCCGGCCGGTCCCGCGACCCATTGGACATCCAGGGGGTACGCCTGGACGCCGACACCCGCGCCGGGATCGACGCCGACGTCGAGGCCCTGCTGGCCGAGGCGGTCGCGTTCGCGCTGGACAGCCCGCGCCCCGACCCGGCCGGCGCGCTCGACCACCTCTACGCCACCGGCCTGCGCGGCCGCGACGGCGTCGGACTCCTCGACACGGCGGTGCGCTGATGGCACGACTGTCCTACCTCAAGGCCCTGCAGCGGGCACTGGCCGACGAGATGGCCCGCGACTCCAGCGTGTGCGTGCTCGGCGAGGACATCGGCGTGGGCGTCAACAACGTCACCACCGGCCTGCTGGCCAAGCACGGTCCCCTGCGGGTCGTCGACACCCCGCTGTCCGAGCAGGCCTTCACCAGCTTCGCCACCGGCGCGGCGCTGGCCGGGCAGCGGCCGGTCATCGAGTTCCAGATCCCGTCGCTGCTGTTCCTGGTCTTCGAGCAGATCGCCAACCAGGCGCACAAGTTCTCGCTGATGACCGGCGGGCAGGCGAAGGTGCCGGTGACCTATTTCGTGCCGGGTTCGGGCTCCCGCAGCGGCTGGGCCGGCCAGCACTCCGACCACCCATACGGGCTGTTCGCCCACGTCGGCGTGAAGACGGTGGTGCCCGCGACGCCGGAGGACGCATACGGGCTGTTCCTCACCGCGATCCGGGACGACGACCCGGTGGTGCTGTTCGCGCCCGCGGGTTCGCTCGGGGTGCGCGGAGACGTCGACCTGGCCGCGCTCGGGCCGGTGCCGCTGGGCGTCGGCCGGGTGCACCGCGAGGGCACGGACGTGACCGTGGTCGCGGTCGGGCACCTGGTGCAGGCGGCGCTGGCCGTCGCCGAGCAGCTCGCCGACCAGATCTCGGTGGAGGTGTTCGACCCGCGCACGCTCTACCCGTTCGACTGGGACGGGCTCGCGGCCTCGGTGGCCAAGACCGGGCGGCTCGTGGTGATCGACGACTCCAACCGGATGTGCGGCATCGCCGGGGAGATCCTGGCCACCGCCGCCGAGCAGATGCGGCTGACGGTGCCGCCCAAGCGGGTGACCCGGCCCGACGGTGCGGTGCTGCCGTTCGCCCGCGAACTCGACCTGGCCGTCCAGCCGCAGCAGGACCAGCTGCTCACCGCCGTGCAAGAGGTCTACAAGTCCAGCCGCTGACCGGGCGGCAGCCGCCGGGGTGGGGGCCCGGCGGCTGCCTCACCTGAGGAGGAGGCCTCAGTAGACGCTCACGCCGTAGACGCTGAGCGGTTCGGTGACGGGCTGGAAGTAGGTCGTGCCGCCGGAGCTGCAGTTGCCACTGCCGCCGGAGGTCAGGCCGAGCGCGACGGTGCCCGCGAACAGCGAGCCGCCGCTGTCGCCGCCCTCCGCGCACACGTTGGTGCGGATCAGACCGGTGACGGTGCCCTGCGGGTAGTTGACGGTCGCGCCGGTGCCGAGCACGCGGCCGCTGCGCAGGCCGGTGGTGCTGCCGCTGCGGTACACGGTCTGGTTGACGGTGGCGTTGCCGGCGCTGGTGATGTCCTGGTAGCTGCCGTTGTAGAGGTAGACGTTGCCGGGGTGGGCGATCGCGCTGTCGTAGCGCACGATGCCGTAGTCGTTGCCCGGGAAGCTGGTGCCGGTGCGCGTGCCGATGAAGTTGCCGCCGCCCGACGAGGCGTACCAGCTGGACGAGATGTTGGTGCAGTGCCCGGCGGTGAGGAAGAAGTAGACGCCCGCGGAGTTGCGCACGTTGAAGCCGAGCGAACAGCGCGAGTTGCCGCCGTAGATGGCCTGCCCACCGGAGATGGTCGGGCTGAGCGTGCCGGCCGTGATCTCCACCCGCACGGTGTCGCCGAGGCGGTCGGTGACGGCCTTCAGCTTGGCCAGCTTCGACCCGGTGACGGTGCTGTCGGCGGTGACCACGACCTGGTTGCTGATCGGGTCGGTGTACCAGGACGTGCCGGGGATGCGGGCGAGCCGGTCGAGTTCGGCGGTGGCGCCGTTCAGCTGCGCGGCGCTGCGGGTGACGAGACGGGCGACACCGCCTGCGGCGCGGACCCGGTCGGCGGAGGCGCTGTCGGTGACGGTGACGACGATCTTGCCGGCGTTGTCCTGGTATACGCCGGCCGAGTCGATGTCGGCCGCGAGAGCGGTTGCCGCGTCGGCGGTCAGCGCGGGCCCGGTGCCGCCGGCGGGGGCGGCCTGGGCGGTCGCCGGGACCAGCAGACCCGCGGCGAGCAGCGTGGCAGCGGCCGCGCGTACGGCGATTCGCCGGAACGGGGATTCGGTGTGGAGCATGGTTCCTCCTCGGGGTTATGGCATGTGGTGACATGCCGGAGGTGACCGGGTTGCCCGGTTGGGGCGCTCGGTCGTGGAACACGATGCCAAACGTTGCAAGAATCTTCAATATTTAGCTTGCTAAATGTATGTGCCAACTCTGCTCAGCGTGCAACCCGAACGGCTCCGGCAACGTCCCGCCGTGGCCGAACGACCGAGGCACCTCACGGCGGAGTAAGATCGACTCGTGACCACGGCTCTCGTACTGATCGACCTGATGCCCCGCATCGTGGCGCTGCCCGTGGAGCCCCACTCCGGCGAAGACGTGCTGCGCCGCTGCGCGCAACTGGCCGCCGCGTTCCGGGCCGCGGAGCGACCCGTGGTGCTGGTGCGGGTCGACCGGCCCAACGTCGCCGCGCAGCCGCCCGGCAGCGACCTGGTCGAGGGCCTGGCCCAGCCCGGTGACGTACTGGTGGTCAAGCGCACCATCGGCGCGTTCCACAACACCGACCTGCATGAGCAGCTACAGCGCCTGGGCGCGACCAAGCTCGTGCTCGCGGGCCTGGTCACCACCATGGGCGTGGAGTCCACCGCGCGGGCCGCCGGCGACCTCGGCTACGACCTGGAGTTCGTCGAGGACGCCATGTCCGGCCTGGCCACCGACGAGCACGAGATGGCGGTACGCCGCACCTTCCCCCGCTTCGGCCGGGTCCGCACCACCGCCGACTACCTCTGACCCTCCCCGGTCAGTCGGTGTCACCGCGGCCCAGGTGGAGGCCGAGGCGGCGCACCGTGAGCGCGGCGCAGATGCTGTGGCTGCGCAGGTTGCCGTGTACGCCGTCTGCGCTGTAGCTGGCCGGGTCGCGCTCGGCCGGATGCCCGGTGCAGTTGACGTGGATCGCGCCGAGCCGCCGGGCCAGCGCCGCGGTGCGCGCCGACAGCATCCGCATCCGCTCCCCCACCTGCTGCTTCACCGGCTCCGGGAAGGACGGCGCGAAGGACACGTCGAACATGCCGACCGTGATGACATCCGCGCCGGCCACGCGCAGCGCGATGATCATCGCGGCCAGTTCCTCGTCCACCGCGTCCGGCTGGTACGAGCGCCGCATCGCGTCGTTGCCGCCCGCCGAGATCAGCGCCAGGTCCGGCGCGAAACGCAGCGCGCGGTCCAGCTGCTGCTCGCGGATCTCCGCCGCGCGCAGCTCGCGCACCCCGAGGTTCAGATACCGCAGGTCGGGCTGCTGCGCGGCGAGCTCGCTGTGGATCCGGTCGCACCAGGCCTGCTCGACGTATCCGGGCACCGGGTCGCCCACCCCCGAGGCGACACTGTCGCCCAGCACCGCGAAGCGCCGCCACGGGTGCCCGGCCAGCAGCCCCGCCGCCTCGCCGGGGCGCAGGCAGTAGGGGTCGGCCGCCTCCAGCGTGGAGGCGTACCCGTCAGCCATGGGTGGTCGCCTTGCTGTTCGGCGTCTGCTGCACCGGCAGCCGGACCTCGCTGAGCTCGGCCATCTCGGACAGCCCGGCCAGCTTCGCCTCCAGCTCGGCGAGTTCGCTGCGCATGCGCTCGGCCTGCCTGGCCGCCTCGGTCTGATCGACGGTCAGCGCCTCCTCGACGCTGCGGCGTACGCCCGGGACGTCCAGCAGGGCCAGCATGTTCAGCGCCTCGGCGCTCTTCACCAGGTGTCGCGAGCCCAGTAGGGCGCGGCCCTTGCGCACCTCGACCAGCCACTGGCCGTTGGCGTAGGCCAGCGTCACGGACAGGCGGGCGGGCAGCCGGGCCGCGCCGGTCAGCACGGCCGGCGCACCGGCGCTCAGCTGCCGCCAGGTGCGGTACGCGAAAACCGGGGCCAGCAGCGCCACCAGGTACGCCCCGGCCGCGGCGGCCAGTGCCCAGCGCAACTCCAGCCGGGGCAGCGCCCAGGCCGCGGCGGCCGTGCCGAGCGGCACGCCCAGGTAGGCGATACCCGCGGCGAACCCGCCGACCCGGCTGCGCACCGGCACCGGCACCCGCTGCGACAGCAGCATGCCCAGCGGCGGCGTCACCGACGACATGGTCGCCCCGCACACCGCCGCGACCACGGCGATGATCAGCTGCACGGGCGGCAGCCCGACGACGAGGGCGGCGGCCCCGCCGCCGGCGAGGAAGGCCAGCGCCGGCAGCAGGTGGCGCGACGGTGTCCGGGTCAGCCCGGTCAGCACCACGGCTCCGGCGACCGCGCCGAGCGCGAACGCCCCGCCTACCAGGCCGAGCAGGTCAGGCCCGCCCAGCACGTGCTCCATCCAGGCCGCCACCAGCAGCACGGCACCGGCCTGCACCAGCAGGTTGGTCACGAACAGCACGGCCGCCAGGCGGCGCACCAGCCCGTCGGCCCGCAGCTCGGCCATGGCGCTGCGCCGCAGGTCACGAGCCTGGGTGCGGGCGATCGGCGGTGCCTGCCGACCGTCACCGGCCTTGCGCGGTTCCTCCGCGGCATGCCGCCCACGCGTGGCGGCGTCGTCGTCAGCCCGCTCGGCGGTGGCGGCCGCCGCGTCGTCTTCGGCAGGTGGCTCGGCCACGACTCGGCCGTTGACCGGCGGATCGCTTGCGGCCTGGGTCGCAGCAGCGACTCGGCCGTTGACGGGCGGCTCGCTTGCGGCCTGGGTCGCGGCGGTGACGCGGCCGTCGGATGCCGCATCGGATGCCGTGGTGTCCTGGCCGGATTCGGCGGGCAGCACCTCGCCGCTGAGCACTTCGGACGGCGGCGACGCGGCATCGGGCCGCGGCCTGACGGTGACCGCCTGCACCAGCATCGCCGCGCCGAGAGCGCACAGCACGGCGTCGAGCCACAGCACCCCGGCCGGGCCCAGGCGCACCACCAGCACCCCCGCCGCCGCGCCGCCGACAAGCACCACGACCACCTGCAGGGCACGGACCACACCGGACCGCGGCGGCCCCGCCCCGTCGTCACCGGCGCCGCGGCGCACCGCGTTCCGGGCCCGGTCACCGACCGCGCGCAGCGCGCCGGCCAGCGCCGCCAGCACGCCCAGCCCGGCGGTGCCGAGCAGTCCCGGCGATGCGGCCAGGGCCGAGTCCGGCAGCGCGAAGTACGCGATCCCCGCCAGCGCCGGCGCGCTGAGCAGGTCGGCCGACACCGCCAGCCGCACCGGGTGCAGCCGGTCGGCCAGTGCCACGCCCACCGGCCCGGCCAGCAGGTATGCCAGCACCTGCGCCGCCGAGACCAGCCCGACGAATCGCCAGTCCGCGTCCGCGGCGAGCATCAGCCACGGCACCGCCAGCAGCGACATCCGGGTGGCCAGGGTCGACACCGCCTCGGCGGCCAGCACCGGCAGCGCGGCGGCCTGCTCGGCCTGCTCGGGCACCGGGTCGCCGACCGCGGGTGCGGCGTTGATCGTCATCAGTGCCCTCCAGGACCGGTGCGGGCGGCATACCGCTCCCGCAGAACCTTCTTGTCGACCTTGCCGGACTCGGTCAGCGGGAACTCGTCGATGAACTCGACGTGCTGCGGCGCCCACATGGCGTTGAGCTCGGCGGTGGCCAGCTCGATCAGCTCCGCGGGAGTGACCGTGCCGTCGGGCGTGCGCACCACGTACGCGTGCACCGCCTCGCCCTCCAGCTCGTGCGGCACGCCGATGACCGTCGCGGCCACCACCTCGGGGTGCGCGGCCAGCGCGTCCTCGACCGGGCGGCAGAAGACGTTGGTGCTGCTCAACCCGGTCACGATCATGTCCTTGACCCGGTCCAGCAAGTACAGGTAGCCGTCGGCGTCCAGCCGGCCCACGTCGCCGGTGCGCAACCAGCCGTCGACGAGCGTCTGCTCGGTCAGTTCGGGCATGCCCCAGTAGCCGCGCATCAGCAGCGAACCGGTGATCCAGACCTCGCCGACCTCGCCGGGCGCCAGCACGGCCCCGTCCTCGCCCCGGACCTGCACGCGCACGTCGCCGTACGGGATGCCGCACGAGGACAGCCGCTCGGGGTGCGCCGGGTCGTGGTCGAGTTCTGGCAGCGCCGAGATGAACGGGGACTCGCTCATGCCGTACACGATGCGCAGCACCGGGCCGAAGCGCTCGATGGCCTGGGTGAGCCGGGCCGGGGAGGCCGCCGCGCCGGACACGGTCAGCGTGTGCAGGCTGCTGAAGTCGACCCCGGCCGATTTGGGGTCGTCGAGCAGCACGTACAGCAGCGGCGGGGCGAGCAGGGTGCTGTTGATGCGCTCGCGCTCGATGGTGTCGTAGAACAGCGGGTAGTCCAGGCCGTCGTGCAGGAACGCGGTGCCCCCGGTGAACAGCGTCATGAACACCGCCGTCTGCGCGCTGACGTGCCAGGTGCCGGCGACCAGCAGGTGGCGCAGGGTGGGCTGGCCGCCGCTGAGGTAGTACTCCGACAGGGCGTGCAGCGCGGCGAAGAAGCGGTGCCCGTGGTGGACCAGCTTCGGCGAGCCGGTGGTGCCGCCGGTCTGGAACAGCGACGACGGCTCGTCGGTGACGGCGGCCGGGCCGAACGGCAGCTCGGTCGCGGGCGGCCCGGCGGTGAGGTCCGGCCCCGCGCCGCCCGGCCCGAAGCAGAACACCGGCCGCGGCGCGGCCAGCGCGGCCAGCTCCGCGCCCATCTCGCGCAGCTTGCCGGCGTCGTAGACGAAGGCGTCGACCTCGGCCAGGTCGAGAAAGCCCCGCCGGAACCGCGGCGGGGCGTTGTTGGCGATCCACGCGGTGCGGCAGCCCATCAGCCCCGCCGCGAGCTGGAGGAAGACCGACTCGGCGGGGTTGCGGGCGAGCACGCCCAGCGCCTGCCCGGGGCGGACGCCGTGCGCCCACAGCGCCCCCGCCATCGCGATCACCTCGGCACGCACCTCGGCGTACGAGTAGCGCCGGCCGTCGACCGCGACGAGCGCTTCGGCGTCACCGTATCCGGTGAAAAGCGTCAATGCCTTCGCGGCGTAGTTGTCTGCCGGATCGTATGTCCGATCGCCCACGGTCGAGTCACCCCAGTTCGGTCAGGAGACAGCGGATTCGCTGGTGGCAGGCCGGTTCCGGGAGTGTGGCAGCGGCCTACGCGGGGACGATACCGCCGCCGCGATGAATCAGGAACCACCTAGAGTCGTCGATTCGTATAGACGTCATTTTCCAATCGGGACATTTGCGTATGCAGACGTCTTGAGCGGACGGTCCATCGATTCCGATGGTGCCAACGGCGCTTCGATCGGCTTAGACTGCCGACCTGAACACCACGGAGCCCGGGGCGCCGCCGGCGCCTGCGGCCGCATGGCGCGACGCCCGGATTCCGGTGACCGATGGTCGACACACCCCTCAGCGACCGAGGAGCTTCACGCCGATGAACAGCCCCCGGCAACGGCAATTCCTGATGGCACTGGTCACCCTGGTGACCGTCGGCTCGACCCTGCTGGTCGCCACCGCGAACAGCCAGGCCGTCGCCCCCGAACCGGAGGCGTGGACCGGCTCCTGGTCCGCGGCGCTGACGCCGGCCGGGTCGGGCAAGTCCAAGGACGGCTTCTCCGACCAGACCATCCGGATGTTCGTGCACACCTCGGTCGGCGGCACACAGGCCCGCATCCGGCTGTCCAACCGCTACGGCACCGCTCCGCTCACCATCGGCCGCGCCACGCTCGCGCTGCCGTGGCCCGAGGCCGGTCCCGGCGACCTGAAGCCCGGCTCGGTGGTCGACGCCACGTTCAACGGGCAGAAGCAGGTGACCATCCCCTCCGGCGGCAGCGCGGTCAGCGACCCGGTGTCGATGGAGGTCCCGACCGCGCAGGACCTCGCGGTCACCCTCTACGTGCCGGCCCAGCAGAAGCCGAACCCGGCCACCTGGCACCTGTACTCCCGGGAGACCACCTACATCGGCACGGGCGACCACGCGAGCGAGGCCAGTGGCGCGAAGCTCGCCGAGACCCGCAACAACTGGTACTACCTCGCCGGCCTGGACGTGCTCAACCGCAGCGGGCAGGGCTCGGTCGTGGTGCTCGGCGACTCGATCACCGACGGGCTGAAGACGACCGTCAACGCCGACCGCCGCTGGACCGACTACCTGGGCGCACGGCTGGTCAAGGAGGCGCCCGAGGGCCGGGCCCCCGGCATCCTCAACGCGGGCCTGTCCGGCAACCGGCTCACCCTCAACGGCTCCGACCTAGGCGTCAACGAACTCGGCATGAACGGCGCATCCCGGTTCCACTTCGACGTGCTCGGGCAGACCGGGGTGCGCACCGTCATCCTCGCCCTGGGCATCAACGACGTCTGGCTCAGCCAGGACACCGCGGACAACATCATCGCGCGGATCCAGCAGATGGCCTCCGTGGCGAAGCAGTCCGGGTTGCAGGTCATCGTGTGCACGTTGAGCCCGTGGAACGCCTTCGAGTCCGCGCCCGGCGTGGTCGCGTACACCCCGACGCTGGACTCGGTGCGGCTGCAGGTGAACTCGTACATCCGCACCAGCACCGAGTTCGACGGGATCATCGACTTCGACGCCGCGCTGCGCGACCCGGCCAATCCGACCAAGTTGCGCCCCGAGTGGGACAGCGGTGACCACATCCACCCCAACGACGCCGGCAACGAGGCGATGGCCAAGGCCGTCCCGCTCGACCTGCTCCTGGCCGACGACTCCGACGAGGACTGACGTGGTCGTCGAGGTCTCGCTGGCGTCGCTGCACACCGACGAGGTACGCCGCGACCCCTACCCGTTCTACGCCGAACTGCACCGCCACGGCCCGGTCTGCCGGGTCGCACCCGGCGACCGGTACAGCTACGTGGTGCACGGATACGAGGCCTCGGCGGCCGTGCTGCGCGACTCCGCGACCTTCAAGGTGATGGACTCCACCCTGCTCGGTGCGAAGCCCACCTGGGAGGGCAACCGGGCGCACGCCGTGTTCATGAACTCGGTCTTCTTCACCAACGCGCCCCGGCACACCCGCATGCGCAAGATGTTCAACCAGGCGTTCACCCCACGGCGCGTCAACGCGCTCGAACCCGCGATCGACCGGATGACCGCGGACCTGCTGGACCGGCTCGCCGAACAGGCCGCCGGCGGCGCGAAGGTCGACTTCATGAGCGAATTCGCGTTCCCGCTGCCCGCCAACGTCCTCGGCGAGCTGCTCGGCGTGCCCGAGGCCGACCGCGCCTGGTATCGCCCCCGCGCCCTGGCGCTCGGCGCGATCCTGGAACTCGGCGGCACGACCCCCGACAACGTCGCCGCCGCCAACACCGCCGCCGAGGAGATCACCGGCTACTTCGCCGACCTCGCGGCGGCGCGCCGCAAGGACCCGCGCGACGACCTGGTCACCGCGCTGGTGCAGGCGCTGGAGGCCGACGGCTCGCAGCTTTCCGAGGAGGAGCTGCTGGCCAACCTCATCGTGGTCTTCAACGCGGGTTTCGTCACCACCACGCACCTGCTCGGCAACGGGCTCACCCTGCTGCTGGAGCGCCCGGACGAACTGGCCCGGCTCCGTGGCGACCTCTCGCTGGCCCCACGCTACGTCGAGGAGATCCTGCGCTACGAGGTGCCGACGCACTTCTCGGTGCGCTGGTGCGCCCAGGACACCGAGGTCGCCGGGGTGCCCATCCCCGCCGGGTGCTGGGTGCTGGTGCTGCTCGCCGCGGCCAACCGCGATCCGGCGGTGTTCGCCTCCCCGGACCTGTTCGACCCCGACCGGGCCGAGACGTCGACGCTGAGCTTCGGAGGCGGGGCGCACTATTGCCTGGGGGCCGCGCTCGCCCGGCTGGAGGGGCAACGCGGGCTGGCGATGCTGCTGGAGCGCTTCGGCGCGGCCATCCGGCTGGCCGAGCCGCCCGGCACGCCACGGCAGCTGATGCTGCGCGGGCACGAGCAGCTGTGGCTCCACCTCTCGGACTGAACAGCCTCGCGGCCGCCACTCCAGAGGAGCGGCGGCCGCAAGGTGGGTCCCAGCCGTGTCGTGGGCGGTGGTTCGCGCCGCGGCAGGTGCGGCCAACGAGCGCCCCGCCCTCAGCAGGTCGGGCCCGGCGGCTCAGCTGGCGGTGAACTGGCACCAGTCCGACCAGGGGCCGGTCAGGGAGTACGGCGGCCGGTCCATGCTGCGGGCCCGGAACGCGTACACCTTGCCGTCCTCGACGGTCACCGAGTCACTGGTCGCGCGGGTGTTCGGCACGACGCTGGTCACCGCTGCGGGCGCGGTCAGCCGGGCGGGCACGGTGTCGGTGACCGCGCCGATGCCCTCGACCGGCACCTCGATCCACTCGAACTGCCCGGTCAGCAGGTCGCCCGAGTCGACGTCCGAGAACACCGCGGACAGAGCGGGCGTCAGCGTGCCGGCGGCGACGCTCTCGGCACCGCAGGCCACCGTTCCGACCTGCAGGGCAGAGGGCGCGGCGGGCGCGGTGTCGTAATCCACGACCAGCCGTGCCGACTCCGGAACGAACTTCTTCCAGCGGTCCGCGCTCGACTCGCCGGCGCCGGAGGCGTCCCGAGCGGTGAACCCGAAGGTGAGGAACGACGCGGCGCTGTCGGCCGCGACCTGCACCCGTGACCTCACCAGGGACCCCTCGAACCGCATGGTCATGTTCGGCTGGCTCGTTCCGCAGCCCAGCTCGTTGGCGTTGCCGGTGGCGGTGTCCAGGAACGACTGCAGCGTCATCGCCGACCAGGTCGCCTTCATCGTGGCGTTGATGGTGGCCGTGCTGTACATGGACGTCACGGTGGGGCTGCACGACCAGGAGTGGGTCAGCTCCATGTCGACCCGGGCCGACTGGATGTACTTGCCCGTCAGCGGCATGGTCGGGAACTCGAAGAACGAGCGGTAGATCGCGCCCGTGTCCGAGCTGAGGCCGACCCGCGCCGCGCTGTAGTCCAGGTTCGACGAGCCGTCGTTCGTGGCGTACGCCCACCGGGTCCTGCCGACCTGCCAGGTCGGGTCGACGTAGACCGGGTACACGGTGTCGGGGGCATCCAGCAGCTTCGCGTCCGGGCGCAGCGACAACCGTCCCGCCCCCAGCTGCAGACCCACCTTGGCGACGCGCGCCGCGTCACCGGCACCGGCCGCCGAGGAGCGTGCGCCCGCGATCGTCGCCGCGCGCCCGCCCGCCCGGACCGTGCCCGAGTCCCACATCTCCGCCGGGTCCGCTGAGGCCAGCACCTCGTCCCCGGCCACGGCCCTCAGCGAGCCGTCCGCGGCCGCCTGCACCCGGGCGTCGCCGCCCAGGGTGAAGCCGATGTCGCGCACCTTCGGGTTCTTCCCGGCCGCGGCCGACTTCACGGCCAGCACGTGCGTGAAGCCGGTCCGGGTCGCCCGCACCACCAGGTCGACCTGGGGCAGCACCTCGCCGTAGGTCACCGTGTCGCCGGCGACCGTAGGCGCGGGCAGCGTGCCCGGCCAGGACATCGTCATGGTCTTGCCGCCGCGGGTCAGCGTCACCAGGGGCCCGCTGCCACCGGCGGAGAACGCCACGTCCGCCGCGGACACCTTGGGCCGCCAGGAGCCGTCGGCACCGCGGGCCAGGCCGAGGTCGATGTCGGACCAGGAGCCGTCGGCCTGCCGCACCCGCTGCGGCACCGCCGCCACCTCGAGCGTGCGGGTGCCGTCCGCGTGCACCGTGACCTGGCCGTACTCAGACCTGGACGAGCCGATGACGACGGACTGGCGGCACGCGGCGGCGAGGTCCCGCGCCGCCTGCTCCGACTCCGCGACTCCCGCACACGCCGGCGGTGCGGCGATCGAGGGTGCTGACATGACTGATGCGCTGAGGCCCGCTGCCAGTAGCGCCACCGTGGTGGCAGACATTCGGGCACGCCAAATAGGCCGCATGTGGATCCCCGTTTCTCCAAAGCGGATAGAGACCAGCCGAACAGCTGATCCCGGCTAGCTAACGGCATGAACGAGTAGTTGTAAAGGCCTAGGACGAACAGCGAAGATAGTCACCTGTGAATTTAACAATCGCGCGACGCAAGCCCGCACCTGCCGTTTGCTCGCGATTCGCCATTCGCGACCGGATGGGCTGAAAGCACCCATCCCCGGCGGCGCGAACAGCACAGGGCGGACCGGCCGCTCCGCAGGAGCAACCGGTCCAACCTGTGCACGATCGGGTCAACCGTGACGCGTCGGCACCGTCGATCCGCTTTGAGCGGTGGCGCGCAGACCACCGAGCGCCACGGCAGTTCGGGTCGACGGTTCTCGGTCGCTCCAGATCAGCTCGACGTCTTGTGCTGCTTTCGCCATTCCGTGAGCAGTCGATTGAGGTCTTCCGCGGCTTGCTGCGCGACAGACCGGCCGGACGACACGCCGTAGCCACCCAGTTCCTTCAGCACGATCTGCCGCTCAGTCGCTCCTCCGGATTTGACGAAGACCACGGGCGCCGTCGCTCCCGCGGCGCCCGACGCACCCGGCGTGAGCCCACCCAGCGAAATTCGCGAGACATCCTGCCACGGAATCCGCTTCGTGGACGTCACCGCGCGGATCGTGATACCCCGGCCGTCGGCCCGCACCCCGACAAACGGCGCACGCAGCGCGCCGATCGCCATCGCGACCCCGAACGCCCCGAACCCGACGCCCGCCCACAGCGCGCCCGGGAGCGAGAGGTAAAACACACCACGTTCAATGAACAGCACCGCCATGACCAGAAACACGCCCGCGAGAACGATGTTCCAGAAGGTCGAGCTCCAGGAAAGCCGCCTGTCCGTCATACTCCATCGATTCCTTGCCGGTTCGCGCTCGTGCACACGACAATTCTCCAAGTGACTGGCGGAGTGATTCCGGGGGCCGGTGAGCACCGGCCCCCGGAATCACTCCGATTAGACGGACACGATGTTCGAGAGGAACCCTAACGGATCTTCCAGGATGTTCACCGGGTCAATCGCCTGCTTGACACCGGTCATCGGAACGGTAAATCCCAGAATCGCGATCGCCGACGGCACATTGATCAGGCTCGTGATCTTACCCTCCCCGAGGGTCTGTTTCGTCCAGTCATCGAGCTGCGCGTCTTTCGCGCGCTTGGCGAACTCGGTGAGCTTCGGTGCGACGCCCCGCAACCCTGGCACCTTCCCGAGCAGAGAAGCTGGCTTCTCCATGTAACCGGGCAGATAGGCACCCTTGATACCGGCGGTGGTGCCGAACTGTGCGCTCCTGACCAGACCCCCGAGCCCCATCGTGGCACCGGTGATCACTCCATCGATGATGATTGAGTTCTTGTTCTTCTCCCAGCCGCCCTCGTCCCGGATCTTCTGGTCGGTGCGCATGGCGAAGGCCCCTGCTTGGAACGCCGCACAGAGACCCCATCCCACCGCGGGGATGAAGCAGCCGGCAGTGGCTGCGACGGTGGCGAGCATCCCGCGGTGGTCCACCACCCAGTCCCAGGTAGCGCTCGCCGCATCAGTGACGCGCGACTTGGTCCTGCACCAGAAGTTCGCCTGGCATTCGCGCCTCTTGCGCTCGGCCTCCTCGCGCTTGCGCCTCTCCTCGGCGACCTTCTGCGCCAGTACGTCACTTTCCGCGCGCGCCTTGGCCATCTGCTCAGGTGTCACACCATCGAACCTGGTGGTGGTGCCGTCGTAGTAGCAGCCGCCGCCACCGCCGGGGCACGGATCAAGACCCGAGGGGTCCGACCGGGTGACCGGACTGTTGTACGCGTATGCATACCCGTTCCAGTGGTGCGGATCCGAGAGGTCGATGACCGGATCGACCGACACGAACCGCCCTAGCAGCTGGTCGTATTGGCGAGCGCCGACGTTGACCAGGCCGGTCGGATCATTGTCTCCGCCGACGAAGCCCTTGCCGTTCGGCCAGGCCGGGTTGGTCGCGCCGGGGCGCGCTCCCCCGAACGGGTTCTGCCGGCGGATCGTGACCGCCTGCGTGGCGGCGTTCACCGAAACCTGCTGGGTGCCCTGGTGGTCGTTGAACAGCCAGTTCACCGCCGAGTTCGCCGAGCTGCCCTTGCGGCTGGCGCAGACCTGCCCGGCGAACGAGTAGTAGCGGGTTCCTGTGTTGACCGTGCCCTCGCGCCGGATCTCCTGGCCCGGCAGGAACAAGGTCGTGCCGGCCGGGTCCCGCCGGATCAAGCGGGTGCCGTCCGCGCCGTAGATGTTCGTCTCCGACGTGGTCGACCCGATCTGGACCGAGGACAACCTGCCTTCGGCATCCCAGGCCAGCTGCTGGCTGCCGCTTCCTGTGGTGCAGTTGTTCGCGGCGCTGCCGGACGGCCGGCAGAGCATGTTGCCGGAGTTGTCGTAGTTGTAGTTGGTGTAGACCGGGGATTGACCCGAAACCTCGGTCTTCATCTGGGTCACCGCGTGCGGACGCGGGACGTTCGCCCCTCCGGCCGGAACGGTGTACGTCCGCGTGGTTTCACCTGCGGAGGCGTGGCTCACCTCGGTGGTGCGGTTGCCTGTGCTGTCGATCGTCCAGTCCTGCCAGTAGGGCTGAGGGCCGCCCAGATTCGCCAGCGAAGGCGTCGCCGAACAGTTCACCCCCGACTTCGGCGTCCAGGCGCTGGTCAGTCGAGCCAGGCCGTCGTAGCCGAAACACTGCGTGTCGGTCGACCCCACCTGCGGCGCGTCAGCGATCGAGGTGATGTTGCCCGACGGGTCGTAGTCGTAGGTGCGCGATGAGACCGTTCCCGCAGCTGTCTCCGGCTGCACCTTGACGGTCTTGAGCCGGCGGGTGTCGTCGTAGTATTCGAAGCTGTTGTCGACGTACAGGCCGCCGGGCAGCTTCAGTGTCGTCATCGAGGGGATGCCGAAGGCGTCATACCAGGCCGTGACCATCGTCGCGTCCGGCCCGGTGATGTTCGTGTTCAGCCGCGCCGGAGCGCCGCTCACACTGTCGTATACCGTCTTCAGCTCCTCGTTGACCAGCCCACCGCCGCCAGGCATGGTGGCCTTGGTCGGCGCGCCGGTGTACTGCGAGTACTCGTACGCGTAGACGTAAGTGCCGTCCAGTCCCGCCTCGACGGCCGGGACCACGTAGTTGACACCGCTCGGTTGGTAGCGCCCGTCGAAGTTGCGCACCTGCCACTTGTACGCGTTCGCACTGCCCGGCGGCTCGTACCGGATCGACTGCGTCAGTTGGCCACGGAAGCCACCCTGCCCGGAGTACAGGCTGTCGTACTTGAATTCGGTGCGAAGGGCACCGGTGGCAGAGTCGTCTCGCACCTGGGTCTTGCGTCCCAGGCCGTCGTAGACGAACCACAGCACCTCACCCCGGCCGTCGGTGGTCTTCTCCACCTGGTCGAACGCGTTGTACTGGGTCTTCGACTTGCCCTTGTCCGGGTCGACCGATTCGTATTGCCGCCCCTTGGCGTCATACTTGCTGGTCCACTCGTTGCCCGACGGATCGATCGACCTGACGAGCTTGTCCTTTCGGTCGTACTCGTAGCGATACTCGTCGTAGCCGCCACCCAGGCCGGCGGGCGTCTTGTGCTGCCGGAGCTTGATCGCGCGTCCGTCGATGTCAGTGATGACGGTCGTCGGGGTGCCACCGCCCGGCGGCACGGTCTGCGTCAGATCGCCCTCGTAGAGGGTGACGGTCCGCCACTTCTCCACCAGGTTGACCAGTCCGTCGCCGGACAGGAGAACCGTGGCGGTGCCCCGAGAGGCGCGGTCGAACTCCATCTTGGTGACGGTGGGCAGAGACCACTCCGGCTCCCACCAGAGCACACCCGAAGGCGCGCCGGGCTCGGCGTGGGCCGCATAGCTCGCCGCCTCCCGGCCGAACTCGTCGTAGACGGTGTCCGTGACGATCCGGCTTCCGTCGTTGTTGGCCGACGGCGACTGCGTCTGCCGGGGACGAAGGAACGCATCGTAGATCTGGTGCGAGGTGATGTAGCTCCCCACCGGATTGAGCGTCTTCGAGGTGATGTACGGATATCCGTCGCGATTCACCGCGAAGTTGTAGGTGAACTCGCTGGATGGCTGGGTCTCATGGCCGGCGTAGGACCAGCCGGTGTTCCAGACCTTGGCGACGCGACCCATGCCGTCGTATACGGCCTGCACCGTGACCTGGCCGTTGGCATCGACCTCCTTCGTCGCCACCCCCCAGAACGGGCTGAGATCCTTGTTCGAGCTCCAGTTGTAGGGCGTGGCGCCGGCAGCGGTGATCTTCGTCGCCACATTCGTCGTCGGACCGCCGGCCGCCGGGGTGTACGTGGTGGTCGTGACCGAGCCCTTCAGGTCAGTGCTCGTCTTCGTCCGCCCCGAACCGTCGTAGGTCGCCTGCGATACGGTCTCCCACTGCGTGCCGCCCGCGGACGTCCAGTCCTTGAGCTGCTCGCTCTTGGTCACGTCGCCATACTTGGGCACGTCGGTGACCGACGTCGCACCGTCGTAGTAACTGCGCGAATCGGAGATCACGTCATCGATGCTCTGCGGCGGCGTGCCGCAGGGCAGTGCAGTCACGAAGACCTGCTGCATCGTGGTCGTGATGTTCTTCGCCAGGTTCCTGTTGTACGTGGTGGTCGTGCACTTCTCGTCGTTGCTCATGGCGAGGTCGCCGTCGTTCTGCGACCAGTTGACCGTGCCATAGGTCTGGTGGAAGTCCTGATCGCCGCGGCTGACTCGCCAGCCGCGAGCACCGTCGACCCCCAGCGCGGTGGCCGAGTAGGTGGTCTTGGTCTTGACGTAACGTGCCTCGGCGACGTCTCCGTTGATCGTTCGCGAAGCGAGGGCGTTGGAGCGCCATGGGACGTTGACCGTCTTCGAGACCGGTTTGTCCACCGTGCCGTTGTAGACGACCTGCTCACGAATCTGACCTGCGAACTGGTCCTCGTCGTAGACCGTCTCAGAGCCCAGCGAGGCGCCGACGATCACCGACTTCTCGCCGCCCGAGGTGTTCAGCCGGTCCTTGTGCATGCCACGCAGGTAGTTCGTGACGGTCAAGGTCTGCGTCGCGGCGTTGCTTCCGGAACGCGTCGCCACCTGAGCGTAGCCGCGCCACTGCGACCACGTTTTGCGGTCGGGCTTGCTCAGACCGTCGTCGTTGGCGTAGTGCCACGCGGGTGGTTCGGTGTACTCGTACCACGTGTGTTTCGGGTCCGCTTGGTGACCGTCGACCAGCTGCACGTCGTTTTCGGTCACATGCTCCACGCGATACTTGTGCCACCACTCCTTGACCAGCGTCTCACCGGACGGATCATTCGGATCGGGCACGAGCACCGGATAACACCGCTTCGTGTTGGTGTGCGGCGTCAGGCCGGCGACCATCGTCGCCGTGCATTCCGGCGCAGAATAATCGACCTTGATCTTCGCGCCGGTCTCCGTGATGATGTCGTTGACCCGCAGCCAGTTGTCAGTGGCGCCATGCTCGGTCAGCACCCGGTTGGCCAGCGAGACCGCGCCGAAGGTGACCGGCGGCATGTTGACCACTGTGCCGACCAGGCCCGCGTGGTCGATCCGGTCCAGCCACAGACCGGTGTGCGTCGAGTCGGCGGTCGCCGTGAAGGTGTGCGACAACGTCCATGATTCGACCGGCTGCCACTGCGACGGCGTCACGGTGGTGTCCCACACGGACGTCGTGACCTTCTTGAGGCGCTTGCCGGTCCAGAACGTGGGCGCGGTCTGGTTGCACGGAGAACTGGCACAGTTCTGGTCCCAGGGCGTGTCCTTCCAGTTCTCCTTCACCGGAGCCTGGTCGGTGCCGCAGTTGGTGAAGCAGCGCATGCCCGTCTCGAACTCGACCTTGGCATACGGCACCACGCTTCGCTCGGTCACACCGTGCTCACTCAGCGTACGGTCATAAGTGCCGTAGTCGATCCGGGTCAGGTAGCTGGCGCGGTCGTATTGCACGAGATCCGTCTGGCTGTTGTTCCTGCCGTACTTGTTCGTCTCTTTGCCGTACCAGTTCGACATGGTGTTGCCGTGCACGTCGATGACGTAGTCGAGATTCCAACGCCACGCCTGCACACAGCTGGACGCGGCAAAGGTCGCAGCACGGCAGGGCTCACCGGTGTGGTTGCCGTACACCGGCACCGTCGAGACGGAGTTCGTGTTGGAGGACTGTCCAGGAAGGCTGTGCAGACCGAAGAAGTACTGGGTGCCGTCGTTCGTGGTCACCTTCCAGTACTCGCCGATGTCGGCGGTGGCAGCCGATCCCGCATCTCCGTTCGATGCGCCAGTCAGCTTTTCGATCTTCGAGCCGTCTTCCGACGTGGCATGCCAGGTGCTGCCCGACTTGATCAGCTCGCCACCGCGGCCGTTGAACGACATGGTGGCGTTGTCCGAACGCCAGCACATGTCACCGGTCTTGTCGGTGTTGTTGGCGTTGTTCTTCATGTCCTCCATACAGGGGACATACCGACGCTCGATGTACCCGGAGTTGTATTCGAACCCCTCACCGATCCAGGACGGCTGGTTGTTGGTCACCTCGGAACGGCCATCGACCGATGCCGACGCATAGGCCAGCGCGATCGAGGGCGTCGGACCCGTTGCCGGCGGCATACGGAGCGGGTACTGCCACGAGAAGTCACCCGATGAGCCACCGGCCGACCACGTCGAGGACGGCGCGAGGCTGGTAGCGGTGAAGTCCCCGTCCGAGCCGGATCCACCTGCCGCCAGGAGCACCATCGACCCCCGGCCGACGGCCAGCGGCACGTCGCCTTGCAGCTGACCGCTCTGCCGCGACACTGCCGACTGTCCGGCCTGCTCAACGGCCACCTCCGCCGACGCCACCCCCGCGGCGAGGTCGTTGGAGGTGCGCAAGGCCACGGGCTGACAGGCCACCGCGGCCGGTGTCGTCAGCGCACACTCGGGCACCCGCCACAACCGCAGTCTGGAGGCCCACTGGCCACCTGAGGCGTGCCGGAAACCGGAGTAGTCCACCGACACTCTCGCGGTACCCGCTGCTGCACCGGCTGGTGCCGTGACTCGTACGGCGACGCCGTCGCGCCAAGCCTGCGGAAGTCGCACTCGATCCAGTACCTGGACATCCAGCCGTGAAAGCCGATCCCCGGATGTGCCGCCGGTCCGATCGACCCACACCGGTAGTCCACCGGCGCGGACGCCACGGTTGCCGGCCGAACGCGCACCGGCCGCCCCGAGCTCCACCCGAGCGGTCCCGGCCTGCGGCCACACGGGAGCAACCGCAGAGGTGTCCTTCACCCGCTGCTGCGACCAGGCCTGACCCGAGACGGGGCGTCCGTCCTTGTCCAACACTGCGGCCTGTGGTTTCAGCCGCTCCGCCGGCGGCTCCGCAGCGGCGGGCGCCGCGTTGAGCAATCCCGCGGTCAGCACTGATGCCACTGCCGCAATCATGCCTCGCTGTATGGTTCGCGATCTCGAACCAGGCCGGATACCGATCGGTATCCGGCTCGATGGATGTGACACGTGATCCCCTCCGTAAGGGCGTGCATGGATGAGCTGCGGCGGCCGTGAATACGGCCGACCGTCGCTCTCTCGTGTGTGGAACGGATGCGCTGCGAACCGCAGGATTCAGGGGCACGGAGTCGGTGGAACCAGACCCGGACGGGCCTCGGCTCCACTTACCGCGATGGGATTCGCGTGGGAGTGGCCCCTGGTCGGCGGCAGAATCCGCCTGACACACTTTGCGACCGCGCAATGACGGCCGACCTGGTCGGCGTCGCCGCGCGAACGGACCATGACATCGCCTCGACGTGCGCACAGGCAGCATCGATCCGCATAGGACCCCCGTCCTCCGAAGCGGTTCTACCGGAAAGATCCGGCGCGCCGCACGCTACCTAAGCGCGGATCGTCTCGCTGACCCCCGTGCAGTCGGAGGTCGCGGCGATAACACGTAAGGCGGCGGGACGATCGTCACTCGCGGTCCACATCGCTCCGACATGCGGTCGGTATCACCGAACCCGAGACCCATGGACGCTCACCGCAGGAAGTTCGAAGACAGCTCCCCGCACCGTACGAACAAGCAGCTGGCCGCAGAGGCGGCAGCCGCCGCACAGGCGGTCCCCCTTATGGCAACTCCGTCACTGACCGTCACTGACGCTTCGCAGGCTTGAGACGCAGCGATGGTTGTCTTCGTTATTCGATCGTTATTACCGACTACCACGGCGCTTCCATGCCATAGCGGCGACGATCCAGTGCGCGAAGGTTTGCCATGCGTCGAGGTGAACTGCATGTCGAACCGCGGCCGAATCAGGCAATCGAGATGCCGAACACCGACCGGAAACAACGCCCTAACCGACAATGCGGATCAACAGGCTCCTTTGGGCTACGCGTCGATCCGGCGTTCGGCGCGGGCGGGAAGATGTCAGCCGCCCGGCCGCAACCGTGCTACTGCTGCCTGCATGAGTTGCCGACCGTGCTCCGGTCACGCCGTCGGCGGCTCACCCGTCGTGGCCGGAACCCGCGGCGGCAGCTCGGTCTGGATACGCCGCCAGTGGTAGATGTAGACCGGCACCGCGATGGCCAGTGTGGTGGCCGAGCCGACGATGCTCAGCACCGCCTGGCGGCGCTGCGAGTCGCGGGTCAGCTTCTCGATGCGTTTCTGCTCCACGGCGAACGCCGCCTCCTCGGCGGGCGTGCATGCCTGACCGGGCTTGCTCTCGGCGCAGCGGGGCACGTAGCCGTAGTAGCCGGGGTCGGGGTAGAGCAGCTCGACGGTGCTGCGGACCAGGTTCACCGCGGCGAAGATCGAGATCACGAGGGTGATCAGGCAGACCAGGTAGAGGTACATGTTGCGCAGGGTGAAGCGGTCCTGAAAGGCCACGGCCCCTCCTCGGTCCGGACCGGCGGCAGCGCGCCGGTGCTGCGCACATTGTCCAACGGCGATGGCCTGGCGCGCCTGGTTATCCGCACTCCGGTCACCGGCCGATCAGGTTGAGCCCGATCGTGCAGATCACCGAGAGCAGGATCGAGACCGCGATCATGGCGAGGCAGCCCCACGCCCCGCCGACCGGTCTGATCTCCGTGTTTCCGATGCGCATGCGCAGCCGCTCCTTCCCGTCCGGGTCTTCATGCCCGCCTGCGGTCCACTCGGTGGGTGCTATGCCCCTCCGGCGAACTCGGCTCCGGCCGCGGCGAGCGCCGCGCCGACGATGCCGGCCTCGTTGAGCAGGACCGCGGGCACCGCCGGGGTGCGGATGTCGATCAGCGGCAGGAACTTCTCGGACTTCTTGCTGATGCCGCCGCCGATGATGAACAGGTCGGGGTTGAACAGGTTCTCCATCTCGCGCAGGTATTCCTCGACGTGCTTGGCCCACTTGCTCCAGCCGAGCTTGTCCACCTCGCGCGCGTGCGCCGACGCCCGTTCCTCGGCGTCCTCACCTTTGATCTTGAGGTGTCCGAACTCGGTGTTCGGCACCAGCCTCTCGTCGATGAAGATCGCGCTGCCGATGCCGGTGCCCAGGGTGAGCATGATCGTGACGCCCTTGCGGCCGCGGCCCGCGCCGAAGGTCATCTCGGCGACACCGGCCGCGTCGGCGTCGTTGAGCACGGTCACCGGTGCGCCGACGGCCTGGCTGAACAGGTCGCGGGCGGGGGCGCCCAGCCAGGACTTGTCCACGTTGGCGGCGGTGCGGGTCACCCCGCCGAGCACGACGCCGGGGAAGGTGACCCCGATCCGCTCGGTGGCGTCGAAGTGGGCGACCACCTCGGCGACCGCGGCCACCACACTGGTCACGTCGGACGGCTGCGGTGTCTCCACTCGGAACCGCTCCTCGACCAGGGTGCCGGTGGTGATGTCCACCGGGGCCCCTTTGATGCCGGAGCCGCCGATGTCGATGCCCAGAATCGCCATTGGCCCAGTCTAGGCCGCACCCACCCGCGTTCACGTCCCACAAGCGACCAGCCGGCCGCGGAAAACGGCGTGATCAGGTCAGCGGGCCGCGCGGGAGACTCCCGCCAGCGCCTCGCGCAGCAGGGCGGCACGGCCCTCGGCGTGGGCGTACTCGGCCAGCACGGCGCTGATGTTGACGGCCAGTACCCGCGCCCGCGCCGCGCGCTCGGGCGGGACGGGGCCGTAGGCATCGAGCAGGGCGGCTCGGGCGGGGCCGGTGAAGCCGCTGTAGGCCAGGGACAGGTCCACGGCCGGGTCGGCCAGGCAGACGTCGCCCCAGTCGATGACGCCCGTGGCCCGCCCGTCGTCGCCGAGCAGCAGGTGCCGCTGGTGCAGGTCGCCGTGGACCAGCACCGGCGGGCCGTCTGCCGGGCCGAGCGGCTCCGCCTCGTCGAGCAGCCCGAACACGGCCGAGTCGGGCTGCCACAGACCCGACGCGGCGAGCCCGGCCAGCCATTCCCGCGCCTGCGGCCCTCGCACAGCGGGGTCCCCGCGCCGCATCGGATCGTGCGGCAACACCGCCGCCGGATCGCTGTCGCCCATGACCAGCGCGGCCAGGGCGGGGTCGTGCAGTGCGCGGAGAAAGCCACCCAGGTCCGCGGCAGCGCGGGTGCGCCGGTCGTCGGGCAGGCCGGTGTCGGCCAGTTCCACCCCCGGCACCAGGCGGGCACCCCAGAAAGGCCACGGGAAGCGGGCAGACGGCACGCCGATCAGCTCGGGGACCGGGATCGGCAGCGGCAGCCTCCCGACGAGCCGGGGCAGCACCGCCGTCTCGTGGGCCAGCAGCCGCAGGGCGACGGCACGGCGCGGGAACCGGAACACCCACTCGCCGCCGACCAGGTGCACGGTGTTGTCCCAGCCGGTGGCGAGCAGCGTCACGGGAGCCGCGCGCAGCGCCGGGAACTGCTCGGCGAGCAGCGCGGCCGCCTGCGCGACGTCGACCTCGTGTTCGGGCGTCCAGGCGGGGGTGACCGGGCCTGCGCGGTTGTCGGCCTCGTGCGCGGGTGGCACGGCGGGAGCACTCATCGGGCGGCGGCGCGGCGTACGGCGGCGACGGACGCGGCCACGTCGGCGTCGTCGGTGGACCAGTTGCTCACCGACACCCGCAGCACGTCACGGCCCTGCCAGCGGGAGCCCGACATCCAGGCGGTGCCCTCGGCCAACAGGCGCGCGGTCACCTCCCGCGTCCGGGCGTCGTCTTCGAAGGCGGCGCAGACCTGCGTGAACACGACGTCGTTGAGGATGGTCGCGCCCTCGATCGCGCCGATGCCGTCGGCCAGCGCGCGGGCGTGCCGGGTGAGCCGCTCGACCAGGTCGGCGACGCCGGTGCGGCCGAGCGAGCGCAGCGCCGCCCACACCGGCACGCTGCGCGCGCGGCGGGACAGCTCGGGCACCTTGTCCTGCGGGTCGGCGGGACCGGCTTCGGCCCGTACCAGGTAGCTGGCCTGCGTGCCCATGGCGGCTCGCAGCGCGGCGGGGTGCGCGACCGCGACGATGCCGCAGTCGTAGGGCACGTTGAGGGTCTTGTGCGCGTCGGTGGCCCAGGAGTCGGCCAGCTCGTGCCCGGCGAGCAGGTGCCTGGTGGCCGGGGCGGCGGCCGCCCAGAGCCCGAACGCGCCGTCCACGTGCACCCATGCGCCGTGCTGCCGGGCGAGCGCGCAGGCCGCGCCGACGTCGTCGTACGCCCCGGAGTGGATGTTGCCCGCCTGGAGGCACAGGATGGTCGGCCCGGGGCCGCGGGCCAGCTCCTCGGCGAGCGCGTCGAGGCGGATGCGGCCCTGGCCGTCGGCGGGGACCGGGGTCGGCGCGCCCAGGCCGAGGTAGCGCAGTGCCTGGTCGACGGTCGCATGGCGTTCCGCGCCGGCGATGACGCGCACCCGGGGCGCGCCGGTCAGGCCCAGCGTGTCGAGGTCCCAGCCGGCCTCGGCGAGCACGTGCTGGCGCCCGGCGGCCAGGCCGGTGAAGTTGGCCATGGTCGCGCCGGTGACGAACCCGACGTCGGCGTGGCCGGGCAGGCCCAGCAGGTCGAGCACCCAGGCCGCGGCGGCTTCCTCGATCGCGGCGACGGCGGGCGTGGCGTACCGCAGCGTGGCGTTCTGGTCCCAGGCGCTGACCAGCCAGTCGGCGGCGAGCGCGGCGGGCAGCGTGCCGCCGATGACCCAGCCGAAGAAGCGTCCCGACGGCATCGCCATCAGGCCGGGCTCGGCCTGGCGCGCGAGCTGGTCGACGACCTCTGCCGCGTCGGTGGGACCGTCGGGCATCGGGCCGCCGAACGCGGCCGCCAGCTCGTCGGCGTCGGCGCGGGGCCGCACCGGGCGGTCCGGCAGCGAGGCCAGCCAGGCGAGGGTATGGGCGACGGCGTGATCGAGCGCGGGCGCGTAGTCCTCGGGGCGTGCGGTCATACCTGCACTCTGCTACATCGGACCCCGGCCTGTGCGAAGGCGATCGACGGGGGCGCACGTGGGAGCGCTTCCAGGTACTCTGCCACGCATGACGATCATCCGTCCGTACCGGCCGAGCGACCACGACGCGGTGTACGACATCTGCATC
This sequence comes from Catellatospora paridis, assembly GCF_009720365.1. Taxonomy (GTDB): domain Bacteria; phylum Actinomycetota; class Actinomycetes; order Mycobacteriales; family Micromonosporaceae; genus Catellatospora; species Catellatospora paridis. Next base: position 120,160 of record NZ_ML769314.1, on the reverse strand, counting down.
CGCACCGCGCACCACGGCGGCGACGCCCGGCCGCACTACCGCGACCCGGGCATCCTCCCGGAGATCTTCGCCCTCCCGTACGCCCACCTGGAGCCGCAGTTCGCCTTCGTGCTGGCCGACGCCGACGACCACGCCGTCGGATACGTGCTGGCCGCCGGGGACACCGAGGCGTTCGCGGAACGGTTCCGGCACGAGTGGCTGCCGCTGGTGGCCGACCGCTACCCGCCGCTGGACGGCGCGGAGCCCCGCGACGGCGACGAGGTCATGCGGCACCTGCTGCACCGGCCGGAGCGCATGGTGGTGCCCGCGCTCGCGGCATACCCGGCGCACCTGCACATCGACCTGCTGCCCGAGCACCAGCGGCAGGGCCACGGCCGTGCCCTGATCGGCCGGCTCGTGCTGGCCCTGCAGGAGGCCGGCGTGCCCGCGGTGCATCTGGGCATGGCCACCGAGAACACCGCCGCGCGGGCCTTCTACGACCGGATCGGCATGCACGTCGTCGACGTGCCCGACCCCGGCCCGCTGACCTACCTCGGCCTCAAGGTCTGATCGACGTCCATCGACCGTTACGCCACAGTAGACGGTCCGATGGTCGCTTGAGCGGACCTGCCGCCGCCCCGACGCTGTGCGGATGGGCCGACACATCGCTTTCGTCAACGCGCCGACGGTCGGCGAGGTCTACCCGACCCTGCCGATCGTGGCGGAACTGGTCCGGCGCGGCCACCGGGTCGGCTACGCCACCGTGGCGGCACGCGCCGAGGCGGTGGCGGCGACCGGCGCGCTGGTGGTGCCGTACACCTCGAGCCTGCCCGCGGAAAGCGACCGCGACCTGCGGCGGCCCGACCGCGCCGACTACATCGCCACCGTGCGGGAGGGTTTCCTCGGCGAGGCCCGCGCCACCCTGCCGCAGCTCGCGCCGTACTTCCGCGACGACCGCCCCGACCTCATGGTCTTCGGCATGCAGAGCCTCGCCGGGCGGCTCATCGCGATCCGCGACGGCCTGCCCGCGGTGCAGTTCCAGAGCTTCCAGGCCGCCAACGAGCACTGGTCCATCGCCCGGCACCTGGCGCTGACCGTCACCCCCCGCCCCGGCATGCCCGACCATCAGGCGCAGCTCGACGCGTACGCGGCCGCCCAGGGCGTCGACCCCGACGCGGTCCGCGCCTTCCAGCCCTCGGCGCAGCTGTTGCTGTATCCGCGGTTCATGCAGTTCCGCGCGGACACGTTCGGCGAGCGGTGCCACTTCGTGGGGCCGTGCACCGGGCCGCGGCCGTTCCAGCAGCGGTGGGCGCCGGCCGACCCGAACCGGCCCGTCGTGCTGATCTCGCTCGGCACGGTCTACAACCGGCTGCCCGGCTTCTACCGCACCTGCGTCGAGGCGTTCGCCGGCACGCGCTGGCAGGCCGTGCTGGCCGTGGGCGAGCGCACCGACCCCGCCGAGCTGGGTCCCGTGCCCGGCAACGTGACCGTGGCGGCGACCGTGCCGCAGCTGGACGTGCTGGCGCACGCGGCCGCCTTCGTCACGCACGCCGGTATGGGCGGCATCCTGGAGGCGATCCGGGCCGGGGTGCCGATGCTGACCGTGCCGCAGACTCCCGAGCAGGAGGTCAACGCGCTGCGCGTGGCCGAGCTGGGCGTCGGCCGCCCATTGGACTCCACCGCCCCGACCGCCGACGCGCTCCGCGCCGCCGTCGAAAACCTGACCACCGACCATGGCGTATCCGAAGCGCTGACGCGCCTGCAAGCCGAGATCCGCACCTACGGCGGCGCCCCGCTGGCCGCCGACCTCATCGAATCCACTCTCCCCTGACCCCACCGCCCGGCTCGCGCCTTGCGCCCCTTCCTTCAGCCGGTGGCGCCGGCTACGCGGCGGGCGCGGAGGGCTTTTTTGTCGACCTTGCCCACGTCGGTCAGCGGGAGTTCGCGGATGAACTCGACGGCGTAGGGGGCCCAGAGCTCGTTGAGTTCGGCGACGGCCCATTCGCGCAGTTGGGAAGCGGTGACGGTGGCGTCGGGGGCGGGGACGACGAAGGCGTAGACCGCTTCGCCCATGCTCTGGTGCGGCACCCCGATCACCGCGGCGGCCCGCACCTGCGGGTGGCGCAGCAGCGCGTCCTCGACCGTGCGGGAGTAGACGTTGGTCGACGTCGTGCCGGTGACGATCATGTCCTTGCGGCGGTCGACCAGGAACAGGTAGCCGTCGGCGTCGACGCGGCCCAGGTCGCCCGTACGCAGCCAGCCGTCCACGATGGTGCGGCTGGTCAGCTCGGCCTGCCCCCAGTAACCGGCGGTCATCAGCGCCGCCGACACCCACACCTCGCCGATCTCCCCGGTCGGGGTGACCGCACCGCGATCGTCCCGGATCTCGACCCGCACCCCCGGGTAGGGCCGCCCGCACGAGCCGAGCCGCTCCGGATGCGCCGGGTCGTAGGCCAGGTTCGGATATGCGGCGATGAAGGTGGCCTCGCTCATGCCGTACACCGGGCGGAGCACCGGCCCGAACCGCTCGACGGCCTCTGCCAGGCGCGTCGGCGCGGCGGCACTGCCCGCGCAGGACAGCGTGAGCAGGCTGCCGGTGTCGGTCTTGGCCAGCCGCGGGTGGTCGAGCACCTGGTAGAGCATCGGCGGCGGCAGGATGGCGCTGGTGATGCGCTCCTGCTCCAGGGTGGCCAGGAAGTCCTCGGCGACGAACCGGTCGTGCAGCACCAGCACCCCGCCGGTGAACAGCGTGATCATCGCGGCGACCTGCTGGCTGGAGTGCCAGAACCCGCCCACGGCCAGGTGCCGCAGCGGGCGGCCGTCGGTGACCTGGTAGCTGGCCGCAACCGCCTGCACCGCCTTGAAGAAGGCGTGCCGGTGGTGCACCAGCTTCGGCCGGCCGGTGGTGCCGCCGGTCTGGAACAGCGACTGCGGTTCGCGCACCGACGGCGGCAGGCCGAGCTGCGGCGCGCCGGGCCGCCGCGGCGCGGCCAGGTCGATGCCCACGCCAGCGCCGAAGCAGAACACCGACAGGTCGCCCGCCCCCGACGCGAGCTGCTCGCCGAGTGCGGCGTGGGTGCGCGCGTCGTACGCGAACGCGTCGACGTCGGCCAGGGCCAGGTAGTCGGCGCACAGCTGCGGGGGCGCGTTCGGGGCCAGCCACACCGAGCGGCTGCCGAGCAGGTGCAGGGCGAACTGCACCTGGATCGACTCGGGCGGGTTGCCGGCCAGGATGCCGACCGCCGAGGAGGAGCGCACGCCGTGCTCGTACAGCGTCGCGGCCATGTCCCGGATCCCGGTGGCCAGGTCGGCGTAGGTCAGCCGGCGGGGCCCGTAGACGATCGCCTCGGCCGTGCCGTATCCCTCGAAGACGGCGAGCGCCTGGGCCGCGTAGTTTTCCTGGTCGCGCTGGTCCATCGCGGACACTCCCGTGGCTCGACCGATCACTGGGCGCACTGGCGACGTTGACATGGCGCGCTTCCGAACCGGCACCATAGCGCTGGTTACGAGATCGCAACCATTCGTCGACAATCGAGATGCATATGTCTCCTCAGTGGACGCCAGCGGGTCGGAACTGTGCTATGGAGCGCTTTCCCGGTCAGGCGTGCTCAAGTCCGAGCTGGTCGGCCAGCTCCCGAGCGCGCTGCCGGGTGCGCAGCCACGGCGCGTCCAGCGCCTCCCGGACCGTCGCCACGGCCTCCGCCGGGTCGCCGGTCAGCTCCCACAGCGCGCCCGCGGCCGCGAACCGGTCCTTGACGTCGGCGTCGCTGTCCCGGATCTCGCGCAGGCGGGCCGCCACGTCGGGGTCGGCGTCGCCGAACACCTCGGCCGCGGCGACCGCGGCCAGCACGTCCCGGCGCGGGGCCACCGCGATCGCGGCCCGCAGCGGCGCGTCGTCGCCCCCGGCCAGCCACAGCAGCCGCAGGTAGATGACCTCACCGTTGGCCATCGCGCCGATCGCGTCGAGCACCTCGGGGTCGCCGCGGCCCGCCTCGGCCAGGAACTCGGCCACCCACAGCCGGGCAGGCCAGGTCATCTGGGCCAGGTGCCGGGCCAGCGTGCCGACCACCGCCGAGTCGGCGGCGGCGCCCAGCACCCGCAGCAGTCCCACGAGTTCGCGCTGCTCCTTGGCGGTGGCCTTGGGCGAGCGGTTCACGTCGATCGTGGTCGCCAGCGCGACCACCCGGCCCAGCACCGCCCCCCGCAGGGACTCGTCCGGCGGCGGGAGCTCGGCCAGCGCGCCGGGCAGTCGCGGCGGCGTCCAGCCCTGGCGCAGCGCATCCTCGGCGTGCACACGCCAGCGCGGGTCACCGACCCGGATCAGCGCGTCCAGCGCCGAGCGGCGCATGCGGGCCCCGCGCGCCACCGCGTCAGCCAGCCAGTCGGCCTGGCGGCGGGTCAGCGCGTCGTCGGCGACCACGGCCCGGTACGCGCAGCGGCGCACCCGCTCCTCCGGGTCGTCCAGGAACGAGCAGAGCAGGGCCTGCAGCTCCACCGGCAGGCGCTGCCCGGCGGCGCGGTCGGCCAGGGTCTGCGCGACGTCGCGGCGCGCCTGCGCCTGGCCGTCGCGCGCGATCGCGGTGAGCAGCTCGGCGTCGCGCCCCGCGTCGCCGCCCGCCGCGTACTCGACCAGGTCGGCCAGCCTGCCGCGGCGGGTGGTCCAGCGCAGCGCGTCGGGATCGGCGGACCAGCCCGCGGCCAGCGCCGCGGCGGCCTGCGCGGTGGGCGCCAGTCCGGACTCGCGCATCGCCAGCACCGCCGCGACCCGGACCGTGGACGACCGCGACGCATCGAGGAACTCCGGCAGCCAGCCCGCCGCGGCGGCCGGGTCGAGCTGCGCCGCGGTCACCAGCGGGGTGACCCGGCGATAGTCGTCGGCGTAGTCCCGGGCGCGGGCCAGCAGCACCGCCGACAGCTGTGGATCGGGGCCGCACCAGCCGAGCAGGGCGGTGGACTCCTCGACGACGCTGTGGTCGTCGAGATCGGACAGGCTACGCAGGGTGACGGTGAAGGCGCGCAACTGCTGGCGCACCGGCTCCCCGTCGGGGTGCGCCGCCAGCTCGCGGACCAGCATCAGCAGCTGGTCGGGCAGGCGGGTCTTGGGGTCCGCGGCGAACGCCAGGATCGGCGCGACCAGCTGCGCGGCCAGCGGATGCAGGCCGTCGGCGGGCAGCAGCACCTGCTCCAGCCCGTCCATGCTGTCGTAGTCGTGCGCCGCGGATCCGATGAGCCGCAACAGGTCCACTGGTTCCACACCCTGGGTCACCGACTGATAGTAGGCCCGCGGGACGACGCTACGCATGCACGCCCGTCTACGATCACCCGATGCGCAGGCTGGTGCGGTCGTTCCTCGTGTTGCTCGTCCTGGCGCTCACCGGCCTGGCGGGGATCGAGGTGTCCCGGCTGCACGCGGCGAGCCCGCTGGCGCGCACCGACGCGGAGATCGTCGCGGACGCGCTGCCGCGCCTGGCCTTCCAGCGCGAGGCGCTCGACGGCGGCAGCGCCGCGCGGATGCAGCAGCTGTTCCCCGAGGGATGGTTCTTCAGCTACACGCTCTACGGCCTGACCTGGCTCGACGTCGGCGCGCGCAGCACGCAGTTGCGGGCACGGGCGCTGGCCGAGGCGCGCTGGGCGCTGTCCCAGGTGGACTCCGCAGAGGGCAGCGCGGTCTTCGACGCCTCGCTCGAACCGCCGTACGGCGTGTTCTATCAGGGCTGGGCCACCTGGCTGCGAGGCGGCGTGGTCGCGCTCGACGGGCCGGACGCGCCGGAGCGGGCCCGGCTGACCGCGGACGCCGACGCGCTGGCCACGGCGTTCCGGCGGCAGCTCGACACGACCGGGTCGCCGTTCCTGACCGCATACCCGGGGCAGGCCTGGCCCTGTGACAGCGCCGTGGGCATCGCCGCGGTGCGGCTGGCGGGCACGCTGACCGGTGTCGACCGCGCGGGCCTGGTCCGCGACTGGCTGGCCGCCGCGGACACCCGCCGCGACCCGGCGACCGGGCTGCTCCCGCACACCGTGGACCCGGCGACCGGACAGCCGACCAGCGGCGCGCGCGCCACCTCGCAGGTGATGGTGCTGCGCTTCCTGCGCGAGGTGGACCCGGCGGTCGGCGCCCGCGACTGGGCGGCCTTCCGCGCGCAGTTCGCCTCGACCGTGCCGGGCGCGCCCGGCATCCGCGAGCACCCGCGCGGCGTCGACCTCGCGGGCGACGTCGACTCCGGGCCCCTGCTGTGGGGGCTGAGCACGTCGGCGAGCGCGGTCGCCCTCGGCGACGCGGTCGTCTACGGCGACGCCCCGGCGGCCGCGGCGCTCACCGGCCTGGCCGAGGCGGCCGGGCTGGCCGTGCAGTGGGACGGTCGACGCCGCTACCTGGGCGGCGCGCTGCCCGTCGGCGACGCGTTCCTGGCCTGGTCGCTGGCGGCGCGGCCGTGGACCGGTGGCGACGTCACCGCCGCCACCGGCCCGTCGTGGACCTGGCGGCTGCCCTGGTATGCCGCGCTGACGGCGCTGCTCGCCCCGGCCTGGCTGCTGGCCCTGGTCGCCGCCCGGATCCCCCCGTTCGGCCGGGCCCGGCGGCCGCGTCAGCAGGCCGGAGCCCGGCCCACCGACGCATCGCCGTCCGTCACAGGACCCGGTCCAGGGCGCTGAGGCCGGGCACGGCGACGGTGCCCAGGCGCTGCCCGGTCGCGGCGTCGAACCAGGCCACGGCGTCGGGCAGAGCCGTGTACACCCGCTTGCCGTCGGCGCTGACGCCCAGGCCGCGCACCACGCCCCCGGCGTCCCAGCTGCGCCACACCGGCGCGGCGTCGCGCGGCAGCACGTGCACCGTGCTGCCGACCGCCACCAGCACCTCGCGGAACGTCGCCGCCGCGAACGCGACGCCCACGCCCTTCGGGCCGTCGACGGTCTCGCGGACGGCGAGCTGCTCGGTCCCGACGACCGCGAACCGCCCGCTGGTCACGTCGGCCACGTAGAACTCGCCGCCCTCCGGCGACATCGTCAGTGCGTGCCCCGCCCCCGGACCCTCGCCGAACGGCGCGGGCAGGTCGACGCAGAACGCCCACTGCTCGGCCAGGTGCAACGTGTGCACGAACGCGTGCACGCCGCCGGGGCGACCGGCGATCAGGTCGCGGGTGTGCCGGTGGTCCGGCTGATGCGTGTAGAGGGTGTAGAGGACCTGCCGGTTCGGCGCGTACACGGCCATCCGGCCCTCGCCGCTCATCTCCTCCTCGGCCCCCGGCGGGACCGGCGACTTCACCCGGGTCAGCAGCGCCGAGCTGCGGCCGGTGGCCACGTCGACCTGGCGCACCCGGTACCGGTCCGGCGCGGTGGCGGGCAGCCAGTCCAGCACGAACAGGCCCTCGCCGCCGGTCGAGAACGCGTCCGGCACGATGTTGCCGGGCAGCTCCAGCCGGGCCACCTCACGGGCCGTGTCCGCGACCACCAGCGGGGTGCGCGCCCGGCCCGAGGGCACGTGGGTGACCTCGCCGGAGCCGGGCGCGGCCAACGCCACCAGCCGCCCGTCCGCGGAGACGACCCGCGGCGTCCACGCCCCGGCCAGCCGCGGCCCCGCGGTGCGCTGCCCGGTCCGGGTCTCGATCGCGGTCAGTTCGGTGTCCACGCCCGCCGCGGCGGCCGCGTACACGGTCGCGCCGTCCGGGGTGGCCAGACCGGCCCCGATCCGCTCCATCCCGGACGGCCGCAGCACGGTCAGCCCGCCCTCGGCCCGCACCAGCAGCAGGTCCGGCACGCCCGTCCCCGCCGCGGGCGCCGCCGCACGGCACCCGGTCAGCGCCGCTGCCGCGCCCACGCCGAGCAGGGCCAGCACATCACGTCTCGTCGTCATGCCCGGTCGAGTCACCGCACCGGACCCCGGTTCCCGTACGACGACGATCGATACGGAGTGGCCCGAGAGCCGCACGGCGGGCCGGGTTGACCGTCGGCTCCGGATTTGCTGACCGAGCGGCCGGTGCGCGACAGGCACCCGCCCACTACGTTTCTCGCTCGTAACCGTGACAGACGGCAGACGGCAGACGAGAGACGGCAGGCATCCGGCGGTGGAGGACGATTTCGGGTACGAGGGCCGGCGGCGGATTCGCGTACCGCTGCTGGAACGGCTGCGCGCCCTGCCGCTGGTGGCAGCCGCAGTGTTCACCGCCGCGCTGATCCTGCTCATCCTCACCACCGTCCACCGGCCGGCGACCTGGAACGACGCGCTGCCGTGGGAGGACCAGCCGAGCGCCGCGCCCGTCGTCGCGCCGATCAACCCGGACGCCCCGGCGGCGCACACCCCCGCACCGCGCACCCCCGCGGCCCGGCCCGCGGCGACCGCGTCGGCGTCGGCCGCCCCGCGGGCCGAAGGCTCGTCGCCGTCCCCGGCCGCCACGCCGTCCCCGGCCATCTCGCCGTCCCCGGCCGCCCCGCCGCCGCCAGCCGCGCCGCGGACCACACGCCACGAGGCCGAGTCGGCGAGCCGGTCCCAGGCCCGCACCGCCGACGACCACACCGGCTACAGCGGCTCGGGCTTCATCGACTTCGACAACACCGCCGGCGGATACCTGCAGTGGAGCGTGCCGGGCAAGGCCGGCACGGCCACGCTGCGGCTGCGCTTCGCCAACGCCGGCTGCTGCAGCCGCACCATGGACATCAGCGTCAACGGCGGCACCGTGCACCGCGGTGTCCGCTTCGACCCGACGCCCAGCTGGGACGCCTGGAACACGGTCACCGTCACCGTCACCCTGACCGCGGGCGCGAACACCGTCCGGGCCACCGCCGCCAGCCGCGAGGGCGGCCCGAACGTCGACTACCTCGAGGTCGTCCAGTAGCTCACGGAATCAGCAGCAGCTTGCCCGTGGTACGCCGGGAGGTCAGATCCTCGTGGGCGCGCGCGGCCTCGGCCAGCGGATACCGGCCGCCGATCGACACGTGCAGGGTGCCCGCGTCGACCCAGCCGAGCACGTCGGTGGCCCGCTCCAGCAGCTCCTGCCGCGAGACCACGAAGTCGCCGAGCGTAGGCCGGGTCAGCACCGCCGAGCCGGCCGACATCAGGCGCAGCGGGTCCACCGGCGGCACCGGGCCGCTGGCCGCACCGTACAGGGCCAGCACACCGCGCCGCCGCAGCGAGGCCAGGCTCGCGTCGAACGTGGACGCGCCGACGCCGTCGTACACGGCGGCCACGCCCTCGCCGCCGGTCAGCGCGCGCACCTGCGCCGCCAGATCGTCGACCTGGTCGTAGCGGATGACCTCGGCCGCGCCCGCGTTCCGGGCCAGGTGCTCCTTCGCCTCCGTGGACACCGTGCCGATCACCCGGCCGCCCAAGTGCGTGACCAGCTGCGTCAGCAGCAGCCCCATGCCGCCGGCCGCCGCGTGCACCAGCACCGTCTCACCGGCCCGCACCGGGTGCACGTCATGGGTCAGGAAGTGCGCGGTCATGCCCTGCAGCAGCACCGCCGCCGCGGTCTCGTCGGACACCCCGTCGGGCAGCGGCACCAGCCGGTCCACGGGCACGGCCGCGGCCTGCGCGTACGCCCCGGGCGCCAGGACCCAGCCGACCCGGTCGCCGATCGCCACCCCGGTCACGTCCGGCCCCAGCGCGACGACCCGGCCCGCGGCCTCCACCCCGGGGATGAACGGCAGGGGCGTCGGATAGCGGCCCATGCGGTGGTACACGTCGATGAAGTTGACACCCGTCGCGGCGATCTCGACGACCGCCTGACCCGGACCCGGCACGGGCAGGTCGACGTCGGCGGGGGTGAGCACCTCGGACCCGCCGTACTGCGTGATCTGAACAGCCTGCATGGTCCGAGCCTGCCTCATCGGGGCCGGATGCGGGGGTCGGGGCACGCCTGCGGAGGGACAATGAGAGCAGCATCGCAGGAACGGGAGGAGGCGCGTCATGACCACCGCGACGATGACCACGACCTGGATGGTGGAGCTGCGGTACGAGGAGGACGCGGATCTGACCAGGGCGATCGCGTCCATGCGGCTGCCGTCGGGGCGGTTGCTGACCGCTGAGGGGCAGGCCCGGCGCAATCCGGTCGATCGGCCGCGGGCGTCGATCGGTGAGGAGATGGCGGGGGCTCGGGCGCTGTCGGGGTTGGCGCACCGGCTTTTGGAGGCTGCCGCGGACGAGGTCGAGACGAATGTGCACGGGGGTGATCCGGCGATTTGAGGTCTCGGTTCGTCGGGGGGCGCTCCGCGGGGTGGTGCCCGGCTGCGCTGGGGGCCTGCGGCCCTTTTACGCTCCGCCGGGCACCACCCCGCTCCGCTTGGCGTCAGGACGTGGTGGCCAGGGCGAGTGGGAGCACTCCGGGGGCGCCTGCCTGGAGGAGTTGGCGGGCTACTACGGCCATGGTCCAGCCTGAGTCGAGTTGGTCGTCCACGAGTAGGACGGGGCCGGACAGGTTTCGGAGTCTGTCGGCCATGTCGTCGGGGATGGTGAAGGCGTCGTGTAGGGCTTTGACGCGTTGGGCGCTGTTGGCGCGGGGCTGGTCCGGGGGCGGGCCGCCCGCGACTGTGCCGAGGAACTCCAGTCGGCCTACTCGGGCGACGTGTTCGGCTACGCCGGTGATCAGGTGGGGGCGGGTGCGGGAGTTGATGGCCACGACGGCGGCGGGGCGGGTGGGCCAGGGGTCGGTGCCGTGGGACCAGTCTTTGAGGACCTCGACGAGTACGTCGAGCAGGTCTTGGGGTGGGGTGGTGTCGGGGGTGCCGTCGGCGAGGAGTTCTCTGAGTCTGGTGCCCCAGCCGAGGTCGGAGAGGCGGCCTACGGCGCGGCCGGGGAGGGTTTGTTGGGCTGGGGGGATCTTTCCCGTCAGGGCTACGCCGGCGGCGGCGAGGCCGGTGGGCCACATCTTGCGGGATTCGATCTGGACGCCGGGGCGGCCGAGGAAGGTGTGGGCGGCGTTGAGGGCGTCGGCGGAGACGTCCTTGGTGTAGGCGGGGCCGGCGCAGTTGTCGCAGCGGCCGCAGCGTCGCGCCTCGGGGTCGTCGAGGGTGTGGCGGAGGAACTCCATGCGGCAGCGGGTCGTGGCGGTGTAGTCGCACATCGAGTCCTGTTCGGCCTGGCGGGCCTTGGCGATGCGGGCGTAGCGCTCGGTGTCGTACGCCCAGGGGCAGCCGGTGGCCTCCCAGCCGCCGCGGACGCGCTTGACCGCGCCGTCCACGTCGAGGACCTTGAGCATCATCTCCAGGCGGTTGCGGCGCAGGTCGACCTGGACCTCGAGGGCCTGCGTCGACACGGGCCTGCCGGCGGTGTCGAGCACGTCGAGGACGCGGCGGACCTGGTCCTCGGGCGGGAAGGCGAGCGAGGCGAAGTAGCGCCAGATGGCGGCGTCCTCGGGGCCGGGCAGCAGCATCACGTCGGCACCGGCGACGGCGCGCCCGGCGCGGCCGACCTGCTGGTAGTAGGCGATGGGCGAGGCGGGCGCGCCGAGGTGGACCACGAAGCCGAGGTCGGGTTTGTCGAAGCCCATGCCGAGGGCGGAGGTGGCGACCAGCGCCTTGAGCTTGTTGTCGAGCAGGTCCTGTTCGGCGGAGCGGCGGTCGGCGTCCTCGGCCTGGCCGGTGTAGGAGGCCACGGCGTAGCCCCGGCTCGCGAGGAACTGGGCGGTCTCCTGGGCGGCGGCGACGGTCAGCGTGTAGACGATGCCGGAGCCGGGGATCTGGTCCAGGTGGTCGGCGAGCCAGGCCAGCCGGTGTGCCGGGCTGGGCAGTTCCAGCGCGGCCAGCCGCAGCGACTCGCGGTCCAGCGGGCCGCGCAGCACCAGCGGCTCGTGGTCGGCCGGCTGGCCCCCGCCCAGTTGCTCGGCGACGTCCGTGGTGACCCGCTCGTTGGCGGTGGCGGTGGTGGCCAGCACCGGCGTGCCCGGGGGCAGCTCGGCCAGCATGGTGCGCAGCCGCCGGTAGTCGGGGCGGAAGTCGTGGCCCCAGTCGGAGACGCAGTGCGCCTCGTCGACCACGAGCAGGCCCGTGGTGGCCGCCAGGCGGGGCAGCACGGTGTCGCGGAAGTCGGGGTTGTTGAGCCGTTCCGGGCTGATCAGCAGCACGTCCACCGCGCCGTCGGCGATCTCGGCGGTGATGTGGTCCCAGTCCTCGAGGTTGGCCGAGTTGATGGTGCGGGCGTGGATGCCCGCCCGCGCCGCCGCCTCGACCTGGTTGCGCATCAGCGCCAGCAGCGGCGACACGATCACCGTCGGGCCGTGGCCGCGCTCGCGCAGCAGCGCCGTGGCGACGAAGTACACCGCGGACTTGCCCCAGCCGGTGCGCTGCACGCACAGCACCCGCCGGGCGTCGGCGACCAGCGCCTCGATCGCCCGCCACTGGTCCGGCCGCAGCTCGGCATGGTCACCCGCGAGCCGCCGCAGCACCGTTTCGGCACGTTCGCGCAGTTCCGTCCTGTCGTCCGCCATCCCGCAGTTCTACCAGCCGGGGGTGTCAGCCTGGCGGCTGGCGGGTAATCAGGGCAGATGACCAATATCGGCTACACGCTCATGACCGAGCAGCGCGGGCCGCGGGAACTGGTCGACGACGCGGTACGCGCCGAGGCGGCCGGGTTCGGCTTCGCGGTCTGCTCCGACCACTACTACCCGTGGCTGGCCGAGCAGGGGCACGCCCCGTTCGCCTGGTCGGTGCTGGGCGCGGCCGCCCACGCCACCGAGCGCATCCCGCTGGTCTCCTTCGTCACCTGCCCCACCATGCGGTATCACCCGACGGTGGTGGCACAGATGGCGGCGACCGTGGGCGTCATGTCCCAGGGCAGGTTCACGCTCGGGATGGGCGCCGGCGAGAACCTCAACGAGCACGTGGTAGGGGCGTACCCGCAGGCCGTACAGCGCCACGCGATGCTGTCCGAGGCCCTGGAGATCATCGGCCCGCTGCTGGCCGGCGAGGTCGTGCACCACCTCGGCGAGTACTTCGAGGTGCCCGAGGCACGGCTGTGGGACCTGCCCGACGAGCGGGTGCCGATCGGCGTCGCGGTGTCCGGGCCGTCCTCGATCCGGCTGGCCGCCCGCCACGACGCGGCGATGATCGCGGTCGAGCCGAAACGTGAGCTGATCGAGCAGTACGACCGTGCCGGAGGCAGCGGCCCGCGCTACGGCCAGGTGGCCATCTGCTGGGGTCCGGACGCCGACGAGTGCGCCCGGATCGCCCACGACCAGTTCCGCTGGTTCGATCTGGGCTGGGCGGTCAACGCGGAGATGCCGCACCCGCGCTCGTTCGCCGCGGCGACCACCGCGATGACCCCCGGGATGGTCGCCGAGAAGATCTCCTGTGGCCCGGACGTGGACAAGCATGTGGCCGCCGTTCGACAGTTCGCCGACGCCGGGTTCACCGACATCGCCCTGATTCAGATCGGCGGCGACAGCCAGCCCGACTTCCTCGACTTTGCCGAGAAGCAACTCCTACCTGCCCTGAGCAGCATCTGAACAGGCACGGCGTTAACAAGGTGCCCTTCCTCTACGCAGAGCGTTGTGCAGGTGCCCTTCCTTTCGCGCCGGGGGCGCGGCGGGAGAGTCGGAGGATGCGCAGGACCATGGCGGGTCTGCGGAGGACGCCGGGTGGGGTGAGCAGGTGCTGGACGGCGGTGAAGATGCGCCGGATCTCCGGGTCGACCTGGGCGGCGAGCTGGATGCGGCGGGAGTAGCGGTTGCGCAGGGCGATGCCGCGCGGGCGTTCGCCCTGGGTCTGCGGGTAGGCGAAGTCACCGCCGGCGGCGAACCCCCAGGGCGTGGCGAGGATGTGGGCCGCCTGTCCGTAGTAGTCCGCGGCGAGGGCGGCGGTGGCGGAGCGGTGCGTGTCGAGCTGCCTGGCCAGGGCCTGGGCCTCCAGCGCGGCGCAGGTCATGCCCTGGCCGTAGATCGGGTTGAAGCTGCAGATCGCGTCACCCAGGGCGAGGTAGCCCGCGGGGTGAGCGGGCAGGTCCTCGAAGTGGCGGCGGCGGTTGGACGGGAAGGTGAACGACACGGCCTCGGTCACCGGCTCGCACCTGTCGATCAGTCCGGCGATGCCGGGGTGGGGCAGGCTGCGGGCGTGCGCGGCGAACGCGTCCGGGTCGGCCGAGGCGGGGAAGTCGCCATGCCAGCCGCCCATGGAGATCAGCCAGCGGTCGTCCTCGATCGGCAGGGCCAGCCCGACCCGGGTCTCGTGCGGTGCGGCGGGCAGCACGAACACCGCGGTGGCGTCGCTCAGGTCGCCGGGTCTGCGCTGGAAGAGGCGGGTGGTGTAGCCGACGCCGATCTTGACCTCGGTGACCGCGGGGGCGGCGAAGCCCAGCTCGGCAAGCCAGCGGTCGGAGCGGCTGCCCCGGCCCGAGCAGTCGACCACCAGCGCGCACGGCAGCGTCTCGCCGCTGTCCAGCACCACGCCGGTGACCACGCCGTCCGCGCCCGCCAGCCCGGCGGCCGCGACCCCGGCCCGGATCTCGACGTCGGGCAGCGCCGACACCCGGCCGCGCACGGCGTGTTCCAGCAGCGGGCGGCTGAACGACAGCAGGGTGATGCCGGTCGGCGACTTCGCCCAGACGCTGCCGTACCGGTAGAAGATCATCTCGGTGCCCGGCTCGAACGGCACCGCACCCGCCCCGACCAGCTCGTCCACCAGGCCGTCGAACAGCTCGCCGAGCGCCCGCTGACCGGCCGCGAGCAGCACCGCGCCGTGGTTGCCCTGCGGCACGCCGCGCCGCGGCACCGCCGACGGCGGCAGGTCGTCCCGGTCCAGCACGACCACCCGGGCGTACCGGTCGGCCAGCACCCGCGCGGCGCACAGGCCCGCGATGCCGGCGCCGATCACGACTGCGGTGGATCCGGACGGGTTCGGGGCGTTCTCGGTCATCCGTCCATCTTCGACGCCGCGCGCCGACATCGCCGACCCGGGTGGCGATTCACGCGACGGATGTGACGATTTCCCGCCAGCCCTAACGATCAACGAGGATCGATACTAGGGTGCTGGTGTGTCCTCATCCGCCGTGGTGCTGCTGGGCGGGCTGCCGTTCACGCTGCTCGCGGTGCTCTTCCTGGGGCTGCTGGCGCAGGCGCAGTCCCGGCGCGACGGCGTGCGCCCGGGCCGGCTCAGCGCGGCCGAGCGCGCGAAGCTGACCGCCGAGGCCCGCGAGCTGGAGGAGGTCGCGGCGGAGGTGCTCGAAGCGGCCCGCACCGCGGTGCTGCTGGCCGAGCGCACAGCGGCCGAGCTGGCGGCCGCCGAGGCCGAGCGGGATGCCGCCTGGCAGAGCCACCTGGCCGCCGCGCAGCTGCTGGAGGAGGCGACCGAGTCGCTGCCGCCCGAGCCGGTCGAGGCCGCCGTCTCCGCGGAGAACCTGCGCGAGGTCTCCCGCGCCGCGCGGGCGGCGTACAAGCGCGGCGACCTGTCGATGGAGCAGCTGCGCGCGGTGTGGCAGCAGGTCGACGGGTGGGACCAGTCCCGCCAGGACCGCTCGCACGGGTTGTCCCGGCTGCGCGCCGAGGACGCCGAGGCGGCCCGGCTCTACCACGTCGCCGCCTCCCGGGCGCGGCACGCCCGGCGCGCCGCCGAGGTGGCCCGGGTGTCCTCGCACGCGCTCACCCAGGAGGCGGCCGACGCCGCGTACGAGGCCCAGGCGGTGCAGACCGTGCTACGCGGGAAGCGCTGACGCCTACCCGCCTCGACGGGCGACGAAACCGCCCGCGACGATTGAACCGCCCGAACCCCGGGTACCCCTCCTTCATGCGCGACTACGACGAAGTGGTGGAGGTCGTCTACGCCTGGCAGCAACCGGAACCGGCCGGGGGCGTCCCCGCCCGCGACCTCCCCGACGAAGACCTGCTCCGCGAACTGGCAGCGATCCACCGCACCCGCCACGACACCCTGCGCCACGGCTCCGACCAGGCCCTGGCCCACCACACCGAACGCATGATCGAACTAGAGGCCGACTACCTCCGCCGCCACCCCATCCGCGAAATCGACCCGGCCCGCCTACGCCCCGACCAAGCCCCATGATCGCGACGATCTTGCAAGAACTGCGCCGACGACACACGCAAAACGGTCATAAGGTCAACAGTTCGCGCAAGATCGTCGCGATCTGACGGGTGGGACGGCGCGGGACGTGTGGGGTGGGTTACGGGGGTTCGGGATGGTGGGGTGGGACGTGAGATTCTTGGGGGCGTGACTGCGACCTTGATGCTGGGGCGATACCCCGTCGATCCGCCCGTGGTGCTCGCACCGATGGCGGGCATCACCAATGTCGCGTTCCGGCAGCTCTGCCGCGAGCAGGGGGCCGGTATCTACGTCTGCGAGATGATCACCACCGTCGCGCTGGCGGTGCGCAACCCGAAGACCGAGAAGATGATCGAGTTCGGGCCGGACGAGCATCCCCGCAGCATGCAGCTCTACGGTGTAGACCCCGACATCACCGCCAAGGCCGTGCGCCGGGTGGTGGACGAGAACCTCGCCGACCACATCGACCTCAACTTCGGCTGCAGCGTCAAGAAGATCACGAGCAAGGGCGGCGGCTCCGCGATCCCGTGGAAGCGCCGCCTGTTCGGCTCGATCATCAAGGCCGCCGTCGACGCGGCCGCGCCCGCCGGCATCCCGGTCACCATCAAGATGCGCAAGGGCATCGACGACGACCACCTGACGTACGTCGAGGCCGGCCTGATCGCGCAGGAGGCCGGTGTGAAGTGGGTGGCCCTGCACGCGCGCACCGCCGCCCAGCGCTACTCCGGCGAGGCCGACTGGGAGTCCATCGCCACCCTGAAGCAGGCCCTGGACGTGCCGGTGCTGGGCAACGGCGACATCTGGGAGGCCGACGACGCGCTGCGCATGGTGGCCGAGACCGGCTGCGACGGCGTCGTGGTGGGCCGGGGCTGCCTGGGCCGGCCGTGGCTGTTCGCCGACCTGGCCGCCGCGTTCGCCGGGCGGCCCGAGCGGGTCATGCCCGACCTGGGCGAGGTCGCGCAGGTCATGCGCCGCCACGCGGAGCTGCTGGTGCACTGGTGGGGCGCCGAGCGCGAGGCCGTCACCGACTTCCGCAAGCACGTCTCCTGGTATCTCAAGGGCTTCCCGGTGGGCTCCGAACTGCGCCGCTCGATGGCCATGGCGTCGTCGCTGATGGAATTGGACGACCTGCTCGGCAAGCTGGACCGCGACGCGCCGTTCCCGGTGGCCAACCTGGGCCAGCCGCGCGGGCGCACCAACTCCCCCGCCAAGGTCGTGCTCCCCTACGGCTGGCTCGACGACCGCGACTCCCAGCTCGTCCCGGAGGACGCCGAACACGACGACTCCGGCGGCTGACCAGCCTCCCCCACCCGCCTCGCGTAACGAGCATGATCGCCAGAGCCCACCGGCGGTCAGCGGCGCAGGCTGCCGATTCCCTTCCCGAAGTGAGGTCATCGCGTTCATCCGTGTAGACGGATGCCGCGCGGTGAACTCATCGGTCCGGGCGGGACGGATCTCGCCGCGTCACCGGCCGCGGGCGGCGAAGTGCTCGACGATGCCCTGCAGCAGGCGGGTGTCGAAGGGCAGCGCGGCGCAGCTGTCCACCGCGGCGTCGCGGTGCTGCTCCATGAGCCGCCGCGCCTGCGCCAGCCCGTACACCCGGACCAGGTTGGCCTTGCCCACGTCGTTGCCCGAGTCCTTGCCGAGCTGCTCGCTGGACGCGGTCGCGTCGAGGATGTCGTCGCGGGCCTGGAACACGATGCCCGCATGGTCGGCATACCGGGTGACCAGCTCGATCTCGACCCGCGGCCGGTCCAGCAGCATCAGCAGCGGCACCAGCGCGGCCTCGACCATGGTGGACGTCTTGAGCCGGTACATCTCCAGGATGTCCTCGCCGGTGACCGGCGACGCGTCGCGGGCGTAGCGCAGGTCCAGGTACTGCCCGCGGCAGAGCCGCTGCGGACCGAGCACCGTGCCGACGTACGCGACGACGTCGGTGACCCGGTGCGCCGGATAGTGCCGGTCGAGCCGCGCCAGCATGCCGAAGCCCGAGGACAGCATCGAGATCGCGGCGAGCTGCACGCTGCCCTCGTCGAACACGGTGTGCGCGGCGGGACGGCCCCGGCGCAGCGTGGCGTCGTCCTGGGCGGGCAGGTCGTCGAAGATCAGGCTGGCGGTGTGGAACAGCTCGATCGCCCCGAGCAGCGATTCGGGCATGTCCCCGCGCACGCCGAGCCCCTCGGCCAGCATCAGCGTCAGCGCGGGCCGCAGCCGCTTGGCCGGACCGTCCATCGTGTACGCCAGGATCGGGGCCAGCTCGGCCGCGTTGACCTCGGCGTGGCAGCTGTGCACGATCTCGTTGATGCGCGGCAGCCGGTCGAGCACGAAGGTGCGCGCGTCGGCGCTGTTCGGATCGCGGGGGCCCATCACCGCGGCCGCCTCCCGCTTCAGGCGCAGGTCGGCGGTGGTCAGCTGGGGCAGCACCCGCCGCGGCACCCCGGCCGCCGTACGCAGGAACCCGGCGATCTCCGGGGTGACCGGGTACTGGTCGAGCAGCCGCAGCGTGCCCTGCGGATCGGCGCACAGGTGCGTGGCCAGCTTGATCGCGCCGACGCCGGTCAGCGCCTCGCGGGCGACCGGGTCGCCGCCGTAGACCTGCTCGACCACGTACGCGTCGTAGGCGAACAGGTCCAGCAGCGGGTTGGTGCGGCCGTCACCGGGGTGCGTGAACGGGGTCATCCGCCCCGCCCGCCGGTCCTCGTCGCGGTCGGCGAGGTCGTCCTTGAACTGGCTCAGGAAGATCGTGTTGAGGCAGCGGGCGTAGAAGCCGTCGTCGAGGCGGCGGCGGCCGAGGATGTTGGCCACCACCCGGCTCAGCCCGGCCTTGAGGAAGATGTCCGGGTACGCCGCTTCCAGCCCGCCGTCGCGCAGCTCGTCCGGGCGGCGGGCCGCGTCGCGGTGCTGGGCCAGGTACATCGACTCGGCCGCGTGGTAGAGGTGCCGGTGCGTGCCGAACGGGTAGACCTGCAGCGCGATGCCGTACAGGTCGTGCATCTCCTCGGCGAGCGGGTGGTCGGGCACCTCGCCGGGATCGATCGCGCCGCCGGTGGACAGGCCGCGCAGGATCAGCCGGTGCAGCCGGTCGCGCTGGCGCGGCAGCATGTGCTCGCCGGGCAGGTCCTGGAAGCTGTCGTCGATCACGGCGTACGCGGCCCCGTACGCGTACGCGCCGGGCAGGATCCGGGTGAGGTGTTCGCGCACCGCGGTCCGGCCCGCGTCGCGGGTGTCGTACCCCCCGATGGCCAGCACCCCCACCAGCGTGCGGACCACCTTGCCCATCGCGCCCGCCTGCACCACCGTCTCCGGCAGCGTGCGGTGCAGCCGGTCCAGCCGCTCGGCCAGCCAGCGCGTCTCGGCGACCCCGCGCAGCGCCGGGAAGCGCCGCTCCAGCGACTCCACCACCCCGGCCACGCCCCGCCCGCGCTCGATGCCCTCGGCCACCTCGCGCGCCGTCCGGGCGTGCGCCCGCGCGAGCACCTCGCCGCGGGCCACGTCGGCCGGGTCGGGCACCTCGCTGAGGTTGTACACCCCGAAGTAGTTCAGCTCCAGCAGCGCCTGCTCGCGCAGCTCCCGCCGCCGCCGCGGCGCGTAGACCCCGCGCAGCAGTGCGGCCCCCGGCGTGTGCCGCCCGGCGATCGCGTTGAGCTGCGCGGTGTACTGCTCCACATGCGACCCGATCGCCGCCGGGTTCCCGTCCCGCCAGCGGGCGTAGTGCACCAGCGTGTGCCGTACACCCTCCTCGAGCCTGCTGTGCTCGAGATCCTCCTGCCGGAACGGAAACGGCTCCAGCAACTCCGCAACGACACTCATGAGGCCGACCACCTCCCCGCGGACTCTGACGACCCCGCTACCCCATGATCCCACCCCCATGCCAACCCTCGCCCGGACAGAAGGAGAGCACCTTCCAAACACGACGGACGGGCGCGGCGGTGCCTGTCCCGGCCTACAGCGTGCTGAGGAGCGTGGCCAGGTCGGTCGGGCGGCTGAGCATGGGCCAGTGGCCGGTGGGCAGTTCGAGGACGTCGGCACCGGCGAGCAGGGCGAAGTAGGGGTGACCAGCGGCGATCATCTCGTGCACCTGGGCGGCCGGGAACATGCAGCTGATCAGCGCGGACGGCACCGTGGCGAAGTCCGGGTGGTAGTGCACGGGCTGGCGGGCCGAGGCGAACGGGTGCGGGGTGGCACGTTCGCGCAGCATGGCGAGCATGTCGGCATCGAGGCCGGCCAGGGACGAATCGTCGGGGTCCGGCCGGAACGGCGGCACGGGAGCGAGGAAGCCGTCGCCGATCTCGGCGAGGATGCGCTCCTGCTGCTCGGGCGGGTTCGTGCCGAACTGCGACATGCCCTCGGGCAGCGGTCCGCTGTCCACGTACACCACCCGGCGCAGCCGCGATGCGAGCGGTCCCGCCGCGACGGACACCACCATGCCGCCGTAGCTGTGCCCGACCAGCACCACGTCCCGCAGGTCCGCGCCCTCGACCAGCGCGACGACGTCGGCGACGTGCGTGTCCAGATCGGTCTGCGGCAGGGCCTCGGCGGCCCGCTCCGCGACCCCGGAAAGCGTCACCGGCCGCGGATCGTGGCCCGCCCCCGCCAGCCGCGACGCCACGTCCTGCCAGGCCCATGCCCCGAGCCACATGCCCGGCACGAGTACGAATGTCGTCATACCCGCCACGCTAGGCCGACGCACCGACACGGCACCACGTCAGCCCCGTGGCAGGCCGTACCGGGGACCGGTCGCAGACCCGTCCCCGGTACGGGCCGCCCGGCGCTCTCCCCCGTTCGCTTGTCAAGAACGCCGTACACGGCTGCACCGGGATCGATCCCACCAGTACGGTGTGGGGTGCATCCAACGATTCGGCGTACGCCGAAAGGACGAGCGCGTTGAGCCAGATCCTCTTCGGAGTCAGCGACGCCGCGGACATCCGCTTCTGCATCTCGCCACTGTGGGAGACGGTCCGCAGCCGGTACGCGCTGACGGACACCGACGGCAGCCCGATCCACCTGCCGTGGCGACGCGAGGCCCGCGAGCTGTCCGCCGCGCCCGCCGCCGCACCCGGTGGCGCGCTGCTGGCCGAGCTGACCCGGCCGCGCGCCTACTTCCCGGACTTCCTCACCCCGCCACCCGCGGGCCCGCTCGGCGACATCGAGGCCGAGCTCGCCGTCGTCGCGGCGACCCCGCTCGACGTGGTCGTCGCGGACCTGCGGTCCACCACAGTGCGGCTGCCGCTGGGCCCACTGGCGGCAGCGGGGCTGGCGGACCCGGAGAAACTGCTGGCCGACCTGGTCACCGGCGTGCGGGAGTGGCACCGGGTGGCGCTGGCACCGTACTGGACCAGGATCCGGGCACTGCTGGAGGCGGATGTCGCGTACCGCTCGCGCGAGCTCGCCGAAGGCGGGGTCCGGCGGCTGATCAACACCCTGCACCCCGAGGTGCGCTGGGCGGGCGACCGCATCGACTCCGACGACCCGTTCGACATCCACCTGGACCTGCGCGGGCGGGGGCTGGCCCTGGTGCCGAGCATCTTCGTGACCTGCCACGTGCTGTGGACTGTGCGGCCGGAGTCGCCGCCGTTCGCCGCCTACCCCGCCCAGGCCAGAGGGACGGTGTGGGAACGTCGGCCGCCCGCCGACGAGGCGCTGGCCGCGCTGTTCGGCGCCTCCCGGGCGCGGATGCTGGACATGCTGCGCCAGCCGGCCACCACCAGCGAGCTGTCCCGGCGGCTGGGCATGTCGGCGGGTGCGGTCTCCGAGCACCTCCAGGTGTTGCACGCGGCCGGCCTGCTGGCGCGCAGCCGCCACGGCCGCGCGGTGCTCTACGTGGCGACCGCGGCGGGCCACACCCTGCTCGGCGCCGGGACCGGGACCGCCTTGCCCTGATCTGCCAGGATGTCCGCCATGCACCCCCGACCTAACTTCACCGTCGTCCTGCGCGGCTTCGACCGCACCGAGGTCGACGCCCTGCTCGACAAGGTACGCCGGGGCGAGCTGAACCTCGCCGGCGTCACCGTGTTCGACTTCACCGTCGTCCTGCGCGGATATGACCGCGAGCAGGTGAACGCGTACCTGGGCCGCCTGGCGGCGTTGGACGCGGCCGACGGCCGCTGAGCCTCAGAAGGCGCGGGCGTACTGGTCCGGCCAGTGCGGCTGCCCGCCGAGCTTGGCCAGCGCCCGGCGCGGCCAGTACGGGTCGCGCAGCAGCTCCCGCCCGATCAGCACCAGGTCGGCCTGGCCGTCGGCGACGATGCTTTCGGCCTGCTCAGGTTCGGTGATCAGGCCGACCGCGCCGGTCGGCACCCCGGCGTCCCTGCGCACCTGCTCGGCCAGCGGGGCCTGGTAGCCGGGCCCGACCGGGATGTCGGCGTGCGGGACGGCACCGCCCGAGGAGCAGTCGATCAGGTCGATCCCGGCCGCGACCAGCTCGCGGGCGAGGGCGACGGTGTCGGTGACGTCCCAGCCGCCGTCGGTCCAGTCGGTCGCGGAGACCCGGGCCAGCACCGGCACGTCGGGGCCGACGGCGTCGCGTACCGCCGTCGCGACCGCCACGGCCAGGCGCGTACGCCCGGCACGGTCACCGCCCCAGCCGTCGGTACGGTGGTTGGTCAGCGGCGAGTAGAACTCGTGCAGCAGGTAGCCGTGCGCCGCGTGGATCTCCACGGCCTGGAAGCCGGCGTCGATCGCGTACACCGCAGCCTGCGCGAACGCGGCGATCACCGCATTGATGCCGGCCTCGTCGAGGGCCTGGGGCGTGCGGTACGCGGGCACGAACGGCTCGGCGCCCGGCCCGGTCGGCTGCCAGCCGCCGTCGGTGTCGGGCACCCCGC
The DNA here is from genome assembly GCF_009720365.1 of Catellatospora paridis. Classification (GTDB taxonomy): domain Bacteria; phylum Actinomycetota; class Actinomycetes; order Mycobacteriales; family Micromonosporaceae; genus Catellatospora; species Catellatospora paridis. The sequence continues at coordinate 97,385 of NZ_ML769314.1, read as the reverse complement.
CCCGCTCCAGCGCGAACGGCCAGTACGTGGACGCCTTGAACCCGGCGTGGGCGAGCTGGATCGCGGGCACCGCCCCCTGCGCGGCCACGAACGCCGTCACCGGCCGCCAGGCGTCCACATGCGCCGGGGACCAGATGCCGGCGTCGCGCGGCGAGATCCGGCCCTCCGGCAGCACCGCACTGGCCTCGGCGATGACCAGGCCGGCCCCGCCGACCGCGCGGGCGCCCAGGTGGGTCAGGTGCCAGTCGCCGGGCAGGCCGTCCGGCCCGGCCGAGTACTGGCACATCGGCGACATCGCGATGCGGTTGGGCAGCGTCACGCCGCGCAGTTCGAGGGGCTGGCCGAGTACCGTCACGGCGCAACAGTACGGCCGGGCGCGGGCGTCGTCCTGTGACGCGGGTCGCACCCGGCCGACGACAGTCCGCACATGGTGAAGGGCCGGGGAGACCATGGTCTTCCCGGCCCTTCGGCTTTCTGCGTTGCGTCCTACGAGAAGACGCTCACGCCCCCCGGTCCGACGAGCAGACCGATGATGATCAGCACGATGCCCCACAGGAACTGGCGTCGCACCAGCGAGACGATCCCGGCAATGACCAGGACCGCGGCGAGAATCAGCAGCAACGTTTCCATGCTGCTCACCTTCCCCACGAACTCGGTGACGAAACCGCTACTGTCCGTTGCCGATTAGTCCTCCGCCAGCATGCGCTCACGCAGCTGCGCGAGGCACCGGCTGAGCAGGCGCGACACGTGCATCTGGGAGACCCCGATCTGCTCCGCGATCTGGGCCTGGTTGTGGCCCTGGACGAAGCGCAGCATGAGGATCTTCTGCTCGCGTTCCGGCAGCTCCTTGACGTACTGCCGGACCGCGTGCACGTCCGGAATGGACTCCAGCACGGTGTCGGTCTCGCCGATCAGCTCGCCGAGCTCCACATCCCCGTCCTCGCCGCTCACCGCGACATTGAGGGAGTTGATGCGGTACGCCTGCGCACAGTGCATCCCGGCCACCACGTCTTCGACGGTGACTTGGAGATGCGCGGCGAGGTCGTCGGCGGTCGGCCACCGGCCGAGGTCCTGGCAGAGCTGCGGGGACACCCGGTTGATGTCCAGGTACAGCTCCTGCATGCGGCGGCTTACCCGCATGCTCCAGCCCCGGTCACGGAAGTAGCGCTTGAGTTCGCCGACGATCGTCGGCACCGCGAAGTGCACGAAAGCACTGCCGCGGGAGGGGTCGAAACGGTCCACGGCCTGGATCAGGCCGATGGTCGCCACCTGCACGAGGTCGTCGCCGTCCACGCCGCGATGGCGGAAGCGGCGGGCCAGGCGTTCGGCCAGCGGCAGCCAGGCACAGATGGCCTCCTGCCGCACGTCCTCATGTGCGGGGTCTTGCTCGCTCAGCTCTCCGAGACGGCGCAGCAGAACATCGCCGGCAGTCGCGTCGAGAGTGTCGGTCAGGGACGAGGGGGACGCGGACACGACGGTCTCGCGAACCAGTGTTGCAGTCATTGCAGGCCTCCGGCGCAGTGAACCGCGTGTGTTCCGGAGCGACGGGGGTCGACTTCGGACACGGTTCGCCTGTGACGGACACAGCACCCGTTTCTTGAGCGCTGATGGACGGCTTGGCAGCCGACTCGGCAAGCCGAGCACTGCCGACCATACCGAAGGTCAGCCGAAAGTACTAGTCCAAGGAGAGGAACGTACACGTTCCGGGCGCGGGGGCGACGCACTCAGAAGGAGAAACCCGAGGTCACAGCCCTGTGGTCGGTGCCGGGGGTACGCAGCACCCCGGCCCGCGTCGCGGTCAGTCCCCGATACAGCACGTGGTCGGGGCGCATCACCGGCAGTGAGGACGGCCACGTGAAGCCCCAACCCCAGCCGGCCTCGGCCTGCGCGTCGCTCAGCAGCGCCGACAGCGGCGCGATGGCCCGGTCGGTGGCGGCGGTGTTGAGGTCGCCGAGCACCAGCACCCGCTGTGCCTTGTCCGCCCGGACCGCCTGGGCCAGCATGTCGATGGTGTGGTCCCGGGTCGCCGTGTCGTTGATCCGCGCCGAGCCGAGGTGCACGACGTACACCGCGACCTCGCCCTGCGGGGTCTTCACCTGCGCGCGCAGCGCGCGGGTCCACTCCAGACCGGTGTCGACGCCCGCGACGTCCACGATCGGATACTTGCTGAGCAGGCCCACCGTCGACCGGACCGCGTGGTGCGGGTAGGTCTTCGCCAGTTCCTCGGCGACCGTCTCGATGGTGCCGCCGGAGGCCTCCTGCAGCGCGATCAGGTCGGGGCCCCCGTCGGCGAGCGCCCGCACGGTGGTCTGCGGGTCGGGGTTGTCGGCGTACAGGTTCTGGGTGACCACCCGCAGCTGCACGTCGCCGCCCGGGGGCGGCAGCAGGGCGCGGCCGAACATGGCCGCCCAGATCACCGCCGGCAGCAGCACCGCCAGCAGTGCCTTGCCCGAGCGGGCCAGCAGCGCGGCGACGGCCAGCACCGGCACCGCCAGGCCGAACAGCGGGGCGATGGTGTCGAGCACGCTGCCGATGCCGTGCACATTGGGGACGAGCCGGTGACCCGCGAGCACAGCCGCCAGCAGCAGGGCGGCCGCGATGACCAGCCCCGCGCGCCAGGCCGGGCGCCGGGGCGTCGGCTCGGCCGGGCCTCCGGGCGTCTTCTTCAGCTCGATGGTGGTCACTGTCCGTATGTTACCGGGGAGGACCCGAATCAAACTCGGCAAACGTCGCACTACCCCTGTGCGAAGTCCCCCGAACCACCGGTTCGGGGGACTTCACGCACGTCGACCAGGTTCAGCAGCCGGGCAGGCGCTCGATCAGGTAGCGCTCCACCTGGTCCAGCGAGACCCGCTCCTGGACCATCGTGTCACGATCACGTACGGTCACCGCGTTGTCTTCCAAGGTGTCGAAGTCGACGGTGACGCAGTACGGCGTGCCGATCTCGTCCTGGCGGCGGTAGCGGCGGCCGATCGCCTGGGCGTCGTCGAAGTCCACCACCCAGCGCTTGCGCAGGTCCGCGGCCAGGCCACGGGCCTTCGGCGAGAGCTGCTCGTTGCGCGACAGCGGGAGCACGGCCACCTTCACCGGGGCCAGGCGCTTGTCGAAGCGCATCACGGTGCGCTTGTCCACGCCGCCCTTGGTGTTGGGCGCCTCGTCCTCGTCGTACGCCTCCAGCATGAACGCCAGCACCGCGCGGGTCAGACCCGCCGCCGGCTCGATGACGTACGGCACCCAGCGCTCGTTCTTCTCCTGGTCGAAGTACGACAGGTCGGTGCCCGAGTGCTTGCCGTGCGTGGTCAGGTCGAAGTCGGTGCGGTTGGCGATGCCCTCCAGCTCGGAGAACTCGGTGCCGCCGAACCGGAAGCGGTACTCGATGTCGACCGTGCGCTTGGAGTAGTGCGACAGCTTCTCCTGCGGGTGCTCGAAGAAGCGCAGGTTCTCCGCCGAGATGCCCAGGTCGAGGTACCAGTTCCAGCGCTCGTTCAGCCAGTACTCGTGCCAGGTCTCGTCGGTGCCGGGCTCGACGAAGAACTCCATCTCCATCTGCTCGAACTCCCGCGTACGGAAGATGAAGTTGCCCGGGGTGATCTCGTTGCGGAAGCTCTTGCCGACCTGCGCGATGCCGAACGGCGGCTTCTTGCGGGCCGTGGTCGCGACGTTGGCGTAGTTCACGAAGATGCCCTGCGCCGTCTCCGGCCGCAGGTAGTGCACGCCCTCGGCGCTCTCGACCGGGCCGAGGAAGGTCTTCATCAGGCCGTTGAACATCCGCGGCTCGGTGAAGGTGCCCTTGTTGCCGCAGTTGGGGCAGTTCAGCTCGGACAGCACGAAGGTGGCGCCGGGCTTCTTCTCCAGGAACGCCTCCTCCAGGTGGTCGGCCCGGAAGCGCTTGTGGCAGCTGGTGCACTCGGTGAGCGGGTCGACGAACGCCTCGATGTGGCCGGAGGCCTCCCACACCTGGCGGGCCAGGATCACCGCGGAGTCCAGGCCGACGATGTCGTCGCGCTGCTGGACCATCGTCTTCCACCACTGCCGGCGGACGTTGTCCTTGAGCTCCACGCCCAGCGGACCGTAGTCCCAGGCCGAACGGGTGCCACCGTAGATCTCACTCGACGGGTAGACGAAGCCCCGGCGCTTGGCCAGGCTGACGACGGAGTCGATGCGGTCCGCGGGCATGATCAGGTCTCCATTCCGTTGGAGGTTGCCGCCGGCTGGCTGTCGGCGGAGGTCGGCGGAAGATCCGCACGACGTGGATACGGTACGGGCCACCTCTGGTCACCCGCATTCGGTTAAACGCTACTGCACACACAACGTGGTGAGCCCGCCGGTGCGCCGCGCCGACACCCCGACTACTCGCGTCCGCAGACTTCCAGGTCGGTGGTCTTCGGGTCCTGTGCGAGGTGGTAGACGACCCGCTCGGTGTCGCCGTCGGTGTAGCGCTCGGTCACCGGCAGGGTGATCCCCGAGGTCCCCTGCAGCTCGACCTCGCCCAGCTCGTACGACTGGATGCGGTCCGGCCGGGACTCCTCGCGGCTGGTGAAGCGTGCCAGGTCCAGCCGCCGCTGCTCGTCCTCGCAGAGCAGCTCGTACGCCCGGTCGTACTTCTTGGCCTTCAGCGCATCGAGGTAGGAACCCACCGCGACGTGTGCCCGCTCGTTGATCGCCTGCACCCCGGTGACGCCCAGGCCGACCCCGGCCACCAGGCCGCCGCCGCAGCACAGCGCCACCAGCCCGCCCGCGATGCCGAGCGCCCAGCCCAGGCGGGTTCCGCCGCCTTCGGCGGGCGCGGCCGGGAACGGCGGCGCGGCGCCCGGACCGGGCGGCACGGGCGAGGGCGCGGGCGCGTGGGTCATGGCCGCGATCATATTGCGTGCACCCCACCCGCCGCCGCCGCGCCCGAAAGCCGACCGCGGGCAGCCCTCCGCCTTCGCGGGATCAGGCCCGGTCGCTGGCCTTGGTCTGCACCTCACCGCCTGGCTCGGCCGCGGCGAGGGTCTCGAACGCGCACGGCTCCATCAGCGATTCGGCCAGCAGGGGCGTCGCCGTCATCTTCACGTCGAAACCGCCCAGCGCCCGCCGGTACGCCCCCACGCTCTCCCACTCGGTGAGCAGGCACCAGTGCTCCGGCTCGTCCAGCGAACGGGTCAGCTCCCCGCGCAGGTAGCCGGGGCGGGCCGCGAGGGCGGCGAGCGCCGCGTGGGCGCGCTCGACGAACGCCTCCTCGTTGGCGGCGATCACGAATCGATTGAGCATCAGCACCTCACTACAGTAAGGAGGGGCACCTTCTTATCGTTTTACGGGGTAAAGGGTGCCCTTCTTAACGTCAGTCGGAGAGGACCGCAGCTGTGCCCCAGGACGTCGCGAACAACCCCCTGCTGCGCCGGCTGGCCCGGGTCCCGAAGAGCATCGCGGTGCTGGGCACCCTGGTCCTGCTCGTGGTGGCCGTGCTGCTGCCGAACCCGTACAGCGGCGTCCTCCTGCTGGCGCTGGCCGCCGCCCTGGCCGCGCTGCTGGTGACCACCTGGCCGGTGCAGCCCCCGGCGACCCGGGCCCTGCGCGTGGTCGTGCTCACCCTGCTCACCGCCGCCGCCCTGACCCGCCTGTTCTGACCACCTCCGCCGACCGGCCAAGATCGCCGGAGCGGCAGATCATGGAGGCGGGGCGGGAGGGATATGCACCTATGCGTTTTTGACAATCGTTCTCATTTTCAGGGAGAGTTGACGCCATGCTGAGCCGATCTCTCCAGCGCGCCGCCGTCGCCGGCGTCGCCGCGCTGCTGGCCCTGGGCACCCTGACCGCCTGCTCCGACTCCCCCGCCGACACTTCCGGCCGATTCAGCGTCGTCACCGGCTTCTACCCCCTGCAGTTCGTCTCCGAGAAGGTCGGCGGCCCCGACGTCCACGTGGTCAACCTGGCCCAGCCGGGCGCGGAACCGCACGACATGGAGCTGTCCCCCGCCCAGGTCGCCGAGGTCGCCAACGCGGGGCTGGTGGTCTACCTCAAGGGCTTCCAGCCGCAGCTCGACGAGGCCGTCGCGCAGAACGCCGCGGACCGCGCGTTCGACGTGGCCACGGTCACCCCGCTCGTCAGCGGCCCCAACCACGAGGGCGCGAACGAGGAGGGCGGCACCGCCCCCGACCCGCACGTCTGGCTGGACCCGACCCGCCTGGCCGCGATCGCCGGCAGCGTCTCGCACCAGCTGGCCGAACGCGACCCTGCGCACGCGGCGGCGTACGCCGAGCGCGGCAACGCCCTGGTCGCCGAGCTGAACAAGCTGGACGCCGAGTTCACCGCCGGGCTGGCGAACTGCCAGCGGCACGAGATCGTGACCAGCCACGCCGCGTTCGGCTACCTCGCCGACCGGTACAAGCTCAAGCAGATCGCGCTGTCCGGGCTGACCCCGGACACCGAGCCCACCCCGCAGCAGGTCGCCGCCGTCGCCGCCGAGGCGCGCAAGTACGGCGCGACCACGATCTTCTTCGAGACGCTGGTGTCGCCTAAGGTCGCGCAGACGCTGGCCGAGCAGGTAGGCGCGAAGACCGCCGTGCTCGACCCGCTGGAAGGGCTCGCCGAGGGCGGGACGGGTGACTACTTCTCGGTCATGCGGACCAATCTCGCGACCCTGCGTACGGCGTTGGGCTGTTCATGAGCCGGTGCGCTGAGCCGGTCACGGCCGCCGACGTGTGGGACGAGGAGAAGGCGTGAACCCCCCGGTTCTCGAGATCAAGCACGGCGCGGTCGCCTACGACCGGCCCGTGCTGCGCGACGTGAATCTCACCGTACGCAGCGGTGAGGTGGTCGCCGTGCTGGGCGCCAACGGCAGCGGCAAGTCCACGATGATCCGGGCCGGGCTCGGCCTGGTCCCGCTGGCCGAGGGCCAGGTGGAGCTGTTCGGCGTCGCGCTGCGGCGCTTCCGCAACTGGCAGCGCATCGGGTACGTGCCGCAGCGGCTGGGCGCGGGCGGCGGCGTGCCCGCCACCGTCGGCGAGGTGGTCTCCTCCGGCCGGCTGGCCCGGCGCGGCTTCCCCGGACTGCTGCGCGCCGGTGACCGGCAGGCCGTCGCGAAGGCGCTGGCCGCGGTCGACCTGACGGACCGGGCACACGACCCGGTCGCCTCCCTGTCCGGCGGCCAGCAGCAGCGCACCCTGATCGCACGGGCGCTGGCCGGGGAGCCGGACCTGCTGGTCCTCGACGAGCCCACCGCGGGCGTGGACGCCAAGTCGCAGGAGGCGTTCGCACAGGCACTGCGCGACTTCGTCCGGCACGGCGGCACGGTGCTGCTGGTCGCGCACGAGCTGGGCCCGCTGCAACCGGTCATCACCCGCGCGGTGGTGGTGCACGACGGGGTCATCGCGCACGACGGCGCGGTGCCGCATCCCACCGGCCACCACGCCGAACCCGGCCACGACCACGTGCACCCGCACGCCCCGCAGGACCCGCCGAGCATCTGGGGACGCGAATGAACGTGAACCTCATCGAGATCATGTCGCTGCCGTTCATGCAGCGGGCGCTGCTGGGCGCCCTCATCACCGGCCTGATCGCACCCTCGCTCGGCATCTACCTGGTGCAGCGGCGGATGTCGCTGATCGGCGACGGCATCGGCCACATCGCCCTGACCGGTGTCGGCGTCGGCCTGCTCACCGGCACGTCCCCGGTGCTCACCGCGATCATCGTGTCCACCCTGGGCGCGGTCGCCGTCGAGCTGATCCGCGAACGCGGCCGCACCTCGGGCGACATCGCGCTGGCGATCCTGTTCTACGGCGGCATCGCGGGCGGCGTCTTCCTGGTCGGGCTCGCCCCCGGCAAGGGCAGCGCCAACCTCACGTCGTACCTGTTCGGCTCGTTGCTGACCACGTCCACCACGGACCTGGTCACGATCGCGATCCTCGGCGCGTGCGTGCTCGCGGTCACCGTCGGGCTGCGGCCCTGGCTGTTCGCGATCTGCCAGGACGAGGAGTACGCCAAGGTCTCCGGCCTGCCGGTGCGCGCGCTGAACCTGCTGCTCGCCGTGATGACCGCGGTGACCGTCACCGTCGCCATGCGCTCGGTCGGCCTGCTGCTGGTCAGCGCACTGATGGTGGTGCCCGTCGCGGCGGCGCAGCTGGTCTCGCGCGGCTTCGGCGGCACCATGACCCTGGCCATGCTCGGCGGAGTGATCAGCGCCGGAAGTGGGATCCTCGTTTCCGCGGGCTACGACACCGCGCCCGGCGCGACCATCGTGCTCGCCGCCATCGCACTGTTCATCCTGGTCGCGGCCGTGGGCGCGGCGCTGCGCCGGCGACGGCGGGCGGACATCGGCCCCGCGGCGGTCTGCGATCCGCCCGAGTGCGTCCTCGACTCATGATTGGGTATGCACCGACGCGCGGGGCTACGGTGGTCGATGTGAGCCAGACGCAGTCCTACGCCCGCGCCGGAGAGCTGCTGCGGGCACTCGCCGCGCCGGTGCGGATCGCGATCGTGACCGAGCTGGCGGCCAACGGCGAACGCCACGTGCACGAACTGGTGGAACGACTCCGGGTGGCCCAGCCGCTGGTCTCCCAGCACCTGCGGGTGCTCCGGGCGGCCGGGGTGGTCCGCGCCGAACGGCACGGCCGCGAGATCGCATACTCCCTGGTGGACGAGCACGTCGCGCACATCGTGGCCGACGCCGTCACGCACGCCGCGGAGCAGCGCCCGTGAACCGGTGTCGCGACACGCACGAACGCAGCGAGGAGATGGCATGACCAGCCCACAGGGCACCGCGGCCCGGAACACGCGCCAGCGTTCTGCCGTGGCGACGCTGCTGTCCGAGGTGGAGGGCTTCCACAGCGCGCAGGAGCTGCACGCCATGCTGCGCGATCGGGGCGAGCGGGTCGGCCTGACCACCGTGTACCGCACGCTGCAGGCGCTGGCCGACGCCGGCGACATCGACGTGATGCGCCCGCCCGGTGGCGAGCAGCTGTTCCGGCGCTGCTCCAACGGCCACCACCATCACCTGGTATGCCGCACCTGCGGGCGTACCGTCGAGGTGGCCGGACCGGCCGTGGAGTCGTGGGCGGACCGGGTCGCGGCGCAGCACGGGTTCGTCGACGTGAGCCATACGCTGGAGATCTTCGGCACCTGCCAGGGCTGCGCGACGACACGGGCCTGACGCGGGGCGTTTATCGATCGCCCCGGTCGATCAGAATGCTCTCATGAAGCTCTATGCGGAGAAGCCGTGGCGGTTCACCCGGCAGATCATCGCCGACATGACCGCCCTGGTCTGGAGCGCAGTCTGGATCTGGGCCGCGATCACGCTGTACGACCTGGTCCAGAAGCTGGCGGTGCCCGGCCAGAAGCTGGAGAGCGCCGGCACGAACCTGGCCGCCGACATGGTGGAGGCGCAGGCGCGCGCGGGGCGCATCCCGCTGGTCGGTGACGAGGTGGGCGCTCCGTTCGGGAGCGCCGCCAACGCCGCGAACTCCATCGCGGAGGCCGGGCGCGACCAGCAGGACGCCATCGCGAACCTGGCGACGGTGCTGGCCTGGCTGACCGCGGGCATACCGGTGCTGATGGCGCTGGCGCTGTGGCTGCCGCTGCGGCTGTCGTGGATCCGGGCGGCCAGCGTCGCGGCGAAGGTGCGCCGGTATCCCGGCGGCGGTGAGCTGCTCGCGCTGCGGGCGCTGGCCACCGCGCCGCTGCGGCGGCTCGCCTCGCTGGACAGCGGCGTCGTCGCGGGCTGGCGTACCGGCGACCCGGAGGCGGTGGAGCAGCTGGCGGCCCTGGAACTGCGCCGCCTCGGCCTGCGCGGCAGCCCACGCCGCTGACCCGCCCGTTAAGAAGGGCACCTTCCGCTACGTATAGCGATGGGAAGGTGCCCTTCCTTCTAGCGGGGTGGGATGCGGCGGCGGGTGTCGGTGGCGGTGGACGGGCCGGGGGTCCAGGTGGAGACCCATTCGCCCTGGTCGGGTGGGGGGATGATGCCCTGCTCCAGGGTGGTGTGGGTGCCGGCGAGGACGGCGCGGGCCAGGGCGACGTCGGCGGCGTCGGTGTTGTTCCAGAGGGCGTGTTCGAGGATGGCGATGCGGCCGCGGGACTGGTGGCAGAACAGGTCGGCGAGTTCGCGTTCCTCGGGGCGGCCGGAGGCGGTGGCACGGGAGCAGACCGCGGCGATGGCGAACAACTCCGCGCCGATGTCGACGATCCGGCCCAGGAACGCCTGCCGATGCTCCAGTTTGCCCTGCCAGCGGGCCATGCCCTGGAAGGTGTTGCGGGCCAGGCGGCGGGCGGCGCGCTCGGCCCAGCGCACGTGCTTGGCCAGCGGGCCGAACCTGCGGTAGCCGCCGAAGGTGCCCCGGCCCGCCGCCAGGGTGGGCAGCCAGCGGGCGTAGAAGCCGGTGGCGCGCAGCAGCGCCCTGCCCTTGGCGCCGACGCTCGACTTCGGGTCGATCAGCGCGCCGGCCACGGACAGGTGCTGGTCCACCGCCTCGCGGGCGATGAACAGGTGCATGATCTCGGTGGAGCCCTCGAAGATGCGGTTGATACGCAGGTCGCGCAGGATCTGCTCGACGCCGATCGCCTTCTCGCCGCGGGCCGCTAGGGAGTCGGCGCTCTCGTAGCCGCGCCCGCCCCGGATCTGTACCAGCTCGTCGGCGACCCGCCAGGCCAGCTCGGATCCGTACAGTTTGACCAGCGCGGCCTCGATCCGGAAGTCGTTGCGGTCGTCGTCGGCGAGCATGCAGCACAGGTCGAGCATGGACTCCATGCCGTACGCGGTGGCCGCGATGAACGCGATCTTCGTGGCGACGGCCTCGTGCTGGCCGACCGGCCGTCCCCACTGCACCCGCTCCTGCGACCACTGCCGCGCGACGCTCAGCGACCACTTGGACGCGCCGACGCACATCGCGGGCAGCGACAGCCGGCCGGTGTTCAGGGTGCTCAGCGCGATCTTGAGGCCCTGGCCCTCGCCGCCGATGACGTTCTCGGCCGGCACGAGGACGTCGTGGAAGCGGGTGACGCTGTTCTCCAGGCCGCGCAGGCCGAGGAAGGCGTTGCGGTTCTCGACGGTGACACCCTCGGCGTCGCCTTCCACCACGAACGCGGTGATGCCGCCGCGCCGGCCCTCGCCCTTCGGCACCATCGCCATGACCACGAGCAGCGTCGCCACGGTGCCGTTGGTGGCCCACAGCTTGACCCCGTTCAGGCGGTAGCCGCCCTCGACCGGGGTGGCGGTGGCCCCCATCCGGGCCGGGTCGGAGCCGACGTCGGGCTCGGTGAGCAGGAACGCCGACACCTCGCCCGCGGCCAGCCGCGGCAGGAAGCGCTGCTTCTGCTCCTTGGTGCCGAACAGCTTGAGCGGCTGCGGCACGCCGATGGACTGGTGCGCCGACAGCAGCGCGCCGATCGCCGGGCTCACCGAGCCGGCCAGCGTCAGCGCGCGGCAGTAGTCCAGGTGGGACAGGCCGAGGCCGCCGTACGCGGGATCGATCTTCATGCCGAACGCGCCGAGCTCGGCCAGTCCGTGGAAGACCTCGTCCGGGATGCGGGCGTCGCGTTCGATGGCGGCCCCGTCGACCTCGGTGCTGACGTACTCCCCGAGCTTTTGCAGGAACTGCTCGGCGTCGGGGTTCGGGGCGGGTTGGGGCCACGGGTGGATCAGGTCCATCCGCAGCCGTCCCAGGAACAACTGCTTGCCGAAACTGGGCTTGCGCCACTCGCTCTCGCGGGCGGCCTCCGCGACCTGGCGGGCCTGCTCCGCGCTCACCTCACGCTGCACCGTCGTCATCGTCGACACCCCTGTCGTCCGTTCGAACGCGGGGTCGCCGGGGCCGCCTCATGAGCGCGCCGCGACGAGCCGTGTTCGGTGGTTTGCGCCCTGAAATCACGCTACCCCGCAGTACTACCGGGCGGTAGCAGTTGGCAAACCCTCGGACAGTTGCTACTCGTACTGCTCCGCGGGAGCCGGGATCGGACGCCACTCCAGCACCTCGATGAACGGGATGCTCTCCCCGTTGACCGGGTCGGCGCCCTGCTGGTCGGTGTAGCCACCAGTGATCTCGACCCAGCTGTCGGCGGGCAGCCCCGTCGGCACGCTGCCGTTCATGCCGACCTTGATCGGACGGGCGTCGGCCGCGCAGCAGGACAGGATCATGCGGGTGAGCAGCTGGCCGCCCTCGGGGGTGTCCGACAGGAAGCCGGTCACCCTGACCCGGCGGTCGCCGATGGACAGTCCCTTGTCGAAGATCGCGCGGGTGGCGTAGTCGAGCACGCTGATCTCGGCGGGGTCGCCGTCGGGCAGCGCCGGGAAGTCGGAGACCTGCTGCGCGGAGAGCGCCGAGCCCGCCTGACCGGCGGCGTACGAACCGAGCGCGGGCGGGGCCACCAGCAGCAGGCCCAGCACCGGCGCGATCAGCAGCCAGCCGACCCGCGGCTCGCGATGCCCGTGACCGTGGTCGCCATGGCTGTCGTGGCCGTGGCTGTCGTGGCCGTGACTGTCGAGCGGGTGCCCGGAGCCGCCCTGGTCGGGCCGTTCCGCGCCGTCGTGGGCGGGGTCGCCGACCGCCGCGCCGACCGGCTCGGGGTGGTCGGCGCACTCGGTGTCCACCGTCGCGCCGTGGCGGAGGTCGTACCAGAGGGTCATCACGGCCGCGAGCACCAGCAGCGCGCCCGCGCCGATCAGGAACGGCTGCAGGCCGGCCTTGACGTAGCGCAGATACATGTCGGTGAGGCTGGCCTTGAGGATCGCGCCGCCGAGCAGCAGCATCACCACGCCCTGGGCCTGACGGTTCACAGCAGCACCATCCCGACTCCGGCGGCGACCACGACCGCCATCACGAACGTGGCCGGGGCGAAGCGCATCGCGAAGCGGCGGCCGAACACCCCGGCCTGCATGGAGATCAGCTTCAGGTCGACCATCGGGCCGACGACCAGGAACGCCAGCCGCGCGGTGAGCGAGAACTGGCTCAGCGACGCGGCGACGAACGCGTCGGCCTCGGAGCAGATGGACAGCAGCACGGCGAGTACGGCCAGCGCCAGCACGGACAGCACCGGCTGGTCGGCGACCGCCTGCAGCACCGATTCGGGCACCAGCACGTTGATGGTGGCCGCGGCCATCGCGCCCAGCACCAGGAAGCCGCCCGCGTGCACGATGTCGTGGCGGCAGGCCGCCCAGAAGGCCCGCCAGCGGGACAGGTCGTCCAGCTCGGGCCGGTGCGGCAACCGTATCCACTCCTGCTTGCCCAGCCGCAGCCAGAGCCAGCCCATCACCATGGCCACGACGATGCTGGCCACGCCGCGGGCGACCACCATCTCCGGGTTGTTCGGGAAGGCGACCGCGGTGGCGGTCAGCACGATCGGGTTGATCGCGGGCGCGGCCAGCAGGAAGGCCAGCGCGGCGGCGGGCGTGACGCCGCGGCGGATCAGCGAGCCTGCGATCGGGACCGAGCCGCATTCGCAGCCGGGCAGCACCACGCCCGCGCAGCTGGCCACCGGAACGGCGAGGGCCGGATGCTTGGGCAGCGCCTTCGACCAGAACGAGCGCGGCACGAACACCGCGATCACCGCCGACAGCGCGACGCCGAACACCAGGAACGGCGTGGCCTGCACCATCACCGATACGAACACGGTGGTCCAGGTCTGCAGCAGCGGCGTGGAGATCGCGGCGGCGATCGGCTCGCGGAAGATCAGCAGGACGATGAGCAGCGCCGCGAGCACCTCGACGGATCCGATCCGGCCGCCGAGCAGTGGCTTGCGGACCGGCCGTCCGGCGGGCGCGGACGGGGGCGCCGCGGGCGGGCGCTGATCGACGGAGGTCACGCTGATCCTTCGCGGTATCGGGGTGTGCCGACCGGCACAGGTTACCGGGCGTGCGATCGGTGTTAGCCTTTCCGGCACAAGCGCCGCTGTCCAGCGGCCTCATATGAACAAGTAACGACAGGGGAGCGCACAGCGCTGAGAGTGCGGCATCGGCCGCAGACCCTCGAACCTGATCTGGGTAATGCCAGCGCAGGGAGTTCGGTCAACACCTCACCGCCACGTCTGCTTCCGTGATACCCCCAAATGGGGTTATCGCGGGCGCGACGTGTGCACTTCTCCTCGTTCGTCCCCTCAACGGACCAGGAGTTATTCATGACCAACTATCGCTGGCGGACCGTCGACATCGTCGTCGCCTCGATCCTCGCCGTCGCCTTCGGCGTCGTCTTCTGGGCCTGGGGCCTGCTGTGGAACGGCCCGGCCGGGGCGATCTTCGGCTCGACGTTCCCGCCTGCCGCGGCCGCCATCTACGGCGTATGGCTGCTGCCCGCCGTGCTCGCCCCGCTGATCATCCGCAAGCCGGGCGCGGCGATCTACACCGAACTGGTCGCCGCGATCGTGTCGGCGCTGCTCGGCACCTCGTGGGGCATCTCCGTGCTCTGGTACGGCCTGGCCCAGGGCGCGGCCGGCGAGCTCGGCTTCCTGCTCGGCGGCTACCGCCGCTGGAACCTGGGCCAGTCGCTGGTCGCGGCCACGTTCGCGGGCGCCACGGCGGCCGGGCTCGACCTGTTCTACTACTACGGCGACTGGCAGTTCAGCTGGAAGATCGCCTATGTCGCCATCGTCGTGGCCAGCACGCTGCTGTTCGCCGGCGTCGGCGGGCACTTCCTGACCAAGGCCCTGGCCGGCACCGGCGCGCTCGACCGGTTCCCGTCCGGCCGCAGCCGCGACCTGGTCTGATGATCACGCTCGAGGGGTACGGGTGGCGGCACGCCGGCCGCCGTGCGTGGGCGGTGCGCGGGGTCGACCTGCGCATCGAGCGCGGCGAGCGGGTGCTGCTGCTCGGCCCCTCGGGCGCGGGCAAGTCCACGCTGCTGCACGCGCTGGGCGGGCTGCTGCCCGACGACTCCGGCGAGGCCGAGGGCGTGCGCAAGGTCGACGCCGAGCACGTCGGCATCGTGTTCCAGGACCCGCAGTCGCAGCTGGTGATGTCGCGGGCCGGCGACGAGGTCGCGTTCGGCCTGGAGAACATCGGATGGTCCGCCGACCGCGTCTGGCCCCGCGTGGACGAGGTGCTGCACCAGGTCGGTTTCGGCTACGAACGCGACCGGGCCACCGCTGCCCTGTCCGGCGGCGAGCAGCAGCGCCTGGTCCTCGCCGGGGCGCTGGCCCCGCGTCCGGAGCTGCTGCTGCTCGACGAGCCCACGGCCAACCTGGACCCGGCCGGGGCGGCACTGGTCCGCCGGGCGCTGCGTGACGCCGTCGACGCCGACACCACCGTGGTGCTCATCGAGCACCGCATCGCCGAGGTGCTGGACCTGGTCACCCGGGTGGTGGTGCTGGAGCCGGGCGGCGGGGTGCGCGACGACGTCCCGCCCCACCTGCTGGCCGGCCCGCTCGGCGCGGAGCTGGCCGCCGCCGGGGTATGGGTGCCCGGCCACCCCGCGCCCGCCCACCACGCCGCCAACCCGCCCGGCGACACCCTTCTCTCGACCCATGACCTGCGGGTACGCCACCTGTCCTACCCCGATGTCACGGTCCGCGCGGGCGAGGCGCTCGCGGTGACAGGCCCCAACGGCTGCGGCAAGTCGACGCTCGCCCTGGCCCTGGGCGGCCTGCTCAAGCCGGCCGGCGGCGAGGTGCGCTCCCCCGACGGCCCCCCGCACCGCTGGCGGGCGCGCGCCCTGGCGGGCCGGATCGGCTCGGTGTTCCAGAACCCGGAGCAGCAGTTCGTGGCCGCCACCGTGCGCGAGGAACTGGCGCTGGGCGGCACACCCGCGGGCCGGGTCGACGAACTCCTGACCCGGCTGCGGCTGGACCGCCTGGCCGGGGCGAATCCGTTCACGCTGTCCGGCGGCGAGGCCCGGCGGCTGTCCGTGGCCACCGCGCTGGCGGCCCGGCCGCGGCTGCTGATCCTGGACGAGCCCACCTTCGGCCAGGACCGGCGCACCTGGATCGAGCTGGTCGACATGCTGGCCGCGCTCCGCGACGACGGCCACGGCGTCGTCACCGTCACCCACGACCCGGACGTCGTGGCCGCCCTCGCCGACCGGACCCTTGAGCTGGGACCCACCTCATGACCAGTCCCCCTCTGTGCTCCGCCGCTCCCGGCGTCGGCGACGACCAGGCCGCCCCGATCGGCCGCCGCCGCGGATGGAGCACCTCGTGACCCTGCCCACCGCCGCCCCGCGAGCGTCGCTGCAGCGCAGCGATGCTCTGCTGGCACGCCGCACCCCGGTTGCGAAGATCGTCTTTCTGGCGCTGTTCACCACCTCGGCCCTGTTCACCCGGGACGTGGCCGCGCTCGGGTTCGCGCTGGTGGTGACGTTCGCGGTCGCGCCGTTGTTCGGGATCACGCCGTGGGGGCTGCTGCGGCGCGGCTGGCCGGCGCTGCTCGGCGCGGCCACGGTGGTGCTGTCGCTGGCGCTGTTCGCGGCGGACCGGTCAGGCACCGTGCTGGTGGACTTCGGGCCGATCGTGATCACCTCGACGGTGCTGGGCAACGCGCTGTCGCTGGCGCTGCGGCTGCTGGCCATCGCGCTGCCCAGCATCCTGGTGTTCAGCACCACCGACCCGACCGACCTGGCCGACTCACTGATCCAGCACGCCCGGGTCTCGCCGCGCTTCGCGATCGGCGCGCTGGCCGCGTTCCGGCTGGTCGGGCTGCTGGGCGACGAGTGGCGGATGATCGCGATGGCGCGCCGGGCCCGCGGCATCGACGCGGGGCGCAACCCGGTGCGCTGGTTCACGCTGTTCGCCAGTACCGCGTTCGGCCTGCTGGTCGGGGCGATCCGGCGGGGCACCCGGCTGGCCGTGGCGATGGACGCCCGCGGCTTCGACTCCGGCCTGCCCCGCACCGTGGCCCGCCCGATGCCCTGGCGCCCCGCCGACTGGCTGCTCGTCGCGGCAGGCGCCCTCCTCGCCGCAGCCATCCAACTCATCGCCCACCGCTGACCCCGAACGCGAGGACGTCCCCGGCAGGACCTGGCCGGCCTGTTGCCTTATCTGTCGGTCACCGACATATTGACCTCAGTGACGGGAGGCACGGCATGGCGCAGTCGGCGACGCAGCGCGTCGGAAGGACCTTCGTGGTGATACTCGGGCTGGTCCTCGCGGGTCTGGCCGTGACCGCACACCACGCCTGGGAGCGGGCGCGGGTGGCCGAACTCGGATGCCGGACCGGACCACTGCTGCCCACGGTGACCGAGGAGGAGCACCGCGGCGCGTTCCTGTTTCCTTACGGCACGGTCACCTCGTGCCGGGTGCTCGGCGGCGAGGTCGGCCTGTTCAGCGCCGACGCCGACACCGACCTGCTGCTGGACACGCGCCGCGGACCGGTCGCCGTACGGGTCGAGTACCGCGGCATGGCCAACGGCTGGCAGTGGACCGCGAACGCCACCGAACTCACCGCCGACCAGGCCGCCCACCTGCTGTCCGACGCGGACGAGCAGCGCCTGCGCGCCGCGATCGCGTCCCGCGGCGGCATACTCGCCAAGCCGTGGACCCTGCACTACGGCGACGGCTGACGACGATCCATGGACTTGCCCGGCACCTGTGGGTATCCGGGTCCTTGATACGCACAAGTGCCAGGCAGTCGAACGGTCAAGGGCGGGCGGTCAGGCGGTGGGGGCGGGCGGGGCGACCGGGTTGGGCAGGGCACCGCCGAAGCGGCGGTCGCGCTGGGCGTACAGCTCGCAGGCGTACCACAGGTGGCGGCGGTCGAAGTCGGGCCACAGCGTGTCCAGGTAGACGTGCTCGGCGTAGGCGGACTGCCAGAGCAGGAAGTTGCTGGTGCGCTGCTCGCCCGACGGACGCAGGAACAGGTCCACGTCCGGCACCTCGGGGTGGTAGAGGTACTTCGCGATCGTCTTCTCGTTGACCTTGTCGGCCTTCAGCCGGCCCAGGGCCACGTCCCGCGCGATCGCGGCCGCCGCGTCGGCGATCTCGGCCTGGCCGCCGTAGTTCACGCAGAACTGCAGGGTGAGCTTGCTGTTGCCGCGGCTCATCTGCTCGGCCGTCTCCAGCTCGTCGATGACGCTCTTCCACAGCCGCCCGCGCCGGCCCGACCACACGATGCGTACGCCCAGGTCGTTGAGCATGTCGCGGCGGCGGCGGATGACGTCGCGGTTGAAGCCCATCAGGAAGCGGACCTCCTCCGGCGAGCGCTTCCAGTTCTCCGTCGAGAAGGCGTACACCGACAGGTAGGGCACGCCGATCTCCAGCGCCCCCTCGATGGTGTCGAACAGGGAGAACTCGCCGCGCTTGTGCCCCTCGGTGCGCGGCAGGCCGCGTTCCTTGGCCCAGCGACCGTTGCCGTCCATGACGATGGCGACGTGCTTGGGCAGCGCGTCGCCGGGCAGCTTGGGCGGGGTCGCGCCGGACGGGTGGAGCGACGGCGGCTTAGGCTCGCGCCGGGTTCGGATCACGTTGCGTTTCCCCTGTTCGGGTGCGGGAGCGGGCTCAGCCCGGTTCCCGGCGATCAACCAACGGCAGAGAGCGTAGCTGCCGTTCCAGGTGCCACTGCAAATGCGCCGCCACGAAACCTGCACACTCGCGCTGCACCGGCGGCTCGGCTCGCTCCGCCGCGGGCCAGTCGCCCTCCAGCAGCGCCGCCATCAGGTCGAGGGTGGCCGGGTCGGGATGCGCGGCGCCGGGCGGGCGGCAGTTCAGGCAGGTGACACCCCCGGCGGGTACGGAGAACGCCCGGTGCGGCCCCGCCTCCCCGCACACCGCGCAGTCGCGCAGCGCCGGTGCCCAGCCGGCCTGGGCCATGGCCCGCAGCAGGTAGGCGTCGAGCACCAGCGGGCCTGGCCGCAGCCCTTCGGCGAGCGCCCGCAGCGCGCCCAGGGTCAGCTGGTAGAGCCGCAGCGCGGGCTCCCGCTCGACCGGGGTCAGCCGCTCGGCCAGCTCCACGATCGCGCTGGCCGCGGTGTAGCGCGGGTAGTCGGTCAGGAAGCGGCGGCCGAACAGGTCGCGGCCCTCGACCTGGGTGACGGTGTCGAGCGAGCTGCCCTCGCTGCACTGCACGTCGACGTGCCCGAACGGCTCCAGCCGCGCCCCGAAGCGGGACGTGGTCCGGCGCACGCCCTTGGCGACCGCGCGCACCCGCCCGTGCTGCCGGGTCAGCAGCGTGACGATCCGGTCGGCCTCGCCGAGCTTCTGCACCCGCAGCACGAGCGCGTCATCGCGATAGAGCGGTCGACGCATACCCGGCATGCCGACGACCCTACCGGCCGCGGCCGACTAGAAGCCCAGCCGCCGGAGCTGGCGGGGGTCGCGCTGCCAGTCCTTGGCGACGCGGACGTGAAGGTCGAGGTAGACCTTGGTGCCGAGGAGTTCCTGGATGTCGACGCGGGCCTTGGTGCCGACCTCCTTGAGGCGGGAGCCGCGGGCACCGATCATGATGGCCTTCTGGCTCTGCCGCTCGATGTAGATGTCGGCGTACACCTTGGTCAGGTTGTCCTCGGGGATGATCTCCTGGATGAGCACCGCGATCGAGTGCGGCAGCTCGTCGCGCACCCCCTCCAGCGCGGCCTCGCGGATCATCTCGGCGATCAGCACGTGCTCGGGCTCGTCGGTGAGCATGTCGTCCGGGTAGAGCTGCGGCGACTTCGGCAGGTGCCCGACCATCACGTCGACCAGCGTGTCGAGCTGGGAGTTGGCCACCGCGCTGACCGGCACCACGTCGGCGAACTCACCGAGCGCGTTGACCGCGAGCAACTGCTTGGCCAGGGTCTCCTTGTCCACCAGGTCGGTCTTGGTGACCACGGCGACCACGGTCGCCTTGAGCCCGGCGATCTCCCCGGCGATGAAGGTGTCGCCCTTGCCGACGGGCTCGTTGGCGGGGATGCACAGGCCGATCACGTCGACCTCGCTCCAGGTCGCCCGGACCAGGTCGTTGAGGCGCTCGCCGAGCAGGGTGCGCGGGCGGTGCAGCCCGGGGGTGTCCACCAGCACCAGCTGCGAGTCGGGGCGGTGCAGCACGGCACGGATGATGTGCCGCGTCGTCTGCGGCTTGTTCGACGTGATCGCGATCTTCTGCCCGATGATCGCATTCGTCAGAGTTGACTTGCCCGCGTTCGGCCGCCCGACGAAGCAGGCGAATCCAGCACGGTATGAGTTGTTCGCCACCTGCTCAACCTACCGTCAGGGCAGGAAGGCAAGCTCATCGGCGTACCCGCGGCGACCGGCGGCCTGCTCGGCCACGAGCGCGGCGAACAGGTCGTCGACCGGGGTCTGCAACAGGTCGGCCAGCGGGAGCAGGGTCGTCGCGCCGTCCGCGTACGCCCCGAACAGCTCGCCCACCAGCCGGGCGGGCAGCCGCGGGGCCTGCGCCGCGCCCAGCCGGGCGAGCAGCGCCGCCCGGCCGGCGGGTCCGTGCTGGCAGCGGGCCGCCGTCCACAGGCTGAGCTCGGCCTGGCGGGCCGCGTCGAGCAGGCCGAGCCCGCGGAGCCGGGCCGCCATCGCCCCGGCCGAGACACCGAACAGCCCGACCAGCGCGGCGAACGCCGCGTCGGCTACCGGGGCCGAGAGCCGCAGCCCGGCGGACACCGCCTCGGTGACCGGGGCCGGAGCCCCCGGCTGGACGGACACGGGCGCGGTGACCGGCGTCGCGGCCGCCGCGTGCAGCTCGTCGGCGGGCATCAGGAACGCGGCGGCGAAGGCGTCGGCGCGCTGCTCCAGCCCGGCCCGTTGGCGGCCCGGCGTGAGGTGCTGGTCGAGCAGCGGCTGCTCGGCGTCCCCGGCCAGCACGTGGCCCAGGGCGTGCGCGAGCGCGAAACGCTGCCGGGTGAACTGGCTGGTGACGTTGGCCAGCACCAACCGGCCGTGCGGGGACTGCCAGGCCAGGCCGTCCGCGCCACCGGGCAGCGCCGTGACCGCCACGTCCACCGCGAAGACCTGCTCGACGGCGGCCGCCAGCTCGGCCGTGGGCAGGCCGCCCAGGCGGGGCACCCCGTGCTCGCGCAGCGCGGCGACGGCTCGCTCCGCCAGCGCCCGGCCCGCGGCGGCGGGCGACCCTGCGGGCGGTGCGGGCAGGCGCGGCAGCGGCGGGCGGCGGCCCAGCAGGCGCAGCCGCTCGTACGCCGCGGCGTAGCGGTCGACCAGCGCGCGGATCTCGTCACCCGTGCTCGGCTCCACGGCGGGCAGGGCGGGCTCCCGGGTGCGTCCGGTGAGCAGCCAGTCCACGCTGACGTCCCCGGCGTCGGCGATGAGCGCCAGCTCCAGCGAGGTGAAGCGGCGCACGGCGTTGAGCGACTTGGACAGTTTGTCGGCGCTGATGCCGACCAGCTCGCTGAAAGCAGCCTGGCTGGACGAGACACGGGTGATCACCGAACGGACGCGGTCGATCACGCCTTCATCCATGGCCATCACCGTAATAAGCGGTCGCGATAATCGCAACGGCCGTCGGGACGGTTGACACGAACCCGCCCCGCGGTCGCGGCCGGGCGTCCCGGCTCCGGTACGGTGATCTCCGTGGAGCTGCTGCACTCGGGCAAGGTCAGGGACGTCTACCGCGACGGCGCGGACATCATTCTGGTGGCATCGGACCGGCTCTCGGTCTACGACGTGATCCTGCCGACGCCGGTGCCGGACAAGGGACGGGTGCTGACCCAGCTCTCGCTGTGGTGGTTCGAGCAGCTCAAGGACATCGTGCCGAACCACGTCATCTCCGGCGACGACGTGCCCGCCGAGTTCGCCGGGCGCGCGGTGCGCTGCCGCTCGCTGACCATGGTGCCGGTGGAGTGCGTGGCGCGCGGCTACCTGACCGGCGGCGGTCTCAAGGAGTACCAGGCGGGCGGCTCCGTGTCCGGAGTGGTGCTGCCGGCGGGGCTGACCGAGGCGTCGCGGCTGGCCGAGCCGGTGTTCACGCCCTCGACCAAGGCCCCGGTCGGCGAGAAGGACCTGCCGATGACCTATCCGGAGGTCGAGGACAAGGTCGGCGCGGACACCGCGGCACGGCTGCGCGACATCACGCTCGCCGTGTACGCCCGAGGCCGGGACATCGCCGCCGAGCGGGGCATCATCCTGGCCGACACGAAGATCGAGCTGGGCTGGGCCGCCGACGGCACGCTGGTGCTGGGCGACGAGGTGCTCACCCCCGACTCCTCCCGCTTCTGGCCCGCCGACGGATACGCCCCCGGCCGGGTGCAGCCCAGCTTCGACAAGCAGTTCGTGCGCGACTGGGCGGTCGGCACCGGCTGGGACAAGACGCCTCCCGCCCCCGAGGTGCCCGAGGACATCATCGCGGCCACCCGGGCCCGCTACATCGAGGCGTACGAGCGGCTCACCGGTCTGGCCTGGTCCTGACCCGACGGTCGTTGCCCGGCCCGCGAGGACCGAGCTAGCCTGGCGGTATGGCGCGCGAGACCTACCTGGAGACCCGGCGGCGGCTCGGCCTGCCGGACATCCCGCAGGAGCTGCTCGACGAGTTCCGCGCCCAGCTGGAGCTGGAAGAGCAGCGCCGCAACGATCCGGAGTGGATCGCCGAGCAGGAGGCCTGCTACGAGGCCGTGCTGGCTCGGCTGCAGCGGAAGGCCCGGTGAAACCGGCCGGCCGCATCCTCGACACCGGCGCGATCCGGCGCTACGTGGCCGCGGACAGCCTGACCGTCAGCGCCGCGCTGGCGGGCCTGGAGGCGGGCGGGTTCACCGCACTGGTGCCCGCGCTGTGCCTGAGCGAGGCGTACTGGGCCGCCGACCGCGCCGACGAGCCGATGCTGGACGTGCTGCGCACGCTGCCGCAGGTCGAGGTCGTCCCGCTGAGCGCCGGGGACGCGCAGGCCGTCGGCGGCCTGGCCCAACACCTGGGCACCCTCGGCCTGGCCCATGCCTGCCTGCTCGCGGCGGTGCTGCGGGTGCCGCTGATGACCACCGAACCCTCGCTCGCGGGCAAGATCCTCGGCGCTGACCTGCTGCGCGAAGTGTGAACCCGAACGCGTTTTTAGATTTTGTCGCATTTCTTCACATAAGAGCCATATCACACCGATCATAGAGACATGCGTTCTCTGCTCGGCGTGTCGCTTGTCATCTCGTCCGTCCTGCTCGGCGGCCCCGCGCCCGCGGTGGCCGGAGCCGACGCGGGCGTGGGGCCACCGGTGCCCCAGGTCGTCTCCACGAATCCGGTGGACTGGACCCCGCACGTCACCGACGGGCAGGTCTGGGCCATGGCCCTGATCGGCGACACGGTCGTGGTGGGCGGGAACTTCAACGCCACCACCGACGCGCACCGCCGAGCCGCGGTGAACCGCCGCCACCTGATGGCGTTCCGCCTGTCCGACGGCCAGATCACCGACTTCGCGCCGGAACTGGACGGGCCGGTCTACGCCCTCGCCGAGGGCCCCGACGGCAGCCTGCTGGTGGGCGGCGACTTCACCAAGGTCAACGGCCGGAACCGCCGCTCGCTGGCCCGCCTCGACCTGGCCACCGGCCGGCTGCACCGCGGCTTCTACGCCCCGGTCGACGGCGACGTGCGCACGCTCGCGGTGTCGGCCGGCACGCTCTACGTCGGCGGCTACTACCGCTCCGTCAACGGCGTGCCGCGCGCCGGGCTGGCCAGGGTCGACGCCCTGTCCGGCCGCCTCGACGAAGGCTTCGACGCCGGGCTCTCGGACGCGGTCGCGAACTACCCCCGCGCCGAGGCGATGAGCCTGTCCCCCGACGGCACCCGGCTCGTCGTGATCGGAAACTTCGCCCGCGTGCAGGGCCTGGACCGCCAGCAGCTGGTCAGCCTCGACGTCACCGGCCCGCAGGCCGTGGTCAGCGACTGGTCCACCGCCTTCTACGGCGTCGACCGCTGCGACGCCCGCTTCGACAGCTACGTGCGCGGCATCGACCACTCCCCCGACGGCTCCTACTTCGTGGTGGTCACCACCGGCCACGACTCCGGGCCGGACCTGCCCTGCACCGCCGCGGCCCGGTTCGAGAGCGCCGGATCCGGCGAGCACCACCCCACCTGGATCAACCACACCGGCGGCCACTCCCTGTACGCCGTGGCCGCCACCGGTCCGGCCGTGTACGTCGGCGGGCACCAGCTCTGGCAGGACAACACGTACGGGCAGAAGACGAAGGGCCCCGGCGCGGTGGACCGGCCCGGCATCGCCGCGCTCGACCCGGTCACCGGCCGCGCCCTGGACTGGAATCCCACCCGCAGCCGCGGCCAGGGCGTACGCGCCTTCGTGCTCAGCCCGCAGGGCCTGCTGGTCGGCTCCGACACCGACGAACTGGCCCGCGAGTACCACGCCCGCATCGGCCTGTTCCCGTACCCGCCGGTCGCCGCGCCCGCCTGAGCGACACCGGTCCGGCACCACACCGGACGAGGCCCCGTCCGCGCCGCGTGGGTCGGCGCAGACGGGGCCTCGAGCCTCAGTGCCTCATCGCCCGCCGCCTCGGGCTTCGGGCTTCGGGCCACCAGGCCTCAGCGGAACCAGGCGACCAGGTCGTCCCACAGACCGATGAGGGCGGTCGCCACATGCGGGCCGGGCTCGGCCGGGCGCGGTCGGTGCCCCGGGGCCACCGGCGGAGCGGACGGCTCCGGCGCGGCCGACGGGTCGACGATCGGGTCCACGGGCGGCGCGGACGGGTCCACGATCGGCTCCGACGGCGGCGCAGACGGGTCCACAATGGGGTCCACCGGCGGGGCCGACGGATCCACGATCGGGTCCACCGGCGGGGCCGACGGATCCACGATCGGGTCCGACGGCGGCGCAGACGGATCCACAATGGGATCCACCGGCGGGGCCGACGGATCCACGATCGGGTCCACCGGCGGCGCAGACGGGTCCACGATCGGGTCCGACGGCGGCGCAGACGGATCCACGATCGGCGGCTCCACCGGGTCCGCCGAGGGGGACAGCCCCAGCGCCGAGCTGACGTGCGCCGGCTTCGCCCGACCGGACGGCGGTGCCGAGGGCTCGGGTGCTACCGACGGCGCGACCGAGGGCTCGGGCAGCACCGACGGTGCGACCGAGGGTTCTGGCGCACCCGACGGCGCGACAGACGGCTCGGGTGCGCCCGACGGCAAGAGCGCCGCGGAAGCAGACGGGTCCGGGTTCGGGTTGTCCGACGGGTCCGGGTTGGCAGTGTCCGACGGGTCCGGGTTGGCGGAGTGCGACGGGTGCGGGTCGGCGCTGGACGACGGGTCCGGCTCGGCGGTGGCCGACGGGTCGGGGTCCGGTGCGACCGGCGGCGTGACCGTGCCCTCGGCCGGGCAGGTGCGGGCCAGCACGAACAGCGGTGCGGTGCCGGTGATCTCGGCCTTGGCCCCGGTGAGGGTCCAGCCCTCCGGCAGGGCCACCCAGGCCTTGCTGGTGTTCGCCCGCAGCACGACACCGCCGCCCTCGGCGGGGACGACCGCGGTTTCTTCGGTGCCCTCGGGCGTGGTGAACGTGGCTCTGACGCTGATGAAGTCGCCCGTCTTGGCCTGGTCACCGGGCAGCTTGAAGACCCAGACGTCCTGACCGGACAGCGGCCCGCCGCCGAAGGCCGGATCGCAGACGTGGTTCTCGAACGCCGCCGCGGTGAAGCCGACGTTCGCCGGCAGGATGTCGACGGGCGCGTTCGCCCACGCTTTCGCGGGCTGGCCGCCGAGGTCGGTCCCCGCGAACACCAGCGCCATCCCGAAGGTGAGCACTGCCATCCCGCAGGCGGCGAGTGGTCGGTTTCCCGGCCGGATGAGTCGGAAGTTGAGACGTCGCATGCATACCTCCACTGAGCTCGACGCAGCCCAGGGACTACCCGCGGTTATTCGCCTCAAACCGGACTAATCAGATTATTTGGGAAATTTGGGATCTCAGTGCAGCCTGCTGGCCTGCCCGGTGCTGTCACGTACCACCAGCTCTGCCGGGGCCGGCACGAGTCGGCCGCCGGGCTCGTCGTCGAGCAGCAGCCGCATCGCCCGCGCCCCGATGTCGGCCAGCTGCAGACGCACCGTGGTCAGCGCCGGCGTGAGGTCGGTCGCGACGGGCAGGTCGTCGAAGCCTGCCACCGAGACCTGCTCCGGCACGGGTCGGCCCAGCTCCCGCAGGGCGGCCAGGGCCCCGGCCGCCATCAGGTCGTTCAGCGCGAAGACCGCGGTCACCTCGGGGTGGCGGCCCAGCAGCTCGTGGGTCGCCGCGCGGCCGCCCTCGCGGGTGAAGTCTGCGTGGACCAGCCGGGGAGCGGCCACCACGGAGGTGAACCCGGCCAGCCGCTGCGCGACCGTGGCCAGGCCGGCCGGGCCGGTGATCACCCCGATCTCGCGGTGGCCCAGTCCCACCAGGTGCTCGGCGATGAGGCGGCCGCCGCCGTACTGGTCGGGCTCGACGGTGTCGATGCCGGTGCCGTGCGCGCCGATCGCGGCGACCCGCCCACCCGACTCGGCGAACGCCGCCACCTCCTCGGCGAACGGCTCGCCGACGAACGCCGAGCCCGCCAGCAGCACCGCGCGGGCCCGCTGCGCGCGCAGCCGGGCCAGGTAGTCGCGCTCCAGCCCCGGATCGCGGAAGGTGTTGGCCACCAGCACCATCAGGTCGTACTCGCGGGCCACGTCCATCGCGCCGGCCGCGATGGCGGCGAAGTAGGGGTCGGCGATGTCGTGCACCAGCACCCCGACGACGGTGCTGCGGGAGCGGGCCAGCGACTGCGCCGGGGCGTGCGCGACGTAGCGCAGCTCGGTGGCAGCCGTGGTGACCCGCTCGGCCAGCGCCTCGGCCACCTTGCGCCCGCCGCTGCCGTGCAGCACGCGGGACGCGGTGGCCAGCGAGACACCGGCCGCCGTGGCGACCTGCTGCAGCGTGACGGCGCCGCCGGGCGCTCTGGTTGACGAGGTTCGAGGCATGGGCGTAGGGTACCGCCTCGCAGGCGGAAAGCGCTTTCCACCCCCACCCTTCGCCGCGGCTCCTCGCGAGCGGCGGCCTCCCCCGATCCCGACAGGTCGTGCCCGCGTCACGACCTGCCAGACCGAGAGGTACGAGCATGGACCGCAGAACTGTCGGCATCGTCATGAACGGTGTCACCGGCCGGATGGGTTACCGCCAGCACCTGGTGCGGTCCATTCTCGCCATCCGCGAGCAGGGCGGCCTGGCGCTGGCCGACGGCACCGTGGTGTGGCCGGAGCCGGTGCTCGTCGGCCGCAACGCGGCGAAGCTGGAGCAGCTCGCGGAGCTGCACGGACTCACCCGCTACACCACTGACCTGGCCGCGGCCCTGGCCGACGAGAGCAACGAGATCTACTTCGACGCACAGGTGACCACCGCCCGCGTCGCCGCGCTGCGCCAGGCCATCGCCGCGGGCAAGCACATCTACACCGAGAAGCCGACCGCCGAGTCGCTGGCCGACGCCGTCGCGCTGGCCGACGAGGCGCAGGCCGCGGGCATCAAGCACGGCGTGGTGGCCGACAAGCTCTACCTGCCCGGCCTGCTGAAGCTCCGCCGCCTGGTCGAGTCGGGCTTCTTCGGCCGCATCCTGTCGGTGCGGGTCGAGTTCGGCTACTGGGTGTTCGAGGGCGACTGGCAGACCGCGCAGCGTCCGAGCTGGAACTACCGGTCCGAGGACGGCGGCGGCATCATCCTCGACATGTTCCCGCACTGGCGTTACGTGCTCGACCACGTGATCGCCCCGGTGCGCTCGGTCTACGCGCAGATGGCCACGCACATCCCGCAGCGCTGGGACGAGCAGGGCAAGGCCTACCCGGCCACCGCCGACGACGCCGCGTACGCCGTGCTGGAGCTGGAGGGCGGCATCGTCGCCTCGGTCAACAGCTCCTGGACCACCCGCGTGGACCGCACCGAGCTGGTCACCTTCCACGTCGACGGCACCGAGGGCAGCGCCGTGGCCGGCCTGCGCAACTGCCGCATCCAGCACCGCGCCACCACCCCGAAGCCGGTGTGGAACCCCGACCTGCCGGTCAGCCACGACTTCCGCGACCAGTGGAGCGAGCTGCCGGAGAACGACACCTACGACAACGGCTTCAAGCGACAGTGGGAGGAGTTCCTGGCGTACGTGGTCGCCGACGCGCCGTACGGCCACGACCTCTACGCGGGCGCCCGTGGCGTGCAGCTGGCCGAGCTGGGCCTGCAGTCCGCCCGCGAGGGCCGCAAGATCCTGGTCGGCGACCTGTGAGCGCGCCTGCCGAGCAGGGCACGGCTGCCGCCCGCAGCCGGGTCTTCTACGC
Source organism: Catellatospora paridis (assembly GCF_009720365.1). Lineage (GTDB taxonomy): Bacteria > Actinomycetota > Actinomycetes > Mycobacteriales > Micromonosporaceae > Catellatospora > Catellatospora paridis. The sequence continues at coordinate 69,305 of NZ_ML769314.1, read as the reverse complement.
CGCGGCGCACGTCGTCGCCGACCCGGCCGCCGACAACGGGGCGGGCCGCCCGGCGGTCGTCGACTGGGACGCGACCATGCGGTTCCGGCACCACCTGTGGTCGCTGGGCCTGGGCATCGCCGACGCGATGGACACCGCACAGCGCGGCATGGGCCTGGACTGGGCCGCCACCACGGAGCTGATCCGGCGCAGCGGCGCCGAGGCCAAGTCCGTCGGCGGGCGGCTGGCCTGCGGCGCGGGGACCGACCAGCTCGCCCCCGGCGCGCACGGCCTGGCCGCCATCGAGGCCGCGTACGCCGAGCAGCTCGACGTGGTGCAGGAGGCCGGTGCGAAGGTCATCCTGATGGCGTCACGAGCGCTGGCCGCGGCCGCCACCGGCCCCGCCGACTACCACGCCGTCTACGGCAAGCTGCTGGCGCAGGCCGAGCAGCCGGTGATCCTGCACTGGCTCGGCGACATGTTCGACCCGGCGCTGGCGGGCTACTGGGGCGCGGCCGACCTGGACGCGGCGACCGAGAGCGCGCTGGAGCTGATCCACGCCAACGCTTCGAAGATCGACGGCATCAAGGTGTCCCTGCTGGACGAGGCCCGCGAGGTCGCGATCCGTCGGCGGCTGCCCGACGGCGTACGCCTCTACACCGGCGACGACTTCAACTACCCGCAGCTGATCGCGGGCGACGAGGTCGGCTACTCGGACGCGCTGCTGGGCATCTTCGACGCCATCGCGGTCCCCGCCGCGAAGGCGCTGGAACTGCTGGACGCCGGTGACACCGCCGGGTTCCGCGCGATCCTCGACCCGACCGTGCCGCTGGCCAAGCACATCTTCGGCACGCCGACCTACCACTACAAGACCGGCATCGTGTTCCTGGCCTGGCTCAACGGGCACCAGGAGCGGTTCGTCATGGTGGGCGGGCAGGAGCACTCGCGCTCCCGCGACCACCTGCTGGAGCTGCACCGCCTCGCCGGGGAGGCGGGCGTGCTCGACGACCCCGACCTGGCCGCGGACCGGCTCGCGCGTTACCTGGACGGCGCGGCATGAGGCTGTCGCTGAACACCGCCACCATCAAGAAGGCGACGCTCGCCCAGGCCGCCCGGCTGTGCGCCGAGAACGGCATCACCGGCATCGGCCCGTGGCGGGACGTCGTCGAGGCGGCGGGCGGGGCCAAGGCCGCCAAGCGGCTGCTCGACCAGTACGAGCTGACCGTCACCAGCCTGTGCCGGGGCGGCTTCGTCACCACCGGCTCGGCCGAGGGGCTGGCGGACAACCGGCGCGCCATCGAGGAGGCCGCCGACCTCGGCACCGCCGAGCTGGTGCTGGTCGTCGGCGGACTGGCCGAGGGCTCGAAGGACCTGCCCGCGGCCCGCGCCCACGTGGCCCGCGCCCTGGAGCAGCTGGTGCCGTATGCGAGCAGCCTCGGCGTACGCCTGGCGATCGAGCCGCTGCACCCGATGTTCTGCGCCGACCGGGCGGTGGTGTCCACCCTCGGGCAGGCGCTGCACCTGGCCGAGCCGTTCGCCCCGCACGAGGTCGGCGTCGTCGTCGACACCTACCACGTGTGGTGGGACCCGCAGCTGTTCACCCAGATCACCCGCGCCGAGGGCCGCATCTCGGCCTACCAGGTCTGCGACTGGGTCGTCCCGCTGCCCGCCGACATGCTGCTCGGCCGCGGCCACGTCGGCGACGGCCACATCGACTTCGCACCCATCACCGACGCGGTGCTCCGCGCCGGCTACACCGGCCACGTCGAGGTCGAGATCTTCAACCAGACCATCTGGGACACCGACCCCGCCGAAACCGTCAAAACCGTCGTAGACCGCCACCTCACCCACCTCGGCCCCGTCTGAGAGCAAAAGGAAGGGCACCTTCTACAACGCATAGCGTTGTAGAAGGTGCCCTTCTTAACTCTGCGGGGCGGTGACCAGCGGCGAAATCAGGCCGTGCCGGCTGCGGCGATGCTGCCGTCGGGGGTGGCCAGGTAGACCGGGATGCCGGTGGTCACGTCACGGACGGCGGCCAGGTCCTGGCTGTCGACCATCGACGCCTCGGTCACCACCAGCGCCGCCTCCAGCGAGCTCGCGCCCGCGGCGACCGCCGAGGCCACCGCGAGCCGCAGCGCCGACACCGAGAACGACGGCAGGCTGATGCTGACCCCGGTGTACGTGCGCCCGTCGCCGTCGCGCACCGCCGCGCCCTCGATCGCGTCGATCCGGGCGCGGGCCGAGCGGGCCATGGTGAGCAGCTTGCGGTCCTCGGCCGAGACCGACTCGAGGGTGACGTCAGACATCTGCCATGTGCCTTTCGGAGGGGGTGGTCTTCTCGGCGGGTTCCTCGCGCTTGACCAGCACCGTGTCGATGTGGTTGCGCCGGCCGGTGGTGCCCTCGGCGACCAGGGTCAGCCCGCCCACGGACACCCGCGCGCCGGGGATCGGCACCCGGCCCAGCGCCTGGGCGAGCAGGCCGGCCACGGTCTCCACCTCGTCGGCGGGCAGCTCGACGTCGAACAGCTCGCCGAGGTCCTCGATCGGCAGCCGCCCGGTCACCCGCACCGCGCCGTCCTCCAGCCGCTCGACCGGGGGCCGCTCGACGTCGTACTCGTCGGTGATCTCGCCGACGATCTCCTCGAGGATGTCCTCGATGGTGATCAGGCCGGCGGTGCCGCCGTACTCGTCGATGACGATGGCGAGGTGGGTGCGGGCCGCCTGCATCTCCGACAGCAGGTCGTCGACGGGCTTGAACTCCGGCACGAACGCCGCCACCCGCATCAGGTGCTCGACCGGCGTCTCGGCGCCGCCCTCCTGCACCTGGCGGGCCATGTCCTTGAGGTAGACCACGCCGAGCACGTCGTCGACGGACTCGCCGATGACGGGCACCCGGGAGAAGCCCGAGCGCAGGGCCAGCGCGAGCGCCTGCTCGGCGGTCTTGCTCGACTCCACCCAGACCATCTCGGTGCGGGGCACCATGACCTCGCGGGCGATGGTGTCGCCCAGCGCGAACACGGAGTGGATCATCTCGCGCTCGCCGTGCTCCACGACGCCGCGCTGCTCGGCTAGGTCGACCAGCTCGCGCAGCTCCACCTGGGTGCTGGCGAACGGCCCCTCGCGGAAGCCCTTGCCCGGGGTGACCGCGTTACCGATGATGATCAGCAGGCTGGCCAGCGGGCCGAGCACCCGGCCCAGCCAGCGCAGCACCGGAGCGGTGTAACGGCCCACCTCGTACGCATGCTGACGGCCGATGGTGCGCGGGGCCACGCCCACCACCACGAAGCTGATCACGCTCATCGCGCCGGCGGTGACCAGCGCGGCCGTCCAGCCGGGCCCGAAGGTGTCGACGGCGACCAGGGCCACCAGCGTGGTGGCGGTCAGTTCGCACAGCAGCCGCAGCAGCAGGAGCAGGTTGATGTGGCGTACCGCGTCGGCGGCCACCGCCTGCAGCGCCGCAGCGCCGCGCAGGCCTTCGCGGTTCAGCTCCGCCGCGCGGGCGGGAGAGATCACGGCGAGAGCCGATTCCGTCATCGCGAACAGCCCCGCCAGCACCACCAGACCGGCCGCCGACCACAGCAGCGGCCCGTCGGGCAGTCCGCCCAGCTCGGTCACCGTGCTGTCCCGTCCTCAGCCGGAACGGTATGGGCAGGATTCATGATCCGCTCGCCCCGCCCGCTGCCCGAGCCTGCCAGCTGTCCAGGAGTTTGCCCTGCAGGGCGAACATCTCCCGCTCCTCCTCCGGCTCGGCGTGGTCATAGCCGAGCAGATGCAGCACGCCGTGGATGGTGAGCATGCTCAGCTCGTCCGTGGTGCTGTAGTCACCGTGCAGCCCGGGGGCGGGCGCCTCCGGCACGCTATCACCGGTGCGCATGCGGGGATCCGCGGAGCCGTACCGCGCCGCCTGCGACGCCGCCACCTCCGGGCACAGCACAATGTCGCCGAGCAGCGACGGCTGCCCGCCGGAGGACTCCGACGGGCCGTGGTCGATCGTGTCCTCGTCCATCGGGAAGGCCAGCACGTCCGTGGGGCCGTCCTTGTCCATCCAGCGGTGGTTCAGCTCCGCCATGTAGTCGGAGTCGACCAGCAGCACCGACAGCTCGGCGAGCGGGTTGACACCCATCTGGACCAGGGCGTGCCGGGCGACGGCGACGATGTTGTCGGCGTCGACGTCGAACCCGGACTCGTTGGCGATCTCGATAGACACTCTGATTCCCTAGTCGTCAGCGGCGTCGCCCCGCACCGCGCCGCGGCACGGGGTGAACGTTCGCCGGCAGCGTCTGGCGCTGCTGGTTCTCGTCCCACTTTTCGTATGCGTCAACGATCTCGCCGACCAGCCGGTGCCGCACGACGTCGGCACTGGTAAGCCGGGAGAAGTGCACGTCCTCCAGGCCGTCCAGGATCTCCTGCACGACACGCAGGCCGCTGCGCTGGTCACCGGGCAGGTCCACCTGCGTCACGTCACCGGTGACGACGACCTTGGAGTTGAAGCCGAGCCGGGTCAGGAACATCTTCATCTGCTCGGGCGTGGTGTTCTGTGCCTCGTCCAGGATGATGAAGGCGTCGTTGAGGGTCCGGCCGCGCATGTACGCCAGCGGAGCCACCTCGATCGTGCCCTGCGTCATCAGCCGCGGGATCGACTCGGGGTCCATCATGTCGTGCAGCGCGTCGTAGAGCGGGCGCAGGTACGGGTCGATCTTCTCGTTGAGCGTGCCGGGCAGGAAGCCCAGCCGCTCGCCCGCCTCGACCGCGGGCCGGGTAAGCACGATCCGGGTGACCTCCTTGGCCTGCAGCGCCTGGACCGCCTTGGCCATGGCCAGGTAGGTCTTGCCGGTGCCGGCGGGCCCGATGCCGAAGACGATCGTGTTTGCGTCGATCGCGTCCACGTACTTCTTCTGGCCGAGGGTCTTGGGGCGGATGGTGCGCCCGCGGCGGGAGAGGATGTTGAGGGTGAGCACCTCGGCGGGCCGCTCGGTGGTGCCCTCATCGGTAAGCATGCCGACGGTGCGTCGGACGGCGTCCTCGGTCAGCGGCTCGCCCTTCTCGATAAGTTCCAGCAGCTCACCGAAGACGCGCTCGGCAAGCGCGTTCTCGGCCGCCGGGCCGGTGATGGTGATCTCGTTGCCCCGGACCAGGATGTCGCTGGACAGGGCCTTCTCGATGAGCTTGAGCACGCGGTCGCCGGTGCCCAGCAACTGGACCATGACACTCGGGTCAGACACGGTGATCTTCGTCTGCACCGCGTTCGGAGAGGAACCAATGCTCATAAGGTGGCCGAGGGCCTTCCGCACCCGCTCTCTGTGCTCACCGGACCGGCTCAGGTCGCCGCCCGCTGGTCCTATCGTAGTCACCGATCCCACCATCGCCGCCAGTGGTTATGACGGCGTGGTGGGTTCGGCATGCGGGGGATACCTCAGGGACGGCTGACCCAGACCCCGTCGAAGGTCTCCTGGCGGCGGGTGAAGCGGTAGGTCGCCCAGTGCATGCGGACCACCTCACCGGAGGCGTCGCGGGTCAGCCGCAGCCGCTCGCCCACCTCCCGGCCCGAGACGGTACGCAGCACGTCCGGCTCGCCGGGCAGCGCCGCGAAGACCGCCGGGGGCGCGTCGGCCGGGTCGTCCGCGCCGCGGCCGGTCAGCGCGCCGTCGGCCCAGCGGAACACGTACTCGTAGCCCTCGCCCCACCAGCGGCCCAGCACGCTGCGCAGGTGCTCGGGGGCGGGCTCGCCCGGGGCCCACGGCGCGACGTCCACCGGGTCGGCGGCCAGCGCCTCCTCGATCAGCCGGTGCGGCAGGTCGATGATCGCCGAGGCGGTGCCCGAGGAGGCCAGCACGGCTGCGGCCATACCCCCCGGGTTGCCGGGACCGCCGTGACGGCCGCACGCGGCAGCCAGGAAGCCGGGCATCGCGCCGTTGTGGCCCACGTGCAGCACGCGGCCCTCGCGCGGCCACAGCATCAGGCCCAGGCCGACGCCCGATTCCCACAGCGTCTCGTTGCGCGGCGTCAGCGGCCGGCGCGCCTCGGCGAGCGTGGCCGCGGCCAGCACCGCGCCGGCCGGGTCCACCGACGCCGGGTCGGTCAGGAACGCCGCCCAGCGGGCCTGGTCGGCGGCGGTGCTCCAGAGCTGCGCGGCCGGGCCGACCGCGCCGAAGTCGGTCGGCGGCTCCGGCCGGGCGTGGTCGGAGTACTCGTCGACGAGGTAGCCGATCGCGGCGTGCGCCGGGGCGCCGTACGTGGTGGCGGACAGGCCCAGCGGGCGGCAGATCCGCTCGTCGACCAGGTCCCACCAGTCGCCGCCGAGCCGCCGCGCGGCCAGGTGGCCCAGCAGCGCGAAGCCCAGGTTGGAGTAGTGGAAGCGGCGCGCCGGAGGGTGGATCGCCTCGGTGCGGGCCAGGTCGTCGAGCAGGCCCGGCAGATCCGGCGGGGTCAGCGTGTCCCACACGTCGCCGACCGGCTCGCGTTGCAGGCCCGCGGTGTGCGACAGCAGCCGCCGGATCGTCAGCCCGCCGTGCGCGGGCACGTCCAGGTGCGCGCCGATCGGGTCGTCGAGGTCGAGCAGGCCCGCGTCGCGGGCTTGCAGCACCAGCACCGCGGTGAAGGTCTTCGTGATCGACCCGATCCGGAACGGGGTGTCGGCGTCCAGCGGCGCGCCGGGATTGCCGGACCCGCCCACCTGGAAGGTCCACAGCGGGCGGTCGTCGCGGCGCAGCGCCACGCTGAGAGCGGGCACCCGGGCCTCGGCCTGTACGGCGCGGACCAGGCGTTCGAGAGTGCGGTTCAGGTCTGCCACGGCGGCGAGACTACCCGGTGAGGTCGCCGTCCATGTCGACACCGCCGAGCACGTGCGCGTGCGCGTGGAACACGGTCTGCCCCACCGACGCGCCGGTATTGAAGATCACCCGGAAGCCCTCGCCGGCCAGGCCCTCGGCGGTGGCCACGTCGGCGACGGTGCCCAGCACCTCGCCGGCCAGCCCTGGATTGTCCGTGGCCAGCGACGCGATATCCGCGTAGTGCTCCTTGGGGATCACCAGGACGTGGGTGGGGGCCTTCGGCGCGATGTCCCGGAACGCGAGGGTGCGCTCGGTCTCGACGACCACCGTCGCGGGGATCTCCCCCGTCACGATGCGGCAGAACAGGCAGTCGGCAACGGTCACGAGACAGATCGTAGGCTCACCTCATGTCAAAGCCACGTGCGGTGCTGGTGACCGGAGCGTCGCGCGGCGTCGGCCGGGCCGTGGCGGCCGCGTTCGCCGCCCGCGGCGACCGGGTCGCGATCCACCACCGCGACTCCGCCGACCTCGCCGAGTCGCTGCGAGCCTCGCTGCCCGGCGAAGGACATGCCGTGGTACGGGCGGACCTGGCCGACCCGGCCGCCGTCGCCGCGATGGTCGACGCCGCCGCGGAGGCGCTGGGCGGGCTCGACGTGCTGGTCAACAATGCCGGGCAGGCGTACCCGCACCCGATCACCGGGGTCTCCTACACCGAGTGGCAGGAGTTGTGGGCACGCACGCTCGCGGTGAACCTGACCGGCCCCGCGAACGTCACCTACTGCGCGGTCCGGCACATGCTGGGCCGCCCCCCGGGCTCCCCGCCCGCCCGCGTGATCAACGTCGGCTCGCGCGGCGCCTACCGCGGCGAGCCCGGCCAGCCCGCGTACGGCGCCGCCAAGGCCGGCCTGCACGCCATGGGCCAGTCCCTCGCCGTCGCGCTGGCCCCGTACCGCATCGGCGTCGCCACGGTCGCCCCCGGCTACGTCCAGGAGGACGAGACCAACGCCTCCTACAAGGTCCCCCGGGGGGCCGAGCACGCCGCACAGAGCCCGTTCGGCCGGGTCGCCCGCCCCGAGGAGATCGCCGCCGCCGTCCTCTGGCTCGCCGACCCCGCCGCCGAATGGGCCTCCGGCGCCGTCCTCGACCTCAACGGCGCCTCCCACCTCCGCTGACCCGTCGTCCCCGCCCCGCCCAGCCTTGATCACTCGACTTGCCGGTCAGGTGTGCGTATCTTGAGCGCGCTTTCGCCCACTTGCCTGGCAAGTCGAGCGATCAAGACGGCACCGGTCAGGCGGGTGGGGTCACCAGCGGTCGAGGCGGGTGGCGAGGACGCTGAGGGCCGCGACACCGGCCGTCGAGGTGCGCAGCACGTTGTCGCCCAGGCGCACCGCGACCGCACCGGCCGCCGTGAACGTCTTCAGCTCGGCGTCGTCGATCCCGCCCTCGGGGCCGACGACCAGCACGATCTCCCCGGCAGCGGGCAACTCGACCTGCGACAGCCGCTCGGTCGCCTCCTCGTGCAGCACGAACGCGGCTGACGCGGCCGAAAGGCGCTGGGTCAACTGCTTCGTGGACAGGTCGGGGTCGCCGCCGACCACCGGCAGCCAGGTGCGGCGGGCCTGCTTGGCGGCTTCGCGGGCCACCGCCGCCCACTTCTCGCGGGACTTCGCGCCCCGGTCGCCGCGCCACTGGGCGACGCTGCGGGACGCGGCCCAGGGCAGGATCTCGTCCACGCCGACCTCGGTCATCGCCTGCACGGCCAGCTCGCCCCGGTCGCCCTTGGCGATGCCCTGGGCGACGAGCAGGCGGGGGTCGGGCGCGTCGGCGTACCGCCGATCGGTGACGGTGACGTCGAGCGCGCCCTTGCCGACGGCCCGGACCACCGCGGACGCCACGCCGCCCCGCCCGTCGGCGAGCAGCAGCGCCTCGCCCACCCGCAGCCGCTGCACGGTCGCGGCATGGTGGCCCTCCGCCCCGCCCAGCGTGTAGAGGCCCTCACCCGGCAGTTCGTCGACCAGAAACAGCGGCGCGCTCACGTGCCACACCCTCCAATGGTGATCATGAACTTATGGCACCGACACGCCGTCGACCCGTGCCATAAGTTCATGATCAACGCGGGAAAACTCTCAGTGGCCGTTGAAGGCGTCGCGGACTCGGGAGAAGAAGCCGCCCTGCTTGGAGAGTTCGGCGACCTCCTCGCCGCGGAGGCGGGCGAACTCGCGGAGCATGCGCTCCTGCTCCCCGTCCAGGCGGGTGGGGGTGCGGACGTCGAGGTGCACGAAGAGGTCGCCGCGGCCGGCGCCGCGCAGGTGCGGCACGCCCTTGGCCCGGATGCGCAGGGTGGAGTTCGGCTGGGTGCCGGGCTTGACCTCCACCTGCTCCTCGGAGTCCAGGGTCTTGATGGTGAGGCGGGTGCCCAGGGCGGCGGCGGTCATCGGGACGGTGACCTTGCAGTGCAGGTCGTCGCCCTTGCGCGCGTACACGTCGTGGGCCCGCTCGTGGATCTCCACGTACAGGTCGCCGGACGGGCCGCCGCCGGGGCCGACCTCGCCCTGGTTGGCCAGCCGGATGCGCATGCCGTCCTCGACGCCGGCCGGGATCTTCACGGTCAGGCTGCGCCGGGTGCGGACCCGGCCGTCGCCGGCGCAGGTCGGGCACGGGTGCGGGATGGTGGTGCCGAAGCCCTGGCAGGCGTTGCAGGGACGCGACGACACGACCTGGCCCAGGAAGGTGCGCTGCACCGACTGCACCTCGCCGCGGCCGCCGCAGGTGTCACAGGTCTGCGGGTGGGTGCCCGCCGCCGTGCCCGCGCCGGAGCAGGTGGTGCAGAGCACCGCGGTGTCCACGGTGATCGGCGCCTCGACGCCGAACGCGGTCTCGAACAGGTCGAGGTCCAGCCGCAGGATCGCGTCGGCGCCGGGCCGGGTGCGCGGGCGCGGGCCGCGCGAGCCGCTGCCGCCGAAGAAGGCGTCCATGATGTCCTGGAAGCCGACGAACGGGCCGCCGCCGGGGCCGCCCGGACCCGCGCCGCCTCCGCCCGGCGCGAGCGGGTCGCCGCCCAGGTCGACCATGCGCCGCTTCTGGTCGTCGGACAGCACCTCGTACGCGTTGTTGATGTCCTTGAACTTCTCCGCCGCGGCCGGGTCCGGATTGACGTCCGGGTGGTACTGACGGGCGAGCTTGCGGTAAGCCCGCTTGATGTCGTCGGCGTCGGCGTCCTTGGGAACGCCGAGAATGCCGTAGTAGTCCTTGGCCACGCTGTCCTCAAGCCTCGTTCAGCAACAACAGGAAATTCGGAATCAATGTCCCAGCATCTCGCCGACGTAACGCGCGACGGCGCGAACGGTGGCGATGGTGCCGGGATAGTCCATGCGGGTCGGGCCGACGATGCCCATCCCGCCGACGACGGTCGCGCCCGGACCGTAGCCCGTGCTGACCACCGAGGTGGCCCGCAGGTCGACGACCTCGTTCTCGTCGCCGATGCGCACCCGGGCCGCACCCGACTTCACCTCGTCGAAGAGCTTGAGCAGGATGACCTCCTCCTCGAGCGCCTCCAGGATGGGCCGTAGCGCGCCGGTGGTCAGGTCCAGCGGACCCATCCGGGCCAGGTTCGACGTGCCGGCCAGCGCGAGGCGCTCCTCGTGCCGTTCGACGAGGGTCTCCAGCAGGACGCTGACCAGCGTGCTCATGGTTGCCTTCGCCTGCGGCTCGGCCCGCTCCACCAGGCCCTGCACCAACGGCGGGGTGTCCACCAGCTTCACGCCGACCAGGGTCGCGTTGAGGGTGCGGCGCAGCTCGGTGATCTCCTCGACCTCGACCGGGCCGGGCAGCTCGACGACGCGCTGCTCGACGCGACCGGTGTCGGTGATCATGACCAGCAGCAGCCGGGTGGTGGAGACCGGGACCAGTTCCAGATGGCGTACGGAGGAGCGGGTCAGGCTCGGATACTGCACGACGGCGACCTGGCGGGTCAGCTGCGCCAGCAGCCGCACCGCGCGGTGCACGACGTCGTCGAGGTCGACCGCGCCGACCAGGAAACGCTCGATCGCCCGGCGCTCGGCCGGGGAGAGCGGCTTGACCCGCGACAGCCGGTCGACGAACAGGCGGTAGCCGCGGTCGGTCGGCACCCGGCCGGCCGAGGTGTGCGGCTGCCGGATGTAGCCCTCCTCCTCGAGGACGGCCATGTCGTTGCGCACGGTCGCCGACGACACGCCCAGGGCGTGCCGTTCGACCAGCGCCTTGCTCCCGACGGGCTCCTGCGTCGAGACGTAGTCCTCGACGATGGCACGCAGCACTTCGAGCTTGCGGTCATCCAGACCCATACGCACCTCCCGGCTGGCACTCGTCGTGAGTGAGTGCCAGTCTACGTGGGCCGTCACCCGGACGGCATAGGCGTGGTGACGGGGTCGACACCGCGCGGCATCCGACACCGCTCGCAGTCATCGGCTTAGTGGCGCCCGGTGAATTCGTCCATTCGGTTCGCAGAGTGTCGCCTATCGGTCACGGGTGTTGACTGGCGCCGATTGATCCACACACCTAGCCTGGCGGGCATGAGTGAACCCACCCCGCCCGGCTCCTCCGAGCCGCCGGTTCCTTCGGCCCCCTCCTACGAGCCGCCGGCCCCGGCAGCGCCGCCGTCGGCCCCCGCGTCCGTCCCGCCGTCCGCCCCCGGCGGCTACGGCCCGCCGCCGGTCGCCGGCAACGTCGCGCCGGCCGGTTTCGCCAACAACGACGACAAGACCTGGGCCCTGGTCGCCCACTTCGGCGGCGCGGCCGGCGCGCTGCTCGGCGCGGGCGGCGGCGGCTGGGTCGCCCCGCTGATCGCGCTGCTCGTGCAGGGCCCGAAGTCGCCCACGGCCCGCGCGCACGCGGTCGAGGCGCTGAACTTCCAGATCGGCATCTCGATCGTCTCGATCGTCTGCTGGATCCTCAGCTGCCTGATCATCCCGATCTTCATCGCGCTCGCCGCGACCGTGGTCGGCGTGGTCTTCGGCGTGCTCGCCGGCATCAAGGCCAACGAGGGCCAGCTGTACACGTACCCGATGACGTTCCTGAAGCTGGTCAAGTAAGCAGTTCACCAGGCCAGCAGGGAGTGGACCACCGCGTCCGCGAGGAGACGGCCGCGCAGCGTCAGCGCCGCGCGGCCGTCCGTGTACGCGGTGGACTCCAGCAGCCCGTCGGCCAGCGCCTGCCCCGCCGCGGCGCGCCCCGCCGGGTCCAGCACGTCGAGCGGCAGGCCCTCTACCAGGCGCAGCCGTAGCAGCACGTCCTCGGTGTGGCGCTGCTCGTTCGTGAGCACCTCGCGTCCCAGGCCCGGGGACAGGCCCTCGGCCAGCCGGGCCGCATACCGCGCCGGGTGCTTGACGTTCCACCAGCGCACCCCGCCGACGTGGCTGTGCGCGCCGGGCCCCAGGCCCCACCAGTCGCCGCCGCGCCAGTAGAGCAGGTTGTGCGCGCACCGCGCCGCGTCGTCGGCGGCCCAGTTGGAGACCTCGTACCAGCCCAGCCCGGCGGCGGACAGCGCCGCCTCGGCCGCCAGGTAGCGGTCGGCGGCCACGTCGTCGTCCGGGGAGGCCAGCTCCCCGCGCCGGATCCGGGCCGACAGGCGGGTGCCGTCCTCCACGATCAGGGCGTACGCGCTGACGTGGTCCACGCCCGCCCCCACCACGGCGGCCAGCGAGGCGGCGAAGTCGTCCTCGGTCTCCCCCGGCGTGCCGTAGATCAGGTCCAGGTTGACGTGCTCGAACCCGGCCTCGCGCGCCTCGGTCGCGGCGGCCGGGGCGCGTCCGGCGGTGTGCTTGCGGTCCAGGATGCGCAGCACCCCGGGCGCGGCCGACTGCATGCCCAGCGAGATCCGGGTGAACCCGGCCCGGCGCAGCTCCCGCAGCGAGGCGGGGTCCACCGACTCCGGGTTGGCCTCGGTGGTCACCTCCGCCCCGGCGGCCAGGCCCCAGGTGCGGTCGACCGCCTCCAGCATCCGCCCGAGCTGGGCCGGCTTGAGCAGGGTCGGCGTGCCGCCGCCTACGAAGACGGTGTCCACCCGCGGCGGGGCGGGCAGCACCTTCGCCGCCAGCGCCAGCTCGGCCAGCACCGCCTCGACGTAGCCCTCGGTGTCCGCGCCGCCCAGCTCCGAGGCGGTGTACGTGTTGAAGTCGCAGTACCCGCAGCGGCTGGCGCAGAAGGGCACGTGCAGGTACACGCCGAAGCCGCGTCCGCCGACGTCGGCCAGCGCGGAGCCGGGAAGAGTGCCGTCGTCGGGGACGGGTTCACCATCGGGAAGCTGGGCCACGGCTCTAGTCTGCCCTCATGTCCTCACCTGACTCCCACCTCGTCCGGGTCACCCACGCCCGCGGCGTAACCACGATCACTCTCGACAGCCCGCACAACCGCAACGCGCTGTCGCAGCGGCTGATGACCGAGCTGCTGGCGGCGCTCGCCGAGGCGAACGCCGACGAGCGGGTCCGGGTGATCGTGCTCGACCACACCGGTCCGGTCTTCTGCTCCGGGGCCGATCTCGCCGAGACCGCCGCCGCGGCGAAGTCGGGGCAGATGCCGGCCGCGCTGCTCGGTGACGTGCTGGGCGCGGTGGCGAGCTCGGCGAAGCCGGTGGTGGCCGCGGTGCGCGGACCGGCGCGGGCGGGCGGGCTGGGCCTGATCGCCGCGGCCGACCTGGCGGTGTGCGCGGGCAAGGCCACGTTCGCCTTCACCGAGGTGCGGTTGGGCGTGGTGCCCGCGCTGATCTCGGCCACGGTGCTGCCGCGGCTGGCTCCGCGTGCCGCCGCGGAGCTGTACCTGACCGGCGACGTCTTCGACGGGGCCCGCGCGGCAGCGATCGGCCTGGTCACCGCGACCGCACCGGACGACGACGTGGACGCCATCGTGTCGCGCTGGTGCGACAGCCTCGTCCGGGGCGCCCCCGCGTCGCTGGCGACCACGAAGGAGCTGTTGCGCCGCCGCCCGGAGCCGGAACTCGACGCCGAGCTGGCCCACCTGTCGGAAATCTCGCTGCGCTTCTTCGGCTCCACGGAAGGCCGGGAAGGAGTCGCCGCATTCCGGGAGAAACGGGATGCCGCTTGGGTTCCGCGGCCCGACGAGCACGGTGCCACGGGGGCGGGCACACCGTAGGGTGGCCTGAACGAGCCTGCGGCAGGAGGGCGCCTTCCGGGAGAACCGGAAGGCGCCCCGCCGACCGCATCGACGTCGAGGAGGCCGCCGTGAAGGGCCGGCATGTGCTGACCGTCCTGGTGATCCTCGTCGTGGTGTTCGGCGTCGGCGGCTACCTGGCCCGGCAGCAGGTCGACGGCAAGCTGGAGCTGCCCCGGCTGGGCGCGCCCAAGTGCGTGGCGCGCGCCGACGGCGAGGTGAGCCTGGACCCCGAGCAGATGGCCAACGCGGCGACCATCGCCGCCGTCGGCATCGGCCGCAACGTGCCCGATCGCGCGGTGGTGGTCGCGCTGGCCACCGCCCTGCAGGAGTCGAAGCTGCGCAACCTGGAGCACCTGGGCGAGGGCAACGACCACGACTCGCTCGGTCTGTTCCAGCAGCGGCCCAGCCAGGGCTGGGGCACCGCCACGCAGATCATGGACCCGCGGCACGCGGCCCGGCGTTTCTACACGAGCCTGACCAAGGTCAAGGGCTGGCAGAAGATGCGCGTCACCGATGCCGCCCAGCGGGTGCAGCGGTCGGCCTACCCCGAGGCGTACGAGAAGTGGGCCGACGACGCCACCGTGCTGGCCAAGGTGCTGACCGGCCAGCAGGCCGGCGGTGTGACCTGCGACACCTATGGTCCGGACGCCGACGACGCCGCGACGTCGACGGTGCTCGCCGACCTCATGAAGGCCGACTTCGGCACGAAGGCCAAGGGCGTGGTCATCGAGGGCACGGCGCTGCGCGTGCCGGCCGCGAACAGCAAGACGGGCTGGCAGTTCGCGCACTGGCTGGTGGCCCATGCCCCACTCACCGGGGTCACCCGGGTGACCTACGCCGACCAGCAGTGGTCCGCTGGTGACAGGGCGTGGTCGAGCGCCGAGAAAGTGGCCGAACAGGTGGTGGCCCAGGCCGTCGCGGGCGGGTGACCCTGGTGGCAAGCCGCTTTATCGGTCCCCGCGCGACGACGTCACTCGGGAACGCGAGTTAGTATCGGCACTCGTTCGCGAAGGTTGCTCATCCCGGCACGCCACCCCCCAAGTCGCGCGCCCCGATCCTGCCTTCGACTGTGCCCAAGTCTGGAAGGACGCAAGGGGAGGACATGACCATCACCTCTCAGGAGCCGGCGACGGACTACGCGCCGCTCACCGACGCCGAGCGCAAGGAATTCCACGAGAACGGGTACAAGCACCTCCCCGGTGTCGTCAGCCCCGAGATCGTGGCCGAACTCCAGGCCGAGGCCGATCGCCTGTACGTGGAGAACAAGGACACCGGTCACATCGACAAGACCGGTTCCCTGCACCTGCTCGGCGCCGTCAGCCACAGCCCCGCATTCGCCCGGATGCTCGACTACTCCCCGACCTTCCGCTGGGTCTGGGGTCTGGCCGGCTGGAACATCTACTCCCAGCACAACCACCTCGACGTCAACCCGCCGTACGAGGAGGACGAGACCCCTCGCTGGGAGTGGCACCAGGACGGCTGGCGGCAGAACTCCGACGCGGAGTACTACGCGCCGTACTACGGCGACGTCCCGCGGCCGATGCTGTCCATCAAGGTCGCCATCGTGCTCAGCGACATCTCGGAGCCGGGCCGGGGGCAGACCCTGTGCATCCCGGGTTCGCACCTGAACAACCACATGTACCGGCCGACGGACCCGGCGGAGATCGCCAAGGGCCCCGAGGGCGCCGTGCCGTGGCTGGCCAAGCCGGGTGACGCGTTCATCTTCGACCGCCGCCTGTGGCACTCGCGCTCGCGCAACCGCTCGGACGTGACGCGCAAGATGCTCTTCATGAGCTACACCTACCGCTGGATCCGCCCGGTCGACGACATGCCGGTCGACCGCGAGTCCGCGTGGTACGCCGGTCTGACCCCCGTGCAGCGTCAGCTCATCGGCGAGGCGTTCGGCAACCTGAAGGTGCAGAACATGTGGGGCGTCGGCGAGGGCGGCTGGATCGACGACACGATCCCGCTGCGTGCCGAGCTCAAAGAGCGCGGTCTGCTGGACCGCAACGTCCCCTGGCTGCGCTGAGCACCGACGGAACAGCCGCCTCGATCGGCGACTGAACGAAGCAGAGAGGCCGGGCCGCATCTCGCGGCCCGGGCGCGCGGGGGGGGCGGGGGGGGCGGGCAGGCGGGTAGGCGCGCCG
>NZ_ML769314.1:0-53253 GCF_009720365.1 Catellatospora paridis | reverse complement strand
GTGGCGTCCCCCCCCCCCCGGCGGGCGCCGCCGCCGCCCCGCGCCCCCCCGCCTCTCTGTCGGTACGGGCGGTCAGTCCAGGATCTTCTGCCCGCCGGAGACGCACTGGCCGCCGACGAACGCCGAGCTGCCGATCGGCAGCGCCGGACCGAGCTGGCCGAGCAGGCCGGACGACGCGCATGTCTGCAGCGGCAGGATGTCCAGGACCTGGTTGCTGAGCAGCGGGATCACCGCCGGGTCCTTGCGCTTCTGGATGGTGCTGTTGCTGTTGTAGCAGTCACCCAGCACGGTGGTGGGCGACTGGACGGCCGCGGCCACCCCCACGATCGAGGCGGTGGAACCACAGACCTGGACCGCCGCGGCGTTGACGACCGAGCCGCTGAGCAGGGACACCAGGCTTTGCGGGCCCTTCTGCGCGCCCTCTTTGGGCTCGACGATGTACGTGTTGGCGTTGAAGCAGTCGCCCACCACGGTGGCGGGCGAGCTGACCGCGGCCGTGACGCCGGCGATGGCCGCGTTCGAGCCGCAGACCTGGATCGGCAGCGCGTTCACCGACGTGTCGTCCAGGATCGAGATGACCCCCTGCACCTGGTTCTGCCGGATCAGGACGTTGCCGTTGGCACAGTCGCCCAGCACGGTGTTCGGGGAGCGGAGCGCGACCGCGGCGGACACGACCTGAGCCGACGCGGAACCACACGCCTGCCATGCCCCGGTGGTCAGCGCGCTGCCGTTGGCGATGGAGATCAGCGGTTGGCGCACCTCCCGCTGGGGCCCGCGGGCGACGTTCTGCACGGCAGCGAGTGCCTGCCCAGCGGCCTGCTGCACCGCCGCCTGCTTCAAGGTGGTCGCGGCGGTCCTGACGGGATCCGCATGCGCCGGTCCGGCCGCGGGCGCGGCGGTCGCCGCGGAACCCATCACCGCCACCGTAGCGAGCGCTCCGGCCGCGACAACCCCGGCCTTTCCTATCTGCATCGTCACTCCTTGTAGGATTTCTGGCCGCCGGCACCCGAGTCGCAGGGCAACGGCAGCGCGGCATGAGTTGTCGTTGGCGAGCATTCGAAGGGGCGAGTCGCGCTGGCGCGACCCGCCCCGTCTGCCGTGCCGGTTCAGCGACTAGTCGATGACCGTGTTGGCGTTGTAGCAGCTGCCGATGACCGTGTTCGGCGAGGTGATCGGAATCGCCGCGGCGATGAGGTTCGCGCTCGTGGAGCCGCAGGACTGCAGCGGGAGCACGTTCAGCGAGGTGTTGTCCAGGGCGGAGATGACACCCTTGGGGTCGTCCTTGCTGATCTTCACGTTGGCGTTCTTGCAGTCACCGATGACGGTGTTCGGCGAGGTGATCGGGATCGCCACGCTGATCACGTCGGGCGAGGTCGAGCCACAGGCCTGGGTCGTGATCAGCTGTACGGCGGTGCCGTTCAGCGCGGAGATCAGGCTCACGGAGTCCTGGTCCCACGGCGCGTCCCAGCCGCCACCGCGCGCCTGCGGGGCGACGCGGGCGTTGGCCCCCCGCTTGGCCCACGCGCTGCGGTTCTTCAGCGCGCTGACCTTCTTGACCAGTGCCTGACGAGCCATGTCCATGGCGACCGACTGGCCCATGGGCATGGCCTCGACCCGGCCCGACTCCTGCCAGTGGTCGTTGTCGTCCCACTCGTCGGCGCCGTTGATCTCGATGTTGCTGTTCTGGCAGTCACCGATGACCGTGTTCGGCGAGGTGATCGGCACCGTGATGCCGACGATCTGGCCGTCGGTCGAGCCGCAGGACTGGATCGACGCGATGTTGACCGCGGAGTCGTTGCCGACACCGAGGATCGCCGCGCGCTTGTCGGTCTGCTTGATCTTGACGTTGGCGTTGGCACACGCGATGTCGTTCTTGTGGCCGTAACCGTCATCGTGACCGAAGCCCGAGACCACGGTGTTCGGCGAGGTGATCGGCACCGAGATGCCCACCACGTTGCCGCTGGTGGAGCCACACTGCTGGAGGGCGGCCACGTTGACGACCGTACCGTTGAGCAGTGCGACGACCGACGCCGAGTCGATGTCCCACGGCGCGTCCCAGCCGTTGTTGTCGAAGCCGCCGCCGCGGGCGAGCTTCAGCTGGTTGGCCCCGACCTGGCGCATCGAGCTGGTCTTGCCCTCGGTGGAGGTGCTGGCCTGGGTCAGCGCAGAGGCGTCCGTGCTGGGCGCCGCAGCGGCAGGAGCCCCCATGATCGCCACTGTAGCGAGAGCGCCCGTGGCGACGGCTCCGGCCTTCTTCATCTGCATCGTCACTCCTTGTGCGACTTTGGAACCTGCTTTGCCCTCATATCGGGCGAAAGCGGCAAAACACTGCACTTGGGGTAACGATGGGTAGATTGCCCAGTTACTACGGCTCCAGGCCTTTTGTCGGTAGATCTTGGCCGATCGGCCCACCCCATCGATCGGACGGCCATAACCCACATGGGCGACAGGCGTCCCACGCCCGGGTCACCCCACCGGTGGCGCAAGGGCGGGGGCGTCAGCGGGTGAGGGTGACGGCGTCGCGCAGGGCGCGGTCCATGGTGGTGAAGGCCAGCGGGGGCGGGTCGGCCAGCGGGAGCCAGGTGGCCTCCGACGACTCGTCGGGGTCCAGCCGCAGTCGTGCCCCGTCCGGCAGGGTGGCCAGGAAGAAGCAGTCCAGCACCGGCAGGCGCTCGCCCTGGAACTCGTAGTCGCCGACGTACATGCCGACGAACGCGCCCAGCTCGACGTCGACGCCGAGCTCCTCGCGGGCCTCCCGGCGCGCCGCGGCGGCGGGCTCCTCCCAGCCGTCGCAGAACCCGCCCGGCGTCTCCCACAGCCCCTCGCGGGGCGGCCGGGCCCGGCGCAGCGCCAGGAACCGGCCGGCGCCGTCCAGCACGATCAGGCTGGCCGTCGGGCGGGCGTTGAGGTAGTGCTCGTACCCGCAGGTCCCGCAGACGGAGGGCGGCGCGGCCGCAAGGGCCGCGCCGCACCGGAAACAGTGTCCCGCGAAGGTCACTTCTTCTTGCCGCTCTCGGGAGCCTCCGAGGTGGACAGCGCGGCGATGAAGGCCTCCTGGGGCACCTCGACCCGGCCGACCATCTTCATGCGCTTCTTGCCTTCCTTCTGCTTCTCCAGCAGCTTGCGCTTCCGGCTGATGTCACCGCCGTAGCACTTGGCCAGCACGTCCTTGCGGATGGCGCGGATGGTCTCGCGGGCGATGACCCGGGAACCGATGGCCGCCTGGATCGGCACCTCGAACTGCTGGCGCGGGATCAGCTTCTGCAGCTTCGACGCGATGGTGGTGCCGTACGCGTAAGCCTTGTCCTTGTGCACGATCGCGCTGAACGCGTCGACCGGCTCGCCCTGCAGCAGGATGTCCACCTTGACCAGTTCGGACGCCTGCTCGCCGTTGGGCTCGTAGTCGAGGCTGGCGTATCCCTTGGTGCGCGACTTCAGCTGGTCGAAGAAGTCGAAGATGATCTCACCGAGCGGCAGCGTGTAGCGCAGCTCGACGCGGTCCGCGGACAGGTAGTCCATGCCCTGCAGCACGCCGCGCCGGCCCTGGCACAGCTCCATCACCGCGCCGACGTACTCGTTGGGCGTCAGCACCGTCGCGCGCGCCACCGGCTCGTACACCTCGGCGACCTTGCCGCTCGGGTACTCGCTCGGGTTGGTGACCGTGATCTCCTTGGCGTCGTCGGTGACCACGCGGTAGACCACGTTCGGCGCGGTGGCGATCAGGTCGAGGCCGAACTCGCGCTCCAGCCGCTCCTGGATGATCTCCAGGTGCAGCAGGCCGAGGAAGCCGCAGCGGAAGCCGAAGCCGAGCGCCGCCGACGTCTCCGGCTCGTACACCAGCGATGCGTCGTTGAGCTTGAGCTTGTCCAGCGCCTCGCGCAGCTCCGGGTAGTCGGACCCGTCCAGCGGGTAGAGGCCCGAGTACACCATCGGCTTGGGGTCCTTGTACCCGCCGAGCGCCTGGGTGGCGGGACGGGAGTTCAGGGTGACCGTGTCGCCGACCCGGGACTGGCGCACGTCCTTCACGCCGGTGATCAGGTAGCCGACCTCGCCGACGCTGAGCGACGGCGACTTGATCGGCTCCGGCGAGATGACGCCGATCTCCAGCAGCTCGTGCACCGCGCCGGTGGACATCATCTTGATCCGGTCGCGGGCGTCCAGGCGGCCGTCGATGACCCGGATGTAGGTGACGACGCCGCGGTAGACGTCGTACACCGAGTCGAAGATCATGGCGCGGGCCGGGGCCTTGGCGTCGCCGCCGGTCGGCGCGGGCAGCTGCCGGACGATCTCGTCGAGCAGGTGCGACACGCCGTCACCGGTCTTGCCGGACACCCGCAGGCAGTCCTCGGGCTCGCAGCCGATCAGGTGCGCGAGCTCCTCGGCGTACTTCTCCGGCTGCGCCGCGGGCAGGTCGATCTTGTTGAGCACCGGGATGATGGTGAGGTTGTTCTCCATCGCCAGGTACAGGTTGGCCAGCGTCTGCGCCTCGATGCCCTGCGCGGCGTCGACCAGCAGGATCGCACCCTCGCAGGCGGCCAGGCTGCGCGAGACCTCGTAGGTGAAGTCCACGTGCCCCGGGGTGTCGATCATGTTGAGGACGACCTGCTCACCGGTCCGGTCGCCCTCACGCACGGTCCACGGCAGGCGCACCGCCTGGCTCTTGATGGTGATGCCGCGCTCGCGCTCGATGTCCATCCGGTCGAGGTACTGCGCCCGCATCTGCCGCGGGTCCACCACCTCGGTGATCTGCAGCATGCGGTCGGCCAGCGTCGACTTGCCGTGGTCGATGTGGGCGATGATGCAGAAGTTGCGGATGGCGGCCGGGTCAGTGTCGCCGGGCTTGTTAGATCCGAGCAGCGGAGGCACGGTGATCCGTTCTATGAGCGTGAGGCGGAAAGCGGTTCGCTGGCGGCGGGCCGCGTTCGGCGTGAGGCGGTCGATGCCGCCCCTATGATCCCACGCCCGCCGACCGTGCCGAAGCGGGCTTCAACGTTACCGCCGCCAGCGCCGCTGCGGCAGCCTCGCTCAGCAGCGGCAGCCCTCGTTGGCGGGCCAGCCCAGCACCAGCGCGCTCAGCCGCGGCAGCCGGTGCCGCATCTGGTCGTCGTCCTCGAAGTCCCAGTCCTCGCCCGCGGTGGGCGCTTTCGCCACCTCGGGCAGCACCAGCTCGGCCCCGGCGACCTCGCGGAACGCGTCCGCGGCCGTGTACCCGACGAGCTCGGCGAAGATCGCGCTGTCGTCGTCCCACTCCACGGCCTCGACCACCGACGGGTGCCCGGCCAGCGCGTCCGGGTCGGCCAGCGCCGCCTCGTACCACTTGCGGCCCGCCGCGATCAGCCCGCTGCGGAAGTCGACGAACGCGTCGTCGGAGCAGCCGCCGCCGATCAGATGTGCCGCGCCCCACAGGTCGTAGCGGTCGGCGGCGTCGCGCAGCGTCTTGAAGTGCGTCGCGAAGGCGGCGATCTCCGACAGGCTCAGCGCCGACAGCCGCGCGGTCAACGCCTTCGCCAGCCCGGTGCCGTCCTCGCCGATGTCACCCTCGACGTCCGTACGCGCCTGCTCGATCAGAGCCCAGAACCGCTCGATGTCCACAGCAACACAGTCTGCCACCCGAGCCCCGCCCACCCTCGATCTACGAGCGGGTGTCGCGTCCCATCACCCGTACGGTCGGTCCCCCGCCCTCCCGCGCCGCCGGCCGCAGCGCCATGATCGTTGTTTCGTGTCGAGAAGTGCGGCAGGACTTCACTTTTCGACATGTAACGACGATCATGAGCCGCCGGGACACCCGGCCCGGCGCGGGGCCACCCCGGGCGCGGTAGGCTGTCCGGGTAGGGCACCGCGACGGGTGTCACGTCGACCGTTTTGGCTGACACCCAGGCCACCTGGTAACCTGGCACGTCGCGGCTGGTGCTTCGTTGCGCCGGCCCATCCGAACCAGTCAACCGAAACGAGCAGGACGAGGCTGTCGCGTGGCGAACATCAAGTCCCAGATCAAGCGCAACCGGCAGAACGAGAAGGCCCGGCTGCGCAACAAGTCGGTCAAGTCGTCGCTGAAGACCGCTGTCCGCAAGTTCCACGAGGCGACCGTCGCCGGTGACGTCGAGAACGCCACCGCGCTGCTGCGCGACGCCTCGCGCAAGCTTGACAAGGCCGTCAGCAAGGGCGTGATCCACAAGAACCAGGCGGCGAACCGCAAGTCGTCGATCGCCAAGAAGCTGGCTTCGCTCTCTGCCTGATCGTCGCAGCGTGCCTTCACGGCGCCGCCAAGACATCGCGTGATGCCCGGCTCCCTCAGGGAGCCGGGCATCTGTGTATGCCGAGCGGGGTCCGCAGCACGTGTCATTCGTCATGACAAGGTCGACGGTTCGATTCCGTCAGGTGTCCCCTGAACCCGCCGAGCCGTCGCCGCATGAGCGGCGTCACGTGGCGCTCGCGACGGAGCGCACGTCATTCGTAGCGGTATGCCGCCGACTGACGGGCGCGCTGCTCGGCGGTGCCCAGCCACGGCTCCTCGCCCTCCGACCCGGCCAGTGCGGCCTGGCTCGGTGCGCCGTGCCCGGACTGTCCGGCGTACGCCTCCGGCTCGCCGTACCCGCCCTGGGCATAGGTGTCCTGCGCGCGGTAACCGGTCTGGCCCGCGTACGTCTCCTGCTCGCCGTAGCTGCTCTGACCTGCATAGGTGTCCTGCTCGCCGGATCCGGACCGGCCAGGGTGGAACTCCTGGCCGCCGGTGCCGAACCGGCCGGCGAACCCCTCCGGCGCGCCGTATCCGGAGCGGGTCGCGTACGGGTCGCGCTCGTCGTCCGCAGGCTGCTCGACGCGCCGGGGCAGCCGGGCGGTCTCGGCCGGGGCGGCCACCCGCAGGCGCACCGTCGGCTGGGCGGGGGCCCGTCGCGCGGCGGTCTTCGACCGGGTCGCCGGGCGCTCGGAGCGGGTCGCCGGGGCGCCGGAGCGGGTCGTCGCGCCCGCGATCACGTCGTTGAGCTTCACCATCACCGCCACCGAGGCGGGCAGCACGGCCACCGCCCACCAGCCGGTGAGCTCGGCCAGTGACAGCAGCACGGCCAGCGCCACGGTGCCCTCGAAGAACAGGAAGCACATCAGATTGCTGGGGCGCACGTACTGCAGGCCCAGCACCCGGGCGTAGAGCGGCCGGTTGCGCGCCTCCTCGGGGCTGATCCCTCCGGCGCGCCGGGATCGGGTGCCCGGTGTCATCGCCCACCTCCCGCCTGCTTGGCCTGCGCGAACGCCACGATGGTGCGCTCGAGCGCGTAGTCGCGATCCTCTTCGCCGCCCTTGACGGCGGCGTTGCAGTCGGCGGCCGCCCGCATCGCGAGCACCAGCGCGTCCGGGGTCCAGCCGCGCGCCTGCCGCTGCGCCTTCTCGATCTTCCAGGCGGGCATGCCGAGCGTCGAGGCCAGCTGGTACGCGTTGCCGCGTCCCGCCGAGGCCACCCGCGCGACGGTGCGCACGCCGTCGGCCAGCGCGTCCGCGATCGGCACCGGGTCCACGCCGCTGTGCCGGGCCCAGCGCAGCGCCTCCAGCGCGGCCGGCACGTCTCCGGCGACCGCGGCGTCGGCGACCGCGAACCCGCTCACCTCGGCCTTGCCCCGGTAGTAGCGGGCCACCGTGGCCTGGTCGATCCGGCCGCCGGTGTCCGCCATCAGCTGGTTGCAGGCCGCCGCGAGCTCGCGCAGGTCGTTGCCCACCGCCTCGATCAGCGTCTCGGCCGCGTCGGGGGCGCAGCGGCCGCCCAGCCGGCGCACCTCGCCGGTGACGAAGTCGACCCGGTCGCGGTGCTTGGTCAGCTTCGCCGCGGGCACCACGGACGCGCCCGCCTTGGTCAGCGAGTCGGCCAGCGCCTTGTTCTTCGCCCCGCCCGCGTGCGCGACGACCAGCGTCACGTCCGGGTCGGGCGACTTCGCGTAGTCGAGCAGCACCGCCGAGACGTCCTTCTTGGCGTCCTGGGCGGCGCGCAGCACCACCACCCGTACGCCGCCGAACAGCGACGGGCTGAGCAGTTCGGCGAGTTCGCCGACGAGCATCGCGCCCGTCTCCACCTCGCGGACCTCGGCCGCCGGATCGGCGGCGCGGGCCTGCGCGGCCGCGTCGGCGATCGCGCGCGCGACCAGGAGTTCCTCGTCGCCCAGCACGAGGACCACGGGTGTCAGGACGGGGGGCGGAACCTGGCTCACCACCTCGCTATCGTCGCACGTGCGAACTGGCGGCCGCCCACCGTCACTCCAACGGGCGCGTCGGGAGCACGACGGAAAGCTTCCCGTCGGCGAGCACGACCGCCACGTCGCCGTTGACGTCGGTGCGCTGCACCCGTGCGCCGCGCCCGGCCAGCCGCGCCAGCACGGATGCGCTCGGATGCCCGTAGTCGTTGCCCTCCCCCACGCTGACCAGCGCGATCCTTGGCGCTACGGCGTCCAGGAAGGACGGTTCCTGAAAGGCGCTGCCGTGGTGAGCGACCTTCAGGACGGCCGCGGACACGTCCACGCCCGCGGTCAGCAGCGCCTGCTGCCGTTCCGTCTCGGCGTCCCCGGTCAGCAGCACCCGCACCCCGCGTACGGTCGCCACGAGCATCAGGGAGTTGTTGTTCGGATCGCTGCGGGTGCCGCGCTCCGGCGGCGCGGGCAGCACCTCCAGCCGTACGTCGCCGACGGTCCAGCCGCCGGACTCCGGGGCGTCGGACACCGGCACCCGGTGCGCGGCGGCGGCGCGGGTCACGGCCGCCCGGCCGGCTGCGGGTTCGGGCCACGGTGTGGTGACGACCGCCCTCACGCGCCGCCCGGTGAGCACCCCGTCGAGCCCGCCGATGTGGTCCACGTGGAAGTGGCTGACCAGCAACAACGGCACCTCGTCGACATCAAGCTCGCGCAGGCACCGGTCGACGTCACGGGGCAGCGGCCCGGCGTCGACCACCACGGCCGCCCCGTGGCCCGCGTTGAGCACGGTCGCGTCGCCCTGCCCGACATCGCATGCCACGACGAGCCAGCCGTCGGGCGGCCAGCCGCCGGTGAGCACGCGCACCGGCAGCGCCCCGAGCACCGCCGCCAGCGCGACGACCGCGGCCAGCCGTCGCACCGCAGGCCGCCGGAAGCCGATCATGAGCAGCACGGTCAGCCCGGCCAGCAGCAGCGCACCCGGCGGCCCACCCGGCCACGGCAGCACCCCGGCGGGCACCTCGGCGCCCACCCGCGCCACGGTGACCAGCCACCATGCGGGCCAGCTGCCCAGCCACGCGGCGAACTCGGCCCCGGCCGGCCACACCGGCGACAGCAGCGCGGCGGCCACGCCGGTGACGGTCGCGGGCGCGATCGCGGGCACCGCCAGCAGATTCGCCGGTACGGCGACCAGGCTCAACGTGCCGCTGATGCCCGCGACAACCGGGGCGCAGGCGAGTTGCGCGGCGGCGGGCACGGCCAGCGCCTCGGCGACGCCGCCGGGGACCCCGCGTCGGCGCAGCGCGTCGCGCATCGGCGGTGCGAGCAGCAGCAACCCGGCCGTGGCCAGCACCGACAGCGCGAACCCGGCGTCGGCGGCCAGCTCCGGGTCGGCCATCAGCAGCACCGCCGCGCCTGCCGACAGCGCGGGCAGCGCCGCCCGTGACCGGCCGGAGGCGAGCGCCAACAGCGCGATCCCTCCCATCACCGCGGCCCGCAGCACACTCGGCGACGGCCGGGCCAGGATCACGAACCCGACCACGGACACCGCGCACACCACCGCGGTCAGCCGTGGCCCGGCCCTGGTCCACCGGGCCAGCAGCAGGACCGATCCGGTGACGATTGCCACGTTGCTTCCCGAAACGGCCGTCAAATGAGTCATGCCGGTGTCGCGAAAGGACTGCTCGACCGCCGGGTCGAGGCGGCTGGTGTCGCCCACCACGAGGCCCGGCAGCAGCCCGCCCGTGGCGGCGTCCAACGGCGCGCAGGCCCGGCGCAGTCCGGCCCGCAGGCCGCCCGCCGCCCGCTGCGCCCACGACGCCTTCCCCAGCAGCTCCGGCGGCCGTTCGGTGGACAGCACCGCCGCCCGCAGGTCACCGCCGCGGGACGGGCCGAACCGCGCGGGCACCCGCACCCGCTGGCCCGGCAGCAGCCCCGCCCAGCCGTCACCACTGGCCAGCACCAGCACGCCGACGTCGGCACGCAGGTCACCGGCCCGCTCCAGGTCTGCCGCGACCACCCAGGTCGCGGGCCGCCCGACCACCACGGCCGCCTGGCGTGGATCGTCCCGCACCGTCAGCACCACCGTCGTCGAGACATGCCCTTCCACCAGCGCGACGACCTCGGGGGCGTCCCGCGCCGCCAGCCGCGCCCCGGTCGCCGCCGCCCCGCACACCACCCCGAGGAACGCCCCGGCCACGATCCACCGCCACCCGCCAGGCGTCACACCCCGGCCCCACCACCCTTGGGCGGCGGCCCTGTCGGTCCGGTCCTGGCCCGACAGGTGACGGCGTGCGACGTGGTCGCGGGCAATAGCCGACGGGTGACGGCGTATGACGTGGTCGCGAACGAAGGCCAGGGCGACGCCGAGTGCGCCCGCCGCGCCGAGTGCCAGGGTGACGCCCAGCCCGGTGAACAGCGCCGCGAGTGAGGCCGCCCAGCAACCCAGGGCGAACGGGACCAGCCGCAGGTCGGGACCGTCCATCAGACGGTGACCAGATCCTTGAGCTGCGCGAACTTCGACTCGCCGATGCCCTCGACCTGCCGCAGGTCGCCGACGCTGCGGAAGTCGCCATGCCGGGACCGGTGGTCGAGGATGCGCTGCGCCAGCACCGGGCCGACGCCGGGCAGCGCGTCGAGCTGGGCGAGGGTCGCGGTGTTCAGGTTCACCGGTCCCGCGCCGGGTCCCGCCCCCGCGGCCGGACCGTCCGCAGCGGCCACACCGGGCACCCCGATCGCGATCAGCTCGCCGTCGGTGACCTTGCGGGCCAGATTCACCGCGGACAGGTCGGTGTCCGGCAGGACCCCGCCCGCCGCCTCGATGGCGTCGGCGACCCGAGCACCCTGAGGCAGCCTGACCAGTCCCGACTTGCGAACCCGCCCCGTCACCGCCACGACCAGCATCGCCGGTGAGGATGACGCAACCGGCCGACCCGACTCCGCGACGGGCACCGGCACCGGTTCGGGCGCGGGCTCCACCGACGGCCGCGACTGCCAAGCCAGGTACGCGGCGAGCGCCACGACCAGCACGGCCACCACCGCCAGCGCTCGCAGCCCGCGCCGCCCCGGATCGAACGCCGACCGACCCGGCAGCGCACTGGGCGGGCTCTCCGCCGACGACGGCACGTCCGGATCCGGCCTGACGCCACCCGCTGGCCTGGCCGACATGACGGCACCCGGCACGGCACCCGAGGGCGGCGCAGCTGCCATCGCAGTGGCCGACACGGAACCAGACGCCGTCGCCGGGAGCACTCCGTGTGATGTCGCCACTGGCAGCACGGCATGAAGGGCTGCCGCCGACAGCCCGTCCGCTTGCGATACGGCAGGCCGCGTCCACGGCCAGACATGAGCCGACGAGTCGCCCGAGGTCGTCGGGTCCAGCGGCAATAACTGCCGGGTCGGGCGTGGCCGCGGGAAGTCGGGCAGCACGTCGAGGAACGGCGCGTCCAGGGGCTCCGGCCAGGACGGCGGCGCGGTGGCCGGGGCGAGTACGCGGTGCAGCCGGTCGAGGTCGGCCTCGGCGGGCTGCGGCTTGCGGAACGGGGTCGACGGCACGCGGCCACGGTAGGGGTGGGTGTGCGGTGGGCGTACCGCTCAATTCTCTTGCCTGTGGAGGACGGCCCGCTTGTGGACAACCGCCTGATCAAGACCCCGATGTGTTACGGCCGCGACAGCCTGGGGCGGGAGTCCGATCACGACTCATCGTATGGGTCGGTTTCTATAAACAGTTTTGACGTTACGAATCGTCGATCGCTGTTAACCGCACTGCCGCAACGGATTCATCTACTCCTAGGTTCGCGTCACCCCTTCGCGGCCGGCGTCATCGGGACCCGGCTGCGGGGTGGGATCTCTGGGAGGAGAGAACCTTGCGGCATCGAGTTTCCGCCCTCGGCTTCGCGATCATCGTCGCGTTCGCCGGGGCGCTCGGCTCGGGTGGGACGGCCAACGCCGCCCCCACCGGACCCGAGGCCCACATCCTGTACGCCGACAGCCCGAACGCGGTCGCCGACCGCTACATCGTGGTGTTCAAGGACGCCGCGGTGCCCGCGAGCACCGTCGGCACCAAGGCCCGTGACCTGGCCGGCCGCTTCGGCGGCAAGGCGCGGCACGTGTACACCGCCGGTCTGCGCGGCTTCTCGGTCGGCATGACCGCGGCGCAGGCGCGCAAGCTGGCCGCCGACCCCGCGGTCGCCTCGGTCGAGGCGGTGCAGCGCATCGGCGTGCTGGACACCCAGAACAATCCCCCGAACTGGGGCGACGACCGTATCGACCAGGCCAACCTGCCGCTGAACCAGGCGTACACGTACCCCACGAACCCGGGTCAGGGGGTGACGGTCTATGTGCTCGACACCGGCATCAACGCCAACCACGTCGACTTCACCGGCCGCGTCAAGCAGGGCGTGGACATGGTCGACGACGACAGCACGCCGACGGACTGCCACGGCCACGGCACCCACGTGGCCGGCACCGCCGTGGGCACCAGCTACGGCGTGGCCAAGAAGGCCTCCGTGGCATCCGTCCGGGTGCTGAACTGCCAGGGCAGCGGCACCAACGACGACCTCATCGCGGGCATCAACTGGGTGCGCACCAACGCCCAGAAGCCGGCCGTGGTCAACTACAGCATCGGCTGCCAGAGCCGCTGCACCAGCCAGGCCATGGACAGCGCCGTGTCGAGCCTGATCTCGTCGGGCGTGCAGTTCGTCCAGGCGGCGGGCAACTCCTCCGACGACGCCTGCTACTACAGCCCGCAGGCCGTCGCCGCGGCGGTCACCGTCGGCAACACCAGCAGCAACGACGCCCGCAACAGCAGCAGCAACTACGGCTCCTGCCTGGACATCTTCGCCCCGGGCACGAGCATCGTCTCGGCGTCGTACTCCAGCAACACCGGCAGCGCGACGATGACGGGCACCTCGATGGCCTCGCCGCACACGGCCGGCGCGGCCGCGGTGTACCTGGGCCTCAACCCCAACGCCACGCCCGCCCAGGTGCGGGACGCGCTGGTCAACAACGCCACCACCGGCAAGGTCACCTCGCCGGGCACGGGTTCGCCGAACCGGCTGCTCTACACCGGCTTCATGAACGGCGGGACCAATCCGAACAACCCGTCGGTCACCAACCCGGGCAACCGGAGCGGCGTGGTCGGGCAGTCGGCCAGCCTGCAGATGCAGGCTTCCGGCGGCACGACGCCGTACACCTGGAGCGCCTCGGGCCTGCCGGCCGGGCTGTCGATCAGCTCGTCGAGCGGTCTGATCTCGGGAACCCCGACCACCGCGGGCACCGCGAACGTCACGGTGACGGTCACCGACTCGGCCAGCAAGACCGGGACGGCGAACTTCACCTGGACGATCACCACCGGTGGCGGCGGCTGCACCGCGGCCCAGGTCGTGGGCAACTCCAGCTTCGAGAGCGGCACCACCCCGTGGACGGCCGACACGGGCGTCGTCGGCGCCTGGGCGGGCTCGGGCTACCCGGGCAGGACCGGCACCCGCAGCGCCTGGCTGGGTGGCCAGGGCCAGACCCAGACCGACTGGGTTCAGCAGTCGGTGACGATCCCGGCCGGCTGCACCAGCGCCACGCTGCGCTACTGGGTGCGCATCACCACCGCCGAGAACGACGGCCAGGTCTGGGACCGGCTGACGGTGACCATGGGCAGCACGACCGTGGCCACCGCCACCAACCTCGACGCCAACTCCGCGTACGTGGAGAGGGTCGTCAACGTGAGCCAGTTCGCCGGGCAGACGGTGGTGCTGAAGTTCAACGGCGTCGAGGACCAGTCGCTGCAGACCAGCTGGGTGATCGACGACGTGACCATCAGCGTCTCCTGATCCGGGGGGCCTCCTGATCAGGGGGCCTGACGGGGGGACCGGGCGGCCGGGCGTCTCACGACGATGCCCGGCCGCTCACTCCCATTCCCAGCGCATGCCGACGATGCCCGGCGGGATGTCCGCCGCGACCAGGTGCGCGCCGTGCGTCGAGCCGATCCACACCTCGCGTACGCCCTGGTCGGGTGCGTGCAGGCCGCGCCGCTCGAAGCGGTAGCAGCGGGCCGGCACCGCGTCGCGGTCGAACTGCACCTGCAGCACGTACTCCCCCACCGGCACCGAGAAGCCCCGGTAGTAGTTGTCGGTGGCGACCAGCGAGCCGCTCTCGAACTCGTACTCGACGACGACGGTGTCACCCTGCGAGAGCATCCGGTCGAAGATGATCTCGGCGGCCTGCAGGCCCGACTCGGGGTCCGAGCGCACCCGGCCGAGCCGGCAGTTGCGCAGGGCGTGCACACCGGTGGGCGCGCCCAGGTCGTCGGTGCGGAAGATGCCGACGGTGCGGGCCACCCGGTCCACGTTGGCCCGCAGCACCTGGCGGCAGTTGAGCCGCAGCTCCTGGCGCTGCGCGCCGACCTGGTACAGGTCGTGCAGGCTGATCCGGGTGAGCTCGTGGTACGTCCACCGGTCCAGTTCCCGGATGATCTTCGAGACGCTGTTGCCGTCCTCGAACAGCCGGTCGATGTCGATGGTCCCCGGCGGCTGGTTGAGCCAGCGGCCGCGGGGCCGGCGCGGGCCGAGCTGGGCGATGAGCGACTCGGCGGGCAGCGACAGGATCTGCTCCAGCATCCGCACCGCCTTCATGGACTCCGGACGCTCGGGGCGGCTGCGACCCCGCCGCCAGTAGCTGAGGGTGGCCAGGCTGACGCTGATCCCGGCGACGGCCAGCTTCTCCTGTATCTCCTCCGGCCGAATGCCCCGGTCTTCGATGGCCAGGTGCAGTGCGGCGGAGAACGGGCCGGTACGCAGCGCATGCGCCAGGTCCCGGCCGAGAAGTTCAGAACGAGCCTTCTCCATGAACGCTGAGTATCGACACTCCCCCGCCCGGGCGCTACCCGTGGCGCCGGGTCAGAGTTGGTCGTCGAGGAGCGACTGGGCGGCCTCGGGCAGGCGGTGCACGACCACTCCGGCCAGGCCGGGTCCCACGTGCGCGGCCACCACCGCGCCGACCTCGCTGGTGTACAGCTCGCACAGCCGGTCGCCGAGCCGCTCGCGCAGCGCCCCGGCCACCCACTCGGCCCGCTCCGCGGCCGCCAGGTGATGCACGGCCACCTCGACCGGCCCGTCACCGGCCGCCTCCAGGGCCAGCGCGACCAGCCGGTCCAGTGCACGGGCCGCGGTGCGCACCTTGTCGCGCATGGTGATGCCGCCCGCGGACACCTCCAGCAGCGGCTTGACCGCCAGCGCGGTGCCCAGCAGGGCCGAGGCCGCATTGATGCGGCCACCCCGGCGCAGGTGCTCCAGCGTGTCCACGTAGAAGAACGTGCTGGTGCGGTCGATGGTGTGCAGGGCGGCGTCGCGTACGCCCGCGAGGTCCTCGCCCCGTGCCGCGGCCCGCGCCGCGGCCAGGGCCGGGAAGCCGACACCCATCGCGGCCGAGCAGGAGTCGACGACCTCGACCGGCCCGGCGGCCTCGCCCGCCGCGGTCGACGCCGCGCTCAGGGTGCCCGACAGCGCGCCGGCCAGGTGCACCGAGACGATGCCGTCCACGCCCGCCGCGAACAGCTGGTCGTAGACCTGCGCGAACTCGGCCGGGGTGGGCTGCGAGGTGGTCACCGCGACGCGGCGGGCGGCCAGCGCGACGGCGACCTCGGCCGGGTTGACCTCGACGCCCTCCCGGCCGGACACGCCGCCGAGCACGACGTGCAGCGGCACGACGGTGAGCGACCCGTCCGCGACGGTGGCGGGCAGGTAGGCAGTGGAGTCGGTGACGACCGCTACGGGCATGCGGGCACGTTAACCCGTCACGACGGCTGCGCCGTGACGACCTCGAGCACGGGGCCCATCTGGCAGATCGTCATGATGTCGGTGCGCACCCGTCCCTGGATCTGCACGGTGGCGCCCGGCTTGACGATCTTCGGATCGCCGCCCATGAGCTGGTAGGTGGTGCCGCTGTCGGCGCGCAGCACGGTGCACCCGCCTTCCAGCTCCACCCGCTCGACCCGGCCGGTGACCGAGATGACCTCGCCGTCCTTGGCCGGCGGCGGCACCTGCGGCGACAGGCTCGGCTTGGGCTTGCCGGCCGGACTGCTCGGCGGGATCCCGGCCGACGCCGACGGTGACGGGGTCACGGAACTGCCCACCTCCGGCTCCTCGGTCGGGGCGCACGCGGCGAGCAGGAGACCGCCCAGCAGCGTGCCGGTCAGCAACAGATGAGTGAGGGGGGTTCGTGTGGTCATGTCAGTTCGGACGCTACCGCCCGGGGGCAAGTTGCGCGAGTGCCGTCATGCGCCGACGTTGTACGCCGACACCCGCCAGCCGTAGGACGGCTGCAGGATCAGGTCGACCCAGTGGCAGTTCTGCACCGGCGCGATCGTCGGCAGCATCTCCTCGGGCCAGCCGAGCAGCGCGGCCACCCCGTACTTGATGGCGCCACCGTGGCTGACCAGGATCGCCGTGCCGCCCGGCACCCGCTCGGCGGCCTGCCGGATCGTCTCGCTGACGCGCTTGCCCAGGTCGGCCAGCGGCTCCAGGCCGTCGCCGGGATCCGGGTCGGCGGCACGCCAGCGGGCGTACGACTCGGGGAACCGCTCGCGCACCTCCGGGGTGGTGAGCCCCTGCCAGGAGCCGAAGTGCCGCTCGCGCAGCCGGGCGTCCCGCTCGGGCGTCAGCCCGGTCAGCTCGGCCAGCGGCGCGGCGGTCTGCGTGCAGCGGCTCAGGTCACTGGTGATCATGAGTTGGGCCTCGCCGCGCGCGAGCACCGCGGCCGCGGCCTGGGCCTGGGCCCGGCCGCGGTCGTTGACGGGCACGTCGAGCTGGCCCTGCACCCGCTGGGCGGCGTTCCAGTCGGTGTTGCCGTGCCGCCACAGCAGCACGCGCGTGATCGGCTCCTGGCCCCGTTCCAGGCTCACGCCTTCTCCTCGCTCCGCTCGTCGGCGGCGGCGTGAGGGCCGAACCCCATGGTTCGCTCGCGCCGCTCGCTCACGCAGCGTCCTGGGTCGCCAGATCGCGGTCGTTGAACTCGATCCGGGCGCAGTCCTTCCACAGTCGGTCGAGGGCGTAGAACTCGCGCTCCTCGCTGTGCTGGACGTGCACGACGATGTCGCCGAAGTCGAGCAGCACCCAGCGGCCTGCGCGCTCGCCCTCGCGGCGGATCGGCTTGGCCTTCTCGGGCATCTTCAGCAGGGCTTCTTCGACGGCGTCGACGATGGCCAGGACCTGGCGCTCGTTCGGAGCGGAGGCGACCACGAAGACGTCGGTGAGGACGAGCTGCTCGCCCACGTCCATCAGGACGATGTCCTCGGCCTTCTTGTCGGCGGCCGCCTGCGCGGCGGCCAGGGCCATCTCGACAGCACGCTCGGTTGCGGGCACCTTGGTCCTTTCGTCGGTGGCCTGGCCGCGATGCTCGCGATCAGGCTCGCATCCAGAGTCTCACAGGGATTACCCGGTCTGCCGCTGAGATAGTCACGCGGTGGGCCGGGACACCCGGACATCAGCGGTATAGATGCCGTTTTGTGATGTATTGCACTACCCCGTCCGGTACCAGATACCAGACCGGCTGGCCCGCGGCGACCCGGCGGCGGCAGTCCGTCGACGAGATCGCCATCGCCGGCACCTGGACCAGGCTCACCACGTCGGCGGGCAGGTGCGCGTCGGTGAGCATGAACCCCGGACGGGTGACCCCCACGAAGTGGGCCAGCTCGAACAGCTGGTCCGCGTCCTTCCAGGACAAGATCTTGGAGAGCGCGTCGGCGCCGGTGATGAAGAACAGCTCGGTCTTCTCGCCGTACTGGTCGCGCAGCTCGCGCAGCGTGTCGACGGTGTACGTCGGCCCGACCCGGTCCACGTCCACCCGGCTCACGCTGAACCGCGGGTTGGACGCGGTCGCGATGACCGTCATCAGATAGCGGTCCTCCGCCGGGGTGACCGCGTGCTCGGTCTTCTGCCACGGCTGCCCCGTCGGCACGAAGACGACCTCGTCGAGCGCGTACCGGTCAGCCACCTCGCTGGCCGCGACGAGGTGACCGTGGTGGATGGGGTCGAAGGTGCCGCCCATGATCCCGATACGTGTCGCCACGCGCCGATTCTATGCCGCCGCACGAGCCGCCCCGATTTGCCATAGACATTGGCCTATCTGGATGAATTTTCGGCGATCGAAGTCATCCGGATAGGCCAACGTCTACATCAGGCGGGGGCCGTGACCCCCGTCCCGCCGAGCGGGTCGGCGGGGCGGGTGGAGGGGCAGGTCAGGCGGCCTGCTGGGCGCGCAGGGAGCGGGCCAGGTCGTCGGTGTCGTCGGCCAGGGCGCGGCGCAGCAGCGGGTGCATGTCCCCCGCCAGCGCCGTCCGGGCGGCGGCGAGTGTGTCCTCCGACACCGCGTACACCGGATAGGCCGCCTTCGCCAGGTGCGCGAGCATGTCGCCGGAGCGGCCCTGCGCGTGCGGCAGCTCGGCGAAGTACCGGGCGACGAACGGCGCGGTCGGCGTGGCGTGCTCCGGCTGCCACAGGCCGTCGGCGGCCGCGACCGCGATCCGGTTGGACTGGCCCTGCTCGGTGACGACCAGGTCGAACGCCCGCTCCTTGGCGGCCGGGTCGGGGCGGCACGCGCGCACCCGGACGGCCTCCTGCTCGCCGCGGTCACTGGTGTCGCGCTGCAGTTCCCCGTCGATCTCCTCCTCGGTGACGTCACCGAGCACGGCCAGCCGGCCCAGGACCGCCCACCGCAGCTCGGCGTCGACGCGCAGGCCCGCGGGCACGTCCGCGCCGGACAGCCAGCCGCGCAGCACCGTGCGGTCGGCGTCGGCGGCGGTGGCGATGAGGGAGCGGGCCGCGGCGAGCTGGTGGCCGCTGCCGGGCGCCGCGGTGGCCAGCAGGGTCTTGGCCGCGCCGGCCAGTGCCGAGCGGGCCGCCTCCTGCTGGTCCGCGGGCACCATCCGGGTGGCCGCGTACCGGGCCAGTCCGAAGACCGACTCCACGATGACGACGTCCGGCTCGACGGGCAGTGCCGCGGCGGCCAGCTCGACGAGTTCCGCGGCGGGCCACTCGGCGTCGCGTACGGCGTCCCAGGCGCTGTTCCACCTCAGCGCGCGGGCCAGCGAGTCGGGCTGCTCGGCGAGCAGCGAGGGCAGCTCCGCCCGGGTGCGCTCATCCATCCGGATCTTGGCGAAGGTGAGGTCGCCGTCGTTGAGCAGCAGGCCGCGGCCGCGTACGCCGGACAGCTGCGGCACGGGGGTGCTGGCGCCGGTCACCTCGACCTCGGTGCGCTGCCAGGCGCCGTCCTCGCCGAACCAGCCCAGGCCGATGCGGTGCGGGCGCAGCGTCGGGTACTCCTGCGACGCGGTCTGCGCCACCGCGACGGAGGCGTACGAACCGTCGGGCGCCCACTCGATCACCGGACGCAGCGTGTTCACCTGCGGGGTGCGCAGCCACGCCTGCGCCCACGCGTCCAGGTCCCGCCCGCTGGCCTGCGACAGCGCGCCGAGCAGGTCGGCCAGGGTGGCGTTGCCCCAGGCGTGCTTGTCGAAGTGCGCCCGCAGCCCGGCCAGGAACGCCTCGTCGCCGATGAAGGCGACCAGCTGGCGCAGCGCCGAGCAGCCCTTGGCGTAGGAGATGCCGTCGAAGTTGGCGAACGCGGCGTCGGTGTCGACCACCTCGGTGGGCGCGATCGGGTGCGTGGAGGGGCGCTGGTCGGCGACGTACCCCCAGGCCTTGCGGCCCACGCCGAAGCGGGTCCAGGACTGCGGCCACGGGGTGACCTCGCCGACCAGGCGGTAGCCCATGTAGGTGGCGAACGACTCGTTCAGCCACAGGTCGTCCCACCAGCGCATGGTCACCAGGTCGCCGAACCACATGTGCGCCATCTCGTGTGCGATGACGGCCGCCCGCTCCAGCCGCTCGGTGTCGGTCACCGCGGCCCGGAACAGCATCTCGTCGCGGAACACCACGCAGCCGGGGAACTCCATCGCGCCCCAGCTGAACTCGGGCACGAACGCCTGGTCGTACTTGCCGAACGGGTACCGCACGCCGAACAGCTCGTGGTAGCGGTCCAGGAACGCCTTGGTGAGCGAGAAGATCTCGGGCGCGTCGCGCTCCAGCACCTCGGCGTAGCTGGCGCGGGCGTAGAGGCCCAGCGGGATGCCGTCGTGGCTGTCGGTCAGCTCGACGTAAGGGCCGGCCACGAACGTGATCAGGTAGGTGGCGACGGGCTTGGTGGCCGGGAACTCCCAGCTGCCCGGCGTGGCCTGCACACCCTCCGCGTTGGCCCGGACCAGCCAGGACGGGTCGGCGGTGACCGACAGCGTCACCGGCGCCTTCAGATCGGGCTGGTCGAAGCAGGCCATGAAGCGCGGCGCGTCGGTGATCGAGGGCTGCGCGTAGACATAGACCTGCTTGTCGGCCGGGTCCGTGAAGCGGTGCACGCCCTCGCTGGTGCGGGTGTAGGCGTACTCGGCGGTCACCACGACGGTGTTGTCCGCGGCGAGATCCGCCAGCCGCAGCCGGCCCTCGGCGAACGCGTCGGCGGGGAGCTCGATCCCGTTGAGCGTGGCGCCGAGCAGTCGCTCCGGCCGCGCCTCCAGGAACGTCTCGGCGCCGGGATCGGCGGTGAAGCGGACCGTGGTGACCGAGCGGAAGAGTTCGTCTCCCGTAGTCAGATCCACGTCCAGGGCGTACGCGAGGTTCCGGACGGTGGCGGCCCGCGCGACGGCTTCGAGGTGGCTGAGGCAACGATGCGACATGACGCCCATCCTGCCTGACGGCGGCAGGTGGCGAACGGGCGGTAGCCCCTTACCTTCGGCAACGTTCTTGCCGATCAAGGCCATGATGGGGACAATGGTGGAATGCGGACGACGAACACCATGTGGTGGCTGCCCTGACGGGCGGCCCGCTTCCGCGAACCCAGCAGACGACCCAGGCCGCCCCTCCGGGCGGCCTTCTTCGTGCACCGCTTGCGCCGTGCCGAGGTCTCCGGACGGGGTGGCCCGACTCCCGAGGAGACCGACATGACCATCACCCCGACCCGCACCCGCGCCCGCCGGCTGTCCGCCTGCAAGCCGACCGGGCGCCTGCAACTCGGCAACCTGTTCGGCATGATCCTGCCGCTGGTGGCCGGCCAGGACGACAGCGAGACCGTCACCATGCTCGCCGACCTGCATTCGCTGACCGTCGAGCACGACCCCGCCGCGGTACGCGGCCGCACCCTGGAACAGGCCGCGGTGCTGCTGGCCGCCGGGGTCGACCCGCAGCGCTGCACCCTCTACGTCCAATCCCACCTGCCCGAGCACACCCAACTGCACTACCTGCTGGAATGCGCCACCGGCTACGGCGAGGCCCAGCGCATGGTCGCGTTCAAGGAGAAGGCCGGCCGCGGCGAGCAGGTGCGGCTCAGCCTGCTCACCTACCCGGTGCTGATGGCGGCCGACATCCTGCTGCACGACACCGAGCAGGTGCCGGTCGGCGACGACCAGATGCAGCACGTCGAGCTGGCCAGGGCGGTCGCGAACCGGTTCAACGGCCGCTACGGCCCTACCTTCACGGTGCCCGCGGCGGTGCCCGCACCGGTCGCCGCGCGGGTGATGGACCTGGCCGACCCGACGGCGAAGATGGGCAAGACCAATGTGGTCAGTACCGGAGTGATCGGCATCCTCGACGAACCCGACGTCGTGCGCCGCAAGGTGATGCGCGCGGTCACCGACAGCGGAAGCACGGTGCGCCACGACCGGGAGCACCAGCCGGGGGTGACCAACCTGCTGGAGATCTATCACGCCTGCACCGGGTCCACCGGCCACTTCAGCTCGTACGGGCAGCTCAAGCGGGAGACGGCCGAGGCCGTGGTGGCGGTGCTGACGCCCATCCAGGAACGCTACGAGGCGCTGCGCCGGCGGCCGGAGACGGTCGAGGAGGTGCTCCGGGAGGGGGCGCGGCGGGCACGCCCGCGGGCCGCCGCGACGTTGCGGCGAGCCGGCGAGGCGATAGGACTCGTCAGCTCCTGAGGAGCTTCTTCACGAAGCAGACGGAGTAGGGGTTGTCGACGTACCTGCCGTACGGCTCGGTCCGCTGGTAACCGGACGACTCGTACAGCGCGATCGCCTCAGGCTGGTTCACGCCGGTCTCGAGGATGAGCGAGTCCCAGCCCTGGGCGGTGGCCCGTCGTTCCAGTGCCGCGAGGATGCGGCGGGCCACCCCGGCGCGGCGATGCGCCGGCAGTACATACATCCGCCTGATCTCGCCTACACCCGGGCTGGACACGACGAGCGCCCCGCAGCCGACAGGCCTGCCCAGCACGTACGCCACGACGAAACGGGCGTGCGGGTCCAGGGGTGATCGGGTGGTGCCCGGATACCGCGTGAAGAGTTCGTCCTCAGCGGCGAGCACGAGCGCGGTGACATCAGGGTGGGTGATCTCACGGTGCTGGATCAACACCGTCAGGACGCTAGCCAGGGCTTGTTTCCGCGTTGTTTCACAAACCGCACAGCAGGGCGGATTGCGGTGAGATGACGGACACTGTCACCGAACCGTTAACTGACAGTGTCCGCCCTGGTGCCGACGCCTACTGATCGTCTACTGATCGTCGTCCTCGTCGTCGAGGCGCAGATCCTTCTCGTCGGGGAGCCACTCGTCGCCGGCGGTGTCGCCTTCCTCGCGCTGGCGCCGCGCCTTGCGGGCCGCGAGCCGCTCCGCAGCCCTCGGACGGGTGATGTCGTCCTCGAGGCGCTCGTCGGTGAAGCGGTTGCCGGGCGTGAAGTCCTTGCCCGCGTAGATCGTCGGCTGCCAGTCGAACTCGCGCTCGCCGATGCGCACCGGGTCGCCGGGCTGCGCGCCCAGCTTGGCCAGCTTCTCCTCGACGCCCAGCCGGGCGAGCCGGTCGGCGAGGTAGCCCACCGCCTCGGCGTTGTCGAAGGTGGTCTGGCGCACCCAGCGCTCGGGCTTGCTGCCCGTGACCACCCAGACACCCGCGCGGTCCTGCGTGATCTCGAAGCCGGAGTCGTCGACGGCCTTGGGGCGCAGCACGATGCGGGTCGGCTCCAGCACGGGCGCGGCCGCCCGGTGCTCCTCGACCATGCGCGCCAGCGCGTATACGAGCTCCGTGAGCCCTTCCCGGGTCGCCGCGCTGACCTGGTAGATCGGCCAGCCGAACTTCTCCAGGTCGGGGGTGGTGATGTCGGCCAGGTCCCGGCCGTCCGGCACGTCGATCTTGTTCAGCACGATGATGCGGGGCCGGTCCCCGAGCCCGCCGTACTGCGCGAGCTCCGACTCCAGGGCCTCGATGTCGGCCACCGGGTCGCGGTCGGTCTCCAGGGTCGCGGTGTCCACCACGTGGGCCAGCACCGCGGTGCGCTCGATGTGGCGCAGGAACTCCAGGCCCAGGCCCTTGCCGGTGGCCGCGCCCGGGATCAGGCCCGGCACGTCGGCGACGGTGAACACGTGCTCGCCCGCCTGCACCACACCCAGGTTCGGCACCAGCGTGGTGAACGGGTAGTCGGCGATCTTCGGCTTGGCCGCGGAGATCACCGAGATGAGCGAGGACTTGCCCGCGCTCGGGAAGCCCACCAGGCCCACGTCGGCGACGCTCTTGAGCTCGACGACCACCTCGAGCCGGTCTCCGGGCTCACCGAGCTCGGCGAAACCGGGCGCCTTGCGCCGGGAACTGGCCAGCGCGGCGTTGCCGCGGCCGCCGCGACCGCCGCGGGCGATCTCCAGCGTGGTGCCCGCGCCGACCAGATCGGCGATGACCACGCCGTCGAGCGTCTGCACGACCGTGCCAGAGGGCACCTTGAGCACCAGGTCGCCGCCGTTGGCGCCTTCCCGGTTGTTGCCCGAGCCGCCCTTGCCGTT
Source organism: Catellatospora paridis (assembly GCF_009720365.1). Taxonomy (GTDB): domain Bacteria; phylum Actinomycetota; class Actinomycetes; order Mycobacteriales; family Micromonosporaceae; genus Catellatospora; species Catellatospora paridis. The sequence continues at coordinate 29,270 of NZ_ML769314.1, read as the reverse complement.
GGTCGCCTTGATGTGCGGGTGGAAGTGGAAGTCCAGCAGCGTGTGCACGTTGGGGTCGACCTCCATCAGGATGCCGCCGCCGTGCCCGCCGTTGCCGCCGTCCGGCCCCCCGAACGGCTTGAACTTCTCGCGGTGGATGGACACGCAGCCGTGGCCGCCGTCACCCGCCTGCAGGTGCAGCACCACACGATCCACGAACGTCGCCACGTTCCATCCTCCACATACTTCGATTCAAAAAACAGCATATGCCCGCTTCCACCCACCGACTCCACGAGTCGCGGCCGGGGTGCGGGCGTGCCCCCTAGGGCAGCGCACGGTGGGTCCCGGGTGTTCCGGGTCGCGGGGTTAGCCGCGTCTCACCTCGACGCTTCCGTGAGGCGGAAACAGCAAAGGCGGGAAGGCGCTTCGCGCGCCCTCCCGCCTCCGACGATCTGTCAGGCCGAGACCGGAACGATGTTCACGGTCTTGCGGCCCCGCTTGAGAGCGAACTGCACCGAGCCCGCGGCGAGCGCGAACAGCGTGTCGTCGCCACCACGGCCGACCAGGTCGCCCGGGTGGAACTTGGTGCCGCGCTGGCGGATGAGGATCTCGCCGGCGCTGACGACCTGACCGCCGAAGCGCTTCACGCCGAGTCGCTGGGCGGCGGAGTCGCGACCGTTGCGCGAGCTGGATGCACCCTTTTTATGTGCCATGTCGAGGCCTACTTCCCGCTCTTGATGCCGGTGACCTTGACCTGCGTCAGCGGCTGACGGTGACCCTGCCGCTTGTGGTAGCCGGTCTTGTTCTTGAACTTGTGGATCCGGATCTTCGGGCCCTTGGTGTGGGCCACGAGCTCTCCGGAAACAGAAACCTTGGCAAGCTTCGCCGCGTCGGTCACCAGGTCGCTGCCATCAACAAGCAGCACTGCGGACAGCGCCACCACGTCGCCGGGCGCGCCCGCGAGCTTCTCGACCTCGATCACGTCGCCCTCGGCGACCTTGTACTGCTTGCCGCCGGTCTTGACGATCGCGTACATGAGACGCGGACTCCTGTCGTAGGTGCTGGCGGTTGGTTCATCGACCCGCGTGGCGGGCCGAGTCTTCACTACTGGTTGCGCTCGGCAGTCCTGGCCGAAGACGGCCGGCACACACGCACGCATGCAGCGCCCTGTGACGGGCACCGTGGAGAAGACTACGTCATGCCCGACCCGATGCCCAAACCGGGCACCCCCAGGCCCGGCGCGCGGTGATGCCGATCACCGCGCGCCGAGCCGAGGTCAGTCCGTCACGCCGCGGCGCAGAGCGTCTTGACCTTGTTGCCCGCCGCGCCGAACTCCGGGGAGGTCATCGCAGCCTGGATCTTGGTCGCGTCGCCGTTGGCGGCGACCACAGCGGCCATGCCGGTCTGCAGCGCCTTCAGGTCAGCCTCGACGGCCGCCTTCAGCTCCGCGTCGGCGATGGTGCTGACGTCCTTGCCGTACGCCGCCTGGAAGTCCGTGAGCAGCTTGGTCAGCTTCGGGATCGCGGCCTGCTGGGTGGCCGGGTTGAGCACCTCGGGCACGATGGTCGCGCCCTGGGTCTCCAGGTCGGTGATGGCCTTGGTGAGGTTGGCGCAGGCCGCCTTCTTGTCGGTGCCGGCGGGGGCGGCGGCCGCGGAGGTCGCCGCGGCGCCCGGAGTCGGGGTGCTGGTCGCCTCGGGCTCGGTGTCCGCGCACGCCGCGGCGCCGAACAGGGCGAGACCGAGAGTGGCGGTGGCCAGAATCCGTCGCATGTTCTTCCTTGTCTATGCGGGGTGAAACGGGTGCGTCGCCGTCGCCGGCTCAACACCCGCGATTACTTGCCATATGACCGGGGATCCAGGCTCGTACACGCCGAACCCTCGTCTGTGGCCACCGTGGCAGCCTAACCACGGTGGCGGACAACAGGATCAGCAGCCTCACGCGTCACGGTCCGCACGGTCCCGCCCTGGTCGGTGTCACGGTCGGCGACGTCGAGCACCTCGTGGACGTCGCCGTCGTCGGCCGGATGGCGGCCGGCACAGGGTGTCAGAGACAGATTCTGGACAAGGGCGTGATCCAGGCCAGCAGCACCGGGGTGAGCTTCGCCTCGAGGTCGGCGAGCTTGGTGACGCCGTCGAGGAACGCCAGATCGACGCCGGACTGGCGGACGTTCGCCGCGACCTGCTCGAAGGCGGCCTTGGCCGCGGGGTCGGCGGCGACCGCGCCGACCGTCGTGATCTGGGTCTCCAGCGCGGTGATCGCCTCGCGCAGTTTGGTCTCCGCGGCCTGCGTCTTCGCCGCGTCCGTGCCGCCACGAGCGGTGAGCACACCGCCGATCGCGGTGGCCAGGTCGGTGCGGGCCTTGCCGTTGAAGACCTTGTCGAACTCGGCGCAGACCGCCTTGGCCTCCGTCGAGCCGCTGGGTGCGGGCGCGGCGGCCGTGCCGGGCGAGGACGCCGGGGCGGGCTTGTCGTCGGCGCACGCGCTCGCGCCGAGCAAAGATGCGGCCACCAGCACGGCGGTCAGGAAACGTCGCATGGGCAGGTGCCTCCTACAGGGGGGTGGGGCTGGGCGGCCGTGGCTGTCCGGGGACGGCACGGTCGCCGTACGTCGTCAGGCTGCCGGGCAGATGTCGTTCAGCGCCTCGTTGGCGGTGGTCAGCTCCGGGCTGAACAGGATCTGCTGCATCTTCGAGGGGTCCTCGGCGAGCTTCTGCGGGTCGCCGAGCTGGGCCACCGAGGCGTCCAGCGCCTTGGCGACGTCCTCCAGCGCCTTGCGCAGCCTCGGGTCGGAGGTCTTGGCCGCCTCGGCCTTCACCGTGGTCGACAGCGCCACGTAGTCCTTGGTCAGCTCGGCGAAGAAGACCTTGACCTTCTCCGGGTCGCTCAGCGACTCGCCCAGCTGCTGTGCCTTCGTCACCAGATTGGAGACGAACTTCTTGCTCTCGGCGATCACCGCGGCGCAGGTCGCCTTCGGGTCGGTGGTGCCGGCGACGGCACCGGAGGCGCCGGGGACGACACTCGCGCCCGGGCTCGGCGGGCTCGCCTCGGTCGAGGCCCCGGCGGACGGTGTCGAGCCCGCGTTCGGCCGCACCGGGTCGCCCGAGCAGGCGGTGGCGGTGAACAGCGCGGCGCCGAGCACGGCGGCAGCAAGGATGCGTCGCATGGGGGCGTCCTCCAGGCTCTGAGGGGGTCTGGGCAGAGTACTGCCCGGGGATGCGGAAACACATACCCCGGGCAGCTTACGCAAGTCCTCCGCCGACACATCCGTCGCGAACGATCTCCGTGCCGTGCTACGGGCGGGTGCGCCGCCGACCGCCGCGGCGGGTACGCCGCCTGGTCGGCGTGTCGCCGCCGTCCTCGCCGGGCTCCTCGCCCGCCTCGTCCTCGTCCTCGGCCACCGCCTCGGCCGCCGCCTCGTACCGCGACAGGTCGTAACCCTCGGTGTCGTAGTACGTCGGCTCGGCGGCCTTCTGCTGCTTCGGCGCGGGCGGCGCCACGGCGGCCTGCTTGACCTGTGCGGGCGGCAGCTGCACCGGCGGCGCGGCCTGCACCGGCGCCCGGCGCTCGGAGACCGGCTCGGTGTGGATGATGACCCCGCGGCCCTTGCAGTGCTCGCACGGCTCGCTGAACGCCTCCAGCAGGCCCGCCCCGATGCGCTTGCGCGTCATCTGGACCAGGCCGAGCGAGGTGATCTCGGTGACCTGGTGCTTGGTCCGGTCCCGGCCCAGGCACTCGGTCAGCCGGCGCAGCACCAGCTCGCGGTTGCTCTCCAGCACCATGTCGATGAAGTCGATCACCACGATGCCGCCGAGGTCGCGCAGCCGCAGCTGGCGCACGATCTCCTCGGCCGCCTCCAGGTTGTTGCGGGTGACCGTCTCCTCGAGGTTGCCGCCGACACCGGTGTACTTGCCGGTGTTGACGTCGACGACGGTCATCGCCTCGGTCCGGTCGAAGACCAGGTGGCCGCCGGAGGGCAGGAACACCTTGCGGTCCAGGCCCTTGAGGATCTGCTCGTCGATGCGGTACGTCGCGAACACGTCGGAGACGCCGGTGTGCCGGTGCACCCGGTCCACCAGGTCGGGCGAGACGTGCTCGAGGTAGTCCTGCACGGTCTCGTAGGCGTTGTCGCCCTGCACCACGAGTTCCTTGAAGTCCTCGTTGAACAGGTCGCGGACCACCCGGACGACCAGGTCTGGCTCGCCGTACAGCAGCGCGGGCGCGCCGCCGTCGGAGGCCTTGGCCTGGATGTCCTCCCACTGCGACTGCAGCCGCAGCACGTCACGCTCGAGGTCCTCCTCGGAGGCGCCCTCGGCGGCGGTGCGCACGATCACGCCCGCGCCCTCGGGGACCAGCTTCTTGAGGATGTCGCGCAGCCGCTTGCGCTCGACGTCGGACAGCTTGCGGCTGATGCCGGAGGCGTTGCCGTTGGGCACGTACACCAGGTGCCGGCCGGACAGGGCGACATGGCTGGACAGCCGCGCGCCCTTGTGCCCGATCGGGTCCTTGGTCACCTGCACCAGCACGGAGTCGCCGGACTTCAGCGCCTGCTCGATGGAGCGCGCGCGCCCCTCCAGCCCGGCCGCGTCCCAGTTGACCTCACCGGCGTACAGCACCGCGTTGCGGCCCCGGCCCAGGTCGACGAAGGCGGCCTCCATGCTCGGCAGCACGTTCTGCACCTTGCCCAGGTACACGTTGCCGACCATGGTGGCGGTGGCGGCGCGGGTGACGTAGTGCTCGACGAGCACCCCGTCCTCCATGACCGCGATCTGCGTACGGTCCGGGTTCTCGCGGATGACCATGACCCGGTCGACCGCCTCGCGGCGGGCCAGGAACTCGGACTCGGTCAGGATCGGCGGGCGGGTGCGGCGCTGCTCGCGGCCGTCCCGGCGGCGCTGGCGCTTGGCCTCCAGCCGGGTCGACCCGGACACGCCCTGCACCTCGTCGCTGACGGCGCGCGGCTCGCGGATGCGCACCACGGTGTGCACGCCGTCCTCGGCCTCGGCGCCCTCGTCCCCGGCGCCCTTGCGGCGGCGGCGGCGACGGCGGCGGGTGAGCGGCTCGCCGTCGGCGTCCGTCTCCTCCTCGTCCCCGGCCTCGACGGCCTCGGGCTGCTCCTCGTCGCCGTTGTCGTCCGCGCCGCCCTTGCCGCGGCCACGGCCGCGACGGCCCCGGCGGCGACGGGCGCGGCCGTTCTCCTCGCTCTCGTCCTCGTCCTGCTCCTCGTCGGCGGCGACGGGCTCGGCGGCCTCCGCCTCGACGACGGCCTCCTCCTCGTCCCGGCCGCGGCGGCGCTTGCGGCGACGGCCGGTCTCGGCCGGCTCCGCCACCTCCACCGGCTCCTCGACGACGGGGCGCGCGGCGACCACGGGACGCACCGGCGCGGCGGTCGCCTCGGGTGCCATGAACAGCACGGACGGGGCCAGCCGGCGCGGGGCTCCGCCCGCCCGCTCGGCGGCCTCGGCGGCGGCCTCCGCCGCCTCCTCGTCCTCTTCGGCTTCCTCGGCGAGCGCGTCGGCCATGGTGGCGGGCGCGAGCTCGGCGACAGCCGGTACGGGCTCAACTACGTCATTCGCCCCAGACTCGCCGGAGATGTCCGGCTCTGCGGCTTTCTTCCGGCGCCGGGTCGTCTTCTTGACCGGCGCCGCCTCCTCGGCAGGCTCCTCGGCGGCATCCGCGGCCTCGGGGGCCGCCGCCGCGACAGCACGCTTACGGGTACGCCGCCGAGCCGGTGCCGCCTCGGGCTCCGCCTCAGCGGGTGCGCCCTCGGCGGTCGCCGCGTCAGCGGCCACCGGCTCCGGTGCCGCGGGCTGGGCCATGACGGGCTCAGGCGGCGCGGGGGCGGGCTCGGGCGTCGCAGGCGCGCCCGTGACGGCGTCGCCGCCGGTGTTCCCGCCGGTCACGGCACTGGGCTGGTCAGCCGAGGCCGCGCTCGGCGCGTTCTGCGAAACGTTGTCGGCATTCTCGTGCCGATCTGCGGGCTCGTGGTCGAGCATCCGGACTGTTCTCCAGTTCTGGCGGTCCCGGGCGCGTAACAACGCAGCCACTCAGGAGCACACCGGTGTTTGCCGCCGGGGTCGCCCGTTCAAGCGCCTGTCGAGGCGCTCGGACGGGCATCCGCCGAAGTCTGCCGAGAGCGGTGACCGGTCGGGTCAACGCTCGCCGATGGCGACGGGCTCGCGATCCGCGTCGAGCGGATCCACGATCTCCCCCTGGGGGGTCAGCGTGCCCTGTGCCAGCCGGGTCGCCCTGGCACTTTTCAGTGAATGGGGCGCCGACGGCTCCAGGTCCGCAACCACGCGCAGGCCGGACAGGACGTCATCGGGCCGTACGGAGGGAGTGACCTGCCGCACGACAAGGTCGAGTATCGCACACGGGGCGGTCACGACCACGCCAGGTGGTGAGGTCTGTGACGAGACGGCCTCGATGGACACCACGGCGTCCCTGGTGTCGAAGGTGCGCCGACCCTGTTTGGTCATGCGCTCGACCAGCACCTCACTCTGCGCGACGAAGGCCGCCACCGCAGCGGCGAGCTGCTCGTCGGTCACCCCGGGCAGCTCGATCCGCCACAGCGAGGCGGTGATCCGGTCGGCCAGGCTGCCCGGCGCGACGGCCTCCACGGCCTCGATCACGTCCAGGCCCGGCGACAGCGCGGCGTCCAGCGCCCGGCACAGCTCCGCCGGCTCCACCCGCTCCCGCAGGCCGATCTCCAGGTACTCCGCCTCGGAGGCCACGCCGGTGGGCGCGGCGCTGGCGAACGAGATCTTCGGGTGCGGGGTGAAGCCCTGCGAGAAGGCGATCGGCACGCCCGCCCGGTGGATCGCCCGCTCGACGGCGCGCGCGAAGTCGCGGTGCGAGGTGAAACGCAGCGGGCCGCGCTTGGTGTAACGCAGCCGGATGCGCTGCACGACGGGGGCCTGGCCACCCGTGGGCTGGTTCTTGGTACGTCCCACGTCAGGCTCCCGCGGGCACGCGCAGGCCGGTGTTGACCGGCGTGATGGGCAGCAACTTGTGGCCGGTCGGCCCGATCTGGATGCTGGTGTCCATCGACGGGCACACGCCGCAGTCGAAGCACGGCGTCCAGCGGCAGTCGTCCTGCTCGTACTCGGTGAGCGCGTCCTGCCAGTCCTGCCAGAGCCAGTCCTTGTCCAGGCCCGAGTCCAGGTGGTCCCAGGGCAGCACCTCGGACTGCTCGCGCTCGCGGGTGGTGAACCACTCCAGGTCCACGCCCAGGCCCGGCAGCACCTCGGCGCAGGCGTCGACCCAGCGGGGGTACGAGAAGTGCTCGCTCCAGCCGTCGAAGCGCTGGCCGTTCTCCCACACCTTGCGGATGACCGCGCCGACGCGGCGGTCACCGCGCGCCAGCAGGCCCTCGATCAGCGACGGCTCGCCGTCGTGGTAGCGGAAGCCGATGGCCCGGCCCAGCGAGCGGTCCGAGTTGATCTCGTTCTTGAGCGCCTTGAGCCGCGCGTCGATCACCTCGGGGCGCTCCATCGGCGCCCACTGGAACGGCGTGTGCGGCTTGGGCACGAACCCGCCGATGGACACGGTGCAGCGGATGTCCTTGCTGCCCGTCGCCTGGCGGCCCGACTTGATGACGTTGTGCGCCAGGCGCGCGATCTGCAGCACGTCCTCGTCGGTCTCGGTGGGCAGGCCGCACATGAAGTACAGCTTCACCTGCCGCCAGCCGTTGGAGTACGCGGTGGTGACGGTGCGGATGAGGTCCTCCTCCGTCACCATCTTGTTGATCACCTTGCGGATGCGCTCCGACCCGCCCTCGGGAGCGAAGGTCAGCCCGGTGCGGCGGCCGTTGCGGGCCAGCTCCTGCGCCAGGTCGATGTTGAACGCGTCCACCCGGGTGCTGGGCAGCGACAGCGAGACGTTGGTGCCCTCGTACTGGTCGGCCAGCCCGGAGCAGATGTCGCCGATCTCGGAGTGGTCGGCGCTGGACAGCGACAGCAGGCCCACCTCGGTGAAGCCGGAGAACTCCAGCCCGTCGTGCACCATCTGCGCCACGGTGGTGATGGAGCGCTCGCGCACCGGACGGGTGATCATGCCGGCCTGGCAGAAGCGGCAGCCCCGGGTGCAGCCCCGGAAGATCTCCACGGCGAACCGCTCGTGCACCGTCTCGGCCAGCGGCACCAGCGGCTTCTTCGGGTACGGCCACGCGTCGAGGTCCATGGTGGTGCGCTTGTGCACCCGGAACGGCACGCCCGGGCGGTTGGGCACCACGCGCTGGATCCGGCCGTCGGGCAGGTAGTCCACGTCGTAGAAGCGCGGCACGTAGACCGACTCGGTCTTGGCCAGGCGCAGCAGGATCTCGTCACGGCCGCCGGGGCTGCCCTCGCGCTTCCACGCGGCGACGATGTCGGTGATCTCGAGCACCGCCTCCTCGCCGTCGCCGAGCACGGCGGCGTCGACGAAGTCGGCGATCGGCTCCGGGTTGAACGCGGCGTGGCCGCCCGCGACCACGATCGGGTGCGACTCGTCGCGGTCGGCGGCCAGCAGCGGGATCTGCGCCAGGCTCAGCTCGGTCAGCATGTTGGTGTAGCCGAGTTCGGTCGAGAAGGACAGGCCGAACAGGTCGAAGTCGCCGACCGCGCGGTGCGCGTCGACGGTGAACTGCGGCACCCCGCGCTCGCGCATCAGCTGCTCGAGGTCCGGCCAGACCGCGTAGGTGCGCTCGGCGAGCACGTCCTCGCGCTCGTTGAGCACCTCGTACAGGATCTGCACGCCTTGGTTGGGCAGGCCCACCTCGTATGCGTCCGGGTACGACAGCACCCAGCGAACCGTGGCCGACTCCCATGGTTTGACCACGGCGCCCAGCTCACCACCGACGTACTGGATGGGCTTGCTGACCAGGGGCAGCAATTGCTCAAGCTGGGGAAAGACCGAGTCGCCACGCATGGGTATCAAGGGTACGCGGTCGCGCGCGAGCACCGGACCTCGGGCGATTGCGTACCCGATGTCCGGTGGCGACCTGCATGTCTACTGTTCCGCGTCGCCCGAGCTTCGCTTCGGAGCGTACCGGGAGACGTACTCCTGGCCGGTGAGCGCCTGGATCGCCATCATCACGGTGTCGGTGATCTCACGGGCGGCCGTGCTGGCGGACTCCGCGTCACGCCACGCCCCGACCTCGATCGGCTTGCCGAACTTCACGGTGACCTGACCCGGCTTCAGCGACGGGATCGCCTGGCCGATGGGCTGCACCTTCTCCGTGCCGATCATGCCGACGGGGATGATCGGCACGTCCGCGCCCAGGGCCAGCCGCGCCACGCCGGTGCGCCCGCGGTAGAGCCGCCCGTCGGGCGAGCGGGTGCCCTCGGGATAGACGGCGACCAGGCCGCCCTCCTTGAGCACCGGGATCGCCGCGTCGAAGGCGCTCAGCGCGGCCCGGCCGCCGGAGCGGTGCACCGGGATCGCGCCCAGGCCGCCCATCAGGGTGCGGAAGAACAGGCCGCTCAGACCGGTGCCGACGAAGTAGTCCTCCTTGGCCCAGAAGGAGATGTGCCGGTTGACCGAGGACCCGAGGAACAGCTCGTCGGCGACGGAGAGGTGGTTGCCCGCGAAGATGGCGCCGCCCGTGGCGGGAATGTGCTCCGCGCCCTCGACCGTGGGACGCCAGCCGAGCTTGATCGCGGGCGCCACCGTCCACAATCCGACCGTATAGAGCACCGGCACTTTCTGCCTCCACAGGTAATGAGCTAGCCGGGCGATGAACTTACCGTAGTCCCCTGAGGAGGCCCATACCCCCGCAACCGATCGCCTACGCGCCCGGAGTCTGAGATACTGCCCGGCTCGTTTCCGACCGGCGTCATGGCCTTGACCTGGGCCGACCTTGCGGCGGAAAGGAACGAGGCGCGGCCTGTGACATTTCCGGCACAGGCCGCGCCTCGATCATCGATTGCCGCGGTCAGCTGCGAGTGACCGCCACCGTGACGTTGCCGCCGTCGCCGGCCTCACCCGTGAAGCCGCCGTCGACCGCGCCGTAGCTCACGCTGTCGGCCAGCGTCTCGGCCGCCAGGAAGGCCTGGTGCTCGCGCACCGCCGCGGCGACCTCGGCGGAGGCCTGCACCGTCAGCGCGATCCGGTCGGTGATGGCCAGGTCCGCCTCGCGGCGCGCCTGCTGCACCACCCGGACCACGTCGCGGGCCAGGCCCTCGGCCTCCAGCGCCGGGGTGACCGCCGTGTCCAGCACCACGACCCCGGCGTCGCCGGGCAGCGCCGCGGAGTGCTCCGCGTCGGCGGCGACCAGCTTCAGCTCGTACTCGCCCTCCTGCAGCGTCACCCCGGCGGCGACCGGAGCGCCGTCGACCAGCGACCACTCCCCTGTCTTCACCGCCTTGATGACCTGCTGCACCGAGCCGCCGACGCGCGGGCCGAGCACCCGCGGCACCACGGTGAGCACCTGCTCGCAGTGGCCGGTCAGGTCGTCGCTCAGCTCGACCGACTTCACGTTGACCTCGTCGGCGATCAGCGCCGCGAAGTCGCGCAGCGCGGACGCGTCCGGGGTCGCCACGGTCAGCGAGGACAGCGGCAGCCGCACCCGCAGGCCCTTCGCCTTGCGCAGCGACAGCGCCGCCGAGCAGACCTCGCGCACCCGGTCCATCGTGGCCACCAGGTCGTGGTCGGCCGGCAGCGTCGCCGCGTCCGGCCAGTCGGCCAGGTGCGCCGAGCGCTGCCCGGTCAGCCCGCGCCAGATCTCCTCCGCGGTCAGCGGGGCCAGCGGCGCGACCACCCGGGCCACCGTCTCCAGCACCGTGTAGAGGGTGTCGAAGGCGTCGGCGTCACCGGCCCAGAAGCGGTCCCGGCTGCGGCGCACGTACCAGTTGGTCAGCGCGTCCAGATAGGTCCGCACCCCGGCACAGGCCGCCGACAGGTCGTACGCGTCGAGCTGCTGCGTCGTGGTCTCCACCAGCTCCCGGGTCTTGGCCAGCACGTAGCGGTCCAGCACGTGCGTGGAGTCGGTCCGGGGCCGGGCGGTGTGCCCGGCGGCGTTGGCGTACAGCGTGAAGAAGTAGTACACGTTCCACAGCGGCAGCAGCACCTGGCGCACCGAGTCGCGGATGCCCGACTCGTTCACGGCCATGTCGCCGCCGCGCAGCACCGGGCTGCTCATCAGCATCCAGCGCATCGCGTCGGCGCCGTAGCGGTCGAACATCTCGTAGACGTCGGGGTAGTTGCGCAGGCTCTTGGACATCTTGCGGCCGTCGCTGCCCTGCAGGATGCCGTGGCTCACGCAGCTGCGGAACGCCGGGCGGTCGAACAGCGCGGTGGCCAGCACGTGCATGGTGTAGAACCAGCCGCGCGTCTGTCCGATGTACTCGACGATGAAGTCGCCCGGGTAGTGGTTCTCGAACCACTCGGTGTTCTCGAACGGATAGTGCACCTGGGCGAACGGCATCGAGCCGGACTCGAACCAGCAGTCCAGCACCTCCGGCACCCGGCGCATGGTCGAGTTGCCCGTCGGGTCGTCCGGGTTCGGCCGGGTCAGCTCGTCGACGTACGGGCGGTGCAGGTCGGCGACCTTCACGCCGAAGTCGGTCTCCAGCTGCGCCAGCGAGCCGTACACGTCGGTGCGCGGGTAGTTCGGGTCGTCGGAGACCCACACCGGGATCGGCGAGCCCCAGAACCGGTTGCGGCTGATCGACCAGTCCCGGGCGTTGCTCAGCCACTTGCCGAACGAGCCGTCCTTGACGTGCTCCGGGGTCCAGCTGATCTGCTGGTTGAGCTCCACCATCCGGTCGCGGAACGCGGTCACCTGCACGAACCAGCTCGACACCGCCTTGTAGACCAGCGGGGTGTCACACCTCCAGCAGTGCGGGTACGAGTGGGTGTAGGTCTCGTGGCGCAGCACGACGCCGCGGTCCTTGAGCTCACGGATGATCGCCTTGTTGGTGTCGAAGACCTGCTGGCCCTCGTACGCCGGGACCAGCGCGGTGAACCGCGCCCGCTCGTCGACGGTCACCACGGTCGGGATGCCCGCCGCGTTGCAGGTGTTCTGGTCGTCCTCGCCGAACGCCGGCGCGAGGTGCACCACCCCGGTGCCGTCCTCGGTGGTCACGAACTCGGCCCCGAGCACCTGGTACGCGTTCTCGCCCGCGTGCTCGCGCAGGTACGGGAACAGCGGCGTGTACCGCTTGCCCACCAGGTCGGCGCCCTTGACGCTGCCGGTCTGCTCGTAGCCTTCCAACTCCTTGGCGTAGTAGCCGAGCCGGGCCGCCCCGAGCAGCAGCTTCTCGCCGTCCTTCTCCATCACCGCGTAGTCGATGTCGGGTCCGACGGCCAGCGCCAGGTTGCTCGGCAGGGTCCACGGCGTGGTGGTCCACACCGCGACCTTCTCGCCGCTGTCCAGCTGGAACTTGACGGCCAGCGTCGGGTCCTGCCGGTCCTTGTAGACGTCGTCCATCCGGGTCTCGGTGTTGGACAGCGGCGTCTCGCAGCGCCAGCAGTACGCCAGCACCCGGAAGCCCTCGTACACCAGGCCCCTGTCGTGCAGCGTCTTGAAGGCCCACATGACGCTTTCCATGTAGTCCAGGTCGAGGGTCTTGTAGTCGTTGGCGAAGTCGACCCAGCGGGCCTGCCGGGTGACGTACCGCTCCCAGTCGTTGGTGTAGCGCAGCACGGAGGTGCGGCAGGCCTCGTTGAACTCGGCCAGGCCCATGTCGAGGATCTCGGCCTTGGTGGTGATGCCGAGCTGCTTCTCCGCCTCGACCTCGGCCGGCATGCCGTGGGTGTCCCAGCCGAACCGGCGCTCGACCCGGCGTCCGCGCATCGTCTGGTAGCGCGGCACCACGTCCTTGACGTAGCCGGTCAGCAGGTGGCCGTAGTGCGGCAGGCCGTTGGCGAACGGCGGGCCGTCGTAGAAGACGAACTCGTTCGACCCCTTCGCCCCGGCGTCGCGCTGCTCCACGCTGGCCGCGAACGTCTTGTCGGCGGCCCAGTAGTCGAGCACGCGCCGTTCCAGGGCGGGCAGGTCCGGGCTGGCCGACACACCGTCGGCCGCCGCGTCATGCAATGGATAAGCCATCGCGGGCTCCTCGTCACACTCGTCACACTCGTCACTGTCGTTTCACAGTGCGAGGACGAGCCGGAATGGCCCGCGGTACCACCTCGCTTGCCCGCCGCAGGTGCACGGCGGACCGCTCGTGTCGGCTGTGACGGGCCGTCCCGTCCGGTTCTACTGAGGCCGTGCGGCCCGTTCTTCCGGAGGCTCGCCGGTGATGGCCGGGTCGATGCCTGTGCGCTCCAGGTTACCGCCGCCGCACCCCGGACCGTCCACCGGGTTTCGGTGAGTCGCCCTACCGGGTCCGCGAGTCGCCGCGGTAGCGCCCGCTGACCACGGTCCAGTCCAGGGTGCCCCGCACCGAACCGGCCACCCCGTCCAGGTGGGCATGGACCGCCGGGTCGAACTGCGTGCCGAACGACGGCACCCGGGCCCGCAGCGGGGCGAAGCCGTCCATGCGCTGCTGCCACATGTCCACGGCCTCCTGCACCGCCGCCTCGATGGACAGCTCGCGCTCGTGCGAGATCGCCAGCACCAGGTTGTGGCCACCGGCGGTGGCGATGTCGCGGTCCAGCGAGTAGAGGTCGTTGAACCAGGACAGCAGGTCCGTGCCGGCCAGCCGGACCTCGCGCAGCGCCGGGTGATGGTAGATCGCGTCCGGCAGGTGGGTGCCCGTGGCCAGCTCGGTGAGCAGGTGCGAGATCTCCGCCGCGGACGCCGTACGGCGCAGCTCGACGTACTCCCCGACCCCCGGCAGGTGGCCCGCGGCCTTGTTCTCCGCCTCGGTGATCACCCCGTCGAGGTGCACCGCGACCGCGTCGACGAACCGGCTCTGCCAGGCCTGCGGCATGCGTTCCCGCAGCGCCGCCCAGATCTCGGTGAGCATCAGCCGGGCCGGGCCGGCGAAGATCTCGGTGGGCCGATCCGAGCCGTGCAGCAGGGCCAGCAGCTCGGTGACGAAGCGGCGCAGGCGGGGCGGCTCGGGGTGCGCCGTGCCGTCGCAGACGTCGTCGACCAGGTAGAACCAGGCGAAGATCATGGCGAGCAGGGCGAGGTCGGCTGGTTGCGCATCCGGGAAGATGCGGCCCGCGTGTCCGGCGTACGCCTCCCCGGCCAGCCAGCTCTGCCCGTCACCGTCGCTGATCAGGCCGCACTTGCGGGCCCAGCCGGTCAGGTCCTGTTCGGCGAGGGCCACGTGCGGCGACAGGCGTGAGGTGAGGGGGCAGTCGACCGGGGGGATGGCGAACACGGCGGTCCTCCGTTCCGGGAGGCGGGGGCACTGAGGGCACACGACGGCGCAGCTGCACGCGCACGCCGTCACGTCACGTCACGATGAGTTCACGATCCATTACACAAGTGACAAAGATCGAAGTCAATCCCTCGGGCGTGCCACCTCAGCGGCGGTACGGCTCCCGCATCGGCTTGCGTACCGCGTCCGTCGCCGCCAGGTGCGCTTACCGCGCCACCCGTTTTGACGATCATGAAGTGCGGCGCCGAGCCGCCAACGCGCCGGAATCCGACAGTGATCGACTCGCGCGCGAGCTGGGCATCCGGACCAGGGCTGCCGGGTGTCCCACCGGCCCCGCCGCCGCTGCCTTGGTCGATGGCTGACCGTTCGGTGCCAGGGAAACGACCGGCGGCCTAGTGACCGGACGTTCGTGGACCGCCATCATGGCCGATGTTTGCATACGTGCTGCTGCGTGAGTACACATCGGATAGCGAGAGGCACCTGACGTGTCAGACCCCGACGAGACCACCCCCTCCCCGACCCCGCCGCCCGCCGATGACAAGGGCGGCGACTACAAGCCGGTGCACGGCGCGGACGACAAGGACAAGGACGACAAGGACGACGACGACAAGGGCGGCCGCAAGCGCTGGCTGCTCCTGCTGCTGCTCCTCCTCCTGATCCTGCTCCTGCTGCTGTGCGGCGGCTTCGCCTACATGAAGTGGTGGCAGAAGAAGGACGTGGACCCGGCGGCGTCGCCGTCCGCGGTCGCCACCGCCACCGTCGCACCCCCGGCGGCCAGCCCCAGCGCCGCTGCCAGCCCGACGGCTGCGGCCAGCCCCAGCGCGGCCGCGTCGCCGACCGCCGCCCCGTCGCCGTCACCGACCCCCGGGCCGGTGCTGATCGCGGTGCCGAACGTGGTCGGCAAGAAGGCCACCGACGCCGAGAAGATCCTGGCCGACGCCGGCTTCACCAACGTGAAGTTCCTCGGCGACGACGGCAAGGAGCTGACCCTGCTGGTCAGCTGGAAGGTCGTCAAGCAGTCCGTGAAGGCCGGCACCAAGGTCGCCGCCGACACCGCGATCACCCTCACCAACACCAGCGTCAGCAACGGCAAGGGCTGACCATCCACAAAGGAAGGGCGCCTTCTGCACGCTATGCGTGGAAGAAGGCGCCCTTCTTGACATTCGATGGCCCTGACCTGCGGCGCAGTCGCCCACTGCGGGAACCGGTCTGCCGGACGGTCAGGCCGCGACCAGTGCCCGCAGTTCGCGGGCGTGGGCGACCAGGCGGCTCGAACCACCCCGTTCGGCCAGCGCCGCGACCTCGGGCGGCAGCTGCGCGGTGCCGCAGGCGCGCCCGCACCGCACCGCGAGCGCCATCAGGTCGGCCGTCGCCGGGCGCGCCTTGTCCAGCGCCACCAGTGGCACCAGCGCCGCAACGGCGAGCTGCCACACCGCGGCGACAGCACCCGCCTGCGCGGCCTCGTCCAGCGCGGACACCACCCGGTTCACCTTGAGCGCGCCCGCGGCGGCCAGCTCGCCCAGCTCCCGCCCGACCGCGCCCGCGTCGAGGTCTCCGGTCGCGGCCAGGCCCAGCAGCCCGTCGACGGCGGCGATCCGGTCGGCCGTCGAGCGCGCGGCGAGGCCGTACGCCAGAGCCAGGTTCACTGCCGGACCGACCGGACCGGCACACTCCGCCAGGTGGGCCAGCAGCAGACCACCGCTCTCGAAGTCCAGGTCGGCGTTCGCGGCGAGGACGGGCAGCGCCGACGCGGCCACCACCTCCCGGTGCGACGGCAGCGCCGCCGTCCACAGCTGCGGCTCCTCGATGCGGCCGGGCGACGGGGTCGGACGGTCGTTCCGGGCGATCGTCATCACCTCCTGGGCCAGCGGCCCCGCGTGCCCCGGAGGCTTGAGCGCCACCACCCGCCGTACGTCCGGCTGGTGCTGCCACGAGTAGCTCCACGACCTGGTGTCGGCTTGCTGCTCCCGGCGCAGCGACACCGGGTCGGGAGCCGGTCCGCTGATCCACCGGGCGAAAGCAGCCCCGGCAGGTGAGCGCAGTCGCAGCGCCGCCCTGGCCACCTGTGGATCAGTCTCGCGAGGCAGCCGCAGCAGGGCCTGCTCGAAGTCCAGCGCCCACGGCTGCCACCCGTCGCGTTCGGCCCGCTCCAGCCGCCGCAGCAGCTCGGCGGGCTCCAGGCGGCCGTTGGTGTGCGTCGGCGTGGCCGTGAGCAGCGGCACCGGCTGGCGGACCAACTGCGTCGACATCTCCGCGAGCCTGGCCGCGAGCACCAGGTGCAGACCGCTGCTGTTGCCGCGCATCTTGCGCAGCAGCTGGGTCGGCGTCGGCCGTTCGCCACGGAACCGGCTGGCCAGCTCCCGCAGCCGATCCGGGCGGTTGTCCACGGTGGCGACGGCGCGCAGCACCGCCCGCAGCTGCTCGGCCAGCGTGCCCCACCAAGCCCGGTCGGCGTCCACCAGCGGGCGCACCGTACGGGCCAGCGCATCCTGGTCCCGCACCCGCCAGTACGCGATCGCGGCCAACACCCGTTCCACGGTCGGCACCGACCGGTCCCCGGCGAGCAGCGCCGCCAGCTCCTCACCCAGCTCCGCCGGCGAACCCAGTGGCGGACCCAGCGGTGCGGAGACCGGCATCGGCAGCGCGGACGGCACCGGCGCGTACGGCTCGTGCACCGGCCCGGTCAGCATCACGCCGATCTCCGCCGCGTGCTCGGGCTGCCGCCGCGCCACCTGCCGCAGCCACGTCGTCTGTGCCTTGACCAGTGTCTTCTCCGGCCGGGCGAGCGCGAGTTCGGCGACCTCGCGCAGCGTGTCCCAGGTCAGCAGCCCGGCCTCGTCGACGCCGCGCAGCGCCTTCAGCGCCATGCCCGCAACCGTGGAGCTGCCGGCCTCCACCAGGCGGAGGTAATCGCCGACCCCGGCCGCCGCTTCCTGCGCCGACACGGCCAGCGCCTCGTGCAGCCGGGTGTACGCGCGCAGCTCCCCCGGCTTGCCCCCGCGCAGCAGCCGGGCCCGGCAGCCCTCGACGAGCACCCGGCGCACGGCCGCGTCGCCCCCGCCCCGCCGGATCAGGGCGGGCACGAACCCCCGCGCGTCCCGCTGGTACTCGTAGTCCAGCCGCGACCCGAGCCGGTCGTGCGTGAACAGCATCGGCACCAGCGCCGCCGCGTACGGGCTGTCCTGCAGCGCGGCATCGGCGTCGGACGCGTACCGCATCGCGTCGATCCAGCAGGCCACGAACGCCTCGCCGGTCGGCACCACGCAGCCGCTCTCCCGAACCAGGACGTCCACGAGCTGCCAGTGGCCCGCCGCACCCCATCCCCCGTCGACCGGCAGCCGGTCGGCCATCAGCTGCGCGAACTCGCCGAGCCACGGCACCTGTCGCAGCCGCAGCACCTCGAGCACCGGCCCGGGGTGCGCCGCCCGCAGCCCCCACCGCAGCTGACCCCGGTGCAGCGCGGCCACCGCCTTCTTCGCGGTCGACGCGCAGCCCACCAGCGCGACGATCCGGGCCGGCGCCCGCCGCTGCGACACCTGCCAGTCCTCGGTCTGCCGGGCCGCGGCCGCGAGCTCGGCGAACGCCGACCGGCGCTGCTTCTCCTCGGCCCGGCGCAGCCAGTCCACGACGGCGGCGACATCGGCCGCGTCGACGGCCCGCCGCAGCTCCTCCGCCCCTGCCCCGGCGTTCACGCGGGCACCTGCGAGGTCACCGTGATCCGCACCGCGAGCTGGTGACGGCAGGGTCCCCGGTCGCCGCGATGTTTCGCCCACCACCGGCAGGTGCAGCCGGCCGGGGCGCCGTCGACGAGCCGGACCTGGTACATGCCCTCGGTGCCGCATACCGAGGCGACCGCGCCGGACACGGTCACCGCACCGGCCTCCAGCAGCGCCCGCGCGCCCGCCAGCCGGGGGTTGAGCTTCTCGGCGGCGGCGGTGCCGAACGGCATCACCCGGTGGAAGTAGTTCGCCTCGGCGACGTCGTAGCCGACCCGCCCGGCGGTGCCCAGCAGCGCCAGCCCGGAACGGACCTGCGCCGGGGTCAGGCCGGTGGCGGTGGCCAGCGCGTCGGCGTCGAGGGTGGGCGCGAGCGCGAGCAGCTCGCTGATCCGGTCCGCCGCGTCGGCGGCGTCGTCAGAGGCCAGCGCGGACAGCACCGCGCCCTCGCCGGAGAAGCCGCGGTACGGCTCGGGCGACAGCGTCAGCGACAACCGCAGGGTCGGGGTCTCCAGCTCCCACACCGAGGCGACGGGCGCGCTGCCGGGGCGCACGGCCGGGCCGTACACGGTGAGGGCGGTCGCGTGCCGCAGCAGCCCGCGCAGCGCGCCGAGCCGGTCGGTGCCGGTCAGGCAGACGGCTCCCGGCACCGGCCGGGCGGTCAGCCGCAGGCCCTGCCCCGCGGGCACCACCCACAGCGTGTCGCGGCCCTTCGGCAGGCGGCGCAGGAACTCGGCGGCCGCGGCCGCGCCGATCCGGACCCACGGCTCCATGCCCGCGGTGACCGCGTGCACCTGGGCGAAGCCGCGCAGCCAGCGGCCGGGCAGCGGCACCTTGCGCTCGACGACCGAGCCGTCCATGGTGGACACGGTCAGGTCCTGCGGGCCGACGGCGAGGTGCAGCGGGTCGAGGCCGCCGACGCGGGCCAGGGCGAGCTGCAGCGGCACGTTCACGTCGACGTTGGTGGTGCCGTGCTCGGGCCGCTCACCGTCCAGGCCGGACGGCAGCACGTCCATCCGGGCGTACACCCCGCAGCAGCCGCTGAACGACTCGAACCGCAGCATGTCCTCGCTGCCGGTGACCACCGGGTCGAGGCTGGCCCACTCGGTGCGCTGGTGGTAGCGGGCGCGGGCGACCTCGGCGACGGCCAGCAGGCCGATCGCGACGGTCTGCGGGGTGGTCATGAACCCGTCGAAGAACCGGGGATGCGTGCCGCACCCGCCGGACGTCTGCAACGCCAGACCCTCCGCGGTCAGCGCGGAGGGCCCCGGATACGAATAGGTGGCTACCGACATGGCGGCCACCGTAGGGACGGGCTACGACAGTTCGGGGAACCAGAGCTTGATCTCGCGCTCGGCGGACTCGGCCGAGTCGGAGGCGTGCACCAGGTTCTCCCGGTTGGACAGGGAGAGGTCGCCGCGGATGGTGCCCGCGGCCGCGGCCCGGCCGTCGGTAGCGCCGACCAGCAGGCGGATCACCGCGATGGCCTCGTCACCCGACACGATCGCGGCCACCAGCGGCCCGCTGGTCATGAATGCCTTGAGCGGAGGGTAGAACGCCTTCTCCACGTGCTCGGCGTAGTGCGCGTCGGCGAGGTCGGCGTCCATCGTCCGCAGCACGAGCGCGTCGACGGCGAGCCCCTTGCGCTCGAACCGCGCGATGATCTCCCCGACCAGGCCACGGCGCACGGCATCCGGCTTGATCAGCACGAGTGAACGTTCCGACACGAACTTCCTCCTTGACGGCGACACATGTCCCCACCTGCGGCAACACGAGGTGGGCTCATCAGCCTACCGAACTGCACTTTCCTCGATCGACGGACCCGCCTAAGGTCATGGATTGAAGACACAGCGTTGCGGGGAGGCGGCGCGCTGTGGTCCGTGCACACAGCGCTCGGGGAGGCACGCGTTGGCACGGTTAGGGCGCAAACCGGTCCGGCCCGGCCGGGTGACCACCGCCGTGTGCCTCGGCGCACTGGGACTGTTCGTCATCTCGATGTCCGCCGGTCTCGGCAGCTGGCCGCTGGGCGCCGTCGGCGCGGCGATGGTCGTCGTCGGGGTGGCCCTGCTGACCACCGCCTCGATGCTCGGCGCCGACAAGGCATACGTGGTGGGCACCGTGCACGTGGTGAAGGCCTCCGAACCGCCGCTGAACGCCGAGTTCGGCCGCTGCGAGATGCAGGTGCTGGTGGACGCCCCGGGCCATCCCGGCCAGACCGTGGTCATGAACGACCCCCGGGTGCCGGTGCTGAAGTGGCCCGACGCGGGCGACACGCTGCCCGCCCTGGTCGCCGTCGCCGACGCGCGGCGCATCAAGATCCAGTGGGAGAAGATCGGCACGCACGGCGAGCGGTACGAGCAGGGGTTCGACCGCGGCGACGACGAGTTCTACCACGATCCGGGCGACGACTACGACGATCCGCACTACGACGACCCGCACTACGACGACGCCGCGGGCCACGACGACCCGCACGGGTCCGACGACACCTACGCCGGCTTCCGCGACGACGACCCGATCGACCTCGACACGGTGCCGGCGAAAGACCCGCTGCCGCGCCGCCAGCCGAGCCCGCACCGCCGCCCGGCCCCCCACGAGGACCCCGTGCAGGTCGCCGTGCTGGAAGGCGAGCTGTACACCGGCGAGGTGCCCGGACCCCGCACCCCGATGGATGAGGAGTCGCCGGACTTCCCCTCCATCGACATGATCGACTTCGCGGACGTGCCGGAACCCTCCGCACCCACGATCTCCGACACCTTCACCGGGCCGGTGGCGCTGCCGCCCGCGTCCGGCACCGGCATCGACGACCTGCTCGTCGCGTCACCGCACGCCCGGCCCGCGTCGGCCGGGTCGATCCAGGGCGTGGGCATCACGCTGCTGGTCACCGACCTGGCGCGCTCCCGCGGCTTCTACCACGACCTGCTCGGCTTCTACGAGATCGACGGCGGGCCGGGCAACCTGGTGCTCGCCTCCGGCGACACCCGGCTCGTGCTGCGCACCACCCCTGAGCTGGCCCCGGTCAACCGCCGACACGTGCACCTCAACCTGGAGGTCGGCGACGTCGACGCGGTCTACCGGGAGTTGAAGGTGCGCGGCGTCAAGTTCACCTACGCGCCCCGGGTGGTCAACCACGGCGAGCGCCTCGAACTGTGGGCCGCCTCGTTCAAGGACCCCGACGGCCACGGCATCGCGATCATCGAGTGGAAGGCGCGCAGCTAGCCGGCGATGGTCCGCCGCACGTGGAGCACGTACACCCAGGTGAGCCCGAACACCACGCCCACCACCGCGAAGGCCCAGTGCAGGAAGCCCAGCAGCAGCAGCGCGACCTGGAACACCGAGACCAGCGACCAGCCCCACGAGAAGCGCAGGGTCGCCGTCAGCGCCATGGACACCACCACGGCCACCAGCGCCACGGTCACCGCGGCCATGCTGCCGCCCGGTGGACGCAGCACCCAGATCGGCATCAGCGCCAGCAGCAGCACCAGCGCCTCCAGCACCAGCGTGCCCGCGCCCAGCCCGCGCACCGCACGGGACGGGTTGCGCAGGCCGCTCGGCTTGCCGCCCAGGCTCAACTGCAGGTCACGCTCGCGGGCCTCACCCGGCTTGTGCCCGGCCGGCCCCTCGGGCGTGGTGCCGGCCGCGGCCTCGTCCGGGTGGCTGTGCTCAGTCATGCCCGCTCCCCGTGGCGCTCGCTCATGCCTGCTCCTCGCCAGCGCTCGCCGGACGGCGCGGGCCGCACCGGGCGACAGGATCCGCCCGCCGCGCCGCTCATCGCTGGAACAGCTTCCGGGCGTCGGCAACGGTGACCACGGACCCGGTGATCAGCACGCCCACGCCGCTGATGCCCGCGTCGATGTCCGCCTCGGCCAAGGTCACCGCGGCCTCGATGGCGTCGGGCATCTCGGGATGGATGTGCACCCGGTCCTCGCCGAAGATCTCGTACGCGATCTCCGCCAGTTCCTCGGCGGGCAGCGACCGCGGCGAGGAGTTGCGGGTGCAGACCAGCTCGTCGACGACCGGCTCCAGCAGCTCCAGCACCCCGTCGGCGTCCTTGTCCCCGAGCATGCCGACCACGGCCACCAAGCGGCGGAAGGAGAACTCCTCGGTCAGCGCGGCGACGGTCGCGGCCATACCGTGCGGGTTGTGCGCGGCGTCGACCAGCACCGTGGGCGCGTTGCGGACCCGCTCCAGCCGGCCGGGTGACGAGCTGGACGAGAAGCCCTCGCGGACCACCTCCACCTCCAGCTGCCGGTCCTTGCCCGCGCCCAGGAAGGCTTCCACCGCGGCGAGCGCCAGTGCCGCGTTCTGCGCCTGGTGCGCGCCGTGCAGCGGCAGGAAGATCTCGTCGTACACCCCGCCCAGGCCCTGCAGGGTCAGCACCTGCCCGCCCAGCGCCAGGTTGCGCTCGATGACGCCGAACTCGCTGCCCTCGCGGGCGACGGTCGCGCCGACCTCGGCGCAGCGCTCCAGGATCGGCTCCATCGCCTCCTCCGGCTGCAGGGCGCAGATGAGCGTGGCGCCCTCGTGCACGATGCCCGACTTGGCCAGCGCGATGTCGGCGATGGTGTCACCGAGCCACTCGGTGTGGTCCAGCCCGATCGGGGTGATCACCGCGACGCCGGCCTGGATCACGTTCGTCGCGTCCTCGGCCCCGCCCAGCCCGACCTCGACCACGGCGACGTCCACCGGGGCGTCGGCGAACGTCGCGAACGCCAGCGCGGTCGTCATGTCGAAGTAGGTCAGCGGTTCGTCGCTGCGCGCGTCGATCAGCTCGGCCAGCGGGCCGACCTCGGCGTACACCGCAGTGAAACGCTCCTCGTCGACCGGCTGCCCGTCCAGGCTGATCCGCTCCCGCACCGTCTCCAGGTGCGGGCTGGTGTACCGGCCGGTGTGCAGCCCGTGCGCGCGCAGCAGGCTGTCGATCATGCGAGCGGTCGAGGTCTTGCCGTTGGTGCCGGTCAGATGGATCGACGGGTACGCCCGCTGCGGGCTGCCGAGCAAATCCAGCAGCTCCTCGATGCGGCCGAGGTCGAAGACCATCCGGGTGAAGCCGCGCCGGTCCAGCGCGGCCTCCACCTCGGCGTACGAAATGTCCTGCCCGTCTTGAGCGGAAGAGCTCACGAATGTCACCCTAGCTGCGCGAGCGCGGCGTCGATGCGAGTCACGTCGGCTTCGGCCGTGGCGAGCCGCTCGCGCAACTTCGCCACCACCTGCTCCGGAGCCTTGGCCAGGAATCCCTCATTGCCCAGCTTCGCCGTGGCCTGGGAGATCTCCTTCTCCGCGGCGGCCCGGTCCTTGGTCAGGCGGGCCCGCTCGGCGGCCACGTCGATGCTGCCCCGGGTGTCCAGGGAGACCGTCACGCCGCCCGCGACCGCGACCGTGCCGGTGGCCGTGAAGCCGTCGGCGGGCACGTCCAGGCGGGCCAGGAAGCGCATCAGCGGCTCGTGCGCGGCGATGCCGACCGCGGCCAGCCCGTCGAGCTGTGCGGCCACCCGCTGGCCGGGCTTGAGACCCTGGTCGGCGCGGAAGCGGCGGACCTCGGTGACGACCCGCTGCAGCGTCTCCAGCTCGGCCTCAGCCGCGTCGTCGATCAGCGCCGGGTTCGCCGCCGGCCACGCCGCGACCATCACCGACGCGTCGCCCTCGACCTTGTTCAGGGCGCACCACAGCTCGTCGGTGACGAACGGGATGACCGGGTGCAGCAGCCGCAGCAGCTGGTCCAGCACGTGCCCCAGCACCCGGCGGGTGCGCTCGGCCGCGGCCGCGTCGTCACCGGTCAGCACCGGCTTGGCCAGCTCGACGTACCAGTCGCAGACGTCGTCCCAGGCGAAGTGGAACAGGCTGTCGCAGACCTTCGCGAACTCGTAGTTCTCGAAGTACTCGTCGACCTCGGCGATGGTGTGCTGCAGCCGGGACAGGATCCAGCGGTCGATCGTCGACAGCTCGGTGGGCAGCTCGCCGTCGGTGTGCGCGCCGTTGATCAGCGCGAACCGGGTGGCGTTCCAGAGCTTGTTGCAGAAGTTGCGCGAGCCCTGGCACCACTCCTCGCTGACCGGCACGTCCGAGCCCGGGTTCGCACCGCGGGCCAGGGTGAACCGGGTCGCGTCCGCGCCGAAGCGCTCGATCCAGTCCAGCGGGTCGACGACGTTGCCGAACGACTTGCTCATCTTCTTGCCGTACTGGTCACGGACCATGCCGTGCAGGGCTACCACATCGAACGGCTGCTTGCCGTCCATCGCGTAGAGGCCGAACATCATCATCCGGGCGACCCAGAAGAACAGGATGTCGTATCCGGTGACCAGCACGCTGGTCGGGTAGAACTTCGCCAGATCGGCGGTCTGCTCGGGCCAGCCCAGCGTGGAGAACGGCCACAGCGCCGAGGAGAACCAGGTGTCGAGCACGTCCTCGTCCTGGCGCCAGCCGTCGCCGGTCGGCACCTCGTCGTCGGGGCCGACGCAGACGACCTCGCCGTCCGGGCCGTACCAGACCGGGATGCGGTGGCCCCACCACAGCTGGCGCGAGATGCACCAGTCGTGCATGTTGTCGACCCAGGCGAAGTAGCGCTTGGACAGCTCGGCGGGCTCGATCCGGGTGCGGCCGTCGCGCACCGCGTCCCCGGCCGCCTTGGCCAGCGGGCCGGTGCTGACGAACCACTGCAGCGACAGCCGCGGCTCGACCGTCGTCTTGCAGCGGGAGCAGTGCCCCACCGCGTGCAGATAAGGGCGCTTCTCGGCGACGATCCGCCCCTGCTCGCGCAGCGCGGCGACCACGGCCGGGCGGGCCTCGTAGCGGTCCAGACCCTGGAACGGCCCGTGCACCGTGATGATCGCCCGCTCGTCCATCATCGTGATCGAGGGCAGGTTGTGCCGCTGGCCGATCTCGAAGTCGTTCGGATCGTGCGCCGGGGTCACCTTCACGCAGCCGGTGCCGAACGCCGGGTCGACGTGCGCGTCGCCCACGATCGGGATGCGCCGCCCGGTCAGCGGCAGCTCGACCTCGGTGCCGATGAGGTGCTTGTAGCGCTCGTCGTCGGGGTGCACGGCCACCGCGGTGTCGCCGAGCATCGTCTCGGCCCGGGTGGTGGCGACCACGATCTCGTCGCTGTACCGGATGGAGATGAGCTCGCCCTCGTCGTCGCTGTGCTCCACCTCGATGTCGCTCAGCGCGGTCAGGCAGCGCGGGCACCAGTTGATGATGCGCTCGGCGCGGTAGATCAGGTTGTCGTCGTACAGCTTCTTGAAGATGGTCTGCACGGCCCGCGACAGACCCTCGTCCATGGTGAAGCGCTCGCGGGACCAGTCGACGGAGTCGCCGAGGCGGCGCATCTGCCCGAGGATCGCGCCACCGGACTCGGCCTTCCACTGCCACACCCGCTCGACGAACGTCTCGCGGCCCAGGTCGTGACGCGACAGACCCTCCGCGGCGAGCTTGCGCTCCACCACGTTCTGGGTGGCGATGCCGGCGTGGTCCATGCCGGGCAGCCACAGCGCCTCGAAGCCCTGCATGCGCTTGCGGCGGATCAGCGAGTCCTGAATGGTGTGATCGAGCGCGTGGCCGACGTGCAGCGAACCCGTCACGTTCGGCGGCGGGATCACGATCGCGAACGGCGGCTTGTCGCTCTTCGCGTCGGCGTCGAAGTGACCGGCGGCTACCCACTGCTCGTACCGCCGCTGCTCTACCTCGCCGGGCTGGTACGCGGCGGCAAGCTCGGAGGACAACGGGGCGCGCGGCTCGCGCGGCTGCTGGCTGAGTTCGGTCACCCGCCAAGTCTACGAAGCTCGCTTGGGTCCACCGCTGGCAGGCTGCGGCTTGCTAGGCTCCGCGGGTCGGCGGAAGGTGGGCACATGTCAGAGCAGGACGCGAAAGTACGGCCGGAGGCGGGTACGCCGGACACCGGCGAGATACCGCAGTATGCCCGTCCCGCCGTGCGTTTGATGCCCGGCCCGACGGCCGCGGAGCCGGAAGACGAGCCCGCGGCGCACAGCAAGCGCCGCCGCTGGACCCTCACCGCGATGGCCGTGCTCGGCGCCGGTGCGGTGGCCGCCGCGGTCACGCTCGGCCCCACGCTGATCCGGATCACGCAGCAGAACGACGCCAAGCTGACCATGCCCGAGAAGATCGGCGCGATGGTCCGCGACGACAGCCCCGCGGCCAAGGACACGGCCGGCTACCTGCTGACCGCGCTGGCCGCCGGCATCGAGCTCGACTCCTCCACCTCGGGCATCTACACCGACCCGGCCGAGGACGCCACGAAGAGCGTCATGGTGTTCGGTGGCACCACCACCATGTTCAGCCCCGAGCGGGAGCTCGACACCGTGCTGAAGCTCATGGAGGACGAGACCGGCGGCGTCGCCGGCCTGACCGACTACGAGCCCGGCGACCTGGGCGGCGTGCTCAAGTGCGGCTCCGCCGACGGCCCCGACGGCGTGATGGCGGTCTGCGGCTGGGCCGACCACGGCAGCATCGCCCTGGCCCTCTTCCCCGGCCGCACCCCCGCCGAAGCCGCCCCCCTCATGACCACCATCCGCACCGCCACCCTCACCCGCTGACCACCCCCTTCCGCGTCGATCATGAACTTGTGGCACGGGTCGACGGCGTGTCGGCGCCCTAACTTCATGATCAATCGTGCTCGGCTCGCGCTCGCCGGGCCGCCCGGCGCAGGCGGCCCGGCTGACGCGGATCAGCCCACGTGGTCGGTTCGGTCGGTCGCCAGGATCAGCTCGTAGGCGCTCATGCGTACCGGGCCGAGGGTGACCAGCTCCCAGGCGAGCAGTTCACCCGTCCGCGCCTGGAAGATCAGCAGGTGCTGCGTGCCGTGCACGCGGTCGTCGAAGGTGACCGCCACGCCGTCGCGGCCGGCCCGGTCGGTCACCGCACCACGCCACTGGAAGCCCGGCACGTCGGCGAGGACTCGCAGGATCTCCGCCCGGGTCCGCCGCGGGACGGCGTACCGGCCGAAGATCCTGCTGGTCTCCACGCTGGCGACGCCCGCACCCAGGTCGGTCTTGAGCAGTCCGGCCAACCCCGCCCGGTCCACGGGCAGGACGGGGTCGAACGGCGGCTGCGGGAGGTCGTCGATCGAATAAGCCTCGGTGACCGCCAGGAGGCCCACCCAGTAGTCGCGCGATGCCTGGTCCGGGTATTCGGGCACGCCCTCGGAAGTCGTCTGCCGACCCGTCCCGCCGGGGGTCCACCAGACCTTCGACTCCCGGGCGAAGGCGACGGAGAACCGGCCGTCGGGCGACGTCATCACCGGATCACCCCACACCTTCGTGTGGTGATAGGTGAACCGGCCCACGCTGTTCTCGTACGGCGCGACGACCAGCCCGTCGGCCAGCGCCCGCAGCCGGGGCCCCGCCGCGACCTCGGCCGAGCCCGGCCGGTACGCCACGGGAACGAGAACCCGTCCCGCGGTCACTCCGGACGGATCGGCGGGATCGAGCTCCACCTCCGGCGGATCCGGCGACCCGAGCACGACCACGGCGCCGGCCGCCACGGCGATCGCCCCGGTCGCGAGGACCATCCGCCGGGGCAGTCGGCCTTCGCGGCGGGCAGCGACCGGCTCGGCGGTCGAGTCGGCCCAGGCGATCAGCTCGCGAGCCGAGAGCCGGGGTGACTCGGGCGGCAGCTCGCGCGCCGGGTCGGCAGAGCCGAGGAGGGTACGGGTCCGCTGTTCTCCGAACATCACAGGTCCTCTCACGATCGGGCCAGCCTGCGGTGTGGCACGGGTGGGGTGGGTGGTGCCGCCATGGCAGCGATGAGCCGCCCGCGGGCACGGTGCAGCCGCACCGCCGCGGTCGTACGGCTGCAGCCGAGCACCTGCGCGGCCTCGGCGACCGTCAGTTCCTCCCAGCCGATCAGCCGAAGGATCTCCTGGTCGAGGTCGGACAGCGAACGCAAGGCGGCCCGGACGTCCGCCACCCCGACGGTCGCGTCGGCACCGGTCGCGCCCGGTTCCCGCAGGACGTCCGCGTCGGTGATCGGCACTTGCCGCCCCGCCGCCCGCCGAGCCCGCCAGTGGTTGGCCAGCAGGCGTCGAGACACCCCGTACAACCAGGGCAGGCAGCGGTCCGGCACCTCGTCGCGGCGCCGCCACGCGACGGCGAACACCTCCTGCGCAAGTTCAGCAGGCGCGTCCATATCGGCCAGCCGCCGCCGGCCGTACTGGAGGATCTGCTGATAGTGGTCGTCGTAGACCTTGGTGAACCAGCCTTCGTCGCGGCCGGGCGGCGGGCCCATGCGAACTCCTTACTGCGATGGCGATTGTCACCCTGCTCTGTGTCGGCGGCAGCACGATGATTACCGGCGAGATCGGGAATCGCGCAAGGACGGGAACGCCGCCGTGCCCGGCCGAAGGGCCCGGCTGCCGGCGATCACTTTGGCTAGGGTGTCGGGTGTGTCCCACACCCATGAGCTGACGGTCGAGGGAACGCGGCTGACGAAGCGCTACGTCTCCTGGGAACGCGACGAGCATCTGCGCGAATGGGCGGTACTGCGACTGGCGTACCGCCACGAACCTGATCTGGTGCCGCAGCCCCTGGCCGCGGATCTCACCGCCACTCCGCCGACGGTGACCATGTCGGTGGTGCCGGGCGAACCCCTCGCGGGCGAACTCACCCCGGCACAGGCTGATGCGCTCCACGCGGCGCTGACGGCGCTCTGGCGCGTTCCACACGAGGAACTGGCGGCTGCCTGGCCCTGGTCGGACGATCTCCGTTTTGCGCGGATGCTCACCGGCGGGCCGCGACCTGACGGTGGCCTCACCGCCGAGGCGTACGACGCCGCCGTTGCCTGGTGGGACGGCCCCGATCCGGAGTCGCTGCGCCGGCCGCCGGCGGCCACGGTGCTCGGGCAGCGTGATCCGCACCTGGCCAACTATCTGTGGGACGGGCACCGCGTGCGCATAGTGGACTTCGAGGATGCCGCGGTCTCGGATCCCGCCGTGGAACTGGCGATCCTGTCCGAGCATCTATCGCTGCGCGCGACCGACACCGAGGCGTTCTGCACACGGTTCGACGTGGACGGCTCGCGCCTGCGGGCGGCCCGCCGGGTGTGGTCGATGTTCTGGCTGCGGCTGCTCCTGCCCGGCGGCCGGTCCGCTCATCGCAATCCGCCGGGCGCGGCTGAGGCTCAGGCCGCCCGCCTACTGCGATTGCTACGCCATTAAACCCGGTCTGAGGATCGGTAAAGGAGTCCGGAAACGCGTCAAGGCCCACCCCTGGGGGGTGGGCCTTGAACAGCGATATTTGTCCGGCGGCGTCCTACTCTCCCACAACGTCCCCGTTGCAGTACCATCGGCGCTGGAGGGCTTAGCTTCCGGGTTCGG
>NZ_ML769313.1:766989-932667 GCF_009720365.1 Catellatospora paridis | reverse complement strand
CTCACCGAGGCGCAACCGGCGGTTGAACAGGGTCTCCACCGCAAGCGCGGTCAACATACCCACCAGCACCAGCACCAGCGAGGCACCGATGACCAGCGGGTCGAACGTGACACCCACCGCCAGGCCGTCGGTGAACGTCGACAGCCCCAGCGCCGGGGCGATCAAATGAGGCACGGCCATCCCGACCACCGCACCGGTCAGCACCGCCACCGCCACCACCGGCATCAACTCCACCAGCAGCAGGCGGCGGCCCTGACCACGGGACAGGCCCATCGTCCGCAGCCGCGACAGCACCGTGCCCCGACCCCGAGCCCCGGCCACCACCGCGAAGGCGATCGCCAGCAGCGCCAGCAGCACACCGGCGCCGCCGCCGATGGCGTATGCGAAGGTGACCACGGCGTTCAGGCTGGACTCGTCCAGTTCCTTACGGGCCTGCTCCCAGGTCGTCACCGCGGTCACGGGTCGGTCGTAGGCTTCGGCTCGCACACCCGTTTCGATCCAGCGGCGTTGGCCGGCGTCGCCGACCTCCCACACCCGCTGCGGGTCGGGAGTTCCCGCGATCAGGAACCCGGTCGGGTCCAGTGCCTCCCGGTCTGCGGCAGCAGCCGCTTGCCAGGGCAGCACGACGAAGTTCGTCGCCCCGGCGATCGACGCGAAGGCGTCCACGGTCTGTGCGACCGCGAAGTCGAACCGGCGGCCGCGCACCGTCACCGTGCCGTGGTCGGCACCCAGCCGTTCCGCCAGGCCAGGCGAGACGACGGCCGGGAGCCTGCCGCCGGCCGGCGCGGCGGTGATCGCCTCGGGCGCGGTCGACTCGATCCCGGAGGCCGTGACGACCCGCTCGTACGCCGACCCGTCCAGCATCAGCGTGTAGACCCCGCCGAGCCGCTTGCCGTCGACGCTCAGGTCCGCGGACGACTCCACCGCGTATGGCGCGACCGCGACGACGCCGGGAACCGCGGCCAGTTCAGCCGTGGTCGCACGGTCGAAGGCGAGGCCGTCCACCTTCACGTCGGCGGCCATCCGCAGATCGGTCGCGCGGTCGCGGCCGGTGTCGATGGTGCCCGCGACGGCCGCGCTGAACACCGCCGTGCTCACGGCGACGACCAGCACCGCCACCGGGCCGACCACGGTGCCCGCGGTCCGGCCCGCCCGGGCCAGGCCCAGGAAGCCGACTGCGCCCCGGCCGCGCACGGACAGGCGGGCCAGGCCTGTCACGATCGGCGGCACCAGCCGCACCGTGGCCACGGCCGCCCCGGCGGCCAGCAGGGAAGGCACCGCGGCGAGGTAGAAGTCCACGCCGTCGGATCCGTTGAGGCCGCGCTGGCGTATCAGCCACACGCCCAGCCCGGCCAGCACCAGCAGGCTCAGCTCGGCGGTGCGCCGCCGCATGCTCACCCGGCCCCCGGCCAGGTCGGCACGACCGGTGGAGAACGACGGATCACGCGCTACGGCCATCGCCAGCACCGGCACCGCCAGTGCCGCGAGCACGGTGAACGCGGCCAGGATCGGCCAGGTCGCGGCGGGTCGGCCAGGTACGGCGAGGCCGAGCAGCGCCCCGGCGGCCGCCGCGAGCAGGACTGGCAGGGACTGCGGCAGCGTGTACGACCCGATGGTGCGCAACGCGCCGCCGCGTGCCCGCAGGAGCGCGAACTCCGAGCGTCGCCTGCCCACCGCGACGCGGGCGGCGAGCAGCGCGAGCCCGCCCAGGGTGACCAGCGCGCCGACCTGCACCACCGCCAGCAGTGCGGCGACGGACCCGGCTCGGTCGGCGAATCGGGCCAGCAGCGAGTCGAGGCCGGTCACCAGCACGAAGCCCGAGTTCTGCCGGTGCGCGACGCTGACCGCTTCGACGACCTGCGGCAGTACACCCATGTCCAGCCGGGTGATGTCGATGCGGTAGCGCCACTCGTACACGAGCGGGGTCCGCTTGGCGAGCCGGTCGAGCCCCGTCTCGTCGCTGAACACCACCGCGCGGAACACCTCGCCGTCGTCGTGGGGCAGATACGCCCGCAGTCCCAGCGGCGTCGGCTCCCAGAACGTGGCGTCCTCGTCGTGCGGCGCGACGATACCGACGATCTTGACCGGGATGTCCGCGTCGCCGTCCGCGCCCGGCCACTGGAACACCTGGCCGACCCGCTGCCGCAACTTGGTGGCGTTCCACTGGGTCAGCACCACCTCGATGGGCTCCGCCGCGGATCGCCCGGTCTTGGGCAAGCGGCCTTCGACCACGTCGACCTCGTCGGCCAGGCCGCTGCCGGCCCGGAAGCCGAAGAATGCCCTGGCGGGCAGACCGGTTCCGGTGACCTGGGAGTTCTCCAGCGGCGTGGCCATCGACCACCAGGACCGTTCGATCCGATCGCGCAGGACCGGCGCGAACTTCTCCTGGTGGTCGCCCAGCTGCGCCTGTGGTGTCCAGCCACCGGCCCCGGCGGGCTTGCCGCCCCGGAACGTGAGGTCGCGGGAGGCGTAACTCAGCTGCGACAGCTCGTGGTGCAGCGCGGCGTCGGTGAGCCGGTTGGCGGCGCGCGGCGCGCCGATCACCAGCGCCGCCGCCAGCATCGTCAGAACGGCCAGCAGGAGCGTCGGGCCTGCCGTGGCGCGTGCGCGGGAGATCCAGCCCATCACCGGTCAGCTCCGATCCGCAGCTGGGTGGCGGCCAGTCGCCGCCGTGAGGAAGTGGCTACCAGGCCGGCCATCACCAAGGTGATGGCGAGCAGGACCGCGGCCGTGGCGAGCACGGGCGGCCAGTCCGTCGTGGTGAGCGCGGGTGGCACCGGCCGGTCCGCGCTCGGGGTGAGGATCACCAGCGGACCGGTGGTGCGGGCGACGAGCAGGCCCACCAGCAGGCCGACAGTCACGCCGAGTCCGGCCAGGAACGCCTGCTCGATCATCAGGGCGCGGGACAGCAGGCCCGGGCTCGCCCCGAGGGTGTTGAGCACGGCAAGTTCCGAGGCTCGCCGGCGGGCGGTCGAGCGCAGGTCGACGGCGATGCCGACCAGCGCGAGGCAGATCGCGCCGAGGGCGGCTATGAACAGTGCCAACCGGCCGCCGACGCCGAACGGGTCGTTGCCGGCGCGTCTTGCCAACTCCTGGCGATCGACGACCGCCAGGGTCGGCAGCTGCGCGGCAGCGGCCGCGGCCTCGGCGTGCCGGGCGGGGTCCGTGGCGGCCCACCATTCGGTGACGTTCGGGGCCCGCAGTCCGTCGTGCTGGAGGTGTGCGCTGAGGGAGGGCATGTCGAGCAGCAGCGCGGCGGGTTCCCCGCCGCCCGGCAGTGCCCGCAACGTGCCGGTCACCTGGATCGGCACGGGCTGGGACCACAGCTGGAGGTTCAGGGTCTGGCCGGTCTCGGTGTGCAGTGCGGCGAGCGCCTCGGGGGTCGCCAGCGCCGGTACGGGTTTGACGGCGGCCTGGGGGCGTGTGGTGAAGGCGAAGTTGTCGTACTCCGCGGCGGGTTCGTCCAGCCAGGCGTCGACCCGGATACCGCTGCCCTGGGCCGCGGCCTTGTATCCGGGCCTGCCCGCGGCCAGGCTCCACGGCTCGGTCGAGGCGTCGAGGCTGATCGCGGTCGCCGCGCCGGTGCTGTTCACGGCGGACAGGCCGGACAGTGCCCAGCTGATCCGGGTGAGCAGTGGCAGCTCGGGTCCGTCGACGGTGATTCCGGTCAACCGGATGCCCGGTCCGCCCGACACCGGCGCGGTGAAGGCGTGCCGGCCCTTGGCGGGTGTCAGCGGCACGGTGCGGGTGTCGCCGTGCTCGTCGGTGAGCTGGATCGCCGTGGCTTTGCGCGGGTCGCCGTCCCAGTTGTGGCCGTCGACGGTGATGCGGACGGTACCGCGTACCGCGGTGGTGCCGGCCGGCAAGGTGACCCCCGCGACGCGGGAACCGGCCGCGGCCATGCCCGCCAGCAGGGTGGGTGCGTCGCCGACGTCGGCGCGCAGCCGCAGCACGTCGCCTGCCGCGGCGGCGTCCAGCGCCACCACTGACGCGGTGGTGTCGCGTTCGCCCGCCTGCAGGCTGGTGCGCCAGGCGGGAAGGGCCTCGGTGACCCCGGGCAGGCCGGCGACCTGGGCACTTCGCTGCGCAGGGATGACGGGACTCGTCTCGGTCAGGCGCAGATCGGCTCCTGTGGTGTGGTCTGCCTGATCGACCTGTGACTGCCGGGCGGTGGCGGCCAGGGTCCAGGCCAGCGTGCTGACCGCGACGCTGAGTGCCAGCAGCAGGACCGGTCCGGCGCTCGGGCGGCGTCCGGCCTGCCAGACGCCCAGGTGGGCGGCGAACCACCCGGTCCGGTCCACGGCCCGTTCGAGCAGGCGGGTCAGCAGCGGGAACGTCCGCAGCGCGACGACGGCGCCGGCCAGCACACCCAGCGGTGCGGCGGCGGCCAGCAGGGGGTCGACGCCGAGGCGCCCGCCGGCACCCGACAGGGGCGAGTCGTAGTGGCGCAACTGGTACCAGGCCAGCACGGCGAAGCCGACGAGTGCGAGGTCGAGGCCGGTGCGCTGGGCGACGGCGACCCGGCCGGGACGCGACCGGGTGGCGAGGTCGGCCACGTAGGTGCCGCCACCGCGCAGCGCGGGCAGCAGCATGGCCAGTACGCAGCCCAGCCCGGCGGCCGCCGCGACGGAGACCGTGGTGAGGGTGATCCCGGGGGTGAGGTTCAGGTGGACGGCGCTCAGCATCGGCAGCCGTCCGGCCGACTTCAGCAGCCCGGCGGTCAGCAACGGCGCGATCACGGCGGCGGGCGCGGCGACCAGCAGGGCTTCGCGGGTGGCCAGGCCGGCCAGCTGTGCACGGGAGGCGCCGCGGGCACGGAGCAGGGCGGTCTCCTGGCGGCGGCCCTCGGTCAGCATCGCGGCGAGCAGCAGCAGTGCGTAGCCGCCGAGGATCGCGATGAGCAGCAGCGGGGTGAGCAGGTCCGAGCGGCCGACGAGGCTGGCCTGCCGGATCCGGTCGACGAGCCGTTCCACATGGGTGGACACCTGGCCGCCGTTGCCGTAGCCGAGTTGGGTGGGGACATCGGCCAGGTGTCGGACCGTCTCGCGGGCGGCGGCGAGGGTGGCCGGCTCAGCCCCGGACAGGTTCGGGGTCACCACCCAGGCGTTGCTGCCCAGTTCCGCCCACCCGTCGAAGAAGTCCTCCCGGGTGAGCACCAGCGGCCCGTAGGTGTTGCGGCCGGCCTCGGCGCCCTGCGCGGTCTCGGGCGCGAGCAGCCAGTACGGGTCGGCGGCGGCGGTGGCGGCGAAGACGCCGGAGACGACGACCTGCTCGGTGTGCTTGGAGACGCCGTTGGCGAGGGGAACCACCGATCCGGTGCGCAGGCCGAGGGTCTGCGCGGCGGCCTCACCGACGACGACCTGCCGCGGGTGCGCACCGGGCACCGCCCAGCTGCCGGAGACGAGGCGAGCGTGGTCGGCCAGCTCGTCCAGGAACATCACCCGCGCGTAGACCGCGCCGTAGCCGTCGTGGACGGCTTTGCCGGTGTCGCCGGCGAACCGGGCGCCTGTCGCGTAGCCCGCGGCGGTCACCTCGGGTTCGGCGTCGCCGAACCGGGCGGCGAACGTCTGCCGCACCCTGGCGTCGGTGGCAGTCCACTGCTCGGCCAGGTCGCCTTTCCCGCTGGTGCCGGTGGACCAGCTGCCACTGCCGGCGGGACGGGACGGGAAGCGCACCTGCACGGCGCGTTCCTCCGCCGGCGCCGCCGCGACGGCTGCCCGACCGCCTGCCTCGATCACCGCACCGCTGTACGCGGCCAGCGCGGTCAGCAGCGTGGTCGAGATCAGTACAGCAGCCGCGACAGCGGTCAGCAGCCCTCGGGCGCTGTTGGCACGCCGACGTCCAAGCACGGCACCTCCCTTGTGGTTCGGATTTCAACCAGCTGAGAGATGTTCGCCGCTCCATCGGTTGCCATTAATGGTGTTCGCCACAAATGTCGCTGGCGTAACGGCTGAGCAGCACAGCCGTGATATCCGCGCGCGCCATGATCGAATAACGGCCTGACCATCCGATGTCGTCCAGGCGAACATCCCGTTACCGCGGCACACCGCTCGGGTGACCAAGGCGGGCGAAGAAGCCCCGGCGGCGGCTCTCGAAATCGGTTGCCGGCTGACAGAACGACGTCGCACCGCACCAGCCCCCAGCGGCCTTGCGACGTCGTTCTGTCGTACTGCGGGCAGCGGCCGTCCGCGCTCTGGATCTGGGCCGAATCCGCGCTCACGGGACGGTGCGGCACTTACCGTGGGTTGATGCGGTTATGGATCGCCAGCGATCAGGGACGGGAACTGATGGGCCCCGTTCCCGACGGCGTCGAGGTGCAGGTGCTACCGGCGTGGGACGCCCCGATGCCCGGGGATCCGGCCACGGTGGAGTTCTGGGTTCCGCCGCTGCTCGGCGGGGCGGACACGGTGGCGCTCACGCAACGGATGCCCGACCTGCGGGTGGTGCAGTTGTTGAGTGCCGGCGCGGATGCATGGGTGGGACAGCTGGACAGTGGCGTGACGCTGTGTGACGCGCGGGGCGTGCACGATGTCGACGTCGCGGAGTGGGTGGTGGCGGCGATCCTGTCCAGCCTCCGGCGCCTGGACTACCTCGCCCGCGCCCAGGCCGAGCACCGTTTCGCCCACGCCGACGTAGGCGCCGCCGACGAACTGTCCGGAAAGCACGTGATCATCGTGGGTGCGGGTTCGATCGGCCAGGCCACAGCGGTCCGGCTGGCGCCGTTCGGGGTGCGGCTGACGTATGTCGCGCACAGTTCACACGACGGCATGCACAGCGTGGACGATCTTCCTCAGCTCCTGCCCCAGGCCGACATCGTGGTGTTGCTGCTGCCGCTGACCGCGCAGACCCGGGGCATGGTGAACGCGGCCTTCCTGGCGGCGATGGCAGACGGGGCGCTGCTCGTCAACGCCGCACGGGGCCCGGTCGCGGACACCGACGCGCTGGTCGCGGAGTTGTCGACCGGCCGGATCCGGGCGGCGCTGGACGTCACCGATCCCGAACCCCTGCCGACCGACCACCCCCTGTGGGACATGCCCAACGTCCTGTTCACGCCGCACGTCGGCGGCGCCACGCGCGGCGTCCTGCCGCGGGCGTACCGACTGGTGGCCGACCAGGTGCGCCGCTACACCGCCGGACAGCCCCTGATCAACAAGGTCGAGGGCGGTTACTGAGCACGCCGACACGCTCCACGACCCGCCTGGGGCTCAAATCCGTCGTAGCCGGGGCTGGGACGGGTCCACCCACTGCTGCTCGACTGGGCCGAGGCCGCTGATCGCGATGACGGCCGGCTCGGGCGCGTCCGGGCGCGCGCCGTCGTAGTGCGGTGTGCCCGCCACCCTGCGGACGTAGGAGTTCGGGTAGGCAGCCACGGCTCGGTCCGGGTCGAAGTCCGGGCCGCTGTTGCACCACCAGACTCCGGACAGGACCACGCACAGGCGGTCGGTGCGGTAGAAGTGCGGTGCGCTCATGAAGCCGGGATACCACTTCATCAGCACCAGGTAGATCCCGTCTGAGTCCTCGCCGCCCGCCAGCGTGGCCATCTCGACCGATCGGGGTGGCGCATCGGGTGGCGCCTGCCAGGTGATCTGATCGGGAAGTCGAATCACGGTCTGGGCGGGATTCAGTTCACCCATCGTGGATCCCCTCT
The DNA here is from genome assembly GCF_009720365.1 of Catellatospora paridis. GTDB lineage: Bacteria > Actinomycetota > Actinomycetes > Mycobacteriales > Micromonosporaceae > Catellatospora > Catellatospora paridis. The sequence continues at coordinate 925,019 of NZ_ML769313.1, read as the reverse complement.
CGGGGCCGCAGTGTCCCGACACCCATTCTACGCAAACGTGAACATGTCCACCGTGGTCCGCGTACTTGGACCTCGCCGGATCGCCGGTCATCGGCCGGAAGGGCGGCGAACGTCCGGATCAGATCATGCGAAGCGCGCCCCCGTCGATGGGCAGCATCACTCCCGTCAGGTAGCCCGCGGCCGGGGAGAGCAGGAACGCGGCCGCCCTGGCGAACTCGTCCGGCTGCCCGTAGCGGCCCAGCGCGTTGTCCGGCGGTTTGCCGCCGGTGATGGAGGCGAGTTGCTTCTGGCGGTCGGTGGCGATGTAGGCGGGCAGGAGCCCGTTCACCCGGATCGCCTTGGCGCCCAGCTCGTCGGTGAGCGTCTTCGCGAGCATGGCGAGCCCCGGACGCAGGCCGTTGGAGACGGCCAGGCCGGGAATCGGCTCACGGACCGATGACGACAGGACGAAGGTGATCGAGCCCGCGGCGGTGAAGGCCCCTGCCGCCGCCCTCGCAATGCGCAGCGCGCCCAGGAACGTCGACTCGAAGGCGTCGCGCCACACCTGGTCGGCGACGTCCATGGCGGTGCCGACGGGTGGGCCGCCCACGCTGATCAGCGCGCCGTCCAACCGGCCGAAACGCTCCAGCGCCGCGCCGACGATCCGGCCGGGGGTGGCCGGGTCGGCGTTGTCGGCGACCACACCGACCGCGCGGGAATCGCCGCCCAGATCGCGAGCCGCCTTCGCCACGGACTCGCCGAGCCCGGTGATCACCACGTTGGCGCCTTCCGCAGTGAGCACCTGTGCGACGGCCAGCCCAAGCCCGCTGCTGCCGCCGGTCACCAGATACACGTGGTCGTTGAGCCCGAGGTCCACGACGCGTGCCCTCCATTCGGTCGGTGACGATCGCCGGCAAGCGGTGTTCACTGTTGCTGCCGCGCCTCGTCGCCCGGTCCGGTAACCCGGCCACCCCGGGCGCGGGGCGACCGGTCGGCGAACTCGCCCAGCCTTACCACGGAGCGTATTTCAATCACCACGATTGGCTGCGAGAACTCATCAACCGGCCTGCCGTTACCGCATGATGGGGATCATGACCGGTTCGGACGTGGCCGAGTGGGCGAATTTCGGCATCGTGGCCGGCACGGCCGCCGCGACCCTCACCGGACTGCTGTTCGTCGCCGTGACCCTGCGGATCGAGTCCATTGTCAGCACCAGCGACCTGCGCTACCGGGCCGCGCAGACGCTGACGCTGTTCATCACGGTCCTGATCCTGTCCATGCTGCTGGTGATTCCGCGGCAGGCACTGCCGGCACTCGGCGTGGAGATCATCGTCGTGGCGGCCGCGGCCGGTACGGCACTGGCGGTCTTCGATCACCGGGCGTCGAGAGCGACCCGGCCCAACTCCCTTGCCCGCACGATCGACATAGTCAGCCTCACGTTGACCGCCGTGACCCTGGTCGCCGTCAGCGGCGTCGCCTGCGCCGCAGGCCGCGAGTGGGGGCTGTACGTCCTCGTTCCCGGAGTCATCGCCGCCCTGGTCAGCGGAGTGGTCAACGCCTGGTTGGTCCTCGTCAGGCCGCCCAGCGGCTGACGGCGGGTGCGGCCGGACCCGGCGTGCGGCGCAGGTGTGCATGCAACTCCCCCACGGTGAACGCTGCCGGGACGGGATTCAGTGCGGCACGACGGCGATGACGTCGATCTCGACGAGCATGCCTTTGAGCGCCAGCGCGGGCACCGGGATCAACGTCCACGGCGGCTTCGTGTCGCCCCATACCCTCGTGAACTCTTCCCTGATGGCGGCGAACTTCTCCGTGCTGTGGTCGACGACGAACAGGTTGAACTTCGCCACATCGGACATCTTGGCGTCAGCCGCGGCCAGCACCGTTTCGGTGTTCTTCAACGCCTGCCTGAGTTGGGTGGCGAAGTCGTCGACCAGCGCACCGTCCGCGGTCTCGCCGCCCTGTCCGGCCGGGAGGATCACCCTCCAGCCTGCCGGGTAGACAGCCAGGTGCGAATACGCATTCGGACGGGGGTCGTAGAGGCCTTCCGGGTTGACGAACATGAGGCCTTTGATATCTTCTGCCCGAATCGGGATCATTGCCGTCCTCCCACTTCTCGCGGGGGTGAGCGTTGTTGATCATATCGTTCGACCTTGGCCGACGTGCTCTGTCGCCGCGATCCATGGCGAGTGGGCAACCGCCGGACCGCGGTCGAATGCCGGTTCCGTGAGGCGACCGCGGGCGAAGGTAGGACAATTCCAGTGGGCTGGCAGGCACGGCGACGGGTCTGCACCGCGCGCGCCCACCGGCCGAGCACTTTGAGTCGATCAATCGAGCACCGAGGGCTGAGGGGGATCAGTCATGATCGGGATGCGAGTGTCCGGGGCCGTCCTGGCCGCCGGTATGGCGGCGGGGGCGATCGGCTGGACGGCCACGGCGCCACGTCCGGCGGACCGGCCGGCGGTCGCCGCCGTGACCTGGCAGGAACCGCCTGAGGAGACGGTGACGGTGCTGCTCGAACAGGCGCTTCCGAACGTGCCGGGAAAGACGTTCACCTCGGCGATCGTGGACTTCCCGGCCGGTTCCCGCGCGGTCCCGCACCGGCACGGTCAGGCATTCGTGTACGCGTACGTCCTCGACGGCGCGGTGCGCAGCCAGCTCGAAGGCCAGCCGGTGCAGACGTACACGGCGGGCCAGAACTGGGTCGAGCCGCCGGGTGCCCACCATGTGCTGACCGAGAACACCAGCAGCACGCAACCGGCGAAGCTGTTGGTCGTGTTCGTCTCCAACACCGGCGATCCGATCCGGGTGGCCGACTGACCTGCGCTCGCCAAGCGCGCCGGGCCGGTGACCTCGGGCACTGCATCTCGGTCCCTTCGGCGCCTCCGACATGCACGGCAACCACTCCGGCATGGCACGGTTGACGGTATGCCCGAAAAGTCGGCAGTAACGGCGGAGCAGGCCCTGCGGGACCGGCGGCCAGGTCGACCCGATGCGCGCTGCCCGGTGCGGCCGGGCGAGCCGTGCACCCTCTGCCAGCTGGACGTGACCGGCCCGCAGGACTGCGCACTGGTCTATCTCGTCATGAACCGACGACGAGCTGCGCGAGGGCCTACGGCGCACCGAGCTGAGGGAACCAGTCCTCCGGTCAGTCGCCGCTATGTCCGAAGAAGACGATCGACTCCGGGTGCTCGCCGTCGTACGCCACGACGTAGGCGCCGTACCAGCGGCCGAAGTCTTCCAGGCTCCTTCGGGAAATGGCCGCGGCGATCGCGTCGGCCGCCGGCCGGCCCGTGCCGAACACCTCTTCCAGGACGTCGTGCGGCACGGGCGCGACCATGCCCATCTCGGGAGACGGTGCGACACCGGTCATGTCGATGACCGAGTGGGCGCCCGAGTAGATCTGCGCGTCCAGCAGACTGTCCGGGCCCGTCACCTCCACCTGGGCGGCCCGCCAGCTGTCCCGCGCCATCGAGTCATCCGGGTCGGGGAAATCATCGCCGAACGCCTCAGCCAAGCTGCGGCGCAACGCCGCCATCTCCCAGGCGACGTACTCCTCCTCGCCCATCGTCCGCGCCTGCATGTCCGGTGACACCCGGTAGTAGTCACCCCGGTCGTAGGCGTCCTGGCGGGCCTGCTCGAGGGCGGCTTCGACGTCGTGCTGATACGGCACCCTGGAAGTCCAGCTCGATGACCCCATGCTCTCCTCCGGCGCGGACGGTGGTGTGACCTGCCGATGATCACACGGCGGGGCGACAGTCAGGATTCGGGACGGGCGCACGGCACCGCCAGGCGGTTCGTGCGAGATCGTCTCCCCCCGGGGACGCGTCGAGTGTTTCGCACGGGTCACGGCAGCGCGATTTGCCGTAGACCTCGGGCGGGTGATCCGGCGAGTCGACGCGACATGCTACTCAATCGCCGATCATGAGGTGCGGGACGGCCGGCGCCGGGCACGGACGACGTCTGGAGCGTGGTCCCGGTCGGGCTCGGTCGGATACGGGCGACAGCGTTGCTGTACGCCGCTGCTGTACAGCAACCGCCTAACCATCGGCGACGACGACATCAGACCGCGTTCAGACTGATTAGACCTTCCTCAACGGGCGGCCCGGACATCGATACCCGGTCCGACCGAACGCCAAGGGAAACCGGATGCCGTGAGCCGCGTGATGACGCAGACTTCTGATCCGATGCCTGGCCGTTCGAGTGGGGACCGCATGCGGGAGTACCGGGTCAAGATCCGTGTTGCCGGCAACACCGGCGGTCCGGCGTTGTTCGCGTTGAAGGCGAAGGGCTACACGGTCGAGCTGAGCTACCTACGTCGCGATCCCGGCGAGTATGAGGCCGAGTACTCGGCACACAAGGACGGGTGCTGGTTCTATGCCGACACTCCTGAGGAGTTGCTGGGGCTCGTCGCGATGTGGGAGGAGCGTGGCGATGGTTGGAGCGCGAGCACCGGCGACGAGCGGGCATGGCGCGACGCACTCGAGGGGGCGGCACCGGTCTACGACCACCACGGCAACCTGGTCAACGGGAAGGATGGACGCCCGAGTCCGGCACGTCAGGCTCAGTGAGAGCATCCGATGATCGACAGGTTCGACGGTCCACCGCGGTGGACGACCTGGCACACCTTGACCCATTGATGCTTGCCCATGCGCACGGCATGATCTGCACATGGACAGTCGTGAGGGTGGACGCTCCATCGAGCAGGCCGTGACTGAAGCCGGCCTGGGTGAGCAGTACGGCCGCTACCGGTCTGCGGTCGCCGCCGACATCGCCATCGTCGTGTGCTGCGCCGCGCTGGGCTTCGTGCTGCTGGCCGCCGCGGGCGGGGCGGGCGCGGTCGTCGCGATGGGCCTGGGCGTGCTCGCACTGGCGGCGGTCGGCGGGCTGGTCACCTGGCGCAAGGCCAACACATGGCGTCACCTGTACACCGGCGGCACGCTGACCGTCGGCCCCCGGGGCACGGTGACCTCGTTGGTGACCTGGCACGACGTCGCGCACCTGCGGTACTGGACCAGGGTCGTCAATCTCGGCACCGCGTACACCGAGGTGCCGCAGTGCCGCCTCGACCTGAACAACGGCGAGGTCGTCGACCTGGCCAAGCCACGCTACAAAGAACTGCCGGAGATCGTGCCGTTCGTCGACGCGAAGATCTCCGCGATCAAACTCCCGCTCAAGACCGAAGAGCTCCGCAAGACCGGTGCCGCGGTCTTCGGGCCGATCACGCTGGCCGCCGAGGGGGCGCGCTGGCGCGACTCGCTGGTGCCATGGCATGCCATCACCAGGGTCGAGGTCGGTAAGACCCGCCTGAAGATCTGGACCGACAGCCGCCAACCGGTGGTCTCGCAGCTGCTCAGCGCGGTCCCCGAACTCACCGTCCTGATCCACATGTTCGGGAACTGGCAGGAGCTGCAGCAGCCGGACCAGCGTGACCCGTCCACGCAGGCGCAGGGCGACAAGATGTAAGGACGGACACGAACTCGAAGTCATCCACCTCGAGGACCGGCGGCCCGACGCCACGGCATAGCGTTCGGCCGCTAGCGCAGCACGAGCACGTCGAGTACGTGGACTGCCGAGACGCTGTCGGTCTCGGCGGCCCGCGTTGTTGGCTAACGGCACTGTGGGAGACTTGACCTCAGCCCTCGGCGATGACGATCGGGGAGTCCGGCTCCGCGAACTCGACGTACCGCTCGCCGAGGCCAAGTCCATACCTGCCAGCGATCCGCAGCGCCGTGCCCAGCTGTCGAGGTCGCACTCACTGCGGAGGGTGAAGCAATTCGGGAACGCATCCGTTGCGTGCAGACGACAATCGGTGACGCGTCAGGACTCACCCCCGAGGAGATTGCTATAACCCGGATGCTTTCTCGGCCTGCCGTTGTGCTTCACCGCCCGGCTCCGGCAGCGCCCGGCCGCCTTCGACGGCGGATTGTGCCGGGCTGTCCTCGGTGACGACCAGCACACTGCTCTCCTCCACGCCGGCGATGCGGGCGGCGGTGGCCGAGACTTCGAGGGCGGGCCGCGTGGTGTCCTGCTGCGGGTGACCACGCCGCGACCACCCGCTGATCAGAACAGGACGGCCGGGTTTGGCACCGACGTAGATGTTTTCCGGTGGCAGTTCGGTGAACACCACGTTGACGTACTCCGGTGGCACATGGTTGATGTCGGAGTGAATCCGGGTGATCTCGGCGGCGAGTGCGGCCTTGTCCTTGGCGCTCAGCATGCCCTGAGCGATGGTGCAGCTGTATAGCGGCATGTCGTCCCTTACCGGGTGGACGCCGAGTGCGGCCGTCGCGGAGGCGAATCGCCCTCCGCGACGGCCGCAGAACTCAAAGCGCGGTCTTCTGAGGCTTGGTCAGCACCACGATGACGGTGGGACCTGCAGTGCCTAACGCTGCGGTGCACTCGGCCTCCAGCTGTTCGGTCGTGGTGACCTCAACGCTGCGGCAGCCAAAGCCGCGAGCCACGGTCGCGACTCCAGTCCGGGCAGGTCGAGTCCGGGCACGCCCGGAGTGTGCTCAAGTTCGGCAAAGGACTTCAGGATGGAGTACCCGCCGTTGCGCATGGCCACGAAGACGATGGGCAGGTTGTGCTGGGCAGCGGACCACAGTGCCTGGATGGAGTACTTCAAAGATCGCCGATGAGCAATTGTCAAATCTTGTGGGTGGGCAGTGCCTGATGGGGGGTTGGCTGCCGTTCGGTGATGAGGTTCGGCAGCTGGCGCATGTCGTGGAAGACGACGGTGTTGTGGCCTTCGAGGCGTTCGGCCGGGGTGAGTCCGCCGGCGTAGCCGAAGGTTCGCATGCCGGCGGCGCGGGCGGCGTGGACGCCGGGTTGGCTGTCCTCGACGACAACGCAGGCTTCGGGATCGACGCCCATCTGCTGGGCGGCGTGCAGGAACAGGTCGGGTGCGGGCTTGCCGCGGGAGACTTCGGTGGCACTGTAGATGCGGCCTGCGAAGCGTTCGTAGAGCCCGGTGCGGCCCAGGGTGTGCCGCATCTTGTCGTGGGAGCCGTTGGAGGCGACGCATGTCGGCAGAGTGAGCGCGTCGAGTGCTTCCGGCAAGCCGTCGACCGGGGCAAGCTCGGCGTCCACGGCCTCCCGGTGGAGCTGCTCGAACCTCTCCGACCAGATCGCGGCCGTGTCCGGGCCGAGCTGGGCGGCGATCTGCTCGTGGATGGCGGCGGGTGAGCGCCCCATGAACCGGTCCACGACCTCCTCCTCTGTCAGCGGCCACCCAAGCTCGGCTCCGAGGGCGACCTGGACACGAGCGGCGATGCGCTCGATGTCGACCAGTACGCCGTCGCAGTCGAATATGACGAGTTCAATGGGCTTGATCATTCCCGCAGCATAGGCCCTGCTGCTCACGCTGCGGTGGCCTCCTCACGCTCGACCAGGACGCCGTTCTTGAACTGGGCGCCGGAGCGGACCAGAGCGATGAGGGAGGCTCCGGTGATGGCCCGCCAGCGGGCCCGGGCGGACTCGACGAGCTTGAACACCATCGCCCGCGCGGCGGCCGGGCTGCCGGCCCCGCGGGTGACCTTGGTCCCGCAGCTTGACGGTGGAGAAGGTGGACTCGATGGGGTTCGTGGTCCGCAGGTGGATCCAGTGCTCGGCCGGGAAGTCGTAGAACGCCAGCAGCTCCTGCCGATCCTCGGGCGCAGGCCCTGGACGCGACGCAGGCCTTCAACCGCGGCTGCCCACCGGGCACTGACCGATCCGAAAGCCCCGCCGCAGTCAGGTCAGCGGGGTCGCGTGATCCGGCGCGCGGTCACCCCGCGCCGCCCAGGCGGCGACGGTCAGCACCACGGCAGTCGCCGCCGCGGCCACCGTCAGCGGCGTGGCGACCGGCACCAGGGCCGCAAGCACAGCCAGCGCGGCGATTCCCGCGAGGTGCGGCCACGGCAGGCGGCCGGTCATCGCGCGCTGGAACAGACCGACCCCGAGCAGGAACAGCGCAGGCCCGCCGAGCACCGCCGCCGCGGTAGCGGCCCCGGTGTGGCCGGTGGGGTGGGAGATGGTCAGCTCGTCGCCGACCGCGGTCACGATGACGCCCGCCACCATGATCACGTGGAAGTAGTCGTACGCCGTCAACGCGAACGTGCTCGGCGTCGCCAGCCGGGAGATGTGCTCCTTGCCCGCCTCGGCCGTGCGGTGGAAGTACACCCACCACAGCCCGGCGCTGCCCAGGAAGGCCACCACGAACGCGATCGTGTTGGCCGGGGTCGCCGTCAGGCCCGTGGCGGTCGCGCCGGTGACCAGGATCGACTCGCCCAGCGCGATGATGATGAACAGCTGGCAGCGCTCGGCTAGATGACTGCCGGAGATCGTCCACGTCTGCGGCGCGGACCGGCCCAGCCCGGGGGCCCGGAATCCGGTCAGTGGCGCGATGTAGTCGACCAGCACGGCCAGCGCCCACAAGGCGGTCCGAGCCCCGCCGCCCAGCGCGGCGCCGGCGAGCCAGAGCACGCCACTGGCCAGGAACCAGACGAGCACCCGGACGAAGTTCGCGCGAAGCTCCGGGCGCTCGCGCGAGGCGACGATCAGGAACGCGGTGCGTCCCACTTGGATGGCCAGATAGGCGATAGTGAACGTCCAGGCCGCTCGGCCGAACGCGTCCGGGATGGCTGCCGACATCACCAAGCTGACGAGCATGACGGCGATCAGCAGTAGCCGGATCGGGGTCCGGTCGGGGTCGAACCAGCTGGTGACCCAGGAGGTGTAGAGCCAGGCCCACCAGACGGCCAACAGCAGGATCGCGGTCTGCACCGCACCGCCGAGGCTCAGGTGGTGCAGCAACGCGTGCGACAGCTGGGTCACCGCGAACACGAAGACCAGGTCGAAGAAGAGCTCGATCGGCGTGGCACCGCGCTCGCCGTCGCCCAGCAGGTCCGTTCCTGATCTCATACCGCGCATTATGGACGGCTCGCCCAGCCGGCCGAGAAGAAGCCCCCGAACTCGATCGAGCAGGTTCGCATCAGTTCGGCCACCTCATCGCTCGCATCAAGAGCGACGTCGTCGGGGCGGCCGCCTGTTGGACGATGGCCGCGGGGTCAGCCGGCTGCGGCTAGGTATTTGTCGAAGAAGGCGTCGAGACGCTCGACGCCGGGGTGACGTACTCGGGCTTGTCGTAGAGGTCGATGTGCGTCGCCCCGTCGATCAGGTACAGCTCCTTGGGCTCCTTGGCCTGGGCGTACGCCTGCTCGCTGAAGTACTTCGTGTCCGCCTTGGTGCCGGCGATCATCAGCAGCGGCCGGGGCGAGATCAGGTCCACGTGGTCGAGTGTCCTCGGTGACCTCAGCCGGGGCGTCCGGGACGATGTGCTCCAGCCGGGCCGGCTTACCGTGGGCCTGGTCGGTGCGGTCCTGCGCGGCGGCGTCGAGCAGCCCGTTGACCCGGCCCCGATCGGCACTGCCGCCGAGGCCGTCCCGGAACGGCGAACCCATGTCCGCGGCGCTGACCGTGGCCACCGCATTGATCCGTGGTCGGTCGCGGCGGTGTGGGGCACGTACCCGCCGGATGCGCAGATGCCCGACGCGCCGATGCGGGCGGGGTCGACCTCCTCGACGGTGGTCAGGTAGCTCACCGCGTTCCTGATGTCCTCGGCACGTGCGAACGGGTCCTCCGGGAAACGCGGCTCGCCCGCGCTCTCCCCCTGGTACGACGCGTCGAAAGCGAGCGTGATCATGCCCTTCATGGACAGCTTCTGCGCGTAGATGCCGGCGGTCTGCTCCTTGACCCCGCCGAACGGGTGGCCGACCCCGCGGGCAGCCTCTGCCCCGCCTAGTCGTCGGGGACGTAGAGGTAGGGGTGAACGAGCCGTTCTTACCTGTTCGGGAACGAGACCGGGGCTCCGTCCATGCCGCGGAGGGCGGCATGGACGGAATACCAGACTTACAGCGCAGAGCGGAAGAAATCTGTCATCTTCGCCACTGCGGGGGTGACGTACTGGTCGCGGTCATACAGGTCGATGTGGCTGGCGCCCTCGATCCAGTACAGCTCCTTCGGCTCGCCGGCCGCCGCATACGCTGCCTGGCTGTGGTGCGCGGTGTCGGCGTGGGTGCCCGCGATGAACAGCACCGGGTGCGGAGCGATGAGGCTGATCATCTCCAGCGCCGAGAACGACGCCACCTTCTCCAACGACCACAGCACGGTCTTGTTCGCCCAGTTCGGGTGCCCGCCGCGCGCCGGGTTCAGGTAGTAGTCCGGCGCCTCGAGCAGTAGCGGCGCCGAACCGGCGGGCGCGTCCTCGGGGAAGACCGGCATGTACGCCGGCTCCTCGCCGTGCTCATACGCCTCACGGGCCTTGCCGCACGCGTCCAGCGAGGCGATCAGGGTCTCCCGGTCCATCCGGGCGTCCTCGGCCAGGAAGCCGCGCAGGCTGTGCACGCCGCTGACGGTGGCCACCGCCTTGATCCGGCGGTCGGTCGCGGCGGTGTAGGGCACGTAGCCGCCGCCGGCGCAGATGCCGATCGCGCCGATGCGGTCGGCGTCGACGGCGTCGTGGCCGGCCAGGAAGGTGACCGCGTTCTTGATGTCCTCGGACTTGGCGAACGGGTCCTCGTCGAAGCGGGGCAGGCCCTCACTGTCGCCGTAGTTGCGGTGGTCGAAGGCCAGCGCGACGAAGCCCTGCTCGGCCATCCGGCGGGCGTACAGGCCGGCAGTCTGCTCCTTGAGGCCGCTCCACGGGGTGACCGTGACGATCGCCGGACGGCGCTCGCCCGGCTGCAGATCCTCGGGGAGGTAGAGATGGCCGGCGATAGCCATGCCACCGCTGCGGAAGGTGACGTCGGATTTCACAAGGTGCTCCAGATGTCTGTCGGCGGGGCCGAACCGTTTCGGCCCCGCCATCCACACTGAGTCACCGCGAACGCCCCTACCAGCGTAGACTTCCACCCCGGCAGGGCTGTGCCGGGGAAGGATCGTTCCCTCCCACACCCGCGCGACCGGTGGAACAATCATGATCATGGACAACGAGGAGGCGGGCAACGAGTTCGGCCGGTTCCTGCGCGCCCGCCGTGCCGAACTGACCCCCGACGACGTCGGCCTCACCACCTACGGCGGCCCACGTCGGGTAACCGGGCTGCGCCGCGAGGAGGTCGCCCAACTCGCCGCGATCAGCACCGACTACTACACCCGGCTCGAACAGGGCCGGGTCGGCCCGTCCGAGGCCGTGCTCACCACCCTGGCCCGCGCATTGCGCCTCGACGAGGACCAGCAGGCCTACCTGCGCCAGGTCGCCCGCCCCGGCGGCGCCCGGCCCGCGCGGCGCACGGCGCAGCGCGTACGCCCGCAGACCCGGCTGCTGCTCGACAACCTGGTCGACACCCCGGCTCTCGTCCTCGGCCGGCACCTCGACGTGCTGGCCTGGAATCCGCTCGCCGCAGCGCTGATCACCGACTTTGGCGCGCTGCCGCCCGAACACCGCAACTACATCCGGCTGGCCTTCCTCGACCCGCAGGTCCGGTCCGGCTTCGCCGACTGGGAGAGCGTCGCCCACAACTGCGTCGCGTTCCTGCGCATGAACGCCGCCCGCCACCCCGACGACCCGAGGCTGGCCACCCTCGTCGGCGAGCTGTCCCTGCGCGACCCCGACTTTCGGCGCTGGTGGAGCTCGCACCAGGTGGCAGGACGCATGTTCGGCACCAAGACGTTCCAACACCCGATCGCCGGGCGGATCACCCTGGACTGGCAGATGTTCGCCAGCGCCGAGGACCCCGACCAGATGCTCATGATCCTGACCGCACCCCGCGACACCCCCGCCCACCAGGCACTGCGCTTCCTGGCCTCCTGGGCCCAGCAGACCCGCCCCACCCCCATCACCTCCTGATCGGAACCAGGGCCCTTCCCTACCGATGCCGGCTGTCGGTCAGCTACGGCGGTACTGCGATGTCGATGGCGATGACGGGGTCTGATGCGTTGAGCCTTGGCATGATCGAGGCACACTCGAGCAGTGAAGTCGTCGCCCCGCTCACGACCGTCGAACGCTACGCCAACAACCCGATCGAGGCCGACCATAGCCAGCTCAAACACCGAAGCACCTGGCCGCGCCGGCCATAGACAGGCCGCCCAGGCCGGCCGCGGCGGCGTTACGGGCGGGCTCGAAAGCCTCGGCCGCGGCCCGGCCAGCAAGTGAACTCCACATCCCGACAACCGACCCCGCTTCAGCCATCGTAGGTCCGCCGGGGTGATGAGACCCTCACGTTGCTGGGATGATCTGAGCCGTCCCTCGCCGGACGGGGTTGCCTGTAGCATCATTGACCACCACCGAGTGACGGTCGCTCACCGGATCGGGGCAGGTGCATCAGGTGCGTGACCGCGCACGGTACCGGTGGCGACGCCTCTGTCGGGGGATGCACGATGACGACGGCAACCGTTAACGACTCGGTTGGGGCGACGAGCGCTTCGGCCGGTGACTTGAGATGGCCGTGATCGGACTGGTCGCGTCACCGGGGCCGGCTGCCGACCTGGCACAGAATCTTCTGGCGGACCTCACCGGCCTGATCACTGTTCGGCTGCCGGACGGCGACTGGCAGATACGGCTGGCCGTGGACCGGCTGGTCGACGCCCCAGCAGACCTGAACCGGCTGGTCGACGCCGCCCGGCGCAGGCTGCTGGACGAAGGCTGGCAGATGGCCATCTGCATCACCGATCTACCGTTGGCGACCCAGCGCCGGCCCGTGGTCGCCCACGCGAGTGCGACGCACGCTGTCGCTGTGCTGTCCCTGCCTGCGCTGGGCGCGGTGGGTGTGACCCGCCGGGCCGCGGCCGCGATCGTGCGCCTGGTCGAGGCGCTGCTGGGCGAGGTCGACACAGACAACGCGGACCTCGATGATCGCGCCACCCGGCGGCGTCGGGTGGCTCTGTACCGCCGGACGCGCGAGCTGAACGAGTTGCCGGTACCTGAAAGCGGAGCCGTCGGTCTGATCACCGGCGTACTGACAGGAAATCTGAGGCTCCTGCTGGGCATGCTGCGAGCCAACCGGCCGTGGCGACTGGTTTCGCGGCTCTCCCGAGCTCTGGCCGCGGCCCTGGCCGTCGACATCCTCGCGCTGGTGACGAGCGACATCTGGCGGCTGGCGAACGCGTTGGGGGCGCCGCGACTGAGCATCCTTACCGTCGGTTCGCTACTCGCGGTGGTACTGAGCCTGGTGTTGGGCGCCGGCCTGTGGGAGCGGGTGCCGCCCCGGGCTGCTGGTCCCGGGATTCGCCAACAGGTGGCTCTGTTCAACATCGTCACGATTCTTACCGTGGTTATCGGCGCGGTAGCGCTGTACGGCGAGCTGGTGGTGCTGACTGCGGTGGGGGTGTTCATCATGGTTCCGGCCGATCTGATCGCCGCTGCCCTCGGTCATCCGGTCGGTATCAGTGACCAGGTGCAGCTGGCGTGGTTGGCCAGCTCTCTCGGCACACTCGGCGGGGCGCTGGGAGCCGGGTTGGAAAGCGACCAAGCGGTGCGTGAGGCTGCGTACCGTTATCAACCAGACAATGAGCTGTCCGCCGATCGTTGATCTCTTCGGCCGCTACAGCAGCTGCAGGCTACGTGCTCGCCGTACCGCATCGCGCCAGGTGTCTGGGCAGCACGCAGTCATGTCCAGTCCGCGACGAGCACATTGACAGCAGCGATGAGCTGAAGTCCGCGGACACCATCAGATCGCGGTCGACCTCCGGCGAGCCCAGCGGGTCCCTGCGGCGTTCGCCCTACCGCTAAGGCACTCTGAACCGGCGCCGCCCGGACCTGCACCGTGCCCAGCGATCCGCGGACGCAGCAGCGCCCTTCGCCTTCACCCCTGGGCTTCTTCGGCGCGCCGTCCGATACGAAGGACGCTCAGGTAGCGGCGTGACGCCCGGTCGCCCAGCCGCGTGCGGATACGCTCGGCGACGGCGTCGAGCAGGGGCTCACGAACGTCGCGAGCGAGCCTCCTGTACGGCGACATCGAGCGAAGCAGATCGGCGAAGCCATCACCGTTGAACCATTGAACGGTCGGGTACCAGCGCACGACCGGCAGGCCGAACAAGCCCCCGGGATCTTCGACCGGTCCCCAACCCTCGTCAGTGCGCACATCGTCCTCGAGCGGCGGATGGCCCCAGCCGGGGTTGCCAGGGGAGAACCGCTCATGCAGGTCGGCGGTCTCGGCGTACACCTCCGGCTCGCCCGGCCGTCGGACGACGACGTTGCCGAGCAGCGCCATCCATCCTCCGGGGCAGAGCACGTCGTGCGCCCGCCGCCACCCGATCGACGGGTCGACCCAGTGCCACGACGTCGCAGCGGCGAGGACATCGAAGCGTCTACCGCGGTCGTCCCACTGCTCGAACGTCGACGTCTCGACTTCCACGTTGCCGGACGCGGCGGTGTGCCGGCGAGCGAGCGCGGCCATTTCCACGCCTGGCTCGACGGCTGTCACCGAGCAGCCGAGCGCTGCCAGCGAGCGCGTCGCCTGACCGGTGCCGCAGCCCACCTCGAGCACCGACGACCTCTCGTCCATCCCGGTGATGGCGACGAGGTCGGCGAACAGTTCGTCGGGGTACTTCGGCCGGACCCGGTCGTAGAGGTCCGCGACCTCGTTGAACACCCGAGCAAGATCGCGTCGATCCAGCTCTGCCACCACACCATCCTGAGAGATTCGTGCCGTCTGAGGCAAGCGTATGGGCGCGAGGGGTCTGCCGCATTAGGTCGCGTGGAAGTAGACGCCGCTGGGCAGCAGCGAGGCAGTGCGAGGTCGACATGTCCCACTCCGAGCAGGCTCCCAAGTGTTGACGCAGACCATTGACGGTGTGTGGGCGGCACCTTCCAGGTCGGTCTGTCGCAGGCGAGGTTCGCTCCGCAGCCGTCCTTCCTGGCCCGGGTGTTCGAGCCCGCCGAGTTGGTGCACGGCGCGATCGCGGCCATGGCCATGAGCGGCCTGCGCAGATTCACCGTGGAGATGGGCTGGGCGTGCCAGCCGCCACCGGACGCGATCGTCGAGCACAAGACACCCGGCCTGGTACAGGGCAAGACGACTGGCGAGCGCAGAGCGATGATCGAACTCCGCCACTGGGGTTTCGTCGCCGTCGGCGGCCGGTTTTCGCGCTGCTTCCCCGGCGTATCCGCCGCCGCGCCTGGTCCGGCCCGGTCTACGGGCTGCTGCTGTGGCCGCGTACGAGACGGTCGTCGCCCCTGTCCTCGGTATCGCGCGCCGCCTGGTGCCAAACTGTCCCAGCGCTTGTTGCCGGCCGGGGACCACCTGCTCTACGGGTTCGTGCTGTCGCACACCCGCCGACGCCCGCGACGCTGAGCTTCCCGGGCGGGCTGCGGGCACGCTCGACATGGCCGCCTGCCCCGTGCGGTCGGACAGCTGCGTGCCCTGGTGCCGCCTACGCCTGGGAGCGCTGCGAGGACCAGCGGGTCCGGGCGTACAGTCGGGTCGCGGCGCTCCTCACATACCTTCCGGCACCCGGGTGGCGGGCTTCAGGTATCCATCAGTGGCAGGCCCGGCAGCACTTTCTCGAGCGTGATGGGAAAGTCGCGTACGCGCACGCCGGTGGCGTTGAACACCGCGTTCGCGATCGCCGGGCCAGCGCCGCAGATGCCCAGTTCGCCGACGCCCTTCATGCCGAGGACGTTGGCCTTGTCGTCGTAACCGTCGAGAACGACGGCGTCGACGTCGGGGATGTCGGCGTGAACCGGCATCAGATATTGCGCGAGATCCCGGTTGACGAACGCGCCGGACCGCAGGTCGACGACGGCCTCCTCCTGCAGCGCCGCGCCTACCCCCCAGATCATGCCGCCTATCAGCTGAGAACGGGTCGTCTTCGGGTTGAGCACGCGGCCCACCGAGAACACGCCGAGCATGCGGCGCAGGCGGATCTCGGCGGTGTCCGCGTCGACCCCCACTTCCGCGAAATGGGCGCCGTAGGTGTGGATCGAGTAGGCCGCGTAGTTCGGGTCATCACCCATGAACCGGGTTTCGCCCTCGGCCTGCACACCGTCGGGATGGTTGCGTGCGAGGATCTCGCTCAGCGCCTCGTCCGCGCCGCCGATGCGTACGCTGCCCTCAGCGAACACGGCCTCGGCCGGGTCCAGGCCGTGCAGCGGAGAGCCCGTGTCGCCGCAGGCCGTGACCAGTAGTTTCTCCCGTACGGCCACGCATGCCCGGTGCGTCGCGGTGCTCGAGTTCGCGGCACCCCACGAGCCGCCGGACCCCCAGCTGGTGGGGAGCTCGGAGCGCCCGAGTTCGATCCGCACTCGTTCGGGCGGCAGTCCGAGTCCGTCGGCCGCGACCTGGGTCAGGATGGTGTACGTGCCGGTGCCGATGTCGGTCATGTCGGTCTGGACGACGGCGGTGCCGTCGGCCTCCAGGCGCACCCGCACCGTTGCCTGCCCTTGGAAGTGTTTGCGGATGGCGGCGGCCATGCCGTAGCCGACCAGCCAGCGTCCTTCGCGCATGCTCGCCGGGGTGGTGGGCCGGTGCTCCCAGCCGAACCGGCGGGCGCCTTCGCGCAGGCACTCGACCAGGTGCCGGTCGCTGAACGGCACGCCTGACTCGGGATCGACGGCGGGCTCGTTGCGGATCCGCAGCTCGACCGGGTCGATCCCGAGCGCATCGGCCAGCTCGTCCATCGCCGACTCCACAGCCAGCAGGCCCGGCGCCTCGCCCGGCGCGCGCACGTCAGCGCCGCGCGGCAGATCGAGCGGTGTCAGCCGGTGGGTCGTCAGCCGGTGTGGCGCGGCGTAAAGGCTGCGGGTCGTGGCGGCGGTCTGCTCGGCGAACTCGATGTCGGGGTTGGTGGCCATGGTGACGTCATGGGCGACCGCGACCAGCCGTCCGTCGCGCCCCGCGCCGAGCCGGACCCGCTGGCTTGAGGTGGGGCGCATGCCGACGAGCTGGAAGATCTGCTGCCGCGTCAGCGCGACCTTGACCGGTTCGCGCAACGCACGAGCGGCGATGGCCGCCAGGATCGTCTCGGCGTGGATGCCCAGCTTGGAGCCGAATCCCCCGCCGACGAAGGGAGTGATGATGTATATCCGCGCCGGGTCGATCCGCAGTGTGCTGGCGATCGAGGCCAGTGCGGCGTCGACGATCTGGCAGCTGACGTAGACGATCAGGTCCTCGCCGCGCGGTTGCACCAGGCATGCGTGCAGTTCCATCGGCATCGACAGCTCGTACGGCGTCGTGTAGCGCTGATCGATTCTCACGTCGGCGGTGCTGAATCCGGTGTCGAAGTCGCCTACCTCGGTGTCGGTGGGGAATCCGCCGTTGGCCTCTTTCGGGGCGTAGGCCTCATCTTCGTACGCCGCGAAGTCGAACCGTCCCCGCCCGGCGGCGTACTCCACGTGGACGAGAGCGGCCGCCGCGCGGGCCTGTTCGAGGGTCTCGGCGACGACCAGTGCCACCGGTTCGCCGTGGTAGTGGATGTCGGGGCTGGTCAGCACCGGCTGGGCGCGCCAGTACTCCATCGGGACGGACTCGTCGCGCGCGCCCTGCTCCGGGGCGTTGCGGTGGGTCATCACCATGCGCACGCCGGGCGCGTGTTCGGCGCTGTCGGTGTCGATCCGGGTGATGCGGCCTTTGCCGACGGTCGCGCCGACGATGACCCCGTAGAGCGGCTGGCCGGGCTCCCAATGCTCGTAGGCGTAGATGGCCTGGCCGGTGACCTTGAGTGGGCCGTCGATGCGGTCCAGAGGTTGCCCGATCATCTCGCTCCTCAGCTCGACTGGGCCGCTTGTGCCAGTGTTCGGCACAGAGTGCGTCTGGCCAGCTCGATCTTGAAGTCGTTGTGTCCCTGCCCGACCGCGTCACGCATCGCCGCATCCGCAGCGGCGCGGTAGGTGGCCATCGTGGCGGGACGGCCGGTCAGCGCGGCCTCCGCCTCGACGGACCGCCACGGCTTGTGCGCGACGCCGCCGAACGCCACCCGCGCCTGAGCGATCGTCGCCTGGTCGGCCGAGACGACAGCCGCCACGGACACCAGCGCGAACTCGTAGGACGCCCGGTCGCGCACCTTGCGGTAGAGCTGCCGGCCCGGCGGGGGCGGCGGCAGGACCACGCTCGTAATCATCTCGGCGGGCCGTAGCACGGTTTCGAGGTGCGGCGTATCGCCGGGCAGGCGGTAGAAATCGGTGATGGCGACACGGCGTACCGACTCGTCGGCGTCGAGCAGCTCGATCTGCGCATCCAGCACGGTCATCGCGACGGCCATGTCGGAGGGGTGGGTCGCGATGCAGGCGTCGCTGGCACCGAGAATCGCGTGTATCCGGTTGGACCCGTCGATCGCCGAACATCCCGATCCGGGATCGCGCTTGTTACAGCCCGCGGCCGTGTCGTAGAAGTAGGGGCAGCGAGTCCGTTGCAGCAGGTTTCCGCCCGTGGACGCCTTGTTGCGCAACTGGCCAGAGGCACCCGACACCAGCGCCTGGGACAGCACCGGATAGCGGGTGCGCACGCGCGCATCAGCCGCCACGTCGGAGTTTGCCGCCTGGGCGCCGATGCGCAGACCACCGTCCGGAAGCTCGTCGATGTCGCGCAACGCAAGCCGGCTGATATCCACCAGATGGCTGGGATGCTCGATGTCGAGTTTCATCAGATCGAGCAGATTGGTGCCGCCGCTGATGAACTTCGCCCCGGATCTGGACGCCGCGGCGACGGCAGCCCGTGCGTCTGCCGGTCGCTCGTAGGTGAAAGACCTCATTGCGTGCCCGCCTTCGCGACAGCGCGGATGGCCGCGACGATGTTCGGATAGGCGGCGCACCGGCAGATGTTGCCGCTCATCCGCTCGCGGATCTCCTCGTCGGTCAATGCGATCCGCGGCGAGGCCACATCGGCGGTGGCGTGGCTGGGCCAACCGGCCCCCACCTCGGCGAGCATGCCGACAGCCGAACAGATCTGGCCGGGAGTGCAGTAGCCGCACTGGAAGCCGTCACGCTCCACGAAGGAACGCTGCATAGCGTGCAAACTGTCGAGGTCGCCCAGGCCTTCGATCGTGACGATCTCGTCGTCCTCGTGCATGACAGCGAGCGTCAGACAGGAGTTGACGCGCCGGCCGTTGATCAGCACGGTGCAGGCCCCGCACTGCCCGTGGTCACAACCCTTCTTGGTTCCGCTCAGGTGCAGATGTTCGCGCAACGCGTCGAGTAACGAGGTCCGCGGATCCACCTCAAGCCGCCGCACCTCATCGTTGACACGTAGCGCCACCGCCGAGAGCGGGGCCGTCTCGGCCCAGCTCCTGCCTGCGCCGCCCGCATCTGGATCGTTCATCAGAGCCCGCCTTCCCCGGCCTGGTGCCGGGTGTCAGCCTGGACATGCGCTCGCCAGCCAGGTGGCCTCGCCGAGCACCTTCGGGTGTGGCAGCAACCATGGCACCCCGAGGTGTCCTCGCGCGGGAACCAGTTCGTCGCCACATTTAGGCAAAGCCACCACGGACCAGGGAAAACAGCCAAGCGCAACTGAATCAAACGCTAGCACCGGAATCAGGGCGCGCCGCCCTTGATCGCGGAACCGACCAAGGAAGGCGGCAACTGCTCATCGCGTCCTGCACGACGACCTGGGCTGGGACATGTCGCGCTACCTCGCCGACCGGATCCTTGCGCTGCCAACGTCATCGTGGACACCGGCACTGAGCTCTGGCGAGCTGGAGGGTACGAGCGCTCGAGGCGGTGGTGCCGCTCGCCCGGCACACCGAGCACGTCGCGCGTATCCCGTCTCGGCCCGGTTCGTGTTCATCGGTGCCGAGCCCTGGTATCTCGTGGCTCGGCGACAAGGTCGCCATCGACGATCACGGGTTCGTGCTGACCGGCTCGGACGTGGCCGGCGACGACATCGTCGGCATCGGTTCTGGCGCGCCTCGCCGGCCGTAACCTGCTGGAGACGAGCCGATCGGGCGCGTTCGCCGCAGGCGACGTGCGCAGCGGCTCCATCAAGCCGGTGACGTCCGCGGTGGGTGAGGACGCCGTGGTGATCAGGTTCATCCACGAGCGCCTCACCCCGGCTCACCCCGGCTCAGTCCTGAACGCGCCGCACCGGGCTGCCCACGGATGTCCACAGGGTGGACAGGGTCAGTCCCCGACCGCCCGCCGCAGCGACCAGCGATTGAGCCAGCGCTCCGACCAGCGCCAGCACCACGAACGCGTCCATGCCGAGCTCGACCAGCCTGGTCCACCGGCGTCGACCGCCTGGTCGAACGGATGTTCGCCGCCGCCGGTTCACCCGCGGCCACGGCCATGGACCTGTACCGGTCCGGTGACCACTACGTGCTGCACCTCGACCTGCCCGGCATCGACCCGGGCACGCTGGACGCCAGCGTCGACGGCAGCACGCTGACTATCACGGCCCAGCGCAGCCTGCGTACCGACGAAGACGTCGAGTGGCTGCTGCGCGAGCGCCCCACCGGCACGTTCACCCGCCGGCTGGCGCTCGGCGACGATGTCGACACATCGAACATCGCCGCGACATACCAGGAAGGGGTCCTGACCGTGACCCTGCCGGTCACCGAGGTCACCAAGCCTCGCAAGATCGCCATCGCCGGCGAGGGCAGCCCGGCCCTGAACGGGCCTGCGGCCGAGGCGAAGGCGATCAGCCACGCGGCTACCAGCTGACCGTCCCCGATACCGATGGCCCTGCGGGCATCGACGGCCCGCGGGGCCATCGGCCCCAACCCTGACCCTCTGAGCCGCCGCGTCTGCTGTTTCAGACCGGCCATAAGGAGCGGTTGTACCGACTGGGCGCGGTTTTCCGGAACATCCGGATCATGTTTTATCCCGTCCGTGACGAGTAGTATGAGAATTTGGTTCGCATTTGGTTTGGTCGCGCCGTCGGCACGACAGTGAGGGCTTAACAGGCAGTTGGTGCTGCCGGCCCTTTGCGCGTTGAGGCCTCCCCGACCTCGATTCCAGAAGAACTTGTAGAAGCTTGCCCGTACTGCCGGGTGACGGTAGTTGGCACCCGGCATTGTCTGGCACGCGTCCACGGCTGGCTGGTGATCAGCATGGCTAAAGCAGTCGGTATAGATCTCGGTACGACCAACTCGGTGATCGCGGTGTTCGAGGGCGGTCAGGCCAGTGTCGTGCCCAACGCCGAGGGCTCACGCACCACACCCTCGGTCGTGGCGTTCACCGACGCCGGTGAACGCCTGGTCGGGCAGCTCGCCCGCCGGCAGGCGATCCTCAACCCGAAGGGCACGATCTACTCCGCGAAACGGTTCATCGGCCGGCACTTCGACGAGATCAGCTCCGAAGCCAAGGCCGTCGCGTTCGACGTCGTGCCCGGCCCGGACGGCCTCGTACGCTTCGACGTCAAGGGCAAGATGTACTCCCCGGAGGAGATCAGCGCCCAGATCCTTCGAAAGCTCGTCGACGACGCGTCGAAGTTCCTCGGTGAGAAGGTCACCCAGGCCGTCATCACGGTGCCGGCGTACTTCAACGACGCCCAGCGCACCGCGACCAAGGACGCCGGCCGCATCGCCGGGCTCGACGTGCTGCGCATCATCAACGAGCCCACCGCCGCGGCCCTGGCCTACGGGCTGGACAAGAAGGGCCACGAGACCGTCCTGGTGTTCGACCTGGGCGGGGGCACCTTCGACGTGTCCGTGCTCGACGTCGGTGACGGTGTCGTCGAGGTACGCGCCACGGCCGGCGACTCGCACCTGGGTGGCGACGACTTCGACAAGCGGCTGGTCGACCACCTCGCCGAGGAGTTCAAGAACGACAACGGCATCGACCTGCGCAGCGACCCGCAGGCCCTGCAGCGGCTGTTCGAAGCCGCGGAGAAGGCCAAGGTCGAGCTGTCGTCGGTCACCCAGACGCAGGTCAGCCTCCCGTTCGTCACCGCCGACGCGTCCGGGCCCAAGCACCTGACCACCACCATCACCCGGTCGAAGTTCGAGGATCTCACCAAGGACCTCGTCCAGCGCTGCCTCGGGCCGGTCGAGCAGGCCATGGCCGATGCGAAGACCACCGCCAACGACCTCGACGAGGTCATCCTCGTCGGCGGGTCCACCCGCATCCCGGCCGTGCAGGCCCTGGTGCGGCGGCTGACCGGTGGCAAGGACCCGAACATGAGCGTCAACCCCGACGAGGTCGTGGCGATGGGCGCCGCGATTCAGGCCGGGGTCCTGACCGGTGAAGGCCCCGACGTGCTGCTGCTCGACGTCATCCCGCTGTCGCTGGGTCTGGAGACCCTGGGCGGGCGGATGACCAAGGTCATCGAACGCAACACCACGATCCCGGTGCGGCGCAGCGAGACGTTCACGACCGCCGACGACAACCAGCCCGCGGTGGACATCGTCGTCCTGCAGGGCGAGCGGGAACTGGCCGCCGACAACCGTGTCCTCGGGCGCTTCCGGCTGGAGAACATCCGGCCCGCGCCACGCGGGGTTCCGCAGGTCGAGGTCACGTTCGACGTCGATGCCAACGGCATCCTCAACGTGTCCGCCAAGGACAAGGACACCGGCGTCGAGCAGGCCATCACCATCACCGACAGCGGCAACCTGGACCGCTCCGAGGTCGAGCGCATGGTCGCCGACGCTGAGGCGCACCGCGACGAGGACGTCCGCGTCCGGCAGCTCATCGACACCCGCAACGAACTCGAATCCCTGACCTACCAGGTCGAGCAGCGGCTCGCTGAGCTGGGCGAATCGGCGCCCGCGCACGACAAGGCGCGCGCGGAACTGCTGATCGGCGACGCCCGCCAGGCCCTCAAAGAAGAAGCGCCGATGGACCGGCTGCGCTCGCTCATCGGCGACCTGCAGCAAGTCGCCCAGGGCCTGATGGCCCGGCCGTCGGCTCCGCCGCCCGGAGCGGACCAGGGCGGGCCGACCGGACCCGCCGCAGGGGCGCGGACCGGCGCAGGCCAGCCGGGTGCCAGCGACGACGACGTCATCGACGCCGAGTTCTCACCGAGCTGAGGCACACGATGACGCACCATTCGCACGCGCAGTCTGCGCCGCAAACCGACTCGGCGCCTGAGGCCTCGGCTCACCCCGAGGCCCAGGCGCCGGCCGAGACCGGCCCGTCGGCTGCCGAACTCGAGCTGCAGGACCGCCTGCGCCGGGCGCTGGCGGACCTGGACAACGTACGCAAACGCTGCGAGCGGCAGCTCGCCCAGGAGCGGGCTGCCGAACGCGCGCGTGTCGCGGCGGTGTTCCTGCCCGTCGTGGACAATCTCGACCTCGCTCTCGAGCATGCCGACAGCGATCCGGGCGCGGTGGTCGAG
This sequence comes from Catellatospora paridis, assembly GCF_009720365.1. GTDB lineage: Bacteria > Actinomycetota > Actinomycetes > Mycobacteriales > Micromonosporaceae > Catellatospora > Catellatospora paridis. The sequence continues at coordinate 901,857 of NZ_ML769313.1, read as the reverse complement.
GGCGTGCGCGCGGTGCGTGACCAGGCCGTCGCGGTGCTGTCGGCGATGGGCTTCGCGCGCCGTGAGGAGACCGGCGTGCCCTTCGACCCGATGCGGCACGAGGCGGTGAGCGTCGTGCCCGGCGGCGATCAGGACCCCGGCACGGTGCTGCACGTGGTCCGCCCCGGCTATGGGGACAGTGATCGGCAACTGCGGCCGGCTTCGGTCGTGGTCGCCGGAAACGACTGAGGACGAGCCATGGCGCGCGACTTCTACGAGGTGCTCGGCGTCTCCCGTGATGCTTCCGCGGACGAGATCCAGCAGGCGTTTCGCAAGCTCGCCCGCAAGTACCACCCCGACGTGAACAAGAGTCCGGACGCCGAGGAGAAGTTCAAGGAGATCAACGAGGCGTATCAGGTGCTGCACGACCCGAAGCAGCGGACCCGCTACGACCGCTTCGGCGAGGACTTCCGCAAGGTCCCGGAGGGGTACGAGAACATGGCCGGCGCCGGCGCGGGCCCGGGTGGTTTCCGGGGCCGTGGCGGCGGCGGCGGTTTCCCCGGCGGGGGTGGGTTCCGCGGCGGCGAGCAGGGCGAACCGTTCACCTGGACCTATGAGGGCGGCGGCGAGGGCGTCGACATGGAGGACCTGCTCGGCGGGCTTTTCGGTGGTCGCGGTCGTGGCGCCGGACGAGGTGCGGCCGGGCGTGGTGCGGGCCCGATTCCGGGCGCGGACCAGGAGGCCGAGCTGACGCTGACCGTCGAGGAGGCGTACCACGGCGGACCCCGCAAGATCACGCTGTCGGGGCCGGACGGGCCACGCAGCTACGACGTCAACATCCCTCCGGGCGTCAGCGACGGCCAGCGCATCCGCCTGGCCGGACAGGGCGGACAGGGACGCGGCAACGCAGGCGCCGGTGATCTGTATCTGGTGGTGCGGCTGGCGCCGCACCCGCGTTACCGGGTCGAGGGCCGCGACATCCACGTGCGGCTGCCGGTCGCCCCGTGGGAGGCGGCGCTCGGCGCAAGCGTGCCGCTGCAGACGCCGGGCGGGCAGGCGAAGGTGACCGTGCCGCCGGGCACCTCCAGCGGCCGCCGGCTGCGGCTGCGCGGGCAGGGCATGCCGCGCCGGCAGGGCGAGCCCGGCGACCTGTACGCCGAAGTCCAGATCATGGTGCCCAAGCACCTGACCCCCCGCGAGCGTGACCTGTTCGAGGAGCTGTCGCGGGCCTCCGCCTTCGATCCCCGCCAGCCTGAGCGAGAGGGGGCACGGGCATGAGGACGTACGCGGTGGCGGTCCCGGGCCAGGCTCAGCCTGGACCGCTTCGCCAGGCGGGCAGGGCTGCATCCGGCACTTGTGCAGCGCTACGTGGCGCTGGGCCTCATCGACGCCTCCCGCGACGCCGAAGGCCGGCTGTGGTTCTCCCCGGCCGCGCTGAGCCGCGTCGGGCGGGTGCAACGACTGCACGCCGACCTGTCCCTGAACTACTCCGCGATCGGCCTGGTCATGGACCTGCTGGATCGCATCGACCAGCTGCAAACGGCCCTACGCACGAGAAAGGGACCGTCATGGACATGAACAAGCTGACCCAGAAGTCTCAAGAAGCGCTGCATGACGCGCAGACCGTCGCACTGCGCCTCGGACACACCGAGGTCGACGGCGAGCACCTGCTGCTGGCGCTGCTCGACCAGCCCGAAGGGCTCGTGCCCCGGCTGCTGACACAGACCGGGGCCGACCCGCAGCAGTTGCGTGCCGAGGTCGAGCAGGACCTGGCCAAACGGCCGAAGGTCAGCGGACCGGGCGCGCAGCCCGGCCAGGTGTTCGTCACCCAGCGCCTGTCGCGGCTGCTGGACACCGCCGAGCGGGAGGCCACGCGGCTCAAGGACGAGTACGTCTCGACCGAGCACCTGCTGCTGGCCCTGGCCGAGGAGGGCTCGGCGACAGCGGCAGGACGGAGGCTCAAGGAACACGGCGTCACCCGTGAATCCTTCCTGAGCGCCCTGACCCAGATCCGCGGCAACCAGCGGGTCACCTCGGCGATGCCCGAGGTCACCTACGAGGCCCTGGAGAAGTACGGCCGCGACCTGGTCGCCGACGCCCGCAACGACCGCCTCGACCCGGTCATCGGCCGCGACGCCGAGATCCGCCGCGTCATCCAGATCCTGTCCCGCAAGTCCAAGAACAACCCCGTCCTGATCGGCGACCCCGGTGTCGGCAAGACCGCCATCGTCGAGGGCCTGGCGCAGCGCATCGTGCGCGGGGACGTGCCCGAGGGGCTGCGCGACAAGACCGTCTTCGCCCTGGACATGGGTTCGCTGATCGCCGGGGCGAAGTACCGCGGCGAGTTCGAGGAGCGGCTCAAGGCCGTGCTCAACGAGGTCCGCGCGGCCGAGGGCCGCATCCTGCTGTTCGTCGACGAGCTGCACACCGTCGTCGGCGCCGGTGGGGGCAGCGAGGGCGCAATGGACGCGGGCAACATGCTCAAACCCATGCTGGCCCGCGGCGAACTGCACATGATCGGCGCGACCACCGTCGACGAGTACCGCAAGCAGATCGAGAAGGACGCCGCGCTGGCCCGCCGCTTTCAGCAGGTGTTCGTCGACGAGCCTTCGGTCGAGGACACCATCTCCATCCTGCGCGGCCTGCGCGAACGACTGGAGGTGTTCCACGGCGTGAAGATCCAGGACGCTTCCCTGGTCGCCGCCGCGACACTGTCCCATCGCTACATCACCGACCGGTTCCTGCCCGACAAGGCGATCGACCTCGTCGACGAGGCCTGCGCCCGGCTGCGTACCGAGATCGACTCGATGCCCGCGGAACTCGACGAGATCACCCGCCGGGTCATGCGCCTGGAGATCGAGGACGCCGCGCTGGCCAAGGAGACCGACCCGGCGAGCCTGGCCCGCCTCGACCAGCTCCGCCGCGAGCTGGCCGACCTGCGCGCCGAAGCCGACGCCAAGCACGCCCAGTGGGAGCATGAGCGCCAGGCCATCCGCCGGGTCCAGGACATGCGCCAGGAACTCGAACAGCTGCGCCGCGAGGCCGAGCAGGCCGAGCGGACCTACGACCTCAACCGGGCCGCCGAGCTGCGCTACGGCCGCATCGCCGACCTCGAACGGCGCCTGGCCGCCGAGGAGCAGAAGCTCGCCGACCGGCAGCAGGGCCAGCCCGGCCTGCTCCGGGAGATGGTCACCGAGGACGAGATCGCCGAGATCGTGTCCGCGTGGACCGGCATTCCGGTGTCCCGGCTGCAGGAGGGCGAGCGCCAGAAGCTGCTGCGCCTCGACGAGATCCTGCACGAGCGGGTCATCGGCCAGGACGAGGCCGTCCAGGTCGTCGCCGACGCCATCATCCGCGCCCGCTCGGGCATCAAGGACCCGACTCGGCCGATCGGGTCGTTCATCTTCCTGGGCCCCACCGGCGTCGGGAAGACCGAACTCGCCAAGACCCTCGCCGCGGCCCTGTTCGACTCCGAGGACAACATCGTTCGCCTGGACATGAGCGAGTACCAGGAACGTCACACCGTCAGCCGCCTGGTCGGCGCGCCGCCCGGCTACGTCGGCTACGAGGAGGGCGGGCAGCTCACCGAGGCCGTACGCCGCAAGCCGTACTCCGTGGTGCTGTTCGACGAGATCGAGAAGGCGCACACCGACGTGTTCAACACGCTGCTGCAGGTGCTCGACGACGGCCGGATCACCGACTCGCAGGGGCGCACCGTCGACTTCCGCAACACCGTCATCATCATGACCTCCAACATCGGCGCCGAACACCTGCTCGAAGGTGCCACCGCCGACGGCGAGATCGACCCAGCGTCGCGCGCCAAGGTCATGGCCGAGCTGCAGGGGCATTTCCGGCCCGAGTTCCTCAACCGCGTCGACGACATCGTGCTGTTCCACCGCCTCACCCTGGCCCAGATCGAGAAGATCGTGGACCTGCAGTTCGACGAACTGCGCAACCGGCTGGCCGAACGGCGCATAACCCTGCAGGTCAGCGAGGACGCCCGCAAACTCATCGCCGAGCACGGCTACGACCCCGTCTACGGCGCGCGGCCGCTGCGCCGCTACATCGCCCACGAGGTCGAGACCCGGATCGCCCGCGCCATCATCGCCGGCGACCTGGGCGAGGAAGCCGTCATCGGGGTCGACGCGCAGAACGGCGAGCTGACGGTCACGTTCCAGAGCACGCCGGCCCCCGAGGTGGCGCACGCCGGCACCGGATCGGGGGCGTGATGACACAGGCACCGCCGGCCACCAGGGCCGAGGTCATCGCCTGCCCGCACTGCGGCAAGCGCAACCGGGTACAGGCTGCCGCAGCGGGGGTGCCGCGCTGCGGCAACTGCCACCAGGCTCTGCCCTGGGTCACACAGGCGACCGACGCCGACTTCCAGGCCGTCGTGGCGCAGTCGTCGCTGCCCGTGCTGGCCGACCTGTGGGCGCCTTGGTGCGGCCCGTGCCGGGTGGTGGCCCCCGGCGTGGAGCGGGCCGCGCAGACCTTCGCGGGACGACTGAAAGCCGTCAAGATCAACGTGGACGAGTCGCCGCAGACGGCGGCCCGCTACCAGGCCCAGTCGATCCCGCTCCTGCTCCTGCTCGACCACGGGCAGGTGCGGTCCCGCCAGGTAGGCGCCGCCCCGCCCGACGCGCTGCAACGCTGGGTCGAACAGGTGCTGGCCCAGCCTCCCGCAGGCTGAACCCGGGTGCGCCACCCGACCGCATGACCGTCAGAGAAGGTGACCAAAGATGTCCGAGCCTGTACAGGAGACACCGGACCGCTACGGAGCCTATCCGCGGCTGAGCGCCGAACAGATCGACGCGCTGGCCTCCTGCGGGCAACGCCGCACAACCGGCACCGGCGACATTCTGTTCCACGAGGGTGATCCGAGCTACGACTTCCACGTCATCCTGTCCGGTGCCGCCGCGCTGATCGAGGGATACGGATCCAAGGCCGAACGGGAGATCAGCGTGCACGGGCCGGGCCGCTTCCTCGGCGAGCTCAGCCTGCTGGCAGGCCAGCCGGCGTTGCTGAGCGCCGTGGTCCGCGAGGCCGGCGAGGTGCTCAGCATCCCGGTCGACGACGTACGCGCCCTGGTCGCCCACGATCCGACTCTCGGCGACCTCATCCTGCGGGCCTTCATGATCCGCCGTTCCCTGCTGATCGAGATGGGCGCCGGCATCCGGATCATCGGCTCGCGCTACTCCACCGACGCGCGCCGGCTGCGCGACTTCGCCGCCCGCAACCGGCTGCCGTACCGCTGGATCGACGTGGAGCAGGACCCCACCGCCGAGACCCTGCTGCGCCAGCTCGGCGTCACCCCGCAGGAGACGCCGGTGGTCATCTGGCGCAGCCAGGAGGTGCTGCGCAACCCGTCCAACGACGAGCTCGCACGGGTCGTCGGGCTCGCTGAGCCGAGCATCGCCGGCTCCGACTACGACGTGGTCGTCGTAGGCGCGGGCCCCGCCGGTCTGGCCGCAGGCGTGTACGCGGCGTCGGAGGGTCTGTCGGTCGTGGTCCTTGACGCGGTCGCCGCCGGCGGGCAGGCCGCCACCTCGTCGCGGATCGAGAACTACCTCGGCTTCCCGGGCGGGATCTCCGGCGCAGAGCTGGCCGAAAGGGCCACGCTGCAGGCGCGCAAGTTCGGCGCCCGAATCAACGTGCCGGCCTCGGTTACGGCGCTGGACGCACACGACGGATTCCACCTGATACGGCTGGCCGACGGCACCGAGATCGCGACCCGGACCGTGCTGATCGCGACCGGCGCCCGGTACCGCAAGCTGCGGGTGCCCAGGCTGGCCGAGTTCGAGGGCACCAGCGTCTACTACGCGGCCACCGCCGCCGAGGCCCAGCTGTGCCGCGGCGACCAGGTGGCCGTGGTCGGCGGCGGCAACTCCGCCGGACAGGCGACCGTGTTCCTGGCCGGCCACGTGGCCCACGTCCACCTGATGATCATGCACGAGGACCTGAGCCGGGACATGTCGCGCTATCTCGCCGACCGCATCACCGCACTGCCGAACGTGACCGTCCACACCAGCACCGAAGTGTGCGAGCTGGCCGGACGCGACCGACTGGAGGAGGTGGTCGTGGTCGACATGAAGACCGAGCACTGCCGGCGCATCCCGGCCACGGCCCTGTTCGTGTTCATCGGGGCCGAGCCGTGCACCACCTGGCTGGACAAGCAGATCGCAGTCGACCGGCACGGCTTCGTGCTCACCGGCCCGGATGTGCCCGCCGACGACGTCACCGGCCTGCGCCAGGGCACACCTCGCCGGCCGTACCTGCTGGAGACGAGCCGGCTCGGCGTCTTCGCCGCAGGCGACGTGCGCAGCGGCTCCATCAAACGGGTCGCCTCCGCCGTCGGTGAGGGCGCCATGGCGATCCGGTTCGTCCATGAACATCTGCGCCTGCGCCAGGGCTGAACAGAGGCCGATGTCGGGTCCGCACGGCCGCATACCGTGGATACCGACAAAGCACTTCCATCACGCCGGATTCGGGTGGGTGAGAACATGCTGCTGACCTGACCTGACCTGACCTGACCTGACCTGAGCTGAGCTGCAGCAGCGATGGCAACTGGCGCCGGTGGCCGGCTGACTCGTGTGGAGGTAGGCGGAGGTTGAGGGCTACGGATGAGTGGACCCATACCGGCACGGCATGAGCGCCGATCTGCTGACCCGGTTCTTGCCGCGCTGGCCGTCGGGGCTGTCGTGTCCATCGGGGCGGTGTTGCTGACACCCGCGGCAATGAGCGCCACCGATATCGTCATGGTGGCCATTCGGCTGATCTTCGCGTGGCTGTGCTGGCAGGTCGCGACAAGGCCTCAGATAGCCTCGACGGCGCGCCGGTTCTGGCGCACTCTCGCCGTGACCGGCGTGTTGTTTGCGCTGGGCAGCGCATTGGGGGTGGCGGCCGGGTTCGGTCGTGCATCCCCATCCGAACGCATCCTGTTCGGGTCGTCGGCGCTCGTCGTCGTCGGCGTAGCGTTGGCGGGCTGGGCCATGCTCGTCTACCCGCTGAATGTGGTCGGCCGCGCCCGGATGCGGCTGCGCCTGGACGTGGCCACCGTCATGTGCGCCTTTGCCATGCTGGCGTGGCATGTCGTGTGCGAACCAGACGGCGTCCCCCCGGACAACACCGGCCAGCTCGCTGTCACGGTGCTCGGCTGCGCCGTGGCGCTGATCGCGGTTTTCGGGGCGGTGAAGCTGCTGATCAGCGGCTTGGCGCCGTTCACCCCTGGGGCAGCAGTCGCCCTGGGGGCAGGTGTGCTGATCGGCGCCTTGACCTATTTCAACGTGCTCAACATGCGTGCCGACGACGCCCAGACCCTCCAAGCAACCCAGCTGGCGTCGGCGTTCCTGCTGGCCGTCGCCGCCCGCGTGCAGTATCTGCAGATGCGCACCTGGCCCAGTGGCTTGACCATCCGCCCGCGCCCCGCGTACAGCCGCCCGCCTTACGTCGCGGTGGCCGCGACGCAGCTACTGCTCCTCCTCGAGCTGCGGCAGGAGGGATTGACCGTCCGCGGCTGGGGGATGTTGCTCCTCCCGGTCGCCGTCGTCGTGCTGGTGATGATCCGCCAGAACATGGCTTACGCCGACAACGTACGGCTGCTACGCGACCTCGACGAGAGCATGCGGCAGCTACGCCACCACGAGCAACGTTTCCGGTCCCTGGTCCAGCACGCCTCCGACCTCACGCTGCTGGTCGACGCCCAGGGCACGGTCCTTTACGCCAGCCCGGCGCTGCAGGACCTGCTCGGGGTGCAACCCGCACAGGCCGTGGGCCGGCCGGTAGCCGAGGTCCTGCGCCCCGACGATGCGTCAGTCGTCGAGCACCTGCTGGCGGACGTGAGAGCTGACGCTGACACCGGCGTGCGGCGCCAGTTGCTGGCGCACCACGTGGACGGCTCCCGCCGCTGGCTGGAGGCGTTGGCCACCAACCGGCTCGACGACGCGGGCGTGTCAGGCGTCATTCTCAACATCCGTGACGTGACCGAGGCCCGAGTGCTCCAGGACCAACTGCATCACGAAGCCACCCACGACCATCTCACCGGCCTGCCCAACCGGGCATTGCTCAACGAACGCGCGCGACGGCTCCTGCGCGACGCCGACCAGGCCACGCGTCACGTAGCAGTCCTCCTGCTCGACCTCGACGGCTTCAAGGCCGTCAACGACGAGCTGGGCCACCAGGTCGGCGACCATCTGCTCGTCGTCGTAGCCGACCGCCTGCGCCAGTGTGTCCGCCCGACCGACACTGTCGCCCGGCTGGGCGGGGACGAGTTCGTGGTCCTGCTGATCGGCACCACTACAGCCGGTGCCGTCGCCATCGCCGGGCGCATCCTCGAAGCGCTTTCGGCACCGGTGATGATCGAGGGGCGCCAGGTTTCTGCCCGCGCGAGCATCGGTGTCGCGGTCGGCTCCGGCGAGCAGTTCGACGCACTACTGCACGACGCGGATCTCGCCATGTACCAGGCCAAGCGCGACCCCACCGGCGCGGGCCTGCACGTCATCGACCACACCGCCGACCGGACGCCACCGGCGGCCCGGGCCGCCGAGCCCTCCTGACCGACGCCGCCACCGTCGCCGCGGCGCGGTCAACCGTCCACACCGGCACCGCGGTCCGGGACCTTGATGCGAGGCCCGGGCCAGGGCGGCCGGGTTCTCCAGCGCGATGTTGTGACCGGACGCGGGGATCACGACGCCGCGGACGTCGCGGGCCACTTGCGCGAGCTGTTCAGATACTGCGTCCCCGAGATAGGCCTGCGCGCCGATGGCCAGGACCGGGCAGGTGATCGGGTCGGCGTAGTGCGGGCGGTTCTGTTCGGCGTCGGTCTGGCGGGCGCGGAACATCTCCAAGATGGCCCTGGTGCCCGTCCGGCTGCTCGGCCGAGTGCACCATTTCGTCGATGTCCTCCTCGGTCAACGCGCTGGGGTCCCACATCTGGCGTCTGGCGTAATAGGTCCAGAATGGCCGTTCCCGCCCGGCCAACGTGTAGGCCCATCGGCGGGTAGGAGCCGCCCGCCGCCTGTACGTCGGCCAGAACTCCAAGGTCGTCCAACACTTCTAGGGTGCGCGGCTGCAGCCCCATGGCACGTGAACCGGGAGCGTGCCCTCAGCACTATCGACGAGTGACTGCGGAATGAGCGGGTTGTCATAGCCTGCGGTCATGAATGACGGCACGCTCTTGTTATGGAACGAGGATGAGGCGGATCGGGTCGCCGGTCTTGTTCTCCAGTCGGTGGATTGCGTCGGCGGCGTCGGCCAGTGGGATGTGGTCGGTGATGGAGGGAGCCAGGTCGAGGCGGCCGTTGGAGGCCAGCTGCACCAGTTCGGAGACCGACTCGGGAAAGCCGCCGTAGTGCCCCCGCACCTGCTTGGACAGGTAGTTGAAGGTCAGGCCTTCGCTGATGGTTAGCGGCTGGGGCGTGATGCCGACCAGGATGAGTGCGCCGTGCTGGCCGAGTGCTGCGGCGGCCTGCTCGCGGACCGCCGGGAAGCCGGCACAGTCGAAGGCGAAGTCCAGGCCGCGTCCGCCGGTGGCCGCGAGTATCTGGTCGGTGAAGTCGTCGGCGGTCGGGTCGAGTGCGAGGTCCGCGCCGAAGGCCAGGGCACGCTGCCGGGCGCCGGGCAGCGGGTCGATGGCGATGATCGGCGCGGCGCCGACCAGGCGGGCGATGCGGACGTTGTGCGCGCCCACTCCGCCCACGCCCCAGACGCCCACGGATTGGGCGGGACGGACGCCTGCGGTGGCCACGACGGCGGCGTAGGGCGTGGAGACCGCATCGGGGATGATCGCGGCCTGGTCGAAGGGAAGCTCGTCGGGGATGGGGATGAGGGTGTCCTCGCGGGCGAGGGCGTACTGTGCCCAGCCGCCGTCGTAGTCGATGCCGCGGGTGCGGATCTGGGTGCAGGGGCGGCGCCGTGCGCAGTCGGTGCACTGGTCACAGCTCTGGCCGGCCTCCAGGGTGACGCGGGTGCCCGCGGTCAGTCCGCGCTGGAGGCCGGGCCCGAGGGTGTGGATCACGCCGGAGACCTCGTGGCCGACGGTGACCACGTCGGAGGTGGCGAACAGCGGGACCAGGGAGCCGTCGATCAGGTGGATGTCGGAGAGGCAGACGCCGGCGGCTTTCACCTCGACGAGCACTTCACCCGGGCCGGGTACGGGGACGGGCACCTCCTCCACGACGAACTTCCTCGGGTCCATATGGAAGCGTCCGGCGAGCATCGTGTCCATGGTGATCCTTTTCTGTGCGTTTCCTCGATGGCTCGAGGTGCATGGTGCGGTGGGCTTCAGGCGTGGCGTGCGTGGATCAGGCGAAGACGTCCTGCTGGTAGCGGCCGTCTGCGTCGAGCTGGGCGAGCCACTGGTGGGCGGCCTCGTCGTCGCCGCCGGTGCGGTCGCGGTAGAGGGCGGCGAGTGATTCGCGGACAGCCGGGGCCATGCGGCGGCCGTCGCCGCAGACGTAGACGTACGCGCCGTCGTCGAGCGCCTGCCACACCGTGTCTGAGGCGGTGGTGACGGCGTCCTGGACGTAACGGGCCGGGTGGTCGACGACCGCGGAGAAGGCGGTGTGGATCTGGGCGATGCCGGTCTTCTCCCAGGCCTGCAGCTCCTGCTGGTAGAAGTAGTCGTGCCCCGGGTGGCGGCAGCCGACGAACACCTGCGACAGGCCGACCTGGGTGCCGTTGGCGTGCTGGCAGGCGCGCTCTTGCAGGAATCCACGCAGCGGTGCGACGCCGGTGCCGGGGCCGATGAGGATGAGCGGCGTGGCGGGGTCGGCCGGCGGGGCGAAGGTCGGCGAGGGCACGCGCACGTAGCCGTAGAAGACGTCTCCGGGTTGCAGGCGTGCGATGTAGGACGAGCACAGCCCCCGGTACTGGCCGTCGCCGGACAGGGCGGGTCCTTCCACCAGGCCGGCCGTGAGCCGAACGTGGCGCGGGTCGGCCAGCGGGGAGGAGGAGATGGAGTAGAAGCGCGGACGGATCGGTCCCATCATCGCCAGGAACGCGGCCAGCGGCAGGTCGATGGCGGTGAAACGCTCCAGCAGGCCCAGCACCGAGGTGCGCTTGCCGAGGATCTCCTCCTGGTAGCGCTGCTCGGCCACCTCGGTGTCGGCCGTGTAGGCCTCCAGCTGCGGCCGGGTCCAGGGGCATGCGGTGTGCTGGGCCAGGGTCTGGATCTGGGAGCGGGTGGCCACGTCCTGCAGCTCCAGGAACTCGGTGACCAGCAGGCCGGCGGTCACGGGCGTGCCCACCGGCAGGTGTGTCCGGCCGGTGCCGGGCTGGTCGAGCCGCAGCACCTGGTCGTGCTCGACACCAAGGCGCGCCAGCGCCCGCTTGACCAGGGCCGGTTCGTTCTTGGCGAAGACGGCCAGGTGGTTGCCGGTGGCGTAGGTGACCCCGTCCGGCAGTTCGACGGTCAGGGACTTGGCCGACGGGCGCGGCGGCTCGATCTGGAAGTCCCACAGCCCGGTCGCGTCGCTGACGAGTTCCTCATTGGCGACCACGGTCAGCGGGTACGCCTGGGCGGAGACGATCGCCGGGCGCACGTCCGCCTCGGTGAGCAGCTGGACCTGGTAGCGCGGCGCACCGTCGTCGGAGGTGTCGGCGGCGTACTCCTCGGCCAGGGTGGTCCACAACGTGTTCATCCAGCGGGTGGCCATGCCGTCGAAGTCGCCGGCGGCGTCGGCCACGCCCCGGTCGACGACCGAGGTGGCGCCGGCGGCCAGCAGGGCTTGCTCGATCCGCTTGGGGAATGCCTGGTAGGTCGCCACCCACTGGGTGTTACCGGCGCCCAGCAGCGCGAACCGCACGTCGGACAGCGAGCCCTCGGGCAAGCCGGCGGCGATCAGCTCGTCGAACCGCTGGGCGTTGTCGGGCGCCTTGCCGTTGTAGCTGGACGCGACGACGACGAGCAGGCCCTCGGTGGGCAGGTTGTCGCCCAGCTCGTCCAGGCCCGTCAGCGTGGTCCCGAAGCCGGATCGCTCACCGCGGTCGGCGATCGTGCGCGCCAGGTCCTCGCTGCTGCCCAGGCTGGAGCCGTAGGCGACGGTCAGGTTCACCCCGACACCGCTGACCGTGGCCTGCGCCCGTGTCTCGTCCGTCTGCAGCTCCACAGCACCGAACACGGTCCGCTCGTGCTCCTGACGGGTGCGCACCTTCAGCTCGAAGCCGCCAGGTTTGCGGGTCAGCGCCTCCTTGACGTCCATCTTGTAGTCGGTGGTGTCCGAGAACTGGAACTTCTGCAGCACCAGCGCGAGGGCCAGACGGGCCTCGGTGAGCGCGAACTGCCGGCCGATGCAGGCACGCACGCCGTTGCCGAACGGCTTGTAGGCATGCGGGTGATGCTTGGCGCGGTTCTCCGGTAGCCACCGGTTGATGTCGAACTCGTCGGGCCGGTCCCACGCCTTGGGGTGCGTGTGCAGCGGGCCCTCGAGGATGTTGACCCGCATTCCCTTCTTCAGTTCGTACCGGCCGCCGATGACGGTGTCCTGCAGCGGGGACTTGCCGATCAAGGGGATGGGAGCCCACAGGCGCAGGGTCTCCTCCAGGATCCGCGGGATCACGTCCATCTTCATGATCGTGTCGTAGTCCGGTACGGTGTCGCCCGGCATCAGCCGGTCCACCTCGGCGTAGGCCTGCGCCAGCACGTGCGGGTTGCGCATCAGCGAGTAGGCGGCGAACGACAGCAGACCGCTGGTGGTCTCGTGACCGGCGATGAGGAACGTCAGCACCTGGTCGCGGACGTTGTCGTCGGCCAGCAGCTTGCCGGTCTCCGGGTCGGTGGCCTCCAGCATCAGGCCCAGCAGGTCATCCTCACCGGTGCCCTTCCCCTCGCGGCGCTCGTTGATCACGCTCTCTACCAGGTCCTGCATCAGCTGGATGTTCTCGCGGTACTTCTTGTCGTCCGCCCTGCGCATCTTGGTCATCATCGGCAGCTCCTGTGAGCGCCGCAGCGACTCCACCAGCGCCTCCAGCAGCGCGTTGAGGAAGGGGTGCAGTTCCTCCTTGTCGAAGGACTGGAACCGATAGCCGAATCCCGACAGGGCGATGGTGTCCAGGGTCAGCCGCGTGTAGTCGTCGGTGATGTTGACCGGCTGGCCCTCCTTACGCTCCCACTTGCCCACCAGGTTCTGGGCGATGTCCAGCATCTGGCCGTAGTAGTTCTTCATGGCCCGCTGGCTGAAGGCCGGCATGAGGACACGGTGCGCCATGCCCCACTCCTCCTCGTGCTGATGGGCCGTGAACAGAGCCGCCCCCGCGAAGTCCCGGACGTGTTGCAGCGGCGTCTTCTCGATCTGCTTGAAGAACCGCGTCTCGTCGCAGACCTCGGCCACCAGGTCCGGGTCGTAGACGAACACCTGCTCGATACCGGCGATGTCCATGCTGTAAATGCCCTCGGGGAACCGCTTGGCCAGCTCGCCGAAGTACGCGACCGGGTTGGTGCTGGGGATCTGAGGCGTGTGGCCAAGGATCGGGATTGCGCGCGGTGAGCGGATGGGACGGTGCTTGGTCACGGGTTGCGCGGTCATGGGCTTTGCCCCCTTGCGAGAAGTGCGGGTAGCTGTCGATGGCCGTCTCGGCGCTGGCCACCCGCGGCAGGGATCGTCACCAACGACATCGCGCCGCCGGTGGTGGTCAGCACGGGTGAGGAAGCGTCTACGCATGCTCACCGACCTGCTGATTAAACTATCATCGCTGACAAACATATCAGCCACTCGCCCGCGGCCCAAGGTCAGCGCACCTAACTGGCTCAGGAGTGATGCAGATATCAGTTCTGAGGCCGGTGTGACGAACACATCAGGGCTGCGATAGGTTTGCGTTTGTGATGAAGCGTGGTTCGCAAGCGTCCGACAGCACGCTCGCGCCCAGCCGCCTCGAGCGGCGCAAGGCGCAGACGCGCCAGAAGCTGATCGCCGCCGCTCGCGTGATGCTCGCCGCCGACACGGCCGCGCAAGCGAGCATCCAGGAGATCACCGACGCCGCCGACGTCGGCTTTGGATCGTTCTACAACCATTTCTCCAGCAAGAGCGAGCTGTTCGCCGCTGCGGTCGACGAGGTCCTGGAGGAACTCGGGGAGCTGCTGGACCAGCTCAGCATCGACGTCGACGATCCTGCGCTGGCGTTCGCGCAGTCGGTCCGGCTGACCCTTCGCCTGTGCCGCGCCCGCCCGCAGACCTCGGCGGTGCTGGTCCGGCACGGGATGAGCTACGTGGACTCGACGCGAGGCCTGTCCCCCCGAGCGCTGCGCGACATTCAGGCCGGGATGGCCTCGGGCCGCTTCACCGTCACCGAACCGCTACTGGCCCGCGCCGCCGTCTCCGGTGCGGTGCTCGCCACACTGCACCTTTCCCTGACCGACCCCAGCCTCGTCGATGACCCCGCATGCGACCAGCTCGCCGAGCAGTTGCTGCGCCTGCTGGGCGTACCTGCCGCACAGGCACATACCCTGGCCAGCACGCCACTGCCGGTCGCTGAAATGCCCGCACAGGGCTGACCGGCGTCGGTTGCCGCACCAGCAGCGCCGGAACGGCGAACCAGGTGCAACCGGCACATGCAGCATCATGATGCTCGCAAGGCCAAGCGACCGCCCAGCCCGTGAGGTCCGCCGGCGTCCGCAGGCGGCGCGTACGCGCTCAGGAGGCCACCGTCACCGAGATGCTCTTGTCCCGCTTCGCGGCGTACATAGCATCATCGGCACGACGAAGGGTTGTCTCCGCCGGCTCGTCCGGGCTCCGCAGGGCGACACCGACGCTGATCGTGTGCCCGCGATCGGCCACCGCGGCGGCCATCCGCCCAGCAACCCGAACCGCCTCATCGTGGTCCGGCACGTCCAGTACTGCGATGAACTCGTCGCCGCCGACGCGGAAGACCTCGTCACTGCCGCGCAGCGCCTGGCGAATGGCGTCGGCGACCTCGGTGAGGGCACGATCTCCGGCGTCGTGCCCCCACATGTCGTTGATGACCTTGAGGTTGTCGATGTCCGCGGCGACAACGGCGGTGCGCGAGGGGATACTCGAAGCCAGTCGGCCGGCCAGCGGGCGACGGTGGCGCAGGCCGGTGAGCGGATCCGACTCAGCCATGGTCTGCAGTTTCTGCTGTCTTGACATGCGCTCGTAAAACACGGCGGCGTTCGTCATCAGCAACTCGAGCACGAACGCGGTGTCCGGGGGCGGCTGGAAGGCGATCTCGTCCATTACCAGCATCGCCGCCTCGAAATCGAGGCGTTCGGTACCCATGTGCACGGAGGCCGCGATCACGGTACCCACCCCGGCATCGACAAGCGGTTCGAATCCCCGGGCGTCAAGAACGCTCAGGTCTCCCCGCGAGTGCGCCGCCTGATGTCGACACGCAGCGTCCACCAGCCTGGACAGGCTCGGCGGCGGCAATGCACTGACCGCGTCGATGAGGTGCCGAGAACCGGTTGCGCAGTAGTCCGCCATGACGATGAGCGGCGGACCGCTCCACTCCGCGGACACGTTCACCCTGCGGACGAGAAGAGCCGCGCACCGCAGCCCGGACAGCTCGACCGCCGCACGGCAGGTGCGTGTTGCCAGCTCGCCGGGATCGTCAGCGGCGGCGATGTTCAACGTGTGACGCAGCAGCCATTGCGGCGCGCTCTCCTTGGACGGTCCGCCCAACTGATGGATCCGCCGGCCGAGCAGGGCACCGATCTCAGTCAGCGCCGCCTCCCAGTCGTCATGATCGGCCCGCACGCCGTCGAACTCGACGGTGACCACACCGATCGTGGGCTTGTGGTCGTGGTGCACCGGAGCGGAGATTGCCGAGCCGACCGACCGCTCGGCATACAGGTCGGGGTACTCGATCGAGGCATCGCGAAGCGAAACCGTACGTCCCTCGGCCAGGACACGTCCGGCGATGCCATAGTTCACTCGCGCCGCTCGGGGCGCATGCCAGACGCCGCTGCAGGCGACCAGATACAGATGGTTGGCGTTGGCGAGCAGCACATCCACCGATGCGGCCGAATGGGCGCTCACCGCGGCCGCCACAGCATTGCACGCTCGATGCACGGAGTCGCAGGCGCGCAGCGCCTCGTCCGTTTCATCGACAAGTTCCGTCACCGCAGTCATGTCAGCGGCCCCCCTCGCTCCGAGGGGCGACACAATGCTGGCACGGGCAGTGGCTGGCCGACTGCCGGGTACGGCGCAGCAGCGCGGGTTCGTCGATGGCGCCTTCGTCGGCAAGGCCGAGGAACGCGTCGACCACCGCCGGATCGAACTGGGTGCCCCGCCCCGACTCCAGCTCATTACGGGCCTGGGTCACCCCGAGTGCCCGGGCGTAGGGGCGGTCAACGCGCATGGTGGCCCACGCGTCGCACACCGAGATGATCCGCGCCTCGATCGGGATGTCCGTGCCGGCGAGGCCGCGCGGGTAGCCGTCCCCGTCGTACCGCTCGTGGTGCGCGGCGATCGGCGGTGCCAGATCCCGCCGGTTCGCCAGCTCGACGACCAGGCGCGCTCCTTCCTCCGGGTGGCGGCGCATCTGCTCCCATTCCTGCGCGGTGAGCCGACCGGGCTTCGCCAGCAGCGACTGGTCGATGACGATCTTCCCGACGTCGTGCAGCCGCGCCGCAGCCGCCGTGCGCACCTGTGCCGGACGATCGAGGCCCAACCGCGCGGCTGTCTGCCCCGCCCACCGGGCGACCGCAGCGGCGTGCTCCCACTCCCCCAGAACCGCATCGACCTTGTCGGCCAGCCACACGAGCTCGCGCGGCAGCTCGCTGTCCAGGTCGACGTTCGGCGTCAGCAGACCGACCGACCCGGTCGGCGTAAAAAATTCCCCCATGTTTGCTGCTCCTGTGCAAGTCGTAATGAAGAGGCAGGACATCGTTCACCGGCAGGCACGAGAAGCCGCGACCTCACTGAAGCGGGACAGCCGCTGAGCCTTGGCTTCCGCGACATGTTCGCGTGCGGAACGGCTACCGCAGCTCTCCAAGGTTCCAGTGCACTGCTGATGATTTGATCCGTACTGATGAAACTATCAGTTATTCACCGAGGCGCCAACGATCTGCCCAGAATGTCGGAAGTGAGGTAAATATCAGCACTGAAGGTTGGGGTGACCGGTGTTTGCCGGGTAGACGGTGAGGACAGGTTCGGCTAGCGGGAGGATCACGGCGTCTGCGGGCGCGAACCCGGTGAGCCCGGACCCAGCCTCTCCACCCATCCCGCATTCTCATGGCCGAGCGTGAAGGGCAGTTTCGCGGCGAATCCGGTGAGGGTCCGGGTGCCTGCATGATGTGCAGGCCGGAGTGGCACGCACCGGCACCGCCGACCCTGGCCAGGACCCGTCCCGGCCCGGGCTCGGGCACCTCGAGCAGCTCAGGCGGTTGTTGCCATTCGACGACTTGAAAAGCTCGCATGGCGAGCCTTTACGCGCGGCTGTGTCAGTCGCGGATCCCGTCGATGTCGACCAGGACATGGCGCGGGCCACGGAAGATCTGGTTGTGGCGGTACGGCGGCGGATCCTCGACGAGCCGCGGATTCTGCACCCGGCGGAAGAACTCGCTGACCGCGATCTGGACCTCAAGGCGCGCGAGCGGCGCGCCGAAGCAGTAGTGGATGCCCTGGCTGAAGCCGACGTGCTGGTTGTCGGGTCGTTCGAGGTCGAGCTTGTCGGGGTGGGCGAACCGTAGCGGATCGCGGTTCGCCGAGCCGTAGCACACGAAGATCGTCGAGCCCGCCGGGATGGTGGTGCCGGCGATCTCGATGTCCTCGAGGGCAGAGCGCGTGTGCCAGAACTGAACCGACGACTCGAAGCGCAGCAGCTCCTCGATGCCAGGCACGATGAGCTCGGGCCTGCGGCGCAGTTTCTCGAGCTGGTCGGGGTGCCGCAGCAGGGACAGCACACTGTGGGCGATCAGGTTGACCGTCGTCTCATGCCCCGCGAAGAGCATGAGCATCGCATTGCTGACCAGCGACCCCCCGGGCAGGCGCCCCTCCGGGCCGTCGTCGTTGCCCATCCCCGACAACATGCCCGGGCCGGGCTGCTTGCGGTACTGGTCGAACAGATCGGCCAGGAACTGCCTCATCTCGGCCACCCGAGCGGAAACCGCCGCCAGGCGGCGCTGCTGCTCCGGGTCGCTCGCCTCCGGGCCGAGGTCCAGGCCGTCGAGGGCCGTCTCGATCCAGTCGTGGAAGAGCGGGATCGACTCCAGCGGCACGCCCAGGACCTTGCAGATTACGGTCACCGGCCCGGGAAAGGCGAACTCGTCGACCACGTCGACACGGGTCTTACTCTTCATGCCGTCCAGCAGTTCGGTGAAGATGAGGCGGATCTCGGGCTCCATGTCGGTGATCATGTCGGGACGCTCGGGCGGCCCGAAGTGCCGCATAATCCGACGGCGATCCACATCGTGCTCCGACGGGTCCTCGGTGATGATCGTCGCCTCGAAGGGGTCCACCCCCGGGATCGCCCCGGGGCGCTTCCTCGTATCCGAGCTGACCCGGGGGTCGTGGAGCAGCTCGACGAGCTCTCGATAGGTGCTGACGACGTAGGTGCCGTCCGGTTGCCGCGACACCGGGGTCTTGCGCATCTCCTCGTAGAACGGGTACGGATTTGCGCGGTTGGCATTGCGGAGGGCCTGCTGCCAGGGCGTTTCCTGGACCATGGGGCTCCCCTCCTCCCTGTTGCTGCTGCCCGGTCGCACGCTCGATCGCCAGGCAGGTCAGCGACCGCGAGGCCGGAACTCGGCCGTCCGCTGGTTCGGGTCGTGGCCGGTCAGGACCACGTCGGATGTCGCCGTCGGGACGCCCGGTTCCGGGAAGTCGGCCGCGATCGGTTTCATGTCGTCGGGCCGGTCCCAGCCCGGTAGCGGGGGCGGGAACGCCGCCGACTGCTCGATCATCCGCCCGTAGTACTCCAGCCACTTGCCATTGTTGAAGGTGACGGCGGCGACGATGCGGCCACGGCGGCCGTAGGCGGCGGCGAAGCGGCGCTGTTTGGCCGAACCCTGGGTGAAGACGATCTCGTCGCCGAAAGGTGGCACGCCGACGGACTTGATGTTGACTCCGAACTGGCCGGACCAGAAGCCGGGCAGCAGCAGATGCGGGCGGTAGTCGGGCTCGAGGCTCACCATGTTGTGGGCCGCGACCTGGGCGCCGAGGACGGCATTGTCCCAGTGCTCCATCGCCAGAAACTGGTACTCGTACAGCACGTGGGGGGCGCGCGCCACGTCGCCTGCCACGTAGACGGAGTCGGTCACCACGCCGTTGATGTCGAAGGCGCGACCGCCGGCGTCGCAGCCGACACCCCAGAACCCGGCCGCCAGCCCGGAGCCCTCCAGCCATTCCACGTTGCGGATCGAGCCAAGCGAGGCCAGTACGACGTCGGCCTCGACGGTGGTTCCGTCCGAGAGCCGGGCACGCCGCACGTGTCCGCTCGCGTCGCCCTCCAGCGACAACACGCCCACCTCGCAGCGCAGGTCGACGCCGTGATCTCGCTGCATCTGTGCGGCGATCTCGCCGATCACCCCGCCGAGCGCGCCGACCAGCGGCGCCGAGCCCCGCTCGACGAGGGTCACCGGGATGTCGAGTTCCCGGCATACCGAGGCCACTTCGCAGCCGATGAACCCGCCGCCGATGACCAGGACCCGCGACGGCCCTGCCGCCAGCGCCTGTCGCAGCCGCGCGGCGTCGTCACGCGAGCGCAGCGTGTACACCCCCGCCAGGGCGGCCTCGGTCGGGTTGGGCCACTGCCGCGCGCGGGTGCCCGTGGCGATCAGCAACCGGTCATACGGCACTCGTTCGCCGTCGGCCAGGAGCACCTGCTTGGCGGTCCGGTCCAACCCGGTGGCGGCCACCCCGAGGCGCCACTGCGCATCCAGTTCCCGCAAGCGAGGCAACTCGGTGTGGTCGGCCGGCACCCAACCCTTGAGCACCTGCTTGGACAGCGGGGGGCGGTCGTAGGGCTCATGGGGCTCGTCGCCGATGATCGTCAGCGGTCCGCTGAAGCCCTCCTCGCGCAAGGCTTCGGCGGCCCGCAGTCCCGCCAGGGAGGCGCCGACGATGACGATCCGGCCGTTGGCCTTGAAGTCGCGCACCAGCTCTGCGACCCTGGCCGGCACGGTCATGACGTCACGCTCCGCGGCTGCGCACCTTCCAAGCGGTCGATCAGGATCGCTTGCACCGGGCAGGCCGCAGCGGCTCGCTCGACTTGCAGGCGCCGCGCGTCATCGGGATTCGGGTCGTAGGTGAGCGTCTCCTCACCACTGAGCCTAAAGACCTCGTGCGCCAGAAACACGCACTGCGCGTATCCCTGACACCTATTCAGGTCCACGACGATCCGCATCGGAAGTCTCCTTCCATCCTGGCCGTCCGACCGGTCCTGGCGGTATCTCGGCTACGCGCAGCTGTCGGGTGCCGCCAATCGGCCCAGCCGGGGCAACCAAGCCTCGTCCAGCCGACAGCGGTCCGTTGTGCCAGCGTCTTCGATGTCCATGGCCATCCGTTGGGGCCGCTTTACCGCCGGTAAGCCATAGCCGGGGTCCGCGGCGCACATCGCGACTCATCGCAAGGCATTCGCAGTCGTCGCTCGGCACAAGGAGGTCTTCACCCCCACACCTCAGCAACATTTACGCTACCAGGGAAGCGTCTCTGATCTCCTGAGTTTGTCTGAGTGTGTTTCAGACATTCCGGTCTAGGCGTGGCCGTGTGCCGGGGTCCGAAGTCTCCGCTGAGGGCGGTGACGGCGGTGGCGCGGACGTGGTGGAAGCCCGTCGGATGGTGCTGGGGGTTCAGGAGTTCGTGTGCAGGACCTGAAGCCGCCGCCGGATGGTGGTGGTTCTTGGGTTCCTGCCCCGCCGGACGCTGGCCACCCGAGGGTGGGGCGGGGGCCGTGCGCCGGTCGGGCACACGGTGGGAAAGCTTAGATGCTGATGCTGGTGGTCGCTTCGGGGTCGGCCTGTTCTTCGGACCGCGTCCAGCGTCAGGCTGCTTGGCCGGACGCGGGGTCGTGCGTCGCACGGTGGCGACGTTGCCGTCGACGATCGTGGTGGTGGTGTGTCGGCCGGTTTTGCGGTCGGTGCGGACATGGGCCTGGGCGAGCAGTCCGCGGGCGGTGATGCGCATGGCTGCGGCGTGATCGCGGTCAGCGGACAGGCCGCATCGGGAGCAGGCAGCCCATTTCCAGCCCCGTTCGTCTGGCCGGTCCGGGGCTGGGGTGTGGGCGAGTACGCTGCTGCCTGCACCGCAGCGTGGGCAGTATCTGCTGGTCCCGCGGGCGGGCACGGTCACCACCGCGATGCCGGTTTTGGCGGCGAGGTGGCTGATCGCTTCGAAGACCACGCCGCGGACCTGGCCGGACAGTCGAGCGTTGCCTTTGCGAGTGCCGCGGGCTTGCAAGGTGGCCAGGTCTTCGACGTAGATCACGGTGGCGTGCAGGGCGGTGGCGTGGTCGACGGCCCACCGTGCGGCGGACCAGGCCAAAGTTTTGTTGAGGTGGCGGATGCGGGCGCAGACCCGCTCGTGCTCGACCCGGGCCCGTTGGGCCATCGCGTGCAGCCGCAGGGTGCGGGGGTCGGTGGCGGGCAGCCCGGCTGCCAGGACGCTGTGGTGGTCGCGTCGGGCGGCCAGGTGTTCGCGGTGTCCGCGTAGGCGATGGAGTTTGGCGGAGATGGCGGTGGCGTCGTAGCGCAGCATCCGCCCGTCGGTCACCACCCTAACGCCGTCGGCCAGGCGGCCGACCACGCCGGTGAGCAGCGTGTTGACGCCCCAGTCCAGACCAAGCGCGAGGCGGTGTCCGGAAGGGTCGGCGGGCGTGACGGTAACCCGGTGGGGTAGGTCGACCCGCATCCGGTGCCCTGATATCCGCAGCGTCGGCGCGCAGATCGTGGCATCGGTGGCAACAGTCGGTGGCAGGGCGACCTGCAGGACGTGCCAGGCCCACTCGGCCCTACTACGGGGCTGGGCGGTCAGCGGCAGTTGCACCCGCAGCACCGCCCGGCCGTCGTCGCAGCGGGTGATGGTGGTCAGCTGCCGGTCCGCGGCGGCCAGCAGCACCTGCGCGGCGACCGCCGGGGCCGCCTCCATATCGGGCAGGTCAAACGGTAGTTCGCCGTGGAGGGCGTGCCGGTATGCGCGGACCTGCCGGGTGCGGTTGGCGATCTGGGCTGCCGGTGTACCGGGTGGGAGCAGGGCGCGTAGGGCACGCCAGTCAGCGTCGTCGCGCCTGGCACCCTGCGGCCATGTCTTGACGATCGCGGTCAGGTCTGGCGGCGCTGCACGGCCAGACGCAACGTCCTGGCGGCTTCCTCCTGCGCGCACCGGCGCACCCGGTCGTAAACGTAGACGCCTTCGGGTGGGGTCGCGGCCCAGCCCAGCCGGCGCAGCGTCATCCAGCCCTTGGCCGGCAGCCCACGCCCGTCGGCCCCCACACCCGCCGCGAGGGCGTCCAGATCCGGGCTGTTCCAGCGCTCGGCCACGATCCGCCCCGCCATGCCCGAGACCAGCCCGCACAGCCAACCCACCCGCTGGGCCAGCAGGCGTTCACCGACACGAAGGCCGCTGGACTCCACGACCGCTGACATCGCGGCACAGGACGCAGTCGCGGTCAGCTCAGCCACCGCCACCGCCACCGCCACCGCTGACTGCAGCGCACGACAACTGCGCCACCACGCTCCTCACCGACACGACCAGAACACGACGCCGACAAGGCTAAACAACACCACCGACAACAAGCAGTCGGACGAGCCGACGCCCACACTGCTTGTACGCAAGACTGAGGATCGCTTAGCCAAACTGGACAACTGTTCAGACCCTTTCGCCTAACGCCGACAACTGCTCGCAGGCCCGGAGGCTGCTGGTTAGCCAGGTGTCGTGGCTCAACGGCTCCGCGTCGTCTACGGGGGATCATCCAGACTAGGTAGCGGACGTTGGCATATCTCGCTGGCCTCCTCGCCCGGCATGCCCAGCATGCGCAGCACGGTCTGTGCGACGTGGTCGGTTGATGTGGCGTGGTCGCGTTCGGGTTGGTCGTGCAGCAGGCGACCGAGGCACAGAACGGCGCCGGCGACCACGACCATGGCCAGGTCGGTGTCAGGCACGACGAAGCGGCCGGCAAGCACCGCGCGGTCGATGTCGCGGCTGGCGCGCCGCGCGAGGCCATTGTCCACCGCGGCCATGGCCAGCCCGAACGTGAACAGGACCTGGCTGAGCGCGGGTTCTCGGCGATGGATCCGCCCGGTCAGCCGGAAGCTCTGCGCGAAGGCGTGGGCTGGGTCGTCCAGGCAGGCGCTCCACTCGTCGAACCGGTTCCCGTGGCGCTCCAAGGCATCGTCCACCGCAGCTCGGAACAGCTGTTCTCTGCTGTCGAAGTGGTTGTAGAAGGAGCCCATACCCACATCGGCAGCCTGGGTGATCTCGAGGATGGGCGCGTTCAAACGGCCCGCCGCGACAACGGACTGCGCGGCCTTTATGAGCGCCGCCCTAGTGCGAGCTTTGCGCCTTTCTTGTCGACTCGGGCTGTCTGTCCTGTTCTGCGCCATACCCGGTCACCTCACAGTCGTAAGTCATCAATCTTAGCGGCACAGGTCAGCGATGATGAAAACCTCAAAACATTTGACTGACAGTCTGCTCGTTGGTGATGATTTCATCAAGACTTTCGAGGAGGGTGTCGACGATGCACGACCCGCATACCGGTCTGCACAGCGAGCACGGCTCGCAGCCCGACGAGCACCCCGGCCGGGCACGCCAGCCGATCATCAAGGTGGACGACCTGGCCTGGCTCGAGTTCCACAAGCCGGACCTGCAACGGGCTGAGATGTTCGCCCACGCGTTCGGCTTCACGACGTCCCTGCGCACGCCGCAGGAGCTGCATCTGCGCGGCATGGACCCGGGTGCCCCCTGCGTTCTGATCCGCCGCGGCACCCGCTCGCGTTTCATCGGCCCGGCCTTCAGGGCCGCCGACGCCCGCGACCTGCTGCGCCTTGCCGACGCCACCGGCACGACCGTCACACCGCTGCTGGAAAGCCTCGGCGGGGTGAGCGTGGACCTGACCGACCCGAACGGGATCCGAGTACGCGTCGTCGCCGACACGCACGAACTGCCGGCGCTGCCCGCTCAGCGGCCGCTGCCGTGGAACGTCGGGCACGACCCGGTGCGGCTCAACGCCGCCCAGCGGCCGCCGCGCGAGCCGGCCAAGGTGCAGCGGCTCGGCCACGTCGTGCTGCAGTCGACCAGATATGTGCAGACGCTCAACTGGTACCTGCAGCACCTTGGTCTGATCGTCAGCGACTTCCTCTACTACCAGGACCAGCGCGAGCGCGGCCCGGTGATGAGCTTCATCCGCTGTGACCGCGGCCGCACGCCCACCGACCACCACACCCTCGCGCTGGCCCTCGGCCCGGCCAACCGTTACGTGCACTCGGCCTACCAGGTCGCCGACCTCGACGCGCTGGCCGCCGGCGGCGAGTACCTACGCGAGCACGGCTACCGGCGCTCGTGGGGCGTAGGCAGGCACATCCAGGGGAGCCAGATCTTCGACTACTGGCGCGACCCTGACGGCTTCCTGGTGGAGCACTTCAGTGACGGCGATCTTTTCGACAACACCCTCGAGGCGGGCTGGGCTCCTATGACCGCCTCCGGTCTGGCCCAGTGGGGTCCGCCTGCCACCAGTGACTTCCTCGGGATCAAACCCGGCCGGCAAGCACTTCGTGAACTGCGCGCGGTCGCCGCCGCGCTGCGCGAGGACAACGAGTTCGACCTGCACCGCCTTCGCGGCCTGATGAAAGTAGCAACGACATGAGTATCTCCGTCCTGCGTACCGCCGATGCCTGGTGGGTGCTCTCACCTACCGGCGCGGCGAAGATCGCCACCGAGGCGACCACCACCGGCCAGCTGCTCGCCGACGGGCTGGCCATCGCGGCCGCCACGGCGAACAGCGAAACCGTCCCGGTCGACACGTTGGCCCTGATCTCTCCGGTGACAGGGCCGTGCCGTGTCGTCGCGCAGATGACGAACTACGCCTCGCACGTGACCGACACCGGCGGCGATCCCAGCACCGTCCCGATGACGTTCTTCCGCAAGTCGTCCGGGTCGATCAGCGGCCCGCACGACGACGTGATCCGGCCCAGCCACGTACGCCTGCTGGACTACGAGGTGGAGATCGGCCTGGTCATCGGACGCGAGATGCCGGTCGGCACGACGGTCACCGACGACAACCTCGCCGACTACGTCGCCGGGCTGGTCGTCACCAACGACGTCTCCGCGCGCGACGTCCAACTGCCCCAGACGCAGTTCTACGAGGCCAAGTCCTACCCGACGTTCACCCCGGTCGGCCCGGCACTGGTGCTGCTCGACGCCGAGGAACTCAAGCGGTTCACGGACCTGCGGCTGACGTTGCGGGTCAATGGCGCGCTGCGGCAGGACATGACGGCCGCTGACATGATCTACTCGCCGGTCCGGGCGCTGCAGAGCCTGTCCCGGTTCCAGCGGTTGGACGCCGGTGACCTGCTGCTCACCGGTACACCGGTCGGCACCGCGCTGAGCGCGCCGCCGAGGCCCGTCCAGGTCATCGCTTCGCTGTTGCCGCCGGCCACGAGATGGAAGCTGTTCTTCGGCGGCCAGGCCCGCAACCCGAAGTACCTCAAGGACGGTGACGTCGTCGAGGCCACGATCGCCACCGACGACTGCGCGATCGATCTGGGCACCCAGCGCACGGTCGTCAGGGACGCCCGGTGAACGAACAGCTGCTGTGGCCCCGCTACGCCACACCCACCGACCTCGCCGCGATCGAAGCCGTGCCCCTGCAAGCACGGGGCCTGCCCGAGTCGACCTACGCCCTGCTCGCGCGCGCGGCCGAACACTGGCCCGACCGCATCGCCGTCAGCGTCCTACCCGCCGCCGCGCGGTGGCGCGAGCCGATGCAGCGCACCTTCGCCCAGATGCTGGCCGACGTCCACCGCTACGCCAACCTCCTGCACCAGCTCGGCGTACGGCGTGGTGACGCGGTGGCGCTGATGTCACCCAATTGCGCGGAGCTGATCACTGCGACGCTCGCCGCTCAGCTGGCCGGGATCGCAGCGCCCCTGGGCGCCGGCCTGTCGGGGCAGCATCTGGCTGAGCTGCTGCGCCGAAGCGGCGCTCGGGTGCTGGTCACGGCCGGACCCGACCTCGCTCCCGGCACGTGGGACACCGTCCGGTCTCTCGCCGGCGAAGGTCTGCTCGACACCGTGCTCGTGCTGGGCCCCACCGCCGCGACAGGCGGGCTGCAGGCGCTGCCCGCCGTCGGCGGCGTGCACATCGGATACCTCGCTGAGCTGGCCACCGCCATGGACCCGTCGGCTTTCGGCGGTGACCTGCCCCGTGCCGGTGATCTGGCTGCGATCTTCCACACCGGCGGCACCACCGGCGCACCGAAGCTGGCCGCGCACACCCACGCCAACGAGGTCGCCGACGCCTGGATGCTGGCCGCCGCAACCATGTTCAACCAGCAGACCGTGGTCCTGGCCGCCCTTCCGCTGTTCCACGTCAACGCACTCGTGGTCACGCTGCTGGCACCGCTGTTCAAGGGCCAGCATGTGGTGTGGGCCGGCCCGCTCGGCTACCGCGACCCCGACCTGTTCCCGGCGTTCTGGAGAATCGTCGAGCACTACCGGATCGCCGCCATGAGCGCAGTGCCGACCGTGTACGCGGCGTTGACTCGATACCCGGTCGACGCCGACATCAGTAGCCTGCGCCATCCCATGGTGGGCGCGTCGCCGCTTCCAGCTGCGGTCCGCGAGGGCTTCCAGGCACATACCGGCGCCACTCTGGTCGAGGGCTACGGACTGACCGAGGCCACCTGTGCCAGCGCGCGTACCTTCGCAGACGTGCCCCGGCCCGGCTCGGTCGGGCAGCGCCTGCCATACCAGCGCGTCGAAGCGATCGCCATGGCGACCGACGGGACCTGGCGGATCCTGCCCGCCGGCGCCACCGGTGTGCTGGCGGTCAGCGGCCCGGCCGTCTTTCCCGGATACGTCACCCGCCGCGGCGGCGCTGGCCACGTCCTGGACGGACTGGGCAAGCTCGCCGACGGCTGGCTGGACACCGGCGACCTGGGGCGGGTCGACGCCGACGGCTTCGTTTACCTCACCGGCCGTGCCAAAGACCTCATCATCCGCGGCGGGCACAACATCGACCCGGCGATCGTCGAAGACGCGCTCCATGCCCATCCCGACGTCGTGGCGGCCTGCGCCGTCGGGCGTCCCGACAGGCACGCCGGAGAGGTCCCCGTCGCCTACGTCACCCTCGTCCCCGGTGCCACGGTGACGCCGGAGCAGTTGCGCGACTGGGCCCGCGACCGCGTGCCGGATCCCACCGCCGCGCCCAAGACCGTCACCATCCTCGACGAGCTGCCCGCCACGGCGGTCGGCAAGCTCTACCGGCTCGCCCTGCGCATGGACGCGACCCGCGCGGAACTGCACACCGCGCTGCACGACGTACCCGCCGTGCACGGGATCGACATCGCCGTCGAGGGCAGCACCCCGGTAGCGGTCATCACCGTCCAGGCGACGGCCCACCAGGCGGCCGTCAAAGCAGTCCTGGACCAGTACACCATCGCCTGGCGCACGGAGGTAAAACCATGACACTGCCCACCATCATCCTCGCGGTGCTGCTCGCCGTGGCCTTTGCCGCCCTGGGCGCCGCGAAGGTCAAGGCCGTGCCGGCGATGCGGGAGCTTGCCACCGAGGCAGGCTTCTCCACCGCCGCCTACCGCCGCATCGGAGCGCTCGAACTCGCCGCAGCCATCGGCCTGCTCCTCGGCCTGCTCCAACCGCTGATCGGCGCGCTGGCCGCGGCCGGCCTGCTGCTCCTGCTCACCGGAGCCGTCGTCGTACACGTCCGCAAAGGCGACGGCCTGCGCAAGGCCGCCCCGGCCCTGGTCTGCGCGCTTCTTGCCGCCGGCTACCTGATCCTGCTGCTGAGCGGGGCATGACCATGGTGCCTGTGGTGATAGTCGGCGCCGGTCCGACAGGGCTGACCGTCGCGACGCTGCTCGCCCAGTACGGCGTGCAGTGCCTGCTGCTCGAGCGGTGGCAGTCCGCCTATCCTCAGCCCCGCGCCGTCGCCGTCGACGATGAGGTCCAACGGATCATTGCCCGCCTCGGGCTGCGCGAGAAGTTCACGGCCGTTTCCCGACCGCACCAGGGCCTGCGCCTGCTCGACACCGACCTGCGCGTGCTGGCCGAAATCCGGCGCGATCGCGACGGCGGCAGGCACGGCTTCCCCGAGGGAAGCATGTTCGACCAGCCCGAGCTGGAGCAGCTGTTCCGCGACAACCTGACGCGGTACCCCGCTGCCACCCTTCGCGGCAACGCCGACGTGACCGCGCTCACGCAGGACGCCGATGGCGTGCGCGTCGACTTCACGGACCTGACTACCGGCGAACAACACTGCGTCCGCGCCGGCTACGTCCTCGGCTGCGACGGCGCCAACAGCCCGACGCGCACAGCGATCGGGGCCACGATGAACGACCTCGACTTCACCCAGCGCTGGCTCGTCGTCGACGTGGACACCAACGCCGACCTCGGCCACTGGGAAGGCGTCCAGCAGGTCTGCGACCCGAGCCGGGCCGCCACCTACATGCGCATAGGGACGACCCGCCACCGCTGGGAGTTCCAGTTGACGCCCGGCCAGACAGCCGACGACTTCCGGGACATGACCCGGCTGCACCCACTCATCGCCAGATGGACCGGCGACGTCCCGGTCGACCGGCTGCGCATCGTCCGCATGGCCGAATACACCTTCCGCGCCCAGGTCGCCGACAGGTGGCGCGACCGCCGCGTGTTCCTACTCGGCGACGCCGCCCACCTCACCCCGCCGTTCATCGGCCAGGGCATGGCAGCAGGGCTGCGCGACGCGATGAACCTCGCCTGGAAACTAGCCGCCGTACTCGACGGGACCCTGCCCGAAGCCGTGCTCCACACCTACCAGACCGAGCGCGCCGCACACGCCCGCTCGATGATCAAGCTGGCCAGACTCATCGGAGTCGTGATGACCGACAGCGGTCCTCTGGGCGCGCTCCTGCGCAGCGCTGTCGTGCCCTGGCTGCACGTGTTGCCCGTGATCAAGAAGATGACGGCCGGGAGTCAGACACCGGCGCTGCGCCGGTCCGCTCTGGTGGTGCGTGCGCGACTGCGCCGCGCGTTGGCCGGCCATCTGTGTCCGAACGCGCTCCTCGACGATGGCCGGCGCTTCGACGACGTGGCCGCAGGCCGCTTCGCACTCGTCACGTCAGCCGAGCCGTCCCCCGCCGAACAAGCCGATATAGCGGGCGTCGAAGTGGTCGTCGTGCACGCCGCACCCGGCAGCGAGCTCCACCGCTGGCTCAGGCAAGGCAGGGCGCACACCGCGCTCATCCGACCCGACGGCACGGTACTGAGCGCAGGACACAGTCCGTCGGCGCTCGTCGGTCAGCTGCGGGCGTTCGCCCCCCAACTCCCGCCCACCACGGCTGAAAACGAGAACCACCCGGACGTCGAGCATGACCCCGATGCGGTCGCCGACCGCTCATCCCTCGAAAACATCCATACTTCAGCAACACCGCAAACGCGCGGCGAATTCACTTAAACCGCTTCAATGGAATAACAGTGGACTTCCATTATGATCGGGATGTTCAGTAGATCGAAGCTGCAGGTGACACCGAGGGAGAAGGTGTGGGAGCACCCGAGTTGAATGTCGGTAAGGCGGCGGACGCCGTGCTGGCGGAGTACGCAGCACTGCGAGCCGAACTTCTCCAAAAACTCGGAGCGCAAAGCACGATAATGAACCTCAACATGACCGCAATAGCCGGAATCGGCGGTATCGTCATCACCCAGCGAGCGGACATCAGGCTACTGTTGATGCTGCCCGTCATCTCCGGCGCATTAGGACTGATCGCATATGGCGAGGCCCGGGACGTGACTGTAATCGCGCGCTACATCCGCGATCGACAGGCCTCGCTGCTGGCGCAATATGTCGGCGACCAGAGGCTGTTTCAGTTTGAAGCGTATTTCCAAGACAACAAGGGCAGGCTACGGCCGATCCTGCTCAGCGTGGTTGTCGGCCTGGTATTCCCCGGCATCTCGCTGGCGTCGCTGTACCTTGTCTGGCCTTATTTGAGGTCGCCTCTGGATTGGTCCGCGTGGGGTTTGGGCGCGGTTCTACTCGCGTTGAACGCCGTCGTCTGGGTTGCGCTGTGGAACCGGCGGCGGTGATCCCGGGCAAGTGCAGGCGAAGTACCAGGCGTCTTCCTGCACCGGGGCGGCCAGACCGCGCCCGCGTGAATCACAGGATCACGGGGGCTTGCTGATGGGATCCAGCGACGACGCTGCGACCGCGCGCAGACCCACCCCGCTGGATCCGTATCCGCGGCCGCGCCCCGCGGGTGCCGACGGTGCGGCGAAGCCATACCCGCCGGAGCTGGGCACCGACGCGATCGCGGTATTGGAAGGGCGCACCTTCGTGCTGTCGGATGCGCTCGGCGACGTGCCCACCGGCTCGGTGGGCGGTCTGGTGCACGACGACACGCGGTTTCTGAACCGGTGGGAGCTGTCCCTCGACGGGACGCGGCTGTCGCTGCTGAAGTCGCGAGCCGTCGACTACTACTCGGCGGCGTTCTATCTCGCCAATACCGAGTTGCCGGGCCTGCGGGCGAACACGGTCGCGGTACGCCGATTCCGGTTCGTCGGCAACGGCATGCTCGAACAGGTCGCCGCCGTCAACTCCGGCCTCGATGCGGCCAGAATTGAGCTGCGGCTGTCCTGCGGGACCGATTTCGCGGACCTGTTCGAGATGAAGGGGACCGTGCGCGACCGCAGCCAGCAGATCACGTGCCGGCCTGGCGACGGGTCCCGGTCGCTCAGGTTCGGGTACGCCGTCGACGGCTTCAACGTGGCCTGCACCGTACGCGTCGTGCGCGACACCATACTCGATGCAGCCTCGCTGAAGCCGGTCGGCGAGACGGCCGTGCGGGTGGACGGCGACAGCCTCGTCTGGGACCTGGACCTGGCACCGGGACAGCTGTTCGCCGCGCTCGTGCGCGTCGACCTCGAACGCGATGGTGTCACGCTGGAGCCGATGCACGAAAACTTCGGTGAGCAGCAGCAGATCTCCGAAGGTCCGCTGAAGCGCTGGCTCGAGCATGCGCCGGACATCGAATGCGACAACGCAGACCTCAATGCGGTGCTCGACAGGTCGATCGTCGACCTGGCAGCGCTACGGATCGAAGGCACCATCGCAGGCGAGCCCTACGTGCTGCCCGCCGCCGGCCTGCCGTGGTTCATGACCCTGTTCGGCCGCGACACGCTGATCACCTGCCTGCAGACGCTGTGGGCCGGCCCCGATCTGGCACGCGGTGCCCTGCACCTGCTCGGCGAACTGCAGGGCACCCGGATGGACGAGTTCCGCGACGAGGAACCCGGCAAGATCCTGCATGAGATCCGCCACGGGGAGCTGACCGTGCTCGGCGAGAAACCCCACAGCCCATACTTCGGCACCGCCGACGCCACCCCCCTATGGCTCATCCTGATGTCGGAGTACTGGCGCTTCACCGGCGACGACGCCTTCGTACGCGAGCGGTGGCCGCGGGTGCTGGCCGCGCTGGAGTGGATCGACCGCTACGGCGACCGCGACGGCGACGGATACGTCGAATACGCCACACGATCGTCGCAGGGCCTTGGCAACCAGTGCTGGAAAGACTCATGGGACGGGGTGCAGTTCCACGACGGGCGCATCCCGTACCTGCCGATCGCCACCGCCGAGATCCAGGGCTACGTCTACGACGCGAAGACGCGCGCCGCCGAGCTCGCGTCCCAGGTGATCGGCGACGACGACTTCGCAGGCCGGCTCACACGCCAGGCCGAACAGCTGTACACGCGATTCAACCGCGACTTCTGGTCACCGGATCGCGGCGGTTTCTACGTCATCGGTCTCGACGGGGACAAGCAGCCCATCGACTCGCTGACCTCCAATCTCGGCCACCTGCTGTGGTCGGGCATCGTGCCCCCCGAACGCGCGTCCGTGATCGCGAGCCACCTGATGTCGGACAGCATGTTCAGCGGTTGGGGTGTGCGGACGCTGTCGACCAGCGACCGCGGCTTCAACCCGATCGGATACCACACCGGCACGATCTGGCCGCACGACAACTCGATCATCGCCCTGGGATTGGCCCGTTACGGGTTCCGCGACGAAGCCAACCGCATTGCGCTCGCACAGCTCGAGGCCGCCACGCACTCCGCCTTCCGTCTGCCGGAGGCCTTCGCCGGCTTCCCCCGCGTCCATGCTGGCTTCCCGGTCCCCTACCCGACGGCTTGCAGCCCGCAGGCCTGGGCGACAGGCGCCCCGTTCGCGTTCGCCAAAGTCATGCTCGGCTTGGACGCACACGACCGGCAGATCCGCCTCGACCCCTGGGTGCCCGACGAAATCGGCCGGATCCAGATCAGCAACCTGCCCGCCTTCGGTGTCCACTGGGACGTCGAGGCCCACGGCGCGACCGGGTACGCACGACTCGCCCGTTGAACGCTGGCTGGCTCCGTAGACGGCGATTCGACAGTCGCTGACAACCATCTCATCTGCCCGGCGACCGACCACTCAACGAGCTGCTATTTCCGAGCCGGGTAGTGATTGATCATGCTGTCAGCAAGACGGCGTCGTCAGCGGCCTGCGGTTGTAGGCAGGTAAAGGGGTCGGACAGCGCTGTACTACCCGGGCTGTCCGGCGAGCGCCGCACTTGCCGGCCCACTCGCCCCGACATACAACCTGTTTCACGTTCAGAGTCGGTGGGCAGTTGACTCAGCCACGGCCACTAGCACTTCCACCTGCGTTGGGGCCCGCCTGATGTGTCTTGAGCGTGGCGCGACCGTCCGATTTGGTCTGCGGTCAGGTCGCAGTGTGCACCCAGACGAGGATCGCTCACGCGCCGCGCAATCCGTGCGGAACGGCGGCCCGAGCCCGCGTACAGACCGGCAGATGACACGCAAACCATACGCGCGTCCGCGCCCTTTACCCGTGTCTTCAAGAGCAAGAAAGGCGACTTCCGGATCTTCGGAAACCGCCTTTTACCTGCTGTTTTATTCTGTCGGGCTGGCCGGATTCGAACCGACGACCCCTTGACCCCCAGGTATATAAAGGGTCAGCGGTGCACTAGGCAACGTTTGCCGAGGTCGCCAGAAGTATAAAGTACCCCAGTCAAGGGGTCTGTGATTGCACCATTCCAGCACCACGTTGACCCAGTTCACGGCACATCCGCATTCAGGATAGCTGATCACCGCATGACAAAATGGACAATTTGAAATAACGGTGGGCGCCGAATTGGCGGGTTGCAAACCCTGAAGCGCCTGCGTCAACGAAACGCACCATGACCGAATTTGAAGCGCTGTACTACGGCGCATTCGCACCAGCGTTCACGCCCTCCGGCCACTACGGTGACGGCCCAGTCAAACTGACTGAACCCTCGCTCATGCCAGGGCAGGCCGCCGCCGGTGCGTGCAGCCCAAAGGGTCTGGTGTGGATGCCTCCGGCTCGGAACGACGCGGCATGCAGAGGCCAACAACTCCAGCAGGTCCTCGATTGGCAACTCGGCCCCCCGCCCCGGCACGACGACGAGGTCGGTGGCGATGCTGACGGCATGGCCGAGAGCTGCCAGTTGGCTCGCTGTCCGCGCCGCGTTGCGGTCTAGCTGCAGGCTGGCGCTTGCGGCAGCAGGATGCAGGATGCAGGATGCAGGGTACCCGCGACGTCGCGCCGGGGCCGTAAATGACGAAGTATTGCCTGCTCATGTGCACGCTGTTTCCGTCGTGGCGAGATGCTCAAACGTGGCGACGACCAGCCGGGCTGCTGCGGCCAGGGTTGCGGGGTCGACGCGGTCGGGGGTTTCGGCCGGGGTCTGGTAGCTGGGCATCCCCATGCCGATGCCGACGGCTGCGTGACCGGCTGCCGCGTAGCGGGCGGTTGTCTGAGGGCATGGCCTTCCCGCGCAGCGCGATGACGGTGGCTCGGCCCGCCTGGTCGAGGGCGGCCAGGAGTCTGTCGGCGTCGCCTCCGGCTTCCAGGGCGACGGCTTGGCGCAGGGCCGCGGCGCCGTCGAGGTTGATGACCAGCGTGCCGGGTGCCCGTCGGGTGGCGTGGCGCGCCGAGCCGTGGGCCTTTGCTTCGTCAGCGTCCAGCCGCCGCCACCACGGTCACGAGTCGCACCTCACCCTTGAACGTTCAAGCGTTGATGCTAAGCTGACACTTGAACGTTCAAGTGAAGTCTGTGGCGCGGGTCGGTACCGGCTCAACGCACGACCCGCCGGCCATGCAATCCGTCGGCCGGCCTCACACTGGCCAGCCGGCCCAGCAAGGAGAGAACCGCATGAGTGACCTCAAGATTGCCGTCATTCTCGGCAGCACCCGGCCCGGCCGCAACGGCAAGGCCGTCGCGGACTGGGTGATGGGCCAGTCCGGCGCCCGCACCGGCGCCGAGTACGAGCTGGTCGACCTCGCCGACTTCCCGCTGCCCCACCTGGACGAGGCCATGCCACCGGCCATGGGCCAGTACCGGGGTGAGCACACCAAGGCGTGGGCGTCCAAGATCGCCGAGTTCGACGGGTACGTCTTCGTGACCCCCGAGTACAACCACTCCACCTCCGGGGTGCTCAAGAACGCGATCGACTACCTGTACGGCGAGTGGAACAACAAGGCCGCCGCCTTCGTCTCGTACGGTTCCCTCGGCGGAGCTCGGGCCATCGAGCACCTGCGGACCGTGGCCAGCGAACTGCAGCTGGCCCACGTACGTCAGCAGCTGTCCTTCTCGCTGTTCACGGACTTCGAGCACTTCTCCGTCTTCAAGCCGGCTCCGCAGCACGACGCCGCGGCGACCATCCTGTTCGACCAGCTGGAGTCCTGGACCCGCGCCCTCAAGACCGTCCGGGTTTGACGCCCTCGCCTGCCGGAAGGCAGGCGACGGGAAACCCGTCCGCCTTCAGGCGGACGGCGCCGTCCGGGTCGACACCACCGCGGCCCGTCCGCCCACCGACTCGGCGGCGCGGGTACACCGCGACGCCGGGTCCGGCCGCACCGGCGGCAAGATCATCCTCGTTCCATGAAGGAGTCCCTGATGACTGACACTTCCGTCTCCCCGCCGGCCTCGCGGCTGCGCGTCGGCGCTCTCACGGTCGGCGGTGCCGTCCTGGCCGCTGCGCTGCTCTGGACGGCCGCCCAGATTCTGGATATCGGCCTGGTCGTCGACCCCGGCAACGGCCAGGCGCCCTCTGCGGTCAGCCTGCCGCTCACCGTCACGTTCACGCTCGTCGTCAGCCTGCTCGGCTGGGGTGCCCGGGCGCTGCTGGACCGGTTCACCCGCAAGGCATCGGTCATGTGGACCGTGCTTGCCGTATTGGTGCTGTTGGTGTCCTTCATGCCCCTGTTCGTCTTCTCGGCAACCGGGGCAACCAAGACGATCCTGGCGCTGATGCACGTCGCGGTCGCCGCCGTGCTGATCTCCACCTTCAGCCGACGCAAGCCTTGACCATCGGTCAGCGCAACCGCGATGCCGGTCGCCGCTGAGCCACCACGCACTTCGGATCGCCACCGTGCGGGCTGGTACGGCGACAGCCGGAGCAGGCGGTGTCCCGGAACGGACATGGGTCAGGTTCCGGGACCCGCACTCTTCGCCGACTCCCGATCGAGGACGGTCGGCCCGGCGGATGCCTTTCCGCCCGGCGGCCCCTCAGCGAGCCAGCCGGTCCGCATCATCGACCTGGCGCCCTGACCATGCAATCGGGGCCTGATCTCCCCAGCGTCCTGCGACACGAGCGGGTGCGGTGATCCCTTCGATGCACGTCCTCAGGCACCTTCAGCCAGCCAATTCCTCACGAAGTAACGAAGTGGATACCCCCATGTCTCGCACAGCCCTCAAAGCTGCCAGCGACGCGCACGCCGAGCGTTGGAAAGCGCTCGTCTTCATCGCCCTCGCCCAGCTGATCGTCGTCCTCGACGCCACAATCGTGAACATCGCCCTGCCCTCCGCCCAGCAGGAGCTGGGTATCTCCGACGGCGACCGGCAGTGGGTCGTCACCGCCTACGCGCTGGCCTTCGGCGGCCTGGTCCTGTTCGGCGGCCGGGTGGCCGACCTGTGGGGCCGCAAGCGCGCCTTCGTCATAGGCCTGATCGGGTTCGCCGCCGCCTCCGCGCTCGGCGGCGCGGCGACCACCGGCACCATGATGTTCGGCGCCCGCGCCCTCCAAGGCGCCTTCGGCGCCCTGCTCGCCCCCGCCGCGCTCTCACTGCTCGCCGTGATGTTCACCGACGCCAAGGAACGCGCCAAGGCGTTCGGCATCTACGGCGCGATCGCCGGCGGCGGCAGCGCCGTCGGCTTCATCCTCGGCGGTGCGCTCACCGAGTACCTGGACTGGCGCTGGACGTTCTACGTCAACATCCCGTTCGCCATCGCCGCGGCGGCCGGCGCCTACTTCGTCATCCGCGAGCCCGCCAGCAGCCGCAACCGCTCCCCGCTCGACATCCCCGGCGTGGTCCTGTCCACCCTGGCCCTGACCTGCCTGGTCTACGGCTTCAACTACGCCGAGTCCCACGGCTGGGGCGACAGCACGACCCTCTCCCTGTTGGGCGGTGGGGTGGTCCTGCTGCTCGCCTTCGTCATCACCGAGGCCCGGGTCAAGGCACCACTGCTGCCCCTGCGAGTGGTCACCGACCGCAACCGCGGCGGCGTCTACCTCTCCCTCGCCCTCGCGGTCATCGCCATCTTCGGCACCTTCTTGTTCCTGACCTACTACCTGCAGGTCGTAAAAGGCTACTCGCCGATCATGAGCGGGTTCTGCTTCCTGCCGATGGTGGCGGGCATGATGATCGGCTCGACGCAGATCGGGCCGCGTCTGATGACCCGCGTTCCGGCCCGGTTTCTGATGGGTGCCGGCTACCTGGTGGCCGCGTCCGGCATGTTCCTGCTCGCGCAGATGGAGATCCGCTCGTCCTACGCCTCGACCGTCCTGCCGGCTCTGGCGCTGCTCGGTCTCGGCATGGGCATGACCTTCATGCCTGCCATGTCGCTGGCCACTGCGGGCGTCGAGCCCCGCGATGCTGGCGTCGCGTCCGCGATGGTCAACACCTCGCAGCAGGTGGGCGGCGCGATCGGCACAGCCCTGCTGAACACCATCGCCACGTCCGTGACGACCTCGTACGTCCGGGACCACATCGCCGACGCCGCGACGAACCCGCAGCAGCAGCTGGTCCAGCTGCAGGGCGTGGTGCACGGCTACAGCACCGCCATCTGGTTCGCCATCGGCATGCTCGTGATCGCCACGCTGGTCGTCCTGTCCCTGGTCGACGTCGGCCGTACGGACCACGAACACGCCGAGGACGAGGCGGCGGTGCCGCTGCTCGCCCACTGATGCACCAGGTCCCCTGACGAAGCCTGTCGTGGGGGTGAGGCGGGACGCCGCGCCACGACTCCTGAGTCTCCCGCCCCCGCAGCGGGGCAATGCGGAAGGAACAAACATTGACAGAGCAGTTGCGATTGATGGCGGTCCACGCACACCCGGACGACGAGTCCAGTAAGGGCGCCGCCAGCATGGCGAAGTACGTCGCCCAGGGCGTGGACGTGCTGGTGGCCACCTGCACCGGGGGCGAGCGAGGTTCCATTCTCAACCCGAAGCTCCAAGGCGACCCGAAGATCGCGGCCAACATCCACGAGGTGCGGCGCAGGGAGATGGACGCCGCCCGCGAGATCCTGGGCGTCCAGCAGGCCTGGCTGGGGTTCGTCGACTCCGGCATGCCGGAGGGCGACCCGCTGCCCGCCGGTTGCTTCGCGCTGGTGCCGCTGGAGAAGGCGGCCGAGCCGCTGGTCCGGCTGATCCGGCAGTTCCGTCCGCACGTGATCACCACGTACGACGAGAACGGCGGCTACCCGCACCCCGACCACATCATGACCCACAAGATCACGATGGCGGCCTTCGAGGCGGCCGGCGACCCCGACGCCTACCCGGAGTCCGGCCAGCCCTGGCAGCCGCTGAAGGTGTACTACAACCACGGCATGTCGATGGCCCGGATCCGCGTGCTCCACGCCTACCTCGTGGAACACGGGCAAGAGTCCCCCTTCGGCGAGTGGATCGCCGTCTGGGACGAGGACGGCCTCACCGAGCGCGAGTTCACCACCCGGGTGCAGTGCGCCGACTGGTTCGACGTGCGCGACCGGGCGCTGCTCGCCCACTCCACGCAGATCGACCCGGACGGCCCGTGGTTCCGGGTGCCGCTCGACGTCCAGCGCGAGGTCTGGCCGACCGAGGAGTACGAGCTGGCCCACTCGCTGGTCGACACTCGGCTGCCCGAGGACGACCTGTTCGCCGGCATCACCGCCGACATCACCGTCTGACCCGACCTTGCCGAAACCCCGACCGCTCAGGTGGGAGGCGGTGTCTCAAAGGGACGAAGCTTCGTTCCAGATCGTATCGTTGCCCGTGACCAGGGGTGCTGCGGCGTCAGTGTCCCTACGAGGCGACCGCGACTACGGATTCCGCCCCGGGGGTCGCGACACGGCCGCGATCGCACGCCGGACGCCGGATGCCCGGCCTCGCTCCCATCGAGGCCCCTCATGGCCCGGCGTTGCGCTGTGGCACCTGAAGGGCGGTGTCCGTGCGAGGAAAGGTCTACTGCTCCCGGCGGTCGATCCTCTCGCTGATCTTCTCGGCAGCGGTGCGCAGAGTGTCCAGCTCGGCGGGGTCGAGAACCTCGAAGACCAGGTCCCGTACCCGAGCCACGTGCCCCGGGGCGGCCTCGGCGAGATGGGCCTGACCGGCTTCGGTCAGGATCGCATGGGTGTAGCGGCCATTGGTGGGGTCTGGTTCGCGGCGGACGAAACCCCGGCGCTCCAGCCTGCTGATCATGTGGGAGAGACGGGACAGCTCAGCGTTGGCGAGCACGGCCAGGCCGCTCATGCGCATGCGCCGTCCTGGCTGGTCGGACAGTCCGGCGAGGACGTAGTACTCGACGTAGCTAAGGCCCGCGTCCTGCTGCAGTTGCGCTTCCAGGGCAATGGGCAGCTTGTGCATCATCAGGGCGAATTGCTGCCATGTCTCCAGCTCCGCCGCGGTCAGCCAGCGCGGCTGATCGTTCGGGCGTGGAGGCTGTTCAGGCATGCCCGGAGTCTAACTGACGTGAACGTTCACGTGTCACATTTGGATCTTCCGCAGCGAACCGCCCACCCCCGACCTGCGAGTATCAGTACGCAGCGCCAATGGCCTGGCCCTCGTCCATCCAGGTGCGGTGGATACTCCGTCGGCGTGCGCTGACCGGTGGCTGCGAGGGTCGGCGATCACTGACCCTCGAGGACACCCCCGCTCGGCGGGTTGGCGGCCAAGAGCGCCTTACTTGCCATCGAGCCTCCGGCACGTGTCGGCGGCATCAAGGCGCAGTCGGCGTGCTCCTGCCGCGGGCCCAGTACCAAGGTGAGGTCGAGGACTGGGGATAACGCAGTTAGGGCATCAGATTCGCGTTCATGGTCGGTTCGATGACGAGCACTTTCGAGAACGCACAGCGGATGCGAGCCTGTTCGGCCAGGTGCTGGAAGACTCGCTGTGACATCCCGGGGGCCTTCGCCTCGACTGTGAGGTGCACGGCGACGATGGCCGGGCCTCGGTCACCAACGCCCGTGGTCACGTCCGCTGCCGTGCTCACCGAGGCGATCTGGGAGCCCTCCTTGCCGGAGATGTTGGACAGGGCCTGGTTGTAGCAGGCAGCGTAGGCCGCTGCCAACAGCTCTTCCGGGCATGCCCCCTCGGCCCCCTCGAACCGACTCGCATACGTGTATGGCACGGCGTCGAGGGTGCCGCTCGTGGTGGAGATTGTTCCGGCACCGTCCTGGAGCGTCCCGCTCCAGTCCGACCGGCCGCGCACGGTGGGCATCGTTCACTCCTTCGCCTGGCGGGGCGCTGCGGCGTACTGGTCGCCAACGTGCCGGAGTCCTCGCCACGGTTGGGCCCGTTCAGGGGACCCACTCGGCAAACCGGCACAGTGCCCGCTGGTCGGGGCGGTGTTCGGATAGGGGTCGATCATGGTGTGGTGGACAGCCATGTAAGGAAGTCCAGGAGTTCCCGGTTGACCTCCTCGGGGCGTTCCTGCTGGGTCCAATGGCCGCAGCCGGGCAGGATCCGGGCACGCCACAACCGTGGCGCAGCCTGCTCGACAGCGTTCAACGTGGCCTCGACGCCACGTAGGCCGACAACCATGTCGCGGCCTCCGGCGATGTAGAGAGCCGGCACCTCGATCCGGCGGCCGCGGAACGCCGCGAGCAGTTCCCAGTTCCGTTCGATGTTGCGGTACCAGTTCAGGCCGCCCGTGAAGGCCCGGTCGCCGTGAATGGCGTAGTCGCCGACGAAGGCTTCGATGTCGTCGTCGGTGAGCCAGCCCGGCAGTCGCGTCGGCTCAGGCATCACGTCCAGGAGCGTGCCACCGTCGGGGACGATCCACGGGCGGGGCGGATCGCTGGACGGGCTGTCGCCTGAGGCGCCGACCAGCAACCGGCGGAATGTGGTCGCCGGGTCTCGGGCCAGCATGGCGTCGGCGACCCCGGGTTGCTGAAAGACGACCTGGTAGTAGCCGTCGCCGAACTTCTTGCGGGTCGCCGACGGCGGGGTCATCCCTGCGGGTAGCACAGGCGGGACGCTCAGTCCCGCCACCGCCCGTACGACGTCGGGGCGAAGCATCGCCGTCACCCAGGCGACCGGTGCGCCCCAGTCGTGGCCGACGAGCACCGCTGTCTGCTCCCCGAGCGCGTCGATGAGCCCGATGACGTCGCCGGCGAGGTGGAGCAGGCTGTAGGCCTCGACGGCTTCGGGCTGCTCGCTGCGGGCGTATCCACGCTGGTCAGGAGCGACGGCGCGGTAGCCGGCCGCAGCCAGTGGGCCGAACTGGTGCCGCCACGAGTACCAGCTCTCCGGGAATCCGTGCAGCAGCACAACCAGCGGGCCGGTGCCCTGTTCGGCGACGTGCAGCCTGACGCCGTTGACCGTGACGTACCTGTGCTGGACGTCGCCCGCCATACGATCCCCTACGAAATCCGCCACCAGATCGCGAAGCACGGCTAGGTAGGCCGGGCTGGCATGCAGCACGTCCCACATTGGTCGATATGCGCCGCCGACGCCAAGTCCATGCCAGAACCTCGCACTTCAGGCAACGACTTGACCTGCTCCGAGGACGCGATCCGGGGGCGCGGTACCTGCCCCTCCAACCCGCTGCGGCGCCGGCCTGCCGTAAGGAGGCCACCAGCCGCTGATTGGTTCTCGCCCCGCGGTGGCGCATCAGGCAGCCTGACCATCGGATGCCGTACATGAGGAGTGGTTATGCAGGTTGCCGTGGTCACCTTCGACGGGTTCAACGAGCTCGACAGCTTCATCGCTTCCGCGCTGATCAACCGGTGCCGTAAGGACGGCTTGGCGGCCTTCATCACGACGCCGACGCCGGTGGTCACGTCGATGAACGGCGTCGAGGTGAGCGGGCAGCGCCCGATGGAATTCGCGACCGAGGCCGATGTCGTGCTGATCGGCAGCGGGGTCAAGACACGCGACGTGGTCGCCGACGACCGGCTGCTGTCCATGCTGGCGCTCGACCCTTCGCGGCAACTGATCGGTTCGCAGTGCTCCGGAGCGCTCGTGCTGGCGCGCCTCGGGCTGCTGGGTGCCATGCCGGCCTGCACGGACATGGTGAGCCGGCCCTTTGTCGAGGCGTGCGGCGTCACCGTGCTGGACGCGCCGTTCCACGCTGAGGGAAACATCGCTACAGCGGGTGGCTGCCTGGCGTCGCAGTATCTGGCCACCTGGGTGATCACCCGAACGCTCGGACCGGACGCCGCGCGCGACGTCATCGGCTACGTGGCACCGGTCGGCGAACGCGAGGAGACCGTCGAGCGGGCTATGCGTGCCGTCAACACGGGCGAGATCGCGATGCGCTGACACTCCGCAGCATACGAACGCGGCGCAGCATCGACCTCAGGCGCCGACCGCGTTTGGCTTCGTTGTTGCCGCCCGTTTGCGCCGGATCGCCGGGTGGCGTCAGGTCGCTGGTTGCGGCCTACCGAGTGCGGCTCGCCCCACGGGCAGCCGCCGTTCGGAGGCGGCCGAGGTTGAAGCTGCGGCCGAGGGCGTCGCCCAGTCCTCCGGGATGCTGTCACGCAGGGCGGCGACCTGGTCCAGGCCGGTCAGTTCGAGGATCTGGTGAGTTATGCCCGGCGCTCCGCACAGCGATATCGCTGCCCCGGGCAGCCGCGCCGCCAGTGCGTAGAGGTAATGAACCAGAGCCGCGCCACCGAAGGTGACATCGGTCAAGTCCACATACAGGGTCTCGCAGGACACCACGGCCAATTGCCGCTGCGCCAGGCTTATGTCCCCGGAATCGAGCAGGTCAACGTCACCAGCTATGCACATACACGCCACCCGCCCCTGACATGCGCGGGTGACAGTGATGACCATCGGATGCTGTTCCACGCCATCCCCACCTCTGGCTTTTCCGACGAGCTGCCGAGGTCTGGGGCAGTTAAGATCAAACAGTCAACATGAAGGATTCTACCCTTAGTTCCGCAGCCGCAACACTGCCCGACTACACACAGGATGGCCGCTGCCGCCGGAGGTATCGGTCGATAGATCAGCTGGTACGCGGCCGAGACGGTCGCGCGGTAGACCGCACCCGCGACGGCCCGATCGCGGTGAATCGCAGCGCGGGCGGCATTGGCACCGGGGCCCCCGTGCACGCCGGGGCCGGGATGGGCCGAGGCGCTGGCCAGATACAGCCGGTCGATCACGGTGTCGGCGAGACCCAGCCCCGGCGTCGGCCGCAGCACCAACTGCTGGGTGAGCGCGGCGGTGCCCCCGCCGAGCGCGCCGCTCATGTTGGCGTTCTCGTTGACCAGGTCCTTAGGACCTTGGACGCAACGGCCGACGACCAGCTCACCGAATCCGGGCGCCAGTTTGTCGACCATTTCTTCGATGCGGTCCACGTATCCCCGGATGCCGGCGTCGTCGCGGCCCCGCCCGGCGTAGCGGTAGGGCAGGTGGGTGTAGGCCCAGGCGGTCTCTGTTCCCGACGGCGACCTGGTCGGGTCGGCGCGGCTCATCTGTCCCACCAGCACGAACGGCACCGTGGGATCGTCTCCTGCGGCAACCGACGCCGCCGTACGCGAAAGTCGGGCAGTGTTCCCGCCCAAGTGCGCCGTGCCGCCGACGCCGCCGCGGGCCAGCAGCCGCGTGGCCGCCCGCACCGGCGGGAACGGTGTGAACATGGCCGCCACCAGGTCGTCCTCAAGGGCCAGCCAGCTGCGGTATGCGGCCAGCCAGCGCCGGCCATCGCGACGGTCGAACGAGGTGACCGACTCGGCGGTTTGTTCAGGGTCGCCCCACATCAGCGCGGCGCGTCGGTCCGGGAGCGCGTGTGCGAGCACGGCGTCGGCGCGCAGCCAGCGCAGGCCGTAGTCGGTCAGCTGCAGTCCGGAGATCACGGGCGAGCAGGCCGCGAACGGGTAGAACGCGCTGCACAGGTCGGCGCGGAAACCGGGTGCGGCGACCTCCGCGCTGCGTACGGCGCCGCCCGGGGTGGGTGCGGCCTCCATGTCACCCGGTTTCCTTTGTCAGGTGCCGGGTAAAGATGCCAAGGTGTTTGCTTCGGTGAAGGCGCAACAGCTCGCGGCAGCTTTCGTGCGGGTCCGCAACCGGTTCGGCTGGCTCGACCATGTGGTCCGGGCCGGCAGGCGTTACGACGCCGCCGACGGCGGCAGGCTTTCCGCGGCCGTGACCTACTACGGGTTCTTCGCCGTGTTCTCCATGGCGCTGCTCGCCTTCGCGTTGCTCGGCTACGTCCTGGACGATCCCGCCGTGCTGGCCGCGGTCCAGGACTACCTCTCGCAGAACCTGCCCCGCCTGGACGCCAGCGCGTTACGCGACGCCCGCGGCACCGCCGGGCTGGTCGCCTTGCTCATCTTGCCCATCGCGGGACTGTTCTGGGTCGACGCGCTGCGTTCCTCGATCCGGGCGATCTGGCGGCTGGCGCAATACCCGGGCGGCTTCCTGACCCGCCAGCTCATCGACCTGGGCATCCTGGCCGGGCTGTGCCTGCTGCTGGCCGCATCGCTGGCCGCCGCCGCCGGCTCCGAAACCGGGCTGCGATGGCTGCTGGTGGACATCTTCA
Source organism: Catellatospora paridis (assembly GCF_009720365.1). Lineage (GTDB taxonomy): Bacteria > Actinomycetota > Actinomycetes > Mycobacteriales > Micromonosporaceae > Catellatospora > Catellatospora paridis. Next base: position 857,752 of record NZ_ML769313.1, on the reverse strand, counting down.
GCGCGCAAGGCCTGCCCAGCCAGTGGACGTTGGCCACCGCCGGGTTCGTCCTGGGCTTCGCGGTCAACACCGTTCTGGCCATCGCCGTGCTGACCGCGGTCCCGCGCGTGCGAATGCGGCTACGCCGCGTCCTGGGCCCAGCTCTGCTGGTCGCCGCCGGGCTGGAAATCCTCAAAACCGCGGGACGGCTCTACATCCAGCGCACCGAAGCCAACCCCGCCTACCAAGTCGTCGCCGGAGCGGTCGGCCTGCTGGTGTTCCTCAACATCCTCAACCAGCTCCTGCTGTTCGCCGCGACCCTGACCGCCACCAGCAGCACAGGGCCGGTCACCGACCTGTCCGCAGGCCCGCCACCAGCCACCCCACACCGCCCCCACCAGCACGCTGCGTCGCCTACACGGCTTCGCGATCGACTGCGCCGCCGGATGACAATCCGCCGTGCCCGCGTGACCGACCGGAACAAGCAGACCGTTACCACGTTCTTCGAAAATCTCTCCGCCGGCAGTGTCGAGCAGGCGCTCGCGACCCTCACCCCGGACGCGACGTGGTGGGCACCCGGCGACCTGCCGGTCTCCGGGACCAAAACCAAAGACCAATACCAGAGCGCACTCGCCGCGATCGGCACCGAGTTCCCCGCCGGACTCACCTACACCATCCAGGGGCTAATCGCAGAAGGTGACCAGGTGGCCGCCGAAGTCGTGTCCACAGGAACACACCTCGCCGGCAAGTCTTACCACAACGACCACCACTTCCTGTTCACCGTGCGCAACGGGCAGATCGTGGCCGTCAACGAATACATGGACACCAAACACCTACACGACCTCATCTATTAGTGCCCTGTCACGCGGCCTTAATGGTGTAACCCGGTTCGCAGATTCGTGAGTGTCAGTTCGAGCGACTTCCTCGAACGCCCGATCGGCTCCCGGGCCGCGAGCCTGACCGGGCGCCAGAGCGCGATCCTCGAGGACCCGGCCGATCTCGTCGGACCTCGGCCTAGCGTAGACACAGCTCGAGGCGCAGCCGGATCTCGTGGCCGAAGACCACACGGCGTACGTCGCCGAGCCGGTCAGCGTGGAGCTCTGGCAGGGGTGACCGGCTCGACGCCACATCGTCCTGCGTTACCGGCGGCTGGGTTCGCGAACTGCTGTGGCTGTGACGGTCGCGCCCCTCCAGCGGAATCGGCCGGACCGGGTGCGCCACAACCGCCCGTGCGACGACAGCCGACAGCCGACAGCCGGTGAACGTCAGCGGACACCGGCTGTCGGTCGTCTCGGTCAGGGCAGGAACGTGAGACTGTTGATCTTTATGGGTCCGGTAGCGGTGATGTACACGTCGCGAAGGCCGCCCGGTTTCGGGTAGCAGGAGTTCGACTTCAGGTGCCAGACGCCGTTGCTGTCGGGGTACACGGTGCAGACCGGTGCGGCGGTTGCGCTGCCGAGTCGGACCTGGACGTTGACGCCCGCCGCCGAGGTGAGTGCGCGGAACTGGACCCGGCCGGCGCCGCCACTGCCGAACTGCACGCCGCGCAGCGCGACGTGGCTACCGGAGCCCGCGAAGGAGACTATGGTTCCTGAGTCACCAGATTCGGTCGTGATGCCGGAGGCGGTGTCGTAGGATTCAGCCTCGATCTGCTGGTAGGCGTTGCGGTCTCCGGCGGATGCGGTGGTCGTGGTGACGGTGATGGCGCTGGAGGCGGGGCTGGTGTTGCCGGCCGCGTCTTGTGCCTTGACGGTGACGGTGTACGCGGTGCTCGCAGACAGGCCGGTGACGGTGCAGCCGGTCGTGGTGACGCTGCTGCAGCCGGCCGCACCGGCCGTGGCCCCGCCCAGGTACGCGGTGTAGCCGGTAACGCCGACGTTATCGGTCGACGCGGCCCACGACAGCGTGACCGTGCTGGACGTCGCCGAGGTCGAGGTGAGGCCGGCCGGGGTCGAGGGCGCCTGGGTGTCGGCCGGGACGCCGCCCGGCTTGTAGATGCGGAAGTTGCCGCTGGCGTGCAGTAACGCCATGAAGTTGAGCAGGCCGTCGTAGTAGCGGTATTGGCCGGTGGAGGGCTGCAGGTTCCACAGCGCCTCGACGAACTTCCAGGCGCGGGCGTTGGTCGCGGCGAGGGAGGCGGCGCCGTTGGAGGCGATGAGTCCGGGTGAGCGGTCGCTGGACAGCGGGCTTCCCGCCAGGGAGTACTGGTTGGCGTACGCGTTGACGCCCTGGGCCTCGAAGAAGCTCTGCAGCCGGTCGGTGAGGGTCTTCTGGTTCGCGTCCGCGGCCCACCAGGCGTAGTCGACGGCCCAGTTGACCGACGTGCGCCAGGCGTCGAAGCGGAAGTCGCCGTGGTTGCCGGTGTTGTTGGGGGTTCCGTTGAACTCGGCGTAGTCGGGGTTCAGCCCCGTCGTGGGGTGCGTGGCCTGGCCGAAGTAGGTGCGGCTGCGGGCGGCCGCATCACGCCAGAACTGGCGGTCGGCGGCCTGGCCGCCGTTCCAGCCGGTGGCCCAGCGCGACCACAGCTCGTAGAAGGCGGGCAGGTGGTATGACGGGTCGGAGAAGTTCGCGGCGCTGGCGTACGGCACGAACACGATCATCTTCTCGTCGCGGTCGAACATGCTGGTGACGCTGTCGACCACGCCGCCGTTGATGTCCTGCTGGTGGAGCATGGCGTCGAGGATCGCGTTCGCCTCGGCGGTGTAGTTGCGGATGCCGGTGCCGTTGCCCCAGCGATGACCGGCGAACAACAGCGCCGTGGCGAAGTACTCCTCGCCGTCGGAGGCCGGATTGCTGTCCCGACAGGAGCCGCTGAAGGTCGCCTGCCAGCAGAAGTAGCCCTTGCGTGCCCCTGTCTTGTGCTGCATGTTGGTCTTGGCCCAGTTCCACAGGGCGTCGAACTCGGCCCTCTTGTTCATCTGGACGGCGATCATCATGCCGTAGCTCATGCCTTCGGAGCGCACGTCGTCGTTGCCGGTGTCCTTGATGTAGGCGAGGTTCCCGGCGGCGTTGGCGCCGGCCGGGTAGTACAGACGCTTGCTGTCGTCGGTGCCGGTGAAGAAGTGGTTCCAGTACGTGGCGAGCTTGGCGCTGACCGCGGTCTCGGTGAGCGAAGCGTCCCACTCGCGAAACAGGTTGCGGTACACGCCGCTGGCGTAGGCGCCGGTGGACGGAGGGACGGGTGCCGGCGGCGGCGCCGGCGTGGCGCCCTCGTGGTAGAGCTCGAACCAGTCGATGTACGTGTCGTTCTGGCCGTTGTCCGTCTCCAGCCGCAGCCTGATCTCCTTGGCCCCGCCCGAGCCGAGGTCGAAGGCCGCCGACTGCTCCGTGTACGCCGTACCGGCGAAGCCCAACGAGCCGATCATGGTGCCGCCGACGAGAACGCTGATGCCGGCCGTGCTGGCGGCGCTGGAGGCGCCGCGGACCTTGATGCTGTAGCGGCCCGGCTGGCCGAACGAGTGGCTGGTGTAGGTGCTGTCGCCGTTGCAGTAGTACACCGCCCTGCTCTCCTGCAGGCCGGTGCAGCCGCCGCCGCTGGTCATCGTCTCGGCCTGGGTGGTCACCAGCAGGATGGCGGCGTGCACCGCGGTGGTGGGCACGGTCGCCGCGACGGCGCCGGACGCGGCGAGCACGGCCAGGGTGAGCAGCAGGCGCCCCGGCCGGGAGCGGGCGGCCCGTGGCACACGGGTCCTGATGGCCGGTTGTGGAGTGGTGGATCGGGTGCTGCGCATCGGGGCACCTCACATTGGCATCGGGGTTCCGATTCTGTGAAGCGTCGCGACATGCCGTCAATATCTTCCGGAAATGTTTCGGCAACAATTTGGACGGTTTGCCAAGTCACTGCCGACATTAGAAGCCGACTAGCGGTGCGCCCCGAGGGCCGTTCGCCACCCCTGGTGACGCGCGGTCCCTGGCATGCGGTTCCGTGAGAGCGTCTCGTCACCGAAACTTTCGGCGTACTACCGGCTGCGGCCACAGGTGATGCCGGCATAACGAGTCCGGCGTCGCTGGTGCCGTCGGTCGACAGCCCGTCGTCGTAGTTGTAGGGCCGGCGAAGGATCCGGCGGGCGGGGTCGGCCACGTGTGCCCGGCGGATGTGCGCGAACTGGGAGATGACGGGCAAGCCGAGGCGGTCGGTGGCAGCGTAGTCGGCTGTGTCGTGTTCGTCCTTGCCGGTCAAAGGGGCGCCGGAGCTGAGACGGCGTCCGATGGTGAGTTCTTTGCCTTGTCGGTCGACGGCGTCCCAGGTCTCCAGTTCGGCCCGGATCCGGCGCACGACGACAGTGGTGCCGCCGCGCAGCCAGCTGGGTTGCTTGTCGATCCAGACGGCCTGGTCTTACCCCTGTTCGGGTGGTTGCACGGTGCCGTCGACCTGTCCGAGCAGGTTGCGTTGCGTCATGGCGGCAGGGTCGGCGCCTGGCGGGTGCACGGAATAGCCGATGTGCGAATGCCGGGAACTTGCCTAGATCCTCGCCAGGCGTTCGGACAGACGTGCCTTTGCTGCGGGCCACTCGGCCTGGCGCATCGAATAAACCAAGAGGGTCGGCTCGGCGGTGACCTCCGGCTCGTGGCCGATCAGGGTGGCGCCGATGCGCGTGATCGCCTCTCGTGAGCGGATGTTGCCCGGACTGATGCGCCAGGCGATGGCTGCATATCCAAGCGCCTCGAAGGCATAGGTCATCATCAGGAGTTTCGTTTCGGTGTTCGCTGCGGTACGCCACCATTTCCGGCCAAACCACGTGCCGCCGATCTCGATGCAGCCGTCGCCACGATGCCAGCTGTGCAGATTCGTGGTGCCGATCGCTGTTCCCTCGTCGTGGCCAAGCACGGCGAACGCGACTCGCTTCTCGTCGTCGACGTCCTTGAGGCGTCTAGACACGATCTCCCGTAGTTCCGCTTCGGTACGCGGAGTTGGTGCGCTTAGCCAGCGCCAAACTTCGCCGTCTCGGCCGCCTGCTACGAACAGGGCAGGGACATGGGACTCGGCAAGGGGCTCGAGACGTACATAGCGGCCTTCAAGGACCGTCAATCCAGGAGCTAACGGCATGGCGGGGACGCTACCGGCCTGCCGCCATAGATCGACGGCACCAGGCTGATGTGGGCTGACTGCAGGATGCGTTGGCGGACTCACCTGGCATCGCTCATGCCGCGATCCGCACGGGCGAGCCCGTCACCAACTCGCTTCGACCACGGTTACACAGGGTCATCGGGCAGGTCGGTGGTGATCAACTGGTGGGCCGCGACGCCGAACGCGACCTGGTGCCGATGGTCCAGGCCGAGGGCCTGGCGCTGACGGTGTGAAGCCCGCTGGCCAGCGGCTTCCTCGCCGGAAAGACCAACCGGGACGGCACTTCCAACGGCAGCGGCCGGCGCACCACCGCCGACTACCCGGATTTTCCGCCGGTGGACCGCGAGCGCGGCCACGACGTGCTCGATGTGCTGCGCGCCGTCGCCGCCCGGCACGAAGGCAGCGTGCCGCGCGTGGCACTGGCCTGGCTGCTGGCACAGCCCGCGGTGACCAGTGTCATCGTCGGAGCGCGCCGCGAGGACCAGCTCACCGACAACATCGACGCCAGCGGCCTGGCCCTCACCGAGCAGGACCTGCGCGAACTCGACAAGGTCAGCGTGCTGGCGCCGTCATACCCGAACTGGATCCAGCAGTTGTTCGCCCCGGCGCGCGACGTCAACGGATGACCGGGCCGGCATCAAGCAGGTCGCAGTGTCGCTTGCCGGGCAGCGGTGGGGGCGGGCTGTCGGCTTCGGCTTGACGACGTGCGGGAAGGTGGAGGTGCGGAGTCGTTCGTTGGTCGACGGGCCGAGGGCGCCCGGCGTGGCCCGGCCCAGCACGAGGGAGAACATCACCTCGGGAACGAAGTCGGCCAGCGTGCGGCCGTTGATGCCGGCGAACCCGAACGTCGCCGGGGTGCCGACCTCGTAGTGCAGCACGTCCGGGAACAGCCGCCGGGCGACCGTCCAGCCGTACCCCTGCGGATCGGCCACGTTGCCCTGCGCGGCGACGACGGCACTGACCTGGTCGGCTAGGTACTTGCCCGCGCCCTCCAGGTCCTCCGAAGGATGGCGGTCGTTGGCCGGATTCGAGAAATCCGTGTCCGTGGGCCAGAAGATCGGCCACATCATCGGGTGACCGGCCCGGTTGATCTGCCGCCAGCCGCCCGCGTCAGTGGCCAGCTTCGTGGAGCACCACACCCCGACCTGCGCGCCCGGCCGCAGGATCGGATGCTCGTGGGAGACCTCCACCACGATCGCCTGCACAGTGGTGTTCGCGAACGAGTTCTTCGCCTGCTTCGGGTCCCACTTCGCGCTGTCGACCGCGGTGCCCTTGGCGACCGCCGCGTTGATGGTGAACAGCTGGTCGAGATCGACGTAGAACGGGTCGGCGACACGATCGGTCCACACCCGCACACCGCCGCCGGAGATCTGCTCACCGGTCCCGCCGCGTGCGAGCAGCGTGCCGCTCGCGCTGTCATCACGGGCTTCGTCCCCGGTCAGGCTGTGCACGGTGATCTACTGGCGTCCATTCGCGTCGGGTTCGTCATGCGCGGCGATGCGCAACGTCAACGACTCGAACGCCTCGCCACCCACATGGACCTTGAACTCGTAGCGCGCCTCAGGGTGCAGCCCCGCCTGCACGTCCGGTCCGGTGATCGTCGAGTTGACGTCCATGATGAGGACCGTGGACCCGTCACCCTGAAACACGTAAAGATCGTCTATATAGAGCCGGCCGTTCTGGCGGGCCAGCGGCGTGTCGAGATGGTGAGACATGGCAGATCTCCGTCCTCAGGCAGCGCCTGCGAACCTAACAACGCAGCTCACCGCCCACCCCCGGAACCCGGATACTCGCCACACCACGGTCGGCGAAGGAGAAAGTGAGGGTCCGGCAGCTCGCGAGATCCGGATACGCTCCGGGCCAAGCCGCGCGATCATGGACACATGACTGTCCCATCGAGCGGGGCGCCGTCCGCCAGCAGCCCGAGGACCAGGTTCGTCGATCTGAGCCATGTCGTCGAGGCCGAGATGATCACCTATCCCGGGCTGCCCGGTCCCGAGATCACGCCTCACCTCACCCGGAAGGCGTCGCGGGCCAGCTACGCCGCTGGCACCGAGTTCGCCATCGACCGGATCAGTTTCGTGGGCAACACCGGAACGTACGTGGACAGCCCGTTTCACCGGTACGAGCATGGCACCGACCTGGCTGGGCTGGCCCTGGAATCGCTCGCGGACCTGCCTGTCGTCGTGATCCGCCTCGAACGCGGCAGCGGGCGTGCCGTCACTGCGCAGATGCTGAGCGGCCACGATTTCGCTGGGACGGCGGTGCTGCTGCACACCGGCTGGGACCGGCATTGGCGCACCGACGCGTACGGCAAGGATGCTCCGTTCCTGGCCGAGGACGGCGCGCAGCTGCTAGCCGATGCCTGGGCTCGGCTGGTCGGCATCGACAGCGTCAACATCGACTGCATCGACGGCGACACCCGTCCTGCGCACTCGATCCTGCTCGGAGCTGACATCCCCGTGCTGGAACACCTCACCAACCTCGATGCGCTACCGGCCCAAGGTGCCCGGCTGCACGCCGTACCCGCTCCGGTCCGCCGATTCGGGACGTTTCCCGTGCGCGCCTATGCCGTTCTGCCGTCGTGACAAAACCTGCCAGGTGACCAGCCGCTGGAGGTCTGGAACGTGGACCTGTGGATCGAAGTGGTGGGCTGGTCGGGCGCCGTCGTGTTGCTGATGGCGTACGGGCTGCTGTCCACCGGGCGCATCGCCGCTGGGCTGACCTATCAGCTGCTCAATCTCGCCGGTGCGATCCTGCTGGCGGTCAACGCGGTGTTCCACCGTGCGCTGCCCTCGGCCGCGGTGAACGTGGTGTGGCTCGTCATCGGTGTCGCAGCGTTGCGCCGCCTCCACACTCGCCGTATGGCTCCGCCACCTCCAGCCGCCCCGGACTCCTTCCCGTAGTCGCACCGTCCCTGGCAGAGGACCTTTCGACCGCTGTCTCCCGCACCGTTACCGCGGCGGTCAGGCTGGTGGGCTCCCTTTTCAAGAGACGCGGGGGCGGGGGCGGTTGCCGCGTTTGATTTCGTAGAAGCCGGGGGTGGCGGAGACGAGTAGGACGCCGTCCCAGAGCAGTCCGGCGGCCTCGCCGAGGGGGACGGGGGTGACGACGGGGCCGAAGAAGGCGTTGACGCTGCCGTCGCGAGCGGGGATGTGGATCGTGGGGGTGCCGAGGTCTTCGCCGACCGGGCGCAGGCCGTCTTCGTGGCTCTGACGCAGGGCTTCGTCGTGGTCGGTCACGTCGGCCGCAGCGGCGAGGTCGGCCGGCAGGCCGAGGTCGGACAGTGCGGCGGTGTAGAGGTCGGGGCCGATCGGGGTCTTGTCGTGGTGGATGCGGGTGCCGAGGGCGGTGTAGAGGCCGCGCACCACTTCGTCGCCGAACTTCTGCTGCACGGCGGTGATTACGCGGACCGGGCCCAGGGTGTCGGCCAGCCATTCTCGGTACCAGGGGTCGACCTCGCGGTCGCGGTTGAGCAGCCACAGGCTCATAACGTGGAAGCGCACCCGCACGTCGCGGACCCGTTCGACCTCCAGCAGCCATCGGGAGTTGTTCCAGGCCCATGGGCATTTCGGGTCGAACCACATGTCGGTGTACATCGTCATCAGATCTCCTCAGGCGTGGTACTGGTCATGGCGGGCGAGCAGGTCGGTCCACTCCTCCTCGGACAGCTGCCGCCCCGTGGCGGAGATGTCGGCGAGTTCGCGGAAGTAGGTCTCCCGCGCGATGCCAGGTGCGAACAGGATGAGCATCGAGGCCTCGGCGTCGCTGTCGTTGCGGAAGCCGTGCACGCCGCCCTCGGGCACGTGCAGGAAGTCGCCGGGCTGCCCGTCGATCCAGCTGGACCCGTTGTACAACCGCACCGTGCCGGAGACGACGTAGAAAGACTCGGAGAAGGTGCGGTGGAAGTGCGGGTCGGCCTGGCCCACTCTGGCGGGCATGCGCCAGTACGTAGAGGCCGAACCGGCCCTGGGTGACGCTGCCCGGGGCCACGAACCGGGCGATGGAGCCCGAGCCCATGACCGTCTGCTCCACGGTGCCGGCGGGGCGAAGCGATGCGCGGCACTCACCGCGCCGACGTCGGCGGTGTACGTCATCGCGTTCCTCCCTGAACTAGCTTTGATGTAACTTACCACTAAGCTACTTGGCGTCAAGCTATCATGGGCGTCATGACCCCGGACACCGTCGACGCGATCATCGGCCAGTGGCGCAACGAGCGCCCTGACCTGGACGACCTGCTGCCTATGGAGGTCTTCGGCCGCGTCTACCGCGTCGCCGCCGCCATCGGCGACCGGATGGAGCAGGCCTACCAGCGCCTCGGCATCGGACGCGGCGAGTTTGACGTACTGGCCACGCTGCGCCGCAGCGGCGAGCCGTTCAACCTCTCCCCCAAACAGCTGTCCGACACCCTGATGCTCACCACGGGCGGCATGACCGGCCGACTCGACAAACTGGAGAAAGCTGGACTCATCACGCGTACGCCCGATCCCGGCGACCGCCGCTCACTGCGCGCGCAGCTCAACCCGGCGGGCCGGGAGCTGATCGACGAGGCCGTCACGGCCGGGCTGGCGGTGCAGCGCGAAGCGCTGGCCCGGCTGGCCCCGGCCGACGCCCGACGCCTGGCCGACCTGCTGCGCGAACTCGCCACCACGGTCACCCGCTGACTCCGCGGCGCACCCCACGGCCAAATGCGTGCCCGACCACGGCCTGACTGTCGACGAGCACGCGGCGAAGGCGGCGGACACGCCCAGGAGCAGACGTGGGAGGCAGCCGGCTCGGGTAAATGTCCGGCAGCAAGTCGGTCGATCCGCGGCGTCACAGCGGCGTCTCCTCGTTCATGACCACGGTGCGGTGCAGCGGCAGCTTGAAGTGCTCGACCTGGTCGGCGGCGTTGCGTGACAGGAACAGGTAGACCTGTTTGCGCCACCGGGGCATGGTCGGCGCGGGCGAGTTGACGGCGACTTCGCGGGTCAGGAAGTACGCCGGTTCGCTCAGGTCGATGTCGGGGGCGAGCAGCCTTCGGGAGGTCGCCTTGCGCAGCATCGCCTGGATGTCGAGGCGGTCGCGGTAACCGACGCGGACGTCGAGGTGGGTGACCCGCGGTGCGGCATCGTGCGTGACGCGGGCGGTCAGCTGGTCGGCGTCGGGCACGTGTGCCCGGCGGTCGTCGCGCACGGTCATGACGATGACGTCACGGTGCACGATGTGGTTGATGAGCACGTTGGCCGCCAGCGCGCCGGGGGCCGCCCCGGGCGCGCTGGCCAGGAACACCGCGGTTCCGGGCACCTGCTGCGGTGGCGGCGTCGATGCGGCAGAGTCGCGCAGCAGGTGCTCGACGGACCGGTCGTGCTGGGCGCGGTAGCGGTCGACGATCTGCCGTCCCTGGCGCCAGGTGGCCATGACGGTGTAGACGAACGCGGCAAGGGTCAGTGGGAGCCACCCGCCGTGGGCGATCTTCGTGAGGCTGGCGGTGAAGAACATGGTCTCGACGCTGAGCAGCATCACCCCGATCAGGGCGATGACGGTTCTGCGCGTGTGCCAGCGTGTCCGGGCGACGACCAGGAACAGCGTGGTGTTCAGCAGGAACGTGGCGGTGACCGCGACGCCGTAGGCTGAGGCGAGTGCCGCAGACGATCCGAAGGCCAGCACCAGCCCGGTCACGGTCACGAACAGCACGTGGTTGACGACGGGGACGTAGACCCGGCCCTGCTGGCCGCCGGGGGTGTGCCGGATCGACAGGCGGGGCAGGTAGCCCAGGCGCATCGCCTGGTAGGTGACGCTGAACGCGCCGGTGATCACCGCCTGGGAGGCGATCACGGTCGCCGCGGTCGCCAGGAAGACCATCGGCAGTTGCAGGGTTGAGGGGACCAGCAGGTAGAACGGGTTGGTCACCGCTGACGGCGTGCGCAGCACAAGCGAGCCCTGTCCCAGGTAGTTGAGGATGAGCGCGGGGAAGACCAGCAGGAACCAGGCCCGCCGGATGGGTGGCTGGCCGAACTGGCCCATGTCTGCGTACAGCGCCTCGGCGCCAGTGACGGCGAGCACCACCGATGACAGTGACAGGAACGCCGTCCAGCCGTCGGTGCGGAAGAACTGCCAGGCGTAGTACGGCGACAGCGCCCGCAGTATGCCGGGGTGGCGGGCGACTTCGGCGGCGCCGAGGACGGCGAGGGTGAGGAACCAGGCCAGCATCACCGCTCCGAACATCCGGCCGACCACGGCGGTGCCGTAGCGCTGGATGGCGAACAGGGCGGTGAGCACGGCCACCGTGACGGGCACGACCCAGGCGCTCAGGGACGGTTCGACGATCTGCAGTCCTTCGACGGCGGACAGGACCGAGATCGCGGGGGTGATGGTGCCGTCGCCGTAGAACAGTGCGGCGCCCAGGATGCCGAGGCTGACCAGGACGGCCTTCGCCCGGGCGCGGCGCGGGCCGGTGTCCTCGATCAGGGCGGTCAGGGCCAGGATGCCGCCTTCGCCGCGGTTGTCAGCGCGCATGATCAGGCTGACGTACTTGACCGACACGACGATCGTGATCGCCCAGAAGATCAGCGAGACGACGCCGTACACGTTGACCGGGGTCGGCACCACCGCGCCGTTGTCAGCGGTGAACGCGGTCTGCAGCGTGTACAGCGGGCTGGTGCCGATGTCGCCGTACACGACTCCCAGCGCCCCCAGCAGCAACGCCGCCGCACCACCCGGAACCATCCCGCCGGTCTGGCTGCGTTGCCCGCGGGCGGCTGCGGCCTTCGGCACCCGTCCAGACTATGCAATCGGAGCCCGGATAACCCGATATGCGCGTTGTGTGGTCCCGGAAGGTGCGGCTCGACGAAGCCGGAGAAAGCACGTTATGCCTGTCGAGGCGATCATGTCGCCGTACGCTGAGCGCTGAGTGTCTGTCCACAGCTGCACCACGATCGGTGCTCGACGCGTCGTCGTCCGGGAGGTGGCCGTGCCGAGGTCAGCCATGCCGATGAACTGCGATGTCGACCTTGCCATTCCGGCGCACCGCGCCGAGATGCACCCCAGCAGCCGCTGGGCGCTACTGGGCGTCATCTCTGCAGGAGGAGTGCTCGGGGCGCTCGCCCGGTACGCATTGGAGACGGCATTCCCCCGTCCTGCGGGCACGTTCGGGTGGACGGTCTTCACCATCAACGTGGTCGGCTGCGCCCTCATCGGGATCCTCATGGTGCTAGTCCAGCGGGTCTGGCGTGGGCAGTTGATCCGCCCGTTCCTCGGCGTGGGAGTGCTCGGTGGCTTCACCACCTTCTCAACCTACATCGGCGACATCCAAGTCATGATCGCCGAAGGTCACCCCCGGACGGCGCTGGCCTATCTGGCCGGTACGCTTTTCGCAGCGCTGCTGGCGGTATGGGCGGCGATGGAACTCACCATCTGGTTGGTGCGGCCGCGAGCACCGGTGATCCACGCACCTGGGCAGCGGCGATGACGCTGCTGTTGCTGGTCGCGCTCGGCGCCGCGGTCGGCGCACCGCTGCGGTACCTCACAGACCGCGCCATCCAGACACGCCACCCCTCCCTGTTCCCGTGGGGCACGTTGGCGGTGAATGTGGCCGGTGCTCTGGTGCTGGGGTTCGTGCTCGGGCTGCCACCCGCCAACGGTCTGATGGCACTAGTCGGCACCGGGTTTTGCGGAGCACTCACCACATACTCCACGTTCAGCTACGAGACCGTCCGGCTCATCCAGGACGGCTCCCGCCTGTACGCCCTGGTCAACCTCACCGCCAGCATCGTCGCAGGCCTCGGTGCCGCGGTGCTGGGCTACGCAGCGGCCGGGGCCGTCGTCGGCTGACACCCAAGCCGCCGCTGAGCGTTGAGGGGCGGAACCCGCCCCTCAACCGGAGCCCAGGCGGCTTTCGAGACTCGGACCGCCTGGGCTCGACGGGCTCATGCGGCGGTCATGCCGCCGTCGATCGCCAGTGCCGCGCCGGTGATGAATTTGGCCTCGTCGCTGAGCAGGAACGCGACGAACGCGGCGATCTCCTCGGGCTGGGCGATCCGTCCGACCGGGTGCATCGCGCCTGCGGCCTTGATGGCCTCTTCCGGGTTCGGGCCCATCGCGCCGCGCAGCAGCGGGGTGTCGACGCCGCCGGTGACGAGCGCGTTGATCCGGACGCCCGTGGAGGCGGTGTCGAGTGCGGCCGAGCGGGTGAGTCCGACGACGCCGTGCTTGGCGGCGCTGTAGGAGGCCATGCCGGGCGCGCCGGTGACGCCGAGGTTGGAGGAGTTGTTGACGATCGCGCCGCCGCCGGCCGCCTGGATCGCGGGGATCTCGTACTTGAGTCCGTAGAAGACGCTGTCGAGGTTGAGCGCCTGGTCGGCACGCCAGGCGTCTTCGCCGATGTCGGTGACGGGGGCGTACGCGGTGGCGGCGCCGACGTTGTTGAACGCGCCGTCGAGCCGCCCGTAGTGCTCGACGGCTTGCCGGACCAGCTGCGCGACCTCGGCCGCGACCGTCACGTCGGTCGGCACGAACAGCACGTCGTGCCCGGCGGCGCGCAGCTGCGCGGCGAAGGCGTCTCCGGCGTCCTTGCCGCGGGCGGCCAGCACGACCTTGGCGCCCTCGGCGGTGACCCGCTCGGCGACGGCCCGGCCCATGCCAGAAGTGGCACCGGTGATCAGGATGACTTTGTCGGTGAAGCGTGCGGACACGGTTGCTCTCTCTTTCGGATGTATCGAACTGTTGCCAGAAGGTGAGCTTTGTCAGAAGGTGAGGACGAACCGCCCGCGTACCCCGCCCTCCTCGAGCCGGCGGTGGGCTTCTGATGCCCGGTCAGCGGGCATCACCTCGGCGATCCGGGGCGTGAGCACACCGGATCCGGCCAGGCGGCGGATCTCGTCGAGCTTGTCGGTGCGGCCGTCGTATTCGGGTACGAACGGCGACAGCACCCTGATCCCGCGGGTGCTGTCGGCGGTGTAGCCGCCGGGCTCCTCGGTCTGCCGGAACCGGATGAAGGTGCCACCGTCGCGGACCGCGTCGAGCAGCCGGGGCCCGACCAGCGCCGTGTCGGCGACGGCGTCCACGCCGTCGGGATACCGTGCGCGGATGTTGTCGACGACCTCGGGACCCCTGGGCACGACCTCGGTCGCGCCGAGCTCGCGGACGAGCTGTTCGTCGGCTGGGGCGGCGTCGGCGATCACGGTGAGTCCGGCGTGGGCGGCCAGCTGGACGAGGTATCCGCCGAGCGCTCCGGCGGCCCCGATTACGGCCAGGGTCGACCCGGGCGGCAGGCCCAGCTGGTCGAAGGCCAGCAGCGCGGTCAGGCCGTTCATCGGCAGCGTCGCGGCGGCCTCGTGGCCGAACCCGTCCGGCGCGCGGACCACCGACGTGGCAGGCAGGACCGCGTACTGCACGTAGCCGCCGCCCCGGTAGGCGACGGTGCCGTCGTCGGCGGGAAGGAACGGCAGCAGCATCGCCATCACCGGATCACCGACGCGCAGCCCCGTGTCGGTGTCGGGGCCTATCTCGTCGACCACGCCCGCGACGTCCATTCCCGGAACGTACGGCGCGGGCACCCCTTCCAGCGCCCATTCCTGCGTGCCGTTGCGTATCAGCACGTCCGCCGGGTTCACGGCGGCAGCGTGCACCCGGACCCGGACCTGCCCGGGACCGGCGTGCGGTTCCGGCACGTCGACGACCCGCAGCACCTCCGGACCGCCGAACTCGTGCAGACCGACAGCTTTCATGATCTTCCCCCGTGATCTAGCTCAAGACTCTCGTGTGGTTCGGGTCACGTACCTGGTACCTGACCCGTACCGTCCTTCGAGTGTCCGCAGTCTGGGCAAGTCCGACAAGAAGGCACTTCAAAGTGCCCTGGTATCGCCAGCGGTACCGACTGGCCGCAGGTCGGCACCTGGTATCCGTCATATACTGGCGTTCATGGCGCACCCGACCACCTCCATGAGCGAGCAGGAACTGGTGCTCTGCGGTCAGGGCCGCGAGCTGGTGCGCGACGTGCTGGAGCGCATCGGCGACAAGTGGTCTGTCGTGGTCATCTGCCAGCTGGGGCACTCCACGAAGCGCTTCAACGAGCTCCGCCGGCTCAGCGAGCCCATCACCCAGCGCATGCTCAGCGCCACCCTGCGAAGCATGGAGCGGGACGGGCTGGTCACCCGGACCCTGCACGACGCCAAACCCCTGCGCGTCGACTACGCGCTCACCCCGCGCGGCATCAGCCTGCTCGCCGTCGCACGACGCCTCGCCCGCTGGGCGGTCGACAACGCAGCCGGCATCCAGCAAGCGCGGGAGGTCTTCGACGCTCCGTAGCCGGCGCGGCATGGGCGTCGCAGCGCCGTTTGGCCGACCAGGACGGTGCACGCGAACCGCCCACTGATGTCATCAGCCTCCCAACGGTTCGCCCGATTT
Source organism: Catellatospora paridis (assembly GCF_009720365.1). Lineage (GTDB taxonomy): Bacteria > Actinomycetota > Actinomycetes > Mycobacteriales > Micromonosporaceae > Catellatospora > Catellatospora paridis. Next base: position 842,319 of record NZ_ML769313.1, on the reverse strand, counting down.
CGCCGGCGTCTGGCTGCTCGACCCACCGGCCACCTGTACATCGTCGCGCGGGACGGCGCTGACCGTCAGGTTTAGGTCAACACCGTGGCGAGCTGCTCAAACGGCCGATCGTCCGGTCCGTGACGTGTTGGCTGGGTGGGGCAGGCCGGGTTTCCTCGAGTCGCCCATCCCTCGGCCCGTCGCGCATTAGCGTTACTGGACGGCAAGTGAGCCGCGGCAGGTCGTGAAGTGGCCGACCACCACCAGGAACTCTCGATGATGTGGTCGCCCGATGGCGACTTGCGGATGGGGGCGCGAGATGACCGATCGCATCGCGGACATCTGGGGGGAGCGCACGCCGCATACCCCGCAGCAGCCGTGGCCCGTACGGGTCGACACCATGCTGGACGAGGGCGTCGGCGAGGCGGCCGTGAGTTGGGTGCCGTCGGTTTGTGTTCTGTGCAGCAATGGCTGCGGGTGTGAGATCGCGGTCGCGGGCGGCCGGATGGTCGGTATCCGCGGCCGGGCCGTGGACCGGGTCAACCACGGCCGGCTCGGGCCCAAGGGCCTCTACGGCTGGCAGGCCGCGAACTCCCCCGATCGGCTCACCCGGCCCCTCATCCGCCGCGACGGGGTGCTGACCGAAAGCACCTGGGACGAGGCCATGTCCCTCATCACCGACACGTCCCAACACCTGCTGGCCGAGAGCGGCCCGCTGTCCCACGGCTTCTACAGCACCGGGCAGATGTTCATAGAGGAGTACTACACCCTCGGCGTGATCGGCAAGGCCGGGCTGGGCACCCCGCACATGGACGGCAACACCCGCCTGTGCACCGCCACCGCCGCCGCGGCGTTCAAGGAGAACTTCGGCAGCGACGGCCAACCAGGCAGCTACACCGACCTTGACGTCACCGACGCGATCTTCCTGTACGGCCACAACATGGCCGAGACGCAGACCGTGCTCTGGGCCCGCATCCTGGACCGGTTGGCCGCACCCAATCCGCCGGTGCTGGTCTGCGTCGACCCGCGCCGCAGCAACGTCGCCGACGCCGCCGAAGTCCACCTGCCGATCCGCCCGGGCACGAACATGGCGCTGCTCAACGGGCTAATCCAGCAGCTGATCGAACTGGACGCCGTCGACCACGACTGGGTGGCGGCGCACACGATCGGATACGACGACCTGGCTCGCACCGCCGCCGCCTATCCATTGGACAAGGTCGCCGACATCTGTGGCGTGCCCGCCCGCGACATCCGCCGCGCCGCGGAGATTTTCACCACCGCCCCGAGTGTCATGTCGACCGTGTTGCAGGGCGTCTACCAGTCGAATCAGGCGACCGCGTCGGCCTGCCAGGTCAACAACCTGCACCTGCTGCGCGGCCTTATCGGCCGGCCCGGTAGTGGGCTGCTGCAGATGAACGGCCAGCCCACCGCGCAGAACAACCGCGAGACCGGCGCGGGCGGCGACCTGCCAGGCTTCCGGAACTGGGACAACCCCGAGCACATCGAGCAGCTGGCGCGGCTGTGGAACGTCGATCCGCTGAAGATCCCGCACTGGGCCGAGTCCACCCACGCCATGCAGATCTTCCGCTACGCCGAGCAGGGTTCGATCAGGCTGCTGTGGATCGTGGGCACCAACCCCGCGGTCAGCATGCCCGACCTGGCCCGCATCCGGCGCATCCTGGCCGACGAGCGACTGTTCGTGATCGTGCAGGACTGCTTCCCGACCGAGACCACGGAGCTGGCCGACGTTGTGCTGCCCGCGGCGATGTGGGGCGAGAGGACCGGCACCTGCACCAACGTCGACCGCACGGTCCACCTGAGCGACAAGGCCGTCGACCCGCCCGGGCAGGCCCGCTCCGACCTCGACATCTTCTGCGACTACGCCCAGCGCATGGACCTGCGTGACCGCGACGGCAACCCGCTGATCGGCTGGCACGACCCGGAGGGCGCGTTCGCGGCCTGGCGGGAGTGCACCCGCGGCCGGCCCTGCGACTACACCGGCATCAGCTACGAACAGCTGCGCGCCGGCGGAGTGCAGTGGCCGTGCAACGACGCCCACCCCGACGGCACCGAACGCCTTTACACCGACGGCGTGTTCCCGACCGCGGCCGATGAGTGCGAAACGTACGGCCATGACCTGCTCACCGGCGCGGGGGTCAGCCCGCAGCAGTACGCGCTGTTCGACCCGGCCGGCCGGGCGATGCTGAAGACGGCCCACTACCAGCCCGTCGATCCCAGCAGTGGTGACTACCCGCTGGTGCTGACCACCGGTCGCACCGTCTACCACTTCCACACCCGCACCAAGACCGGCCGCGCCCGCCAGCTCAATGATGCCGCGCCCGGGCCGTGGGTCGAGGTCAACGTCGACGACGCGACCCGACTCGGGTTGGCCGAAGGCGACCTGGCTCTGGTAGAGACGGAGAACGGCGCCGTACGGCTACCCGTGCGCGTCGCTCGCGGACGACCCGGCACGGTGTTCATCCCGTTCCACTACGGCACCTGGGACGATCCCGACGAGCTACCCCGCGCGGCCAACGAACTCGTCGACACCGTCTGGGACCCGGTGTCCAAGCAGCCGCAGTTCAAACTCGCCGCCGCCCGCATCACCCGCCTCGGCCCGGGTGCCCACCCGACGCCCGCACCGGCGAACACCGCCTCCGCCCCGGCCGAACCGGAGCCCTCCCTGGCCGCCGCCGCACGTGGGCCGCGCGAAGGTGGTGCGTGATGCATCTAGCGACCTACGTCGGGCTCCTGCACGGCGGCGAGGGCACCCTCGCCGATGCCTATGACATGATCCGCGCCGGGCATGCCGAGGAGAAGGAAGTCGCCCGTACCTGCCGCCTGCTAGCCGCCCAGTGCCGCGAACATGTCTCCATGCTCGCCCCGATCGTCGAACGCTACGGCGAGCACCGCGAGACCGAACCTGAGCGCCTACACGCCGACACCCTGCCCAGCACTCGCAGCGGTGGTGTCGGACTGCTGCGCGACCTGCAGGACCTGCTGCTGCTGGCGACCCTGGTCGACTGCACGTGGACGGCGGTGTACCAGGCCGCGCAGGCATTGCGCGATCACGACCTGATCGCCGCGGTCAGCGCCTGTCAGCCCGAGACGAAGGTGCAGTTGGCGTGGTTGACCACCCAGCTGAAGGCGGCCGCACCGCAGGCCCTGCTGGTGGCGAAGTGACCCATGCCGGCCGCGGCGACCGTCCGCAGCCCACGAGTAGAAACAAGATGGGCGTCGAGACGGGCAAGGCGTTCTCCGGCAGCGTCGTGGCAATGGCGGTCGCCGGCACCGCCGCACTCGTGACGCAGCAACCGTGGCTGTTCCCCAGCCTCGGCCCGACGGTGATGCTGCACGTCGAGCAGCCGCGCGCGCCGCAGTCCTCACCGCGCAGCACCCTGTATGGCCACGGCATCGCGCTCCTCGTCGGCTATGCGGCGCTGGTCGTCTGCGGGCTGGCAGATGAGCCGTCGGCGCTGCAGGCTGGCGTCAGCGCCCCCCGGATCGCCGCCGCCGCAGGGTCGCTCGGTCTGACCGCAGCGTTACTGGTGCCGCTGCGGGCGACACACCCGCCCGCAGGCGCCACCACGCTCATCGTGAGTCTCGGTCTGCTGCACACTCCGTCCGAGCTGCTCGTGGCGTTCGCCGCCGTGGTGCTGGTGACCGTGGTGGACGGCCTGTTCTGCCGCGTCACCGGGCCCACCATGCCGCTGTGGCGCATCAAAGACCGATGACCGAATGCCGTCGCCGGGACTATCTGACCCGCTGACGAGTGCTACAGCATCGGCAATCCGCGACATTCTTCGCGGCCCTGAGCATAAGCTTTGGGCTGGGACGGGACCGCTATGCCCACGGCCGCTGGCCAGGCCGAACGCCAATTCCACCACAGTACGGAGCCGATGCGCTCCGCACCCTGGCTGAGCGATCACGCACAGGATCCTCAGCAGGCAGACACCCAACCCGCTCGACGAGGCTGCACTGCCCGACGGGCGACGAAGCGTTCAGGTGCGCTTCACGGCTGAAGGCATGCATGTGGTGCCTGAATCGTCTGGAGCGTGCGAAGGTTCGCGCTGGCGAAAATTGACACTCGCAGCGCTGGGAAAGACGCCGGGACGTTACACCCAACAGGCATCTTGCCACGGCAAGGCCTAGGACCGGAGTGCAATCGTGAGCACGGGAATGGTTACCACCAAAGACGGCACCGACATCTTCTACAAGGACTGGGGCACAGGCCAACCGATCGTGTTCAGTCACGGCTGGCCGCTGACGGCCGACGCCTGGGACGACCAGATGTGGTACGTCGTGTCCAACGGCTTCCGCGGAATGTCCCACGACCGGCGCGGCCACGGCCGCTCCAGCCAGCCGTGGGAGGGCAACGACCTCAACACCTACGCCGACGACCTCGCCGCCGTCATCGAAAAGCTCGACCTGCGCGACATCGTCCTGGTCGGACACTCCACCGGCGGCGGCGAAATCGTCCGCTACATGGGCCGGCACGGCACCGACCGCGTCTCCAAGGCCGTACTGGTCGGCGCCATCCCGCCGCTGATGCTCAAGACCGACGCCAACCCCGAAGGCCTGCCCCGCAGCGTCTTCGACGGCCTGCGCGAAGGAGTCGAACGCGACCGGTCGCAATTCTGGAAGGACCTGTCCGCACCGTTCTTCGGAGCCAACCGCGAGGGCAACAAGGTCAGCCAGGGCCTGCGTGACGAGTTCTGGCTGCAGGGCATGACGCTGGGCTTCAAGGCCGCCTACGACTGCATCAAGGCGTTCTCCGAGACCGACCTCACCGAGGACTGCAAGAAGATCGACGTTCCGGTGCTGATCATCCAGGGCGACGACGACCAGATCGTGCCGATCGTCGCCTCCGGCATGAAATCGTCCAAGCTCATCCCGAACAACACCTTCAAGATCTACAAGGGTGCACCGCACGGCCTGTTCGCCACCAACCAGGACGAGTTCAACGCCGACCTGCTCGCCTTCATCAAGGGCTGACCAGGCGCATACCAGCGAACGTCGCCGTAGTCCGGGGCGATCAACCGACCCGGGACTGCGGCGACATCTCCGGTCAGACAGCGACGCGCAAGCCAGGTGCCAGTCGTGATCCGTCGACGCGGCCGGTCAACCGGCAGCGACAGGCCCGCGGCGTGTACACCGCTGCCGAACGCGTGCGACGCGAGGTCTGGGTGAAAGGTGAAGACGATGTCACCACACAGCATTGCCACAGCAGCCTCTCCCACGCACCACACCGGATTGCACGGCCATCCGCTCGACGGCGCCCTGATACGCGCCTGCTGTGCCGAAGCGGTGGGAACCTTTGTGCTAGTCCTGGCGATCATCGGTGTCGCGATCACCGCAAGCCTGACCATGCCTGTAGCCGGAGCGGCCTACAGCTCCGAAACCGTCGCGCTGGCCGGCGGCTTCGCACTTCTCATCATCGTCGCCAGCCTCGGCGCGCTATCCGGAGCACACGTCAACCCAGCAGTGACCATCGCACTGGCCATCGACCACAGATTTCCTTGGGCCAGAGTCCCGGCCTACCTCATCGCCCAGTTCGCAGGATCGATCGTGGCCGCGCTTGCCGCATGGGTGCTGTACGGGCCAAGCGCCCGCACGGACGCCGGCCTCGGCGCGACAGCACCAGCGCCTGGCGTCAACGTGGGCCGGGTGTTCCTGATCGAGGCGGTGGCCACCTTCATCCTCATGATGGTCGTCATGGCGGTCGTGATCGACACACCGGCCGGCCCCGCCGTGACCGCACTGTCAATCGGCCTGGCGCTGAGCGTGGCCATCCTGATCAGCGGCCCGGTCTCCGGCGCGGGAGTGAACCCCGCCCGGGCACTCGGCCCGATGCTCGTCGCCGGACGCTTGACCGACTGGTGGGCGTACCTGCTCGCCCCGATCGTGGGAGCGGCAGCCGCAGCCCTGACGCGCAGCCGGCTGGATTCCGCCCGACATCAACCTGATGTTTCTGCAGACTCGGGCGCCAACAAGGCGGAACGAGCTCGGTAACTTGCGCCCAGGCGGCTACAAGGATCTCGACGTCTGCGTTGCCACCCCGTGGAAGGCGACCGTTGCACGGCCACCGAAAGTACAACTGACCAGCGAGCTTGACGCGTCTCCGCCATACAGCTGAGCCGCCCGGCACAGAAAGAAGACCATGACACCTCGACGCACTGACACGACGCACAACCTCCGGGCACGACGGGTATACGAAGACCCGTGGCCCGACGACGGCCGCCGGGTGCTCGTGGATCGGCTCTGGCCGCGCGGGCTGAGCAAGGAGAGAGCCCACATCGATGACTGGCCGAAGGAACTCACACCTTCAGACGACCTGCGCAACTGGTACCACGAGGCACCGGAAAGCCACCACGCCGAATTCGTCGTCAAATTCGACGCCGAATTGGACAATCCGGCCGCACGCGGTGCCCTGCAGAAGCTGCGGGAGGCACTACGCGACGGTCCCGTGACGTTGCTGACAGCGGTAAAGGATATCCCGGAGAGTCACGTCGAGGTGCTCTTGGAAAGGCTGCGTAAGCGGGACTGAGCGGGGCTCTGTTGCGTTCGCGGATCGCCGGGCATGGTTAACCCGGGTCGGCGCCGGGTCAGACTGCCTTGGCGAGTTCGGCAAACGCCGCGGCGACCCGCCGGGCCTGCGGGGTGTCGATGGCGATCTCGTAGTGTCCGCGACGCAGGTTCTGCATGAACGCATGTCCAGCGATGATCACCTGAGCGGTCCTATCGGTCTGGAGTCCGCGCATCGGTCTCAACCGGTGCTTGAGGTGGCTGTGATCGGCCTCGACCCGGTTGTTCGCATGGCGTTCGACGTGATGCCACGCCTGCGGAACCAGTTCATCCAGCACAGCCGGGTACACCGCCGCGGCATCGATCACGACCTCGATCGGTGTCACCTTCAACGTCGAAAGAGCCCGCCGGAAGAACCTGCGGGCCGCGTCGGCGTCGCGGCGGGCGGACACGAGCACGTCGATGACCTGCCCGCGCTGGTCGACGGCCCGGTAGACGTAGCGCCGGACCCCGTCTCCGGGCATGCCTTCATGCGGAACCTGCGCCGCAGGCACTACGAAATCGCGATCGACATCCCGACTGCCCGGCGGATCGCCACGGCGTTCGCCGAACTCGCCACCGCGATCTGGCCCCCGACCCGCCCCGACACCGATTCAACACGGCCGCCGATCCAGTAACTCAACGGCACCCACAACAGTCCTACCGTCACCGGCACGGCTCCGCGCCAGTGCTGGCCGTCACCAGTGCTGGCCGTCGCCAGCGCCGCACTGACGCTGCTCGCGCCACCCGGCCGTCCCGGACACGCCAGTGCGGCTGCGAACGCCGACTTGACTATTGATCAAGGAGGTCGAACTCAGAAGGCCGCAATCAGATCAAATCGGTCGTCAAGCTCGACGATACATCCCTTTTGGGAGCAAAATTGTTACCAAAACAGCGATGGTCGTCGCTACCAGTGCTAACGACGACCATCCACAAAGCCATGTAGGCCTGCCTATACAGGCAGGTCACAGCGTCGGGCTGGCCGGATTCGAACCGACGACCCCTTGACCCCCAGTTGTCGTGAGGGTCAGCGGTGTACTAGGCAACATTTGCCGAGGTCGCCAGAAGTATAAAGTGGCCCAGTCAAGGGGTCTGTGATTGCACCATTTCTGCGCCGTGTTTGCCCAGCTTAAACGACTGCCGGGCTTGAACTCAACTCTGGAAACGCCCTAAAAGGATTCATCCGACCAGGCTACCGTCGTGGTTGCCGGCCCGCTTCCGCTGCCGCGGGATCGTCGGCGCCGACGGGCCGATCGCTCCGGTGAGCGGCAGCAGTCCGTGACCGAGCCGCGGCATCTTCAGCGTCGGCGGTTCGGCGACTCATCTACTTCAGAGGGGCCCCGACGCCCGGTTCATCCGACCGGGTGCGGCGACGCTTGCGCAGCCGCGATGGCTGATGAAGGATCGTCGGTGCCGACGGCCCGGTCGCGCCGTCCAGCGCGAGCCGACCGGTTGCCAGCGCCGCGGCATCGTCGGCGGCCCGCCGCCGGCGCACCGCGTTGACCCGGGCGTAGTACCCGCATGAACGTCGCCGGATCATGCCCCCAGACGCTCGGCGACCTCGTGCACGCCGTAGCCGAAGTCCTGCAGGCTCGACCCGAGCATGTGCCGGACCTGGTGCGGACCGACCGCCCGTACCCCTGCCGCAACCGCCAACTGGTTGAACCGGCCGGTGATGTTATCCGGCCGCAAGGGCATGTTCGTCCGCCCCGTGAACATCTACGCGCTGCCACCGGCTGGCCGCATCCAGCCGAGAATCTCGGCCCTGACCTTGTCGATCATGATCGTTCGAACGCTGTTCGGCGACTTCGGCCGCTTCTCCCGAACCACGCTGTCGTCTCCCTCGACCACCCGCTGACGCACCACACGCACCGTCCCGGTCGCCGAATCGAAGTCCTCCCACTTCATGCCCGCCAGCTCGCCGCGGCGCAGCCCGGTCACCAGCAGCAGCCGCCACATCGTATACAGGCGGTCATTGTGTACGTGCGTAAGGAAGGTGGCAGCGAAGCGGCAACCCCGCACCACCCCGGTGGGCAAGGCGGGGACCGTCGGCCGGCGACGGCCGACTGCAACCCGGGCGCTCACGAGAGTCCACTCAGTTGCAACGGCGTTGGTACGCTTCGCGGATGCATGACCTGGCTACGCTGCGCGAGGCACTTCCCGGCCAGTGGCGGGTCCTGGCGACGACCTTCCCGATGTGGCTGTCGGGGCGCCGGCTGCAACCGACGTTCCGGTACGGGCTGCTCCCAGGCGAACCGTTCGCACTCAGCGACGAGGTCTCCTACCGCACCCGCAGGGGCGCGACGAAGCGGATCGTCGGCGTCGACCGGTTCGACCCGTCCACCGGGGCGTTCACCTGGCGCGGGCGGGGTCTGCTGCGCGTGCTCAGCAGCCAGTGGCAGGTGGAGCACCTGAGCGACGACCGGAGCCTGGTCGTGCTCTCGTTCGCACGGTCCTTGGTCACCCCGGCGGGCCTGGACGTCATCGGACGGGGCAGCGGGGAGCACCCGAACGCCCGAGAACGCATCCCCGCAGAGGTCCTCGTTCCGGACCTGCACTGGCTTTCCTAGCAACCGTGCCGGAGGATTCCGTACGTGACCGTAGGCCCACTGCCGCCGATCGCCGCGGGTGTTCCGGTGCTGGGCAACGCGTTGCGGATGATGGGAGACGTCCAGCAGTTCTTCGTGGACACCTACCGGGATCTGGGCCCGGTGTTCCGGGTGCGGGCCCTGAACCAGTCCTTCGTCATCATGGCTGGGGCGGCAGCCAACCGCTTCCTGCTCGAACACGGCGAGAAGGTGTTCACCAGCAAGGAGAGCTTCGGCGGGCTCGACCAGGAGTTCGGCATGCGGGTCCACGTACTGCGTGGCCGCCCGCACCGGCATCTGCGCGGGCTGCTCGCCACCGGCCTCTCCCGCGACCTGCTCGCCGCCCGCTGGGAGCCCGTCGCCGCCGAGACCGAGCGGATCCTTGACGGCTGGGCGAACCGGCCCGCGCTGCCCGTGGTCGACGCGTGCCAGCGGCTCGCGGCGGCTCAGCTGTCCATCGCGTACACCGGGGCGAGTTCCGCCTCCCAGTTCGAGACCCTGCGATCGGCATTCGAACTCGTCCTCGACGTCACCCTCGCCGGGAAATGGCCGGCCGCGACACTGCGGTGGCCGGCCTACCGCAGGGCGCGGGCCGCGATCCACCAGTTCGCCCATACTGCGCTCGCCGAGCGGGCGGCCAGGCCGCGACACGGCATCCCCGACCTGCTCGACCAGGCACTCGACGCGACCGACGAGCACGGTGCACCGTACCCGCTCGACGTGCGGGCGGGGATGGCGTTGCAGGGCTACTTCGCAGGCGTCAACACGGTCGCCTACCTCTACGGCTTCATGATCGACGTACTGCTGCGGAACCCAGCCGTGCTCGCTCGGGTCACCGACGAGGTCGATGCCGCACAGCGCGGCGGCCCGCTCGCCTTCGACCGGCTCCGCGAGCTACCTGCCCTGCACGGCCTGGTGATGGAGACGCTGCGGGTCCACCCGCCGGCGCCCGGCTCCGCCCGGACCGCGGCGCAGGCGTTCGACTTCGGCGGCTGCCGCATCGACCAGGGGCAGCGGGTTCTCGTCGCCACGTGCGTCACCCACCACCTGCCCGAGCACTTCCCCGACCCGCAGCGGTTCGACCTCGACCGGGACTTCACAGCTGGGCGGAAGGCAGCGGTCTATGCGCCCTTCTCGGTGGGCGGCCACACCTGCCTCGGGGCAGGGATGACCCAGGTGCTGTCGGTGGCGACGGTCGCGATGCTGGTACGCAGGCTGCGCTTGTCTCCGACACGACCGGGACGGCCACTGCGGATAACGGCCACGCCCGGCCCGAACCCCGGCAGGCGGTTCAGAGTGTCCGCCTCGCGGCGCGAGCATTGACGCCTCGACAGGTCCAGGTGACCGACCTGCGGCCGGCTGCCACTGCCGACTCCGGCAGCCTGCCACGGCGCATGGAAAGTGACGGGCGAAGGTGCGCCTTCACCCGTCGCTTGAGGCCTTGCGCGCTCTGGACACCTCCTCGGTCCCAGGTCACGACACGGGGCTGCTCCCAGAGCCGGCGGTCGCGCCCCCGGTGCCGGCCTACCGGCCCCGGCCTGTCCGCCGTATCTCGGTCTCTGGATGGCCGTCGCCGAACCGGTGGCAAAACCGGCGATCCCAGCCGACGGGCGCCACTCCCGCCTAGCCTGGAGCCTGTCGGCACGACTGACGGGGGTGCCGTTCATGGCACTGCATACAGGCAGAAGACCAGGTGACCGGTCCGGACGCCACGCGGGAAACACCGTGGTCTCGGCGGCGAACCCGGCGCTCGGCCGGCAGGTCGCGCTGCCGGTGCACGAGCTGCCGGACGATCCGGCGCCGCCGGATGGCGCGTACCAACTGATTCATGACGAGCTGATGCTGGACGGCAACGCACGCCTGAACCTCGCCACCTTCGTCACCACCTGGATGGAACCGCGGGCGACGCTGCTCATGGCCGAGCGCGCCACCAAGAACATGATCGACAATGACTTGGGCGGCAATGTGCAGGTGTGCTGGGACATTTGCAACCACCGGGAGGTCGAGCCCCGGATGGCACCGGTGGAGGGCGGCCGCTTCCACCTCTCGGCCGAGGAGGCGGTCGCCCGCAGCGACCTGCCGGAACTCGCCGCGCAATTCGGGCCGCAGCACGCGCCCGAGACGGCGTCCGCGTTCCATCACTGATCCGACCACCGGCAGGAGGACACCATGTGCCGATGGCTTGCCTACTCGGGCTCGCCCCTGCTCCTGGATGACCTGCTCTACAAGCCGAAGCATTCCTTGATCGACCAGAGCCTGCACGCCACCCTCGGTGTCGAGACGACCAACGGCGACGGCTTCGGCGTCGGCTGGTACACGGGAGGCGACCCAGGCGTCTTCCACGGCATCGGTCCTGCCTGGAACAACCGCAACCTGCGCAACCTCGCCGCGCACATTCGGGCGCCGATCGTGCTCGCCCACATCAGGGCCTCGACCGGTACGCCGGTTCAGGAGAGCAACTGCCACCCGTTCCAGTACCAGAACTGGCTCTGGATGCACAACGGCTCCATCGCCGCCTTTCCCACCGTCAAACGCGATCTCGTCCTGAGGGTCGACCCGCAGCTGTACCCCTTCATCGAGGGCTCCACCGACTCGGAGCTGATGTTCTACCTCGCGCTCACCCTCGGACTGCGCGACGATCCGCCGAGTGCCGTGGCGCGCATGGTCGGATTCGTCGAGAAGACCGGCCGCGAGCACGGGATCGAACACCCGATCCAGATGACGGTCGCCACTTCGGACGGGGTCAAGGTGTGGGCGTTTCGCTACTCGTCGATCGGCGACTCCCGCTCGCTGTTCTACAGCACCAACGTCGCCACGCTGCGCGAGCTCCACCCGGACGTCGCCGTGCTGCAGCACGTCTCGGACGAGAGCCGGCTCGTCGTCTCCGAACCGCTCGGCGACCTACCCGGCGCGTGGAACGCGGTGCCGGAGTCGACCTACGGCGTGATCCAGGAGGGCACCGACGTCATTACCTCGTTCCAGCCGCAGTGGCCGTGACCCGGCCACAGCTGTGGGGGTGGCCAGCCGGCGATGGGCGGCCGTAGTCCGGCGCGCCGCGACTCGCGACCGGCAATCCGCCCTTGGGCTCAGGTGGCCCTTCCCGCGACGGTGCCGCAACCAGCCGAGCACAACACACACCGAGTCAAGATGTCTGGCTGCGGTGTACAAGCGGTGTGCTCCGCCCCACCGGGCGTTCACACACGCAAGAGGAGACACCCGCAGGCTGTCACCTGCGGAAATCCTTCGCGTGCTCGCGCTGGTCGGATTCGTACCGACGGCTCTGACCGGGCATGGCGCCAACACGGGTTTACCGCCAGAGCGCCACGGCACGGGAGCAGGTGAGATGCGGCCACACGGTGTCTCGAGCGTGTCTTGACAGTCCACATTGGCCCTACGCTCGACAACGGCATACATCGATTACTTGCGTAGAACGCAATCACATGATCATCTCAACGTCCCAGACAACAGCGCGGGTCAGGCGTTCATCACCCCGGTCAAAGTAGCGCACAGAAAGATCCAGTTCAGGCATGGGCGGGCGGTACGCCAGTCGCAGGCACTCCGGGACCGAGCAGGTCGCCCGACACGAGCCCAAACCGTACGCGCGTACGTGTAAAAAAACCGTGTCCAGAAGAACGTCAAAGGCGGCTCCCGCAAGTACCGGAACCGCCCGTGACCTGCTATTTCGTTCTGTCGGGCTGGCCGGATTCGAACCGACGACCCCTTGACCCCCAGGACGGGTGACCAAGCCTCTACGCACGTCACACGCGATACAGGCCGTGATTTGACGAGGCTGCCGGGCCCGTCCGGGACTGAGATGCATGACGTGTGGTCCCCGCCTGGTCCCCATGCGCCCAGCAACTCGGGCAGGACTGCTCGACCCGCGACACAATAGCGCCGAAGCCGGCAGGCGAGCAGGTCGGTGTCGGTGGCGAGTGTGTGGAGCCGATCCGCAACCGTCATCGCGTCGGCCTGGTCCTGACCGCTGTGACCTGCCGGTGGACGTCGCCGTAGCGCGGGTCATGGTGAAAGTGGCAGCGGGCTATGGCGCCATCGACGGTCGCGACTAGACACGCACTGGCATCATGTGATCATGCATGGTGGAGTGCGTGTTGTGCCCGTTGCTCCGGCTGGGCGAACGTGGCGGCGGTGGGGCGTGTTGCGACTCGCTCTTGTCCTGTTGTGGCTGCTTGCGGCAGCCATCAGTTGGTGGACGGCACCCCGGAAGCAGAGCTACGAGCAGGCGAAGGCGGACGTGGCCGCTGGCCACGTGACGGCATACCAGTGGGGCGACAGCTGGGCCACCGGCAGTCCGCGGCCGTGGTTCGGTGTCTCCGGCCTGCGGGCGTCCGGCACGCTAGGTCCGCTGTTCGCGTGGCGAACTCCCGATGGTCGGGTGTACTGGACCGACACCGATTATTTCGACCAGGTCACCACCACGGGCGCTGTCGACCCGGCGAACTACTCCGGGCCCGGTGCCGAAGGTATTGCGCAGGATCTGCGGGCTGGAGGCCTGGAGCACCGAGCTGGCGAGGTCCATCCCCTGGGGGTCGCCGTCACCGTGATCGGCCTGGCCCTCGCAGCCGTCTTCCTCGGCGTGGTTGTTGCCGGTCCAGCTCCGGTCCTCGGCACTCGATGGTTCTGGTTCTGGCTGGTCTACACCGCACCGTACGGCCTCGGGATGCTTTTCTGGTTGTCCCGGGACCGCCCGTGGTCGCGTCCAGTGGTACCGGAGGCCATGCCCGGCGATCGGGAGCGGCGGGACCGTGGGATCCTCGGCCTCTGTCTCGGCATCCTCGCGACGATCCTGATCAGCCTTCTGCTGCTGATGCTCCACGGAGCCCTCGGTGATCGGTGGGTGCCGATGCCCGATGCCTAGAACCAGATGCACTGGCGCGTTCGACGCCCCAGCCCCGACCGTATGTCCTGCAAGGTAGTTGCGACGTCGCCAGCCACCGCGAACGGTATGCGGCGATCCGGTCATTAGGTCGAGGCCTGCGCATCGTGCCGTGCTGCCTACCGGGCACACTGAAAACCATGGGAAACACGGCGTGGGCGAGGCCGCTGAGGTCGTGGAACTACGTTGACCATGGTGCGGCCGAATGATGAACAACTGGTGGAACGACTCCACCGACCACCTTGCGGTCTGCTTGCGCAGTGCCCCGGTCGAGCTCGCGGCGGTACTGCCGGCTACGGGAAGGTTCGTCGTTGCCCGGCTCGATGGAACGAGGATGACGGATGCGGACCACGCCTTCTACGAGTTCTCCGACGCGCTCCTCTTTCCCGGTTACTTCGGCTGGAACTGGGACACGTTCTCGACCACGATCAGGTAACCGTCCGCGGGCAACCAGTTCAGGTCACGGAGACAGTCGGACACGTACCTGCAGCCAGCCCACGCTGTTGAGACGCGCGACTACGCTCATCGCCACCAGCCCCCACCATCAGGAGCCGACGATGCGCCGAGCCCGACACAGGCTGTCCGCCGCAGTCGCCGCAGCCGTGATCCTCAGTTCGGCCTCGTGCAGCCGCGAATCGGACACATTGGAGCCTGAGTACCGCTTCGGAGGGACGGTCCTGACCCGGCACCAGGCGGCCAGTGATGGGCAGCCTGCCGCCTTCGGCCCATACGCCAAGCGCGGCGACCTGGACATCCAGGCGGCATGCCTCGGCGGCGGCAAGATCGACGTTAAGGTCTACGCCGACCAGTTCACACCAAACATCTTCACCGACCGGCACGCCGGCGCGATCGCATACCTCACCAAGGACTGCGACGGCACAGTCGGCTTCCTCGGCCTCGATGCGAACGTTGAAGGCAGCCAGCATTGCATCGTCGCCAACTTCGTCGGCGACGTCACGACCTACCGGGTCACCGTCAACGGCGTCGCCGGTCCCGAGCTGACCAGCCCGCAGGCGGCTCCCGCAAACGCAACCGGCGCGACGCCGCACGTGTTTCCGTGCCGAACGGGTGCCTGAACCCGAGCACAGCATCACGCGCATCACAGCTCGCTGCCGCTCGAGGTTCGGCTGGGCTAACGAACCCTGAACCTACGGATTACTGGCAGCAAGGTCGGCAGCGACTGCGGATGAGGCCCCCAGCATGATTGCGGTCGAACATCAACCGCGGCTACGCACCCGCTGCGCCACCACCCGCCAAACCCGCGGGCACCTCGACCCCCGATAAGCTTCACAGAGCCGCGTTACGGCTGTGGACATGCTACGAGAGTTCGGGGACTCAACACGCTGACTCCTCCTGGAAAACGGCGAGTTTCGCGACCTCGGCGTTGCCTCCACCCCCGGACACCAAAACCTCCTCGGGCCGCAGGGCGAGGAGGTCGTCGACGGTAAACTTGATCGACCGGCTCGGGTTGCGGCAGATGGAGGAGGTGCCCGTGAGCGCTCCGACGGCAGCAGCCGGACGCAAGGTCAACCGGATCGACACCAAGACCCGGTTCGGTCCCAACGATCAGGTCGACGATCGCGCGGTATTGATCGCCCCCAACCGGCCCGCACTCACAGACCCGTTCCTGCTGCTCAGCGAGGACTGGTTCTCGTCGCCGGGCTTTGAGTGGCACCCCCACCGCGGCCTGGAGACCGTCACGACCGTGCTCGACGGCGTTCTCGAACACGGCGACAACGCGGGCAATGTGGGGGCGCTTGCCGCCGGTGACGTGCAGTGGATGACGGCGGGGCGAGGGATCATCCACCGCGAACTCGCCTACCGCAACGAGCACGCCCACACGCTGCAACTATGGGTGAACCTGCCGCGCTCGAAGCGGATGACCGGCACCCGCTACCAGGACCTCCTGGCTGGCAGTCGGCCCCAGATCGAGCAGCCCGGCAGCCGCTTCGACATCATTTCCGGCACCGTGGGCGGTGTATCCGGACCCGCCCTGAACAACTGGCCGATCACCGGCATGATCGTCACCGTCGAGCCCGGCCGGCAGGCCGACGTCGTGCTACCGGGCGAGGACAGGGCGTTCGCGTACGTGCTGAGCGGGGTTACCAAGATTGCCGGGCGGACCGTACGTGCCGGGCAGATCGCCTGGTCAGACCCGGTCAAGGGAACCGCGACGGCCACACTCCCGCTGCAGGCCGCAGACGGCGACACCCCGACCGTGGTGATGATCTACAGCGGGCGTCCGATCGGTGAGTCCATCGTCATGGGCGGACCATTCGTGATGAACACCAACCAGGAGATTCAGGACGCCTTCCGCGACTTCCACAACGGCAAGTTCGGCCAGATCCCGCGGCAGGCCCGCCTCAAGTACAGATGAACGAAGCTACCCGCACAGGTCAGCGCGGCATCGGGTCCGACACCTACGCCGCCTTGCAACACCTGGCACAGAAGGCCTTGCTTTCCTCGATCAGTGAGCGCACCAGTTCGCGCAGGCGGGGATACTCGGGGTCAAGGCCACTGGCGTGGCGCAGGCCGGCGACGATCGTCTCGGCGAAGCTGTTCCATCGGGTGAAGAACTGCCGGGCCCGCCGGGTCGAGGAACGTGATGCGGGCAAGGTTGTCCACCACCTCGCACGGCGAGAACAGCACCTCTGCGAGGGCGTTGAACGCCATAAAGTTCTTCGCCGGGTTCAGGACAGACGCCGGGGCGGTCGTGTGCCCGTCGAGGAGCTGCTGCAGCGGCCCGCTGACCGTTTCCCTCGGCGTCTTCCGAACGTCTGGTGCTGCCAGCCGGTACAGGTGCTCGCGTGCCTGGTCGTCGAGCCATAGGGCACCTCTGATCGCTTCGAGGATCTGCGGGGACGGACTGCGCTCGCGTCCCTGTTCCGGACGGGCGCAGTGGTCGCTGTTCACACCCGCCAGCACGGCGAACTCCTCGCACCGCAGCCCGGCTACCAGCCTCTGTGGCTGCGGTCAGGACGGCTGGCGCGAGCCGTGAATTTGAACGAGTCCGTCGACACCGCGCAGGAAAGTCTCGCAGATGAGGACCGGGTCGAACAGGCAGCCGGCCGCCATGGCCCCGTCCCGCAGCATGACGAAGTGCTGCGCTGCGGGCTCAGCCTTGGTCGCCTCGATGCTCGCCATCAGGGTGCTGATCGTGTCGAGGAACCATCTCCGATGAGCGAGGACGGCCTGATGCACGGGATCGGCGAGATCGGGATACTCGGCCACGGCGTTCAGGAAGGCACAACCGCGAAAGCCGGAGGACTGGATGTACTCGGCGATCCCTGCCGCAATGGCCCGTACGGCGTCACTCGCCGATGTGCTCGCGGCGATGGCCGCTTCCACCTGGCTGCGGATGCCTTGGTCCGCGCTCTCCAGGTGAGCCAGCACAAGGTCTTCCTTGCTGGGAAAGTGCCGATAGAAGGTGGATCGGGTCACCTGCGACTCGGCGATGATCCGGTCGACGCCGACCGAGTGGATCCCTTCGGCGTAGAAAATCCTGCTCGCCGTGGTCAGCAGCCGCAGTCGTGCCTCGGACGGCCTGGCCTCGGCCTCAGTGCGTGCCATGAGCCCACTCTAAACGATAGAACGTTCGGTCTTGCTATTTGGCATCGCTCGAACACCTCGCCCAGGTGAGGGCGTCGCAACATCTGCGTACTGCCGCAAGCATGGCCGCATCGCGGTTCAGTTGCCGGAACCCGGCTGATCCGGCAGTCCCAGCGGAATGGCGGGGCGGGCGTCTTCGGGTGTGGCGCCCATGAGCACCCGAATGGGAAAGAACGTTCGGTCTTGACATTTGGCGACCGCGCCGCCACTGTTAGAGGGACGGAACGTTCGGTCTCCCCCATCGGTCCCTTGCGAATCCGCTGGTCGCACCTTCCTTGCTCACCACCGAGAGGACCACCATGACCACCGAAAAGATCAATATGACCCAAGTTGCCTCCCCCGCCATCTCGACGGCGGCGGCCGCCCTGCGACGGCTGTACTTCGCCCGCTTCATATTCGCCACCATCTGGGCCGGCGTGACGTTCACGGTCGCCGACGGCCTCAACCCGCTCGCAGTCACGCTGCTCGTGCTATACCCGCTGGTCGATGTGGCCGCCGCCATCATCGACGCCCGCTCGTCGCGCTCCGCGGGATCGCCCACCCTCCTGTACGTCAACGTCGCGGTCAGCCTGCTTGCCGCTGTCGGGCTGGCCGTCGCCGGCTCGTCCGGCATCCCGGAGGTCCTGCGCGTGTGGGGCGCTTGGGCAGTCGTGGCCGGACTGGTTCAGCTGATCGTGGGTGCCACCCGCCGCAGGATGGGCGGCCAGTGGCCGATGATCATCAGTGGTGGCCTCTCCATGCTCGCCGGTGGGTCGTTCTTCGCGGCTGCCTCCGCGGACAACCCGGCGCTGACCAACGCGATCGGGTACGCGATTCCCGGAGCCATCTTCTTCCTCATCGCGGCCATCCGACTCGGCCGCGCAGCGAAGGCAAACTGACATGGGACACATCTCGCACGACGGCATCGTCATGGGGCGCGGGACCGGTCAGGCAGAACATCGCCGATCGGGCAATGCAGGGAGGTCTGACCGCCGCCATTCTCGAGCCGGAGCTGGTCGATGGCGAGTGCTCCTACTGGGCTTGCATGCCGACAAGCCTTTACTACCTAGCGACCCCGCTCTCCGTGGCTCGTCGCCTTCCGGGCGTTCGCGGGGCGGTGACCGGCCGACCTCGCTCACCGCCCGGGCGGTCACATCCGGTCCTGCGCCGACCACCTCCACGGAGATGTTGAAGTGTCCGCGCGCGGCGCGAAAGCCGAGAAGTCCGCTCAGCTGGCCAACGTCAGATCCCTTTCGCGGGCGACACGGCGTGAGCTGCCAGCGCCGCGTTGCGCTCGTACGGGGGCGGCTTGGCGGGTGCGGGCAATGACGTCGGCGGCGGTGGCGCTCTTGAGGTCAACTTCGGCGAAGACCTCGGTGTAGGTGTCGACGGTGACCGTGATCGACGGAATCGGCGTCGCCCTCACCACCGGGCCCGGAACCGGTGGCGTGCCACGTGTCAGTGGGACTGCCGACGGTGCGTGTCGAGTTGCTCCACCAGCATCACCAGCTTCTCGAACGGCAGCCTGACCACCGGACTGAACAGATTCCGGCTGACGCCGACGCTCGTGGCGACCCGGGTGCCGTCGAGCAGTTCCAGGTGGAGCAGCCGCTTGCCGGCCCTGCCGGGCTGCGGGCGGATGGTGAACTCGCGTACCCGGCTCAGCGCGACGGCCGTGCGGCCCAGGCCGAACCGCAGGATCAGCTGGTCACCCGCCAGGTAGATGCCCTGGCGCAGGCCGGCGTAGGCGGCGATCAACAGGACGGCCGACGGGATCAGGATCGGATCGGCGTATCGGCCGTCGACGAACGCCTCCACGATGAGCGTTGCGCAGATCGCGATCCCGACGAGGTAGAGCGGGCCGAGGGCGGGCAGCGGGGTGAGGCGCTTCGAGCGGCCTGGGGCAACTGACGGCACGGGCGCATTCTGCCGAGTCACCGGCCCGCCCGTCTGCCCCACTTTCGGTTGATCATTAGCGACACGGACATACCCGAGATCGTGTGACCGAGTAGGCCAGGGCGTGGCGGCTCGCGCCGGTCAGCCAGGGCAAGGAGGATGGGCCGATGCCGCGGGATCTTGTGGTGGTGGGCGCGCCGACCAGCGCGGGCAGCTACGCACCTGGACAGGAGACGGCTGCGCGGGTCCTGCGCGAGCTCGGCCTGATCGATCAGCTGCGGGCGGCAGGCCGTCAGGTCCGTGACGCCGGTGACGGGCCGATGCAGGTCTGGTCCCCGGACCGGCGCCATCCACATGCCCAGAACCTCACGGCGGTGGTGGCAGCCGTCAACGCCGTCGCCGATCAGGTGGCGACGGCGTTGGCGGCGGACGCGGACGTGCTGGTCCTCGGCGGCAACTGCACGGTCGCCCTCGGCGTGATGACCGCGTTGACGGCCCACGACCCTGACGCCGGCCTGCTGTACGTCGACCGGCACTTCGATCTCAACACGCCGCAGAGCACCACCGACGGGGCTCTGGACTGGATGGGCCTCGCCCACGCGTTGGACCTGCCGGGCGCGGCCGAGCCGCTGGTGTCGGCGCTGGGACGGCGGCCGCTGCTCACCCCGAGGCAGCTCTACTTCCTCGGCGTCGAGTACGCGGCCGCGACCCCGTGGGAACGGGAACAGGTCGAACACCTGGGCCTGCAGTGGTCTGCGAGCGCCGCGCTGGCCGCGGAGCCGTCGGCGCAGGCGACACGGGCGCTCCACATTCTTCCGCGCGCCAGCATGGCGGTGCACCTCGACGTCGACGTCCTGGACTTCACCGACGCGCCGCTGGCCGAGAGCACTGATGGGCGCAACAGCGGGCCGTCGCTCGACAAGATCAGCGCGGTACTGCGCATCGCCTGTCGTGATCATCGCTTCCGCGTGCTCTCGATCGGCGAGCTGAACCCCACCCGAGCGGCGGGATACCCGGAGGTTCTCACCCGGTTCGTCGCCTGCCTCCGCAATGCGCTTCGGCCGGTCTCGGCCCCACCGGGCCGTTCCTGAACGCCACCTCGCGCCGGCTCGGTCAGCCGTACGCGGCCCGTGGCGCCGACGCGCGCAGCGCCGTCTGCGACTTCGTGTGCCGGAAGAGCCTCGGGATCACCCGGTGCAGGTCCAGGAAGGACGACCATCGAGCCACCGCGAGCGCAGCGTCCGCCGCGGCGACCTTGCTGGACAGCTCCAGCACCGGCTCGGCCGGGAACTCCCACAGCTGCACCGCCAGCTGGTGCTGCCAGCCGCGAGCGGCGCCGGCCAGCCGGCGCACGCGCACGGGGCCGAACAGCGACAGCCCGTCCAGGGCCACGCCGTGCGGCGCGTAGGCCTGGAACAGCCGCCGCTGCCGCGGCGTGAACAGCGCGCCCGGTGGCGTGCGTCCGGCCGCCGCGGCGGCCACCGTCGCGCCGGCGAGCCGGGTCTTCAGCGACGCTGAGCAGACGAACCGGTCGGGACACATGTCCAGCTCCACGTGGAAGCCCTTCCGGCGGCGCAGCTCGGGGTCGAGCGCGGCCGGGTCGGCCGGCCGGATGCGCACCGTCGCGTCGGCTCCGGCGTCGCCGGTCTGCCGGATCCGCATGATCACCCCGGCTGCCTCCAGGGCCAGGCTCGGAGTGTCGAGGTAGTAGACATGCCTGGTCAGCGCATCGGCGATGTCGAAGCCCAGGGACCGGGCCGCCTGGCGGCCCTCCGTCTCGGTCAGCACCGCCTTCAACTCGACCGTGTCGCAGGCGTCGAGGAACGCCGGGACGTCCGGGACGGCGTACCGGGTGCTCGTGCGCTGTCCGATTTCAGGGGTCACGTGTGATCGCAACGAGCACATGCCGATCCCGGTTACCGCTCCGTCGGCTGCCCGTCACCGGAGAGAGCCGACCCGGCCGTCGCGCCGCGCGGGCGGTCCCTGCCGTGCCGACGGCCCGCGTACGTTGACCCGGGGTGCTCAGATCGATTCCCATGGCGCGGAGTCGTAGGCGCGCGCGATCGCATCCGTCATCCCGGCAGGCACCGGCACCGGCGTGTCGTCGACGCGGTCCACAGGCGCCCAGCCGCGCGAGTTGCACAGGAACATCCCGTCGTATGCCGCCAAATCCGCGAGGAGGACCGACGCCCGGCCCTGGGTCACGCCGTGCGCCGTGAACGCGCGGCGCAGCACGAGCATGGTGATGCCGGGCAGCGCGGGCGCGTCGGGCCAGACGATCGTGCCGGCGCGCCAGAAGCCGACGTTGGTGATCGCGCCCTCGGCGATGGTCCCGTCGGCACCAACCAGCAGGGCTTCGTCGAACCCGGCGGCGAGCGCCCGGTCGAGGAAGTAGCCCTGGGCCGCCCCGCTGCCCGGGTGTTTGAGTCCGGCGAGCGGGCGCTGGAAATGCTGTGAGCCCATCGCGTGCGGCCGCGGCGGCGTCTGTTCGGGCCGGCGCACCGTCACGATGAGCCCGTTCCAGTAGCCGTAGACGCGCACCGACGCGTCCGGGATGCCGTCCAGCGCGTGCCGGACCCGGTCCCGGATCTGCCCGGCGTCGATGTCGCGGTCGTACATCGCGCGGTGGGCAGCCTGCAGCCGGGCGAGATGCAGGTCCAGCCCGCGGGTGCGGCCGTCGCGCACCTGCATCGCGGTGAAGTGGCCCCAGGCGCGGTGCTCGATCAGCGCCAGGGCTTCGGCGTCGGCGGCACGCCCGTCGATCTCGGCGCGCCACAGGTCGAGTTCGGTCACCCGCCGAATGTACGCGGCAGCAGCCATCGCCGCGCTTGACACCGCCGACACCTGGACATAGCCTGCCGTCAAACTAACAGGAAACTTTACCGTTTCGCTGGAGGACCTCGTGCACCATCGCGCCCGGCAAGTTCTGCTCGTCTTCGCAGTCGCCGCCGTCACCACCGCCGGGCTCGCCTGGACCGTGGAGGCCACTCCGGCCGACGCCGCTCCCGTGAGCCTGCAAAGCGTGGTGCCCGTGCCGGTGTCGGTGCAGCCCGCCACCGGCGTGACCTACACGCTGCCCGCGGCCGCCACGATCCAGACCCCGACGGGCTCATCGGCCGCCACCGCCGTCGGCGCCTATCTCGCCGACCTGCTGCGCCCCTCCACCGGCTACGCGCTGCCCGTCACCGCCACCAGCGGCACGCCCACCAGCGGCATCGCACTGCTGCTGTCCGGTGCGGACCCGAGCGTCGGCAGCGAGGGCTACCAGCTGGACGTGACCGCGGCCCTGGTCACCGTCCGGGCGCAGACTCCGGCGGGACTGTTCCACGGCGTGCAGACGCTGCGGCAGCTGCTGCCCGCCGCCGTCGAGGCGCGCACCGTCCAGCCCGGGCCGTGGGAGCTCGCCGGCGGCAGGATCGTCGACCACCCGCGCTACGGCTACCGCGGTGCGATGCTCGACGTCTCGCGGCACTTCTTCGGCGTGGACGTCGTCAAGCGATACCTCGACGAGATCAGCCAGTACAAGATAAACACGCTGCACCTGCACCTGTCCGACGACCAGGGCTGGCGCATCGTCGTGGACGCCTGGCCGCGCCTGGCGACCGTCGGCGGCAGCACCCAGGTCGGCGGCGGCGCGGGCGGCTACTACACCAAGGCGCAGTACACCGACCTCGTCGCCTACGCCGCGGCCCGCCACATCACGATCGTGCCGGAGATCGACATGCCGGGGCACGTCAACGCCGCCCTGGCCTCCTATGCCGAGCTCAACTGCAACAACACGGCCCCGCCGCTGTACACGGGCACCAGCGTGGGCTTCAGCTCGCTGTGCGTCGGCAAGGAGATCACCTACACGTTCGTGCAGCAGGTCCTCGCCGAGCTGGCGGCCCTCACCCCCGGCCCGTACCTGCACATCGGTGGCGACGAGGCGAACAGCACCTCCGACGCCGACTACCGCACGTTCATGAACCGGATCCAGCCGTTCGTCGGCAACGCGGGCAAGACCGTGATGGGCTGGCACCAGCTCGGCCAGGCCGACCACACCCCGGGCCGGATCGCCCAGTACTGGGGCACGACCACCTCCGACGCCGACCTGAGCGCCGCGGTCAGCAAGGGCGCGAAGGTCGTCATGTCGCCCGCCAACAAGGCGTACCTGGACATGAAGTACACCAACCAGACCCCGCTCGGACTCAGCTGGGCCGGCCTGATCGAGGTGCAGACCGCGTACAACTGGGATCCCGCCACCCTGCTCACCAACGTGCCGGCCAGCGCGATCCTCGGGGTGGAGGCCCCGATGTGGAGCGAGACCCTCACCAAGCTCGCCGACATCGAGTTCATGGCCTTCCCCCGCCTGCCCGCCCTCGCCGAGCTGGCCTGGTCGCCGCAGTCGGCCCGCAACTGGGACGCCTTCAAGACGCGCCTGGGTGCGCAGGGCCCCCGTTGGACGCTGCAGAACATCAACTTCTACCGGTCCCCGCAGGTCCCCTGGGCCACCCCGCCCGCCACCGGCCGCATCGAGGCGGAGTCGTACAGCTCCCAGTCGGGCGTGCAGATCGTCGCCGACGCCGCCGCGCACGGCGGCAACCGCGTCGGATACATCGAGAACGGCGACTGGATCGGGTTCTCCGGCGTCAACCCCGCAGGCAAGACCGGCTTCACCGCTCGCGTGTCCTCCGGCGGATCCGGCGGCACCATCCAGATCCGCACCGGGTCGGCCACCGGCCCGCTGCTCGGCACCGCCACCGTCGCCAACACCGGCGGCTGGGCCAACTATGCCGACGTCACGACCACCATCAGCACCGGCTCCGGACCGCTGTACCTCGTCTTCACCGGCACCACCGGCAGCCTGTTCGACATCGACAGCTTCGCCCTCACCGGCACCGCGCCACCGGCGACCCGGATCGAGGCGGAGTCGTACAGCTCCCAGTCGGGCGTACAGATCGTCGCCGACGCCGCCGCACATGGCGGCAACCGCGTCGGATACATCGAGAACGGCGACTGGATCGGGTTCTCCGGCGTCAACCCCGCAGGCAAGACCGGCTTCACGGCCCGCGTGTCCTCCGGCGGATCCGGCGGCACCATCCAGATCCGCACCGGCTCGGCCACCGGCCCTCTGCTCGGCACCGCCACCGTCGCCAACACCGGCGGCTGGGCCAACTACGCCGACGTCACCACCACCATCAGCACCGGCTCCGGACCGCTCTACCTCGTCTTCACCGGCACCACCGGCAGCCTGTTCGACATCGACAGCTTCGCCCTCACCGGCGCCGCCTGAACAGACCCCAGGTGTGGCGCGGACGAACAGGTTCCGCAGGCGCACCTCGCGAGCCCGCCCCCGCCACGCATCGCCCGACCGGCAGCCGTGTCGATCGGGCGATGCGCGGCGGCGTGCCGGTCTCCGGCGGGTGGCACGACACGTCATACGATGGCGCAGGTCCACCGGAGGTGATCTCCGGCGCGAGGTGAGGACTGGTCATCATGCGTATCGCCGTCGCCGGCGCCACCGGGAACATCGGCTCGCTCACCGTCGCCGCGCTGGCACGCGACGGGCACGACGTGGTACGCATCAGCCGCTCGCTCGGTGTGGACCTGTCGACCGGACAGGGCCTGGACGACGCGCTGACCGGGGTCGAGGCCGTCATCGACGCCACCAGCGGCCCGGCGCGCGACCGGGCGGAGACGGTGGCCTTCTTCCACACGGCCACCGCGAACCTGCTCGCCGCCGAGCAGCGGGCCGGGGTGCGGCACCACGTGCTGCTCTCGATCGTCGGGATCAGCCGCATCGAGGGCAACGCGCACTACGCCGGCAAGCGGGAGCAGGAACGCCTCGTCGAAACAGGCCCGGTGCCATGGACGATCGTCCCCGCAACGCAGTTCCACGACTTCGCCGCGACGGTCGTCGCCTGGACCGAGAAGGACGGGGCCGCCCCGATCGCGCCGCTGCTGGTGCAGCCGATCGCGCCCGGCGACGTGGCCGACATCCTCGCCGAGGTCGCGCTGGACGAGCCGCAGGGCCGCCACCGGGACGTGGCCGGACCCGACGCACAGGACCTGGTGGACATGGCCCGGCGCACCCTCGAGGCACGCGGGCGCACCGTCAGACTCGTACCCACATGGTCGTCGGTGCTCGGCCTCGACATGGCCGGTGACGTGCTGCTACCCGGCAAGGACGCCCGCATCGCACCCACCGGCTTCGACGAGTGGCTGCGAGCGCTGAGCGACGCGGCCTGACCGCGGCCGCAGCCCGCACCATCGCCGGCCTGCTGCGACATCCGGTGGCGGGGCCTTCTGCGGACGCACGGGCATCCGACCCAGGTGTCAGCAGCCGCCGCCGGCGAAGCCGACCGGCCAGAACGTCAGCATGTCGCTGCCTGTCAGGGTCGGGCGGTAGTAGGGCTTGCCGGAGCCGGCCGAGGGGCCCTGCCGGACGCCGTCGGGCACCGGCCCGAACAGCGTGTTCAGGTCGGCCACGATCGACTCGGGCAGGAACTCGACGTTGACGCCGTACCCGCCCATGCCCTTGGTGAAATGGTCCTGCCGCTCGCGGACGATGGTCAGGAGGCCCGGCGGTTTGGTGCCGGCCGCAGCGGCCGCATCCTTGTTGACGAGCGCGACATAAACGTCGGCGGTGATGCGCGCCGAGTGCCGCTGCGCGTCGTCGATTCCGGACGCGGCGAGCAGGTTCGTGACGTGGATCCCGACCAGGCCGCTGACCACGGCCGCCGGGGCCATGCCGCCGTGGGCGCCGTCCGGCTTCAGGCCCTGGGCCGCCAGGGCCGTGCGCAGCCCGGCGGGCACCGCGTTCCAGGCCGCCTGGATCGCGGCCGCGTTGTCCGTGGCAGCGGGCGAGTCCGCGCAGCCGGCCGCACCGGCGCCCGGCTGCGGTGACGGCCCGGCTGAGGTGACGGCGCCCGACGCCGAGTCGACCGGGGCGTCCGCGCCGCCACCGCCGTCCGCCCCGCAGGCCCCCGACACGGCGACAACCGCTCCCACTAGCAGCGCCAACCCGTTCCTACGGACGGTCATCCAGGACACCGTGCTTCTCGCTCCCTGGCCGTGGACACGGCCGAATCGTCGGACGCGGAGGCGGCCACCGGTCCGGTGTGTGTCTCGGGGAGGCTATCCACTCGGGTTCGTTCGGCCCATCCCAGAAGTCTGGGATCGCTGCCTAGGCTCACCCGCATGCCTGCCCTGAGCGCCGATGCCGTCGACCGTGCCCTGCGACGGATCGGCGGTGACCTCAGCACCGCCGAGGCGACCCTCGACGTGCTGGACGCCGCCACCCGCGGCATCACCGAACTGGTGCCGGCTGACATCTGGTGCGGGGTGGTGCTGGACCCGTCGACGCTGCTCGACACGGGCGGGCAGCATCGCCACGGCTTCCCGCAGGAGACGATGCCGCGCCTGTTCGAGATCGAACACATCGAGCAGGACGACGTGGACAACCTGCGGGCCTTGGCGCGGCGACCGGACCCGGCGAGCCTGCTCAGCAACTCCACCGACGGAGACCTGCCGTCCAGCAAGTACTACCGCGACATCCTGCGGCCGCTGGGCATCCGCGACGAACTGCGGGTCGTGCTGCGCCAGGGCGGGCACACCTGGGGCCTGCTGGTGCTGTGCCGAGCGGCGGGTTCGCCCGCGTTCACGGACACGGACCTGGCCGCGGCGCGGCAGATCAGCAAACCCGCCACGACGGCGCTGCGCCGCTCGCTGCTGCTGGCGGGCAGGGACGCCGGGACCATCGCCGACGCGCCCGGCCTGGTCGTGCTCGACGAGCACCAGGACGAGGTCAGCGTGTCGCCGACGGCCCGGCGGTGGCTGGACGACCTGCCGGAGGATCGCGCCGGGTCGGCGCTGCCGTACGCCGTGCAGGCCGTCGCCGCGCGGGCGACCGCCACCGCCGCCACCCAGGCCCGGTCCCGGGCGCGTACCCGCAGCGGCCGGTGGGCTGCCCTGCACGCGTGGCGGATCGGGCCGGCCCCGGCACCGATGACCGCGGTGGCGATCGGGCCGGCCGAGCCGGGTGATCTCGCCGCGATCGTGCTGGACGCGTACGGGCTGTCGCAGCGGGAGCGCGACGTCGCCCAGCAGGTGCTGCTGGGCGGGTCGACCGCGCAGATAGCGACCGTGCTGGGCATCTCCGAGTACACGGTGCAGGACCATCTCAAGGCCGTGTTCGACAAGACGGGCGTACGAAGCCGCCGTGACCTGATCAGCGAGTTGTTCACCCGGCACTACCTGCCGCAGCTGGCGCACCCGGCGACCTCCACCGACGGCCGGCTGGTCGACCCGGCGCCCTCCTGACCGGGCATTTGCTTCGGTCCGTCAGTCCTCTTCGACGCAGAGGCAGAAAGGATGTCCAGCCGGGTCGAGTAACACGCGCACGTTCTTTCGCGGTGAGGGTGTGGCGAGCGACGCGCCCAGGGCGAGCGCCTCGGCGACGGCCGAGTCGAGGTCCCCGACCTGGAAGTCGAAGTGCATCATCGGGCGCTGCGCGCCGTCGACCGGCGGCCAGACGGGCGCCTGGTAGCCGGTGGCCTGCTGGAACACCAGGTAGACGGCTCCCTGCGGCGGTGCGATGATCGCCGTTCCCGGCTCCTCGTGGACGACGGGCCAGCCGAGCAGCTCGGCGTAGAAGCGCGCCAGCGCCGCGGGGTCGGGCGCTTCGATCGCGGTGCCCCACCACATGCCGGCAGTTCGAGAACGCATCCCCGTATCGTGGCGCGGCAGTCCGGCGCACGTCCAGCGCACGGGCTACGACATATGCTCGCAGCGTGTCCGACGACAACGAGCGACCCGCCCAGGTCGACGACGTGCACGAGCTGGCCCTGGCCATGCCGCACGTCACCGTCGAGTACGGATCCGGGGAGAACCCCGTCTACCAGGTGGGCGGGAAGTCCTTCATCTTCTTCCGCAATCCGCGGCCGGACGCCGTCGACCCCGACACCGGCGAGCGCTACCCCGACGTGATCGTCTTCTGGGTCGGATCGGACGCCGACAAGCAGGCGATGGTCCAGGACGAGTCCTCACCGTACTTCACCACCGCGCACTTCAACGGCCACCCGTCGGTGCTGCTGCGAGCCTGCCGGATCGGCGAGATCAGCCGCCGCGAGCTGGCCGAGCTGGTCCAGGACGCGTGGCTGTCGCGCGCCTCGGCCCGCCGCGCGTCGGTCTGGCTGGCCGACAACCCGCCGACCTGAGCATCTCTGCGGGGGTCAGCGGGCCTGGACCATGCGTACGGCGAGGTCGGCGTAGAGCGCGCCGATGTCCTCGGGGGCGCTGCGGCCGGAGGTGCGATACCAGCGGGCGACGTCGACGGTCAGGGAGAGCAGGGCCAGGCCGGTGCCGGGGATGTCGGGCACGTCGAAGACGCCACGCGCGACGCCGTGTTCCAGGGTGGCTCGCACCAGCAGGTCCATCTCGTGGCGCAGCGCGGTGATCTCGGTGAGGTGCGCCGGTTCCAGGGCGTTGAGCTCGTACGAGATGACCCTGGCCGGGGTGTGGAACAGGGCGTGCCAGGCGGCGAAGTCGCCGATGACGTCGCGTAGCTGCTGCACGGGGTCGTCGCTGCGGGCCGCCGCCGCGCGCAGGGCGACCAGCGAGTGCCGGTGACCGACCAGGCAGATGCGGTGCAGCAGCTCCTCCTTGGAGCGGTAGTGCACGTACACCCCGGCGGGGCTCATGCCGACCCGCGTCGCGATGTCGCGGGTGGTGGTCGCGTGGTAGCCGCGTTCGGCGAAGGCCTGGACGGCGGCGATGAGCAGCCGCCGGGCGGGGGCCGGACTGACGTCGTGCCAGGCCCGCTCCAGCATCGCGACCTCGTCGAGGTCGGCGGCGGCGGTGTTCATCGGGGTCCTCCACGGCTCGGAGTGAAGCGTTGACAGCACCCTTCCATACCGGCATCCTAAGCAAGCGCTTACTTAGTTCGCCAGCCTTCACCGTGGAAGGGTTATGTCATGGCCTTCGCCTCCCTGGACGACGTGCGTGCCGCCGTCGGCACCGTGGTCAGCACCAGCGAGTGGTTGGAGATCGATCAGCAGCGGGTCGACATGTTCGCCGAGGCCACCGGCGACCTGCAGTGGATCCACACCGACCCGGCCCGCGCCGCGTCGGGCCCGTTCGGCACCACCATCGCGCACGGATACCTGACGCTGTCGCTCATCCCCTTCCTGGCCGGCGACGCGCTGCGGGTGCCGGACGTGAAGATGGGCGTCAACTACGGCACCAACAAGGTGCGTTTCCCCGCACCGGTGCCGGTCGGCTCGCGGGTGCGGGCGACGGTGAAGCTGCTGTCGGTCGAGGACGTCACCGGCGGTGTGCAGCTGATTTCGCAGGTGACCATCGAGCGCGAGGGTGGCGACAAGCCGGTCTGCGTCGCCGAGACCGTGTCGCGGATGTACGTCTGATGGCCGCCGTGATGCGCGCCTGGCAGGTCGCCGCCAACGGCGAGCCGGGCGACGTGATGAGCCTGGTCGAGACCGAGGTTCCGACGCCGGGTCCGAGCCAGCTGCTGGTACGCGTGCGCGCGTCGGCGCTGAACTTCCCGGACGTGCTGCTGGTGCGGGGGCAGTACCAGGTGCGCCCCCCGCTGCCGTTCACCCCTGGTGTGGAGCTGTGCGGCGAGGTCGTCGCCGCCGGAGCCGAGGTCACGGGGTTCACCGAGGGCGACCGGGTCATCGGGACGACCGCGCTGCCCTCGGGCGCGCTGGCAGAATACGCGCTGGTCGAGGCCGTGGACGCGTTCCCCGCCCCGGCCGCACTGGACGACGTGCAGGCGTCGGCGATGCACATCGCGTACCAGACGGGCTGGTTCTCGCTGCACCGCCGGGCGCGGCTGCAGCCGGGCGAGACGCTGCTGATCCACGCGGGCGCGGGCGGGGTCGGCAGTGCCGCGATCCAGCTCGGCAAGGCCGCGGGCGCGACCGTGATCGCGGTCGTCGGCGGGGCGGCGAAGGCCGAGGTCGCCGCGAAGCTCGGCGCAGACCTGGTGGTCGATCGGCGCGAGCAGGACTTCATCGCCGCGGTGAAAGCCGCCACGGGCGGCCGCGGCGCGGACGTGGTCTTCGACCCGGTGGGCGGCGACGCGTACACGGGCTCGGTCAAGTGCGTCGCGTTCGAGGGCCGCATCCTGGTCGTCGGCTTCGCGGGCGGCACCGTGCCGACGCCGGGACTCAACCACGCGCTGGTGAAGAACTACTCGATCGTCGGCGTGCACTGGGGCCTGTACCGACAGCTGAACCCGGCGCTGGTCGTCGAGGTGCACGAGAAGCTGTGCGGGCTGGCCGCCGACGGCGTCGTGCAGCCGCTGATCGGCGGCGTGCTCAGCCTCGACGAGGCCGTGGACGGCCTCACCCGGCTCGGCGCGGGCGAGACCGTCGGCCGGCTGGTGGTGCGGCCGTGAGCGAGCGCAGCGAGCGAACCATCGGCACCGTCAGTCATGACGGAGCCGAGCGCAGCGAGGTGAAGGCATGACCGATCCGAAAGGACTCGACCTGTCGGCGCTGCGGTCCTTCCTGGACCGGGTGCGTCCCGGGCTGGTCAGCGGAGAGCTGACCGGGGAGCTGATCCCTGGCGGCAAGTCCAACCTGACCTACCGGGTCGCCGACGACGCGCAGCGCTGGGTGGTGCGCCGCCCGCCGCTCGGGCACGTGCTGTCCACCGCCCACGACATGTCCCGCGAGTACCGGGTGATCTCCGCGCTGGGCGGGACCCGGGTGCCGGTGCCGGGCACCGTGGCGCTGTGTGAGGACCCCGAGGTGATCGGGGCGCCGTTCTACGTGATGGAACACGTGGACGGGACGGTGTGGCGCACCGCCGGGCAGACCGCGACGTTGGGCGCCGAGCGGGTCGGCTCGCTGTCGCTGGCGTTGATGGACGTGCTCGCCGACCTGCACGCGGTCGACCCGTCGGCGGTGGGGCTGGGCGACTTCGGCAAGCCGGAAGGTTACCTGGCCCGGCAGCTGCGCCGCTGGAGCACCCAGTTGCAGCACTCGCACAACCGCGAGCTGCGCGGCCTGGCCGAGCTGCACGCCGACCTCGTGGCGCGTTTGCCCGCCCAGTCCGCGCAGGTGTCGATCCTGCACGGCGACTACCGCCTGGACAACTGCATCGTCGGGCCCGGCGACCAGATCGTCGCGGTGCTCGACTGGGAGATGGCCACCATCGGCGACCCGCTCGCCGACCTGGGCCTGTTCCTGTGCTACTGGCGCATGTGGACCGAGCCGGTCATGGACGGCCTGTTCGGCGAGGCTCCCCCGCCGGGGATCTTCCCGACGTCGGCGCAGATGGCGGCGCGATACGCCGCCCGGCGCGGCGCGGACCTGTCGGAGCTGCCGTGGTACGTCGCGTTCGCGCACTACAAGCTCGTCGGGATCCTCGAAGGCATCCACTACCGGTATCTCGCGGGGCAGACGGTCGGCGAGGGCTTCGACCGGGTCGGCGCGATGGTCCCGCATCTGATCAAGCTCGGTCACCGCACGCTGCAGGAGGCGTAAGCACATGGACTTCTCGTACGACGAGCGCACCGAGCAGCTGCGCGCCGACCTGCTCGACTTCATGGAGCAGCACGTGTACCCGGCCGAGGCGATCGCCGAGCACCAGCTCGGCGAGATCCCGCCGTGGACCACCCCGCCGGTCATGGAGGAGCTGAAGACCGAGGCCCGCAAGCGCGGCCTGTGGAACCTGTTCCTCCCCCACCACCCGCTCGGCGCGGGCCTGTCCAACCTGCAGTACGCGCCGCTGGCCGAGATCACCGGACGCAGCCCGCACCTGGCCCCGGAGTCCATCAACTGCAACGCCCCGGACACCGGCAACATGGAGGTGCTGACCATGTTCGGCACCGCCGAGCAGCAGGAGCGCTGGCTCAAGCCGCTGCTCGCCGGGGAGATCCGGTCGGCGTTCTGCATGACCGAACCCGAGGTCGCCTCGTCCGACGCCACCAACATCACCACCCGGATCGAGCGCGACGGCGACGAGTACGTGATCAACGGGCGCAAGTGGTGGTCGTCGGGGGCGATGAACCCGCGCTGCGCGATCTTCATCGTGATGGGCAAGACCGACCCGGCCGCCGACCGGCACCGCCAGCAGAGCCAGATCCTGGTGCCCCGGGACACCCCCGGCATCGAGATCAAGCGCGGCATGCACGTGTTCGGCTACGACGACGGCTGGCACGGCGGCCACGCCGAGATCACCTTCACCGACGTACGGGTGCCCGCCGCCAACCTGATCGCAGGCGAGGGCGAGGGCTTCGCCATCGCGCAGGCCCGGCTCGGACCGGGGCGCATCCACCACTGCATGCGCCTGATCGGCATGGCCGAGCGCGCCCTCGAACTGATGTGCCGGCGGGCCACCGAGCGCGTCGCCTTCGGCAAGCCCCTCGCGGCGCAGGGCGTGGTCGGCGAGTGGATCGCGCAGGCCCGGGTGCGCATCGAGCAGGCCCGCCTGCTGGTGCTCAAGACCGCGTGGCTGATGGACACGGTCGGCAACAAGGGCGCGCACACCGAGATCCAGGCGATTAAGATCGTCGTGCCGGAGATGGCCGGCTGGGTGATCGACAAGGCGATCCAGGTGCACGGCGGAGGCGGCGTCAGCCAGGACTTCCCGCTCGCGCACATGTGGGCCGCCGCGCGTACGCTGCGACTGGCCGACGGCCCCGACGAGGTCCACAAGGCCTCGCTGGCCAAGCGCGAGCTGCGCAAGTACAGCGCGGAGCGGAGCTGACCATGAAGAGCGCGTACGTCGACCTCGGCGGACCCGTGCACTACGTCGACTTCGGCGGCAGGCCAGACACGCCGCCGGTGGTGCTCGTGCACGGGCTGGGCGGTTCGCACCTGAACTGGACGCGGATCGCGCCGCTGCTGACGCCGTACGCCCGGGTCACCGCTCTGGATCTGGCGGGGTTCGGCCGCACGGGCGGTGCGGCCGGACCGACCACGGTCACCGCCAACGCCGAGCTGCTGCGGCGCTACCTGACCGAGGTCGTCGGCGAGCCCGCGGTGCTGGTCGGCAACTCGATGGGCGGCATGGTGTCCACGCTGACCGCGGCCGCCGCCCCGGACGCGGTGTGCGGGCTGGCGCTGATCGACCCGAGCGTGCCGATCGCCCCGAAAGTCAAGATCGATCCGCAGATCCGCCGGCTGTTCCTGATCAACCTCGTACCCGGCCTCGCGGGCTGGGCCATGCGGCGGCGGCTGGCCACCGTGCCCGCCCGGCAGCGTATCGAGGAAACCCTGGCGATGACCTGCGCCGACCCGTCCCGGGTGCCGGAGCAGGTCATCGCCGACGCGGTCGCCCTCGACGAGGAGATGACCGCCGCCAACCCGCGCCGCGCCGACTCCTACCTCGGCGCGAGCCGCTCACTGCTGCGGCTGCTGGCTCGGCCCAGCGCCTACTGGCAGGCCATGGCGTCGCTGCGGATGCCGGTGCTGCTCACCCACGGCGTGCACGACCGGCACGTCCCGATCGGCTCCGCCCGCGCGGTCGCCGCCCGGCTGCCGCACTGGACCTACGTCGAACTCGACTCCGGCCACGTCCCCCAGCTCGAACACCCCCGCGAACTCTCCGAACACCTGCTCGCCTGGCTCCACGAACACGACCTCGTTCCCACCGAACCGGCGCGGTAAGGAAGGTCTGGTCACGTTGCCGCCACCACAAGGTGCCCGACCTGCTACGCGTCCGCGTCTGCGTCGGCGGCCGCCACCGCCTCCCGCTTGCTGAGCCGGCCGCCGGCCGCGTACGCCCGGTCGAACCGGTCGTCGCCGAGCGCGGCGCGCAGCTCGTCGAGCCCCTCCGTCCGCGCCGAGCGCTGCATCGACCACAGTTGTATGCCGCTGCGCTGCCGCAACGCGCACGCTGCCCCCGCCAGCAGGGCAGCCCTCTCGTGGTCGCCTTCGGCGTAGGCCAGCCTGGCGAATCCGCCCAGGCACAGGGTCACGCTGCGCATGTCGTGCACCCGCAGGCTGAGCGTCATCCCTTCGTGAAGCAGGGCTCGGGCGTCACCGAGCCGGTGCCGCGCGATGGCATGAGTGCTCAGTTCCCGGCGCGCCCAGGCCGCGAGCCAGGCGTTGTCGATCAGCCGGGCCAGCTCGCACGCCTCGTCGAGGTGGCGCACGGCGTCGTCGCAGCGGCCGAGGGTCCGCTCCACGGTGGCGGCCGCCGTCAGCATCAGCGCGGTCCAGAACGGCTCCTCCAGGCCACGCAGCTGCTCCAGACTCGCCAGCGCCTCGCGCAGCACGCCGTCGCCGTCGCCGTCGCCGCCGACGAGCGGTGCGGTCCAGGCCATGGCCACGTAGGACAGCGCGCGCAGGCGAGGGTCCTGGACGCGGTCGCGCAACGGTTCCAGCTGCCGGTAGGCCCGCACCGCAGCCGCCTCGTCACCGACATAGTCGGCGAGCACCGCGGCCGTCCACAGCAACTCGACCCGCGACTGGAGGTCCAGCGCGGCCGTGCTCGGCAGCAGCTGCTCGATCCCGGGGCGCACCTCGTCCACGTGATCCCAGAGCGTCCAGAACAGCCACAGGCCACTCAGCAGGTGGGGCACCGGTTCGGGATCGTTGACCAGATACCACCTCATGGCGGCGACGAGGTTGCCCGCGTCGCACTGCAGCCGGTTCCCGGCCGCCCGCTGACCCGCGCCGCGCAACGATTCCTCCGCCTGCTCGGCCAGCCGCCGGTAGTGCTCGGCATGGCGGCGGTGGATCTCCGCGCCGTCGGGGCGGTCGGCCAGCCGTTCGGCGACGAACTCCCGCACCGTCTCCAGCATCCGCGACCGCGCCCCGAACTCGGTGCGGTCCAGGTGCACGAGGCTGTGCTGGTGCAGCGCCTCGGTCAGCTCCAGCGCCCGGTCCTCGTCGAGGCCCGCCACCGCGGCGGCGGCCTCGACGGTCCAGCCGCCGGCGAACACGGCGAGGGCGTCCAGCAGCGACCGTTCGGCCTCGTCGAGCATGCTCACGCTCCACTCGACGGTGGTGCGCAGGGTGCGCTGGCGGTCAGGCAGGTCCGCCGGGCCGGCGCCGAGCGCGTCGAGCGAACCGGCCAGCCGTTCGAGCACCACCCCGGGCTCCCGCAGCCGGGTCCGGGCGGCGGCGAGCTCGATGGCCAGCGGCAGGCCCTCCAACCGTCGGCAGATCTCGACCACTGCGGCGGCGTTGTCTCCGGTCAGGACGAAGTCGTGGCGGACCGCGCGGGCCCGGTCCACGAACAGCGCCACCGCCGGGGACGCCGCCAGCTCGTCCATCGACGCGTCGGCCGGGTCCTCCGGCAGCGCCAACGCGGGCACCGGATACTCCCACTCCGCGCGCAGCCGCAGCACCCGCCGGCTGGTCGACAGTATCGCCACCCCGGGGCAGCGGGCCAGCAGCTCGTCGAGGAAGGGGCCGAGATCCAGCACCTGCTCCAGGTTGTCCAGGATCAGCAGCCACCTGCCGTCGCCGAGCCGGTCGGCGAGAATCTCCAGTGGTGAGAAGCCCGGACCGACGCCGATCGCCCGGCAAATGCCGGCCAGCGCCGCCTCCGGCCGGTTGACGTCGGCCAGCGCAACGAACGCGGTGCCCGCGTCGAAGCCGCCGCGCAACCGCTCGCCTACGGCCAGCGCGAGCCGGGTCTTGCCGATCCCGCCCGGCCCGGTCAGCGTCACCAGCCGCACCCCGCGGCTGCCGAGCAGCCCGGCCACCTCGTCGATCGCGGACTCGCGCCCTACCAGGGTCGTCGTGTCCGCCGGCAGCGCCCGTGGCCCGGGCGCGGGCAGCGCCTTCGGGTCCGTCGTCGCCCCAAGCCCGGACGGCGGCTGCGGCGCGGGCGGGTCCAGGGCCACCGGTGCGGGAGCCGACCGGGCATCGGGCGGAGCGGGAGTCACCGGCGTCGGTGGTGGCGGCGCGGTCGCTGCCACGGTCCGGGAAGGCTGCGCCACTGCGGGCGGCGCGGTGCCGAGGTGGGGACGGGCGACGGTGAACTGCTCGCTGAGCAGCGTCGCGAGGTCGTCGCGGACCAGCCGGCCCAGCTCGGTAGATGTCCGGAAGACGCGGAACGAGTCGGCGGCCTCTTCCATGAGACCCTCGATCAGCTCGTCCAGCCGCGGTTCGCGATCCGGCGCGGGGCTCTTCACATACAGCAGACGCGGCATGCCCCGGGCCAGCCCCAGCTCGTCCTGCAGGCCCGAGACGTCCATGCCGGGGCCGATCCACCCGTAACGCTGCCAGTACAGCCCGATGAAGATGTCGCTCTGGGCCAGATACGCCCGGTAGAGCTCCTGCGGCGGGTGCGGGCGGGCCCCCAGCTCGAACATCACCGGGGTGAGCCGCAGCGCGGAGATCGCCCGCGCGACCGCCTGCCGTTCCTTGGCCAGCTCATCCAAGGTCGAACTCACGAAGACCCGGAGCCGCTGGTCGGGAGTCCGGATCCGGACGTCCTCCCGTGAGCCGTCTCCTACCGAACGCCCGCCGGTCCCCACGACACCCAGTCTGCCGGGTGTACGCGGAGCCGCCAGCCTGATATCTCACAGAGGTCGTGCCACTGCGGCACTGGAGCAGGCGAACCGTGCGTGCGGTCACGAACCGGGCATTCCTGTCCGGTCCTTCTCGTCGCCGGCCGGTCGGAGCGGCGCGGCCACCTCGTGGGTCCGGACGTGGCGACAGTGTGGTCGTTGCTCGATGACTATCGATCCTAGGCGGCTCAGACGGGCAGGCCCCCCGTGACCGACAGGAGCTGGAGCTTCTCGTAGCTCTCGCTGCCCGGCGTCGCCGTGTAGAGCAGCAGGGCCTGGGACTGGTCGGGATCGAGCAGGGTCTGGCACTGCAGCTCGATCGGACCGAGCTGGGGGTGCCGGAGCCGCTTCGCGACGCAGTACGGGCCGGGCACGGGATGCCCACGCCAGAGGTCGGCGAACTCCGGACTGGTACGCAGCAGCGCGTCGGCGATCGCGCCCGCGCGCCCACGGCCGCCGTCGCGGGTGTAGGAGCGGTGCAGGTCCGCGGCGAGCTGTCGGCTGTGCACGGCGTGGTCGTCCGGGTGATAGAGCTCCCGCGCCCCGGGGTCGGTGAACCACCGGTAGTGCAGGCTGCGGGCGAGCCCCGTGTAGGCGGTCTCGTCGCCCAGCAGCGCCACGGCGAGCCGGGTCTGCTGCAGCGTCTCGCCGAGATCGCTCACCACCTGCGCGGCGGCCTCGCCGAGGCCGTCGAAGATGCGCATCATGCCCGGGTTGATGTGGTCGGCGCGCAGGACCCGCCGCGGCACGGCGTGGCCGCCGAGCCGGAACAGGTGGTCGCGCTCCTCCAGCGACAGCCGCAGGCCACGAGCGATCGCGGCGAGCATCTGCTCCGACGGGTGCGGGCCGCGCTGCTGCTCGATCCGGCTGTAGTAGTCGGTCGACATGCCGCTGAGCGCCGCGACCTCCTCTCGGCGCAGGCCACCGGTGCGCCGACGCTGCCCGCGGGGCAGCCCGACATCCTCCGGCTGCAGCGCCTCACGCCTGGTCCGGAGGAATTCGGCGAGTCGATCCCGTTGCATGACGCGGCTCCGTTCTCTGATCTTGCCAACAACGCCCCGGACCCGCGGTGTTCCGCCGGCAACGAGGGTCACACCGGGGCGTCGGCGAAGCCGGGAGTCGATCGTGCGCCGATCCGCGACCCGCAGCCACGGACAGGTTGTGCCTGGATACGGCCATGCCGGGCCGCCACAGTCGAAGCATGAACAACCCAGCACCCACCCCACTCGGACACTGGATCGGCGGCCGGGTCGTCGCCGGCTCCGGTGAGACCATCCCCGTGACGAACCCGGCGACCGGCGAGATCGTCGCCCAGGCGCCCGCCGGCACCTCCGCGCACGTCGACCAGGCCGTCGCCGCGGCCCGAGCCGCCTTCCCCGGCTGGGCGGCCACCGACCCGGCCGAGCGGGCCGCCGTCGTGCGGCGCATCGCCGAAGGCCTGCAGGCCCGCGCCGAGGAGATCGCCGTCACGATCACCGCCGAGATGGGCTCACCCATCACCATGTCCCGTACCGCCCAGATCGGCTTCCCGGTCGCCGTGGCGAACTCCTTCGCCGCCCTCGCCGCCGACTACGCCTGGACCGAGCAGGTCGGCAACTCCCTGATCGTCCGCGAGCCGATCGGTGTCGTGGGCGCGATCACACCGTGGAACTTCCCGCTGCAGCAGATCATGTCGAAGCTCGCGCCCGCCCTGGTGGCGGGCGACACCATGGTCTTCAAACCGTCGGAGGTCGCGCCGCTGACGGCGCGCATCCTGGCCGAGGTCACCGCCGAGGCGGGCCTGCCGGCGGGCGTGTCCAACGTCGTGTACGGCACGGGCGAGGTCGTCGGCGAGGCGATCTCGGCGCACCCCGACATCGACATGATCTCGTTCACCGGCTCGACCCGGGCCGGGCGGCGGATCTCCGCGGTCGCCGCGCAGACCGTCAAGCGGGTCGCGCTCGAACTCGGCGGCAAGGGCGCGAACGTGATCCTCGACGACGCCGACCTGGCAAAGGCCGTCGAGAAGGGTCTGATGATGGTGTTCACCAACAGCGGCCAGGTCTGCGGCGCGTGGCCGCGGATGCTGGTCCCCGCGGCCCGCCACGACGAGATCGTCGAGCTGGCGGTCGCGGCCGCGGCGCAGTACACCGTCGGCGACCCCACCGACGAGGCCACCCGGCTCGGGCCGCTGGTCTCGGAGGATCAGCGGCGCAAGGTCGACGGGTACATCGAGCGGGGCATCGCCGACGGCGCGAAGCTCGTGTTCGGCGGGCCGGGACGGCCCGCAGGGCTCGACGGCGCCTACGTGCGACCGACGATCTTCGCCGGTGTCGACCCGGATTCGGCGATCGCCCAGGAGGAGATCTTCGGCCCAGTGCTCACGATCATCCCGTACACCGACGAGGACCACGCCGTGGCCATCGCCAACAGCACCATGTACGGGCTGACCAGCGGCGTCTTCGGCGAACCCGAGCACGCCCTCGCCGTCGCCCGGCGGTTGCGCGCCGGACAGGTCGACGTCAACGGCGCGCCGTGGAACGCCCTGGCCCCGTTCGGCGGCTACCGGCAGTCCGGCAACGGCCGCGAGTTCGGCCACTTCGGACTGGACGAGTACCTGGAGACCAAGTCCATCCAGCGCTGACCGGCGCACCCGGCGGGCACTACCATCGCAGGATGGCAGGGCCCGCCGGGCTTGCCTGCCCGACTCGGCGAGGGGGAGTCCGATGAGTCTCGACTGGTCGACCTGCCGCAATGCCCGTGACCTCGGCGGGCTGCCGACCACCGACGGCGGCCGCGTCCGCGCCGGTGCGCTGTGGCGCACGGGCCACCACGACCAGCTGCCGCCGGCGACCCTCCAGGCCGCCCGCGACGGAGGGGTCAGCCGCGTCGTCGACCTGCGGTGGGCCTGGGAGATCGAGGGCAGGCCGAGCCCGTTCGCCGACGACTCCGTATACCGGCACGTGCCCATGCTCGACGACGTGCTCGGCTACGTCCCACCACCGGACACGTACGCACCGATGCTCGACCACAACATCGAGCGCATCGGCACCGCGGTGCGCGCCGTGGCGCAGGCCCCGGCCGGACCGGTCGTCGTACACTGCCACGCCGGCCGGGACCGCACCGGAGTGCTGGTCGCGCTGCTGCTGCGGCTCGCCGGGGTCGACAACGGACTGATCGCCGACGACTACGCCCGCACCGACGGCTGCTCGCCGCAGCCGATGCTGCACACCCTGGCGCACCTCGACGAGCGATACGGCGGTGTGGAGCCGTACCTGCTCCGCACCGGCACCGGCCTCGATACGCAGCAGGCGGTACGCGACAGGCTGCGCGAGTAGGCGAAGCATCGTTTCGCCGACCCGGCGTCAGGCCTCCTCCCAGTCGAGCCTGCCGTCGAGCACGGTCCGCCGGGATTTCATGAACCGGCTGCCGTATCGCATGGCCTCGTAGGTGCGAGAGAGCAGCATGCCCAGGTCGGGCCAGGTCTTGGGGCCGTCGCGACCGTCCTCCGTGGACGAGATGCCGACGTGGCCGTGCGCGTCGTTGTCGGCGTGCTCCACGGCCAGGCATGCGCCCCGCCTGCCCGTGGCGACCGGCAGCCACTGCCGGTTCCAGGGGTGCCACATGGGCCGGGCCTCGTCCTCGGCGATGCGCCGCCGGGACACGGCGATCATGTCGGCCGTGCCCAGGAAGGCGAAGCCCGGCGCGAGGCAGAACGGCGGCGTGGCCCGCCCGGCCCCGTTGTGCCAGCGCAGCAGCTCCTCCACGTCCTTGATCAGGTCCACGCCGAGCTGCGCGCGGACCTTTGCCAGGTCTGCCGTGGTCGCGGGCGGGGGCAGGTCGCGCAGCGTCAGCGGTGCATGCTCGGCCAGCCAGCCGTCGATCGCCGCGAGGGTGGAGGAGAACGACATGTGTGGCATTGAAGCACCTCGGCGGGTGGCTGCCGTCCCCCGTACGCCCGAGGTGCCCGGCGGTCAACGGACCGGCTCGGCCTGGCCGCCGGGGACGAGGACCATCGCCGGGTCGTGGCCGTGGTCACCTACCTGCGTGCGTCGGCGTAGACCGCACCGTCCATTTCGGTCGGACGTATCGCGTGCCGGCGTCAGGAGCAGGCATTAGCATCGGACACTGTGACCGAGACCGCGCCGAAATCCCCTGACCGCCCCGCCCACGTCCTGTTCGGACTGCTCGCCGTCATCCCCGCGTTCCTGCTGTTGCTCAGCGGCTACGTGGTGCCCACGGTGCGGACCTTGCTGGCGAGTTTCACCGACGTCGACATGCTCGGCCGCGATGCGGAGCAGGTCGGGCTGGAGAACTACGCGGACTCGTTCCCCGACTTCGCCGGGGCGCTGGTCTGGCCGCTGGTCTTCGCCGTGCTGGTGACGCTCACCGCGGTCGTCGTCGGCGGCGCACTGGCATATCTCGCCGCGCGGGCAGGCCGGGCCGGGCGTTGGACGGTCCGCATCGCGTTCGCGCTGCCGCTGGCTGCCCTGGCCACCGCGGGCGCGGCCGCCTCCTGGGTGCTCACGTTCGACCGCTCCCCTGACAGCCTGAACCCGCTTCTCGCGCAGTACCTCACGTTCTTCGGGCTCGCCGTCGGGCTCGGCGCGACCGCGTTCCTGCTGGTGTTCCGGCGCTCGACCCGGCCGCGCGACACCTGGGCGGGCGCCCTGCTGGTCAGCGGCGTCCTCACCGCATCGGCGCTGGCGATCGGCCTGCAGTCGTTCGGTTTCCCCTACGTGCTGGGCAGGACCCCCGACGGCCCGCGGTACGCGACGCCTACCGTGCTGATCTTCGATCAGGCGTTCCGGACCTTCCGGCTGGGCACGGCCTCCGCCGTCGCGGTCCTGCTGGGGCTGCTGCTGGCGGTCCTCGGCATCGGCGTCGCGGTCTGGCTGATCCTGGCCCGTGCCCGGATCGTGCCCGCGGACCGGCCCGCGTCGGCGGAGCCGAGTACGGCACCGGCGAGCACCGCGGGATGGCGGGTCGCCGCCTCCGTCGTCGGCGGCGGCCTGCTGCTGCTCGGCCTGGCCGGGCTCACCCCGTGGCTGCTGAACTCGGTCGGCTTCGACACCGCGGCCGTACGCGGAAGCCTGTTCACCCACCTGGCCTCCACCTGGCTGCCACCGCTGATCTCGACGGTCGTCGGGGTGCTCGCCGCGGCCCTGGCCGGCTACGGGATCGGCGCGCTGCGGCCGCTCGGCCGCCGCAGCGAGTTGCTGCTGCTGCCGTTCGCGCCGTGGCTGTTCGTGGGGCTGGCCGGACTCGCGCCCGACGCCTGGATGCACCGCGCCGAGGACGGCAGCGCGTTCCTGTTCCTGATCCCGCCCGCGTCGCTGACGATCCCGGTGCTGTTCGGGTCGGCGCTGCTGTTCCGGGGTGTCCGCTGGACGCTGGCGCTGCCGGTCGTCGGGCTCGCCGCGCTTATCACGTGGGTCGTGCAGGCCCAGGACACGCTGTGGCCGATCATCGCCGGCTACGCGCCCGACAGCGCCCCGATGCAGGTCGTGGTGCTCCAGGCGATCCAGATGTTCGGGGTCCCGGAGGCGGTGCCGGTCGGCTGGCTCTATCCGCTGCCGGTCCTGCTCCTCGTCGCGGCTACGGTCGGCGCGGTGCAGGTGCTGGTGTTGGATCGGCTCGCGCTGCGGACCGGCCGGGACACCGACACCGAAGCGCCCGCCCCGACACCCGACGCCGGCAACTGACGCCAACGGGCCGGTGCCACCCAGGATCCGCGTCTCCGCGCGGCCTGGGTCTCACCGGCCCGTTGGTCGAAGCTTCCGGTTTTGCGAGAATCCGCTTCGGGCTAGCGGCGCCCGGTCATGCTTCCCGGGTTGGCGGCGCCCCACGGCGAGTTCGACCCGGCCGGGCCCTTGGCCTGGCAGGTCGACGCGAAGCGGTCATGGTGGTAGTCGAGCTGCTCGCTGCGCGCGCTCTCGGGAACCCGCTGCCACGCGCCGTCGCTCACGGTCCACCAGCTGCCGTCGGTCTTGGCAAAGGTGTTTATCGTGGAGGACATCGGCGTGACCAGGCCCTGCTGCCATCGCGCAACCATCGCCTCGTGCGTCATTTCCGTCATTGCACTCAGATCGGGACGTACAGGCGAAAGGTTGTCTGCATGCACGGCGGCATTCCTTACGACGAGACGGGGGTGTACTGGAACTATGCGCTGTGCGGCGGCAAATGAGCAAGCTTTCCGCGGACCTGATGTGGTTTCGGTGCATCGCCCCGGGCCCGTCGTCCCGCCAGGACGGCGCCGGGGAGCACGCGTGACAGCCCACCGAACCGTGCGCCATTCGATCGTGGGCGATTCATCTTTGCCCCATCCCACCGGTGTTACCGCTAGGCCTGCCGCCGCAGCCCGAGGCGGATCAGCAGCACTCCGGCGACCGCGGTGACCGGGCCGATGAACGCCCAGATCTGCTGCCCGTTCATGCCGCCGGACTGGCCGAGCAGGTCCAGGCCCTGCAAGGTCCACACGATCCCCGACAGCACCAGCAGCACTCCGATTACCAGCCACACCCAGCGCATGATCACTCCAACTCGTCGACGGTGACCCGGCGCTCATCGTCGCACGAGCGCACTCGATCAAGCGATGTGCGGCGGACCGCAGGCGGCACCCCCCGCGCCACACGCCGAGGCCTCGCCGACCTATGTGGTGCAGTCGATCCAGGTCCAGGAGCCGTCCGGGTTGCCCTGAAGGCACCAGTCGGCGTATGCCGGGGACGCCCCGAGCGCAACCGCGGCCAGCAGCCCCACCGCCAGCACCAACACCGTTCTCTTGATGTCACGAAGCATCGGACCACCCCTCAGCGTCACCGACGATGCACTGAACGTAGGGTTTATATTTGCCGGTGTCAATAGATAGAGGTGGGTGCCCGGCGTTGGCCGGGAGGGGCAATTCGTCCCACCCCGACGCGGCAGGAGCGCGGATACGATCGCCGGATGCCCACCCTGGTACGCGATCTGGTGCCCGCCTTCCTCGACTTCTGGGCACAGGCCGCGGACGCTCCCCCGGACCGGCAGCTCCGCCTGTGGCGGGGGTACATCGCCCGCCATCCCGAGGTCGTGGCCGACGTCATCCGCGGCGGCGGCGAGCCGGATCCCGGACCCGCACTCGCGCGATACCCCGAGCTGATCGACCGGATCAGGGCCAACGGCGCGCTTGCCGCCGGTTGGTTCGAGCAGGCCGCCCGCCTGGTGGCCCCGGCGCTGCAGGCCGAGGAGCTGACCGTGCCGTGCGTCAGCATGGTCGGCCTGGCCAGGTCGAACGGCTGGGTCAGCGAGGTCGACGGCAGGCCCACGCTGTTCATGGCGGTAGAGCAGCTGCCGCACGACACTGCGGCAAGGATCCTCGCCGCGCACGAGATGGCGCACGCGATCCAACTGCCGATGCCCGCCACGCCGTGGCCGGAGGAAGGGCCGCTCGGGCACGGGATCTTCGCCGAGGGCTTCGCGACCCTGCTCACCACCGAACTGCTGCCGGAGTACGGGCCTGCCGAGCACCTGTGGTTCGGCCCCGGCCACGAGGATTGGCTGGCCGAGTGCGAGCAGGTGCTGCCCGCCGCGCGGGCGGAGATCCTGGCGTGTCTGGACGCGACGGACCGCGACGTGCAGCGGCGCTACCTGAACATGCACGCCGGGTACCACCTGCCCGACCGGATCGGCTACCTGGTCGGGGTCCGCGCGCTCGAGCAGCTGCGCAAGGCGTACACCTG
Source organism: Catellatospora paridis (assembly GCF_009720365.1). Taxonomy (GTDB): domain Bacteria; phylum Actinomycetota; class Actinomycetes; order Mycobacteriales; family Micromonosporaceae; genus Catellatospora; species Catellatospora paridis. The sequence continues at coordinate 797,637 of NZ_ML769313.1, read as the reverse complement.
GCCGCAGCTCGCGCGCTGGGACACCGACCGCGCGATGGCCGAGCTGCGCCGGGTGCTCGCCGGCTGAGCGGCGGCACGCGGCTCAGCCGACGTGCTGGACCTGCGGCAGGGACTGCTGCAGTTCGGCGCGGATCGCCGGGGTGAGCACCTCACCGGCCTGCTTGCACAGCTTGGCCATCTCGTAGCCGGCCACCCCCACATCGGCCCCGGCGGCGGTCAGCGAAGCCAGGATCGAGCCGTCGCGGATCGGCATCACCAGCAGGAAGCCGCGGCCCATCTCGACCACGGTCTGGCGCACCGAGTCACCGTCGAACAGCGACGCCGCGCTCTTGGTCACGCTGACCAGGCTCGACGTCACCGCCGCGAACTGGTCCGCGCTGTCGCGCGGCAGCCGGTCCGAGGCCGCCACCAGCAGGCCGTCCGACGAGACCACCACGGTGTGCACGACACCGGCCACCCGCTCGGCGAATCCGTTGATGAGCCAGTTGAAGTCACGCGCAGCTGCGCTGATCGCCATTTCCACTCTCCTGTCACTTGCCGGCCGGCTGAGTCAGCTGCCGCTCCGCCTCGGTCCGCCCCTCGGCGTCGTCTCGTTCCGGCTCGGGCGAGGCCGCCGGCTCGGCTGCCGTGCCCGGCTCCGCACCGTCCTGCGCCTCGGCCTCGGCCCGCCGTACACCCTCGTAGAGCCTGGTCAGCGTGTCGCCCAGCGCGTCCGGGTCGGCCTCGTAGCGGGTGCTCGCGGCCTGGTTGGCCTGCGGCACCGTCCGGCGGGTGCGGGCGGGCAGACCGGCCTTGGTCAGCGTCGGCTGCGGCGCGGGTTCGGCCGCCGGTGCGCCGGCCGGCTGCTGTTCGGCGTCACGGGTCCACCAGATGCTGGGCGAGCGGCGCTCGGGGGTCAGCACGTCCTCGGAGCGGGTCGGCACGCGACGGCGCAACGAGGACAGCGCCGACGCGTCGGCGTCGGGGTCGCCGGAGGGCGGCGTGGCGTCGGGTTCCTCGGCGGGGGCCGGCGCGATCAGCGCCTCGGGCAGGTGCACCCGCACGGTGACGCCGCGGATGCCGGAGGTCAGCTGCACGGTGATGCCGTGCCGCCGGGCCAGGTGCCCGACCACGACCAGGCCCATCCGCTCGGCCGCCGAGGTGTCGATGCTGACCGGCTCCGACACCTGGCTGTTGGCCTCGGTGAGCAGCTGTGCGGACATGCCGATGCCGTCGTCGGCGACGATCAGCTCGGCCGACCCGTCCGGCAGGGCGTGGCCGCTCACCCGCACCGAGGTGTCGGGCGGGGAGAAGGCGGTGCCGTTCTCCAGCAGCTCGGCGAGCAGGTTGACGACGTCGGCGACGGCGTGGCCGACGACGTGCACCCCGTCGGGGGTGTCGTGGTGGACCCGCTGGTAGTGCTCGACCTCGGCGGTGGCCGCGAGCACGATGGTGTTGAGGTCCTTGGGCCGGTTCCAGTGCCGGGCGGTGTCGCCGCCGGCCAGCACGAGCAGGTTCTCGTCGTTGCGGCGCAGGCGGGCGGCGAGGTGGTCGAGCCGGAACAGGTTGCCCAGCTTGTCCGGGTCGACCTCGGCCGACTCCATCGTGTCCAGCAGCTGCAGCTGCCGTTCCACCAGGGTCTGGCTGCGCCGGGACAGCTTGATGAAGATCTCGTTGACGTTGCGCCGCATGCTGGCCTGCTCGGCGGCCAGCCGGACCGCGCTCAGGTGCACGGCGGTGAACGCCTCGGCCACCTCGGCCACCTCGTCCTGGGAGCCGACCACGATCGGTTCGACGTGCACCGGCGGCGCGGTCGTCGGGGACAGCCGCAGTTGCTCGATGACGGCGGGCAGCGCGACCTCGGCGACGATCAGCGCCTGGGTGCGCAGCGAGCGCAGCGTGGAGGCCATGTTCCGGCCGATCACGACGGACATCAGCAGTGCCGCGAGCAGCAGCACGATGGTGACCAGCGAGCCGAACAGGGTGGTGAGCCAGCGGCTGCCGCTGGCCGCGGCGACCGCCTCGGACGCGCCGGCCAGCAGGTCCTGTTCGACGGTGCGCAGCTGCTCGAGTTCGGTGGTGCTGGCCGACCACCACTGCTGCGGGTCGACACCGGAGCCGGGTTCCGCGGCCACGATCGTCTCGGCGAGGCGGTTGGCGTTGCGTACGGCCTGACCGGCGACGACGTCCTCGAAGCGGGAGACCTGCGCCGGGTCGGCATCGGCCCGGAAACCGGCCAGCGCGGCCTGGCGCTGGGCGCGGGCCTGCGCGAGGCGCGCGCCGGGCGCGGCCTCGAAGGCGGCTCCGTAGCAGAGCATGTAGAGGCGGCCGCGGATCTGCGCGGTGAGCTCCTTGGCCCGCGCCAGGTTGCTGAAGCCGCGGACCTGCCGGCCCAGCGCGTCGTCGCCGACGACGTCGGCCGGGGCGGGCAGCAGCGTGTGCAGGGCGGCGATGACACCGGTGTACGCGTCGAAGGCGGCCTGGGCGCGCAGCCAGCCACCGGCGACCCCGGCGCGCACCGGAGCCACCTGGTCGAGCCGGTCCCGGGCGGTCCGGTAGGGGCCGGCCGTCGCGGGATCGGCGGCCAGCTCCCCGGCGGCCGTGCGCCAGCGCGCCGCGGCACGGTCGACGGCGGTGCGCTCGGGGGCAAGGGCGGCGACGTCACGGACCGGCGAGCCCGCCGCCGACAGCGAGACCAGCATGCCGACGGTGCGGTCGCGTTCGTTCTGCAGCTCGTGCACCAGGGTGGTGATCTCGTCGCCGAGGGCGACCTGACGGGAGAACGCGTCGAGGTCGGCGGCGGTGCGCACCGAGTCGGAGATCTGCACACCGGCGACGACGAGGAAGCCCAGCAGCGGCACGGTGAGCACCGCGGCGAGCTTGGTGGGCACCCGCCAGAGCCGTCTGCGCAGCGGCGACGAGCGGCGATGCGCCCCGGTCGCCCGCCCACTGCGACGCCCTTGATCCGTCACCGGACGACCTCCGTACACTTTGCTCAGTCCACATCAGAGTGATCTGGGTTTTGCTCCGTACATCTAACCGTCGGCCGTGACGCCGCAGCAAGTACATCCGGGATGAACTTATTTAACGGAACACATACGACGCCAGGGCTTGAAACTCTCAGTCGCGCACGAAAAGATACCCCGGTCCACGATCATCGGCACTGGCAAGTTATTCCACAACGGAGCGTGCGTCCATGAATCGGCTGCGCCTGGCGTGCTGCCTGGCCTCGGTCGCCCTGTTGGCCGCCGGATGCACGACCACCTCGGACACCCCACAGCCGGCGACTGTCGGCGTGCTCGCCCCGATGAGCGGCCCCGACGCCGGCTGGGGCGTCGACGCCGTCAACGGTGCGCGGCTGGCCGTCGACGTCGTCAACGACGACCACCCCGATCTTCCGCTGCCACTGGCCGCGGGCACCGGCCTGCCGGGGCGGGGCGGCGCGCGGCTGAGCCTGGCCACCCGCGACACCGCGGGCGGGACCGAGGCCGCCTCCGCCGCGCTGACCTCGCTCGCCGAGGAGGAGCACGTGGCCGGGCTGGTGCTGGCCGGGTCCACGGAGATCGCCGAGGCCGCCGCGAGCCAGGCCCAGCGGCTGCGGGTGCCGCTGCTCGACGCGCGTAGCACCGACGACTACCTCACCGAGCTGGGCATCGACTGGTACTTCCGGACCGGGCCGAGCGACAGCCGGCTCGCGGAGGCCGCGTTCGCGCTGCTGGCCCGCCGCACGGCCGACGCGGGCGGGATCACCCTGGTCACCGAGGCCGGACGCGGGGGCTCTGCCGCGGCGGTGACGAACCTGCGCGACCTGGCCCGCCGGGCAGCCGTGCCGATCGGCACGTCGTTGACGGTGGGCACGGCCGCGGCCGACCTCGCGCAACTACGTGACCGGCTCGCCGAGTCGGCCGGGCAGACGGTGGTGGCCTGGGCGCAGACCGCGGCCGGCGCCCAGGCTGTCGCCGACGCCGTCGGGCAGGCCACGCCGCGGCCGACGCTGTTCGGCCTGGGCCAGGGCTTTCGGATGCTCGAACGGCCGGACGGCGGGGCCGCGCTGCTGCGGGCGGTGCCGTGGTCGGCCGACCTCGCCCAGCGCGACCCGGCCGCCCGGCTCGTCGCGCAGCTGTACGAGCAGCGCTACGCCAAGCCCATGAGCGCGGTCGCCGCCGACGCCTTCACCGCGACCATGGCGCTGGCCGCGGCCGTGGACGCGGCCGGTTCGGCCGATGCCGCCGCGATCCGCACCGCGCTGCGCCGGACCTCCCTGACCGCGGTTCAGATGATCATGCCGTGGGACGGGGTGCGCTTCGGCGACGACGGCCAGAACCAGTTCGCCGCCGCGGTCGTCGAGCAGTGGCAGGACCGCTCGTACCGCCTGGTCTACCCGGTCGAACTCGCCTCGGCCCCGGCGCGATGGAGCAGCCCGGAGCCCAAGCCGTGACCGGCGGACCGATGCTGCTTCGAGCGGCCGTGCTCGCCGACGGACGCCACGTCGACGTACGGGTGCAGGACGGGGTCATCGCGCAGGTCGAACCGGCCGGGACCGGCGATGCCACCGACAGCCGAGTCGTCGACCTGTCCGGGCACCTGCTGCTGCCCGCGCCGGCGGAGATCCACACGCACCTGGACAAGGCCTTGAGCGCCGACGCCGTGCCCAACCCGGCCGGGGACCTGTTCGGCGCGGTCACGGCCTGGCTGGCGTACCGGCCGTCGCTGACCCGTGAGCAGTTCGAGAACTCGGCCCGCGCGGCCCTCGACGCCTACCTCGGCCACGGCGCGACGGCCGTGCGCACCCACGCCGACCTCGGCGAGGGGATCGGCCTGCGCTCGCTGCTGGCCGTGCTCGCGGTACGCGACCAAGCCGCCGCCCGCTGCACCGTGCAGGTCACCGCGTTCGCGGCCACGCCGCTGACGGGCACCGCCGGGGCCGCCAACCGGGCGCTGCTGGCCGATGCGCTGGCCGCGGGCGCGGACGCGGTCGGCGCGTGCCCCGGGCTCGACCCCGACCCGGCCGGGTGCATCGACATCTGCCTGGAACTGGCGGCACGCCACGGCGTCCCGCTCGACCTGCACATCGACGAGTGGCTGCACCCCGATCCCTGCTCGCTGGAGCTGCTGGCCGACGCGGTGACGGCGACCGGCTTCCCGCACGGCGTCATCGCCGGGCACTGCGTCAGCCTCGGCATGATGGAGTCCGACCGGGCCGGGCAGATCGCCGACAAGGTGGCCCGGGCCGGGATCGCCGTCGCGTGCCTGCCGCAGACCAACCTGTTCCTGCAGGGACGCGACCACGACCGGGCCGTGCCGCGTGGGCTGACCGCGCTGCGCACGCTGCGCGCCGCGGGCGTCACCGTCGCCGCGGGCGGCGACAACCTGCAGGACCCGTTCCAGATCCTCGGCCGCGGCGACCCCCTGGAGACGGCGGCGCTGCTGGTGCTGGCCGGGCACGACACCCCGGCGACCGCGTACGACGCGGTCAGCGCGCAGGCCCGGCGGGCGGCCGGGCTGCCCCCGGTCGCCGTCGCCCCGGGTTCGCCGGCCGAACTGCTGGCCGTACGCGCGAGTTCGCTGCGCGAGGCCCTCGCCACCGCCACCGCCCACCGGCTGGTGATCCACGGCGGGCGGATCGTCGCCCGCACCACGGTCACCCGGCACGACCCGGACGACCACCCTGCACAGATAGGACACCCCGCGTGACCGACGACGGCAGACCCGCCCTGACGATGGAGGCGGTCGGCGTGCGATATCCCGGCGGCACCGTCGCCCTCGACGGGGTGACCCTGTCCCTGGCCCCCGGTGAGTTCACGGCCGTGGTCGGACCCTCCGGCTGCGGCAAGAGCACCCTGCTGCGGCTGGCCGCCGGGCTGCTCAAGCCGACCGCCGGCACGGTCGGCCGCGCCACCGAGCGGCTCGGCTTCGTGTTCCAGGACTCGACCCTGCTGCCCTGGCGCAGCGTACGGCGCAACGTCGAGCTGGCCGGCGAGCTGACCGGCGTGCCCGCGCGCGAGCGCCGCGACCGGGCCGGGGAGGCGCTGCGGCGGGTGGGGCTGTCCCACGTCGCCGACGCGCTGCCCGGCACCCTGTCCGGCGGCATGCGGATGCGGGTGTCGCTGGCCCGCACCCTGACCGGGCGGCCCGACCTGATGCTGTTCGACGAGCCGTTCGGTTCCGTCGACGAGATCACCCGTGGCCGGCTCGGCGACGACCTGCAGGAGCTGTTCGCCGCGGACGGCTTCGCGGGGCTGCTGGTCACCCACTCCGTGGCCGAGGCGGTCTACCTGTCGCAGCGGGTGCTCGTGATGGCCGACCGTCCGGGACGGCTGGTCGGCGAGGTGGCCGTGCCGCTGCCGTACCCGCGCCGGCCCGAGGTGCGCTTCTCCCCCGCCTTCACCGAACTGACCTCGCAGGTGACCGCCCTGTTGCAGGGCGGCACCGCCGACCGGATCGAGGTCGCCGCATGACCCGTGTGCTGACCCGCCAGGCGCGCCGGCTGGCGCCGCCCGCGGCGGTGGCCGCGCTGGTGCTGGCCGCCTGGTACTTCGGCAGCTACGTGCTGATCGACGCCGACCGGCGCTTCCTGCTGCCCGCACCGCACGAGGTCGTCAAGGTCGGCTTCGGCGACCCGGCCAACCTCGCCGAGCTGCTGGCCGCGCTGCGGCTGTCCGCGGAGGTGGCGGTGACCGGGCTGGTCTGCGCCGCGGTGCTCGGCCTGGCGCTGGCGATCCTGATGAGCCAGGCGCGCTGGGTCGAGCGCTCGCTGTACCCGTACGCGGTGGCGCTGCAGACCGTGCCGGTGCTGGCCCTGGTGCCGCTGCTCGGCTTCTGGTTCGGTTTCGGCTTCTCCAGCCGGGTGCTGACGTGCGTGCTCATCGCGCTGTTCCCGATCGTGGCCAACTCGCTGTTCGGCCTGCGCTCGGTCGACCCCGCGCTGCACGACCTGTTCACCCTGCACCGCGCCGGCCGGCTGACCCGCCTGGTCAAGCTGCAACTACCCGCCGCGCTGCCGGCGATTCTGACCGGGCTGCGCATCTCCGCCGGGGCGGCGGTCATCGGCGCGATCGTCGGCGACTTCTTCTTCCAGCAGGGCGAACCCGGCCTCGGCCAGCTCATCTACGTGTACCCCCGGCGGCTGCAGTCCGAGATGCTCTTCGCCGCGGTGTTCCTCGCCTCGGCGTTCGGCGTGATCGTCTTCTGGCTGTTCGGGATCCTCGCCCGACAGGCCACCTCCTGGCACTCCTCGCAGCACCGCCGGCCCGACACCGGCGGCGCGCCCCGCTGACCGTCCCGCCCAACCCCCACCCCCTCATAAAGGAGATCCATGAGTACCCTTCCCGCATCTCAACGGCCGCTGCGCCGGGCCGGCGCGGCGACCGCGCTGGTCGCGATGCTGCTGGCCGGGGGCTGCCAGTCCGGCGGCGACACCCCCACCGCCCCGGCGCCCAGCGCGGGCAGCGGCTCCATCGACCTGGCCGCGGTGTGCCCGGCGACGGTCGTGGTGCAGGCGGCATGGACGCCCGAGGCCGAGCACGGCGCGCTCTACGGCCTGCTGGGCCCGACGCCGACGATCGACGCCGGGGCCAAGAAGGTCACCGGCCCGCTGATGTCCGGCGGGCAGAGCACCGGCGTGAACATCGAGATCCGCGCGGGCGGCCCGGCGATCGGTTTCCAGAACGCCGGCGCGCAGATGTACGCCGACCCGTCGATCATGCTCGGCCAGGTGGCCACCGACGACGCGATCGGCCTGTCGGCCAAGCAGCCCGTCGTCGCGGTCGTCGCCCCGTTCGACATCGCGCCATACATGATCATGTGGGACCCGGCGACGAACCCGAACTTCAACTCGATCGTCGACATCGGCAAGACGAACACCCCGGTGCTGTTCTTCAACGGCGCGACCTACATGGACTACCTGACCGGGTCCGGCATCCTGCGCCGCGGCCAGGTCGACGGCGCGTACGACGGCAGCCCCACCCGGTTCCTGTCCGAGAAGGGCAAGATCGCCCAGCAGGGCTTCGCCACCAACGAGCCGTTCGTCTACGAGAAGGCGCTGCCGCAGTGGAAGAAGCCGGTCAAGTTCCAGCTCATCCACGACACCGGCTACCCGATCTACCCCGAGGCCGTCGTGGTGCGCGCGGACAAGAAGGCCGAGCACGCCGCCTGCCTCAAGCGCCTGGTGCCGATCATCCAGCGCTCGCAGGTCGAGTACGTGAAGAACTTCGCCGCGACCAATGATCTGATCATCAAGCTGAACGACGCGTACAAGGGCTTCCCGTACAGCAAGGAGCAGGCGGCCTTCAGCGTCGAGCAGCAGCTCAAGCTGAAGATCGTCGGCAACGGCGGCAACGCCACCCTGGGCGACTTCGACGTCGACCGGGTCAAGCAGGTCATCGGCATCGTCGGCCCGATCTACGCGGGCCAGCGCAAGGAGGTCAAGGCGGGTCTGACCGCGCAGGACCTGGTGACCAACGAGTTCATCGACCCGGCGATCGGGCTGAGCTGACCTCGTGAGCACCCTGGAACCACCTCCGCTGGCGCACGTCGCACAGCGGGCGAGCCGCCGGGCCCCGGGCCCGGCGGCTCTCGCCGCCTTCCTCGACGCGCTCGCCGCCGCCCTGCCGGCCGACCGTGTCACCACCGTGGAGTCGGCGCGCCTGGCCGCCTCCCGTGACGGGGCCTACCTGTCGCCGCTGCTGTCGGCGGTGCTGCCCGAGCGGCTCGCCGACGTCGTGGTGCGGCCGGGCGGCACCGAGCAGCTGCAGACCGTGGTGCGCCTGGCGCACGCGCACGGGGTGCCCGTCGTGCCCCGCGGCCGCGGCACCGGCAACTACGGCCAGGCCGTGCCGCTGGCCGGCGGCGTCGTCGTCGACCTCAGCGACGCCGACCGCGTGCTGGAGGTCGGCAACGGCTGGATACATGCCGAGGCCGGCGCCACCTTCGTCGCGCTAGAGGCCGCGGCCCGGCGCACCGGCCAGGAGATCGCGATGATGCCGACCACGGTGGGCAGCACCATCGGCGGTTTCCTCGGCGGCGGCGCGGGCGGGCTCGGCTCGATCGAGCACGGCTGGCTCTGGGACGGCTTCGTGCAGGCCCTGGAGGTGGTGGGCTGCCCGCCACAGGACGAACCCCGCCGGGTGTACGGCGCACAGTGCCTGCCGTACCTGCACGCCTACGGCGTCACCGGGATCATCGCCACTGCCATGGTCAAACTCGCTCCGGCCCGGGACTGGACCGCGGTGCTCGCCTCGTTCCCCGGCCCCGCCGGCGCGGAGGCGACCGGGGCGGGGCTGGCCCTGCTCCGCCTCGATCCGGCACCCCGGCTGGTCTCGGTGGACGAGCCGGCCCTGGTCGCCACCTATCCCGGCGACCCGGCACTGCCCGCGGGCCGGCACAGCGTGCGAGCCGTGGTGGACACCGGCGTCCTGGACGCCGTCGCCGGGATCGTCGCCGCGCACGGCGGCCGCGTCGACAAGGTCGACCCCGGCGCGGTCGGTTATGTGTCGACGCTGTCGTTCAACCACGTCACGCTGCGGGCCAAGAAGGCCCGGCCGGAACTGTGCCACCTGCAGGTCGGCGGCGCACCGCTGGTCGCCGACCCGGACGCGGTCCGTGCGGCGCTGCCTGGCGCGATGCTGCACCTCGACGGTATGCGCCCCTACCTCGACCCGGCCGATCCGGTGCGCGGGCGGGGCTTCGGCGGCCTGCTGCTGGCCCCGTTCCACGACGCGGCGACCCTGTACGCCGGGGTCGAGCGGCTGCGCGCGCTGGGGGTGCACGTCGTCGACCCGCACACCTGGCTGCTGGACGGCCCGGCCCTGCCCGGGATCCGGGCCGCCGCGGCCGCCAACGATCCGCAGGGCCTGCTCAATCCGGGCAAGCTCCCGCCGCTCTAGCAATCCGATCGGCGCACGGCAGGGCTCCACCGACTGGAGCAGCCCTGCCGTGCGCGGCGTGTCCTCCGCCAGGTTCAAGCAGCTCGGCCCGGTCCTGTCTCGCGGCGTGGTAGAGTATATAACTGGTTAGTTACTTGTCGCTCGCCGAAAGCACCAGGAGTGATCATGACCGTCACGCTCATCACCGGGGCCAACAAGGGGCTCGGTTTCGAATCCGCCCGCAGGCTCATCGCCGCGGGCCACACCGTCTACGTCGGCGCCCGCGATCCCGAACGGGGCAAGAAGGCAGCCGAGCAGCTGGGCGCCCGCTTCGTCCACCTGGACGTCACCGACGACGCCTCCGTCACGGCCGCGGCCGCGGCGATCGAGGCCGACGGCGGGCTCGACGTGCTCGTCAACAACGCCGGCGTCGAGCCGCGTACGCCCGACGGCGGCTTCGTGCCCGTCGCGGAGGTCACCGCCGACGCGGTGCGCGCCGTGTTCGAGACCAACGTGTTCGGGCAGGTGCGCATGCTGCACGCCTTCCTGCCGCTGCTGCAGCGCTCCGCGGCCCCCGTCGTGGTCAACGTCAGCAGCGGTCTGGCGTTGACACGCGAGCTGGTGAACCCGGACTCGCCGACGCACTTCTACCCGGACGTCGCCTATCCGGCCTCGAAGGCCGCGGTCAACATGCTCACGGTCCAGTACGCCAAGGCGTACCCCGCGGTCAGGATCAACGCCGTCGATCCCGGGTTCACCGCGACCGACCTGAACCACCACGCCGGAACCCAGACCGTCGCGGAGGGGGCCGAGGTCATCGTCCGGCTGGCCCAGCTCGGCCCCGACGGCCCCACCGGTGGCTTCTTCGACGGCAACGGAAGCATCCCCTGGTGAGGCCCGCGACTGCCACGCGACGGGAGGCCGGCCGATGACCACACCGGCGACACCTCGCCCGCCGCGCGCCCGCGACGCGCGCGCCACCAAGGCGCTGTTGCTGGAGGCGGCGACGGACGAGTTCGCCGAGTACGGATTCGCCGGGGCCCGCATCGACCGGGTCGCCGAACGCGCCGGCGCCAACAAACGGCTGCTGTACGTCTACTTCGGTGACAAGAACGACCTGTTCGACGCGGTGCTCGAGGAGCAGACGCAGGCCGTCCTGCAAGCGGCTCCGCTCCACGACGGCGACCTCGAGAGCTTCGCCGCCGCCAGATTCGAGTACATGATCGCCAACCCGAAGGCCCGCCGGCTCGCCACCTGGCGCACGTTCGAACGATCCGAACCGACCGAGGTCGAACGCGAGGCGTTTCAGGCCCGCGTCGACGGTGTCGAGGCGGCCCAGCACGCCGGCCGGCTCCGCACCGACATCCCCGCCCTCGACCTGTTCGCCATCGTCCTGCGGATGACCGAAAGCTGGCTGGGGGCCCCGTCCGGCCTGCTCGCCGCGGCGCCCGGCGACCCCATGTCGCCGAGCCGGATCCAGGAGCACCGCACGGCGCTGCTCGCGGCGGTCCGCAGCGTCACAGCCGCGCGCTGACCCGCCGGCGTCATGACGGAGCGGACTGCCGACGCCGGAAAGTGGTGCGGTAGTGCTGCGGGCTGGTGCCGACGATCCGCTTGAACCGGTCGCGGAACGCGGTGGGCGAGCCGAAGCCGACCTGGGCCGCGATCCGGTCGACGGGTTGGGCGGTCGCTTCGAGCAGGTGCTGGGCGCGGCGGATGCGGGCGCGCAGCAGCCACTGCAGCGGGGTGGTTCCGGTCTGCTCGCGGAAGCGGCGGTTGAGCGACCGGATGCTCATCCCGGCTCGCGCGGCGATGTCGTCGAGGCTGAGGTCGTCGGCGCAGTTGTCCTCCAGCCAGGTGAGGACCGGTTCGAACCGGGAGCCGCGGGGCACGGGCGGCTGGTCGTGGACGACGAACTGGGCCTGGCCGCCCTCGCGCTCCAGCGGCATGACCGACAGGCGTGCCGCGTCCGCGGCCACCGCGGAGCCGTGGTCGCGGCGGATCAGGTGAAGGCACAGGTCCAGGCCGGCCGCGGCGCCGGCCGAGGTGAGCAGCTGTCCGTTGTCGACGTAGAGCACGTCCGGGTCGACCTCGATCTCCGGGTGACGTCGGGCCAGCAGCCCGGCGGCGATCCAGTGGGTGGTGGCGCGCTGCCCGTCGAGCAGCCCGGTCGCGGCGAGAATGAACGCGCCCGAGCAGATCGAGGCGATGCGGGCGCCACGTGCGGCCGCGGCCCGCAGGGCGTCGAGGACCTCATCGGGTACGCGGTCGACGTCCGCGCTGCCCGGCAGGATGACCGTGTCCGCGGTGGTGAGGCCGTCCAGGCCCCACGGTGGCTGCAAAGTGAACGCGCCCGCATCGACGGTGGCTGTCACGCCACAGACCCGGACGCGGTACGGGACCCGCCCGTCGGGCAGGCGCGTACGGGAGAACACCTCGATGGGTGTGGCCAGGTCGAACGGGATGACCTGATCGAGGGCGAGCACGGCCACGATGTGCATGGCCAGAACTATAGAAGGCACCGCGTTTCAGCCAGAGCCCCGAATCGGCAATCGCAGCACCCCTGGAGCAGTTGGCGAGAACCCGTTGGATGATGGCAATCCAGCCACTTCTACCGATCTTGCCCGGTGGCTAGCGTCGACGGTGCCACCAAGGAGGTCTGGTTCCCGATGCTCGCTCAGTTCGTGTTGTTCGACGGATTCGATCCGCTCGACGTCATCGCCCCCTACGAGGTCCTCGCAGCCGCCGGGACGGTCACCGGCCACACCGTCGACGTCGAGCTCGTCAGCGCCGAGGGCCCGCGCACGGTGCCCAGCGGACTCGGGCTGCTGACGCTGCACGCCACCACCCGGCTCGACCCGCAGCGCGCGGATCTGATCGTCGTCCCGGGCGCGGCCGGGCAGCTGCCCGATGACGGCGAGCCCGCCGAAGACAGCATCCCGGTGATCCTCGGCCGCACCCTCGAAACCGGCCTGCCCGCCCTACTCGCTCAGGCGCTCGACCGTGCCGGCGTCACCGTGGCCACCGTGTGTGGCGGCTCGATGATCCTCGCCATGGCCGGACTGCTGGAGAACCGCCCCGCCACGACCCACCACCTGGGCATGGACCTGCTCGGCGCGACCGGTGCCGTGCCCGTCGACGCCCGGGTCGTCGACGACGGCGACCTGATCACCGCCGCCGGTGTCACCTCCGGCCTGGACCTGGGCCTGTACCTGCTCGACCGGGAACTCGGCCCGGAGGCGGCGCTGGCCGTGGAGCGGCTGTTCGCCCACGAGCGGCGCGGCACCGTCTGGCGGCGGCCCGTCACCGCGCAGGCGGCGCCATGAACGGGCCGCAGCCACTGGTCGAGGGCACCTGGGAGCTCTCCATCCTGACACCGCTCGGCCGGCAGCACACCGTCCTCGCGCTCACCCGCCACGACAACCGGCTGACCGGGACCATGCGCGACGTCCGCCATGGCGAGCAGGTCGAACTCACCGGACTCGAGCAGCACGGCGCACGGCTCACCTGGGCACAGTCGATCACCCGGCCGCTGCGGCTGAACCTCACCTTCGACGTCACCGTCGACGGTACGGCGATGACCGGGCAGGCCAGGGCCGGCAGGCTGCCGGCGTCGCGGGTCACCGGGCATCGCACCACCCCGGCTGACGGTTAGGGAAGCGTCACCACCTGTGCGGCGTACGAGAGCCCGGCGCCGAACCCGATGAGCAGCGCCGTCCCGCCTCGGCGGGTCTGGCCGTCGCGCCGCATCCGCTCCATGGCCAGCGGGATCGACGCGGCCGAGGTGTTGCCCGCCTCGGCGATGTCGCGGGCCACCGGTACGCCTGCGGGGAGCTTGAGCGCCCGGATCATCGTGTCGATGATCCGCATGTTGGCCTGGTGCGGGATGAAGGCGTCCAACTCGTCGACGGTGATGCCGGCGGCCTGCAGTGCCCGCTGCGCCACGGGCGCCATCTCGTAGGAGGCCCAGCGGAACACCTGCTGACCGGACATCTGCCAGAAGGGCCGCGGCCCGCTCGGGTCGTCGGCGAACGACTTCCAGTCGCGGGTCTGGCTGATAACGCCGGACAGGCTGCCGTCCGCACCCCACACGACCGGGCCGATGCCCGGTCGCTGCGCCGGGCCGATCACCACGGCGCCCGCACCGTCTCCGGGGATGAACGCCGTCGCCCGGTCGTTCTTGTCGATGAGATCCGTCAACCGCTCCGCGCCGATGACCAGCACGTAGCGGGCGGTTCCGCCGTGGATCATGTCCCGGCCGAGCGCCACGCCGTGGCAGAACCCGGCGCACCCGGCCGAGAGGTCGAACGCCGCTGCGTTCACCGCTCCGAGCTGGTGCGCGATCTGCGGGGCGAGCGCCGGCGTCTGCTCGAGATGCGACACCGTCGCCAGGATCACGCAGCCCACGTCGGCTGCGGCGATTCCGGCGTCGGCCAGCGCCGCAGCCGCGGCCTGGACGGACATGGCGGCCAGGGTCTCATCGGGTTCGGCCCAGCGGCGCTCGGTGATCCCGGACCGCGTCCTGATCCACTCGTCGGTCGAGTCGATCCAGGTGCAGAGTTCCTCGTTGGTGAGGACACGGCGCGGCCGGTACACCCCGAGCCCGAGGAGTTGCGCATGTGACGCCTGGCCCGGAGCGGCGAGCTCGCGACCGGTCGGCGCGGGCGTCCGCCCGCTCTGTTCGGTGACCGGCGGCATCTGTGCTGGCATGGTCTACGACTCCTGGCTCGTGATGAGGTTTCCCCCCGATGACGCGGAGGGTGATTATCGCCGTGGTCAGCCGACGGTCCGGGCGCGGTGGCGACAGTGTTACGGAGGCGTTACACGAACACCTCACCATTACGATACCTATAGTAACGTTACCTCCCATCGACATGGCAAGACCTTGACGCCGGCAGGCAGCCCGCACTCGGCGACCCGCAGCGGGCAGGGGACAGGGGCAGCGCGAACCTACGGACTGTCGTCTCCACGCCCGGCCTTCGGCGCGGTCCCCTCGGCCAGCGCCGACACCTTGGCGAACCGGCCGCCGAACTCGCTCGGATCGTCGGCGGCGAGCCCTGGTCGCCACCACGGCGCGGCCGGATCGAGGATCCGAGCCGCATGATCCGTGCCCAGCCGGGCGTCGAGGTGCACCAGGGCATCCAGCACGTAGCACTGGTCGTAGGCCGGTCCCGCCGGCAGGTGGCGCTCGAGGAACGCGACGAGGATCGCGGCGTCGCGCGGGTCGGCGAACCGGGTCAGCGCGAACGCGTAGCCCTTGCCCGCGTGCGCGAGGTACCGGCGATCGGTGTCGCCAGGGCCCATGACGTACTGCCGGAACGGCGCATGCGCTTCCCGCTCCTGATTCCACTCCCTCGTCACCGCCGAACGCGCCCGATCGATCTCACATCGGGCCGCTGGAGCTGGAACCGTCGTTGTTCGTCCCATGCGGACCATGCGGCGGACGGGGTTCCCGGTCGCCGAAGTACACGTCGCGACTGCGATCGAGGTGGCTGCGCTGCCTGCTGCGCCTGGCCCCGATGATCACCATGGCCACGATCAGCAGCCCCAGCACGCCCGCGAAGATCAACAACCATTCCATGCGCGAACGGTAGTTGATCCACGCCAGGCCGTCCATGGTCCCGGTCGCGGGCGTCACCGGGTCAAGACGGCCACCCGACCAAGGTCTGCGGCGTGACCCGACGAAAGTCAGGGCGCGGGCGTGGGCAGGGTCGCGGGCGGCTCGCACACGCCGACCTCGGTCATCCCGTGGATGGAGGAGATGGGCACCAGCGTGCGCGCCTTCGCGGTGATCCGGTTCGCCGGCTGACCCGGATCGGGCAGCACGGTGACATAACCGTCGGGTTCCAGCGAGACCAGCCCGCAGATGATCCCGTGGTCGTAGGTGAGCTGAATGAGGTTCGCCGGAGCGGGGGCGGCGGGAGCCAGCCAGCCGCCGAGCACGGTGAGCCCGACCAGGCCGAGGCCGGCAACGGCGAACCGCCGCGCGGTCGCCACGCTCCGGGCGGCGGGCTCGGCCGACGGCGCGGCCGCGGTGACGGCCAGCAGGGCCGCTCGCACCAGCAGGACGAACCCGGCGAGCAGCAGCGCCCCGGCGAGCACCTGCCCGATCCAGTGCAGGTCGGCCAGGTCGCCCGGCCCTCGGACGATGAGTGCGGCGGCGAGCAGTGCGGTCACCGCGGTGAGGCCGTTGCGCCAGACGGCGGCCTGCGTGCGGACACCGTCCGGGGACGGAGTGGGACCGGTGGGGCTGTCGGGAGCGGTTCGTTCCTCGGTCATGTCGGTTACCTCGGTTCGGTTCGGACGGCACACCCCGGGCAGGGCGCAGCGATGAGCGTAGATCAATGGGCACGCTCCCATCCAGAGTGTCCCATCGCGAAGGGAACCATTTACACAGATAGATATCGTTTTTCGTTAACCCGCGGGTACCCACATGTTGCCGATGATCATTTCCACTGGCGCCATGACTCACCACCACGGTCACGACGACGCCGGGCAGCACCACCACGGCGCCGACCACACCCACTCCGAGCTGGGCCGGCGCGCCGTGTTGGCGGGCGCCGGCGGGCTGCTGATGCTGGCCGCCGCACCCGGCTCCGCGTACGCGAACACCACCCCGATCGCCGCCGGCTCCCCCGCCCGGATCACCCCGAAGTCCGGTGCCGCGCGCGCCTCGCAGCTGACCCAGGGCACCCTGCTGGTCCATGCGGACCTGCACAACCACACGCTCATGTCGGACGGCGACGGCAACCCCGACCTGGCTTTCCAGTCCATGCGCGACGCCGGGCTGGACGTGGCCGCGCTGACCGACCACGCCACCCTGTTCAGCATCAGCGGGCTGTCCAAGTCGGAATGGGACCGCACCGGCGTGCTGGCCGGGGCGGCCGACGACCCGGGCAACTACACCGCGATCCGCGGCTTCGAGTGGTCGCACCCGACCCTGGGCCACGTCAACGTGTGGGGCACCGCGAACTTCACCGACCTGCTGGCCTCGGGCAGCATGAGCAAGCTCTACAACTGGATCAACGGCGTGGACGGGGTGGGCAGCTTCAACCACCCGGGCCGCGAGGTGCAGCGCTTCAACAACTTCAGCCTCTCCTCGGCTGCCGTGGACAACATGGTCGCGCTGGAGATGTTCAACCGCGGCGACGACTACCTCTTCGACGGCTGGGCCGACCACGGCAGCTCCCCGCTGACCGCGTGCCTCAACGCAGGCTGGCGCACCGGTCTCACCGGCGTGTCCGACGAGCACGGCACCAACTGGGGCTTCCCCGAAGGCAAGGGCCGTACCGGCCTGTGGGTCGCGGCGAACACCCGGGCCGGGGTCTTCGAGGCGATGCGGGCCCGCCGCTTCTTCGCCACCCGCGTGTCCGGCCTGCGCCTGGACGCGACCGCGAACGGCGTCCAGATGGGCGGCGTGCTGCCGATCGCGAGCGGCGACGTGGCGTTCTCCGTCGACCTGGACCGCGGCCCGGACTGGGCGGGCAAGCCGCTGCGCATCCAGGTGCTGCGTACCGGCACGACCGCGCCGACGGTCGCCGACGTCATCGACGTCGAGGCGGGCGGCGTCCACACCTTCACCGTGCCGATGAACGTCGCCGACGGCAACTGGGTGGTGCTGCGCGTCTCCGATCCGGCCCTGGCCAACCCGAGCCCCGGCCCGGCCGGACACCCCTGCAACGACTGGGGCGTGGCCTACTCCAGCCCGTGGTGGCTGCAGCCGTAGCCAGGCCCTGCCTGCACGCCGGGGTCAGACGATGCCGGCGTGCAGGTACACCTCGGCGGACTCGCCGGACTCGTACAGTGCGACCTCGACGTCGACGAGCACGTCGCCGGACGCTGGCTGGTGGTGGACCGAGCGGTAGCGCCGGGCGGAATCCTGAGGCCACCCGAAGCCCGCAGTCGTCTTCGGGTCGAACGGCAGGCCGGCCGTCTCCGTCCGCCGGCCGATCAGGAACATGCCGTTGAGCACCAGGAACTGGTTCATGCAGTGCCGGTCGCCGGTGAAGCGCAGGTAGAACGAGTCCGCCTCCCACTGGGCATACCGGTAGTAGCGCACGCTGCCCGCGGCGCAGTCCGGCAGCCCCAGGTGGTAGCGGTGCAGCGTGCCGGGGAGGTCCTGGGTCTGGCTGCCGGGATAGGCGCGCGGGTCCCGCGGCGGGTGGTCGCGGGACAGCGCATACCAGAGCACCAGCACGGCGACCGCCAGCAGCGCCGACGCGGCACGCAGCCAGCGGCGCGCTTCGCCCGGCCGGCTGTGGCGTGCCCGGCCGCGGACGGCCTGCGTCGCCTGCTCGGCGGACTCCACATCGAGCACGTCCATCGGCCCCCCAACCCGATCTTGCTGGGCTGACCCTATCGTGCCGACCACCACGGCAGCCCCGAGTTGGCTCGTGCCGTGCCGGAACCGATCGCGCGTGTCCTTCCGGTACGCCCGCGGGCAGCAGTGACGGAGGCCACATGCCACACTGGCCCACCGTCCCACGATCATGGAGTGTGCGTGTCCACCATCGACCCGTACCAGAACCCCGCCACCGTGCCGAGCGGCGACTTCCTGCCCCCTGACGACGCCTACCCCAAGGAGCTGCCCGCCGGGCCCGAGGTCGTGGTCAACATGCCTGGCGAAGGCCTGCGCGGCTGGGCGCGCAAGACCATCGGCGTGGTGCGGCGCGGCTGGGGGCAGCAGCTCGCGATCTTCGCGCTCACGCACGCCCTGCCGAGCTTCCTGCTGTACACCGCCGCGGTCGTCGGCCTGCTGGCACTCTGGACCAGCGAGGCCGCGCAAGCGGCGCTCATGGACGACCAGGTGGCCGAGACCATGGGCATGCTGGTGAACCTCGTGGCCCTCGGCATGCTGGCGGTGGCGCTGCCGTTCCGGCTGCTGGGGTATGCGGCGGCGAGCTGGTCGGCGGTGCGGCAGGCGGCCGGGCTGCCCGCGCCGGTCGCGCGCGCGATGGCGTACGGTCTGCGCCGGGTGCCGGCCATGCTCGCCTGGAGTCTGGTCGCGTACCTGGTCGCCGCGGTCGTCGTCGTCGGGGTGTTCTTCTGCTTCGCCAGCGCGTTCTCGTTCGCCGGATACGTACCGACGATCATCGCGCTCGGCTACCTGATGATGATCGCGGGGATGGTCGGCCCGGCTGTCCTGTTCGAACGCCGCAAGCCGCTGCAGCGCGCGTTCGACACGGTGAACAACGCGTTCTGGGCAAGCGTCGTAAGGCTGGCGGTGCCCGGGATCGCACTGTTCCTGGCATACCGCTACAACCTGGTGATCGACGGTGCGGGCGCGCTCGTCGATCTCGCTGACACGCCCTACGAGCAGGTCGGATTCGCCGCCGCCGCGGTGCTGGCGTCGGCCGCGTTCGAGGTGCCGGTCGCGCTCCTGCTGTTCCCCTCCGTACTGGTGACCTATGTCGAGCGCCGCGCGGTCGAGGCCCCGAACCTGCGCACCCCGCACCTGCTGGCCGAGCTGGGCTGACCGGCGCGCGCGGCTGGCGCCACCCGGCGTCAGCGCTGCAGGCGGTGCCGGGACAGCACCACGGCGAGCCAGGCCGAGCGGACCTGACGGAACGCCTCCACCTGATCGGAGCCACCGGGGTAGGCGCCCGCGGCGCGCAGCCTGCTCGCGGCCAACTGCAGGTCGCGCACCGCGGCGAGGTATGAGCGGCCCGCCCGGGAGTGCGTCACCGCCGGGTGCCGGGTGCGCAGCCAGGTCACGCGCACGTACGTCCTGCCGTCGTTCCTGATCACGAGCCTGATCGACACGCCCTCACGTTCCCGCACGATCATGTAACGAGTGAACGTGTCAAAACCGCACATTTGCCACAGGATCCGGCTCAGCCGCCGATCGACGCGGCCCTCCGACACCGCATCGTCAAGCGTCTGACCTGTGCAGCGGCCCCTGGCGCAAAATGCGCCAGGGGCCGTCCTCGGTCAAACCTCGGCCGTCGGCCGCTGGTGATGTCAGGCGGACTCGGCGTCCAGCTCGGCCAGGCGGCGCGCCTCGCGGTCGCGCCACGCGGCCGCCATCGAGGTGCGGCCGTTGCTGCGCAGCAGCGAACCCTCGTAGATCCGGGCCCCGGCGAACAGCACGGCCACCGCCGTGGCGGCGAGCAGCACCAGCGACAGCACCGGCTCCCAGCCCGCCGCGTCGCCCTGGAACAGCCGCACCGGCATCGCCGCGGGGGCCGCGAACGGGACGTACGAAAGCACCTTCATCACGGCCGGGTCGTTGCTGAACATCGCCACGGCGAAGAACGGGATCATGACCACCAGCTGCACCGGCATCGACGCGCCGTTGATGTCCTCCTGCCGGTCGACCAGCGCGCCCACCGCCGCCCACAGCGCCGCGAGCATCACGAACCCGACCAGGAAGTACGGCAGGAACCAGCCGATCGCGGGCCCGAGCAGCGACAGCATGTCGCCGGAGCCGGCGATGCGCATCCCGGCCAGCGCGACGACCGCGATCAGCGCGATCTGCCCCATCGCCAGCGCCCCGCCGGCCAGCACCTTGCCGGCCAGCAGCACCCGCACCGGCACCGCGGCGACGAGGATCTCCACCACCCGGGTCTGCTTCTCCTCGGTGACACTCTGCGCGATCTGCAGGCCGAAGGTCAGCGAGACGAAGAAGAAGATCAGGGCGAAGAACAGCGGCACCAGGTATGCCAGCACCGGATCGAGGGCGCTCGGGTCGAGCAGCTCGACGGTGGGCCGGGTGCTCAGCGCGTTGACGAGTTCATTGGGCGCATCGGTCAGCGCGACCACGGTGCCGTCGCTCAGCAGCGCCGCGTCGACGTCGCCGTCGCGCACCTGGGCCCGTGCGGTCGCCTCGTCGGCGACCACCCGCACGTCCAGGTCCGCGGTGCTCAGCGCAGCCGGGGCCGTCCCCGTCACCGCGACGGTCGACGGCCCGCCCGCCAGCATCGCCGGCAGCACCGTGCCGCCGACCGCGAACACCAGGAAGAAGATCGTGCTGAACAGGAACGCCTTGTCGCGCAGCTTCACCCGGATCTCGCGGGCGGCGACGATACGCACGGCTTCGAAGGTGTTCACTGGGCGACCTCTCGGAAGATCTCGGCGAGGGACGGGGTGACGGGGCCGAACGCGCGCACCGGGCCGCGGGCCAGTGCCGCCTGCAGCACCTGCTGGTCGTCGGCGGACGGGTCGAGCTCGAAGACCGCGTGCGCGCCGTCGAGGTCGACCAGGTGCACGCCCGGGTGGTCGCGCAGCCAGCCGGCGTCGCCCTCCACGGTCAGCGTGTACCGGGACAGCGTGTGCTGGGTGCGCAGCTGTCCGCGGGCGCCCGCGGCCCGGATTTGCCCGCCCGCGATGACGACCAGGTCGTCGCACAGCCGCTCGACCACGTCCAGCTGGTGGCTGGAGAACAGCACCGGCACACCCCGGCCGGTCCGCTCGCGCAACACCTCCACCACGGTGTCCACGGCGATCGGGTCGAGGCCGGAGAACGGCTCGTCGAGCACCAGGATCTCCGGATCGTGGACCAGCGCCGCGGCGATCTGGGCGCGCTGCTGGTTGCCCAGCGACAGCTTCTCCAGCGGGTCACCGGCCCGCTCGCCCAGGTGCAGCCACTCGATCAGCTCCTCGGCGTTGCGCCGCACCGCGTCGCGGCCCAGGCCGTGCAGGCGGCCGAGGTAGATCAGCTGGTCGCGCACCGACATCTTCGGGTAGAGGCCGCGCTCCTCCGGCATGTAGCCGATACGCCGGCGGACGTCGCGGGTCAGCCGGGAGCCCGCCCAGGTCACCTCGCCGGAGTCGGGGGCGAGCACGCCCATGATGATGCGCATGGAGGTGGTCTTGCCGGCGCCGTTCGCGCCGACGAACCCGGTCAGCCGCCCGGCGGTGACGTCGAAGGAGACCCCGTCGAGCACCTGCCGGTCGCCGAACCTGCGGCTCACCGCATCGAGGCGAAGCACTTTCGTCATACCCGCAGACGCTAGGCGTACGGCCGGGCGCTGCCGTCCGCCGGTGGGTCGATCTTGCGTCCATCGCGAGGATGATCCGCTCAGCCGCCCGGGGTGACCACGCCGTGCTCGTACGCGAACACCACGGCCTGGGTGCGGTCGCGCAGCCGCAGCTTCGCCAGCACCCGGCTGACGTGCGTCTTCACGGTCGCCTCGCCGAGGAACAGCCGGGTCGCGATCTCCGCGTTGGTCGCGCCGCCGGCCAGCAGCACCAGCACCTCGTACTCGCGCGGGGTCAGCTCCTTCAGCTCCTGCGCCGATGCCGCGGGCGCGGCGGCCGGCCGGGCGAACTTCGCGATGACCCGCCCGGTGATCTCCGGGGCGAGCAGCGCGTCGCCGCGCGCCAGCACCCGCACCGCCTCGATCAGCGCCTCCGGCGAACCGTTCTTCAGCAGGAAACCGCTGGCCCCGGCCTGCAACGCGGCGAACAGGTAGTCGTCGCGATCGAACGTGGTCAGGATCAGCACCGCCGGGCCGTCGCCCGCCGCGGTGATACGCCGGGTCGCCTCCAGCCCGTCCACGCCGGGCATCTCGACGTCCATCAGCACCACGTCCGGCGCGGTAGACGCGGCCAGCGCGACGGCCTGCTCCCCGTCCGCCGCCTCGCCGACGACCTCGAGATCGTCCTCCGTCTCGAGGATGACCCGGAACCCGCTGCGCACCATCCGGTGGTCGTCGGCGACCAGGATCCGGATCACGCCCGGCCCGCCCGCGCCCCCGCGCTCGTCGGCCGGCTGCGTGTGCTGCCCGCTCATACCGCTGCCTCCGCCGGGCACGCCGGGTGCGCCGCGAGCGGGAACCGGGCCCGCACCCGGAAGCCGCCCTGCGGGCGCGGGCCGGTCTCCAGGCTGCCGTCATGGGCCGCGACGCGCTCACGCATGCCGATCAGTCCCAGACCCGCGCCCGGCCGTTCGACGCGCCCGCCGCGCCCGTCATCGGTGGACTCGACTTCCAGCTCCTGCGCCAGATACCGGATCCGCACGTCGATGGTGGCGGCTCCGGCGTGCTTGAGCGTGTTCGTGACCGACTCCTGCACGATCCGGTAGGCGGCCTGGGAAAGCGAGTCCGGCAGGGGAACCGGTTCGCCGAACACCCCGAACCGCACCGTCAGCCCGGCGTCGCGGGCCCCGTCCAGCAGCGTCTCCACCCGTTCGATGCCCACCGTGGCCGGGCCCTCGTCGGCGCCGGTGCCCCGGCGCAGCAGGCTGAGCATGCGCCGCAGCTCGTCCACCGCGGTGCGGGCGCTCTGCTCGATCGCCTCCAGTGCCGTACGGGCCCGAACCGGGTCCTTGTCCATCACCCGGCGGCTCGCCGCCGCCTGCACGCCCATCACCGACACGTGGTGGGCGACCACGTCGTGCAGTTCCCGGGCGATGCGCAGCCGCTCGACCATCACGGCCCGCTCCCCCACCTCGTCCCGGGCCCGGCGCAGCTCATCGGCCTGCACCTGTAACTGGTGCTCCCGCCGCGCGGCCACCCACGCCGTCTCGCCGAAGAAGTACCCGAACCCGAACATGAGCGCGTTCACCAGCACCACGTTGACGATCGCCGCGAGCAGCGGCGGCACGGGCCCGGTCGCCCCGTCGAACGCGTCCGGCGGCACGGCGTCGATCGACAGCCAGATCGACACCAGCAGCCAGCCGAACATCGCGGCGATGATGCCCAACCGCACCTGCCGCGAGCGACGGTGATCGCCGGCCCACGCCCCGGCCGTGTAGATCGCGCAGAACAGCGCGCCGGTGGCCAGCTGCATCTCCGGCGCGGCCCGGACCTGAGCGACGATGAACGCCGCCGACACCACCACCGCGACGGTGAGCGGGAACCGGCGGCGCACCGCCAGCGGCGCCGTGATCGCCAGCGACCAGCCCACCTGCTCCGGCCAGCTCGGCGGCGGACCCAGGTGGAACGCTCCGACGCTGGCGGTCAACGTCAGGTTGAGCAGCGACACGGCCGTCACCGCGAGCGCGATGAACACGTCCGCCCGCCGCTGCTCGACGGTCGGGCTGGGGCGTCGCCAGCCGTCGGGCCTCCCCA
The DNA here is from genome assembly GCF_009720365.1 of Catellatospora paridis. GTDB lineage: Bacteria > Actinomycetota > Actinomycetes > Mycobacteriales > Micromonosporaceae > Catellatospora > Catellatospora paridis. The sequence goes on along the minus strand of NZ_ML769313.1, from coordinate 773,783 downwards.
GGGTGGTCATCCCGCGACACTGACACACCGGTGCGCCCGGACGCCAACTCGCGCGCCCGCGTACGCGCGCATGGTGTTGAATGTCTTGATTCCCCGACCCTGGAGCGGCCATGCCTCGCACCGTCGTCCCGCCCGTGCGGTTCCGCAGCCCGAACGCCGGCCCGGTCGGCGGGGACGGGCTTCCCGAGCGGCTGGTCAAGTACGTGCCCGCGGAGACGCTGGCGTTCTTCGTGCCGCTGGCCGCGGTGGTCGGTCCCGAGCGGCGCGCGCTGCTGGTCACCCTGGTCGCGGTCGGCCTGGCCGGGACCGTCGGCTACCTGTGGCTGGCCGGGCAGAAGCTGCCCGCCGACGAGCGGCCGCTGCCGCACTTCTACGTGCTGGCCGCCGTGGCCTACCTGTGCTGGGTCGTGGGCACGAGCGCGCACGCCGCCGCGCTGATCGGGCTGGACCAGGTCGCGGCCGGGGTCGTGCTGACCATGGCGGTGTTCCTGGTGCCGCTGGCCGACGAGCTGCTCGTGCGGCTACGCCGCCCGGCCGGCTGACGCGCGGTAGATGCCGGGGCGGGCCCGCTCGACGGTGAGCTGCGTGTCGCCGTACATCACGTAAAGCAGGCCGAGCGGGTTGCGGAAGTCGCGCAGCAGGTCCCGGCGGGCCCACACCACGGCCTCGCCGAGCGGGCGGCGCGCCTCCAGCAGCCTGCCGTAGAACGCCGCCGCGAAGCCGCCCGCGACGCCGTCGGGCACGTCGGTCTCGGTGCCGATGAACGCCCGGTGCCCGTGGTTGAGGAACCAGCGCGGGAACGAGTACGCCGTCAGCGGGTTGGTGCGCGAGGACGCGCACGCGTTGAGGATGATCACGGCGCGGTGCCCGGCGGTGCTGCGGTCGGCGAAGAACCGGTCGTAGTAGCCCTCCCGCAGCTCGCCGAAGGTCACCCGGCGGGTCTTGCCGTTGCGCGTCGACAGCACCAGCGCGTAGTCGTCGTCGAACTCGGCGCTGGTGTCGCAGTGGCAGGCGAAATGCTGCACCTGCACCGGTGTGCCGCCACCTGTACCGCCGTCCAGCGGTGCGCCGTCGTACAGGGCCCGCAGCAGCGACGTGCGGACCGCCTCCTCGTCCTGCGCCACCGGCCACGGGCCCTCCACCTGCACATGCGCGCCGAGGGAGGTCAGAAAACGCTCCTCGTCGCGGGCGCTGCCCAGCTCACGGTGCCGCAGGAACTGCACCGGCAGCGCGGGCTCGTTGCGCAGCACCGAGTCGGCCGTGGCGCGGGCGGGCACCACCCGGCGCACCACGGTGGCGAACCCGAGGAAGCGCGAGGCCGCCCGGACCAGGTCGTCGTACGTGCGCAGCGGCGGCAGCGAACCGAAGTCGAACAGCGGCAGCAGTTCCAGCGGCAGCGTCTCGTCGTGGCAGTGCAGCTCGACCATCGGGATCGGACGGTGCGGGTCGTCCCAGTCCGCGGCCTGCCAGCGCGGCCACGCCGCCCGGAACGCCGACTCCAGCCGCAGGAAGCGGGAGATGTCGTCCGGGATCAGCACCCCGGTCAGCTCCCGTCCCGCGTTGAGCAGGATGCGCAGCGCCGTCGCGGCCTGCTCGGCGGTCGCGTTGAGCCGGGCCACCAGCGGCACGACCCGGTGCAGGTACTCCCCTGCCTTGCGCCGCATCGCCTCCAGCGCCCGCCGGTCCGGCAGCGGCAGGTACACGGTCTCGCCCGTGGCCGGGAACTCGAAGCACACCTCGACGCCGGGGCCTGAACGCGGTGCGCGGATGGAGACGGTGGCGATGACCTCGCTCAACCGCGCTCCCCGTCGCCGGGGACGAGGTCGGCCTCCAGTTCGATGCTCTGCAGCGTCCGCCGGCCCTGCGCCACCCGCACCCACAGCCACGGCGATCCGCTGAGCCGGTCGTCCTCGCTGAACGGCCCCAGCGTGAACTCCGTCGAAGACGCGCGGTCGTGCCAGGCGGGCACCGCCGCCGCGGTGCGGCGCAGCGCGGCGTGATCGCTGTCGATCTCGACCTCGAACCGCACCCGGTTGTCGGTGACACCCCCGGAGACCACCAGCGGCTCACTGATGCCACCGGCCGGGAACGGGGCGATGGTGATCGTCACGCGGTAGGTGCGCGCCGGGTACAGCGCGAACCGGCGGCCCGGCGACACGGCGACGGGGCCGTCCTCGTCGGCCACCTCGACGGCGAGCCAGCCGTCGTAGTTGACCAGCGGCGGACCGTAGAGCGCCTCCTGGACGGCCCCGGCCACGCTCACGCCCAGCCGCGCCTCCACGGCCGCGGGCTCGTACATCTCCTCGACGATCCGCAGGTACAGCTCGTTCGGGTTGGGCAGGTCGGCGATGCGGCGCAGCGGGCCACGCCAGCCGGCGCTCTCCAGGTGGAACGTGCCGAAGTCGAGCAGCCGGCCCACCGGCGACTGCAAGTAGCTCATGTCGGTCACCCGCAGCAGCGGCATCATCGCCACGCGCCGGGTCAGCACCCCCTCGATGAGCATCAGCCGCCTGTTGGTGAGCACGAACCGGGAGAACCACCAGTGCGCCGCCCGGTGGGCCGCCAGCAGCAGTGCCCCGACGGCGAGCAGAGCCACGACACGGGTGGTGTACTCGGGCTTGAGGCGCTGCACGGCGAGCGTGATCAGCAGCCCGGCGTAGACGGCGATCAGGCAGAGCCCCTTGACCAGCCTGATCGGGTGCCTGTGCCACTCGCCGCGGAAACGCTCGGTCGGGAACAGATAGGGCGCGGTGGTCCGGGTCGGCTCGTCGCCCAGCGGCAGGACCGGCAGCGGGGCCGGCTCCAGCCCCAGTCCCGCCAGCTCGTCCTCGTTCAGCGGGTCGAACTCGACGTCGTCGCCGGGCACCGAGTCGCGGCTCATGCCGCACCGGCCGAGGTACGCTCCACCCTGGATGCTGGCATGCCGCCATGGTACGGGCGCGCGGCGTCGGCCGGGTTCCGGAGTGGACGGACGACCGACGGCGTCACCCGGTTCGTGGGTGACGCCGTCGGCATGCCGCCGCGCTACGAGCGCACGGCACCGTGCGTGGCTGCCACATCGGGTGCGGACGCCCGATGTCGCCGGGCCAGGTAGTTGGCGTACACGAGCAGGAAGACCGCCACGTGCACGGGTGTCCGGACGGCGAGGGTGAACAGGTATCCGGCCAGCGGGCCGCGGCCGACGTACTCCTCCCCGATGGTCTCGATGCCCATGGTGATGAACCAGAAGGAGACCGGCACGGCGGCCGCCACGAGGCCCCAGGACACCAGCGCCGGGCGTGCCCTGACCGCGAGGGTGCCCAGCGCGACCGCGCTCAACGCCCAGAGCGCCGTGGAGGCGAGGTTAGACCGGTTCGGCAGGTGTCCGCTCAGCAGCGGCCAGGCCGCCAGTGTCGCGTACAGGCTGCCGACGCACCACACCGGCAGCAGCACCGGGCGGATCAGCTGCGTCACCCCCGTGGTGGCACGTGCGCAGATGATCGCCAGCCCGGCGGCGGCCAGGATGCTGCCCGCGCCGACCCAGGCCTGCCAGGTGACGGTGTCCTCGCTGTAGACGGTCGTCCAGCCCAGGGCGAGGTCCATGTAGAGCATGGGCAGTCCCGCCAGCAGCACGAGCGACAGCACCGCGTGCGCGAAGTCCCGTCCCGGCCGCACCACGACCGCCGCCTCGCGGTGCGGCCGCGACATGGCCAGGCTCGCCGCGTACCGCAGCCGCCGGACGCCTCCCGGCAGGGCATGCAGTTCCGCCCGCCATTCGGCGAGCATCTCCGCGCGCAGGTCGGCGGGCCAGCGCGAGGCAGCGCTGGTGAGCAGCGCGTGGCACAGGCGCCTGATCACGCGGCGACCTCCTTCGGGGCTTCGACCACGGGCACCGGCACCGCGCGGTGTCGCAGCACCAGGACATGCGCGTACACGAACAGGAAGATGATGACGTGGAGCAGTTCCTGCTTGCCGACCGCGAAGGTGAAAGCCGGCAGGTGTTCGCCGCCGAAGAACGGCTCCATGCCCAGCGCGGAGAAGTCGCTGAGGCCGTTGTGCAGGTTCGCGAACCAGAAGGAGACCGGCACCGCGATCACCACGATCGCCCAGGAGAGCGACATCCACCCGGCTCTGGCGACCCAGGCCGCCAGCGTGCACAGCGCCGCGGCGCTCAGCGCCCAGTACGTCATGTCGGTCAGCAGAGCCCCGTCCAGCGATCCCTCCACCACGTAGTAGGCCAGGATCGCGACGTACGCGATGCCGGTCGTCCACCGGGCCACCGCCATCGGTTTGATCGACTGCGTCACCCCCGTGGTGAGGCTCCCGCAGACGATCCCCAGCACGGCCGCCGCCACGACGCTCCCGGCGGCGACCCAGGTCTGCCACACGATCATGATCGGATCCGTGCTGGAGGTCCAGTTGAGAGCCAGCGGCAGGTAGACCGCCGGCAGCACCGTGATCGACAGCAACCACAGCAGTCCGTGGGCGACGTCACGATGCGGGCGGATCACCACCGCCCCTTCCCGATGCGGCCGCGATGTGGCGAGGCTGGCGGCATACCGCAGGCGCTGTGCGGTGGTGGGCAGGACGTGCAGTTCGGCCTGCCACTCGGCGAGCATGGCGTCGCGCAGGTCCACCGGCCAGCGCCGCGCCGCACGCGCCAGCAGCCCGTGGCACAGACGGCTGATCATGCGGTGGCCTCCTTGGTGACGTGCGCGTGCGCCGGACGTGTCTGCTCGTGCAGTTCGGCGAGCCGTTGCCGGGCGACCGGCAGGGCTGCGGGCGTGAGCCGGTAGTACGCGCGGGCGGGGCGGCCCGCCTCGGACGGGTCGATGTCCTCCCAGCGTTTGTCGAGCCAGCCAGCCTCGGTGAGGCGGGCCAGGATCGGGTACAGCGTCCCGCTGGGCAGTCCGGACGACTGCATCAGTTCCATCCCGTAGTGGTCGCCGGTCGGATCGGCGACCAGGGCCGCGAGCACTCGTGCCACCGGCACGGTCAAGCGCAGTTCGGCGTTCATGGTAGAGACTCTACATAGGGTCACATCCGTGCGGTGGACGACGTCTGTCTTGACACGACACGGACGGCTCAAGATACTTCTTGCGTGAAGCATCTTCGCTGACGCGACGATGCGGTCACTCCTTCCCGAATAGCTCGCAGAGCCGACGCCAAGGCCGCACACGATGCGGTCCGATGGCGTCGGCTTTTGTTGTTATCGCAGGTCAACGGCCAGATCTCACACGGACAGATACAGCGTATTAAGGGCGATGAAACAGAACTGAAATCGCGCTCACCGACGCTAGCCGTGCCTGGCATTCAGGCGGACGCCCACGGGCCGGCACAACCGGACGAAGCCTCCGCTGCGCGCTGCCGGCATCCGCATAGGACCGATCTCGCACCGCTCCGGGCCGGCACGCGCCACGCCGAGGACGCCGACGTCTCCCGCCCCCCAGGTGCTTCTCCCCCTTGACCTGTGCACCGCCGAATCAGGGAGATACCCCAAGATGCTCAGATTCCACCGACGCCGCCTCGCGGCCTGCAGCGTCGCCCTGGCCGCCGCGCTGGCGGTCAGCGCCTGCGGCAGCAAGACCGGCGAAAGCGACACCACCGGCGGCGTCACCGCCGACACCTCGGGCGACACCGTGAAGGTGGGCCTGCTCAACTCGCTGTCGGGCACCATGGCCATCAGCGAGGTCACCGTCCGCGACGCCATCATGCTGGCCGTCGAGGAGATCAACGCCGCGGGGGGCGTGCTCGGCAAGAAGCTCGCACCGGTCGGTGAGGACGGCGCCTCGGACTGGCCCACGTTCGCCGAGAAGGCGGAGAAGCTGATCAAAGTGGACCGGGTCGCGGCCGTCTTCGGCTGCTGGACCTCGGCCAGCCGCAAGGCCGTGAAGCCGGTCTTCGAGGAGAACAAGGCGCTGCTGTTCTACCCGGTGCAGTACGAGGGCCTGGAGCAGTCGCCGTACATCTTCTACACCGGCGCGACCACCAACCAGCAGATCGTGCCCGGCCTGGACTACCTCAAGGCGCAGGGCAAGAAGTCGGTCTACCTGGTCGGCAGCGACTACGTCTTCCCGCGCACCGCCAACAAGATCATCAAGGCGTACGCCGAGGCCAACGGCCTGAAGGTGCTCGGTGAGGACTACGCGCCGCTGGGCAGCACCGAGTTCGGCACGATCGTCAACAAGGTCAAGGCGTCCAAGGCCGAGGCCGTGTTCAACACCCTCAACGGCGACAGCAACGTGGCCTTCTTCAAGGAGTACAAGTCCGCGGGGCTGACCGCCGCGTCGATGCCGGTCGTCTCGGTGTCGATCGCCGAGGAGGAGGTCAAGAGCATCGGCACGCAGTACCTGTCCGGCCAGCTCACGGCGTGGAACTACTACCAGACGACCACGGGCGCGGCCAACGACAAGTTCGTCAAGGCGTACAAGGCGAAGTTCGGCGCGGACAAGCCGACCAGCGACCCGATGGAGGCCGCCTACGTGTCGGTCTACCTGTGGAAGGCCATGGTCGAGAAGGCCGGCTCGTTCGACGTGGAGAAGGTGAAGGGCGCCTCGAACGGCGTCACCTTCGAGGCCCCCGAGGGCCTGGTCACCATCGACGGCGCGACGCAGCACATCCACAAGACCGCGCGCATCGGCAAGATCGGCGACGACGGCCTGATCACCGAGGTGTGGAACTCCGGCGGACCGGTCAAGCCGGACCCGTACCTCAAGGGCTACCCCTGGGCGACCGGCCTGTCCTGACCCACCCGCGGCGGGGGAGCGGTGCACGGGGCCGCGCCACCGGCCCCGACCAGCTCGATGGGGCAACCC
>NZ_ML769313.1:296590-766979 GCF_009720365.1 Catellatospora paridis | reverse complement strand
CCCGGGGGCCCCCGGCCGCCCCTCCCCCCCCCGGGGGGTGCGCCCCGCCCGGGGCCCCCCCCCACCGCCCCGTCCCAGCTCTAGGCGGCAACGCATGACAGTGATCCTCGGGCAGCTGTTCACCGGCGTCAGCATCGGCGCGGTGCTGCTGCTCATCGCGCTCGGACTGGCCCTGACCTTCGGCCAGATGAACGTCATCAACATGGCGCACGGCGAGTTCATCATGGCCGGCGCCTACACCACGTACGTGCTGCAGCAGACCATCACCGACGCGGGCCTGTCGCTGCTCGTCGCCCTGCCCATCGCCTTCGCCGTCGCGGGCGCGATGGGCGTGCTGCTGGAATGGGCGCTGATCCGCCGCCTCTACACCCGGCCGCTGGACACCCTGCTGGTCACCTGGGGCGTCTCGCTGATGCTGCAACAGCTCGCCCGCGACATCTTCGGCGCGCCGAACGTGCAGACCAAGGCCCCGGACATCCTCACCGAGAGCACCTCACTCGGCACGGACCTGAGCATCGCCAACAGCCGCCTGTTCATCCTCGGCCTGGTCGTGCTCGCCGTCGCCGCACTGACCGCCGCGCTCAAGTTCACCCCGCTGGGCCGCCGCATCCGGGCCGTGGTGCAGAACCGCGACCTGGCCGCGGTCTCCGGCATCCCCACCGCGCGCGTCGACCGGCTCACCTTCTTCATCGGCTCCAGCCTGGCCGGGGTCGCCGGGGTCGCGCTGACCCTGCTCGGCCCGATCGGCCCGACCATGGGCACCAACATCATCATCGACGCCTTCCTCGTCGTCGTGGTCGGCGGCATCGGGCAGCTCAAGGGGAGCGTGATCGTGGCCTTCGTGCTCGGCATGCTGCAGGCGATGGTCGAATACCTGACCACGCTCAGCGTCGCCAAGGTGATCGTGTTCATCGCCATCGTGGCGTTCCTGCAGTGGCGGCCCCAGGGCCTGTTCACCCTGCGCACCCGGAGCCTGGCATGAGCGAGCGCAGCGAGCGAATCATGTGGCTTCATTGTCATGCCGCCGACGAGCGCAGCGAGGAGAAGGCATGAACGGGCTGAAGCTGAACCCGCGCGCGCGAGCCTGGCTGGGCTTCGGGCTCGGTGCGGTGGTGCTGTTCGCGGCCGCACCGGCGCTGCTGACCGACTTCCGGCTCAGCCTGCTGGCCAAATACCTGTGCTTCGCGATCGTCGCGGTCGGCATCGGCCTGGCCTGGGGCCGCGGCGGCCTGCTCACCCTCGGCCAGGGCGTGTTCTTCGGCCTGGGCGGCTACGCGATGGCCATGCACCTCAAGCTCGCCGACGCGGGCGAGGGCAACATGCCCGACTTCATGGAGCTGTACGGGCAGCTCGACGAGCTCCCCGCGTGGTGGGCCCCGTTCGCGAACCCGGTGTTCGCGCTGGCCGCCACGGTGCTGCTGCCGATGCTGGTGGCCTTCGGGCTCGGCTCGCTGGTGTTCCGGCGGCGGGTGCGCGGCGCGTACTTCGCGATCCTCAGCCAGGCCCTGGCCGCCGCCATGGTCATCCTGCTGATCGGCCAGCAGGGCACCACCGGCGGCACCAACGGGCTCACCGACATCGAGGGCTTCTTCGGCTACGACCTCGACGACCCGGTCAACCAGCGCATGGTCTACTTCATCATCGCCGGGGTGCTGCTGGCCCTGCTCGCGCTCACCCGGCAGCTCATGCACTCGCGCTACGGCGAGCTGCTGGTCGCGGTGCGCGACTCCGAGAACCGGGTCCGCTTCCTCGGCTACAACCCCGCCAACGTCAAGCTCGTCGCATACGTCGTCGCCGCCGGTATGGCGGGCCTGGCAGGGGCGCTGTTCGTGCCCGCGGTCGGCATCATCTCCCCGGCGCTGATCGGCATCGTGCCCTCGATCGAGTTCGTGATCGGGGTGGCCGTGGGCGGCCGGGCGGCGCTGCTCGGCCCGGTGCTCGGCGCTGTCGCCGTGGCCTGGGCGAAGACGGCGCTGTCGGAGCGTTTCCCGGGCACCTGGACCTACCTGCAGGGCGCGATGTTCGTGCTGGTGGTCGCGTTCCTGCCCGGCGGCCTGGCCTCGCTGTGGGGCATGGTCAAGCGCCGCCGGGAGACTGCGGCGCCGCTCGTCCCGCAGGCGGACGCACCGGTTCTGGTCAAGGAGGCGGCAGCGTGAACGGCATCGGCGCGCCAGGAAGGAGCACGGCATGAGCGAGACGGCAGCGGGCCTGCGGATTCGCGGGCTGCGGGTGGTGTTCGACGGCTTCGTCGCCGTCGACGGCGTCGACCTGGACGTGGAGCCGGGCGACATCCGGTTCCTCATCGGACCCAACGGGGCGGGCAAGACGACGCTGGTCGACGCGGTGACGGGCTTGGTCAAGGCGACCGGTTCGGCGCGGTTCGGCGAGCAGGAGCTGCTCGGCCGGGATGTGCACCGCATCGCCCGACTGGGCGTGGGCCGCACGTTCCAGACCGCGGCGCTGTTCGAGGAGCTGACGGTGCTGCAGAACCTCGACATCGCGGCGGGCGCGGGCCGCAGCCCGTGGACGATGCTGCGCCGCCGCGGGGCGGTGCCCGACGATGTGGCGTACGCACTGGAGACGATCGGGCTGACCGACCGGCGGGGCGTGCTCGCGGGCACGCTCGCGCACGGGCAGAAGCAGTGGCTGGAGATCGGCATGCTGCTGGTGCAGAACGCCCGGCTGCTGCTGCTCGACGAGCCCGTCGCCGGGATGAGCCACGAGGAGCGGGAGGCCACCGGGGAGCTGCTGGGCAGAGTGGCCGGTGACCGCACCGTGGTCGTCATCGAGCACGACATGGATTTCCTGCGCCGCTTCGCCGACACCGTCACCGTGCTGCACGCGGGCAAGGTGCTCAGCGAGGGCACCGTCGCGCAGGTGCAGGCCGACCCGAAGGTGCAGGAGGTCTACCTCGGGCACGCCTCCACGCACGACACCGCCCACGACGAGCCGGTGGCCCAGGGAGCGGAGGCGTGATGCTGCGGATCGAAGGGGTGCACGCCGGGTACGGCCGCAGCACCGTGCTGCACGGCGTCGACGTGACCGTCGACGACGGCAAGGTGACGGCGGTGCTGGGGCACAACGGCGCGGGCAAGAGCACCCTGCTGCGGGCCGCCATCGGCCTGCTCCGGCCCAAGCAGGGCATGGTGCTGTTCGGCGGCGAGGACGTCACGAAGCTGGCCCCGCACGTGCGGGTCGCGCGCGGCATGGCGTACGTGCCGCAGGGCCAGCAGTGCTTCCCGCACCTGACCACGGCGGAGAACCTGCAACTGGTCGCCGACGGCAGACGCGGCGGCCGGCAGGCCCTGGCTTCCGCGCTGGACCTGTTCCCCGCGCTGAACGGCCTGATGCGCCGCCGGGCCGGGCTGCTGTCCGGCGGGCAGCGCCAGCAGCTCGCCATCGCCCGTGCCCTGATCACCCGGCCCAAGCTGCTGCTGCTCGACGAGCCGACGGAAGGCATCCAGCCCAACGTCGTCGCCGAGATCGAGCAGGCGGTGCTGTCCCTGGCCGGGGTGGACGGGCTGTCAGTGCTGCTGGTCGAGCAGCATCTGGGGTTCGCGCTGCGCGCGGCGCATCGCTACCACGTGCTCGAATCGGGCAGAGTGACGTCATCCGGCGCGGGCGGCACCGGCGCCGAACCCGCCGTACGCGCTGCCCTCACCGTGTAGAAGGACGGTTCATGTTCCTCACCCAGCATGAGCAGGAACGACTGCTCATCCATGTGGCGGCCGACGTCGCCGAGCGCCGCCGTGCCCGCGGTCTGCTGCTCAACCACCCCGAGTCGGTCGCGATCATCACCCGTTTCCTGCTGGAGGGCGCCCGGGACGGGCGCACCGTGGTCGACCTGATGGACGCGGGCGCCCAGGTGCTCACCCGCGCGGACGTGCTGGACGGCGTCCCCGAGATGCTGAAGGAGGTGCAGGTGGAGGCCACGTTCCCGGACGGCACCAAGCTGGTGACCGTGCACCACCCGATCCGATGATCCCCGGTGAGATCCTCTTCGGAGAGGGTCCCGTCGAGATCAACATCGATCGGCCGATCACCACGCTGATCGTGGTCAACACCGCGGACCGCCCGGTGCAGGTGGGCTCGCACTACCACTTCGCCGAGGCCAACCCCGGCCTGTCCTTCGACCGCACCGCGGCGTGGGGCCAACGGCTGGCGGTGCCCGCGGGCACCGCCGTGCGCTTCGAACCCGGCGTCACCCGTGAGGTCGAGCTGGTCCCGCTGGGCGGGGCGCGCATCGTGCCGGGCCTGCGCGGCGAGTGCGGAGGAGAACTATGACGATCCTGGTCAGCCGCGAGCGGTACGCCGCGCTGTACGGCCCCACCACCGGCGACCGCATCCGGCTCGCCGACACGAACCTGCTCATCGAGGTGGAGGAGGACCGCTGCGCGGGCGGCGACGAGGCCGTCTTCGGCGGCGGCAAGGTGATCCGCGAGTCGATGGGCCAGTCGCGGGCCACCCGCGCCCAGGGTGCGCTGGACACGGTCATCACCGGCGCGGTGATCCTGGACCACTGGGGCATCGTCAAGGCCGACATCGGCATCCGCGACGGGCGCATCGTCGCCATCGGACGCGCAGGCAATCCGGACACCATGCCGGGCGTACACCCCGACCTGGTCATCGGCCCGGCCACCGAGGTCGTCGCGGGCAACGGGAAGATCGTGACCGCCGGGGCCGTCGACACGCACGTGCACTTCATCTGCCCGCAGCTGGTGCACGAGGCCCTCGCGGGCGGTGTCACCACGCTGGTCGGCGGGGGCACCGGGCCGGCCGAGGGCACGAAGGCCACCACCGTCACCGCCAACGCCTGGCACCTGGCGCGGATGTTCGAGGCGCTCGACACGTTCCCGGTCAACGTGCTGCTGCTGGGCAAGGGCAACACGGTCTCCGAGGAGGCCATGTGGGAGCAGCTGCGGGCGGGCGCGGGCGGCTTCAAGCTACACGAGGACTGGGGCACCACTCCGGCAGCGATCGACGCCTGCCTGCGGGTCGCGGACGCCTCGGGGGTGCAGGTGTCCATCCACACCGACACCCTGAACGAGGCCGGGTTCGTGCAGGACACCCTGGCCGCGATCAACGGCCGGGCGATCCACTCGTACCACACCGAGGGCGCCGGGGGCGGGCACGCGCCCGACATCATCACGGTCGCGAGCCTGCCCAACATCCTGCCGTCGTCGACCAACCCGACCCGGCCGTACACCCGCAACACCCTGGCCGAGCACCTGGACATGCTGATGGTGTGCCACCACCTGAACGCCGCCGTGCCGGAGGACCTGGCATTCGCGGAGAGCCGGATCCGGCCGTCCACGATGGCCGCCGAGGACCTGCTGCACGACCTCGGCGCGATCTCGATCATCGGGTCGGACTCGCAGGCGATGGGCCGCATCGGCGAGGTCGTGCTGCGCACCTGGCAGACCGCGCACGTGATGAAGGACCGGGTCGGCGCACTGCCCGGCGACTCGTCGGCCGACAACAACCGGGCCAAGCGGTACGTCGCGAAGTACACCATCTGCGCGGCCATGGCCAACGGGCTGGAGGAGCAGATCGGCTCGGTCGAGCCCGGCAAGCTCGCCGACCTGGTGCTGTGGGATCCGGCGTTCTTCGGGGTGCGGCCGCACCTGGTGATGAAGGGCGGCATGATCGCGTACGCGCAGATGGGCGACGCCAACGCGTCCATCCCCACCCCCCAGCCCATCCTGCCCCGCCCCATGTTCGGCGCGTACGGCGTCGTGCCCGCCAAGACCTCCCTGGCCTTCGTCGCCCCGGCGGCGCTGGAGGCGGGCCTGGAACTCGACGTCAAGCGGGCGCTGGTGCCCGTCGCGAACGTGCGCTCACGCGGCAAGGCCGACCTGCCGCACAACAGCGCGATGCCGCACATCGAGGTCGATGCGGACACGTTCACCGTCCGCATCGACGGCGAAGCCGTCGAGCCGGACCCGCCGACGGTCCTGCCCATGGCCCAGCGGTACTTCCTGTTCTGATGCACCGCACCGCATACCTGCTGCTGGCCGACGGGCGCTTCCCGTCCGGAGGCCACGCCCACTCCAGCGGCCTGGAGGCGGCCGTCGCGGCCGGCCGGGTCACCGACCTGGCCGGCCTGGAGCAGTTCCTGCACGGCCGCCTCTCCTACGCCGCGCCCGTCACCGCCGCGTTCACCGCCGCCACCCACCTGTCCGCTGCGCGGACGGGAAGCGCACCTTCCGCTACGGAATCCGATGTGACGGTGCCCTTCCTTTCGCTTGACCGGGAGTTGGAGGCGCGGACGGTGTCACCTGCGCTGCGGCTCGCGTCACGGCGGCAGGGCCGGGCGCTGCTACGGGCGGGGCGCAACACGTGGCCGAGCGAGCTGTACGGGCAGCTGCCGAAGCACCCGGACGGGCCGCACCAGCCGCTGGCGCTGGGGGTGACGGCGGCCGCGGCGGGACTGTCCACGGAGGAGGCCGCGCAGATCGCGGCGTACGGGGTGCTCACCGGGCCGGCCAGTGCGGCGGTGCGGCTGCTCGGGCTGGACCCGTACCAGGTGCAGAATCTGCTGGCCCGGATGGCCGGCGCCTGCGACGAGATCGCGGCCGCCGCCGCGGCGGTCGCCCACAAGTCACCCCAGGAGCTGCCGGCCCACGCTGCGCCGCTGGCCGACATCTCCGCCGAACTGCACGCCACCTGGGAGGTGCGTCTCTTTGCGAGCTGACCACGCCTACGACCACGACGAAACGGTGCCCCACACCCACCCCGAGCCGGGCGTCGACCCGCACCCGCCGCTGCCGCAACTGGACCGGGCGGTGCGCATCGGCATCGGCGGGCCGGTCGGCTCCGGCAAGACCGCGCTGGTCGCCGCCCTGTGCCGCGCGCTGGCCGGACAGCTGCGGCTGGCGGTGGTGACCAACGACATCTACACCACCGAGGACGCCGACTTCCTCAAACGGGCCGGGGTGCTCGACTCGGCGCGCATCCGCGCGGTGGAGACCGGCTGCTGCCCGCACACCGCGATCCGCGACGACATCTCCGCCAACCTCGACGCGGTCGAGGAGCTGGAGGACGCGCTCGGCCCGCTGGACCTGGTGCTCGTCGAGAGCGGCGGCGACAACCTCACCGCCACGTTCAGCAAGGGCCTGGTCGACCAGCAGATCTTCGTGGTCGACGTGGCCGGCGGCGACAAGGTGCCGCGCAAGGGCGGCCCCGGCGTCACCACGGCCGACCTGCTCGTCATCAACAAGACCGACCTCGCCCCGCTGGTCGGCGCGGACCTGGCCGTGATGGACCGCGACGCCCGCGCCCGCCGCGGCACGCTGCCCACGATCTTCCAGTCCATCGCCCAGGACCCGCACGCGAGCCAGGTCGCCGCCTGGGTGCGTCACGTCGTCGCGCACAGCCGCGGCCTCGGACACGCCGGAGCCCAGGGCGACAGTCATGCGCACAGCCGAACGCACGCCGGGGCCGAGGGCCACAGCCACGCCGACGCGCAGGATCGCGGGCCCGCGCCGGCCGGGGTGCGCTGATGCGGGCGCTGGCCAGGATCGTCGCCGAGGCCGACGGCCGGGGCGGCACCCGGCTGGCGCGCCTGCGCGGTGAGCCGCCCCTGCAGCTGCGGCACACGCCGGACGGCTCGCCCATGGCGACGGTGCACCTGATCGGCAGCGCCGCCGGGCCGCTCGGCGGCGACGACCTGCGCATCGAGATCGAGGTCGGCGAGGGCGCGGCGCTGTGCGTACGCTCCGTCGCCGCCTCGATCGCACTGCCCGGCCGCGACGGCGCGCCGTCCCGGATGACGGTCACCGCGACCGTCGCCGCGGGCGGCGAGCTGCGCTGGCTGCCGGAGCAGCTCGTCGCCGCGGCCGGCTGCCGCCACCAGGCGACGTCCACGGTGGAGCTGGCCGGTGGGGCTCGGCTGTGGTGGCGCGAGGAGCTGATCTGCGGCCGCCACGACGAGCGGCCGGGCGACGCGGTGGTCAGCACGGCGGTCGACTACGACGGCGGTCCCCTGCTGCGCCAGTCGCTGACGATCGGGCCGGGCACGCCCGGCTGGGACGGCCCGGCCGTGCTCGGCGGCGCGCGGGCCACCGGATCGCTGCTGCTCGTCGACCCCGACGCCGCGCCCACGCCGCCGGTCGTGCTGGGCGCCACGGCGGTACGGATGCCGTTGACCGGCCCGGCGACGCTCGTCAGCGCCACCGCGCCGGACGCGCACGTGCTGCGCGGATACCTCGACGCCTGACCCATCGCGGAGAGCGCTCTCCGTCCGGGGGATGACGCGATCACCATCTACGGTGTTCACTGGCGACGTGCGCACATGGGAGGCCGACTACGCCGAGTTCGTCAGCGTCTACACCGGACGGCTGCGGCGGCTCGCGTACGCCCGCTGCGGCGACTGGGACACCGCCGACCGGCTCACCCGCCAGGTCCTGCTGAGCGTCTACCGGCGCGGGGACTCCCCCACCCAGGAACCACCCGAGGTCTACGCCGAGCAGGCCCTGCTATACCTACTGCGCCACACGACCGCCCCGGAGCGCGCCGACGCCGGCCCCGACGTGCTCGCGCCGCCGGTCCCGTTCACCTCCGACGAGCTGATCGCGGTCGGCCGGGCCCGGCAGCGGGTGCTGCGCGCCGTCACGGCGGCAGTGACCGTGCTCGGGCTGGTCGCGGCCGGGGTTCTGCTGGTCCTGCTGCGCCCGGTGCCGGGCGGCGCGCCGCTGCCCGAGGCCGAGGACTGCATGGCCGGGCTCCCGTCGCCGCCGTCCGGCTCCCCGACATCGTCGGAAACGCCGGTGGGCGTGGTCGTCGACGGCGGGATGGGCCGGCTGACGGCGCTGACCGGCGACCTGCCGCTGCGCGGCGCGACGGTGATGCCCGAGCAGGCCCGCCGGGAACGGCTGAGCTGTGAGGTCGCCGCGTACTTCCGGACCAAGGTGAACCCGGGCGGCCTGGAGCGGGTCGACCTCGGGCTCGACGACCGCGGGGACGCCCGGCCGCTGGCCGCGCTGCTCGACCCGGAGATCGGCCCGGCCGCGCTGACGGTGGCGGTGCGGATGACCACGGCCAGCGGGCAGGGCACGGTGACCATCTCCGTGGCTCCCACCATCGCCTTGCCCGATCAGCAGCACTGCGTCCGGCTCGCCATCTGCCGACTGTCCAGCGTCACCGAGGAGGGCTGGGTCCTCGAACAGTACGGCGTGCACGAGACGCCGGAGGCGCGGGCGGCCGGACACCGCCTGGGCACGGACGCGGACTGGTGGTCGGTGGCGGCCTACACCGGTCACAGCCTGGTCCTGGTGACGATCACCAACACGCCGGACGTCCGCGCGGCGCTGCCGGCCAGCGCCCAGTACACGCCGCTCGGCGAGCAGGTGACGACGCTGGCCACCGATCCCAGGCTCGCCGTGTTCGACCCGCCCGCCTCCAGTCCACCGCCCGCCACGGCAGGTCCGGCGGCTGGTTGAGCGGCCGTCAGTGGACCTGGAACTCGTCGTACGGGAGGCTGTCCCACAGCGTGTGCGCGCGTTCGCGGACGATCCCGAACACGGGCCGGGTCAGCACGACGTCACCGGCCCGCTGCACTCGGATGAGCAGCCCGAGCTCCTCGGGCGCCAGGTCGCCCTCCGGCGCATACCGCGGCGCGATGCCGCGCGGCAGGGCGTAGGCGAGGAAGTCCGCCTCCCACTCGGACGGCACGCGGCCGACGAGCCGCAGCCCGTCGAGGGTGACCTGCGGCCCGCACCGAGCGTCGACCACCACGCAGTACAGCCCCTCGACCCGGCTGTAGTACGCCGTCACCGCGGGCTGGACCGAAGGGCGGTCGCGCACCGAGCGAAACTCGGCTTTACGTGTGTCGTCGCGCTCACGGAACGTGCCGTCGACGACCACCGCGAACCAGTCCATCACCACGGCCGCCTCGTCGTGGCTCATGCCGAACCGCAGCGGCCCCACGCCGACCGACGGCATGAACGTCCACTGCTCGCGCTCGACGTCGGCCAGCACCTCCCACAACGACATGACCTACCGCTCCTGTCCGGCGATCGCTCGTCAACGCGATGAGCCTAGGCTTCGTCGAGTCTCGCGGGCCGCCCCGAGGCGTCGACAGCAGCTGCGCGGCTCAACCGTCACTGAGCCGGTCGTAAGGCAGGCTGTCCCACAACGTGTTCGCACGCTCCCGGACGACGCCGAGCGCCGGCCTGGTCAGGACCGCATCGCCGACCCGCTGGGTGCGCATGATGAGGCCGAATTCGTCAGCTCCCGGTTCGCCGCTGGGCGCATACTGCGGCGTGATGCCACGCGAAAGCGCGTAGGCGAGGAAGTCCGCCTCCCATTCCGACGGCACCCGGCCGACCAGCCGTATCCCGTCCAGGTTGACCTGCGGCCCGCACTGCGCGTCGAGGATCACGCAGAACAGGCCCTCGGACCCGGCATACCAGGCGGTCACCGCCACGTCTTGGCGGAGGCGGTCGGCAAGCCGGAACTCGGCCTGCCACGTCTGCTCGATGGCCCGCCGCGCGAGGGCGAGTTCGCCGACGAAGCCATCCATCACCGCTGCCGCCTCGTCGTGGCTCATGCCGAAGCGCAGCGGCCCCACGCCGACGCCCGGCGTATAGGTCCACTGTGCTCGTCCGGCATCGGCCGGCACCTCCCACGCCGTCATGACCTGCCTGCTCCCGTCTGGTGCACCGCCTCCACCGCGCGCCGACCCTGGCCCTGATATGCATCAAGCCACTGTCATGCACTCCGTCGGCGGGAAGCGAGGCTCAGCTCAGCGGGAGGACCCGCGCGATCCGGATCGACCTGCTGCTGCCACCCGCGGCGGGGTAGGCGGCGCTGCCGTCCGAGTATGCCTTGAATGCCTGGTAGTCGTGGTCCCGCACGTTGACGGTGAACTTCGCGCCCACGGCCTTGCCGGTGGCGGCGTCGTACACCTGCGCGGCGAGCGAGGAACCCGACGCCCAGGCGAGCAGCATCCGGCCGGTCCCGTAGCTCACCAGGTGCGGATGGCTCGACTTGGCCGCGGTCTTGACGGTGAGGTTGGACTTGCCGGTGGTGAAGCGCTCCAGCCGCACGCCGCCGCTCTGGCTCCACGCGGTCCAATAGCCACTGGTCGGGGCTAGCACGAGGTCACCGCCGAACAGGCTGCCGTCGCAGGCGCCCGCGGCCACGGTCCGGTACGGGTCCGGCTGCGCGATGCGGCATGCGTTGTCGGTCGCGCAGACCATCGCGTAGTGGCTGGTCCGCGGATCCCACACGATGCGGGTCGTCCAGCTGTGACTGCACCCGACCTCGAAACTGTCGCGGTGCCCGGACACCAGCTTGCCGTTCGCGTCGACCACCTGCATCCGGTCGCCCTCGTGGATGTCGACGCAGGAGCCGTTGCGCACGGTGATGGCGACGCCGAAGTATGCCGCGTAGTTCTTGCCGTCGGTGGCGAGCCGGCCGTGGTGCTGGTACCACCAGACGAACCGCGCGCCGTCGTCGTAGCCGGTGCGGCTGCCGCCGAGGTTGGTGACCTGCCGCTCCCAGACCTGGCGGCCCGAGTCGTCGAACCGGATCATGTGCATGGTGTTGCACGGACTCGACGAGCCGCCGCACAGCTTCCCGCCGCCGCAGTCGCCCTTGCGGGTCAGCAGCACGACCCCGCCGGTGCGGTCGGCGTGCACGTCCTGCAGGTCGATGCCGACGAAGCTGGTGGGCGTGCCGACGAGCTTGTCGTCGCAGTCGAGCCGGCCGAGGTACACCCGCCCGTTCGTGCCGAGCCACGCCAGCCAGGAGCCGCCCGCGGGCCGCTCCGCGAGGGCCATCGGCAGCGGCTCGGTGTCGCCCTCGCGCCCGTAACCGGTGACGGCGGTGCTCATCTTGACCTCGGTCACCTTCACGACCGGCTGGGGCCCCGCGGGACGGGCGCAGGGCCCGACCGTCGGCGCCGACGCGGACGCGGCGGGGCTCGGGGTCGCCGACGCCGACGGGCCCGGGGCGGCCGAGCCCTGTGCCTGCGGCGGGGACGGCGGGTCGGACCCGAACCAGGTGCCCGGACCGCCCGACGCGACGGTGAACGCGGCCGTGGCCAGCACCGCGGCCGCGAACAATCCCGCCACGACGAGCACCAACCGACGCTTCGACGCGCGGCTCCGCTGCCGCCCAGTGCTGGATGAGGCAGTGTCGCCGATGCTCATGAGTTTCCTCGCGTGACAGTCCGCCGCCGACCGAACCGGGCACGGGTCCGGGGCGACTCTACCGGTGGCCCGCACGGTGTCCACACCGGACAACCGATGGCAGCGACCCGAACGGCGGCCCGACAGACATGCAACGGCCTTCGCCACGGCAGGCGCCACAACCACCCGGTGAACCTGCACGCCCGCGGCGGACGATCACGGTTCTCGCGGTCGATCGCGGTGACAATTTCGCGAAGACATCTCCGCTTACGGGCGGTTTTTACTAGTCTGCCGTACATGAACAGGTTTGCGCATTCAGGGCAGCGTCTCATCCTCGCGGCCGCCACCGCGGCGCTGGCGATCCCCTTCATCGCCGCGTCGCCCGAGGCCGCGGCGGCTCACGCCGCGCGGACCGCGACTGTGCCCGCGCATACCGTCACCTGGCGCGTCGCGCCCTGCCCCAAGCCCGCCGGGCCGCGGGTGTCCGCGCCGACGCGCCCCTCGCCGCCCTCGGCCGATCCCGTCCTGCGTGCCGTCGGCGGCGACGAGCTGGCCACCGCGGGCCTGGCCGTGCCCGCGTCCGCCGGCGCGCCGCCCGAGGTGACCGCCACCTCGTGGGTGGTCGCCGACCTCGACACCGGCGCGGTGCTCGGCGCGTGCGGCGCGCACGAGTACGCCACCCCGGCCAGTGTGCAGAAACTGCTGCTCGCGGCGACCATGATCTCGCGGCTCGACCCGAAACGCGTCGTCACCATCACCCGCGAGGACGTCGACATCGAGCCGGGCAGCTCGTCGGCGGGCCTGATCGAAGGCGGCCGGTACACGGTCGAGACGCTGTGGCTGGGGCTGCTGCTGGCGTCGGGCAACGACGCCGCCAACGTGCTGGCCCGCCTGGGCGGCGGCACCACCGAGGCCGGCGTACACGAGATGAACGAGGTGGCGGCAAAGCTGGGCGCGTTCCAGACGCACGCCGTCACCCCGTCGGGCCTCGATGCGCCCGGCCAGTTCACCAGCGCCTACGACCTGGCCTTGATCATGCGCGCGTGCCTGGCCGAGCCGCTGTTCCAGAAGTACGCCCTCACCCGGTACACGCAGATCCCGGACCAGGGCAAGCACCACAAGGGCTTCCAGATCCAGAACCAGAACCTGCTGATCGACAACTACCCGGGTGCGCTCGGCGGCAAGACCGGCTACACCGACCTGGCCCGGCACACCTACGTCGGCGCGGCCGAACGCGACGGGCGGCGGCTGGTCGTCACCCTGCTCGGCGCCGAGTACGTGCCGCTGCGCGGCTGGGAGCAGGGTGCGGCGCTGCTCGACTGGGGCTTCGCCCAGCCCGCGGACGCCTCGGTCGGCCGTCTGGTCGACGCGGGCGCGACGGCGGCGAACCCGTCGGCGGCCGCCCAGGCGGCCGACACCCCGGGCACGGGCACGAACGCGCTCGCGGACGCGGGCGGCACGGGCACACCGTCCCTGCTCGCCTTCGGCGCGGTGGTGGCGGCGGCCGGTCTCGTGCTCTCCGCGGCCGCCCGCCGCCGCCGCGGCAACCACGCCCGGCGCTGACCGGATCAGCGAAGGCTCGCCTGCTCCGTCGGCGCGGGGCGGACGAGCCTTCTGCGTCAGCAGCCGGGGTGGAGTTTGGCCTGCACCGCCTCGGGCACCTTGACCGCGCCGTCGCATACGCCGTCGGAGCCGAGCCCGACCGGAATCCACTTGCCGGTGTTCGGCTCGTACTTGAACAGCACGACCAGCGGGTCCGCGTTCTTGACCACGGTCATCGCGGTCGACCAGCCGTCGGCGCACTTGGGCTCGCCGATGCCGGTGACGCTCTTGTCGATCTCATTGAAGACGGCGGGGGTGGCCTTGAGCCACTCGTACATGAGGTTGACGTCCGGCGGGCAGCCGTCGTCAGCCGAGGCGGCGGGGGCGGGCGAGTCCGCCGGGGCGGAGACCGCCGGGGCCGAGGTCGGGGCGGCAGCTTCGGGCGTATCGGCGGCCGGCGCACAGCCGCCGGCGGCGGCCACCACGGCCGTCGCCACGAAAAGGAGTCCCAAAAGATTGTTGCGCTGCGGAATGAATGTCACCGGGAACTAATACCAGCCGACGACCGCGATGACCTAATTGGACTGTTGATCACGACCGGACACGTTCGCGTACCGGTCACAAAGGCGTCCCGGTGCGCGGGCTGTACCCCCGGGCACCGGGACGGGTCAGGTGAGCCTGTCAAGGCGTCGAGCATCGGTCGGCGAAGTGGGGTGACGCCGCGCGCAACACGGGCCCGGGGCATACCGGCGGCGCGTCCCGCCATCAACACACCGTGCCGATGTGGACCCCGGACGCGGTGGCCCTTCGCCCGATGCCGTCGCGGAACGGCTCTGCGTCTGCCCGAGCCGTGGAAGCGCTCCCGCCCACTGCGACTTCATATTAAGGCAGGTCTATCCCCTTGGCAATGACCCCGGTGGGGTCAGGCGGCCGCGGGGTGGCGGGACAGCGCATCGCTCAGCGCGCCCAGCAGCGCGGCGAGCTGATCGCGCTCGCCCTCGGGCATGGCCAGCTCAGCTATGCTCCCCCGCACCTGGGCGGCGATGCGGTCGTGCAGCTGGCGGCCGCGTGGGCTGAGGTAGGCGCGGATGCGGCGGCGGTCGAGCGGATCGACCCGGCGGTACACCAGGCTGTGCTCGACGAGCTGGTCGACGACCTTGGTCAGGGTGCCGGGCGGCAGGAACGCGCCGTCGGCGACCTCCGTCATCGGGCGTCCGCCCTCGGCCGCGAGCAGCGCCAACACGCGCCATGCCTCGGGCGGGCACTGCTCGGCGCGCAGGATCGCCGACAGCCGCCGCTGCAGCAGGCGTTCCGCGTGGGTGATCAGCTGCAGCAGATCGGGCGTCGGACCGTGGGGCGCTGGGGCGGGCAAGGTCCCTCCTCGGCCGGTGGACGTGACTCATGCTACAGAAGGGCCACATGTTCGGGAACCGTCTGGAGATCATGACCGATGCGGGAGAACATGTGCCCATGCCCGTACCGCCGCAGCGGTTACCCGGCCTGGTCGTCCCCGGACTGCCCGGCCGGCCCACGGGCACCCTCGGCGAGTCCGTCCACGTGGCACTGGTGTTCCCGATGCAGGGCCCGGCCGGGATCTTCGGCCCGACCTGCGAGCTGTGCGCGCAGCTCGCCGTGGAGGAGGTCAACCGCAACGGCGGCGTGCTCGGCCGCGAGCTGAGCCTGGTGCCGGTCGACGGCGGGGCCGCCCCCGAACGGGTCGCCGCCGAGGTCGAGGCCCTGGTGTCGCTCGGCGCGGTGCACGGGGTCACCGGCTGGCACATCTCCTCGGTGCGCCAGGCGCTCGCGCCCCGGATCGCGCACCGCGTC
This sequence comes from Catellatospora paridis, assembly GCF_009720365.1. Taxonomy (GTDB): domain Bacteria; phylum Actinomycetota; class Actinomycetes; order Mycobacteriales; family Micromonosporaceae; genus Catellatospora; species Catellatospora paridis. Next base: position 751,476 of record NZ_ML769313.1, on the reverse strand, counting down.
CCGTACGTCTACACCGCCCTGTACGAGGGCGGCGAGCGCACCGAAGGCGTGTTCCTGACCAGTGAGACGCCCGACGAGCAGCTGCTGCCCGCGATGCGGCTGCTGGCCGGGGAGCACCGGGTGAAACGCTGGTTCATCGTCGGCAACGACTACGTGTGGCCGCGCCGGACCGCGGCGGCCGCGCACCGGTACGCGGTGGAGTCGGGCACGCAGGTGTGCGGGCAGGCGTTTTTGCCGCTGGGCGTGCACGGCTTCGCCGACGTGCTCAGGCGCGTCGAGCGCAGCGCCGCGGACGCGGTGCTGATGCTGCTGGTCGGCAACGACGCGGTGCGCTTCAACCGGGCCTTCGCCGCATCCGGGCTGGACCAGCGCTGCCTGCGGCTGAGCACGCTGATGGACGAGAACATGCTGATGGCCAGCGGCGCGCACGCCACCCGTGGCCTGTTCAGCACCGCCGGCTTCTTCGCGACGCTGGTGACCCCGGAGAACCTCGACTTCCACGGCCAGTACGCGCGCCGCTTCGGCATCGAGGCGCCGCAGCCGGGCAGCCTCGGCGAGTCCTGCTACGAGGGCGTGCTGCTGCTCGCCGCGCTGATCAACCGGGCGGGTTCGCTGGACGTGCGGGCCATCGGGTCGGGTGCCGACGCGGTCACCTACGAGGGGCCGCGCGGGGCGATCGCGATGCGCCGGCGGCACGCCCGCCAGCGCATCTACCTCGCCGAGGCCGACCGGCTCGATTTCAACGTGCTCACCCAGCTGTGACGGGCGCGCTCGCGATCAGGTGGAACAGCCGTGCGGTCAGCGGGAACGGCATGCGGTCAGACAGCGCTATCTCCAGGCGCTCCAGCTCGGCGAAGAACGACGCGTCGTACTTGCGCTCGTCGTCGGGGATGTAGTCGCACACCGAGCGGATGCCGTAATGGCCGAGCACACCCGCGCCCAGGCGGCGCAGCGCGGTGCACACCTCCTCGGCGGTACGCGGGTAGACCGGGGTGTTGAACGTGTGGGTGAACCGTTCGGCGGCGTCGAGGGTCTCGTACGCCGCGGTCAGGTCCATGTCGCGGATGGCCGCGCGCAGCGGCTCGGAGTGGGCGTTGCCGGCGATGATGCTGAGCAGGCCGCCCTCGGCCAGCGGCGCCATGACGGTGGACAGCGTGGACTCCACGTCGGCCACGTACGGCAGCAGGTTGTGGCACAGCACCAGGTCGTAGCCGCCCTGCTCGACGACGTCGCCGAGCTTCGCGACGTCGGACTCGATCACGGTGACCCGCTGTGCCACGCCGGTGGACTCGGCCAGCGAGCGCGCGGAGACCAGCATCTGCGGCGAGTAGTCGACGAGGGTGATCTGGTGCCCCGCGGCCGCGTAGCGGACCGCCTCCACGCCGTTGCCGCCGGCCACGTCGAGGATGCGCAGGCGGCGTCCGTCGAGGTGGCGCGCGATGTTGTGCTCGGCGAGGGTGTAGCGCAACCGGCCCCAGGGCGCGTCCTGCCACTGCCGCCAGGCGGACACCTTGTCGTCGAACACGTCACGGGTCACGTTGCTCATGGGTTCGACCGTAACGGTTGTTAAGCCGCCGGGCACCCCGGAACACGCGTTTACTCCATACGACGTCAGGTGCGGTTTTTCGGTCGTGCTCGGGCGCGGCGGCGGCGCTCGCGTGCCACGGCGGCGAACGCGCAGGCACGGCCGCACCGGCACCGTCCGGTCACGACGGTGCGAGAATGCAGATCGCGCCTCGCTTAAGGAGAAGACTCGATGACGACGGACCCGCAGGCCCCGAGCACCGCCCGGATGATCGACTACTGGCTGGGCGGCACCCGCCACTACCCGATCGACGTCGCCGCCGCGCACGCCTTCGAGGGCGCGTACGGGCCGTGCGCGGAGATCTTCCGCTCGCTGCGGGCGTTCTCCGGCCGGGCGACGCGGCAGCTGGCCGCCGAGGGCGTGAACCAGTTCCTCGTCTTCGGCGCGGGCATCCCCGCCCAGGGCAACGTGCACGAGACCGCGCCGGACGCGCGGGTCCTCTACACCGACGTGGACCCGGAGATCGTCGCGGCCGGCCAGGCACTGCTGGGCGACCGTCCCGGCGTGGCGTACGTGCTGGGGGACGCCGCCGCGCCGCGGAGCATCGACGCCGCCGCGCTCGACCGGGCGCTGCCCGACCACGCCACCCGCCCGGTCGGGCTGATCTTCCTGGGCCTGGCCGCGTTCCTCGACGACACGACCCTGGCCCGCGCGCTGGACGCGATGTACGACCTGGTCCCGGCGGGCAGTCGGCTGGCGTTCGACTTCGACGCCATGGAGCTGGCCGCCTACCCCGCGGCGCTGGCGATGATGGGCCCCGGCTTCCACATGCGCGAACCCGCCGACTTCGGCAAGCTGCTCGGCCGCTGGCAGGTCACCGCCGACGGCATCGTCCCGGTCGCCGACTGGCGCCCCGACGGCACCCCCGAGCAGGTCCCCGACGCGTTCTGGGGCGGCGTCGCGACCAAGTGACCCGCCCATGATCGCTCGACCTGCCGGGCACCTGTGCGTATCTTGAGCGCGCATCAGCCCACCTGCCTGGCAAGTCGAGCGATCATGACGCCCGGCCGGGGCCGGACGCGGCGGAGCGCTTGACAGCGGTCGATGGGAGCTTGATCCTTGGTGCCGGGTGCGGCGGCGCGCTCCCCTGACCGATCGTCTGCCGATCAGGAGCGTCCCATGCCGTACACCCGCCGCCATGTCCTGCGCCTGGGCACCGCGACCCTGGTCGTCGCCGCCGTCCCGGCCGTCTCGCTACCCGCCCTGGCCGCCGCCGTCGTCACCGCGGACCTGGTGATCTACGGCGCGACCTCGGCCGGCATCGCCGCTGCGGTCACCGCGCGGCGGCTGGGCCGCAGCGCGCTGATCGTCGAGCCGGGCTCCCACGTCGGCGGCCTGTCCACCGGTGGCCTCGGCATGACCGACAGCGGCGTCAAGACGGCCATCGGTGGCCTGGCCGGCGAGTTCTACCGCCGGGTGTACGCGAAGTACAACGGCACCGCCGTCACGCCGACCTCACCGGCCCGGTTCACGTTCGAGCCGCACGTCGCCGCCGTGATCTTCGACGAGCTGCTGGCCGAGGCGGGCGTGCCGGTCTACCTGAACACCCGGCTGACCGGGGTGACCATGGCCGGCAACCGGATCAGCGAGCTGGCCTGCGACAGCGGGCAGGTGTTCCGGGGCCCGATGTTCGTCGACGCGACGTACGAGGGTGACCTGCTGGCGCGGGCCGGGGTCGGCTGGACGGCGGGGCGCGAGGCCAACAGCGTGTACGGCGAGACGATCAACGGAGTGCAGTTGCGCAGCGGGCACCAGTTCAACCGGTTCGTCGACCCGTACGTGACCCCGGGCAGCGCGGCCAGCGGGCTGCTGCCGGGCATCTCGGCGGCCCCGGTCGCACCGGCGGGCAGCGGGGACGGGCGGATCCAGGCGTACAACTTCCGGATGTGCCTGACCCAGGCGGGCAACCGGATCCCGTTCGCCAAGCCGGTGGGCTACGACGCGATCCGCTACGAGCCGCTGGCCCGTTACGTGCAGGCCGGGTACACCGGGCCGTTCTTCACCACGCACCAGGTCGGCGGCGGCAAGACCGACTCCAACAACGACGGGGCGTTCTCGACCGACTTCATCGGCCAGAACTACGGCTACCCGACCGCCTCCTACGTCGCACGCGCGAGCATGGTCGAGGAGCACCGCGTCTACCAGCAGGGACTGATGTGGTTCCTCGCCAACGACCCGCGGCTGCCCGCCTCGATCCGCAGCGCGACCGCGTCGTGGGGGCTGGCCGCGGACGAGTTCACCGGCAACGGCGGCTGGCCCACCCAGCTGTACGTCCGGGAGGCGCGGCGGATGGTCTCGGCGTATGTGATGACCGAGGCGGACTGCCGCGGCGGCCGCCTGCCGAACGACTCGGTCGGGCTGGCCAGCTACACCATGGACTCGCACAACTGCCAGCGGGTCGTCGTCGCGGGCGGGCTGAAGAACGAGGGCGACGTGCAGATCGGCGTGCCACAGCCGTTCCCGATCAGCTACCGGGCGATCACCCCGTACGAGTCGCAGTGCGCGAACCTGCTCGTGCCGGTGTGCCTGTCGGCGAGCCACATCGCGTACGGCTCGATCCGGATGGAACCCGTGTTCATGATCCTCGCGCAGTCGGCGGCGACCGCCGCACACCTCGCGATCACCGCCGGGTCGGCCGTGCAGCAGGTGCCGATCGCCGCCCTGCAGGCCCGACTGCGCGCCGACGGCCAGCTGCTGACCTGGCCGCCGACCGCGCCCGGCGAGATCATCCTGGACAGCTCGACCTCGGCCGGGGTCACCCGGGCGGGCGTCTGGCTCAAGTCCACCTCGATCGCCGGGTATCACGGGCCGGACTACGAGCACGACGACAACACCGGCAAGGGCGTCAACCGGCTGCGGTTCACCCCGACCATCCCGGTGACCGGCTCCTACCAGGTGTTCCTGCGCTGGACCTCGCACGCCAACCGGGCGAGCAACGTGCCGGTCGACGTGTGCGCGGGCGGCACCGTCACCACCCGGACCGTCGACCAGCGCACCGGCGGCGGCCAGTGGGCGTCGCTGGGCACGTTCACGCTGCCCGCGGGCTCCTCGCCGGCCGGGGCGAGCGTGCTGATCCGCACCGAGGCCACCGACGGGTACGTGGTCGCCGACGCGGCCCGCTTCGTCCCGGCCTGACGCGACGCCCGCCGGTCCGTCCCGAGCAACCCCGTCCGGGCGGGTCGGCCGCCATGAGAGGATCGGCCGCGTGACGACTCCCCGTCTCGGCCCGGTGTCGCGGGTCGCGGTCCTGGCCGACGTGCACGGCAACGTGCCCGCGCTGATGGCCGTGCTCGACGAAGTCGCTGCCGTCGGTGTCGACCTGATCGTGTTCCCGGGCGACCTGAGCTGGGGACCCGAACCGCAGACCACTGTCGACCTGGTGCAGGAGCTGGGACGGCGGGCGGTGTTCGTGCGTGGCAACGCCGACCGCGCCGTCGTCGAGCTGGCCCGTGGCGAACGCGAGCACGCCCGTCCGCGTGATCCGTGGATGGTCCGGCAGCACACGCCCGAGGCGGTCGAGTTCCTGGCGACGTTCCCGCTCAGCATCGTCGTCGAGGTGGCAGGCCTGGGCGCGGTGCTGTTCTGCCACGGCTCGCCGCGCGACGACACCGAGTGCGTGACCCCGCGGACGTCCGAGGAGCGCTTCGCCGAGCTGTCCCGCGACGTCGCCGCGCAGGTGATCGTCACCGGCCATACCCACCTGCAGTTCGACCGCCAGGTCGCCGGGCGGCGCAGCGTCAACCCCGGTAGTGTCGGCCTGCCCTACCACCTCGGTGCACCCGGCACGGCGTACTGGGCGCTCCTGGGACCCGACGTCGAGCTGCGCGAGACACGCTACGACGTGCAGGAGGCGGTCGACCGGTGCCGGACGACCGGCGACCCCAGCGGCGACACGGTCGTGCGCTACCTGCTGACCCCGCCGACCCCGGACGAGGTCATCGCCGACGCCGAGGCCCGCGTCTTCGCCGATTGATCAGGCGCGGCAACCCGTGCCGGCGCACCAGGCTGATCGGCTCGATCGGACCGCGCCTGCGGGAACGGCGCCGGCACGCGCCGTTCCCGCAGGCTGCCGTCAGGCCTGGGCGGCGACGGCGCGCAGCTGGCCGAGCGTGGTGCGGAAACCCTTGCCGGACGCGGCCGGGTCCTCGGCGAGCAGGCCGCTGACCGCCATCGCCTGCGAGCGCGTGGTCGCGGCGGCCGCGTCGTCGGAGCCGGTCACATCGAAGACGCCGAAGTCGCCGCTGAGCGTCGCGAACGCGTCCGCGGCCGCGTCCTTCGCCAGGTAGAGCACGACCGTCTGGCCGGGCTCCAGCTTCGACATGTGCGCCATGTCGACGGTCTGGCCGTTGAGGCCGGTGAGGGTGATCCGGTCACCGGCCTTGGCGGAGGCTCCGTTCGCAGCGCGCAGCACCTCGTCGACCCGGAACCCGTTCGCCTCGACCTGGCCGCGGGCGACGAGGTCGGCGGCGGCGGTCAGGTCCTTGACCGTCGTGTACCCGCGCAGCTTGCCCTTCACCGGCGGCGCGGCAGGCTCGCTCGGCGCGGCGGCCGCGCTGGTGGCCGGAGCCGCCGCCGGGGTGGCCGGGTCGGCGCTGCAGGCGGCCAGCCCGGCCGCGGCGAACAGGGCCGCGGCCGCCGCCAGAGCGCGGGTGCGGTGGGGGTGGTCGATCCTTGCCATGGAACGCTCCTAGCGTCTCGGCGCCGGCCCGTGCGGTTCCCGCCCGGACCACGGCGCTGCTTTCGCCATGTATCTGTGCGCTCCCGCCGCCGAGTTCCCGAATTCCGCCGCCGAATTTCTCAGCCGCGTTCGCGGGCGAGGGCGCGCAGCTCCGCCAGCGTCGCGGTGAACCTGCGGTCGCGGGCGGTCGCGTCCTCCTCCCGCAGGCCCGTCACCGAGAACATCGACGAGCGCGCCGTGGCGCTGTCGCCCGCGACGTCGAACACGCCGAAGTCGCCGCTGAGCGGGGTGTAGGCGGGCAGAGCCGCCTGCGGGTCGTCGGCGGCGAGGTAGAGGACTGCGTGCTGACCGGCGGCCAGCCCGGACATCAGCGACATCTCGGGCACTCGCAGGGTGATGACGGCGGTCGCGGGCAGCTGGGGCAGCCGGTAGAGCACCTCGGCGACCCCGAACACGGCCGTTCGGTCGGCGCCGGCGCCGTCGACGCGCAGCACGTCGCCGCGCACCACCAGGTCGGCGGTGTCGGTGAGCTGGCGGACGGTGCCGTACGCCCGGATCTTGGCGGACACACCGCCGCCGGTGGGTTCCGCGGTCGGCGTGGAGGCACCCGGCGTCGGGATCGCCACCACGGGCTCGTTGTCGCCGCCGGTCGCGATCACCGCCGCGACCGTGCCCGCGACGGCGACCAGCGCGGCCGTCGCCAGTACGGGCCGCAGCAGGCTCCACCGGGGCGTCCGGCGGGCCGGCACGACGGCACGCTCCGGCTCGGTGATCGCCGACAGCAGGCGCGCACGGTGCAGCTCGTGCCGGCCCGGTGGCAGCTCGCGGTGGCCGGGGTCGGGCAGCAGCTCGGCGAGCTCCGCCCACTCGGACGGATCCAGCGGCGGGTGCTTCATCGGTGGCCCTCCTCTGCCAGACGAACGGTGTTGTCCTTCATCTGTCCGGCAGGACCGGCCGGGTTCCGGGTCGCCCGCGGTCTCTCGTCGACGAGCTGCCGCAGCTTGGTCCTCGCCCGCGAGAGACGGGACCGCACGGTGCCGACCGGGATGCCCAGCGCCTGCGCCGCCGACTCGTAGTCCAGGCCCTCCCACAGGCACAGCGTGATCACCTCACGCTCCTGGCGGCGCAGCGACGCCAGCGCGTCGATCGCGGCGGTGATCCGGCCGCTGTCGTCGAGCCGCCCGGCCACCTCGTCGGCGTGGTCAGGCGCGGTGAACTCGGCCGCGTGCAGCGCCGACGCCGCCGCGCGGTAGCGGCGGTTGCTGCGGGTGTGGTTGCGCGCCTCGTTGGTGGCGATGCCCAGCAGCCACGGCCGCAGCGACCCGCCGTCGTCGTTGATCCGCTCGCGCGAGCGCCAGGCCTGCAGGTACGTGGCGGCCATGACGTCCTCGGCGGTGGACCAGTCGGCGGTGAGCCGGAACGCGTGGTTGTAGACCGACCGCGCGTACTGGTCGAACAGCTCGGCGAACGCGCTCGCATCACCCGCCCGGATCCGGGCGCGCAGACTCGACTCCATGACCACTTCTCTGTCCGGCGAGCCGCACGAGTTCCTGTGATCCAGGCCACTGCCGACGCATCGCTTGGTACCCGCCGACCATATCCACCTGCGGTCCCGGCCCGCCACCAGCGCGTCGGGAGCGAGAGCCGCCGATCGCCGATCGGCTCGACGTTGCCTGGACGCGTGGAGAGTCAGTCCCATATCGACCGTGGGACGGACGGTGAGACACCACTGACAGTCATCGCGTGTTAGCTTGCCGACAAGCCGCGGTCGGGGAGGGGCGAGTTGGCTGGTCTGTTCGATGGCAGCCTTGAGGATGCCGAACGCCGCATCGACCGGTGGGAGATGTCGCTGGAGCAGCGTGCCGCCAATGCTCGCCTCCTTGCCGAGCGGCTGCACGATCTGCAGGTCACAGCGGAGGTTGCCGACGGCGCGGTGAAGGCGACCGTCGACACCGCAGGTCGGCTGGTGGCGCTGAAGCTCGGGGATGCGGTCAAGGCCTGGTCGCCGGAGAAGATCGCGGCTGGTGTGCTGGCCGCCACCGGACGGGCAAGCGTGCTGGCCACAGCGGAGATCGCTCGTATCCGCGCCGAGGTGACGGATGGCCGTTGACCCGGGCGCAGGCACCGGCGTCGAGGTCGTCTCCGACCAGTTGCGCCGCCATGCCCGCACACTCGACGACCTGAGCGGCCACGAGGAACGCGTACGGAACGCGGCTGAGCACGTGACGCTCGACGCCGACGCCTACGGGCAGATGTGCCAGTTCATGCCAACCCTGTTCCGCCCCCTCCAGGAAACCATCGTCAAAGCGGTGAAGCAGACCACGACGAGCCTTTCCGCGACCGCCGCCGCACTACGGCACGCTGCCGACGAGTACGACCTGACCGACAAGGCGGCCGCCGACAGTCGCCAGACGCCGCGATGACCGACGATCTCATCGCGCCCCGAGTCGACTCCACGACCTGGTATTCCGGCGTCGGCATCGCCGAGAGCTTCGACGGCCTCCGCCAAGGCGTCGAAAGCGGGAACTGGATCGACATCGGCATCGGCGGCGTCGCCACCGGCCTGGAAGCGCTCAACTGGGTGGTCAACCCCTTCGAATCGGTGCTCGCGGCCGGCCTGGGCGCGCTCATCGAGCATGTCGGCCCGCTCTCGGACGCGCTCGAATGGCTGGCAGGCGACCCCGATCAGATCCGGGCGTACGCCGAGACATGGCGCAATGTCGCACGCGAGCAGGCTGTCCTTGCCGAGGACCTGATCGGCGCCGTACGCAGCCAGATACCCGACTGGTCCGGCAGCGCCGGCAGCACGTACACCGCTCACGCCCAACGCACGAGCGACCTGCTGGACGCCCTGTCCCAAGGGGCACAGACCATGGGCACCATCGTCGAGACGTCCGCGCTGCTGGTCGCCCTGGTCCGGGAGATGGTGCGCGATCTTCTCGCCGAGTTCGTCGCGGCGCTGATCGTCCTCGCCGCCGAGGAGATCTTCAGCCTCGGATTCGCGACACCGCTGGTCGTGGCTCAAGCGACCACGCTGGCCGCGAAATGGGGCGGAAAGATCGCACGGCTGCTGCGCCGGCTGATAACCAGCCTCCGGAACCTGGTGCCGGTCGTACGCCAGTTGGACACGGGCATGGGCACGATCCTGGTGCTGATGCGCCGGCAGGAGCCCGACCTTCCTGGCGGGGGCGGCGGAACGCCCACCGGCTCGTCCGGCTGGAACGACCCGTGGGTGCAGTCGAGCCCGTGGCCACCGCCGCGGGCCGACCAGATCAGCGTCCCTGCGGGCCGCCGGATCCACATTCTGGATGGCGACGGCCTGGGCAACGGTGGCCACGCACCGGGAACCGGCATCCCCGGCAAGACGGAGTTCCCGGAGTCATGGGACGACGACAAGATCATTGACGAGATCCTCGACGTCGCCAGGAACCCGGACAGCATCCCACCGCCGACCCGCCAGGACCACGGCACATGGATGGTGACGGGCACGCGTGACGGCGTGAAGGTTACTGTGATCATCGGTGATGGCGGCGAGGTCATCAGCGGCTTCCCCGAGAGCGGGCCTGGCGTAGTGAGGAATCCCGACTGATGGACGTCGAGCGCTACCGCGCATTCACGGCACTGGCCCGCGACGTCGTCGGCCGTTTCGGCAGCCGGGTCGACGACCGCACGATCCGCTACCTCGGCTCGCTGGCCCAGGGCGGCGAGTGGGGCCTCGCGGTCGCCGGGCTCGCTGCCGCGATCGATGCGCAGCAGATTCCGATCACCGCCGCCGACTATGCCGATTTCGAGAAGCTCTTCGCCTTCCTGGAGCCGGAGCGGCACTGGCTCGACAAGTTGGGCGAGCACGTCGTGGCGAGCTGACCGGTCCAGCAACTGCCCACCATTGCCCGAACTACCGGCCGCACCAGTGCGGAGGCCGCTTCTGGGCGAATGCGCTCGCGCCCTCGCTCGCGTCCGCGGACTCCGCGACCGGCAGCACGAGCGGGTCCTGCATGGCGAAAGCCTCAGGCAAGGCCGCTCCCTCGGTCGATGCCACGATGCGGCGGGTGGCGGCGACGGCGAGGTCACAGGCCAGCGCCAGTTCGCACCCGCCGGCCACGGCGTAGCCCTCGACCGCGGCGATGAGCGGTTTGCCGCGGTCCGCGCGGGTCAGCCCGGCCAGCCCGCGGTCGCCGACGAACGGGAAGCCCTCGGTCAGGAACGCCTTCAGATCCATACCCGCGCAGAAGTTGCCGCCAGCACCGGTGAGCACGCCGGCCGACAGATCGCGGTCGGCTTCCAGGCGGTCCACTCCCGCGCTGATTCCCGCCGCCACCGCCCGGTTGACGGCGTTGCGGGCCTCCGGCCGGTTGATCACCAGCACCAGCACCCCGGCGGTGACGTACGAGTCGACCGCGAGTTCTTCTACGAACACGGTGTTCCTCCGCTAACCGAGCATGACGGGAAGCCGTTCCAGGCCGCGCATCACCCGCGACGGCCGCCAGCGCAGGTCTTCGACCCGGAACGCGAGGCTGACCCGCGGGCAGCGCGCCAGCAGCAGGCCGAAGGCGACCCGGGCCTCCATCCGGGCCAGTGCCGCGCCGATGCAGAAGTGGGGACCGCGGCCGAAAGCCAGGTGATCGTTGGGCTGACGGGCCAGGTCCAGGCGGTCGGGTTCGGCGAAGTAGCCGCCGTCGCGGTTCGCCGAGCCGATGAGCAGGCTGACGATCGCTCCGACGGGGATCACACCCCCGGCCAGCTCGACGGGCGCCGTGCTTACCCGGAAGGTCGCGTCGCGTACGGGCGAGTCGTAGCGCAGCAGTTCCTCGATCGCGGTCGGCATCAGCTCGGGGTTCTCGCGCAGGCGCAGGAGCTCCACGGGATGGCGCAGCAGCGCGAGCATGCCGTTGCCGATCAGGTTGACCGTGGTGTCGTGCCCGACGAGCAGCAGCAGGTAGGCGGTGCCGATCAGCTCCTCCTCGCTGAGGTGGTCGCTGCCGTCATGGGCCGCCACCAGCGCGCCCAGCAGGTCGACCTCGGCCAGGCCCGCAGCGGCGTGTGCCCGCTTGTGCGCGACCAGCGCGAGCAGGTAGTCGCGTAGCTCCTGCTCCTGCACGGCCCGCTGGGCGGCGTCGGCGGAAGGCACGACCGTCGCGGCGAGGATCTGCCTGGTCCGTGCGGTGTTGAGCTCGTCCGGGACGCCGAGGATCGTGCAGATCAGGTTGAAGGTCAGCGGCATGGCGAACTCTTCGATCAGGTCGACCACACCGAACTCGGGCAGCCGGTCGAGCAGGCCCTGCGCGGTCCGCGCGATCAGCGGCTCCAGCGCGGCGACCCGGCGCGGGATGAACGCCGCGTTGACCAGCCCCCGCAGCCGGGTGTGCTCGGGAGGGTCGGCGTGCACCAGGTGCCGGTTGAGACCGGCGGGGCCGGGCACGTACGTGGGCACCAGTTCCGGGCGCTTGCTGAGCCGGGCGTCGGACAGCAGTGCCCGGACGTCGGCGTAGCCCGCCACGTGCCAGACCGACAGGCCGCTGCGCTTGCGCTCGTGCAGCAGCGGCGCGCTGCGGCGCAGCCACGCGAAGAACGGGTACGGGTCGCTGTGGCGCATCTGCAGCAGGTGCGCGGGGACGTCCTCCACCGCTGCCCACGGCTCTGCCGCGTCCCGCACATAGGCGTCCCCGGGTGTCAGACCCATGCGTTCCCCATCTCGATCAAGCCGCTGACCTGCGCAAACTCGGCGATCGTATACACAACGGGCACAGCTCTCAGAGCGGGCGATAGACGGCGAAACGCCGACTATGATCATCGTCACATTCCTCACCGCGCCGACGACAGAACCGAACACGAATACACAGAGATCCTCATCGGATGATCACTGCATCGACACGTGTCGAACGCCGATAAGTTTCGGGAAGATGACGCGCAACCCTTGTGAGCGTTCGCCTGACGCCCTAACCTCAGATCCACGGCGAGTCCGGGATCGTCGACAACCGATCCCGGGCAGGGTTGGGACACCGCAGCCACCCAGCGCCGCAGCACCGGCGCAACGCCCGTTCACGTGCCCCGCAGGCTCCGCTTCCTGCCGGGAACCCTCCATATCGCACGACCCTGTTCTCCAGCCAAAAATGTGAGCGCTCACAAGGAGCCGAACAGCAGAAAGCAACACAACACCACGCACACCAACAGGACCGGCACCGACGGCGCCGGGCCCGACCACGCCTGTGCCCGCATCCGGCAGCCGCCCGGCCGCGCCGCGGACACGGCACCGCTCCCCGGAAGGACCACCATGACCACCAGACGCGAGCTGCTGACCGGCCTGCTGTCCACGGCCGCGGCCACCGCGACCGGCGGGCTGGCCATCGCCGCCGCCGGCTCCCCCGCCCAGGCTGCCGGGCCGCTGACCGGATACGTGATGGGCTACTTCACCGAGTCGCCCAACCGGCTGGCCAACAACTACGGCCTGCACCTGGCCGTCAGCACCGACGGCCTGAACTGGACCCCGCTCAACCAGAACAACCCCGTGGTCACGCCCACCGCCGGCACCGGCGGCCTGCGCGACCCGTTCATCCTGCGCAAGCGCGACGACACGTTCGTGGTGCTCGCCACCGACCTCGCCGGCACCGACTTCACCCAGCCGAACCAGTACATCCACGTCTGGGACTCGGTCGACCTGCGCACCTTCACCGGCTACCGGCGGGTCCGGATGCACACCATGAACACGCACACCTGGGCGCCGGAGGCGTTCTGGGACAACGCCCGCGGCCAGTACGGCATCGTCTACTCGGCCTACAACGGCACCCGTGACGTGTTCATGGTCAACTACACGAGCGACTTCGTGAACGTCGGCGCGGCGCAGGTGTTCTTCGACCCCGGCTTCAACGTCCTCGACGCCACCATGCACCTGGGCAGCGGCACGAACTACCTGTACTACAAGAACCTCGCCGACGGCAGGCTCTACGGAGCCCGCTCGAACAGCCTCAACCCCAACAGCTTCAGCACGTACACCAGTGGCATGGTCAACGGCGGCATCGAGGCGCCGATCGTGGTCAAGGCCAACGACCGCAACGAGTGGTGGCTGTGGGGCGACTCCTACAGCCCCGTCAACGGCGAGTTCTACGTCTGGCGCAGCGGCGACGTCAACGCCAACGCGTGGACGGCGCTGGACAAGGCCCAGTACACCCAGCCGCTCAACGCCAAGCACGCCACCATCGCGGCGATCACCGCCACCGAGCACGCCAACCTGCTCACCCGCTGGGGCGCGCCGGCCTGGAACCGGATCAAGTCCTACAACTTCCCGGACCGGCTGATCCGCCACGCGAGCAGGGTCGGGCGCATCGACCCGTATCCGTTCGACCCGTACGCCGACAGCCAGTGGCGGCTGCGGCCCGGCCTGGCCAACTCGGCCGGGGTGTCGTTCGAGTCGGTGAACCTCCCCGGCAACTACCTGCGCCACAGCGGCTACGTGGTCGGGCTCGCCGCCAACGACGGCACCGCGCAGTTCGCCGCCGACGCGACCTTCGCCCGCACCGCGGGCCTGGCCAACAGCGGCTGGGCCTCGTTCCGCTCGCACAACTTCCCCGACCGCTACCTGCGCCACAGCAACTACCTGCTGCGCATCGACGTGCTCGGCACCGGCTCGCCCGCCGCCGACCGGGCCGACGCCACCTTCCAACTCGGCTACTGAGAGGACCCGGACATGCCCCCGCTCCCCGAGAAAGAAGCGATGCGGCGCTGGTGGCGGTTCGCCGCCATGACGGTGCTGTGCGCGCTGGCCGCCACCGGCCTGCACGCCTCCGCAGCATCGGCCGCGCCCGCGGTGAACTACACCAACCCGCTGGTCAACCAGCGCGCCGACGCGCAGATCTACAAGCACACCGACGGCTACTACTACTTCACCGCCACGGTGCCCGAGTACGACCGCATCATCCTCCGCCGCGCCACCACCCTGCAGGGCCTGTCGAGCGCCCCGGAGACGGTGATCTGGCGCAAGCACAGCAGCGGCATCATGGGCGCGCACATCTGGGCGCCGGAGATCCACTTCATCGACGGCAAGTGGTACGTCTACTTCGCCGCCGGCGCGACCAACGACGTCTGGGCGATCAGGATGTACGTCCTGGAGGGCACCGGCGCGAACCCGCTGACCGCGAGCTGGGCCGAGAAGGGCCAGATCACCACCCCGTGGCAGACGTTCTCGCTCGACGCGTCCACCTTCGTCGCCAGCGGCGTGCGCTATCTGATCTGGGCGCAGGCCGAACCCGGCATCGCCACGAACACCAACCTCTACATCGCCCGGATGTCCAATCCGTGGACCATCACCGGCGCGACCACCCGCCTCACGGTGCCCACGCTGGCCTGGGAGACCCGCGGCTACAAGGTGGCCGAGGGGCCGACCGTCATCCAGCGAAACGGCAAGCTGTTCATGACCTATTCGGCCAGCGCCACCGACGCCAACTACTGCCTGGGCATGCTCACCGCGACGGCGGGCAGCAATCTGCTCAGCGCGTCGTCCTGGACCAAGTCGGCGAACCCGGTGTTCGCCAGCAACTCGGCCACCGGGCAGTGGGGGCCGGGCCACAACTCGTTCACCGTGTCCGAGGACGGGGCCAGCGACATCCTGGTCTACCACGACCGCAACTACCGGGACATCAGCGGCGACCCGCTCAACGACCCGAACCGGCGCACGCGCCTGCAGAAGCTGTACTGGAACGCCGACGGCACTCCGAACTTCGGCATCCCGGTGCCCGACGGCGCGACTCCGGTGCGGCTGAAGTCCTACAACGTCCCGGACCGCTTCGTGCGCCACTGGGAGTACCGGGCCCGCCTCGACGCCAACGTCACCAACCTCGCCGACTCCCAGTTCCGGATCGTCACCGGCCTGAACGGCGGGGGCAGCGTGTCCCTGGAGTCGACCAACTTCCCCGGCTACTACCTGCGCCAACGTGCCAACGGCGAGGCGTGGGTGGACCGCAACGACGGCTCCGCGGCGTTCCGCGCCGACGCGAGCTTCTTCAAGCGGGCGGGCCTGGCCGCCTCGTCGGCGGTGTCGTTCGAGTCGCAGGCGTATGCCGGCCGCTACCTGCGGCACAGCAATTACCTGCTGTACGTCCAAGCGGTTACCGACACGGTCGGACGCGCCGACGCCACCTTCGTCCTCGAGTGAAGCCCAAGGAGTGACCATGATGCTGACCTGGCCACGTGCCCTCACCCGACGAGCCCTGTCGCTCGCCTTCGCCATCCTGCTGGGCGTGTCGCTGGCCGTCGCCGTCCACCCCGGACGCGCCGACGCCGCGCCCGGCCCGACGTTCCGCAACCCGGCCGTCGACGTGCCCAACAGCGGCGACCCGACGCTGACGTACTACAACGGTTACTACTACTACGTCGCGACCACCTGGTCGTCCGACGTGGTGATGCGCCGGGCCCGGACCATCTCCGCGCTGCGCGGGGCTCCTGAGCAGGTCGTGGTGCGCACCGGCGGGACGACCATGTGGGCGCCGCACCTCGAAATGATCAACAACCGCTGGTACCTGTACTACTCCGTCGAGCAGAGCGGCGGCGCGCGGCGCACGCACGTCGCCGAGAGCGCCGGGACCGACCCGCTGGGCCCGTACACCATCCGGGGCATCCTCAACCTGATGCCCAACAACGGGTGGGCCATCGACGCCGCGATCCTCAAGCTCAACGGCGCGAACTATGTGATGTTCTCGGCGTTCCACCCGAGCGACAACCTGCAGTCGCTGTACATCTCCCCGCTGACCAACCCGTGGACGGCCGGGGCGTTCGGCACCCGGATCTCCGCGCCGACGCTGTCCTGGGAGACCCAGAACGGCGCGGTCAACGAGGGCGCGTTCGCGTTGCAGCGCAACGGCCGCACCTGGATCACGTACTCGGCCAGCCACTGCAACGGCCCGAACTACAAGCTCGGCATGCTCGAATACCGCGGCGGCGACCCGCTGGCCGCATCCTCGTGGACCAAGGCCGCCAACCCGATCTTCCAGCGCAACGACGCCAACGGCGTGTACGGGCCGGGCCACCACTCGTTCTTCACCTCACCCGACGGCACCGAGACCTGGATCGCGTACCACGCCAACAGCTCCGCCTCGCAGGGCTGCGGCACCACCCGCACCACCCGCGTGCAGAAGATCTCCTGGAACTCCGACGGCACCCCCAACCTGGGCGTGCCCGTATCGCTGTCGACCGTGCTGCCCGGACCGGCCGGGGAGACCGGCGCGACCCCGGTGGAGATCCGCAACCGGCACAGCAACCTCTGCCTCGACGACTACAACCACGTGACCACCCCGGGCGCCGAGGTGCGGCAGTGGACCTGCAGCACCGCGACGGTGCAGGACTGGTATCTCACCCCGTTGGCCGACGGCTATTACCAGATCAGCAACCGCAACAGCGGCCTGTGCCTGGACAACAAGGACTGGGGCACCGCGGCCGGCTCACCCGTACAGCAGTGGACCTGCAACGGGCTGGCCGTGCAGCAGTGGCGCACGACCGACGCCGGCAACGGCTACGTCACCCTCGTCAACCGGCACAGCGGCCTGTGCCTGGACGACTACAACTGGGCCACCGCTCCCGGCGCGGAAGTGCGCCAGTGGACCTGCCTGAACAACAACGCCCAGCACTGGCGGATCGCCTAGTACGGGCAGCGCGGGTGCCGGCGCGAATCCCGCGCCGGCACCCGCCACGCCGTGGCGTCAGGGGGCGCTGCGGGCGATCTGCATGAGGAACTCTGCGTTGCTGCCGGACTTGCGCAGCCGGTCGACGAGCTGCTCGCCGGTCTGCTGGCTGTCCATCGTGTGCAGGGCCCGGCGCAGGCGGCGGACCAGGTCCAGCTCCTGTGCGCCGACCAGCAGCTCCTCCCGGCGGGTGCTGGACGAGTCGACGTCCACGGCCGGGAAGATGCGCCGGTCGGCCAGGCCGCGCAGCAGCCTCAGCTCGGCGTTGCCGGTGCTCTTGAACTCCTCGAAGATGACCGTGTCGCCGAGCGAGCCGGTCTCCACCAGTGCAGTGGCGATGATGGTCAGCGAGCCGCCTCCCTCGATGGTGCGGGCCGCACCGAGGAAACGCTTGGGCGCGTGCAGCGCGCCGGCCTCGATGCCACCGGACATGACGCGGCCGTTGGACGGCGCGGCGAGGTTGTAGGCGCGGCCCAGGCGGGTGATGGAGTCCAGTAGTACGACGACGTCGCGGCCCTGCTCGACGAGGCGCTTGGCGCGTTCGATGGCGAGTTCGGCGACCGCGATGTGGTCGGCCGGCGGCCGGTCGAAGGTGGACGAGACCACCTCGCCGCGCACGGTGCGCCGCATGTCGGTGACCTCTTCCGGGCGCTCGTCGATGAGGATGGCCATGACGTGCACGTCGGGGTGGTTGACCGCCAGCGCGTGGGCGATCGCCTGCAACACCATGGTCTTGCCCGCCTTGGGCGGCGACACGACCAGGGCGCGCTGGCCCTTGCCGATCGGGGTGAGCAGGTCGATCACGCGGGTGGTCAGCACGTGGGGCTCGGTCTCCAGGCGCATCCGCTCCCGCGGGTAGATCGGCGTCAGCGCGTAGAAGTCGGGCCGTTCGCCCAGGTCCTCGACGGGTGCGCCGTTGACGGTGTCGATCGCGGTGACGGTGGGCCGCTGGGCCCGGCGCGCGTCGGCGCGCTCGCCCGTGCCGGTCCGCCGGTTCGCGGCCGCCTGCGCCGCGACGCCGGTGACGACGTCGCCGCGGCGCAGGCCGAGGCGCTGCACCAGACCCGGCGGCAGGTACGGGTCGCCCGGGTCAGGCAGGTAGCCGTCGAGCCGGACGAAGAAGTGCTTGTCGCGGGCGTCGACGACGCCGTGGACGGCCGTCGCCGGAGCGGCGCTGGTCGCACCCTGCTCGGCGTCGTCGTGCTCAGCGCGGTCCGCCGCGTTCGGGCGGGGACGCGCGGCGACGCGGCGTCGGCGGGTGGAGGTCGCTGGTCCCGTCGCGCCGTTTCCGGCGGCGGGGTTCCCGGTTGCTGCGGCGGCGGGCCACAGGTCGAGATCGGTCATGGGTACTCCTCGGAGACGGTGCGCCAGGGCACGGGCGTGCTGGGGCGCGATGGGCACCGAGCGCCTGTTCACGAAAGCCGAGCGCGGATCGGGAAACGTCGCGATTCACTCGGCCGCTGGGGCAGCGGTGCGGTGGGAAACCGATCCCGGCGGAACGCGGACGCGTCGCCGATCATCGGGGAAAAGGACATCCTCGGGGCGGGAACTCCACGCCTGCATCGAGAGATGCTTGATCAAAGGTACCCCACCCGGCCGGTTCCGGCAAGCGGGGTGCCGAGGCTCCATGATCGTGTCGCGTCCGGCGCGGGTGGACGCGCGACCGACGCCGGGTGACCGCCGGTGGGCGCGTCACAAGGAGAGCGGCCTCGGGCCGCTCCCCTTGTGCCCCCGTTACGCCGCTGTGCAGGCACTCGCCCCCGAACGCCTGCCTTGCCCGCGCTGAGCCGCGGCCCGCGCGGTCCTGTTCGTCCAGACCCCTAACGCCGGCGGCGCACGGCTTTCGGCCGTGCTCGCAAAATTGAGTCTGGGACCTCGACAGCATAGGCTGTCGACTATGGATTATGTCAACCACAGCTAACACTTCTGTGGTTGGCGTCAGCTGCAGATGACTGAGGGGCGTCATGGGCGAGAACAGCGGCCCAGGAACGGTCGCCGAGCGCTTGACCAGGCTCTTCGACACCGTCACCAACCCGCGCACGGCGAAGCGCTACACCGACCGGGAGGTGGCCGCGGCAGTCGGCTGCTCCCATACGCTCATCTTCGACCTGCGTAAGGGGAATACCCCGCCCGAGAAGACCCAGGCGGGCATCCTCATGCGGCTGGCCAGGCATTTCGGGATGGACGACAATCACCTCATGCCGGCCGGCTCCGGCTCGGTCGACCCGGAGGTATGGTCCTTCGCCATGCGTGTGAAGACCATCTCGCCGGCGGGTCTGGCGATGCTGAACGGTGTCCTGGATCACATCGCCGAGCTGGAGGCTCGCGCGGCCCCCCGGCCGAGCGCGATCGATGACGCATCGATCTAGACTGTCGCCCTATGCCACCCAGCCGCGCGGTCCTCGCCGAGTGCAGCAGTGCGCTCGAGGGACTGGCCATTCCCGACCCCTGGGACGTGGTGGCGCTGGTCGAGTGGCTCGGGCAGCAGCGCGGTCGCCCGATCATCCTGATCCCGTGGCCGACCGCCGGCGGTGTCACGGGCTGCTGGGTGGCGGCGGCCCACCAGGACTACATCGTCTACGAGCGCACCGCCACCCCGCTGCACCGGTCGGTGATCGTCTGCCACGAGGTCGCGCACATCTGGCTGGGCCATCGCGGACACTCCACGACCGCCCTGGCGCACGAGTCCGCGCTGCCGCACGACTACCGCGACGACGAGGAGATCCGGGCGGAGACCCTGGCCGAGCTCATCCTCGAGAAGGCCGCCCTGCCCGCCCCCAAGGTGCCGGCTGACGTGCTGAGGGTGATGAAGACACTGGATCAAGGAGTGACCGTTGATTCCCTGGCTGACCAGCGGGGCGTTTCTGCTCGCCGCCGTCGTCGTTGGCTCGGTCCTCGCACGTAGGCCGCAGGCGCGCACCCCCGCGGGCAAGGCACTGCTCACGTGGAACCTGTTCGGCGCCGTGGCGCAGGTCGCGACGATCCATCCCGTGTACCAGGCCGTCAGCTCGCTGGTCGGCCACCACAACACGGCCATCGTGATCAGTCACGGCCTCGGGCTGGTCGCCGCGTTCTTCGCCGAGATCATGATGCTGTGCTGGACCCGGGGCGCCGACGGTGCCCGCGCGGCGGCCCGCTACCGCGCCGCGATCACCGGCGGGGCCATCGCCGTGCTCGCCGTGCTGTTCGCGCTCACCCCCGAGGTCGCCGACACCCCGTCGAGCTGGCGGCTGGACAACATCGAGCGGCCCACCGTGGCCCTGTACTCGGTGGCGTACGCCCTGGCGTACTCCTGGGTGCTGCTGGACCTGTGCCGGCTGAGCGTGCGCTACTCGCGCATGGTCGTCACGCCGCAAACCAGGATCGGTCTGCAGCTGTTCACGGTCGGCACCGCGTTCGGCCTGGCCTACCAGCTGATGGCCGCGGTCGACGGGCTGGTCGGCGTGACCGGGCACCGCTTGCCCGCGCACACCCCGCTGAGCCTGGCCCTGGTCTGCATCGGGGTGGTGTTCCTCTGCCTCGGCGCGGTCGTCCCGCTGGTCGCCACGGCCGTGATCGAGTTCGCGCGGCGCTGCCGGCAGGCCTGGCTGTGCCACCGGATGGAACCGCTCTACCGCGACCTGGCGACCGAATACCCGCAGGTCCTGAAAGGCCCCGTCTGGTACGGCACCACGGGCTGGCTGGTCAACTGGTACGGCAACGGCCGCCGGTTGATGCAGCGCACCATCGAGATCCACGACGGGCTGTCCGAACTGCGGCCCTGGATGGACGACCTCGCGTACCGGGTCGGCGCGGCCGAGGCGATGAAGGAGGGCTTCGACGCCGAAGCCGTGGCACTCGTCGCGCAGTCCGTCCAGGTGGCCGACGCCCTGCGGACCAGGCGCGGCGGCGCGCCGGGCCACCGGATCCACGTGGAGATGGTCGAGGTGGCCAAGGACCACGAAGCGGTGTGGCTGGCGCGGCTGGCCCAGACCTACCGCACGCGCCTGGTCGGACATACGCTCGACGCGCTGGCGTCCCGGCGCGACCCCGCGGGCCAGCAGGCCGTGCGGAACCCGTCGTGACCTCGCCCGCGGCCCGCGGCACGGGCCACCCGGACCTCTCGGCCGAACACCTCGCCGTCTACCGGCGCCTGGCCCTGCGCGAGTTCGGCGCCGACCTGCGCATCGGCCTGAACCTGGCCTTCTACCGCACCTTCGCGGTGCCGGCCATCGCCCGGCTGCTCGTCGACACCGGCGAGATGACCGAGCGGACCCGCAAGCGCGCCGACGACACCGGGCTGATGATGTACGAGCTGATCGCCCACGGCCCGCACCATCCGCGCGGCCGCCAGGTGATCGCGTCGCTCAACCGCATCCACCGCGTCTACGACATCACCCCGGACGAGTACCGGTACGTGCTCGGTACGTTCGTCTTCATCCCGACCCGGTGGATCGACCGCTACGGCCCGCGCCGGCTGCGCCCGCACGAACGCGAGGCGACCTGGCACTTCTGGTGCGAGGTCGGCCGGCTCATGAACGTGCGCGACGTGCCGGACACCTGGTACGGGTTCGAACAGTGGTTCAACGCGTTCGAGCAGGCTAACTTCGGCCACGACGACGCCGCCACCCGGCTCATCGACGCCACCCGCGATCTGCTGGCGACCCGTTTCCCGAAGGTGCTGCGCCGGTGGGCCGGGGCGGCGAGCGACGCCCTGCTCGACGAGGACGTGCGCCTGGCCCTCGGCGTGCCCGCACCCGCCCGCACCATCCGGATCGCCGTACGCGGTCTGCTGCGGGTCAACGCGTTGACCCGACGGTTCAAGGCCCTGCCCCCGGAGTTCTTCACCCCCGGCCAGCCGACCCGGCACTACCCCGCCGGGTACGCGCTGGACGAGTTGGGACCGGACCCGGTGCGGCCCGCTCCCCGGCGCTGATCAGAGACCGAGCAGCCGGGCGACGGCCGGCGCGTGTTTGCGCCGGGAGACCCGCGCGTACGCCACCCTGGCGTGCGGCAGCAGCCCGGGATGCTGTCCGAGCTCGGCCTTCAGCACGGCATGAGCGGCGGTGCGCACCTCGGGCACCCAGTCGACCGCGCGTTCGATCAGGAACGGCACGTGAGCCGTCCGCAGTCGGCGGGCCATCGCGACGACGGCGGCTTCGCGGACCCGGCCGTCCGGGTGCAGGCTCGCCAGCGGCGGGACGAGCACACCGGCGCCCCACCGCCCGAGGCGGTCCGCGAAGGCCGCGACGCTGATCTGGCGACGTCGACAGTGCACGAGCAAGCCGTTCATCAGCTGTTCGTCGGCCGCGATCGCGTCCAGCGTGATCCGGCCGCGCCGACGGGACCAACGCGGGAGGCCCTCCACGTCTGCCAGCGTCCGCAGCAGCCAGACGTAGCCGTCGACGTTGCCGCGCCTGAGCTGACGCAGAAAGGGCCCGATGCGGGCGCGCGCCTTCTCGTCCACCAGTGCTCGCCGTCCGGCCTCGGTGCCTACCAAGCCGAAACCGAAGAAGAGCCATACCAGAATCGCCATGACGGAAGGCTCCACGACGAGGATCAGCGTCGAGGCCGCGGTCATCAGGTAGCAGCAGAACAGCGGGACATAGACAGTGAGCATTCCACTTTCGGAGGAGTCCGGGCGGTACTCGGCAGGCAGCTTGTGCACCGGCGAATGATAGACAGTCCACCCGTCCTCGGCTGGACGACGCCGGGCAGGCCGAGGAGCCCTGCCGCAGGGCAGGGCTCCTCGGGAGGTCCGGTCAGGCCGGCATCTTGTAGGTCAGCAGGTCCACCGGATTGATCTTCGGTGGCGGATCGAACAGGTCCGCGCGGGCCTCCAGACCCTGGCGCACCTTTCCGGCCAGGTGGAACTGCCTGTCGTCCTCGTTGTTGAAGGCGTCGAAGATGCGGAACGACGTCGGGCCGACCTGGAAGGCGTACCAGACGATCGTGCCGGGTTCGGCGTCCACCAGCGCTTTGGCCTGCCGTAGGAATTCGGCGACCTCGCCCTCATGACCGGGCTTGGCTTCCATCTCGACGAGAAAACCCAGTGTGAGCACGGGTTGCTCCCCTCCTGCCGGACCTGGGTCAGCCCTTGAGGAAGGCGAGCAGGTCGGCGTTGAACTCGTCCTGGTGGGTGGCGAACAGGCCGTGCGGTGCGCCCTTGTACACCTTGAACGTGTTGTTCGGGATGAGCTTCGACGACTTCATTCCGGACGCGACGATCGGCACGATCTGGTCGTCGTCACCCTGGATGATCAGCACCGGGACGTCGATCTTCTTGCAGTCCTCGGTGAGGTCGGTCTCGGAGAAGGCCTTGATGCAGTCGTAGGCGGCCTTGAAGCCCAGCGTCATGCCCTGGAGCCAGAATTGGTCGCGCAGGCCCTGACTCACCTTGTTGCCGTCGCGGTTGGCGCCGAAGAACGGTGCGCTGAGTTCCTTCCAGAACTGCGACCGGTCGCGCTCGACACCTTCGCGCAGCCCGTCGAAGACGCTGCGGGGCAGGCCCTCGGGGTTGGCGTCGGTCTGCAGCATCAGCGGCGGGATCGCGCCGACCAGCACGGCCTTGGAGACCCGGTCGGTGCCGTGCCGGGCCATGTAGCGGGTGACCTCGCCACCGCCGGTGGAGTGGCCGACGAGGACGATGTCCCGCAGATCGAGCTTCTCGATCACGGCGGCGAGGTCGTCGGCGTACGTGTTGAGGTCGTTGCCGTCCCACGGCTGGCTGGAGCGGCCGTGCCCGCGGCGGTCGTGCGCCACGCCGCGGAAGCCGTTGGAGACGACGTACCACATCTGGTCGTCCCAGGCGTCGGCGGTGAGCGGCCAGCCGTGACTGAAGACGACAGGCTGTCCCGTGCCCCAGTCCTTGTAGAAGATCTGGGTCCCGTCCTTGGTGGTTGCCATGCCGGTGCTCATGGGGCGACTCCCTGCTTCGAAAGGCTGGAAACGAGTACGTCGCGGCACACCGTCGGGCCGACCCTCCGAAGCTAGCATCACGGGCTTATCGGACTTGTCGGTTTAGAGATGAAACAACCTACCTGTTCTTCTGCCACATTTCAGGGTTTTTCGCCCAGTTTCACGCACCGTGGCACACCGCGGGCAAGGCTGCCGATCAGTGGCCTCGCCGGACCGGCGTCACGGACGCGCGGCAGCCGGCTAGCGTCAGCCGTTCGGTTGGTCATTATTTCCCAATTCGGGCATATGTCTTGTATACCGAGGCCCCGCGTAGCAAACCCTTGAAAGTCTAGCGGATTAGTGGGATATTCGTTTCGTGGTCGTCCGGATCACGTCCCCACCGGGCACCCACCGGAGGTCGTGGCATCGGAGCCCGACGTCGCACGTGCCGGCCGACCATGCCCCACCACAGAACTGCACCCCCAAACATTGATGATTACCGATCACGCCGGACTCTCGGCGTTATTCGGTGTGCGCGTTTGCGCCCGAGGAGGACAGGTTCCGCATGAAGAACCGGATCAGAGCAGCCGCCGTACTCGCCGTCACCGCCGTCCTGGCGCTGTCGGCCTGCGGTGGAACTGACAACGGCGGCACCACGGGATCGAGCACCACGCTGAACATCGTCGGCTTCGCCGTGCCGGAGGCGGCGAACAAGGCGATCGCAACCGAGTGGAACAAGACCGACGCCGGCAAGGGCGTCAAGTTCCAGACGTCGTACGGCGCGTCCGGCGACCAGAGCCGCGCGGTCGTGGCCGGCCTGAAGGCCGACTACGTGCACTTCTCGGTCTCCAGCGACGTCACCCGGCTCGTGGACGCGAACCTGGTGGCCAAGGACTGGAACGCGGGCCCGAACAAGGGCATCGTGTCCTCCTCGATCGTGGTGCTCGCGGTACGCCAGGGCAACCCGAAGAACATCCAGGGCTGGGACGACCTGATCAAGCCGGGCGTCCAGATCGTCACCCCGAACCCGGCGTCCTCGGGCGCCGCCCGCTGGAACGCGCTCGCCGCGTGGGGCCACGTCACCGCCAACGGCGGCACCGACGCGCAGGCCACCGAGTTCCTGACGAAGCTGTTCGCCAACGTCGTCGCCCTGCCTGGCAGCGGCCGCGACGCCACCACCAGCTTCCTGGGCGGCACCGGCGACGTGCTGCTGGCCTACGAGAACGAGGCCATCCTGGCCACCCAGGCGGGCGAGAAGTTCGACTGGGTCGTGCCCTCGACCACCATCCTGATCGAGAACCCGGGCGCGATCCTGACCAACGCCGACCCCAAGGCCAAGGACTGGCTGAGCTTCGTGCTCAGCAAGGACGGCCAGCGACAGTTCGCCCTCAAGGGCTTCCGGCCGATCATCGAGGGCGTGGACACCACCGGCATCGAGGGCGCCAAGGACCCGGCCAACCCGTTCCCGACGCCGCAGAAGCTGCTCACCGTGTCGAAGGACTTCGAGAGCTGGTCGGCTCTGTCGAAGAAGTTCTTCGACGAGAAGGCGGGCATCATCGTCAAGGTCATCGCAGCCTCGGGCAAGGCTAAGTGACCTCGACCGCGCTCTCCCCGGACCGGCCGGCGACCTCTCGCCGGCCGGTCCGGTCCGGCCGCCCGCTGACCCGAGTCTCCGGACTCGGCCTCGGCGTGGCGATGATGTGGTTCAGCCTGCTCGTGCTCATCCCGCTCGCCGCCGTGGTGGTCACCGCGTCGGCGGGCGGGTGGAGCACGTTCTGGCAGGCGGTGACCAACGAGCAGACCGCCGCGGCGATCGAGCTCACCGTGGGCACCGCGTTCGCCGTGACACTGGTGAACATCGTCATGGGAACCATGATCGCGTGGGTGCTGGTCCGGGACCGGTTCTTCGGCAAGCGCGCGCTCGAAATCCTGATCGACATCCCGTTCGCGCTGCCCACCATCGTCGCCGGGTTGGTCCTGCTGTCGCTGTACGGCAGGAACAGCCCGCTCGGCGTCGACATCGCCAACACCCGCCCCGCGGTGTTCCTCGCGTTCCTCTTCGTCACCCTGCCGTTCGTGGTCCGCACGGTGCAGCCGGTGCTGGCCGAACTGGAGCGCGACGTCGAGGAGGCGGCGATGTCGCTGGGCGCGAGCCGCTTCACCGTCTTCCGGCGGATCATCCTGCCCAGCCTGACGCCCGCGATCGCCGCGGGCGCCGCGCTGTCGTTCGCCCGCGGGGTAAGCGAGTACGGCTCGCTGGTCCTGCTGTCGGGCAACCTGCCGATGAAGACGGAGGTCACCTCGGTGCGCATCCTCAGCAGCATCGAGAACGACAACCTGGACAGCGCGGCCGCGGTCGCCACGATCCTGCTGGTCATCTCGTTCGCCGTCATCGTGCTGCTCGACGTCATCCAGCGCAGGATGGTGCGCCGTGGCTAGCCACCCCAGCACCCGTACGCGCCGCGGCCCGGTCACCTACCTGGTCCGCCTGCTCGTGATCGCCTACCTGTTCCTGCTCGTGGCGTGGCCGGTGTACCTGGTCGGCAAGAACACGTTCGCCGACGGCATGGACAACATCAACGGCATCCTCGAAGACCCCGACATCGTGCACGCGATCAGCCTCACCGTGCAGGTCGCGATCATCGCGGTGATCATCAACACGCTGTTCGGGGTGGGCATCTCACTGCTGCTCGTCCGATACGACTTCCCGGGCAAACGGCTGCTCAGCGCACTGCTGGACATGCCGCTGTCGGTATCGCCGATCGTCGTCGGCCTGGCCCTGGTGCTCGTCTACGGCGGCCGCAACGGCTGGTTCGGACCCGGCCTGGAGAGCATGGGCTTCCAGGTCATCTTCGCCACCCCCGGCATCGTGCTGGCCACCGTGTTCGTCGCGCTGCCTTTGGTGATCCGTGAAGTGGTGCCCGTACTGGAGGAGGTCGGCGAGGAACAGGAGCAGGCCGCCCGCAGCCTGGGCGCGAACGCGTGGCAGACGTTCCGGCGGATCACCCTGCCGTCGATCAAGTGGGGCGTCGTCTACGGCGTCGTGCTGAGCCTGGCCCGCTCGCTGGGCGAGTTCGGCGCGGTGAAAGTCGTGTCGGGCAACGTGCTCGGCGAGACCCGCACCGCCACCCTGGTCGTCGAGGAGAAGTACCTCAACTTCGACAAGGGCGGCGCGTACGCCACCGCGTTCCTGCTCGCCCTGGTGGCGGTGGCCTGCATCATCATCGTCTCAGTCATTCGGCCGAAGGAAGACCGTTGAGTATCGAGATCGTCAACGTTTCCAAGCGCTTCGGGGATTTCGTCGCACTCGACAACGTCTCCGTGAGCATCCCGTCCGGGCAGCTCACCGCCCTGCTCGGTCCGTCCGGCGGCGGCAAGTCGACGCTGTTGCGCATCATCGCCGGCCTGGAGACTGCCGACAGCGGCCGCATCGAGATCGAGGGCGTCGACGCGACGAAGCTGTCGCCGCAGAAGCGCAACGTCGGCTTCGTGTTCCAGCACTACGCCGCGTTCAAGCACCTGTCGGTCGCACGCAACGTCGCGTTCGGACTGGAGATCCGCAAGCGGCCCAAGGACGAGATCCGCGAGCGGGTCCACGAGCTGCTCAATCTCGTGCACCTGTCCCAGTTCGCGGACAGGCTGCCCTCGCAGCTGTCCGGCGGCCAGCGCCAGCGCATGGCACTGGCCCGCGCGCTCGCCGTGCAGCCGACCGTGCTGCTGCTCGACGAGCCGTTCGGCGCGCTCGACGCCAAGGTCCGCAAGGAGCTGCGCGACTGGCTGCGCCGGCTGCACGACGAGGTCCACGTGACGACGGTCTTCGTCACACACGACCAGGAGGAGGCACTGGAGGTCGCCGACGAGATCGTGGTCATCAACGAGGGCCGCGTGGAGCAGATCGGGTCGCCCGACGAGCTCTACGACTCCCCCGCCAACGACTTCGTCATGCGCTTCCTCGGCCCGGTCACCGAGCTGGGCGACCGCCTGGTGCGTCCGCACGACCTGCAGCTGCTGACCGGCGGCGGCGAGCCGGACGCGGTCCCGGGCCGCATCACGCGGATCACCCGGGTCGGCTTCGAGATCAGGGTCGTGGTCGCCGTGGGCGAGCAGCTGGTCACCGTCACCCTCACCCGCAACGAGTTCCTGTCCCTGGACCTGCAGGTCGGTTCCGAGGTGCAGGTGCGCGTCGCGCCCGAGGTCGCCGCCACGGTCGGGCAGCCCAGGCTGCTCGGCGCGGTCTGACGCCGCAGCATGGGGGCCTCCGGGCGGTATGGCACGGTCCTAACGCGCCATCACCCGGAGGCCCCCGTGCGCGGTGGTCCGCCGCGCCACGGTCATGAGCGTTGCCCCGTGGTGCCGTCTGCCGCGGTGTCGCGATCGGTTGGCGGCCCGGACCCCTGACCGTCGCCGAGCAGGTCGAGCAGCGTGGTGCTGTCCAGCAGGTCACTGGTGAACGTGTGGACCGACTGCCAGAGTCCGGGCAGCGCGACGGCCGCGCCGGTGTACGTGATGGTGTGCGGCGGGCGGCCGCGGACGCTGGCCAGCGCCCCGCTGACCGCCCGCATGATGTCGCCGACGCTGATCTGCTCGAGCTGCCGGGCCAGGCTGAACCCGCCGTCCGTGCCGGGCCGGCTGCTGAGCAGCTCGGCGCGCCGCAGGTCGGCGAGGATCGACGGCAGATAACTGGCGGGTATGCCCTGCATGACGGCCAGATCGCTCGTCTTCACCGGACCGCCGCCCGCCGCGGCGATGGCCAGCATGGCCTGCACCGCATAGTCGTGTCGCGCTGAGATGTGCACGGCCCCATGGATTCCTGCTCGTGACGGCGCGGCCGGCAGCAGGCGCGCAGCGTGCGATGTCCGCCTAATCCTATAACTTCGATAGATAATATAGGGGATCACGGGTCGGGGCAATGCCGGTCACGATCCGATCTCGACACCGGCTCAGGCGGCACCCTTCGGCTTCGGCCGCGCCCGTAGGTGCGCGCGTTCGCCCTGGGTGCCGAACAGGCTGAGGAATTCCACCGGCTCGGAGCCGGCCGCGCCGAACCAGTGCGGCACGCGGGTGTCGAACTCGGCCGCCTCACCGGGCACGAGCACCAGATCCTGCTCACCCAGCACCACCCGCAGTTTGCCGTTGAGCACGTACAGCCATTCGTAGCCCTCGTGGGTCTTCGGCTCCGGGGTCCGGCGTCGGCTGTCGGCGGGGATCACCAGCTTGTACGCCTGGATGCCGCCCGCCCGGCGGGTCAGCGGCAGCATGGTCATCCCGTGCCGGCTGACCGGGCGCAGGTGGATGCGCGGGTCGCCGGTCGGCGGGGCGTCGACGAGCTCGTCCAGCGTGACGCCGTGTGCCCTGGCCAGCGGCAGCAGCAGTTCGAGCGTCGGCTTGCGGGAGCCGGACTCCAGCCGGGACAGGGTGCTCACCGAGATCCCGGTCGCCGCCGACAGGTCGGCCAGGGTGGTCTCCCGCTGCTGGCGCAGCGCGCGCAGCCGGGGCCCGACCGCACCGAGGGCTTGATCAAGGTCGTCGTCCATGCACCCACTTTGCCAGATCAGCAACAGGATTTGCGAATGTGGCCGCTCGCCTCGCATGGTTGTCACCTGGCCACGGCCCACCGTGACCAGGGTCGAGGCAAGCGCGGAAGGGACCGGAATGACCGAGGAGTTCAGCAAGGCGTACTGGGAAGGCCACTACCACGGCCCCGCCGCGGGCCATCCGAAGCCGCCCAACCCGCACCTGGTCGCGGAGGCCTCGGCGCTGACCCCCGGCACGGCGCTGGACGCGGGCTGCGGCGAGGGAGCCGAAGCGATCTGGCTAGCCTCCCAGGGCTGGCAGGTCACGGCGGTGGACATCGCCGACGGCGCGCTGCACAAGGCACGCGCGCACGCGCAGGCCGCCGGCGACACGGTCGTCGCCCGGATCGACTGGCTCCAGGCCGACCTGTCCGACTGGGCCCCGCCCGTGGCACGGTTCGACCTGGTCTGCTCCCACTACGCACACCCGACGTCTTCCCGCGAATCGCTGGTCGACCGGCTGGCGGCCGCGGTCGCGCCGGGCGGCACCCTGCTGATCGTCGGCCACCACCCGTCGGACCCGCGGCCCGGCGTGTCCCACACCGCCGCCCGCGATGTTCACTTCACCGCCGACGACGTCGCAGCCGGACTCGACCCCGACCGCTGGGAGATCCTCGTCGCCGAAGACAGGCACCGCCCGATCACCGGACACCACGACCACGCCCACAGCCTCCACGACACAGTCCTACTCGCCCGCAAACGCGACTGACCACCCACCTGCGAAAGGGGTTGTCGAGCCGGTCGGGCGCACCGGGTTCATCCGGCCACGCGAGCGCGCTCCAGCGAGCGTATGACCTCCGCTTCGGCCTCCGCGCGGCCCGCCCAGACGCCGCCCTCGGTGTCGGCGCTCTTTCCCGGTTCGAGATCCTGGTAGACCTTGAAGAAATGCTCGATCTCGAGCTTGTGGAAGTGTTCCAGGTCGGTGATGTCGACCAGCTGGGCCAGGCGCGGGTCGGCAGTGGGGACGCACAGGACCTTGAGGTCGGGTCCCTTCTCGTCGCGCATGCGGAACATGCCGATCGCCCGGCACCGGATGACGCAGCCGGGAAAGGTCGGCTCCTGCACGAGCACCAGGGCGTCGAGGGGATCGGTGTCCTCGCCGAGGCTCTGCTCGATGAAGCCGTAGTCGGCCGGATACTGCGTGGCGGTGAACAGGGTGCGATCCAGCCTGATCCGACCGGAGCGGCGGTCCATCACGTACTTGTTGCGAGTCCCTTTGGGGATCTCGACGGTGACGTCGAACTCCATGCCCGCGATCACCCCAGCGGACGCCGGCGAGGGCGCGGCGACGTTTCCGCCGGATGCAGTGGACATGCTCGTCCTCGTCCAGGACCGCATACCCCGATCGCGCAGGCAGTCCCTGGTAGGTAGATGTTGCGGATTGCGGCCACCGAGGTCCTGAGCGACAGGCCAAGCGTACGCCCATGCAATCGGACCCGGCACAGCCGCGTCTGCCCGGGCCCGGGGCAGCCGCAAGCTGCCCGCCATCGGCGGCATGGGGCGGCGGCCGCGGGATTGAAGGTCCGGGGCGAAGGGTAGACAGCAGGTACCGGCGAAGGAGCAGCATCGATGACCGACATCATCCATTTCACCATCGCGACCGTGGCCGAGCAGAGCGCCGACTTCCGGCGCGTGCTGTGGACCGGCGGGCACACCCAGCTCGTCATCATGACCATCCCGCCGGGCGGCGAGATCGGCGACGAGGTCCACCCCGGCACCGACCAGATCCTGACGTTCGTCAGCGGGACCGGCGAGGCCGACGTCGCCGGGCAGACGCGGCCCGTGGCGCAGGGCGACCTCGTGGTCGTGCCAGCCGGCACCCGGCACAACTTCCGCAACACCGGGGCGAACCCGCTGGTGCTCTACACCGTGTACGGCCCGCCCGACCACGCCGACGGCGCGGTGCACGCCACCAAGGAGCAGGCTGAGGCCGCCGAGGAGGCGGGCCGGGACGAGCCGCCCACGGCCTGACCGGCAGACGTTGACCGCGGCGAATACGGTGGGAGCATGGCAGATGGCTGGAGCCGGTTCTTCTGGGCCGCGGCAGGACTGTTCATCTTCTACTGGATCGTCCGCAACGCCGTGGCGCACGGCATGTGGGACGCCTGGGAGCGGCGCGCCAAGCACGAACGCAAAGCCGTGCACCAGGCCGCGATCCGCGCGTCCGGAGACGTGCCCGACCCGGCCGCCCCGCAGGCTGTCGAGTGAGTCGACAAATGCAGCGGTAGCCGCGCTGCCAGGTCCGCTCAGGGCGGCGGCATCGTGGACAGCAGCTCCGCGGCGGTGGCCAGCAGCTGGTTGGCGCGGACAGCGAGCGTCGTGGCCAGGCCGTGCGCGGTGCCCCCGGCGGTCTCGGCCAGCGCCCGCAGCGCGGTCAGGTCCTGGTCCAGCCGGGCAAGCGCGCCGACCAGGTCGGCCGCCCCCGCGCTCTGCAGGTGTGCCGCGATGTCGTCGAGGGCCATGCCGCTGGACTCCAGCCGCTGCACGGTCGCGATCTGCTCGACGGTCGCCGGGTCGTAGAGCCGGAAGCCGCCGGTGGTGCGCGAGGCAGGGGTGATCAGACCGAGGTTGGTGTAGAAGTCGACGGTCCGGTTGCTCACGCCCGCGGCAGCGGCGAGCTCGCCTATCCGCATCAGCGCCATGAGCAGCCTCGTTCCAGCAACCGTACAGTTTCACGTGTTAGTGTCAACCTCGTGGCTGATCATACCGCCGGCCGCCGCGAACGGCACCGGTCCCGACCGCCGGCGAGGAGCCCGCGGCTGAGGCGAGGAGCGCCGGCATCGCCGTGCTGATCCCCCATCGAGGCGGCCACCGCCCCCGACGGCCTGATCGCCGGCCGCCCGGCAACTGCCACCGCCGCGGCTGACGCCGGGCGGCGTTCCACCAGGAGAGGAAGCACATGGTCTTCAAGAAACTGCTCGCCGGACTCGGGCTGGGCGGCGTCGAGGTCGACACCGTACTGTCGTCGCACCCCGCGGTCCCGGGCGGCTCACTGAGCGGCCAGGTGAATCTGCGCGCCAAGTCCGACACCGAGATCACCGCGATCTCGCTGCTGCTCACCGCGACCGGGCCGGCGGGCGAGCTGGAACTGGCCCGCTACCAGGTCGCGCAGCACCTTCGGCTGCCGTCGGGAACCAGCCAGGCCGTCCCGTTCTCGGTGACGGTCCCCGCCCACGCCCCGTTCACCGCGCTGTACGGCCGGGCGCTGCCGGGTGTCTCGATCGGTGTGCGCACCGAGGTGTCGGTCGCCTCGGGCAGCGCCAAGGGCGACTTCGATCCCGCCCGCATCGACGCCTCCCCGGCGCAGCAGCAGATCATGGACGCGCTCGGCGCGATCGGGTGCCGATTCGTACGCAACGAGCTGCGCCCCGGTGGCATGGCCGGCCTGCCCGTGCCCGCCGCGCAGGCGATCACCTGCTACGCCCCGCTCCCCGAGGGCGGACAGCACGGCCCGCACATCCCGCTGCTCACCTTCACCGTCGCCGCGGTCGGCGAGGGCCTCGTCGTGCTGGCCGAGCTCACGGGCCGGTTCGGCGCACCCGACCGCCACGACCTGTCGGCTGCCGACCTGCAGCGGCTGGCCGCGACCGAGGGCGGCTGGATCGCCGAGGTCGACCGCTGGCTCACCACCGCCCTGGACAAGCTCGCCTCGCCCACGGCGGCACCGGGAGCGTTCCTGCAACCGCCCGCCCAGCCCGGCTACGGCCACGCGCCCGGCGGCCACGGCCACGGCCACGGCCACGGCCAGCAGGGATACGGGCAGCAGGGATACGGGCAGCCGGGGTACGGGCAGCAGGGCCGTCCGGGGTACGCCTACGGCGGCCACGGCGGGCAGCACGGCGGCTACAAGTACGGCGGCTACCGGGGCAAGCCCAGCATGGCCGGCGCGATGGCAGCCGGGGTCGGCGGCGCGGCGCTGGGCTTCCTAGGCGGCATGGTGATCGGCGACATGATCGGCGATGCGATGGCCCCTGACCTGGGCGACGCCGCGTCCGCGGCCGGACTGCCGGACACGGGTGCGGTCGACACCGGTTTCGACGACTTCGGCGGCGGGGATTTCGGAGGCGACTTCGGGGACTTCTGACCGCCGAACCGGGTGGTGCGGGCCTGTCCTAGCCGGAGGCCCGCACCACCCACCCCTCACGCACACCGCCCGTAGACGAAGGAGACCCTGAGTGAAGTCCTCTAACCCGGTGCTCGGGCGGATCACCGCCGCCGCGCAGCAGCCGACCTACAGCGTGCCCGGCGGCCAGCCCTACAGCTACGGCGGCCAGACCTACCAGCAGCCCGCCGGGTACGGATACCCGGAGACCGTCCAGTCGTCCCGTGACGTCATGACGATCGACGACGTCGTGGTCAAGACCGTGTCCCTGATCGGCGCGGCGGTGGCCGCGGCCGCCGCGACCTGGATCCTGGTGCCGACGCAGGCGCTGGTGCCGACCTGGATCGCCGCGATGCTCGTCGGGCTCGTGCTGGGCCTGGTCATCTCGTTCGCCCAGATCACCAACCCGGTCATCCTGTTCACGTACGCGGTCGTCGAGGGCGTGTTCCTCGGCGCGGTGTCCAAGGCCTTCGAAACCCGCTGGAACGGCATCGTCCTGCAGGCGGTCATCGCGACCCTGGGCGTCTTCTTCATCATGGCCGCGCTGTACCGGGCCCGGATCATCCGGGCCACGCCGAAGTTCATGAAGGTCGTGATCGGAGCCGCCGCCGGGCTGGCCGTGGTCATGCTGGTCAACTTCGGCATCAGCCTGTTCACCGGATCGGCCGGGCCGCTGCGCAACGGCGGCACCATCGCGATCATCTTCTCGCTGATCTGCATCGTCGTCGCGGCCCTGATGTTCGTGATCAGCTTCCAGCAGATCGAGGACGGCATCGCCGCCGGGCTGCCCCGCAAGTACGGCTGGCTCGGCGCGTTCGGCATCCTCGTCGAACTCGTCTGGCTCTACCTGGAGATCCTGCGTCTCATCTCCTACTTCCAGGAAGACTGACGCCGGCCAGGCGGCCCGGGCGTCCTCCCCTGCCCGGGCCGCCGCACGGAATGCCGTCATTGACCGGGTATGGCATCCTTCCCGCCCCGATACTGATCGTTGGACCAGGTCCGGCCTCGGCCGTGCCTGCGACGACCACGGAACGGGGAGACCCATGCGAGCCACGTTGATCTACGGTGCCGGTGACGTACGGGTGGAGGACGTGCCCGACCCGGTGCTGCGCGAGCCCACCGACGCCCTCGTACGCGTGCTGCGCTCCTGCATCTGCGGCAGCGACCTGTGGCCCTACGGGTCACGACCGGCCAGCGAGCAGGGCGACCGGATCGGCCACGAGTTCCTCGGCGTCGTCGAGGACGTCGGCGCGGACGTCTCCGGGCTGAAGAAGGGCGACGTCGTGGTCGCGCCGTTCGTCTGGGCCGACAACACCTGCGACTTCTGCCGCGAGGGCCTGCAGACCTCCTGCCGCCACGGCGGCTTCTGGGGTGCGAACGGCGTCGACGGCGGCCAGGGCGAGGCGGTCCGCGTGCCGCAGGCTCAGGGCACGCTGGTCAAGCTGCCCGTCGGCGAGGATTCGGCGTTGCTGCCTTCGCTGCTGTCGCTGTCGGACGTGTTCCCGACCGGCCACCACTGCGCGGTCACCGCCGGAGTCGGCCCGGGCACGACGGTGACCGTGATCGGCGACGGCGCGGTCGGCCTGTGCGCGGTGCTGGCCGCCAAGCGGCTCGGCGCGGAACAGATCATCCTCATGGGCCGCCACCAGGGGCGCACCGACCTGGGGCGCGACTTCGGCGCGACCGACGTGGTGGCCGAGCGCGGCGACGAGGGCGTCGCGAAGGTGCTGGAGCTGACCGGCGGCGACGGCTCCCACGCCGTGCTGGAATGCGTGGGCCTGCTGACCGCCATCGAGACGGCGCTCGCCGTGGCCCGAGCCGGGGGCAAGGTGAGCCGGGTGGGCGCGCCGCAGTATCCGGAGGTGCCGCTGGGCCTTCCGGTGTTCTTCCGCAACGTCACGCTCACCGGCGGCGTCGCCCCGGCCCGCGCCTACATCGAGCAGCTGCTGCCCGACGTGCTCGACGGCAGCGTGGAGCCCGGCCGGGTGTTCGACACCACGATCGGCCTCGACGGGGTGCCCGGCGGCTACCAGGCGATGGCCGACCGCAAGGCGCTCAAGGTGCTCATCCGCCCATGATCGTCAGGGCAGCATGCGCGGGTCGGCGGCGAGTCCGGCCAGCCCGGCCTGAGTGAACGTGGCCGCGTCCACCGCGGGACGGCCGCCGCCGTCCAGCACCGTCCACGGCTGGGCGCTCGCCGACGGCGACACGGTGGACCAGGTCATGGGGCTCCACCGGATGGTGAGGTACCCGCCCGCCAGGAACCGGGTGGCGGCGACGGCCCGGTCGGCGGTGGTGTCGACGCGCACCGCCGCACCGCCGACCGACATCACGGCGCAGGTGCCGGGCCCGGCGGAGCTGTACTCGGCGAGCCGGTCGGTCACCGCGGCGGCGCAGAGGTCACCGTCCGGCACGGCGTGTCCGTCGCCCGCGAACGCCGCCGACAGCACCCCCTCGCCCGCGCCGTCGGAGACGATGAGCCGGGTCTGCGAGATGTAGCGGGGCGTCGCCGCGGTGTCCAACCGCCAGGTGGAGGTCGCGTCGGCCGGCCTGCTCGTGTATCCCGCCGGCACCGCGTCGGCCAGCAGCTGGGCGATGCGCCCGCCGTGCGCCTGGGCGGCGTCGGGCCCCGGCACCGGCGGCACCGCCGCCGCGGACACGAGGGCGGTGGCCGACGGAGGCTGCGCGACGGGAAGTTCCCCGGTGGTCCGGGGCAGTGCCGCCGTCACCACCACCGCGGCCACGGCGGTGCAGGCCAGTCCGCCGACCGCGGCGGTGAGCCGGGCGCGCCGCTGCGCCGCGTGCCGGGCGACGGCCAGCACCTGGGCGCCGTCGCGTAGCGGGGGCGCGGGCTGGTCGAGGATCCGCTCGCAGAGGTCCTTCACGTCGTTCATCGATTCCCCCACGGATGTCCGTCGGTGCCGACAGTGCTGTCGCCGAGCAGTTCACGCAGCTGAGCCAGGCCGCGGGCGGTCTGACTCTTGACCGTGCCGGTGGAGCATTCCATCGCCTCGGCCACCTGCTCGACCGACATGTCCGCCCAGAAGCGCAGCACCAGCACCGCACGTCGTCGGCGCGGCAGCCGGACCAGCGCGGCGTGCAGCGCGGAGCCGTCGTCGGCGTAGGAGTCGCGCACCGTGCTGTCCAGCGCGGCGCTGCCGGGTTCGGTGGCGTACTCGCGCCGCCACGGCCGCCGCCGCTCGTCCAGGAACGCGCGCAGCAGCACCCGACGCGCGTACTGGTCGAGTGCGTCGTGCCGGTCGATGCGATGCCAGGCCCGGTAGAGCTTGGTGAACACGGTCTGGGTCAGGTCCTCGGCCAGGTGCCAGTCCCGGCACAGCAGGTACGCCGTGTTGCGCAGGTGGTCGCCGCGCTCGGTGTAGAACGCGACGAAGTCGGCCTCGTGGGCGCGGCGGTCCCGCCATCCCAGCAACCCCACCGCGTGCCACCTCACGTTCCGCGTCGCGCCGTCCCTGACCGCCCCCATGGGCGGTGCGCGGGTAAGACACGGAGCCCGGACCCCGCCAGGTTGCCCGGCGCGCTATGACCACCGCCACAGCCGCTGCGCTCCGGCACCGGGCAACCCGCTGGGGCGAGCGCTACGTGTCTTGCCCGGCGCGGAACCCACCGCGCTTTCGGAGAGGACCATAGACGATGCGTACACGCAGGTGGAGCGCGGTGCTGATGCTGGCGATGCTGGCGAGCGGCTGTTCGGGCGGCGACGCCTCGCCGGGTGTCGCGACGGCGGGCACGCCCGGCGCGAGCGCCCCCACCGCCGCGCCCAGCGGGCCGTCGGACG
Organism: Catellatospora paridis; assembly: GCF_009720365.1. Lineage (GTDB taxonomy): Bacteria > Actinomycetota > Actinomycetes > Mycobacteriales > Micromonosporaceae > Catellatospora > Catellatospora paridis. The sequence goes on along the minus strand of NZ_ML769313.1, from coordinate 714,196 downwards.
ATCCCGTGCAGCGCGAGCTGGACTTCGTCGCGTGCATGCGCGCCGCGGGCGTGGTGGACATGCCCGACCCGGTGCCCGGCGACAAGTCGGGCCGCAGCGCGCTGCTGCACGCCATGGACGACCTGGGCATGGGCCTCAAGGACTCGTTCCAGACCGCGCTGGACGGCTGCACGAAGTTCCTGCCGCCGGCGGCCGAGCCCAGTCCCCGCACGCCCGACGACGTGACGAAGCTGCGGGCGTACGCCCAGTGCATGCGTGACAACGGCGTCGCCGACGTGCCCGATCCCGACCCGGTGACGGGGCAGCTGAACCACTGGCTGCGGCAGGACGACAAGGCCGCCATGGCGGCGCTGGAGAAGTGCCGCAACCTGCTGCCGCCCGCCCCGACCGCGGCGCCCAAGCCGTGACCGGCTCCAACCGTGGCGCCGACCCGGCCGGCCGCGACCGCACCGGCCTCGACCACAGTGGTCTCGAACTCGCCGGTCTCGGTCGCGGCGGGCGCGGCACGCGCGGGCTGGGGCGGGTTCGGGTCGGCAGGCGGGCCGTGCTCGGGTCGGTGGCCGCCGGGGCGGTCGGGATGGTGACCGGGTGCGACGGCGAGCCGGCCCCGGCCGGAATCGCGTCGCCGCCGCAGACGGTCGCGGTGACCCGCGGTGACCTGGTCGACTTCACCGACGTCGAGGGCGAGTTCGGCTTCGGCGAGGCGGTGCCGCTGCGTTACGTACGCCCGGCGGCTGACGGCGACGCACCGGCCGACGGTGCGGGCGGCGGTGGGCTGGGCCTGGTCACCTGGCTGGCGCCGGTCGGGTCGACGGTGGTCCGCGGCCGGCCGCTGCTGCGCGTCGACGACCAGCCGGTGGTGCTGCTGTACGGGGCGCTGCCCGCGTACCGGAAGCTGATCACGGGTTGCCGCGGCGGTGACGTGCGGCAGCTCGAGGCGAACCTGCGGGCGCTGCGGATGGGTGACCTCACCGTCGACACGGCGTTCACCCCGGCGACCGCGGCGGCGGTGAAGCGCTGGCAGCGGTCGCTGGGTCTGGCCGACACCGGCACGGTGGAACCGCAGCGGGTGGTGTACGCGCCGGGGCCGGTGCGGATCGCCGCGCACGCGCTGCGGGTGGGCGACCCGGCCGACGGCGAGGTGCTCAGCCACACCGGCGCGACCCGCTCGGTCACCCTGCGGCTGACGGAGCAGCGGCGGCAGCTCGCCGTGCCCGGCACCGAGGTGACCGTGCGCCTGGCCGCCGGGGCGGAGGTCCCCGGCACGGTCGACCGGGTGGGCCTGCCCGCCGAGTCCGACGGCGGCGAACCGGCGATCGAGGTGTACGTGCTGGTCGCCGACCAGTCCGCGGTGGACGGCGCGGCGGGCCGGGTGACCGTGCGGTTCACCGCGCAGCGGCGCGACGGTGTGCTCACGGTGCCGGTGACCGCGCTGGTCGCGCTCGCGGAGGGCGGCTACGGGGTGCAGGTCGCGCAGGGCGGCACGACGCGCTACGTCGCCGTGCGGACCGGCCTGTTCGCCGGCGGGCGGGTCGAGGTCGTCGCGGGCGAGCTGGCCGAGGGCGTTCAGATCGTGGTGCCGCGATGACCGCCGTCCTCCAGCTCGACGGGGTGACCAGGACCTATCCCGGCGGGGTCACCGCCATCGACGGGGTCGACCTGACCGTGGACCGCGGCGAGCTGGTCGCGGTCGTCGGCCCGTCCGGTTCGGGCAAGTCCACCCTGCTGCACCTGGTCGGCCTGCTCGACCGGCCGACCGCGGGCACCGTTCGGGTGGCCGGGTTCGACACCGGCGCGCTGCGCGACCGGTCACTGTCGGCGCTGCGCGCCCGCGCCATCGGGTTCGTGTTCCAGCAGTTCCACCTGGCCCCGGGCGTACGCGCGCTGGACGCCGTCGCGGACGGCCTGCTCTACACCGGAGTCCCCCGCGCCGCCCGGCGCGCCCGCGCGGCGCAGACGCTGCGGCAGGTGGGCCTCGCCGAGCGGCTCACGCACCGCCCGCACGAGCTGTCCGGCGGCGAACGCCAGCGCGTCGCCATCGCCCGTGCCCTGGTCAAGCAGCCGGAGGTGATCCTGGCCGACGAGCCGACGGGCAACCTCGACTCGGTGTCCGCGGCGGCGGTGCTCGACCTGCTGCGGCAGTCGCACGCCGCGGGCACCACGGTCGTGGTCATCACTCACGACCAGGGCATCGCGCAGAGCCTGCCGCGCCGGGTGGAGATGCGCGACGGCCGGATCACCCGTGACACCGCCGACCGGAAGGCGTACGCCTCATGACTCTCATCGCACCCCGGCCGGCCCGGCTGCGCGGCACGGATCTGCTGCTGCTCGGCGGCAGCGGACTGCGCACCCGGCCACTGCGGGTGGTGCTGTCCGCGCTGGGTGTCGCCATCGGCATCGCCGCGATGCTCGCCGTGCTCGGCATCTCCGCCTCGTCACGCGCCGACCTCGACCGCACCCTGGCCAAACTCGGCACCAACCTGCTCACGGTGTCCCCGGGCGAGGGCGTGTTCTCCGGCGAGCCCGCGGCACTGCCCGCCGAGGCGGTGCCGATGATCCGCCGGATCGGCCCGGTCACCTCGGCGAACGCCGTCGGGCTGCTGCGCCAGGCGCGGGTGTACCGCAACGACCGCATCCCGGCGCAGCAGTCAGGTGCGATCGCCGTACTGGCCGCCGACCTGGGCCTGCTCGACACGGTCGGCGGCCGGGTCGCCGCGGGCGCGTGGCTCAACCCGGCCACGGCCGACTTCCCGGTGACGGTGCTGGGCGCGACCGCCGCCGAGCGCCTCGGCGTCGCCGACGCCGGCGCCCAGGTGTGGCTCGGCGGGCAGTGGTTCACCGTCGCCGGCATCCTCGACCCGGTGCCACTGGCCCGCGAGCTCGACTCCGCGGCGCTGGTCGGCGGGCCGGTGGCGGCGTCCCGGCTCGGCTACGACGGGCACCCGACCACCGTGTACTGCCAGGCCGCGCCGGATCAGGTGCTCGCGGTCCGGGCCGTGCTGGCGGCCACCGCCAACCCCGCGGACCCGCTGTCGGCCCGGGTGTCGCGCCCGTCGGACGCGCTGGCGGCGCAGCAGGCGACCGACCGCGCCTTCACCGCGCTGCTGCTCGGGCTGGGCGCGGTGGCGCTGCTGGTGGGCGGCGTCGGCGTGGCCAACACGATGATCATCTCGGTGCTGGAGCGGCGCGGCGAGATCGGGCTGCGCCGGGCGCTCGGCGCGACCCGGCCGGCCGTGGCCGTGCAGTTCCTCATCGAGGCGCTGCTGCTGTCCGGCCTCGGCGGCGTCGCCGGGGCGCTCCTCGGCGCGGCGGTCACCGCCACGTACGCGACCACGCAGGGCTGGCCGGTCGCCGTGCCAGTCTCGGCGCTCGCCGCCGGCCTGGGCGTCACCGTCGTCGTGGGCGTGCTCGCCGGTCTCTATCCCGCGCTGCGCGCCGCCCGCCTGTCCCCAACCGCCGCCCTCGCCACCCAGTAGTCCGCCTGCCTTTGCCGAGCCGTCTCGTGTCCTGGTTTATGCAGTTTCAACGAAATTGCATAAACCAGCCGGGTATAACAGCAATTTCCCCGAAATCGCATCAACAGCCGCTCGGCGCACTGACGAAGGCAGTCGCCGCAGTACGCGGAAGTGCCGGGTCGAAGGTCGTTCGGCCGTTAGCCTTACAACCGGTACAAAACGTGCAGAGTAGCTGGCGGGGCTGGTGACGCAGTGAACCAACCGCAGGACGGGTCCACCGAGCTCGACCGGACGGTGACCAAGCGGGCCGTCTATCCGGTGTTCCAACCGGTCATCTCGCTGCGCAGCGGCCGGGTCGCCGGATACGAGGCGCTGGCCCGCGGCCCAGCCGGCTCGGAGCTGCGCAATCCCGCCGAGCTGTTCGCGCAGGCGCAGCGCGCGGGTCGGCTCACCGAACTCGACTGGGTCGCCAGGGCGGCGGCGTTCCGGGCCGCGATGGCCGCCGGCCTGCCGTGGGACGTGCCGCTGTTCGTCAACGTCGAACCGTCCACCATGGGCAGCGCCTGCCCGGCCGGGCTGACCGACACCATCGAGACGGCGAGCCGCGAGCTCCAGGTCGTCATGGAGATCACCGAACGGTCGCTGAGCGACGACCCGGCCGCCCTGCTCACCTCGGTGGCCCGGGTACGCGGCCAGTCCACCCGCATCGCCCTGGACGACGTCGGCGTGAACCCGGCGAGTCTGTCCCTGCTGGCGCTGCTCAGCCCCGAGATCATCAAGCTGGACCGGCACGTGGTGCAGGGCCGCCCGACCCACGAGACCGCGCAGGTGGTCAACGCGGTGCTGGCGGAGTCCGAACGCACCGGGGCGATCATCCTCGCCGAGGGCATCGAGACCGAGCGCCACCTCGCGGCCGCGATCTCCATGGGCGCGACCCTCGGCCAGGGCTGGCTGCTGGGGCGGCCGGGTCCGCTGCCTTCGGATTTCGAACGGCCGGACACCGACCTGCCGTACAGCACGGCCCCGGACACCGGGGCGCGCACGCCGTTCGAGGTCGCCCGGCGGCGACGCCGGGCCACCCGAGCCACCAAACGGCAGCTGATCCCGCTCAGCAAGCACCTGGAGAGCATGAGCGAACACGCGCCCGAGGCCACGGTGCTGCTCGGCGCGTTCCAGGGCGCCCAGCACTTCACCGAGCACACCCGCCACCGCTACCTGTCCATCGCCGGCAAGGGGGCGCTGACCGCGGTGTTCGGGCACGGCATCGCGCCGCAGCCCGCTCCCGGCATCCGCGGCGGCCCGCTCGCCGACGACGATCCGCTGACGGCGGAGTGGACCGTGATCGTGCTGGGCAGCTACTTCTCTGGCGGGCTGTTCGCCCGGCAGCTGCCGACGACGTGCGAGCGCGAGGCCGACCGCGAGTTCGATGTGATCATCAGCTACGACCGGTCGCTGGTCGCCGAGGCCGCCCGCACCCTGCTGAGCCGGCTCGCCCCGGTCTCCTGACCGTCCGGTCCGCGGACCTCCGTGTCGCGGGGCGGGTCAGAGCAAGGCCGCCAGGCGGGTGAGGATCGCGGCCGCCGGTTCGGCGGTGGCCTGGCGGAAGCCGGTGCCGGCCCACAGGTGCACCCGTTCGGCGTCGCCGGCCGCGGCGGCCGCCCGGCGCAGACCGGCTGTGAGGTGGTGCACGGCGGGATAGCCGTACGGGGCGAGGTCGCCGTACCGGTCGATGAAGTCGTTGCGCAGCGCCCGCGCGGGGCGGCCGGTGAACGCGTGGGTGACGACCGTGCCGGACCGGGCCGGGTCGGCCAGCGCCGCCCGGTGCACCGCCGAGGTGCCCGCTTCGTCGCACCGCAGCAGCACGGTCCCGACCGCGACGGCGGCCGCACCCGCCCGCGCCGCAGCGGCGACGTCCGCCGGGTTCGCCACACCCCCGGCTGCGATCAACGGCAGGTCCACCGCATGCCGGATCGCGGCGACGAGGTCGGGCAGCGTCGTGTCGGGCACCGGCCGAGTCGGGGTCAGCGTGCCCGAATGACCGCCCGCGGCCGGGGCCTGCACGGCGAGCGCGTCGAGGCCGGCCTCCGCGGCGGCCTTCGCCTCGTCCACGCCGGTGACCGTCTGCACCAGCAGCGCACCCGTGGCACGCAGCGCGGCCAGGTCGTCGCGACCCGGGATGCCGAAGGTGAAGCTGACCAGGGGCACCGGATCGGCGCGGAGGACGTCGAGCTTGTCGTGCCAGTGGTCGTCGTCCTCGACGGGCGCCGCGGGCAGCGTAACGCCGTGCCGCTCGGCCTCGACCGCGAGCAGTTCGGCGTAGCGCCGGTAGGCCGTCGGGTCGACCGGCACGGGGTTGGGCGCGAACAGGTTCACGCCGAACGGCACGGACGCCGCGGCGACCGTCACGATCTCCTCCGCGAACGCCTGCGGTGTCTTGTACCCGGCGGCGAGCAACCCGAGCCCACCGGCGCGCGCGGCCGCGATGACCAGGGCCGGTGTCCCCGCGCCGCCCGCCATCGGCGCAGCGATCAGCGGCAGGCTCACGCCCAGCGCGCGGGTGAATGCGATGCTCATCAGTGCTCTCACTCCCACGTGGATGACGATCTGTCACGCCGCCGTGCTCGGCCGTGCCGGGTCAGCTTGCTCGACCTGCCAGGCCGCCATGCTCGGCCGTGCCGGGTCAGCTTGCCCGGCCGCGCCAGAGCGGCGTGCTCGGCCGTGCCAAAGCGGCGTGCTCGGCCGTGCCGGGTCAGCGTGGCGGCTGGCCCGGGTCGTTCGGGTGCGGCGTCAGCGGCGTGACGTCCTCGGTCCGCCAGGCGCGCAGCGGCATGGACGCGAGCACGGTCTCCAGCTGGTCCGCGTCGTCTGCGCGGAACAGGCCCCAGGTCCGCCACTCGCCCGGGGCCAGCGGCGGCCGCCACAGCCGCAGCAGGTTGCCCTGCGCCACCAGCTCTGCGGCGCGCACCGCCTCGCGCCGACGCATGTCGGCGACCTCCTCGTCGGTAGTGCCCGTCGGCACCGTGGTCCGCATGTCGACCATGTATTCCACCGCCGCGCCCCCTTCCCGCTCACCCGGCCACCGCCCGCACGACCGCACGACCGCACGACCGCACGACCGCCAAGAGCATCGGACTTGCCTGGCACCTGTGCGTATCAACGCTCAAGATACGCACAGATGCCAGGCAAGTCGCGCGATCTTGGCGGCGGCGCGTGGGCGACGGCGCGTGTCGGGCCGGGGCCAGGAACGGGCGGGGCGGGGGCGGGCGGGGCGGGAGCGTGAGCGGACGGGTCAGGGTTTGCGGGAGCGGAGGCCGAGGATGCGGCGGCCGGCGGCGAGCAGGTGCCGGCGCAGCATGTCGGCGTCGTGGTGCTGCATCACCGGCGACGAGGCCGTGGTGGCGATACCGGCCAGCGCGAGCGTCGCGTTGATCTCGGCTTCGGCCGAGTCGTCGAGCGCCATCAGCTCGCCGGGGCGGCGGAACAGCTCCACCACGTCCGGGTGGCTCTGCAGCGCGCTGGTGACGCCGGGGTCCGTACCGATCATGGCGATGAGCCCGCGGTGCTTGACGGTCAGGTCGACCAGGCCGGACAGCATCGCGTCGGCCCGGGCGGACGGGGTGCGCTGCGCCTCGGCGGCCGTGATGATGGCGTGCATCTCCTCGATGGCCGGCTGGATCACCGCGGTCAGGATGTCGTCGCGAGTCTTGAAGTGGTGGTAGACCGCGGCCTTGGTGACCCCGAGGGTGTTCGCGATCATCTGCAGCGAGGTGCCGGCGAAGCTGTGCATGGCGAACAGCCGGCAGGCCTCGTCGAGTAGGCGCTGCCGGGTGCGTTCCGGGCCGCGCGAGTCAGCGTGTGTCGCAGCTCTCACGGCACCCTCCTTACCAGATCATCGACGGCGGGGGAAGTCACCCGTCCTGAGCAAATCTAGCTGATCAGCGGCCATCCGCCTAGCCGGTCGACAAGCTGGAAACCAGCCGAACGACTAGCTGAAAACTTGCCGATCGACAGGTTCACTCCTTGCCGATCGGCTTGCTCACTCCTTGCCGAACGGCTAGGGTCGGCCGTGGTGCGGCGACCCCTGAACAGGCTGGTGAACAGCATGTTTCGCCGCGATGACAGCCACCCATCCCTCGTTTGGAGTACTCGACGTGGCGACATTCCTGTACCGGATCGGCCGGTTCTCGTACCGCCGACGCTGGATCGTCCTCGGCCTCTGGGTGCTGCTGCTCGCGCTCGCCGGGGCCGGCGCGGCGACGATGTCCGGCAAGATGTCCAACGATTTCAGCATCCCGGGCACCGAGGCCCAGCGGGCCATCGACCAGCTCACCGAGCGCTTCCCCGAGGCGCATGCCGGCGGGGCGGGCGCCCGGGTCGTGTTCGTGGCGCCCGAGGGCAAGACCGTCGCCGATCCCGGCGTGCAGGCGGCCATCGGCCAGGTGGTGGGCGCATTGAACGGCGCGCCGCAGGTCGCGCGGGTCGTCGACCCGTACACCGCGAAGTCCATCTCCCCCGACGGCCGCTACGCCTTCGCTCAGGTCACCTACGGCGTGCAGGGCATGGAACTGACCGATGCCGACCGTGACGCGCTGCAGGACGCCGCCGCCCTCGGCCGCGACGCGGGCCTGACCGTGGAGATCGGCGGCGACGCGCTGCGGGCCAACCCGAAGACGGGCGTCGTCGAGGTCATCGGCATCGCCGTGGCTGCCCTGGTCCTCATCATCACCCTGGGCTCGCTGGTCTCCGCCGGGCTGCCGCTGCTCACCGCGGTCGTCGGGATCGCCATCGGACTGGCCGGAGTCGCCATCGCGGCCCGGTTCGCCGACATCAACTCCAACAGCCTGATCCTGGCGCTGATGCTCGGCCTGGCCGTCGGCATCGACTACGCCCTGTTCATCGTCTCCCGGTTCCGGCACGAGCTGCTGGTACGCAAGGACGGCGCCGAGGCGGCCGGGCGCGCCGTCGGCACGGCCGGCTCGGCCGTCGTCTTCGCCGGGCTCACCGTGATCATCGCGCTGGCCGCGCTGGCGATCGTCGGCGTCCCGCTGCTGGCCGGTCTGGGCCTGTCCGCTGCGGCGACCGTCGCCGTGGCCGTGCTGGTCGCGGTCACGCTGCTGCCCGCGCTGCTCGGCTTCACCGGCGACCGGCTGGTCAAGGGCCGCCTGTTCGGCCACGCCACGCCCGACCCGGAGTCCGACTCGGGCCCGGTCCCGATGGGCGAGCGCTGGGCACGCTTCGTGGTCCGGTTCCGGGTGCCCGTGCTTATCGTGGCCGTCGCCGCGCTCGGCGTGCTCGCGATCCCGGCCGCGGACCTGCGCCTCGGCCTGCCCGACGACGGCATGCAGGCCACCGACACCACCCAGCGCAAGGCGTACGACATCGTCAGCACCGGGTTCGGGCCCGGCCTGAACGGCCCGCTGGTGGTCGTGGCCGAACTGCCCGCCGGGGCGGACCCGCAGGCCACCCTCGGCCAGCTCGTGACCCGCCTGTCCGGCATGGACAACGTGCTCTACGCGGCGCCCAACGGGATGAGCGGCGACGGGCGCACCGCGCTGCTGGCCGTCATCCCGAAGACCGGCCCGAACGACGTGGCCACCGCCGACCTCGTGCACACCATCCGGGAGCGGAAGGCGGCCATCACGGCCGGGACCGGGGCGACCATCGCGGTCACCGGCGTCACCGCGCTGGCCATCGACGTGTCCACGCGCCTGGACGAGGCGCTGCTGCCGTACCTGGCGGTCGTGGTCGGGCTGGCGTTCCTGCTGCTGCTGCTCGTGTTCCGGTCGGTGCTGGTGCCGCTGAAGGCGACGCTGGGCTTCCTGCTCAGCCTCGCCGCGACGTTCGGCGCGGTGGTGGCCGTGTTCCAGTGGGGCTGGCTCGGCGACGTGTTCGGCGTGCACGAGACCGGTCCGATCATGAGCATGCTGCCGGTGTTGCTGATCGGCATCCTGTTCGGCCTGGCCATGGACTACCAGGTGTTCCTGGTGACCCGGATGCGCGAGGACTTCGTGCACGGCGCGACGGCGCGGGATGCGGTCGTCACCGGGTTCCGGCACGGCGCGCGGGTGGTCACGGCCGCCGCCATCATCATGATCAGCGTCTTCGGCGGCTTCGTGTTCTCCGGTGAGACGCTCATCCAGTCGATCGGCTTCGCGCTGGCGTTCGGTGTGCTGGTGGACGCGTTCGTGGTCCGCATGACCATCGTGCCGGCACTGATGTCGCTGCTGGGCCGGGCGGCGTGGTGGCTGCCCCGCTGGCTGAACCGCATCCTGCCCAACGTGGACGTGGAGGGCGAGAAGCTGCACCAGGCGCAGGAGCCGGTGCGCGAGCCGGTGACCGCCGGCGTCTGACCGACGGCGAATGACGAGGGGGTGCAGGCTCTTGCCTGCACCCCCTCGTCATTCCCTGCGCCGGAAGCCGTCGCGCGCCGGCGGGCCGCCTGGGAAGACGCTCTGCCAGGCCGCCGCAGTCCGGCGAGGCGGACTGCCGCCCGCTCCCGTCAGCTCCGCCGGACTGCGATCAGGACGGCGTCGTGAATGGTGACCGGGTTCCCGTCGGGGTCGGTGACCTCGCGGGCGGGCGTTTCGGCCCGGATCTCCCAGTCGCGCTCGTCCAGCGTGGCCTCGACCTGCTCCGCGGTGAACATCAGCTCCGGCAGCCGCGGACGGCCGAGGGTGGTCTCCAGGTCCGAGGGGTGATGCCCGACGATGAGCAGCGTCCCGCCGGGACGCACCGCCGCGGCCAGCCGCCGGTGCAGCGCCTCCAGCGCGGGCCGGGGCAGGTGCATGAACTGCGCAGACACCAGGTCGTACCGGGCGGGCGCGGGATCCCAGGACAGCACGTCGACCTGTTGCCAGGTGATGCGCTCGGCAACCCGTTCGCCCCGCTCCGCGGCATGCGCGGCCGCGCGCCCGAGCGCCACCTTGGACACGTCGACACCGGTCACCTGCCAGCCCTGGGCCGCCAGCCAGACGGCGTCGGCGCCCTCGCCGCTGCCGACGTCGAGCGCGTCACCCGGTGCGAGCCCGGCGACGGTGGTGACCAGATGCGGGTTCGGGTTGCCGCTCCATACCCGGTCGGTCGAGCCGTATCGCTCGTCCCAGAACTCCGCCGTGAACATGATCTCGGTTGCCTGCTGGGTCTCGGTTGCCTGCTGCGCGTGCGCGTCGGTCATGGCGACCACCTCCACCGCCACCCTGCCGCCGCCGCCCGACCGCACGCAAACTACCTTGCCGTTCCAGCAAACCAGGAGCCCGGAGCGGGTGACGGCTCGTCAGCCACCACCGCGCCCCGGGCTGCGGCCACCACCGCGTCGATCATGAAGTTGTGTCACCGACACACCGTCGAGCCGTGCCACAAATTCATGATCAACGCAGGGGTGGGGGGTGCGGGTCAGAAGTCGTCGGGGGTGCGGATGCGGTCGCGGATCCAGGTGCCGGCGGGCTTGAGGCGGGTGGTGCCGGAGAATTGGCCGGTGGCGCAGGTGCCGGTGGTGAAGACGGCGCCGGAGCGGAAGTCGTCGGAGAAGTTCCAGTTGGTCCAGCTGACCTTCTTGGCGGCCATCAGGTCGAGGTAGCGCTGGGCGTTGGTGAAGTCGTTCGGGCCGTCGCCGGTGGCCTGCTGGGTGCCGAACTCGGTGACGAACATCGGCAGGGTGTCCACGGCCTGGGCGAAGGTGTTGTAGTACGCGTTGCCGTGCGAGGCGGCGTAGAAGTGGAAGACGTACATCAGGTTGCCGGCGGTGACCGGGTTGGCGGTGATGGTCGCGACGCCGTTGCCGTCGCCGGACACCGACAGCGAGGACCAGTCGGGCGTGCCGACGAGCACCACGGCCTCCGGGTCGCGCTGGCGGATCACGGGGATGACCTGGTCGGCGTAGCTCTTGATGGCGGACCAGCTGACCTCGCTGGGCTCGTTGGCGATCTCGTACAGCACGTTGACCTTGTTCGCGTGCCGCTGCGCGATCTCGGCGAAGAAGGTCTTCGCGCGGGCCAGGTTGTAGTTCGGGTCACCGGGGTCGAGCATGTGCCAGTCCACGATGGCGTACATGCCGCGGGCCGTGGCCAGCTCGATGTAGTTGTGCACCAGGTCGGTGAAGCGGCGCGGGTCGGTCTCGTAGCCGTCCTCCTGGATGTACATGGAGATGCGCAGCACGTCGGCCTTCCACTCCTGCGCCAGCACGTCCAGCGAACCGGCGGTCGCGCAGCTGGCGTACCACTGGATGCCGTGCGTGCTCATGCCGCGCAGCTGGATCGCCTTGCCGTTCTTGTTGCACAGCTGCCGCCCGCACACCCGCAGCTGGCCGTTGGCGGCAACGGGAGTGCCGGGGTTCGCGGTCGGGCTGGTGCTGGGGCTGGCCGACGGCGGGGTCGACGGTGCCGCGGAAGGCGACGGCGGCTTCGAGGGCGAGGCGGACGGCGACGGCGGCCGCGGCGTCGAGGCCGACGGGCTGGGCTGGGTGCCGCCGGCGCACGGCTGGCCGTTGAGCAGGCAGCCGGTGGGGCTGCCGGAGCCCGTGCCGATGAAGCCGAAGACGACCGAGGCGCCGGGGGCGATGGTGCCGTTCCAGGACAGGTTGGCGAAGACCACCTGCTGGCCGCTGCCCGAGCGGGCGGCGTCCCAATGCGAGCTGACGGCAGTGCCGGCCGGCAGGGTGAACGACACCTGCCAGGAGTTCATGGTGCTGGTGCCGCCGTTGGTGACGGTGTAGCGGCCCTCGAACCCGGAGCCCCACTCGGACACCTTGGTGAACGTGGCGGTCGGCGTGGTGGCAGCACTGGCGGAGCCGACCGCGACGGCCAGCGACACCGCGGCCAGCACGGACACCGCACCGGCGACCAGGACGTTTCTCAGCTTTCGTGACATGCGCGCCTCCACGGGGGCGTCGTGTGCGGACGTGGCGGGCGGCATCGAAAGCCGACCCGGACATCTGTTAGGAAGATTAACTTACTATCCATCACCCTAAGTTCATCAATGGGACGGCGTCAAGGCGGGGCGAACTTAATGATCGCTTAAATCAACCTTCACCTGCCACGCAAGCAGATCCACGCCACGCAACCGCGCTCCACATCGGACGGCGGGGCGGTTGAGGCAGGTGCCGGTCCTGCCGGGGGGTGTTGACAGCGATGCCCGCAGACTCGATCCTCGACGCAATAGTTAGTCAGTCTTCCTAACAGTGTTGCGGTCTTCGGGGAGGCCGTCGCGCCGCCGGCACCGTGACATGCCCTGACGCGGCGCCGATTCGACAGCGAAGGAGCCTTTACGTGTTCACCACCGATGAATCCCGACGCACCACCGGCGCGCGGCCGCGCGCACCCCGGTTGCTGGTGACAGCACTGGCGGCGGGGCTGCTGGCCACGGCCGCCTGCACCCCGGGCGAGCAGGCCGCGCCGCTGGCCAGTCCTGGCGTCGAGGCGTCGGGCGAGGTCGAGCTCTGGCACTTCTTCACCGACCGCGAGGCGAACGCGATCGCCGAGATCGTCGAGGACTTCGAGGCCGAACACCCCAAGGTGAAGGTCACCGTGAAGGGCGGCCAGGACGACACCAAGATGCTGCAGGCCATCGGCGCGGGCCAGGGACCCGACGTCGGCCTGAGCTACTCCACCGACATCGTCGGCAAGTTCTGCTCCTCCGGCGCCTGGACCGACCTGACGCCGTACCTGCAGCGCGACGGGATCGACCTGAAGCGCTACCCCGAGGTGATCCGGTCCTACACGGAGTTCCGGGGCAAGCGGTGCGCCATGCCGTTCCTCGCCGACGTGTACGGCCTGTACTACAACAAGAAGATCTTCGCCGAGGCCGGCGTCGCCGGGCCGCCGAAGACCCTGGCCGAGCTGACCGAGCTGGCCAAGAAGCTGACGGTACGCAAACCCGACGGCACCATCGAACGCGCCGGTTTCCTGCCCTCCTTCGGCTTCTACGAGAACTCCCCGTCGCACCTGGCCCCGACGGTCGGCGCGAACTGGCTCAACGCCGACGGCACCTCGGCCATCGGCAGCGACCCGAAGTGGCAGGAGCTGATCCGCTGGCAGAAGGACCTGGTCGACTGGTACGGCTACGACAAGCTCGAGAAGTTCCGGGCCGGCCTGGGGGACGAGTGGTCTGCCGACAACGCCTTCCACAAGGGCAAGGTCGCCATGAACGTGGACGGCGAGTGGCGCATGGCGTTCCTGCGCGACCAGGCCAAGGACGTGTCGTTCGGCGTCGCGCCGCTGCCGGTGGCCGACCCGGCCCGCTACGGCGGCGGTTACGTCACCGGCAACGTGATCGGGGTGTCGCGCACCGCGAAGAACAACGAGGCGGCCTGGGCCCTGGTGCGCTTCCTGACCACCGAGACCAAGGCCATCGTGAAGCTGAGCAACGGCATCCGCAACGTGCCCAGCACCACCGACGCGCTGACCAGCAAGGAGCTGGTGGTGGACCCGGAGTTCCAGGTGTTCCTGGACATCTTCGCCCACCCCGCCACGGTCACCACGCCGCCGAGCGCGATCGGGGCGGCATACCAGGAGGAGCTGTCCGGGTTCCTGCAGTCCTATCAGGCCGGGACCACGACCGACCTGGCCGGCGGGTTGACGAAGGTGGACCAGCAGATCAACAACCTCGTCAAGCTGGCGGGCTGATGTCGCTGCCGCTGCTCGGGGGTGCGGGCACGTCCCGCACCCCCTCCCCCAGGCTCACCCGGCTGCGGCGGCGGCTGACGCCGTATGTCTTCGTCGCGCCGACCCTGGCCGGGCTCGCCCTGTTCCTGGTCTACCCGCTGGTGTCGGCGGTGTACTTCTCGTTCACCCGGTTCAACCTGATCCAGGCCCCGGAGTGGGTCGGGCTGGACAACTGGCGCTTCCTGTTCGAGGACGACAACGTCGTGCGGGCGGCCAAGAACACGCTGTGGCTGGTCGTGGTGATGGTCCCCGCGCGCATGCTCGGGGCGCTGCTGACCGCGCTGCTGCTCAACCAGGTCAAGCGCGCCCGCGGGGTGTACCGCACACTGTTCTACCTGCCCGCGCTCGCCCCGCCGGTCGCCGCGACGCTGGCGTTCGTGCTGCTGCTCAAGCCCGGCACCGGCCCGGTGAACACGGCACTGTCGGCGCTCGGCGTGGACAACCCTCCACTGTGGTTCAACGACCCCGCCTGGGCCAAGCCGTCGCTGGTCGTGCTGGCCATGTGGGGCATCGGCGACCTCATGATGATCTTCATCGCGGCGCTGCTCGACGTGCCCGCCGAACTGCACGAGGCCGCCGCCCTGGACGGCGCGGGCAGCTGGCAGCGCTTCCGGTACGTGACGCTGCCGAGCATCTCTCCGGTGCTGGCATTCGCGGCGATCACCGGGATCATCGGCACGCTGCAGTACTTCACCCAGGCCGCGGTCGCCGCCAGCGTCGCCTCCGGGCAGGTCACCGGTGGCGGCGGCATCTCGGACACGTTCGGCTACCCCGAGGGCTCGACGTTCACCTATCCCCTGTGGCTGTACGTGGTCGGCTTCCGCTACCACGTGCTCGGATACGCCAACGTGCTGGCCGTGGTGCTGTTCGTGGTCTCGATGACCGCGACCGTGCTGCTGCTGCGCCGGTTCAAGGAGTTCACCCGATGACGCGACGGACCGTGCTGCTCTTCGTCGCCCGGCACGCGGTGGCGATCGCGCTGTCGGTGATGTTCCTGGCCCCGGTGGTGTTCCTCGGGCTCACCTCGTTCATGACCAGCGACCAGACGCTGACCTCGCAGCTGTGGCCGACCTCGTGGCACCCGGAGAACTACGCCGAGGCGTTCGCCAAGGCCCCGCTGCTGCGCTACCTGGTCAACACGCTGCTGTACGCGGCACTGGCCACCGGCTTCATGCTGCTGGCCAGCGTGCCCGCCGCGTACGGGCTGGCGAAGCTGCGCTGGCGCGGCCGGTCGGTCACCATGGTCGCGATCGTCTGCATGATGATGCTGCCGCCGCAGGTCACCACCGTGCCGCTGTACCTGTTCTGGGCCGACGCCGGGTTGACCGGGTCACTGTGGCCGCTGATCCTGCCCATGCTGGCCGGTGACGCGTTCTCCATCTTCCTGCTGCGCCAGTTCCTCGTCACCATCCCCGACGAATACCTGGACGCGGCCCGCGTCGACGGCGCGGGCGAGTGGCGCACCCTGCTCAAGGTCGTCCTGCCGATGGCCCGCCCCGGCATCGCCGCCGCCGCCATGTTCCAGTTCTTCTACGCCTGGAACGACTACTACGGGCCCCTGCTCTACACCAGCGAGAACGAGCAGAACTGGACCGTCTCCCTGGGCCTGGCCAGCTTCCGCAGCATGCACCACGTGGAATGGCACCTGGTCAGCGCCGCCACCATGCTCACGATGATCCCGGTCGTGGTCCTGTTCTTCTTCGCCCAGAAGGCTTTCGTCCAGGGCGTCACCCTCACCGGAGTCAAAGGCTGACGGGGCCGTGGATCCATCCTGGCTGCCCTAGGATTCGCTGATCAACTTCGGCTCCATCGATGGGAAGCACGTGGCCTTGCACAAGCGCAGGATCTATCTGAGTCTGGTGGTGTCGGCCGTTTCCGCCCTGGCCGTGTCAGTCACACCGGCCGAGCCCGCGGCGGCGGTGACGACCACCAAGACGCAACTGCAGTACTTCCTCAGCCCGCACCCGGACGACGTCTTCATGGCCTGGTCACTGGTGCAGAACTCGACCGCCAACTATCCGGTCTTCATCACCCTCACCAAGGGCGAGTCGACCGGCTACTGCAAGGGCACGTACGCAACCCCCATCACCATCGCGAACTGGGGAACCTACGACCGGGCCATCGCGGAAGACTGCAAAGCCGCTCGAATGGCCAGTCTGAACAACTGGTTCGACGATCAGTCGGACGCCGACTCCAATCTGAACGACTACTCTCGCGCCGCCGGCCACACCTCCGGCTACCTCATGGTTCCGGAGACCGTCGAGGCGCCGGCCGGCGGCATCGACACCGGCGCACCCACCCCGTCGGGGATGGGCGGTTGCGCCCCGACCTGGGGCAGCGGCTCCTGCGCGGGCGCCAATCCCAACGTGGGCAGGCCGATTCCCGACAACTTCTCCACAACGGGCGACCCGTCGCAGGCCCGCCAGGTCACCTGGTGGGTCGGCGAGACGTCCGCGCGAGTCGAATTCGATCTCGGCGACGGCAACCTCACCAATGCCGAGGTCATCTGGGCGTTCGAGTACGTCCGCGCCAATCGGGCCGAGAAGCTGCCGCTGACGACCGAGTACGGCGTGGTCGCAGCGGGCTTCTCCAACCTCGGACAGCACTACACGGCGTGCACCGACTACAGCCACCACGACCACCGGGCCATCCACGAGGCCGTCCACGGCACCGACCTGATCCCCGACGAGGGCAAACACCCCCAATGGGGGGCGACCTGCGGCAGCCGGACGACGACCGTCGGCATCGACACCGAGGCGCTCCCGGCCAACGGCGGCCGGGCCGATGAGATCACGCCCGCCTTCTACAACGCCAACATGGCAGGCTCCTCGGCGTACTTCCAGAAACGGTTCGGCTGGCTGCGCGGCGGCAACCTGTGGCCATCCGGCACAGACCCGACCCACCCCGTCATCTTCGCCCGCTGGAACTACTTCTGGCGCCGCTTCTAACCCCCGCGACGATCTTGCGCGAACCGTGGTGACGACACACTCCATCCGGGCGTATCGGCAACAGTTCGCGCAAGATCGTCGCGATCTTCGCCCGCGGCGACAGTGCCGCGCGGACAGTCAGCGCAGCGCTCTGACCTCGGCCAGGTTCAGTGCGGTCGGCGTGCTCGTCACGAGCTGTATGCGCACGTATCGGCCGCTGCCACCGACGGTGACCGTGGTCGGTCGAGCGGCGGTGCCGGTGTGGCGATATGCGGTGACGCCCGGTTGGGCGAGCACGGCGGCGAGCGTCCCGCAGCCTGCGCATGACTCTCCTTTGAGCAGCTTGCGCGGAGTTCCCCGGCCGCCGGGCGACGGCTGGGGTCGAGCACTGTAGCGGAGGCGCGGTCGAGGGGCGATCAGGTGGCGCGTCGCGGTCTTCGCCCGCGGGACGGCGGCGTCAGGACCGACGGCGCCGCCCCGCAGGGCCACTCAGGCGGCGGGGGTGAAGGCGGCGAGGTCGTCGAGGTCGTACCGGGTGGTGCCGAGGGTGAGCAGGTGGCCCTCGGTGGTGGCGACCGGGGGCGTGCCCGCGCCGACGGCCAGCACGATGCGGAAGTCGGCCGCCGTGCCTTCCTGGCGGACCTGCAGCGCGCCGTTCACCGTGGCGAAGGTGATCGCCTCGCCGCCGACGACCCAGCCCTTGAGGTAGGCGTCGCCCTTGGTGAGCAGGAACGTCGCCGCCCCGTTCTCGGTGGCGCCGTGGCTGATCTGTACGCCGGGCTCCGGTGACAGTTGCCAGGCGTAGGCGTGGCTACGAGCGTCGGCGAAGGTGTCGTGGAGCGCGAGCACCGTGTCCGCGCCGCCGACCGGGCGCAGGTCGACCGCGACATCGCGGCGGGCCGTGGCCAACTGGTAGTTGCCGCTGCCGTCCAGGGACAGGAACCCGCCGTGCTGCCCGGGATAGCAGCGCGAGGCGAGGGTCACGCCTCTGCCGACGGCCGGCTCGACCTTGCCGTCGACCAGCGGCTTGGAGAACAGTTCCAGCTTGGCGTAATCCTTGGCGGGCTGCCGCGCCCACGCCGTGCCGTGCCCGATCAGGCCCAGGCCGAAGGTGTCGGTGCCGTTCCAGCCGAGGTGGTGGGCGTTGCGGTTCTGCAAGCCCACCAGCACGTCGTCGGCGTCGGAGTGGCGGCTGCGGAACTGGTACGCCCCGGCATGGTCGTCGTACAGCGGCGCGGTCACCTCGGCCGGACCGAGATCCGGGTCCTGCTCCCGGACGCCGACCGGCCAGTACAGGATCGCGGACAGGTCCTGACTGCCGCCGACGCGCGGCACCGGGGCCAGGCGGCCGACGGTGCGCTCGTAGTGCCACAGGTACGCGGGAAGCTGCGCGGACGGGGTATTGGTGAAGAACAGCGGAGCGGCCGCGACGGTGCCGTTCGCAACGCCGACGCCCCACTGCAGCCGCTGCTGGCCGGGCGCGGCCGACATCGAGTGCATGAGCAGGTTCGCGAACTGCGGCCGGTGCCAGGACGCGTCCAGCGCCCCGATGCCGGCGTCGAGCGAGCCGATGATGCCGGGCACCGCGATGGTCAGGCCGTAGCTGAGGTAGTCCAGGCCCTCCTGGTCCCAGCCGGTGTCGGCGTACGCGGTGTCGAGGTGCTGCCGGAGCTGGTCCACGAGGCCCGCGATGCGCCGCTCCTGGAGCCCGAACCCGCCGTCGCCGCGCACCGCGAGCTGCATCGCCAGTTCCGCGCCGCGGATGACGGCGACCCAGTTGCTGGCCCTGTCCGGCAGGTCGATGTTGGGGTGGTGGCCGACCTCGAAGAAGGCCTGCGCCCGCTGGAAGGCCTCGATCGCCTGCGCCCGCTGAGCTTCGGACCACGCCGGGTAGGACCAGTCGTAGATCTGGGCCAGGCGCGCGATGCAGTTGGCGGACTCCAACAGGTTGGTCGTGGTCAGGTACGGCAGTTGCCGCTCGGACTCGGTGAACGCCGTGAAGCCCGCGCGGCGTACGCGACGTCCCCGGTGACCTGGTACGCGAAGGCGGCCTCGGCGCCGTGCTGGCACCAGGCGGCGTACCCGGTACCGGTGGGACCGGCGGCGACGCGGGCGAGCAGGGCCTCCCACAGCAGCTTCGGCGTGCCGTCCTTGATCGCTTTGCGGGCGTCCTTGAGCCGGTCCTTCGTCGCCTCCGAGCGCGGGTGGGCGAGCCCGGCCGGGCTCGCGGTGGCCAGCACCGTGCCCGCGGCGTCGGTCAGCGCGTAGTGCTTCGAGCCCTTGCGCTGGTTCGGGGCGAGGGTGACCCCGTCGGCCGTGGTCGCGAACACGCCCAGCGCGCGGGCCTTGCGCAGGTCGCTGTCGGACAGGTCCTGCTGGTCGCCCCAGAGGGTCACCGGCCCGGTGGTGCCGGCCGCGAGGCGCCACGCGACACGCACGTCGTGGCCGAGTCCGGTCGCCGAGAGCACGGTCGTGCGCTGGTCGTCGGCGAACGTGGCGGGCAGCGTCACCGCGCCGGGCACGGTGACGCCGAGCTGCGCCCCGGCGGGGTCGAGCGCGACCACCTTGTAGAAGTAGGACGCCGACGGCTGTGCCGTGGCATCCTCGGCCTGGGTGAAGCCGGTGAGCGTACGCAGCAGC
Source organism: Catellatospora paridis (assembly GCF_009720365.1). Lineage (GTDB taxonomy): Bacteria > Actinomycetota > Actinomycetes > Mycobacteriales > Micromonosporaceae > Catellatospora > Catellatospora paridis. The sequence goes on along the minus strand of NZ_ML769313.1, from coordinate 694,516 downwards.
GTCGCCGGGCCGGGCACGAAGTCGGCCGCGCTCCCCCGGTGAATCTCGTAGCGGTGCGGGGTCAGCCCGGCGAAGTTCCAGCTCAGCTCGACCTCGCCGGTCGGCTGGGCGCTCGCGGTGACCACCCCGGCGGCGTCCACCGCGGCGATTTCGAGGTTGTCGATCAGGTAGCGGCCCTTGGCGCTGTCGAGCATCGGCTCGATCGACAGCTGGGTGGTGCCCGCGGGCGCGGCGACGTACTCGGTGACCTGCCGCCAGTCGTGGGTGCCCGAGGTGCGGGCGGCCAGGGTCAGCGGCACCCCGCCGTTGACGTACTGCACGCGTACGGCGGCGGCGTACCCGCTGATGTTCTCGGCCTTGACGTCGACCGAGACCCGGAAATAGCGCACCCGGGACGGGTCCGGGTTGTCGATGCGCTGGCCGACGGCGGTGCGGTCGTCGGTGGAGTCGTTGAGCAGTTGCAGCGCCCGGCTGCCGTCCGGCCCCTCGGCCAGTGAGATGACGCCGTTGCCGGCCGGCTTCCACGGGCCCCAGCCCTCCGGCTGCCCGGTGGCGGTGACCCGCTCGAAGTCGCCGTTGATCAGGGCGGTGGCGGCGAAGGCGGGCGCCTGCGCCCCCGTCGCCGCCAGCACCGCGGCCGTCGCGGCGAGCGCGGTGGCGCGTTTGAGCACACGCATGGCAGGTACTCCTTCCGAAGGGGACGGTCAGCCTTCGCCGTGGCCGCGGTAGAGGTCGAGTTCGCCCTCCAGCTGCAGCGCCAGGACGGTGGCGTAGGGGTCGACAGCGGTAGGGGCGTCGATACGGACGACGCCGGGCACGTTGCGGCTGGGGAAGCCGCCGACGACGCGATGGCCGAGCTGCTCGCCGGTGCCGAGCACCCGGATGTCGCGGACCTTGTTGTGCAGGCCGCGCAGCTCGACGAACTCCCGCGGGGTGTCGAAGCAGAACAGGTAGAGCGTGCAACGGTCGGCGGACAGGGTGGACGGGCCGTAGTGGTGGCCGTACGGCAGGCCCGCGCCGGTCGGGTACACCGCCTCGTCATGCCGGGCGATCCACCCGCCCAGGCCTTCCAGCCGCTCGACGTGCTCGGGCACGAACGTGCCGTCCTCGCGCGGGCCGACGCTGAGCAGCAGGTTGCCGCCGCCGCCGATGGTCTCGGAGAACACCCGGACCAGCTCGCGCACCGACTTGACGTTGACGTCGTCGGGCCGGTGGCCCCAGAAGTCGCCGAGGGTGTAGCACAGCTCCCACGGCACGTCCGGCGGATTGATCGGCACGCCCAGCTCGGGCGTCAGGTAGTCGCCGTGGCCCATCATGCGGCCGTTGAGCAGGATCTGCGGCGAGTGCTCCCGGATCTGCCCGGCCAGCTCGCCCATCCGCCACTGCTGTTCGTCGCGCTCCCAGGAGCCGTCGAACCACAGCAGGTCGGGGTGGTAGCGGTCGAGCAGCTCCCCGACCTGGGCCCGGTGCACGTCGGTCAGGTAGCGCTCGAACGCGGCCGGGTCCTCCTCGCCCGGCGCGGGCATCGCGAAGCGGTTGTCGACCCACGGCCGGTGCAGGTGCGACGGGCGCACGGTCGGATAGTCGGGGTGGCTCCAGTCGTTGTGCGCGAAGTAGAGGCCGACGTGCAGGCCGCGTCGGCGCAGCGCGTCGGCGTATGGGCCGACCAGGTCACGGGCCGCGGGCGTGCGCTTCACCACGGACAGGTCGGTGGCGGCGGTGTCCCACAGCGCGACGCCGTCGTGGTGCTTGGTGGTGAGCACCGCGTAGCGGGCCCCCGCGCGGGCGAACAGGTCCGCCCAGGCGTCGGGGTCGTAGTTCGCGGCGGTGAACCGGTCGAGCTGGGCGAGGTACTCGTCGCGGGTGAGTTCGCCGGCGTAGAACGACCACGACTCGGCCACGCCGTCGACGGCGTAGACGCCCCAGTGCACGAAGATGCCGAGTTTGGCCTGGGTGAACCAGGGTTGCATGGTCATGGTGAAACGGGCTCCTAGCGAGAGTGGGTCCCGGCGGCGGCCGCAATGACACCGCCGGGACGGTCCGGGGGTCAGGCGAGTGTCACGGTGATCTTGTGCAGGCGGCCGTTCCTGCCGCTGGTGTCCACCCGCAGCTGCAGCGAGGAGCCGCTGCCGAGCACGGTCACGGTGGCGTCCTTGAACACCACGGCGGCGACCGGGCGGTGCCAGGTCACGTCGATGCTGGTCTGCTGCTGGGTCGGGTTGGCGATGGACAGCGTCGCACTGTTCCCGCTCTCGCGGATCATGACGCTGGCCGGGCCGACGGCCAAGACGCCGCCGACAGTGCCGTTGCCGAAGAAGTTGACCGCGGTGTAGCCCAGCGACGGGATGCGTACGCCCTGCTGGACGGCGCTGTTGGCGAGCACCTGCAGCCAACCGGTGTCGGCGGCCCGAGCCGCCGTCGCGGCGATGTCCGCGCCTGGCATCAGGATGTACGCGTACCCGGCTCCGGACGGGTTGACCCCGTGGTCGAACCACAACGTCAGGTAGCGCCGGGTGTGCTGGGTCGTGGAGCCCATCAGCGCGTTGATGTCGTGGTAGGAACCGGTGCGCTGCGAGCGCAGGGCCTTGACCGTCGCGCCGCCGGGGAACACGTAACCCGCGAAGCCGGCCAGGTTGGCCCAGCCGGCCCCGGTCAGGGTCGCCGACCAGCCGGTGGTGGACGGCTGCGCCACGCCGTCGACGGTGAGGGTGTGCGTGCCGCCCGAGCCCAGGTTGCGGTTCTCGACGATCGACTCGACGCCGGTGCCGTCGGCGCAGCCGATGCCCGCGCCCAGGCACACGATCGCGTCGTCGACGAAGAACCACGACTTGCGCCCGCCCAGTGTCGACTGCAGGCCGCGGATGTCCATGCCGGCCACCGCGAACGTGCCGTCGCCCGCCCCGCCGACCCAGCTCGACGTCGGGCACGGCGCCCCGAAGTCGCCGCCCGCGCCGTCGGCGAGGGTCTTGGCCGACACCGTGGTCCCGGGCAGCCGGTAGGGGTCGACGGTAGGCCAGAACGCGTCGCTGAACTGGCCGAGCGTCTGCTCCTTCCAGTGGTAGAGCATGCCCGAGCCGGTGTGCCAGCCGCGTTTGTTCTCGGTGTTGCCGTATGCGTAGAAGGAGATCCGGTGCGAGCTCATGCTCAGCCCGGCCGCCCAGCCCGCGCGCCGGTGGGTGACCCGGTCGGTGGCCGGGAAGACCCGGTTGGCGACGGGCTCGGCCAGCGCGGTGACCGCGGGGTCGGCGACGATGGCCCGCAGCCGGGCGAGGGCGGGCACGCCGAGGTTGGCGTTGCTGGTGTACGGCAGGTAGTAGTCGCGCTGGAGCCAGCCCTTGACCAGGCCCTTCCAGCGGTTGCGCTCGGCCGCGCCAGCCCCCTGGGCGAGCACCGCGATGGAGTCGATGATGCCGTGGCCGCGGACATGGTCACCGGTCTCGCGGCTGATCGCGCGCCCGGAGACGCCGTCCATCACCAGCCCGCAGTAAAGGAAGGGGGCGAAGGTCTTCTCGACCGCGTCGAACACGAGCTGCCGGTTCGGGTCGGTGACCGCCCAGGTGGAACCCGCCAGCAGCGCGAACAGGTTCGCCAGACCGCCCAGCAGCACCGCACCGTAGGAGCCGGCGTACGGGTGGCGCACGTGCTGGATGAACGAGCCGTCGGCGTAGAAGCCGTCGCTCGTGGTGACGAGCGGGAACACCGGGGACAGGGCGTCACGGGCCAGTGTCATCTTGGCGCTGTTCTTGACCAGCAGCCCGGCCATGAGGATCGAGCGGCACAGGTCGACGCGGTTGGCGCTGGTGCTGGTGCCGCTGTAGGTCGCCACCCGGGAGTCGGGCACGAAGTGGAACACGGCGTTCGTGTAGTTCGCCAGCTGGGCCGCCGACAGGTGGTCGTACATGATGACGGCCAGGTCGGTGAGGTGGTGGGCGGAGCCGATCTGGGTGTTCCACCACCAGTTGCCGTTCGGGTTGAACGACGCGTTGTAGACGTTGGCGTGCACGTGGTCCAGGCCCGCGACGATCTCCACGGCCAGCGCCGGGTCGCCGGTCAGGCCGGTGCCGGGCTGCGCGTACGCCATGGCCATGGTCTTCAGCCGTGAGTAGGTCGCGCTGACCTGGTCGCCGTTGGAGGCGGTGTAGGGCAGGTCCGGCCAGAGTGAGGCGCTGGTCGGGGCCATGGTCGAGCGGAATGCCGCCGCGTCGGCGCCGCGCGTGGCGAGCCGTCCGGCGTAGAGCGGGTCGGCCGGGTCGTAGCCGGTGCCCAGGAGCATGTCGCGCCAGCGCAGGCGCAGGGTGTCGTACTCGTCGGCGGCGTGGGCCGGGCCGGGCAGCAGTGCCCCGGCGCCGGTCGCGGCGGCGGTGACGCCGGCGGCCTGCAGCAGCCGGCGACGGGACAGGGACGGATGTGCCATGGGAGCTCCCAACATCTTTGTCAGGCGGGGGTATGGCGGTGCGGCCGGTGCCTGGCCGGACGGCGGGCTACCGTCCGGCCGGGCACCGGTGTCTAGCTCTTGCTGCGTTCACGCGCCCCCGTGCGGGCCGGGCCTACTCGCCCTGGGCCGCCGAGTACTCCTTGGCGAACTCCTCGGCCGCGGCCGCGCCGCCGATGCCGTTGAAGTCCTTGACGATCACGTCGAGGTCGGACACCGGGCGGCGGCCCCAGCCGATCGCGGTGATGCCGTCACCGATGATCTTGTTGAGGTTGCCGGCGTTCTTGCTCCACGACGCGGAGATCAGGCCCACCGACGGGTCGGGTGTGCTGGTGGGCAGCGTCGCCTTGGTGAAGTCGTACAGGCGCTGCGCGGCCTCCGGCTGGCCCGGAATGAAGATCGGCCACGGGGCGTCGGCGATGTAGCGCACGCCGAGCGCGCTGGGCACCTCGGTGGTGGTGGCCAGGTCGGTCGGCTTGATGCCGATCGCCGCGTCGCGGGTGAAGTGCACGCCCTCGACGCCGTAGTGCGACAGCTCGTACTCCTTGGTGCCGAACGGCGCGGCCAGGTAGTCGCAGACGCGCAGCAGCAGCTTGATCCGGTCGGCGGAGGCCTTCTTGAACACGGTGAAGCCGAAGATGCCACCGCTCTGCCAGTTCGCGCCGGTGCCGTAGGGCAGCGCGTAGTCGATCTCGAACCGGCCACCGATCTTGGTGATGGTGTCCAGGCTGTACCCGCCGAAGCCCCAGAACTTGGCGGCCACGGTGCCGTTGATGAAGTCCGCGGCGGTGTCCTTGGACAGGCTGTCCGGGTGGAACGAGCCCTGCTCGACGGCCTTGCGGTAGGTCTCCAGCGCGGCCTTGAACTGCTCGGTGGCGATGCCGGGGACGAACTTGTCGCCCTGGCGCACCCACGCGCCCTTCACACCCTCCGAAGCCGCGTAGTACAGCGCCTGGCCGTAGGCGGTCAGCTCGCCCTGCGACGTCGAGGTGCCGTACTTGCCGTTCCCGGACAGCGCCTTGAGGCCGTTGAGGAACTGCTCGCGGCTGGCCTGCCGCGGCACCCCGGCCGCGTCGAACGCGGTCTTGTTGATGAGCAGGCCGCCGGGCGACAGCGGGCGGCCCACCGGGACGCCGTAGATGCGCCCGCCGATGCGGCCCATCTTCTGCCAGGTGACGGTCGGGATGTTGGCCAGGTTCGGGTAGTCCTTGACCGCGTCGCCGGACAGGAACTCCGACAGGTCCGCGCACTGCGACAGGATGAACTCGTTCTTGCGCGGGATGTCGTTGCTCATGATGATGTCGGGCAGGTCGCCGCCCGCGGTGATGGTGGCGATCTTCGCCGCCCAGTCGGCGGCCGGCACGATGGTGAGCTTCAGGTTGACGCCCAGCGCCTTGTTCAGCTCCTGCCACAGCTTGTTCTGCTCCACCGGCGAGGGCGGCGTGCCGTAGGTCAGGTAGACGGCGGTGACGTCGGAGCCGTCGCCGACCTTGTCGTGCACCGACTGCGCGAGCTGCGCGGGGTAGCTCTTGTACAGCGGCTGCAGGCCGGTGGCGTCACCGGGCGCGTCCGGGGTGGGGCCGGCGAACGGCACGTACGTCGGCCACGCGGCGAGGTCCTTGCCCGCATTGCCGGCGTCGCCGACGTCACCGGTGGCGCAGCCGCTGAGCAGTGACGGCGCGGCGACGGCGGTGGCCGAGACGCCGACGGCCTTCAGCAGCGTCCGGCGGTGGAAAATGGTCATGCCAGTTCCTCTCATCGAAAAGTGGTGCGAGGGATTGGTTGCGCTATTTCAGGTGATATCCGGCGCAGGGTGCGCGCCAGTCAGCCGGACCGTCCGGTCAGGACGGCCCGAGGTCGGCTCGGGTCAGGCTTTGACGGCGCCGGTGAGCACGCCCTTGACGAAGAACCGCTGCACGAACGGGTAGACCACCAGGATCGGCACGGTGGCCAGCACGACCACGGCCATCTGCACCGACACCGGCGCGATCTGGCTGCCCGCCTCGCCGGTCGCGTCGGCCACGGACAGGCCGCCGCTGGTGAACGAGCGCAGCAGGGTCGCCATCGGCCACATGCTCGAGTCGTCGAGGTAGATGACGCCGTTGAAGAAGTTGTTCCAGTACGACACCGCGTAGAACAGGCCGACCACAGCGATCACGGCCTTGGACAGCGGCAGCACCAGGCGCAGCAGGATCCGCAGCTCCCCTGCACCGTCGATCTTCGCGGCCTCGATCAGCTCGGACGGCACCGACTGGAAGAAGCCACGCATCACGATCAGGTTGAACGCGCTGAGCAGCATCGGCGCGAACAGCGCACCGAACGTGTTGAGCAGGCCGGTGCCCTGCACCACCAGGAACAGCGGGATCATCCCGGCCGGCATCAGGAACGTGAACAGCACCATCAGCAGCACCGGCTTGCCGCCGAACACGGCCGGGCGGGACAGTCCGTAGGCCAGGCCGATCGTCAGCACCAGGCTCAGCGCCGTCCCGACCAGCGTGACCCCGAGGCTGACCAGCAGCGCCCGCGGCACCATGCCGGCCGCGAAGATCCGCTCGTACGTGCCGGAGGTCCAGTCCGACGGCCAGATCACGAAGCCGCCGTTGGCGACGACCTCCTCCGCCGGGGCGAAGCTCGTGGCGAGCACGACCCACATCGGGAACACCATCAGCGCGACGATGACCGTGATCGCGATGCCCTTGGCCGCGGTGGTCAGCCGGGAGGGCCGGCCCATCCAGGCGGGGCGGTTGGCATGGCTCATCTCGTGTATACCCCCTGCTCGCCCAGCCGGTGCGCGACCTTGTTCGCGGTGTAGATCAGCACCGCGCCGACCAGGCCTTTGAACAGACCCGCGGCGGCGGCGTAGCCCAGGTCGCCGCCTTGGAAGCCGGTGAAGAACACGAAGGTGTCCAGCACCTCGCCGGCCTCCGGGCCGACGGCGTCGCGCTGTAGGAAGAACTGCTCGAAGCCGACCGACAGGATCTCGCCGAGCTTGAGGATCAGCAGCAGCATCAGCACCGGGCGGATCGAGGGCAGCGTGACGTGCCACAAGCGCCGCCACCAGCCGGAGCCGTCCATCGCGGCCGCCTCGTAGAGCTGCTCGTCCACGCTCATCAGCGCGGCCAGGAAGATGATGGTGCCCCAGCCGCACTCCTTCCAGATCATCTGCACGATCACGAGCGGCTTGAACATCTCGGCGTTGCCGATGATCTGCACCGGGTCCATGCCGGCCTCGGCCAGCCAGCCGTTGAGCACCCCGGCGCCGCCGAGCATCTGCGTGAACAGCGCGACGACGATCACCCAGGACAGGAAGTGCGGCAGGTAGACCACGCTCTGCACCCACCGCTTCACGGTGGACCCGGCGACGGAGTGCAGCAGTAGCGCCAGCCCGAGCGCGGCCGGAAAGAAGAACACGATCTGCAGCAGCGAGATCGTCACCGTGTTGGCCGTGGCGTTCCAGAACCGGTCGTCGCCGAACAGCCGGGTGAAGTGGTCGACGCCGAACCACGGCGACTGCCATACGCCCAGGAACGGCACGTAGTCCTTGAAGGCGATCACGTTGCCGAACGCCGCGCCGTACGGGAACACCAGTAGCCAGACCACCGCTGGGATCATCAGAGCCACCAGGACCCGATCTCGCCGCAGCCGCTGCCACCACGCCCGCGGGGCACGCGGAGCCGGAGCGGGGGATGCCGGTTCGGCCGGCGCCTGCGCCGGCGGGTCGTCGACCGCCAGAACCACCATGTCTCTCCTCTCCGCCCGACCGCGCATGGACCGCACAGCCTGCCTGAGCAGGCAATGTGTTGTCACATCGGGTCGGAAAATGTGCGATCTTGCAACTTCGTGTGTGCACGGCGTTGCGGTTGCGTGAAATCTTGAGCGATCGTCACGATCGAAGTCAAGTTTTTCGGAAGACGTTTTCTTTTTGTGATCGCAACTGTGCGGAGGGAGCGTTCTCCGAGCCTCCTCGCGCGTCGAGTCGCGCAACGCCGCGCCGCACCCTGGGCCCAGGCAGGCAAAAGGCCCCGCCGCGCGCCCAGGGGCAGCACGAGCGGGGCCTTTTCGGGGAACCCTGGTTCAGCGGGGCAGCAGCCGCCCGCAGGAGACGCGCAGCCGCAGCTCGGGAAGCAGATCCAGGTGGTAGCGCGGGATGCCCTTGCCCTCCGCGCTGAGCCGTTGCAGCAGCAGGCGGACCGCGGCCTCGCCGACCGCGTGCTTGGGCGGGGCGATCGCGGTCAGCGGCAGGTCGGACAGCGCGGCCACGTCGTCGTCGTAAGCCACGAGGGCCAGGTCCTCGGGCACCCGGACGCCGCGCGCCCGCAGCGACTGCACGATCAGCAGGGCGTCCACGTCGCCGACCACCAGGGCGGCGCTGATCCGGCGCTCACCCACCGCCGCGGCCAGCGTGTCGGCCACCGCCTCGATCCGCTCCGGCACCACGTCACCGGCGTACAGCTCCACCGGCGGCATCGGCGCGCTCAGCCCCAGCGCCGACAGCGCCGCCTCGTAGCCGCGCCGCACCTGCACCTGGGTGGCGCTGATGCCGGACACCAGCGCGATCTGCCGGTGTCCCAGCGAGGCCAGGTGGCGCAGCGCCAGGCCCGCGCCCGCGGCGTGGTCCGAGCAGACCCGATCCAGCTCGGCCGCGATCGTGCCCGGCGTGCCACGCCGTTCCACCAGCGCGGCGGGCACACCCAGCTCGAGCCAGTCGGCACTGCCCGAGTCCTCCCCCGTGATCCAGCTCGGCACTAGGAGCAGGCCGTCCACACCCGCGGCGACCAGCCGCTCGGCCTGCGCGGCATCCTGCGACGGCTGGTAGTTCGTCACGGCGAGCACGAGCCGTCCGCCGGCCGCGGCCGTCGCGTCCTGCGCGCCCCGGATGACGTCCGCGAAGTAGTGCGTGGCCTGCGGCACCACCAGGCCGATCACCGCGCCGGCGGCGGCCGGGGCGATCAGGTGTCCGCGGCCCTCCGGCGTCTCGGCGTGCGGCCAGGACACGGAGCCGCGCACCCGCTCCAGCCTGCCCTGGACCGCCAGCTGCTCGACGTCGCGGCGCAGCGTCACCGTCGAGATGTCGAGCTGCTCGGCCAGCTCGGTGACACGCAACGTGCCTGCGGCGCGGACCAGCTCCAAAATCCGCTCGTGCCGTTCCTCCACGGTGTACCGCATCGACTCTCCCCCAGATCCCTCTGCGCGCCCGTGGTACCACACCACGCGGCGCGCACACCAGCCAGCGGAGTGATCGTACCGCCTTGACGATCGAAACTGCGATCGGTACGTTCGTTTAGCAAACGTTTACTACCGAACGAAGGGCGCCGCCATGCCTCGTCCGCGTGTGCTCGTCGCCATGGATCCTGCCGTGGTGCCGCACATCCTGACCCCGCGCACCCGCGCCGCACTGGAGGCTGTCGCGGACGTCTGCACGCCGGTGGCCGACGACTTCGGCCGGGCCGACGTCCGCGCCGCTCTGCTGCGGGCGGAGGTGCTGTTCACGTGCTGGGGCTGCCCGCCGCTGGACGAAGCGGTGCTGGCCGCCGCGCCGCAGCTGCGCGCGGTCGTGCACGCCGCTGGCACGGTGCGCCACCACGTCACCGAGGCGTGCTGGGCGCGCGGCATCGCGGTGACCAGCGCGGTCGACGCCAACAGCGTGCCGGTCGCAGAGTTCACGGTCGCCGCGATCCTGATGTCGAACAAGGGCGTGCTACGTGCTCGAGACCTCTACCGCGCCCGGCGCGGCGAGCAGGTCGACTGGCGCGGGGAACTGCCGCACGTCGGCAACTACCGCCGCACCGTCGGCATCGTCGGGGCGTCGCGCATCGGTCGCCGAGTGATCGAGCTGCTGCGGCCGTACGACCTGACGGTGCTGGTGCACGACCCGTACCTGTCCGCCGCCGACGCCGCCGGGCTCGGGGTGCACGCGGTCGGCCTGGACGAGCTCTGCGCCGCCAGCGACGTGGTCACCGTCCACGCCCCCGAACTGCCGGAGACGTTCCACCTGATCGGCCAAGCGCGGCTGAAGCTGATGCGCGACGGCGCGACGCTGGTCAACACCGCCCGTGGCTCCCTGGTCGACCAGAACGCGCTGCTCGCCGAGCTCGTCACGGGCAGGTTGCAGGCGGTGCTGGACACCACCACGCCGGAGATCCTGCCCGCGGACTCACCGCTCTACGAGCTGCCGAACGTGTTGCTGACTCCGCATTTCGCCGGATCCATGGGCACCGAAGTGCAGCGTATGGCCGACGCCGCGGTCGCCGAGGTGGCCCGGTATGCCGCCGGCCTGCCGTTCGCCCACCCGGTGCGCCCCGAGCAACTGGCCCACAGCGCCTGACCCATCGGGCGGTGTTCGTGCCGCTCGTCCACCGATATTCGGCCTCCGGCGCAGCGGACCGCGCGGGTGCGCCGGTCGCAGGGCACGGGGGCCGGGCCGCCGGACGTGGGGCCGGCGGGTGGATCGCGACCAGCTCCTCCGGCACAATGATCCGGTGGGAATCGCCAGGAACCGACGGACCGCCGGCCGGATGCATCAGGAGCCTGCCTTCGACGGCGGCGGCACGCCCGTGCCGCAGCCCGACCAGCCCGAACCCGACTCGGCGTTCGACGATCGCCCGGCCGAGGGCGAGCACTGGGGCCCCTTCGCCCGCCGCCTGCAGGCGACGCGGCATCCGCGAGCGCTTCCGGCACTGCTGGAGGCACACGACGCCCTGCGCCGCGAGCCGCGGTTCTGCTGCGTCGGCGCCGTGCGGGCCGCGATCTACGAGGTCGCGACGGCGCGCGAGAACGCCGCCAGCGGACAGGTCGCCGACCTCGTGAGCCGGTGGTGGGATTCGCCCGACGCGTGGGAGGAGATGGTCGCGGTCACCGCCCGCGCGGGCACGCCGGAGGAGACAGAACGACCCGCGCTGCTGGAGAAGGTGCGCTCGGCCCGGCCGGCAGTGGCCACCGCTGCCATCGAAGGCCTGTGCGGCATGTCCGACGCCGCCGAGATCGAGGCGCTACGCGACGTCGTCAGCCGCCCCGACCCGACACTCCGCTGGGCCCACGACGCCGCGTCCCGCCGACTCGCCGAAATCGGCACCCCCGAAGCCCAAGCCGCCCTGACCCACCGCTATATCGACCCCACCGAACACCTCTGGCACAAGACCCAACCCTGACCGCCCGGCGACGATCTTGCGCAAACCGTGGGTACGACAAGCACTATTCGGGCGTATGCCCAACGGTTCGCGCAAGATCGTCGCGATCTTCGCCGGTGGCGGGGCGCCGATCGGCGGCCTGTTGTGGCACATTGTCCGGTATGGATGCCGATAGCAGGACGACCCGCATCGGCGTGACCGGGCACATCGACCTCACGGCCGAAACCGCTGCGCTGGTCGCCGCGGCGCTGGGTGAACTGCTGGCCGATTACCGCCCGGAGGAGCTGGCCGGAGTGTCCTGCCTGGCCGCGGGCGCGGACACGATCTTCGCCGAGGCGGTCGTGGCGTACGGCGCACGGCTGGAAGTCGTGCTGCCCGCCGCCGACTACCGGGACCGGCAGGTCGCCCCGGAGCACGCCGCGGCCTTCGACCGGCTGGCCGGGCACGCCGCGTCCGTGCAGGTGATGCCGCACGCGCAGGCCGGCCCGGCCGCCTACGAGGACGCCAACGCCGCCATGCTGACCGGCTGCGACCTGCTCGTCGCCGTCTGGGACGGGCAGCCGCCCGCGGACCGAGGCGGCACCGCGGCCGTGGTCGCCCGGGCACGAGCACTGGCCCTGCCCGTCGTGGTGGTCTGGCCCGAAGGCGCTCGCCGCACCTGACCCGCCAAGACCGTCCGACTTGCCAGGCAGGTGTGCGTATCTTGGACCGCCATTCGCACACCTGCCTGGCAAGTCCAGCGATCATGCGGCGGCGGGCCGGCAATCGCGAGCACGGGTGGGGGCGGCCCACGATCGGGCGATCTTCCGAGGTGATCCTGCCGGGTTCGCCGTGTGTCGGTGCTTTCGGCGGAGCCGGAGGGGTGCCGCAGGACATACTGTGAGGACTCGGCGCGGTCGTGATGGGACGGTCCGGCCCGGGGAAGGCGGAGGTGGCGGCGTGTACGCGGTGATCGATGTGGAGACGACCGGGCTGCGCACGACCTGGCACGACCGGATCTGCGAGATCGCGATCGTGCACGTCGACGCGTCCGGGCGGATCACCGGCGACTGGTCGAGCCTGGTCAACCCCGAGCGCGACCTCGGCCCGCAGCACGTGCACGGCATCACCGCCGCCGAGGCCCGCCGCGCCCCGGTCTTCGCCGACCTCGCCGGGCAGGTCGGGGCCATGCTGCGGGAGCGGGTGATCGTGGCGCACAACCTCGCCTTCGACGCCGCGTTCCTGGTCGCCGAATACTCCCGGCTCGGGCTGCAGGCTCCGGTCGGGCGGGAGTACGGCCTGTGCACCATGCACCTCGCCGCGCAGTTGCTGCCGTCGGCCGGGCGCAGCCTGCGTGACTGCTGCCTGGCGGCGGGCATCCCGCAGCAGCGGGCGCACAGCGCGCTCGACGACGCCCGCGCGGCCGCCGGGCTGCTGTCGCGTTACCTGCACCGGGTCGGCTCGCCGCCACCCTGGCAGCAGCTGGTGCTCGACGCCGCCACGCTGACCTGGCCGCCGCTGCCCGCAGGCATGGTGCTGCCGGTGGTGCGCAGGCACCCGCACGAGGCCGAGGAGCACTTCCTGACCAGGCTCGTCGACCGGCTGCCCCGGGTGCCGACCCCGCCGCAGGCGGACAGCTACCTGTCGCTGCTCGATCACGCCCTGCTCGACCGGCACGTCTCCACGATGGAGGCGGACGCGCTGGTCGAGGCCGCGTACGCGCTGGGGCTCAACCGGGACGAGGTGCTGGACCTGCACCGGCTCTACCTGCAGGCGCTCGCCGTCGAGGCGGCCGACGACGGCCGGGTGACCGAGACCGAGCGCGCCGACCTGCACACCGTCGCCGCGCTGCTCGGGCTGGGCCGCACCGACGTCGACCGGGCGCTGGAACCGGACCCCGACGATCAGCACCGCCGCACCACGCGGCCGCTGCCCGCCCCGGCGTTCCGCCTGCTGCCCGGCGACACGGTGGTGTTCACCGGGCAGACCGCCGAGCCGCGGGAGCTGTGGGAGGAACGGGCACGCATGGCCGGGCTGGCCGTGGGCCGCGCCGTCACCCGGACCACCCGCCTGCTGGTGGCCGCCGATCCCGACACCATGTCCGGCAAGGCCCGCCAGGCCCGCCGGCACCGCATCCCGATCGTGCACCCGGGCGCGTTCCTGAGCATGCTCGTGGCTCTGCGCGTCGCCGAGTAGCCCACTGTGGTGATCACCACGCCCGGGCCTCCGTAATTGCGTTGAGCTCGGGCGGGGCGGCCTTGCATGCTGGGGACCAGATCAAACCAGCTGCAAGGGGCCTGCCATGCGTCTGTTCCGTGACCTGTGGGCCACGTCGCCCCGCCGAACCTTGGCGGTGCTGGTGCTCATCGTGGCCGGCGCCGCCTCCGCCGCACTGGCCGCGGCCCTAGCGGGCATCGTGCTGGTGGACCGATCCACGCTCGCTTTCACCGCGCTGGCCACGGCGCTGGCCGTGGTGGTGCTCAGCGACCTCACCCTCAGCCTGATCATGGCCCGGCTCACCGCCGACTGGGCGGCCGACGTACGCCGCCGGCTGTGCCAGGTCGCCTTCGGGCAGAGCCTGCCCACGCTGGAGGGCACCCCGGTCGGCGAGCTGCTCGACCGCATCGACGGTGACGTCTACCAGGTGGGCTCGCAGCTGCGCGGCAGCGGGGTGCGCCTGGCCCAGTCAGGTGCGGTGGCGGTGCTGTCCGTGGTGACGGCGTTCGTCGTATGGTGGCCCGCGGGCCTGGCCATGCTGGTGCTGTCCCTGGTGCTCGGGTTCGGGCTGCGCCGACCGACGACCGCGATCGGCCCGGCCCGGATGCACGAGGAGGAGGCCTGGTCGGACCTGGCCGCCGTGCAAGAGGAGTCGGTGCACGGGCAGGACGACGTGCGCACCAGCCTGGGCCGCCCGTACGTGCTGCGCCTCTACGCCCAGCGCTCCCGTGAGGTGCTCACCCGCGGCCGTCGCGTGTGGGCGCTGTCCTCGCGGGTGAGCACCATCGCCTCCGGCGTGACCCGGGCGGGCATCGCCGTGCTCGTGCTCGGCGGCGTGTGGGCGCTGTCGGCGGGCCACCTGGGTGCGGCCCGGCTCACCGGCGCGTGGCTGCTGGCGCTGGCCTTCGGCGGCACCGTCGAGCAGGTCAGCCGGATGCTGCCGGAGCTGCAGCACGCGCTGGGCGCGTGGGCGCGGGTGCAGCTGCTGCGCGACACGCCGCAGGAGCCGACCGGCGGCGCGGCGCCCGCCACCGGCAACATCGAGGTACGCGGGCTGACCTTCCACTACTCCACCGACCGGCGGCGGCCGGCGCTGCGGGAGCTGGACCTGACCTTCGCGCCCGGACGCTCGTACGCCCTGGTGGGCCGGACCGGCTCGGGCAAGTCGACGCTGGCCAAGGTGCTGACCCGGGCCGTGGACGTGCCCCGCGGCACGGTGTTCCTGGGCGGGATGGACCTGCTCGACCTGGAGGTCGAGGCGCTGCGGCGCTGGGTCTCGATCGTGCCGCAGCGCACCGAGATCCTGGCCGGCACGCTGGCGGAGAACATCGCGCTGTTCGACCCGGAGCTGCTCGACGCGGCCGGGCGGGCCATGGACGAGCTGGGTCTGACCTCGTGGGTCGACACGCTGCCCGACGGCCTGCAGACGAAGCTCGGCGAGGGCGGCCAGAAGCTGTCGGCGGGCCAGGAGCAGCTGGTCGCGTTCGCGCGCATCCTGGTCCGTGACCCGCAGGTGGTGATCCTCGACGAGGCCACCGCCCGGATGGACCCGGTCACCGAGTCGCGGGTGCAGCACGCCGCCCAGCGGCTGCTGCGCGGCCGGATCGGCGTGGTCATCGCGCACCGGCTGTCCTCGGTGCGTGACTGCGACGAGGTCGTGGTGCTGGCCGACGGCCGGGTCGTGGAGGCCGGGCCGCTGTCGGAGTCGGCGCGGTTCGCGCAGCTGCTGGCCACCAGCCACAGCAGCGCGGCCGACGGCGAGCTGGTCCTGGCGACCGCGTACGGCCTGGAGTCGACCGGCGAGGGCGCGTCGGGCGACGGGCCGCCGGGTGCCCCCGCGCGGCCCGGGATCCCGGCCGCGAGCACCGGCGGCGTCCCTAGCGCGGACCTGGTCGCACCGGCGAAGGCCGACCCGCCGCCGCTGCCGGCCCCGCAGCGGGTGCGCACCCTGCGCGAGATCTTCCGGCTGACCGTCAACGACTTCCGCTTCGGCCAGGTCTCGGTCGCGCTGTTCACCGTCATGGTGCTGTTCGGCCTGGACGGCACGGTGCTGCCGTGGCTGTGGGCCGACGTGGTCGACGGCTCCGGCAGCCCGTGGTGGCCGGCGGTCGGCATCGTCGCCGGGCTGGCCGTGACCACCCCGGCGGGCTACTTCGCGGGCCTGTGGTATCCGGAGTGGTGGGTCCGGCAGATGCTGCGGATCAACCTGCGGCTGGTGCACGGGCAGACCGGGCCGCGCCGGGTCAGCGCGCACACCCCGGCCGAGGTCGTCGCGCAGGGCGGCGACAACGAGCGGGTGGTGATGCTCGCCGACAACCTGGTCGACCAGACCATCAGCATCGTCATGATCGTCGCGATGACGCTGGTGTCCGGCTCGATCGTGCCCGCGCTGTTCTTCACCGGCACGATGGTGGTCTCGGCGCTGGCCGCGACGGTCTTCGCACCGGTGCTGAAACGCTCGGCCGCGCACACCGTGGCGGCACGGGCCGCGTTCGCCACGTTCCTGGTGTCGTCGCTGTCGTCGGCGCGCACGGTCAAGCTGGCCGGCGCGACCCGGCCGGTGCTGGGCCAGCTGGCCCGGCTCGACGCCGCCCGCAGCGAACGCCAGCGCCAGGAGATCGCCATGCAGGTGTGGGCGCGTTCGACGCCGTCGCTGCTGGCGGGCCTGCTGCCGATCGCGGTGTGGGCCCTGTTCATGGCCGGTGACCTGGGCGCGGGCGCGACCCTGGTGGCGGTGTCGACGCTGGGCTCGGCGCGGTGGTTCGCGTGGACCACGGCCTCACTGGTGTCGCAGCTGCCGTCGGCGCGGGTGTGGACCAGGCGCACCGTGGCGATGGCCGGGGTGGGCGCCTACTCGGCGGCGGTGCCGGGCGTGGACCTGTCCGCAGGCACCGCCCCCGGGCCGGTGGCCGCGCCGCGCAACCCGCTGCACCGGCTGGAGCTGTCGAAGTTCGGCGCGGTGCACGAGGACGGCACCGTCGGCGTACGGGGGGTCGACCTCATCGTGGAGCGCGGTGACCTGGTGCTCGTGCTCGGCCCGGTCGGCTCGGGCAAGTCGTCGCTGCTGCGGGCCCTGGCGGGCATCGTGCACCACGACGGCGAGCTGCTGTGGAACGGTGACCGGGTCGCCGAGCCGGAGGTGTTCCTGCGCCCCAACCAGGTCGGGTACGTGGCGCAGCTGCCGCGGGTGCTGTCCGGCACGGTCGGCGACAACATCCGCCTCGGCCATGACGTCGACGCCGCGCAGGCGGTGGCGACGGCGCAGCTGGAGCACGACCTGGCCGCGGCGGGCAGTGGCATGGAGCTGCTGATCGGGCACAAGGGCACCCGGCTGTCCGGCGGCCAGCTGCAGCGGCTGGCGCTGGCGCGGGCCCTGGCGCCGGGCACCGAGCTGCTGATCGCCGACGACGTGTCGTCCGCCCTGGACGTGACCACGGAGCTGGCGCTGTGGCAGGCGCTGCGCGCGCACGGGCTGACCGTCGTCGGCTCGACGTCCAAGCGGGCCGCGCTCGTGCAGGCCGACCGGGTCGTCGTGCTGATCAACGGCGAGGTGGTCGCGCAGGGCTCGTGGAGCGAGCTGGAGGCGGGTTGGGGCCACCTGGCCGGTTGACCGACACGCAGGAAGCCCCGGCCGGAACGCGGCCGGGGCTTCCTGCTTTCCGGACACGTGCCAACTTGAACGCAATCTCAGTTAAGCGTATTTACAGTTAGGACTGTTTAATTTATGTTTTCGTGAACGAGTGTCGATGTCTCCTCTCACGACACCGGCACTCGTCCCTCCCGGTCCGTCCATCCCGCACAGAAGCGAGGAGGAGACATGCGAAAGCGGATCGTCCTACCCGTCCTGTCCATCTTCACGATCCTGGTGTCCGGCATGATCGCCACTCCGGCGAGCGCGCACGGGTACATCTCGTCCCCGCCCAGCCGCCAGGCCAACTGCGCCCAGGGCCGCGTCGCCAACTGCGGCGACATCGTCTGGGAGCCGCAGAGCGTCGAAGCCCCCAAGGGCTCGATGCAGTGCAACGGCGGCGGCAGCCGGTTCGCGGTGCTCAACGACAACAGCAAGAACTGGCCCGCGGCCTCGGTCGGCAACAACGTCACGTTCAACTGGGTGCTCACCGCCCGCCACCGCACCAGCACCTGGGAGTACTTCGTCGGAAGCACCCGCATCGCGGTGGTCAACGACAACGGCGCCCAGCCCGGTGCGACGGTCTCGCACAACGTCAGCCTCGGCGGACGCACCGGCCGCATCCTCGTGCTTGCCCGGTGGAACATCTACGACACCGCGATGGCGTTCTACTCCTGCGTGGACCTGCAGGTAGGCGGCGGTGGCGGCAACCCCACGCCGCCCCCGTCGTCGCCGTCGCCCAACCCGCCCAACCCGCCGCAGTCCCCGCCGCCGACCAACCCCGGCGGTGGCACCTGGGCCGCAGGCACCGCGTACGGCGTCGGCGCCACGGTGACCTACGGCGGGCTCAGCTACCGCTGCCTGCAGGCGCACACCGCGCTCGCCGGCTGGGAGCCGCCCAACGTGCCTGCCCTGTGGCAGCGCATCTGATCACCGCCTGACCCGGTCCGCGGCTCACCCGAGCCGCGGACCGGCCCCCACGAGATCCCTGCGTCCGGTGCCCGCCACGAGGAGCCACCCGCACATGAAGCGCTTCGTCCTGCTTGCCGTCGCCCTGGTGACCCTGGCCGCCTGCGACGCGCCGCCCGGTGTCACCGCCGGCCCGTCGATCGCGCCGTCGTTCGCGCCGCCGTCCGGGTCGCCGCCGCCGCCGCTCGACGAATCGGGTGGGTACAACGACACCGACGTGATGTTCCTGCAGATGATGGCCGCACAGTACGGCCCCGCGGCCGAGCTGCTCAAGCTCGCCGCCGGCCGCACCCAGAACACGAAGGTGCGCGATCTTGCCTCGGCGATGGACGTGACGCAGGCCGACGAGCTGACCGCGGTGCAGGGCTGGTTGCGCGGCTGGGCCAAGCCGCTCACCCCCGCCGCCGACCCGAACCTGCACGCCGGACACGGCGGCCTGCCCGCAACCGGGCCGGACGAGGTCAAGGCGCTGCGCGACGCCCCCGCCGCCGAGTTCGACAAGGTCTTCCTCAACCTGCTGCTCGGCCACCAGCACCAGGCCATCGAGTACGCCCGGATGGAGCTGACCTCCGGCGTCAACCCGAAGATCCTGGAGTTCGCAACCCGCGTCGACTCCTCCCGCACCGCCCAGGTCACCATGATGCTCGGCATGGTGTCCGGCTAGCCGTCACCGCTCGTTCGTGGACGTCCGTCTCGGCCCCCACCGCCGCGTGGTCCGTGCGATGATCGGTCACCGCAGCCGCCGGGATCGACGCCGAGGAGCATCGTGCAGACCCTCATTCCCGCCAGTTGGGCCGCCGTGGGACACGGCATCCCGAGCGTGTGCAGCCGACACGGACTTCCGCCCACGCTGCGGGCTCGCACCAGGTTCGAGTCGGCCCCGGCCGGGTGGACCTACGCGCTGATACCGCTGGGCCTGCTCGTCTTCCTCATCGTGCGCGCCACCACCCGCCAGGTCGTCGATGCGCCCGTGTGGCACTACTGCGGCCGGTGCCGCACCCGGCGACGCCGGCAGCGGGTGTGGTTCGGGCTGCTCACCGCCGTCGGCTTCGCGGTTCCCGTGGCCGCGGTCACGATGAACGTCGGCGAGCCGGCTGCGCCACTGCTGCTGGCCGCTGCGCTGATCATCGTGATCGTCGGCTACATCGGACTGGTCCGCGCCCGATGGGAGGTCATCGCGCAAGCGCGCGTCACCCGCGACGGGCAGTGGATCGCCGTACGCGATCCCGCTCCCGAGTTCGACGCCGAGTTCACCGCGGCGATGAACGCAGCGCACCAGCCATACGTGCCACCGGCCGCTCTCGCCGCCCAGCCCGCGGGCACGGCCGCTCCCGCAGGCACGGGCTGGACCTCCCCGCGCTGACCACGCCGGACCGGCGGCTCAGGGCAGCACGCGCCGGGCCGCCTCCGCCGACCATTCGACCAGCATCAGCGTCGCGTCGTCGCGGGGCGGGCCGTCGCGGAACTCGGCGACCCGGTGGGCCAGCCCGCGCAGCGTCTCCGGGGCGGGCAACTTCGCCTGCGCCGCCCGCTCGGTGAGGTCGGCGAGCCGCTCGACGCCGAACATCTCCCCGCGCCGGTCGCTCGCCTCGACGATGCCGTCGGTGTACAGCAGCAGCTCGTCCCCCGGCTCCAGCATCTCCTCGGCCACCTCGATCGTGCCGTCGTCGAGCCCCAGCGGCAGCCTATGGCCACCGGTCAGCTCGCCGACGGCCCGACCGCGGCGCAGCAGCAGCGGCGCGGGATGCCCGGCGCTTATGTAGCGCAGCCGTCCGGTGCCGGTGTGCAGCTCGCACAGCACCCCCGTGACGTAGGCGGTGTCGTGGAACTGGTCGCGCAGCGCGTCCTCGGTGGCCTGCGCGATGGCGTACAGGCCTCGGTTGTCGCGGCGGGCCGCGCGGATGGCGGCCAGCGCGGTCACCGTCATGACCGCCGCGTGCAGGCCGCGGCCCATGCCGTCGAGCACGCAGAACCACGCCATCTCGCCGTCGAGCGCGTAGTCGAAGGCGTCGCCACCGATGTCGTAGTGCGGTTCCAGCACCGCGCTGATCACGAGCCGGTCGGAGGTGAACGTCATCGGCGGCAGCGTCGACAGCAGCAGCTCGCCCGCCACCGTCATCGGCCGGGTCCGCCGGACCTGCTGCAGCGAGTCGCCGTACGGCATCTTCACCGCCAGCAGGTGCCCGACCAGGTTCACGTAGCTCTCACACCAGTCCTGCAGCGCCTCGATGTCGCAGTCGTCGCGGCGCAGCACGACGTCCACCACGCCCAGGCGTTCGGTGCCGTCCACCAGCGGCACCCACAACCGGCCGCCGGCGCCGGCGCCCACCCGCTGGGTGTGCACGCTGGTGAAGGCCCGGCCCGCGATCGTGCCCTCCACGCCCAGCGCGTCGGGCTGCTCCCGGCCGCGCTCCGGCAGCGGGCGCAGGTGGCGCTGCTCCTCGTCGACCAGGTAACAGGTGGTCTCCAGGCCGAGCGGGCGCAGCGCCGCGCTGACACACTCGGCGACCTCGTCGTCCTGCGCCTGCTGGGTCAGGTGCAGCAGATCCAGCAGCGCCGCATGCCACGGGTCGTACGTCACCTGGGTCATCCGCGCACCTCGCCGTCCTGTCACCGGCACCGGTGGTGGACGAATCAGTACTTTTCCACCCCGTGCACCCGACATGACGTTCCCCGGATGCCTGCCTGTTCAAACCCTGGGCCGACGGTCGGCCGCATCTGATCCCGTCCCGCCTCGCATCCGTCGCGCCGGGTGGCTATACGGCTCCGGCCTGCCGTGAATGTTCGGGTTCAGGCCGCGCTTCCCCGGCCACGGCCCGCCGCGTTCGAGGCGAGCGCGGGCAGGGTCGCCGCGGCCACGGCCAGCACGAGGCACACGCCGACGGTCGCGGCCAGCGTGCCCCACGGGATCACCATCGGCACCGGGACACCGAGCTGCACGCTCAACCCGCGGGCGAGCGCCGCCAGCGCGGCGACGGCCACGGCCAGCCCCAGCGCCGCCCCGGTGGCCACCACGACCGCGGTCTCCGCGGCCAGCAGGCCCAGCACCTGACCGCGGGTGGCCCCGGACAGCTTCAGCACGCGCAGGTCCCCGGCCCGGCCCGTGGTCGACATGAGCATCGTGTTCACCACCGCCAGCAGGCCGAACCCGGCCGACACCGCGATCAGCAGCGCGGTGAACACCCATACCAGGCGGTCGTCCTCGTCCTGGCTGCTCGCCGCGTAGGCGGCGGCGGACAACGGCCGCGCGCCCAGGCCGCCGAGCGCGCTTTCCGGCACGGGCTGTCCGGAGTAGACGACGACGGTCAGCGCCGACGGGTCCATCGCGCGCACTGCCGCCCGGTCGAGCAGGATGCCGGCCGGCAGTGGTCCACCGGCGAGCACCGCGACGACCTCCAGCGTGATCGGGCGGCCGTCCGGGCCGAACACGGGGTGCGTGCTGCCCGTGACCCATCCCGCCGAGGCGGCGAATCCCTCGGTCACGGCCACCGGAACGACCGGGCCGACCGACCGTGCCCGGCCCGGCCCGGCCGGCAACGGGCGCGGCAGGCCGACGGCGGGTACCGCCTGCTCGGCAGGACCTGCGGCATCCGACGGACGCACGGGCGGGGGCCGGTGCAGGGCGGTCAGGCTGCCGTCGGCGACGGTCAGCAGGACGTGCTCGGCGGGGGTGACGCCGGCCGCGGGCAGCGGTTCGACACCGTCGTACAGCGTGGTCGGCAGGGCGGACAGGCCGCCCGCGGCGGTGACCGCGGCGTCGGACAGGCCCGGCGTGCCGTCGGGCACGACCACGGCCGTGGCGTCCGCGGCGGTGACCCGGTTGAGCCCGTAGTAGGCGGTGGTGGTCTGCACCATCCCACCGATGAGGACGGTGAACGCCACGCAGAGCAGCACCGGCGCGGCGGCCGCCGCGGACCGCCGGCCCGCGGTGGCGACGTGCTGGCGCACCAGCAGCACGGTCGCGCCCCGGCCGCGCGCGAACGGCGCGGTCAGCAGGCGCACCGCGGGCGGCAGCAGCACCGGGGCCAGCAGGCTGCCCGCGGTGACCAGCGCCATCGCCGCGTACAGCGCGTAGGTGCCCAGGTTCGCGCCGGACGCCCGGGTCGCGGCGACCCCGGCGGCGACGGCCGCGGCCAGCGCCACACCACCGGCGAGCATCCGCACCAGGGTCACCGGGCGGTCGTCGACGGCGGCCGCGCGCAGCGCCGCCAGCGGGCCGACCCGGGCCGCGCGGCGGGCCGCGGCCCAGGCTCCGACGAGCGCCACCAGCACCCCGGCGGCCATCGCGGCAACCGGGACGACCGGCTGGTACAGCACGGTGAACGACGCCGGCTCGAATCCGGTGCGCACCAGCCAGCGCGCCACCGGCCCCGCGGCGAGCAGTCCCACCGGGATCCCGACCGCGCCGCCGAGCAGGCCCAGCAGCACCACCTCGCCGAGCACCCAGCGCCGCACCTGCCGCGGCACCGCCCCGAGCAGCCGCAGCAGGCCCAGTTCCCGTTCGCGCTGGCGGGTCGCGAAGGCGAACGTCGACGCCACGATGAACACCGACACGAACAATCCCAGCGCGGACAGGGCGGACAGCACCTGCATCCCGATCCACCGGGTGCGGGCGTCATCGACTGGTTCCGCCGCGCCGCGCGCGTCGCCGACCAGCACGACGCCGTCCGCGCCGACGATGGCGGTCGCCGCCGCGGCAACGCCGGCATCCCTGCCGTCGCCGTCGCCGTCGCCAGCGTCGGCGTCGGCGTCGGCGTCGGCGTCGGCGTCGGCCGAGGTCAGCAAGCCGATCAAGGGCACACCGCCAGCGCGAGCGCCCGCCACACTGTCGGCCACCCAGGTCCCGGCCCCGCGCACCGTCCCGGTGACCGTGAACTGCTCCGGCCCGGCCGCGGTCAGCAGCTCGACCCGCGCCCCCACCGGCATTCCGAGCGAGGCGCCCAGCACAACCTCCCCGGAACCGGCAGGAGCCCGGCCCGTGGCGAGCACGTGGCCGCCGAGCGCTGCCGCGGACCAGTTGGAGGCGTCGCGTTCTCCCGCGACGGGCGCGCCGTCGCGCAGCACCTGGGCGTAGAAGCGGTGCACCGGCACGGCCGCCGACACCCCCGGCACGGCCGCCAACCGTATTGCCAGCGCTTCGGCCTGCTCCTTCGGCCACGGGCGGGGTTCGGTGAACGCCTCCGGGGCAGCCGGCGGCACCGGACGGATCAGCACAGGGCTCGCCGCGTACCGCTCGGGGGCGACCGGGCGCGCCGAGACGAGCAGCAGGCCGCACACGGTGAGCACGGCGACCGCGACGGCGAGGGTCAGCAGCGTGCCCAGCAGGCTGCGCCAGCGTTCCCGCAGCGAGGCGAGCGCGATCATGCGGCCACCGCCCCGGCGGCCAGCCGGGCCGCGATGCGCGCCGGATCCGCGCCGGTGATCTCGTCGACCAGCCGCCCGTCGGCCAGCACCAGCACCCGGTCGGCGACCGCGGCCGCCGCGGGATCGTGGGTCACCATCACGACGGTCTGCCCGTGCCCGTCGACCAGCCGCCGCAGTGCCGCCAGCACCACCGCCGACGACGTGCTGTCGAGCGCTCCGGTGGGCTCGTCGGCGAACAGCACCGCCGGCCGGGTGATCAGGGCGCGGGCGATGGCGACCCGCTGCTGCTCCCCGCCGGACAGCTGCGCCGGGTAGTGCCCGGCCCGCTCGGCGAGCCCGACCTCGGCCAGCGCCTGCGCGACCGCCGCGCCCTGCGGCGCGCGCCGGGCCAACCGCAGCGGCAGCGCCGTGTTCTGCGCCGCGGTCAGCGCACCGACCAGGTTGTACGCCTGGAACACGAACCCGATCCGGTCGCGGCGCAGCAGCGTACGGGCGTGCTCGGACAGCCCAGCCAGGTCGGTGCCATCGACGGTGATCTGCCCGCTGTCGACGGTGTCGAGCCCGGCCGCGCACTGCAGCAGGGTGGACTTGCCCGAGCCGGACGCCCCCATCACCGCGGTGAAGCTGCCCGCGGTGAACTCGGCGCTCACCCCGTCCAGTGCGGTGACCGTGTGCGCACCGGTCCGGTACGTCTTGCGGACCGCGTGCAGGCGGACCGTCGCCGTTGATGTCATGCGACCACCTCACCCGAACACACGGCCCGGCACACTGGTGCGACGGCGAGGATCGGCACTAGCCCCAGCACTACTGTGCGGGCCATCGGTGCAGGTTAGGGTCGTGCGGTGACCCCTCGCACCGCTCTGTCCGCCGCCGCGACCCCGCCCTGGCGGCTGGCGCGTTCGGCCTGGCCGTGGCGGTCCCTGGTGTATCTGGCCGCCGGGCTGGTCCCGGCGGCCCTGCCGATGGCGCTGCTGGTCGCGATCGAGCTGCTGCGCCCGGGGCGCACCGCGCTGATCGGCCTGCTGGTGGCCGCGCTGCTGATCGTGGTGGCCGCCGGGCCGCTGATCGCCGGGTTCGACCGGCGGCGGCTGCGCCTGGTCGACACCCGCCCGCTGCCGGCGCGCCCGCCGCTGCGCCTGCGCGAGCCCGGCACCTGGCGCGAGATCGGGTACGCCGTGCTCAGCGCCTGCGTGGCCTGGTGGCTCGACGTGGCCGTGGTGCTGCTGTCGCTGCTCCCGCCGCTGATGCTGATGTCGGCCCCGCTGCAGCCGTCCGGCCCCGGCGCCGAACTGCCCGCCGGCCCGTGGTTCGCCGCCATGCTGTGCGCCGCCGGGTTCGTCATGCTGCCGTTCGCCGCGTACCCGATCACGGCCTGGGCCGGGGCGCGTGCCGCGATCGCCCGCGCGGTGCTGGCGCCGACCGACACCGACCTGGTCGAAGTCATGCGCTCGCGGGAGCGGCTGGCCGCGGGCTTCGACTCCGAACGCCGCCGCATCGAGCGCGACCTGCACGACGGCGCGCAGCAGCGGCTCGTCGCGCTGAGCGTCACGCTCGGCCTGGCCCGGCTGCAGGTCGCCGACGAGCACGCGGTCGCGCCGCTGCTCGACGACGCCAAGCAGCAGACCGCGGCGGCGCTGGCCGAGCTGCGCGAGCTGATCCGCGGCGTGCACCCGCAGGTGCTCAGCGACCGCGGGCTGGCCGCCGCGATCCGTGACATCGCGGGACGCTCCCCCGTGCCGGTCGAGCTCGACCTGCGCCTGAACGGGCGGCTGCCCGCACCGGTCGAGGTCACCGCGTACTTCGCAGTCAACGAGGCGCTGGCCAACCTGGCCCGGCACAGCAGAGCGGCCGGCGGCCGGGTCGCGGCGTGGACGCAGGACCGGCGGCTCGTGCTGGAGGTCCACGACGACGGCGCGGGCGGCGCCGATCCGGCCCGCGGCACCGGGCTGACCGGCCTGGCCGACCGGGCGGCGGCGGTCGGCGGTCGGCTGCTGCTGGCCAGCCCGCCCGGCGGGCCGACCCTGCTGCGGGTGGAGCTGCCGTGCGAGCGCTGAGGGTGGTGCTGGCCGAGGACTCGGTGCTGCTGCGGGAGGGCCTGACCAGCCTGCTGCGCCACTTCGGGCACGAGGTGGCCGCCGCGGTCGGCGACGCCGCCGCGCTGCGCGAGCAGGTGCCGCTGCTACGGCCTGACATCGTCGTCACCGACGTGCGGATGCCGCCCGGCTTCAGCGACGAGGGGCTGCGGGCCGCGCTGGCGTTGCGCGCCGAACTGCCCGACCTGCCGATCCTGGTGCTCAGCCAGTACGTCGAGCAGACCTACGCCGCGGAGCTGATCGACGCGGGACGTTCCGCGGGCACCGGATACCTGCTCAAGGACCGGGTCGGTGAGGTGAGCGAGTTCGTGGACGGGCTGGTCCGGGTCGCCGACGGGCACACCGTCCTCGACCCCGAGGTGGTCCGCCAGCTGCTGGACCGCCGCCGCGACCCGCTGCACCGGCTCACCCCGCGCGAGCGCGAGGTGCTGGGCCTGGTCGCGGAGGGCCGCTCCAACGCGGCGATCGCCCGCCGCCTGGTCGTCACCGAGGCCGCGGTGGCCAAGCACATCGCGGGCATCCTCGCCAAGCTCGACCTGCCGCCCGACGCCGACGACCACCGCCGCGTCCTGGCGGTCCTCGCCTACCTGCGCGCCTGATCGCGACAGGGCGCGCCGGCCGCCGGTCGATGCCGCGGCTGGTTGCCCCGCCTTGCCGCGCCTCGCCGACGGCGCAGGTCAGTTCCTCTCCGACGTCACCGCTGGAAGCGCAGCATGGGGGAAGTCAGGGCCGCAGCGTGGCCCGGGCGATCGCGCCGGGCTCGGGACCCGCCTGGGCCAGCACGGCGCCGCCGGGCGCCCATACCGCCGAGCCGCCCGCGGTCTGGTCGAAGCCGCCGCCGGTGGAACCCGCGAAGCTCGCCACGGCGACCCAGACACCCCGGTCGGCGGCGACCCGGCGGCCGCGTTCGGCGGCCAGGTGCGCCTCGTGCAGGTGGTCGACGACGGATGCGACGTAGACGTGCATGCCCAGGTCCGCGGTCGCGGCGTCGTGCTCGGGGAACTTGATGTCGCGGCAGATCGCCAGGCCCAGCCGCCAGCCGTCGACCTCGACCACGGCAGGGCCGTCGCCGGAGCTGAACCGCTGCTCGGATTCGTGGACGTGCACCTTGCGGTAGGCGACGCGCGCCCCGGCGCCGTCCACCGCCAGCGTCGCGATGTACGCGTGGCCTGCCCCGTCCCAGGTGGGCGCGCCCACCAGCGCCACCGAACCGGTGTCGCCGCACGCCGCGACGAGCGGGGCCAGCCGCGGGTCGTCGGCGGTGATCGCGGGCGCGTCGAGCTGGTAGCCGGTGAGCGACAGCTCGGGGAAGACGACGACCCGGGCGGCGGCGGCGCGCACCGTGTCCGCGTGCGCCACGGCGTTGGCCGCCACGTCGTACGCCACCGTCGGCGGCTGTGCCACCGCGATCACCAACGGACTGCGTTCCACCGGCACTCCCCGCTATCGAATACCCGTCATACGTGTACGCGGTGCTCATTCACTTCACGACACCGCGGCCCGGCACAGCGTAGTCCGATCAGGTTACGCCGAACGGGGCGATCGACGGCCGTCACGCAGCGCGGTCACGCTCGCACGTGCGGTCACTTAGTCGGCGTACGCTGGATAGTCAAGCGTTGATGGCGTGGATATTCATCGCTTTGACTCTAGGCACACCCAGCAGCCCGCCTCCGGCAAACCCGCCGGACGACGCGGGCTGCCCGAAAGGATGTGCCAGATGTTGCACCTGCACAGGCGGAAGGCTACCCACCGGTGGGGCGTGAGTGTCCTGACGGTGGCCGCCCTGGCGGCGTCGGGTCTGCTCTCCCAGCCGGCCCAGCCGGCGTACGCCGCCGCACCCGGCGTCGAGCCGTCCGCCGTCACCCGCACCCTCCCGCCCGGCGGCTCCGCCACGATCGCCAAGGTCGTGCACACCCCCGCCGTGCCGCCGAACCCCGACATCGTGTTCCTCGCCGACACCACCGGCAGCATGGGCGGGGCCATCGCCAACGTGAAGTCCAACGCCGCCGCCATCCTGACCGCCGTCAGCGGCGCGCAGCCCAGCGCGCAGTTCGCGGCGGCCAACTACAAGGACGTCAACGACACTCCGCCGTTCGCCGTCAACCAGGGGCTCACCGCGGACCAGGCGCTGGTGCAGGCGGGCGTCAACGCCTGGAGCGCGGGCGGCGGCGGCGACATCGCCGAGGACGGCCTCAACGCCCTCTACGAACTCGCCACGGGCGCGGTCACGTTCCGTCCCGGCGGCACCCGCATCGTCGTCATCTTCGGCGACGCGCCCTCGCACGAGCCGAGCCTCGGGCACACCCGCGCCCAGGTGATCGCCGCACTCCAGGCGGCCGACGTACGCGTGGTCGCGGTCAACGTCGGCGCGGGCGGCCTGAACCAGAACGGCCAGATCCAGGCCGTCACGGACGCCACCGATGGCGTGTTCCTGGACAACGTGCCGGCCAACCAGGTCGCCGACGCGATCCTGGCGGGCATCCAGGCCATCGAGGTGACGGTCACCCCGAGCGTGGACTGCGACGATCCACTGTCGGTGTCGCTGTCTCCCGCGTCGCGGACCGTGACCAGCGGTGACGACGCGGCGTTCAGCGAGACCGTCAATGTGGACGGCGAGGCCGCCGGCGGCACCTTCCAGTGCGAGGTCGACTTCCTCATCGACGGCGCCAGCCGCGGGTACGTGCAGACCCTGACCGTGCACGTGCCCGGCCTGAGCGTGTACGACGTCCAGGTCAACGAGGGGGCCGGCACGGTCGACTTCACCGTCACCCTGTCCAGCCCGGCACCGTTCCCGGTGAGCGTGAGCTACGCGACCACCACCGGCACCGCCGGGGCCGCCGACTACACCGCCAAGAGCGGCCTGCTCACGTTCTCGCCGAACGAGACGCTGAAGACGGTCACCGTGCCGATCGCCGACGACGCGATCGACGAGCTCAACGAGACCTTCAAGCTGGGCCTCAGCTCGCCGAGCGGTGCGGCGCTGACCGATCCGTCCGGCGAGGCGACCATCGTGGACAACGACCGCGACGGCGTCTTCACCTGCTCGGCGACCGCGCTGAACCTGGCCGGACAGCTTTCGGCCCAGGCCAACCCGGCCAACTCGCCGTGCGTGGACGCCACCGCGACCGGCCCCGACAACACGCTCAACGCGGGCCTGGTCACCGTGAAGACGACGGGCCTGTCCGCGAGCACCGACCTGACCCCGAACAGCCAGAGCAGCGCACCGGCAGCGGGCGACAAGGCCGTCTCCACCGCGGCCGCGGGTTCCACGAAGATCACCGTCGCGGGCCTGGTCACCATCGAGGTCGGCTACATCAACTCGACCGCCTCGGCGACCTGCGTGGCCGGACCCGGCGGGCTGGTCCCGCAGTTCGCGGGCTCGTCCACCATCTCCAGCCTGAAGATCAACGGTGCGACGGTGACGATCGGCAGCGGCCCCCTCACCATCCCGCTGGTGGTCGGCAGCCTGAAACTCAACAGCACCACCACCACCGCCACCGGCGTCACCCAGCAGGCCCTGCTCCTGGACACCCTGCTCACCGACGTCGTCATCGGCGAGTCCAAAGTCGGCATCACCGGCACCCCCACCCACCCCACCGGCACCCCCTGCCGCGCCTGATGAAAGGAAGGGCACCTTCACATCGCTATAGGTAATGGAAGGTGCCCTTCCTAACACGGCACCACCGGCGAACTGCCGGGACGCTCGGCCGCGACGGCGGTCCGGGCGTCCTGGCCGTCGCGCGGAACCCGGCGGGCCTCCGCGCGGTCGAAGGTAACGTGAAAACCGTGCGCGTAGTGCCGCTGCTGACCGTCCTGCTGCTCGCCGCGTGCGCGCAGCCCCTCGACACCGGTGCCGACGGCCCGCCCGACGACGGCGCCGTCCTGGCCGGGCGGACCTTCCTGTCCACCGCCGTCGTCCGCGACGGCAAACCCTACGACCTGTTCAAGGGCACCCGCATCCGGCTGACGCTGGACGACAAGGGCCATGTCGGGGCCACGGCCGGATGCAACAGCATGGGCGGCGACGCCGACCTGTCCGGCGGCCGCCTACGGATGACCGGCGACGTGAGCATGACCGACATGGGCTGCGACCCGAAACTGCACGCGCAGGACGAGCTGGTCTCCGGCTTCCTGCAGGCCGGGCCGCGCTGGGAGCTCGCCGGGGACGTGCTGACCCTGCGCACCGACACCCTGGAGGTCACCTTGCAGGACCAGGAGTCCGCCGACCCGGACCGCCCGCTGACCGGCACCCGCTGGCAGGTCGACACCGTGCTCGACGGGCAGAGCGCCAGCTCGGTCCCCAACGGCGCGACCGCCTTCCTCGAGTTCGCCGACGGCAAGGTGCAGGGCCACACCGGCTGCAACAACCTCGGTGGCACGGCCGTGCTCGCCGAGAAGACCATCGCCTTCGCCGACGTGTTCACCACGAAGATGGCCTGCGCCGACGACGTCGACAAGCTGGAGCGGGCCGTGCTGGCCACGCTGAAGGGCGACGTTGCCTGGCAGGTCACCGCCGACCGACTGACGCTCACCGGCCCCGCCGGCCACGGTCTGCAACTGCGCGCCGCGCAGAAGTGAACGTCGCCGTCGAGACGTTCGCGACCTGCGCGAGCTGACACGGGTCCGGCCGTGGCGGAACGTCGCCGCCACGGCCGGAGAGTCACCGGCAGTCCGTCAGACATCGGTCGATGCTCCGAGCACGATGCCGTTCCGCCGGGCGCTCGCGGAACGCCGCGAGGCCCCGGCGGAACACGCAGGTCAGGCCGGGGTGAGCAGGTTGCGGGCGCGGACCGCATTCAGCGACAGCGTGCGGTATCCCACCTCGTCGAACAGCACCGTGATCCGGTCGTTCTCCTCACGCATGACCACGCCCGGTCCCCACTCGGCGTGGGTCACCCGCGACTGCACCGGGAAGCCGGTGTCCACGTCGGACTGCGCGTCGGCGGTGCCCGCGGTGCAGGTGTCGCAGCTGCCGCAGGTCTCCACCAGGTCCTCGCCGAAGTAGCCGAGCAGGAACTGGCGGCGGCAGTCGTCGGTCTCGGCGTACCCCCGCATCATCTCGACCCGGGTCAGCTCGATGGTGCGCATCTGCGCAGCCTCGACCGCGGCCGCCGCGACGGCGTCGGCCAGCTCGCCGCCGGTCCACCGCACGCCCTTGCCGGTGGTCAGCACGGCCCCGGCCTCCTGCAGCAGGTTGACCGAGCGGGTGACCCGCGAGCGGGTGACGTCGAGTTCTTCGACCAGATCGTCGATGCGCACCGGGCCGTCGGCCGCGATGACGCCCGCACCGACGCGGGTGAGCAGTTCCTCGTCGACGGTGCCGGAGGAGAAGAAACGCGGCAGGCGCAGGTCCTCGGGCCGGAAGTAGAGCACGGCGGTGGCCTGGTCGCCGTCGCGGCCGGCGCGGCCGATCTGCTGGTAGTACGAGTCCAGCGACTCAGCGGGCGCGGCGTGCACGACGAAGCGCACGTTCGGCTTGTCGATGCCCATGCCGAACGCGGACGTCGCGACGACCACGACCCGGTCGGAGGCCAGGAACGCGTCGTGCACCGCCGAGCGCTCCGAAGTGCTCAGACCCGCGTGGTACGCGTACGCCTCCTCGCCCGCCTCGCGCAGCGCCTGGGCGTACTCCTCGGTCTCGCCGCGGGTCTGCACGTAGAGCAGGCCGGGCGGGTCGAGGGCGATGATGCGCTCGATGATCTCGCGGCGCTTCTCCCGCTCGGTGATCTCGCGGGACACCTCCAGCCGGATGTTGGGCCGGTCGAAGCCCTTGACCAGCTGGACAGCGTCGCGCATGCGCAGCCGCTCGACGATGTCGGCGCGCACCGGCGGCGACGCGGTGGCGGTCAGCGCCAGCACGGTCGGGTGGCCCAGCCGCTCGATGACCTCGCCGAGGCGCAGGTAGTCGGGCCGGAAGTCGTGGCCCCACGAGGAGACGCAGTGCGCCTCGTCCACCACGAACAGCGACGGCTTGGCCTCCAGCAGCTGCGCCACGACCTCGTCCTTGGCCAGCTGCTCCGGCGCCAGGAACAGGAACTCGGCGTCACCGGCCCGGATCGCGTCGAACGCGGCCGCGTTGTCGCGGGCGCTGCGCGCGGAGTTGACCACGTGCGCGTCGGGCGCGCCGCGGTCGACGAGGTTCTTGACCTGGTCGCGCTGCAACGCGATGAGCGGCGACACCACGATCGTCGGCCCGCCCACGACCAGCGCCGGGACCTGGTAGATGGCCGATTTCCCGGAGCCGGTGGGCGACACCACGATGGTGTCGCGGCCCGCGGTCACGTGAGCCATCGCCTCCTCCTGCGCCGGGCGCAGCGCCGTCCAGCCGTACACCTGTGCCGCAACCTCGCGCAGCCGCTGCAGATCTCCCACCTCGTGCTCCTCCCCAGACTCGAACCCGCATCCTCCCACCCGCCGCGCCAGCGCCGGTCCACCGGGGCGCACAGGTCACCGGCGACCGCCCGAAAAGGTCGGAGCGGCAACGAGACCGTGAAGCGCGTGTAACTTCCATGAAACTGATTACCGTCAATGGTTCTGTTTACAGGCACTTCGACGATGGCCTATGGTGTCCGGTGGAAGCGCTCCCAGTCCTGGCACCTCCCGATCTCTCCTCCCCTGCCCAAGGAGTGACATGCACGCCACGACGAGCAGAAAGCATCGCCTCGCGACAGTCGTCTCAGCCATCGCGCTGACCGTCGCCGCCACCGCCGTGAGCCTCCTCGCGGCGCAGCCCGCCCAGGCCGCGACCATCTGCGAGCAGTACGGCACCGTGGTCGCCGGCAGCTACGTGATCCAGAACAACCGGTGGGGCACCAGCGCCACCCAGTGCATCAACACCACCAGCAACGGGTTCAGCATCACCCAGCAGGACGGCGTCGGCAGCACCTCGGGCGCGCCGGTGTCCTACCCGTCCATCTTCCTGGGCTGCCACTACACCAACTGCAGCCCGAGCTCCCCGCTGCCCAAGCAGCTGAGCACCATCGGCACCGCCAACAGCAGCATCAGCTACTCGTATCCCGGCAGCGGCACCTACAACGCCTCGTACGACATCTGGCTGAACGCCGACACCAACGTCTCCGGCGTCCAGGACACCGAGATCATGATCTGGTTCAACCGGCAGGGCAGCATCCAGCCCATCGGCTCGCAGACCGGCACCGCGAACATCGCCGGACGCAGCTGGGCCGTGTGGACCGGCAGCAACGGCGCCAACAACGTGGTGTCCTACCTGTTCACCGGTTCGGTCATCAACTCGCTGAGCTTCGACGTGATGGACTTCGTCCGCGACACGTTCACCCGCGGCTCGCAGTACGGCACCAACAACTGGTACCTGACCAGCGTCCAGGCCGGATTCGAGCCGTGGATCGGCGGCGTCGGCCTGACCGTGAACTCGTTCTCGGCGGCGGTCACCACCGGCGGCGGCACCCAGCCGCCCGGCACCCCGGGCACGCCGGGCGCGTCCAACGTGACCGCGAGCGGCGCATCGCTGAGCTGGTCGGCGTCCTCCGGCACGGTCAGCAGCTACCTGATCGAGCGCGCCACCGGCGCGAGCAGCACCAGTTTCAGCCAGGTCGGCACGTCGTCCTCGCCGTCGTTCACCGACTCCGGGCTGGCCGCCAACACCACCTACCGGTACCGCGTGCGGGCCTCCAACTCGGCAGGCACCTCGGGCTACTCCGGCATCGTCAACGTCACCACGACCACGGGCGGTGGCACGCAGGTCCCGGGCACGCCCGGCACGCCGAGCGCGTCCAACGTGACCGCGAGCGGCGCGTCGCTGAGCTGGTCGGCGTCGTCCGGCACGGTCAGCAGCTACCTGATCGAACGGGCCACCGGCGCGAGCAGCACCAGCTTCAGCCAGGTCGGCACCTCGTCCTCGCCGTCGTTCACCGACTCCGGGCTGGCCGCCAACACCACCTACCGGTACCGCGTACGCGCCTCCAACTCCGCGGGCACGTCCGGCTACTCCGGCATCGTCAACGTCACCACGACCGGCGGCGGGGGCGGCGGCTCCGGCTGCACCACCACGGCGTCGGTGCAGAGCCAGTGGAACAACGGCTACGTCATGCAGGTGACGGTCACCAACACCGGCTCCAGCACGATCAACGGCTGGTCGTCGACCGCGACCCTGCCGTCCGGCCACGCGCACACCGGCTCCTGGCCGCAGGCCGCCGTGGTCAGCGGGCAGAACGTGACCGAGACCAACCAGAACTGGAACGGCAGCCTCGCGCCGGGCCAGACCGCGTCGTGGGGTTTCCAGGCCAGCCGGCCCAACGGCAACACCTCGCTGCCGACTACGTACTCCTGCACCGCCTCGTAAACCGCATACCACCCGATCACGTGCGGCGGAGCCCTCGGCTCCGCCGCACGTCATGTCGGCCCTGGCGACGCGGGCGACCGGATCACCGCCGCGGCGACCCGCGCGGTCCAGCACGGTCGGCCTGCCGCCGGTGTAGGGTCAGGCTGATCATCTTCTTGGGAGGTCCCCGGTGCGCACCGCTCACCTCGCCTGGGAGCGCCACGGCGGCGAGCCGGGGCTGCTGCTCCTGCACGGCTTCTCCGACTCCGGCGCGTGCTGGGATCCGGTGCTCCCGGCGCTGACCGCGCACACCGGCGCGATCACGCTGGACGCCCGCGGCCACGGTTCGTCCGGGCTGCCGGAGGAGCCCACCGGCACCGCCGCCAACGCCGCCGACGCCGCGCTCGTGCTCGACGGCCTCGGGCTGCCGCCGGTCGTCGTGATCGGGCACTCGATGGGTGCGCTGGCCGCGGCCGCGCTGGCCGCCGCCCGGCCCGACCTGGTCCGGTCGCTGGTGCTGGAGGACCCGCCCGGTCCGCACCACACCCTCGCGGCCGACGGCATGCCGTCCTGGCTGGCCGAGCTGCAGACGCTGGACCTCGACGCGCGGATCGCCAAGGGCCGCGCGGACAACCCCGGCTGGCCCGACGCCGAGTACCGGCCGTGGGCGGTCAGCAAGGGCGAGTTCGACCCGCGGTACTACGACCTGCCGTACGAGCCGGGCCCGTCGCTGCTGCAGTCATTGGCCGGGGTCGCGTGTCCCACCCTGCTGATCTACGGCGAGGTCGCCCGCGGCGGCCTGCTGGCGGAGAGCGACGCCGACGACTGCGCCGACGCCGCCGCAGGGCCGTTCACCGCGCTGCGGGTCACCGGCGCCGGTCACTGCGTACGCCGCGACTACCCGGCCGCGTTCACCGCCGCGATCGGCGACTTCCTGTCCTGGTCATGACGATGCCACGGCGGCGTCGAGGTCGAGCTCGCCGTTGACGGCGGCGATCGCCTCCCGGTGGCCGAGCCGGCCGCCGGCGGCGCAGACCTGCTCGTAGCGCTCGTCGCCGAGCGCCGCGCGCATCTGGGCGTGCCGCTCCTCCCGGTGCCGGCGCAGCATCGGCCACAGGTGGATGCCGGTGCGCCGTCGCAACGCGTCGGCCGCGCAGCCCAGCAGGGTCGCCCGCGCGAAATCCCCGTCGTCTGCGGCGAGTTGCGCATAGCCCGCCAGGCACAGGGTGAGACTGCGCACGTTGTTGGTCCGCACGCCGAGCGTGAGCCCCTGTTCGAGCAGGTCGGCGGCCTGCTCCGGGTGTCCGAGCTGGATGGCCAGGATGCCCCGCTGGCTGCGGACCCAGGAGCACAGCCACGCGTTGTCGATCCCGGCCGCCGACTCGTCGGCCTGGGCCAGGTGGTCGGCGGCGACGTCGTGGTGGCCCAGGTTGCACTCCATGGTGCCGGCGGCGGTGAGCACCAGGGCGGTCCAGAACGGCTCGTCCAGGCCGCGGAACAGGTCCAGGCTCGCCAGCGCCTCGCGCAGCGCGCGGTCCATGTCCTCGGCGAGCGGCGCGGTCCAGGCCATCGCCAGGTGCGCCATCGCCTGCAGGAACGGGTCCCCGATGCGGTCCAGCAGCGGCCCCAGGCGCTCGTACGCCCACAGCGCGCCCGCGTCGTCGCCGGTGTTGTCACCGAGCACCGCCGCCGTCCACAGCAACTCCACCCGGGACTCGACGTCGAACGAGTCGAGGTCGTCCCGCAGCCGGCGCACCCAGGGCCGGATCTCCGCCAGGTGCTCCCACAGCGACCAGAACGGCCACAACTGCCGGAACAGGTGCGGCAGCCGGCCCGGGTCGTGCTCCAGGTGCCAGCGCACCGCCGCGGACAGGTTGCCCGCCTCGGTCTGCAACCGCTCCCCCCACTCGTACTGACCGGCGCCTCTGAGCGGATGGTCGGCCCGCCCGGCGAGCTGCCGGAAGTACTCGGCATGGCGACGGTGGACCTCGGGGCCGTCGTCCCTGGTGGACAGCTGCTCGGCGGCGTACTCCCGGACGATGACCAGCAGCCGCGACCGTGGACCGGCCTCGGTGATGTCGACGTGCACGAGACTGTGCTGGTGCAGCGTGTCGATCATTTCGAGCGTCTCGTGCTCGGGCAGGTCGGCCACGTGGGCGGCGGCGTCGACGGTCCAGCCGTCGACGAACACGGCCACGGTCTGCAGCAGTCGACGCTCCGCGTCGGGCAGGATGCCGACGCTCCACTCGACCGTGGCGCGCAGGGTGCGCTGGCGTTCGGGCAGGTCGACGGGCCCGGTCCCGAGCACGCCGAGCGAGTCGGTCAGCTTCTCCAGCAGGATCTCGGGATCCTTGAGCCGGATCCGGGCGGAGGCCAGCTCGATGGCGAGCGGGATGCCCTCCAGCAGCCGGCAGATCCGCACCACCGCGCCGACGTTGGCCTCGGTGAGGGCGAAGCCGCGGCGCACCGCGCGGGCGCGCTCGGCGAACAGGGCCACCGCCGGGGCGGCGGCCAGCTCGGGCAGCGTCATCGTGTCCGGATCGTCCGGCACGGCCAGCGGCTGGACCTCGTACTCCCATTCGGCCCGCAGCCGCAGCACCCGCCGGCTCGTCGCGACGACCATCGTGCGGGGGCAGCGGGTCAGCAGCTCGTCGATGCCGTGGGCGAGGTCGACCTGTTCCACGTTGTCCAGGACGATCAGCCAGCGGCCGTCGCCGAGGTGGTCGCCGATGGCGTCCAGCGGGGAGGGCCCCGCGCCGATCGACGCGCCGACGGCCCGCCCGATCGCGGCCAGCGCCGGCTCCGGCCGGGTGAACTCGGCCAGCGACACGAACACGGTGCCCTCGGTGAACTGCTCGCCGACCCGTTCGGCGACGGCGAGCGCCAGCCGGGACTTGCCGATCCCGCCGGGTCCGGTCAGCGTCACCAGCCGCACCTCGGGCCGGTCGAGCAGGTCCGCCACCTCCTCGATCGCGGGTTCGCGCCCGACCAGCGACGTCGCCCCCATCGGCAGTAGCCGCGGGCCGCGCGTCGGCGCCATCGGTTGGGCACCGGCTGCCGCGGGCCGAGCCTGCGCTGCCGCGGCGGGTGCACCAGCGGCGAAGCGTTCGCTGAGCAGGGTCGCCAGGTCGTCGCGCACGAGCCGGCCGAGTTCGGTCGCCGTCGCGAAGAGGCGGTACGACGTGGCGGCCTCCTGCTCGACGCCTGCCAGCATGTCGGCGAGCCGGGGGTCGCGCTCGGCGGCGGGGGCCTTCACGTACAGCAGGCGGGGTAGATCCCGGGACAGCTCCAACTCGTCCTGCAGGCCGGAGACGGTCATGTCGGGGCCGACCCAGCCGTACTCCTGCCAGTACAGCCCGATGAAGACGTCGCTCTGCGCCAGGTAGGCCCGGTACAGCTGCCGGGGCGGGTGGGGCCGGGCGCCCAGCTCGAACATCACCGGCGTCAGCCGCATCGCGGTGATCGCCCGCTCGACGGCCCGCCGTTCGGCGGCCAGTTCCCGCAGCGTGGAGCTGACGAAGACCCGTAGCCGCTGGTCCGGGGTTCGGATGTGCGTGTGGTGCGCCGCGCCGCCCACCGGAAGGTCCATGACACCATTTTGACCGAAATGCCCTCCCGGCCAGGCCGGAAGGGCATCCCGCGTCAGGCCGCCAGGGTCTGCTCGGTGACCTCCCACAGCCGCTGCGCGGCGGCGGGGTCCAGGGCGTACGCCGCCACCCCGCGCCGGCTGCCCGCCACGTTCGGCTCGGCCTCGGCGCAGTCCTCGAAGTAGCGCCCGCCGACGCCGTCCAGCAGCGGCGACGTCGCCACCAGGACCGAGGTCGCCGCGCCCTGCTCCGGGGTCTTCCACAGGAAGTCCCCGCCGCCCATCTGCGCCCGCAGCCGGTTCAGCTCCTCCTCGGACACGTAGCGCTGCAGGTTGGTCTGGATCGCGCCGGGCATCAGCGCGTTGACCGTGATGCCGTCCGCGGCCCAGCGCCGCGTCCCCTCGACGGCGAACAGCACGTTCGCGGTCTTCGACTGCCCGTAGGCGGCCCAGGGCTCGTACTCGCGCTCGATGAAGTGGATGTCGTCGAACACCACCGGCGAGCGCAGGTGCGCCGAGGAGCTGACCGAGACCACCCGCGCGCCACCGGCCGCGGCGAGCGCGCCGTGCAGGCCGCGGGCCAGGGCGAAGTGTCCGAGGTGGTTGGTGGCGAACTGCATCTCCCAGCCCTGCGGGGTGCGCATCAGCGGCGACGCCATGATCCCGGCGTTGTTGACGAGGATGTGCAGCGGGCCGTCCCAGTCGGCGGTGAAGGCGGCGACCGAGTCCTGGTCGGCGAGGTCGAGCCGGGACACGAAGACGGCCTTGTTGCCCGTGGTGGCGATGATGTCGGCGGCGGTGCGGTCGCCGGCGGCGGTGTCGCGCACCGCGAGGGTGACCTCCGCGCCCGCGCCGGCCAGGGCACGGGCGGTCTCGACGCCGATGCCGGAAGCGCCGCCGGTGACCACGGCCCGTCGGCTGGTGAGGTCGATGCCCTGCACCACCTCGGCGGCAGTGGACGTGGCGGAGAACGGGGTGGTGATACGTACGCTCATGATCTTTCCGTCCTGATCGACGATGCCGGGTCGGGCCCTCCGGTACAGTCAACAACCGGAGGCCCCTCCGTTACGCCCTCCACGCTAACCGGAGGATCCTCCGTTTTGCAACCGCACCGCCGGCACGCACAATGAGCTGCGTCACCACCGGCCGGAAGGAGGAGCCGTGAACCGGCCACTGCGCGCCGACGCGCAACGCAACCGCGAGCGGCTGCTCGAGGTCGCCGCCCAGGCGTTCGCCCACGACGGGCCACAGGTCTCCATGGACGCCGTCGCCAAGCTGGCGGGCGTCGGCATCGGCACCCTCTACCGGCACTTCCCCACCCGCGAGGCGCTGGTCGAGGCGGCCTACCGCAAGGAGCTGGCCCGGCTGTGCGACGCCGCCCCGGGCCTGCTCGACACCATGCCGCCGGACCAGGCCGTACGCGCCTGGATGAACCTGTTCACCGAGTACCTGACCACCAAGCGCGGCATGGCCGACGCGCTGCGCGCCGTGATCGCCTCCGGCGGCAACCCGTTCGCGCAGAGCCGCGACCGGCTGCTCGGCGCGATCAGCACCCTGCTCGACGCGGCCACCGCCGCGGGCACCGTGCGCGCCGACGTACGGCCCGAGGACGTGCTGGTCAGCCTCAGCGGCGTCAGCCTGGCCACCGCCGACCCGGCGCAGGCCGAGCAGGCCGGACGGCTGCTCGACCTGCTCATGGACGGCCTGCGCTACCGTCCGCCCGCCCGCTGACCCGCGGCCGCGCCGTCAGGCGGCAGCGGCGACCGCCCGTGCGGTGTCCTCGGCGACCAGGTCGAAGTTGATGAACGCGGCCGCCCGGGAGCCGCCCGCCGCCGCGTGGATGACCTGCGCGGACAGGTCGGTGATGTTGCCCGCCACCCACACCCCGGGCGCCTCGGTCAGGCCGCTCGGGTCCGCGGCGACGTGCGCGCCGAACGGGTGCTCGGTCAAGGTCACGCCCAGCGACTCCAGCACCCCCGCCCGCGGCACCATGTGCGCGGACACCACCAGCGCCTCGCACGGCACCACCGTGCCGTCGGCCAGCCGTGCCCCGGTCAGCCGGTCGTCGGCCAGTTCCAGCCCGGCGACCTCACCGGACACCAGCCGCACCCCGCGGGCGGCCAGCTGCGCCGACTCCGTCTCGGTCGGTTCGGGGCCGGTGTGGCGCAGCAGGGTCACGTCCGGAGTCCACTGCCGGTAGAGCAGCGCCTGCTGGGCCGCGTGCGCGCCGGTCGCCAGCACGGCGACGGCCTGGTCGCGCACCTCCCAGCCGTGGCAGTACGGGCACTGCAGCACGTCGCGGCCCCACCGCTCGCGCAGTCCCGGGACCGGGGGCAGCTCGTCGACGACGCCGGTGGCCACGAGCAGCCGTCGGGCCAGGACCACCCGGC
The DNA here is from genome assembly GCF_009720365.1 of Catellatospora paridis. Taxonomy (GTDB): domain Bacteria; phylum Actinomycetota; class Actinomycetes; order Mycobacteriales; family Micromonosporaceae; genus Catellatospora; species Catellatospora paridis. The sequence goes on along the minus strand of NZ_ML769313.1, from coordinate 654,435 downwards.
CGTCGTCCAGGGTCACGGCGAAGCCGCCGTCCTCGCGTACCGCCGAGACCGCCTGGCCCGACACGATCTCGCCGCCGTAGCCGCGCACCTCCTCCCGGCCGATCTTCAGCAGCTCGCCCGGCGGCATCCCGTCGCGGGACAGGAACGCGTGCATCGCCGCGGCGGGCGCGTTACGCGGCTCACCGCCGTCGACCACCAGCACCGAGCGCCGCGCCCGCGCCAGGGTCAGCGCCCCGTTCAACCCGGCGGCCCCGCCACCGATCACCACCACGTCGTACGCCTCAAAGGTCATCTCGACCACCTCCGAGACCACCCTGCGCCGACACGCGCCATTTCGGCAAAGAACGTTGCCGAACCAGCAAGTCAGGCGGCGTGCTACAGCGGGTGACGGGCCTGGAACGCCAGGCGGGCGTCAGCGTCGCGGGCCAGCCGCTCCAACAGGTCGTCCAGGCGCAGGAACGCCTCCCACGGCTGCTCGCCGCTCGCCGCGCACCACCGGGCCGTGACCTCGTCCTCCAGTCCGCGCACCCGTTTGCCCTTCCACACCTTGTCGGCGAGCACGACGAGCAGATCCTCGGTGCTGAGCCGGTCGTATGCCACGGAGCCGTGATCGCGGGCGAACCGGGCCAGGCGCGGCGCGACGCCCCGCGCTACCAACAGCTCGTAACCCGCCGGCTCGTGCGCCGAACCGGGTCCGGACAGTTCGGACGGATGCACGACCTTGCCGATGTCATGCGTGGCCGCTCCGAACAGCACTTCCTCGGCCGACACGGCGAGCCCCGGGCACGCCTCGACCACGCCGGCCACCAGCCGGGCGGCCACGTCGTGCACCGCCCGCAGATGCGCGCCGAGCCGGGGCGGCGCGTCGAGCTCGGCGAGCAGCACGGCGACGCGTTCCGGCAGCGCGCGCAGGTCCGGGTCGGTGGCTTCGGTCAGGGCGCGCTGGAGCGAGGTGATACGCACCCGGCCGAGGTTAACCCCGCGATGTGAGGGATGCCCTTCCTCACTGGAGGGTGGTGAGGATGCGGGTGAGGATCTCGTAGGTCTTGGTGTCCTCGGGGGTGCCCGTGTGCGGCGCGCGGAAGCGGGCGATGTCGACGGCCAGGTCGGCGATGTCCCAGCGCTGCCGGTAGAGGTCGAGCAGCGGCCGGTGCGGCCGGTGGCCGGTGGCGGCGGCGTACGCGTCGAGGACGGTGTCGTCGTCGGCCGCGAGCAGCCACAGGTCGCGTTCGGGCGGGGCGGTCGCCGCGGTGTCCCAGTCGATGAGGCGCCAGCCGTCGGCAGTGAGCATCGTGTTGCCGGGGTGGGGTTCGCCGTGCGTGAGCACGGCCGCGTGGTCCCGATTCTCGGCGACCAGGCGGTCGTAGCGGGCGAGCAGGTCGCGGACCGGTCGGTCGTGTTCGGCCAGCAACCTGGCCAGCGGCCGGGCGTACGGACCGGTGTCGGGAAGGTCCCTGGCGAGCGCGGCGGCCAGCCCGTCGCGGTGCGGCACGGTGAAGTCGTCGGCGGGCGCGTGGCGGCGGGCGGCCGCGGGTGCGGCATGCACGGCGATCACCATCTCCAGCACGGCCTCGCGGTGTCCGGGCACGTCGTATTCGCCCCAGCCGAAACTACGCCCGTCGAGGTGGGGGTGGACGGCCACGGTGTACCGCTCGCCTGCCCTGGCCAGCGGCTCTCCGCCGCGCGGCGCGACGGGCGCCACGACGAACGCCAGGCCGGCCTCATGCAGCTCGGCGGCCGCGCGCAACGAGCCTCGCAGCCGCTGGTACGCCTCGTCGAGGGTCTCCGCCGAGGTGCGGCGCTTGACGGCCAGGTCGTCGGCGGTCAGGAACCAGCGGCCGCCCGCGGCGTCGGTGACCGCCCAGTGGTGGCTGCCCCAGCCGACGGGCAGGTAGTCCAGCGCGGCCACGTCCATCCCCCAGCCGTCGGCCAGGGTCGTGGCAAGTAGTTCCTCGGGCAGGTCGGCGGGAGGTGTCAGCACGCGGCCACGGTACGGGCCGACCGGAACGGGGCAAACCCATTTTTCGTCGACCGCCTGTTCCGGCGGTCAGAGCTGTGCCCAGGCGGCACTGGCCGCAGCCGCGGAAATCCGGTCGTGGGCGAACAGGCCCAGCGCGCTCACCTTGTCGGGATTGCTCAGCAGCTGGATGGCCGCGAGCCGGCCGCGGTCGGTCTCCCAGGTCATCAGCGACCACCGCATGCCCAGCCGCACCAGTGCGGCTGGTCCTCCGTTGACTTCGAGCAACAGCCACTCGATGTCGGTGTTCTTGGCGCTGACCCCGGCCAGGAAACGTGCCACGCGGGGCGCGCCGACGACCGGGTTGACCGCGGCGCGGGCCTTGCCGCCGCCGTCGCTCCACAGCGTGACCTCCTCGGCCAGCATCGCCTGTAGCGCGGCCCGCTCGCCGGTGGCCGCCGCGGCCAGGAACCGCGCGACGAGGGCCCGGTGCTCGGCGTCGTCCACGCTGAAGCGCTCGCGGTCCTCTCCGATCCGGTCGGCGGCGCGGCGGTGCAGCTGGCGGGCGTTGGTCTCGGTCAGCCCGAGGACGTCCGCGATCTCCTCGTACGGCAGCTCGAACGTCTCCCGCAGCAGGTAGACACCCCGCTCGGGCGGCGTGAGCCGTTCCATGAGCCGCAGCGCGGCCAGCGACAGCGTGTCGCGCTGCTGGGCGGTCTCGGCCGGGTCGCCGACCTGGATCCCGACGGGGATCGGTTCGGGCAGCCACGTGCCGGGATAGGTCTCCCGGCGGTGGCGGGCCGAGCGCAGCTGGTCGAGGGCGAGCCGGGTGGTCACCGTGACCAGCCAGCGCCGCGGGTCCGCGATCGCCTCGCGGTCCGCGCCGTGCCAGCGCAGCCAGGCCTCCTGCAGCACGTCCTCGGCGTCCCACCAGCTGCCGAGCATGCGGTAGGCGACGCCGAGCAGCACCGGCCGGTGCTGCTCCAAGACCGCCACGTCCGCCGGACACAGTTCTGAATGTGCCGTCATCACACCGCCGGGTGCATCCGGGTGGTCACGCCGATGCGATTCCACAGGTTGATGGTGCCGATCGCCAGGATGAGATCGGCGACCTCCTTGTCGGTGAAGGCCGCGCGGGCGGTGTCCCACACCTCGTCGGAGACGCCGTACTCACCCAGTTTGGTCACCGCGTCGGTGAGCGCCAGCGCGGCGCGCTCGCGGGCGTCGAAGCCCGGGAACTCCCACCACGTGCTCACGCCCAGCACCTGCCGCATGTCCTCACCCTGCTTGATCAGGTCCATGCCGTGCAGGTCGACACAGTACGCGCAGCCGTTCAGCATCGACGCGCGCAGCTTCACCAGGTCCAGCAGCCGGGCGTCGAGGCTCTTGTTCAGGTACTTCTCCAGCCCCAGCACCGCCCGGTAGCCCTCGGGTGCGATTTCGCCCAGGTTCATCCGCTGATCCATCGTTTTGCCCCTCCGTGTTCCATTGTCACGGCAACCGGCGGTCGCCGCCTCAGGAACGACGGGACAGCCCGGCCCGGACGTGACACTCGGGGCGGTATTGCGACGCAGCACACGTTCGCCGGACGGCCGTACTCAGACCAGCGCCGGTTCGGCCAGCATCTGCCGGCAGGCGTCGCGAGCGGTCTCGCACGCGTCCGCGGCGATCTCGCAGTGCCGGAACCGGTCGGCCTGGCTGCGGCTCTCCTGCGCGCACACGTCGCAGACGGTCGCGCATGCCTCGATCACGGCCCGCGCCAGCTCGGCGTGGTAGCCGCGGAACCGGTCGAGGATCTCGGCCGCGGTTGCGCACATGTCGGCGCAGTCGAGGTTCGTCCGGATGCAGACCACCAGTTCGGCCACCGCCGGGTCGCCCAGGCAGGCGTCCGCGCAGGAGTTGCAGGCCTGCGCACACAGGTTGCACGCCCGTACGCAGGCGGCCCGCACGTCGTGACGCAGATCTTCCTCGTCGCGGTACATCGGAGTCATCGGCTGCATGTCTGGCCCCCGATCAAGAAAGATCAATTCTACGCGCGGCGGTTCGGGCCTCCCACAGGCGACGATATCGAGCGCCGGGACGGGTCATACCCGGTTCGCGGATTGTCCCCAGGCACGCGAAGGGCGCCCGTGCCCATGGCACGAGCGCCCCCCTTGACGCCGGATGTCACTCCACCCGGACGAGCCCGTCCGGGCGGTCGTCGGACTTCGCCGTCGGCTTGGCGCCGCCCTCGGCGGCGGCCTCGCTGCCGAGGTCGGCGCCGTCGGCGGCCGCCGACTCCATGGCGAGCCGGTCCGCGCCGCTCAGCGTGCTCAGCGGCTTCTCCTTGATGAACAGCACCACGACGAACGCCAGTGCCGCGATCGGCGCGCCGACCAGGAACAGGTCCGCGGTGGCCAGGCCGTAGATCTCGGCGATGATCGCCTTGATCTCCGGCGGCAGCGTGGCCAGGTCGGGAACCTGGCTGCCGCTGCTGCCCGCGGGCGCGGGGCCGAAGCGCTCCTCGCTCAGCGCGGTGATCCGGGCGGTCATCACCGCGCCGAGCGCGCTGACCCCGACCGCGCTGCCCATGCTGCGGAAGAAGGTCAGCACCGAGGTGGTGACGCCCAGGTCGTGCGCGGGCACGTCGTTCTGGGCCGCCAGCACCAGGTTCTGCATGAGCAGACCCACGCCGATGCCGAGCACCGCCATGTACACCGACACCAGCGACACGCTGGTGGTGTGGTCGATGGTGCCCAGCAGCAGCATGCCCACGGTCATCACGACGGCACCGACGACCAGGTAGATCTTCCACTTGCCGAACTTGGTGATCAGACCGCCCGCAACGGTCGACGAGACCAGCAGGCCGAAGATCATGGGCAGGCTCATCAGGCCGGCGACCGTCGGCGACTTGCCCAGCGAGATCTGGAAGTACTGCGACAGGAACACCGCGCCGCCCATCAGCGCCAGACCGACCAGCACGCTGGCGATCGTGGTGAGGGTGACGGTGCGACTGCGGAAGATGCCGAGCGGGATGATCGGCTCCTTGGCCCGCGACTCGACGAACACGGCCAGCGCCAGCAGCACCAGGCCGCCGGTCACCAGCAGCGCCGTCCAGCTGGAGGCCCACGCGAACTTGCTGCCGGCCAGCGTCGACCAGATCAGCAGCGTCGACACGCCCGCGGTGATCAGGAACGCGCCCAGGTAGTCGATCTTCACCTTGCCGGGCGGGGTCGCCGGCAGGTGCAGGGTGCGCTGCAGCAGGTAGATCGCGAGCAGGGTGAACGGGACGCCGATGAAGAACGTCCAGCGCCAGCCCAGCCAGGAGGTGTCGACCAGCACGCCGCCGATGAGCGGGCCGGCGATGGTGCCGATGCCGAACACCGCGCCGAAGATGCCCGAGTAGCGGCCCATCTCGCGGGGCGGGATCATCGCCGCCATCACGATCATGGCCAGCGCGGTCATGCCGCCCGCGCCGACGCCCTGCACGACCCGGCTGACGAGCAGGATCTCGACGTTCGGGGTGAAGCCCGCGATGAGCGAGCCGACCACGAACAGGCTGAGCGAGAGCTGGATGAGCAGCTTCTTGCTGTACAGGTCGGCCGCCTTGCCCCACAGCGGGACGGTGGCGGTCATCGCCAGCAGCTCGGTGGTGACGATCCAGGTGTAGACGGACTGGCTGCCGTCGAGGGCGGCGATGATGCGTGGCAGCGCGTTGGCCACGACCGTGCCCGCCAGGATGGACACGAACATGCCCAGCATCAGGCCGGAAAGCGCCTGCATCACCTCGCGGCGCGACATGGGCACCGTGTCGGGGTCCGGTCCGGCGTTCTGCACCGGTATCTCGGTCGCGGTCATTCTCTTCCTCACGTGGTGCGACTACCGGGTGAGGATCACCCGGGGGGAACAGGGGCGCCGGCGCGCGGGCGCGGCGGCGGAATGTCAGGGTCGGGCAGCCCGGCGGCCAGCCCCGAGAACGCCTCGTCCACGAGCGCGCCCAGGGACAGGCGGCCGGCCGCGGCCATCCAGCGGGTGGCGGCGACCCGGAAGGAGGCGCTGGTGGCGGCCACGACGAGCGCTGGGTAACCGTGGGCGATCGGGTCGACGCCGAGGTGCGCGGCGATCTGCTCGGTGGTGGCCCGCTCGGCCTCGGCGTTGCTGAGCACCAGCCTCGGCAGCAGCTGCGGGCTGCGCTGGATGATCTCCATGCGCAGGAACCAGTGGTCGCGGTCGGCCTCCATGGCGGCGACCACCAGCAGCACGGCGCGGCGCACCGCCTCCAGCACCGGCATCGTGGGCAGGAGCACGGCCAGCCGGGCCCGCATCGCGTCGACCTCCACCAGGTGGTCGCCGAGCACGGCGTCCTCCTTGGAGGCGAAGTAGTTGAAGAAGGTGCGTGAGGACACGCCCGCCTCGGTGCTGATGTCGTCCACGGTGACCTGGTCGAAGCCGCGCAGCGCGCACAGCCGCAGCGCCGCGCCGGTCAGCGCGGCGCGGGTCTGCTGCTTGCGGAGGTCGCGCCGACCCAGCGGCGCGTCCTGTTCGATCGGGGTCACGCGCCGATCAAACCTTAAACTTGCAGTGGCTGCAAGTTTATTTACGCCCGTGTCCCCCGGCCGGGCGGCACCGCTACGGAAACCGGGCAACGCGGTTGCCCGGGGACGGAAGCGCCGCTAGGGTCATGCGCTGTGACTGCCGGGTCGGCCCAGTGCCGTGATCAGATGAGGCATCCGGCTGAGCCGTGATCGCCCGGCGGGCCCGTGGCCCGCCCTCCTTTCGTCGACGCCCGCGAAAGCGGAGCCTGCCGAGGAAGGAGGTGATCGCATGTCCCGCTTCGAAGAACTCAACGCCGGTGACGTCCTGGTAGGCCAGGTCGTCAAGATTGTGCCGTTCGGTGCTTTCGTCAGCATCGCCGACGACGCCCACGGGCTGCTGCACGGCGAGACCGGGCCGCAGGTCGGTTCGAGCGTCACGGTACGGATCCTCGAGATCGATCGTGAGCGCAACCGCGCCAGCCTGACGCTGGCGTGATCTCGGCGGGGGAGGCGGCGACCGCCGCCTCCCCCGCTCCCGCCGGTCACCGGGCCAGCAGTGCGACGAGATCGCTGCCGGTCACCACGCCGACGGCCACCCCGCGGGTGTCCACCACCGCCACCGCGTCCACGCAGGCCGTGCGCATCAGGCGCGCGGCGTCCACCACCGCCGCCCCGGTGGCGACCACCGCCGGCGTGCGGTCCAGCACCGACGAGACCCGCCGGTACGACAGCGTGGCCGGCTCGGCGGCCCACGCTGCCACGATGGACCGGTCCGCCAGCACGCCCACGCATCGGCCGCCCTCGTCCGTGACGACCAGATGCCGCAGCCCGTCGCGCACCATCACCGCGAGCGCGTCGCCCAGCGTCGTCGACGTCGCGACGCAGTGCGGCGGCGTGCTCATCACCTCGCTGATCTGCCGCCACGCCAGCCCCGCCGCCCGGTCCGGCCGGCCCTGTGCGATCCGCCTGTCCATGACCCGCTCCTGACCCACCCCGGCCACCCGCCCGGTCCGGCCCGCCTCACGACGGGTGGCGCACCACCAGCACCGGGCAGGCCGCGTGGTGCAGCAACTGCTGGCTGACCGAACCCAGCAGCAAGCCGGTGAACCCGCCCCGGCCCCGCGCGCCGACGACCATCAGCTGCGCCTGCTCACTCAGGCGCACCAGCTCCCGGCCGGCCCGGCCGGTCACCAGCTGCGTGTGGACCCGGACGTTCGGGTGGCGCTTCTGCTCGGCGTCGAGGGCCGCGTCGAGTTCGTGCTGCTCGGCCGAGCGCGCGGCGTCGGCGTCGTAGAGCGCGGGCACCGAGTAGGACAGCGTCGTGGCGGCGTCGTACCAGACCCGCACCGCCAGCAGCTCGGCGTCACGCTGCCGGGCCTCCGTGAACGCCTCCCGTACGGCCGCCGCCGATCCCGGTGAGTCGTCGACCCCGAGCACGATCGGACCGGGCCGCCCCTCACCACGTACCACCAGCACCGGCGTGGTGCAGTGTGCCGTCACCTCCACCGCGACCGAGCCCAGGAGCAGGCCGGTGAACCCGCCCAGGCCCCGGTCGCCGAGCACCAGCAATCGCGCGGCCCGGGCGGCCGCCAGCAGCACGCCCGCGGGACCACCCGTGACCAGGTCGGCCGTCACCTCGACGCGCCCGTTGGCGGCCTTCGCCGCCGCGGTCGCCTCGGCCAGGATGCGCTCGGCGTCGTGGCGCAGCCCGCCCTCGGGCACGGCCTCCGACGCGCGTGTCTCGACATGCATGAGCGGCCAGATGAAGGCGTGCACGATACGCAGCCCGCACCCGCGCCACGCCGCCTCGCGGGTGGCCTCAAGCACCGCTGCCAGGGCCGCCGCCGAACCGTCGACGCCGACCGCGACCACCATCGCCTGCTCGCTCATCGCGTCTCCCCCACCCCATTATCGATCAGGCTGGCGGGACACGCGCTCACACCGTCATCGGGGCCTAGAAGTCGCGGTCGTCGAACCACCGCTCGGCGAGTTCCACGGGCACCGCCGCGATGGCTGCCAGCTCGAAGAACGCGTCACCGGCCTCCTCCCGCCGGATAGTGTCGATCATCTCGTACCGCTCGTCGATCCTGTTCAGTTCCGCGACCAGCCCACGCAGCGCCCGTTCAGCCTGCTCCAGCCCGTCCGGAGATCCCGGCGAGATCGCGTCCACCGCCTTGCGGGCCGTGGCATATGCCCTGCATGCGGCCGCGCCGAAGCGCGCCGAGTCGTCGGCCCAGTCCCGGAACGGGTTCGTGAGGTTGCTCGCCAGCCAGGTATCGGATTTGGCCCCCGTGATCAGGAGCTCGACACCGGATCCGCGATAACGCGCCTCCAGACCCTGGGCGACGCTGCGCCGCAGTCCGTGTATCTCCAGGCGGCGCAACGTCTCCAGGTCGGGCAGGGTATCGGCGTCGAGTCCGTAAGCGTTGTGCAACGCCAGCGTGTGCATCCCGCGATACGCCGACAGGTGCTCGGCCCCGACGAGCACGCCCGGCGGCCCGTCGAAGGTGACCTGGAGCCGGGCGATCCCGGTCAGGGCGGACAGGCCGGACAGGCTGAAGGCGCCGCCGGCGTCGACCTGGACATCGCGCACACCGCCCAGGCCTTCCGGCGCGTCGAGACCTTCCTGCCTGGTTCGCATGGCAAGCCTGAGTCGACGGCCCTCGTCTGCTGCCCGGACCCGCAGACCGCGAGCTGGTTCGCTGAGGTGCAGGGAGCACGCGGCCTGCGCCAGTGCGACCTGCCCGGTCGCCCCCGACAGGCGCAGATCGGTGATCCACGTGCGGGAGAGATCGATGTCCGCAGGCCCGTCCCGCCAGTCGAGGAAGGTGATCAGCGGCCGCTCGGCCACCGCCGCCACCAGCCCGCGATCCGGGCCCCTCCACAGCACGCTGCTCACCCGGGGCAACCGGTCCAGCGCTGACCAGGCCACCGTCCCCGACTCCGGCGCACTCACGAAGCCGGCCCCGGTGAGATCAAGGCGTCCCGTGCCGACCTTCGTCCGCGCCTGCCCCGCCCCGAAGTCGACGGTGACCATGTCCCCGCTTCCCGCCGCCCGGTAGCCGTGCCGCACGGTCTCCGGCAGCGCGTCCCAGCGCCGCTGGGCCATGACCTGGACCGGAAGGTAGCTCCAGCCGCTGTAGGAGTTCGACTGCGTGGGAATGTCCGGGCCGACGGGCAGCCTGCCGAGCCATACGAAGTCGAACGGGTCGTCGTCGCGGCCGACATTGATCACTGCGGGGTGGCCGCCGTGGACGTGGTGCTCCACGATGAGCGGCCCCACGCCCGCCAGTTCCGGCAACGTGGGCAGGTCCGGGGAGTGCCACGCCAGCGCGCAGGCCAGCGTCACGTCGCCGTCCACCCGGACCACCTGGCACGCGCCGTATCCACGGTCACCCGGCAGCGGCATGGCCGCCACGTCGCCACCGGACCGCACAGTCCTCGTCCGCTTGCTCGTCACGCCGGGCAAGCTACCCGGTGGCCCCGACGATCCGTACGCGAGAAGGGGCACGATGAATCCCCGAAAGCCAGGCCGGTGGCACCGGCTCAGGGCACATTGGTAAGGGTGGAGACGGGCAAGGGGCTGGACGAGAGCACGTTCGCGCAGACGGAGTACGCCCCCGATGTCGTCGAATCGAACGCCGCCCTGGGGGCGGTGGTCCGGGAGATGGGCTGGCCGCCGGAAAGCGTGCAGGCATACCGCGTCCAGGCCCGCGAGCGGCTCGCCGGCCTGTCACCGGGCGGGGTCCTGCCCCGCTCCCCACTCGCCCGCGAGATCACGGTGCCGCTGCCGGCCGGGTCCATGCCGGCCCGGGTGTTCGACGCGCCCGCGCCGACCGGCCTGTACCTGCACGTCCACGGCGGAGGCTGGACCGTCGGGGCCGCCGACGAGCAGGACGCCTACTTGGAGGACCTGGTGAACGGCACCGGCCAGACCGTGGTCAGCCTCGACTACCCGCTCGCGCCCGAACGGCGTTTCCCGGGCCTGCTCGACGACTGCGAGGCGGCCGCCCGGCACCTGCTCGACCACGCGTCGCAGGAGTTCGGCGTCACGGCGGCGACCCTGGGCGGCGAGTCGTCCGGAGCCAACGTCGCCCTGGCGGTGGCGCTGCGGTTGCGCGACCGGCCGGCCGCCGTGGCGCTGCGGGCGCTGAACCTGTGCTACGGCGTGTACGACCTGACCCTCACGCCGAGTGCCCGGACCTGGGACGACACGCGCGGCGGCGTGCTCACCACGGCCCGCATGCGCTGGTACGCCGAGCAGTACGTGCCCGACCTCGCCCGCCGTGGCGACCCTGCCGCCTCCCCGCTCTACGCCCAGCTCACCGGGCTGCCACCGGCGCTGCTCACCGTCGGCACGGAGGACCCGCTGCTCGACGACACCCTGTTCCTGTACGCCCGGCTGCTCGCCGCCCGTTCGCCGGTGCAGCTCCAGGTGGTGCCGGGAGCCGGTCACAGTTTCAACATGATGCCGCTGTCGGTCACCGGGCCGGCCAACGCCGCCGCGCACCGCTTCCTCGCGGCAGCGCTCGCCGCCTGAGGACGGCCGCGCACGGGCCACTGTCGCGAACCCGTCGAAGATCTTCTCGCAGGTCGGCCGTTGCGGCAGCGGGAACCGGTCGGACAGCTCTCGCCGTGGACACACCGTGGTGGGATGATCGGCGCGCCGCTCGCACGGCCCCGTCCGCGACATGCCCCTCAGCACAACCGGATCGGTGCCGCGCGACCCTCGCAGCACCGTACGTCCACCTCGGCCGGACCTCGTCCGAACTGGACTTCCGCGGCCGCAGGGGCCCCGCGTCGCGGGAGCGCCGGCGCGAACGGTATCGGTGAGGGAGGAACGCTGTGACGCAGGCAGAAGCCGGCGCATTCAAGATTCTCAAGGGCCTGGGCATCGCGATCGTGATCGTGGTGTCCCTGGTGCTGATCGCGGTGTACTGGCAGCCCGTGCTGTCCACCATCGTGGACATCTGGAACTACCTGATCGACCGCATCCCGTCGGATGGCGGCCAGCGCACGGCGGTGCTGGTCTACATGATCGCAGCGGTGGTGATGGGTGTGCTGTTCTCGCAGGCCGGCCACTTCACCGCGTACGGCATCGCGATGGGCCTGGTGCCGCTGCTGTGGGTGCTGTTCTGGGAGGGCTTCCCGCCGCTCGGCCTGCACCCGGTGTGGACGTCCAACATGGGCGTCGCCCACCTGAGCCCGAGCCAGGTCGCGCTGTGGGCGGTGGTCGCCGCGGTGCTCACCACGCTGGTGTTCGTGCCGCTGGAGATGCGCGAGAAGTGGCAGCGCCGCCGGCGCTCCCGCCGGGGCTGAGAAAAGCCGGGGCGGGTGGCGCCGGCATCGTCGGCGCCACCCGCCTGGCCCGGTCCGGCCCCCGAGGCTACGCGAGAGCCGGCTCGGTCTGCGGGCGCCTCACACGTAGGTCACCGTGTCGATGTAGAGGTACACGTCGTCACGGACCATGAGGTGGGGCGCGGTCATGGTCTCCTCCACGACACCGGAGTCGCCGCCGCAGATGACCACGGCCTTGTCCGGTGAGATGTCGGAGATGATCCCCGCCTGCCACTTCCGCTCGCGGTACACCCAGACCCGGTCTCCGGACTGGTACGAGTCAGTGGCCGCGATCTCGGCGGAAGCGCGCCGGGCGGGGTTGATCCTGGGAGCTGGCATACGTGCCTCACTGCGGCGAACGTCGTGCTCGCGGATGGGGGGGTGGAGCCGGCCGGTCCGGTTGAGTCCGTGCCGTCCGCCCGGTGGGGTGTCGCCACACCATCCGGGCCACAGATGCAAGTGCCACAATGCAAACGTCAGGTCGTTGCGCTTCCCATCATGCAGATGATCCTGTGCAGGCGCAAGCGCCGGATGCACGTGCAGATGACTTTTGGCATTCCTCACCCGTACAGAGCGTCACCTGCCTGGCGTAACGCGGGCGACATCCGGATGAGATATGGCGGTCACCGGGCTGGCCGACGTCCCAATCGGTGGGAAAAGATCGACAGGTGACCCTTGTGCGCTCCGTCCGGCCCGACGACCTGCCCGCGCTGCTCGCCCTGATCGCCGACCACGCCGCGTACGAGCGGGCCGCGCCCGTGTCGCCCGACCTCGGCGAACGGCTCGCGCCCGCGCTGTTCACCGACCCACCGCCGCTGCGCTGCCTGGTCGCCGACGACGCCGGGACGCTGGTCGGCTACGCGACCTGGACCCGCGACTTCGCCACCTGGACCGGCCGCCACTACACCCACCTGGACTGCCTCTACCTGGCTGACACCCAACGGGGCCGCGGCCTGGGCAGACAACTGCTCGACGCGGTGATCGCGACAGCCGATGGCGACGAGATCCAGTGGCAGACTCCGGTCTGGAACACCGACGCCCAGCGCTTCTACGAACGGTTCGGCGCACACCCGGCAGCCAAGGTCCGCTACACCCTGCCAGCGTGACCTGCGCGCGACGCCACCCCCGCCGCATCGAAAAGCAGGTGCGCCGAGCGGGGCTCCTACGGCGCCGTCTCAGCGGATGCCGGGCCGGGCACCGGCGCGGACTGCGGGACGCCTCCCGAAGGCGCCTGGCCCAGCTCCCCGAACCGCGCGAGCGCCAACGCACCGCCGACCGCCAGCAGGAAGCCGCCGACGGCGACGGGCACCCAGCCCTGCCGCGCCTCGTCGCCGAGCACCACGACCCCGACCACCGCGGGCAGCACGGTCTCCCCGATGACCATCGCGGCGGTGGCCGTGGTGACCGAGCCGCCCGACAGCGCCATCGTCCACAGCACCAGCGCGATGAGGCTGGACGCGGCCACCAGGTAGGTCGCCGGTTCGCGCACCATGCGCGCCGGATCGAGCTCGGGCAGGGTGCGCGCGGCCAGCGCCAGCACCCCGAAGCACAGACCCGCGCACAGCCCCAGGGTCACGGTCCGCCACCTGCCCGGCAGGCGCCCCGCGCCCGCGCCCAGCACGGCGAGCCCGATCAGGCAGGCGGCCAGGGCCGTGTAGAAGTCCGTGTGCGCGCGGTTCGCGCCCTCGGGACCGGCGGACACGCCCAGCAGCGCCAGTCCCACACAGACGGCGGCCACCGCGCACTTCTCCCCGCGACCCAGCCGCTCCTTCATCACGACGGCGGCCGCGATCGCGGTCACCGCCAGCGCGGACGCGATCGCGGCCTGCACCAGGAACAGCGGCAGATGTCGCAGCGCGACCAGTTCGAAACCGAAGCCGAGCAGGTCCAGGCCCACGCCGACGAGGAACGGCACGGTCATCCAGGCACGCAACATGGATTTCGGTTCGAGCTCGCTGACCGGCCCCGCCCCGCGCATGCCGACGGCCTGCAAGACCGACGACAACCCGAAGCACACGGCCGCCGCCAACGCCCCGCACAGGCTCAACACCAGCACCGGCTCATCGTTTCACGGCATGATCGGCCGGACCCCGGGTTCGGCGGCAACCGGGACTCGGCTCAGATTTCCTATACGATCCTCTTGTGTAACCGGTTACTGTTGCGGCACGCTGCTACGCGGTGACAACCCCACCGCACCACGGCGAGGAGCTCGCGCATGACCACTGTCCCGACCGCCGGCCAGCTCGCCTGGCAGGAGGCCGGCTTCGGCCTCTTCCTGCACTTCGGCCTCAACACGTTCCACGGCAAGGAGTGGAGCGACGGCACCCTGGACCCGGCCACGTTCGACCCCGCCGACCTCGACGCGGCCCAGTGGGTCGACGTCGCGCGGCGGGCCGGCGCGCGATACCTGGTCCTCACCGCCAAGCACCACGACGGCTTCTGCCTCTGGCCGACCGACACCACGACGTACTCGGTCGCCTCGTCGCCGTGGCGCGGCGGGCACGGCGACGTGGTCGGAGAGCTGGCCGAGGCCTGCCGCGCCGCCGGCATGCCGCTGGGCCTCTACCTGTCGCCCTGGGACCGCAACGCGGCCTGCTACCCCGACCCGGCCGCGTACGACGAGTTCTACCTGCGCCAGCTCACCGAGCTGTGCACCCGCTACGGGCCGCTGTTCGAGCTGTGGTTCGACGGCGCGGGCTCGGAGGGGCGCGGCTACGACTGGGACGCGATCATGAAGGTGGTCGACACGCACCAGCCCCAGGCCATGGTCTTCAACATGGGACGGCCCACCATCCGGTGGGTCGGCAACGAGGACGGCCTGGCCGCCGACCCGTGCACGTACGCCGTCGACCGGCTGGGCAGGTCGATGTTCACCGCCGATGCCGACAGCCTCGACGGCGTCCGCTACCTGCCGCCGGAGTGCGACGTGCCGATCCGGGCGCACTGGTTCTGGCAGCCCGACGACCTGGACACGCTCAAGAGCGCCGAGCACCTGCTGGCGATCTGGTACCGGTCGGTCGGGCTGGGCGCGGGACTGCTGCTCAACGTGCCACCGGACCGGCGCGGGCGGCTCGACGAGCACGACACCGCCCGGCTGCTGGCGGTCACCGCCGAGCTGCGGAGGCGGTTCGCGACGCCGCTGCCCGCCCGGCTCACCCACGAGCCGGGCCGGGTCGTCGCCGAGTTCGAGACCGAGGTCGAGCTCGACCACGTCGAGCTGCGCGAGGAGCTGGCCACCGGTCAGTGGGCGGGCGCGCACGAGGTCCGCTGCGGCGAGGCGGTGGTCGCGACCGGCCACACCGTGGGCGTACGCCGCTGGCTTGCCTTCCCCACGATCCGCACCCGGCGGCTCACCATCACCCTGGACGACCCGCGCGCCCGGCTGACCGCCGTCACCGGCTTCCGCACAGGCCACCAGTCCCCGCCCGTGCTGGAGGAACAGCCGGGTCTGGAAGTGTCGAAAGTCGACTGAGCGCGCCACCCACCTCCGGTGTTGCCCGACGCGTCCATCTGCTGGACGCGTCGGCGGCGAAGGAGGGGGCATGGCCAACGATCAGGACACCGCCGCCCCGGTGCGGGCGGCGACGCCGCGGCGGCCGGAGCTGGATGCGATACGCACGCTGGTGGTCGTGGGTTTGATCTTCTTCCACTCGGCACTGGTGTTCGACGAACGCGACGACTACTACGTCAAGAACGCCGACACCACCGAGGTCACCACGATCCTGTCCGGTTTCGCCGTGGTGTGGGCGATGCCGGCGCTGTTCCTCATCGCGGGGTTCGGTGCACGCCACTCGCTGCGCCGACGCGGGCCGGGCGGCTTCGCGGCGGAACGCCTGCTGCGGCTGGGGGTGCCGCTGCTGTTCGCGATCGTCGCGCTGCTGCCGATCCCGCAGTGGCTGCGGCTCAAGGCCGCCGACCCCGGCTACCACGAGTCGTACTGGCGCTTCCTGCCGCGCTTCTTCGACGTAACGCTCGACCTGCGCGAGTTCCCGTTCGTGCTGCAGGGCGAGCACTTCGAGACCGGTCACCTGTGGTTCGTGGTGCTGCTGCTGGTCTGGGCGCTGATGCTGGCGGGCGCGGCCCGCGTGCTGCCCCGCGACCGGCTGCGCCGGGTCCGCGACCGGCTGGCCGACGCCGCCGGGCAGCGCGGCCTGGTGCTGCTGCTGCCCGCGCTGCCGCTGGCGCTGGTCAGCGCCCTGGACGGCATGGAGGAAGCTCTCGCCGGCTGGAGCCGCTGGGCCTACCTGCTGTTCTTCCTGTACGGCGTCGTACTGGCCGCCGACGAGCGGTTCCGCGACGCGATGCGCCGTGATGCCGTGCTTGCCGCCGTGGCCGGAGTCGCGCTGATGGGCGTGGGCATGCCGCTGTTCTTCGTCGTCAGCGAGGGCGGCGGCGACCCGTTCACCGACCTCACCGGTCCGGCCCTGGCCATGCGGGCGCTCTACGGCATGACCGGCTGGTGCTGGGTGGTCGCCATCCTCGGCCTGCTCGACCGGCGCGGGCACCGGCGTCCGACGACCGGCGCGCCGCCGGGCTTCAGAAGCAAGGTCTACGTCTATCTCGCGCTCGGCGCGCTGCCGATCTACGTGCTGCACCAGCCGATCGTGGTGGCGGTGGCCTACGGCGTCGTGTCCTGGCAGGCCCCGATCGCCGTCAAATACCTGGCACTGGTCGCCATCGCGCTCGTGCTGACCCTCGCCGTCTACGACCTGCTGGTGCGGCGTAACCGGATCACCCGATTTCTGTTCGGCATGCGCGAACCGTTCGTCGCCGGTCCGAACCCGACAGATCGTCCTGGCGAGTGAGGAGTACCGTGCACGGCATGTCACCGACGATCAAGGTCGAGGAGCTGCGCAAAGCCTACGGCGAGCTGCGCGCCGTCGACGGCGTCTCCTTCGACGTCCAGCCCGGGGAGTTCTTCGGCATCCTCGGACCCAACGGCGCGGGCAAGACCACCACCCTGGAAATGATGGAGGGGCTGCGCAAGCCCGACTCGGGCAGCGTCACCCTGTTCGGCGAGAGCCCCTGGCCGCGCAACCCGCGCCTGCTCCCCCGCATCGGCGTGCAACTGCAGGCCAGCGCGTTCTTCGAGCGGCTGACCGCGCGCGAGCAGATCCGCACCTTCGCCTCGCTGTACGGCGTGTCCGCCCGCAAGGCCGACGAGTGGCTGGCCGTGGTCGGGCTGGAGGACATGGCCGGCAAGCGCAACGAGGACCTGTCCGGCGGCCAGCAGCAGCGCCTGTCCATCGCCTGCGCCCTGGCGCACGGGCCGGACCTGGTGTTCCTCG
Organism: Catellatospora paridis; assembly: GCF_009720365.1. Classification (GTDB taxonomy): domain Bacteria; phylum Actinomycetota; class Actinomycetes; order Mycobacteriales; family Micromonosporaceae; genus Catellatospora; species Catellatospora paridis. Next base: position 637,339 of record NZ_ML769313.1, on the reverse strand, counting down.
ACGAGCCGACGTCGGGCCTGGACCCGCAGGCCCGCCGCAACCTGTGGGACGTGCTGCGCGACATCAGCGCGCAGGGCCGCACCGTCGTGCTGACCACGCACTACCTCGACGAGGCCGAGTCGCTGTGCGACCGGGTCGCGATCATGGACCACGGCCGCATCCTGGAGTCGGGTCCGCCCGCCACGCTCGTGCGCGACCTCGACGCGCCCACCCGGATCTCGGTGGAGACCGGCACGATCACCGCCGAGGCGGCGCGCGGGCTCGCCGACGGGCTGGAGGTCAGCGACGACGGGGTCTCGCTGACCATCGCGACGCGTACCCCCGCCCCCGTGCTCTCCGCCCTGGCCGAGCGGGACGCGCTGCGCGGCCTGTCCGTGCGCGGCGCGACCCTGGAAGACGTCTTCCTGCACCTCACCGGACGGGAGTACCGCGCGTGACCAGCTTCGTCAGCCTCTCCTCGGCGATGGCCCGCGGCTTCTTCCGCGACCGCACCGCCCTGTTCTTCACCATCCTGTTCCCGCTGATGTTCCTGGTGCTGTTCGGCGGCCTGTTCAAGGACGCCGGCGCGTCCAAGACCGACATCCTGCAGATCGGCGCGGTGCCGGTCGTCGACCAGCTGCCAGCCGAGGCCGCCGCCGGGCTCGACCAGGTGCTCGCGGTGACCCGCACGTCCGACCGGGCCGCCGCGCTGGAGGAGGTGCGCAAGGGCGACAAGGCCGCCGCGATCGAGCAGGTCGGCGGCGAGCTGATCGTGCACTACTCCGCCGCGGACGCGGTCAAGGCCGCCACCGTGCGCGGCATCGTCGAATCGCTGGTCCAGCAGGCGAACCTCGCCGCCGCGGGGGTCACCACGCCCGCGGTCACCCTGCGCACCCAGCCCGTCGAGGACCAGTCGCTCAAGGCGATCCAGTACATGACCCCGGGCCTGCTGGGCTGGGCGATCGCCACCGGCGCGACGTTCGGCGCGGCGCTGACCCTGGTCACCTGGCGGCAGAAGAAGATCCTGCGCCGCCTGCGGCTGTCGCCGGTGCCCCTCGCCTCGGTCATCGGCGCGCGGGTGGCGGTCAGCATCGCCATCGCGGGCGCGCAGTGCGCGATGTTCATCGGCGTGGCCCTGCTGCCCTACTTCGGCCTGCAGCTGTCCGACCAGTGGTGGGCCTTCATCCCCGTCATGATCGCCGGCACGCTGGCCTTCCTGTCCATCGGCCTGGTCGCCGGCGCCGCCTCCAAGACCCCCGAGGCCGCCAGCGCCATCGCCAACCTCATCACGCTGCCCATGGCCTTCCTGTCGGGCGCCTTCTTCCCCCTCGACGGGGCCCCGAAGTGGCTGCAGCAGTTGTCCGAGTTCTTCCCCCTCAAGCACCTGGTGTCCTCGATGCAGGACGTGATGGTCCGGGGTGAGAGCTTCGCCGTCACCCTGCCCGACATCGGGCTGCTGCTCGGCTTCACCGTCGTCCTGGCCGGTATCGCCGCCTTCCTCTTCCGCTGGGATGACGCCTGACACCGAGCAGGGGAAAGGGCCTCGACCCAGGCGGCTACGTCACAGCCGTCCGGGTCGAGCCCCGGCTCGACCAGCGGGGTCATGTAGGTATGAAGGTATGACAGCACCACCCCTGCACACACTGGGGCAGCTCGCGGTCGCGGCGAACCGCCGGTACTGGACCGGCTGGGCCTGCGCCGAAGCCGACCCGGATGCCGATCTGACCGTCTACCGTTCCGACATCGCGCACAGCAAGCTCAACGGAATCCTGCGAGTCCGCGACCAACCGCTGGACGCAGCGATCGCGGAAGCCCGGCAGCGGCTCAAGGGCACGCCGTGGATCTGGTGGGTCGGCGCCGACAGCGACCCGGGCACCGCCGACGGTCTGCTCGCACGCGGCGCCCGGCAGGTCAGCGACCTGCCCGTGATGGCGATCGACGTCACCGCCGGCGCGGACTTCGACGCCCCGGCCGACCTGGCGATCCGCACGGTGACAGACCCGGCGGAGATGAGCAGCTACGTGCAGGCGTACGCGGAGCCGATGGGTTTCGACAGCGACGACCTCACGCCCGTGGTCGAGCGCGAACTCGGTTTCGCGTACCCCGAGGTGGTCCGGCTCGCCGCCATCATCGACGGCAGGACGGTCGGCACCTGCACCATGTCGCTGGGCACCGACGTCGGCGCGCTCTACTGCATCACCACCGACCCGCGATACCGCCGGCGTGGCATCGCTTCAGCGCTGACCCTCGAAGGGCTGCGTTTGACCCGCGAGTCCGGGCGCAGTATCGCCACCCTGGTGGCGAGCAGCGCCGGCGAGCCGGTGTACCGGCGCCTGGGTTTCGAGACCGTGTCCCGCTACGGCCGGTTCACCCTGCCGGACTGACGGACGGGGAGGGTCGACCCGGCCCTCCCCCACCCGGTGGCGCAGCGTCCTGCTTTGAATTCGGGCAGCTGCCCATCGCCGTTCAGGGAGCGTCCCCTCGTGCTTCACGAGGGGACGCCACCGTGAAGCGCCTGCTGCCCTCGCAGGTCGGATCGCCTGGTGCAACCTTGCGACGGGGACGCCACGACGTAATGGTCGTGCGGACGCGACTTGCGCAACCGCAGTGGTCCGGTCGTCCCGCGCCTACCCTCAGGGAATCCAGTGAGCACTTTCCACGTCGTGGGGGCCGGAGCCGCCGTAATCGCGGTTGTGCTGGTCCTTGTCGCGTTCCTCGGACGCCGCATCTCGTCGGCCGAAGGGCGGGCAAACCACGGGCTCTGCCACCTCGCTGCCGGAACCGCCTGGTGCGTGGAGTGCGGGGGCTGAACCGCCCGGTTCAGGCCGCGCCGTTGAGGTAGGCCAGCACCGCCAGCACCCGCCGGTTGTCGTCATCGGACGGCGCGAGGTCGAGCTTGCCGAAGATGCTGGCCGTATGCTTGCCGACCGCGCTCTCGGACAGGAACAGCCGCTGCCCGATCGCCGCGTTCGAGCGCCCCTCCGCCATCAGCTCCAGCACCTCCCGCTCGCGCGGCGTCAACCGGGCCAGCGGCACGTTGCGCACCGGCTGCTGCATCAGCTTCGCGATGACCTCCGGGTCCATCGCGGTGCCGCCCCCGGCGACCCGGTGCACCGCGTCGACGAACTGGTCGGCGTTGAACACCCGGTCCTTGAGCAGGTATCCGATCCCGCCCGTGCCGTCGGCCAGCAGCTCGCGGGCGTACAGCTGCTCGACGTGCTGCGACAGCACCAGCACCGGCAGTCCCGGCACCTGCCGCCGCGCCGTCAGCGCCGCCTGCAGCCCCTCGTCGGTGTTCGTGGGCGGCAGCCGCACGTCGACGACCGCCACGTCCGGCCGGTGCGCCAGCAGGGCGTCGAGCAGGTCCGGGCCGGTCTCCACGGCGGCCACGACGCTGAAGTCGTGCGCCTCCAGCAGGCGGACCAGCCCTTCCCTCAGGAGGTAGAGGTCCTCGGCGAGGACAACGCGCACGGTATCTCCAGGGTCAGCACGGTGGGGCCGCCCTGCGGGCTGTGCAGGGCGAGGGTTCCGTCGAATGTAGCGAGTCGCCGGCGCAGCCCGTGCAGCCCGCCGCCGTGTGACGGGGCCGCCCCGCCGCGGCCGTCGTCGGTGACGGTGACCCGCAGCAGCCCGCCGGTGTGCCGGATGTCCACGCCGACCCGGCTGGCCTGCGCGTGCCTGGTGGCGTTGGTGAGCGCTTCGGCGACGGCGAAGTAGGCGGCCGTGGCGACCGGCGCGGGCGGCTGCCCGGTCAGCTCGGCGCGCACCTCGACCGGCAGCGCGGCGTCCAGGGCGAGCGCGCGGACCGCATCGGCCAGGCCGCGCTCGGCGAGCACCGGCGGGTGGATGCCGCGGACCAGGTCGCGCAGCTCGGCCAGGGCCGCGGCGGAGGTCTCCCGGGCCTGGGCCAGCAGCACGCGGGCGGCGGCCGGGTCGCGGTCCATCAGCTGCTCGACGGTGCCCAGGCTCAGCCCGACCGCGACCAGCCGGGCCTGCGCGCCGTCGTGCAGGTCGCGTTCGATGCGGCGCAGTTCGGCGCTCTGCGCGTCGACGGCCTCGGCCCTGGTCTGCGCCAGGTGCTCGACCCGCTGGGTGAGCCGGGCGGAGCGGCTCGGCGCGAGCAGCAGCCGCGCCCAGCCGGCTATCAGCCGCAGCACCGGACCGGCCAGCAGCACGCCGAGCAGGCCGAGGGCGAGGCCGATCGGGATGGACACCCACCCGGGCAGCACGTCGAGGGCGGGCATGCCCAGGGTCGTCAGCTGCCAGACGTACCAGGGGCTGATCCACACGCCGGTGATCAGGCCGAACGGCACCGCCCACAGCGGCCAGAACAGGGCCTGCCAGAACAGCCCGAAGTAGCCCGCGCCGATCAGCACGCCGGGGACCACGGCGAGCAGCGCGACCAGCGGCGCGGTCGCCATCCAGGCCAGGTCGCGCCAGGTCGCCGGGTCGCCCAGGATCCACGGGAAGAAACCGGCGCGGCGCGCGCCGTCGCGGGTGGCGTAGAGGGTGCGCCCGACGCGGTAGCGGCCGTCAGGGCCGGGCTCCGGCACGCCTTCGCGCTGCCGATACGGGTCGGGCATCGGTTCGCCGCCGCCCCACGTCACGCACAGCCGCCGGTAGTGGTTGAGCATCGGCCGGATCGCGTACGACACCCAGGCGATGCCGAACCCACCGCTGACCAGGGTCAGCAGCAGCGTCAGCAGGAACATGGCGAACCCGGTCAGCGACAGCCCGAGCAGCAGCGCCGCCTTCCACGTGTCGTGGCCGCCGCGGCGCAGCCAGGCCCCGATCCCGGAGGACTGCCACCAGGTCAGGCCCGGGTGCCCGAGCCAGTACCGCGCCCACCGGCCGTGGGCGCGCAGCAGCGCGGGGCCGGCCAGCACACCGGTGACGACCGCGGCCACGCCCGCCGCGAGCACGGCCCACCCGGGCACGGCCAGGAACGGCCAGGCCACAAGCTCGGTCAGGCCGGCGTCGTCCAGCGCCCGCCGCCCCGGGCCGGTCACGCCCGCGGCCAGCAGCACCCCCGCCACGACCAGTCCCGGCGCGAGCAGCGCGACCAGACCGCCGATCGGGCCGAGCAGCAGCAGCCACATCCAGTCCCGGGCCGTCGCCGGATCGCCGCTGAGCCACTGCATGCGCAGGAAGAACGCGGGGTAGTGCCGGGTCTTGAACAGCTGGCCGTCGTGCTCGTACCAGCCGTCGGGGCGGCGCGGCGGCAGCGGCACCGGGCCCTCGCGATACGGCGGGTCGATCACGATGCCGCCCCAGGCGCGGGCCAGCCACCGCGACAACCCGGCCAGCCGGCGTACCACCTGCAGCACGTGCGGGTAGGTGACGACCGCGCCGATCGCCATCATCAGCGGCAGCGAGGCGGCGAATCCGAAGACCGCGAGCAGCGCGAGAGCGACGCAGCGCAGCGGGGCGAGGGCGTACGACCGGAACATGCGACACATCGTCGCCGATCGGCCGGGCTCGTGGCACTGGGTGTGAGCCCCGGGAAAGGGTGGGGTTTCCTACACCCCCGCTCGGTGCGCAGCCGCATACCGGCGCTGGCGCCGCGGACCTAATGTCTGTCGGCATGACAGTCATCGAAGTCAACGGGCTCACCAAGCGGTACGGCGACCGCACGGTCGTCGACGGCGTCTCCTTCACCGTCGCCGAGGGCGAGATCTTCGGCATCCTCGGCGAGAACGGCGCCGGCAAGACCACCACGGTCGAATGCATCTCCGGCCTGCGCACCCCCGACACCGGCAGCATCAGCGTGTTCGGCCTGGACAGCCGCACCGACCGGGAGCAGCTGCGCCGGCTCATCGGGGTGCAGCTGCAGGAGAGCCAGCTACAGGACCGGCTGCGGGTCGGCGAGGCAATGCAGCTGTACGCCTCCTTCTATCCCGACCCCGCCGACTGGCGCGAACTGCTCGCCGCGGTCGGTCTGAGCGAGCAGGTCAGGATGCCGTACGCGAAGCTGTCCGGCGGGCAGAAGCAGCGGCTGTCGATCGCGCTGGCACTGATCGGCAACCCGCGCCTGGCGATCCTGGACGAGCTCACCACCGGCCTGGACCCGCGGGCGCGGCGCGAGACGTGGAAGCTGATCCGCCAGATCCGCGACCGCGGGGTGACCGTCCTGCTGGTCACGCACTTCATGGACGAGGCCGAGCGGCTCTGCGACCGGCTCGCCGTGCTCGACGGCGGCAGGATCGTCGCGCTCGACACCCCGGCCGCGCTGATCGCCAACGTCGGCGACGTCGACGGCTACCGCGCCAACCTCGAGGACGCGTTCCTCGCCCTGACCGGCTCCGGCCGCGACAACTGAACAGGAGCGACCATGTCTTCCCTGACCCGTCTGGCCGGCAGCGAGGCCCGGCTGTTCGTGCGCGAACCGATGAGCGTGTTCTTCGCACTGGCCTTCCCCGCGGTGCTGGTGGTCGTGATGGGCAACGCCATCCCGGCCTTCAGCGAGCCGTCCGCCGACTTCGGCGGCGAGCTCCCCATCAACCTTTACCTGCCCATCGTGCTGGCCCTGGCCGTCGGCACCGTCACCATGACCAGCCTGCTCACCGTGCTCTCGCAGTATCGCGAACGCGGCGTGCTCAAGCGGCTGGCGACCACCCCGGTCAAGCCGTCCGCCCTGATCGGCGCGCAGCTCGTGGTGAACATCGGGGCCCTGCTGGCCGGTTCGGCCCTGATGATGGTGGCCGCGGCCGTCGCGTTCGGCAGCCGCGGACCCGAGAATTGGCCGGCGCTGCTGGTCGCGTTCCTGCTCGGCAGCGCGGCGATGATCGGGGTGGCGCTGTTCATCGCCGCGGTGACGCCCAACTCCCGCGCCTCGGCGGGCATCGGCAGCCTGGTCTACTTCCCGATGCTGTTCTTCGCCGGGGTGTGGACCCCGGGCGACATGATGCCCGAGGGTGCGCAGCGCGTCGCCGACTTCACCCCGCTGGGCGCGGCGTCGCAGGCCCTGCAGGCCGCCTGGTACGGCGACTGGCCGCAGCCCCTGCACCTGGCGGTCACTGCCGGGTACGCCGTGGTCACCGGCTTCCTCGCGATCCGGCTGTTCCGCTGGCAGTGACCGGTCGCAGGCCTCGGCCGAAGCCGCATCCCACATCGGGGTGCGGCTTCGGCCTGTCGTTCAGCCCGTCGTGGCCGCGTCGAGCAGGACGAGCACCTTGCGGTCGAGTTCCGCGGCGACGGCCAGGGCGCGCTCGTCGCCGTACGGCCGCAGCGCGCTCGTGACGGTGTCATAACCGACCCGGACCCCGTCCGGCGCCTGGTGGACGAGGATCGTGACGGGGGCGTACGAGCCCGCATCCGGCACGTACCGTGACATCTCGCTCATCGTCAGCGGGTTGCCCGCGATGATCCGGACCAGGCGGAACGCGGTGATCTCCGGGTTGATCGCCAGCGCGGCTCCCTCGTCGAGTTCCAGGAACCGCATCAGGTCGCTCGGCCCCACCGCGTCCTCGACGATCCGCCGGTACTGCCCGAAGTCCTTCGCCGCGGCCAGGTCATGCAGGAAGGCGCCCAGGTCCGGCCGCCCGATGCCCTGGTAGATGCCTGCGACGACGTCGTCGAAGGCACGCTGCGAGGTGAACGTGACCCGCTCCAGCGGAACGGTCGTCGTCGTCCTGGCGCTCATCTGACGCTCCCCGGTGCTCGGCCGGCCTGCCCACGGCGGCCCTCGGTCAAGTCTTCCCGGTGCTCGTGCGCGGCGAGCCCGAATCCGCCGACCTTCGCGGGTCCGGGCGACGCGCTTTGGCCGACGTCGCCCGGACCGGCCCGTGCTCTGGTTCACTGGCATCCGGGGCACCCGACCCCGACCTCAACCGCGGAGCACCAATGGCGTCTCTCACCTGGTCGACCTACCTCGCCCCGCCGAAACCGGTCGTGGCCGAACGGTTAGCGCCCGGCGAGACCGCCGAGTTGTGGTCGCCGACCAGCGCCACCCTGATCCAGGGCGAGCGCGACGCGGTGCTGGTCGACGCGCTGCTGACGATGAGCGAGGGCCGGGCGCTGGCCGACTGGGTCGCCGCCGCCGGCCGGAACCTCACGACGATCTACATCACGCACGGCCATGGCGACCATTTCTTCGGCGCGGCGGCCGTGCTGGCACGCTTCCCCTCGGCGCGTATGGTCGCCGTTCCGGCCGTGCTCGACAAGATGCGGACGCAGGTCGACGGCCAGGTCCTGGACGGGCTCTGGCGGAAACGATTCCCCGGGCAGATCGTCGAGCGGCCGCCCATCGCCGACCCGCTGGCCGGCCACACCATCGAGCTCGAAGGCGCGGACCTGATCGCGGTCGAACTCGGGCACACCGACACCGACGGCACGACCGCGCTGCACGTGCCGTCGATCGGGCTCGTGGTGGCCGGGGACTCCGTCTACAACGATGTTCACCTGCACCTCGCCGAGTCCGGTGGTGGCGGGATCGGGGCGTGGCTCGCGGCCCTCGACACGATCGACGCGCTGCGGCCGTCGACGGTGATCGCCGGGCACAAGCGTGAAGGAGCCGCCGACAGTCCGGACCACATCAGGCACACCCGCGACTACCTTCGCTATTTCGACGAAGCGCAGCAGCGTGTGGGCAGTGCCCGGGAGCTGTACGACGTGATGATCGAGCACTACCCCGACCGATTCAACCGCGCTGTGGTGTGGAGGGCCGCCCAGGCGGTCAAGAACTGACCGGCCGCACGACCTGGACAGGGCGGAAGGCGGGGCCCGTCACGGGCCCCGCCTTCCGCTGAAGACGGTCAGACCGTGCCGGGGGGCACGGGGTCGCGGGTTTCTTCGATGACCTGCCGCTCGACGGGCGCAGTGGTCACCACGCTGCGGCGGCGGCTGCTCCAGATGGTGAGGGTCAGGACCATCCCGACCACGCCGACGACCATCAGGATCCAGCCGACCACGTCCAGGTCCAGCCCGCTGATGCTCACATCCAGGGCGAACGTGAGGATCGCACCGAACGCGATCAGAAACAAGCTCGCGCCGATACCCATGTCAGCCTCCTTCTGGCGACCTTCGCCTCGCCAGCGGCTATACCCGGTCGTGCACGCCGCCAACCTGGTTTCCGGGATCGCGATGGTGGTTCAGCACCGCGTGCGGGTCGGCGGGCGCCCCCGCCGGATCGGCGTGCACCATGGCCGCCGTGAGCTTCGGCACCGCGTGCAGCAGGCGGTGCTCGGCGTCGACCGTGATCGCGTGCGCGCGGGCCACGGTCAGCTCGGCGTCGACGGCCACCGCGCACTCCGCCCGCAGCCGGTGCCCGATCCAGCGCAGCCGCACCTCGCCCACGTCGAGCACGCCCGGGGTGCCCCGCAGCGTCTGCTCGACCGCGTCGACCAGCTTCGGGTCCACCGCGTCCATCAGCCGCCGGTACACCTCCCGCGCGGCGTCCTTGAGCACCACCAGGATCGCCACCGTGATGAGCAGGCCCACCACCGGGTCCGCCCACCACCAGCCGAGCGCCGCGCCGCCCGCGCCGAACAGCACCGCCAGCGAGGTGAAGCCGTCGGTGCGCGCGTGCAGCCCGTCCGCGACGAGCGCCGCCGAGCCGATGCGCCGCCCGACGACGATGCGGTATCGGGCGACCAGCTCGTTGCCCGCGAACCCGATCAGCGCCGCGGCGGCGACGTAGGGCAGGTGGCGTACCTGCTGCGGGTCGAGCAGGCGGCGGAACGCCTCGTACCCGGCCAGGGCCGCCGAGGCCGCGATCGTCAGCACGATGAAGATGCCGGCGAGGTCCTCGGCCCGGCCGAAGCCGTACGTGTACGAGCGGGTCGGTCTGCGGCGGCCGAGCAGGAACGCCACGCCCAGCGGCACCGCGGTCAGCGCGTCGGCGACGTTGTGCAGGGTGTCGCCGAGCAGGGCGACCGAGTGGGAGAAGTACACGACGACGGCCTGCATGACCGCGGTGATGCCGAGCACGACCAGCGAGATCCACAGTGCCCGCAGGCCTTCGCGGGAGGACTCCAGCGCGGAGTCCACCTTGTCGGCGGTGTCGTGCGAATGCGGGCTGAACAGGTGTCCGACCTGGTGCCTCAGCCGCGAGAACAGGCTCGCGTCAGCGTGCCCGTGCCCGTCCGGCCCGTGGTCGTGCGTGTCGTGCTCGTGGCCGTGGTCGTGGTCGTGCACGCCGTGATCGTGCTCTGCCCGGTCGTCGTCGTGGCCGTGCGGGTGGTCGTGCTCGGCGTGGCTGCTGCGGCCGTGGCGGTGCTCGTCACTCATGGCGTGCCTCCCGCGCCCACTAAAGCAGAAGTCGATCGTGCGCGCTCCTCAGCGCGCCGTCCCGCTCCCCCGCCTTGTCGACGGCCCGTCAACACTGCGAGGCAGGCATCCCGCACCCGCGCAGGCCGCTCACGACTCGCCCTCGATCCGGTCGGCGAGCCGATCGACCGCGGCCATCACCGCGTCCCCTTCGAACAGCACCGCGTCGTTGTGATCCGCGCCCTCGACCGGCGTGATCTCGACCGCGCCGGCCGCGGCCTTCGCGACCGCGAGGCTCTGCTCCGCGGGCACGATCGAGTCCTCGGTGCCGTACACCACCGCGGTCGGCACCGTGATCCCGGCGATCTGCTCGGCCACCGGGAACCGGTCGCGCAGCATGAGGCGCACCGGCAGGAACGGGTAGTGCTCCGCGGCGGTCGCGGCCAGGTCCGTGAACGGCGAGCGCAGCAGCAGCCCGGCGGGCGGGTGCTCGACGGCCAGGCCGGTGACGACGGCGCAGCCCAGGCTCTCTCCGAAGTAGATTATCCGATCCGGGCGGACCTTCGCCTCGTCCACGAGATGGCGGTACGCCGCCCGGACGTCCAGCGCGAGGCCGGCCTCGCTCGGGCTGCCCGGGTTGCCGCCGTACCCGCGGTAGTCGAGCAGCAGCACGGTGAACCCGCGGGCCGACAGCGCCCGCGCGACTGGGGCCCGGCCGCCGCGATTGCCCGCATTGCCGCCCGCGACCAGCACCGTCATGTCCCGGCTCGGGCCCGACGGTGGCACCAGCCAGGCGGTCAGCGCCAGCCCGTCGGTGGTGTGCAGGGTGACGTCGCGCCCGCCCGAGATCGTCTCGGCGGCCGGGCCGGGGTGCCCGGTGTCGGGCAGGAAGATCAGCCGTCGCTGCAGCAGCCACAGCGCGGTCACCAGCACCGCGATGACCAGCAGCACGATCAGCGCCGGGCGCACCAGCGACGAGGCCTTCAGCACCACTCCATTCTCACCCGGCAGTGCCTGCCGCCATGCGGCCACCCTGTTCCGGCGGCCCACCACACCAGGATCGCCCCGAATCCGGTCCGTCATTCTGAACGGATCTCTTTGCCGCCTGCGAAGAAGTCGAGGTAGGCCCGAGCCAGGGCGGTCGGATTCTCCAGCGCGATGTTGTGACCGGACGCGGGGATGACGACGCCGCGGACGTCGCGGGCCACTTGCACGAGCTGTTCAGATACTGCGTCCCCGAGATAGGCCTGCGCACCGACGGCCAGAACAGGGCAGCTGATCGGGTCGGCGTAGTGCGGGCGGTTCTGTTCGGCGTCGGTCTGGCGGGCACGGAACATCTCCAAGATGGCCCTGGTGCCGCCCGGCTGCTCGGCCGAGCGCACCATTTCGTCGATGTCCTCCTCGGTCAGCGCACTGGGGTCCCACATCTGGCGTCTGGCGTAATACGTCCAGAACGGCCGTTCCTGCCCGGCCAGCAGCAGCTCGGGAACGTGCGGCAGGCCGAAGAAGCTGAAGTGCCAGCCGGTGCGGCCATCGTCGGCGGCCAGCGACGGGTCGTGTTCGCCGCCCGGCAATCCCGGGCCGGCCGGCAACCCCGGTAGGAGCGTTTCCTGGAACACCAGTTGCCGCACCCTGGGCCGGTGGAAGGCCGCGACCGCGTAGGCGATGGCCGCGCCCCAGTCCTCGCCGGCGACGCGGAACCGCTCGAAGCCCAGGTGGGTGGCCAGTTCGGCGACGTCACCTGCCATCGTGGCGGTGTCGTAGCCGGTCAGAGGGCGCTGGGAGCCGCCGCAGCCACGGTTGTCGACCGCGATGACGGTGTGGTGCGGGGTCAGCAGCGGCACGACGTGGCGCCAGTACGACATCGTCTTCGGCACGCCGTGCAGCAAGAACACCGGCTCGCCGGCGCCGCCCATCGCATAGTGGATCTCCACGCCGTTGACCTTGGGCTTGCCGTGTGTAAGCCGTACTCCGGCGTGGTCAGTGAGGTCCATCGCGGCGAACTCCTTCTCCTCTTCGGCCATGCAGGCGCCGCCCGGGGTAGTGGATCTTCCGGAGCGGCACTTCGGCATCCTCTTCTTGGCGGCGACGGCCGTGGGGCCGGCGTCCGGTCGGCATGGAGGTTTCGCCCGGTACAACCGCGACTGGGTGGTCGCCGATGTCGCCTACGTCGCACATGTCTCAGATGGAGTCCAGCTGACGATCGGGTGGGCGCGGCACGAGCACACCGGCAGCCGCCCCACTTCCGCATCGGCAGGGCTGCGCTGGCCAGGAAGCGCCACGTAGAAGAGGCCGACCGTGGGGTTGAGCAGGTTGGTCAGGCAGCCCGCGCCGAACGCCCGCCAGGTAGACGCCGCCGACCGTGCGCATCGCCGCGTACGCGGTCGTGCTGGCCGGCAGCAGGGCGCAGACGCCGGCTGCTCTACCTGGTGCCGTGCTGCTGCCCGGTGCGCAGGGCCGGGTAGTCCGGCAGGTCCAGCGCGTTGGTGCGGTCGTCGGCAGACTTCAGCAGCAGGTTCATGAAGTACTGCCGGTTGAGCAGGGCGTTGCGGGCGCGCGCCGTCCAGGCCCTGCGTGGTGCGAGGAACCTGCCGGTGTTCTCGCCGCCCTGCTGCCCGCGCCGGGCGTAGCCACCGAGCAGCGCCTCGTACCGTGCGAACGCGACGGTGTGGTCGTCGCCCGCGGCGGCCAGCTCGCCCGCCAGCACGTACGCGCCGACGATCGCGGTCCCGGCGCCCATGCCGCCGATCGTCGCCCCGCACGCGGCGTCGCCGAGCAGCGCGATCCGCCCGCGCGACCACGGCGTGACGTCGACGCGGCAGATCGCGTCGAAGTACAGGTCGGAAGCCTGCGGCAGGGCGGCGAGCAGCCGCGACGCCTGCCAGCCCATGCCGTCGAGCGCGGCCGTGATGATCGCGCGCTGCCGGTCGAGGTCGCGGCGTGGGTAGTCGATCGGCGGCGAGGCGAAGACGGCGAAGGCGTACGCCCGGTCGGGGTCGCGGTGGTCCCCGCCGACGCTGATCATGCGCCCGGGTTCGTTGTAGAGCAGGCTGCCGCGGCCCAGCCCGGAGAAGCCGGGCACCTCCCAGCTCGCCACGTGGTAGCCCTGGTGCGACACGTACCGCTCGTGCGGGCCGTAGGCCAGCCGGCGCACCGTGGAGCGCACCCCGTCGGCACCGATGACCAGGTCGAATGTGCGCGCTGGGCCATGGGCGAACGTCGCGTCGACACCGTCCGGCGTCTGCGTCAGCGCGGTCACCGTGTCGCCGAAGACGTACTCGGCGTACGGGCGGCTGTGCTCGTAGAGGACCCGGGCGAGGTCGCCGCGCAGCACCTCGACCTCTCCCCCGGCGAAGTCGCCAGGCAGTTCCATCAGCCGCCGGCCGTCGGCGTCGACGAAGCGCATCGGGCTGCCGCCGGTCTGCTCCTCGCGCAGCGCGTCGAGCACGCCCATCCGCTCCAGCACGGCCAGGTGTCCGCCCCGGAAGTCGACGGCGCTGCCGCCGCGGCGCGGGGCCGCTGCGACCTCCACGACCGTCGGCCGGTATCCCGTCCGGCCCAGCCAGTACGCCAGAGCCGGTCCGGCGATGCCGGCCCCCGAGATGAGCACGCTGCGCATGACGCCTCCCCTAATTGTGTCCACCGGACACTGTTTCAACTGTGTATGCTAGACACAGTTTTCGGAGGAGGGCAAGCCGGTGTCGATGGAGTTCCTCTGGGGCGCCCGCGCCCAGCCCACCCGCGGGCCCAAACCCTCGCTCACCCTGCTCCAGATCACCGACGCGGCGATCGCGGTCGCCGACGCCGAGGGGCTCGCCGCCGTCTCCATGCAGCGCGTATCCGCCGAGCTCGGCTTCACCAAGATGTCGCTGTACCGATACCTGCCCGGCAAGGGCGAACTTGTCGCGCTCATGGCCGAACGGGCGATCGGCACGCCGCCCCCGCCGAACCCCGGTGACTGGGGCGCGGCGCTGCGCGAGTGGGCACACGGGCTGCTCACGGCATACCTGCGGCACCCCTGGGCGCTGGAGGCGACCGTGGGACCGCGTCCGCTGGGCCCGCACGAGCTGGGTTGGCTGGAGTGCGCGCTGACCGCGCTGGCGGACACCGGGCTGTCCGGCAGCGAGCGCCTCGACGCCATCGCGGTGCTGGCCGGGCACGTCCGCATGATCGCTCAGCAGGCGGCCGCGATGCGCGATCCCGACGCACAGTTCAGCGCCGGCGTCGTCGCCGTGCTGGCCGAGCACGGCGACCGCTTCCCGCTGCTGGCCGCCACGATGGCCGCCGTCGCCGTCGAGGGCGGCCAGGACCAGGCCTTCGAGTTCGGGTTGGACCGCATCCTCGACGGCCTGCAGACCCTGATCGCGTCCAGGCGCAAGGCGCTCCGCTGACGCGTCCGCGCGCGAACCACCGCTCCCATCAAGGCGGGTGCGGATCGGGTCAGGCGAGCGACAGCGCTTCGATCATGCGGTGGCCTTGGGCTTCGAACTGCTCGTCGCCCACCCGGTAGGCCCAGGTCGCCGTGCCGATCGCCTCGCGGACCTGGTTGCGGTGCCAGGCGTCGGCCTCGCGCGGATCGGTCCCATAGCCGTCGAGGAAGGCCGTCTCGAGCGCCGGGTTGCGGCGGAAGTCCTGGACGGCCAGCCGAGCGAAGTCCGTCAAGGCAGGCCGCAGCGCCGCGCGACCGAAGTCGATGACGCTCACGACATCCTCGTGGACCAGCCAGTTTCGGGGCTGCCAGTCGCCGTGCGTAGGCACGAGGGTCGCGGCCGGCGTCGGCCATGCGGCGATCTCGGCGCTTAGTCGTTCCACCGTGGCCGCAGCGATCCGGTGTGCCCCGCTGAGCGACGCCAGTGCCTTGTCGTTCTCGCGTCTTTCGTAGTCGTCGTCTTCGGCCACGGCTTGGGCGTGGAACAATGCCAGCAGCTCGCCTGCCTGCCGGTAGGTGGCACAGGTGTCGGCATGCTCGCTGCCGAGCACCAGCCTGCCGGGCAGGTATGTGGTGACGAGGAGCTTCGCCTCGGTGTCACCGTGCGCCAGAATCGGCGCGCGGCCACTCCTGGTCCACGGGGCCGACCAGTGGCGATGGGCGTGAAGCTCGCGCTCGATATGACTGTCGGTGTGGCCGCCGGCCTTCACGATGAACCGCGACCCCGCGTACGTCAGCTCGAGGACCGTCGTCGCCACCAGGCCCCAGCTGTGGTCCCGCTCGACCCGCGCGCCCGGAAGCCACCGGTCCAGCAGCCTGCGCTGCTGCGGAGTGAGGTTGTCGAGCCCAGAAGTCACAGCGGGATCCTATGAGCCCGCGACCGCACCGTTGCCCGGGCGTGCCCACATCCGCTGACCTCAGCGGACCGGGTCGGTGGTCCACCCGCTCTGGTCGGCAGGCTGAGCGACGGTGGCCAGGCTGGTGGTGCCGAGCACCTGGACGCGGCGGTAGAAGCTGACCAGGCCGTCGCCGCCGAACAGGCTCGTGGTCGCCGCGTCGCTGGTGGTCATGACCGTGTAGGGGCCGGGGTCGTCGTACACGGCAAGGGTGGTCTGGCCGGTCGGGGACTGCTGTTTGACGGCACGGTGGCCGTCGACGGTCGCGTTGCTGTGGTCGCCTGTCCAGCCGTACCCGGGGATGATCGCCTCGACCCGCACGGCGAGCGCGTCCTTGGGCGCCGCGTTCTCGCCGCCGCAGTAGGGCCGCGCAGTGAACACCAGGCCGCTGCTCCAACCGACCTTCGAGCGTTCGGTCACCGATGCGACGGCCAGGTACATACGCTGCGGGATACCGCCGACCGCCAGCGGGAAGCGCAGCGACTCCCAGCCGTAGCGCAGGTCTTCGGCAATCTCGACCAGGGCGGGCAGGTTCTTGACGGCGTCCTCGCCCGCCCCGTCGAGCAGGTCCTTGCCGACGGCCTCGGCCCAGCCGCCGGGTGCGTACTCCCAACGCAGCCGCCCGTCGATCAGTTGCGCCGGCTTGCCGCGCACCGCCGGGGCCGCGGCGACGGTCGCGGACGCCGTGCGAGTGTGGACCAGGTTCGCCGCGGCCAGGCACTCGCGATGCGGCGTCACGCCGCGCGGGAAGAACGTGACTGCCACCTGCGCACCGGTGCTGCGGTCCGGCAGCCCGGCCTCGATGGTGTATCCGCCCTGTTCCCTCGCCTGCACCACGGTGGTCCGCGGCACCATGCCCGCCGGCAGTCCGCCGAACCGAGCGAAGCGCACCACCGGGTGGAAGGAGAGCAGAGCCTTTGCGGGCGGCGTCGGGGTGAACGCGATGGGGACGGCCGACGCGTCGGCGGCAGCGAGCTCGCCGGAGTGCGCTGTGGCGCTGGCAGCGGGCTGCGCAGCGCCGTGGTCGACGGCGACGTCGCCAAGCCGCATCGCGCCCACCGTCACCCCGACCCCGACGAGTGCGCCGACACTCGCGATCACCCATCGGGCCGGGCCACGGCGGGTCGGCGCGGCGGGGACGGCCAGGGCGATGCCCGTCGGGTCGGGCAGGCCATCCGGACCTGGCGAGGCGGTGGGCTCGGGCAGCTGGCTCATGGCGTTCTCCGTGGTCGCATCGGGACGGCGAGGCCTGTTGAGCACTCGCTCAAGGGGCAGGATAGTGCTCTTTGAGCGTTCGCTCAAGTCCATCTTGACCTGCGACGACAATGCGACAGGGGCGGTCGGGATCGGAACCGTTTCGCGGGCCGTGACGGGGGTACCGTCGTTGCCATGCCACTTCGCATCGAGGACTACGCGGTCATCGGCGACACCCAGACCGCTGCGCTCGTCGGCAACGACGGGTCGATCGACTGGCTGTGCCTGCCCAGGTTCGACTCCGGCGCGATCTTCGCGGCGCTGCTCGGCGACCCCGACCACGGCCGCTGGCAGATCGCCCCGGCGACGCCGGTGCGCGCGGTGCGGCGGCGCTACCGCGGGGACACCCTCGTGCTGGAGACGGAGTTCGACACCGACGAGGGCACCGTGCGGCTGGTCGACTTCATGCCGCCGCGCGGCGAGGCCGCCGACGTGGTGCGCATCGTCGAGGGCGTGCACGGCCGGGTGCCGATGCGGATGGACCTGCGGCTGCGCTTCGACTACGGGCACGTGGTGCCCTGGGTGCGCCGCGTCGACACCGACACGGTCGCCATCGCCGGGCCGGACGCGGTGTGGCTGCGCACCCCGGTCGCGCTGCACGGGGAGAACCTGTCCACGGTCGCCGACTTCAGCGTCGGCGCGGGGTTCCACGTGCCGTTCGTGCTGACCTGGCGCGAGTCGCACCTGCCCACCCCGCACCCGGTGGACCCGATCGTGGCCCTGGAGGGCACGGTCTCCTACTGGGAGGAGTGGATCGCGGGCTGCACCTACGAGGGGCCCTGGCGCGAGGCCGTGGTCCGCTCACTGCTCACCCTCAAGGGCCTGACCTACGGCCCGACCGGCGGCATCGTCGCCGCGGCGACCACCTCACTGCCCGAGGAGCTGGGCGGGGTGCGCAACTGGGACTACCGCTACTGCTGGCTGCGCGACGCCACCATCACCCTGCAGTCGCTGATGTACGCCGGGTTCGTCGACGAGGCACGGGCCTGGCGGGCCTGGCTGCTGCGGGCCATCGCGGGCGACCCGTCCCAGCTGCAGATCATGTACGGCGTCGCGGGCGAGCGCCTGCTCACCGAGCGCATCGCGGAGTGGCTGCCCGGCTACTGCGGCAAGCCGGTCCGCATCGGCAACGCCGCCTCCGAGCAGTTCCAGCTCGACGTGTACGGCGAGGTCATGGACGCGCTGCACCAGGCCCGCAAGGCCGGGCTGGAATACGACCAGCACACCTGGGACCTGCAGCGGGCGCTGATGAGCTTCGTGTCGGAGAACTGGACCCGGCCCGACGACGGCATCTGGGAGGTGCGCGGCGGGGCGCAGCAGTTCACCCACTCCAAGCTGATGGCCTGGGTCGCGGCCGACCGCGCGGTCAAGGACGCCGAGCAGTTCGACCAGACCGGCCCGGTGGAGCACTGGCGCGAGCTGCGCGAGCAGATCCGGGCCGACATCCTCGACAAGGGCTGGGATCCGCGCCGCAAGACGTTCACGCAGTTCTACGGCTCCGCGGAGCTGGACGCGTCGCTGCTGATGATGCCGCTGGTCGGCTTCCTGCCCGCCACCGACGAGCGGGTGCGCGGCACGGTCGCCGCGATCGAGCGCGAGCTGATGAAGGACGGTTTCGTGCAGCGCTACACCCAGCACCCGGGGTCCACCGTGGACGGGCTGCCGCCCGGCGAGGGCTCCTTCCTGGCCTGCACGTTCTGGCTGGCGCAGAACTACGCCCTGATGGGGCGGGTCGACGAGGCCCGCGAACTGTTCGAGCGGCTGCTCGACCTGCGCAACGACGTGGGCCTGCTGGCCGAGGAGTACGACTCGGACGCGCGCCGCCAGGTCGGCAACTTCCCGCAGGCGTTCAGCCACGTGCCGCTGATCGACACCGCCCGCCACCTCGCCGACGCGATGGGGCCGGCGGAGAACCGGCCCCGCGAGTGACCCGATTCCCTCATCCGGACGGGGGCCGGATGAGGGAACCGGTGGTCAGCGGACCGGCTGGAAGTAGTGCTTGGCGCCGTAGTAGGCGACCTTCTTGCCGATGACCGCACCGTGGTGGTCGGCGGTGCGGAAGTGGATGCCGGCCCACACCCGGGCGTCGATGATCTCCTTGCGGGCCTGGGAGAACCGGGTGAAGCTGCGGGTGGTGCCGGTGACCGCGTTGAAGCCGGAGAAGGCGACCTTGTCGGTGCCGAAGAAGTCGGTCAGCGCGTAGGACCAGGCGGAGATGTTGCAGGAGTGCCCGGACGAGTGCTCGTACCAGGGCGGGGTGTCCAGCAGCGGGACCCAGGAGGGGTCGGGCGCGGTGGCCGGGTTGCCGTCGTTCGCGGCCTCGTGGATCGCGGTGACCGGCCGCCAGGACTTCCAGTGCGCCTTGTCGTTGTGGCAGGCGATCACGGCGTCCGCGGTGGACAGGCCGACCTGCGCGAACAGCCGCGCGCTGGCGGCGGCGGACAGCCCGTGGCCGGTGGCCAGCGCGCGCAGCATCGCCTCCTGCGGCACCGCGGCCCACCAGCGGGCCGCGTCGGTCTGGTCGGCGGTGCGGGTGGTGCTGGTGCGCGAGCCGACCGACTTGACCTCGTTGAACTCCTCCGCGTATGCCGCGCTGGTCAGTGGGTTCGGGCCGCCCGAGCGCAGCGCCGCCACGTCGGGGACGAGGAACGGCTTCACGTCGCCCGCCCACGGCGCCGGGTCGATCGCGAACGCGGGCGGCGTGGGCCGCCACTGCCCCGGCTCGGTGCCGATCACCACGTCGGCCGGGCCGCCGCGCCCGTCCCCGGTGCGCGCCTCGATCATCGCGGTCGCGGCCTGCTCGCCGTCGGTGATCCCGCCCAGCTTGGCGGGACCGTCGGGCACCGCCGCGAGCGCGGTGTCGTACTTGCCCTGCAGCGCCGCGGACTGGGCCGGGAACAGGTGCGTCAGCATCCGGAAGGCCGCGGTGGCCGCGGCGGCGTCGACCGAGTCGCCGGGCTGCGCGTCGACCTGCACCAGGTACGGCCGGTGGGTGCGGGCGATGCCGTTGACCGCGTCGTAGACCGCGCCGTGCACCATGGCGCGGTTGATCAGGGCGACGTGCGGCACGAACGGTCCGGCGTTGCGGATCGCGTCCTCGGTGTGCTGGTTCCACACCACGACCGCGTTGGCCGCGGACACGGCGACCGCGGGCGCGCCGGCGGGAACGAGGGCCGCACCTGCCGCGGCGAGGACGGTGAGGACAGCGCCGGAACGGCGGACTCGGAGCCGCATGGACACTCCCGAGGGCACGTGCCCGCCCCGGATGGGCCGGCAGCAACGTGTCCATTGTGCAGCCTTATGACCGGAAAACGAACAGGCCGTGCCGACAGTTCACCGGAAAGATGCAGGTCAGCCACCTGCCGGCGCTCCCATCGCTCGGACCGCCGTGCGCAACGCCTGCGCCGCTGGGACGGCGGCGAGGAGCCCGAGGGCTCCCCTGGCGGGGGGAGCCCTCGGGCGGGCCGGTCACGCCGGCGGGGTGCCCCAGGAGAGCACGCCGCCCGCGTATCCGGGGATGGTGGGCGCGTCCGCGAACGCGGTGTTGGTGCCCCGGCTGTAGTCGCCGACCTCGTTGAACGGGCTCCAGTCGGCCTTGTGCAGGCGTAGCTGAATCTCGCCGGTCGACGCGCCCGCGGCGAGCGTGCCGCCGGTGAAGGCGACCTCGACGTAGGTGTCCGCACCGGCCACCGGGCTGGGCAGGCTCACCACGGTGGCTCGCACGTTGGCGCAGCCGATCTGGGCCCAGTCGCAGTACGCCGTCACGCCCGCCGCCCCGTCCCGGGTCAGGTAGTAGCGGGCGGTGACCGTGGTCAGGCCGATCGCGGCGGTGCCGCTGTTGACGAGCTGCAGTCCGAACCGGATCGAGTTGTCCGTCGGCGAGCCGTCGTTGTTCTTGTAGCGGACCGTCAGCCCGCCGCCGGTCGGCGGGGCGGACGTGGTGGCGGTGATCGGCGGTGACCACACCGACGCGTCACCGGCGGCGTTGCGGGCCTGCACCGTGTACGTGTAGGCCGTGCTCGGGCTCAGCCCGGTGTCGGTGTACGAGGTCCCGGTCACCACCGCCACCTGGACGGTGCCGCGCCGCACGGCGTAGGACACCGCGGTCGGCACCGGGTCCCAGGTGATGGTGAGCGTGCTGCTGCCCGCCGCGGTGACCCGCAGGTTCGCCGGGGTCGCGGGCGGCACCACGTCGCCGCCCTGGGTCGTCGCGGTCACCGCCGTCGACGCGCCCGAGACGTAGCCGCCCGCATCGCGCGCCCGCACCGTGAACTGATACCCGGTCGACGGGGTCAGACCGGTGTCGGTGTGGGACGTGCCGGTCGGCGTGCCGACCTTGACCGTGCCGCGGTAGACGTCGTAGCCGGCGACGCCGACGTTGTCGGTGGACGCGTCCCAGGCCAGCGAGACCGTCGTCGCCGACGTCGCGGTGACCCGCAGGTTGGCGGGCACGGTCGGCGGGGTGACGTCCACCGGCGGGGTGCCGCCGGGCAGGTCGGCCGCGTTCCGGTCGAGGTGGGTGGCCACCCAGACCAGCGGGGCGTTCCAGTTGACGGTGTTCTCCTTGGAGCCCCACGCGTCGGGCGCGGTGTTCTTCGGCGCGTAGGACTTCGCCGCCGGGCGGCCGGTGGGCGTGGCCGGGTCGTTGATCAGCTCGTTGTTCGGCCCGCCGGCCAGCCAGCCCTTCGGGTACGCCAGCCCGGGGTACTTCCCCCACGCCCAGCGGTCGTGCAGGTCGGTCTCGGCGTACTCGCCGTAGCCGGTGACATACGACAGGCGCATCGCGTTGTTGCCCATCAGGTAGTCCATGGCCCGGTTCATCGCCTTGAGGTAGGCCAGGCTGCCCGAGTCGTCATAGGCGACGCCGAGCACCAGCATCCGGTTGGCGATGAACGAGTTCGAGCCCCACGGGTACGCCGACGCGCCGCCGATCAGCGACGGGTAGCCCTCGCCGCGCAGCGTGGTGACGATCTGGTCCGCGAAGGAGCGCACGTTCGCGCGCATCGTGGCCAGGTCCGCGGCGGGCAGGTCGTTGGACACGCTGACCAGTGACAGGGTCCCGGTCGCGGCGACCTCGGCCCAGTCGAACTGCCCCATCTCCCGGTAGTGCGGCGAGCCGGACACCGCGCTGCGGTAGCTCGACAGCGCGGTGTCGCTGCGCTTGAGTGCGGTCAGGTACAGCTCGGCCGCGGCGGCGTAGCGGTCGTCGCTGTTCTTGGTGTCGCCGTAGTCGCCGCCGCCCTCGGCGTCGGAGGCGGTGTTGTAGTCCACGTTCGGCTGCGCCTCAGCCCTGGTCCAGGCGTCCTTGGCGATACCCCACAGCGTCGCCGCGCGCGCCGCGTCATACGGTGCCAGCACCCGCGCAATCTGCGCGTTGGTCCGCGCCACGGCGTACGTCGCGTTCGTCGACGGCCCCATCGCCGAGCGGGTCAGCCCGTTCTCGGCGTCGACCGAGGTCACCGGGAACGCGCTCCAGGCGTGGTTGTGCACCTTGTGCGAGGCCAGGCCGGTCGACGGCAGCAGGCCCGCCATCCAGCGCGAGCCGAACTCGACCTCGTCCAGCAGGTCCGGCCGGCCGTTGGCCCGCTCGGGGATCGCCAGCGACCCGTCGCCGTACGCGGCAGGTTCCCGCTCCAGCAGGTTGAGCAGCGTCCACGCCGACACCGCGTGGTTGACCGCGTAGATGCCGAAGTCGCCGGCGTCGGCCCAGGAGTAGCGGACGTTCAGGCGCTGGCTGCCGCACCAGCTGTTGTAGCAGGGCACCGACTCGTCGCCGGGGTGCAGCGCGGCGTGGGCGTGCCCGGCATTCTGCAGGAACTGGCCCTCGACGGGCGCGCCCATGCGGTGGAAGTAGAAGTACTGCATCGCCTCGCGGCCCAGGGCCGGGTAGAGCGAGGACGCCGAGACGGTGAACGGCACGCTGGTGCCGACCCCGTCGACCCACAGCACGTAGTCGCCGGGCGTGCTCAGCGCGCTGAAGTCGGCCTGGTGCACGGTGTCGCCGGAGGCGCGGTCGCTGCCGTACACGGTGGTGGTGCCGGACGCGACGACGGCGCCGCCGGCGGCCTGGCGCACCTGCCAGGCACGGGCGCCACCCGTGGTGACCACGGTGGCGATCTTGTCGGCGCCGGTGAGGTAGCCGATCTGGTTGACCCGCACGGGGCTGGTGTCGACGTCGGCCGCCGCGGGCGCGGCGGGCAACGGGAGCAGGAGGGCGGCGGCCGCGGTGGCGAGCACCAGGCGAAGCCGCCGGTAGGTGGGGCGTCTCATCGTTGACTCCGGTGATCGGCTGGATGGTCGGTGTTCCCACGCCCGCGGAACGCGCCGGGGGAGGACGGCGCATTCCGCGGGCCGGGCGGCCCGGCCGGGCCACGGGTCAGGGCGCGAAGCTCTGACGGGCCGCTTCGGACAGGCGGCGGACCGGCCGGCGGCGGGGAGGGGCCCACCGCCGGCCGGGGTGGTCACGGCACGGCGATGGCGCAGCTGGTCACGGTGACCGAGCCGGAGCCGCTGGCGACGAACCCGAAGGTCGTGCTCGTCGCCGGGGCCAGCGAGCCGTTGTGCGGCGCGTTGGTGACCGTGTTGCCGGTCCGGTTGCCGTTCCACAGGTTGCTGATGGTGAGCGTGGCCGGGATGTTCAGCACGACCGACCAGGCCGCCGACGTCATGGTGCTGGTGTTGGTGACGGTCACCTCGCCCTGCATGCCGCCCTGCCAGGAGCCGATCACCCGCATGGTCGCGGTGCAGCCGCTGCCGCCGCCTCCGCCGCCCCCGGACGTGGTGCCGGTGACCGCCGCCGACGCCGCCGAGACGTTGCCCGCGGCGTCCCGCGCCCGCACCGTGTACTGGTACGCGGTCGACGCGGACAGCCCCGTGTCGGTGTAGGTCAACCCGGAGACCGTCGCCACCTTGGTCCCGGCGCGGTAGACCTCGTACGCGGTGACGCCGACGTTGTCGGTGGCCGCGCCCCAGGACAGCGACACCGAGCTGCTGGTGACGCCGGTGACGGACGGGTTGCCGGGCGCGGACGGGGCGATGGTGTCGCCGCCGGTGCCCCCGCCGCCGTACACGTCGGCCAGGTTGTAGCCCGTGGTGCTGGTCGCGCCGCCGAGCCGGACCTGGTGGTCGAGGCTGACGAACTTGCCCTGGTGCTGCCACAGCGCCGGCTTGAGCAGGTTGTACTTGGCGGTGTCCCAGGTGGCCCAGTCGTCGAGCAGCAGGCCGCCGGTGTCGCCGGAGTTCGGGTTGAGCACCCAGAACGTCTGGTGCAGGCGGTACTGCACGATCAGGTCACGCAGCGCGGTCATCCACTTGTCCTGGCGGGCGTCCTGGCCCAGGCGGCCGCCCCACTCGCCGATCAGCAGCGGCGCGATGCCGTCCTCGTGGATGTAGAACCAGTTCGGCCGCCACACGTCGTTGGTCAGCGAGGTCTTGTCGAACGTGCCCTGGAACCACGGCTGCTCATAGACCAGCGGGCCGTAGTCGTGCGGGGAGTACATCAGCTGGTCCTGGTTGGCGCCCAGGTTGACCGGGTTGGTGCGGACCCCGCGCAGGTTGCCGCCCCACCAGTTGTAGAAGTAGTTGGGCGTCAGGTCCGGGTCGGTGTTCGGGGAGCTCCAGGTCTCACCGGGGCGCGGATAGACCTCGATGCCCTCGCACAGGATCAGCACGTTCGGGTTGATCGCCAGGATGCGCTTGCCCGCGGTCTCGCAGGCGTACTTGAAGTTGTCCTGGTCGGTGCTGTTGTCCCACTTGGCCCGCGGGGGCTGGTTGGGGGTGCCGTGCGGCTCGTTCTTGATGTCCATCGCGACGATGGTGTCGTTGGTCTTGTACCGGTTGGTCACCCACTCCCACGCCTGGTAGAACTGCTCGACCGTGATCGTGCCCTTCCACCACACCGGGTGGATGTGACCGGAGTTGTCGGCCTCGGCGCTGTGCACGTCGAGCATGACCTTGATGCCGTACTGCTCGCACAGCTGCAGCCAGTAGTCCCAGATCTGCAGGTTGTTCTTGCCGGCCAGCTCGGGGTTGGCATACGTGTTCACGTTCGGCGCGGCGACCGTCTGGCCGTTCTTCCACTCCAGCAGCAGCTGGGTGGAGATCGGCACGCGGACGAGGTTGATGCCGCGGTCGGCCATGCCCTTGGTGATGGTGGTGATGTTGCCCGACCACAGGCCGTGGAAGACCCGCTCGGAGGCGTTGAAGCCGAACCAGTTGACGCCGGTCAGCCAGACCTCGTTGCCGGCCTCGTCGACCACCTTGTTGCCCTGGACGTGCAGCCAGTCCTTCTCCGGCACCGCGGCGGCGGCGGTGGTCGGGGCGAGCACGGCCGCGCCGGCCGCCAGCGTGGTGGCCAGCGTGGCCAGCGCGAGGGGGATGCGCAGTCGCCTGCGGATCCCCGCCTTCCTACTGAGTGCCATGGAGAACCTTCCGGAAGCGGTGGTGCGGTCGGCGATCGGTGGCCGCCGCAGGTCGGGAGCGCTCCCAGGCACGGGCCGGACCTGCCCGCTCCCCCGGCGGGCACCGGGGGTGGCACGGGCCGCCCACCTGGGCGGAGTTACCGGCTCGCGATCCCTGCCGACGAGCATCCGGAGTGGACCAGACATCGAGGACAGTGAACGGGAGCGCTCCCATTTGTGTTGGAGCGTAAGGCTCCCGTAACCCGGACGCAACAGTCTCCGTCAATCCCGTGCCCCGACGGGTCGATGGACCTTGCAATGGGAAGCGCTCTCACGGCACCATCCGACCCATGCGCAGCATCACCAAGCCCGTCCTGTCCGAAGCCGACATCGCCCGCCTGATCCGGCAGGGCCTGGGCGAACACACGGCCGTCGAGGGGCACGAGGAGTTCACCGACGGCTTCTTCAACGCCGCCCACGCCGTGCGCCTGTCCGACGGCCGCGAGGTGGTGCTCAAGGTCGCGCCGGAAAAGGGGCTGACGATGCTGACCTACGAGGTCGACCTGATGCACACCGAGATCGAGTTCTTCGAGCGGGCCGCCGCGGCGGGCGTGCCGCTGCCGAAGATGTGGCACGCCGACGCCGAGGGCGGGGTCATGGTCATGGACCGGCTGCGCGGGGTGTCCTTCGAGCAGGCCAAGCAGACCATGGCCGCCGAGCACGTGCTCGCGGTGCGCCGTGAACTGGGCCGCATCGCCGCGGCCGTCACCGCCGTCACCGGCGAGCGCTTCGGCTACCCGCGCCGCGACGGGCGCACCCGCTCGGCGTCCTGGCGGGAGTCGTTCCTGTGCTTCGTCGACGACATCCTGGCCGACGCGACGGCCACCGACCGGCCGCTGGCCCGGCCCGCCGAGGAGATCCGCGAGCTGGTCGCACGCCACGCGCCGCTGCTCGACGCGGTGACCGCGCCCGCGCTGGTGCACTTCGACCTGTGGGACGGCAACGTGTTCGTGCTGGCCGACGGCGACGGCTGGCGGGTCGAGGCCATCATCGACGGCGAGCGGGCCTTCTACGGCGACCCGATCGCCGAGCTGGTCTCGCTGGCGACGTGGATTCCCGAGGAGCAGGCCGCGGCGGCGATCGACGGCTTCCTGGGCCGGCCGCTGACCGCCGACGAGCAGACCCGCCTCACCCTGTACCGGATCTACCTGTGGCTGATCCTGGTCGCCGAGACGGCCGTGCGCGGCTACCCCGAGAAGGAGAACGCCGAACTGCTCGCCATGGCCGGTGGACAGCTGGCCGCCGATCTCGACCGCCTCGCCGCGGCATGAAAGTTACAGATGTGACCGGCGGTGTCATTGTGATCAACACGCCATGGAAACGGCCGCCGAAGGTGTTTTGATAGGTGACATGAGCACTCCGGCGATCCTGACCGTGGACGACGACCCGAACGTCTCCCGCGCGGTGGCGCGTGACCTGCGCCGGCATTACGGCGAGAACTACCGGGTGGTGCGGGCGAGTTCGGGCACCGAGGCCCTCGACGCCCTGCGCGAGCTGAAACTGCGCGGGCAGCAGGTGGCCGTGCTGCTGGCGGACTACCGGATGCCGCAGATGAACGGCATCGAGTTCCTGGAATCGGCGATGGACCTCTACCCTCGCGCCCGCCGGGTGCTGCTGACCGCGTACGCCGACACCGACGCGGCGATCAACGCGATCAACCTGGTCGACCTGGACCATTACCTGCTCAAGCCGTGGAACCCGCCTGAGGAGCACCTCTACCCCGTGGTGGACGACCTGCTGCAGTCCTGGCTGGCGACCCCCGACGCGGCCACGGCCGAACTTCGCGTGGTGGGCCACCGCTGGTCCGCGCACTCTTACAAGATCCGCGACTTCCTGGCCCGCAACCTGGTCCCGTTCCGCTGGTACGTCGCCGACGACCCGGAGGGCGCGCGCCTGCTGGCCGCGGCCGGGCTGACCGCCGACGACGTGCCGCTGGTGGTGACCGCCGAGGGCAAGGCGCTGGTCCAGCCCAACGAGGCCGAGCTGGCCGGCAACATCGGCCTGACCACCAACCCGGCCTCCGACTTCTACGACGTGATCGTCGTCGGGGCGGGCCCCGCCGGGCTCGGCTCGGCCGTGTACGCCGCCTCCGAGGGCCTGCGCACCGTGCTCGTCGAGCGGCGCGCGACCGGCGGGCAGGCCGGGCAGAGCAGCCGCATCGAGAACTACCTCGGCTTCCCCGACGGCGTCTCCGGCGCGCAGCTCACCGAGCGGGCCCGGCGCCAGGCGCTGAAGTTCGGCGCGGAGCTGCTGTCGGCCCGCGAGGTCACCGCGCTGGAGACCTGCGGCTCGGCCCGGGTGGTGCACTTCGCCGACGGCAGCCGCATCGCCGCGCACAGCGTTGTGCTGGCCACCGGCGTGTCGTACCGGATGCTCGACGTGCCCGGCTGCGCCGACCTGACCGGCCGCGGCGTGTACTACGGCTCGGCGGCCACCGAGGCGCCCGGCTGCAAGGACCAGGACGTCTACATCGTCGGTGGGGCCAACTCGGCGGGCCAGGCCGCCGTCTACTTCTCCCGGTACGCCAGCCGCGTGCACATGCTGATCCGCGGCGAGGACCTGCGCCGCTCCATGTCGCGCTACCTGATCGACCAGATCGAGGCGATCGAGAACATCACCGTGCACCCGTTCACCCAGGTCCGCGAGGGCGGCGGCGACGACCACCTGGAGCACCTCACCCTGGTCGACACCCGGACCGGTGAGCAGACCAGTGTCGACGCGTCCTGGCTGTTCATCTTCATCGGCGCGGAGCCGGGCACCGACTGGCTGAACGGGGTGCTCGCCCGCGACGAGCACGGCTTCGTGCTGACCGGGCCCGACCTGCTCAGCGGTGGCAAGCGCCCCGCCGGGTGGCGCCTGGACCGCGACCCCTACCACCTGGAATCCAGCGTGCCGGGCGTGTTCGCCGCCGGCGACGTGCGGTCCGACTCGGTCAAGCGCGTCGCCTCCGCCGTCGGCGAGGGCGCCATGGCCATCTCACTCGTACACCGATACCTGGAGGGGCAGTGACCATCGAACTCACCCCCGAGCTGCTACGCGGGCTGTTCCTGTTCGAATCGCTCGACGACGCCCAGCTCGCCTGGCTGGCCGAGCACGGCCGCCTCGAGTGCATCCCCGCCGGCCCCGTCTTCGCCGAGGGCGACGAGGCCAGCTGTTTCTACGTGCTGCTGTCGGGCACCGTCGCGCTCAGCCGCCAGGTGCACGGCGACAGCATCGAGGTCAGCCGCACCGACCAGCGCGGCGTGTACGCCGGCGCCACCCAGGCATACCTCGGCGACCGGGTGCCGCAGAAGTACGTGCACTCCCTGGTCGCGATCAGCGACACCGAGTTCTTCGTGCTGCCCGCCGCCGACTTCGGCACCGTGATGCGCGAATGGTTCCCGATGGCGATGCACCTGCTCGAAGGCCTGTTCTTCGGCATGCGCAGCATGCAGACCCTGGTCGGCGAGCGCGAACGCCTGCTGGCCCTGGGCTCGCTGTCGGCCGGGCTGACCCACGAGCTGAACAACCCCGCCGCCGCGGCGGTGCGGGCCACGTCCGTGCTGCGCCAGCGGGTAGCCGGGATGCGGCACAAGCTGTCGCTGATCGCCGACGGCCGGCTCGACGGCACCCGGCTGCGCCAGCTCGTCGACCTGCAGGAGGAGGCGGTCAAGCGGATCGACGGGGCGGCCCAGCTCACCCCGGTGCAGACCTCCGACGCCGAGGACGCGCTGGCCGACTGGCTGGAGGAGCGCGACATCACGGGCGCGTGGGACATCGCCCCGACGCTGGTCGCGGGCGGTGTCGACGAGGAGTGGCTGGAGCGGGTGTCCGACACGGTCGGCGCGGAGAACTTCGAGTCCGCGGTGCGCTGGCTGACCTACACCCTGGAGACCGAGCTGCTGATGGGCGAGATCGACGACTCGGTCACCCGCATCTCCGGCCTGGTCGCCGCGGCCAAGCAGTACTCGCAGCTGGACCGCGCGCCGTACCAGGTGGTCGATGTCAACGAGCTGGTCAAGGCGACGCTGGCGATGTTCGCCGGCAAGGTCACCAAGGATCTCACCGTGGTGAAGGAGCTGGACCCCACGCTGCCGAAGATCCCCGCGTACGCCGCCGAGCTCAACCAGGTCTGGACCAACCTCATCGACAACGCGCTGGGCGCGATGCACGGCGCCGGCACGCTGACCATCCGCACCGGGCGGGACAACGACTGCGTGTTCGTCGAGATCGGCGACACCGGCCCCGGCATCGACCCGGGGATCCGGCCGCGCATCTTCGAGCCGTTCTTCACCACCAAGCCGGTCGGCGAGGGCACCGGGCTGGGCCTGGACATCTCGTACCGCATCGTGGTCAACAAGCACCACGGCGACATCCGGGTCACCTCCGAGCCCGGCGACACGCGCTTCCGGGTGGTGCTGCCGATCGAGGCGCCCGCCGAGTAGCACCCGGCCGCGGCGGCTAGTCGAGGTCGCGCAGGATGCCCTCCAGGATGCCCGCGGTGTCCTGGGGCGGCGCCGCGTCGACGCACAACTGCTCCATGACGGCGGCGTACTGCTCGACGTCCTCGCGCTTGTCGAGGTAGAGCGCGCTGGTCAGCTGCTGCAGGTAGACCACGTCGGGCAGGTCGTGGTCGGGGAAGCGCAGCAGCGAGAACGCGCCGCTGTGCGCCGCGTGGCCGCCCTTGTCGAAGGGCATCACCTGCAGCGTGACCTTCGGCTGCTTGGTCGCCTTCAGCAGCGCTTCGAGCTGTCCGCGCATCACCGCGCGCCCGCCGACGGGCCGGCGCAGCGCCGCCTCGTCGACCACGGCCCACAGGTGCGGCGGATGCTGCCGGTGCAGGACCTGCTGCCGGGTCATCCGCAGCTCGACGCGGCGGCGCACCTCGGGCTCCGGCTTGCCGCCGTGGCCGAGCATGATGACGGCACGGGCGTATTCCGCGGTCTGCAGCAGACCGGGCACGAACTGCACCTCGTAGGTCCGGATGATCTGCGCGGCGGACTCCAGGCCGAGATAGGACTGGAACCAGGCCGGGTAGACGTCGCCGTACTGGTGCCACCAGCCCGGCTCGTTGGCCTGCCGGGCCAGGGCGGCCATCGCCTCCCGCTCGGCCTCGTCGGTCACCCCGTAATAGGTGAGCAGGTCGGCGACGTCACGCTCCTTGAAGCCGACCCGGCCCAGCTCCATCCGGCTGATCTTCGATTCCGAGGCCCGGATCTGCCAGCCCGCGTCCTCGCGGCTGATCCCGCGGGACTCCCGCAACCGCCGCAGCTGCGCCCCGAGCAGCATGCGCAGCACGGTAGGACCGCCGCCCGACCCACTGTCCGGGTCTGCCGCCATACGTGCGCCCTCCGCCTGCCCGCCCGTGTGCACTCCTGCGCATACTGTCGCAAAGCCCGGGCTGACTGTCGAGAATCAACGGTCAAGAAAGTAGATCGTCGAAGTCGCCGTCGTACACACCCAGCAGAAACGCGTTCATCTCCGCCCTCGTGTAGAGCAGCACCGGCCCCAGCGGATCCCGCGAATGGCGTACGGCGAAGCCCGACCCCCCGGGCAGCCGGCCGATCTCCACACAGTTCCCGTCAGCTCCACTGCGTACGCTCTTGCGCCACGCGATCGCGGCGAGCTCCGGTGCCCCGCCGTGTATGTGCGTCATCGCGATCCTCCGCCCCCAGAGAGAAAACGTCACGCCCCGTGCAGATGACACGATCATCTGCACGTGCATCAGCGCTTGCTTTTGCACAGGATAGCCGTGCATCATGGGGTCGGCTAAGCGAACACAGTCAATGGAAGCGCTACCGTCGGCCACCCCTTCGGCTGCGCTACCCCCTCCACCTGGGCAGACGGCACGGACCCCTCCCGGACCGGCAGGCTCAGCCTTCTCGGGATGCGGCTACCTCCCGGGCGCGTCGCGCTACGCGGTGTGACCGAAGGCGGCCTTGTCCACGGGCGTGGGGAGTCGCCGGCACACGCGGCACGAGCCACGTTCGGATTGTTCCGCCCCACAGGAGGACACCCGATCCATGGCACCACCGAAGACACACCCCGACTCGCGATCCGTGGCCGACGTCGTACCCACCGACGCGTACGCGCCCCACGACCGGGTCTGGGTGTACCGCGACGGCCAGTGGCGCGCCGGCATCGTCTATGAGGCCAGCAGCCACGCCGCCACCGTCATCTGCCGCTCGCCCACGGCGCGCGGCACGGAAGTCGAGATCAGAACCGCGCGCTACGTCGCCCGGCGCGATCGCATCGACCTGTCGATCGACGCGTTGAGCTACGTCTGACCCTCCTCAGGTCACCGCCGGGCGGGGATGGACGACGGTGCGAGTCGTCCTTCCCCGCCCGGCGGCGGGTCGTCCACGACGACCGGCAACCCGGTCTGCAGGTCAGCGCTTGCGGGCCATGCCCGCCCAGTAGAAGGCGCCGTTCGGGTCCTCGAGATCGCTGTCGGGGTGCCAGGCCATGACCGGCACGACGCCCGGCTCGACCAGGTCCCAGCCCTCGAAGAAGCGCGCCACGTCCACCTTGGTGCGCGGGACCACCGTCATACCGCCGCGCTCGGCCGAGGAGCGGATGACCTCCATCGCCTCCTCGTCGAACTCGCGGCCCGGATGGGTGATGGTCAGGTAGCTGCCCGAGGGCAGCGCGTCCATCAGGTCGCGGGTGTGGCCCCACGGGTCCTCGGCGTCCTTGAGCAGCATCAGCACGGCGACCATCATCAGCGCCACGGGCTTGCTCAGGTCCAGCGTCTGCAGCAGCGCCGGGTCGGACAGGATCTCCTGCGGCTTGCGCAGGTCGGCGTGGATGTACTCGCTGCGGCCCTGCTCCGAGCTGACCAGCAGCGCCCGCGCGTGGGCAAGCACGATCGGGTCGTTGTCCACGTAGACCACCCGGGTCTCCGGCGCGATCGCCTGCGCGTCCTCGTGCAGGTTGGGCCGCGTCGGGATGCCGGTGCCGATGTCGAGGAACTGCCGGATGCCCGCGTCGGCGACCAGGTACTTCACCGCGCGGCCGAGGAACCTCCGGTTCTCCTTGGCCATCGTCTTGATGGTGGGGATCGCCTGGATGAAGGCGTCACCCATGGCCCGGTCCGCGGCGAAGTTGTCCTTGCCGCCCAACCACCAGTCATACATCCGCGCCGAGTGCGGCGTGCTCGTGTCGACGCCCGGAGGCGCGACCTCCTCGCCACCCGCACCCGGACCGCCGCCCTGCGACACTGACGCCTCCATTGACCGTCGTGGTGATGCAGCGGAAGCATAGACCCGAGCGGTCGCGTCAGGCCACACCCACAGCCACGGAAGTGCTACGCACAGATCATCAGAGTGCTCCACCCAGGACGGCCGGTTGCGCCGCGGCGGCCCGCGGGCGAGTGATCAGAGCCGGCACCTCCGCGGTGAGCGTGGCCGCGGGCCCGTCGCGGTGGTCGAGAACGGACTGCAGGATCTCCCCCGCCCGCACCGCGGTCGCCGACAGCAGCGAGGACGTGATGCCGTGCGAGTGCTCCGTGCCGCCCTGCAGGTACACACCGCAAGCCAGATCGGATCCGGCGGCCAGGCGGTAGTCACGCCCGGCGGCCAGGCGGCCGTCGCCGTCGCGGCGCAGATGCCCGGCCAGGTCCCCGAGCAGCCCCGACGGATCGGCCTGGCGGTAGCCGGTGGCGCACACCAGGATGTCCGTGTCCAGGGTGGTCTGCTCGCCGGTGAGCAGCGAGGACACCTCGACCTGGACCCGGTCGCCGCCGTCGCGCACCGCGGTCATCCGGCTCGCGTTGAAGATGCGCAGCCGCTCCTGGCCGAGCACCTTCTCCTGGTAGACCCGCCGGTAGAGGTCGTTGATGAGGTCCAGGTCGACGACCGAGTAGTTCGTGCTCCGGTGGTAGTCCAGCAGCATCTGCTTGGTCTGCGGCGGCGCGGTGAAGAAGTCGTCGACCGCGCCCGGGTCGAAGATGCGGTTGGCGAACGGGCTGTCGTCGGCCGGGCTGTAGCCGTACCGCGAGAAGACCGCACAGATCTCGGCCGCCGGGAAGCGGTCGTGCAGGAACGCCGTCGCCTCGGCCGCGCTCTGACCCGCGCCGACCACCACGAAGCGCTGCGCGCCGGACCACTGGCCGACCTGGTGCAGCAGGTCCTGGCTGTGCCAGACCCGCGACGACGGCGCGACGCCGTCCGGCAGCTGCGGGGACAGGCCGGTCGCGAACACCACGTTGCGCGCCCGCAGCGCCGTCGCGGTGCGCGGCCCCTGCGCGACCACCATCAGGTGGTCGGCCCGGCCGCGCTCGTACACCGGGTGCACGTCGACGACCTCGTGCCCATAGCGGACCATGCCGCTGACCTGCGCCGCCGCCCACTCGAGGTAGTCGTGGAACTCGACCCGCAACGGGTACAGGCTCTTGTGGTTGATGAAGTCGATCAGGCGACCCCGGCTGTGCAGGTAGCACAGGAAGCTGAACCGGCTCGCCGGGTTGCGCAGGGTCACCAGGTCTTTCATGAACGAGACCTGCATCGTCGCGTCGTCGAGCAGCATGCCCCGGTGCCAGCCGAACGCGGCCTGGCGTTCCAGGAAGACCGCGCTCACCGGTGCGGGGCTCTCCGCGGCGGCGATCGCCAGGGCCAGGTTGGACGGACCGAATCCCACGCCCACGATGTCATGGACGACGTCCCCGCCAAACGATTGTTCTGTCATTGCGGTCCCGTTCCTAAGCATCGCCGGCGCGCCTCCTCGCCAGCACTTAGGTTAGGCTAACCTACGCCAATGGCCTTGCCAATACGGGGCCGCTTTCAACGCAGGTCGTGAATGGAATTCTCATCCACGCCGATGAATTAGGCAAGGCGAACCTCAGAGACGCGTGGGCGTAGCCTCCGCCGTCCCGGAGGTCGCGTCGCCGGACCGGCCGCCGAGCGCGGACAGCGCCGCAGCCCCGGCATAGGCGACCGTGAGCAGGAAACCCGGCAGCAGCCAGTACGGCTCCGCGCCCGTCATGCCGAACCCGGCGCCCGCGCACAGCAGCAGGACGCCCGCGGCCGTGCCCGCCAGCGAGACCAGCCACGGCCGCGGCAACCGCAGCGCCCAGGCCAGCAGCGCGCCGACCAGCGGGCCGACCACTACCCCCACCAGCGCGGCCAGGAGCAGAGCGGCCGCGGCGGCCAGCGGCGTGTCCCCGTCGTAGCCGGACGACATCCCGCCGGCGGCCTCCACCGCCACCACCAGCAGCACGGTCATGGCCAGGCCGATCAGCAGGCCACGTGCGGCGAAGGCCAGCGCCCGGTCAGCGGCGGCGGCGATCCTGGTCTCGTCCGGTGTCATGCCACCCAGTTTGATCAACGACAGGGCGCCAGGACGCTTTCGGCACCGGATCTTCACGAAATGCTCCCGGTTCAGGCGTACAGATGCTCCGGGACCAGGCCGAGCAGGCGGTCGGCCAGGGACAGGTCGAACGGGACGGTGCGGCCCGGCATCGGCGCGCGCCGCGGCACCCCGGGGTGGAAGCGGTCGAGCAGCTCCTCGGTCGGCAGCGCGGCGAGTGTGATCGGGGCCGCCACGAAGATCTCATGAGCGCCGGACAGCGGCCGGGTGAGCGCCAGCCAGTTCGCCGTCGCCGCGTCCCGGTCCTCCAGGTATGCCCACAGGGACCGGGCGCCCTGCACCGGGTCGGCGCGATAGTGCGAGGCGAACGTGGGCAGCCGCTCGGTCATGCCGCCCAGCAGCGGGAACCGCAGCGTCACCACGGTCATGCCGTAGCGGCGCGCGATCATCTGGCCGATCTGCTCGTCGACCTGCTTGCTCAGCGCGTACGGGTCGGCGGCCAGCAGCGGGTGCGCCTCGTCGACGGGCAGGTACAGCGGTGCGATCGGCTGCGGCGACCAGGCGAACCCCAGCGCGGACTGGCTGCCCGCCAGCACCGCCCGGGTCACCCCGGCCTGCGCCGCCTCCTCCAGCACCACGAAGGTGCTGCGGGTGTTGCCGCAGAACACGTCCTCCGGCGTGCCGAGCGTCGGCGACGGGATCGCGGCGCAGTGCACCACCGCGTCCACCCCGGCCAGCGCCTCGCGGACCGCCTTCACCTCGCCGGTGTCCCCGACGACGACCCGCGCCGCGGGCAGGTCACCGGGATCGTGCAGGTCAAGCGCCGTGGCGGCGATCCCCTCCCGGGCGAGGAGGTCAAGCGTGGCCCGACCGAGGCGGCCTGCCGCCCCGGTCACCAACACGCGATTCACCGATGCCACCGGCCGACCCCACTGCGAATAATCACGACACTGTTCTACCCCGCCGACCTCGCGCACCCCGCACCCGGCCACCCCGATCTGGATCTATAAGAGTGGTGGTCGTTCCAGCGACCACCACTCTTATAGATCCCCGCACGGCGGCCACTGAAACGGACAAACGCCTCAAGTCAGCGTCGGCGGTCGTTGGCCGAGCGTGGCATGCTTGGCAGTCCGACCTTCGAACGAGGAGTACACGTGTCGACTGGCGAGGCCGTACAGGCCGCCCCGGCACGGCGGTCCCTGCGACCGCTGCTGTTCGGCCTGACCGTGACCACCGTGCTGGGGCTGCTGTTCGGCGTGCCCTGGTGGACGCTGCTGCTGGCCGGCGCGCACTGGCCGACCCCGGTGGTCGCCGGCGGCACCGCCCTGTTCGCGCTGGCGGCGCTGGCGTTCCCCGTGCTGATGTTCCAGGGTCACGCCCGCGGCAAGGACTGGGCATCCCGGATCGCCGACACCACGCTCGGCGTGATCTGGGTGCTGTTCGTATGGGCGCTGCTCGGCAACGTGCTGCGGGCCGCGCTGGCGCTCGGTGGCGTCGCCGACCCGCTGCGTTCCCGCATCACCGCCGCGGCGGTCGCGGTGGTCGCCCTGGTCCTGGTCCTCTGGGGGTACGCCGAGGCCATGCGCGTGCCTCGGGTGCGCCGAGTCGAGGTGGTCCTGCCCCGGCTGGGTAAGGGGCTCGACGGTCTCAAGGTGGTGCTGCTGACCGACACGCACTACGGCCCGATCGAGCGTTCCCGCTGGTCAGCCGGGGTGACCAAAGCGGTCAACGCACTGGACCCCGACATCGTCTGCCACACCGGCGACATCGCCGACGGCACCGTGGCCCAGCGGACCGCGCAGGCCGCGCCGCTCGGCGACATCCGCGCCAAGCTGGCCCGCACCTACGTGACCGGCAACCACGAGTACTACGGCGAGGCCGAGGGCTGGCTGGCGCACATGCAGAACCTGGGCTGGGAGTGCCTGCACAACCGCCACCTCGTGGTGGAGCGCGGCGGCGACCGCCTGGTGGTGGCCGGGGTCGACGACATCACCGCCTCGCACTCGCGCACCGGGCACTCCATGGACCACGCGGCCGCCCTCGCCGGAACCGACCCCGACCTGCCGGTGCTGCTGCTCGCGCACCAGCCGAAGCAGATCGACGCGGCCGTCGCGCACGGCGTCGACCTGCAGATCTCCGGGCACACCCACGGCGGGCAGATCTGGCCGTTCCATTACCTGGTGCGCCTGGACCAGCCCGCGGTGCAGGGCCTGTCCCGCCACGGCGCGCGCACCCAGCTCTACACCAGCCGCGGCACCGGCTTCTGGGGCCCGCCCCTGCGCGTCTTCGCCCCCAGCGAGATCACCGAACTCACCCTCCGCACCGCCTGACCCTGCCCCACCCGTTCGCCGCTCAAGCTTCGCCGTCGGCTTCGCGGCGGGCTTTGGCGCGGCGTTTGCCCTCGTGCATGGCCTGGACGCGGGCGATGGGGATGGTGTGGCCCTCGGCGATCAGGTCGGCGGGCAGGGCCTGCGGGGCGGGCATGAGGTCGGCCCACGGGTCGGTCTTGGCGACCAGATCGGGCACGGTGCGCATGGTGAAGTCGGCGGGCGTGACACTCTCCAGGTCCGCCCAGGTCACCGGGAAGGACACCGGCAGGCCGGGCCGGATGCGCGGGCTGTAGACGGCGACCACGGTCGCGCCGCCGGAGCGGGTCGCGTCGAGGAACACCTTGCCGTGCCGGTCCTCGCGGATGAACGCGGTGGTGGCGAGTTTCGGGTCGAGCCGTTCGGCGCGGGCGGCCACGGCCCGGGTCGCCGCGGCGACCTCCTCCGGGTCGGCCTTGCCGTCGAGCGGCACGAACACGTGCACGCCCTTGCTGCCGCTGGTCTTGACCGCGCCGTCGAGCCCGCAGTCGGCCAGCGCCTGGCGTACCAGCAAAGCGCCCTGCACCGCCTTGCCGAACGTGTCGTCACCCTCCGGCGGATCGAGGTCGAGGATCAGGTGGGTCGGCGAAAGCGGGAACTCGACCAGGGACAGCGCCGCGTGATACTCCACGGCCCGCTGGTTGGCGAACCAGATCAGCGTGCGCCGGTCGTTGCCCAGGGCGTACGTCACCTCGCGGTGCGAGGCCTCGGCCCAGACCGCGGCCCGCGGCACCCAGTCGGGCGTGTACTTGGGCAGGTTCTTCTGCATGAACGCCGGCTGACCGGGGCGGATCCGGATCACGGACAGGGCGCGGTCCCGCAACGCGGGGATGATCCGCTCATGCACCGCGTCCAGGTAGTCCACCAGGTCGCGTTTGGTCGCCCCGGACTCGTCGAACAGGGGCTGGTCGAGGTTGGTCAGCGCCACCCCGTCGCGGGTCTCACCGTCTTTCGGCATGTGATCACCATTACCCGACGGTGGCCGCGCGTCAACGCGAGTACGGAAAACGGGGTGGACGGATGTCCACCCCGTTCTCGTCAGCGGGTCACTTCGCCGGGGCGCGCTTGACCTCGGTCGCCGGGTCGCCGTCGACCGCCGCGGCCAGCTGCGGCACCAGGCCGTCGAGCAGGTACGGCAGGCTCAGCGGGGTGATGAACGAGGTCGCGCCGCCGAGCAGCTCGCCGTTTTCCAGGAACACCTCGCGGGCCTGGGTCTTGACCTCGAGCTTGGCGTACAGGGGGTCGGCGTGGATCTTCGCCCGGTCGGCGTCGTGCTTGTCGACCAGCCAGATCATCACGTCGGTGTCGAGCAGGTCGGTGCGCTCGCGGCTGATGCTCTTGCCGAACTCCTTGCCGGTGATCGCGTCGAGTCCGTCGGGCATCTTGAATCCGAGGTCCTGCAGCAGGCGGCCGCGCGGGTCCTGCGCGCCGTACACGTAGTAGCCCTCCCACTGCGTCGCGACGAGCGCGGTGGCCCCGGCGAACTTCGGATTGGCGTCCTTGGCCGCGGCGAACTTGGCCTCGACGTCGGCGACGACCTGCTCGGCCTTGTCCTTGCGCCCGACGGCGGTGCCGACGATGCGGGTGGCCTGCTGCCAGGAGACGCCGTAGTCGATGGTGTCCTTGGGCTGGGCCAGCGTCGGCGCGATCTTCGACAGGGTCGCGTAGTCCTCCGCGGTGAGGTTCGAGTACAGGCCCACGATCAGATCGGGGCGCAGCGCGGCGACCTTCTCGAACTTGATGCCGTCGGTGTTGGTCAGCACCTCGGGCTTGGCGGCCGAGCCGAGCTCGTCGCTCGCCCAGGGCCAGACCGCGCCCGGGTGGCCGCCGAACCACTCGGTGGTGGCGACCGGGACGACACCCAGTGCCAGCAGGGCGTCCTGCTCGACGAGGCCGACCACGACGACCCGCTTGGGCTCGGCCTTGACCTCGGTCGTGCCGTACTTGTGCTCGATGCCGACGGGGAAGGCCGCCGAGGTCGCGCCCTGGCTGCCGGAGGTGCCGGACGGCTCCTGGTCGGTGCCGCACGCGGCGAGGCCGAGGCCGAGGATCACCGCGGTGGCGGTGGCCGTCAGCGTACGGACGGGAGAGAGAAGCCGCACGGGTGGTCCTTTCTGTGCTGGTGGGAGCCGCCCCCTGGCAGGTCCCGCCGAGG
Source organism: Catellatospora paridis (assembly GCF_009720365.1). Lineage (GTDB taxonomy): Bacteria > Actinomycetota > Actinomycetes > Mycobacteriales > Micromonosporaceae > Catellatospora > Catellatospora paridis. Next base: position 598,310 of record NZ_ML769313.1, on the reverse strand, counting down.
AGCATAGGTTAGCCTGCCCTAATCTCGAACCCGGGGTTGATCTCAAGGAGCGGTGATGACCCAGACGACCGGCGTGCTGCCCGCGCCGCACGCGGCCGAGCCGGTCCGTGCGCCTCGCGCGGGCCACGCCTGGCGGCGCGGCGGGCTGGTGCTCGGCGTACTCGCGCTGGCCTGCGTGCTCGCGCTGAGCATCGCGGTCGGCAGCCGCACCATCCCGCTCGACACGGTGTGGCACGTGCTCTGGCACGACGACGGCTCCGCGCAGTCGGACATCGTGCACCAGCTGCGTATCCCCCGCACGCTGCTCGGCCTCGGCGTCGGCGCGGCGCTCGGGCTGGCCGGCGCGCTGATGCAGGCGCTCACCCGCAACCCGCTCGCCGAACCGGGCCTGCTCGGGGTGAACCTGGGCGCGTCCTCGGGCGTCGTCGTCGCGATCGCGTTCCTCGGCCTGACCTCGCCCAGCGCGTACGTGTGGTTCGCCTTCGGCGGCGCGGCCCTGACCGCCACGGCCGTGTTCGCCCTCGGCGGGTCCGGCCGCTTCCCCACCCCGGAACGCCAGGTGCTGGCCGGGGTGTCCATCACCGCCGTGCTCGGCGCGCTGGTCTGGGCGGTGCTGGTCACCAACCGCGGCACGTTCGACCGCTACCGGCACTGGGACGTCGGCTCGCTGGCCGACCGCGACAGCGACACCCTGCTGCGCGTCGCGCCGTTCCTGATCGCCGGGATCCTGCTCACGCTGACCCTGGGCGGCCGGCTCAACGCGTTGAGCATGGGCGACGAGGCCGCCACCGCGCTCGGTGCGCACCCGGGCCGCATCCGCGTGCTCGGCGTCGCCGCGATCACGCTGCTGTGCGGCGCGGCGACCGCCGCCTGCGGACCGATCTGGTTCCTCGGGCTGGCCGTGCCGTACATCGCGCGACTGGTCACCGGCCCCGACCACCGCTGGATCCTCGCCTACGCAGTGGTACTCGGCCCGATCCTGCTGCTCGGCGCGGACGTGCTCGGCCGGGTGCTCACCGCGCCGTCGGAGCTGCAGGTCGGCATCGTCACCGCGTTCCTGGGCGCGCCGGTCTTCATCGCGCTGTGCCGCCGCCGGAAGCTCGGTGCCCTGTGAACGTGATCACCAAGCCTGGCCGGCGCGCGCGGCAGTTCGTGCTGCGTACCCCGGGTGGCGCGCTGTCGCTGCGGGTGCGTTCCCGTGCCCTGCTCGTCGGCGCCTTGCTGCTGCTGGCGGCGGCCGCGATCGCCGTGGTGAACCTGTCCAGCGGCGACTTCCCGATCCCCGTCGGCGACGTGCTGCGCAGTCTCGTCGGGCGGGGCGATCCGGGAACCGACTTCATCGTGCAGGAGCTGCGGCTGCCCCGTGCCCTGGTGGCGCTGCTGGTCGGCGCGGCGCTGGGCGCGAGCGGCGCGGTGTTCCAGGGCCTGACCCGCAACCCGCTGGGCAGCCCCGACTTCGTCGGCATGACGGTCGGCGCGGCCACCGGCGCGCTCGTGGTGATCCTGCTGCTCGACGGCAGCGGCCTGGAGGTCGCCATCGGCGCGATCGTCGGCTGCGTGCTCACCTCGATCGCCATCTACCTGCTCGCGTTCCAGCGCGGCACCCAGGCGTTCCGCCTGATCCTGATGGGCGTCGGGGTCTCCGCGCTGCTGGAGGCGGTCAACTCGTACCTCATCGTGAAGGGCCGCCTCGACGAGGCGCTCGCCGCGCAGGTCTGGCTCATCGGCAGCCTCGGCGGCCGCGGCTGGACCGAGGTCACCATCGTCGCGGTCACCCTCGCGGCGCTGCTGCCCGTGGTCCTCTACTACGGCCGCCACCTGAACATGCTGGCGCTGGGCGACGACACCGCGACGCTGCACGGCGTACGCGTCGAGCGCAGCCGAGCCGTGCTCGCCCTGGCCAGCGTGGGGCTGGCCGCGGGCGCGACGGCTGCCGCAGGCCCGATCGCGTTCGTGGCGCTGGCCGCGCCGCAGTTGGCCGCGCGGCTGACCCGCTCCCCCGGGCCGGGCATCCTGCCCGCGTCGGCGATGGGCGCGGCGCTGCTGGCCGGCAGCGACTGGGCGGCGCAGCGGGTGCTGCCCGACAACGACATCCCCGCCGGCGTGGTCACCGCCGCGATCGGCGGGCTGTACCTGACCTGGCTGCTGGCCCGCGAATGGCGGCGCGGCCGATGAGCACGAAGGAGCACGCGATGCAGACACGGCTGCGGGCGCAGGAACTGACCCTGGCGTACGACCGCCGGGTGGTGGCCCGGGACCTCGGTGTCGAGATCGCCGACGGGTCGTTCACCGTCATCGTCGGCCCCAACGCCTGCGGCAAGTCCACCCTGCTCAAGGCGCTATCGCGCGTCCTGAAGCCGCAGGCGGGCACGGTCTATCTGGACGGCGCGGCCATCGCCTCGCTGCCCTCCAGGCAGGTCGCCAAGCAGTTGGGCATGCTGCCGCAGTCGCCGGTGGTCCCGGCCGGGATCGTGGTCGAGGACCTCGTCGCCCGGGGTCGTTTCGCCCACCAGCGCCTGCTGCGCCAGTGGTCGGCCGACGACGAGGCCGCCGTGCGCGACGCGATGGCCGTCACGGAGGTGTCCGATCTGGCCGACCGGTTCGTCGACGAGCTGTCCGGCGGGCAGCGCCAGCGGGTGTGGCTGGCCGTCGCACTCGCCCAGCAGACGCCGATCCTGCTGCTGGACGAGCCGACCACGTTCCTGGACCTGGCGCACCAGTTCGAGGTCCTGGACCTGTGCGCGGAGCTGCACGAGCAGGGCCGGACCGTGGTCGCCGTGCTGCACGACCTGAACCAGGCCTGCCGCTACGCCACCGACCTGGTCGTCATGCGCGGCGGCGAGATCGTCGCCCAGGGCGCGCCCGAGGCGGTCATGACGGCCGACCTGGTCGAGCACGTCTTCGGCGTGGCCAGCCAGGTGATGACCGACCCGCAGACGGGCACCCCGATGGTCGTACCCGCCGATCGTCACCGCCGCCGCACCACCCGCCCCCCGCAGCCGATCGTGTCCTAGCCCTGTCGCAACTCTTGACGACTTGCGGCCTCCGAGCGCTTCGGAGGCCGCGAGTCGTCAAGAGTTGCCGCTCGTGTCAGGCCAGTGCGGGCGATGCGAGCCGGGTTAGCGAGCGGGCGATCTCACCGGCGCGCACGGCGGTGTTGGACAGCAGCGTGGAGCTGATGCCGTGGGTGTGCTCGGTCGGGCCCTGCACGTAGATGCCGCAGCGCACGTCGCCCGTGGTGGCGACCCGGTAATCCCGCTCGACGTGCAGCTGCCCGTCGTCCCGGCGTACGCAGTGCTCGCCCAGCTCGCCGAGCAGCTGCAGCGGGTCGCTGCTGCGGTAGCCGGTCGCGCAGACCACCGCGTCGGCGTCCAGCACGGTGCGCTCGCCGGTGGGCAGGAACTCCACCACGACCCGCACCCGGTCGGCCTCCTCGGCCAGCTCCACCACCCGCGACGCGTGCATGATGCGCAGGCGCTCCTGACCGAGCACCTTCTCCTGGTACATCCGGCGGTAGAGGCCCTGGATGACGTCCAGGTCGACGACCGAGTAGTTGGTGGACCCGTGGTAGCCCATCAGCACCCGCTTGACGTGCTCGGGCGCGTCGTAGAAGTGGTCGACGGCCTCGGGGTCGAAGATGCGGTTGGCGAACGGGCTGTCGTCGGCGGGGGTGTAGCCGTACTTGGCGAACACCGCGCAGACCTCGGTCTGCGGGAACGTCTGATGCAGGTGGTCGGCGACCTCCGCACCGGACTGGCCCGCGCCGATGACCAGCACACGGCGCGGGTCGCGCAGGCCCGGCAGGCGGCGCAGCAGGTCACTGCTGTGCCAGACGCGCGGGCCGGACCGGATGCCGTCGGGCATGCGGGCCTCCAGGCCGGTCGCGACGACCAGGTTGCGGGCGCGGCGGGTGACCAGGTCGCCGCCCTGGCGCGCGACGATCTCGCAGCCCGTGATGGCGTCACCGTCGCGCATCGGACGCACCGCGACGACCTCGGAGCCGTACTCGACCTGGTCGGTGAACCCGGCGGCGGCCCATTCGAGGTAGTCGTGGAACTCCACGCGCGACGGGAACATCGTCTTGTGGTTGATGAAGTCGATCAGCCGGTCCTTGGCCTTGAGGTAGCTCAGGAAGCTGTACGCACTGGCCGGGTCGCGCATCGTCGCCAGGTCCTTGAGGAACGAGACCTGCATCGTGGTGCCCTCGATGAGCATGCCGCGATGCCAGCCGAACCGCTGCTGCTTCTCCAGGAACACCGCGTCCACCGGACGGTCCAGCTCGCGTAACGCGATGGCCAGGGCCAGGTTGGATGGGCCGAAGCCGATCCCTGCGAGATCGTGGAGATGTGCGTCCGACGTGGACATATGACCCCTTCCGTGTGCGGCCCCCGAAGATTACATTAGGGTTACCTTAGCAAGGTAAGCCTTGCCTTTCGTTTCCGTCCAGAGGAGGGCACCCATGCGGGTCGCGATGTTCGGTTACCAGACCTGGGGGCACCGCACGCTCCAGGCGCTGCTGGAAGCACCTGACCTCGAGGTGGTCCTCGTCGTCACGCATCCCCGGAGCGACCACGCGTACGAGCGGATCTGGAGCGACTCCGTCGCCGACCTCGCCACCGAGCACGGCGTGCCCGTGCTGATCCGCGAGCGCCCCGACGACGAGGAGCTGATGGCCGCGCTCAAGGAGGCCGACCTCGACGTCATCGTGGCCACCAACTGGCGCACCTGGATCCCGCCGCAGGTCTTCAACCTGCCCCGGCACGGCACCCTCAACATCCACGACTCGCTGCTGCCGAAGTACGCCGGCTTCTCCCCGCTGATCTGGGCGCTGCTCAACGACGAGCCCGAGGTCGGCGTGACCGCGCACATGATGGACGACACCCTCGACGCGGGCGACATCGTGCTGCAGCGCTCGGTGCAGGTCGGCCCGCGGGACACCACCGCCGACCTGTTCCACAAGACCCTCGCCCTGTTCGGGCCGCTGACGGTCGACGGGCTGCGCCTGATCGCGTCGGGCCGCACCGACTGGACGCCGCAGGACCGCACGCAGGCCAGCTTCTTCCACAAGCGCGCCGACGAGGACCTGCGCATCGACTGGACGTGGACCGCACAGGAGCTGGACCGCCTGGTCCGCGCCCAGTGCGACCCGTACCCGAACGCCTACACCTACTACCGCGGTCAGCGCATCCGTGTGGTCAAGGCCTCGGTGTCGGAGGCCGTGTACGGCGGCACCCCCGGCCGGATCTTCTACCGCGAAGGCGACGGCGTCGCCATCGTCGCCGGCGCCGAGGCCCGCCGCGGCAGGAGCAAGGGCCTGGTCATCGAGCGGGTACGCCTCGACGACGGCACCGAACTGGCGGCGACCGAGCTGTTCCGGACCATGGGCGGCTACCTGGGACACTTCCCGGCATGACGGAACTGACCGAGCTGCTGGCCGACCTGGTCCGCATCCCCAGCGTCGGCGGCTCGCCGCACGAGGCACGCATCCAGGCGGTGCTCGCCGACTGGATGCGTGCCGAGGGCCTCGAGGTCGACCTGTGGGAGCTGGCACTGCCGGAACTGACCGCCCAGCCGGCCTTCCCCGGCATGGAGGTCCCCCGGGAACGGGCGTACGGGCTGGTCGGACGGCTGCCCGGCACCGGCGGCGGCCGGTCGCTGATGTTCAACGGACACGTCGACGTGGTGCCGCCCGGTGACCTGGCCGCCTGGACGGACGACCCGTTCAGCGGCCGGGTCGACGGCGACCGCCTCTACGGCCGGGGCGCCTGCGACATGAAGGGCGGCCTGGTCGCGGCGCTGTTCGCGATCCGCGAGCTGAAACACGACCGCCCCCGCGGCGACGTGCTGATCGCGTGCGTGGCCGGCGAGGAGGACGGCGGCCTCGGCACGTACGGCCTGCTGGACCGGGGGTGGCGGGCCGACGCGTGCGTCATCCCGGAGCCGACCGGCCTGGCCGTGGTGCCCGCCAACGCGGGCGCGCTGACGTTCCGGCTGCGCGTGCCGGGCACGTCGGCGCACGCGTCCCGACGCACCGCGGGCGTCAGCGCGGTCGAGAAGTTCCTGCCCGTCTTCACCGCGCTGCGGGAACTGGAGGCGACCCGCAACCGCGACGTCGACCCGCTGATGAAGCGCTGGGACGTCCCGTACGCGCTGGAGATCGGCACCGTGCACGCCGGCGACTGGTCGTCGTCGGTGCCCGATCTGCTGATCGCCGAGGGCCGCTTCGGCGTCGCCCTCGGCGAGTCCCCGCAGCAGGCCAAGGCGGCACTGGAAGCGGCCGTCGGCAAGGCCTGCGCCGCGGACCCGTGGCTGGCCGAGCACCCGGTCACCGTCGAGTGGTGGGGTGGGCAGTTCCTGCCCGGCCGCAACCCCGACCCGGCGTTCACCGCGGCCGTCGTCGGGGCCACCGGGGTCACGCCCGAGCAGTGGGGCGCGCCATACGGCAGCGACCTGCGACTGCTCGCCGGGGCGGGCATCCCCACGGTCCAGTACGGACCCGGCTCGATCGAGCTCGCCCACGCCCCCGACGAGTACGTGCCGATCTCGGAGGTGGTCGCGGCCAGCGCTACCCTGGCCCGGCTCGCCGCGGCGCACTGCCGCTGACCGAAGCCGCCCCAGGCCCCGCCTGCGGCGGCGCACCGTCACCGGCGGCGGGCGCACGCCGCCGGTCCGGGCACCGATCATCATCCGCACGCACGCGGTGCGACCTGCCGCCCCGACAGACCGACCCCCAGGAGGGGACATGCCACAGCTGACCGGCGGCCGCGTGCTGCGCGAAGCCCTGCGCGGCCAGGCGGGCCGCATCACCGGCAGCGCGCTGCTCAGCACCGGCCACCAGGCAGGCGAGGCCATGGTGCCGGTGGTGATCGGCGTGGTCGTGGACCGCGCCGTCGGCACCGGCTCCAGCTCCGAGCTGCTGCTGTGGCTCGCCGTGCTGGGGGCGGTGTTCCTCACCCTGTCGTTCAGCTTCCGCTTCGGCGCGCGGCTGGGCGAACGCGCCGCCGAGCAGGCAGGGCACGTGTTGCGGGTACGCCTCACCGACCGGGTCCTCGACCGGCGCGGCGGGGCGGACACCGGCCGGCTGCCGGGCGCGCTGGCCAGCGTCGCCACCAGCGACGCCGGACGGGTCGGCATGGTCGCGCTGGCCCTGCCCCTCGGTGTGGCCGGCATCCTGGGCCTGGCCGTCGGCGCGGTCGCGCTGCTGCGGGTGTCCCTGCCGCTCGGCCTGCTGGTGCTGCTCGGCACCCCGCTCATGATGGGGCTGGCCCACCTGCTGGGCCGTCCCCTGCAGCGGCGCAGCGAGGTGGAGCAGGACCGGATCGCGCACACCGCCGGGCTCGCCGCCGACATGGTCGGCGGCCTGCGGGTGCTCAAGGGCATCGGCGCCGAACGCGCGGCCGCCGAGCGCTACCGGCTCAGCAGCCGCGCCGCGCTCACCGCGACCGTGCACGCCGCCCGCGCAAAGAGCTGGCACGACGGCACCCTGCTCGCCGTGAACGGGCTGTTCCTGGCCGTCGTGGCGCTGGTCGGCGGGCGGCTGGCCGCCGACGGCACGATCAGCGTCGGCGCGCTGATCGCCGCGGTCGGCATGGCGCAGTACCTGATCGGGCCGCTGTCCATGCTGGTCTGGGTCAACGGGGAGCTCGCCCAGGGTCGCGGCAGCGCCGTGCGCATCGCCGAGGTGCTGGCCTCACCCGCTGCCGTCGGCGGCGACGCCCCGCTGCCCGGCCCGGTCACCGGCCGCCTGGCCGTACGCGGCCTCACCCACGCCGGGCTGCGCGACCTCGACCTCGACGTCGCCGCCGGCCAGCTCGTCGGCGTGGTCACCGCCGACCCCGCCCACGCCGAGGCCCTGGTCGACCTGCTCGGCCGCGAACGCGAACCCGAGTCGGGCACTATCACCCTGGACGGCCACGACCTGTCCACCCTGGACCCCGACGCGGTACGCGCCGCGCTGCTGGTCGCCGCCCACGACGCCGACCTGTTCGAGGGCACCCTGCGCGACAACGTCGTGGCCCCGGCCAGCATGGGCCTGCCTCACCAGCGCACCGGCACCGCGGACCACGGCGGTCTGCTCACCGCGGCGCTGGCCGCCTCCGGCGCGGACGAGGTCGCCGCGACCATGGCCGGCGGCGTCGACGGGGCGCTCGCCGAGCGCGGCCGGTCCCTGTCGGGCGGGCAGCGCCAGCGCGTCGCCCTGGCCCGCGCGCTCGCCGCCGACACCCCGGTGCTGGTGCTGCACGAGCCCACCACCGCCGTCGACGCGGTCACCGAACTGCGCATCGTGCACGGCGTACGCAGCCTGCGCGCCGGGCGCACCACCGTCGTCATCACCACCAGCCCGGCGCTGCTGGCCGCCGCCGACACCGTCCACTTCGTGGCCGACGGCGCGCTCACCGCGTCCGGCACCCACGAGCAGCTCGTGCGCGAGCACACCGGCTACCGCGCGACGGTGCTGGCATGACCGGCCAGGAGGCGACCCCCATGACCGAGCAGCGGGAACTGCTGCCCACCGCCACCGGCCGGCAGGCCGTCGCGGCGCTCCGCGCGCTGCTGCGGCCGCGCCGCTGGCTGGCCGCGGCCGGGCTGTTCGTGCTGACCGCCGCCACCGCCGTCGGGCTGGCCGTCGCGCCGCTGCTCGGCCACGTCGTCGACCTCGTCACCACCGGCGCGCCCGCGTCCGCGATCACCACCCCGGTCGTCGCCCTCGCCTTAATCGCCGTCCTGTCCGGAGCCGCCACCGCGTACGGCCTCACCCTGATCGCCCGGCTCGGCGAAGGGGCCCTGGCCGAGCTGCGAGAACGTTTCCTCAATCGGGCGCTGCGGCTGCCACTCGGGCAGGTCGAGCGGGCCGGCTCCGGTGACCTGACCTCCCGCGCCGGCAACGACCTCAACGCGGTCGCCTCCGTGGTCCGCTCCGGCCTGCCCGAGCTGGCCCGGTCGCTGCTCGCGATCGGCCTCACCATGGCCGGGCTGGCCGTGCTCGACTGGCGCTTCATGCTCGCCGCCCTGCTCGCCGCACCCGTGCAGCTCTACACCGTCTGGTGGTACGGCGGCCGGGCCCTGCCCCTGTACGCCCGCCAGCGCATCGCCGTCGGCGCACAGCAGCAGCAGCTCCTGGAGACCATCGGCGGCGCGCCGACAGTCCGCGCGCTGCGCCGCCGCGAGCAGCACCTGGGCCGGGTCACCGGGCGCTCGCAGGACGCCGTCGACCTGACCATGCGCGGGGTCAACCTGGTCACCCGTTTCTACGCCCGGCTCAACCTGGCCGAGTTCATCGGCCTTTCCGCGGTGCTGGCCACCGGCTTCCTGCTGGTGCGCTCGGGCGAGGTCACCATCGGCGCGGCCACGGCCGCGGCGCTGTACTTCCACAACCTGTTCACGCCGGTCAACATCGCGCTCGGGCTGATCGACGACGTGCAGGCGGCGACGGCCGCGCTGGTCCGCATCGTCGGCGTCGCCGACCTGCCCGAGCCCGTGGCGCCGCCCGCGCCGCGCACGCCCGCCGACGCGTCGCTGCACGCCGACGCGGTGAGCCACGCGTACACGGTCGACCGTCCGGTGCTGCACGCCGTCACCATCTCGGTGCCCGCCGGGCAGCGGGTGGCGCTGGTCGGTGCGAGCGGCGCCGGCAAGAGCACCCTGGCCGGGCTGTTCGCGGGCGTGCACGAACCGACGTCGGGCAGCATCCGGGTCGGCGGGGTCGGCCTCGGCGACCTCGACCCGGCCGGCCGCCGGGCCGTCGCGCTGATCACCCAGGAGGTGTACGTCTTCGCGGGCACCCTCGCCGAGGACCTGCGCCTGGCCCGCCCCGACGCCGCCGACGCCGACCTGACGGCCGCGCTGGAGCGGGTCGGCGCGACGGAATGGGTGAACGCGCTGCCGGACGGCCTGTCCACCGTGGTCGGTGAGGGCGGGCACCGGCTCACCGCCGCGCAGGCGCAACAGCTCGCGCTGGCCCGGCTGGTGCTGGCCGACCCGGCCGTCGCCGTGCTGGACGAGGCGACCGCCGAGGCGGGCAGCGCCGGGGCACGGGTCCTGGAGGCGTCCGTCGCGGCCGCGCTGCACGGGCGCACCGGCCTGCTGGTCGCGCACCGGCTCACCCAGGCGGCGCTCGCCGACCGGGTGGTGGTGCTCGACGAGGGCCGCATCGTCGAGAGCGGCTCCCACGACGAGCTGCGCGAGGTCCCCGACGGCCGCTACGCCGAACTCTGGCGCGCCTGGTCCGGCCGCCGCGACTCATGAGCGCCGGGATTCCGGTCGACACGATCCGCTTCCAGTTCGAACTCCGGCCGGTGGCCGAGGTGCCGCCCTGGGGAAGCCACGTCGCCAACCTGCACTGGTTCGGCCTGACCAGCGGCTGGTACTGGATCGAGGTCGGCGGACACCAGCTGCTGCGATACCGCGACGAGGCCGTGGCGCGCTGGGAGCTGGAGCGCCCATACCCCGACTATTACGTAGTACGGCTCTGGGAGGACATGTTGATCCTCCGCGCGGCGCTGCACGAGCCCGTGCCCGACGACCTCATCGCCTTCGTCGACGGAACATCCCCACGTCGGGACTACCCGGAAGACGACTGGAGCGAAGACGTCGACAAGGCTCTCGACCTGCAGAGCGACTTCGACGTGTACTGCGGCTATCTCACCGACGCGCCGGTCCTGCGGGCCTGGCGGCACGTCACCGACGGGCAGGACGTGGTGAGCGTCTGCCAACGCATCCTGCCTGCCGAGGAAGGCACCTTCGACGGACCGGAACGGCTGGTGGTCACCGTGCCGACGGAGGAGTTCTTCGCCGCGGTCGACGACTTCGACCGGCGGCTCATGGCCGCGATGGACGAACGCGTCACCGAACTCGAACGCACCGGCCCGCCACCGGACATCGAACTCGACGTCGCGCACCTGCGGGTCGAACACGGGCAGCGTTGCGGCTGGCTCGCCGCGCGGCTGGCCGCGCCCCGGCACGTCGACTGGGCGAGGGTCCGCGCCGGTGCCGCCGAGATCGCGACCTGGCCGCCGTGGACCGGCGACGAGGAGAGCGAGCCCGACAGCTGAGCCCCACGCTCAGGCCGCGTCGTCGACTCCGTCGGTCTGCGCACCGTCCTCGCCGGACCGGGCCGCGATCGCGGCCTGGATGCGGCGCTGCGTACGCAGGGCCTTCTTCGCCGCGACGCTGACCCAGCCGTCGAACACCGTCTGGCCCTTGTCCTGATCCATGAGGCGCTCCAGCGTCGGCACCACGCTCGGGTCACCGGTCGAGCCGAGCGCGACGGCGGCCCAGTACCGCAGGTCCGGGTCGTCGTCGTCGGCTGCCGCGAGCAGCCTCGGGACGATGTCGGGCGTGAACTTCGACAGCGCGCTGGCGACGTAGCCGATCCGGGTGAAACCACGGTGCTCAAACGCCTCCCACAGGGCCGTCAGCGCCTCCTCGCCGCCGATCGAGGCCAGCGCATCGGCGGCGCGCTCGCGCAGCCACTCGGGCTCGGACCACAGCGCCGGGACCAGCGCGGGCACCGCGGACTCGTCGCCGATCCGGCCCAGCGCGCGTACCGCCTGCTCCTGAGCCATCCAGTCGCCGCGTTCCAGCAACGCCACCAGGCCGGGCACCGCCTCGGGCAGCCGCAACGCGGCGCAGCCCATCGCCGCCCAGGCCTGGCAGTTGTAGCGGGTGTCGGCCAGCGCGGCGAGCAGCGGCTCGGCCAGCGACGCGTCGACGAAGACGTCGGCCTGGTTCATTGCCCGGCTGTAGAGCGAGCGGTGGTAGTTCGGGTAGTCGCGCGCGAGGGCGCGCAGTGCGGCCAGCGCGGATGCGTCGCCGTCCGCCTTCGCGCGGTCGAGGAGGCGATACAGGTGCTCCTCGCGCGTGTCGAGGTCGCCGTCCTTGAGAGCGCGCTGATCAGGGTCCACCCGACAACGGTAGTCCCCGCTGCTCGCAGCGGTGCAGTCGGTGCCGCCCGCGTCCGTCGACGGGTTCATCGGGATCGGGCGAGCGGAGGCGCACCGCTGCCCGACGCCACGGCCACGTCACTGGATCACCTGGTCCGCGTCGGGAACACTGGTGCTGGCCGGTCGCGGCTCGCAGGGCGGTGACCGGCGCACAGGCACAGGAGGGACACCGATGACCGGCCGCCGGGTCCTGATCTCCGGCGCGAGCATCGCCGGTCCCGCGCTGGCCCACTGGCTGCACGAGTATGGGATGACCGCGGTGGTCGTCGAGCGGCATGGCGCCATACGTCCCGGCGGTCAGACCGTCGACCTACGCGGCGCGGGCCGCACCGTGGCCCGGCGGATGGGCATCGAGGACGCCGTCCGGGCCCGCTCCACCGGGGAGGACGGGGTCGCCTTCGTCGATGCGCGCAACCGGGTCAAGGCAGCGTTCGCCGCGAAGGCGTTCGGCGGGGAGGGTTTCGTCGCCGAGCTGGAGATCCTGCGCGGCGAGCTGGCGGACCTGCTCCACGACCGCACCCGCGGGCACACCGAGTACGTCTTCGGCGACCGCATCACCGCTGTCGACGACCGCGACGACGGGGTCCGGGTGTCGTTCGCGCACGGCGCGGACCGGGCCTTCGACCTGGTCGTCGCGGCCGACGGCATCGGCTCGACGACGCGGGGGCTGGTGTTCGGCGGCGAGGCGCGGGTGGTGCCACTCGGGCTCTACACGTCCTATCTCACCGTCCCCCGCGCCGCCTCGGACGGCTCGTGGGCGCGCTGGCACAACGCGCCCGGCGGCCGGGTCGTCGCGCTGCGCCCGGACAACCTCGGCTCGACCAGGGCACTGATGTCCTTCCTGTGCCCGCCCCGCGGCTACGAACGGCTCCCGGTCGGCGAGCAGAAGGAACTGCTCCGGCGCGTCTTCGCCGGTGTCGGCTGGGAGGCGCCCCGGGTGCTGCGCGCACTCGGCGACGCCGACGAGTTCTACTGCGAACTGGTCGGCCAGGTGCACGCGCCGCGCTGGAGCAGGGGCCGGGTCGCCCTGGTCGGCGACGCGGGCTACTGCGCCTCACCGATCAGCGGCATGGGCACCAGCCTGGCCCTGGTCGGGGCGTACGTGCTGGCCGGTGAACTGGCCTCGCACACCTCGCACCGCGACGCGTTCGCCTCGTACGAGCGCATCATGCGGCCGTACGTCGCGCAGGCTCAGCACCTGCCGCCGTTCACGCCGCGCATCGCGCACCCGCGCAGCCGGGTCGGGATCGGTGTGCTCAACGCGCTGCTGGCCACCGCCGCCAACCCGGTGGTGCAGCGCGTCGCCGCACGCTTCATGTCGCCGCCCGCCGACCGGATCGACCTGCCGGACTACACCAGCCTGCGCAAACGATAAGCCCGGCTCACGCCAGCACGGCAGCGCTGACGGTGTCGGCGTACCAGCGTTCGAACTGTTCGATGGACCAGCCGCGCGTGCGTACCAGCCAGTCGTAGTTGCGCGCGTCCATCGCCAGCCACAGCACGTCGGCGACGCTGTCCACATCGTGTTCGGGACGCACTCCGCCGGTCGCGACGAGTTCCGCGGCGAACATGGTCATGCCGCGCCGCCGCTCCTCCACGTTCTTGCGCCAGATCGCCGCGGCGTCGGCGTCGGCGGTCGCCGCTCCCGCGAGCGCGACCATCACCGCGGCGTTGCGCTGGTGGACCTCGGTGATCTGCCGGGCATAGCGGACCAGCTTGGCCCGCGGGTCGGCCAGGGCCTGGATCTCGGCGACGAAGGCGCGGTCGGGCAGTGCCACCGGCTCGTCGTCACCGGCGGTCGTCACGTCGACCAGATCGGACAGCAGCTGGCGCTTGCTGCCGAACACCGCGTAGACGGTCTGGACCGCCACGCCGGCCGCGGCGGCGATCGCCGTCAGCGGGGTCGCGGCGTATCCCGCCTCGGCGAACAGCCGGCCGGCGGCGTCCAGGATCGCGCGCCGGGTCTGGCGGGCCTGTTCCTGTCGCCGCTCCGACTCGTACCGCCTCTTGACAGCCACCGGCTCACTGTAGTGCTCTATTCGTTAGAGCGTAACTCTAACCAAAGGATGTGGTCGTATGCCGTTCGGTGTGCTCCAGGAGATGCCCGGCGTGAGCGAAGCCGAGTACCGGCTGGTCGAGCAGCATCTGGGCCCGGACCGTCCGCCGGGCCTGCTGGCCCACGTCGCCGGGCCGACCGAGGACGGCTGGCGGATCATCAACGTCTGGCAGGACGAGGCGGCGTTCCGGCGTTTCCAGTCCGAGCGGCTGGTGCGCGCTGCGGGCCTGGCCGCCCAGGCGGAGGGCTTCGACGCCGGCAAGAGCGCCGGGTTCCGGGCGATGACCGTCGACGGCGCAGAGCTGCCGTTCTGATGGCCGACACCGCCGGGCTGCGCGCCCGCAACAGCGCGTTCTGGGCACAGGCCGCACCCGGCTGGATCCGGCACGCTGACCGCCAGGACGAGCTCGGCAGGCCACTGGGCGCGGTCGCGATGGCCCGGCTGAGCCCGCGGCCCGGCGAGCGCGTGCTCGATGTCGGCTGCGGCTGCGGGGGCACCACCGCCGAACTGGCGGCGGCGGTGGGGCCGACCGGCGCGGCGCTCGGCGTGGACCTGGCGGAGTCCATGGTGGCCGCGGCGGGGGCCCGGTTCCCTCCCGAACGCCATCCAGGTCTGCGGTTCGCCGCCGCCGACGTCGAGACCGTGGCAGGCCTTCCGGAAGCGCCGTTCGACGCGGCGTTCTCCCGGATGGCGTTGATGCTGCTCGCCGACCCCGTCGCCGGCTGCGTCAACCTCCGGCGCGCGCTGCGTCCCGGTGGACGGCTGGCCGCGACCGTCTTCCGGGACGGCCCGGCCAACCCGTGGCTGCCGCTCGCGGTGCTCGGCACGGCGCCCCAGGTGGCGGCGCTGCCGCCGCTGCCCGTCGGCGACGAGCCCGGCCCGTTCGCGTTCGCCGATCCGGCCCGGGTTCGCCGGATCCTCGCCGCGGCGGGCTTCGACGCGATCACCGTCGAACCGCACGACGTGGTCATGGATACGCCCGACGACCCCGACGGCGTGGCCGAATGGCTGATCGAGATCGGACCCGCCGGGGCCGGGTATCGGGCAGCCCCGGCACCACGGCAGGCCGCCGCCCGTGCCGCGGCGGCCGGGCTGCTCGAGCGGTTCCGTCGACCGCAGACCGGCTATCGACTGCCATCCGGACTCTGGCTCATCACGGCGACGGCGCCGTGACGGCGTCGAGTCTCCCCTCCAAGCTCGTCCACACCTGCAGAACGGTGACCACATGAGATCCCACAGCCGAACCGCTTCCCTGCTGGCGTCGATGGCGCTCAGCGCGTCCCTCGCCCTGACCGGCTGTGGCGGCGAGGCGGACACTCCGCCTCCGGCGGCGACCGGCGCATCGGCCGCGGCGCTGCCGCCGGACTCCTGTGGCGGCGTCGGCGACCTGGTGAAGGACCACCTCAAGAGCACCCAGGTCCGGTCGGTCGTCGTGAACGGGCAGTGCACCTCGGTCGTGGTCGGCACCTCCCTCGGCGACGACGATGACGCCACGGCACTGCGGCTCTGCGCATCCGCGGCCGAGGTCGCCTACACCGGAGACGTCAACGCCGTCACGGTGCTGGCCGCCTCCGGCGCGGAACTCGCCATCGGCATCTCCGGCGCGAAGTGCATGGCCTGAGGGCTCCCCGCAGGCGGTGCTCCCCACCTGGGGGCACCGCCTGCAACGCATCGCGCCGGTCTCCGGGGTCGACTCCGGCGACCGGCCGTCCGCCTCGTGCCGTTCAGACGCCGTCTGAGCCCTGCGGTTCGTGGATCAGCTCATAGGTCAGCTCGGCGATCTGGCCGTCCTGCACGATGCGGGTCAGCCGCACCTGCGACGACAGCAGCCGCCGCGGCAGCAGCGGCGCTCCCCCGCCGAGGAAGACCGGCGTGACCCCCATGATGATCTCGTCGAGCCGGCCCTGGTCGGCGAATCTGCCGACCAGCTCGCCGCCGCCGACCAGCCACACGTTCGCCGCACCGGCGGCCGCGAGCATCGCGTCGTGCACCGGGGCGACGTCACCGGACACGAAGTGCAGGTTCGCGCCCGGGATCGCGGGCAGGTCGCGGTGGCTGAACACCCAGCAGGGCGTATCGCCGTAGTACGCCTGCCACTTCTCCGGATGGTCCAGCAGCTGGTCGTGGGCGAGCACCCACTCGTACGTCGTCGCGCCCATGCACATCGCGCCGACCCCGGCGAAGAACTCCTTGAACCGGTCGGGGCCGTTGCGGTCGACGACGAACAGCCAGTCCAGCGAATTGTCCTGGTCGGCGATGAAGCCATCGGCGCTGGTCGCCGTGTAGTACTGCGTCTTCGTCACCGTCCCAGCCTGCCACGGACGACCGACATCACCCGGCCGACCAGCCCGTGCGGCGGCCCGGAACGCCTGGCGTGAAACGGCTTCACGTGACCGCCACGGGCGCATGGACAGTGATACATGGCGATGACACCATATGTCGATGCGTCGCATACCCCTCCTGTGCGTGCTCGCCATGCTCGGCACCACCGTGCTGGCCGCACCCGCATCCGCTGCACCCGTCGCGCTGCTCAGCGACCCGGTCTACGACTACGCCACCGCCATCCGCGAGACGGTGTACGTCGAGACGACCCTCGACAACGACGGCAACGGCACCCCCGACAAGGTCGTCGCGGACATCATCCGACCCCGCGAGGCCGCCACGGCCGGGGTGAAGGTTCCGGTCATCATGGACGCCTCGCCCTACTACCAGTGCTGCGGGCGCGGCAACGAGTCCGAGAAGAAGGCCTACGCCGCCGACGGCACGGTGACCAAGTTCCCGCTGTACTACGACAACTTCTTCGTGCCGCGCGGCTACGCGTTCGTCGCCGCCGACCTGGCCGGCACCAGCCGCTCCACCGGCTGCGAGGACGTCGGCGGCACCGAGGAGGTGCAGGGCGCCAAGGCGGTGATCGACTGGCTCAACGGCCGCGCCGTCGGGCGCACCGCGAGCGGCACCGTGGTCAACGCGACGACCTGGACCACCGGCAAGGTCGGCATGATCGGCAAGTCGTGGGACGGCACCGTCGCCAACGCGGTCGCCGCCACCGGCGTGCAGGGCCTGGAGACCATCGTGCCGATCGGGGCGATCTCCAGCTGGTACGACTACAACCGCGTCAACGGCATGGTGAACCCGAAGGTCAGCTCCGTGCCGAGCCTGCACACCACCGTCAACGGCCGACCCTCGGGCACCTGCACCGCCGTGTCCAGCGCCCTGAGCAGCGGGGCCGTCAGCAACGGCAACTACAACTCGTTCTGGGCCGCCCGCAACTACGTCCCCGCCGCGGCGTCGGTGCACGCGAGCGTCTTCGTCGTACACGGCATGAACGATCTGAACGTGCAGGGCGTGCACTTCGGACAGTGGTGGGACGCGCTCGCGGCCAACAACGTGCCCCGCAAGATCTGGCTCTCGCAGGAGGGTCACGTCGACCCGTTCGACTTCCGCCGCGCCGCGTGGGTGGACACGCTGCACCGCTGGTTCGACTTCTGGCTGAAGGGCATCGCCAACGGCATCATGAGCGAGCCGATGGCCGACGTCGAACGGGCCGCCGACGTCTGGCAGACCAGCGCGCAGTGGCCGCCGTCGGGCACCACCACGGCCAACTACGTGCTGCAGGGCACCGGCAACCCGGGCGTACTGGCGTCGTCGGGCGCGGGCTCGGGCAGCCTGTCGCTGACCGACGCGCCGTCGCTCAGCGAGGCCAACGCGGTCAGCTCGCCGACGACCGCCCGCACCGGCCGCAAGGTCTACCAGACCCCGGTGCTGACCTCTGACCTGCGCATCTCCGGCACCCCGACGATCACGCTAAGGGTCCGGTCGAGCAAGGCCACCACCACCCTGACCGCCAAGCTCGTCACGTACGGCACCGCCACCCGGGTCAACTACCGCGCCTCGGGCGAGGGCATCAGCACGCTGACCACCGAGTCCTGTTGGGGTTCCTCGTCGAGCACCGACGACGCCTGCTACAAGAACACCGCGAAGGTCGTGTCCAGCGCCGCGTACCAGGTGCTGTCCCGCGGCTGGATGGACGGCCAGCACCGCGACTCGCTGACCAGCACCACCGCCATGAACACCAGCACCTACTACACGATCACCTGGAAGCTGCGCCCCATCGACCAGATCATCCCCGCCGGCCAGCGCCTCGGCCTTGTCCTCACGCTGACCGACCCCGAGTTCGCCACCGCCCACTCCACCGGCGCAACAGCCACCATCGACCTCACCGCCAGCGTCCTCAAACTCCCGATCGCCCCCGCCGCCGGCTTCACCGCCCAGTCCCTCTCCCCCCAGACCGCTCCCCCCGTCGTCGTAGACGGCACCTGGAGCCCCACCACCGGCACGCGCTTCCAGTAACAAAGTAAGGAAGGGCACCTTCTTATCGGATTCCGTAGAAGAAGGTGCCCTTCCAAACACCAGCCGGCTATCGCCTGGCGTGGGCGGCCCACCGGAGGCCGAGTTCGCCGCGCGCATCGACGTTGAGGTTGCCGCAGACAACGAAGCCGTCATGCGTCCCGTCCGACACCGTGAGGTACGCGTACCGGTGCCGGAACCGCTCCGGAACCTCGGGAAAGCCGTCGACCTCGGTGAGGTCGCCCAGGTCGGCGATGAATAGCTCGCGGTAGTGGGCCCTGGTGTTCATGGCGAGCACGTCCACGAACACGACGTCGACCGACTTCTCGAAC
The DNA here is from genome assembly GCF_009720365.1 of Catellatospora paridis. Lineage (GTDB taxonomy): Bacteria > Actinomycetota > Actinomycetes > Mycobacteriales > Micromonosporaceae > Catellatospora > Catellatospora paridis. The sequence goes on along the minus strand of NZ_ML769313.1, from coordinate 579,632 downwards.
CTGCTCGTGCCGTGACCAGGGTCGGTGCGGCCGTGACTGCGCAGGACGAGGGTGCGGTGCGACACCGTGTACACCCACGGCTGGAACGGGCGCTCAAGTTGCACTGGCAGGGTCTGCCAGAGTTGACGCACGACAATCCCTTCAGCGTTCGGCGGGGACGCCTTCGCGGGCGTCGAGCAGCTCGTCCCAGTGCTCCCGCGCCCACGCGCACGCCGCGTCCATCGGGGCGAGCATGCTGCGGCCAAGCAGGGTCAGCTCGTACGACACCTGTCGGTCCGCGACGCGGCGTCGCACCAGACCGTCGCGTTCCATCGAGCGCAGCGACTTGGTCAGCACCTTCGCGGTGACGCCGCGCAGCGGCACCCGCAACTCCGAGAAGCGCCGCGGGCCGTCCTCCAGGCAGCGCATCACCATGCCGGTCCACTTGTCACCGAACCGGATCGGCGACAGATCGGACGGGCAGATCTCGTCGAACATGTCCGGGGCCAGGGGCGCGATCACGCGGGCGATGGTAGCCGGTATCCGAACGGATACCACGCGTCTGGATAACGTCCGCTGTGTGGCCGGAACACGCCCGGCCCACACCACCGAGAGGCGGCACCATGAGCAGGATCGTCATCTTCGGAGCCGGCGGCAGGGCGGGCCGGGCCGTCGCGGCCGAGGCACGGCAGCGAGGACATCAGGTGACCGCGGTGGTACGCGATCCCGCGCGCCACGTCGACCTCGCCGCCGACGAGGTACTGGCCGGTGACGTGACCGACCCCGCCGACGTCGCCCGGGTCGCGGCCGGTCACGACGCGGCGGTCAACGCCTCCGCCGACCTCGCCGCGGACCCCGCGACGTTCTTCCCGGCGGCGGCACATGCCCTGCTCGACGGGCTGCCCCGGGCCCGGGTCAGCCGGCTCGTCACCGTCGGACTGGCGTCGGTGCTGGACACGGCATCTGGCACACCCCTGATGGACACGCCCGGCTACCCGCAGGAGTACCGGACCTTCTACCTCGGCCACGCGGCGGGCACAGCGGTGCTGCACGCGGCGACGACCGACCTGGACTGGCTGGTCCTGAGCCCGGCCGGGGACTTCGACCACGCCGCCGGACGCACCAGCCTGTACCGCGTCGCCGCAGCCGACGCCGCCAGCCGCATCAGCTACCCCGACTTCGCCGTCGCCGTGCTCGACGAGATCGAGAACCCCGCCCGCCACCGCGTCCACCTGGGCGTCGAAGCCGGATGAGCGCCGAGGAGGTCATCGACAGCCCGGTCCCCTGGGTGGCCGGGCACATCCGGCGCCTCGTCGAGACCGGCGGCCACGCCCGGCCCGGCATGAACGACCTGCTGCTGACCACCCGTGGACGCAGGACGGGCACCCTGCGCCGCACCGCACTGGTGTACATCCGCAACGGCGAGCGCTACCTCGTCGTCGCCTCCAACGCCGGAGCGGACCGGCACCCGGCCTGGTATCTCAACCTGGTCGCCGATCCGGCCGTTATCGTCCAGGTCGGCTCGCAGACGTTCGCGGCGACCGCCCGCACCGCCACGGCGGCGGAGCGGCCGCGCCTCTGGCGGCTCATTGTCGAGACCATGCCGAGCTACCAGGGGTATCAGGAGTCGACCGAGCGGCAGATCCCGGTGGTCATCGTCTCCACTGAGGCGGTCTTCGGCGAGGTGCCGACCATGTGAGAATCGAGGAATGCAGTCTGTCGACGGCATGGTCGACGACGTCGTCCGGTCGGCCGCCCGGTTCACCGCATCCGCTGCGGCGCTGACCGACACCGGCCTGCGAGCTCCTTCGGGCCTCGCGCGTTGGACACGTGCCCATGTGCTGGCCCACCTCGCCGGGAGTGCCGACGCCTACGTGCGCCTGCTGCGCTCTGCCCGCGCGGACCACCGTGCGCCCCGCCGTCCAGCGGATGCCGCTGCGCTGGCCCATGCGGTCGAGGAAGACGCCGCCCGGCCTGCCACCGAACTCGTCGGGCGACTGAACGACAGTCTGGAGCGGTTCGTGCACGAGGCCCGGACCATGTCGACGGAAGCGTGGGATGGCATGGTCACGGCACTGACGGGCTGGCGTCACCCTGCCTGGTACACACTCCGCCGGTGCCTGCGCGAACTCGAAACCCATCACGTGGATCTCGACGTCGGCTACCGAACAGCAGACTGGCCGGCCGGATACGTCACGTGGGCGCTCACGGAAACGCTCGCCGCGCTGAAGGCGCAAGGCTTTCCGCTTGCTCGCGTCAGGGCGACCGATCTCGGTCGGACCTGGGACGTGGACGGCGACGGCCCCGCGGTCGCCGCCCCGGGACACGTCCTGCTCGGCTGGTTCAGCGGCAGGGCGCCCGCCGACGGGCTGGCGTCGGACCATCAGCTGACGGCTCTGCCGACCCCGCCGACCTGGCCGCAGCCAGCCGTCCCCGGCTGGGGTCACGACCGTTCGCGGAGTTGGCCGCCGGTGGTGTCGGCATCGTGACCGAGGAAGGTTTCACGCTCAAACTGACACATGACCAGGCGCTTGTTCTATCCGACTGGCTTGACCGGATGATTGGCACCGCGGACTTCGACACGTTCGTAAACCAGGATCGCGCGGTCTGGTCGCCGCTGTATCGGATCTCCGGAGCCCTCGAGACGTCACTCGTGGAGGTCTTCTCACCCGATTACGCTGCTCTTCTGGCGGCCGCTCGGGAGCGTTTACTCGACACGCTGGGTGAAGTGGGTCGGCCGGTCGAAGACGACGGCCAGCCGTAGTCCGCTGCGCGAGTGGTCACAGTTAGCGACGTACCCGTTCGCGGATGGCGAGTAGGCCGAGGGCGAGCAGCAGCGGTGCGACCAGGCGCAGCACCAGTTCGATCCAGTCGCCGGTCGGGGTGAGCGCCACGTCCGAGCCGCGCAGCAGCGTGGAGGCGGCGCGCAGGGTGTAGCGCAGGGAGTCGCCGTACCCGGTGGGGGTCTGGAAGCCCCAGCGGGCCAGGGCCGCGCTCGCGGCGGCGGCGACGAGGCCGAGGGTCACGAAGGCCCGCCAGGCTCGCTGGCCGTAGCCGGACAGCAGCCAGTACAGGCACAGCAGCAGCCACTCCCCGAGGGTGCTGAACGCCGCCCGCCAGTCCCGGGCGCGCAGGTCGGCGCGCACGCTGCGGCGCAGGCCGATGCGGCGCATCTCCATCTCGCCGTAGTAGAAGTCGGACGCGGCCCGCTGGTCCTTGCGGTCCTGCATCATGCTGCGCAGCGAGTGGTAGTCGGCCTGCACGCTGTCGACCGAGGGCGCTTCACGGCCGTCGGTGCCGGGCAGCGCCCACCGGACGTGGCCGCGTACGCGGTGCTCGTCGGCGAGGGTGACGCGGTGGGTGACCCAGAGGCCGCGCGGTGAGGTACGCCAGCTGTGCCAGTCGTCGACGGTCAGTTTGTCCAGATGGTGCGCGCCGGTGAAGGAGCACTCGGACAGGTCCACGTAGGACAGGCGGAGCTGGCTGAGGTCGGTGCCGAGGGTCCGCCCGAGCACCGGCCGGTCCTGCATGCGCCAGGCCTCGACGGTCGACGCGGCGGCGGCGATCGCGGACGGGCCGCCCAGGTCCACTTCGAGCAGGTCGAGGCGAGTCGGCCCGGCGCAGGTGAGGCGGACCCCGCGATGGAAGCCTGCCCGCTGCATGTCGACGCGGGGCACGTCGCCGAGTTGTAGCAGGGCGCGGTGCTGGAAGGTGGTGCGGCGCAGGTCCAGGCTCTCGGCCCGCAGGTCGGTGATCTCGACGGATCCGGCGAGCGTCGCGCGGGCCAGCGAGACCACGCTTTCGCAGGCCACCTCGGCGATGAAGACGTCGCGCTCCAGCACCGCGTCGCGCAACCGCAGCACCCCGCCGACGGCCAGGTGCGCGATCGAGACGTAAGCCTGCATCCGCGCGCTGTTGAAGTCGGCGAGTCCGCCGACGGTGACGTTCCTGATCCGCAACGAGCCGCGGAAGGTGGTGCCGGCGCAGTTCAGGCCGCCCGTGATCACGAGGTCGGTGAGCTGGACGTCGTCGAGGCGCTGCCCGCTGAGGTCGAGGTCGGCGAGCACGTGCCGGCCGTCGTCGTCGGTGGGGCAGTTCTCGATGTGGTGCGCCAGGCACCGTTCCTCGACGACGGCCTCGTTCGAGCACTGCACGCAGTTCGCCACGGGCGCGACCCTAACCCATGCGCACGAGCCCACCGACAGCCGTCTGTCCATTACGGAGCACGGCCCGCGCCCGGTCAGCGACGGTTGGGCAGGCGCACCACGCTGACGAAGAAGTCGTCGATCTGCTTGACCACGGAGATGAACCGCTCGAAGTCGACCGGCTTCGCGACGTACGCGTTGGCGTGCAGCTGGTAGCTGCGCAGCACGTCCTCCTCGGCCTGCGAGGTGGTCAGCACCACGACCGGGATGCGGCACAGGTCGGGATCGTTCTTGATCTCACGGAGCACCTCGCGGCCGTCGCGGCGCGGCAGGTTGAGGTCCAGCAGGATCAGATCGGGGGTGTTGGCCTCGGCGAACTCGCCCTCCTTGCGCAGGTAGGCCAGCGCCTCCACGCCGTCGCTGACGACGCGGAGGATGTTGCGCATCTTGTACTCCTCGAACGCCTCCCGCGTCATGAGCACGTCGCCCGGGTCGTCCTCGACCAGCAGCACCTCGATCGGGTGGCCGACCTCGTGGTCAGACATCATGCGGTCAGCTCCTTGTGCTGGGTCGGCACGGCGGGCAGCGTCGCCGCGCGGGAGTTCTCACTGATCGGCAGCGAGAACGTGATGGCCGCACCGTCGGTCCGGGAGGAGTCCACCCAGATGCGGCCGTCGTGATACTCCACGATCTTCTTTGCGATGGCCAGTCCCATGCCGGTGCCCGGATAGGCGTCCTTGGCGTGCAGGCGCTGGAAGATGATGAAGATCTTCTCGGCGAACTCGGCCTCGATCCCGATGCCGTTGTCACTGACCGTGATGTCCCAGGCACCATCCGTGCGCACCGCGTCGACCTGGATGCGCACCGGCACGTCGGTCCGGCGGAACTTGAGCGAGTTGCCGACCAGGTTCGCCAGCAGCGTCCCCAGCAGTGCCTGCTCGCCCGCCACCGTCGGCAGGTCTGACCAGGTGACGGCGTCGGCGCCGTACTTCTCCTCGATGTTGAGCTGCTCGGCGACGTCGCGCATCACGGCGTCGAGCGAGACCTGCTGGAAGCCACTGGTGTTGCGGCCGATCCGGGAGAAGGCCAGCAGGTCGTTGATGAGCCGCTGCATCCGCTGCGCGCCGTCGACCGCGAACAGGATGTACTGGTCGGCGCGCTCGTCGAGCTGCCCGGCGTAACGGCGCTGCAGCAGCTGGCAGAAGCTGGCCACCTTGCGCAGCGGCTCCTGCAGGTCGTGTGAGGCGACGTAGGCGAACTGCTCCAGATCGCGGTTCGACCGGGTCAGCTCGGACGCCTGCAGCTGCAGCTGCTGGTTGATCGCCTCGACGGCCTGCCTGGCCTGGCGGACCTCGCTCAGGTCGGCGGCGATCTGGCGGCGCATCGCGTCGACGTCCCGGCCCAGCCGCTCCAGCTCCGGCGAACCCGTGGCGGCGATCTCCATGTCGTACGCGCCGGCGGCGACCTGGCGCACCTGCTCGGCGAGCTCCGTCACCGGCCGGCTGACCATCCGGTTGATCAACAACGCCAGGCTCGTGCCCATGACCAGCACCACCAGGCCCGCTGCGACAAGCAGCACGACCAGGTTCTCACTGCCCGACTGGACGCTGGCGACCGCCGCGTTGCGCAGCGTGACGATCTCCTGCTGGAGCGTCGCGACCTGCGCACGTGCCTGGTCGAACCGCTCCCGCCCACCGACCTCGTTGAGCAACTGCTGGCCGGCTTCGGGGCCCTGGTCGCGGGTCGCCGTGACGGCGGGCTCGGCGACCGTGGTGCGCCAGGTGGTGGCTGCGGCACGGGCCCGCTCCAGCTGCGCCCGGACCTCCGGCTCCTCCGCCAGGAGCGGGATCATCGTCTCGTAGAGCCGCTCCTCGGCCTCCCGCCCGGTGCGGTAGGGGCCGAGGTCGGCGGCGTCTCCGCTGAGCGCGTATCCGCGTACACCGGTTTCCTGGTCGACCAGGGCCATGCCGAGCTGCTCGCCCGACAGGCGCAGCACGCCGGTCTTGTTGAGCACCACGTCGAGCTGGTCCAGGTTGGCCGTGGCCAGCAGCGCGGCACTGACGGCGAGCACGGCCAGCAGCGCCGCAGTGGCGCTGGCCAGCGCCGTCACCCGGGCGCGCAGGGACCAGGTCCGCGGGTGGGTGAACTGCACGCGCTTGATCACGAGGTTGGTTCCTTACTCAGCAGGACGATCGCGATGTCGTCGGCCATCGGGCCACCGTTGAGCGTCTCCGCCGACTCGACCAGGCTCGCGGGCAGACGTTCCATGGTTTCACCTCGGGCCAGCCGGGTGCCGCACAGCCCGACCAGGCCCTCGTCGCCGAGCCGGTCCGGGCTGTCGCCCAGCCGGCCCTCGACCAGGCCGTCGGTGTAGAGCAGCAGTGACCAGTCGGCGGGCAGGTCGGTGTCGGCCCGCTCGCGGGACGCGTCGCCCACCCCGAGCAGCAGCCCGTATGGCACGTCGAGCGGCGCGGCACGCGTGCCGGACAGCAGCAGCGGCGGCGGGTGCCCGGCCAGCCAGCACGACGCCCGCGAGGCGGCCAGGTCGATCCGCACCACCGCCATCGTCGCGAACGTGCTCGGGTGGCTGCGCTCGCTGCTGAGCACCTGCTCCATCGCGGTCAGCGTCTGCTCGGGCGCGACCCCGGCCAGGGTCAGCGCCCGCCAGGCCACCCGCAGTTCGACGCCCAGCGCCGCGCCGTCGACGTCGTGGCCGCTCACGTCGCCGATCATCACGTGCACCGTCTCCGGGCTGGTCTGCACCACGTCGAAGAAGTCCCCGCCGAGCACCCCCTCGTAACGGCCCGGCCGGTAGAAGGTGTGCACGGCGAGCTGGTCCGTGGTCATCAGTGGCTGGGGCAGCAGGCCGCGCTCCAGCCGGGCCGACTCGGCCTGGCGCAGCTCGACCTCGCGCAGGCGGCGCGCGTTCTCCTCGGCGTACTTGCGCTCGACGGCGTACTGCACCGCACGCTCCAGCAGCGCGCCGTCGACCTGGCCCTTGACCAGGTAGTCCTGTGCGCCCTCGGCGACCGCCGTGATGCCGATGTGGGTGTCCTGCTGGCCGGTGAGCACGCACACCGCGGTGCCGGGCGCGGCGGAGAGCACACGGCGTAGGCCGTCGATGCCCTGCGCGTCGGGCAGCCCCAGGTCCAGCAGGATGCAGTCGACCTCGCCCAGCAGCGCCCGCGCGTCGCGCAGGCTGCGGGCGACGGTGAGCTGGATCGCCGCGTCCTGCTCGCGCAGCAGCTCCTCGACCAGGAACGCGTCGCCCTCGTCGTCCTCGATGAGCAGCACGCGCAGCCGGGTCAGCCGAGCCGGTCCCCGCGGCTGGGTCGGCACGGATGCAGCGGTGAACATGAATTCCCCAACGTCTCGTGTCGCAGGCCGGCAATGAACACGGTTTCCCCACCGCAGTGCAGATCATGCCTGCGCCGGGCGGCTCCGCACAACTCACGGGAGCGGGCCCATGCCGAAGCGTTATGCCGTCCCAAGTGGCTGATCAGCCTCCTGGCGGCCGTTCGCCGACGACCCGCCGAAAGCCCTTGTGCGGCTTGCACGGTGGACGCATTCTCAAGGTGATCGCGGGTGACGCGCGGACCCTGCACCGCTCGGGTGCATTGCCCGCAGATCGCCTGATATGACGTGGTTTGCGGGGCTCGGGCCTGCGCACCTGACCTGAGGCGGTGACCTGATGAGCTCGCGCTACCGCAACCCGCTGGTCAACCTCGCGTCCATGCTGATCTGCGGACTGCTGGCCGGGGTGGTGGTCGCCGCGGCGGTCTTCCCCGCGGTGGCGCTGTCCGGCATGGCCGCGATCGTCGGCGGAGACGCCTTCGGCAAGCTGCCCGACGAGCTGATCGTCAAACGCTCGCCGCAGCTGAGCTACCTCTACGCGGCCGACAGCAAGACCCTGCTGGCCACCATGTACGACGAGAACCGGCGCGACCTGCCGCTGGCCGACGTCCCGCTGATCGTCCGCCAGGCCGTGCTCGCCGCGGAGGACCAGAAGTTCTACGAGCACAACGGCGTCGACGTCAAGGGCATCGCCCGCGCCTACATCGCCAACAAGAAGGCCGGCGACGTCGAGCAGGGCGCCTCGACGCTGACCATGCAGTTCGTCCGGCTGTCGATCTCCTACTCGGCCGACACCGCGCAGGAGGTCGTCGACGCGACCGAGGACACGGCCAGGCGCAAGGTCCGCGAGATGCGCTACGCGATGGCCATCGAGCAGCGGATGAGCAAGGACGACATCCTCGAGGGCTACCTCAACACCGCATACTTCGGCAACCGGGCATATGGCATCTTCGCCGCGGCGCAGGTCTACTTCGGCAAGGAGCCGAAGACGCTGACCGCCGCCGAATCCGCGTTCCTGGCCGCGCTGGTCAAGTTCCCGGGCGGCTTCGACGTGATCAGCCTCAAGGGTCAGGCGCTGGCCGTGGACCGGCGCAACTACGTGCTCGGCGAGATGGTGGAGACGGGCGCGCTCACCCCGCAGCAGGCGGCCGTGGCCCAGAACGAGCCGCTGAAGGTGACCGGCAAGTTCACGCCCAACGGCTGCGTGCAGTCCACCAACATCAAATGGGGCTTCTTCTGCGACTTCTTCCAGCGCTGGTGGAACCAGCAGCCGGTGTTCGGGGTCACCCCGTACGACCGCGAGCGCTCGCTGAAGTCGGGCGGGTTCCGGATCATCACCTCGCTGGACGTCACCGCGCAGTCCGCGATGGACCGCGGCATCGACCGCTCGGTGAACAAGAACCCTGACCTGCCCGGCGGCAAATGGAAGTATCCGTCCGACGCGGTGCTGCTGGCCGCCGTGGAACCCGGCAGCGGCAAGGTGCGCGGGCTGGCGGCCAACCGCAACTTCCGGATCGACAGCAAGGAGAAGCCGCAGAACGGCAAGGCGTCCAACCCGGCGCTGGCCCGCCGCGGTCTGCGGGGCAGCTACCCGAACACCACCAACCCGCTGCTGACCGGCGGCCCCGACATCGGCGGCTACCAGCCCGGTTCCGTCATGAAGATCTTCACGCTGGTGGCGGCCCTGGAGAGGGGCTACCCGCTGTCGACGATCATCAACACCCGCGCGCCGTACGTCTCCCGTACCCGGATCACCGGCTCCCCGAACTGCGGCGGCTACTGGTGCCCGACCAACTCCGGCGGGCGCAACTTCGGCGCGCAGAACATGTGGAACGGCTTCGGCAGCTCCATCAACACGTTCTTCGTGCCGCTGTTCGAGATGACCGGCGGGTCGCGGGTCATCGACACCGCCAAGCGGATGGGCCTGACCTTCTACGACAACCCGCGGGCGACCCTCGACGACTTCTACTACTCCACCCAGGCCGCCGACGGCTGGGGACCGTTCACCCTCGGCGCCTCGGACCACACCCCGCTGCAGATCGCCAACGCCTTCGCCACGCTGGCCGCCGACGGTCTCTACTGCGAGCCGATCCCCGTCGAGTCGATCACGACCAGCAAGGGTGAGCAGCTGAACGTCGGCGACCCGCGCTGCAAGCAGAACATCGCCGTCGACGTCGCCCGCGCGGCGATCGACGCAGCCCGCTGCCCCGTCGGCGACCAGTCGCTGTACGGCAAGTGCCAGGGCGCGACCGCGCGCGACTCCCGCGAGATCATCGGCAAGTACATCGCCGGCAAGACCGGCACCACCGACAACTCCAAGTCGGTGACGCTCACCATCACGACCAAGCAGCTGGCCATCTCCGGTTTCCAGACCGACCCCGACTGGGCGCAGGTCAACCATGCGATGTCGCACCGCGTCATCAACCCCGCGGTGCAGTACGCGCTGCGCGACGCGATGAAGGACAAGCAGTCGATCCAGTTCTCCCGGCCCAGCAACACCCGCCTGATCACCGGTTCGCAGGTCGCCATTCCCGCGGTGAAATGCAGGACGCTGCCGCAGGCCCGCTCGATCCTCAACGGCAAGGGCTTCAAACCCGAGGTCGCGCCCAAGCAGGTCGACTCCGACTGTCCGAAGGGCACCGCGGCCGGCACCAGCCCGTCGGGCCGGACCATCAAGAACGGCGTCGTGGTGATCGAGATCAGCAACGGCAGCAAGGCCAAGCCGTCCGCCCCGGCCGGCCCGCCCCCGAGCCCCGGCAACCCGGGCAACGGCGGCAATCCCGGCAACGGGCCGAGCCCGCCGCCCGCGCCGAACATCGCTGCGGCGTTCGACGGATGACGCAACGGGCCGCCCACTTTCGAAGGTGGGCGGCCCGCTCCGTCACGACCTGAAGGGGCGCTCTCAGGCGCCCTCGGGAAACGCCGCGCCTGCCGCCGGGGTCGGGGTGAACGTCGCCGGCATGCCGATGTAGCCGTTGATCGCGCCGATGGAGGGATAACGCTCGGTGGCGTCCTCGTCGATGACGTAGTCGGGGATGCGGCGCAGGATCTCGTCCAGCATCACCACCGCCTCCACCTTCGCCAGGTGCGCGCCGACGCAGCGGTGCACCCCCGAACCGAACGCGACGTGCCGGTTCGGGCTGCGGTCCAGCCGCATCTCGGCGGGGCAGTCGAACGCCGCCGGGTCCCGGTTCGCGGCGGCGAAGGCCAGCATCACCCGTTCGCCCGCCGCGATGCGCTGACCGCCCAGCTCCACGTCGCGGGTGGCCGTACGCGACATGAACTGCACCGGGGCCAGCACGCGCAGGAACTCGTCGACGGCGCTGGGCAGCAGTGCCGGGTCGGCGATCAGCCGGTCCCGCTCGGCCGGGTTGCGGTGCAGCCAGTGCAGTGCGTGTGACACCAGGGCCGTGGTGGTGTCCACTCCCCCGGCGACGACCAGCCCGGCGGTCGAGACGACGTGATCCAGCGGCAGCAGCTCGCCGTCGTCGCCGGTGGCCGTGGCCAGGACGCTGACCAGGTCGTCGGCGGGCTCGGCGCGGCGGGCTACGACCAGCGCGCCGAGCACCGCCATCATCTCGCCGACCGCGGTCATCGCCTCCGCCCAGGTCGGGCTGCCCGGCGGCGAGTAGGTCAGCAGGTGGATGGGCCCGGCATAACGCTCCCAGTCAGCCAGCGGCATGCCGAGGATGCCGAGGGTGACGATCGCCGGGACGGGGTTGGTCAGCTCGGTGACCAGGTCCGCGTGCCCCTTCTCGGTGAACCGGTCCAGGCACGCGGCCGTGACCTGGCGGATGAACGGCTCGCGGCGGCGGGACTGCTGCGGCGACAGGGGTCCGTTGAGCAGCCGCCGGTAGACGGTGTGCAGCGGCGGGTCCAGTTCCTGCGGCACGTTCAGATACGGGATCGGCGGGTTGCTGGTGCCCCGCATCGGGCCGGTCGGGTCGGTGTGGTCCTGGAAGGAGGAGAACACGCTGTGGTCGCGCAGGGCCTCCACCAGCGGTTCGTAGCCGGAGACGACCCAGGTCCCGCCGTACGCGGCGGTGTGCGCGACCGGGCACGAGGCCACGTTGCCGTCGGAGATCTCCTGCCACCGGTCGCGGTAGTCCGCGCCGTGATGGTCGAGTTCGATGGTCGGCCGGGTCGTCAGGTCGCGTACGGCGTCCGAGCGGTGTGCCTCCATGGCAGCCCTCCTCTGTCACCGTCCATCATGGACTCGGATCACGCCCCGCACCCGCCTCCACAAATGGCGTGGTTCCCGGCGAAGTGCCATCATCTCCTCATGCTTGTCGGTCGTCGCACGCTGCTGGGAGCAGGCCTGGCCGCGGTGGGTACCGCCGTCACCGGATGCGGCGAGCCTGCCCCGAGCACCACGCCCGCCTGGGTCGAGCCCGACGGCGTGCCGACCACCGCCGACCTGATTCCCCCGAGTTCGGCCCCGACACCCTCACCCAGTGCCTCAGCCTCGGCTACCCCGTCGACCCAGGCCGCGTACGCCGCCGACGTCACCAAGGCGCTCCGCCGCCACCTACCGGCGACCTCGCAGACCGTGCAGCACCACGGCTTCCCCGGCGCGGTCGCGCTCGTCCTGGTCGACGGCAGGGCCACCGTGCACGCCGCCGTCGGCGAGGCGCTGCGTTACGACGCCGGCCCGAAGCTGCTGCCCGCCGACCGGCGGGTGCCCATGCGCCCCGACTCGATCTTCGACCTGGCCTCGGTCACCAAGGTCTACACCGCGATCCTGCTCCTGCAGCAGGTCGACCGGGGCAAGGTCGCACTCGATGCGCCGGTCGTGGAGTACCTGCCCGGGTTCACCGGCGCCGGCAAGAGCGCGATCACCGTCGCCATGCTGCTCACCCATACCGGCGGACTGCCCGTCGGCGCGAAGGTGGCAGGCCTGCCGGACGCCGCCGCGCGGTGGCAGGCCGTGCTGGCCACTCCCCTGGTCTCCGGCGCGACCCCCGGCAGCACGTTCCGCTACTCCAGCGTCGGTCTCATGGTCGCCGGGAAGATCGTCGAGAAGGTCACCGGCCAGCGCCTCGACCAGGCACTCAACACCAACCTCACCGGCCCGCTCGGGCTGCGCGACACCGGCTTCACCCCGAACAGCCGGCTGTCGGCCGGCACGCGGAGCACCCGGCTGGTGGCCACCGACGCCCGATCCTCCCGGGGCCTGCTCCGCGGCACCGTCCACGACGACGTCGCCAACCAACTGGGCGGCATCGCCGGGCACGCCGGCATCTTCGCCAGCGCCGCCGACGTCGCCGCGATCGGGCAGCTACTGCTCGACGGCGGCGTCTACCGGGGCAGGCGGATCCTCGCCGAAGCCACCGTCCGGAAGATGCTCACCAACGCCAACACCGGCAAACCTGCGATCGACCCGGAGCGCCCGAACCGGACCTCCGCGCACGGCCTCGGCGTGGTGCTCGACCAGCGCTGGTTCATGGGCCGTCTCAGCGGCGCCCGGACGTTCGGCCACACCGGTTTCGCCGGCCCGTCGCTCGTCGTGGACCCCACCCGCAGGCTGGTACTGGCCCTGCTGACCAACCGCGCCCACCCCAACTGGAGCTGGGCCGACCCGGACCCGGCCCGCGTCGCCGTGGCAGACGTCCTCGCCAAGGCCGTCGGCTGACCGGCCCTGACCGGTGGCTCAGCTACGCAGGTACGACGCGCCGTTGAGGTCGATGATCGTGCCCGCGGCCCACTCCGCCTGCGGCGAGGCGAGCCAGTGCACGGCGGCGGCGACCTCCTCCGGCTGGGCGACCCGGCCGAACGGGCTCTGCGCCCGGATCTCGTCGGCGCGGTCGGACTTGAGGTGCTCGCTGACCATGTCCGTCTCGACGAAGCCCGGTGCGACCGCGGCCACGGCGATCCCGTACGGGGCGAGCGCCACCGCGAGGGACTGGGTCAGCGAGTTGAGGCCGGCCTTGCTCGCGCCGTACGCCACCTGACCCGGTTCACCGCGGAACGCGCCGCGTGAGGACACGTTGACGATCCGGCCGCCGTGCTCGCGCATGTGCCGGGCCGCGCACCAGATCGTGTTGGCCGCGCCGACCAGGTTGGTGTCGAGGGTGACCCGCCACTGCTGCTGCCAGTCCTCGTACGAGGTGTCGAAGATCGGGTGCGGGGTGAACACCCCGGCGTTGTTGACCAGCACATCCAGCCCACCGAGCGCCGACGCGGCGCCGTCGACCATGACGCGGACCGCGTCCGGGTCGGCCAGGTCGGCCTGCACCACGACGTGGCCGTCGCCGGGCAGCGAGTCCCGCAGCTCCTCGGCTGACCGCACCGACTGTCGACAGTGGATCGCCACCCGGTCGCCGCTGTCCGCGAACGCTTTCGCCACAGCCTTTCCGATACCTCGGGAAGCCCCTGTCACCAGCACCGCGCGCCCAGTCATGTCGATCATCCTGCCAGGGCGCGCCCCGGCTGCCTCACCGGGCCAGCCTGTGATGTGCTGAAGTGGACCGGTGGACGCCAGGGACATCGCCGCGCAGTTCGATCTCGGTGTGGGCGCAAGGCTGTCGGCAGGGCCGGTCGCCAACGGCCGCCAGGGTGCCGTGTGGCAGCTGGAGACGTCCGACGGCCGCTGGGCGGTGAAGGTGCTCTTCCAGCCGGTCGGCGAGGACGAGGTGCGTCCGGCGACCCTGTTCCACGAGGCCGCCCACGCCGCCGGGGTCCCGACGCCGCGGGTGTGCCGGACCGTGACCGGGACCGTGTTCGCCCGGGTCGGCGACGCGCAGGTCAGGGTGTACGAATGGAAGGATCTGAAAGAATGCGACCCCGGCCTCGATCCGGCGCTGGTCGGCGAGGTGGTGGCCGCCGTCCACCAGGTGCCGTGGACCGAGGACGGGCCGGTGCACCCGTGGTATCGCGAACCCGTCGGCCCCGACCGCTGGGACGAGCTGGTCGGGCAGCTGTCCGCCGCCGGGGCCCCGTTCGCCGGGCGGCTGGCCGGGCTGCGTGACGAGCTGGTGGCGCTGGAGTCGTGGCTGGAGCCGCCCACCGCGCTGCGGACCTGCCACCGTGACCTGTGGGCCGACAACGTGCTGCCCACCGCCGACGGCGGCGTGTGTGTCATCGACTGGGAGAACAGCGGCCCGGCCGACCCGAGCCAGGAACTGGCCTGCGTGCTGTTCGACTTCGCGCGCACCGACCCGGGGCGCGTGCGCGCGCTGACCTCCGCCTACCGGCAGGCGGGCGGGCCGGGCGTGGTGTCCCGGCGCGGACATTTCGCCATGCTGATCGCGCAGCTCGGTCACATCACCGAGATCGCCGCCACCGACTGGCTCCACCCGAACGCCAGGAACCGCCGGCGGGAGGACTCTGCCGCATGGATCGGTGAGGTCCTCGCCGAGCCGCACACCCGTGCGCTGCTCGACGGCCTGCTGCGCGTCGACACCGCCGATTCGCACGATCGGTAGGATCAGGCAAGAGGCGGGGAGCATGATTCTAACGTTCCCCCTGGTCAAGTTGATTAGCTGGTTACGTCGATAAAGCAGGGGCACGAGAGTGCTCCGCGAGTGAATCAGGCGGAAACCATGCAGATCGCGATCATCACCGGGGCCAGCTCCGGCATCGGGCAGAGCGCAGCCGTCCAGCTCGCCAAGCGCGGCGCGGGAGTGATCCTGACCTACCGCGGCAACCCGAACGGGGCGCTGGACACGGTGGCGGCTGTCGAGAAGGAGGGCGGCACGGCCGTCGCGCTCCCGCTCGACGTCGGCGACAGCGCGGCCTTCCCGGCCTTCCGCGCCTCGGTCGTCGCCGCGTTGCGCGACACCTGGGGCCGGGACACGTTCGACTACCTGGTCAACAACGCCGGCTTCGGCCGAATGGCGATGTTCGAGGACACGTCCGAGGAGCTGTTCGACACGTTCCTGCGGGTCCTGCTCAAGGGACCGTACTTCCTGACCCAGACGCTGCTGCCGCTGCTGGCCGACGGTGGCGCGATCGTCAACGTGGCCAGCAACTCGGCGCTGCTGTCCGGTATGGAGCCCGGCTACTCGGCGTACGCCTCGATGAAGGGCGGGCTGCTGGTGCTGACGCGATACCTGGCCAAGGAGCTCAGCCCACGCGGCATCCGGGTCAACGCCGTCTCCCCCGGCCCGACCCGCACCGGCATCGCCGACTGGGACCAGCACACCGAGGCGATCACCGCGATCACCGCCCGGACCGCGCTCGGCCGGATGGGCGAACCCGACGACATCGGCGTGCTGATCGCGGCCCTGCTCGGCGACGAGGGCCGCTGGGTCACCGCGCAGAACATCGAGGTCGCGGGCGGCTACAACCTCTGACCGGTGACCTGCCGGGAGCCCTCGCGCCGTGCGGGGCTCCCGGCACGTCCGGTCAGATCAGGGCGGGCGCCGTGCCGAACACCGCGTCGCGCAGGCGTACGGCGTCCTGGCTGGGCGGCGCGCCGAACTGGCGGCGATACTCCCGGCTGAACTGCGATGCGCTGTCGTAGCCGACCCGCGCGCCGACGCCGGTCACGTCACTGGGGTTCGTGGCCAGCAGCAGCCGGGCCTCCTGCAGCCGGATCTGCTTCTGGAACTGGATCGGGCTCATCGCCGTCACCGCCTGGAAGTTGCGGTAGAACGCGGACACGCTCATCCCCGCCAGCTGCGCCACCTCCTCGACCCGGAACGCCTGGGCGTAGTGCTCACGGATCCACCGGACGGCCCGCGCGACGTGGGTGAGGCTGCTGTCAGCCAGGCCGAGCTGGCGTACGACGGAGCCCTGCTCCCCGGTGATCAGCCGCCACAGGATCTCGCGTTTGATCAGCGGCGCGAGCACCGCGGCGTCGCGGGGCCGGTCGAGCAGGCGCAGCAGCCGGATCACCGCGTCCAGCAGCTCGTCGGGCGCGTCGCTGACGGCCAGGGCCGACGGTGTGCCCGCGGCTGGGGACGGCACGTCACCGGGGGCGGCCTGCAGCAGCAGCTCGGCCACGGTCGCCGGGTGCAGGACCAGGCCGAAGCCCAGCGCGGGCCGGTCGAAGCTGGCCTTGGTGAAGTGGCCGGTGACCGGCAGATCGACCGAGGCGACGAGGTACTGGCCGGCGCCGTACTCGTAGACCCGGTCGCCGAGCGCGATGCGTTTCGCGCCCTGGGCGATGAGGGCCATGACACTGCCGGTCATCGACGGCGCGGGCTGGCTCTGCCGGTCGACCTTCGAAACGAGCACGCCCTCGATCGCGGTGCTCATGTCGGGCCGCGCATGCCGATCCAGCAACGCACGCAGCTCACCAAGACCCATGAACCGATTGAAGCACGCACCGGCGCTCCCCATCGCACGCCCGCCGGTGGCTCCATGATCGCCGAACTTGCCAGGCACCCGTGCGAATCAACGTGCAAGATACGCACAGGTGCCTGGCAATTCGGATGACCTTGGACGGGCGGTGGCGCGGTCAGGCCGCGGCCGCCTCCATGCGTTCGCGCAGGGTGCGCGGGCGCAGGTCGGTCCAGTGGGTCTCGACGTAGGCCAGGCACGCCTCGCGGGTGTCCTCGCCGAATACGGTGCGCCAGCCCGTCGGGACGGCCGCGAACGCCGGCCACAGCGAGTGCTGGTCCTCGTCGTTGACGAGCACGAGGTAGCGGCCGTCGGCGTCTTCGAACGGGTTGGTCATTACTTCATCTCCTGAACATCGGTGCCGGCCGGGGCCGGCGGGAACTCTGCGAGCGGGGCGAGCCCCGACAGGGTCGTTGCGGGCGACGCCACCGCCGCGGTGAGCACGCCCACCAGGTCGGCCGCGATCCGCTGCGCGGTTGACCGATCGAAGCGGGCCGTGGCGTACTCCAGCTCCACGTGCACCGGGCTGTCCCCGGCGGGCTCGTAGAAGCTGACGGTCAGCTCGGCGCGCACGGTGCCGGTCGGGATCTGGTCGAAGCGCAGCGCGCCGTCGCCCAGGCTCGCCTCCTCGTGGTGCACCACCATCACCCGCGGCCCGTCCAGCCCCGGCGCGACGGCGTCGAGCACGGCCGCGAACGGCACGTCCTGGTGGTCGAGCGCGGCCAGGTCGGTCGCCCGGACCCGGTCGAGCAGCGCGCCGAACGTCGGGTCGCCGGAGGTGTCGGTGCGCATGACCACGGTGTTGTAGAAGCACCCGGCCAGGTCGGCCAGCGCCTCCTCGGTCCGGCCGGCGACCAGGCTGCCGACGGGCAGGTCCATGCCGCAGCCGTACCCGGTGAGCAGGGTCGCGAACGCGGCCTGCACCACCATGAACATGCTGGTGCCGGTGCGGCGGGCCAGCTCGTCGACGCCGCGGTGCAGGTCGGCGTCGAGCAGGAACTCGACCGTCTCGCCGCGCCGCGACACGACCCCGTCGCGGGCACGGTCGGCGGGCAGGTCCAGGTCGGGCATCCCCGCCAGGGTCTGGCTCCAGTACGCCAGCTGCCGCGCGTGCCGGCTCGCCGGGTCCTGCGGGTCACCCAGCAGGGTGTACGCCCACCGGGTGTAGTCGGCGTAGTCGACCGGCAGCGGCTGCCAGTCCGGGGCCGCTCCCCGCTGCCGGGCCTGGTAGGCAGTGGCGAGGTCTCGCATCAGCGGGACGACCGACCACTCGTCCACGCCCAGGTGGTGCGTCGTGAGCAGGAGCGCGCGCTGCGGCGTGCCGTGTTCGTCGGCACCGATGACCAGGCGGGCCCGCAGCGGCGCTTGCCCGGTCAGGTCGACGGTCTCCCCGGCCAGCGCGTCCAGCCGCTGGGCCAGCGGGGTGCCGTCGTCGGCGACCGGTTCGAGCACCCGCTCGCCCAGCACGCAGCGCAGCGTGCCGTCGGAGCCGGTCACGGTGTGCAGCGGCTGGTGCCGGGTGACCACATCCCGCAGTGCCGCCTCCAGCGCCACCACGTCCAGCTCGGACGCGGGCACCGCGAACGCGATGTCCCAGCCGGGCCGGTCCACGGCCCGGTGCAGCCGCCACGGGTGCAGCTGCACCGGCGCGAGCCGATCGGCGAGCCCACCCGTGCCGCCCTGGCCGGTTTCGGCCACGGCCTCGCCGATGACACCGATGTCGGCGGTGGCCGCACCGAGCACGTCGGTGTCGGCCGATGCGGTGCGGACCAACTGCGGCCGGTCCTCCGCGACAGCCCGGTCGAGGCGTTCGGCCAGTTCGGCGACGGTAGGGGCGTCGAAGACGTCCCGGATCGCGAGGTCGGCGCCCAGGGCGGTGCGCACGCGGCCGATCAGGCGCATCGAGGCCATGGAGTGGCCGCCGAGGTGGAAGAAATTGTCGTGGATGCCGACCTCGGGCAGGCCGAGGACCTCCGCGAACAGTTCCGCCAGCTGATGCTGTCGGGCGGTGACCGGCTTGGCGTCACCGGCCAGCGAGCCCCAGTCCGGCGCGGGCAGCGCCCGGCGGTCGACCTTGCCGTTCGGGTTGACCGGCAGCGGCCCGTCGAGCACCACGACCAGCGAAGGCACCATGTACTCGGGCAGCACCGCGCCGACGTGGGCGCGCAGCACGGCCGGGTCGGCGGGGCCGTCCGGGGACACGTACGCGACAAGTCTGGTCGTGTCGCCGGTGCGGTCGGCGACCACGGCGGCCTGGCGGACCGTGTCGTGCCCGGCAAGCACGGCCTCGATCTCGCCCGGCTCGATCCGGAAGCCGCGGATCTTCACCTGGTTGTCGGACCGGCCCAGGAAGTCGATGTTGCCGTCGGCCTGCCAGCGGGCCCGGTCACCGGTGCGGTACATGCGCGCCCCCGGCCCGGCGAACGGGTCGGCGACGAAGCGCTGCGCGGACAGCCCCGGCTTGCCGAGGTAGCCGCGGGCCAGGCCGCGACCGCCGACGTACAGCTCGCCGACGACGCCGACCGGCACCGGCCGCAGCCGCTCGTCGAGGATGTAGGTCAGGGTGTTCGGGTCGGGGCGGCCGATCGGCACCGGCGCGTCCCACTCGGGCACGGCCCGCCACAGGGTCGAGTTGACCGTGGCCTCGGTGAGGCCGTACGCGGCGAACAGTTTCAGGTGCCCGGCCCAGCGGTTGATCAGGCCGGCCGGCACCGTCTCCGTGCCGACCAGCACGCACAGCCCCTCGGGCAGGTCGGCGTCGGGCGGCAGGATGGAGACCAGGGACGGCGGCAGGATCGCGTGGGTGACCCCGTGGGCGTACAGCAGCTCGGACAGCGCCGCGCCCGGCGTACGGGCCTCGTCGGGCGTGATGACCAGCGCGGCCCCGGTGCACAGCGCCATCGACACCTCGAACGCGAACACGTCGAAGCCGATCGAGGCGAACTGCAGCACCCGGCTGTCCGCGGTGACGCCCATCGGGTCGACCGCGGTCTCGACGAGGCTGCCGATGCCCTCGTGCGACACCGTCACACCCTTGGGGCGGCCGGTGGAGCCGGAGGTGTAGATGACGTACGCGGCGTGGTCCAGGCCCTTCGGTGCGGGCAGCACCGGGCGAACCGGGGTCACCTCGGTGATGTCGTCGAGCACCAGCACCGGCGCGGCCGTCTCGGGCAGCAGCCCCTTGGCCTTGCCGGTGGTCACCACCAGCGCCGCGCCGGAGTCCTCAATCATGTACGCGAGGCGGTCGGCCGGGTGGTTGAGGTCCAGCGGCAGGAACGCGGCGCCCAGCCGGTTGACGGCGAGCACGGTCACGATGGTCTCCAGCGAGCGGGGCACGGCGACGCCGACCACGCTCTCGGGGCGTACGCCCTGGTGGGCCAGGACCCGGGCGAGCCGCCCGGCGCGGGCGGCCAGCTCCACGTAGGACACCTCGCGCTCGCCGTCGATGACCGCGACGGCCTCCGGGGCCCGGGCCACCCGCAGCGCGAACGCCTCGGGCAGGGTCAGCTCGGCCACCGGCCGCGCGGTCGCGTTGAACCCGCGCAGCACCTGGTCGAACTCGCCGTCGACGAACAGGTCCAGGTCCGCCAGCGGCTGGTCCGGAGTGGCGCAGACCGCCTCGGCCAGCCGCGCCAGCCGCCGCCCGAGCAGCTCCACGGTGTCCCGGTCGAACAGCGCACTGCGGTAGGTGAGCAGGCACTCCAGCTCACCGTCGGCACCGTCGAGCAGCTCCACGACCAGGTCGAACCGGGCGGTCGTGGTGTCCAGCGGCTCGTCGGTGACCTCCAGCCCGGCCAGGCCGGACCAGTCGCCGGTGTGGTTGCGGTGCACGACCATCACCTGGAACAGCGGGTTGCGGCCCGGTGAGCGGGCCGGGTTGACCGCCTCCACGACCGCGTCGAATGGCACGTCGGCGTTCGCGAACGCGGCCAGGTCGATCTCCCGTACCCGGGCCAGCAGTTCGGTGAACGACGGCGTTCCGGTCAGGTCGGTGCGCAGCACCAGCGTGTTGACGAAGAACCCGACGAGGTCGTCCAGGCCCTCCTCGCCCCGGCCCGCGATCGGCGCGCCCAGCGGCAGGTCGTCGCCCGCGCCGACGCGGTGCAGCAGCGCCGCGGTCAGCGCGTGCGCGGCCATGAACATGCTCGCGCCGGACCGGGCGGCCAGCTCGTGCAGGCCGGTGGCGACGGTTGCGGGCAGGCTCAACGTGACCGAGCTGCCACGGGCGTCCGGCACCGCCGGGCGGGCCCGGTCGGTGGGCAGGGTCAGCTCCTCCGGTGCCCCGGCCAGGGCCTTCGTCCAGTACGCGAGCTGCTTGGCGGCGAGGCTGTCCGCGTCGGAGGGATCGCCGAGCAGGTCGCGCTGCCAGAGCGTGTAGTCGGCATACTGCACCGGCAGCGGCGTCCAGTCCGGGGCGTGCCCGGCGATGCGGGCCTCGTAGGCGGTGGCCAGGTCGCGCAGGAACGGGCCGTCGGACCACTCGTCGGTAGCGATGTGGTGCAGCAGCAGCGCCAGCACGTGCTCGTCCGGCCCGGCCTCGATCAGCGTGCCGCGCAGCGGCAGCTCACTGCCCAGGTCGAACGGCCGCGCGAGCACGGCGTCGATCAGCTGTGTCACGAGCGACGCAGCGGCCGGCGCCGCGTCCCGCCGAGTTCCGGCCTCGCCGGTCGCGGACTCCCCGCGACCGTCCATGTCGGCGGCGACGGGCAGCCCGCTCCGGGCGACATCGGCAGCCGTGACGAGGTCCAGCGCCGGCCGGGCCTGGTCGGTGGGCAGGATGTGCTGGTGCGGCTCACCTTCGACCGCGGTGAACACGGTGCGCAGTGACTCGTGCCGGGAGACCACGTCGTGCAGCGCGTCGTGCAGCGCGGCCCGGTCCACCGGGCCGCGCAGGCGCACGACCAGCGGGAAGTTGTACGCCGCCGACGGACCGGCAAGCTGGTCCAGCAGCCACAGCCGCTGTTGCGCGGCCGACAGAGGCAGGACGCCCTCGCGGGGACGGGCGACCAGTTCGGCCCGCGCGGTCGAGGCCGCCGGGTCGATCCGGGCGGCCAGCTGCGCCACCGTCGGAGCCTCGAACAGGTCCCGGATGGACAGCTGCGCCCCGAGCGCGGTGCGGGCCCGGCTGACCAGGCGGATCGCGAGCAGCGAGTGGCCGCCCAGGTCGAAGAAGCTGTCCTCGACGCCGACCGCGGGCAGGCCCAGCAGCTGCGCGAACAGCTCGCACAGCGTCTGCTCGGCGGGCGTGGCCGGTGGGCGGCTCGCCGCGCCGGTGACCACGGTCGCCTTCGGCAGGGCGCGTACGTCGAGCTTGCCGTTGACGGTCAGCGGCAGCCGCTCCACGGCCATCAGGGCCGCGGGCACCATGTAGTCGGGCAGCGTGCGCTTGAGGTGCTCGCGCAGCGCGGGCAGCACGACCTCGTCGGCTCCGTCCCAGCCGGGGCCGCGTACGACGTAACCGGCCAGCCGCTTCGCCCCGTCGCCGGAGCTGTCCACGATCACCGCCGCGTGCGCGACGGCGGGGTGGGTGCCGAGCGCCGACTCGATCTCGCCCAGCTCGACCCGGTACCCGCGGATCTTCACCTGGTCGTCGGTGCGGCCGAGGAAGTCGATGTTCCCGTCCGCGCGGCGGCGCACCAGGTCACCGGTGCGGTACATACGCTCGCCCGGTGCGCCGAACGGGTCGGCGACGAAGCGCTCGGCGGTCAGGTCCGGGCGCAGATGGTAGCCGCGGGCCAGGCCGATACCGGCGATGTACAGCTCACCGGGCGAACCGGGCGGCACCTCGCGCAGCATCGCGTCGAGCACGTAGGCGCGGGTGTTCCAGATCGGCGCGCCGACGGTCGGGGTGTCGCTGTCGAGGGTGCCGCCGCCGAGGGTGTTGATGGTGTACTCGGTCGGCCCGTACAGGTTGTAGCCCAGCGTGCCGGGGGTGTCGCGCAGCGCGGCCCAGACCGCGTCGGAGACGGCCTCGCCACCGAGCAGCACCAGCGGCGGCCGGTGCCGGCCCGGCCCGTCGGCCAGCAGCCCCTCCTCGATCAGGTGCTGGGCATAGGTCGGGGTCACGTTGACGACGTCGATGCCGTGCCGGTCGCAGTAGGCCACCAGCGCGGGCGCGTCGCGGCGCAGCTGTTCGTCGCAGACGTGCACCTCGTGGCCTTCGACCAGCCAGAGCAGTTCCTCCCACGACATGTCGAAGGCGAACGACACCGTGTGCGCGACCTTCAGGCGGCGTCCGCCCGCGGCCTCGATCACCGGGTTGAAGATCGCTTCCCGGTGGTTGAGCTGCATGTTCGTCAAGCCGCGGTACGCCGTCACGACGCCCTTCGGCCGGCCCGTCGACCCCGACGTGAAGATCAGGTAAGCGGGGTGGTCCAACCGCCCCGCCACTCCCGGCGCGAACAGCGGCCGCTCCGCGTCGGCCAGGTCCCCGCCGGCGTAGGCGGCCAGCTCGGCGCGGGTGTCCGCGTCGTCCAGCAGCACCAGGTTCGCCAGGCCGCCGGGCAGCCGGTCGGCGACCGTTGAGGTGCTGAGCACACACATCGGCGCGGTGTCTTCGATCATGAAGCCGAGTCGTTCGGCGGGCAGGTCCAGTTCCAGCGGCAGGTACGCCGCACCGGTGCGTAGCACCGCGAACAGCGCCACCACCATGTCCACGGTGCGCGGCAGGGCCAGGCCCACCACGGTCTCCGGGCCCGCGCCCCGCGACAGCAGCAGCCGCGCCATCCGGTTGATCCGCGCGTCGAACTCGGCGTAGGTCAGCGTCAGCGCCCCGTCGACCAGCGCGGTCACGTCCGGGGTCCGGCCCGCCTGCTCGGCGAGCAGGTCCGCGACGGTCAGCTCACCGATGTCGTGCGCGGTGCGCGCCCACTCGGCGGTCTGCGTGGCACGCTCGCCCGCCAGCAACAGATCCAGCTCCCGCACCGGTGCGTCCACGTCGGACACGAGCCGGTCCAGCACCGCCAGCAGCCGGTCCAGCACCGCCTGGGCAGCCGGGCCGTCCACGATGTCAGTCCGGTGGTCCAGCGCGACCCGGATGGCCCGCTGCGGCGTCACCACCAGCGTCAACGGGTAGTGCGTGGCGTCGACGCCGTCGACGGCCTCGATGCCGTGCCGCGCGCGCAGGTCGGCGCTGCCGTCCTCGTCCACGAAGTTCTGCAGCACGTAGAGGGTGTCGAACAGGGTCGCGTGCCCGCTGTCGCGCTGCACCTGGCCCAGGCCGACATGGTCGTACGGCATCAGCGTCAGGCGCTGCTCCTGCACCCTGGCCAGCAGGTCGCCGACCCGCTCGCCAGGCGCCGGTGCGATCCGCATCGCGACGGTGTTCAGGAACAGGCCGATGACGTCCTCGACCCCTTCGACCTCGCTGTGCCGTCCGGCGACGGTCATGCCGAACACGGCGTCCGCGCGGCCGGTCAGCGCGCCCAAGGTCAGGCCCCATGCGCTGGTCAGCACCGTGTTCAGGGTCAGCCCTCGCGCCCGCGCCACCTGGCGAACCCGGTCGCTGATCTCCTCGGCCAGCACGGCCTCGACGCGCTGCGGCACGGCCGGCGCCGGGGTGCGGTCCGCCGGGCCGATCAGCGTCGGCTCGGCCAGCCCCGCCAGCGCCTCCCGCCACGCCGCCGCGGCCTCCTGCTCGTCCTGCGCGCCCAGCCACGCCAGGTGATCGCGGTACGAGCCCGGCACCGGCAGCCCTGTCGCGTCGCCGTCCCGCTCGTACAGGGTGAACAGCTGCTCGACGAAGAGCTCCTCGGACCAGCCGTCCCACAGGATCAGGTGGTGCGTGATGACGAGGCGGTCCCGGCCGCTCGGCATCCGGATCAGCAGCATCCGGCACAGCGGCGGCCGGGCCAGGTCGAACCGGGCGACCCGGTCCGCGGCCATCAACTCGGCGGTACGCGCCGCGGCCTGCTCCTCGCTCAGGTCCGCGAGGTCGGCCTCGGTGAGCGGCAGGTCCAACCCGTCGGCGACGAACTGCGCCGGGCGGGACAGGCCCTCGCTGGTGAAACCCGCCCGCATCGCCGTGTTGCGGGCCAGCAGCGCCCGGCCCGCCCGCCGCAGCCGGTCGGCGTCGACCCGGTAGCCGAGGTCGAACGCGTCCTGTCCGGTGTAGACGTCCAGCGTCGCCGTGTCATAGCTGGCGTGAAAGAACAACCCCTCCTGCAGCGGCGACAACGGCCACACATCCGACACCGGCCCAGGGCTGACCTCCGCCAGCCGCCCCATCTCCTCCGCTGTCAGCTCCAACAGCGGCCGTGGACGGTCCGCGCCTGCAGTTTCGGGGAAACTGCAGGAAAGCGGTCCGTCATTCGTGCTGTTTCCCTGCAACTGCACGTCGCCGGCGGCGGTCGCCAGTGCGATCAGGGCGTCGTGCCAGAGGGTGGCGAGGTCGGCGATGTCGGTGTCGGTGAGGGTGTTGGGGGGCCAGGTCCAGTTGGTGGTGAGGGTGGTGCCGTGGGGGCCCTCGGCGGCCACGACGTCGAGTTGGAGCAGGTGGGTTGCGGGCAGGCCGCCGTTGACCGGGGTGATCGCGGCGGACTCCGGGGCGGGTGACCACGGCGCGCCGGTCGCCGCCGGGAAGCGGCCGAAGTAGTTGAACAGCACTTGCGGCGTGGCCAGGCGGGCCAGCAGCGGCGCGGTCTGCGCGTTGAGGTGGCGCAGCATGCCGTGGCCGATGCCGCCGTCGGGCACCGCCCGCACCCGCTCGCCGACGGCCGCGATCAGCGCGGCCGGGTCGGCGTCGGCGACCGGCAGCCGGACCGGCTGCACGCTGGTGAACCAGCCGACGGTACGGGACAGGTCCAGGTCAGGTTCCACCTGCTCACGCCCGTGGCGCTCCACGTCGACGAGCAGCTCGCCGGCCACCCGGCCGCGCCTGGCCTGCCAGCCGCCCACCGCCGTGGCCAGCGCGGCCAGCAGCCCGTCGGTGATCTCGCCACCGAGTGCGGGCACCGCCGCCAGCAGCGACGCGGTCACGTCCGCGGGCAGCGTCGTGATCCGGCTGGCGACGGCGTCGGCTGCGGTCACGCCCGGCAGCAGGTCCGCGCCGGGGGCGAGGGTCCGCGCCCAATGCTCCAGTTCGGCCAGGCGCTGCGGCTGCTGGGCCTGGGCCGTGACGGCCTGCCCGAACCTGCGCAGTGAGGTGTCCACGGGCGGCAGTGCCGCGGCGGCGCCCGAGGTGGCCGTCTGCCAGGCGGTGGCCAGATCCTCGAAGAGGATGCGCCAGGACACGCCGTCGACGGCGAGGTGATGCACGGCCAGCAGGAGGCGGCCCGGACGGTCGCCCGCATCGAACCAGACCGCGCGCAGCATCGTGCCCGCGTCGGGGTCGAGCAGCGCGGTGGCCGTCGCGGCGTGCTCGGTCAGCAGGCCGGGCAGCGCGCCTTCGTCCACGCCGGACACGTCCACGCGGACCAGCAGGTTGGTCGCGGTCAGCGTGTCGGCGGCCTCGGTGCGCAGCGTCCACAGCACGGACGCGATGCGTTGCAGCCGCAGTCGCAGTCCGTCGTGGTGGTCGAGCACCGTCTGCAGCGTCGCGGCGATGGACCTCTGGTCCGCCCCGGCGGGGGTGACCAGCAGCATGGGCATCGTGAACCGGCCGATCGCCGCGCCGGTGTCACGCAGCCAGTGCACGATCGGCAGCAGCGCCACGTCGCCGACGCCGTCCCCCGCGGTCCCCGCCGCCGTGGCGGCCATGTCGGTATGCGGCCGCAGCACGGATGTTGTGGCCACCTCAGTTGTGCTGTGCAGCGGCGGCTGGACACCTGCCGCGGCGGCGACTTCGACCAGGCGGCGCGGGGTGCGGGCGGCGAGCACGTCGCGTGGGCTGACCGGCAGCCCGGCCCGGCGGGCGCGGCTGGACACGCCGATGGACAGGATGCTGTCGCCGCCGAGGGCGAAGAAGTCGTCGTCCGGCCCGACCGCCGCGATCCCGAGGACCGCCCCGACGATCTCGCAGAGCACCGCGACCGGTCCGGTCACGGCCGCGCCGGTGATCGTCGGAGTTGCCTGGCACTCGTGCGTATCTTGGGCGTGCTTTCGCCCACATGCCTGGCAAGTCGGGTGATCGAGGGACGCCGGCCTCGGCGAGGTCGGGGCGGGCAGGGCGGCGCGGTCGAGTTTGCCGCTGGAGGTGCGCGGGAGGGCGTCGAGCACCACGAACGCGGCCGGGACCAGGGCCGGGGGCAGCGCGGACATGGCCGCGTCGCGCAGGGCGGCCGGGTCGAGCACGCGTCCGGCGGCCGGGACCGCGTAGGCGACGAGCTGGACACCGGGGCCGTCGGCGCGGGCGATCACGGCGGCCTGGACGACGTCGGGACGGCTGGTCAGCCACGACTCGACGTCGGCCGGGTCGATGCGTACACCCCGGATCTTGATCTCGTGGTCGGTGCGGGCAAGGTAGGTCAGCGTGCCGGCGGCGTCGCGGACGACCAGGTCGCCGGTGCGGTACATGCGCTCGCCGGGTGCGCCGGCCGGGTCCGCGACGAACCGCGACGCGGTCAGCGCGGCGCGGCCGAGGTAGCCGCGGGCCAGCTGCGTGCCGGAGACGTACAGCTCGCCGGGGACACCGACGGGCACCGGGCGCAGGCAGTCGTCGAGTACGTGCAGGCCGGTGTCGGCGACCGGGCCGCCGATCGGCACGGCCGCGCCGTGCTCGCCGTCGGCGGGCCACCAGGTGACCTGAACGGCAGTCTCGGTGGGGCCGTAGAAGTTGTCCAGGCGGGTGCCGGTCGCCTGGGCCCAGCGCCGGGCCAGGTCACCGGTCAGCGCCTCGCCGCCGCAGGAGACCCAGCGCAGGTCATGGGCCCACGAGCGGTCGGCGAGCACGTCGTCGGCGAGCAGGAACGCCTCCACCATGGACGGCACGAACGTCGTGGCGCTGACCCGCTGGGCGCGCATGAGCGCGGCCAGCTCGGCGGGGTCGTGCTGCGCGCCGGGCTCCGGCAGCACGACCGCCGCACCGGCGGTCAGCGGCCAGAACAGCTCCCACACCGAGGTGTCGAAGGTGGCCGGGGCGAGCTGCAGCATCCGGTCGGCGGCGTGCAGCCCGAAGGTGCGCTGCGACCACTCCAGCTGGTTGCCGATCGCCCGGTGGGTGACCAGCACGCCCTTGGGCCGCCCGGTGGAGCCGGAGGTGTAGATGACGTACGCGGGGTGCTCGGGGTCGACGGCGACGGGTGTGCCCGCGGTCTCGCCGGTCCCGGCGAGCACATAGGACAGTCCGGCGCGCCGGGGCAGGCGGGACAGCAGGTCGGGGGTGGTCACCACGGTGGTGACCCCGGCGTCGGCGAGCACGGCGTCCAGGTTCGGCTGCGTGGGGTCGACCGGCAGGTACGCGGCTCCGGCGTACAGCACGCCGAGCATGGCCGTGACCTGGCGGGCCGAGCGCGGCAGCGCGACGGCGACGACGTGCTCCGGCCCTGCGCCCCGGGCGGTCAGGCGCGCTGCCAGCGCCGCGGCACGACCGGCCAGCTGGCCGTAGGTGAGCTGCTCGTCGGCCGCGATGACGGCGACCGCGTGCGGGGTGCGGGTCGCCTGCGCGGCGACCAGCGCGGCCAGGCCCAGCCCGCTCGCGGCGGCGGGTTCGCCGCGCAGCGGCTCGGGCGCGCCGCCGAGGTCGACGGCGCCAGCGGCCAGGTCCGGCCTGGTCAGCACGGCGTCGAGCAGCGCGGGCAGCCCGGTGCGCAGCCGTGCCAGGGTCGCCGCGGGGAGGCGGGCCGGGTCGTACTCGATGACCAGCGAGAGCCCTTCGCCCGGGGTGGCGAGCAGGCTGACCGGGTAGTGCGTGGCCTCGCGGTAGGACACGTCCGCGACCCGGACCGTGCCGGAGGCGTCGCGCAGGTCGCCGCCGGCGGGCAGGTTCTCCACGGTGACGAGGCTGTCGAACAGCTCACCGCCGCCCGCGAGGCGGGTGATCGCGGTCAGGCCCAGGTGCTGGTGGTCGAGCAGGGCGGTCTGCGACTGCGCGAGCCGGGACAGGATCTCGCGCAGCGGCTCGTGCGGAGCCCAGCTCACCCGGACCGGCACGGTGTTGATGAACAGCCCGATCATCGACTCGACGCAGGGGGTGTCGCCGTCGCGGCCGGACACGGTGCTGCCGAACAGCACGTCCCGGCGTCCGGTCAGGCGGCCGAGCAGCAGGCCCCAGACGCCGTACAGCAGGGTGCTCGCGGTCACGCCGTGCGCCCGTGCGGCGGCGGCCAGCCGCGCGCCGGTGCCGTCGGCGACGGCGACCTCCACCTGACGCGCCTGGGCGGCCGCGTCCGTGGCCGCGGGAGCCGATCCCGTGCGCGCCTGCTCGGCCTGCGGAACGGATGCCGGCACGGGCGAGGCCCCGGACTCCTGCACGACGAGCGTCGGGCCGTCCACGCCGGACAGCGCCGTACGCCACGCACCCTCGGCCGCCGCCTGGTCGCGGGCCGCCAGGCGGCCCAGGTGCTCGCGGTAGGGCGTCACGGCGGGCAGCCGGACCGCGACGTCGCCGGTCGTGTACAGCGCCATCAGCTCGCGCAGCGCGACCGTCGCCGACCAGCCGTCGGTGACGATGTGGTGGTGCGTGAAGACCAGCGTGTGCCGGTCGTCGCCGTGGTCGACCAGCAGGTGGCGCACCAGCGGCGCGACGGCCGGGTCGAACGCGGCGTCCTTCTCGTCTGCGAGCAGGTGCGCGAACAGCTCCGCGGCCGCCGGGGCTTCCATCCGCGACAGGTCCACCTGCCGCCACGGCGCGACGGCCGCCGTGGAGATCGCCTGGACGAGGCGGCCGTCGGCCAGCTCGTGGAACGACGCGCGCAGCGGCGCGTGCCGGGCGACGATCGCGTCGACGGCGCGGCGGACCGCGTCGGCGTCGACCGGCCCGTGCAGCTCCACGACCTGCTGCACCTGGTAGCTGCCGTCCCCGGTGTACGCGTGGAACAGCAGCCCCTCCTGCAGCGGGGACAGCGGCAGCACGTCGTCGAGCCCCGGCACCAGGGCAGCGAGCCCGTCGACGTCGGCCTGGCACAGCTCGACCAGCGGGAAGTCCGACGGGGTGTGCCCGCCCGCGCCCGGCGCGGCGGCGGCCTCGGCCAGCTCGCCGAGCGCGGCGAACCAGCCCTCGGCCAGCTCGCGCACCGCGTCCTCGCTCAGCAGCTCGGCCGGGTACGCCCAGGTGACCCCGAGCGCCGGCCCGTCCGGGCCCTCCTGCGCGAACGCGTTGACCTCCAGCGTGTACGGGGCGACCGGCATCGCGGCGTCGTACCCGCCGGCCAGCATGCCGACGCCGGGCAGCGCGGTGAAGTCGCCGGCTTCGTCAACGCCGAAGCGGCCCAGGTAGTTGAAGCTGAGCTGCGGTTGCGGCAGGGCGGCCAGCAGCGGGGCGGTCTCCGGGTTCAGGTGCCGCAGCAGGCCGTAGCCGATGCCGTGGTCGGGCAGGGCGCGCAGCCGCTCCTTGACGTGCTTGAGCGCCGCGCCGAGGTCGTCGGGGTCGGGGCCGAGGTCCAGCCGCACCGGGAAGATGCTGGTGAACCAGCCCAGGGTGCGGGACAGGTCGGCACCGGGCACGACCTCCTCCTCGCGCCCGTGGCCTTCGAGGGCCACCAGCACCGGCGGGGTCGCGGTGTTCCGGGCGGCACGCCACCGGGTGACGGCCGTGGCGAGCGCGGTGAGCAGCACGTCGTTGACGCCTGCGTGCCACGTGGCGGGCACGGTGGTCAGCAGCGGTGCGGTCGCGGCGGCGGGCAGGTGCAGGGTGAGGTGGCGCACCGAGGCCAGGTCGCCGACCGGGTCGAGGGCGCGGTGTGACAGCGCCGGGTCGTCGCCGGTGAGCATGCCGGTCCACAGGTCCAGTTCGGCGAGCCGGTCTTCGGCGGCGGCCGTGAGCTGCTGCGCCCAGGTGCGCAGCGGGGTGCCGACCGGGGCGACGCGGGGCAGGCGTCCCGCGGCGGCGTCGGCGTACGCGGCGGCGAGGTCGGGCAGCAGGATGCGCCAGGTGACGCCATCCACGATCAGGTGGTGCAGCATGACCAGCAGGTGTCCGGGCCGGTCGGCCCCGGCGTCGAGCCATACCGCCTGGAACATCACGCCACCGGCCGGGTCGAGCCGCTGCCCGGCCTCGTGCGCGGCCGCGTCGAGTCGCTCGTGGAGCGTGTCAGCCGATGGTGCGCCGCTCGGTTGACCGTGGGTGCCGTGGTCGGCGGCGGGCCGGATCGTGTCGGCGGGCTCGCCCGTGGCGGAGCTGACTGACCGCAGGCCGGTCGGCTCGAGTACGGCGGTCAGGTCGACGCGGTGCAGGTGCCCGGCTGCGGCGACGGCACCGGGCGCGGCGACGACGAGTCGCCCTGCCTGGCCTGGGGCGGCCCGGTCCAGTCGGGAGCGCAGCACGTCGTGGCGGTCGGTGACCGCCTGCAGGGCTGCGGCCAGGGTCTCGCGGGTCGCGCGGGCGGGCACGCGAACGGCGAGCCACTGGCTGAAGGCGTCGATCTCGCCACCGCAGCCGTCCAGCCAGGACATGATCGGCGTCAGGGGCAGCTCGCCGACCCCGGCGAGCGGGTCGTCGGCGCGGGCCGGGTCGGCGGCGACCGCGACCAGGGCCAGCCGGGCGACGGTGCGCTGCTCGAAGACCTGCCGCGGGGTGACCGTCAGCCCGGCACGGCGGGCCGCGATGACGAGCTGGATGGACACGATGCTGTCGCCGCCGAGGGCGAAGAAGTCGTCGTCGACGCCGACGCCGGTCAGGCCCAGCACGTGGTCGTAGAGGTCGCACAGCAGCTGCTCGCGGGCGTCGCGGGCGGCCTGCCCACCGGTCAGCGCGGTGAAGTCGGGCGCGGGCAGCGCGGCCCGGTCCAGCTTGCCGCTGGTCGTCACGGGCAGCCGGTCCAGCACGACCACGGCCGCGGGCACCATGTGCTCGGGCAGGAAGCCCTGGGCGTACGCCCGCACCTCCGCCGGCGCCACGGCCTGCCCGTCGCGGGCCACCACGTACGCCACGAGCCGGGTGTCGCCGGGCCGGTCCTGGCGGACCACCGCCACGGCCTGCCCGACGGTCTCGTGCTGCAGCAGCACCGACTCGACCTCGCCCAGTTCCACCCGGTACCCGCGGATCTTCACCTGGTCGTCGGTGCGGCCGGTGAAGTCCAGGCGGCCGTCGGGCTGCCAGCGCACCAGGTCACCGGTGCGGTAGAGGCGCTCGCCGGGCGCGCCGAACGGGTCGGCGACGAACCGGGTCGCGGTCAGGCCGGGCCGGTTGAGGTAGCCGCGGGCCAGGCCGGGCCCGCCAAGGTAGAGCTCTCCCAGCTCGCCGACGGGCACCGGGCGCAGCTCGGCGTCGAGCACGTAGCAGCGGGTGCCCGGGTCGGGCACGCCGATCGGCACGCTGGCCAGCGGGTCCATGTCGGGGTCGCACAGGCCCAGCGTCGAGTTCACGGTCGCCTCGGTGGGGCCGTACGCGTTGAACATCTCGCGGCCGCGGGCGAAGCGCGCCACCAGCGCGGTCGAGATGCGCTCGGTGCCCGCCAGCAGGGTCGCGCCCTCGGGCAGGTCGCAGCCCTCCGGCAGGGCGGCCAGCAGTGCCGGGGGCAGGATCATGAAGGTGATGCCGTGGGCGCGGGCGTATTCGGTCAACTCCGGTCCGGGCACGCGGCGCTCGGCGGGCACCACGACCAGCCGCGCTCCGGTCAGCAGACCTAGGCACAGGTCGAAGAAGGCGACGTCGAAGCTGGGCGACGCGAACTGCAGCACCCGGCTCTCCGGCCCGACGCCGAGCCGCTCGGTAGCCGTGGCCAGCAGCTTCACCACACCGGCATGGGACACCACGACACCCTTGGGCCGCCCGGTCGAGCCCGACGTGTAGATCACGTACGCCGCGCCGAGCGGGCTCAGCGGCCCTCCGCGCTCCTCATCGGAGGGCGTCGTCTCGGGTGACGCGGACAGTTCGGCCTGCAGGCAGACATCGTCGAGCAGCAGCACCGGCACGGCCGACCCCTGCGTCGGGTCCGGCACGGCGGTCGCCGGGTCGGCCTGCCCCGGCAGGACAGCGGCGAGGTCGACGGTCGTGACCAGGCACACCGGGCGCGCGTCGTCGACCATGTACGCGATGCGGTCGGCCGGGTAGTCGGGGTCGAGCGGCAGGTAGGCCGCGCCGGCCTTGAGCACGGCCACCTGCGCGACGATCATCTCCGCGGAGCGGGGCAGGCACAGGCCCACCACCCGCTCCGGGCCCGCGCCGCGCGCGATCAGCGCGTGCGCGAGGCGGTTCGCGGCCGCGTCGAGCTGGCCGTAGGTGAGGCTGGTCTGCTCGTACACCAGCGCGATCTCGTCGCGCCGCCCGGCGACCTGGTCGGTGAACAGCTCCGGCCAGGTCGCCGGCGGTTGCCCGCAAGCGGTGTCGTTCCACGCCACGAGGATGCGGTGCAGCTCCTCGTCCGATACGGGCTGGGACACGGTCTCGGTCACGGGGAGACACCTTTCGGGGGCGGTACGGGTGGCGCGTTTGGTAACGGTGGGACGGGCTCAGCCGAGCAGTGGGGCCAGCTGGTCCAGCGCGTACGGGATGCTCAGCACCGTGCTGAAGGACAGCGCGGCGCCCAGTGGCGGCGTCTCGTACGGCAGGAACACGGCCCGGTTCTCCTTGGCGACCTTGAGCGTGGTGTAGACCTTGTCGGCCTTGACGGTCGTCTCGGTGGACGCATCGGCGGTGAGAAAGACGAGCTTGTCCACGTCGATCAGGTCGAGCCGCTCGGAGCCGATCTCCGCGGCGTACTCCTTGCCGGCCGCCTTGACGATGGCCTCCGGCACGGTGAAGCCGAGCTGCGTCAGCAGCACGACCTTCGGGTCACTCGGCGCGAACACGGCGTACTTGCCGGGCTCGTACGGCTCGACCACGGCCACGGTCTTGCCCGTGAACTGCGGGTTCTTGGCCTTGAGGTCGGCCAGCCGCTTGTCGATCGCGGCGATCAGCTCGGCGGCCTTGGCGGGCTGCCCGAGCGCCCGGCCGGCGTGCATGGTCATCTCCTGCCACGGCGCGCTGTAGTCGTCGTAGCCCTTGACCTGCGCCACGGTCGGCGCGATCTGGGTGAGCTTGGTGTACTGGTCCTGGCTCATGCCGGAGTACATACCGATGATCAGGTCGGGGTTCAGCGCCGCGATCTTCTCGAGGTTGTACTCGTCGCGCTCGCCGACGACCTCGGGGGCCTTGCTGCCCCACAGCGGCTGCGCCCACGGCCACTTGCCGTAGGGGCGCTCGCCGAACCAGTCGATGGAGCCGACCGGCACCACGCCGAGGGCGAGCACCGGGTCCTGGTCGCTGAGCCCGAGGGTGACCACGCGGGTCGGGGCCTTGTCGATGACGGTGTCGCCGTACTTGTGGGAGACGGTGACGGGGAAGGTTGCGCCCTGAGCTGCGGAACCGCTCGGCGCGGGCGTCGCGGCCGGGTCACCGCCGCAGGCGGTGAGGGCCAGCGCGGCCACCGCGAGCGCTGCGGTCATACGGCCGGTGACCGACCACAGACGACGTGCGCGCGGAGGGCCGGCGTGCTTCGGCAGGGTGGACATGACTTCCCCTCGACGTGGGTGGGCAACTGAGGGGATGGTAAAGTAAGGCTAACCTAATTTCAAGATTCACGGCATTTGCCCAGCTCATGCCCTGTCGTGCAGTAAGGCAAGCCTCACCTTAAGATGGCCGCCATGAGGTCGAAGTGACCCCCGCTCCCCCGCCACCCGCCCCGCTGCGCCGCGCCATCGCCTACCTGCCCGCCGCGGCGCTGCTGCTGGCCGTGCTGTGCCTGCTCTCGCTGACCTTCGGCAGCCGCGCCGTCCCCATCGGACAGGTCGCCGAAGCGCTGTTCGACCGCGCCCGTGTCGACCCGCAGATCGAGGCGATCGTGTGGCACGTGCGCCTGCCGCGCACCGCCACCGGGCTGCTCGTCGGCGCGGCGCTCGGCCTGGCCGGCGCGCTGATGCAGGGCCTGACCCGCAACCCGCTCGCCGACCCCGGCCTGCTCGGGGTCAGCGCCGGGGCCTCGTTCGCCATCGTGCTCGCGGTCGCGGCGTTCGGCGCGAGCACCGCACCCACCAACCTCATCTGGTACGCGTTCGCCGGCGCGCTCGCCGGCGCGGTCAGCGTCCACCTGCTCGGCGGCCTCGGCCGCGGCGGCGCGACCCCGGTCAAGACCGCACTCGCCGGGATCGCGGTGACGTTCCTGCTCGGCTCCTTCACCAGCGCCCTCGTGCTGCAGAACCCGCTCGCACTGGACCGGTTCCGGTTCTGGGCGGCCGGATCCCTCACCTCCGCCGACGCAGGCACGCTGTGGCAGGTGACTCCGCTGCTGGCCGCTGCGGCGGTGCTCGCCCTGGCCACCGCACCCGCCCTCAACAGCCTCGCCCTGGGCGAGGACGTCGCCGCGGCGCTGGGCCGCCGGGTCGGCCTGATCCGCCTGCGCGCGACCCTGGCCATCACCGTGCTGGCCGGCACCGCCGTCGCGCTGGCCGGGCCGATCGTCTTCATCGGACTGGTCACCCCGCACCTGGCCCGCATGGTCACCGGCCCCGACCACCGGCGCATCCTCGCGCTGACCCTGCTCGGCGCGCCGAGCCTGCTGATCGCCGCCGACGTGCTCGGCCGCGTCGTCGCCCGCCCCGAGGAGATCCAGGCCGGCATCGTCGTGGCGTTCCTCGGCGGGCCGTTCTTCATCGCGCTGGCCCGCCGCCGACGCCTGGCCGAGATGTGAGCACCGTGACCGCCACCGCCGTCGAGGACCGGCCGCGCACGCTCCGGCCGGCGGTACTGGGCCTGCCCCTGCGTCCGCGCCTGGTCGTCATGTGCGTCGGCACCGCGCTCGCCGCATTCGGCGTGTTCTGCCTCGGGCTGGCGCTCGGCGACTACCCCGTGCCGCTGGTCGACGTGGTCCCGGCGCTGTGGCGCTCCGGCGCACGCGGCACCGTCTTCGTCGTCCACGAGGTGCGGCTGCCCCGCGCGCTCACCGGCGTGCTGGTCGGCGCGGCGTTCGCGGCCTCCGGCGCGGTGCTGCAGGCGATCACCCGCAACGCCCTGGCCAGCCCCGACATGGTCGGCATCAACGCCGGGGCCACCACCGCGGTCGTAGCCGGGATCGTGCTCGGCTTCGGCGACACCCTCGGCACGCCCACCCTGGGCCTGGCCGGCGGGCTGCTCGGCGCGCTCGCCGTGTACCTGCTGGCCTGGCGGCGGGGCAGCACCGGGTTCCGGATCGTGCTGGTCGGCATCGGCGTGTCCTGGATGTGCACCAGCGCCACCGACTACCTGCTCACCCGGGCCAAGATGCACCAGGCGCAGGAGGCGGTCGGCTGGCTGGTCGGCAACCTCAACGGGCGCGGCTGGGAGGCCGTACGCCCGCTGGGTGTCGCCGTCGCGGTGCTGCTGCCCGCGGCCCTGCTGCTGGCCGGCTGGAACCGCAACCTGCAGCTCGGCGACGACGTCGCCCGCGGCCTCGGCACCCCCGTGCAGCTCGCCCGCGGCCTGCTGCTGCTGGTCAGCGTCGCGCTGGTGTCGTTCGCCACCGCGGCGGCCGGGCCGGTGCTGTTCGTGTCGCTGGCCGCGCCGCAGATCGCCCAGCGCCTGGCCAGGCTGTCCGCGCCGCCGGTCCTGCTGTCCGCGCTGACCGGCGTCCTGCTGGTGTCCGGCAGCGACCTGCTGGCCCGGCACCTGCTCCCCGACACGGACCTGCCGGTCGGGGTGGTGACCGGCGCCATCGGCGCCGGGTTCCTGCTCCGGCTCCTGGTCCGCTCCAACCGCGCCGGCAGCGGAGGCTGACGTGACCTCTTCGTTCCCGCCACCGCCCGCAGGCGGCCCTGTCCACCAAGGAGGTCCGGTGACGCTCCGGGCCGAGAGCCTGACCCTCGCCTACGACGACCGGACCGTCGTGTCCGGTCTCGACCTGCAGATCCCCGAGGGCCGGGTCACGGTCGTCGTCGGGGCCAACGCCTGCGGCAAGTCGACCCTGCTGCGCGCGCTCGCCCGGCTGATGCGCCCCGCGCACGGCGCGGTGCTGCTCGACGGGCGGGCCATCCACGCGCTGCCGACCAGGCAGGTCGCGCGGCAGGTGGGCATCCTGCCGCAGACTCCCGCCGCCCCGGAGGGCATCAGTGTGCTCGACCTGGTCGGCCGGGGCCGCTCGCCGCACCAGACCTGGTGGCGGCAGTGGTCCGCCGCCGACGAGGAGGCCGTCGCCGCGGCGCTGGCCGCCACCGGCATGACCGACCTCGCCCACCGGCCCGTCGACGAGCTGTCCGGTGGGCAGCGGCAGCGGGCCTGGATCGCGATGGCCGTCGCCCAGCAGACCCCGGTGCTGCTGCTCGACGAGCCCACGACCTACCTGGACCTGGCCCATCAGGTCGACGTGCTGGACCTGGTCACCGACCTGAACCGGCGCGACGGCCGCACCGTGGTGATGGTGCTGCACGATCTCAACCAGGCCTGCCGGTATGCCGACCATCTCGTGGTGATGCGCGACGGGCGGATCGCGGCCGAGGGCGACCCGGCCACGGTGGTGACGGCGGAGCTGGTCACCGAGGTGTTCGGGCTGGGCTGCCAGGTGGTGCCCGACCCCGTCACCGCCACCCCGATGGTCATCCCGCTGAGCCGCCACCACTCCGCCCGGGCCGTCACGGCGTGATGCGCGGCGGCGGACCTGCGGGCACCTCGTCTCCACTGCCCGCGTCTGCGCTGCCGAACGAAGCCGGCCTGAGGCCGACCGCCGTACGGGTACCGGTGCCCGCCGACCCGGCAGCGCCGCGGTCACGCACGGCGGTGCCCTGGACGGCGGCGGACACGGCCGCACGGTCGCCGTGGGCGGCCGGCCACAGGGCCGCCATGATCAGCAGACCGGACAGCGACAGCAGGTCCAGTGACACGGGCGGCGCGACGATGCCGACGAGCAGGACGGCGGGGCTCCACCACGGCAGCCGCCGGGCGCGGGCCGCCAGGATCGTCAGCACCAGCAGGCCGACGAAGAACAGCTGCGGCCCCACCTGGTAGACGACCAGGTCGACGCCCGGGATGTCGCCGAAGTCACCGGACAGCGCCTGCATGCCGGCCTTGTCCTCGGCCCGCAGCGCGAACCAGATGTCGGCTCCGAACTGAACCGTCGAGGCCGCGAGGCCGAACAGCGTCACGGCGACCGTGCCGGACCGCCACGGACCGCGGGGCATCAGTCCGCCCAGGTGCAGGACCCCCGGCACGAACAGGAGCACACCGGCGAGGGCGAGCAGGTGCGCGGCCTGCCAGTCCAGGCCCGGCCCGTAGACGCCGTCGGACTTGCCGATGATGCGGACGAGCCCGTAGGCGGCGAGCAGGAGCGGCGCGGCGAGCAGCGCGATGGCGGCAGGTTTCTTCACTCCCTGATCCTCTGCGCGTACCGCATGGTCTGCC
This sequence comes from Catellatospora paridis, assembly GCF_009720365.1. GTDB lineage: Bacteria > Actinomycetota > Actinomycetes > Mycobacteriales > Micromonosporaceae > Catellatospora > Catellatospora paridis. Next base: position 541,490 of record NZ_ML769313.1, on the reverse strand, counting down.
TCCGGGTCGGTCCCCGACCGCGACCCCGAAGTGCCGCCAGGGGATCCACTGAGCCGGATCTCGCGCGGGTGTTCCACATCGCACCGCGGCACCGGCGCGTCCACGAACGTTCACGGGCTCCTCACGCCCAGGTCACGGCTGGTATCGGGTGGGCACCTACGGTCAGTCGGTAAGTAGATCTTGAGGAAACCGAGGTACCCCCATGTCCCTACGTCACGTCCTGGCCGCCCTGGCCGTGGTGCCGGCGCTCGCCGTGCCGACCGCCGCGTTCGCGTCGCCGCACGGCGGCCACGGTCCGCTGCCCCACAAGACGCACTTCGACCTGCAGGCCCACCGCGGCGGCATCGGCATGACCACCGAGGAGTCCCTCGAAGGCTTCGCCAAGGCGCTGCGCCTCGGGGTCAGCACGCTGGAGCTGGACACGCAGATCACCAAGGACGAGAAAGTCGTCGTCACCCACGACCGCAAGGTCAGCGCGCAGAAGTGCGCCGACACCGCGCCGGTGACGCCCGGCGACCCGATGTATCCATACGTCGGCAAGTACCTCAAGGACCTGACGCTGGCCCAGGTCAAGACGATGGACTGCGGATTTCAGCAGCTGCCGGGCTTCCCCGAGCAGGAGCAGATCAAGGGCCAGCGCATGGCCGAGCTGCGCGACGTGCTGGACCTGGTCAAGCGCTACCGTGCCCACCAGGTCACGCTCAACATCGAGACGAAGGTCGAGGCGGGCGCGCCGGAGCAGACCGCGCCCCGTGAGCTGTTCGTCCGCCGGGTGTTCGAGGAGATCCGCCGGTCGGGCATCGAGAAGCAGGTCAGCATCCAGTCCTTCGACTGGGGCGCGCTGATGGCGATGCACCGCCTCGCCCCGAAGTGGCCGCTGGTGGCGCTGACCAACTACGACTTCCTGCAGGTCGGTCAGCCGGGCGCGTCGCCGTGGCTGGGCGGCATCGACGCCGACGACTTCGGTGGCGACTTCGTGGCCGCGGCCGCGTCGATCAAGGGCGTCACCGCACTGTCGCCGAACTACGGATTCCCGCAGAACGGCAAGATCGGCGACCCGGGGTTCCGGTTCTACCCGGACAAGGCCATGGTCGACCGGGCACACGCCCGGGGCCTCAAGGTGATCCCGTGGACCTGCGACGACATGCCCACCGTCGCCGCGCTCATGGACATGGGCGTCGACGGCATCATCACCGACTACCCGAACCGGGTGCGCGACCTCATGGCCGAGCGCGGCATGAAGCTGCCCAAGGCGTACAAGGCGCGCTGACACGCTGGGCGACGGGCGGACGTCCTCCCCGACCACCCGTCGCCGGTCCGCCGACCTGCACTGACTCAGGCGGCGCGGTCGACCCTCATGCGAACACTCGTTCGCATGAGGGTCGACCGTTTTGTCCATCTCGGCTCACCGAGCCATGGCTGCCGCCTCCCGGGACCGTCCCCGACAAGGGACGATCTTGCTCGGCCCGGTGTTGGGCGAGTGATCCGACTCACTGATGTCACAAACCGCCGAGCGCGCGGTGTCTTGAGGCCGCACCTTGAAGACGAAGGAGAGGTCAATGGCTGAGAACACCAAGGTCATCGTGGTCGGCGGCGGATACGCCGGCGTGGTGGCGGCCAACCGCCTGACGCAGCGCGACGACGTGGCAGTGACCCTGATCAACCCCCGCCCGGCCTTTGTCGAGCGGATCCGCCTGCACCAGCTGGTCACCGGATCCGACGACGCGCTCGTGGACTACCGGCGGATTCTGGCCCCCCGCGTCCGGCTGGTCGTCGACACCGCGACCTGGATCGACGCGGCCGGGCGTCGCGTGACCTTGGCGAGTGGCGGCACCCTCGACTACGACTACCTGATCTACGCCGTGGGCAGCGGCTCCGCCGCACCGAGCGTGCCCGGCGCGGCCGAGCACGCCTACCCGATCTCCACCCTGGAGGAGGCCCAGCGGCTACGGCCGGTCGTCGACGCCGCACCGGCCTCGGCCGTGCTGACGGTGGTCGGCGGCGGCTCGACCGGCATCGAAACCGCATCCGAGCTGGCAGAGCAGGGCCGGAAGGTCACCCTCGTATGCGGCCGGGTGTTCGGGGCTTACCTGCACCCGCGTGCCCGGCGCGCGGTGGCCGACCGGCTCACCAAGCTCGGCGTGACCGTGCTCGAAGGCGCCGGCGCCACCGTGACGGGTGCGACCGGTGAAACCGTCCTGCTCGCCGACGGCCGCGAACTGCCCAGCGCCGTGACCATCTGGACCGCCGGATTCGGCGTCCCGGACCTGGCCGCCCGCAGCGGGCTGAGCACCGATGCCCTGGGCCGCCTGCGCACCGACGAGACGCTCACGAGCGTCGACGACGTGCGCATCATCGCCGCCGGGGACTCGGCGGCGCCGTCGGACCTGCCGGTGCGGATGAGCTGCCAGTCCGCGATGCAGATCGGCCCGCAGGCCGCCGACACGGTGCTGAGCCGGATCGCCGGCAAGCGGCCCGCCGACTTCCACGTCGGCCTCTTCGGCCAGTGCATCAGCCTCGGCCGCGGCGCCGGAGTCGTCCAGTACGCAAAGAAGGACGACTCCGTGACCAGGGTTTACCTGCTGGGCGGCAAGCCCATGGCGATGCTCAAGGAGGGCGTGTGCAAGAGCACCGTCTGGCAGATGACCCACGAGGCCCGCAAACCGGGCTCGCTCAACCTCTGGTTCAAGGACAGCAGCCGCCGGACGGCACTGCGCGTCAAGGCCGGTGAGGCACCGGCCGCCGCCCGGCGGGCCTGAGGAGGCGCCGAGATGAGCGACCATTCGGGTGACCAGGCGACCGAGGCCTTCGTCGAGCACCGGAACCTGCTCTTCACCGTCGCCTACGAGATCCTCGGATCGGCGGCCGACGCGGAGGACGTGCTGCAGGAGACCTGGCTGCGGTGGGTCAAGGTCGATCTGGATCAGGTACGGGACCAGCGCGCCTACCTGATCCGGATCACCACCCGCCAGTCGCTCAACCGCCTGCGCACCCTGCAGCGGCGCAGGGAGTCCTACGTCGGACCCTGGCTGCCCGAGCCGCTGCGCACCGCGCCGGACACCGCCGACGACGCCGAGCTGGCCGAGAGCGTGTCGATGGCGATGATGCTCGTCCTCGAGACGCTCTCGCCGACCGAGCGCGCCGTCTTCGTGCTACGCGAGGCGTTCGAGGTCAGCTACGACGAGATCGCCGCGGCCGTCGACAAGAGCCCGGCGGCCGTACGCCAGATCGCGCACCGCGCCCGGCAGCACGTCGACGCCCGCCGCCCCCGCAAGCTCGTCTCCGCGGGCGAGCGGCGGGCGGCGCTGGAGGCGTTCCAGCGTGCGGTCGAGACCAGCGACCTGCAGGGCCTGCTCCACGTGCTCGCACCCGACGTGGTCGTGGTCAGCGACGGCGGCGGCCTCAAACAGGCCGCGCTGCAGCCGGTCTTCGGGGCGGAGAAGGCGATCCGTCTGTTCGTCGGCAGCATGCAGAAGGTCGGCGGCACCCTCACCACCGAACCGACCGTCATCAACGGCGGCCCGGCGCTGGTGTTCCGCCTCGACGGACAGATCGACGGCGTCGCCGCGCTACGGATCGAGGATGCCCGCGTCACCGGCATCTACTACGTCCGCAACCCGGAGAAGCTGTCCCGCATCGAATCCGAGACGCCCCTGGCCCTGCACTGAGCCGCACCTCGCCCGGTGACCCCTTTCAGGCCGCCCAGGGCATGGGCAGCGGCGGCGGGAACGCCGACGAGACCTCGACCGGGGTTCCGGTCCGCTGGGACTGCGCGGCGGCGGTGAGGATGTCGACGATGTGGGCGGCATGCTCGGCCGAGCAGCGGTGCGGGCGGCCCTCGTTGATCGCGGCGACGAACTCGGCGATGCCGCGGCCCCACGGGATGCCCCGGTAGGGGTCACCCAGCAGGGCGACCGGCTCCGGGGGCAGCCCGACGCGGATCTCGGAGTCGAAGTTCGTCCAGTCGGCGATGTGGATGGAGCCGCGCTCGCCGTGCAGCTCGATGCCGGACTGGCGGGTGCCCGCGCCGACGTAGAAGTTCGCGGTCAGGCGCACCGTCGCGCCGCCGGCCAGTTCCAGGACGACGACCGAGAAGTCGGGGGCCTGCGGGGAGAACATCTCACCGGACAGGGTCACCCGGTCCGGCTTGAGGATCGTGCCGTACGCCCACACCTTGCGGGCCGGGCCGAGCATCGCGGTCAGCGCCGTCAACGAGTAGACGCCCACGTCGAACAGCGGCCCGGCCCGGTACGGCCCCTGCGGAGCCGGATGCCAGGACTCGATCCGGTCGTGGTTGACCTCGGCGTACACCAGTTTGATCGGCCCGACGGCGTCGTCGCGGACCAGCTTCCACGCGGTCTGGATCGCCTCCCCCAGGTACGTGAACGGCGCGCAGCCCAGCCGCAGCCCGTGCGCGGCCGCCTCGGCGATCAGCGACCGCGCCTCGTGCGCCGTCGGCGCGAGCGGCTTCTCGCTGAACACGTGCTTGCCGGCGCGCAGCGCCGCCCGGGTGACCGGGACGTGCGCCGACAGCGGCGTCAGGTTCACCACCACGTCGACCTTCTCGTCGCCGAGCAGCTCGTCGAGGCTGCCGTAGATCGGCAGGTCGTGCGCGGCCGCGAACGCCGCGGACTGCGCCGGGTCGTTGTCGTAGCCGCCGACGACCTCGATGCCCGGATAGGTGCGCAGGTCGGTCAGGTAGCCGGCGGCGATGTTGCCGGTGCCGACGATCGCGAGTGTGGTCACGGCGCCTCGATCCCCCCGTCGGGCCGGCGTACCCGGGCCGACCATCGTTCGTGCAGGTGGGTGACGGCTGGGTACTTCGCCGCCGCCTTCTCGTCGACCTCGATGCCCCAGCCGGGGGCGTCGTTCGGATAGAGGTAACCGCCGCGCGGGTCGAGCGTGCCCGGGAACACCTCGCGCACCGGGTCGGGCCACAGGTGGCCCTCCTGGATCGAGAACGCCGGGCTGCTCACGTCCAGTGCCACGTTGCAGGCCGCGCCGATCGGCGACACGTCTGCGGGCGCGTGCCAGGCCGTGCCGACCCCGGTCAGCTCGCACAACGCGACGAGTTTGCGGGCCGGGGTGAGGCCGCCGATCGCGGAGATGTGCAGCCGCAGCAGGTCCACCCCGCCGCCGAGGACGAGGCGGGCCGCGTCGGCGACGGAGGCGACCTGCTCGCCGACCGCGATCGGCATCGGCGCGGCGGCGCGCAGCTCCGGCAGGCGGTCGTACAGCTCCAGCGGGATCGGGTCCTCCAGAAAGAACAGCCGGTACGGCTCCAGGGCGCGGGCCAGGGCCACGGCCTGCTTCACGGTGAGCCGGTGGTGCACGTCGTGCATCAGGTTCGGGGTCTCGCCGAGCACCTCGCGGGCGGCGGCGAACAGCTTCGGGGTGTCGCGCAGGTACTGCTGCACGTCCCAGCCGTCCGGGTAGGGCGCGTCGGGGTAGCCGCCGGGCGTGCCGGGTGCGCCGTAGGTGCCCAGACCGGGGCCGCCCGCCTGCAGGCGTACGTGCCGGTAGCCGGAGTCGAGGATCTCCCGCGCGTGCTCCAGGGTCTGCTCGATGGTCGCGCCCGCGGCGTGCAGGTAGGTGTCGGCGGCGGCGCGCACCCGGCCGCCGAGCAGCTCGTACACCGGCATCCCGGCACGCTTGCCGGCGATGTCCCACAGCGCCTGGTCCACCCCCGACAGGGCACTGTTGAGAACGGGGCCGCCCCGCCAGTACGACGACAGGTGCACCATGCGGGTGATGTCCTCGATGTCGGCCGGGTGCCGCCCGATCAGCATCGGGCCGACGTGCTGGTCGACGGCTGCCACGACGGCGTGGAAGCGCTGCGTGAACGTGGCGCAGCCGTAGCCGTACAGGCCGGGATCGCTGGTGTCGACGCGGACGACGACCAGGGGCAGGCCCTCGGGGGCGGTGACGATCGCGCGTACGCCGGTGATCCGCAGACCGTCCCGCGCCGCCCACGGCGCCTGCGTCTCCTCCATCACGGCCGGCGGGTCCGCCGTCTGCTCCTGCAACATGGCTGTCCTTCAGGTGCGTCTCAGTGGCCGGGTGACGTGAGCGGGCGCCGTCCGGCAGGGATCATCGCGACCCTACCCGCAGCAGGGCATTCCGCAAGATCGGGTCCACGGGTGGGGACAGCCGGGCGCGCCGCTCGAGGTAATCACCCGTTCGAGTAGAACGGCAGATCACGATTCGGCCTGGCACGTCCACGTCGTGGCGAAACCGACTTAGTCGATGGAGAATATCGAGCGAAGGGCACGCCGGGCGGCTCGGCCACCCGGCAGCTGACATGGGGAGGACGAAAGGTGAATCAGACACACGAACAGCGGTTGACAGCCCTCGAAAGCGAGGCTTTCCGCAACAACACCGCAGGGTTCTCCGACCCTGGAGACCAGGTGACGTTGCTCCGCGGCGCAGTCAACGAACTCTCCGCCGACCTGCGCGAACACCGCCACGACACCAAGGAGCAGTTCGCCGGCGTGAACCAGCGCCTCGACGGCATCGACGGTCGGCTCGATGGCATCGACGGTCGGCTCGACGGCATCGACGGCCGGCTCGACGGCATCGACAGCCGGCTTGACGGCATGGATCGGCGTTTCGACGGCGTGGATGGGCTGCTGCGGCAGATCCTGGCCGTGGTCACACCGGCCACACCCGAGGTGGTCCGGCAGCACATCGGCGCACCGACCGGCTGACGACCGGCGTACACGGTGAATCGCGTGGCCATGCCCGCAGCCGACTGCTGGCTGCACGTCGACGTCGAGCTCGGCACTTCCCCCATCGCCGGCAAGGGTCTGTTCGCGCGTGCCGCCCTCCCGGCCGGGACCGTCGTGTCCCGGCTGGGCGGGCACCTCGTCAGCTGGGCGGAGTTGCAGGAGCTGTTCACGCGGGCGGCTCGGGAGCAGCGCTACGTCGACACCGTCAGCGTCGCCGACGACCTGCACCTGGTCCTGCCGCCGCGCCGTCCCAACGGGTACGGCAACCACAGCTGCGACCCGAACCTGTGGTGGGTCGACGCGTACACGCTCGCTGCCAGGCGCGACATCGCGGCCGGTGAGGAACTCACCAACGACTACGGCACGAGCACAGCGGTGGGGGGCTTCCGCATGGACTGCGCCTGCGGCGCGTCGCTGTGCCGCGGCGTGATCACCGGCGACGACTGGCAACTGCCGGACCTGCGCGAACGCTACGACGACCATTGGATTCCGTTGCTGCTCGACCGCATCCGCGCGACCTGACGACGAGTCCCGCCCCGCCGATGCCCCCGCCACCGTGCACCCGGCCTGAGGGGTCGGCGCCGAGTTGGTCGCTGCTGAAGGTCGAGGCTGCCGAGCTCATCGACGACGACTGGCCCGGGCAAGCTCGTCGTGTCGACGGCGATCGACAGCGTGACGAGCGAGGACGGCCGCGACGAGTTCCACGTCCGCCCGGATCAGATCGAAGCGCCCCATGGTGTTGGGCAAGATCGTGAGCGGACTCCGCCCGTGACGGATCCCGGCCGCCGGCGGATTCCGCCCGCGGCCGGGGACTGCCGAGCTGCGTAACGATCAGCAGGTGGCGAGCATGCCGTTGAGGGCCGACTTCTCCGCGCTGTCGACGGTGAGGTTGTAGTACCACTTCACCTGGATCCAGGCGCGGGCGTAGGTGCAGCGGAACGAGGACAGCGACGGCTGCCACTCCGCCGGGTCCTTGTCGCCCTTGGACTGGTTCACGTTGTCGGTGACCGCCCACAGTTCGGGCCCGCCGAGGTCGTTGGCGTAGGTCTGGCGCTGCGCGGTCGACCACGCCCAGGCGCCGGAAGCCCACGCCTCGGCCAGCGGGACCATGTGGTCGATGTCGACATCGGAGGCCGCGGTCCAGGTGGCGCCGTCGAACGGGCTGTACCAGGACCCGGAGGTCGCGGCGCAGCTGCTGTTGACCACGACGCCGACACCGTCGCGCTTGAGGACCTGCTCGCGGGTGTTGCAGGCGCCGGTGATCGTGATCCAGTGCGGGAACAGGTCACGGTTGTACGTGGAGCCGTGCGACTCGGCCGTGACCGTCAACGCCGCGAGGCGGCTCACGGCGGTGCTGTAGGAGGGGATGTTGGGCGGGGTGGCGTGGGCCGGTGTCGCGGTGAGGGTGAACGACATGGCCAGGGCGGCCGCGGTGGCGGCCAACGCCTTCAGGACACGGGACATTGGAGGGTCTCCCGACTGTCCGTCGCCGCGGCCGGTGGGGGGTCCGGCTGGGGTCACGACGACGACAGATGGACCATCTCAAATGTGTGGCCGTTGATCCAGACCGGAGCCGTACGACGGCATGAATTTCTTGTGAAAGCACCGTCCCCGCCGACCGGTCTGCATCGGACTCCGCACAAGGACACGTCATGCCATGCAGGTCAGCGGCGTATGGCGTTATGAAGGGCACCTTCCGCTACGCAGAGCGACGTGAAGGTGTCCTTCCTTTGGTCAGGTGGTGGCGCGGGGGGTGAGGTGGAGGACGTCTTCGATGGGGACGGGGGTGGCGCGGTCGCCGGCGAGGCGGGCGACGGCGGCGCGGGCCAGGTGGCGGGCGGTGGCGGCCGGGGCCACGGTGATGGTGGTGAGGGGTGGGGCGCTGTAGGCGGACAGGGGGATGCCGTCGACGCCGATGAGTGCCATGCGGGTGGGGACGTGCACTGCGAGTTCGCGCAGGCCGTGCAGGACCGCGAGCGCCACCTCGTCGTTGTACGCGCAGATCGCGGTGACCTGGGGCGCATCGGCGAGCAGGGCGCGTACCGCGGGGACGACGGCGGACGGGTCGTCCGGCACGGTGAAGGTCGCGGGCACCGGCAGGTCGCGCTCGGCGCAGGCCTGGCGCACGCCGTCGTGGCGGGGGTCGGCGAAGACGGACAGGCGCGGGTCGGCGGGCAGGGCGTACGCGAGCCGGGTGTGTCCCGCCGCGACGAGGTGCTCGACCTGCATCCGGCCCTGCCTGCGCAACAGTGCGGAGGTGGCGAGCCCGTCGGACTCGGTGCCGGCCGGAACGACGCGGATGCCCATCCGCCGCAGGGCGGCGTTGTCGGCGTCGGGCAGCGGGAACAGGCTGAGCACGGCGCGCACCGACAGCATCGCGGCCAGGCGCGGCAGCCGGGGCGCGGACGGCACGTCGAAGTGGACGACCAGGGTCAGGCCCTGTGCGGCCAGCGAGCGGGTGACCGCGTCGACGAATCGAGAGGTCAGCTCCCCGGACGGCGCATCGGGCATGGCCAGCAGCACGATGTCGCTCTGCCCGTTGGCCAGCGTCCGTCCCGCCAGCGACGGGGCGTAGCCCAGCCGCGCGGCGGCGGCGAGCACCCGTTCCCGGGTCGGCTGGGCGATGCGCTCGCCCGGGGCGTCGTTGAGCACGTAGCTCACCGTCGCGCGGGACACCCCGGCCTCGCGGGCCACGTCGGCGCTGGTGGGGCGGCGTCCGGTCATTGCCGCCGGGCCCGGGCGAGCCGGCCCAGGCCGCGCAGCCAGTGCCCGTTGACCAGGTCGAGCAGCCCTTCCTGGGCCGGGCGGCCGACCTTGCCGCGGCTCATCATCGACAGCAGGCGCAGCGGTGACTCGTCGAGCATCGCGCCGATGAGCAGCGCCATCGGGCTCTTCGGGTCCTTGACGAGGCCGCGGGCCTGCCGCCGGGCCGAGGCCTGCAGCAGCCGGGTCACCGGGGAGCTGCGCATGTCGTTGAGCGGGGTGTTCAGCGTGAACGCGCCGGGTGTGTCCGCGGTGTTGTCGGGCAGCGGGCGGCCGAGGAGGGCGGCGAAGCGGTCCCGGTCCCACTGCTGCCCGGCGGCGGGCACCGGGTAGGCCGGGGCGGGCGGGCCGTCGCCGGTCACCTCGACGGTGGTGGTGGCGCGGATGTCGCGCGACGACGCGCCGACGCGGATCTCGTACCGGCCGCCGGTGACGGCCCAGCGCGCGCCGGCGACGTCGTACCAGGCGAAGGCGCGCCGGTCGAGGCTGATCGTGACGGCGCGCGACTCCCCCGGTGCGAGGCGCACCTTGGCGAAGCCTTTGAGTTCCTGGTCGGGACGCGCCCCGGCGGCGGCCGGGTGGTGCACGTACACCTGGACCACCTCGCTGCCGGTGCGCTCGCCGGTGTTGGTGACGATGGCGGTGACCTCGACGGGGCCGGTTCCGGTGGCCGTGACGTCCGCGAAGGCGAACGACGTGTAGCTCAGCCCGTGGCCGAACGGGAACAGCACGTCGGCGCCCGCGGTGTCGTAGTAGCGGTAGCCGACGTAGACGCTCTCCCGGTATTCGGCCTGCCGCGGACCGGTGGGCAGCGCGTGCACCGGGTTGTCGGCCCAGCGGTGCGGGAACGTCTCGGCCAGCCGCCCACCCGGCTCGCACCGGCCGAACAGCACGTCGGCCACGGCGCTGCCGCCGGCCTGCCCGCCGAGGTAGGCCTCGACGATCGCGGGCACGTCGGCGTGCCAGGGCAGCTCGACGGGCGCGCCGTTGTGGAGCACCACCACGGTTCGCGGGTTGGCCGCTGCGACGGCGGCGACGAGGGCGTCGTGGCTCGCGGGCAGGCGCAGGTGGGTGCGGTCGAGGCCCTCGGTCTCGTAGCTCTCGGTGAGGCCGACGTACAGCAGCACGGTGTCGGCGGCGCGCGCCGCTTCGACCGCCTCGGCGAGCAGCTCGTCGTCGGTCTCGTCGGAGTCGCGCCGGTAGCCGGGGGCGTAGGTCACCTCGGCCAGGTCGGACAGCCGGGTGTACGGGTCGTCGAGGCGGTGCGGGTTGATGTGCGAGCTGCCCGCGCCCTGGAAGCGGGGCTGCTTGGCGAACGCGCCGATGACCGCGATCCGCCCGCCCGACGCCAGCGGCAGCAGTCCGCCGTCGTTCTTGAGCAGCACCGTGCCCTCGGCGGCGACCCGCCCGGCCAGCGCGTGGTGGGCGTCGCGGTCGTAGGAGTGCCCGCCCGCGCGGGCCTGCGCGGTGCGCTCGATCAGCGTGAGGAAACGCGCGACGGTCCGGTCGAGCACGTCGACGGGCAGCAGGCCGCTGTTCACGGCATCGACGATGAGCTGGTCATGGTGGCCGCCGAAGCCGGGCATCTCCAGGTCGAGCCCGGCGGCGAGGCCGTCGACCCGTTCGTTGACCGCACCCCAGTCGGAGACCACGATGCCGTCGAAGCCCCACTCCTGGCGCAGCACCCGGGTCAGCAGCCACCCGTGCTCGGCGGCGTAGACGCCGTTGACCCGGTTGTAGGCGCACATGACCGTCCACGGCGCGCCCCCGGCGACAGCTCCCTCGAACGCGGCGAGGTACACCTCGCGCAGCGCTCGTTCGTCGACCAGTGCATCGACGCTGAACCGGCGGTGCTCCTGGTTGTTGGCGGCGAAGTGCTTGAGCGAGGCGCCCACGCCCTGGCTCTGCACGCCGCGGATCCAGGCCGCGCCCATCCGCCCGGCCAGCAGCGGGTCCTCGCTGAAGTACTCGAAGTTGCGGCCGCACAGCGGGGTGCGCTTGATGTTGACGCCGGGGCCGAGCAGCACGCTGACGCCTTCAGCCCGCGCCTCGGCTCCCAGCGCCCGGCCGACCTGCTCGATCAGCTCCGGGTCCCAGGTCGAGGCCATGCCCGCCGAGGTCGGGAAGCAGGTGGCGGGGACGCTGGCGCCGAGCGGCACCTGCTCGGTGCTGAGCTCCTTGCGCAGCCCGTGCGGGCCGTCGGCGACGAGGATCTCGGGGACGCCGAGCCGGGGCACGCCGTACAGGGACCAGAAGTCGCGCCCGGCGCACAGCGCCGCCTTCTCCGCGAGGGTCATCGACGCCACGAGCTGGTCGGTGTCCGCCGTCGCCGTCATGAGCGCTCCCCATCTCGTGGTCACCGGCCAACAGTGATGGTTACGCGCGTAACCACCACCGTCAAGGCCCCAACGTGTCGGAAGAAGTTGACACGTCGGAATTCTCCGACGTATTGTCACCGACTGTGACCACTGACGTGTTCAGCGCATTGGCCAATCCGGTACGCCGGCAGCTGCTCGACTCGCTGCGCGAGGGCCCGCGCGCGGCCGGCGAGCTCGCCGGGCAGTTCTCGCTCAGCCGGCCCGCGGTCTCGGAGCACCTGCAGGTGCTGCGCGGCGCGGGCCTGGTGCGCGAGGAGCCGCGCGGCCGCCACCGGTACTACCACCTGCAAGCGCAACCCCTGGCCGAGGTCGGGCAGTGGCTGCATCCCTACGAACACTTCTGGCGCGAGCGGCTCAGGTCGCTGCGCGACGTACTCGACGAGGAATTCTCATGACCGAACCAGGTGTCATCCGCTGCGACCAGTTCCTCAGCCACCCGCCCGCGCGGGTGTGGCAGGCACTGACCGATCCCGAGCTGCACGCGAAGTGGTGGGCCGCGGGCGACGTGCGGCCCGTCGTCGGCCACCGTTTCACCCTCGACATGGGCAACTGGGGGCAGCAGCCCTGCGAGGTGCTCGTGGTCGAGCCCGAGAAGCTGCTGAGCTACAGCTTCGCCACCGGCTCGCTGGACAACACCATCACCTTCCGCCTGGAGCCCGAAGGCACCGGCACCCGGCTGTTCTTCGAGCAGGCGGGCCTGGACCTCGACTCCCCGGTGGGTCGCACCGCCTTCGAGGGCATGTCCCGCGGCTGGCCTGGCCTGCTGCGCCGCATCGAATCCGCGCTCGCCGCCTGACGCCCGCCGCTCCCGCGACGATCTTGCACGGATGTCCCCACGGCACGCCCGAAGAGGGCCACTCGCGCAAGATCGTCGCCGGTGGACGGAGTCAGGCCTCCCGGTTGCTCGGACCCGCACCGCGGCGTGGACCCACCGGACGGCACGCGTGCCGGTCAGCCCGTCAGCGCGACGGCGCGCGCGACCACGGCAGCCTGCCGCGGGTCGAGCAGTCCGCCGACCCGGGCGGCGGCATCGCGGTAGAGGGCCAGCGCGGCCCGGCAGGCGTCGTCGGGCGGCAGGTCGCGCAGCCCGAGCGCGGCATCCTGCAGGTCAGCCCACGCGCCACCGGCCGCCGCCGCGACCAGGTCCCAGACCTCATTCTCGCTGTCGTACAGCAGGCCCAGGTGCACGGCGAGCACCATGGGCAGGCGCAGCACCAGCACGTTCCGCTGCACGGCGGCCATCCGTGCACGGCCCGTACGCAGCGCGGCGGCCACCTTGTGCGCCTCCTCGGCCAAGCCGGTGACCTGCTCGGCGACCCACTCGTCCGCCTGCGCGGCCAACGCCTTCCAGGTGAAGGCGAGCGCCTGCGCGCGCAGGCCGGCCGCGATGCCCTCAGCGTCCTGGACGACCACGCCGGCGCGCCAGGCGGGCACCTCGGCCACCGCCGACGCCGGGGCGGCGAACCGCCGCCGCTGCTCCTGCGGAGTGCGCCAGGACAGCGCGACCAGCCGTTCGCCGATCACCTCCAGCAGATACTCCGGACCCTGCCCCAGCACCAGGAGATCCACGTCGGACTCCGCCGTCGCGGTGCCCCGCGCGTGGCTGCCCACCAGCACCACCGGCTCGCCGTGCAGCTGACCGCGCACGGTCAGCTCCGCGACGGCGTGCGCGCAGAACTCCATCATGTCCGGCATTCCCAGCTCTCCGGTCCCATAGCCATCGACACCCGTCCGACCTGGCATGATGCCCGACATGACCGCCCCTGTCACGCCTAATCCCGTCCGGCTCGCGCCCGTCGACGCCGTCAACTGGCGCGCCGTCACCGCGCTCACCGTCGCCGAGTCGCAGTCGGACTGGGTCGCCGCGCCCGCCTACTACCTGGCGCTGTGCCACTACGGCGAGTTGGGCTGGCAGCCGTTGGCGGTGCTCGACACCGAAGGCGACGTCGTCGGTTTCCTCATGTGGACCGTCGACCCCGCCGACGGCGCGGCCTGGCTCGGCGGGATCATCATCGACGCCGCACGGCAGGGCCGGGGCTACGGCCGGGCCGCGGTGCGCGCCGCGATCGAACTGCTGTCCACCGAGCACGGGATCAGCAGGTTCGCGCTGTCGTACGAGCCGGCCAACGTCGCCGCCCGGCGCTGCTACGCGGGCCTCGGCTTCACCGAGACCGGCGAGACCGAGGACACCGAGGTCGTGGCGCGACTGCAGGTCACCGCCTGAGGGACGGCACGGCGACGCCGCTGGTGCTAGCCTGCCGCGCCATGGCGCAATCACAGCCCGCCCCGGCCGACACCGAGCTCGACGCGTGGTGCCTGCGCTGGCTCGGCTCCGGCGTCTCGGAGACCCTGTTCACCACCGCGCACCTGTCGGCCGTCGTCGGCGTACGGCTCAAGGACGACCGCAAGGTGGTCGTGAAGGTACGGCCGCCCGCAGCCCGGCTCGCCGTGTGCACCGCGGTGCAGCAGGCACTGTGGCACTCGGGGTTCCCGTGCCCGCGCCCGCTGCTCGGGCCGGTGCCGTTCGGTGCCCACGCCGCCACCGCGGAGGTGCTGGTCCCGGGTGGCGACCTGCTGGCGCTCGACGGCGTGGCACAGTACGCCGCGCTGCTCGCCCGCCTGGTCCGCCAGGCACCCCGACCGCAGGCCGCGGACATGTTCGCGCCGCACCCGCCGTGGACCGCCTGGGACCACGAGCTCGGCCGGATCTGGCCACCCGCCGACGACCGTGCTGCCGACCTCAACGCCCTGCCGGACACGGCCTGGCTGGACGAGGTCGGCGACCGCGTCCGCCGTCGGCTGCGCCGCGGTCTGGCGGGACCGACGGTGGTCGGGCACGGCGACTGGGGCGCGCACAACCTTCGCTGGCGCGGCGGGCAGCCGTGGGCGGTGCACGACTGGGACAGCCTGATCAGCGCGCCGGAGCCGGTGATCGTCGGCCTGGCCGCCGCCTGCTGGCCCACCGGGGTCGTGCGCCGACCGGCCACGCTGGACGAGTCGGCGGCGTTCGTCGAGGCGTACCAGCAGGCCGCCGGCTCCTGCTGGAGCGCCGGGCAGGTGCAGGCGGCCTGGGCGGCGAGCCTTTGGATCGACGCGTTCAACGCTAAGAAGCTCGCTCTCGACGGCGTCGCGTGGCTGTCGCCCGAGGAGGCCGATCGCCGGCTCACCCTAGCCGGAGCCTGAGCGCAGGCCGGCACACGCGGCCGGGCGCTCGTCCCGGATCGGCGCCGGCTCGATGCCGGCGGCAGCGCGGCTGGACCGTCCCGGCGCGCGACGCCGGCGGGGCGTCGGCGATGCTGTGGGCGTGGAGTACGTGTCCAGAGTGCCGCGACCGCCGCTGGACGGGCTGATCGACGACCTCTACTACCTGGAGGGTACGTCGCCGTACGCCCGGCTGACGCTGCCGCCAGCGCCGTCGGCGCTGCTCGTCGTCAACCTCGGGGCGCCGTTCCGCATCCGCGCCGGCGCCGACATCGAGACGGCCGAGTACGCTGACGGCTGCGTGATCACCATGCCCACCCGCGCGTGGGAGTTCGGCTACCCGGTCCGTACCCGGTCCGTCGGCGTGCACTTCAAGCCGTGGGGGCTGGCGCCGTTCCTGCCGATGCCCGCGGCCGAGCTGTGTGACCGGCCGGTGACGATAGAGCAGGTTTGGGGCCGGCCCACCACTGCTGAGCTGCGAGACCGGCTGGCCACGGCGGACGGACCACACGAGATGCTGACGCTGCTCGAGGAGCAACTGATGCGACGGCTGTGCGAGACCGCCGGCCTGGGGCTGGTCCGCCATACGAGCAGCGTCATCGCGGCGGCCGGCGGGGCGGTGGCGATCGGCGACCTGAGCGTGGCAGCCGGTGTCAGCAGCACTCACCTGGCACAACGGTTCAAGGAGCTCATCGGTGTCACGCCGAAGCGGCTGGCCCGCACCTACCGATTCACCGCCACCGTGTTCGCGATCAACCCCGCCGAACCGATCGACTGGGACGACCTCGCCAGTGGCGCAGGCTACTTCGACCAGGCCCACTTCGGCCACGAGTTCCGGGGGTTCACCGGGCTCACACCGACCCGGTACCTCGAAGCCAGGCGGCGGTTCCTGCGCGAACATCCCGGCCACGCGTTCGACGGCTGGCCGCTGCCGGCCGATTGATTTCTTACAAGACCGGCAGCTCACGGCACACTAACTTTGGGGGTAACCCGAAGCAAAGGAGAGTCCCGTGGGCAAGGTGGTCATGTACGCCTCGGTATCGGTGGACGGCTTCATCGCGGACGAGAAAGACCAGCCCGGACCGCTGTTCGACTGGTTGACCAGCGGTGACGTCCCGTTGGACGAGAGCGGCGCGCTGAAAGTGTCACAGACGTCCTACGACTACACCCGGCCGTACTGGGACCAGATCGGGGTGACGATCGCCGGCCGCCACGTCTTCGACATGACAGACGGCTGGGACGGCAAGCCTCCGGGCGGGATCGACCACGTGGTCGTCGTGACGCACCGGCCGGCGCCCGAGGGCTGGGACCCCGAGGCGCCGTTTCACTTCGTCGACGGCGTCGAGGCAGCCATGGCCAAGGCGCAGGAACTCGCGGGTGACCGCATCGTCGAGGTCGCCGCCGGCGACGTCGGTGGCCAGGTGCTTGCCGCGGGCCTGGTCGACGAGGTGCGCATGGACGTCGTACCCGTCGTGTTCGGGTCCGGCAAGCGCTACTTCGGGTCGGTCCACGCGCAGCACCTGTTGGCGGATCCTGACGCGGTGATTCAGGGCAACCGGGTGCTTCACCTGCGCTATCGGGTGCGCCGTTGACCGATCTGAGGAGTCACGGCGCGGAGGTGCCCGCCCGGCATCGGACCGGCAGCCCGCGGGCATGGCATCATCGCGCTGTGCGCGATGCCGACGCCTGCGGGACACCGTCCACCATCCTGGTCGTGATCAGGGGGAACTCCGGTTCCGGCAAGTCGTCGATCGCACGGGCGGTGCGGCTGGCGTGCGGCCGCGGCTGCGCCCTCGTCGAGCAGGACCACCTGCGCCGGATCATCCTGCGCGAGCTGGACGGCCCCGGCGGCCTGGCCCCGGACTTCATCGACCACACCGTGCGCTACCTGCTCGA
Organism: Catellatospora paridis; assembly: GCF_009720365.1. GTDB lineage: Bacteria > Actinomycetota > Actinomycetes > Mycobacteriales > Micromonosporaceae > Catellatospora > Catellatospora paridis. The sequence goes on along the minus strand of NZ_ML769313.1, from coordinate 524,524 downwards.
CAACGGCTACCACGTGGTGCTGGAGGGCATCCTCCGCGACGACAAGTACGGCGACATGCTGCGGGCGCTACTGGCCGCACACCGCGGCACCAGCTCGGCGTTCTACCTCGACATCCCGTTCGACGAGACGGTGCGCCGCCACGGCACCCGACCGCAGGTCACCGACTTCACCCCCGACCAGATGCGCGGCTGGTACCGCGAACGCGACGTGCTCGGCGTCGACGGCGAGCACGTCATCGGGCCGGAGTCGACGTTCGACGACAGCGTCGCGCTGATCGCGGCCCGCTCCGGCCTGGCCGCGGCCGGCTCGTGCGGCGAGCCCGTCGCGCCCCCGCCGCAGCGGCGGTAATGGCGTTGCGCCCGGCTGCCCAAGGTCACCAGGATGACCGGCATGCCGATGCTGGAGTTCGCCGTGACGTCCGCCATCGACGAGTTGCTGTCGTTGACGGCCGAGGAGGACGAGGACTGCTGGTGGGACCTCGTATGGTGGTTGCAGGGGCACGGCGGCCGTCATGCGCTGGACGCCGCGTCGCGGCTGTCCGGGCATCCCGAGCCGTCGCACCGGCAGGCGGCCGCGGACATCCTCTGCCAACTGGGCGCCGGACCGGGCCGGGCGCCGCTCGACAGCCCGTACCGCGATGAGGCGCTCGCTCTACTGCTGAGCATGGTCGAGCGCGAGCACGATCCACAGGTGCTCAACTCGATCACCGTCGGCTTCGGGCACCTCGGGGACGAGCGATGCCTGGCGTCGCTGTCACGGCTGCACACGCATCCTGACGTGACAGTCCGGGAGGGGGTCGTGTTCGGGCTGCTCCGGCGACCCGAAGCGGCCGCCCTGGACCTGCTGATCACGCTGTCTTCCGACAGCGCGCCCGAGGTCCGCTACTGGGCCACATTCGGGCTGGGCCAACAGACCGAACAGGACTTACCGCGGCTGCGGGACTCGCTCGCCGCCCGGCTCGCCGACGACGACCCCGACACGCTCGCCGAGGCCGTCAACGGGCTGGCGCTGCGCGGCGACGAACGGGCCATGCCGGCGCTGCTGGCCGCGCTGGAGCTCCCGGCGCGGAGCCACGGCGTCGATCTCACCACCGAGGCGCTGTACGCGATGGCTGCCACGACCGCCGATCCCCGGCTGTACCCGCACCTGCTCGCCCACCGGGACGACTGGCTGCAGAATGCGCCGGACGAGGAGCTGCCGGAGGAGTTGCTGGCGGCGCTGGCCCGCTACGCCACAACCGGGGAGACCGGCTGAGTCAGCGCAGGTAGGGATCGAGCAGCTTGCGGGCGCCGAGGGCCAGCAGCTCGTCGGCGGCCTGCCGGCCGAGCGTGGGCGCGGCGGTGCGGTCGCCCGCGACGACGGTCGCCAGCAGGCGGTCGCCCTCCGGGGCGTACACCGCGGCGCGCAGGGTGACCGTGTCCCGCTCGACGGTCGCGTGCCCGCTGACCGCGCTGTTGCAGCTCGCGCCGAAGCGGTACAGCAGCGCCCGCTCGGCCAGGCTCGCATCCCGGCTGTCCGGCTCGTCCAACGCCATGACCAGGGTGTACGCCTGTCCGGATGTCCGCGTGGTGACCACGATCGTGCCCGCGCCGACGGCCGGGCCCATCAGCTCGGCGTCCAGCAGCTGCGTGATGCGGTGCGCCTGGCCGATGCGGTGCAGCCCGCACGCGGCGACCACGATGGCGTCGACGTCGCCGGAGTCCAGGCGTGCGATGCGGCTGTCCACGTTGCCGCGGATCGGCTTGACCCGCAGGTCGGGGCGGGCCCGCTGGAGCTGCGCCTGGCGGCGCACCGCGCTGGTGCCGACGACCGCGTCCCGGGCGAGCTGGTCGAGCCGCAGGCCGTCGCGGCTGATCAGCGCATCGCGGGGGTCGTCGCGCGGCAGGTGGGCCGCGATGCAGATGCCCTCGGGCAGGGCGACGTCGCCGGGGATGTCCTTGAGGCAGTGCACCGCCAGGTCGATGTCGCCGGCCTGCAGCAGCGCGTCGATCTCGCTGGTGAACGCGCCCTTGCCGCCGGCTGTGGCGAGGCTGCCGGTCCAGCGGTCGCCGTGGGTGGACACGGGCACGATCCGCACCGCGAGGCCCGCGTGCGCGGACTCCAGCTCGCGGGCGACGTGGCGGGCCTGCGCCAGGGCCATGGTGCTGCCCCGGGTGCCGAGGCGGACGGTCGTCGTCACCTGAGGAACCCTACGGCCAGCCGACGTGAACAGGCCGTGAAGCGATCCAGGCGTGTCGTGCGGAAGGTTTTCTTCGGCGTTAACGGTGGCATTGACGTACTTCGCCGACCGTGATCTGATCTCGCGAACCGTTCTCACATTCCACTTCGGAGAGGAAGCTCAGTGCTGAGACTTCGCAAGGCGATGGCGGGCGCCGCCGCCGTCGCGCTCGGCTGGGCCGCGTTCGCGGTAGCCGCCGCCCCTGCCACGGCCGCCCTGCCCACGGCGGCCGTCGCCATCGGTGACAGCTTCATCAGCGGCGAAGGCGCGGGCGCGTACACCGCCGTCGTCGACGTCAACGGGGTCGCCCAGGGCTTCCCCGGTTGGTCGGGGGCGAACGCCAACGCGTACTTCTGCCACCGTTCGGCCAACGCGTCGCTGAACAAGGCCGCGCTGTCGGGCATCTCCGCCCGGTTCAACCTGGCCTGCTCGGGCGGCCAGCCGCACGACATCGCCGCCGCCTCGAACACCCGCACCAGCGGCCGCCAGGTCGCCGCGCAGCTCGACCAGCTGCGGGCCGTGGCGCAGACCCACGACATCGACCTGGTGCTGGTCGGCCTCGGCTCCAACAACAGCTCGTTCACCTTCGGCGACGTGGCGACGCTGTGCGCCAACCGTTTCATCGCCGACGCGTGGACCGGCTGGTGGGAGTTCTGGGCCTACCTCAACGGCCCGGTGCCGCAGGAGCCGTGCACCGACGCCGACCTGGCCAGCGCGGCCGAGGTCGCCGCGGCCACCGCGGAGACCACCACCGCGCTCCGCCAGCTGATCACCACTTTGGACCAGGTCGACGCCGACGGCCAGCACCGCATCGTGTTCCAGGACTACACCAACCCGCTGCCGACGGACGTGTACTCCTCGTTCATCGAGCAGGACGGACGGCAGGACGACCGGGACAAGTTCCGCGAGCTGGGCGCCGAGCGGTACGCGGCCGGCTGCCCGATCCACCGCGCGAGCCTCGCCCCCGGCCACCGCTTCTCGGCCAACCTCGGTGTGGTGGTGCGCAACTCCCACGCCAACCTGACCGCCGAGTTCCCCGGCGCGGACCTGGTCTACCTCAACGTGCAGCGTGCCTTCGACGGCGCCCGGCTCTGCGAGAACGCCAACAGCCCCACCGGCACGCTGGCCACCCCGGTGCGCGTGATGGACGGCCCCACCGGCACGCACATCACCAACCTGTCCGGGTACGACAAGATCGCCATCCAGCGCATGGCCAACGCCTGCGTGACCTACTTCCAGACCTGCCAGGAGTCCTGGCACCCGAACGCGGCCGGCCACGCCGTCCTCGGCCAGTGCCTCGCCGCCGCCTCCACCACCGCCAACCGCACCATCGCCTGCATCCGCAACCCCAACGGCACCCTCACCTTCCAGTGACGAAGGAAGGGCACCTTCCGATCGCCATGCGTGGAGGAAGGTGCCCTTCTTAATGCGAGTGGGCCGCTGACCTGCTACGCCGGGAACAGCCAGCGCATCGCGGCGTGGCACCGGCCGACAAAGCCGTCCCGCCCGGTCTCCACGCCGTAGGCCAGATCCTCGAAGACGCTGCACCGGGCGTAGAAGACCGCGCGTTCGACGAGCGCCGCGACGTCGGCGGCGTCGCTGCGGCACCGGCCCACGGCAGCCCGCAGCGCGTCCGGACCGAAGTCCCGATACAGCAGGCCGTAGTCGTACGCCGGATCCACCAGCGCGGCGTCGCTCCAGTCGATGACACCGGTCACTGTCCACCCCGCCGGGTCGACGAGCACGTGCTCGATGCCCAGGTCGTTGTGGGAGAACACGAGACCGCGGACCGCAGCCGGCGGCGGTGAGTCCAGGAACGCCTCCACCGCGCGGCGGTGCGCCACCGGGACGTGCCCGGCGACCGACCGGTAGAGCTCGGCAGCCTCCCCGAGCCACTCGGCCAACGGCTGGTCGTCGACGTCCGCCAGACCCTCCCACCGGTCGACCGGCGCTGCGTGCAGGGCGTCGAGCATCCCACCCAGCACCGCCGCGATCGACGTGCCGTGCGCCGACCACCCCGGCCGGGGCAGCTCCGCCAGGGGCACACCGGGAAGTCTCGCGTAGGCGAGGCAGCCCTGCTCCGGGGCCGTGAACACGGGTTCGGGCACCGGCAGCGGGCAGACCTCGGCGACGGCGGCCAGTAGTCGGGCCTCCCGCTCGACCAGCGCGGCCCGCACCACCGGGTCGGGCTCCCGGCTGAACCGCACGACCAGCTCACCGTCGACCTCGTACGCCACGTTGTCCAGGCCCGAGCCGAGCTCGATCACCGAACGGATCCGGCGATCAGGCAGGTGAGCAGCGATGACGTCGCGGACGTCGGCAGTGGGGTGGCGGCCGGACACACCTCACCCTACCGAGCGCCGTCATCGCGGCGGGACCGCTACGGCGCGGCGGCGAGCGCGGTGCGCAGGTCGCCGACAGCCGCGAGCGCATCCGCCGGGTCGCCGGTGTCCTCCCACAGCTCACGCCACTCGGAGTCGTCGCCGACGACCCGGTCCAGGGCCCGCACCGCGAGCGCCGCGACGTCCTCGGGGACCACCAAAGACCCGCCTTCGAGGAGGAACTCCGGCGCGTACGGCGAGGTCAGCGGCTCCGCGCCGGGCCGCTGCGACACGATGACCGCCGCCGCCGCGACGGCCCGCACCCCGAGCCGGTCGTCGAGGTATCCGGCATGGTCGGCCACGGCGGCCAGCGTCTGCCGGACCACGCCGAGCCGGTCGGCCGGATCGGCCTCGTCCAGGTCGCCGCACCAGTCGGCGGCGCCGTCGTTGTCGAACGGACCCGAGTCCCATGTGCCCACCAGTGCCTCCTCCGCAGGGCGCAGCGGGAAGGTACCGGCCGCATGCGACACTCCCCGAGCCGCGTGTCCGGCCTGTTCGGCCACGCGGACGCCGCCGCGGCCGGGACACTCGACAGATGGCACGTGAGCAGGCGACCGAGGTGACCGAGTTCCGCAACGTCCGGGTGTTCGACGGGGTGGACCCGGCGCTGTCCCCGCCGACCACGGTCACCGTCTCCGGTGGCCTCGTCACCCGCGTCGGCGGGCAGGCCGAGGCCGGTGCCGCCCCGTCCGGCACGGGCGACGCCCCGTCCGGCCGGACCGCCGGACAGACCGGCGCAGCGGACCGCCGGCCCGGCGGACATCCGGCCGTCACGGTCGTCGACGGCGGCGGCCGGGTCCTGATGCCCGGCCTGATCGACGCGCACTGGCACGCCATGATGGCCGCCGTGTCGCTGCCGGTGCTGGCCACCGCCGACCCGGGCTACCTCCACCTGATCGCCGGCCGGGAGGCGGAACGGACCCTGCTGCGCGGGTTCACCACCGTGCGCGACGCGGGCGGCCCGGTGTTCGCGCTCAAACGGGCCATCGACGAGGGGATCGTCGCCGGTCCGCGCATCTACCCCAGCGGCGCGTTCATCAGCCAGACCGCCGGGCACGGCGACTTCCGGTCGCTGCTGGAGGTGCCGCGCGAACCCGGCGCGCCGCTGACCATGGTGGAGCGCACCGGCACCGCGGCCATCGCCGACGGCGTCGACGCGGTGCTGCGGGCGACCCGCGAGCAGCTGATGCGCGGCGCAAGCCAGATCAAGGTGATGGCCGGCGGCGGGGTCGCGTCGCCGTACGACCCGATCGACGTCACCCAGTACACGTTCGCGGAGCTGGCGGCCGCGGTGGAGGCGGCCGGGCACTGGGGCACCTACGTGATGGTGCACGCGTACACCCCGGCGTCGGTGCAGCAGGCGATCCGGGCCGGGGTGCGCTGCGTCGAGCACGGGCACCTGCTCGACGACCAGACCGCCGCACTGATGGCCGAGCGGGGCGTGTGGTGGTCGATGCAGCCGTTCCTCGACGACACCGACGCCATCCCGATCCTCGACCCGGCCGGGCGGGAAAAGCAGCTCGCGGTCACCGACGGCACCGAGACCGCATACCGGCTGGCCCGCAAGCACGGGGTGCGGCTGGCCTGGGGCACCGACACCCTGTTCGACGCCGGGCTGGCCACCCGCCAGGGCGCGCAGCTGGCGAAACTGGGCCGCTGGTTCTCCCCCGCCGAGGTGCTGCGCATGGCGACGTCGGAGAACGCGGCCCTGCTGGCCATGTCCGGGCCGCGCGACCCCTACCCGGCCCCGCTGGGCGTGGTGCGGGCGGGCGCGTACGCGGATCTGCTGCTCGTCGACGGCGACCCGCTGGCCGACCTGGCCGTGCTCGCCGATCCCGACAACCTCCGGGTGATCATGAAGAACGGTGTCGCGGTCCGGAACACCCTGCCCTGACCGCGACCGGGTCATCAGCTCCGTAGTCTGGGCCCATGGCCGTCGACGAGCTCCCACACCCCGTCGCGGCGGTGTCCCCGGCGCGCCGTCGCGGTCCCCGGCGCATCCCGGTCTTCCTGATCCTGCCCGCCGGGCTGGGGCTGGCGTTCCTGGTGCTGCCGCTGGTCGCGCTGCTGCTGCGCACCCCGTGGCGGGAGCTGCCGCAGCACCTGGCCGAGCCCGCGATCCTCGCCGCACTGCGGCTGTCGCTGCTCACCGCCTCACTGGCCACCCTCTGCTGCATCCTGCTGGGCGTGCCGCTGGCCTGGCTGCTGGCCCGGGTCGAGTTCCCCGGGCGGCGGCTGGCCCGCGCGCTGATCACCGTGCCGCTGGTGCTGCCGCCCGTCGTCGGCGGCGTGGCCCTGCTGCTGCTGTTCGGCCGCCGCGGCCTGATCGGGTCGTGGCTCGACGAGACCTTCGGCTTCACGCTGCCGTTCACCACCGCAGGCGTCGTCGTCGCCGAGGCGTTCGTGGCGATGCCGTTCCTCGTCATCGCGGTGGAGGGCGCGCTGCGCGGCGCGGACACCCGCTACGAGGAGGCCGCCGCGACGCTGGGCGCCGGCCGCTGGACGACCTTCCGCCGGGTCACCCTGCCGCTGGTCGCACCCGGCATCGCCGCCGGCGCGGTGCTCTGCTGGGCGCGGGCGCTGGGCGAGTTCGGCGCGACGATCACCTTCGCGGGCAACTTCCCCGGGCGTACGCAGACCATGCCCCTGGCCGTGTACCTGGCCCTGGAGACCGACCTCGAGGCGGCGATCGTGCTCAGCCTGATCCTGCTCGTGGTCTCGGTGACCATCCTGGCGAGCCTGCGCGACCGGTGGATCAGCAGCCCCTGACCGGCTCCGCGGCCGCCGCCACATGATCGGCGCGCACGATTGCGTACTAGGCTGGCCGGTATGCAGATCACGGCACGGGACCTGGTGTTCGACCTCCACGCGGGCGGCCCGGCGGACGGGCCGGTGGCACTGCTGCTGCACGGCTTCCCGCAGCACGCGGGCGAGTGGGAGCCGGTCGCCGACCGCCTGCACGACGCCGGCGTACGCACCTACGCGTTCGACCAGCGCGGCTACTCCCCCGGCGCGCGCCCCACCGCCGTCGCCGACTACGCCATGGGCGAGTGCGTCGCCGACGCGCTCGCGGTGCTCGACGCGCTGGGCGTGGACCGGGCACACGTGGTCGGCCACGACTGGGGCGCCGTGGTCGCCTGGCACCTGGCCGCCGCGCACGCCGACCGGGTGCGCACCCTCACCGCCCTCTCCGTGCCTCATCCGGTGGCGTTCGCCAAGACCATCGCCACCGACCCCGACCAGCAGCAGCGCTCGGCCTACATCGGACTGTTCCAGCAGGAGGGCAAGGCCGAGGACCTGCTGCTGGAGCACGACGGCCAACGGCTGCGGGAGATCTTCACCGGCGTGCCCGCCGAGCGGGTCGAGCGCTTCGTCACCCCGATGCTGGACCGCGCCCGGCTCACCGGCGGCCTGAACTGGTACCGGGCGCTGACGCTGGGCTCCGGCTTCGCCCCGGCCGGCCGGGTCGCGGTGCCGACCACGTTCCTGTGGAGCGACGGCGACTGGGCGATCGGGCCGAAGGCGGCCGAGAGCTGCGCCGACTACGTCACCGGCGACTACCGCTTCGTCACCCTGCCCGGGGTCAGCCACTGGATCCCGGACGAGGCGCCCGACGACACGGCCCGCGAGATCCTGGCCCGCATCGCCGCGCAAGCCTGACCGGAGGTCATCGTGTTCGTGAAGATCTGCGGACTGTCCACCGCCGAGACCGTCGCCGCCGCCGTGGACGCCGGCGCGGACGCGGTCGGTTTCGTGCTGACCCGCAGCCCACGCCAGGTGACCCCGGACACCGCGCGACGGCTCGCGGAGGCCGTCCCGCCGCACGTGCTGACCGTCGCCGTCGTCGCCGGGGCGGATGTCGCGACCGTACGGGACCTGGTCCGCGACACCGGCCTGCGGGCGCTGCAGCTGCACGGCGACTACTCCCGGGCCGACTTCGCGGCCGTCGCCGACCTCGGCCTGACCCTCGTGCGGGCGACCAGCTACGAAGCTCCGGAGCTGCGCATCGGCGCGTACGGCGAGGACCTGCTGCTGGTCGACGCGACCGAGCCGGGCTCGGGCGGCGCGTGGGACTACGCGCTGCTGCGCGAGCGCGGCCTGGGCGAGGGCTGGATCCTCGCGGGCGGGCTGAGCGTCGACACGGTCGCCGACGCGGTCGCGCTGTCCGGTGCGGGCGGCGTGGACGTGTCCAGCGGCGTCGAGTCCGCCCGCGGCGTCAAGAGCGAGGCTCTGATCAGGGAGTTCATCGCCGCCATACGCAAGGCGGGCTGACCGCCCGGACGCGGAGTTTGCCTGCCGCGACCATGATGGGTCGGTGCCCCGCGGCGCGTTTCGGCCGCCGGCGGCGCGAACATGTCGACGGGGATGGGGTGAGGTCGGGTGGCACTCGGCCCGGAGGAGGAGAGTCGGCTCGCGGAGCTGGCCGAGCGCACCCGCGCGGAGGACCCGCACTTCGCGCTCGGGCTCGGCGCCGGCGAACCGCGTCCGCCCGCCGAATACCGCAAGCGGCGCCGGTCCGGTCTGCGGATCGCGCTGAGCCTCACCGGGTTCGCGCTGGCCGTGTTCCTGTTCGCGACGGGCGCACCGGGCGGCGGCTTCCTCGCCGCACTGGGCGCGGTGCTGGCACTGGCGGCGGTCGGCGACGGCTTCGCCGACCCGAGCGACTGACGCGCCGGCTAGCCTGCCGCGCGATACGCCCGGCCGGCCGCGGTCGGGCTGTCCCCGTCGCGGTAGAGCGCGGTGCCCTGGTGGCCCTCGGTCGGCCAGGGCAGCGCGAACCACGCGTAACGCTCCACGTAGGACAGGCCCTGCATCATCTTCGTCGAGCCGGTGACGAACGCCGACTGCTGCGCGTCGCTCGGGTACACCGCCCCGTTCGCCCCCCACTTGATCAGTGCGTACTCGGTGACCCAGATCGGCATCCGGTAACGCTGGTACACGGCCTGCAGGTAGTTCCTCAGGTGCCCGACCGCGGCCGCGGAGAAGTCCGCGCCGTACCAGTGCACGGTGATGAAATCGACCCGGTAGCCGCGCGCCTTGGCCCCGCTGAGGAACCGGTCCAGCCAGCCGCCCGCCTTGTCCGCGCCGACCGCGACGGCCGGGCTGCCCATCCGCAGGCCGGTCGCCTGCAGCCGCGGCCACAGGTCCAGGGCGCGCTCGACGGTCATGTTGGCCTGGCTGGCGAAGTCGGGCTCGTTGAAGCCCAGCAGCACCTTGCCCGACTTCTTCGCCCGCGCCAGCTCGGCGTCGGTCACCGACTTCTCGCCCCAGATCATCGGCACGAACGCGGCGCTGGTGCCCGCGTCCTTGCTCGGGCCCGCGGACCAGTTGTAGTACCAGCTCGCCCGCACGTCGGTCAGCGCCGCCTTCAGCCCGACGGAGTCCCATACGCTGACGCCCTTCTTGGCCGACGTCTTAGCCGGGCCGCCGGGCTGAGCCTGCGGACTCGGTGACGTCTTCGTGCTCGGCGACGCCGACGGCCGCGGTGTGGCGGACGCGCTCGCCGACGGCCCCGCCGACGCGGCACCGGACACCGCCGGATCCGCCGCGCCCTGGGTCACCGCCGCAGGCTCCCCCGGCTCGGCCGCCGCGCTCGGCTGTTCTCCGCTCCACAGCCGGACCGCCGCGAAGGAGCCTCCGATCAGGACCGCCACCACCAGCGCCACCGCCAGCCACAGCTTCCTGTGGTCGCGCCGCACGTGCCTGCCCGGTTGCCGCTGCGAGGTCTCGTCCACGAGGCGACACCCTAGCCGCCGCGGATGAACGCGGCACGCCAGGGCACCGACCGTTCTCACGGAACGGCAGGTGCCCTGGCACACCGCCCCTACGGTGTCCTAGGTAGCTGGGTCGATGTCGTTCGCCGATCGCGCCGGGACCGGCTGCCGATCGGCAAGCGCCCGGACCGGCGTTCGGTGCGGCCGCCGGGTCAGGCCGTGACGCGGGCCGCCCAGTCGATGCGGTGGTCGAACTGCCAGGCCATCTTCTCCGGCTTGGCCAGCAGCTTCATCGCCGTGGGCAGCAGCGCGTCGCGCAGCACCCGGGCCAGTGGGCCCGCGGCCTTGTCGCTGTTGGTACGTGCCGCCGCCGCGATGATGCGCTCGACCCGCTCCCGGCGCAACCGCTCGTACGCCGCGAACGCCTGCTCGGCGGGCAGGTCGCGCAGGCAGCGGGCGAGCTGCACCGCGCTCTCCGCGGCCAGCGAGGCGCCCTGGCCCGACGACGGCGACGTGGCATGCGCGGCGTCGCCGACCAGCACCATCCGGCCGCGGCGCCAGTGCGGCACGCGCGGGATGTCCTCCATGCCGCCGATCGCGACGAACTCGGACTCCTCGGACGCGCGCAGGATGTCGAGCACCGGCATCCGGTCGTCGGTGAACGCCTCGGTGAGCTGCCGCATCCACTCCCGCGGGCTGGTCCGGTTGGCCTGCGCCCAGGACATCGGCTGCGGGTGCGGCAGGTTGGCGAACCAGCCGCAGCGCCCGTCGTCGAACACCTGGTATCCGAAGAACGCGCGCTTGCCGAACATCATGTACATCGCGTCGCCCGTGCTCGGCAGGCCGGTGCCGGTCGACCAGCCGCCGAAGCCGAGCAGGCCGGTGTAGCGGGGCTGGGGCGCGGACGGGTCGATGACCGTACGCACCGTGGAGCGGATGCCGTCCGCGCCGATCAGGACGTCCGCCTCGGCGGCGGTGCCGTCCGCGAAGTGGGCGCGCACGCCCGAGGGCGCGGTCGGCGAGCCCAGGTGATCTGCGGAGACCAGGCGCTTGCCGTGCTCGACGGCGATGCCGCGGCGGGCGGCTTCGCCGTACAGCGCCCGGTAGAGGTCGGGCCGCATCACGAACCGCTGCGGTTCCATGCCGCTCGGCCCGCCGAACTCGGCCAGCCGCTTGCCGGTCCAGCTGTGGATCACGATGCTGGACATGGGCAGGCCGATCGCGCGTACCACCTCGTCCGCGCCGATCACCTTCAGCGCGGCCAGGCCGTTGGGCGCGATGCTCAGTCCTCCGCCGACGTTCTCGGCCGTGCTGCCGTACGCCTCGTACAGGCGCGCTTCGATGCCCGCCTGCTGCAGGGCCATCGCGGCCACCGGGCCGGCGATGCCGCCGCCCACGACCAGTGCCGTCTTCACCTTCGTCATGACTGTCTGCTCCCCAGGGGTAGCCGGCCGGTCGGTCGACCGGCTCGGGTTCGGATCGGTGCACACCGAACGGGCAGGGGAGCCCGGCTATCCTTTGGTTGCCACCTCTCGTGGCCGGGCCCCTGCGGTGCGGTGCGAGGGTTGAGGTCTCCGGTGGCGTGTTGGCGCACGCCGCCGGGGACCGCTCTTCAGGGTTGCTGCGGGTGCAGCCCCCTCTCCATCAGCTCGGCCAGCTCCGGCGGGACGACCCCGGTCTCGCTGAAGACCTGCCAGTCCGCCAGGCCCGGGAACGTTCCCGAGGTCAGCTCGCCGAGCAGGCCGCGCACGAAGCCGACCTCGGCGTCGGCGACGGCGAGCTCGTACTCCTCCTCGACGAGGAACAGCCGCGGCACTTCGCGGGCCGCCTCGGCCAGGGCCGCGCGGCGGGCGGCGAGCCCCTTCTCCAGCGCGGTGAGCCGCTGCGCGAGCAGGTCGGCCGACTCGGCGGGCGACAGCACCGCCATGACCGACAGCGCGGCCGTGAACCGCGACTGCTCCTGCTCCGGCGTGGCCAGCAGCTCGCGCACCCAGTCGGTCAGCTCGACTCGGCCCGCCTCGGTGATGCCGTAGACGGTCCGCTCCGGGCGGCCGCCCTGGCGCGTGCTCTCGGTGGCCTCGATCAGGCCGTGCTTCTCCAGGTTCTGCACGACCGTGTAGAGCGAACCCCACTTGATCTTCATGTTCTGGTCCTTGCCGTGCTCACGCAGGACCGAGGCCATCTGGTACGGGTGCATGGGCCGCTGGACGAGCGCGGACAGCACGGCCAGCGCCATCAGATTGCCGACCTTGCGCCGCTTCGCCACGCCCGCCGCCACCCTTCGTCTTGATTACTCGTCCCCGAGTATACGCATCCGAGCAAGGGCCGCGCCACCTGTCGCCGACCCGCTAACCTGCCGCGTATGCGACTGCTGATCCTCGGCGGCACCCGCTTCCTCGGCCGGGCGCTCGCCGCCGACGCCGTCGGCCGCGGCTGGCAGGTCACCGCGTTCCACCGCGGCGTATCGGGTGCCCCGCCGGCCGGGGCCGCCTCCGTGCGCGGCGACCGCACCCAGGTCGCCGATCTCGCCCCGCTCACCCACCGGACCTGGGACGCGGTCGTGGACACCTGGGACGGTGCGCCACACGTCGCCGCTCTCGCCGCGACCGCCCTGGAACCGGCCTGCAGCCGCTACGTCCACGTGTCGAGCCGCTCCGTCTACCGCGACCTGTCGACCTGGGGCCTCACGGAGCAGTCGCCGCTGACGGGCACCGACGGCTCAACCCTGGGCGCGGTCAAGGCGGCCGCCGAGCAGGCGGTGCGCGACACGTTCGGCGACCGGGCGCTGGTCGCCCGGCCCGGCCTGATCCTCGGTCCGCACGAGCAGCCCGAACGCCTCGTCTGGTGGCTGCGCAGGCTGGCCCGCGGCGGTGACGTGCCGGTCCCCGGACCACCCGACCTGCCACTGCAGTACATCGACGTGCGGGATCTCGCCGGTTGGCTGCTCGACGCCGCGCACGCCGGGCTCGGCGGGACCTACAACGTGGTCAGCCGACCCGGCCACACCACGATGGGGGCGCTGCTGGCGGCGTGCGCCGACGCGACCGGTTGCCGGGCCCGGCTGCGCTGGGTCCCGCCCGCCGCGGTCCTTGCGGCCGGTGTGCAGCCCTGGTCCGAGCTGCCGATCTGGGTGCCGGCGGACAGCGCTGTACGCGGTCTGCACGAAACCGACGCCGAGCGCGCGCACGCGGCCGGTCTGGGCTGCCGTCCGATCGCGCAGACCGTCGCCGCCACCTGGGCCTGGCTGGCCTCGACTCCGGGCCCGGTGCCGGCCGACGGCCTCGGCCCGGAACGGGAGGCGGCGATCCTGCGCGGCCTCGACGAACGCTGACGCGGCGCACCGCGCGACAGCTCAGGCGAGCGCGGCGGCCCAGACTGCCGTGTGCCGGTCCAGGTAGGCGGCGGTGTCGCGCCAGTACGGGCCGTCCTCGGTGAAGATTCGCGCCCAGGGCTGCCGGTTCTCCCGGAATCCGGTCTCCAGCAGGTCGTACATGGCCCGCGCCCGGCGGCCGAGCAGCGCGGCCAGTTCCGGACCCTGCGCGGGGTCGAGACCGTAGCCGTCGGTGTAGGCGCGCAGCCGGGCGGCCGACTCCGCCGGCTCTCGGCGCGGGCTCATCCCCGCCATGCTCTGCGCCGCGTACGCCAGGTCCCACAGCCGGGAACTCGGCGCCGCGCCGTCCCAGTCGATCAGCACCCAGCCGTGGTCGGCGCGCACCAGGTTCCAGGGCGCGACGTCGTTGTGGCAGACCAGTTCGGTACGGTCGGGCGGGATCGGCGTCTCCCACCGGGTCCCGGCATCGGGGACGAAGGCCGCCGCGGCGTCGTGCAGCGCGCGTTGCATCCGGCCGATCTCGGCCAGCTCCGAGACCGAATAGGTCCCGGTCGCGTCGCCGATCTCACCGGACACGTACTCCAGCACCTGGCGGCCCTGCTCATCACGGCCGAGCGCCCGGGGCGCGCCGGTGAACCCCGCTCGCTCCAGGTGCAGCAGGAACGCATCCACGCCCGCCGTCCACGGCCCGGCAGGCCGCCGCACCGTCTGCCCCACCCGCACCACACCGGCGGTCACATTCCCGACCAGCGCCTCTTCGTCCTCCAGCACACCGTGATCCTCTGCAGCGCGTCCGGCGATCGCAAGCGCATTCCCGACCGGCCGGAGCGCCCGCACGCCGCCACGATCACTCGACTTGCCAGGCAGGTGGGCGAATGCGCGCCCAAGATACGCCCGATTGCCCGGCAAGTCGGACGATCTTGACGGGGTGGGCGGCCTGGACCGGGCGAGGCGATCTTGACGGGGCGGCGGGGCGGGCAGCGGGCGGGTCAGCGGCGGCGGGTGAGGCGGGCCAGGATGCGGCCGGGGGTCATCGGGACGACGGAGATCATGAGGCGGCCGGACGGGTCCTTGGCCGGGGTGATCGCGTACACCCGCAGGCCGCGACGCCAGATGAGAGGTCGCGGCAGGCGCAGGCCGGCGGCGCGCAGCGGCGCGGAGCCCTCCTGACCGCGCGCGTGCACGCTCACCCGCACCGAGCGGCGCTGCCCGCTGACGGCGCTGGCGTTGACCACGTCGGCGACGGCGAACTCGGCCTGCACCACGGTCGCCGGGCGGCTCTCGGTGACCTGGACCGGCGCGGTCAGGTCCTCGGCCTGGACCCGGATCTCGCCCTGCGCGGCCAGGTCCGGCAGCGGGCTGCGGGCCGAGATGGCCAGCACCGTCGCGCCGTCGGCCCGGCGTCGCCACACCGCCTGGGTGGCGTCGAGCTTCGCGGCCCAGCCGGCCGCCTGCGCGGTGATCTCGAAGACCTCGTCCGGGATCGACGAGCCCGGGGTGCGGAATCCTGGGTAGGCGGCATACCAGCGGTCGTCCTCGACGACGATCGGGGCGACACCGTGCTGCACGTCCTGGCGGATGACGGCGAGCAGGTCGTCGACGTCGCCGGCCTGCACGACGGCGATGCGCAGCCGGGTCTCGACCTCCAGCTCCGCGCCGGTCTCGGCGGTCAGGTGCCGGTCGGCGAGCTCGCGTACGCAGGCGTGCACCGCCTCCTGCACGGAGCGGTCGACGTTGATCAGGTCGTCGCGCAGCACGACGGCGACCTCGAGCGCGAACAGCCGGGACAGCACGGCGTCGCGGTCCTTGCCGGGCGGCATCAGCCCGACGGTGAACTCCATCAGGCGGCGCATGCAGTAGAGCCGGTCGGCGGCGTTGCTCAGGTGGGTGACGTTCTGGGCGTTGAGCCGGCGCACCGCGTAGTAGCAGTCGTAGTCGGCGACGACCGAGATGCGCGCGGCCCGGTGGCAGGCCTCCAGCGTGAACGGGAAGTCGCTGCCGATCGGCATGTCCTCGGGGTAGCGGATGTCGTGCCGCTCGATCAGGTCGCGGGAGAACAGCTTGATGTTGGCCAGCGACCAGGGCAGCCCGGAACCGGCGAAGCTGATATCGGCCTCGTTGCGGGCGAAGACCTGCTGGTAGATGAAGCGGCTGTTGACGCCGACGGTCTTGCCGAGCACGACCTCGGCGCCGTGGTGGTCGGCGGCGTCGACCATGCGTTCCAGCGCCTCGGGGCCCAGGTAGTCGTCGGCGCCGACGAAGAAGACGAACCGGCCGGTGGCCAGCCGCAGGCCGTGGTTGCAGGGGCTGGCCGGGCCGCCCGAGTTGGGCTGGCGGACCACCTTGACGCTGCCGGGGTAACGGTCGGCGAAGCGTGCCAGCTCCGCGGCGCTGCCGTCGGTCGAGCCGTCGTCCACCGCGATGATCTCCATGCGGTTCAGCCCGAGGGTCTGCCCCACCAGCGAGTCCATGCAGCGCCGCAGATAGGGCATCGTGTTGTAGACCGGGACGATGACACTGACGTCGACAGGGGTCACGTATTCGCTCCAGCGCTCGGCAGGGGTGCCGGGGTCGGCGTGGAGACACCCGGGTGCGGCTTGCTGGCGACTACGGTAACAATAAGCCGGCAGTACGCGTAGATCAGGAGCGGACGCGCGCCGGCAGTCCCGTAGGCTGCGGTCCGCCCGGCACCGGCATCACCCAGAGAGGCGGACCATGGGAGTCGAACGTCGCGGCCGTGGTCGTGTGGTCATGATCGTCGACACCGGGGTCCACGGCGACTCGCGGGTGCAGAAGCAGGCGATCTCCGCGGCCGAGGCCGGCTGGGACGTGACGCTGATCGGCCGCTCCCCGACGAACGAGCCGCAGCAGTGGCAGCTCGGCGGCGCGCAGGTGCGGCTGGTCGTGGTCGGCGGCGGCTCGGGGTCCGGGGGCGCGGGCGGTGGCGGGGGCGCCAAGGCGGCGCTGCGGCGCGTGCGGACGGCCATGCCCGGCGCGGTGAAGCAAGCCCGCCGCCCGGTCGACGCCGCCCTGGTCTGGTACTGGCAGCGCAAGCTCGGCGACAAGTCCTGGCGTCGCCTGGAGCCGCAGCTGTGGAGCTTCGAGGTCGCGTTCGGCAAGGTCATCGACGAGCTCGACCCCGACCTCGTGCACGCCAACGACTTCCGGATGCTGGGGGTGGGCGCCCGCGCGGTGCAGCGCGGCCGGGCGCGGGGACGCGACGTCAAGCTGGTCTGGGACGCCCACGAGTACCTGCCAGGTGTGATCCCGTATCGCGACCACGCCCGCTGGCTGCCCGCGCACCTGGCCTACGAGCGCGAGTACGCCCCGGTCGCCGATGCGGTGATCACGGTGTCCGACGAGATCGCGGCCCGGCTGCAGCGCGACCACAGGCTGCCGGTGACCCCGGCGGTGGTGCTCAACGCGCCCGAGGTCAGCCACGATCCCGGCCAGGCCGACGGCCCGACGCTGCGCGAGCTGTGCGGCATCGGGCCGGACGTGCCGTTGATGGTCTACAGCGGGGCGGCGTCGCCGCAGCGCGGCCTGGGCCTGGTCATCGAAGGGCTGCCCCAGCTGCCGGGCCTGCACCTCGCGATGATCATCAACCAGCCGGACGGGCCCTACGCGACGACGCTGAAGGAGCGGGCCGCCGAGCTGGGCGTCGCCGACCGGATCCACCTGATGGGCTACGTCCAGCACGACCGGGTCGTGCCGCTGCTGGCCACGGCCGACCTCGGCGTGATGCCGATCCGCCACCACCTCAACCACGAGATGTCGCTGGCGACCAAGTTCTTCGAGTATTCGCACGCCCGCCTGCCGATCGTGGGCAGCGACGTGCGCACCCTCGCCGCGACGGTGCGCAGCACCGGGCAGGGCGAGGTGTTCCGCGCCGACGACGTGGCCGACTTCGTCCGGGCGGCCAAGGCCGTGCTCGCCGACCCGGAGCGCTACCGGGCCGTCTACGACAAGCCCGGCCTGCTCGACGGCTGGACCTGGCAGCACCAGGCCGACGTGCTGGAGCGGGTCTACTCCTCGCTGCTGCCCGGCCACTGACCGACCGCGACCACGCGACACGGGCGGCGCTCCCTCGGGACGCCGCCCGCGTCGCGTGTCAGTCGCCGTCGCCGTACCAGCGGCGGGCCGTGCCGTGCCAGAGGTCTTCCCGTTCGGGCTCGGTGCACTCGGCGAAGACCTGCTCGTAGGCGTCGTACAGGTGGGTGAAGCCGCCGCGCAGGCGCTCGATGGGCAGGTCCGAGCCGAGCATGCACCGGCCCGGGCCGAACGCGTCCAGGGCCGCCAGCAGCCAGGGGCGTACGCGGTCGGCGGTCCAGTCGCCGAACACGGTGCCGAGCGCGTCGACGCGGGTGGCGGTGTTCGGCGCGGCGGCCACCTCGGCCAGCCGCGCCGCGTGCGCGCGTGAACCGGCGACGGTGAGGTCGGCAGGCCAGCCGAAATGGTCCAGCACCACGCGGATCCGCGGCAGCTCGCGGGCCAGCCGCGCCACCTCGCCGAGCTGGTCGGCGGCGGCCTCGACGGTGAGCGTGAGGTCGTGCTCGGCCAGCAGCCGCAGGTGGGCCAGGGCGTCCCCGGCCAGCGCCGTGCCGCCGCCCAGCCCGCTGACGAGCCGGATGCGCACCCCTGCGGCGGCGGGCAGCTCGGCGAAGGAGCGCAGGAACGCGGGCCAGCCCGCCGAGGCGGGGTCGCCCAGGGTCACCAGCAGCACGTCCAGGTCGGCGGCGTCGGCCTGGCGCTGGACCCAGGCCGCGGCGTGCAGCGGGTCGGCGCTGCCCGCATCAGACCAGACCACGCCGTTCACCGGGTGCGCGGCGGTCTCGGCGCGGTAGTCGGCCAGCGTGTAGACCTCGGGCAGGCAGTCGTAGTCGCCGAGCAGGTCCCGCACCGCGGTGCGGTCGGCGAGCCAGCCCACCGGGTCGTCGCGCTGATCCCACAGATGCACGTTGCAATCCATGATCGGCCTCACCGGCCGACGGTATCGGCCGGATCGCCGCGGACCCGGCGGACACGCGGGGTTACTCCAGGATCTCGACGTGGCACGTGCAAATTTTGCGCCACGCGTTGACAGCATCAGCGTCATGGGTGCAAATTTGTGACTGCCTCGAAACATCGGTGCAATCCATGCGCCGCAACGGCTCTGCCGCACCCTGCTCCGCCGCACCGCTCCCCTCCGGGGCCGCTCACCCGCGCCAGGGGTTTCCCACGTCCGTCCCCGACGAGGAGACCGTCCATGCCCCTCGCGTCATCGTCCCTGCATCCACCCCTGTCCAGGCTGCTGCGCCTGCTGGCCGTAGTCGTGCTGGCCGCGGCCGCGGGCCTGCTCGCCGTGCCGCAGCGCGCCGACGCGGCCCCGTTCTCGGTGCTGGTGTTCTCCAAGACCGCCGGGTTCCGCCACGACTCGATCCCGACCGGCGTCACCGCCATCCGCAACCTCGGCACCGCCAACGGGTTCACCGTCGACGCGACCGAGGACGCCACCGCGTTCAACGACACCAACCTGGCCAAGTACGCCGCGGTGGTGTTCCTGTCGACCACCGGCGACGTGCTCGACGCCACCCAGCAGGCCGCCTTCGAGCGCTACATCCGCGCGGGCGGCGGCTTCGCGGGCGTGCACGCCGCCTCCGACACCGAATACGGCTGGTCCTGGTACGGCAGCCTGGTCGGCGCGTACTTCTCCAGCCACCCGGCCGAGCAGACCGCCACGGTGAAGGTCGAGGACCCGGCGCACCCGTCCACGGCGGGCCTGCCGCCGCTGTGGTCGCGGTTCGACGAGTGGTACTCGTTCCAGACGAATCCTCGGACGAATGCGCACGTGCTGGCGAGCCTCGACGAGCGCAGCTACGCCCCGGGCAGCTCCGCGATGGGCGCGGACCACCCGGTCGCCTGGTGCAAGCCGTACGACGGCGGCCGGTCCTGGTACACCGCGCTCGGGCACACCGCGGCGGCGTACAGCGACACGAACTTCCTCAACCACCTGCTCGGCGGCATCCGCACGGCCGCGGGCCAGGTCGCGGGCGACTGCACCGCCACCAGCTCGGCGAGCTTCCAGAAGGTCGCCCTGGACAGCAACACCAGCAACCCGATGGAACTGGACGTGGCCGCCGACGGCCGGGTCTTCTACATCGAGCGCGACGGCCGGGTGCAGATCATCAAGCCGAGCACGGGCACCACGGTGACCGCGCTGACCCTGCCGGTGTTCACCGGCAACGAGGACGGCCTGCTCGGCATGCGCCTGGACCCCGGGTTCGCGAGCAACGGCTTCATCTACCTGTACTACTCCCCCACCACCGGCTCGGCCCGCAACCAGCTGTCGCGGTTCACCGTCTCCGGGGACACGATCAGCACGGCCACCGAGAAGGTGCTGGTCCAGGTCGCTACGCAGCGCAACACCTGCTGCCACGCGGGCGGGTCGATGACCTTCGACGCGGCGGGCAACCTCTACCTGGCGACCGGCGACAACACCAACCCGTTCGAGTCCAACGGCTTCGCGCCGCTGGACGAGCGGGCGGGCCGGTCGGACTTCGACTCGCAGAAGAGTTCCGGCAACACCAACGACCTGCGCGGCAAGGTGCTGCGGATCAGGCCGCAGGCCGACGGGACGTACACCGTCCCGAGCGGCAACCTGTTCGCGCCGGGCACCGCGCTGACCCGGCCCGAGATCTACGCGATGGGCTTCCGCAACCCGTTCCGCATCGGCACCGACCCGGCGACCAACACGCTGTACGTCGCCGACTACGGCCCCGACGCGGGCGCGACCGACCCCAACCGCGGCCCCGAGGGCACCGTGGAGTGGAACATCATCGGGCAGGCGGGCAACTACGGCTGGCCGTACTGCATCGGGGCGAACTACGCCTACAACGACTACGCGTTCCCGTCCGGGCCGTCGGCGGCGAAGTACAACTGCGCGGCTCCGGTGAACAACTCGCCGAACAACACCGGCCTGACGAACCTGCCGGCCGCGCAGCCCGCCACGGTCGACTACGACTACGGCGGCAACCCGCTGTTCCCGGAGATCGGGGGCGGTGGCGCGCCGATGGGCGGGCCGGTCTACCGGTACAACGCGGCGTCGACGTCGGACCGTAAGTGGCCGCAGTACTTCGACGGCAAGGCGATCTTCGGGGAGTGGAACCAGAACAAGCTGTACACGATGCAGGTCACCCCGAACGGCAGGTCGCTGGTCGACATCAACCAGCTGTTCGGCTCGATGAGCTTCCTGCGGCCGATGGACCTGGAGTTCGGGCCCGACGGCGCGATGTACCTGATCGAGTGGGGCACCGGCTTCGGCGGCAACAACGCCGACTCGGGCGTATACCGGATCGACTACATCGCCGGGGACCAGAACCCGATCGCGGTCGCCTCGGGCAACCCGACGTCGGGCGGGGTGCCGCTGACCGTGCAGTTCTCCAGCGCGGGATCGCGTGACCCGGCCGGGCAGCCGATCACGTACGCGTGGACGTTCGGTGACGGCGGCACCTCGACCGCGGCCAACCCGTCGCACACGTACGCGACGGCCGGCAACTTCAACGCCCAGCTCACCGTGCGCGACCCCGGTGGGCGTACCGCCGTGGCCAACGTGCCGATCGCCGTGGGCAACACCGCGCCGACGGTGACGCTGACCGCCCCGGCCGACGGCGGCTTCTTCGCCTGGGGCGACCAGGTGCGCTTCACGGTGACCGTGACCGACCCCGAGGACGGCACGATCAACTGCTCTCGGGTCAACGTGCAGTACTACCTGGGTCACGACGCGCACGCGCACCCACTGCAGGGATACACCGGGTGCACCGGGGTGATCCAGACGTCGATGGGCACCGGCCACGGCGACGACGCGGACATCTTCGCCGTGATCGAGGCCAGCTACACCGACCTGGGCGGGGGCGGCGCCGCGCCGCAGACCGGCCGGGCCACCGTCAAGCTGCAGCCCAAGCACAAGCAGGCCGAGTTCTTCAACAGCACCGGCCGCGCGCCGGGCGCGATCGGCGGCGGCGACCCGGGTGTGCAGCGGGAGACGACCACGGACACCGCGGGCGGCTTCCAGAACATCGGCTTCATCGAGGACGGCGACTACTGGTCGTACACCCCGGTGAACCTGCGCAACATCACCTCGGCACGCTTCCGGGTGGCCTCGCCCGGCAGCGGCGGCCGGATCGAGGTCCGCACCGGCGCGCCGAACGGCCCGCTGGTCGGCACCGCCACCTTCGGCGGCACCGGCGGCTGGCAGACCTTCGCCGATGTCACCGCGACCCTGTCCGCGAGCACCACCACCGGCCCGCTCTACCTGGTCGCGAAGAATCCGGTCGGCGACACCGGCCAGGGTTCGATCTTCAACGTGAACTGGGTCGACTTCATCGGCCAGGGGGTGGCCGACGGGTCGCAGCTGCAGATCACGCCCGGCAGCCTGGCCTTCGGCTCGGCGAACGTCGGCACGACCACGGCGGCGCAGACCGTCACGGTCAGCAACCCGGGCACGGCGGCGGCGAGCATCAGCGCGATCACCGTCTCCGGCCAGTACACGCAGACGAACACGTGCGGCAGTTCGCTGGCCGCCGGGGCGTCCTGCACGGTGAGCGTGCGCTTCGCGCCCACCTCGGCCGGGGCGCAGAACGGCACGCTGTCGGTGGCCAACTCGACCACCGCGTCACCGCTGACGGTCTCCCTGACCGGCACCGGGGTCAGCAGCACCACCAACCTCGCCATCGGGGCGGCGATGTCGGCCAGCACCAGCAACGGCGGCTTCCCCGCCTCGGCCGCCAACGACGACAACACCGGCAGCTACTGGGAGTCCAACAACAACGCGTTCCCGCAGTGGCTGCAGGCCGACCTGGGCAGCGCCAAGCAGGTCAGCTCGGTGACCCTGAAGCTGCCGCCGCCGGCGGCGTGGGGTGCCCGCACCCAGACGCTGTCGATCACCGGTAGCACCGACGGCACGAACTTCAGCACGCTGAAGGCGTCGGCGGGTTACCTGTTCGACCCGGCCACGGGCAACACGGCGACCGCCACGTTCACCGCGGCCTCGGTGCGCTACCTGCGGGTGACCATCACCGCGAACACCGGCTGGCCCGCCGGTCAGATCGCCGAGCTGCAGATCTTCGGCGGCGGCGGCCAGCCCGGCCCGGCCGTGCTGGCGGCGAACCCCACCTCGGTCGCCTTCGGCAACCAGAACGTGGGTACGACCAGCGGCGGCTCGCCGGTGACCATCACCAACACCGGCAGCACCGCGGCGGTCATCTCGGCGGTGTCCGCGTCGAGCCAGTTCGGCGCGAGCGGCTGCGTCGGCACCCTGGCCGCCGGGGCGACCTGCGCCATCACGATCACCTTCAGCCCGACCTCGGCCGGGGCGAAGACCGGCACGCTGACCGTGGCCAGCAACGCGTCCAACCCGTCGCTGACGGTCGGCCTGACCGGCACCGGCACCACGGTGCAGACCCCGGCCACGCTGGCGGCCAACCCGACGTCGATCGCGTTCCCGAACACGAACGTCGGCAGCACGGTCACCCGTACGACGCAGATCGGCAACACCGGCGGCACCACCGCCTCGATCTCGTCGGTGACGGTGTCCGGGACCGGGTTCAGCCTGTCGGCCAACGGCTGCGGGTCGGCGCTGGCACCCGGGGCGAGCTGCACGGTCACGGTCGCCTTCGCGCCCACCTCGGCGGGGGCGAAGACCGGCACACTGACCGTGGCCAGCAGCGCGTCCAACCCGTCGCTGTCGGTCGGACTGACCGGCACCGGCACCACGGCGACCAGCTCCAACCTGGCGCTGGGCAAGCCGGTGACCGCGAGTCACGTGCAGAACTACGTGCCCGGCAACGCGGTCGACGGCGACGCCAACTCGTACTGGGAGAGCCCCAACAACGCGTTCCCGCAGTCGATCACGGTGGATCTGGGCGGCAGCGCGTCGCTCAGCTCGATCGTGCTGAAGCTGCCGTCGGCGTGGGGTGCGCGCACCCAGACGCTGTCGGTGCTGGGCAGCACCAACGGGTCGACGTTCACCACGATCGTCGGCTCGGCGGCGTACCAGTTCAACCCGGCGGGCAACACGGTGACGATCACCCTGCCCGCGAACACGACGGCCCGCCACGTCCGGCTGACCTTCACCGCGAACACCGGTTGGCCCGCGGCTCAGCTGTCGGACTTCCAGGTCATCGGGCTGCTGAGCTAGCCCGTCGCCGTGGCGGGGGGGCCGGGGGCGCCGGGCGGGAGGCCCGGCGCCACCGGCACGGTCGGCCGTGTCCGGGAATGGTTTCCTTCCGCTCCCGGATGGTTCACGATGTGACGATGCGAATCTCCTGGCGTGTCGCGGTCGGCGGGGCGGCCGGTCTGGTCGGGGCCGTGACGTGGGCCGTCAGCTCGGCGGTGTACCAACCGATCATGGAACCGGCCGACCTGCGGCACGCCGGCGGCCCGGTGGTGCAGAGCACCGTGGAGAGCAACACCTACTGGCCGCGCGAGCTGCGCCACCTGGCCGTCCTGCTGGCGGTCGCCGGGATCGTCGTGCTCTGCCGCGCGGCCTCGCGCGCCGTCGCCACGGCGGTCGTCGCCGCAGGCGGCTGGCTCATCGCCGATGTGCTGCTCGACCGGTTCGACGTGCACGGCACCGCCACCGCGGTGGTGCTGGCAACGGCCGCCACCGCGTACGTCGCCGCCGCCGCGTTCTTCGCGGCCCGCCTGTCCCGTGCGGACACCGGCGGCCCGGCGGTCCGGCACGTGGTGGCCGGCACCCTGGCGCTGCTCGCCGTGACCTCACTGCTCGTGGTCACCCCTTGGCTCGAGCAGACCACACCGGCCCAGATCAGGGCCGAGATGACCGTGCTCAAGGTCGTGGTGTCGGTGCTGTTCGCCGTGCTCGCGGCCGTCACGGTCGGCCGACCCGCGGCCCACGGCGGTGCCACGATCGGTTTCGGGCTGGTCGCCGTCGTGGCTGGGGTGTTCGTCGCGGTCGGCGAGTACCAGTTCGTCTTTTCGTACGCCCTGCTCATCGCCGTCGCCGCGGCGCTGGTCGCGGTCGTGGCGCCGCGGGTCCGCAGCGTCGCCGGGCTGGTCGGCATGACCGTGCTCAGCGCCGTCTGCGCCGTCGCCGCGTTCGCTGTGATGATCATCGGCGGCATGGTCGTGGGCAGCGTGCTGACCAGCCTGGCCGGCAACCCTCCGATCAACAGCGCGGACACCGACATCTCGACGCCCCTGGTGGTGACGCTGCTCGGTGTCGCGATGTCGCTGCTCACGCTCGCCGTGACCGCGCTGCCCGCGGCGCTGCGCGCCGTCCAGGCCGGACCGCCGGGGAGCCCCGCCGCAGCCGGGTGACCTGCTGGATCCCGGTGCCCGGCACGGCCTTACCATCGATGCGAGTGCTGGTGACGGACTCCGCCGCGTCGTGCGGCTCCCGCAGCCCGCCACGCCTATACGCTCGGCAGATCGACACGGCGAGGAGACCAAGTGATCCGCTGGACGTACGCGTTCATCGACCGGCCCGCTGACGTGTTCACCGAGGCCGCGTCGTTCTGGTCCCGGGTGACCGGCACGCACCTGACCGCACGCCGGGGCGAGCACGGCGAGTTCGCGACGCTGCTGCCGATCGGGGCGGACGCGTGCGTGAAGCTCCAGGCCGTGCACGAGGGCGGCGGCGCGCACCTCGATCTGAGCGTCGACGACCCGGCGGCGCTGGCGGCCCGCGCGGTGGAGCTGGGCGCGACCCACGTCGCCGACCTGGGCTACCAGGTGCTGCGCTCGCCCGCAGGCCTGCTGTTCTGCGCGGTGCCGTGGCACGACGAGTTCCGCCGCCCGATGGCGCACACCACGCCGGACGGCGCGCTCAGCCGCCTCGACCAGGTCTGCATCGACGTCGGCCCGGCCGCATACGACGCCGAGGTCGCCTTCTGGGCCGAGCTGACCGGCTGGGAGTCCTCGTTCGGCTCGCGGCCGGAGTTCCACGTCGTCGCGCCGCCCGCCGAGCTGCCGGTGCGCATCCTGCTCCAGCGGCTCCAGCAGGAGCGGCCGACGTCGGCGCACCTGGACCTGGCCTGCTCGGATGTCGATGGCGTGCGCGCCTGGCACGTCAAGTGCGGGGCGACCCACGTGGCCGACGGCGCGCGCTGGGTCGTCATGAGCGACCCCGCCGGGGGCGTCTACTGCCTGACCGCGCGTGACCCGCAGACGGGCGGCCTGCCCGGAAAGTGATCACCCGGCTGCGCCGTGGCCCGCCGGTGCGGTATCTTTGGCGATTCGAGCACAAAAAAAGAACGACACGCTGAAAGCGTCCGTTCGGGCTTCAGTATAGACACGAAGGAGCCAGGTTTGTCAAGCGACGCCGCCGACGAGATTCACCGCGAGCAGGAATACGTCTCCGACCTGTACCGCCGCCTCGACGGCCTGCGCGAGCAGGCCGAGCGCAGATTGTCGCAGGCGCTGCTGCAGACGGGCGGCACCCAGCAGGAACGCTCGCAGCGCGAATCGACGGTCGCCCTCTACACCGACCAGCGGGCCTCGCTGGGCGCGGTCGAGAACGGCCTCTGCTTCGGCCGCCTCGACCTGATCGAGGAGGGCGCGCGCTACATCGGGCGCATCGGCATCTTCGACGAGGCCGCCGAGTACGAGCCGCTGCTGGTGGACTGGCGTGCCCCCGCGTCCCGGCCGTTCTACCTGGCCACGGCCGCCTCGCCGCAGGGCGTGCGGCGTCGCCGGCACATCCGCACCGCCGAGCGCACCGTCACCGCGCTCGACGACGAGGTGCTCGACCTGGCCGACGCCGCCGCGGCCGCGCCCCACCACGAGGGGCTGACCAGCGAGGCCGCGCTGTTCGCGGCGATGGACGCGGGCCGCACCGGCCGCATGCGCGACATCGTCGAGACCATCCAGGCCGAGCAGGACCACATCATCCGCGCCGACCTCGGCGGGATCATGGTGGTGCAGGGCGGCCCCGGCACCGGCAAGACCGCGGTCGCGCTGCACCGCGCGGCCTACCTGCTGTACACGTACCGCAAGGAGCTGTCGACCCGGGCGGTGCTCGTGGTCGGCCCGAACACGACGTTCCTGAAGTACATCTCCCAGGTGCTGCCGTCGCTGGCCGAGACCGGCGTGGTGCTGCGCACCGTGGGCGGGCTGTTCCCCGGCGTCACCGCCACCAGCGTCGAGCCCGACGAGACCGCCGAGGTCAAGGGCCGCGCCGTGATGGCCGAGGTGCTGGCCGCGGCGGTGCGTGACCGGCAGCAGGTGCCCGACGACACGGTGGAGGTCGAGTTCGACCAGGAGCCCCTGATCCTGGACCGGGCCGCCTGCGAAGCCGCCCGGGAGGTCGCGCGGCGCAGCGGCAAGCCGCACAACCTGGCCCGGCAGCTGTTCGACGTCGAGATGATCCACGCGCTGTCGATGCAGCTCGCCGACCGGATCGGCACCGACCCGTACGCCGACGACCCGCTCGGCGGCGGGGACGCCCCCGGCGACCCGCAGCTGCTCGACGAGGCCGACCTCGCCGAGCTGCGCCGGGAGCTGCAGGCCGACCCGAACGTGCAGACGGTGCTGGACTGGCTGTGGCCGGTGCTGACCCCGCAGCGGCTGCTGTCCGACCTGTACGCGAGCGAGGCACGCATCGCCACCGCCGCGACCATGCTCACCGATGCCGAGCGGGCCCTGCTACGCCGCAGCCGCGACGCCGGGTGGACCCCGGCCGACGCGCCGCTGCTCGACGAGGCCGCCGAGCTGCTGGGCGAGGACGACCGCGACGCCGAGGAGCTGGCCGA
The DNA here is from genome assembly GCF_009720365.1 of Catellatospora paridis. GTDB lineage: Bacteria > Actinomycetota > Actinomycetes > Mycobacteriales > Micromonosporaceae > Catellatospora > Catellatospora paridis. The sequence continues at coordinate 497,131 of NZ_ML769313.1, read as the reverse complement.
GCGCCGCCGGCGGCAGCGGCTGGCCTACGCCGAGGGCGCGCTGGAGATCCTGCACGGCTCCCGCTCCATCGACCTGGAGGACGAGCTCGACCCGGAGATCCTGACCGCGGCCGACGTGCTCGGCGCGATGGAACTCGGCGAGCGCCAGGAGGACGAGCGGCGGCTGACCGCGGCGGAGCGGGCCGCCGCCGACCGCCGCTGGGCGTTCGGGCACGTCATCGTGGACGAGGCGCAGGAGCTGTCGCCGATGGCCTGGCGGCTGCTGATGCGCCGCTGCCCGAGCCGCTCGATGACCATCGTCGGGGACGTCGCCCAGACCGGCGACCCGGCGGGCACCTCGTCCTGGGACGCGGTGCTGCATCCATACGTGGCCGACCGTTGGCGGCAGTCGCAACTCACCGTCAACTACCGCACGCCCGCCGAGATCATGGACCTGGCCGGCCAGGTGCTGAAGTCGATCGATCCGGCGTTGGAGCCGCCGCGTTCGGTGCGCCACACCGGCCAGGCTCCGCAGCTGACCGAGGTCGGTCCGGAGGACCTGGCGGCACGGCTGGCCGAGGAGGTGCGCCGCGAGGTCGCCGCGCTGGGCGACGGCACGCTCGGTGTGCTCGTGCCGGCCGGCAGGATCGACGAGCTGGGTGCGGTGGTCACCGCGGCGCTGCCGCAGGCGCGGGTCGGGGAGCTGACCGAGCTGACCGACCCGGTGGTGGTGCTGACCGTACGCCAGGCCAAGGGGCTGGAGTTCGACGCGGTCGTCATCGCCGACCCGGGCGCCATCGTGGCCGAGTCCCCGCGCGGGCACAGCGACCTGTACGTGGCGATCACCCGCCCCACCCAGCGGCTGACCGTGCTGCACCACGGCGACATGGACCTCTGAGGCGCGTCGCCGCGGGTCCGCCGTCCCGGCACGGCGAGCCGCGGTCGCGCCCGTCCAGGCCGGGTAGGAAGGGCGCCTGCTGCAACGCGGAGCGTTGTGCAGGCGCCCTTCCTACCGCCTGGTCCCGCTTGCAGGGTGCGGGTTAGTGAGATGGGTCGATGTGGACGGTCCGCGGACCGTAGACTGCGACGATGGGATCGCGCTGGGTAGCGCTCGCCGTCGTCGCCCTGCTCACGGTGGCGGGCTGTGGCGCGCCCGCGGGCCAGGCCCCCGAGCCGCGACCCGCACCGCAGGCCACGGTAGTCCGCCTGGAACTCGCCATGGACGCGACCGCGCCGCAGCGCACCGCGATCGAGTCCTGGCTGCGGACCCGGCCCGAAGTCGCCTCGTTCACGTTCGAGACCCGCGAACAGACACTGGCCAGGTTCCGGGAGGCCTACCGCGACTCGGCCGAGCTCGTCGGCTCGATCAGCGCGGCCGACCTGCCCGAGTCCTTCACGGCGACGCTCGCCGCGGGAGCCGACGTCGACGGTTTCGTGGCGGCGGCACAGCCCCTGGCAGGCCTCGACCACGTCGGCCGCGACGCCGACGAGCCGCCACCGGGCTGAGCGTCCCGATCCTGCAGCGGATACGGACGCGGCTCGAGGACCGGCCGCCGGGTGGCGGATATCGGGTGGCGGATATACAGCGTTGCCGCGTTCTGCGACGCTGCGGGTAAGCGCGGCGCAGGTCCGCGGCCATCGTGGAGGTCACCATGGCGGACTCGCCCTCTGTCCCGGCCAAAGTCGTAGGAGCGCTCGGCATCCTCGCGCAGCTCGTCCTGCTGCCCTTCTTCCTCTCCAGCGGCCTGGCCACGCCACTGTGGGGGCTGATCCTCCTGATGATGATCTGGACCGCGCTGCTGGTGGTCGCGATCCGGCTGTGGCGCACCCGGCCCTTCCTGGTGCCCCTGGTCCCGGTCGTGGCGGTGGCCGCCTGGTTCGCGGTGCTCAGTGCCGGCGGAGCCTGGCTCGGTTGGACCGCCTGACCGGCCACCGCCCGCGCCCGACAGCGGACCGGCGCGGCGTCCGCCGGCAAGGTTCCGGTCCTTTCCCAACCGACGGTATGGCGACAGACCGGAGCCCATCCGGCGGATGCTTTGCCAACCTGGGGGCGACGTGACGTCACGCCCTGCCCGGACGGCGTCGCGTCGGAAGGGAGTCGGCCATGAACGCCACCGGCGCCCGCCCGGCGACCGCACCCACGTACGCGGGCAACGCCGGGGTGCGCATCCTCGGGCCCATCGAGGCGGCCGGTCACGACGGCCCGGCCGTGCTCACCGGCGCGCGCCAGCGGGCCCTGCTCGCGGTGCTGGCCGTGCACGCCGGCACCGTCGTGCACCAGTCCCGCCTGATCGACGCGCTCTGGGGCTGGGACCCGCCCCGCACCGCGGTCAAGACGCTGCACAGCCACATCGCCCGGGTACGCCAGGCGCTCGACGCCTGCGGCCTGCCCGCGGCCCTGCACACCCGGCACGCCGGGTACCTGCTCGACATCCCCGCGCTCGAGGTCGACGCCCACCTGTTCGAGTCCATGGTGGCCTCGGCCCGCCGCCACCTGGGTGACAGCGTGCCCGAGACCGCCGCCCGCGAGCTGCGCGAAGGGCTCGCGCTGTGGCGCGGCGACGCGCTGGCCGACGGCGAGCCCACCGGCTGGGCGGCCGCGGAGGCGGCGCGGCTCAACGAGGTGCGGCTGTGCGCCGAGGAGGACCTGTGGGAGGCCGAGCTGCGGCTGGGCCGCCACCGCACCGCCGTCGGCGAGCTGGAGCGGCTGCTGGTCAGCCACCCGCACCGCGAGCGCCTGGTCGGGCTGTCCATGCTGGCGCTGTACCGGTGCGGGCGGCCGGCGGAGGCCCTCGACACGTACCGGCGGGTGCGCGCCCACCTCGCCGACGAGCTCGGCACCGACCCGGGGCCCGACCTGCAACGGCTGCACACCGCGATCCTGCGCGAGGACCCGGCGCTGCACCCGGCCACGCCCGCCGTCGCGAATCCACCCGCGACCTCCGAGCTCGCCGGGCACACCCCTGCGCCCGCCTCCGCGCTAGTCAGGCCGGCCGCGCCGAACGCCGAGCCGGTGCCCGCCGAGCTGCCCGCGCCCGCGGGGCACTTCGTCGGCCGCGACGAGGAGCTGTCCGCCCTGGACCGGCTGCTGGAGCAGGAGGGGCCGCAGCCGCGCATCGGGTTCGTGGCGGGTCCGGGCGGCATGGGCAAGACGGCACTCGCCGTCCGGTGGGCGCACACCGTCGTGCCCCGGTTCCCCGACGGCCAGCTGTACGTCGACCTCGGCGGGCACGACCCGGCCACCGCGCTGCCGCCCACGCAGGCGCTGGCACAGGTGCTGGCCAGCCTGGGCGTGCCTGCCGGGCGCATCCCCGCCGAGCTGCCCGCCCGGTCCGCGCTCTACCGCACGCTGCTGAGCGAGCGCCGGATGCTGGTGGTGCTCGACAACGCGGCCGGACCGGACCAGGTGCTGCCGCTGGTGCCGCCGACCGCGGCGAGCCTGCTGCTGGTCACCAGCCGCAGCCGGCCGACCGCGCTGGCCGTGCACCACGCGGTGCACGCGGTGGCACTGGACGCCCTCGACCGGCACGCGGCGGTCGCGCTGCTGGCGCAGGTGCTCGGCCGGGCCAGGGTGGACCGCGAGCCCGCCGCCGCGGTCGAGCTGGCCGAGCTGTGCGGGGGCATGCCGCTGGCGCTGCGCATCGCCGCCGCGAAGCTCGCCGCCCGCCCGGGCCGCACCCTGGCCGAGCTGACCGCGGAGCTGGTCGACGACGACCGGCTCGACGAGCTGTCCGTGCCCGGCGACAGCCGCAGCGTGCGCACCGTGTTCGGCTCGGCGTACCGGGCCCTGCCAGGCCCGGCGGCGCGGCTGTTCCGGCTGCTCGGCCTGCACCCGGGTGCCACGTTCACCGGGCACCTGGCTGCCGCGGCCGCCGACCTGACCCTGCCCGCGGCGCGGCGGGTGCTCGCCGAGCTGGTGTCCGCGCACCTGGTTGGCGAGGTCGCCCCGGACCGCTACCGCTGCCACGACCTGCTGCGCCTCTACGCCCGCGAGTGCGCGGCCACCGACGAGACCGCCGCGGCCCGCGATGAGGCGCTCGCCCGCATCGTGGACTGGCACCTGGCCGTCGCCGACGCCGCGAACCGGCTCGTCGACCCGGGCCGCGACCGGGTCCGGGCCGCGCCCGCACACCCGCCGGCGCAGCTGCCGTTCGCCGACGACCCGGTCGCCGCGCTGGCCTTCCTCGACGGCGAGCGGGCGGGCATGCAGTCGGTCGTCCGGCACGCCGCCGAGCACGGGCGCCACGCCGCCGCCTGGCAGCTGACCTACCTGCTGACCGGGTTCTTCGACTCGCGCGGGCACTGGGCGGAGCGGGTCGAACTGTGCCGCCTGGGTGTGGCCGCCGCGGCGCGCTGCGGGGATCCCGGCGCGGAAGGGCTGATGCGCAGCGGGCTGGGCGTGGCCCTGATCATGACGCGGCGCTTCGACGAGGCGCTGGACGTGCTGCAGTCGGCGCTGGCGCTGACCCGCCGGTGCGGCGACACGCGCGGCGAGGGCCACGTGCACAACAACATCGCCGTGGCCAACGCCGGGCTGCGCCGCCACGACGAGGCCGTGGAGGCGTACCAGCAGGCGCTGGCGCTGCACACGTCGATCGGCAGCGCGCTCGGGGTGGCGCTGGGGCTCAACAACATCGGCGACGCGTACGTCCGGATGGGACGCGCCGAGCTGAGCCTGGAGTACCTGGCCCGGGCCCTGCCCGCGGCCCGGGAGCTGGGTAACGCCCGGCTGGAGGCGGCGGCGCTGAGCGGGCTGGGCCAGGCCCACGCGGCGCTGGGCGACCTGGACGCCGCGCTGGACCACCTGCGCCAGGCCCTGGCCGTACGCAAGCACCGCGGCGACCGCCGCCACGAGGCCGACACCCGCAACACCATCGGCACCGTGCACCTGCGCCGCGGCGACCAGCGAGCGGCGCTGGACGAGTTCGGCCGGGCGCTGGAACTCAGCCGGGAGATCGCCGACCGGCACCTGGAGGCGACCGCGCTGGCCAACCTCGGCCGCACCCACCTGGAGCGCGACGACCCGGTGGCCGCCGCCGGCTACCTGCGCCTGGCGCAGGCCCTGCGCAGCCGCGCACCGGACCACTTCGAGGCCGCCTGCATCGCCCGGGACCTCGGCGAACTCGCACGCCGCAGCGGTGACCCCGGCGAGGCCCGTACGCAGTGGCAGCTCGCCGTCGACCTGTTCCGCAAGGCCAACGCCCCGGCCGAAGCCGAGGCGCTGGCCGACACGTTCACCTGACCGGGACCTAGTGCGCGGCGGGGTCGAGGACGGTGACCGTGGACGTGGCGAGCACCCGGCCGTCCCCGTCGACGAACTCGACGGCGAACGTCTCCTCCCGCTCCCGGGCCGCGTCTCCCGCGACGAACACCCGCACCGCGGCACCCGCTGCGGTCAGGGAGACCTCCCCGGACGGCACCGCGACGTAGTCGCCGGGCGCGGCCGCGGTCCCGTCGGCGGTGCGGTAGTTCAGCACCGACCCCGCCGCCGGCACGGTGCCCTTGACCACGATCGGCACGGCGCACCACTCCTTCTCCCAGCAGACCGCGTCCCGGTTGAGGGCCACGCACTGGGGTCCGCACGGGATGCTGCCGGCGGCGGACGCGGGCTGCGGCAGCAGCACGATCATCGCGAGGAGAGCCAGGGCTGAGGCGGTGAGCCAGCGTGCGATACGAGTCATGGCCCGCACGGTAGGCGGGCCGGGTTGTGGAAAGGTTGTGTGCCTGGCCACCGGCCCTGCGACCGGCGGCCAGGCACGGGCGGGCCTAGTAGAGCAGGCTCCAGCCGCGCAGGTGGCTCTGCTCGCCCTTGACGACGTCCTCGACGATCAGCGTCCACTCCCCGGCCTCGGCGACCCCGCCCAGGCGCACCTGGTAGACGTCGGCCAGGTCAGCCGCGCGGTCCCTGGCGTCGGGGGCCTTGAGCAGGTAGGACCGGCCGGCCGGGGAGACCAGCTCCAGGCGCAGGTCACCGCGGCGCGGGTGGGTGAGGTTGACGGCGACCTCGGCGACCTCCAGGGTGCCCTTCTCCTGGACCTTGGTGATCCACTTGATCGGGCCCGGGTCCAGGATCGGCGGCTGCGGCCACTCCTCCCAGACCAGGTTCCACTTGGGGATGCACAGCTTCCACGGGTAGCTGTAGGTGCCGACGCCGACGGCCGCCCACGCCGTCGCGACGGTCCGGTAGGTGCTGCCGCACTTGCCGTAGAGGTCCGCGGTGGCTGCGAGGGTGTCCGCGCGCGCCTCGGCGAACGTCTCGTCGCTGGTGAAGTAGTTGGCCAGCGCGTGGTACCAGATCTGGGTGGCGCGGTCGCGGCCGATGCCGACGACGGACGAGCCGTTGCAGGTGGGGCTGGTGCCGTACGGCGTGTTCCCGCTGCCCTCGGCGGCCAGGAAGAAGAAGTGGTTGGCCACACCCGAGGAGAAGTGCGGGTCGAGGTTGGCGATGCCGTTGTACCAGCAGTCCTTGGAGATCCCGTCCAGCGACGGCTGGTACATGTAGCGCAGCGGATCGCCGGTGCCGAAGATGTCGATCTCCTCGCCGAGCAGGTAGTCCGGCGTGTCCACGGCGTTGTTCGCGTAGAACTCGGCCATCGTGCCGAGGATGTCGCTGGTGCCCTCGTTGAGGCCGCCGGACTCCCCGGAATAGATCAGGCCGCCGACGGCCTGGGTCACGCCGTGCGACATCTCGTGCGCGACGACGTCCAGTGACACCAGCGGCCGCAGCCCGTTGCTGCCGTCGCCGTAGCGCATCACCTTCTGCGTCGAGCTCCAGCTGGCGTTGGCCCAGTCGACGCCGCGGTGCACCTGCGAGGTGGTGCCGACGCCGTCGTCGAAGATGCCGTGCCGGCCCAGCACATTGAGGTAGAAGTCCCAGGTGTTGGCCGAACCGTAATGCACGTCCACGGCCGCGCTCTGGTTGTGTGCCGGGTTGCCGTTGCCCCAGATGTTGTTGGCGTCGGCGAACGTCACACACGGGCCGGTCGTGGTGTGCTGCATGTCGCAGGTCTTCGAGTTGCCGCGCAGCGGGTCGATCATCTTGTAGTCGAAGATCGTCTGCGTGGTGCTCAGCGACACCTGGCCGCCGTAGACGCTGTGCCCGGTGCCGGTGGCCGTGTGCTCCAGCGCCTGGCTGCGCAGCACCCGGGGCTCGACGGCGTCGACGACCGCCTCCGCCTCCCCGGTCGCGACCGTCACCGGCAGCCGCCAGGCCAGCCGGCCCGTGCCGCCGACCCCGTCGACGATCAGTTGCGGCGTGCCGACCTCGGTCGCCCGCAGGGCGTCCCGGGCCGTGGTCGCCGCCTGGGACGCGGTGACCCGGGGCTCGGTGGCCACGGCGACCGGCGCGTCCAGCGACACGGACACCCCGTCGAGGGCGCCGTCCGGAGCCACGTGCACCACGAAGTCCCCGCCCGCCACCGGCAGGCCCTGGAACAGCCGGTTGAACCGGACGTGGGCGGAGCCGGTCCGGGTGACCGCGGCCCGGAGCACCTCGTAGCGGTCACCGTCGGCGGCCCGTACCGCCGCGGGGTTGAGCCTGATCAGCTCCTGCGCGCGGGCGATCGCCGCGTCCTCGGGTGATCCGGCGGCCTGCGCCGGCGCGGTCAGCGCGACGGCGCCGCCGCACAGCAGCACCGCCGCGAGCGCCATGGAGATCCGTCTCATGACGACCTTCCCTTCCCTGTCAGCCATGGCCACAGGGGTACGCGGCCGCGGCTGTCATGCGGTTGTGGAAGGGTTGTGCGGCAGGTCGGCTCGGGTGCAGGAAACTGCAGCGATCGGGGGTTACCCCGGGGCCGGGGCGGCTGGCATGATCCTCGCCATGACCGAGGGAAGCGAAGCCGACCAGTTCGGCCACGTCCGGCTCACCACCGTGGAGCCCGACGGCCAGCTCATCACCGAGGTGCTGCCCGGGAAGTCGCTGTCGGGCGGCCTGGTGGAGCTGCTGGGCAGCCCCGGCCTGGTGACCGGCGCGGCCGCCGGGGACGTGCTGGTGCTGCAGGCCAGTGGCTTCCAGGTGGTGCGCCGCGGCCCGAACGACAGCGTGCAGGTGTACGCCGACCCGCCGCTCGACGACCACGCGATGGCATGGCTGGCCAAGGCCTTCGACACCGTCGGCGGCTACGTCGAGGCTCCGCCGCAGCGGCAGTTCGCCGTCGCCACCGTCCCGACCTCAGCGGGCCGCGAGCACGTCGAGGCGATCATGACCGAGGCCGGCGACCACATCCCCGGCCTGGAATGGCAGTTCGGCACACCCTGACGAGGAGTCCGATGCGCACCCCCGCCCTGCCCGCGGACGCGCTGGCCGCCCTCCCCGGGCTGGCGGCGTTCGGCCGTACGGCGACCCGCCTGCACCCGCGCCCCGGCACGGTCACCGCGCAGGACAGCCACGTCGGCGGTCCGCTGCGCTGGCCCGCCGACGAACCCTGGCCGCTCTGCGAGCACCCGCACATGGTCAATGAGGAGGTGCCGCTGCCGCAGGAGCTGCTGGACCGGCTCGCCGCGGCACAGCGGGGACGCACGCAGCACAACATCATCACCGACGAGGAGGCCGTGCTCCACGAGGAGCTGGCCACGCTGGTCGGGCCGGGGTTCGCCGGCTGGGGCAGCATGGGCGGCCCGACCATGGGCTTCCGGTACGTGCCCCGGCCGCACGCCAATCCGATGCTGGCCGTCGCTCAGCTGCGGGCCGCCAACGTGCCCGACCTGCCCACACCGGGCGGCGCGGACCTGCTGCAGGTGCTGTGGTGCCCGTTCGAGCACGCACAGGACGACGAGGGCGTGTGGGGACCGACGATGCGGCTGGTCTGGCGGCGCGAGGCCGACGTGACCGGCCCGCTCGCCACCGCTCCGGACTCCGCGGTCGGCGACGACGGCTACGTGCCTGCGCCGTGCCGCCTGCACCCCGAGCAGATCGTCGAGTACCCGTACCCGCAGGAGCTTCCGGAGCCGTTGCAGGACCAGGCGAAGAACTGGCCCGGCGACTACGTGACCATGTTCATGGCGCCGGGCTGGAAGGTCGGCGGGTATGCCAAGTGGCAGCTCACCGATCTGCGGCCGACGCCGTGCCGGGTCTGCGCCGGGCCGACCCGGCTGCTGCTGGTCATCGACTCCGGCGAGAGCAACGCGACCGCGCGCTGGCGGCCGGTCGAGGAGGCGGGCGCCGACCCCGGCACGCTCGGCTACGACGCCGACGAGCCGACGGGCGTGGTCGTCGGCCGGTGGGGCGCGCTGCGGGTCTTCGTGTGCCCGACCTGCCCCGGCGCCCCGTTCCGGCTCGACCAGCAGTAGCTCAGCCGCCGACCTCGGCGAGCTGCTTGAGGGCCGCGGCGGTGCTGTCGGGGTGGGCGTCGAGCAGCGGGAGGCGTACCGCCGGGGTCGGGATGCGGCCCTGCGCGTGCAGCGCGGCCTTGACCACCGTCGGGTTGGGCTCGGCGAACAGGGCCTTGGACAGCGGCGCGAGCCGGTGCCCGAGCGCTCGGGCCCGGGTCGCGTCACCGGCCTGCCACAACCGGATCAGCTCGGCGAACTGCGCGGTCGCCAGGTGTGCCGAGGACAGGATGCCGCCGTGCGCGCCGAGCGCCAGCAGCGGCGAGATGAACGTGTCGTCGCCGCCGAGCACGGCGAAACCTGCCGGCGGGTCGGCCATCAGCGCGACGGTGTCGTCGTTGATGCCGCCCCCGGCGTACTTCACCCCGGCCACGTTCGGGATCGCCGCCAGCCCGCGCAGCGCGCCCGCGGTCAGGTACTGCCCGGTGCGGTACGGGATGTCGTAGACGACCAGTGGCACCGGGCTCGCCGCGGCGAGCCGGGTGAAGTGGGCGAGCACGCCCGCCTCGCCGGGGCGCACGAACGGCGGCACGACGGTCAGCGCAGCGACGGCCTCGGGGACCGTGGCCAGCCCGGCGAGCGCCTCGGCGGTGGCCGCGCCGATGATCAGCGGGGCCGACCGCTCGCGGCACACCCGGGCGGCGGTGTCGACCACGGACTGCTTCTCGGACTCGGTGAGCGAGCCGGGCTCGCCGGTGGTGCCGAGCGCCACGAGGCCGGTCGCGCCCTCGTCGAGCATCTGGTGGGCGAGCCGCTCCAGCGCGGCGAGGGCGACCGCGCCATCGACGTCGAACGGGGTGACCAGCGGGATGTACAGGCCATGCAACGAAGTCATGCCTTCATGCTGCCGAAACCGTTCCGGAAGGACCAGTTCCGGTTCCTGACGCAACCCGTAAGCTGAGCTGATGCTTGATGTCCGCAGGCTGCGGCTGCTGCGCGACCTGGCCCGGCTGGGCACGATCGCGGCGGTCGCCGAGGCCCACACCTACTCCCCGTCCGCGGTCTCGCAGCAGCTGGCCACGCTGCAACGCGAGGCAGGCGTGCCGCTGATCGAACGCACCGGCCGCGGCGTGACCCTCACCCCGGCCGGCACCGCGCTGGTACGCCACACCGAGACCGTGCTCGCCGCGCTGGAGGCCGCGTCGGCGACGCTGGCCGCGGCCCGCACCGGCCTGCACGGCACGGTGCGCATCGGCGCGTTCCCGACCGCGGTGCGCACGCTGCTGCCTGCGGCGCTGGTCGCGCTCGCCCGCGACCATCCCGCGCTCGACCTGACGGTCACCGAGCTGGACCCGGTCGCGATGCCCGACGCGCTGCGCGAACGCCGCCTCGACGTGGCGCTGCTGCACGACTACGACCTCGCCCCGGTGGTGCCCGACCCGACCGTCGACTCCACCCCGCTGCTCGACGAGACGGTGTACCTCGCGGTGCCCGACGGCTTCCCGGTCGGCGACGACCCGGTGCACGCGGCCCGCGACGCCGACTGGATCGTGGGCACGCCCGGCACGCTGTGCCACACCGTCGCGATACGGGTCTGCCAGGCCGCGGGCCACCCGCTGCGGGCACGTCACCACGCCGACGACTTCACCGCCGTGCTGGCCCTGGTCGCGGCCGGGCAGGGCGTGGCCCTGGTGCCGCAGCTCGGCGCGGTCCAGCCACCGCCGGGCGTACGGCTGGTGCCGCTGACCTCACGGCGGCGCACCCGGATCGCGTACCGCCGCGGCTCCGCCGACCACCCCGCCGTCGCCGCCTGCATCGCCGCCATCCGCACCGCCACCACCGCCTTCCTCGCCCAGCAGCCATGAAGGAAGGGCACCTTCCACAACGCATAGCGATGTGAAGGTGCCCTTCCTTTCGCTACACGACGACGACCGTGTGCGGGCCGCGCATGACCTCGATCGAGTAGTACGTCGGGCACAGCCGCGGCACCCCGCCCTCCCGGACCACCTCGAAGAAGCGGAGCTGACCGCGACGGTGCACAAGGTCGAGGTGGTCGAACACGGTCACCACGACGAACTTGCCGTCCGTGTCGAACGCGACGCCCTCGGGCCGCAGGCCGTCGAACAGCTCCTCGCCCACGGTCTCCAACCGGCCGCTGACCGGGTCGAAGGTGAGCAGGCTCAGCGAACTCTGCCGGTCCAGCCGCGGATCGCCCCAGGCGAGATGGCTCATCCGCAGGTTCGAGGTGACCGCGAGGCGGCCGTCGCGGCTGACGGCCAGCCCGCCGGGATTGCGGCCCACGCCCGCGTCGCCGATCTTCTCCCCGGCGCCCGTGGCCGGATCGATCCGCAGCACCGACAGGCGCCCCTCGCCCGGACAGCCCTCCACGGCCTCGGCCTTGCTGCCCCACAGCACGTCCGTGGTGAGGAAATGACGCCCGTCCGGGGTGAACCGGCCGGTGAACGGGAACCTCCCGGTCCGGATCGGCGGCCCGACCGGCTCGATCCACAGCTCGGGCACCCGGTGCGCCGCATACAGCCGCACCTCGTCCCGCCAGGGAAAGCACGCCGCGAACAGCTCGCCGGACGGATGCCACTCCACGTAGGACGGCACCATCGGCTCGCCGTCCTCGCTGTGCGGCACCAGCACTGCGGCGTCGCCGAAACCGCCCGGCCCGACGGGGATCAGCCGCAGTGACGGGTGGGGTTCCGGGCCGAGGATCGCGAAGACGTCCCCGCACGCGATGGCGAGCAGCCCACCGTGCGGGTGCAGCGACACGGCCTGCGGCATGTGCCCGGCCGGGTAGGCGTACAGCAGCTGCGGCTTCGCCGCGTCCCTGATGTCGTACGCCCGGACCGTGCTGCCGGCGTCGAGGTCCGTCAGCAGGTGCGCGTCCGGGCCGCGCTGGCCGAGGGTCTCCACGACGTACGCGTGCGAGCCCTCCTCGTCGACCGCGAGCACGCTCGGCGGCGGCGTCACCGAGTTCGACGCGGCGATGGTGCCCATCGTCGGCGGGGTGCCGTCGAAGGCCAGGGGCAGCGCGATGACGGTGAGCGTGTCCTCCTGCCCCGCCTCACGGGGGCCGAGGTGCGCCTGCATCGGCGCGGACGGCACCGCGTCGGCGTCGCTGACCACCACGATGCGGCGTCCCTGGAACAGGCCGGCCGCGGGCGGACCTTGCAGCGGCTGGACACCGGCGGACGTACTCATGTGCGGCTCCTTCGGCGACAGCGACCGAGGACGGAGACTGCGGGCGCACCGCGTCCGGGCGAGGCCGGGCAGTCTGCGCGCTCACGGCTCAGGCTATGCCCGCCCGCGTCGCACGGACCGGCGATCGGAGGATCTGACGGTCGTCCGCCACCCCACCGGCACCTCCCGTCACACGTCGTACCGGGTGCCGGTCATGGCACGGCGGTCGGTGAGACGGTCGTCGAGTTCGGCGTGATGACGAACCGTGCCACCTTCCATTCCGACCCGACCCGCTCGAGGGTGATCTGGACCTCGCTGTGCGTGATCTCCACCCCGGCCAGGCGGTTCGATGTGCGCCGCTGAGTGACGTAGGCCTTCAGCTCGGCCTGCTGCCGCCCCCGCTGCCGAATGCCCACCGAGGGGTCGGCCACGGTCACCACGGTCTGTTCCGCAAGCACGGTCGTGCGCAGCGAAGCCATGGTGCGCGGGTACTCGGCGGCGAAGTCTCCGGTGAGGAAGGACTGCCCACGCGCCACGGCACCGTCGAAGTCGCGGTAGTCGTATGCCATTACCGCGCGAACCGCGGGCCTGACCACTGCCGCGTACTCCGGCAGGGCGGCCTGATTCGCCTGCGCTTCCTGCCGATTCTGGTACTGCACCAGAAGCGGCCAGCTAACGAAGACGACCAGCGCGACCACCACCGCCAGCACCAGCACGATCCGAGCCCACGTACGCCGACGCCGACGCCCGGTCTCCTCCACCCGCGACATGTTCCGTCTCCCCCGCTCCGGCCACCTGTGGCGCGGTCATCCTAGTGGGCACCTGCCATGACTCGCGCCACTTCGGACCGGCCGACAGCCTAGGCTGGATGGGTGCGGCTGGTGGTCATGGCGGACACGCATGTGCCGAAGCGGGCGCGGGACCTGCCCGCGCCGCTGTGGGACGCGGTCGACAGGGCGGACGTCGTGGTGCACGCCGGCGACTGGGCCGACGTGCCGCTGCTCGACGCGCTGGAGCAGCGGGCGAAACGGCTGATCGCGTTGTACGGCAACAACGACGGTCCCGCCCTGCGGGCCCGGCTGCCGGAGACGGCCCGCGCCGAGCTGGCCGGTCTACGGGTCGCCGTGATCCACGAGACCGGCCCGGCGGCCGGCCGCGAGCGGCGCTGCGCCACCCTGTTCGCCGACAGCGACGTGCTGTTCTTCGGCCACTCGCACATCCCGTGGGACACCACCGCCCCGTCCGGGCTGCGCCTGCTCAATCCCGGTTCACCGACCGACCGTCGCCGCCAGCCATACGCCACTTTCCTCACCGCGGAGATCAAAGACGGCGGGCTCTCCGCCGTCGAACTGCATCGCATCGGCGGCTAGGCGATGGCGGCGGCTCACCGACACCGGTTTACCGCCGCTGGAACGGCAGCGGTCTCCGGTCGAGTCCGCGGATTCGCCGCACCCGCCGGCCCGGCCCCGGAAGTACCTCTCCAGCGCATTTGCTCTGCACCCATTCGCTTGCTCTGCACCCGCATACGCAACGGGGGCGCGTGCCTGTTGCGCCGGTGGGTGCAGAGCAAGGCTTTGGGTGCAGAGCAAATACGGTTGGCGGGTATGTCATGAGGTGGCGGCAGGCAGCGCGAGCCGTGATCTTCGCGGCCGGCCGTGATCCGGCGGACCGGGCTCAGTCGGCCGAGTTGGACCAGGACCGGGTGCTCAGGACAAGCCGGTAGCCGTCAGGGTCGGCGACGGTGACACCCCACCGGTCCCAGTACGGCCCCTGCGAGACCCGGACACCCCCGGCGGCGACCAGGCGTGCCACCAGCGCGTCGTCGACCGGCCCGGCCAGGTAGAGGACGAGCAGGTCCTCGGCGGTCGGCGCGGGCGGGGCCGCGAGGTTCTCCCCAGCAACCAGTTCCAGGTGCCAAGGCGCGTCGGGCCAGCCGAGCATCAGCAGGTCGTGCTCACCGGGGCGGTAGCTGTCCCGCGGTAGAGGACGTGCAGGCCGAGCCCGTCGGCGTAGAAGCGCTCGGCGGCCGCGAGGTCGCGGCTGGGGCGGGCCAGGCGCAGGTGCGCCCGCGGGTCGATGGTCATCGCGACTCCCGTGCGGTCGGTGGTGCCGACCAGCCTGCCTGCTCAAGCGTGCTTGAGGTCAAGGCCGCGGGAGGCCGATCCCGGGTCCTGGACGCCGGTGCCGTGGCGCGGGCGGACCGGGGATCGGCCGGACGAGGTCAGCGGACCAGGCCGATGCCCGTGACGGTGCGGTCGTACTCGGTGAAGGTCTGGTTGTTGTACGGCCCGTAGATCCAGGTGTGCAGCGAGTTCGCCGCGGTGTCGATCTCGACCAGGCGCACCGGGTTGGTCGTGTTGGAGTGGAACGTCTGCAGGAACGTGTAGATCTTGTTCCCGTTGACGCCGGTGTCGACCCGGTTGCCCGCGACGCCGGTGTGGCCGGAGAACACGAACTTCACGTTGGCGTACTGCTTGACCAGGTTGTCGTACAGGTACTGGGGGCTGGTCTCGCCGTAGCCGGCGCTCTGCTCGATGTTGCCGTTGCCGTCGATGTAGTCGTGGGTGACGATCACGACGTTGTGCCGGGGATTGGCCGCGACGACGCTCCTGGCCCAGTTCACGACACCGGTCCGGGGCCACAGCTCCAGGACCATGACCAGCCACTGCACGCCGCCGGCCTGGTAGGTGTTGTACGAGTTGTCGACCTTGCCGGCCTCGTACTGCCCGCGGACCGCACCGTACTGGCCGGCGGTGAAGTACTGGTTGAACACGGTCGTGTCGCGGACCAGCTCGCGGGTGCGGGCGGGGTCGCGGGCCGAGCCGCCGACGCCGGTGGCCTGGGTGTCGTGGTTGCCGATGGCCAGGTTGTACGGGATGCCCGCCGTCTCCAGCGGCCGCATCGCGTCGCGGGCGATGACGTACTGGGCGTGGTCGGGGGTGTCCCAGTTGACGACGTCCCCGGAGTGGGTCACGAACCGCAGGTCGAGCGCGGCGCGGTTGTCGACCAGCCAGTCGGTGCGGTTGCGGAAGCGCGTGTCGGCGGCGTTGAGCACCTCCTGCTGGGTGTCGGGCAGGACGGCGAAGGTGAACTTCGTGTCGGTGGTCGCGAACTCCATCCGGGCGTACCCGATGTGCAAGTTGCGGTCGCACGAGGCCGAGTTGAAGTCGTTGACCAGCTGGATCTTCACGGTGTGCGTGCCTGCCGCGACAGCCGGGCCGACCGGGTAGGTGCCGTACTGCGTGGCGCTGACGATGGTGGTGCTGCCCGCGACGGTCCCGTCGACGGTCACCTGCACGGTCGGCCAGCCCTCGCAGTTGTCGCCGATCGCGCCGAGCTGCACCCGGCCCGAGCCGGTGATCGTGGTGGTGGCGTGGCTGGAGTTGCCCCACAGCGAGGCGTGGGTGCCGGAGGCCGGCACGGGGGTGCCGGTCGCGGTGCGGATCGCCCCGTTGACCACGGCGAACTGCGACGGTTCGGCGGCCTGGGCGGAGCCGGTGAGAGCCGCGGCGGCCAGCAGCGTCGCCGCCGCCACCCCCAGGCTCGCGGTTCTGGTTCTGCTCAGAAGCATCGTCGGTCCTTCCTGCGCGCGACTGCCCTGGACGGACTCCGACGGTAGGAACGTCCGATGTGGCGCACGCGAATGCCCGGAGTACGGCCGCGATACGGCGGCTGTACTCCGGGCACGGGCGCGGCCGGTCAGTGCGGGATGGGTCGGCGGGCCCGAGGGCGGTCCAGGCCCTCGCGGTACTCCTCGATGGCCAGGGCGACCTCCGCGCGGGTGCGGGTGTGTTCGAGCCGGGGCAGGTAGTGCACGTGCCGGGCCAGGCCGTCGAGGTCCACCGTGAAGTACATCGCCATCAGCGGGTTGACGAACAGCTCCGTGCCCTCGGTGCGGGCCAGGGTGTGCACGTCGCCGAAGTCGCCCCGCACCGCCGAGGCGATCTGCGTGTTGACGATGCTGGCGGTCTGCGGCGTGACGGCGGCGGCGTGCGCGACGGCGTCACAGTAGGCGGCGGCCTCGGCGCTGCCCGGCGGGATCGAGAACGCGCCCAGGAACGCCCCGTCCCGTTGCAGCGCCGCCAGGTTCTCCAGCACGTGCGCGTGGCAGACGCCGTGGTGGGAGTCGATGCCGAAGCCGAGGCTGACCACCAGCTTCCGCGGCACGGTCAGGCCCGCGACGGCGGCGAGGCTGGTCATGTCCTCCTCGGGGGTGCCCAGGCCGGCCTCGTCGCCGCGCATGAGGATGTCGGTGCCGCCGTCGGCGAGCACGATCGCGTCGATGCCGAGCAGGTCGACGAGCTTGCGGTACGCGGCGCGCAGCGGGCGCACGCCGGTGCGCGCGAAGGCGTACACGATTGGATCGTGGCCCTGTGCCGCCAGCCAGCGGGCCAGGGTGCGCTCCGGGAAGTAGCGGTCGTTGCCGGCGCTGTCGGGGCGCACCGCGGCCAGGCCGGTGCGCACCCAGGACGACGGGCTCAGCGCGCCGAGCTCGCTGACCGCATAGCTGGCCAGGGTGACCCGGGTGCCGGCGTTGCGCAGGGCGAGCGCGAGCGGCAGTCCGGCGTACACGTCGAAGCCGCCGCCCGCGCCCGCGATCAGGACGTGTTCGGCGTCGCGCAGGCGGGCGGACAGCGGCGGTTCGAAGACGGCGGGCATGTCCGGCAACGGTAGTTCGCGGTGGCGAAGGGGGCACCTGCTTATCCGCATAGCCCCGAGTGAGCACACATCCGTCATCTAACATGAAAACGGATCATAGGGATTAAGGCGGATCAGGTGGACGTGCTCCGGACAGTCGGCGCCAAGGCGTGGGCGATCGTCGGCATCGCCCTGGCCACGGCCGTCCTCGTGTTCGTGATCATCCTGCTCAAGCCGCTGGTCATCGCCCTGGTCGGGGCGCTGATCGTCTCGCTCGCGCTGTCGCCCGCCGTGGAGGCTCTGGCCCGCCGCGGCATGCGCCGTGGACTCTGCGCCACCCTTGGGATCCTGTTCCTGCTCACGCTGGGCGCCGTGGTGACCTTCCTGGTCGTGAAGGGCCTGGCCAGCCAGTGGACCGAGCTCAGCGCGGCGCTGGGCAAGGCCGTGCAGCGGCTGCACGAGACGCTCACCTCGCTGGGCGTGCTGGGCTCCAACGCGGAATCGGCGCGGGACTCGTTGAAGGGTCACAGCTCGACGCTGGTGTCCGGGATCATTCCGGCGCTGGGAAACCTGGCCGGCACCACCGCCAGCGTTTTCATCGGCACGTTCGTCTTCCTGTTCACCACGTTCTTCATGCTCAAGGACGGGCCGTCGATGGCCCGGGCGGCCGAGCCCTGGATGCCGCTGGGCCGCCCCTGGATGGATCAGGTCGGCCGGATCATCCGCGGGTACGTGGTCGGGCTGACCCTGCTCGGGGCGTTCAACGCGACGGTGGTCGGGTTGGGCGCGCTGGTGCTGGGGGTGCCCCTGATCGCCACCCTCGTGATCATCACGTTGCTCGGCAACTACGTGCCCTACCTGGGCGCCTGGGTGGCCGGGGCGTACGCGGTGCTCATCGCGCTCGCGTCGGGCGGGGTGCAGACCGCGCTGCTCATGGCGGTCGTGGTGTTCCTGGCCAACGGCACTTTGCAGACCATGCTCCAGCCGTTCGCGTACGGGGCCGCGCTGCGCATGCGCCCGTTGACGATCCTGCTGTCCACGGTCGTCGGCGGGCTGGTGGCGGGCATTCTCGGCGTCATGCTGGCCGCGCCCGCCGCCGCCATCATCCAGCACACGGCCCAGCTCATGCGCTCGCGCGGGGACGGCGGCGGCGCCGCGGGCGAGGTCGAGGGCGACGGGCCCGACGGCGACGACGGGCCCGGCGATCTCGCACGGCTGGTGGCCGACACGCCCGATTGAGACGTGCCGCCGCACCGCGTGCGTGATCGCCGGGGACCGGTCAGTAGGTCAGGCCGTAGCCGTACGCGAACAGGGGTGTCTTCTCGTCGCCGGTGTTGACGGGCTCCTGGGCCACGGTCGCGGGCCAGGACATGGGCAGTTTGCCGGTCGGGGCGTACGCCCCGAACAGGACGTCGGCGACGCCCGCGCCCTCGGTGCCGGGCAGCCAGGCGGCCAGCAGCCCCTGCACCTGCGGCAGCGGTGCGGAGACATCGACGGGACGGCCGGAGACCAGCACCACCACCACCGGCACGCCCGCCTTGCGCAGCGTGGCCAGCGTGTCCAGGTCGACCTTGTCGAGCGTGACCCCGTCCGGCCGGTCGCCCTCGTACTCGGCGTACGGCGTCTCGCCGAGCACGGCGATGGCCACGTCGTAGCCGCGGTTCACCCCGGAGCCGTCGGCGCTGTAGGTCACCGTGCCGCCGGGCTCGACGGCCTCCTTGATGCCCTGCAGGATGGTGGTGCCCTCGGTGATCGGGCCCGAGCGGCCCTGCCAGGTCAGCGTCCAGCCGCCGGACTGGTTGCCGATGTCGTCGGCGTTGCGCCCGGCCACGAAGACCTTGCCCGTCTTCGGCTTCAGGGGCAGCACGCCGCCGGCGTTCTTCAGCAGCACCTGCGACTGGCGTACGGCCTGGCGGGCCAGTTCCCGGTGCGCCGCGGACCCGACCTGGTCGAACTGCGAGCGGTCGGCCATCGGGTGCTCGAACATGCCGAGCTCGAACTTCTTGGTCAGGATGCGCCGGTTGGCGTCGTCGATCCGGCTCAGCGGCACGGTGCCCGCGTTGACCTCGTCGCGCAGCACGCCGATGAACTCGCGCCAGCGCTCGGGCACCATCACCATGTCGATGCCCGCGTTGATCGCGGTGCTGACCTCGGCGGGGGTGAACGCGTCCCGGACGCCGTCGATCTGGTCGATGGCGTTCCAGTCGGAGACCACGAAGCCGGTGAAGCCGAGTTCGCCCTTGAGCACGTCGGTGAGCAGGTACCGGTGGCCGTGCAGTTTCTCGCCGTTGAACGAGCTGAAGGAGACCATCACCGAGCCGACGCCCGCCTTGACGGCCGCCTGGAACGGCGGCAGGTGGACCTTGCGCAGCTCCTCCTCGGAGATCTGCGCGTCGCCCTGGTCCTTGCCGCCGAGGGTGCCGCCGTCGCCGACGTAGTGCTTGGCGGTGGCCAGGACCGAGTTCGGGCCGCCCAGCTTTTCGCCCTGCAGCCCGGTCACGATCGTGGTCAGCGCGGAGGCGATCTCCGGGTCCTCGCCGAAGGACTCGTAGGTGCGGCCCCAGCGGGCGTCGCGGGCCACGCACAGGCAGGGGGCGAAGTCCCAGTCCAGGCCGGTCGCGACGACCTCGGTGGCGACGGCCTCGCCGATCTTGCGGACCAGCTGCGGGTCACGGGTCGCGCCGAGCCCGATGTTGTGCGGGAAGATCGTCGCACCGCTCACGTTGTTGTGCCCGTGCACGGCGTCCACGCCGTAGATCATCGGGATGCGCAGCCGGGTGGCCAGGGCCTCGGTCTGGAAGCCGTCGTACATGTCGGCCCAGCCCTGCGGGGTGTTGTCCGCGGGCACCGATCCACCGCCGGACAGCAGCGAGCCCAGGGCGTACGTAGTGACGTCGCCCGCGGTCACCTCGCGGCGCTCGGCCTGCGTCATCTGGCCGATCTTCTCGTCGAGGGTCATCCGGCCCAGCAGGTCGTCGACCCGCTCGGCCACCGGGCGCGACGCGTCGAGATAGGGCGCATCGAGGTCGTAGCCACCGCCGTCGGTGTCTCGGGTCAGCCAGTAGACGGCGGCCGCGGCCGCCAGCAGGAGCACGAGGCCCGCGGCGAGCAGCCGGCCACGGCGGCGGCGGGACGGGGGCGGCGGAACCGCCGGGGTGGCGGTGACGGTCGTGGTCATGATGCCTTCCAGAGGGGGTCGCGGCATGGCGTGGACGTGCCGCCGCGAGTGCCCCTCATCGCGACAACGGCCTCCGACAGCCAACACTTCCCGCGTTTCGGTGTCAATGGATTGCTGGAACATAATGCTGCGCTGGTGAAACAGAATATGTAACAAGGCGTGGGCGCGCCTCGGTCCTCATAGGTGTACGCCGCGGACGGCCACCGTAGTGGCTCCCCGAGACGACGAAAACGCATCGACACACTTGTGCGGTGGTCCTAGCGTTCGCACCATGACCTATCAGCATCCACTGGCCTTCCTGGTCGGCCTGGAGGGCGTCGCACTGCTGCGCGCCTTCGCCGGCGACGAAGGCCTCGACCGGGCCTTCGTGCAGGCCCGGCTCGACGAGGTGCGGCGGCTGCTCGACGAGGCCGCCCCGGAACTCGGCGACGGCGTCGAGACCGGACACGTCGGCACCGTCGACGGCTACCGCATCTGGTCGCAGACCTACGACGACCCCGGCAACCCACTCATCGAGGTCGAGGAGCCGGTCGTCCACCGCATCCTCGACGAGCTGCCCGCAGGCGTCGCGCTCGACGCGGCCTGCGGCACCGGACGGCACGCGGAATACCTGGCGGCGCGGGAGCACCAGGTCATCGGCGTGGACAGCTCACCCGACATGCTCGACCGGGCCCGCAAACGGGTGCCCGACGGGGAGTTCCACGAAGGGGACCTGCACGCGCTGCCGCTGCCGGACGGGTCCGTCGACCTCGTCGTCTGCGCGCTCGCGCTGACCCACGTGCCGGACCTCGCGCCGGTGCTCTCCGAGTTCGCCCGCGTGCTGCGGCCCGGTGGGCACCTGGTGCTGTCCGACATCCACGTCGCGTCGCTCTACCTGGGCGGCGTCGCCCACACGGCCGGTCCCGACGGCCGCCCGGATCTGCTCCCCGCCAGCCGCCACCTCGTCGGCGACTACCTGAACGCGGCCGTCCCCCTCGGCCTGCGCCCGGTCCGCTGCGAGGAGCCCCGCTGGCCCGCCAACCCCTGGGCCGGCGGCCCTCAGGCCAAGCAGTGGTGCCCCGACGCCGCCGCGGCAGCCTACGAGGCCACCCCGGCCGCGGTCATTTGGCACTTCCAGCGGCCCTGACCGGGCGCGACCCCAACACCGGGAACACGGGGCACCCGGTGACGCGATCATGAGGCGCTCGGAGTAGGCCGGGCATCTGGTTCAGTCAGGACGGCACCGGACCACGACAGGTCCGGTGCCGCTACGCGCACACGGCGTTCGACCTCCGACCAGCACGACTGAGGACCGGCGTCAGAAGGCTCCGGCCTTGACGGAGATGGCCATGCGGCGGCCCGCGTACTCGGACACCGTCCAGAGCTCGTCGGTGTTGCTGCGGTAGGTGAAGTCCTCGGTGCCGACGGGCAGGGTGTCGTAGTGCATGACGACGCTGCCCCCGGGCGTCCAGGTGCCGAGGTCGCCGTCGTTGCTGTCGCCGTCGCTGGTGGACAGGAAGTACTTGCCGTTGAGGCTCAGCGCGCCCTGCATCGAGGTCACGTCCACCCGGTAGGCCCAGCTCGCGGTGGAGTCGGTGGTGGAGCCGCTGTCCTGGACCAGCTCGCGGTCGGTGTAGTCGACGCCCCAGCGGACCAGGCGGGTGCCCGTGCCCGGGTTGCCGTACTCGCCCACCAGGAAGCTGTCCGGCGCGGTGGTCCGGTCCAGCGAGATGAACGAGAAGCGCAGCCCGCCCGTGCCGACCTGGTCGTAGGCCAGCGACTGCGGGAGCACGTATTTGTAGCCGAAGGCCTGGTAGCTGCCGTCGGACTGGCGACCGCAGGCCGTCGACACCGTGCTGGACACCTGCCACAGGTGGTTCAGGTCGAACACGCGCAGGCCGTTGCTGGTGTCGACGACGTAGAGGTGGTGGCCGTACCAGGCGATGCCGCCCGCGTGGATGTTCACCGGGCGGTAGCTGTGCACGCCGCCGGAGGTGTACGGCTCGACGAGCAGTACGTGGCGGTAGACCGGGGCGAGCGGGTCGGTGCGGTTGACGAAACTGACGCGTACGCCCTTCTGGCCGTCGACGCCGGTGGAGTACCAGGAGACGAGCACGGCCTTGCGATCCTCGTACACGCCCGCGTCGAGCGCGTCGGAGCTGGTGGTGATGCCCTGCGGGATCCACTCGGCGGTGTTGTCGTCGCCGCTTTCGAAGTGGAAGCCGGCGGCGAAGTTGGTGACCAGGCCCGCGCCCTCGCCCGCGGTGATGCGGGTGGCGGCACGGTTGCCGTCGTCGAGGACGTGCTGGACGCTGACGTTGGGCAGGGCCGCGTCCAGCCCGGCGATTGCGGTGGCGTAGGAGCCGGCGCGGCGGCGCAGCTTGAACGCGGTCCGGTCGATCGAGGCGGGGGCGGCCGCGGCCGGGCTCGCGCCGATCAGGGCGCCGGCCGCACCGGCGGCGGGGATGGCGATCAGTCCGGTCAGGAGGGATCTGCGGGGAATCGACATCAGACCACCCTAAAGGAAATGAAGGGAACCTTCACCACGTAGAATCGGATGAAGGTTCCCTTCGAATCGTCAGTGGCAGGTGCCGGTGCCGCTGTCGTTGTAGGTCTTGCCCGCCTGCGGGACGAACTGCCAGTCGTAGCTGTTGGCGTGCAGGGTGAACTTCAGGACGCCCCAGGTGTCGCTGTTGCGGGCCTGGCTGTTGGGCTGGATGGTGCCGAAGCCGTAGAAGCCCGCGCCGCCCATGCCCGCCACGAACGAGCGGATGCCGCGCGAGCTGTCCGCGCCGCCGCTGGGGTTCGTCGGTGCGAAGCGCTCGTACTGGTGGTTGTGGCCCCACACCACGACGTCGGCGTTGTAGTCGTACAGCGCCTGGTACAGCGGCCGGGTCGAGGTCGACGGGGCGTGGTTGGCGCCCGAGGTGAACAGCGGGTGGTGCCAGTACGCGATCGTGCACGGCTTGCCGCTGGCGGCCAGGTCGTTGCGCAGCCAGGTCTCCTGGGCCGAGCCCGCCGACATGCTGATGTTCGAGTTCAGCGACACGACGTGCCAGTTACCCAGGTCGTACGAGTAGTAGCCCTGTCCCGACGGGCCGGCGACCGAGCCGAAGTAGTTGTAGTAGCCGGTCGCGCCCGAGGTGTTGTAGTCGTGGTTGCCGGGCGCCGGGCGGGTGCGCGCCTTGTGGCGGCCCCAGGTCGGGTTGTAGTAGCTGCTGAACTCCGACGCGGTGCCATTGGTGTAGACGTTGTCGCCGGTGGTGAAGACCGTGCCGGAGATCCCGTCGAGCAGTGCCGCGGTGGCGGTGTCGCCCGAGCCGGAGTCGGCGATGTCACCCGCGCCGACCAGCACCGGGTCACCCGACGGCGGCGGGGTGGACGGGCTCGGCGACGGGGTGGTGCCGGTGGTGACCACCAGCTGCGGCGAGTCCGCGCCGGTCTCGCGCGTGTCGTAGTAGGCGCCGTCGCTGTTGGTCGAACTCGCGCCGATGCTGAACGTGCCGTTGCCGGTGACGTACGAGGTCACGTCGACCTCGTACCACCCGTTGGCGACGACGGAGCCGAGGCTGCCCAGCGACACCCCGTCCAGGGCGGGCTTGTTGTTCCAGGTCGTGCCGGTCTCCGACCACGACGTGTTCGACACCGCGCGGAACGTGCCGCCGGCGGCGCTGCCGTCGTTGCCGCTGATGTGGCGCAGCCGCAGCTTCGCGCTGGTCACGGTGCCGCTGACACCGCTGACCGTGAAGCGCAGGAACATCTGGCGCTGCGGCGAGCTGTCCACGGTGATCTGCACCGAGGTGCCGTAGTTGGTCGACGCGGTGTCGGCCTGCACGTACGTGTCGGCGACCGGCGTGAACGTGGTCGTCGCGGCGGCGGCGGTCTGCGCCGACACCGTCAGCACGGTCGCGACCGTGGCGGCGGTCAGCACGAACGCCGTGCCGGCCGTCAAAGCCAAGCGGCCCTTGCGGATTCCCATGACTCGAGCCCTTCTGGGGGTGTACGGCCACGCGGTCGGCGCGGCCGTGCGAGGAATGTAGGGAGTCCCGGAAACGGCGGGCACACGTTCGGGTGAACGACATGGGTGAGTCGGATGAGCGTCCACAGCCGACCGGCTGCTGTGACACCGTCTGTTCATCGGAAGCACGCCCCGTGGTGGTGTGCGCGAGGGCCCTGCGTACCGCGGGCGGCTCAGGATGTGCCCGACGCGGGGTGCCCGCGGTGTGCCGCGACAGCGGTGGCCGCCGGACGGTCCGGGTCGACCCATCTGCACCGTCGTCGCGGGCGCCATGCCGCGGGAGGAGCGCAACCGCGTGTACCTGTCCACCGTCACCAGTCCGACCGCCACACCCCCGGCGGAACGATCCGGACGACGCCGGTTCACCAAGGTCAGCGCGAACGTCTTCGCGCTGGGCACGGTCAGCCTGATCACCGATGTGTCGTCCGAGATGGTCACCGCGGTGCTGCCCCTGTATCTGGTGCTGGGGCTGCAGCTCAGCCCGCTGGCGTACGGCATGATCGACGGCGTCTACACCGGAGCTACCGCGCTGCTGCGGCTCGTCGGCGGGTACGTCGCGGACCGCACCCGCCGCCGCAAGGCCGTGGCGGGCATCGGTTACGGCCTGTCCGCGGTGGCGAAGCTCGCGCTGTTGGCGGCGGGCCGCTCGGTGCCCGCGATCGGGTTGGTCATCGCCGCCGACCGCACCGGCAAGGGCCTGCGGGCCGCACCGCGGGACGCGATGATCACGCTGTCCACCCCGCCGGAGTCGCTGGGCCGGGCGTTCGGCGTGCACCGCGCCATGGACAGCGTCGGCGCGTTCCTCGGCCCGCTGGTCGCGCTCGGCGTACTGGCGCTGGCCGCGAACTCGTTCGACGCCGTGTTCGTGGTCAGCTTCTGTGTCGCCGCGCTGGGCGTGATGGTGCTGGTGCTGTTCGTCCGCGACCGCCGCGAGGCCGTGCCCGCCACGGCGAAGGTGTCCCTGCGCGAAGCCGCGGCGCTGCTGCGCGACGCCCCGGTGCGCCGCCTCGTGCTGGCCGCCTGCCTGCTGGGCCTGGCCACCATCGGCGACGGTTTCGTCTACCTGCTGCTGCAGCGCCGCGAGGAGCTGAGCACCGTCTGGTTCCCGCTGCTGGCCGCCGGGACCAGCCTCGGCTATCTGCTGCTGGCCGCGCCGCTCGGCGTGCTCGCCGACCGGATCGGCCGCCTGCCCGTGATGCTCGGCGGCTATGTCGCGCTGACGGCCGCGTACCTGCTGCTGTTCGGGCCGCTGGGCGGCTCGCCGCTGCTGGTGGTGACGCTCGGCCTGTACGGGCTGTTCTACGCCGCCACCGACGGGATCCTGATGGCGCTGGCCGGGCCGGTGCTGCCGGACCGGCTGCGCACCACCGGCATCGCGTTGATCCAGACCGGCCAGGCGCTGGCCTACCTGGTCTCCTCGGTCCTGTTCGGCCTCGCCTGGCAGACCTGGGGACCGGCCACCGCCTCCCGGGTCGCCGCGCTCGCCGTCGTCGTCGCCGTCGCGGCGACGCTGCTGCTGCTCAGGCCCGCGGGTCGCGGCGCGGCGGACGACAGCGGTCCGGCCGGCTCGCGCCCGCTGCCCGAACCCGACGACCCGAGCGACCCCGCGCCGCCGCCGCGGGCAGCGACGAGCACAGACCGCTCGAACCAGAATGCCGAGGTCGAGCGATGACCGCACTGTCCACCCGCGCCCGCGTCGCCATCGCCGCGGCCGTCACCGTGCTGCTGGCCGCCGTCGCCGTCGGCTACATCCAGCAGGCCTTGGGCGAGGCCGCCACGGCCGACACCGTTCCTGCCGCGGAGATCACCCTGGACCCGGGCCCGCGGCTGCTGGTCGTCACCGACCGGCGCGCCGCCACGGTCTCCCGCGCCGATCCGTCCGGCCCCCGGCTGGTGTCCGGCCTGGAGTGCGTACGCGTCTACGCCGCCGCCGGCACCGGCGTGTGCATCCACCCCGACACCGCCTGGTCCTACCAGCTGACGGTGCTGGACCGGCAGCTGCGCGCGACACGCACGTTCGCCGTGCCCGGCCTGCCCAACCGCGCCCGGGTGTCGGCCAGCGGCCGGATGGTCGCCTGGACCACGTTCGTCGGCGGCGACTCCTACAGCACCGGCGGCTTCTCCACCCGCACCGGCATCCTGGACACCCGCACCGGCACGATGGTCTCCACGCTGGAGGATTTCGCGGTCACCCGCGAGGGCCGGCCCTACCGCAACGTCGACGTGAACTTCTGGGGCGTCACCTTCACCGCCGACGACAACGCCTTCTACGCCACCATGGCGACCGGGGGCAAGCGCTACCTGGTCCGCGGCGACTTCGCGGCGCGCACGGTACGCACTCTCACGGACAACGTCGAGTGCCCGTCGCTGTCACCCGACGGCACCCGGATCGCGTTCAAGCAGGCGATCGGCGGCGACCCGCAGCGCGGCTGGCGGCTGTCCGTGCTCGACCTGTCCACCCTGGCGGTGACGAACCTGGCCGAGCCGGAAAGCGTCGACGACCAGGCCGCCTGGCTCGACGAGCACACCGTCGCGTACACCCTGCGCGCCCCCGACGGCACCCCGACGATCTGGTCCGTACCCGCCGACGGCACAGGTGCCCCGACGAAACTCCTCGACGGAGCCGAATCCCCCGCCGCCCTCGGCTGACCGTCCGGGCGGTTGCGCCGCAAGATCGCTGTTTCGTGACAGTCGTCCTCCACCGCAGCTGTGGACACGAAACAGCAATCTTGGCCCGAGCCGGTCAGCGCCACCAGGGGCGGCGGCGCTGGTCGGCCAGGGCGTGCGCCGGCGCGACCAGGTCGGCCAGGTGCAGCTCCAGGTGCCGCAGGTGCTCGCCGACCCAGCGGCGGCGCAGCCGGTGCAGGGGCGTGCCGTCACCGCCGGCGCCGAGGACCTCGTCGTCGGGCGGGCTCGGCGGCGCGAGCAGCGGCGGCATCGGCCCGGTCGGCTCGCCGATCTGCTCGGCGAGGCCCGCGTAGAAGGCGGCGAGCGCGTCGGCGTGGCGCAGCAGCGCATCGCAGCGCGGGTCCGGGGCGGCGTCGCGCGGGGTCAGGTCGTCGAGCGCGTTCGCCGTCTGCCGCAGCCGGACCCCCGAGATGACCAGCCGCCACAGGTCCTGCCGGTCCATCCGCTTCGACCCGGGTTCGGCGAGGTAGCCGCGCAGCGCATCCTCCAGCCGGAACGCCGACGCGGCCGCACGGACCTCCTGTTCGGGCGGGCCTGCCCGCCGCCCCAGTGCCCACGCCACCGCCTCGGTCAGGTGCAACCCGCCGACCTTGAACATCTCCGCGACGTCGTCACGGACCAGATCCCCGGCCCCGCGAGGCCAGACCAGCAACCCGGCGACCAGGCTGACCAGGCAGCCGATGGCGACGTCCTGCAGCCGTACCAGGCCCAGCGTCCAGCCTGTCGGCGCGAGGATGTTGTAGAGCACCAGGATGACCACGGTGAACGCGGCCTGGCTCACGATGTCCGGTATCTTGCCCGGCCCGTACGCCACCACGGCCACCGCGACCGCCAGGGCACCCCAGCTCGCCCACGGCGACGGGCCCAGCAGCGGCAGCAGCGCCGCGCCGACCGCGACCCCGGCGGCGGTGCCGACGACCGTTTTGACGGCCTGCGTGCCCGTCGACGCGGCGCTCGTGCGCAGCACCGACAGCGCGCCCAGCAGCACCCAGAACCCGCTGCGCACCTCGCTCACCTGCACGATCACCACCGCGGCGGACAGCGCCAGCGCGCCGCGCAGTGCGTTGACGAACCACACAGAGCGCAGGCTCGCGTTGCGCAGCACGATCCCGGCGACGCCGGCCAGCGTCACCAGCCGGCGCAGCGGCGGCCGGTCCGGCCGGGACAGCCCGTACCAGCGGCGCACGCTGCTGGCGGCGGTCAGCGGATCGGCGCCGCGGGTGGCGATGAGCACGTCGGTGGCGAAGGCCCGGACGCAGTTCGCCGTGGTCTGGCCGTAGAAGGCGACCACCAGGTCCATCGCGTCCGCGTCCGGCTGTCCGGCGCCGGTCAGCCGGGCCACGCTGTCGGCGCAGGTCTGCTCCAGGCCCTTCAGGTCAGGGTCTACCGGCTCGCCGCGCAGCACCGCGGCCGCCTCCCGCAGCACCTTCGCCGACGCCTCCAGCGGGGCCCGCACCGTCAGCGGCGCGTCGCGCAGGTCGCCGACCCGGTCGATGCCGTCGCTGACCAGGCCTTTGCACCATTCCAGCTGGTTGACCGCGCCGGCCATGGCCTGATCGGCGATGACCAGCCCGCTCGGCCGGTACGGCGCGGACACGAACAGGGCCATCATCCGGTGCGTGGCGTCCGCGACGGCTGCCCGCAGCTCCGGCAGCGCAGCCCGGAGTGCTCCCGCCTCCAGCAGGTCGGCCAGCCCGGTGGCCAGCGTGGCGGTGGCCTGGCGCAGCTCCGCGCCCGCCGAGCGCGGCGCCATCAGCACCACCGCCAGGCCGCCGACGCCGGTCGCGAGCACCCACCCGGCGACCCGGTCGCCGATGACGCCGACCGGGGCGGCCGCCGACGCCGCCAGCATGTACGGCAGCATCGCCGCGGCCGCGCCCGAGGCGTCGTTGGGCCCGATGACGGCGGCGAAGTAGGACGTGAACGCGACCACCGCGGTGGCGATCGCGGCGGCCACGACGGAATGGCTGACCAGGGTGCCGATCACGATCAGCACCGCGCCCGCGGCGGTGAGCATGGCGTGTGCCACGGCCCGGTCCCGGCGCGTGCCGCCGAACGCCGCCAGCACCAGGCCCGCGAAACCGCCGAACGCCGTGAACGTGGCCACCTGCGGCGACTTGATCACCAGCAGCGCGAACGCGAACAACGCCGGGACCAGCACCGCCGCCCGGATCGCCCGCAGCGCGGCGGCCGGCGACCACAGCGCACGCCACCGGCTCACGCGGCCGCCTCCCCGGCCGCGGCGCGCGGCAGGGGACCCGCTCCGTGTCCGGTGCCAGGTGCGCAACGCCCAGCCGGCTCGACCCGCCCGCTCACCCCCTCAGCGTCTCCCGGATCGGGCGGCGGCGCGGTCAGTTCCGCACGAGCGGGGTGACCTCCTGCGCGACGAAGGCCACGAAGCCCTCCGGGTCGGGGTCGTCGGGCGTGGGCTGCAGCACCACCGTGTCCACGCCCGCCTCAGCCCACGTGCGCACCGCCTCGGCGACCGCCTCCGCGCCCCCGGCCACGCCGTGGCCCGTCATGGTGTCGTAGCCCCAGCGCACGCGTTCGGCCTCCAGCCGCACCGCCGCATCCGGGCCGGTCGCCGCATGCAGGTAGATCACGATCTGGTGGTGCCCGGAGCGCCCGGCCTTCGCCCGGCCCTCATCGATCAGCCCGCGCGCCCGGCGCACCTGCTCGACGGTGGTGCCGCCGGTGAGGATGGTGCCGTCGGCGACCTCGCCGGACAGCCGCAGCGTCCGGTCGCCGGTCGCCCCGGCCAGCAGTTCGGAACGCCGCGGTGGCGGCCAGTCCAGGGCCACCCCGTCCAGGCGGACATAGCGGCCCCGGGTGGTGACCCGCTCGCCGGACAGCAGCGCCCGCAGCGCCGTCAGGTGCTCGCGCAGCAGCGCCATCGGGGACTCGACCCGCGCGCCGACCTGGGCCATCCAGTCCTGCACGCCGTGCCCAACACCGACCCGGGCCCGTCCGGGGAACAGCCGGTGCATGGTCGCCAGCTCCATCGCGGTGATCGCGACGTTGCGCAGCGGCACGGGCAGCAGCCCGACGCCGACGGTGAGGCGTTCGGTCCAGGCCAGCGCCGCCACGGCCGCGGTGATGCCGCTCTCCAGGAAGCAGTCCTCCCAGAGCCACAGCTCGTCGAGCCCCGCCTGGTCGGCGGCCTGTGCCACGGACCGCAGCCGCTCCGGCGGCAACTGCGGCACGAAAACCGCGCCCACTCTGGTCTCAGGTCGTGCGTTCAACTCGGTCACCCGGAAATGATGCCGCAGCGCGAGCCGTCACGGGCGCCGAAGGGTCACGCCGCTGTCGGAGGGTCGGGTTAGCCTCCAGGCGTGTCCGAAGCCGACGCCCACCCCCGCCTTGCCGGCATGACCGAGGACGAGCTGCTCGACCGCATGCGCGCCCGCCTGGCGGAGTCCCGGTCCTGGGCAGGCCCGGCCCGGCTCGCCACCCCCGCGGAGATCGCCGAGTCCGAACAGCTCATCGGCTTCGCCATGCCCCCGCTGCTCCGCCGGATCTACCTGGAGGTCGCCAACGGCGGCTTCGGGCCGCGCGACAGCGTCCTCGGCGTCGGGGACGGTGCCTGGACGGACGACGATGCGGACATCATCGCGATGTACCAGGGGTTCAGCGGACGGCCCGGCGGCCACCCACCGGGTGTGGTCCCGCTGTACGACGTGGGCTGCGCGATCTTGTGGATGGTCGACTTCCGCGACCCGGCCGGCCCGATGTGGGGATGGGACCCGCACGGCTGCTGCCTCGACCACGTCCTCGCACCGCAGGGGCTGACCTTGGCCGAATGGCTCGTCGAGGCCCACGACGGCCGCGACGCCCGCAGGATCGAGCCGCAGTGGGTGTGCAAGCCGAAGCCGGTCTGGCCGCCCGAGCGCCGGCCCCGCCGGGTGCCGCGCGCCGATGACATCGCACCGGCCGGGCCACCCGCCGTGGCCGCCCCGCTGACCAGGCGAACCACCCAACGCCAGTGGCCTCCGGCGCACGTTCCGCCGCGCCCCGCCCTCGGTCGGGACCCCCGGCGCGGCGGGCGCTGACCAGCCGCGGGCGCTGGCCGGGGCGGCTGCCACCGTTTCGGCACGATCGTGCCGGTCGGCCCGCTAGCGTGGACAGAGGGCCGCCGCCTGTCGCCGACCGTGCCCGATGATCGCGCCGGCTGGGCGTGGTGCGGCCCGCCGCGATTCGGACGGGGGCACCGAGATGGCCACATCGACGATCGAGCAGTTGCGTACCCGCGTGTCCGGGCAGGTGATCACGCCCGGCGACGACGGCTACGACCAGGCCCGGACCGTGCACAACGCCATGTTCGACCGGCGGCCCCGCGCGGTGGTGCGCTGCACGAGCACCGCCGACGTGCAGGCCGTGGTCGACTACGCCCGGGAGAACGGCCTGGACCTGGCGGTACGCGGTGGCGGGCACAGCGTGCCCGGGTTCGGCACGGTCGACGACGGCATCGTGGCCGACCTGTCCGGCATGCGCGCCGTCACCGTCGACCCGCACGCCCGCACGGCCCACGCCGGCGGCGGCGCGACCTGGGGCGACTTCAACGCCGCGACCGGCGAGTTCGGCCTGGCCTCGACCGGCGGCATCATCTCCACCACGGGCGTCGGCGGGCTCACCCTCGGCGGCGGCATCGGCTACCTCGCCCGCGGCCTGGGGCTGTCCTGCGACAACCTGCTGTCGGCCGAGGTCGTCACCGCCGACGGCCGGGCCGTGGTGGCCAGCGAGAAGGAGCACGAGGACCTGTTCTGGGCGCTGCGCGGCGGCGGCGGCAACTTCGGGGCGGTGACCTCGTTCGAGTTCGCGCTCAGCCCGGTCGACGAGATCTACGGCGGCCCGATCTTCTTCGAGCTGGCGCACGTCCGCGACCTGCTGGCGTTCTTCCGCGACTTCATCGCCGACGCCCCCGAGCAGTACGGCGGCTTCCCGGCGTTCCAGATCGCGCCGCCGCTGCCGTTCATCCCGGTGGATCGCCACGGCGAGCCGTTCATCGCCATGGTCAACTGCTGGACCGGGTCGACGGCCGACGGGCAGCGCATCATCGACCGGATCCGCGCGGTCGCCCCGCCGGTCGCCGAGATGATCGGCCCGATGCCGTACGCGGCGCTCAACACCGCCTTCGACGGCCTGGTCCCACCGGGGCTGCAGCACTACTGGAAGGCCAGCTTCGTCAAGGAGCTGACCGACGACGCGATCGAGGCCCACCTGACGCACGGGCCGAAGGTGCCGGTGGTCAACTCGACGGTGCACATCTACCCGATCAACGGGGCCTGCCACCGGGTCGCGCCCGACGCGACCGCGTTCGCCTACCGGGACGCGAACTTCGCCGTGGTCATCGCCGGGATGTGGCCCGACCCGGCGGAGAACGAGGCCAACACCGCCTGGGTGCGCGACTACTACGCGGCCACCGCCCCGCTGTCGGAGGAGGGCGGGTACATCAACTTCATGGCGGGCGACGACCAGGACCGGATCCGGGCCAACTACCGGGGCAACTTCGACCGGCTCGTCGAGGTCAAGCGCGCCTACGACCCGGACAACCTGTTCCACCTGAACCAGAACATCCGCCCCTGAGACGGGGACGTCGCTTGACAACGTACAACCGTTTGGTTGTATGTTTGAGGCGTGACCGATCGGAGCGAGGACCAGGCCGACGCCTTCTTCCACGCTCTGGCCGACCGCACCCGGCGCGACATCATGCGCCGGGTTCTGGCCGGACAGCACTCGGTCTCCGCGCTCGCGGCGAAATACGACATGAGCTTCGCCGCGGTGCAGAAACACGTCGCCGTGCTCGAGAAGGCCGGCCTGCTCACCAAGCTCCGCAGCGGGCGTGAGCAGCTGGTCAGCGGCGACGTGGCGGCGGTGCGCTCGGTGGCGTCCATGCTCGCCGAGCTGGAGCAGGTGTGGCGCGGCCGCATCGCGCGCATCGACGACCTCATCGCGTCCGATCCCGACCAGGAGGACTGACCCATGCCCGTGACCGACGTCCGGCACGACCTCGACAACCTGACCCTGACCCTCGTCGCCGAATTCGCCGCGCCGGTGGAGCGCGTCTGGCAGGTCTATGCCGACCCGCGCCAGCTGGAGCAGGTGTGGGGACCGCCGACCTACCCGGCGACCGTGGTCGAGCACGACCTGCGGCCCGGCGGACGCGTGAACTACTTCATGACCGGCCCCGAGGGCGACAAGCACGCCGGCTACTGGCTCGTCACGGCCGTCGACGAACCGACGAGTTTCGCCTTCGAGGACGGTTTCGCCGACCTGGACTTCAACCCGAACCCCAACCTGCCCGTATCCCAGAACGTGTACAGCTTCGCCGCGCACGGCGGCGGCACCCGCGCGACGTACGTCGGCACCTACGCGTCCGCCGAGGCCCTGCAGCAGGTGCTCGACATGGGCATCGTCGAGGGCGCCTCGCTGGCGATCAACCAGATCGACGCCCTGCTCGCCTCGTAAGCGGCCTGCCGCCGTCCGGCGGTGCGGTCACGACGACGGCTGTGCCGCGACTTCGCCGGCCTCGTCGATCAGGGCCACGCCGCCGCCGAGCCGCAGCTCGCGCCGCAGGTCGACCGGCTGCTCGCGTTCGGCCACGGTGTGCTCGGCCGCCGGCGAGGAGCAGCGCACCCGCAGTTCGCCGTGGGCCGTGGTGTCGCCCGCGGTGAGCGCGGTGAGGCGGCCCGCCTCGACGACGGCCGCCAGCGCGGTGACGGTGAGCTGCAGGGTGACCGCCGCGGTCAGGGTGGTGACGACGGAGCCGTTGACGACCACGTCCACCTCGGCTTCGTACTCCCAGGGCATGGTGAAGGTGCGGATGCTCACCTCCCGTCGCAGGCCGGGCGTCGCGTGCGTCTCCCGGGCCGCGGTCAGCAGCGCCGACCTGGTCTTCCACGCGCCGACGAACACGTCGGAGATCTCGATGTCCAGCAGTTCGGCGACCTTGGTCAGCACCGCGCGCGCCAGCGCCGCCGCGGGCGCCTGCGGCTGGTCGGCGACCACCCCGGCCCCGGCCAGCCTCTCGGCGGCCGCCTCGACCTCCCCGGCGGCCTCGCCGGGCTTACCCGGGATGAGCTCCCCGAAGACGATGTCCCGGACGGTCGTCACAGGTCCTCCCGGTACGCGTCGTCGCGGTAGCGGAAGCGGGCCGTCCGGACCACGACCTCGATGCCCGGCGCGGGTGGCCCCGACCGTCGGCCGGACCGGCGCAGGGCCAGGATCGCCAGCAGGATCAGCAGCAGCAACCCGAGCAGGCCGCCGCCCAGCGCCAGCGCCTTGTTCAGCCGCGCGCCACTGTCCGGGAGCAGATCGCTGACCGGCTCGCTCGGACGGACGACACTGCCGAGGCAGACCTGCTCCACGCGCACCCGGACCCGGGTGTCCTGCGCGGTGGTCCCGGTGACGCGCACGGTCCAGCCGCCCGCCGACGCCGGTCCGTCCACGACGGCGGCCTGGCCGGTCAGCGGCCCCCCGGACACGATCAGGTAGCCGCCGCCGGTCAGCGCCGTCCCGTCGGGACACCGAGCGGCCCCCGATCCGGACTGCGGCACCACGCATACGTTCGCGGCCGCGCCGACGACGCACACCGGCGAGGCCTGCAACAGGTCGAACTCGGCGGGCTCGGCGGCGACGGCCGCCACCGGGCCGGTGTGGCAGACCACGAGCGCCGTCACCGAGGAGCGGGCGGGCAGGTTCGCGGCCACGGTTAGGTCGACCGCCCAGCCCCGCCCGCCGGTCGGATGGCTGCCGTCGATGCGGGCCGCGCCGAGCCGGGCGTACCAGACCGCCCAGTAGCCGCCGCCGGTGCGCACCGTGCCCTGCGGGCAGGCTGCCTCGACGGTGGTGTCGGCCGGGTCGGACTGGGTGCCCGCGTACACCCCGGCGGTGCTGTCGCCACCGGTCAGGCAGGTGGCGAAGACCCGCAGCGTGCGCACGGCCTGGCCGGTGTTGACCACGCCGACGGTCCACGCCCGCGGCGCGGCACCGTCGGCGATCGGGGTCCCCTGACCGTCGGACGGGTGGCTGGCGACGACTCTCAACTGCGGATCACCGCCCGCGTAACCGCCGCTGACCAGCTGCTCTTCCGCGGCACAGGCCACCGTGAACTGCTGCAGCGCGGCACCGGGGCCGAACTCGGCGGTCCCGCTGTGCACCGACACGCGGCCGACCTCGGCGTGGGCGGGTGACGCCATGAGCACGGACGCTGCCAGGACGACCAGCGGCAGCGCGGCTCGGAGCAGCGCAAGGGTACGCATCGCGCCCAGGGTCCCATGCGGACGGTCGCACCGCTGTCCCCCGGCCGACAGAGCGGTTCACCGCCACTCGCGCAGCGCCGGCGGTGCCGCGGTCGCGGCGGCCAGGCGCAGCACCGCCGCGACGCCCCACACCGTGGACAGCAGGCTGTCCCGCGCACACGGCCGCCGTGCCGGACGCGCCGGGGGCGAGGCCGGTCCGGCCCGGCGGCCGCGGGGTGTGGCCCGCGGTCCGACGTTCGGCGTCGTGGACCGCGGGCCGGTCTTGGCCGCCGGGGACGGCGGCGGTCAGCTGGCCCAGACCTCGAACTCCGAGAGCTGCCCGGCGGGCCAGCCGGTGTTGGCGGTGAAGTTCAGCCGCACGTACCGGGTGGAGGTCGCCGGGAAGGTGATGGTCACGGTGTTGCCCGAGGACGGGTTGAACGTGTATCCGGCCGAGTTGACGACGGTGCTGAACGTCGACCCGTTGGCGCTGCCCTGCACGGACAGCGTCTGGGTGCGGCTGGCCCACGCCGCGGGCGGCGGCAGCTTGAGCACGATGCGGCTGACGGTGGTCGCCGCGCCGAGGTCGACCTGCAGCCACTGCGGGAACGCGCTGTTGGCGCTCTCCCAGTACGAGTCGGCGTTGCCGTCGACGGTGTTGCCCGGCCCGTAGTTCTGCGTGTAGCTGCTGGCCTGGGTGGGCTTGTTGCGGGCCAGGTTCGACGCGGGCGCGGAACCGGTGGTCGCGGTCGCGGTGTTGGACGGCGACGAGGTGTTGCCGGCCGCGTCCTGGGCGGTGACGGTGAAGCTGTACGTCGTCGCCGGGCTCAGCCCGGTCACCGTGTACGACGTCCCGGTCCCGCCCGCGACGACGTTGCCCGCCTGGCGAACCTGGTATCCGGTCACGCCGACGTTGTCCGAGGACGCCTGCCAGGACAGCGACACGCTGTTGCTGGTCTGCCCGGTGACGGTGAGGTTGCCCGGGGCGCTCGGGGCCTGGGTGTCGCCCTGCGGCGCGGTCCCGTACACCTCCAACGTGGACAGCTGGGCCGCGGGCCAGCCGGTGTTGCCGGTGACGTTGATCCGCACGTACCGCACGGTCGTCGCCGTGAAGGTGATGGTGACCGTGTTGGCCGCGCCGGGGTCGAAGGTGCGCCCGGCCGAGGCCGACAGCGTGCTGAACGACGAGCCGTCGGTGCTGCCCTGCACGGACAGCGTCTCCACCCGGCTGCCCCAGCCCGCGGGCAGTTTCAGCACGACCCGGCTGACCGTGGCGGCCGCGCCGAGGTCGACCTGCAGCCACTGCGGGAAGGCGTTGTTGACGCTCTCCCAGTAGGTGGCCGGGTTGCCGTCGACGGCGTTCTGCGGCACGAAGCTCGCGTTGACGCTGCTGGCCGTGACCGGCTTGTTCAGCGCCAGGTTGCTGTCCACCGGTGGCTGCCCGCCGACGACCGGCTGGGTCGGGCGCACCGCGGTCAGCGCGAGCTGGCCCTTGAGCATGCGGCCGCCGTCGGCGGTGATGCGCAGGTAGTAGTCCGACGAGCAGACCGTGCCGTCCTCGTCGAGGGTGACGATGCCCGAGTTGGTGGGCACCTGCGAGGCGTTCTCGGCGGTCTTGGCGATCTGGTTGCCCTCGTTGTACTCGTCGAACATCGACACGTACAGGCCCTGCGCGCCGACCCGGATCATGTTGTACAGGTGCCGCCAGTAGAAGTCGCCGTGGAAGCGGTGGTGCGAGGACAGGTCGCCGGGCATCACGCAGGGCTGGTAGTCGATGCCCCGGTTGTTGCACTCGGCCTGGTCGGGAACGTTGACGTTGTTGTAGAACCAGTCGAGACCGGCGACGTCGCCGGTGCGGCCGACCATCCACGGCGAGATCATGTTGAAGGCCGTGTACACGTTGAAGAAGCCCGGCCGGGAGTCGTTGATGCCCTGCCGCCAGTAGGTCGGCACACCGCCGATGACGTAGCAGCCCTGGGCCTTGAACCAGTTCACCACTTCCAGGCAGACGTCCGGCGCGAACGGGCGGCCCGGGTCGTTGAAGCCGAAGCCCCAGATGCAGACGACCGGCTTGCCGTTCTGGCGGGCGTACGCCGACGACGACGTGTACGCCGACATCTTCGTGGTCCAGTCGGTCTTCAGCTCCGACTGCATGTTCGCCCAGTTGGTGACGTCGTACATGATGTAGAACTTGCGCCCGTTGGCCTCGGCGGCGGTGCGCACCTTGGCGGCCATCGCGTCGCGGGTCGGGCCCTCGCCGCCGAACGGGTTGAACCGCTGCAGCGCCGCGGTGTCGCAGCCGTGCTGCTGCATCCACTGGAAGTGCAGGTTCACCGTCGACTGGTCGTAGGACGAGAACAGCTTCGCGGGCTGGCCGCTGCCGAGGTTGGCGTATGCGGTCTGGTACTGGGCGGGGTAGTCGCGCATGTCCGGCCAGGACACGATCGCGTTGTTGCTCGGCGAGGGCGGCTGGCCCCAGTTGTTGCTCCAGTGCCACCAGCCGTTGATCGGGGCTCCGTCGCCAGTGCAGGCGAACCACCCCTGGTAGCCGACCGAGATCTTGCCGACGACGTCGCCGGGCGGGCTGGCCGCCGCGGCCGGGCTCACCGCGGTGAGTCCTCCTGCGACGGCGCCGCCGGTGGCGGCCAGCGCTGACCCGGACGCCACGGAGGTCACGAACCTCCGCCGGGATACTGCCATGACGCACTCCCTTCCTGCACAGCCGGAGGGGCGTGGCGCGGGGAGCGTGGCACCCTCCGTCGCCGGACATCGGATGTCCGGCAGCGAACGGCGGTGAGCGGGACCGCATCCCCGGGCGGGGATTGGCCAAACCCTATGCCCGGGTCCGGGGCACGGCAAGATGTCGACGGAAACAATTCCAAAACCGACTCGCAACATCACCGTTTGTAGCAACGGTTCGTGCAACTGTTTGCACTCGGCGAGTCATCGGGTCAGTGCGCGGGCCACCTCGTCCGCCGGGTACGGCGTCTGCATCGCGCCGTCGAACAGCTGCCAGTAGAAGTCGTTCATCAGCGCGGCGACCGGCGCGTACCGGACGATCATGTCGGCCAGCTCGGGCGGGACGCCCTCCGGCCGCCTGCCCACGGCGCACTCACGGATGTAGGCGTTGCGCTCGACTGGCCCGCCGTCGTCCGGCACCGGCACGCCGACCACGTGCTGGACGAGCCAGTTGACCAGCCTCATCCGTACGTATCCGGCGTCGTGGGTGGCGTGGTGGGCCAGGAACACCGACTCCCGCGGCGACAGTGCGAACCGGGGCGACACCGCCAGCCCGAAGTCGACGAAGTAGACGTGGCGGCCGTCGGTGAGCAGGTTGCCCAGGTGCGCGTCGAAATGGTGCAGCTCGTACGCCTGGAGGAAGTCCACGCCGCCGACCAGGCCCTGCTCCATCATCCGGCAGGCCGCGACCAGCTCGTCCCCGCCCGCCGCGAGCGGTCCGGCCAGCCAGTCGCCGAGCCGATGCGGGAGGTGTTCGAGGAACAGGACCAGGCTCGCCGAGGCCCCCGCCAGCGCGTCCAGGCGGTCGCGGACGGCCGGGTCGCCACCCATGAACGCGACCACGCCCTCGACGTCGGAGTGTTCCGCGGGGACGACCGGGGCGCCGGGCAGCACCCGCCAGTGGTACATCAGCGGGAAACCCGGATGCCGGCCGGCCAGCACCCAGTTGGTGGTCAGCGTGTTCGCGGCCAGCTCGCGCCAGGCGCCGAAGCCAGGCGAGACGATGCCGTACTGGCAGTGCGGCGGCAGGCCGTGCAGGTTGGCGGTGGAGCGCACGTGCTCGGGACGGCGCTCCAGGTCGGTCAGCGGGATGCGCTTGACGAAGACGGGCGTCCCACCCAGGTCCAGCCGGGCCGTGACGCCGCCGATGCCCGCGCCGACGACTTCGGCCGCGGCCACCCGGTCGGCGAGTTCGGCGTCGCTGAGCAGCGCGAGCGCGGCCGATGCCGTGTAGTGGCGGGCCAGCCGCGCGCCGTACGCCAGGCCGTCGTTCTCCGGTGGCATGGTGGTCCTCCCCGTCGTCGTGACGGGAGGTTACCTCCAGATGATCACTTTCGCTCGTCGGCGAAGGTCAGTCCGCGCTCGGCGAGCGCCTCGCGCAGGATCCGGATCGCCTTCGGCCCGACGCCGTGCAGGTCGAGCAGGTCTTTCTTGGTCAGCTGCGCGATCGCGGTCAGGGTGGTGTGTCCCGCCAGGGCCAGCGCGTCGTTCGCCGGCCTGCTGATCTTCGGAATCTCGTCCCCCGCCGCTGCGCTCATGGACCTGATGGTAGATCAGCGCCCGGACACCGCCCGGTACGACGATGATGGAGGCGTGGACACCATGGCCGCGTGGGAGGTCGCCGCGCCCGGTCCGATCGCCACCCGGCCGCTGCGGGCGGTGCGCCGCCCGGTGCCGGTCCCGGCCGCCGACGAGCTGCTGGTACGGGTACGCGCCTGCGCCGTGTGCCGCACCGACCTGCACGTCGCGGAGGGCGACCTGCCGCCCCACCGCAGCCCGGTGATCCCGGGTCACCAGGTCGTCGGCGAGGTCACCGCCCGCGGCGACGCCGTGACCGGGTGGGCCGCCGGCGACCGGGCGGGCATCGCCTGGCTGCGCCACACCGACCAGACCTGCGTGTACTGCCGCCGCGGCCAGGAGAACCTGTGCCCGTCCTCCCGCTACACCGGCTGGGACGCCGACGGCGGCTACGCCGAGTACGCCATGGTGCCCGCCGACTACGCCTACCGCCTGCCGGACGGGTACGACGACGTGCACCTCGCGCCGCTGCTGTGCGCAGGCATCATCGGCTACCGGGCACTGCGCCGCGCCGAGCTGCCACCGGGCGGCACCCTGGGCATCTACGGCTTCGGCTCCTCCGCGCACCTCACCGCGCAGGTGGCCCTGGCCCAGGGCGCGACCCTGTACGTGATGACCCGCTCCCCCGCCGCCCGCGAGCTGGGCCTGAGTCTGGGCGCGGCCTGGGCGGGCGGCGCGGACGAGCAGCCGCCCGCGCCACTGGACGCGGCGATCCTGTTCGCCCCCGTCGGCGACCTGGTGCCACCGGCACTGTCGGCCCTGGACCGGGGCGGCACCCTTGCCATCGCGGGCATCCACCTCACCGACATCCCGGTGCTGAACTACGAGCGACACCTGTTCGAGGAGCGCCAGCTGCGCAGCGTCGCCGCGAACACGCGGGACGACGGCCGGGAGTTCCTGGCCCTGGCGGCGGCGCACCCGCTGTCGGTCACGACCACCGTCTACCCGCTGGACCGGGCCGACGAGGCACTGGCCGACCTCGCGGGCGACCGGTTCGAGGGCGCGGCGGTGCTCGTCCCCTGAAGTTTATAATTTGCTCGGACATGTAAATTTCTTGCAGATTTTCGATCTCGTTCCTACGCTGACGGCTGTGTCAGACGTGATCGCACAAGCCACGGGGCTCGTCAAGACCTACCCGCCGCGGGACAAGCGTGCCGCCCCCTTCACCGCCGTCGACGGCATCGACTTCACCCTGCACCGGGGCGAGGCCTTCGGCTTCCTCGGCCCCAACGGCGCGGGCAAGTCCTCCACCATGCGCATGCTCGCCTGCGTGTCCCCGCCCACCGCGGGCACGCTGCGGGTGCTCGGTCTGGACCCCGCCACCGACGGCCGGCGCATCCGCGCCCGGATCGGCGTCGTGCCGCAGGACGACGCTCTCGACACCGAACTCAGCGTGCGCGAGAACCTGCTCATATACGGCCGCTACTTCGGACTGTCCACCGACGTCATCGACCAGCGGGCGACCGGCCTGCTCGACTTCGCGCAGCTGTCCGACAAGGCCGCCGAGCGGGTCGACGCACTGTCGGGCGGCATGCGCCGACGGCTCACCATCGCCCGCTCCCTGATCAACGAGCCCGAGATGCTGCTGCTCGACGAGCCCACCACCGGCCTGGACCCGCAGGCCCGGCACGTGCTGTGGGACCGGCTGTTCCGGCTCAAGCAGCAGGGCGTCACGCTCGTGCTGACCACGCACTACATGGACGAGGCCGAGCAGCTGTGCGACCGGCTCGTGGTGATGGACGGCGGGAAGATCGTCGCGCAGGGTTCGCCCGCCGAGCTGATCGCCGCGCACGCCACCCGCGAGGTCCTCGAGCTGCGCTTCGGCATCGGCGAGCAGGCCGCCGCGCTCGACAAGCTGCGCCAGGCCGTCACCGGCGACCGCATCGAGGAGCTGCCCGACCGGCTGCTGTGGTACACCGCCGAAGGCGACGCCGCGCTGGCCGCCGCGCACACCCTCGGCCTGGCCCCGGTCACCGCGCTGGTGCGCCGATCGAGCCTGGAGGACGTGTTCCTCGCCCTCACCGGCCGGACACTGGTCGACTGATGACGACCGCCGCCGCGCCGCGGGGCATGGCCCTGCGCTTCTACCGCTACTGCTGGCTGCACTACCGGCGCAACTGGAAGGGCACCATCGTCATCAGCGTGGCCAACCCGCTGCTGTTCCTGATCGCCATCGGCGCCGGGCTGGGCACCCTGGTCGGCTCGGACGTCGCAGCCCTGGGCGGCGTCAGCTACCTGGCGTTCTTCGCGCCCGGCATGCTCGCCGCCGCGTCCATGCAGAACGGCATGATCGAGTCGGCGTTCCCGGTCAGCTACCACCGCATGCCGGGCCGGGCCTACCCGGTCGCGGTGGCCACCCCGCTCGAACCCGTCGACGTGCTCAACGGCCACGCGCTGTTCATGGCCGTGAAGGTCGTCATCGGCGCGGCCGCGTTCTGCACCGTGATGTTCGCGTTCGGCGTCGCGACCTCGCCGCTGGCGGCGCTGGTGCTGCCCGCCGCCGCGCTGACCGGGTTCGCGTTCGCGATGCCGGTGACCGCGTGGGCGGTGACGCTGCCCGACGTACGCCCGGTGCAGACGCTGTTCAAATGGGTGGTGATGCCGCTGTACCTGTTCTCCGGCACGTTCTTCGCCACCACCCAGCTACCGGAGGCGGCACAGCACCTGGTCGCGCTCACCCCGCTCTGGCACGGCGTCGAGCTGTGCCGCACCCTCACCCTCGGCACCGCCACCTGGGCGGGCAGCCTCACCCACACCGCGTACCTGTCG
Organism: Catellatospora paridis; assembly: GCF_009720365.1. Classification (GTDB taxonomy): domain Bacteria; phylum Actinomycetota; class Actinomycetes; order Mycobacteriales; family Micromonosporaceae; genus Catellatospora; species Catellatospora paridis. The sequence goes on along the minus strand of NZ_ML769313.1, from coordinate 454,869 downwards.
GCCATGGCGCTGGCGGGCTACCTGCTCGCCCGGCGCAACTTCCGCCGCCACCTGCACCCGTGAAGGGGACCATGATGCCCGCCGCGCACGTGATCGTCCTGCGGCACCTGTGGGTGCTGCGCAAGGGCCGGCCGTGGAACCTCGCCGTCAACGGCGTGTTCGAACCGTTCCTCTACCTGATGTCCATCGGCGTCGGCATCGGACAGCTCATCGACGGCGACGGCGGCGCGGTGGCCTATGCGGCGTTCGTCGCCCCCGCGCTGCTGGCCACGTCCGCCATGAACAGTGCCATCGCGGAGACCACCGGGGCGGTCTGGTGGCGGCTGCGCTTCGAGAAGTTCTACGACGCGATCATCACGACGCCGCTGACCGTGCGCGACATCGCGTACGGCGAGATCGCCGCGTCGGTGCTGCGCAGCACCCTGTCCGCGGCCTGCTTCCTCGTCGTGATCGCCGCGTTCGGGATGGTCCACTCATGGTGGGCACTGCTCGCGCTGCCCGCCTGCGTGCTGATCGCGTACGCCTTCTCCGCCGCCGGCATGGCCGCGATCACCGTGATCCGCGAGTTCCACCACCAGCAGTACCTGCAACTGGTCATGCTGCCGATGTTCCTGTTCGCGACCACGTTCTACCCGCTGTCGGTCTACCCCGCCGCGCTGCGACCCGTGGTCGCCGCGCTGCCCCTCTACCAGAGCATCGAACTCCTGCGCGGCATCACCACCGGCCGGCTCCACCCAGGCATGCTCGTCGCCGTCGGCTACCTGCTCGCCATGGCCGCCCTCGGCTCCTGGCTGGCCACCCGCCGCCTCTCCCGCCTACTACTCCCGTAAGGAAGGGCGCCTGCGAACGCAGGCCGGAGCGCATTTCCGCACGCGCGCCGGGGTCGGCTCCGCTTGTGGCCATCCATCGACAGGTCTAACATCTCTGCCGGGAGCAGGGCACGCTACCGCCCAAAGGGCGAAACGGATGCACCGGGCATGCATCCGAGCAAACGCCGGTCAGGCGTCGACTCCGTCAACCACCGCATCGGGCCGCGACACACCGCGCGCCCGCGACGGACCCGTGACCCCGCCGGCACCCGCCCTGAATGTCCGTCCCCCGATCACCGTGCCGGGCGTCTGCCCGGTCCACACCCATCCCTCGGGAGAGGCATATGCCCACACGTACCCGACGGCGGCTCGCGGTGCTCACCGCCGCCACCGTCACCGTCCTGACCGCGGGCGTCGTGACCGCGGTCAGCGCCCAGGCGGCCGCCGGCTGCCGCGTCGACTACGCCGTCACCAACCAGTGGGGCGGCGGCTTCGGCGCCAACGTCACCGTCACCAACCTCGGCGACCCCGTCAACGGCTGGACCCTGACCTGGGCCTTCACCGCCGGGCAGACCGTCACGCAGCTCTGGAACGGCAGCTTCACCCAGTCCGGCACGAATGTCTCGGTCACCGACGCCGGCTACAACGCGCCCATCGCCACCAACGCGAGCACCGCGTTCGGCTTCAACGCCTCGTGGAACAACGCGTCGAACCCGGCCCCGGCGAGCTTCGCGCTCAACGGCACCACCTGCACCGGAGCGCCCGCGCCGACCTCGGCCGCGCCGTCGCCTTCCGCGTCGGCGTCCCCGCGGCCGTCGGCCTCCCCGTCGGTGTCGCCGTCGGTGTCGCCGTCGGCGCCCGCCTCGCCCAGCCCGTCACCGTCCGGCCCGCCGCCGTCCGGGGCCAAGCAGATGGAAGACCTCAACCGGGGCCTGGTCAGCGTCCGCTCCGGCAGCGCCAATCTGGTCTCCTGGCGGCTGCTCGGCACCGAGTCCTACAGCACCGGCTTCAACGTCTACCGCGGCGGCACGAAGGTGAACGCCTCGCCGATCACGAACTCGACGAACTACCTGGACAGTGGGGCCGCCGCCGACGCGTCGTACACGGTGCGCGCCGTCGTCAACGGCACCGAGCAGGCCGCCTCACCGGCGTCGCTGCGCTTCGCCGGCGGCAACTACCTCGACGTGCCGATCTCCGCACCGGCGAGCGGCTACTCGGCCAACGACGCCTCCGTAGGCGACCTCGACGGCGACGGCCAGTACGAGATCGTGCTCAAGTGGGACCCCGACAACGCCAAGGACAACTCTCAGGCAGGCGTGACCGGCAACGTCTACGTCGACGCATACCGGCTCAACGGGACCCGCATGTGGCGCATCGACCTGGGCCGCAACATCCGCGCCGGAGCCCACTACACCCAGTTCCAGGTGTACGACTACGACGGCGACGGCCGCGCAGAGGTCGCCATGAAAACCGCCGACGCGACCCGCGACGGCGTCGGCACCGTGATCGGCAACGCTAGCGCCGACCACCGCAACGCCGACGGCTACGTGCTGGCCGGGCCCGAATACCTCACCATGTTCAACGGCCTGAACGGCGCGGCCCTGTCCACCGTCAGTTACGAGCCGGCGCGGGGCACCGTGTCGTCCTGGGGCGACAACTACGGCAACCGGGTCGACCGCTTCCTGGCCGGCACGGCCTACCTCGACGGCGTCCGCCCGTCGCTGATCATGTCGCGCGGTTACTACACCCGCACCGTCATCGTGGCCTGGGACTTCCGCAACGGCTCGCTGACCCGGCGCTGGACGTTCGACTCCAACAGCGCCGGCAGCCAGTACGCCGGGCAGGGCAACCACCAGCTGTCCATCGGCGACGTCGACGCCGACGGCCGCGACGAGATCATCTTCGGCGCGATGACCATCAACGACAACGGCACGCCGCTGTGGAACACCGGCCGCGGCCACGGCGACGCCATGCACGTCGGCGACCTGGTCCCGAGCCGCGCCGGCCTCGAAGTGTTCAAGGTCAGCGAGTCCACCAGCCAGCCCGGCTCGTGGCTGGCCGACGCGCGCACCGGCCAGATCCTGTGGAGCACCGCAACCGGCGCGGACAACGGCCGCGGCGTCGCGGGCGACATCTGGGCCGGCAGCCCCGGCGCCGAAGCCTGGTCGGCCAGCGACACCACCCTGCGCAACACCGCCAACGGCGCGTCCCTCGGCCGGGAACCCAGCTCGATCAACTTCCTGGTCTGGTGGGACGGCGACCCGGTGCGCGAACTGCTCGACGGCACGCACATCGACAAGTACGGCACCAGCGGCGACACCCGCCTGCTCACCGGCAGCAACGTCGCCTCCAACAACGGCACCAAGTCCACGCCCGCCCTGTCGGCCGACCTGTTCGGCGACTGGCGCGAGGAGGTCATCTGGCGTACCAGCGACAACACCGCGCTGCGCATCTACGCCACGACCAACACCACCGACCGGCGCATCCACACGCTGATGCACGACCCGATGTACCGGGTCGCCATCGCCTGGCAGAACACGGCCTACAACCAGCCGCCCCACCCGAGCTTCTTCCTCGGCGACGGCATGAGCACCCCGCCCTCTCCCAACATCTACGTCAGGTGAAATCCCTTTCGGCCCGATCGTGGTAATTAGGCCGTCGCGGTGCCGTCAGGACCGTCCCCGCCGGACAGATCGTCGATCGCGCGGTGGGTACGGTCCTGGCTGCCCGGCATCAGGTGGGTTCCGCCCTGGCACGGCCCTCGGCTGTAGCCAGAATGTACAAAATGTGTAAGTCGCCTTCGTAGATTCGCCTCACCGTGCACATCAGCTCCATCCTCGGGGAGGGAATCCATGTCAAGGAGAGTCGGGCGCGTGCTGCGCGCCATCGGCGTATCCGTCGCGATCGCCGTGGTCGGCGTCGGCGCCGCCGCGGCGCCGGCCCAGGCGGCATCACGCGACGGTGTCTGCGACAGCGGCGAGTTCTGCTACTACTACAACAGCGACTTCGCCGGGTCGGTCTCCGACCATGGCTCGTCGCTGGCCGACTACGGGGCCACCCAACCGTCGTGCTACGAGTTCAAGAGTGCCGGCAACGGCCAGGGCTTGTGCGTCAAGAACAACGCGGCGTCGGCGTGGAACCGCACGGGCTCCACGATCCGCGTGTACTACAACAGCGACTTCGGCGGCGCGACGCAGGACATCGCGTCGGGCGCGAAGGTCAACCTGAACGCCACGCTGAAGAACAACAACGCCTCGCACCAGCCCGCCCCGACCGGTGGCGGCGGCAGCTACCCCGCGAAGGACGACTACCCCTACCGCGGGCAGACCACCGGTGTCGACCCGTGGAACTTCTACAAGGGTCAGTGCACGAGCTTCGCGGCCTGGGCGGTGCGAAGCCGGCTGGACATCGCCTTCCACAACTACTACGACGGCGTGCATTGGGGCAACGCGAACAACTGGGCCAACGCGGCCCGCAGCGCAGGAATCCCGGTGTACGGCAGCCCGAAGGCCGGTGACGTGGCGGTCCGCCTCGGCGGCACCTTCGGCCACGTCGCGTTCGTGACCAAGGTGAACACCAATGGCACGTTCGAGGTCGACGAGTACAACTACAACGGCGGGTCGGCCTACAGCCATCGCACCGTGTCGGTGGGTACGGCCAACAGCCAGTTCTCCCAGTTCGTCCGCTTCAAGTGATCCTCTCCGGGTGACTCTCGCGGAGTACCCGGGCCCGAACCGTGACGCAGCAGGTCCCCGGCGCGCTCGAGCCGTGGACCTGCTGCGTCACGACGACCGCTACGGCTCGGAAATTCGGGCACGGAAGTTCGGTGCATGCGCAACCCGGAGAGCGGTCATCGATCGCGAGGCGGGCACGTCCCTGACGGACCGGCATCAGGTGGGCATACCGATTGTTCCTGGTCCCGTCCGCGGGTAAGCAGGTGTTCGATGTACAGCAGCACGACGCTGACTGCGACCGGCACGGCCAAGCTCCACCAGGCGCCATAGGTGAACCCGAGGACGACCGCCACCGGCAGCCCGAATCCCAATGCGATGCCGATCGTCCAGCCGAGCACCGTGACGTCCTCGTCGGCGACATGTGCAGGCGGGTTCTGCGGCCGGAGGTCGGGATGGGGCAGGGGAAGGTCGGCGAAGACCCGTAGCAGTTCAGACTCGGTACGCGCCACCTCGCACGCAGCGCAGCGCTCCTCGTACTCGGCTTCGTCCAACCGCTCGGCGGCGAGATGCTCCTCGAGGGCCGTACGTGCGGCCTCCCGCTCCGGCGTACCGACCCTCCGCTCGGTCGCGGATCCGGCGGGGGTCTCAGCTAGGCTGTCGGCGCTGTTCACTGCTGGAGAGTAAGGGCGGTACCGCGACGGCCGCCAGCTACTTGATTCTGGGCAGCCGCTTGGCGCCGGACTGTGCCGACGAGGCCCGCAGTGCGCGGTCCCACGCCGGAGCCCGCAGCGGCTCTCCTGCGCCCTGTACCTGCCCGTCGTGCTGCCCGAGCAGATCGGCGACGACGAGCTGTCCACATCGGCGGAGACCATACGCTGGGGAACCGCGACATTCACCGTTGTCACACTGCGGTGGCAGACTGTCGCGCACAGCCGGTCGTCGATGGCGAGGAGGGCCGATGCCTGCCGACGTGCAGCTGCATCAGGAAGTGCATGTCTGCTACGGGCAGATCTACGTGGAGAGCCGCAACGCCCGGCTTGACGGCGACCTGTCCCACTCGTTCCGCGGGCAGGTCAACGGCCTGTGTGGGGCAGCCATTCCCGGAACACTTTTCCTGATGACCGGCACGCACACCGGCCGCGTCGGCTTCACTGTCGCGCTGCACCGCCGCGAGCCGCCGCCTCCGGACGAGTCGTGGGAGGACGCCGTCGAGGCGTCGTTCAGAACCGACGGCACGGAGCTGGGGCTCGCCGAGTGGGGCGGCGCGGGGTGGTATCCACTCCACCTCCCGGATGGCGACTACCGGGTCCGATACTGCGGGCGCGGGATGGCACAGGGGCAGCAGGGCGGCATGCCCCAAGACGGTGAACCGCCACACGACAGCTACCTGCTGCAGTTCTGGCCGGCGCCGCCTGCCGCCGACCGGGTGCTTCGGGAAACGACAGCTCAAGCCGCGTACTGGCATGAGCACGCGCGGTCGCTTCCGCCGCCGCCCACACCCGACGAACTCGCCGAAAAGGCACGCCTGGAACGACTGGAGCAGGAGCGCCGACAGGCGGATCGGAGAGCCGCCGCCGACCGCCGCCGTTGGGGTGATCGGGTGCCCAACGACCGGCTCCGCCGGGTACAGGGCAATGTGCTCGGCATGGAAAAGCTCGACCTGGAACTGGTGTTCGCCGTGGCCGAGGCCGACACTCGGACGCAGCGGGCGGTGGCCCGATGGGCGGCCGAGAAGGCGTATGCGACGGCCGGTCTGTCCGAGCTGCCATGGGTGGTCCCGGCGCTGGCGGCGCTGCGGGACGGCCGACCGCTCCCACCGCCGTTCGATGATCCGCTCGCGCTGTGGCCGCGCTTGAACGGGATGCCGATCACCACGGTGCGCTCGTACGACGGTCGGCACGAGCACGTGTCACAGCAGCACATGGCCGTCCCGGCACTGCTCGGCGCGATGGAGCCGGACTCGCTGCAGGCTGCGCTGGACGCCCTGTTCGCCGCGGCCGTCACGCACGGCGACGGCTACCGGGCGCTGCTCGCGGATGCACGGAAGGCGTTCCCGCAGCTGCGCACCGGTGCGCGGTGACCTGTCCGCCGGGACGCGACCGGCGGCTCCACCGCGCGGAGGACCACGAGGGCTACCGCTGGATGTTCATGCAGCGCTGGCGTCTCCGGGCTCGGGCAGGGCATCCGGCACGGCAGCTCCGCGGTCTGTCTGCGCCGAGGTGCGGAACAGGGGCGTGCACAGCGCGGTCGCGGCGGTCGCCGTGCACACCACGCCCGCCCCGATCAGGGTCGCCGACGAGCCGTACCCGGCGGCCGCCGCGGTCAGCGCTGCCGCGCCCAGCGGGGTCAGGGCCGAGTGCAGGGTCCAGAACGCCGAGGTGACCCGGCCGAGCAGCGGGGCCGGGGTCACCTCCTGGCGCAGTGACATCGACACGATGCCCGCCACGGCGGTGCAGCCGAGCACGGCGGTGGCCGCGGCGGCCACCAGCGGAACCCGTCCGGCCAGCCCGATGCCGGCCATGGCGACGCCGCACAGGGCCCAGGCCCCGGTCCACGTCGGCGCGAAGCCGTACCGCCGCCGCAGCCGCGCCGCCGCGACCGAACCCAGCAGCGTGCCCACGATGCCGACCGCCAGCACGTAGCCGACGGTGCCGTCGCTCTGGCCGAGGTCGTGTTTCAGCCGGTAGATCACCACATCGGTGAGGCCGAAGGTGAGGCTGCTCAGCACGGTCAGCAGCACCGTCACCGGCCGCAGGACCGGATGCCGCACGATGAACCGTGCCCCGGCGAGCAGCACGTCGATCGGCCGTTCACCGTCGGCCGGGCGCGCGGGCGCACCGGTCGGCCGCAGCCGCAGCAGGACCAGCACCGCCGCGGACACGGCGAAGGTCGCCGCGTCGACCGCGATCGCCACCGTCGGGCCGAACCGGCCGGAGAGCAGACCGGCCAGGGCCGGGCCGACCAGGTATGCCGTGGACGAGGCCGCGAACAGGCGGCTGTTGGCGCGGGTGATCTCCTCGGCGGGCACCAGGCCCGGCACGACGGTCACGTGCGCCACCCGGAACACCATGCCGAAGGCGCTCGCCAGCGGCAGCACCAGGTACAGCAGCCACGCCTGCGGACCGGCCAGCCAGGCCAGCGGGATGCTCGCGTACAGCAGCAGTCTGGCCAGGTCGCAGCCGACCAGCAGCCGCCTGCGGTCGAACCGGTCGACGACGACCCCGGCGAACACGCCGGTCACCAGTGCTGCCGCGCCGCCGAGCGCGGTGACCGCGCCCATCTGCGCGACGGAACCGGTGCTGTGCAGGACGAGCAGCGGGATCGCGACGTACGAGAACGAGTCCCCGAGCGCGGACAGTGTCTGCGCCACCAGAAGCGGCCACAGGCCACGCCTGCGCTCGGGCCGCGAAGGTGGACTCGTCTCTGTCGCTGTCAGCGCTGCCTCCCCCGCCGTTGCCTGCCGCGAACCTATCGGGAGGCCGCGCCGCAGCGGTAGCGGGCATGCGTGCCCTGCTTTTCAGACCAGGGCCTGCCACCAGGGGTCGAGGGCGGGCGGGGCGGTGGCGTCGACGCGTTCGCCGGGGCGGGGGACGGCGAGGTTGACGTCGCGGGCCTTGGCTTCGGCCCAGAGGCGGTCGACGGGCTCGGCCCACGGGTGCAGGGCCAGGTTGAAGGTGGCCCAGTGGACGGGGATGAGCAGGTCGCCGCGCAGGTCGAGGTGGGCGGCGACGGCCTCCTCGGGGAACATGTGGATCTCGGGCCAGCCCTTGTCGTACGCGCCGATCTGCATCAGCGTGGCGTCGAACGGGCCGTGCCGCTCGCCGATCGCGGCGTAGCCGTCGAAGTAGCCGGAGTCGCCGGTGTAGAAGACCCGGCGCTGCTCGCCGGCGATGACCCAGGAGCTCCACAGGGTGCCGTTGCGGCGCAGCGTGCGGCCGGAGAAGTGGCGGGCCTCGGTGGCGGTCAGGGTCAGCCCGGCGACGTCGGCGCTCTCCTCCCAGTCCAGCTCGATGATCCGGTGGTCGGGCACGCCCCAGCGCTCCAGGTGCGCGCCGACGCCCAGCGGCACCAGGAACGGGGCCTGCTGGCTGCGGGTCAGCGCCTGCACGGTGGGCATGTCGAGGTGGTCGTAGTGGTCGTGCGAGATGACGATCGCGTCGAGGCGCGGCAGGTCTGCCAGCGCCACGGGCATCGGGTGCAGCCGCTTCGGGCCGATGCCGGGGGTCGGCGAGCACCGGTCGCTCCACACAGGATCGAGCAGCACCCGTGCGCCCTCGATCTCGACCAGCACGGTGGCGTGGCCGTACCAGGTCAGGTGCAGCCCGTCGGCGGACGTCGCGGGCTCGCCGGTGACCAGCGGCACCGGGGCGCTCGGCCGGCGGCGCTCGCCGCCGGTGAGGAACTCACGCACGCTGGGGCGGCTCTCGCCACCGACCATGGTGCGGGTGGGCGTGCTGTTCCGGAAGGAGCCGTCGCGGAAGTGCGGCGACTGGCGTACCCGCTCGGCGCGGGCTCCGCTGGGTGTCGCGCCCAGTGCGGCGAGGATGGCGGGCATCTCGGTGTCCTTAGTGGTCGGTTGGTCGGTCAGACGGGGAAGGTGACGCCGGTGAGCTGGAGCGACTCCTGCCAGAGGCGGCGCTGGGCGAGCTTGTCGTGCGAGCGGGCGGTGGAACCGACGCGCTTCGGGAAGCCTTTGACTTCCCCGAGACCGTCCGGTCCGTAGTATTCCCCGCCGCGGGCGAACGGATCGGTCGCCGCGCGCAGGGTCGGCAGCGCGCCCCGCTCGGCGCTCTGCGTGACCAGCGGCTCGAACAGCGGGTACAGGAACCGGATCAGCGGCGGGGAGTTGCGCACGAGCTCGGTGCCCGCGCCGCCGGGGTGGGCGGCCAGCGCGGCGGTGTGCGCGGCGGCGGTCTCCAGGCGGCGCTGCAGTTCGTACGTGAACATCAGGTTGGCCAGCTTCGAGGCCGCGTAGGCGCGATGGCGGCCGTAGGAGCGCTCGGACTGCAGGTCGTCGAAGTCGAGCTGCCCGGTGCGGTGGCCCATGCTGCTGACGGTGACCACGCGGGAGCCGACGACCGGCAGCAGCCGGTCGAGTACCAGGCCGGTGAACGCGAAGTGGCCCAGGTGGTTGGTCCCGAACTGCAGCTCGAAGCCGTCGGCGGTGGTGCCGCGCGGCGGCCACATCACGCCGGCGTTGTTGACGAGCAGGTCGATCTCGGGGTGGCGGCCGCGCAGCTCGGCGGCGGCCTCGCGGATCGAGGCGAGCGAGGACAGGTCCAGGCGCAGGAACTCGACGCGGGCTCCGGGGGTCGACGCGGTGAGCCGGGCGAGCGCGTCCCCGGCCCGGTCAGGGTTGCGGCAGGCCAGCACCACGGTCGCGCCGCGTGCGGTGAGCACCTTGGCGGCCTCGAAGCCGATGCCGGTGTTGGCGCCGGTGATCACGGCGACGCGGCCGGTCTGGTCGGGCACGTCCGCAGCGGTCCAGCGGCCCGCCCTGGTGGCTGTGGCGTTCATGGCGTCTCCTCGGAGTGCATATAATCGGAACGTGCGCCCCACTTACTATACGGAACGTGCGCCCCGGTTAGCCAGTGACCCACGTCTCCCCCGTCGGGAAGCACGATGACCGGCGAGACCGTGCGGCCGCTGCGTGCCGATGCCCGCCGCAACCGTGCCAAGGTGCTGCAGACCGCGTACGAGGTGTTCGCGGCCGAGGGCCTGGGCGTGCCCATCGACGAGATCGCGCGGCGGGCCGGGGTCGGCGCGGGCACCGTCTACCGGCACTTCCCCACCAAGGAGGCGCTGTACCTGGCGATCGTGGTGGACCGGGTGGACCACCTGGTGAACACGGCCCGTGAACTGGCCGCGGCCGCCGACCCGGGCGAGGCGTTCTTCAGTTTCTTCGATCTGATGACCACCGCGGGCGCGACCGACAAGGGCCTGGTCGACGCGCTGGCCGGGGAAGGCTTCGACATCGAGGCCGCGATGCCCGAGCACGAGCAGGCGTTCAAGGACGCGATGCGCGACCTGCTGGTCCGCGCGCAGGCCGCGGGCGCGGTCCGCGCCGACGTCACGGTCGCCGACGTCAAGACCCTGATGGTCGGCTGCCAGGCCATGCAACGGTACGGCGGGGACGCCGCACCCGCCCGCGTGCTCGAGGTCGTACGCGAAGGGCTGCGGCCCGCCCGCTGAGTGCCGCCCCGCGGCCGCCGCCAGGCGCGGCGGATCCGGGTGCGTCACGGTGCCGGACCTGTGACCTGCGCCGGGCAGGATAGGTTCGGCTGATGAACGACTACGAGCATGTCGACGTCGGTGGGGTTCGGCTGGCATACCGGGTGTGGGGCGAGCCGGACGCGCCGCCGATGGTGCTGCTGCACGGGATCGGCGGCGGCGGGCCGGGCGACTGGGATACGGTCGCTGCGCAGCTGGCCGACCGGTGGCGGGTGTACGCCGTCGACCAGCGCGGCCACGGCCACGGCGACCGGACGTCCGGCTACGCGATCGACCTGCTCGTGGCCGACGTCGCCGGCCTGCTGGACGCGCTCGGCCTCAAGCGTGTCGTCCTGATCGGGCACTCCCTGGGCGGCGTGGTGGCGTACCTGTTCGCGGCCCGGCACCCGGAAAGGGTCGACGCGCTGGTCGTGGAGGACGCGGGCCTGATGTACCCGCGCACCCCGGTGCCGCCGCAGCGGCCCGAGGGCGAGCTGTCGTTCGACTGGGACGCGGTGCTGGCGCTGCGGTCGCAGATCGACGAGCCCGACCCGCGCTGGCGCGACGAGGCGCGCGGCATCACCGTGCCGACGCTGCTGATCTCCGGGGGCCCGGCCAGCTACGTCCGCCAGGAGACCATCGCCGAGCTGGCGCAGGCGCTGCCGCACGGCGAGCTGAGCGTCATCGACGCCGGGCACATGGTGCACCAGGAGCGGCCGGCCGAGTTCGTCGCCGCCGTGCGCGGGTTCCTCACTTCCCGTACGTGACGTAGTCCTGGTCGTCGTCGGGCGGGTTGCCCAGGCGGCAGATCCGGCCGTACTTGGCCAGGACCAGGCGGCCGTCGCGGGCGTCGGACTCGTCGTCGAATACGTGCAGCACGTTGTCGTCGTCCTTGACCCGCCAGCCCTGTCCGCCGCCCATGTCGTTGACCTGCAGGTTGCCCCGGTCGTACGACGAGCACGCGTCGTCCTCGCCGGGGATGGTGGTGCTCCTGCCGGAGGAGTCGCGCCAGTAGTCGAAGACGTAGGCGTTGGCGTCCTCGCGGCCGTTGCCGCGCCCGATGAAGCAGTGCCGCTTGTAGCGCTTCGCCAGTGCCAGGCCCTGGTCGCCGACGTTCTCGTCGGGGCCGCCGTGCAGCCGCGCGACGATCTTCGAGCCGTCCATGACCTGGTGGATGCCGGCCGCGTACTGCACGGTCAGGTTGTTCGGGTTGTAGGAGACGCAGTCGGCCGGCGACGGCCAGGACGGCGCGGCCGGCGACGGACGGGCCGAGGAGCGCACCGGCGACGGGGCGGCGGACGGCGACTCGGCCGGGGCGGCGGTCGGGCTGACCACGGTGGAGAACGTGGGCGCGGTGACCGGATCGCCCTTGTCGGAGCCGCAGGCGGTGCCGGCGGCCAGCACGCAGGCGGCGGCGAGCAGAAGGCGAGGGGTACGGCGCATGCCGGGAGCGTAGGCGCGCCGGCCCGTCACCTCAGTCGCCTAACCGTCTCCCCCACCGAATCGCGCCGATCCGACACCACCGGCGCGGCGGACGGGGCGACCGGCGTGCCACCGCCGCCGCCGCGCGGCGGGTCAGTTCATCTGGGCGATCTGGATCAGGTTGCCGCAGGTGTCGTCGAGGACGGCGGTGGTGACCGGGCCCATCGACGTCGGGGGCTGGGTGAACACGACGCCCAGCTTGGTCAGCCGCTCGTACTCGGCGTGCACGTCGGTCACGGCGAACGAGGTGAACGGGATGCCGTCGTCGACCAGGGCCTCCTTGAACGGCTTGGCCGCCGGGTGCTGGTCGGGCTCCAGGACCAGCTCGACGCCGTCCGGCTCGTCCGGCGAGACGACGGTGAGCCAGCTGAACTCGCCCATCGGGATGTCGTTCTTCTTCACGAAGCCGAGCACGTCGGTGTAGAAGGCCAGCGCCTTGGCCTGGTCGTCGACGAGGATGCTGGCAAGGTGGATTCTCATGGTTTCTCCTGCGGTTTGGTCCGGATCCAGCGCTCGGCGATCTGCGCGAGCGGGCGGGTGTCGAGGGTGTGGAACTTGTAGCGCCCCTCGCGGCGCGTATGCACCAGGCCGGCGGCCTCGAGCAGCTCCAGGTGCTGGGAGACCGCCTGGCGCGAGGAGGTGAACTGATGTTTGCTGCCCAACCGGGCGCATATCTCGAACAGGGTCTGGTCGTCGCGCTCGGCCAGCTCGTCGAGGATGTGCCGCCGGGTCGGGTCGGCCAGTGCCTTGAAGACGTCACCCACGTCAACCACTATAGGCAAGTCATTACTTGCCTATCAAGTCGCCCCGCCGGTGAGCACGTCAGCGCCTCCCGCGACCCGGCGGCCCGGTCGGATAGGTTGCCGGGATGGTGACCTTCGAACCGGGTGAGCTGGTCTGCGTCCGCCACTTCCAGAACCGGCAGATCGGCGGGCTGTACCCGATGCGGGCGGTCCGCCACGACGAGCGCGGCCTGCTGCTGTGGTGCAGCCGTGGCACGTACGGCTGGCACCTGAACCGCCTCGACGATCTCCCGATGTCGCAGGTCCCGCTCGCGGAGTGGGTCACCGGCCCGAAACGGCCGATGGCCTTCGTCGCCCGGCACAGCGTGCTGTCCTGGCACGCGACGGACGCCGACTACTCGATCCGCTGGTTCTTCGACGCCGACGGGCACTTCCGCAACTGGTACGCCAACCTGGAGCGCCCCGGCGTCGCGTGGCGCGACGCGCACCTGGCCGGACTCGACACCGCCGACTGGGACCTCGACATCTGGGTGGAGGCCGACCGCACGTGGCGCTGGAAGGACGAGGACGTGTTCGCCGAGCGACTGGCCCAGCCCGAGCACTACTGGGTCGAGGACGAGGCCCGGGTGCGCCGGGCCGGGCGTGAGGTGATCGAGCTGGTCGAAGCGGGCGCGTTCCCGTTCGACGGGACCTGGCGCGACTTCCGGCCCGACCCGGCCTGGGGTGCCGAGACCGCCGACGAGCCGCCACCCGGCTGGGACCGCCCGCGGAGCTGGTGACCACGGGCGGCGCGGCGGATCAGCGGGCGAAGATCTCGTCGAGGAAGGCCAGGCGGACGGCGTCCTGGACGGCTTCGCCGCCCTCGTGGCCGTTGAACGGGTACACCTCGATGCGCTTGGGCGCGGCGTAGCGGTGGTAGGCGGCGTAGACCGTCGACGGCGGGCAGCTCGCGTCCATGTGCGCGACGCTGAACAGCGCGGGAGCCGTCGCCCGTTCGGCGAACAGCACGCCGTCGCTGTAGGACAGGGTGCGGAACACCTGGTCCTCGTGGTCGCGGTGCACCGCGAGGTATGCGGTGACCTCGCGGTACGGCCCGGCAATGGCCAGTTCTGCCCCGCGCCGGTGGTCGCACAGGAACGGCACATCCGGCGCGACGGCTGCCAGGTCGGGCACCAGCGCCCCGACGGCCAGGGCCAGCCCGCCGCCCTGGCTCTCCCCCGTGGTCGCGACCCGTGACGCGTCGACCAGCGGGAACGCGCGGGCGGCGGCGACCGCGCGGACCGCGTCGGTGATGACCCGGCGGTAGTAGTGGGTGTCGGGGTCGAGCACCCCGCGGGTCATGAACCCGGGGTGCTGCGGCCCGGTCCCCACCGGGTCGGGGGTGTCGCCGTGGCTCCAGCCGCTGCCCTGGCCGCGTACGTCCATGAGCAGGTGGGCGTAGCCGGCGGCGGCGTAGAGCAGGCACTCGTGCGCCAGCCCGCGACCGCCGCCGTAGCCCGGGAACTCGACCACACAGGGCAGCGGATGCGTGGTCCCGGCGGGCAGGGCCAGCCAGGCCTTGACCGGATGCCCGCCGAACCCGGCGAAGGTGACGTCGTGGACCTCGATCGTGCGCCGCCAAGCGGGCGTGAAGCTCGCGTTCAACGCGAACGCGTCAGCCTCGGCCAGCGTGCGCGCCCAGTGCTCGTCGAAGTCGTCCGGCGCCCGCAGCGCGCTGCGGTACTCCCCCGGGTTCGGCTCGGTGATCGGCATGGTTATCCCTTGAGACCCGTGTGGGCCAGGCCCTCGATGAACTGGCGTTGCGCGATCACGAACACCACCAGCACCGGCAGCGCGGTCAGCGACGCCGCGGACAGCTGGATGTCCCACATCGGGCCGCCGTACGCGTCGACGAACTGGGTCAGCGCCTGCGGCAGGGTGAACATCTCCGAGCTGGACAGGAACACGATCGGTTCCAGGTACAGGTTCCAGCTGTGCAGGAAGGTGAAGATGGCGACCGCGCCCAGGGCCGGGCGAGCCAGTGGCAGCGCGATCAGCCGGAAGATCGCGAAACGGCCGAGGCCGTCGACCTTCGCGGCCTCCTCCAGCTCGCCGGGCAGGGCGAGGAAGAACTGCCGCATGATGAACGTCGCCAGCACGCTGGGCGCGCCGAGGATCGGCACCAGGATCAGCGGCCAGTGCGTGTCGACCATGCCCCAGGCGTCGAACATCTTGAACAGCGGCACGATGGTGACCTCGCTCGGGATGAGCAGGCCGACCAGGATCACCACGAACCAGGCGTTCGCGCCCTTGAACCTGATCCGGGCGAACGCGTATCCGGCCAGCGACGACACCGCGAGCGTGCCGACGGTGACCAGCGCGGCGATGTACATGCTGTTGAAGTACTGCCGGGCGAAGGGTTGCAGTTCGAAGGCCTTGGCGTACGCGTCGAAGCTGACGTCGGAGGGCCACAGCGTCGGCGGGAAGGCGAAGATGTCGCCGACCGGCTTGAGCGACGAGGTCACCATCCACCAGGTCGGGAACAGGAACGGCAGCGCCAGCAGGCACAGCACGCCGTACACGGCGGTCTTGGCCTTACGACTCATGGAACACCCACTTCCGGCGCATACGCCACTGCACGAGGGTCAGCAGCAGCACGATCGCGAACAGCAGCACGGACAGGGTGGCCCCGTATCCGAAGTGGTGGAACTGGAACGCCTGCTGGTAGAGGTAGTAGACGAGCACCGTCGTGGAGGTCCCCGGGCCGCCCTGGGTGAGCACCGCGATCTGCGCGAACACCTGCAGCGAGCCGACCACCGTGATGATCGACGTGAGCAGGATGGTCGGGCTGATCATCGGCACGGTGATGCTGAGGAACTGCCTGCGGCGGCTGGCGCCGTCGACGGTGGCCGCCTCGTACAGGTTGGCGGGCACACCCTGCAGCGCGGCCAGGAACAGCACCATGTTCAGGCCGACGTTCTTGACCACCTGCACCACGATCACCGCGATCATGGCGGTGCCCTCGCCGCGCAGCCAGTTCGGCCCGTCCACGCCGACGGTCTCCAGCAGGCCGTTGATGCCGCCGTTGTCCTGCAGCAGGAAGCTCCACACGATGGTCCAGGCGACCAGGCTGACCACGACCGGTGAGAAGAACACCGTCCGGAAGAACACCGTGCCTCGCAGCCGCTGGTTGAGCAGCACCGCCAGCAGCAGCGCCAGGCTCAGGTTCAACACGACCAGCCCGGCGGAGAAGAAGCCGGTGGCCACGAGCGCGTCGGCGAGCTTCGGGTCGTCGGCCAGGGCCTGGTAGTTCTCACCGCCGACGAAGGTGAACGTGTCGGCGAGCACGTTCCACTCGTGCAGGCTGTACCAGAACACCAGGCCCAGCGGCACGAACACGAACAGCACCGAGCCGATGAGCTGGGGGGCGATGAACAGGTAGCCGGCGAGGGTGTCGCGCCGGCTACCCGTCCAGAAGCGAGTGCTCACTTGGCCAGTAGGGGGTTGATGGCCGAGCAGACGCCGCCGAGGACCGCCTTGACGTCGGCGCCGGGCTTCCACAGCGGGTCGAGCGCGGCCCGCACCGCCTGGGCGATCTCGGCCTGGCCGGTGTGGCTGGGCTTGACGACGCCGCTGGAGATGCCGTCGATGACGACCTGCTGCAGCTGCTCGGGCTTGAGCAGTGGGTTCGTCTTGGCCAGCGTCGCGGCCGTCAGCTGCGAGGTGCGCGGCGGCGGGAAGTACGCGGCGAGCTTCGCGGAGTTGTCGGGGTTGGTGAAAAAGGCCAGGAAGTCGGCGGCGACGTCGGCGTTCTTGCCCTTCTTCAGCGCGCCCAGACCGGCCTGGCCGATGACGGCGTACTCGCCCTTCGGGCCGGTCGGCAGCGGAACCAGGTCCCAGCCGAACTTGGCCTCCTTGAGCAGCGACGCCCGGGAGATCTGGGTGATCGTCATGGCGGCCTCACCGGCGAAGAAGTCGGCGGTGGTGCCGGGACCGGGCAGCGCCTTGTCCGTGAAGATCGCCTTGTGCAGGAACGTCATCGCGTCGACCATGGGCTGCTGGTCGAAGCCGCAGGTCTTGCCGTCCGGGCTCCACGCCTGCGCGCCCCAGCCCGCCCACACGGTCGACAGGTTGTCCCAGCCCTTGTAGTCGAAGTCGCGCACCACCAGGCCGGCCTTGCCGCTCTTGGCCGACGACGCCGCGGCAGCGGCCACCGCCTTCTCCCAGGTCCACTGGTTGGCGGCGATCAGCTCCGCGGGGGTCTGCTGCCCGGCGGCCTTGAGCATGTCGGTGTTGACGAACACCCCGAACGGCGAGGTCGAGAACGGGTACGCGAACAGCTTGCCGTCGGCCTTCCACAGCGACGTCGCCGACGGGCTCAGGTCGGCGGCGTTGTAGCCCTCGGCCTTGCCCAGCGTGTCGTCCAGCGGCACCAGCGCGCCCGAGTTCACGAAGTCCGGGGCCGAGTTCTCCAGCAGCCAGGCCAGGTCCGGGCCGTTGCCGCCCGCGATCTGCGTGGTCAGCGTGGTGGTGTAGCTCTCGAACGGTATCGGGTCGAACTTGACCTCGGTGACCCGCGGGTTCTTCGCCTTGTAGGCGTCGGCGATCTCGTTGAACAGCTTCAGGTGCGCCTCGTTCGAGGACCACACCGTCATCCGCAGCGACACCGGGCCGGTGCTCGGCTCCTCCTCGCCGCCGCCGCAGGCGGCCAGTCCGAGGGCGAGCGCGCCGGCGGTCGCGGCGGCGAGGATAACGCGTATCTTCATCGATAACTCCAACTCAAGGTGGCCGGTCAGTAGCCGGAGACGTCGGGCCAGCGCAGTTGCACGCCGTCCCGGATGAGCTGTGCCTGGAACCCGGACAGGTGCTCCGGGGTGTTGCGCACGCCGCGCGGCGACTGGCCGTTGTTCAGGCAGTACGCCGCGAGCGCCCCCGCCACCTCGCCCACGTTCCACTCGACCGGGTGCAGCCGGTACGAGCCGTTGGTGATGTGCGTGGTGCCGATGTTCTTGCCCGCGGGCAGCAGGTTCTCCATGCGGCGCGGGATGAGCGCGCCGAGCGGGATCTCGAAGGGACAGGAGCCGACGTCGATGTAGTTGTCGCCGCCGGTGGAGGGGTGCAGGTCGATGCGGTACATGCCGACCCCGACCGCGTCGGGGTACTCCACCGCGCCCTTGTCGCCGCGTTCGGCCAGCGACAGGTCCTGCTCGACCACGGTGTACTCGGCCCGGATGCGCCGTGACTCCCGGATGTAGGGGGCCATGGCCAGACCGTCGGCGCCGCCGGTGACGTCGCCGCGCAACCGCAGGCCGGGGAAGCCGGCCTCGGTCTGCAGCCAGTAGAGGACCGACAGCGACAACTGCTTCGCGTTGGCGATATGCGTGCCGGCATCGGGCACGTCGATGACCGGGCTCTCGAAGTAGTCGATCATCGGCCAGTTGACCAGGCAGATGTCGCTCTCATAGGTCCCCGGCGCGAACAGCTTGCGGGCCGCGATGCGCCGGAACGTCCACAGGTTGCCGTCGCCGGGGTTGACCCGCTGGTCGGCGACGACCGACAGCGGGTCGTCGTCGGGGTTCGGGGTGAAACTCCGCTCGCTGATGGCCAGGGTGCGCGGGTTCGGCGAGCGGAACGACAGCAGCCGGTCGCCCCAGAAGTCCGGCTGATACGTGCGCCAGAAGTCGTACTGCGCCGGCTTGTCGATCGTGTGGTCGCCGTCGACGTGGTCGATCGCGAAGCACACCGACACGGCCTGCATGTTCATCGGCTGCGCCGTGTCCGGCGCGCTCGGCTCGCCGGTCTCGTGCTGCGACTCGAACCCGGTGACGTACTCGGTGCCCGTCAGCGGCAGCAGTTCCCCGGTCTCGGTCGCGTCCAGGGTGTACGCCGCCTCGATCGTCAGCCGGTCGCCGGTGCGCACGTGCTCGACGGCCACCGCGGTGACCCGGTCGCCGTCGGTGTCGGCGGCCACCGGCCGGTACGGCTGCAGCACCGTCAACCGCCCTGACGAGCGGTACGGTGCCAGCATCGCCTCGATCACCGCGACCGCGACCCGTGGCTCGTGGCACAGCCGGCTGACGTGGCCGCCGCCCGGGTTCAGCTCGCGCCACGCCCGCGCGGCCGGGACCAGCGGGTAGTTGGCCCGGTAGTAGTCGCGGATGCCCTCACGCAGCGCGCGGTAGCTCGCGGTGACGCCGAACTGCTCCACCCAGCTGTGCTCGTCCGGCGGCACGGCCTGGCTGGTCAGCTGCCCGCCGAGCCAGTCGTACTCCTCGGTGAGCACCACGCGCCGGCCGGCCCGCAACGCGCCCAGCGCCGCGGCCACCCCGCCGAGGCCGCCCCCGACCACCAGAATCTCGGCCTGCATCGTCAGTTACCTCTTTCGCTGAGCGTCTCGCCGGGCACGACCTCGCACGGCAGCAGGCGCTGCCGGTCGCCGGGCGTGCCCTCGATCAGGGCGGTCAGGACCTCGACGGCCTGCGCACCCATGGCCTGGCGCGGAATGCGCAGGCTGGTGAACTCCACCGCCGTCGGCAGCGCGGCCCGGGTCGGTTCCCCGAGCGTCGCCACCGACAGCGCGACCCCGCGTTCGCGGGCCAGCTCGAACAGCGCGACCCCGTCGGCGTGCTCCTCGGCGATCACCGCGGTCACGCCTGCGGCCAGCGCCGCGTCGAGCACGGCGGCGGTGTCCCGCACGACGGTCGCAGTGTCGCCCGCCGCGCTCGACGTCAGCGGGCTGGCAGCCGTGTCTCCAGCCGCCTGCTCGTCGCGCGCGTGGGCGCCGCGCTCCGGCTCACCGGATGCCGGGGTCGCATAGTGGCCGCCGAACACCCCGGCCGACGCGACCGCCTCACGGAAGCCGCGGCCACGGTCGGCCCACGATTCCGGACCCGCACCAAGGCCCAGGTAGGCGAGCCGGTCGTGGCCGAGGGCGACGGCCTGGCGCACGATCTCGGCGGTCGCGGCGGCGTAGTCCGCGCCGACGTAGGGCACCGGGCCGCCCGCGTCGTCACGACGGCCGATCGAGACGAACGGGATCTCCTCGGCCAGCAGCCGGGCCAGGTCGGCGCGGTCGATGGTGCGACCGAGCAGGATGCTGCCGTCGGCCAGCCGCAGCCGGTTGTCGCCGTGGAACAGCCGCCGCCGCCCGTCGACCACCGGCGTGCTGGTCATCAGCAGCAGGTCGCAGCCGAGCACCTCGGCCTGCTGCTCGATGCCGACCAGGAACGGGTGGTAGAAGTCGCTGTTCGCGCTGGGGAACACCGGCTCGTAGGTGAACACGCCGATGATGCGGTTGTGCCGCGCGGCCAGCCGCCGGGCGATCGGGTCGGCCACGTAGCCGGTCTCGGCGATGGCCCGCAGCACCTTCTCGCGGGTCTCGGCCGAGAGCTTGACGTCGGCGTCGGACCGTCCGTTGAGGACGAGCGAGACGGTCGCCTGGCTGACGCCGGTCATGCGGGCGATGTCCTGCTGGGTCACCCGCCTGCGGGCTCCGGTCACGGTGCGTGTCCAATCCTCGGGCTAATGCGCATTAGTTGTTTCGGTGAGATGAGATCCTGCGGCCTTCCGGGCGCTTCGTCAAGGCCCACAACGAAAATCGTCCGCACAGAAGTTCCTGAACTAATTCGTATTAGCCCCTTGACGGCCGCGCGCCGCGAGCCTGAGACTCACCGTTACTTTCGGTTATATCCATCGATGGGAGGCACCACCGATGAAACCGCTCCTCAATCGCCGGCAACTGCTGGTCGCGGGCGCAGCCGCGGCGGCAGGCGGGCTCACCGGGACGGCACTGGGCAGCCCGGCCCAGGCCGCGCCCGCGGGATTCCCGACGTACCAGTACCTCGGAACCCCGTTCAACAAGGCCAACCTGCGCTACAACCCCACCAACGAGCTGATCTTCCCGTGCATCCGCGGGGTGTACGACAAGATCGCCTCACCGCTGGGCAGGTACTACCTGTACTACGCCCCGCACGACGCGCCCGGCGGCATCTGCCTGGCCTACGGCAACTCGCTGAGCGGCCAGTTCACCGAGTACCCGAACAACCCGATCATCTCGAACAACTGGTCGCCGCATTACTCGGTCAGCCACGTGTCGAGCGCGCACGTCATCTGGAACGCCGCGAACAGCAAGTTCTACCTGTACTTCCACGGCGAGAACACCACCACCCGGATGGCCTGGTCCACCGACGGCGTGCACTTCACGTACTTCGGGCGGGTGCTGCACACCGGGGTCATCCCGAACTGCACCGAGACGTCGTACGCCCGGGTCTTCGAGCACACCGTGCCCGGCCTGGGCAACAAGTACGTGATGGTGTTCATGGGCGTCACCAACGGCACCCGCAAGATCTTCTGGGGCTGGTCTAACGACGGCAAGACCTTCTCCTTCGACCCGACGCCGCTGGTCACGCCGGGCCCCGACGGGCAGGTCGACATCGCCGCGCCGCACGTGCTCAAGCGCAACAACACGACGTACGTCGTCTACCACGGCAACGGCGGCGACATGTACCTCACCGAGGTCGGCAACAGCTTCGACCGCGAGGTGCACCTCGGTGTCTTCCACTACGCCATGGACGGCGGGCCCGACCGGGGCCGCAGCGCCGCGGCGAGCTTCGGCACCGACGGCGGCGTGGAGTACATGTTCTACGAGGCCGGCCCCCGCCTCGACGCCACCATCGCGGTGGCCAGGGCCGTGTGACGGCTCACATGATCGCCGTTTCCGGGCAGAATCTGTGGTCTGGCATCACTTTCTGACCGGAGACGGCGATCTTTCTTCCGCCCACGCGGAATTGGCCACTCCCGCAGCGCGGGGAAGCGGGCTACGGTCGCGGGCGTGACCCCCGACTCCTGGTTCCTGTCCGCCGACGAGCGCGGCAATCCGGCCACCGGCATCGACCGGCGCCGCGGCGACGGACTCGCCTGGAGCCGCGGCAACCTGGCCCGCCCGCTGGTGCACGGGGCGACCTACTTCAGCGAACTCGTCGACGTGCTCGACGGCACGCAGGCTGGGGACGTCGTCATGTTCACCGACTGGCGCGGCGACCCGGACGAGCAGCTCGACGGGCCACGCACGCAGGTCACCAAGGTGCTCGGCGACGCCG
This sequence comes from Catellatospora paridis, assembly GCF_009720365.1. Lineage (GTDB taxonomy): Bacteria > Actinomycetota > Actinomycetes > Mycobacteriales > Micromonosporaceae > Catellatospora > Catellatospora paridis. The sequence goes on along the minus strand of NZ_ML769313.1, from coordinate 432,874 downwards.
CGCGGCGCGGAGTGCAGGTGTACGGCCTGCTCTGGCGCTCGCACCCCGACTGGCTGCACTTCAGCTCCCCGCAGAACCGCCAGCTCGCCGAGGAGCTGCAGGCCGCCGGCGCGCACGTGCTGCTCGACATGCGGGTCCGGTTCGGCGGCTCGCACCACCAGAAACTCTTCGTGGTACGCCACCCCGGCCGACCGGAACGCGACGTCGCCTTCGTCGGCGGCATCGACCTGTGCCGGGGACGCAACGACGACGCCGAACACCACGGCGACCCGCTCGCGCCACCGATGGCCGAGGTCTACGGCCCGAACCCGCCCTGGCACGACATCCAGCTGGAACTGCGCGGACCTGCGGTCGGCGACGTCGAGCACGTGTTCCGGGAACGCTGGGACGACCCCAGCGCACTGTCGCTCAACGTGCTGGACCTGGTCCGCGACAAGCTGTCCCGGCTGCGCACCGAGGTCCCCCCGCTGCCCGCGCCGCTGCCGGACCCGCCCGCCCGCGGCCCGCACAGCGTGCAGACACTACGCACCTACCCGCGGCGGCGGCTCGGGCGCTACCCGTTCGCGCCGCGCGGCGAGCGCAGCATCGCCCGCGGTTACCTCAAGGCGCTCGCCCGCGCGGAGAAGCTCATCTACGTCGAGGACCAGTACCTGTGGTCGGCGCGGGTCATCCGGCCGTTCGCGCAGGCCCTGCGGGACAACCCTGAGCTGCGGCTGATCTGCGTGGTGCCGCTCGCGCCCGACGCGGCCTCCCCCGCCATCTCCCGGGCCGAGTCGTGGGGGCGCAAGCAGGCCATGAAGGTGCTGGGCAAGGCGGGCGGCGACCGGGTCGCGGTGTACGGCCTGGAGAACGCCGCCGGCACGCCGATCTACGTGCACGCGAAGTCCTGCATCGTCGACGACGTGTGGGCGACGGTCGGGTCGGACAACTTCAACCTGCGGTCGTGGACCTACGACTCGGAACTGACCTGCGCCGTGGTGGACGAGTCGGCCGACCCGGCGTACGCGCGGGAGCTGCGGTTGGCTCTGATGAGCGAACACCTCGGCCGCGACGCGCCCGACCCGCGGCTGGGCGATGGCCGGGAGGCGTTCGACCTGTTCGCGGCCGCGGCGCGGGAACTCGACGACTGGTACGCCGCCGGTCAGGTCGGCCCCCGGCCACGGACCCGGCTGCGCCGCTACGACCCGCCGAAGGTCCGCGGCTGGCGGCGGCTGCCCGCCCGGCTCGTCTACGAGCTGATCTGCGACCCGGACGGCCGGCCCAGCACCATGCGCGTACGCAACCGCTTCTGAGCGCTCACCAGTACGCGGCGCTGCCGAACGCCTCCCGGCGCGGGCGGCGCAGCACGCCCGGACTCAGCACCGCCTCGAACACCGCCACCTGGTACGGGCACGAGTCGCTGGGCTGTGCCAGCCACTCCCGCACCGGCACGCCCGGCACCACCTCGGCGGCGGCCCACCACTGGTCGCCGTGCTCCTGCCAGAAGCCGTCGTCGAACTCGACGTCGAGCAGCCGCAGCCGCCGGACAGCCGGCACCGCCTCCCGGACGAAGTCGTCCTCGTCGGCGGCGTCCTGCCGGGCCATGGCCTGCTCCAGGTCATCGTCATCGCCCGCCTCGTCACCGTCGGTGAGCAGGCGTAACACGAACCGTCGCGCGGCGTCGCGACTCTCCTGGTCCTCGGCGTACGGCGGCAGTCCCGCGTCCGGATGCACCGTCACGCACTCGACCACGACCCGCTCACCACCGACCCCCGCGAGCTGCGCGAATTCCGACTCGCCAGTCGTCACCGGCGCACGCCCCAGCACCCGGGCAAGGTAGAGAGTGCTCACCCGGCAGAGTATGGCCGAGCTGCACAACCGAGGCCGCCACCCACGGGCCGAACGGATCACCATTATCGTTTCGCCGCATGACCGAGACCACGTTGTCCGATGCCCGGGCGGCACATGCCGCTGAAGATCCGGTATCGGTCGACCTGACCGACGCCGAACGCCACCTGCTCGTCCGCGGCTTCAGCGAGTGGGGCGGGCCCGCCCACGCCACCGACGCACTGGCGGTGGCCATGGGCTTCGAGGGTGTCGAGGACATGTACCGGCAGGTCCGCCGCCTCACGGCGTCCATCGAGGCGGGGCAGCCGCTCAGCCGGCGGGACTGGCGACGATCGCTGATCGCCACGGAGTTCGTCTTCGCCAGCGACATCTTCGGCTCAGGCTATGAGTGGTCGACCACCACCGGTCTGTCCGACGAGGAGACGATGAAGACCCTGCGGGAGTTGCAACACAAGCTCGCGAGGCAGGCGCGCGTGCACACCGCCTGACAGCGTCGCCGAACGCCTCCTCCGCACCGGTGCTCTCCATGCGCCGTTGAGCGGACGTTCTCGGTGGGTTCAACCGGGATGTCTAACGTCCGGGGCGATTTCCCGTTCGAGGAGGATTCATGACACGTCTGCCCCGGCTGGCCCTGACCGGTCTCACCGTGCTGACCCTGGCGGTCGCCCTGCCCACCGGCGGTTCGGCCGCCCCGGCCGAGGCGGAGCGATCCGGTGACTTCGGGCCGGCCGTGCTGACCGGCTTCGCCAAGCTGCCCGCGCTGACCTTCGTCCCCGCCAGTGACCCGTCCGGTTCGCTGCTCGGCACCACCCCGGTCAACGGGGTCACACCGCCGTTCGCCGACCAGCCCGTGCAGGGCTTCAGCGGCATCGCCCGCAACAGCGACGGCAGCTACGACGTGCTGTCGGACAACGGCTACGGCAACATCACCAACAGTGGCGACTTCGTGCTGCGCATCCAGCGCGTCATCCCCGACTTCGGCACCCGTGGCGTCGACGTCGTCGGCGGCGTCAACCTGACGGACCCGTCCGGGTTCGTGTCGTGGCCGCTGACCCGCGCCGACCGGGTGCTGACCGGCGCCGACTTCGACGTCGAGTCGATCGTCAAGGCCAAGGACGGCAGCTACTGGATCGGTGACGAGTTCGGTCCGTACCTGCTGCACTTCGACCGGGCCGGGCGGCTGCTGGCCGCACCGGTGCCGCTGCCGGGCGTGAACGCCCCGGAGAGCGCCGCCCGGCTGGGCGTGACCGCGAACCTGGGCAGCAGCAAGGGCTTCGAGGGCATGGCCGCCTCGGTCGACGGCAAGTACCTGTACCCGCTGCTGGAGGGCACGGTCAACGGTGACACCGCGGGCACCCTGCGCATCAACCAGTTCGACCGCAGCGCGAACGCGTACACCGCCAAGCGCTGGACGTACCGGCTGGAGTCGCCCGCCAACGCCATCGGCGACTTCATCGCCGTCGACAAGCAGCGTTTCCTGGTCATCGAGCGGGACAACAACCAGGGCGACGCGGCCGCGTTCAAGAAGATCTACCTCGCCGACCTGGCCGACCGCGACCGGAACGGCCAGGTCGACAAGACGCTGGTCGCCGACCTGCTGAACATCGCCGACCCGAAGCACCTGGGCGGCACCGCCGACACGTTCCGCTTCCCGTTCCAGACGATCGAGGACGTGCTCATCCTCGACAACCGGACCCTGGCCGTGCTGAACGACAACAACTTCCCGTTCTCGTCGGGCCGCACCCCGGGCCGCCCGGACGACAACGAGTTCATCACCATCCGCCTCGACCGCTCCCTGCACGCCGACCACCGCGTGCTGGACTGAAACCCGTACGGCCGGGTCCGGGCCACACTCCCGGACCCGGCCGTCGGTGACACACCACGTGCCCGTCGACGGCGATGATGCTCACTTGACGAAGTGATAGTCAGGGTGAATCAGCCAGGCCGCCATGGCCGCCGCGTCCAGGTAGGCGGCGTTGCCGACTTCGATGCAGCGGCCCACGCTCGACAGGTGGCGCAGCAGGCGCGCCGAGGGTGGGACCCGGAACTCGATGAACACCCAGCCGTCGGTCCGCCGTACCACCCGCTGGGCGATGCGGGCCAGGGCGGGACCGTCGGTCGGGTCGCTGACGAGGGTGTGCAGCACGACGTCGCACCGCATGGGCGCGCCTGCGACCTGCGCGATGAGCTGCAGCTCCGCTGGTTCGATCTCGTAGTCCGGTACCTGAAGCCAGTACTCATAGGCCAGCCCACCTGCGGTGAACCAGTGGCCCGGGTAGCGTTCGTCCTGGACCATGCCCTCGGCCGCCAGCTCCTCCATCAGGACCGGCTCCGCCTGCTCAGCGGTACAGGAAGTCAGGAAACTCAAGGTCGTTCCGGCCACGGCCGACAGGCTATCGCAACCCGGCCCCGAATCCTGTTGGCGCTCGGCAGTCAAGCTCACGTTGGGTACGCTGCTCGCCGACACCTGTCGTCGGGAGGGCACGCATGGGTACCTGGGGCAGCGGCAACTTCGACGACGACACCGCAGCCGATCACCTGTCGATGGTGACGGACCGGCTCATCACCGAGGTGGCCGAAGCGATGTCCGGCGACCCCGTCCGGATCGAACCCGACGAGTACTGGGGCGTCGCGGTGCCGTGCAACCTCGAACTGCTCCACCTCATCGCACAGCAGGGCCATGTCGGGGCCGACCTGCCCGATCCCGACGTCATCGCCGACTGGAAGGCTCGGTACCTGGCCGTGTGGGACGGGGCCATCGACGGGCTGGAACCGAAGCCCGCCTTCAAGGAGCAGCGGCGGGCCGTCCTGGTGCGGACCTTCGACCAGCTGTCCGAGCTGGCCGAACGCGAGCGGGACTAGCTTGGCGCACCAGAGCGCGCTCCGCAGTGAGCAGGGCGGCTGGTTCGGGCTGCAGGTCACCGTGCCTGACGTCGACCGGGTCCGGCTGCTGATGGAACTACGTGCGGCGCTGAAGCTTTCGCTCGACGAGGTCACGCTTCCTGGCGGTGCGCACGGGTCCACAGCTGTGCAGGCTGGAGATAGAGATGCGCCACGTGGAGTCCCTCGTGCGTTCGGCACTACCGCACGCCGTGACGAGCGTCGAGCGCGTCACTGGCTCCTCGGCTTGCGCACAAGCCGTCACCAGTCGCCTGTGGCTGTCAGACTAGTCGGCGACGTGTATGACGATCTTGCCGCGGCGTTTGGCCTCCAGCGCCTCGTAGCCTGAGCGTGTCTCGGCCAGCGGCAGCACGCGGTCCAGCACCGGCCGCACCCGGCCGTCGTCGACGAGCTCCGCGATCGAGCGCAACCCCTCCCGGTCTGGTTTGACGATGAAGTAGGTCGCGCGTACCCCGTGGCGGGCGGCTTCTTCCTGGTCGGGCGGTATGGACGCGGCGACCAGGATGCCGCCCGGCTTCAGAACGGACCAGGCCTGCGCCTGGGCGGCCGCGCCGGCGAGGTCGACCACGACGTCCACGTCGTGGACATGGTCCTCGAGGCGTTCGTCGTGGTAGTCGATGACCTGCTCGGCGCCCAGTCCTTCCACGAACTCCAGGTCGGCGGCCGCCGCCGTGGCGCTCACCTGGGCGCCGAGTGCGGCGGCGAGCTGCACCACGTACATGCCCACGCCGCCCGCGCCGCCCAGGACCAGCACATGCTGACCGGCCTGCAGTCCTGCGTGCTCCCGCAGGGCCTCCCAGGCGGTCAGCGCCGCCAGCGGCAGCGCCGCCGCGTGATCATGGTCGACGGTCTGGGGTTTGGTCGCCACGACAGCGGCGGGCACGGTGACGTACTCGGCGGCCGCCCCGTTGCGACTGAACGGGATCAGCCCGTAGACGGCGTCGCCTACTGCGGGGCTGCTCACCCCCGGCCCGCTCGCTGCGACGACCCCGGAGAACTCGTGTGACGGGATGACCGGCGTGCGCTCGGGTCCTGTCCCGTCCGGGGTGTATGTCCATGTTTCGGGCCAGGTGAGCTCTTGCGGTGTCATGGAGGCGGCTTTGACGGCCACCAGCACCTCGCCCGGCCCCGGCTCGGGCCGCGGGGCCTGCTCGTACACGAGTTGCTCCGGCCCGCCTCTGGCATGCGCCCTCACGGCGAACATCGTGCTCATCCGGCGCTCCTCTCCGACCGTGTGCAGCCCTCATTATCCGGCCGACAGCACCCCACCCGCCGCGGTTCGCGCTCCTGCCCGGCGATCGCGCCCTCCGGATCGGCGGGTGCCGGAGGCGGGTGTACCTACGCCGATCACAGCGACGCGGCTCTATGCTGTGCTTCCCGCCGGACAGCGCGACCGGCGGGGAGTCAGCCGTGGAGGGGACCTTGACCGAGCCGGTGCGGGCGACCCGATCCGGATTGGACACGTCGGCGAAGAGTCACCGGGCGGACCTGGTCAGGCTCATCGCGGCCGAGGCCGTCTCCAACATCGGCACCCGGATGACCTTCTTCGCGGTGCCCTGGCTGGTGCTCGTCACGACCGGCGATCCGGTGAAGGTCGGCCTGGTCGCCGGCGCCGAGACGCTGACCTATGTGGTCAGCGGCGTGCTCGCCGCGCCGTTGCAGGACCGGGTCGGGGCGCGGCGCACGTCATTGTGGTCGGACGTGGGCAGCGTCGCGGTGACCGCGGCCGTCGCCATGGTCGGCACGCGGGGCTTCGGGCTGCTGCTGGTCCTGGTCGGGGTGCTCGGGGTGCTGCGGGCGCAGGGCGACCGGGCGAAGGCGACCATGGTGGTGCCGCTGATGGGCGCGGCGGGCAGCGACTACGCGCGGGTCGCCGCGGTGCGCGAGGGCGTGCTGCGCACCTCGACCCTGGCGGGATCGTCGCTGGCCGGGATAGCCGTCGTGGTGTTCGGGCCGATCGGCGGCATCTGGATCGACGCGGCCACGTACGCGGTCGCGGTCGTGCTGATGATTCCGGTGCGGGCCGCGGTGACGGCGGCGGCCGACGCGACCACGGCGGTGCCTTACTTCACCGCGCTGCGCGACGGGTTCACCTGGTTCCGGCGCAACCGGCTGATGCGCGCCGTCACCGGGATGCTGTTCTTCACCAACCTGTTCAACCAGGCCAGCGCCGTCGTGTTCGTGCCGCTGTGGGTGTACGAGACGATGGACGACCCGGCCGCGCTCGGCGCGGTCGCCACCGCGTACGCGCTGGGGCTGATCGCAGGCAATGTGCTGGTGGCGTGGCTCGCGCCGATCCTGCCGCGCTATCCGATGCTGGTCGCCGGATACCTCATCGGCGGGGTGCCGCGCTTCATCGTGCTGGCGCTCACCGACGACCTGCTCGTGATCGTCGTGGTGACGCTGGTCGGCGGCATCGCCATGTCGTCGCTCAACCCGACGGTCAGCGCGATGATCTACCAGCGGACGCCGAAGGAGATGCTGTCGCGGATGGGCGGCATCATCACGGCAGTGGCGTTCGGCGGCGCGCCGCTGGGCGGCCTGCTCGCCGGCTTCCTCGTGCAGTACCTTGGCCTGACCGACGCGATCCTGGTCGCCACCGGCCTTTACTTCGCGGTCACGCTGACTCCGGTGATCGGGCACCGGTTGTGGCGCGAGCTCGACGACACCGCGCCCCCGCCGCCCAGGATCGGTGACGGCAAGCCGCTGCCCGCGCTGTACGGGCGGGCCGGGGCAGCCGCCGGGCCGCGGGTCAGCCTCCGCTATGCCGAGGGCCGGTGGACCGTGCGGGCCCGGCACGGGCTGCGCCGACTGCTGCCCGAGCGGCCCGTGCCGCCCGGGACCGCGGTCGCGGCGCTGGCCCGGCTGGAGGTCGAGCCGGTGCGGGCGGCGCTGCGGGCGACGATCGACCACGACCGCGACCTGGCCGAACACCGGACCCGCACGGTACGCGCGCGGCTGGCACACCTGGAACCGCAGCTGGCCGAGCTTACCCGGGCCCTGGAACGCGGTTAGGTACCCGACGGACGGGTGGACACCGTCGACACCCGACCCCAGGATGTTCACCATGTTTGATGTGACAGACGAGCCGTCCCTCAACGTCCGCCCGTCACATCTGGTCGAGCTGCCGCTGACGCCGCTGCAGGCCCGATGGTGGCTGCTCTGCACCAGCTACCCCGGTGGCATGTCGCCGCTGGTGGACCTGGTGCACCGGTTCCGTGGGCCACTGGACGCCGACGCGTGGGCACGGGCCGTCGACGCGGTCGTGAACCGGCACGAGATCCTGCGCACGCTGTTCGTCGCCCGGCCCGATGGACCGGTGCAGGTCGTCGGCACCGCGAACGGCGTCGCGCTGGAGGTGCTGGACCTACGGGACCTGCCGGCGGAGCAGCGCGAGCAGCGGGCCCGCGAGCTGCTCGACGAGCGCCGGACCCTGGCTCTGGACCTGCAGACCGGTCCCCTCGTGCACACGTCGCTGCTGCGTCTGGCCGACGACGACCACGTGTGGCGGATGACGATCCACCACATCCTCGCCGACGGCGCGTCGCTCGGGGTCATCGACCGCGAGCTGGGCGTGCTCTACCCGGCACTGGCCGCGGGGGTTCCGGCGGACCTGCCCGAGCTGCCCGTCCAGTACGGCGACTTCGCCTGGTCGCAGTCCGTCGCCGACACCGAGAAGGAGGACGAGGACCGGGAGTACTGGCGCGAACAGCTCGCCGGGCTGGCCCCGCTGGAGCTGCTCGACGCATTGCCCCGGCCCGCGGAGAAGGGCGCGCCCGCGGCGCAGCTGGCCCGCATCCTCGACCCCGAGCTGGTCCGGCGGGTCGAGGAGCTGGCCAGATCGGCGCGCTGCACTCGGTTCATGGCGCTGCTCGCGGCGCTACACGTGCTGCTGTTCCGAGCGAGTGGCCGGGACGACTTCGCGATCGGCATCCCGGTGGCCGGGGTCGGCCGCACCCGGCCGGAGCTGGCGCGGCTGGTGGGCCTGTTCAACAATGCGCTGGCGCTGCGCGGGGACCTGTCCGGCGACCCGACGTTCCGGCAGGTGCTGGCGCGCACCCGGGAGACGGTGATCGACGCGCTGGACCACCAGGACCTGCCGTGGGGGCAGGTGGTCGCGGCGCTGGACGAGCCCGCGCATCCAGGCCGGGCGCAGGGCTTCCAGGCGATGTTCCTGCACGAAGAGGTCGAGGTCGCCAGCCGGCTGACCCTGCCCGGCCTGCGGGTGGAGGACTTCCCGCTGGGCATCCCGAAGGTGCTGCACGACCTGATGGTGTACGCCCGGCCCGGACCGGCGGGCCTGTCGACGACGTTCGTCTACGACACGGGGCTGCTGACGCACGACACCGTGGCCGGGCTCGCCGACGGCTACGAGCGCCTGCTGCGCGCCGCCGTCGACGATCCTGACCTCCCGGTGTCGGAGCTGGTCAAAGAGGTCTGAGCCACGGTCACACCTTGGCGGCTCGGCGCTGTTCGATGGTCCTGGCCATCGCGTCGAGGGTCGGCGCGTCGAAGATCAGCCGCATCGACAGGCGTACCCCGAATGAGGCCCGGACCTGGGCGACGAGCTGCACAGCCGTCAGCGACGTGCCGCCGATGGCGAAGAAGTCGTCGTCGGGCCGGATCCGCTCGATGCCCAGCAGCGACGACCAGATCGGCGCGAGCACGTCGGCCACCCCTGGTTCGGCCGTGTCCCCACCGGCCGCGACGGTTACGCCGGTGACCGGGCCACCGCCGGCGGCCATGGGCGCGGTGCCGGTGACCGGCGGCAGGGCGGGCGTGGGCGGATCGGGGTCGATCCAGTGCCGAGTCCGCTCGTAGGGATAGCCGGGCAGCGCCACGCGCCGTCCCATGCCGCCGAAGGTCAGCGGCACGCCGTGCGCCCACAGCCTGCCCGCGGCGGTGTAGCAGGTCACCAGGTCGCGGGCGGGGTCCGCGACGGTCGAGTCGATGGTGGCGGGCAGGCTGTGCAGCGGTGGGACGCCGTCTTTGGGCGCCTGCATCTGTGCGAGACCGGCGAGCCGACGGCCGGGTCCGCACTCCATGAACACGCTCGCGCCACCGGCCAGCGCGGTGGCGATCGCCGGTCCGAACAGGACGGGTTCGCGGAGCAGCCCGGCCCAGTACGCCGGGTCGCGGGTCTGCTCCGCGGTGACCGGCAGGCCGGTGCGGCAGGACAGGTAAGGGCTGCTCGGCGCGGACGGGCGCGCGGTCGCGACAGCGGCGGACAGCTCGGCGACCATCGTCTCGGTGACGGCGGACGGGGACGGGTGCACGGTGCGCAGCCGCCGTGTGCCGATCTTGCGGCCGGACGGTTCGGTGAGCCGTTCCAGCAGCTCGGCCGGGCCGGTGACGACGCAGCTCGCCGGCCCGTCGACAGCGACGATCGACGCCTGTGGCGGCAGCAGGGCGGCGAGCTTCTCGGCGCTCGCCGACACGGTGAACGCGGCGTCGGCGGCGGCCTCCCGGTGTAGCCGTCCGTGCAGCGCGACCAGGCGTAGCGCGTCGGACAGGTCGAACACACCGGCCAGGGTCGCCGCGACGTACTCCCCCGCGCCGTGGCCGAGCATCGTGGCGGGGCGAACGCCCCACGACTGCCAGAGCCGGGCCATCGCAAACCCGACGGTGAACGACGCCAGCAGCGGGTCGGCCAGCAGGTCACGGGCGTCGCGACCGGCTGCCGCCGCGCACCGGTCGACGGCGTCGGCGAAGGCCGGTTCGGCGGCGTACAGGCCGAGCCCCGAGGGCACGGCGGACTGGTCGCCGAAGAGCAGGACCACGCGCGGCGTCGCGGCGGCGACGGCCGACAGGCGGCGCTGCGGGTCGCGCAGCGCGGCCGCGGCGTCGGCGACGCCGGTGGCGACGACCGCGGCGCGGTACGGGTGCTCGGCCCGGCCGACCCGCAGCGTGTGCGCCACGTCGGCGAGGTTCAGGTCAGCGGTCGTCGCGAGATGGTCGGCGAGCCGCGCGGCGGCCGTGTCACGGGCCGTGGCGGAACGCGCGGAAACCGTCAGGATCTCCGGCCTGCCTATCGACGATCCGGGCGACGCCGGGGAGGTGTGCGGCGCGCTGCCCGCCGACGATCCGGGCCGCGACGGCAGAGCGTGTGACGTGCTGCCCACCGACGAGCCAGGCCGCGACGGAAGAGCGTGCTGCGGGCTGCCTGGGTCATTGGCGGGCAGCACCCGGACCGCGAGCTCCGGCGCCCGGACCGGGGCCTGCTGGAGCACGACGTGGGCGTTGGTGCCGCCGATGCCGAACGAGCTGACCGCCGCGCGGCGCGGTGTCGCGCCGGACTCCCAGGTGGCGAGGGTCGCGTTGACGTAGAACGGCGTCGTGTCCAGGCCGAGGGCCGGGTTCGGGGCCGTGTAGCCCAGGCTCGCCGGGATCAGGCCGTGGTCGAGGGCGAGCGCGGTCTTGATGAGACCGACGACGCCCGCGCCCTGGCTGAGGTGGCCGATGTTCGACTTCACCGAGCCCAGGGCGCACCACTGCCGGTCGGCGCGGCCGCGGCCGTACACGGAGGTCAGTGCCTCGACCTCGATGGCGTCGCCGAGTGGGCTGCCGGTAGCGGAGGCTTCGACGTAGGTCACGGTGCGCGCGTCGACCCCGGCGGTGGCCAGCGCATTGGCGATGGCGGCGGCCTGCCCGGCGACCCCGGACGCGGTGAAGCCGACCTTGGCCGCGCCGTCGTTGTTGACCGCGTTGCCGAGCACGACCGCGTACACGTGATCGCCGTCGTCGACGGCGTCGGCGAGCCGCTTGAGCAGCACGACTCCCCCGCCGCTGCCCGCCACGACCCCGGAGGCGGCCGCGTCGAACGGGCGGCAGTGCCCGTCGGCGGAGTCGGCCGCGCCCTCGCGGTGCAGGTAGCCGCGATCGGCGGGCAGCTCGATGCTGACGCCGCCGGCCAGGGCCATGTCGCACTCGCCCGCGCGCAGCGCCTCGGCGGCCGTGTGCACCGCGACCAGCGAGGTCGAGCAGGCCGTGTAGACGCCGACGCTGGGACCGCGCAGGTTCAGGTGGTACGAGGCGAGCGTGGTGAACGTGTCGGCGTGGTTGCCGTTGCCGATGGTGGTGTGGTCGGTGACCGCCATGACCGCCCGGTTGGCGTGGATGTGCTGCCAGCGGTAGGTCTCCATGCCCCGTCCGCCGTAGACGCCGATGTCGCCGGGGTAGCGGGCCGGGTCCCAGCCCGCGTGTTCCAGCGCGGCGTGGCACAGCTCCAGGAACAGCCGGTGCTGCGGGTCGGCCAGCGCGGCCTCGCGCGGGGTCAGCCCGAACAGGCCCGCGTCGAAGTTCTCGACGTCGTCGAGCAGGTAGCCGACCGGTACGAAGTCGGGGTCGTCGACCTGCTCCGCCGGGACCCCGGCGCGCAGCAGGTGCTCGCGGCTCAGCTCGGTGCGCGCGCTCCGCCCGGCGACCAGGTTGTCCCAGAACCGGGCGAGGTCGGCGGCGCCCGGCACCCGGCAGGCCATGCCGATCACGGCGATGGGCTCGGGTCCGTCGGTCAGGTCGTCGGTCACTGGGGCTCTCCTTCGCTTGCGGCGCGGTGCCGGGTCCGCGCGCGCCGGGCCGCGCCCCGCCGCAACGCCTGTGCGACCGCGTCGTCGGTGCCGTCGGCGGCCGTCGCGCCGTCCAGGAACGACGCCAGCGCCCGGACGGTCGGATAACGGAACAGGTCCACGACGCGCAGTTCGCGGCCCAGCATCCGGTTGAGTCGCTGCTGCACGGTGACCGCGGCCAGCGAGCCGCCGCCGGAGTCGAAGAAGTTGTCCACGGCCCCGACGGCCTCACGGCCCAGCACCTCGCACCACACGGCGGCGACGGCGAGCTCGGTCGCCGTCACCGGCGGCACACCGACGGATTGGTCCGGCCGCACTGGTCGCACACGGGCTCGGGGAACCTCGACGGCGACCACGCCACGCGAAGGAGCGAGCTCGCCGCCGGTCAGGTCGCCGTCGGCGACACCGCGTGTGATCACCTGCCGTAGCGAGTCGAGCAGCAGGTCCATCCGGGACGTGTCGTAGAGGTCGCTGTTGTGGACGACCTCCAGGCGCATCCGGCCGTCGCGCTCCACGCCGTAGAGGGTCAGGTCGAACGCCGAACCCGGCGCGGGCACCGGCACCGGCTCGCTGACCAGGCCCTTGAGGTCCAGCCGGGGCGCGGCGAAGTTGAACACGTTGAACAGCACCTGGACCAGCGGGCTGCGGACCGTCTGGCCGCCCAGCCTGAACGCCTGCACCAGGCGTTCCAGGGGCGCTTCCGGGTGGGCCAGCGCGGCGATCAGCTCGTCGCGGGCCGCGCGCACGTGGGCGGCGAAGCTGCCGCCGGGATCGGTGTGCAGGCGCAGCGGCGTGATGTCGACGAAGAACCCGACCATGGGCTCGAAGTCGGGGTGGCGGCGGTCGACGGCCGGGGTGCCGACGACGAGTTCGTCCTGCCCGGCCCAGCTCGCCAGGACCAGCCCGAACGCGGCCAGCAGCACCGCCGACGGGGTCGCGCCGTGCACGCGGGCGAAGCGGTGCAGGTCGGCGGTGGTGTCGGTGTCGAGCCAGGTGCCGCAGTATCCGGCGGGGTAGGTCTGCTCGGCGGGGCGCGGCCGGTCGCCGGACACCTCCAGCACGGTCGGGGCGCCGTCCAGGTGGGACGTCCACCAGTCGAGGTCGCTGTCGGCGCGCTGCTCGCGCCGGTCGGCCCGCCAGGCCACGTAGTCGCCGTAGGTGGCGGGCAGCGGCGGCAGGGCCGTGCCGGCGTACGCGGTGGCCAGGTCGTCGTAGAGCATCGCCTGTGACCAGCCGTCGAACACGGCGTGGTGGGCGGTGACCGCCCACACGTGCTCGTCCTCGCCCAGCCGGAACAGCCGGTGCCGCCACAGCGCGTCGGCGGCGAGCCGGAACCGGCCGCCGGCCTCGGCGGCCAGCTGTGCGGCGAGCTCACGTTCGCGTTCGGCCGGGGGCAGCGCGCTCAGGTCGGTCACCGGCAGCGGCACCGGACCGACCGGGTCGACCACCGCGTACGGCACCCCGTCCGCGTCCGGGATACGCCAGCGCAGCACCTCGTGGCGGGCGGCGACGGCGGTCAGCGCGTCACCGAGCGCCTGCCGGTCGAGGGGTCCGCGCAGGCGTTCGGCGAGCACGATGTTGTAGGCGGCCGCCGCTTCGGGCGAGTAGCGCTCCAGGAACCACAGGCGCTGCTGCGCTGGCGACAGCGCGGGCGGGCGTCCGCGTACCGGCGGCTCGTCGCCCAGCGCGGCCGCCGCCGACGCGCGGGCCGCGATCGCCCGCAGGGTGCGGCCCTGCAGCACGTCCTCGATGGCCACGTCGCGGCGCAGCCGCGGGCGCAGCGCGGCGACCAGTCGCATCGCGGTGATGGAATGCCCGCCGGTGTCGAAGAAGTCGTCGTCGCGGCCGACCCGGGCCAGGCCCAGCAGCTCGGCCCAGACGGCGGCGACCTCGGTCTCCACCGGCGTGGCCGGCGCGGCGAACGGCGTCTCGTCGACGGGCGACGCGGTGTCCGCGACGAGCCGGTCGAGGTCGACCTTGCCGCTGGACAGCAGCGGCAGCCGCGGCACGACGGTGATCCGGGTGGGGACCATCGCGGCCCCGAGCCGGGCGGCGCAGTGCTCGTGCAGCTCCTGCGGGCTCGCGGCACCGGTCGTGAACGCCGTCAGCGTCGTGCCCCCGGGACCGTCCACCGCGGCGACGGCCGCGTGCCCGACCGCGGGATGGCTGCGTAGCACCGCCTCGACCTCGCCGATCTCGACGCGCTGACCGCGGATCTTCACCTGCCGGTCGACCCGTCCGAGGAAGTGCAGCAGCCCGTCCGGTTGCCGGACCACCAGGTCGCCGGTGCGGTAGAGCCGCGCGCCGGGCACCCCGGAGAACGAGTCGGGCACGAAGCGCTCCTCGGTGAGGTCCGGTGCGCCCAGGTAGCCGCGGGCCAGCCCCGCGCCCCCGGCCAGCAGCTCGCCCGGCACGCCGTCGGGGACCCGGCGCAGCCGCTCGTCGACGACGTACACCCGGTGGTTGGCGGCCGGGCGGCCGATCGGCAGCGGCCGGTCCCAGTCGCCGCTCGCCTCGAACCAGGTGACCAGCACGGTCGTCTCGGTGGGCCCGAACAGGTTGAGGAAGCGGCGGCCGCCTGCCGTCCAGCGGGCCACCTGCTCCGGGCCGGGAGCCTCGCTGCCGGTGAGCACCACCCGGAGGTCCGGCAGGCCGGACGGGTCGAGCACCGGCAGCACCGCCGGGGGCACGAACGCGACCGTGACCCGGTGCTCGGCGCAGAACCGCTGCAGCCGGGTCGGGTCCGCCCGGTCGGCCGTCCCGGCGAGCGCGACCGTGCCGCCCGCCGCGAGCGGTGCCAGCACGTCGATGACGGAGGCGTCGAACCCGATCGACGCGAACCCGAGCGAGACGCTGTCGCGGCGGAGGCCCGTGAGGTCGGCGAGGCTGGTGACGAACTCGGTCAGCGCCTCGTGCGAGATCATCACGCCCTTCGGACGGCCGGTCGACCCCGACGTGAACATCACGTAGGCGAGATCGTCGGCCGCCGCGGCACCGCCGAGAAGTCCGCGATCGGCCGAGGACGCGTCGGCCGATCCGTGACCGGCTGGTGCGTGACCGTCTGATGCATGATCGCCTGGCGCGCTACCGGCTGGCGCGCTACCTGCCGGGGCGCGGTCGGGCGTGCCGTCGCTCGACGGGCCGGGAGACGGCGCGTCGGGGAGGGGCAGCAACTCCAGGTCCGCATCGGCCAGCAGGTTCGCGCCCAGCGGGTCGCAGAAGACCGTGCGCAGGCCCGCCTCGCGGGCGATGTCGCGCAGCCGGGCGGGCGGCAGGGCCGGGTCCAGCGGCACGTAGGCAGCGCCCGACGCCAGGACCCCGAGCAGGCCGGCGACCAGCATCGGCTGCCGATCGGCACACACCCCGACCAGCGGCTGCGGGCCGTGCGCCCGCAGCCGGGCAGCGATTTCTCCGGCGGCCGCGCCCAGCTGCCGGTACGTGAGCACGGTGTCCCACTGCCGGACCGCGACCGCGTCCGGGGACCTCGCCGCGTGGTCGGCGACCAGGTCGGGATACCTGCGGTCGGGGTAGGACAGGACCGCACCGTGTTCCGTCGACATGATCATCTCCTCGTCGGCGCGGACGCCGGGTCGCGGATCGCCATCCGCAGCTCGCTGAAGTAGCGCCGGCCGGCCGCGTCCGGCACCCACGCCTGCTCGGGGCCCGGCAGCATCTCGGAGACCGTCAGCGGCGTGCGGCTGCCGCCGGTGCGCGACGCGGCCCGGACCATCGCGACGAAGGCGGCCACGTACGCCGGGCTGGTGAAGTCGACGTAGACCGGTTTCACCTCGGTGCCGACCCGGACGAACACCTGCTCGGGCAGCCCAAGGCGGTCCCGCCACCGGCGTACGGCCAGGTAGCGGGCAGCCTCGTCGGCGAGTTCGGGGTCCACTGCGCAGTCCGCGACGGTGGTGCGCCAGGTCTGGCGGTGCACGACGAGGCGGCCGATGCTCACCCGCGGGGTGTACGCGCCGTCGGCGGCGACCTTGAACGCGTTGACCGCCCGCGACGACAGGAACGGGCCGAACAGTTCCAGCAGCGGCCAGGTCCGCCCGTCCGGGGCCCGGCCGGTCAGCTCACCGTCCACCGGCGACACGGTCACCGCGGCCAGCGGCAGGACCTGCGCCGGATCCGGCACCGGCGCCGGGGTGTAGCCGAGCCGGACGTCGTCAGGACCGTCGAGGGTGAACGCGATCCGGGCCGTGAACTCGGGGAAGTCCGTCGGGTAGAGCAGCAGGGTCCGGTCACCCAGGTCGCGGTGCAGCGCGGCGCGCAGCGCGCCGGGATCGGGGTGGAAGCGGGTGAGGGTGCCGCTGTCGCAGGTGAGCCAGGAGACGTGCAGCTCGCCGAGCACCACGGTGAAGTCGCCGTCAGCCAGGGTCTGCGCGTTCGGCGCGCACAGGTGCAGGTCGGGGCTGTGCAGACGGGCCGCGGTCCAGCCGGGCGCGGCCGCGCCGAACAACCGCGCGACTCCGGCGCGCACCTCGGCCGGATCGAGGGTGATCGGGCCGGAGCCGGTCCCGTCCAGCTCACCGGCCGGATCGAGGGTGATCGGGCCGGAGCCGGTCCGGTCCAGCTCATCGGGCGCGCTCGACCCGGTCAGGCCGAGCAGCCGCGTCCACCGGGAGGTGAAGTCGGCGAGCACGTCGGCGACCGGCCCCTGCCCGAACAGGACACCGAGGGCGGCGTCGAAGATGTCGCCCAGCGCGACCGGTCTGTCAGCAGCGGCATCGTCGTACAGCTCGCGCAGCGCGGCGGTGAACGCGGCGGCGATCGCGGCGGTCAGCCACCGGGCAGCCTCCAGCAGCGGCACGAGCGTGTCGGCGAGCATGGTCAGCAGCGGCTCGCCGAAGGAGACGTCGAGGTCGCGCAGCGTCTCCTCGTAGGCGAGACCGCGCCCGGCGTAGGTGGCCCCGGGGCGGTGGAGCACGTCGCCGCCGGTCACCGCGACGAACTCGTTCTGGAGACGCAGCAGGGCTGCCCGGACCGCGTCGGCGTCGCCCGCCGCGTCCGCGAGCCCGTCGCGGGCGGTGAGCAGCCGGGCCAAACCGGCGAGCGCCTCGTCGCGCAATGCCGGGTGGGCGATGGCGGCCAGGCGTCGGCGCAGTTCGGCTTCGGCGGCGACGGTCAACGGCAGCTCGACGCCCCGGCGCAGCAAGCCCTGGTCGGCCAGTTGGGCCAGCGCCAGCAGGGCGTCGGACGCGACGCGCAGCCCGGTCCGCGGATCGGCGAGCGCGAGCGCGGCCACCTCGTGGGCGCTGCGCGTGCCGTCGCTCGCGCCGAGCAGGGCGGCCTGCGCCGGGGTCAGCGGGCGCGGCGGCAGGCCCGCCTCCAGCAGCTCGTCGCCGCGCACCGCCAGGTGGGGTTGCCGGGTCACGGGCAGCCACGGCCCGAAGCGGGGGTCGGCGGCGAGCCGGTCGGCGTACGCGGACAGGACCCGCCGTTCGAGGTCGACCACGCGGGCGCGGACCAGGTCCGGACCGGGCTCGACCCGGGCGGCGACATCGCCGTCGGTGAACGACGCCCAGCAGACGGGGCCGAAGAACCCGATGGTGTCGTTCTTGGCGCAGTAGCGCTGCCAGTAGCGGGTCACCAGGATCTCGCGCGGGCGGTGGCGCGAGTTGCGGTTCGCGTCCGGACCGGCGCGCAGCAGTCCGTCGAGGGCTTCGACGGCGTTGAGGCTCTGCCAGGTCACGGCCTCGCGGAACAGCGGATCGGCGGCGATGTCGTGCAGGCGCGCGGTCATCCGCCGGGTCGCGGCCGCGAACACGCCGTCGAACGCGGCCCGGTCGCCGCCCGTGCCGAGCAGCGCGTCGGCCTCCTTTGCGCACTCGGGCGCGGCCAGCAGGTCCAGGCCCGTCGCCGGGAAGCCGGGTGCGCGCAGCACGGCCGACCGCCACACCTGCCACCCGGTGTCGCCCAGCGGCACGAGCCCGTCCGGCGGTAAGTCACCGGCCACGACGGGCCGCCCGACCGCGCGCACCCAGCCCGGGTCCGGGGCCACCTCGAGTGGTTCCTTCGGCCGCCCTGCCTGGTCCGGCTCACGCATGGCCGGCCGCCACGGGCTCGATCCAATGGCGGCTGCGCTGGAACGCGTAGCCGGGCACCGGCATCCGCGGCTCGGCCGACACGTGCGCGGGAGCCTGCGCGACGAGCACGTGCGCATTGGTGCCGCCCAGCCCGAACGAGCTGACCCCGGCCCGGCGCGGACCCGGCCAGTCGCGGACCTCGGCGCTGACGGTGAAGGGCGACGCCGCCAGGTCCACATCGGGGTGCGGGTGGCGGAAGTGCAGGGTGGGCGGGATCTGCCCGTCGCGTACGGCGAGCACGGCTTTGATCAGGCCGAGCACTCCGGCGGCGGCGTCGAGGTTGCCGGTGTTGGGCTTCATCGAGCCGAGCACGCATCGTCCCTGCTGCGCGCCCGACGCCCGGAAGGCGCGGGTCAGCGCCTCGACCTCGATCGCGTCGCCGAAGGGCGTGCCGCTGCCGTGGCCCTCGACGAAGCCGACGCTGCCCGCGTCCCAGTCGGCGGCGGCCAGGGCCTCGGCGACCACGGCCGCCTGACCCGCCACGCCGGGCACGCTGAACCCGGCACGCGCCGAGCCGTCGTTGTTCACCGCCCAGCCGGCCAGCACCGCGTACACGTGATCGCCGTCCGCGACCGCGTCGGCCAGCCGCTTGAGCACCACGGCACCGCCGCCGTTGCCGAAGACCTGCCCGGTGGCGTCCGCGTCGTACGGGCGGCACACCCCGTCGGCGGCCCACGTCCCGCCGGGGCGGTAGCGGTAGCCGAGCTGCCGGGTCGACACGACCGCCGCCCCGCCCGCGATCGCGGCGTCGCAGCGGAAGTCGAGCAGGCCCTGTGCCGCCTGGCACACCGCGACCAGCGACGACGAGCACGCCGTCTGCACGGCCACGGCCGGTCCGGTCAGCCCCATCGCGTACGCGACCCGGGTCGGCAGGTAGTCACAGGTGCCCCCGGCCAGCGCATCGTCCCAGTCGTCGGGCAGTGCGCCCGCCGGTTTCACGGCCGGGTTGCCGAGCAGGTGGTGGCGCAGGTAGCGGTTCACGCCGCAGCTCGCGAACACCCCGATCGGGGCCGGTGCCCGCGCGGGGTCGAGCCCGGCGTCCTCCAGCGCGTGCCAGGCCGTCTCCAGGAAGATCCGGTGCTGCGGGTCCAGCAGCGCGGCCTCGTGCCCGCCGTATCCGAACAGCGCGGCGTCGAAGTCCTCCAGCCCGTCCAGCAGGCCGAACGCGGGCACGTACGTGCCGTCCACGGGCAGACCCGCGGCCGCCAGCTCCGCCGGCGTGGATCGGCGGACCGCGTCCACCCCGTCCAGCAGGTTGCGCCAGAGCGTCGCGACGTCCGGCGCACCGGGCACCCGGCAGGCCAGGCCGACGACGGCGATCAGGTCGTCGTCGCTCATGACGCCGTCTCCACCTGTGCCGCCGAGCCCTGCCGCGCCGCGCGCCGGCGACGCATCCGATCGGCGACGTGCGCCTGCCCGGCGTCGGCCGTGGCGGGCACATCTGCCGTGGACGGCGCGCCTGCCGACCCGACGTCCACCGACGGCGGCGCGTCGGCGGCAGCCGTGAGGCTGGCGGGTCGCAGGTGGGCGGCGAGTCCGGCGACGGTCGGGAACTCCAGCAGCCGCAGCATCGAGATCCGCTCGCCGAGCACCGCCGCCAGCCGCTCCTGGACCAGCGCCAGCAACAGCGAATGCCCGCCGAGGTCGAAGAACGCGGTGTGCCGGTCGACCTGGGCGACACCGAGCGCTTCGCACCACGCCGCCGCGATCACCTGCTCCAGCGGATCAGGCCCGTCCGGGCCGCGGCGCGGCTGCGCCGGGACGGCGGCAGGTTCCGGCAGTGCCCGCACGTCGAGCTTGCCGGTGTCGCCCATCGGCAGCGCGCCGACCACGACCACGGCCCGCGGCACCATGTACTCGGGCAGCGTCTCGGCCAGCGCCGCCCGCAGCCGGTCCGGCTCCACGGCCGCGTCGCGCGCGGGCACGGCGTACGCGATGATCTCTTTGGTGCCGTCCCTGGCCGGACGGGCGACGACGGCGGCCTGGCCGACGCCGGGCAGCGCGGCCAGCCGCGACTCGACCTCGCCCAGCTCGACGCGGTAACCACGGATCTTGACGAGGCGGTCGGCGCGGCCCAGGAAGACCAGCCGCCCGTCCGGCAGCCGCCGGGCGACGTCGCCGGTCCAGTAGGCGCGCGTGCCGCGATACTCGCGGAACCGACCGGCGGTCAGCTCCGGCTGCCCGTGGTAGCCGAGCGCCACGTGCGCGCAGCGGACCACCACCTCGCCGGTCAGGCAGGCCGGACGCCCGGCGGCGTCCACGAGCACCACGTCGATGCCGGGCAGCGGGTGCCCGATCGGCACCACCGCGTGCTCCAGCGCGGCGCCGGGACCGAGGTGGTGCTGCGCCGCGAAGCTGATCTCCGTGGTGCCGTACCCGTTGACGAACACCGCCCCGGCGGCGAAGTGGCGGCGGCACAGCTCCACGTCGTGGCGGGTGACCTCCTCGCCGCCGAGCAGCACCGCCCGCACGCTCGGCAGCCGTCCGCCGGCGCCGAGCCCGGCGATCAGGTAGCGGTAGACGGTCGGGGTGGAGTGGTAGACCGTCACCGCGTGCCGGGCGATGGTCTGCGCGAGGTGGCCGAGGCCGTGCTCGCGGATGTCGGACGGCACCGCGGCGGCCCCGGACAGGATCGCGCCGAACAGGTCGGTGACCGCCATGTCGTACCCGAACGAGGTCAGCACGCTGGTCCGGTCGGCCGGGGTGAGCGCGAAGTTGCGGATGTGGTTGGCGACCCCGAACAGCACGTTGCCGTGGCTCTGCACCACGGCCTTGGGCGCGCCGGTCGAGCCGGAGGTGTAGAGCAGGTACGCCGCATCGTCCGGCGTCGCCGGTCCGACCAGAGCCGCCACCAGCTCGTCGAGGTCACCCGGCGGGGCCGTCGTGACGATGTGGACCGTCGTCAGGTCCGGGCGGCCCGCCTCGGCGGCGATCCGGTGGGCCAGGTCGGCATGCGCGGCGTCGACGAGCAGCACGTCGGCGTCGCTGTCGGCGAGGATGTGCGCCAGGCGCGCGGCCGGGAAGCTGGGCTCCAGCGGCACGTACGCCCGGCCGCTCGTCAGCGCCGCGAGCAGCCCGGTGACCGTGGTCGCGCCGTGGCGGCACAGCAGCGCCGCCCGGCGCGTGCCGCCGCCGTCACCGGCCGCGGCTTGAACGGCCGCCGCGGTGGCGACCACGGCCGATCCGAGCTGCCGGTACGTCGGCTCCCCGTCGTCGGCGAGCACCGCGGCCCGGTCCGGGTGCCGGGCCACCTGCGCGGCGAACGCCGAACAGATCGTGTCCCCCGGCCCCCATCCGGTCGGCTCCCGGCGCGGCCCGCCGTGCAGCGCCGCCCGGTCGACCGGGCGAGCGTCCTCGTACGCGGACTCCGGCAGCAGGTCCACGGTGGACCGCTCCGGCTCGGCGGCCATCACGGCGAGCAGTGTCGCCATGTCCGCCGCGAACGGCGCGGCCAGCTCCGCCGGGCAGCCGGACACGACCAGACCGCCGCCGCCGGGCAGCACGGCCAGGTCGGCGAGCTGTTCGCCGCCATGCGGCGCGACCTGGTCCCGGACAACCTCATCGGTGGCGACCAGGTCCCGGACGGCCTGGTCGGTGGTCAGGTCGAACGTGGCGATGCCGTCGGGCGACCGCACGGTCTGCACGGCGCGACCGGTGTAGCGGCGGGCCAGCAGGGCCACGGCTGCGCGGGCGGCGTGCTCGGCGGGCACGGCGCAGGCACGGGCCAGCGCGTCCAGCGCCGCCCGGGGCACGACGATCGCCATCAGCGGCCGCCCAGGACCGCCGCCGCGATCTCCTCCACCGTGGACACCTCGGCGTCCGGCTCGCACACCGCGTAGTCGTCGTCGCGGTAGCTGCCCGAGCCGTGCACGACGATCTCCCGCCCGGCGGGCACGAGCCCCCGGTCGATGGCGTTGAGTACCCCGGTGAGCGCCATGACGATCGACCATTCGCGCAGGTCGGCCGGGTCTGCGGGCAGCTCGCAGGGAGTGTTGCGCAGCCAGTCGCGCAGCTGCGGGTAGCGGGCGACGCACTCGTGCCGCGACACCGTGATGCCGTCGCCGCCGTACCGGGCGATGAGGTCGTTCATCGCGGGCGAGGTGACCGGCTGGTGCGTGTAGAAGGTCGGGTCGAGCACCTCGCCGGGGTCGCCGGTCACGGCCGGGAAGTGCGAGTCGGCGTCCTGCGCCCACAGCCCGGTCGCGGCGTCCCTGCGGTATGCCGGCAGCCGGTCCCGGGAGAACGAGCCGTGCCGCAGGTTGAGGACCATGTCCGGGGTGCCCAGATGCTGCACGAGCAGGAATCCGGGACGCGGCGAGCCGTCCGCGCGGCCCGAGTCCTCCAGCACGTCGCGGCCCAGGTTGTAGCCCAGCAGGCCGAACGCGCTGGAGACGGCGTGCGCGTGCCAGCGCGGGGCGGCGGCGATCGCCGGGGCGGCGTCCAGCTCGAACGCGGCGCGGGCGGCGTCGGCGACGAGGTAGTTCGGCAGGGCCAGGGAGAACCACAGGGTGGTGCCGTGCTTGTCGTACGCCTCCTGCGCGTATGCGTCGACGAAGGCCCGGCCGAGCGCCTTGACCCCCTCGGGCTCGTCGCCCCCGAAGCGCAGCAGCGGGTTCGCGACCCGCAGCGCGGCGTCGGCCGACAGCGGGTCGCGGCGGAACTTGTGCCGCGTCGAGCCGGGGGCGAGCACGACGACGCGCAGCTGCTCGGGCGTGACCAGCTTCGCGGCGATCGCCCGGCCGACCGCGTCGCGCAGGGCGATGCCCTTGTTCGCCGAGGTGGGGGTGAAGATGCAGATCGACTCACCGGTGCGCCGGATGTGCTCCACCGCCCGCGCCACGATGAGCATGGACGGGAACGTCTTGGTGGTGTGCGTGCCGGGGTTGCCGGTCAGATCCATGAACTGCACGCCGTGGCCGCCGTGCGCGCCCAGCTCCCGCCACGTCGCGGTGGCCGCGGCGAAGAACTGGCGCACGTCGTCGGTCAGGGCGGGCAGGTCGAACCCGGGTGCGAAGGCGGCGGTGCCCGCCGCGCCGCCGGGGCCCGCGCCCAGCCGGTCGACGGCGGCCGCGATGACCTCGTAGTAGTCGACGATGAGATTGCGGGTCACCGGGACGGTCGCTGTCGTGAGCACCGTTGCTCCTTCGTGAGGTCGGCTCGATGGTTCGGTCAGATGAGTGCCGGGCGCGGGCTCGTGGCCCGCAGCCGTCGGCGCAGCACGCGGAACAGGTCCTGCACCGCGTCGTAGTCGGTGGCGTCCCAGCCCTGCGCCAGCTCGGGCAGGTGGGGCTCCAGGGCGGAGACCGCCGCCGGCAGGTGCCGGACGCGGCCGCCGCCGAGCTCGATCCCGTCCCGGCGGCCGGCGCGCACGTTCCACTCGATCGCCTCCGCCGGGCTGAACCCCGGCAGGTTCAGCGCGAGGCCGCCGTCGGCCAGCCGGACCGGGTAGCCGCCGGGCAGGCCGAGCGGTCCGGGCAGGCTGGTGTACACCTCCGCGCCCGACAGCAGGTCGATGAGCAGGCGTGCCGCGGCGTGCCCGGCGATCGCGTTGAGCGCCGGACGCGGCAGGGCCCGGTCGGGTGCCAGCAGCGCCGACACCCCGGACACCGGCCTGCCGTCGCGCCACGCCAGCACGTCGTCGCCCGGATCGTCCGGGGCGTCGAGGTGCGCGTGGTGGCCGAGCACCGCGAGGCGGCGCTGGTCGGGCAGCCCCAGCGCCGCCTGCAGGCAGGCCGCCAGGGTGGCGACGTTGCCGATGCCGCAGAGCACCGGCAGCCCCATGGCGGCCAGCAGCGGGTTGACCGCGTCGGGGAAGCAGCCGTTGATCAGCGCGGTGTGCGGGCTGGCCGTGCCGATCGCGCGGGCCAGCCGCACCGCGACGGTGGCCTGCAGCGGCAGCGTCGCCCCGAACCCGGCCGCGGCGGTCAGCGCGGTCCACGGCGACGGCCGGTGCACCTTCTCGTACGGCGACTGCGCGGACGCGCAGCACACCAGGTAGGTCGGCTGCAGCCGGGCCAGGGTGGCGGTCTCGTCGCCGAGCCGTTCGCCGGTGAAGCTGATCGCCGTGCCGGCGACGGCGGCCCGGGCCCGGCACTGCCGGGCGATCACCGCCACCGCGTCGGGGTTGCGGGCGAGCACGGTGACCTCGATCGGGGCCGCGTTCAGCGCGCCGAGCGGCGGCGCGAGCGAGGCCAGCGACTCGCAGATCGAGGTCGCCAGCGCGCCGCTGCCGACGACGGCGATGTGGTGCCGGTTAGTCATGGCTCAGACGGCGGGATCGCTGTGCACCGAGGCGATGCGGTTGGCCTCGTCGACGAAGACGACCTTCGGCTTGGCGTCGCGCGCCTCGTCGTCGGTCATGAGCGCGTACGCCGCGATGATGACCAGGTCGCCCGGGTGGATCAGGTGCGCGGCCGCGCCGTTGACACAGACCACGCCGCTGCCCCGCACACCCTCGATGACGTATGTCTCGAGCCTGGCCCCGTTGGTGACGTCCAGGACGTGGATGAGTTCACCGGGGAGCAGGTCGGCGGCGTCCATCAGGTCGGGGTCCAGCGTCAGCGAGCCGACGTAGTGCAGCTCGGCCTGGGTGACGGTGGCCCGGTGGACCTTGGACTTGAGCATGGTGCGGTACATATTCCGCGCAGCCTCCGATGACACGAACACGTCCGAGTGGGGGTTCGACAGCGAAGGCCCCGTCCTTCGCGGAAGCCATTGTCACATGGAAATACTCGCACTGATAGTTGCTGTCACAGATATGCCAGAGCGCGCTCTATCGCGCGACAATACCCCTGTTTTCCAGGTATTTCTCCCGCAGCAACCGTTTGTCGATCTTGCCTAGCGCGGTCAGTGGAAGGCGCTCCACGATGTCCGCGGTCTGCGGCGCCCATAGTGAATTGAGGCGCTCCACACACCATTGCCGCAATTCGTCGACGTCGACCGAGACGCCCGGATGGAGCTGGAGCACCGCGTGCACGGCCTCGCCCCACTCGTCGTCGGGCACGCCGATCACCGCGGCGGCACTGACCGCCGGATGGGCGGCCAGCACGTCCTCCACCGTGCGGGAGTACACGTTGGACGAGGTCAGGCCGGTCACGATCATGTCCTTGGCCCGGTCGACGAGGTACAGGTAGCCGTCCGCGTCGAAGTAGCCGACGTCCCCGGTGCGCAGCCAGCCGTCGACCAGCGTCTGCGCGGTCAGTTCGGGACGGCCCCAGTAGCCGGAGGTCATCAGCCGCGCCGCCGCCCACACCTCCCCCACCTCGCCGACAGCGGCGGGCCGGCCCGCGCCGTCGCGGATCTCGACCCGGGACGGGGGCAGCGGCCTGCCGCACGAGGCCAGCCGCTCGGGACGGCCCGGATCGTGCTGCGCGGTCGGGTACGCGGCGAGCAGCGTCGCCTCGCTCATGCCGTACGCGACCAGCAGCACCGGCCCGAATCGCGCCATGGCCTGCGCCAGCCGGGACGGCGCGATCGCGCTGCCCGCGCACGACAGCATGGTCAGGCTGCCGGTGTCGGTGCCCGCCAGGTCGGGATGGTCGAGCACCTGGTACAGCATCGGCGGCGGCAGCGTCGCCACGGTGATCCGCTCCCGCTGCACGGTGGCCAGGAACCGCCCCGCGTCGAAGCCGTCGTGCTGCACCAGCAGCCCGCCGCTGAACAGGGTGATCAGGCCCGCGGCCTGCTGGCTGGAGTGCCAGAAGCCGGCCACCGCCAGCTGCCGCAGCCGCGGGGCGTCGGCGTCCAGGTGCCGCTGCGCCGCGGCGAGCACGCCGGCGAAGAAGTCGTGCCGGTGGTGCACCAGTTTCGGCAGGCCCGTCGTGCCGCCGGTCTGGAACAGCGACTGCGGCTCGGCGTCGGCGGCCGGCGGCAGCGCGGCACCGGACGACCCGGCCAGGTCGGGTCCGGTCCCGCCCGCACCGATGCACAGCACCCGCAGGTGCGGCAGCTGACCGGCCAGTGCCGCGCCCGGCGCGGCATGGGTGCGGGCGTCGTAGACGAACCCGTCCACCTCGGCCAGCGCGAGGTACTGCGCGCTGAGCGAGGGCGGGGCGTTGGGCGCCACCCACACCGAGCGGCAGCCGAGCAGGTGCAGTGCCAGCTGCACGTACACGGCCTCGGGCTGGTTGCCCGCCAGGACCGCGATCGCCGAGCCCGCCGCGACGCCGTGCCCGCGCAGCCGCTCGGCCATGCCCAGCACCCCCGCGCGCAGCTGCGCGTACGTGATCCGCCGGTCGCCGTGCACGATCGCCTCGGCCGTGCCGTGATGCGCGAACAGCTCCAGCCCGCGCCTGACGTAGTCGCCCTCAGACACCATGGCACGCGACGGTGAGCGTGTCGTGTCCCCGCAGGATCAGCGGCTTGGGCGCGTTGCCGGGCTGCTGTGCCAGGGCCAGCTCGGGGAACCTTTCGAACAGCGCCGGGAACGCGACCTGGCCTTCCAGGCGGCTCAGCGCCGCGCCGAGGCAGTAGTGCGGGCCGAAGCCGAAACTGAGCGACCCCGGGTCGGGCCGGGCCGGGTCGAAGGCGTCCGGGTCGGTGAACCGCGCCGGGTCCCGGTTCGCCGCGCCGATCATCACGAGCACCGCCTGGCCCGCCGGGCAGGGCACGCCCTCGATCTCGGCGTCCTCCGGCGCGTACCGGACCAGGATCTGCACCGGCGGCTCGAACCGCAGCATCTCGTCCACGTAGGACCCGACGTTGTGGGCGGCCAGCTCCGCGCGCAGCTGCGGCCGTTCCAGCAGCATCGTCAGGCCGTTGCCGAGCAGGTGCGTGGTCGTCACGAACCCGGCGTTGAAGGTGGTGATCAGGTTGGCGACGAGCGCGTCGTCGCCCAGATCGGTGGCGGCCAGCAGGCTGATCAGGTCGTCGCGGGGCTCCGCGCGCCGCAGCGCGACCAGGTCGGCGAAGTACGCCGACAGCTCCCGGGCCGCCGCGTCGGCGCGGACCATGTTGCGCCAGTTCGCGCCGTCGAGTTCGAGGATCGCCCCGATCGCCAGCACCCGCGGCCGGAACCAGGCCAGGTCATCCTGCGGCACGCCCAGCAGCTCGGCCATCACGCTGCTCGGCAGCAGGTAGGCGAACTCGCCCATGAACTCGACCGGCCCGTCGGCGGCCAGCTGCGCCAGCCGGTCGAGCAGCCGGTGGGTGAGGTCGGTCATCGCGTGCTCCAGCGCGGCCACCCGCCGCGCGGTGAAGGCCCGCCCGATGATCTGCCGTACGCCGTCGTGGGCAGGGCCGTCGGTGAAGAACATCGAGTCGCGCAGCACCCTCAGCGCGGGGTGCCGCCGCCACTGTGGGGTGTGCAGGTCCAGGTAGGCCGCGTCGAGCTGGCGGAACCTGGAGTCCTTGAGCACCTGGCCGACCGCCTCGAAGCCGTACACGGCGACGGCGAAGCCCTGCGCGTTCTCGTCCACGGCCTGCGCGACGCCCTCGCGGTGCAGGCTCGCGTAGTGCGCGGGCGGATCCACGCGTCCCTGCTCGGAAAGGAGCATCCCCAGGTCCATGGCGACAGTCCTACCACACGGCGGATTGTCGAGGGAACGGGACTCGTCTATGGACGACCTCTACGTCGACACGTTCGTTTCCTGTTCACGCTGCACATCCCAGCGACGCCGCTACATATCGGACAGCACGGTCCCGGCCAGCCACGGATGCCCGTCGTGCAAAATCTTGAGAGCTTTGACCTATAAATATTTCGAATGAATGTCGGTATCTTGCATCCAGGTATCGACAAGATTACCGTTCGCTCCATTCAGGCCGAACGGTGCCCGCCGCCACGGCCATCCGGATCCGCCGGTCTCCGGTGCCTCACCGAGGAGCAGGTCGTGCATCTCTCCACCCGCATACGTCGATTGCTCGCCGGGCTCCTCCCAGGAACGCTGCTCCTGGCCGCCGTCCTGGTGCTGCCCCGCAACGCCTCCGCCGACGAGACCACGATCTCGGTCGACACCCTGCGCACCGGCTGGGACCAGAACGAACCCGGCCTGGCGCCCTCGGCGGTGTCGGCCGCCGACTTCGGCCAGCTGTTCTCGACCGCGGTCGACGGCCAGGTGTACGCCCAGCCGATCGTCGTGGCCGGCACCGTCATCGCCGTCACCGAGAACAACTGGGTCTACGGCCTCAACGCGGTGACCGGCGCGGTCACCTGGTCACGTAACGTCGGCCCGTCCTGGCCCGCCTCGGCCATCGGCTGCGGCGACCTGGTGCCCAACATCGGCATCACCAGCACTCCGGTGTACGACCCGGCGACCAACGCCGTGTACTTCATGGCCAAGGTCAATGACGGCCCGGACACCGCGCACCCCCACTTCTACCTGCACTCGGTCAACCCGGCGACCGGCGTCGAACGGGCCGGCTGGCCGGTCACCATCCAGGGCTCGCCGACCAACGACCCGGCCAACGTGTTCAACCCGCGTACCGCCGCCCAGCGGCCGGGCCTGCTGCTGCTCGACGGCGTGATCTACGCGGGCTTCGCCAGCCACTGCGACTACGGCCCGTACGTCGGTTACGTCGCCGGCGTCCGGACGAGCACCCCTGCCATGTCGACGCTCTGGTCGACCGAGGCCGGCCGGTCCAACGGCATGGCCGGCATCTGGCAGTCCGGCGGCGGTCTGGTCTCCGACGGCCCCGGCCGGATCATCGTGGCCACCGGCAACGGCGTCTCCCCCGCGCCCGGCCCCGGTTTCAGCCCGCCCGGCACGCTGGCCGAGTCGGTCATCCGGCTGCAGGTCAACGGCGACGGCTCGCTGACCGCCCGCGACTTCTTCAGCCCGTTCAACAACACCAGGCTGGACCAGGACGACACCGACTTCGGCTCCGGCGGCCCGATGGCGCTGCCCGCCGGGTTCGGCACCCCGGCGCACCCGCGGCTGCTCGTGCAGACCGGCAAGGACGGCCGCGTCTACCTGCTCGACCGCGACAACCTCGGCGGCAACGCGCAGGGCCCCGGCGGCACGGACGCCTCGGTCGGCGCACCCGCCGGGCCGTACAACGGCGTCTGGGGCCATCCCGCGTTCTGGGGCGGCGACGGCGGCTACGTCTACAACGTCGAGAACCAGGGCTTCCTGCGCGCGCTGAAATACGGCGTCAACGGCAGCGGACTGCCCGTGCTCAGCTCCGCCGGCACCAGCTCGTCGACGTTCGGCTACACCTCGGGCTCGCCGGTCGTCACGTCCACCGGAACCACCTCGGGCACCGCCATCGTCTGGGTCGTCTACAGCGACGGGTCCACCGGCGCGAACGGCCAGCTGCGGGCGTACGACGCGCTGCCCGTCAACGGGCGGCTGAACCTGCGCTACTCCGCGCCCATCGGCACCGCCACCAAGTTCGCCACGCCCGCCACCGACAACGGCCGCGTCTACGTCGGCACCCGTGACGGCCGGATCTACGGCTTCGGCCGGCCCACCACCTCGGCTCTGAACAGCCCGCCGACCGACTTCGGCAACGTCGCGGTCGCCAGCACCGCCAACGCCACCGTCACGGTGACCGCCACCCGCGCGGTGACCATCTCGGCGATCACGACCGCGGCCCCGTTCGGGGCGACCCCGCCCGCGCTGCCGCGCAGCCTGTCCACCGGGCAGACGTTGGCCGTGCCGGTCCGGTTCACCCCGACCGGCACCGGCGGCGCGACCGGCAGCCTGACCTTCACCACCGACAGCGGCGTCGTGTCATTCGACCTGCACGGCACCGGCACGCAGACCGGCCTGGGCGCGACGCCGTCGGCGCTGTCGTTCGGCACCGTGCCGACCGGCGCGAACAAGACGATCAGCGTGAGCATCGCCAACACCGGCACCTCGGCGGTCACCATCACCGGTTCCACCCCGCCCGCGGCGCCGTTCACCGCCACCGGCTTCCCCGCCAACGGCTCGACCCTGGCCCCCGGCGCGTCCGTCTCGGTCTCGGTGAAGTACACCCCGACGGCCGCGGGCAACCAGACCGGCTCGCTGACGGTGACCAGCAACGCGGGTGCGGTGACGGTGCCCATCTCCGGCACCGCGGTCACCGGCGCGCCGCACCTGACCATCACCCCCAACCCGGTCGCGTTCGGCTCGGTGCCGGTCGGCCAGACCGCCACGCACACCTTCGACATCGCCAACACCGGCAACATCACCCTCACCCTGACCAAGGCCGCGCCGCCGGTCGGCGCGTTCAACACCACCACCCCCGTCTCCGAGGGCCAGCAGCTCTCCCCCGGCGACGTCATCCACCAGACGGTCACCTTCACGCCGTCGGCCGTCGGGGCCCAGTCCGCGGTCTACTCGATCACCGGCGACGACGGCCAGGGCGCCATCGCGGTCCAGCTCACCGGCACCGGCGTCACCGGGACCGGCACCGTCAACGTCGCGGCGGGCAAGCCGACCTCGGCCTCCTCGGCGCAGGGCGGCTACCCGGCAGGCAACGTCACCGACACCGACGCCGGCTCGTACTGGGAGAGCGCCAACAACGCGTTCCCGCAGTGGGTCCAGGTCGACCTCGGTGCGTCGACCAGCGTCGGCAAGGTGACGCTGAAGCTTCCGCCGCCGGCGGCCTGGGCGACCCGGGTGCAGACCCTGTCGGTGCAGAGCAGCCTCGACGGGTCGAACTTCTCGACCGTCGTCGCGTCGACGGGCTACACCTTCGACCCGGCCACCGGCAACACGGTCAGCATCGTCTTCCCGGCCGTCAACGCCCGCCACCTGCGGCTCAACATCACCGCGAACACCGGCTGGCCCGCGGGCCAGCTCTCGGCCTTCGAGGTGTACGCCACCGGCACGGGCACCGGGTCGGCCACGTTCGCGACGAACCCGTCGTCGCTGACGTTCGAGCCGACCACCGTCAACGACAACAGCGAGTGGCAGACGGTCACGCTGTCCAACACGGGCACCGCCACCGCCACCGTCTCGTCGATCACCGCGACCGGCGACTACACCCTGGTCACCACCTGCGGCGCCACCCTCGCACCCGGGGCGAACTGCACCGTCACGGTCACGTTCCACCCCACGGCGGCCGGCGTCCGCAACGGCACGCTGACCATCGCCGGCAACGCGACCAACAGCCCCAGGACGGTCGCGCTGACCGGGACCGGCACCACGAACGGCACCGCGTCGGTGTCCGCCGCCCCCACCGCGATCACGTTCGCGGCGACCACCGTCGGCGGATCGAGCACCGGCCAGACGGTCACGGTGTCGAACAGCGGCACCGCCGCCGCGACCGTCTCCTCGATCACGGTGACGGGTGACTTCACGCAGACCAACAACTGCGGCAGCACCCTCGCGGCCGGGGCGTCCTGCCTGGTCACCGCGGTGTTCCGGCCGACCGCGACCGGCACCCGCACCGGTGCCCTGACCGTCACCAGCAGCGCGGTCAACAGCCCGGCCACGGTGACGCTGAGCGGCACGGGCACCCCGGCGGCGAACGTCAACCTGGCCCTGAACAAGGCGACCAGCCAGTCGTCCAACACCCAGAACTACGGCTCGGGCAACGTCACGGACGGCAACGCCAACAGCTACTGGGAGAGCAACAACAACGCGTTCCCGCAGTGGGTGCAGGTCGACCTGGGCTCCGCGCAGACGGTCGGCCGGGTCGTGCTCAAGCTGCCGCCGGCCACTGCCTGGGCCACCCGCACCCAGGCCGTCGCCGTCACCGGCAGCACCGACGGGTCCACTTTCAACACCCTGAAGGCGACCGCGACCTACACCTTCGACCCGGCCACCGGAAACACGGTGACCATCACCTTCCCGGCGGCCGCGGCGCGACACCTGCGGCTGACCGTCACCGCCAACAGCGGCTGGCCGGCCGGGCAGTTCTCCGAATTCGAGGCGTACACCTCATAACGCCGGCCCGTCCCGGTGAGCCGGTGCCGCGCAACCGCGTGGCACCGGCTCACCGCTGTGGCAGGCCGTTCACCAGCGGGAGTTGAAACGCACGTCACGGCGGGTGGCGTCGGGAGCCGCGAACGCGAGCAGCCGCTCGCCCTCCTCCGTCAGGTCCTGCACGTCCCTGGTCGGTATCTGGAACAGGGGACGTACGACCAGCGTCACCACGCCCTTCTTCCTGGTCATCGTCCAGATCGCCTGGACGAAGCCGTCGACCAGGACCGTGCCGGGCACGACCCCGGGCACCGCGAAGATGTCGCGCCGGTCCCGGTCGTCCATGATCCGGGTGCTGTCGTCGTACGCGTCCAGCATCGCGTCGAACTCCGCGAGGTAACGCGCGGGCGCGGGGGTGTCCGGGTGCGGCAGCGGGCCGTCGGGCAGGTCGAGCAGCTCGGCTCCCTGCTCGTCGCGGTCGGCCACCAGCCGGTCGCCGAGCCGGTCGACGACCTCGCCCAGCCCGCCGAGCCCCGACCAGGTCTGCATGTCCCGGACCGTCGCCGGCCCGAACGCGGCCAGATACCGCAGCACCAGGTCGTCGACAGTGGCCGGCGGCCCGTCGCCCGCGCCGAGCCAGTGCTCAGCAGTGGTGTAGGCGGGCTGCCCGACCGCGCCCCACAGGCTGTGCGGCGGCACCTGCACCAGCGGCAGGCCGGCCCGCGCCGCCGCCCCGAGCGCGGCGGGATCGGCGTCGGGCCAGCGCTCGGCGAGCGCGGCGCCCAGCTCCTTGACCGTGTACGGCCGCTGCTCGACCAGCGCCCGTCCCGCCGCGGCGATCTCGCCGAGGTCCGCTCCGCGCACCCGCTCGCGGTGCGCGGCGCTGAGGTGCCGTTCCTGCACACCCTGCAGCAACGGGCGCAGGCCCCGGGCGTCACGGGCGCCGACCAGGTGCGGGGTGGCCCGCATCAGCCCGATCCGGACGGCCGCGCGCGAGGTGAGCAGCTCCGACAGGTCCTCGATGCGGAACTCCCGCAGCCGCGTCCACAGCCCGAGGTAGGGCGGATTCGGCGACTGGGCGGGCAGGCCGGCGAGGTGCTCGATCGCCTCCAGCGGGCCCAGGGGCGAGCGCTCCAGCAGCAGCTGCCGCGCGAGCAGGGCACGGTTGAGAGCGCGTCGGGTCAGCATGGGTGGATCATTTCACGCGGCAGGTCAGCACCGGCGGTGCCCGGCGGCGAAGTCGGTCTCCAGATCGACGAGCGCGTCCCAGTCCTTGGCCTGCCAGAGCGCCTCGATCTGGTCGAAGATCGCGGTCTGCTCCGCAGGTCCCTCGTGCGACGAGCCACTGACACCACCGCAGACCCAGACCAACCCAGTGACCCGATCCGGCTGCTCCAGGGTGAAGTCGAGGCTCTGCTGACCGCCGCGCGAGCAGCCGACGAGCACGGCCTGTCCTATCTCCAGGTGGTCGAACACCGCGCGCAGGTCGTCGACCGGGGAGAACTCGACCGCATCCGTCCTCGACCGGCCGAAGCCCCGGCTGTCGAAGCACACCACCGTATGGTCCCTGGCGAACTCGTCGACCTGCGGTTTCCACATGGTCAGGTCCGCGATTCCCGCATGTACGAACACGATCGGCGATCCGCGGCCGATTCGCTCGAAATAGAGTGCCCCGCCGGGCACGGAAACATGACCGCTGTCCATCCGGCGAGCCTAGGCGATCTTCAGCGCACCCGGCGTGCCCGGAAACGGCCTGGAGGGCGCATCTCGCGCTGATCGGCTGGCGGAAACACCGACCGCGGCCGACGTACTACGAACATGAAGTGCGAAATGCGATGTCTGTGCGCAGTGGTAACGACTGTGTTCGGGGAAAACGCAGCACGTGGTAGCTGACGTCGGCGGCTTCCAGGGCGAAGCCTGAGCACGGCGGGTACGGGTTGGCGCCGGTGACCCGCAGCGTCAGCCAGATCATGACCTGGTCGTCCGGGCTGACGGTCACCGGCCGGAACGGCCCGGCGTCTTCAGGCCGGCAACACTCGGCGCTCTCGCCGGCGTGTTCGAGCATCGTCACGGCGTCGACAGCCACGTCCGGGCTCCTGAGCGCGACCTCGTCGACGGCTATCGGCAGCGGCCCCGGATTGCGGACCGTGATGGCGATCCGCACCGTGTTGCCTGGTCGAAGCTCATGCACGGCGACGCCTTGGCTGGCTTCCTCGAAGACGGCCCCTTCCCCCACGTTCCAGCTGTCGCCGTGCTCCAACTCGTAGGTCAGGCATGCGAACAGACCGCCCGCCGCTATCCCGAGCAGCGCGATCGTGCCCGTCCACATCCACCGTCTGCGCGCTCGGCTCACGTCACGACTCTAGGGCGACGAGGCGACCTTCGGTTGCCCGGCGAATGGTGCACATTTGGTGCAATACGACGGGCGACCGGTGCGCGAAGTTCGCTGGCAACCGCTACTGTCGGCGTATGTCCGGCCCTGGCGACGTACCAAACGAGATCCTGGACCGGCTGCGACAGATCTGCCGACAATTGCCCGACACGTACGAGGAACCGGCCTGGATCGGCGTCCGCTGGCGGATCCGCGCGCGGACAGTCGCCCACGTCTACACGCCGGACCCGGAACGTTTCCCGGTCTACGCCCAGCAAATGATCGCCGGCGAGGCGCCGACCGTGATGACGTTTCGCGCACCCGTGGCCGACCTCCTCAGCCTGACCACCCGCGGCTTCCCGTTCTTCCGCGCCCCCTGGGGCCACAACGTCGCCGCTGCCATCCTCGGTGACCACACCGACTGGACCGAGATCGCCGAACTGATCACCGACAGCTACTGCGAGATGGCCCCGAAGTTCCTCGTCGCCCGGGTCGCTCTCCCCTCGCCCAACAGCTGATCGTGGCGGGGTAGGCGTTGGCATACTCTGGCTCGGTGCCTCATGCCTCTGATGGCGGTCTCGGGTCGGCCCGAGCGGTTTATCCAGGGACGGTCGATCCCTTCACGCCGGGTCATTTTGATGTTGTCGACCGGTCGCGCCGCATGTCGTCCACCGCCGTGCGGGCTTTGCGAGCCTGAGGTGTCCAGGACCGGCCAGGAACGTGATCGCCTTCCGGCGAGAGCAGGACCAGACTCGTGATCAGGGTGCCCGAGCAGTTCGCCGAGTGGCGTACGCGCGTCGGCGGCGAGCCCGGGCGCAGGTGGGTGCGGTCGCTGCCGACACTGGTGGAGCGGCTTCGCGAGCGGTGGGACCTAGTCGTCGACGACACCGAGCCGCTGCATGGCGGCCAGAGTCTGGTGGTGCTGGTCCGTCGTCGCGAGCAGCCGCTGGCCCTGAGGCTGACCTGGCTGAAGGACTCCGTCGCGGAAGAGGTCCGCGCGCTGCGGGCGTGGCGGGGCCGAGGTGTGGTCACGCTGGTGGATGCAGCACCCGACGCGGGTGCCCTGCTGCTGGAGCGCCTGGACCACACGAGATCCCTGCACACGCTGCCGCTGCCGGAAGCGGCGGAGGTCGCCGGCTCGCTCATCCGCACCCTTGCCGTCGCGCCGCCAGCGGGGCTGCGCACGCTGTCCGACGTCGCGGCGGGAATCCCGGAATCGGTGACCCGGCGCCAGCGGGCTCTCGGCTTCCCGATCCCACCGGGGTGGGTGGAGGCGGCCTGCGGCCACGCCCTCGAGTGGGGGGAGGCCGGGGAGCAGGTTCTGCTCCACGCCGACCTGCACTATGGCAACGTGCTGGCCGCGGCACGGCAACCGTGGCTGGCCGTCGACCCCCGGGCCCTTGTGGGCGCCCCGGAGTACTCCGTGCCCGAACTGATGTGGACCCGCGCCGACGAGTTGCACACCGATGCCGACGTGCGGCGGATTCTCGACATCGTCGTCGCGGCCGGGGACCTGGACGCCGAGGCAGCCCACGGCTGGACCGTCACCCGCTGCGTCGACTACTGGCTCTGGGGCCTGGAACACGGTCTCACCATCGACCCCGCCCGCTGCGAACGGATCCTGAGCGCACTCGTCCGCCGGTAGTGGGACGAGCTGTCAACCGCCGGGCCGTGGTGGTGCCGACGGATCAGGTCCGCGGCAGCGCTCCGCCGACGTCCGCGAAAGGAACCGGCCTCTTACGTGCCGCCGGTCGATGTCAGACCTGCGCTCTACCTTGCATCCATGACTCGTGGCCGACTCGACCAGCACATCCTCGACGCGGTGCGCAGTGACGTGGCGGCGGCCGAGCGGGAGTTCGACGACGCGCGCGCATGGCTCGACGCCGCGGCGCAAGAACCGATGCAGCCTCTGGGAGCCGAGGCGTGGGTGTTCGACCCGGAGTTCACCCAGGTCGTGCTGGTCCGGCACCCCTGGCGGGCCTGGGTGCCACCGGGCGGCAAGGTCGAGCCTGGGGAGACGCCTCGCGAGGCCGCGGCGCGAGAGTTGTTCGAGGAGACCGGGCTGCAGGTCGAGCTCCTGGCCCAGCCGGCGGCGGTGGCCGTGCGCTCGTTCCATCCCGAATTGCCGGCGACGCTGTCGCTCTCCTACGTCGCGGTCGTCGACCCCTCGACGCCCTTGACCGGCGAGAGTGGGCAACCCGCCGCCTGGATGAGGCTGGATCAGGGCTGGGAGAGCTACTTCCCTGACGACGAGTCCCGCATGCGTGACCTGGTGGCGAGATGGCGCTGATCGCCCCCACCGGTTCGGCACCACGCCTCTGACGACCTGCGGTGCACGGCCACGGATCGGCGGATCAGGTCAGCGGCAGCACGTCGCCGACCGCGGCGAGATCCGCCTCGGGCACGGCGAGTTCCAGCGAGCGCTCGCCGATCCGCACGGCCAGGATCCGGCACGACGGGTTGACGTCCCAGCTCTCGCCCATGGCGACCGGACGGTTGCCGTGCACGGTCACCCCTGGGGTCCGAGCGGGATGCGACGGGTGTTCATGCCCGGCGGGGTCCACCACGCGCCATCCGCCGTGATGAGCAGGTCACCATGACGCCACTGGGTCTGCCCGGCGCCGGTGTCCCTGATCCCGCACGGCACGCGCACGGGCTCGCCCGCGGCGAGCGCCGCCCGTCGCGCCTCAGCGCGCCGAACTTCGCTCCGCTCGGCCCAACTCCCACCGATCAAGCCGCCGATCAGCCCTGCCACCAGGTCAAACACCCGTCACCCCCACCCGTCGGGGCCAGACGATAGCCGATGTCCGCACCGAGCAGGGTCGCCGTGCCTCACGTTCGGGCAGGTGAGCACGAATGATGGCTGATCTGCGCAGGAATGCCCGGATTTGGGTTA
The DNA here is from genome assembly GCF_009720365.1 of Catellatospora paridis. GTDB lineage: Bacteria > Actinomycetota > Actinomycetes > Mycobacteriales > Micromonosporaceae > Catellatospora > Catellatospora paridis. The sequence continues at coordinate 395,435 of NZ_ML769313.1, read as the reverse complement.
CTCCCCCGCCGAGGGCCGTGGCGGAGACGGTTCCACCACGGCCCAGGAACCACTAACCGATGCCGATGGCCATGGCCAGCTCGGCGGCCGACTCCGGATACCGGATCAGCAGGTCGTTGACCGGGCCGGTGCCCGGTGCCTGCTCCGGCTCCGCCCAGGTGCCGTCGCAGCCGAGCAGGGCGGCCAGCGCGTCGGTCGGCTCGGGGTGCGCGGCGAGCAGCACCGCGACCGGACCGGCTTGGCCACGCGGCGCGGCGGCCGCGGCCGCGGGGTCCACGGCCGTCGCCGACCAGGGCGGCGTCCACGCGTCCAGTGCCGCCAGATCGCCCGGGAACACCCGGCCGGCCTCGCGGACCAGCAGGCCGACGTGGTCGCCGCCCTCCTTGCGCAGGGTCGTGATCAGTGTCGGCAGCCAGGGCAGCAGCACCGCGTCGGGCAGGCGCCCGAACGCCTGCGAGATCGCCTCGACCACGAACCCGGCCAGCGCCGGCACCGGTTCCAGGGCCTGCACGAACCCGCTCAGATACTGCGGATACGCGGGCAGCACCAGCGGGTTGTCCAGCAGTTGCGCGCAGCGTTCGCGCAGCTCGGCCCGGGGCAGCACGCCGAGCTGGTGCTGTGCGGCCCACAGCAGCGCGGTCTTGCCGGGCGTGGTCGGGTGCGACTGCGCCACGGCCAGCTCCAGCTGGGCCCGGTCGCAGCCCAGCGACAGCGCCAGGCTCTCCATGCTGAACAGGAAGCCCAGCATCGCGGCGACCTGCTTGGTGCCGGTCTCCTCCTCCACGAAGGCGTTCGGCAGCAGGGTGCAGTAGTGCGCGTACCCGGCCTTGACGAACGCCTCCAGCCAGGCGGGCAGCACCGGCTCGGTGGCCCGGTAGTGGGCCAGCAGGCGGCGGGCCCGGCGCAGCACGTCCGGGGCGTCGTCGACGGTGCGCTCGGCGGCCAGCAGGTCGACCGCGCGGGCGCCCAGCTCGTCGGCGAAGCGGCGGCTGCGCAGGTACAGCGTGGCGTCCTCGACCGCGCCGAGGGCGACCGCGGCGGTGGCCTGCGGGCCCCATACCGAGCGGCGCAGCCGCTGTTCGAGCACCTGCTCGACGGTGATGCCCTCGTAGCCGAGTTCGATCAGCTCCCGCTCGTGGGTGCCGAGCGCCAGGTCCCAGGACTCCTGGATGGCCCGGTGGCCGAGCCGCCGCTCGCCCATGATCGGGCGGGCCGCGCCTTTGGGCAGCAGGTGGCGCAGGATCCACAGCAGGTCGGAGCACCTGCCCAGCACGGGATCGCCGGCGATGTCGAGCAGGGCCCGCTGCACGCCGCGCTGCTCCAGTTTGAGGCCGAGCGGCGCGAGCCGGTCGTGCACGTCGCGGGCCAGCGGCGGCAGCGACTCGTAGCCGACCTGGCCGATCCGGTCGCCGCCGAGCATGATCTCGCAGAGCCGCCGCACGTCGCGGCGGCCGGGCACGGACTCCTTCTCGATACAGGTGACGGCCGCATCCTGGAAGTCGTACGGCGTAGGACGGGCACGGCCGCGCATCCCGGCGAGCAGGATCGAGGTCTCGAACACGGCGATGGCGTCGGCGGTGCTGGACAGGTAGCCGTTGCGCCGGGCCAGCCGGACGATCTCCACGGACCAGCCGAGCAGCTCGTCCTCGTCGAGCGTGTCGAGCACCGGCGGCCGGGCGAGGAACCCGGACAGCCGGTCGGCGACCTGCTGCGACTGCGCCAACACCGGCGGAACCGGCTTGGCCTTCTTCTTCGCCGCCCGGCCGCCCTGCTGGCCCTCCAGCTGGTACGGGACCACGCCGGTGCGGGTCAGCGACTTGGCGAAGACCGCCGCTGCGATCGACACCGAGCCTGAGGCCAGCCCGAACTGGGCCTCGATCGAGGAGTGGCTGGACGGGATCAGGCCGTAGTGCCACTTCGTGGCGGTGCGGGGGCTGATCTCGTAGGTGTCCGCGCCGTGCAGGCCGAACTCGTCGACGTGGCTGGCGGCGTGGAACGCCCCGCAGACGTAGAGGGTGTCGGCCGCGTCGACGCCGGATGCGGCGAGGTGCTGCCGCATCCGGGTCCACATGTAGCGCTCGCGTTCCTCGTCGGAGGTGACCCGGTGGTGCGCGCCCGGGGCCAGGCGCCGGAACAGGCTGCCGATCAGGACCATGACCTGCCGGTACGTGTCGTAGTCGGCGTCGCCGAGGGGCTGCTCGACGTACTGGTCCCACCACTCCGACCAGTGCCGCACCTTGCCGTGGTGCAGCAGGTGCTCCTCCAGTTCGGCGAAACGCGGCCGCAGGTCGCCGATCTCCACGCCGACCGCGTCACCGTGCAGGTCGGCGTCCTCGGCGGGTTCCGTGCCGGGTTCGGCGGGCTGCTCGGCCGCTTTGTCCTTGCGCGGCTGCCACTGGAACACGTGGTCGGTGGACCGGTCCACGAGCACCAACTCGACCCCGGGCGTGTCCAGGGCGTACCCGATGGCCTGGTATTCGGCCGACGCCTCGGTGATCGGCGCGACCACCGACAGCGGCGCCCAGTCCTGCGGGAAGCCGTCCAGTTCGGACGCGAACGCCTGCACCGCCACCGGCAGGCGGCAGTTGCGCAGCTCGGTGAGCAGCGGCGTCATGTCCTCGCACAGCTCCAGGTAGATGACCTTCGGCTGCTTCTCGCGCAGCCGTCGGGCCATCGCCATCGCCGACGCGGGCGAGTGGTGGCACACCGGGAAGATCTCCAGCGGCTCGGCGAGCGCCCGGTCGACGTCGTCCACGATGCCGGACAGGATCCCGGCGAGCGCGTCCGGGCCGTCGGCCAGCGCCGCCGCCGCGTCGAGCAGCTGCGAGCGCAGCACTCCGAAGGTCGGTGTGCTCATGACAGGGTCTTGATCGCTTCGCGGCCGCCTTCGAGGAACTCGGTCCACGACCCGCCCTCGGCCTTGCTGCGCGGCTCGACGACCCCGTGCCAGTACTTGTTGAGGATGGCCAGGTCCTCGGGGGTGCGGCGGGCCAGCGACCCGACCAGCGAACCGGCGAGGGTCTGCGCCCGCAGTGACCGGTCGCCGAAGAAGTTGCTGTGCAGGATCGCGTCTTCGAGGACGCCGATCTGCTCGGCGGTGGACAGCGCCGACTCCAGCTTCTCGTCGTCGCTGCCCGCCGACGCCGCGGCGGCGCGCAGGTCGGCGAAGCTCTGCAGCAGGATGTCGAGCAGCGTCGGCGGCACGTCCAGCTCGATCTGGTGACGTCGCAGCAGTTCGACGGTGCGGAACCGTACGATCTCGGCTTCGCTCTTCTTGTTGGTGACCACCGGGATACGCACGAAGTTGAACCGGCGCTTGAGCGCCGACGACAGGTCGTTGACGCCCCGGTCGCGGCTGTTGGCCGTGGCGATGATGGAGAAGCCGGGCTTGGCGAACACGATGTTGTCGTCGTCGAGTTCGGGGATGGAGACGTACTTCTCGGACAGGATCGAGATCAGGGCGTCCTGCACGTCGCTGGTGGAACGGGTCAGCTCCTCGAACCGGCCGATGACGCCCTGCTCCATCGCCGTCATGATCGGCGACGGGATCATCGAGGCGCGGGACTGGCCGTTGGCGATGACCGCGGACACGTTCCAGGAGTACTTGATGTGGTCCTCGGTGGTGCCCGCGGTGCCCTGCACGACCAGCGTCGAGTTGCGGCTGATCGCGGCGGCCAGCAGCTCAGCCAGCCAGCTCTTGCCGGTGCCCGGGTCGCCGATGAGCAGCAGGCCCCGGTCGGAGGCGAGGGTGACGATGGCCCGCTCGACGAAACTGCGGTCGCCGAACCACTTCTGGGCGACGTCGCGGTCAAGGCCGTCGGCGCGCTCGCTGCCCAGGACGAACAGCCGCACCATCTTCGGGCTCAGCCGCCACGAGAACGGCCTCGGGCCGTCGTCGATCGACTCCAGCCAGTCCAGCTCCTCGGCGTACTTGGTCTCGGCGGGGGCGCGCAGCATTTCGGTCATCGGTCGGTTCTCCTAGGCCAGGAAGTTCTTGAGTTCGAACACGAGCTTGCGGATATGGCCGGACACGACCGGCGTGCCGAGGTCCTTGAAACGCTGACGGAACCACGGGTTGACGATGTTCTGGCCGGAGCTGGTCACCGAGCCGACGGGGATGAACCGCACCCCGGAGCGCTGCACGGCGACGATGCTGTCGTACAGCGGCTGGGATGCGCCGAACTCGTAGAAGTCCGAGATCCATACCATCGCGGTGTTGGCCGGTTCGGCGATCTTCGGGCGGGCCATCGCCATCGCGACGGGGCCGTCGTTGCCGCCGCCGAGGTTGGTGCGCAGCAGGACCTCGAACGGGTCGTGCACCCACGGAGTCAGGTCGATGGCCCGGGTGTCGTACGCGATCAGGTGCACGTCGACCTTCGGCAGCCCGGCGAAGATCGAGGCCAGGATGGTGCAGTTCACCATCGAGTCGACCATCGAGCCGGACTGGTCCACCACCACGATCAGCCGCGACGGCGTGGTCTTGCTGGCGGTGTGGCGGTAGAACAGCCGGTCGACGTAGAGCTTCTGGTCGTCCGGGCTCCAGTTGGTGAGGTTCTTCCAGATGGTGCGGTCCAGGTCCAGGTTGCGGAACACCCGCTTAGGCGTCACGCTCCGGTCGATCTTGCCCGTCGCGGTGCGTTCCACCTGCGTACGCAGCACCGCCGCGACGTCGTCGACGAACCGCCGGATCAGCGACTTGGCGTTGGCCAGCGCGAGCCCGGACAGGTTCGACTTGTCGCGCAGCAGCTGCTCGATCAGCGACATGCTCGGGGTGAGCTGCGCGGCGAGCTTCGGGTCGGCCAGCACCTCGCGCAACTGCATCCGGCTCACCAGGTCACCTTCCAGCTCGCCGAGCGTGCCGCCCATACCCTGCCCGCTGCCCCCGCCACCCTGGCGGCGCAGGCTGCCCGGCTCCTCGCCGACGGCCCGCTCCAGCCAGCCCGCGTCGGACTGCCAGCGCGCCAGCTGCGTCGCCGACACCGCACCCGACCCGGTGTCGAACACGTTGAGCAGCAGCTTCGCCGCGAGCGCGGCCCGCCGCACCTCAGCGGCCGCGTCGCGACCGACCTCCTCCGGCGGCGCGGCCGCTAGCTCACCGACGGTGGCCGTGGCGTCGTCGTGTGCCGCGGGTCCGAGGTTGTCGGCCGCCATCAGGCCGTCGAACTCCTTGGCCAGGTCGGGGAAGCGCTGCACGATGTTGTCGATCGACACCGACGGGTCGAGCAGCGCGGCGGGCAGGCCGATGTCCTCGATGACGGCCAGGCTGGCCGCTTCCAGGGTGCTCTGCTCCTCGCGGCTGAACAGCCGCGCGATGAGCCGCCAGTAGATGACCTGGCGGCGGTTGAAGTCCGCGCCGACCGTCATCTGCGCAGCAACCTTCCGGCCCGCTCGCGCAGCACCTTGACCGCGTCGGCGGCGGCGGCCTCCGCCTTGGCTCCGGCGGCGTCACCGGCCCCGCCCGCCCACGCGCCCGCGTGCACGGCGACCGTCTTGCGCTTGACCGCCGCCTCGACGGCGAGCGGCTGGATCGTCCAGCACCCGTCCCAGCGCAGCAGCCCGATGCACGCTGTCGACGTCGCGACCAGCGCGGGCGTGAGCGGCCCGGCGCTGTGCATCCGCTCGACGTCGACCTCGATGGTCAGCCCTGGCAGGGCGAGCGTGACGCCGTCGTCGTGCGGCGTCACGGTGTACCCCTCCAGGAGAACGGGCTCCGCCAGGCGCACCGGGTGCCGCTCCAGCGGCGGGACCGGTGCCGCGGCTGCGGTCGCGAGCTGCACCCGGGCCGTCGCGAACGGCTCGGCGGGCGCGCCCGGTCTCGCGTGCCCGTCGGTCCAGATCAGGTCGCCTCCCGCGGTGACGGGCATGTCGACCAGGTCCATGGCGCGCTGCTCGGTGACGGCCGCCAGCAGCGAGCTGTGGCCACGCAGCAGCTGCCACACGCCCGACCCGACCAGCGTGTCGACCTTCGGCGCGGCGACGCTCGCGCGCACCAGCCGCGGACCGTCGGCCGTCTCCAGCACCGCGTGCACCTGCGCCTGCACGGCGGTCGGGTGCTCGTGCAGGTCGATCCCGAGCGGCAGCAGCCGCCCCGACACCGTGCCCGCCTCGGCGGCGGCGAGCGCGCCCGGCTGGGCCAGCAGCAGCGCTCGTGCCCACAGGTCGGCCCAGCGGCGCACCGGCACCCGCGGCATCGTCGCGCCCGGCGCGCAGGCCCGCAGCTCACCGGCGAACCCGTCGAGCAGCGCGCCGAGCCGGCGCAGCCGCGGTTCGGCGAGCAGCGCCTGCACCGCTTGGTCGGCGTGCGACACCAGGTCGTGGTCGATGCCGCGCCAGCCCGCGATGGCCAGATCGGACAGCCAGGACCGTGCGGCGGCCAGCAGGTTTTCCGCACCCGCCGGGGCGCTGGGCACGGCCGCGGGCCACAGGTCGCGGCTGCGCCCGGCCGCCTCGTCGAGCTGGGCCAGCAGGGCGTCGTGGGCCGCGCCGAGCAGCGCCGACCGGGCCGCGACCAGCGCCGCCAGGTGCTCGTCGGAGATCGAGCCGGCGACGGTCTTGTCCACCGCCTCGGCCACCCGGGCGGCCAGCGGCGTGCCCGACACGGCTGCCGCGAGCCCGTGCAGCGCCGCGATCTGCTCCGCCCCCGGCCGCAGCAGCCCGGCCACCAGCGTGCCGTCGAACCCGCCCACCACGTCGTACGCCTCGGACACCCCGTCGACCGGGGCCGTCAGCAGGTCGAACCTCATCAGCGCACCGCCCCGCCCGCCGGGAACCAGTGCAGCTCAGGCATCGGCTCGGTCGTGGCCGGCAGCTCCAGGTAAGCCAGGTGGCGCAGGAAGCGGCTGAACACCGGCGCACCGGCCGACGGCTCGTGCCACGCGTTGACCGCCGCCAGCACCGCTGCGCCGGTCGTGGCGTCGGCGGCCACGTCGGCGCGCAGGTAGCGGGCGACCCGCTCGACGCCGTACTGCAGCACGGCCTCGTCGGCCAGGGCGCGCAGGTGGTTGCAGCCGCCGGAGCGGATGCCGCCGCAGGGGCGGTTGTTGTTGGTGCTGCAGTGGAACGAGTGGTTCGCGGCGGTCAGCGAGGAGACGTACACCCGCTCGATGTCCGAGCCGCTGGACACCACTCCCTGCAGCCGGCCGTCGGCCAGCTCCACGAACGGCACCTTGGCGAGTTTGCGCGGCCGCGCGGGCGCGACCACGCGCGCGGCGCTGCGCTCCTCCCACGGTTTCTGGGCAGCGTTCACCCTGCCTGCACCTCCTTGAACGGCGGTTCCACCGGCCAAGGTCGGCTCCGGCGGCGCGGTGAAATTACCGTCGCCGCCCGACAATTTCCATTCGGGCGCCCGTCGTTCGTGGACTACGACAGTTCGAGCACGTCGTAGGGGTCGAGGATGCCGGTGTAGCGGTCCGGGTGGAAGGTCGCCAGAGTCGCGCCGAGGTCCTGGACGACGGCGACGGCGTGGGCCGGGCCGTGCCCGAGCGTGCGGGCCGAGGCGGCCACCGCGGGGACCAGGTCGGTGTGCATCGGCAGCACCTGCACCGGGCTGTCCGCGCGCCCGATCAGGTCGGTGACCAGGTTCTGCTCCTCCTTGCCGAGGTCGGGCCACAGGTCGACCAGGGCGAGGACCGGTATCCCCGCCAGGTCGCCGTCCTCGGCGACCGTCTGCAGCAACTCCCCCACGGACACGCTGTCCAGCCGGGCGTAGGCGCGCAGCGCGGAGGCGTCCAGCACGACGGTGATGTTCACGCGGCCTGCTGGCGGCGGTTGGCCCGCTCCCGGCGCACCCGGTGCAGGCGGTCGCGCATGGCCGCCACGCCGTCGTCGGTGATCGCCTGGTCGCCGGCGTATCCGTGCTCGACCAGCATCGCCTTGATCCGGTCGAGGCGGCGGTCCTTCTCGATCAGGCTCGCCAGGTATGCCGAGGTGTTGCCGTTGCCCTTGGCGCGGGCGTATTCGGCCAGGTCCACAGGCAGGCTGATCGAGGTGCGGTCCACCTGTTCTCTGTTCATACGATAACTGTATACCGTAATACTGATCAACTAGCTTCGGCGCTGCCGACGGTGATGACGACGTTGCCGGTCTTGTGGCCGGTGTCGACGTAGCGATGCGCCTGGGCGATCTGCTCCAGCGGATAGGTCCGGTCGATGACGATCCGCAGCCGGTCCTGCTCGATGAGGTCGCGCACGTAGGCCAGCAGTGCGGTCTTGTCCACGGACATGCCGCCGACGACGCGGCGGCCACCGGACAGCCTGGTCAGCCAGGTCAGCGGAACGTTGCGCAGACCCGTCGTCGGGGCGTAGCAGCCCCGAGCGGTGAGGGACGCCCGGCTGGCGCCGAAGGAGCTCCGCCCGACCGTGTCGAAGACGACGTCGTAGCGCTCGCCGTTGGCCGTGAAGTCATCCTTCGTGTAGTCGATGACGTGGTCCGCGCCGAGCTCGGCGACCAGTGCGGTGTTGCGGGTGCCGCACACCCCGGTGACGTGCGCGCCGAGGTGCTTGGCCAGCTGGACCGCGTACGTGCCGACGCTGCCGGACGCGCCGACGACCAGCACCCGCTGGCCCGGCCGCACCCGAGCCAGGTCTCGCAGGAAGAACAGCGCGGTGGTCGCCCCGTCGACCGCGGCGGCGGCCTGCTCGAAGGTCACGTTCGCGGGCATGACCGCGAGCGAGCGCTGCTCCGGCATGCACTTGTAGTCGGCGTACGCGCCCAGCCCGAAGCCGGTGAAGCCGAAGACACGGTCGCCGGGCCGGAAACGGGTCACCTCCGCGCCCACTGCGGCGACCTCGCCGGCCAGTTCCATGCCGAGCCGGCGCATCCGCCGGCGCGGCCGGGTGAACCCGAGGACCACCCGGCCCCAGCGGGGCTCGCCGCGCCGCATCGCGCACTCGGCCGCGGTGACGGTCGTCGCGACGACCTTGACGAGGACGTCGCGGTGGCCGGGCACGGGAATGTCCACCTCGGCCAGGCGCAGGACGTCGGGGGAACCGTAGGCGGTGTGCACGATCGCTCGCATGGAGGTCCCCAACCGTGAGACGGCATTGGACGGACGACGTCGGCCGATGTCCGCCACGTTAGGTCCGCCCACGGGACCGCCGCATCGGCGTGAACCCTGAACCCGCCCCCTAATAGGACGGCGGAGGCGGGGGGGGGGGGGGGGGGGGGGGGGCGGGCCACGCCTCGTGTGTCTACAGGTCAGGCACCCGGACGGGGCCGGATGGTCTTGACGCCCGACTCCTCGAAGTCGTAGATGGTGTCGTTGATCCGCAGGCCGTCGACGGCGCCGACCCAGATGAAGTCCCGGCCCTTGCCCACCGCGGCGGTGTAGATGGTCGCCGGGGCACCGCCGTCCGCGAGCGCGGTCTGCACGGCGGCGAAGGTGCACAGGGTGGTCTGGTTGCAGCCGGTCACGGTGCCCGCGGCACCGGTGAGGAACCACCTGCCGGTCAGGGTGGCGTCGAGGAACGGGCTCCAGCCGTTCGGCGTGGGGGACTCGTCCGGCACCCACACCAGCGAGGAGTACGTGGTCGTGTTCGCGGCCAGATTCGGGTTGATCTCGAACCGGATGTTCGGCATGTTCACCGTCGTGCCGCCGTACGAGATGTTCTCGCCCGTCTGGAACACGTGGAAGCCGACCCGGGTCAGGTCCGCCACGGGCTTGCCGAAGAAGTCGACCTCGTTGCCGAAGTCGACCTTCTCGCTGGACGGGCTGAGGGTGGTGGAGTCGTTGGCCACCTCGATGCCGAGGCTGCCCTGGCCGTACGGCGGACGCACCAGCGTGCCGGTCGCGTTGAACCTGGTGAACGGGCCGTTGCGCAGCTCGGCGACGGGGGAACCGATCGTGTTGCGGGCGATCACACCCCAGTAATCACGCTGGTCCCGATGGCCGCCGCCGCCGTCGGGTCCCGCGGACGCGGATCCGGGAGCCACCGCGGCGATGATGGCGAGCAGTGGCAGGGCCAGCAGCGCCGTGGCCCAGCGGCGCGCACCGATGCGAGTCTTCATACACACTCCTTGTGGATCCGGGTTGTCAGAGCCCGGTCACACTATCTGACGCTGCGTAGTTGTTCGACTACGACATGCGACGTGTTCGCCTCATTCACCCGCATGTGCACATGCTCGCCGACCCTCGCGCGCCATCACCGTCTGTTACCGATGCACTCTGACATCGACTTTCCGTGAGGTGACAACTGCGGATAGTGACGTAGCTCACCGGCCGTCACAGGCTCCGCGGCTGCTCTGTCTTAGCTGTTCGAGCAGGGCAAACCTTACGAACTGGAGAACAACATGACCGACCACAAGCCGACGGTCGTCCTCGTGCACGGCGCCTTCGCCGAGTCCGCGAGCTGGGCCGGGGTGGTCCAGCGGTTGCAGGAACGCTCGATCGACGTCGTCGCGATCGCCAACCCGCTGCGCAGCGTGTCGGGCGACGCCGCCTACGTCCGCGACGTGATCGCGACTATCGACGGGCCGGTGGTGCTCGTCGGCCACTCGTACGGTGGCATGGTCATCACCGAGGCCGCCTCCCGCAACGACAAGGTCGCCGGCCTGGTCTACGTGTGCGCCTTCGCGCCCGACACGGGCGAGTCCGCGTTCGAGCTGTCGACCAGGTTCCCGGGCAGCACCCTCGGCCAGGCGCTGACCGCCTACCCGGTCGCGTCCGGCGGCCAGGAGCTCGCCATCCGACCCGACGCCTTCCACCACCAGTTCGCCGCCGACGTGGCGCCCGCGCGGGCCGCCGTCATGTGCGCGACGCAGCGCCCCGTCACGGAGATCGCCCTCACCACGGGGCTGCCGACGGACGCGCCCGCATGGTCGTCGATCCCGCCGTGGTTCGTCTTCAGCGACGCCGACCTGTGCATCCCGGCCGCCCTGCAGCACTTCATGGCGAACCGGGCGGGCGCCAAGGGCATCCGGGAGGTTCCCGGTGCGTCCCACGCGATCAGCGTCTCCCAGCCCGACGCCGTGACGGCGTCGATCATCGAGGCCGTGGACGCGGCGTAACCCGATCCGGGGGTGAGGTTCCCTCCCCGAGGCCTCACCCCCTCCACCCGGCGACAGCGGCAAGAAGGGCGGTAGCGCGGTGAAAGCCAGTCGGCTGGAGGCGTTCAGTGACGGCGTGCTCGCCATCATCATCACGATCATGGTGCTGGAGCTGAAGGTGCCGGAGGGCCACGACCTCTCGGCCTTCCTCCACTCGAGCGGCACCGGGCTGCTGACGTACCTGCTCAGCTTCGTCTACGTGGGCATCTACTGGAACAGCCACCACCACATGTTCCACCTGGTGCAGCGGGTCAGTGGCGGCGTGCAGTGGGCGAACCTGGCGCTGCTGTTCTGCCTGTCGCTGTTCCCGTTCACGACGGCCTGGGTGGACGAATCCGGGTTCGAGCAGACCCCGGTCGTCGTCTATGGACTGAACCTGCTCGCCTCGGCACTCGCCTACGTCGTGCTCCAGACCGTGATCATCCGGCAGCAGGGACCGCACTCACCGCTGCGCCGGGCCGTCGGCGACGACCGCAAGGGCAAGATCTCCCTGGTGCTCGACGTCGTCGGCATCCTCAGCGCCCTGGTCATCGGCGGCCATCTCGGCGTATGGATCGCGCTGGCCTGCTTCGTCACTGTCGTGATCATGTGGGTGGTTCCCGACCCCCGCATCGACCGGATGTTCCGCGAGCATGAGGCTCGGGACGCCGCCCCGGCTCGGTCGCAGCACGAGACTGCCCCGTCGGCGCAGCCGCATCGGGAGTCCAGGCCGACCTGACCTGGCCGACCCCACGCGGCCGACGGCCATCCACTACGTTGGCCGCCATGGGATTGCTGGGAAGGTTGTTCGGATCGCCCCGGGACAGGTTCGCGGCCGAGGCGCTCAGGATCACCCGGCAGGCTCCGGGGGTCCGGCGGGCGAGCTACGACGCGGGCAGGTTCGCCATCGCGGCCTGGCGTGACGCCGCCACCGGCCCGGTGTGGATCTACCTTGCGAACGTCTTCGCCGAGTGCGAGGGCGCCGGGGCGTCCGCCCGGCACGCCCGGATCACCCAGCTCGTGCGCATCATCATGACCCCGCACGAGGACGAGACCTGGGAGCAGGTGCGCCCGCGGCTGCGGCCGGTGCTGCGCGCGGCGACCTTCGGGCAGGGCGGCCCGATGGGCATGGTGCCGCCGCTGTCCCGAGCGGCCCTGCCGCACCTGCGCGAGCTGGTCGTCGTCGACCGTCCCGAGTCCATGGCCTACGTGACCCCGCCCCGGCTCGACGACTGGAAGGTCACCGCCGACGAGGTCTTCGCCGCGGCCCGCGAGAACCTGCAGCGCATCGCCGAGCGCTCGCTGAGCCGCGCCTGGCCGGACGCCGGCGCGCTGATCCGCATGGTCGACACCGGTGACGGCTACTTCACCTCGCTACTGCTGGCGCCCGGCTGGCTCGCCGGGATCAGCGAGGCGATGCAGGCCCAGGTCGTCGCGTTCGTGCCCGACGTCAACACGGTGCTGCTGTGCCCGATCGGCGAGGGCGGCATGCCGGGCCTGTTCTCCCTCATCGAGAACGAGTTCAACGAGGCGACCCGCGGGATCTCGCCGGTCGGCTACATCGCCGACGAGCGCGGCCGGGTCACCTCGTACGCGCCGCCGCCCGGCCACCCCGACCACGTGCCCGCACGACGGGCTGCGGTCGTGCTCGCCCACAACGAGTACGGCGCGCAGACCCGCTGGCTGTCCGCCCAGTACGCCGAGCACGACATCGACGTGTTCGTTGCCGCACTCATCGCCGCGGCCCGCCCCGACGAGCCCGCGATCACCGTCACCACCTGGACCGACGGCATCACCTCGCTGCTGCCGGAGGCCGACTTCATCTCCTTCGTCCGCGACGGCGAGGCCTGGGGCCGCGTGCCGTGGCGCGAGGTCGCCCGGCTCGTCGAGCTGACGCCCGAGCCGCTGCTCGCGCCGGCTCGCTACCAGGTCGGCGACTGGCCTGCCCCGGCCGTCATGGAGCAGCTGCGCGCCCATGCCGTCGACTGAACAGCTCCACGTGGCTTTCCGTGCTCACACCGCATTCCCCGCTCAGATCGGGCTAAACGCCATTAAATGGTCCGATTCGAGCGGAACGGGATCACGTGAAGATGCTGACGCCTCCGGGGCCTACCAGCAGGCCGACGACGATCAGCACGATGCCCCAGAGGATCTCCCTGCGAATCAGGGCGAAGATACCCGCGACCACTAGCACGACCGCGAGAATCCACAGCAGCGTGGCCATCTCTTGCTCCCTCGGGTGACCTGCCGGCCCCGGTTGGGCCCGACTCCGGTTGGCGAACCAGGTCGATCAAATCTGGCCGACCGAGCCCGCATGACATTCCGGGTACCCCAGGTTGAAACATGTCAAACTGATCGAGCCGACGAGTCGCCTCACGCGCCTGCGGTTCCGAAAGCGAAGGCCACCGCGCTGCCCGGCGCCATGCCCCGGCCCGTGGCGCGGGCCTTCTTGAAGGGTGCTGCGCCCATCTCGGCCGGCAATACGACGAGCATCCGGTCGTAGTGTGGTCGTTCGTCGGGAGGCCACTGCGCGCCGGCGGCTTCCATCATGGACTCGGCGGCTCCCAGCAGGGTCGCCGCGCGCTCGAACTCCCCCCGGTCGGTGGCTATCGCCGCCAGACCATTGACGTTGTACGGCATGGCCCAGTCGTCGCCGCGCCTGTAGGTGATCTCCAGGGCCTCGTGTGCCAGCCCTTGCGCCACCTCGAGGTTGCCGAGCTGGCGCTCCACCATGCTGAGGTTGCTGCACTCTGCGCTGACGGCCGCCAGGTTTCCGGCCTGTCTGGCCAGGGCGATCCGCTCGTTCATGAGTGTGCGCGCCGCCGCGAAGTCGCCTGCCATCTGCGCGGCGACTCCCATGACATGCAGGGCGCCCGATCGGCCGGTGCGATCCTCCGCACCGTCGCTGACGGCGAGCGCCTCGCGACACAACCGGCGGGCTTCGTCGACATCCGAGCGCAATGCGATCCTCGCCAGGCCGGTCAGGGCCAGGGCGGTGACGTTCGCGTCGCCCGCGTCCCGCCCGATCGTCAGCGCCTGGCGATGAAGCGACGCCGCTTGGCCGTCATCGCCCGCCCAGAAGACCAGCAGACCTTGCTCGAAGTAGGCCCGGCCACGCACGGCGGCGATACCTCCCGGGGCCGCGAGCGCCTCCTCAAGGCACGCCGATCCGTCGGCGAGAAGCTTGTTCGCCATCCAGAACGGAGCCAGTGACGATCCGAGCCGAAGGGCCTCGTCCGTGCGACCCTCGTCGAGGAACCAGCGTATGGCGGCCCGCACCGCGTCATAGCGCCGATCGAGGTCGGCCAGCGCCGCCTTGCCGCCGAGGCCCATCAGTTCCCGCGTCGCGCGTTCGGCGTAATCCCGCAATGATTCCGCAGTCCGCGCATCCATGAGGCGATGGTACGGACACCGAGCGATCGCCAAGGACACACCGCCCGCGTCCGGGCGATCACCGGGTCGGTCCACCACGCCGCGGCAGCAGCCAGGCATCCCGACTCATGGAGCCGGCGGTCAGCCGACCTCGACCGGGTCGAGGCGCAGGCGCTCGATCAGGTTCGCGCGGTGCATGTTCGCGACGGGGGCGACCAGGTCCGGGTGGCGCAGCAGGGCGGCGGCGCGGCTGTCCTCGGCGTCGGGCGCGGTGAGGCGGCCGAAGTCCCGCGGACCGGCCTCGGCGTGCTCGCAGTCGGCGGTCGCGGCGACCGCGTCGGCGGCCAGGCGCGGGTCGGACAGCAGGCAGGACGCCCAGCTGGCGACGACCTCGTCGACCCAGCCCCGCCAGATGCGGTCGTTGGCGTCGTCCTCGACGTGCTCGTCCCGGCGCATGACCCGGTCCAGCCCGCCGGAGCCGCCCGTGCCGACCATCGCCAGCAGCCCGGCATCCACCGACGTCGGGTAGCGCAGCCAGGCGGCCACGGTGGCGGCCTGGCGCGCCTGCGCGAGCAGGCGGGCCGCCTGGGCAGGCCCGCCGTCGGAGGGGTACGCCCGGGTCAGCCAGTGGGTGGTGGCGGCGATGACGGGGGCCAGGCCTGCGGTCACGACTACCTCATTCGGGGTGGCACGAGGCCGCGGCGGTGCGGCCTGCCCCGCTGGGGCCAGCGAGGATCAGCAATGTTAGCCAGGACCGAGCCGGGCAGCGTTCCATGATCTTGATTGCGTACGCTCAGCGGGCCGCAAGGATGTGACATGTCCGATACGACGGGGTACAACTCGGGGGTGACCCGGGACGCCGCCGCCGACCTGCTGGCCATCGCCGTCGAGCTGGAGCGCGCTGGGGAGGCCGGCTACCGCATCCGGGCTTTTCGCCGCGCCGCGCAGACCGTCGCCGGCACCGACCCGGCCGAACTGGCCGACCGCGCTGCCCAGGGCACCCTGGCCAAGCTGCCCGGCCTGGGCGAGGTGACCGCCCGCTGCGTGGCCGAGTCCCTGGCCGGGGAGGAACCCGTCTATCTGCGCCGCCCCGCCTCACCGTCGCCCGCGGCCTCACCGCACAGCGCCTGGAGCAGCAACTGGCCGAGGTCGAACGCCTCAACGCCGGTTACGGCGACGGCTTCCGCCTGCTGTCCGGCATCGAGGTCGACATCCTCGACGACGGGTCGCTGGACCAGACCGACGAGCTGCTCGGCCGCCTCGACGTCGTGGTGGCCAGCGTGCACAGCAAGCTGCGCGCGCCGACCGAGGTGATGACCCCGCGGATGCTCGCCGCCGTCGCCGACCCGCACACCGACATCCTGGGCCACTGCACCGGCCGTGTGCTGCGGCGCGCCGGCGGCGGCACCGCCACCGAGACCAGGCCGGAGAGCGCCTTCGACGCCGAGGTCGTCTTCGCCGCGTGCGCGGACCGCGGCGTCGCCGTCGAGATCAACTCCCGGCCGGACCGGCTGGACCCGCCCAAGCGGCTGCTGCGGCTGGCCGTCGAGGCGGGTTGCCTGTTCGCCATCGACTCCGACGCCCACTACGGCGTCCAGCTGGACTGGCTGCGCTTCGGCTGCGAGCGGGCCGCGCGGTGCGGCGTGCCGGTGGACCGGGTGGTCAACACCTGGCCGGTGGACGGGCTGCTGGCCTGGACCCGCCGCGAGCGGTCCTGACCGTCAGCGGGTGCCCTCCCGGTGCTCCAGGCCGACCCCGTCGCGCAGCTCCACCATGTCCTGGACCCAGCTGCTCCTTGTCCTCGCTGTGGGCCTCCATCAGGTCGGCCAGCCCGTCGGCGATCACGTTCAGCTTGTGCTGCACCGCCTCGTTGGCCCGAGTCTGGACCGGCCGTCCCGTCGTCGCGACACCACCGGGTATTGCCCGCCCGCGGCGCATGCCATGCCTGGACCGCCGCCCGGTTCCGGAACACACCGAAAGTCCGGATTCGGGTAAGGGAACCGCGAGCCGCCCGCGAAGGTCAGTAACGGTGGTCCACCCGCAAGATCCGCACAACGGAGGTGCCCCGCACGATGCCTGACGAGCTGGAGTTGCTCCCCGCGCTGGAAGAACACGCCTACCGCATCCTGGTGAAACTGGACCGGGCCCGGCCCGACGAACTCGCCGCGCTCACCACCCTGTCGTTCGCCGAGGCGACCCGGGTGCTGCACGCACTACAGGCCCGGGGCCTGGCTGCTGCGCAGCCCGGCGAGGACGCCGTGTTCCGGCCCCTGCCGCCCGACGTCGCCCTCGGCAACCTGCTGCTGCGCCGCCACGAGGCCCTGGAACGGGCCCGGCAGCTGGTCGCCGAGCTGAACGACGAGTACCGGACCGGGGTGCGCCGGTTGGAAGCCGACCACCTGGTCGAGGTGATCATCGGCGGCGGCGCGCTGCGCGACCGGTTGCAGCAGTTGCAGGACGGCGCCCGCGAGGAGATGCTCTGGTTCTGCCGGTCCAACCCGGTGGCGCTGCCCAGCGGCGAGAACACCGCCGAACTGGACGCGCTGCGTCGAGGGGTGCGCTACCAGGTGATCTACGACCGCGAGTTCCTGCAGTCCCCCGGCGTCCTGGACAACGCGCTGGCCGGCGTGCGGCTCGGGCAGCAGGCGCGGATCCTGCCGAGCCTGCCGATCCGGGTCGCCATCGCCGACCGCACCACCGCGATCTGCCCGCTGGTCCGCGAGACGGGCGCCGGCGAGACCACCGCCGCCGTGATCGGCCCCAGCGAGCTGCTCAACGCCCTCACCGCGCTGTTCGACGCCTACTGGGCCATGGCCACCCCGGTCCACGCCCCCGGCGAGACCGACACCGCGACCCCCGACGCCCCCGACGACGCCGAGCTGTACGTGCTGTCCCTGATGATCGGCGGCCTGCCCGACAAGGCCATCGCCTCCCAGCTCGGCGTCAGCCGCCGCACCGTCCAACGCCGACTCGACCGGCTCATGGCGCTGGCCCGCGTCGACACCCGCCCCGGCCTGGCCTACCACGCCGCCCGCCACGGCTGGCTCTGAAGCGAGGCGGACAGGTCCGCCCGTGCCCGTCGTGGCGGCCGCATCGTGCCGCTGGCTAGGATCGGGCCATGCCGTTGACCGCGGAAGACGTCGACCGGTTCGAGGCCTCCAGACCCCGCCTGGAGGCCGTGGCCTACCGCCTGCTCGGCTCCGCCGCGGAGGCGGAGGACGCCGTGCAGGAGACGTTCCTGCGCTGGCAGGCCACCGACGTCGACCGCATCGAGGTCCCCGAGGCCTGGCTGACGAGAGTCCTCACCAACCTGTGCCTCAACCAGCTCACCTCCGCGCGGGCGCGCCGCGAGTCCTACGTGGGCGAGTGGCTGCCCGAGCCGCTGCTCGGCGGCGACCCGATGCTCGGCCCCGCCGACACGGCCGAGCAGCGCGAGTCGGTCTCGTACGCGGTCCTCACCCTCATGGAGCGCCTGTCCCCCAACGAGCGCGCGGTGTACGTGCTGCGGGAGGCGTTCGACTACCCGCACCGGGAGATCGCCGAGATCCTCGACCTCACCGAGGCCGGCAGCCAGCAGATCTTCCACCGCGCCAAGCAGCACGTCGCGAACGGCAAGGCCCGCACGGAGATCGACGGGGCCGCCGCCCGGCGGATCGTCGAGGAGTTCCTGGCGGCCGCGGCCAGCGGCCGGACCGAGCCGCTCGTACGCCTGCTCACCGCGGACGCCGTCGCGATCGGCGACGGCGGCGGCAAGGTCCCCGCCCGCGCCAAGGCGTTCGAGGGGGCGGTCGCGGTCGCGAAGTTCCTGTGGGGCCTGTTCAAACCCGGCGCGGCCAAACGCGCCCTGGTCGGCGGCACGCCCGAGGTCCACGCGTGGACCGCCAACGGCGACCCCGCCGTCGTGGCCGTGCTGGACGGCCGGGTCGTCGGCATCATGTGCCTGGAGGTCACCGCCGACGGCATCGCCGCGTTCCGCAACCAGGTCAACCCTGACAAGCTGGCACGCGCGACCACGCAGTGGGCGGCCGCCGACCACGGCCGCCCCCTCTTCCACGCGTTCTGACCGCCACGTGAGGTGCTTCACACCGCTTCCTGTCAGGAAACGGCGGGCCGCCCGGTTCAAGAGGCGAACCCGCGAAGGACAGGAGTAGGAACATGCAGCACCGCATCATCGTCCTCGGCGCCGGATACACCGGCGCGATCGCCGCCGGCCGCCTCGCCAAGCGGCTGCACCGCGACGACGTCGCCATCACCCTGGTCAACCCCGAGCCCGACTTCGTCGAACGCGTCCGCATGCACCAGCTCGCGGTCGGTCAGGACCTCAAGCCCCGGCCTTTCACCGAGATGTTCGCGGGCACCGGCGTCCAACTGCGGCTCGCGAGGGTCACCGGCGTCGACGTCGAGCGCAAGACCGTCGCGGTCACCGACGCGAACGGCGCCGACGAACTCGCCTACGACACGCTCGTCTACGCCCTCGGCAGCGGCTGGAACGCCCAGGGCGTGCCCGGGACCGCCGAGCACGCCTACGAGGTCGCCGGCCGCCCCGGAGCACTCCGGCTGCGGGAGCGCCTGGCCCGCCTCGACGCCGGGCAGACCGTGCTCGTCGTCGGCGGCGGCCTCACCGGCCTGGAGGCCGCGACCGAGATCGCCGAGGCCCGCCCCGACCTCAGCGTCGCGCTCGCCGCCCGCGGCGGCCTCGGCGACTGGCTCTCCCCCAAGGGCCGCGAGCACCTCGGCAAGGTCTTCGGCAAGCTCGGGATCACCGCGTACGAGCACGCCGCCGTCACCGCCGTCGCCGCCGATCACGTCGCCACCGCCGACGGCCGGGCCATCCCGGCCGCCGTCACCGTGTGGACCACCGGCTTCGCGGTCCACCCGATCGCGCAGGCGACCGCCCTGGAGGTCACCGGCACCGGCCAGATCGTGGTCGACGGGACCATGCGCTCGGTCTCGCACCCGGACGTGTACGCCGTCGGCGACGCGGCCATGGCGTTGGGCGCCGGGGACAAGCCGCTGCGGATGTCGTGCGCCTCGGGAACCCCGATGGCATGGCAGGCCGCCGACGCCATCGCCGCGCGCCTGACCGGCGGCAAGCTCCCCGACGCACACCTGCGCTACTTCAACCAGTGCATCTCGCTGGGCCGCAAGGAAGGACTGATCCAGTACGTCACCGCCGACGACCGTGCCGTGTCGGCCGTGCTGACCGGGCGGCTCGCTGCCGCGTACAAGGAAATGATCTGCAAGGGCGCAGCCTGGGGCGTGGCCAACCCGATGCTCGGACTCCCGACCCGCCGCCACCGCGTCGCAAAGGACCGGGCCGCCGCGGGCTCGGTCGCCGGGGTGACGGCGTAGCGCGCGAACGCGGAGCGGACGCCTCGATGCGAGGACGTCCGCTCCGCCGTCGGTTCACTCCTCATGGAGCTGGTAATGGCGTTGCTGGGGCAATGATGATCTGCAATGGTCGGGGCAGCGTGGCGCGCTGATCGTGGAATCGCCGCGGTCTCGTTCGTGGGGGGGGCAGATGCGGCGGTGGTCCTGACTCTGGTGTGGGCTTCAGCGGCCGCGTTCAGCTTGGCGCTGTTGTCGGGAGTCGCCGGCTTCGGCGGGGGTGTGTTGCTGCTGCCGGTGTTCACCGGCCTGTTCGGACTACGGGTCGCCGTTCCGGCGCTCACGATCGTGCAGTTTTCCAGCAATGCCGGGCGGGTCTGGCTCCACCGCCGCGAACTGAACCGGCAGCTGATCGGCCGATTCGCCATCGGTGCGGTGCCCCTGGCCGTCACCTCGGGGCTGCTCCTCGCGCACGCGCCCCTGTCCCCGCTCAAACGACTGCTGGGCGTCTTCCTGCTGGCGGTGGTGGTGTGGCGGAGAGCGAATCCGCACCCGAAGCCGCTCTCCGACAGGGCGTTCGTCGCCGTGGGGGCGGCTTCCGGATTCGGCTCCGCGCTGCTCGGCTCCGTCGGCCCGCTCACCGCACCGTTCTTCCTCGCCAAGGGCCTGCGCCGCGCCGCCTACCTCGGCACGGAGGCCGCGTGCGCGCTGACCCTGCACGCCGCGAAGATCACCGCCTACGGTGCCGGCGACCTGCTCACCGGTCAGGTACTCCTGCTGGGTGTGGCCCTGATCCCCGCGACCCTGGCCGGAGCCTGGGCCGGCAAGAGGCTCGTCGGCAAGATCAGCGACAAGGTGTTCGTGCACCTCGTCGAAGGCGGCCTCGTCATCGCGGGGCTGCTGTTCCTCACGGGACTCTGACGGGACACGGCGACAACCGCTGCCGAGGGAGCTCGTCAAGGCGCAGGATCGTTTCCTCGATCTCCGATCAGCGAGGCTCGACACAACAGCAGCATCGGACAGTCGGTGACGAATCGACACCCGCACCTGCGCAGATCGGGCGTTGAATCGAGCCGCGGCCGCTGTGCGGTCGTGCCGCATTGAACGCGGTCAGTGTGGTCGGGTCTCCCAGACCGGCTGCCGGGGCTCGTCGTTGTGCACGATGATGTCGACATGATCGGTCGGGCGGACCGCAGCGAAGTAGAACTGCTGGGAGGGGATGTACCGCTCGCGCCAGCGCCGTTCGACTTCGGCCCGAGATGACACCTGGCGCTCTCGGATCACGGCACGATCCACGGTCTTCTCGAGCGCGGTCGACACGAAGACACGCAGCTCCCACCGATCGATCAGTTCCGGGCGCATGAGGAAGACGCCGTCGAAGACCAGCACGGCGTCGGCGGGGGCAGTCGTGATCGGCGGGGACAGCGCAGTATCCGCTGCGTGGTCGTAGACCGCGTGTTGGAAGCGTCGATCTCCGCCCGGGCCGAGCGGATCGAGCAGAACCCGGTTCAGCGCGTCGTAGTCGTGGGCGTCGAAATAGCAGCCTTCGGCCGAGTACTCGCCGCGCGGATAGCGCTGTGCCCGGGGGAAGAGGAAATCGTCGATCGTCGCGCGGATGACGCAGCGGCCCTGTTCGCGCAAGACGACGGCCAGTTCGTCGGCGAGCGTGGTCTTGCCTGCGGCGGGCGGTCCGTCGACGGCAACCCGCGTCGGGTGTGCGGCGGTGACGGACCCGACTGCCTCAGCCAGGCGGCCGAGCAGCTCGTCGCGGGTGCCCTGGTCCATGTCCTGCCCCGTCCTGGTTCCGCGAAGGACGCCGTGTCGAGCCGACCTTATCCGCCGTCCGGCACGCACTCGGCGCGGCGGGTCCGTCCCGTAGCACGGGTGAAGGGGATAAATGGCTTGCACAGGCGTCGGCCTGGGAGTTTGACTGCTCGCCATGCCTTCCGCCTCACCGATCTTCGTTGCTGGTACGGGTCGTTCGGGAACGTCACGGATCGCCGACATCATCGGCCAACATCCGCTGATCCATCGGATTCCCATGGAGACCAAGTTCATCATCGACCCGGGTGGCCTGCGTGACCTGGCCGACGCGCTCACCGATCGATACGATCCCACCGTCGGTGAGGACGCCCTGCACCGGTTGAGCGACTTCCTCACCGTGCGGGTGCCCGGCCGGCGCGACGATCGCGGCAAAACCGTTCCCGAGCTGGTCGGCGAGCAGCGCTACCGGGACGCGGTGCAACAGCTCTGGCCGCAGTTGATCGCGTACACATTTGACGAACCTGCGCCCGCGGAAGGCTTCGGGAACGGCGACCGGCCTGCCGGGCCGTTCGAGCCGCTGAGCCGCCGGCGGGTGGTTCCCAGGTTCTTCAGCGACCGGGGCGAACTGCTGGGCATCCTGCGGAACCTGGTCGACACCATGTTCGGCGGAGCAGCCGCCGACGCGGGCAAGCCGACCTGGTGCGAGAAGACACCGTTCAACCTGCTGTGCATGGAGTTCCTCTGGGAACTGGTCCCCGAGGCGACGATCGTGCACATCAAGCGTCACCCGGTCTCCGTGCTCGCATCCCACCTGGCCCAGCCATGGGCACCGTCCACCGTCGATGGGGCGCTCGCCTACCTCAAGCCGGTCTACCACCAATGGCTCACCTGGAAGAACACGGTCGATCTGACGGGCAGGCGGTACATCGAGGTGAAGGCAGAGGATCTCGCAGCCGACTGGCCAGGGCAGCGCCGCGCCCTGTTCGAACGGCTCGACGTCGACGACTTCGCCACCCGTTCGACGTTTGAGTCGCACAAGCTGATGAACCGCAACAACCAGTTCGACGACGAAACCCGCGAGTTCGTCGAAGAAGCACTCGGCAAGATCATCCCGGCAATGGGGTATGAGTGACGGCTCTGGCCCTCCACGTTGACGACGCCGCGTCGCGCCGGATGGGCGCCCTCCCGCTCAGAGGACGCCCATCCTGTCCTGCTAGCGCAGGTCGTACGCGTGGACGACGGTCTGGGTGACCGTGTTCCCCGCCCCGTCGGTGGCCCGGGTCCGCAGCGACACGTTGCCGGCACCGGCCGGGATGTGCGCGGTGTACGCGTCACCGCGCCCCGTCACCCGCACGGCGCGCCAGCTCGTGCCCTCGTTGAACGACACCTCGACGACCAGCGTCGTGTGCCGCGGCGCGGGCAGCCCCGCCTGGTGGCGCAGCCCGATCCCGACGGTGTGCGGCCGTCCGGCGACCGAGCCCTCGAGCCCGGCCGGCGCCTGGTAGTCGACCTGCAGCAGCGGCAGCGGCGCTGCCTTGTCGCCGGACACCGTCGCGGACCGGAAATCCCAGGTCGTGTCAGTGTGGGTCGCCCGCGCCCACTCGGTGGTCGCCCGCGCGGTGGTGAGCTGGAGCCGGTAGCCGGCCGCTCCGGCCGGGACCTCCACGTCGGACATGGCGTGGGGCAGGTCGGCGATCGGTGTGCCGTCGCGCCACAGCTTGGCCGCGACCTGGTCGCCCTCCCGGAATCCGGCGTGGCCGTCGGCGTCGACGAACTCGGGCACCCGCAGCGACAGCACGTCGCCCCGGCGGGCGGAGACCAGACCACTGACCGCGGCCGGACGGACCACGGGCCCGAACCACGTCTCCTGCGTACGGCCCGGCCGGTAGCTGCGCGGCTGGTCGGTGATACCGCCGGCCAGCGGACCCCAGCCGCCCCACGGGTACTCCTGGTGCACCCGGTGCTGCCACACCGAGTCACCGGCAGACACCCACTCCTCGCGCACGGACGGCGTGGCGACGAACCGGGTCGTGTCGTTCCAGGCGTAGTCCTGCCACGGCCGCCACCCGAAGCGCTGCTCCCGCGCGAACGGCTCGCCGCCGTTGTGCGCGTAGCGGGTGTCGACGCGCATCGAGTTGGCGGCGGTGACCCGGTGCACGATCTGCTGTGGGATGCGGCCCTTCTCGACGTGCATGACGTCGTACAGGTAGGGGCTGACCGTGGTCACGGTCAGTTCGATCGTCGCGCCGGGCCGCATCGCTCGGGCCAGCAGCTTCTGCCCGTCGTCGTAGGCGGCCACCATGGCCGGGATCGGCTCCCGCTCGCCCTGCGGCTCCCACACCGTCCATGCCGACCAGTCGGCGGGCCGCACGATGATGATCGCCGCCGCGCCCGCGGCGGCCGCTGCCGCGATCTGGTCCTGCTCGGTGCGGTCGGATGCGGTCTCGACCAGCGCGACCGCGCCGCGTACGCGTGCCGCCGCGAGCTGCTGCGCGGTGCCGGTGCCGGCCCGGACCAGCTTCAGCCGCCGCGGGCCGTCGTAGCCGGGCGACAGGTGCAGCAGGTTGATGTCGAGCGGTCCCTTGACCCCGTCGACCTCGGCCTGCACGATCGGCGCGGCCAGCTGCCAGCGGGAGGAGAACTCGTACGTGCCTGCCGTGACCGGCTTGGTCGGGGTGACGTTGACCTGCTGCACGGTGCTGAAGTGCATGACACCGTGGCTGATGGTGCGGCCGTTGCCGTGCACCCGGTGCACGTAGTAGCTGAGGATCGCCTGCTGCTCGGCGGGCTTGGGCGTCTCGACGCGGATCGGGGTGCCCTTGCGCGCGTCGAGCAGGACGGTCATGTCCCGGGTGACCTTCAGCTCCGGGTCGGTGACCAGGGTGACCTGCTCGTCGAGGGGCGCGCCGTGTTCGATGAGGCCCTGCAGCAGGTAGGTGCCCTCCTCGACCTCGACGGTGCCGTCGTTGCCGACGAGCCAGGTGAGGGTGTCGGAGCGGCTGTCCTCGCCGTGCAGCATGACGACCGGTGCGGTGCCGGGGTTTCCGGCCGGGTCGAGCGCCCGCAGGGTGACCTTGTGGCGCGGGCCGGTCATGGTGACGCCGACGGCGGTGCGCAGGGCGATGCCGCCAGGGCCGGTCGCGGTGATGACGCCGCTGTGGCGGCCCCGGTCCAGCTTGGCCGGGTCGAGGGTGGCGGTGACGTCGGCGGTGCCGCCCGCCGGGACGGTCACCTGGGACGCGCCGGTGGTCAGCGCGTCGGCCTCCGCGACGCCGCGGTCGAGGTTGCGCACGTCGACCTTGAGGTCGAGGGTGACCGCGGCGCTGCCGGTGTTGGTGAACGTCAGCGTACGGCTCGCGGCCTGCGCCGACGGCGCGACGGTGATCAGGCCGAAGTCGGCGGTGGCGGTGCCGTACACGGTCTGCGCGACGGCCCGGGACAGGTCGACCCGGCCCGCGCCCTGCTGGAACACCGTCAGCGCGGCATTGGCGCGGGCGGTGCTGACCAGGGCGTTCTTCAGCTGCCCGGCCTTCCAGCCCGGGTGGGCCTGGGCCAGTAGCGCGGCCGCGCCCGCCACGTGCGGGGTGGCCATCGAGGTGCCCGACGCGGTCGTGTAGTTCGCGTCGACCACGGTGCCCATCGACGTCCCGGCCGCGCGGGCCGCGACGATGCCGACGCCCGGGGCGGTGATCTCGGGCTTGAGGCCTTCGTCGCCGAGGCGCGGGCCGCGGCTGGAGAAGTCGGCGAGGTTGTCGTCGCGGTCCACGGCCCCGACGGTCAGCGCGGAGGCGGCAGCGCCGGGCGAGCCTACGCTGTACTCGCTGCCCTCGTTGCCCGCGGCGATGACGAACAGCGTCCCGCTGGCGGCGGTCAGCCGGTCCACGGCCAGGCTCATCGGATCCTGGCCGTCGGTGGCCGAGCCGCCCAGGCTCATGCTGACGACCTCGGCGCCGGACTCGACGGCCCATTCCATGCCCGCGACGATCCACGACTCGTAGCCGGACCCGCCGTCGTTGAGCACCTTGCCCACCAGCAGGTTCGCGGCAGGGGCGACGCCCTTGCGGGTGCCGCCCGAGGCGGCGCCGGTGCCGCCGACGGTGGCGGCGACGTGGGTGCCGTGCCCGTGCCGGTCCACCGCGTCCGGGCTGTCCGTGAAGTTGCGGGCCTCGCCGATCCGCCCGGCCAGGTCGGGGTGGTTCGCGTCGACGCCGGTGTCGAGGATCGCGACGTCGACGCCCTTGCCGTCGTAGCCGGCGGCCCAGGCCGCGGGCGCGCCGATCTGCGCCACGCTGCGGTCCAGCGCGGCCTTGACGCGGCCGTCGAGCCAGATCCGCGCGATGCCGCCGCCGAGGCGTCCGGCCTCACCACGCGTGCGCGCGCTGCCCGCGGTGGACGCGGCGGCCGCCGTGTCCGCCGCGATCGGCGCAGTCGGCGCGGTGGCCCGCCAGAACCCGGCGAGCCCGTCCCGGCCGGCGGTCAGTGCCGCGCCGCCGATGCTGGGCAGGTCGCGCACCGCGGTGACGCCGGTGCTGGTACGCATGGCGTTGGCGCCGCCCTCGGCATACCGGACGATCAGCGGCAGGCCGGTCGCGGACGCGTCGCCGTAGCCGGCGGCGAGCAGCTCCTCCACGTCGAACAGGTCGGCGTCGACCGCGCCGGAGGACACGTATGGCACCACATCGGACGGCATCACCCGCAGCCCGCCGTCCACCTCCACGG
This sequence comes from Catellatospora paridis, assembly GCF_009720365.1. Lineage (GTDB taxonomy): Bacteria > Actinomycetota > Actinomycetes > Mycobacteriales > Micromonosporaceae > Catellatospora > Catellatospora paridis. The sequence continues at coordinate 369,230 of NZ_ML769313.1, read as the reverse complement.
TGTGGAAGGTGATCCGCTCACGACCGGCCGCGGGGCGCACCGCGGCGGTGTGCCGGCCACCGCCGACGTCGCTCAGGGTGACGACGTCACCGGTGATCAGCGTGACGGACTGCGAACCGGCCGTCGGGGTCGCCGCGGTCCGGTCGGGCGCGGACGCCGCAGCGGCAGCGGTCTGCTGCGCCGTGGCGACCACGGTGAAGGTGAGTACGGCCGCCATACCGCCGGCGGCGGTGGCGCGGCCCAGGGGTGACCACATCGTGTGCAGCTCCTCACGATCAACGCCGCTGGCCGCGGCGAAGTTGATCGGATTCTTCAGCGGCAACGTGTCCAAGGTCACCACTGTGCGGGCTGCGCAAAGGCGACATGTCACCAGGTGGACAACCGGCGTTCACCGCCGCACCACGCACGGTCGCCCGGCTGCGGTATGTCCGGCCAGGCCCGCGCCCACGGCCCCGGCAGGCGGAATGCGCCGGGGCGGCCGTTTTCAGCGCGAGCCGAGAACCGCCAGCTGCGCCAGGATCGAGGGGTCGGTGATCTTCTCGTCCTCGGCCAGCAGCAGCACCTTGCTGAGCACGACGCTCGTCATCGGATCGTCGTCGGCGAACGGCAGGAACAGCCGCCGGTGCGGCTTGCCGCCGAAGCCGTCCGGGACCACGCACAGGTAGCCGCCCGGCTCGACGTGGATGCTGCCACTGGTCAGGTGCACCCGGTACACCGCCCGCGAGCCGTGCACCACGGCGGTCGTGCCCTCGACGATGACCCGGCGCAGGCCGAGATCCTCGATGAGCGCGGTGAGCACCTGCGCGCGGCTCTGCGCGCGGGCCGGTGAATCCAGCCGCGCCGGGTCGGTGCCCGCCACCGAGACGACCAGGTCGAGATCGCGCATGACCTCGGAGAACACGATCGGCGGCACGTCGGCCAGCGGCACGGTGTCGCGTCCGGACAGGAAGCGCAGCTCGCCGATCTCCACGTCGCCCATGCCGAAGTAGCCGTGGAAGTCGCAGCGCAGGGCCGCCGTCAGCCCGCCTCCCGCCGGCCGGGTGGCCTGGTGGTCGGCGTAGTAGTCGTGGGTGCGCCAGCCCCGCCCCGACAGCAGCTGCCCGGCGACCCGGCCGGAAACGGTGTGACCCGCGAACCGCCGCGAGGCGTCGACCGCGTCGCGTTCGGCGGGCGTCAGCACGTACAGCTCGCGGAACGCCTGCTTGACGGGCTGGCGCAGGCGGCGGCGCACCACTTCGGCCTGCCAGTGGGCGAGCTGTCCTGCGGCGTACAGGTCGTGGGAGTGCACCGCGGTGACCGGGCCGGTGGTGTCGACGCCGTCGAGCAGCCCGACCCGGCCGGTGTGGTCGCGCCACAGCAGCGCGGGCAGCATCGACGCGCCCGCGGGCAGCCGCCGCAGCGCGGCCAGCTCGTCCGGGGCGACCGCCGCGCCCGTGGCGACGAGCCGTTCGATCACGCCGGTGCGCAGCCGCCGGGCCTGGTCGCGCAGCAGGTCCTGGTATTCCCGGCTCGCCGTGTAGCGGGCCTCGGCGCGCACCGCCGCGGGCACGCTCTTGAGGGTCCTGTCACTGCTCGTCACCGTGATGACCGGGTCGGGACCGTCCATGACCACGGCGACCGTGTGGTCGCCGACCGACCACGGCGGCGGGATGTCGTCGGCGAGTCGCGCCTCGCAGTCGGTCTCCAGGCGGCTCGCGTCGGGCAGGCCCGCGACCTGCGCCAGGTGTTCCAGGGCGACCTCGACCGCGGCGGCGTGGCTGTGCCGCCGGCTCGGGCCGAGCTTCGGCCCGCGCTTGGCGACCTCACGCAGCGCCGTGTACCGGTCCAGCAGCGTCTCGGCCTCGGCGAGCGGCAGCATGCCGTACGCGGAGATGCCCGCCAGGGCGTTGTGCTTGACCCGTTTGAGCAACGCCGCTCGGTTGCGCCCCAGGGCCGCGCTGACCAGCTCGCATGGCGTCTGCGCGAGCAGCCGGGCGGTCGCGTCGGGTCCGGCCGCCGCGGCCGCCGCCAGGATCGGCTCGCGGTCGTGGCGGACCACCCCGCCCGCCTCGATCCGGTCCACCAGCCGCAGCAGCGCCGCCGCCGGAGCGAGCCCGAGCAGCGGCAGCAGGGCCTCCGCGTCGCCCGCGGGGCGGCGCAGGTGGAAGGCGCGCAGCCGGATCTCCGGCGGGCGCTCGGCCAGGTGTGCGAGCAGCTCGGCCAGCTCGGCTTCGGTCAGTTCGGCCGCGCCGAGCCGCCGGCCGGTCTTGTCCTCACCCGTCCAGTCCAGCCCGCGCAGCATGAACCGCAACCCGCGCGGCACGATCACCTGCGGCAGTTCGTCGTCGGGCACCCCGGCCGAGGTCATCCGCCACAGCATCTCGTCGACGTACGGCCGCACGGCGTCGGCGCACGGCGCGGGCGGAGTCGGCGGACCGCCCGCCGGATCACGGCCCACGATGGTGTAGCCCAGCCAGCGGTCCACGGTGAAGGCATGCTCGACCAGTTCCTGGTCGAGCGCGTCGTGGGCGTGCAGGGCGTCGAGCAGCCGGGTCACCGCGGGCCGGTTCAGCCGCCCCAGCGGCGTCAGCACCAGCACCCGCATCGCGGCGACGTCACCGGCCGCGATGAACCGCTCGGCCGTCTCGTCCAGCTGCGGGGTGACCCAGACTGAGGGGCATCCCAGCAGCGCCCGCAGCGCAGCGCCGCGAGACGCGGTCGGCCAGGGCGTGTCCAGCACCGTACGCAGGTCCGCGTCGGGGGCGAGCGGGAACGCCTCGTCGTAAGCGTCGCTGAACGCCTGGTCGAGGTCCGGGATGCGGCGGTCCAGGTGGCCGCCGACGCGGTCGTCGCCGCGGCGCAACTGCTCGCGGACGATCGGCCCCAGCTCGCGTACCAGCGCCAGGTCGCCGTCCTTGACCGCGGCGCGCACCTGCTCGACCCGCTGCCACAGCGCGGCGCTCTCCTGCGCGAACGCCTCCAGATAGATGTCAGGGATGGGATGGTGCACGTCAGCCGCCGACCAGCGCGGTGAGGCGCACGAACACGATCGGCTCGCCCAGGCGCAGCACGATCTCCTCGTCCAGCAGGTCCACCTGCCGACCGCCCACGAACAGCGCGAACGCGCCGCGCTCGAACGCCCGCCAGGCGCGGGCGACCTCGGCTTCGACGTCGGGTTCGCCGTGCTGCCGGTCGGGCAGGCGCACCACTCCGGTCGCGGCCTGGGCGCGGATGTCGTCGTCGGTGAGGTACTGCCGGTCCAGCAGGGCGCGGCATCGCGAGCTGTCCGCCTGCCAGGCCCGGACCTGCTCGGCGACCGCGGCACGGACCAGCTCACGCACCGTCGTCCGTTCCTGAGCCAGTTCCACGAGCACATCGGGCAGGCGGTCCCCGCCGGGAATCCTGCTGCGCACCTCGACCTGCACCACGTGCCTCCTCACCTATGCCGGCCCCGACCCTAACCGGGCCGTCCGACATCAGCGGATCACTCCGAAAGGGACGTAACGGCGTCGGGCCGGTGATCGCGGTCACGGTGTGTAGGCATACCTAGACCGGTCTAGGCATGCCTCTAGGTAGGTCTGGGCCAGGCAAGATACGCCGTCGCTGCGGATGGGGCGGGGCCGTCTGGAGAGGAGTATTCATCTCGTCAGCAAGACACAGAGTCAAGGACTGAGGAGTCTGCGATGTTCGGATCGCCCGAGATGTACTTCGATCTCGCGAAGTTGCATCACCGAGAGCTCATCGACGAGGCCGCGAAGGAGCGGGTAGCCAACAGGCTGCACCGTCACGGCCGCAAGCGCCGCCAGGCGCGCGACCACACGGCGCGATGAGCACGAGCAGACAGGCCCGGGAGCCGCACCACGGCCCCGGGCCTGTTCTTTTGCCCGTCGTCCGGCCCCACAGGCCGTTGCGTCCGATACGAACGTGAACGTGTCCGCCTGACGGCGGCCGACCGGCGCAGACGCGGCGAGGATCGAATCCAGCAGCGGCAGCCGCCGCCACCGTCCTTGGAGGTCTCCTCGATGCTCATCGCGATCCTCGATTTCCGCACCGCCGCCGCCGACCGCGACGCCGCCCTCGCCCAACTCGACGGCGAGAGCGCAGGGGTCCGCGCCATGGCAGGCAACGTCGCCTTCCGGGTCTACGCCTCCCGCGCGGACGAATCCACGATCACCGTCGTGCACGAATGGGCCGACGAGGAGTCGTTCGCCCGCTACCTGGCGTCGGAGGCGTTCGCCCGCTCCGGCGAGGTGATCCGCCCGATGATGACCGCGCCGCCGGTGAGCCGCCGATTCCACGCCGAACTGCTGGAAACGGTGGCCTGACCACCTACGATGGGTCCGTGCGAGGCCGCCGATGACCCGTAAGGCGTACAGCTTCGTCCGCACGTTCCCGGCGGAGCCCGCTCGCGAGCTCCGCGTCGACCGCCACTACCTGCTCTGCGCCTCCGCCGGCACGCTCCGGCTGGAAGCGCAGGGCCAGGCGTGGCTGCTGCCCCCGGCGCGGGCTGCCCTGATCGAGGCGGGCCGGCCGATCCAGGTCAGCATCCCCCAGCCGGTCACCACGGCGTCGGTGCTGTTCGACACCGGGTTCACCGCCGCGCCGCCGTCGCCGCTGACCGTGTTCGACCTCAACCCGCTGGCCCGGGCGCTGGTCGAGGAGTGCGGCACCTGGGGCGAGAGCGACGAGCCCCTCACCGCGTACGCCGAAACGCTGTTCGCAGCGCTCGCGGCGGTGACCTGGCGGCTGGCCGAACAGCCGAGCCCCGTCGTCGTGCCCGCGGGGCGGTCGCCGGAACTGCGCCGGGCGATCGCGTCGACCGAGCGGCAGCTCGCCGGGGAGGTCCGCTTCGAGGACGTCGCCGCCGAGGTCGGCCTGGCGCCGCGCTCGCTGGCCCGGCGCTTCGCGGAGGAGACCGGCCTGACCTGGCAGGCGGTCCTGCGCCGGATGCGGGTGCTGCGCGCGATCGAGGAACTGGCCGCGGGCGACACCCCGGTCACCCGGATCGCCCACACCGTCGGCTACACGTCGCTGTCGGCGTTCAACGCCGCCTTCCGCGAACTGACCGGCCGCACGCCCACCCAGTACCGGGCGTCCTTCCGGCCCTGATCCGGCCGGCGCCGGCCCGGCGCCGACCTGCCGGTCAGCTGACAGCGGCGGGGCCACCCGAGTGGTGCCGGGCGGCCCCGCCGGGTGTCGTCAGTGCGCGACGGGGCAGCCGCCCGTGAGCTTGCCGAGGAACTGGTTCGGGTCGTAGTAGTGCTCGACCTCCAGCAGCTTCAGGTCGTCGCTGACCTTGGCCACGCTGATCCCGAACATCTCGATGGTCTTGCCGTCCGGCTGGTGGCCGTGGTACTCGCCCTCGAACGCGCCCCAGTGCCGCCACTTGAACGTGACGACCGGCGGCGGGCTGATGACTTCCAGGACCTCCCAGTAGAACCCGCCCGGGAACGCCTTGTGGAAGATGTGGTGCGAGGACTCGAACGACTCCTGGCCGCTGCGGTAGAACGGGCTGTCCCCGATGAGGATGTTGTAGCTGCCGATGTCGACGATGTCCTGCGCGCTGGCCCACGGCCCGCCGTTGACGTTGGTCCGGAAGTGCTCGGTCACCATCGACACCCAGGTGGCCGGGTCCTTCTTGTAGGAGACCTCCATCTCGAAGACCTGCACGATGCTCTCGACGATCGCTTCGAGCGAGTCGGGTGCGTGCTGGGTGCTGCGCTGGCCCGGCATGACGCTGTGGGAGAGGTGGTAGTCGGGGGTGGTGCCGTCACGCCAGGCCGAGGAGTCGGCCGCGTCGATGACGGCGGTGCGGCCCTGCAGCCACAGTGGGGTTTCAGACACGATGCGGTCCCGTCCTTTCACGAACGGTGAGGTGACAGCAGGCCGGCCGCCTGCCCGAAGCGGGAGAGGAGTCATACGGCCGCGAACCACGGGCGATTGCCGGCGGTGCGTGTCGGCGCAGGGTCGACGCGGGCGGTCCGGTCTCGAAGCCAGTGCCCGCGCAGGTGGCAGCGGATCCGGTCGCCGTCGTTGATGTGCGTCTCACCGGTGCGTCGCACGGTGTGCCCTCGCCTGGGCACCCGGCCGTGGCACCTGTCTGCGTCCGCGCCTGGCAGGCGTCAGTGCCCACCGGAACCTCCCCCGTTCGGTAGTCGCAGTGAGGATATCGACGCTGCGACATCAATGGAAGCCCGGAGGCGGGGTTCTCAGCGCCTCGCCTGCGACCTCGGCGGATCATTCCGAAAGGGACGTAACGGCGTCGGGCCGGTGATCGCGGTCACGGTGTGTAGGCATACCTAGACCGGTCTAGGCATGCCTCTAGGTAGGTCTGGGCCAGGCAAGATACGCCGTCGCTGCGGATGGGGCGGGGCCGTCTGGAGAGGAGTATTCATCTCGTCAGCAAGACACAGAGTCAAGGACTGAGGAGTCTGCGATGTTCGGATCGCCCGAGATGTACTTCGATCTCGCGAAGTTGCATCACCGAGAGCTCATCGACGAGGCCGCGAAGGAGCGGGTAGCCAACAGGCTGCACCGTCACGGCCGCAAGCGCCGCCAGGCGCGACCACACGGCGCGATGAGCACGAGCAGACAGGCCCGGGAGCCGCACCACGGCCCCGGGCCTGTTCTTTTGCGCGAAGTCCGGCGCGCCTGCCCCGGCGGAGGCCGGCCCGGCGCGTTCGCGGTCAGCGCCACGGCTCGTCAGGGCCGTCGGCGCGCCGCCGGTGGTGGTCCAGCAGCTTGGACAGCAGCTCGGTCAACCGCTGACGCTCCTCCGGTGACAGCGGGTCCAGCAGCTCGTCCTGGCACTCGGCCAGCCTCTTCTCCAGTCGCCGCAGCTGCCGCTTGCCCGCGGCGGTCAGCGAGATGATGTTGCGCCGCCGATCGGAGGGGTCCGGGGCGCGCTCGACCAGGCCGCCGTCGGCGAGCTCGTTGATCGTCGCGACCAGGTCGCTGACATGGATGCCGCTGCGCCGGCTCAGCGCGGCCTGACTGGCCGGGCCGGACTCCTCCAGCGTCGCGAGCAGGCGGTAGTAGTAGCCGCGGGCGTTGACGGACGAGAACCCGTCAGTCACCAGGCGCTGCGCGTGGCCGGCGGTCTGGGTGAGCAGCCAGCTGGGCAGGCTCTCCCACCTGGCGGGCGTCTGCTCGGTCGGATCCTCCATGTGACCAGCTTAACGAATCGTTGGGGGCACCAATGACTGTGGTATCGTTCGGCCACCAAACGTTAGTCGTCCTAACGTTTAGGCACCCAACGAATCCCCTGGAGCGCGGACCATGATCAAGCCGTTCCGTATCGACATTCCCCAGGCCGACCTCGACGATCTGAACGACCGACTCGCCCGCACCCGCTGGCCCAACGAGGTCGCCGACGCAGGATGGGACTACGGCTTCCCCCTCGCGCGGCTCAAGGAGCTGGCCGAACACTGGCGCACCGGCTACGACTGGCGTGAGCACGAGGCCGGGCTCAACGAGCTGGCGCACTTCACCACCGAGATCGAGGGGCAGCGCATCCACTTCGTGCACGTCCGCTCCGCGAAGCCGGACGCGCTCGCGCTGATCCTCACCCACGGCTGGCCCGGCTCGTTCCTGGAGTTCCTCGACGTGATCGAGCCGCTGTCGCGCGACTTCCACCTGGTCATCCCATCGATCCCGGGGTACGGCTTCTCCGGGCCGACCCACGAGCGCGGCTGGGACATCGTCCGGGTCGCGCGGGCCTGGGCCGAGCTGATGCGCCGCCTCGGATACGAGCGCTACGGCGCGCAGGGTGGCGACTTCGGCGCGGGCATCTCACTTGCGCTCGGCGCGGTGGCACCGGAGCAGGTCGTCGGGGTGCACGTCAACTACCTGCCGACCCGGCCGGACCCGGACGCCGGCCTCGAACTGTCCGCGGCGGACGAGGCCCGGCTGGACAAGATCAGGAAGCTGATGGCGAACCGTCCGCCGTACCAGACGCTGCAGGCCACCACCCCACAGACCATCGGTTACGCGCTGACCGACTCGCCGGTCGGCCAGCTCGCCTGGATCGCCGAGCGCTTCGCGCAGTGGACGGACCCCCGCTCGCCGATCAGCGACGATCGCATGCTCACCGACATCTCGCTGTACTGGCTGACCGCCACCGCTGCCTCCTCGGCGCGACTGCACCGTGACACGCCGCGGCGGGTCGAGCCGTGCCCGGTGCCGATCGGCGTCGCGGTGTTCGCGCACGACATCACGCAGTCGGTGCGGCCACTGGCCGAGCGGCTGTACGACATCAGGCACTGGTCGGAGTTCGAGCGCGGCGGCCACTTCGCCGCGATGGAGGTGCCGGACCTGCTCGCCGAGGACGTCCGGGACTTCTTCCTGGCCCGGGTCGAGACCGGCCGGCTTGGGGTTTGACCTCGGATGCGCTTCGCGTGCTGCGCCGGTCACCGAGCAGTGCCGGGCGGCCCGGTGGCGGACAGTGCCGCCTCGACGATCCGGATCGCCTGGGTGGGATCGATGCCGACGCTGGCGATGAGCGCCGCGTAGTCACGGGCGGCGCGGCGGGCCTGCTCGAGGGCGGGCTCGCCGGCCGCCGAGACGAACGAGCCGGCCCGTCCGCGGGTCTCGATCAGCCCGGCCTCCTCCAGCTCCCGGTATGCCCGGCCGACGGTGTTCACGGCGAGGCTGAGGTCGGCCGCGAGGCGGCGGATCGTCGGCAGTCTCGTGCCGACGGCGAGCGAGCGGTCCTGGATCTGCCTGGCGAGCTGGGCTCGGAGTTGTTCGTACGGCGGCGTCGGCGAGCCCGCGTCGATGACGATCATCGGGTGGCCATGGCCCGCCGTGCCGCCGTCCCGACGTCCGCGGTCCGGAATTGGACCAGGCAGAGCGCGAGGACGCCGGCCACCACGAGCGCCACCGAGACCGCGTTCCACCAGCCGAGCGATTCCCCGTACAGGAAGATGGCCGGTAGCGACCACACCAGGCTGGGCGTGACGAGGGCGCGGGCGTCCTCGACCCGCATGATGACATCGGCCGTGAGCGACGCCTCGTCCTCGGCCACGGCGGGGCTCGCCAGCACCTGGCGCAGCTGCAGGACGACACCGACGCCGGTGCCGCAGAGGCCGATCAGCACGACGATCGCCCCGTTGCGCAGCGTGGAGTCCGCGATCGGCAGCACGCTCAGCGCGAGCAGCAACGCGCCGGTTAACGTGGCGACCGCGAACACGGCATGCGGGCGGCCCAGCACCGCCTGCCAGCCGAGCTCGACCGGATGGGCCACCCGCCGGGGCAGTTCCCCGCCGGCCTGCTGGTCGACGCGGCGCACCCACCCGCCGAGCAGCCACTGCGCCACCAGCAACCCGACCACCAGTGTCGCCAGCACCAGCAGCGGCAGCCAGGACGTGCCGTCGGCGGGCAGCGACAGCGCGTGGGTGAGTGCCGCACCGATCAGGAACGCCGCCAGCAGGAGGCTGTCGGCGACCTTGGCACGCCGCCGCACCGCCAGGCGCGTCGCGAGCAGCGGGGTCGGCTCGACGTCGGCCAGGCCGCGCTGGGTCAGCCACTGCTTGACCTCTGTGTGATCTGCCTGGCGCATGCCGGCACCTCCGATACGTCGCAAGCTTTGTCTCAATACGATGAGTCATAACATGCGACAAAGTCAACCCCGGGTCTCCCGGACCGGCCGCGGCGACATGCCAACCCGTGGTGCCCGCTCCCCCGACGCACATCAGATGTCGCCGCCGCGCCATTCCGGCCCGGCGGCGACACACGTCCTGTCAGCGGCTGCGGGTCAGTCGGAAGCGCTGGTGGGCCGCCGCCGGAGCGCCGTGCCGAGGGCCGCGCCGCTCGCCGTGCCCGCCAGCCAGAAGACGACCATCATGACCAGGAACTCCAGGCGCAGCACGTCGAGAACCGCCGATTGCCAGGTCGGCGGCACGGCGTCGCCGGTGCTCAGGTAGCCGGCCTGCCGGTTGGCCCAGACCACGGCCTCGGGAATGCTCACGGCGAGCACTGCCACCAGGGCGGCGAGCCCGGACAGGACGCCGGCGCGCATCCCCGAGCCGAAGGAGCGGCTGCGCCAGGCCGTGCCGAGTGCGACAGCAAGCAGCAGCACGCTCGGGAAGGCGACCCAGAAGTCGAGTACACCGCCGCGGTCATGGGCGAGGGACCACCGCGAGGCGGCGAAGTTGCCGGCCGCCACCGCGACCGCCACCACCGCGACCATCGCCCACGTGCCGCGCGGCCGCCCGGAGCGCAACGCGGCCCACGCTCCGCCGAGGGCGAACCTGCGCCGCTCGGCCCGTGGGTCGATCGCGGCCAGCTCGGCCCGCAGCGCGGCACCCCAGGCGGCCCGGTTCTCGGGCAGGTCGGCGGTGGCCATGTCGAGCAGGAGCTGCCAGACGTCGCGCGGCGCGAGTCGGCCCGCTGTCACCGCCCTGGCGCCGAGCGCCGCGCCGAGGACGGTCCACGGCATGGCCCAGACCAGCACGGCGGGGAACATGTCGAACGGCACCAGCAGGTCGCCGTCACCGAGGTTCGGTACGGCAGGGAAGCTGCCGGGGTCCGCTCGGTAGGCGGCGCGCAGCGGCAGGTGCGCGGCCGCCGTGCCGACCGCCACGGCGACGAGGGCCAGCAGCCCGGCGATGCCGCCCGCCCCGAATCCGCGGACCCGGGCCACGGTGGCCGCGGCCAGGCCGGCGAGGCCGCCGCACACGACCGCACCGAGCAGTCCGAGCACGATGGTCAGCAACGCGACGTCGGATCCCCACCGCGGGCCGTTCGCGACCGTGGCGAGATAGAGACGTTCCAGACCGAAGGTGAGCAGCCCGGCACCGGCGACGACGGCCAGTAGCGCGGCCCACACGGGGCGTCGGGTGCCGTCGCGCCACGCGGCGCGGGTGCGGGCCGGGAGGGTGCGCGCGCCGCCCCGGCGGACGGCGTCACGCAGCCGGACCGCCAGCACCACGATCGCGAGCACGGGCGGGGCGAGGATCACCAGAACGAGAAGGAGGAGGGCGAACATCGAGGCCTCCGAGCGGCAAGGGCGGGTCCGGGATGGATCGGTCGACGGTCAGGCCGTCCTGGGCGCGAGCCGGGCCGCGCCCGGGGCTGGAGTGCCTTCGGCGGCACGCGCCGCCGCAGCTACGGTGCGGGCGAGTTCGGCGCCGGCAGCGCTGAGCCGGTACAGGTGACGGGGCGGCCGGCCGCGCGGCGGGTCGGTCTCCCAGGAGGTCTCCACGTGCCCGCGCTCGGCGAGACGGATGAGGATCGGATAGACGGTGCCCGCCTTCAGATCGAGAGCGCGGCACAGGTCGTAGCCGTGGCTCCAGCCGTCTCCGGTCTCAGCGAGGGCGATGAGCACGGCGGCGGTCTGCGGGGAGGGCTGTCTCGCACGTACCATGCCTCCAATATCTACCTAGATAGAGTTAGTGCGCAAGACCCCGCCGCGGCTCAACGCGCGCTCGCCCGCTCGACCTCGTGTGACGTGCCGGACAGGGCCACCAGCAGCGCCGCCGCGGCACCCGCCACCGACGCGACGGTGAGCACGGTGCCGTCGAACCCGGCGGACTCGGCGACCTCGACCGCCAGCGGGCCGAGGGCCTGTCCCGCCAGCAGCACCGTGGCCAGGCCGAGCAGCGCGCAACCGGCGACGTCGGCGGGTGCGCCGTCCGCCGCGGACGACACCCGGATCAGGCCGGCGCTCAGCGCGAAGCACAGGCCCACCACGATCAGCAGCGAGCCGGCCGCCGTCCAGAGGTCTCCCTGTCGCGGACCGACCGCGTGCACGAGGATGCCCGCAGCGACCGTCCCGGCGCCGAGCGCGTCCCACGGCAGCCGCCCGGCGGCGCGGATCGCGGCGAGCGCACCGAGCCCGGCCGCCGCGGCACCGGCGGCGAACAGCCAGGCCAGCCCGGCCGTCAGGTAAAGGCTGTTGGTCGTCACGGTGTGCAGCGGCGCGGCCAGCGCGAGGCACAACACCGTCCACCGGGCGGGCTCGGCGTGCCCGCGCCGGTAGGCCTGCCGGCTCAACACCAGGGTGATCGCCGCCGCGAGCACGACCATGCCGTAGCGGACGGCGTCCGGCACAGCCGGCCGGTCCCAGAAGCCGAGGTCGACGCCGGGCGGCGGCTGCTCGATGCCGGTGCGCAACACGAGGTTTCCGGCGTACAGCACGACGACGGCGGAGCCGATCGGGGCGACGGAAGCCCAGCTGCCGGCAGGCTCGGTGCGCGGCTCGTCCGCAGCGGGCCCGACCGCACCCGGGCGGATCATCGCCGTCGCGGCGGCGACCGCGGCCAGCGCGAGCGCCGTCCCGGGGAAGAAGTGCTCCGGGATGAAGACCCGCGGAAGGTCGCTGGGCGGCATGACGACCGTGAGGATGTACGGGCACAGCACCAGGCCGACGACGAACCCGGACACGATGGCTGTGCGGACCGCGACCGGCGCCTGGACGGCGGCGAGCAGCAGCCCGGCGAGCATGATGCCCAGCCCGACCGACGCGAGCGCCGGGGAGACGATGTCATTGCCTGGCGTGTCGGCCAACTCCACGCACGACCCGACCAGGACCAGCGGCAGCCCGCCGGCGCTGATCGCCCACCCGTTGAGCCACCACGGAAGGGACCGCAGCCCGGCCACGAGCAGGGTGAACGCGGCGGCGATCGCGATGCCCGCCGGCTCCAGCGCGCCGACGAGAGGCGGCTCGATGTCGGCGTAGCCGATGAAGAGCCGCAACGGCGTGGCGCCCAGGCCCCAGTGGGCGAGCATGATGCCGGCCGCCCACGCGGCGAACGCGGCCGCGACGGCCGTAGGCATTGAGGATCGGCTGTGCGGTTGCCCGGTCATGCCGGCAGATCGTGCCACACCGCAGGGCACGGATGGGGTAGGCCGGCCAGGCGGCCCCGGTCCATCCCGAGGTCGCCTGGCCGGCCGTCGGCCGGTTACTGGAAGGTGATGTGGTCGATGGTGATGGTGGAGTTGCCGCCGTACCAGAAGCCCATGGCCAGCTGGGACGGCGAGTTGCGGTTGATGCCGTTGGCGGCCATCGGGATGCGGATGTCCTGATAGCCGGTCGTGATCACCGGGTGCGCTCCCCCGTCGAGGGTGAAGTCGGCGAACACCTTCGTCGACCCGCCCAGGCCCAGGTTGAAGTGGGTCTGCTCGCCACCGGCCGCGCCCTTGATCCGCACGACCAGATACGTGTAGGCGCTCAGATCCACGCCTACGTCCGAGCCGAACCAGCCGCAGTTGTTGTAGCGCAGGCTCAACGCCCCACCCGTGACCACACCGGAACCGCCGCCGTCGAGGAAGCAGTTGGCTCCGGTCCACTTGGCGAGGTCGTTCTGCGAAGACGACGGGTATGCGGGCGTGCCGTCGAAGTTGTCCAGCACGAGGCCGGTCGGCGGCTGCGGGGTCGCCTCCGTGGTGACCGTGACGGTGTTGCTGGCCGCCGACCGGTTACCGGCCGCGTCACGCGCCTTGACCGTGTAGGCATAGGCGGTCGACGCGGTCAGACCCGTGTCGGTGAACGAGGTCCCCGTCGGGCTGCCGACCAGCGTCGCACCCCGGAACACCTCGTACCCGGTCACGCCCACGTTGTCGGTGGACGCCGTCCACGACAGCGACACCGACGTGTCGGTCTTCGCAGGTGAGGACAGGGTCGGCGTGCTAGGGGCGGTGCAGTCGCCCGAACAGCCGGTCGTGGTCGCCGACACGGTGGCCGACGAACCGGACACGTTGCCCGCGGCGTCCACCGCCCGGACCGTGTACTGGTACGTCTGCCCCGGCGAGCGGCCGGCGTCGGTGAACGTGGTGCCGGCCGGGGTGCCGACCTGCGTCGACCCGCGGAACACCTGGTAGCCGGTCACGCCGACGTTGTCGGTGGACGCCGTCCACGACAGCGACACGCTCGTGTTCGTCACCCCCGACACCGTCAGGCCCGTCGGCGTCGACGGGGCGGTGCAGTCGCCCGTGCAGGAGCCGACGGTGACCCAAGAGGCCAGCACGTTGTAGCCCTTGGCCGCGTCCCAGGTGCCGGTGTTGGCCAGCCGGATCGAGTACTCCGGGCGGCCCTGCAGCGCCGAGGTCGGGTCCGGCAGCCACAGGGCCAGCTTGTAGTTGCCCGCGACCGCGCCGCCGGGCACGGTGACGCTGCTGGTGACGGTGCTCGCGCCGGCCAGCCAGGAGCGCGGGTCGACGCCGTTGAGCGGCAGGTTGTAGCGGTTGGTTCCGTTGTCGAGCACCAGGTAGGCGGTGCGGCCCTTGATGAGGCCGGACCAGCCGTCGTTGTTGAGGTGCGCGGTGAGAGCGAGGCTGCCGCCGGGTGCCACGGTGGTGGGGAAGGTGGCGTCGAGCAGCCTCAGCCGGTACCCCATCTTGCGCTTGATGCGCGTGAAGCAGGTCTCGGCCGGGTCGTTGCCGCCGGCGGCGAGGTTGGCCGCCTTCCACTTGTCGGTGTTGACGGCGGCGTAGTCCTCGTTGATCTCGGTGAAGTTGAGCTTGTTCATCTCGGTCTGCGCGTTGACGCAGGCGGCGTCGTTGTAGCCGTCGGCGCCGCAGGTCTCACCGCCGACCATCTTGTTGAACCCGGTCGAGGTGGCCAGGTCGTACATCCACTGCTTCTTCTGCTCGATGTAGAACCAGCCCATCCAGGACGGGTTGTCGTAGGTGCCCATGTCGTTGAGGTCGGCCAGGAAGCAGTCGTTGTGGAAGCTGATCCGGTCCTTCTGCGCCTGGGTCAGCGTGCAGCCCTCGGGCACCACGCAGGAGGTCGGGTCGACCATCTCCTTGATGTAGATCGGATACCGCATCGCCAGCGGGATGCTCGCCGGAGTGGTGTCGGCGATCTTCTTGACGATGCGGTACCGGGCGGGCGCCTCCTCGACCGAGGACGGGTTGGTCAGGCCGCCGGTGTGCCACTCGCCCCACGCGCCGAGGTAGCCGGTCTCCAGGTGCAGGACGACGTCGGCGTTCGCGGTGATCACGGCGTTGATCTGGGCGATGTGGGCGAGGATCTGTGACTCGGCGACGGTGGCGTAGCCGTCCCAGGTGTAGGCGGGCCGCAGCACGATTTTCATGCCCGCGGTGCGGACCGCGCCCAGGCCGGAGGCCAGATTGTCCAGCAGTGCCTGGGGCAGGGCCTGGGTCTTGTACTTGTCGAGGTGCACGTAGCTGTGCACCAGGGTGTTGCCGTTGGCCTTCGCGCGAGCGAAGGTCCGGTCCAGCAGGTCCGGGTTGAAACCGGGGATGGTGGCGGCGTTGACGTAGTCGTTGACCGCCGGGTCGTTGATGATCTCGTAACGGTTGTGGTAGCCGCGTTCCGGGTTGGCGAACGCGGTGGACAGATCTGCCTGGTAGGTGACGGTGGCCGCCTGGGCGGGCGCGGCGCCGACCGTCACGACCGCGAGCGCGGCCAGTAACGTGGTCGCGGTGAACATCCGCAGACTGCGGGTGGGCATGGTGGCCTTCCTGTGCATCGGGAGGGTAGGCCGCCTGGCCGGGTCGGGAGCCCTGCCAGGCGGCCGGCTTGCGCTACTGGAACGTGATGTGGTCGATCGAGATGGTCGAGTTGCCGCCGTACCAGAAGCCCATGGCCAGCTGGGACGGCGAGTTGCGGTTGATGCCGTTGGCGACCATCGGGATCTTGATGTCCTGGTACGCCGTCGTGATCACCGGATGCGCTCCCCCGTCGAGGGTGAAGTCGCCGAAGACCTTCGTCGACCCGCCCAGACCCAGGTTGAAGTGGCTCTGCTCGCCACCGGCCGTGCCCTTGATCCGCACGACGAGGTAGGTGTACGAGTTCAGGTCCACGCCGACGTCGGAGCCGAACCAGCCGCAGTTGTTGTAGCGCAGGCTCAGCGCGCCGCCGGTGACGACGCCGTTGCCGCCGCCGTCGAGGAAGCAGTTGCCGCCAGTCCACTTGCCGAGGTCGTTCTGGTTCGACGACGGGTAGGCCGGGGTGCCGTCGTAGTTGTCGAGCACCAGGCCGGTGGGCGGCTGCGGTGCGGCGCTGGTGGTGACGGTGACCGTGTTGCTGGCCGCCGAGCGGTTGCCCGCCGCGTCACGTGCCTTGACGGTGTAGCTGTAGGCCGTCGACGCGGTCAGACCCGTGTCGGTGAACGAGGCCCCCGTGGGGCTGCCGACCAGCGTCGATCCTCGGAACACCTCGTAACCGGTCACGCCCACGTTGTCGGTGGACGCCGTCCACGACAGCGACACGCTCGTGTCGGTCTTGCCCGGCGAGGACAGAGTGGGAGAACTCGGGGCAGTGCAGTCACCCGCGCATCCCGTGGTCGTCGCGGACACCGATGCGGACGAATTGGACACGTTCCCGGCGGCGTCGACCGCCCGGACGGTGTACTGGTACGTCTGCCCCGGCGAACGCCCGCTGTCCGTGAACGTGGTGCCCGTCGGTGAACCCGCCAGGACCCCGTCTCGGAACACCTGGTAGCCGGTGACCCCGACGTTGTCGGTCGACGCCGTCCACGACAGCGACACGCTCGTGTTCGTCACCCCGGACACGGCCAGGCCGGTCGGGGTCGACGGAGCCGTGCAGTCACCGGTGCAGGTGCCGGAGGTCGACACGCTGCCGAGATTGACCCAGCCGTCGGCGCCCTGGTTGGCATTGGCGAACGACAGCGGCAGGCGCGGCCGCCACTGGTCGATGATCCAGTCGGTGAGCCTGCTGGCGGCCGGGCGGGCGCGCAGCACGTCCGCGGTGACCGCTTCAAGCGGGTTGCGCACCTTCAGGACCAGGCTGTACGCGCCCGCGGGCACGCCCGCGGTGCTGACGGTCGTGGAGAAGTTGACCGGCCGACCGAAGTCGAGGTACTTCGGGTCGGCCCCCACGTTCCAGTCCGGGAACGCGCGGATCTTCAAGGGCTGCACGGTACGCAGGTCCCAGCTGGTGTCCCAGGTCTTCACGACCGCGCCGGCGCTGTTGCGCAGGCCGAGCTGCACCGTCCACGGGTAGTAGAACGGGGCGACGCCGTCGTTCTGCATGGTGACGCCGACCTTGAAGTTGCCCGAGGCGGTCGCGTTGAAGTTGGCCTGCGGGATGTGCAGGTTGTAGCCCATCTTGCGGACGCCCGCGGAGACCTTCGGGTCGGACGTGCTGTAACCGCCCGCACCGGTCTGGTTGATCATCCAGGTGATGTGGGTCAGCTCGGTCGCGGCGAGCACGTCGTCGACCTGCCCGGAACCGCCGGGCCAGTTGGCGTACAGGCTGCCCTGGATCTCGGGCCGGGCCTCACCGCCGATGGACTGGGTGACCCACCGGTTCTCGGTACCGGTGTTGAGCTGGAGCTGCAGGAACGCGTCCTCCCAGCCGTTCATCGACATCGGCAGGGTCATGCTCTTGAGCTGCCCGCCGTTGCGGAACTCCTTGTACGGCCAGGAGTCGTCGTGGAACCCGATGTTCGCGGTCTCGGTGCCGGCGAGCGGGTAGCGGACCTCCAGCTGGATGTTGTCGAACGCGGTGTCGTACGCCCCGATGATGGTGCGGATCGTGGCGTCGGTCGGCATCAGGTTCGGGTAGCCGTCGGCCAGGTCCCGGTCGTACGGCCAGGTGTGCCACTCGCCCCAGAGGCCGACCAGGCCCAGGGACATGAACCCGATGCGCGGGTCGGCCGTGCCGCCCGGCCCGGCCTTGTCGTAGCGGGCGGCGAACGCGTTGATGAAGGTGACCAGCGCGTTGATGACGTCCGGGTCGTCGTAGTCGGGGCTGACGGTGCCCCAGAACCCGTTGGTGCGCAGCGCCATCTTGCCGTTCAGGCACGGCGGGATGCCGTTACCGGGGTGGGTGCCGCTGCCGCCCGGGTACTCCAGGTAGAAGCGGAACGCGGTCTGGCGGCTCCAGACGGCGGCCTCGTCGAGCGCCTTCTCGAACACGCTCCAGTCGATGTTCGCGCAGCTGGTCGGATCCTTCATCACCTCGTTGAGGGCGAAGTAGCTCCAGACGATGCCGCCGGGATATTTGGTGGACAGGTTGTCACCGGGGAAGAGGTAGGGGGCGAACCCCTTCAGCGGCTGGCCGAGCGCGGCGTCGGCATAGGTGTAGGTGTGGGTGGCCAGGCTGGTGTCGGGACCCGGCCCGGCCGGCGGGCGCGGCGGCGGGCCCGCCGGTGCGGCGGCCGCGCTGGTGGCGACCAGCGCGAGGGTCAGCGCTGCCGCGGTCGCGGCGAGCATTTTGCGTAGGGATGGCATGAACCGTTGTTCCCTTCGGGGACGAAGTTCAGGAACAGGAAAGGGTTCGGTGCTGGGTGCCGTCAGCGGGCTGCCGACGGCACCCGAGGTGCGGTGGTGCGGGTGCCGTCAGCGCACTGCTGACGGCACCTGGGTGCGGCGGTGCCGTCAGCGGGTGGTGACGGCGCCGAGGTGCAGCCAGCCGGTGTGGGTGTCCTGGCTGGTGTTGGCGAACCGCAACGGGATGCCGTTGGGCAGCGGGTTGGCCACGCGCAGCACGATGTCGTAGCTGCCGGCGCGCAGGCCGCGGGTGTCGATGCGGGTGGTCAGCTCGGCCGGGGCCTGGCCGGGCTGGATGCCGTCCACGGTCCAGCCGGTGTGCCAGCGCTTGACGATGCGGCCCTGGCTGTCGACGGCGGCCAGCTCGGCGCGCCAGTCGTAGTAGAACGGCGCGGTGCCGCGGTTGGCCACGCGCACCGAAACGCGGTCGCGGGACAGCGCGGCCTCGGTGACGGTCAGCTCGTAGCCCAGCGACTTGGCCGCGGCCAGCGCGCGGAAGTACTCGTCGCCGGTGTAGCCGTCGGGGGCGAACGCCGCATGGTTGATCATCCAGCTGATGTGGGTCTGGTCGACGGACTGCGTGAAGTCCTCGTACTGGCCGCAGCTGACGGGCTGCTCGAACAGGCAGGACTGGATCTCGGGGCGCAGCTCGCCGCCGATCGGCTCGCGCTGCCACTTGTCGGTGACGCCCTCGTCGATGAGCCGCTGCACGAAGTGCCATGACTGCACCGGCAGCGTCTCGAAGGCGAACGAGTCGTCGTGGTAGCCGATGCCGAGTTCCTTGTTCTGCGGGCTCGGGTAGCGGGCCAGCAGCCTGGTCTTGTCGAACGCGGTGTCGAAGGTGTTCAGGATGCCCGCGAGGATCTCGGTGGAGGGCATCCAGTTCTCCGGCTTGGTCCAGCCGTCGTAGGGCCAGGTGTGCCACTCGCCCCAGAAGCCGATCAGCCCGAGGGTGAGGAAGCCGATGCGCGGGTCGCCGTCGTACTTGCGCCCGAGCGCGGTGATGAAGTTCTGCACGGCGGTGACCAGGCGCGGGTCGCTGTAGTCGGGGGCGACGCTGACGCCGTTGTTGCCGAAGTCGTCGTAGGGGCGGGTGAGCAGGCCCTGGTCGAGCAGGTACTGCGGGATGCCGGTGGGTTTGCCGGGGTAGTCGAGGTAGAACCGGAACACGGCCTGGTGGCCGCGCGCGGCGATGGCGTTGAGCTGGCGTTCGACGGCGTCCCAGCGGAACTGCTTAGGGCCGGTCATCACGTCGCGGACCGGCAGGTAGAACCATTCCATGCTGTACGGGAAGGTCTGGTAGCTGCCCGCATACGGCATGAAGCCCTTGAGGGGGTTGTCCGCAGGCGCGGACGTGTAGGTCAGCGGTGCCCATCGGGGAGCGTCGGTAGGGGGCTTGGCCAGCGCGGGCGTGGCGCCGGCCACGGTGAGCGCGGCAAGCAGCGCCACAGTGAAGCGGAGAACTCTTCTCACGGGAGGCTTCCTCGGGTGAAGGCCGGCCAGGCATGAGCACAGCGCCCGGCTGGGCAGGTTGACGGCCGGCCGGGCACCAGTGCGGTGCCCGGCCGGGCGGGGAGGGATGTCAGCTGACGGTGATGCGGTCGAGATCGGGCGCCCAGCCGGAGGGGTTGCTGAAGTTGATGGTGTTCGTCCCGGCGGACAGGGTGAGGGTGATCGTGATGGAGCCGATGGTGTTCCAGTCGGCGGTGGCGGGGAAGTTGACCGTCTGCCCGTTCACGACAGCCGAGCGGGCGACCGCGGCGCTGTAGTAGATGGTGATGGTCTTGGCGCCACCGGACCCTGCGGCTATGCCGTTGAAGGCGAGGGTGGCGCCGTTGCCGAGGTAGCCGACCTTCGACCCGCCCGAGCACGTGGCGCACGCGGCGGTCACGGCCCCGCCGGCAAGGGTGTTGCCGGACGCTTCGGCCTCGTAGCTGACGGGCGTTCCACCGCCCGCGCTGGTCGTCACGGTCAGCGGGCTTGAAACGGCCGAGTAGTTCCCGGCGGCGTCATAAGCCCTGATCGTGTAGGTGTAGGCGGTTGACGCGGCCAGCCCGGTGTTGGTGAAGCCGGTGGTCGGCGACGTCCCGACCGGGCTGCCGCCACGCAGGATCTGGTAGCCGGTCACGCCGACGTTGTCGGTGGAGCCGTTCCACGACAGCGAGATCGAGGTGGCGGTCTTGCTCGGCGAGGCCAGGCCGGTGGGGGCGCTCGGTGCTGTGGTGTCGCCTCCGCCGCCTGCCGCGGGCACGGTGATGCGGTCGATGTCGGGAGCCCAGCCGGAGGGGTTGGCGATGGTGATGGTGTTGCTGCCGGCGGCGAGGTTGAGCGTGACGGTGGTGGAGCCGACAGTGGTCCAGCCGCCGCTCGACGCGAAGTTGACGGTCTGCCCGTTGACGACGGCGGTGCGCGCCTCGGCCGACAGGTAGTAGATCGTCACGGTTCGCGAGCCGCCGGTGCCGCCGGCGACGTTGGTGAACGCCACCGATGCTCCGTTGCCGAGGTAGCCGACCTTCGACCCGCCCGAGCAGGTGGCGCAGGACGCCACCAGGGCGCCGCCGGACAGCGTGTTGCCCGACGCCTCAGCCTCGTAAGTCGCTGTACCGCCGCCGCCGCTTGCCGAGGTGGAGACGGTGACCGTGTTGCTCGCCGCCGATCGGTTCCCGGCGGCGTCGCGGGCCTTGACGGTGTAGCTGTAGCTCGTCGACGCGGTCAGGCCGGTGTCGGTGAACGACGTCCCGGTCGGGCTGCCGACCAGGGTCGCGCCACGGAAGACCTCGTAGCCGGTGACGCCGACGTTGTCGGTGGACGCGGTCCAGGACAGCGAGATCGACGACGAGGTCTGGCCGGTGGAGGTCAGCCCGGTCGGGGTGCTCGGGGCGGTGGTGTCGCTGCCGCCGCCGGTGCCGACGGTGACCGCGCCGAGGCCGAGCCAGCCGTCGGCGTTCTGGGTGGCGTTGGCGAAGCGCAGCTTCTTGGCGTTGGCGTTGACGGTTTCGAGGGGGTTCTTGACCCGCATGACCCACTGGTATCCGCCCTGGGCCAGGCCGGACAGGTCGGCGCTGTGCTGGAAGTACTGCCGGTAGCCGAAGTCGCGGTAGCTCGGGTCGGACCCGGTGTTCCAGTCGGGGAAGTTCCTGATCGTCAGCGGCTGGACCTTGCGCAGGTCCCAGCTGGTGTCGAAGGTGCGCACCACGGTCCCGGCGCTGTTCTTCAGGCCGAGGACAACCGTCCACGGGTAGTAGAACGGGGCGGCGCCACTGTTGCTGATCTGCACGCCGACGCTGGTCGCACCGCTGGCGGTGTCCTTGAAGTAGGCGTTGTCGACGGTGAGGTTGTAGCCCATCGCCCGCACCGCGGCCGAGACGTTCGGGTCGGTGGGCGAGTAGGCGGCACTCCCCTCGTTGATCATCCAGGTGGCGTGGGCGAGCTCTATGCACGCCTTGAGGTTGTCGACGTTGCCGGAGCCGTTCGGCCAGGACTGGAACGCATAGGTCTGGATCTCGGGACGGAGCTCACCGCCGATCGAGCTGGTGATCCATTTGTTCTCGGTGCCGGTGGCGATGTTGCGCTGCAGGTGGGCGTAGGAGGCGCCGCCCAGGGAGCTGGGCAGGGTCACGCCCTGCAGGGGTGAGCCTTCCCGGTAGCAGAACGAGTCGTCGTGGTAGCCGATGTCGCGGGTGTTGGCCGCTCCGCCGGCCGCGTCGGGGTAGCGGATCTCGACCTTGGTGGTGTTGAACGCGGTGTCGAAAGCGGCGACGAGTTGCGCCCCGTTGGCGTCGGTGGGCATGTAGTTGGGCAGCCCGTCGCCGGTGTCGACGTCGTAGGGCCAGGTGTGCCACTCGCCCCACAGTCCGACCAGACCCAGGTGGATGAATCCGAGCCGGGGGTCGCCGTCGTAACGGGCCCCGAACGCGGCGATGAAGTTCTTCAACGCGTTGATCAGGAACGGGCTGTCGTAGTCGGGGTGCGTGACGTTCCAGGTGGCGTCGGCGCGGGTGGGCACGTTGCCGTTGAAGCACGGCGGGATGGCGTTGGCCGGGTGGCTGCCGGTGCCGCCGGGATAGGTCATGTACACGCGGATGGCGGCCTGGTTGCCGTAGCCGGCGGTCTCGGCCAGCATGCTGTCGATGATCGACCAGTTGTAGCTGCCGCAGTTCCCGGCATTGTTCATGATCTCGGACAGGCCGAAGTAGCCCCAGGTCAGCGCATGCGGGAAGCCGTTGTTCTGGTCACCGCCGGGCGAGTAGAACCTGGCCCAGCCCTTGAGCGGGTTGTCCACCGGTCCGGGGGCGGTGGTCAGTGCATGGGCCTGCAGGGTGGGGTCGGGGCTCGCGGGGGCGGCGGGACGCGGGGGCGGGCCGGCCGGGGCGGCGAGCGCACCGGTCGGACTGACCAGGGTCAGCGCGGCGGCGACGGCTGCGCAGGCGAGTGCGGCCAGGACGGTTCGGCCGCGTGAACGTGATTTCACGGTGATCTCCGGTGGGAGTCGGGCAGTTCTCCGGGTGGTACGGGGCATGTGCCCGCGCGGGCACACCACTGAGCCGACGCACAGGGTCCATATAGTCCCTGGTCGGAGCTTTGGCGCAGCGGTTCTGAGCTGGTCGCCCCCCTCGTCGTTACCGAAGTAATACGAAGAGGTGTTGACAAAATTTCGAAGGTCTACATCATTATTCGAGAGCGGGGCGGCTGGCAAGAGCCGACCGATAGACGGATCCGAGGACGTGGATGAGCGCGACAAAACCGCGGGACGACCGCCGGGCGGCGTGGTGGTTCCTGGCACCGGTGCTGGTGGGGTTCGCCGTCTTCTACGGCTACCCGGCCGCTCGGGGCGTGTGGTACTCGGTCACCGACTACAACATGCTCACCACCGCGTCCTACGTGGGCACCGAGAACTACGCCAAGCTGTTCGCCGACGCGAAGTTCTGGAACTCCATGCTGGTCACCGCCTGGTACGTGGTGCTCAACATCGGGTCGCAGACGCTGCTGGCGCTGGGCGTCGCGTCGCTGATGCACCGGCTGACCCGCTCGGTCGTGCTCCGGGCGACGCTGCTGCTGCCGTGGCTGGTCCCCAACGTCACCATCGGCCTGCTGTGGATGTGGCTGCTGGACACCAACCTCGGCTTCGTCAACCAGCTGCTGCACACCTTCGGCCTGGGCCCGGTCGGCTTCTTCACCGACGAGACCTGGGCGATGCCGACCGTGGCCGGCATCAACACCTGGGCCTACACCGGCTACACGGCGCTGCTGCTCTACGCCGGGATGCTGCAGATCCCGCAGTACCTCTACGAGGGCGCGGCGATCGACGGCGCCGGGGAGTGGCGCATGTTCCGGGGCATCACCTTGCCGCTGCTGCGCCCCGTGCTGGCCCTGGTGCTGGTCGTGTCGATGATCGGCTCGTTCCAGATCTTCGACACCATCGCGGTCACCACCAAGGGCGGGCCCGTCTCCGCCACGCAGGTCATCTACTACTTCATCTACCAGCAGGCATTCAAGTACTTCCACATGGGTTACGCCGCCGCGGCGGCGATCTGCCTGGCCCTGATCCTCGGCGTGCTCACCGCGATACAGATGCGCATGCTGCGTGCCTCGCGCTCGGACCTGGCCTGAGAGGGGACGACAGACATGACACGCAGGACTTTGCGCCCCGGACGCGCGCTGGCGTGGGTGGCGATGGCCGTCTTCGTCGTGGTGACCGTCTTCCCGTTCTGGTGGATGATCCGCACCGCGCTCACCCCGGCGGCCGACATCTACACCGACAACGCCGGCCTGCTGCCCGAACACCCGACGCTGATCAACTTCACCCGGGTGCTCGGACTGACCACCGAAGCCGAGGCGCGCGCCGCCGGCGGGTCGGGCGCGCACATCAACTTCGCCGGGTACCTGTGGAACTCCGTCGTCTACTGCAGCCTCATCGCCGCGGTGCAGACGCTGTTCTGCGCGATGGCCGGGTACGCGTTCGCCCGGCTGCGCTTCCCCGGCCGCGACCTGGTGTTCGGCATCGTGATCGCGGCGCTGATGGTGCCGCCGATCTTCACGCTGCTGCCGAACTTCATCTTCGTCAAAGACCTCGGCCTGATGAGCACCATGGCCGGCATGGTCGCCCCGACCGTCCTGATGACCCCGTTCGCGGTGTTCTTCCTGCGCCAGTTCTTCCTGTCGCTGCCCCGCGACGTGGAGGAGGCCGCGATCCTCGACGGCAACGGGCCGTGGGGCATCTTCTGGCGCATCGCGCTGCCGATGAGCCGCGGCCCGCTGATCACCATCGGGCTCACCACCACCGTGTGGGCCTGGAAGGACTACCTGTGGCCGCTGCTGGTCGGCCGCGACGAGGAGAACCGCCTCGTCACCGTCGCACTCGGGGTGTTCCTGCAGCAGTCGCCCAACACCCAACCCGACTGGACCGGCCTGATGGCCGCCTCGACGCTGTCGGTCCTGCCCGTCCTCGTCTTGCTGATCTTCATGGGCAAGCGGCTGGTCCAGTCCCTGAACTTCACCGGCAGCAAGTGAACAACACCCACCCCCAAAAAAGAAGGAAGGCACAGATGAACCGCAGATCACGGGCCGGAGCAGCGCTGCTGTCCCTGGCCGTGGTGGCCGGCCTGGCCGCTTGCAGCACCGCCGAAGAGGAGCCCGGCGCCGCCGTCACCCTGGACTACTGGCTCTGGGACGACAACCAGAAGGCGTCGTACCAGCAATGCGCCGACGCGTTCCACACCGCCAACCCCAACATCACCATCAAGATCAGCCAGGCGGCCTGGACCGACTACTGGCAGAACCTGACCACGCAGATCGCCGCGGGCGACGCCCCGGACGTGTGGACCAACCAGGGCTCGTACTACCCGCAGTTCGTCAGCTCCGGGCAGATCCTCGACATCCAGCCCTTCGTCGACGCCGACAAGGTCGACCTGTCCCAGTACCAGGGCGGCCTGGCCGACCTGTTCACCAAGGACGGCCAGCGCTTCGGCCTGCCGAAGGACTGGGACACCATGGCCCTGGTCTACAACACCGAGCACCTCAAGGCCCAGGGCATCGACGCGGCCGGCCTGGCGAACCTGACCTGGAACCCGACCGACGGCGGCACGTTCGAGCAGGCCATCGCCAAGGCGACGGTCGACGAGAAGGGCCGCAACGGCCTGGACCCGGCGTTCGACAAGACCAAGGTCAAGGTCTTCGGCTTCCTGCCGGAGTGGGCCGACGGCTCGCAGGGCCAGAACGGCTGGGGCAACCTGGCCGCCAGCAACGGCTTCACCTACCTGGACAAGAACCCGTGGGGCACCCAGTACAAGTACGACGACCCGAAGCTCGCCCAGACCATCGACTGGTTCAAGTCGCTGAGCGCCAAGGGTTACGCCCCCGCGCTGGACAAGGCGTCCACGCTGAGCCGTGACTCCCTGCTCAACGCGGGCAAGGGCGCCATCACGTTCGCCGGTTCCTGGATGATCAACAGCTACCTGGGTGAGGGCGCGAAGCTGAAGTTCGCGTTCGCGCCGCTGCCGGCGGGCCCGCAGGGCCGCAAGACGGCGATCAACGGCCTGTCCGACGCGATCTGGTCCGGCACCAAGCACAAGGACGAGTCCTGGCAGTGGGTCAAGTTCCTGGGCTCCGCGGACTGCCAGAACATCGTCGGCGGCAACGGCGTGGTCTTCCCGGCCATCAAGTCCGCCAGCGAGAAGGCCCTGGCCGCCCACACGGGCAAGGGCCGCGACGTGAAGGTGTTCGTCGACGAGGCCGCGGCGCCCGGCGGCACGTTCTTCGTGCCGATCACCGAGAACGGCAACGAGGTCAGCCAGATCGTGCAGGACGCCATCCAGTCGGCGATCCTCGGCCAGACCGACTCGGCGAGCGCCCTGAAGAAGGCCAACGACCAGGTAAACGCCCTGTTCAAGTAGCCCTTACGACGAACAGGTGCGGCGGGACGCATGGCCGCGTCCCGCCGCACCACCACCTGCGACTCATCTGCATCTCACCCGCCAAGGAGAACCATGGCACTGCTCATCGAGCTGGCCGGCCACACTTTCGCCCTCGAACACGACGGCCCCGGCAGCCCGCAAGCAGCCGACGGGGGCCTGGTCCTGCCACCGGGACGGGTCGCGTTGCTGCACGGACTGGGCGATGCCCTGTTCTACCGGCACGGGCACAACTCCTGGAGTCCCTGCGGCTGGCGGCAGCTGAGCGAACCGCCGCTGCGCATCGCGAACCCGCAGCGCCGCCTCACCGCCGACGACACCGTCTGGGACGACCCGGCCCGCCACCACTCCTCCGCGGTGGCCGCCCTGGACGCCGGTGACGGCAACGTCCTGCTGCTGGGCGCACTCGGCCTGGGTGTGCCGCGGCTGGCCGCCGACCGGGACACCCTGTCCGGCTGGTACGAGCACGGCGCTGCGCCCTGGTTCGCCGCCTACGGCCCCGAGGACGAGGTCTTCGCCGCGTACACCAGGCAGCTGGCGCAGCGGCTGGGCAGCAGCACCCGCCGCGCCGGCAACGTCTGGTGCTCCTGGTACGCCTACTACGAGACCATCACCGAGCAGCAGCTCGCCAAGGACGTCGACGACCTGCGCGGGCTGCCCTTCGACGTGGTGCAGGTCGACGACGGCTGGGAGCGGCTGGTCGGCGACTGGCAGCCCAATCACAAGTTCCCGTCCGGGATGAAGGCGCTGGCGGACCGGATCGTCGACGCGGGCATGACGGCCGGGCTGTGGCTGGCCCCGTTCATCGCCCTGCCCGGCTCGGAACTCGCCCGGCAGCGCCCCGAGCTGCTGCTGTGCGACCACCGCGGCGAGCACGTGATCGCGGGGAACAACTGGGGCAGCGGCTACCACGCCCTCGACCTGTCCCGGCCCGCCGCCCGCGACTACCTCAGCGAGCTGACCCACCGGGTGGTGCACGAGTGGGGCTTCAAGTATCTGAAGCTCGACTTCATCAACGCCGGTGCCGCACCGGGGGTGCGGGCCGAAGGCGGTGAGCGGGAGCAGTCCTACCGCGACGCGCTGGCGCTGATCCGCGAGGTCGCCGGCGACGACGTGTACCTGCTGGGCAGCGGGGCGATGCTGCTGCCGTCGCTGGGCATCCTCGACGGGATGCGCAGCGGTCCCGACGTCGCGCCGATGTGGCAGAACTACGCCAGCGACGACCCGTCCGACGCGATGGCCCGCAACGCGGTGGTCAACACCCTGCACCGCCTGTGGCACCAGCCGCTGGCCGAGGTCGACCCTGATGTCATCTACTTCCGCAGCCGGTTGAACCTGCTCACCGAACAGCAGCTGGTCTGGTTGCGCGACCTGGCCGACATCTGCCGGTTCCGGGCCGTGTCCGACCCGCCGAGCTGGCTGTCGGCCACCGAACTCGACGACATGGTCGGCTATCTGGCGGCGCAACCGGAGATCGCGCGGCTGGGTCGTTACGAGTACACCGTCGGCGGGCGCCGGGCGGACTTCACCGCGGCGGTCACGCCGGCGGCGCAGGCCTATCCGATCTCCTGACCTGGTGCCGGCTTCGACCGGACCGGCCCGGTTGCCCTCCCCCGGGTGAGCAACCGGGCCTGGGCTGTCATCCCGGCAGGTCGGGGTGCGGTCCGCAGACGGCCCTCGCAGTGGTGTCCAGCACCGGCCCTCACCGAGGGTGGGCTTGCCATCACTCGGCGGTTTTGTAAAGATCAAAGCGTATTGCGCGGGCTCGACCGCACGCAAACAAGGGACAGAACGTGACAGAGCTAGCAACAACCGGAACGGATCTGCCGCGGCTGCGCGAGCTCAACTCCCTGAGCATCGTGCGCGCGCTGCGCGACCACCCGCCGTCCACCGTCACCGAGCTGTCCCAGCGCACCGGGCTGTCCCGCCCCGCCGTCGACGTCATCGCCCAGGGGCTGGTCTCCGACGGCTGGGCCACCGTGCTCGAACCCGGCGCCAGCAGCGCCGTCGGCCGCCCGGCGCGCCGCTACCAGTTCCGGGCCGGCGCCGGTTACGTGCTCGGCGTCGACGTGGGCGCGCACAAGATCCTGGCGCTGCTGGCCGATCTGGACGGCAACATCGTGCAGACCGTACGCCAGTCCGTGGCCGCCGAGGCCGAACCCGCCGAACGCCTCGCCGTGCTCGACGAGGTCGTCACCGCCTGCGTGGCGGGGGCCGGCAAGACGGCCTCCGACATCTGGGCCGTCACCGCCGCAGTCACCGGCGCCGTCGACGCGTCCGGACGCACCAGCTTCTTCACCCCGCTGCCCGGCTGGAAGAGCGTCAACCTGCCCGCGCACCTGGGCGCGCACTTCTCCTGCCCGATCGTGGTGGAGAACGACTGCAAGCTGGCCGCCCTGGCCGAGCGGTGGAAAGGCGCGGCCACCGACGCCGACGACATCGTCTACCTGCTCGGCGGTATGCGTACCGGCGCGGGCCTGATCATCGACGGCGTGCTGCGCCGCGGCTTCGGCGGCGCGGCGGGCGAGATCGGCGCGCTGAAGCACGTCCGCTGGCTCAACGCGCCTGAGCACCTGCAGAACTGCCCCGGCGTGCCGGAGACCGTCAGTCCCGACGACGCCGCCGCCTGGGTCTTCAACGCCGCCCGCGAAGGCGACCGGGCCGCGCGCGGCGCGGTCAACCGCTACGTCAAGGACCTCGCCGTCGGCGCGGCCGCCCTCGTGCTCACGCTCGACCCGCAGGTGGTCGTGTTCGGCGGTGGCTTCTCCCGGTCCGCCGATCTCGTGCTCGACCCCCTGCGCAACGAACTCCAGCGCCTGTGCCTGCGCATGCCCGACGTACGCGCGTCCACCCTCGGCGCGGACTCCGTCGCCCTCGGCGCGCTGAAGCTGTCGCTCAACGAAGTCGACGTGCGGCTGTTCAGCGCCGGCCTCTCCGCCCCCGTGGCTCCCCGGCGGCAGTGACGTCGCGCCTCCCGCGACGGCCACGGCCGGGAACGGCTCAGGTGACCTGGAAGTAGGTGTCGCGTGCCATGGTGATGGCGGCGCCACCCACGACCCTCAGCTCACCGGCGCCCGCGAGCAGGGACGGGCGCTGCGTGCGCGCGTTCTTGATTTTGAAGGTCGACCCCTGCTGGACGCTGTCGCCCCAGGGCTGCGCGACGTAGAACTTCTCGGATCCGCCGAAGGACCACCGGCCGTCCGCGGTTCTCGCGAACAGGCACACCTCGCCGCTCCCGGCTGCCGCGATCGCCACGGCCCGGCCGCCGCCGTCGGGGATGAACGCCCAACCCGCGGAGTACGAGTCGCCGCCGCTGCACAGCGCGACGAAGATGGCGTGACCGCTGCGGTTGTGGATCGTCAGGTCGCGGTTCGTGCCGGCGGCGAGCCACGTCCCACCGCCGACGCCGGTCTGCAAGATCGCGAATGGGTCCATGTGCCGCCGTTTCGACAGGCTTCAAGAATGGAACCGATCCTATCGATACACATGAACCGCCGGCGAGCGTTGCCGTGACAACTGAGTGTCCTGGCGGTTTCACCGGAGTGGTCGATCATGCCGGCAGGCGGGCGGAGGTTCGCTTGTGGATGCCGGTCGACCGTCCCGCGGTTCGCCCGTCAGCGGTTCTTGGCCGCGGTTACCTCGGCTCGTGCCAGTTCTGTGAGCTTGGCGATGTTGTCCGGCGTGGCTTCGTAGCCTGCGATCGTCGCGCCCAGCACCAGCTTTCCGTCGAGCACGCCCAGTCCGACGTGCGTCTGGCCGTGCTGCGTCACGCTTCCGGCGAAGGCCTGCTCGCCCAGGCTCGGCACCGGCACGGCCTTGACGTCGGGAACCGCTCGGCTGAGTTCTACGGCCTTTTGATAGCCGGTGGCAGCGTCCGCCGGAGTCGCGTACTCGTCGACGGAGATCGTCACCTTCTTCGAACCGTCGTCGTTCGTGTACGCCACGCTCCTGGTCGCCGTGGGATTTCCGGAGGCGGTGGAGTTCCAGCCCGTGGCGGCTTCCTTGGTCACGTCCGGAAAGAACGGCTGCACCTGGTTCAGGCCGAGCACGACATCGCGCGGTAGCAGGGCGCCGGTGGCCGAGGGTTCGGCGACCCGGGACGCCGTCGCGGAGGTGACCGGGCTCGCGCATGCCGGCAGCACCAGAACTCCGAACGCGGCAGCCAGGAGCACCGCCGACCTACCTCGGCCCGCTTTCCCCACCCGCACGCTCATGCTCGCCCCCGCCCTCGCCGACCCGCTTCAGGCAGCAGTCTGCCAGCGAAAGCGACGCAAAGTAGACGATTCCGCCGCATAGGGCTCCGCTTCGGCGATCAGCACGCGGCGATCAGCGGGCCGTCAGATACTCCAGCACCAGGTCGCCGAGCATCTGCCGGTGGTGCTCACGCCGGGCGGGGTCGAGCATGTCCCGCTTGAAGATCGCGTTGAAGGTGTACCGGTTGGCGGTGCGGAAGACGCAGAACGAGCTGATCACCATGTGCACGTCGACGGGGTCGACGTCGTCGCGGAACCGGCCGGCGAGACGGCCGCGGTCGAGGATGCGCGTCAGCACGTTCAGCGCCGGGTCGGCCAGGCCCGGCAGGATGTCCGAGCGGATCAGGTGCTGGGCGCGGTGGATGTTCTCGATGCTGACCAGGCGGATGAAGTCGGGATGCGCCTCGTGGTGGTCGAAGGTCAGCGACGCCAGCCGCCGGATGGCGTCGGCGGGGTCCAGGTGGTCGACGTCGAGCTGCTGCTCCAGCGTGCGGATCCCGGCGTAGGCACGCTCCAGGACGGCGATGTAGAGCTGCTCCTTGCCGGTGAAGTAGTAGTAGATCATCCGCTTGGTGGTACGAGTCTTGGCGGCGATCTCGTCCACCCGCGCGCCCGCGTATCCCTTGTCGGCGAACTCGTGCGTGGCGACGTCGAGGATCTCCGACCGGGTCCGGTCGGCATCGCGCACCGACGGCCCCACCGCGACCTTGGGCTGTGCGGCCAACTGCGCTCCCTCCATCATCGACGCCCACTGTAGTCAGTCCTGCCGGGCGCCGGAACCTTCCCCGTCGGTCGCCCCGAGTGTATAAGTAACTATCCGGTACGTTCATATCGGCCACGGCGACTGCCGCCCCGCGCGAGGGAGAGTCCCATGCTCACCACGGAAAGGCACCCCACGGCGGACCTCGCAGCTCGACCGCGACCGGCGCTCGGCCCGGCGATCGCGACCGGCTGCCTGTCCGGAACGTTGGAGGACAAGCTCGCGGCCGCGGCGGCGGCCGGTTTCCAAGGTGTCGAGATCTACGAGAGCGACCTCATCGCCTCGCCGTGGTCGCCGCGACGCGTCGGCCAGGAGTGCGCCCGCCGCGGCCTGTCCATCGTGGCCTACCAGCCGTTCCGCGACTTCGAGGCCGTCCCGCCGGACGTGCTGCGGGCCAACCTGCGCCGCGCGGAACACAAGTTCGACCTGCTCGAACAGCTTGGCACCGACACGATGCTGGTCGGCTCGTCGGAGTCGGCAGACTGTGTGGACGACGACGACCTCGCCGCCGAGCAGCTGCACCAGCTGGCCGCCATGGCAGCCGAGCGCGGCAAGCGGATCGCGTACGAGCCGCTGGCCTGGGGCAGGTTCGTCAACACCTGCCAGCACGCCTGGCGGATCGTGCGGCACGCCGACCATCCCGCTCTCGGCCTGTGCCTGGACAGCTTCCACGTGCTCTCCCGTGGCGGCGATCCGGCAGGCATCCGCGTCATCCCGGGCGCGAAGATCTTCCATTTGCAGCTGGCCGATGCCCCGCGCCTGCACCTGGACCTGGATCTGGTCGAGTGGAGCCGCCATCACCGGCTGTTCCCGGGCCTGGGTTCGTTCGACCTGACCGGTTTCGTGGGCCACGTGCTCGGCACCGGATACGACGGACCGCTGTCGCTGGAGGTCTTCAACGACGTGTACCGGCAGGCCGATCCCCGCCACGCGGCCATCGACGGCATGCGCTCGCTGCTGAGCCTGCAGGAACTCGTCGGCACGCACGGGCCGGCCCCGGTACGCGAGCGGCTGCGGATGTCCGGCCTACCGCCAGCGCCGCCGCTGGGCGGCCACGTCTTCACCGAACTGGCGGTCGACGACATCTCCGGCCCGGGCGTGGCACGTACGCTGGGCGCGCTCGGCTTCGCGCACACCGGGCAGCACCGCTCCAAGCCGGTGCAGCTGTGGCAGCAGGGCGAAGCGCGGGTCCTGCTCAACTTCGAGCCGCAGCGCACCGTCGCGCCGGGCACGGCGGCCATCTGCGCGCTCGCCGTGGAGAGCACGGACCCAGCCGCCTCGACCCAGCGGGCCGTCCGCCTGCTGGCCCCGGTGCTGCCCCGCACCAGGCGTCCCGACGAGGCCGAACTCAGCTCCGTGGCGGCTCCGGACGGCACGGCGGTCTTCTTCTGCCGCGACGGCTCGGACAGCGGCGGCTGGCTGGCCGACTTCACCCCGACCGGCAGCAGCGCCCGGACCGACGGTTTCGTGACCGCGACCGACTACATCTCGCTGACCGAGTCCATGGACGACTTCGACCAGGTGGTGCTGTTCTACAGCCTGGTGCTCGGCCTGCGTTCAGGCGCCGCCACCGAACTCGCCGCGCCGTTCGGGCTGATCCGCAGCCGGGCCGCGGGCGACCGGACCGGCCGCATCCGCATCATGCTCAACACCGCGCCGCTGCGCCGCGGCGACTGGGCCCCGGCGGTCGCCAGCCCCCAGCACATCGCGTTCGCCAGCGACGACGTGATCGCCAGCGCCCGGGCGATGCGCGCCATGGGCGCGCCGGTGCTGCGCATCCCCGACAACTACTACGACGACCTCGACGCCCGGCTCGCGCCGCCGCCGGAGCTGCTGGCCGCGATGCGGGAGTTCTCGATCCTCTACGACCGGGACGAGCACGGCGAGTTCCTGCACTTCTACACCGAGATGCTCGGCTCCCGGGTCTTCTTCGAGGTGGTGCAGCGCATCGACGGGTACGCCGGCTACGGCGCGCCGAGCAGCGCGCCCGTACGCATGGCGGCGCACCGGCTGCGTCGTCTGATCACGCTGCGCGACTCCGACCGGCCACGCGGCGAGCAGCGGCACGACTACTCGCTGGCGCATCTCACCGCGCTGAGCCTGGCTCCGCCGGACCTGGTCGAGGCGGCGGCCGCGGCCGGCTACCGATACGTCGGGCTGCGCCTGAACCGCGTCACGCCGCAGGAGCCGCACTACCCGCTGGCCACCGATCCGGCGCTGATGCGTTCGACGAAGGTGCGCCTGGCCGCGACAGGCATCGAGGTGCTCGACATCGAGCTGGCCCGGATCAGCCCGCACGACGACCCGCGGGAGCTGCAGCGCTTTCTGGAGGCGGGGGCCGAACTCGGCGCCCGCCACGTGATCGCGCAGCTGCCCGATCCCGACCGGGCCCGCAAGATCGCCCGGTTCGCCCAGCTGTGTGAGATGGCCCGACCGCTGGGCCTGACGGTCGATCTGGAGTTTCCGTCGTGGACGGAGACCCCGGACCTGGCCGAGGCGGCGCGGGTGCTGCGCGCGGCGGATCAGCCCAACGCGGGCCTGCTGGTCGACCTGCTGCACTTCGCCCGATCAGGTTCCAGTGTGGCCCACCTGCGCGAGCTGCCCGCCGAGTGGTTCCACTTCGCCCACGTCTGCGACGCGCCGGCGGCCGTGCCCGCCACGAACGAGGGCCTGATCCACACGGCCCGCTTCGAGCGCCTGTTCCCCGGCGAGGGCGGCATCGACGTGCACGGGATCCTGGCCGCGCTGCCCGCCGGGATCCCGTACGCGCTGGAGATCCCGCGGGCGACGCTGGTGGCGCAGGTGGGAGCCAAGGAGTACGCGCGTATGGCGCTCGCGGCGGCCCGCGAACACCTCGACGCCGCACGGCGTCCCGGCGGCTCGGGACCGGCGTGACGAACGCGGCGGCCGACCCACCGGGTCGCAGCGGCAGTGCGACGGCCGACCGGTGCTCAGCGGGCCCGGCCGGCCGTCGTGTGCACGCCTCGGCGGACCTCAGAGGCCGAGGTAGATCTTCCTGACCCGGGCGTCGTGGGACAGTTCCGCCGAGGTTCCGGACAGCACCACCTCGCCGTGCTCCATCACCAGGCAGGTGCCGGTCGCCTCGAAGGTCAGCTTGGCGTTCTGCTCGACCAGGAGCATGCTCAACCCCTGGCCCTGCAGGCGCTGCAGCACGGCGAGGATCGTCTCGACGAGTTTCGGGGACAGGCCCATCGACGGCTCGTCGAGCAGCAGCAGCTTGGGCTGCGACATCAGCGCCCGGCCGATGGCCAGCATCTGCTGCTGGCCGCCGGACAGGGCGCCCGCCAGCCGGTCCTTCATCTCCTCCAGCACCGGGAACAGTTCGTACACCTCGGCGAGGCTCGTCCTGGTCGCGGCGTCCCACTTGCGCGCGTAAGCGCCGAGCAGGAGGTTCTTCTCGACGGGCAGGCCGGCGAAGACGTGGCGGCCTTCGGGCACGTACCCGATGCCGTGGCGGACCATGTCACGTGCCTTGACCCGGGCGAGGTCGGTGTCGCCGAACCGGACGGCGCCGACCTTGCGCGGCACCAGGCCCATGAGCGCCCGCAGCGCGGAGGTCTTGCCTGCGCCGTTGGCGCCGATGAGGCCGACCGACTGCCCGGCGGGCACGGTGAGGCTGATCCCGTTGACCGCGCAGACCCCGCCGTAGTGCACGGTCAGGCCTTCGACGGCGAAGTCCGGGCCGGTCGTGGTGGCGGGCGGGTCGGTGTCGATGCTCATCACGCTGCCTCCGTCGCGGTGGCGACCGGCACGTCGGAGGACATGGCGGAGTCGCCGAGGTATGCCTCGACCACCTGTGGCGCGCGGGCCACCTCGGCCGGTGTGCCGTCGGCGATGACGCGGCCGCTGGCGAAGACGGTGACCCGCTCGCACAGCGACATGACCAGGCCCATGTTGTGCTCGATGAGCACGACGGTGACCCCGGCCGCGCGGATCGACCGCACGATCTCGCTGAGCTGGCGGACCTCCTCGCCGTTGAGACCGGCGGCGGGTTCGTCGAGCAGCAGCAGGCGCGGACTGCGGGCCATGGCGCGGGCGATCTCGACCCGCCGCTGGGTGCCGTAGGGCAGCTCGCCGGGTGCCGCGTCGGCGAACGCGGTGAGGCCGAAACGGTCGAGCAGTTCGTCGGCCTGTCGGCGCAGGGCCCGGTCCTGGCGCCACACGCCCGGCTGCCACAGCGCGTACCGCCAGCTGCCGAGCACGGAGGTCTGGTCGAGTGCCACGAGCAGGTTCTCTCGCACGGTGAGCAGCGGGAACAGGCGCAGGTTCTGGAAGGTGCGGGCGATGCCGGCGCGGGCCAGGGTGTGCGGGCGGGCGGCGGTCATATCCTGCTCCCCCAGCCAGACCCGGCCCGAGGTGGGCCGGTAGAGCCCGCTGACCACGTTGAACAGTGTGGTCTTGCCGGAGCCGTTCGGGCCGACGATGCCGCGGATCTCCCCGGTGCTGATCTCCATGGTCACCTCCTGCAGGGCCTTCAGGCCGCGGAAGTGCATGCTCACGTCGTCGATGCGCAGGATCACCTGCTCGGCCGGGCGCTCGACCGCGTCGTACGGCCGGAAGTCGCCGAGTTTCGGTGGCGCGCCGGTGTCGCGGCGCAGCCAGCCGAGACGTTGCAGCAGCCCGCGGGCGCGGACGGGCAGTCCGGCCAGGCCGGTGGGGGCGAACACGACGGTCAGCACCACGATGGTGCCGTAGGCCACCTGCGCGTACGTCGGGTAGTCCACGAGCACCTCGCGCAGCAGGGACAGCGCGACCGCGCCGACGACACAGCCGACCAGGCTCTGCCGCCCCCCGATGATCACCATGGCGAGCAGCAGGAACATGTTGGCGATGCTGAACGTCTCCGGCGCCACGTAGCGGATGAGGCCCGCATACAGCACACCCGCGACGCCGCCGTAGAGGCTGGCCAGGAAGAACGCCGTCATGCGCAGCTGCGGCACCTCCACCCCGACCGCGCCGGCCGCGAGGGAGTCGTCGCGCATCGCGCGCATCTTGCGCCCGAGCGGCGTGCGCACCACGAACAGGCCGAAGGCCAGCGCGAGGGCGAACACGACGAGCTCGAGGTAGTAGAAGAAGTAGTCGTTGCGCAGGTCGATGCCGGGCAGCGTCGGGGCGGGGATGCCGGTGATGCCCTCCGCGCCACCGGCGATGTGGGCGTTGGTGACCCAGTTGGTCAGGGCCAGGGCGAGGCCGAGGGTGACGATGCCGAGGTAGTGCGACTGCATACGCAGCGCCGGGGTGCCGATCAGCAGCCCGATGGCGGCGACGATGAGCATGGCCAGTGCGGCGGCCGTCCAGAACCCGAAGCCGGCCCGGGTGGTCAGGATGGCCGTGGCGTAGGAGGCCACGCCGAACAGCGCGACCTGGGCCAGGTTGATCTGCCCGGCGATGCCCATGACCAGGCCGAGGCCGATCGCGAGGATGGCGAACAGGATGACCACGTTCGCGACGTGGATCAGGTAGGAGTCGAGCTGATAGGGCAGCAGCCAGGCGAGGACCGCCAGCACGCCGATACCGGCGACGCGCAGCTTCATGCGCGGTTCACCGTCCTCTCGCCGAAGATTCCGGTGGGCCGGATCATGATGATCACCGTGAAGACCAGGAAGGTGACCAGCTCCGAGTAGCCCTGGAAGTGGCCCGCGGTGAACGCGTCCAGCACGCCGATCGCGAAGCCGCCGACGATCGCGCCGGGAATGCTGCCGAAGCCGCCCAGGATCGCGGCGGCGAAGCCCTTGATGCCCAGCGCGCCGCCCATGGTGGGGTTGACGTAGAGCAGCGGGCCGACCAGGCCGCCGGCCAGCGCGGCCAGGCCCGCGCCGAGCATGAAGGCGATCGCGTTGCTGCGTCCGACGTGGATGCCGACGGCGGTGGCCGCCTCGTGGTCCATCGCGACGGCCTGCATGGCCGCGCCGCGTTTGGTGGACTGCAGGAAGAAGACCAGCAGCACGGCGGCGGCGGCCGCGATCGCGAGCACCACCAGGTCGTATGTACGGATGCGCAGCCCGAGCACCTCCAGCGGGCCGGTGGGCACCGGGTTGGGCACGGCGTTGCCGGTCGCACCCCAGATGATGATCGCGACGGCTTCGAGCACGATGCCGAACCCGATGGTGCCGATCAGCATGAGGTCGAAGTCCTTGTTCTCCAGCGGGCGCAGCACCCGCTCGATGATCACGCCGATCAGCCCGGTGCCGCCGATCGCCAGCGCCATGGCCAGTGCGAAGGGCAGCTTCGTGGAGAGGTAGAACGTCGAGGCGAGGTACGCGCCGATCATGACGACGTTGCCGTGCGAGAAGTTGACCAGGCCCATCGTGCGGAAGACGAGCGAGAAGCCGAGCGCCACGAGTGCGTAGATCGCGCCGAGGCTCATCCCGCCGATGAACGTTTGAAGAAAGACCTGCATGGCACTCCCTGTGCGCAGAGCGAGGGGAACGGGAGCGGCCGCCGCGGGCGGGGTGACCCGCCTGCGGCGACCGCTCGGGTGGTCATCAGCCGGCGGCGACCAGCTTGCCGGCCTGGATCGTGCCGATCCTGGTGGCGAAGATGCCCACGCCGGTGTCGTCGAAGGCGAAGTCGCCCAGCAGGCCGGCGTACTTGGTCGCGCGGATCGCGTCGGCCAGCGCCTGTCCCGTGGCGACGTTGCTGGTCTTCAGCGCGTTGAGCAGGATCTGTGTGCCGTCGTACGCCTTCGCGCCGTGCATCTCGGCGTCCTCGTTGAACTTCGCCTTGTATGCCGCGGCGAACTTCTTCGACGCCTCGCTGACCTCGTTGCTCAGGTAGGGCGAGCTGACGATGGTGCCCTCGACGTTGGCCGTGCCGGCCGTGTCGGCGAAGACCGGGGTGCCCTGCGGCGCCGCGCCGGCGAACGGCACGGTGATGCCGAGGTCGCGGGCCTGCTTGACGATCAGGCCGGACTGGACTTCCTCCGCGCCGATGAAGATGACCTGCGGATTCTTCTGCCGGATCGTGGTCAGCGCGGCGCTGAAGTCCTTCTGGTCGGCGGTGACGACCTGGTCCTCGATCGGCTTCACGCCGCGGGCCTGCAGCGACTTGGTGAACGCGTCGTGCTCGCCCTTGCCGTAGCCGCCGTTGTTGGTGATCATCGCGATGTTCTTGAGCCCCTTGCCGTCCACGATGTACTTGGCGAGGGTCTCGTCGTAGGTGACGCTGGTGGGGCCGTTGAGGAACAGGAACGGGCTCTTCACCGCGACCAGGCCGGGCGACTGGCCGGACGTGATGTTCGGGATCTTGGATTCGCGCAGGATCGGGGCCATCGCGATGGTGACCGCGCTCTCGGCCGTGCCGATCATCGCGATGTAGCCCTCGCTGGCGATCTTCCGGGCCAGGTTGGTGCCGACGGTCGGGTCACCCTGGTCGTCGAAGACGCCGAGCTCGATCTGGCGGCCGTTGATGCCGCCGGCCGCGTTCCACTCGTCGATCGCCAGGCGGGCGCCCTTGAGCTCCCAGGCGCCCAGCGAGCTGAGCTGCCCGCTCTGCGCGTCCACGAGCGCGATCTTGATCGGACCGTCGGTCTTGTTCGTGTCGCCCTGGTCACCGCCGGGTGCGGAGCAGGCCGCGAGGGCGACCGGAAGGGCGAGTCCGAGGAGCATGACGGCGGCGTGGCGCCGCAGGGACGAGAACATGCACATCACCTCTGTTGTGGGGAGGAACGGAGACGGGATGCGTTACCTGGTCGGGTGCGGGCCGCGCGGCTCGCACCCTGTGTCGACGTGCTGTTTCACTCGAATACGCCGTGGTAGATGTCCTTGATGTTCCAGTGCCCCGGGGTCGGCACCGGCTCGTTGACCATGGGCACGTCCAGGACCGCCGGTCGGCGGCGCTGCACTGCCGTGCGCAGCGCGGCTACGAGGTCCGCCGGCTGCGCGATGTCGTATCCGTCGGCCCCGCAGGCCCGGCCGAGCGCGGCGAAGTCGGGGCTGTAGGGGTTGCCGTCGGGGTCGCGGAACTCGCAGCCGTAACTGCGGCCGAAGTTGGCCGCCTGCAGGTCGGCGATGGTGCCGTGGGCGCGGTTGTTCATCACCAGGAAGATCACCGGCAGGCCGCGTTCGACCGCCATCGGCAGCGCGGGCAGCTGGGCGCTCATCCCCCCGTCGCCGATGAGCGCGACCACGACCTTGTCCGGCGCGGCCAGCTGCACGCCCAGCGCGGCGGCCGGGCCGAAGCCCATGGTCGACGCGCCGCCTGGGGTGATGAAGCGGCCGTCGGCGGGCAGCGGGTAGCACTGCGCCACCCCGTTCTTGTTCCAGCCGACGTCGGTCACCAGGATCGCGTCGGACGGCAGTGCCGCCCGCACGTCGGCGAGGATGCGCTCGGGGCGTAGCGGGAACTGGTCGCTGCGCCCGCGTTCCGCGCTTCCGGCGAACAGCGCCGAGCGGGCGGCCGCGATGTCGGCGCGCAGGTCGGGCCGCGACCGGCCCTGCGGCAACTGGTCGAGCACCTGCCCGGTGATCGCCTGCACGGCCAGGGTCGCGTCGGCCACGACGCCGATCTCGACCGGGTAGTTGCGCCCGATCTCCGCCGGGTCGATGTCGATCTGGATGAGCCGCGACGGCGGGAAGCGCCAGGTGTAGGCGGGATCCCAGGAGCTGGCGTCGGTCTCGGCGAAGCGGGTGCCGATGGCGAGCACCACGTCGGCGCTCAGCGCGTAGCCGTTGGTGCTCTCGGTGCCCCAGAAGCCGGGCATGCCCAGCAGCAGCGGGTGCTCGTCGGGGACCGCGCCCTTGGCCATCAGCGAGTGCGCGATGGGGATGTCGAGGTGCTCGGCGAGCGTGAGCAGTGCCGCACGCCCGGCGCCGGGGCCCAGGCCGCCGCCGAGGTAGATGAGCGGCTGCCGCGCCGACACCAGCTCACGGGCGATGCGTGCCGCGTCGTCCGCCGGGAGCCCGGGGGCCGTCGTCTGCGCGGGCAGCGGGTGCCGGTCGGTGTGGTGGTCGGCCAGCGGCCGGGAGAACAGGTCCATCGGGACGTTGAGCAGCACCGCGCCGGGGCGGCCGGAGGTCGCGGTCCAGAACGCGCGCTCGGTGAAGCGCGGCAGGTCCTCGACCCGGTGCGCGTGCCAGGCGCGCTTGACGAACGGCCGGAAGATCGCCGTCTGGTCGGCGTCGGCGTGCAGGTTGACCTCTTGGTGCGGGTGCCTGCCGTGCAGGTAGGACGGCACGTCCCCGGCGATCGTCACGAGCGGCACCGAGTCCAGCGCGGCGGTGGCCACCCCGGTGACGGCGTTCATCATGCCGGGGCCGACGTGCACCAGCAGCACGCCGGCCTTGCCGGACACCCGGGCGTATCCGTCGGCGGCGTGCGCGGCGGCCTGCTCGTGCCGCGCGATCACGAACTCGATGCCGACCTCGTCGAACGCGGCCAGCAGCGCGATGTTGGTATGGCCGCAGGTGCCGAACACGTACTCGACGCCGTACGCCTGGAGCTGCCGGGCCATGGCGAGGGCGCCGGTGCCGCGCGCGACGTCGTCGGCGGGCAGCGCGCGGGCCTGGGTGTCTGTGCTCATCGGTGCTCCTCTGTCGCTCGTGCGAAGGCTGCTCACCCGTGCTCACCCCAGATCGACATGCCGCGCAGCAGCATGGTCTTCACCGTGGTGAAGTCCTCGATCATCAGACGGGGCGACTCGCGGCCGAAGCCGGAGTCCTTCACCCCGCCGAAGGGCACGTGGTCTAGGCGAAAGTTGGAGGATCCGTTCACCACGAGCCCACCGACCTCCAGCTCGCGCCATGCCGTGAGCGCCCGCCCCAGGTCGCGGGTGAACAGCCCGGCCTGCAGGCCGTAGCGGCTGTCGTTGCAGGTGGCGAGCACGGCGTCGAAGTCGTCATAGGGCAGCACGGCCACCAGCGCCCCGAAGACCTCGTGCACCACGACGAAGGCGTCGGCGGGCGGGGCGGCCACCACGGTGGGGTACACGGTCGCGCCGTCGCGGCGGCCGCCGGTCGTGATCGACGCTCCGCCCGCGACGGCTTGCGCGGCCCAGGACACGACGCGCTCGGCGGCGGCTTCGTCGACCATGGAGCCGACGTCGGTGGCCGGGTCGAGCGGGTCGCCGACGACCAGCGTCTCGACCTCGGCGGTGAGCGCTTCGAGGAACTGCGCGTAGCGGTCGCGGTGCACGTACACCCGCTGCACCGAGATGCAGCTCTGGCCGGAGTTGGTGTAGCCGGTGCGGGCGCAGACCCGGGCGGCCGCGGCGATGTCGGCGTCCTCGCACACGATGGTGGCGGCGTTGCCGCCCAGTTCCAGGACGAGGCGCTTGGCTCCCGCGGCGCGGGCCACGGCGGCCCCGGTCGCGGCGCTGCCGGTGAAGCTCACGACGCTGACCTCGGTGAGCGCGCACAGCGCCGCGCCGACGTCGCCGCCGCCGTGCAGCAGCTGCACCGCCTGCTCGGGCGCGCCGGCCTCGAGCAGCAGCGCCACCACGGCCGCGGAGACCGCGGGCGCCTGCGGCGGGGCCTTGACGATGGTGGTGTTGCCCGCCGCGAAGGACGCGCCGAGTTTGTGCGCGAGCAGGTTGGCCGGGGCGTTGAACGGCGTGATCGCCAGTGCCACGCCCGCCGGGGCGCGGTAGGTGAGCGCGGTGTTGCCGATCCCCCGTCGCCAGCCCGCGACCGGCAGCACCTCGCCGCCGATCTGGCGGGCCTCGGCGGCGCAGACCGTGAAGGTGTCGGCCACCCGGTCCATCTCGCCCAGCCCGTCGCGCAGCGGTTTGCCGAGCTCCAGCGCGATCACGCGGGCGAACTCGGCGCGGTGGGCCTGGGCCAGCCGTCCTGCCGCGTCGAGCACGTCCGCGCGGGCCGCCGGAGCCAGCCGGGCCATGTGTCGGGCGGCGTCGCGCGCGTATGCGGCAACCGCGTCCACATCGCCCGGTGCGGTGACCGGCGCTCGGCTGACCACTCTGCGGACGTACGGTCCCACGCGCTGCTCACAAGGTCCATCCACGACCCAGCTCCCGGCCACCAGATTTGCTGCCGTATGCACGGCGTCAGCGTCCGGCTTGAGCATGGCATCGAGCACCGGATCCTCCTTCGTGGACCACTCTGTGGTTCTACTGGACCGCTCTACGGACTGGGTGTAACGTACGGGCGTCCGCTGGATCTAGCAAGGGGTCGAGTCCAGAACGTTACGGACGCGTGAATGCACCACCAGGCCCGCAGGTCATCGAGACTCGTGATGGGATGCTCATCCGCAGGCCATCGATGTGGACACGACGAAAGCGAGGAACCGTGGCGGCGGCAACGGGACATGACAGGGCGGCCGGACGGCAGCGAACCGCGCAGGACGAGCCCGCGGCACCGCAGCCGCCCGCCGACGGCGGCGACCAGCAGGGGGTGCGCAGCGTCCAGCGGGCGCTGGACATCCTCACGCTGCTCACCGCCGAACAGCCGACCGTGACGGTCCGCGAGATCACCGAGGCCACCGGCCTGGCGAAGACCACGGTGATCCGTCTGGTCTCGACACTGGAGCAGAGCGGCCTGCTCTGGGCCACCGCGAGCGGCTACATGGCCGGACCCGGCCTGTGGCGCTGGGCGCACCTGGCGCACAGCAGCTGGGAGCTGCCGCCCGAGACCCAGCGCGGCATGCGCGAGCTCGCATCGCGCATGCGCGAGACGGTCAACGTCTACGTCGCCCGCGACGTCTTCCGGGTCTGCATCGCCCAGCAGGAGAGCCCGCAGGCGCTTCGCCACGTCGTGCACGTCGGCGACGAGCTCCCGCTCTGGGCCGGCGCCACGGCCAAGGTGCTGCTGCGCGACGCGAGCCCGGCGCTGCTGGCACGCGTCGCCCGCAGCTCGCCCTACGGGCCCGGTCACGTCAAGCGGCTGCAGGAGTGGATCGACGAGGCCACCGTCGCCGGATACGCCGTCAGCCACGGCGAACGCGACGAGGGCCTGTCGGCGGTGGCCGCCCCGATCCTGGGCCGCTCC
This sequence comes from Catellatospora paridis, assembly GCF_009720365.1. Lineage (GTDB taxonomy): Bacteria > Actinomycetota > Actinomycetes > Mycobacteriales > Micromonosporaceae > Catellatospora > Catellatospora paridis. Next base: position 326,164 of record NZ_ML769313.1, on the reverse strand, counting down.
GGCGCGGTCGTGGCCGCACTCAGTCTCAGCGGGCCCACGCTGCGGTTCACCGAGGCCCGGGTCGCCGAGTTCGCGGCGGAGGTCAGGCGGATGGCGCAGCAGGTGTCCGAGCGCGGCTTCGACCACCCGCTCGGCACGTCCCGCTAGGCCGCGCCGCGCCGACATGCCCCGCGTCAGCCAGCCCACCCGAGGAGACCCTGCATGGCGCATCGACCGCTCGCCGGCATCCGCGTGCTCGACCTGACCAACGTGCTCGCCGGGCCATACTGCACGTATCAGCTGGCCCTGCTCGGCGCGGAGGTCCTCAAGGTGGAGATCCCCGGCGTCGGGGACCTGGCCCGCCGGCTCGGCCCCGATCCCGAACTCAACGACGCCGCCCTGGGCGCCTCGTTCCTGGCCCAGAACGCGGGCAAGAAGTCGGTGGAGCTCGACCTCAAGGACGACGACGACCGGGCCGCCTTCGTGGACCTGGTCACGGCCGCGGACGTGCTGGTGGAGAACTTCCGGGCCGGGGTGCTGGCCCGGATCGGCTTCTCCTGGGAGCGCCTGCGAGAGCTGAACCCGCGGCTGGTCTACTGCGCGATCAGCGGCTTCGGGCAGAGCGGGCCGATGAGCCAGGCTCCCGCATACGACCAGGTCATCCAGGGGCTCTCCGGGATGATGAGCATCACCGGCACGCAGGACACCGCGCCGCTGCGGGTCGGTTTCCCCATCAGTGACTCGCTGGGCGGGCTCACCGCGGCCTTGGCCGTCACGGCCGCCATCGCCGGCCGGGAGCGCCACGGCCGCGGCTCCTTCCTGGACGTGTCCATGCTGGAGGCGTCCGTCTCCGCGATGGGCTGGGCGGTCTCCAACCACCTGGTCGGCGGGGTGCCCCCACAGCCGATGGGCAACCAGAACCCGACCGCCGCCCCGTCGGGCACCTTCCACGCCGCCGACGGCCCGCTCAACATCGCGGCCAACCGGCAGGAGCAGTTCGAGAGCCTGTGCCGCTGCGTGGGCCGGCCGGATCTGGTCACCGACCCGCGCTTCGCCACCCGGGAGCAGCGCAAGGAGCACCGGGACGCGCTCAACGCCGAACTCGACGACGCCCTGCGGGCGCGTCCGGCACTGGTCTGGGAACAGGAGCTCAACCGGGTAGGCGTGCCCGCCGCCCGGATCCTGACCGTCCCGCAGGCCGTCGAGCTGGACCAGCTGGCCCACCGCCGGTTCTTCGCCGACGTGCGCTTCCCCGGCCCGGCCACCGACCGGCGGCTGCGCCTGAGCGGCACGGGCGTGCTCGTCGACGGCGAGCCGATGCATCCGGTGGGCGCGCCGCCGCTGCTCGGCGAGCACAACGACGAGCTTCCGGAGATCACCCGCCGCTGGCGCAAGCCCGGGTCCTGACATACGGTCGGCTCCCCCTCTCCGTCACGACGTCGCCGCGGCGGTGAGGGATGAGAAGTGCCGGTACATCCGCTCGAGGTCGGGCGACAGCCCGGTGATCAGGTGGAACGTCTCAGCGGCCTGAGCCACGACCATGCCGCCGCCGTCCAGGGTCCGGCAGCCGGCGGCGCGCGCCTGGCGCAGCAGTTCCGTCAGCAGCGGCCGGTAGACGATGTCGGCGACCCACATCTCCGGGCGGAACAGCCCGGCCGGCAGCGGCGTCGCCCCGTCCCCGCTCATGCCCACGGGTGTGGCGTTGACCAGGCCGTCCGCCGCGGCCAGCCGATCGCGGATCTCGTCCACCGTGCGGGTCGTCCGGACGGTCACGGGCCGGTCCGCCGCGGCGGCCCGGCGCACCACCTCGGCGAGCTGTTCGGCGCGTTCCACCGCCAGGTCCACCACGGTCAGCTGCCGCACACCGAGGCGTACGAGCGCGAACGCGACGGCGGTGCCCGCTCCCCCGGCGCCCAGCAGCACGACGTCGCCGACCGCCGCGCCGGGCAGTCCGCGCCGGAACCCGGTGAGGAAGCCCGACCAGTCCGTGTTGTGCCCGACCGCCCGTCCCTGCCGGAACACCACGGTGTTCACCGCGCCCAATGCCGCGGCGTCGGCGGAGAGCTCGGGGAGATACTTCACCACCGCCTGCTTCGAGGGGTGCGTGATGTTGAGGCCGGCGAACCCGAACTGCCCCGCCTGCGCGACGAGCGCGCCGACGTCCTCCGCGCCCAGGTCGAGCACGTCGAGGTCGAGGAGCTGGTACAGGTAGCGCACGCCCAGCTCGTCGGCCTCCCGCTCGTGCAGCGCGGGGCTGAGCGACGGCCCGAGGTCGCCACCGATGAGCCCCACCAGAAAGCGTCGTCCTCGGGCCACCGGGCCTCCCCGCTTGTTATACGAGCTAGTACGTTAATTAGCTGTACGGCGGTGGGCGAAGTCAAGAGCTGCGACCCGCTCTCGAGCGGGCGGCACCGTCCGGTCCAGAGGATTCGCAGGCCGGCTCGCGTGATGCGGGCGGGCGACGTGAGCAATGTGCACCACGGGACATGGGATTTCGGACAGAAATCCGTACAGCGGACCTACTAGCCCGCTCTACGGACTGCACGGTAGGTTCGGCGATGGTCGAACAGTCAGTCCGGACACCACTGGAGGCGACGTGAGCACCACGCAGGACACGACCGCGGCAATGGTCGCGGACTGGTGGGCCACGTCCGTGTCCCGGATGGCACCCGGCGTGATCGAGCTGCGCGGCCGCCCGGTGCAGGAGCTGATCGGGACCACCGGCCTCACCGACATGATCTGGTTGATGCTGCGCGGCGACGTGCCCGACCGGCGGCAGTCGGCGCTGCTGGAGGCCGCGCTCGTCGCCGGGGTCGACCACGGCCCGCACGCACCGTCGATCGCCGCCGCACGCATGGCCGCGACCTGCGGCATCGGTTTGAACAACGCGGTCGCCACCGGTGTCAACCTGCTCGGCGACTCGCACGGCGGCGCGGGGCAACAGTGCGTCGAGGTGCTGACCGACATCTGCGCCCGCCAGGACGCCGGCGCCGATCTCGACACCGCGGTCGGCGACGCGCTGACCGCCTGGCGCGCCCACTCGCGCTACGTTCCCGGGTTCGGGCACCGCTTCCATCCCGTCGACCCCCGCCGCGATCCCCTGCTGGGCCTGGTCGACGCCGCCGTGCGCGACGGCGTGGTCGAGGGCCGCCACGCCACCGCGGCCCGGGCCGTGGAGGCGGCACTACAGCGACCGGGCCGGCGGCCGGTGCCGATGAACATCGACGGGGCGACCGCGATCATCTACGCCGAGCTCGGCTTCCCGGCCCCGCTGGCCCGCGGCCTGTTCGTGCTCAGCCGCAGCATCGGCATCCTGGCCCACGCCTGGGAGGAGACCCAGCAGGGCCGGCGCAACAAGGGTCCGATCCCAACCGGGATCCTGCCGACCTACCTCGGGAACTGATCGGTCCAGTCCTCGCCGCGACGGCCGGCACCGGCCGTCGCGTGCCACCGTGTCCGCCCCAAATGACCGCGACGACACATTCCGGAAACCTCGCCTTGCGCCGCAGCGGGGTCGGTCATATATTGAGCCGTGCCTCTAGATGGCCTATTTGGACCGCCTAGTGGACCTCATGATTGTTAGTCGGATTCGCTGACGCACAACGCGTTGCACGCGACGCTTCCAGCCCGCTGACCGCCGCAATCGCGCAGCCGGTCACGCCTGCCCGCGGTCGCCACGCATCGGCATGCGGATCCGCCCCGAGCGCACAGGACGCGCCACCGCAGACAGACCGCCTTCAGCACAGGAACGAGGTCAGCATGGCAGAGATCCCACGTCGGGCATTACTCACCGGAGCAGCGGCGACAGCCGTCGGCGCGGCCCTGACACCGGCCGCCGCCGACGCGGCACCCGAACCCGCGGGCCGACCTGGCGGGCACGGCGGCTCACGCTGCACGACCCCGGGTGCCGCCGACTTCCCCAAGGTCGGCGGCAACTACGGCAACCAGAACTACACCTCGCTGCACCGGATCAACCGGCGCACTGTCGACCGCCTGGGCGGGGCATGGCTCAACCGCATCGAAGGCGGCATCGACACAGGCACCAACCAGAGCACCGCGGTGGCCGTCGACGGCGTGCTCTACATCGAGTCCGCGTTCGGCAACGTGTTCGCCGTCGACGGCGCCACCGGCGTCACGAAGTGGGTGTATCGGCAGACCCGCGGCACGGTGACCCGCCGCGGTGTCGCGGTCGGCGACGGCAAGGTGTTCACCCACGGCCGCGGCAGCTGGATCATCGCACTCGACCAGGAGACCGGCGCGGTCGCCTGGGAGCGGCAGGTCAGCGAGTACGGCAACATGGAGAAGGTCGCCGTCACCCACTACGACGGCATCCTCTACGTCGGCACCCACGACAGCGACCGCGCCGCGGCACTGGCCCTGGACGCCCGCAACGGCGACGTCGTCTGGCACTTCTGGGGCGCCCCCGAGCCGGGCGAGTTCGGCAACGAGACGTGGGAGGGCACGTCGTGGCAGAACGGCGGCGCGGCGCCCTGGATGCACCCCGCGCTCGACCCCGACCTGGGCCTGGTCTACTGGACCTTCGGCAACCCGCGCGGCAACCGGTCCTCCCAGGACGGCTCGCAGCGCGGCGGCCTGAACCTGTTCTCCAGCTCGATCGTCGCCATGGATCTGAAGACCGGCCGGTACCGGTGGCACTTCCAGTCGATCCACCACGGCATCTGGGACATGGACAACACCATGGCCCCGGTCCTGGTGGACACCAAAATCCGCGGCCGTGACCGCAAGCTCGTCGTGTACGGCAGCAAGTCCGGCATGTACTTCATCCTCGACCGCGAGGACGGCTCCGCTCCCCTGGGCATCGACGAGGTCCCGGTGCCGCAGGAGCCGCGGCAGAAGACCTGGCCCACCCAGCCGTTCCCCCGGCAGGGGGCCTGGACCGAGACCCGGGTCGTCGACCAGCCGCTGGGCACCGCGATCCCGGGCGACCCCAACCGCGCCGTCCCCAACTACGTGCAGGGATCGCTGTACGACCCGCACTGGGACGTGCCGATCCTGTCCATCCCGGGGCACGGCGGCGGAGCCGACTGGAGCCACCAGTCGTTCAGCCACAGCACCGGCCTCGTCTACACCGGATACGGCTACGTCGCCGCGGCGCACTCGCTCACCGAGGCCAGCAACGGCCTGCGCCCGCCGGGCGAATACCAGACCGGCGGCGTCGTCGCCGTCGACCCCGCCACCAACCGGGTGCGGTGGAAGAAGCACCTGCCGTACTCGCTGGCGCACGGCAACGGCATCCTCACCACCGCCGGTGACCTGCTGTTCATCGGCCAACCCGACGGGAACCTGCTGGCCCTCGACGCCCGCAACGGGCGCGAACTGTGGCGCTTTCAGACCGGGGCCGCGATCAGCAGCAGCCCGATCAGCTACGAGATCGACGGCGAGCAGTACCTCGCGGTCTACGCCGGCGGCACCGGCATCCCCTACGGCAACTCCGCCCCGCGCGGCGACCACCTCTGGGCTTTCAAGATCGGCGGAACGGTCGCCGCCGCTGCCGCACCGCCCCCGCCGGTCGTACGCCGGCCGGTGTCCGGCGGTCCGGTGGAGGGCAGCGCCGTCGGCAACACCGTGGTTCTGGCACGGATCTACAACCCCGCGACCGGGACCGTGGGGACCGTCGAGTCGACCGCGGTCAACGCCATGGCCCCGACGCACCTGCGGGTGCCGGTCGGCACGACCGTCACCTTCGTCAACCCCGCCGACAACGTGAACGTGCACGGCGCCACCCAGTTCTTCGAGGGCCTGTTCGACATCAGGCTCCAGCCCGGCGAGTCGTTCTCGTACACCTTCACGGCCAAGGGCGAGTACTTCTTCAACGACTCGTTCAGCCCCAGACCGACCGGCAAGGTCGAGGTCTACTGATCGCCAGGAGAGGCAACGACGTGCGCAGACTTCCGATGAAGAACCGGCTGACCGTGGCCCTGACGGCTCTGGTCAGCGTCCTGGCCACCCTCGCCTTCGCGGCGCTGACGGGCCTGCCGTCCGCCGCACACGACGACCGGGGCCGGGCGAAGGGGGCCCAGCAGCTGGGCGACCCGGACTACGGCGTGTGCCGCGGCACCGACGAGCGGTGCTATCACGACTGGGGCAACTTCGACCCGGCCGCCGGCCACAAGGTCCTGCTGTACACGCGTACCGCCGGACCGCGGCACGCCAATCTCGGCCCGGCCCTGGCCGCGGGCCTGAACCCGCCGCTGACCGAGGCCAACGTCGTCCACCACGCCATCATCAAGATGGGCCAGGACAACGGGTTCGGCGTCGACTACACCGAGGACGTCACGCGGCTGGGCTCGGCCGGGCAGCTGTTCGGCTACAACGCGATCATCTTCTTCAGCACGTCCCGGGACACCCTCGACGACGGCGCGCAGACCGCGCTGCGCCAGTACCTCCGGGGCGGCGGCGGGTTCGTGGGCATCCACAACGCATTCGGCACCGAGTACAACTGGCCCTGGTACGAGGGCCTGCTCGGCGGGGCGAACTACTACGACCACGGGCCCAACCAGCCGGCGACGGTGCGGACGCTCAGCCGCCGGGACGCCGCCACGGCCGGGCTTCCGGCGGCCTGGACCTTCACCGACGAGTGGTACAACCTGGTGCCGTTCCCGTCCGACGTGCGCATCCTGGCCGCCGTGGACGAGTCGACGATGCTGCGCGGCGTCGCCGGTTCGATGGGCCACCCCGGCCACGGCGACGTGCACCCGGTGGCCTGGTGCCAGTACTACGACGGCGGACGGGCGTTCCTGACCACCCTGGGACACGACGCCCGCTCGTTTTCCACCGACGGCTCCTTCCCCGGGGCCGCCGAGTTCCAGCAGCTGATCCTGGGCGGGATCCAGTCCACCATGGGCAAGGTCCCGTTCTGCCGCTAGCAGCCGTGCGACTCGTGCCGGTCGTGCTCACACGATCGGCACGAGTGCGGCCGGACCGGCCGACCGGTGCGCGTGGTTCGCCGAGTAGCGGTCGTTGGAGTTCCTGCCGTGCGGAGCGGGATGTCATGATCTACCGCGTGATCGCATCCCTGGACGGGCGCCGTTTCGCCGCCGTGGCCGACGTCGCCGGCGGCGAGGTCGGCACGCAGACGGTGTTCACCTACCACGAGCACGACGGCATGATCTGGGCCGAGTACACGGGTGGTGCGATCCGTCGCGGCTTCCTCGTCGGCACCCGCGACGGTGACCGGCTCGATTTCCGGTACACACAGCTCAACAACGAAGGGCAGACCTCGACCGGGCACTGTGTGTCCACGCTGTCCCGACTGCCCGACGGACGGCTGCGGCTGGACGAGACCTGGCAGTGGGAGTCGCGTCCCGGCTCCGGCACCAGCGCCGTCGTGGAGCAGCCTTGACATGGCTGATCACCGCCGGGAGAGGATGAGGCGTGAAGGCAACACTTTCGACGCCGCCCGCCATCCCCGCCGGAACACTGTCCGCCGGCCCGCAACCAGTGATCTCCGCCCCGGGTGAGCTGGTCATACGCCCCTGGGAGCCTGCTGACGCAGCAGTCTTCCACTCCGCGTACCAGGACCCGGAGATCCGGCACTGGCACACCCGCCAGCCCTCGTCCGAGGACCAGGTTCGCGAGTGGTTCGAGCAGTACCGCCAGGCCTGGGCGCAGGAGACCGGCGCGAGTTGGGCGGTGACCCGCGGCGGCGACGAGGTGCTGGGACGCCTGGCCATGGGGTCCTTGAATCTCGACGACGGTGTCGCAGGGTGCGCCTACTGGGTGCTTCCGGCCGCCCGCGGAGCAGGTGTCGCCTCTCGTGCACTGACGGCTCTGAGCACCTGGGCACTGGGCGAGGCCGGTTTCCACCGGCTGCACCTGGATCACTCGACCCGCAACCACGCCTCCTGCCGGGTCGCCGTCAAAGCCGGGTTCCTCCTGGAGGGCACCAAGCGCAGCGACGCCGTCCACTCCGACGGCCGGCACGACATGCACCTGCACGCCCGCATCCGAGGCGACGAGCTGCCCTCCTGATCAGGCGGCGGTCATCGCGTGACGGTGACCGTGTACGCGCCGCGGGCACAACCGGTGACCTGCCAGCCGCCGGGCACCTTCACCGACGCCGCGTCGCCGACCCCCTGGGTGGCCAGCCGCGGCTGCGCCTCACCGGGCACCCAGATGTCGAGCGCGCAGTTCACCCCGTCGGCGCCGACGGTCGCGGCGAACGTCAGTCCCCCGTCGCCCGGGGTGGCCTCGAGCCGGTCGAGGCGGCCGGGGAACGCCCGCGGATACGCCCTGGTCAAAGGCTGCGCGAAGCCGGTCGGCGGGGGGATCGCGGCGCCGGTGACGCAGTCGATCCGGGCGAGGTTGCCCGATGTCTCGGCGTCGGCACCGGTCTCCGGCGATCCGCAGCCCTGCTTCCACACCCAGAACGCGCCGCCGATGCCGAGGCGGTCCTGGGCCGCACCGAAGCGGGTCACCTTCGCCCCGTCCACCGCCGGGTCGCCGAACCAGCCCCACTCGCCAGGCCAGTACGCCGCGCCGTAGGACGCCGCGGCACGGGCCGACACCGCCAGGTTCCGCTCGATCGAGGCGATCGTCAGCCCGAAGCTCTGATCCATCGTGATCGACTCGCTGTACGGGTGCGGCGCGAACACCAGTTGCCGGTCGCCGGTGAAGCCCGGCGGCGGCGCCACGTCGAAGGCCAGCCCCGACCAGAGCACGCTCGGCTCGAAGAAGACCAGGTGCGCGAAGCCCTGCCCGGCCCGCTCCGCGTCGCGGATCGCGGTGATGGCGGCGTCGTAGTACCTGCCCAGCAGCAGCCCGGAGCTGATCGGCGGGTTCGCTCCGATGCCGGGCTCGTTGAGCAGGTCGTATCCGGCGACGGCGGGCTCGTTCGCGAACGCCCGCGCAACGAAGGCCCAGGCGCGGACGAGTTCGCTCTGGATCCCGTCGCGGTCGGTGTAGAAGTTGCCGAACGCCGTCGCGACCGCCGGGGCGAGGTCGCGGGCCAGGAACTGGCAGTGCAGCGTCCCGTCGGTGATCGTCGCCCAGGCCGGCGCGCCGTCCCAGCCGGTGGTCGGGCTGGTACCGCCGCCGCACTGCTCCCCCGGCCGGGCCAGGGCGTTGCCCCAGGCGTCCTGGTGCATGTCCAGCACGACGTAGACGCCGTGCGCCTTGGCCGAGGCCACCGCAGTGCTGATCTGCTGAAGGTAGGCCTGGTCGAACTCCCCGCGTCGCGGCTCCAGCCGGGACCAGGACATCCCCAGCCGTACGACGTTGAAGCCCATCGCGGCAATCTGGGCGAAGTCCGCGTCGGTCAGCGGCTCGGTGGCCGGAACCGCAGGGTCGCGCAGGTGGTAGTCGATCAGCTGGTTCACGTTGACGCCCCGCAGGATCACCTGACGGCCGGTGACGTCGCCGATCGTGGGCAGACCGTCCTCGGTCGCGGCGGGAAGCAGGTGCAGGCGCTGGAGTCCGGCGGACGCCGGCACCGGCGCGACCGGTTGCGGTCCGGGCACCGCGGAGGGCCCGATCACCAGGGGCAGGGCCGCCAGCAGCACGGCCACGGGTGCGCCCACGGCCCACCGGCGCGACCCGGAGAGACGGGCCGTGACCCGGCCCGGACGCCACCGCCACGCCACAGCCGCACCGACCGCCCCGATCAGGCCGACCGCGATGCCGTAGCCGATGCCGGTCCCGACACCGAGCAAGGTCGTGCCGATCCACCAGCTGTCGGGTCCGGCGTCACGCAGCCCGGCCGAGGCGAGCGCCGCCGCGACCGCGCAGACCACGCCGATGCCGAGGCCGGCCACCGTCGAGGCCAGCCAGACCGTCACCGCCGCGGCCGACGAAGTGTGGCGCACGAGCCGCTGCTGCATCGCCCGCACCGTCGCGCCGAAGACGCCGAGGAACAGCACCACACCGCACAGGTAGCCGACCACGCCCGCGGCGGCACTGGGCGCCGGCAGCAGACCGGCGAACGCGTAGCCGACCGGCCCGCCCCGCCACCACGACGCACCGAAGGCGGCCGCCGCCAGCGTCACCACCACGAACATGACCGCCACGCAGACACCGACGGCGGACGCGGGCCGGTCGGCGTCGGGATCGACAGTGTCCGGCTCGGTGTCGCGGACGACCGGGTCGTGTTCGTCCGAGCTCGCGGCCAGCGGCAGGCGGCCGTGAGCGAGCGCTGCCGCGGCGGCGACCAGCGGGCCGGCCAGGAGGAACTTCATCGCGGCGAACCCGCTGGTGGCGAAGGCGAACCTGAGCGCGGAGCCGACGGACAGGTGCGGCCCGATCAGCGGCAGGGCGCTGACGAATCCCGTGACGGCGGCGGCCAGCGCGGCTGCGCCGGCCACGGCGGTCCAGGTGACGAGGAAGATCCACCACCTTGCCCGCCGCACCCGGCCACCGCCGATCGCGAGGACCGGCACGGAGGCGGCGAGCAGCATCGTCGGCAGCCCTACCAGCAGCGGAGCCCAGCGGTAGACACCACCGCCGCCCATCAGCGGCAGGCCTCGACCGCTCACGGGTGCCAGCAGGCCGGAGGGGTCCCAGGCGGCGCCGGCCGCGACGATGAGAACCAGCGCCACGGCCGCCGCGGCCGCGGCGCGGCCCGCGGGACTCCGCAGACGCGAGAGCCGGGTCGTGGGCATCGGTGACGTCAGTACGCTCATAGTGATCGCGAAGCGTAATGGGTGCCGAGCATCCGCGCCTGCCCCCGGTTCGGCCCACCTCCTGGCACCGTCACGTCCGCGCCCGCCGCTGAACGGCCGAGGAATGTGGCCCTGGATCACCTCGTTGATCCTGGTATGAGCGTTTCCACCGACAGGGCTACCCGCATCCGGATCGAGCACGGCGCCAAGCGCGTGCGCACGTACTTCAATGGCCAGGTCGTGGCCGACACGAGCAGGCCGGTGCTCGTCTGGGAGGTGCCGTACTACCCGGCCTACTACATCCCGCTCGCCGATGTGCGCAGCGGGCTGCTCGAACCGGCGGGCCGCACGGTCCAGTCGCCGGGTCTGGGTGAGGGCGATCTGTACACCGTGCGGGTCGGCGACCGCACCGCCGAGGGCGCGGCACTGCGCTACGAGCACTCGCCCGTGGAGGAGCTTCGCGATCTCGTGCGGTTCGACTGGGCGGCCATGGACGCCTGGTTCGAGGAGGACGAGGAGGTGTACACCCACCCGCGCGATCCGCACACCCGGGTGGACATCCTCGCCAGCTCGCGGCACGTACGCGTCGAGGTCGACGGGGTGACCGTGGCCGAGTCGCACCGGCCGACGGTGCTGTTCGAGACCGGCCTGCCGCCGCGCTACTACCTGCCGAAGACCGACGTCCGGCTCGATCTGCTGGCGCCCACCGCCACGGTCTCCCACTGCCCGTACAAGGGCCAGGCGGAATACTGGTCGGTGCGGGCCGGCGACACCGTGCACGACGACCTCGTGTGGTCGTATCGCACGCCGCTGCACGAGAGCCGGAAGATCGAGGGACTGGTCGCCTTCTACAACGAGAAGGTCGACCTCTTTGTGGACGATGTCCTGCAGAAACGCCCCAGGACGAAGTTCAGCTGACGGCCGCCACGGTCAGGTCGACACGGTCCATGTCATCGCCGATGATTCCTTACCACGATCATCGATCATTGCTCCATTGTCGAATGTCGACCTGCTCCTTAGATTTGGCGGCATGACGGGAGACGGTCGGCCGCCGAAGGTGACGCGGTACAACAGCTTCCGGCCGGGGCTCCGGAGACTCGCTGCGGGCGCGATCTTGTTCGGCGCCGCGCTGTGGGCGCTGAGGACGGCGGCCATCGGCGCCTTCGACGTCCACGCCTCCGCAGCGGCGCTGATGATCGGCGCGCTGGTGACGCTCGCGTCGGGCTGGGTCAGCGCCGCCGAGAACCATCCGCCGCTGCGCTCGGTGAATTACGTCATGGGCCCGGTGGGGATCGCCGCGGCGGTGGCCGGAGTCCTCGGGCAGGGCTGGCTCGTCACCCTGCTGGGCGGCTTGATGCTGCTGCTGTCCGGCGCCTGGTTCCTGCTCGACGGCTACACCGACGTCCGGGTCAGGATGATCTTCAAGCGTCGAGAGTAGACACCGGACGGCCAGCCGGGGCGAACCCGTCCGGGCTTGCCGTCCCGAAACACTGGTGCAACGATGCAGTGAGGCTGTTCGCCAACCCGCGGACCTCAAGTCTCATCCGCGGTGGAGCCGCTTCGATGGAACGGTGACCCGCAGCATGCCCCTCATCACCAGGAGTCGCTCATGCCCAACATCACCGTCGAACTGCTTGCGGGACGCACCCTTGACCAGCGGCGGCAGTTCGTACAGGCGGTCACCGAGCAGGCCGAGGCGATCCTGGGCGCCCGGCGCCAGGACGTGCGGATCCTGTTCGTGGAGATCAGCGGCGAGCTGGTCGCCAAGGGCGGGGTGCTGGCCGTCGACGCCGAATGACACCACCGCGCGAGCGATGCGCCCGATCGGGCGCATCGCTCGCGCGGTGAAGAACCCGTGCCGCGGGTCAGCGGTCCTCGTGCGGAGCCGCCAGGTGCAGGGCGAGCAGCAGCGGCAGCGTCGGACCGAACAGCAGCGGCCCGACCGCGAGCGGCAGTGCGACCAGCGGCGCGGCCACCGCTGCGGCCAGCAGCAGCAGTCCTCGCCGCGGCGACCCGAACGCCAGCACCAGCGCGCGGCGGCGCAGGCCCGTCCGGTCGGCGTGCGGGCCGTCGACGGCGGCGGCCGCGGCCAGCGCCAGGTGGTACGGCACGAACGCGGCCAGCACCCCGACCTGCGCGGCCAGCAGCGCGAACGCCGTCGGCGAGGGCTGCCCGGCGAGGAACACGACGTTCACGACGAGCACTGCGAAGGCCAGCGTGGAGGCCAGCGAGTGCCGCCACAGTGCGCGCCAGTAGCCGCCGAAGGCGCGCAGCGTGCCGGTGAAGCAGCGCTCGTCCTCGCCGGTGCGCCACCGGTGCAGCGCGTGCCCGGCCGCGGCGTACGCCGGCAGCCAGCTGACCACGGCCAGGCTGAGCAGCAGGAACGCGAGCCCGGCGAGGGCCGGGTAGGCGATCCAAGCCATGGCCCGCAGGGCGAGACCGTACCAGTTCTGCCCCCGCGGGCGCCGCCGCGACGGGCCAGCGGCGGGCAGGGCGGTCGACGGCGTCATGACGGTCATCCCAGCACACCCGTCCAGGGCTGCGCAGAGGCGTGCAGGGTGACGCCGTCGCGGATCACGCTCGTCGCGGCGACGACGGCCACCCGGTCACCGGAGATGATCACCGCGGCCGCGGTGGCGACCACGCCCGCGTCGTCGATCTCCCGGGACAGCGGTGCGACGAGCACAGTCTCGTCGCCGAAGGCCACGCCCTGGTGCAGCGCTGCTGCCCGGGCCGGTTCCGGTTGCAGCGCTGCGGTGGGCTCCAGCGCGGTGAGGAACGCGGTGCGGGGCACCCGGGGGCTGGTCGCCCGTACCGTGTGCAGGGTCTTGGTGATGCGCAGGCTAGGCGTGGACGAGGTCGGGTTGGCGTCGATGACCGTGGTCCCGGTGGTGAGCGTCGCACCGGCCGGGGCGAACCGGGTTACCCAGGCCTGGCCGGGACCGGAGCGCAGCACCAGGCGTGATTCGTCGAGCTGCGCGGCGGGCCAGTCGCTGTGCAGCAGCATGGTCCATTCGCGGGGCGCGGTCGCGGCGAGCTCGTCGAGGATCACGATCCGGCCGTGCGGCGTCGTGACGAGGGTCCGGTCGCAGCGTACGACGCCGAGGCCGCGGTCGAACATCGCGCCGACCTCGGCGGTGGCGTGGACGAACCCGGCCTCGGCGAGCACGTCGCGGACCCTGGCCTGGTGCTCGAACGGCAGGTCCTTATATATGTGGTAGCGGTCCTCGTTGGCCCAGCCCTGGCCGTCCACGAGCACGGTGTTGTGGTACTCGGCCCGTTTGCGGTTGCAGTAACCGTCGTCGACGGCCAGGAACGCCCCGTGCGAGGCGAGCACGAACGCGCCCGCGTCGGGGTGGTGGTGGCCGGCGTTGAGGGTGGTCCAGCCCCGCTCGTTGCGCAGCCGCTCGGCGGTCTCCCAGGCGTGGTGCCCGCCGCCGGGGCTGGCCTTGAAGCTGACGAAGGTGGCGTCGTCGTGCCAGCCGGTGCGGGCGACGACCTGCCCGAGGTCGGGGAAGTAAGCGGTGGTCGGGGTAGTCGCGGCCGGGTCGACGGCGGGCACGCTGGGGTCGTACCACAGCAGTTCCAGGTAGGCCTCGGCCATCACGCCGGGCTTGACCCCGGACGCGTACGCCTCGCGCCAGAAGAACTCGCGGGCGACCTTGTCGGCGAGCCACTGCGCCTCGCCGATGCGGTACGCGGAGGCGAGCTTGTAGTAGAGCGCGACGCTGTGTCCGCTGCGCCGGTCGTGGCAGTCGCCGTGGTCGACGTTCTCCTCGAAGCCCGGCGCGCACTGGTGGAGCCGCCAGTCGAAGGTGTTGCGCAGGAAGCCGCCGTGCTGCCACAGGTCGTCGCCTTCGGCGTGCTGGACCAGGTCGGCGTAGACGGCCAGCCACGGCACGCCGTAGCGCCAGTAGACGACGCCTTCGGAGTCGGAGCCGTCCGCGGGCATCAGCTCCAGCACGGTCTCCATGCCGGCGCGGGCGCGCTTGGTCCAGTCCGGACGGTCCAGCACGTAACCGGCCGCGGCCAGGCCGGTGTGGCAGATCCAGTGGTGGTTCTGCCAGTAGCTCGACGACCACCAGCCGCCCTCGGTGGCCACGGCGTAGTCGTACAGCCGCTGGCCCTGCAGCTCCAGTTTCTCGCGCAGCAGCTCGGCGCGTTCGGGGCCGAGGTCCTCGCGCAGCCAGCTGTAGGCCAGCGAAAGCCCGTGCAGCAGCCAGCCCGCGTCCAGGTCGTGGTCGGGCAGGTTCGCCTTGCCCCAGTGCGGGTACGCCACGCAGGTGGAGATCCAGCGCCACGCCTCGTCGAGGTAGCCGCGCTGGCCGGTGAGCCGGTACGCCAGGGCCAGGTTGGCCGCGGCGGGGCCGAAGTAGGTGATGCTGGCCGTGGGGTGCTCGGCGGGCGGGTGCTGCAGCCGGTACCACTCGCACTGCTCGTAGAGTCGCCGCCACTGCTCTCGGTGAGTGGTGGACAGCGATGCGCGCAACTGGTCGAGACGGTCGGCGATGAGCAGCATGGTCAGCTCCTGTCCTGCGGGATGGTGCGGTACACCGAGCGGAAGGTGACCTCGGTGGCGTCGTGGGCGGTCCAGTCCACGTGGGTGCGGCAACGTTGCGGGTCGTCGGCCGGGCCGGGGCCGGGCCGGGCGGTGAAGAACGCGGCCGTGTCCGCGGTGTGCGTGCCGCGCAGCATCTGCACGCCGTCCCAGACGGTGGTGACGGCGTCGCCGACGGCCTGTACCCGCAGGTCGGTGTCGGGGCGCAGGTGCAGGGCGATCCGGCGGGGCCGATCGGTGCGCACGGTCAGCTCGTCGATGAGGCTGCCGTCGTGCAGGGTGAGCCGCCGGGTCGCGGTCACGCCGGGGTATGCGCTGTCGCAGCCGACCTCTACGCCGTGTGCGTCGGCGCGGACGAGCAGGCCGGCGCATTCGGCCTGCTCCTGCCCGTCGACGGAGAACGCGGGGTGGGCGGCGGTGGAGGCGTAGTGCTCGCGCCAGCCGGGATGCCCGTAGGGGACCTGGCCGGGGTCGGGTTGCCAGGGGGTGTGCGGGCCGTAGAGGTAGAGGGCGAGCTTGTCGCGGTGTCCGTGGGAGCCGCCGTGCGGCCCGAAGTCGACGATCGCGGTGAGGTCGGGTCCGCGCAGGACGGCGTACCCGGCGTCGCCGAACACGGTCACCGGTTCGGGTTCCCCGGGTGCCGGCAGCAGCTGCGCACTCAGCTCGGCCAGGTCAGCCAGTTCCTGGTCGTAGGCGGGCCGCCGGTACGGGCCGTCGTGCAGGGCGGGCAGCTGCCCCGGCCGGGCGATCACGGTCAGCGTGCGGGCCATCGCGGCCAGCCGCGCCGCGACGTCACCGGGCACGGCCACCTCGGGGCAGGCCCGCAGCGCCAGCAGGTAGGCCCGCAGCACGAAGGCGTGGTAGTACGTGCTGGCCTCCCATTCCCAGCCGTCGGGTCCGGTGGCGGCGAGCACGTGGCTGAAGACGCCGTGCTCGCCGGTGAGCCAGTCCGGGTCACCGGTGCATACGGCTCCTGCGGCCAGGTGCCAGGCGGTGTAGTTGGAGCGGAACCGGTCCTGGGCGACCAGGGTGTCGCGGGCGAGTGCGGCGCGGGCGGCCAGGGTGCGGCGCAGCGGTCCGGCGGCGCCGGCGCGCATGGCGGCCTCGCCGATGGTCACCGCCCAGATCGATTCGGTGAGGGCCTGCTGGAACAGGTGCCCCCGGTGCATCCACGCGTCGGCGTCGGCGTGCTCGGTCGCGCCCAGCTGCTCGTACAGTGCGGTGTAGCGGTCCAGCAGGTCGACGGCGGCCGCGCGGTCACCGGATGTGCCGGTGCGGGCCAGGCGGCGGATCTCACGGGCGCAAGCCTGGTGGGCCAGCACCGTCCACGCGCCGCGCACCTCGGGGGTGTCGATGCGGCAGCCGTGCGCGCAAGGCGCGCCGTCGGCCGGGAACTGCCCGCCGAGCAGGCCGACGTGGTCGAGTTCGACGCCGTGGGCGGGGCAGACGTAGCGGTGCCACCAGCCGCCGCGCTGCTCGGGCAGCACGACGGCCGGTGGCGAGGCGACCGTCGAGGTCACCGGAACCACGCCCCGCCGTCGATGTCGACGGTGGACCCGGTGGTGTATCCGGCCGCGTCGGAGCTGAGCCACACGACCGCCCCGGCCACCTCGTCGACGGAACCCGGGCGCTTGAGCGGCACCCCGGCGACGATGTTCTGCTGGGCCTGCGGCGGCGTGAACGTGTTGTGGAACGCGGTGTCGCCGATGAAGCCGGGTGCCAGCGCGTTGACCGTGATGCCGTCCGCGGCGAGTTCCTTGGCCAGGCCCTTGGTGAGGCCGCGGATGCCGGCCTTGGCTGCGGCGTACACGGCCGAGCCAGGGCCGCCGCCGTTGTGCGCGGCCAGCGACGACATGGTGATGATCCGGCCGCGGGCGCCGGCCTTGCGCAGGTGGGGCAGGGCCGCGCGGACGGTCCGGAACGTCGCGCCGAGGTTGACGTCGACGACCCGGGCGAAGTGCTCGTCGCTCATGTCGGCGACGGGCACCCGCCCGACGAGGTGGCCCGCGTTGCAGACGACGATGTCGAGGCCGCCGAGAAACGCGGCCGCGTCCTCGACCAGCCGGTCGACGGCGGCGCTGTCGGTGACGTCGGCCTGCAGCGCGACGGCGCGGCGGCCGGCCGCGACGATCTCGGCGACGACCTCGGCCGCACCGGTCGCGGACTGCCCGTAGTGGACGGCGACGTCGGCACCGGCCTGGGCCAGGGACAGGGCGATGGCGGCGCCGATGCCGTGGCCGGCACCGGTGACCAGGGCGCGGCGGCCGGTCAGGTCGAACATGGGGTGGTGACTCCTCACTTGATGCCGGCAGTGGCGAAGCCCTGCACGAAGTAACGCTGGGTGAACAGGAACAGGACGATCATCGGGATGGTGGCCAGCGTGGACCCGGCCATCAGGTAGGCCCACTCGGTCTTCTCGACCTGCTGGAACGCGGCCAGCCCGACCTGGATCACCCGCAGGTCGTCGCGGGTGGTGACGATCAGCGGCCACAGGAAGTTGTTCCAGCTGTTCTCGAACGTGATCAGCGCGACCGTGGCGATCGCCGGCTTGACCAGCGGAGTCATCACCTTGCCGAAGATGGCGAACTCGCCCATGCCGTCGATGCGGGCCGCCTCCTCCAGCTCGGCCGGCAGCGACAGGTAGAACTGCCGGAACATGAAGATGGCGAACGGGGTCAGCGCGCCGGGGACGATCAGCACCCACCACGAATCCAGCCAGCCGAAGCCGCCGCGACCCAGGTAGTCGTTGCCGCCGAAGAACGGCATACCCTTGGCGATCAGGTATTGGGGCACGATCTTGGTGTACGTCGGGATCATCATCGTGGCGAGAATCGCCATGAAGATCAGCGACCTGCCGCGGAACGGCACCCGCGCCAACGCGTAACCGGCCATGGTGGCCAGCGCGAGGTTGATGACGGTGTGCCCGACGGCGATGAGCAGGCTGTTGCGGAAGTACGTGCCGAACGGAGCGAACCCCATGGCGTTGGGGTAGTTGGACCACACCCACTCGGTCGGCCAGATCACCGGCGGGTAGGCGGAGATCTCGGCGTGGCTCTTCAGCGACGAGATCAGCATCCAGGCGAACGGCACGATCATGATCAGCGCGCCGATTGCCAGGATCAGGTGCAGCAGCACCCGCGAGGGTTTAACGCGCATCGTCGTCCTTTCCCGTCAGACGCCTGCTGATCACGGTCAGCACCAGCAGGAACGCGAACAGCACCAGGCTCTGCGCGCACGCGGTCGAGATGCGGAACTCGCTGAACGCGGTCCGGTAGATCTCGAAGGTCATCACCGTGGTGGCGTTGGCCGGCCCACCGTCGGGGGTGAGCACGTAAACCTGGTCGAAGACCTGGAACGCGTCGATCATCGACACCACGAAGACGAAGAACGTGGCCGGTTTGAGCAGCGGCAGCGTGATCGACCAGAACCGGCGCGGCCCGGACGCCCCGTCGAGGTCGGCCGCCTCGTACGTCTCCGGCGGGATGCTCTGCAGTGCGGCCAGGTAGATCAGCATCTTCAGGCCGACGCCCTTCCACACGCTCACCACGATCACCGCGGCCATCGCGAAGGCCGGGTCGGACAGCCACGCCGGGCCGTTCACCCCGAACATGGCCAGTACCGCGTTGAACAGGCCGATGTTCGGCTCGAACATCCACATCCAGACCAGCGCGATCGCCACCGTGGCGGTGATGTGCGGCAGGAAGAACGCCGCGCGATACCAGGCTCGCGCGCGCATCTTCGCGTTGAGCAGCACCGCGATGACCACTGCCAGCGCCATCGCCACCGGGACGGTGAAGAAGGTGTAGACGACGGTGTGCAGGATCGAGGTGTTCCAGGTCTCGTCCGCGAAGATCTCCGTAAAGTTGTCCAGGCCCGCCCAGGTGATCGTGCCGGCGAGCACGTCGTAGTGGGTGAAGGCCAGCACGAAGGTGGCCAGCACGGGGATGCCGATCCACCAGGTCAGGTGGATCAGTGCCGGGGTGAGCATGAGCCAGGCGGCACGCCTGCGTTCGTAGCCCAGGCGGCGCCGACGGCGCGGGCGGGTGGGGCCGGCCGGGGCACCGGCCGCGGGCGCCTTGGCCGGCAGCGAGGTCACCGTCACCGGTTCTCCTTCCAGATTGCGGCCGCGGGCACGGCAGTCGGGGCGCCGTGCCCGCGGCGGATCAGCAGGATCCGAACGGCGTCAGGAGCGCGCCATCACCTGGGTCGCCTTCGCGGCGAGCTCGTCGAGGGCCTGCTGCGGGGACTTCTTGCCCAGCAGCGCCGACTCGATGGCGGCCTTGAAGTCGCCGCGGATCTCCAGCCAGGCCGGCACGCCGCCCTCGGAGAAGGCGGAGTCCAGGTTGCCCATCGCGAACTGCACCGACGGGTTGGCCTTGACGTATTCGCTGCTCTCCAGCGCCTTGAGCGCGGGCACGTTGCCGCGCTGCCGGCAGGCGGCCAGCGCGGCGTCGCTGTCGGCGAGGAACTGCACCAGGGCCTTGGCCGCGGCAGGGTGCTGCGACTTGGCGGCGACGGTGCCCAGGGTGCCGCCCTGGAACATGGCGGCCCGGGTGTTGGCGATCGGGAAGAAGCCGATCTTGGAGTCCTTGACCAGGTCGGGGGCGTTCTTCTCGATCTCGAGCCAGACGTTGTTGTGGCCGACCATCATCGCCGCCCGGCCCTGCACCAGCGGGATGCCGGTGGCGGCGCCGGGCTGGGTGTAGCCGAAGTCCTCGGTCTTGTCGGTCACGATGATGTCGGTCATGAGCTGCAGTGCGGCGACCGACGCCGGGGAGTTGAAGGCGACCTTGCCGTCGGGGGTGAACAGCTCGCCGCCGTTGGCCCACATCAGCGGCAGGAACGTCTGGCGCAGGTCGTTGGACAGGATGTCCACACCCGCGCGGACGAGCTTGCCGCCCTCCCGCTTGGTCAGCTTGCGGCCCATGTCGCGCAGCTCGTCGAAGTTCTTCGGCGCCGCGGACAGCCCTGCCTCGGCGAAGATGTCCTTGCGGTAGATGCCGAATCGGGTGTCCAGCATGATCGGCAGCGCGTAGACCTTGCCCTGGTAGACACCCGGGTCGACCACGCGCTTGTTGAACCGGGAGGTCAGCGCGTCGGCGTTCTCGCCGAGGTCGGCCAGCACGCCCTTGGCGGCGAACGGCGGGATCCAGCCGACACCCATGAGCATCACGTCGTACGGCCGGCCGCCGGCGATCGAAGTGGTCAGCTTCTCGTTCAGCTTGGCGTAGGTCGTGTAGTCGACCTCGACGGTGACCTTGGGGTACTTCTGCTTGAAGGTCGCCAGCAGGCCTTCCAGGGTCTTCTGGCCTTCGGCGCCTTCGAAGATGGGGGTGAGCAGCCGGATCGCGCCGGACGCCTCGCCGGTGTCGGTCGAACTGCTCGGCGCGGGGCCGCCGCAGCCGGCCGCGGCCGCCACGCCCAGGCCGAAGGCCGCACTCAGGACGGTGCGACGGGTTACCGCTGTTGTCTGCGAAGCCATGTGCAAACTCGCCTTCCGCGGCATCGATGCCGCCGTGCAGGTGGGTTCAGGGGATGGTGCCCGAGCCAGGCCCGCCGGGCGGGCCCTACAAGCCGCCGGCCAGAAGGCCGGGCAGCATTCATGCATCGATTTACTGGTGCAACGGTGCACTTAACCTAGGACCGAGCCTCTTCCTTGTCAACGGACCCGTGACATCACGTTCATATAAAGGAAACAGCCACATCCAGCATCTGGTGCTGGAGCAGTACGCCGGTACACTACGTTCACTCCGGGCCGGCAGCCCGAGGCTCAGCAAAATGGAGGCAGCACGTGTCCGGTGTGACGATCTACCAAGTGGCCGAGGCCGCCGGCGTGTCCCCCAGCACCGTGTCCAACCTGCTCAACGGCCGCCCCGGCCGGATGCTGCCGCAGACCCGCAAACGCGTCGAAGAGGCCATCAGCCAGCTCGGCTACCGCCCCAACCGCGCCGCCCGCCAGCTGCGCACCGGCCGCATCCAGGTCATCGGCCTGGTCGTGCCGTCGGTCGCCAACCCGTTCTGGGGCACCTTCGCCCGCCACCTCGAGCACGCCGCCCTGGCCGAGGGCTACCACGTGCTGCTGTGCAACAGCGAGCGCGACCCCGCCCGCGAGCGGCGCTACATCGAGGAGCTGTGGTCCGACGGCATCCGCGGCATCGTGCTGTGCTCCTCGCTGCCGTCCCTCGAACACGTCATGCCGCTGGTGCACCAGGGACTCAGCCTGGTCGCGTTCGACCGCACCGCCCAGGCCGGCGACCCGCCGTCACTGGTCAACATCAGCGTCGACAACGTCATCGGCGCCCAGCTGGCCACCCGCCACCTGCTGGAACTCGGCCACGAGCGCATCGCGTTCGTGTCCGGCTCCGTGCGCAGCGTCAACCGCCGCGAGCGCTACCGCGGCTTCACCGACGCGCTCACCGACGCCGGCCTCGACCCGCAGCAGGCCATCGTCTGGTCGGGCGCCTCCGAGGAGCCCTACGGCGACCTGGACGTCGCCGGGCTGGGCCGCACCGCGGTACGCGACCTGCTCGCCGGTGACCGGCGGCCGACCGCGATCGTCGCCATCAACGACATGTGCGCCCTGGGCATCAGCGCGGGCATCCGCGACGCCGGGCTGGAGGTCGGCCGGGACATCTCGGTGGTGGGCTTCGACGACATCGTGCTGGCCGACCTGGCCTCGCCGGCGCTGACCACGGTGCGCCAGCCGCTGGCCGACATGGCCGCCGAAGCCTTCTCCCAGCTGCGTGAACGCCTCACCGGCGAGGCGGCGGTGGGTCACTCCATGCTGGTACGCCCGGAACTGATCGTGCGCGCCTCCACCGGCCCGGCACGCTGAGACCTGCCGGCAAAAGGCGTTGGTGCCGTCGGGGCTTGCCCGGTAGCGTCGCCAGGCACGGCAGAAACGTCCGGGTCAGCCCGGCGGGAGCCGCACCGGGCCGATTCAGCATCGGCGCTGGTAGCCCAGCAGCACCGGGTGCGGCGGGAAGGACGTTCTGGTGCGTGCCACCGTCCGCTGCCAGCCGAGTTTCTCGTAGAAGCGGATCGCCCGGTGGTTCTCCTCGAAGACGCGCAGCCGAGCCAGGCTGACACCGGAGGCGGCCAGGCGCTGGAGGATCTCGTCGTGGGCGGCGACCGCCAGTCCCGTCCCCCATGTGTCCACGGCGGTGCCGAAGTGCAGCAGTTCGTCACCTCGGGTGGCGGCGAATCCGCTGACCCGTCCTGCATGCTCGATGACGTAGGCCTCGATGCCCGGATCGGCGATCTCCGCGGCCCAGCGGGCGAAGATCTCGTCTCGCGGGAACGGGTAGGCGTCCTGCGGGAAGATGCGCGCGAGCGCCCGCTGCGCGCCCTCCTGTTGCACGTCCAGCAGGTCGCCAAGATCCTCTCGCGCGGCAAGGCGCAGCAGCATCCCGGTAGCGTCGCCTGCCTTCGTGCTCACCGCAACCGAAATCAGCCGCCCTCGGCGGTGGGCTAGGGTGGCAACCCGCACGTCACAGCCACGGACACCGGGGACAGGGAGATCAGATGGGCCAGCCAGCGGGTGACCGGACAGCGTCGCCGAGTCGGACGTCGCGGTTGTTCGTGATGGTGCTCGCCCTGGCCGCCGGGGTGGTGGCCGTCGACCAGCTGACCAAGTGGTGGGCGGTGGGGCTGGCCGGCCGGGCGCCGATCAACGTCATCGGCGAGCTGCTCCGACTTCGGCTCACCTACAACCCGGGTGCCGCGTTCTCGATCGGCACTGAATACACCTGGGTGCTGACCCTGTTCGCCGCGGCGGCCGTCGTGGCGATCCTCTACATCGCCCGCCGGGTGGCGTCGCGGGCCTGGGCCATCGGGTTCGGGCTGATGCTCGGCGGAGCGGCCACCCACCTGCTGGACCGGCTGTTCCGCGAGCCCGGGTTCGCGCGGGGGCACGTGGTGGACTTCATCGACTACGGCCCGTTCGTGGGCAACGTGGCGGACATCGCGCTGGTGGTGGGCGTGGCGCTGATCTTCGTGCTCAGCCTGCGCAACGTCCCGATGGGCGCGACGCCGGCCCAGACCGTGCCCGACCGGACCGACGACGCCGCGTAGCCGCGCCACGTCTGCCCCGGCGGCGGTGGCGAAGGCCGGGCGCCTTCGCCACCGCGAGCCGTTCAGCGCCGGTTACGAGTGGCTGACGGTGACGCTGTAGATGACGACCTGCCCGTAGTTGCTGCTGCTGCAGGGCGAGGAGTTCGTGCAGTTCGCCTGGGTGTAGGCGCCGGCCTTGAAGTAGGCGCCGGAGAAGCTCTTGCTCAGCGTGGCCTGCAGGGTCCCGTTGTAGTAGGCCTTGACCTGGCCGCCGCTGACGACGAACTTGGCCTCGAAGCGGGTGCCGAGCTGGTAGCTGCTGGTGATGAGCTTGTAGTGGGTGTCGTCACCGTTGGTGAGGTAGAGGCTGCTGCCCTCGAGCCGGAAGACGGTCACGTCGTCCTCGGAGTCGTGGATCTGCCCGGCGACGACGTGCGGCTTGGTCGCCGGGAGGTTGGTGACCGCCTGGCTGATGACCAGGGTGTGTGTGCCTGAGGTGGACGACCAGGCGGCGTTGCTCGTGCCGTTGTTGGTCATCTCGCGCAGTTCGGAGCGGGGGTAGCCGGATCCGCTGGTGGTGACGCCGTTGACGGCGGAGCGGAACTGCACGCCGTCACAACTGGCGTTGACCTTGAACCAGGGGTCGACGGCGAACGTGTTCAGCGCCGGCTGCTTGATCTCGGTCGGGCTCTCCGACGAGCCGGTCGGCAGGGTCTCCTTCCAGTTGGTCAGGTTGAGGACCTGCGCCGGGTAGGCGCAGTTGCCTCCCCCGCCGCCGCCGGGCGAGCCCGCGCCGTAGATGTCGGTCTCGGTGATGCTGGTCCACTCGTTGACGGTGTTGCCGTGGCCGACGACGCGCACGTAGCGGGCGGTGCGGTCGGAGAAGTCGTACTCCTCCTGGGCGGTGGTGGTGCCGGAGGAGGTGCGGCCGCCGATGGCGGTGCTCCACGACGAGCCGTCGGTGGACGTCTGGACGTCGAAGGTGAAGGGACGCTCGTTGCCGCGGTGCCAGCCCAGCGCGATCCAGCCGACGGTCTGGCTGGAGCCGAGGTCGTAGCGGATCCAGACCCCGTCGCCTTCGTCGGACCAGCGGGTCGACAGGTTGTTGTCGACGGTGTTGGCGGGCACGTTGCCGTCGTCGCCGCTGGCCGTGATCGCCGAGACGGTCAGCGGGGTCGCGGCCAGCGCGGGCGGCGCGGACATCAGGCTGGCGAGCAGGGCCGCGGCCGCGGTGGCGGCCAGCGTGGCGGGGCGGAGGGTGCGGCGTCGCGGTGTTCGGTTCATGTGCGCCTCTTTCGTCGGAGGGGTATGAACGCGGTTCCTTTGCCGGTCATGGCGCGGTGGAGGAACAGGCATGGCGGCAGGTCGCCGGCCAGGGCCGGACGACTCGTCTGCTCGGGTTCGACGGATCGTCCGGTGTATCGATGCAGTGGTGTATCGATGCCCCAGAAGCTAGACGGGGACCAGAAGGCTGTCAATACCCGGCCACACCACTGAAACGCGGCCGACATGTGGACGGTGCGTCCATACTCCACATAGCTCCTGCGTAGGGGCGAGGTCAAGGACCAGGCCCGGTGCCAGGCCACCACCGCCGGCAGCGCGATGTGTTCGGTGCGACGATCTACCGACATGAGGTGTCATGGCCCTCCGACGGCGCTTGATCCGTTGACAATGAGGACCGTGGCGCTCTAACGTCACACCGCTTACGTACGGCACCGGTGTCCGCGGTGCCATGCGCCCAAGAACAGCTCGGGTGAGGGCGCCTTTCCCCGAAAGGTGCTTGCATGTCTCTGCGTTCCGCCATACCGCGCGCCGCGGCGGTGGCGCTGACCGTCTCGCTGTCGCTGCTGCCCGCGCTCGTGTCCGCGTCGACCTTCGCCGAGGTGTTGCACGTCGACCCGGTGCGCGGCGTCGATGATGCCGCAGCCGGGAGCTTCACCCACCCGTACCGGACGCTGCGCGCCGCGATCGACGCGGCGGCGTCGGGCGCCACGATCATGCTGCGCCCCGGCGTGTACGCCGAGGACGTCTCGACCGTGCGGCCGGGGGTCACCGTCACCGGCCCGGCCACCGCGATCCTGCAGGGCGCCGGGACGTCGTCACGGGTGTTCCAGATCCACCACGACGACACCACCCTCAGCGGCTTCACCATCGACGGCAAGGTCTGCGCCGAACTCGTCGAGGCCTGCTACCGCGACAAGGCCATCTACGTGGTGAGCCTGGTCGCCGGCGACGGCGTGTCCGGCACCCGCATCCTGGGCATGCGGCTGACCAACCTCGGCGGGGAGTGCCTGCGCATGAAGTACTTCGCCACCGGCTCCCTCGTCGCGGGCAACCGGATCGGCCCGTGCGGGATCCACGACTTCCAGGTCCCCAACACCACCACCGGGCAGAACGGCGAAGGCGTCTACATCGGCACCGCGCCCGAGCAGACCTACCTCAACCCCTCCCCCGAGCCCGACGCCAGCGACGGCAACCGCGTCTACGGCAACGTCTTCGACACCCGTGGGGCCGAGTGCGTCGACATCAAGGAGGGCTCCAGCCACAACGACGTCGCGTTCAACACCTGCACCGGGCAGGCGGCACGCAACGGCAACTCCGGCGCGATCGAGTCGCGCGGTTCCCACAACAGCATCCGCGGCAACCTGATCCACCACAACGCCGCCGCCGGCGTGCGCATCGGCGGAGACCTGCCCGGCGACGCCGTCGGCAACGCCGTCTACGCCAACACCATCACCGACAACGCGCGCGGCGGAATCAAGGTCCAGGAGTTCGGCCCGCACGGACGGATCTGCGGCAACACCATGCGCGACAACGTCGGCGGCGACACGGTCGGCACCTACGCCGGCCAGGTCGGCGATCCCACGGCGGCCTGCTGACCGGCGACGTCACACGGCCTGCGGGGCAAGGGGCGGGGCCACCCTCGCGTGGTTGCCGCCCCTTGCCCCGCAGGCCGTGCGCCGCGATCGGCATACCGTCCCGCGGTCACGGGGCCGCCACGCTCACATCGGTCGACTTCACCAGCGCGGTCACCGCGTCCCCGTCGGCCAGCCCGAGGTCCTCGGCCGCCTCCCGGGTGACCGCGGCGGTCAGCGCGCGGCCGTCCTCCATGCTCAGCTTCACGGTCGTCATCACCGCGCCGTGCTCCACGCCGACGACCGTGGCCGGGATCTGGTTGCGGATGCTGACGAGCCCGATCGGGCCGACCCCCACCGCCACCTCGGTCGACTTGATCAGGACGGTGGCCGGTCGGCCGATGGTGAGCCCGAGGTCGTCCAGCGCTTCCACGGTGATCGCGGAGGTGATGGCCGTCCGTTCCGCGAGCCGGACCTTCACCGTCGCCATCGCCTTGCCGCGGGCGATGTCGATGACCTCGCCGTCGAACTGGTTGCGGATGCTCAAACGCATGGTGCCCCGATCCTCCCGTGCCGCCTGTGACAGTCAGTCAACCCGGACGGCAGCCGTTGGGTGACGGCGCACGCCCCGCCGGCCGTCGCCCGCGCGCACGGCAGGTTTCAGTACGCGACGCCGACGCCCTGCCCGATGGTCGCGGGGTCGTCCAGCGCGGCCAGCATGGCGTGTGCCACGTCGGCGCGGGAGATCGTGTGGCCCCCGACCACGTTCCCGCCGACGGCCGTGCGGTAGCGGCCGGTCACCGGCTTGTTGACGAGCTTGGGCGGCCGGACCACCGTCCACTCGGTCGCACTCTGCAGGATCAGCCCCTCCATCACCGCCAGGTCCCGGTAGACGTCCTTGAAGGCGGCACGGATCAGCGGCAGCAGGATGCGGCGGCTGAAGAATCCCTCGCCCTCGGGCGGCGGGGCGAGCGGGGCCGCGCTTACGGCCACGAAGCGCCGTACCCCGCTGTCTGCCATGGCGGCGAGGATGCCGCGCGTCGCGTCGGAGGCCACGGTGCCGGCTTTGCGGCCGCGCGCGCCGACGCCCGACAGGACCGCGTCGCTGCCCGTCAATGCGGGTAGCACGAGTTCAGGGTCGGTCAGACCGGGGACCGTCGCCACCTCCAGGGCGGGGTGCCGCAGGTCGAAGTGGGCAGAGCTGCGGACGACGGCGGTCACCGAGTGTCCGGCGTCCAGGGACTGGCGCACGATGTGCCCGCCGATGCCGCCGGTGGCTCCGAAGACCGTCAGTTTCATCTGGTGCCCTTCCGGAAATGAGGAGTCTCGGTGATTGTTACCGTACAGGACAATTTCGCGGACGTACAATACTTCGGTGCCAGGGCCTTCGAACCGACCGCTGGGCGAGCGGACCAACTTCCTGCTGTCGCAGCTGGGCTTCCACACCGCGGCGCGGTTCACCGATCGCCTGGCCCCGCTGGGCATCCAGCCCAGTCACTTCGGCCTGCTCATGCACCTCGCCCAGGGCGAGGGCCGGACTCAGCAGCAGCTCGCCGAGGCGCTCGGCATCCACCGCAAGGTGATGGTCGGGCTGCTCGACGACCTCGAACAGCGCGGGCTCGCCGAACGCCGGCGCCATCCCGCCGACCGGCGGGCCCATGCGATCCACCTGACCGACGCGGCCCGCACCCTGCTGCCCGAAGCCGTCGCCATCGCCGACGCCGAGGAGGAGGAACTGCTGACCGGCCTGGACGGCGGCGAACGGCGGCAGCTGCTCGCCCTGCTGCAGCGCCTGGCCGAACACAGCGGCTACCCGCGCGGCGTACACCCCGGACTGCGCCGCACCTCCGGGCCGCACGGCACGGGATGAGCGGCGCACGCCGCAAGGCTCGATCGGGACGGCGATTCGGCGACCGTGCCGCTGGGTAGGCCCCTGCCATGACGCATGTCGACGTGGTGGGATTCCCCGAGCCGCCGGCCATCGCCGGCGAGGCCGAGACCCTGCTGGGCTCCCTGGAGAGGCAGCGTGCCACGTTCGCGTGGAAGTGCGCCGACCTGGACGAGGCGGGCCTGCGGATGAGCGTGGGCACCTCGACGATGACCCTCGGCGGGCTGCTCAAGCATCTCGCCTACCTGGAGGACGTCAACTTCACGGGCGACCTGGCCGGGGCCGAGCTGCCGCAGCCGTGGCAGGACATGGAACGCGTCGCCGAGCCCGGCTGGGAATGGCGGTCCGCTGCCGACGACGATGCCGCAGCGCTGTACGCCCTGTGGGAACAGGCCATCGACCGGTCCCGGCGAGCGGTGACCGACGTGCTGCTGACCACCGGCGTCGACACCGTGTACACCGCGCCCGACGGCAGCCTGCTCACCCTGCGACGGCTGCTGGTCGACATGATCGAGGAGTATGCCCGGCACACGGGCCACGCCGACCTCATCCGGGAGGCCGTCGACGGCCGGGTGGGCGAGGACCCGCCCGGCGTCGCGTACCCGTACCAGGTCGCCTGACGTTTCCTCCGGTCTCCGCACGGGCCTACTTGCGCCCAGAAAATAGATATCACTATGCTAGCTCCATGGCGGGTGAGCGGAAGCAGTTGTTGCTGCGGCTCGACCCCGCCGTGCACGACGCGCTGGCCAGGTGGGCGGCAGACGATCTGCGCAGCGTCAACGCGCAGATCGAGTTCCTGCTGCGCCAGTCGCTGGCCCGCGACGGCAGGCTGCCCGGTGGAGTCGGCGAGCCGAGGCGGCGCGGTCGTCCCCCCAAGGATCCAGACTGAAAGAGGCAGACATGGAGCTCACCTCACAGGTCTACCTGCTGGCCTACAACACCGAGAAGCACAAGCTCACCTGCAACGGCTACCTCGGATATGTCCTGCGCGCCGCGGCGCTGACCGAGCTCCTCCAGCTCGGCGCGCTGTCCGATGCGGACGGCAAGGCCAAGCCGACCGGCGTCGGCGTCGCCGACCCCCTGCTCGCCGACGTGCTCCGCGACCTCGCCGCCGCACCCAAGCTCAAGAGCTGGAAGCACTGGGTGCACCGCGCGCAGACCCCGATGTTCCGCGCGGTGCAGCAGCGGCTGGCCGAGGCCCGCCTCATCAGCACCGAGCGCTACCGGTGGCTCGGTCTCTTCCCCGCGACCCGGGTCAAGGTGCACAGCCATCGGCTGGTCAGCGAGCTGCGGTCGACGGTGTCCCACACGCTCGGCGCAGGCAGCGCCCACCCGCAGGAGGGGGCGCTGACGGCGCTCGCCGCGCTCGGGGAGATCAGGATCGCGATCAGTCGCAGGCAGGCCCGCGAGCGCAAGCAGCGCATCGAACAGCTGGCCGGCCAGGCCGGGCCCGCACTGCCCGCGCTCCGCAAAGTCATCAGCGACCACCACGCCGCCACCACTGCAGGCTGATCGCCGCCGGAGTGGGCGCGCGCCGACGGCGGCGGGTGGAGTCCCGTGCCGGGGGGGGGGGGGGCGCGGGGGGGGGGGGGGCCCGGGGGGGGGGGGGGGACAACCCCCAAAAAA
>NZ_ML769313.1:0-296580 GCF_009720365.1 Catellatospora paridis | reverse complement strand
CGCGCCCCCCCGGGGGCGGGTGGAGTCCCGTGCCGGGCGCGACCGCGCAGGTGCGCGGTCGCGCCCGGCTTTCGGTCAGCTCACAGCCGTCAACGTCCAGCGCTGGTTGGCCGCGCCGGTGTACGACCACTGCTGGATCCCCGCGCCGTTAACCGTGGACACGTCCTTGACGTCGAGGGCCTTGCCGCTGTGACGTGCCACGATCCGGCAGGTCCCGGCGCCCGCGGCGAGCAACTGCCACTGCTGGTTGGCCCCGCCCGTGTAGTCCCACTGCTGCACGCCCGCGCCGTCGGCCGTGGACAAGTCCTTGACGTCGAGGGACTTGCCGCTGTGGCGGGCCGTGATGCGGTAGTAGCCGCCGCCGGTGGCGGTGAAACGCCACTGCTGGTTGGCGTTGGCGAAGTAGTCCCACTGCTGGACGGCCGCGCCGTTGCCGGTCGAGGCGTCGCGGACGTCGAGGGCCTTGCCGCTGTGCACGGACGCGATGCGGTAGTGCGCCGTCTCCGACACCGGGCACGGACCGGACGGCTGGCTCGGGCTCGCCGACGGTGACGTGCTGGGCCGGGCCGAAGGCGATGCGCTCGGGCTCGCCGACGGCGACGCGCTGGGTGAGGGCGGGGCCGAGCCGTTCCAGGTGTAGGTGGCCACCGCACCGCCGGGCAGGGTGGCGGTGACGAACATGCCGTTGTACGCGATGCCGAACTGCCGCGAGTCGCCGCTGATGTTCGTCACCACCAGGCTGATCGAGCCGTCGGTGTTGCGCATCGCGACGTTGTGCAGGTCACCGGCGTTGTTGGAGCCGATGCGCACCGCGCCGGGGCGGACGAAGCGGCTCATGTGCCCGATGGTGTAGTACTCGGCGTTGCGGGTGACGGTGGTCCCGTCGACGGTGACGACGCCGGTGCACACGCCGTCGGGGTTGCTGCCGCAGCCGCCGTTGACCGGCCCGCCCTGGGAGTTGAGGGCGAGGTTCCAGTTGAGCACGCCCCGGGCCCAGTTGCGGACCGCCGCGATGTGGATGTTGCGGGCGTGCCACTTGAGGGTGTCGGCGAAGTACTGGGCGAACGGATCGTTCACCCCGCGCCAGCCGGAGCCCTCGGTGAACCAGATGTCCTTGTTCGGGAACGCGTTGTGCAGGTTGGTCTGCGCGGAGGCGTCCCCGGCGTAGTGGTGGTAGCCGGTCCCGGCGATCCACGAGGCGGCCGGGCCGCGCAGCGCGTCGTACGGGTAGTTCGGCTCGGGGTCGTAGCCCAGGCGCTGGGCGTCGGCGGCGTCGTCGGGGTGCAGGGACCAGTTGTGGTCATACGAGATGATCTTCACGTGGCCGAGGCCCGCGGCCTGGAGCATCGGGCCGAGCTCGCCGATGACCCGGTCCTGGTGCGCCACCGGCAGATCCGTGCCGGGATAGTTGTCGGGGGTGCGGTTCTGCGGCTCGTTCTGCACCGTCAGCGCGTAGATCGGCACCCCGGCGGCCTGATATGCCTGCACGAACTTCACCAGGTACAGCGCCCAGGAGCGGAAGTACGCCGGATCGTCCTTGATCCGGCCCCCGGCCAGCGAGTTGTTCGTCTTCATCCACGCCGGCGGACTCCACGGGCTGGCCATGACCTTCAGGCCGGGATTGAGTTGCAGCGCCTGGCGCAGCAGGGGCAGGATCCGCGCCTCGTCGTGGACGATCGAGAACCGGGTCTGGTTCAGGTCGGTCTGCCCCGAGGGCAGGTCGTTGTAGGTGTAGTGCGGCCCGGACACGAAATCCGACGCGCCGATGGGCTGGCGCAGGAAGCTCATGCCGATGCCTTCGGCCGGGCTGAACAGCGAGCGCATGACCTGGTCGCGCTGCGCGGCGGGCAGGCCGTACAGCAGTGCGGCCGACGAATCGGTGATGGACGCGCCGAAGCCGTCGATCGTCTGGAACGTCTGCGCCGCATTGACGTCGATCATGGTGCCGGGCCGGGTGCCGTCGGTGTTGAACGTCGGGCTCGGACCGGCCGCGAGCAGCTGCGACCGGTCGGGAGTGGTGATCCACGACGAGACGGTCGGCCCGGCGACCGCGAGCGCGGGCCCGCCGGTGAAGGTGATCGCCACGGCGGCGACCGTCGCGGTGGCCGCCGCGGCGGCCAGCAGTCTGGTTCTGAGGTGCACGGTTCCTCCAGGTGTCGGGACGGAAGGATGCGGTGCTCGCGGCTCCGCGGCGAGGGGAGATCGCCGCGGAACCGACGTTCGTGGGTGGTGGTGGGACGGCGCCCCTGCCGCCCCACCACCGGGGGGCAAGGTCAGCGGTAGAGCCGCACGTCGGCGACGCTCCACCAGTTGCCGGCGGTCGCGGTGGCCTCGATCCGCAGGTGCCGGGCTCGGGTCGGCGGCACCTCGACGAGGGTGAGCTGGCCGGCTCCGTCACCGGCGGCGAGCTCGCGCCAGGTGACGCCGTCGGTGCTGGCCGACACCCGCCAGCCGCGCGCGTGGTCGCCGAGGTTGCCGCCGCTGTCGATCGCGACCCGCCGGAACACGGTCTGCGCGCCCAGATCCAGCTGCAGGTACTGGCCGGGAGCCTGCGCGGTCCCGCTGCTCCAGCGGGTCGAGGCGTCGCCGTCGACGGCGGCGGCCGGGTTCTCCCCCGTCGGCTGCGCGACCGCGGTCGCGCCGGGCAGCGGCACCTGGCGCATCGGGTCGCGCAGCGACGGCGACGCCGGCCAGGTGAAGGTGGCCAGCGCACCGCCGGGCAGGGTGTACTCGAACAGCTGCGCACCGACCGCGACGGCGAACGTGCGCGGGTCGTCGTTCTCGTTGTGCACGACCAGGGCGGTCGAGCCGTCCGGGTTGCGGAACGCGACGTCGGTGATCTGCCCGTTCCAGCCGGTGGTGCCGAACGAGGTGCTGGCGATGCGCACCGCGCCCGGCCGGACGAACTTCGACAGGTGCCCGATCGTGTAGTACTCGGCGTTGGTGGTGACCGTGCCGTCGGGGGCCACGGTGACCAGGCCGGTGCAGGTGTCGCAGCCGCCGAGGTGCGGGCCGCCGGACGGGTCGAGGGCGAGGTTCCAGTTGACCACGGACTTGGCGTGGTTGCGGGTGGCCCCGACGGTCAGCGTGCGGGCGTGCCAGACCAGGGTGTCGCGGAAGAACTTCGCCGGCGGATCGTCGGCGCCGTGCGACCCGGAGCACTCGGTCAGCCAGATCCCCTTGTCGGGGTGGGCGTCGTGCAGCGCGCTCTGCGCGGCCGGGTCGCCGTAGTAGCAGTGGTAGGCGGTCCCGGCGACCCACCTGGCGGCGGGGTCGGCCAGCACGTCGTACGGGTAGTCGGTCTCCGGGTCCTCGCCGGGCGGGGTGGAGGCGACGTCGTTGGGGTGGGTGGCCCAGTTGTGGTCGAAGGCGAGGATCTTCGTGCGTGGGCTGGCGGCGCGCAGCAGCGGCCCGAGCACGGCGATCACCTTCAGCTGCTGCCGGACCGGCAGGTCGGTGCCCGGGTAGCCGGACGGGACGCGGTTCTGCGGCTCGTTCTGCAGGGACAGGTAGTCGACCGGCACGCCGGCGGCCGCGTAGGCGTGCACGAACTTGACCAGGTAACGGGCGTACGCGTCGTACACCGCGGGGTCGTCCTTGAGCCGGCCGCCGATCAGCGAGTCGGTGGTCTTCATCCACGCAGGCGGGCTCCACGGCGTCGCCATGATCTTCAGCTGCGGGTTGAGCCGGCGTGCCTCGCGCAGCACCGGCAGGACGGCGGCCTGGTCGCGGGCGACGCTGAAGTGGCGCAGCGCGAAGTCGGTGCGGCCGGGTGGCATGTCGTCATAGGTGTAGTGGGCCGCGGCCGCGGTGAAGTCCGAGGACCCGATCGGCTGGCGCAGGAAGCCGACGCCGATGCCGGTGGCGGGGTCGAACAGCTGCCGCATGACCTTGGCGCGGACGGCCGGATCGAGGCCGTGCAGCAGGCTCGCCGACGAGTCGGTCAGCGAGGCGCCGAAGCCGTCCATGCTCTGGTAGGTCTGCCGGGGGTCCACCACGATCGTCGGGTGTGCCGACCGGCCGGGCAGGAACCGCACCGGATCGCGTTCCTGCAGCAGCTCGGCCCGGTCGACGGTGGTCACGAACACCCGTGCGCGCACGGGCGCCTGGCCGCCGGGCGGTGCGGCCGTCGCCGCGCCGCCCGCCGTCAGCGCGACCGTCAGCGCCGCGGCCGTCATGCCGATCAGGGATCTGCTCATCGTTCACCTCGGGTCCCGCGTCCGCCGGGACCGCGGACGCTCCATCTTGTAACAACTGAAACAAGCGTGAAACATCTATGTCCGGCAGACAACCACCCGCCACTTGAAGATGTCAATATGTGCCGCCATGACCATTTAGGAATGGGATATCTAGCTGGACTTATCCCACAAGGAAGCCTGTAACAAGACTTGAAACATCCGCGCGGCAACATGGTCCTCTATGCTGCTCGCATGAAACAGGCGGGTGACACACATGGCTAGCCGCGCCCGGGCCACGGTGCGCGACATCGCCGCCGAGACCGGCCTGTCCATCGCCACCGTCTCCCGGGTCCTCAACGGATACCCGCACGTCGCGCCCCGCACCCGCGACCTGGTGCAGCAGGCCGTCGACCGGCTCGGCACCCAGGCGCCCGCCCCGCGGACCCCACCCGCGCGCCCCCGCCACCGCAGCGCCGTCTTCGTACGCTGCCCCTACCAGCTCACCGACTACTTCGGGCTGATCGTCTCCTCCATCGCCGAGACCCTGCTCGTGCACGGCAGGCACCTCATCCTCGACGCCGGGCAGCTCGCCCAGGACGAAGACGTCCTGCCCACGCTGCCCGAGCAGCCCGGCATCGGCGGAGCCATCCTCATCCTGCCGCCGGAACCCAGCGCCCAGCTGGAAGCCCTGCGCGACAGCGGCTTCCCGTTCGTGGTCGCCGATCCGCGCACCCCCACCCCGCGCGACATCCCCGCCGTGTCCGCGGCGCACTTCTCCGGCGCCCGCGCCATGACCGCCCACCTCGCCCAGCTCGGCCACCGCCACATCGGCGTCCTGGCCGGCCCGCACAACTGGGTCGCCGGCAGCGCCCGGCTGGCCGGACACGCCTCGGCACTCGCCGACGTCGGCATCCTGGCCGACCCCGCACTGGTGCGCTCGGCCGAACCCACCACCGAATTCGGCTACCGGGCCGCCGGTGAACTGCTCGACCTGCCGCGGCGGCCGACCGCCCTGGTCGGGTTCAACGACAAGGCAGCCGTGGGCGCGCTCGCTGCCGCCGCCGAACGCGGGTTGCGCGTGCCCGCGGACCTGTCGGTCACCGGCTTCGACGACATCGACCTCGCCCAGGCGACCACGCCCCGGCTGACCACGGTCCGCCAGCCGCTGGAGGAGATGGGCCGCATGGCGGTCAGCCTGCTGGCCCGCCTGCTGGAACGCCACCAGCTCGAGGCGCTGCACGTCGAACTCGCCCCCGAACTCGTCATCCGCGACTCCACCGGCCCCGTCCCACCCGGCACGCGCTGACCGGCGGGCGGTCGGCGCGGCAGCAGTTCCGGCGCATCGTGATCAGGGGCGCGCGACGACGGTCAGGACGTGGGCGAGGGGATCACCGGCCGTCGGCTCTCGTCGTACACGGGTAGGCGCGCGCCGTCGGTGTCGCGGACGACCACGCGATTCGCCAGTGGACCGCCGAGGCGTACGGTTTCCCACGCCATGCCGTCCCACGTGCCGAGCCCGGGGCAGACGCCGCCCGGGTGTGCACGGCTGGTCACGGTGCCCAGGCGAACCTCGGTGGGGGTCTCGGTCACCGGCAGACTGAACTGACCCGAGCAATAGCCGTCCTCGCTCCAGGCCACGCCGACGGTCAAGAGCTCAGGGTCGGCCTCCGACACCCGCACTTCCTGAGGCTGGTGCTGCGTGACGACCACGCCGGCGTCCTCGGCGAACGGCCCGAAGCCCAGGCGCGAGGCCCCGACGCACAGCAGCAACGGCACGCCCAGCACGGTGACCCCAACGAGCATCGCCCGCCACCCGCCACGCCTGTCCATGTGACGAGTATCGATGATCGACGACAGCGCCGCTGTCCGCCTCGTCGGCGAACATGCAGTGCCGGCAGGCGCCGCTCGCGTTGATGTCATAGCAGGCCAGAAGTCATTGACATCAAGTGCACTTGAGATTGCATGCTGTTGACCATGACAAACGGGGTTCTTGACGAGGTATACCAGCGACTGGAGCAGACCGGGCCAGAGCGCGACGGCTGGCTGTCCAATCACGCGCCGATGGCGGCCGAAGCCCTGGTCCGGCACGGATACGGCGACCGGGTGCATGCCTGGATCGACGGTTACGCCGACCGGCTGTCCGAACGCCCGCGCGGCATCCAGCGCATCTCGGCCGGGCAGTGGCGCGAGCCGCTGGGCGATCCGGTCCGCACCGGTGACTGGCTCACCTTCTTCGACCGGCAGCTCACCGAGCGGCCCTGGCGCGAGGTGCTGATCGAGTGGTGGCCGCGGCTGCTGCCGGGGGTGGCGGCCGGTGCCACGCACGGCGTCATCAGGGTCGGGCACGCCGTACGTGCCCTGCTCGACAGCGAGCACGACGGCGCGGCGACCCCGGCTCGGGTGACCGAGCTGGGCGCGGGGCTCGGCTACTGGGCCGCCCGTTGGCAGCCGCTGGCGCCGGCCGGCAAGGGGCCGTACCGGTCGACCGATCCGCGCTCGGCTTTGGACGCGGTGCCCCGGGTGCCGCATCAGCGGTCAGGCATCCGCACCCGGCTGGCACAGCTCGCCGACCTGCCCGGCTGGCCGGAGTCGGCCGGGGCGGTGCCCGGTGACGGCGAGTCCGGTCTGCCGGACCGGTTGGCCGCCATCGTCGAGGCGGCCGTGCTGCGGTACGGCACGCACGGGCACGGCAACCCGGTGATGCTGGTGCACGCGGCGACCGCCCCCAGCGCGATCGCCCGTGTGGTGCCGGTGCTGCCGCCCGCGCTGTGGGAGCCGAGCGTGCAGGCCGCCTGGGCCGCCACCGCCGCGGTGACCAGCGCGTACTCGCCCGCGGACGCCAGGGCGATGCCGGATCGGGGCGCGACGGACCCGGCCGACCTGATGGCACGCGGGTTGCACGACCAGGACTCGCACGGCATCAAGTTCATCGACACGGCCCTTGACGTGCACCGGCGCACCGGCGAACAGGCGGTGCTGGACGTGGCGACGTACGCCAATGAGCTGATCACCAGGGGTTGACCCGACAGCCGCGCGCCCTCAGGGTCACCGCCTCATCCGGCCAGCTGGTCGCCGTCGTAGATCTCGTAACGGCTCTCGGCGGGATTGTCGCCCACGGTGGCGGCCATCGTGATTCCTCTCAGGGCTGCGGGCTGACGGGGTGGCGGCTGACGATGGATATCCGGTTGAAGGCGTTCATGGCGATGATCACCCAGCTCAGCGCGGAGATCTCCTCGTCGGTCAGGTGCTGCCTGGCGGTGGCGTAGTGCCGTTCCTGCGCGCCGTCGGCGGGCAGCGTGGTGAGGGATTCGGCCAGGGTCAGCGCGGCCCGTTCCCGATCGGTGAACAGGGTCGTGTCACTCCAGGCCGGCAGGACGGCGATGCGCTGGGCGTTCTCACCGGCGGCCAGGGCGTCACGGACGTGCACGTCCAGGCAGTACGCGCAACGGTTGAGCTGCGAGACCCGGATGTTGACCAGCTCGACGAGGACGCGGCCGAGCCCGGCGTCGCGCGTGGCCTGCCGGACCGCTGCCGCAAGATCGCGTTGTGCGCGATACACCTGCGGGTGCTGTTTGTCGATGAGCACCCGCGGCGCGTCCTGTTCCGTGGCCATCACGTCCCCCTCCTGCCGCTCGGTGAGCGCCGCCATGCAGTCAAGACAGGACAGCACTCCCGAATGTGACACCTCGCCTGCGTGGAAGACCTTCAATTTGAGCTGGGTCACATTTGGCCCGGCAATGGCGAATCAGTCCAGCGGACGGTCGAGGTGCAGGTCGAGCCACGCCGCCAGGTCCGCGATCTCGCGGTCGACCGCGGCCGTCATCGCCTTCGTGAACGGCACGTCCCGGTGGATCGCGTCGACGCGCAGCACACCCGCACGCCGGTCGGCGGTGGCGTCGAGTTTGCCGACCAGCCGGTCGCCGTGCAGGATCGGCATGGCCCAGTAGCCCCACCGGCGTTTGGCCGCGGGTTTGTACATCTCCAGCTGATACTCGAACTCGAACAGGTCGGTCATCCGCTTGCGGTCGAAGACGAGGCGGTCCAGCGGCGACAGCAGCGCGGTCCGGCCGGTGAACGGCTGACCCAGCTGGGCCGGGTCGACCCGCCAGCGGCCCCGCAGTCCCTCGATCACGGCCGGTTCACCGGCCTCGTCCACGTCGACCGGCTCGACGGGCTGCTTGGCGCTGCTGCTGCGGGCGATACCCAGCGAACGCAGCCGCCGCTCGCCGCGGATCCGCGCCGCCTCGCCGGCCGCGACCACCCGGTCATCGGGGAAGATCCGGTCCGCCAGGTCCCACAGCCGCTCACGGCCGTCCCGGCCGGCGACGGCGACCTCGCCACGCGCCTCCATCAACTCCAGCATCTTGAGCACGTTGCGGTCGTTGCTCCAACCGCTCGACGGCCACCGCAGCTCGCACGAGTCGGGCAGTTCCCGGGCCGGCAGGGGCCCGTCGGAGCGCAGGCGGCGAAGGATGTCCAGCCGGCAGCCGCGGTTGGCCTCGACCCAGTCGCTCCGGTACTCCTGCCAGTCGAGCAGCTCACCGCGGCCGGGCCAGTCGGCCATGTCCGCGCGGTAGAGCGCGAGGTCGGCGGCGGGACGGATCATGCCCTGCAGCTCCAGCAGCGCCTGGTCGCCCAGCGCGGCTTCGAGGTCCGCCGGCCGGTAGGCCGACCCCAGCCGGGACCACAGCACCAGATCCGCATTGGGCGCCACGGCCGCCGTCTGGTCGGCCTGCAGCAGCGTCAGCCGCTGCACGACGCCGAGCAGTGCGGTCGGCCGGGGCCGATCCAGCAGCTGGGCGCGTACGGCCATGCGGCGTGCCTCGGCGCGGGTGAGCTCATGTACTCCCACGGCCTGAGCGTAGGCCAGCGGTCTGACATGGCTCGGCCCGGCGCATGCAGCCCAGGCCACGGACGCGAGGGAAGAACAGCCAGCGTGAGGTGAACGTGCCTGCCCGCCCGGTGCTGGGCGGGCACGTTCACCTCACGACGCGGCTAGCCGCTGAACCGGTACGCGCGCAGGATGGCCTGCTCCACCTTGTTGCCGCGGATGTCGACGGCCACGGCGCGCAGTGACACGAACCCCTCCCCCGCCGGATGGCGCAGTGTGATCATGCCCTGGTGCACCGCCGTCCTGGCCCAGGTGCTGCCGTCGTCATAGGACACCTCGACGGTCAGGCTGCTCATCTTCCCGACCGGCGCGCCCGGCTGCGCGACGACCGACACCGGCACCGTGAACGTTCGACCGGCCGGCGCAGTGTTGAACCGGTCCAGCGCCGGTGAGAACCGGACCGCCCAGAGCGGCAGCACCCCGGTGCCGTGTCCGGAGCGGAACGTCCAGGCCGCGGTCGTCTGCGTGGACGACGCGAACGGGGTTCCCCGCGCCGCGGCGACCTCCAGCCGATACCGCGCGTCGCCCGGCGCGACCGTGAACGCGCCGCGCCCGGCGAGCTCCGCAGCGCCGACCCGGACCCCGTCGCGGTGGAGCACCGTCGTGCCCAGCCCGACCTCGCGGTCGACCCGGCCCGCACCGTCGCCGTACAGCGACAGGTCCACGTCGATGACGTCGCCGCTGCGGGTGACGCCCGTCGTCGAGTCGCCGCCGGCAGCGAAGGCGGGGCCGAAGACGGCCTGGTTCCACCGCTGCTCGTAGGTCCGGCCCGCGACGAATGCCGTCCAGCCGCTCACCACGGGACCGTAACGCCAGCCGTCGCCTGACACCGGATCCGTCCAGGTGCGGTACAGCCGCGCGCGCCACTGCTTGCCCGGTTCGACGTCGACGTAGTGGACTGTCGTGGACGGCAGCTTCGAGGCGATCGGGAACACGGGCGTCTCGTCCTCCCGGCCGGGCCGGATGCTGCTGGCGGCTCCCCACAGTCCGTCCATCGGCTCGTCTCCGGCGGCCACGGTGACGGGCAGCGTCACGAGTTCGCCTTCGGCGACGTTGCGCCGGTATCCGCTGATCAGCCGCCCGTTCGTCTGGTGGTGGCTGATCGTGTAGACCCAGGGGCTGTCGTGGAAGTAGCCGTCGGCGTCGGTGCCCTCCTTGGCGAACACCGCGCTGATGAACGAGGTGAAACCCGCCGCCGGGAGGCCGTCGCCGACGTCCGCGGTGTAGAGGTTCTCGAACGACGAGCCGCCCTGCCCGCTGACGATCGGGCCGTTCGGGGTCTGCAGGCTGAACGCGATGTTCACCGACGCCAGGGCCGCCGCCGGTCGGGGCACCGTGATCATGCTCGTCCTGCCCTGCCGCGCGTCGAACGTCACGACACGGTCGGCGGTCACGTCCAGCGCCGGATGGACCAGCAGGGTCAGGGCGGGGTCCGCGCGGTCGACCAACCAGCTGCTCAGCGCGTAGCGGCCTTTGGGCAGACGCAGGGTGGCCGTCCCGTCCGAGCCCGCGGCGTTGAAGCCGACCAGGCCGTCGTATCGGGTCACGTCGTCGGCGAACTGCGCCGGACGTCCGTTGCGGTCGAGGTGCTCGAGGGTGACGGTGTAGCTCTCCGCCTCCCGGTGCACGCCGAACGGCGTACGCACCGTGCGGCCGTCGGCGCCGGTCGCGGTCAGCGCACCGGCCGCCAGGCCGTCCGGACCGGCCACCCGGGTGTCGGCGGTGACCGTCGCCTGCGCGCTGCCGCCCGCGGGGACCGTCAGCCGTCCGGGGGCGACGGTGAACATGCCGGCCGGCGCGGGGCTGCCGGCGATCGTGGCGGTGGCGGCCAGGTCGAGGGTGATCGGCGTCGTCGACGCGTTGGCGTAGGTGACGGCGCGGGTCAGCACCGGGTCGTCGCCGTGCGGCCAGAGTTGCGTGCCGAAGCTGAGACTGCCGGGTTCGGCGGTCACCGCCTGGTCGACGGCCGCGGCGACGTCCACCCGCCCGGCACCCTGGTCGAAGACGGTGGCCGACGCGTTCGGCCGGGCCGTGCCCATCAGCGCGGCCTTGATCCGTGGGCCGGTCCACGCCGGGTGCTGCTGGGCGAGGATCGCGGCCGCTCCGGCGGTGTGCGGTGTCGCCATCGACGTGCCGGACAGGGTCACGTAGGAGTCGCCGGGATCGCCGCCGAGGCTTGTGGCGTCCTTGCTCCGCGCGGCGGTGATGTCCACGCCGGGTGCGGTCAGGTCCGGTTTGATGCCGCCGTCGCCGGTCCGGGGTCCGCGGCCGGAGAAGTCGGCGATCGCGTCGGTCTTGCCGACCGCGCCGACCGCCAACGCCGCGTCGGCGCTGGCCGGGCTGCTCACCGACGTCGCGTACGGTCCGTCGTTGCCGGCCGCGATCACGAACAGGGTGCCGTACTGCCGGGTGAGGGTCTCGACCGCCTCTTCCAGGGGATCGATCCCCGGCGAGTCCCACCCGCCCAGGCTCATGTTGACGATCCTGGCGCGCTGCTCCGCGGCGGCCCACTGCATCCCGGCCAGGATCCACGACTCCTCGCAGCCCCACTCGACGCAGACCTTGCCGTCGAGCAGCCGCACGCCGGGGGCGACACCACGGTACCGGCCGCCCGAGGCCGCGCCGCTGCCCGCGACGGTCGACGCGACGTGGGTGCCGTGGCCGGTGAGGTCGCGGTCGTCCTCACCGCCCTGGTCGAC
The DNA here is from genome assembly GCF_009720365.1 of Catellatospora paridis. Classification (GTDB taxonomy): domain Bacteria; phylum Actinomycetota; class Actinomycetes; order Mycobacteriales; family Micromonosporaceae; genus Catellatospora; species Catellatospora paridis. The sequence continues at coordinate 284,812 of NZ_ML769313.1, read as the reverse complement.
GCCACCGGTGAAGTTGCTGCGGGCGGTCACCTTGCCGGCGAGGTCGGGATGGGTGTCGTCGATGCCGGTGTCGAGCACCGCCACGGTCACGCCCTGACCGGTGAGCCCCGCCTGCCAGGCCGCGGGTGCGCCGATCTGCGCGACGCTCCCGTCGAGGGTAGGTTTGAGCAGGGCGTCCAGCCATACCTTGGCGATCCCGGGGCGCATCGCCTGTCCGGTCTGGCCCGTCAGTTCCCGCCAGAACGCGGCCGCCTGCGCGCGGTCCTGCGCGACGGACAGCATCCCCAGCCGGGGCAGCTGCCGCCGGACCCGTCCGCCGGTCGGCATGGCGGCGGCAGCCGAGCGGGTCTGTGCCGCGCCCGCACCGTCGGCGGTGACGAGGAGCGGAAGCTCGGCGCGCTGGGCGTCGTAGCCGTACGCCAGCAGGGCCGTGACGTCGAACAGCCGCGGGTCCAGCCGGCCCGCGGTCAGCAGTGCCATGGCGTCGCTCGGGATCACCCGCAGGTGGCCCCGGGACCGGCTGGTCGCGAAGGTGACGTGGGCGCGGCCCTTCGCCGGCTGGATCGACACCGCTGTGCCGTCGCCGACGGTGACCTGGTCGCCTGTCACCAGGGTGACCGTCTGTCCGGCTCGGGCACGCGGCGTCGCCGCGCCGGCCGTCGCCTGTGTCGCCGCCGCGGGCTGCGCGGTGCCGGGCAGGGGCCCGGCCAGCAGGCCGGCCGGTAGCAGGAGCGCCGCGGTGAGTGTTCGCTTCCATCGCATGGGAGATGTTCCGTCCTATGAGGGGGATGTTTTCGGGCACGCTGAAGCCGGGTGCGGGCCGGATCAGGTCCGGCCCGCACCGGGGAGATGGGGATGTGCGCTGTCCGGCCGCGGGCGGCCGTGCGGTCAGGACCGCGGCGGCGACGTGTCCGTGAACCGGTCGTCGAGCAGCACGACGCTCGACGACGGTTCCTTCAGCGCCAGCAGGGCACCCGACTGCGGGTCGATGACCAGCGTCGACTCGTACGTGCTGCCGTCTTCGTTGCGGTACGCGTAGCCGATCCCCGCGCCCGTACGCCCGCGCTCGTCGCGCACGTTCTCGGTGAGCTTCAGGCCGGGCAGGCCGGCCAGCATCCGGTAGGTCGCCGCGCGCACCCGCGGACCCACCGGCAGCTCTGTGAGCAGGTTGCGGGCGCTGGAGAAGAGCATCTCCACCCGCCACCGCTCCAATTCGTCGGGCCGCAGGTCGCCGCGCGTCTCATCGTCGGCCTTGATGAGGTATGCCTTGAGCGCGTCCGGATCGGTCGGCAGCGCCTGGACCTGCGCGTAGGTGAGCTTCCGGCCGCCCAGTTCGAAGCCGGGGCTGGTCGTGGCGCCGACTTTGCGTGTGCCGGGTCCGGCCGGGATCTGCCTGCCCACCTTGCCGTCGGGCCCGGCGGACGTCCACTGCTTCGGCGATCCCGCCGCCGCCCACGCGGCCCGGTCGGCGTCGGTCGCCGGGGCCGCACCCAGCCACCGGGTCACGATGACGAGCTGTCCCCCGGCACGCATCGCATGCCAGGTCTCGACCTCGTTGCGGCCGAGGACGTGGTATCCGCCGACGTCGTACAGGTGGTACATCTCCTGTTCGGTCACCCAGTACCCGCCGGTCTCCGGGGCCAGTGCGGCGGTTTTGTCGGCCGCCGCGAGCAGGACGGCGCGCGCGGTCACCGGTTCGGCTGGCGGGGCGGACTGCTCCGGCCGGGCTTCGGGCACCTCGACGGGCGTGTGCGAGGTGGACACGACGAGCGCGACGGCGATCAGGCCTGCGGCCGCGGCGGGCAGCAGAGCGGCCAGGACCAGGCGGGGGCGCGAGCGCGGCACGGACCGTACGCCTGCCGGCAGTTCGGGAAAGTGCGGCGCAGGCCCGTCCGGGGCGTCGTCGAGCACCGCGGGACGCGCGTCAGCGATCAGCTGCAACGCGCGGCGATGGCGATTCATCTGCGGATCTCCTGTGTGCTGAAGGGATGCGGGCGGCCATGGCCGACTGTGCGGCGAGGGCGTTGTCGAACCGGTTCCGGGCGCGGTGCAGCCGTACGAAGAAGGTGGCTGTCGCGCAGCCGACCACCTTCGCGGCGTCGCGCGCCGACAGGCCGTGCCAGGCGACGAGGGTGAGCAGCTCGCGGTCGGCGGCGCCGAGGGCGTCGAGGGCCGCGAGGGTCGCCGACCGCTCGGCCACCACGTCGGCCACGTCGCCCTCGACCGCGGCTTCGGCCTGCGACAACAGGCTGAGCTGGCGGGCCTCGGCGCGGTGCTGCTCGTGCACGACGTTGCGGGCCACGCCGAGCAGCCACGGCAGGGGGTCGGCGGGGACGGCGTCGAGCCGCCGCCACGCCACGAGGAAGGTGTCGTTGACGATGTCGTCGGCGGCACCACGCCCGGCCCGGGTCACCGCGTACGCGTAGACCTGCCGGCGATGTCGGTCGAACAGCGCGGTGAACCGCGCCCGCTGTGCGGAATGTGTCACTGGCCCTGCTCCTTGGGGAAGGTTAGCCGTCGACCAGTAGTGGCGCTGCGCGACCGATTCTTACCGGCGATATCGGATTCCCCGGAAAACCTGTCCGCAAGTGACATAGCGACGCCCCTCCGATCGCGTGTGGACAGGTGACACGAGGGGAGAACCTGATGGACGAACTCGCCGAGCGGGAGTTCCGGGAGTATGTGGCGCTGCGACAAGGGGCCCTGTATCGCCTCGCCTACCTGCTCACCGGGCATCACCAGGACGCCGAGGACCTGATTCAGGTCGCGCTGACGAAACTGGCGTTGCACTGGCCGAGAGTGCACCGATCGGGATCGCCGGACGCGTACGTCCGCAAGATCCTGTATCGCCAGCACATCAGCATCTGGCGGGGCAGCCGGAACCGCCGCGAGCACGTGATGGGCCTGCTGCCCGAGATGACCGCGGTCGAGGATCCGTCCAGCGAGACGGTCCTCAAACTGGCGCTGTCACGGGTGCTCGGCGAGCTGACCCGCCGGCAGCGGGCGGTGGTGGTGCTGCGCTACTACGAGGACCTGCCAGAGGCAGAGGTGGCCGCGCTGATGGGCACCTCGGTCGGGACAGTTCGCAGTCAGGTCCATCGCACGCTGACCCGCCTTCGTGTGCTGTGTCCGGAGCTGAGATACATCGAGGAGCCAGTATGAACGCGCCACACGAACCTGATCTGAAAGCGGCCATGCAGCGGCTGTCGGACGTCGCCGGTCCGCCTGACCTCGCCGATGCCGCGCTGCGGGGGGCCAAGGGCATGCGGCGCATGCGTGGTGTCCTGGCGGCGCTGGCCGCGCTCGCCACCGTGGCCGGTCTGTCCGTCCCCTTCCTGGTCACAGGCGGTCCGCGTGCCGATTCACCCGGATTCACCCTGCCGGTCGGCGCTGCCGCGTCCGCGGCGGGTCTGGGCGGCTGCCAGGACGCGCCCATGGTCAACCCGACGACCAAGGAGGTCGCGGAGCAGCACTGGCCGAAGTATGTGCAGACGGTGCTGGGTCTGCTGCCCGACCGCGACGACTACGTCGTGCAGAACACTCATGACATCTGCAACTGGGGCGAGCCGGGGGCGTCGAACGCCTACACCGTGATCAACCTGGGTCACCTTCGTGAGCACGGCCACCTCACCGTGAACCTGTATGTGTACGACACCGTCCGGTGGGTGCCGGACTCCTGTGCCGACCTGGACGCCCTCGCCGCCGAGGGGCACCTGGACGTCCTGTTCTGCCAGGCGGGCGTGAACGCCGAGCCCCTGCTGTACGCGACGGCGTACGCCAGCACCAGCGTCACCGTCGGCGCCGTCTACGCCGATCACCGCGCGGTGGTCATGGAGCGCAACGATGCGGAGGCAGTCCCGGTGATCAGTGTCGACGAGCTCAAGGTCGTCGTCGCCGACCGGGCACTGCTGGACCTGATCCCGACAGCGGACGGTCCACTGCCGACTCCGTCGGCGGGTCGGCCGGTACCCGAAGCGAGCACATCTCCGACGCGGTGACGGGGTGGGCGCGGTGCGTCGTACCCGCCCACCCGCCGTGGTCAGGTAGGCAACCGAGTCGCCCCGGGCAGCAGTGCTGCCCGGGGCGACTCGCGTTGCAGCAGCCGCTAGACCGCCGCTCGCAGCCGACGTGCCGACCGGCGTATCCGCCGCCAGATCAGCAGCCCGGCACCTATGGCGACGACGGCGACGACGGCGCTCAGGGCCAGCGGCCACGGGCCGCGCTGCGGGCTGCCGGCCGTCCGGACGGTCAGCTCGGGCAGCATGCCGGTGGCCAGGTGCAGGTCGAACGTGCGGCAGGTCTGCATGCCCAGCTCGCAGGTGCTGCCGGTGTCGAAGCTCGACAGCGTCCGGCGGGTGCCGGTGCCCAGCTGCACCTCCGCGAGCGAAAGCCGGCCGGCGTCGTCGACGGTCGCGACGACCACCGTGCTCGCCGAGCGCCAGCCGAGCAGCTGCACGACATCGCCGACCGGCGGCGGAGCCGTCACCGGCGGGTCGGCCGCGATGGGCCAGAACGCGACGTCGCCGGCTTTCCACAGGAACGTGGCGTGGCCGGTGTCGCCGCCGGTGGTGCCGTTGAACGGCCCGTCCGACAGCCACGGCACGGTGGCCAGGAACTCGCCGTCCGGCGACCAGCCGACGTCGGCGGCCAGCTCGCGTCCGGCCGGCAGCTCGACGGTGCCGTACTCGCGGCCGTCGACGTCGAGCAGGTGCGCGTGCTGGCCGACCTGGACGGCGAGCCGGCGGCTGTCGGGCGCGAACGCCGCCGTCCACGCCGGTGCGATCGACGGCACCGCGGTGCTGCGCCCGGTGGACAGGTCGAGCAGTCTCAGCGTGCCGGTGCGGGCCACCTCGGCCGCGACGAAGTTCACGCTGCCGAAGTCACCGGACCCGGTCAGCGGCGCGGCGCTGTACGCGACGTGGCGGCCGTCGGCAGACCAGGCCAGCAGCCGTACGCCGACCGGGTCGCCGATCGGGATCGACCTGCGCGCACCGGTGGCCAGGTCGACCAGGACCAGGTCCGCGGTCGCGCCGCGGTCGTCGCCGAGCAGCACGCCGGTGCCGTCCGGCGCGAGCAGCGCGGAGGGACGCCCCCGTTCCTGCATGGCGTCGACCTGCCGGTAGGTGTCCCGGTCGGCCCCGACGACCAGCGGCTGGAACATGTTGAACAGCTCTCCGTTGCCGTAGCCGTAGAGGGCGATCGCGCGGCCGGGGGGAGCCTGGCCGACGGTGCTGGTGAGCATCGAGTATCCGGCGAGCCGGTCCGGCAGGCTCGGGCTGCTCGGCGGTGCGGCCGTCGGCGCGGGCAGCGGGAACCCGGGCACGACGAGGACGGCGAGCAGGAGCACGACGACCGCGCTTAGGCCTGCGGCGCCGATCCGCCGGTGCCGGACCTCGCGGCGGGCCCGGGCGAGCACGACGTCCAGGTGGCCGGGCGGCAGCGCGGGTGGCGGATCGTCCGGTACGGCGGCGAACAATTCTCTCATGGTGTGTCCGACCTTCCCGGCTCGTATTCGGGCAGCAGGCGGCGCAGCGCCGCGATGGCGTACGACGTCTGGCTCTTGACCGTCCCGGTCGAGCAGCCCAGCGCCGTCGCGGTCTGCGCCACATCGAGGTCCTCCCAGTAGCGCAGGACCAGGACCGCACGCTGCCCGGCGGACAGCTTCGCGAGCGCGGCCAGCAGGTCGACGCGGTGTTCGGCGCTCGCCATCGGCACCGTCGCGGGCCCGGTCACCTCGGCCACCGGCCAGACCCGGCGGGTCCACGACCGCTGCCGCTCGGCCAGGTAGGAGTGGACCAGGATCGCCCGCACGTAGGCGTCGACCGACTCCGCCGCCGACGCCTTGCGCCAGTGCCGGTACAGCGCCACTAGGCAGTCCTGCACCAGGTCGTCCGCGGCCGGCCACTGCCCGCACAGCCGGTACGCCAGCCGTCGCAACCACGGCATCCGTGCCTGCACGTACTCGACGTACTCTCGTTCGTTTCGCAACCCGGCCTCCCAACCACACAAGGAGTGATCCGGGACCCGTTTCGGTTGTGGCGGATCCTGATCGAATTTCACCTGCGCCGGGGAGTCGGCTCGGTCGTACGGTGTTTCATCGTCGACTACATCAATGCAGCCGGTATGGTCTCAGATCTCACATCGCCGCGGCGGGTGAGCCGGTCGGCAGAGGGCACGGCCGCCTGTGGCATGAGGAGGACCCGCATGACGTCTGTCGACGACGGAGTGGACCTGGAACAGGTCGCGGCGTTGCTGCGCCAGCGGCACGAACAGACCGTCGAACAGATCCGCGTGCAGACCGCCGAGTCGCACCACCTGCGGCAGGCCGCCCGGCACGAGCCCGGCGACGTGGCCGACGCGGGTTCGCTGATCAGCGACACCGCGCAGCGGGACATCGTCACGGCGGCGCTGACCGAGCAGGCCGAGCGCTTGTCGGCGGCGCTGGACCGGCTGCGCGACGGCTCGTTCGGCCGGTGCCGCACCTGCGGGCAGCAGATCCCGCTCGCCCGGATGGAGGTCATGCCGTGGGCCATCCACTGCATCTCCTGTCAGCAGCGCGCCGAACGGGGCCGCTGACCGGCTGGCTCCGTCGCGGTCACTGCTCGCCGAACCCGGCGGCAAGGTTCGCGGCGGACCGGATCTGCGTGGCGTTCGTGGCGACCGCGCACGGAGCCGGCTCACCGCAGCCGCCGCAGGACGGATCATCCGCCGAAGCGGGCTGATGCACCCGGAGGAGTTCGACAGCGGTGCTCACGACCACGCTGTCGGCATCGAACAGATACATGAGACTCCCTTTCGGCACGGGCAGGTAAAACGAACGTCTGATGACCGTGGATATCCGCACGGATGATCGCCCAAACATGTCCGGCGAGCCGATGATGATCGCCTTGACCTGGCAGGGGACCTGCCCGGCTAAACTGCTGGATTCAGCAGGTGGTGGCGATGGCAGCGGGGGCGGCGATGAGCATCGACGATCGGATCGAACGGGCCAGAGAGGTCTACGAACGGGCGGTGTTCGGCGGCGACACCAGCGCGTTGATGGACGCGGAACAGGGCTTGGACGCGGTCGAGGCCGATGCGGCGTTGGCTCGGGGGCTGATTCTGCATGCACGGTTTCAGAGCGCGTCCGCCGACACTGGTTCGCTGCCCGCGGAGGATCCCGCCGAACTGCCGTTGTTCGAGCGCGCGCTTGAGTTGTACCAGGCACTGGGCGACCCACGCGGTGAAGGCGAGGCGCTGTTCTGGATCGGTTGCCTTCACCAGTTCATCCGGCGTGACAACGAGACCGCGATTCCGTACTTGGAGCGGTCATGCCTGCTGGCGGCGCAGACCGGCGACAAGCCGACCCACTCCGAGGCGTTGCGGCACCTGGGGATCGCAGCGCACGCGGCCGGCCGGCTGGACGAGGCGCGCGAGCGACTGGAGGAGTCATCCCGGTTGCGTCGGGAGGTCGGCGCCCTGCCGGGCGTGGCCTCCAACATGATCGGGCTGGCGTACATCGCCGCCGCCCAGGACCGGCAGGCCGAGGCGCACGCAACGCTCGCCGAGGCGCACGCCATCGCGAGTGCGCACGGTGCTCACGCCATCGTGGGCCACATCGAGCAGGCGCGAACGCAGATCTGAACGTGCGGCCACGGCAGACGTTCCGCCGGCCTGGTGCGGGTGCGCTGCCGACCCGGTTATGGTGCCGCCGTGACAAGTGATCCGCCGCTGGCCGAGGTCTGCCGAGCGTTCGGCCTGCCCGCTCCGCGCTCCTCGATCCGGCTGGCGCACGGGATGATGAACCGCAACTGGCGGATCGCCACCGACGACGGCCGGGAGTACGCCGTCAAGGAGCTGCGCGACGCGCCGCCCGAGCAAGCCCGGACGCAGCATGCGCTGCTGCGGCGGCTGGCGGAGCACGGCATCCCGGTGGCGGTCCCGGTTGCCGACGCCGCCGGCGAGACGGTGGCACAGCTGGCCGGCGTCGGGTTCACGGTGACGCCCTGGGTCGACGGCGAGCACCTGCCCGGAGCGCGGCTGGACGTCGCCGCGTGCCATCGGCTGGGACGGCTGCTCGGGCGGGTGCACGCGGCGCTGGCCGCGGTCTGCCCGGACATCTCTGGCCCGGCGCCGACGGACCCGCCGAGCCACGCGGCGGCCGCGGGACGCATCGAGCACTACCTGGCCGCGATCGCCTCCCGGCCGGCTCCGGACCCGGTCGACCGGGTCGCCGCCGACCATCTGCGCTGGCGGCGGACGCTGCTGGCGACCGCCGTCCGGCCGGCCGGGCAGCAGCCGGAGCAGGGTTGGACCCACGGCGACTTCCACCACTTCAACCTCGTCTGGCGGGGCGGTGCGATCGTCGCCGTGCTCGACTGGGACCGCCTACGCCGCCAGCCGCCAGGCGCCGAGCTGATCCGCGCCTGCCTGCTGCACCTCGCCGGCGAGGACGGCGCGCTCGATCTGGATCGGATCGCGGCCGTCGTGCGGGGCTACCGTGCGGTCCGGCCGGTCGACGACGAGGTGCTGGCCGATCTCGTCCATCGGGCGTGGTGGCAGTGGTTCACCGACTTCTGGCCGCTGGACTGGCGTTACGACCGCGGCGACACCTCCTGCGATCACCAGTTCGCCGCCAACGAGCGGACGCTGCGCTGGTGGACCGCGCACCGTCGGCAAGTGTGCGCCGCCCTGGCAGCCCGGCCGGAGTGATGCCCGCGGCTATGTCAGCGCTGGTAACACCGCCAGGCGTAAGCGTCGTCCGGATCCGCGGTCTGCGCGTACGCATCCTTGCCGTAGGTGTCGGCGCAGGCGACGTTCAGGTCGACGATGCTCACGAACAGCAGCAGCCGGACGCAGTGCCAGCGGCCGTCCGCGCGTGGCCCCGCCATGGCGCCGCTCTCGTGACGATCGCAGTACTCCTCCGCCAGGTCCTGCACACCGGCTTTTCCGGACGGACCGAGCAGCACCGGACCGGAAGCCGGCGAGGCGCTCGCCGGACCCGTGGGCGCGGGCCGCGACGGGGCGGCGGAGGTCGGCGCGGGTGCCCCCGTGGTGGTGGCGGGGGCGGACGGCAGGATCGGGTCGACGGTCGGCTCCGCCACGCCGATCGTCCAGCTGCCGTCCGGCACCGCGTCGGGTTGCCAGGACGACGGCGAGCCGGCGTCGTCACCACCGGAGAACAGCGGCTGGACGCAGAGCAGCAGACCCAACGCCGTGGCGGTGAACAACCACCACCGTCGACGGCGCGTACGCCGCCGCCCGCGATCCGGTTCCAGCGCGTGCTCGGCCAGGTGCCCTCCGTCGGCTGCGGCCACCTGATCTGCCACGTGCTCCGTCCTCCTCGCAACGCTGCGACACCCGGCTCCACGACCCCATGACGCCCACCGAGGTCCATGTGAAGTCTCGGATCAGCAGCGCGGAGGAGTCATTTTCCTTCATCCCGTTCGTGATCAACGCATATAATGGCCAACGGCCGAAGACTGCGCAACCCGGGTAACACACCGATTCCCAGCCGTATCGACCAAACCCGGTGCAGCCATCGTCAGCGTGGCCTCGGATAGGTGGCGTCGGGACTGTCCCAGCGACGGAATCAGACCGTGAACTGTTCGCCGCGCCCGTATAAGATCATAGATATTGGTCGTGGTCCGGCCGCAGCTGCACCACCGACGGCCGTGACGATCAGGGAGGTGCCGACACCGCCATGACCGGCTCCGTCGACCTGACGCCCCTGGTGGCCGCGCTACCCGCCACCTGCGTCATCGTCGACCCGGACCAGATGGACGCCTACCGGTGGGACCGCGCCAACGATCCGCACGCGGGCATGCCCCTCGCGGTCGTCCGCGCTTCCTGCACGCAGGACGTGCAGGAAGCGGTCCGGTTCGCGGCCGCGCACCGCATCGCCGTGGTGCCACGCGGTGCCGGATCGGGCCTGTCCGGCGGATCCTCGGCCGTGGACGGATGCCTGGTCGTCTCGACCGAGCGCATGCGTGCGATCACCGTCGACCCGACGTCGCGGACCGCCGTCGTGGAGCCGGGCCTGTTCAACGCCGAGGTCAAGGCCGCGGCCGCCGAGCACGGGCTGTGGTATCCACCCGACCCGTCCTCGTACGAGTTCTGCTCGATCGGCGGCAACGTCGCCACCAACGCCGGTGGCCTGTGCTGCGTCAAGTACGGCGTGACCAGCGACTACGTCCTGGGACTCACCGTCGTGCTCGCCGACGGCACCGCCGTCGAACTGGGCGGCCCCCGGCTCAAGGACGTCGCCGGGCTGTCGCTGACCAAGCTGTTCGTCGGCAGCGAGGGGACTCTCGGCATCATCACCCGCATCGTGCTGCGGCTCATCCCGGCGCAGCGGCCGCGGGCCACCCTGGTCGCCACGTTCGCCTCCCTCGACGACGCGACCCGCACCGTGCTGGACGTCACCCGCCGAATGCGCCCGTCCATGCTCGAGTTCATGGACCGGACGTCGATCAACGCCGTGGAAGACCTCACCAGGATGGGCCTGGATCGCAGCGCCCAGGCCATGCTCGTCATCCAGTCCGACGAGCCCGCACCCCACGCAGCCGCGGAGATCGGCCAGATCAGCGCCATCTGTCAGGCCAACCACGCCGTCGAGGTGTTCTCCACCGACGACCAGGAGACCGGCGAGTCGTTCACCGTCGCCCGGCGCATGGCGATTCCGGCGGTCGAGAAGAAGGGCACGCTGCTGCTGGAGGACGTCGGCGTGCCGGTGCCCGCACTCGGCGCGCTGGTGCGCGGCATAGCAGCGATCTCCCGCACCCGCGATGTCACGATCGCCGTCATCGCCCACGCCGGTGACGGCAACACGCATCCGCTGATCGTGTTCGACCCCATGGACGCGGACCAGTCGGCGCGCGCCCACCGCGCCTACGCGGAGGTGATGGAGCTCGCCATCGCCCTGGGCGGCACGATCACCGGCGAACACGGCGTCGGCCGCCTCAAGAAGGCCTGGCTGCCCGACTACCTCGGGCAGGACGCGCTCGAACTCAACCAACGGATCAAGAACGCACTCGATCCCCTGGGCATCCTCAACCCCGGTGCGATCTTCTGACCACCAGGCCGCCGGCCGAGCAGGCGACCGGCGACCGGGGCCTCATCGTCCGTCGCGTCCATTGCCGACACACCGCTTGCGGTAGTCGGGTGAACGCGCTCATTGACATGCCCCAGGCTCACCTCGATACTACGTCCAACGTAGTAAAGGGGTGGCTCGTGACCGGATCCGGAACACGACGCGTGCTCGCTCGCGCCATGCTGCGCCTCTACCCCGCACCGATGCGCGCAAGGTACGGCGACGAGATGACCGACCTGCTGGCGCGCTCGGTCACACCACTACGCGACCTGGCGGACCTGCTGTGGTGCGCGCTGATCGAGCGGACGGAGCACCTTTTCATGATCGCGCTACGCCGTCGCCGCTGGTGGCTGCTGCTGCCCGCGCTCACGGTCGGGGGCCTCGCCCTCGTCCGGCCGCACTGGTATCCAGCGCTCATCCCGGTGCTGCTGCTCGCCGTCGCGGTGCCAGCCGGGATGTGGCTCGGCCACCGGGCCGGCACGGACTGGTGGCAGCATCCGGTGGCCGCGACCGCCCTCATCGGCCTGGCCTGGCTGGTGCCCTTCGAGCACGTCTGGTGGCGGGCGCTGTGCTACCTGCTCTGGGTCGCCTGCGCGGTCGGGCTCATCCACGCCGTGCACGCCCTACGCCGGCGGGGGCATCGCCTCTGGGCGGTGGCCGCGGGCGCGGTCGCCGGGACAGGGCTGCTCCAGGTGTTCACCGTGGGCCTGGTGGCACTGCTCACGGGGCTCACGGGCCTGGAGCCGGCGAACCCCGCGTGGCAGTGGGGGTGGGAGGCGCTGCGCACCGGGATCGTGCACGCGTACGACCCGGCAGCCGGCGCCGAGGCGGCATTCTACCCGGCGGACTTCTTCATGCCGGTGCTGTTGCTGATGCCGTGCCTGGCGTTCGCCCTGACCCACGCATACACGGCGGCCGCCGCGCGGGGCGCGGTCGACGGCGCGCCGGGATGGCCGCTGGCAGCGGTGACGGGGTCCCATTCATAGGAGCGGCCGCCCTGCCGGCTCGCCTGCATCGCCACGACCTGCGGCGTCGCAGCCCTACCTCAGTGCGTCGCGACGACCACGCCTTCGGCAGCTCCTCGTGCCGGGTGCGGGTCGCGGTTGCACCACCACCACCAGCAGCCGACGGCCACCGCCCCGGCTCCGGCGACGGCCATCGCCGGGCCGGTCGAGGCCCGTTCGGCCATGAGGCCGAGCAGCACCGGCCCGACGCCCTGCAACGTCATCAGCCCGGTGAACTGCAGCGCGAACGCCTGCCCGCGCACCTGCGGCGCCAGCGCCTCCAGGAAGCGGCGCTGCACGCCCAACGAGTAGCAGAACGCCGCCCCGGCTCCGAACATGACGATCATGGCAACGGCCGCGGGCACCGGGGCGGCCAGCAGCGCCAGCGGGCCGCCGAGCCCGGCGATCATCACGGCGACCAGCCGTTCCCGCATCACCGGCGGTAGCAGGCGGCTGTAGACGAGGTTGCCGACGACCATGCCGAGCGGCGCGCACGCCAGGATCACCCCCGCCGCGGCGGAGCCGTGGCCACGCTCGCCCGAGTACGGCACCACCAGCGCCTCTGCTCCGACGATGAACGCGGGTGGCAGCCACTGCACCAGCAGCAACCGGCGCACCGGACGATCCCGCCACAGCGAGGCGGTGACCTGCCAGCTCCGGCCGACCGCGGATCCGGTCTCGGCGGGCGGCGCCGCGAAGTCGGGCAGCCGCAGCTGCACCCAGCTCGCGCAGACCAGCCCACCGGCCGCCGCCGCCAGCAGCGCCCATCCGGGCGACAGCGCGGCGACGACCGCGCCGCCGAACGCGAGCCCGAGCAGCTGTGCGCCGCCCGAGGCCATACTGGACAGAGCCCGGCCGAGCACGTAGGCATCGCCGGTGAGCAGCTCGGCGATCAGCCGGTTGGACGCCCCGTTGAACACCGGCCCGAACACCGCCACCCCGGCGAGCAGGGCCAGGCTGGCGCCGACCGGCAGTGGCAGCAGTGCCAGCGTCGCCGCGGCGGCGGCGTCCAGCAGGAACCCGGTCACGATCAACGGCCGGGGCCGCACCCGGTCGGCCAGCGCCGCGAGCAGCGTCCCGCCGACGACCTGCGGCACGAACCCGATCGCGAACGTGAGCGCGGTCAGCACGGGCGACCCGGTGCGGTCGAAGACGAGCACGGACAGCGCCAGGATCCGCAGCGACCCGGCCGCGATCGACAGCGTCCGGGTCAGCAACAGCGTGCGGAACACCGGCTCGGACAGCACATCCCGGTACGTCACCTGCTTGGGCTCGATCACAGGGCGAGCCTCACGGACCGACGGTCGACCGGCGAATGTTTCGTCCAGCGACGTAAGGTCGGGGCATGCTCCGGTTCGAGGTCACCGCGGACGACCTGCTGCACAGCCGCTTCGCGATCTCCCCACTGTTCGAGCTGGACAGCCTCATCCGCATCCTGGCGGGCCTGTCCCGTGAGCAGCGGCTCCCGCCCGGCTGGGCGGCGCGGCTGCGGCCCGCGTACGAGAAGCTGTCCGCCAACCCGGCGATGCGGGCGGTGGTGGCGCTGCACTCGCCCCGCCGCGGCCCGGGGTTCCTGGCCCCGCCGCCGGCGGGCCTGACCCAGACCATCGGCGACGACCTCGCCGCCGTGCGGGCCACCCCGCTCGCCCTGGCCCGCCGCGACATCCGGGACTGCCTCGCCCGGCGGGCCTGCCACGATCCCGGCGCGCTGGCGGTCCTGCACGCCCCGGACGTCACCGCGGTGCTCGCCGCCGTGCTGGAACAGGCCTGGCACTCGCTGCTGGCCGCCGACTGGCTCCGGTTGCGGGTCATCTGCGAACGCGACGTCCTGCACCGGTCCACCGACCTGGGCCGATCCGGCTGGGCGGCCGCGTTCGACGGGCTGCCGCGCGTGCGCTGGCGCGACGGCGGCATCGAGATCCCGCAACTGCTGACCGCACACGTCGACGTGGCGGGCCGGGGCCTGCTGCTGGTGCCGTCGGTGTTCGTCTGGCCGGGCGTGGCCGCGCACAGCGAGCAGCCATGGCACCCCGCGATCATCTACGCCGCGCGCGGCGTGGCGGCGCTGTGGGAGCCGGACCCACCACCGGCGGAAGCCCTGTCCGCGCTGGTCGGCAAGGCGCGGGCGCGCCTGCTGGAAGCGCTCGCCGAGCCGGCCAGCACCACCCAGCTCGCCCGCGCGCTCCGCCTCGCGCCCGGCGCGGTCGGCGACCACCTGGCCGTGCTGCTGCGCGCGGGCCTGCTCGACCGCGCCCGCGCCGGACGGTCCGTGCTGTACCGGCGCACCCCGCTCGGCGACGCCCTGGCCGCCACCGCGTCCCTCTGAGCTGGCCGGCCGGGGCGTGACCGTGGTCGCCGCTTGACCTGTACCCGTGGGTACAGGTTTACGGTCGTGGCGTGCGAGTGGGTGAACTGGCGCATCGGACGGGAACCACGGTCCGGGCGCTGCGATATTACGAGGCGGCCGGTCTGGTCGTCCCCCGACGGCTGGGCAACGGCTACCGGGAGTACGCCCCGGTGGCGGTGCGCCTGGTCGAGCAGATCCGGACGCTGACGGCGCTGGGGTTCAGCGTCGAGGAGACCAGGCCGTTCGTCGAGGCCATGGCCGACGGCGACGGTCCCGAGGCGTATCCGGCAGCCCTGGGCACCTACCGGCAGGCGATCGCCGGACTGGAGCAGCGGATCGAGCGGCTGATCGGCCAGCGCGACACCCTGCTGGCGCTGGTCGACGCGAACGCCGGTCCCGCCGCCGGGCAGGTGGACGGCCGGGTTTTTGCCGGTGGTGACCCGGCCGGTCTCGTCGGTGCGCTGATGCCCGGGCTGACCTTCCGGGCCACCGACAGCACCGCGGTGGGACCGGCGGCGTTCGACGGGCGCCGGGCGGTGGTGTTCGTGTATCCGATGACCAGCCGGCCCGGCGTCGCGATGCCCGACGGCTGGGACGACGTCACCGGTGCCCGGGGCTGCACGGTGCAGGCGTGCGGTTTCCGGGACCTGCACACCGAATTGCTGGCCGCAGGCTGCGACCAGGTCTACGGCCTGTCCGCGCAGACCACCGGCTACCAGCGAGAACTCGCCCACCGGCTGCGGCTGCCGTTCCCGCTGCTGGCCGATCCCCGGCTGAGCCTGGCGACCGCGCTGCGGCTGCCGGTCTTCCACGCCGACGGGTCGACCTACTACCGGCGGCTGACGCTCATCGTGAACGACGGCGTGGTCGAGCACGTGTTCCACCCGGTGACCGAGCCTGCCCTGCACGCCGAGCAGGTGCTGCGCTGGCTCGCCGACCACCCGAACCGAAGGAGCCAGATGACCGCCATCGACACCGTGCACGCCCGGGAGATCCTGGACAGCCGCGGCAACCCGACCGTCGAGGTCGACGTGCTGCTCGACGACGGCTCGCTCGGGCGGGCCGCCGTCCCGTCGGGGGCCTCCACCGGCACCGCCGAAGCCGTCGAGCTGCGCGACGGCGACACCCGCCGCTACCACGGCAAAGGCGTACGCCGTGCGGTCGAGGCCGTACTCGGTGAGATCGCCGACGCGGTCGCCGGTCTGGACGGCGCCGACCAGGCCGGCGTGGACCGGGTGCTGATCGAGCTGGACGGCACCGCCAACAAGTCGCGGCTCGGCGCCAACGCCACCCTCGGCGTCTCCCTCGCGGTGGTGAAGGCCGCCGCCGTCGCCGCAGGCCAGCCGCTGTACCGGTACCTGGGCGGCCCGGACGCGGTCACCCTGCCGCTGCCGCTCATGAACATCGTCAACGGCGGCGCTCACGCCGACAATCCGCTCGACTTCCAGGAATTCATGATCGCCCCGGTCGGCGCGACGAGCTTCACCGAAGCGGTCCGGATGGGTTCGGAGGTGTTCCACACCCTGCGGGCCGCCCTGCAGGCCGCCGGCCAGCACACCGCCGTCGGCGACGAGGGCGGCTTCGCGCCGGTGCTGCACAACGCGCACGAAGCCCTGGCCTTCATCAGCACCGCGATCAGCGACAGCGGCTACACCCCGGGCGTCGACATCGCCATCGCCCTGGACCCGGCCGCATCCGAGTTCTACCGCGACGGCGCCTACCACTACCACGGCGAGCAGCGGGTCCGCACGGTCGCCGAGCACGTCGACTACCTGGTGGAGCTGGCCGAGCAGTACCCGATCGTGTCGATCGAGGACGGCGTCGCCCAGGACGACTTCGAAGGCTGGAAGGCGCTCACCGATCGGCTCGGGAGCCGGGTGCAGCTGGTCGGCGACGACGTGTTCTGCACCAATGTCGACCTGCTGCGCGACGGCATCGCCCGAGGCATCGCCAACTCGATCCTCGTCAAGGTCAACCAGGTCGGCACCCTGACCGAGATGCTCACCACCATGCAGGCCGCGCGGGAGGCGGGCTACAGCGCGGTGATGTCGCACCGCTCCGGCGAGACCGAGGACACCACCATCGCCGACCTGGCCGTGGCCACCGGCTGTGGACAGATCAAGACCGGCTCGCTGTCACGCAGCGACCGCACCGCCAAGTACAACCAACTCCTTCGTATCGAGGAGGAGCTGGGCGAGCGTGCCGTCTACGCAGGCCGGGCAGCCCTGACCGGTCAACGGTGAGGATCGAACTGCTCGCCGCGGACCAGGGGTGAGTGGGCAGAATCGGGTGTTGAGCGCAGGTGCGGTGCGAAGTACCCAAACCGACGGTCGGTATTTCGCATCCGCCGATCCGGAGTCCGTTCGGGTTCTAACCTTCGCCATATGGGTGTCGTGCCGCTCAAGGAGATCGTCGACCGGGCGATGCGCGAGCACTACGGCGTCCCCGCGATCAACATCGTCAACGACCTGACGATGGAGAGCGTGCTGGCCGCCGCGGTCGAGCGCCGATCTCCCGTCATCGTCCAGACCTCGGTCAAGACGGTGCGTTCCATCCGATCCGACGTGCTCATCGCGATGTGGCGGGCGATGACGGCCGGCATCGAGGTGCCGGTCAGCCTCCATCTCGACCACTGCCCGGACCGGGCGGTGATCACCGAGTGCCTGGCCAAGGGCTGGAACTCGGTGCTGTTCGACGCGTCCACCCTGCCCGTCGAGGAGAACCTGCGCCAGACCATCGAGGTGGTCGCCGAGGCCCGCGCCTACGGCGCCCACGTCGAGGGTGAGATCGAGGCGATCACCGGTGTCGAGGACGGCGTCGGCAGCGACGAGGCGTCCCACCGGCAGTCGCTGGACATCTCGGTGCACTTCGTCGAGACGTCCGGGGTCGACGTGTTCGCGCCGTCGATCGGCAACGCGCACGGGGTCTATTCGGCCGAACCGCACCTCGACGGCCAGCGGGTCAGCGACCTCGTCGCGGCGACCGGCGTGCCGATCGCGCTGCACGGCGGCACCGGCCTGACCGACGCCCAGTTCACCGACCTGATCGCCCGGGGCTGCGCGAAGGTCAACGTGTCCACCGCACTCAAGATCACCTACATGACGTCGAACCTGGCCTTCCTGCGCGACGCCGAGGCGCAGGGCAAGTGGGACCCGCCCTCGCTGTTCAAGCACGTCGCGGCGGACGTCACCGCGATGGCCGCCGGCTACGCCGACCGCTTCGGCAGCACGGGGCGGGCATGGTGAAAGCCCTGATCTTCGACTGTGACGGCGTCCTGGCCGACACCGAACGCTACGGGCACCTGCCCGCGTTCAATCAGACGTTCGCCGAGTTCGGGCTGCCGGTGCGGTGGGACGAGCAGGAGTACGGCCGCAAGCTCGCGATCGGCGGCGGCAAGGAGCGCATGGCGAGCCTGCTGACACCGCAGTTCGTCGCCGCCGCCGGGCTGCCGCCCGACCCGGCCGGACAGGCCGAAGCCGTCGCCGCCTGGCACCGCCGCAAGACCGAGATCTACACCGCCATGGTCGCGGCGGGCGACCTGCCGGCCCGCCCAGGCATCGCCCGCATCACCGAACAGGCCCGCGCCGCCGGCTGGCTGCTCGCCGTCGCCTCGACCTCGGCCGAACCATCCGTGCGCGCGGTGCTGGAGCACGCCGTCGGCCCGGACCGGGCCGGCGACTTCACCGTGCTCGCCGGCGACATCGTGCCGCGCAAGAAACCGGCGCCCGACATCTACCTGCTCGCACTCGACCGGCTCGGGCTGGCACCGCACGACGCGGTGGTCGTCGAGGACTCCCACAACGGCCTGGCCGCCGCTGTCGCCGCCGGGATCGCCTGTGTCGTCACGGTCAACGACTACACCGCCGACGAGGACTTCACCGGCGCCGCGTTCGTCGTCGACTCGCTCGGCGAGCCGGACGCCGACCCGGTCACGGTGCTCGCCAACGACAGCCAAGCCGCGCCCGGGGCGTACGTCACGCTGGCCGACCTCGAGGCCGTGCTCGCAGACAAGGACGGGCGATGACCGAGAACCCGCTGCCGCAGGTCGAGTTCGTGGTGCGCACGATCGCGCAGACCGCCGTCGCGAACGAGAAGTACTTCGGCGACCTCGACGCCGTCGTGGGCGACGGCGACTTCGGCTACTCCCTCGCCCGCGGCTTCGAGATCGTCCTGAGTGACTGGGACACCTTCGACCGCACCGACGTCGCCACGTTCCTGCGCAAGGTCGCGATCGTGATCACCAGCCGGATCGGCGGAACCTCCGGGCCGCTGTGGGGCACCGCCTTCCTGCGCGCCGCGACCGCCGCCACCGGCAAGACCGCCATCGACGGGGAGACCGTCGTGGCGATGCTGCGTGCGGCGATCGAGGGTATCCAGGCCCGCGGCAGCGCCAGCCTCGGCGACAAGACCCTGCTCGACGCGTTGGCACCGGCCACCGACGAGATCGCCCGGCAGGTCGGCCTCGGCAGCGACGGACCGGCGACGGTCCGGGCCGCCGCGACCGTGGCCCGCGCCAGTGCGGACGAGACCGCCAAACTCGAGGCCCGCCGCGGCCGCGCGAGCTACACCGGCGAGCGCAGCATCGGCAGCGTCGACCCGGGCGCGGTGGCCGTCGCCGTCATCTTCGAAGCCCTCGCCGACGCCTGGCCCGCCGCATCCTGAAGGGACGACCTGCCATGAAGAAGTTCGTCAACGATCCCCGCCAGTTCGTCACCGAGATGCTCAAGGGCGTGGCCCTGGCGAATCCGGACACGCTGCGCTACGTCCCCGAGTACAACCTCATCATGCGGGCCGACGCCCCGCGCGCGGACAAGGTCTCCGTCATCCAGGGCTCGGGCTCCGGCCACGAACCGGCCCACGTGATGATCGTCGGCAAGGGCATGCTCGACGCGGCCTGCCCCGGCGACGTGTTCGCCGCACCGCCCATGGACTACGTGCTGGAGACCAGCAAACTGCTCGCCTCGCCCAAGGGCGTGCTGCATCTGATCAACAACTACACCGGTGACCGGATGGCCTTCGACATGGGCAAGGAGATGGCCGAAGCCGAGGGCGTCCAGATCAAGACGGTGCTCGTCGACGACGACGTCGCGGTGTCGGACTCCACGTTCACGATCGGCCGGCGCGGTGTCGCCGGGAACTTCTTCGTCATCAAGGTGGTCGGCGCGGCCGCCGAGGCGGGCGCCGACATCGACGAGCTCGTGCGGCTCGGCAACAAGGTCAACTCCGTCACCCGGACCATGGGTATGGCGCTCACCTCGTGCACGCCGCCGGCGAAGGGTTCGCCGCTGTTCGAACTCGGCGACGACGAGATGGAGATCGGGGTCGGGATCCACGGCGAGCCCGGGCGTCGCCGGGAGAAGCTCGCCAACGCCGACACGATCATCGACGAGCTGCTGGAAGCCGTGGTGACGGACCTGCCCTACGAGCGCGGCGACGACGTCGCCCTGATGATCAACGGCTTGGGTGGCACCCCGATCGGCGAGCTGTACCTGCTCTACGGTCGCGCCCACGAGCAACTCGAGGCCCGCGGGATCCATGTCCGGCGCAACTACGTCGGCGAGTACTGCACCTCGCTCGACATGGCCGGCGCCTCCCTGACCCTCGTCAAGCTCGACGACGAGATCGTCAACGGTCTGGCCGCACCGGCCGAGATCGCGATCCGGACGTTCTAGCCGCCTGAGGCACCTCGTCGAGGCAACCGAACGCGCCTACCGCCGGACCGTCCGGTGGTCGCACCTTCACGCACGACGCCGAGTCCCCGCCTCGTTGCCGCCGCGAGGACCGCGCTGTATCCGCGCTCCAGTGGGGCGGGGTAGAAGCCCAGGCTCTGTGGCACGTAGCCGAGCTGGCGGCTGATCTGCCGCCGCTGCCGCTGATCCCGGGGTCGTTGCCGAACAGTTCCATTCGGCCCGAGGACGGTGTGCTCACCGTCGCCAGCATCCGCAGGAGCGAGGTCTTGCCCGCGCCGTTCGGGCCGAGCAGTCCGTACACGCCCGTGTCGGCGTCCAGGGTCACGCCGGCCACGGCCGTGGTCCGGCCGAACCGGCGGGCCAGGTCGGTGGTCGAGACGTTCACGAGGTTCCTCTCCAGTTCTCGGTCAGGTCGAGCACGTCCGCCGTGCGGCGGACGGCGACCGTCAGGCATCGCGGAACCGGAAGACGAGCGCTCCAGCGACCAGCGCGGCAGCGGCGTACGCCGCCAGCACGCCCATCCCGGCCCACGCACCGATGTGGGTGGTGGCGGCGATGTCGCGAGTCGTCTGGATGGTCAGCCCCGCGTCCATCGGCGCGAACCGGTGGATGCGGTGCTGCCACCGCGGGTCCGTCACCAGCATGGCGAGCACCGGCGCGGCGAACAGCAGCGTGAGCACGGTGGTCACCGCGGCGGCCGTGTCCCGCACCAGTGCCCCGATGCCGACCCCGAGCACCGCGATCAGTCCCAGGTAGAGCACGCTGCCGACCGCGGCCCGCCGGGTCAGCTCGTCGCTCAGCGACAGCGGCGGGTAGCCGTTGGCGCTGGTGAACCCGTTGCCGGGCAGCACTGCCCGGGCCGCCAGGAACGATCCGAGCACGCCGAGTACGGCGGCGAGCAGGGTGATCCCGGTGACGACGGCCAGCTTGCTCGCGAGCACGGTCAGCCGGCCGGGGGTGGCCGCCAGCGTTGTCTTGATCATCTTGGTGCCGTATTCGGGGGTGACCGCGAGCACGGCGAGGATCACGATCGCGGCCTGGCCCAGGCGTACGCCGAGCAGGCTGAGCTTGGTCGTGTCCTCGTAGCACCACGGCGCCCGGCAGTGCTCGATGTCCAGGGTGCCCGTCGCGGCGTACCCGACCAGCACGGTGCCCGCGACAGCGGCCACCAGCAGCCATCCGGTGCTGGGCAGGGTGCGCAGCTTGGTCCACTCGGCGTGCAGGGAGCGTCTCATGCGTCCCGCCGTCGCAGCTGCCACCAGGCCAGCGCGAGCGCGCCGAGGGCGTACGCACCCGCCACGGTGATCCCGGCCCAGGGGCCGATCATCGACCAGGGCTCGACGAGGGTGTCGTTCGGCGGCTTGGCCCGCTGGGTGGCGAACCCGCCGGCCAGCGTCACTCGCATCAGCCACTGGGCCGCGCTCGGCGGCAGCATCGAACCGACGATCACCGGCAGGATGACCAGGACGACCGTGGTGGTGATCGCGGCGGCGCTGCGCCGCATGATCATGCCCGCGGCCAGGCTGAACACCGCGACGGCCGCCATGAACGCCGGTGTCAGCAGCAGCGCCCGGATCACCGCAGGGTCGGTCAGCGACACCTTCACGAACGCCGGCGGGGCGAACCCGTGGGCGCGCAGCATCGGCTGCGTGATCAGGAACGCCGCGACGACCGACACCAGCCCGATCACGTACACGGCAGTGCCCAGCACCACGGCCTTGGCCCCCAGCACCCGGCCGCGGCGCGGGCTCGCCAGGAACGACGTGCGGATCATGCCGCGGCGGAACTCCGACGTCGCGAACAGCACGCCGACCGCGATCAGCGCCATCAGCCCGGCCAGCACCCCGAACAGCGAGATCTGCACCATGTCGTCCGGCGGGTCCTCCGGGCCGATCTTGCCCGAGCCGGTCACGGTGTACGTGCCGCCGGTCTCGCGTACCCCGCCGCTGGGCAGCTTGCCCTTGTCCGGATCCCGGGCCGGTTCGTCCTCGGGGCCCGGCGCCACCGGCATGGACACCTCGTCGCCACGCCACGCACCGGTCGGCGTCGCGGCGGCCAGGGTCAGGTTGTCGAACGTCGCCATGGCCTTGACCGGGAGAATGCCGACCGAGGTGCTGCCGGCCGAGCGACTGAGCATCAGCACGGGCTCCGCCGACACGAACAGGCCGATCTCGGCGCTGGTCGGCAGGCCGGGCACGGTCACGTCCCCGATCTGCTGCCACGTCGCCCCGTCAGCCGACTCGTAGCCGGTGATGCGGTCGCCGGCCCGGGTCAGCCGCAGCCAGCGCGTCCCGGCGCTCGCGCTGCCGGGCAGGTCGGTCCGGTAGTCGGCCTGCATACGCACCCCGTGCGTCGGCGTCAGCAGCACCGACGCGTACGACGAACCGGCCCGGGTGCCGTCCTTGACGATCACACCAGCGCCGCCCCACGGGCCCACCGGCAGCTTCTGCGCCCCCGGCGGCCCGCCGGAGGCCTCCCGCTCGACGGGCGGTTCGCCCAGCGACACGACCCGGACCGTGATCGTGCCGTCGCCGGTCATCGGCTGGTGCACGAAGTGCATGCCGTCCGTGACGGGGCTGCCATCCGGCCCGACGACGAAGTTGGGGCGCTCGTTGACGTTGGTGCCGCCGGTCGCGGCGACCATGCTGAGCCCCAGGGTCAGCACTGCCGCGCCGAGCAGGGTGATCACCCAGCGGCGCACCGAGCGCAGCTTGGTCCACTCGGCCAGCAGCAGCCGCCCGAATTCCCGCAGCGCGCTCATCGGGTGCCCTCCCCGTTGCCGCCGAACTCGACCGCGTCGCGGGTGAGCTCCATGTACGCCTCCTCCAGTGATGCGCGGTGCGAGCGCAGCTCGGAGAACGCGAGCCCCGCTTCGGTGAGCAGGGCGGCGACCTGCTCACCGGTCAGGCCGTCGACGGTGAGCGTCTCGGCGTCGATCGCGGCGACGGTGGCGCCGGCGTTGGCCAGCAGCGTCATCGCCTCGGTACGCCGCAGCGTGCGGACCTCGACCCGGCCCTTGGACGCGGCCGCCAGCAGCTTGGTGACGCTGGTGTCGGCGATCAGCCGGCCCCGCCCGATGACGATCAGGTGGTCGGCGGTGTCCTGCAGCTCGCTCATCAGGTGGCTGGACACGAACACGACCCGGCCCTCGGCGGCCAGCGACTTCATCAGCCCGCGGATCCAGACGATGCCGTCGGGGTCCAGCCCGTTGACGGGTTCGTCGAACATGAGCACCGGCGGGTCGCCCAGCAGCGCGGCGGCGATGCCCAGCCGCTGCTGCATGCCCAGCGAGAAGCCGCCGGCCCGGCGGCGTGCCGCCGAGGCGAGCCCGACCTGGTCGATGACCTCGTCGACGCGCCGCCGCGCGATGCCGTTGCTGTGCGCGAGCCACAGCAGGTGGTCGCGTGCCTTACGGCCCGGGTGCACGGCGGACGCGTCCAGCAGCGCGCCGACCTGCGTCAGCGGGGTCCGCAGCGAACGGTAGGGCCGCCCGCCGACGAGCGCGTCGCCCTCGTCGGGCGCGTCTAGGCCGAGGATGATCCGCATGGTGGTGGACTTGCCGGCCCCGTTGGGTCCGACGAAGCCGGTGACCTCCCCCGGACGTACGGTGAAGGTCAGGCCGTCGACGGCGACGGTGCTGCGGTAGTGCTTGCGCACGCCGCGGACCTCGATGGTGGGTGACATGGCCAGCACGCTACGGCCGAGCACGGCCCGAGGTCGTCACGCCGCGGAGCGGTCCTCGGCCTCCCCGCTGCGAGCCACCCCTCCCCCGCACGGGGGACCCGTCCGCCCCCGCAGCCGGTGACGACGCCGCCCGGACCGGCCCGGCACAATGGCTGACGTGCAGCTGAACCCGGACGAACGACCGGCGGGCCGTCGCCGGATGCTCGCGCCGGCGTACCAGCCCTACCTGGCCGCGGCCGTGCTCGGCTGCGCCGCGCTCGCCGAGATCGCCGTACGCGAGACCGGGCAGCCGCTCACCCGGCCCCTCGGCGCGCTGCTGGCGGTGGCGGTGACCGCACCGGTGGCCCTGGTGCGGACCCTGCCGGTGGCGGCCGCCGCCCTGGTGAGTGCGGTGTGCCTGCTCGGGCCGCTGACCGGCTACCCGCCGCCGGTAGCGGGCCTGGTGGCCCTGGCCGTCACCTGCCATGTGGTGGGCCGCGACCGTCCGGCCAGGACCGCCGCACTGCTGGTGCTGCCGTTCGCCGCGTACGCGGTGCTGCCGCAGACCGCCGCCGCGTCCGGCGGCCGCTCGCTGGCCGTCGTGCTGCTGGCCGTCGCCGCGGTCGCGGTGGCCACCGGCGCGGCGCGGCGGGCCCGCGCCGACGCGGTGCGCCGCGAGGTCGCCGACCGGGCCATCGCCGACACCCTCACCGAGCACGTGGCCCGGGGCGAGCGGGCCCGGATCGCCCGCGAGCTGCACGACGTCGTCGCCCACCACATCTCCATGATCGCTGTGCAGGCCGAGTCGGCCCGGCTGACCACGCCGGGTCTGCCCGACGAGGGCGCACGCCGGCTCACCGCCATCGGCGACACCGCCCGCACGGCGCTGACCGAGATGCGCCGGCTGCTCGGTGTGCTGCGCGAGGACGCCGATCCCGAGCCCACCCGCCGGCCGCAGCCCGGCCTCCACCAGCTCAACGACCTGCTCGACGAGGCGCGGGAGCTGCATCCCGGCAGCACCCGGCTCATCGTGCGCGGTGCGGTCACCGCGCTGGATCCCGGGATCGAGCTGGTCGCGTACCGGATCGTGCAGGAGGCGCTGACCAACGTGCGCCGCCACGCCCGGGGCGCGGCCGTCGACGTGGAACTGCACTACCGCCACGACACCCTGCTGCTGCGCATACGCGACAACGGGCCGGGGCCGCCGCCGCCCGCCGCAGACGCCGGCGGGCACGGGCTGACCGGCATGCGCGAACGCGCCGCCACGGTCGGCGGCCGGTTGACCGCAGGACCGGCGCCGACCGGCGGTTTCCTCATCGAGGCCGTCCTGCCGACCAGGGAGACCGAGGCATGAACCCCATCCGCATCGTCGTCGTCGACGACCACGAGGTGGTCCGCACCGCCTTCGCCGGCCTGCTCGCCACCCAGCCCGACTTCACCGTGGCCGCCGTGGCCGCCGACGGCGAGCAGGCCGTGCAGGCGTGCCGCGCCCATCACCCGGACGTCGTGCTGATGGACGTACGCATGCCCGTGCTCGACGGCATCGAGGCCACCCGGCGCATCGTCGCCGAATCCGGCCCGGACGGGCCCCGCATCCTGATCCTCACCACGTTCGACCTCGACGAGCACGTGTACGACGCGCTCGCCGCCGGAGCCGGCGGCTTCCTGCTCAAGGATGTCACCGCCGAGCGGCTGTTCGACGCCGTGCGCATCGTCGCCGCCGGCGAGGCACTGCTCGCGCCGACCGTCACCCGGCGGCTGGTCGCCGAGTTCGCGCGGCTGCGCCAGCAGCGCCGACCCCCGACCGCGGCGCTGAATGCGCTGACGCCGCGGGAGACCGAGGTGCTGTGCCTGATCGCCGAAGGGCTGTCCAACCCGGAGATCGCAGCCCGGCTCGTGGTCGGCGAGGAGACGGTCAAGACCCACGTCAGCCGCGTCCTGGGCAAGCTGGGACTGCGCGACCGCACCCAGGCGGTGGTGGTGGCGTACGAGTCGGGCCTGGTCGTGCCCGGCCGCTCGCCGGCGACCGGCTCCCCTCGGCCCGACCGGTAGCGAGCACACCCTACGTGAGGCGTTCGCCCAGGGACTGTCCGTTTCGCACAGCCGGTCCCGGCATGGTCACCGTGACGGTGAGGCCGCCACCTGGTCGGGGTTGTGCGGTCACGGTGCCACGGTGTGCGGTGGTGATCGAGGCGACGATCGCGAGGCCGAGGCCGAAGCCTTCACTGGTGACGCGTTCCTGTAGTCGCTGGAAGGGCTCGAAGAGCGTGTCGAGGGCGTGCTCGGGGATGATGGGGCCGGTGTTGGCGACGGCCAGGATCGCCTTGCCGTCCACGGTTGTCGTCGTGACCCAGACGTCGCCGTCGGGAACGTTGTAGCTGATCGCGTTGTCGATCAGATTGGCAACGAGGCGTTCCAGCAGGACCGGGTCGCCGGATGTGATCGCGGGCTCCAGCGTGACGTGCAGTCGCCGGTCGCCCCGGTCGGTGGCGTCCAGGACGTCCTCGACGACGGTGGCCAGGTCGACCGCTTCGTGGGGGGTGAGTCCGCGTTCGCTGCGGGCCAGGGTGAGCAGCGAGTTGATCAGCCGGTCCGCGTGGTCGACCGCCCCACGCACGTCCTGGCCCATGGTCCGTAGCTCACCGTTGGTCGCGGCGGGCTTGGCGAGCACGACGTCGAGGGTGGTGCGCATGACGGTCAGCGGGGTGCGCAGCTCGTGCCCGGCGTTGGCGATGAACCGCCGCTGGCTCTCGAACGCGGTCTGCAGGCGGCCGAGCATGGTGTCGAACGTGTCCGCGAGTTCGCGTAGTTCGTCACGTGGGCCGCGTAGCGCCACCCGGGCGGACAGGTTGTGCTCGGAAGCGGTCCGGGCGGCCGCGGCGATCTGGTGGACCGGTCGCAGGACCCGGCCGGCGACGATCCACCCGGCGAGCGCGGCCAGGAGGGTGGCCGCGGCGAGCGTGATCAGGGAGTACCGCAGCAGGTGGGCCAGGGTCGCGTCGCGCTGGTATCTGGCGCCCAGCTCGGCCGCGTCCTTGCACTGGGCGCGCAGCTGTTCATCCTCCATGGGGCAGGGATTCAGGCTGGGCTCTTTGTCCCTGCAGGCCCCCAGCGCGGCCACGTAGGCGGGGTCGGCCTCCAGCTGGGCTCTGGTGACGTCTCGCAGCCGGCCGCCGATCACCAGGTTGCCGTCGGGAGTGGGATCGGACATGTCGATGTCGTGTGCGCGCATGCACGCGGCGAACACGCGCAGCTGCTGCAGATCCTTCGCAGTGGGTGCCGGGCCTCCCGCCGGCAGGCCGGCCACCAGGGTGTAGGTGATCCCGATGATGGTCGCGCCGCAGGCGATGAAGAGCGCGGTGTAGAGCAGGGTCAGCCGTACCCGGATGGTCAGACGTGGCGCGCTCACATCCGGTATCCCCTGCCGACGACCGTTTCGATCAGCGGGGGTTCGCCGATCTTGCGCCGCAGGCGGGCCATCGTCACCGACACGACGTTGCTGAACGGGTCCGCGCTGGCGTCCCAGACGTGCTCGAGCAGTTCCTCGGCGCTGACGACGTTGCCGTCGGCCGCCAGCAGCATCTCCAGGATCCCGAACTCCTTGCGGGTCAGGGACAGGCTGTGGACGCCGCGGCTGGCGCGGTGGCGGGCCCGGTCGACGGTGAGGTCCCCGCGGTGTACGACCGGCGGCGCGGACGGTGCGCGCCGGCCCAGCGCGCGGACCCGGGCGAGCAGTTCGGTGAACGCGAACGGCTTGCCGAGGTAGTCGTCGGCGCCGATTTCGAGGCCGTCGACCCGGTCATCGACGCCGGCGGCCGCGGTGAGCATCAGGATCCGGGCATCGCGGCCGGCGAGGCTGCGGCAGACCTGATCGCCGTGCACCGCGGGCAGATCCCGGTCGAGGACGATCACGTCATATGCGGTGAGCTGCGCCTCGGCGAGTGCGGCCGAGCCGTCGTTGACGACGTCCACGGCCAGGCCGGCGTCGCGCAGCCCTTCGGCGATCCGGTCGGCCAGCAGGACGTGGTCTTCTGCCACCAGCACTCGCATGGCGCCATTGTGCCTGGCCGGACATGACATCAGTCCTACATCGGCTGTAGCGCTGATGTCACCGCCCGGGGCGTAGACCTGTCCGCCATGAGACGAATGTGCGCGCTACCCCTCCTGATCGCCGGGCTGACAGTGGTCGCCGCCTGCACCCCGGCTTCTGACACCGGCATCCCGACCGCGAACAGCAGCACCGCCGCCAGCCCGAGCGCAGGCTCCGGTGACCTGACCGCCTACGTCACGTGCGTCCGTGAGCATGGCGTGAACGTCACCGATCCCGCCCCGGGCGTATCACCCGGGGCCTGGGTCCGTCAGCAGGCCGAGGCCAACCCCGCGTTCGACGCCGCCGACAACGCCTGCCACCACCTGCTGCCCGCCGGGGCCGAGCGGCAGGGCCCCGCGCCCGCCGCGCAGGAGTTGGAGCAGTTGCGCGCGTTCGCCGTGTGCATGCGCGCTCACGAAATCGAGATGTCTGATCCCACCCCGGACGGCAACATGCGGGTCGGCGGCCGGCTGGAGCACGTGACCAAGGCCCAGCTGTTGGCCGATCCCGCGTTCAAGGCCGCCAACGACGCCTGCAAGGACAAGCTGCCCGCCGAGAGCGGGAAGAAGTGAACCGGCCCGTCCGCGCCACGCTCCTGACCGGCGCCGCGGTCGCCGTGGCGGCGGCGGTGACCGCCACCGCCGTCGGGTTCGGCGGCGACTCGCCGACGACGACAGGCGACGCCGCACCGGTGCCGGCGACCGCCGCGGTGACCCGCGCGACGCTGACGCAGACGCAGCAGGTCAACGGCACGCTCGACTACGGGGAGCCGGTCACGGTCAACGGGCGCGGCAGCGGTGTGATCACCTGGCTGCCGGCCGCCGGTGCCGTGATCGGCCGGGGCAAGCCGGTGTACAAGGCTGACAACCGGCCGGTGTCGCTGTTCTACGGCGGCCTGCCGCTGTACCGGCGACTGCACACCGGTGACACCGGCGACGACGTCCACGAGGTCGAGAGCAACCTCGCCGCCCTCGGCTACACCGGGTTCACCGTGGACAGCTCATACACCGCCTCGACCGCGACGGCGGTGCGCAGGTGGCAGAAAGCCACCGGCCACCCCCAGAACGGCGTGTTCGACCCGGCCGACGTCGTGCGCGCCCCGGCGCAGCTGCGGGTCACCGCCCTGCCCGGGCACCTCGGCGACCCGGCGAACGGCCCGATCCTCACCTACACCGGCACCACCCGGATGGTGCGCATCGCCCTCGACGTGGGCCTGCAGGGCCTGGTCACCAAGGGCATGACCGCGACCGTGACGCTGCCAGACGGCAAGACCGTCGACGGCACGGTCGCGATGGTCGGCTCCGTGGCCACCGCGGGGCAGACCCCCAGCGACCCCGCAACGATCGCGGTGACGGTCGTCCTCGCCGACCAGTCCGGGCTCGGCACCCTCGATCAGGCTCCGGTCGGGGTCAAGCTGATCTCGGCGAGCGTGCAGGATGCGCTGACCGTCCCGGTCGCCGCGCTCGTCGCCCTGGCGGAGGGCGGCTACGGCGTGCAGGTGGTCATCGGCTCAGCCAGCCACTACGTGCCGGTCAAGCTGGGCATGTTCGCCAACGGGCGGGTCCAGATCACCAGCGAGGGCATCACCGAAGGCACCCTCGTAGGAGTGCCGTCATGATCACGCTTGACCGGGTGGGCAAGACCTACCCCGGCGGCGTGCACGCGCTGCGCGACGTGTCGCTGACCATCGAACCCGGCGAGATGGTCGGCATCGTCGGGCCGTCCGGATCCGGCAAGTCCACGATGCTGCACCTGAGCGGCGCCCTGGACCTGCCCACCACAGGCTCGGTGACCATCGCCGGGCAGAACCTGTCGCGGCTGTCGGACCGCGAACTGTCCGCGTTGCGCGGGCGCGCCGTCGGCTTCGTCTTCCAGCAGTTCCATCTCGCCGCGGGCGTATCCGCCCTCGACAACGTCGCCGACGGCCTGCTGTATGCCGGAGTCCCACTGCACGAGCGGCGACGGCGCGCTGAGCAAGCCCTGACGCGGGTCGGATTGGGCCACCGCCTGACCCACCGACCGCATCAACTGTCCGGCGGCGAGAAACAGCGCGTCGCCATCGCCCGTGCCGTCATCGGCGACCCGCCGCTGCTGCTCGCCGACGAACCCACCGGAAACCTCGACTCCGTGTCCGGCGCCGAGGTCATCCACCTGCTGCGGGACCTGCACGCCGCCGGCACCACGATCGTCGTCATCACCCATGACCGCGATGTCGCCGCCGGCCTGCCCCGCCGCATCGACCTACGCGATGGACAGGTGATCGCATGAACGCGCCCAGTGCCTCCGGAACAAGACCTCTGCTGAAGGAAGCCGCCGTCAACACACCGTCGCGTCTGCTGCCCCGCGACCTGATCCGGGTCGGCACGGCCGGCCTGCGCACCAGGCCGCTGCGGGTGTTCCTGTCCGCCCTGGGCATCGCCATCGGCATCGCCGCCATGGTCTGCGTCGTCGGTATCGCCAGCTCCAGCCGCGAAAGCCTCAACCGGCAACTCGCCGCCCTGGGAACCAACCTGCTGCGGGTCTCACCTGGCCAGACCATCAACGGCGAGCAGTCGCACCTGCCCGCCGACTCGGTGGCGATGATCGGCCGGATCCCTCCGGTCACCTCGGCCACCGCCACCGCCTCACTGGCGGACGTGCACGTCTACCGCAACGACCGCATCCCCGCCATCGAGACCGGCAACGTCCAGGTCGCGGCCGCGCGCACCAATCTGCTCGACACCGTCGGCGCGCAGCTGGCCAGCGGCGCCTTCCTCAACGACGCCACCGCCCAGTACCCGGCTGTCGTCCTCGGCGCGAACGCCGCCGGACGGCTCGGCGTCACCGACGCCTCCCCGGACACCCGGGTCTGGCTCGGCGGCCAGTGGTTCACCGTCGTCGGCGTGCTGCGCCCCGTCCCCCTCGCGCCGGAGCTGGACTTCGCCGCCCTCGTCGGCTGGCCGGAAGCCGTCGCCCACCTGCAGTTCGACGGATACCCCACCACCGTGTACACCCGCACCCGCGATGAGGCGGTCGTCGCGGTGCAGGCGATCCTCGCCGCGACGGCCAACCCCGAACACCCCAATGAGGTACGCGTATCCCGGCCGTCGGACGCCCTCACCGCGAAGCAGGCCACCGACACCACCCTCACCGCGCTACTGCTCGGACTCGGCGGCGTCGCACTGCTGGTCGGCGGCGTCGGCGTGGCCAACACGATGGTGATCTCCGTGCTCGAACGGCGCCCCGAGGTCGGCCTGCGCCGCTCCCTGGGCGCTACCCGCGGGCACATCCGCGCCCAGTTCCTGGCGGAATCACTGCTGCTGTCCGCACTCGGCGGCCTGGGCGGCGCCCTCATGGGCATCATCGTCACCACCGGGTACGCCGCCTACCAGGACTGGCCGGCAGTGGTGCCGCTGTGGGCCACCGCCGGCGCCATCGCGGCCACGCTGCTCATCGGCGGCTGTGCCGGCGTGTATCCGGCCTGGCAGGCCGCCCGGCTCTCCCCCACCGAGGCATTGACCGCACCATGACCGACCCGGGAAACGATCAGGGCAGGCGGAGCCCTGACGACCATGGTGCGGGCCACCCGGCACCACAAACGAGCTCGCAAGAATAGCTTTGCCCATCACCTACGGCGTGTCGGAGTTGGGACTGTTTAGGTCTGTTTCATTATCACTTAGTGGGATTTCTGGTCAACGATGAACCCGCTGCTGACCGGTGGTGGCTGCACCCCGACAGCAGACGGGTCGTTGTCTCGCGTGCGCTGCGCACGTTCGGGTTCGGGTGTGCCAGCGTGCTGCTGGCCACCAGGCTCAGCTCAGCAGGCTGCTCCGCCGCCGAGATCGGGGTGCTGATCGCGGTCGCCTGCGCGGGCAGCGTCGCCGGCACCGTGGTCATGGCCCTGTTCGCCGACCGCATGGGACGGCGCCTGGCGCTGGTGGTCTCGGCACTGTTGATGGCCGCCGCCGGAGGCGTGTTCGCCATCACCGACAGCTACCCGCTGCTGCTGGCCGCGGCGTTCCTCGGGACGATCTCGCCCTCGACCAACGACAACACCCCGTTCAGCGGAGTGGAGCAGGCGATCCTGGCCCAGCACAGCCCCGCCGCCGCACGCACCCGCGTGTTCACGATCTACAACGTCACGGCGCAGGTCGCCGGCGCACTGGGCGCACTGGCCGCGGCAGGACTGGCCGCCGCCGATGGCGCGCAGGCCGGCCGCCACGGCTTCGTCCTCTATGCATTGGCGGCCCTGCTGGCGGGCAAGATCGTCGCAGGAATGTCCCCGCACGCCGAAGCGCGCGGTCGGGCCGGAACAGCCGGCGCTCACGGCGCCGTTCGTATGCCGCCGCAGGGCAGGACGCTGGCCGCGCTGTCGGGACTGGACGCGTTCGCCGGCGGGCTGGTGGTGCAGGCGCTGCTGGCCTGGTGGCTCCACGAACGGTTCGACATGCCGATCAGCACCCTGGGCACGCTGTTCTTCGCCATGAGCCTGTTGGCCGCCGCCGCACAGCTGGCCGCACCCGCGCTGACCGCCCGCAGCGGGCTGCTGGTGGCGATGCTGTGGCCGCACGCGGTGTCCAACGTCCTGCTGCTGGGTGTGGCCTTCGCGCCGACGTTCCCGCTCGCGGCCGGGCTGCTGCTGGTCCGCCATGCGCTTTCGAAGATCGACGTCCCGGCCCGCCAGGCGTTCACCGCGGCGATCGTCGCACCACCCCAGCGCACCACCGTCGCCGGCATGACCGCCGCGGCTCGCGGCATAGCCGTCAGCACCAGCCCGCTGGCGGCCACGGCGCTGTCGATCCCACCGCTGGCCGAGTTCGGCACGCCGCTGATCGCCGCGGCACTGCTGGCGCTGCTGTACGACGCGCTGATGCTGCGTACGTTCGGTCCCGCGCCCTGGGGACGCCGCCACGGCGGGGCCGTCCCGTCCCACCTGCTCCCCGTCGATCGCGCTGCCACGCTGCACGGACGTGAACCGGCCCCG
Organism: Catellatospora paridis; assembly: GCF_009720365.1. Classification (GTDB taxonomy): domain Bacteria; phylum Actinomycetota; class Actinomycetes; order Mycobacteriales; family Micromonosporaceae; genus Catellatospora; species Catellatospora paridis. The sequence continues at coordinate 251,984 of NZ_ML769313.1, read as the reverse complement.
GTGTCTCCCGAAGGATCACGTCGATGAGCCCCACGGCACCCGCGCCGTTCGACCCGCCGGCCCACCGCTTCCGGCGTTTCCTCGGCGGCGTGGCCGGACGAGCGTCGCTGATCGCCGCAGTGCTGCTGGCGGGAACCGTCGTCGCGTTCGGCGGCGATCGGGAGACCGGGCCGCCGGTGCTGGTCGGCGCCGGCGACATCGCCAGTTGCACCAGCGGCGGGGACGAGATCACCGCAGAGCTGCTCGACGACATCCCGGGGACCGTCTTCACGCTGGGCGACAACGCCTACATGGACGGTTCGGCCAAGCAGTTCCGTCGCTGCTACGACCCCCACTGGGGGCGGCACCGCGACCGCACCCGGCCCGTCCTCGGCAACCATGACCTGCGCAAAGCCGACGGCAAGGCCTACTACGACTACTTCGGCGCCGACGTCGGCAAGCACGGCGAAGGCTGGTACAGCTACCGCATCGCGGGCTGGCTGGTGCTCGTCCTCAACAGCCAGTGCGACCAGGTCGACTGCGGCCCGGACTCCGCGCAGGCCAGATGGCTCAGAACAACCCTCGACAACCAGCCGGCGGCCTGCACCGTCGCGATGTGGCACCATCCGCTGTTCACCTCCGGCGGCAAACACACCGCAGAGCCGCGGATGCGTCCGCTCTACCAGATCCTCTTCGACCACGGCGCCGAGCTCGTGCTCACCGCCCACAATCACCACTACGAGCGCTTCGCACCGCAGGACCCCGCCGGCACACGCGACGACCACCGGGGCATCCGCCAGTTCGTGGTCGGCACCGGCGGCGCGAGCCTCTACCGGTTCGGCGACGAGGTGGCCGCGAACTCCGAGACCCGCGACGACAGGACGTACGGCGTCCTCAAACTGACCCTGGGCGCGGGCTCCTACCAGTGGCAGTTCGTCGGCCAGCCTGACGCCGCATACGCCGACTCCGGTTCGGGCGACTGCCACTGACCCGCCGCGGCGATCACGCCACCATGCTGATCCACGCGCGGGCGACATCGGCGAACTCGACCGCGGCCACCGCCGTGGCCACCAGCACCATCAGGCACAGCGCAGCCACGCCGACCAGCGCCTGCCAGCGGCTGGCCTGGCGCGGACGCTGCATCGCCAGCACCCGCTCGACCGCACCGGAACCGCTCATGCCCATGGCCGGAGCGACCTGCCGCCGCCGACCCGCCAACGACGCCCTCGCCACCGCCTGCGCCACCAGACGCCGGTCACCGACCACGACCGCGGCATCCTCGTCGGCCCACCGCTCCACCAGACGGCCCACCAGCACCGCCATCGGGCTCACCAGAGGATTCAACGCCGCCGCCCAGCTCGAGACCGTCACCCACCGGTGATGGCGGCGGCGCAGGTGCGCGTTCTCGTGCGCGAACAGCACCCGCTGCTCCTGCGGGCTCAGCACCCGCAACATGCCCGAGGTGACCAGCACATGCCCGGGCCGGCCCGGCACCGCCACCGCGAACGGCTCCGCCCAGTCCGCCACCACCAACCCTGCGTTCGGCGTACCCGCTGCGCGCAGCTCACGCAGCACACGTCGGCGGGAGCGCACGTCGCGAACCAGCCGAACGGCGCCGAACAGCAACAACAGCGCGGCACCAAGAGCGATCATGCCCGGCACCGGCTTCGGCAGCCCCAGCTCCGGACGATCGTCGAACTCCCAGAGCGGCGGCAGGTCGTCGAACAGCGTCAACGCCAGCAGTGCCAGGCAGCACACGAATCCGCTGGCCGCCGCCGCTGCCGCCGCGGCGACGGTGCGCACGGCGACCGACGGCGCCACCCGGCCCGCCGTGACCCTGGCCGCGTACGGCAGCAGCGCCGACAGCGCCAGGGGCAGATACACCCAGAGCCTCACCTGTCCACCCGGCGGGCCTCGGCCAGCAGCTGCCGCAGCACCTGCGCCTCGGCGTCGTCGAGGGTCTCGGCGAAACGCTGCAGGGTCAGCCCTCGGTCACCGACGCCGCTGAGCGTGGCGCGCAGCTGCGCGGCGGCCGCGTCGGCTTCGCTGCGCACCGGCTCGTACGCATGCGCCCTGCCGACCCGGCTGCGACGCACGAGCTGCTTGTCCACGAGCCGGATCAGGATCGTCTGCACCGTGTTGTAGGCCGGCGCCGGATCCAGCTCCGCCTGCACCTCAGCCGGGATCATGGACCGGCCCGCCGCCCACAGGACGCTCATCACCTGGCCTTCCAGTTCGCCTGCGGCACGTCTACGACTGTCGATGTCACTCATCTCGAACCAAATCTGGGCGTCGTCGTCAGCTGGTCACGTGGTGAAGCGGCCGCAGCGGCAGCCCCCGCACGGGTCAACGACGACCGAGCCGAAGTGTTCTGACGGGCCGGTCCGCCCGACGCCCAGCCGGGTGGCCCAGCCGGCCGATGCCCAACCGACTCGCCGCGTTACTGGCCACCAGCTCCGACGTGGCAGACTCGACCCGGCATGCGGCGGGAGGTGAGTTGTGTTCGATCATTTCGTCTGGTCCGTGATCGTCGCTCCCGTGCTGGTCAGCATCGCCATCCGGCTGACAGCCGACCGGCTTGCGCCTGGCCGGGCCGCGCACGCTGTGGCGTGGTCGGCTGGCGCGACGGCGGCCGCGAGCATCGCCAATCTCCTGGTGTTCACGGTCAAGGCCGTCGCGCAGCTGCCCGCCGTCGGCGCCCTGTTCGGGTGGTCGGCGCACACGGTCTACGCGGACACGGAGCATGTGGCCTGGGTGCCGATCCTCAGTGTGGTGCTCTTGACCGCCTCGGTCGTGGCGGTGTCCGTCAAAGCGTGCCGACACCGGCTTGTCCTGGCGCAGGCGCGCCGCTTCACCGATGGCACGGCCACGGTGCTCATGCTGCCCGACGATCGCCCGGAGGCGTTCGCCGTGCCCGGTCGGCCCGGCCGCATCGTCGTCACGACCGGCATGCGCGAGCGCCTCAGCGCCACGCAACTCGACGCGGTGATCGCGCATGAGCAGGCCCATCTCGCCGCTGGCCACCACCGCCTGGTCGCGATCGCCGACATGGCCCGCGTCGCCCACCCCGCGTTGTGGTGGGTGGCCCGACACGTCGGCTTCCTGGTCGAACGCGCCGCCGATGAGCAGGCCGCGCAAGCTGTCGGAAGCCGCCGAACCGTCGCTCACGCGATCGGTCGGGCAGCACTGGCGGCAACCCCGGCGATCAGGCTCGGTCTGCACGCGGCCGGCCGTGGCGGCACCGTCCCACAGCGCGTCGCGAGCCTGCTCGATCCACCACGGCTCGGCACCTCGCACTGGCGACTCATCCCCCTCCTGCTGGCCGCGTCGTCGCTGGTCTGGACGATCGAGGCGACCGTGGACCTGGTCGAACTGATCGCCAAAGCCGGCACCGGGCACTGACACTCCCCGCCCGCCGCACCGCGGCCACGATCCTTGGCAGCGATAGAGTCGGTGCTGATGAGCGCGACCAGACCAGACACCGGCCATGATGCCGCCGACCCCGGTCGTCGTCGGTCCGGGCAGCTGGAGTCCCAGATCATCACCGTCCTGACCGATGCCGGCCTGGCGCTGACCCCGGGCGAGGTCCGTGACCGACTGGCTCCGCGCGCGGACGTGTCGTACAGCACCGTGGTGACTATCTTGACGCGCCTGCACACCAAGGGCGCGGTGATCCGCCGACGTGACGGGCGCGCCTACCGCTACGCCGCGGTGCGGGACGCCGCCGGGCTGGTCGCCGACCGCATGACCAGGCTGCTTGACGCGGAATCCGACCGCAGTTCGGTGCTGCGGCGCTTCGTCGGCGGCCTCGACGCCGAAGACGAGCAGATCCTGCGAGAACTGCTGCGCGACAAGCTCGACTAGGTCTGCCAGCAGCACATACTCCACCTGCACGTTAAGGCGGCCTCTGTTAACTTCTACACGCCGTAGAAGTTGAAGGGGGCTGGTCATGGCGCTTGCACTGGAAGACATACTTCTCGTCCTACTGCACCAGCGTCCCGCCACCGCATTCGACCTGCACGCCCGCCACCAGCGCACCTTCGGCGGCCAGCACACGGTCGACCTGGGCCGCGTGCTCGCGGCGGTCAATCGACTGCGCCGCACCGGCCACCTCGTCGAGGACCGATCCGCGCCCGCGTCCACCCGCACCGCCAACCGTACGCTGCTCACCCTGACCGAAGCCGGCCGCCAACGGCAGAAGGCCAGGTTGATCAACGTCGAAGCCGGCTCGACCCCGGAGGACATCCTCGCCCAGGGGCTGCTCGCCCTCGACGCCGCCGAGCAGGCAGACTTCGACGAATTCGTCTTTCGCGCACTGGCGCTGATGCGTCTGCGGCAAGGTCGACGGGCAGCCGAACGCCCCTCCCCCGCAGAGGCCGCCCGCGTGGCATTCGACCAGGAGGTCACCCGCGCAATGGTGGTCTGGCTTCATCAGCTGCCCGCCCAGCGAACAGCTCTGCACCGACCCGCGACCTGACTTCTACAGCGCTGAGACGCACCAGCGGGCAACCCCGAAGTGAGTGACCGGGGCCGGGTCGGCCGTGCCGACCCGGCCTTGGGTTGCTGCACGCGCTTACCAGTCAGGACGTCGCAGACGGCGCCGGTGACGGAGGCTTCTGCTCGGGTGCGGGGACCGCCGGCAGGCCCGGCTTGCCACCAGGCAGCGGCCAGACGCCTTGGTCCGGAGCCCCCGGCCACTCCAGCTTCTCCCGGGTCCGTCCGTCACCGGGCCGGACCTCACCGCCCTTCCAGCCGCCGCGGTCCGGGAACATCCGCTCGATCTTCGGATGATCGCCCTCGAACCCGCGGTGGTCGTGACCGTGTCCCACCACGAACGCGGCCGCGATACCCACACATCCGGTGCAGACCGCACCGGCGAGAAACGCCCCGGTCAACGCCAGGACGAACTTGCCGGACGGCCGCCGCCGAGCCGGGGTGGCCGGAGCAGTTGCAGCGGGTGCGGCCGCGGGCGCCGAAGGTTCGGCAGACGGCTCGGTGGAAGGCTCCGCGGCCGGTGCCTTGTCAGGCTCAGTTGTCATGCAGCACACGATGACGCAGGCAACTAAGTAGGGCTGATCAGTTGGTTAAGAACTTCCTATGAATTCGACGGCAGCAGCACGCGCAACAGAGCACCGCCCGCCGGCGCCCGCTCGGCCGTCACCGCGCCCCCGTGCTGCGCCACGGTCTGCGCGACGATGGCCAGCCCCAGCCCGGAGCCAGGCATCGCCCTGGCCGCGGCCGACCGGTAGAACCGCTCGAACACCCGCGGCCGATCCGCGTCGTCGATGCCCGGTCCCTCGTCCACGACGGTCAGTTCGATCTGCGCACCACGCTCACGTAGGCGCACACCCACCCGGCCGCCTACCGGGCTCCACTTCGCAGCGTTGTCGAGCAGGTTCAGGACCATCCGTTCCAACGCGCCCGGACGACCCGTCAGCTCGGCCGTCACCAGGTCCGCATCGATCGGGACCGCGGTGCGGCTGCGCGCCCTGTCGATCGCGGCGGCGACCACGTCTGCCAGGTCGACCAGCTCGGCCTGTTCCGGGCTCGTCTCCTCCCGCGCCAGATCCACCAGTTCATTGGTGAGCTGTGTCAGCTCTACCACCTGCGTCTCCAGGTCCTGCATCAGCCGGACCCGGTCCTGCGCCGGCAGCACCCGCTCGGTATCCGCTTCTGCCCGCACCAGCAGCTCGATGTTGGTACGCAGGCTCGTCAGCGGGGTCCGCAGCTCGTGCCCGGCATCCTCGACCAGCGCCCGCTGCGCGGCGCGGGAAGCCGTGAGCGCGGCGAGCATCCCGTTGAACGCCCCTGCCAGGCGGGCGACTTCGTCCCTGCCGTGCACCGGGATCGCGGTCTGCAGGTCCCGGGTCGCGGCCACCTTCTCCACCGCCCCGGTCAGCTGGTGGATGGGCGCCAGGCCCGCGCGGGCGACACTGCGCCCGAGCAGCGCTGCCAGCGCAGCGCCACCGAGGCAGCCCAACGCCAGGAGCAGCGCCAACCTGCGCAGCGTGTTGTTGAGCGGGTCGAGTGGCTGGGCCACCTGGATGGTGCCACGCTCGTCCAGGCGCAGGGTCACCATCCGCAGCTGCGCGCCGTCGACGGGGACCGTTTCCCGGCTGCGTACCGCGCGGCCGTTGAGCACGGCGAGGGTGGCCTCGGTGATCGGCAGGGCAGAGGTGTTGGCGACGCCTTTGATCGAGATGATCTGCCACTGCGGGCCGATGTCGCCTTTGTCGAAGCCGCGCCGGTCACCTGGGAACACGCCGGGGAATGCCGGTTTCACGGGCGCTTTCGCCATCCACTGTTCCGGCTGCGCTGCGATCGTGCGGGCGTCGGCGTCGAGTTGGGCGTCCAGCTGCCGGTACAGCTCCTCGCGGACGAGCAGGAACGCCAGCCCGCTGACCGCCACGACCGCGACCGCGACCGCGAGGGCGGCGATGACGCTGAGCCGGTTGGTGAGGCTCACAGCGGTGTCTCGCGCAGCACGTAGCCGACGCCGCGCACCGTGTGCAGCAGCCGGTCCTGGCCTGCGGCTTCAAGTTTGCGGCGCAGGTAGCCCACGTACACGTGCAGGCTGTTGGAGTTCTCGCCTAGGTCGCATCCCCACACCTGCTCGAAGAGCGTCGACCTGCTCAGCACCTGGCGTGGGTGGCGCAGGAACACCTCCAGGATGCTGAATTCCGTGCGGGTCAGCCGGACGGCCCGGCCGTCGGCGGTCACCTCCCGGGTGACGGGGTCGAGGGTGATCCCGGCGAAGCGCAGCGGCCCGTCGTTGCTGGGCACGCCGGTGAGCACCGCGCGGCGCAGCAGCGCCCGCAGCCGGGCGAGCAACTCCTGCAACGCGAACGGTTTCACCAGGTAGTCGTCGGCTCCGGCGTCGAGGCCGGCGACCCGGTCACCGACGCTGTCGCGGGCGGTCAGCATCAGCACGGGGACGACGATGCCCTGCTCGCGCAGTGACCGGCAGACGTCGAGTCCGTCGACCTCGGGCATCATCACGTCGAGCACGAGCGCGTCAGGTTCGGCGGCGAGCACGGAAGCCAGTGCTTGCGCTCCGTCCCAGGCGACGTCGACGGCATAGCCTTCGAATCGGAGACTGCGCGCGAGCGAGTCACGGACTGCCGTGTCGTCCTCGGCGACCAGGATCCGCATGGGTTCCCCCTAAACCTCAGCCTGTCCTCGCGGGCATGCCTGGAAGTGCGGCGCCATGGTACGCGTCAGACGTGTGCGCTGTCGTGATGGCGCCCGGTCACCGCCTCACCGACATCCGCGGCGGTCGGCTCGGACAGCCGCTCGGACAGGAACGCCCGCTCGGCTTCGTTCGCGGTGAGGGCCAAAGCCTGGGCGTATGCCTCGCGGGCCTGCCCGAGCTGCCCCGACCGCCGCAGCAGATCCGCTTTGACGGCGTACAGGTACTGGTACCCAGCCAGGTTCCCCTGCTGCTCCAATGCGTCGACCTCCGCGAGCGCGGCACGTGGTCCGGCGACCATCGCCAGGGGCACCGTCCGGTTCAGTGCCACCACGGGTGAGGGCCACACCTCCAGCAGCCTGTCGTACAGCGCCACGACCTGTGCCCAATCGGTCGCGTCGTACGAGGGCGCCTCGGCGTACAGCGAGGCGATCGCCGCCTGCAGCACATACCGCCCGGGCCGACCGCCGCGCAGCCCGGCCACGATCAGGTCGCGTGCCTCGGCCATCGCCCGGCGGTCCCAGCGGGTGCGGTCCTGCTCCTGAAGGCGCAGCAACCGGCCCGCGGAGTCCACGCGGGTGGCCCGCCGCGCGTCGGTGACCAGCAGCAGGGCGAGCAGTCCGCGTGCCTCGGGCTCGTCGGGCATCAGATCGTGCAGCATCCGGGCCAGGTGCAGGGCGCGTTCCACCAGGTCGGCGCGGACCAGGTCCACACCCGACGGGGCGGTGTGCCCGGTGGTGAACAGCAGATGGATCACGCCGAGGACCGGCCGCAGGCGGTCGGGCAGTTCGGCCGGCCGCGGCACCCGATAGGGGATGCGGGCACCGGAGATCTTCTTCTTCGCCCTGGTGAGGCGTGCTGCCATGGTCGGCTCCGAGACCAGGAACGCCCTGGCGACGTCGGCGGTGGCCACCCCGCATACCAGCCGGAGGGTCAGTGCGACCTGGGCCTCCTGCGCCAGGGCCGGATGGCAGCAGGTGAAGATCAGGCGCAGCCGCTCGTCGGGCACGCTGTCGTCGGGTCCGTCCAGGTCTTCGTCGAGCGGCCGGTTCATGGCGGTGTCCTCGACAGTCTCCTCGGGTTCGAGCAGCAGCGGGAGTTTCGAGCGCAGCGTCTGCTCGCGCCGGATCGCGTCCACGGCGCGCCGCCGGGCCGCCGTGGTCAGCCACGCCGCCGGGCTGGCCGGCACCCCGTCACGGGTCCAGCTCTGCATCGCCGCGGCGTACGCCTCCTGGACGCACTCCTCGGCCAGGTCCAGGTCACCGGCCACGCGCACCGTCGCGGCGAGCACCAGTGCCCACTCGCGACGGTGCGCGTCGGCGATCGCCGCCGTGACGGCCGTCGGCTCGCTCATCCGGCGGGGCGCTGCACGAAGCCGCCGCCGGCGACGGGCCGGACCTCGACTCCGCCGCCGGCCTGGCAGGCGGGGTTGAGCCGGGCGATCGCGAGCGCGGCGTCGAGGTCGGGCGCCTCGAGGATGTAGAAGCCAGCCACGATCTCCTTGGTGTCGACGAACGGGCCGTCGGTGATGACGTCGCCGCGGACCGAGGTGGCCAGGTCTCTGGGCGTCAGGGCGTATGCGGCCACCAGCGCGCCGGACCGCTCCAGTTCCTCGGCGTGCCGGTCGTGCGGCGCGGTGTCGGCGGCGGTGGCGTCGGGGTGGTGGGCGGAGTCGCCGGCGTAGATCAGAACTGCGTACTGGGCCATGACGGGCTGCCTTCCTGCTGTGCGTTCTTGGTCGGTACGCCTTCACGTCGAACGCGCCGCGCGAATTCGACAGTATGCGCGGCAGGATTTTCGAGAATTTCTGCCACGCCCACCGGACGAGCACGGCGGCGCAGGAACTGATCCGCTCAATGGCGCGCGCCGTCCGCGGACCGCCGAGAAGCGGACCTGAAAGTTCCGATACTTTCGGCCATCACCAGTGCCTGATGCTTTACAGCCAGGCAAAACGATCAGCCGCTCATGAGCACGATCAGCACTTTAGCGGTTAAGCAACTACCGAAACTTCCCGGAAGTCGTTGACTTCCCGATCGGTCCTGGTCACGATGCGTCTATCGACGAACGTGAGCGCCCCGCCCGGATCGCCCGCCCGTCGACCCGCAACGACCGCCCCGTCCCTCACCAGGTCCGAGGCCAGGTCGCGACGGCCGCCGGCGGCCTCGCGGCAGCGGCCCGCACCCACACCCGCCCTGGCTTGCCAGGCTTCACGAGTAGGTGGATCACATGCCCGGCTCCCCCACCCTCCCGAACGGCCGCAGACGCGGCCGGCTCAGGCTGCTGCTCGGCGCTGCCTGCGCCGCGGCGCTGGCCGTCACCGCGCTGGCGCCGATCGGCAGCGCGTACGCCGACACGACCGTCACCACGAACCAGACCGGCACCGACAACGGCTTCTTCTACTCCTTCTGGAAGGACAGCGGAAACGTCTCCATGACCATGGGCGCCGGCGGGCAGTACAGCACCCAGTGGAGCGGCATCAACAACTTCGTCGCGGGCAAGGGCTGGAAGCCCGGCACCCGCCGGACCGTGACCTACTCCGGCAGCTTCAACCCGTCCGGCAACGCCTATCTGACGCTCTACGGGTGGACCCGCAACCCGTTGATCGAGTACTACATCGTGGACAACTGGGGCACCTACCGGCCCACGGGCACGCTGATGGGCACCGTCACCAGCGACGGCGGCACCTACGACATCTACCGCACGCAGCGCGTCAATCAGCCCTCCATCGACGGCACCGCGACGTTCTACCAGTACTGGAGCGTCCGGCAGGCCAAGCGGACCGGCGGCACCATCACCGCCGCCAACCACTTCGACGCCTGGGCGAGCAGGGGCATGAACCTCGGCACGCACGACTACCAGATCATGGCGACCGAGGGCTACCAGAGCAGCGGCAACTCGAACATCACCGTCAGCGAGGGCACCGGCGGCGGAGGTGGCGGAGGTGGTGGCGGCGGCAGCGGTGGCTGCACCGTGACGACCACGCGCGCTGACGAGTGGTCGGACCGCTTCAACGTGACCTACGCGGTCAGCGGCAGCAGCGACTGGACCGTCAGCATCAACCTCAACAGCGGGCAGAGCCTGCAGAGCAGCTGGAACGCGACCGTCACCGGCAGCACCGGCACGCTGACCGCCCGGCCGAACGGATCGGGCAACAACTTCGGCACCACCATCTACAAGAACGGCAACAACACCACCCCGACCGCGAGCTGCTCCGCCTCGGGAGGCGGCGGCGGAAACCCCACGCCCACACCCACTCCGACGGGCGGCGGCACCAACAGCTGCTCGGCCGGGTACGTCGGGCTGACGTTCGACGACGGCCCCAACACCGGCACGACCAACCAGCTGGTCAACACGCTGCGCCAGTACAACGCGACCGCGACCGTGTTCCCGACCGGCTCGAACGCGCAGGCGAACGGCTCGCTCGTGCAGGCCTACCGCAGCGCCGGGTTGCAGATCGGCAACCACAGCTGGGACCACCCACACCTGATCAACATGAGCTCCGCCGACATCCAGTCCCAACTCAGCCGGACCCAGCAGGCGATCCAGCAGACGGCCGGGGTGACCCCGAACCTGTTCCGCCCGCCCTACGGCGAGACGAACGCCACCCTCAAGCAGATCGAGGCCTCACTCGGCCTGCGCGAGATCATCTGGGACGTCGACTCGCAGGACTGGAACAACGCCAGCGCCAGCGCGATCCGGCAGGCTGCCGCGCGCCTGACCAACGGGCAGATCATCCTCATGCACGACTGGCCGCAGAACACCATCTCGGCGCTGCCCGGCATCCTGCAGGACCTGCAGGCCCGCAACCTGTGCCCAGGCCACATCTCGGCCAGCACCGGCCGCGCCGTCGCCCCGTCCGGCGGTGGCGGTGGCGGTGGCGGAGGTGGCGGCAGCTGCACCGTCAGCGTCTCGCGCGCCGACGAGTGGAGCGACCGGTTCAACGTGACCTTCGCGGTCAGCGGCAGCAGCAACTGGACCGTCAGCATCAACCTCAACAGCGGGCAGAGCCTGCAGAGCAGCTGGAACGCGACCGTCACCGGCAGCACCGGCACGCTGACCGCCCGCCCCAGCGGCGCCGGCAACAACTTCGGCGTCACCCTCTACAAGAACGGCAACAGCACCACCCCGACCGCGAGCTGCGCAGCAGCCTGATCGGACGTGGCGGGGATGCCGGCCACGGCCGCATCCCCGCCACCGTCGCCGCGGTCGCTCGGGCCGACCGCATTGCGGCACCGGCACCCGTGAACCCGTACTACCATAAGGCAGTCAAGCGGGAATAGAGCCTGAATCGGTTGAATCCGGGCACCAGACATCATTCCCGCTGCCCGAGCGAGACGACGGCCGGGCAGGCCGTTCGTCGCACCCAGGGCGCGAAGACCCTGCGGTCTCACCGGAACTGCCATCGGTAAGGGGACACCATGCCCGCCAAGACCAAGAAATCAGCGATCCGGCCGTTCACGGTCGAGATACCGCAATCCCAGCTGGACGACCTGCGTGCGCGCATCGAACACATGCGCTGGCCCGAGAAGGAGACCGTCGACGACCTGACACAGGGCGTGCAGCTCGCGACGATGCAGTCGCTCGCGAGCCACTGGGCGAAGGAGTACGACTGGCGCAAGTGCGAGGCGCGACTGAACTCGTACCCGAACTTCATCACCGAGATCGACGGGCTCGACATCCACTTCATCCACGTCCGCTCCCAGCACGAGAACGCCCTGCCGCTCATCATCACGCACGGCTGGCCCGGATCGGTCGTCGAGCAGCTGAAGATCATCGAACCGCTGACCGACCCCACCAAGCACGGCGGCAAGGCCGAGGACGCCTTCCACCTGGTGATCCCGTCCATGCCCGGCTACGGCTTCTCGGGCACGCCGAAGACCACCGGCTGGGATCCCGACCACATCGGACGCGCCTGGGTGGAGCTGATGAAACGGCTCGGCTACACCGAGTTCGTGGCGCAGGGCGGCGACTGGGGCGCCCTGATCGTCGACATGATGGGCGTGCAGGCGGCCCCGGAGCTGCTCGGCATCCACACCAACATGGCCGGCGCGGTGCCACCCGAGATCGACAAAGCGGCGCTGGCCGGATCGAAGGCGCCGAGCGGCCTCTCCGAGGAGGAGCGCCACGCCTTCGACCAGCTCGCCTTCTTCTACAGCAAGGGCCTGGCCTACGCGCAGGAGATGGGCAACCGCCCGCAGACGCTGTACGGCATCGCGGACTCGCCCGTCGGCCTGGCCGCCTGGATCCTCGACCACGACGCCCGCAGCACCGAGCTGATCGCGCGTGTCTTCCAGGGCAAGAAGGAGGGCCTGACCCGCGACGACGTGCTGGACAACATCACGCTCTACTGGCTGACCAACACGGCGATCTCCGCCTCCCGCCTGTACTGGGAGAACAAGTTCGCCTTCTTCGCGCCGAAGGGGGTCAACGTGCCCGTGGCCGTGAGCGCCTACCCGGATGAGATCTACTCGGCGCCACGCAGCTGGGTCGAGCGGGCATACCCCCATCTCGTCCACTACAACAAACTCGACAAGGGCGGGCACTTCGCAGCCTGGGAGCAGCCGAAGTCGTTCACCGAGGAACTGCGCGTAGGCCTGCGCGCGCTGCGCCACTGAGGATCGGACGCAGACTGCGTTCAAGCGTCGTCCCGGCGGGTTGGCCCGCCGGGACGACGTCGCCTCGGAGATCTCCTTCGGCGACGCCGCCCCGTCCTGCCCACGGACCCCATCCGGCGCAGGCGGGTCACCAGGCAGTCGAGCCGCCGTCGACCGGGTAGTTGGCGCCGGTGATGAACGCCGCCCGGTCGGACGCGAGGAACACCGCCAGTTCGACGACCTCCTCGGGCTGGGCGAATCGCTTGAGCAGCGTCTTGCCGGTGATCGCGGCCCGGGCGGCATGATCGTCGCCGAGGTCGCGGTCGCTGAGCGGCGTCAGCGTCGGCCCGGGGCTGATCGCCACCACCCGGATCCCGTGGCGCGCGCCTTCGAGTGCGAGCTGCCGCGTCATACCGATGGCGCCCGCGTTGGCCGCGCTGTGGGCGACCATCGGCGGGACCTCGCCGGCGATCATGCCCGCGATGGACGCGACGTTGATGATGACGCCGCCGCCGCGCCGGACCAGGTGCGGCCACGCGAACTTCGACACGAAGAAGGGGATGTCGAGTTCGCCGGTGATCGTGGTCCGCCAGTCCTCGACCGAGAAGTCGGGCATCGGCCCGAAGCGGACCATCGCGGCGTTGTTGTGCACGACGTCGAGTCCGCCATAGGCGGCCGCGGCGTCGTCCACGGCGCGCCGCACCTGCTCGGGGTCGGTGAGATCGACCGGCGCGAGGCCGGTCATCTCACCGCCGCCGCGGCGCACGAGTGCGACCGTCTCGTCGTTGGCCTCGGTCATGATGTCGAGCCCGACGATCCTCGCGCCCTCTCGCGCGAAGGCCAGCGCCGCCGCGCGGCCCAGACCCCGGCCGCTGCCGGTGACCAGCACGACCTTGTCGTCGATCATTCCCATGGGGCTTCTCCCTTCCGCTGCCCGGTCAGCTGGTCCGCAGCGGCGCGAGGGCCCGGCTCCAGGCCACCACCTGGTCGAGGGTCGTATCGAGCGCGTCCCGCTGGAACTGGCCGGGCTTGAACACGCTGAAGTTCTCGAAGTCGGTGAACAGCGACAGCGCCACCTGCGAGCGCACATCGGCCAGCTGCAACTCGCCGGCGATGAGCCGCAGGTGCTCCACCGCGCGGGCGCCGCCGAGCGAGCCGTAGCTGACGAAGCCGACGGCCTTGTTGTTCCACTCGGCGTACAGGAAGTCGATCGCGTTCTTCAACGCGCCGGACGTCGAGTGGTTGTACTCCGGTGTCACCATGACGAACCCGTCGAAGACGCGATCCTGCTCGCCCACGCCAGGGTGTGCGGCTGGGTGTACTGGCCCATCGACGGCGGGTATGCCTCGTCCAGGTGCGGCAGCCGGTAGTCGACGAGGTCGACGAGCTCGAACTCGGCGTCTGTACGCTGCTGCGCGATCTCGTGCACCCACTGCCCCACGGCCGCCCCGTTACGCCCCGGCCGGGTGCTGCCGATGATGATCCCGATTCTGGTCATCTGCTGTTCCTCCGTAGCTGGCACGACACCCCGAACGGGATGTACTTGCTTCGTCAAGCAAATATACGCACGGTATTTCCTTCGTCAAGCAAGTAAGCTGGGGATATGTCTGCCGTCACAGCGCACCCGACACCGGCCACGGGCGGGCCGCAGCCCCTCACCCCGGACGAGGACGCCCTCGTCCGGTCCCTCAGCCGCCTGATCTACGCCCTGCCCCGCGCCATCGACGCCGACATGGTCCGCGAGCAGCGGCTCCCCTTCATCGAGTTCCTGGTCATGAAGCACCTGTCCGAAGCGCCGGACCTGCGACTACGGATGAGCGAGCTGGCCACCGCGAACGAGCTGTCCATCAGCGGCATGAGCAGGATCGTGGGCCGGCTGGAAAGCGAAGGGCTGGTCCAGCGGGTCAGGAGCGAGCACGACGCCCGCGGCTGGAACGCCGTTCTCACCGACGCCGGCCGGGCCCGCCTGGCCGAGGCCTGGCCCACCAACCTCGCCTCGGTGCGCCGCCACTTCCTCGACCACCTGACCGGGCTCGACCTCAAGGCCCTCGCCGCAGCGCTGCAGGACGTCGCCACCTGAGCAGCGCGGTCCCCCGCCGCGCCGGACCGATCAGACCAGGTTGACCATGTTGTACCCGGCGTCGCGGCACCGGCGGATCAGGACCAGCTCACCGGACACGGTCAGCTGCTGCATCGAGCCGAACTCACTGAACTTCGTGAACGTCGACCCCGCCACGGCCGCATCGGAAAGGTCGCGCAGCGCCACCTTCACCTCGGCGTCGGCGACCCGGTCGGAGGCCTCGGCGAACTTCGCCGCCACCGCCAGGAACATCGGCTCCAACGCCGCCAGCTCCTCGGCCACCGTCGCCTTGTCACCGCGCTTCTCCGCCTCGAAGCCGCGCTGGATGTGGCCCTGCGTCTGCTCGTTCAAGGTGGCGTACAGGCCGTCGGCGGCCTCGCAGGCCGCCGGGACGCTCCCGATCACGTCCGACGCGGCGCTACTCGCCGGGACGGCGGAGGGGCCGGCCTGTGGCGCGGCCTCGTCACTGCAGGCGGCGACACCGGCCATGACGACGGTCAGCAGCACGGAGGCGGCGGTTCGGCGCATGCGGAAAGCTCCTCGACGGTTCACGCGGGGCGGCACCGTCCGCACAATGTGGAGGGCGCCCGCCGCACCCTAGTTGACCGTGGGGATCGGCGGCAACTGATCAACGCCGCCGTCGGTGAAAGATCCTGTCCGGCCAGGCTCGGCAGCATTGGCACCCCTGGCGGTAGCCGAGTCGCTGCTAGCATCCCCCGCATGTCCGACCCCAATGCAGCGAGATTTGCGTACACCTCCGAGCGCCAGGCCCTGGAAGGCTTTCTCGACTACCAGCGCGAGGGCCTGCTCCTGACGCTCAAAGGTCTCGACGACGCCGCGGCGCGAACGGCGCCGAGCGCGAGTTCGCTGTCACTGCTCGGGCTGATCAAGCACGCCGCCACCTGGGAGCGCCGCTGGTTCCAGGTCATCGTGGCCGGACGCGAGCTGTCTGAGAACTGGCCCGCCGTCAAGGCCGAGCCCCGTGACGCCGACATGATGGTCGACGAGAACGACACGGTGGACCACTGGGTCGCGTACTACCGGGAGCAGATCGCGGAGTCCCGCGCCATCGTGGCTTCGATGGACCTCGACAGTCCCTGCGCGCGCGAGGACATCATCGAGTGCAACGTGCGCTACGTCCTGTTCCACATGATCGAAGAGACAGCGCGCCACGGGGGCCACGCGGACATCATCCGCGAGACCCTCGACGGCACCCGCCAAAGCTGAGGGTTACAGCTGCGTCGGCCCGGTCATCGTCGTGCCGGGTCCGACCCGCCGGCGGGAACATACGACCAGACCTCACTGTGTACGCCGACCGGCGGCGGCGCCGACTCGCCCGCGCGCTCGGACGCCGAGCGATGGCCGTGCGCGAACGCCGGCGAACTGACCCACGCCTGGAACGCCTCCTCGTCGCGCCAGCGGGTGATGACCAGCCACGTGGTCCGGTCGTCGTTCGGGCGGAGCAACTCGAAGCCTTCGAATCCGTCCTGGTCGTCGACGGCGCCGGCCCGCGCGGCGAAGCGGCGCGCCAGCTCGTCACCGCTGTCGGCCGGCACGGTGATGGCATTGATCTTGACAATGGTCATGTTGCCATTCTGTCCGACCCGGGCAGGAATGATCGTGGATTGGATCATTCAAGAAATCACCGCTGTAACCCGTCCGAGCGCAACCTGCCGCCCGGCCAGCGCGTCCTCAGGGCTATGAGGACACCTCGCGCCACCCGTCGTGGGGCCGCGGCGCTGACGCTCACCGCGGCGCTGGGACTGGCCACCGTGCTGTCCGGCTCTGCCGGGCCACGGAATGGCAGCCCATCCGGGGTCGACGGGCAGGCCACCACGGGCTGCGCCTCCCCGGCGGCCGCGCCGAGCCCGATCGAGACGGCCGGCACCACCATGTACGGCAGCATCGGCGCCCTCGATCAGGCCCTGGCCGAGATCCAGCACGCGGCGGAGGGCCGCTTCGCGGACGTGTTCGCGGGCGTGTTGGTCGTGTCGGAGAAGGGCCACGCCATCGTCTACCGGGTGCGCTCGGCCGAGTTCGACGCGTACGCGGAGTCGGTCTCCGGCGGGCAATGCCTGTACCTGCGCGACGCCGACCACAGCCAGGCCACCCTGCTGGCGCTGACCATGAGGATCAGCGGCGACACGGCATACTGGCGCGAGCAGGGCATAGTCGTGCACATGGTCGGTCCCCGCCATGACGGCTCCGGGGTGACGGTCGGCGTCGAGCAGGTCGAGCGGGCCCGGGTCGAGCTGCCGAAGCGGTACGGCACCCAGATCCCGATCGAGGTCGAGGAGTCGGCAGGCAGAGTACTGCTGTGAGTCGGGTGGCCAGCGAGGATCAGGTGACCCGGCTGCACTGAATCGGCCAGACCCTTACGATCAGCGAGTGGCCAGGTCAAGTGCTCGTTAAAGAGTTGCCATCGCCATAGGGCGCCTGCATACTCCGTCGCGATGCAGTTTTCCGATCTCTTCGCGGCCGTGGTGCGTCGCGATGTCACCGCCGTCGAGGCGGCCCTGAACGATCCCGTCGTCGGCGACCGGGCCCTGGCCGCGGCGATCCATCTGCCGGTCTCCGACGAGGCACTGACAACACTGATCCGCACGGCACCTGAGATGACCCGGCGCCGATGCTATGGCGTGTTGCGCAGGTCTCGGCGGCGGGCACTGGCCGACAGCCTGCTGCCCGAGGTGGTCGCCACGTTCGGCGAACGTGAGGGCATCATTCTGCTGGCGGCCTGCTCATCGTCGATCGTGGACAGTTGGCTGCCCCGGCTCGCCGTCACCGAGGCCGGCCTGCGTTCCCTGGTAGACGTGGCACCGGTGGCCGTCGCGAATATCATCAGCGACAGGCGATGGGGTTATCACCTGCAGCGGCTGGTCGTGCGGGACAGCCCGGCGGCAGCGCTGCGGCTCATCGAGCTGTCGGGCCACGCAGACCAGAGGTTTTCGTCTCGGCGCTGCGCGAACCCCGGGCGCTCCTCGAACTTGTGCGTCGTCGGCATTGCCGATTCTGGCTCTACAGCCGACCGCTGCCGCGGGCAGTGCTGCGGGCGCTGCGCCAACTCACGGTCGCCGAGCTTGCCGCACTGGCCGACGCCGTCGAGCACGCCAACAGATATCGGCCGGACGACGGCGACTCCGACACTGGTGCGGTCGATCCCCTGCTGTCGCTGCTGCCGCCCGCTGAGCGGGCGCGACTGGTGGCAGCCCAAAACGGTGACGTCTCGCCCTCGCGGTTGGCCGCGCTCGCCCCGGCCGATCGGACGGCGGGCCTCTTGCCACTTCCGGCGGCCGAGGCTCGGTTGAACGAAGCCACCCACTCCCACCATCACAAGGTGCGCCAGGAAGCCTGGCCCGCGCTCCTGTTCGCCGCGCAACTGCACGGCGATCCGGCCGAACTGGCACGGGTCTTCGGCGGCGCGGTGCGTGCCTGGCATGACCGGCATCCCGTGCGATTCGCATCGATCGCCGACTGGGACGAGTCCGCGCCGGACACCAGGCGCTACGGCTGGGTGCCCAAACCCACCCGCCCACGGCCGGAACTCACGGCGACGCGCTGGGGCGGCCGAGGCGTGAAATCGGATCTGTATCGGGACGATCCGCCAGCTTGACCGCCCTGAACGGGACACTCCGTCATGCGGCCCATGCGAACGGCGCGTGGACGACGCCGCGGGAGGCGCGACGGCCCCGGCGTGACGAACCAAGAGCCGGTCTGCACTCCGACCTGGTGCCACGAACCGGGGCTCGCGACCCGCGATCTGGCTATAATTGCGGCGGCTGCCAGGAAGCCACCGGTCCGCGGGAATGGGCACAGCCCACCTGGCGTGTGCATCATGTGTCACGAGCGCTCTCCTTTCGACCTGACTAAGCGGACATCAGGCAGACGAGAGGAGGCCATTGTGCCGATCCTGGGCATGCCCGACCATCCGCACCTCGAAAGCTTCCGCCGGCAGGCCCGTGCCCTGCAGCGGGCCGTTCGTGCCGGCGACCCCGACGCCGTCGCGCGGCTGGCCCGCCACCATCCGGGTGCAGTGCCCGACGACGCCGGCGGTTTGCAGCTCAGCGCCGCGCAGTTCGTCGTCGCCCGCGAATACGGGTTCTCCAGCTGGCCTCGGCTTACGCGATACCTGCAAACCGTGGCCGATCACGGCTGGGACACTGCGCTCGGTGCGGCGCCGGTGAACGACCCGGTGGAGGAGTTCTGCCGCCTCGCCTGCCTGACGTACAGCCGCGAGGACGGGCCGGCGCGCTGGGCGCAGGCCCGGCAACTTCTGGTTCAGCATCCCGACCTGACCACGGGAAACATCTGGGCCGCCGCCGCGGCTGCCCGCCCGGACGACGTCGCCCGGCTGCTCGCCGAGCAGCCGCGGCGGGTGGCCGAGCGGGGTGGCCCGTTCCGGTGGCGGCCGCTGTACTACCTCGTCTACTCGCGATTCGACCCGGCCGTGCCGGCCGAGCGTGTGCTCGCAGTCGCCCGACAGCTGCTCGACGCCGGCGCCGACCCCAACGACGGCTACCTCTTTGACGCCCTACCGTCACCGTTCACGTTGCTGACCGGGGTGTTCGGCCACGGCGAGCTGGGCCAGCGGCGCCAGCCCCGCCACCCGCACTGGCAGACGTTGGGCCGGCTGCTGCTTGACGCGGGCGCCGACCCCAACGATGCCCAGACCCTGTACAACCGGATGTTCGAGCCCGACAACTCGCACCTGGAGCTGCTGTACGAATACGGGCTCGGCACCGGCGACGGCGGCCCATGGAAGATCCGGATCCCGGACCTGGACACGCCCGCGCAGATGGTGCGCATCCAGCTGCGCTGGGCGGTCGAGCACCACCAGCTCGCCCGGGTGCGGCTGCTGGTCGAGCACGGCGTCGACTTCCGCTCGCCGTTCGAGGGGGACGGTCCCTCGTGGAGTCCAGGTGACGGCCGGACGCCGGTCGAGCTGGCCCAGGTCTACGGCGACACCGAGATCGCCGACTACCTCCTCGCGCAGGGCGCCGCGCCGCTCGGCCCCGACCCGGTACGCGAGCTGATCGCCGCGGCGTTCCGCGCCGACCGGTCCACCTTGGGCCGGGTCCGCGCCGCGCATCCCGACGCCGTGGCCCAAGCCCGCCGCAGCCGCCCCGGGCTCATCGTCTGGGCCGCGAACCAGGCGCCCATCGATACGGTCACGTTGCTCGCTGAGCTCGGCTTCGACGTGAACGCCTACGGGCGCGGCGATGCCCCGGTCGAAGACGCTTGGGAGACGGCACTGCACCACAGCGCGGTGAACGGGAACGTGGAGCTCACCCGCCGGCTGCTGGACCTGGGTGCTGACCCCGACCTCCGCGACCGGCGCTTCGACGCGACTCCGCTCGACTGGGCCAGGCACTTCCACCGACAGTCGACCGCCGCACTGCTCGAACCTGTCACAGCGCCCCCACCGAACCGCGCATGAGCGCGGCCGCGATGACGGGCAGTCCTCAGCCGCCCAGCACCTCCTTGTGCAGGCCACTGACATCGGCGAACCGACCGGCCCAGGCCCGGTCGTCGAAGCTCGCCCCCGCAGACGTGCATGTCGTCGGGGTGCACGTCGGCGACGTCGACGCCACCAGCGGTGCCGCGCGTCCATAGGTGCCTACGGTGAACAGGCCGCGATCTGGCTGACGGTGGGGCACGTCTGCCTACGTCTGGACAGCGTTTGCACCCGCGTTTCGCCGAGGGGAAACCTGACGAACCATCCGCTCTTCGGCAAGCTCGTGTGCCGGGTGTGCCCGACGGGTACTGCCGGCTTGCGGCAGCCGCGACCCCGTTGCCCTGCGACCTGTCATCCCGAGCGCGTCGCTCAGCGATCCGGAGATCTTGCCCGAATGGTGAGTACGCCGGCGAGGTCGATGTCGCTTGACCGGCCGCCGAACCCGACTCGGAGATCAGCCGCGCCCCGAAGACGGTGCTCCAGAACGTGCGGGTCTCCACGTCGGCCGGCCGGTAGATGACCCAGTCGTGGCGTTCGAGGATCGTCGTGAGGTACCGCTGCCTTGACCTCATGCCCACCGACCGGAACGCGATGAAGAGGTCGAGCGGGTGGTGGGCATCGGTGCGATCGCCGACCATCGCAAGACCGACTGCCCCTGCGCATCGCGCGCTTGCGGCAGCCCCGCGTACCGTCCCGGTCGAGTGCAGTCAGGAGCATCATGGCCCCACGGAAGTCGTCCGCTGATCTAGGTTGACCTGGTGGCTTCGAAACCCGTGACAACCGTCCTGTTCGACTTCGCTTGGACCCTGTTCGCCAGAGACCCTAACCGCTGGGTCGGCAGCGCCGCGGCATTGATCGGCCGGGAGGTGGCCCCCGGTGACGCTCAGCGCATCGCCGCGGATTTCGCTGAGTTGTTGCGGACAACGGCCACGCACCCTGCTCATATTGCCCGCGACTTGGACCCGCAGGTATGGGACCGGGCGATTCTGGCTGTCCTGCAGCAGATCAGTGGGGTGGACCTGCCGTTTGCGCGAGCCCTGCACGAAACGCACGCCGAAGCGCTCGAGCCGTACGCGGACACGTCATCCACTCTCGCCGCCCTGAGCGCCCGCGATATTCGCCTTGGCGTGGTGAGCAACATTGGCTGGGATATTCGCAAATGCTTTGCCCGGCACGGGCTTGACCGCTACATCAATGCATTCATACTTTCCTACGAGGTCGGCTTCGTCAAACCCGATGTACAGATCTGGCGCACCGCACTCGATGCCCTGGAGGCACAGCCAGATCGGACGCTGATGGTCGGCGACCATCCCAGCGGCGACGGCGGTTCCGTGGCCGCCGGCATACCGGCCCTGGTACTACCGATGACGAGTTCGCCGGCCCAGCTTCGCGGATTCGATCACGTGCTGACGTTGGCCGGAATTTGAAGCTGGTTCGGTTCTTGGTTTGTCAAGGTTGCCCTATGCACTTCGCAAAACATGTCTGATTCTTCCTGTATGACCCCGAGGGCAATTGCGGCAGGAACCGGCTGCGCCTGGACCTCTACCCGCCGGCCGCGACGACAGCTGGACCCGGCCCAGCAAATCGAGATCGTCAAGGTCGAGATGGCCGAACTGGTCACAGTGAGGGCGGAGTTGAGGGCGGGGACGGAGAGCGAAGGCGCAAGAAGCCATTCGAAGGATGAGAAGGAAGCGCGTCCAGGAGCCGCCCCCGCCGCCGAGCGATCTAGGCGTACGCCATCGGGGGCGACAACCCGAATACGGTGTATCGCCGTGCCCGAGCGGGTCAGCCTGCGCGGGTGGCGTCCACGACCCGGCGTACCTCGTCGCCGTCGGTGGCCTCACGGCCGTCACGGAGCACCGGTGCGCGCAGGTGCAGCTCCCGTGCCCCGGTCCGGTCGAGCACCTGCCGGACGTTGTGCGAGCGGATGCCGCCCGCGGCGATGACACGCAGCCGGTCGCCGGCGCGCTCCCGCAGCGCGGCGATACGCGCCGCGCCGTCCAGTGCGGTAGGGGCCGCGCCGGAGGTGAGGACCGCGTCCGCGCCGAGGTCGATGATCTCCTCAAGTGCCCTGAGCTGGTCGTGCACCTCGTCGAAGGCTTTGTGCACGGTCACCGGCAGCGGTCCGGCCGCCTCGATCAGGCGGCGCAGGACGGCCAGGTCGAGGCCGCCGTCGCCGGTCACGGCGCCGACGACCACGCCGAGCGCGATCCCGTGCGGGTTGGGCACGGCGCGGATGGCGGCGATGTCGGCGAGCATGACCTGTTCCTCGACCTCGGTGACCCGGAAGTCACCGCCGCGGGGACGGACCATGACCCGTACCCCCGCGCTGCGCAGGCAGCGGAGGGCGACCTCGACGGCGCCCAGGCTGGGAGTGGTGCCGCCCTGGCCGAGATCGGCGCACAGTTCCAGCCGGTCGGCTCCGGCCGCCTCGGCCACCAGCGCGGTCGGCACGTCGCTCACGCAGATCTCCACCGTCGTCACGGCGCAGAATGTATCCCCGACGCGTGGTGGCAGCGAAGGCCACCCTCCGTCAATCGGTCAGTTTCAGCAGGATACGGTCTAAGTCCGGACGATCGCGAAACGCCTTCGCCGAGCTAGGAGCCGACCATGTCCCGCCCGCTTCGTATCGCCATCGGCGGCATCCACATCGAGTCCAGCACGTTCTCACCCCACCTGAGCACGGCCGCGGACTTCGAGGTCACCCGGGGCGACGCCCTGCTGGCACGCTACGACTGGCTCGGCCGGCCGTGGGCCGCCGACGTCGAGTGGATCCCGCTCGTGCACGCCCGTGCCCTGCCCGGTGGAGCGGTCGAGCCTGCGGCGTACGAGGCGTGGGCGGCCGAGATCGTGCACGGGCTCACCGCGGCAGGGCCGCTGGACGGCATGCTGGTCGACTTCCACGGTGCGATGAGCGTCGTCGGACGCGACGACGCCGAGGGCGACCTGATCACCTCCATCCGGTCCGCGCTGGGGCCGCAGCCGTACGTGTCCACGGCGATGGACCTGCACGGCAACGTGTCCCGGGTGCTGTTCGACGCGTGTGACCTGCTCACCTGCTACCGGACCGCCCCGCACGTCGACGTGTGGGAGACCCGCGAACGCGCCGCCCGCAACCTGGTCGAGGCGCTACGCCGAGGGCAGCGGCCGCACAAGGCCCTCGTCCACGTGCCGATCCTGCTGCCCGGCGAGATGACCAGCACCCGCGAGGAACCGGCGCTGAGCCTGTACGCGAGCGTCCCGGAGATCGAGGCCCGCGACGGCATCGTCGATGCGGCCGTCTGGATCGGATACGCCTGGGCCGACCAGGCCCGCTGCCAGGGCGCGGTCGTCGTCACCGGCACCGACGCGACGGCGACCGCCGACGCGGCCCGCGAACTCGGGGAGCGCTTCTGGGCGGCCCGCGACGACTTCGCGTTCGTCGCGCCGACCGGCACGATGGACGAATGCCTCGACACCGCCCTGGCCGCGGTCGCCGACCCGGCCCGGCGGCCGTTCTTCATCAGCGACTCCGGTGACAACCCCGGGGCCGGCGGCGCCGACGATGTCACCTTCGCCGTGGAGCGTCTGCTGGCCCGGTCGGAGATCCGCGACGGTTCGCGCCGGGCCGTGTTCGCCTCGCTGGTGGACCCGCAGGCCGTCACACAGGTCGCCGACCAGCCTCTCGGCTCGCCGGTGCGGGTGACGGCCGGTGGGCGCATCGACGCGCGCGAGCCGGGGCCGCTGCTGCTGGACGGTGTGCTGGAGGCGGTCGCCGACGATCCCGACGGCGGGCGGTGCGTCAGTGTGCGCGTCGGCGGGCTCAGCGTGTTCGTCACGTCGCGGCGGATGCAGTACCGGCTGCTGGAGTCGTACGCCCGGCTGGGGGTCGCGGTCGACGAGGTGGACGTCGTGGTGGTGAAGATCGGCTACCTGGAGCCCGAACTGTTCGACGCGGCGGGTGACTGGCTGCTCGCGCTGACCCCGGGCGGGGTCGACCAGGATCTCGCGCGGCTGCCGTACCACAACGTGACGCGGCCGATGTTCCCCCTGGACCGTGACTTCACCGCGGACCTGACCGTCGTGATCGGATGATCACCCGGGCGGCTCGTCCTGACCACCTGGCCGGCGGCGGCTGACGCCGCCGGGTCGTGGCGTGCCCTGATAGGGCCTGGCCCCATCACTGTCGATCGGAGCAGGCCGCCTGTCGACGACAAGTGCTGCCGGCCGGGAAGCGCCACGCCGGGGCTGACAGCCGCCGGAACCCCCGGTCAGCGGCGATACGCTTGATCACATGTCGATCGAGCTTTCGGCCACGCCCGCCGCTCAGGCGGCTGTTGACATCGCCACGCGATATTGCTCGCCGGCTCTGCTCAACCATTCGATCCGCGCCTACCTCTGGGGAGCGTCGTATGCGGCAGCGCATGGCATCGGCTTCGACGAGGAGCTCTACTTCGTGTCGGCGATGCTGCACGACCTCGGGCTGACCACGCCCTTCGACAGCCACACGATGCCCTTCGAGGAAGCGGGCGGCGATCTCGGCTGGATGTTCGGGACAGCGGCCGGCTGGTCCCCGGAGCGGCGGGCACGGATCGACGAGATCATCGTGCGGCACATGCGAGATGACGTCTCCGCCGACGAGGATGCCGAGTCGCACCTGCTACAGGTCTCGACAAGCTGGGACGTCGTCGGACGCCACGCCACCGAGTTTCCGGCCGCCTTGCGGACCGAGGTGTTGGCGGCGTACCCGAGGCTCGGATTCGGCGCCGAGTTCCTCGAGCTGTTCAACGATCAGGCGGCACGCAAACCTCGTAGCGCCGCCGCGGCGGCGGTCAACAGCGGGATGGCGTCCCGAGTCGAAGCCAACCCGCTGGACACATAGGCGAGAGAGTTCCTCCCAGGAACGTCGGCAGCACCCGCCGGGCATCAGCGGCCCCAGCCACTCGATGTACAGGGTCCGCAGCCACCACGGGCGGCAAGGTCGGGTGTCCACCCTCGGGCGTGAGGCGGCCGTGATCGGCGACACCGGCCCCTCAGCTGGGCCGGCACGGCGCCCGGCGGTTATGCTCGCCGCGGCGCTGGTTCACCCGCAGGCCATGGTCCGGTGGGTGTCGTAAGAGGGAACCCGGTGAGAGACCGGGACTGCCCCGCAGCGGTGAGCGGGAACGACCGCCGTCAACATGCACTGGGCCACCGGGCCTGGGAAGCGACGGCCAGTAGGAGACCGGAGCTTGTCCGGTCATGCCCGCGAGTCCGAAGACCTGCCCGCGCCGCGCACACGCCGTGTGCGCTGCCGTCGGCCTCGCGGGTGGGCCCGGGCAGGGACGTGTCGTGCTGCCCTGCGCCGGTCGCGTCGCGGGTTCGGCGGTGTGGTTCTCGAGGGAAGGACTCACCGGTGCCCGCCACCGCACTGCACCCGACACTGGCCGGGCGACCCCCGGCAGCCTCCGAGCTGACCCTGTCGCAGATCATGGACCAGCACCACACCAACCTGATGGGCACCGTGCACGGCGGACGCATCCTCAACCTCATCGACTCCGTCGCCGGCGTCGTCGCCGCCCGTCACTCCGACGGACCCGCCGTCACCGCCGCGATCGACGAGACCGCGTTCCTGCAAGCCGTCCGCGTCGGCGACGTCGTGCACGTCCGCGCCCGGATCACCTGGGCCGGGCGCTCCTCGATGGAGGTCGCGGTCACCGTCACCGCCGACCGCTGGGACCGCTCCGTGCCCGCCACCACCGTGGCGACCGCCCACCTGGTCATGGTCGCCGTCGACGACCTCGGTCAACCGCGGCCGATCCCGCCACTGCTGCCGCAGACCGACGACGACCGCCGCCGGTACGAGCAGGCCGAGATCCGCCGCCGACATCGCCTCGCGCTACGCCGAGCACTCACCACGCACGGCGGGACGGCGTGATGAGCCACCTGCCCGTCGAGGTTCTGGTCGGCTACCTGGCCGCGATCACCCTGCTCATGCTCACCCCGGGCCCGGACATGATGTTCGTGCTCGCCAACGGCGCCCGATACGGCACGCGCGCGGGCATGCTCGCCGCCGCGGGTGTCGCGGCCGGAGAGGCGGTGCACATCACCGCCGTCGTGGCCGGCCTGGCCGGGCTGGTCTCCGGATCGCCGCTGGTGTTCGAGGCGATCCGGTACGCCGGTGCCGCTTACCTGGTCGTGCTGGGCGTGCAGGCACTGCGCCGCCCCGCGACGGCACCATCCGGCGTCGCGGAGGAGGGGTTCAGCGGCCGGGCGGCGTTCGGGCGCGGCATGGTCACCAACCTGCTCAATCCGAAGATGATCCTGTTCAGCCTGGCGTTTCTACCCCAGTTCGCCGATCCGTCCCGCGGACACATGACCGCACAACTGATCGTCCTGGGCGTGCTGTTCATCGCAGTGCAGCTGACCGTCGACGTCAGCCTCGGCGCAGCAGCCGGGCGGCTGACACACCGCCTGCACGCCTGGCAGCGGCAGATCCAGCGCGGCTGCGCGGCGGCGTTCATCGGGCTGGGCATCAAGCTGGCGTTCTTCTAGCGCGTGTATCGAAAGCGCCGGTCACAGCCACCCGTTGCGCTGAGGCAGGGGTAAACCGCTACTTCAGCGGTGGATGTGGCGAGTACGGTGTGGCTGTGGCCGGTGATCGCGTGCAGCGGCGGCTCACGGAGACAGGCGCGCGGACGCGAAGGAGCGGATGGTGTCAGGCGCTGTACTGCGAGGGGTGACTCTGGACTGTGCCGACCCGCAGACGCTGGCGGGCTTCTACGGTGCACTGACCGGGATGCGCGAACTATTCAGTGCGGACGAGTTCGTCGCTCTGACGGACGACTCCGGCTGTGATCTGGGGTTCCAGAGGGTTGACGGATACCGGGCTCCGCAGTGGCCGGGTCAGGACGTGCCACAACAGTTCCACCTGGATTTCCGCGCTGACGACCTCGATGCGATGGAAGAGCTGGCCCTGGAACTCGGCGCGGCCAAACCGGACCATCAGCCCGGCGACGGACGCTGGCGGGTACTCCTGGATCCGGCTGGCCACCCCTTCTGCCTGACGTCTTCCTGACATCACCGGCGTTGACAGGTATCCCCCGTCAGACGCCGTAGCGCTCAGGCTTGGGCGAGCGGTTCATCAGCTGCCGGCCGCCTCGGAGACGGGCTTCGCCCCTGCTCGACGGCGAAGTGCAGCTTGGTGGTCAGGCCGCCGCCGCCGCCGCCCGAGGCCGTGATCGTCGGGCTCGACTGCGACACCGCCGCGCGGCTCCTTCTGCAGGTCCCCTTTTGAATAGACGCTGGTCTACTGATGGTTCAAACTGGCTGAGTGTCGCGCTGGCAAGGCAGCGTCTGGACACCGCGAGCCGGTTCGGGGATGGATGTGAACGTGACCACGAACGACAACCCTGACGACCTGGCTGCGCCCGCGCCCGAACAGGCCCAGGCGCCAGAGTCGTCGGCTGCTCAGCAGCCGCAATACCTTGAGGAGACGTGGACATGGGCGGTGCTGCTGACCGCTGCGGAGTTTGCGCCACTGATCGCAGGTGGCTTCGCCCTGTCCCGTCACGGTGATGGCGGCCCGGCGGCCCGCGCAGTGGCAGGGATGTGTGGCCTGCTCGCGGCCATAGCCGTCTTCATGAGAACAAGGGAACTCGACGACGGCGGCACGCACGCCATACGCGAGCGCCACCGCAACTGGCGGCGATGGCGCACGATCGGGATCGGCATCACCTTCGCTGTCGCGTTCACACCGGTGGGATGGTGGCTCGCCTCGCCGTGGCAGTCGGCCTCACTGGCCAACGGCATCGGCTGGGGTCTCATGCTCGCGGCCATCGCGTACGTCGGCTGGCTGTTTCACCCTGGCGACCAGGTCCTGTCCGCTTACGGAGCCCGCACCTCTGCAGCCGTCAACGTGCCGGTGGCCCTGGCGTGGCTCGTACGCGCGCTGACCGCACACGGACTGCTGCTGCTACTGCTCGGCATCGCCACCTCCAGCGGCGAGCTGCTCGTAGCGGCCTTCTTCATGACTGTCACCGAATATCTGCTGGCCCTGCGCACCACCACACTGGTCTCCCGCACCACGTTCTGGGACCTGGTCAGTGGCGGATAGCGGCGAATCCAGCTCCCAGCGATGCCTCTGCCGGCTTATTGCGCTGCCGCGCTCCTGACACGCGCCCGGGACAGCGACCCCGGCGCGGGTTTGTGTGGGGACGGGCGCTCAGGCCAATACGCCGAGCAGGAGCACGGCGGCGCAGGAAACGGTCGCCCCGGCCGCCCACAGTGCCCACGCCTGGGGCCGGCGGGCGAGCGCCCTGCGGCTCCCGTCGTCGAGGAAGGGATGGAGCCGCATCGTTGCCACGAACCAGGCCGCCAGGTACTCGCTGCGCACGACGATCAGCAGCACGGCCACGAGGTGCGCGACCGTGAGAACCCAAGCCCACCTCCCATCGGCGATGTACGTGTCATAGCCGTGGTGTGTGTACCAGGCACCGCCGAGCAGCAACGTCAGGATCGACGCGAGGATCGCCGCCCGCGGTGCTCGCTGCAGGGGCCTGTCGCCGAGCTGCTGGGCGATCGCGAACAATCCGCCCGTGAGCGCCGCGTAGGCGATGGCGTCCAGCCACACGGGTGCCGCGTGGGACAGGCTTGCCGCACAGGCGATCCAGGTTGCCAGCGCCGCCGCCGTGATGATCGCAAGGCGGGCGGCTCCCTCCGCCCGCGGCGAACGTGGTTTTGCCGGTCGGGCGGGGCGGCCGGCCGCCTGCTGCTCGGCGAACTGGCTGAGGAGATCGCGCAAGACGGCCTCCGCGCCGGTGTCACCGCCACCGAGGCGCCGTGCCATCTCCGCCCGCAGCTGGGTCGCCATGGCCAGGACTGCGTACTCCTGCTCGGTCGCGTCGGTTGCCGCCGAGCCCGCTTGGGTGCACAGCTCGATCGCCTCGTCGGCGGCCTCGAGCTCGACGGCCGTGACCTGTCCGGCCGTGACGGCGGCCGCCGCGTAGGTGCAGAGGACCCCGGCCGTCCGCGCCTCGTGCAGGCCCGGCTCCGCGCGTATGAGCGCCCGGGACATGTCCCGGCCTTCGCGGAGGGCGACGCGCGCGGCATCGACATCCGTGCCGGCCTGGATGCCGATCGTGGCGAGCGCGAGCAATGCGGTCGCCGACGACACCGACGGACGTCCGCCGTCCAGGCCACGCAGAACAGCCACTGCTTCGGTTGCCGGCGTCAGGCCGTCGTCGGCCCGGCCCGCCTGCGCGAGTTTGAAGCCGTAGGAAGACAACCGTTCGGCGAGGTCCCGCTGGTGGGCCGCCGGGCTGGCGGCGGCGAGGTCGCGCTGCAGGGCAACGGCCCGTCCGGCGTTCTCCAGCCCCTGCTGAACGAGCATCGGGCTACCCGCGACCAGACCCCGCATGACCCCCGAGTTGCTCAAGTTGTGCAGGGCCCGGGCGTACCCGGGAAGGTAGGCCTCGGGGTTGCTCACGGCGAGCCGCTGCCAGGTCTCGGCCGCCTCCTCGTGGGCCTGGCCGGCCTGCTCGAGGTCGCCGAGCTCGGTGTGCCGGACCCCGAGGTTGTCCAGGTACAAAGCGAGGCTCGGGGTGTACTTCTCGGGGTTGGCCTTGGCGAGGCGCCGCCCGAACTCCACCGCGTCCCGGGTGAACGGCATCGCGTCGTCGGGCCGCCCGGACAGCGAGTACGCGACGCCGACGTTGTTCAGCGAGTCGGCGAGCTCCGGCAGGTACGCCGGGGCGTCCGAATCGGCGAAGGGTCGCAGGATCGCGATCGCCTGCAGCTCGTACTCCAGTGCCCGGTCCTGTTGCCCCAGCTCGGACAGGGCGGTCGCGAGCATGCCGACGGATCCGGCCAGTTCCGGCAGATACGACGGGTTCGCCGGGGCGATCCGTGAACCGAGCCGTACCGCCTCCTCAGCGGGTGAGAGCGCGCCCTGCGCATCGCCGAGCATGATCAGTAGTCGTGCCTTGTTGCTCAGCATCTCCGCGAGGGTTTCGGCCGCTTGGCCGTCGCCGGCCGCCGCCGGGTCGGCGTGATCAGGTTCGAGCAGCGTCCGCTGGAGCGCGACGGCCTCGTCCAGGGTGCTCGCCGCCTCGGCGGGTCGGCCGAGATATGACTGGATGTTGCTCAGATCGTTGAGCGCCTGGGCAAGCGCGTCTGCCGGACCGCCACCGTCGCGCAGGACCGTCACGGCCTCGCCGGTGCGGCCCAGGGCGTCCGCATACCGGCCCGCGTACGCCAGGCGCTGCCCGAGGAATGCGAGCAGCTGCGCGCGGCGCGGCGCGTCCGCCGTCGGCAGTTGATGATCGGTAAGGCGCTCGACGAGCGCGGCCGCGCCGGTGTCGAGGTCGAGGTGCTGCCCGTCAGGCAGGTGACGTGCGAGCGTCTCCAGCAGCTTCGGGTCGACGTCGGGCAGGCTCGCCACGGCCGAGAGGGCCGCGCTGCCGGCCTCGAAGGCCCTCGACGGCTCCGCCTCAAGGAGCGGGAAGAGGCAGGCGTGGCCGACATGGGGCCATCGCGCCGCGGCCGCGGCCAGAAACAACACCGGCCGAGACGTGCTGGCGCCGGCGGCGGACTCGATGGCCGCCACCGCTGCGTCCACGGTGGGCCGGGCCCAGGACTGGGCGGGATAGGCGATCTCGTGACCGGGGACGGTCAGGGCGAGGAAGTCTTCGGCCAGCCGGTCGGGGTACAGCGGCTCCAGGCCGAGGTCGGGCCCGGGCGGCGGATAGCAGGCCGCGTGGTCGGCGACGACCTGGTCGGCGTCGGGCCCGACGGTCGCCCGGGCGACCACGTCCACCGCCGAGGACCTGTCCACCGCGCCCGTCAGCGCAGCGATGAAGACGGCCTGGTTCATGGTCTCCGGTGGCGTCAGGAACGTCCTGCCCGCCGGATGCAGCCGGTGGGCCTCGGGCGCGTGCATCAGCGCCCAGTGCAGCTGCTCTCGGTGGAGCAGGTAGATCGTGAGCCCGGCCAGGCCCTCGGGCACCGTCACGGCCCGGCCGCCCGTGGCGGCGTCGACGGCCACCAACGCGGCCATGTGGATCCCGAGCACGAGCCCGAAGTCGGGATGGCTGAGATCCGGCGGTCGGATCTCCTGCGAAGTGGCCAGCCCGTAATGGCGGGCGAAGCTGTCGCGCGCCGCCTTGAACATCGTCTCGCGGTCCGCGTGCTCGCCGCTGATCGCCCGCAGCGCCTGCGCCGAGGTGCCCGCGTCCTGATTGGCGAGCGTTGCCGCGATCCTGGGCCATGCGTCAAGTGACCGCGCGATGAGCAGCACTCGCGAAGGTACGCCCACTTGGTGGAGCAGCGCGTTGCTCAGCAGCCAGGTGAGATGGGTGATCGGCCACCGGTCGGCGTAGTCGACGACGAGCAGGATCCCTGCCGCGCCGTTCAGCGTCAGATCCTCTTGCCGCTGAGGCTCGTGGATGACGCCCGGCCCGTGCACGGCATTGACGACCTTCCAGCCGTCCTGCAGGCACTCCTCGGCGAATCTGGCCGCCAGACGCGATTTGCCCTGTCCGCCGGGGCCGTGCAGCCAGCGCACCGCGAGGCGGGAATGCAGCCCGCGCCAGGCCAGCAGGCTCGCCAGCTCGTCATCCCGCCCGGTGAACTCGACCACTGCGTTACGCGCGTTGAGCATCCGGCTCGGCAGCTCGCGCAGCACCTCGCTGTCCACCGGCGGGGCAGGACGCCAGTTCTCCAGCACATAGACCGGGCTGCCGTCGCCGAAAACGTGCAGGTCAGCGCCGATGACCCCGTACGCGAACCCGGCGGTGGCGGTGACCACCTGACTGACCGGCGTCTCCGGGGAGCTCACGCGTCCTCGGCCGAGGGAGAGGTGCCCGGCACCGAGGCGGCAAGCGCGGACAACGTTTCGAGCACACTGTCCCCCGTCGATATCAAGGTGCGAGCAAGGGCAGCATGCTACGCGGGTCCATGTTGTACAAGGGATCGGTCGGACTGCCGTCTGGACGAGGCATGGGGACGCCGCGGTCGCCTGGTCAGCCTCCGTCGTCCTGTTCTCAGCCCGCCTGCTCGATGCAGCGTGCACCGAGCAGCAGTTTTGGCAGCGTACGTGCCGGTTCCCGCTCGGCCGCCGGCACCAGGAACTGCTCCACGCCGGGCACCTCGGCCACGATCCGGGCGAGCTGGAACAGTTCGTTGGAGGAGGTCAAGCCGTCGAGGTGGCGTGCCACGGCAGGCCAGTCCGACTGCCGGCACCAGGCTCGCACCGACTCGACCTCGGAGTGCGCCGCAGCGGGGTCGAACGACGCGCCCGATGCCATCGCGACCTGAACCGGGCATTACGGACCCGAAGGGTGGATCATGACCTCAGCAGGCTGTTCTGGCGCAGCCAAGTTTCGACGGCCGGGTCCGCGTCCGCTACTTCTTCGCCGCGTACGGCCAGGCCGGCGGCGATGGTGGCACCCGGGCAGGACGCGGCATAGTCACGCTCGGTGGTGCCGAGTCCGCTCATGGCGTACGTGGTGACCGGGTGGACGGTCTTGCCGGCGAAGTCGTGGCTCTCGGCGAACGTCGACATGATCATTGGCGCGCGGACGTTCCAGATCCCGCTGGCCAGCAGCACGGTGTCGTAACGGTTGATCGATGCCAGCGGATTGGCGACGGCGGGGCGGGCGTCGGCCTTCTGCTCGCGCACGTTTCGCGCGACGGTGTCGCCGTAGTCGTCGGAGTAGGGGTCGGCGGCCTGGATACGGTGCACGTCGCAGCCGAGCAGCCTGCCGATCATGCCCGCCAGGACTTCGGTGTTGCCGGTCTGCAGATACCTGCGGCCGCCGTTGTGGTAGTTCCAGCCGGCCCGGGAGAAGTAGGCCAGCAGCACCCTGCGCTGCCCGTCCGGCGCGGTGGATGCGCCAGGCGGGGCTGTCGGCTGCGGAGCCGCCTCGGACCGGCAGCCACCGAGCATGTTCACGGTCGCGGCGCCGATCGCTCCCGCACCGGCCAGGCGCAGCAGCGACCGTCGCCGCACCGCGATGTCCTGCATGTCCTCGACCTCCGGGTACTTCGTCGGCTTCAGCTCGGTCGCCGGGCTAGCGCTCGATCATCTGCATCTGGTCGTCGGTGTGGTGGCCGCCTTCGGCCGGGGTCAGCCGGTCCAGGACGGCGACCTGTTCGGCGGTCAGTTCGACGGCGTCGGCGGCGGTGTTCTCCTCCACCCGGTGGACATGCTTGGTGCCGGGAATCGGCACGACGTCGTCGCCCTTGGCCAGCAGCCACGCCAGAGCCACCTGGCCCGGGGTGGCGCCGATCTGGGCGGCGACGGCCTGGACCTCATCGGCGATGCGCAGGTTCCGTTGCAGGTTCTCGCCGGTGAAGCGCGGGTTGTTCTTACGGAAGTCGCTGTCGTCCAGCCGCTGCACGTCCTCAGCGGTGCGGATGGTTCCGGTCAGGAACCCCCGCCCGAGCGGCGAGTAGGCGACCAGGCCGATGCCGAGTTCGCGCAGCAGCGGCAGGATCTGCTCCTGGTCGCGGGTCCACAGCGAGTACTCCGACTGCAGTGCGCTGATCGGGTGCACGGCGTGGGCGCGGCGGACGGTGTCGGTCCACGCCTCGGACAGGCCGATGTGCCGGATCTTGCCCTGGGCGACGAGTTCGGACAGCGCCCCGACGGTGTCCTCGATCGGCGTGCTCGGGTCGACGCGGTGCTGGTAGTACAGGTCGATGTGGTCTGTGCCGAGGCGCTGCAGTGAGCCTTCGACGGCGAGGCGGATGTTGGCCGGACTGCTGTCCACGGTCCAGGGGCCGCGGCCGTCGTGGGCGACCAGGCCGAACTTGGTGGCCAGGACGACCTGGTCGCGGCGACCCTTCAGGGCGCGCCCGACGAGTTCCTCATTGGTGTACGGGCCGTAGATCTCTGCGGTGTCGATCAGAGTCACGCCCAGATCGAGGGCGCGGTGGATGGTGCGGATCGATTCGGCGTCGTCGGTTCCGGCGCCGGTGTAGCCGTGGGACATGCCCATCGCGCCCAGGCCGATCCGGGATACTTCCAGCTTGCCAAGGTGTGCCGTGTGCATGAGGTCTCCTTGTGTCGATACGGGCCGGATGCGTCAGTCGACGCGCCGGCCGCCGAGCCACTCGACCATCGCCGGGTCACGGTGGTCGAAGAACATCGACTTGCCGGTGTCCAGGCCGGCGATGCGGGCCATCTCGTCGTCGCTGAGCTCGAAGTCGAAGATGTCGAGGTTCTGGGCCATGCGGTCCGGCCGGACCGATTTCGGGATGACCACGACGTCGCGTTGGATCAGCCAGCGTAGGACGACCTGGGCCACGGATTTGCCGTGCCCGGTGGCGATCGCGGTCAGGGTCGGGTTCGTGAACAGGTCGTTCTTGCCCTCGGCGAACGGACCCCACGACTCGATCTGCACCCCGTGCTCGCGCATCAGCTGCTGGTCGGCCTGACGCTGGTAGAACGGGTGCGTCTCGACCTGGTTGACGGCCGGGGTGACGTCGTTGTGCTGGATGAGGTCCACCAGCCGGTCGCCGAAGAAGTTCGACACCCCGATCGCCTTGGTCAGACCCTCGCCGTACAGCTTCTGCATCGCCCGCCACGAGCTGTAGTAGTCGCCCAGCGGCTGGTGGATGAGGTACAGGTCGAGGTAGTCCAGGCCCAGCTTGCCCAGCGACTTGTCGAACTCGCGCCGGGCGGTGTCCTCGCCGGTGTGCTGGATCCACAGCTTCGTGGTGACGAACAGCTCCTCGCGAGCGATGCCGCTGGCCGCGATCGCCCGGCCGACGGCCTGCTCGTTGCCGTACGAGGCGGCGGTGTCGATGGACCGGTATCCGGCCGCGAGGGCATCGGTGACGACCTGTTCGGTCTGCTCGTCGGGGACCTGGAAGACGCCGAATCCGAGGATCGGCATCTCGACCCCGTTGTTGAGCGTGATCATGCGGTTCTGCGCTGCCATGACGAATCCTCTCCACTTGCCCTGACTCCACCCAACCCCATTTCCGGTGCGGTAGGCAGTGACGCTCCTGCCCGGTAATGCCAGACCCTCCCTCCGCAACCGGGCCGCGCCGTACGGTCGAAGCCATGGACAACCGCAGCGAGGTACGCGACTTCCTCACCACCCGCCGCGAGCGACTGACCCCCGAGCAGGCCGGAGTGCCCTTCTACGGCGGCCGGCGGCGCGTCAAGGGCCTGCGCCGCGAAGAGGTCGCCATGCTCGCCGGGATGAGCACCGACTACTACACCCGCCTGGAGCGCGGCAACCTCACCGGCGTCTCCCACTCGGTACTCGACGCCCTGGCCCGCGCCCTGCGACTGGACGAGGCCGAACGCACGCACCTGCTCGACCTGGCCGAAACCGCCAACACCCCCAGCGCGGGCCGGACACCCCGGCGGGTGGCGAACCGGACAACGGTACGGCTAGGTGTACAGCGCATCCTCGACACCATCAACGCCCCCGCTTATGCCCGCAACGGTCGCATGGACATCCTGGCCACCAACCGGCTCGGACGGGCACTGTTCGCCGACGCCCTCGGCACGGGCGACAGCTTCAACCTGGCCCGGTATCTGTTTCTCGACCCCCGCGCGCAGGACTTCTACCCCGCCTGGCCGACCGTGGCCGCCGACTGCGTCGCCGCCCTGCGCACCTACGCCGGGCGCAACCCGTACGACCGCGCCCTGACCGACCTGATCGGCGAGCTGAGCACCCGCAGCGAACCGTTCCGCACCTGGTGGGCCACGCACAACGTGAAACTGCACCACACCGCCACCAAGACGATGCACCACGCCATCGCCGGGGACCTCGAACTCACCGGCGAAGCCCTGCAGCTGCCCGGCGACCCCGACTTGACGATCATCACCTACACGTTCGAGCCGTCCGGTCCCACCGAGCAGGCGCTCGGCTTCCTCGCCTCCTGGAGCCCCCGGTCCACCGAGGACCTCGACGATCAGCCCGCGCGCTCGGGCCGGGGCACCACGTCGCGCTAGCCGCGGTCGGGTGCCGAGGCTGCCGCCGTCCAGTCGGCCACGGTCGTCACGTCCGCCTGGACTGGGAACACTTTCTCGGTGAGGACCCGGTGCACCTCGGGATCGTTGTCGAGGCAGCCGTCGGCGGTGTAGCCGAACCGACAGCATCGGGGGAAGTCGTGGTCCACACTGGACCAGCGGACAGAGGGGGGCATGGATGCTGTCGGAGGCGCTCGCCGCATTGGCGGTCAGCGGTGGCACGGCCTTGGTCGGCGCGATGGCCACGGATGCGTGGAATGTCGCCCGAGACGGGGTGAGCAGGCTGCTCAAGCGGGTGGGCCCCGGACGCCGGGCCGCGATCGAGGCTCAGTTGGACGCCAACGTCGCCCTGGTGGAGGGGGCGCATGACCCCGAGCAGGCCCGTCAGGCGCTGGCACCGGTGTGGCAGCTGCAGCTGACCCAGCTGTTGGAGGAGGATCCCGAGCTGGAAGCAGCGCTTCTGGATCTCACCAACCGCATACAGGCGGCCTTGCCGGTCCAGCATCAGCAGTGGGTGCAGACGAACATCGCCCGCGACAACTCGCGGCTGTTCGCCGTGCAGGGAGGCAACATCTTCTATCACGAGGCTCCGCCGCCCGCCGGCCGGGAGGATCCGGGCAGTTCGGAATGAGCGGTGCCAGCGTGCGGCAGCAGGTGCATGTCGAGAGTGGCTTCGGCTATGGCGTGGTCGGCGCGGACCTGCACGTGTTCGCCGACCGCGGTCCGGTCTACCTGCTCCTGGGCCACCGCCCCGCCCCGACGCCGGATACCGCGTGGCTTCTCGCGCAGCCGAGTCGGCTGCTGGACGCCCGCTATGCCGTGGTCGACTTCACCGGCCGCGGCGCCGAGATGGCGCAGCTTCTGGC
Organism: Catellatospora paridis; assembly: GCF_009720365.1. Taxonomy (GTDB): domain Bacteria; phylum Actinomycetota; class Actinomycetes; order Mycobacteriales; family Micromonosporaceae; genus Catellatospora; species Catellatospora paridis. The sequence goes on along the minus strand of NZ_ML769313.1, from coordinate 214,872 downwards.
TTGGCGGGAGACCGGGACCAGGTTGACGGCCCGGTGGCTCCATGGCCCCGGCGGGCAGGGCAAGACCCGTCTCGCCAACGAGTTCGCGAGGCAGTCTGCCGCGGCCGGCTGGAAGGTCGTCACCGCTGTTCACGGGGCCGGCACGATCTGGTCGCCACCGGGCAGCGAGGACCTGCGGCTGGGCGACGCGGTGGGCCTACTGGTGGTGGTCGACTATGCGGACCGATGGCCCCGTTCCGACCTGGCCTGGCTTTTCAGCAACGTCCTGCTACATCAGCCTGTGCCGACCCGGCTGCTGCTCGTTGCCCGTAGCATCGACCCGTGGCCTTTGGTGCGGGCCGACCTGCACCGGCAGCAGGCCGACACCAGCGACCAGGCACTGAGAACGCTCCCGCACGAGCGCGAACGGATGTACACCGCGGCGAGGGACGCCTTCGCGGCCCGGTACGGGAGCAGCCAGGCGGCGCCGATCCCGCCGGCGGGTCTGCTGGAGGACCCGGAGTACGGCCTCACCCTCGCCATCCACCTAGCGGCTCTGGTCAGCGTCGACGCCACGGCGCACAGCCGCCCCTATCCGTCGGACATGGCGGGGTTGACGGCATATCTGCTGGACCGGGAACGTGAGCACTGGGCGAAGTTGTACGCGAACAGCGCTCACGGGTCGGACTTCCGGACCCCGCCCAGCGTGATGGCGCGTGCGGTCCACCTCGCGGTGTTGACCGGCTCGGTCCCGCACCGCGAGGGCAAGTCGATCCTGGGCCGCCTCGACCTGGGGGGGCATCCGGAACGGGTCCTGAGCGACCACGCCATCTGCTATCCGCCGATGAACCCACGCCAGGGCGCCGTGCTCGAGCCCCTCTACCCGGACCGGCTCGCGGAGGACTTCCTCGCGCTGATGCTGCACGGCCACGACCTGGACAGTCGCCCGGCCGACCCGTGGGCCGCCACGGCGACCACCGACGTCCTCGCCTCCACCGCCGATGACGTACCTTCCGGATTCCTAGCCCGAGCGATCACGTTCATGGCCGCCGCCGCCCGCCGCTGGCCACATGTCGGCGACGGGCACCTCTACCCGCTGCTGCGCGACAATCCTCGGCACGCGGTGTCCGCCGGCGGCGCCGCGTTGACGAGCCTCGCCCAGCTGCCGACCATTCCCCTGGGCCTGCTGGAGGCCATTGAGTCCGAACTGCCGGAAAGGCGAGACGTCGACCTGGACGTGGGCATCGCGGCGGTGGCCTCCCGGCTCGCGGCCGAGCGGCTCGCCGGCGACCTGGACATCGTGGACCGGCTGCGCATCCGGTGGGAGCTGAGCAACCTGCTGTCCAACGCGGGCCGGGACCAGGAGGCGCTGGGCATGGCCGAGGAGGCTGTCGCCATCGCTCGCCGGCTCGTGGCCGGCGACGGGACCGGCTTTGAACCCGATCTCGCGGGCTCGCTGAGCACACTTGGCGGTGCACTGTCCACACTCGGGCGGTGGGAGGAGGCGCTCGACGCGGCTACCGAGGCGGTCGCGGTCCAGCGGCGGCTGGCCGCGCAGAGCCCGGCCACGTTCGGGCCGGAACTCGCCACGGCGCTGCACAACCTCAGCATCTCGCTGGCTGGGGCGGGGTTGCGGCAAGAGGCTCTTGAGGCGGCCGAGGAAGCCGTCCGGATGCGCCGCCGGCCTGGTTTCGCCGACGACGAAGCCCACGTCGCCGGGTCGTTGGACAATCTCCGCCTCCGGCTGCTCGAGGTCGGACGGCTCGACGAGGCGTTGGCGCTGGCCGAGGAGGCGGTGCTCGCCCACCGGGACCTGGCTGCGGCAAACCCGGCCGCCTTCGGGCCCGATCTGGCCCGTGTCCTGTCGAACCACAGCGTCATCCTGACGAAGGTCGAGCGGCACGAGGACGCCGTGGCCGCCGCTGAGGAAGCGGTCAGGATCTGTCGAGGGCTCGTCGTGGCAAACCAGGCCGTGTTCGAGGTCGACCTGGCTACGTCTTTGACGAACCTCGGCAACGCCCGTTCCGCGTGGGGTGAGCGGGACGAGGCATGGGAGATCACCAACGAGGCGGCCGAGATCCTCCGGCGCCTCGTCCAGGGCAACGCCGGCCTTGAGGCCAACCTGGCCCTTGCCCTTTCCAACCTCGGAAAACAGCTGTCCGACGTCGGGCAACAGGAAGCGGCGCTGGTCGTCACGCAGGAGGCGGTCGAGATCCGCCGGCGGCTGGCGGAAGGCAATCCGGCCGCCCACCGACCGGGCCTGGCCACGTCGTTGGATCATCTGGGCAAACGACTGCTGGCGGCGGGACGCGCCTGGGAAGGCCTGGCCGCCTCCGAGGAGGCTGTCGAGGTTCGCCGGAGCCTTGCCGCGGACGACCCGGGCGCCTTCGCAGCCGACCTCGCGAACGCCCTGACCAACCAAGGCGCGCTCCGGTGGGGACTAGGGCAGCGGCAGGAAGCACTGGACGTGACAGCGGAAGCCATCGAGATCCGCCGGCAGCTGGCCGCCGACGTCCAGAGCGCAGGCGCCTCGGATCTCGCTGCCTCGCTGACCAACCTCAGCGGGATGCTCTCGGGGCTTGGGCGGCTCGACCAGGCACTCGCTCTGGCGACCGAGGCCGTCACCCTCTGCCGCCGGCAGGCCGAAACCCATCCGGCTGCAGCTCCTGGTCTGTCCGCCTCGTTGGCGAACCTCGGTCTCGTGCTCGCCCTCGCCGGCAGACAGAGCGAGGCCCTGGCCGCCACCCAAGAGGCGGTCATTATCCGAAGGCGGCTGGCCGTCGACAGCCCGGCGGTCTTCGAACCGGAACTCGCGGCCGCACTGACCAACCTCAGCGCCGACCTGATGGCCTTCCACCGGCGGGACGAAGCGCTGGCAACCGCCGAGGAGGCGGTCGACATCCATCGGCGACTGGCCGAGGCGAACCCTGCCAGATTCGCGTCCGGCCTCGCCACCTCGCTGACCAATCTGTGTATCACGTTGTGGCTGGCAGACCGGCGCGAGGCCGCGCTCAGGGCCGGAGCCGAGTCGGTGGAGGTCTACCGCAACCTGGCACTGGAGTCACCGGAAGCCCACATCGACGACCTGCGGCGGGCGCAGGCGCTGGTCGCCGACCTGCGCTCCCGGCTGACCGGCTAACCGGTCGTTCTGCCGCGGATGCGGCGCCGGATCAGGGACACGACGGTCCAGGGCAGGGTCACCACGAACACCACACCGACACCCACGATCGCCAAGAAGCCGACCAGGATCATGACGATGAACGTGACCGGGCCGGACGTCAGCCCCAGCCGGTCCATGATGGACGGTCGCAGGCCATAACGGCCGAGTCGCCTGCGCAGCTTGGCCTGCACGAGGGGGGCAAGGTGCAGCTGGTCCTCCAGCGACCGGGCCGCTTTCAGCTCCGTCTTGAAGACATACGGTGCCTGCTGGACGAGCTGTTTGTACTGGGCGACGGCCTCCTGCGCGGTCTGCTCGCCCGCGGCCAGGTCGCCGCTCTGACCCTGCGCCGTGGCCTGCAGGCCGAGGGCTCGGGCGAGCGCGGGCCGGTAGAAATCCGGCGCGCGGTCGGTCAGCCGCCGCAGGACCGCGACAAGCTCCTCGGCGACGTACGCGGCCGTCGCGGCCTGCGCCAACCCCAGGTAGTTCACCGTCTCGTTGTGCAGCACGACCGCGAGCCGCGGCTGATACAGGTCCGGTTCGGTATCGGCCAGCGACCGGTAGATGCCGGACGCCTCGTCGAGCGGCTCCTCGGCGTCCGCAGGCGCGCTCCGCGCCTGGATGCTGCCGAGGTTGGCCAGGGCCGCGGCGAGATCTGCCGGGTTGCCGCCTTGCCGCAGCACGGCGACGGTCGCCCTCGCCTTGGCGGTCGGGTCTTCCTCGGCGGCCAGCGCGGCCCGGATCGAGGCCGCTTCTCGCTGCGGAGCGGTCGCCTGTCGGCCGCGGCCGAGGTTCTGCAGCGTCGTGGCGAGGTTTTCCACGGACGCCGCCAGGTCGGGCAACCAGGACGGGTCGGTCTCGGCCAGCTGCCGCCGGAGCGCCACCGCCTCCTCGATGACGGTCAGCGCCTTGCGGTTCTGGCCCACGGCCGACAGGGCGGCACTGTGGTTGTTGAGCGCCCTGCTCAACCCCGCGAGGTACGTGTCGGGCCGGTCAGCAGCGAGCCACCGAAAGACCTCGACGGCCTCGGACGCGAGCGTGAGCACCTGCTCGGGCTGAGTGGGCGGCAACGCGCCGGCCAGGTTGATCAGGACCAGGCCGAGGAACTGGCGGTTGGCCGCGGGATTCGCCTCCATCAGTTCGCGTAGCCGGGCCTCGGCCTCCCGGAACACCGGGATCGCCTCGTCCGCGTGGCCCAGGGCGGTGAGCCGCATGGCGAGGTTGTTCAGGGCCAAAGCCAGCGCCTGCTCGTACGCGTACGGGTTGGTCTCGACGAGCCGGCGGCGGATGGCCACCGCATCCCGGCTGACCGTCAGGGCGTCGTAGTGGCTGCCCGTCGACGCATGGGCGTTTCCGAGGTTGTTGAGCGACGTGGCCAGGTCGGGCAGGAACGTGTCGGGATCGCGCTCGGCGAGATCGCGCCGCATCGTGACGGCTTCCAGCGCGGCGGCCAGGCCTTCGGCGGGCCTGCCGATCTCCAGCAGACGAATGGTGAGACTGTTGAGCGCGCCGGCCAGGTCGGGGAGGTACCTGTGCTGGTCCGTCTCGGTGAGCCCGCGGTAGATGGCCACGGCTTCCTCGGTCTGGGCGAGTGCCTGTGCCATCCGGGTCGGGTCCGGTCGGGTGGACTCCCGGGCGTGCAGGTGCAGCGCGTCGGCCAACCGCGGTAGGTGGACGTGGCCGTCCCCCTCGACCAGGTCGCGGTAGACGTCCACGGCACGGGCGACGACGGCCGCCGCTTCGACCCGCCGGCCGAGCCCGCTGAGCGCCCGGCTCTGCTCGTATGCGCCGGCGGCCGCCATGGCGCTGTGCTCGTCGACCAGCTCCGCGACCCGGAGCGCCGCATCCAGCGCCGGCTCGAACAGGCCGGCGTTGACGTAGCGTCGGGCGAGCGTCACGAACAGGGCGGCCAGCGGCTCACCGGTCATGCCCGACGCGATCGCCTGGTCGGTGCGGCGTCGTGCGATCGCCGCAAGGCCCAGATCCAGGTCGGCCTGGGCACGTTCGGGCAGCAGCGGGTCGAGCGCGGCCAGCACGGCCGGGTCGAGGTCTTCGATGTCGGCCAACGCGGTGAGGGTGGCGCTGCCGCCGGCCAGCGCCAGCTCCGGCGCGCCGCGCAGCAGCGTGGCGAGGTGTCCGGCCACGTGCGGCCACCGCCCGGGCGCGGCCGCCGCGGCCAGGAACGTCAGCGCTCGACCGGCGTACGTCGTCGCGCCGTTGTGCACCAAGGTCGCCACGGTGGACGGCGCCCACGGTCTCGACTGGTGCCCGTGCGCCGGGTGGCCCGGCAGCGTCAGCGCCAGGAAGTCCTCGGCCAGCCGATCCGGGTACAGCGGTTCCAGTACGGTGGCGGGTTCGGCCGGTGGATAGCAGCGTGCGTGGTCTGCCAGCAGCCGGTCCGGATGGCCGGGCAGTTCGAGCGGCCGCAGGATCCGGACGGCGCTGTCGTACGGCGTGGCCCCGGTGAGCGCCGCGGTGAACACCAGCCGGGTCATCTCCGACGGCGCGGTGCCGAACTCCGCACCATCCACCCTGGATTCATGCAGTCGGCTCCAGTGCCGGAATTCGCGATCGAGCAGGTACACCGAAAGCGCGGCTGGGTCGCCGGCTGCGACATCCTTGGCTGAACCGCGGAGCTTTTCGTCCACGGCGACCAGCGCCGCCATGTGCACGGTGAGAGTCAGGCCGAACTCGGGGTCGTTGAGCCGTGCCGGCACGGCGATGGTCTCCGGCGCGACGCCGTACCGGCCGGCGAAGGCGTCGCGGGCCGCCCGAAACATGCGCTCCCGGTCGGTCGGCAGCGGCCCGAGCGGCAGGTCGTGGACGTCGCCGTCGAGTTCCTCCACCAGCGAGCGCACCGCCTGCCAGGTGTACGCGGAGCGGGCCAGCAGGAGCAGCCGCGTCGGCACGCCCCGGTGCAGGATCGCGTTGCTCATCAGCCAGGCCAGGTGTGTCAACGGCCACCGGTCGGCGTAGTCCACGACCATCAGCAGTCCGGCGGCGTTGTCCAGGGTCAGGTCCTGGCTCCCCGGTGGCGGGATCACCGCGCCCGGCCCGTGCCGGGCATCCACCACCTTCCACCCGGCGGCGGCGCTCATGTCCGCGAACTCCGCGGCCAGCCGGGTCTTTCCCGCTCCACCTGGCCCATGCAGCCACATCGCGGACATCCCGCGGCCGTCGCGCCACCGCCTGAGCCGGGCCAGCTCGTCGTCTCGCCCGCTGAACGGCACGACGCGGTGCCGGGCGTTGAGCAGCCGACTGGGCTGCTCGGACAGCCCGGCGGGATCCGGCGGGGGCGCCGGCCGGTGGCTGGTGAGGACGTACACCGGACCGCGGTCTTGGAACACGTGCAGATCCGCGCCGATCAGACCGTAGCCGAATCCATTCTCGACCGTGACGACCTGAGTAACCGACACGCTGACCTCCAACGGCGCGGGTCGGCCCCGGCACGCCGGGCATCAGCGTATCGGCCCGACGCCTCGACCGGATGTCGTCTTTTGTCCCGCTGCTGCGGTTCCCCACCATCCGCCTGGTGCTCTCGTCGCCGCCCCCGCAACGGTCGAACGTGCCGGTAGCGACATCGGCGCGATGGCTTTCCGGCAGGTGCGGGCAGCGTTGACGCGTTTCAACCGTCGCGTAGCGTGTGGGCAAGGCGCCGGTGAGCATGGATGGAGAACATGGAGACGACGAGCATCAAGGAGGTCGCACATCGGGCCGGCGTCTCGCTGGGAACCGTCAGCAACGTCCTGAACCGGCCGCACCTCGTGGCCGACACCACTCGGCAGCGCGTGCTGGAGGCCATCCGCGAGCTCGGCTACGTCCGCAACGATTCCGCACGTCAGCTGCGCGCCGGCCGGAGCCGCACGATCGCGATCGTCGTGCTGGATGTCTCGAACCCCTTCTTCACCGACGTGATCCGCGGCGCCGAGGAGGCCATCGACGCCGCCGGCGCGGTGGCGGTCGTCTGCAACAGCGGCCAGAGCGCCGCCCGCGAGCGCAGGCACCTCGAACTGCTCGAGGAGCAGCGCGTACAGGGCGTGCTCATCACCCCGGTCGACGGCGGGCGGGACTCTCAGCTGGTCAACCTCATCAAGCGCGGGGTGCCGGTGGTGCTGGTCGACCGCGGCATCTGGCAGTCGGACCGGTGCTCCGTCGCGGTGGACGACGTCCTCGGCGGCCGGATCGCCGGGCAGCACTTCCGGGAGCTCGGCCACGATCACGTCGCGTTCGTCGGGGGCCCGCTGACCATTCCCCAGGTCGCCGACCGGCAACGCGGCTTCGAGTCGGTGCTGTCCGGCGTCCGGGTGCGCACCTTCCTGACCCCCGAGCTGACCGTCGCGGCCGGGCGGCAGGCAGGGCACGCGATCGCGGACCTGCCCGCGCCCGACCGGCCGACGGCGGTGTTCTGCGCCAACGACCTGCTGGCGTTGGGGCTGCTGCAGGAGATGACGCAACGCGGCATCAACGTGCCCGACGAGGTCGCCATCCTCGGCTATGACGACATCGACTTCGCCGCGGCCGCGGCGGTGCCCCTGTCCTCGGTTCGCCAGCCTCGCGAGCACCTGGGCCGTGCCGCTGCCGAACTGCTCCTGGAGGAGACCAGGTCCCCCGACACGCACGCGCACCGGAACCTCGTGTTCCATCCGGAACTGGTGGCACGGAAGTCGACGGCCCGCCCCGGGCGCTGACCCTGCCCGGGCGCGTGTTCGTGGCTCGCGGGCCGGCCGGTGATTCGCCGCTCAGCCGGCACAGGACCCGAAGCGCTCGTGCCACGTGCCACTCTCGCCCTGGCACCACGTGACGCTAGCCGGCCAGGCGCGCCTGCAGGCCGGCCCACGCTGTCGCGCTCTGCCCGGATCGCGGCAGGTATCGCCTCGGCGTGACGTGCCGATGGAGCAGGGTGCGCAGGTCGCGGAGCTCGCCGGAGATCGCGCCGAGGGCCCTGGCCTGCACCAGTGCGTTGCCGAGCGCGGTCGCCTCCACCGGTCCGGCCGTCACCGGAAGGCCGCAGGCGTCGGCGGTGAGCTGGCAGAGCAGTTCGTTGCGCGACCCTCCGCCGACCAGGTGCACGACGTCCACCGGGTGGCCTGCCAGCTCCTGCGCCTGGCGCACGGCACGCGCGTGCGCCAGTGCCAGACTCTCCAGAATGCACCGCACCAGCGCTGCCCGCGAGGCAGGCACCGGCTGGCCGGTCCGCCGGCAGTAGTCCACGACCCGGGCCGGCATGTCGCCCGGTGGCAGGAAGACCGGGTCGTCCGGGTCGACGACGCTCACGAAGGCCGGCTGGGCCGCCGCCTCGGCCAGCAACGTCGTCAGGTCCGCGGGCTCACCCCGTGCCTGCCAGGTGCGCATCGACTCCTGCAGCAGCCATTGGCCCATCACGTTGCGCAGGTATCGCACGGTGCCGTCGAGGCCGGCCTCGTTGGTGAAGCCGGCCTTCCGGCTCGACTCGGTCAGCACCGGCCCGGTCAGCTCAAGCCCGACCAGTGACCAGGTGCCGCAGGAGATGTAGGCGAATCGTTCGTCGCCTGCGGGCACCCCCACCACGGCCGAGGCGGTGTCGTGGGAGCCGACCGCCAACACCGGCACGCAGCGGTCCAGGCCGGTGTGTGCTGCCACGTCCGCGGTGAGCGGGCCGATCACGTCGCCGGGTCGGCGAAGTGGCGCGAACAGCTGCTCGTCCCAGCCCAGCGCGGCGATGAGCTCCGTCGACCAGGCGCCGCTGCGCGCGTCGAGCAGTCCCGTCGTGGAGGCGTTGGTCAGTTCCGTGCCTTCCCGGCCGGTCAACCAGTAGGCCAGCAGGTCGGGCAGCAGCAGCATGCGGCGCGCGGCGGCGGCCGCGGGCGTGCCGCGGGCCGCCGCCAGTTGGTAGATCGTGTTGAAGGGCAGGTTCTGCAGCCCTGTGATCGCGTAGAGACGTGCCACGTCCAGCTGTTCGTGTACGCGGTCCATGACGCCGTCGGTGCGCCGGTCGCGGTAGCTGATCGGATTGCCGATCAGCGCGCCGGTCGCGTCGAGCAGCCCGTAGTCCACCGCCCACGAGTCGATGCCGATGCCGTCCAGGCCCTGACCCGGGGTGCCGGCCGCACGGGGTGCGCGACCGGCTGCCCGCAGCCCGTCGAGCACCCCGCGGTAGAGGGCCAGGACGTCCCAGTGCAGGGTGCCGCCCACCTGGATCGGTTCGTTGGGGAAGCGGTGTACCTCGGCCAGATCCAGCACGTCGTGGCCGACGCGGGCGAGCATCACCCGGCCGCTGGCGGCGCCCAGGTCTACCGCCGCCACGGTGGCGGGCTGCGGTCGGGGCATGGTGCGGCTCCTTCGTGCGGTGGGTCGGGCCGGACGGGGTCAGCGCAGGAACGCTGCGGCGACTCCGGCGTCGACCGGGATGTGCAGGCCGGTGGTGTGGGACAGTTCCCCGGCGGTGAGGACGAAGACCGCGTTGGCCACGTGTTCGGGCAGCACCTCCCGCCCTAGCAGCGTGCGTTTGGCGTAGTAGGCGCCCAGTTCGGATTCGGGCACACCGTAGACGGCGGCCCGTTGTGCGCCCCAGCCGCCGGCGAAGATGCCTGATCCGCGGACGACGCCGTCGGGGTTGACCCCGTTGACGCGGATGCCATGTGCGCCGAGTTCGGCGGCGAGCAGCCGCACCTGGTGCGCCTGTGCGGCCTTGGCCGCGCTGTAGGCGACGTTGTTGGGGCCCGCGAACACGCTGTTCTTGCTGGAGATGTAGACGATGTCGCCGCCCATGCCCTGGGCGATCAGGACTCGGGCGGCCTCCCTGGCGACCAGGAACGAGCCCTTGGCCATGACGTCGTGCTGGCTGTCCCAGTCCGCCTCGGTGGTGTCCAGCAGCGGCTTGGAGATCGACAGGCCGGCGTTGTTGACGACGAGGTCGACGCCGCCGAAGGCCAGGCAGGCGCTGCGTACCATGTCGCGCACGGCGGCGGCGTCGGTGACGTCGGCGCGGACGCCGATCGCGAGGTCGGTGCCGCCGATCTCGGTGGCCACCCGCTGTGCGGCGTCGGCGTCGCGGTCGGCGACGACCACGCAGGCGCCCTCGGCGGCGAGGCGGTGGGCGATGGCGCGGCCGATGCCCGATCCGCCGCCGGTGACCAGTGCGATCCGCGTGGCCAGCGGCTTCGGTTTCGGCAGCCGGGCGAGTTTGGCCTCCTCCAGCGCCCAGTACTCGATGCGGAACTTCTCCCGCTCGTCGATCGGGGCGTAGCGCGACACCGCCTCCGCGCCGCGCAGCACGTTGATCGCGTTGAGGTAGTACTCCCCCGCGACCCGGGCGGTCTGCTTGGTCGTGCCGAAGGTGAACATGCCGACGCCCGGCACGAGCACGACCGCGGGGTCTGCCCCCCGCATGGCCGGCGAACCGGGTTCGGCGTGCTCGTCGTAGTAACGGGTGTAGTCGGCGCGGTAGGCGGCGTGCAGCTCGCGCAGCCGGGCGGCGGTCTGGTCGAGCGGCGCGGTCGGCGGCAGGTCCAGCACCATTGGGCGGACCTTGGTGCGCAGGAAGTGGTCGGGGCAGGAGGTGCCGAGTGCGGCGAGCTGCGGGTGGCGTTCGCGGGCCAGGAAGTCCAGCACGGTATCGCTGTCGGTGTAGTGGCCGACCTGCGACTTGTCGGTGGACGCCAGGCCGCGCAGCAGCGGGGCGAGTTCGGCGGCCCGCTGGTGCCGCTGCGCTGCCGGCAGGGGCTGGTAGCCGTCCAGCACGGGCCCGAAGGGCTCCGGCCGTCCGTGTTCGGCGAGGAACTTCTCCGCCACCCGGATGATCTCCAGGGAGTTGGCTTCGCACTCCTCGCTGGTGTCGCCCCAGGCGGTGATGCCGTGCCCCCCGAGGATGACGCCGATGGCCTGCGGGTTGGCCCGCCGGACGTCGGCGATGTCCAGGCCGAGCTGGAATCCGGGACGCCGCCACGGCACCCAGACCACCCGGTCGCCGAAGCACCGCCGGGTCAGCTCGGGGCCGTCGGCCGCGGTGGCCAGCGCGATGCCGGAGTCGGGGTGCAGGTGGTCCACATGTGGGGCGTCGACGAGCCCGTGCATCGCGGTGTCGATCGACGGGGCCGCACCGCCACGGCCGTGCAGGCAGTAGTCGAACGCGGCGACCATCTCGTCCTCGCGCTCGACTCCCGGGTAGGTCCGGGCCAGGGCATGCAGCCGGTCCAGGCGCAGCACGGCCAGGCCCGCTTCGGTCAGGGTGCCCAGGTCGCCGCCGGATCCCTTCACCCACAGCAGGGGCACATCCTGGCCGGTCACCGGGTCGTTGCCCGGCGCCTTGGCGGAGGTGTTGCCGCCGCCGTAGTTGGTGTTGCGCGGGTCGGCGCCCAGCCGGCGGGATCGGTCCACCAGCTGCGCGGGCGTCGACATGGCACTGTCGTGGTCGGCCGTCATGCTCCCCAGCCCGCCTGGTGTCCGCCGGTGCGGGCGGCTTCGATCTGTTGCTGGTATCCGCTGGCGTGGTATCCGGCGATGGGGTCGGGGTCGACGCCGAGTTCGGTGCGCAGCTCGGCCAGCAGCGGCCGGACGTCGGTGCTGAACGCGTCCATGAGCACCGCGTGCGCGCCCAACACGTCGCCGTTGCTCTGCGCGGCGGCGAGCGCGTCGGCGTCGACGAGCAGCGCCTTGGCGACCGCCTCCTGGACGTTGAGCACGGAGCGGATCAGCGCCGGGACCTTGGCCTCCAGGTTGTGGCACTGGTCGAGCATGTACTCGACACCGGACTCGGGGCGGATCGCATCGGCGCGGACCAGCTCGTGCGCGATCCGGAACAGCTGGAACGGGTCGGCCGCGCCGACCATGAGGTCGTCGTCGGCGTAGTTGCGGCTGTTGAAGTGGAAGCCGCCCAGCTTGCCGAACCGGTGCAGCACGGTCACCAGGAACTCGATGTTGGTGCCGGGCGCGTGGTGGCCGGTGTCGACCAGCACCCGCGCCTTGTCGCCCAGGGCGACGCAGTGCGCGTAGGAGGTGCCCCAGTCGGGCACGTCCATGCTGTAGAAGTGCGGCTCGAACAGCTTGTATTCGACGAGCATGCGCTGGTCCGGGCCGAGCCGGTCGTAGACCTCGCGCAGCGCGTCGGCGAGCCGGTCCTGGCGGGCGATGATGGAGTCCTGCCCGGCGTAGTTGGTGCCGTCGGCGAACCACAGCGACAGCACCTTCGATCCGGTGGCGTCCATGATGTCGACGCATTCGAGGAGGTGGTCGATGGCCTTGCGGCGCACGCCGGCGTCCGGGTGGCAGACGCTGCCCAGTTTGTAGTCGTTCTCCTGGAACACGTTGGGGTTGATCGCGCCGATGCGGATGCCCGCGTCGGCGGCGAAGCCGGCCAGGTCGGCGTAGTCGTCGACCCGGTCCCAGGGGATGTGCAGCGCCACGCTGGGCGCGGCGGCGGTCAGGCGGTGCACCATCGCCGCGTCGGCGACCTTCTCGTACGCGTCGCGGGGCACCCCGGCCTGCGCGTACACCTTGAATCTCGTGCCCGAGTTCCCGTACGCCCACGATGGCGTCTCGATGCGCATGGCGCGCAGGGCGGCTTTGACGGCGGCGTGGTCTTTCATCATCTTCTCCTGAGCTTCGCCGGCGATGAATGCCAGGCAGGGTGGGGCGGGCGGCGCCGAAACGCGCCACCCGCCCAGGGCGTCACTTGACCGTGTCGACGTTCTCCTTGGAGATCAGCTGCACGGGGTTGTAGACCTCACGCTCGGCCGCGTTGTCGAAGGTGAGGGCGGTCTTGGCCAGGGCCTGGTCGGCGAGCTTGACGGTCAGCGCGCCCATCGCGGCCGGGTCCTGCGCGACGGTGGCGGCCAGGCCGTTGGCCTTGATGGCGGTGATCGCCTCGGGGTCGGCGTTGAAGCCGACGGTCACGATGTCCTTGACGGGGTCCTTGCCCGCGTCCTTGACGGCGTTGGCGGCGGCCACGCCCATCGGGTCGTTGCAGGAGAACACCCCGGTGACGTCGGGGTTCTTGGCCAGGATGTCCTTCATGACCTTGTAACCCTCCTCCGCCTTGGAGTTGCCCGACAGCTCGGCGACAACCTTGAAGCCCAGCTTCTCGATCTCGGCCTTGAACCCGGCGTTGCGGCGCGCGGCGTAGACCGCCGACGGCTCACAGGTGATCGAGGCGACGTTCTTGCCGGTCTTGCCGTTGGCGGCGATCTGCTTGGCCATGAACTCGGCGGCGAGCTTGCCGCCGCCGGCGTTGTCGGAGATGACGATCGCGTCGTACGGTGCACCGCCGCCGCCGATGTCGTCGACGATCACCGGCACGCCCTTGGCCTTGGCCTTGGCGATGATCGGGCCGAGTGCGCTGGGCTTGAACGGGCTGATGATGAGCACGTCGACGCCGGAGTCGATGAGCGCCTGCGCGCCGGTGACCATCTCGTTCTCGTCGCTCTTCTCGTCGTGCAGCTTGAACTCCCAGCCCTTGGCCGTGGCGGCCTCGCGGGTGCCCTTCTCCATCTTCTGGAAGAACTCGTACTGCATGTCGTACACGGAGAAGCCGACGACGACCTTGTCGGAGCCGTTCTGGTTGTCGGACGGCGCGTTCGAATCCGAACAGCCCGCCGTGACCAGCGCGCCCGCCACGGCGAGCGAAACAAGGATCCTGCTCTTCACGGATACCCCTTCCCTGGGGAGGTGGACGGTGCAGGGAGGTAAATCGTTTCAATTCCTTGGTGCACGTGACGCCGGGAGCCTCACGTCGTGGTTCACCGGGCAGGGCCCGGCTGGGGTGTTCGACCGCCGGACAGCGCCCGCCGCAGCGAACCGGGCGCGGCGAACCGGGTCCGCAGCCCGTCGATGGTCAGCGCGACGATCAGCACGCCGCCGAGCACGATGCGCTGGTATGCCGACGGGACGCCCTCGCTGACGAGCATGTCGTTGAGCACGCTGATCAGCAGCACCGCGGAGAACGTGCCGATCAGCGTGGCCTTGCCGCCCTTGAGGCTGGTGCCGCCGAGCACCACGGCCGCGATCACCTTCAGCTCGAACCCGTCCTGGGCCGAGCCGTCCGCCGTCCACACCCGGGTGATGTAGGTCAGCGTGGCGATGCCGACACTCACCCCGACCAGGGCGAAGACGAAGAGCCGGAGCCGGTTCGCCGAGATGCCGCAGAACCTCGCCGCCTCGGGGGAGGATCCGTAGGCGAGCACCCGGCGTCCGGTCGCGGTGCGCCGCAACAGCAGCCATGCCGCCGCGAACACGCCGACCATGATGACGAACGGCACCGGCACGCCCGCCACGTTGAGCCCGCCGATCTTCACGAACGGGGAGCCGATCTGGTCGTACGGCAGGGTCTTCGGCCCGTCCTGGGTGAGGATGTAGGACAGGCCGCGGAACACGAACAGCGTGCCGAGCGTGGCCACGAACGGGGGCACGCTCAGCCGGGTGATCAGGCTCGCGTTGAGCAGGCCGCAGGCCAGCCCGGTGGCCAGGGCCGCCACGATCGCCAGGACGGTGCCCCCGGCGGCGAAGCCGATCAGCGACACCACGCTGCACAGCGCCAGCTGCCCGCCGACGGACAGGTCGAACGCCCCGCTGGCGACGGCGAACGTCATACCGGCCGCGACAATGCCGAGGTAGGCGCTCTCGCGCAGCACCGACTGCGCGTTGTCCAGGCTGAAGAAGTCGGGCGTCAGCACCGGGGCCACCGCCAGCAGCAGCACCAGGATCGCGGTGATCCCCCAGGTGTCCCAGAGGGACCCGAGCGAGGTCGAGCTCTTCATCGGGCGGCCTCCGGCACCGGGACGGGCAAGGTTCGGGCCTCCGCGCGGCGGATGCCCCTGATCGCGAGCGCGGCGATGAGCAGGAGTCCGACGCTGATGCGCTGGTATGCCGGTGGCGTGTTGAGCAGGTTGAGCCCGTTGCGGATCGTCTCGATCAGCACCGCGCCCAGCACGGTGCCCACGATCGACGCCCGGCCGCCGAGCAGGGCGGTGCCGCCGATGACGACGACCGTGATCGCGTCGAGTTCGAAGCCCATGCCGAGCTGGCCGTTGCCCTTCTGCAGCTGGCTGGAGATGAGCAGGCCCCAGCCCGCCCCGGCGACGCCGACCAGGACGTAGACGGCGATGCGGACGCGGTCGACGGGCAGGCCGGACACGCGGGCGGCCTCCCGGTTGGAGCCGATGGCGCAGACCCAGCGGCCGAACCGGGTCCGGTTCATGGCCCACCAGCCGGCGGCGGTCGCGACGACGGCCAGCACGATGGGCATCGGCACCCCGAGCGGCCGACCGCCGACGAGGTACTTCAGCGCGGCGGAGCTGACGATCTGGTCGTGGCCGCCGGAGTAGGCCAGCGACAGCCCGCGCACGATGACCAGTGTCGCCAGTGTCGCGATGAACGGGGTGACGCCGAGTTTCGTGATGACCAGGCCGTTGGCCAGTCCGATCGCCGCGCCGACGAGCAGTGCGATGCCCATAGCCACCGGCGCGGGCTGGCCTGCGATGATGGCGCTGCAGCACACGACCCCGGCCAGGGAGACCGTCGAGCCGATCGACAGGTCGAACTCCCCCATGGCGAGGCAGAACGTCATGGCCAGGCCGGGCACGGCCACGATGGCCGCGGCGACGAGCACGTTCTCGATGTTCGCGCCGGTCAGGAAGCTGTCGGTGGCGACCGCGAGCACGACGACGGTGCCGAGCAGCGGCAGCAGCAGGGGCGCCCGGCGCAGCACGGCGGTCATCCGGACACCGTCGCGGAGAAGACGCGCTGCCCGGTGGTGGCGCACCGCATGACGTTCTCCTCGGTGCGGTCGTCTCCGGTCAGGTGGCCGACGATCCGACCGGCGGCGAGCACGTAGACGCGGTCGCTGATGCCGAGCAGTTCGGGCAGGTCGCTGGAGATCATGACCACGCCGGCTCCGTCCGCGGTGATCTCGTTGATGAGGTGGTGGATCTCGACCTTGGCGCCGATGTCGACGCCCCGGGTGGGCTCGTTGAGGATCAGCAGCCGCCCGCCCGGCGCGAGGGCGCGTCCGAACAGGACCTTCTGCTGGTTTCCGCCGGACAGCTGGCCGATGAGCTGGTCCGGGCCGGTGGTGCGGATGGCCAGGCGCTTGCGGAAGGTGTCGAACACGCCGAGTTCGCCCGCGGGCGACAGCAGCCGGCCGAACAGGCCTCGCACCTTGTCCAGTACGGAGACGGTCAGGTTGTGGCGCACGCTGAGGTCCGGCAGGATCCCGGCCGCCTTGCGGTCCTCGTGCAGGAAGCCGATCCCTGCCTTCATCGCGTCGTCCGGTCCCTTGGGCCGGTAGTCCGCGCCGGACAGCAGCATCCGGCCCGACTTGACCGGCAGCGCACCGAAGATCACCTGGGACAGCTCGGGCTGCCCCGCCCCGGCGACGCCACCGATGCCGACGATCTCACCGGCCCGTACGACGATCGACACGTCGCGCAGCTGCCGTCCGGCGCTGACCTGGTCGAGTTCCAGCACGACGTCCCCGCCCGCGACGTCGTCGCGGTGGAACATCGCCGACACGTCGCGTCCGACCATGAGCCGGACGAGTTCGTCGGGGCTGGTGTCGGCCAGCGCGGTGGTGCGCACGTGACGGCCGTCGCGCAGCACGGTCACCCGGTCTGCCACGGCGAACACCTCGTCGAGGCGGTGGCTGACGTAGACGACGCTGCGGCCCTCCGCGCGCAGCCTCCGGACGACGTCGAGCAGCCGGGTCACCTCGTCGGCCGACAGGGCGGCGGTCGGCTCGTCCATGACGATGATGCGCCCGCCGACCGACAGGGCCTTGGCGATCTCGACGAGCTGCTGCTCCGAGACGGTCAGGCTGCTCACGGGAGCGGTCGGGTCGATGCGCACACCGAGCGTCGCGAACAGTTCCGCGGCCCGGCGGTTGATCTCGGCGTAGCGGATGCCGCGGTGGAAGCGGTGGAACGGCTCGCGTCCGGAGAACACGTTCTCGGCCACGGTGAGGTCGGGGTAGAGATTGAACTCCTGGTAGATGACGGCTATGCCGGCATGGGTCGCGTCGGCGGGGCGACGCGGACGGTAGGGCCGCTCGGCGAGGCCGATCGTGCCCGCGCTGGGCTGGTGCAGGCCGCCGAGCACTTTGAGCAGGGTGGACTTGCCTGCCCCGTTCTCGCCGACGAGCGCGTGGACCTCGCCGGCAGCGACGTCGAAGTGCACGCCGTCCAGCGCGCGTACGCCGGGGAACTCGACCGTCAGCCCGTCGACCCGCAGCAACGCCGGGGTGCTGCTGTCTGCCACCGCGCACCTCCGTCCCTTCGGCACCCAGGGTTCAAGGTCATATTGAATCGTTTTTCATATCGAGTGCGACGTACGCTACGATCCGGTGGCAGACCTGTCAATACTTTGATGCCTGGCCGTTACGGGAGTGCGCTTTCCGCCGCGCGAGGTTCGTCCGATGTGGGTTGACACGTTTCATTTCGGGCGTACGCTGAAGCCCGCTCCGGACCTGGGGCTGCCCGCATCCACGTGCGCCAGGAGGAGCCATGGCGACCGTCAGCATCAAAGAGGTCGCCCACCGCGCACGCGTCTCGGTCGGCACGGTGAGCAATGTGCTCAACGGCCGCGCCACCGTCGCCGCCGCGACCCGCCGCCGCGTGCTCGACGCGATCGCCGAACTCGGCTACGTCCGCAACGACTCGGCCCGCCAACTCCGGGCCGGACGCAGCCGGACGGTGGCGATGGTCGCCCTCGACCTGGCCAACCCCTTCTTCACCGACGTGATGCGCGGCGCAGAGATCGCCGCCGAGCACGGCGGCGTCAACGTCATGGTCTTCAACAGCGGCGAAGACCCCCGGCGCGAACGGCGCCACCTCGACCTGCTCAGCCAGCAGCGGGTCCTCGGCGTGCTGATCACCCCCGTGGACGAGACCCACGATGCGCACCTGGACGGGCTGGTCGAGCGCGGCATCCCGGTCGTCCTCGTCGACCGCGGATCCAGCAGCTTCCACCGCTGCTCGGTCGCCGTCGACGACGTCCTCGGCGGCCGACTCGCCGGGGACCACCTGCGCGGGCAGGGCCATCACCGGATCGCCTTCGCCGGCGGGCCGTTCTCGCTCCGCCAGGTCGCCGACCGGCACGCCGGCCTGACCGCCGCGCTGGGCGACGGACCACCGCCCCGGCTGGTGACCACCTCGAACCTCAGCGTCGCCGCGGGACGCAACGCCGGTCGCGAGATCGCCGACCTGCCCGCCGATGCCCGCCCGACCGCGGTGTTCTGCGCCAACGACCTGATCGCCCTCGGCGTCCTGCAGGAGATGACCACCCGGGGAGTCCGGGTGCCGCACGACGTCGCGATCGTCGGCTACGACGACATCGAGTTCGCCGCCGCCGCAGCGGTGCCGCTGTCGTCGGTGCGCCAACCACGCGAGCAACTCGGTCGCGCTGCCGCCCAACTGCTGCTGGAGGAAGTCAACGAGCCGGACACCCACCAGCACCGCCACGTCGTCTTCCGCCCCGAACTCGTCGTACGCCGATCCAGCTCACCATCGACCCGTACCACCACGTGACCAGGTACGACCCGGAGGGCGAGGCGTTCTGCGTCAGCCGGCCTGGCCATCCTCGTCGAACACCACCGTGAGTTCCGCGACCGATCCCCGGAACCAGCGAACGGTCATGCTGCCCGTACCACCCGAATCCCAGCGGAAGAGCGCGCTCGCGGTGTCCGGCGCGAGGGTGCGGACCGAGGTCACGGTGATCGTGTCGACTGGCGGCCGCTCGCGGTACGCCTCGGCGATCGCCTCGCGCCCGACATAAGGGCCGACCGGAACGCCGACGAA
The DNA here is from genome assembly GCF_009720365.1 of Catellatospora paridis. Lineage (GTDB taxonomy): Bacteria > Actinomycetota > Actinomycetes > Mycobacteriales > Micromonosporaceae > Catellatospora > Catellatospora paridis. The sequence goes on along the minus strand of NZ_ML769313.1, from coordinate 195,975 downwards.
CGCCATGACGGCGTCGTCGGCGAACGTCGCCGAGAAGTCCGTCCAGCCTCCGCCGCGGACAGCGGCGTTGAACGAGTCGATGTGGGTGCGGAGAGCGTCGTCGGGTTCGGTCACGCGAAACACCTCCTGGCGTGGCGGAAGACTCCCATCCCCCCGATCCTCCCCGATCGGCACCGGGCTTGCAGCTCGCGCTGGCTCACTAAGATGGCGCCGTGGACACCGCAGCCTCATGATCCAGTTCGATGCCGCGACGGGGCTGAGCATGGGCGTGCTCGGGCGGCTCGAGGTCCGGCGGGCGGGCAGCCCGGTCACCGTCGCCAGCCCGAAGCAGCGTGCGCTGCTCACCCTGCTGCTGATCCGCTCCGACCGGTTCGCCACCGTCGACTGGCTGACCGACGCGCTGTGGGACGGTGCGCCGCCGCCCAGCGCCGAGACCACCCTGCGCACCCACGTCGCGGGGCTGCGCCGCGCGCTGGAACCGGATCGCGCACCGGGCACCGCGCCCGCGACATTGCGCAGCAAGGACGGCGGCTACCTGCTCGACGTGGACGCAGACGCCGTCGACCACGTCCGCTTCGCGGCCCTCACCCGGCAGGCCGCGACCGCGCACGCCACGGGCGACGCGGCCGCTGCCGAGCGCGACTACAGCGCGGCGCTGCGGCTCTGGCGGGGCGAGCCGCTGCCGGACGTCGCTGACCTCGCCGCCGCGCAGCCCGACCTGACCCGCCTGCACGGACAGCGGGTGCAGGCCGAGGAGGGACGGCTCACCGCGGCCGTGGACGCCGGCGGGCACCTGCGGGTCCTGGCCGAACTGCAGGCGTTCACGGCCGCCCACCCGCTGCGCGAGGACGCGCGCGCCCAGCTGATGCTCGCGCTGTACCGCTGCGGCCGCCAGGCCGACGCCCTCGCGGTGTTCACCGACACGCACCGGCTGCTGTCCGGGGAGTACGGATTGGACCCCGGGGAGCGGCTGCGCGCCGTACACAGGGCGATCCTGGCGCAGGACCCGGCACTGGACGGACCGCGCGGCGTGATCCGGCCGTCGGCTGCCGAGCCCGCCGCGCAGCCGCTGCCGGGCCGCGCCGTCGAGCTGGACACCCTCGTCGCCGCCGTAGCCGGGGCGGTCGGCGGCGCGGGCCGGGTCGCGCTCGTGGCCGGCGAGGCCGGGATCGGCAAGACCACCCTGGTCGCGCGGGCCGCGGCAGCGGCCTCGGAGGGCGGAACGCCGGTCGTGCGGGCGCGCTGCCCCGCGGTGGGCCAGGCCCCGCCGTTCTGGATCTGGATCCAGGTCGTCGGCGAGCTGGCCGGGGCGCCGGGCACGGGGGACGCCGCGTTGGCCGCGCTGGGCGCGAGCGCCCCTGACGACACCATCGGCGCCGACCCCGCCGCACGGTTTCGGCTGTACGAAGCCGTCGCGCGGCTGATCGGGGCCGCCGCCCGCGAACGCGGCCTGCTGGTGCTGCTCGACGACCTGCACGCCGCCGACCCCGACTCGCTCCTGCTGCTGCGCTACCTGTCCGGTGCGCTCGCCTCGACGCGCGCGCTGGTGCTGGCCACCACGCGGCCCTACCAGCACGATCCCGGACTGCTCGCCACCACCGCGGAACTGGCCCGCACGCCCGGCTACACCCGCGTCGACCTGACCGGCCTGGACGAGGCCGCGATCGCGACCCTGGTACGCCGGGAGACCGGCGCGGACCCGGCTCCGGACGAGATCGCGGCCCTGCTCGGGCGGACCGGCGGCAACCCGTTCTTCGTCACCGAGCTGCTGCGCCACGGCGGTACGGGCGAGCTGCCGCCGACCATCCGGGACACGCTGTGCCTGCGGCTGGACGCGGTCCCCGCGCCGACCCGGCAATGCCTGGACGTGCTCGCCGTCGCCGGTCACGGCCTGCCGCTGCGGGTGCTGGCCGACGTGCTCGGGCGGCCCGCGCCGTCGGTGGCCGAGGAGCTGCTGCCGGCGTACGCGGCCCGGCTGGTCGCCGAGGAGGCCCCCGGCCGGGCCGGGTTCGCGCACCCGCTGTTCGCCGAGGTCGGCTACGCGACGCTGAGCCCGCCGCGGCGCGCGGTGCTGCACGCGCGGCTCGCGGGCGCGCACGAGCGGCTGGGCGGTGCCGCGCCCGCCGAGATCGCCTACCACTACGGTCGTTGCGCCGGGCTGGGCCGCGACGACGACCACCTGCGCTGGCTGCTGCGCGCGGCCGACGACGCCACCCGGCGGCTGGCCTACGAGGACGCGCTGGCCCATCTCGACCTGGCTGCCGACCGGCTGGCGGGCAGCGCCGACGCGGCCGCCGAGGAGCTGGCCGTGCACCTGCGGCGGGCGGCGCTGCTGCAGGTCACCGTCGGCATCGGCAGCGACGCCGTGGACCGGGCCTGCGTACGCGCGCGTGAGCTGCTCGGCCTCGTCCCGGCGGGCGCGGACCTGGCCTCGGCGCGCTGGGTGCTCGGCGAGCTGGCCGCGAACCGGGCCGAGTACGGCATCTGCCTGGAGCTGGCCGAGCCGCTGGCCGCCGACGCCGATCAGCTGACCCGCGCGGCCGGCTCCTACCTGCTCGGCGCGGCATGCTACTTCCTGGGTCGGCTGGCCGAGGCGGAGCAGCACCTGAGCACCTCAGCGGAGCTGCTGTCCGGGATGGACCCGCGGGTGCTCGGCCCGGAGGTGGCGCGGCGGCCGGCGCTGGCCGCGTACAACTTCCGGGCCCTGGTCCGGTCGCTGCGCGGCGAGCGGGCCGCCGCCGACGCCGATCTCGCCGCCGCGGCGGACCTGGCGGAGCGGCTCGACGACCCCTACGGCCGGGCCAACGCGCGCCTGTACGCCGCCTGGCTGGAGCTGCAGGAGCTGGACGCGCAGGCCGGGCACGCCGCGGCGCTGCGCTTCCGGGAGCTGGGCCTGGCGCACGGGATGCCGCACTTCGTCACCACGGCCGAGGTGTTCGCGGCGTGGGCCGCGGTGTACGCCGGGGATGCCGCGCAGCGGCCGCGGATGCGCGCGGCCTACGAGGCGCTGTACCGGCTGGGGCTGCGCGCCACGCGTACGGTCACGCTCAGCGCGATGGCCAACGCGCACCTGGCCGTCGGCGACCTCGACGGCGCAGCCGCCCTGGCCGCGGAGGGCCTGGCCGTGGCGGAGCGGACCGGCGAACGGGTGGTGCTCGCCGAGCTGCTGCGGGTGCGCGCGGTCGCGACGGGCGACCGGGCCGGGCTGCCCGCGGCCGCCGCCGTCGCCGCGCAGCAGGGCGCCCGGCTGCTCGCGGCACGGGTGGCCGCGTCCGCCGCGCAGGCATAGCGGCCGCGCGGAGGAGCGACCTCCACGCGGATTCCACGCCGCCTCCACGCGTGGCTGGTCCCCTGGACAGGCACCGATCCCCCACGTGAAGGAGCCAACGTGTCCACCCCAGCGAACCCCACCGACGTCGACGTGCTGATCGTCGGGTGCGGGCCGGTCGGCGCGCTCACCGCCAACCTGCTCGGCCGTCGTGGTGTCAGCACCCTGGTCGTGGAGCGCAGCCGTGATCCGCACGGCCAGCCCCGCGCCTTCTCCTGCGACGACGAGGCGCTGCGCATCTACCAGCAGGCCGGGCTGCTGGCCGAGGTGTCGGCCGGGATGCGCACCGCGCCGCTGGTCGACTACACCGACGGCGCGGGCCGGCCGTTCGCCGAGATCGCACTGTCCGAGGTCGACTTCGGGCTCGGGCACCCGCCGCTGCAGTTCTTCGACCAGCCCCGCCTGGAGCACGCGCTGCGCGCGGGCCTGGACCGGTTCCCGCACGTGGCATTGCGCCTGGGCGTCGAGCTGGAGGGGCTGCACGCCGACGACGGCGGCGTGACCGCCCGGATCCGCGACCTCGGCACCGGCCTGACGCAGGAGGTGCGCGCCCGCTATGTGCTGGGCTGCGACGGGGCGCGCAGCAGCACCCGGGCGCTGGCGGGCATCGGGCTGCGCGGGTCCACGTACGAGGAGCCGTGGCTGGCCGTCTCCGGTGACCTGCCGCCGGACGCGGTGCGGCTGGACCGGACCCGGTTCGTGTGCGACTGGCGGCGGCCGGCGTTCGTGTCCCCGGCCGCCGACGGCGGCTACCGGCTGGAGTTCATGCTCCGACCTGGGGAGACGGCCGAGCGGTTGGAGCAGCCCGCGGCGGTGGCGGAGCTGGTCGCGCCGTACGTCGACCCGGACCGGTTCCAGGTCCGCCGCGCGGCCGTGTACACGTTCAACCACCTGGTCGCCGACCGGTGGCGGGCGGGACGGGTGTTCCTGCTGGGCGACGCCGCGCACCAGATGCCGCCGTTCATGGGCCAGGGGCTGTGCAGCGGGCTGCGTGACGCCGCCAACCTGGTCTGGAAGCTGGACCTGGTGCTGGCGGGGCTGGCCGGGCCGGACCTGCTCGACACGTACGAGCAGGAGCGCCGCCCGCACACCGAGGAGATGGCGGCGATCACGGTGCGGGTGGGGCGGGTGTTCCTGGCCCGGAGCCGGGCCGGTGCGAAGCTGCGCGACACGCTGCTGCGCGGCGTGCAGCTGGTGCCGCGGGTGCGCCGCTTCGTGCGGCGTTTCGAGTTCAAGCCGCTGCCGGTGCACCGCCGCGGCTGGCACGTCGGGGGCCGCCCGGCGGGGACGATGTTCCCCCAGCCGCGGGTCGGCGTGCCCGGCGCGACCGGCCCGGTGCCGCTGGACGAGGTGCTGGGCGGTGGCTTCGTGCTGATCGGACCGGAGGTGGGCCCGGCCGTCGCCGCCCAGGCGCACTGGCGCGGCCTGCCGGTGCGGTTCGTGCGGGTCTGCCCTACCGGGACGGCCCCGACGATCGCGGACGGGAACTACTGCGAGGTGGCCGACGTGGACGGACGTCTGACCGCCTGGTTCACCCGGCACTGCGCGGGCATGGCCGTGCTACGCCCGGACCGGTTCGTCTACGGCACGGCCCAGGGCTCCACCGCAGAGCTGGGCCGCACGCTGGCCCAGGCCTTGCGGGCGGACATGCGTCCGGCGGCGTCAGCACCGCGCGTCGGCTGACGGAGACACGTGTGGCCGGGCGGCACAGCTCGCCCGGCCCTACGTCGAGTCTTACGCAAGCGTCGAATGGTCACCTGACGCTCGGAGCGCGGGACGCCCGCGCCCTGATCAGGCTCCGGCGGACCGGAGCGGTCAGAACGGGGCCTGGTCCTCGCCCATCAGTGCCAGGACGGTGTTCTTGGAACCGCCCTTGCGGCCCTGGACGACCACCTTGCCGGAGCGGCCGTCGGGCATCTCCAGGGTCAGGGCCATGCCCACCGGGATCTCTACGCCGGCGGAGTCGGTCGCGACCCGGAAGTCGCCCGCCCACGGCCGAAGGCCACCCTTACGCCCAGGTTCGGAGAAAAGGGCGGCGGTACCGGACGTTCTGGTGCCGTCAGCGGACAGCAGCACTGCGGGACTTCGATAAGTAGCCATATGCCCCCCACCCTATACGACTTCGGACCCGGGTGGGGTGACGAATGCCTCAGCATCCACCCGCCGGTGATCTTGATCATGGCGGCCCGGGCCGACTCAGGCCGGTCCCGTAGGGTGAGCCGCATGCCGCGAACCAGGTACGTGTGAAGGTAGCCCTGCTGGGACCCGTGGCCTGGCGTACGCCGCCACACCACTACGGGCCGTGGGAACAGGTCACCAGCCTGCTCGCCGAGGGCCTGACCGCGCGCGGGGTGGACGTCACCCTGTTCGCGACGCTCGACTCGCTCACCTCGGCGACCCTCGACGGCGTCTGCGCCCACGGCTACGCCGAGGACCCGGCCATGGACGGCCGCGTCTGGGAGGCGATGCACGTCGCGCACGCGTTCGCCAGGTCGGCGGAGTTCGACCTCGTCCACAACCACCTGGACTGGCTGCCGCTGGCGTTCTCCGAGCAGTGCCGCGCACCGCTGCTGACCACGGTGCACGGGTTCTCCGGCCCGGCCATCCTGCCCGCGTACGCCCGCGCCCGGTCCCGCTACGTGTCCATCTCCGACTCGGACCGCTCCCCCGACCTCGACTACGCCGCGACGATCCACCACGGCATCGCCTTCGACGGGTTCCCGTTCCGCGCCGCCGCCGGGCACGGGCTGGTCGTCTTCGGGCGGGTGCACCCCGACAAGGGCACCCGGACCGCGATCGAGATCGCGCGGCGGGCCGGGATGCCGCTGACCATCTGCGGCATCGTGGCCGACCAGCGCTACTTCGACGAGCAGATCCTGCCGCACGTGGACGGCGAGCAGGTCGTCTACCTCGGCTCGGTCGGGCCCGAGCAGCGCGGCGAGATCCTGTCGTCGGCCGCGGCGCTGCTGCATCCGATCGCGTTCGCCGAGCCGTTCGGCCTCGCCGTCGTGGAGTCGATGGCCTGCGGCACGCCCGTCGTGGCGTACGCCCGCGGTTCGATGCCCGAAGTGGTCGACGAGGGCGTCACCGGCCACCTGGTGCACAGCGTCGCCGAGGCGGTGGCGGCCGTGACCCGGATCGGGGACATCGACCGGCGACAGTGCCGTGACCACGCCAGGAAGCGGTTCTCGGCCGACCGGATGGTCGACGACTATCTACGTCTGTATCACACGATCGTCGATTAACACCTGCTAACTGCTACCGTCAAGGTGCTGAGACGCCCGCAAGGGTGCAATGTGGTTCCCGGGCGACGCCCTGGGAGACCCGGACCGCTCGCCGCACACGCAGGCCGAGCGGACGCCTTCACCGCGTGAGGCCGCCGTCCCGTAGGGAGGGGCGCCGATGAACCGGAAGGCACCATCCATGCCCACCAGCTATGGCTTTGTCAGCACCCATCCGCCCACCGCGTGTGGGCTCGCCACGTTCAACTCCGCCCTGTCGGCCGCGCTGTGCCCGGACGGCATGCCCGGCGGCATCGTGCGCGTCACCGCCGCCGGGGAACCGGACACCGCGGACCCGAAGGTCGTCCACACCTGGTCGGTCGACGACATCGACGGCTGGCAGCTCGCCGCGAAGGCACTCGACCACTTCGACGTGGCCATCGTGCAGCACGAGTACGGCATCTACCCCGGCACCGACGGCGACGACGTGGTGCCGATGCTTCAGCAGCTCACCGTGCCGAGCATGGTGGTGCTGCACACGGTGCTGGCCAACCCCACCGCCCGGCAGAAGACCGTGCTCGAGCAGATCGCGCGTGCCACGGACGCCGTGGTCGTCATGACCGCCACCGCCCGGGACCGGCTGGCCGCGGGCTACGACGTCGACCTTGGCAAGGTCACTGTCATCCCGCACGGCGCCCACGACCACGCCGCCGCCCCGGCCGACAAGGGCCCGCGGCCGCACCTGCTCACCTGGGGACTGCTCGGACCCGGCAAGGGCATCGAATGGGCCGTGCGCGCCCTCGCCCGGCTGCGGAACCTGCCGCAGCGCCCCGTGTACACGATCGCCGGCAAGACCCACCCGCGCGTGCTCGAACAGCAGGGCGAGCAGTACCGCGAGGGCCTGGTCGAGCTGACCCGGGTGCTCGGCATCGCCGAGTCGGTCCACTTCGACCCCGTATACCGTGACGACGCGTCGCTGGGCCGCCTGATCCGCTCCGCGGACGTGGTGCTGCTGCCGTACGACTCCCGGGAGCAGGTCACCTCCGGGGTGCTGATCGAAGCCGTCGCCGCGGGTGTGCCCGTCGTCGCGACCCGCTTCCCGCACGCCGTCGAACTGCTGACCGACGGTCCCGGCATCGTGGTGCCCCACGGCGACGCCCCGGCCATGGCCGACGCGATCCGCAAGATCCTCCTCAGCCCCGACACCGCAGGCCTCGGCGACCCGCCCAGCGCCGCCATGCTGTGGCCCGCCGTCGCGGACCGGTACGCCGCGCTCGCGCAACGGCTGCTGACCGGCGACCGGGCCCTGACCGCGGCCGCTGCGTGAGCGCCCCCGCACCGAACTTCGCCCACCTCATCCGGCTGACCGACGACACCGGCCTGTTCGAGCACGCCAGGCTCGCCGTCGTCCGCCGCGAGCACGGCTACTGCACCGACGACGTCGCCCGCGGGCTCGTCGTCACCAGCCGCGAAGCCGACCCCTCGGCGGAGCTGCTCCGACTGTCCGAGTGCTACCTGACCTTCCTCAACCACGCCCAGTCCAAGACCGGGGCGTTCCACAACCGGCTCGGCCACGACCGGCGCTGGGAGGACCAGGCCGGACTCGGCGACTGGTGGGGACGGGCGCTGTGGGGCCTGGGCACCGCGGCGGCGCGTCACCCGGCGGCATGGATACGCGACTCCGCGCTGACCGCCTTCCGGCTCGGCACGTCACAGCGCTCCGCCTACCCGCACGCCATGGCGTTCGCCGGGCTGGGCGCGGCCGAGGTGCTGCGCGCCGACCCGGGCGACGTCGACGCGGCCGCGCTGCTGGCCGACGCCGCCACGGCAGTCGGCCCACCGGGCGCGGATCCGGACTGGCCGTGGCCCCTGCCCCGGCTTACCTACGCCAACGCCGCGCTCGCCGAGGTCGTCATCGCCGACGCCGCGGCACGTGGCGACGACGCCGCCCTCGACACCGGCCTGCGCCTGCTCACCTGGCTGCGCGACGTCCAGTCCGGCCCGCACGGCCTGCGCGTCGTACCGGCCGGTGGCTGGGCCCGCGGCGAGGCACGCGCCGAGCGCGACCAGCAGCCCATCGAGGTCGCCGCGCTCGCCGACGCGTTCGCCACCGCCGCGGCGGTGACCGGGGACCCGGCCTGGCAGGCCGATCTCGATCGGACCGTCGCCTGGTTCCTCGGTGCCAACGATGCCAACGCGGTCATGTGGGACGAGAGCACCGGCGGCGGCTACGACGGGTTGACTCCGTACGGGCCCAACCTCAACCAGGGCGCGGAGTCCACCTTGGCGCTGCTGTCCACGTTGCAGCACGCGCGGACGGTGGTGCCGGTATGACCATCGGCGAGCTCGCCGTCAGGCATGATGTGACGCTGGAGCCAGACCCGCAGCGGGTGATCGTGAAACTGTTCGTGCCCGGCGAGGACGCGGTCATGGCACGAACCAGGGCCTCCGGGTTGGTCGAGCGCATCACCGCACTCGACGACGACGCCGCCGCACGGCTGCTGGACGAGGTCATGCACGGCTTCGGCAGCCGCCATCACGAGCTCGCGGACACCTTCCGCCACCACTTCGACCTGGTCAGGCACCGGGTAAGCCCCGTACGCGAGCTGCCGCCCACGATGCGGACGCTGATCGGCGCGTTCTTCAGCCACGAGTACGCCGTCGAGGCCGCGGCCCTGTGCAATCCGTCCATGGTCGCCCACCCCGACCAGTCCGGACTGGCCGACGGGCAGCTGCGCGCGGCGATCAGCCTGCGCCAGATCGGCGAAGGACACCTGTCGTCCATCGGGTTCGCGGCCGCGGTCCTCGGACCCGGCGGGGACCTGACCCTGGCGCCGCGACCCGGCCCGCTGACCGTCGGCACGCGCGTCAGCCCGGTACACCGGCGTGACCTGCTCGCCGCCGGGCTGAACGAGGAGGCGTACGACGACGAGGTCTCGGCGACCGTGCTGGGCCTGCTGCCGGAACGCTTCGACGACCAGCAGTTCGAGCAGACGCTGGCCCGGATCCCGTCCGACCTGCTGCATCGGGCCACCGCGCAGCGCACCGTGGAACAGCTGCGCCGCACCATCGCCGACAGCTACTCGGTCGTCTTCCCAGACGACGTGCCGCTCAGCCGGCGGGTGCTGTGGCCGAACAACCCTTCGGAGAGCAACGGCATGGAGGACGCCCGCTTCGTCCGGGTCGCCGGCGACGACGGCGAGGCGAGCTACCGGGCGACCTACACGGCCTACGACGGACGGCAGATCGCCTCGCGGATGCTCGACAGCGCCGACCTCACCCGCTTCGAGGTGACGCCCATGCGCGGGCCCGGTGCACGCAACAAAGGGGTGGCGCTGTTCCCCCGCACGATCGAGGGCCGCCACGTGGCCCTCTGCCGGTCCGACGGCGAGACCCTCGGGCTGACCGTCCTCGACGGCGACAACCGCTGGGGTGAACCCGTGCCGCTGCTGCGGCCCGGGCGCACCTGGAGCCTGATCCAGGTCGGCAACTGCGGCTCGCCGCTGGAGACCGACGCGGGGTGGCTGGTGCTCACGCACGGCGTGGGACCCATGCGGCAGTACGCCATCGGGGCGATCCTGCTGGACCTGCACCGGCCGGAACGGGTCATCGCGGAGCTGCCGGGGGTGCTGCTGGCTCCGGCGGCGGGCGACCGCGACGGATACGTGCCCAACGTCGTCTACTCCTGCGGCGGGCTGATGCACCAGGGCACGCTGTGGATGCCCTACGGCGCGAGCGACGCGCGGGTGGGTTTCGCCACCGTCGGCGTCGCCGGTCTCCTCGACGCCATGCGGGAGTCCTGACGGCCCTGCCGAGACCGCCCACCCGAGATCGCCGTCTCGGGGCAGGGCTGATCATGCTCGGACGGCGTAGGCTGAAGTTGCCGCTCCGGACCCCGGTGGCTGCCAGCGCGTCAGCGCGGGCGCCGCTGTCGAGGTTGCTCGACGCATTCGGCGTAGACGATCGGCTGGACGGATCATCGCTGTCGGCCGCCTGTGGACCACCAAACCGGCTCAGCAAAGGACGGTCGATCATGCACAGCACCGTGGACACCGACAGACCCGTCACCGTCCCGACCACCGCCGCCGCGTCGCCCGCGGCCCGACTGGCTCTCACACCCCACCGGGCCGACCAGGCGGTTCTCGACGGCGGCTGGTGGCCGCGCACCTGGAACCCGGCCGAAGAACTCCCCGCCTTGGTCACGGCGCTGGCACAGCGATACGGCCCGATCCGCCATCTCATGCTCAACGACACCGTGTGGCCGGATCACGTCCGGCGGCTCACCGTCGGCTCGCAGGCGGTGCGCATCGGGTGGTTCGCGACCCAGGACCCGGCGCTGGCCATCGCTCTCACGGCCCGTGACGAGCAACTGGACCTGCTCGTGGTGCCGCCGTCGACCCCGACCGCCGCCGCCGAGCGGGCACTGGCCACGGCCGCCGACCCGGCCGACTACACGCACGCCGCTGACATCCTCGCCGCCCTTCGGCCGCAGGCCTGACCCGGCACGCCCACCTTCGGCGTTCTAGCATTGCGGGTCACGGTTCGCCGCTGGAGGAGGGCTCGATGCGGGTCGACAGGATCACCTCGGCCGATGGCGCGCCGATCGCGGTGCATACCACCGGCACCGGGCCGGCGGTCGTCGTCCTGCACGGTGGCGGTATTCCGCAGCAGCACTACCACCGGCTGGCGGAGGCGCTGGAACACCGGTTCACGATCCACCTCTACCACCGCCGCGGCCTGCCGGACGCGGCCCCGCTGGAGGGCGCCGAGACCATCGCGACCGATCTCGCCGACCTGTCCGCGGTGCTCAAGCACACCGGCGCCCGCAGCATCCTCGGGCACGGCAGCGGCGGCTTCCTCGCCCTGCGTGCGGCCCTGAGCCTGCCCCTGTACCGCGTCGCGGTGTACGACCCGATCCTGTCCGTCCCCGGCGGCGACTTCCTCGACTCGTTCGAGCAGGCACTGCACGCCGGTGACCAGGCCCGCGCGCTGACCCTGCGGAACCGGGCCACGCACCCCGACGGGCCGGCCGCCAAGCTCCCGTTCAGCCTCGCCCTGCGACTCAACCGGATGCTGCTGCGCCGACCCGGCAACCGTGCCCTGGCGGACCTGCTGCCCACCGTGGCCGCGGAGTTCCGGAGCATCCACGAGCACGACGGACCGCCCGGCGACTACGCCGCCATCGCCGCCGAGGTCCTGCTCACCGCGGGCGCCCGCAGCCCGGAGTACTTCGCCGAACGCTGCCGGGCGCTGGCCGAGGCGATCCCCCACGGGCAGGCGATCATCATCCCGGGAGCGGACCATGACGCCCCTACCATCGCCCACGACGAGTTCGTGAGGCCCCTGTCCAGGTTCCTGGCAGGCTCACCGGTGAACGCGTGACCCCGCCCCCGGACCACATGGCTCGGGCGACCGGGCGACTCGGTGTCGAGCCGCCCGGTCGCGGCACTGCCGCCGTCGTCTAGCTGCGCAGCGACCGCAGGCCGGTGCGCACCTCCTCGACGAGCAGTTGCGGCTGCTCCCACGCCGCGAAGTGCCCGCCCTTGTCGAGCCGGTTGTAGTGGATCAGATTCGGGTATGCCCGCTCGGTCCAGCTCTTCGGAGGCTGGTAGACCTCGTCCGGGAAGACGCTCACCGCGACCGGGATCGTGACGCCCTTGACGCCCAGGAACGAGAACCTGTTCTCCGCGTACAGCCGACCCGCGGAGACCGCGGTGTTCGTCAGCCAGAACAGCGTGATGTTGTCGAGCACGTCGTCGCGGGTCAGGCCTTCGGGCTGCCCGGCGAAGGCCCGGGAGATCAGGGCCATGCTCTTCGGATCGTGGTCGAGGACGAAGGTCGCCAGACCGACAGGCGAATCCGCCAGCGCGGTCAGGGCCTGCGGGCGCGAGCCCAGTAGCAGGAACATCGCGACGTGCTGCCAGAGGAAGTCGAGCTGCTCGCACGCGCGCCGCTCCTCGGCGGGCAGATCGGACGGCAGGGACCCGAGTGCATCGGCGGCTCCGACGATGTTCTGCTGGAACAGCCGGTCGATCTCGGCCGGCACCGTGCCCGCCAGGTTGGTGTGGATGCCGAGCAGCCCTTCCGGCGACTCCGCGGCCATCACGTCCGCGATGATCGCGCCCCAGTCGCCGCCCTGCGCCACGAACTCGTCGTAGCCGAGGCGCTTCATCAGCTGTACGTAGGCACGGCCGATGCGGTCGGGGCCCCAGCCGGTGGTCGTCGGCTTGCCCGAGAAGCCGTAGCCGGGCATCGACGGGATCACGACGTGGAAGGCGTCGGCCGCGCTGCCGCCGTGCGCGGTCGGGTCGGTCAGCGGCTCGATGAGCTTCAGCTGCTCGATGATCGAACCCGGCCAGCCGTGCAGTACGACGAGCGGCAGCGCGTCCTCGTGTTTGGACCGGACGTGGACGAAGTGGATGTCCAGCCCGTCGATCTCGGTGATGAACTGCGGGAAGGAGTTCAGCCGCGCCTCGCATCGGCGCCAGTCGTATTCTTCGGCCCAGTAGCGCGCGAGTTCCTGGATCGTGGCGAGCTGCGGGCCCTGCGACTGGTCGGTGGCGGTCTCCTTGTCGGGCCAGCGCGTGTGCATGATGCGCTCGCGCAGCCCCTTGAGTTCCACGTCGGGAATCTCGACCGTGAACGGCCGGATCGTGGGCGTTTCGGGTGTGGCAGACATGTGGATTTCCTTGCTGATGCTCGTACGAGAAAACAGGGCTTGAGCTGACGTCGGCATCTTCGACCGACGCTGAGCGATTTGCACTAATACGACATAAATAGGCCCTTCTATCTCAGCGTAGTGCGGATCCGGGTGGTGAAGCGGCCGATCGCGGCCGGGTCGGCCGGTGACCGCGTGTCCCGCCGTCCGGTAAACCATCGCTTCGGCGGACGGAGGTAGCCCCTGGGTCCGCCACCTGCATACCCCCGGGGTCGGCACCGGGGGCCGGTGCCCGGGCCGCCGGAACGCGGTGTCCCGTGCGGTTTGGGGCATTCGGCCCGCGTCACCGCCCCGCGGCCAGGCGGCGTGCCGGTGCGTGCGAAGCCCGCCGAAAGCACCCGAGCAGGCCGAGATGCGACATCCGCCGACGTCAGGTCGTTCCGGCCGCAGCGGGCCGGGTCCCGGACGGGGAGAATGGAGGTATGGGCGTGTCCGTCGTAGGCGCGCGGGGCGAGCTGCGGGGCCGGCGCCGAGAGCTGGCGTCGCTGGAACGGGCGCTGGCCGGCGCGAGGTCGGGTGGCAGCGCGGTCCTGGTCCTGCGCGGTGAGGCGGGCATCGGCAAGACGGCATTGCTGGAACATGCCGCCAGGCAGGCGATCGGCTTCCACAAGACGTCGGTGGTCGGCGTCGAATCGGAACTCGAGCTCGCGTTCGCGAGCCTTCACCAGCTCTGTGCGCCCATGCTCGGCCGGCTGGGTCAGCTGCCCGGGCCGCAGCGTGCCGCCCTTTCCGTCGCGTTCGGACTGCACGACGGCGAGGCGCCGAACCGTTTCCTGGTCGGCCTGGCCGTGCTCAGCCTGCTCGCGGACACCGCCCGGGACCACCCGCTGGTATGCCTGGTCGATGACGCGCAGTGGCTCGACGACGCGTCCACGCAGGTGCTGGCTTTCGTAGCCAGGCGGCTGCAGGCCGAGCCCGTGGTCTTGATATTCGCGGTGCGGGAGCCTGACGAGGGCCGTGACCTGGCCGGACTGCCGGAGTTGATCGTCGAGGGCCTCAGCGAGCCTGACGCACGCGGACTGCTGGCCTCGAACGTCCGCGTGCCACTCGACCCGCTGGTACGGGACCGGATCGTGGCCGAGGCGCACGGCAACCCGATGGCCCTGCTGCAGCTGCCCCGCGCGCTGACACCGGCGGAGCTCGCGTGCGGTTTCTGGGTGCCCGACCGGCGCCCCCTGGCGAGCTTCCTCGAGAACACCTTCTACCAGCAGTTCCGATCGCTCCCGGAGGACAGCCGGCGGCTGCTGCTGACTGCCGCGGCCGATCCGACCGGCGACGTGGAACTGCTGTGGCGCGCGGCCGGACTGCAGGAGACATCGATGGACGCCGCGGCGCCCGCCGAGGCCGCAGGGCTGGTCGCCTTCGGCACGAGGGTGCGGTTCCACAACCCTCTCGTGCGCTCGGCCGTCTACCAGCGGGCCTCCGCGCAGGATCGCCGGGCGGCACACCGGGCGCTGGCCGAAGCCACCGACCCCCGACTTGATCCAGATCGCCGGGCCTGGCACCGTGCCCTCGCCGCCACCTGGCCCGACGAAGACGTCGCCGCCGACCTGGAACGCTCAGCCGACCGCGCCCGGGGTAGGGGCGGAGCCGCCGCGGCAGCCTCGTTCCTGCAGCGGTCGGCCGAGCTGACGCCCGATCCCGCCCGCCGGATCCCCCGCGCGCTGGCCGCCGCCCGGGCCGGCATCGACGCCGGTGGAGCCGACCAGGCATACGACATGCTGGCGCTCGCCGAGGCCGGCCCGCTCGACGACCTGCAGCGCGCCCGGCTCGAACGGCTGCGCGCCCGGCTGCTGTTCGCCCAGGTCCGCGGCAGCGACGCGCCCCGGCTGCTGCTCGACGCCGCCCAACGCCTGGCGCCCCTGGACACCGCCACCGCCCGTGACGCGCTACTGGAAGCCGCCGGTGCGGCGATCTTCGCCGGCCGTCTCGGCGACAGGCCCGGGCTGCGGGAGGTGGCCGAGGCCGCGCGCGCCGGACCGCCGCCACCGTCGCCCCCGCGGTCGGTCGACGTCGTGCTCGACAGCGTCACCAGCCTGGTGATCGACGGCTACCCCGGCAGTGTCGACGCCCTCCGACGCGCCCTGCACGCCGTCCGGCAGGAGCAGCGGTCCGGCACGAGCGGGACGGACAAACGCTGGCTGTGGCTGGCGTGCCCGGTGACCCCGGAGCCGCTCGCCCCGGAGTTGTGGGACGACGAGGCCTGGCACGAGCTGGTGACCGGTGCCGTGCGCATCGCCCGCGAAGCGGGGGCACTCGGCGTACTCCCGATGGCGCTGACCTATCAGGCGTGCTTCCACGTGCACGCCGGCGACTTCGACACCGCCTCCGCCCTGATCGACGAGGCCACAGCGATATCGGAGGCGTTGGGCAGCGCACCCCTGACCTACCCGTCCCTGGTGCTCAGCGCCTGGCAGGCACAGGAATCCCAGGCCATGGACCTCGTCGAGGCCAGCATCAAGGACGTGGGCGCCCGGGGTGAAGGACGCGCCCTCGGCCTGGCCGAGTATGCGACCGCGGTGCTGTACAACGGCCTGGGCCGCTACGACGCCGCGCTGGCCGCCGCGGCGCGCGCATGCGAGTACCTGGATCTGGGCATCTTCGGCTGGGCACTGGTCGAACTGATCGAGGCGGCCGCCCGCAGCGGGCAGCCCGAGGTTGCCGCGGCGGCGCTCGAGAAGCTCACCGAACGCACCCACGCCAGCGGAACCGCCTGGGCCGCCGGCGTGGAAGCCTGCTCGCGCGCGCTGCTGAGCGACGACCAGCATGCCGATGCGCTCTACAGGGAAGCGATCGACCATCTTGGACGCTGCCGGATGACCGTACACCTGGCCCGCGCCCGCCTGCTGTACGGCGAGTGGCTGCGCCGCCAGAACCGCCGACAGGAGGCCCGGGAGCACCTGCGTACCGCGTACGAGACGTTCAGCCGGATCGGGGCCGCCGGCTTCGCCGAACGCGCCCGCAGGGAGTTGCAGGCGACCGGGGAGACGGTCCGCAAGCGGACGGTCAGCGCCATCGCCGAGCTCACCAGCCAGGAAGCCCAGATCGCCAGACTGGCCAGGGACGGCAACACCAATTCCGAGATCGCCGCCCAGCTGTTCATCAGCCCACGCACGGTGGAATGGCACTTGGGCAACGTCTTCACGAAGCTGGGGGTCAGCTCCCGCAAAGAGCTGCGTTCAGTGCTTCTCGCCCCGAAACCGGCGTGACGCGGCCGACATCATCGCGCCGACACCCGGAATCGGACACCCGCCCCATCAGGTGACTCACGGCCACGAATCACTCGACTTCCACAGCGTCCTGAGCGCCCGGGGTCCCTCCCAAGGGCGCGACCCCGGGGGTGGCCCGGGGGCGACGAGGGACCTTCTCAGCGACTGTGGATCCAGTCGGCGCGACGACCGCCCGACTTCCCCATGGCGAGCCTGCACAGGCGCCACCCCCCGGAGGGCATGAGAACGTGAATCTTCCAGAGATCGATATCGGCCGCAGCCCACGTGACACCGCGAACCCCGGCGACATCACGCTGAGCGCATACCTCGCCGAACGCCCCGGCGACGAGTTCTACCCCTCGCAGGCACCGCATCACCCGCACCCGTCGCGCCAGCACTCCATGTACGACCCGCTGACCGGGCTGCCCAACCGCATCATGCTCAAGCAGGCCCTGTTCGCCGCCCTGTCACCCGCGGCCGCGCAGCGCCCGATCGGGCTGTGCCACGTGGACGTCGACGGGTTCGCCGCGATCAACCACATCCTCGGACACGACGTCGGCGACCAGCTGCTGCAGACGATCGCCCGACGCATCTCCCACCGGCTCGGCGACGGATGCCTGCTCGCCCGTACCGGCAGCGACGAATTCTCCGTCCTGGTCACCGCGTCCGCGCGCACCGCCGACGTCGGCGACACCGCAGAGGCGATCCTGCAGGCGATCCGGCAGCCGGTGCGGTTGGCCGGACGACGGCTGCACGTGACGGCCAGCATCGGCGTGGTCGCCTGCTCGCCACACCTCTATTCCGCCGCCGAGCTGATGAGCGCCGCCGAATCCGCCCTCGCGCAGGCGAAGGCCGCGGGCCGCGACCGCTACCGTCGGTTCGACCCGGACCTGCACGCCCGTCAGCAGGCACGGCACGAGATCGCCTGGGCGCTGCCGCAGGCGTTGGCACGCGGCGAGCTGTTCGTGGAGTACCAGCCGATGGTGCGGGCCGACGACGGCGAGCTGCACGGTGTCGAGGCACTGGCCCGGTGGCGGCATCCCCGGCTCGGCCTGGTCGCACCGGCGCAGTTCATCCCCGTGGCCGAGGAACACGGGATGATCGGCGAGGTCGGCCGGTTCGTGCTGCGCACCGCCTGCGCGCAGGCCGGCGTGTGGCACACCCGCCATCCGGGGCGCCGGCTCGTCATGAGCGTCAACCTCGCTCCGGCGCAGACCGACGACCCCGCGTTGCCCGTCCTGGTGGCCGGCCTGCTGGCACAGCACGGCATCGACCCGGCCATGCTCCAGTTGGAGATCACCGAGAGCAGCATGATGCCGACCGCCGGACCTGCCCTCGACACCCTGCGGACCCTCGCCGGCCTCGGCGTGCGTATCGCCATCGACGACTTCGGCACCGGCTACGCCAACCTCACCAACCTGCGGTCAATGCCGGTGCACCACCTCAAAATACCCCGGCAGTTCGTGACCGCGCCCGTCGACGAGTTCGCCGAGCAGGTCGACTGCGTCCTGGTCGAAACGGTCGTCCGGCTCGCCCACAGCCTCGGCCTCGGCGTCATCGCCGAAGGGGTGGAATCGCAGGCGCAGGCGCAGCTGCTGCGGCGGCTCGGCTGTGACGTGTTCCAGGGATACGTGTACGGCAGGCCGCAGTCACCCGACGCCATCGACGCCCGCCTCAGCGCCTCGCCCGGGCGCGCGCCATGAGCATCCCGACTGCCGACGTCACGGACGTACGGGTGGCCCGATGCGGGCAGCTCGCACCGTTACGCGGGACGAATCGCGGCGGCGATACAACCTTCGGCCGGGAAACCTCCGTTTAAAAAGAAGAGATGCGAGTGCTGACCGAGTTCAGCGCCTACGCACGGCACGCGCGGACGGAGGTGGAACGCGTGCTCGTCGAGCAGGGACCGGCGTGGCCGTGAACGCGACCGCACCGACGTAGCGCTGCTGCGTTTCGGTGCGGCCGCGGTGCGTCCACAGAGGAACGGGGGCAGCACGATGTGCGGAATCTTGGCTCACTTCAGCGCGGACGGAACCGCCGGCACATGTGTCGACGCGATCACGGCTTCGCTGCACGGACTGCACCACCGAGGCCCGGACGACACCGGGGTGGTGCTCATCGACGGCGACGCGGTCTTCGGCCACAACCGACTCGCCGTCATCGACCCGGCCGGATCACACGAACCGCTGTACTACCGCGACGACCGTTACGTGCTCACCTTCAACGGTGAGATCTACAACTACCTGGAGCTGCGCGAGGAACTGCGGCGCGACTGCGGGGCCGAATTCAGCACCGACGGTGACGCCGAGGTCATCGTGGCCGGCTACCACTACTGGGGCGAGACGGTGCTGGACCGGCTTCGCGGCATGTACGCGTTCGTGATCTGGGATCGCCAGGCCAGGCAGGCGTTCGGGGCCCGCGACCAGTTCGGCATCAAGCCGATGTACCTCATGCAGGACCGGACCGGGCTCTACCTGGCCAGCGAGAAGAAGGCGCTGCTGCCGTTCCTGGACCGCACCGCGACCGCCCCACAGCGCATCGACCCGACCAGCCTCAAGTACTTCATGACGTACCAGTACGTGCCGGAGCCGCGCACCCTCGACCTCGGCGTGGAGCGGCTGGCCGCCGCCGAGTGCTTCACCTGGACACCGGCCCAGGGGATCCGCCGACGCCGCTACCTGCGGCCCCAGTTCGCACCGGCGCCCGAGCCCGCCCCGCAACGGCTGTACGAGCAGATCGCCGAAGCGCTGCGCGACAGTGTCCGGATGCACCTGCGCGCGGACGTGCCGGTCGGCGCGTTCCTGTCCAGCGGCATCGACTCCACCGCGATCGTGGCGCTGGCCCGCGAATCCCACCCGGACCTGAAGACCTTCACCGTGGGCTTCGACATCGCCGGCTACTCCGAGACCGACGTCGCCCGCGAGTCCGCACAGGCTCTGGGCGTGCGCACCATCCCGACCGTCGTCACCGCGCAGGAGGTGATGGCGGCGCTGCCGCTGATCGTCTGGCACCTGGACGACCCGGTCGCCGATCCGTCCCTGGTGCCGCTGTACTTCCTGGCCAGGTCGGCGGCCCAGCACGTCACCGTGGTGCTGTCCGGGGAAGGCGCCGACGAGCTGTTCGGCGGGTACGCCATCTACCGCGAACCCCTGTCGTTGCGGCCGCTGACCAGGCTGCCCGACCCGCTGCGGCGCGGCCTGCGGGCCGTCTCCCGGGCGGTGCCCGAAGGGGTCAAGGGGCGCGGTTTCCTGGAACGGGGCACCAAACCCCTGCGCGAGCGGTTCAACGGCAACGCCCGGATCTTCGCCGACGACGCCGAGCTCGCCCGCCTGCTCCTGCGCGACGACACCGCGGCGAGGTTCACCGACATCACCGCGCCGCTGTACGAGCAGGCGACCGCGGCCGGCCTGGACGACTCGACGGCCATGCAGTTCATCGACCTCAACACCTGGCTGCCCGGCGACATCCTGACCAAGGCCGATCGCATGTCCATGGCCCACTCGCTGGAGTTGCGGGTGCCGTTCCTGGACCGGGAGGTGTTCGCGGTGGCGCGCCGCATCCCCCTCGAACTCAAACTCCCCCGGCAAGGCCAGTCCACCAAGTACGCCCTGCGGCAGGCGCTGCGCCGGATCGTGCCGCCCGCCATCGTCGACCGTCCGAAGATGGGCTTCCCCACCCCGACCCGGGTCTGGCTGGCCGGCCCGATGTACGACTGGGCCCGCCAGATCCTGCACACCTCCGGTGCCGGCGACCTGGTCAACCTGCCATACGTGGACGGCCTGCTGCGGGCGCACCGGGCCGGCGAGGCCGACCACTCACGGAAGATCTGGACCGTCCTCATCTTCTGCCTCTGGCATGCCGTATTCGTCACCGGCACAATGAACCCCTTCGACGGCAACGACGTGCCCGCCACATCCCGCCTCGCCCGTTCCTGATCGCCCGTCCCGCACCAAAACGGTTGATATCGGAGGCATCCGTGTCCACGCTGCCCGACCCGGCCTGGCCGGTGGTCGTCCTCGCGTTGATCCAGGTGGCCGACGGGGTGCTGTGCGTCAAACCGGCGCGCTTCGTCGCCGCGTGCCTCGAAGCCGTGCGCTTTCCACGACGGTGGTGGCGGCTGCTGCCACCACTGAAGTTCGCCGCCGCCGCCGGTCTGATCGCAGGGGTCTGGGTGCCCCTGCTCGGTGCGCTGACCTGCGTGGCACTGGTCGCCTACTTCGTCGTGGCGATCACCATGCACATCGCCGCCCGCGACTTCGGGCGCTACCTCTTCGTCAACGCCACCGGCATGCTGACCCTCACCGTCGCGACGACGATGTACAGCTTCGTGCTCGGGTAGCCACCGCGATCCGGCGTGTGATCTGCACCATCTCGCCGCCGACGGGGAACATACCCGCCGGTATCCAGTTGTTGTCAGCGTGACCACACCTCCCGCCACAGCCACGCGCACGCCCGGCGACCTCATGAGCGGCGCGCAGCAGCTGCGGCTGGTACTCGTCCTCGGTTCGCTGATCGCGATCGGCCCGCTGACCATCGACATGTACCTTCCGGCCCTGCCCGCGATCACCGATGACCTCGCCACGACCTCCACCGCGGTGCAGCTCACCCTCACCGGCACGCTCGCCGGCCTGGGCCTCGGCCAGCTCGTCATCGGCCCGCTCTCCGACGCGTACGGCCGCCGCAAGCCGCTGATCCTCGGACTCCTGGTGCACGTGCTCGCCTCCGCCCTGTGCGTCATCGCCCCCGACGTGCTCACCCTCGGCGCGCTACGCGTCCTGCAAGGGCTCGGCGTCGCCGCGTCCTCGGTCGTGGCCATGGCCGTCGTTCGGGACCTGTTCAACGGCACCGCGTTCGCCCGCCTCTTCTCCCGGCTGATGCTCGTCATGGGCGCCGCGCCCGTGCTCGCACCCACGCTCGGCGGGGCGGTGCTGCGCTGGACGCAGTGGCGGGGCGTGTTCGTGGTGCTGGCCGGATTCGGCATCGCGCTGACCCTGGTGGCCGTGTTCGGCCTGCGCGAGACGCTGCCCCCGGAGCGGCGGCGCACCGGCGGCACCGCCGGCACGCTGCGCATGTACCGCGCGCTGCTGCGGGACCGCACGTTCGTCGGGCTGGTGTTCGTGGCGGGCCTGGCCATGGCCGGGCTGTTCGCATACGTCGCCGGTTCTTCGTTCGTGCTGCAAGAGCAGTACGGCCTGGACGAGCAGCAGTTCGCGATCGCGTTCGGCGCCGGCGCGGCCGGGCTCATCGGCGCGACCCAGCTCAACGTGCGCCTGCTGCGCCGCTACACCCCGCAGCGGATCCTCGTCGGCGCGCTGGTCGCCGGTGCTGCCGCCGCGGCCGTCCTCGTCACGCTCGCCGCGACCGGCGTCGGTGGCCTGCCCGCCCTGCTCTGCGGCCTGTGGGCGGTCCTGGCCGCCAGCGGCCTCGCCCTGCCCAACGCGCCCGCCCTGGCCATGTCCCGCCACGGCGAAGCGGCCGGGACCGCCGCGGCCCTGCTGGGCGCGGTCCAGTTCGGCGTCGGCGCGGTGGCCGCGCCGATGGTCGGGCTGCTCGGCGCGGACGCGATGGCGATGACCGCGGTGATCCTCGCCGGGATGACGGCCGCACTGGCGATCGCGCTGCTGGTGGTGCGCACGGCCCGGTTCGACGACGTCCCCGTCGAGGCGGTGGCGGTGCACGTCGGCTGACGCGGGCACCCGCGAGGTCCGGCGGCAGCACCCCGCCGGACCCGCGTGCTCCGCCGCCCGTGGTCAGGCGGCGGGCATGTTCTCCCAGGCCCGATGCAGGCGGCCGGTCAGGGCCGTCTCGGCCGCCTCCATCCGCTCGACGGCGTGGCGCAGCGCCTCGGTCTCGCTCTGCGGGCGAGCCAGCGTGTTCGCCCAGTCGTCCTGCGTCGCGGCGGCCGCCTCGGCGATCTCGCGGTGGATATCGCCCAGGGCGGCGAGATAGTCGCGCGCGGCAGTCTCGATCTCCGCGTCCAGCACGCTGCGCTTCTCGATCAGGAAGATGTTGAGGTGCCGGGTCTGCTCCCCCAGCGCCTCCGCCGAGATCGCCCCGCCCCGGGACAGGATCTGCAGCTGCCGCAGACGCGACTGCAGCTCCTCGATCGCCCCCGCGCTGCGCTGGCTCAGCTCCCGGGTGCGGCGGTTGCGCTCGGTGCGCCGCCACTGCAGGAAGCCGAGCCCGACGGCCAGCGCGCCGCCGAGGAATCCGAGCACCGGTCCAAGAATGTCCACGGACGACATAGTGCAGCAGACCGATGATCTGCCGCGAGAGGGGAACCGCAGCCGAGTCTTTCGGCTATCCGGCCGTGGCCCGCTCCGCTGCCTGCGCGTCGGATGCACCGTCGGCCAGCGCGATCCCGGACGCCGCCTTCGACCGTCCCGCGAACTGCGCCTGAGCCGGCACGACCGCCTTGGGCAGGCGGCACAGCAGCACTCCGGTCACCACGACCCAGCCCACCACGGGCACCAGCGCCACCCGCTCCAGCACGCTCGTGAACAACCCCCGTCCGATCGCCAGCAGCCCGATCACCAGCAACAATGCCAGGGGCACGGTCACCCCGGAGAACACCCGCGCGGTACGCCGCAGCGCCGGCTGCAACGCGATCAGCGCCACGGCGACCATCGCCACCACCGCCAGCCCGACGGCGAGCACGCTCGCCCCGGCGTGCACCAGATCCGGCGCCGTCGACGGCTCGTAGGGCGGCAGCGGGCACCCGGGGGTGCACGACACCGCCGACGAGAGCACGCCGAAGACGGCCGCGGCCACCAGCATCGCGCACACGAACGGCACCAGCCGCCGCAACGCCGCCCCGAGCAGGGCCAGCGAGCCGGCCAGGGCCAGGATGCCGGTCCGGTAGATCCCGTCCCGCGGGCTGGTGGCCACACCGCCCTCGCTGATGTAGCCGCGCGTCCACGGCTCGGGCAGCACGCCGAGCGCGTACATCACCGCGGCGGTGCCCGCGACCGCGAACACGACCGCGAACCCTGCCGGCCATCGGGACCTGTCCAAGACCATGATCCACCCTACTCCCGACGGCCTGGCCGGCTAATCGGCCGGCACGATGATCGGGGTGCCTGCCACCGGATCGGCCACGATCACGCAGGCCAGCCCGAACACCTTCTCGATCAGCTCGGCGGTGATGACGTCGCGCGGCGCGCCCTCGGCGACGATGGCCCCGTCCGCCATCGCGATGATGTGATCGCAATAACGGCTGGCGAGGTTGATGTCGTGCAGCACGGCGACGATCGTCTTGCCGCCCTGCGCGTTCAGGGTGCGCAGCAGGCGAAGCAGCTCGACCTGGTGGTTGATGTCCAGGAACGTGGTGGGCTCGTCCAGCAGCAGCAGGTCGGTGTCCTGGGCCAGGGCCATCGCGATCCAGACCCGCTGGCGCTGGCCGCCGGACAGCTGCCGCAGCGGCCGGTTCACCAGGTCGGCGGTGTCGGTCGCGTCGAGGGCGCGGGCGACGGCATCGTGGTCGCGGTCGTTCCAGGTGCGGAACCAGCCCTGGTGCGGGTAGCGGCCGCGGGAGACGAGGTCGGCGACGGTGATGCCGTCGGGGGCGAGCGGGGCCTGCGGCAGCAGGCCGAGCACCTTGGCGACGTCCAGGGTGCTGAGGTCGGCCATGGCCTTGCCGTCGAGCAGCACGTTGCCCGCGCGCGGGCGCAGCAGCCGGGCCAGGCCGCGCAGCAGCGTGGACTTGCCGCAGGCGTTGGCGCCGACGATCGCGGTCACCTTGCCGTCGAGCACGGTGACGTCGAGGTCGCGGACGATCGGCTCGGCGTCGTAGCCGAGGGTGAGGCCCTCGGCGCGCAGTCGGCTCATCCGCCGGCTCCCCTTCGGTTGGTCGTGGCGAGCAGCCACAGCAGATACGGTGCGCCGACCGCGCCGGTGACCACACCGGTCGGCAGCGGCGTGGGCAGCAGGTGGACGGCGACGAGGTCGGCGCTGAGCACCAGGACCGCGCCGACGAGTGCGGCCGCGGCGATGCTGCCGGTCGCGGGGCCGAGCAGCCGGTTGGCGATCGGGCCGGCGACCAGTGCGACGAACACGATCGGCCCGGCGACCGCGACCGCCAGTGCGACGAGCAGCACCGCGGTGGCCAGCAGGGCGGCGCGGGTGATCTCGACGCGCGAGCCGAGGGCGCGGGCGGTGTCGTCGCCGAGTTCGAGCACGCGCAGTTTGCGGGACAGGATCACGGCCAGGGGCAGCAGCACGACGAGCGCGCCGCCGAGCAGTTGGAGCTCGTCGTCGCTGGCCTGGCCGACCGAGCCGGTCAGCCAGTGCATGGCCTGCCGGGCTTCGAACAGCTCAGCCTTGATGAGCATGTATCCGGTGAGGCCTTCGAAGAACACGGCGACGCCGATGCCGATGAGGATGAAGCGGTAGCCGCTGACGCCGTCTCGCCAGGCCAGCAGATACATGACCACGGCTGCGGTGATCGCACCGCCGAGTGCCAGCGCGCAGACGGCGAGGCCGCCGACCTGGAACAGCACGATGCCGCTGACGGCTGCCAGGCTCGCGCCGGAGGTGATGCCGACGAAGTCCGGTGACGCGAGCGGGTTGCGCAGCAGCTGCTGGAACACGGTGCCGGACGCCCCGAGGGCCAGGCCGACGGTGAGCGCGGACAGCGCGGTCGGCAGCCGCAGGCCGCGTACGACGAAGTCGACGCTGGGGGTGTCGGCCAGGTGCAGCACGGAGGTGATGACCTCACCGGCGGTGAGCCGGAAGCTGCCGACCATCATGGTCAGCACGAACAGGGCTGCCACGGCGGCGGTGAGGCCGGTCGTCGCGGCGAAGGCGCGCACGGCGCGATGGCGGCGGGTGGCGCGCAGCGCGGCCGCGGTGGCGGAGCTGGTGCGGGTGGCGGTAGCTGTCATGTCATGCCTCCGACAATCGGCCGTAGCGGACGATGCCGATGAACACGGGCGCGCCCAGGACGCCGAGCACGACGCCGACCTGCAGTTCCCCGGGGCGGGCGACGACCCGGCCGACGATGTCGGCGAGCAGCAGCACGATCGGTGACAGCAGCATCGAGTACGGCAGGATCCAGCGGTAGTCCGGTCCGCAGATGAACCGGGCCAGGTGCGGCACGACCAGGCCGACGAACACGATGGGGCCGCAGGCGGCGGTCGCGGCGCCGGCGAGCACCGCGACGATGGCGAACGCGGCGGCGCGGGTGAGCCCGACGCGCTGGCCGAGGCCGCGGGCGGTGTCCTCGCCGAGGGCCAGGCCGTTGAGCGCCCGGCCGCAGGCCAGCGACGCGACGAGGCCGATGACCAGGAACGGCGCGACGCCGGTGAGGATGGGCGCGTACCGGCCTGCGAGTGAGCCGACCTGCCAGAACCTGAGCTCGTTGAGGGCGTCGACGTTGGTCATGACGATGCCGGTGGTGAGCGAGCCCATGCCCGCGGTGACGGCCGCTCCGGCGAGGGCGAGTTTGACCGGTGTGGCGCCTTCGCGGCCCAGGGACGCGATCGCGTAGACGAGCAGGGTGGCCAGGATGGCGCCGGCGAACGCGAACCAGATGTAGACGCCGACGCCGCGTACGCCCAGCACGGTGATGGCCAGGACGACGAAGGCGGCCGCGCCGGAGTTGACGCCCATGATGCCGGTGTCGGCCAGCGGGTTGCGGGTGACGCCCTGCAGGACCGCGCCGGCGACGCCGAGGGCCGCGCCGACGAGGACACCCAGAAGAGTCCGCGGCACGCGCATGTCGACGGTGACGGTGTGCTCGATGGAGCCGTCACCGTCCAGCCCGGCCAGGGCGCGCAGCACGTCGGACAGGCCGATGTCCCGCGAGCCGAGCGTGATGCTGAGGAAGGCGACCAGGGCGAGGATCACGCCGAGCACGGCGAGCCCGGGCCCGAGGGCCAGCGCTCGCCGTGCTCGCACTGTTGAGCTGCTCATGTGCGGTGGATCAGCTGCCGACGTTCTCGTCCGCGGCCTTGATCGCCGTGGTGAGCTTGTCCAGCTCGGCGGCGAAGTGGCCGTAGGTGTGCAGCCAGTACGCGGGCCAGGAGACGACCGCGTTGGCCTTCGCGGCCTTGATCGCGAACCAGGTCGGCTGCTTCTTGCCCCACTCGGCGTTGGCGGTGTCGGTGTAGGAGCGGCCGTCCCACAGGATCAGGTCGGGCTGGTACTTGTCGGCGTTCTCCCAGCTGAGGTTCTCCCAGTACGGGAAGCCGGGGTCGGGCTTGTCGGGGTTGACGACCTTCAGGCCCCACTTCTGGAAGTCCAGCAGCTCCGGCGCGAATTCGGGGTTGGCGACGTAGACCTTGTCGTCGGCCGGGGACATGGCCAGCACGGTCAGGTTGGGCTTGGTCGCGACGGCGGCCTTGAACGCGGTGACGGCGTCCTCGAACTTCTTCTTCGACGCGGCGATCTCCGGGGCGTCCACCTTGGCGCCGAGGCTCTTGGCGAGGGCCTCGTAGCCCTCGGCCAGGTCGACGATCGACTTGCCCTGCGAGACGCCGACGACCGGGGCCAACTCCTTGAGCTTCTTGCTCTTCTCGTCGACGCCCTCCTCGAGGCCGCTGTGGGCCTTCTCGGCGGGCCAGTAGTCGCCGACGATCAGGTCGGGCCGCAGCGACGCGGCCTTCTCGACGTCGATCTTGCCCCACTCCTCGCCGAGGATCTCGATGCCGGTGAGGTCCAGGCCCTTGAGGTTGGGATCGGTCTTGACCGACTCGTCGGCGTAGACGCCGACGGGCTTGATGCCGAAGGACATCAGCGCGGCGGCCTCACCGGCGTGCGCGATGATCCGGGTCGGGGTCTTGTCGGCCTTGACGACCTCGCCGGAACCGTCGGTGAACTGCCAGGGACCGGCGGACGTCGGCGTCGTTTCGGGAGTATCGGTCGAGCCGCAGGCGGCGAGCGTCAGGCTCAGCGCCGCAGCGGCAACGATCGGGCGCCAGATGCGCATGAGGGATTTCCGTTCTCACTGAAGAAAGGGCTGCCTAAAGTTAGGTAAGGCTAACCGAGCTAGCGATCACCGGGAAGCCCATAGGTGACCCAAGTCACCCACCCGCCACACGCCGCACGAACCCGCCGTCCGAAAGCGACTCCGCGACCTATCCAGGTGATCGACAGCGCGACGTGCGGGTATTCAATGAAATGGATACGTTGGGCTGGATCGCCGCTGAAGGAATCGCAACCGGCCGGCGTGACAACGGATGCGGTGTACCCACCGGGCATGGCTCCACCGCCCGGCACGGCAGGTCCGTCAGGGCATTGCGGACTTACGCGGCCAACCGCTCACGTGCGCCACGGCCGGAGCCGATCGGTTCGACACCGGGCTCAGGCTGGTTGATCTCGGCCCATACGGCATCGAGGGAGAGGCCGAGGACGTCGGCGATCGCCGCTATGGTCGGGAAGGCAGGAGTCGCCACGCGGCCCGACTCGATCTTCCGGAGCGTCTCCGGGGAGACGCGTGCGTCGAGCGCGGTCTCGAGCATCGAGCGCTCTCTCCTGGCGCGACGCAGCAGGGCACCGAGGCGGCGTCCGCGCTCGACCTCCGCCGCGGTGAGCGGCAACCTGACCATGGTCGGATTATAGTACCGGGATAATATGGCCGGGATAGTTATTGGTTCCTGAGAAAGGCGTCGCATGATCGAGATCCTGGACCCCGCCGAACTGCCCCGAGCCAAGGCGGCAGGCGCCCTGGTCGCCGACATTCTGCAGACGCTGAAGAGCCGCAGCGCGGTGGGCACCAACCTGCTGGACATCAACCGGTGGGCCAAGCAGATGATCGCCGAGGCCGGGGCGCTGTCCTGCTACGTCGACTACGCGCCCTCCTTCGGACGCGGGCCGTTCGGCCACTACATCTGCACATCGGTCAACGACGCCGTGCTCCACGGGCTCCCCTACGACTACGCGCTCGCCGACGGCGACCTGCTGTCACTCGACCTAGCCGTCTCCAAGGACGGCGTCGTCGCCGACTCCGCTGTCAGCTTCCTCGTGGGCGACGCGAAACCCCAGGAGAGCGTCGCGCTGATCAGCGCGACCGAACGCGCGCTGCAGGCAGGGATAGCGGCTGCCGGGCCGGGGGCTCGCATCGGCGACATCTCCCACGCCATCGGCTCGGTCCTCACCGACGCGGGATATACGGTCAACACCCAGTTCGGAGGTCACGGCGTCGGCTCAACGATGCACCAGGACCCGCACGTGCCGAACACCGGACGGCCCGGTCGTGGCTACAAACTGCGCCCCGGGCTGCTGCTCGCGCTGGAGCCGTGGGTCATGGCGGACACCGCCGAACTCGTCACCGACGCCGACGGCTGGACGCTGCGCAGCGCGACCGGCTGCCGCACCGCACACAGCGAGCACACGATCGCCATCACCGACGACGGAGCCGAGATCCTCACCATGCCGAAGCAGACGCACTGACACTGCCCGACGTCCCCGTAGGTATGCCTAGACCATCCCCGACCGCCGACTAGGAGGGTCGAGGCCGGTCAAGATAGGCCGCCGATGCGGATGGAGAGCCGTCCCGGCAAGACGAACATGGATGTTGTCAGCAGGACAACCGCACAGACGAGGAGTCTGCGATGTTCGGATCGCCGGAACTCTACTTCGATATCGCCAAGATGCACCACAAGGAACTCATCGACGAGGCCGCCCGGGAGCGGGTCGCGGCGTGCGCGCTGTGGCACCGCCGGATCGGCGGCAAGGCACGCAAGCGCGTACCCCGATGAGAGCGAGCACACAGGCCCGGGAGCCCGAAAAGGGCCCCGGGCCTGTCCGGCTGCGCCGGTACGCTGTCGCGCGTGGGAAGTCAGCGAGGTGGGGCGAGCTCCACGATGGTCGGGCGTGACCGCGAGCTGCGGCAGTTGACGCAGCTGGTGGCGTCACGCCGGCCGGCCGTGGTGTTCGTCGGCGGCGAGCCCGGCATCGGCAAGACCCGGCTGGTCCGGGAGCTGCTGCCGACCCTGCCCGAGCAGGCCGTGGTGCTGGTCGGCCAGGCCGAGCCCGACTCCCTGGCCCGCCCGTACGAGCTGCTGCTCGACGCGGTCGACGGCGCCGACGGCGTGCAGGTCGACGCCGAGCGGCTGGCCGCGCTGACCGACGCGCGCCGCAGCCCCGTCGAGCGCCTGCACAGCGGGCTGGCGCTGGTCGCCGACCTGGTCGGCGACGGCCCCTCGGTGATCGTGTTCGAGGACCTGCACTGGGCCGACTCCGAAAGTGCGGCCCTGTTCGAGCGCCTGGCCGACACCGACGGCCCCCGCCTGCTCATCGGCACGTACCGGCCGGACGAGGTCAGCAGCCGGCACCCCCTGGCGTCACTGCTGGAGCGGATGGAACGCCGGCACGCCGTGGCGCACCTGCGGCTGGAGCGGCTG
This sequence comes from Catellatospora paridis, assembly GCF_009720365.1. GTDB lineage: Bacteria > Actinomycetota > Actinomycetes > Mycobacteriales > Micromonosporaceae > Catellatospora > Catellatospora paridis. The sequence continues at coordinate 166,156 of NZ_ML769313.1, read as the reverse complement.
ACCGAGGCCGAGACCGCGGCACTACTGGCCACGGTCACCGGCAAGCCCGTGTCTTACCGCACCGCCGCCGCGCTGTATCACCGCACCGGCGGCAACCCGTTCTTCCTGGAGGAGCTGCTCGGCTCCTGTCAGCCCGACGACCTCGACGCCCTGGTCGAGCAGCCACTGCCGTGGAGCCTCGCCGAGGTGCTGCGCCGCCAGGTCGCCAGCCTCGACGCCGACGCGCAGCGCGTGGTCGAGGCCGCCGCGGTGCTCGGCCGCCGAGCCCCGTTCGACCTGCTGGCGACCGTCACTGGGGCCAGCGAGAACGAGCTGATCAGCGTCCTGCGCGACCTGGTCGTGCGCGGGGTGCTGGTGGAGGCCGGCGAGGACGAGTTCAGCTTCCGGCACGCGCTGGTCCGCGAGGCCATCACCGGGCAGATGCTGGGCCGCCAGCGTCGCCGCCTGCACGAGAGCGCCCTGGAGGCGCTGCTCGACGGCGGCGACGCCGACCCGGCCCTGATCGCCCACCACGCGCAGGCCGCCGGGCGGTACGCCGACATGGTGTCCGCCGCCCGCCGCGGCGCGGTGCTGTACCTGGCGATCGGGTCGGCGTACCAGGCACTGCAGCTGGCCGAGATGGGCATGGCCGAGGACCCCGAAGACCTGACTCTCCTATCGGCGGCGGCGCGCGCCGCCTGGCTGGCCGGGCTGCTCGGCGACGCCGCCGGATACGCCCAGCGCTGGCGCGACCTCGCCGACGGGCCCGCCGACCGCGCCGACGCCCTCTACCTGCTGATCCGGCTCGCGTGGGAGACCGACGACGAGCCGTGGCTGGAACGGGTCACCGCCGACATCGAACGGCTCATCGCCCAGCTGCCGCCCGGCGCGGACAAGGCCAGGGCGATGACCGCCGTGGCGCAGTCGGCGATGCTGCGCGACCACGACGACGAAGCCCTCGAGTGGGCCGACCGCGCCCTCGCGCTGGCAGCCGAGTTCGACCTGCCCCAGATCCGGCTCGCCGCCCTGGTCGAGAAGGGCATCGTGCTGACCGGCCACCCCGACCGGTCCGAGGAGGGCCGGGCCACGCTGTCCGGACTCGTCGACGAGGCCGAGAAGATCGGCGAGTGGGTGCTGGCCGCGCGGGCGCTGAACCGGCTGGTGAACATGCCGCAGACGTCGTCGCTGACCGAGCAGGCCGAACTGCTGGAACGGATGCGCGGCGACGCCGAACGGGCCGGATTCGAATCGCTGGCCGTCGCGGCATACTTCCAGGGCCTGGCCCGGCTGGCCATGCGCGAAGGCGACCTGCAGGCCGCGATAGGCGCGCTCGACGAAGGCCGCGCCCGTGACCGCGGCTACCTCTACTCCGGCCGCCGCGCCGACTTCCACGCGGTGTTCCTGGCCGGGCTGTGCCTGGAGTCGGGCACCCTCGACCGGGTGCAGCGCCTGATCAGCGACCTGTCGGGCATCGAGAAGGTCGACCCGATGGTGCTCGACGGCCTCGGCTTCCACCTGGCCTGCCGCCGCGGCGACCTCGACGGCGCCGACGCGCTGCTCGACCGGGTGCTCGACGGTCTGCGCCAGCAGGCGTGGCGCAGCGGCGAGCAGGCACACGACCTGCTGTCGGCGGCGCTGCACGCCGGACTGCCGCTGCCCCGGCTGCGCCAACTCGCCGCAGAGCTGCTCGACGGGCAGGTCTGGGACCACTGGCGGGCGCTGGTCGAGGCGCAGCTCGCCGAAGTGTGCGGGCAGGACTCGGCGGCCCTGGACGGCTACCGCTCGGTCGCCGAGTCGCCGATGCTGGCCCTGGCCGTACGCGGCACCGCCCACCTCGGCGCGGCCCGCTGCCTGCTGGCACTGGGCCGCGACGCCGAGGCGGCCGGCTGTGTCGAGCGCGCCGGTGAACTGCTGCGCCGCTGGACCGGCTGGCGGGTGGAGCAGCTCGGGCAGCTACGGGCCCAGCTCGGTCTCGCTCCCGCCGACGGCCGCCAGACGGTCACCGGCGTCTCCGCACTGACGACCCGCGAGCGCGAGGTCGCGCTGCTGGTCGCCGACGGCCTGACCAACGCCGAGCTGGCCCGGCGGCTGTACATCTCACCGAAGACCGCGGCCGTGCACGTCTCCAGCATCCTGCGCAAACTGGGCGTCGCCTCCCGCACCGAGGTCACTACCGCCCTCACCCGCTGACCGCCACGCCACGCCACGCCCAAGATCGTTCGACTTGCCTGGCAGGTGGGCGAATGCGCGCTCAAGATACGCACAGGTGCCGGGCAAGTCGGCCGATCTTGGGACGGACCCGACAGGCCGGTCAGGCAGGGAGGCGGCGGGCGCAGCATCGGCCGGCCGCTGCGCCAAGTCGCGAACCTGGCCGCCGGAGTGCCGCGCGTGTCCGAAGAAGATCTGGTTGGGCTGTCACGTTCTGGCGGCGGGCCGAGTCATACCGGTGAAGGCACATCGCAGCACGTTAAGGAGCATCTGATGGCCACCGCCTACACCGTCGTCACCGTCATCGCCGCCGCCTGGGTCGGCTTCTCCGCCGGATCCATATTCGCCGGGGCCAAGTGGGTCGTCGAGCCGCTGGCCGACTACGGCGTGCCCCGTTCGTGGTGGACCTGGCTCGGCGTGGCCAAGGCCGCAGGAGCGCTGGGCCTGCTGGTGGGGCTGTTCATCCCACTGCTCGGTGTGCTGGCCGGGATCGGGCTGGTGCTCTACTTCACCGGCGCGGTGATCACCGTGCTGCGCGCCAGGTCATACGCTCACGTCCCGTTCCCGCTGCTCTACCTGGGCCCGGTCGTCGCCTCGATGGTCCTGGCCTCCGCCGCCTGATCCCGGCCCGGCATGGCCGGTGCAGCCCTGAGCCCGGGCCGCGGCCGTTCGCCTGGCCGCAGCGGGCTCAGGCGGGCAGGCGGGTGAAGAGGTGGGCCACGGCGATCTCGCGGAAGCCGAGCCTGGCGTAGAACCGCCGAGGCCAGTCATCGGCGCTCGCCTCCAGGAACACCAGGTCGCAGCCGGCGTGCCGGGCGCGGCGCAGGGCCGTGTCGAGCACCGCGCGGGCCAGGCCCCGGCCCTGGTGAGCCGGTCGGGTCTGCACATCCTCGATCTGCGCGATGCCCGCCGCAGCGTCGAGGTAGAGGTCGGCGTGTGCGACGACCCGGTCGTTCTCGTCGCGTACGCCGAGGAACGTCACCTGCGGCGCGGCCCGCAGCCGGGTCACCCGGCGGTCGACGAGCTGCTCGATCACTTCGGCCGACGCCTGGGGAAGCCGGGTCTGCCAGGTGTCGCGGTCGGAGTCCCGCAGCTCGTCCAGGGCGATCTCGTCGACGGTGACGGCGGTGTCGGCGGGCCGGTCGGCCGCCTGACCGTCGTGGCGCATGAGCACGTCGCGCTCGTGGAGGTGGCCGGTGTCGAGCAGCTGCGGGGCGAGCAGGTCGCCCGGCCGCTCGTCGTGGACGACGATGCTGCGGTGCATGCAGCCCTCGGCCGCGAGCAGCCGCTCGGCGGTGTCCGACACGTTGCGGAGGTCGTCGGCGTGGGTGACCACGAACTTGTTGTGGTCGTAGGAGTGCCGGTAGGTGTCGCTGAACACGGCGAATCCGGCCGGGGTGTCGACGATCCGCTCCGCCTGCGAGCGCATCGACGCACGTAGAAAGGCGATCATTCGCGCGGCGTCGTGTCCGTCCTGGTCGGCGTGTGGTGGCCGTGCTGTGTTCACCCTGGTACTCCATCCGGGCAGTCGCACGACGGGCGATCGGTCGTGGCGGCATCATGGTGCCCTATGGCGATGACGTAATTCCCGTCGCCGCCCATGTCGGCACTCGGCCTGCGGTCAGCCAGAAGGGGTGGTGAGCAGGTCACGCAGGTCACGGTCGGTGCGGGGCTGGTGGTGGCTGTCGACATACCAGTCGAAGCGTCCGAAGGTGTCCTCGTCGAGCAGCGACCGGATCAGCTGATCGTCGTGGGTGTCGCCAGGCTGTCGCAGGTGGTGGGGCGGCGGGTAGAAGCAGTCCCCGGTCAGCAGCACGCCTGAGTCGGGCACCGCGACGACTGTCGAGTCCTCGGCGTGTCGACCGCCGACATGGTGGACCTCGATCCCGCCGCGCAGCGTCAGCGTGTCGGCGAACTCGGTGTGCGGTGGTACGACGGCGAAGCCATCCCAGTCGGCCATCGCCCAGGCCCGGGCCCGGAAGCTGGGTACGAGCCGAGGGTTGGCGGCGGCCTGTTCTCGCAGGTAACGGTGGCTCCAGGGACGTCGGGCCTCTGCTTCGAGCAGGCGTGCTCCCGACTGGTGCCCGATGACCTCCACGTCGGGCCAGGCGCAGGCGCCCCATACGTGGTCCCAGTGGTGATGGGTGTAGACCAGCCGACGCGGTGCCGGCAGGCCTGCCGCCTGGATCGCCGCCGAGATGCGCAGGGCCGCCGCGGGGCTGTTGCCGGCGTCGACCAGCGTGCTGCCGGATTCGTCGGCGATGACCGCGACGCCGCCTTGGATGTTGTCGTGGTCGTCATCGTGCGGGTACCACCACACCCGTCCTGCGAGTTTCCGCAGCGTTGCCTGCATCGGCGCACTGTAGCAACACCGGCCGGAGTCCGATGATCCACTGGCGGCCGCGGCCGTCCCGGTGCGCCGGGACGGCCGCGTAGGTCCTGGTGACCTGGTCAAGCGGGGTACGGCGAGGTCGCCTTGGCGGCCTGCAACGCCCGCGCCCACCAGGTCAGCTGGTCGAGGAGTCTGCCGGCCGCGGCGGCGGGCGCTGCCGGGTCCTTGGGCTGCCCGGCGCCGTCGAACTGCTTCCACGCGCCGTGGAAGCTGACCGTGTCCCGGGTGGTGACGGTGTGCAGTTCCGCGAAGACCGGTCGCAGGTGCTCCACGGCCCGCAGGCCGCCGGAGAGACCGCCGTACGACACGAACGCGACGGGCTTGGCGTGGAACTCCCGGCCGTGCGAGTCGATCATGTTCTTCAGCGCGGCCGGGTAGCTGTGGTTGTACTCCGGGGTCACCACGACGAACGCATCCGCGGCCGCGAGCCGGTGGGCGAGTCCGGATGATTCCGTGGTGGGGCTGGTCGGGTCGGCTGCCAGGTCGATCAGATCCACCTGGACGTCGTCGCGTTGGCGCGTCTCACCGACGAACCAGTGGGCCACCGTCGGGCCGAATCGTTCGGGACGGACGCTGCCGATGACGACGGCAAGCCTGATCTTTGTGTTGGGCACGTGTTCTCCTGAGAAAGTCTTTGCGCGAGGGCGACTGCGGTCCGTCGGCCGACGCCGAGGTGATCGATGCGGGCGGGTCGGTCAGGGAAGGTCGCTGCTGCCGCCCAGGTTGTCGATCATGCGGCGCAGTACGTTGAGCGCCGCGACGTATTCATCAGTGCTGATGCCTTCGTGCATCCGGGCGTGCGCCTTGGCGTTGCGCTCTCGCGCCCGCACGAGCCCGGCCTGCCCCGCGTCGGTGAGCGTCAGCGTCGCGGCGTCCTGGGTCATCCAGCCGCGGGCGGTCAGGTCGTCGAACACCGCTGCGAAGTCGGTGTCGAGGTCGTCGAACGGGGTCAGCCGTTGGGTGAGTGCCGCGCGGTCCCACTTTCCGGGTGAGCCGGCGACGTGGTTCAGCGTCCACCAGTGCGGCTGGGTGAGACCTTCCACGGCCAGCTCGGCCCGCAGGCTTCCGACGACGCGCCGGTATGCCTCGCCGCTCCAGTAGCCGATGGGCTGGGTGGCGAGCTCCTGCTGGGAATAGTTCTTCATGACCACGTGGCTGTTCCTGTCGATCGGCTGCACGGATACGGGCCACGCTAGAAGTTAAAGATCACTTGAGGTCAAGCCGGACTTGACAACGCACGCGCGTCGATGTTTTCTGTGAACGTTCACAGCTGCCGCCCGGTCTGCTGTGGATGCTCCTCCGATGTGTCTGTGAGCGACTCACACATCAGGAGGAATCATGCACAGAGCAAAGGCACTGCTCGCGACGGCGGCAATCGCCGTCGCGGCGGCGCTGGCCGCGCCCGCGCTGCCGGCCGCGGCGGCGTCGACGGTCACCAACCCCGGGTTCGAGTCCAACGGGGCGAGCCAGACCCCGACCGGCTGGTCGGAGTCGGGCACCGTCGCGGCGTCGAAGAGCGAGGCGGGCGGGCGAAGCGGCAGCTACCACGGCACGCACTGGTCGGCTTCGGCGTACGCCGTCGAGACGTACCAGACCCTGACCGGCCTGAGCACCGGCTCGTACACGCTGAGCGCGTGGGTGCGCTCGGGTGGCGGGCAGTCGGCGGCGTACCTGGCGATGAAGAACTGCGGCGGCGCGCAGGCGCAGGTCAACATCCCGACCAGCAGCAGCACCTGGGTGCAGGTGTCGGTGACGGCCAACGTCAGCTCGACGTCGTGCACGCTGAGCGTCTATTCCAGCGCCGCCGCCAACCAGTGGATCAACGTGGACGACGTGACGTTCGTGAAGGGCACCACCGGTGGCGGCACATCGCTGCAGGTCAAGGGCGGTGACCTGTCGTCGCTGAAGAAGAACGAGGACTTCGGCGCGCTGTACTACACCAGCTCCGGGACGCAGGGCGACGCCATCGCCATCCTGAAGAACGCGGGCATGAACTACGCCCGGCTCAAGGTGTGGGTGAACCCGGCCGACGGCTACAACAACAAGGCCCGGGTGTTGACCATGGCGCAGCGGATCAAGGCGCAGGGCCTGAAGCTGCTGGTCGACTTCCACTACTCCGACTCCTGGGCCGACCCGGGCAAGCAGGTCAAGCCCGCCGCGTGGGCGAGTTACTCGCTGGCGCAGCTGAACACCGCGGTCTACAACCACACCTACGACGTGCTCAACGCGCTCAAGGCGCAGGGCACGACGGCGGACATGGTGCAGGTCGGCAACGAGATCAACCCGGGCATGCTGCTGCCGACCGGCAGCACGTCCAACTGGGGCAACCTGTCCCAGCTGCTCAAGTCGGGCGTCAACGCGGTCAAGGCGGTCAACTCCTCGACGCTGGTGATGCTGCACCTGGCCGAGGGCGGCGACAACGCCACCTTCCGCTGGTGGTTCGACCAGGCCGTCGCGTACGGGGTGCCGTTCGACGTGATCGGGGCGTCGTACTACTGCTACTGGCACGGTCCGCTGTCGGGGCTGCAGAGCAACCTCAACGACATGGCCTCCCGGTACGGCAAGCCGGTGATCGTGGCCGAGACGGCCTACGGGTTCACCACCGCGCAGGACGACGGCGAGACGAACATCTTCACCTCGTCCCTGGCGAACACCTGCGGTTACCCGGCCAGCGCGACCGGGCAGCGCGACGCGTTCCAGGCCGTGGTGAACATCGTGAAGAACGTGCCCAACGGCCGCGGCATGGGCGTCTTCTACTGGGAGCCGGCGTGGACCGCGCAGGCCGGTTCGGGCTGGGACCCGGCCAACCCGTCGTCGGGCAACGGCTGGGAGAACCAGGCCCTGTTCGACTACAACTCCCGCGCGCTGACCGCGATGTCGGTGTACGGCTCCATGTAAAGAGCGACGCCGCCGGGTGGTAGGGCACCCGGCGACGCCGCCGTTGACAGCCGACGCGACTGTTGCGAGTATGTGAACGCTCACAGACACATCGGCAACATGTCCGACATCGACGCGTCACCGCGCCGCGCGGCCGACGGCCGCTCAGCAGCCGACGTCGATCACCCGCACGCCGCCCGCCGGCACGGTCACGCCGGCCGCGAACGACGTCCCGTCGAGCACGTCCACTCCGGCCGCGTCCGGCACGACCACCGGCTCGTCGCCGTGGTTCAGCAGGAACAGGTGGCCGCCGCGACGCACCACCTCGACGGTCTCCGGCAGGCCGCGCGGGCGCGACACCCCGGCCGCGTCCAGGGCCGCCGACAGCAGCGGCCGCAGCCCGTCCACGCTGCTGGCGACATACCAGGCGGTGCCCCGGCCCAGCTCGTGCCGGGTGACCGCGGGGTGCCCGGCGTCGGGGCCCGCGGCGAACTCGGTCACCGTCACCGCTCCCTTCGGGCGGACCCGCTCCGACCAGACCCGGGCCGTGCCGCCGTCGGACAGCGCGACCGTCTCGTGCTCGCGCAGCGGGTGGAACTCCTCGACGGACAGTCCCAACACGTCGCGCAGCACGCCCGGGAATGCCCCCGGATGCACGGCGTCGTGCTCGTCGACGATTCCGGAGAAGTACGACACCAGCAGGTGCCCGCCCGACTCGACGAAACAGCGCAGGTTCTTCGCCGCGGCCTCCCCGAGCAGGTAGGCGCTGGGGGCGACGACCAGCTTGTACGCCGACAGGTCCGCGGCCGGGTGGACGAAGTCGACGGTGGCGTGCTCGCGCCACAGCGCGGCGTAGTACGCCTCGACGCGCTCCCGGAAGTTCAGGTCCACGCTCGGACGCCACTCCAGGTCCAGCGCCCACCAGGACTCCCAGTCCCAGACCACGGCGACATCGGCGGCCACCCGCGTGCCGCGTACCCCCGAAAGCCTGTCGACCTCGCCGCCCAGCGCGACCACGTCGCGCCACAGGTCCGAGTCGGTGCCGGCCTGCGGCAGCATCGCCGAGTGGAACTTCTCCGCCCCGGCGCGCGAGGCCCGCCACTGGAAGAACAGCACCGAGTCCGAGCCTCGGGCCACGTGCGCGAGGCTGTTGCGGCGCATCTCCCCCGGGCGCTTGGCGATGTTGCGGGGTTGCCAGCTGACCGCGCCGGGCGAGTGCTCCATCAGCAGCCACGGCCGGCCCCCGCCCAGCGAACGGCTCAGGTCCGCGGCCATCGCCAGGTCGATGTGGTTGTCGGGCTGCTCGGCGTTGAGGTAGTGGTCGTTGGAGACCACGTCGACCTCCGGCGCCCAGCGCCACAGGTCCATGGACTTGCAGTTGGTGACCATGAAGTTGGTGGTCACCGGCAGGTGCGGGGTGGCCGCGCGGAGCACGTCGCGCTGCAGGGTGAAGCAGGCGAGGTTCTCCGCGGAGCTGAAGCGGGCGAAGTCGAGCCGCTGCGCCGGGTTGACCACGGTGTGGTTGGCGCGCGGCGCGTCGATCTCGTCCCAGTCGCCGTAGCGCTGGCTCCAGAACGTGGTGCCCCAGGCGGCGTTGAGCGCGTCGAGATCGTGGTAGGTCTCGCGCAGCCAGCCCCGGAAGGCCTGCACGCTGACCTCGCAGTAGCACTCGCCCAGCGGCGCGCCGTACTCGTTGTGCACGTGCCACATGACCACGCCCGGGTGGTCGCGGTAGTGCTCGGCGAGCCGGTGGGCCAGTTCGACGGTGGCGTGGCGGTATTCGGGCGAGCTGGGGCAGGCGGTCTCGCGGCTGCCGAAGCCGATGCGCACACCGTCGCGGTTGACCGGCAGGGTGTGCGGGTACCTGCGGGCGAACCAGGCGGGCGGGGCGGCGCTGGGCGTGGCGAGGTCGACGCTGACCCCGTTGGCGTGCAGCCGGTCGATGATCTCGTCGAGCCAGCCGAAGTCGTAGCGGCCCTGTTCCGGTTCCAGCAGCGCCCACGCGAAGATGCCGAGGCTGACCAGGTTGACCCCGGCCTGCCGCATCAGCGCGACGTCCTCTTCCTGCACCTCGCGGGGCCACTGCTCCGGGTTGTAGTCGCCGCCGAAGGCCAGCCCGCGCAGGCGCGGCACCACATGATCGGACTCGGACACGGATCCCCCTGACAAGCACGGTACGTCTGTGAACGTGCACAGTAACCGACCACCAGGCGCGCGAAAAGAGCCGGGCATGGACCGACCCGGCGGACCCGGTCATGATCGTCCAACTTGCCTGGCAGGTGGGCGAAAAGGTGCTCAAGATACGCACGATCGCCAGGCAAGTCGGACGATCTAGGGTTGCCACGCGGCCCGTGTAACGCCTCGGAAACGAGGTCTTGACGGGTGCGTTTCCGGGCGAGCAGACTGTGCCGCACTGTGAACGTTCACAGAGAATTCGCCTTTGACGGAGGACCTATGCGTACGAAGCGGCTCAGGTTGGTGATGTCCGCAGTGCTGGTCGGCGCGCTGGCAGCGGGCTGTTCGAGCGGTGGGCAGGAGGAGACCCCGCAGGAGACCGGCCCGGTCGAGCTGACGTTCTGGACGTGGGCTCCCAACATGGACAAGATCGCGGCGGTGTGGAACACGGCGCACCCCGACATCAAGGTCACCGTCAGCAAGCAGGCGGGCGGCGACGAGGCGGCGGCGAAGTTCCTGACCGCGGCCAAGGCGGGCAACGCGCCCGACCTGGTGCAGGCCGAATACCAGATGCTGCCGTCGTTCGTGGCCGCCGAGGCCGTCGCCGACATCAAGGGCGAGGTCGCCGGCGTGCGCGACCAGTTCTCCGACGGGATCTGGAACCTGGTCACCCTGGGCACCGACGGCGTCTACGGCCTGCCGCAGGACAGCGGCCCGATGATGTTCTACTACCGCACCGACCTGTTCACCAAGTACGGCATCGCGGTCCCCAAGACCTGGGACGAGTACGCGGCCGCGGCCCGCACCGTGCACGCCAAGGACAAGACCGTCTACCTGGGCGGCTTCTCCAGCAAGGACCCGGGCTGGTTCGCCGGGCTCTCCCAGCAGGCCGGCGGCCAGTGGTGGTCCATCACCGGCGAGGCCTGGAAGGTCGGCATCAACGACGGCCCGACCAAGAAGGTCGCCGACTTCTGGGGCGGCCTGGCCAAGGACGGCGTCATCGACACGCAGGCCCCGTGGACGCCGGAGTGGAATGCGGCACTCAACGGCGGCAAGATCATGAGCTGGGCGTCGGCGGTCTGGGCACCCGGTGTGCTGAGCAGCAACGCCCCTGACGGCAAGGGCAAGTGGGCCATCGCGCCGCTGCCGCAGTGGAGCGCCGGCGAGAACTACTCCGGCTTCTGGGGCGGCTCGTCCATCGCCATCGCCGAGGGCAGCAAGCACAAGCAGGCCGCGGCGCAGTTCGCGTCCTGGCTGAACACCGACGCCAAGGCGCTCGACCTGCTCATCAAGGAGGCCGCGATCTACCCGGCGGCCAAGAGCGGCCAGGCCCTGATGACCACCGCGCCGGAGTACTTCGCCAACCAGGCCGACTTCTGGCAGCAGGCGACGAACATCGCCGGCACCGCGCGGGGCTTCACCTTCGGCCCCAACGTGAACGTCGCGTACAGCGCGTACAAGGACGCCTTCGACAAGGCGCTGCAGAACAAGTCCTCCTTCACGGACGCGCTGGGCGCGATGCATGACGCGACCGTCGCCGACATGAAGAAGTCCGGCTTCACGCTGGCGAGCTGATAGATGGCCAAGGCAAACCGGGGCGCCCGCGTGCACAGCGCGGGCGCCACCCCCTACCTCTACCTGGCTCCCGCGGTGGCGCTGTTCACCCTGTTCATCGCCGCGCCCATCGGGTACACCGCGTACCTGAGCCTGCGCCGGGTGCAGTTCTCCGGGCTGGGCCTCGGTAAGAAGTCGCGCACCGAGATCTTCGTCGGGCTGGACAACTACCGCACCGCGGTCGCCGACGGGGAGTTCTGGGCCGGCTGGCTGCGGGTGCTCGGATACGCCACCCTGGTGTTGGCTCTGATGTTGGGGCTGGCCCTGGTGTTCGCGCTGCTGCTGGACTCGGCGAGGGTGCGGTTGGCCCGCTTCTCCCGCATCGCGATCTTCCTGCCGTACGCGGTGCCGGGCGTGGTCGCCACCCTGCTCTGGGGCTTCCTCTACCTGCCCAGCCTCAGCCCGATCCACGCCACGCTGCGCGCGTTCGGGTTCGACAACGTCGACCTGCTCAGCCCGAGCACGGTCATGTTCTCCATGGTCAACGTCGCGATCTGGGGCGGCACCGGCTTCAACATGCTGGTCCTCTACACCCAACTGCGGGCCATCCCCCGCGACTACTACGAGGCCGCCCGCATCGACGGCGCGGGCGAACTCGCCATCGCGTTGCGGGTCAAGGTGCCGATCCTGGCCCCGGCGATCGTGCTGACCACGGTGTTCTCCATCATCGCGACGATCCAGGTGTTCACCGAGCCGATGACGCTGCGGCCCATCTCGAACGCGGTCAGCTCCACCTGGAGCCCGCTGATGAAGGTGTACCGCGACGCGTTCGTCACCGGCGACCTCTACAGCGCCGCGGCCACGTCGCTGGTCATCGCCGCGATCTCGGTCGTGCCGTCGCTGCTGTTCATGCGCCTGGTGCGCCGCCAGGCCTTCGGGGAGGAAAGATGACGACCAAGGGGGTACGCAGACCACTCGGGCTCGCGCCCACCGCGGTGCTGCTGCTCGGGGCGCTGTACTGCCTGCTGCCAGTGTGCTGGGTGCTCGCCGCGTCGACCAAGACGCGCGGCGAGCTGTTCACCACCAACGCGTTCGCCCCGGGCACCGGCCTGTTCAGCAACATCGCCGACCTGTCGGCATACCGCGACGGGATCTTCTGGCAGTGGATGGCCAACACCGCGCTGTACGCCGGCGTCGGCGCGCTGCTGTCGACGGCCGTGTCGGTGCTGGCCGGATACGCTCTGGCGAAGTTCCGGTTCTTCGGCCGCAACATGATCTTCAACGTGCTGATCGGCGGCATCCTGGTCCCCGCGGTGGTCCTCGCGGTGCCGCAGTACCTGCTGCTGGCCAAGGCCGGACTCGCCAACACGTACTGGGCCGTGCTGCTGCCGAGCATCCTGCACCCGTACAGCATCTACCTTGCCCGCATCTACGCCTCCGCGGCGATCCCGGACGCGCTGCTGGAGGCCGGCCGCATCGACGGGGCAGGCGAAAACCGGCTGCTGCGGGTCGTGGCGGTGCCGCTGATGCTGCCCGGCATGGTGACGATCTTCCTGTTCCAGTTCGTCGCGATCTGGAACAACTTCCTGCTGCCGTTCATCATGCTCGCCGACGACGAGCGCTTCCCGCTCACCGTCGGCCTCTACACGCTGCTGGCCACCGGCGCCAACCAGCCCGCCCTGTACAACCTCGTCATCACCGGCGCGCTGCTGTCGATCATCCCCCTGATCGCGCTGTTCCTGACCATGCAGCGGTACTGGCGTACGGACCTGTCCGGCGGGTCTGTGAAATCCTGATGCCCGTGACCAACAAGCGGCGTCCCACGATCCACGACGTGGCCCGTGCCTCGGGAGTCTCCCGGGGCACGGTGTCCCGCGCCCTCAACGGCGACCCCTACGTGAGCACCGCCGCGCTCGCCGCGGTCCGCCGCGCCGTCGCCGAGACCGGGTACGTCGTCAACCGCGCCGCGCGCAGCCTGGTCACCCAGCGCACCGGCACCGTGGTCATGGTGCTTTCCGAGCCGCAGGAGAAGCTGTTCGAGGACCCGAACTTCAGCGTGCTGCTGCGCGTGGCCACCCGGCGGCTCGCCCAGCGCGACGTCGCCCTGGTCATGATGGTCGCCGGCGACGACGGCGACCGCGAGCGCGTGGTCCGCTACCTGCGCGGCGGGCACGCCGACGGGGTGCTGCTGCTGTCCGCCCACTCCGGCGACCCGCTGCTCGCCGAACTCGAAACCCTCGCCATCCCGGCCGTGGCCTGCGGCGCGGTCCTCGGCCGCGAAGGCGTCATCCCGTACGCCGCCGCCGACGACCGCGAAGGCGCCCGCCAGATGGCGCAGTACCTCGTCGACCAGGGCCGCAAGAAGATCGCCACGATCACCGGCCCGCTCGACACCCCCGGCGGCCTGAACCGCCTGGAAGGCTTCTGCGACGTGCTCGGCCGCAAGGCGGTCAAGAAACTCATCGCGCACGGCGACTACTCCCGCCACAGCGGCGAAGCCGCCATGCGTGAACTCCTCGACCGCGTCCCGGACCTCGACGCCGTCTTCGTCGGCTCCGACCTGATGGCGGCCGGGGCCCTCGCCGTCCTGCGCGAACGCGGCCGCCGCGTCCCCGAGGACGTCGCCGTCGGCGGCTTCGACGACTCCGCCATCGCAGGCTCCACCCACCCCAAACTCACCACCGTCCGCCAGCCCCTCGAACAGGTCGCCACCGAAACCGTGCGCCTGCTCCTGGAACTGATCGACGGCGCCGAAACCGTCGAGTCCCTGGTCCTGTCCACCGAACTCGTCACCCGCGAGTCCGCCTGAGGGAAGGGCACGGCGCGTCGGGTCTCGTCGTCGTGACCGGGCGGCTCAGCTGAGCGCCGACACGAGCCGGTCGTGTTCGGCCTGGGTGCCGATGCGGGCACGGTCCTCGGGGTGGTCGACGTACCCACCTGCCCTACCGCCACTCGATCCGCGCGCAGCCGGGCGATGCGGTGTCGGCGGTGTGACGTGTGGCACTCGGCCGGATGCGTCCGAACGGTCGGGTCGGACGTCATTGGTGCGCTCCGGACGGAGCGCGTCGACGGCGGAAGGAACAGAAATGGAAAACACGAGGGCTCGGTGGATCGCGCGATGCTCGTTGGGCGTCGTCGTGCTGGCGGGAGCCGGCGGGTGCGCGACGCCGCCGGGGCAGAACGGCGCGGGTGGGATGCAGCCGGCGTCCCAGACCGCTGCGCTGACGTCGGCCACGCCCTCGCCCGTGGTGTCGGCGAGCGCGTCGAGCAGCCCCGCGCCGTCGGCGGCCGCGACAGCCGGCCTGGTCGTTCCCCAGCCCGACCGGGCCTTCCTGCTGCAGGCCGTCGACCGGATCGAGGACCCGGTGCTGACCGTGACCGCGAGCGGGCGGATCGGCACCTACCCCGGCGGCGCGGACACCGGCGACCGCGAGCGGTTCATGCTGGTGCCGCTGTCGCCGGGCGCGAAGACCTACCAGCTCATGACCGCCCAGCTGCGGATTGGCGGGGAGCCGTGGTGCGCCGGGATCAAGACCGGTGTGCTGCACGCCGTGGCGTGCGACGCGGCCGCCTCGACGCAGCGGGTGACGCTGGTCGCACGTGGCAAGGACGCCTCGGAGGCGGCTACGTTCGACCTGGTCGTCGGGGGTTACCAGGTGGAGGTCAGCAAGGATGGCAAGGTGTCGCTGAAGAAGCAGGGCAGCGCGCCGGCCGGGACGCGCTTCCGGTTCGTCCCCGCGGGCACGGCCGGGCCGAGGCCGTGACGGTGCAGCGTTGATGTCCGACGTCGAGGAGTTCGACGCCTTCTACGCCGACACGTCGTGGCGGGTGCTGGGCCAGCTGTGGACCATGACCGGCAGCCGGGCCGAGGCCGAGGACGCGGTGGCCGAGGCGTACGCGCGGGCCTGGCAGCGCTGGCGGCAGGTGCGTGAGTGCGACAGCCCCGAGGCGTGGGTGCGGCGTACGGCGTCGCGGATCGCGATCAGCGCCTGGCGCAAGGCGATCAACCGGATGCGCGCCCACCACCGGGCCACCCCCGACCAGGAACTGGCCGGACTCGGGCCGGACCACGTCGCGCTGGTCCACGCGCTGCGCCAGATCCCTGCCGAGCAGCGCCGGGCGATCGTGCTGCACCACCTGGTCGGGCTGAGCGTCGCCGAGGTCGCCGCCGAGGTCGGCGCACCTCAGGGCACGATCAAGGCCAGGTTGCTGCGCGGGCGGCGGGCGCTGGCCGGCTGGCTCGACGATCTGCCCGACCCGGCCCACATCCCGCACCAGCCGACCACAAGAACGGAGTCCACGAATGGCTGAGCAGCCCGGCGAGGACGAGGCGCTGGTGGGACAGCACCTGGCCGCGCTCGCCGACCACGGTGCCCGGATCGGTCGACTGGCCCCTACCGACCAGGTCCGCCGCCGGGGCGAGCGGCGACGTCGCCATACCCGGCTCGCGACGGCCGCGAGCGGCCTGGCCGTGGTCGCGGTGTTCGTCGGGGTGTACACGACGCAGGGTGGCCTCGGCACCAAGGACGTGCCGGTGGGAACGGAGACTCGACCTCCGTCCGCGTCGGCCGCCCCCTCGGTCACGCCGAAGGCCGACCCGTCCGCGGTGCCCGGCACCGGCATACCGGCCCCAGACCGGGCGGTGTGGCTGCAGGCGACCACCACCAGCGGCTACCCGCTGCTGACCGCCCTGCCGGACAACTCCATTTCCGCGGTGGGAGAGGACGCCGCGACGGAACAGGCCTGGTTCGCGCTCGTTCCGACCTCCCCCGGCGCGAAGGTGTACCTGCTCAAGACCGGCACGGCCGCGTCATGGGGCGAGCCCGGCTGTGTGACGGCGGACGGCGACCGGTTCGCCGTCCAGGCGTGTGACGCGTCTCGTGACGACCAGCACGTCGTCCTGCGTGGCCAGGCCCCACGTTACGAGGTGGTGGTCGACGGCCGGGCGCTGAAGGTCAGCGTCGACGGCGTGTCCGGCGTCGCGCTCGGGCAGGGCAGCCCGCTGACCTTCATCGACCGCGGGCCGGCTCAGGGCACGGTCGGCTGAGCCCGGCCGCGGGCGGCACGGGCAGGGCCGGTCACACCGACGCCGCTGCGGCGACGTCGGTGTGACCGGCTCAGGGCTCCAGGTCAGGAGTGCCGGTAGGCGCCGATGATGGTCTGCTCGAAACCGCTGCCGGCGGAGGCGTCGACCTTCACCCGCAGCGACACCGCCTGCCCGGCCGTGGCGTCGGGCAGCTGCGCACGGTACGTGCCATCGGCGCCGCTGCGTACCGTCACGGGCGTCCAGGTGCTCCCGCCGTCGGTGGAGGTCCACAGCCGGAACGCGGTCACCCGCTGCGCCGCGACCCCGTGCGCCTGGCGCACCGTGAAGCCGGCCGGCCCCCCGGCCGGCCGGTTGGCCGTGTCCAGCGGCAGCGCGTAGTCCACCGACAGCAGCGGCAGCGGTGCGCTGCCCGTGCCCGCCGGTGCCGCCGAGCGGAACGTCCACGCGGTGCTGACCTTCGTCGACACCGGCAGCATCGCACCGGCGTCCAGGTCATAGGTGAGCCGGTAGTCGGCCGCGGCCGCCCCGATCGCGAAGTCGCCGAACGACTCGGGCACCTTGCCGACCAGTACACCGTCACGGTGCAGGGTCAGTGACCGGACGGTCTCGAACGACCAGGCGTCGCCCCACCCCAGGCAGTCGAAGCGCTGGTGCTGGTCGGCCAGGTCCACCAGCTCGATGTGCAGGCTGCCGCGGGTGCGGCTGGGCGGCGTGGGCGCGCAGCCGCTGGTCGACGAAGTCGGGTCGTCGTACCAGTCGGGCCGCAGCGGCTGGCGCACCCACACCTTCTGCTGCGTGCTGCCGGGGGCGTAGCGCCGCAGCGATTCCTGGGTCACCACGCCGGAGTCGGCGAGGGTGTCGTAGAACGCCTCGTCGAGCCAGGCGAAGCCGGAGGAGATGTAGTCGGCGCGGTCGCCGCCGACACCGTCGATGGAGTTCTCGGCCAGGAAGAAGCCCTCCGGGCTGAACCCGTACCGCTTGTGGCCGGTGCCGCCGCCGGCCATGTCCAGCCGGTGGAAGCGCTGGTCGATGCGGGCCAGGGTGGCCCGCTCCGCCGCGGTGACCTCGTGGGACAGGTCCTGCGGGATGCCGCCTGCCAGCGGCTCGATCAGGTCGTACAGGAACGGGCTCCGTCCTGGCTCGCCCGGAGCGTGCAGCCCGAAGACGCCGTACGCCTGGAACGAACCGGGCCCGGCGCCCGCGACCGGCACGGCGTACACGCTTTCGGCGCTGGCCGTCTCGCCCCAGGCGAAAGCGAAGTCGCTCCAGCTCGGGCCGTGCCGCGGGGTCTGCACGTAGAGGATGCCCACGGAACTCGCCTGCGTCGCCACGCCCTGCACCGTCGCCGAAACCGGGGTCGCGTGCGCCGCGTCCACCAGCACGGTCGTGTCGGCGCCGACCGTGACGTCCGGGTCGCCGCCCAGCGCCATCCGCTGCCGGTCGCCGAACTCCATCAGCTGGCCCATCACGCTGTACCGGCCGGCGGGCACCCGCAACGTCCGGGTCTCGCCCGGCGCGAAGGCCACGTACCGCGAGAAGAGCGCCACGTCGTCGATGTTGGCGATCTGCACGAACAGGTACGGGTCGTCGGCGGCGCTGGTGTCAGGCAGTGCCGTCCCGCCGACCGTCAGGTCGTGGCTCGGCGGCTCGACATAGAACACGACGGTGGTGCTCGACACGAACCCGCCGAGGACCGTACGGGCGGTGATCACGGCCGTGTACAGGCCGGGCGCGCCCGCCAGCCGGGACTGGTCCACGCGCAGGGTCTGCTCGGCCGTCGCGCCCGCGGCGATGACCGCCGAGCGTTGCGACAGCGTGGCCACACCCGGCGCGGCCGGCACGCCGTGCCGGTCGGTCACCGCGGCGCTGAGCACGACCGCGGCCGGACCCGTGCCGGTGTTCGTCCACGACAGGCCCGTCGTGGTGGCGCCGGTCTGCGGGTAGGCCAGGGTGCCCAGGTTCACCAGGCCCTGCCCGCTGACGACGCCGTGCAGCGCCCGTGCGGCGTTCAGCCGTCCGGAGCCCACCGCATACGCGTCGGCCCCGGGCAGCGGATCGGCTGCGCCGACCAGCGCGGCCTTGAGCTGAGCCGCGTTCCAGTCCGGGTGCCGCTGCACCAGCAGCGCCGCCGCCCCCGCGACGTGCGGCGCCGCCATCGACGTGCCCGAGGACGCGGTGTACCGCTCGTCGACGACGCGGCCCATGCCGGTGCCCGCGGCGCGCGCGGCGACGATGTCGACCCCGGGTGCCACCAGCTCGGGCTTGGCAGCCCGGGTGCTGAGCAGCGGACCGCGGCTGGAGAACTCGGCGAGCGTGTCGGTGCGGTCCACCGCGCCGACGGTCAGCGCCGACGCGGCTGCGGCCGGAGCGAAGACGAGCCCGTCGTACGGGCCGTCGTTGCCCGCCGAGAGCACGAACAGCGTGCCGTACTGCGCGGTCAGCGTGTTGACGGCCACCGACATCGGGTCGTCGCCGTCGTTGGTCTCCCAGCCGCCGAGGCTCATGTTGACCACATCGGCCCGCGACGCGGCCCACTGCATGCCCGCGATGACCGTCGACTCGGAGCCGTAGCCCTCGTCGTCGAGCACCTTGCCGATGACCAGTCGGGCGCCGGGGGCGACGCCGCGGCGCTGCCCGCCGGCCGCCGCGCCGGTGCCCGCGATCGTCGCCGCGACGTGGGTGCCGTGGCCGTGATGGTCGACGCCGTCGCCTTGCGCATCGTTGAAGTCGGCCCATTCGGCGATCCGGCCCTGCAGGTCGGGGTGGGTGAAGTCGGCCCCGGTGTCCAGCACCGCGACCCGGCTGCCCTGCCCGTCGTAGCCGGCCGCCCACGCCTGCGGTGCGGAGACCTGGCGAAGGTTGGCGTCCCAGCCGGCGGTCCGCAGGGCGGGTTCGGCGGGAGTCGGGGCCGCCGCGGTGGTGCGGACCCGGCGGTCCAGCCACACCTTCGCCGCCGCCGGGGCGGTGCGTGCCTGCGCGGGCGCGGCCGGCCTGCTCGTGGACAGGTCGCGCAGCAGT
Organism: Catellatospora paridis; assembly: GCF_009720365.1. GTDB lineage: Bacteria > Actinomycetota > Actinomycetes > Mycobacteriales > Micromonosporaceae > Catellatospora > Catellatospora paridis. The sequence continues at coordinate 146,906 of NZ_ML769313.1, read as the reverse complement.
TCCGGACCCGACGCCTTGGACTGCCACCCGGCGACCGCGCCGATGCTGGGCAGTGCCGTGGGCCGTCGCAACCTGGCCGTGAGCGGGTCGGCCGACAGCGCCCGCGCGCCCGGCTCACCGGATCCGGCCGGACGCACGATCAGCGGGAGGTCCTTGGTCCGCGTGTCGTCGTAGCCCTGCTGGATCAGGCCCGTCACGTCGAACAGCGACTCGTCCAGCGTCGCGCCGATCAGCCCGGCGACCTGGCCCGGGACGACCCGAACGTGCCCGTCCGGTCCGCAGCTGCGGCGCTGTACGCCGCCGATCCCGGCCGGTTTCACGCTCACCACCGGGCACCGGGCTTTGCCGGTGTGGACGGTCACGACGTCACCGGTCAGCAACGTCACCGTGTAGGTCCGCCCGGCGGGCAGCACCGGGGACGTTTCGACGGCTGCTGTCACCGCCTGCGGCGGCGCCGCGGCGACGGTGGCACCGAGGCCGGGCGCGACGGCCAGCAGCCCGATGGTCACTGCGACGGCCAGCAGGCCGCGTGGTCTACCTCTGAACATTGTGGACTTCCTCCCCATGGACGGGCCTGCGCTCAGGGCGAGCCGTAGGCCCACATCCCTTCACGACGGTGGCTCCGCGTTGGGTTGGAAATCCGTGGCAAAACTGAGCTGCCGTGGCACGAGCAGGGCCGAGGGCCTGCCCATCGCGACCCGGCCACTCACTCAAACGATCTTGGATCGGCAGATGCGACACGACGACGTCGGGCTTGCGCCGTACACTGCCCGCCGTGAGCCGAAAGAGCTTCTACGACCTCCGCTTCGGGGTCGCCGCGGGCGGAGCGCGCAAGGACACGCACTACATCCGGGGCAGCCTCGACGAGGTCAAGGCGGACCTGGCCGCCGAACTGGCCGACGGCATGAACCACTACCTGCTCTGCTGGTACGGCGCTGACCTGGCGCTCGACGTCTACCAGCACGGCTGCCTCACCCGGTCGATCGACCTGCACCCGTTCCTGGCCATCGAGGTCGAGGGCTATCCCCGGATCACGTTCACCGGACCGGGCTTGCCCGTCGGGCACGACTTCAGCTCCGACGAAGAACGCGACGTCGATGACGGCAGCCTGTCCGACCTGTTCTTCATGGGCGCGCTCGAACAGGTGACCACGGTGACCGTCGACTGGGCCGGCATCGACGCGACCGCCCTGCGCGGCGAGGCCGCCCTGCCCGGCGACCTCGTGATCTTCGGCGGCCCGCTGGTCACCGACGCCGAGGCGGACGCCGCCGCCGAACAGGCGCCGGACGAGGCCGGCAACCTCGGGTACGGATACATCGACTTCGAGGCGTGACCACGGCAGGAACCGGACCAGGCGTCCGCCCTACCTGCGTGCTGCGGCGGACCGCCCGCGCGGGCGGTGCGCCAGGAGACGTTACTCGCCGATCAGGCTGGTCAAGCGCCCCGCGAACAGCTGCGCCTCGATGTCGTCGACCTCGCCGCCCAGCTCGCGAACCAGCGTTTCCTGGGTGCACAGCACCCTGGCACCCTCGCCCAGCTCGGCCCTGGGGACCACCACGACCTCGTCGCCGACCAGGGCGAGGACGGGATCGACGTCTCGGGACCGGGCGAGCACGCGCACATCGTTCCCCGTCACCGTGGTCATGGACTCAGATTACCGAAGGATCTGTCGGCAGCGTGCGTCATACGCCCGCTCCCCCGTCCGGAGACCACTGGAATACGGTCGAAAACGGGCAGGACGTCGATCGCGCCGGAACCGCTCCGGAGAGCCGCCTGCCGTGCCACAGTGGTGCGGGAGCGCCGTAAGCAGCGAAGACAGCTGCCGGCGACAGGCCGCACTCGCCGCGTGACGTGTTCAGGAGAATCCGCCATGGCCGACAAACCGCCGCTACCCCCGTTCGACCACACCACGGCGCTGATGAAGGTGCAGGCCGCTGAGGACGCGTGGAACACCCGCGACCCGGAACGTGTCGCGCTGGCGTACACCGAGGACTCCGTGTGGCGCAACCGGGACATGTTCCTCACCGGACGCCCGGCGATCATCGAGTTCCTGAGTGACAAATGGGCGCGCGAGCTGGACTACGCGCTGCGCAAGAACCTGTGGACGTTCGGCGGCGACCGGATCGCGGTGCGCTTCCAGTACGAGTCCCACGATGCCGCCGGGCAGTGGTGGCGCAGCTACGGCAACGAGCTGTGGGAGTTCGACGAGCACGGCCTGATGCGCCGCCGGGAGGCCAGCATCAACGACGTGCCGATCGCCGAGTCGGAGCGGACGATCTTCGGGCCGCGGCCGCCCGAAGACCACGGCAAGGAGCAGCCGATCCGGTAGGCCGCCCACCGTCGCCGACGTGGCGGTGACGGCGCCGCGGTCCGGGAGGCGCCCGGACACCGGCAGGTCTCGCCGAGTCCGTGGTGCACGCTTCGCGAATGCGCTTGCCCGGCGTCGTACGGATGGTTAGCGTCCACTGCCACGCCTCCACGCGAAAGGCACTCGCATGGCGCAACGCCTGCCCCGCCCGGTTTCGCTCGCCTCGTACCTGCTGATCGCCCTGGCGGCGGTCGCCCTGACCGATGTCGTCGTCTCGGCAGTCGGCCTGATCCGGCTCGACGACGCGGGACCGAGGTTCCTGGCGTCGGGACTCGCCCAGCAGGTCGCCGACCCGCAGCTGGTCGTGGAGACCGTCGAACAGGACCTGCGGTGGCATGCCGTGATCGCCGCGGCGATGCTGGTGGCCTTCGGCGTGCTGGGCCTGCTCATCCGCCGCCCGTATGCGATCGCCCGCAACCTGGTGTGGATCGTCGGTTCGGTCGCCCTCTTCGTGCTCTCCTGCGCTGTCACCGTCAACTCCGACTACACGGCTCCGACCGACGGGATGCAACGCTGGTGGGCGCTCACCGAACTCGGCCTCCTACCGGCCTGGCATCCCGGCGTACGCAGCGTATTGACCACGGCCGAACTGGCCCTGCTGATCCTGGGATGCCTGCAACTGCTCCGGCAGGACGCCATGGATCACTACCGCATGCAGACCGTGGAGCTCAGCCTGAGCACGGTGTTGGCGCGGCGCCAGGAACGGATCGAACGCGAGGGCGCCTGAGCCGGCGAGGGACCGCGCCTGGCTACGAGTCGCTCTAAAGGTAGTCGAAGTATCGAACCCACCAGGTGTTCTCCCCGGGCGAGAAGACATCAGGATCCCACGTGCCGTCGTAGCGCCGCCAGAGCGGACCTTCCGGGATGTGGGTGTAGCCGAGTTCGCCGAGAGCCGCGCTCACGCGGTCGCGGTCGCCGGTGTGCAGCAGGTCGGCCACCTCGTCGTCGGTCCAGACACCCGGGTTGTCCACGGCAAGGACGGCCAGTCCTCCGAAGTTGCTGACGACAACGACGAGCGGATGCCCGGTCGCGGTGGCAGTTGCGGGGATGTCGATGCGGCCGTGGAAGCTGGCGTCTTCCACATGGCGGTCCACCTCGCACCGGCAGCCGAACGCGGCGTCGAGCCGCTGCGCCAACTGCTCGAACCGTGCGCGCTCGCCGCGGTGGTCGTAGCCGACGGGATGCTCCAGGAGATCGGGGTCGTCCAGGGATCGCAGCAACTGCCAAAGCTGGGCGTCGTCGGTCAGCACGGGCTCATTGTGCCGCCGTCGGCGGCCCTCCGGTTCGCGAATGCGAACCGGGTGACCGGCCCGGCGGGCAATCGGCCTGGTCTCATGGCGACCATGCGCTGGTTGTCCGAGCCTTCATCGGCCGCGGTGCGGGACGCGCTGCGTACGGTGGGCGTCGGCCCGTGCTCACGGGCCGTCGAGGCCGAGCAGCTCGCCCGGGGTGCAGTCGAGCACGTCACAGAGGGCGGTCAGGGTGCTGAAGCGGATCGCGCGGGCGTGGCCGTTCTTCAGGACGGACAGGTTGGCCGCGGTGACCCCGACCCGGGCGGACAGCTCCACCAGCGTCATACCGCGTGCGGCCAGCAGTTCGTCAAGATGCACCGTGATCCGGTGTTCGGTCGGCTCCCCCATCAGATGACGGCGTCCAGTTCTGCGCGCATGGCCACGCCCCGCGCAATGAGCTGCGCGAACGCGGCGAAGATGAACCCGACCGCGAGCCAGCCGAACGGCGACTGCTTCGGGTCGACCCTCGCTCCGGAGCTGAGCATGGTCGAGGCCAGCAGCCACATGGCGAGGTTGCCGACCGCGTACACGCCGAGCCCGCCGAAGGCGGTGATCTTCGCGACCAGGGTCAGTTCGCTGACGGTGTGGGTGGTGAACGGGTCGGTGTCCTGCGCGGATTTGAGGAGCCGCGCTAGTCGGCGGGCGACCTCGGCGATCAGCAGCACGCCGGGCAGGATCGTGGCCAGGTAGAGCATCCGCTGCGCCAGCGTCGGGTCGGTGACCTCGAAGACGACCTCGCCCATGGGGTAAGCCACGACGCCTGTCGCGACGCCGCCGATCCGGTCGAGCCCGGTCAGCAGCGTGGTGGGCAGCGCCAGCACCACGGGTGACCTGGGAATGAACGCGACCACGAGCATGGCCACACCGACGCACAGCGACGCGATGTAGACGAACTCCGCTGTCCCCCGCAGTCGCCGCAGCCACTTGGTGAGCCGCTTGCCTTCCTCCACGACAGCCTCCCCGGCCATACCGAAAAACGATATGCATCTCGAAAAACGATATGCTGATCCGTCAAGCCCGTCAACCCGCCCGTACCGCGGCGGGGCCGCGCCGCTCGAGGTCGGGCCACCCAAGCGGGCGACCCGACCCGAGGTCACCGTCGTTGGTCAGGCATGACGCTGGCCCCGCACCCGGCGAGTTGGTAGATCCATTGCAGGTACGACAGCGGCATGATCGCGTACAACTGCGTGGTTCCGGCTCGTACTCCCCGGAGCGTGCGGCGGTCGGTCCAGAGCATGCCGCCATCGCGGTAGCACAGCACGTCGCCCTGGCGCTGGTCCACGCCGATCAGGTTGACGCGCCGCAGCACGCGTCCATCGACCAGGGAGAACTCGATGATTCCCGTGGCCTCCCTGACCCAGTCCTGCAGTGGATCGTGGCGGAAGAACTCGACTGCGGCGATCCCGTCGGCCGCCACCTCGATCTCGGTCACGAACCCGCCCACGACGTCGGCCATAGACACCTGGGCCAGCCTCTCGTCGACCCCGAGCTGAGCGGCCGTGTCGACGGCGATGTGCCGCACACCGCCGGTCGCCGGCGAGACGATCCGCAGCGTCAGCCGGGTCCGGCTGGTGCCGACGTCGGTGCACACCAGCTCGCCCGCGTCGGTCACCGCGAGGACGGACCCCCTGTCCTCGGTGATCTCTCGCGGCGACCAGGTGCCCGGCGACACCAGCCACCCGGGACCGTGCAGGTTCATGCCGTACAGCCAGCCGCCGGAGGGCGCCCAGATGAGCCCGGTCGCCGCGGGCAGCGTGTGCTCGGCCGTGCCGGTCAGGTCCCGCACCACGACCCCGTCCCTGTCCTTGCGGGCCAGCCACCGCCCGTCCGGCGACAGGGTGTACGCGCCGGAGTCCGCCTTCGGGCGATGCCACCACGTGCCGTCGAGCGCCACGATGTAGCCGTCACGGACGTCGCGCCCCTCCAGCAGCAGCATCGCGCGGCCGATGGCCCGGTCGCGCGGCAGCGGCTGGGCCTCGCCGCTGCGATCGGTGAGACCGACGGGCAGCGGTGCCAACTCCGAAGGGACGTACGGCGACGGCGATGGCGAGTTCAACGGCGGCACGGGACCCGATCCGGACGGGCCCGGCAGAACGAGCGCCAGTAATGCTGCCACCAGCGCCAGGCTCGCCGCCGCCGTGGCGGCGAGCCGGCCGGTCCGGCGGCGCTTCGCCTTCGCGACCGCCGCGCCGGCGTCGGCGTACTGCCCGGCGTGTTCGGCCAGCATGGGCAGGGATTCGCGCAGCCTGGCCAGGCCGTCGTGGGTGTAGCGCTTGACCGCCCCGACCGAGCAGTCCAGTGCCGACGCGGTGTCGGCTTCGGACAGGTCCTCGTAGAAGCGCAGCACCACCGTGGCGCGCTGGCGCGGCGACAGCTGGTCCAGCGCGCGATCGAGCACGAGCCGGTCCAGCACCCGCTGCCCGCTGTCCGGGCCGGGCCGGTCGGGGACCTCGGCGACCGGCCGGGCGGGCCGCCGGCGCCACCAGGAGATCTGCTCGTTGATCATAATGCGGCGCACATAGGCTTCCGGCTGGCCGCCGTCGCGGATCTGCCGCCACCGGGTCGCAGCCTTGGCCAATGCGGACTGCACCAGGTCCTCGGCCGCATGATGCTCGCCGGTCAGCAGGAAAGCCGTGCGCGACAGGGCGCCGCCCCGCGCGACCACGAACTCCTGGAAACCCTCGTACCTGTTCAAAGGACACCTCCACCACCAGAACGCAGCCACCTCGCGAGAGGTTGGGGTCCCCCGACCGCGGCGCCGACCGCCAGGCGGCGTCAGACTGCCATGGCACGCAGCAGGGCACGCACGGCCTTGGTGAGGTCCGCTCTGCTCGCGGCCGTGCCCGGCGGCGGGGCGGTCAGCGCGCCGGCACCGGCTAGGCGGTCGAACAGCAGCCCGTCGACGCAGGCCACGAAGTGGTCGCCGGCCCGGTCGGGGTCCGCGGCTCCCGCCGCGGCCAGCATGGCGCGGGCCTGCACTCGTGAGGCGGCACCGTGGCCGAGGATGTCGCGCAATTCGGGATGGTGGGTCGCCTCCAGCACGCAGGCGTACCGGGCCAGGGCGCGGGTGCGGCCGTCGGTGAGCCACCGGTCCAGCAGCGCGCCGGTCGCGGCCGCGATCCCGTCCAGGTCCGTTTCGGTCAAGGGCAGACTCCGGGGGTATGCCGGCACGTCGTCGTCCGGGAGGCCGCCTGCTTCGAGGTCGGCCGCATCGAGATCGGCGAGCCGCTGCACGAGTGCTTCGATCAGCGCCTTCCGGGTGCGGTAGTACGCGGAGGTCGTGCCGGCCGGCAAAGCGGCCCGCGCGTCGACGGCGCGGTGGGTCAGGCCGCGCATGCCGTGCTCGGCGACGAGCTCGATGGCGGCGTCGGTGATGACGGCGTACCGAGTGACCACGTGGACCCTCGCTTTCTACGCCTGTAGTATGCCGCTTCTACAGGTGTAGAACGGGAGCGACATGGACGCGATCGTCATCGGCGCGGGCATCGGCGGGCTCTGCGCCGCCATCGGGCTGCGTAGGCGCGGCTGGCAGGTCACCGTCCTGGAGCGGACGGCGCGCTTCGGCGAGGTCGGCGCGGGCCTGACGCTGATGGCCAACGGGCTGCGCGGGCTCGACGCGCTGGGCGTCGGCGACAGGGTCCGCGCTGCGGGCCACCCCGACACACCGGGCGGCATACGCACCGCCTCCGGCCGGTGGATCTCGCGCATCGACGGCGCGGCCATGACCCGACTGCTGGGCACCTCCGCGCTGGGCATTCACCGGGCGTCCCTGCACGAAATCCTGCGCGCGGCGCTGCCGGCCGACACGATCGTCACCGGTGCCGAGGTGACCGACATCGGGGGGCAGGTCGTCTACCGGCACGACGGCGAGACGGTGACCAGGGCCGCCTCGCTCGTGGTCGCCGCCGACGGCATCGACAGCACGGTGCGCGCACGGCTGTGGCCCGGCCACCCGGGGCCCGTCCACTCAGGCTCGACCGCCTGGCTCGGCGTCACCGGTCCCTGGGACGGCGAGCGCATGGCCGCGATCAGCTGGGGGCAGGGCGCGGAGTTCGGCATGGTGCCGCTCGGCGACGGCCGCGTCTACTGGTTCGCCGCGGTCAACGCGCCCGCGGGGCGGTACGTCGACGACGATACGGCCGCGGTTCGGGCGCGGTTCGGCGGCTGGCACGCGCCGGTGCCCGACCTGCTCGACGCCACCGACCCGGCCGCGGTCATCCGCACCGAGCTGCGTCACCTCGCCACCGCCCTGCCGTCCTATGTACACGGCCGCGTCGCGCTGCTGGGCGACGCCGCCCATGCCATGACCCCGAACCTCGGCCAGGGCGCCAACCAGGCGATCGAGGACGCCGTGGTGCTCGCCTCGGTGTGCGGACCGGACGACGACATCCCCGCCGCCCTGGCCGGGTACGACCGGCAGCGCCGCCCACGGTCGCAGCAGATCGCCCGCGCCGCGGAACAGCTCGGCCGGATCGGCCAACAGCTGTCGAACCCCGTGGCCGTCGAGCTGCGCAACACACTGATGCGACTGACCCCGCCGCGGACCGCGCTGCGCTCAATGGCCCGGCACGCCGACTGGACGCCGCCGCAGATCACACAGGCGTAGCCCGGAACGGTCACTCCCCAAGCAACGATCTTGCGCGGACTGTTGCCGATACACCCGATATGAGCGTGTCGCACCCACAGCTCGCGCAAGATCGTCGCGGTGAGAGGGTCAGGGTAGGAGGGTCACGGCCGGGAAGGTGCCGCCTGCGGTCGGGAGGCGGTCGGTGGTGTTGTTTTTGATGTAGCCGAGGCGGAACTGGGTGCCGGGGGTCAGGCCCAGGCTGGACAGGGGGATGGCGGCTTCGATGACGGTGTCGTTGCGGACGAAGGTCATCGCGCCCAGCGGGGTCCAGGACCAGCCGCTGCCGCCGTGGTCGTACAGGTTGGCGTTCTCCAGCATGTAGTCGCCGCCGGACGGGTTGGTCCAGCCTGCGGCGTTGTAGCCGGTGCCGGTGTTGTTGTCGGTGTTGAGGAAGAACTGGCCGAGCACGTTCAGGCTGGTGCCTTTGACGCACAGGTAGAGCGTCGTGCCGTTGTTGGTGACCGACACCGACTGCACGCCGGTGCCGCCCGACAGCACCGGTGTCACGCTCGCCCAGTCACCGGCCGACCCGTCGACGGTGATCGCCGGGTAGCCGCCGCCGGACGACGCCGTGGTGAAGGTGCCGTTGGGGCTGTTCGTCGTGCCACCGGCCGAGACCGAGCGGACCCGGAACTGGTACGCCGTGCCCGAAGACAGCCCTGACAACGTCACCGAGTGGCCGGTGACGTTGTTCGCCCCGGTCGCCGTGGAGCCGTAGGCGGTCGAAGTGCCGTACTCGACCACCGACGACGACGCCACGTCCGTTGTCCAGGTGACCGTCGCGCCGGTGCTGGTCACGTTGGCGTACTGGACGTTGCTGACGACGGGCGCGCCGCCTCCGCCGCCGGAGCCGTTGAGCAGGCTCACCACCGGGAACGTGCCGCTCGCGGCCGGGAGCCGGTCGGTGGCGGAGTTGTTCTTCAGGTAGCCCGCCCGCAGTTGCCCGCCGGGGCTCAGGCCGAGCGTGGACAGCGGGATCGCCGCTTCGACGGCGGTGTCGTTGCGGACGAAGGTGACCGCGCCCAGCGACGTCCAGGCCCAGCCGCCGCCGGCGTGCCGGTACAGGTTGCCGTTCTCCAGCATGTAGTCCGCGCCGGACGGGTTGCTCCAGCCGGTGGCGCTGTACCCGGTGGCGGGGTTGTTGTCGGTGTTGAGGAAGAACTGCCCGAACACGTCGAGTCCCGTGCCCCGGGCGAGCAGGTAGAGGTTGGTGGCGTTGTTGGCCACCGACACCGACTGCACGGTGGTGCTGCCGGTCATGGCGGGCGTGATGCTCCCCCAGTCGCCCACGGATCCGTCGACGGTGATCGCCGGATAGGAACCGCCGCCGGACGAGGCCGTGGTGAACGTGCCGTTGGGGCTGTTCGTGGTGCCGCCGGCCGAGACCGAACGCGCCCGGAACTGGTACGCCGTGCCCGGAGACAGTCCGGACAGCGTCACCGAGTGGCTGGTCACGTTGCTCGCCCCGGTCGCCGTGGCACCGTAGGCGGTCGAAGTGCCGTACTCCACCACCGACGACGACGCCACGTCCGTGGTCCAGGTGACCGTCGCGCCCGTGCTGGTCACGTTCGCGTACTGCACGTTCGAGATCACCGGCGGTTGCGCCGGGGGCGGCGAGCTGGACGGTGTCGGGGACGGCGACGGGGGTGTGCCGCCGCCGGGCACGGTGAACTTGACCGAGGACCCGCCGAAGTTGGCGACCCGTAGCCACGTCCACACCTCGGTGCCCGCCATCGAGGCCGGGAACACGTAGTCGCGGTCGAACTCGAACTCGGCCCGGGTACCGGACTGCACCACCCGCACCGGCCAGCCGCGGTTGGTCGGCGCGCTGGGGCTGCCGAACTTGAACACGTCGCCCTGGCCCGCCCCGGCGTGCGGCAGCAGGTAGGCCTGGTTCAGGTTCTCCAGGTAGAGGCGCGAGTCGGGCGACGTCGGCCAGGACGGCTGCCACCCGGACGGCCCGTCCTTGTCGTAGTCGAAGTAGATCATCTCCTGGGCCAGGCTGATCGTCTGCTTAGCCTCGGCCATCATGAAGAACCGGTTGCCCACGAACTTCACGTACACCTTGGTGATGCCCTTGGCGTTGGCGCCCGCGGGATCGCTGAAGATCGGCGTCTCCGCGGACCACTCCCCCACGGTCCCGTCGGCCACGAAACCGCCGTAGAGATCCGTCGGGTGGGCCCCGGCCTGGCTGGGCGCGGCCCGCCCCTGCGCGTCGAGCCAGTTCTTGGCGTCGTCGTACACCGCGGAGTTGAAGTGGTTCGCACCCGACACGTCGTAGCCGAGGTAGCCGGAGTTGACGACGACCTCGTTCATCCACTTCTGGGTGCTCGCGGCGGGCACCCGGAAGTCGATGATGGCGACGTTGAAGCCGTCGGCCTGGTTGGCCTGGGCGTTGACGTACTCCTTCCAGAAGCCGCCGAAGTTGTCGCGGCTGCGGTAGGTCGGCGAGGCCGGATTGGTGTTCCAGTTGGCCTCGAAGCCGGGGCTGGTGTCGTAGAAGCCCGGGATGTACGTGTTGTAGTACCAGGACTCGGTCACGAAGATGTTGATCGCGTGCCGGTACCGGGAGGCGAACTGCGAGGTGCCCTCGTCGGGGTTGAAATACCAGTAGCCCCGGTTGGAGGCCACGACCTTGCTCGGGTCGACCGCTTTGATCTTCTCTACGAGGTCGACCATGCCGCCCGCGGTGAAGCCGAAGTTGCCGCGCGGCCCCCAGGAGATGCCCGGCCCCGCGCCGCCGACCGGGTCGGGGGTGTCGACGGTGTCGAGGAAGACCCCGTCGTAGTCGCCGTCGTGCACGATCTTGTCGACCTGGTACGTGACGAACTTCTGCCAGGCCGGGTCGCCGCCGTTGATGTAGCCGCCGCCGTAGGTCGGGTTGACGTCGACGGTGCCGTCGCCGTCCTTCCAGTAGCCGCCGTACAGGTAGCGGCTGTCGTTGACCCAGGTGCCCTGCTGGTCGAGGTACCAGGGCATGACGCCGCTGTTGCGCCAGGTCAGGCGGTTGCCCCAGGAGGAGTAGTTGGCGCCGATCGAGGTGCCCGCGTAGTTGGCGTAGCCGTCGGCGTAGGTGCCGTCAGGGGTCGCGCCGCCCTCGACGTTGAGGTAGGAGCCGGCGGCGTTGTAGTTCCACGGGTTCGGGCCGTGCAGCGGACCCGACGGGCCGCTGTAGCCCGCCGGGAGCAGGCCCAGGTCGATGCCCTTCTGGATCGTCATGTGCCCGCTGTGGCCGGGGATGATCGTCGGCAGCATCTCGCCGACCGACAGGTAGCCGAGCACGATCGCGTCGTCGGCGCTGCCGAGCACCCCGTCGACCCCACGTTTGATCTCCTGGACCTGCGCGGAGGTGACCGACTCGAAGTAGAAGTGGTCGGCGGTCACGTTCAGCACCCGCAGGGTGGGTTCCAGGACCACCAGGTCGTACGCCTTGAGCTGGTTGACTTTCGCCTGGTCGAGCGCGCCGTACCAGAACGCGGTGCGGCTGTTCGCGCCGAGCGTGGGGACCTTGCCGTAGAACGGGGTCCGGCCGATCTCGAAGCCGGCCGCGGCCGCCGGGGCCGCCGTGACGGCGACGATCCCGGCGGTCAGCGCGGTGACGGCGGCCAGCGCCCCGGCCAGCAGCCTGGCCCGGACACGGCGTTTCGCTGAAGTGGTGCGGTGCGGATGAGCTCTGTCGTTCATGGCACCTCGCCTCTGTTAAAAGTGGATCAGCTGACGGTGATCACTGCGGTGTAGGTCTCCGGCGAGCTGCCGGAGCCGTGGAACACCACCCGGTGCGGGCCGACCGGCACGCCGCCGAGCACGTCGGCGGGCACCCGCCAGACGTAGCGGTCGTCGTCGCTGGACACGAGCGGGCTCGGTCCGTCGACCGGGGCCCAGCTCCAGCCGGTGCCGGTGTGGCGGTAGAACCAGGCGTTCTCGATGAGCAGGTCCGCCCCGATGCCCGCGGTCGCGAACCCGGTGCTCGCGTCGTTGTCGACGTCGATGAACAGGTGGTGGAAGTCGAACGGCAGGTTGTACTGCGCCTGGTAGGTGACGTCGGCGGTGGCGATGGCACCGGACGCGTCGCTGATCGGGTCGCCCGAGGGCGCCGTCGTGCTCACGGTGAGCGGCCCGGCGGCGGCCGAGCGGTTCCCGCTGCGATCGCGGGCGTACGCCGTGAACGTGTACGCCGTGCCCGGCTCCAGCCCGCTGACCGGCACGGTGACCGTGGTCCCCTGCGTGACCAGCGACGACGGCAGCGACAGCAGCGGCTGCCCGTCGACCTCGACGTCATAGCCCGCGAGGTCCGCCTCGGCGGACGCGGTCCAGGCCAGCCGTACGCTGGCGACCTTGGTCTCGGCGGCGTGCAGCCCGGCGGGCGCGGCAGGCGCCGACGCGTCGGCACGCGCCGTGGTCAGGCTCAGCGCACGGCCCGGCGCGGAGACGTTGCCCGCCGCGTCGTGCGCGGTGACCGTGATCCGGTAGGTCCGGTTCGGGCTGAGTCCGTGCAGCGTGGCGACCGGCAGCGCACTGGCCGAGCCCGCCACTCGCACGCCGTCGACGTGCACGTCGTAGCCGGTGACCCGGCCGTGCGGGTCGGCGGCGGGCAGCCAGGCGACGACGGCCTCGGTCGGGCCGGTCCGGACCGGGAACGGCGTGCCGAACACGCGCGGCGCGGCCGTGTCCCCGCCACCAGTCGACGCGGCGGCAAGCTGCTGCGTCCAGTAGTCCTGCGGCGGCAGCGAGTCCCAGGGGTTGGCCAGCACGTCCGGGGTGACGTACAGGTAGCCCGCGTTGCGCTGCTCGCTCAGCGCGACCGCGTTCGCGAGCTGGGCGGTGGTGTCGGTGGCGTGCACCAGGTGCCACAGCTTGCGCGGGTCGAGCGCCCGGTGCCAGGCCGGCGGCTGCCAGCCGAGGTAGGTCTCGTAGGTGCCCTCGAAGGTGAGGATGACGTCGGCGGCGTCGGCGTAGCAGGGCTCGGTGTCGATGCCCGGGTTGATGACGGTGAACGCGCCGGGGTTGGCGCGCTTGGTGTGCCGGTCGAGCATCCGGTAGGTGTCGATGTAGGTGTCCTGTGGGCCGCAGACGTTCTGCACCTCGTCGAAGAAGATCCCGGCGAGCCCGTCGGCGCCGTAGAGGCGGTACCAGGTGGCGATGTCCTGCTGGACCTGTGCCGCCCAGGCGGCCGGGATGGTCTCGTTGAGCCTGGTCGCGCGGCCGGTGGTGCCGAGGTAGCCGGTGGCGACGTAGCCGAGCACGCGTACGCCCGCGGCTTTGGCGGCGCTGATGGCGGCGGCGTAGTTGGGGTCGCGGGTCTTGCCGGGGCCGGAGAACGGGTTCGCGACCGCGATCCCGACGCCAGGGGTGTTCAGCTGCTGCCAGAGGGCGGCGCCGTCGCCGCCCGGGTAGAAGTACGCGGGCACCGCGAGCTGCTGGGCGATGCCGTCGGGCGGGCGGGCGACGGCCTGCGCGGGTGCTGCGCCGGATGCGACGGTGAGCAGTGTGACGAGTACGGCCGCCGCCCGGAGGTGCAGGCGTCCGCGGCCATGCCGATGCAGCATGGTCGTAGTCTCCGATCTGGGGTTGTGTCAGCCCTTGTTGCCGCTGAAGGCGATGCCTTGGATGAAGTGGCGCTGCATCACGGTGAACAGCACGATGACGGGCAGCGAGGCGAGCAGGGAACCGGCCATGAGCACCGGGTAGTCGGTCTGGAACTGGCCCTGCAGCGAGGCGAGGCCCGCCGACAGGGTCATCTGCTCCGGGTCGGTGTTGACGATCAGCGGCCAGAACAGGTCGTTCCAGGACCACAGCACGGTCAGGATGCCCAGCGCGAGCAGGCCGGGTTTGGCCAGCGGCAGCATGACCGACCAGTAGATGCGCAGCGGGCCGGCCCCGTCGAGCCGGGCTGCCTCGTCGAGTTCCTTGGGCAGGCCGAGGAAGAACTGCCGGAGCAGGAACACGCCGAACGCGGAGAACAGGCCGGGCACGATGAGCGCGGTCAGGCTGTTGAGCCAGCCGAGGTCGGCCATGATCTCGTACTGCGGGATGACGAACAGCGGCGGCGGCACCATCAGCACCGACAGGAAGATCCCGAACAGCAGGCCGCGGCCGGGGAAGCGCAGCCGCGCGAACGCGTACGCGGCCATGGAGCAGAACAGCAGTTGCCCGGCGGTGCGGGCGGCGGTCATCAGCACGGTGTTGAGGATCTGGTGGCCGAAGGGCAGCAGCTCGAACACGTCGGCGTAGTTGGACCAGCGCCAGTCGGGCACGAACGTGGGCGGCACCCGGGTGGCGTTGGTGAGGGTCTTCAGCGACGTCAGGAACTGCCACAGGAACGGGCCGACCATGACCGCCGCGCCGACCAGCAGCGTGACGTGGGTCGCGGTGCGCCCACCGCGGCGTGCGGGATCAGCCATAGTGCACCCACCGTTTCTGCAGCCGGAACTGGATCGCCGTCAGCGTCACGATGAGCACCAGCAGCGCCATCACGATCGCGGCGGCGTATCCCCGGTCGTTGGTGTAGAACGCCTTGTCGTAGAACAGGTGCACGACGGTCTGGATGCGCGGGAAGGCCGGGTTGGCGCGCGCCGACTGGCCGCTGCCGCCCATCACGTACACCAGGTCGAACAGCTGCAGCGAGCCGATGACCGACAGCACCGACACGAAGAACAGCGACGGTGACAGCAGCGGCAGCGTGATCCGGCGGAACTGCGCCAGCGCCCCGGCCCCGTCGATCGCCGCGGCCTCGTAGTACTCGCGCGGGATCGCCTGCATGCCGGCCAGGAAGATGACGATGTTGTAGCCGAGGCTGGTCCAGATTCCGACGGCGACCAGCGCGTACAGCGCGGTCGCGGGGTCGGCGATCCAGTGCGGGCCCTCGACGCCCACCAGCGACAGCAGGTAGTTGATCAGGCCGTAGTCGCCGTTGTAGAGCCAGCGCCAGACCATCGCCACGGCCACCGGCATGGTGACCACGGGCAGGAAGAACAGCGCCCGGTATGCCGACACGCCGCGCAGCCGGGGCCGGTTGAGCAGCGCCGCGAACAGCACCGCCAGCGGGATGCCGAGCAGCCCGAGCAGGGTGTACGCCACGGTGTTGCGCAGCGATGTCAGCACCTCGTCGTCGGCGGCCAGGGTGCGGTAGTTGTCCAGCCCGACCCATTCGTGCCCGCCGAACGGGCCCCATTCGGTGAAGGAGAAGTAGCCGGTCTGCAGCACCGGCCACAGGTAGAACACGGCCAGGCCCAGCCCGGTGGGGGCGATGAGCAGGTATCCCCAGGCGGCTTCGGCTCCCCGGTGGCGCCAGCGACGTCGCCGCCGGGCGGGCACCGGGGCGGGCACCGCGGTGCGGACGTCGTCCGCGGCGCCCGTCACGGTTGCTGTCATGCGGTGCTACTCCTTCGCCAGCAGGGCGTTCATCTGCGTGGCGAGTTCCTTGGCGGCCGCCTCGACGGTCACCTCACCGGTGTACGCCTTGGTGAGCTGCTTGAACTCCTCGTCGTTCCAGGCCGCGGTGTTGCGCGACACCGGGTAGGGCACCGCGTAGCTCACCGCGTCGAGGAAGACCTTGCCCTTGAACTGCGCGTTGGCGGCCAGCCAGGCGTCCTGGGTGCCGGTGTACGCCGGGATCGGGCCCTTCTTACCGAGGATGTCGGCGGCGGGCTTGGAGCCGAGGAACTTCACGAACTCCCAGGCCTGCGCGGGGGCCTTCGTCTTGGCCGAGACCACGTTGGCCAGGCCGTGGATGATGGTGGCCTGCTTGACGCCGGTCGGCAGCGGGGCCGCGTCGACCCGGGTCTTGGTGTACTCGTTCTTGCCGAACTCCGAGACGTTCCAGGAGCCGCCCCAGTACATGGCGAGCTTGCCCGACTCGAACAGCTGGAGCGGGGCGGTGTCGGTCATCGTCTTGAGGTCCGGCGACTGCTTGTTCTTGATGAGGTCGGTCCAGAAGCGCAGGCCCTCGACGGTGGCCGGGTCGTCGAAGCCGGACTTCTTGCCGTCGGCCGAGATCACGTTGCCGCCGGCCTGGTAGATGGTGTTGTAGTAGTACTCCTGGCCGGCGAGGTTGGCGCCGACGGCGTAGACGCCCTTGGCCGGGTTGCTCAGCTTCGCCGCGGCGGCCTTGAAGTCGGCCCAGGTCCAGCCGTCGGCGGGGTACTTCACCGCGGCGGCGTCGAAGAGTTCCTTGTTGTACCAGACGCCGACGGTGTCGAAGTCCTTCGGCAGCCCGTAGACCTTGCCCTCGAAGGTGTAGAGGTCGACCAGCGCCTTCGGGTAGACGGTCAGGTCGAGCTTGGCCTGGTCGATCTTGTCGGACAGCGGCATGATCACGCCGTTGTCCGCGTAGAGCTGGATGTTGGGGCCGTTCATCCAGAACACGTCCGGTGCCGCGCCACCGGTGACGGCGGCCCGCAGCTTGGTCCAGTAGTCGGCCCACGGCGTGAGCTGGACGTTGATCGTGATGTTCGGGTGGTCCTTGGTGAAGGCGGCGGCGATCTCCTCCATCACCGGGACCTGGTTCTTGTCCCACACCGCATACGACAGGGTGACCTTCTCGTCACTGGCGGCGGGCTCGTCGCTCCCGCAACCCGCGGCGGTCACGGCGAGCGCGGCGGCCAGAACCGCGGCGGCGCCTACCCGCACTGCTTTCCACATCTGAGGAACCCTTCTCGCAAAGCCGTCATCGGGGATTCACCGGGCCGCGGTGGGACGAACGGTGGCGTGGCACCATCCGGCGCCGCCGAGACCCGTGTCACATGTGCTAGCCCAGTATTAATGGAGTCCTGAATAAGTTTGTCAAGACCCGAACGCGGGCCGCGGCATGCCGAAGTATCAACGTGCAGGTCGCAGCGGTGCTGCCACGCCGGTGCGCACGTCGAACAGATGCTCCTGCAGATGTTCGAGCGAGAGTTTCACCGCGCCGAGCGCCACCGACTCGTCGCCGAGCGTCGAGGTGAGGATCTCCGGGATGCGTACGCAGCGCTTCTCGATCTCGCGGCGCAGCGGGTCGAGCAGCACGTCGGCGGAGCGGGAGAAGCCGCCGCCGAGCACCACCAGCTGCGGATCCAGCGCCAGGACCAGCGCCGACGCGCCCAGCGCCAGCTCCTTGGCATACCGGCGCACCACGGCCACCGCCTTGCGGTCGCCCTCGCGGGCGCTGGCGAAGACGTATCCCGCCAGGTCGTCGGGGTCGGTCCCGGCCGGTGCGCCGGTCCACGAGCGCAGGTGCTCCTGCGCGCGGATCCAGCCCAGCTCGGGCAGCGCCCCGATCTCGCCGGCCGCCTGCGCGAACCCGCGGTGCAGCTTGCCGTCGATGATCAGACCGGTGCCCGTGCGCAGGCCCGCCAGCAGGTAGACCACGTGCTGGGCATACCGGGCCACGCCGCGCCAGGTCTCGGCCAGGGCGGCCAGCCGGCTGTCGTTCTCCACCAGCACCGTGCCGCCGACCAGGCGACCTACGTGCTGGGCCAGGTGCACCCCGGTCCACTCCGGGAACGCCACCGACAGCACGACCCGGCCCGCCGCGTCGACCAGGCCGCTGGTGCCGACCGTGGTCGCCCAGATGTCCGCGCCGGTCAGCCCGGCCGCGGCCAGGCACTCGGCGACCGCGGCGTCGACCGCGCCGAGGCGCTCGGCCCGGCCCGCGGTGATCGCCACCGGCGTGCGCACGGTGTGCCTGACCTCGCCGTCCAGGTCGGCGGCCAGCACCCGGATGGTGTGCCCGCCGATGTCGACGCCCAGCACCCAGCCGGCGTCGGACCGGAACCGGTAGCGGCGGGCCGGGCGGCCCATCCCGCCGGCCGCGGGCTGCACCTCCTCCAGCCAGCCCTGGTTCTGCAGCTGCAGCACCACGTCCTCGGTGGAGGGCCGGGACAAACCGGTGTCGCGCGACAACTCGGTCAGCGTCAACGCCGGTCGGCCGCGCAGCACGTGCACCACGGCCAGGGCGTTGAGCTGCCGCAACCGCGATAGATCCCCACCTGCGAGCTGTTCGGTCACCACCGGCCCCCTTTTGCACACCGCGCTGCCATGTTACTAATTATGGAGACCTTCAAAAGTAACTCCTCCACGGGATGGCTGAGATGACTGTAGACGGGGTACGGCTGGTCGTGGCAGGTGCCGGACTGCGCGGCATCGGATACGCCCGACGCGCGGCCGCCAGCGGGACGGCCCAGGTGGTGGCCGTCGCCGAACCGGACCCCGACCGCCGCGCGGCGTTCGCCGCCGAGTTCGGCGTGCCGGCCGACCAGGTGTTCACCGACTGGGCCGAACTCGCCGCCGCCGGACGGCTCGGCGACGCCGCGGTGATCGCCACCCAGGACCGGATGCACGCCGACGCGGCCGTGGCCTTCGCCGGGCTGGGTTATCACATACTCCTGGAAAAGCCGATGGCCACCACCGAGCCCGACGCGCTGCGCATCGCCGCCGCCGTCGACGCGGCCGGGGTCATGCTCGCCGTCTGCCATGTGCTGCGCTACACGCCCTACACCCGGGCGCTGAAAGGCCTGCTCGACGGCGGTGCGATCGGCAAGCTCGTCAACGTGCAGCACCTGGAGCCGATCGGATGGTGGCACTTCGCGCACTCGTTCGTGCGCGGGCACTGGAACAACTCCGAGACCTCCGCGCCCCTGCTGCTCACCAAGTCCTGCCACGACATCGACTGGCTGCTCTACCTGATCGGCGCGGCCCCCAGCCGGGTCAGCTCGTTCGGCGGGCTCGCCCACTTCCGGGCCGAGCAGCGCCCGGCCGAAGCAGCCGACAACTGCCTGGACTGCCCGCTCGAACGGAGCTGCCCCTACTCCGCGCCCCGCCTCTACCGCTCCTGCCTGGGCGACCCGGCCCGCGAGTTCTGGCCGCTGTCGGCGGTCACCACCGACCACACCGAGGCCGGCATCGACGCCGCGCTGCGCACCGGACCGTACGGGCGCTGCGTCTACGGCAGCGACAACAACGTCGTCGACCACCAGGTCGTCGCGATGGAGTTCCCCGACGGCGCGACCTGCACGTTCACCATGACCGCGTTCACGCCCATGGAGCTCCGCCGCACCCGGCTGTTCGGCACCCACGGCTACGTCGACGGCGACGGCCGCCTGCTGCACGTCACCGACTTCCGCACCGGCGAGCAGCGCACCATCGACACCGGCACCCTGGCCGACGGCACCGCCGGGGACGGCCACGGCGGCGGCGACGACGCCATCATGGACGCCTTCCTCAAGGCGGTCGCTGGCGGCGACGCGTCCGCGCTGCACTCCGACGCCGCCGCGAGCCTGGCCAGCCACCGCGTGGTCTGGGCCGCCGAGCAGGCCCGCACCACCGGCACGGTCACCGGAGGTGTCCCCACCCCCGCGTGACCGCCCGGCAGGTGCGGCCGCCGGCCACGCAACCTCATGGCCGGCGCGCGCCGTCCGCGACCGCCTAGCGGACTCAGGCCGTGCCGAACAACTCGGCGAAGCGGCCCGTGAACAGGTCGGCGCCTTTGTATTCGGCGACCGTCGCGGCCGGGACGACGGCTGGGCCGTCGGGTGTGGGGAACTGGCCGACACCGCCCTGCGTGCCGAGCGGGAGCAGGATCATCGGATCGGGTGCCGGGCGGTAGTAGGCCGTCGGCTGCTCGCCTCGCAGTCGCGCCGTGATGTTCTGCGCCACGACCTCGGCGTGCTGCATCGCGTACGCGGCCATCTTGGCCTCGGCGACATCGGTGATGTCGCCGATCGCGTAGACGTGGTCGTGCCCGTGCACGTTGAGGGACTCGGTGACGCGGACCTGCCCCTGCGGGGTGCGGGTGGTGAGGCGGCCGTCGGCGAGGTAGCCGGTGTTGACCCGTACGCCGTGGGCACGGAACCAGATGTCCGCGGTGATCTCGTCACCGTCGGTGGTGGTGACGGTGAAGGCGCCCGCCTGCCCCGGCTCGGTCGCCGGCAGCGCCGCCAGACCGACCCCCAGCCGCAGCCGGATGTCCGCCTCCACGAGCTGGCGGTGCAGCTCCTGGCGCAGTTCCGGCTGGAAGCCCGGCAGCAGCTGCTCGACCGGGTCGACGACGGTCACCTGCTTCTCCGGCCAGACCTCCCTGATCTCCCCGGCCAGTTCCAAGCCGACCGGCCCGGCACCGACGATCAGCACCCGCCGCGCACCGCTCAGTTCCTTGTGGGTCCGGCGCAGCTCGTCCAGCGCCGCGACGGTGGACTCGGCGTCGGGCTTGGCCGGATAGGCGTAGCCGGAGCCGGTGGCCAGGACCAGGTAGTCCGCCTCGACACGTCCGCCCGAGGCCAGGGTGACGCCACCAGGATCCACCGAGACCGCCCGGTCCCGGACCACCTTGCCCCGCGTGAGCAGCGTGCCGAAGGGAAAGAACATGTTGCCCGCCCAATCGGGCCGGACCAGTGCCCGCAGCGACGCCGCCGCGTTGACGAAGGCGTCCCGCGGATCGATGAGCACGACGTCAGCCTCGGCGTCCAGCGCCTTGGCGACCGCCGAACCCCCGTAACCTCCACCGATGACCGCCACCGTACGACCCATGACTGCACACTCCCGCAGACCGAAGTTGACTTCCTGCCATGACTCTGGCCGGGAAAAACGCGGTCAGGGAGGCCGGGCTGAGGGTGGTAGCAGCAGGGCCACGCTCCCGGACGCCGACGCTGTTAGGTTCGGACGGTGAGCGACAACGAACTCGGACTGTTCCTGCGGGTGCACCGTGAAGCGGTCACCCCGGCCGCGGTCGGGCTGCCCACCGGACCCCGCCGGCGAGCCGCGGGCCTGCGCCGCTCGGAGGTGGCCGCCCTGGCGGGCGTCAGCGTGGAGTACGTGACCCGGCTCGAACAGGGACGCGACCGCCGGCCGTCCCCGCAGGTGCTCTCCGCCCTCGCCGACGCGCTGCGGCTGACCGCCGGCGAACGCGTGCACCTGCACCGCCTCACCAAGGCGGCCGACCCCGGCTACAACTGCCGGGGCGAGACCGTCCCGGCGCGCACCGTGCGCCCCACCGTGCAGGCCCTGCTCGACCGCCTGGAGCCCACCCCGGCCGTGCTGCTCAACCGGCTCAGCGACGTCCTCGCCCACACCGCGGGCTTCGCCCGGCTGGCCGGGCCGGTCGGCCTGCTGGACGCGGCAGCGCCCAACCTCGCCCGGTTCGTGTTCACCGACAGCCGCGCACGCAGCGCCTACCCCGACTGGGACCACGTCGCCGACGAGCAGGTGGCCGGGCTCAAGGAGGGCCCGTTCCGGGCAGACCCGCACCTGGCCGCCCTGGCGGACGAGCTGACGGTCACGGCTGGCGACGCCTTCACCCGGCGGGTCGACGCCGTTGCCGCGCTGGCGAAGTCCAGCGGCGTCCTCCGGCTGGCCCACCCCGAGGTGGGCACATTGCGGCTGGCGTACGAGACGCTCGAACTGTCCGCCGACGACGACCAGCGTCTGATCGTCCACCTGCCCGCCGACGCCGCGACATCCGCCGCACTCGACCGTCTGAACAGCCCCCGGGCGCAGCCACTGCGGCTCGTGGTCGGATGACACGGCCGCAGGCGGCGTACGACTCAGGCCTTCGACGAGGCGAAGTAACGGGCCGCGACCGCGGTGTGCAGGCTGAAGGCGAGCGGCGTGGCGTCGGTGACCAGCTCCCAGCCGGCCGACTCCTCGTTCGCGACCGGCGCGGGCAGGTCGGCGACGTCGCGGTGCGGTAGCAGCCCGAACACGAGCAGGGTGCCGTCCGGAGCGCTGAGCGTGTCGTACAGGCTCACGTCGGCCGCATCGGCGCGGGTCCCGGTCTCCTCCCACAGCTCCCGGACCACCGCCGCCTGCCATGACTCACCGAGATCGATGAAACCGCCGGGCAGCGCCACCCGGCCCGCCCCGGGCGGGATGATGCGCCGCACGCCGAGCAGCCCGTCACCGACCGGCAGCACAGCAACGGCCACCGGCACCGGGTTCACATAGCTGACCTGCTCGCAGGCCGCACACCGGCGTGGCCAGGCCAGGTCGGCGGCGTAGGCGCTGCCGCAGTAGGAGCAGTGCGAGTGACGTTCCGGCATGGGCACCACGCTAGCCCGGCCGCGCTCGCGGCCGCTTTGCAGGCCCCTTCGGCACCGGGTGACGGCCCGGGTCAACAAGCGGCGACCCGTGCAATCCGCTTGTCACCGCCGACCGTGATGTCCCGATCAGCTTCACCGAGCTGCCGGCCTCGTCGACTCGAAACGGCACGTGCCGGTTGCCCGCCCGCGCCGATCACTTCGCGACCGCCGGATCGGAGGGGTCGAAGCGGCTACCAGGCCAGTGCTGCGGCCAGTTTACGTGCCTCGACGACCACGCGGCTCGAACCGCCGCGGGCGGCCGTCGCGTCGACCATCGGGATAGGACCACGTACGCCCAGCGCCATGGCGCAGCGGCAGGCGACCTCGACCACGTCGGCGACACCGGGCTGCGGGTTATCGGCGCGTAGCAGCTCGGGTAGCGCGGCCCGGCACAGTTCCCACACCCCGGCGACCGCACCGGCTCGTGCGGCGTCGTTCAGTGTGGCGGCGGCCCGTTTGGCTTTCACCAGCCCGGCCGCGCCGAGCCAGCCGAACTCCCGGCCGACCGCGGCGCGGTCCAGTGCCGCGTCGAAGCCGATGAGGGCGTCCACAGCCGCGGCCCGGCTCACGGCGTGCCCGGCCGCGAGCGCGTACGCGACAGCCAGCGTGACCGCAGGCCCGATGGGCCCGCTCGTTTCCGCGAGCATCGGCAGCAGCAGCGCGACGCCGCCACCCGGGCCGGTGTCGGCGCCCGCCGCGACGTTCGGCAGCGACCATGCGGCCACCACCTCGCGATGTGAGGGCAGCATCGCCGCCCAGGTGGCGGGATCGCCGGCCGGCTGGTGCCCGACACGCTGCGGTGGTTTGAGGGTGAACAACTTGCGTTCGACGGGGCCGGCGTCGGCTGGCGGGGTCAGCGACACCACGCCGCGGGCCGCCGGTCCGTTGCCCCACAGGCCGGGCGCCTGCACCAGGCGGGTGGCGACCGGGTCCGGGTGGCCGTCGCGCAGCCGCTGGGCCAGGGCGATCCCGACCCGCGAGCGCAGCCGCCCGGCTGCGGTGACCGCGGCCGGGTCGACCACTCTGGGCAGCCGCAGCAGCGCCTGGGCCAGGTCCGTCGGCCAGGGCTCGTGACCCGCCTGCTCGTATCGGGCCAGCCGGTCGGCCAGTTCGGCCGGGTCGAGGTGGCCATTGGCCGCGGTCGGGGTCGCCAGCAGGACGGGAACCGGCATGGCAGGGCCGTGCACGGCAAGCTCCGCCAGGCGGTGCTGCAGCAGCCAGGCGGGGCTGAGGTTGCCGTGCGGGTGCAGCGGTGCGAGCGGCCCGCCGGCCTGCGTGCGGCGCTGCGCGTCGGCGACCGCAGACCCGGCCTCGTCCGCCAGCTCCGGCGAGCCGCCCATGACGGCCAGCGCGCACCAGATCAGGGTCTGCTCCATGGCCCACCCGGGGTTCAGCCAGTCCCGGTGTCGCGCGACGACCGGGCTCAGCGCCCGGGCCGCCGCCGGCCTGTCCGCGGCCGCGACCGCGACCAGGCCCGCCATCACCCGCTCCATGGTGACCGGGGTCAGGTCACCATGGAGCAGTGCGGCGACCTCTTCGGCGAGTTCGGCGATCGTGGTGACGCGATGCAGTGCCGCCATCTGCGGCGTGGGTGCCGGCTGCGGCTGCAGCGGCTCCTCCGCGACCGCGGGCGGGTCGAGCAGGGCGAGCAGTTCGGTGCGGTGGGCCGGGCGGCGGCGCGCGGCGGCGCGCAGCCATACCTGCTGGGCCTGACGCAGTTTCTTCTCGTCGCGGGCGAGCATGGTCGCCGCGATGTCGCGCAGGGCGTCGAGTTCGAGCAGGCCAGCCTCGTCTGCGGCGCACAGGGCGCGTTGGGCCAGGCCGACGACGGTGCTGTGCGGCGAGTGCAGCAGGCAGAGATAGTCGGTGAGTCCGTCGGCGAGGTCACCGGCCTCGGCCGGGATCGCGTCGTGCAGGCGGGTGTACGGCCGCACCGCACCGGGCGAACCGCCGAGCAGCAGCCGGGCCCGGCAGCCTGAGCGCACGACGGTGGCGGCCGCCGGGTCGGCGGCGGCGAGCCGGCGCAACGTGTCCTCGATCCGGGCGCTCCCACGGGCCAGTGCCTCGCCGAACTCTTCGTGTTGCAGCACGAGCGGCAGCAGCACCGGCCGGTACGGGTCGTCCGCCAGTGCCCGGTATGCCTCCTCGCCGCGGTGGACGTGCCGCCACCAGCCGATCGCGAACGACGGCTCCACCGGCACCGGCAGCCCCGCCTCCCGTACGAGCGCGTCGGCCAGCAGCCACTCGTCCCAGGGGCGTGCGTCCAATCCCGCCACGACTCCGGCCGCAAGTTCGGGCAACCAGGTGACAGCGCGCTCACGCAGCACCGCGATGGCAACCTCCGCCGGGAGCATGTAAGTGCCGTCGCGCCACGCCCCGTGGGCGAACACCGCGGCCGCGGCGCGGTGCGCGTCGGGCGCGCAGCCGATTCCGGCCAGTGCCAGGACGGCCGGTTTGCGGGGGTGCCACCAGGACGGCTGCTCCTTGTTGCGGCGCACATACCCGGCGAGGTGCACAAACGCCGCCAGCCGTCGGGGTTCAGCGGCCCCGGCCAACCAGCCGACCACGTCCTCGATCGAGTTGCGCTCCAGCGCCGCCTCAAGCGTCGGCCAGTCGCCGGAACTCTGGTCGACGGCGTTCGTGGCGGGGATCGGCATGGCGGGCAACGTACACCAGCAGCCGGACACCGCGGCGAGCCGCTGCGTCGATCTCGCGCGACCTGTTGCCGTTCTGCCGGACGTGCGTGTCGAACCTGCAGTTCACGCAAGATCGCTGCGGCGTGGTGCGGCCGTGGTCAGCGGAGCGTGAACCGGTTTCCGCTGGTCACAGCTGATCTGCTGCCGGTGACCGGGCCGACTTCGAGTGGCTTGCTCGCATACGCAGGCTCAGGGTTGTCGACCATGCTCGGCGTATACACAACGGTGCTGCAGTCTCGCTTCGAGGGCGAGCCGCATCCGGTTGGCGAGGCGAAGGGGCAGGTGGTCGTCGAGAGCGCTCACATCGACGAATCGCGCCTCGGTGATCTCGCCGTCTGCGAAGGCCATCGCCACGAGATCTGCCTCGCTCAACTCGCCGCCATCGAAAATGAAGAGCACCTTGTCGCCCTCGTTCGCGGCCGGAGCCCAGTCGACGACAAGCGGCTGCGGCGCGACCGGCAATGACCTGCCCAGTTCCTCGACGATCTCCCGGTGGCATGCGGCCAGCGGAGACTCGCCGATGTTCACGTAGCCGCCGGGGATCTCCCATCCGGGCTTGTAGCTTGGCTTGACCAGCAGCGGGCGACCTGCCGCGTCGACGAAGAGTGCCCCTGCGGTTAGCCGCGGGGTGGCAAACGAGTTGGTCTCCGGTTCGGCCACCGGGCAAGTTTAGCGACGGCTCACTGCAGCATGTTCAAGCGCTTGGCGAGTGTGAACAGTGTCGAGGTGGGCCTGCCTCGGCTGCGCCGCAGCCCGCTGGCCATCTCCTGGGACCACTGCGGTTTCTGCCCGGCCAGGGAGTTCTGGCATGCCGTGCCTCATGCCGAACACCATCGCCAACCAGGCCGCGCGGGCAGCTCCGCTCGTCGCACAGCTACTGGTATCGCTGACAGGCCGGAGGGCGCGCCGATTCAGCATGGCACCTTGACGAGAACTACGTGGTCCTTGTGGACTTCACCGACCATGGCGAAGGAGGACCGGTCGACATCGCAGCAGAAGCGGAGGTCCCTGGAAACATCAGGGCGCTCGGAGGCGGGTAGTTGTGCATAGTGGTGAGCATGCTCGGTGGCGCCGTCCATGATGCCCGTGACCAGGTCCGCCCGTGCCGGCGCCGACCCGTCGAGAAGGCCGGCCAGGTACCTCGCACAGGCCCAGTCCTCAGCGGTCCGCCCAGTGCAGATGAGGGTGTACGGAACGTCGGCGTGGTTGCAAGCGATCCACCGGGCGGTGGCGCCGACGTTTACCGCTGACACCGCGAGCAGTGCCGCCGGGTTCGGACACCGGGCGAGCCCGAGCGTGCCGTTCGATGTCGCCTGGATCAAACGTCGGCCGTCGAGCTGCGCCGTCGACATCTCGAACGGCGAGTTCCCGAAGTCGAAATCTGGGGGCTTGAGCCCGTTGGCCTCCCCGACCAGAAGACGATCCGGGTGCAGCCGCCGGAGACCTCGGCCGACCTCGACCGACGGCGCGCAGGCAATTTCTGTCACGCCACGCTCAAAGGCGACCGCGGCCGTCGTGAAAGCCCGGATGACATCGATGACGACGACGATTCTGCCAGCCGGGACTTCGGCATCCATACCCACGATCGACACGGCGCTGATCGTTCGCCGCAGAAGGCCGATCCGCAAGGACATTCTCGCAGCGTGAACCGGCGCGCTCCCACCCTCTTTGCATGGGTGTGGCGTCATCGGTCGTCGTTTCCACGTGGTCAGCAGTGAAAATCCGTGACCCGGTGACCAAGCGCCATCTGTGATGATTTGATGAGATTCAAGACCGTTCGGGCACCGAGGCGTGCATGGCGGCGCCGATCGGAACGCGGTCTCGGAGGAGATTCTCGATGTGGCGGAAGAGCGTGGTCGGGGTGGCCGCGATCGTGGTGACAGCCCTGGTCGGATGTGCCCAGTCGACCCTTCAGCCGGTCGACCGAGACGGCCGGCGGTCGGCTGACCGGGATGCCCAGCTCACCGCCGCGGTTCCCGAGCTGATGCGGCAGGCCTCGGTTCCGGGCGCGATCGTCGGTGTCTGGCAGGAGGGAAAGGCCCCATACATACGGGCGTTCGGTGTCCAGGACACGAGCACCGGACAGCCCATGACCCCAGATCTCCACATGCGTATCGGCAGCCTCACCAAGACGTTCACCGTGACTGCCCTGCTGCAGCTGGCACAGCAGGGCAAACTCGGACTCGACGACCCGATCGACCGGTACGTGCCCGGTGTTCCGAGCGGCGATGTGATCACGTTGCGTCAGTTGGCCGCGATGCGCAGCGGGCTCTTCAACTACGCGGACGTGACCATCGCCGGCCTGTCGAGCGAGCCCGATCGCCAGTGGACGCCGCAGGAGCTCCTCGCCGTCAGCTTCAGCCGGCCGCTGCTCTTCGAGCCGGGCACGAAGTTCGACTACTCCAACACCAACACCGTGCTGCTGGGGCTCGTCGTCGAGAAGGTCTCCGGCCAGTCGATCGAAGCATTCATCGACCAGCACATCCTGAAACCGGAACGGCTGGGGAGCACTGCCTTCCCTCCCGGCGCCGACTTCCCCTCACCCCATTCCCAGGGCTACGCGAAAGCCGCCGACGGTGCGACCGTGAACGCCACGGACTGGAACTCCTCATGGGGATGGGCGGCGGGTCAGATGGTGTCGACGCTCGACGACGTCCGCGTCTGGACCCAAGATCTGGCCACGGGCAAGCTGCTCACACCCGAGATGCTCCAGCAGCGCAATCAGTTCCTGCCCGCGCCGGAGGAGGGACAGGGCGCTCAGTACGGCCTGGCGATCGAGAACCAGAACGGCTGGCTCGGCCACAACGGCAACATCGCCGGCTACATGACGTATCCGTACTACCTGCCCGCCGAGCAGACCACCATGGTCGTGATGCTCAACTCGAATGTCGACGTGCCGGGGAGCTGGGCGTTGATGGAAGGGATCGTGAAGATCATCAGTCCGCGCCACCCCTGGCCTAAGCCACCCACCGACTAGCGGGCAACTCCGACAGGACCTCTCGCTCAGGCCACGAGCGAGAGGGTCTTTTCACTATGCGCGGTCCAGTGGTAAGCGGCTCTTTGAGGCGGTCCCCTGGGGTTGCCGCGACCTACGGCATGGCCGCCGCCGCTTGACGGCTGGGGCCGAAACCAGTTTCCTGGTCGGGCCGACGCGGCGTCTCGACCACGGTGCGGTGCCGCGTTACGAAAGGGAGCCGATGCCCGGGTGGTACATCCAGAGCCCTGACGGAACACTGCTCGAGGAGACTCAGCTCATCTACGGCCTCATACACCTCGACGTCTTCCACAGCCTGCTCGCCGCCGAGGAAGGGATCGAGCTGAGGCAGTACGAGGAGTTCGGCGGATCGACCTCCTGGGAGGGCGTCAGCTCACCGCTCAAAGACCTACTCGCCCGCCCAGACCGCGGCATCCCCGCCACCCGCTGTAGAGCTGTGCTGCCGACAGTCGAGCCCATCCTCCAACGCTGGTCGAGCGGCGACTTCGCCCTGCACGACATCTTCCACGAACGCGAATGGATGCGAAAAGACCAGGTGACGTCGCTCGTGAAGCTGGTCGCCATGCTGAAGGAGTGCGTTAGGACGGGCAGTCGGTTGGTGCTGGCCTAGTACATCGGCGGCACCTGCGCTTTGCGCGCTGGTCTCAGGATCGAGGTGCCGCTCGTCGATACGTGGAACACTCTGGCGTTGTCCGGCCACCAGGTGCCGCCGACGAATTACTCACGACAAGGCCGGTGAGGGCGTTGGTGGACCTGATGTGGCACAACCCGAACCGCACTCACGCTGTTCAGAGGCCACCTGTTTTGTTTCGGCGGTCCGGCGGCGCGTCGCGTAGTCCGGCACCCAACAACGGCGCGACCGAGCTCTCGGTCGCGCCGTTCTCATGGAAACGCTTTCGCCCGACTCACTTCTCGCGCATCTCGATGTACATGTCCGGCCACGCCTTGATTATCGCGAGCCGGCCCGCCCGCGGCGCCATGCCCGCTTGGCGCCGCCATGACCGGCAGGCCGTCCAGGAAACGCTATTAGGTTGAGCCTGCGACGCAGTTCAAGCTATGAGCAGGCGGAGGCCGAGATCTGCCGCGTCGAGGTCGGCGAGGTCGCGGTTACGCTCGGCCCACCGGCCGGAGGCGAGGTCGTCGTCGAGGCTTCGCACCGCCCGCCGCTCGGCCTCCGGCCCGACCCGCGTCCATACAGACATCGCCCGGCGCACGTGATCCTCCAGATACTCCTCCGGTCGGCGCCAGTACGCCTCGAACAGGCCGTCGGCACAGTCCCACGGAATGGGGACCGGCTCCGCGCGGGCACCGATTGCGTCGGCCATCCCAGCAAGCGAGGGAAATTCTGCGAGGACGGTGGTGAACTCGGGCAAGTAGTCGCGGGTCAGCCAGAACCGGTCCTGCCATCCGGGCTCGTCGGTGTCGAACGTGAGCACCACCACGCGACGGGCCACGCGCCGCATCTCGCGCAGCCCGGCGATCGGGTCCCCCCAGTGGTGGACGGTGGAGACGGCCATCGCGGCGTCGAAAGACTGGTCCTCGAACGGCAGGATCTCCGCGGCGGCTGCCACGCACGGAGCCGCGCCCGCGGGACGCTGCGCCCGCATGACCGCCGACGGCTCCACCGCGGTCACGTCCCGATCAGAGGGCTCGTACGAGCCGGTACCGGCCCCGACGTTCAGCACTGTCTGTGCGTCCCCGAGCGCGTCCCAGATCTGCGCAGCGATCCGCGGCTCAGTGCGCCGTGTCGCGGTGTAGGCACCGCCGATCGCGTCATACAGCCGTGCACCGAGCATCTCCAGTTGCTCTTCTGGTGTCACCGTCAGTCCCCTCGCTCGTGCCTCGAGTTCCCTGTCGATGGCCGCGACCATCGCATCAGCGCGATCGCGCCGCTCCAGCAGCAGGCCGCGCAATCGATACAGGTGCGCGACTGCGTCGATGGACGGGTCGCCGACCAAGTCCGCGACCTCTCGCAGGCCGAACCCCAGCCGACGGTAGGCCAGCACCTCGCGCAGCCGCTCCACGTCGGCCGCCGAATAGGCCCGGTATCCGGCCGCGGTCCGTGCCGACGGCCGCACGAGCCCGATCTCGTCGTAGTGATGCAGCGCGCGGACGCTAACGCCGCCCAGCTCGGCCACGCGTCCGACGGTCCAGTGCTCTTCCACGCGACCGACTATGCCGCCTGACGCCACGTGAGGGTCAAACGCCTCGCTGCCGGCAGCCAGAAACGAACGCGAAGCTGCTTCGACGAAGTCGAAAGGACTGCGGATCAGCCTCGCCGGCGCCGAGCCAACCGCGCTACGGCAGGGCGAATGTCGTCGGCGGAGATAACAGCCCAGACAAAGAAATACGCCCAGGCCTTCCGACCTGGACGTACTCTCCGGTGGACCCGATGGGACTCGAACCCTGAACCTACGGATCAGGAGCGGGTGGTCAGAGGTCGGGGGCGAAGTGGGTGGCGGCGGCGGTGACCGAAGCGGTGATCTCGTCCTCGGTGGCGGTGCCGGAGGCGCGGATCGCGTCGGCCCAGGCCTGGATGGAGCGGCGGGAGAACTCCTGCCCGGCCGGGGAGTTCTGGTCGGCGAGCGGGTCGTCGCTCGGCTCGCCGCCGAGGTGGCGGGCCAGCATGAGCAGGCCCTGGTCCCAGCCGGGGCCGACGTAGAGCGCGCCGGCGCCGCTACCCGCCATCTCGATGGGCACGGTGTGCTCGACCTCGAGGTCGGTGCTGTCCGCACCGGCCGAGGTCAGCCGCACCTCGACGATGCTGGTCGGCCCGCCGTACGTCATGCGCAGCAGCTTCGGCGGCCGGCACTGAAGGATGTCGCCGGAGGCCATGTTCTCCACCTGGAAGCTGCCGCCCTCGCGGAAGTCGCCGCTGACCGGGGCGAACCATCGCGGCAGGCGCTGCTTGCTGGTGATCGCGTCCCAGACGTCGTCGACGTCGGCCTGGTACGTGCGCCGCACCAGCACGGCCACCATCTCGCCCAGGTCGCCGCCGTCGCGCCGGGCGACCTCGCGCCGGATCGCCTCAAGCTGCTCGGTGATGTCCTTCATCGGGTGTCTCCTTGTCCTGTCGTTCGTGCAGGCGGCGTTCCCGGCGGCCCCGGGCGAGTTCGGTTCCCAGCGCGTCGAGGCGCTGGTTCCAGAACCCGCGGAAGTGGTCCAGCCAGTTGTCCACTTCCCGCAACGGGGTGGTGTCAACCGCGTACAGCCGGCGGGTGCCTTCGGCGCGCACGGTCGCGAAGCCGTTGTCGCGCAGCACCTTCAGGTGTTGCGAGACCGCCGGCTGCGAGATGCCGAACTCCGCCTGGACCACCTCGGTGAGCGCGCCGGAGGCCCGCTCACCCCCGGCCAGTAGTTCGAGGATCCGGCGCCGCACCGGATCGCCGAGTACGTCGAAGGCGTGCACGGACCGAAGTTACAGCGGACGCTTATATAAGTCAAACCCGGTATTAGCTCAGCAGCAGGTCGAGCAGCCCGTCGGTCAGCGCCGCCGTGCGCTCGGTGTCGTCGCCGAGGGCGGTGACGACCACGCTCAACCCCCGGTCGGGCACCCGTGCCAGCAGCGTGCGCACGCCGGGCCAGGCCCCGCCGTGGCGGTACACGGTCAGCCCGTGGCGGCGGCGCACGCCCATGCCCCACGCGTAGTCCAGGGTCGTGCCGTCGTCGAGGCGGCCCGGCGCCTGCAGCAGCCCGCTGACCCCGAGGCGGCTGTCGTTGAGCGCGTCGGCCCAGCGCAGCAGGTCTCCAGCCGTGCTCCAGACCCCGCCGTCGCCCAGCGACAGCGGCGCGGGATGCACCGGCGACAGCGCCGACGCGCCCGGCGGAGCCGGCTCGGGGCCGTCCCAGAACCGGGTGGCCGCCATGCCCAACGGCTTGAACAGCAGTTCCTCGGCGAGCGCCGGCAGGTCTGCCCCGGCGGCCCGGCGCACCGCCTCGGCGAGGCAGACGTATCCGGCGTTGGAGTATGCGTATGCGGTGCCGGGCGGGCGCGCGGGCTCCGGCAGCGCGCGCAGGGCGGCCAGCACCCCTGGCCCGGTGCGGTCGCCGGTCAGGCCGCGGTCGACCAGATCGTCGTCGGGCAGGCCGCCGACGTGGTGCAGCAGGTGGCGCAGGCGCACCGACTCCGCCCAGGCGGGCAGCTCGGGCAGCCGCCGTGACAGCGGCTCGTCCACGGCCAGGCCGCCCTGGCGCATGACCAGCGCGACCAGCGCCGCGGTGACCTGTTTGGACAGCGAGGCCGCGTAGACGGTGGTGCTCTCGTCGAACGGCCGCCCGGTCGCAGTGGGGCTCGCGCACACGAAGACCGGCGGCGACACCCGGCGCGAGAGCCCCACCACCAGCGGCTCGGATGCCGCGTAGCCGGCCGCACGGGCCAGCCGCCGGACCTCGTGCGCCGGCACTACGCGCATCCGTCGGGCAGGTTCCCGACGAAGTTCATCGCCGAACCCGCCAGCGCCACGAACGGCACCAGGCTCCCCGCCCAGCCGGCCAGCACCGCCCACCGGTTGCCGTCGGTGCGACGCAGCGCACCCGCCAGCAGCACCCCGCCCAGCAGCAGGTCCAGCAGGACGGCGAGGGTCCAGCCCGCGGCCAGCCCGCTCGCCGCGCCGCAGCCCTCCAGCCGCAGCAGTGAGAGCATGCCGTAGACGAGTGCGGCGAGCACGTGCACGAGCGCGCCGATCGTCAGGTTCGCTGCCAGTCCGAGCGAGATGGAGGGCCGGTGCGCCGTGTGATCCGCCACGTGACCGCCTCAATCACTGCCGTCGCGCCGGCTCCGGTGGCCCGGCGCGAGCCGAAGTGTGCCACCGGCAGGTTACCGTTCGTTTACTGGTCGTCGTAGAGGCCTTCCATCAGGCGCAGGCGCTCCACGACCTCGGCCGCGAGGTCCAGGCTGGCCGGGGACAGGCCGGTCATCCGGTGCAGCAGCCGGCGTAGCTGGGTGTCGCGCAGCGCGCCGAGCAGTTCCAGCTCCCGGTCGACGGCGGCGGCACGTTCGGGGTCGAGGAAGTAGGCGACGTCGACGCCGAAGTGCGCGGCGATCCGCCCGACCAGCTCGTGGCCGGGGTTGGTGCGCTTGCCGGTGCGGAGCATGCCGATGTACTGCGCGGACACCTCGACGGCGCGCGCGACCATCTCGTCGGTCTGGCGCACGCCGCCGGGCTGGATCGCGTCCAGCAAGCGGTTGTAACGCTGCGCGAACATCGGCAGCACAGATCGTGCATGCATCTGGACATCATCTGACGGGCAGGCCGGGCCGGTCATGTTCACTCCAGTTAGGACACGACGCCGTCGGCGGTCCTGTGATCAGTCGGGCGACGGCGTCAGGTGCTGCAGCTGGTGCGCGAACGCCAGGATCACCGCATCGAACTGGGCCTCGATGGCGGGCAGGTTGGACCGCGCCGCCTCCAGTGAGCGCAGGCAGGTCGCCAGCATGGCCACGTCGCGCGCCTGGCGTTCCCGGTCCGGGCTGTACGCGCCCCCGGCGGACGCCCGGTAGCTCGCCGCGGCCCGGTCGGCGTCGCGGCGGGCGGCCTCCAGGATGTGCGCGGCCTGCTTCTCGGCGCTCTCCACGATCAGCCGGCTCTGCTGCTGCGCGGCCGCGATAACGGTGTCGGCCTGGGCCTGCGCACGGGCGGTGAGGGTGACCGCCTCCGCGGCGACCTGCCGGGCGCGCACGGCCGGGTCGACGGGCTGCAGGCGGTCGCCGAGCCGTTTGACCCGGTCCAGTTCGGCCTGCTGGGCGGCGATGTAGGCGTTGAGCGCGTCGACGTCCTCGGCGAGCGTGCGCCGTAGCCGGTCGACGGCCTCCTTGTCGTAGCCGCGCCGCCGCCCGCTGGCATCGGGCAGGTGGTGGCGGACGATCGACTCCGGCGTGTGCGGCACCCGCTTGCGCAGGTCCGGCTGCTCGTACGCGCTGACAGTGGTCACTGCTCCCCCTGTGTCATCGGATCGCGGCGGCGCTCGCCGCGGGTGCCTGGGACGGCCGGTAACGGCTGCCGTCGTAGTCCTCGGTATGGATCTGAGCGGCGGGCACGCCGGCGGCGGCGAGCGCGTCGCGCCCGTTGCCGGTCAAGGCGGGCGGGCCGCATACGTACACCTCGCGCTCGGCCAGGCGGGTGGTGCGCAGCGCCGCGCCGAGCACGTCGTCGCCGCCGCGCTCCTCCGGCGTCACCGGCAGCACGCTCAGCCAGCGGTGCGCCGCCTCCAGCCCGCGCAGGGTCGGCAGGTCGTAGAGGTCGCCGACGCCCCGAGCGCCGGCGAACAGTTGCACGGACCGGGCCGGCACGCCGGCGGCGGTCTCGACCTCGACCTGCTCGACCAGTGCCCGCATCGGGGCCAGGCCGGTGCCGGCGGCGATCAGCAGCAGGTCGCGGCCACCGCCCGGGGTGAGGGTGAGCTGCCGGCCCACGGGTGCGCCGAGCCGCACCTGGTCGCCTTCGCGCAGCTGGTGGACCAGGGCCGGGCTGAGCTCGCCGCCGGACTGGGCGCGGACGTGGAACTCGATGGTGCCGTCGGCGCGCGGGGTGTTCGCGGGCGACAGGAAGCGCCAGACCCGGGGCCGCAGCGCGCATTCCAGGGCCACGGACTGTCCGGGCCGGTAGGTCAGCGGCATGGTCGGGCGGACCGTGAACACGGCAAGGTCGGGGCCGCGGCGTTCGTGTTCCAGCACGTCGGCGGTCCACCAGGCGGGCTGGCTGCGGGCGGCGTGCTCGGCCGCCCGCAGCATGGTGCCGGACACCAGGTCGTACGCCGCCGACCACTGTGCGGCCAGGTCGTCGGTCCACTTCTCGCCCAGGAAGTGCTCCAGGGTGGCCAGCAGCGCCTGTCCGACCTGCGCGTAGTGTGCCCCGACCACCGAGAACTTGCGGTGGTCGCGGCCCAGCCCTTCCAGGTACGGCACGGCCTGGTCGAGGCGGTCGACGTGCGACACGACGTGCCCCAACGCCTGCAGCAGCTTGTCCCGCTGGCCGGCCATGGACACCGGGAACAGGTCGCGCAACTCCGGATACGCCACGAAGAGGAAGGCGTAGAAGTGCTGGGCGGCTCGGTCGCCGTGTGCGGACACGACGGCGAAGCTCTGCTGCAGGCGCGCGGCGTCCATCCTCAGGCCGCCGCCGGCTCGGCCACGATCAGGGGCTGCACGCTGGCCAGCACCTGTCCCACCTGGAGGATGATGTCCATCGGCACGTGCAGTTCGAACAGCACTCCGGCGGCATACTGCGCGACCCGCTGGTAGTCCGCCGTGCTGATGTTCAACCGGGCGTGCGCGGGGCCGAGGTTCTCCACCGGGTATCCGGTGGGGCCGCCGAGCACGTGGGTGAGCAGCGCGACCATGTGGCTCTTGAGCCTGGGCAGGTCGATTCCGTCGAAGTAGTCGGCGAGCTGCTCGTCGGCGAGCAGGTAGGTGTAGAGCCGGTCCACCGCCTCGCGCACCGACGGCGCGCCGCCGATGAGGTCGTACGCGCTGGCGACCGTGGTGGTCGCGCCTGGACTGTCTGACATGTTCCGCCTCCGTCATCGCAGTGATGAGCACGCGGAGCCGGCGATCGCCCGGTCCGGGCCCGCACCCGGTTCGGGACGTGGTGGAACACACCGGCACAACCAGCGGTTTGCCCGAAGGCCGCCAATCAAACCACTGGTTATCCGCGCACTAGCAGGATATCTAAATACATCACTTTCGTGTCAACCAGTAGTCGGTTAATATACGGTGTGTGTTTTAGAACACATGTACGATGACTATCCACATGAGACAGTGCAGCTCACCGGCGTTACGGCCGCGGCCTGGCCTCATCCGGCGCTGGTGGCCGTGAACCGCGCCGTGAGGGTGCCGGAGACCGCGTCGGTGGCGCGTTTGCCGCGCGCCGTCAGCGTCAGGTCACCGGTCAGCGTGGAGCAGTCGCCCTCCCTCGGCGTGAAGCGTCCCTCGACCGACACCGGCGCCGTCTTGGCCGGCTGCTCACCGACGGTCCACTCCAGCGTGCTCGCGGGACTGGCGAAGACCACCGCACCGGCGGCGCCCGCAGGCCGGCTCGTACCGTCGAGCGCGCCCGTGACCTGCCGGCCGCCGACCGCGCCGGACAGCTCGGTCAGCTGTCCCACCTCACCTGCGACCACGTTGCCACCCGCCACCACCAGCCGGAACGTGATCTCGCCGCCGTCCGGCCGCAACGTCGCGCCGGACACCCGGACCGCGCCCGACACCGTCGCCGTGCCGGTCCACTCGCCGTCGGTGAACGTCGCGCAGTCCTCCTTGCCGTGCCAGGTGACGGTCACCGGCAGCTGCCCCGTGGGCCGCGGCATCGGCGCCAGGAACCCGGCCAGTCCGGCCGGCGCACCGGCGAACACCGCCTGGAACAGCTTCAGGTTGTCCATCGGTGCGGCCTGCAGCAATCCGGTGACGGTCCGCGCGGGATCGGTCGCCGCGCCCGGGTCGGCCGCGGCCCGCAGCCGCACCGTCACCCGGCCCGCGGCGTCGGTCACGGCACGCTGCGGCGCCAACCCGCCCGCGCCCATCTCCACATGCCCGCCCAGCGCCGCGGGGGGCAACCAG
Source organism: Catellatospora paridis (assembly GCF_009720365.1). Lineage (GTDB taxonomy): Bacteria > Actinomycetota > Actinomycetes > Mycobacteriales > Micromonosporaceae > Catellatospora > Catellatospora paridis. Next base: position 110,326 of record NZ_ML769313.1, on the reverse strand, counting down.
GCCAGGTCCACCGCGCCGGGCGCGGCGTTCGCCACCAGCAGCGGCTCGGGCCCGAACCCGGCCGCCTGCGCCACGTCCACGGTCGCCACCACGTCCAGCGCGTCACCGGGCCCGCCCGGCCCCTGTGCCAGGCGCGCGCCCTGCGGCGACATCCGGATCCGCACGTCCTGCCAGCGCAGCATCGCGTGGGCGTACGCCATCGCGGGCGCGTCGCCCAGCGACAGCTCCCGGCCGCCCGCGGCGTACACCAGCCCCCAGCCGGCCGCCTCCGGCGCGGACCGCTGTCCCGTGCCCATCGGCGCGCGCTCGGGCACCCGCGCCGTCGCGGCCGGGTCGACGAACCCGTCCAGCAGCATCAGCCACTCCGACAGCGCGTCGACCGAGGGCCCGAGCGACCCGTCACCGGAGAAGTCCACCTTGCGGGCCTGGAGCAGCCGCACCAGCCAACTGCTCCGCCCCTGCCAATACGTGTTCTGGTACAGCTCCAGCAGCTCGGCCGGCGCACGCCGCACGCCCAGTTCCGACAGCCGTCGCACGAAGGCCAGCATCGGCTCCCGGGCCGTGCCCGCCATCTCGGCGAGGGTGTCCACCTGCGCCTGGAGCACGTGCACCCCGTCCACGCCCGGCCGCACCCCGGCCAGCACCTGCTCACCCGTCGGGGTGTAGACGGCCACGCCCAGGTTGACCAGCACCGACCAGGCCCCGCGGCGGCGCTCCGCCGGATCCGGCGAGGCCAGCGCGGCCGCGGTCTGCTCAGGCGACAACGCGGCCTGCTCGCCGTCGCCGCGCTGGCCGCCCCCGGTGCACGCGGCCAACGGCAGCAGCAGCAGAAGGACGAGCCCGCCCACGATCGAACGCCGACCCACGCCCCGCCCCGCCCCGGCCATGCGACTCCCCCGTCCGGCGCCCGCGCCGGCGGACACGTCCTGGGCCGTCACCGTAGTGTCTCCACAGGCGGCCACGCCAGAGGGTACGCGGCGCTCAGTCCTCCTCGAGCACCGAAAGGATGTTGCCCGCCGGGTCCTTGAACCAGGCGATGCGCGGGCCCGTGTCGGCGTCGGAGACCCCTGCGGTATCGGTCGTCAGGTCGTCGGTGTCGTACTGCTCGAATGCGACGCCGCGTTCGCGCAACTCGCCCATCGCGGCCTCGAGATGGGTCACCGGGAAGTTCAGGATGGTGTACGTCGCCGGCTCGTGATCCGGTTTCGGATAGATCAGCACCTGGCCGCCGCCGGCCAGTTCCAGCCGCAGCAGGCCGCCGCCGAGGTCGGTGACCTCCAGGCCCAGCGTCTCGCCGTAGAACCGCCTGGCCTGCTCGGTGTCGTCGACCGAGAACCCCGAGAACGCTCGCGTCCTGCCGAACATGGTCCGCTCCTCCTGCTGTGTCGGTCCGGCCCCGCGCCGGGCCGGTGTCATGCCGTCGCGGCGTCGATCGCCGCCTGCGCCTTCGCGGTGCGGCGCACGGCCGCGGCCAGCGCCCGTTCCGCCGCGGAACGGGCCGCCCGCAGCCCGTTCGCCTCCTGCTGCGCCCGGCCACGCCGCTCCTCCAGCGCCGTCAGCGCTTGCCTGAGCTGCGCCAGCTCGTCCACGGCCGACGACTCGGCCGCCCTTGCCGTTTCCACCTCGTCCCGCGCCTGCTGCTCGGCGTCACGCGCCGAGTCCAGCTCCCGCCGCAACCCGGCCGGCACCGGCGGCTGGACGACCGGTGCCGCCGTCCGCGCGACCCGCGCAGGCTCGGTCGCCGCGACCGGGCCCTTGCGGGCCGCAGTCCCGCCTTCGGTCGCCGCGACCAGGCCCTTCCGGACCGCAGTCCTGGCTGCCGCGCGGCCGCCGGTCGCCCTTACCGCACCCTTTGCTGCGGGACGACCGCCGGTCTCGGCCCGGTCGTCGGTGTCGCCCGAGGGTTCATTGTCATCGGGTTCGTCGCCGGAGGGCAGCGCCGCGCCGAACCCGGTATAGGACACGGCCTTGACGACCGTGCCGGCGCGGACCTGAGCGGCGATCTCGTCGTCGGCGAGCGCGGCGGCCAGGGTCTGCTCGACCTCGGCCATCGGCAGCTTCGCCGGGCTCAGCGTGGGCTGGGCCTGCACCGCCAAGTCCGCGGCCTGTTCGGCAAGCGCCGAGAGCAGCTCGCGGCGCCGCACGGTCAGCGTGCGCAGGTCCGCACCGCGGAGCTGCCGCTGGGCGTCGCGCAGCGCGTCGGCCAGCCCGGTCAGCTCGGCGATGCGCTCGGGTGCGCGGTGGGCGAGCAGGTTCACCAGCCACGCGGCGACGGTGGGCCGGCGCAGCCGCTTGATGGCCGTGGCCTGCGCGCCGTGCCCGGTCGCCTTGGCCGCCGCCGCGGCGGCGTCGCGGGCGGCCGTGAACTGCTCGGGCAGGCCCGTGTACAGCTCACGCACGGTCTCCTCCGGCACCTCGCCCACCTTGTCATGATATGAGCAGATCAGCCGGCGGCCAGGTAACCGTGGGCCTGGAGCGTGAACAGCTCGGCGTAGCGGCCGCCCGCCGCCATCAGCTCGTCGTGGCGGCCCGACTGCACCAGCCGGCCCTCGTGCAGCACGTAGATGACGTCGGCGTGGCGCACGTTGGCCAGCCGGTGCGTGATCAGGATGGTGGTCCGCCGACCCTGCCGGTCCCGGATCGCCTGGAACAGGGCGTCCTCGGCGCGCGGGTCCAGCGCCGACGACGGCTCGTCCATGATGAGCAGGTCCGCGTCGCGCAGGAAGCCGCGCGCCGCGGTGATGCGCTGCCACTGCCCGCCCGACAGGTCCTGCCCGTCGGCGAAGGTGCGATCCAGCAGCGTGTCGTACCCGAACGGCAGCTGCATGATCATGTCGTGGGCCACCGCGCGCAGCGCCGCCGCCTCGATGCGCTCGCGTGCCACCGGCGCACCCGCCTCACCCAGCCGGATGTTGACCTCCGCGGTGAACGGCCACTTCCAGTAGTCCTGCGACACCACCGCGATCCTGGCCCGCAGCTGGTCTGCGTCCAGTTCCGCCAGCGGCACGCCGTTCCACAGAACCGTGCCCGCCGACGGGGCCCGCAGCGCGGCGATCACCGCGGCCAGGGTGGTCTTGCCGGAGCCGTTCTCCCCCACGAAAGCCACCGTCTGCCCGGCGTGCACGGCCAGCGACACCCCGTCGACCGCCGGGGCCGCCCGGTCGGGATAGCTCAGACTCACCTGCTCGACCCGCAGCGTCTCCAGCTCGGCCGCGGGTAGGCTGCCGTCCGCGGCGGGCACGTGCGCCTTCGCCCGCTCCATGAACTCGGTGTAGTCGTCGAAGTGCCGGCCCTCCATGTACAGCGCGTCGACCTGGTAGGTGACGGTGTTCAGCGAATGGCGGGCCGCCTGCAACGCGATCACGGCGGTGGCCGCGGCCGACAGCGGAATCGCGCCGTCCAGCAGCAGCCAGCCGAGCAGCCCGTACACCGCGCCCGTGGCGAGACCGCCCGCCATCGCGCCCAGCGCGTTGGTCGTGGTGACCCGGCGCGCCAGGTCGAGCTGGATGCGGGTCTCGGTCTCCATCACCGTGTCGTACTGGCCGAGCAGGAACCCGCGCAGCCCGTACGCGCGCAGCTCCGCGGCGGTCATCCGGTCGGCCATCAGCCGGTTCAGGATCCACATCCGCCGCCGCCGCACCGACCCGGCCAGGTACGTCTGGTACTCCAGGTGCCCGGCCTTCAGCGCCGCCCACGCGTTGGGCACCGTGGCCAGCAGCATCGCGCCCAGCAGTAGCGGGTGCACCACGACCAGCGCCACCGCCACGGCGAGCACCCCGATGGTGCCCGCGGCCAGCGCCATCATCGCGTTGACCAGCCCGATCACCGACTCCATGCCGCGCGCGGCGCGTTCCATGTCGTCGGCGAACGCGTCCTCGTCGAACGCGTCCAGCCGCACGGCCGTCGTCGCCTCGAACAGCTGCCGCTGCACGGCCCGGTCCACCCGCGGCGTCAGCCCGTTGAGCGCGTACCCGGTGGCGATGCCCATGCCCGCACGCAGCGCCGCGGCCCCGGCCAGCACGATCAGGGCGGGCAGCGCCGTGGCCACCCGGTCCGGGGTCGGCGCGGCGGAGAACAGGCCGACCAGGACCTGCTGCGTGGCGAGCAGGCCCGCCGTCGACAGGACCCCGGCCAGCACCGTGCAGGACAGCACGATCGCGGTGCGGGCCCGGTCGGCGCGCCAGGCGATGCGCAGCGCGGTCCCGACCAGCCGCGGCAGCGCCTGGGCGAGGGTGCGCAGTCCGGCGTCGGCGCGGGCGCGCATGCCGTGCTCCCACCACATGACCCGCATCTGCGGCAGCACGGAGCCGGTCGCGGGTGTCGTCTCGGCGGCGGTCACGGTGGCGGCATCGGACGGTGCGGACACGAGCATCCCCTCCCCTGAGCCGCGACCCCGTCGGCGGCCTGAGAGAAGGTTATGCCCAATCAGGAATGAGCAGCCGATTCGTTCGCGCCGACGCGGTGCGTGGCCATCCATTCGGTCGCGAAGTCGACAAGGGTGCGCTGGCGCATCAGCCGCGCGACGGCCGAGCCGACCCGGCCCCGGCACACCGCGCCGGTGGCCTCGAAGTCCGCGCCGAGCCGCGCGAAGTCGCTCTCGTCCGGGTCCACGTCGGTCCAGGTCACCCAGTGGCTGGTGCCGTCAGGCCGCCGCACCGACGAGCCGGTGCCGATGCGCGGCGGCTCCTGCTGCCGCCACTCGGCCAGGTGCAGCGACGTGTTCGAGTCGTGATCGCAGCCCAGCAGCAGCACCTTGCCGTCGAGCCGGTTGATCGCGCCCAGCGGCGAGCGCTCGCCCAGCGCGTCGTCGAGCGGGTGCGCGGCGACGACGGCCGCCGCGTGCGCGCCGAGGGCCGCGAAGGACACCTGCGGGTGGTCGCTGCGCAGCGCGCCCGGCCAGGTGCGGACCGACTCGGCGAGCAACCCCATCCAGCGGCTGGGGGTGCGCGCCGGGTCGAAGCCCGGGGTTTGCTCGCGGATCACCGGCCACCACGGCTCGGGCACCGGCGGGCGCTGCCATACGGCCGGGTCGGTGTTCTCGGGGGTGTGGGTCGGCACGACCAGCGTGCCCTCGGGGCCGAGCACGTCCAGGAATGCCTGCACGACGGCGTGCGTGCCGCCCGCCGTGAACCCGACGCTCTTCAGGGACGCGTGCAGGAGCACCACGTCACCCCGTGACAGGCCGAGCTTGTCCAGGTCGGCGGCGAGGGTGGCCGCGGTGTGCGGCATGGTCTGCTCCATCGGCGCATCGTAGCCGCGCGGCTCGTCGCGGCCCTCCGGTTTTCGCGGCCGCCGGTAGGCTCGCCACCATGTCAGGTGATCAGGTCATCGACGTCAGCGGTGTGCGGCTCGCCTACCGGGTGTTCGGCCCGCCCGCCGCGCGGCCGGTGGTGCTGCTGCACGGTGGCAGCGCCGACAGCTCGACCTGGGTGGACGTGGCTCCCGCGCTCGCCACGGATCACCGGGTGTACGCCGTGGACCTGCGCGGGCACGGGGCCAGCGAGCGGACCGACCGCTATTCGTTCGAGCTGCTGCGCGACGACGTCGTCGGGTTCCTCGACGCGCTCGACCTGCGCGACGTGACACTCATCGGGCACTCGATGGGGGGCGTGGCCGCGTACCTGACCGCGTACGCCCGGCCGGAGCGGGTGTCGGGGCTGGTGCTGGAGGAGACGCCGCCGCCGGACCCGATGGGCTTCACCGTGCCCGACCACGAGATCCGGCGGCACATCGTGAGCCAGCTCAACGCGCCCGATCCGGCCTGGTGGGACGCGGTCGACGCGGTCGCCTGCCCGGTGCTGACAATGCGCGGCGGCCCGGACAGCTTCCTGCCCCAGGACCGCATCGCCGCGATGGCCGTCCGCTTCCCGCACGGCCGCCTGGTGACGATCCCGGTGGGCCACTGCGTCCACCGCGACGCCCCTGACGCCTTCGTCGACGCCGTGAGGGCACACCTGCGGCACGCCGACCGGCCGACCACCTCGTGCCCCTGACCCCGTGACCGTCCGACCGCGTCGCGCCTGCGAGCCCGTGACCGGCTGATCCACGACGGCGGGCCGTGGTCACTCCTCGCGGGTAACCGCCACCGGCTCGCGGATCATGAACACGTCCACCGGGTCCTCGGTCTCGACCGAGAATCCGTGCCGCTCGTACAGCCGCCGCGCCGCGCTGCCCTGCAGCACCTGCAGCCGGACCCGGGTGCCGGCACGGTCGCACTGCTCCAGCAGCCCGGCCAGCACGGCCGTGCCGATGCCGCCGCCGTGCAGATGCGGGGCCAGTAGGAAGTTCTCCAACCAGTGCGCGTCGGCGGCCGGGCGCAGCGTTACACAACCGGCGAACTCACCGGCGACCTCGATCACCCGGGTGTGCTCCGCTGCGAACTTGTCCCGCAGCCGCTGCCGCACCCGGTGCTCGTCGTAGCGCCCGAGCCGTTCCAGGTCCGCCCGCAGCACCACCGCCCGCAACTCCGCCACCGGCTCGACGTCCGCCGTCAAAGCCGGGCGGGTGACCCAATCCGCCATGATCATCAGACTAGCGGGCCAGGGTCGGGCGGAAGTCTTGGTAGCCCATGATGTGGAGGTTCTTGGACGGGTCGAGGCGGAAGGGCACGATCTTGCCGGTTTCGGTGAACCCGATTCGCCGGTAGAAGGCCTGCGCACGTACGTTGTCCTCGTGCACGCCCAGGGTGAGCCAGGACGCGTCGGTGTTGTCGCGGGTCCACCTGATCGCGACGTCCATCAGCCGGGTCGCCAGTCCGGCCGACCGGCCACGGTGTGCGGGGGCCACGTAGACGCCGTGGATGCAGGCGGTGCCGGGCACGTCGTCCAGCGGAGCGGCGCCGGCCATCCCCACCCAGCGGCCGTCCTGGGCAGCGGCGATGAACATCGCCGAGGTCGACGAGGTCGCGCTCTGCTCCGCCTGCTGCCGCCAGACCTCGTCGGCGAGTGCGGCGGCGTCGGCGTACGTGGTGCCGAAGGCGCTCGGCGAATCCTGCAGCGCCTCCAGGCGCAGGGCGCGCAGCTGCTGCCATTCGCCCGGCTCGGTCCTGCGTACGACATATGTCATGGGTCTGCTCCTGCGGGTCGGGCTCGAATGATTCCACGCGCTCCGCGGCCCGGGGAGACTCCCCATGAATCGTGTGCCCGACGGCACTACTCGGGCGCGGACTGCTCCGAACGCGGTTCGCCCAGCGGGCGGCCGCCGACGCCGACGATGTGCCAGCCGAGGTCCGGGAAGCCGGCGCTGCGCGCGGTGCGGTCCGACGCGGTGTTCGCCGGGTCGTGCAGGTAGATCGGCACCGCGCCCTGCCCCAGGATCCAGCGCGCCGCCTGCGCGACCAGCGCCGTGGCCAGCCCGCGGCCCCGGTGCGCCTCCTCGGTGCCGACGGAGATCTCCATGCCCGCGCTGTTGTGCCGCTTCACGCCCACGCCCGCCGCGTACCGGCCCGCGTCGTCGAAACTGATCAGCACCTGCCCGCCGAACGGGTGCAGCCACCCCGGCACGCGCGGATCGAGCGCGTCCACCCACTGCCCGGCGTCCGGCAGCTCCGCGGGCGCCTGCGTCCACCGGAACACCCCGCGGTACGCGGTCGCGTCGGGCCGCCCCAGTGCCGCGGGCAGCCGCTCGGGCACATCGTCCCAGGTGCGCACCGCGTCGCGTACCGCATCGAGGGCATGCGGGGCGACCGACAGCACCCCGCCGTGCGGCGTCGACACCCCGACCACGTCGCGGACCTGGCCGTCCCACCCCGGCCGCGTCCGTGCCGGGCTGCCGACCACGGTCAGCCCCTGCGCGTCGGTCCACTTGCCCAGGTACTCGACGAGGAAGTCGGTGAGACGTCGGTCCGTGGAGATCTCGCGGCTGTCCATCGCCCGAAGATACGTCCCCCACCCCGCCCCCACCCGCAACCGCCCCGCGAAAAGCCCCGCAGCCCTCCTCTGTCGAAGCATCGATGGCGCTTCAGCTCGCCACCGGCGTCAGCGGGTGGACAGTCGGCGGCGCTTCCTCCAGCGCCTTTCGGTGCACGCCGCGGATGAGCAGGTAGCCGACCATCCAGAGTTCCCCGACGGCAGCGGGATAGGTGAGCGCCTCGGCTACAACGTGTGCGTCAGCGAGATATTCGACGAACGCGCTGATCACGTACCCGACGCCGCCGGCGAGGAGGATCCAGCCCAGGATGCGGGGCATCCAGCCGGATCGCAGCACGCACCAGCCCATGGGGATGAGCCACAGGCCGAAGAACAGCGCGCCCACGCCCCACAGGTTGTCGCTGATCAGGAACAGAACCGGGACTGTGGCCGCGGCGTCGCCGACCGGGTCGACCGACAGCCCGACCGCCGTGGCCAGCAGAGCCGCGCTCACGAGGCCCACGGTTGCGCTGACCAGGCCGAAGGCGGCGATCCCGCTCGCGGCGAATGCGTCCACGGTGCGGAACAGGCGGTAGAACCAGACGGCGGCGAGGGTCTGCGTGACGACCATGCCCAGTTCCAGGGCGACGGCGGCGCGGGCGAGTGACTCGTGCGCGATCAGGTCGGCCAGGGCCGCCTGGGCGTCGTCGGCGGCGAACAGCTGCGGGCGGACGACGAGGAGTCCGAGTATCGCGGTGATGGCGTTGCCGAGGTAGAACAGCCCGGTCACGCGGGCGGTACGGGTCAGCGCGTGCATGGTGACTCCTCCTTGATTTCGGGTGCGCGGAACCATGCCGCACACGCGGCCATGTTAAGAAAACTTGACATATCGAAGGTAGAGTGGCCGCGAAGCGATGTCAAGAATCTTTTACACGGCCTGGGCTGCCCCCGGCCCTCGCGTCCGCGCAGACGTCGGTGCCCCGTCGGGGTGACGGTTCGTGTCGGGCGGCGGGTGTAGGTTCGCGGGCGTGGAGGAGATGCTCGAAGCGCACCGCCGGGAACTGACCGCCTACTGCTACCGGATGCTGGGCTCGGCGTTCGAGGCCGAGGACGCGGTGCAGGAGACCCTGATCCGTGCCTGGAAGGGATACGAGCAGTTCGAGGGCCGTTCGGCCGTCCGCTCGTGGCTCTACCGCATCGCCACCAACGTGTGCCTGGACATGCTCGGCAGCGCGCAGCGCCGGGCCCGCCCGATGGACCTGGCCTCGGCCGGCGCGCCCGAGCGGGTCACCAGCGCACCCGTGCCGCTCGCCGAGTCGGTGTGGGTCGGCCCCGCGCCCGACGACCGGCTGCTGCCCGACACCGCCGACCCGGCGGACCTGACCGTGGCCCGCGAATCGGTCCGGCTCGCCTTCGTCGCGGCGCTGCAGCACCTGGCCCCCAAGCAGCGCGCTGTGCTGATCCTGCGCGAGGTGCTCGCATGGAGCGCCGCCGAGACCGCCGAACTGCTCGGCCTGACCGTCGCCTCGGTCAACAGCGCCCTGCAGCGGGCCCGGGCCAGCCTGAGCGCGGTCAGCGCCACCGACGCCGACGTGCTGGCCCCGACCGACGCCGACCAGGCCGCCCTGCTCGCCCGATACGTCGAGGCGTTCGAGCGCTACGACCTCGAAGCGCTCGCGACGCTGCTGCACGAGGACGCGACGCTGTCCATGCCGCCGCTGGACCTGTGGTTCCGCGGGGTCGCCGACATCAGCACCTGGATGCTCGGCATCGGCATCGGCTGCAAGGGCTCACGGCTGGTGCCCGTCGCCGCCAACGGCCTGCCCGCCTTCGGGCAGTACCGTCCCACCGACGACCCGGACCGCCACGAGCCGTGGGCGCTCATCGTCCTGGAGATCTCAGCCGGACGGATCGCCGGGGTCAACAACTTCCTCGACACCGAGCGGCTGTTCCCGCTGTTCGGCCTGCCCCCCGCGCTCGTGCGGGGCAAGGAGGCCGAACTCGTCGGCTGAGCCGCCCGGATGCGACGGCAGCACGCTGCGCAGACCGGTCAGCTCCAGCAGCAGCCGCAGGTGCGGGCCGGCCCGCCACAGCCGCAGCGAGCCCCCCGCCCGGCTCGTGTGCAGGCGGAGCCGGGCCAGCACGTCCAGCCCGGCCAGGTCCGGCCGGGTCAGCGCGCCGACGTCCAAGAGCACCACCAGGTCGCCGCCCGCCGGCACGTCGCGGCAGGCGTCGTCGACCCGGGCGCACAGCGCCGCCAGGTCCCCCGCCCGCAAGGAAGGGCCGAGGACCAGCACCGCGTACGACTCCCGCCCGTGCTCGCGCACCACTCGCCTCCTCTGCGGCGCACCCGCCCGCCGCCGGACGCGAACCGGGCACGGGGCACCTTGTCAGTTAGGACGGTCGGCGACGCCCCGACTCATCGGCGTACCGGCATCGAGCACGTCGGCGCAGGTCAGTGCCCTGTTCGGGGAGCCGACAAATTTTTCTTCCCGGGACCGATGAGTTTGCCGAGGCTCGTTCGTCTGACTGGGTGAGACAGCAGCCGGGCCACCCGGGCACGGCGCTGACACCGACCGGAGGACATCATGAGGAAGATCGTCGCTGGGCTGTTCGTGTCGCTGGACGGCGTCGTCCAGGACCCCCACACCTGGCACTTCCCCTACTTCGACGACGCCATGGGTGCGGCCGTCGGCGCGCTGATGGAGAGCTCGGACGTGATGCTGCTGGGCCGCACCACCTACGACGGCTTCGCCGAGTACTGGCCCAAGAGCGAGGACGAGTTCGCGGCCGTCATGAACGGCAAGCGCAAGGTCGTCGTGTCCGGCACCCTGCAGGAGGCGACCTGGGAGAACAGCACCATCGTGCGCGACCTGGACGAGCTGCGCGCGCTGAAGGCCGAGCCGGGCAAGAACCTCGGCATCACCGGAAGCGTGGTGCTGGTGCGCTCGCTGCTGCGGGCCGGCCTGCTCGACGAGCTGCACCTGCTGATCCACCCGATCGTGGTGGGCCACGGCCAGCGCCTGTTCGACGACGGCGAGACGATCCCGCTCACCCTGGCGTCGTCCGAGACGTTCAAGACCGGCGTGCTGAACCTCGTCTACACCCCGGCCCCGACCGCCTGACTACCTGCGACGGCGCCGGGGCGGGGGGGGGGGGGGGGGGGGGGGCGGGGGGGCCCCCCCCCCCCCCCCCGCCGGCCCGCGCGCGGGCGCGCGCCCCCCCCCCCCCCCCCCCCCCCCCCCCCCCCCCCCCCCCCCCCCCCCCCGGCCGTGTGCCCGGTCGTCCCCATCCGGCCCAGGCCGCACATCACGACGACGCTCATGCCCCGTCGTCGGCAACGATCGCCCAGGCCTCGATCTCCAGCAGGAACTCGGGCGCGACCAGGGCGGCGACCTGCACCGCGGTGCTGGCCGGCAGCTGTGCGGGGTCGATGAACTCGTCGCGCGCGGCCCGCACGGCGGGCATGTGCGCGGCGTCGACGACGAAGTAGCCGAGCTTCACCACGTCGGCGAAGGTCGCGCCGGCCGCGGCGAGGCAGCGGCGCAGGTTCTCGAACACCTGCCGGGCCTGCGCGGCGGGGTCGCCGGGGCCGACCAGTCGGCCGTGCTCGTCATGGGCGACCTGACCCGAGATCGCGATGAGGCGGCCGGTGCCCCAGGCGACATGGCTGTATCCGGTGGCCGGTGCCATCCCGTCCGGCGCGGGCAGACGTACGACGTGCGTCATGATCACTCCTGTCTCGTGCGTTGCCCATGATCCTCTCGCGGGTTCAGGTATCGCACCAACGACTACATCCGACGACGGCCACGCGCGGCGGCGCAGCCGTCGCCTGTCAGAGGCTGGAGACGGGCGTGAACCGGGTGTGCGTCGGGTCCAGCAGGTGGATGCGGCTGGTGGCGATGTCGAAATACATGCCGACCAGCTCCAGGCGTCCGTCGTGGACGCGCTCGGCCACCGCCGGGTAGGTCATCAGGTTCTCCAGCTGCTGGACCACGTTCTGCTGGCAGAGCCGGGTCAGGTGGTCGCCCTCGCCGCCGGCGTCCTGGGCGACCCGGTGCAGGCTGGGCTGGGCGTGGCGCAGCCAGCGGAGCAGGTCGGGCATCCGCGCCGGGAGGGTGCCCGGGCGCAGCAACGCGGCCAGCGCGCCGCAACCGGAGTGCCCGCACACCGTGATGGTGCGGACCTGCAGTACGTGCAGCGCGAAGTCCATCGCCGCGGGCACGCTGCCGTCATGGTCGTCGACGCCGTGCTGCGGCACCAGGTTGCCGACGTTGCGCACGGTGAACAGGTCACCGGGGCCGGTCGACGTGATCATGCTGGGCACGATGCGCGAGTCGGCGCAGGTGATGAACAGCTGCGTGGGCTGCTGACCGGTGCGGGCCAGCTCGGCCAGCAGCGGGCCGACCCGGCGCGCGCCGTGGCGGTGGAACAGCCGCGCGCCGCGGGCCAGGCGCTCGCGGGCCCCGTGCGGCACCGCACGGTGCACGCGGGGCAGCAGCCAGGCGGTCGGGTGCATCTTCCGGGCCGGCGAACGCTGGCCGGTGATCGCGTCGGCGTACCAGTGATGGTGCAGCTCGTGCACCTCGACGCTGCCGCCGCCGCGCTCGTGCGCGGTGCGCCAGTCGTGCAGCGCGGTCACCGCGGCGTGGTCCATGAAGTCGGCGTTGAGTTCGACGCCGACCGCGACGCCCGCGGGCACCTGGGCCAGCGTCCGGGTCAGCTGCGGTGCCGCGAGGAAGGTCAGCGAGCCCTCGATGGCGACGTGCCAGCCGTTCTCGTCCTGGTAGGCCCGCACGGTGGCGTGGGTGAGCCGCCAGATCGACAGCAGCAGCGCGCACCCCATGCCGACGAGCACGCCCTCGAACAGACCCAGCACCACCACGGCCAGCATGGTGAGCACGTACACCGGCATCTCACGGTGCTGGTGCACCTGCTGGGCGTGGGTCAGGTTGACCATCTGCACGCCCGTGTAGACCAGCAGCGCCGCCAGCGCGGGCAGCGGGATCAGCTCGATCACCGGCGCGGCGACGAGGACCAGCACCAGGATCCACACCCCGTGCAGCACCGCGGACAGCCGTGACCGGCCGCCGGCCTTCACGTTGGTCGTCGAGCGCACGATCACGCCGGCCACCGGCAGCCCGCCCAGCGCCCCGGCGACGATGTTCGCGGCGCCCTGCCCGGCCAGCTCGCGGTCCAGGTTGACCCGCGGGCCGTCGTGCATGCGGTCCACCGCGACCGCGCACAGCAGCGACTCGACGCTGGCGACCAGCGCCACCGCGCCGACCGCGGCCAGGAACACCGATGGGGAGGTGTCGGGCCAGATCGGGCCCGTGTCGAAGGCGAGGATGTCGTCGGGGATGTCCACCCGCTGCAGGTCCCACCCGGTGACGACCGCGACGGCGGTGCCGACGACGATCGCCGCCAGCGGCGCGGGCACGACCCCGGCCAGGGTCGGCACGGCCCGCCAGCCCCACAGCACGGCCAGGGTGAGCACCCCGACAAACACCGCGGGCGTGTGGTTGTGCAGCAGTTCCTCGGGCAGGGCGCGCAGATTCGCCAGCGCGGAGGCCTGCGGAGCGTCGCCCAGCAGCACGTGCAGCTGGGACAGGACGATCACGACGCCGACCCCGGCGAGCATGCCGTGCACGACCGCGGGCGACACGGCCAGCGCGGCCCGCGCCACCCGGGACGCGCCCAGCCCCAGCTGCAGCACGCCGGCCGCGACGGTGACCGCGCACGCCCCGCGCCAGCCGAAGGTGGCCACGGTCTGCGCCACGATCAGTGTCAGCCCGGCCGCCGGACCGCTGACCTGCACCACCGACCCGCCCAGCGCGCCGGCGACGATGCCGCCGATCACCGCGCTGACCAATCCCGCGATCACCGGGGCGCCCGACGCCACCGCGATGCCCAGCGACAGCGGCAGCGCCACCAGCACCACCACCAGGGACGCGGGCACGTCCGTCCGCAACCGCTCACGCCATTGTGCGCTCATGTAGACGACCACCTCTCCTTACGCGTTCTGCCCACCTCAACTGCGCCAAGCTGAGAAAACGCTGATGAAGAGATCGTCGATCAATCAGATGGACTGTCCGGATCGTGCGGTCGATAGAGACCGAGCAGCAGGCCGTACCGCATGCCGTCGTCTCCGGCGTCAGGAGTGTCCTCAGCCAGCGTGGTCAGGGTCGCGGTCAGCTCGCGGACCTGGTCGGCGGTCAGCCGCAGGTGACGCAGCACCAGGAACGGGTCGGGCGCGGCCGCGGCGATCTCCGCGCCGAGCGCCTGGAACGCGACCGCAGTGTTCTCCGCGGCGCCGGGGCCGGTGTAGTGCAGGGCGCGGGCCGGGCGGGCGTAGTACTGCTCGGTGCCGCCGCGCACGGTGCGGGTGCCGGCGGGCCGCACCAACCCGGCGTCCACGAGCACCTTCAGGTGGTGCGCCACATTGCCTTTGTTGGTACGCAGCACCGCCGCGAGCCGGCTGACCGTGGCGGGCCGTTCCAGCGCGAACAGCAGCCGATGTCGCATCGGGTGGGCCAGCGCCTTGTAGTGCTCCGCGGCGTTCACCTGCATGACCGTCACCTCTTCGGCCGGGTCTGGCGGTGGCGTTGCCCGGTCTGGGTGCTCTGTGTCTCGCGGCGTCATGAGTCAAGCGTCAAGAACTCTTGACGCTTTGTCAAGCGGCGTGCTTCCCTGGACGCCATGCAGACCCCTGAGGTGACCGAACTCGTCGACCGGCTGCGGACCCTGGTCGAGGAGCGCTACGTGTTCCCCGACGCGGCCGCCGAGATCTCCGCGCGGCTCGCGGCCCGCCGCGACGGCTACCCCACCGAACTCGCCGCGCTCGCCGCGGCGGTCACCGCCGACCTGCAGTCCGTCAACGGCGACAAGCACCTGCGCCTGCTGCACCATGCCGAACCGCGGCCGGAGCAGGTTCCCGGCGACGACGCGGCCGAGTACGCCGCTATGGCGCAGTGGGCCGAACGCACCTGCGGCGGGGTCGCCGCAGCGCGCCGCCTGCCCGGCGACGTCGGCCTGCTGGAGATCACGCCGGTGCTGTTCCCGGCGGTGCTCGTCGGCGACGTGTACGCCGCGGCGTTCACATTGCTCGCACCGGTGCGGGCGCTGATCGTGGACCTGCGCGGGTGCCTGGGCGGCGAGCCGTCCGCGGCCGGGCTGTTCATGAGCTACCTGTGGAACCACGAGCCGGTGCAGCTGACCGGGATGTACGAGCGCGCCACCGACCAGGTGCGGCAGTCGTGGACCCACGCCCACGTGCCCGGCCGCCGGTTCGGCCGGGACCGGCCGTTGTACGTGCTGACCAGCGGGGCCACCTTCTCCGGCGGCGAGGCGCTCGCGTACGACGTGCAGCAGACCGGCCGTGGCACGGTCGTCGGCGCGCAGACCCGCGGCGGCGCGCACCCGCGCGAGGGCTTCCGTCTGCACCCACACCTGGAGGCGACGATCTCGGTCGCCCGCGCGGTCAACCCGGTGTCCGGCACGAACTGGGAGGCCGTCGGCATCACGCCGGACGTGCCGGTCGCCGCCGACGACACCCTGCCGACGGCGTACCGGGCCGCGCTCGAACAGGTCTGCGCCCAGCACGGACCGTCCGCCGCCGAAGCCCGCGCCGCGCTCGACGAAGGCGCCCAGCTCTGAAGGCTGCTGCGAAAGGAAGGGCACCTTCTACAACAAATAGCGACGTGAGGGTGCCCTCCTTTCACAGCAGGCGTTGCAGGTAGGACTCCATGACGGGCAGCGGGGCGGCGTGCGGGCCCTCCCATTCCATGTCGAGGAAGGCGAGCAGGTCGGCGGCCGGGTCGTGGTCGTCGAGCAACGGCAGCAGGGCGTCGGCGGTCTCCTGGCCGTGCGCGATGAGCAGGTTGACGCGCAGGTAGCCGAAGTCGTAACCGGGTGTGCCGCGGGAGGCGTTGGTCCAGTCGACGATGCCGGTGAGGCGGCCGTCGCGCCACAGCGTGTTACCGGGGTGGTAGTCGCGGTGGATCAGAGTGCACCGCGCCGGAGGCCCGACGGCCGCGCCGGCCGCGATCGCCCGTTCCCACAGCTCGGGGCGGGTGCTGGCCGCAGGCGGGCGGGCCTCGGCCAGCACGACGTACGGCTCCCACGGGGCGACGCCCGTGCCGTCGACGGCGTGCACGACGTGTGCCGCGTCGACGAGCTGGCGCAGCATGTCCGTCGACGGCGGCGGTTCGGCGGCCGCGCGGTGGGTGGCACTGGGCAGCATGGTGCCGGGCAGCCAGGTCATCAGCAGGGCCGGGAAGTCGGTGTGCTCCCCCGCCGGGTCCACGGCGACGACCTCGGGCACGGGCAGGCCGGTGCCCGACAGGGCCGTCAGCGCGGCGACCTCGTTGGCCGGGGTGAACCACGGATCCTCGACCTGCCAGCCGGGCCGGCACCATCGGCGCAGTGCGTACCGCCGCCCATCGGTGGTGTCGACGGCACTGACGGCATGCGCGATGCCGCCTACCAGCGGGATCACCGCGGCGACCGGCGTGCGGAGGATACGTTGCAGCCAGTGCAGCGTCCCAGGCGACGGCGGCGGATACAAGTTCACGGTCAAGCCACCTACGAAACGAAGCTGCCAGGCAGGTCAGGGGATCTTGGGCGAAGATCGCCGTTTGAGGTCATGATCTGCGGTGGTACCCGAGGATCTGACACGAAACGGCGATCTTCACGCCGCCGCGCGCGCCACGCCGCGGCAGCCGCCGACGGAGCTAGAGACGGAAGTCCAGGTCGGCCGGGACGACCGCGACCTCCAGCTGTGCCTTCTGCAGGCGGCCGGAGTAGTCCCAGTTCAGAGCCTGCCAGCGGGTGAACTGGTCGAGCACCCACATGCCGGACTGGCGGCTGCCGTTGCCGGAGCGGCCGTTGCCGCCGAAGGGCAGGTGCGCCTCCGCGCCCGAGGTCGAGTTGTTGACGCTGACCATGCCCGCGCCGATACCGCGCCGGAACGCGAACGCCTTCTTCGGGTCCGTCGTATAGATGGCGCTGGACAGCCCGTACCCGGGGGCGTTGGCCAGCTCGATCGCCTCGTCGAGGGCACCGTAGCTCGTCACGCCGACGAGCGGGCCGAACGTCTCGTGGTCGAAGATGTCGTCGCCGGGACGCACCCCGTCGACGATCACCGGGTGGTAGAACAGGCCGGTCGCCGGGTCGCCGACGAAACCGGCGCGGGGGTTGTCCGCGGTGATCCGGCCGGTCGCCCCGAGCACCCGCTGCCCGCCGGTGATCCAACCCAGATATTTCTCGTACGAGGCGGCGAAGCGCTCGTCGAGCAGCGGTCCGTACAGGACGTCGCGGGTCGGGTCGCCGACCGCGGCGGCCTCCGTCGCCGCGGCGAAGCGCCGCAGGAACTCGCCGTGCACCGACTCGTGCACGATGGCGGTGCCCAGCGACGTGCAGCGCTGGCCCGCGGTGCCGAACCCGGCGAACAGCGCGCCCTCGACCGCCAGGTCCAGGTCGGCGTCCTCGGTCACCACCATCGGGTTCTTGCCGCCCAGCTCCAGGCACGGGCTCTGCAGGTGGCGGCCGCACAGCTCGCCGATCGCCCGGCCGACCTCGGTCGAGCCGGTGAAGCCGACCTTCTGCACCAGTCCCTCGTCCAGGGCGTGGGACAGGCCCGTGAACGTCTCCGGGCCGTCGGCGTGCACGAGGTTGAGCACCCCGGCGGGCAGGCCGGCCCGGACGAACAGCTGGTAGAGGGCGTCGGCGGCGGCCGCGGCGTACAGGGCGGGCTTCCACACCACCGTGTTGCCGCACAGCAGCGCGGGCACCAGATACCAGGACGGCACGGCGACCGGGAAGTTGCCCGCCGTGATGATCATCGCGGTGCCGACCGGTTCGCGGAAGGTGAACAGTTGCTTGTCCGGCATCTCCGACGGCACGGTCTGGCCGTAGAGGCGCCGGCCCTCGCCGAGGAAGAACCGGCAGGTGTCGACGATCTCCTGCACCTCGCCGCGCGCCTCGGCCAGCGGCTTGCCGATCTCGCGGGTGACCAGCCGCGCCAGCGCCTCGGCGTTGGCCTCGACCAGCGCGCCGATGTTGGCGACGACCTGGCCGCGGACCGGGGCGGGCACGTCGGCCCAGGCCCGCTGCGCGGCGTGCGCCGACCGGGCGGCCGCGGTGACCGTGGCCGGGTCGGCGAGCACCACCTGCGCCACGACGTCGTCCAGGTCCGCGGGGTTGCGGCTGTCCAGCACCCGGGCCCCGGCCGGAACCGGCCCGCCGTCGATCATCGAACGAAGCATGCCAAGCATCATGCCCCCGCGCGCAGCGTGCGCCAAGGTCCGGCCCGGCGCTTCATTTCATGTGAGAATGTCCGAATGCAGCGAGTAACAGGTATCGGCGGTGTCTTCCTCCGCGCCCGCGATGCCGAAGCCCTGCGGGCCTGGTACGCCACCCACCTCGGCATCGACGTCAGAGAATGGGGTGGCCACACTTTCCGCTGGCACGCGGGCGGCACGACGACCTGGACGGTCCTCGAGAAGGACGCCGACTACGTGGACCCCGACCAGCCGTACATGATGAACTTCCGGGTCGACGATCTCGACGCGATGCTCGGCCAGCTCCGGTCCGCCGGGGTCAGGGTCGCCGACGAGGTCGAGGACGGGGAGTTCGGGCGGTTCGGCTGGGCGTACGACGCCGAGGACAACCGCTTCGAGCTGTGGCAGCCGCCGCGCGGCCGATGAAACCCTTCCTCACCGGCGCCCGGGTCTGGCCCTTGGGGTGGACCCGCCTGCACGTGTACCTGCTCCCCGACCTCCAGCACGACCAGGGCCTCGCCCGGCTCGTGCACGGCTGCCGGGCGGCGATGGCCCCGTTCGGCTTCCTCAACCCCGTGCCCGACCCGTGGCTGCACGTCACCGTCCAGCCGGTGATGGGCATCCCCGCCGCCGAGATCGGCCCCGGCGAGCGCGACAAGCTCACCGCCCGACTCACCGAGGCGCTGTCCGATGTGCCCGCGTTCACCCTCACCGTCGGCTCCGCGCTGGCCAGCGTCACCGTCGTGCTCGCCGACCTGGACGGCGACCTGCCCGGCGAGCCCCTGCACACCGTGCACACCCGCACCCGCACCGCGATCTCCGATGTGCTCGGCAGCGAGGCCGTCGCCTACCAGGCCATGCCCGGCCACCTCACGCTCGCCTACGCCACCGGGTCCGGCGACTCCGGCCGGGTGCAGGCCGCGCTGCGCCAGGTGCGCCCCGGCCACGCCGCGCTGACCGTACGCGAGGTGCACCTGCTCGACGTCGCGCAGGACACGCGCGCGGCCGGATACCGGTGGACGCCGGTGGCCCGCATCCCGCTCGCCACGCCGCCTCATCGAACCTGATGTGTGCACCTCACGCGCCGTGTCGCCGCCCCTGACGTGGGATCCGCCGCGACAGCGGACCCCGGCACGTGCCATCATCGCGACATGCTCGAGCAGTGGCGCACCATCGCGGACCTGGACGCGGCACGGCAACGCTTCGAGGCGGCCATCCCCGGCTGGCAGCCGCCGGCCGCGTTCGGCGTCGCCCGGCTCGTCTCCGGACGTCCCGTGTTCGCGCGCGTCGCGGTCGGCGACGGCTTTCTGCCCGCGGTCGTGCTGGCCAGCGTCTGCGGGCACAGCGGCGGCTCGGCGTCCTATCCGCTCACCCCGGCCGCCCTCGACCGCGTGATCGCGCTGCTGACACCCGCCGTGGCCTGCACCGAGCTGCCGCACCCCAACCTGCACGCCTGGCGCGGGCTGCGCCAGCAGCTCAGCCTCGGCGAGCATGCGCTCGCGGCGTTCGCCGGCGACCTGTCCATGCCGTCCGACGACCCCCATGTCACCGCGATGCTCGAACAGGCCGCGGTCACCAGGTAACCGCGTCTGCGGCGGACGTGTACGGAACCGCCGCGGGGGCGGGCCCGTCGGTGATGGCATGAAGCTGC
Source organism: Catellatospora paridis (assembly GCF_009720365.1). GTDB lineage: Bacteria > Actinomycetota > Actinomycetes > Mycobacteriales > Micromonosporaceae > Catellatospora > Catellatospora paridis. The sequence continues at coordinate 90,548 of NZ_ML769313.1, read as the reverse complement.
GTGCGGCAATCCTGCTCGTCCTCGCCACGGTCGGCATCGGCCTCGTCGTGGTCGTCTCCCCGGCGCAGCCCGCCTGGGCCTGCTCCTGCGCGCACAGCCCGAGCGAGCAGGACAAGCGGGCCGAGCGCACCGTGACCGGCACGGTCACGCAGGTGACCGACGAGGCGGTCTCGCTCACGGTCGACTCGGTGGTCAAGGGCGACGCCAGGGTCGGCGAAACGCTCGGGCTGCGGGTGAACCCCAGCGAGGTCAGCTGCGGCTACGCCTTCCGGGTCGGCGCTCGGTACCGGGTGAACGCGAACAACGGCGCCACCGGGCTGTGTATCGGCGTCCGCCCGTTGCCGGCCGCGTCGTCAGCCGCCGTCCCGACCGCCACGGCAGTCCCGACGTCCGTGGCGGTCTCGACGCCCGAGCTGGCCGAACCCGCTCCTGTCCGGACGAGTAGCCGGTGGCTCGTGCCCGGCGCGATACTGCTGATCCTCGCCGCCGGACTGGTGGTGGTGGCCCTGCGGCGGCGCCGGGGATCAGCCCGGTAGGACTGTCCCGGACGCGGGTCAGCCGTGGCGGGCCATGCGGCGGGTCAGTTCGGTGGCGCGGTGCAGCTGCACACCGCGGGCCTGGCCGGTGACGAAACCGCGCATCGGCGCGGCCATCGTGATCTCCATCTGGTCGTCCACCGTCGAGCCGTCGCCGTCCGGGGTCAGCCGCACGGTCCACTCCAGACGCACCCCGCCGGGGCTGACCACGCTCTGGCGCAGCGCCGTGCCGGGTTCGACCACGCGCATGCGTACCCGGATCAGATTGTCCCAGTGCAGCACCTTCAGGAACCGGAAGCGTTCCACGGCGACGTAGTCGGTCACCGGCGCGCCCTGCTCGTCGGTGCCGCGACGCACGTCGCGCACCTCGGCGACCAGCGGCGACAGGCCGATGTAGTGCTGCGGCTCGGTCAGGTGGGCGAAGACGGTCTCCGGCGGGGAGTCGACGCGCCAGGAGTGGGCGAGGTGTGCGACGGCCATCGCGACAGCGTAGTGGGCACGCTCAGGGCAGGAACCGGTAGTGGGTCGTCAGCCGCAGGTCGTCGTCGAGCACGTGGAACGCCAACCCGGGCGGCGCGTCGTAGTCCATCGGCGGGTCCTCGCCCTCCCACGGCAGCCGCAGCCGCGAGACGACCCCCGGTGCCACCAGCAGCGGCCTGCCTACGAAGGTCGTCGCGGCCGCGCTGTGCGCGTGCCCGCACAGCACCGCGAGCACGTTCGGGAACTCTGCGACGAGTTCGGCCAGCGGCTGTGCGTCGTGCAGGCGCAGCGCGTCGATGAACGGGACGCGCAGTTCGACCGGCGGGTGGTGCATGCAGATCAGGACCGGGCCGTCTGTGCCGGTCAGCACAGCGCGCAGCCAGTCCAGCGTCTCGTCGTCGAGCCGGCCGTCGTCGCGGCCGGGGATGGTGGAGTCGCACAGCGCCAGGGTCACGCCGCCGACGACGGCCGCGCGGTTGACCGGGCCGTCCGCCGCAGGCTCGCCGAGCAGCCCGGCGCGGTAGGACGCGCGTACGTCGTGGTTGCCGGGCAGGGTCAGTGCGCCGGGCACGGCGGCGAGGACCTTGGCGGCCTGCTCGTACTCGTCCGGGCGGCCGTGGTCGGTGATGTCGCCCGTGACCAGCACGACGTCGACCGGGTGCGGCAGCGCGGCCAGGTAGGCCAGCACCCGCCCGCTGCGCTCCGCGTTACGCGGACCGCCGTCGAAATGGGTGTCGCTGACATGTGCAATAACGATCATCAAACGCTCCCCCGCTGGTCGCCTTCAGTCTTCCAAACCGACTACGCGAGTTCACTCCTCGTCGCCCGATCCAGAGAACCAGCAGGCAATATAGACATGCTACGATACGGCCGCACGTCGTCGGCGTCGATGAGAAACTGCGTGCATGGGCAAGCCAGCTGTTCAGGCCACAACGGAGCCGACCGTACGGCATCCGAGCGGAATCGGCGAAGCGTTCACCGATCGGCACCAAGCCGTACTGGACCGCCTCCTCGCGCAGGAGTCGACCGCCCGGGCCACCTCGGCCATCACTCGCATAGAGACCCAGCGCAGGGCAATGGGGCCCATGGCCCGCCTGCTGGAAAGCGACAAGCAGGCCAAGGCCGCACGCCAGGAACTCGCCGCAGCAAACGAGCAACTGCGGGCCCAGCAGAAGATGACATGGGCCGACGACCTCCCTACCGAGGTCGCATACGACTGGCGCGAACAGGCACGAAACCTCATCCCGGACGTCAGGCCCGGCATCAACGTCTTCGGCCTGGAGTACGACTACGAGGTGCGCGCAGACATTCACGGCCATCCTGACCTCACCGCGAACAGACTCGACGGGCACTTCGGTGTCAGCGTCGTCGGCCACTACGGCGGCGGCTCGGACTGGGGCACCGCCGGGGTCGGCAAGGTCCTGGAGGCAACGGTCACCGGGACCGCACACATCAGGGTGCCCCTGCACTACGGATTCGAGTGGTCTATCGACGCGGGCGGAGGACTGGACGCCTTCACCCACGGCTCAGGCAGAGTCGTGATCCAGGACCACAACACCGGAAATGTGCTGGGGCCGGACGGAATTCGGTGGAAAGGCTTCTGGCACTGGAAGGACGACGACGACGTCAGCGGCTCCGGCAGCGACATCGTCGTGGCCTCGGAGCTCGAATGCTCCGTCTCCGTGCACGCCGGCCAGATCTTCCATGTGACCTTCCTGGCGCACGTCAACAACTCCCAGTCAGGGGAGTATGTGTTCTCCCACTCCTACGCCGACGGCGCGCTGCGGATGTGGGCTCCGTTCTTCGTGGTCGAGCTGTAGATCCGCTCGCAGCTCGGCTGTCGGCGGTTCGGGTGCCGGGGATCAGCAGGCGTCGACGATGACCTCGGTGCGCAGGCGCTGGTAGACGTCGGGGTCGACGGTGCCGGCGACCGGGGACAGCACCGCGGCCGCCGACAGCGCCACGGCGTCGCGCAGCCGCTCGGGCCAGGGCTGCCCGGCGAGCAGGCCGCGGGCCAGGGCGGCCACGCAGGCGTCGCCCGCGCCGGTGGGGTTGCCGATAAGCGGCTCGGCCAGCCGGGCGCGCCATACGCCCTGCGCGCTGACCGCGACCAGGCCGCCGCCGCCCAGCGACGCGACCACGTCGCCCGCGCCCAGCTCGCGCAGCGCCGCGACGGCCGTGCGGGCCGCGTCGGGACCGTCGACGCGGATGCCGGTGAGCGCGTGCAGTTCGGCCGCGTTGGGTTTGACCAGGTCGGGCTGCACCCGCAGACCCTGGCGCAGCGGGTCGCCGTCGGCGTCGAGGATCGTCGCGGCGCCGGCCGCGTGAGCCAGGGCGAGCAGCTCCGCGTACGCCGTCGCGGGCACGCCAGGTGGCAGCGAGCCGGACAGCACGACGACCTTGACGCCGGCGAGCAGTGCGGCGAAGTGCGCGGTGAACCCCGACCATTCCGCGGCGGACACGTTCGGGCCGGGCTCCCAGAAGCCGGTGGCGTCGGCGCGGTCGGCGACCACGACGGTGCGCCGGGCGTCGCCGGTCACCGGCAGGAACGCCTCGGCGACGTCGTCGGCGACGAGCAGCTCGCGCAGCCGCTGCCCGGTGGGTCCGCCGGCCAGGCCGGTGGCCAGCACCGGGGTGCCGAGTCCGTGCAGCACCCGGGCCACGTTGACGCCCTTGCCGCCGGCGCGCTCGGCCACCGCCGCGACCCGGTGCGTCGCGTACGGGGTCAGCGCGTCGACCTGATAGGTGACGTCGAGGGCGGCGTTCGGGGTGACGGTGAGGATCACGGAGTCACCTTAACCGCCGTTACGGCGACCATTTCGAGGCTCGTCAATACGTATCGCCGCGGAGCATCCGGAATGTCCTGAAGGTGAGGTACGGCGACCGTGGTGCAGCCCGCGCCCTCGGCGGAACACAGCCCGGTCAGACTGTCCTCGACGGCCACGCAGCGCGACGGGTCCACGCCGAGCAGCGCCGCCGCGGTGGCGTACGGCAGCGGGTCCGGCTTATGCCGCGGCACGTCGTCGGCGGTGACCGTGTGCGCGAACGCCGCCCGGCCCAGCACGTCGAGGATGATCTCGGTGTCCGCCCGGCCCGACGAGGTGACCAGCGCACACGGCATACCGGTCGCGATCAGGTCGTCGAGCAGCCGCCGCGCACCCGGCCGCAGCCGGACGCCGACCTCCGCGACCCTGCGCTTGACCGCCTGGTCGATCCACAGGTCGAGGTCAGCGGTCGCATGTCGCCCGCCGGTGGCCGCGCCGACCACGGCGACGATGGATGCCACCGTCCCGCCGATGAGCCGCGCCTGGTCGAGCGGTTCCGCGCCCAACTCGGCGGCCACACCGAGCACCGCCTCGATCCACAGCGACTCGGTGTCGACCAGGGTGCCGTCCATGTCGAGCAGCACGGCGTCGTATGAGCCGAGGTCGAACCGCATCACGCCTCCATGACGAACGTGCTCAGCACCGCCCAGTGGTCCGAGGTCCACTCATTGTCGGCATGGTGCGGCATCGGGCGCGGTTCGCCCACGCCGAGGGTGTCGGACGCCACCGGCCGCAGGGGCCCGGCGTAGTGCACGAAGTCGATGCGGTCCTGCGGTTCGAGCACCCCTTCCTGCTGCTCGTGCCAGTGGTTCAGCGGCGACCAGGTGTGGCCCGGCTTGGCCGCCGCGTCGGGGTGCACCGCCCGGTAGGAGTCGCGCAGCCCGGCCCGCTCGACCGCGATGCTGACCTGCCACGGCAGGTTCGGCCAGTCCAGGTGCGAGGGCACGTTGAAGTCGCCGGTGAGCAGGACCGGCAGGCCGCGCTCGGCCAGCGCCGGGCGCATCGCGTCGATGACGTCGGCGATCTGCCGCGGGCGGCCCGCCTCCTCCTCGCGGGCCAGCACCTGCGGCACGGTCATGCCGGACAGGTGGAAGTCGTAGGGCCCGTACGGCTCGTAGTTCAGGTGCGCGCTCCACACCACCAGCTCGCGGCCGGTGGGGAGCTGGATCCGCGCGCCGACGCCACGCAGGGACTCGTCGCCGTACCGCTGGGTGATCGGGTGGGGCGAGATGATGCCGCAGCTGCCGCCCTGGTGGTGGTGCCAGCCGAGGTCTTCGGCCAGCTCACGGGCCGCCTCGCCGAGCGTCTCCTGCAGACCGACCACGTCGGGGGCCTGCTCGCGCAGGAACGCGAGCTGCTTGGGCCGGGCCTCGTTGACGAAGCGGCCCGCCAGCCACAGGTTCCATGACATGACCTTCAGGTAACCGTTGTCTACGCTCATCGCCGCTCAACACTCCTGCTCGCACAATGCCATCCCGGCCGGCCTCGACCGGCCTCGCAGCGCAGCAGCGTATCCGTTTCCACCGCGGCGGGGAACACCCCGCCCGCCGCTATGGCGTCTCGGTGCCCAGGATGCCCAGTTCACGGCTGTACGCCTCGTCGAGTTCGGCCCAGCCGTGGTTCTTCGCCTCGCTGCCCCGGATCGGGGGCACCGGGTCGCCGTCGAGCAGCCGCCCGGCGACCACCAGGCACAGGTGCCAGCCCGCCGCGACCTTCGGCACCCAGGTGCGGTCGGCCATGGTGTGCCGCAGGGTCAGCCGCGTCCCGGCGGCCGTGCCCGCCAGCTCCCAGCGCAGCAGGTCCTCGCCCCACGTGTAGACGAGCAGGTGCGGCGGCTCGGCGCGCTGCACGGTGGCGGACAGGTCCTCGGCATGCTCGCCGTCGATCATCGTCAGGGTCGCCGCGCCGGTGCGTCCCAGGTCGCGGTCGGCCAGAAACGGCGCCCACTGCGCGAGCCGGCCGGGTTCGGTGAGCGCGGCCCACACCTTCGCGGGCGGGTGCGCCAGGTCGCGCTGCAGCACCAGGGTCCAGCGCTCGCCGGACGGGTGGCACTCGACCGGCCAGATCGGGCCGGGGTCGATGGTGTTCATGGTCGTCACTCCTGGTTGTCGAGATGCCGTTCCAGCGCGTCGAGGTGGCGGTCCCACAGGCGGCGATACTGCGCCAGCCAGTGCTCCAGCTCGGCGAACGGCTCCGGTTCGATGCGGTAGATCCGCTGCTGGGCGGCGATGCGGCTGGACACGAAGCCCGCCTCGCGCAGCACCCGCAGGTGCTTGGAGACGGCGGGCTGGCTCATGCCGAGCCGGTCCACCAGCTCGCCGACGCTGCACTCGGCGCCACGCAGGTGCTCCAGGATGCGCAGCCGGTTCGCCTCGCCGAGCACCGCGAACGCTCCGACCACCGCCACGCTCTTAACATGCCTGCCCGGTTATATGCCTGTCAAGTCGTACACAAAGTTTTCCGGAAATCGGGAAGGAGTCTTAACAGTTTTTGGTTCATGATCAGCATGACAGTCGCACCATCGGGTACGGGTCGCATGTGGACCCGTGATTTCGGCCTCTACTTCGTTGCCCGTGCCATCGCCCTGCTCGGCGACGGCATGCTGCCCGTCGCCGTGGCGCTCGCGGTGCGCTCGGCGGGGCACGGCGACTCCGGCGTCGGGCTGGTGCTCGCCTCTTGGATGACCCCGCTGGTCGCGCTCATCCTGTTCGGCGGGGTGTTCGCCGACCGCTTCGGCGCGCGCCGCCTGATGATCGGCGCGGACGCGGTACGCGTGGTCACCCAGTCCGTCGTCGCGGTCGCGCTGATCACCGGCAACTCGCCGCTGTGGCTGCTGATGACGATGTCGGCGCTGGCCGGGGCGGCCGCCGCCATGTTCCAGCCCGGCGTCGCCAGCATGGTGCCGCGCGTCGCCGCCGACGTGCAGCGCGCCAACGGGGCACTGCGCGTGGCCGACGCCGGGGCGCAGCTGCTCGGACCCGCGCTGTCGGCGACGCTCGTGGTGCTGACCGGGCCCGGCACGGTGTACGCCATCAACGCCGCGACCTTCGCCGTCAGCGCGCTGTGCCTGCTGGCGCTGCGGCTGCCGCCGGTCGTCCGCGCCCCGCGCCCGGACGTCACCATCCGCCGCGACCTGCGCGAGGGCTGGCACGAGTTCCGGTCGCGCAGCTGGATGTGGAGCGTGATCCTGATCTGGGTGGTGTTCGGCGTGACGCTGTTCGGGCCGTACATCCCGCTCAGCTCCGGCGTGATCACCGGCTACCTGGGCGAGAGCGCGTACGGCTGGGCGATGTCGGCGATGGGCGGCGGCACCGTGCTCGGCGGCCTGGTCGCCATGCGGGTGCGCCCGGCCCGGCCGCTGGCCGCGGGCGGACAGGCGATGTTCGGCTTCGCGCTGATCCCGCTGTCGGTGTCGGTGCACGCGCCGTTCGGGCTGCTGCTGGCGGCACACGCCGTGGGCGGCGCGGCGTGGGCGTTCTGGTCGGTCATGTGGGCCACCAGCGTGCAGACCCAGGTGCCGAACGCGGTGCTCAACCGCGTCTCCGCCTACGAGATCGCCGGCTCCGTCGCGGGCATCCCCATCGGCCAGGTGCTCGCCGGGCCGGTCGCCGCGCTCGTCGGCGCCGACCAGGTCCTGGGCGTCTCCGCCCTGGTCGGCGTCCTCGGCTGCGCCGTGCTGCTCGCCGTGCGGCCGGTCCGCCACCTCCGCCGCGCCCCCGCCTGACGAAGGAAGGGCACCTTCTTACCGCTAATGCGTTGTGGAAGGTGCCCTTCCTTCGTCCGGACGCTCGGCGCGGGGTGGTGTCGTCGGGTGTCACGCGTCCTGGTCGACCTTCGAGGTTTGCTGCACCCAGGTGACGAGGTCGGCGAAGTTCCGTTCGACGTCGGCGACGGTGTCGCCTTCGAGCAGGACGGTGCCCAGCCCGGCCCCGGAGGAGGTGCGCGGGTCGACCACCCGGTCGCCGGGGGTGAGCCACACGTGGGCCTCGCGCACTCCGGGGCGCTCGGCGATCTGCTCGGGGCCGGGCGCGGACACCAGGCGCCCGGCGGGCAGCGGCAGCCAGCCGTGGGCGTAGCTGCCCGCGCGTCCTGGCCCCTGCCGCCCGGCGGGCAGGCGCAGCACCGCCCGTGCCCACTCGTCGTGCAGGTCGATGCCGAACTTCAGCTCGGCCATCACGTCGGCTTTGCCACCGCAGATCCGGCCACCGCATTCGCTGAAGACGAAACCGTCCGCGTTGAGGAACGCCTCCAGGTGGAAGACGCCGTCGGTGTGGCCGAGCGCGCGCATCGCCGCCTCGGCCAGCTCCCAGCCCTGCCGGTACAGCTCCGGCTGCTCGGCCGGGTCCTGCGCCACGTACAGCATGTGCGCCCCGTCGCGCATCCGGATCAGATTGCTCTGGTAGCGCGAGATGCTCAGCTGCCGCAGCTGCCCGCCGCGTACGACGCCGTCGACGGCGTGCTCGTGGCCGGTCATGAACCGCTCCAGCAGCCACGGACCGCGCCGGCGGGAGTCCAGCAGGCGCTCGCGGGCGTCCTCGGCGGCCGCCGGGCCGCCCAGCACGAACGTGTCGCGTGCGCCCGCGCCCGCCAGTGGCTTGAGCACGCAGGGGTAGGCCGGGACCCGCAGCTCCCGGATGTCGTCGACGATCCAGCAGTCGGCGACGCGCAGGCCCGCCTGCCGGATGCGGAGCTTCTGCAGCTGCTTGTCGCGCAGGTTCATGGCGGTGGGCAGGGGCATCCAGGACCGGTCGCCGCCGATCGCCGCGGCCGTCACCATGGTGAACTCCTGCTGGCTGCATACGACGTCGAAGTCGGCGGGCCGCAGGCCCTGGCGCGCCAGACCGGCCAGGACCGACTCGACGCCGGCCGGGTCGGCGACCCGGACCGACCGGTGCGGCCGCTGCCCCGGCGCCGCGGCGTCGTCCTCACCTGGCCGGAAGGCGCAGGTGACCTCGGCGCCGAGCCGGCGCAGTGCGGCGACGGCTTTCGGACGCCAGCCGACCAGCAGCACGGCGGTCACGCCGCCACCTGCCCGGCCGCGGTGCCACATGCGCATCGGCTGACGGCCAACGCGTTCACAAAGTTCGCGAACCTGTTCATCGAAAGCACCTCTTCCGCTGCTGCCAACAATGCAGCGCAACGTATTGGCCCACTTATTAAGGCCCTATTAAGAGGCGATTAGTGAACGATGTTGCCCAGGTCAGAGAGTCAGCGATGGGCAATGACCGCATTCGGTGTATCGATGCCACTAAATTCCTAACATGTTGTTCACAGGTGCCGGGGCAGAATCCGCGCAGCGAATACGACGCGCAGGAGGTGACACGTGGCAGCCCGGATCCTGGTCGCCGACGACGACCCGAAGCTCGTGCAGGTGCTCCGCATGTACCTGGAGCACGAGGGACACAGCGTGCTGACGGTCGCCGACGGCCGTGCCGCGCTCGACCAGTGCCGCACCCGCAACCCGGACCTGGTCGTGCTCGACGTGATGATGCCCGAGGTCGACGGGCTGGACGTGTGCCACATCCTGCGCCGCGAGTCCGCCGTGCCGATCATCCTGCTCACCGCCCGCAGCACCGAGAACGACATCCTGCTCGGGCTCGACCTGGGCGCCGACGACTACATCACCAAGCCGTACAGCCCCCGCCAGCTCGTCGCACGGGTGCGTGCCCTGCTGCGCCGCACCGGCGCGGTCCCGGCCGGCCCGGCAGGGCCCATCGTCGTCGGCGACCTCGTCGTGGACGCCGACAGCTTCGAGGTGCGGATCGGCGGGCGTGCGGTGGCAGTGACCGCCAAGGAGTTCGGCATCCTGGAGGTGCTGGCGGCCGAACCCGGGCGCGCCTTCACCCGATCGCAGATCATCGACCGCGCCTTCGGCTTCGACCAGGACGTCCTGGAACGCACCGTCGACGTGCACGTCGTCAACCTGCGTCGCAAGATCGAGCCGGATCCGGGCGAGCCACGCTACGTCCAGACCGTCTACGGCCGCGGCTACCGCATGCCCCAGCCGGGCGCATGACCTTCCGGATCAGGGTGTTCGCCCTGGTGGCCGTCGTCGTGCTGCTCGCCGCCGGAGCCAGCACCTACCTCACGTTCACCCTCGCCGAGAACGCGGTGACCGCATCCGCCACCGCCCAGCAGCAGGTCATGCGGCAGATCGCCGAGGAGGTCACCCGGTACGGCCGCGACCACGGCACCTGGGAGGGCATGGCCGAGGTGGCAGCCGGCATCGCCCGCCGGACCGGACGGCGCATCCGGCTCGACACCCAGGACGGCGCGATCGGCGTCGTCGACACCGCAGTGCTGGCCGGCCAGCCGGTGACCCCGATGACGAAGCTGACCTTCCCGATCGACGCCCGGCCGCAGCTCGACCTGCCGCGAGCCGCAGGGCAGGAACGGGAGATCACGCTGCAGGCGATCGAGGAGTACCGGCAGGAGATCCGGTTCGCCGCCTGCCTGTCCCGCGCGGGCATGCAACCGCAGGCCGTGACCACCCACTACGGGCTGCCGCTCATCACGCACACCATTGCCCCGCCGGACCTGGTCACCGAGTGCCGCACGGGCACCGCGAGCCAGCCTCGCTCGATCACCCGCGACCAGGAGGAGGTCGGCCGCTGCTTCGACACGCCCGCCGAGAAGCCCGCGCCCGGCTCCCGTTCCGCCGCGCCCCGCGCCCTGGCGCCCGATCCGGCACAGCACCTGCGCACCTGCCTGGGCGAGGTGTTCCTCACCCGGATCGGCATCGTCGGACCCGAGCCGCTGCGGCTGGCCGTCAGCTCCGAGGACGGCATCGACACCACACCGATCATGCTGGCGTTCAGCGTGGTCGCCGTGCCCATCGCGCTCGGCTCCCTCCTGCTGAGCCGGCACGTGCTGCGCCCCATTCAGCGCCTGACGGTGGCCACCCGCCGCTTCGGGGAAGGCTCCCTGGACCAGCGCGTGGACGTCGAGGGCGGCGACGAGCTGGCCCAGCTCGCCGTCACGTTCAACGGCATGGCCGATTCGCTGCAGCACGCGGAGGAGCAGCAACGACGCATGATCGCCGACATCGCCCACGAGCTGCGCACCCCCGCTGGCCAACGTGCGCGCCTACCTCGAGGCGCTGGAGGACGGCCTGGTCAGCGCCGACGAGACGCTGTTCCGTTCGCTGCACGAGGAGACCATGCTCCAGCAGCGGATCATCGACGACCTGCAGACGCTGGCCCTGGCCGAGGCGGGCGCGCTCGCGTACGACCGGGCCGTGGTCGACGTCCGCGAACTGCTGGAGAGCTGCCGGGCGGCGCACCAGCCCGCAGCCGCGGCCGTCACCGTCGAACTCGAGGTGGTCGCCGAACCGGCGCTGCTCGTCCACGCCGACGCGGGCCGGCTGCGGCAGGCGGTGGGCAACCTGGTGACCAACGCGGTCCGACACGCGCCGGCGGGCACGACGGTCACGCTGGCGGCCCTGCGGGTCGGGCATGACGTGCAGATACAGGTCACCGATCGCGGTTGCGGCATCCCGCCCGAGGACCAGCGGCGGGTCTTCCAGCGGTTCTGGCGGGCCGACCGGGCGCGGACGCGGGCCACCGGCGGCAGCGGGCTGGGGCTGACCATCGCCCGGCAGATCACCGTCGACCACGGCGGCACGATCGGGCTGGTCAGCGAGCCCGGTCGCGGCACGACCTTCAACATTTCGCTGCCGGGCATCGATAAAGCGCCGCCGCTCATGCCTGAGCAAGCAATGTTCGGCAGGTGACGGCGACCTCGAGCGCGGCCGTGAACTTCCGTCAGGTGATCACCATGAAAGCTCAGCGGTCCGTGCCAACCCGGGCGTTCGCCCGAACGGGGGTCTGAGCTCGTGTCAAACGACCTAGCTTCCCTACGTGCGTCGGACAATCAGGAACGTGCCCTTTCTCAACCCGATGACGATGCCTGTACGGAATTTTCAGATCCTCGAGAGCGCCTTCGACCTGAATAGCCCCGACGACATCGTGCCGTGGAGTCGAGCTCCCCACGTCGATGGTGCCGTGCGACGCCGCGCCTACCTCGACCTCACCGAGAATGGCTGGCTGCGCCACTTCGGCCCCATCGACGCCGACGGCGTGCCCACCGACGTGCAGCTCACCGCCGACGGCCGCGAACTGGTCCGCCTCGCCCGGGTCAGCCGCAGCAACCGCGGGCTACGCGGACGCACGCTGCGCACTCAGATGCTGACCTGGTTCGACGCCCTCGACACGAACCGACCCGCCACCCTCCGCGCGTTCCTCCAGACGCACCGAGGCATCTTCTACGGCGAGCGTTACACCGTGCCCGAGACACAGGCCGCCGCGCAACTGCTCGAACAAGGCGGCTACCTCACCCGCGCCGACCGGCTCGTCGTCGCCTACACCATCAGCCCGAAGGGACAGCTTGTCATGGCCGAGACCGACGGCGACATCGCCGCGTATGAAGCCTCCCAGCGGGCCACCGGCAACCAGAGCATCCTGCAGATCTCCGCGGCCACCATCAACGGCAGCACCATCAGCCAACTTGCCGGCAACACTGTCGGCGGCGACCTGAACATCCGCAATACGCCCACCACAGGCATCGACCCAGCCGCCATCACCGAGTGGATCGAGGGCCTCACTGCACTGCTGCCTGCCCTGCAGATGCCGGCGGCCAGCACCGAACGCGTCCTCACCGCGATCGACGAGCTTCGCACCCACAATGCCACCGACCAGCCCGAGCCCGGTCTGCTGCGCAAGTTTGGCCAGCACGTCATGCAGGCCCTCTCGAGCGAGATCGCCTCGGCGGCGCTCGCCGCTGCACCGCAGCTCGTTGCCGGCACTCTCGCCGCCGGGCAACTACTGTTCGGCTGACCAGTGGCGCGCATCATCCGCTGTCCTGCGCGCATTCGGTGATCGCGCTCCGCCGACCTCTTTGGCCGATCAAGACGCGACGCGTTCCGCCGAGGCTGCTCGCCGCCGCTCCGAGAGGGCCACCGGGTGATCGCATCGCACTTGGCTCACTTCCAATCTTCTTGACCAACGCGGCAACGCCGCTTGCGCGGTCGGGTGGCCTGCCCTATGTACCTACGCGGACACTTTCCGGGCACGAACCCAGCCACTACATTGCACACATGTCGATGTGGCAAGGTGTGCTGTGGGGCTTGTTCGGAGCTTTCGCAGTCGACGCTTGGCAGTTCACCGTGGCTGTCACCCGGGTCAAAGACTGGCCGTGGTCGAACCCACGCGAGCCGAGTCTCGGTCCATACCTTGTCTCGATAGCGCTTCGCCTATCGATCGGAGGCGGTCTTGCCGCAGCGACTGTCGCGAGCAACAGCACCACCGAGGCCTGGACTGTCGTGACGGTCGGCGTCGCGGGACCATACATCTTGGAGCAGTTGGCGCGCCTACGACCTGTCTCTCGCTTTGACGATCAAGCGATGGAGTCGGCACCTCAGACCAAGGAGCGCCAGAATGCCTAACGGCGATCACCCCTCCCGAGGCCCCTCCTTCGTCGGCCACCTGCTGTCGGCACTCGCTCGGGACACCCCCGCTTTCCGGGTCGCTCCGCTCCGATCGCGACGTCCGGCGTCGGTGAATCAGTCGCCGCCCACCGTTCGCCCGCCCCGGCCGAGCACCCGACCCAGTGCACGCACGCCTAGCAGTCTCACCAGTCCACCTCCGTCCAGCGCGCTGGCGGCTGACCGGCTCGGCGTCCTCGCGGTTTCAGCGCTTACGATCACGTCTGCCATGCCATTGGTCACGATCGGCGTCGTGATCGCTGCCGGGCTTGCATTGACCGGCGCAACGAACTTTGCCCTTGCCATTCTGATTGTCGGCGCGACTTTGGCCACCTTCTCAGTGGGTCACGTTGCGATGGGCAGGCGCATAACTAACGCGGGATCGATCTATGCCCATATCGCACAGGGGCTAGGTCGAATCATCGGCGCTGCGGCGGCCGGCGTGGCTGTCCTGACGTATGGCTTCCTCCAGTTTGCCCTGTACGGCCTGTTCGGCGTGGTAGCGGCCGATCTCCTCGGTGTGACGGGTATCGGTGAAGTCAGTGGCGTCTGGTGGCTATTCGCGCTATGCGGATGGGCTCTCGTCGGCTTGCTCGGCACCACCCGGGTTGATTTGAGTACCTACACGCTGGGCTGCATCATCATTGGTCAGGTCATATTTCTTCTGCTCGTCGACGGCGCACTCATCGCTTCCGGAGAATTGGCCGCGCCGCAGGGGGGATACCCACCTTCGCCGGATCTGTTGAAGCCGGGCATCGGCGTCGTCCTTCTGATCGCGGTGGTGGCGTTCGCCGGATTCGAGACGCCTCTGGTCTTCGGCGAAGAGTCTCGAAATTACAAGCGCACGATCAACCTGTCCACCTTCTCGACGCTGGGCCTGTTGACAGGCCTCTACGTGTTGACTTCGTGGACCTTCTCGGCGGCCACGCATCCCGCCGAACTCGCAGGCCACGGGAACACCCTCGGATTCGATCTGATGATATCGCTCGCTAGCTCGCACCTCGGAACCGCGGCGGCCGGTATCGGCCGCGTCGTACTGCTTGTCTCCGTATTCGCGGCGATGACTTCTTTCCACAACACCTCGGCGCGCTATATGTTCGGGCTTGCGCGCGAAGGTTTCATTCCCCGTTCGCTGGCACGTACCGGAGATCGGACCGGCGCCCCGACAGCGGCGTCGCTGTTTCAGACCGCGGCTGGGCTGTGTGTCATCATCGTTGCGGCGTCCGCTGGAGTGGATCCCATCGGTGGGCTGTTCCTCGTTGGTCTGATCGCCGGCGGTTTCGGCCTCGTCGTCTTGTCCGCGACCACTTCGATCGCGACGCTTTGTGCGTTCGCCCGCGCGCGCCGCGGTGAATCTTGGTGGACAGCCTATGCGGCCCCGGCGGTTTCGGCGTTCGCCCTCGGCTGGATCGGCCTCCAGGCAGCTGGGTCCTTTGATGAACTGGCAGCCTTGGGTCTGCCGCAGTCAGTTGAACGGATTCTACTCGGCCCGTTTGCGTTCGCGGCGGCCCTCGGCGGGTTGAGGGGACTGATACTGCGCCACTTTCAACCGGCGGTGTACGAGGGCTTTGGGCGGGGCGGGCTCGCAGTCAGGAGTTCGGTCGCGCCCATCCCGTCGAGCCACGTGGCAGAGACGGATCGCGCATTACGCTGAGCGAGGTTGCACCTGGACGGACATGTGCAACGCCACGCCTCGTGTATCCCGCCCGAGAAACTCATTTCGGAGTCGGCGGGTCGCGGAGTTCGATGTAGGGCTCCTCGTCGGCGGGGTGGCCGGCGGCGATGGCGCGTTCGCGGTGCAGTTCGGCGTCGAACTCTGCGCCGAGCAGCAGGGCGATGTTGCCGATCCACATCCAGATCAGGAAGACGATGACACCGGCCAGGCTGCCGTAAATCTTGTTATAGGAACCGAAATTCGCCGCGTACAGCGCAAAGCCGGCGGACGCCAGCAGCCACAGGAGCACGGCGAGCAGGCTGCCGGGGGTGATCCAGCGCCAGCCGCTCTGCCGCGCGTTGGGCGAGGCCCAGTAGAGCAGGGCGAAGATCAGGGCGATGACCAGCAGGACCAGGGGCCACTTCGCGATGTCCCAGGTCCGCACCACCCCGGAACCCAGGTGCAGGTACTCGCCGGTGCGTTCGGCGACTGGGCCGGTGAACACCAGCGCGACGGCGACGACGGCGATCGCGACGCAGGCCACGACGGTGACGCCGAGGCGGATGGGCAGCGTCTTGCGCATCGGGCGGCCTTCCGGCACGTCGTAGATGATGTTGGCGGCCCGCATGAACGCGGCGACGTAGCTCGACGCCGACCACAGCGCGAGCACGAAGCCGACGAGGGCGACCAGGCCCGCGGTGGCCCCCCGGCCACGCTGCAGCTCAGTGAGGGCGTTGACGAGCACGTCGCGTGCGGCGCCCGGCGCGAACCCGCCGACCTCGGCGGCGGCACGCTGGGCGGTGTCGGCGCCGGTCCAGCCAAGCACCGCCACGAGCACCAGGATGGCCGGGAACAGTGACATGACCGCGCGGTAGGTCAGCGCAGCGGCCCAGTCGCTCAGGTTGTCCTCCTTGTACTCCTTGGCGGTGCGTTTGATCACTGCCCGCCAGTCCCGGCGGGTCAGGTCTGCCGGGCCGTCGGGAACCGGTGCGGTGGACGGTGTTGTGGGCACAGGCGATCCTCCGGTCTGCGCGCGGGTCACCGTGACCCCATCGCGCCGTCGCGCATCACAGCTCCTTACCCGGATGCCGATGATCCGAATCGTCGGCGGGCTCGGGCAGATGCTCGGGTGGCAGCGGTTCGCGCAGTTCGGCCAGCACCGTCTTGACGGTGGCCGCGATGGGGATGGCCATCAGCGCGCCGATCAGGCCCAGCAGTCCGGCGCCGATGAGGCTGGCCAGCAGCACCGCGAGCGCGGGCATGTCCAGGCTCTGCTTCATCACCTTCGGCACGATCAGGTAGTTCTCGATCTGCTGGTAGATCAGCAGCCAGATCACGATGCCGACCGCCGCGGGCCACACCCCGGACGCGATGGCGGCGACCAGCCCGCAGACCGCGGTGCCCAGCGTCGCCCCGACCAGCGGGATCAGGTCGGTCACGGCGACGATCAGCGCGAGCGGCAGCGCGAACGGGATGTTCAGCACCAGCAGGCCGGCGTACGCGACGACGCCCGCGATCAGCGAGATGATCAGGTTGCCGATCATGTACGTGCCGACCTTGTCGACCACCACGTCGACGATGCGGCGGGTGCGCTCCCGCTGCCGGTCGGGGGCCATCAGCTGGATCCGGCGACGCAGCCGCGGCATGTCCGCGAGGAAATACAGCGACAGTACGAGCACGGTCAGCGCTGCGGCGAGCACGCCGAGGAAGGTGCGGAAGAGGCTCAGCAGGCTCGCGCCGACGCGTTCGGGCACCGTGGCGGCGAGTTCGTTGAGCCGGTCTCCGAGTCCGTAGCGTGCGCTGAGCTCGCGGAACGCCCGCGAGCGATCGTCGAGTTGCTGGATCTGGCCGGGCAGGTCGGCGGTGAGCTGCCCGGCCTGGCGCACCAGCGGCGGCCCGATGCCGAGGATCAGCAGGGCGAGCAGCGCCAGCAGGGCGAGCAGGATGATCGTGACCGCGTAGGGGCGGTGGACGTGGTGGCGGACCAGCCAGCGGACCGCCGGGTCGAGGCTGACCGCCACGAACAGCGACACGAGGACCAGCACCAGGATCCCGCGCACCGACCAGACGGCGGCCAGGACCACGCCCACCAGGGCGACGCCGCACGAGCCGGCCACCGCCCAGCGGAAGACATCGGCAACACTCACTCGACGACCGTTCGTCACCGACCATACGTTCCCTCACCAGCTCCTTTCCCAAACCTGTTCACTATATGAGATCTTTCTCCTACATAACGAGACGCGATCTCTAGACTCTCCAGGTAGGAGGGATCACCCATGACGACGTACACGCACGGACACCACGAGACGGTGCTGGTGTCGCATCGCTGGCGCACCGCGGCCAACTCCGCCGCCTACCTGCTCCCCCACCTGCGGCCGGGCCGGACGGTCCTGGACGTGGGCTGCGGGCCGGGCACCATCACCGCCGACCTGGCCGACGCGGTCGCCCCGGCCCGGCTCACCGCGCTGGAACTGACCGAGGACGCGCTGGGCCTGGCCCGCGCCGAGATCGCCGCGCGCGGCACCGCCAACGTCGACTTCCTGGTCGCCGACGTGCAGGCCCTCGACCTGCCCGACGACTCGTTCGACGTGGTCCACGCCCACCAGGTGCTGCAGCACCTGTCCGACCCGGTCGGCGCGCTGCGCGAGATGGGCCGGGTGTGCCGGACCGGCGGGGTGGTCGCCGCCCGCGACGGCGACTACGCCGCGTTCACCTGGTGGCCGGTCATTCCGGCGCTGGACGAGTGGCTGGCGCTGTACCGGCGGATCGCCCGCGACAACGGCGGTGAGCCCGATGCCGGGCGGCGGCTGCACTCGTGGGCCCGGGCGGCGGGGTTCACCGACGTCACCGCGACCGCGAGCGTCTGGTGCTACGCCACCCCCGAGGAGCGGGCCTGGTGGGGCGGCATGTGGGCGGAGCGCGTCGTGCAGTCGTCACTGGCCGCGCAGGCCGTCGCCAAGGGCTACGCCACCGAGGCCGACCTGCGGCGGATGGCCGACGGCTGGCGGGAGTGGGTGGCGGCCGAGGACGGCTGGTACGTGGTGCCGCATGGCGAGATCATCTGCCACGTCTGACTATACCCCCCGGGGGTATTCGGAGGTATGCTGGGCGGCATGGATCATCACGACCATGCCGCCCACGGCCATGTCACCGACGACGCGGCCCGCAGCGCCGCGACCGGGCACACCCCGCACGTCCCCGCCGCGACCTGGCGCATGGCCGCCTCGGCGACGCTGCACTGCCTCACCGGCTGCGCCATCGGCGAGGTCCTGGGCATGGTCATCGGCACCGCGCTGGGCTGGACGGCCGGGCCGACGGTCGTGCTGTCGGTGGCGCTGGCGTTCGTCTTCGGCTACGCGCTGACCATGCGCGGCGTGCTGCGCGCCGGAGTCGGTTTCCGGCAGGCGCTGAAGATCGCGCTCGCCGCGGACACGGTGTCCATCGCGATGATGGAGCTGATCGACAACGCCATCATGGTCGGCGTGCCCGGCGCCATGGACGCCGGTTTGACCAGTTGGTTGTTCTGGGCGGCGCTGGCCTTCTCGCTGCTGATCGCGTTCGCGCTCACCGTGCCCGTCAACCGCTGGCTCATCTCCCGCGGCAAGGGCCACGCCGTCGTGCACCGGTTCCACTGAGGCCTGCGGGCACCACCGAACGCCCCGTCCTGTCGGACGGGGCGTTTACCATGCGGCGGACCATCCACCTTCCCTGATGGAGGAGGCCCGCCCATGGACGGCGACGGCAGCCCCGTGGTGCGCGTGTCCCGGCGCATCGAAGCCCCCGCGGCCGCGATCTTCCAGGCCCTGGCCGACCCGACCTGCCACCTGGCCCTGGACGGGTCCGGCATGCTGCGCGGCGCCGTGACCCAGGCGGCCGTCACCGGGGTCGGCGACGTCTTCGTGATGCGCATGTACTACTCGGCCCACGGCGACTACGAGATGGACAACCACGTCGTCGAGTACGAGCAGGACCGGCGGATCGGCTGGGAGCCCGTGGCGGGCCGCGGCCACCCCGACGCCGACGCGCCGGACGCCCGGTGGGGCCACCGGTGGAGCTACGAACTCGTCCCCGACGGGCCTGGCGCGACCATCGTGACCGAGAGCTACGACTGCTCGCGGGCACCCGCCGACGAGCGGGAGTCCATGGACGACGGCCGGATCTGGATCGACAGCATGCACGACACGCTGCGCCGGCTCGACGAACTGTGCACCGGCCGGCGCCACGGGCCGCACCTCGACTGACCCGAGCACCCGGGCGCGCCCGGACCGCACCATGATCGCTCGACTTGCCAGGCAGGTGTGCGTATCTTTGGCCCGCTTTCGCCCACCTGCCTGGCAAGTCCGACGATCAACCGGCCCGTCCGGCGGCGGGGCGCTACGCGGGGCGGTGGGCGACGAAGCAGTCGCGGGGGGTGCGGTCCTCGGTGGTCTGCTCGATAACGAGCTCCGGGGTGAACCCGGCCTCGGTGAGCAGCTTGCGCCACACCTCGCGGGCGAAGACGCCGGTGCGGTGGGTCTCGTGCGCCGTGCGCACGCTGCCGTCGGCCTCACGCAGCAGGAACGCGTACTCGGTGAGGGTCCAGGAGTCGGCGGGGTCGGGGTCCCAGGACCACTCGAGGAAGCGCACGCCGCGCCCGTCCGGGCCGTCGACGCCGCCGTGGTCGGCGCCGGGTTCGTAGGTCTGCGCCGTCTCGTCGGGCAGCAGCACGGCGACGCCGCCGGGCCGGCAGTGGGCGTACGCCGTGGCGATCGCCTGCCGCAGGTCGTCCTCGGTGGTCATGTAAGACACCGCGTCGTGCAGGAACACCGCGTCGAAGGCGCGGCCCAGCCGTAGCGTGCGCATGTCGCCGACGTGGTGCGCGCAGTCCGGGTTCAGCCGCCGGGACATGTCGAGCATCTCGGCGGACAGGTCCGACAGCGTCATCGTGAAATGTTCCCGCAGGTGCACCGCATTGTGACCGCCACCGCTGCCCAGTTCCAGCACCTCGCGCACCGGGATCGACGCCGAGCGCAGCAACTGCGCCGCGAACGCCGTCTCCTCGGCGTAGTCGTCCACCGGCGAGATCAGCGGCCACCACCGGGCCAGCTCGCCGTAGAACCGGTACTGCCCGGCCGCGTCGTCGGTCATCCGCCCATGTTAGGAAGGTGCCCTTCCGGTACGCATGCCGTTAACAAGGTGCCCTTCCTTTCTCGGTGGCGGGGTTGGGTAGAGTCGGGGCATGTCCTCTGCTGTGGTGCGCGCCGGCCTTTGTGGCCGTGTCGCCGTGCGCCCGGCGGGTCGCGTCGTCGTGATCGAGCGACGACGAATCGTGGCAGCTCGCTGACGCGTTTTCGCGCGCTGTGCTGCCTTTCTCCGCACCTTCTGTCTGATCTGTGTAGTGGTCTGCCCGGCGCGATGCCGCCCCGGCGGGCCGCTCCTGCCCGCTTGCGAGAGAGCTGAGTTCACGTGACTGACCTGGAGAGTCTCCTCAACGACCGGTTGGCGGCCGCCTTCGCGGCGGTCGCGGGCGAGCCGGCGGATCCGGTGGTGCGCCGGTCGCAGCACGCCGACTTCCAGGCCGACGGCGCGTTGCCGCTGGCCCGGCGGCTGGGCCGCGCGCCGCGTGACATCGCCGCCGACGCGCTGGGCCGCGCCGACCTGGCCGACCTGGTCGCCACCGCGGAGATCTCGGGACCCGGCTTCATCAACCTGAAGCTGCGCGGCGACGCGCTGGCCGGGCTGCTCGCCGCGATGAGCGGCGACGAGCGGCTCGGCGTGCCCGCCGCGTCCGCGCCGGAGACCGTGATCATCGACTACTCCCATCCGAACGTGGCCAAGGAGATGCACGCCGGCCACCTGCGCTCCACGGTGATCGGCGACGCCGTCGCGCGGACCCTGGACTGGCTGGGCCACGACATCCGGCGGGCCAACCACGTCGGCGACTGGGGCACCCCGTTCGGCATGCTCATCGAACACCTGCTCGACCTCGGCGAGACCGAAGCCGCGCACGAGCTGTCGGTCGGTGACCTCAACGGCTTCTACCAGGCAGCGCGGGTCAAGTTCGACGCCGACCCGGTGTTCGCCGAGCGGTCCCGGCTGCGGGTCGTGGCGCTGCAGTCCGGCGATGAGACCACGCTGCGGCTGTGGCGGCTGCTGGTCGACGAGAGCGAGAAGTACTTCCTGGCCGTGTACGACAAGCTCGGCGTGACCCTGACCGCGGCCGACTTCTGCGGCGAGTCGTACTACAACGACATGCTCGCCCCCGTTGTGGACACCCTCGACGGCCTCGGCCTGCTGCAGGAGAGCGACGGCGCGCAGTGCGCGTTCCCGCAGGGCTTCGCGGGGCGTGACGGGCAGCCGACGCCGATCATCGTGCGCAAACGGGACGGCGGCTACGGCTACGGGGCGACGGACCTGGCCGCGATCCGGTATCGCACGCAGGAGCTGAAGGCGACCAGGCTGCTGTATGTGGTCGGCTCGCCGCAGAGCCGGCACCTGGAGATGGTGTACCAGACCGCGCGGGAGGCGGGCTGGCTGGCCGAACCGGCCCGGGCGGTGCACGTGGGTTTCGGGCAGGTGCTGGGCGCCGACGGCAAGAAGCTGGCCTCGCGGGCCGGGCAGACCGTCAAGCTCATGGAGCTGCTCGAGGAGGCGGTGACCCGGGCCGCGGCGATCGTGGCGGAGAAGAACCCGGAACTCGACGCCGACACCCGGGCCGAGGTGGCGCGCATGGTCGGCATCGGCGCGATCAAGTACGTCGACCTGTCCAGCGACCGGATCAAGGACTACACGTTCAGCTGGGAGCGGATGCTGTCGTTCTCCGGCGACACCGGGGCCTACCTGCAGTACACCCATGCCCGGATCAAGTCGATCTTCCGCCGGGGTGGGGTCGGCCCGGACCGCGCCGCGGTGGTGCTGCTCGACTCCCCGGCCGAGCGGGCGCTGGCGATGGAGCTGCTGGGCTTCCCGGCCGTGGTCGCGGACGCGGCGCAGACGCTGCAGTTCCACCGGCTCGCCGGGTACCTGCAGGGCCTGGCCGGGGCGTACACCGCCTTCTACGACAACTGCCCGGTGCTCAAAGCCGACGGGCCGACCCGGGCCAGCCGGCTGCTGCTGTGCGACCTCACCGCCCGGGTCATCGCCCAGGGCCTGGGCCTGCTCGGCATCGAAGCCCCCGAGCGCATGTGAACCCCGCCCCGGTCCGCGCCGTCCGGTGGCGCGGACCGGGCAAGGATCGGCGGCTCAACCGGCGTCGGCGCAGGTCAGCTCCTGCCGCAGCACCTGGAAGGCGCGCGCCAGCAGCCGGGAGACGTGCATCTGGGAGACGCCGACCTGCTCGGCGATCTCCGACTGGGTCAGGTTGTCCACGAACCGCATCCGCAGGATGCGCTGGTCGCGTTCGGGCAGGGTGTCGATCGCCTGGCGCAGCGCCTCGCGCTCGGGCAGCGCCTCCAGGGTGTCGTCGCACTCGCCCAGCAGGTCCTGCAGCTCGCCGTCGCCGTCGTCGGCGGTCGCGGGCGCGTTGAGCGAGCTGGCCGTGTACGCCGCGGCGCACTGCATCCCGCGCAGCACGTCGTCCTCGCTGACGCCCAGGTATTCGGCGATGTCCTCGGCGGTCGGCGTGCGCTGCAGGGACTGGCTCAGTTCCGGAATCGCCCGGCACACCGCCAGGTGCAACTCCTGCAGGGAGCGCTGCACGTGCAGGGTCCAGGTGCGGTCGCGGAAGTAGCGCTTGATCTCGCCCAGCATCGTCGGCATGACGTAGTTGGCGAACGGCGCCCCGCGCTCGGGTTCGAACCGGTCGACGGCCTTGATCAGGCCGATCGTAGCCACCTGGACGAGGTCTTCGACGTCCTCGCCACGGTTGCGGAAGCGCATCGCCAGGCGGCGTGCCACCGGCGCGCACCCGCAGATGATCTCGTCACGCAGCCTGCCGCGGCCGGTGTCGCCGTCGGGCAGACGGTGCAGCAGCAGCAAAGAGTCCTCGAACCTCGCCAGCACGTCTACGGCGCTCACGGCGGACTTCGGGGACGAAACAGTACCGGTACGCATCTTCACACCTGCCAACGCCTGCGCTCGTCACCCGTGCACCGCACGGGCCGGCAGGCTGTTCCTGGCGGGCCACGGCGCCCTGCTGCTAGAGCGCCGTCGTGGCCCGGTCACCCCGGCCACGTTCTGCCGCTCGCACGGCAGGGCTCCAAGTATACGCGCGAAAGGACCCTCAGGAAGCCGTGGCGCGCCGTGGCTCGGCGACCGACGCCGACGCCCAGACGACCTTTCCGCCGCTGGTCAGCAGGCTGCCCCAATCGGTGGCCATCGCGGAAACCAGCTCCAGGCCGGCGCCGCGGTCCTCCGGGCCGGACTCGTGCGGCAGCCGCGGATCCCCGTCGCGGACCGCCACGATCACCGCCTCGCCCGCGCGGCGCAGCGTCAGCTCCATGTCGGTGCGCGCGTGCGTGACCGCGTTCGCGGCCAGCTCGGAGGCGAGCAGCTGCGCGAGCTGCCCCAGCCGTGGCAACCCGAACGCGGCGCAGGCGCGCTGTGCCAGGTCACGGGCCCGGGCGCAGCTGGCCGGGGTCGGCGGCAGGGTCACCGAGCGGCGCGGGCTGACCGGCAGCGCCTCGGCGGCCTTCTCGGCCAGCCCGGCGTCGTCGAAGACGGACAGGCCCGGGTGCGCGACCGGCACCGGGCACGGCGGCGCGGCGACCATGATCGGCACGCCGGGCCAGCGGGAAGCGCTGACCGCGGCACGGTGCAGCCACGGCACGAGCCGCTCGTCGGCACATCTCGTGTCAGCGAGGTCGAGGACGACCGCCTCCGGCTGCGCAGCCAGGCAGTCGGCCAGCGTGACCCCGGCCTGGATGAGTGTGTCCTGGTCGAGCGTCCCGGCCATCGCGATGAGCGCGAAGGGCTGTTGCCGCCGCACCTGGCACACCAGCATGGACATACTCTTCACGTGCCCCTCTGGCACGGCGGCGAAGCCTGCGCCGGTGAAAATTTCGGAAACGGGTCTACGCCCCTGACGGGCGGGGCCGGGCTCAGGCCGGCGGGGCCAGCAGTTTTCCGACGCCGGTCACGTCGAGCACCTTGGCCACCCACTGGCGGGCGCCGGTGACGTAGAAGCGGTGACCGAGTTCGTTGGCGGACCGGTAGGCGTCGAACAGCGCCCGCACGCCGGTCGAGTCGAGGAAGCCCACACCCTGCAGGTCGACGATCACCTCGGGGGACTGCTTGACCGCGTCGCACAGCTCGTCGCGCAGGCTGCCCGCGGTCATCAGGTCGATCTCGCCGCGGACCCTGACCACGATGCGGTCCGCGTCCACGACCCGTTCGACACCGAAACCCCGGTCCATCCCACTCCCTCCGCCACCTGAAACAGTTCCATTAACGCACGCCCAGCGCCGTTCGCACACCCGCCGTCCCAGCGGTCACGCGCCTGCCGGACAATGGTGAGTTCACCGTTTCGGCGCCGATCGCGATGGGCAGAGTACGAATCATGGCACGGCAAGCCGCACCCCCGCCCGCAGAGGCAGACTGGGTCGCCCGAGTGCAGCGCCTGGAGGCCGAACTCGCCGGCCTGCGCAAGGCGATGCGCACCCGCGGCCTCATCGAGCAGGCCAAGGGCCTGCTCGCGGAAAGGTTCGGCTGCGACCCGGAGAGCGCCTTCGAGCGCCTGTCTGCGATGTCCCAGCAGCGCAACATCAGCGTCGTCGACCTGGCCGCCGACCTCGTCGGCGCGACCGTGCCCGACACCGCCGAGGCGCAGGATCCGCCCACGGCCCCCGCCGCGGCCCTGGACCTGCCCGGGCAGGCCACGCCCGGCCTGCGCACCATCGTCGGCCTCGACGACGACCCGGCCCGCGCCCTGCCCCAGGCCCGCGCCCGGGTGCTGCGCAAATGCCTGGCCGCCCTCGACGCCGCCGCGGACTTCCCGACGCTGGCCGACATCCTGGTCACCGTCGGCCTCGGCGACGCGCCCGGCGCGGCCGCCGCGGTGTTCACCGCCGAGGTGGACGGCGCGGTGCGCCTGGTCGCCAGCCACGGCTGGCCCGCCCAGGTCGCCAGCGAATGGCAGCGCTCGCCCAGCTCCCTGCCCACCACCGTCGGCGCCGTGGTGCGCACCGGCCGGCCGCTGCTGCTCGACGGCCTGCAGCCGCACGACTTCGTGCTGATCGGCCCCGGACCGGCTCGCGCCGTGTACCCACTGGCCGTCGACGACCACATGGTCGGTGCGCTGTCGCTGGTCTGGGGCGAGCCCCGCGAGTTCACCGCCACCGACCGCGCCTTCCTGGACCGGCTCGCCGCCGGCGCGGGCCGGGCGCTGCGCCGACTGTGGTCGACCGCCGACACCGCCCCCGCATCCCTGCCGGTGTGGCTGGCCACCGCGCTCGACGTGCTCGGCGGCCGCGGGCACCTGCTGACCCCGGTGCGCGGTGACGACGGCGCCGTCGAGGACTTCGTCATCGCCGCCGCCGGGCCCGCCGTACGCGCCTCCGACGGCGACACCGTCGGGCGGCTGCTGCTCGACGTCTACCCGCGGCTGCGCGTCAACGGCGTCTTCGACGCCTACGTCGAGCTGCTCGCCGATGACGTGCCCTTCGCCCGCGAGGGTGTCGTCGAGGACGCCGTGGTCGACGGGCGGCCCCGCCGCGTCATTCTCAACCGCCGGGCCGCCCGCGTCGGCGACGCGCTGCTGGCCTCCTGGGAGCGCATCGACGCCAGGGTCAGCAACGACGCCCGGATGGCACGCCTGGAGACGCTCAGCCGCTCCGGCTGGGCCGAATGGGACCTGCAGGCCGGCGACGCGGTGTGGTCCCCCGGCCTGTACGGGCTCGTCGGGCGCGACGAGGCGCACGGACCCACCACGCTGGACAAGTTCGGGTCGTTCTTCGCCGCCGCCGACCGCGGCCTGCTGCGCGAACTGCTCGCCGGGCTCGCCCAGGGCCGGCCGGACCTGGCCCTGCTGCGGCTGAACACCGCCCGCGGCGTGGTGCCGGTGCGGGTGTTCGCCGAGGCCGACCTCGCCGGCGACGACATCCGCCTGATCCGGCTGGTCCTGCACGACGTCAGCGAGCAGCACGCCGCCGAGGACCGCTGGACCCGCAGCGAGACCATCGCCGCGGCCCGGCAGATCCAGCTCGCCGCCGAGCAGTCGCTGACCGCCAACCTCACCCGGCTGCTCTACCCCGGCCGGGACCTGGTGCTGCAGACGCCCGGCGCGGCGGTCACCGGCCGCCACTACGCCGCCACCGCCCCGCGTACGCAGCTGCGCGGCGACTTCTGCGACGCCGAGCGGCTCGACGACGGGTCGCTGCTGTTCGTCATCGGCGACGCGTTCGGCACCGGCCTGGTCGCCGCCGCCGCGGTGGTGCGACTGCGGTTCCCGGTGGTGACTCTCGGCTCGGCCGGCACCGCGCCCGCCGAGATCCTGCGCATCGTCAACGGCATGCTGATGGGCGCACCCGACGGGCCGCTGGCCAGCCTGCTGATCGGGCACTACCAGCCGGCCGACCAGACGCTGCGCTGGGCGTCGGCGGGCCACCTGCAGCCGCTGCTGGTGCGCGACGGCGTCGCCGCCGTGGTCGACGACCCGGCCGGGCCGCTGCTGGGCCTGCTCGACGGCCAGCGCTTCGATACTCACACGCTGCGCCTGCAACCGGGCGACGGTTTCGTGTCGTTCACCGACGGGGTGCTGCACAAGCGCAAACGCGACCCGCTGGCCGAGTTCGCGACCCGGGTCGGCGCCGCCTACCGCAAGGACGGCACCGAGGGCCTGTGGCAGCTCACCCCACCCGAACGCGACGACGAGGCGTGCCTGCTCGCCCTGGAGATCACCGAGCGCTGACCCGCACCGGGGTCAGCGGGCGCGGCGCGTCAGCGGTTCCGGGTCGTGCGGCAGGGCGGCGCGCAGCGCCTCACGGGCGCGTTCGACGTTGTCGAGGCCGGGCTCCTCGAGCAGCCGCACCGCGTCCTGGGCCGCGCCGGACAGCCGCGCCCACTGCTGGGCCTGCTGGCGCAGCTGCTGGGTCTTGACCCACAGGTCCACGAAGATGGCCACCTTCGCCCGCAGCACCCACGGGTCGAACGGCTTGGTGAGGTAGTCGACCGCACCCGCGGCGTACCCGCGCAGCGCCAGCCGGGCGTCCCGGTCGGCCGCGGTGAGGAAGATGATCGGGATGTGCCGGGTGCGTTCACGGCGCTTGATGTGCCCCGCCGTCTCGAACCCGTCCAGGCCCGGCATCTGCGCGTCCATCAGGATCACCGCGAAGTCGTCGACGAGCAGCCGTTTGAGCGCCGCCTCGCCGCTGCTGACCGCGACCGGCTCCACGGGCAGCCCCTGCAGCATCGCCTCCAGCGCGATCAGGTTGTCCTGCCGGTCGTCGACCAGCAGCACCTTCGCCATCAGGAAACCCGCCTCCAGCTCGCTCACGCCGTCTCCTCGCTACGCTCGTCGGCGGCGTGACCACCGAGCCCACCGATTCGCTCGCGTGGCTCGCTCATGCCTGCTCCTCGCCACGGCCGCCGGCGGCGTGACCACCCGGCCCACCGTTTCGCTCGCCGTACTCATCGACGGCATACCCCGCCCGCACGATCATGAGGCCTGCCCCTGTCGGCCGATCCAGCGGGCCATCAGCCGCAGCAGTTCGTCCAGGTCGACCGGCTTGGTGATGTAGTCGCTGGCGCCCGCCCCGAGCGCGGCCTCCCGGTCACCGGGCATCGCCTTGGCGGTCAGGAACACCACCGGCAGCGTGATCAGGTGCGGGTTGCGCCGGATGATCCGGGTCGTCTCGTAGCCGTCCTGCTCGGGCATCATCGCGTCCATCAGCACGATGTGGATGTCGGGGTGCTCGGCCAGCAGCTGGATGCCGTCGTTGCCGTTGTCGGCGTACAGGACCTGCATGCCGTGGTGCTCCAGCGCGCTGGCCAGCGCGAACACGTTGCGCACGTCGTCGTCGACGATGAGCACCCGCGCCCCGTCCAGGGTCGAGGACACCTCGTCGCCCAGCGTGTCGGTCGCGGCCCGGCCGATGATCGGCCGCGACACCGGCGTCGCGTAGTGCGCCTGCGCCGCCGGGCTGACCGGCACCGCCCCGGCCGGTGCGCCCACCCCGGTCAGCGCCGGCACCAGCGGCAGCGTCGGCGCGGTGGTGGGCCCGGTCAGCATGCCCGGCAGGTACAGGGTGAACGTCGAACCCTGCCCCGGGGCGGAGGTGACGGTGATGGTGCCGCCGAGCAGGCGCGCCAGCTCCCGACTGATCGACAGGCCCAGGCCGGTCCCGCCGTACTTTCGGCTGGTCGTCCCGTCGGCCTGCTGGAATTCGTCGAAGATCAGCGCCAGCTTGCTGGCCGAGATGCCGATGCCGGTGTCGTGCACCGCGAACATCACCACCTCGCCGGACTGGCTCAGCGACGGCTCCTCGAACACCAGGTCGGCCGGCGCGGACCCGATCTCGAGGTGCACCGTGCCCGAGTCGGTGAACTTGACCGCGTTCGACAGCAGGTTGCGCAGGATCTGCTGGAGCCGCTGCGCATCGGTGATCATGCCGGCGGGCAGCTGTTCCGACAGGGTCAGCTGCAGTTCCAGACGCTTCTCCTCGGCCTGGGGCCGGAACGCCTGCTCCACGTAGTCGCAGATGTCCTGGAAGCGGACCTCACCCGGCTCGACGTCCATCCGCCCCGCCTCGATCTTCGACAGGTCCAGGATGTCGTCGATCAGCGCGAGCAGATCCGACCCGGCGCTGTGGATGGTGCGCGCGAAGTCGATCTGCTTCGGGGTGAGGTTGGCCTCCGGGTTGTCGGCCAGCAGCCGCGACAGCAGCAGCAGCGAGTTCAGCGGCGTACGCAGCTCGTGGCTCATGTTGGCCAGGAACTCCGACTTGTACTGCGACGCCGCCGACAGCTGGCGGGCCTTGTCCTCCAGACCCAGGCGCGCCAGCTCGATCTCCCGGTTCTTGATCTCGATGTTGCGGTTCTGCTCCGACAGCTGGGCGGCCTTCTCCTCCAGCTCGTTGTTGGTGCGCTGCAGCTCCACCGACCGGTCGCGCAGCTCCTGCGCCAGCCGCTGCGACTGGGCCAGCAGCTCCTCGGTGCGCCGGTTGGCCAGGATCGTGTTCAGCGCGATGCCCAGCGTGCCGGCGAGCCGGTCCAGGAAGTCCAGGTGCAGCTCCGAGAACGGGGTGACGCTGCCGAACTCGATGACGCCCAGCGCCTCGCCCTCGAACACGATCGGCACCAGGATCAGGTCGGACACCTTCGTGTCGGCGATGCCCGAGCGCACCGTCATCTTCGTGCGACCCGATCCGACCCGGATGGTGCGCCGGTCCACGGCAGCCTGGCCGACCAGCCCCTCACCAGCGGCGTAGTGCGCCGCGGTGCCGCCGCCGGCATACCCGTAGGCCGCCGTCAGCTGCAGGCGCACCTCCTCGCCGTCGGGCTCGGCCAGGAAGAACGCGCCGATCTGTGCCTCGATCAGCGGCGTCACATCCGACATGATCATGCGGGAGACCTGTTCCAGGTCCCGCTGACCCTGCAGCAGCTCGCCCGCGCGGGCCAGGTTGGAGTCCAGCCAGCCCTGCTCGGCGTTCTTCTTCGTGGTGTCACGCAGGGTGACGATCATCTGGTTGATGTTGTCCTTCAGCTCGGCGACCTCGCCCTGCGCCTCCACCGAGATGCGCTGGGTCATGTCGCCGCGGGTCACCGCGGTGGACACCTGGGCGATGGCGCGCAGCTGCGTGGTCAGCGTCGAGGCGAGCTGGTTCACGTTCTCGGTCAGGTGCCGCCAGGTGCCGGACACCCCGCGCACCTGCGCCTGGCCGCCGAGCTTGCCCTCCGAGCCCACCTCACGGGCGACACGCGTGACCTCGTCGGCGAACGAGGACAGCTGGTCGACC
This sequence comes from Catellatospora paridis, assembly GCF_009720365.1. Lineage (GTDB taxonomy): Bacteria > Actinomycetota > Actinomycetes > Mycobacteriales > Micromonosporaceae > Catellatospora > Catellatospora paridis. The sequence goes on along the minus strand of NZ_ML769313.1, from coordinate 60,702 downwards.
ATCGTGTTGACGGTGTTCTTCAGCTCCAGGATCTCGCCGTGCGCGTCGACGGTGATCTTCTGCGACAGGTCGCCCTTGGCCACGGCGGTGGTGACCTGGGCGATGTTGCGGACCTGGCCGGTCAGGTTCGACGCCATGAAGTTCACGTTGTCGGTCAGGTCGCGCCACGTGCCGGCGACCGCGGGCACCTGCGCCTGGCCGCCGAGCTTGCCCTCCGAACCCACCTCACGGGCCACGCGGGTGACCTCGTCGGCGAACGCGGACAGCTGGTCGACCATCGTGTTGACGACGTCCTTGAGCTCCAGGATCTCGCCCTGCGCCGCCACCGCGATCTTCTGCGACAGGTCGCCCCGGGCCACCGCCGTCGCCACCTGCGCGATGTTGCGGACCTGTGCGGTCAGGTTCGACGCCATGACGTTGACGTTGTCGGTCAGGTCGCGCCAGGTGCCCGACACGCCGCGCACCTGCGCCTGACCGCCGAGCTTGCCCTCCGAACCCACCTCACGGGCGACACGCGTGACCTCGTCGGCGAACGAGGACAGCTGGTCGACCATCGTGTTGACCGTGCTCTTCAGCTCCAGGATCTCGCCACGCGCGTCGACGGTGATCTTCTGGCTCAGGTCGCCCTGCGCCACGGCGGTGGTGACCTGGGCGATGTTGCGGACCTGCGCGGTCAGGTTGCCCGCCAGCTGGTTCACGTTCTCGGTCAGGTCCCGCCAGGTGCCCGACACCCCGGCCACCTGCGCCTGACCGCCGAGCTTGCCCTCCGAACCCACCTCACGGGCGACACGCGTGACCTCGTCGGCGAACGAGGACAGCTGGTCCACCATCGTGTTGACCGTGCTCTTCAGCTCCAGGATCTCGCCACGCGCGTCGACGGTGATCTTCTGGCTCAGGTCGCCCCGGGCCACGGCGGTGGTGACCTGGGCGATGTTGCGGACCTGCGCGGTCAGGTTGCCCGCCAGCTGGTTCACGTTCTCGGTCAGGTCCCGCCAGGTGCCCGACACCCCGGCCACCTGCGCCTGACCGCCCAGCTTGCCCTCCGAACCCACCTCACGCGCCACTCGCGTCACCTCGTCGGCGAACGAGGACAGCTGATCCACCATCGTGTTGACGACGTCCTTGAGCTCCAGGATCTCGCCCTGCGCCGCCACCGCGATCTTCTGCGACAGGTCGCCCCGGGCCACCGCCGTCGCCACCTGCGCGATGTTGCGGACCTGCGCGGTCAGGTTCGACGCCATGTAGTTCACCGCGTCGGTGAGGTCCTTCCAGGTGCCCGCCACATTCGGCACCTCGGCCTGGCCGCCGAGCTTGCCCTCGGTGCCGACCTCGCGCGCCACCCGCGTCACCTGCTCGGCGAACACCCGCAGCGTGTCGGTCAGCGAGTTGATCGTGTCGGCCAGGTCGGCGACCTCACCCTGCGCCGAGATGGCGATCTTCTGCGACAGGTCGCCCTGCGCGATGGCCGTCGTCACCTGTGAGATCGACCGCACCTGCGCGGTCAGGTTAGACGCCATGAAGTTCACGTTGTCGGTCAGGTCACGCCAGGTGCCCGACACGCCGCGCACGTCGGCCTGACCGCCGAGCTTGCCCTCGGTGCCGACCTCACGCGCCACCCGGGTCACCTCGTCCGCGAACGAGGACAGCTGGTCGACCATCCGGTTCACGGTCCGGCCGATGGTGAGGAACTCGCCCCGCAGCGGCCGTCCGTCGATGTCCAGCGTCATGTGCTGACTCAGGTCGCCCTCGGCCACCGCCACGATCACGCGGGCGATCTCGGCGGTGGGCCGCCCCAGATCGTCCATCAGGCTGTTGACCGCGCGCACGCCGTCGGCCCACGCCCCCTCGTACGCCTCCTCGTCCAGGCGCTCGGTCACCCGGCCCTCCCGGCCGACCACCCGCGAGATCCGCAGGAACTCGCGGTTGCGCTGCTCCTGCATCATCACGACCTCGTTGAAGGCGTCCGCGACCTCGCCGACGATGCCCGAACCACGAGACAGACGTACCTTGAAGTCGCCGTTGCGCACCGCCCGCAGCGCCGCCGCGACCTCATGCCACCGCGCGTCGGCGTCATCCGCCTGCTCACGCTGTGCCGCCGTCCGACTCGCCGTCGTCCGATTCGCCGTCACCAGGACCCACTCCCCTCGATGGCCGACTCGCGCCTCATGGCCCACCGCCGCGCCACACGATCGCGACGCACGGTTCATCATCGTCCGTACCGCCCCCGGATGCGAGCCAGCGGCACGCGGCAACAGGCCCGCGCTGGAAACCCGGCCCTGATCGGCGGACACTACTGAGGTGCCGAACCGCGTTCCGGACTCCGAGCCCACCGCCCACGACGCCGCCGGGCCGCTGGCCGCCGTCGACGCCCTGCTCGACGTGGCCACCACCGCCGACGAGACGGGCACCGTGCACGGATTCGCCGGCGACCTGCTCCGCGCCCTCGCCGAGCACACCGGTGCCAACGGCAGCGCCGTCTGGCTCGACCGCGGCGACGGCGCCGGCCCGCAGCTCCTGGCCGCCCACGGCAAGCGGCTGCACCCCGCCTCGACCGCCCGGCGGATCGCCGTCCCGGTCAGCCTGCCCTGGTCGGCCGAACTGCGCCTGGACGCGCCCGACACCCCGCGCGAACACACCCTCACCCACCTGGCCACGCAACGGCTCGGCATGACCCTCGAACACCAGCGGCTACGCGACAGCGACCGCCGACGCCAGACCTCCCTGGCATTCCTCGCCGAAGTCAGCGAACTGCTCGCCCAGTCCCTCGACCTCACCCTCACCCTGGCGCTGATCCCCCGGCTCGTCGTGCCTCGCCTCGGCACCTGGTGCACCCTGCACCGCGCCACCCCTGGCCGCCGCCTCGAACCCGCCGCCGCCGCCCACGCCGACGAGGCGCTCAGCGGCTGGCTCGACGCCGTCAGTGACGACCTCGCCCGCTCGCTGCTCGCACCGCCCGTCGCCGACGCCCTCCTCGCCGGGAAGAACGTCCCCCTGCCCACCTCGCTGTCCGGAATCGCCGTGCCCCTGTTCGCCCGCGGCGAATGGCTCGGCGTGCTCAGCATCGGCCGCGACACCGACTCCCCGCGCGACCCCGACGAGATCCCGGTCGCCGAAGAGGTCGCCCGCCGCTGCGCCCTGGCCATGGACAACGCCCGCATCCACGAGGAACGCCAGACCGTCTCGCACACCCTCCAGCAGGCCCTGCTGCCCGCGAAACTGCCGATGATCCCGGGCCTGGGCATCGGCGCCGAATACGTGCCCGCGGGCCGCGGCGTCGAGGTCGGCGGCGACCTGTACGACATCATGCCCATGCCCGACGGCCGCTGGCTGGTCATGGTCGGCGACGTCTCCGGCAAGGGCGTGCACGCCGCCGCGGTCACCGGACTGATCCGCGAGGTCATCCGCGTGCTCGTCAAGGACGGCCGGCCGCTGCAGTCGGTGCTCGCCACCCTCAACGACACCCTCAGCGAACGCTCCGAGCGCTACTGCACCCTCGCCCTGGCCGCCTTCGACACCCGCAGCCGCGACTCCGACGTCGAGGTGTCCCTGCACCTGGCCGGCCACGACCGGCCGCTGGTGCTGCACGCCGACGGCCGCGTCTCCTCCGCCGGCCGCTGGGGCACCGCCCTCGGCCTCGTCTCCCCCGTCACCTGCCCGCCCGCCCGGCTCGTCCTGCACCCCGGCGAGACCCTCGTGTTCTTCACCGACGGCGTCACCGAACGCCGCAACGGCCAGGAGTTCTTCGGCACCCAGCGGCTCGCGCAACGACTGACGTACCTGGCCGGCCACCCGGCCGACGTGATCGCGGCCCGGCTGCGCACCGCCGCCGTGGACTTCTCGACCGACCCGCCCCGCGACGACATGGCCATCATGGCCGTCCGCAACGACGCCGAGCGATGAGGCGCGGCATGAACCTCCCGCACCAGCCCCCCAGCCGCCACGACGCCCTGCAGTACCAGCATGACGACCAGCTGCTGGACGCGGTGGTGCCGTTCCTGCGCGGCGGCGCGACCGCCGGCGACAGCGTCGTGCTGATCTGCCGCCCCGACAACGCCGCCCTACTGCGCGCGGCGATGGGCGACCACCAGGTCGTCGAGCTGCCCCGCGACGACGTCCACGGCGGCACCGTGGCGGCCCTGACCGCATACCGCGAACTCGTCGAACGCGAGCAGCGGCGCGGCAGCGGCCGGGTCCGCGTGGTGACCGAGATCGACTTCGGCTCGCGCCCGAGCGGGCAGTGGGAATGGGCCCGCTTCGACGCCGCGCTCGGCCAGGCCCTGGCCGCCTACCCGATCTGGAATCTGTGCCTGTACGACCGCCGCCGGGTCCCCCCGGAGATCCTGCGTGCGGGCGAAAGCAGCCACTCCCACCTGCTCGCCGAAGGCGGGCGGGTGCCCAGCGCCGGCTACACCGACCCGGCGACCCTGCTCGGCGAGGCCCGCATGCGCTGGCCCGACCCGCTGGAGGACGGCCCGCCCAGGCTCGACGTCGCCGACCCCCGCGACCTGGCCGCACTGCGCGCCGCCGTGGAGCAGGCGCTGCTCGGCGACGGCATGTCCGCGTACGCCGTGCAGGGGTTCGTGCTGGCCGTCAGCGAGGTCGCCACCAACGCGCTCCTGCACGGCGCGCCCCCGGTGCGGGTACGCCTGTGGTCCGACGGCAAACGGGCACTGTGCGCGGTGTCCGACGGCGGTCGCTGCTTCAGCCCGTACAGCGGCTACGTGCCGACGGACCGGCCGGTCGGGGCGGGCGGCATGGGGTTGTGGCTGGCCCGCCAGATGACCGACGACCTCACCGTCGACGCGGCGGAGCACGGCTGCACGATCCGCCTCGGCCTCAACGCCTGACCCGCACCCCGCGCAGGCCGCCGAATCAGCCGTCCGGCCTCGTGGACCAGCCCATCCCGGGCGCGCCCTCGTCCGATTCGGGCGGCTGGGGCCGCTGGCCGCGGGTCAGGTCGTTCCAGGTGATGACGCCGATGACCCGGTCGCGTTCGCAGACGGGCAGGCGGCGCAGCGACCGCGCCTTCATGATCCGGGCGGCCTCCCCGGTGTCGTCGTCGGCGTGCACCGTCACCAGTTCCCGGTTCGTCAGCTCGCCGGCGAGCACGGTGCCGGGATCGCGTTCCGCGGCGACCACCCGCACGATGTCCCCGCTGGTGACGATGCCGATCAGCTGTTCGTCCGCGGTGGTCACCAGGACGTCGCCGATGCCGTGATCTCGCATCAGCCGAGCCGCCTCGGTCAGCGTCGTGCCGGCGTCGACGCACACCGGGCGGCCTGTCATCACGTCGCGGATCGTCCGTCCGGCCAGCTGCTCCCCCACCCCCTTCCAGTCTCGTCGTGACCGAACCGCGCGGGGCTCATTCGCCGGTCTGCCGCCACCTGTCTGCGGGGGCACCGCGCCTAGATCTTCCTAGGCTGCTAGACCGATGTCTCGGGCTGGAGAAAAGGATGCTTGCGGCATTCACGAGGGAAACCACACTGTGGGATGTTTGGTGTAGGTAAGACAGGGTAATCCGGGCTGGTGCGCAGAGCGGAGATCGACAGCAGCCCCACCAGCCTGTACGACGCGGTGCTGTTCGACCGCGACAACACCCTGATCCGCGAGGTGCCCCGGCTCAGCGACCCCGATCTGGTCGTGCCGATGCCCGGCGTACGCGCGGCGCTGGACCTGCTGCGCGACGCCGGCCTGCGGATCGGCGTCGTGTCGCACCAGTCCGCGGTCGGCTTCGGGTTCGTCACCCGCGCGCAGGCCGAGGCGGTCGACACCCGCATCGAGCAGCTGCTCGGCCCCTTCGACACGTGGCAGACCTGCTGGCACACGCCCGCCGACGGGTGCACCTGCCGCAAACCGGCTCCCGGCCTGATCACCGCCGCGGCCCGCGCGCTCGGCATCGGCCCGCACCGCTGCGTCATGGTCGGCGACCTCGGCACCGACCTGCAGGCCGCGGCGGCGGCCGGGGCGACCGGTCTGCTGGTGCCGACCGGGCAGACCTGCGTGGCCGAGGCCGCCGCGGCTCCCTACCGCGTGTCCAGCCTGCTCGGCGCCGCCGAGTGGGTGCTCGACCGCCGGCAGCTGCTGCGCCCCGGCCCGGCGGGTGCCGACGAGCCCCGCAACGTGCTCGCGGTACGCGCCGGCTCGGCCGGAGACGTGCTGCTCACCGGGCCCGCGCTGCGGGCGCTGGCCACTCGGGCGCACTCGGTCACCCTGCTCACCGGGCCGCCGGGGGCGCCCGCCGGGCGGCTGCTGCCCGGCGTGACCCGGGTCCTGGAGTGGCGCACGCCCTGGGCCGAACGCGATCCGTCGCCGGTCGACCGGTCGGCCGTGAACGGCCTCATCGACACGGTGCGCTGCTGGCAGATCGACGAGGCCGTCGTCTTCACCTCGGCGGCCGAGTCGCCGCTGCCCACCGCGCTGCTGCTGCGGCTGGCCGGGGTCGGCCGGATCAGCGCCGTGTGTGAGGACTATCCCGGGGCGCTGCTCGACGTCCGCCACCGCGTGCCCGACGACCTGCCCGAGGCGCAGCGCGCGCTGTCGCTGGCCGCCGCGGCCGGCTACGGCCTGCCGCCCGGTGACGACGGGCGGCTGCGCACGGTGCTGGCGGCGACGGGAGCGCGTACCGGCCGCGTCGTCGTGCATCCCGGCGCGGACGCCTCGGCCCGCGGGCTGCCCCGCAAGATCGCCGTCGAGATCGTGCGCGAGCTGGTGCGTTCCGGCCGGGAGGTGCTGGTCACCGGGGGCCCCGAGGAGACCGAGCTGACCGCCGAGGTGGCCGGTGACGTGGCGGGCGACCTCGGCGGGCACACCGACCTCGCCATGCTCGGCCGGCTGCTGGCCGGTTCGGCGTGCCTGGTCGTCGGCAACACCGGCCCGGCGCACCTGGCCGCGGCCGTAGGCACCCCGGTGGTGAGCATGTTCGCGCCGACGGTGCCGTTCGCCCGGTGGGGTCCGCAGGGCGTGCCGCACGTACGGCTGGGCGACCCCGACGCGCCGTGCCGCGACACCCGCGCGCTCACCTGCGCCCAGCCCGGCCACCCCTGCCTCGGCGAGGTCGACCCCGCCGAGGTGGTCGCCGCCGTGGAACTGCTGGCCCGGACCCGGCCGTGAGCGGCAGCCGGCACCGCCCGGGCGCGGCGGCGGGTCACTCCTCCGGGTCGACCAGCGCCCGGAAGCGGTAGATCCAGGCCGGCTCCCCGGCCGGGTTGGCCTCGCGCACGTACACGGCCTCCCACGGGTCGTCCCCGACCCAGCGGTCCCGGTCGGCGTCCAGCCCGGTCGGCAGCCAGATCGAGTACGTCTCCGGCGGATCGACGGCCGAGTCCACCTCTATCTCCCGCGTGATCTCGGCAGCGCCGTGCACGAACTTCGCGGCGATCCTGTCCACCCGAACCGACTCCCTTCAAGATCCGCCCGATCGGAACCGATCACACCTCGGCGGCGAGGTGCTCGGCCGGCACGTTCAGCGTCACCACCCCGTCTCGTACGCCGGCGATCTGGGCGGCCCCGGCATAACGGCCGCGCCGCAGTGGCACCCTGCTCTTGATCTTCACGTAGCCCTCGCGCAGCAGCAGGTCGGCGAGCTCCTGCTCGACGTCCGGTTCCGGACCGGCCGCCTCCTGGGCGATCCGCCCGAACAGGCTCACCGACTCGCTCATCCGCTGGCCCTGCGTGGTGACCGCGGCCGGGTCACCGATCTTGACGTCCTGCACGGTGCCCAGCTCGGCCCCGGTGCTGTCGACGACATGCATGCCCTCGCGGACGGCGCCGATCGGCCCGGGATCGTCGATCCCGGGCACCAGTCCCGTGCCGCCCTCGTCGGCCATGTGATGACCTCACCATGCCGGACCGCCTCCGCGCGGGTGTTCCGCCCGTGCGGGGTCCGGTCGCCGCGCGCCGGGCTACGCGTCAGAAGCGCTCCTCGACCTCGAGCCCGAGGGCCTGCCACAGCTCCCGCGCGTTCTCGAAGGTGCGCCCGGACTCCAGCGTGCCCAGTTCGTCGAGCACCTCGTCGGGGGCGTCGCCGCGGCGTGCCACCTCGAGCAGCTGCTCGGCGGTGGCGGGGAACGTCGCCAGCGACACCTGCTGGCCGATCCGGGCGCGCAGCTCGCGCCGGTCGGGGTCGCGCTCGTCGTCGCCCACGACGCCGTCGCGGCCGGGCGTGTCCCAGGACCGCGCATCGAGGTCGTCCTCGACCGGGTCGATGGCTTGCCTGCTGCCATACGGTGTGTGCGTCATACGGTCCCGGGTTCCCGCAGACCGGCGAACTGAAACGTCTTCACCCGGTTTGTCCCGGCGGAACCGCCGCGCGCGGGTGCGACCAGGCGGACACTGGGTAGGACTGCTGCCGGATCGCGTACGGGAGGGGGCGGGGCGATGACCGAGAACACCTCCGGCGAGATGCTGGAGACGCTGCTGGACACGCTGTTCATCGGAGAGGAGCGGCTCAGCGTCGCCGAACTGCGCCGCCGGGCGGTCGCCGAGGACATGCCCTCGGACGTGCTGCTGTCCATCGACACCCTGCCCGAAGGCGAGTACGCCCAGGACGAGGTCCTCGATGCGCTGCACACGCACGCCGTGATGACACCGCCCGCGACCTGAGCCCGGAGCAACCAGGACGCGGTCCACGGTGACCGGCGGGCTCAGCGGTCGACGGCGCGCTGGAGCTCCGCCTTCGTCATGGTCGAGCGACCCTTGACGTTCTTCTTCCTGGCCTCCTCGTAGAGCTGGTCGCGGGTGCGGCCGCCCTCGCCGCGGTGCGAGCGCAGCCCGCCACGCCGCCCCGAGGAGATGTCCTTCTTCGACAGCGCGCTGGACTGCTTGGCCTCGCCGGCACGGGCCCGTTCCTTGTTCACGGTGCGGGCGGCGATCTCCTCGGCGACGTCCTCGGACTTGCCGCGTTCCTCGGCGCTGGCCTTGATGTGCTTGTACTGGCGCTCACGCTTGTCGCTCCAGGCCTGCTGAGGCATGGTCGATCTCCTTTCAGGCTGCTGTGGGGATTCCCGCCGCCGCGCGGACCGAAACGTCCGACGCGCCCGGAAGATCGCCTCACGGCGCGCCCGAGCAGGCGCAACGCCATCTCGCACCGCTCGTTGACACGGCATGCGGCATTGCGGATCATGCGAGGAGAGCGGGAACGTCCTGGCCCGCAGGCCCCTGCGGCACGGCGAGCGGGCACGCGGTCCGCTGCACCGGGCCGCCGCGGGCCTGCTGGCCGTCGCCGCGGCACTCGCGCTGGCCGCACCCGCGGCGGGGGTGCCCGACGGCGCCGACGACCCGGACGTGCTCCGCCCGCAGGGCGTCGACGCGCAGGGCCTGCCGCTGCAGCCCGACGGCCTGGCCGGGCCGTCACGCGGCCTCGGCCGCCCGATCACCCGCATGCAGATCCTCGCCCGCGCCGCGATCTGGGCCGACGCGCAGGTCGGCTACAGCCAGCTGAAGTTCCGCAAGGGCTGGCGCACCGACTGCTCCGGATACGTCTCGATGGCCTGGGAACTCGGCCGCAACCACTGGACCGGGGACCTGCACCAGGTCGGCGAGCGCGTCGACTTCGAGCAGATGCGCCCCGGCGACATGCTGCTCTACCACAACCGGGCGCGGCCGAAGGACGGCTCGCACGTGGTGCTGTTCGAGCGCTGGATCGACGAGCCCGGCGGCGACTTCGTCATGTACGAGCAGACGCCGCCCTCGGTCAAGCACCGCACCTGGTCGGACTCGGGCTACAGCACGAAGAGGTACAAGTCCTACCGCTACCGCAACGTGATCGAGAACGAGGCGGTCTGGTATCCGGTGACCGGCGACTGGGACGGCGACGGCCGGGTCACCGCCGGGACCGCCGTGCCGGAGGGCGACGCGTGGCGCTGGCGGCTGTCCGACGACCCGCGGGGCGCGTCGACCGACGCCGACTTCCTCTTCGGCGACGTGCGCAAACTGCCGATCGTCGGGGACTGGGACGGCGACGGCCGGTGGACGCCCGGCACCGTCGACCTGACCGGCGACCACCACGACTGGTATCTGTCCAACTCGCTGCGCGGCGGCGAGCCCGACGTGCGGGTCGGCTACGGGGACGTGGAGAAGACGCCGGTCGTCGGGGACTGGGACGGTGACGGCACCTACACCCCGGGCGTGGTCGACGCCGAGGGCGACGTGCGCGACTGGTATCTCGCGAACAGCCTGACCGGCGGCGACCACGACCTGCACCTCGGGTTCGGCGACGTGGACTCCGCGCCGGTGGTCGGCGACTGGAACGGCGACCGGGTGAGCACGCCCGGCGTCGTCGACACCGACGGCGAGCACCGGGACTGGGCGCTCACCAACAGCCTCGACGACCCGGCGACCGACGCCGAGGTGTCCTTCGGGGACATGGCGCAGCTGCCGGTGACCGGCGACTGGGACGGCGACGGCTTCGTCACCCCCGGTGTCGCCGACCCCGCCGCGGGCCACGAGTGGCGGCTGTCCAACGCGCTGATCAGCGGGATCGCCGACACCGTCTTCGCGTATGCCGGCGCGCCGACGGCCCCGAGCGGCGGCGCGAGCCCGTCCCCGTCCGCCTCGCCGAGCATGCTCCCCAGGCCACGCCCCTCGGCGAGCCTGTCCCCGGCCGCGCCCGTGCCCGGCACCCCGTCCCCTGGCACGGCACCCACCGGCGCGGTCCTGCCGGGCGTAGTCCTGCCCGGCACGCCGCTGCCCACCGGACCCGTGCCGAGCCCCGCCCCCACGCCGGGGGCGTCCGTCGGGCCGTCCCCGAACCCGGACGCGCCCTCCGCGGCCCCGGGTGCGGACGCCGCGCCACCGCCGGGCGGGTCGTCGTCGACCCCGTCGGCCGGTGCGGCCGCCGAGTTCGCGCCGCCGCCCGGGGTGCCACCGCTGGACCAGCCCACCGTTCTGCACTAGGAGAGCCGTGAACCGTCACCGCACCGCCGGAGCCCGCCGCGTCGTCCTCGCCGCGGCCGGACTGCTCCTGTCCCTGACCGCGCTGCCGGCCGGGGCCGCGCCGCCCCCGGACCCACTCGGGCCCGACGGCAAGCCGATCACCGACGGCTGGGCGGGCGCGGGCACCCCGTCGGAGCTGGCGGCACCGTCCGCGGCGGCCCGGGTGATGGCCGCCGCGCCCGGCGGGTATCCGGTCACCGGCATCGACGTGTCGCACCACCAGGGCAACATCGACTGGGGGAAGGTCGCCGACAAGGGCGCGAAGTTCGTCTACGCCAAGGCGACCGAGGGCGTGCACTACGTCGACTCCTCGTTCAAGGACAACTACAGCGGGGCGCGCAAGAACGGCATCCTCTTCGGGGCGTACCACTTCGCCCGGCCGGACAAGACCAACGGGCGCACCCAGGCCGACTTCTTCCTGGACCGGGCGCAGTACCGCAACGACGGGCGCAGCCTGCCGCCCATGCTCGACATCGAGTGGCCGTACAAGCTGGGCGGCAAACTCGTCGCGCCGGGTCCGTGCTGGGGCAAGTCCAAGAGCGAGCTGGTCCGCTTCATCCGCGACTTCACCCAGCGGGTACGCGAGCGCACCGGCAGCGCCACGATGATCTACACGAACCCGAACTGGTGGAACCCGTGCACCGGGCGCAACGCCGATTTCGGCGACCACTACCTGTTCGTGTCCAGCTACACCGACAAGGTGCGCGGGCTGCCCGCCGGGTGGGACCGCTGGACGCTGTGGCAGTACGCCAACCACGGCAAACTCCCCGGCGACCAGAACGTCTTCAACGGCAACCTGGCCGACCTGGCGAGCCTCGCCGCGAACCCGGCCGGGCCGCTGCCCCGCCCGGTCGTCGGCGACTGGGACGGCAACGGCACGATGACCCCCGGCCTGGTCAGCGCCGAGGGCGAGACCTGGCGCTGGCGGCTGTCCAACACGCTGGACGGCACCCCCGATCCGGCGCTGGACTTCACGTACGGCGACGCGGAGAAGACGCCGATCGTGGGCGACTGGGACGGCAACGGCACGTACACGCCGGGCACGGTCGACGCCGAGGGCAAACGCCGCGACTTCTACCTGGCCAACGGCTTCCGCAGTGGGCCCGCCGACATCCACACCGGCTTCGGTGACATCGAGGACATCCCGGTCGTCGGCGACTGGGACGGCAACGGCACGTTCACCCCGGGCGCGGTGGACAGCAGCGGCAAGCTGCACGAGTGGCAGCTCACGAACACGTTCGCCAAGCCGCTGACCGAGGTCGAGTTCGAGTACGGCGACGCCGCCAAGACGCCGATCGTCGGCGACTGGGACGGCAACCGCACCTTCACGCCCGGCACCGTCGACATGGACGGCGAGCGCCACGACTACTACCTGAGCAACGCCAACATGGCCGGTCCGACCCAGATCCACGTGGGCTTCGGTGCGGTGTACACGGTGCCGCTGATCGGCGACTGGAACGGCGACAAGGTCTTCACGCCGGGCGCCATCGACGCCTCCGGCGACGCCGGCCTGGTCTGGCAGCTGACCAACAGCCTGACCGGGAGCGACACGGCCGAGGTCACCTTCACCTACGGCAGCACCGGCTCGACCGCGGTCCCGGCGCCCGCCGCGAACCCGGCGCCGTCGGCCGCACCGAGCGCCTCGCCCTCGACCGCACCGTCGCCGAGCACCTCGCCGTCGGCCCCCGCCGCGGCCGGCGCCCGCCCGTCGGCCTCGCCGAGCCGCACACCGACCGCCGCGCCGAGCCCATCCCCGAACCGCACTCCTGCGGCCGCCCCGAGCCCGTCCCCGAGCCGCGCCGCCGTCGTGGGCGCAAGCCCCACCCCGCGCCCGACTCCGTCCGCGGGGCACACCCACCCGGCGACCCGCACCGCCCCGCGTCCATAACGCCTGGCCGGAGCCCGGCAATGACGGGAAGGGCACCTTCTACGACGCATAGCGTCGTGAAGGTGCCCTTCCCTCGTTGTGCGCGAAGCGTCGATTCGGCGCGAAGGAGGTGAAACGGACGTAGCATTCGGGGCAGCGGCGAGGGCGGCGGGAGGGCTGCGGCGAAGGAGCGCGCGATGACCGGATTCGGAGTCCACTCGGAGGTCGGCAGGCTGCGCAAGGTGCTGGTGCACCGCCCCGACCTGGCGCTGCGCCGGCTCACCCCGTCCAACCGGGGCGAGCTGCTCTTCGACGACGTGCTGTGGGTGGAGCGGGCGCAGCAGGAGCACGACCAGTTCGTCGCCGAGCTGCGGGCCCGCGACATCGAGGTGTTCCTGCTGCACGACCTGCTCACCGAGGCCCTGTCCTCGCCCGAGGCGCGCGAGTGGGTCATCGGGCACACCGTCAGCCCGTACACGGTGGGTCCGGCCATGGTCGACGCGGTGCGCGAGGCGCTGGCCAACATGGACCCCAAGACCCTCGCGACGCATCTGACCGGCGGGGTGACCCGGGCCGAGCTGATGCAGTTCGCCGACGACGACCGGCTCGCGGCGCGCTCACTGGCCGTGGCGACCACGGTCGGCTCGTCGTTCATCCTGCCGCCGCTACCCAACCACCTGTTCACCCGGGACACCTCGTGCTGGATCTACGAGGGCGTCTCGCTGAACCCGATGTACTGGCCGTCGCGCCAGCTGGAGACCGTCAACCTGGGCACGGTGTACCGCTTCCACCCGATGTTCCGGCAAGAGAAGATCAATTTCTGGTTCCCGGACGCGGGCAAGGACGAGCACGACGAGTTCGACATACAGTCCTTCGGGCGCTCGTCGATCGAGGGTGGGGACGTGATGCCAGTCGGCAACCGCACCGTCCTGATCGGGATCAGCGAGCGCACCACCCCGCAGATGGTGGAGATCCTGGCGCAGCGGCTGTTCGCCAAGGGCGCGGCCGAACGGATCATCGCGGTGCAGCTGGAGCGCAAGCGCCAGTTCATGCACCTGGACGTGGTGTTCACGTTCATGGACCGCGACACGGTCACCGTCTACCCGAAGGTCGTCGACGGCACCACGGCGTACAGCATCCGCCCCGGCGACAAAGCGGGCACGCTCGACGTCACCGCCGAGGACAGCTTCCTGGCCGCCGTCGCGCACGCCATCGGGCTGTCCCACGAGAAGGAACTGCGGGTCATCACCACCGGCGGCGACGAGGCCCAGCAGGAACGCGAGCAGTGGGACTGCGCCAACAACGTGGTCGCGCTGTCCCCCGGCGTGGTCGTGGCGTACTCGAAGAACGTCTACAGCAACCGCAAGTACCGCGAGGCGGGCATCGAGGTCGTCGAGATCGACGGGTTCGAGATCGGCAAGGGCCGCGGCGGCGGCCACTGCATGACCTGCCCATTGCTGCGCGACGCCTGACAACGGCGCGGCCGGAGCGCCGGACGGCGGACACGTCATCGGCGAAGGGGGTCCATGATGTCGCAGGGTGGCACCGCGCGGCGTCGCCGTCCACGGGGTCGCATGGCCGCGGCCGTGGCCGTGCTGTGCCTGGCGGCAGCGTGCGCGACGACGCAGCAGACGGCGGCGCCGACACCCGGCCCCGGACGTGCCCAGCCGGGCATCGCGTGGACCGGCTGCGAAGGTCTGGACGCGAAGTTCCAGTGCGCCGAGGTGCCGGTGCCGCTCGACTGGTCCGAACCCGACGGGCCGCGCATCGAGCTCGCGGTGATCCGCCACCTGGCGAGCCGTCCGCAGGAGCGCATCGGGTCGATGTTCATGAATCCCGGCGGTCCCGGTCAGAGCGGCGTCGAGCTGGTGCGCGGCGGCGGGGAAGACTTCGATGCGTGGGGCGGCGGGCGCTTCGACGTGGTCGGCTGGGATCCGCGCGGCACCGAGGGCAGCTCCCCGGTCAGGTGTTTCCCCAGCGAGGCGGACGAGACGAAGTTCTGGCAGGGTGTGACGATCCCGTCCACCGCCGCCGAGTCGGCGGCGTACGAGGCCAGGGCCGTCGAGCTGGCGCGGCGGTGCGGCGAGGTGAGCGGCAAGCTGCTGTCGCACATCTCCACCGCGGACACCGCCCGCGACCTCGACGCGCTGCGCGAACTCGTCGGCGACAGGCAGCTCACCTACGTGGGTCTGTCCTACGGCTCGATGATCGGCCAGACGTACCTCAACCTGTTCCCAGGCCGGACCAGGGCGATGATGCTCGACGGCATCGTCGACGCGGTCGAGTACACCACCAGCGCCGAGAGCCGGACCGCCGACAACGTGTCGTCGGCCGACGAGGTGTTCGCGCAGTTCGTCAAGCTGTGCCAGGAGGCCGCCGCGGGCCGGTGCGCGCTCGCCGGGCACGGCGAGCCGGTCGCGCAGCGGGTGGAGACCCTGTTCGCCATGGCGCGCCGCGCGCCGATCCCGGCCCCGCACGCCGATCCGCCCGGCACGCTCAGCTACGGCGACCTGCAGCTGTCCACGTTCAACCCGCTGCGCCTGCCGCTGACCTGGCCGCAGTTCGCCAAGGACCTCGACGCCGCCGCCGGTGGAGACGCCTCGGCCCTGCTGACCTCGGCCCGGCAGATGCAGAGCCCCGCGGGGTTCGCCGGGGCGACCACGTCGGCCGCGATCAGCTGTGTGGACGGCCGCGCCCGCAACCC
Organism: Catellatospora paridis; assembly: GCF_009720365.1. Lineage (GTDB taxonomy): Bacteria > Actinomycetota > Actinomycetes > Mycobacteriales > Micromonosporaceae > Catellatospora > Catellatospora paridis. Next base: position 45,199 of record NZ_ML769313.1, on the reverse strand, counting down.
GGTGTCGCAGTGGCCGCAGGAGATCGCCCGGTTCACCGAGGCGGGCAAACTGTGGGGCGCGGTGCTTGGCTGGTGGCTGTGGGCGCCGTGTGCCGCGAACTGGCCCGCCGACGACGCGGACCGTTACGCCGGGCCGTGGAGCGCCCCGACGCAGACGCCGGTGCTGCTGATCAGCGCCCGGTACGACCCCGGCACGCCGTACCACAACGCCCAGGCCACCGAGAAGCTGCTCGCCAACGCCGTGCTGCTCACCTTGAACGGCTACGGCCACCCGAGCTACCAGGTCCCCAGCAAGTGCATCGACCAGGCACGCGAGCGCTACCTGGTCGACCTGGTGACCCCGCCGAGGGGCACCGTCTGCCAGCCCGACCAGCAGCCGTTCGACTAGCCGGTCAGCGGGTGCGGCGGGCGCGCCACTGGCGCACCGCGTCGTCGGCGTCGACCAGGGCGAGGGCCACCGCGGGACCGGCCAGTTCGCCCCGGTGCGCGCGGACCACCCGCGCGTTCAGTTCCGCGACGTATGCGCGTACCGCCTGCTCGGAGTTCTTGTTCGCGAGCGCGTCAGGGAGGTCTTCGACGTCGCGGCGCAGCAGCAGGGTGGCCGGGATGGCCCCGGACAGGTTCTCCCGCTGGACGAGGTCGCGCAGCCACCAGTCGTCGTGCAGCGTCTCGCCCGCCCCGGGCAGCGGCTTGCCCGCGCCGGGCAGGTCGTCGAACTCGCCGCGCTCCTGCGCCTCACGGATCTGCCTGTCGATGCTCGACTCGTACCAGTGCGCCACCGTTCACCCCCGGGTGATCGACTCCTCGATCCGAAGGTACCTCGGTGACCGATATCGCTTGCCCCAGGGTGCGGCGGCCACGCTATGGTGCTCGGTATGCATCAGCACATGGTCAGCACGACGACGCCGGGACGTCCCGGCGCTCGTACGCGTTGACCTGCTGATCTTTCAGTCGACCGTCGGCCCCGGGGCACACGCCCCGGGGCCGGCGCGTATCCGCCCCACGGGTGGCCGGGCCGTTTCACTCCCAGGGAGCACACCGTGAAGGACCACCGCCGCCTCGGCCGCGAACTCGAGATCTACCACTCCGACCCGATGATCGGCGCGGGCCTGCCGCTGTGGCTGCCCGCCGGCGCCGCCGCCCGCCACGCCATCGAGGAGTTCGTCCGCGAGGAGGAACGCCTCGCCGGATACCAGCACGTCTACTCCCCGCCGATGGCCAAACGCCAGATGTACGAGCGGTCCGGGCATCTGGCGAAGTTCGCCGACGACATGTTCCCGGCGATGTCCGACGATCCCGCCGCGCCCGCCGACGACGCCGAGGCGCTGATGCTGCGCCCGAGCCTGTGCCCGCACCACGCGATGGTGTTCCGCTCCCGCGGTCGCTCCTACCGCGAGCTGCCGGTCCGCATCGCCGAGCTGGGCGGCATGTACCGCGCCGAACGCTCCGGCGTCGTCGGCGGGCTGAGCCGGGTGCGAGCGATCTCGCTCAACGACGCGCACGTGTTCTGCTCGCTCGACCAGGTCGGCGCGGAGGTCGCGCTGGTGCTGGCCATGTGCGCGCGGATCCACCCGGCGCTCGGCTTCGCCGCCGACGGCTACCGGCTGTCGCTGCGCGGGCCGGGCGCGGGCTACCTCGGCGCGGATGCCGACTGGGCCCGCGCGGAGGCGCTGCTGCGCGACGCCCTGGTGCAGGCCGGGGTGCCGTTCGAACAGGCTCCGGGCGAGGCCGCGTTCTACGGGCCGAAGATCGACATCCAGGTGCGCGACCTCGCCGGGCGGGAGTCGACCCTGGCCACCGTGCAGGTGGACTTCGCCCAGCCGGAGCGCTTCGACCTGTCGTACACCGGCCGCGACGGCAACCCGGCCCGGCCGGTGATGGTGCACCGCAGCATCGTCGGCAGCATGGAACGGCTGCTGGCCCACCTGTTGGAGGTGCACCAGGGCGCGTTCCCGGTCTGGTACGCCCCCGTGCAGCTGGCCGTCGCCCCGGTCGGCGAGGCGCAGGACGCGGCGGCACGGCTGTTCGCCGAGCAGGCACTGCGCGCCGGTCTGCGGGCGTCGCTGAGCCTCGACGGGTCGCTGGGGCTGCGCATCCGCGAGGCCGCCCAGCGCCGGGTGCCCTACCTGGCCGTCATCGGCGCCCGCGAGGCGGACTCCGGCGAGGTCTCGCTGCGGCTGCGCGACGGGCGGCAGCTGCCGCCGATGCCGTACGCCCAAGCCTTGGCTGCGATATGCGGTGCCGTGGATGCGCGCGCAGCAGATCTTGGGTGAGGCCCGGATAACGAACGGTGGGCTCAGGTGGCAGGCGCGATCGCCTGTCACCTGACTGCCCGTCATAGGAGCCGGCGACCGCTGACGACTTGCGCGCATTCATACCCTTGCGCCAAATTATGAATCCGGTCCGGGACGAGCACCGAACACCGAACACAAGCAGTTCCCACATTGCGGCCAAGAATCACCTGCTCGATACCTCTGCGTTGACAGTCGTGAAGCCGATACTGCAGCGTTTCCATAGCGACTCCCGTTCGCCCCCGCCGTTTACCCGAATCGGTGCCTCCTTCCTGTCGGGAGCGAGCGGCCATTCCGGCAAACCTGTGATCACAGAGGTTCTGTTGAAGATCAGCCGTAATACTCGAATAGCTGTTGTCATGGGGCTCGGCGCATTGGCGAGCGGAATAGCCGGTTTGCTCAATCCATGGTGGTTCCTGGCGATTCCGGTATCCACCCTTGGGGCCGGGCTCGTGGCGAAGGGAACCTTGGACCAGCTCGAAAAGTCAAGAACACGGCCCGCCACAGCTGCACCCGCTTCGCTGGCCCGGATCTGGGACATCCCCCAGCCGTGCAGGAGTTTCACCGGACGCGAGACGGATCTGGAGGAGATCAGCAAGTACTCCGAAGAGCAGTCACCATGCGCGATAGCGATCCACGGCATGGGCGGTGTCGGAAAGACCCAACTGGCACTCCGTCATGCCCATCTAAGTCGACCCGATGTGGAAGTCGGGTGGTTTATCAACGCTGCGCGCCGCGAATATCTGATCACTGGGCTGACCGAGCTCCTGGCACACCTGGGACTCGCCAGCACTGACGACAAGCCCGAAGACGCAAAGAGGTGCTTGATGCATCTCGGAAACTTGTCCGGATTCGTCCTCGTGTACGACGATGTCCGCGACCCGACGACCATCGAAGGCCTGTTGCCCACCACTGGCAGTGGCGTGACACTCATAACCTCCCGCCACGCGGACTGGCGCGGCGCCGTACAACCTCACAGAGTCGCACCATTGGACCCGACGTCGTCAGCCGAGTTCCTCGCACGGCGCGCTGGTCAGCGGAACCCCCTAGGTGCCGCGCAACTCGCCGAACAGCTCGGCGGCCTTCCGCTGGCCCTTGAACAAGCAGCCGCCTACTGCAACAGCACCGGTATTGACTACGTCGCATACCTCTCTCGGCTAACCACCCGCCTGGAGCAGGTATTCATGGCGAAGAAGCCGCCGAACTACCCGCTGCCCGTATTCCGCACGTGGTCCATGAGCATCGAAGAGGCAGAGAGTCAGAACACTGACGCAGTCGACCTGCTGTACCTGCTAGCACATTTCGCATCAGCACCTCTACCGACCGATCTACTGCCTGGGATGCTCCGCAACCCTGACTCGGTCGACAGGGTGATCTCGGTGCTCAACGACCTGTCATTGGTCCAGATAGATCAACCCGGCAGCACCATCCAAATGCACGTCATGCTGCAACTGGTAGTGACGACCGAGGTCAGCCACTCCCGGCGCAGGAGCGCCTTCATCAAACGCGCAGCCACACTCCTGGAAGCCACGTTTCCGCGGCCGCGCTGGGTAGGTAGCCAGACGCATGAGTGGGAGCGTTGTGCCAAGCTCCGGCCGCACGCCGAGACGGTTCTGGAACACTGCAGACGCGTGGATCTGCGGACACGCACAGTAGCCGACCTCACCTACTGGCTTGCCTACTACCTGGACGACATCGGCAACTTTGACAGCGCCGCACCACTTCATGCCGAGTGCATCGCGCTCCGCACAGAGCTTCTGGGCGCTGAGCACCCCGACACTTTGAATGCCATGAACAATCTCGCGACCGTTTTCCGGCGAACGGGCCTGCTCGAAGAGGCCGGGGAGCTCCACCAGCGAACTCTAAATGTGCGACAACGTACTCTCGGCCCAAAACATCCGGACGCACTGGTGTCGATGAACAACCTCGGGCGCGTCAAATATGATCTGGGCGAACTCGACGAAGCTCGCGCGCTGCTCGAGCACGCAGTTCGCGACTTCCCCGAGGCTCACCTCGGGCAACCTCACCAGAACACGTTGGCCGCCCGGACCAACCTTGCGTTGGTGCTCGTCAAGCAGGGTGAGATCGACCGTGGCCTTGACATCCACCAGAGGGTACTGAGTGAGAAGCAGGCACTGCTCGGTGCCCAAGATCCCGACACGTTGCGCTCGGCGTATCTCACCGCCTGCACCCTGCGGATGGTGGGTCGACTGGATGAAGCCCGGACACTGCTGAGAGAAACTCTCGCCGAGCAGTCTCGACTCCTCGGAACCCAACATCCGGACACACTTAGGACACAGTCAGAGCTGACCTCGCTAGGAAGTGCGTCTGACGGGTGACACAGAAGCGTCATCGTGTCGCTGATCGCGCAACTGTCGCGTTTCCAACTGTCCAGCAGCATGAGCACGGCGGTCGACCCGGCGGTGCCGAGAACGCTGCTCACCAGCGGTCCTGTCCGCTGTGGGGGCAGGCTCGCCGCAGCGACACTGGCGGCCGCGTGTTCGTTGGTAGCGACCTCGACACGCTCCGCGCGGTTAGCAGGGTAGGAACCCCGTTTTCGAGGAGGAATCGCCCATGAGGTCGTCGCGCGTGCTCGGTTACGGACTGGCGGTGTGGCTGGGCATGGTCGGCATCTCGCTGATGCTGCTGCCCGCCGAGGGCAAGCACGAGGCCCTGTACGAGTCGATCAAGCTGACCACGATGGTGGCACTGGTACTCGGCTTCGCCATCCGCTACCTGCGCAAGCGCCCGATCGCGGCAGCCCCCGAGGGCGTGCTCGTCGGCCTCGTCTGGGCCGCCGTCACCACCGCCGGCGACCTTGGCCTCTACCTGGGCGGCGCGTTCAACATCGGGCTGGACGTCTACTTCACCGACGTCGCCTCCTCGTACTCGGTGATGCCCGTGATCACCGGCCTGGCCATCGGCCTGCTCGCCCCGAAGCCCACCGGGATCCTGAGCGCCGAGGCGTACGGCGCGGCACTGGCCGCCGCTCAGCCCGCCGGGCACTCCGACACCGACGAGTTCGCCGCGATGATGGCCGCGGCCGGTGCGGCGGAACCGACCGCCTCCCCCGCTGCGAGCACGGCCGAGACCGACGCGGTGGCCGAGACTCACACGATCACCGGGGTCAGCCCCACGACCTACGCCGACGCACGTCCCGAGCCGCACGCCGCGTCCCAGGTCCAGGCCGAAGCCGAGATCCAGGGCGGTCCCGAGATCCACTCCGCGCCCGAGGCCGCTGCGCCTGTGGTCCCGTCGCCCGCCGTGGCGAGTCACGCGGAGGCCACGCTCGTCGGCGCGGCGGCATCGTCCCACGCCGCCGAGGAAACCGACCGCCCGCTGTACATCCCGCGCGGGAATTGCTGACCCGCGTCCGGAGTTGGCGAAGTCGAGCCCGCGATCCGGCCGGGGGCGCGCGGCCTCGACCGCCGCGTGGCCCTTGACGTCCGGCTTGCCAGGCACCTGCGCGAAAGCCGCTTCAAGATACGCACGACTGCCTGGCAAGTCGGATGACCTTGAAGCGGCGCGCGGGGTGCGCGATGTGGGAGTGGCGTAGATCACACCGTTTGGTTGAGGGAACAACCAAGGTCGTCCTGGACTTGAGTGGGTAAGACTCAAGTTCAGAATGGCAGGTGTCGACGATGACCACACTCCCCGTTCTTCCCCTGGACGACGCCGTTCTGCTGCCCGGCAACGTGGTGGCGGTGGCGCTCCAGCCGGACACCCAGGCCGCGATCGACGCGGCGCGGGCGTCCGGTGACAAGACCGTGCTGGCCGTGCCGCGCCTGGACGGCGAGTACGGCACGTACGGCGTGACCGCGGTGATCGAGAAGGTCGGCCGCCTCCCCAGCGGGGAGCGTGCCGCCGTGCTGCGCGGTGTGACCCGTGCCCGCATCGGCTCCGGTGTGCCCGGACCGGGCGCGGCGCTGTGGGTCGAGGCGACCCTGGTCACCGAGCCGGAACCGGCCGGCAAGGCCAAGGAGCTGGCCCGCGAGTACAAGGCCCTGGTCGTCGCCGAGCTGCAGCAGCGCGGCGCGTGGCAGGTCGTCGACGCCGTGGAGCGGATGACCGACCTGGGCGAGCTGGCCGACTCGGCCGGTTACGCCCCGTGGCTGACGCTGGCGCAGAAGGTGGAGCTGCTCGGCTCGCCGGACGTGACGGCGCGGCTGGAGCTGCTGGTCGGCTGGGCGCGGGCGCACGCGGCCGAGCAGGAGGTCTCCGAGAAGATCAACAGCGAGGTGCGCGAGGGGCTGGAGAAGTCCCAGCGCGAGTTCCTGCTGCGCCAGCAACTGGCCGCGATCCGCAAGGAGCTGGGTGAGGACGAGCCCGAGGGCTCGGCCGACTACCGGTCCCGGGTCGAGGCCGCCGACCTGCCCGCCAACGTCCGCGAGGCGGCCATGCGCGAGGTCGGCAAGCTGGAGCGCGCCAGCGACGCCTCACCCGAGACGAGCTGGATCCGCACCTGGCTGGACACGGTGCTGGAGATGCCGTGGAACGTGCGCACCGACGACAACACCGACCTCGCCGCCGCGCGGGCCGTGCTGGACGCCGACCACGCGGGCCTCGACGACGTCAAGGAGCGCATCCTGGAGTACCTGGCGGTGCGCAACCGCCGCGCGGCCCGCAACCTGGAGGTCGTGGGCGGACGCGGCTCCGGCGCGGTGCTGGCCCTCGCCGGTCCGCCCGGGGTGGGCAAGACCAGTCTCGGCGAGTCCGTCGCGCGGGCGCTCGGGCGCAAGTTCGTCCGGGTCTCGCTGGGCGGCGTGCGCGACGAGGCCGAGATCCGCGGCCACCGGCGCACCTACGTCGGCGCGCTGCCGGGCCGCCTGGTCCGGGCGCTGCGCGAGGCGGGTTCGATGAACCCGGTGGTGCTGCTGGACGAGGTCGACAAGATCTCCGCGGGGTACGCCGGCGACCCGGCCGCGGCCCTGCTCGAGGTCCTCGACCCGGCGCAGAACCACACCTTCCGGGACCACTACCTGGAGGTCGACCTCGACCTGTCCGACGTGCTGTTCCTGGCCACCGCGAACGTGGTGGAGACCATCCCCGGCCCGCTGCTGGACCGGATGGAGCTGGTCACCCTGGACGGTTACACCGAGCAGGAGAAGGTCGCCATCGCCCGGGACCACCTGCTGCCGCGGCAGCTCGACCGGGCCGGCCTGACCGCCGACGAGGTGTCCATCAGCGACGGCGCGCTGGGCGCGATCGCCGCCGAGCACACCCGTGAGGCGGGCGTACGCCAGCTGGAGCGCGCCCTGGCCCGCATCCTGCGCAAGGTCGCCGTCAAGCAGGCGGACGACAGCGCGCAGGTGCAGGTCGACAACGCCAACCTCAAGGAGTTCCTGGGCCGTCCCCGGTTCACGCCGGAGTCGGCGGAGCGCACCGCCACACCGGGTGTCGCGACCGGACTCGCGGTCACCGGCGCCGGCGGCGACGTGCTGTTCATCGAGGCGACCTCGATGGACGGTGAGCCGGGGCTGACCCTGACCGGCCAGCTCGGCGACGTGATGAAGGAGTCGGCGCACATCGCGCTGTCGTACCTGCGCTCGCACGGCCGCAAGCTGGGGCTGGACCCCAACGCGCTGGCCGGGCGGCGGATCCACCTGCACGTGCCCGCGGGCGCGGTGCCCAAGGACGGCCCGAGTGCCGGCATCACCATGGTCACCGCACTGGCGTCGCTCGCGTCCGGACGTCCGGTCCGGCCGGAGTTCGGGATGACCGGCGAGGTCACCCTGAACGGGCGGGTGCTGCCCATCGGCGGCGTCAAGCAGAAGCTGCTGGCGGCGCACCGGGCGGGCCTCACCGAGGTGATCATCCCGGCCCGCAACGAGCCGGATCTGGACGACGTGCCGGCCGACGTGCGCGAGGGTCTGACGATCCACGTGCTGTCCGATGTCGCCGACGTGCTGGCGCTGGCCCTGCGGCCGGCCGAGCCCGCCGACGGCGTGGCGCAGGCCGGTGGCGACACCAGCACCCCGGCGGAGCCGGCCCTGGCCGGAGCCTGACGCTCGGGGGCGAACGGGAAGGGCGTCCCCGTCACCTGTACGGTGACGGGGACGCCCTTTGCTGCACTGATCAGAGCGGGTGGACGTTGGCCGCCTGCGGGCCCTTCTGGCCCTGGGTGACCTCGAACTCGACCTGCTGGCCCTCCTGGAGCTCGCGGTATCCGCCACCGGAGATGGCGGAGTAGTGGACGAATACGTCCGCACCCCCGCCGTCCTGCTCGATGAAGCCGAAGCCCTTCTCAGCGTTGAACCACTTGACGGTGCCGGTTGCCATGAATCCCTCTCACGGGGCCGTCGACTCCCCGCACCGCACTGCGCGGTGCGGCCATTGCCCCACAACCGCTGACCCTAGCGCGCCATGCACGGGAAGGATGACTTTTGCCGACGAACAGGGCGATTCTGCGACCGATCGAGCGCCGCATCGGGCATGCTGGGCGAGTGACAGGTCGCGTTGATTACGCAATGCATGACCTCAAGGACAAAACACTTCCGGCGCACAGCGACGCGCTCGACCGGCTCTCGCTGACTCCGGTGCCCCTCGTGCCCGAGATCCGCCTGCACCTCGCGGTCGACGCGATCGTGTGGTGGGCCCGGATGGAAGCCGAGGCAGGGCAGGCCATGCCCACCCCGTTCTGGGCGTCCGCCTGGGCCGGCGGCCAGGGCGTGGCACGGTATGTGCTCGACAATCCCGAGGTGGCGCGCGGACGCCGGGTGCTCGACCTCGCCGCGGGTTCCGGCCTGGTCGGGATCGCGGCCGGGCTGGCCGGCGCGGCCACGGTGACCGCCAACGACATCGACCCGTACGCCATCGCGGCGGTCGAGCTCAACGCGCGGGCCAACGGGGTGACCGTGACAGGCCGACAGGGCGACCTGCTCGACGGCGACGGCGGCGACGCCGACCTGGTGCTGGCCGGCGACGTCTTCTACAGCGACGAGATGGCCGAGCGGGTGCTGCCGTTCCTGCGGCGGGCGGCCGACCGGGGCGCGGCGGTGTACGTCGGCGACCCGGGCCGGGACTACCTGCCCGCCAAGGAGCTGGTCCAGGTGGCGACCTACGACGCGGGCAGCGCGCTGACCTTCATCGACGCGCAGCTGAGCCGCATCAACGTGTTCCGGCTCGGCGGTTAGGCGTCCGGCCCGGACAGCAGGTGGTGCAGGTAGAGCTGCGGCTCGGCGAGGAACGAGCGGGTCAGTGACACCGGCTCGGCCTCGTCGAACCCGACCTGGGTGATCCCGCCCCCGGCGTCGAGCTGCAGGATCCGTGCCCCCGGCACGGCCAGCAGGATCGGCGAATGAGTCGCGATCACGAACTGCGAGCCCTGCGCCGTCAGCTCCTGGATGCGCGCGATGACGGCCAGGCAGCCGTACACCGACAGCGCGGCCTCCGGCTCGTCGAGCAGGTACAGCCCCTGCGGCCCGAACCGGAACGTGACCAGGTCCAGGAACGACTCGCCGTGCGAGCGCTCGTGCAGGCTGCGCCCGCCGTAGGAGCCCTGCACCTCCAGCCGCTCGATCTCCGTGGCGACGTTGTAGAACGACTCCGCCCGCAGGAAGAACCCGGTGCGCGGCTTGCGCAGCCCGCGGACCAGCGTCAGGTGCTCGCCGAGCACGGACTCGCTGGCCCGGGTGGCGAAGTCGAAGTTCTGCGAGCCGCCCTCGGGGTTGAATCCGGCCGCCACGGCGATCGCCTCGATCAGGGTCGACTTGCCGGTGCCGTTGTCGCCGACCAGGAACGTCACCTTCGGGTCCAGCTCCAGCCGCCCCGCCTTGCGCAGCCCCGCCACCGCCGGCAGCGCGAACGGGTACGCCGCCGCATCCACCCCGTCGTCGTCCAGCTCCACCCACCGCAGGAACCCGCCCGCCGCCTTCGCCATCGTCCGACCGTAACGCCGCCGACCCGGCCGAACGGCCGCCGCGCCCGCACCGGCTCCGGCATGCTGGGAACATGACCAGCAAGGGCGTCTGGCCGGCTTTGACGCTGGCGGAGTGGTCGGACACACGGGACACGCTGCACCTGTGGACCCAGGTGGTGGGCAAGGTGCGGCTGGCACTGGAGCCGATGATCAACCACTGGTGGCAGGTGCCGCTCTACGTGGACGTGCGCGGCTTCACCACGTCGCTGATGCCGTACGGCTCGGCCGGGTTGGAGATCACGTTCGACTTCCAGCGGCACGTGCTCGACCTGCGCACCACCGGCGGCGAGAGCCGTGAGGTGGAGCTGCGTCCGCGCAGCGTCGCGGACTTCTACGCGGCCGTGATGCAGGCGCTGGACTCGCTCGGCATGCCGGTCGACATCATGGCCCGGCCGGTGGAGCTGCCGGTCGCGATCCCGTTCGCCGACGACGAGCAGCACTGCTCCTACGACCCGGTGTACGCGCACCGGTTCTGGCTGGCGATGGTGCAGGCGCACCGGGTGTTCACCGCGTTCCGGGGCCGCTTCCAGGGCAAGGCGAGCCCGGTGCACCTGTTCTGGGGCGCGCTGGACCTCGCGGTGACCCGGTTCTCCGGCGAGGAGGCGCCACCGCACCCGGGCGGAGTGCCCAACTGCCCCGACCGGGTCGGCCGGCTGGCCTATGACCACGAGGTGAGCAGCTGCGGATTCTGGCCGGGCGGCGGCGCGGAGGGCGCGTTCTACTCGTACGCCTACCCCGAGCCGCCCGGCTTCCAGGCCTGGCCGGTCCTGCCCGAGCAGGCCGTCTACGACATGGAACTGGGCGAGTTCCTGCTCCCGTACGAGGTCGTGCGCACCGCCGACGATCCGGACGCGACCCTGATGGCGTTCCTGCAGTGCACCTACGAGGCCGCGGCCGAGCTCGCCGGCTGGGACCGGCACGCGCTGGAGGTGTCATCCGCCGTCTACGCCAGATCCTGAGGTGGGACCGCCTAGCGTGGTGACATGTCGGACTTGGCGCAGCAGGAGTCAGCGGATCGTGAGACGGCGCTGGTCCGGCGGCCGGAGTATCTGCGGGTCCTGGCGATCGCCGGGCTGCTGGGCGTGCCGGTGTCGCTGGTGGCCTTCGGTTTCCTGGCCGTGCTGCACGGGGCCGAGCACCGGCTCTGGCACGACCTCCCGTACGCGCTGACCGGCGGGGACACCCCGCCCTGGTGGTGGCCGCTGCCGCTGCTGGCGCTCGCCGGCCTCGGCGTCGGCGCGGTGGCCCGCTGGGCCCCTGGCCACGGCGGGCACACCCCAGCCGACGGCATGGGCGGCCCGCCGCCGACCCCCGCGCAACTGCCCTGGGTGCTGGTGGCGGCGCTGATCAGCCTGCCGCTGGGCGCGGTGCTCGGGCCAGAGGCGCCGCTGATCGCCGGCGGCGGCGGGCTGGCGCTGCTGGCCGCGCACGTCTTCGGCATCGAGCCCGGCAGCCGCCCGGCGATGGTCGTCAGCGGGGCGGGCGCGGCGGCCGCCATCGCCGCGATCTTCGGCAGCCCGGTGGTCGCCGCCGTACTGCTGATCGAGATGGTGCAGCTCAGCGGTGCGGCGCTGTCGGCGGTGGTGATCCCGTGCCTGCTGGCGGCGGGCGTCGGCTCGATCGTGTTCACCGGCCTGGGCCTGTGGTCAGGCCTGCCCATCGGCTCGCTGAACCTGCCGATCCCCGCCGTGCCCGTCCGGCCCGACCTCGGCGACCTGCTGTGGGCGCTGCCGCTGGCGGTCGTCGCCGCGGTCGGCATCCGGCTGGTACGCGGGCTCGCCAAGCACCTCGCCCCGCGGGTGGCCGCCCGGCCGGTGGAGTTGACCGTGCTCGCCGCGCTCGGCGTGGGCGCGTGCGCGGCCGCGTACGCGCTGATCACCGGGCGGTCCCCGGCGGAGGTCGCGCTGTCGGGCCAGCAGACGCTCGCGGCGATGGCGGCCGACCCCACGGTCTGGCCGGAGACCGCGCTGCTGGCCCTGGTCCTGCTCAAGGGCCTCGGCTACGCGCTGTCGCTGGCCGCGCTGCGCGGTGGCCCCATCTTCCCGGCGGTGACCCTGGGCGGCGTGCTCGGCGTGCTGGCCGGCCCGCTGCCCGGCTTCGGCGCGGTCCCGGCGATGGCGGCCGGCATGGCCGCGGCCACCGTCGCCATGCTGCCGCTGCCCGTCAGCGCCGTGGTCCTGGTCGTCCTGCTGCTGGGCCCGGCCGGCTTCAGCATGACCCCGGTCGTCCTCATCGCCACCGTGGTCGCCTTCATGACCGAACAGCTCGTCGAACACGGCCTCACCCGCCGCCGCCAGCCCTGACCTCACGCCCAGCCGAGCGCCGCGGCCCGCGCCCGGCGCACCCTGTTCGCACCTCTTAAAGAGTCGCGGCCTCCAGAGATGCCTGGTGCCGCGACTCTTTAAGAGGTGCGGCACCAGGGGAAGCGCGCAGCGCACGGTCCTATTCGGGGCGGGTCTTGCCGTAGAGCCAGGGTTGGAAGAAGGCGTCGAGGGGGCGGCCGGCGATGCGTTCGGACAGGGTCACGAACTCGGCGGTGCTGGCGTTGCCGTCGCGCTGCTCGGCGGTCCAGGTGCGCATGATGGTGAAGAACTTCTCGTCGCCGACGAGCTTGCGCAGGGCGTGCAGGGTCATCGCGCCGCGCTCGTAGACGCTGCTGGAGAAGATGCCGTCGCTGCCGGGGTCGGCGGTCGGCACCCGCCACATCCGGTCCTTGCGGTCGCGGTAGCGCCGGTCGAAGTGCTCCTGCACGGTGCGGCCGCCCTGGTGCTCGTCCCACAGCCACTCCGCGTACGTCGCGAAGCCCTCGTTGAGCCACATGTCGCGCCAGTTCTGCACCGAGACGCTGTCGCCGAACCACTGGTGCGCCAGTTCGTGCGCCAGGATGATCGTGTCCGGCCCCTTCTGCCAGGTCTTGGGCAGGTAGATGGGGCGGGTCTGGTTCTCCAGCTCGTCGGAGACCCGGTTGTCGCCGACCACGATGCCGCCGTACGCGTCGAACGGGTAGGGCCCGAACAGGCTCTCCAGGAAGTCGGCGACCTCGGGCGTCCGCGCCAGGTTGCGGTCGGCCTCGCCGGCCGGGACGCTCGACGCGATCGCGTAGATCACCGGCTTGCCCCGGTGCTCGGTCTGCGTCACCCGGTAGTCGCCGACGACCATGGTGGCCAGGTAGGAGGCCATCGGGGAGGTGACGTTCCAGCTCCAGGTGGTCCAGTCGCCGTCGGTCTTCTTCCCCTTGAGCACGCCGTTGCTCAGCCCGCTGAGCTTGCTCGGCACGGTCAGGTCGATGGTGTAGAGCGCCTTGTCCCGCGGGTGGTCGTTGACGGGGAACCAGGCCGCCGCGGACTGCGGCTCGCCGACCGCGACGGCGCCGTCGCGCCCGACGAAGAAGCCGTTGTGGTCGGCGTCGCGCTCGCGGGTCTCCCCCGGGTTGCCGCCGTACGTGACGACGGCGGTGAACGCCTGCCCCGAGTCGATGTGCTTCGACGGCGTGATCACCAGCTCGTCGCGGTCCCGCTTGACCTCGGCCGGATCCCCCTCGACCACGACGGAGTTCACGGTGAGGCCGATGAGGTCCAGGTGGAAGCGGTCCAGCGGCACGGTGGCCTTGGCCTTGACGGTGGCCGTGCCGTCGAGCCGCCCGGAGGCCGGGTCGAACTTCACCTTCAGCGCGTACGACGCGACGTCGTATCCGCCGTTGCCGTAGCTCGGGAAGTACGGGTCGCCGATGCCGGCCAGGTCGACCTCGGCCGGGGTGTCGCCCTCCAGGCCGGGCTCGATGCCCATCGGCCCCGGTTGGGCGGGCGGCGGCGACCCCGTGCACCCGCCCAGCAGCAGTGCGCCCGCCAGCAGCGTGGCGCTCCAGAACCTGACATCACGCACCACTGGGACAATTCGCATGAAATCACATTAGAGCCGGTCAACCAAGATCGGGGGCAGCCAGCCGAACCTGCTCCGCCGACTCGTCGTCGGGCTCCTGCTGCGACTGCCGCTCGGCCTGCACGCGCGCCGTGTAGACCTCGATCTCCTCCTCGATCTCCTTGTCGGACCAGCCCAGCACGCCGCCCATCAGGCGGGCCACCGTCGGGGCCGCCTGCACCCCGCGCGACCAGGTCTCGATCGACGCCCGGGTGCGCCGGGCCAGCACGTCGTCGACGTGCAGCGCGCCCTCGTGCGAGGCCGCGTAGACAGCCTCCGCGCCCAGGTAGTCGTCCGCTCCGGGCAGCGGATCGGCCAGCTCGGGATAATCGGCGACCAGCCGCAGCACCTCATGGATCATCGAGCCGTACCGGTTGAGCAGGTGCTCGATGCGCACCACGTGCAGTCCCGACTCCTGTGCCAGCAGGTGCCGCCGGTTCCACAGCACCTTGTAGCCCTCGGCCCCGGCCAGCGGCACCTCGTGCGTCATCGACTCCGGCACCCGCTGGTCCAGGCTGCGCACCGCCTCGTCGACCGCGTCCTTGCCCATCACCCGGTACGTCGTGTACTTGCCGCCGGCGATCACCACCAGGCCCGGCACCGGGTGCCCGACCAGGTGCTCGCGGGACAGCTTGCTGGTCTCCTCGGACTCCCCCGCCAGCAGCGGGCGCAGCCCGGCGTAGACGCCCTCCACGTCGGCCATGGTCAGCTTGGTGACCAACACCGAGTTCACGTGCTCCAGGATGTATTTGAGGTCGCGCGCGGTGGCCGCCGGGTGGGCCAGGTCCAGGTTCCAGTCGGTGTCGGTGGTGCCGACGATCCAGTGCCGGCCCCACGGGATCACGAACAGCACGCTCTTCTCGGTGCGCAGGATCAGCCCGGTGCGCGACTGGATGCGGTCGCGCGGCACCAGCAGGTGCACGCCCTTGGAGGCGCGCACGTGGAACTGCCCGCGGGTGTCGGCCATACGCTGTGTCTCGTCGGTCCACACGCCGGTCGCGTTGATCACCTGCTGGGCGCGGATGTCGTAGGTCTCGCCAGTGATGACGTCCTCGACGGTCGCGCCGACGACCCGCTCGCCCTCGCGCAGGAACTCGGTGATCCGGGCCCGGTTGGCCACCATCGCGCCGTAGGACGCCGCGGTGCGTACCACGGTCATGGTGTGCCGGGCGTCGTCGACCTGGCCGTCCCAGTACTGCACTGCCCCGACCAGCGAGGCCTTCTTCAGGCACGGCGCCTCACGCAGCGCCCGCCGGTGGCTCAGGTGCCGGTGGTGCGGCACCCCGCGGCCGTTGCCGGTGCCCAGGCCCATCACGTCGTACAGCAGCACGCCCGAGCCGACGTACGGCCGCTCCCACACGCGGTGGGTGAGCGGGTAGAGGAACTTCACCGGCTTGACCAGGTGCGGGGCGAGGCGGGTGAGCAGCAGTGCCCGTTCCTTCAGCGCCTCGGCGACCAGGCCGAAGTCCAGCATCTCCAGGTAGCGCAGGCCGCCGTGGATCAACTTGCTGGACCGGCTGGACGTGCCCGAGGCCCAGTCCCGCGCCTCGACCAGCCCAGTCGTCAAGCCCCGGGTCACCGCGTCCAGTGCCGCTCCGGCGCCGACCACGCCCCCACCGATCACCAGGATGTCCAGCTCACGAGCGGCCATGTCGGCCAGCGCCTGACGGCGCGACTCAGCGGAAAGCGCGACGACGTCCATCGTGGGCCCCTTACCCGACCTCGACCCAGTTCAGGGTCCGCTCGACGGCCTTCTTCCAGCCCTTGTAGCCCTCTTCGCGCTGCTCGTCGGTCCACGTCGGCAGCCAGCGCTGGTCCTCGTGCCACTGCTCGCGCAGCTGGTCGGTGTTCTGCCAGAAGCCGACCGCGAGCCCGGCCGCGTACGCCGCGCCCAGCGCCGTGGTCTCGGCGACCACCGGCTTGCTCACCGGCACGTTGAGGATGTCGGCCTGCAGCTGCATGCACAGCTTGTTCGCGGTGATGCCGCCGTCGACCTTGAGGAAGTCCAGCTTGACCCCGGAGTCCTTCTCCATCGCCTCGACCACGTCGCGCGACTGGTAGCAGATCGCCTCCAGGGCCGCGCGGGCCAGGTGCGCGTTGGTGTTGAAGCGGGACAGGCCCACGATCACCCCGCGGGCGTCGGAGCGCCAGTACGGCGCGAACAGGCCGGAGAACGCGGGCACGAAGTACATGCCGCCGTTGTCCTCGACCTGCCGGGCCAGCGACTCGCTCTGCGCGGCGCCGCTGATGATGCCGAGCTGGTCGCGCAGCCACTGGATGGCCGAGCCGGTCACCGCGATGGAGCCCTCCAGGGCGTACACCGCGGGCTGGTCGCCGAACTTGTAGCAGACCGTGGTCAGCAGGCCCGACTTCGAGCGCACCAGCTCGGTGCCGGTGTTGAGCAGCATGAAGTTACCGGTGCCGTAGGTGTTCTTCGCCTCGCCGGGCGCGAAGCACACCTGCCCGACCGTGGCCGCCTGCTGGTCGCCCAGCGACGCGGGCAGCGGGATCTCCCCCGCGAACGGTCCGCCGGCCCTGGTCATGCCGTACAACGACGGGTCCGACGACGGCCGGATCTCCGGCAGCATCGCGCGCGGGATGTCGAAGAACGACAGCAGCTCGTCGTCCCAGTCGAGGGTCTCCAGGTCCATCAGCATGGTGCGGCTGGCGTTGGTCACGTCGGTGATGTGCACGCCGCCGTCGGAGCCGCCGGTCAGGTACCACAGCGTCCAGGTGTCGGTGTTGCCGAACAGGGCGTCGCCGCGCTGTGCGGCCTCGCGTACGCCGTCGACGTTCTCCAGGATCCATTGGATCTTGCCGCCGGAGAAGTACGTCGCGGGCGGCAGCCCCGCCTTGCGCCGGATGGTGTCGCCACGGCCGTCGCGGTCCAGCGCGGAGGCGATGCGGTCGGTGCGGGTGTCCTGCCACACGATGGCGTTGTAGTAGGGCCGCCCGGTCCTGCGGTCCCACACCACGGTGGTCTCCCGCTGGTTGGTGATGCCGACCGCGGCCAGGTCGGAGGCCTGCAGCTTGCGCTGGGCCAGCGCCGTGCGGATGACGGCGCTGGTGCGCTCCCAGATCTCCAGCGGGTTGTGCTCCACCCAGCCCGCCTGCGGCAGGTACTGCTTGTGCTCCAGCTGGTGCTTGCCGACCTCGTTGCCGCCCCGGTCGAAGATCATGAACCGTGTGCTCGTCGTCCCCTGATCGATCGCACCCACGAAGTCAGCCATCTCGCGTCCTCTCCCTGAACGTCGTCTCGGTCGGCACGGCTCACGCGTCGTTCTCGGACGTGCCCGACTCCTTCACCCCGACCGTGCCGACCGGCGTGGTCGCCTCTTCCACCTGCTCCACCGTGAGATACCGGCCGATCAGAACCTGGTACAGCCAGGCGCCCAGGGCCCCGCCGATGAGTGGCGCGACGATCGGCACCCAGAAATACAGATTCCCATACTGATCTCTGAAGGCGGACTCGTAACCGGTCAGATAAGACGCCACCCGGGGCCCGAAGTCACGGGCCGGGTTGATCGCGTAGCCGGCCGCGGTGCCCCAGGCCATGCCGATCCCGACGATCAGCAGACCGATCATCAGCGGGGCCAGGTTGGCCAGCGGTGGCAGGTTGAGCAGGTCGGTCAGCGCCAGCACCACGAACAGCAGGATCGCCGTGCCGATGACCTGGTCGCGGAACGCGCCCCAGGTGCCGATCGGCAGCGAGCCGTTGCCGGGCAGGGTGGAGAAGACGCCCTGCGTCTTGATCGTGAGGCCGGGGTCGACCTTGTGCAGCACCTCGGTGTAGTTCCACCGGACGATGAGCGCCGCCACGAACGCGCCCAGGAACTGCGCGACGATGTAGGGCAGCACCTTAACCCAGGGGAACCCCTTGAAGAGTGCCAGCGAGAACGTCACCGCCGGATTGAGGTGCCCGCCGCTGATGCGCGCGGCGACGTAGACACCCATGGTCACGCCCAGGCCCCACGCCCAGGCGATGCTGTCGTGGTCGCCGAGGCCGCCGCCGACGACCTGGGCCACCACGCCGACGCCGAACAAAATCAGGATCATGGTGCCGGCGAACTCCGCGCTCAGCTCGCGCCACAGACACTTGGTGGCGCTCACCTTCTCTGCCGTCCCGGAACTTGCCATGTCTGTCCGCCCCCCAGAGGTGTCCGCGGGTAGGGGCGGCGAGGCCGTGCGGCGCGCGTACGTCGTGTGCCGTCGCGGCAGGAAAACCGCCGCCGACCACCGAAAACGGCGATCCACTCGCGCTACGTGTCCAGCATAGAACGAATCGCGTCCAGCCTAGATCGCTCTCCGATACCCGCTGCCGGGTATGCGATCGTCGGGGGTGATGCGTACTAAATGGGTTTTATGTCGTCCGGCCGGGACGGGTCCAGCGTCGTGTCACGAACGACCGCCCGCACCTCGTCCAGCGCCGTCGGCGCGGCAGAAAGGGTCCGGCAGCCCGTAGACAGCAGCAGCGGCACCAGGGCCGGGTCACCGGCGGCGTCGCCGCACACCGACACGTCCCGGTCGTGCCTGCGGCCCGCGCGCACCACCGCCACGACCGCGGCCAGCACCACCGGGTCCGCGATCCGGCCGGGGGTCAGCGCCGGATCGCGCCGATCCAGCCCGAGCAGCGACGCGGTCAGGTCGTTGCTGCCGATCGACAGGAAGTCGGCGGCGGCCGCCAGCTCGTCGATCACCACCACCGCCTCCGGCAACTCGATCATCGCGCCCAGCGGCGGCGACGGCACCCCGCGCTCGGCCGCCGCGGCGTCCAGCAGCTCGCGGCACCGGTCCAGCTGGGCCACCGAGACGACCATCGGGATCATGACGCGCAGCAGCGCGCCGTCGGCCTCGTCCAGGATCGCCGCGAACTGGTCCGCCAGCGTCTGCGGGGTGTCCAGCATCAGTTCCAGCCCGCGGTGACGCGACGAGGTGCCCCACAGGAACGGCGGCAGCTTGTCCGGTGCGAAGTCGAGGGTGCGCACGGTGGCCCGGTGCCCGGCCAGCGCCGCCAGCACCGGCCGCAGCGCCGCCGCGTGCTCGGACCGGGTCGGCCAGTGCGCCGTGTGCAGGAAGGCCACCTCGGTGCGGATCAGCCCGGACCCCTGCGCCCCGGCGGCCAGGCCCGCGACCGCGTCCGCCGCGGTCGACACGTTGACCAGCAGCGTCACCGGGGTGCCGTCCCTGGTCACCGCGGGCTGGTCGCGCAGCGCCGCCAGCTCCTCGCGGCGCAGCCGCGCCGCCGTGGCGGCCCGCCGGGCGGCCTCCACCCGGTGCGTCGTCGGCGACACGGTCAGCGTCGCCACGACCGCGTCGAGCACCGCCTCCCGGCCCGCCGACGACGCCGGCACGTTCACCCCGAACAGCAGCGGCACCCCCAGCGCCCGCGCCACGATCGCCACGTGCGCGTTCGGCCCGCCCAGCCGCGACACCCCGCCCACCACCGGCACCGCCGGGTCGAGCAGGTCGTCGGCGCCCAGCTCCTCGGCGACCAGGATCACCGGCTCGTCGCCCGGCCCCGTGGGCTGCCCGACCCCGGACCGCAGCTGCTCGACCACACGGCGGCCGATCTGGCGTACGTCGGCGGCGCGCGCGGCCAGCGTCGGGTCCGACAGCGCGGCCAGCACCCCCGCGTACCGCTCCGCCGCGTCGAGCACCGCCCGGTCCGCCGGGGTGTTGTTCTCGACCCCGCCGATCGCGGCGGAACGCAGATCGGGGTCGTCGGCGATGAGCGCGGTCGCCTCCAGGATGTCGGCGGGCGTGCCGCTATCGCCACGGGCGCGCATGTTCTGCGCGGTGCAGCGCAGCCGGGCCGCGACCGCGTCGAACGCCGCCCCGACCTGGTCCGGGGTGGCGGACACCGATTCGCCGTTGGTCCCGTACGCCAGATGGCGCAGCCGGCCCACCGCGACGCCGGGCGCGCCCGCGACCCCGCAGTAGACCTCGGGCCTCATGGCGCGGTGGCGTCGGCCAGGGCCTGGAAGATCAGCCAGGTCGAGGTCGCGCCCGGGTCCTGGTGCCCGATGCTGCGCTCGCCGAGATACGACGCGCGCCCCTTGCGGGCCTGCAGCGGCACCGTGGCCCGCACGCCGTCGGCAGCGGCCTCCGCGGCGGCCCGGGCGGCCGCGGCCAGCCCGCCGTCACCGTCCTGCCCGTGCTGGCGCAGCGCCGCGTCGTAGGCGTCCACCGCCGGCAGGTACGCGTCCACGATGGTCTTGTCGCCCGGCGCGGCCCCGCCCAGTTTGCGCAGCGCGTCCAGGCCCGCGCGCAGCCCGGCCCCGAACGCCGCGGCGTCCACCTCGGGACCCTCCGGCAGCGACTTGCCCAGCGCCCGCAGCGCGCTGCCGTACAGCGGCCCCGCCGCGCCGCCGACCTTCGACACCAGCGTCGATCCGGCCAGCGTGAACACCGCGCCGACCCCGTCGGGCGCGGCCCCGGCCAGCGCGGTGCGCACCGCGCCGAAGCCGCGGTTCATGTTGACGCCGTGATCGGAGTCGCCGATCGCGGCGTCCAGCGTGGTCAGCTGATCGGCCTCGGCCGCGATGGCATCCGCGGCCGTGTCCAGCCAGGCCTTGGCGAGCGCGACGTCCATCAGACGCCCCAGCGCAGCGCCGGCGTACGCACCGGGGCGTCCCACAGCCGCAGCAGCTCCGGATCGGCCCGGCACACCGTCAACGACATGCCGGCCATGTCCAGGCTGGTCACGTAGTTGCCGACGAGATTGCGCGCGATGCGCACCCCGGCCGACTCCAGCAGCCCGGCGAACTCGCCGTAGAGCAGGTAAAGCTCGATCAGCGGAGTCGCGCCCAGCCCGTTCATCAGCACGATCGCGTCCTCGCCCGCGGCGACCGGTTTGGCCGCGAGGATCGCCTCCAGCGTCATCGTGGCGATGTCGCGGGCGGGCAGCAGCTTCTCGCGGCGGCGGCCGGGCTCGCCGTGGATGCCGACGCCGACCTCCATCTCGTCCTCGCCCAGCTCGAACCCGGGCCGTCCCGCAGCGGGCGTGGTGCACGGGGTCAGCGCGATCGCGAACGAGGCGCTGGCCTCGTTGACGCGGGTGCCCAGCGCGGCGACCGACACCGCGTCGCCGCCCTCCTCGGCCAGCGCACCGGCGATCTTCTCGACCAGCATCGTCGCGCCGGTGCCGCGGCGGCCCGCGGTCCAGGTGGAGTCCTCCACCGCCACGTCGTCGTCGACCAGCACCGAGTGCACCTCGATGCCCTCGTCAGCGGACAGCTCCGCGGCCATCTGGAAGTTCATGACGTCGCCGGTGTAGTTCTTCACGATGTGCACCACGCCCGACCCGCCGTCGACCGCCTTCGCCGCGGCGAGGATCTGGTCGGGCACGGGCGAGGTGAACACCTCACCGGGACACGCCGCGTCGAGCATGCCCAGCCCCACGAATCCGGCATGCAGGGGCTCGTGGCCCGACCCGCCGCCGGAGATCAGGCCGACCTTGCCGGCCCGGGGCGCGTCGGCCCGGACCACTATCTGCTGCTCCAGGTCCACCCGCAGCTCCGGGTGGGCGGCGGCCAGGCCCACCAGCGCCTCACGGACCACCGCATCGGGGTGGTTGATGAACTTCTTCACGGCCGGGCTCCCTTCACTGCGCTGGTGGCTCGTCCCGGGCGCATCCCAGCGGCCCGGGGCGCGACCGTCGCGCCGCCGGTGGGCGTCGTAAGTCCATCCTGCCCCGACCGGCGGCACTGCGCCCGGTTTACCGGCCCGCGGGCTACCATCCCCACATGAGCGGCACCGTGGGCCTGGTCCTCGTCTCGCACAGCCCCGATCTGGCCGCCGGTCTGCGCGACCTGCTCCGCCAGGTGGCCGGCGACGCGGTCGCGGTCACCGTCGCGGGCGGCGACGACGACGGCGGCCTGGGCACCTCGTACGAGCTGATCCGCGACGCGATCGCCGAGGCCGGCTCCGGCGAGGGCGTGGTCGTCCTGCCCGACCTGGGCAGCTCGGTGCTGACCGCGAAGGCCCTGCTGGAGCAGCACCCGGACCCCAAGGTGCGCCTGGTCGACGCCCCCTTCGTGGAGGGCGCGGTCGCCGCCGCCGTCATCGCGGCCACCGGCGCCGACCTGGACGCGGTCGTCGACGCCGCGGAGGAGGCCTGGCATGCCAGAAAGCTCTGAGACCACCGTGGTCCTGCCCGCCCACCTGCACGCCCGCCCCGCCGGCCAGGTCGTCGTCACCGCCGCCAAGTTCACCAGCGCCGTGGAGATCGTCTACGGCGCCAAGACCGCCAACGCCCGCGGCGTCCTCGCCCTCCTGGCCCTCGGCGCCACCGCCGGCGAAACCGTCACCGTCCGCGCCACCGGCCCCGACGCCCCCCAAGCCGCCGAAGCCGTGGCCACCGCCCTCCGCACCACTGCCTGAAGGAACGGTGCCCGGGTCGGCCGGGTGAGGCGGTGTCACTGCCAGGGCAGCGTGGCGCGATGTTTCCAGTACTGCTCGGCGGGCTCGGCCGGCGTCGACAACCGCGCGAGCTGGTCGTCGGACAGTTCCAGACGGGCCGCGACCAGGTTAGTCGCCAGCTGCGCGGTAGTGGCCGCGCCCGACAGCACGACCTGGGCCCACGGCTGGTGCAGCACGGCCGCCAGCGCCACCGCGTCCTGCGGCGCGCCCACCTCTGCCGCCACCTCTGCCAGCGCACCCAGCTCCGGCGACGGCTCGGCCAGCCGTCCGTTGGCCATCGCCTCCTTGACGATCACGTGGCACCCGGCGGCACGGGCGGCAGCCAGCGCCCGGCCGGCGGACGGTTCGAGCACGTTCCAGGTGGCCTGCACGCTGCGGAACAGCGGCATCCCGTCGACCTCGATCCGCAGCGCCGCGTCGATCGCGTCCGCCTGCCGGGGTCCGCTGCTGGAGAAGCCCACGGTCACGCCGGTCGCGGCCAGGTCGGCCAGGCGCCGGTGCAACGCGGTATCGGCCAGCGCCGGGCTCTCCACGGTCAGCGAATGGATCTGGTACAGGTCCAGCCGCTCCCCCAGCAGTTCCCGCGTCTCGGCCAGCTGGCGTTCGTACACGGCGAGCCCGTGGTCCTTGGTCTCATGCACCTCGGCGTCGACCCGCCAGTCCCCGGTGTACGTGTAACCCCACTTGCTCCCGACCACCATGTCGGGCACGTCCCGCGTGCTCAGCCACCCGGCGAGGAACTCCTCGGCGAGGCCGTACGAGCGCGCCGCGTCGGCGTACCGCACCCCGGCGGCGTACGCCGCGTCGAGCAGCTCGTACGTACGTTCCCGCAGCGCCTCGACGGTCCGCTCGACGAGGTCCCGCTCCCGGTGCAGGTTGATGTATCCCGGCCGCCCCACCGCGGCCAGCCCGAACCCGAGCCGGGCGACGGGGCTGCTCAGGTCGAGCCGTTCCAGCGACATGCCTACATCATTGCGCCCGCACCGTCGGGCGTCGATCCGACTTCCCGCAGAACCGGTCCGGCCCGCCGCGCCGACCGGTAGCGTCCGAGCTGGGTATACGAGTCCGCGCGCGTCCACGCCGCGGTGGTCTGCGGCACGCGCTCACCTCCGTCGACACCTCACGGGAGGTTCCGGATGGTCGACCGGCGCACGTTCAGCAAGATCCTCGGCTCCGGGGCGGTGGCCGCCCTGGGCGGCCTCGCGGTGCCGCCGGCCACGGCACGCGCGGCGGATCCGGCCCGCGCCGAGGGCACCGCGCACGCGGCCGGTGGGTTCGGCGCGAGCGGTCTCACGGCCGACGCGACGACGCCGACGCAGCCCGAGTTCGGCCCGGTGCGCCAGATTGACGCGGGCGAGCTGAACGTCGGCTACGTCGAGACCGGCCCCGCCGACGGTCGCCCGGTGTTCCTGCTGCACGGCTGGCCGTACGACATCCACAGCTACACCGCCGTCGCGCCGCTGCTGGCCGCCAAGGGCTACCGGGCGATCGTGCCGTACCTGCGCGGCCACGGCACGACGCGGTTCCGGGATGCGGCGACGCCCCGCACCGCGGAGCAGTCGGCCTTCGCCCTCGATCTGGTCGCGCTGATGGACGCCCTCGGCATCCGGCAGGCGCTGCTGGCCGGGTTCGACTGGGGTTCGCGTACCGCCGACATCGTGGCCGCGCTGTGGCCGGCGCGGGTCAAGGCGCTGGTCTCGGTGTCCGGCTACCTGATCACGAACCGGGAGGCCAACAAGCAGCCGCTGCCCCCGAAGGCCGAGTGGGCGTGGTGGTACCAGTACTACTTCAGCACCGAGCGTGGCCGGTTGGGCCTCGACAGGAACCGGCACGACCTGGCGAAGCTGATCTGGGCCTACGCCTCCCCGACGTGGAAGTTCGACGACGCGACCTTCGACCGCACCGCGGCGGCCTTCGACAACCCGGACTACGTGCCGATCGTGATCGGCAACTACCGCTGGCGGCTGAGCCTGGCGCAGGGCGACCCGCGCCACGACGAGCTGGAGGCGCAGCTGGCGAAGAGCCCGACGATCGGGGTCGCCACGATCACGATCGACGGGCAGGAGGACCCGTTCGTGCCGCCCGGCGACGGCGCGGCCTACCGCGCGAAGTTCACCGGCGCCTACGAGCACCGAGCACTGCAAGGCATCGGCCATAACGTGCCCCAGGAGGCCCCGGAGCCTTTCGCGCAGGCCGTCATGGACGCCGACCGGCTCTGACCGCGTTCGCCGCCTCGAACACGCAGCTCAACGCCCTCAAATGTCGAGAAGGGCACCTTCTACATCGTATTGCGACAAGAAGGTGCCCTTCCTTCATCCCAGGCGCCGAGCGGGGAGGCCGCTCGGCGCCTGTCAGCGTCAGCTGATGTTGAGGGTGAAGGTGGTGGTCGTGTTGCGGATGTTCTGGAAGTTGTTGCTGAAGGTCAGGTTGTTGAAGGTGGCCGAACCCCTCGCCGGACCCTGACCCGTTTCGGGCAGCTCGTTGACCCAGATGCCGATGCCGGACTTGGCATCGAACGCGTCACCGCTCTTCTGCGCGCCGCTGATGGTGACGTTGGTGAAGATGGTGTCGGTGACCAGCTGCTGCTCCGGGTACTTCGACTGGAACATGATGCCGGAGTACGTCGGGTCGACGATGTCCACATCGGTGACCCGGATCCCGCGGAACTCCTTCGAGGCCGCGAAGACCCAGATGGCGCCGAAGGTCTGCTGGCCCCAGAAGTGGCCGCCGGCCCGCACGAGCGAGATGTTCTCGAACCGCGTGGGTGTCGTGCCGAACCCGACGAACGGGTATCCGAAGTCCAGCGAGCTGATCGTGATGCCGGAGTACGTCAGCATGTCCGCGATGTACATGTTGCGGAACACGTTGTCGTAGCCGCCGTACACGGCCAGACCCGCGGCACGCCAGGTCAGCGTCGCCGAGATGTTCTCGAAGATGTTGCCGTGGTTGCCGACCGAGCCACCGGAGTCGATCGCGGAGAACAGCGCGAACGCGTCGTCGCCGTTACCGCGTCCTTCGACGTTGCTGACGGTGTTGTTGGTGGAGTCGTTGGTCAGGTTGATGCCGTCGGCGAAGGTGTCGCGGACCCGGCTGTTCTTGACGTTCCAGCCGCTGACCTTGACGCCCCACCAGCCGCAGACCGTGTGCTCGACCCAGACGTTGTCGAACGTCAGGTTGTTCACCTGGCTCAGCTCGCCCCAGACCTTGCCGGGGCCGTCGATACGGGTGACGTAGTTGCCGAAGAACGCCAGGTGTTCGAAGGAGGAGCCACTGGCGGTGTTCTCCACCCGGAAGCCGGCGTCGGTGTTCTCCTGGCCGGCAGGGGTGGCGAAGCGGGTGTACCACATGCCCGCGCCGACGACCTTGATCGGCTTGCCGTAGATCTGGAACTTCTGCGCCGTCTCGTAGTTGCCGGCGGGCAGGTAGACGCCGATGAAGGCGCCGGTGGTGTCCATCCGGACCGCGTCGAGCGCGTTCTGGACCTCCTGGTGCGAGGTGCCGGTCGGGACCTTGTACTTGGTCACGTCCGGGTTCGCCCGGGGGCTGACCAGCTCCAGGTTGATGAAGTCGATCGCGAAGGTGCCGCTGTTGGCGGAGTCCTTCTGCAACTTGATCGTGGCGCCCGCCGGGATGGTGGAGTCCAGCAGGATGTTGGCCTCGTCGTACAGGTGACGCGGCGCGCCGGCGCCGGGCGAGTTGCTCGGCCCCGCCTCCGCGCCGTAGAGCCACGAGTACTTCGAGGTCAGCGTGATCGCCTTGTGGAACACGTTGTTGACGTAGATGTTCAGCGTCGACGTCGTGCCCGTGCCGCCCGCGTTGTCCGGGATGGAGAACCGGGTGACCAGCGCGTTGGACGCGGACTTGGTGGTCCACTGCACGTACTGGCCGTTGCTGTTCAGCGTCACGGCCTTGCGGCCGCTGGCCTCACCGGCGAGGTCGCCGATGATGCGGTTCGGGCCGACGACGGACGCGCCGCCACCGGTCGAGCCGTCCTCGGCCTCGTACATGTCGTAGTTCATGTTCGCGCCACGCCCGACGAACAGCGGCGTGTTGCTGGTGTTGTTGGCCTGCTTGACCGCCAGTTCGTTGGCGTCGTTGGCCAGCACCACGCGGACGGTGTACTTGCCGTTGGCCGCGGTCCAGGTGCCCAGGTTCTGCGCCGCCGACGTGGCACCGGCGTTGATCACGCCGGAGACCGAGCCGGTCAGCGTCCGGATCACGGTGCCGGCCTCGTTGAGGACGGTCAGCGTGATGCCGTGCGCGCCGCTCGCCGAGGCGATGGTGCCCTGGTTCTTGATGGCCACCGAGAAGGTGACGTTGTTGCCGGCCGACGGGTTGCTCGGCGTCCAGCTCAGATTCGCCACCAGGTCGGAGCTCTGCACCGGGCTGACCGTGAGGCTGCTCGCTGCGGTGAAGCTGTTGTTGGTCTCGCTCTGCTCGACGACGGTGTTGGCCTCGTCGACCTTCGCGGTGACCGCGTAGGTGCCGGCGTTGCGGGTGCCGATGTTGGCGTTGACCGTCGTCTGCGCGCCGGCGGCCAGCGAGCCGACCGAGCCGGTGCCCACCAGGGTGGTGCCCAGGTAGAAGTTGACGTTGGTCGCGCCCGAGGTGTTGGTGCCCGCGTTGCGCACGACCGCGCTCACCGTGATCGCGTCGGTCTCCACCG
This sequence comes from Catellatospora paridis, assembly GCF_009720365.1. Lineage (GTDB taxonomy): Bacteria > Actinomycetota > Actinomycetes > Mycobacteriales > Micromonosporaceae > Catellatospora > Catellatospora paridis. The sequence goes on along the minus strand of NZ_ML769313.1, from coordinate 17,985 downwards.
GGGAGGCCGGGGACCAGGTGACCGAGGTGACCGTGAGGTCCGGGTTCGGCGCCGGGGTGCCGATGACCTGGAGCTCGGCGACCTGGCCGCCGGGGGCGCCGGAGTTGCCGGTGAACTGGAGCCGGATGTCGGCGTAGTTGCCGGAGGCGTTGATGGTCACCGTGTTGCCGGTGGCCGGGTTGAAGCTGTACGCCTGCGCGGAGACCACGTTGACGAACGACGACGAGCCCTGGTCGCGGCCCAGCACCTGGATGGTCTGGGTACGCGCGCCCCACGCGCCGTCCGGGTTCAGCTTGACGACGACCGAGGACACGCCGACGTTGGAGCCCATCGCCACGGTGAGCTGGTTGGGCGACGTGCTGCCCTCCCAGTACGTGGTGAGGTCGCCGTCGTTGGCGTTCTCCGGCGCGAAGATGTGCGTGTGGCCGTTGTCGGTGATCGGCTTGTTCAGCGCCTGGTTGGTGCCGCCGCCGCCGGAGCCGTTGCGGGTGACGATGTTGCTCATCGGCGAGGTGTTGCCCGCCGCGTCCTTGGCCCGGACGAAGTAGCTGACCGTCGCCGTGTCCGGCTGGTTGTCGGTGTAGACCAGGGTGGAGCCGTTGACGCTGCCGCGCAGCGCGCTGTTGGCGTAGATGTCGTAGCCGGTCACGCCGACGTTGTCGGTCGACGCGGTCCAGGTCAGACGGATCTGGCCGGACGCGGGCAGGGTGTAGGCGAGGCTGCCGGGCGCGGTGGGCGCCTGGGTGTCGCCGGTCTGCCCGGTGCGGGTGACGGTGTTGCTGTTGCCCGACTGGTTGCCGGCCGCGTCGCGGGCCCGCACGTAGTAGCTGACCGTCTGGCTGTCCGGCCGGCTGTCGGTGTAGGTCAGCGTCGAGCCGTTCACGCTGGTCAGCAGGTCGCCGTTGGCGTAGATGTCGTACGCGGTGACGCCGACGTTGTCGGTGGACGCGTTCCAGGTCAGGCGGATCTGGCCGGACGCGGGCTGCGTGTAGGCCAGGCTGCCCGGCGTGGTCGGCGCCTGGGTGTCACCGGTGGTCGGGCCGTAGATCTCGAACTCGGAGATCTGCCCCGCCGGCCACGCGGTGTTGGCGGTGATGTTGATCCGCACGTACCGGGTGGACGCGGTGGCGAAGTTGATCGTCACCGTGTTCGAGCCGGTGAAGTTGTACCCGGTCGAGGCCACGATGTCGGCGAACGTGGTGCCGTTGGTGCTGCCCTGCACGGCGAGGGTCTGCGTACGCGCGCCCCAGCCGGTCGGGATCTTCAGCACGACCCGGTTCACGCTGACCGTGGAGCCGAGGTCGACGCGCAGCCACTGCGGCCACGCGTTGTTCACGCTCTCCCAGTAGGTGCCCTGGTTGCCGTCGTTGGCGTTGCCCGCCCCGTAGACGTCGGCGTGGCCGCTCTCGGTGATCGACCTGCCGATGGCGAGGTTGCCGGACGAGCCGCCGCCCGCGCCGTACACCTCCAGCTCGGACAGCTGCGCGGCCGCCCAGCCGGTGTTGGCGGTGATGTTGATCCGCACGTACCGGGTGCTGGCGGCGGTGAAGTTGATGGTCACCACGTTGCCGGAGCCGGGCTGGAAGTTGTACCCGGCCGAGGCCACGATCGTGCTGAACGAGGTGCCGTTGGTGCTGCCCTGCACGGACAGCGTCTGGGTGCGCTCGCCCCAGCCCGCGGGCAGCTTCAGCACGACCTGGTCGATGCTGACGGTGCTGCCGAGGTCGACCTGCGCCCACTGGGCGAAGGCACCGGAGCTCTCCCAGTACGACCCCGCGTTGGAGTCGACGAGGTTGCCGGTCACGTAGGGTCCGTTGACGCTGCTCGCCGCGGTCGCCTTGCCGGCGGCCAGGTTGGGCCCTCCGGCGGCCGAGGCCGGTGACGTCGGCCCCGCCACGACGGCCAGGCTGGCGGCGACTACCGCCGCGAGCAGTCTGATCCGGACGTTTCTGATTTTCACTGCACTCCTCCCTGCATTACCTCTCCTGCGTTTCATCCCGCCGCGAATCCGCGGTCGCCGTCGCGAACGACGGCCACCCCGTGGTGCGGAAGGCGACCCGGCCGGAGCGGATTGCGGCGACGTGCCAGCTCGCGCGCACACGCCGCCACGGCCGAGGAGCCACCTGCCACCTGAAGCACTGTTTCGAGCTCAAGTCATCGGTGTTTCTGACTGTGGTAGCAAAACGTTAGAGCCTTGGTAGTTAGAAGTCCACAGTGCAATGCAAAAAACGTAGCAACCGTCGGGTGAGGACGGACAGTGATCATTTCCTGTGCGTACGGCCACGACCCGTCCGCGACCAGGGCCGGTCACCGCCGGTGACGTCCACTCATGACCACTGATCTCGGCAGTCTCCGTTTTGGACGGCGGGGCGCATCGTCACGCGCGGATGAGCAGGGGCGGCCCGCAGACCCGGCGAGCCCGTCCCACACGCCAGTTGCGACAGCAACCGTTGCGCCGTCACCGTCCGCAACGTTTCGATTGGCATTGCAAACTTGCACGCAACTCTAGAGTTTTTGCGAACACGTATCTAAGGTTTTGCCTACACCGCTCCCTCGGCCGCGCCGCAGGCGCTCCGGGGCAACAGCACCGTCCCGACCTCGTTACGGAGAGGAACCGTCATGTCCGTCTGGGCACGACCACTACGCGTGGTGCTCGCCGCGCTGGTGGTGGCCGCCGGGCTCACGGCAGCGCCGCAGGGCGCGTCGGCCGCCGACCCGCCACCGTCGCCGAACGTGCACGTCTTCTACTACTCCTGGTACGGCAACCCGGCGGTGTACGGCCAGTACCGCCACTGGCAGCAGGGCGGCCACACCCCGCCTGCCGACGTCGGCGCGAACCTGTACCCGAAGCTCGGCGCGTACGACTCCGGCGACTACGCGGGCGCGGTCGCGCAGCACATGCAGTGGATCCGTCAGTCCGGCGCGGGCGTGCTCGTCTACAGCTGGTGGGGGCAGAACTCCTACGAGGACAACCTGGCCACCGGCGTGCTGGCCGCCGCCGCCGCGCAGGGTCTCAAGGTCGCCTGGCACCTGGAGCCCTACGCCGGGCGCACCGCCGCCTCTACGGTCGCCGACGTCAACTACCTCAACACACGGTATGGCGCCAGCCCCGCCTACTACCGCGACGCCGCGCACGGCAACCGCCCCGCGTTCTACGTCTTCGAGAGCCTGCTGATCAGCGACTGGTCGGCGATCGCGCCGCTCAAGGGCAGCAACATCATCCTGGCGCAGACCACGGACACCTCGAAGGTCGCCCACTTCGGCGGCATGTACACCTACGACGGCATCGCCGGCTCCACCGCACCGGGCTGGGCCAACGCGAGCGCCTTCTGCGAGGCCAACGGCCTGATCTGGGCGCCGTCGGTCGCACCCGGCTACCTCGACGACCGCGCCGTGCCCGGCAACACCACGCCGACCGTGGGCCGTGCCAACGGGGCGACCTACGACCTGCAGTGGAACAACGCGCTCAACCCCGCCACCGGCGGCCTGCCCGACTGGGTGTCGATCACCTCGTTCAACGAGTGGCACGAGGGCTCGTCCATCGAACCCGCGCACGCCACCCCACCGGGGGGCTTCGGCTACCAGACCTACGACGGGGCGTACGGCCTGACCGGCGCCGCCGCCGAGACCGCCTATCTGACCCGGACCCGCTACTGGGCCACCGAGTTCGCCAACCGGTCCGGCCCCGGCGACATCGTGCCGCCGACCGTGCCCGGCAACCTGACCGTCACCGGCAAGACCGCGACCAGCGTCTCGCTGTCCTGGACCGCGTCGACCGACAACGTCGGCGTCGTCGGCTACACCGTCTATCAGGAGCTCGGCGCGGTCGACAACGTCGTGGCGTCCCCCACCGGCACCTCGGTCACCCTCAACGGCCTCACCCCGGCCACGACCTACTCCTACTACGTACGCGCCCGCGACGCCGCCGGGGCGATCTCCGGCCCGAGCAACACGGTCACCGTCACCACCGACCCGGCGTCGCCGACCGTCAACCTGGCCCTGAACCGCCCCGTCGTCGCGTCGAGCGCCAACGGCGGCTTCCCGCCCGGCAACGCCGTCGACGGCAACGCGGGCAGCTACTGGGAGAGCGTCAACAACGCGTTCCCGCAGACGCTGACCGTCGACCTGGGCAGCGCGCTGCCGGTCACCCGGGTCGCGCTGAAGCTCCCGCCGAGCTGGGGTGCACGCACCCAGCAGATCGCCGTGCACGGCTCCACCGACGGCGTGACCTGGCAGCCCCTGTCGGCCGCCGCCGGTCGCCTGTTCGACCCGGCCACGGCCAACACCGTAACCATCGCGGCCTCGGCCACGGTGCGCTACGTGCGCCTGACCATCACGTCCAACACCGGCTGGCCCGCGGGCCAGGTCTCCGAATTCGAGGTGTACGGGGGCGGCATCGTCGACACCCAGCCGCCTAGCGTGCCCGGCAACCTGACCGTCACCGGCAAGACCCAGACCTCGGTGTCGCTGGCCTGGACCGCGTCCACCGACAACGTCGGTGTCACCGGCTACCGGGTGCTGCGCAACGGCACCCAGGTCGGCACCGCGAGCGGCACGTCGTTCACCGTGTCGGGGCTGGCCGCGGGCTCGACGCACACGTTCACCGTCACGGCGCAGGACGCCGCCGGCCTGGTCTCCGGGCCGTCGAACGCGGTCACCGTCACCACCGACCCGGCGGGCAACGTGAACCTGGCCGCCGGGCGGCCGACCGCCGAAAGCGGCCACGTCCAGTCGTACGGCTCGGGCAACATCACCGACGGCAACCGCGACACCTACTGGGAGAGCCCGAACAACGCCTGGCCGCAGTGGGCACAGGTCGACCTCGGGTCGAGCACCGCGGTGTCCCGGCTGGTGCTGAAACTGCCCGCCCCGGCCTCCTGGGCCACCCGCAGCCAGACCCTGTCCGTGCTGGGCAGCGACGACGGCACCACCTGGCGCACCCTGGTCCCCTCGGCGACCTACACCTTCAACCCGAGCATGGGCAACACGGTCACGATCACCTTCACGGTGACCCCCACCCGGTACGTCCGCGTGGTCTTTACCGGCAACACCGGCTGGCCCGCCGGCCAGCTCTCCGAGCTGGAGGCCTACGCCTCCTGACCGAACCACCCGTCCCCGGCGCCGCCCCCCACGTGAGCGCCGGGGACGGGTCTTCCCCGACCCGCGCTGCGGTTTCGGGGAAATTGGCTGCAGTTTCGGGGAAAGTGCACGAATCAGCGCCGCCGAAGCCGCACTTTCCCCGAAACTGCAGCGCGCAGCGCGTGGAGCGGTGCAGGGAGATCAGGCGGCGTGGGGGTCGTCGAGCATGGCGTGGTGGATGATCCAGCCGAAGGCGAGGACCTCTTCGCCGTGGAATTCGAGGCCGACGATGCGGCCGAACATGTGGTCGAGCTGGGTGTCGCCCATCCGGTGGACCGCGCAGGCCACCCAGCCGGAGCGCGGGGAGGCGGGGGCGGACAGGAGGACGTGCTTGCCGCAACGGTGAGACATGGGCTGACCTCGGGGTTCAGGGGTTGTCGACGGTAGCACCGCGGCCGCCGTGTGCCCAAGGTGTGCGCGCGTGCCAGCGAGCTGTGCGCGCCCTGCCAGCGGCTCCGCGCACCCTGGTCCCGTCAGACCAGGGAAGGAAACGATCATGACCTACGCTTTCCAGGCCGAGGGCCTGGTCAAGCGGTACGGCAAGACCATCGCGCTGGACGGCGTGGATCTTGCCGCCCGACCGGGCACCGTGCTCGGCGTGCTCGGCCCCAACGGCGCGGGCAAGACCACCGCGGTACGCGTGCTCGCCACGCTGCTGCGCCCCGACGCCGGCCGCGCCGTGGTCGGCGGCTACGACGTGGTCCGCGACGCCGACCAGGTGCGCCGCCGCATCGGGCTGACCGGCCAGTACGCCTCCGTCGACGACGACCTCACCGGCACCGAGAATCTGCTGCTCATCGGCCGCCTGATGGACCTGCGCACCGCCGACGCCCGGGTCCGCGCCGCGGAACTGCTGGCCCGCTTCGACCTCACCGAGGCCGCCGGCCGGCCCGCCCGCACCTACTCCGGCGGTATGCGCCGCCGCCTCGACCTCGCCGCGAGCCTGGTCGGCCGCCCCGACGTGATCTACCTCGACGAGCCGACGACCGGCCTCGACCCGGCCAAGCGCGACGACGTCTGGAACATGGTCCGCGCGCTGGTCGCCGACGGCACCACGGTCCTGCTGACCACGCAGTACCTGGAGGAGGCCGACGCGCTCGCCGACGAGATCACGGTGATGGACCACGGCCGGGTGATCGCCCACGACACCCCCGCCGACCTCAAGCGCATCGTCGGCGGCCAGACCATCGCCGCGCGCCCCGCCGACCCGGCCCGCCTCGGCGACACCGGGCAGATCCTCGCCGCGGTCTCCGGCCACCAGCCCGAGTCGCCCAGCCGCGGCGTGCTCACCGTGCCGGTGCCGGACGACACCGCGTTCACCGAGGCCGTACGCCGACTGGCCGCCGCGGGGATCACCATGACCGAGCTGTCGCTGCGCCTGCCCAGTCTCGACGAGGTCTTCCTCACCCTCACCGGCCACGGAGCCGACGACCGCCAGGAGGCCGGCGTATGACCGCCACCCTCACCCCGCCCGCCCCGGCCGTGGCCGCCACGGCCCCGGCCCGGCGTCCGTTCCGCCTGATCCGGCACAGCCTCGCGCTGGCCGCGCGCAGCCTGACCAAGACCCGCCGCACCCCCGAGCAGCTGCTCGACGTCACCCTGCAGCCGGTCATCTTCGTGGTCATCTTCGTGTACCTGCTGGGTGGCGCGGTCGCCGGCTCGCAGCACGCGTACCTGCAGTTCCTGCTTCCGGCGATCATGGTGCAGACGGCGATGTTCGCCTCGACCGCGATCGGCGTCAACCTCAACAGCGACATCAAGAAGGGCGTCTTCGACCGCTTCCGCAGCCTGCCCATCGCCCGCTCCGCCCCGCTGATCGGCGCGGTGCTCGGCGACGTGATCCGGTTCGTGGTCGCGATGGTGGTGCTGATCGGCTTCGGCACCGCGCTCGGCTTCCGCTTCGGCAACGGCCCGCTGCTGGGCCTGGCCGCCTGCCTGCTAGTACTGGTCTTCTCGTTCTGCCTGAGCTGGACCTCGGTGCTGATCGGCATGCTGGTCCGCGAGCCCGGCGCGGTGCAGGGCATCTCGTTCCTGATCATGTTCCCGCTGACCTTCGGCACCAACATGATGGTCCCCACCGACACCCTGCCCGGCTGGCTGCAGGCCTGGGTCAAACTCAACCCGGTCACCGACGTCATGGAAGCGGCCCGCGGCCTCATGCTCGGCGGCCCCATCGCGGGCCCGATCACGTCCACACTGCTGTGGTCGCTGGGCCTGCTCGCCGTCTTCGCCCCCCTCGCCGTCCGCGCCTACCGCCGCCGCACCTAGGCGTGGGAAGGGCACCTTCACCACGCTCCGCGTCGTAGAAGGTGCCCTTCCCATCCCTTCACAGAAGGAAGACCAGGTCTCCACGGTGGATGGTGGAGGATCGGCGCATGCCCCCGACCAGCGAGAACCGGGGATCAGTTGAGGTGGTGGGGGTCGACGGCGTCGAGGCATCCGGCGTGGTCCAGCAGGCGGCCCTCGGCGAAGGGCGCAGCGAGAGCGGGGTCCGCGGTCAGCCAGGCCGTCAGGCGGACCACGTCAGGGCTGGCCAGATCGGGGCTGCCGCGCAGCGCCTCGACCGCGCCGAGCACCAGCGCCGCCCGCGTCCGGTCGCCGCGCGCCCGCCACACGTCCGCCACGCCGACCCCGACCCGGGCCACCACCGGCATGTCCTTCACGGTGAGCGCACCCGCGTATGCCTCGACCAGGCAGGCCGTCGCCTCCTGAAGATCGCCGGTCGCCACGGCCAAGTGCGCCTTGGCGGTCATGATCAGCGCGCGGAACTGCGGTGACGCCATCACAGCATCACTGAGCTGGGCCAGCGCGTACCCGTACTGCCGGGTCGCCTCGGCCAGGTCGCCGCGGTGCCGAGCCAGTTCGCCCAGACCCAGGCGGGCGCCGCACACGTGCCGGGTCGAGCCGTGCTCGGCGATCTCGGCCAGCATCGACTCGGCCACGGCGACCTCGCCCCGGTTCCCGTGCACCACGGCCAGCCGCACCCGCTGGTACTCGGTGTCGTCCGTGCCCGACAGCTCCCGGGTCAGCTCGATCGACTCGGTGATCGCGGCCACCGCGCCGTCGAAGTCGCCGCGGTTCGACCTGGCCTCGCCGAGCGCGGTCAGCGCCATGGACAGCCCACCGCGCTCGCCCACCTCGCGGAAGCCGTCGACGGCGGCGAGCAGGTCGGCGTACATGGCCTGCCCGTCACCGTCGTTGTCCGCGATGAACGCCCGCGACATGCGCAGCATCGACCGCACCCACGGGTCGGCGTGGGACAGCCTGCGCTCGATCGCGGCGAGCCCGGCGGCGGTGTCGTCGGTCAGCATCGCCGCGACCGGCTCCAGCAGGGCCAGCAGTGGATGGTCCCAGGCCGGGTCGAGGCTGCCGGCCAGCCGGCCTATCTCCTTGATCAGTTCGGTGCCGTCGCCGGGCTGGTCCGTGTTCGCGGTGTTGATCAGGTAGAACGCGGTGGCGACGGCCCGCTGCGGGCCGGGCGCCTCGCCGGGCACCGCGAGGGCCTGCCCGAGCCAGCTCGCGGCCTCGGCGTTCGCGCCGAGCACGGTCCAGTAGAGGCCCAGCGCGGCGACCAGGCGCACCGCGGTGTCGGCGTCGCCCGCGTCGACGGCGGCGTTCAGCGCGGCCAGCATGTTGTCGCGTTCGGTGGACACCAGCCGGATCCAGTGCAGCTGTTCGGCCCCGCGCAGGTGCGGCTCGGCCTGCTCGGCGAGCTCCAGGAAGTACGCCGTGTGCGCGGCCCGCACCCGGGGCAGGTCGGTGTCGGCCAGCCGTTCCAGTCCGTACTCACGGATGGTGTCGAGCAACCGGTAGCGGAGCTCGCCGTCACCGGTGACCTGCAGCAGCGACTTGTCGACCAGCGCGTCGAGCAGGTCCGCGACGTCGGCGGCCGGGACGAGGGCGTCGGCGCACACGCCGACCGCACTGTCGACGGTCGCCCCGGCCGGGAACACGGCGAGCCGTTCGATGAGCAGGCGTTCCGGTTCCTGCAGCAGGTCCCAGCTCCACGCGACGACGGCGCGCAGGGTGCGGTGGCGGGCCATCGCGGTGCGGCTGCCGCCGGTCAGCAGCCGGAACCGGTCGCCGAGCCGGTCGGCCAGGTGCGCCGGGGACATGAACCGCAGCCGGGCGGCGGCCAGCTCGACGGCCAGCGGCAGCCCGTCGAGGCGGCGGCAGATCTCGACCACGTCGGCGACGTTGTCGTCGGTGACCGCGAAGTCCGGCCGCACCGCGGCGGCGCGGTCGCGCAGCAACTGCACCACCGGGTACGCCAGCGCGTCCGCCACGCCCGCCGACGGCTCGGGCAGGGCGAGCGTCGGCACCGGGCACAAAGCCTCACCGAGGATGTTCAACGGCTCGCGGGTGGTGGCCAGCACGCGCAGCCGCGGGCAGCGGGTGAGCAGCTCCTCGGCCAGCGTCGCGACCGGCTCGACCAGGTGCTCGCAGTTGTCGAGCAGCAGCAGCACGTCCTCGGCGGACAGCGCATCGACCAGCCGCGACATCGCGTCGCGGGGCAGCACCGGCTGGCCGTTGTCGCCGAATCCCGACTCGCGCAGGTCGAGCGCGCCGAGCAGTGCCTGCACCAGGGTCAGCGGGTCGATGACGGGCGCGAGCTCGACCAGGCACACCCGCAGCGCGGGGTCGTCGTTGCGCTGCCGCGCGGCGGCGGTGACCGCGAGGCGTGTCTTGCCCGCGCCGCCCGGCCCGACCAGCGTCACCAGCCGGCTGCCGGCCAGCAGGCGCGCGATGCGGTCCAGTTCCTCAGCCCGCCCGACGAAGCTGGTCAGCGCGGTGCGCAGGTTGTCCCGACGAGCCGGAGCGCCGGTCGCGAACGCGCTGCGCTGCTCGGACGACGTTCCCACCATTCCGGGCGGCTCGGACGAGGGCCACCCCATGCCAGGCGACCCGGAGGAGGTCAGCGCGGTGCCGGGCGACCCGGACGAGGTCTGGGCCGTGCCGGGCGGCGTGAAGGAGGTCCGGGCCGCGGGCTCGTCGCGGAGCACGGCGAGATGCAGCTGCCGCAGCTCGGCGGACGGGTCGACGCCCAGCTCCCCGGCGAGCCGCCCCCGGAAGCCCTCGTAGGCGGCCAGCGCGTCGGCGGTGCGCCCGGCGGCGTGCAGTGCCCGGATCAGCAGCGCTCGCGGGCGCTCCCGTAGCGGCTGGTCGGCGACCAGGCGCTCCAGTTCCGGCACCATCCGGTCGGGCGCGGCCACCGCCAGCTCCGCCTCGATCCGGTCCTCGATCGCGAGCAGCCGCAGCTCCCCCCACCGCGCGGCCGCCGCGCCGGCATACGCCACCTCGGCGACCTCGGCGAGCGCGTCGCCGCGCCACAGTGCCAGGGCCCGCCCGAGCAGCTCGGCCGCCTCCGCGGGGTGCCCGGCCGCCAGTGCCGCACGGCCGCGCCGGGCCAAGTCCTCGAAGTGCAGTGCGTCGACGGACTCGGGCACGATCTCCAGCCGGTAGCCGCCGGGGCCGAAGCTGACCGCGCCGTCGGGCAGCGCCCGGCGCAGCCGCGAGACCAGGGTCTGCACCGCGTTGGCCGGATCGGCGGGCAGCGTCTCGCCCCACAGCGCGTCGGCGAGCCCGCTGACCGGCACGGTGCGCCCCGCGTCCACGGCCAGCCGGATCAGCAACGCGCGCAGCCGGGCCCCGGCCACCTCGACCGGCTCCCCAGCAAGGTGCACCTCCAGCGGACCCAGGATCCCCACGCGCATGTCGCCCAGTGTTCCAGGCGTGCGCCCGCCCGCCGATCCCGCCGATCGCCGACGTGGACCGGGCCACCCCGACCCGACCCGACCCGAGCCCGCGCCCGCGCCCGCGCCCGCGCAAGATCGTCGGACTTGCCTGGCAGGTGGGCGTATCTTGACCCGCGATACGACCGGTTGCCAGGCAAGTCGGATGATCTTGGGGGCGGCCGGCCCCGCCATGTCGGGGCCGGCCATGGTGCGGTTACGGGAGTTGGTAGTTGGCGTTGAGGGCAGCGCCGCGACCGGGCTGGGTCTCGTCGTAGCCGCGGGCGTTGCACTGCAGGCCACCGCGTACGCAGTGGTTGACCAGGGCGGCCTGGGTGGCCGGGTCCCAGGCGTTGAAGAAGTCGTAGTGGAACGAGTAGCCCCGCCCGCTCGACAGCCGCACCTGGGACATGTCCCCGCTGGCCGGGAACGCCATCTTGAACTCGATCATCGGCAGCGCCACCGGGTGGCTGGTCGGGCAGACCAGGTTCACCGGGTACGCCATGTGGCTCTTGTGGTCGGGGGTGTCCAGGTAGAGGCCGTTCCAGCAGCTCGGGGCCTGGTAGCGGACGTTGACCTGGGTGCCCACCGGGCAGTACGCCGGGAAGTCGGCGTTGTGGTAGCTCTCGCCGCACTCCCAGCCCTCGACCGAACCGAACATGAACTGGTCGGCCGTGGCGTTCGGGCTGCCGACGACGAAACGCAGGCCCGGCGGGAACGGCCGGACGCTGGTGTAGTCGTTGACACCGGTCTTGTAGTAGATGACCTGCGGCCCGACCGGATTGACGACCTGGGTGCCGTTGTACATGGTCGGCATCCAGTACCCGGACTTGTCGCCGGGCGCCAGGCAGGTCGTGCCGCCCGCGTTCAGCGACGTGAGCGTGCTGGCCGCGTTGGTGGTGCGGTTGCCCATGAACGTGTGCATGTGCGACGCGCCCGGCAGGCCCGGGTAGACGATCGGGTCGTCGGGCCGGTCGTGACTGGTCGCGCAGTTGGCCTGGAACTCGTGGAAGTATGCGTGCGGCGGGTTGTAGGTCGACGGCGTCACGCCGGTGACCTGCGGGTTCGCGAGCACGTATCCGGTGGCGGGCGGCGTGGTGCCGTTGTCGCCGTACACCTTGAACTCCCACAGCGAGTAGCCGTAGCCGCCGTTGCGGGCCGTGCCGTACATGCGCACGTAGCGGCCGTTGCCCGTGACGTTGAGCGTCTGGGTGCCGCCGGTGCTCGTGGTGGTGCTGTAGATCGAGGTCCAGTTGTTGCCGTCGGTGGAGACCTGGATCTGGTACGCGGTCGCGTAAGCGCCCTCCCACTGCAGCACGACCTGGGTGATCGCGGCAGTGGAACCGAGGTCGACGCGCAGCCACTGCGGGTCGCTGAACTGGCTGGACCAGCGGGTGGCGGGGTTGCCGTCGACCGCCGCGGTGGCGGGGGTGCCGCCGTTCTCGGTGGACGACGCGGTGGCCGGCCTGCCTTGCGAGAGCAGGGTGACGGCCGCCTGGGCGGACTGCATGGGCACGACGGTGACCAGTGACGCCAGCAGGGTCGCGGCAGCGAGTCCCGCGAGCCTGGAGCGCCTCGGCCGGCTCTGGCCGATGGATGTCATCGAATCTCCCGGAGGATGGGGGCCCGGCGCACCGGGAACGGTGCGGCGAGCCGGGACGGACGGGTCCGTACCGCGGGGCCGATGACGGGCATGGCGTCTCCACACCGCAGTACGATGGAGAGCGCTCTCCAACAGTGTTACGCCGCGGTTGCGCTTCCGTCAATGTCCCGTCCATTTTGACCGTTCTGTCGTTTCCCTCATGCCGCCTGGAGCGGATCGGCGGGCCCGCCGGATCGCGCTGTGCACCAACGACGTTGGCCCGAAAGTGGGCGCTAACCCTTTAATTCGGACTCATTCCACGCAGGTATTGACGAGCGGCAACATCCGCGTAACATCTCCGCTGTGGAGAGCGCTCTCCATCGCCGGTGTCGCCCCTGGATCCGAGGCGGCGGCACCGGCGTCAAGCACGGCAAAGGCTCTCGCAGGCCGAACCGGTGCCCGGAGAGCGCACGCCATGCGACGCGGACCCGTCCCGTCGCGGAGATCGCTGCTTCCGGTCAGGACCTGTCGGGCGCCCGCTGGTCCTGACCGGGCAGGTCGAACGCCGTCCGGCGCCACGGGCCCGCGCCCAGCGCCTCGACGGTGATCTCCAGCGCGCCGAGGCTGTTCGCGAACCGGTTCAGGCGGGCAGCCCGCGAGCCCCCACACCGGCGCGATGCTACCGGCGGCCACCAGGCCGCCCCTCCGGCATCGTCAGCATCGCCGCATGCGACTGCCGGCGCTCGCCGTCGCCCCGGCGTGCGGCCGACGGCGGTCAGCGGCGGTCTTCGCGTGCTTCGACCGCGTCCAGCGCGGCACTCGCCCGCTCGGCGTCGGCCGGGGCCAGCCGTTCCACGATCGCGCGGATCTGCCGGAGCTGGTTCTTGATCTCTTCCTGCTCCTCGTGCTGGAAGGCGTCGTTGTCGACGATGAGCTTGCTCGCGAAGTGCGCCGTGATCAGCGGGATCACGAACAGCACCATGACCGAGATCAGGAAGCCGGCCAGGATCCGGCCCTGCCAGGTGAGCGGATAGCTGTCGCCGTAGCCGACGGTCGAGGCGGTGACCACCGCCCACCAGACCGCGTCACCCGGCGACTTGCCCTCCTCGAACAGCCAGTAGAGGATGCCGGACACCAAGATCAGCAGCAGGTAGGTGAAGACCAGCGCCTTGGGCGAGTTGGTAAAGCGCTTGAGCAGGTTCACCGCCACATTGTGCAGCCGCGCGCAAAGTCCCGTCAGTGGCCGACCGGACGGCTCGCAAGGCGTCCGATCAGACAGGAGTGAGGGGCGGAAATGTCGGTGCCGTCGATTAGAATGTGTGTACGAAAAATAATCGCTGAGCTGCGAACGGAGCCGACATGCCTACCCCTCAAGCGACCGTCGCCGACACCCCCGCCAAGCCCCTGCTGCCCTACGCCACACTGCTGGCGTTCACCCGCTACGTGGACCGGTCCGGGCCCGCCAAGGCCGCCTTCGTCGGCAAGCTGCGCAAGCAGCGCGAGACCGGAGGCGGGTTCAACCCGCACAGCCGGCTCATCAAGGCCCTCAAGACCGACATCGACCAGCACACGCCCGGCACCCACCTGGTCGAGGTCAACGACGTCGTCGACCCCCGCTGGCAGCGGCTCTACGCATCGCTGACGGCGGGCGCGGCCAGCTACCTGACGTCCATCGAGGGGCAGGGCTGCCGGGTGACGCGAACCAACGACGCGCTCGCGATGATCGGCTCCCTGCCCGTGCGCATCAGCGCCCACTTCGGGCTGCGCTACGACGACGGCCGCAACGAGGCGGTCCGGCTGCACTTCGACGAGGACCCGCCGACCGCCGACCTGATCATGGCGACGCTGCACCTGCTGCGCGCGAACATGGACCAGATCCTGCCGCACGCCGAGCCGGTGCTGGTCGACGTGCGGCGCGGCATCGCCTACCAGAGCGAGGCCACCAAGGGCGCGGACGTGGACCGCTGGCTGACCGGCGAGGCGGCCGGCTTCGCCGCGATGTGGAACGCCCCGCAGCACTGACCCGCACGCACGCCGCCCCGGCCCGCGAGTTCGCGGGCCGGGGCGTTCATGTGTGACGGTCGCCCCCAACCGACACACTGCCTGAGCGCGACGGACGGCAGCGCTCAGACCGGGCTGCTCACAGGCCGTTGTCCCGGATGACCTGCGTGTACCAGCGGGCGCTGTCCTTGGGCACCCGGCGCTGGGTGTCGTAGTCGACGTAGACCAGGCCGAAGCGCTTGTCGTAGCCGTACGCCCACTCGAAGTTGTCCATCAGCGACCAGGCCAGGTAGCCGCGCACGTCGGCGCCGCGCTCGATGGCCTTGTGCACGGCCCGCAGGTGGCCGTCGAAGTAGGCGATCCGGTCCGGGTCGGCGACCCGGTCGCCCTCCAGGATGTCGTGGTACGCCGAGCCGTTCTCCGTGATCATCAGCGGGGCGCCCGGGTAGTCCCGAGACAGCCGGACCAGCGTGTCCGACAGGCCGGTGGCGTCGATCGGCCAGTCCATACCGGTGACCGGCAGGCCCTGCGCCGGGAAGTCGACACCCTCGCTGCCCGGATACGACGCCTGGCCGACCGCGCCGACCTTGGCCCGCACCAGCGCCGGCTGGTAGTAGTTCACGCCCAGCAGGTCGATCGGCGTCGAGATGATGTCCAGGTCGCCGTCGCGGATCGCGTCCGCGGCCCCGAACCGCTCGAACAGCGGCAGGATGTCGGCCGGGTAGTGCCCGCGCAGCACCGGGTCCAGCCAGATCCGGTTCTGCAGGCCGTCGACGAGCCGGGCCGCGTCGCGGTCGTGCGCGTCGTGCGGGTTCTGCGGGTTGACCCGGGTGAGCACGTGCGTGATGGACAGCTCGCGCGCGCCGCCCGCCCGCAGCGCCTGCGCGGCCAGGCCGTGGCCCAGCAGCAGGTGATGCGCGGCCAGGTAGGCGGCCTGCGGCTCGCGCCGGCCCGGGGCGTGGTCGCCGCTGGCGTACCCGAGGAAGGCCGAGCACCACGGCTCGTTGAGCGTGGTCCAGGTCGCCACCCTGTCACCGAGCCGGGCGATCGTCGCCGAGGCCAGGTCGGCGAGGTAGTACGCGGTGTCGCGCTCGGTCCAGCCGCCCCGGTCTTCGAGGACCTGCGGCAGGTCCCAGTGGTAGAGGGTGACCATCGGCGCGATGCCGTTGGCCAGCAGCTCGTCCACGAGGCGGTCGTAGAAGTCGAGGCCGCGCGGGTTGACCGGGCCGGAGCCGTCGGGCTTGATGCGCGGCCAGGCCACCGAGAACCGGTAGGTGCCCAGGCCCAGCTCGGACATGAGGCGCACGTCGTCGCGGTAGCGGTGATAGTGGTCGCAGGCCACGTCACCGCTGTGGTTGCGGTACACCCGCCCCGGCTCGCGGGACATGGTGTCCCAGATCGACGGCGTGCGCCCGCCCTCGGTCGCCGCCCCCTCGATCTGGTACGACGCGGTCGCCGCGCCCCAGCGGAACCCCTGGGGGAACGACAGGCGCGCCGGTGCGGCGATCTCCTGTGGCAGAACGCTGGTCATCCCTTGATCGCCCCTTGCATGATGCCTCCGATGATGTGCTTGCCCAGCGCCACGAAGACGATGAGCAACGGGACCGTCGCGATGATCGTTCCGGTGAGCGACAGCGAGAAGTCCGTGATGTAACCGCTGGCCAGTGCGGACAGCGCGACCTGCACGGTCGGGTCCTCCGGGGTGAGCACGACCAGCGGCCAGAAGAAGTCGTTCCAGGCCGTCATGAAGGTCAGCATGCCCAGCACCGCCGCGGCGGGCTTCGACACCGGCAGCACCACATGCCAGAAGATGCGCAGCGTGGTGCAGCCGTCGGCACGGGCTGCCTCGATCAGCTCGGTCGGCACCGCCTCGCCCAGGTACTGCGTCATGAAGAACACGCCGAACGCGCTGACCAGGCCGGGCGCGATGACCGCGTACATGGTGCCGGTCCACTCGATCTTGGCCATGAGCATGTACAGCGGGATGATGCCCAGTTGCGTCGGCACCATCATGGTCGCGATGACCATGACCAGCAGCGCGTTGCGTCCCCGGAAGCGCAGCTTGGCGAACGCGAACCCGGCCAGCGTGGAGAAGAGCACCACGCTGATCGTGATCGCCCCCGACACCATGAACGAGTTGGCCAGCGCCTTGGCGAAGTCGATCGTGCCGAAGGCGCGCTCGATGTTCTCGAACAGGTTCGGGCCCAGGCCCAGCGGCGGCGGGACCTCGCCGAGGATGCCGTTGTCGTGCGAGCCGACGACGAACGACCAGTACAGCGGGAACGCCGAGAACAGCGCCAGACCGGTCAGGGCCAGGTAGGTGAGCTTGCCGGGACGGCGCTCCACGAACCCCTTGTAGCGTCGCGACGGCGCAGGCACAGGGGCCTCGGGGGCGCTCTTCGGACGGGTCAACGTGTCGGTCATCAGGACCTCCGCAGGCGGCTGGTCAGGAAGTAGTTGATCGCCGCGACGATCACGATGATGCCGAACATCGCCCACGCCGCAGTCGAGGCGTAACCGAAGTCGAACCTGCTGAACGCCACCTCGTACAGGTACAGCGACAGCGTCTGGAACTGCCGGTCACTGCCACCGGTCATCGAACCGCCGCCGAACAGCAGCGGCTCGGCCAGGACCTGCATGCCGCCGATCGTCGAGACGATGACCGTGAAGATGATCGTCGGGCGGATCGCGGGCACGGTGATCCGGGTCAGCTGCTGGAAGCTGGACGCGCCGTCCAGGGACGCGGCGTCGTACAGGTCCTTGTTAACGGCCTGCATCGCGGCGAGATAGATCAGGGCGTTGTAGCCCGTCCACCGCCACAGAATCATCACGGAGATGGCGATCTGCGACGACGCCGTGCCAGCCTGCCAGTCGATGCGCCCGAGGCCGAGGGTCTCCAGGATCCAGTTGACCAGGCCGTAGTCCTTGCCGAAGATCTGCCCGAAGATGATCGCCACCGCGGCCACCGACGTGATGTTGGGCAGCACCGCCGTCATCCGCCAGAACGTCGGCGCCCGCAACCGCTGATTCAACACGTGCGCCAACACCAGGGCCATCAACAGCTGCGGAACGGTCGACAGCACCCAGATCTGGGCGGTGTTACGCAACGCGTTCCAGAAATACTCGTCCGCGAACAACTCCTGGTAGTTCTGCAACCCCAGGAACGTGTGCGTCTCCGACAACAGGCTCCACTCGTGCAGGGAGACCCACGCGGTGTATGCCAGCGGGAAGATCCCGAACGCGGCGAAGAGGAGGAAGAACGGGACGATGTAAAGGTATGGGGAACCCTTCACGTCCAGGCGGTACATCAGGTTTCTCATCGGGGGTGTCCCTTCAGGCGGCGGTGCGGGCGGGCCCGGTCACGGCTGCTGCCATGACCGGGCCCGCCTCCGGCTCACAGGAGTGCGTTGACGTCCTTGACGGACTGCGTCCAGGCCTCGTCAGGCTTCTGCTTGCCCTGCTCCACACGGGTCAGACCATTCTGAATCGCCGTGTTGATGTCACCAGACTTCGGACCCATGTACTGCGGCA
>NZ_ML769312.1:1084762-1095919 GCF_009720365.1 Catellatospora paridis | reverse complement strand
AGAACGTGATCACGCCGATGAAGCTGGCGGGCACGCGGTCGGGCCGCGCGGCCCGGCAGCGGGCCTACGAGCTGCTCGAGATGGTCGGCGTCGGCTACTGCGCGGACCGGCGGCCGGATCAGATGTCGGGTGGTGAGCAGCAGCGCGTCGCGGTCGCCCTGGCGGTGGCCAACGACCCGGAGGTGCTGTTCGCCGACGAGCCGACCGGTGAGCTGGACGAGTCGACGGCGGCGGCGGTGTTCACCGCGTTGCAGACGATCAACGCCGAGCTGGGTGTGACGGTGGTGGTGGTGACCCACGACCCGAACGTGTCGACGCAGGTGCGGCGTACCGTGGCGATCCGCGACGGGCGGCTGGCCTCGGAGGTGCGCCGCAGTGCGCGGGTCACCGCCGACGGCGGCACGGAGCTGGTCAGCGAGGAGTACGCGGTGCTGGACCGGGCGGGCCGGATGCAGTTGCCGTCGTCGTTCGTGCAGGAACTGGAACTCAAGGACCGGGTGAAGCTGAACCTGGAGTCCGACCATGTGGAGGTGCGCCGTGGATGAGGCGATGACGCAGGTGCTGCCCATCGTGCCGCGCTACCGGGCGAGTCGGGAGCAGGAGCTGGTGCGGGTCGAAGGCGTCTGCCGTGAGTACGGCCGGGCCGGCAAGGTCGTGCACGCGGTGCGGGACGTGTCGTTCAGCGCCGGGCGCGGTGAGCTGGTGGCGGTGCGCGGCCGTTCGGGCGCGGGCAAGACGACGCTGCTCAACATCATCGGCGGCCTGGACCGGCCCACCTCGGGCAAGGTCTTCATCGGCGGGCAGGAGGTCACCTCCGCGGCCGAGCCTCAGCTGGTGACCCTGCGCCGAGACGTGATCGGGTTCGTGTTCCAGTCGTTCGGGCTGGTGCCGATCCTGTCCGCGGCCGAGAACGTGGGCGTGCCGCTGCGGCTGGCGAAGGTGCCGCCCGCAGAGCGCGAGCAGCGGGTGTCGGTGCTGCTGGAACTGGTCGGGGTCGGCGCACACGCCAACCAGCGGCCATACGAGCTGTCCGGCGGCCAGCAGCAGCGCGTCGCGGTCGCCCGCGCGCTGGCCAACGACCCGCAGCTGCTCATCGCCGACGAACCGACCGGCCAGCTCGACTCCGAGACCGGCCGCCAGATCATGGACCTGCTCCGCGCCCTGGTGCACGCCCGCGGCATGACAGCACTCGTCGCCACCCACGACGCGGCACTGATGGAGATGGCCGATCGCGTCGTCACGCTCCGCGACGGCGCACTCGTCCCCTGACAAGACGATCCGGTGTCGGGGCGTTTCACCGTGAGTGGCGCTCGAAACGCCCCGACACAGTTTTCCGGTCACCCGACGGAGATCGGAGTACAGCCCGAAACAGGTGATCGGAACAGATGGCCTTCCCCACCGCTGCGAGATGCTCAACCCTTGGTGAAGCCGATGCCGTCATCGAGCACGGTTCCGGGTCCGACCGGCATTTTGGCCGGTGACTCGAGGTGGAGGTCGACGAATGTGATCTTGTCCTGCCACACCTTGTGGAGCATCTGCTTGATGAACTCGATGGTGAGCTGTTCACCGGCGCAACGGCGGTAGCCGAACCCGAATGGCGCGTATCCGGCGGCATCGACCAGTGGATACGGAGTTCCGTCGATCTCGCTGTACACCGCCCCGAACACTGAGTTGGTCATGGTGACGTCGCGTCCGTCCTTGACGGCGAACGGCTCCTTG
Source organism: Catellatospora paridis (assembly GCF_009720365.1). Classification (GTDB taxonomy): domain Bacteria; phylum Actinomycetota; class Actinomycetes; order Mycobacteriales; family Micromonosporaceae; genus Catellatospora; species Catellatospora paridis. Next base: position 1,094,200 of record NZ_ML769312.1, on the reverse strand, counting down.
TCGAACGGGCATCGGGCCAGCCTGACGTCCTCACACGCGGAGGCATCGTTGTCGGCAGTGGTAGCCACGTCGCGGTAGCGGTCAGGGTCGAACGCGGTCGGGTTCTCCCATAGGCGCGGGTCCATGCACGCCTGCCGGTGCGGGGTGAGTATCCCGTTGAAGCCCTCGCCGAGCAGGGCGTGGCGGCGGTGCAGCATCGAAAGGCTGCCGCCATTGGGTGTGATGAACCGGAACAGCTCCATCACGAACCGGTCCAGCGGCGTGAAGTCCGAGCTGTCGGGCGTGTCCGGGGCTTGCGACATCGTCTTGCCGAACGACTCGCGTACCTTCGGGTCGCCATCTGTGGAGAGCATCGCGGCAACGCGGTAGACCATGTTGCCCCACTGGCTGAAGGCCAGGAAGTTGTGGAAGCACTCGAAGATCATGTCGGTGCGCCGGAAGTCGTCGCCGAGCTCGCCGTTCTCGAGCCAGTAGTGCACGAACGTGCTGTCGATGCCGGGCGTCTTGCCGTCGATGATCGCCTGCACGCGCACGTCGAGCCAGTCGCGCAGTCCCTCACGGGTGGCGCGGGCCTGCATATAGGCCTGCCGCACGACCTCCTCGGTGGGAAACCAGTAGCCGATGACCGCGTTGAACGCGCTGCTGTACTGCCGGACCTCGGCCGGAATCTGGTCGCCGGTCGCGCCGACATGCAGGTTCCAGTACAGGTCGTAGTAATTGGCGAAGTACTCGGCCATCAACGGTTTGCCGACGTTGTCGTCGGACAGAAACCGCGTGTAGAACTCATGGATCTTCGGCCGGTACTTGGTCTTGATCAGGTCGGGCGTGGTGGCCGTCATATAGATCTTCTTGCGCGCGTTGTTCGGTCCGCGGTTCTCGTAGCCTTGGAAGAACACCGACACGCCCTCGCCCTCGGGATTGGGTGTCCATCCCTTGTAGAGCATGCCCCACAGTTGGACGGGAACGGCCTTCTCCTTGGTAAGCGCCAGATCGATCAACGGCAGCAGTGGCGTCTCGCCGGTGAACTCGTTGCTCAGCATGAACGGCGCAACCACGCCGGCTACATAGTCGGCGTGGAAGTCGGGCGGCACCAAGCCGACGGGAAGGGTCTCCTCCGGAGCTTTGATCACGAGCGACCTCTGTGTCGGCTCCTGCGCGCCCTGTGCCTCGGCGACCGATTGCTTCGATCCCTTTGCCTTGGCCTTCGTCCGAGGTGCTTTCGGCGGGTGTTCCCGCGCTGTGGCGGCGTCGGGTGCCGCACCAGGCGTGTCCGGCCTCATCTTCTGAGTCATTTGGTACCCCCGGTTGGACTGCTGTCGCACATCTGCTGCAGCGGACCTGCGTGACAGGCGCGGGTTGAACTCCCCGGATGATCGCACGGTGTAGCGCCGCCTGAGTCGGATATGCAGGTGAAGCCCGCTCCTGTCGGTCCGATCGTGCGGACACTGGTCGGCGAGCCGGTACCATCTGGCGCTCTAGCCTACTGATCGTGAGAACTTATGTACGCTGTGTAAGTTCCGGTGATCGTGGGCACCTGCGCTCAAGCCGCGGTAGCCGCACCCAGCGGTCATTTGATGTGCTCACTGGTGAGGAGCGGTCTGCTGACATGAACAACATCAAGACGACGGTCCACAGCGTGACCTACGACCTGCTGAGGTCGCTCGGCCTGACCACGGTGTTCGGCAACCCCGGGTCCACCGAGCAGACGTTCCTGCAAGACTTTCCTGACGACTTCAGCTACGTCCTGGCGCTGCAGGAGGCGTCGGCAATAGCGATGGCCGACGGGTTCGCGCAGGCCACTGGGCGCCCGGCGCTGGTCAACCTGCACTCTTGCGCAGGGCTCGGCAACAGCATGGGCAACCTGATCGCCGCCAACAAGGGGCATACGCCGCTCATCATCACTGCGGGCCAGCAGCACCGGGAAATGCTCGTAGGGGATCCCTATCTGAGCAGCCCCGACGCGACGATGATGCCTCGTCCATGGGTGAAGTGGTCCTACGAGCCGGCACGCGCCGGGGCGGTGCCCGAGGCGTTCATGCGGGCGTACGCGATGGCACTGCAGCCGCCCGCGGGCCCGGTGTTCCTGTCGATCCCGCTCGACGACTGGAACCAGCCGCTGGACGGCCCGGCAGTACGACGCTCGGTCAGCAGCAGCTACGCCCCCGACCCTGAGCGCCTGCGCCACTTCGCCGACCGCATCAGCGCCAGCCAGCACCCCGCTCTGGTCTTCGGCCCCGATGTGGACCGGGCCGGCGGCTGGCAGGACGCCGTGGCACTGGCCGAGAAGCTCAACGCCGCCGTCTACGGGGCGCCCCTGGCCGACCGCACCTCGTTCCCCGAGGACCACCCGCTGTACCAGGGGCCGCTCGGCATGTCCCTGAAGAGCGTCAGCGACCGGTTGGCCGGACACGATCTCGTCGTCGTCATCGGCACCGAGGTGTTCCGGTACTACCCGTGGGTGCCCGGTGACATCCTGCCCGCGGGCACGGACCTGCTGCAGATCACCGAGGATCCCGGCGTGGCCGGTGCCGCGCGCGTCGGCGACAGCCTGCTCGGCAACCCCAAGCAGGCGATCCAGCAGCTGGTGCAGCTCGTCGCCGGTGGCAGCGCCCGCACCGCGCCGCCGCCGCTGGCATGGCCGCGCAAGCTGCCGTCCACGCCCAGCAGCCCGCTGACCCCCGACGAGGTCTACGCGGCGTTGAGCCGGGTCCGACCGCCACACGCGGTCATCGTCAACGAGTCCACCTCGACCATGGGCCAGCACGCGCAATGGCTGCCGACCACCGAGCCGCAGTCGTTCTACGGCACGCCCAGCGGAGGCATCGGGTGGGCCCTGCCGGCCACGGTCGGCATCGCCATGGGCCTGACAGCCCAGAACGTGAAACGCCCGGTGGTCTGCCTGATCGGCGACGGGTCCTGTCAGTACTCCATCCAGGCACTGTGGACCGCGGCCCAGCACAAGCTGCCCGTCGTCTTCGTCGCCATGCGCAACGGCGAGTACTCCATCCTGAAGTCCTTCGCCGAACTCGAGCACACACCGGGCGTGCCCGGACTCGACCTGCCCGGACTGGACATCGCGACCGTGGCCCGCGGCTTCGGCTGCCACAGCGTCGAGGTCACCACTACCGAGCAGCTGGAGACCGAGTTCACCGCTGCGCTGGGAACCGCCGGTCCCACCGTCATCGTGGTGCGGACCAAGCCCCAGAAGACCGCGCTCTGAGCTGTGCGGCCGCCGTGGAGGCCCGATCGGGGAGTCTCCGCGACGGCCGCCCTCGACGGCCATCCGGTAAGGAACGCGACATGCCGCTGTACAGCTGTACCGTCGCCCAGGGCACGCTGAGCGCCCAGGACAAGGCCACGCTCGCCGCGGAGATCACCAGAATTCACTCCGACATCAACCACGTGCCGCCGGAGTACGTCAATGTGGTGTTCATCGAGCTGCCGCCGGAAGACGTGTTCGTCGGCGCCCAACCCGGCCGTCCTGTTCTGATCAGCGGCTGGTCCCGGCGTGGCCACCCCCAGCAGGACACCACCCGGCTGGCGCTCCAGGTGTCAGCCGCTGCCGCGCGCATCGCCGGCGTGGAGGAGAGCCGCGTGCTGGTCGTGATCGAGGACAGCCCGGCACAATCCGCCGTTGAGGGCGGCCGTGTGCTGCCAGAGCCCGGCGGTGAAGTGGAGTGGCAGGCCGCAGCCACGACGCCTCGTCGGTCTGACGATTCCGGCCGTCCGAGTTGATCCCACCGCCGCGGGGCGGCAGCACGCCCGCGCGATGACCGGCGGCGGTGTCAGGCTTCACGCCGTGCCTGCGTCATCGCCTGATCGACACGACCACGGGGGAGCCGTGGCCGGGTGCGGGGGAGTGCGGCTCTCCTGCACCCGGCCTCAGCCCCAGGGCTACGGTGACACCCATTCGGGCAGGTGGGAGCCGCTGGCGATCGCCTGCTCGAACGCCGCCTGCCGGGCCGACAGCGCCGGTGCCAGGAAGACCTCGATGTCCCGGCCGAACGGCACCCGCAGCGGCGGCTGCGCCATCGCCGCGACCTTGCGAACGAGCAGCGCGAACAGCTGCGGCGACGACGTGAACTCGTACTCGGCCAGGTTCCGGGTGCCCAGCAGGATGCCGTCCTCGACCGCCGCGTAGTCGGCGATCCGCGTCGCCGGCTCGGCCAGGGACTTGCCGTAGTTGGTGGAGAACCCGCCCAGCTGCAGGATCGTGGTCTTCACGCCCAGGTGCGCCGCTTCGGCGGCCAGCGCCTCGCCGAGCCCTTCCAGGGCGAACTTGCTGGCCGTGTACGCGGACAGGCCCGGCAGGGCCATCGACCCGCACGTGGATGAGACGAGCACGGCGTGCCCGCCGCGACGCTCCCGCCACTGCGGCAGCACCATCCGCAGCAGCCGCCACGGGCCCAGCAGGTTGGTCTCCAGCTGGTCGCGCACCTCCTGCTCGGAAACCTCCTCGACCGAGCCGAACTGGCCGTAGCCCGCGTTGTTGACGAGCACGTCGACCCCGCCGAAACGCTGCCCGGCGAGCTCGACGGCGGCCTGGCACGCCGTCTCGTCCCGCACGTCCAGCGCGGCGACGGCGATGTGCTCCGGGTGCGCCTCGGCCAGGTCGGCCAGCGTCCGGGGGTCGCGGGCGGTGAGCACTGCCTGCTCGCCGGTATGGGCCAGGTTCTCGGCCAGCGCCCGGCCGAGCCCTGTCGAACAGCCTGTGACGAGCCAACGTCGTTGAGTCATGGTTCCCAGCATGACGGCACGTGGTCGGGATACTCGAATGCGTGAGGATGAGTGTGTGTTCCGGACGCTGGGTGCGGGAACCTCGCCTGTGCCGTCGGTGCGGTCACAGACGGCACGGGCACAGCTGGTCGTCCGAACAGGACTGGCAGCTCGCCTGCGCTGCGCTGGTGCCGGACCGGTCGTGTGGGCTAGAGCAGGCCGGCGCCCAGCAGGCACAGCAGCAGCAAGGCGATGGGGATGGCGATCCAGAAGGCGTCGCCCAGGTCGGTGAGCCGCCCGCCGCCGCCGGGACGGATGCGGAACAGCACGAACAAGGCGACGACGATGATGCCGAACAGCAGCAGGGGGTCCATGTCACGGGGCCTCAGGCTTCGTGATGGCGACCGCCTGAGGCGCGGGCGGGCGCGGCGTTCTCCGGCAATTCAAGATTATCACTGGATGCCCTTGTGGCGGGGCCGTCCGGCGGCCCCATGACGGCCGACCGGCGGATCCTGGCTCATCGTCGACCTCGACGGAACGTCGTCGATCGCGGGTCGGATGTCCCTGCGTTCAGGTCCGTGTCCGGAACGGGGCCAGGGTGGCGCGGATCTGATCGCCCGCGCCCCAGTCATCGTCGAATTGGGCCAGTACGGCGAGGTGTTGTCGGAGCTGAATGATCGGCATGCGGCTCCGCCAGTCGTCGTCGAGAGAGGTCAGCTCTGCGTAGGTCGTGAAGAACCGTTGGGCCTCGGGCGGGGGTGAAGTCGACCACACATGGGCGAGATCGACCTCGGCCCACATATAGGACACCGCCGGGTCGATCAGCGCCGGCTCGCCGTCCGGCGTGGCCAGGATGTTCTGCGCCCAGAGGTCGCCGTGCGTCAGGCAGGCCGGGCGGTCGGGCAGGAGGTCGGGCAGCCGGTGACAGAGCCGCTCCAGCGCCGCCCGGTCCGCGCGGTCGAGTGCGGCCTCGACGCGCGGCTCCCCGAGCCACCGCAGCAGCCGGTGCTCTGCGAAGAATGCGAAGCCGTCGTCGTTCCATGCGTTGACCTGGCGTCGGCGGCCCAGCCAGTTGTCGCGATGCCATCCGAAGCGATGGTGGACCGTGCTCGTATGCAGGCGGGCGAGCACGTGCGCGAACTGCTCCCAGAAGGTCTCGCTGCGCGGCCTGGCGCGCAGCACCGACAGCACGAGTAGTCCTCGGTCCGCCAGGAGCACCTCGGGTGTCGCCGCGCCGCCGATGTTGCGCAGCGCGGCCAGTCCCTCAGCCTCCGCGACGAATACGTCGTCGGCCGGCGGCTCGGCGAGGGTCTTGACGAAAACCGGCGGTGCCTCCCGGCGGGTGGCTATGCCCGCCAGTGCCGCGAGCCCGCCCGTGGTCGGCTCCACGGTGACGACATCGCGCATCCCGCTCCGGAGCAGGGCCTCGACCAGGAATGTCGCCGCTTTCATGACCACCGGTTCCTCGTGTTCGTTCTTAGATGCGGGTCCATCGCTGGTTGGCCGCGGCGGTGCAGGACCAGAGGATCACCGGTGTGCCGTTGGCGGTGGCGTTGCCGGAGACGTCCAGGCAGAGTCCGGAGCCGGAGTTGCTGACGGTGCCGTTGGTGTTGAGGTTCCACCGCTGGTTGGCCGCTCCGCTGCAGGTCCAGATCTGGACCTTCGACCCCGGTGTGGCGCCCGTGGGCACGTCCAGGCATTTGCCGAGCGACTGGATGCTCTGGCCGCTGACGGTCCACTGCTGGTTCGGCCGTCCGCTGCAGTCCCAGATGATGGGCTGGACCCCGTTGGCCGTGTTGCTGCCGGGCACGTCGAGGCAGCGCCCGGAGGCCGCGCTGACCATTGCCGACGATGTCGTACCAGTGCTCGTGCCGATGCTGCCCGGCACCGAGCGCAGCGCGGTGTACCAGGTGGCGGCCATCTTGTCGTAACCGGTCGCAGTCGGGTGGATGCCGTCGATGAGGTCGGCGGTGGTGAGCGCGCTGTGCATGTCGACGACGTGGACGCGTCGGCCCGCGTTGACCTTGCTCTGCACGATGCCGGGGATGGCGGCGTTGAAGGTGCGGGCGGCGTTCTCCTGGCCGGTGTTGCTCAGGGGGATGATGGTGGCGACGAACACGTCCGCTGACGGTGCCGCGGCCGTGATGCGGTCGAGCAGGCTGGACAGCCTGCCTGGGGCACCGGACAGGTTGTAGTTCTGCAGGACGTCGTTGGTGCCGATGTGCAGCAGCACCGTCCGCGGGTTCGTCGTCTGGAGCCAGCCGCTGATGTTGGCGTCGATCTGGTCGATCCGCCATCCGGGGTGGCCCTCATGGTCGTGGTCGCCGAGGGCGGAGGGACCGTTGAACTGCGTGCCGACGAGGTCGACGCGGTATCCGCCGGCGGCCATCCGCTGCCAGAGCCCTGTCCGGTAGCCGCCCGGCACCTGGGTACCCTCGGTTATCGAGTCGCCCAGCGGCATGACCCGCACCCCGCCGTTGGACTCGGCGCCGGCGACGCCGCTCTGCGTCGCGGTCACCGCGGCGGTCAACACCAGCGTGGCTGCCGCTGTGACGAGCCAGCGCGCGTACTTGGACATGGTCCATCCCTTCGCTCAGGTCCGATGAGTCGGGCGACCACTGCGCCACCGCCGTGCTGCCCGGCCGGGCAGTCCGCGGCCGGCCGGCCCGGCAGTTATCGCTCACATCGGTGTCGCTTTGTCCAGGAGTCGGCCGCCACTTGTCCTACCTGGTCTACTCACATGGATGACGTGTGATGTATCGGGTCCAATGTGACCGATAACATTCGATGCGTCAAGGGCTACCTTGTGGCTGGGGGAGGGGCGGGAGCTGACGGTCGGTGGGGCGAGGCCCGGTAAAGGGCCAAGCGCGGCCGCGCCCTACCGGTGCGATATGACGTGTGATGTGGTGGCGGTTCTGGGCGTGAGACGATCATGAGCCGAACCTGGGTAGGGAGAGTTTTCCCTCGTGGTTCTGGTCGGTGATCGAAACCTGCGGGGGCTGCCCCGGAATCGACGACAGTCGTTGACATGTGACGTGATACGTCGCTACGGTGGCGCTGTCCCAGTGGGACGGTCGGCCTAGGGCAGTAAGCCGACCGCCCTCAGCCCAGCTGCGTTATGAAGCAACGGCCGGGCCGTCAGTCGCGCCGCGGGTCTCGATGCGCGGGTCTGGCTCCACCCGCCGACTGATCAACCGCCTGCCCGCCCGGGTGCGGCGGTCTGGCTGTGCTGTCCCGTGCCCCAGCCGCAGGCGGCTCCCGGCAGTGCAGTCCTCGCTCCCAAGCAAGGAGAAGCACCGTGACAACCATCCACAGACGACACTTACGACACCGGTGGTTCGCCGCGCTCGGCACAGCCGCCGTGGTCATCGCGGGCACCCTGGCGGCCACCGCGCTGACCGGCCCGGCGGCATACGCGGCGACGACCGCGGGATGCGGCAAGGCCCCGTCACTGCGCACCGGCACGTACACGATCCAGAGCAGCGGCCAGAGCCGCAGCTTCAACCTGCGGATCCCGGACGGCTACAACAACACCCGGGCCTACCGGCTGATCTTCGCCTACCACTGGCGGGGAGGCACCATGAACGACGTCTCCTCGGGCGGGAGCAGCGGGACCGCGTGGTCGTTCTACGGCATGCAACAGCAGTCCGACAACAGCGCGATCCTGGTGGCCCCGCAGGGTCTCGGCAACGGCTGGGCCAACTCCGGCGGCGCCGACATCACCTTCACCGACGACATGATCCGCATGATCGAGAACGACCTGTGCGTCGACACCGCGCAGCTGTTCGCCATGGGCTTCAGCTACGGCGGCGGGATGAGCTACGCGATCGCCTGTGCACGGGCGACGGTGTTCCGCGCCGTGGTGGTGTACTCGGGCGCGCAGCTGTCGGGTTGCAGCGGCGGCAGCCAGCCGATCGCCTACTTCGGCATCCACGGCATCTCCGACAACGTGCTCAACATCTCGGCGGGCCGCTCACTGCGCGACACCTTCCTGCGCAACAACGGCTGCGCCCAGCAGAACGCCGCGGAACCGGCCGCGGGCAGCGGCAGGCACATCACGACGACCTATTCCTGCCGTGCGGGGTACCCGGTGCAGTGGGCCGCCTTCGACGGCGGGCACGGGCCGGCGCCGGTCGAGGGGTGCTCCGGCTGTGAGGACGGTGTCAGGACCTGGAGCAAGGCGGAGGCCTGGCGGTTCCTGTCGCAGTTCGGAGCCAACCCGCCGCCGAGCTCCCCGCCGCCGAGCAGTCCGGCACCCGGCCAGTCGAACGTGCTGCTGGTGGGCCAGCAGTCGGGCCGGTGCGTCGACGTGCCCGGTTCGTCCACGGCGAACGGCACCCAGGCGCAGCTGTGGGACTGCCATGGCGGGACCAACCAGCGCTGGACCTATACCGCGAACCGGCAGCTGACGGTGTACGGCAACAAGTGCCTCGACGCCAACGCCAACGGCACCAGCAACGGCACCGCCGTGATCATCTGGGACTGCAACGGCCAGGTCAACCAGCAGTGGAACCTCAACGCCAACGGCACCATCACGGGCGTCCAATCGGGGCTCTGCATCGACGTGTCGGGCGCGGCCACCGCGAACGGGTCCAAGATTCAGTTGTGGGGCTGCCACGGCGGCGCCAACCAGCAGTGGAGCACCCGGAACTGACAAGACCCGTCGGGCCGGCGCCCCCGGGGGCCGGCCCGGCGGCGCCCCGCGCGGCCCGGTGCGGGGGC
>NZ_ML769312.1:0-1084752 GCF_009720365.1 Catellatospora paridis | reverse complement strand
GCCCAACCCCCCTGTCCCCCCCCCGCAACTCAAACGACCGGTGGGCCCGCCACCGCGCGGCGCCGGCCCGACGGCCCACCGAGCTGCCCGGAGCTGTGCCCGTTCGACGACGCAAGGTCCGCGAGCGGGAACCTGGCCGAACGAGATAGACGCAGGCCGTGTACGTGGGACGTCATACGTCGCCAACCTTGCGCTGCTCCGAGCGGGACATGCGGCTCCCGTGCGGCGACCGGCCGCACCCCGCCGCAGCCCGGCACCCGCTCCGACGGCCGGGCCGGCGGGGATGCCCGCGGGTGGACACCAGCGCACTCAGCACGCAGCAGCGGAACCCGCCGTGCTGCGGCAGTCGAAAGGAAGAAACGTGAAACGAGCTTTACCGACCGTTGGAAGATCGCTACTAGCGATCGCGGTCCTCGTCGCTGCCTCGTTGGCAGCGATCGTGGCCCGCCAGGCGGCAGCTTCGGCCGCGACTCAGGCGACTTACTACGTCGCGCCCAACGGCAACGACGGCAACCCGGGAACCATCGCCTCACCGCTGAAGACCGTGCAACGCGCCCGGGACCTCGTCCGCACCGTGAATGCGAACATGACCGGCGACATCTATGTCTATCTTCGCGGCGGAACGTATCCGGTGAGCAGCACCATCGAGCTCGGCGCGAGCGACTCGGGCACCAACGGCTACCGCGTCGTCTACGCCGCGTACCCCAATGAGACGCCGGTCCTCGACGGCGGGGTGCAGGTGACCGGATGGGCCCAGCACAGCGGCAACATCTGGAAGGCGCCGCTCGACCGCGCCAACAAGTTGCGCGCGCTCTACGTCAACGACAAGCGCGCATACATGGCCTCCAAGACCATCTCCTCGGCGGGATGCTACGGAACATACAACGTGACGGCCGGTCAGGCCGCGTGGGCCTGGGAGTCGGGATCGCAGTGTGACGGGGCCAGGTACAGCGCGTCGGACTTTCCCGCGATCAACGGCAACCACGACGACATCGAGATCGAGACCGGTACCACCTGGACCACGGCCATCGTGGGAGTTCGGCAGGTGACGAGCGACGGCTCCGGTCGCATCGCGCTGTTCCAGCAGCCGGGTGCGGCCATCGCCCAGGGCGCGTTTAACGGCAACGCGCAGGTGGGCGGCACCCACAAGGTCATGAACGCCTACGAGTTCCTGGACGCCCCGGGCGAGTTCTTCTTCAACAAGTCCACCCGGACCTTGTACTACTACAAGGCCGGCTCGGACAACATGGCGACCGCCTCGGTCTTCGCGCCCAACAACGTGACCACGCTGCTGCGGATCGCCGGCACCTCCACGAGCAGCCATGCCCGCAACATCACGCTGTCCGGGATCACCGTGCAGCACTCGGACTGGAACCTGTTCAACGTGTCCGGCTCGGCCTACAAGCAGGCGCAGCAGGGCAACCTGGGCGCCACCGCGTACGCGAAGGGCAACTTCCACGTCTACTACTACCGCAACGTCGACGTCACGCCGACCATCATCGACATTCAGAACGCCGACGGCATCCTGCTGCAGCGCAACCGGATCCAGCACGCCGGCGGCGACGGCGTCGGCATGGTCAACGACGTGCAGAACTCGCAGCTGATCGGCAACTTCACCAACGACATCGCCGGGTCCGCCATCAGCGTGGGCCACCCACAGCACATATACATCGGCGATTACACGTCGAGCAACCGAGAGAAGTACTCGGTCCAGGCCGAAGGCCTACCGAAGAGCCTCGAGATCAAGAACAACTATCTCTACGACAGCGCCGTGCTGTTCAACGGGCACAGCCCCATCACGGCCTACTTCGTCGACACCCTGACGGTGCAGCGCAACCGCATCGAGAAGGCGCCGTGGTCGGGCATCACGATGGGCTGGGGCTGGTGGAACTTCGACGGCTCGTCGGGCTCGATCGCGCCCAACCGCCCGACGACGACGGCGAAGAACAACAACATCAGCTACAACCACTTCATCGACACGGTGCAGCGACTCAGCGACACCGCGCCCATCTACACCCTGGGCAGCCAGCCCGGAACCACCATCAGCAACAACTATCTGCAGGGCGTTCCGTCCGGCCACAAGTACGGTCTGCACCCTGACGAGGGCTCCGCGTACATGACGTTCCGCGACAACGTCCTGAGCGTGGACAAGAACGTCACCTGGCTCGTCAACTCCGACGACTGGGGGCGCAAGCACGACCTGAGCATCACGCAGACGTACGGCCCCATCAACAAGGTGTCGAACAAGAACCTGCCCAACAGCACGGTCCACGACATTCTCGTCTCGTCCGACTACGTCTGGCCGGCGGCGGCCTACAGCATCGCCGTCAACTCCGGGCTCGAGGACGCCTACCGGGGCATCATCCCGCAGGGCAATCTCGTGCTGCCCGACTACGTGCTGCCGGCAAGCACGTACGTGGGCAGCACCGGGACGTCGATCCCGATCCGGAGCACCGGCGACTCGGCAAAGTCCGTCTGGCTCGCCCCGTACGGCACGACCAGCTTCGTCGCCGGGGCGACGATGACCCGCGCCGACGGCACCGCCACCTCGATCGCTGTTCCCACCTCGGCGGGCGAGTACCGGGTCTACGTGCTGGATGCGCAGGGCGTTCGATCCGCCGAGTCGAAGTCGATCGTCCGGCGGGAGGGCAGCGGCGGCGGCCAGCAGAACGTCCAGATCGTGGGCGGTCAGTCCGGCCGCTGCATCGACGCTCCCAACAGCGCCACCGCCAACGGCAGCCAGCTGCAGCTGTGGGACTGCCACGGCGGCACCAACCAGCGGTGGACCTACACCAGCGGCAAGCAGCTGACCCTGTACGGCAACAAGTGCCTGGACGCGTCCGGGGCCGGCACGGCCAACGGCACCGCGGTGGTGATCTGGGACTGCCACGGCGGCACCAACCAGCAGTGGAACCTCAATACCAACGGCACCATCTCGAGCGTGCAGTCCGGGCTCTGCGTGGATGCCACCGGCGCGGGGACCGCCAACGGCACCAAGATCGTCCTCTGGTCGTGCAACAGCGGCGCGAACCAGCAATGGAGCCTGCGCAGCTGACCACATGGTCGACGACCCGGCATCGCTCGGCGAAGCCGGGTCGTCGACCCGGTGTTCAGGCACCGTCCTGCGGGGACTGATCCTCGCGGATGGCGCCTCAGGCGCTCGTGCAGGCAACCGTCGGAGTCGACGGGGTGCCACCGGCAAGGAAGCCGAAGGTGGTCGACGCGCCGGCCGACAGCGACCCGTTGTAAGAGACGTTGCGGACCGTGACGGACTGGCCGCTGCTGGACAGGGTGCCGCTCCACAGCTGCGTGATGGACTGGCCGCTGGTGAGCGTCCACTGGACGGTCCAGCCGGTGATCGGGGCGCTGCCGGCGGTCACCGTCACCTCCGCCTGGAAGCCACCGGGCCAGGAGTTGACGGTCCGGTAGCCAGCGCTGCACGCGCCGCCAGGGGCGGGGGAGGACGGAGCGGGACTGCTCGGCGCAGGGCTGCTCGGCCCTGGGCTCGCCGAGGGAGAGCCGCTCGGCGACGGGTTGGCCGAAGGGGAGGCGCTGGGGGACGGCGTGGTGGCGAACTGGGCCAGGAACATGTTCACCGCGGCCGAGGTCCAGGTACGCGTGCCGCTGGTGGCTGTCGACCCGTCCACCGGGTGGGGGGCGTGGTCGCCGTCGAAGGCAGCCCACTGGACCGGATAGCCGGACCGGCACCCCGAGTAGAGGGTCGTGATGTGCGTCAGGCTGCCCTGGGCCGGCTCGCGTGGGCTCTGCGCGGTGCAGCCGTTGTTGCGGACGAACGTGTCGCGCACGGAGCGTCCGCTGGAGATGTTGAGCACGCTGTCGTGGGTGCCGTGGATGCCGAAGTAGGCGACCGGTTGCGTGCCTCCGCTGCAGCCGCTGAGGTTGGCGCCGGAGTAGACCACGACCGCGCGGAACACGGCCGGCCGGGCGCAGGCCAGCGCGTAGCTCATCGCGCCGCCGTAGCTCCAGCCCATGGCGAACACCTGGCTCGTGTCCACGCACAGGTCGCCTTGGATCAGGCTGACCAGGTCGTCGATCAGGGTGACGTCCCGGCCGTTGGTGTTGGCCCAGCCGTTGCTGATGCCCTGCGGCGCGACGAAGATCGTGCCGTCGTTCGACAGCTGCTTCTGCCCGTAGAAGGCCCAGGCCGACCCGTCCGCTCCGCCGGTGGCGACGTCGTTGGCCGTGCCGTTCAGCCAGTGCAGTCCGAAGACGAGCCGGTACGGACGGGTGTTGTTGTAGCTGCTCGGCATGCTCAGGATGTAACTGCGGGTCTGGCCGCTGCTCTGGATCGAGCGCGTCCCGCTGGTCAGCGTCGGGGTTCTGCCGCAACCGGCTGTCGGCCCTGCCTCGGCCAGGCGCGGGACCAGTAGGACAGCGCCGGTCAGGGCCAGTGTCAGCAGGCTGCTCAGCACCCATCGGTGCCGGCTCGGGCTGGTCGTTCGTCTCATGGCACTTCCTCGGTAGCAACAATCGGGAGTCGGCTTGCCTGGCCCTGCCCTGCCTGCGTGCCGGTCTCCCGCTTGCGTACGTTGTCGGGCTCCGTCGACGACGTGTGTCATGAAGGATGCCTCTAGGACACCAAAGTGTCAATCGATGGAACCGGATGGCGTCGGACCTCGGCGGCGCCTCGCGTGCCGACATCCCGCGCATACCATGTGCGGGACCCCGTGCCGCGGGGGCGTGGTCCTCTCAGCGCCGGAGTCGCGTGGTGCAGCTGTTCGAGATCGAAGAGATCTTCCCCGACGTGGCCGGCGGTTCCCGGCTGCCGCGGCGCCAGGCGGGCAACTCGGCGCAAGGCCTGGCGACGACGCTTGTCGCCGACTACACGCTGCCGACGCGTGCCTGGCTGCCGTCATCCGCCGTAACGACCCTGCTCGGCGAATTCGGGATCACCAGCGGCGCGGCGCGGACCGCCATCAGTCGGCTGGGCCGCCGAGGCGTGTTGGAGAGCAGCCGGGACGGGCGGCACAGCTTCTACCGGCTGACCCGTGACGCCGCCGGGGAGCTGTCGGCGGGGGGTGCCTGGATCGCACGGTTCGCCGAGCAGGCGCGCAGCTGGGACGGCACCTGGACGCTCGTGGCCTTCTCCCTGCCGCAGGAGCACGGTGCGCAACGGCGGTCGTTGCGCGGCCAGCTGCGATGGCTGGGCTTCGCGCCGTTGTACGACGGGCTCTGGGTCTCGCCGGATCCGTGGAACCCCACCGTCGCCGGGCGGCTGGCCGCCGTCACGCCCGGCGCGATGACCGTCTTCCGAGCAGGCCATGTCGACCTGGCGGTCACCGCCGACCGCAACCCGATCGAGGCGTGGGACATCGCCGCGATCGCCCAGCACTACGAAGCCTTCGACCGGCAGTGGAGGCCGCTGCTGCAGCGCGTCCGCGGTGGACGGATCGTCGGCGCCGCAGCGGTCCGGTCCCGGACGGAGATCATGGACGCTTACCGGCACATCCCGCTGCTCGATCCGCAGCTGCCCGTGGAGCTGCTGCCGACCGGGTGGCCTCGGGTGCGCGCTCGCGAGGTGTTCGTCGAGATCTATGACGGGCTGGCCGAGCCGGCTCAGCGACACGTGCTGGACGTGGTCCGGCAGTTCACGGGTGAGCCCGCCGTCGGCATCATGGCGCACACCGTCGCGGTGATGGCCGCCAGCTGAGCCGTTCGGAAGGACGTCCGGAAGTTTCGGTGGTCTCGCGATGATCCATCGCGCTGTGAATTTTCGCGCCCGGTGAGCGGTGACTAAGTCGGGTCAATGAAGATCGTCTGGAAACGGCATCTAGCTGCGCAGGGCTGTCCACCGCATGAGCGTGGACCCCGGGCGGTGCCGAGTGTTCACCGCATTGGTCGGTGATCATTTTCCGGAAGTTATCGAAAAGAAGGCGTTGCGACCGGCACTCAAGCATGGCAACATGCCCCGGTATCGATACCCGCCCCCAGCGGCGCGGCGGCCGACTGCCCGAGACGACCCCGCGCCGATCCGGAAAGGAGACCATGATGACAGCGCTTCCCTCTGCGCATCGTGGCAAGAACCCGCAGAAACGATCACCGATCCACAAGGCACTGCTCGCCGGTGCCGCCGGTGTGGTCGCGACGCTGACCGTCGTGGCCATGATTCCGAACGCGAACGCGGCCGCCAGCACGCTCGGCGCCGCCGCCGCACAGTCCGGCCGGTACTTCGGCACCGCCATCGCCGCGAGCAGGCTCGGTGACTCGACGTACACCACGATCTCGGCCCGCGAGTTCAACATGATCACCGCCGAGAACGAGATGAAGCCTGACGCGACCCAGCCGAACCGGGGTCAGTTCAACTTCAGCGCGGGCGACCAGATCTACAACTGGGCCAACCAGCGCGGCATCAAGGTCCGGGGACACACCCTGGCCTGGCACGCCCAGCAGCCGGGCTGGATGCAGAGCCTCAACGGCAGCAACCTGCGCCAGGCGATGATCGACCACATCAACGGCGTCATGGCCCACTACAAGGGCAAGCTCGCCGCCTGGGACGTGGTCAACGAGGCCTTCAACGAGGACGGGAGCCGCCGCTCGTCCAACCTGCAGGGCACCGGCAACGACTGGATCGAGGTCGCTTTCCGCACCGCCCGCGCGGCCGACCCGTCGGTCAAGCTGTGCTACAACGACTACAACATCGAGAACTGGAGCTACGGCAAGACCCAGGGTGTGTACCGCATGATCCAGGACTTCAAGTCCCGGGGCGTGCCCATCGACTGCGTTGGCCTGCAGACCCACTTCACCGGCGGCAGCTCCCTGCCCGGCAACTTCCAGACCACCCTGTCCAGCTTCGCCGCGCTCGGGGTCGACGTCGCGCTCACCGAAGTCGACGTCACCAATGCCTCGACCACCCAGTACGCCGGCCTGACCCAGGCGTGTCTGAACGTGCCGCGCTGCATCGGCATCACCGTGTGGGGCGTGCGGGACAGCGACTCCTGGCGCTCCAGCGAGAGCCCGCTGCTGTTCAACAGCGGGGGCGGCGCGAAGGCCGCGTACACCTCGGTCCTCAACGCCCTCAACTCCGCCACGCCGACGCCGTCGCAATCGGCGACCGCATCGCCTTCGGTGCCGTCCTCGCCTGGCCCGTCCTCCTCGCCGCCGCCGCCGTCGGGCGTCGGCCGGATCGTGGGCGCGCAGTCGGGACGGTGCATCGACGTTCCCAACGCGTCGCAGAACAACGGCACCCGGGTGCAGTTGTACGACTGCAACACCCAGGCCAACCAGCAGTGGACCTACACCTCCGGCAAGCAGTTGACCGTGTACGGCAACAAGTGCCTGGACGCCGCCGGCTCCGGCAACGGCTCGGGGATCCAGATCTACAGCTGCAACGGCCAGGCCAACCAGCAGTGGAACCTCAACTCCAACGGCACCATCACGGGAGTGCAGTCGGGGCGGTGCCTGGACGTCTGGAGCACCGCCAACGGTGCCCGGGTTCAGATCTACGACTGCAACGGCCAGGCCAACCAGCGGTTCAGCCTCGCCCAGTGAACCGGTGCCACGATTCCGTGGCCATGGCGGCCGTGTTGTGACCGCCGGCGGCCGGGGGTGCATGTCGCCCCCGGCCGCCTCACTGCGGCATATGACGTATGACAGCGCGCGGCGGTCCGCGCCTGCTGCCTCCCGGCTATCGCCGGGTCCAGCGCTGATTGGCCGCACCGGTGCAGGTCCACAGGATCACCAAGGTGCCGTTGGCGGTGGCGTTGCCGTTGACATCGACGCACAGCCCAGTCTGCCGGTTGCTGACCGTGCCGTCGGAGTTGAGGTTCCACTGCTGGTTGGTGCCGCCGTTGCAGTCCCAGAGCTGCACCTTCGTTCCTGCCGTGGCGTTCAGCGGCGCGTCGAGGCACTTGCCCAGTGCCTGCAATGCCGCTCCGTTGACAGCCCACTGCTGGTTGGCGCCGCCGTTGCAGTCCCAGATCACCGGCTGCGTGCCGTTGGCGGTGTTGCTCTGCGGGACGTCCAGGCAGCGCCCCGACGACGTGCTCACGAAGGTGGTCGTCGCCGGCGGGGGAGTGGTGCCGCCGCCGCTGACGCGGTACACCACCGTGCCGTGCGCCGGGACGCTGGCGGAGATGGTCCCACTCGTGGAGCTGGTGGAGTTCGTCCATGCGTCCAGGAGCGTGAAGGACGTGCCGGACTTGCCGACGGCTGCGGCCGTGGTGGAGACCGTGGTGGTCGTGGATCCCTGGTTGAACAGGGCAACCGCGACGTCGCCGTTGGCGAGCCTCTTGGCGAGCACGCGCCGGGTGCCGTCGTGGGAGACCTGCGTGGCCTGCAGGCCCAGGGAGTCCTGGTTGACGGCGATCAGGTTGGCGTTCTTGAGAATTGTCTGCGTCGCCGTGGACATCGAACGGAGGTCGTTGCCGGCGATGAGCGGCGACGCCATGATCGCCCAGAGGGCGAAGTGGCTGCGCATCTCGGTGTCGGTCATGCCGCCTCTGCCGACCTCCATCATGTCGGGATCGTTGAACTGGCCCGGCCGGGCGTAGGAGGCCAGCGGCACGGTGACGTTGACGATGTTCTGGATGCCCATCGGGTAGCCGTTGGTCTGTCCGCTGTCCCAGGTGTTGGTGATGTCCTCGGTGGTCCGCCACATGTTGGCCACGTCGCCCCAGTTGCGCAGCGGCCCGGTCTTGGCGTGGATGCTGTTGGGGTTGATGCTGTAGACGATCGGCCGGCCGGCGGCCGCGAGCGCGTCACGCATCTTGGCGAACGTCGTCACCTGCTGGTCGATGGTGCCGCTGGGCGAACACCAGTCGTACTTGAGGAAGTCGACGCCCCAGGCCGCGAACTGCCGGGCGTCCTGGGCCTCGTGTCCCTGGCTGCCGGTGGCGCCCGGGTACGCGCCGAAGTACTGCGCACAGGTCTTGTCCACCGGCACCTGGTAGAGACCGAACTTGAGTCCGCGTGCGTGCAGGTAGTCGCCGAGCGCCTTCATCCCGCTGGGGAACCTGGTCGGATCGCCCTGCAGGTTGCCCGCAGAGTCGCGGTTGGGGTTGAACCAGCAGTCGTCGACCACGACGTACTGGTAGCCGAGATCGCGCATGCCGCTGCTGACGATCGCGTCGGCGTGCTGACGGATCAGGGTTTCGTTGATGTTGCAGCCGAAGGTGTTCCAGGAGTTCCAGCCCATCGGGGGCGTGCGGGCCACGCCGTTGTCGAGCGCGTGTGCGGCGGGGGCCTGCAGGCCGAGCGCGGCCGAGGTCAGCAGCAGTGCTGCCGTCAGCGCGGTGGCCAGGCGGTGCCTTCGGAGGGGACGGTTCACGATTGCTCCTCGGGTCGTTCGGGCGGGTGGGAGCGGACCGAGGCGAAGACCGCCGGTCAGGGTGAGGCCGGCAAAGGGCCGTCGCATCGGGCCGAAGTGCGGCAGCGCGAGGTGCTCACAGCGCGGGCCGCTGTGAGCCGCTGTGCAGGGGAGCGCTCTGTCGGGATGAGCCAGAGCGTGCGGGTGCTGGTGAGCGGTACGCCCGATGTGTCGGGCGGCGTCGCCATAGACTGTGACCGATAACATCGGAACGCGTCAAGACGTTGCCGAAAGGTTTCGGATTACCGAGCTTGCTCACAGGTTTGTGCACTGTGTGTTGTGGATAGACGCGACCGCGGCGGGTCGACACCATGTGATCGGTAACAACAGTCGTGCTGCGACGGTGTGGGTCACGAGGTGAATTGGCGCGACCCGTCGTGCCGCCATTGTGTCCGCCAGGTTTCCGTTGACATCACACATCATATGACTTAGCTTTGGCTGCATTCCAGCTGACGGCCGGCATCTCCGGCCATTCTCGAGATGAGAATCAATGAAGCAGCGAGTACTCTGGCCGGCCGCCGTCGCGGCGATGCTGGCCTTGGCGGGCTGTGGAAGCGCCACGGGCAACGAACCTTCCTCCAACTCGGCGAGCGGCAAGCTCGTGGTGTGGGACTGGAAGTCCAGTGACAAGACCGCAACCGCATACGTGGAGAAGGCGAAGGCCGACTTCGCCAAGAAGCACCCGGGCGTGACCGTGGAGTTCGTCGCCCAGCCGTTCGACCAGTACTACACGCTGCTCGGTGCAGCGATCCAGGCGGGCAAGGGCCCCGACGTCATGATGTTCAACGGCGGCGGCCAGATCCGTGACCGGGTCGACGCGCTGGTCCCGCTGGACCAGTACGTCAGCCCGGACAAGCAGCGCCTGACCGGCTGGGACGCGTTCACCAAGGACGGCAAGGTGTTCGCCTCGCCGGTGACCCTGCAGGGCCACCCGATCTACTTCAACAAGGACCTCTACAAGAAGGCCGGGCTGGACCCGCAGAAGCCGGCGACCACCTGGAGCGGGTTCACCGCCGACTGCGCCGCCATCACCAAGGCGACGAAGGCCACCTGCTTCGCGCTGGGCAACAAGGAGGGCGCGGGCATCCAGTTCTTCCTGTCGGCGTTCGGTACGGGCACCCTCTCCCCGCAGGAGTACGACGACTGGATCGCCGGGAAACGGGACTGGAACTCCCCCCACGTCAAGCAGATCTTCCAGCTCTGGAAGGACGTCGAGGCAAACGGCCTGAACAGCAAGGGCGGCAACTCGACCACGATGTTCACCGACGCCTTCGGGATCTTCCAGTCCGGCAAGGCGACCAACATCATCGGCCTGATGTCGGACATCGGCCACTGGAAGGACTTCAACGAGTTCCTCGGCCCCGACAACGTCGGGGTGATGAAGTCACCGGTCATCGCCGAGGGCGCCGTGCCCAGCCTGCCGTTCGACGGTGGCATCGGCTACGGGGTCGCCAAGTGGACCAAGGACCCGGCCCTGGCCGCCGACCTGGTGCGCTCGCTGACCTCGACCGACGCCCTGAGCACGTTCTATGCCAACGCCGGCGCGGTCGTCTCCGACACCACCGTCAAGGCCGCCGAGCCGGCCGTCACCTCGCTCGTCGCCGACCTCAAGACCGGCAAGCCCGCGCTGCACGTGGCGCTGTCGTCGAAGACCCTCGAACTGATGGGTCGGCTGTCCCAGCAGATCCTCGACGGCTCCGTCACCGTCGATGCCGCGCTCAAGCAGCTCGGCGAGTCGGACCGGAGCTGACGCACAGTGCCGCTCGGTGATTTCACGCCGCTGTTGGCCCGCCCCGCTCGGGCGGGGCGGGCCGACGGGACAGGCGCCGCGCCACCCAGACGACGCCGGACCGGCAGACTGTCCGCGGAACGGCTGTCCCCGTTCGTGCTCATCGCCCCCGCCGTGCTCGTGATCGTGCTGTTCCGGCTGTGGCCGCTGCTGCTCGGTGTCAACTTCTCCTTCACCGGAGACGGCGACCGCAACGGGGCGGCGGTCGGTCTGGACAACTACGCGGAGCTGTTCGCCGACCCGCTGTTCCTGGGCGCGCTGCGCAACGTGGGGTGGCTGGTGCTGCTGCTTCCCGTCGCGGTCGCGATCCCCGGGATGCTGGCGACGTTCATCTACCTGCACGTGCCCGGACACCGCTTCTACCGCAGCGTCTACTTCTTTCCCGCGGTGCTCTCGCCGGTGATCGTAGGCTCCATCTTCAACCTGCTCCTGTCCTTCGACGGCCCGGTCAACAGCCTGCTCGGCCTGGCCGGACTCGGCCCGGTCGACTGGCTCGGCGACTCGAACGTCGCGATGTTCACCGTCGTCGGGGTACATGTCTGGGCGACGTTCGGCATGTCGCTGGTGGTGTTCCTGTCGGGCTTCGCGACGCTGGACCCCGCCCTGCTCGACGCCGCCCGGTCGGACGGGGCGACCCTGCCGCAGGTGATCCGGCACGTGATCATTCCTGGCCTGTCCCGAACCATCCAGTTCGTATTCGTGACCACCATGATCGGCATGCTCACCTCCATGTTCGGTCTGATCTACGTGATGACCAGCGGAGGGCCGGGCGGGTCGACCTACCTGCCGGAGTACTACATCTGGATCCAGCAGGGCCAGATGAACCGCCCGGCGTTCGCCTCGGCGGCCTCCACGGTGCTGTTCCTGGTCATGCTCGTCGTAGGGCTCGCGCAGGTCAGCTTCCTGCGTCGAACCGGCAAGGAGGACTGATGCGCGGCGCACGAATCAGCCGGTGGCTGATCGCCGTACCCATGGCGCTGCTCGCCCTCGCGACGATCTATCCGCTGGTCTTCACCGCCAACGCGGCGATGAAAACCCGTCGTGACTACATCCTGGACAGGTTCGCGTTCGCGGACACACTGCGCTGGGACAACATCGCCACCGCCTGGACCAGCGCCGGCACGGCACGCTACTTCTTCAACTCCGTCACCGTGGTGGCCGGCGCCGTCGCTCTGCTGCTGCTGCTCGGATCGATGTCCGGGTTCGCGCTGAGCCACCTCCGGTTCCGCGGCTCGCGGGCACTACTGCTGGGGTGCCTCGCGGCGCTGTTCGTGCCATTCCAGGTGATCATGGTGCCGCTGGTGCGGACCATGGCCGACACCGGGCTGGTCGACACCTATCCGGGGTTGATCCTCGCCTACGTGGCGCAGTACCTGCCGTTCACGATCTACCTGATGACCAGTTACTACAGCGCCATCCCGGCCGAGATCGTCGACGCGGCACGCATCGACGGCAACACGACCTACGGCGTATACCGAAGGATCATGCTGCCGATGGGCCGGCCGGCGCTGCTGTCGGTAGGTGTGCTCAACGCGCTGTTCTGCTGGAACGACGTGCTCATCGCACTGCTGATGATGCCGTCTGCGGAGCATCGCACCCTCATGGTCGGGGTGACGTCGCTGCGCGGTCAGTACTCGGCCGACATCCCCACGTTCGCCTCGGGGGTGCTGATCGCAGCCGTGCCCGTACTGGCGGTCTACCTGTTCTTCCAGCGCCGGATCGCCGACGCTGTCACCGCTGGTTCGACGAAAGGCTGACATGCGCATCACTGGGTATCGCGCCCTCAACACCGTGCAGGAATGGGGCCGGCCCGTCGGTGACGCCAACGGCGTGTACGCCGACGGACTCACCGATGTGCCGATCGT
The DNA here is from genome assembly GCF_009720365.1 of Catellatospora paridis. Taxonomy (GTDB): domain Bacteria; phylum Actinomycetota; class Actinomycetes; order Mycobacteriales; family Micromonosporaceae; genus Catellatospora; species Catellatospora paridis. The sequence continues at coordinate 1,071,773 of NZ_ML769312.1, read as the reverse complement.
CGTGGTGACGACCGACGAAGGCATCACCGGCGTCGGCATGGGCCCGCACGTGGAGCTGGACGCGATCTTCGCCGCGATCGACGGCGAGGACCCGCGGGCGGTGACCGCGCTGTACGACCGGATGCTGCGGCAGACGTTCAAGGCCGGACACGCCGGAGCCGTCTTCGGGGCGATCGGCGCGTTCGACACCGCGCTGTGGGACATCAAGGCCAAGGCTGCGGGCCAGCCGCTGTGGCGCATGCTCGGCGGCCGCGACCGCGTGGTGCCCGCCTACGCCTCCGGCCTCGACATCGACCTCGACGACGACGACCTGGTGGCCACCTACAAGGTCTACGCCGAGCGCGGCATCCGGGCGGCCAAACTCAAGGGCGGCCTCGACGTCGACCGTGACCGGCACCGGCTGACCCTGGTCAAGGAGGTGCTCGCCGAGGCCGGAGGCGGGTCGCGGCCCGGTCTGATGCTCGACGCGAACGAGTGCTGGAGCCGCAAGCAGGCGGTCCGGTACGTCGCCGAGCTCGAACGCACCCTGGATCTCATCTGGGTAGAGGAGCCCGTGCGCCGGTGGGACGCCGAAGGGCATGCCGCGGTCGGACGTGGTCTGCGGGCCTCCGTCGCCAGCGGAGAGAACCTCAGCGGCCTGGAGCAGTTCCGGCCGCTGCTGACGGCCGGTGCCCTGGACATCGTGCAGACGGCGTCGGTGTGGGGCGTGACCCACTTCCTCCGGGTGTCGGCCCTGGCCCACGCCTACGACCTGCCGGTCAGCCCGATCGGCACCAACCCCGTGGGCCTCCTGCACGCGGCGACGTCGGTGCCCAACCACCTCACCAGCGAACTCCAGGTGCTGCGGCCGCCGGTCGGCATCGACATCGACCTGCAGATCGAGAACGGAGCGTTCGTCCTCGGCGATGCGCCCGGCCTGGGGATCAGCATGGACGAGGCGGCGATCGCCGCCTGTGCGCTCCGGCCCGCCACGGTGTCCTTCGACGGGCCGGGGGTCCGACCGGAGCGGGCCGGCCAGCGGCTGCTCGCGGCTGCCGGCTGAACGGGGGTGGCCCGCGCCCATGGCGCGGGCCTGGTCCAGGCGGGTGCGGCGGCGTAGTGAGGACGCCGCACCCGCTCGGGGCCGTCCGCAGTGGCAGCGCGCCGTCGGCGTGCGCGCTGACACTGCGGCTCGCCGAGGGCGCAGTCCCACCATGCGACCCCACCCGGTGTGCACACATAACAATTCGTGCGAGAATCTTCGTGGTACGGAGGCGGGACAGTGACATATGACATCTTACCTGTGACGTCTTAACAGCGTGCCGTACACTCGTCGTCGTCGGGTCTGGTGGTCCGGCGACCACTGCTCCGGGAGGGCGCGTTGACGCGGCAGGTTCTGGCTGACCCGTTCGGCATACCCCATGCATCCGTCGGCGACGCCGTCCCGCCCCGGGTTCGTGGCACCAAGCTGGGCATCAACGTCGTGCAGCAGATCGTCAACGACATCGTGCGCGGCGTGCTCAACCCGGGCTCGACCCTGCCGCCGGAGGCGGACCTGTGCGACCAGTTCGGGGTCAGCCGAACCGTGATCCGCGAGTCCGTCAAAGTGGTGCAGGAGAAGGGCCTGGTCCGCATCGAGCACGGCCGGGGCACCCAGGTCACCGATCCCCGGCAGTGGAACCTGCTCGACGACGTCGTGCTCACCGCGATCATCGCCCACGACGCCAACCTCTCCTTCCTCGACGAGCTCGTGGCCACGCGTACGGCGCTGGAGGCGGACATGGCCGCAGCCGCGGCGACCTCGTACACCGGCGAAGACAGACTCCGTATCAGCGCCTCGCTCGAGCTCATGCGCTCGAAGATCGACAACGTGGCGGAGTTCGCCGCAGCCGACGCGCATTTCCACGACATGGTCATGGCCGCGTCGCGTAACCGGCTCGGGCGCGCGATCGTGAACAGCATCCACGACAAGGCTCGCGGCAGCATGCGATACCACGGCGAGTACAACGAAGCGGTGATGCGCCAAACGCTGGACGAGCACCAGGCCATACACGACGCCATCCTGGCCAAGGACCCGGTCGGCGCCGCCGCCGCGATGCGTGCGCACATCACCGGCTCGTGGAGCCGCCGACGTCCTCCTGTCGACTCGGAGGCTCCGGCGTCGGCACGCCGTCAGTCCCGCTGACGGAGGGCTGCGGCGTAGCGCCGCGCCGACGAGGTCGGGCCGGCTGCCCGTAGGTCGATGACGTGCCGACATGTGTCCTCTGCGGACATGCACTCATGTCGTGCCCGGCACTGCCGTGGACTCCTGTTGCACCCGTCTCGATGGGATCGCCGCACGAATTCTGCGATCGGGTCTTGCTATGACGTCATACGTATGATGAGGTTGCGCCCAGAGTGTTTCGCTCGGGTTACTGCACGATGCCGGTCCTCGAACCTCGGGTGCTCGCGTCGTGTCGCCCACCAGCTGTCCCTCGATCAAGGAGCACCAGGTGCCCTTCGGTTCCACCGCCACGAGCGCAGGCCACGGCCGGGTGCTCCGCAGGATCACGCTGCGGCCGTTCGACGCGATGGTGGACGCCGGAGTGCTCAGCGTGTCGAAAACCGCCGCAAGGACCGCGACATGGCGCGGGTTCGCGGCGGCCTGACACCCCCAGACGACGCCGGCCCGCACCCCGCCGCGTGCGGGCCGGCGTCCCACCCGACCGGACTGCAGACCGGCCAGCGCCGATCTTCATGACGATACGGAGTAGCGCAGTGCATGAGCAGGATTCGGGCGGCCCCGCCACGGGCCGGTCCACTGCCGACCCGGCCACGCCCGCCGGGTCCGCGGCCCAGCGCATCGCAGGCACTGTTCACCCTTCGCGCGCCGCCGGACCAGGGCGCCGCTCGCTGGCGTGGACGGCCACCGGTGACCGAGGGCGGCGCCGGTGATCGTCGACGCGCACGTGCAACTGTGGTCGGCGGACAACCCCCGGCTGGCCGCCGCGGAGTACACCCCTGTCCGGCGTGACTTCGGCGTCAGCGACCTCAAGGCGAAGCTGAGCGAGTCGGAGGTCGACGCCTGCGTGCTGGTCGAGGCCGGCGGCACAACCTCGTCTGACACCACACGGTGTCTGGAGATCGCGGCCTGGACTCCGTGGGTGGTGGGCGTGGTGGGATGGGCGCCGCTCGCCGACCCCGATCTCGGCGAGATCCTCGGCAAACACCGGGCAGAGCCCGGCGGGCAACGACTCGTCGCACTGCACGAGCGGGTGTACGAGCTGCCCGAGGACTTCCTTGACCGGCCGGCGGTGCGAGCGGGTCTGGCCGCCGTGGCCGAACTCGGGCTCGCGATCGAACTCGCGGTGCGGGCCGAGCAGCTGCCCTCGGTGACGCGCCTGGCCCAAGCGATGCCGCACGCACGTATCGTGCTCCAGCAGGCCGGATCGCCATGGGTCACCGGCGGCGTCGAAGGCCTGAACGACTGGCAGCGCGAGATCGCACCGGTCGCCGCGTGCGACAACGTCCGGGCAAAGCTCAGCGGCCTGGTGACGCTCGCGCACTGGGACCGGTGGTCGGTGGACGACCTCCGGCCCTACGTCGACCATGCCGTGCAGGTGTTCGGTGCTGGGCGGCTCATGTTCGGCTCGGACTGGCCGATGTGCCAGCTGGCGGCGACCTATCCCGAATCGCTGCGTGCCATCGCGTCGCTGCTCGGTGGCCTGCACCGTGACGTCTTCGCGGCGACCGCCGTCAGCACCTACCAGCTGGACGTCGGCGACCTGCCTCGAACCGCCTGAACCGTGCCGGTGCCTGGGACGCGCTGCCCTCGGCGAAGCCGTCGCGGGCCCGGTATCGCGTCGGCGACACCGGGCCCGGGCGGTCAGGAGTTGTGCACCGCGATGCGGCTCTGGTCGAGGCCGTAGACCCGCATGGCGGTGGCGGCAAGGACGTCGTGCCATCCTGCGGCGTCGAGATTCGCCAGGCCGTGCCGGATGACGTCCAGCGTCCGCCCGTACTTCTCGTGGAGCAGGCAGATCGGCCAGTCGCCGCCGTACATCAGCCGGTGTGAGCCGAACAGCTCCAGCGCCGTGCGCAGGTAGGCGCCGGCCTGGCGCAGCGCGTCGCCGGCCGGGTCGGGTCCCAGGTACAGCCCGGAAAGCTTGACGTTGACCCGGGGATGGCCGGCGAGCACAGCCAGGTCCTGCGACCATCGTTCGGCCTGGTCGTGATCGGCCTTCAGCGGTGGCGCGCCGAGATGATCCAGGATCAGGTGCAATCCGGGGTGGCGACGTGTGACCTCGGCGGCGGTGGCCAGTGCCGCCGGGCCGCCGGCGACGAAGTCGAACGGCACCCCGGCTTGTTCCAGCAGGTCGAGACCCGCGTCGACGTCGGGCCGCAGGATCCATTGCGGGTCCTCGCGTTCGTGGATCAGGTTGCGCACGCCGACGAACAGCGGATCGTCACGCAGCTGCGCCAACCTGTTCGCGGCGACAGCGGGCGCATCCAGGGGCACCCAGCCGACGACGCCGACGACCCGGTGGTCGGACCTGGCGGTCTCGAACATCAGGTCGGTGTCGAAGTCGTCGTCGGCGGACTGCACCAGCACGACGGCTCCGACGCCGCGGTCGACGAGCTCGGGTGTCACCTCGTGCAGCGTCATGGCGCGGTTCACCGGCGCCAGGTGGGCTCCGAGCCAGGGGTAGACGCCACGCGACGGATCCCACACGTGCAGGTGCGCGTCGATGATCGTCTCGAGGGGAGGGTGGGTCATGCGCAGCTCCATGGGGTTGGCTGGAACCGGCCGGATCGGCGTGCGCGACGCGCGAGGTACCGGGTGGCGGCCGGGTCAGGCGGGGCGTTGTCATTGCGTGAAACATATGATGTCATATCTGAGCCCCCGATCCGATCTCGACATGGGCAAGGTCGAGTGCCCGTGCTCGCACGGCGGATATCGCACGGTCGTTGCGAACGACATTCGGCGAGACGCCGGCTCACGAAAGGGAAGTCATGCACCGAGCTGTATACGAAGGCGAGCGGCGCCTGAACGTCATCGAGGCGCCCGAGACCGCACCGGGCCCGGGGCAGGTGCAGATCGACGTGGCGTTCACCGGGATCTGCGGCACCGACCTGCACATCCTGCACGGCGACATGGACCAGCGAGTCTCCGTCCCGGCCGTGCTCGGTCACGAGATGTCCGGCACGGTGGCGCGTCTCGGTGACGGCGTCGACGGCTGGAAACTCGGCGACCCCGTCACCGTCCTGCCCGTCCTGCCGTGCGGCGCCTGCCGGACCTGTGCCGCCGGGCACGGACACGTCTGCCCGCGGCTCACCTTCATCGGCATCGACAGTGCCGGTTCCATGCAACAGCGCTGGAACGTGCCCGCGCGTGCACTGGTCCGCCTGCCCGACACCCTCGACCTGGCCCACGGGGCGCTCGCCGAACCGACCGCGGTGGCGGTGCACGACGTGCGCCGCAGCGGCCTGGCCGATGGCGAGCACGCCGTCGTGGTCGGAGGCGGGCCCGTGGGCCTGCTCATCGCCGTGGTCGCCCGGCGCACCGGAGCCCAGGTTCTGGTCCTGGAGCCCAGCCCGCAGCGGCGCGCCGTCGCCGACCGGCTCGGCTTTGCCACCGCGGACCCCACCGGCGCCGACACGGAAGCGCTGATCCATGACTGGACCGGTGGTGCGGGCGCCGACGTCTCGTTCGAGGTCTCCGGTGCGGCTGCCGGAGTCGCCACCGCGGTGGAAGTCCTCGCGCCGCGCGGGCGGCTGGTGATGGTGGCGATCCACGCCACCCCGCGAGAAGTCAACCTGCACCGCTTCTTCTGGCGTGAACTGACGATGCTGGGCGCCCGGCTCTACAGCCCGCACGACATGGCGACCGCCGTGGAACTGGTGGCCGGCGGCCAGATCCCGGCCGACGATCTGATCACCCAGGTGGAGCCGCTGGAGCGCGTCGGTGAGGCGTTCGCCGCCCTGGAATCCGGGGCCGGCGTGATGAAGGTGCTGCTCGATTGCGCAGCCGCCCGGTGACGCCAGCCATGTTCGACCTGACCGGCAAACTCGCCGTCGTCACCGGGGCCCGTCGCGGCATCGGCCTGGCCGTCGCCGAGGCGCTCGCAGGCGCGGGAGCCGACGTCATCGCCGTCAGCGCCCAGCTCGAGCAGGAAGGCAGCGAAGTCGTCCGCAGGGTGACGGCCCACGGGAGGACCTGCGAGGTGCGCGCGGTCGACTTCGCCCGGCGTGAGGCGGTCGCCGCCCTGGCCGCCGACCTCGCGGGCCGGCAGCGTCCGGTCGACATCCTGGTCAACAACGCCGGCACGATCGCTCGCGCGCCCGCGGCCGAGCACAGCGACGACGACTGGGACCACGTCCTCGCGGTCGACCTCACCGCGCAGTTCATCCTGGCGCGCGAGGTCGGCCGGGCGATGCTGAACCGGCGCACCGGAAAGATCATTTTCACGGCGTCGCTGCTCAGCTTCCAGGGCGGGATCACCGTGCCCGGATACACCGCCGCCAAGTCGGGCGTGGCCGGACTGACGAAGGCTCTTGCCAACGAGTGGGCTGCCCACGGCGTCAACGTGAACGCCATCGTGCCCGGCTACATCGCCACCGACAACAACCAGGCGCTGCGCGACGATCCCACGCGCAATGCCGCCATCGTCGATCGCATCCCGGCCGGGCGGTGGGGCACACCGGCCGACCTCGCCGGCGTGGCCGTCTTCCTCGCGTCGGCCGCCTCCGACTACGTGCACGGCGCGCTCGTGCCCGTCGACGGCGGCTGGCTCGGCCGGTGAGCGGACCCACCAGCGGACCCCACCTGACGACAACGACCGGCAAGGAGTACCCATGCAGGTGATCGGACTGCACACGCGGCTCAAGCCCGGCCTCGAGGCCGAGTACGAGCGCATCCACGCCAAGCTTTCCCCGGAGCATGAGCAGGCCTTGCGTGCCAGCGGGGTCCACTCGTGGCACATCTGGCGCGACGGGCTCGACCTGTTCCACACCGTGGTGTGCGACGACTGGGCCGACATGGAGTCGGCGATGGCGGAACTGGAGCTGACCGAACGCTGGCACCAGGTCATCCATCCGCTGCTGGACATGGCCGTGTCCCAGCGCGGGCCGCTGCCCCTGGTGTGGCAACTGCCCTGATCGACCGACCCTGTCCCACCTCGACCCGCACCGTTTCGGAATCAGGGGAGCTGCCGTGAATCCAACCGCCCCAGCGGCGATGCCCACTCGGCCGCTCGGCCGCACCGGCCTGAGCGTGACCACGCTGGGCTTCGGCGCGTCCGGGATCGGCAACATGGGCTACGCCAGACCCGACCTCGACGCCGCGCAAGCCGTCGGCGCCGCATGGGAGGCGGGCATACGTCTGTTCGACACCGCACCCCACTACGGGCTCGGCCTGTCGGAGCAGCGGCTGGGCGAGGCGCTGCGCGCCTACCCGCGCGACGCCTACCTCCTGTCCACCAAGGTCGGCCGGCTGCTGCGCCCCCATCCTGCGCCGACCGGCTCCGATCTCGCCGCCGGCGGCTTCGACGTTCCCGACGATCTGATCCGGGTGTGGGACTTCAGTGCCGACGGCGTCGCCCGGAGCATCGAGGAGAGCCTGGCCAGACTGGGTGTCGACCGTATCGACATCGTCTACGTCCACGACCCCGACGACGCCGTCGACGACGCTGTCAGCCAGGCCATTCCCGCCTTGACCGCGCTGCGCGACCAGGGCGTGATCGGTGCGGTCGGCGTCGGCATGAACCAGTGGCAGGCGCCGCTGCGTATGGTGCGGGAGACCGACCTCGACGTCGTCATGCTGGCCGGCCGGTACACCCTGCTCGACCGCTCCGGTGAGCAGCTGCTCGACGAGTGCGCGGGCAGGGGAGTGGCCGTCGTCGCGGCCGCACCGTTCAACTCGGGCATCCTGGCCCGGTCATGGCCGCAGGACGGCGTCAACTTCAACTACGGACCAGCGCCGGACCGGGTGCTCCGGCAGGCTCGTCGGCTGGCCGGGACCTGCCGGGAGCACGACGTCGCGCTGCCCGTCGCCGCGTTGCAGTTCCCGCTGCGTCATCCGGCTGTGGCGTCCGTCGTCACCGGCATGAGATCGGCCGAGCACGTGGCGGCCGCGGCGACGGGAATGCGGACACCCGTGCCGGACGGTCTCTGGCGGGCGACGCGTTAGCGTCACCGCACTGCCCTCCAGTCAAGAAGTAATGGGGGGTTGGGACGTGATAGTCCCAACCCCCCATTACACGTTTTGCCGGATCAGCTGCGCAGGGCCCACTGCTGGTTCGTGCCGCCGTGGCATCCCCACAGGTGCAGCAGAGTCCCATTGGCGGTGCCGTTGCCGCTCGCGTCCACGCACAGATTCGACTGCACGCCGGTGATCGTGCCGTTGGAGTTGACGTTCCACTGCTGGTTGGCCTGCCCGTTGCAGTCCCAGATGACCAGGCGGGTGCCGTTGGTGGTGCCCTGTCCGGTGGCGTCCAGGCACTTGTTGCCGTACACCATCAACTGCTTGCTCGCGGTGTAGGTCCACCGCTGGCCCGTGCCGCCCGCACAGTCCCACAACTGCACCTGGGTGCCGTTGGTGGAGCTGGCGTTCGGCACGTCGACGCAACGTCCCGACTGGCCGCCGACGATGGTGACGCCCTGCTGGGTGGAGGACTGCACGCCGGCGGAGGTCATCACCGTGCGCGCCGCCGTCGGCCAGTTCCCGCCGGTGACGACCACCGTGCCGGTGTTGGTGTTGCCGCGCGAGCCGCTGGTGATGTTGGTGTTGGTGCTGGTCGTCCAGTTGTTGGTCAGGGTCAGGTTGCCGGTGTTGTTGTTGGCCCAGTGCTGCCCGTAGGCCCACTGCCCGATGTTGTCGAACACGTTGTTGCCGGCCGACATGTACCGCGCGCCTTCGTCGAAGTACAGGCCGAGCCAGCCGTTGGTGTTGCGGAAGTAGTTCTGGTTGATCGTCGTGCCCGGCAGCGCGGACAGGGCGTAGAACGCCGCGCCGTCGGTCATCTGGCGCATGACGTCGTGGACGTAGTTGGCCTGCACGCGGTAGTTCTTCGCGATCGTCGCGGTCGTGTACCGGGGCTGGTAGTTGTAGAGCCCGCGGTCGGTGTAGTCCTGGGCGCCGCCGGCATCGTTGGCGCCCCAGCCGTAGCCGATCGAGATGCCCGTGTAAGGCAGGTTGTAGACCTCGTTGTTGGTCATGGCCGAGTCGGCGGCGTACGTCATGAGCAGACCGACATGGCTGCGGTAGTCGATGGCCACGTCGTGGACGGAGTTGTTGCTGTAGACGATGTCCCGGTTGGTCATCCGGCTGTCGCTCGGGTGGTGCGCGTCGGCCTGCACGCCACCGGCGATGACGGCGCCGGCCGCGAGCTGCTCGAAGGTGTTGCCGATCACGTCGATGTCGCTGGCGCCGAGCCCGACGCCGGTGGCGTGCGCGTTGGCGTCGTTGCCGATGCCCAGCCCGACCTGGCCGAGGTTGGTGAACCGGTTGCCGGTGAACCTGATGGCGTTGGCCGCCGAGACCTGCACCGCTGCGGGCATCTGGCGCCAGTTGGGCCGGGTCGCCTCGAACTGCTGGCAGCCCGACTGGCACGAACTCAGCCAGTTCGACGGCCGAGACCAGGTGCCGTAGATGTACGCGCCGGTCTGCTGGTCGGCGTAGCCCTGGCCGGTGTTGGGCTGCAGCCAGCTGGTGTGCGAGAACTGCAGGCCGGCGAAGGCGAGGTGATGCGCCGGCGCCGCGTAGCTGCCGCCGATTCGCAGCAGCGATTCGAGCCGCGGCAGCTGCACGTCGGCGGTGGACATGTTCTCGCCGCTCAACGGCTTGTAGTAGAGCTGGCCGGCGGAGGTGTCCAGATACCACTCGCCGGCGGTGTCCAGGAACTCACGCGCGTTGACCAGGTACATCGGCCCGGCGCGGAACGGGCTGCTCAGCGTGTCGTAGCCGAAGGTGTTGTTGTTCCAGGCCGGCTGCTCCATGGTGATCGTGTTGTTGCTGATGGACTGCACCGGCACGTACCGGTCGGTGAACGAGTTCACCGACTCCAGCTCGATGCGGTCCTCCGCGGCGACGTTGTTCAGGTACGACAGGCCGCTGTTGGTGAAGGTCATGCCACTGGTCGTCATGGTGAAGTCGCCGCGGTTGATCTGGGTGCGAGCCCGGGTCGCGAGACGGCCGTTGACGTAGAGCTGGCGGGTGTCGAAACCGGCACTCGCACCCGCGCGCCAGATGTTCTGCGTGGCGTCGGCCTGCGTCCATCCCGTGACCCGCTGTCCGCCGGAGATGACCGGCTGGGCGCCCGACGCGGCCTGCCAGAACACGGTGTATCCGTTGGCGCCCGAGTCGGCGGACGTGAACGTCAGCGGCGTGGACAGGGCGTAGGTGCCACCGGCGAGCTGCACCACGATGTCGCCGCTCATCGTCGGGGCGAGACCGCGCACCGACGACTGGGCCTGGGTCAGCGAGCACGGTTGCGCGGCGGAGCACGCCGTGCCGGATCCGGTGGGGGACACGTAGAGGGTGGTCATGACCGCGGCGGTGGCGGGCGTGGCCGACAGCGCCGATGCGACGACGAGCAGGGTGGCCGCGAAAAGGGGCAGCAGTCGGGGTCGGTGTTTCGGTTGTCGAGGTGCGCGGCTGGGAGCAGAAGCCACGATGGCGTCCTTCCATGAGTGGAGTTGCTGACCGGGGGCACAGCAGAAAATCGGTGAGCTGTCATCAGCGGGAAACGCTGGCGTAACCGATGGCGTGCATCACATCACATGTATGACGTCATAGCAATATTGAGATCGATGGGATGCGGTTGCGCGACAGGGCATGCCGCGGCCGGCTCAGGCGGACGGCGGGCCCGGCGGTGCCGTACGCTGCGGGCAGCATCGCGCTGCCCGCAGCGTGCCGGTGTGGTCACCGGTGTGGCCGGGGTTTGCTACGAGCCGATGGCCATGGCGAAGATGTGCATCGTCGGCACGCCGGATGCCGGCCGTGAGCTGATGTTGGGCAGCTCGACGCGCACGACGGGTTTCGCCGCCAGGGACACGCCGGCGTAGTAGATGGTGGCGGCCGTGTTCTCCCGGCGGTTGCCCGGCCGGTTCTGGTAAGCCATGACGATCGCCGCCGTCGCGCCGCTCTTGGGCCCGCCGTACCAGTCGGGCACGCTGAGGGTGAACGACTGGCGGGTGCCGTCGGCGTAGACCACGGTGGCGGTTCCGCCGACCGCGCCGTAGGTGCCGACGGCCAAGAAGCCGAGCTTGCTGCCGGTGCCGCTGATCGCGACGGACTGGCCCGAGGCGATCGCGTTGTCCGCCCCGCCCGGCTGCACGTTCGGCCACCGGAAGGTCACTCCCTCGCGGCTCAGGGTCGCGCCCGGGGTCACTCCGACCAGGGCGAGGGCCTGCGCGGACAGGGTCGCCCCGTTGCCGTCGAAGTTGCCCGCGCCCGTGTTGCCGTCGTTGGTCGTGCCGGAATTGGCGAAAAGCTGCTCCAGGGTCGGCGTCGACTGTCCCGTCGGCTGAGCCCGGTACGTGTGGCCGGCCTGGACGGTGATCCGGACGCAGTCGGACTCGACCCTGGCGGGGGTCACCGGGGTGCCGTCGGCGGCGTCGACCACGGTGAAGCCGCCGGTGAACAGCCGCGCGCGCACCTGCACCACGCCGGCGCGGTCGGCGCGGACGAGCGCCTCCGCGAGCTGGCCCGAGCTCCAGGTCAGGCTCACGGTGTAGCCGCCCCGGCCGCGCAGTCCGGTCACCTGACCGCCCGACCACGCCGAGGGCAGCGCCGGCAGCAGGTGGAGCTCGCCGTTGTGGCTGTGCAGCAGCATCTCGGCGATGCCGGAGGTCGCCCCGAAGTTGCCGTCGATCTGGAACGGCGGATGCAGGTCGAACATGTTCGGCGCGAGCCGGGACGTGCTGACCAGGTCTCTGATCAGCTTGTGGGCCCGGGCGCCCTCCTCCATCCGCGCCCAGAAATTGATCTTCCAGGCGAGCGACCACCCGGTGCCGTCGTCGCCGCGCAGCTCCAGGGTCCGCCTCGCGGCTTCGAACAGCGTGGGCGTCGCCCGCTTGGTGATCTGGTTGCTCGGATGCAGGCCGTACAGGTGGGAGACGTGGCGGTGGTACTGCTCGGTCTCGACCCAGTCGGCCAGCCACTCCTGGATGTTGCCCCGCGAGCCCACCTTCATCGGGGCCAGGCGCTGGCGGGCCGCGCGGACCTGCGACCGGAAATCGGAGTCCACGCCGAGCACCTCGCTGGCCGCGGCGCACCCGTCGAACAGGTCCCGCAGGATCTGATTGTCCATCGTCGGACCGGCGCAGACGCTGACGTTGGAGTGGTGGGACAGCTCGGGGGAGTTCGACGGGTTGGTCACCAGGTAGCCGAGATTCGGCTCGGTGACCAGCGTGCTGAGGAAGAACTGGGCCGCGCCCTTCATGGCCGGGTAGTTGGTGCTCAGGAACGAGACGTCGCCGGTGAACCGGTAGTGGTCCCAGATCAAGGTCGCCAGCCACGCGCCGCCGGTCTGCCACATGCCCCAGAACGCGCCGTCGACGACCGAGGTCGCCCGCCAGGCGTCGGTGTTGTGGTGGGTGACCCAGCCGCTCGCCCCGTACTGCACCTGGGCGGTCCGGGCCCCGGTCACCGCCAGGTCCCGGATCATCGCGAACACCGGCTCGTGGCACTCGGGCAGGTTCGTCGTGTCGGCCGGCCAGTAGTTCATCGGCAGGTTCGCGTTGAGGGTGTACTTCGAGTCCCACGGCGGGGCCATCTGGTCGTTCCAGATGCCCTGCAGATTGGCCGGCTGCGTGCCCGCCCGGGACGAGGCGATGAGCAGATACCGGCCGTACTGGAACAGCAGCGCGGAGAACTGCGGATCGCTGACGGAGGCGTGCTGGCTGATGCGGACGTCGGTCGGCTGATCTGCCGCGGAGGTCCGGCCGAGGTCGAGGGTCGTCCTGTTGAACAGCGCCTGGTAGTCGGCGGTGTGCCGGGCGAGCAGCTGGTCGTAGGAGACGCCGCGGGCGGCGCTGAGGTGGCGGCGGGCGATGCCCTGGTAGTCGCCGCTCACGTCGCGGTAGCTGACGTAGCTCGACCCGATCGAGACGAACAGGGTCACGCTGGTCGCGCCGGACACCCGCAGCGTGCCGCCGGAACTGGAGACGGTGCCGCCGCTGGCGCTCGCCCCGGCGAGGGCGAGGAACCGGACGGCCCCGGTCACCCCTTCCATGGTGCCGGAGGTGCCGTTCAGTGCGATGGTGGCGCTGTCCGGGCTGGACACGCTCGACGACTGCGGGCTGTCGAACGCCGCGGTGAACGTGACCGCCCCGGCGCGATCGGCGGTCAGCCGCATGACGATCACCTGGTCGGGTGCGCTGGCGAACACGTCCCGCTGGTACCGCACGCCGTTCATCACATAGGTGACCGAGGTGGTGGCGGTGGTCAGATCCAGCCGGCGGTGATACTGCGAGGCGCTGCCGGAGGTGGGAAAGGTCAGCCGCATGTTGCCGACCGGCTGGTAGGCGAGCTGGCCGACCGGCCTGCCGAGCATGCGCTGATTGATCAGGTCCTGGGCGGCGCCCCACTGGTTGGCGAAGACCAGCCGCCGGATCTCCGCCAGCGCCTGCGCCCCTGCCGTGTTGCTCGGGTCGTGCGGGCCGCCTGCCCACACGGTGTCCTCGTTGAGCTGTAGCCGCTCGGTGTCGACGTTGCCGAAGACCATCGCGCCCAGCCGGCCGTTGCCGATGGGCAGGGCGCGCAGCCAGTCGGTGCCGGCGGATTGGTTGTACCAGAGTGCCAGGTCGGCGGCCGCGAGCACCTCGGCGGGCGCCGCCGAACCGGCCTGCGCTTCGGCGGTCCACGGCAACGGCATCAGTAGGGCGCCGGCGCCCACGGCACCGGTCTTGATCACTTGTCTGCGTGTCGGATCCGACATCGCTCAACTCCCTCGGAGCGAACAGCTGAATGGTCAGTTGGCTGGTGCGTCAAGGCGGAGGGGAGCCGGGCCGGTGGCCGGCCGTGTGGCTGGCCACCGGCCCGGTTCGGGCGCCGTCAGGTTCGGCCGGTCACTGGAAGGAGGCGTCGTCGAGGTAGTAGCCGTCGGTCCCGGCGGCCGTCTCGACGTAGAGGCTCGCGCCCGACAGCGTTCCGGTCCAGGAGACGGTCGCGGTGCCGGTCAGCTGGGTCCATCCGCCGGAGTTCACCGTCGTGGCAGGGGTGAGCTGCATGTAGCCGGTCGACCCGTTGGCCGTCACGGCGAGGGTGACCTTCGCCGAGGGTGTGCCGCTCTGGGTGCGCATCCAGACGTCGGTCGTGTAGCTCTTGCCGTTGACCAGCTTGCCGGTGACGTCCTGGCGGATGCCGTTCCAGGAGGCGGTGCGGCCGGTGATGAGCAGCGACCTGCTGCCGCCGTGCACGACGGCCGTGTTCGACGCCAGGGTGCCGCTGCCGAAGACAGCCCACCCGGTCGTGCCGGTCTCCATGTCGGCGTTGGTCAGCTGGTTGCCGCCGGAGACGCCGCCGCCGAACTGCCACCAGTTCAGGTTGAACAGGCCGCTGCCGCTGCCGGTGAACCTCAGGTACAGATCCCGCGTGCCGGTCGCCCCCGACACTCCGCACGAGACCGTCGCCCAGGTCTGGTAACCGCCCGTGCCGGCCACCCCGCACGTGCCCACGACGGGGCCCGACAGGCTGTCCAGCCGCAGCTCGATGTTGCCGCCCGCGCCCGCCGAGGCCACCCGGGCGGTGAAGGACGTCGCACCGGAACCGAAGGCGACACCCTTGACCTTGAGGTAGTCGCCGTTGTCGATCCAGCCGACGTCGAGGGTGCCCTCGCCGGCCGGCTCGGTCTCGACGCCCGACTCCCAGGCGATCGTCTCCGCCTCCTGGCGCACGTACGGGTTCAGCGTGCCGATCTGCGGCGCGCCGGAGCTCGTCATGTTGATCGTCGGAATGGTGCCGTTGCTGTTGTACGAGAACTTCTCGACGGCCACCGACCGCGTGTAACCGCCGCCGCCGGGCAGGGCGCCGTTGTGGTAGAAGAAGTAGGAGCCGCCGTTGAAGTCGACGACGCCGGCATGGTTGGTGAAGCTGCCGCCCTGCCGGGGCATGACGGTCCCGCGGTAGGTCCAGGGTCCGGTCGGGCCCGACGCGGTGGAGTAGCCGATGAACTCCGAGCAGCATTCGGCCGCGAACACGTTGTAGTACAGGCCGTTGCGCTTGTAGACCCAGGGACCCTCCTCGTACAGGGTCGGGCGGCTGTTGTTTCCGGCGCGGGTGCCGTAGCCGGAGGTGGTCAGCGGGATCTGGGTCGGGCTGCCCGAGAAGGAGATCATGTCGGTGTTCAGCCTGACGTACCACAGGCGCGGGTTGCCCCAGTACAGGTAGGCCTGACCGTCGTCGTCGATGAGGACGTTGGGGTCGATCTCGCCGTTCTCGACCAGCGGACGGCCGAGGGCGTCGGTGAACGGGCCGGTGGGGCTGCTGGAGACGCCGACCCCGATGGCCATGCCCCCGGTCGCACGGTTCTTCACCGGGACGTACCAGTAGAACTTCCCGTTGCGGTAGGCCACATGTCCGGCCCAGGCGTCGGCGCTGGCCCAGCTGAAGGTGGTCAGGCTCATCGGCGACCCGTGGTCGGTCCAGTTGACCATGTCCGCCGAGGAGTAGACCCGCCATTCCTTCATGGTGAAGTACGTCGATCCGTCCTCGTCGTGTCCGGTGTAGAGGTACACGCGGCCGTTGTGGACCAGGGGTGCGGGATCGGCGGTGTAGATCGTCTGGACGATCGGGTTGTCCGCGCCGGCGCCGACCGGCGCGAGCGTGAGCGCGAGCAGCAGACTGGCGCCGAGCAGGGCCAGGCGGGGCAGGTTCCGGCCGGTCTGCAGGGTGAACGGATGTTTCACGTCTCTCCTTCGGAGGTCGCCGACCTGGTGCGACGCCGCGTTCGAGTGCGTGCCGATCGGGACCCGGCCGCCGCGTCGGCGAGCCCGCGGCGAGGGGAGGACCGCGACCCGCGAGGTCGACTTGCGTGCAGAAAATGAAGTGCGCTGTATGACGTCTCGAACACGCCGCACACCTGGCCCGTCGCCATGACGTGCGCGATCGGTGCCCTGCCAGCCGATGCGGATGAAGGTGCCGACCATACCGCGGTCAGTCGAATGTGACCGATAACAGGACTTGCGTCAAGGTGTGTCGAAAATGTTTCGCGAGTGCGCAGGTCAGGTGGACGGTCCGCATCGGAGGCGATCAAAAGCGGAAGATCGATGCCTTCAGGTGGGTTGACAACTCACATGTTACCGATAACATCGACCGAGCCGACTACCTGATAACACGTCATATGACGTGGACTCCCACCACGACATGTGACACGGGAGTCGGCAAGATCGGCAAGTTTTTCGTCGAGGCGTACCGGCGGCGCGGGACCCATCGACTGGCGATCTGTGATGGCTCCATCCGCCGTCAGAGGCCGCCACCTGTCAGGTGCGGCACCTGACAGGCAGCACCCCCACGGCATCCGGCGCGATGGTTCGCGCCCGCCTGGCCATCACTTGTCAGGAAGGGTCTTCATGTCCATCAGGGACGGCCTCCCCCCGCACCGCACCAGACGATGGTTCTCCGCAGGCTCAGCGCTACTGCTGACCGCGACCGGCGCGACCGCCATTCTCACCGCAGGCCCCGCAGGGCTCGGCGGCCCGGTGCCGGCGCAGGCGCACACGATCGTCAGCACCGACTACCAGCAGGTCACCCTCGCCAAGGGGGTGTCCGAGACGGGCGAGCCGATGACGCTGGCCGTGCTGCCGGACCGGTCGGTCCTGCACACCGCGCGCAACGGCACGCTGCGCCGCACCGATGCGGCCGGCAACACGGCCGTGGTCGGCACCATCTCGGTCTACAGCCACGACGAGGAGGGCCTGCAGGGCATCGGGGTCGACCCGAACTTCGCATCGAACCGCTACATCTACCTGTACTACGCCCCGCCGCTGTCGACCCCGAGCGGCGACGCCCCGACCACCGGCAGCAACTGGTCGGCCTGGCAGGGCGTGAACCGGCTCTCCCGGTTCACGCTGAACTCCGACTTCACCGTCAACCAGTCGAGCAAGGTCGACATCCTCGACGTCGCCGCGGACCGCGGCATCTGCTGCCACACCGGCGGCGACATCGACTTCGACGCCGCGGGCAACCTCTACCTGTCCACCGGCGACGACACCAACCCGTTCGAGTCCGCCGGGTTCGCGCCGCTCGACGAGCGGACCAACCGCAACCCCGCCTTCGACGCCCAGCGGTCCGCGGCCAACACCAACGACCTGCGCGGCAAGATCCTCCGGATCAAGGTCAACGCGAACGGGTCGTACTCGATCCCCGACGGCAACATGTTCGTCGACTCCGACAACCGGACCCGTCCCGAGATCTACGCGATGGGGTTCCGCAACCCGTTCCGGATCAGCGTCGACAAGGCCACCGGCGTGGTCTACGTCGGCGACTACGGCCCGGACTCCGGCAGCACCACCAGCCGGGGCCCGAGCGGGCAGGTCGAGTTCAACCGGGTCACCGGGCCGGGCTTCTACGGCTGGCCCTACTGCACCGGAACGAACACCTCCAGCGAGACCTACGCCGAGTGGGACTTCGCCGCCAACAGCGCCGGCTCGAAGTACAACTGCAGCGGCGGCCCGACCAACAACTCCTTCCGCAACACCGGTCTGCCCACCCTCCCGGCCGCCAAGACGGCGTGGATCCGCTACGCCGGCGACTCCGGCAGCCCGTCGGAGTTCGGCAGCGGCTCGGAGTCCCCGATGGGCGGCCCCGTCTACCGGTACGACGCCTCGTCGTCCTCCAGCACCAAGTTCCCCCAGGGCTTCGACGGGCAGTTCTTCGCCGGCGAATTCGGCCGGAGCTGGGTCAAGCCGATCCACGTGAACTCCGACGGCACCCGCGGCGCCATCGAGACCTTCCCCTGGAACGGCAAGCAGGTCATGGACATGGCCTTCGGACCCGACGGCGCGCTGTACGTGCTGGACTACGGCACCGGCTACTACAACGGCGACGCCAACTCGGCCCTGTACCGCTACGACTACGTGGGCAGCGGCAACCGGGCACCGACCGCCGTGGCGACCGCCGACCGGACCTCCGGCACGGCCCCGCTGACCGTGAACTTCTCCGCCGCGGGATCGTCGGACCCCGAGGGCGGAACGCTCACGTACTCGTGGGCCTTCGGTGACGGCACCACGTCGACGTCTGCCAACCCGGCCAAGACCTACACCGCCAACGGCACCTACAACGCCACGCTGACGGTCCGGGACCCGCAGGGCGCCACCGGCACGGCAGGCGTGCAGATCGGCGTCGGCAACACCGCGCCGACGGTCACCATCACCACCCCGGCCAACGGGCAGCTGTTCAGCTTCGGCGACACCGTCCCGTTCAGCATCACGGTGACCGACCCGGAGGACGGCACCATCGACTGCACCAAGGTCAAGATGACCTACGTGCTCGGCCACGACAGCCACGGCCACCAGATCACCTCCCAGAGCGGCTGCACCGGGTCGATCGCGGTTCCCGTCGACGGCGAGCACGACGACGCCGCGAACATCTTCGGCGTCTTCGACGCCGAGTACACCGACGCGGGCGGCCTGACCACGCACACCCAGCACACCCTCCAGCCGCGCAAGCGCCAGGCCGAGCACTTCAAGACCTCGTCCGGGGTCGCCACCTTCGACAAGAGCGCCGCCGAAGGCGGCAAGACCGTCGGTGACATCCACAACGGCGACTGGATCGCGTTCCAGCCGTACCGGATCAACAACGCGACCGGCTTCAGCGCCCGCGTCTCGTCCGCGGGCAGCGGCGGCACGCTGCAGATCCGGGCCGGCTCGGCGACCGGCACCGTGCTCGGCTCGGCGACCGTGCCGGTCACCGGCTCGTGGGACACCTTCGCCACGGTCACCGGCACGATCACCAGCCCGCCGAGCGGCACCACCACGCTGTATCTGACGTTCGCCGGCTCCGGCACCGGGTTCCTGTACGACGTCGACTCGTTCACCCTGACCACCGGCAGTGCCTCCACCGGGACCGGTCCGGTCAAGGGGCTGGCGGGCAAGTGTCTGGACGTGCGCAACGGCGCGACGGCCGACGGCACGCAGATCCAGCTGTTGACCTGCAACGGGGCCGCTGCACAGACGTGGACGGTGTCGGGTTCGACGCTGCGGGCGTTCGGCAAGTGCCTCGACGTGAACGGGGGCGGGACCGCGAACGGCACGAAGATCCAGTTGTGGGCGTGCACCGGCGGCGCGGCGCAGAGCTGGACCTACCAAACGTCGGATCAGACGCTGCGCAATCCGCAGTCGGGCAAGTGCCTGGACGTGTCCGGCAACAACTCGGCCGACGGCACGATCGTGGCCTTGTGGACCTGCAACGGCGGCGCCACCCAGAAGTGGACCCTGCCCTGCCCCGCCGGCCCCTCACCGGCGCCCGCGTGCCGGTGCGGGGCCCCCGCGTCACCTTCCCTACCAAGGAGAGCCACCATGCGCAGACTCCTGCGACCAGTACTCGGCGCGGCCACCGCGGTCCTCGCGGTCCTCGCCGCCACCGCTCCGGCCGGCCCGGCCAGCGCCGCTGACGCCCCGTACGACGTGCTCGTCTTCTCCAAGACGGCCGGCTTCCGGCACGACTCGATCGCGGCCGGCATCTCGGCGATCCAGTCACTCGGCTCGGCCAACAACTTCACCGTCACCGCTACCGAGGACGCCTCCGCGTTCACCACCGGCAACCTCGCCCAGTACGAGGCGGTCGTCTTCCTCAACACCACCGGCGACGTCCTCAACGCCGGCCAGCAGACCGCGTTCGAGTCCTACATCGGCTCCGGCGGCGGCTTCGTCGGCGTGCACGCCGCCGCCGACACCGAATACAGCTGGTCGTTCTACGGCAACCTCGTCGGCGCCTACTTCGCCTCCCACCCGTCGATCCAGCAGGCCAACATCAAGGTCGAGAACCGGGCACACCCGGCCACCGCACACCTGTCGCCGACCTGGACGCGCACCGAGGAGTGGTACAACTACCAGACCAACGCCCGCTCCACTGCCCGGGTGCTGGCCACCGTCGACGAGTCCTCGTACTCCGGCGGCTCCATGGGCGCCGACCACCCGCACTCCTGGTGCAAGACCTACAGCGGCGGCCGGTCCTTCTACACCGGCGGCGGGCACTCGCAGTCGGCGTACTCCGAGACGGCGTTCCGCAGCCACCTGCTCGGCGGCATCCGCTACGCCGCAGGCCGCGCCAAGGCCGACTGCCGCCCGGAGACCGGCTACACCGCCCTCTACAACGGCTCGACCACCGGCTGGTCGCAGACCGGCCCGGGCAGCTTCGGCAACTCCGACGCCACGCTCACCTCGTCGGGCGGCATGGGCATGCTCGCTTACACCACCCGCGAGTACGTCAACTACTCGCTGAAGCTCGACTGGCGGGTGCCGGGCGACGACAACTCCGGGGTCGTCATCGGGTTCCCCGCGGGCAGCACCGCACAGGGCGCGCTGGACAACGGGTACGAGGTCCAGATCGACGCCACCGACTCCGCCGACCGGACCACCGGCGCGATCTACGCCCTCCAGTCCGCCGACATCACCGCCCGCGACGCGGCGCTCAACCCGCCGGGGGAGTGGAACACCTACGAGCTGCTCGTCGAAGGGGAGCGGCTGCAGGTCTTCCTGAACGGATCGAAGATCAACGACTACACCAACACCAACTCGGCCCGTTCGATGGCCGGCTACATCGGCATCCAGAACCACGGCTCGGGCGACGACGTCTCCTTCCGCAACATCCGGATCAAGGACCTGGGCGGCACCCCGCCCACCGGCGACATCACCCGCCAGGCCGAGTCGTACTCCTCAGCCGGCGGAGTCTCGGCGCTGGCCAAGTCGGGTGCGAACGGCGGCCAGGTCCTGGGCAACATCGAGTCCGGCGACTGGGCGGCGTACAACGGTCTCGATCTGACCGGGAGCACCTCGTTCCGGGCCAGGGTGGCATCCGCCGGCGCCGGCGGCACGATCCAGGTCCGGACCGGCTCGGTCACCGGGCCGGTGCTCGGCTCCGTCACGGTGCCCAACACCGGCAGCTGGACGAACTTCCAGAACGTCACCACGAGCCTGTCGGGTGTCCCGTCGAGCACTCAGAACCTGTATCTGACCTTCACCGGCTCCAGTGGCTTCCTCTTCGACGTGGACGAGTTCGTCCTGGTCAAGGGCACCAGCACCGCTGGCACCGGCCCGATCAAGGGGTTGGCGGGCAAGTGCCTGGACGTGCGCAACGGTGCGAGCGCCGACGGCACGCAGATCCAGCTGTACACCTGCAACGGTGGTGCCCCGCAGACGTGGACGGTGTCGGGTTCGACGCTGCGGGCGCTCGGCAAGTGCCTGGACGTCAGCGGCGGCGGGACCGCGAACGGCACGAAGATCCAGTTGTGGACGTGCACCGGTGGCGGGGCGCAGAACTGGGCTGCGCAGTCAGACGGCACGCTGCGCAATCCGCAGTCGGGCAAGTGCCTGGACGTGTCCGGCAACAACTCGGCCGACGGCACGGTCGTGGCCTTGTGGACCTGCAACGGCGGCGCCAACCAGAAGTGGACCCTGCCCTGATCCGGCCTCGATCCGTACCCCGAACTCTGTGAGGTAGCCCGATGGTTCATCCGAACAAAGGCCGCTCCCGATGGGTGGCAGCCGCCACCATGGCCCTGGCCCTGGCATCCGCGGGTGTCGCCGTCGCCGTGCAGGCCGAAGTCGCCCAGGCGGCGACGGTCGGCACGCCCACGCGGATCGTGGGCGGCCAGTCCGGCCGGTGCCTGGAGGTGCCCAACTCCGGCACCGGCAACGGCCTGCAGACACAGCTGTGGGACTGCAACGGCGCCGCCGGCCAGGCCTGGACTCTCACCACGGCGGGCCAGCTGACGGTCTACGGCAACAAGTGCCTCGACGCCTCCGGCCGGGGCACGACCAACGGCACGCAGGCGATCATCTGGGACTGCAACGGCCAGACCAACCAGCAGTGGAACGTCAACGCCAACGGCACCATCACCGGCGTCCAGTCGGGCCTGTGCCTTGACGCCAACGCCGCCGCGACCGCCAACGGCACCAAGGTGCTGCTCTGGGCCTGCCACGGCGGCGCCAACCAGCAGTGGACGCAGTCGGTGCCGGGCTCGCCGAGCCCGACCCCGACCTCGGCGCCTCCCGCCGGGGGCGGCCCCTGTGACATCTACGGTGCGGGCGGCACGCCCTGCGTCGCGGCGCACAGCACCACCCGGGCCCTCTACCAGTCCTACAGCGGAAACCTGTACCAGGTCAGGCGCTCGTCGGACAACACCACCCGCAACATCGGCGTGCTCGGTACCGGCGGCGTCGCCAACGCGGCCGCGCAGGACTCGTTCTGCGTGAACACCACCTGTGTCATCACGGTGCTGTTCGACCAGTCCGGGCGCGGCAACGACCTGTGGTATCAGGGCTCCAGCGTGGTCCCCGGATCACCGCAGAGCCGTCCGGCCACGGCGACGACCGAGTCGCTTACGGTCGGTGGCAGCAAGGCGTACTCGCTGTACATCAACCCCGGCAACAGCTACTGGCGCGACGGACACCTGACGGGTGTCCCGACCGGCAGCGCACCCGAGGGAATGTACATGGTCACCAGCGGCACCCACGTCAACAGCGGCTGCTGCTTCGACTACGGCAACAGCGAGACCACCCGCAAGGCCGACGCGGCCGGCGCCATGGACGCGATCTACTTCGGCACCAGTTGCTGGTTCGGCGGCTGCTCCGGTTCCGGGCCCTGGGTCCAGGCCGATCTCGAATGGGGCCTCTTCCCGGGCGGCAGCAGCACCTGGAACCCTAACCAGCGGGCATTCACCAGCAAGTTCGTCACGGCGACGTTGAAGAACAACGGCGTCTCGCGATTCGCGATCAAGGGCAGCAACGCCCAGTCCGGCAGCCTGTACACCCTCTGGGACGGTGCGCTTCCCAGCGGATACAGCCCGATGAAGAAGCAGGGCGCCATCGTGCTGGGCAGCGGCGGAGACTGCTGCAAGCCCGATGGCGGAGCCAACGCCAGCGCCGGCACGTTCTACGAGGGCGCCATGGTCTCGGGCTACCCGTCCGATGCCACCGAGAACGCGGTCCAGGCGAACATCGTCGCCGCGGGCTACCGATGAACCAGACTGGCCTTCGGCCCTGACAGCACGAGCGGCGCCGCCGCGCCATGGCCGCGGCGACCGAGCTGAGCAGACCCCGGCGGTGATCGGCGATCGTGCCGACGCCGCCGGGGAAACTCTGTAGCGGAGGTCGTAGCGGCTCTTCTGCCGCACGGCCGGCAGCGCACGGCAGCTCAGCTGCCGGTCTTCCACATGCCCGGCTCCCACGGCTGGAAGGACTGCGGCGCGAAGGTCAGCATCCCGCCGACCTGCTCGTTCGGGCAGATGTCGATGCGCTGCGCGCGTTCGGTGAGCTCGTCGGTGTAGCCGTCGAACGGGACGTCGACCTGGCTGGTGCCGGCGGCCAGGAGCTGGGTGTGGTGGGGGCCTTTGGCCATGCGTACGACGAGGGTGATCGGTTGCCGCAGCGGCGGTTCGAAGGTCAGCTCCGCCGAGATCGGATAGGCGAACGTCTTCAGCGGCCCGACCCGGTGCTGCCAGCCTTTCACCCGGAACCGGCAGCCGATGCCGGCGATCCGGCCGCCGTCGTGCGGCACCTGCAGGTCCCATCGCACCGCGGGGATCGGGTCGAGCCGGCGCGGCAGGCCCAGCGCGGGAGCCAGCACTGCCATCTCGATGAGCATCTGGCCGATGAGCCGCATTGATTCGTCCCCCTCGGTGAACACCGCCTTGCGGGCCGCGTCCAGCTTGGCGTCGCGGCTGAACAGGCCGGCGGCGCCCTGGCCGCGCACCAGCCGTTGCGCCTCCGGTTCGGGATCGAACTGCTTCACTCTGGCGACCAGCGCCGCATCGAGCAGCGCCGCCTCCACGTCGGGCAGGGAGGCGGCGGCCGCCGCCGTACGCCCGGTGGCGATGGAGACCAGCAACAGGTAGCGGCCGGCGGTGGCGCGCCGCAGCGGTGACGATTCACCGGCTGCGGACTGGGCATGGATGAACTGCTGCCGGGCCAGCTCGAGGTCCGCTGCCCGACGGGCGGGGTCGCCGGCCAGGTTCGCCTCGAACAGGTATCGCGTCCCGTTGCTGAGCGCGGTCGCGTAGTTCTTCCTGTCCAGCTCGGCCAGTTGTGCTTCGACGCCGGCCAGCCGCTGGTTGATGCCGTTCTCCGTCGCCGTCAGCGAGGCGAAGAGCTCACCTGCCACGCCGGCGAGCTTGTCGTCGCCGCCCAGCGCACCGAGGACCATGACGATGCCGTGCTTGGCGGCCAGCATGGCGATCGCGCTGAACGGTTCCATCGCGCCATCGGACCACCGCCGAACCGCCGTCGCCATCGTCGAAATGGTCGGCGATCACCGTGTTCGACGAGGGTCGCCGCGCGACTGCTTCGCGTTCGGAGCTGATGATCTGCCAGCGCACATGACTAAACCGGGCGTACGGTTCAATTGGTGCGCTGCGGGCATGGGCGCCGCGCGTGTGACACCGAGATCGTGGGCAGGCGAGAGGAGCATGCGATGAACACGATCGGTTATGTCGGCCTCGGCGCGATGGGCGGCCGGATGGCCGGGCGCCTGCTCGACCTCGGGGACCGGGTGTACGGCACCAACCGCACCCGGGCCAAGGCAGAACCGCTGATCGAGCGCGGTCTCACCTGGTGTGACACGCCACGGGAGGTCGCCGCCGCGGCGCAGGTCGTCTTCAGCATGGTGACCGACGACGCCGCCCTGGAGTCGGTCACATCCGGCCCGGACGGGATCCTCGCCGGCCTGGGACCCGGGAAGATCTACATCGACATGAGCACGGTGAGCCCGGCCGCCAGCAGCGGGATCGGCGACCAGGTGCGCGGGATCGGCGCGCACATGCTCGCCGCCCCCGTCTCCGGCAGCGTCCGCGCCGTGGAGCAGGGCAGCCTCGCCATCATGGTCGGCGGCGACACCGAACCTTTCCACGCGGTCGAACCGCTGCTGCATCAGCTGGGCCAACAGGTGACCCATGTCGGCGGCAACGCCGAGGCGCTGCTGCTCAAGCTGGCCATCAACGACAGCCTGGCCGCGCAGTTGCTGGCGTTCTGTGAAGGCGTGCTGCTGGCCGAGCGGGGCGGGGTCGACCGCAAGAAGGCGATCGAGGTGATGAATGGCAGCGCCATCGGTTCGCCGTCGCTGCGCGCCCGGGCTGACTTCCTGCTCGATCCGCTGGCCGAGCCGTGGTTCGACGTGGTGCTGATGCAGAAGGACATCCGCCTTGCTCTTGCCACCGCCGACTCGCTCGGCGTGGCGCTGCCGGCGGCGCAGGTCACCGACGCGCTGCTCAGCAAAGCTCGTGAGCTGGGATACGCCGACCGCGACATCGCCATCATGATCGAAGTACTGCAGCAGATTCCCGCCGCGTCGGCGCGGCCGTGACTGCTCTACGGTCCGCTGTACCACCGCCTGCTGCACGGCGCACGCGCCGTTTAGCGGTCGTCGACATGTTGCCGGCCGGACTGTGCCGTTGTCCCGCCCGGAGCCGTCGTCGAAATCCTGGAAAAGCACGGTCCGGCGGCGCGATTCGAGGCACCGTAGGACCAGGAACGCGACAGTGAATGGACGGATGCCATGCCACTTGAAGGTGAGTACGAACCCAGTCCGGAGAAGTGGGTGCGCGATCAGGTGGAGCTCTACGAGAGTTCCGGCGGCACCAAGGGCACGACGCTGATGGACACCGGCCTGCCGGTGATCATCCTGGCCACCCTGGGCGCCAAGAGCGGCAAGATCCGCAAGACTCCGCTGATGCGCGTCGAGCACGACGGCCGGTACGCCGTGGTGGCCTCGTTGGGTGGAGCGCCCAAGCATCCCGTCTGGTACTACAACGTCCTGCAGAACCCCACGGTGGAGCTCCAGGACGGTCCCCGGCGCCGGGAGATGGCGGCCCGCGAGGTGACCGGCGAGGAGAAGGCGCAATGGTGGGACCGGGCCGTCGCGGCGTATCCGCCGTACGCCGACTACCAGAAGAAGACCGACCGCGAGATCCCCGTGTTCGTCCTGGAACCGACCGGCAGCTGAGCGGTCAAGCCCCAGGGCGCCCGCGCGGCCGACATCACCAGCGGGGTGGCCAGGCGTTTTCGCCCTTGCGCGGGCCTCTGCGGAAGCGACGTATCGATGACATCGGCCGTTCGGCCTAGCCGGGGTCACACGCTTGGCTGCTTACCCCTATCCTCTCGTGGTGATCTCGAACCTCAACACCACGGAAATCCTTCTTGTGCTGCCCGTCGCGGCCGTGACGGTCGCCATCCTCGGCTACTTCGCCGGCCGGGCCTTCCGGCAGCGCCGCTCACGGGCCGGCCGGTGACCGGACGGCGAGCGTCCCGGCCCGGCCCGAACCGCCGTCCGCGGCAGCAGTGATTCGGCGACCATCATGACCTTGTCGCCGACGGCAGGCTCGTGGCGTGCGACGGGTCGGTGGCGGGCGGCGGCGCCGGTTTGTCCGGATCGGCGTCCATGTCACCGGCCAGTAGCTTCAGCAGGCCGGTGACCGCCAGCACCCGGCGCACGATGCCGGTGGCCCCGACGACGTGGAAGGCGACACCCGAACCGAGCGCGCGCTCACGGGCGGTGATCAGGACATGCAGCCCGGTCGAATCCATGAACGAGACCTGGGCGAGGTCGACGACGACTCTCGTGACGCCCGCCGTGTGGATTGCCGAGTAAAGGGTGTTCAGCAGGTCGTCACGGGCTGTCAGATCGATCTCGCCGGAGACGGCCACGACCGCCTCGCGCGGGTCGTCGCCGTGCACGTCGACGTCTGTGACCTCCACGTCAACTTTCCTCTCCTTCGGAGGGCACGGGCTCCAGGCCGGTCGCTGCCGAGACCTTGTCGACGTCCTGCTGTCCGTATGCGGTGCGCACACCTGACACCGACATCCCCGCCGCCGAAGCCAGCTCACCCAGCGTGTACGGGTGCGGATACACGAACTGGCGACCGTACGCCAGCAGCAGCCGGATCTCCTCCTCGGCCCGCATCCGCCGGGCATGCGCGTCCGCCAGTGCGGCCAGCACCGCATCGCTGCTGGACACCGCAGCCGGGTTCTGCACAGCCGCCAATACGGTCCTCACGTCGGCGGCCACTCTGCGCGTACTCACGCGACGAGATTCGCACGATCGTGCGGTGAGCGCAAGACAAGATGATCAACGTAAGAAACGGCACAGTTCGACGGACTGGTTGGAGAACGACGGCTTGTGTGCTCAGCGGTCCTGGTATGGGCCACCCGGGGGGTCGATGACCTCAGGCGGCGTTGCGCGAGTCCTCGGCATGGCTGGTGGGGCGGCTCGGCGCACGCACTCCTGGCCCAGGCGGGCGTTAGATCATCTCGGTGCGGCGAGGTGGCGCGCGAGGTGGTCGATCACGTCACGGGCGTCGTCTTCGATGCCGTGGATGAAGGTGGACTTGCGCCGCCGCAGCAGGGGCAGCCCCAGCGCGTACAGCCCGGGGCTGTCGACCACGCCGCCGTCATGCGTCAGCCGGCCCTTCGCGTCGATGACGGGCACGTCGAGCCAGCGGTAGTCGGGCCGGAACCCGGTCGCCCACAGGACCGTGCGGACCTCGCTGCTGTGCAGGTCCAGCTGGAGTCGCGCGGTCTCGGCCGCGGCGGTCGGCGCGAAACGTTCGGGCGGGTCGACGTCGATGTCGCGACCGGCGGCCCACTCGTCGAACGTGTCCAGCAGCCGCCGCAACTTCAGATCCGCGAGCGAGAACACGTTGCGCAGACCGCCGGAGAACAGCGCCCGGCCGTCGCGCACCGCCGCCAGGCGGCCGACGAGCTCGACCCCCATGGCGGCGAGCGCGTTGAGGTCCAGTGTGGTGCGCTCGGGTGTGCCGACCAGCTGCGGCGAGGGCAGCCGCCGGGCCCGGGCGAGGTCGTCGACTTCGTCGTAGCGCTGGTCCCACAGGCCCGAGGCGTCCATCCACCACAGCACGTCGCGCCCGCGGTAGGTGCGCGGCAGGCGTACGTGCTCGCCCACCGACAGGATCACCGGCCGGCCCGCTCGGCGCAGCTCCGCCGCCAGCTGCACTCCAGTCGCCGACGCGCCGACGACGAGCACCCCGCCGTCGGGAAGCTGGGCCGGGCCGCGGTAGTCGAACGGGGTCAGCCGCGTGACGGTCTTGGGGACGGCTTCGGCGAACGGAGGAACCGTCGGCTGGTTGCAGGCTCCGCTGGCGATGACGACCGTGCGGCAATGGATCCGGCCGTTGCTCGTGGTCGCGACGTATCCGCCGTCGGCGCGCCGTAGCGAGGTGACGTTCGTGCCGGTGCGGACCGGCGCCCCCGAGGCGGTGGCGTAGGCGTCGAGGAACGCGGTCACCTCGCCCATCGTCTGGTAGCCGTCGGGGTCCGGGCCGTCGTAGCGCTGTCCCGGCAGGCGGGTCTGCCAGTTGGGTGTGAGCAGCCGCAGGGAGTCCCAGCGTTCCCGCCGCCAGGAGTTGGCCACCTCGCCGCGCTCGAGCACGACGTGGTCGATCGAACGGCCGGCGAGGAAACGGCTGGCGGCCAGGCCGGCGTGTCCCGCTCCGATGACGACCGTGGTGGCGCGCTCGATGGCCCGGCCCTCCTCAGGCGACTTCGACGGTGACGTCGGTGGGGTTGGTGAGCGCGTCGAAGACGGCCGAACGCTTCTGTGACTGGGCGACCAGCGCCTCGATCTCCTGCTGGGAGGCGTCGGCGTCGATGGTGAAGGTCACCTTGATGTTGTTGAAGCCGTTGCGGACGTCGCCGTCGACGCCGAGGATGCCGCGGATGTCGTGGTTGCCCTCGACGGTGGACTCGACCGAGCGCAGCTGGATGCCGCGGTTCTGCGCGACCGAGGCCACGCCTGCGGTGAGGCAGCTCGCGAGGCCGACCAGGAGGTATTCGATCGGCGTGATGCCGTTGTCCTCGGCCGCGAACACCTCGGGGTGGTCGGCGTCGAAGACGGCCTCGGCCTTGTGGCTCTGCTCCTGGCCCAGGCCGAAGAAGTTCTGGATCGTCGTGGTGCTGTGCACGCCCTTCTGCCATTTGGACGTGGCGCGCCAGGTGAACTGGGCGGCTTCGGCGGCGTCCTTGAGGACCTCGCGGGCGTCGAGCAGTGCCTTGACGTTGACGCCGTTATCGACGATGGTCATGTCGGCGTACCCCTCTCCATGGTTATCCTATAATTCCTATCGGACAACACGACATTACACCGACCCTCCTTCAAGGACCAGCCATGACCGCGCCCCCGGCCCTGCCCGCCGCCTCGGTCGGCAGCGTCGACACGCAGCACCTCGACCTGCCCGGACTGCTCCGATTGGACTGTGGCCGCGACTTCGGGCCGATCCGCGTGGCGTACGAGACCTACGGCGCCCTGTCACCCGCACGAGACAACGTCATCCTGGTCTGCCACGCCCTCAGCGGCGACGCCCACGCGGCCGGCTACGCCACGACACCGGCGCAGGCGGGCACCCGCGACGGCTTCGCCGCCGAGGCCCGCGACGGCGCGGCGGGCCGAGCGCTCGGCTGGTGGGACGGGATGATCGGCCCCGGCAAGGCGTTCGACACCGACCGGTACTTCGTGGTGTCCACCAACGTGCTCGGCGGCTGCCGCGGCACCACCGGCCCGTCCTCGACCGACCCGGTGACCGGGCGGGCGTACGGATCGGACTTCCCCGTCGTCACCGTCGCCGACATGGTCCGCACGCAACGCGCCTTCCTGGGCGAACTCGGCATCGACCGGCTCGCCGCGGTGGCCGGCGGTTCGCTCGGCGGCATGCAGGCGATGCAGTGGGCGGTCCTGTACCCCGACCAGGTCGACGCGGTCGTCGCGATCGCCAGCACGCACGCGCTGCATCCGCAGGGCGTGGCCTGGAACGCGATCGCCCGGGACGCCATCATGCGCGACGTCTCCTGGCAGGGCGGCCACTACCACGGCACCGGCCGGGCGCCCGACGCCGGCATGGGCCTGGCGCGGATGGTCGGCCACATCACCTACCTGTCCGCACCGGCGCTGGACGACAAGTTCGGCCGGCGGCTGCAGTTCGCCGACGACATCCGCCACACCATCAGCGAACCCGAGTTCGAGATCGAGAACTACCTGCGCCACCAGGCGGACGCGTTCGTCAAACGCTTCGACGCCAACACCTACCTCTATCTGTCCCGGGCGCTGACCTACTTCGACCTCGCCCGCCAGCACGGCGGATCGCTCACCCGGGCGCTGCGCGACATCACGGCACGCACGCTGCTGATCGCGTTCAGCTCGGACTGGCTGTACCCGCCGACCGCCTCCCGCGAGATCGAGCAGGCCCTGCTCGCCTCCGGAAAACCGGTCGAGTACCACCTGATCGACGCCCCGTACGGGCACGACTGCTTCCTGCTGGAGGAGGCACGGCAGACCCCCATCATCCGCCGCTTCCTCGCGCAGGCGCAGGCAGCCGCATGACGCGCAGGAAGAGGCATCCGTGACCGACCGACCCGTCGAACAGGACCGCACGTTCGGGTTCGAGACGCGGCAACTGCACGCCGGGCAGCGGCCCGACCCGAACACGGGCGCCCGCGCCGTGCCGATCTTCCAGACGACCAGCTACGTCTTCGAAGACCCGGAATCCGCGGCGGCCTACTTCAACCTCCAGGAGTACGGCAACACCTACTCGCGGATCATGAATCCGACCGTCGCGGTGTTCGAGGAGCGCGTCGCCAACCTCGAAGGCGGCTGCGGCGCGGTGGCGTTCGCCAGCGGCATCGCCGCCCAGGCCGCCGCGCTGTTCACCCTGCTCGAACCCGGCGACCACCTGGTGTCGTCCTCGGCCCTGTACGGCGGGACCGTCAACCAGCTCAAACACCTGCTGCGCAAGATGAACGTCGAACTGACCTGGGTCGACCCCGACGACCCGGAAGCGTGGCGCAAGGCGGTGCGCGCCAACACGAAGGCGTTCTTCGGCGAGACGATCGGCAACCCGGCCGGCAACGTCCTGGACATCGAGACCGTCGCGGCCATCGCGCACGAGCACGGCCTGCCGCTGATCGTGGACAACACGTTCGCGACGCCGTACCTGTGCCGCCCGATCGAGTGGGGCGCCGACATCGTGGTCCACTCCGCGACGAAGTTCATCGGCGGCCACGGCACCAGCATCGGCGGCGTCGTCGTCGAGGCCGGCACGTTCGACTGGTCCAACGGGCGCTTCCCGGTGATCGCCGATCCCTCCCCGGCCTACCACGGCCTGCAGTTCCACGAGACGTTCGGCGCGTACGGATACCTGATGAAACTGCGCGCCGAGACCCTGCGCGACCTCGGCGCGGCGCTCGCGCCGTTCAACGCGTTCCTGTTCCTGCAAGGGCTGGAGACGCTGTCGCTGCGCATGCAGCGCCACGTCGAGAACGCGCAGGTGATCGCGGCCTTCCTGGATTCGCACGAACTGGCCGCCAACGTCACCTATCCGGCGCTGCCCGCCAGCAGGCACCAGCCGCTGGTGCGCAAGTACCTACCGCGGGGCGCGGGCGCGGTCTTCTCGTTCGACTGCGTGGGCGGGCGGGCCGGCGGCCAGGACCTCATCCGGGGTGTGACCCTCTGGTCCCACCTGGCCAACGTCGGCGACGCGAAGAGCCTGATCATCCACCCGGCGAGCACGACGCACCGGCAGCTCGGCGATGACGAGCTGCGGGCGGCCGGCGTCGCGCCGGGCACGGTGCGACTGTCGGTGGGCACCGAGTCCGTCGACGATCTGATCTGGGACCTGGAGCAGGGTTTCTCCCACGTGGCCGCGGCTGCGGCCAGGAGGTGACGCGATGACCGACCTCAGTCCTTACCAGGACACCGCGACGATCCAGCGGGTGCTGCACACCGCCAGGACGATCGCCGTGGTGGGCCTGTCGAGCAACCAGCTGCGCGCCAGCTTCTTCGTCGGCTACTACCTCCAGCGGCACGGCTACCGGGTGATCCCGGTGAACCCCCGCGAGACCGAGATCCTCGGGCAGCAGAGCTATCCGAGCCTGCGCGAGGTGCCGGTGCCGGTGGACGTGGTGAACGTCTTCCGCGCGCCGGACGCACTGCCGGGCATCGCCCGCGAGGCCGTGGAGATCCAGGCCGGGGCCCTGTGGTGCCAGTTCGGCGTCGTCAACGCCGAGGGCGCGCGGATCGCCGAGGACGGCGGCCTGGACGTGATCGTGGACCGCTGCCTCAAGATCGAGCACGCGCGCTACCTGGGCCGTATGCACTGGCTCGGCTTCAACACCCGACGCGTCACCTCGGTGCGGTCCGGGCTCCAGTAGGCGGCGGCTGACCTGGGGCGCCGGGGACCACCGCGGCGGCGTCGACTTCGCGCACGAAAGCCCGGGCTGAGCCACGCTGCGCCCCGGCGATCTTCCGCGCGCCGTGCCGAGCGCATAAGCTAGCAGGCCGGTCGGAAATGTAGGAATGAGCCGACCGGTGAGCGAGGAGAACACGGATGACGCAGTTCCACTGGTTCCTGCCCACCTCGGGCGACGGCACCGAGGTCGGCTCGGCCACGGTGGCGGCGGGTGCGGCCCGGCACGCCCGCACGGCGTCGATCGGCTACCTCGCCGACGTCGCCCGCGCCGCCGAGCAGTCCGGCTTCACCGCCGCGCTGACCCCGGTCGGCGCGGCCTGCCCGGACCCGTGGATCGTATGCGCCGCCGTCGCCCAGCACACCGAGCGGCTCAAGCTGCTGGTCGCGTTCCGGACCGGGTTCGCGCTGCCCACGCTGGTCGCCCAGCAGGCCGAGGCGTTCCAGGCGATGTCCGGCGGGCGGCTGGCCCTCAACGCCGTCACCGGCGGCGACGGCGCCGAGCAGCGGGCGTACGGCGACTTCCTCGACCACGGCGAGCGCTACAGCCGCACCGCGGAATGCCTGGACGTCATCCGGCGCTGCTGGGCGGGGGAGCGGTTCGACTACCAGGGCGACCACTACCGCGTCGAGGCCGGCGGCTTCGGCCGGGCACTCGACCCGGCCCCGCCGATCTACTTCGGCGGCGCGTCGGCGGCCGCCGAGCAGGTCGCCGCGCGCCTGTCGGACGTGTACCTGATGTGGGGCGAGCCGCCGGCCGCGATCGGCGAGCGGGCCGCCCGGATGCGCGCCCTGGCCGCCGAGCACGGCCGTGCCCTGCGGCTGGGCCTGCGCATCCACGTGATCGCCCGGCCCACCGCCGAGCAGGCCTGGGCCGAGGCCGACCGGCTCCTGTCGGGCATGGACCCGGAACGCATCGCCGCCGCGCAGCAGCGGTTCGCCCGGATGGAGTCGGTCGGCCAGGCCCGCATGGCGGCCCTGCACGGCGGCCGGGCGGACAGCCTGGTCATCGCGCCGAACCTGTGGGCCGGGGTGGGTCTGGTCCGCGAAGGCGCGGGCACGGCCTTGGTCGGCAGCTACGCCGAGGTCGCCGAGCGGATCAGCGAGTACGCCGCCCTGGGCGTCGACGAGTTCATCCTGTCGGCCTGGCCGCACCTGGAGGAGGCCCGCCGGGTCGGCGAGCACGTGCTGCCGCTGGTGCGCACCTCGGCGTGACAACCCGGGACCGGAGTGCCGCCACGGCACGGTGCGGGACCGGCCCCGCACCGTGCCCGGTCTCCTCGGCGCGCAGCGGCCCCGGACGCTAGCGGTCGAGCAGCGCGCGCAGCGCGCCGACGACCTCGGCTGGCGCCTCCTCGGCCATGAAGTGCCCCGCCGAGGTGATGTGGTGGCGCAGGTCCGGGGCCCACGCGCGCCACACCGCCGCCGCGTCGTAGCCCAGCGCGGCACCCCAGTCCTGCTGGATGACCGTGACCGGCATGGCCAGCCGCCGCCCGGCGGTCCGGTCGACCCGGTCGTGCTCGACGTCGATGCCCGCCGAGGCGCGGTAGTCGGCCACGATCGAGGGCACCGCCTCCCGCGACGCCCGCAGGTACTCCGCGCGGATCTCCGACGGGATGGCCTGCGGATCGCGGGTCC
This sequence comes from Catellatospora paridis, assembly GCF_009720365.1. GTDB lineage: Bacteria > Actinomycetota > Actinomycetes > Mycobacteriales > Micromonosporaceae > Catellatospora > Catellatospora paridis. The sequence goes on along the minus strand of NZ_ML769312.1, from coordinate 1,037,772 downwards.
AGACGTCCAGGAAGTGCCCGAAGAACGCGTCCGCGCTCGCGCCGATCATCTGTTCGGGCAGGCCGGGCGGCTGGGCCATCAGGTACAGGTGGAACGCCACGGCCGCCTGCGCGCCGTGCAGGACGTCCCACATGTCCAGGGTCGGCAGCACGTCCAGCGCGGCGAGCCGGGTGACCGCGTGCGGATGGTCCAGCCCCGCTCGCACCGCGACCAGTGCGCCGCGGTCGTGCCCGGCCAGCGCGAACCGCTCATGGCCGAGCGCCCGCGCCAGCGCCACCACGTCGGCGGCCATGGTCCGCTTGGCATAGGTGTGTGGGCCGTGCTCGGCGGGTTTGTCGCTGGCCCCGTATCCGCGCAGGTCGGGGCAGATCACGGTGTGATCGGCGGCCAGGTCCGCGGCGACGTGCCGCCACATCAGGTGGGTCTGCGGGAAACCGTGCAGCAGCACGACCGGGCTGCCGGAACCGCCCACCGCCACGTTCAGCGCCACGTCGTCGTCGACCGTGACGCGCTGATAATCGAAACCGGGCATGGCGTACGCCATCGCTGTGCTCCTCGTGATCGTCGGTTTGCCCAGCGTGCCGGGCACCGATGAGCGCTGGATGAGTGCGGTATGTTCGACCCGTGGTCGGCATCGGGGTCCTCGGCCCCGTCGTCGCCTGGGACGGCGCCGGCGAGCCCGTCGACGTGAAAGGCCCCCGGCACCGGGCCGTGCTGGCCCGCCTGGTCATCGCCCGCGGCCGGGTCGTGCCCGTCACCCGCCTGGTCGACGACCTCTGGGACGACCCCGCACCGGGTGCCGTCGCCACGGTGCGCACCTTCGTCGCCGCGCTGCGCCGCGCGCTCGAACCCGACCGTCCACCCCGCCGACCCGCCCGGCTGCTGGTCACCGAAGGTCCCGGATACGCCCTGCGCGCCGCACCGGACGCGGTCGACGCCTGGCGGTTCGAACAGGCCCTGACCACCGCCGCCGCCGAAACACCGCCGCAGGCCGCCGTCCGGCTCGACACGGCCCTGGCCTGGTGGCGCGGACCGGCCTACGCCGACTTCGAAGACGCGACCTGGGCCCGCGCGGAACGCTCCCGGCTGCAGGAACTGCGCCTGACCGCGATCGAACGCCGCGCCGAGGCGATGATCGCCATGGGCCGCTCCGCCGACGCCGTGCCGGACCTCGACGCCCACGCCACCGAACACCCCTGGCGCGAGGACGCCTGGCGGCTGCTCGCACTGGCCCTGTACCGCACCGGCCGGCAAGGCGACGCCCTGGCCGTGCTCCGGCGCGCGCGCAGTCGGCTCTCCGAACAGCTCGGCCTCGACCCGGGGCCACGGCTGCGGCAACTGGAGACCGACATCCTGCGCCAGCAGGAAGCGCCCGGGGCCGACCCCGCGGCACAGCTCTGGGCCGACGCCACCGCCGCCTATGACCGCGCGCTCGCACCCGGGGCCCGTACCCGGCTCGAATCGACGGTCGGCGTGCTGCGCGGCCTCGCCGTCGCCGGCGGCGTCGCCGCGGCCCGCGACCAGCGCCTGGCCGCCATCACCGCCGCCGAGCAGCTCGGCGACCCGGAACTGACCGCCCGCATCATCGGCGGATACGACGTGCCCGCCATCTGGACCCGCTCCGACGACCCGGACCAGTCGGCGCAGGTCGTGGCCGTAGCCGAACGCACCCTGGCCGCACTCACCCCCGACACCGGCGACGCCGCACGGGCCCGCCTGCTCGCCACCGTCGCGATCGAGTCGCGCGGCACCCCCGAACCACGCGGTCCGCAGGCCGCCCAGCAGGCCGAGCACCTCGCACGCCGCCTCGGCGACCCGGCCCTGCTCGCGTTCGCCCTCAACGGCGTCTACATGCAGACGTTCCAGCACACCGGTCTGGCCCCGCGCCGCGACGGCATCGGCGCCGAACTGGTCACCCTGTCCGCCCGGCACGGCCTGGCCACCTTCGAGATCCTCGGCCACCTCATCCGGATGCAGGCCCGCGGCGCCCTGGCCGACTTCACGGGCGCGGACCGCCACGCCACAGCCGCCGAGCAGCTCGCCGACCGGCACGAGCGGCCACTGGCCGGCGTGTTCACCGAGTGGTACCGGGCGATGCGCCTGGCGGCGGGAGGCGCGCCGCTCCAGGTGGCAGAGGACGCCTACGGCCGGGCCGCGGACCGGCTGCACGGCGGGGGCATGCCCGGCGTCGAACACGGCCTGCTGCCACTGGCGCTGCTGTGCCTGCGGGTCTCCCGGGACGAACCGTGGGAGCCGGTGGGCGACGCCGACTGGGGGCCGTACGAACCCTGGGCGCTGCCGCTGGTGCTGCTGACGCGCGACCGCAGGGCCGCCGCCCGGGCACTGCGGCGCACCCCGCGTCCCCCGCACGACCTGCTGTCCGAGGCCCTGTGGTGCCTGACCGCCCAGGCCGCGGTGGCCCTGGGCGACCGGGTGTCGGCGGCCCGGGCCCACGCCGCGCTGCTGCCCGCGGCGGACGAGCTGGCCGGAGCCGGTTCGGGCATGCTCACCGTCGGACCCGTGTCACGCCATCTCGCCGACCTGAATGCGCTCCTCGGCCGGTGACCGCAGGGCCCGGTCTGCCGGTACCACTTGCGACAGGATCACGCCCCGCGCGCTACCGTTGGCGCTTCGATGCCCTTGATCGCGGGACCCGGTCGGTGTCGCGCGAGGAAGCCCAGGTGGCGGTATGCGCAACGTGCTGGTCGTCGGCGGTGGCGTGATGGGATCGGCGGCCGCCCGGACCCTGTCCCGGCACGCCCAGGTCACCCTGCTCGAACAGTTCGGGCCGGGCCATGACCGCGGCAGTTCCCACGGCAGCTCGCGGATCTTCCGGCTGGCCTATCCGGACCCGTTCTACGTCGACCTGGCGGCGCGGGCCCTGCCCCTGTGGCGGGAGCTGGAACAGGAGTCCGGGCAGGAGCTCCTGGACCTGGTCGGCGCCGTCGACCACGGGCCGCGGGAGCAGGTCGAGGCGATCGAGGCGGCGCTGCGCGCGGCCGGGCGGCCCTGCGAGATCCTGCACCCGGCGGCGGCGGCCGAGCGCTGGCCCGGGCTGCGTTTCGACGAGCACGTGCTGTTCCATCCGGAGGCGGGCCGAGTGCACGCCGACCGTGCCACCGCGGCGTTCCAGCAGGTGGCCGCGAAGTCCGGAGTGGACGTCCGGCACGGTGTGCGGGTGGCGTCGGTGACGCCGACGCGCGACGACCGGGTCGAGGTCGTCACGGACGTGGGGGAGGTGTTCGTCGCCGACGCCGTCGTGCTGGCCGTGGGCGGCTGGGCGCCGGACCTGGTCGCCCGCACGGTGCCCGGCCTGCCCACGCTGCGGGTCACACAGGAGCAGCCGGTGCACTTCCCGGCGGCCGATCCGCTGTCGTGGCCCAGTTTCCTGCACTACCGGGGCACGACCGGGTCCGAGCCGGGCGCCTACGGCCTGGGCAGCGTCGACGGCGTGAAGGCGGGCTTCCACGGCGTGGGCCCGCAGGTCGACGCCGACCACCGCGACCGGACCGTGGATCCGGTCGCGCTGGCGCAGGTGGTGGCGTACGCCGAGAAGTGGGTCCCCGGGGTCGACCCCACCGGGGCGGTCGCGTCGACGTGTCTCTACACGATCACTCCCGACCACGACTTCGTCCTCGACCGCCACGGGGCGGTCACCGTGCTGGCCGGGTTCTCCGGGCACGGATTCAAGTTCGCGCCGCTGATCGGCCGGATCGCCGCGGACCTGGTGGCGGGGCAGCGCGTGCCGCAGCGGTTCGCGCTGGGCGCCAGGTGATCGCTGCCGGGCAGGCCTGCCGCACCGCCGTGGACGAGGGCGGCAGGACCGCGACAGCGACCCGTCAGCTTCGGGGGGCGCCCACCGCCTGCAGGATCCGTGAGCGCAGGGCCGCGAACTCCGGCACGTCGCGGGCATGCTCGACCCGTGGCAGCGCCGACTGCTCGTCCAGCACGACCGTGCCCGGCCGCGGGCTGAGCACGATGATCCGGCTGCCGAGCAGCGCCGCCTCGTCGACGCTGTGGGTCACCAGAACCAGCGTCTTGCCGGTGCGCAGCCAGATGGCGCGCAGCTCCTCCTGCAGCCGCTCGCGGGTGAGCGCGTCCAGTGCCGCAAACGGTTCGTCGAGCAGCAGGATCGCGGGGTCGGGGGCCAGGGCGCGGGCGATCGCGGCGCGCTGCTGCATACCGCCGGACAGCTCGTACGGCCGCAGCGCGCCGACGTCGCCGAGGCCGACCAGGCCGAGCAGTTCCTCGACGCGTTCGCGCCGGGCGCGGCGGGGCACGCCGGCTTCGCGCAGGCCGTAGGCGACGTTGCCGTGCACGGACAGCCACGGGAACAGCCGCGGCTGCTGGAACACCACGCCGCGATCGGGCCCGGGGCGGGTGACCGTTGCACCGCCGACCCTGATCTCGCCGCGTGACGGGCGCAGGAAACCGGCGATCATCCGGAGCAGGGTGCTCTTGCCGCAGCCGGACGGGCCGACCACGGCCAGCGACTCACCCGCCGCCAGCCGCAGGTCGATCCCGTCGAGGGCGAGGATGCGCCGGCCGCCGGAGCGGTACTCGTGCCGCACCGCGGACAGCGCCACCGCGGTGGCGGTGGCGCTGTCGGGCACGGCCGCGAGGTCAGGCTGCGCCGGCATCGGCGAGCGCCTGCACGGCCAGGCCCTTGCGGTAGGCGTCGAGGCCAGGCGCCGCGGGCAGTTTGCCCTGCGCGACGAGGAACCCGGCGGCGTCGTGCAGGTTCTCGGCCAGCTTGCCGGGCGCGGCGGGGGTGCCCAGGTAGTCGGCGCCGGCCTGCTCGGCGGCGTCGAGCAGGACCAGTTCGGACAGCTGCGCCCCGGCCTCGTCGGCGTCGAGGTTGAGCTGGCGGCTGATGGCCTGCGCGGCGGCGGTCTTGTCGCTGCGGACCAGCTTGACGGCGCGGTCCTGCTGCTGGATCCAGGTCTTGATGACCTGCGGGTGCTGCTGCAGGAACGCGGTGCGCACCACGGCCAGGTCGGCGGTCAGCTTGCCCTTGCCGGCCAGCTCGCGGCTGGTGATCAGCACCTTTCCGGTCTTGCGCAGTTCGGCCAGGACCGGGGTCCACACGTACGCGCCGTCGATGTCGCCGCGCTGCCAGGCCGCCTGGATCTCCGGCGGCTCCAGGTCGATGATCTTCACGCTGGATTCGGGCACACCCGCCCCGGCCAGGGCGGCCAGCAGGCTGTAGTGCGATGTGGACGAGAACGGCGTGGCGACCTTCTTGCCGGCCAGGCCCGCCAGGTCGGCGATGCCCGGCTTGACGACCAGCGACTCGTTGTCGCCGATCACATCGAAGATCCACGGCACGGCGTACGGGATGTTCAGCGGCGCGGCCAGGCCGCGAGCCACGGGGCTGCTGCCGGCCAGGCCGATGTCGAGGCTGCCGGCCAGGATCGCGGTGTTCACGTCGCCGCCGGAGTCGAACTTGCTCCACACCACGGTGGTGCCGGGCAGGGCGGCCTCCAGCCAGCCGAGGTCCTTGACGATCAGGTCGCCGTTAGGGATGAGCTGGTAGCCGATGCGCAGCTGCGCCGGCGCGCCGCCGGTGCCGGGGGAGGGGTCGGGGTCGCCGGTGCAGGCCGCCAGCGCCGGCGCCGCGGCCAGTCCGAGAGCGCCGAGCAGCAGGCGGCGGCGGTCCACAAGGTGTGTCACGGGAGTCCTTTCGATCGTAGGTGGGGATCTAGACGCGTCCGCGCCACGGGGTGAGCCGGCGCTGGGCGAGTTGGAGCAGGCCGTCGAAGGCCAGGCCGGACAGGCCGATGAGGATGATGCCGAGCACGACGACGTCGGTCTGGTTGTAGCGCTGGGCGTCGCGGATCATCCCGCCGATGCCGGGCACGCCGTTGATCGTCTCGGCGGCCACGACCGTGGTGTACGCGACGCCGACGGCCAGCCGTACGCCGGTGAGGATCTCCGGGGCGGCGGCCGGCAGCAGCACCCGCCACGGCAGCTGGGCTCGACCGGTGCCCAGCGAACGGGCGGCATGAAGGTAGTCGGCGGGCACGCCGCGCACCGCGTCGGCGGTGGCGACGGCCACCGGCGGCAGTGCGGCCAGCAGCAGCAGCCACACCTTCGGCGACTCGTCGATGCCGAACCAGATGACCAGCAGGCTGAGGTAGGCCAGCGGCGGCAGCGTGCGCAGGAACGTCACGGCCGGGCCGAGCACGGCGTCCGCGGCGGGCAGCAGGCCGATCAGCAGGCCCAGCAGCAGTCCGCCGCTGATGCCGTAGGCGCACCCCAGCGCCATCCGCCGCAGGCTGGCCCACAGGTGCTCACCGAGGGTGTACCCGGCCCAGCCCGGCCGGGCGGTGTCACGGAGACCCGAGGTGTCGAGGAATTGCTGCCAGACCGATTGCGGCGAGGGCACGAACACCGGCGGCCAGATCTCGGCCGCTGCCACCGCCCACCACACGGTGACGAACACGACGACGGCGCCGGCCCGCAGTGTGGCGGTGCGCCAGCGGCGCGAGGTCGACATGGCCGTGGCGACGGTGGAAGCGGACACGCCACGAAGCCTGATGCCTACATATCCTATCGGTCAAGTATGAATTACATAGTGGGATGCGGCGACGAGCGCCGCGGGTACCTCAAATGCATACTTTGCCTATCGGGATAGTGGGTCTAGCTTCGAGCTGAGGGATGAACGACTATCGGATGGAGCGCGAGATGTCGGTGACCGACGAACTGCTGGTAAACGCCCAGCGTTACGAGCGCGAGTTCACCAGAGGCGACCTGCCGCTGCCGCCCGCCCGCGGAGTGGCGGTGCTCGCCTGCATGGACGCCCGGCTCAACCCGTACGGACTGCTCGGGCTGGAGGAAGGCGATGCGCACGTGATCCGCAATGCCGGGGGTGTGGTGACCGCCGACGAGCTGCGCAGTCTGGCCATCAGCCAGCGGCTGCTCGGCACGCGCGAGATCGTGCTGATCCACCACACCGACTGCGGCATGCTGACCTTCACCGACGACGGACTCAAGGACGGCATCGCCAAGGAGACCGGCATCCGGCCGCCCTGGGACTCGGAGGCGTTCACCGACCTCGACGACGACGTGCGCCAGTCGGTGCGGCGGATCCTCGCCGACCCGTTCATCCCGGTGAAGGACTCGGTCCGTGGGTTCGTCTACGACGTGAGAACCGGTGGTCTGCGCGAAGTCGCGCCTGCCTGAGTGGTGCGCACAGTGTGGCCGGCGGTCGCTCACCCCCGTCAGCGACCGCCGGCCTTCACTGTGCGGGTGGACGCCGTCCCCCAACGGCATCTGTCCACCCATCCCCCTGTGCACTTCGCTCGGCGCCACCAACCGGAAAGAGTTCTCCGGCCGGGCCGGCCCGCTGGGACCCCCAGGGCCTTCATCGAGCGTCGCGCCACTGGTCGAAACGTTATGTCGCCTGACCTGCGGGTGTCCAGGCCTGGGCCAAGATTCTTTCACTGAAAGTAGTCGGAGCATCTACGGTGAGTGCGGCTATGAGACCGTGGTCACCGCTCTGCGGCACCCGGAGTGTGGCTGGTGTGACCGCTGATGCGCCCGCCCCGGTGGCGCCCGGCCCGCAGGACAAGGCGTCAGCTTGGCGATTGCGGCCTGTTCGGCGAGCGCCGCGTGCCGACGGCACCGCTACGCTCTGGGGGCCACCGGGCGATGCGGAGGAGGCGGCGTGATCGTGACCGGCGAAGCGCCGGAGCCCTCGGGCCTGCTCTCCGGCGAGACGGCGACACCGTTCGTGCGGGAGTTGCTGTCCGGCCTTCCCGCCAGCTGCAGCTGGCTGCTGCCGGTGCTCGACGCCGCCGGAACGGTGAGCGACTTCCGGATCGCCGCGGTCGGCTCACGCGCCGACGACGTCGGCGGGCGCAGCGGCCAGGACCGGGTCGGCCGCACGATGGCGGAGCTGTATCCCATGCTGGTGGGGGAGCCGTTGTGGCAGCTGTACCACCAGGTGCTGGCCGACGGTGAGCCCGGCCGGTTGCCGGACTTCAGATACACCGCCGACCAGCGCGGCATCGTCGCGACGTCGCTGTTCGACATCACGGTGCACCGGGCCTGCGGCGGTCTGCTGGTCTACTGGCAGCGCCTGGACGAGGACCTGCGCCGGCTCGAACAGACCGAAACCCTGGGCAGCCTGGGCTGGGGCGAGACCGACCTGAGCACCGGCGAGACGACCTGGTCCCCGGGCATGTATCGGATCTTCGAGCGCGATCCGGCACTCGGCCCGCTGAGCCGCCGAGCACAAGCCGACATGATCATCGCGGAGGACCAGCCGCTGCGCGAGACGGCCTGGCAGATCCTCGACAGCGGCACGATCTCCGACCTGACCCTGCGCGTGCGCATCGGGGACGAGATCAAGCACCTGCGGCTGGTCGCCGACATCGCGCGCGACCCGGCCGGTCACCCGGTGAAGGTGTACGGCGTCGTGCAGGACGTGACCGCGCGGGAGACGACCCGCACCGCGATGGACCGGCTCCGTGAGCAGTTGCACACCCAGGAGCTGACCATGCTGGCCGAGCACCGGCTGGCCGGCCGCCTGCAGCAGATCATCCAGCCGGTGCCCGAGGACGTCATCGACCTGGGCTGCCTGCAGGCGCTGGTGCGCTACCTGCCGGCCGAGAACTCCGTACGCGTCGGCGGCGACTGGTACCACGCCCTCACCCTGCCGGCGGGCCAGGTGCTGCTGGCCGTCGGCGACGTGGTCGGGCACGGCCTGCCAGCGGCCACCGCCATGGCCCACCTGCGCTACTCGCTGACCGCGTGGACCTCCGTCGGCATCGGCGACCCGGCACAGCTGCTGCGCCACATGAACACGCTGTGCCTGCAGCTGAACACCACCGCCACCGCCGTCATCGCGGTGTACGACCCCGCGGACGGCACGCTGGTCTGGGCGCGGGCCGGTCACCCCCTGCCGCTGCTCGGCAGCGCCGGTGCCGCCCGGCCGCTGCCCTGGCTGGACGGCCTGCTGCTGGGCGCCTCGGCGCGGGCCGAATACCCGCAGGGACAGGTACGGCTGCGCCCGCAGGACGTGCTGCTGCTCTACACCGACGGCCTGATCGAACGGCGCGCCGACGACGAGGACCAGACGATGCACGAGGTGACCCGGGCCCTGTCGGTCCTCAGTGGCGACGCCGCACATCCACTGACCACGCTGCTGCCGCCGCCGAACCCGCACGACGACACCTGCGTCCTGGCCGCCCGCATCCGGCGCTGACCGGCCGGTCGCCGATCACAGCCGCATCCGCACCTGGACCACGGTCGCCTGGGCGGTGCTGTATGTGCGGACCTCGTCGCAGACCTCGTCCACGAGCGCCAGCCCACGCCCGCTGGGCGCGTCCGCCGCCGGCATCCGGGCCGCCGCCGGCCGGACGTCGACGGGGCCCTGATCGTGCAGCTCGCAGACGATCTCGCCAGGCTCCGCCCACAGCACCATGGTGCCGCCGCCGGCCGTGTACATCAGGGTGTTGGTGGCCAGCTCGCTGACGGCGAGCGCCAGCAGCCCGGAGCGGGACGGCGGCAGGCCCGCCCGTTCCGCGTACGAGGTGACGTAGGTGCGCAGCGTCCCCAGGTCGCCGGGCTCGTGGTAGGCGATGCGGTGCGGTTCGGCGGCGAAGGTGGGCGGCTCAGTGCTCATGGCCGTGTCCAGGGGTCGGTGGGGCCAGCAGTTCGGCGACTCCGGTCAGTTTCAGCACGTGGGAGACCAGGCCGCTGGCTCCGGTGAGGTACAGAGTGCGTCCGTGCTGCGTGGCGTGGCGGTATCCGGTGACCATGGCGTGGATGCCGCTGGAGTCGAGGAAGCCGACGGCGGTGAGGTCGAGCTGCACCGCGGGGTGTTCCGCCAGCGCGGACCTGATCGCCTGCTGCAGTTCCAGCAGACTGGACCGGTCGCAGTCGCCGACCAGGCGCAGCACGACGCGGTCTGACAGCGGCTCCGTGCTGAAACGGAACGGCACCACTTCACCACCCACATAGCTGCAGCGACCGGTCACGACATCCTTGCACCTCGGCACCGGGAACGCACCACCCCAGCCGCGGTTCAGGCAGTTGTGGTGGCGTTCATGAGGTGGTCCGCCCACATGCGATAACCCGCGGCGCTGGGGTGGAAACCGTCCTCGGCGTAGAGGTCGGGGCTGTCGATCCGCGGTGAGGGCACGTGGACCGTGGACGGTGCGGCCGCGGCGACCCGATCGAGGCGAAGATCGAGGTGCCGCGCGTGCCTCGCCAGCACCGCTCGCGTCGGCTGGGGCAGCGACGGGAATCCGGAGAGATCCGGAACACCGGCCAGAACGACGCGACCGCCCGGGCGCAAGCACCTTTCGAGCGCCGTGACAAGCGCGGTGACGTCCCGCTGCCACGCTCGCGCCGACCGCATCTCCAGCACGTCGTTGACGCCGAGCGCGACCACCACGACGTCGTATGAGTCGCCGGACACCGGTGGCAGCAGGCCACGCAACGCCTGCCGGGCGTTCGACCCGGTCCGCGCGGCGACTCGCCAGGTCACCTGGCGTCCGCTGTGCCGGGCCAGGCCCGCGGCCAGTGCGGGGGCCAGCCCGTCGGACTGCTCGGACACGCCGACACCGGCGGCGGTCGACTCGCCGAGCAGCAGCACCGCCAGTGTTTCGCGGGGTCCGGCGCCCTCGACGCCGTGCCGGTCGCCGCCGGCCTCGGGCAGCACGGGGGTCCGGCGGCGGACCCGGACGCCCTGCGTGATCAGTACCGGTGCCAGCGCATACGCGAGGGGACGGCTGGCACGTACGGCGATCTGGCCCATGCCGCGGATGCTAACAGCGGCCCAGACGCGGTCGTCCACGCGGCGTTCACCGGGACTGGGCCGTCACCCGGTAGTTGATCTCCACGAGGTCGTGGGAGTAGATCGGCGTCCGGAAGGTCAGCCGCAGCCAGCAGCGTTCGCCGCCGCGCGGGTCGGCCGCCACCTCGATGCGCTCGTCGCACGCGCCGACGTGCACCGCGGCGATGTTGGCGGTGCTGCGGAAACGGCGCACGCTGAGTTCCACCGACAGTGCCGGCGGCGGCTGCGGGTAGGGCAGGCTGTCCGGCAGGAAGACCGAGATCTCCTGCAGGTCGTCGAGGCGCACCGCACCGCGGAAGGCCGTGGATCGAGCCAGGCTGACGTGTCCGCTGTAGATGGTCGTGTGGACCTGCTCGCCCGTCGTGGGGTCGACGCCGTCGAGGAAGGCGCGTGGTCCAGGCACGACGGCGCGCAGCTCCAGGAAGTCCACGCGGGAAGATTAACCGTCGGCTCGCCACCGCACAGTCAACTGACCGACCCGCCGCCGGGGCCGCTCGCCTAGCGGGAGATACCGAGGGTCGCGATGAGGTCTTCGTGGAGCTCGAACCAGATCCGGTGGCAGGAGTCGACCTCCATGCCGGTGATCCACACCGGATCGGCCGCGGCACGGGCGAGCGCACCGGCGAAGCGGCGGTGGTAGCCGTCGAACCGAATCAGGTGCGCGGTCAGCCGCTGCTCCAGCGGGTGGAGGCCGTCCGCGATCCCGGCGAGCTGCCCGAGGACGTCGCCGGTGGGCGCGGGCGCTGGGGCGGCCATGGATCCGAGCTGCCAGGCCGTGAAGGCCTGGGTCGCCTGCCCGTTGAGCGGGAGGAAGTCGTCGTGGACGGCGGCGACGGGCTCGCGGGCGCCGACCCGGTCGAGTTCCTCCCGCAGCCCGGTCTCGTTGCGGCGGCGGCCCGCCTCGGTCAGCGACCAGCCCTTCAAGCCGGCGAAGGCGGCCCGGGTGACCCACCCGTACGCCTCGGCGTCGAGCAGGTCCTCGTGGGCCTGCGCGGCGTCCAGGCCGAAGCGGGCGGCGAGGGCGTCGGTCTCGGCGAATCCCTTGAGCCGGACGGCGTGCAGCACCAGCAGGTCCGGGGACGACGGGTGGGGCATCAGGGTGTCTCGTCCGCCGCGACGGTGCCGAGCGTGCCGTCGACGGAGATGCGTGCTCCGTCGACCAGCCGGGTCATCGCGCCGGAGGCGCCGACCACGGCGGGGATCCGGTACTCGCGGGCGACGATCGCCGCGTGGCTGAGCAGCCCACCGGTCTCGGCGACGACGGCGGCGGCGAGCCGGAACAGGGGAGTCCAGGCCGGATCGGTGGTCCGGCAGACGAGCACATCGCCGGGCCGCACGCGGGCGAAGTCGGCGAGGGACCGCACCACTCTCGCGGGCCCGCTGGCCCGGCCGGGGCTGCTGGGCACACCGGTGACGACGTCAGGCGTCGGATCGGTCATGCGTCGTCGTCCTCGCCGGGGTCGGGCCGTCAAGCGATCATTCGCCGGGGGCGCTGACCGGGCCCGGCATGCGGCCAGCATCGCTTTCCACGGAATGTTTGTCAACGAGCCGTGGAGGCGATGCCGGCCGTGTCGCCGTACCGCGCAGACCTTGGTCAGGCCTTCTGCTGCATGCTGGTGCGGGCGGGGTTGCCCTGCTTGGCGGCCTTCGGATCCTTCTCGCCCTGCTTGGCGCGGACGCCGGCCTCGATCCGGTCGCCGAGTTCCTTGTCGACGTTGTGCCAGTACTGGAACGCCCGCTCCAGCACCGGCTCGCTCACCCCGTTGAGCAGGTGCCCGACGATGTTGTCTACCAGCCGCTGCCGGGCCGCGTCGTCGAGCACCTCGCGGACCATCGTCCCGGCCTGTCCCCAGTCGTCGTCGTCAGGCCGCAGGGTGTATGCCGCGCGGACCATCTCGCCGTCGGAATACCAGAGCCCGCCGTCGTCGGTCAGCCCCGGTTGCGCCTGCGGGCCGCCGTAGGAGTTCGGCGCGTACACCGGATCGGACACGTTGACGACGCGCATCGCGCCGTCCTTGGAGTAGCTGTGTACCGGCACCTTGGGCGCGTTCACCGGGATCTGCTTGTAGTTCACGCCGAGCCGGGCCCGGTGCGCGTCGGCGTAGCTGAACCCGCGGGCGAGCAGCATCTTGTCCGGCGACAGCCCGGTCCCCGCGACGAGGTTGTTGGGCTCGAACGCGGCCTGCTCGATCTCGGTGTGGTAGTCGGACACGTTGCGGTTCAGCGTCATCCGGCCGACCTCGTGCAGCGGGTAGTCGCCGTGCGGCCACACCTTGGTGAGGTCGAACGGGTTGAACCGGTAGGTCTTGGCGTCCTCGAACGGCATGATCTGCACGTGCAGGGTCCAGCTCGGGAACTCGCCGGCGGCGATGTGCTGGTAGAGGTCCCGCTGGTGGTAGTCGGTGTCCGCGGACGCCATCTGGTCGCCCTCGTCCTGGGTGAAGAACTCGATGCCCTGGTCGGTCTTGAAGTGGTACTTGACCCAGAACCGCTCGCCCCGCGCGTTGATCCACATGTAGGTGTGGCTGCTGTAGCCGTTCATGTGCCGCCAGCTGCGCGGAATGCCGCGGTCGCCCATCAGCCAGGTGACCTGGTGCGCCGACTCCGGCGACAGTGTCCAGAAGTCCCACTGCATGTCGTGGTCGCGCAGGTTGTTGTCCGCCCGGCGCTTCTGGGACCGGATGAAGTGCTGGAACTTGAGCGGGTCCCGGATGAAGAAGACGGGCGTGTTGTTGCCGACGATGTCCAGATTGCCTTCGCCGGTGTAGAACTTGACCGCGAAACCTCGCGGGTCGCGCCAGGTGTCCGGGCTACCGCGCTCCCCGGCGACGGTCGAGAACCGGATGAGCACGTCGGTCTTCGCACCCGGCTGGAACACCCCGGCCCGGGTATGGGCGCTGCGGTCCTGCGTCACCTCGAACGTCCCGAACGCCCCACCGCCCTTGGCATGCGGCTGGCGCTCCGGGATGCGCTCGCGGTTGAAGTTGGCCATCTGCTCGAGCAGGTAGTGGTCCTGCAGGAGCAGGGGACCGTCCGGGCCGACGGTCAGCGAGTGCTCGTCGCTGGCGACGGGGATGCCGGCATCCGTCGTCGTGGGACGGCGGTCTTGTGCGGTCATCGGAGAGTGTTCCTTTCCCTCACGGGCGCCCACGCCAGGCGGCGCGCGGACCTTTCGGACCGCTCGCGGCAGCGATCGGGCGCACGGCTTCCCGGAGATCTTCTTCGCTCTCGGTTACCCATTTTGCCCGAGATGATGCATCTCTGCGGCGACGTGACCACATCACGTCCCCGGGTGCTGCGCGTCGGCCGCGACACGCCCGCGCTCGGCGGCTCAGCCGGCCAGCAGCCTGACCGCGATGAGGGCCATCGTCACCGCGATCACGGCGTCGAGCACTCGCCACGTCACGGGCCGGGCCAGGACCGGGGCCAGCCGGTGCGCTCCCGCGCCGAGCGCGGTGAACCAGACCACGCTGGCCAGCGCCGCACCGGCCGCGAACAGCCACCGGCTGGGGTCGCGCAGGGCCAGGCCGCCGAGCAGCAGCACCGTGTCGAGGTACACGTGCGGGTTGAGGAACGTGAACGCCAGGCAGGTCAGCAGGGTGGCGCGCAGCGGCGTGCCCACCGCGTCGCGCGGGTCGAGCCGGCCGGGCCGCAGCGCGCGCCGGGCCGCCAGCACGGCGTATCCGAGCAGGAACGCGGCCCCGCCCCAGCGGATCACCGCGAGCAGGCCGGGACGGTCGGCGACGAGCGAGCCGAGCCCGCCGACCCCGGCCGCGATCAGCAGCGCGTCGGCGGCCGCGCAGGTCACCACGACCGGCAGCACGTGCTCCCGGCGCAGGCCCTGGCGCAGCACGAAGGCGTTCTGGCTGCCGATGGCCACGATCAGCGCCAGGGCGGACGTGAAACCGGCGAGCAGCGAAGTGATCATGTTCTCGACGGTACGGCCCTTTCCGGATACACTCCAGCTAATGTTTCTTAAGAACCATTAGCATCGCTTATGTGACACTTGACTCGGCACAGCTGGAGACGTTCGCCGCCGTCGTACGCGAGGGCAGCTTCGACGCTGCCGCCAGGGTGCTCAACCTGACCCCGTCCGCGGTCAGCCAGCGGATCAAGGCGCTGGAGCAGGCCGCCGGTCAGATCCTGGTCCGCCGCGGCAAGCCGTGCCGGGCCACCGAGGCCGGCGAGCCCTTGCTGCGCCTGGCCGGGCAGATCGCGCTGCTCGAACGCGAAGCCCTGGACACCGCCCGCGGCGGCCGCGGCGGCACCTGGACCAGGGCCGCCATCGTCGTCAACGCCGACTCCCTCGCGACCTGGTTCATGCCCGCGCTCGCGGCGGTGCCCCCGGGGCTGCGGCTGCTGTTCGACGTCCATCAGGACGACCAGGAGCACACCGCCGAGCTGCTGCGCAGCGGCACCGTGATGGCCGCGGTCACCGCACAGAACGTGCCTGTGCAGGGCTGTCGCTCGCAACGGCTGGGCGCGATGCATTACCGGGCCGTCGCGGCGCCGGCCATGTACGCCGACTGGTTCGCCGACGGGGTCACCCCGCGGGCACTCGCCGACGCGCCGATGCTGGTGCTCAACCGCAAGGACCAGCTCCAGCACCGCTTCCTGCGCACGCTGACCCGCAAGGAGCCGGACCCGCCGATCCACTACGTGCCGTCGGTGACCGCGTTCGACGAGGCCATCCGGCTGGGCCTGGGCTGGGGCATGGTGCCCGAGCAGGTCGCGGACGCCGACCTGGCCGCAGGCCGATACCGGGAACTGGCGCCGGGCAGCCGCCTGAGCGTGCCGCTGTACTGGCAGCACTGGCGGCTGGAGTCGGTCGCCCTCGCCGCGCTCACCACCGCCGTGCAGGCGACCGCGGCCGAGGCGCTGCGCTGACGGCCGAGCGGGGCAGCCGTCGGCAACCGGAAAACCCTAGGCTGGTGGATCTTCGCCCCCGGCGGCGGCAGCGGCGTCGAAGCGTTCGGCGAGGGTGAGGAACTCGTCGCCCCAGCCGCTGGACAGCGCCACCTCCTGGATCGGGCCGGTCGGGGCGAACAGCACCGACAGCGCGAACGGCACCCTGCCCTCGGCGCGGACCCGTTCGGTCAGCCCGTCCAGCTCGACGAGCGCGGCGTCGGCGTCCAGGAAGGACGACCAGGAGAAGTCGTTGTCCGGCCGGGCCAGCCACGCCCGCACCTCACCCAGCAAGTCCACGAGCGCTGCCACCTCGACACCCACCCGCCAAGTGTGCGCGGGCCGTCAAGGTCGCTCAACTTGCCAGGCACCTGTGGGAATGGCGCTCCAACATACGCACAGGTGCCAGGCAAGTTGGACGATCATGCGCGGGGTGGGCGCGGGTGGTCAGGCAGCGAGGAGGTCGCGGACGCGGGGGATGACCTGCTCGCCGTAGAGGGCGATCGAGGTCATGAGCTTGTTGTGCGGCAGGGTGCCGGCGCTGTACTTGAGTTCGAACCGGCTCACGCCGAGCGTGCGTACCGTGGCGGCGATCTTCTTCGCGACGGTCTCGGGTGAGCCGACGTAGAGCGAGCCCTCGTCGGCCTCGGCCTCGAACCGGTCGCGGTTGGTGGGCGGCCAGCCGCGCTCGCGGCCGATCCGGTCGATCATCTTGCGGTAGTGCGGCCACAGCTGTTCGCGGGCCAGCGCGTCGGTCTCGGCGAGGTGGCCGGGGGAGTGCACGCCGACGGGCAGCCGGTCGGCCTCCATCTGCGCGAGCGCGCGGTGGTACAGGTCGACATAGGGCGCGAAGCGCTCCGGACGTCCGCCGATGATCGCGAGCATGAGCGGCATCTGGTACGCGGCCGCGCGCACCACCGACTCCGGGCTGCCGCCGACGCCGATCCAGGTGCGGATGCGCCCCGACTCCGTCTTCGGATACACGTGCTGGTCGGTCAGCCCGGCCCTCAGGTTGCCCTGCCAGGTGACCGGCCCCTCGTCGAGCAGCTGCGCCAGCAGGTCCAGCTTCTCCTCGAACAGCTCGTTGTACTGCGCCAGGTCGTAGCCGAACAGCGGGAACGACTCGGTGAACGAGCCCCGCCCCAGGATGATCTCGGCCCGGCCGCGGGATACGGCGTCGAGGGTCGCGAACCGCTCGAACACCCGTACTGGGTCGTCCGAGCTGAGCACGGTGACCGCGGTGCCGAGCCTGATCCGCTCGGTGCGCGAGGCGATCGCGGCCAGCACGATCTCCGGCGCGGTCACGGCGAAGTCCTCGCGGTGGTGTTCGCCGATGCCGACCGCGTCCACGCCGAGGCTGTCGGCCAGCACCGCCTGCTCGACCACGTTCCGGATGACCTGCGCGTACGGCACCGTGCTCCCGGTGTCGTCGACCGTGACGTCGCCGAACGTGTCGAGCGCGAACTCCAGCGGTGCGGACATACCGGCCTCTCCCTCATGATCGTCGACAGGTCGAACCCACGCGCGGGGCAGCGTATTCCGCCTGCGGTGCGAGACCCGTGAGGGCGCGTCGCCCGGTCCGGCGTTATTCGTGAAACCGGCCAATCGCCCGCAAACGGCGACTAGCGTCGCACCGGGGCGCCCTGCTGCACTACGCACGTCCAGCGGCTGAGGCGGGCGGAAGGCGCCGGGGCAGTGGCGGTCACCTCGTCTGGAGCGGTGGCACGACGGCACTGGCCGCGTACCGTCGGAGGGAACGCTTCGTGCCTGAGGGAGCCATGGGGGAGCAGCAGCCGTGAACAGCACCACACATCAGAAGGCCGCTTGGGATGCCTACATCGATGTCGCCTATGGGCTGCAACGCGCCATCTGCGAAGGCGAGCGCTACGACGGCGAGGTCGACTGGGAGTGGGCTGTCGTCCGCGGCAGCCTTCACGACCACCGGCTGAGCGTGCTCAACGCCAGGCTGCTGGCCCTGCTCGACCAGGCCCAGGCCCACTGGCGGGACTGCCCCGTCGACAACGACGTGCTGGCCAAATACCTCGACGAGATCGCTGACGGATTGCGGGACCTCGCCGAGGACCAGGCCCTGGACGGCTGGTGACCAGCGGCGGTGCGGAGGCAGGCTCCGCACCGCCGGATCCGGTCAGCAGTACAGGTTGCCGCCGGGGGTGGTGCCGAGAATGCCGACGAACTGCTGGTAGGCGTTGACGCGGCTCTGGACCTGTGCCGGGTTGCCGCCGTTGCACTCGATCGACCCGTTGATGCTCCGGATCGTCTGGCCGAAGCCCGCGCCGTTGACCATGGCGTTGTGCGCGGTCATGGTGCCGGGGCCGTTCTGGGTCATCCAGTACCACAGGCCGGTGCGCCAGGCCACCGACGCGTCGTTCTGCACGAGCCACGGGTTGGTCAGCAGCGGCAGGCCGAGCGCGTCACCGGCGGCCTTGTAGTTGAAGTTCCAGCTCAGCTGGATCGGGCCGCGGCCGTAGTAGGCGGCCTGCCCGGCCGGGCAGCCGTAGGGCTGGCCCGCGTCGCAGTAGTGCGGGTAGTTGGCCGTGTTCTGCTCCACGATGTGCACCAGGCCGCCGGTCTCGTGGTTGACGTTGGCCAGGAACGCCGCGGCCTCCTGGCGGCGCACGGTGTCGCTGCCGGTGGTGGCGAACGACGGGTAGGCGCTCAGCGCGGCGATCAGGCCCTGGTACGTGTAGAAGGAGTTGCGGCCCGGGAACATCTGGTTGAAAGCCGCCTCGGACACGACGAAGCCGCCCGGGTTGGTCGGCGGGTTCGACGGCGGAGTGCCGCTGCAGGTGTACGGGTCCCAGTACCAGGTGCTGATGATCGGGTCGTAGCCCGGGTTGTCGTGCTCGGCGATGTAGTACAGCCCGTTGGTGTAGCGCACGATGCTGCCGGTGGTGTACCAGGTGCCCGCGGCCCAGTTCGGGTGGTTGCAGTTGCCGCCGGGCGGGGGCGTGGTGCCGCCGCCGCAGGTGCCCTGGTCGGTCCAGACCTCGTTGGTGCCGGGGGCCTGGTTCTGGGTCCACCAGCGGGCCAGCCAGTTGTGGCCGTTGTGCGAGGCGGTCATGCCTCCGGTGTAGACGGCCGACGATTGCCACGCGGTGACGCAGTTGGCGGCGGACGCGGAACTCGACGGCAGGATGACGGCGAGCGCGGCGACGATGGCCAGCACTCCTGTCAACGCCAGGGAACGTTGTCGTGACATGGGGACTCCTCTCCGCGGCGCGGTGCCGGCGGATCGTCGATGACAGGTGAGAGAGCGCTCACGGAGAAGAGTATCAATAAATAAAGCTTCCTAATAGTCATGCGTTTGTGCCCTGTGCGGTGACTGTGGCGATCCGCGGTCGCGCCTGGCGGTGCGGTAGGGCCGGCTGCGAAGGTGCTCGCCCGGCTTGTGGACGGTGTGGCGCAGTCCGATGCGAACGAGCCCGAATGCCGCCTACTCGCTGGGCTGTTCCGCCGCGAATCGTGAAAGCCCGGTGCCCGCGTGGCCGTTCCGCACCGTTGCTGTCTGATGTGGACGGAGCGACGTCCGCCGGAGATCGTCGTTGCGCGATGACGGCCATCGACTCGAGGCTCGGTCGTCTAGGCTACGACGGTGCACGAGGAGCTGACCTACGAGCGCTTGGCGCGACTGGGCTTTCATCGGTGGTGGACACCACTTGCCGCCGTGCTGGCCGCAGCGTTGGTCGCCGCCACGGCGGTGTGTGGGCTGGTGGTCATCGCGCTCGCCGTGACGTGGGCGCTCGGCGGAAACATCGACGACGGTGCGTCTATCGGCAGTCCACTCGTCGACAACCTTCTGGCGCTGGCGTCTATCGCCCTGCTCCTCCCGGTCACCCTCGGTGTCGCGCGACTGGTGCAACGACGGCCGGCGGGGATGCTGCACTCGGTGGTCGGTCGCCTGCGCTGGCGGTGGTTCGCCGTGTGCGGGTGCCTGGCCGCCGTCGTGGCGGTCCTGGTCATCGTGGCGTTGGTGTCGGTCTACGGCAGCCTTGCCGACCTGCGGCTGACGATCGACCCGTGGCGGTTCCTCGGGCTCGCGGTCCTGCTCGTCGTCCTGGTTCCGCTGCAGGCCGCCGGTGAGGAGTACGCCACCCGCGGCTTCGTCCTGCAAGCCCTCGGGGCGTACCACCGGTGGGTCGGCATCCTCGGCTCAGCGCTTGCGTTCACCTTGCTCCACGGAATCGGCACCTGGTCCGGTTTCGTGGCCCTGTTCGTCGGGGGCGTCATCTGGGCCCTGCTGGTCATCCGGACCGGAGGTCTCGAGGTGTCCATCGCCGCACACGCCGCGACCAACCTGTTCGCCTTCGTCGCCACGGCCGCCACCGGTGGTCTGGACATCGCTGACACCACCACCGCCGCGGACGCGACCCTCGGCTCGACACTGATCCTGCTAGGCGGTGACCTCACCTACATGGCCTGCGTAATCGTCGCTCTGAAGGTGGTCGCCCAGCACCGGCCCGGCTGGATGCCCGCGAACCGCACGCCCGCCATCGAGAAGGCCGAGACTTCGATCGTCCAGGTCGAGGCCAACGGTGCCGATGCCTCGGCGGTCCATCGCTGAACGCACGACGGGTAACCAGCCCGGTCACGGCGCCGCCTGGGTCAGGGGCGGCCGGCTCTCATGTCCCGGCCTGCGCCATCACCCCGAGCGGATTGCCCAGCAGCTCGGCGAAGGCCAGCTCGGCCGCGCCCAGCAGGGTGGTGTCGTCGCCGAGCGCCGCGGCGGACAGCCGCACCCGCTCCCGCGACACCGGCAGCACGTTACGCTCGATCCGGCTGCGGATCTGCGGTTCTGCGCCCAGGTACACGTCGCGCATCATGCCGCCGAAGATCAGCACGCCGGGGTTGAACAGGTTGATCAGGTTCGCGACGCCGATGCCGAGCCAGTCGCCGATCCGGGCCACGGCCCGCTGGGCGGCGGGATCGCCGCGCTGCGCATCGGCCACGACGGCGCGCACCGCGTCGTGCCCGATCAGGCTGTCCGGCCGTCCCGCTTCGGACAGCAGCGCCCGCTCGCCGGCCTCGGCCTCCAGACAGCCGCGCGCACCGCACGAGCAGGGCCGCCCGTCATGCGGGTTGACCAGCATGTGCCCGACCTCGCAGCCGTACCCGGCCTCCCCGTCGAGCACCTCGCCGCCGACGATGATGCCGCCGCCTACGCCGACGTCGCCGTGCAGGTAGATGAGGTTCTGCACGCCGACGCCCGCGCCCCGCCCGTGCTCGGCCAGCGCCCCCAGGTGGGCCTCGTTGCCGACCGCGACCGGCAAGCCGAGTCCGAGCTGCTCGCCGAGTTCCGCGCCGAACGCCTGGTCGACCCAGCCCAGGTAGGGACCGTAGCGGACCATGCCGTCGCCGGGGCGGATCATGCCGCAGTAGGACGCGCCGACCCCCGCGCAGATCGCATCCGCAGGCGCGCCGCGGTGCAGATCCCGGCCGAACTCGGCCAGCACACCGACGACGGCGTCCAGGTCGGGGCCGGAGCGCGAACGGGCGGCGACCCGGCGTTCCAGGATCTCGCCGCCGAGTGCCACCCGCGCTACGACCAGGCGGTCCACGGCGACATCGAACGCGAGCACGTACACCCGGTCCGCGGCGGGGGTGACCACCAGCGAGGGCCGTCCGGACCGGCCGGCGGCGGTGGGCCGCCGCTCACGCACCAGCCCGGCGGCGCTGAGCCGGGTGGTCAGCCCCATGATCGTGCTGCGGTTGAGGCTCATCCGCTCGGCCAGCTCGGCGCGCGACAGCGGACCGGACAGGTGGACGTGCCGCAGCAGGGCGCCGAGGTTCTGGCGGGGGCCGTCGTCCGGTGCGAGCTCGGCCCCGGGCACGGTCGGGCTGGTCAGCATGGGCGGAAGACCTTGTGGGCTGGGGACGGTTGAGGGAACAACCATACGTGAGGAGAGAGGCCCGGCCCAGGGCGGCGCTCGCGTCCGATCAGGACGATGTCTTCAACCCGGCCAGCACGAAGTCCGCGAGCTCGCGGGCGATCGTCTCGGCCGGCTTGGGGCCGTCGGGGCGGAACCAGGTGTGCAGCGAGTTCGTCACCCCGAAGATGGACCAGGAGACCACCTCTGGGGAGGCGACGGGGCTGAACGCCCCGTCCTGCTGCGCCTGCCGGATCAGGCTTCGCACCGCCTCCTGGTAGCGGCGCCAGTCGGCCTGCAGGCGCTGGGTGCGCCCGCTGTCCATGGTGGCCAGTTCGCGGGACACGGCCGCCGACTCCTGCCGCATCGCCGCCGTGCCCACCACGATGTCGTCGATGATCGCCCGCAGCGTCCACTCCGGATCCCGGCCCTGGGCCAGGATCGTGTCCAGCGCCGTGAGCCGCTCGCTGAAGATCGCCCGGTACATCTCGACGAGCAGGTCCTCCTTGGCCCCGAAGTAGTGGTACAGGCCGCCCTTGGTGACGCCGGCGCGGTCGACGACCTGCTGCACCGACGTCGCGTCGTACCCCTGCTCGGCGAACAGCTCGCAGGCCGCGGCCAGGATGCGCTCGCGCACCCCGGCCGCGCCCTCGGTCTTAGAACGCCCCATCCGGGATCTCCATCAGCGCGTTGTCGGTCGCCTCCAGCACCCGGCGGCGCGCGGTCAGCTCCGGGAGCACGGTACGCGCGAAGAACCGCGCCACGGCGAGCTTGCCCTGGTAGAAGCCCACGTCGTCGCCGGAAGCGCCGTCCAGCGCGGCCAGCGCGACGGCGGCCTGGCGGACCAGCAGCCAGCCGATCACCAGGTCGCCGACGCTCATCAGCAGGCGCGTGGTGTTCTGGCCGACCTTGTAGACCTCGGTGACGTCGTCACCCGCCGCCTTCTGCCAGCCGAACATGGTCGCCACCATGCCGCGCACGTCCGCGATCGCCTCGCGCAGCGACTCGCACTCCAGCTTCAGTTCATCCGTGGACTCGTTGGCGTCGAGGAACTCCTCCATCTCGCCGACGAGCAGGTCCAGGGCCACCGACCGGTCCCGCGCGATCTTGCGGAAGAAGAAGTCCTGGCCCTGGATCGCGGTGGTGCCCTCGTACAGCGTGTCGATCTTCGTGTCCCGGAGGTACTGCTCCATCGGGTAGTCCTGCAGGTAACCCGAGCCGCCCAGGGTCTGCAGCGACAGGGCCAGCATCTCGTAGGAGCGCTCCGAACCGACGCCCTTGACGATCGGCAGCAGCAGGTCGTTGACGTTCGCGCCCTGCGCGTGGTCGCGGTCCAGCCAGCCGGCGGTGTAGAGGTAGGTGGCGCGCAGGCCTTCGGCGTACGCCTTCTGCAGCATGAGGATGCGCCGCACGTCGGGGTGCCGGTCGATGGTGACCCGCGGCGCGGTCTTGTCCGCCGCGCGGGTCAGGTCCGGGCCCTGCACCCGCTGCCGGGCGTAGTCGAGGGCGTTGAGGTAGCCGGTCGACAGCGTCGCGATCGCCTTCACGCCGACCTGCATGCGCGCCGACTCGATCACCTTGAACATCTGCGCGATGCCGTCGTGCACCTCGCCGACCAGCCAGCCCTTCGCCGGGACGCCGTGCTGGCCGAAGGTCAGCTCGCAGGTGCTGGACACCTTCAGGCCCATCTTCTTCTCGACGTTGGTCGCGTACACGCCGTTGCGCTCGCCGAGCTGGCCGGACTCGTGGTCGAAGTGGAACTTCGGCACCAGGAACATGGACAGCCCCTTGGTGCCCGGCCCGCCCGCGCCGGGCGTGCCCACCGGCCGGGCCAGCACGAAGTGCATGATGTTCTCGCTCAGGTCGTGCTCGCCCGAGGTGATGAAACGCTTGACGCCCTCGAGGTGCCACGAGCCGTCGGCCTGCGGCACGGCCCGGGTGCGGCCCGCGCCGACGTCGGAGCCCGCGTCCGGCTCGGTGAGCACCATCGTCGCGCCCCACTGGCGCTCGATCATGATCTCCGCGACGCGCTGCTGCGGCGGGGTGCCCATGCGGTGCAGCAGGCCGCCGAAGCCGGGGCCGCCGCCGTACATGTACACCGGCGCCTGCGCGCCCTGGACCAGCTCGATCAGCGCCCACCACAGCGCGCGCGGGGCGACCACGCCACCCGCCTCGGCGGGCATGTCCAGCCGCCACCACTCGGCGTCCATCCACGCCTGGTAGGAGCGGCGGAAGCTGTCGGGCATGGTGACCGAGTGGGTCTGCGGGTCGTAGACCGGCGGGTTGCGGTCCACGTCGGCGTACGACGCCGCGATCGGCCCGACCGACAGCCGCTCCACCTCGGCGAGCATGTGCTCGACGGTGTCGGTGTCCAGGTCGGCGAAGCGTCCCGTGCCCAGCTTGTCGCCGAGGCCGAACACCTCGAACAGGTTGAACCGCAGGTCACGAAGGTTGCTCCGGTAGTGGCTCATGCCCACCCTCTCGCCGTGGCGGACCAGCCGCCGTCCAGGGTGCCCATCCAAGCGCGTCCCGCCTCGCCCCGTCAATACCGACCGGTTGGTATGTAGCCTGTCACCAACCCTACCGACCGGTCGGTCGGATCGCTAAGGTATGCGCACATCGACTGCAACATCAAGGACTGACAAGGGGCGAAGCTGTGCGCACAGGTCTGGAAGGTCGTACCGCGCTGGTCACCGGCGCCTCCCGCGGCATCGGCAAGGCCACCGCGGCCGCGCTGGCCGCCGAGGGCTGCAACGTCGTGCTGACCTCCCGGCGGCAGGATGCGCTGGACGCGGTCGCCGAGGAGTTCCGCGCGGCGTACCCGAAGGTCGGCTTCCTCGCCAAGGCCGCGCACGTGGGGGAGAAAGAGCAGGCCGACGCCTGCGTCGCCGCCGCCGTGGCCGAGTTCGGATCCGTCGACGTGCTCGTCAACAACGCCGGCACCAACCCGTACTTCGGCCCCATGGTCGATCTCGATGTCTCCCGCGCGGAGAAGACCGTGCAGGTCAACCAGCTGTCCATCGTGCTGTGGACGCAGGCCGTCTGGCACGCCTCGATGGCGGCCGACGGCGGCGCGATCGTCAACATCGCCTCCGTCGGCGGCCTGGCCACCGAGATGGGCATCGGCTACTACAACGCCACCAAGGCCGCCGTCATCCACCTGACCCGGCAGTTCGCCGCCGAGCTGGCCCCCAAGGTGCGCGTCAACGGCATCGCGCCCGGCATCGTACGCACCAAGCTCGCCCAGGCCCTGTGGGAGAACAACGAGGAGCTGATCAACCAGCACACCCCGCTCGGCCGCATCGGCGAGCCCGCGGACATCGCGAGCGCGGTGGTCTTCCTGGCGGGCCAGACCTCCTCCTGGATGACCGGCCAGACCCTCGTCGTCGACGGCGGTTCCCTCATCCGCCACTCCTTCGCCGGCTGACCCGCCCCGCCCACGACCGGCGGGTGCACTATCGGGGAAACTGCAGCAATCGGGCCCATGGTTCGTGCAGTTTCCCCGAAACTGCAGCGGGCCGCGCGGCGACGCGATGGTCGGTAGCGTGTGGGTATGGCGGCGCAGCTGTGGGTGCTCAACGCGGGGTATGTCGGTGATCGAGTGGCCAGCACGGTCGCATTGCTGCGGGACGGGGACACCACCGTGGTGGTCGATCCCGGCATGGTCGCGGACCGGCAGCAGATCCTCGGCCCGCTGGCCGACCTCGGCGTCGACCCCGACGACGTCACGGATGTGATCTTCAGCCACCACCATCCGGACCACACCATCAACGCGGCGCTGTTCCGCAACGCCCGCTACCACGACCACTGGGCCTACTACGTGGACGACCAGTGGGTCAGCCGGGACGCGGAGGGCTTCGCGCTCTCCGACGCGATCCGGCTCATCCGCACCCCCGGGCACACCGCCGAGGACATCACCACGCTGGTCGACACCGCCGACGGACTGGTCGCGCTCACCCACGTGTGGTGGCACGCCGAAGGGCCGCCGAAGGACCCGTTCGCCACGGACGGCGTCGCGCTGTCGGCGTCCCGCGCGCGGGTGCTCGCGCTGAACCCGGTGCTGATCGTGCCCGGTCACGGCCCCGCGTTCGTGCCCGATCCGACAACCCCGCGCTGAGCTCGCGGACAGCGCCCGCTACTCGCGGTGGCCGCCGGCCCGCCGTCACTCGGCAGGTCGATGCGCCAGGGTGCGCACGGCGCTGGCGACGGACTGTGTCACCTGCGCGGCGAAGTCCAGGTCGAGGGTGTCGAGCGTGTCGGTCGGCCGGTGGTAGTGGGGGTTGCGGAACTCCGCGGTGTCGGTGACCATCACGCCGAGCCGCCCGCCGGCCCAGTAGGGCTGATGATCGCTGCGGGAACCGTGGGCGTCGTGCTCGGACGGCAACGGCACCGCCAGGACCGGCAGCGGTGGAACCTGGGCCGCCCCGCCGTCGCCGATGGCGGCCAGGTAAGCGGCGGCCTCGACGTTGCCGACGGCGGCGATGAAGTCGGCGCGATGCGGGCCGGTGAGTTCGGGGCCGGCCTGCCCGTCGGCGTCGGGAAAGGTCTGCGAGCCGGGGCGCAGGTCGCGGTAGCCGATCATCTCCAGGACGATGATCCCTTCCACGTCGGCGCCCGCGGCGTCGAGCCGGGCGACGTGGGCCCGGCTGCCGTTGCACGGTTCCGGATCGTGCTCCTCGCCGCCGAAGAAGCAGAACCGCACGGTACGCGGCGCGGGCGGCTCCGCCGCGCAGAGCCGGGCGATCTCCAGCAGCCCGGCCACGCCGCTGGCGTTGTCGTCGGCGCCCGGGCTGCCGGCGACGCTGTCCCAGTGCGCGCCGACCTCCAGCACCGGAGCCGTGCCGGTGCCGGCCCGCTCGGCGAGCAGGTTGACCTCATGAAGTGCGTCGCCGTACGGCTCCCGCACGACCTCGTACCCGTAACCGGCCAGGCAGCCCGTGATGTGGTCGAGTGCGGCGGACACGGCTCGGCCGTCGCCGCGGTGGCGTGGACCGTACGCGGTCAGCCGTCCGATGTGCGCCCGCAGTGCCGCCACACTGATCACGTCTGTCATGGCGACCGTTGTAGTAGCCGGCCGCAACCTAACCGCGTCCAAGATCCGTCGACTTGCCTGGCACCTGGGCGAATGCGCGTTCAAGATACGCACAGGTGCCAGGCAAGTCCGGCGATCAAGGACGAGCGGCGTCAGGAGGCGTGGTGGCGGTCGTGGTTGCGGAGCAGGCGCAGGCGGAGTTGGGTGATGCTGCGGCCGTCGATCTCGGTGACCTCGGCGGTGAAGCCGGGAACCTTGACCGTCTCACCGGTCTTGGTGGGGATGTGGCCGAGCTTGTCCAGCACCAGGCCGGCGACCGTGGTGTAGTCCATCTCGCCCAGCCGGTTCAGGTCGATGCCCAGGTCCGGCAGGTCGTGCAGCGGGAACGAGCCCGGCACCAGGAACACGTCGTCGGCCTCGCGCACCACGGAGACCACGTCCCGGTCGGTCTCGTCGTAGATCTCGCCGACGACCTCTTCGACGAGGTCTTCCATGGTGATGATGCCGTCGATGGAGCCGTGCTCGTCGACCACCAGGGCGAACTGCTCGCGCTGGGTGCGCAGCTGGCGCATGGCGTCCGACACGGACAGCGTCTCGGGCAGGAACACGGCCGTGCGGGCGCGCTCGCCGACCGGGCCGCCCGCGCCGAGCAGGTCGCGCAGGTGCACCACGCCGACGACCGAGTCGAGGTCTCCGTCCCCGACGACCGGGGCCCGGCTGTGGCCGGTCTCGGCCAGCACGCCCAGCGCCTGCTCGGCGGACATGCCCGCGGGCAGCGTGACGACCTCGCGGCGGGGGATCAGGATGTCGCGGATGTCGCGCTCGCTGATCTCGAACGCCCCGGAGATGATCTCCCGCTGCTCGGCGGTGAAGCTGCGCTGGGCCACGACCAGGTCGCGGATCTCCTCGGCGGAGATCTCCTCCCGGCCCGCCCGCGGGTCGACCCCGGCGATCCGCACGATCATGTCGGTGGCCTTGCCGAGCAGCCACACGAACGGCCGTGAGGCGCTGGCCATCCAGTCCAGCGGCCGCGCGGCGACCAGCGCCCAGCCCTCGGCCCGCTGCATGGCGATGCGCTTGGGCGCGAGCTCGCCCAGCACCAGGGTGAGGAAGGTCAGCACCAGGGTGACCGCGATGATGGCGGCCGGCTCAGCCGCGGAGCCCAGGAAGCCGAAAGCCGGCACCAGCGGCTTGGCCAGCGACGTCGCCGCGAAGGCGGAGGCCAGGAAGCCGGCCAGGGTGATGCCGATCTGGATGGTGGCGAGGAACCGGTTCGGGTCGCGGGAAAGGCGCGCGAGCACCTTGCCTCCCGAGGAGGAGCGCTCGAGCCGCTGGATCTGCGACTCGCGCAGGGAGATGAGAGCCATCTCGCTGCCGGAAAGCGCTCCGTTGATCAACATAAGGACAAGCACCAGCAGAACCTGGGTGCCGTAGCCGCCCACGGGCGTTCACTCCTCGACAATGTTCAAGACAGAGCCCACACCGTAGCGGGTGTGCCTGAAGATCATGCATTGGGCGGCACGGACAAAGCTCCGTTCATGCACCACAACGGCATGAACGGAGCTTTGTTCGCGAAATGCGTCAGTCCTGCTTGACCTCGGTCTTGTCGCCCGACCACAGCGTGTGGAAGGTGCCGTCGGCGTCGACCCGCTTGTAGGTGTGCGCGCCGAACAGGTCCCGCAGACCCTGGGTGAGCGCGGCGGGCAGCCGCTCGCGGCGCAGGCCGTCGTAGTAGGCCAGGGACGACGAGAACACCGGCGCGGGGATGCCCAGCTGCGCGGCGGTGGACACCACGCGGCGCCAGGCGGGCAGGGCCGCCCCGATCGCCGCGGTGAACTCCGGCGCGAACAGCAGGTTCGCCGGCGGGTTGTCGCCGCGGTACGCCTCGGTGATGGTGCGCAGCAGCGCCGCCCGGATGATGCAGCCGCCCCGCCACAGCGACGCGATGCCGCCCAGGTCGAGATCCCAGCCGTACTCCTTGGACGCCGACACCAGCATGTCCAGGCCCTGGGCGTAGCTGACCAGCTTGGATGCGTACAGCGCCTGGCGCACGTCCTCGACGAACGTGTCCGGCAGGTCCACCTTGACCTCGTGTCCGGCCAGCACCTGCTGTGCGATCGGGCGCTGCGCAGACTGCGACGACAGCGCGCGGGCGAACACCGATTCGCCGATGCCGGTGACCGGCGAGCCCAGCTCCAGGGCCGCCTGCACGGTCCAGCCGCCGGTGCCCTTCATGCCCGCGGCGTCGACCAGCACGTCGATGAACGGCTTGCCGGTCTTCGCGTCGACGTGCCCGAGCACCTCGGCGGTGATCTCGATGAGGAAGGACGACAGCTCGCCCTTGTTCCACTCGGCGAAGATCTTCGACTGCTCGCCCGGCTCGATGCCCGCCCCGGAGCGGAGCAGGTCGTATGCCTCGCCGATGACCTGCATGTCGGCGTACTCGATGCCGTTGTGGACCATCTTCACGAAGTGGCCCGCGCCGTCGGTGCCCAGCCAGTGGCAGCACGGCTCGCCGTCCACGTGCGCGGAGATCTTCTCCAGCATCGGCCCGAGCGACTCGTACGACTTCTTCGACCCGCCCGGCATGATCGACGGGCCCTTGAGTGCGCCCTCCTCACCACCGGATACGCCCACACCGACGAAGTGCAGGCCGTTGGCGGCCAGCGCGGCCTCGCGGCGACGCGTGTCGGTGAAGTGGGAGTTGCCGCCGTCGATGATGATGTCGTCCTTGTCGAGCAGCGGCACCAGCTCGGCGATCACGTCGTCGACCGGCTTGCCGGCCTTGACCATGATCAGGACCCGGCGCGGCTTCTCCAGCGCGCCGACCAGCTCCTGCATCGTCTCCGTGGCGACGAAGTCGCCCTCGCCGCCGTGCTCGGCGATCAGCGCGTCGGTGCGGGCGCGGCTGCGGTTGTGCACCGCCACGGTGTAGCCGTTGCGGGCCAGGTTGCGGGCGAGGTTGGCGCCCATCACCGCCAGCCCGGTGACACCGATCTGTGCTGCCATGGTGTGACTCCTGGTCGTGAAAGCTCGATGTTTGCGGCCGCCCCGGTGCGTCCCTTCCACCGCATACCCCACCACGCCGGGCACGGGTGCGCACGCCCGGGGCGGCGGTGTCCTAGTGATCGAGAAGCCGTGCCGGATTCGTGATCGACTCCAGGTTCCGCGCCCTCCATCCTCTCCCAAGACGCGGCCTGGCGAGAGCGTATGTGGCGCTTCGCGGTCCCTCAGAACCTGATGCGGGCGGCCACGGGCAGGTGGTCGCTGCCGGTGCGGGGCAGCGACCAGACGCGGGTGGCGGCGGCCGCGCGGGCGAGCACGTGGTCGATGCGGGCCAGCGGAGCCTGCGCGGGCCAGCTGAACGCGAAGTCGGACCGGTCCGAGGACAGCTGCGAGAGGACCGGGTCCAGTCCGCGATCGTCCACGGTGCCGTTGAGGTCGCCCAGCAGCAGCAACCGCTCCTGCGGTTCGGCGGCCAGCGCCGCGCCGAGCTTCGCCGCGCTGTCGTCGCGCCGCGCCGAGCCGAACCCGTCGGTCCAGCCCAGGCGTAGCGAGGGCAGGTGGGCCACGTACACAGCGACGTCGCCCTGCGGCAGCTGCACGGTGGCCCGCAAGCCCCGGCTCCAGTCGTCCACGATGGCGGGCGGCCGGATGTCGACCACCCGCACGTCGGTGAGCGGGAACCTCGACCACAGCCCGACCGTGCCCCGCACCGCCGCGTGCGGGTAGGCGGGGCCCAGCGCCGCCGCGTATGCGGCCATGGCCTGGTCCGTGACCTCCTCCAGTGCGATGAGGTCGGGCGACACCGAGGTCAGCGCCCGCACCGTGCCCGCCGGATCCGGGTTCTCGTCGTCGACGTTGTGCTGCACCACGGTGAGGTCGTACGGCTGCTCGGCGGGCGGGGCCAGCACCCCGGCGAACAGGCCGAGCCAGGCGGCCACGGCCAGCGCCGACGCGAGCAGGGCCAGGGCCGAGCGGCGCAGCAACGCGGCCCCGAGCAGCGGCGGGACGGCCAGGCCCAGCCAGGGCAGGAACGTCTCCAGGAGGCTGCCCAGGCGTCCGAACGTGTTCGGCACGGCGGCATGCAGCGCCAGCAGGCACGCGACGAGCACGGACAGCGCCGCCGGCACCAGCCCTCGCGGACGACCGAGGGCGCTGCGGCCCCGGCGTGAAAAGGGCAGCCGTCGGTGTGTCGTGGCGTCCGTGGCCGGCGCCGTCCTGGTGTCCACCAGGTTCAGTCTCGCAGGCTCGCGATGTGCCGCATCTTGTTGGTCGCGTCCAGCGCCGCCACCTTGTACGACTCGGCCAGGGTGGGGTAGTTGAACACCGCCTCGACCAGGTAGTCCACGGTGCCGCCGCAGCCCATCACCGACTGCCCGATGTGGAGCAGCTCGGTCGCGCCGGTGCCGAACACGTGCACGCCGAGCAGCTTGCGGTCCTCCGACGACACCAGGATCTTCAGCATGCCGTGCGTGTCGCCGATGATCTGACCGCGGGCCAGCTCGCGGTAGCGGGACACGCCGACTTCGAACGGCACCCGCTGGTCGGTCAGCTCGTCCTCGGTGCGGCCCACGTAGCTGATCTCGGGGATGGTGTAGATCCCGATCGGCTGCAGCGCCGAGATCGGGCCGAGCGGCTGCCCGCAGGCGTGGTGGGCGGCCAGCCGCCCCTGCTCCATCGAGGTGGCGGCCAGCGCCGGGAAGCCGATGATGTCGCCGACGGCGTAGATGTGCGGCACCGTGGTGCGGAAGTTCTCGTCCACCGTGATGCGCCCGCGGTCGTCGGCGGCCAGCCCCGCCGCCTCCAGCGCCAGGGCGTCTCCCATGCCCTGCCGCCCGGCCGAGTACATGACGGTGTCCGCGGCGATCGTCTTGCCGCTCTCCAGCACCGCGATCGCACCCTTGGGGTGCTTCTCGACGGCGGCGACGGCCTCGCTGAACCGGAACGTCACGGCCAGGTCGCGCAGGTGGTACTTGAGCGCCTCGACGACCTCCAGGTCACAGAAGTCCAGCATGCGGCTGCGGCGCTCGACCACGGTGACCTTGGTGCCCAGCGCGGCGAACATCGAGGCGTACTCGATGCCGATCACGCCCGCGCCGACCACCACCATCGAGCGCGGCACCCGGTCGAGTTTGAGGATGCCGTCGGAGTCGATGATGGTCAGGTCGTCGAACTCGACCGTGGCCGGGCGCGCCGGGCGGCTGCCCGCGGCGATGACGATGTTGTCGGCGGTGACCGAGAAGTCGCGGCCGCGCTCGCCGGTCACGTGCACCGTGTGCGGGTCGGTGAACCGGGCCGTGCCGGCGTGCAGCCGCACGCCGTTGCGGGCCAGCTGGCCGCGTACCACGTCGACCTCGCGGCTGATCACGTGTTCGGTGCGGGCGGTCAGGTCCGCGACGGTGATGTCCTCCTTGAGCCGGTAGCTCTGCCCGTACAGCTCGCGCTGGCTCAGGCCGGTGAGGTAGACGACGGCTTCGCGCAGGGTCTTCGACGGGATGGTGCCGGTGTTGGCGCTGACCCCGCCGATCATGTCGCCGCGTTCCACCATGGCCACCCGCCGGCCCAGCTTGGCGGCCGCGATGGCGGCCTTCTGGCCGCCGGGACCGGATCCGATGACGAGGACGTCCACATCACGCATGCCGCATACCTTGGCACGGCAACGTTAACGGCGGGCACCCTCCGAACGGCGGTCCTCGCACCGGAGGCGGGCGGGCTGGGCGCTCACGACGCGGGCTGCCTGCGGATCAGGACATTGGTATGGTCGCGGCGTGCGCAGGAGTGTGTCGACGGTCGTGCTCGATCAGTTCCACCACCCGACGCAGGTGATCGTCGGCGGTTTCGCGGCCGCGGCGCTGATCGGCACCGGTCTGCTGTCGCTGCCGATAGCGACCGAGTCCGGCGAGCCCGCCCGGTTTCTGGACGCCCTGTTCACGGCCACCTCCGCGGTCTGCCTGACCGGCCTGATCCTGGTCGACAGCGAGACGCACTGGTCCGTCGCCGGCGAGCTCATCATCATGGCGCTGATACAGGCCGGCGGCCTGGGGATCATGACCATGGCGACGCTGTTCGCGGTCGCGCTGTCCGGCCGGATGGGGCTGCGGGCCCGGATGCTGGTGCAGGCCGAGACCAGGACGCTGCAGATGACCGACCTGCGCCGGGTGGTGCGCAACGTGGTGCTGCTCAGCCTGGTCACGGAGTCGATCCTCGCGATCGTCCTGGCGGGCCGGTTCCTGCTCGCCTACGGCGAGTCGTTCGGGCGGTCGGTCTACCTGGGCGTGTTCCACTCGATCTCCGCTTTCAACAATGCCGGGTTCGCGCTGTGGCCCGACAGCGTGGTCAGGTTCAACACCGACCCGTGGATCTGCCTGACCCTGGCGGTCGGTGTGATCGTCGGCGGGCTGGGCTTCCCGGTGCTGTTCGAGCTGCGCCACTCCTGGCGGCGGCCGAGCCGCTGGTCGGTGCTCACCCGCCTCACGCTCACCCTCAGCGCGGTGCTGCTGGTCGGCGGCACGGTGCTGCTGCTGGCCACGGAAGGGCGCAATCCGCGCACGCTGGGCGACATGTCCGGTGCGGACCAGCTGCTCAACGCCTTCTTCGGCGCGGTGATGCCGCGCAGCGGCGGTTTCAACTCCATCGACATCGCGGCGATGTACCCGTCCAGTTGGCTGGCGTACGACGTGCTCATGTTCATCGGCGGCGGCAGCGCGGGCACCGCCGGCGGCATCAAGGTCACCACGTTCGGTCTGCTGGCCTACGTGATCTGGGCGGAGCTGCGCGGCGAGCCGTCGGTGAACGTCGGCCGCCGCCGCATCCCCGAGCAGCTGCACCGGCAGGCACTCACCATCGCGCTGGTCGGCGTGGGCATCGTGGCCGCCTCGACGTACCTGCTGCTGGTCCTCAACCCGCACCCCCTGGACCAGTTGCTGTTCGAGGTCATCTCGGCGTTCGCGACGGTCGGGGTGTCCACCGGCATCACCGCCGAGCTCGACGCGGTCAGCCACGGACTGCTCGCGATGCTGATGTTCGTGGGCCGGGTCGGCCCGCTGACCCTGGGCACGGCGCTGGCACTGCGCGCCAAGACCCGCCATTACGAGCTACCCGAGGAGCGTCCCCTTGTCGGCTGAAAGCGGCAACGACCCGGTCGTCGTCATCGGACTGGGCAGGTTCGGCAGCTCGCTGGCCGTGGAGCTGATGCGCCGCGGCACCGAGGTGCTGGCCATCGACCACCGGCCCAAGGTCGTGCAGAGCCTGGCCGGGGAGCTCACCCACGTGGTGACCGCCGACGCCACCGATCTGGAGGCGCTGCGCCAGCTCGGCGTCGCCGAGTTCGGCCGGGCGGTGGTGGCCATCGGCTCCGACCTGGAGGCCAGCATCCTGGCCACGTCGCTGCTGGTGGAACTCGAGGTGGCCGACATCTGGGCGAAGGCGGTCAGCCGGCAGCACGGCCGCATCCTGGAGCGCATCGGGGCGGGCCACATCGTGCTGCCCGAGCACGACATGGGCGAGCGGGTGGCGCACCTGGTGTCGGGCCGGATGCTCGACTACATGGAGATCGACTCCAACTTCGCGCTGGTCAAGACCCGTCCGCCGCACGAGTACGTGGGCGTGCCGCTCGGTGAGACGAGGCTGCGGCGCAAGCACGGGGTCACCATCGTCTGCGTGAAGACGCCCGGCACCGAGTTCACCTACGCCGACGCGACGACCGTGTTGCAGTACGGCGACATCATCGTGGTCGCCGGGCCGGTGGACCGGGTGGAGCGCTTCGCCGAACTGCCCTGACCGCGCCCGGCGTTTTGATCATCCGGCGGGCGGGAACGGGGGAGGATGTAGACAGCGGGCACCCCTCCGGTGGCCGCTCGGTCCCGGGAGGCAGCCGATGACCGCCGACGTTTCGGTCCCCGCGCCGCATCCGCCGCGCGACGACCCCCACGAGCTGCGCCGGGTGATCACCCGGCCGATGCTGATCTTCTTCATCCTGGGCGACATCCTGGGCGCGGGCATCTACTCGCTGACCGGGCAGGTCGGCGCGGAGGTCGGCGGCGCGATCTGGGCGGCGTTCCTGGTCGCGTTCGCGCTGGCGTTCCTCACCGCGTTCGCGTACATGGAGCTGGTCACGAAGTACCCCCAGGCCGCCGGCGGTGCGCTGTACTGCGACCGGGCATACAAGATCAAGTTTCTGAGCTTCCTGGTCACCTTCGCGATCATGGCCTCGGGGGTGACCTCGGCGAGCTTCGCGGCGACCCGCGTCGGCGGGCGCTACTTCAGCGGCCTGACCGGGGTGGAGAACCCGCCCACGATCCTGATCGGCACGGTGGCGATCCTGCTGGTCGCGGCCGTGAACTTCTGGGGCGTGTCCGAATCCATCAAGGTCAACATCGCCATCACCTGTGTCGAACTGGCCGGATTGCTGTTCGTCATCGGCGTCGGGGCCAGCGTGCTGGCCAAGGGCTCGGGCGACCCGGCCGCCGCGTTCACCTTCTCCGGGCAGGGCTTCGGCGTCGTCACCGGGGTGATGGCCGGCGCGGCCACCGCCTTCTACGCCTTCCTGGGCTTCGAGGACTCGGTGAACCTGGCCGAGGAGACCAAGGAGCCGTCGCGCGACTTCCCGCCCGCCATGATCACGGGCCTGCTCGCCGCTGCCGTCGTCTACCTGCTGGTCGCCTTTACCGCGGCCATGGTGGTGCCGCTGGACGTGCTCACCACGTCGAGCGGGCCGCTGCTGGAGGTGGTCAAGATCGGCGCGCCCGACCTGCCCGTCTCGGAGATCTTCTCCGCCGTGTCGATGGTCGCGGTCTCCAACACCATGCTGATCAACATGCTGATGGCTTCTCGCCTGCTGTACGGCATGGCCCGGCGCGACGTGCTGCCGCGGCCGTTCGCGGTGCTGTCGGTGAAACGCACGCCGTGGATCGCGATCGCGTTCACCACCGCGCTGTCGATCCTGCTGATGGCGACCGTCAGCGACCTGACCGACCTGTCCGACACCACCGTGCTGCTGCTGACCGCCGTGTTCCTGCTGGTCAACATCGCGGCCCTGGTGCTGCGCCGGGACCACGTCCCGCACCGGCACTTCCGTGCGCCGACCGCCGTCCCGGTGCTCGGCGCGATCGTCTCGGCGGTGTTCCTGCTTCCGTTCGTCCGCGAAGGCGGCATCTACCTGCTGGCATTCTGGCTGCTACTCGGCGGTGTCGCGCTGTGGGCGCTGAACCGCCTCGTGGTCGGGCGTATGCCACCCCGCGACGGCTCAGCCGCCGCACCGCCACCCGCCTGACCGGCCCCACCTGCGGCAAATCTTGAAGAGTCGCGGCCTTGAGAGCTGCCCGAGGCCGCGACTCTTCAAAACTTGCGGACGGTGTCGTTGCGCAAGTTTTCCTCAAGGCTGCGCCGGGAAGGTTCCGCGCGGGCGCGAGCCCCCGTCACTGTGGGTACACCATCCGCACCACGACGTTGACGACGGGAGCTTGCCATGTGGTCCACCCTCGAACTGCTGCCCGCCGCCGCCGCGTGCGAGCCGGCCGCCCGGCTCGACCGTTCCCGGCTGGCGGACGCGTTCGAGCTGGCCTGTCTGGTGCGGGCGACGTCGCTGACGCCGGACGGGGGAGTGCGGGTGGGCCATCCGCGTCGCCCGGCCACGCCGGCCGGAACGGTCGAGTTCAGCGCCGAGCACGCCGCCCGCCGCATGGGGCAGCTGATGCGGGCGCTGGACCTGCCGTACGCCCACGAGACCGCCGAGGCCGGCCTGCGCCGCCGCTACCTGCTGCACCGGGTCAGCGTGCCCGGCGAGCACCGCGCGGCGTACCTCGACATCAGCGACGGCGCCTGGCGGCAGGGACGCGCGGCGGTGCTGAGCACTGCCCTGGTCGGCGGCTCGGCGCCGGCGCACGCCGACCGGCTGCGGCTGGCCGGTGCGGCCTGGCGCGGCGTGCTGCTGGCCGCGGGCCGCCACATGCGCAAACACATCCTCGGCGTACGCGTCACCGACCAGGACCTGGCCACGATCCTGGTCCGTGGCGCACACCTGCTCGGCGCGCAGGCCAGCCTGTCCCGGCAGGCGGGGAGCCTGCTGGTCAGCATCCCCGCCGACAGCGCCCACCGCGTCCTGTACGGCGCGGGCATCCTGCACTGAGCGCCGCGCTCCTCGTCCCGGCCCGCCTGGCACCCTGACGCCCGACCACGGTGTGGTCGACTCGACATCGGTCCGGATATGCGTCATTCATGCCGGTCGCCGCGCTCCCGGTCTGGTCCTTGATCCGTTTTTGTGGACGCTGGACGCCCCTATAGGGACAACCAGCGTCCACAAAAACGGATCAAGCATCGGGCCATGGTCGTTTTGTGGGCATTGCGATGCGCGTCTGGTGGGGTCGATTCGCGCGCGAGCCGGGGCGGTCGCCGGTCGTCGGCTCAGCTCTCGGCATAAAGGCGGGCCGGTCGGCCCGCTGTCAGGCTAGCCTGACGGCATGACCACCCCTGACGAGCTCGAACGCGAGCACACCCTCCAGACGGCCGTCACCCGCTTCAACGATCTGCGCATGCGCGAGGCCCTCGGCGAGGCGGGCCTCAGCGCCGATGAATCACTCCAACTGCTGGCGCTCGGGGAGCTGATCATCCGGAAGGCCGGTTACGGCCGGCAGCTGTCGGTGCGCGGCGCGCGCAGCGCCGGGGCGTCCTGGGCGCAGATCGGCGCCGCGCTGGGCATGACCCGCCAGTCGGCCTGGGAGGCACACACCCGCTGGATCAACGACCAGGCCGAGCAGTTCCGTGACACCGGCATCTCCGGCTTCGACGCCGAGCAGGAGGCCAAGGCCCGGGACCTGGCCGGTGACGGCGACTGACGCGGCTCGTCGGGGCGATTCCCCGGGCCGAGACGGACGTGGCCGCGGTGCGCGCCACGGCGGTATGCGGGGCGCGTCGGGTAGGTTCTGCGCCGTGGTCCGTGTGCGAGTGCCGTCGGCCGCCGCGCTGGTCGTGGCGGTCCTGCTCGGCATGGCCGCGTGCACCGAGCCCAAGCCCGAGCCGGTACGCCTCGACATCGCGACCGGCAGCCGCACCGGCGTCTACTACGTCTTCGGGCAGGCGTACGCGGCGATCATCAACCGCGAGCTGCCACACGTGCACGCGAACGTCCTGGTGACCACGGCCTCGGCGGAGAACGTCAAGCTCGTCGGCGGCGGGCGGGTGCAGCTCGGCTTCACCCAGGCCGACATCCTGCCCACCACCGGCAACCAGGTCCGCGCCGTGGCCCGCGTCTACGACGACCTGCTCCACCTCGTGACACGCGCCGACGGCCCGGTGCGCCGCCTCGCCGACCTGCGCGGCCGCACCGTCTCGGTCGGCGCACCCGGCTCCGGCACCGCGATCACGGCGAACCGCCTGCTCGACGTCGCCGACCTGGCCGGCGACCAGGTGAAGGTCAGCGAACTCGGCCTGGACGCGTCGGCCGAAGCGCTGAGCAAGGGCGAGATCGACGCGTTCTTCTTCTCCGGCGGCCCGCCGGTGAAAGCGGTGGAGCAGCTGGTCGACGCGATGCCGATACGGCTGGTCGAACTCGGCGAGTGGACCGAGCCGCTGCGCGTGCGCTACAGCGAGGTTTACGTCAGTCGCGACATCCCGTTCTCGGTGTACGGCCTCGACCCGATCAGCACCGTCGCCGACCCGAACTACCTCGTCGTCAGCGAGAACATGCCCGACGACCTGGTCTACGAGCTGACCCGCCTGCTCATGCAGTACCGCGACGAACTCGGCGTCGCCCATCCGGCCGCCGGGCGGCTCAACCCGCAGTCGGCCATCGCGACCGCGCCGCTGCCCCTGCACCCGGGCGCGGCCCGCTACTACCAGTCGATCAAGCCTTAGGCCGGGGCATCCAGGCCGCGTAGCCAGACGCGGGCGTCCAGGCCGCGCTGGTCGGCATGGGTCATCGCGAGCCTGCCGCCGGACGCGTCGACGAGCACGGCCGCGATGGTCAGGCCCAGGCCGGAGCCGTCGATGTTCTGCGCGTCCGGGGCCCGCCAGAACCGCTCGGTGGCCTGGTCGAGCTGGGCGTCGGTCATGCCGGGGCCGTCGTCGCGCACATGCACCGCGATCCCTTCGTCGGCGGCGCGCACCTCCACCTCGACCCGGCCACCTGGACCGCTGAACTTCACCGCGTTGTCGATCAGCGCGTCGAGCGTCTGGTCGAGGGCGGTCGGCACGACCTGCACCAGCGCCACCGGCAGCCCGACGGTCAGCGTCAGCGTGGTGGCGTGGTGACGGGCCAGCGGCTCCCACGCCGCGACCCGGGACTCGGCGACCGCGACCGCGTCGATGGTGACCAGCTGGTGCCGGCCGCGTTCGGCGCGGGCCAGGGTCAGCAGACCGTCGAGCACGGTGGCGAGGCGGTCGGTCTCCTCCAGGGCGAGCCGGTGCTCACTGCGGCCGTCGTCGTCGGCCAGGCTCGGCCCGAGTTCCTCGACGCGC
The DNA here is from genome assembly GCF_009720365.1 of Catellatospora paridis. Classification (GTDB taxonomy): domain Bacteria; phylum Actinomycetota; class Actinomycetes; order Mycobacteriales; family Micromonosporaceae; genus Catellatospora; species Catellatospora paridis. Next base: position 998,687 of record NZ_ML769312.1, on the reverse strand, counting down.
AGCCGCAGCGCGGTGAGCGGGTTGCGCAACTGGTGGCTGGCGTGGGCGACGAAGGCGCGCTGGCGTTCCATCGCGTCGGCCACGGCGTACGCCATGTCGTTGAAGCTGCGCGTGAGCCGGCGCAGTTCGGGCGGCCCGGCCTGGTCGGAGATGCGCGTGTTGCCGTCGCCGGCGGCGACCTCGTGGGTCATCGCGTCGAGCACGGTAACCGGGCGCAGCACCCAGTTGGCCAGGCTGCGCGCGGTGAGCACGCAGGCCAGCGCGGCGAGCAGGCCGATGCCGCCCAGCGCCAGCCACCAGAACGTGACCGCGTCCCGGACCCGGTCGGCGGGCGACACGATGACCACCATGCCGAGCACCTCGCCGTTGTCGTTGACCGGCACGGCGACCACGATCGGCTCACCGGTCCAGGGCAGGACCGACTCGGCCGAGCTGTACTGCTGCCCGGCCAGCGCGGCGCGCACGGCCGCCTCGCTCCGGGCGGGTTCGAGGTGGTAGCTCAGCGAGCGGACGAAGGTGTGCCGGTCGCGGTCGAGCACGGCCGCGCCGATGCCGTACAGCTCGTCGTAGCGGGTCAGCTCGTCGCGCACCGTGCCGACGGTGTCGGTGCGCAGGCCGGGGCGGGCCAGTGCGGCGAAGCGGGTCGCGTCGGCGAGCCGGTCGGCGCGGACCAGGTCGGACTCGCGGCTGGCCAGGGTGAGGGCCAGCGGGATCTCCAGGGCGAGCAGGACCAGCGTCATCAGCAGGAGGTAGCTGGCGGCCAGGCGTCGGCGCACGGCTACTCGCTGCGCAGCCGGTAGCCGACGCCGCGCACCGACTCGATGAGGCGCGGGTCGCCGAGCTTGCCGCGCAGCGAGCCGACGTGCACCTCGACGGTGTGCCGGGCGACCCAGGTGGTCTGCCAGGCGTCGAGCAGGATGCGGTCGCGGGTGATGACCAGGCCGGGGTGGCGGGCCAGCGACAGCAGGATGTCGAACTCCTTGCGGGTCAGCGCGACGTCGTTGCCGTCGACGCTGACGGCGCGGGCGGGCACGTCGATGCGCACCCGCCCGGCGACGATCACCATCAGCTCGGGGGAGGCGTACGCCGCCCGCCGCAGTACCGCCTCGATGCGCGCCTGCAGCTCGACCATCGAGAACGGCTTGACCACGTAGTCGTCCGCGCCGACGCGCAGCCCGACCACCCGGTCGCGCTCCTCGCCGCGGGCGGTGACCGCGATGATGCCCAGCTGGGGGCTGCGACTACGCAGGGTGCGGCACACGTCGAGGCCGTCGCCGTCGGGCAGGGACAGGTCGAGCAGCACCAGGTCGCAGGGCGCGGCGGACAGGGCCGCGGCGGCGGTGGCGGCGTGCTCGACGTCGTACCCGCGGCGGGTCAGCGCGGCGCTCATCGCCGTGGCGACGCGCAGGTCGTCCTCGACCAGCAGGATCCGCACGCCTGACCTCCCCTCCACGCCCATGTGGCCTTCGATGATGCGTCACGGCCGCACCCGCGCGCCAACGGGGCCGGTGTTCATTGACAGATGCCTTGACTTGGATCAGCGCCGGTGGTTGACTCGAAACGTCTTTAAGAAAGTTTCTTAACGATTGATCGGCATGCCGCCGCCGGTGCCACGGCGCGCGCGTGCCGGTGTGCGGACGTGCGCCCGTCCGGCCGGGGGAGAAGGCCGTGGGCGTGCCAGGCCGTCGTCCGTGCCCGTCGGTGGGGTCTGGCGACGGCCGTCCCGGAGGTCGTCGCGCGCCGTGCCGCTGCGGCGACCGCCGAGTGTGCCGGGCGGCTGGGCGGAGCATGGTGTGTCATGCGCCCGGCCGCCCGGCACTCCGAGGATCAGCCTGCCTGTGCGTCTGAGGTCTGTTCCGCGTTGCTCCCGGGCGGGCTACGGTTTGCCGGTGACTCACAACCCGATCAGGTATGCCGTCGTCGGGCGCGGCTGGCGTGCGCAGTTCTTCTTCAAACTGGCCGAGCTGATGCCCGAGCGCTTCACGGTTACCGGCGTGATGACCCGCTCCGTCGAGGCCGCCGCCGAGGTGGCCGGGCGCTGGCGGCTGCCCGTCACCCAGGACCTCGACGAGCTGCTGCGCACCGGTGACCCCGAGTACGTCATCACCTCGGTGCCGTGGGGCGTGAACCCCGGCCTGGTCGAGACGCTGGTGGAACGCGGTCTGCCGGTGCTGTCGGAGACCCCGCCCGCGCCCGACCTCGACGGGCTGCGCAAGCTCTGGGGACAGGTCGGCAAGGCCGAGAAGGTCCAGGTCGCCGAGCAGTACCTGCTGCTGCCCGACCACGCGGCCCGGCTGGCGGTGCTGCGCTCCGGCGTCATCGGCGAGCCGACCTCGGCCCAGGTGTCGTCCACGCACGGCTACCACGCGGTGTCGATGCTGCGCGGCATGCTGGAGGTCGGCATGGGCCCGGCGAGCGTGCACGCCCGCACCTTCACCGCTCCGCTGGCCGACCCGATGAGCCCGGCCGGCTGGCGCGACGACGCCACCCCGAAGCCCGCCGTGAACACCCTGGCCACCATCGACTTCGGCGGCCGGAGCGGGCTGTACGACTTCACCGACAACCAGTGGTGGAACCAGCTGCGCACCCGGCGCATCCTGGTCCGGGGCAGCCTCGGCGAGCTGGTCGACGACCGGGTGGTGCGGCTGCAGGGCACCCGGACGATCGTCGAGTCGGAGCTGCGCCGCCGCCAGACCGGCCGCGACCTCAACCTCGAAGGCTTCGACCTGGACCACATCAGCTTCGACGGCTCGGTGGTCTACATCAACCCCTACGCGGGCGTACGGCTGTCCGACGAGGAGATCGCGATCGCGACCATCCTGGAGTCGACCGGCCGGTGGGCGCGCGGCGCGGCCGAAGCCCCCTACCCGCTGGCACAGGCCTGCCAGGACCACCTGATCAGCCTTGCCATCGACGAGTCCGCCCGCACCGGCCACACCGTCGACGTGGGCGTCGAACCCTGGCAGTGATCACGCGCCGCTCCGGTTCCCGCAGGTTCGCCGAAACCGCAGGAACCCGGAGCGGCCGGCGTGCGCTTTCCCCGAAACTGCGGGAGCGCGGCGGGGTCAGGCGGGGAGCTTCTCGCCGGTGAGTTCGGCGCAGGCGGCCAGGAGGCGATCCTGGGCGGCGATGTCGTAGGCGGCCGCATTGGCGCGCAGGTCCTGCCGGCGCTTGAAGTAGTGGCCGCTGAAGCCGACCTCGGCGAGCTCCGCGGTGGCCAGCCACACCTGTGTCTCGGCCCCGTCGGCGAGCGAGTCGGTGGCGTTCGGGCCGCCCATCCGGGTCTTGATCCAGCCCGGGTCGACGGCATTGCTGAGCACGGCCGGGTACAGTCGCGCCACCGCGAACGCCAGCAGCACGTCGTGCATCTTCGAGTCGCTGTAGGCCCGCATCCCGTCCCAGGCTTTGCGCTCGAACTGCAGGTCGTCGAAGTCGGCGCGGCCGGCCGCCTCCAGCCCGGAGGTCAGGTACACCAGCCGCTGCGGCAACGGCATCAAGGCCGTCAGCAGGTACGGCGTGAGCACGTTGACCGCGAAGATGCGCTCGATGCCGTCCTCGGTGACCTCCCGCCGGGCCGCCGAGCCCGCGCCGACGTTGTGGATGACCGCGTCGTAGGGCCCGTGCTCGTTCGCCGCGGCGGCCAGGGACCTGGTCTGCGCCAGTGACGACACGTCGCCGACCAGCACCGCTGCCGCGTCCGGCACGGTGTCGCGGGTCTGCGCGGCCCGCTGCTCGTTGCGGGCATGCAGCACCACCCGGTGCCCGAGCGCCAGCAGCTCGCGTGCGGTGTGCAGGCCGATGCCGTCCGCGGAACCGGTGACCAGGAAACTGCTCATGTCGGGTACCTCTCCATGGTGATCTCGGGCCAACCCTACGTCGTGCGGCGTGCGGTGACCCGCGGCCCACGAACGGGCAGGGCAGCATCACGTCGTGGAGGTGCAGGGTCGGTCCCAGATCATGGTCAGCTCACGGTCAGCCAGCGATCCAGCCAACCCGACGTGGACCTGACCACGCGGGACGGGCTGGGCATCGCGGGCCAGATCTGCAGTAGGTACTCGTCGACGATCTCGTCCATGCCGGCCGGTTCCGGTGCCAGGTCCCCGGTCTGCCGGCCGTGGTAGCGCAGCCGGTAGTTGCCCGGCCCGGCGGGCAGGTCTGGCAGCTCGAACTCCTCCTCGTGCCATGTCGTCAGGCGCAACGACTGCGCTTCGGCCACGAAGTCGATCTCCACGACGTCGTCGTACGACTCGTCCAGCGCCGGCTCGGCCTCGGCGTACGCCACCGTCAGTGCCACATCACCGGTATGCCGTTTCGTCAGCAGCAGCGCGCTTCCCGCCTCGATCCCGATCACGCCGACACCACCCGCTTCGAGCGACTCCCATTCCGGGCCGGCGTCGTGGTCGCCATCGAACAGCGAATACTGCCCGTAGTGGACGTGGAACGGCCCGGCGAAGACAGTCTGCACTGGTGCGCTCCTCGATGGTCGTGGCGGGCATGGCTCTGGCCGTCCGCCCCGGCGGTCGGATCGGGACTGCCCGGATAGGAGCGGAGTCTATGGTGAAGGGAATTCGCGTCGGTCGGCGCGAATCACTCGAATGGTCGCCGACTTCCGACACATCGGCAATGTCCGGGCAGGCTGTCGCTAGATTGTCCTTCACTTCGAGTGCTGAGGGAACGCCATGCGCATTCTGCACGTCATCGCCAGTCCCCGTGGTTCCGAATCCCATTCGCTTCGTGTTTCCGAGTCCTTTCTGCAGGGTGTCCGAGAGCAGTCCGGCGATGTCACCGTCGACGTCGTCGACCTCTACCGCCAGGACCTGCCCGCGATGGCGGGCGACAACATCGAGGCGAAGTACGCGCTGATGGTGGGCAGGCCCATCGACCGCGACCACGCCGAGTCGTGGCGGCAGGTCGAGTCTCTGATCGAGCACTTCGTCTCCGCCGACGCCTACCTGATCACCGCACCGATGTGGAACTTCGGCGTGCCGTACGCGCTGAAGTACTACATCGACTGCATCGTGCAGCCCGGATACCTGTTCCGGTACGACGAGACCGGCCAGGTCGTGCCGATGGTCAACGGGAAGAGGATGGTCTGCGTGACCTCCCGTGGCGCGGACTACTCCGCGGGGACGTACCTGCACTCGTACGACTTCCAGGAGCCGTACCTGCGGACGGTCTTCGGGTTTGTCGGCATAACGGACGTGCGGTTCATCCACGCCCAGCCGATGGACATCACCCCGCACCAGCGCGAGGCGGCCCTGACCGGGGCCGTCGCGCAGGCCCGCAATCTGGGCAGGGGCTTCCTGTCGCCCGCCGTCGGCGTGACGGCCTGAGTCGCGGCCTGCCCCGACCTGCCGTTCCGGGGACCCGTGCGCGCAACCGGGTCCCCGGGACGGCTTGCTAGACGCGGGTGAAGCGCACGGCGTCGGCGATGACGTAGCCGGTGCCGGTGGTCCACCGGCTCACGCCGACCTTGTCGCCGGTGCCGGCGGCGAGGGTGAAGACGCCCAGCGAGATCCATTGTCCGCCGTTGACGCGCTGGTTCACGGTCACCGTCTGGTTGCCACCGGTGGTGGCCACGATGAACGGGGTCGCGTCGTTGTAGCCGGCGTTCGCCGGATACCAGACCGCGACCTCGTACGACGCGGTCTCCGGGATGGTCACCCGGTACCAGGCCGGGTCGCTGGCCGCGACCGGGTCGGCGAAGCGGTAGTCGGTGCCATAGCGCTGGGCGGAGAACGCCGAGGAGCCCCAGTTCGCGCTGGCGGTGAAACCGCCCGCGGTCGTGTTGTCCACGACGGCGCTCCACGACGTCGGCGGTGGCTCCGAGACGCTCGTCGACACGTCGAGGTAGTTGCGGTCGATGTTGATCTGCACCCCGCCCCAGGTCTCCAGCACCTCGCCGACGTACTGGTGCAGCCGCCGGTGGTTGGTGTAGTAGGACGCGTCGCAGTACGGGCCGGCGTCGGTGTCGGCCACGCCGTTCCACCACGCGATCCAGAGGTGGTCGAGCCGGGTGTAGTTGGAGTCGTGGTAGGCGCTGCAGACGTCGGTCACGCCGGAGGACCCGCTGGAGTACATGCCGGACAGGTACCCGCGCACGTGCAGCTGCTCCGTCCAGCCGGACAGGAACGACAGGACGGCAGCCTTGCACGAGGCGTTCGACGGATACTGCTCGATGTCGTTGTAGATCGCGCTGCCGGCGGGGATGCCCAGCGCCTGCGCGGCGCTCACTGCACTGTTGGCGGCCGTGACGCCCTGGGAACGCGCGGTGGCGGGGTCGGCGGACATCTTCGGCAGCCGGGTGCCGCAGGGGGCCTGCCGGCCCAGCTCGATGGAGATGAGCCGCCAGCCGTTGTTGGTCTGGTTGGTCACCCAGTTTGCGGTCAGGTTCGGCTGGGAGCACGACCGGCTCGCGCCGCTGATGTAGATGCCGACGGCCCGGTATGGCGAGCTGTTGCGCCAGGCGTTCATGGTCGACTGGGACGGGGCGGCGCAGGTGTCGAAGCCCTTGCCGGTGTACACGCCCGGCTGCGGCCCGGCCGCCGCCAGCGGCGCCGCGGCGGTGGCGGCCCCGGTCGCCGTCGCGGTGGTGAGCAGGCTGTCGGACGACGGCTTGGCGTCGCGGCCCAGGCTCGCGGAGGCGAGGATCCGGCGGACGAGGGACTCGTTGTCGGGGGTGTGCGCCGCGGTGACCAGCACGCCCGCGCCGCGTACGGCGACCTGGATCGCGTCGTCGCGGGACACGGCCCCGGCCGCGACCGCCGCGCCGGTTGCGGTGACGGCGGTCTGCGGGGCGAGGCGGCTCGCGGACACGGCGTCGAGCGGCTCGATGACCAGCGCCGCGGTGCGCCCGACGAGATCGGCGGGGCAGGAGGACTGGTCGCCGGGGTGTCCCAGGTAGACCGTCGGCCGGTCGAACCGGACACACGCCCGGGGCTCGGCGCCCAGGTCGACGACCTGCCACGAGGCGGGCACGGCCACGCGATACCCGCGGTAGTCGACGATCCGGCTGCCTTCGGTGACCGCGTCGGCGGGCTTGGCCCATGTCGTCGCGGTCACCAGCGACGAACCGGCGACCGCGACGGATATCGCGGCCGCCAGCACGGCTGCACCTGCTATGACCCTTCTCAAACCAGCCTCCGGGGTGTGAAGGAAATCTCAACATGGACATCAATGTGTGGAGAATTCCTACCACGTATTCATGACCGCCGCTAGAGCGAGCGCGCGGGCGGAGTGTGCCGAAGTGGCGGGTTTGACATGCAGCCGCTCGGCTGCCTATGGTGGGACATGCAGCCGAGCGGCTGCATGTAGGGACGGCGATGGACGACGTTTTCAAGGCGCTGGCGGACCCGAGCCGCCGCGCCCTGCTGGACAGCCTCAACGCCCGCAACGGGCAGACCCTGCGCGAGCTGTGCGCGGGGCTGGACATGGCCCGGCAGTCGGTGAGCAAGCACCTCGCGGTGCTGGAGGAGGCCAACCTGGTCACCACCGTGTGGCGGGGCAGGGAGAAGCTGCACCACCTCAACGCCGAGCCGATCAACGCCATCGCCGACCGCTGGATCGACCGCTACCACCGCGGGCGGGTGCACGCCCTCGCGGACCTCAAGACGGCATTGGAGCAGCAGCACATGGACGAGTTCGTCTACACGACCTACATCCGGACCACGCCGCAGCAGCTGTGGCAGGCGCTGACCGACCCGGCGTTCACCAGCCGGTACTGGCAGGTCACCTTCGACACCGACTGGCAGGTCGGCTCAGCCATGACCTGGGAGCGGCTGGGCGTGGTGATGGCCGACCCGGCGCAGGTCGTGCTGGAGGCGGAGCCCTACCGGCGGCTGGCCTACACCTGGCACACCTTCACGCCCGAGTTCGCGAAGTCCGTCGACCTGGGCGAGGACCTGCGGCAGCAGCTCGCGGCCGAGCAGCGCTCGAAGGTGACCTTCGATCTGGAGCAGGACGGGGACCTGGTCAAGCTCACCGTCGTGCACGACGGGTTCGCGCCCGGCAGCGCGCTGCCCGGCATGGTCAGCCAGGGCTGGCCGCACCTGCTGTCGGACCTGAAGACCCTGCTGGAGACCGGCCGCACCATGGCCGAGGCGGCCTAGGCGGGCGCCAGGTACTTGTCGAAGAACGCGTCGAGGCGCTCCACGGCCGGGGTCACGTACTCGGGCTTGTCGTAGAGGTCGATGTGCGTCGCCCCGTCGATCAGGTATAGCTCCTTGGGCTCCTTGGCCTGGGCGTACGCCTGCTCGCTGAAGTACTTCGTGTCCGCCTTGGTGCCGGCGATCATCAGCAGCGGCCGGGGCGAGATCAGGTCCACGTGGTCGTAGGAGCCGTACGCCATGATCCGGTCGATGCCGGAGACGACGTACCAGTTCTTCGCGTTCGGGTGCTGGGCGCGGGGCGTGCGGTAGTAGTCGGTGCCCTCGGCGTACAGCGTCGGGGTGTCCTCGGTGACCTCGGCCGGGGTGTCCGGGACGATGTGCTCCAGGCGGGCCGGTTTGCCGTGGGCCTGGTCGGTGCGGTCCTGCGCGGCGGCCTCCAGCAGCCCCTTGCGCAGCTCCGCGTCGCCGTTGCCGCCGAGCCCGTCACGGAACAGCGAGCCCATGTCGGCCGCGCTGACCGTGGCGACCGCCTTGATGCGGTGGTCGGTGGCCGCGGTGTAGGGCACGTAGCCGCCGGACGCGCAGATGCCCAGCGCGCCGATGCGCGCCGGGTCGACCTCGTCGACGGTGGTCAGGTAGCTGACGGCGCTGCGGATGTCCTCGGCACGGGCGAACGGGTCCTCCAGGAAACGCGGCTCGCCCGCGCTCTCGCCCTGGTAGGAGGCGTCGAAGGCGAGCGTGATGTTGCCCTTCATGCACAGCTTCTGCGCGTACAGGCCCGCGGTCTGCTCCTTGACCCCGCCGAACGGGTGGCTGACCACGATCGCCGGCAGTTTCTGCCCCGCCTGGTAGTCGTCGGGCACGTAGAGGTCGCCCTTGACGTCGAGCCCGTTGCTCTTGAACGTGACGCTCTTCTTCACGCGCCCTCTCCTCACCTGACGAGGGGGTGAACGTCCCGATTTTACCGAGTTCGCAGGCTGCCGGGCCGCCGAAGAGCGGACAGCGGGGCTCCTGATACGCGGCCCCTACGCGGGGGAACCGTCCGGCAGGAGCACCGCTGTGGCGGCGGTGCAGCGGCCCAGGTCCGCGCCGGGCACATGGAGCGTGACCGCGACGCCGGGCGTGGTGTCGACCGCGATGGCGCCGAGGACCTCCAGCAGGATTGCCGTCAGCTCGGGTGCGTCGGTCAGCAGATCTTCGGCGTGGCCGACGCTCACTGTCGGCCCGGGGCCGCCGGCGACGTCGCGCAGGCAGTCGGCGAGCGCGTCCCAGTTGTGTCCGAAGTGGTCCGGGAACCGCAGCGCGCGGGCGAACTCGGCGAACAGGCCGGACCTGGTGCGGCAGGCGCGTCCGTCGATCACCGAGGTGTCGTCGGGTGGGGGAGCTGCGGTGACCGCCAGCCACCGGGGCAGGGGGCCGGCGTCGCGGTGCGGCGTCGCCGCCCCCTGCGGCGGGTTCACAGGCGGTAGAAGTCGGTGTAGTGGTTCGGCGAGAACCAGGTCACGCCCGTGCTGCGGTTGACCACGATGCGGTAGGCGTCGCGGGCCGCGCCGCGGTTGCGCGGGTACACGTCGTACTCGTAGTAGGTGGCGCCGGACGGCAACTGCGCCTCGCGGTTGTAGAACCGGCCGCCGGTGTAGTTGTAGAGCCCGTTGCTCCAGGCGTACCAGCCTGCGGTGGTCGGAAAGCCCTTGGCGGACCAGCCGGAGCGTGCCGCGCGGGCGTCGGCGCAGCGGGCCATGGTGCAGGAGTTGTAGACGGCGGCTTCGGCGGGGGCGGCGGCCGCGGGCACGAACAGCGCGCCGACGAGCATGGCGACGACGAGAGCGCAGCGCAGCGGCCACGCGAGCCGGGCCGCGGAGCGGGAAGCGATGGACACGGGGGACCTCCATTGCCGGGGGCGACCGGACCATCGTCGGGCCCACTCGGCGATGCATGGAAGTCAGTAGATGTAAATTTATCTACAATGATGGATTAATTCCGGCGCGGGGGCGAGGTCCGCAGCCACTCGCCGATCAGGTCGGCGATGACGGCGGCGGCCGTGTCGTTGAGGTGGATGTGGTCGGTGAGCAGCGTCAGGCCGTTCGCGGCCGAGATCTCGTTCCAGGACCGGCGCAGCACCAGGTGCTGGAACGTGGTCCGCAGTGCCAGACCGAGCCTGCCCTCGTACGGCGGCGGCCGGTGCCCTGGCGGCAGCAGCGCGACCAGGCGCTCGTGCAGCGGCAGGCAGGGCACCCCGCGCCCGTCCGCGACCTCCCGCAGCACCGCGTTGTACTCCCGCACCCGCTGGTTCATCGTGCTCGACAGGTCCTCGCCCAGTGGTGGCAGCTCGATCACGGCCAGCCGGGCCGAGGTGCCGTTCTGCAGCCGGTCCAGGATCGCGTCGACGTTCCGGCGATACCACTGCGGGCTCGGCGTCGCCGGCAGGCGCTGCCGTCGCCGGTAATGCCGGGCCCACCGCGCGTCGTACGTGGCGTTGACGTCGTTCGTGCCGACCAGCAGGGTGACCGCGTCGGGCCGGCACGCGATCACCTCATCCAGGCGCTGGAGCACGTTCCAGGCGAGGTTGCCGTCGACCCCGGCGTTGACGAACCGGTACCCGTCCGGCCCGAGCCGGTCACGCAGCAGACTGACGTAGTCGGCGCTGGCCAGCCCCCGGGTGATGCTGTCGCCGGCGCACACGACCTCCTTCACGGTGCCGGCCTGCCCGCTGCGGTGGCCGCGTCGGCGAGCCGGTCCCGGAACGGCTCCGTCGCGGCGGGCCCGGCGACGAAGCCGATGTCCAGGTCGGACAGCGGCACGCCGGTGGCCCGGTCCACCAGGACCGGCTCCACCTCGCGGCCGGTGGCCCGGTCCACCAGGACGAGGCTGCGGTCGCCGGGAGCCAGGTCCTGGTTGCCCCACGCGTAGAGGGCCAGGATGACCGGGCGCAGGGCGCGCCCGGTCTCCGTGAGCACGTACTCGTCGCGCGGTGGGCGTTCGTGGTAGCGCCGGCGCTCCAGCAGGCCGGCGTCGACCAGGGACTTCAGGCGGCGGGTCAGCATGTTCGGGGCGATCGCGAGGCTGCGCTCGAACTCGTCGAACCGGGTGAAGCCGTCGAACGCGTCGCGCATGATCAGAATGCTCCACCACTCGCCCACGTGCTCCAGGCTGCGCGCGATCGGGCACTCCAGGTCCTCGAAGCTGGTCCGCCGCATGAGATCACGCTACCGGGATCGCCGGGGCGTCGACGGCGCTCGCGTCACCGCCGCGGATACCGGCCAGGTTCCACGCGTTCAGCTCGTGCGGGGTGCCCAGGCGGACGGCGCTGACCTCCTCCAGGCGGGCGAACTGGGCCGGGGTCAGGGTCACCTCCAGCGCGCCGAGGTAGTCGTCGAGCTGCGCCAGGCTGCGCGGGCCGATGATCGGCACGTACGCGGTCGCGGCGCGGGCGCCCTTCTCCCGCATCCAGGCGACGGCCACCTGCGAGGCCGGCACCCCCAGTTCGGTGGCGACGTCCAGGACGGCGTCGACCACGGCGGTCTTCTGGGCGCTGTCCTCGGTGTGCACGAGGATCTTGAGGTCGGACAGCCGGCCGCCGTCGCCCTTGCGGTACTTGCCGGTCAGCAGGCCGCCGCCGAGCGGGCCCCAGAGCGCCGCGCCCAGGCCGAGCGACTGCGCCATCGGCAGCAGCTCGCGTTCGGCGGTGCGGTCGACCAGGCTGTACTCGACCTGGATGCCCACGACCGGGGACCAGCCGCGCAGTTCGGCCAGCGTCACCGCGCGCGACACCCGCCAGGCGGGGAAGTTCGACAGCGCGCCGTACCGGATCTTGCCGGCGCTGACGAGGTCGTCGAAGCCGCGCAGGATCTCCTCGATCGGGGTGAGGTCGTCCGGGGCGTGTGCCCAGAGGACGTCCAGGTAGTCGGTGCCGAGGCGCTTCAGGCTGGCCTCCACCGCCTGGAACAGGTGCTTGCGGCTGTTGCCGGTGTTGGTCACGTCGCGCGGTCCGACACCGTTGTTGCCGTACTTGCCGGCCACCACGAACCGGTCGCGCTCGGCGCCCATGAACTCGCCCAGCAGCTCCTCGGCCTGGCCCGCCTGGTAGTTGTCGGCGGTGTCGAGCAGCGTGCCGCCCGCCTCGGCGAACCGGTCGAACATCTTGCGGGCCTCGGCGGGCTCGGCTCCCGCGCCCCAGCGGGTGCCGAAGTTGCCGGTGCCGAGTCCGTACTCGGACACGCGCAGGCCGTTGTTGCGGCCGAAGGTGGTGTAACGCATGGGCGGTTCTCTCCCGATCGAGTCGATTGCATCGTGCAAGTAACTCAACCGAGCGGGGCGGCTCCCGCATTCCGGCAGGTGGCAGGGCGTGAGCCAGGCCACCTGCCGGGCTAACGGCGGCGGAAGTTCGTGACGAACCGCAGCAGGCCGAAGAAGAGCAGACAGCCCACGAGCACCAAGCCCATCGCGGCGGCCCGTTCGCCGAAGGTGCCCGCCTTCACCACCACCGCGCCCGAGCCGATCACGAAGCCCGCCAGCGTCACGAACAGGCCCAGGATCTCGACGACCTTCAGCGTGCCCTCCGTGACCACCCGCTGGGCCGACTCGACCTTCTCGGTCAGCGCCGCCGAGGCCTCCTTTACCCGCCGTTCGGCCTGCTCGGCGGCGGTGGCGCCGACCTCGCGGGTGAGTTCCTGCGCGTATCCATGGAGCTGCCGGGTGAGGACGATCAGCTCGCGCTCGCGGACGTAGTCCTGGTGCACCGCGTTGTGGCCCGGGCCGAGCATGGCGATGGCCCGGTCCACCTCGTCCAGCGCCTGCTCGAAGCGGCCCAGCTTGCGCAGCGCGGAGGCGCGCCGGAAGAACACGTTCGCGTCCAGCGCGCCGGTGGCCATCAACTGGTTGGACAGCTCCAGCATCAGCTCGGCCTGGTCCGGCAGATGGTCGGCGAACCACAGGCCGTGCATGCAGACGTGCCGGGTCTTGCTGTCGGCGTCCGGCGACGCGATCGCCTCCCGGTAGAGGTCCAGACCGCGCCCTGAACGGGAGCCCAGCGCCCCGAACGCGGCCAGCCCGAGGATGAGCGCGTCACCGCCGAACTCGGCGAGCCAGTGATGCGACCGCGACTGCAGCGACTCGAACTTGAAATCGAAGCGCAGCCGCTGGCCGTGCACGTAGGCGAGCACGAGCCGGTCGAGATACGCGCCGCCCTGCAGCGCATCCCAGTCGGCGCCACCCGGGAAGCGCTGCCCGTGCTCACGCGCCAGCCACGCGAGATCCGTCGCCGCTGTACGAACCTCGGCCATGGTCAGTTCGTGCCGCGCCGCCGCGGCCGACAGCACGCCGATCCAGTCCAGCGACGCCGTGGCGACCCGCGGTGCCAGGTGCTCGACGAGGACGGCCACCCGCTGACCCGGCCCGGCATCAGCCAGCCGGCGGTCGAGCGCGACGTCGTCCTGCGGATCGCGTGGCCGGGGCACCGCCGCCGGGTCGACGCTCATCGCTCATCCTCCAGATAAGACGGACCTTGAGACCCGCTCACCGTAGCGGTTTCGCGCACGTCGATGGGGTGAGCCCCGGCTCGGCGGGTTGAACAGCCGCTACCTGTTGGGGCGCAGGGCGTTCAGCTCCGCGAGCAGCCGATCCGGGTCGCTGCCCACGATCGGCGTGAACAGGCTCGTGCCCAGCCTGCGTACGGTGCGCTGGTAGCCCACGATGTGCCAGAACCCGTAGAAGCGCCCGGCCGTCTCCCGCTCCTGGGCGCGCTTGTCCTCGCCCGGGTCGCGTGGCGTGACACACAGCATCCACACGCCGCCGGATCGCTGCACGGCCAGCTCCTTCACGTGTGGCCAGGGCAGGTGCAGGGCCGGGCGGGCGATGCCGTTGGGCCGCAGGAACAGGCCGTGGTCGTCCGCGCCGAGCAGCGGCGTACGGGCTTTGGCAGCCTCGTCGAAGCACGTCACCACGTAGTGCAAGGCGACCGCGGCAAGCAGGATCACCGTCAGCCGCCACGACCGGATCGCGATCAGGGACAGCACGGCGGCGACCGGCAGGTGCACGGTCAGCAGCTTGCGCCGGGTCAGCTGCAGGGCGTAGGCGAGCCGGTTGCTGCGGAGCAGCACGGGAAGATCATCTGGTACGCGCACGTGCAGGCTGGGGGTGTGCAGGGTGCCGTGGCGGTCGGTCGAGGAGCTCATCAGCGGGCGACGCTAGCAGGCCCGTGCCAGCAGCATCCCGCGCGGCGTCAGCTCACCGGTCTGCGCCTTGCGGGAGGCCTGGGCGAACACATCGAAACCGGCCTCGGTGACGAACTCCGCCATGCGATCGACCGGGCGGAAGTGGTAGTTCAGCGTGAACGTGTGCCCGAACGCCTCGGTGCGCAGGCGGTGCTCGTCGAGGTTCTGGAAGATCAGCAGCAGGTGCCCGCCGGGGGCGAGCGCACGCCGGAACCCGGCGAGCACCGCCGGCAGCTCCTCGTCCGGGATGTGGATCACGGAGTACTGTGCGCTGATCCCGGCGAGCGAGCCGTCGGCCACGTCGAGAGCCGTCATCGTGCCCTCGTCGAAGCGCAGGTGCGGGTACCGGCTGCGGGCCAGCGCGAGCATGCCGGGGGACAGGTCGAGGCCGCGCACGTCCAGGCCCAGGCCGGCCAGGTGTGCCGTGCCGGGTCCGGTGCCGCAGCCGACGTCCAGGGTCGCCCCGCCGCCGCCGGCCAGCACGAGATCGGCGTACGCGGCCAGCATCGCCCGTTCGATCGGGATGCCCGCCAGCTCGTCGCGGAAGGTCTCGTCATACTCCGCGGCGAAGGTGTCGTACGCGGCGCGGGTGTGCTGAAGGAAGGTCGGCTCGGTCATGGTCGCCCACCCTATGCGGCCGGCGTCGCGCCCGGACGATCGAGTCTGTCGCGGGTGTGCGCGTCAGGAGGCGGGGATGTGCCCGTCTCCTCCGCTCAGCTGCGGTGAACCACGGCGGTGCAGGTCAGGGTGTGCGCGCCGGGTTCCAGCTCCGCGGTCAGCATGGGCAGGGCGGTGCGCGGGAACAGCACGTTGCCGCCTGCCGTCGGCACCAGCACCTGCCCGGCCCGGGGCACGCTGCTGCCCTGGTCGGCGACGGCCGACGCGAGGCCGTCCGAGTCGACCTCAGCCCGTCCCGCCGCCTCGACCGCGCCCGCGGGCGTATGCCCGGCGGCAGTCCACGGCACGCAGAAGCCGGTCTCGGCCGTGTGCAGCGTCCGGCCGGTGACGACCTCGTGGGTGCGCCGGTGCCCGTCGTCGGTGAACCGCAGGGTGGTCCGCACCGTGACATCCGGCCACGGGTGCCAGGTGAGCACCAGCGCGTCGCCGTCGAGCACGCAGTCGCCGCCCTCGCGGACCCGCCAGTGCACCCCGTCCTCGCTGAGCGCCAGCGCACTGTCATATGCCCCGTGTCCCAGGCCCGCGCCACCGGTCGGGACGCTGAACCCGGCCAGCGTCGAGTACGCGAACTTCGCCGCCTTCGCGGCGCCGCCGCGCGCCCACGGGTAGGCCTCCTGCCCGCACAGCGCCGTCACGTCTCCGTCGGCGTCGCGGCTGACCAGCATCGACGGCGCGGGCTGCAGCTCCACCCGCGGGCGGCGGTCGGCGGGCGCGGGCTCGGCAGTCCAGAAGGGATGCTCGGCGTGCACGGCGAGGGCGGCGAAGAACTTCGTGCCCCAGTACGGCGACCCGCCGCCGATGTACTGCTCGACGACACCCGTGTTCGGGTAGCGGTAGCCGACGCTGAGCAGCCCGTCCCGGTCGAGGATCGGCTGCTGCCACCACCAGGCCAGGTGTCGTTCGGCCAGGCCGCGGGCGTGCGCCCAGGGCACGGCGGCGAGATCCGCGACGGGCAGGGTGCTCCAGAACGCGCCCTGCGCGAAGCGGTAGCCGAGGCTGCGGCCGTACGGCAGGGCGGAGCCGTCGGCGGCGAACCAGTGCTGGAACTGCGCCGCGAAGGCGGTGGCGCGCTCGCGTACCCGCTGCGCGCGCTGCTCGTCGAGCGCGCCGAGACCCAGCAGTTGCAGGCCGTAGTAGTGGAAGCCGAACGGGTTGTAGTAGTCGCGCTGCTGGCCGTGGCCGTCGAAGTGCCAGCCGTCGGCGGTGGCGAACTCCTCCAGGCGGTCCAGGTGCGCCGCGACCGCCGCCTCGTCGACGGCGACGCCGACCGCACGCATCCCCGTGGCGGCCAGCACCGGGAAGAAGTGCCAGTTGTTGTCGACCGGCTCGGCGGCCGCGGCCGTGGACAGCCAGGTCATGAGGTGGTCGCGCTGGGTCGGCGTGAGCGGGTCCCATACCTCGTGCGGGGCGACGGCGAGGGCGTAGCCGACCGCCGCCGACTCGACGAGCCGCTGGTTGCGGTCGAACGGCGGGCCTACGTACCACCGATGCGCTGGGTCGACCGCGGCCGTGAGCGCGGCCCGGACCTCGTCCCACTGCCGGGATGCACGGCCCCCACCGGCGGCGTGCGCGGCCAGGCCCCACAACGGCCGGGTGACCAGCTCGAACCAGGTAGCCCCGGGGTCGTTGCTGGACGGTGTGGCCGGCTGGTGCGCGGGTCCGCGTGCCGCGAGCGCGGTCGCGGGCGCGACCAGCCGTGCCATCGCCGCCGCCCAGCCCTCGCGGCCGGGGCGGAGTGCGCCGTGCAGGTCCTGGGGTGTGGGCATGCGCGTGGTCCTTCGCGGTCGGGGACGGCGGGGGACAGCTTGCCACGTCTGACGCCTGTCGCGGGTCCGGCGCCCGCCGGTTCGCACCGGCCGTCGGGGGTCCGGGCGGTCATCGGCTGACGATCGGGCCGGATACGATGCGCCGCATGACGCAGACGGCCCGAGTGCCGCGCCCGCGGCGGGCGCTCGCCGAACCCGCCCCGTCGGCCGAACCCGCCACCGGGATTCCCGACGTCGTGCGACGCCGGCTGTCGCCGCTCGCGCTGGACCCCTACGCCTGGCCGGCTGCCCTGTTCATCACCCTGCTGGCCGGCCTGCTGCGCCTGAGCAACCTGGCGAAGCCGCCCGGCAAGATGTTCGACGAGACCTACTACGCCACCGACGCCCACTGGCTGTGGGAGAAGGGGTTCGAGTGGAACGAGAAGGAGAACACGACCGGTTACGTCGTGCACCCTCCGCTCGGCAAGTGGATCATCGGACTTGGTGAGCAGGTCTTCGGCTACAACGAGCTGGGCTGGCGGATCTCCGCGGCCGTGTTCGGCACGGTCTCGGTGCTGATGCTCACCCGCATCGCCATGCGCATGTTCGGCTCCCTGGTGCTGGGCTGCGCCGCAGGCCTGCTGATGGCCTTCGACGGCATGCACTTCGTGCTGTCGCGGGTCGCCATGCTCGACATCTTCCTGATGTTCTTCATCCTGGCCGCGTTCGGCGCGCTGGTGCTCGACCGCGACCAGCGCCGGGCCCGCTGGCTGGGCTTTCTCGCCGACGGCGGCGACCCGCGGGCGCGCGGACGCGGCAGCCGCCCGCCACGGGCCGTGCCCTGGTGGCGGCTGGCCGCGGCGCTGCTGTTCGGCTGCGCGCTGGCGGTGAAGTGGTCGGCGCTGGCGTTCGCGCCGGTGCTGGTGCTGCTGGTGCTGTGGTGGGAGGTCGGCGCGCGGCGCAGTGCCGGGGTGCGCCACCCGATCCGCGACACGATCCTCGACGAGACCGGCTGGCTGCTGGCCGGGCTGCCGCTCACCGCGGGCGTGTACCTGGCGAGCTGGACCGGCTGGCTGTCGACCGACGGCGGCTACGCCCGGCACTTCCTGCGCGACAGCGGCCAGGACGAGCCCGGGTTCTGGGGCGCGCTGCGCAACCTGGCCCACTACCACGAGCTGGCGTACGGCTCCCACCAGGCGATCACCGAGGCGCACGCCTACCAGTCGGTGGGTGAGTGGGCCCCGATCCAGTGGCTGCTGCTGGGCCGCCCGGTGCTGTTCTACCGCAACGGCGACCCGCTGTGCGGCGCCGACCAGTGCAACGCCGACGTGCTGCTGCTCGGCACGCCCCTGCTCTGGTGGGCGTTCATTCCCGCGCTGCTCGCCGCGATCTGGTTCGGCATCGCCCGCCGCGACTGGCGCGCCGGAGCCGTGCTGGCGATGACCGCGGCGGCGCTGGTGCCGTGGTTCTTCTTCCCGGCGCGCACCATGTTCTACTTCTACGCCCTGCCCGCCGAGCCGTTCCTGATCCTGGCCGTGGTGTTCGTGCTCGGCGCGGCGATGAACCCGCCGCCCGGCCGGCCGGCCGACCCCGACCGGCAGCTGTTCGGGGCCGTCATGGCCGGCGTGTTCGTGCTGCTGGTCGCGGTCGTGTTCGCGTACTACCACCCGCTGTACACGGGCGAGTCGCTGCCGTACGAGGACTGGAGCCGGCGCATCCTGCTCGGCAACCTGTGGACCTGATCAGTACTTCTCCATCAGTGCCCGGACGTTCTGCACGTACAGCGCGTTCGGGTACCACACGTCGTCGCCGTCGTTGATCTCCTTGTCGACGGCACCCTGTCCGAAGTTGTACGCCGAGACGACCGCGTTGAGCAGGCACCACTCCTTGCTGTCGGCGACATTGGGGTCCAACCGGCAGTCGTCGTCGCGCAGCGTGTAGTCGGGCGTGCAGGTCGGCGCGGGCGAGACGGCCGGGTCGGGCTCCTCGCAGCCGAAGCCGTACTTCATGCCGAAGTAGCGGATCAGCCACTGCAGGTAGGCCGAGCCCAGCATCGTGTTGCCCCGGAGCGTGTCGACGTCCTCGTCGAGGGTGAACGGTGAGTCGTCGTTGAGCCACTTCGCGGTGCTCGGCATGACCTGCATGGTGCCGATGCCGCCGTCGCACGCCATGATGGTCGACTGCCACCCGCTCTCCTGCATGGCGACCGCCTTGATGAGCTTCGGCGGCAGGGTGACCTGGGAGACCGTCCAGAACTTGCGGGCCGCCGCGGCCTCCAGCGCCGCCTCGACCTCGGCCATCGGCGCGTCCGTGCCGGCGTGGAACGGGCACTTGGGGCCCGCCGGCGGCGAAGCCACGGGCGCGGGCGGCGGCGCGCCGGGCAGGGTCACCTTCGTCGGGCTCGGCTTCGGTTTGGGCTTCGGCTTCGGTTTGGGCGACTTCGACGGCGACGGCTTCACCGACGGCGACGGCGACGGGCTCGGCGAGGCCTCCGCCGACTCGCTCGGCTCGGACAGCGCGCCGGTCTCGAACACCGCACTCGGCCGGGGCTCGGCGGTGGTGTCCGGGTCACCGCCGCGGTCCAGGACCAGCACCACGGCGGCCAGCACGACGGCGACCAGAGTGAACGTGCCGACGACGGCATGCGTACGCGTGAGGCGCATTGGTTTTCCTCCCCAGGGATCCCAAGGCGGCCGAGCCTAGTGCACCCTGCGGTCGTCCGTGCGCCCCCGCCTGCCCGTGCGCCGGGCACGCCCGCCCGGGGAGGGCTAGTCTCAGCGTGTGGCCAGGTATTTCGACGTGCATCCGGACAACCCGCAGCCCCGCTCCATCCGGCAGGTCGTCGACATCGTGCGGGAGGGCGGGCTGATCGCCTACCCGACCGACTCGTGCTTCGCCTTCGGCTGCAAGCTGGGCGACAAGGACGGGTTGGACCGCATCCGCGACATCCGCAAGCTCGACGAGCGGCACCACTTCACGCTGGTATGCCGTGACTTCGCCCAGCTCGGACAATTCGTGAAGATAGACAACTCGGTCTTCCGCCTGATCAAGGCGGCGACCCCGGGCAGCTACACCTTCATCCTCCCCGCGCTGCGCGAGGTGCCGCGCCGCATGCTGCACCCGAAGAAGCACACCGTCGGCGTACGCATCCCCGACCACCCCGTGGTCCAGGCGCTCCTGGAGGAGCTCGGCGAACCCCTGGTCTCCAGCACCCTGCTGCTGCCCGGTGACACCGAGCCGATGACGCAGGGCTGGGAGATCAAGGAACGCCTCGACCACCTCGTCGACGCCGTCATCGACTCCGGCGACTGCGGCACCGAACCCACCACCGTCGTCGACTTCTCCGAAGACGAACCCGTGATCCTCCGCGTGGGCGCCGGCGACCCCACCCGCTTCGAATGAGGCAGGGGCGCGTGCTCATCGCCAGGCAGTCGGACCGGAACTCGCGACCGGCACACTGAGCTGGCCAGGTCGTGGAAGTCACGTTCATCGCCCGGGTCGGCTGAGGACTCGGGCCGATCGTTCGTGTGCTGAACCGAAGAACCGCCTGCCCGCTGGTCGATCAGCGGGCAGGCGGTGTACCGGTTGCGGATCAGGCCGCGCCGAAGGTGACGGTCAGGGTGGGCTTGTCGGTGTTCTCCCTGCTGTGCAGGCGCTGCTCGTAGCCGCCGGCGGCGCCCTCGGTGGCGTCGCGGATCAGCAGCCCGTGGTTGCCGTCGGTGTACAGGCCGGCGACCTGCGCGGTGACGGTCCACTCCACCCAGCCCTTGACCGCGGGCACGGTGGCCGCGGCGCCGGTCGCCGCAGGCTGGTTGCGCCAGGTGACACCGGTCTCGGTCCAGGCTCCGGCGAGCCGGACCGCCCGCAGCGTGCGGCTGCCGACGGCCGAGGACACGTGCATCCGCAGCTTCGCGCTGGTGACCTTGCAGCCGGCGGGCAGGGTGGGCAACGCGAAGTGGACGAGCGTACGCGCGTCGGCGTTGGCCTTGCTCCGGGCCTTGAGGATGGTGTCCTTGCCGTAGTTGGTCGTGGCCCAGCTCGTCGTGATCCACGAGTCGTAGTCGGCGGTCCGGGTCGCCGTCGCCGGGCAGCTCGCGGTGCCGTTGACGGTCACCGACGCCTGGTCGTCCTCGGCAGGATTGTTGTTGCCGGGGGCCGAGTCGACGTCGGCCGGGGCCGCGGCGGTGACCTGCGCGGTGTTCGTCTTCTGCCCGGTGCTCGCGACCCTCCCGACGATCTGGACGGTGGCGCTGGCGCCGGCGGCCAGGCTGCCGACCGACCACACGCCGGTGGCCGCCGTGTACGTCCCCTGCGTCGGGTTCGCGGACACGAACGTCACGCCTGACGGGAGCTGGTCGGTGACGACCACGCCGGTCGCCCCGGCCGGTCCGGCGTTGGCGACCCGCACCGTGAAGGTGACGTTGGAGCCGACCGGCACCGAGGCGGCCGACCCGGTCGCTGTCACCGACAGGTCGATCGACTGCGGCGGGGGCAGTCCTGCGCCCCAGTCGCGGGTGAACACGTCGAGGTGGGGGTCGGAGTCGTCCGCGCTGAGGTTGCGCGCCGCGGACTCGAAGGCGACCAGCCTGCCGTCGCCGGAGATCGACGGGCTCGTGGACCGTGCGTCCCCACCCGCCCCGGCGACCCCGGTCGCCCTGCTCACGAAGGTGGTGGTGGCGGACTGCAGGTCGCGGACGAACACGTCCGGACAGGGGCGGTTGTCGCCCTGGCCCGGCTCGTAGCAGTTGTCGAGGTCGTCGGCGCTGAGGTTCATCGCCCGCGACATGAAAGCGACGTACCGCCCGTCGGCGGAGATCGACGGTTCGAACGAGCGCAGCGCCGCCACGGCTCCGGTCGCCCCACTCGCCCTGCTGACGAGCACGGTCCGACCCTCCTGCGTGTCGCGTACGTACACGCTCTCGGTGTCGAACGAGTCGATGTCGTCGGCGCTGAGGTTGTGTGCGTCCGAGATGAACGCGATGTGACGGCCGTCGGCGGAGATCGACGGGCAGGACGAGGGCCCACCGAAAGCGAGCTGGCCGTTGATGCCGTCGGCCCTGCTCACGTAGCTCGCCGTGCCGGTCTGCAGGTCGGCCACGACGACGTCGAGGTAGCCGTTGTTGTCATCGAGCGATATCCCGTCGGTCTCGAAGGCGACCTTGCGCCCGTCGGCGGAGATCACCGGACCGCAGGGCCCGATCCGGTAGATGGGCGCGTTGCCGATGTACACCGTGGTGCCGGCCTCGAGGTCGCGCACGAAGAAGTCGGTGCAGGGGTGCGGGCCGCCGCCGTCGATGTAGCACTCGTCCTCGTCATCGGCGCTGAGGTTCGCCCCGCCCGAGGTGAAGGCCACCTTGGTCCCGTCCGCGGACACGGTCGGGGTGTACGAGCTGCCGTCGGAGGCGGCGCCCTGCGTGCCGTCCGCCCTGCTGACGAACGTCGTCGTGCCGGCCGTGAGGTCGCGGACGAAGATGTTCGAGCACGGCTCGGGCAGGCCCCAGAACAGCGACATGCAGGTGTCCTCGTCCTGCGTGCTCAGGTTCGGGGCGGTCGAGCTGAACGCGACGTAGCGCCCGTCGGCGGAGATCGACGGGTCCGCGGACGAGCCGGTCGCGGCGGCTCCGTTCGCTCCGGTGGCGCGGCTGACGTACGTCGTCGTGCCGGTCGTCAGGTCCCGGACGAAGATGTTGGTGTGGGCGTTGTCGTCGGCATCGCTGAGGTTGTCGGCGTCGGAGGCGAAGGCCACATAGCGCCCGTCGGCGGAGACCGACGGGGTCGAGGAGTCGCCGTTTCCGGCCGCACCGGTGGCGGATCGGCTGACCAGGACGGTGTCGTACGTGGCCGCCCACGCCGGACTGCCCGGCACTGCCGCCAGCGTCGCCGCCAGGACCGCCAGCGAGACGCCCACGGGCAGCCTGCGCCGGAACGCGAACACGTTGTGTTGTTCTCCTGCGCGAGGCGCCCGCGACATGGCGCGGGGTTTCGCAATTGACATGGAGGGCTCCGTTCAGCCCATGCGGCGTCCACGCGCATGGACGGGTGTGGTTCGGCCAGCGCGCGATCGGCGAGCCTGCACGCAGAGTAATTGACCGATAACCGAACGTCGCAGCGACACTCTCCGTCCATGTCCATTCTGGTCACCGGGGCCGCTACCGGGACGGGGCCGCCGCCGGGTCGAGCGGCTTCGTGAACCAGTGGTGGGCGTACGGGTTGTCGTTGTACGCGGGGATCTCGTGATAGCCCGTGGCGCGGTAGAGCCCGATCGCCTCGGTGAGGGTCCGGTTCGTGTCCAGCCGCACCGTGTCCGCCCCGGCGGCGGCCGCCCGCCGCTCCAGCTCAGCCATGATCCGGCGGCCCACGCCGAGGCCGCGTACGGACTTCGACACCCACACCCGCTTGATCTCTGCGGGCTCGCCGGGGTGCAGGCGCAGCGCGCCGCAGCCCACCGGCTCGGCGGACAGGGTGGCGACCAGGAACACGCCGTTCGGAGGCACCAGCGCCTCCTCGTCCACGCCGCTGCGCGCGGGGTCGAATCCGCCCTCGAAGCGACCGGCCAGTTCGCGCGCGTACGCCCGCAGGCACGCCCGTGCCGCCGGGTCGCCCGGGTGGCGCGGCTGCAGGTCCACCAGCGACGCCATGAGCAGCCGCTCGACCTCGGCCATCGCGCCGGCCAGCCGGGCCCGCTGGCTGTCGCTGAGCGGCTCCAGGATCGACCAGGCCAGCTCGTCCGACATCCGGTCGAGGACATCCCACTCGGCCCGGCCCGTGGCGGTCAGGCGGGCGGTGCGCACCCGGCCGTCGCCGCCGGCGGAGCCCACCAGGACGAGACCGTCGCCTTCGAGGACCCGCAGCAGGCGGCTCAGGTATCCCGCATCCAGGTTCAGCCGCGTGCGCAACGTGGCGACTTCGGCCCCCGCCGGGCCGATCTCCCAGAGCAGGCGCGCCTGGGCCAGCGGTCTGCCCCGGGTGAGGTAGGTGTCGTCGAGTGCGCCGACGCGCTGCGTGACGCTCCGGTTGAAGTGACGCACCGCCGCCACCAACTGCTCCTGGCTCATATTGCTGACTTTAGTCAGGCAATAGGTCCGGCGACAGTCCGACACGGGTCGCCCGGTGCTCGCCGGAAAGCAGCCGGTGCGCGTGGGGCAGCCCCACGCGCACCGTCGAGTCGCGGCTCGTGCCGCCAGGTCAGACAGTAGTGGCCTTCTTGCGCGCCGTGCGGATCCAGCCGTAGGCGGTGTGCCGCGGCACGTCGTAGTGGTCGGCGATGACGCTCGCGCTGTCCCCGGCCTGGCGCAGCACCTGCTCGAAGTCCTCCGGCAGCTTGCGGTAACTGCGGCTGGCCCCGCTCGGGCGGCCGGTGTCCGGGGTGGACGAGGCGGCCTTCCTCGCCGTCGCCTTGGCCGGGGCGGCCTTCTTCTCCCGCACCGTGGCCGCCGCGGCTCGCGCTGACGCCTTGGCGCGCACGGCCTTCGGCGTACCTGCCTTGGCCGCATCCGTCTTGGCGGGTTCGGCCTTCGACGCACCCGCCTTGGCAGTGTCGGTCTTGCCTGCACTCGGCTTGCCTGCACTCGGCTTGCCCGTGCCGGCCTTGCCCGTACTGGCCTCGACGGCACCGGCCGCAGCCGTCCTCGCCGCAACGGGCTTGACCGCATCCGCCGGCGCGGCGGCCTGGGTCGCGGCCGGCTGGGCCGAGGTGCGCTTGCGGGTAGACGTCTTCGGCGCGACGGCCTCGGTGGCAGCCGGGGCCTGCATCTCCAGCTCGCCCGGTGCCGGCGCGGGCACGGCCGGGGTGCGCCGGGACGGCTTGGCCGGTGCGGCTGCCGGCGCCGGTCCCGCCGTCGCCGCGAGCACGGCGGCGACGAGCTGGTTCAGGTCGAGCACGGGCAGGTCGCCGGGGACGAGGCTGCCGCCGGAGCCGGGCGACAGGCGCAGCTCGCGCACGGTCGTCGTCGCGCCGTCCAGGCTCAACCGGATGGTCGTGACGGCCTGCGCGGGGTCGTCAGGCGTGATGGTGACGGTATATGTGGTCATGCGTGCGGCCTCCATGCCTGACGCCGCCGGCGTGCGTCCCCGTCGCGCGCGTCGGCTCTGGCCGTGAGAATTGTTCGCGCCAAGGTACTTCACTAACCGCATACCACCAAATCAGCGGGGAGGCCAGGGCCGGTTCGGCTGAGGACAAGCCAGGTCCTGCGCCCCGATGACGAGACGCAGGACCTGGCGAACGGTGTGCGATGCCTACACCAGCGCGGGCTCGGGCTCGGGAGTCACGGCGGCGGGAGCCGGCTCCTGCTGCGGCCCGGCGTGCCCGCGGACCTTGCGGGGCAGCAGGAACGCCAGTCCGAACGCGACCGCGGTCAGCGCGATCGTCACCAGGGTGACCCGCTGCGAGGCGTGCAGGAAACCGGCCGCCTGCCCGGTGACTCCGGCCGCGGTGAAGAACACCGTGCCGAGCGCGGCCACACCCAGCGACGACCCGAGCTGCTGGATCGACTCCAGGATGCCCGAGGCCGAACCCACCTCGTGGTCGGCGATGTCACCCATGATCACATCGAACAGCGGCACGAAGATCATGCCCATGCCCAGGCCGTACGCGAACAGCGGCAGCGCCAGGCTCCAGCCGCCGATGCCGGTGCCGTACGCGGAGAACATGGCGTAGAGCAGGACCAGGCCGACGGTCATCAGGGCCAGGCCGAGGTGCAGGATGCGCCGGCCGAGCTTCGCCATCGCGCCGGCGCTGAAGCCCGAGCCGAGGAAGGCGCCGACCGCCCACGCCGCCATGGTCACGCTCGCCCGCACCGGGCTGTAGTGGAGGCCGAGCTGCAGGAACAACCCGACGGCGAGCGAGAACCCGACGAGCCCGCCGAAGAACACCAGCACGAACAGCGTGCCCGAGGTGTACGAGCGCTTCGCGAACACGCTCAGCTCGACCAGCGGCGTGCGTCCGGAGGCCTGGCGGCGGCGCTGGTAGGCGGCGAACACGCCGAGCAGGACGACCGAGGCGGCCAGCATGGCCCAGGTCCACGCGGGCCAGCCGTGCTCACGGCCCTGCATCAGCGGGAAGACGAGCAGGAACATGCCCGCGGCGGCGAGCAGCGCGCCGATGGTGTCCAGCCGCCGGGCCCGTGCCGGGCTGATCCCCGCCGGCAGCGTACGCAGACCCGCGATCAGCGCGAACAGTCCGAGCGGCAGGTTGATCGCGAACACCATGCGCCAGCCCGTGCCGAACAGGTCGGCGTCGACGAGCACACCGGACACCACCGGCCCGAGGATGGTGGACAGGCCGATGGCCGGGCCGAACACCCCGAACGCCTTGCCGATGTCGGCGGGTCCGAACAGGTCGCGGATCAGGCCGAAGCCCTGCGGGATCATGACCGCGCCGAACAGGCCCTGCACCACCCGCGAGCCGATCAGCGACTCCGGGGACCAGGCTGCCGCGCACAGCGCCGAGGCGGCGACGAAGCCGACCACGCCGATCAGCAGCACCCGGCGGCGGCCGAACATGTCGCCGAGCCGCCCGCCGACCAGCAGGCCGACGGCCAGCGCCAGGGTGTATCCGGCGGCGATCCACTGCAGGTCGCCGTAGGTGCCGTGCAGGTCGGCCAGGATCGACGGGGCGGCCACGTTGACCACGGTCGAGTCGAGCAGGTTCATGAGGGTCGCGGCGAGGATCGCCATGAGGCCGAGCCAGCGGCGGCCGTTGCTGATGTTCTCCATGCCGATGACCCTGCCAGGCCATTAGGAACAGTTCGTTCCTAATGGCCTGGCAGAATCGGAATCATGTTGGAGACATCCGCGCGACTGCTGAAACTGCTCTCCCTCCTGCAATCCCCGCGGGAGTGGAGCGGCACCGAACTGGCGGGCCGCCTCGAAGTCAGCACCCGGACCGTGCGCAACGACGTGGAGCGGCTGCGCAACCTCGGCTATCCGGTGCACGCGACCCGGGGCGCGGTCGGCGGCTACCGGCTGGGCGCGGGGGCGAACCTGCCGCCGCTGCTGCTCGACGACGAGGAGGCCGTCGCCGTCGCGGTCGGGCTGCGCACGGCCGCGGCCGGGTCGATCGCCGGGGTCGAGGACACCTCGCTGCGGGCGCTGGCCAAAGTGGAGCAGGTGCTGCCGGTGCGGCTGCGGCGGCGGGTGAACGCGCTGCAGACGTACACGGTGGCGGTCCCGGCCCAGCGGCGCGGCCCGGAGGTCGACCCGCAGGTGCTGACCACGCTCGCGGCGGCGTGCCGCGACCACGAGCGCATCCGGTTCGACTACCGCGCCCACGACGGCACCGCGACCAGGCGCGACGCCGAGCCGTACCGGCTGGTCAACTGGGGTCGCAAGTGGTATCTCGTCGCCTACGACGTGCAGCGCGGCGACTGGCGCACGTTCCGCGTCGACCGGATCGAGCCGCGCACGCCGGGCGGGCCCCGCTTCGCGCCGCGCCCGCTGCCGGCCGAGGACCTCGCGGCGTACGTGTCCCGCGGTGTGTCCACCGCCACCTGGCACTACCGGGCGCGGATCGTGGTGCACGCGCCCGCCGACGTCATCGCGCAGCGGCTGCCCGCCACGGCCGGTTCCATCGAGGTGATCGACGAGCAGATGTGCGCGGTGACCACCGGCGCGGACACGGCCGAGTCCATGGCCATGTGGATCGGCCTGCTCGACGCCGACTTCACCGTGCAGGACGCCCCGGAACTGTCGGCCGCGCTGCGCCGGCTCGCCGACCGGTATCGGCGGGCGGCCGGATGAACTTACTTATGGTTAGCGACTAACCGACGGTTTGCGGTCGAGTGGTCGCCGCGACCAAGCTGGGGGAGCGCCGTGATCGGTGCGGCGCGCAAGGAAGTGGCTCAGGCCCTGGCGAACGAGACGTGGCGATGACGAGACAACGAGTGGACGACAACCCCCTGCTGGCCGAACTGCAATGGGTGCACGGCATGCTGCGGCGCGACCTGGCGACCGTGCGCAGGCTCGCCGACGAGGCCGCCGGCGGCGCGCCGGCCCGTGAACTCCAACAGGGCCTGCGCAAACTGCAGAGCAACGGCCCGCTGTTCCAGCTGAAAATCAACTGCCTGAGCTACTGCCAGTTCGTGCACCACCATCACCAGTCCGAGGACGCCATGCTGTTCCCGGCGGTGCGCCGGTCGGCGCCGCACCTGCGGGCGACCGTCGACCGGCTGGAGGCCGACCACAGGGTGGTGTCGGACCTGCTCGACCAAGTCGAGGGTGCGGCTAGGGCGTTGGGCGGCGACGACGCGGAGATCCGCGCGAAGCTGGTAGTGGCCCTGCGCACGCTCTCCGATCGGCTCCTCGAACACCTGGAGTTCGAGGAGGGAGCACTGGGGCCCGTGCTGAAGACCTGGAAGAGGTGGCCGTTCCATGGCTGACAAGGTGCAGTTCGGGCTGGCGGTCACCCCGTCGGCAGACGACGTGGCCGGGATGACCGCGCTGGCCCGCGCCGCGGACGAGGCGGGGCTGGACCTGATCGCGGTGCAGGACCATCCATACCAGCCGGGCCACCTGGACACCCTCACCGCGCTGGCGCACCTCGGCCCGCTCACCACCCGGGTGCGGCTGCTCACCGACGTCGCCGACATGGCCCTGCGGCCCGTGCCGATGCTGGCCAAGGCCGCCGCGTCCCTGGACGTGCTGACCGGCGGCCGGTTCGAACTGGGCGTCGGCTCGGGCGGGTTCCCCGACGCGGTCGCGGCGATGGGCGGCAACGCGGTACGTGGCGGCGCGGCCGTCGAGTTCACCGCCGAAGCGCTGCGGCTGCTGCGGGCGGCGCTCGACGCCGACGGCCCGATCGCGATGGACGGCCGCCACCACCGGATCGGCGGCTACGAACCCGGGCCCGTCCCGGCGCACCGGGTGCCGGTGTGGCTGGGCGCGCAGGGCCCGCGCATGCTCCGCCTCATCGGCGAGCTGGCCGACGGCTGGATCAGCCCGCTGAACGTGTACGTGCCGCCCGGCGAGGTCCCCGCCAAACAGGACCTGATCGACGACGCGGCGCGGCGGGCCGGACGTGACCCGGCGCAGGTGCGCCGCCTCTACAACGTGCTCGGCATGATCGGCGGCGCGCACCGCGGCAAGGGCCTGTTCGGCTCCGCCGAGACATGGGCGCAGACCCTCGCCGGATGGGTGCACGGCCTGCGCTTCGACACGTTCGTCTTCTGGCCGGTGATGGACGAGCGCGACCAGCTCCAGCGGTTCGCGCAGGAGGTCGTGCCGCGGGTGCGCGAACTAACCGCCTGAACCGGCGGCACGGTCTCGGTGGACAACCGTGCCGCCGAGCAGCTCAGGAGGCGGGGATGACCGCGCCGTCGTAGGTGGACTCGATGAACTTCTTGATCTCGGGTGAGGCCAGCACCTGGGCGAGTCGCTGGATGCGCGGGTCGTTCTCGTGGCCCTGCTTGACCACCAGCAGATTCGCGTACGGGTTGTCCTTCGCCGCCTCCAGCGCCAGCGCGTCCACGGCGGGCTTGAGACCGGCCTGCAGCGCGAAGTTGCCGTTGATCACGGCCAGGTCGACGTCGTCCAGGGAGCGCGGCAGCTGCGCCGCCTCCAGCGCGGTGATCTTCAGCTGCTTCGGGTTGGCGGCGATGTCGCGCTCGGTGGCCTTGACGCCCGCGCCCTCCTTGAGCGTGATCAGGCCCTGCACGGCCAGCAGCGCGAGCGCCCGCCCGCCGTTGGTGGCGTCGGCCGGGATCGCCACGTCGGCGCCCTGCGGCACCTCCGCGATCGACTTC
This sequence comes from Catellatospora paridis, assembly GCF_009720365.1. Taxonomy (GTDB): domain Bacteria; phylum Actinomycetota; class Actinomycetes; order Mycobacteriales; family Micromonosporaceae; genus Catellatospora; species Catellatospora paridis. The sequence continues at coordinate 969,207 of NZ_ML769312.1, read as the reverse complement.
ACCTTCTTCGAGTACGCACCCAGCGGCTCGATGTGCACCGGCGCGACCGCGGTCAGGTGCACCGGATTGCTGGCGGCGAAGTCGTCCAGGTAGGCCTGGTGCTGGAAGTAGTTGGCGTCCAGCTCGCCGCTCTCGGTGGCCAGATTCGGCTGTACGTAGTCGTCGAACTCCTTGACCTGCAGCTTCAGGTCGGGGACGAGCTTGGCGGCCTCGGCCAGGATCTGCGCGTGCGGCGCGGAGCTGGCTCCGACGACCAGGACGTCGGTCGGCTTGTCGGCGGCCGGGGTGCCGCACGCCGCGAGGGCGAGTCCGGCGAGCAATGCGAGCGGTGCGGCCACGAGGGCACGGCGGTTCATGGTGATTCTCCTTGGGGTGTGGATCTGCGGGTTCGAGCGGTGGGAAGCCGGGTGGGTCAGCGGCGGTCGAGCCGTCGGGCCAGCCGGTCGCCGGTGAACTGGACGAGCTGCACCAGGGCGACGAGCACGGCGACGGTGGCGAGCATGACGTCGGTCTCGAAGCGCTGATAGCCGTAGCGGATGGCGAGGTAGCCGAGACCGCCGCCGCCGATCACCCCGGCCATGGCCGAGTAGCCGACGAGCGCGACCGCCGTGACGGTCAGGCCGCGGACCAGGGCGGGCAGCGCCTCCGGCAGCAGGATCCGGGCGACGATCTGCACCCGCGTGGCCCCGAACGCGTGCCCGGCCTCGGTCAGGCCCGGGTCGACGTCGCGCAGCGCGCCTTCGACGAGACGGGCGAAGAACGGGATCGCGCCCACGGTCAGCGGCACCACCGCGGCGGCCGTGCCGATCGAGGTGCCCAGCAGGGCGCGGGTGAGCGGGATGACCGCGATCATCAGGATGACGAACGGCACCGACCGCCCGACGTTGACGACCGCGCCGAGCACGGGCCGCACGGGCGCGGGCCCGTATCCGAGCAGCACCCCCAGCGGCAGCCCGACCAGCACGGTGAACAGCGTGGCCAGGCCGACCATGTGCAGGGTCTCGCCGGTGGCCGGCAGCAGCAGGTCGATCATCACCGCACCGCCTGGGCCAGCGCCGACAGTGCCGAACCGGGCTCACCGAGCAGCCCGCCCACCGGTCCCGACTCGACGAGACGACCGGCGTCGAGCACGCCGGCCCGGTCGCAGATCCGCTCGACGACACCCAGGTCGTGCGTGATGAGCAGGATGGTCAGGCCGAGCCGCCGGTTGAGGTCGCGCAGCAGGTGCAGGATCTCGACCGTGGTGTACGGGTCCAGCGCGCTGGTCGCCTCGTCGCACAGCAGCACCGCCGGGTCGGTGGCCAGCGCCCGCGCGATGGCGACCCGCTGGCGCTGCCCGCCGGACAGCCGCGCCGGGTGCTCGCCCGCCTTGTCGGACAGACCGACCAGGTCCAGCAGCTCCCGGACCCGCCCGCCCCGCTGCGAACGGGCCACCCCGGCCAGTTCCAGCGGCAGCGCGACGTTGCCCGCGACGGTGCGCGCGGACAGCAGGTGGAACTGCTGGAAGATCATGCCGATGCGGCGGCGGGCGGCGCGCAGCTCGGCGGAGCCGAGTGCGGTCAGCTCCTGCCCGGCGACGCGCACGGTGCCGCTGTCGGGGCGTTCGAGCAGGTTGACGGCGCGCAGCAGGGTGCTCTTGCCCGCGCCGCTGCGGCCGACGACGCCGTAGATCTCGCCCGGGGCGACGTGCAGGTCGACGCCGTCGAGGGCGGCGACGCCGCCTGGGTACGTTTTTCGCAAACGGTGCAATTCGATCATCGCTGGGTACGACTCTTCCCGGAACTGATTACTCAGGGTGAACGTAGGCCGTGGCGGGACGGCCGGAGGCGACCGCAGGCCGACGCCGGACAGGCGTGGACGCGGGAGGCGAGTCGAGACTCACGAGGTGGGTGCGGTCGCGACAGTTGCGGTCGCGAAAGTGCTCGCTTCGGGGCGCGAGCGGACGATGGCCCTCGTCAGAGACACATTCGACACGTACGACGCGGGGCGCCGGCGGCCATCAGGGCCGGGCGCGCGAAGAACCGCGAAGACGTGGACATGCCGCAGAGCCTAGGACGACTACCGCCTCGCCGGCTACCCAGCGTGACGAAGGCAACGGCGCGGAGCGGGCTTCCCGGTGCCAGCCGCCATCGCCCTCCGTGTCTGACCTTCCCTGACCACCAGGGCTGCCGACGGCGCGACGGTGCGGCATCATGCGGGGATGGATCAGGCCGGACAGGCGTGGCTGCTGCTCAAGGTCGAAGCCGTCGGCGTCGACGACGGCTTTCCCGGCTGGTTGAGGGCGTCGCTGGTGGACGCCGACGGCACCTCGTGGAGGTTCGTGGACCGGGCGACGAATCTCGTCGGGGGCGACGTGCCGGTGCCGCGGTCGTTCCCGGCACCGGCACACCTGCGGTGCCGGGTGCGCCGCACCGAACGTGACGAGCAGGGCCGCGAGGTCCTGATCGTCACGTTCGCGGTTGAGAGCGTGGACACGCTGCGGCGACGCGACGAGTTCCGGGTGCGCCCGGATCAGATCGAGAACGCCACCGTGCGCTGGCGATCGGGCCTGATGCACTACGACGCGGCGGCGCTGGACGGCATCGAGCCCGCGGCGCGACGGGTGCTCGCCGAGCATGACCTGCCGCGCGAGGTCCTGGGCATCTTCACCGCCGACGCCGTGCCCGAACCCCTGGTGGATTCGTCCGGTGCGCGCCTGGTGCGGTTCGGCGTCACCCGGGAACAAGACCTGATCTGCCTCGCGCTTGACGACCTGTCGATCAGGGAACTCGAAGCCGGCTCGCACGAGTGCGTGTCAAAGATCAACAGTAGCCTGGCGGCGTTCATCGGATACCTCAACATCTGCGAGAACGCGTATCCGTACTGCCTGAATGACTTCGATGACGACGAGGAGGAGATGGAGGACCCCAGACTCGCCGCCGACACCATGCGGAAGAAGTTCGAGGAGCTGGACCACGGCACGCTGACGCCCGACGGCTACTGGGACAGATTCCTCATCGACGTCTCGTTCGGTGACTACGGAGACTGACCGTGTCTGCTCAAAGTTTTCCTCGGCGCACCGATGAGTTCGGCGAAGCCGGGTCGTCAGAGCAGATGTAGACACATCCGAAAGACACGAGGAGATCACCATGAGCGCGACCGCATCGACCGGAGAAGGCCGATACGCCGAGGTCAACGGCATCAACCTGTACTACGAGACCCACGGCTCGGGCCGCCCGATGATCCTCCTGCACGGCGGGCTCGGCTCGGGGGAGATGTTCGGGGCGATCCTGCCCGCCCTCGCCGACCACCACCAGGTGATCGCCGTCGACCTGCAGGGCCACGGCCGCACCGCCGACATCGACCGGCCGCTCGAAGTGCCGCTGATGGCCGACGACATCGGGGCGCTCATCGAGCACCTCGGGCTCGACCGCCCGGACGTGGTCGGTTTCTCCTTCGGCGGCGGGGTCGCCCTGCTGACCGGGATCCGGCACCCGGACAAGGTCGGCCGGGTGGTCTCCGCCTCGGCGAACATCCGCCGCAGCGCGATCTACCCCGAGATGCTCGGGCAGCAGGGCCAGGTGAACGCGGCCGCGGCCGAGTTCATGAAGGACACCCCGATGTACGAGCTGTACCAGCGGGTCGCCCCGCGCCCGGAGGACTTCCCGCGGCTGCTCGACAAGATCGGTGAGGCGATGGTCAAGGACTTCGACTACACCGACGAGGTACGCGGCATGCAGGTGCCGACGCTGATCGTCGCCGCCGACGCCGACATGGCCCCGCCGAGCCACTTCGTGGAGATCTTCAACCTGCTCGACGGTGGCCTGCGCGACGGCGGCTGGATGGGCGACGGGCGGCCCAAGGGCGGCCACGCGCTGGCGATCCTGCCCGGCCTGACCCACTACAACCTGGTCGACTCGCCGCTGTTCGCCGCGACCACCCTGGCGTTCGTCGACCACCAGGACTGAACCCGCGAACGTCCCCAGCCCGTAGCGGCGGCATCATGGCAGCGATCCATGGTGCCGCCGTTCGGCACGGGTGCTCAGTCGTTGGTGCCCGGGGTCCGGAATTCGCGTCCCGCGTTTCGCGGGTGACGTCCTGCGGGGCGACCTGGTCCACGGTCGTCGTGGGACCATCGGTCGGTGATCGACGCATCGAGGTATACGGACTTCGCCTTGCGCGAGGCTCGGGGGGTGTCGCCGACGTATGAGCGGCTGTCGCTCGCGATCGCGGCGGACGAGCAGATCCTGGCACTGCTGGCGACCGTCCCGAAGCCGAAGCGGCAGCCGAACCTGCTGCTCGGCGTCGTGCGCCTGCTCGGCGGCCCGGTGGACGACCCGGCGGCCTTCCATGACTTCACGCTGGCGCACTGGCCCGTGATCGAGGCCGAACTCCGCACCCGGGCCACCCAGACCAACGAGTCCGGCCGGTGCGCGCTGCTGCTGCCCGTGCTGTCGGCGCTGCCGCAGCCGCTGGCGCTGCTGGAGGTCGGCGCGGCGGCCGGGCTCGGCCTCTACCCCGACCGCTACACCTACCGGTACGGCGACCACGAGATCGGATCCGGCGGGCCGGTCCTCGACTGCGCGCTCACCGGCACGACGCCGCCGACCCGGCTGCCCGACGTGGTGTGGCGGGCCGGCCTGGACCTCAACCCGCTGCAGGTCACCGATCCGGACGACGTCGCCTGGCTGGAGGCGCTGATCTGGCCCGAACACCAGCACCGCAGGGACCGGCTGCGGGCCGCGGCCGCCGTCGCCGCAGCGGACCCGCCGACGCTGATCCGCGGTGACCTTGTCGACGACCTGCCCGCGCTGGCCGCCCAGGCGCCGGCCGGCGCGACGCTCGTGGTGTTCCACACCTCCGTGCTGTATCAGGTGCCCGCCGACCGCCGCGCCGCGTTCACCGACCTGGTGCGCGACCTGCCCGGCCACTGGATCTCGGTCGAGGCCCCCGAGGTCATGGGCTACCGGGGACTGCCGCCCGCCCCGGACGGGGCACTGCACAACGTGCTCGCGCTGGACGGGACACCGCTGGCCTGGACCCGTGGCCACGGTCAGGCGATGGCCTGGCTCACCTGATCACGCACTGGACCGTCGCGGTGATCGGGTGTGCGCATACGGTGGGAGCATGACGGCAGCCGCGCCCACCTCCCTGAAGATCTGTGTCTTCCTCTCCGCCAACGACCTCGACGAGCGCTACACCGGGCCGACCCGGGAGTTCGCGGAGCTCGTCGGCCGGGGCGGCCACACCCTGGTGTGGGGCGGTTCCGACGCCGGGCTGATGAAGGTCGTCGCCGACGGCGTACGGGCGGGTGGCGGGCGGCTCACCGGGTTCTCCGTCGACTTCCTCCGGCAGTTCGCCAGGCACGACGCCGACGAGATGACCTACGCCAAGGACCTCGCCGAGCGTAAGGCGCTGCTGCTCGCCGCGGCCGACGCGGTGGTGGTGCTGGCCGGTGGCCTGGGCACGCTCGACGAGGCGACCGAGGCCTTGGAGCTGCGCAAGCACGGACTGTTCGACAAGCCCGTGGTGCTGCTCAACACCGCGGGCTTTTACGACGGGCTGATCCTCCAGCTGCGGCGGATGGACGCCGAAGGCTTTCTGCCGGTGCCCCTCGCAGAGCTGGTCTTCATCGCCGACAACGCCGCTGACGCGCTCGCCCACCTGGAGAAGGCGGTGTCAGCCGAGGACCCGGCCGCTACGGCAAGGCCTGCCGCCTGAGTGGCCGACATGTGCAGGGATGCCGGGCATCGGTCATCCCCTGCCAGGAGGGACGGGTCAGGCGAACGCCCGGTCCAGTTGGGTGTCGAGCAGTGCGGTCGCCTGCTCGGCGGTGAAGTGGCCGAGCAGCACCGGTCCGAGCAGGCCCTGGGTCAGGAAGAACAACGTGTCAGCCTCGTGCTGCCGGTGGGGCGGGAGTTGGGCGGCCAGCAGGGTGAGCAGGCGACGGTAGCCGTCGCGTAGTGCGGCGGCGTATGCCGGGGTCGCGACGGCGCGGTTGAAGAACGCGATCGACACCGCGGCTTCCTGGCGGGATTCCTTGGTCGAGGGCAGCATCTCGGTGAGCATCGCCCTGGTGACCTGCTTCGGCGTGGGATCGGGCAGGGCCGCGAGGCGGGCCTGGAGGCGGCGGCCGACCCGCTCGCCCATGTGATCCAGGGCGAACATGAGCATCTCGTCCTTGGTGCTGAAATAGTGCTGCACCATGCCCATCGAGACGCCGGCCTCGGCGGCGACGTCGCGCAGGCTCACTGCCTCGCTGCCGGTCGTCTCGATGACGCGGAACACGGCCTCGGCGATGGTCCGGCGCCGCTCGTCGGCGTCCACCTTCTTCGGCAAGCTGCGACCCCTTTGACAATACGACTGCATTGTGAAATGTTTTCACCGGCGTTTAGCATGTCGAGTGTATTGCAAAACGGAAGGCAGCACATGATCAAGACTGTGCGCAGGGGCGACGTCGACATCGCATACGAGGAGTTCGGGCTGCCCGGCGGCGAACCGCTGCTGCTCATCATGGGCCTGTCGTTCCAGATGATCTGGTGGCCGGACGAGTTCTGCGAGCAGCTCGCCGGGCGGGGCTTCCACGTGGTCCGGTTCGACAACCGCGACAGCGGCCTGTCCTCACGCTGCCCCGGCACGAAGTACACCGCGCGGGACCTGGCCGCCGACGCCCTGGCGGTCATGGACGAGCTGGGCTGGGACTCGGCCCACGTCGCCGGTGCGTCCCTGGGCTCCGCGATCGCGCAGCTCGTCGCGATCGAGGCGCCACCGCGGGTCCGGAGCCTGACCTGCATCATGAGCGGCGGCGTCGGCGGCAACTGGAACACCATGCGCGTGCTCAAGCTCGGCGCGCTGTTCAAGCTCATGGGTAAGTGCTATTCGCCCGACCTCGAGGGCCGGACCCAGGCACAGGTCGACGTCATCCGGGCGATGTCGTCGCCGAACCGCCCGTTCGAGGAGGAGCGGATTCGCCGGATCGCGACCGTCGGCGCGGAGCGCGGCGGTCTGGACAACGCCTCGACCCAGCGCCAGTTCGCCGCCGGACGCACGACCGGCAACCTGACCAGGCGGCTGCGGCAGCTGACCATGCCGGTCCTCGTGGTGCACGGACGGGACGATCCGCTGATCCGGCCGGTGGCCAGCCGCGACATCGCCGCGGCGATCCCCGGCTCCCGCCTGGTGATCTACCCCGCGATGGGCCACGACATCCCGAGCGACCTGTTCACCACGCTGGTTGACGAGATCCAGGCGATCACCGAAGCCGCGGTGTAGGCACTGCGCCGTCGGTGGAGCCCGAGCGGCGGGCTCCCCGCGGCCTGACCGGGCACTCACCCAGGCGGCGCCCGCCGGCCGGCGGGCGCCGCATGCTCGTGCTACCTCGTCGGCTTGAAGTAGTCCCCGGCCGCCATGTAGGCGAAGACGGACAGCCCGATCCGCACGCCCTGGTTGTCAGCGGATCGGAAGTGGACGCCACCCCAGATGCGCGCTTCGACGACCTCGGCCAGCGCCTTCGAGAAGCTCGCGAAGTGCCGTGTCGCGTTCGCGGCGGGACTGTACGCACTGAAGGAGATGTTGTCCCTGCGGTAGAAGAACGCCAGCGTCGCCATCGACGCGGAGGTGAAGCAGGTGTGGCCGGAGGTGTATTCGGGGAACCCCGGTGTCACGAGCAGCGGCATCCAGCTCGGATCGCCCACGGTGGCCCGGTTGCCGTCGGTTTCGCCGAGTTGGACCGCCGTCACCGGCCGCCAGAAGCTCCAGTGCTCCTTCTCGGCGTAGCACGCGATGAGGGCGTCTGCCTCGGTCATGTCCACCATGGCGAACATGCGAGCGGCTTGCAGCGTGTCCAGCCCTTGACCGATCGCGACCTGCCGTTTGATCTCCCACTCGGTCAGGCGCCTGTCGTGCCACCAGATGGCGGCCGACGTCTGGTCGGCGGTGCGTACCGAACTGTCGACCGCTCCGAGCCGCTTCACCTCGTCGTAGTCCCGGGCGTAGGCGCGGCTGGTGAGCTCGGGCGGTCCTGAGGTGCGGAACATGGACGCGCTGGGAATGAGGAACGGTTTGACGTGCCCCGTCCACGCTCCTGCCGATGCGAACGTCGGCGGCGTCGGGCGCCACTGACCGGGCTGGGTGCCCTCCCGCCAGGTCTGCGACCCGAATGCGCCATCGTTGCGACGTGCCGCGATCATCGCGGCAGCCGCCTGCGCGCCCACCGACACGCCGCGCTGCTTGTGCGGGCTGTCGGGGACCGCGGCCAGCGCCGCGTCGTACTGGGCCTGAAGCCGTGCCAGCTGAGCCGGGAACAAGAACGCGAGCACCTGGTGCGCGGCCGTCGCGACGGCCGCCTCGGCCGACTCCGTTCCGTCGGCGGCCGGTGCGCCCAGATACGGCCGGTACGGCTTGCCCGCGATCGCGTTCACCGCGTCGTAGACCGCCCCATGCACCATCGCGAAGCTGCGGGCCTGCTCGTTCGGCTGCTGCTGCGCGACATCCCAGATGGCCTGCTGGGCATTGGCGTCCCAGGTGACGACCGGGTTGGCGGCGGCAGCCTGGGCGCTCGGCGACCTGATCACCACCGTTGACGTGAGCACGACGACCGCGGAAACGACGACGCGCAGGACCGTACACCATGTCATGAAACTCCCCGTTCTGGACGTAGCTGCCAGTCGTCACCTATCGAACCATTCGGCTTAATGGATTTCAACGCCTACATCCCGGTCCGGCGTCGCCGCGAAAGGCTCCGGGCTCTGACCCGCCTGGTCAGCACATTGGAGGGTGTCGGCTCGAAATTGCGTGGATCGATGCGGGCCGGCGGGCTACGGTCGCGGCATGATCTACCAGCATCCGTTGGCATACCTGCTCGGGATCGAGGGCCTCGCGCTCCTGCACGGATGGGGCGGGGAGTACGACGAGGAGTTCACGCAGCGGCGGCTGGCCGAGGTGCGGGCGCTGCTGGCCAACCCGGCGCTCACCGGGCACTCGGGCGTGCAGGTCGGGTGGGGCGACACGGTCACCGGGTACCGGCAGTGGGCGGCGACCTACGACGAGCCGCGCAACAGCCTGTTCGACATCGACGAGCCGGTCATGCACCGGCTCATCGAGGCGCTGCCGGTCGGCAATGCCCTCGACGCGGCGTGCGGCACGGGAAGGCACGCGGAGCACCTTGCCGGGCAGGGGTTCACGGTGATCGGCGTGGACAGTTCACCGGAGATGCTGGAACGGGCCCGCGTCCGGGTGCCGTCCGGGGAATTCCGCCTGGGCGATCTGCGCGAGCTGCCGCTGCCCGACGACAGCGTCGACCTCGTCGTCTCCGGCCTCGCGCTGTCCCACTCGCCCTCGCTGGAGCCGGTGCTGGCCGAGTTCGCCCGCGTGCTGCGCCCCGGCGGGCATGCGGTGATCTCCGACGCCCACTGCGAGATCGGCTTCCGCGGCTCGATCCCGCACGCACTCGGTCCGGGCGGCGAACCCGGCCTCGTCGCCACGTACCGGCACACCACCGGCGACTTCGTGCGCGCCGCGCTGGCCGCCGGACTCCAGATTCGGGCGTGCGAGGAGCCGCGCGGCTCGGACGGTGACCAGCCGCCACCGCCTCCGCCGGTACCGCTGGCAGAGGCGTCTCCCGGCGACTGGGCCGGTTGGCCGTGGTCGCTGATCGCGCTGCTGCCCGAGGCGGTCCGGGCCGCGTGGGCGGTGCCCGCGGTCATCGTCTGGGACCTCGAGCTTCCTCGGTGTGCCTGAGGCTGCGAGCCGTCAGTGGGGGAGTCCGGCGGTGGACCGGTCGGCGATCGCGGTCAGCCACTGTGCGGCCTGGCGCGGGTCCGGGGCGGTCAGTCCGTACAGGTCGGTCACCGCGCGGGCGGCCGGGACCCAGTCGCCGTCGCGCAGCGTGGTGCAGGCCCGCGCGGCCGCATAGTCCCACCAGGCCTGCCGGTCGGCAGGCGGCTGCGGCCAGCCGGTCTCCAACCTGGTCAGCCGCCGGTATGCGGCATCGCCCGCGCTGCGCAGCCGCGCCTGCTCGGCCGCCGACACCGCCCCACCGGCGGCCGCGATGGCCAGCGGCCGCCGCCACGAGGCAGGCAGCAGCTCCTCGTCGATCGCGCGAAGCGCCCCCGCCACGATGTCGCGCAGCGTGTCGTCATCTGCCTCGTCCAGGTGCCGGGCGGCCCAGCCGAGCCGGGCGAACACCTCGGCGTCCGGGAACGGCACCCACGAGTCGAGCTCGCTGAACGCGTGCGCGAGGTCGGCGTGCGCCCCGGCCGCGCCGAGCGCCACCGCCTGCCGTACGCCGATGGTCCGCCCGCGGGTCAGCAGCCCGGCGGCCGGGGTGAGCTGGACCCGCTGGTGCGGGGCCGACCGGGGATGGAATCCCCGGTCCGGCGCCCAGCACCAGCGGTCAGGCCGCACGGCGTGGGGGATCAGCCCACCCAGCGGGCCCGTCGACGACACCGGCGGGCAGCGGTGGGCACCACTTTCACTGGTCAGCTGGTTCGTCGATCCGGTCATGAGGACACCGCCTAACGGGACTGTGCGCCGGCGAAGGGGATCTTCGGTAGCTCGCGCGCCGGGTCGCCGGCCGGGTGCGTCCACAGGCCGCGGTCGCGCAGGATCGGCAGCACCCCCTCGCCGAACCAGTACGCCTCCTCGACGTGCGGGTGTCCGGAGAGGATGAACTCGCTGATGCCGAGGTCGGCGTACTCGGCGATGCGGTCGGCGATCTCGGTGTGGCTGCCGACCAGCGCGGTGCCCGCGCCGCCGCGGACCAGGCCGACGCCCGCCCACAGGTTCGGCGCGATCTGCAGGCTGTCCCGCTTGCCGCCGTGCAGGGCCAGCATGCGCTTCTGCCCCTCGGACTCGCTGCGGGCCAGGCCCGCCTGCACCGCGGCGATGTCGTCGTCGCTGATGCCTTCGAGCAGTTTGCGGGCCTGCGCCCAGGCCTCGTCGGCGGTGTCGCGGGCGATGACGTGCAACCGGATGCCGTAACGCAGCTCCCGGCCCTCCTCGGCGGCGAGCTTGCGGATCCAGTCGAGCTTGCCGGCGACCTGCGCGGGCGGCTCGCCCCAGGTGAGGTAGACGTCGGCGTGCTTTGCCGCGACCGGGCCGGCGGCCTTCGACGAGCCCCCGAAGTAGATCGGCGGCACCGGGTCGGGCACCCGCGGGATGGTCGCGCCCTCGATGCGGTGGTGCTCGCCGGTGAAGTCGACGCTGCCGCCGCGCCACAGCGAACGCGTGACGTGCAGGAACTCGTCGGCGCGGGCGTAGCGGGCGTCCTTGTCGAGCCAGTCGCCGTACGCCCGCTGCTCGTGGGTCTCGCCGCCGACGACGACGTTGAGCAGCAGGCGTCCGTTGGAGTGGCGCTGGAAGGTGGCGGCCATCTGCGCGGCCAGGGTCGGTGACAGCAGGCCGGGACGGAACGCGACGAGGAACTTCAGCCGCTCGGTGACCTCGGTGAGCATGGCGGTGGACAGCCAGGCGTCCTCGCACCACGCGCCGGTCGGCGTGAGCGCACCGACGAAGCCCAGCTGCTCGGCGGTGCGGGCGATCTGGCCGAGGTAGGCCAGGGTCGCCGGGCGCGCGCCGCCGGCCACGCCCGCGGGCAGGCCGTGGCCGCCGCCGACGATGAACCGGCTGTCGCCGTAGGTGGGCAGGAACCAGTGGAAGGTGAGGCTCATGTGCGGTCTCCGTGCTGTTCGGGTTGGTCGCGGTCCGGGGCCGTGACGCTGTTGTCGCCGAACTCGCGGCGTCGCGGCCCCGGACCGACGTTGGTGGGCGGGTCAGAGCAGGCCGTGGCGTGGTGGGGCGGTGCCGGTGAGGGCGGCCCGGCCGAGGTGCTGGATCTTCCAGCGGACGGGGTCGTGCAGGGTGTGCGTGCGGGCGTTGCGCCAGTGCCGGTGCAGGTTGTAGTCGTCGAGGCTGGAGCGGGTGCCGCTGACCTCGAACAGGGCGCTGCTGATCTCGTTGGCGGCGCGGTCGGCGTACGCCTTCGCGGCGGCGACGGCCAGCGACGCGGTGGCGGCGGTGTCGTCGGTCAGGTCGACGGCGGCGCGGTCGATCTCGGCGGCGGCATGGGCCAGCAGCGCGCGGGCGGCCCGCAGTTGCAGGTCCAGCTCACCGAAGCGCTGCACGAGCAGCGGGTCCTCGGCGGCGGTCTCGACACCGGCCTCGAACCATGGTCGGGTCCTGGTACGCACGAACTCGGCGGCGTCGGCCAGCGCGCCCTCGGCGATGCCGACGTCGATCGCGGCGTGCACGATCTGCGCGAACGCGCCGTAGAGCTGCGGGCCGGTGAAGGTCAGGTGGTGTGGCACGACCCTGTCGGCGGGGATCGCGACGCCGTCGAGGTGCACGGTGCCGCTGGCGGTGGTGCGCTGGCCCATGCCGTTCCAGTCGTCGACGACGCTGACGCCGGGGGAGTCGGCGGGGGTGTACGCGACGTGCAGCTTCTCGTCATCGGCGCGGGCCAGCACGGCCAGCCAGTCGGCGAACAGCGCGCCGGTGGTGTAGAACTTCGTGCCGTCGAGCCGGTAGCCGTCGCCGGCGGGGGTGAGCCGGGTGCGGTAGTCCATCAGGTGCCTGGTGCCGGTCTCGGACTGGGCGTTGCCGATCCGCTTTCCGGCGAGCACCTCGGCGAAGAAGAACTTGCGCTGCTCCGCGGCGCCGTTGTGGCGCAGCACGTTGACGTAGACGAAGTGGCTGTGCGGGATCTGGGCGATGTTCGGGTCGGCGGCGGCCAGCAGCCGGAACACCTCGGTGACGGTGGCCGTGCTCGCGTCGGCGCCGCCGTGTTCGGCGGGCACCGTGATGGCCAGCAGCCCGCTCGCGCTCAGCCGGTCGAGCTCGGCGCGGGGCAGGCGGCGGCCGGCGTCGCGGGCGGCCGCGTCGGCGGCGAACTCGGCGGCGAGCGCCGCCGCGACCCGCAGCGCCTCGGCGTCGTCGGCGATGACGTGCGCGTGGGCGATGTCGGGAGTGGACGGGGCATCGAGCGGTGCCGAAACGAGGTCCGGTGTGGAGCTGACCATGAACGGATGCTGGCACGCGCAGGTGGGCCAGCACAATCCATCGAGCAGATAATTCATATTAATTCTATGGGATATACCGGAGAACTGTGTGATCCAGGTCACAAAAGCCTGGACGATCTTGCCTGCGCGCTCCTACCGTCCCTAGCCATGAAGCGAAGCCTGCGCCTGACCCAACGGCGCCATGTGGACTTCCAACGGGTGTGCAGCAGCGGCTGTTGACGCCGCGCACCGGCCTGCCTCAGGCCTGACCTTCTCGCGGCTTCGCGCCGGACGGCATCGCAGCCGTGGCCCGCGCCGCTCCTCGACTCCGATCTCCGAGCCGCCCCCGACGACACGAGGGCGGCCGTCTCGGCACACCCCTACCCCTTGCGAAGGGCTTCACCGTGCGTTTCCTCCTGTCCACCCGCCTGCTCGCCGCGACCGTCGCGATCGGCGCCCTGGCCGCCTGCGGCTCCAGCGGCGGCACCACCCCGGCCAGTGCCGACGCGTCGTCGCGTACCGCCGGGGACGTGCTCAACGGCAAGGGCTCCCCGGTCGCCGGGGGCATCCTGAACCTGTCGATGTCGGCCGACCCGCTGTGCCTCGACCCGCACGCCATCTCCTCCGACGTGGAGCAGATCTTCGGGCGCATCCTGACCGACAACCTCGTCTACCTCGACACCGACGGCAACCCGGGTCCATGGCTGGCGGAGAAATGGGAGATCTCCGCAGACGGCAAGGTCTACACCTTCCACCTGCGCCAGGGCGTCACGTTCAGCGACGGGGCGGTGTTCGACGCGGCCGCCGTGGTCGCGAACTTCGAGCACATGCTCGACCCGGACACCCGCTCCCCGCTGGCCGGGCCGTACATCGCGCCCTACGAGAGCAGCCGCATCGTCGACCCGTACACGCTGGAGGTGACGCTCAAGCAGCCGTACACGCCGTTCCTGGACGTGCTGGCGCAGGGCTGGCTGGGCCTGCTGTCGCCCAAGGCGATCAAGGAGAGCACCCCGGCGCAGCTGTGCGAGAAGCCGGTGGGCTCCGGCCCGTTCGTGCTGACCGGGTACACCAAGACGCAGGGCGCGACGTTCGCCAAGCGGGCGGGCTACGACTGGGGGCCGCCGCAGCTCGGCTACTCCGGCGCGGCGCACCTGGACGGGATCAACGTGTCCTGGGTCGGGCAGGACGCCGTGCGGTTCAACTCGCTGGTCAGCAACCAGTACCAGGCCACCGGGTACGTGCCGGCGCAGAACGCGGCGGCGGTGAAGACGGACCCGAACCTGGTGTACTCCAACGTCAACCGGATCGGGCTGCCGTACACCATCGAGTTCAACACCTCCCGCGCCCCATTCGACGACCTCGCGATCCGGCAGGCGTTCGTCTCCGCGGTCGACCGGGAGGCGCTGGTCAAGACCGTCGGGTTCGGTGAGCGGCAGCTCGCGACCAGCTTCGTCGACCGGGTCACCAAGTACTACGACCCCGAGGTGAAACTGCGCGGGCACGACCTGAAGCAGGCCAACGAGCTGCTGGACAAGGCCGGCTGGACGGGTCGGGACGCCGAGGGCTACCGCACCAAGGACGGCAAGACCCTGCTGGTGCAGTGGCCGGTGGCTCAGACCGCGACCATCAGCCCGATCTTCGACCTGGTCCAGGCGCAGGTGAAGGCCGTCGGCATCAAGGTCAACGTCGAGCTGCTGCCCAGCGCGCAGCTGACCACCCGGCGCTACAACGGCGACTACGACCTGTCCGCGGGCGTCTGGCACACCAACACCCCGGACGTGCTCTACATCAAGTACGCCACGTTCAGCATCCCCAACGAGAAGCGGCTGGGCCAGAACACCTCCCGGATCAGCGACGCCCAGCTCGACGGCTGGCTGGAGGAGGCCCGCCGCACCGGCGACAAGGCCAAGCTGGCCGAGCTGTACGGCAAGTCCCAGCAGCGCCTGGCCGAGCTCGTGCCCGGCTTCCCCGTCTACGACAACTCCGTGCTGTGGGCGTTCAGCGCCAAGCTGCACGACGTCGTCGTCGACACCTCCCACGGCACGCCGTACTTCGCCTACTCCTGGCTGGAGAAGTAGACATGCGCCAGCTGAAACGCATCGCCACCCGGTTCGCCGCCGGTCTCGGGGTGCTGTGGGGCGCGGCGACGCTGTCGTTCGTCGCGCTGCACGTCACCGCCGGCGACGCGGCCCTGGCGACGGTGGCCGGGGACGGGGCCAACCCGACCCAGGCCGTGCTCGACCGGGTCCGCGCCGACTACGGCCTCGACCAGCCCCTGTGGCAGCAGTATCTCGGCTATCTGGGCCGGCTGCTGCAAGGGGACCTGGGCGAGAGCTACCAGCAGCGCGTACCCGTGGCGTCGGCGATCGGGGAGCAACTGGGCGAGACGGTTCAGCTGGCGCTGTCAGCCGCGCTGGTCGCGGTCGTCCTGGCGGTGGGGACCGCGGTCCTCACCGCCAGGAGGCGGCCGTGGATCCGCTCCGCGGCCTCGGGCACCGAACTGGTGCTCACCTCGTTCCCGACGTTCGTGCTGGGCCTGGTGCTGCTCATCGTGTTCTCGTTCCAGGCCGGCTGGTTCCCGGTGTCGGGCAACGACGGGGTGTCCGCGCTGGTCCTGCCGACGTTCACGCTCGCGCTGCCGATCGCGGCGACGCTGTCGCAGGTGCTGCGTACCGAGCTGGAGGAGGTCCTCGAACAGCCGTTCATCCTCACCGCCCGCAGCCGCGGAATGCGCGACGCGGCGGTGCGGCTGCGGCACGCCCTGCGGCACGCGCTCATCCAGATCGTGACCATGTCCGGGTTCGTCATCGGCGGCCTGCTCGGCGGCGCGGTCATCACCGAGACGCTGTTCGTGCGCCGCGGCGTCGGGCAGCTCATGCTCACCGCCACCACCACCAAGGACATCCCGCTGGTGCTCGGCGTGGTGCTGTTCGCGGCCGCGGTGTACGTGGTCGTCAACCTCGTCGTCGACATCGTCTACGGCCTCATCGACCCGAGAGTGGTGACCGCATGACCGCCATCACCGTCCCCGCCGTCCTGCCCGAGCGGCGTGGCCATGCCGCGAGCCGGCGGCGCGCCTTCCGGCCCGGTGTCGCGCTGGGGCTGGCCTTCCTCGGCCTGCTCGCCGTCGCCGCCGTCGCGCCGGGCCTGCTCACCTCCCACGATCCACTGGAGATCAGCACCGCGGGCGCGTTCGTCCCGCCGGGTGCCGAGCACCTGCTCGGCACCGACCAGTCTGGCCGGGACACCCTGGCCCGGATGGTCTACGGGGCGCGCTCGTCGCTGGTGATGGGCCTGGGCGCGACCGGGATCGCGGTCGCCCTCGGCTCCGCGATCGGCCTGCTCGCGGGCCTGGCCAACCGGTACGTCGAAGGCGCGGTGATGCGGCTGATCGACGTGGCCCTGTCCATCCCGGACCTGCTGCTGGCGCTGGTCGTCATCACGCTGTTGGGCACCGGCACGGTCAACGCGCTGTTCGCGGTCGCGTTCGCCAGCGTGCCGTACTACGCCCGGATGATCCGCGCGCAGACGCACGTGGTCCGCGACGCGACCTACGTCGAGGCGGCCACCGCGCTGGGGCTGCGCCGGTCGGCGGTGATCCGCCGGCACGTCCTGCCCAACGCGTTCAAGCCGCTGGTCGTGCTGGCCACGATCGGCGTCGGCAACGCCATCGGCGCGGGCGCGTCGCTCAGCTTCCTCGGCCTGGGCACCAAGCCGCCCGCGCCGGAGTGGGGCAACATGCTCTCGCTGGGCATCCAGTACATCTCCAACGACCCGTTCATGGTCATCGTGCCCGGCCTGGCGATCACCCTGACCGTGCTGTCGGTCACCGTCGTCGGCCGCGACCTGCGCCGCCGCACGGAGGGCCGGTCATGAGCGCCCGCAGCACCGCGCCGGGGCACATCGGCGCATCGGCCGTACCGGCCGCGGAAACGACGGCCGCGCCGCTGGTGAACGTCGACGACCTGCGGGTGTCGTTCGGCAGGCACGGCGTGGACGTCGTCGACGGGGTCTCGTTCACGATCGCGCCGGGGGAGTGCCTGGCGCTGGTCGGCGAGTCCGGGTCGGGCAAGAGCGTCACGGCCCGCACCCTGGTCGGGCTCACCGGGTACGGCGCCCGGGTGCGTGCCGCGACGCTGGAGTTCGACGGCCGGGACGTCTCCCGCAACACCGAACGCCACTGGCGCGGCATCCGCGGCGCACAGGTCGGCTTCGTGCTGCAGGACGCGCTCAGCTCGCTCGACGCGCTGCGCCCGGTCGGCCGGGAGATCGCCGAACCGCTCGCCCTGCACACCACGCTGGCCAAAGCGGCCCGCGGTGAGAAGGTGATCGAGCTGCTGCGGGCCGTCGGGGTCCCCGAGCCGGAACTGCGCGCGCAGCAGTATCCGCACCAGCTCTCCGGCGGCCTGCGGCAGCGGGCGCTGATCGCCTCCGCGATCGCCTGTGAACCGCGGCTGGTCATCGCCGACGAGCCCACCACCGCCCTGGACGCCACCGTACAGGCGCAGATCCTGGAACTGCTCGGCGAACTCAAGCGCGGCGACGCGGGCATGCTCGTGGTCAGCCATGACCTGTCCGTGGTCGCGCGGCTGGCCGACCGGGTCGCGGTGATGCGCGCCGGGCGCATCGTCGAGCAGGGCCCGACCCGGCAGGTGCTGGAGGATCCGCGCGACCGATACACGAAGGCGCTGCTGGCGGCAGTGCCCGCCACGCACGCCAAGGGCACCCGGCTGTCGTCCGCGCCCGCCGCCGTCATCCGGGCCACCCCACGCGAGTTCGACCGCACCACCCCGATCGTCGCCGCCGAAGGACTGGTCAAGGCGTACGCCGGACCGGACAAGGTCAACCGGACCGTGGTCCGTGAAGTGTCCTTCGCGGTGCACCCGGGGGAGACGCTCGGCATCGTCGGGGAGTCCGGATCGGGCAAGACGACGACCGCCCGGCTGATCCTGGGCCTGGAACGGGCCGACGGCGGGCACGTCAGCGTGCGCGGCCGCCGCTGGGACAGCCTCACCCCGGCGGACAAGCGCGCCGAGCGCCGCCGGCTGCAGATCGTCTACCAGGACCCGCTCAGCTCGTTCGACCCCCGCTATACCGTCGAGCGGGTGCTCGGCGAGGCGATCGGCGTCACCGGCCTGCGGGCCGGGCAGCGCCGCGACCGCGCCGTCGAGCTGCTCGAACAGGTCAGCCTCGGCGCGGAGCACCTCAAGCGGCGGCCGCTGGAGCTTTCCGGCGGCCAGCGGCAGCGGGTGGCGATCGCCCGCGCGCTGGCCCCGGAGCCGGAGCTGATCGTCTGCGACGAGCCGGTGTCGGCGCTGGACGTCTCGGTCCAGGCGCAGATCCTGGACCTGCTCGCCGACCTGCAGGAACGGCTCGGCATCGCGTACCTGTTCATCTCGCACGACCTGGGCGTGATCCACCACGTCAGCGACCGGGTGCTGGTGATGAAGGACGGCGAGGTCGTCGAGTCCGGCGACGTACGCCAGATCTTCACCGCGCCCGCGCACGAGTACACCCGCACGCTGCTGTCGGCCGTGCTCACCCCCGCAACCCAGGGAGGCCCGCGTGCCTAAGCAGATCCACGTCAACCTGTTCGAGATGAACTGCGTCGGGCACATCTCCCACGGCCTGTGGGTGCACCCCGACAACAACCGGCACCGCTTCAACGACCTCGAGTTCTGGACCGAGCTGGCCCAGCTGCTGGAGTACGGGACCTTCGACGCGGTGTTCCTGGCCGACGTCATCGGCGCGTACGACGGATTCCGGGGCGGGCCGCAGACCGCGCTGCGCGAGGCCGTGCAGATCCCGAACAACGATCCGCTGCTGCTCATCCCGGCCATGGCGGCGGTGACCCGCAACCTGGGCTTCGCCGCCACGTTCTCCACCACCTACGAGCCGCCGTTCGCGTTCGCGCGGCGCATGTCCACGCTGGACCACCTGACCAAGGGCCGGGTGGCGTGGAACGTGGTCACCTCCTACCTGCCCAACGCGGCCCGCAACTTCGGCCTGGCCGACGAGGTCGAGCACGACCAGCGATACGCCATCGCCGACGAGTACCTCGACGTGCTCTACAAGCTGTGGGAAGGGTCCTGGGACGACGACGCGGTGATCCGCGACCGCGACAACCGGGTCTACACCGACCCGGCGAAGGTCCGCTACATCAACCACGTCGGCGAGCACTACCGGGTCGCCGGGCCGCACCTGAGCGAGCCGTCCCGGCAGCGTACGCCGGTGATCTACCAGGCCGGGGCGTCGGACGCGGGCCGCGGCTTCGCGGCCAGGCACGCCGAGGCGGTGTTCGTCGGCGGGTTCTCCCTCGACGACGTGCGCGCGAACATCGAGGACACCAAGGACCGGGCGGTCGCGTACGGCCGCGGTCGCGACGACATCAAGTTCCTCGCGGGCGCGGCGGTCATCGTCGGCCGCACCGACGCCGAGGTGGACCGCAAGGTCGCCGAGTTCCGGCGCCTGCGCAGCGTGGAAGGCCACCTCGCGCACGCCGGAGCCGGGCTGGACTGGACCCGCTACCGCCCCGACGAGCGCGTCGCCGACATCATCGCCCGGCAGGACCCCGGCCACCAGCGCCTGGGCAGCCGGTTCCGGCCCGAGCAGACCGTCGGCGAAGTGCTCGAGCGGATCGGCGGGTTCGACCGCGGGCCGTTCTTCGTCGCGGGCACGCCCAAGGTCGTCGCCGACGAGCTGGAGCGCTGGGTCGACCACGGCGGCATCGACGGGATCAACCTGCGCCAGTTCCTGACCCCCGGCACCGCCGCGGACTTCATCGAGCTGATCGTCCCGGAGCTGCGGCGACGCGGCCGCTACCGGGCGTCCTACGACGACGGCGAGACCCTGCGCGAGCGGCTGTTCGGGGCCGGGCGGCCCCGGCTGCCCGACGTGCACCCCGGGGCCCGCTACCGCGATCCCGCCGCGCTCGCGGCGGCCACGCCCGAACCCGTGCCCGTCGGCTGAGGAGGAACCCCATGCCCTCGATCCTCGCGATCTCCGGATCGCCGTCACCCACCTCGAAGACCGCGCGCGTGCTGCGGCACGTCGCCGACAACCTGCCCGGGTCCGGCTCATACGAGGTGCGCCACCTCGCGGTCCGGGACCTGCCCGCCGAGGCGCTGCTCGGCGCGGACGTGCACCACCCGGCGATTCTGTCCGTCGGCGCGGCGATCGCGGCCGCCGACGGCGTCATCGTCGCGACGCCCGTGTACAAGGCCGCCTACAGCGGCGTCCTGAAGTCGCTGCTCGACCTGCTGCCGCAGTACGCGCTGGCCGGCAAGGTGGTGCTGCCGCTGGCCACCGGCGGCACCCCGGCCCACGTGCTGGCCATCGACTACGCGCTGCGGCCGGTGCTGTCCAGCATGGGTGCGACGCACATCGTGGCCGGGTGCTTCATCCACGACAAGACCATCGTCGACACCGACGGCGGCGGCATCCTGCTCGACGCCACCGGGCAGGCGTTCCTGGACGCCGTCGTCACCGGTTTCACCGACGCCCTCGTCGCGCGCTCCCTGCAGGCGGCCTAGCGTGCCGACCACAGAACCGGACCTCGTCGAACCGACGACCGCGGCTTTGACCGCACGGGTGCTGCATGAGCGGGCCGCGCCGGTGCTCGCGCAGATCCGGGCCGGTGCGGCCGACCGCGAACGGCTGCGCGAGCTGCCGTACGACCAGGTCCGGGCGGTGGCGAAGGAGCAGCTGTTCGCCTTCCGGATCCCCGAGGCGTACGGCGGCGCGGGTGCGAGCGTGCGCGACACCATCCGCTTCGTCGTCGACCTGGCCGCGGCCGACTCCAACGTCGCCCAGGCGCTGCGGCCCGACTTCTCGTTCGTGGAAGGGCTGGTCGCGCAGGGCTCCGACGCCGAGCGCAAGACCTGGTTCTGCCGCCTGATGGCAGGCCAGGTCGTCGGTAACGCGGGCTGGGAGATCGGCGGCGCGAACGGGGCGATCAGCGCCCGGATCACCCGCGAGGGTGCGCACTACCGGGCCACGGGCAGCAAGTACTACAGCACCGGATCCCTGTTCGCGGACTGGGTCAGCGCCACCGCGCTGGACGACGACGGGCAGCCCGTCTCGTTCATCGTGCCCCGCGACCGCGCCGGGCTGCGGCTGCACGACGACTTCGACGCCATCGGCCAGCGGCTGACCGCCAGCGGCACCACCGACCTCGACGATCTGGTGGTGCACCCGCACGAACTGCGCGACCGGCGCGGCTTCCGCGACCGGCGCTCGCCGGTGACCGCGTTCCTGCAGCTCTACCTCGGCGCGGTGCTGGCCGGCATCGCCCGTGACGCGCTGAGCGACGCGACCGCGTTCGCCCGGGACCGAGCCCGGCCGATCAAGCACAGCACCGCCGCGCGGGCCGTGGACGACCCGTACGTGCGGCTCGCGGTGGGGGAGATCGCCGCGCGGGCGTACGCCGCCGAGGCGGTCGTGCTCGCCGCCGCGCAGGCGATCGACGACGCCTGGGCAGCCGACCTCGCCGAGGACGCGCTGGTCCGGGCCTCGGTCGAGGTCGCCCAGGCGCAGTACGTCGCCGCCGACGCCGCCTTGCGGGCCGGGGAACTCGTGTTCGACGTAGGTGGCGGCTCGGCTGTCGCCCGGGAGCACAACCTCGACCGGCACTGGCGCAACGCCCGCACGGTCGCCAACCACAACCCGCGCCTGTGGAAGGCCGCAGCGGCGGGCGCCTACCACCTCACCGGTGAGCAGCCCCCGCTGAGCGGGCTGTTCTGACCGCCGCCCGCCGGTGACGGTCGCAGGCGATGCGACCGAGGCCCTCGCCCGTCCGCGGGCGAGCGACGGAGCCGACGCGGCGTCGTCCGATTCCGTGCCCACCAGGGCTACCTCATTCAGCAGCAAGGAGCACGCCATGGGCACGAAGCCACGGCAGATGAGCATCGGCATGAACATCCTCGGGCTGGGCGGGCACAGCTCGGCCTGGCGTCACGGCGAGGTCGACCCGCTGTCCTACCTCGACATCGGCTACTACCAGCACATCGCCCGGATCTCCGAACGCGGCGCCCTCGACGCGATCTTCCTCGCCGACGGGCCCGCCCTGGCCGGAGACCCCGGCGGCGGCCCGAGCGGGCGGCTGGAACCGACCCTCGTGCTGACCGCGATCGCGCTGGCCACCGAGCGGATCGGAGTCATCGCCACCGCGTCGACCAGCTACAACGACCCGTACAACCTGGCCCGGCGGCTGGCCTCGCTGGACCACCTGTCCGGCGGGCGGGCCGCCTGGAACATCGTCACCACCGCCGGCGACGCCGCGGCCCGCAACTTCGGGCTCACCGGCGCGCCCGTGCACGACGACCGCTACGGCCGCGCCGAGGAGTTCGTCGACATCGCCGTCAAGCTCTGGGACAGCTGGGAGGACGAC
This sequence comes from Catellatospora paridis, assembly GCF_009720365.1. Taxonomy (GTDB): domain Bacteria; phylum Actinomycetota; class Actinomycetes; order Mycobacteriales; family Micromonosporaceae; genus Catellatospora; species Catellatospora paridis. Next base: position 946,845 of record NZ_ML769312.1, on the reverse strand, counting down.
GCGATCATCGCGGACCGGGCCCGCGGCGTGTTCGCCGACCGGACCAAGGTGCACACCATCGACCACGAAGGCCCCCACTTCGCGGTACGCGGACCGCTGAACATCCCCCGCTCGCCGCAGGGCCGCCCGGTGCTCGTGCAGGCCGGGTCCTCCGAACACGGCAAGGCCCTGGCCGCCCGCCGCGCCGACGCGGTGTTCACGGCGCAGACCACCCTCGAAGACGGGCAGGCCTTCTACGCGGAGATGAAGGCCCGTGCCGCGGGCAGCGGGCGCGACCCAGACTCGATTAAGATCATGCCAGGGCTGTCGACGGTCATCGGCAGCACCGAGGCCGAGGCGCTGGCCCGCCAGGCCGAACTCGACGAGATCCAGGGCCTCGACGCGCAGCTCGGCCAGGTCGCGCAGCGGCTGCAGCTGGACCGCAAGCACCTCAAGCTCGACGAAGAGCTGCCGTGGCACCTCATCGGCGACGCCGGCCGGATCGAGAACGGCTCGCGGGGCTTCTTCGACGCCCAGATCAACCTGGCGCGCCGGGAGCGGCTCACGGTCCGCCAGCTGGCCGGGCGCATCCGATCCGGACACCGCCTGGTCGCCGGATCGCCGGAGCAGATCGCCGACACCCTCGAGGAGTGGTTCCTCGGCGGCGCCGCCGACGGCTTCAACATCATGCCGGACATGTTCCCGTCCGGCGCGGAGGTCTTCGTCGACCACGTCGTGCCGGAACTGCGCCGCCGCGGCCTGTTCCGGACCGAGTACACCGGCACCACCCTGCGCGACCACCTGGGCCTGACCCGCCCGGCCAGCCAGTACGCCACCGCGGCCGAGCCTGCCGCGGTCTGACGAGAAGAGCAGCACATGACGCAGTACCGGCCCTTCGGTCGCACCGGTGTGAAGGTCAGCCCGCTGACCCTGGGCGCGATGAACTTCGGCGCGCGCGCCAACCCCGACCACGAGGACGGCATCCGGATCATCCACCGGGCGCTGGACGCGGGCATCAACGTCGTCGACACCGCCGACACCTACTCGCAGGGCGAGTCGGAGATCGTCGTCGGCAAGGCGCTGGCGGGCGGCCGTCGCGACGACGTGTTCCTGGCCAGCAAGGTGCACCACCGGATGGGCGACGACGTCAACCACTTCGGCAACTCCCGGCGCTGGATCGTCCGGGAGGTGGAGCACAGCCTGCGCCGCCTGCAGACCGACCACATCGACCTGTACCAGGTGCACCGGCCGGAGACCGACACCGACTTCGACGAGACCCTGGGCGCGCTGACCGACCTGGTGCGGCAGGGCAAGATCCGCTACATCGGCACCTCGTGCTTCCCGCCGTCGGCGATCGTGGAGGGCCAGTGGATCGCGCAGCGCCGCGGGCGGGAGCGGGTCGTGAGCGAGCAGCCGCCGTACTCGATCCTCAACCGCGGCATCGAGCGTGAGGTGCTGCCGGTGGCGCAGCAGCACGGCCTGGCGGTCATCCCGTGGAGCCCGCTCGCGGGCGGCTGGCTGTCCGGCCGCTACCACCGCGACCTGACCGAGCCGATCTCGCTGCGTGCCGCCCGCCAGCCGGGCCGCTTCGACCCGGCACTGCCCGCCAACCAGGTGAAGCTGGCGGCGGTGGAGCAGCTGACCGAACTCGCCGCCGAGGCGGGGTTGTCGCTGATCCACCTGGCGCTCGCGTTCGTGCTGGAGCACCCGGCGGTCACCTCGGCGATCATCGGCCCGCGCACCCTGGAGCACCTGGAGTCGCAGCTCGGCGCGGAGAAGCTGACCCTGTCGCAGGACGTGCTGGACCGCATCGACGAGATCGTGCCGCCCGGCACGATCCTCAACCAGGCCGACGCCGGCTACCAGCCGCCCTCGATCACCGACCCGGCACAGCGCCGCCGCCAGGGCGTCACCCCGGCGCGGTAATCCGTCGCGCCGACGACGACCGTCGTGCCATGGTGGGGAGCGGGCCCTCCCGCTCCCCACCATCACCCGCCACCACCCCCTGGAGCGTGATGTCAGCGCCGTCGCCGTATCCGGCCCCGAAGTCGACGATCGATCCCGACCAGAGCCGGTCCTGGCTGCGGCGCGCGCTGCCGATCGTGCTGGCACACCGCGGGCTGCTGCTCACCTCGCTGGGCCTGTCCCTGGTCGGCCTGCTGGTGCAGGTGCAGATCCCCAACGTGATGCGGCTGGGCATCGACCACGCCCTGGTCGCGCGCACCGACAGCCTCACCGGCTACGTATGGTGGCTGGCCGGGCTCGCCGTGGTGTCAGGTCTGGTCAACTATCTGGCCCGGCGCTACCTGCTGCGGACCGCGTACGAGATCGAGTACGACCTGCGCAACATCATGTATGCGCACCTGATCCGCATGCCGTACGGTTTCTACGACCGGGTGCAGACCGGCGAGCTGATGTCGCGGTCCAGTTCGGACATCCGCGCGGTGCAGATGTATCTGGCGTTCGGGCCGTCGATCCTGGTGCAGTGCCTGATCGCGGTGTTCGCGTTCGCGCTGATGGTGTCGATCGACCCGCTGCTGGCGGTGGTCGCGATGGCCACCATGCCGGTGATCGCGCTGCTGGGCGTGTGGATGCGCAAGGCGATCTTCCCGGTGTCCTGGCTGATCCAGTCCCGGCTGGCGCAGGTGGCCACGGTCGTGGACGAGAACATCAACGGCGTGCGCATCGTCAAGGCGTTCGCGGGCGAGCAGCGCCAGGTGACCCTGCTGGCGTCGGCCGCCGACCGGGTGCGCTGGGCGTACCGGCGCGACGCGTACATCCGCAGCCGCTGGTCGCCGACGCTGGAGAATCTGCCGCGGCTGGGTCTGGCGCTGGTGCTGCTGTGCGGCGGCTGGATGGTGATCGAGGGCCGGGCCACGGTCGGCGCGATCGTCGCGTTCAACTCGTACGTGCTGATGCTCCAGCCGCCGTTCCGCATGCTCGGCATGATGATCATGATGGGCCAGCGGGCCGCCGCCTCGGCGCAGCGCATCTACGAGGTGCTCGACACTCGCAGCGAGATCACCGAGCGGGCCGACCCGGTGCGCGCGCGAATCCGCGGCGAGGTCGAGTTCGTGGCAGTCGAGTTCGCATACCCCGACGGCACGGTCGCGCTGCGCAGTCTGGACCTGCGTGTCCCCGCCGGGACCACGGTCGCCGTGGTCGGCCGGACCGGCTCGGGCAAGTCCACGATGGGACGGCTGCTGGCCCGCTACTACGACACCACGGCGGGCAGCGTCCGCGTCGACGGCCGCGACGTGCGCGAGTACGCCCTGGACAGCCTGCGGGACCAGATCGGCATCGTGCCGGACGAGCCGTTCCTGTTCTCGGTGTCCATCCGCGACAACATCGCCTTCGGCCGGCCGGACGCCGACCTTGCCGACGTCGTCGCCGCGGCGCAGGCGGCCGGGGCCGACGGCTTCGTCCGGGCGCTGCCCGAGGGTTACGACACGGTGATCGGCGAGCGCGGGTACACGCTGTCGGGCGGGCAGCGCCAGCGCGTCGCCATCGCCCGCGCGCTGCTGGTCAATCCGCCGGTGCTGGTGCTGGACGACGCGACCAGCGCCGTCGACGTGCATGTGGAGCAGCGTATCCACGCCGCGCTGCGCGACCTGCTCCAGAACCGCACCACGATCATCGTCGCGCACCGGCTCTCCACCATCGCGCTGGCCGACACGGTCGTGCTGGTCGACGACGGGCGCGTGGCCGCCCAGGGCACGCATGAGGAACTGCTGGCCGGGGAGCCGCGCTACCGAGACGTGCTGGCCGCCTTGACGGCCGGGTCGGACGTGGACGAGCAGGTGGCCGCATGACCTGGCGGACACGACGAGCCGAAGCGATGCTGCGGGCTGACCGGTGCCGTGAGGTGGCCGTCGGCAGCGGTGCGGTCGACGAACGAGGGCAGGAGCCGGCATGAGCATGTTCGGGGGCGGGTTCGGCGGGCCGGGCGGGGGGCCGGGCAGCGGCCCGATGGGCGGGCTCAGCGCCGTCGGCGCGGGCCGCGGCGCCCGGCGCACCGGTGACACGCTGCCGTTCGCCGGGGTGCCGGACGAGCTGGCCGCGGGGGTGCGCCGGCTGGAGGAAGCCGAGCCGGACCACGGAGTCCCCGCGGACCGGTTCACCCACCGCCGCGCGGGTGGAGCCGAGTTGAGCCTGCTGTCGCTGCTGACCCGTCGCCGCGGGGTCTTCCTGGCGGCGTGCGTGACGATCCTGGTCGAGACGCTGCTGCTGCAGGCGGGCCCGTTCCTGGTGCAGGTCGGCATCGACCACGGCATCGTCGCGCGCGACCTGCCCGTGCTGCTGTGGTCGGCGGGTGCGTTCACCGCCGCGGTGCTGGCCGGCTGGGCCACCACGACCGCGCGTATGCGCCAGACCGGCTCGCTCGCCGCCGACGCCATGCGCGACCTGCGGGTACGCGTCTTCGCGCACCTGCAGCGGCTGTCCATGGACTACTACACCGAGGAGAAGGCCGGGGTCATCATGACCCGGATGTCGTCGGACATCGAGTCGCTGCAGCAGCTACTGCAGGAGGGCCTGGCCCAGTTCGCGGTGCAGGGGCTGACCATGGTCGTGGTGACCGCGGTGCTGTTCCACTACGACGCCGGGCTCGCCGCGATAACGCTGCTGCTGGTGGTCCCGCTGCTGTTCGCGGCGTCGGTATGGTTCCGGCGGGCCTCCGACGTCGGGTACGCCCGCCAGCGCGACGCCATCGCGGCGATGTTCACCGACCTGGCGGAGAGCCTGCACGGCGTGCGCGTGGTCACCGCGTACCACCGCGCGGACCGCAACATCGCCCAGCACCGCACGGTCGTCGGCCGCTACCGCGACGCGAACGACTTCACCGGCCACATCAGCGCGATCTACGGCCCCGGCACCTCGGTCATCGGCCTGGTGGGCATGGCCGTGCTGCTGTTGATCGGCGGGCGCATGGTGCTGCGCGGCGAGCTGAGCATCGGCGAGCTGACCGCGTTCGTGCTCTACCTCAACGCGTTCTTCGCCCCGATGCAGCAGCTGGTGCAGCTGTACACGAACTACCAGCAGAGCCGGGCCGCGGTGGCCAAGCTGCGTACGCTGCTCGCGCAGGCCCCCACGGTGCCCGAACGCGCCGACCCCGTCGAGCTGCCGCCGGTGGCGGGCGGGATCGTGTTCGAGCGGGTGGTGTTCGGCTACGACCCGGCGCGGCCGGTGCTGCGCGGGGTGGACCTGCGCATCGAGCCGGGGGAGACGATCGCCTGCGTCGGGCCGACCGGGGCGGGCAAGTCGACACTGGCCAAGCTGGTGACGCGGCTGCACGACCCGGACGCGGGCCGGGTCCTGATCGACGGCCACGACCTGCGCGAGGTCAGCCTGGTATCGCTGCGCCGCCAGATCGGGGTGGTGCCGCAGGAGCCGTTCATGTTCGCCGGTTCGATCCGCGACAACGTCGCGTTCGCGCGGCCGGCGGCGAGCGAGGCCGAGATCTGGGCGGCGATCGACGCGGTCGGGCTGCGTGACCTGGTCGAGCGCACCGACGCCGGGCTGGACGCGATGCTGCACGAGCGCGGGCAGTCGGTGTCGTCGGGGCAGCGGCAGCTGCTGGCGTTGGCCCGGGCGTTCCTGGCCCAGCCGCGGGTGGTGGTGCTCGACGAGGCGACCTCGAACCTGGACCTGCGCTCGGAACTGCGCGTGGAGCAGGCCCTGGACCGGCTGCTGGAGGGGCGCACCGCGCTGCTCATCGCGCACCGGCTGTCCACGGCGATGCGGGCCGACCGGATCGTGGTGCTGGACGAGTCGGGCGTCGTCGAGATCGGATCGCACGCCGAGCTGCTGGCCGCCGAGGGCCGTTACGCGGACATGTTCGCGACCTGGTCACGGCATCACTGAGATAAAGTCTATAATTCCCATAGGAGATAGTGACTTTACGGCTTCGCGCTGCTAGCGTCGGGGCATGAGCGCAATGCGATGTCGACGGTGACGCCCCCCGTCACCGTCACCTGCGCCCCGAGAGGCACCCCCATGACGCTCACCGCCCTGCCGCCCACCGCCTCCGCCGACGACCTGCCCGGCCACGCTGTCACCGGCATCGAACTGCACCGCCATCTCGGCCTGCTGCGCCGGCACGCCACCACGGTCACTGTGGTGACCGCGCCGGGTCAGGCCGGCGGCCCGCCCGTCGGGTTCACCGCGACCTCGTTCACCTCGGTGTCGCTGCGGCCGCAACTCGTCTCGTTCTGCCTCGACCGCGACTCGACGAGCTGGCCGGCCGTCGCGCGGGCCCGGCACGTCGCCATCCACCTGCTGGCCGAGGAGCAGCAGGAGGTGGCCCGGATCTTCGCCACCCGCGGCGTCGACCGCTTCGCCGACACGAGCCTGTGGCGGCAGGGGCCATACGGGCTGCCGCTGCTGCACGGGGCGCTCGCCGTGCTGACCTGCGAGGTCGTGCAGCGCATCCCGGCCGGTGACCACGCGATCGTGCTCGGCCGCCCGGTCAGCGCCGAGCACCGCGACGGCGAGCCGCTGCTCTACCACATGGGCGGCTACGCCGGCCTGGCCCGCTGACCGGCACGACCGGCCCCTGTCGCGGGTGGACGCGGCAGGGGCCTAAGCTCGCCCGAGAACGGGGCCGTAGCGCAGAAGTCGTCGCGCCCGCCTGCACAGCGGGAGGACGCCGGTGCAAATCCGGCCGGCCCCACACCTCCGGCGCGCGGACACGCCGCAGTGGAACACCGGCAGCCGGCACGCGTGCGCCGAGGCCTATGCGTGCCACGGCGGCGGCTCGAGCAACCCGGCGGCGATCAGCGCGCGCGACTCGGCGTCGTTGCGGTATCGCAGTGGGACGACCGTCAGCGGGAGCGGCTTGCCGGTGTCGGCCCGCCTCGCCCTGATCGGCCTCACCAGCGGCCGCGGACCAGGCCCACGGCTGATCCACTCCAGCAGCGGCACGTCGAGGTCACCGAACGGATGGCCGATCGTGACGACGACGTCCGCCGGACCGGGTGGACCGTCTGCTTCCATACGGGTCAAGGTAGTGCGAACGTGCCCATGCGCTGTTGCGTACGTCGTTGCGGGTACCTCACCGGGACGACCACCGGCAGGAGCGGGTCACCGGCGTCGGCCCAGCGGTAGGATTCGCATTTGAAACGGTTTGTATAGGTTCCGCCACCGACAGGGGGTCAGCAGGGATGAGCACCCACCACGTTGACCAGGAAGTCTTCAAGTCGGTTCTGCAGGAGGACATCGACTGGCGGCCGTTTCCCGGGTTCCCGCCTGCGGCCCGCCTCGCCGTCATGGTGGGCGACCCGTCGGAGCCCGAGCCCTATGTGGTACGGGTCAACCTGCCCGCCGGCGAGAGGCTGATGCCGCACCGACACCACGAGGACCGCGTCTACACGGTCATCTCCGGTGTCTTCTACATCGGCCGCGGCGACGAGTTCGACGAGAGCAAGCTGGAGGCGTACCCGCCCGGGGCCGTCATCGTGCTGCCCGGCGGAACCTCCCACTTCCACTGGGCGAAATCCGGCCAGTACGTGACGCAGGTGACCGCGATCGGTCCGATCTCCTTGGAGTACGTCGACCCTCGAAACGATCCGCGGAAGACCTGAGAGGCCCGGGCACAGGGCGAGGTGAGTGCTCAGGTTCGCAGAGCCCGTACCGCGGTGGACGACACCGTTGCCAGCTCCGGCCGGGTGGGCACGAGCATCGTCGTCACCCCCAGCGCGTCGTTCGTCGCTGCGAGGTCGCACTCGTGCTGGCAATCGGTGGCGTTTCTGACGTCACGGACGATCACACTGGATCCATGGTGTCGGCAGTACTCCACGGTCAACCCATGCCAGGTGGCCACCGAGACGTTCTGCCAGCCTGCCGGACTCAGGCGCTCGATCTCAGCCGCCCGCGCCGCAGTCGTCTGGGACGGTCGTTTGTCGTTGTTGACGGCGACCACGACCGTGACGTGATCGAACATGTGGCGTGCCCGGTCGACGATGTCGAAGTGACCCGGTGTGAAGGGATCGAAGGTCCCGGGATAGACCGCTCGGGTCGAGCCGAGACGGCCATCAGACACATGAGGCATCGCGCCAGCGTAGGCCCCACCGACCGGGACGACAGGCAGGGGGCCGACCATGATCGATCGGCGGCGGACAGTTCATGCCGCGACGCCCGACCTCAGCGCGCCGAAAGCGGTCGTCCGGCGCAGTACGGCGCTCCACCTTGACCAGCCGCTTGCCGACGGCGAGCTGGGAGGAACGCACTGGCATACAAGACGGACAAGGTCGCCGATGCCGCCCTGGCAGCCGCCGACCAGCAGCACATCGCCCTACCCGCGCAAGACACCGCCGCCACGCTGGCCGGGCTGCTGGCCGCTCACCTGCTCCAGTTGCGCATCAGAATGAGGAACACCGACAAGGCCATAGCCGCCGCGTTCGACACCCACCCGCAGGCTGAGATCATCCGCAGCCTGCCCGGCATCGGCACCCACGTCGGCGCGGAGTTCGCTGTCGCGGTCGGTGACCTGTCGGCCTTCGCCAGCCCCGACCACCTCGCCGCCTACGCGGGACTCGCCCCGGTCCCACACGACTCCGGCAAGCGCACCGGCAACCACCGCCGGCCGCAGCGCTACAACCGCCGACTGCGGCACGTGTTCTACATGGCAGCGCTCACCAGCATCAAGCCCGACGGCCCCAGCCGGACCTACTACCAGCGCAAACGCGCCGAGGGCCGCAAGCACCAACAGGCGCTGATCGCCCTGGCCCGCCGACGCGTCAACGTGCTGTGGGCGCTGCTGCGCGACAACCGGACCTACCAACCCCACCCGCCAGCAGCAGCCCAGAGCGGCTGAGCCCAACACCGCGGGGGCTCCGCCCCGCACCCCGACCCTCCTCAGAGAGCACGCGCGGGCTCTCCTCGACTGCGCACCACAAGGGCGACCCGAGAACCCCGGTCGGGTCAAGGCCAAGCCGCTACGCGGTCGCCTTCGGCGAGCCTTGACCCGACCGAGAACCTCGGGACGGGCTGAAGCCTGCCCAGCCGAGGAGAGCACAGCCAGCGGCCGCCACGACCACACCACCGCGGGCACAATCACGAGGTGAGAATCGGAGTCGAGAACCACCGGAACCTGATCGCCGAAGTCCGCAAGCGGCCCGGTATGTGGCTCATACGACCGGACTTCGCGAGTGTCGTCGCGTTCGTGACCGGGTGCGACGAGGCGAATGCAAGCCTGCTCACCGGATTCCGCGAATGGCTCGTCACCCAGGTCGGTTCCGGCGACAACCACGTCTGGTGGTCCCTCGTCGCCCACCTGACCGAGCCAGCCGGCCCGAAGAACTTTCACCAGATGGAGCCTGCCCTCGACACTCGCGCCGTCGAAACGCTGTTCGACCTTCTGGACGAGTTCCTCGAGTTGCGCCAAGAACGCGATGGTCTACGACGCATCTACGCCGCCTACGAGCGATGGCACCAACAGTCTGATCAACCCGACTGCGGCGCCACCGCTGAACCATCCCACCCGAACGTCGCATGGCCACGAGCATCGAGCCGAACCAACTCAGCGTCTTGACATGACATTGAGACTCTTACGGTGGGGAGCTCCGTCTTGACCACGGCCGGAGATCATGACCACGGGGTGCGGGCCGACGGCAGACGGGGAGCTAGGCGAAACGCCTTGTAAATGGCAATCTCCAGTCATGGAGTTCCCGACCCGCGCCGACTATCCGGTGATCAACGCCGAGGCGCTGTTGCAGAATCCAGCATTTTGGCCGCTGTACCTGCACTGGGCACACGACATGTCCAACCTCATGTCCCGACTCGATGTCGACGGCGGCGACATGGACGTACTGGCGGAGCAGCTGAACGCCCCCGAACAGTGGCCGGTCTTCAGGGTTCCAACGGACGACGGAAACAAGCTAGTGATCATCTACCGCAACTTTGAAGACGATGCCGGTATCGACTTCGAGCGCCAACACACGCCGGTGGTGCGATAGCGCAGCTTGCCGCCATCGAGGGCGACTGGCCAGCCCGGGTGCTCGAATGGGACGAGCTACTTGAGTTCGCAACAAACATCCCAAGTGAGCCTGGTGTCATCGAACCAGTCGAACGCTTCCTGCTACTTCTGCCAATCCTGGCCGACGCTCCTGCTGATGCGGCCCAGCAGGTACGTCGCCTGTTTCGCCCGAGAAGCGCGGCCACCGCTTCACTCATCGAGATCGCTAGCGTGATCATGGAGCAGCCATGGTGACACCGCCGTTCACGCGTTCCCCGCATGTTCCCCAGGACGGCCGTATACGGCTGGCCTCAGCTGGACACAGTCGGACTCAAGGCGAAACGCGGCCCCGACCGTTCTTGTCGGTCAGAGCCGCGTTCTTGCTGCTGGTGGCGGGTAGAGGATTCGAACCTCTGTAGCTTTCGTGACGGATTTACAGCCCGGCACCGTTCCTTCGAGTAGCGAGAACCACTCTTCGGCCGATCTCCGTTGCCCCTCTGCCTCGTCCGATCTACAGTTCCAGCGACCCGCCCTAGGCGCGCCTACCCGGTAAGGGCGCGTCCGCTGTTGGAGAGGGAGGCTGCCCGTTCGAGCCGGGCCGGGACCGTAAGCTTCCAAGGCTTGACTGCACTTCAAGCACGGCGCTTCAACCTGGACCTCCCGGTACGGCAGCGACGTACAGCAACGCCGTTGCCCGCACCCGGCGGTGCACGACCGTCGTCAGGGCTGCGGACCTCGTCACTGGACCCTACTGACCTTGCCGCCGGTAATCCGTAGGTTCAGGGTCACGGGGTCGGCTTGCTTTCTGGTCATTTCTCGTTGTCGGTAGGTTGATGGTCGACTTCAGGCCGTCTCCAGGCCGTGGAGCATGGCTCCAGGCCGTCTCCAGGCCGTCAAACGGCGACCGACAACGACCGGCATCGGCTGACAACGCGAAGCGGAACAGCAGCCCAGAGGGCACGCCGACGGCGTGACCATGAGGACGACGGACGAGTTGGCCTGTACGCCGGATACTGGGCGGCCGACCAGACGCACCCAGGCTAGGGGCCGATCTTGCGTGCGATATCCGTGCGATAAGCGTCGGCAAACTATGGTTCGCAGCGGACAACGGCGGTGAAAGACCGCCCGGTCCGAAGATCCCATGAAACACAGCAGGGGCAGGCGAAATGCCTGCACCTGGACTGTGGGCGTGGCAGGGTTCAAACCTGCGACCCTCCGCTTGTAAGGCGGATGCGTTTCCCGAGAGGTGCGCGGGTGCGATCCGGGCCGCCTCGGCTCCGTGCGCCGGGTGGCACCCTGCTCATTGCCACCGGGGACGAATGGTTCACGCCGCCACGCCCAGCCTGTCCAGCAGGCGCCGCCGCAGCGCGCCGAAGCCAGGGTCGTCCGGTGTACGTGGATGTGTCAGCGGCACGGGGGCGTCCTCGACGAGTCGGCCGCCCTCCAGGACCAGGGTGCGGTCGGCAAGCAGTAGCGCCTCGTCCACGTCGTGCGTGACCAGCAGCGCCGCGAAGCCGTGTTGTGCGCGCAACCGGATGAACAACTGCTGCATCCGCAGCCGGGTCAGCGCGTCCAGCGCCCCGAACGGCTCGTCGAGCAGCAGCAGTTCCGGCTCGCGTACCAGCGCACGGGCGACCGCGACCCGCTGCGCCTGCCCGCCGGACAGCTCCGCGGGCCACGCTGAGTCGCGATCCGGCAGGCCGACCTCTGCCAGCGCCGCCCGCGCCCGTGCGCGTACGTCCGGTCCGGTCAGCCCGAGCGCGACGTTGTCGATGACGCGCTTCCACGGCAGCAGCCGGTGCTCCTGGAACACCACGGCCTGGTGGGGCGGCCGGTGCACGGTTCCGGCGGCGTCCGGGTCGAGCCCGGCGAGGATGCGCAGGAGTGTGCTCTTGCCTGAGCCGCTGCCGCCGAGCAGCGCGACCACCTCTCCGGGCGCGATGGTCAGGTCGACGCCGTCGAGCACGACGGCCGCGCCGAACGAGCGGCGTACGCCGCCGGCGGTCAGCACCGAACTCAGGTCGCCTTCAGTCCGCGTCGCCACGACAGCGTCCTCCTCTCAGCGATGCGCAGCAGCAGATCCGACAGCAGGCCCAGCAGCGCGTACACCAGCAGCCCGAGCAGCACCACGTCGGTCTGGGCGAACTCGCGTGCCTCCATCATCAGGAAGCCGATGCCGGTCTGGGCGTTGACCTGCTCGCCGACGACGAGGCTGAGCCAGGCCGCGCCGATGGCCAGCCGCAGCCCGAGGAACAGCGAGGGCAGTGCGCCGGGCAGCACCACGTGCCACAGCCGGGCGAGCTGGCCGAGACCGCAGGTGCGGGCCGCCTCGACGAGCCGTTCGTCGATGTCGCGGATACCGGCGTAGGTGTTGAAGTAGATCGGGAAGAAGCTGCCCAGCGCGACCAGCGTGATCTTCAGCTCCTCGCCGATGCCGACCCAGATGATCAGCAGCGGGACCAGGCCCAGGTGCGGCAGCATGCGGGCCATCTGCACGGGCGGGTCGACCAGGTCGTCGCCGATGCGCAGCAGGCCCGCGACCGCGCCCAGCAGCAGTGCCAGCCCGCCGCCGACGGCCAGGCCGATCGCCGCGCGTTGCAGCGATTCGAGCAGGTGCACGACGAGGGTGCCGTCGGCGGCCAGCCGCCAGCCGGTGCGCAGCACCTCGCTGGGCGCGGGCAGCTTCTCCGGCGGCAGCAGACCGGTCCGCGCGGCAGCCTCCCAGGCGGCCAGGAGCACGACCGGGCTGACCAGGCGCAGCACGCGCCGACCGCGGCACGGCCGGGCGGACCTGCCCGGTGCCGGGGTCACCGCGTCGACGGAGGGGGCGCGGACGGCGGCCGGAGCCGCCGTCCGCGGTGCTGCTGTCATCGCAGCGACTCGTTGAAGCGGCCGTCGATGCGGGACTTGATGTCGATCTTCTCGGGGATCAGCTGGAGCGCGGCGAAACCATCGGCGATGGCCTGCAACTCGTCGCCGATCTCCGAGGTGATCGGGGCGAGGGGCTGGGCGCTGCGCGAGAGCGCGCGGGTGGTGACGTCCAGCGGGATCTTGAGCTCGGGCGCGAGCACCGCAGCGCGCTCGGCGGGGTTGGCGATGCCCCAGTCGGTCACCGTCCGGTACTGCTTCAGGAACTCGCCGAGCTGGTCGGTCTTCTGTTCCAGCGCGGTCGGGTCGACGAGCAGGTATTCGCGGTTGCTGGCCAGGCCGGTGGCGTCCTCCAGCACGACCACGCCCGGCTGCTCGGCCAGGGCGAAGTAGGGATCCCAGATGATCCAGGCGTCGACCTGGTCGCCGTCGAAGGCAGGGCGCGCCTCGGCGGGCTTGAGGTACTTCACGTCGATATCAGTGATCTTGAGGTTGTGCTTCTCCAGGAGCTTCACCAGCAGCCAGTTGACGTTGGAGCCCTTGTTCAGCGCCACCTTCTTGCCCTTGAGGTCGGCGAAGGACTTGAACCCCTTGGCCTGCTTGACGAGCACGGCCTCGCCTTTGGGCACCGGCGCGGAGGTGCCGATGATCTTGAAGTCGATCTTCCCGGCGGCGGCGAAGATCGGCGGCGCCTCGCCGGTCTGTCCGATGTCGATCGCCTTGCCCTTGAGGCCCTCGGTGAGCGCGGGGCCGCTCTCGAACAGCGACCAGGTGGCCTTGGGATCGGCGGCGTTGCGCGCCTTGACCAAACTGAGCCCGCCGAAGCGCTGGTAGCCGATGCGCAGCGGCTGCCCGGCGGCGGCCGGTTCTTCGCCGCCGCAGGCCGACAGGAGGGTCGCGGACAGGGGTGCCGCCGCCAGCGCGGCCAGTAGCGTACGGCGGGAAAGTCCAGGCTGGGCCTGCATGAGGAATCTCCTGAGGGGTCGGAGCGAAGTCTCGTCACCGATGACGGGGGAGCGTGCCCGGTCGTGCGGTATGCCGTGGCAGCCCGCTCGCGGTGGAGAAAGGCTATCAACCCCATAGGATTTATGGGAATAGCGTCTGACCTGGAATGCGGCCATAGATCCATGCTCACACAGGTAGAGGGCCGTTCCTGCCCGCGAGCAGGAACGGCCCTCTACCTGATGTCAGTGGCGCTTACCAGCGCTGGCGGCGCGGGGCCGCCTCGCGGTCACGGTCGCGGTCGCGGCGGGCGCTGACCCGCTTGCCCTTGATGGTCGCGGTCCGCAGCGCCTCGATCACGTCGTCGGCGGCCTCAGCAGGAACCTCGACCAGCGAGAACCGGTCGGCGATCTCGATCGCGCCGATGTCGCGCCCGGGCAGACCCGCCTCGCCGGCGATCGCGCCGACCAGGTCCTGTGGGCGGATGCCGTTGCGTCGGCCGAGTCCGATGAAGAGCTTGACCGCGCCTGCCGCGGGGCCGCGCGAACCGCCTCGGGCACGCCCGTCACCCTGGCCGGGCCGCTCGCGCCGCTCGACGGGCTCGGCGATGTCGGGGATGACCTCGTCGTCGGGGGCGTTGCCCATCGCCTCGTGCGCGACCTTCACCGCAGCGAGGGCGACCTCGACGATGTCGTACTCGTCGGCCAGGCTCTCCACGACGACCCGGAACCGGTCGAGTTCGTCCTCGAGCAGGCTCTCGTGGATCGCGGCCCGGGTCATCTCCAGCCGGCGGGCGTGCAGGTCGGCGACGCTGGGGATCTTCTCCATGGTGATGCGCTGCCGGGTGACCCGCTCGATCGCCTTGAGCATGCGGTGCTCACGCGGCTCGGCCAGCGTCACCGCGACGCCTTCGCGGCCGGCCCGGCCGACGCGGCCGATCCGGTGCACGTACGCCTCGGGGGCGGACGGCACGTCGTAGTTGATCACGTGGGTGAGCTGCTCGATGTCCAGGCCGCGGGCGGCCACGTCGGTGGCGACCAGCAGGTCGGCCGTGCCGGCGCGCAGCCGTCCCATCACCCGGTCGCGCTGCTCCTGGCTCATGCCGCCGTGCAGCGCCTCCGCCCGGTAGCCGCGGCCGTTCATGGTCTCGGTGAGCTGGTCGACCTCTTCGCGGGTGCGGCAGAAGACGATCGCGGCCGTCGGCGCCTCCACGTCGAGGACGCGGCCGAGCGCGGCCGGCTTGTGCGCGCGGGCCACCACGTATGCGCTCTGGCGGACCTTGGGCGACTCGCCCGGAGCCTGCGTGGCGCGACCCATCTGGATCCGTGCCGCGTCGCGCAGGTAGCGCTTGACCAGGCCCTCCACCCGCGACGGCATGGTCGCCGAGAACAGCACGGTCTGCCGGCTGTCCGGGGTCTCCTGCAGGATCGCCTCGATGTCTTCGGCGAAGCCCATGTCGAGCATCTCGTCGGCCTCGTCGAGCACGACGGTGCGCAGGCTGGCCAGCTGCAGCGTGCCGCGGCCGATGTGGTCCAGCGCGCGGCCGGGCGTGGCCACCACGACGTCGACGCCGCGCCGCAGCGTCTGCAGCTGGCGGCCGATGGGCTGCCCGCCGTAGATCGGCAGCACGCGCACACCGAGGTCGCGGCCGTAGCGATGGACCGCCTCGGAGACCTGCACGGCCAGCTCGCGGGTGGGCACGAGGATCAGTGCGGTCGGGTCGACGCTGGTGCGGCCGTCGGCACTGTCGGCCCAGTGCTGCAGCACCGGCAGGGCGAACGCGGCGGTCTTGCCGGTGCCGGTGGCGGCCTGCCCGAGCAGGTCCCGGCCTGCCAGCAGCGGGCCGATGGCCTCGCGCTGGATCGGCGTCGGCTCCTCGTAGCCCAGCGCCGAGAGCGCCTTCGTCAACTCCGGCCGCAGGCCGAGGTCGGCGAAGGTGACGGTCTCTTCGGACGTGGCCGCTGAGGGCTCCTGGCTCAATGTTCCGCCTTCTGCTCGACAATTCCGGGTCATCAGTACGCTACCCGGGCAGAACTGCCACCCTGGACGGTACCCTGCGATCGCGTCCTCGCGGGCGTGTGCTGCGCAGATCGCCGCCTCGGCCGGTCGTGTCGCGGTCCGGCGGCGCGCCGGTGCCGCAACCTCGGCTGACCTGGCCCGGATCAGCCGGCGAACAGTGCCGCGACCAGGGCGGCCAGCGGGGTCACACCCTGGATGGCGGCGGCCCGGGCCATCCGGCGGTCGGTGGCGGCCAGCACCACGGCCGCGCCGAGCATGCTGGCGCAGCCGAACAGCGCCACGGCAGCGCCGACTGCCGCGTGTCCGGTGTGCACGGCGACCACGCCGCCCAGCGCCCCCAACGCCAGGAACAGGTTGTAGAAGCCCTGGTTGAAGGCCCAGGGCTGGACCGCCGCCAGGTCCTGCGGCTTGACCCGGAACCGGCCGTGCACCTGCGGCCGCCGGAACAGCACGCTCTCCATCGTGAAAATGAGCACGTGCAGCAGACCCGCGAGCACGGCGAACACCTGAGCGACCACGTTCATGGACATGATTGTCGGTCACGTCCCCGCGATGCCGGTCACCCGTTCGGCCGGGGAATGCCGGGTGCGGGTCGCGGCCAGGTACGCGACGATCAGGGCGGCGGCTAGCACGACGAGGCTGAGGCCGAGCGCGTTGACGCCCCACGTGCCCAGCACCACGCCGATTATCGCGGGGATGATCGAGCCGCCCAGCCCCGCGCCCGCCATCTGCAGGCCGATGGTCCGGTCGGCGTGCGCGGCGCCGACCCGCTCCGCCGTCAACAGCGTGAACAGCGGGAACACCGCGGCCGCGGCGAAACCGATCACCATGAACCCGAACGCGGCCAGCCAGCCCGGACCGGGGATCGCGACCAGCACCGCTCCGGCCGCCATGCCGCCGATCGACCACACGACGGTCTGGCCCGGCAGGAACCGGTGCGCCGCGAAGCCCTGCAGCACCCGGCCCACGAACAGGCTGCCCCAGTACAGCGACACGCAGACGCCCGCGACCGCGTCGCTCATGCCCCGGCCCTCGGTGAGCAGCTGGTACGCGAACAGGCCGGCGCCGACCTCCAGCGCGACGTACACGGCGATGGTCAGCACGCTGAACCACACCGCGGGCAGCTTGAGCGTGTCCCGCGCCCGGATCGGCCCGGCCTGCGCCTCGTGGGCCGCGTGCTCGGGAACCGGCCGCTGCGCCCACTGCCGGGCGGTGAGCACGAACGCCACGGCGAGCACCGCCTGCCCGGACGCGACCACCAGGTAACCGGGCCGCCAGGCGTCGCCGTACTGGATGGAGGCGGTCATGATGAGCGGACCCATCGCGACACCCAGCCCGAAGAACGCGTGCAGCCAGTTCATGTGCCGGGGCCCGAACGCCGACGCGGCGTACGCGTTGAGGCCCGCGTCGATCGCGCCGCCCGCGAAACCGGCGAACAGCGCCGCGGCCATGGTGAACGCGAACGCGGGCGACACCGCGTATCCGAACAGCGCCAGGCTGGCCAGTGCCGTGCTGCCGGCCAGCAGGCGGCCGACGCCGAGTTTGGACAGCACGAACCCGGCCGTCACGCTGGAGATCAGGTATCCGCAGGTGGACGGGATCAGCAGCAGGCCGATCGTCTCCCGGGGCACGTCCAGGTCGGCGCTCATCGACGGCCAGGCCACGCCGAGCAGGCCGTCGGGCAGCCCCAGGCTGATGAACGCGAAGTAGGACAGGGCGAGCACGGACAGGCGGATCGGGGTCCCGGTAGAACTCACTTCGTGATCATGCCTGACGCGCGGCGCGCCCGTCGGCCGGGCGGGTCGGGCACGGCCACCGATCGGGACACCGGGTAGACGACAGCGTCGCACCGCTGCTTTGGCGCGCGGTCAGCGGCCCCGCCGCTTCGGCGGAGTGCCGCCGGTGCGGCGCGCGCCCGTGCGCCCGGGCGCGGGCTTGCCGCGGTTCGCGCCCTCGGCCGGTTTACGCGCGGACGTTGCCGGGCGCGGTTCGGCAGGGGTCGGGGCCCGGCCGCGGGTGCTGTTCGCGGTCCGGCCGCGGACGACGCCGATCATCTCCTCGACCAGGTCGGTGTACCGGTCACGGGACCACACCAGCCCCACGGACGAGGCCGGGGCGTCGGTGAGCACGCGATAGGTGAGGTCGCGGCGGTGGTGCGCGCGGGCCAGGGACTGCGGCACCACGAGCACGCCGACCTCGGCGGCCACGAGCTCGACCGCCTCGGCCGTGGTGGCGGGCCGGTGCGCGGCCACCGTGCCGGGCACGACCGACGGGTCGGGCCAGCCGATCACGTCGTCCTCTGGCAGCAGCAGCGTCTCGTCCGCCAGATCCGCGAGCGTCACCTCGTCGGCGGCGGCGAGCAGGTGCTCGCGCGGCACCACGACGACCGTCGTCTCGGTGTACAGCGGGATGGCGTGGAAGGCGTCCTGGTCGGCGGGCAGCCGGAGCAACCCGGCGTCGGCCTCGGCGACCAGCAGCGCGGCGGCTTGCGCGGCCTCCACCGGGACCACCTCCAGGGCCACCTCGGGCTGCCGCTCGGACCAGACCCGGCTCCACTTGTCCATGGTTACTCCGGGGACGACCAGCAGGCGGAACGTCACAGGAGGGTGATCATCGGGCACGGTAACCTCCGGAGCGTCGACCGGTCGGGCACCGGCGATCAGGCCGCGCTGATCTCATGCGCAACCTGGTCAGGTTACCGGTAGGCCTGTCACCGGCCCGGTGACAGGCGGCACCCCGGCCAGGGGCGAGCGGCCCGGCCGGCGGCCCGGCCGCTAGGCTGAGGCGGTGACCAAGCCGAAGAAGTCCCAGCTGATGAAGCCCGCCACGGCGGCGCTGAAGCTCGACATCTACCTGCCTGCGACGCCGCAGGAGTTCCAGGAGAGCTTGGTATCGCGCGAGGACCTCGACGAGCTGCAGCGCAACCCTCCGCAATGGCTGTCCGACCTGCGCCGCGAGGGTCCCCACCCGCGCAACGTGGTCGCCGCGCGGCTGCGGATCTCCAACAGCGGGCTGGCCCGTGCGGGCATGACCGAGGCGCTGACCACCGCCCAGATCGCGGATCTGGCCGCCAACCCGCCGGAGTGGCTGGTCCGCGAGCGCGCGACCCACGCCGAGACGCAGCGCGAGCAGCGGCGGCTGCAGGAACGCCAGCAGGACGCGACCGACAAGGTCACCGTGCCGGCCAAACCCGCCAAGCCGGCCAAGCCCGCGCGCCGCCAGAGCCCGACGAGCCGGGGCGGCCGGTCCCCGCGCCGCTGACGGTCGGCCCGGCTCAGCCAGGCGTGGGACGGCCGCAAGATGCCCGGTGGCCCGCGACGGATCGGGGTGACGATGATGACCCACCCGCGCCGCACGAGCCGGATCGTCTCGTGGCCGTGATAGCCGCGCGGAGTGTGGTCGATGTTCATGACCTCGGTCCAGGGCACGGTGTGCGTCTTCCAGAACAGGCGGATCCTGATCGCGGTGGGGCTCACACACACGCCGCCGTTCGCATCCCCGCCCGCCGCCCGCAGCAGCCAGTCGGGATCGTCCGTTGGTTAAGGTGTGCCGGTGGGAAGCGGCGCAGTGGATGACGCGGACAGGGTCGCGGGCTCCCTGCAGGCGTGGCTCGCGACGGTGGAGTTCACGGACCGTGACGCCGATCAGGTCACCGAGGCGCTGACCGAGGCCGTGCTGGCGTGGGGGATGGCGCAGGGCTGGCGGGTCTACCGTCGGGCCCGCAGCGTGGTCAAGCTGCCGCCGCCGTACGAGGACCGACACTCCTGGGTCGACGTGGGAGTCGCCCGCGCCGATGAGCCGCCGATCGTGGTCGAGATCGACCAGTCGGAGCGCCGCCGCACCCTGGAGAAGCTGACCGCCGAGGCCGCCGAGGGCCGAGTCGCGGTCTGGCTGCGCTGGGGAGCCGGTCCGTTCACCGCCCCCGACGGGCCTGTGCGGCTGGTGACCTGCGAGGTCACCGGCCGCAAGGACGCGTCGGGGCGGCGGCTGTTCTCGGCTCCGGTCGCGGCCAGACCCGCGCCCGCGCACAGCGGCATCGATCTCGCGGCAGCAGACCAGGGCGACCTGTTCGCGTCCGGTGGCCCGGACCCGGCCTGACCGCGGTCCGCCGGGTCCAGGCTCGCGGCGGCACCGACCGCTCGCGCAGGCTCAGTGGCTCGCGCCGGCGGACGTCGCGGGGGAGCGGGTCTCGCTGTTCTCGTCCAGCGCCGCGGCCGCGAGCGCGCGGGCGTCGCGCCGGTTGGCGGCCAGGCTCGCCACGGTGACGGTGACCAGCACCGCGATGATGACTGCCAGGGACAGCAGCGTCGGCACCTCGGGCAGCACCGGCCAGACCCCGTGCGCCCAGTGCAGCACCAGCTTGACGCCGATGAACGCGAGGATCAGCGCCAGGCCGTGGTTGAGGTAGCGCAGGCTGCTCAGCGCGTTGTGCAGCACGAAGTACAGCGCGCGCAGGCCGAGCAGGGCGAAGGCGTTGGTGGCGAAGACGAGGTAGGGGTCTTCGGTGACGCCGTACACGGCGGGCACCGAGTCGACGGCGAACACCACGTCGGTCATGAAGACCGCGGCGACGACCAGGGCCATCGGGGTCAGCGCGCGTACGCCGTCGCGGCGGACCGTCAGGCGCGAGCCGTGGTATTCCTCGGTGACCGGCATGAACCGGCGCAGCAGCCGTACGCTGCGCATCTGGTCGATGTCGAGCTCGTGCGGACCGCCGCGCAGCGCGTCGCGCAGCACCTTGACCGCGGTGACCAGCAGCACGGCGCCGAACAGCACGAACGCCCAGGTGCCGGTCTGCAGGACGGCGGCTCCGGCCGCGATGAACACCGCGCGCAGCACGAGGGCGCCGACGATGCCGTACAGCAGCACCCGCTGGGCGAGCTGCGCGGGCACCGCGAACGCGGCCAGCAGCAGCATGAACACGAACAGGTTGTCGACCGACAGGGACTTCTCGACGACGTACCCGGTGAAGAACTCGACCGCGGGTGTGCCGCCGAAGCGCGACCACACGAAGAAGCCGAAGGCGACCGGCAGCGCGAGGTAGAAGACGGTCCAGCCGATCGCCTCGCGCATGCTCACCGCGTGCGGGCGGCGGGTGATCACGAAGTCGACCGCGAGCAGCCCGAGCAGGACCAGGATCGTGACGGCCCAGAGCCACGGGGTGCCGATGGTGGTCAGCGAAGCGGCAGCGGTTTCGGCAGGCATGCGGAGACTCCAGACGTTGACGTCTGAGGTCTCCCTCACCCGCGTGACGCGGGCGACCGTCCGGGGCCGGATGGCCGACCGTAATGACCGGAGCGATCTGCTGAGGTACTCCCCTCGAACGGGTAGATTACCGCTCGGACCTGTGAGTTTGCTGAGGGTGACGGGTGTTGCCGGTGTGCTTGCCGGGGCCGGGCGCGCCGGTGATCGTGGAGGGAGACGTCGCTGCGGAGGAGGCGCCGACGATGATCGAATTCATGATCACCTTGTTGCTGCTGGCGTGCGGGATCGTCGCCGGGCTGGCGCTGATGGGTCCGGCCGGCGGTCCCGGTGACGGCCGGCTGCGCCACCGCTGACCCGCGGGATCAGTCCTTGACGGCGGCGAAGCCGAACAGGTCCGGCACGGCGCTGCCGCCCGATTCGGCCGTCCGCTCCAGGCGCAGGCCGGCGGCCATTGTCGCGTTGAGCAGGTCGGCCAGCGGGATGTGCCAGCCGCCCACGCGGGCGCGTACGCCGTGGGCGTTCCAGGTCTCGAACGTGTGCTGGCGCTCGCCGTACCGTTCGTCGACGACGACCCGTGGTCTGTCGCTCCAGTCGGCGAACGCGCCGATGAAGCACGGGTGCACGCCCAGGTGCACGAACCGGCCACCGGGCCGCAGCACCCGTCCGATGTCGGCGATGACCGCACCGTAGTCGGGCACGTCGGTGCTGGCCAGTACGCATACCGCGGCGGGCATGGTGGCGTCGGCGAACGGCAGTCGTGCCGCGTCGGCGACCACGACCGGCAGCCGGTGCATGGCGTGGCGCAGTTGCCCGGTGGACAGGTCGACGCCGATCGGGGTCCAGCCCAGACCCGCGACGGCGGGCGCGTGTGCACCGGTGCCGCAGCAGACGTCGAGGCAGACACCGTCACCGGGACCGAGCAGATCACCGAGAGTGGCGTGCACCCGGCGCAGGTAGTCACCCGCGGCCGGGGACATGAAGTCGTTGTACCAGTCGGCGTGCGCGTCGTACGCGGCAGTCGTTCCAGTCCCCATGCCGTCCGAGCCTAGGCAGGGGACCGCTGGATGGCGGCCCCCGTTCGCTCAGGGCGTCAGGCGGCCCAGACGCGGTCGGCGTAGTCGAGGAAGTTGCGCCCCATGATCTTCTCGATCCGGGTCTCGCTGAAGCCGCGCTGCTCCAGCAGGCGGATCAGCTTGTGGAACTGGTCCACGCCGCGCAGGTCCTCGACGAACGGGAACGTGTCGGCGCGCTCGCCCGCCGCGCCGACGCCCGCGGCCTGCCGGTGCGCCACGTGCTCGGCGAGCTGCGTGCGGTAGCCGTCGAGGTCGTCGATGGAGGTCACGGTGCCGTCGGTGCCGATGCCGACGAAGTCCTCGCCGCACACGTTGACCGCGTGGACGATGTGGTCGACGACGTCTTCGGCCCGGGCGTGGCCGGTGGCGTTGACGAAGGGCATGAAGTAGACGCCCACGAAGCCGCCGCGCTCGGCGACCAGGCGCAGCTCCTCGTCGGTCTTGTTGCGGGGCAGGTCGACCAGGGCGCGGCAGCCGGTGTGGTTGATGGACACCGGCAGCTTCGCGATCCGGGTGGCTTCCAGGCAGGTGTGCTCACCGCTGTGCGACAGGTCGACCATGATGCGGCTGTCGCAGAGGGCTTCGACGACCTCGTGCCCGAACGGGGTGAGCCCCCGGTTCTGCGGGGCCATCGAGCCGTCGCCGATGTGGTTGGCCTGGTTGTAGGTCAGCTGGATGACGCGTACGCCCAGGTGGTGGAACTGTGCCACGCGGGTGGGGTCGTCGCCGACGGCGACGGCGTTCTGGAAGCCGTAGATGATGCCGACCTTGCCGTCGCGGTGCGCGGCCCGGATGTCGTCGGCGGTGAGCACCTTGACCAGGTCGGCGGGGTTGTCGGCGACGAAGCGGTCCCAGACGTCGATCTCGCGCAGGGTGTGGGCGTACGGCTCGGCGTCGCCCATGGTGTAGCCGAGGGTGATGTTGACCGCGGTCAGGCCGGAGGCGTGCGCGTCGGCGATGGTGCGCGCGTCGATGGTGAGGTCGTCGCTGTCCTGGACGAGCTTGTGCGCGGCGGACAGCGAGTGCTCGGCGTTGGGGTTGTCGAGGATGCCCAGCGCGTTGATGATCATGTAGTCGGTGCTCACTGCTCGTCCTTCCGGAAGTCGCCGCGGTCGAAGCGGCGGCCGCGCTTGACGGTGTACTCGATGCTGTCCAGGTTGGCCATGTCGGCGCGCGGGTCGCGGGCCAGCACGACGAAGTTGGCCAGCTTGCCCGCCTCGACGGTGCCCATGACGTCCTGCGCGCCCATGCTGATCGCGCCGACCAGCGTCGCGCAGCGGATGACCTCCTCGGCCGGGATGCCGCAGCGGTCGGCCAGGAACGCCATCTCGGCGTGCAGCGACGGGAGCGGGTGCGCGGGGTCGGTCTCGTAGTCGGTGCCCGTGGAGACCAGCACCCCCGCGCGGAACGCGTCGCCGGTCAGCTTCGCCGACAGCGCGTCGTTGGCCAGGGCGCGTGCCTTGCCCTCGGCGTCGTCGGCGTGCTCGGCCATCCACGTCCACATGCTGCCGGTCGCGTCGAGCACGGTGCCGCGCTGGCGCATCAGGGCGTAGAGGGCGTCGAGGCGCTGGTCGCCGTCGCGCACCAGACGTTCGACATCCACCGGGGCCTTCGTCTTGTACGACGTCAGCGGCTCGTCCGCGGTCTCCTGGGCGAGCAGCGTCACGTGCGAGACCGCGTCCACGCCGGACGCGACGACCTGGGCGGGCGTGGCCGGGAACACCGCGGCGTGGGCCCATACGCCGATGCCCTGCCGCTTGGCCTCCGCGGTGATCGCCGCGACGGTCGCGCCGGGCAGCTCCGCGTACACCTTGATCGCCGTGGCGTGCGTGCCGCGAGCCATCGCGACCGCGAGGGGCAGGTCGGTCTCGTCGTCGATCGCCTGCATCCACGGCACGTGGCCGGGGGTGCCGCCCTGGGAGACCTGCCAGGTGCGCGGGTCGTCGAAGAAGGTGGGCCCGGCCATCAGCGACGCGTAGGCGATGTCGGGGCCGGGGATCTCGCCGATCCGGGTGGCGCGGGTCAGGTCGGCGATCTGGCGCAGGTCGTCGGCCATGTCGCGGATCGCGGTGACGCCGCCGTACACCTGCCGGCGCAGTGCCGCCTCGGCGACCGGCCGGTTCGGCGGGGTGGCCAGGTGCTGGTGGGAGTCGATGAGGCCGGGGATCACGAACGCGCCGCCGACGTCGACCGTGGCCACGCCGTCGGGCACGGTGGCGGCCTCGTCCGGGACGACCTCGATGATCACGTCGCCGTCGACCACGATCGTGGTGCCGGGCCGGGCCGGGCCACCGGTGCCGTCGATGAGCGTCGCGTTGCGGTACGCGGTGACCGTGCCGGGCTCGGGCGGGGCGTACGGGGTCGGCGCGGGCTCGTCCACGTGGGCCATCGGTGCTCCTTGTTACAGCAGATGTAACGTCTGTATCGTTACCTGAAACGTCAGTGCACTGTACCCCAGGAGGCGACCCGTGCCGAGATCCGCCAGCTCGGCGGTCGACAAGGCGCTCGACCTCATCGAGGCCGTCGCCCGCGCCGACCGCCCGCTCCGGCTCGGTGAGCTGGCCCAGGCCGTCGGCCTGCACCGCGCCACCGCCTACCGCGTGCTTGTCGACCTGGTCCGCCGCGGCTGGGTGCAGCGCGCCGGGGAGCACTACCTGCCGGGGTCCGCGGCACTGCAGGTGTCCCGCGCGGCGGCGACCCGGTCGCTGGCCGCGCTGTGCCGCCCCGTGCTCGAAGGCCTCGCCGAGCGCACCGGGATGATGGTCAACCTGCAGGTCCTGGAGGCCGACCGGTCCCGCGTGATCGACGTGGTGCGCCCGCCCCGCCTGGAGATGATCAGCGACCTGCGCGACGAGGCGCTGCCCGTGCATCGGTTCGCCGGGCCGCTCGCGCTGGTCGCCCAGCTCGACGAGCAGGCCCGCGCGCCGTACCTGGCCGTCGCGCAGGCGGCCGGGCACCCGCTGGACGGATCCGGCGGGCTGCTGGCCGACCTGGCCCGGGTCCGTGGCACCGGTTTCGCCATCGAGCACGGCCGCAACGACAAGGTGATCGGCTCGATGAGCCGGGCGGTGCTCGCCCCGGGCGGCGCGCCGCTGTGCGCCGTCACGCTCGTGGGACCCGACGCCGAATTCGGCGAGCCCCGGCTGTCCGAACTGGAGCGGGTGCTGACCGACGCCGCTGCGACGCTCGCCGCCGTGCTCACCGCGCCCGCCGAACCCGGCGCACCCGTGCGCCCTGCCACCCGGGACGCCGCCGCGATCCGGTCCGCCACCAGCGAGGGAAACTCCCGATGAATCACGTGCTCGTGCTGGACAAGGAGCAGACCAGGGCCGGGCTCGATCCGCTGCGGGTGCTGGAGGCGGTGTCGGTCGCGCTGGTCGCGCTGAGCCGGGGCGAGGTCTCCGCGCCGCCGCGGATCGCCGCGCAGGCGCCGGGCGGGCTGCTCGGCGCGATGCCCGCCTACGTGCCCGGCGTCGGCCTGGCGGCCAAGCTGGTCTCCGTCTTCGCCACCCCCGGCCAGGCCGGTCGCAGCTCGCACCGCGGCCTGGTCGCGCTGTTCGACGAGCACGACGGCCGCGTCCGCGCACTGCTCGACGCCGAACCGCTGACCGCCGTGCGCACCGCCGCGTCGGCGACGCTGAGCATGCGGGCGCTGCGGCCGCAGCCCTCCCGGATCGCCGTGGTCGGCACCGGCGTGCAGGCCACTGCACAGCTCGCCATGCTCGCGGCGCTGGATGCAACGATCCCGGTGGTCGTGGGCGGGCGGGACAGCGCTCGCGTGGCCGAGCTGGCGGCCCGGCACCCCAAGGCCGAGGCGGCGACCGTCGAGCTGGCGGTGCGCGACGCCGATGTGGTGTTCTGCTGCACCGGGGCGACCGAGCCGGTCTTCCCGCGGGCCTGGCTGCGTGGCGACGCGCACGTCAGCTCCGTCGGCGGCTCGCACGGGCACGAACTCGACCCGGCCGTCGTCGCCGAGGCCGCCCTGTTCGCGGAGTGGCCCGGAGCGGTGGCCGCGCCGCCGCCCGCCGGGGCGTACGAGCTGCAGGGTGTCGACCCGGGCCGGGTCACGCTGCTCGGCGCGGTGCTGGACGGGCGCCACCCCGGCCGCGGCGGCCGGGGTGGGCTGACGGTGTTCAAATCGACCGGCCACGGCGCACTCGACGTGGCCGCGGCCGCGGTCGTGCACGACTGGGCGCGGGCCCACGGCGTCGGCACGGCCGTGGACATGTGATCAGACGCCCGCGCCGACCAGCTCGCGGTTCGGGTCCAGCACGTACTTGCTGGCCGCGCCGTGGTCGAAGTCGGTGTAACCCTTCGGGGCGTCGTCGATCGGCAGCACCGTGGCGTGCACGTTCTTGGCGATGTGCGTGCGGTCGTGCAGGATCGCCATCATCAGCTGCCGGTTGTACTGCTTGACCGGGCACTGGCCGGTGGTGAAGCTGTGCGACTTCGCCCAGCCCAGACCGATGCGCACCCGCAGGCTGCCGACCTTCGCCTCCTCGTCCTTGCCGCCGGGGTCGCCGGTCACGTACAGCCCCGGAACGCCCAGCCGGGCCGCCGGCCTGGCGATCGACATGATGTCGTTGAGCACGGTGGCGGGCTCCTCGCCGGCGTCCGCGCCGTGCCCGCGCGCCTCGAAGCCGACCGCGTCGACCGCGGCGTCGACCTCCGGATCACCGAGGATCTGCTCGATCATCTCGGACAGAGGCGCGTCCGAGGTCAGGTCGACGGTCTCGCAGCCGAAGCTGCGGGCCTGGGCCAGCCGCTGCTCGTTGAGGTCGCCGACGATGACGACCGCCGCGCCGAGCAGGAACGCCGACGTGGCCGCCGCGAGCCCCACCGGCCCGGCCCCGGCGATGTAGACCGTGGAACCGGTGGTCACGCCCGCGGTGTAGCAGCCGTGGTATCCGGTCGGGAAGATGTCGCTCAGCATGGCCAGGTCGAGGATCTTCTCCATGGCCCGGTCCTTGTCGGGGAACTTCAGCAGGTTGAAGTCCGCGTACGGCACCAGCACGTACTGTGCCTGGCCGCCGAGCCAGCCGCCCATGTCCACGTAGCCGTACGCGGCGCCGGCGCGGGCCGGGTTGACGTTGAGGCATACGCCGGTGTGGCCCTCCATGCACATGCGGCACCGGCCGCAGGCGATGTTGAACGGCACCGAGCACAGGTCGCCGACCTTGATGAACTCGACGTCCGGCCCCGTCTCGACCACCTCGCCGGTGATCTCGTGGCCGAGCGTCTGCCCCTCCGGGGCGGTGGTGCGGCCGCGGACCATGTGCTGGTCGCTGCCGCAGATGTTGCTGGCGACGACCTTGAGGATCACGCCATGGTTGATCTTGCGGTGCTGTTCCTGTAGTTCCAGCTTCGGGTAGTCGAGGTCTTCGACGCTGACGTGCCCGGGGCCCTGGTAGACGACGGTCTTGTTGCCCGACATCGGTGCCACCCCCACTCGCATAAACGGCACTCTCTATTTTCCCACTTCAGAGCCGATCAATCATGATCGCGACGGAAATCCGGTGGGGCTGCCGGGGCGTGCCGTCCATACTTGGCTCGATCTTCGACAGGCGGGGGACATGCGTACCAGCGAGCAGATCTACCACCGGGTGCGCTGGGATCCGCGGTTCGACCCGGAGCGCTTCGTGCTCGGCGTACGCCAGCGCGGGACCGGGCCCAAGCGGGTGCCGCTGCCCGCGTTCTCGCCCGGCGGCGACATCCCGTGGCACCGGGTGATGTTCATCGAGGCCGACGGGGTGCTCGTGTGGGACCGCGCGACCGGTCTCGACCGGGTCGACACCTCCGGCGCGGGCCTGGTGCGCCACCACGGCCTGCTGCCCGCGCCGTTCTTCACCCCGGGCACCGCGCACACCTGGCAGCCGGGCCACGGCTGGCGTCCCGCGCCCACCCCGGAGCCCACCGCGCCCGGCCCGCTACGCCTGCTCACCTGGAACACGCTGTGGGACCGGTACGACAGCGACCGCATCGACACCGCCCGGCGGCGGCCGGCACTGCTGGCGGCCCTGGACGCCGCCGACGCGGACGTCATCGCGCTCCAGGAGGTCGAGCCGGAGCTGCTCACGCTGCTGCGCGACGCGCCGTGGGTCCGCGCCCGCTACACCCTGAGCGCTGCCGCGGACGCCGCCGCGCCCGGTGGGCTGGTGCTGCTCAGCAGGCTGCCGGTCCGGGAGGTCGGCAGCCACCGGCTCGCCCCGCACAAGGCCGTCGTCGCGATCGTGCTCGACACCGCGGCCGGCCCGCTGGCCGTCGCGACGACGCATCTGAGCAGCGACCACTCTGCCGACGGCGCGCGGCGGCGGCAGGACGAGCTGACCCGGCTCGCCGAGGGCCTGGCCGACATCGGGGCGGACCTGGTGCTGCTCGGCGACTTCAACGACGACGGCGCCGCGCCCACCGCGATGCTCGGCATGGACGACGCCTGGACGCAGGTGCGCGGGCCCGGCGACGGCACGCCGACCTTCGACCCCGTCGCCAACCCGCTGGCCGCGGTGTCGTCGCTGTCCGGCGTGGCCCGGCGGCTGGACCGGGTCCTGCTGCGCGGCGGCGCGCCCGCCACCGCGGCGGCGCTGGTCGGCGACCATCCCGAGCCGGACGGCCTTTACCCGTCGGACCACTACGGCGTCGTGGTGGACCTGGCCTTCGGCGGGGCGGGGGAGAGCGACGTGCTCGACGTCGCGCCGACCGCCCGCACCGCACTGGCGTGGCTGCCGCCCGAGCGGGTGTGGCCGGCGGTCCAGGAGCTGCGCGCGGCGCACGACCCGCAGTTCCACCGCTGGCCGCCGCACGTGAACGTGCTGTTCGGGTTCGTGCCCGAGGCCGACTTCGAGCAGGCCGCGCCGCTGCTGGCCGCGGCTGCCGCCGAGGTCCCGCCGTTTCCGGTACGGCTGCACGGGGTGCACACGTTCGGCCACCGCGACGACGCGACGATCTGGCTCGACCCGGCGGCCGACGGCGACGCGCCCTGGCACCGGCTGTGGCAGGCGCTGCGGCGGCGTTTCCCGCGCTGCCGGGGCCGGGCCGAGGGCTTCACCCCGCACCTGACGCTGGGCCGCAGCCGCGACCCGCAGCGCGTGGCGGCCGCCTGCGCCGCGGCGCTCGGCGAGACTCGGGCGCAGGTCGGCGAGCTGGTGCTGCTGTCGCGCCGCGGCGACGAGCCGATGCGTCCGCGCGCCGTGCTGACCCTGGGCACTGGTGAGCTGCGTTGGCTGCCCGACGCGCAGGCCACGGGCGCCGGAACACCGCCGGCTTCGCCGGTGCTGGCCTTGGTTCCCGCCGTCGCCGGGGATGATGTGGCCGCTTCGGTCGTCAAGTGGCTGGCAGCCGGGTTCGCCGAGGGGGTCGTGCCCGTCACGGGGTCGCGGCGGATGGGCTGCGCGCTGCCGGGAGCCGATCTGGATCTCGTGGCGGCGCTGCCAGGCCGGGTCGATCCGGTCGACGTGGCCACCCGGGTGAGGGCAGCGGTGCCTGATGCGGTCGCGGTGCGGGCGGTCGCCGACGCCCGGGTGCCGAGGCTGCGGCTGTCGGTGCAGAACCTCGACGTCGACCTGGTGGTGATCGGCACGGGCGGGCTCGATCCCGCTGACGCCGTCGCCCGCCGCGCGGAGCTGGGCGAGGACGCCGCGGTGGCGCTGAGCGCGGTCAGCGACGCCGACGCGGTACGCGCCGCCGTCGGGTCCCGGCACGCCGCGTTCGCGCTGCTCGCCCGGCAGGTGAAGGGCTGGGCGCGGGCGAAGGGCCTCGACTCGGCTCCGTTCGGCGGGCTGCCCGGCCTGGCCTGGTCGGTGCTCGCCGCGCGGACCGTGCTCGGCGCGCCCGCCGACACCACCCCCGAGACGTTGCTGCGGCGCTTCTTCGAGGACTGGGCGGCGTGGGACTGGCGGCAGGCGGTGTCGCTGACCGGGGAGGCTGAGGGCGTACACCCGGAAGGCACGGTGCTGACGCCGACCTCGCCGGTGCGCAGCTGCGCCGACCAGCTCGGACCCGGTGGGTGGGACCTGTTGACGCAGGAGCTCTACCAGGCGTGGGAGGTCATGGAGGAGGCGTCGAAGGCCGGTGCCGACCCGTGGCCGGTGCTCATCGAGCCGCCTGCGCTGCACCGGCGTCATGCCCGCTGGCTCGTGGTCGGCGTGCGTGGCGACGACGAGGTGCTCGGCCGCGTTCGGGGGCGGATGCGCGCCCTGCTGACCCTGCTCGACGGGGCCGGGGCGGCGCACGCGCACGCCTGGCCGCGGCCGTTCGGGAACGGCCCGGTGACCTCCTATGCCGTCGGCTTGGGCCGGGCCGAAGCGGACCCGGCGCTGGCCGCCGCCCGGCGGTGGGCCGCTGACCTGCCCGGCGTCGAGGTGACCCTGCTCGACAGCGGAGGGGTCCCGACCCTGCGCTGACGCCGCCGCGGGCCCGCATGCCTCGCGGGCCCGCGGCGGATCAGATCAGAGCGGGGCCACCCAGTACGGGCCGACCTCCAGCCACCCGTGCGCGCCCGCGCCGTTGAGGTGGCCGCTGCTGCCGGTGGACAGGGTGTACCAGGCGTCGACGAAGTCGGGGTCGTCGGTCCACCAGGACGTCGGGATCGCCGACAGGATCGCGTCGACCAGCGGGATGTACGCCCCGACGTCGGCGATGGTCAGCAGCACCGCGGCGATGGCCTGGGCGAGCTGCTGGTAGTTGGTGTCGCCGTCGTCCTCCATCATCACGACGTCGGCGAGGTTGTACTTGTACGCCGAGAAGTGCACCAGCAGTTGGTTCGGGTAGTACGTGGTGCCGTCGTAGTCCAGGTAGGGCATCTGCACGACGTCGACCTTGGGGTGGCCGTCGAGCCCGAAGCCGCTGACGATGCTGTAGACCTCGGCCGCGCCCTTGATCCAGGGTTCCTGGTCGTCGGACAGCCGGACCGCGTTCACCTTGGTGGCCCAGTAACCGCCGCTCGCGAGGGCGGCGGATGCCGCCGCGGGGGCGACGCCGCGCTGGGTGAGCGCCTGCCGCAGGACGTCCAGCCCGGCGGGCAGCGCCTTGGCGACGTCCACCTCGATGACGATCACCGGGCGGGTCGGCACGCGGGCCGGGTCGAGCAGCACACGTCGGCCGTCGGGCTCGTAGGAGACGATCGCCGCCGCCTCGTCGTCGCCGGGGGCGGCGGCGACCAGCGGCACGGCGCCCGCGGCCAGGGCGGCGGCCATGCTGTCGTCGGCCAGGCGGGCCCGGACCAGGGAGCCGGTCGATGCGGGCAGGCCCTTGGCGGCGTGCACGGCCTGGTCGGCGGTGCGTACGCGGCCGGCGAGGGTGGTGTCGGCGCGCAATGCGGACAGGTCGACCGGACCGGAGCGGACCGCGGAGACCAGGGCGCGGCGGGCGGCCGGGTCAGTCAGTGAGGCGGCGACCTGCCGGGCGAGGGTGTCCAGGGTGGACGCGACCCCGGCGGGCGCGACAGCCTGCGCCGGGGCGGCCTGCTGGGGGATCTGGGCGGTGGCCGGGGCCGCGGCGAGCACGGCGGCGGCCGCTATGCAGGCTGGTAGGACGAGATGGCGCAAGCGCGCAGGGCGCATGACGTCTCCTTCGCATCCGATCCCGCGCTCGTGGCGCAGGATCTCATGGCGTTCAATGGATGCGGTACATATTGGAGCGTCGGTTTGGCGATGGCAAGATGCGCCGACCGGGTCCGGGCGGGGTCCGCATGCCGGTGGCTGCGCGAACGCCGTTGCCCGCGCAACGATCCCCGGCGTGGCGTCGGCGGTCGGGCGTGTCGCCGACGGCGTCCGCGCCGCCAGGTGGCGCGGCGGACGCCGTCGGCCCGTGGCTCAGCCCTTGACGCAGATGACCTGCTTGAGCCGGGCCACGACGGTGACCAGGTCGGACTGCTGGGCCATGACCTCGTCGATGTCCTTGTAGGCGGCGGGGATCTCGTCGACCACGCCGTTGTCCTTGCGGCACTCGACGCCCTTGGTCTGCTCGGCCAGGTCGCGGGTGTTGAAGCGGCGGCGCGCCTCGTTGCGGCTCATCTTGCGCCCCGCGCCGTGCGAGGCCGACTGCAGCGCCGGCGCCGAGCCGAGTCCCTGCACGATGAACGACGACGCGCCCATCGAGCCCGGGATGATGCCGAAGTCGCCCGCCCCGGCGCGGATCGCGCCCTTGCGGGTGACCAGCAGCTCCTGACCGTCGTGCCGCTCCTCCGCCACGTAGTTGTGGTGGCAGGAGATCTCCGGCTCGAACTCGACCTTCTTGAACTGCTTGCGCACCACGTCGCGCAGCAGCGCCATCATCACCGCCCGGTTGCGCCGGGCGTAGTCCTGCGCCCAGAACAGGTCCCGGCGGTAGGCGTCCATCGTCGGCTCGCCCGTGACGAACACGGCCAGGTCCGGGTCCGGCAGGTCGGCGTTGTGCGGCAGGTCCTTGGCCTTGGCGATGTGGTACTGGGCCAGCTCGTTGCCCACGCCCCGCGAACCGGAGTGCAGCATGAGCCAGACCCGGCCCTCGCCGTCCAGGCACACCTCGATGAAGTGGTTGCCGCCGCCGAGGGTGCCGAGCTGCTGCATCACCCGGCCCTTGCGGCGCAGCACGTGCGGGGCCGTCAGGTCGTCGAAGTCGCTCCAGAACCGGTGCCAGCCGCGCAGGCCGGTGTTGAGGTGGTCCACGTCGACCGAGTGCTGGTGCAGGCCCATGCCGACCGGCACGGCCTTCTCGATGGCCGAGCGCAGCTTGGTCAGGTCGTCCGGCAGGTGCCCGGCCCGCAGCGAGGTGAGCTGGGCGGTCATGCCGCAGCCGATGTCGACGCCGACGGCCGCCGGAGCCACCGCGCCGCGCATGGCGATGACCGAGCCGACCGTCGCGCCGATGCCGACGTGCACGTCGGGCATCACGGCCACGGCGTGCGTCCACGGCAGCGCGGCGACGTTGCGCAGCTGGTCCATGGCGCGCTCGTCGACGGTCGCGGGATCGGCCCACAGCCGCAGCGGAGCAGCGGTGTCACTGATGGTCTGGAAAGGCATGTCGGTGGTTCCCCCGTCTTCGGTGCCGACGGAGAGTGTGCCGAGCCGAGCGCCGTCCGGCCACTCAATATCATTGTCCCGCTCCCGGCGTGGGCCCGGCGAGGGGCCGTCAATCCGCCGCTTCGCCGTATGCCACGGGACGGCCGGTGCGCAGGCAGGAGGCCAGCCAGCGGGCCCAGCGGTGGACGGCGCGCTGCGACTCGACGCCCATCATGAGCACGGCGTAGTTGCCGAACCGGGGATGGGCCGGATCGTCCTGGCCCGCGGCCCGCATGCGTGCCGCGTCCTGTTCGTACTCGGCGAGCAGGCGGGTCGACCGGTCGGCGAGGTCGGTGTAGAGGGCGGCCATGGCGGCGGGGTCGGCGCTGGTGGCGGCGTACGCCTTGAGCGTGATCTCGCTGCGCGGCTGGGCGGTCGGCGGGATGACGAGCCAGGCGCGCAGGGCGGCCAGCCCGGCCGGGGTGACGGCGTAGGTCTTCTTCGCCCGGGGGCCCGGCCCCGCCTGCTCGACGGAGTCGACCCAGCCCGCCGCGGACAGGCGGGCCAGCTCGGGGTAGATCTGGCTGTGCCGGGCCGTCCAGAAGTGCCCCAGCGGGGCCTTGACCTGCTGAGTCAGCTGGTAGCCGGTGGCCGGGCCGCGGGTGAGCAGCGACAGCAGCGCGTAGCCCAGCGTCGAGCCGGACACCGTTGCCGAATCGTCACCCTCGATGCCCGCCACCCGGCCTCCTCACTATGTAACTTCTGACATGTCAACTCTGACATAGGGGGTTCTCGTGAAACGCGTCCTCGCCCTGCTCGGCATCGTCACCGTACTCACCGCCTGTAGCCCCGCCGCGCCTGCGCCGCCTGCGGCGAGTCCGAGCCCGGCCCTCAGCCTGCCGCCGGACCAGCCCGGACCGGGTGACCACAGCCTGGCGATCGGACACGACGGCGTGAAACGCGACTACGCGCTGCACGCGCCGCCCGGATACCGACCGGGGCAGTCCCTGCCGCTGGTCCTGGTGCTGCACGGGCAGCCGGGCAACAGCGCGGGCGCGGCGGGGCAGAGCGGCATGAGCCCGGTCGCGGACAAGGCCGGTTTCCTGGTCGCCTACCCGCAGGGGCAGGGCGGCACGTGGACCCCGGGCACCGCCGGCGATCCCACCAGCGGCGACGTCGGTTTCGTCGCCGCGCTCGTCGATCACCTCGCGTCCACCTGGCACGCCGACCGCAAGCGGGTCTACGTGGCCGGATTCTCGGCGGGGGCGGCGTTCAGCTACCGCCTGGCCCGCGAGCTGCCCGGCCGCTTCGCCGCGATCGCACCGGTCAGCGGCCGGATGGACACCGTCGCCGCCTGGACCGGGCCGCTGGGCGCCGCCAACCCGGTGTCCGTGGTGACGTTCCAGGGTGGACAGGACATGCTCTCGCCCGCCTGGAGCAACACCAACCAGTCCTGGCAGGAGGCCGCGGGCTGTGCCCAGCCGGTGGTCACCCCGATCGCCAACGCCCGCGGGCGGGCCGAGCGCAGCGTGTCGACCTGCGCCAACGGTGGCGAGCATGTGGTGTACACGCTGCCGACGATGACCCACGAGTGGCCGAACAGCCGTGAGCACCCCGTGGACGCGACCACCCTGATCGCGGAATTCTTCGCCCGGCACAGCCTGACCTGACCCGCGGCACCCGGATCCCGGTGAACACAGGCGTCCTCGGTCACGGCATGATGGCCGCCGTGACCGAGGAAGATCGACTCGAAGACATGATCGTGAAGACCTGGGGTGGCTGCACCCTGCCCATCCGGCCGGTGGGCGGACCGGCGGGGACCGCGTTCCTGTACAACGAGCTCCTGGAGTCGACTCCGGACGGCGATCGGGTGCGCGAGTGGGTGCTGACCGCCGCGGGGCTGACCCGCGGCGGGCTGGGCGAGTTCCGGCTGCGACCCGAACTGATCGAGCCCGCTGGGGCCGCGGCCGACTACCTGGCCGTGCTGGAGTTCGACCAGAGCTGGTCGCGCCGTGCGAACGTGGCTGCCATGCCGTCGGGTCTGCTGCACGACCACGCGGAGCGCAAAGGCTGGCAGTGGACCATGGCCCAGGTGGCCGACGGCGTCGCGGCCCGCGCCGAGGACTTGCTTGTCCTCAGTGGCGAACCCCATCGGGCGTACGCCCTCGGGCACGTCACCACGGAACCGGGAGCGCCCGGCGAGCAACGGCCGCTGGCCGTCGCCACCTCAGGTGTCACCCGCGACCCGGACGGTGTGGTGCGCTGGGCGGGCGCGCTGCCCGAAGGGTTCACGGGCGCTCCGGTCTTCCTCGCGCAGCATCGCAGCGGGCGGGAGTTCCGGCTGCTGTGCATCGGGCTGATCGCCGACGGCGACCGCAACCCGACCGTCGCCACCTTCGACACGATCCGCAAGATGATCGACCGGCTCGGCGCCGGCGCAACCCCCGGGCTGTGGGAGAGGGTCACCGGGCTGCTGCGCCGCCGTCCGCGATAGCACCACGGGCCGGTGGGCGGTCGACGAGCTCCGCCCGGCGTACGTGGCCGAGCTTCGGGGTGACCTGCAGCCGCAGCCACTGGTCCTTGTGCAGCTGGTGGTAGAGCGCGGCGGCGATCTGGTAGCGCACGGCGACGTCGGCGCCGTCGTCGACCGCGACGCGGTAGGTCGTGTTCTCCTCGGCGATGTCGGACTCCAGCCAGATCACCGGTCCGGCGACGACCCGGGCCGGGCGGACGGCGTCGTGCAGGCCGCGCCAGCCGATCCGCACGAGCCCGGCGACGGCGAGAATCCAGAGCATCCAGCCCGCCGTGAGCAGCAGCACCAGCCAGAGGTCGGCCGCCTGCCGGACGTCCAGGTCGGCCGAGAACATGCGCAGCAGGAGCAGCCAGATCCCGAAGAACATCGCGGCGGGTATCAGCGACCCGAGCGCCGCCCACGGCGACCAGCCGAACGCGAAGCCGCGGCCGTCGACGACCGCGACCCGCCGCCACGTCCCGTCGCGCCGCGACCACGCGAACGCCTGCTTGCCGTAGGCGAACGGCGACGCGCCCAGTCGGGCCGGGCGCGCCCCGACGGCCACGGCGTACGCGAGCCGCGGGTCACCGGGCCCGATGCCGGGCTCGGTGCGCAGCCGGGCGTAGCGGGTCGCGAACTGGACGCCCCGGCCATGCGGGACCAGCCGTTTCAGCAGCCGGAGCGGCAGCGAGACCACGCTCGCGACGAGCACCACGCCGATGGCCAGCTGAGGGCGTCCGGCCTGCCACACCACGGCGATCGCGCCGACCCACAGGACCGTGAACACGATCCAGAGCGCGACCCGCACGCCCAGCGGAGCCCGTGGGCGCACCAGCCCGCGCGCGGTCGCGGCCTCGCCGAGCAGGTCGGTGAACCGCTGGTGCCACTGTCGGGACTGCTCGGGGGAGCCGAGGTCGATCGCACCGAGCGGGATCGGCCCGGAGCCACCGGGTTCGCGGGCGACGACGGCGTCGAAGACGTGCTTCTCGAACGGGGCCAGCCCGGCGGGATCCGGCCGTGGCGCCTGGACCGTCCCGGCCGTCGCGTCCACCGCCAGGACGCCCCGGGCGACGAGGTCGAGCATCGTCGCGTACGCCCCGGCGGCCGCGACCCGGCGCGGCGGCTGCACGAGCAGAGCGGCCAGAGCCGGGCGCTCTGCTGCCAGGTCCGTCAGGGAGTTGACCATGCGGCGACGATAACGAGGGTCGTCCACACACGAGTGGACGGCAGGCGAACACGTGGTGTCCACGGGCTGGCGGCGGCCGACGCCGTCCACGGCCACCGAAACGACCGGCCGCGACCGCGCCGCCCGGACACCGCCGCGCCGGGCGCGCCGCGCTGAGTCGCCGCGCGGCGCGTCTCGACGTGCGGGCGGGCCTATTTGACCTCGCGCCGGGATACCCGGATCAGGCCCAGCACCAGCGGGACCACGATCCAGACCGCGACGGACGTGCCCAGCCTGGCCCAGTCGCGGCCGGTCATGACGGGCTCCAGCAGCAGGCCCGAGGTCACCGACAGGTCCAGCCACTGTGCCGGGCGGGCCAGCGCGGTGACCATCTCGCCGAGGATGCTCCACGCGATCGGCAGCACGAAGTACAGCACGATCGCCAGGGCCGAGTTGAGCAGCAGCATGCCGAACGCCACCCCGAGCAGCACGTTGACGACCAGGAACAGGCCCGCCTTGCCGAGCGCCGCGGCGGGCAGGTGCCACGGGTCGGGGCCGCCCGCGAACGGCAGCGCCGCCGCGGTGGCGGCCAGGCACGCGGCGTACGCCAGCACGGCCAGCGCCAGCGCCGCGAGCACCTTCGCGGCGGCGACCCGCATCCGCCGCGGCACCAGCGCGTACGTGGTGAGCGTGGTGCGCTGGGACCACTCGCTGGTCACCGACAGCACGCCGAGCACCGGCAGCAGCACGGCCGCGGGCAGCACCGTCGGGCCGAGCAGCCCGCCGAAGTCGAACTGCGGTGCGTCGGCGGTCAGCGACAGCACGGTGACGACGGCCACGGCGAGCAGCCCGACCACGCCCAGCAGCCACGCGCCGGAGCGGGTGTCGGCCATCTTGCGCAGCTCGACGGCGGTCAGCCGCCACAGCGGGATGGGGGAGTGGGACGCGGTCGCGACGGCGGGGATGTCACGGACGGGGGCGGTGACGGTCATCGGGCGGTCCCTTCGGGGGCGGTGGCGCCGTTGGTGAGGCTGAGGAACATCTCCTCCAGGCCGCGGGCCCGGCCGGGCTGCAGTTCGAGCAGCACGACACCCGCCGCAGCGGCGGCCCGGCCGACGGCCTCGGCTTCGGCGTCGACGAGCAGCGCGCCGCCGTCGGCCGGGGCGGTGGCCAGCCCGGCGGTAGCCAGCGCCGCCTGCAACGCGGCGGGATCCAGGGTGCGCACCCGCATCCCGGCGCCGGAGAGCAGCTCGTCCTTGGCGCCCTGGGCGACGACCCGCCCGTTGCCGATCATGACGAGCCGGTCGGCGACCGCCTCGACCTCGCGCAGCAGGTGCGAGGAGAGCAGCACGGTGCCGCCCCGGTCGGCGAAGTCGCGCAGCAGGCCACGCATCCAGAAGATGCCCTCGGGATCCAGGCCGTTGGCGGGCTCGTCGAGGATCAGCGCCCGCGGCTCGCCGAGCAGCGCCTGGGCCAGGCCGAGACGCTGGCGCATGCCCAGCGAGTAGTCGCCGACCCGCTTGCGCGCGGCCGCGGCAGGCAGGTCGACCCGCGCCAGCAGCTCGCAGACCCGGCCGGTGGGCACCCGGAGCAGCTGCGCGGCCAGGGTGAGCGTCTCCCGGCCGGTGCGGCCGGGGTGCTGGGCGGAGGCGTCGAGCAGGATGCCGACCTCGCGACCCGGGTTCGGCAGCTGCCGGTAGGGCCGGCCGGCGACGGTGGCGTGGCCGCCGGTCGGCGGGGTGAGTCCGCAGATCATCCGCATGGTGGTGGACTTGCCGGCCCCGTTCGGGCCGAGGAAGCCGGTGACGGTGCCGGGCGTGCAGCGGAACGACACGTCGTCGACGGCCGTCTGCGCGCCGTAGCGCTTGGTGAGATGAGCGACTTCGATCATGCGTACCAGCGTGGCTGGCGCGGGGCGCGAGCCGCAGCGGCCGCAGGGCGACGATCGCGGACTTCGGTCGACGGCAGGCGTAGACCAAAGTCGGTACCCGCTCGACCAGGCCGCACGTACCCTGGAGGCCACCATGACGACCGCTGTGACCCCCGCTCACCCCCCACGCCTGCTGCGTCACCTGCTGCCGGGCGACCTGCCGGACGGCATCGCGCAGCGGCGCACCGCCCGGGACTGGGCGGTGGACGTCGCCTGCTTCGTCTTCGCGGTGCTCATCGGCTTGACCGTGTACGACACGGAGGCGGCTGGGCGGCCGGTGCCGGAACTGATCCAGCTCGCCGACCTGGCCGCGGGCGCGATGTTGTGCCTGGCGCTGTTCTGGCGTCGACGTTTCCCGCTCGCGCTGGCCGTCGCGACGGCAGTGGCCGGGGCGTTCTCGCCACTGTCCGGTGGCGCGGCCGTGGTCGCCCTGCTCACGCTCGGTGCGCGGGGGCGGCTGGGCGCGGTGCTGGCGGTCGGCGCGGGCCACGCCGTGCTGTCGCTGCCGTACCTGCACCTGTATCCCGACCGGGACATGTCCTTCTGGGGCTCGGTCGCGTGGACCTGGCTGGTGCTCGCCATGATCACCGGGTGGGCGCTGGTGGTCGGGGCACGGCGGCAGCTGGTGCGCTCGCTGCGGGAGCGGGCCGTGCGCGCCGAGGCCGAGCAGGAGCTGCGGATGGCCCAGGCCCGCCAGCTGGAGCGCACCCGCATCGCGCGGGAGATGCACGACGTGCTCGCGCACCGGATCTCGCTGCTCAGCCTGCACGCGGGGGCACTGGAGTTCCGGCCGGACACCCCGCCCGAGGAGGTGGCCCGCGCCGCGGGCGTCATCCGCGACAGCGCCCACCAGGCCCTGCAGGATCTGCGCGCCGTCATCGGGGTGCTCCGCACGCCCGACGAGTCCGGCGACGAGCCGCAACGGCCCCAGCCCACCCTGTCCGACCTGCCCGAGTTGGTCGCCGAGTCGCTGTCGGCGGGCATGCGGGTGCAGCTGACCCAGCGGCTGCCGGACCCGGCCGAGCTGCCCGCGCACGCGGGGCGGACCGCCTACCGCGTGGTGCAGGAGGGGCTGACCAACGCCCGTAAGCACGCCCCTGGCGCCCTGGTGCAGGTGGCGGTCACCGGCGAGCCCGCGGACGGCCTCACCGTCGAGGTGCTCAGCCGGGCGCCGTTGAGCGGCGCGTCCGCGGCGGCGATCCCGGGCACCGGCACCGGTCTGGTCGGCCTCGCCGAGCGGGTGTCGCTGGCCGGCGGGCGGATCGAGCACGGCCGCACCCCGGCGGGCGACTTCCGGCTGTGGACGTGGCAGCCGTGGCCGGCGTGATCCGGCTGCTGATCGTCGACGACGACCCGCTGGTGCGGGCAGGCCTGTCGATGATGCTGACGGGCCTGGACGACCTGCGGGTCGTCGGTGAGGCGGCCGACGGTGCCGAGGTGCCCGCGGCGGTGGCCGCGCACGCGCCCGACATCGTGCTGATGGACATCCGCATGCCGCGCGTGGACGGGCTGTCCGCCACCGAGCTGCTGCGCCGCCGGCCGGACGCGCCGGACGTGGTCGTGCTGACCACCTTCGACGCCGACGAGCAGGTGCTGCGGGCGCTGCGGGCCGGGGCCAGCGGCTTCCTGCTCAAGGACACGCCGCCCGCGGAGCTGGTGCGTGCCCTGCGCCGGGTCGCGGCGGGGGAGCCGATGCTGTCGCCGTCGGTCACCCGGCAGCTCATCGACCAGGTCACCGCGGGCACCGCGAGCGCCCGTGCGGCGCACGCCCGGCGGTCGCTGGGCCGGCTGACCGAGCGGGAGCGGGAGGTGGCGGCGGCGATCGGGCAGGGCCTGTCGAACGCCGAGATCGGTGCGCTGCTGCACATGAGCGTCGCCACGGTCAAGGCGTACGTGTCGCGCCTGCTGGCGAAGCTGGAGCTGAACAACCGGGTGCAGATCGCGCTGCTGGCCCATGACACGGGCCTCGCGGAGTGAACCGGATCAGAGCTGGATCTTGACGGTCACGGTGGTGCCGGGGTCCCGGCCGGCGATCGTCATCTCGTCGGTGAACTGGCGGACCACCCAGAGCCCGCGCCCGCCCTCGGTGCTCAGCGGCACCTGACGCATGCCCGCGCCCGCGGTGTCGGCGATACCCGGGCCGTCGTCGCTGACCTCGCAGAGGATCACGCTGTCCCGACGCCACAGGCGCAGCCGGCCACGCCCGCCGCCGTGCCGGATGGCGTTGGTGGCGAGTTCCGTGGCGACCACCAGCAGCCTGCCCAGTCCCGGCTCGGCCAGCCCGAATTCGCCCGCGTGCGCGGCGACCGCCGCGCGCAGCGAGTACAGGTCGTCGGCGACGAAGACGGTGTCCAGCCCCATCGACTCCGCCACCGCGGGCGAAGGATCCTGGAACTGGTCGGCGCCCGTCATGACTGCCTCGGCAGCGCCAGCTGCGGCACGTGTTCAGCGCCGACCGCGTCGATCACCACGGCGACCGCGGCCGGGCACGAGACGGTCATGCGCCGCCCGGCGGGCAGCGTCGCGGCGGCCTTCACGATGGCCGTCGCCGCCGTGACGTCGATGAAACGCAGCTTGCTCAGGTTCAGGTGGATGTTGTCGTCCAGGCGCAGCGCCTCGGTCAGCGCCTGCTGCAGGGGCTGCAGATGGGTGTAGTCCATCTCGCCGGCGATGCGCACCCCCGGCGGGCGGTGCTGGCGGCAGATCCGCAACAGGGGCGTGTCGTGGTAGGCCAGTGCCGCGACCGTCTTGTGATGGGCGTCGGTGGCGAACGCCAATGTCACCGAGTCGAACGTCTCGCGGTCGTACTGGCAGATCGCGGTCAGCCGCCCGTCGGTGAACAGGCTCGCGGCCTGCTGCTCGAAGGCGACGAGCTGGTCGACGGCGATCGGCCGGCCCGCCCAGCACATGTCCGCGCTGACCCGCAGCCCAGGCATGCCGCGCCGGGCAGCCTGGTGCCGCTCCTGCGCGATCAGGGCGACCATGCGCTCGGCGGTCGCCCCGCCGTCCACGGCCGGGGCGTCCTGGCTGGCATACAGCGTGAGTTGGCCGCGGCCGATGGCGGACGCGGTGGCCACCTCGCGCATGGCGAACTCCTCGGCCAGTTCGTCCGGGGTCAGCGCGCCGGTGAAGCAGATGACGCGCTGACCGCGGTGCAGGCCGTCCGCGACGAACTCGGCGACCAGGTCCAGCCGCTCGTCCGGGTCGGTGAACGTCAGGCAGGCGTGGTCACCCGGGTTGATCTCGTCAACGGTCACCGCATCCGCCATGGGGTCCCTTTCCTCGGCGCGCGTGGCAAGCCGTCAGTACCCGGCGGGAACCCCGCCTAACCAGGCCGGCGTGCATTTGTGCAGCAGATGCCACATTCTCCGCCACATGATCGGACATTCTCGCGCCGTTCGCCAGCGCAGGAGGTCACCGACCGTTCGTCCCGACGGCCGCCGGTCCTCGCGACACGCGCCCGCCGCTCGCCGTCGATCGTGGGCAATCGCTCTCCCATGATCCAAGAAACGGGGCCGTGCCAACTCGTCCTCCGGAATGCAGTACCCGGCAACAAAAGCGCTGCCTGGGCACCTTCTCAACGGATCTCCGCGACACACGGCGGAAACACGCCCTTGACAGCTATCGAACAAACGACAACTCTCTGTTTCAGAGAGCGCTCTCTACCGTCCACCGACCGTCCTGATCGCACAGGCCGGTCGGCCCCGTCGTCCAGTCCCCTAGCAGGGAGAAGAGATGCAATCCGTCCCCCGTCTGGCCGTATCCCGCGGCAGACCTCTGTACGCCCTCGTCCTCGCAGTCGTCGGCGTACTGCTCATGGCCTACCTGGTCGTGATCGGCAACAGCACGGCGAACGCCGCGGTGACCCTGCTGTCGCAGGGCAAGCCCGTCACCGCGTCGTCGGTGGAGAACGCGGGCACGCCCGCGACGGCCGCGGTCGACGGCAACAACGGCACCCGCTGGTCCAGTGCCGCCAGCGACCCGCAGTGGATCCAGGTGGACCTCGGTGACACCGCCACCCTCAGCCAGGTCATCCTGCGCTGGGAGGCGGCGTACGCCACCGCGTACCAGATCCAGACCTCGGCCAACGGCACGAGCTGGACCACCGTCTACAGCACGACCACCAGCACCGGCGGCGTGCAGACGATCAACGTGACCGGCTCCGGCCGCTACGTGCGGGTCAACGGCACCGCGCGGGCGACCGGCTACGGCTACTCGCTGTGGGAGTTCCAGGTCTACGGCGAGATCGGCGGCGGCTCCGGCGGCTGCGGCACCGCGAACGTTGCCCAGGGCAAGCCCGCCACCGCCTCCTCGGTCGAGAACGCCGGCACGCCGGCCTCCAACGCCGTCGACGGCAGCGGCACCACCCGCTGGTCCAGCGCCTTCGCCGACCCGCAGTGGGTGCAGATCGACCTCGGCGTGGCCACCCCGATCTGCCAGGTGATCCTGACCTGGGAAGGTGCCTACGCCACGGCGTACCAGATCCAGGTGTCGGCCAACGCGACCAGCTGGACCACGGTCTGGAGCACCACCACCGGCACCGGCGGCACCGCCACGATCAACGCGTCAGCCTCGGCGCGCTACGTGCGGATCTACATGACGGCCCGGGCCACCGGCTGGGGCTACTCGCTGTGGGAGGTCGCCGTGCGCTCCGGCACCCCGACCTCGCCCAGTGCCAGCCCCAGCACGCAGCCCTCGCCCAGCCCCAGCGGCGAGGTCATCCCCGGCGGCGGCTCGCTCGGCCCGAACGTGAAGGTCTTCGACCCGTCCATGTCCGGGGCGACGATCCAGGCGCAGGTCAACACCATCTTCACCGAGATGGAGTCCAACCAGTTCGGCCTGCAGCGCTACGCGCTGGCGTTCAAGCCGGGCACCTACAGCGGGTTCAACGCCCAGATCGGCTTCTACACCTCGATCATGGGTCTCGGCCAGAACCCCGGTGACGTGCGCATCAACGGTGACGTCACCGTGGACGCGGGCTGGTTCCAGGGCAACGCCACGCAGAACTTCTGGCGCTCGGCGGAGAACCTGTCGATCTACCCGTCGGCCGGGTTCACCCGGTGGGCCGTCTCGCAGGCCGCGCCGTTCCGGCGGATGGACATCCACGGCGACCTGAACCTGGCCCCGAACGGCTACGGCTGGGCCAGTGGCGGCTACATCGCCGACAGCCGGGTCTCCGGCGCGGTCGGGCCGTACTCGCAGCAGCAGTGGTACACCCGGGACAGCCAGATCGGCAGCTGGGTCAACGGCGTGTGGAACATGGTGTTCTCGGGCGTCGTCGGCGCACCGGCCAACGGCTTCCCGAACCCGGTCTACACCACGCTGGCCACCACCCCGCAGAGCCGGGAGAAGCCGTACCTGTACCTCGACAGCGGCGGCAACTACCGGGTCTTCGTCCCGTCCCTGCGCAACAACGCCTCCGGCACCACCTGGGCGAGCGGCTCCACGCCCGGCACCTCGCTCCCGCTGACCTCGTTCTACGTGGCCAAGCCGGGCGACAGCGCGGCGCGCATCAACCAGGCGCTGGCGCAGGGCCTGCACCTGCTGTTCACGCCGGGCGTCTACCACATCAGCGGCACGATCAACGTCAACCGGGCCGACACCGTGGTGCTGGGTCTCGGCTACGCGACGATCATCCCGGACACCGGGGCCATCCCGATGTCGGTGGCGGACGTGGACGGCGTGAAGATCGCCGGCCTGCTGTTCGACGCGGGCCCGGTCAACTCGCCGGTGCTGCTGCAGCTCGGCCCGAACGGGTCGTCGGCCAGCCACGCCGGCAACCCGACGTCGATCTCGGACGTGTTCTTCCGGATCGGCGGTGCGCACGCCGGCAAGGCCACCACCAGCCTGCTGGTCAACAGCAACAACGTGATCATCGACCACATCTGGGCGTGGCGCGGCGACCACGGCGCGGGCATCGGCTGGACCGTCAACACGGCCGACTACGGCGTCATCGTCAACGGCAACAACGTGCTGGCGACGGGTCTGTTCGTCGAGCACTACCAGAAGTACAACGTGGTCTGGAACGGCCAGGGCGGCAGGACGATCTTCTTCCAGAACGAGCTGCCCTACGACCCGCCGA
This sequence comes from Catellatospora paridis, assembly GCF_009720365.1. GTDB lineage: Bacteria > Actinomycetota > Actinomycetes > Mycobacteriales > Micromonosporaceae > Catellatospora > Catellatospora paridis. Next base: position 902,142 of record NZ_ML769312.1, on the reverse strand, counting down.
ACCAGGCGGCCTACATGAACGGGGCCACCAGAGGCTACGCCGCGTACAAGGTGGCCGACACGGTGACCAGCCACGAGGCCTGGGGTCTGGGCGTCTACTGCTACTTCAACGTGGATCCGACGATCCACGCTGCGAGAGGCATCGAGACGCCGAACAACCCCAACGTCAGGTTCCACAGCGTGTCCACGGTGTCGCTGGGCGGCAACGGTGTGATCGACAACGTCATCAACACCACCGGGGGTCCCGCGCAGGGCACGGCCACCGTGCCGAGCACCGTCACCAACTACCCGTGACCTGGATGATCCACAGGTAGGTGACTGATCGTGGGCCGACCCGGCCGGTGTGCCGGGTCGGCCCACTCGCGTCATGGCGCAGCCGCGAGGGCCGGGGTGCCACCCGTCCCGGACGACGGAGCCGGACCGGTGGGGCGCGGCAAGTGACCTGCGCCTCATATCGCCACATACACCGATGGGTGTGGATGTTTTGCCTGGTCGTGACTAGCCTTCTAAGCCGGCTGCCGGATCGGCGGAGGTGACCATGGCGGTTACGGGAGACATCGGCACGCTCGCGCGTGCCGCGGTCGTGGTGGACGCGCACACCCCGTGCGAGTCCCTTGAGGCGGCGTTTCGTGCCCGTCCCGACCTGACGGCGGTGATCGTCACCGACGGCGACCGGCTGGGCCTGATCATGCGGAGCCGGTTCGACCAGAACATGTCGGGTCCTTTCGGCTACGGACGGCTGCTGTGGGCGCAACGTCCGGTCGGCACCATCGCCGACTGGTCGCCGCTGCGGCTGGCGGCCGCGACCACCGCGGCCGCGGCGTCACACCAGCTGCGCACGCGAGCGGCCGACCACCGCTACGACGACCTGGTCATCGACCTCGCCGGCGGCGGCGTGGGCACGCTGTCCGCGGCCCAGCTGTTCGACGAGCTGGCGACCCAGTTCGCCGACCGCGCCGTACGCGACGACCTCACCGGCCTGGCCAACCGCGCGCACTTCCTCGATCTGCTGGCCGCGGCCTGCTCCGACGCCTGCGGCGAGGGGGACCGGGTCGCGGTGGCGTTCGTCGACATCGACGGCATGAAGCGCATCAACGACTCCCACGGCCACCAGGCCGGCGACGCGGTGCTGACGCTGGTGGGCCGGCACATGCACGATGCGCTGCGGCCCGGCGAGGTCGCCGCGCGCCTCGGCGGCGACGAGTTCGCCGTGCTGGCCCGGATGGGCCGCAGCGACCCGGCCGAGGACGAAGCACAGGAGCTGGGGCAGCGCTGCCTGCACGCCATCGCCGCGCACGACGGCGGCGACCCGGCGCTGAGCCCGTACGCCAGCGTCGGCGTGGCGGTGTCCGGTGACCGGCCGGACCCGCAAGCCCTGGTCAGCGAGGCGGACATGGCCATGTACCGGGCCAAGCAGGCCGGCGGCAACCAGGTGGAGTTGGCCGTCGGGGTCGAGGCCAACCTGCCCGGCGACGTCGACTGCGTCGACCGCACGGTGCTCCAGGCCGTCGAACACGGCGAGCTGCGGCTGTACTACCAGCCCATCGTGCGGATCAGCGACCGTACCGTACGGTCGATCGAGGCGCTGGTCCGCTGGCAGCATCCGACCATGGGCCTGCTCGCGCCCGCCCGGTTCCTGCCGGGCGCGCAGCGGGCCGGGCACCTGCCGGCGCTGGACCGCTGGGTGCTGCGCCAGGCCTGCCTGGACCTGGCCTGGCTGGACGCGGCGCTGGGCGACCGGTCGCCGGAATGGGTCAACGTCAACCTGTCCGCGCCCACCCTGGCGGGACCCTTTGACGAGATGGTCGAGGCGATCCTGGCCGAGACCGGCCTGGCGCCGTCACGGCTGCGCCTGGAGCTGGCCGAGGAGGCGGACCTGCAGACCCTCGCCGCGGCCCGACCGCGGCTGGAGCGGCTCATCGCGCAGGGCGTGTGGCTCACCCTCGACGACATGGGCGCCGGGTCGACGAACCTGCGATACCTGTCGACCCTGGCCATCCACGGCATCAAGATCGATCGGGCGTTCGTCTCCGGCATGCTGCACAATCCGCGCGACCACGCCGTCGTCAAGCTGCTCACCGACCTCGCGCACGGCCTCGGCATGCAGGTCACCGGCGAAGGCGTCGAGTCGGCCGCCGAGCTCACCGAACTGGCCCGGCTCGGAGTCGTCAACGCCCAGGGCTACCACCTCGCCCACCCGCAGCCACTGGCCCCACTGACCCAGTGGCTGTCCGTCCGCCGCGCGTCGCACGACCACCCGGTGCGCGAGCCGTTCTGAGGCGGCCGCGCCGCCGGAGGCGCGGGGAGACCGGGAAAGTCGTGGCGCGGCCCGCGCGCCCCGCGGTGCGCGGCCCTGGCCGCGGTGCATCCTGTGATCAGCCCCCCGCTGGACGGCGTCCGTGGGCCGGGCGGTTCGAGAGGGCGTGGGGTGGCCGGTGTTCGGTTGGCGTGAGGTCTACGGGGGCAGGACGCCGCCGCCCGGTCAGGTCGTCGCGCCCGACGAGCGGCTGTCCTGGCCCCGCATGGTCGGCCTCGGCGCGCAGCACGTGGTGGCCATGTTCGGGGCGACGTTCGTCTTCCCGATCGTCATGGGCCTCAACCCGCAGCTGGCGATCATGATGAGCGGCGTCGCCACGATCTGCTTCCTGCTCATCGTCAAGGGCATCGTGCCCAGCTACCTGGGCACCTCTGCCTCGTTCGTCAGCGCGGTGGCGGCGATCCGGGCCCAGGGCGGCGACTCCGCGCAGGTCACCGGTGCGATCCTGGTCGCCGGTCTGGTGCTGGCGCTGGTCGGCCTGCTCATCCACCTGCTCGGCTTCCGGGTGCTGCACGCGGTGCTGCCGCCCGTGGTCACCGGCGCGGTGGTCATGCTGATCGGCTTCAACCTCGCCCCGGTCGTGGCGTCCGTGTACTGGCCGCAGGACCAGTGGGTGGCCCTGGTGACGATGACGTTCGTCATCGTGGTCGCGGTCGCCGCGCGCGGGTTCGTGGGCCGTATCGCCATCTTCCTCGGTCTGATCTTCGGGTACCTCCTGTCCTGGCTGCTCGACCGCGTCGCCGGGCCGATCACCTCGGTGCTGCCCGGCGCGAGCGGGCCGACCACGCACGACCGGGTCGACTGGTCCGGCGTGGCCGCCGCGCCCTGGGTCGGCTTCCCTCCGCACACCAGCACCGGCGCGGACGGCAACGAGGTCGCCGGCTGGCATGCCCCCGCCTTCTCGTTCGCGTTCATCCTGCTGGTGCTGCCCGCGGTGGTCGCGCTGATCGCGGAGAACGCCGGGCACGTCAAGGCGGTCGCCGAGATGACCGGCCGCGACCTCAACCCGGTGATGGGCAAGGCCATCGGCGCGGACGGCGTCGCCACCGTGCTGGCCAGCTCCGTGGGCGGCTCGCCGACCACCACGTACGCGGAGAACATCGGGGTGATGGCGGCGACGCGGATCTACTCCACGGCGGCGTACTTCATCGCGGCGATCGTGGCGATCCTGTTCGGCTTCTCGCCGAAGTTCGGCGCGGTCATCTCGGCCACTCCCGGCGGCGTGCTCGGCGGCATCACCGTCGTGCTGTACGGCATGATCGGCCTGCTCGGCGCGAAGATCTGGAAGGAGAACGGGGTCGACTTCGGCAACCCGATCAACCTCGTCCCGCTGGCCGCGGGCATCATCATCGCGATCGGCGACACCTCGCTCGTGTTCAGCCCGACGTTCCAGCTCAGCGGCATCGCGCTGGGCACCATAGTCACCATCGCCGGATACCACCTGGCCCGCTGGCTGGCCCCGGCGCACCTGCGCGAGCAGCAGAGCCTGGAACGCCCCTGCCCGGGCGTCGGGGTGTCACCGGCCGAGCAGCGCGGCGCCGCCGACGCCTGAGCCCGCGAGGCCACCCCCACCGGGCGCGTCCTTGGCCGGATGTTCCCTGGTGAGGGGCGTGCCGCTGCGATGATGATCCGATGATGATCGACCTGTCCGGGCGCACCGCGCTCGTCTCCGGTTCCACCCAGGGCATCGGGTACGCCATCGCCGAGCGGCTCGCGCGCAGCGGCGCGCACGTGGTGGTCAACGGCCGCGGCGCGTCGACCGAGCAGGCGGCGGCCCAGCTGCGCGCCGGCGTGCCGGACGCGAAGGTCACCGCGGTCGCCGCCGACCTGGCGACCGCGGAGGGTGCGGCAGCCATGCTCGACGCACTGCCGCAGCTCGACATCCTCGTCAACAACCTCGGCATCTTCGAAGCCAAGCCGGTGCTGGAGATCGACGACGCCGAGTGGCGGCGCTTCTTCGAGGTGAACGTGCTGTCGGCGGTGCGGCTCATCCGGCTGTACCTGCCCGGCATGATGGCGCGCGGCTGGGGGCGCGTGCAGTCCATCGCCAGCGACTCCGCGGTCGTCACGCCGATCGAGATGGTGCACTACGGCGTCACCAAGACGGCGCTGCTCGCGGTCACCCGCGGCTACGCCAAGGCGGCCGCCGGCACCGGCGTCACCGTCAACTCGGTGATCGCCGGGCCCACCCACACCGCCGGCGTGGAGACCTTCGTCGCCGAACTGGTCGGCTCCGAACTGCCCTGGGACGAAGCGCAGCGCCAGTTCATGCGCGAGCACCGCCCGTACTCGCTGCTGCAACGCCTGATCGAACCGGAGGAGATCGCGAACATGGTCGCCTACCTGTGCTCAGACCAGGCCTCCGCCACCACCGGCGGCGCCCTGCGCGTCGACGGCGGCTACGTCGACGCCATCCTCCCCTGACCGACTCCTCGTGTTGATCATGAACTTATGGCACGGTTCGACGGCGTGTCCCCGGCACAACTTCATGATCACGGACCTGAAGAGGTGTCGACGGCGAGCGGACGGGTACCTCAGTGACCTCATCTGCGGACAAGGGGAGATATGGGCGAGTTGGAGTGGCTGGGCGCCGTACGCCATGCCGAGAGCGTCGGCAACGTCGCCGCCCTGCTCGCCGAGGGTTCGGGAGCGCAGCGGCTGGACCTCGCCCCGCGGGACCCGGACGTGCCCCTGTCGGACCTGGGCCGGGAACAGGCCGCCGCCACCCACGGCTGGCTGGCCGGCCTGCCGAAGCCCGACCTGGTGCTCGTCTCGCCCTACCTGCGCACCGTGGACACGGCCAAGGCCATGACCGACGGACTCGATCTGCGGATGTCCTGTGACGAGCGGCTGCGTGACCGGGAACTGGGCATCCTCGACCTGCTCACCGCCCGCGGCGTGCAGGAGCTGCATCCGACCGAGGCCGAACGCCGGCAACGGCTCGGCAAGTTCTACTACCGGCCGCCGGGCGGCGAGTCGTGGGCGGACGTGGCGCTGCGGATCCGGATGCTGCTGACCGACCTGCGCCGCGACCACGACGGCCGGCGGGTGCTGCTGGTCACCCACGACGTGGTCGTGCAGATCATCCGCTATCTGGTCGAGGACCTCGACGAGCAGCGGCTGCTCGACCTGAGCCGGGCCGCGGCGATCGTGAACACCTCGGTCAGCGTATGGGCCCGCGACGGCGCCGGCCGCCTCGCGCCGCAGCTGTTCAACGACATCGCCCACCTGCGGGCCCGGGACACCACGCCGACCCGGGAGGAGGGCCTGCGTGCCGAACCGGTCTGAACCCAGCATCGTGACCGTGCAGCTGCTGCGCGACTGGCCGCTGCCCGAGGTCGCCGGAGGCAAGGACAGCCGCGGCACCGCCCTGATCGTCGGCGGCTCCCGGCACACGCCCGGCGCGGTGCTGCTGGCCGGGGTCGCCGCGCTGCGGGCCGGCGCGGGCGTGCTCCAGCTCGCGGTGGCCGAGTCGACCGCCACGGCGCTGAGCATCCAGGTGCCCGAGGCGCTGGTGCTCGACCTGCCCGAGCCCGGCGCCGACCGTGCCCTGCCCGACCGCCTGGCCGAACTGGCCGGGCAGGCGTCGGCCGTGGCGGTCGGTCCGGGGCTGGGCGACATCGACCACGCCGCCGCCGTGCTGCGGCACGTGCTGGCGGCGACCCGGCCGGAGACCACCGTGGTGCTGGACGCCTACGCGCTGGGCGCGCTCAGCAAGGACCCGTCGCTCACCGCGGGCCGGCCCGGCTCGTACGTGCTCACCCCCAACATCGACGAGGCCAGGTACCTGCTCGGCGGCGAACTCGACGAGGACCTGATGGACGTCGCGGTGCGCATCGCGAAGCGCTACCGGGCCGTGGTGTCGCTGTTCGGGCGCATCGCCGACCCGGACGGGCGGACCTGGTGGGAGCAGACCGGCGGTAGCGGCCTGGGCACCTCCGGCAGCGGGGACGTGCGCGCCGGCGTCGTCACGGGCCTGCTGTGCCGGGGCGCGGAGCCGGCGCAGGCGGCATGCTGGGCGGCGTACGCCCACGCGGGCAGCGCCCAGCGCCTGGCGCCGCGCTTCGGCCGGATAGGCTTCCTGGCCCGGGAGCTCGCCGACGAGATCCCCGCGGTGCTGGCCGCGGTGTGAGGGCTCCAGGCCGGGGCAGGACGCGGTGCCTGTCAGGCGCTGCGCCTAACATCCGGCCATGACGTTCACGTCTGTGCCCCGGCGCCTGGACCTCGCGCACCTGTTCCCGGGGCTGGCCGCGCACGCTCGCACCGCGACGCGCCTGCATCCCCGGCCCGGCGTGCCGTCGATCACCGGCAGCCATGTGGGCGGGCCGCTGCTGTGGCCTGCCGACGAGCCGTGGCCACGGTGCGCTCGACCGCACCGGGTGGAGGAGCGGCATCCGATCTCGCCCGAGCAGGCGGCCCGGCTGGGCCGCCGATCCGACCCGATCAGCACGGCCGTGCAGTATCCCGGGTTCATCGGCATCCACCACGACGAAGCCGGCACGCACGTGATCACTCACGTGAACCGGTCCGCGCCTGAGCCCAGCCCGCTGCTGCCGGTGGCGCAGCTGCGCGCCCAGGATGTGCCGGACCTGCCGCTGCCGCCCGGAACGGACATGTTGCAGGTGCTGTGGTGCCCACACGTGCACCCCGAAGACCGCGATCAGTACGGACCGGCCGTGCAGCTGCGCTGGCGGAGCGCGGCCGGGATCACCGCGCCGCAGGCGCCCGCGCCCGCCCCGACGGTCGTCCCGGATGAGATGTTCCACCCCCGCCCCTGCGTGCTGCATCCGGAGCAGGTCGTCGAGTATCCGTGGTGGCAGGAACTGCCCGAGACGCTCGGCAGCCAGGTGCGCGCTTTCGACGACAGCCGCGAGTTCGGGCAGCCGTCGTACTACGCGGTGTCGCAGGCGCGCGGCTGGAAGGCCGGCGGCTACGCGAACTGGGGCAGCACCGACCGGCTGCCGATGACCTGCGAGGGCTGCTCGCGGGAGATGACGTTGCTGCTGTCCATGACCTCGGCCGAGTCGTTCGGCGGCACCTGGCGCACCGAGCAGGAGAGCCACCTCGAGCCGTCATGGACGGATCCCCGGTGGCGCGACGCGGACCGGCCCACCGGGGTGAGCGTCGGCTGGGACGACGCGTTGCGCGTCTTCGCCTGCCTGAGCTGCCCCGGCACGCCGTTCCGGCTGAACTCCCAATAGCGGCGCGTGGGGAGCTGGCGTATCCGGAGGCGGCCGACACGGCACCCCAGGAGTCACGCGTTTTCGGCCGCGTGCCCAGGTCTGGGTCGTAACGTCGAGGCCATGGACGAGCAGAGCATGTCCTCCTGGTGGAACGATGGGTTATCGGGCGAGGACCGCGATGAGTGGTGCGTGGCGCTGGACGAGGGAATCGTCGGTGAGGACTTGTTGATCACGCTTACCGATGGACAGCGGTCCTGGCTGGAAAACGCCGAGGGGGCGACCGCGACCATGGGCCCGGACCTGCAGGCGTTCGTCGCTGAGGAGTGCGCCAAGCGGCTGAGATGAGCGGCACGGGCGGTCGTCGACCCGTTCGGGGGGATCGGGACCGCCCATCCCAGCTGCTGCTACCCGGCGCTACAGAGCTAGGCCCCGGGCAGGCGGGGCACGGTTTCGCCAGCCGGCACCGGGCTGGGCGGCGTGCCGTCGCCGAACGGGCGGCCGCCCAGCTCCTCGCGCCCGTGCGGGCTGAGCCAGGCGGACAGGTCCGGGCCGGCGGGCACGATCCCGGTCGGGTTGATGTCGCGGTGCACCTCGTAGTAGTGCGACTTGATGTGCCCGAAGTCGACGGTGTCGCCGAACCCCGGGGTGCTGAACAGGTCCCGGGCGTACGCCCACAGCACCGGCATCTCGGCCAGCTTCTGCCGGTTGCACTTGAAGTGCCCGTGATACACCGCGTCGAAGCGCACCAAGGTCGTGAACAGCCGCACGTCGGCCTCGGTGATCGTGTCGCCGACCAGGTAGCGCTGCCGGTCCAGCAGCTGTGACAGGGCGTCGAGCCGGGCGAACAGCCGCCGGTACGCGGCCTCGTACGCCCGCTGCGACCCGGCGAAGCCGCACTGGTAGACGCCGTTGTTGACGTCCCGGAACACCAGGGCGTTGACCTCGTCGATCTCGCCGCGCAGCGCGGCCGGGTACAGCTCGGGCGCACCGGGCCGGTGGTGGGCGGTCCACTCCAGCGACAGGTCGATCGTCATCGGGGCGTAGTCGTTGGTCACCACCTTGCCGGTGGCGACGTCGACGATCGCGGGCACGGTGATGCCGCGCTCGTAACCGGGGAACCGCGCGAAGAAGGCGTCCTGCAGCCGCTCGATGCCCAGCACCGGATCACGGCCGCCGGGGTCCAGGTCGAACGTCCAGCTGCGCGCGTCGTGGGTCGGCCCGGCCACCGCCATCGGCAGCGCCTGCTCCAGCCCGAGCAGCCGGCGTACGATCACCGCCCGGCTCGCCCACGGGCAGGCCCGGCTGACGACGAGCCGGTAGCGGCCGGGCTCGACGGGGTAGCCGTCGCGGCCGTCGGCGGTGATCCGGGTGGCGATGTAGCGCTGGTCGCGGGTGAACTCGCCGCCGGGGTTGACGTAGCGGCCCTGCTCATCGGCGCTGGAGGTGTCCGTCGCGGTGTCGGTCATGGCGACAATGATGCCCGGTCGTGGTGCGGAAGATTAGTCCATACTGGACGGACACTGCGTTCTGCCGTGAATTCCCGACAGAAGGATTGTCCGTCGGTCCGGCGCGGCGGAGCCTTCGCACGGGGCCGCGGCACGTCGAGCAGACCGGAGGAGGATTGACGATGGTCAGCGGGCCGAGTCGCCGGATCGTGGTCGCGGCGGCCGGTTACGGCAAGACGACCCTGCTGCGCAGTCTGTGCCCGCCGGCGCGGGCGCGCTGGTGGCAGGGGGGCGCCGATCCGTGCGGATTCGTCCGCCGGGCGGCTGCGGACGAGGTGCGGTGCCTCGTGCTGGACGACCTGCCCGCGCTGTCCGCGCCGGGGGTGCGTGACCTGCTGATCGCGATCGAGGAGCTGCCCGAGGACGCCGAGGTGGCCCTGGCCTCGCGCACGCCGCTGCCGTGGCGGCACGCCGGCCGCCCGGGTCGCTGGACCGAACTCGGCCCCGCCGACCTCGCCTGCACCGTGGACGAGATCGCCGCGCTGCTGGCGGAGGAGGGCGGCACGGCCGATCCCGACCTCGCCGCGGCGCTGCACACGGCGACCCGCGGCTGGCCCGCGCTGGTCCATTTCGCGGTGGAGGCGGTGCGGCTGGGTGGCTCGGCAGTGGGGGAGTCGGCCACCACGCTGGCCGTGGGTGGGCTGGCGGGGTACGTGCGCACGGAGGTGCTGGGCAGGCTGCCTGAGGTGGCCCGGCGGCTGCTGGCCGACGTCGGCGACCGGACGCCGGTGACCGCCGGCCTGTGCGCGGCGCTGGGCCATGCGGACGCCGAAGGGCTGATGGACCTGTTGCGCCGGACCGGCCTGCTGGTCCGGGGTCCGGCGGTGCCCGGCCTGCCGGACGACGACCACGTCGTGCCAGTGGTGGCGCGGGTGGCGGGCGGCGCGGGAGACGTGCCGGCAGAGCGGGTCCGGGACGGGACCGGGGAGCCGCGCGAAGCCGATCCGGCAGGGGCGGCGGTGTCGGATCGGGACGGCACGGTGAACCCGGAAGAGGCCGAGCGGGCCCGGGCCCGCATCGCGGCGGCGTGGTACGACCGGCACGGTCCGCCCGGTGCGGCGGCGCGGGAGCACCTGCGCTCCGGCGACCATGCCGGGGCCGCCCGGGTGCTGCGCGAGCACGGCGACCGGATCATCGCCGCGGGGCGCGCCGACCTCGTGACGGCGCTGGTGGCGGTGCTGCCGGAGGCGGAACGCGACGACCGGCTGGCGCTGCTGCGGGCCGACGCGCTGCGCACCGCGGGCGAGCTCGAGGCAGCGGCGCGAGCCTACGAAGAGCTTGGGGCGAGCGGCCCGGATCTGGCCGCGGGGCTGGCCTGGCGCGCCGGTCGGGTCGCCTACCAGCGTGGCGACGCCCGCGGCGCGCTGGAGGTGTTCGCCCGTGGCGACACCGCCGGCGACACCGCGGACACGGCGCTGCTGGCGGCCTGGCGCGCGCACGCGCACCTGCTCGCCGGGGACACCGACAGCGCGGTGGCGGCGGCTCGCACCGCGGTGGGTCGCGCCCTGCCGTCCGGTGACGACGCCGCGCTGGCCACCGCGTACCTGAGCGTGGCGCTGTCGCTGGCCGTCTCGGGTGACGTCGCGGGCAGCGAGGAGCATTTCGCGCTGGCGCTGCCGATCGCGCACCGTACCGGCGACGTGCTGCTGCTGACGCGTATCCACACCAACCGCACCTTCCAGCACCTGCAGGCGGCGCGCTATCCGGCGGCCCTGGAGTCGGCGCGGCTGTGCGCGGCGTACGCGCGGGCGGCCGGATCGCCGAGCCTGCAGGCGATCGCCACCGGCAACGAGGCCGACGCGCTGGCCATGCTGGGCCGCTACGACGAGGCGGTGCGCCGTTACCGGGCGGCGATCGGCCACTATCAGCGCTTCGGCTCGCGCCGTTTCGCCGGGGCGGTGCTGGGCCTGGCCGAACTGTTCCGGCGGCGCGGCTGGCGTGAGCAGGCGCGTGCCGCGTACGAGCAGGTGGTGGAGGTCGCCTCGGGCACCGGCAACGCGCACGTGCTGGTGCCGGCGCTGGCGGGGCTGGCCCTGGTGCTGCTCGGTGACGACGTGAAGGCGGCGGCCGGGCACGCCGACGCCGCGGTGGACCAGGCCGGGCCGGAGATCTCCGGTTCGGCGCTGCTGGCGCAGGGCTGGATCGTGCTCAGCCAGGGCGAGGCGCGCCGGGCCGCGGACCTGTCCACCGAGGGCGCCCGGGTGGCCCGCACGCAGGGCGACCGAGCCGGGCTGGCCGATGCGCTGGAGCTGCGCGCGGCCGCCGAGGACGACCGGGCGCGCGCCGCCGCGGCCCTGCGTGAGGCCCAGGCGATCTGGGCCGAAGCCGGGGCCGAGGTGGAGGCGGCCCGGATCGCGGTGCTGATGAGCCGGATGCCCGGCGCGGGTCCGGACGAGCGGGCCGGTGGGCTGCTCGGCGAGCGGCGGCTGGCGGCCGCCGACGCGCTGGCCGACCGGATCGGCGGCGGATCGGCCGCGGCCGTGGACGGCTCCCCGGTCGTGGTGCGGGCGCTGGGCCGGTTCGAGGTGGAACTGGCCGGGCAGGTGGTCCCGGCGTCGTCGTGGCAGTCGCGCAAGGCTCGGGACCTGCTGCGCATCCTGGTCGGGCGGCGGGGCCGGCCGGTGCCGCGCAGTGAGCTGAGCGAGCTGCTGTGGCCCGACGGCGATGCGCAGCGCACGGGACACCGGCTGTCCGTGCTGCTCAACATCGTGCGCGGGGTGCTCGACCCGGCCCGGGTGCGTCCCGCCGACCATCACCTGGTCGCCGACCAGGGCAGCATTGCGCTGAACACGGCCACCACGGGAGTGGACGTGGAGGACTTCCTCGACCAGGTGGCGCGGGGCCGTCGCCTCGTGGAGCAGGAGGCCTTGGCGCAGGCGCGGCTGATCCTGCTGGCCGCCGACCAGCTGTACCGGGCCGACGCGTTCGAGGACGAGCCGTATGCGGAGTGGGCGGGTCCGCTGCGCGAGGAGGCGCGGGCGGCGTACCTGGCGATGCTGCGGATGCTGGCACACACCAGCCGGGCAGCGGGCCAGCCGGGCGCGGCCGTCGGTTACCTGTTGCGCCTGCTGGAGCGTGATCCCTACGACGAGCGGGCGTACCGGTCGCTGGTGCGTACGCTCGTCGCGGGCGGGCAGCACGGCGAGGCCCGGCGCGCCTTCGACCGCTACGCCGAGGCGATGCGGTCGATCGGGGTGCGCCCGCCGGACCGGGACCTGCTGGTCCCCGTCCAGCGGGCCGCAGCCCCCCGTTGAGCCCCGGTCAGTGGAACGTGCCGATGCGTGCCCCGTAGGTCGTCAGCGACGGATCGTCGGCGGGACCCAGCAGACTCGCCGGGCGGGCCGCCGGTACCGGCAGGCCCGGCAGGCCCGGCAGCGCGCCGGTGCGGTCGGCCCGCGCCTGCCCTTCGCCGAGCGGCCGCAGCTGGAAGCCGTCGAGGTGGCTGCCGGGGCCGCTGACGGTCGCGCCGATGCCGAACGTCCAGCCCAGCGTCATCGGCATGAGGGTGGCGAGCTTCGGCCAGGTCTGGCCGGTGACGGGAATGCCGATCGCCCGGTACAGGTTGATCAACGCCCCCGGTGGCTCCACCACGGTGTGGCAGATGGCGTACGCGGTCAGTGCACCGCCGCCGCCACTGCCCGAGGTGTGCACGCTGACCTGCGACAGGTAGCCGTCGGGCGCCATCTCGTCGAGCCGCCAGTTGTCGACCCTGCGGTCCATCGCGAATCCGAAGCCCAGCAGGACGGCCGGCTCCGGGCACGCGGCTTCGATCGAGCTGCCCTGCATCGTGGTGTTGGCCACGCGGGTCGGGGCCACCAGGGTCCGGGCGCAGATCACCTGGGCGACGACGGAGAACGCCACCGCGCTGTCGCTGCGCGGCCGGGCGGACACGGTGGCCGAGCGGAGGTCCTCGGCCGGTTCCAGGCGGGTCAGCAGCACCCCGCCGGTGGTGCCGTTGATCCAGCCGCCGACGGCGAACACCCAGCTGTCGTCGGGGCACGACACGACGACGGACTTGGCGGCGGTGTCCGTGGGGCTGATCTGCTGCTCCAGCGTGACCAGCGGGTCGGGGAGGGCCGCCGCCGGCGCCGCCGGGGTGAGCACGGCGCCGAGGACGGCGGCCGCGACGATCACACGCATGGTGGGTGCTGCCTTCACCGCTTGCTCCTCTCTTGTGGCGGTCCACGGCGGACGGCCGCCTCCCATCATCGGGACGCGTATCACGGTGGCGTCATGGTCGCCGGATGGCCGACAGGCGACATGCCGACCCGGCGACGGAGCGGGAGACGGGTCGGCCGGAGCGGGCGGCTCAGGCCCGGACGGTTCCCGGGCGGGCGTTCGGATCCGCCGAGGCGGGGTCGTAGAGGGCGTAACCGCCCGCGTCGGCGCGCTTGGCCTGATACATGGCCAGGTCCGCGTGGCCGACCAGCTCCACCGGATCGGTGTGGCGGGGCGTGCTCAGCGCGATCCCGATGCTCGCTCCGACCCGCAGGCGCTGGTGTGCCACGTACATCGGCTTGCCCAGCGCGGTGCCGATCCGCCCGGCCACCGCGGCGGCGTCGCTCGGCCCGTCGACCTGGTGCAGCATCACCGCGAACTCGTCGCCGCCGAACCGCGAGGCCAGGTCGCCCCCGCGCAGCTGGGCGGCGATCCGGTCGGCGGTCACCGTGAGCAGCTGGTCGCCGGCGGCGTGGCCGAGCGTGTCGTTGATGTCCTTGAACCGGTCGAGATCCAGGAACAGCACGGCGACCGTGGTTCCTTCGGCGTCGGCGATCGCCAACCGCTGGGTGAGCTGTTCCATGAACAGCCGGCGGCTGGCCAGCCCGGTCAGCGCGTCGTGGTGGGCCTGCTGCATCCGCAGCACGGTGTTGGCGTCGGTGAGCGCGAGGCTGACGTTCTGCGCGAACACCCGCAGCGTCTGCACGTCCGACGGCCCGTACACCCGGCCGTCGTCGCACGACGCGACGACGAGCGCGCCGGTCACCACACCGCTGTCGTGCACCGGGGCGCCCATCGACGCGCACACGGAGCCGTTGCCGAACCGGCTGATCACCTCGCTCGCCGCGATGCCGCCCTGGCGCACCACCACATCGCCGACGGTCATGGCCTGGTTCGCGGTCGCGGCGTCGGTCAGGTCCGCGGTGAGCGCGCTGCCGGGCAGGATGCCCGACGCGTCGGCGGCCGACAGCAGCCGTGCCCGCCCGGTGTCGTCCTCGTCCCGCAGCCACAGCAGGCTGATTTCGTCGCCGAGCAGGTCGCGGGCGGCCAGCGTGATGGTGTCGAGGATCTGCTGCAGGTCCTCCCGGCGGGAGATCGCGCGCTGGATGGTGAACAGCTGCTCCAGCAGGCGCTGGCGCTCCTGCAGTGACTCGCGGATGGACTGCTCGGCGGCCAGCGTCCGCAGCATGGTCAGGGTCAGCTCCAGCAGCCGGGCCATACCGCGGATCAGGTTCTGCTCCTCGATGGCGAAGGGCTCACCCCACCGGGCCAGCACCAGGTGCCCCGGTTTGCTGCCCGCCCACGCCGCGGTGGCCACCGGGCAGCGCCCGATCCCCGGCACGTCCAGCGTGTCGCGCTGGTGCAGGCTCACCGCCACGATGTCCTCGTTCGGCACCGCGCCGAGCGGGAAACCGATGGACGCGGCCACCTTGCCGTCGAAGACCACGGCCGCGACCTCGGCCTCCAGCGCCTGGGCCGATCGTTCGACCGCGTGCTGCACGGCGGAGGCCTCGTCGGTCGACGACGACACCACAGCCATCAGCTCGACGAGCTGCTGGATGTGCAGCGACTCGGCCGAGCCGGGCATCTCAGCTCAGCGCCAGCACGGCGAGCGTCTGGTTGTGGAAGCCGTCGATGCCGTGGTTGCGGGCTATCTCCCCGTACGTGTAGAAGCCGGCGTACGGCAGCGGGCCGGCCCAGCGGTCCAGCCGTGCCCCCTCGCGCTGGATGCCGTCGTCGCCGAGGACCGCGCGGATCGCGGCGCAGCTGAAGGTGAGCATGCCCAGGGGCGCGTGTCCCTCCAGGCGGGCCAGTGCATCGCGGCACGCGTCGTCGGTGGCTTCGAGGATGGACTCCTCGTCACCGGTCATCACCCAGGTCAGCCCGCCCGGGTCGATGGCGCCGCCGCCGCCGATCGATCTGCCGACCAGGTCGACCTCGGTGGACAGGTTGCGGGCCTCGACGCCGCTGCGGCGCTGCACGCCCAGCGGCCGGGGCAGCGCGAACTCGGTGAACGCGGCCGGATCGGTGTACGCCTCCGGTGGCGCGTCGAGCCGTTCCAGGTAGACGTCGAGCGCGGGGCGGTCGTCGAGGGTGTACACCCGGCCGTCGAGGCTGCGCGTGACGATCATCGGCTGCCCGACCGTGCGCCAGCCGTGCTTGACCGCCACCGCCAGGGGCGCCTCGGAGGCGAGGGCGACGCCGATCACCGCGTCGGTCAGCACCTGGCCGTCCTTGAACAGGTAGGCGCCGCTCATCCGCCAGCCGTCGGCCGCCGCGCCGCCGAACAGCGGCACGCCCGCGCCCAGTGCCCGGTAGCAGCCGCGCACGATGCTCTCCTGGTCACGGACCAGACCGTCGGTGAGCAGCATCAGCACCTTGTGCGGCAGGTCGACGTCGCGGACGCAGCCCGCCACCTCGAAGCCCGCGTCGCCCTGCCGTCCGGTGACGTCGGTGGCCACGCAGGTCTGCACCTGGAAGCCCGCGCCGCCGATGGCGGCCACCGTGATGGTGCCGTCGGCCGGGCCGCCGGGCCCGATCTCGCCGTGGGTGGTGCAGCCGACCACGGGCACGCCGGGCGCGGCCTCGGCCAGCCCCGCCAGCACGGCCTGCGGGTTATGGGTGATCGCCGCGAAGGCGATCAGCAGCTTGGGGTCCGGACCGCGCAAGGCCCCGCGTGCGGCCTCCATCGCCGCGGGGTGAGAGTCGGCCGCGTGACTGCGTCCGACACCCATCCAGCGCCTGCCCGGCTCCTGCTCACCGGAGACGTCCACCGCACCTCCCGCCGCCGACCGACCACGGTTACGTTCGATTTCTCCAGAATTACGCTACTACGCCCGCCCGTGCGCCGGGACTGCTGATACGGATGATGCCGGTGTGCACAGGCGGGCCCGGTCCCCCTGGCAGCGGGACCGGGCAGCGGCGGGTCAGCCCCGGTGCTTGCGGAAGAACTCCCAGATCAGGTCGGTGGCGTTCACCCCGGCGTCCGGATCGGCGAGGGCGCCCTGCTGCGCCCCCGGCCAGCTGTGCCCCATCTGCGGCAGCCGGTAGACGACCAGCTCGCTGCCGTCGGCACAGGCCGCCACGCTGCGGGTGCCGCCGGCGGGCAGCTTCGGGCCCGCGGCCGGGGCCGCCTTGCACGACAGGCGCTCCTGCCAGGCGGTCAGCCCGGACTCGAAGGCCGTGACGTAGCGGTCCATGCCGCCGACAAAGGTGATCACCGATACCGGCGTGCTGGGACGGAAGTCCGCCTGGGTCGCCTTGCCGCCACTGAACCCGCCGCTGACGGGGGCGATCGCGGCGAAGACGCCGGGCATCTCGACGGCGAGCCGGTAGGACATGTCTCCGCCGTTGGAGATGCCGGTGGCGAAGATCGCCTTCGGGTCCGCGTGCCAGCGCTCCACCATCCGGGCGACCAGGCTCTTGATCAGGCCGACGTCGTCCTCGGAGCCGCAGCACGACAGCGCGTTCAGCCCGCCCGCGAAGCCCTCCGGGTAGAGCACCAGGAATCCCTCGCGGTCGGCCTTGGCGTTCATGCCGCTCGTGGCGGCGATCCCGTCGGCGTCCCCGGGGAAGTAGTGCATGGTGACGACCAGCGGGAGCGGGGTGGTGCCGTCGTAGGAGGGCGGCGCGTGCACGACGAACGAGCGATTGCTGCCGTTCCAGGCAATGGTCAGTCGATGGTCGCCGGGCGCGGGGGTCTCCACGACCTCGGGGGACGCGGCCGCCGAAGGTGTGGACTCGGGTGGGCTCGCGGGGTCCGCATCGCAGCCGGCCGCGGTGGCGGCGAGCAGGGCGACGACGGCGATGGCGCGGCGTAGCTCAGACATGGCGGCGAGCCTAGCTCGCATAGTCCAAGCACGACGGTCCCCGGCCGCGACCTGGGGGGCCGTCGTGATCCGCGGGGCGACCGCGGATCACGACGGATCAGTACAGACGTCCGGGTCGCGGCGCCGGCTCGGGCCGCCACTCCGACGGGCCGGTGCCGGGCGTACGCGCCAGCCGCAGCCACAGGAACGGCTGCAACTCGCCGCCCGGGGTGTAGTGGTGCTCGCGCTCGACCTGCACCACCTGGAAGCCGGGGAACTGCACGGCCAGGCTCTCCTGGTGGAAACGAGCCACCGGCAGGCCCGAGCACGTCTCCGGGCCGGCCTCGGAGAACACGCCGATGACGATCTGGCCGCCGGGCGCGACGGCGGCGTCGAGCACGCGGCGGTAGCGGTCGCGGTCGGCCGGGTCGGTGAGGAAGTGGAACACCGCGCGGTCGTGCCACACGTCGTAGTGCCGCAGCGGCGCCCACGTGAGCAGATCGCGGCTCATCCAGTGCGCGGCGCCGGCGCGTGCGCCGACCCGCCGGCGCGCGACCTCGAGCGCCGCGGGGGCGATGTCCAGCACGGTCACGTCGGTGTAACCGCGGTCGAGCAGCGCGTCGACGAGGGTGGAGGCGCCGGCTCCGACGTCGATGACGGAGCGGCCGGGGCCGGCTGACTCGACGAGCCGCATGGACATGGCGGACTCGGCCTGGTACCAGCTGGCCTGGTGCGGGGCGGTGCGGTCGTAGACGGACTGCCAGTGCTCGGCGGGACCGGAGGGGCGTGACACACGATCAGATTGCCACCGCCGCGGGATGAGACGATCACGGACCACCAGGTGATCATGTGCGCCGATGTGTTAAGTGCCCTCGCATTTGGGGTCGTTACAGAAGTCGGGCCAGTGCCGCCACCGCCGCCGCCAGCTCGTCGGGGGACCGCGCGGCGTAACCCAGCACCAGGCCGGGCGGACCGGTCGCGCCCAGGCGCAGGTCGGACAGCGCCAGCGGGCCCAGCCCGGCGGCGCGGGCCCGGGCGGCCAGCGCCCGGTCGTCGACCCCGGCCGGCAGCTCGGCCACCAGGTGCAAACCCGCGGCGATACCGGAGACGCGGACCTGCGGCAGATACCGTCGCAGCGCCTCGACCAGCGCATCGCGGCGGGTGCGCTGGGCCCGGCGGGCCCGCCGCAGGTGCCGGTCGTAGCCGCCGCTCGCGAGGAGTTCGGCGAAGGCGAGCTGCTCCAGGGCCGAGCCGCCCATGTCGGCGTCGCACTTGGCCTGGCGCACCGCGGCCAGCCAGGCAGGCGGCGGGACCAGCCAGCCGCGCCGCAGGCCCGGCGCGAGCGCCTTGCTGGCCGAGCCGACCAGCGCGACCACGTCCGGGGCGAGCCCCTGCAGGCAGCCGACCGGCTCGCGGTCGTAACGGAACTCGGCGTCATAGTCGTCCTCGATGACCAGACCGCCGGTGCGCCGGGCCCAGGCGATCAGCTCGGCGCGGCGGTCCGGCGCCAGCACCGCGCCGACCGGGAACTGGTGCGCGGGCGTCACGAACACCGCTCGCACGCCGCCCAGCGCCGACACCACCAGCCCGCGGTCGTCCACGGGCACCGGCCGCAGGCGCAGCCCGTGCGCGAGCAGGTGGTCGCGGATGCCCGCGCTGCCCGGATCCTCGACGCCGACCTCGACCATGCCGCGTGCAGCCAGCACCCGGCCCAGCAGGCTCAGCGCCTGGGCCGCGCCCGTGGTGACCACGACCGCGTCCGCGCCCAACCGGGCCGCACGGACCCGGCCCAGGTAGCCCGCCAACTCGGCGCGCAGCCGGGGCACGCCGGCCGGGTCGGTGTAGTCCAGATCGGTGTCCAGCGCCGAGGCCAGGGCACGCTCGTACGCCCGCCGCCACGCCGCCCGCGGGAACATGCCCAGGTCAGGAACGCCGGGGCGCAGGGGAGCGACACCGGCCGGCGCGGGCGCGGGTGACGGGTGCCCATGGTCGGGGGCCGCGTCGGACAAGGGTGCGACGACGGTGCCGGAGCCGCGCCGGCTCACCAGCCGCCCCTCGGCCACCAGCTGCTCGTATGCGCTCACCACCAGGCCGCGGGACACGCCGAGGTCGGCGGCGAGGTCCCGGCTGGACGGCAGCCGGGTGCCCGGCGGGATGCGCCGCCCGGAGATGGCCTCACGCAGCGCCCCCGTCAGCCGCTCGCCGACACCGGGGCGAGCCCGGTCCAGGTCGACCAGCGCTTCGCGTACCGCCAAGTGGTCCTCGATTCCAAGCGTCGAGTGGCCCTGTCTGGGATACCACTGTCGACCATAACGTCAGGGCGTGAACCGTGACAGCCTCGCCGGAGCGGCTCTGTGCACCTTCGGCATGATCATCCTTGGCGGCTCGTTCAGCCTGAGCCGGCTGCTGCTCGACTACCCGATGCTCACCGGGCAGACCATGCGCTACGCGCTGGCCGCCGCCCTGCTGGCCGCGCTGCTGCGGCTGTTCCCGCGACTGCGGGTCGGTGCCGGGCGACCCGGCCGCCGCGACCTGATGGTGCTGGCCGGGGTCGCGCTGTTCGGCCTGGCGCTGTTCAACACGCTGCTGCTGACCGCCCTGGGACACGCCGACCCGGCTGTGGTCGGCACCGTCGTCGGGGCCGCGCCGCTCGGCCTCGCCCTCACCGGTCCGTTGCTGCGCCGCGAGCGCCCCGCCGCCCGCCTGGTCACTGCCGCGCTGATCGTCGTCGGCGGCACCGCCCTGGTCCACGGCACCGGCGCGGCGGACAGCGTCGGTACCCTCGCCGCCCTGGGCACGCTCGTCTGCGAGGTGATGTTCTCGCTGCTCGCCGCGGAGGTGCTGCCCCGGCTCGGCGCGGTGCGGGTGTCGGCGTGGAGCTGTGCCCTGGCGGTGCCGATGCTGGCTGTCGCGGCCCTGGTCACCGGGGAGGCGGGCCGACTGCGGCCGCCGGATGCGACCGAGCTGCTCACGCTGCTCTACCTGGCCGTGATGATGACCGTGGTCGCGTTCCTGGCCTGGTTCACCGGGCTGGGCAAGCTCGGCGTCGAACGGGCGGGCATGTTCACCGGGGTGGTCCCCGCCGCCACGCTCGTCGCCGCGTCCCTACAGGACCGTGCACTGCCGGACCTCAGCCAGGTGCTCGGCGTGCTGATCGTGGCAGGCGGCCTGGTCCTCGGCGCGACGACCTCGGTCAAACAGGATCGGGCCACCCCACGACGGGGACCGGCCGACTCGAACCGCCCAGCCGACCCACCTGAACCAGCCGAGGCCACCCGCGGCCTGCCACGGCCCGACCTGGCCTCCGCAGGCTCATGACGGCCGGCTGATGGCTTCGGGATCTTGGCGACTTGTGGTCGTCCTGGTTACCACAAGTCGTCAAGATTCAAGGGATCAGCGGATCTGGAGGGTGCCGCGCATGCCGGAGGTGCCGTGGTAGAGGCAGGGCATGGGGTAGGTGCCGGGTTGGGTGATCTCGACGGTGAGGGTGTCGGTGGCCGAGCCGTTGATGTTGCCGGTGCCCGTGGCAGCCGGGATGCGCAGCGCGATGTCGTGCGGAGTCAGGCCGACGTTGCGGAACGTCAGCTCGATCCTGCCCGGCCGCGCCGCCACCACCTGCGGGGTCAGCCGCAGCTCGTCGTCCACCGTGATCTCGATGCGCTGCACGCCGTCGGAACCCTGAACAGCCTGCACCGCGGGCGCTGCGGTGGCGGCGGCGGGCGGCGTGGCCGCGCCCTCGGCATCGGGCCCGCCCTCCAGGCCCCACAGCGCACACCCGGACACGGCGAACGTCGACGCGAGCGCACCGGTCAGCGCCAGCAGTTGGGAGAGCGTCCGCAGCAGCGGCGAAGTCGTCGGGCGGGGCGGGGGCGTCATGCCGGGTCCTCTCCGAAAAGGTCCTGGCCGAGGTGGCCGCCGGGGGTGACGCCGTGTGGCATCGCGAACAGGGCACTGGTCTCGTGCCTGGTGAAGCGATTGAGTGCGTCGGCGGCGGCCAGGCGCTGCTGGACGGGGACGAAACCGCGCCGCGGATCGGCCTGCCAGGCCAGGAAGATCAGCCCGGCCGCGTCGCCTTCGCTGTACGAGTAGCCGCGCCGCAGCATCGCCGCGCCGTTGTTGAACGCGGGTGTGGCCAGGCGGATGTGCGCGTCGGCGGGGATGGCCAGCGTGCCGTCGCCGGCCGTCGTGCCGAAGTTCGCCGGGGTGCGCTCCTCACCGCCGCTCAGCGGCGCGCCGGAGTCCTTGCGCCGCCCGATGACCCGCTCCTGCGCCTCGCGCGGGTGGGCGTCCCAGTCGTCGAGCAGCATCCGGATGCGCCGCACGACCAGCACGGACCCGCCGCGCAGCCAGGCCGGGGCGGCCGGGTCGGTGACGTACACCTTCGCGGTGAAGTCCTCGTCGGTGGGCTGCGGGTTGTTGGTGCCGTCGAGCTGCCCCATCAGGTTGCGGCCGGTGGCGGCCGTGGGCGTGACGCCGGGGCTGTTGTTGAACCCGTCGAGCTGCCAGCGCACCCGGGCCTGCGGGGCGGCGAGGCGGGTCAGCGCGCGGGCGGCGCGGAATGCGACGAGCGCGTCGTCGGCGTTCACCAGCAGGCACAGGTCGCCGTCGCTGCGCGCCGGGTCCAGCTGCTCGCCGGGGAATGCGGGCAGCGGGGTGAGTTCGGCGGGCCGGTCGGAGGCGGGCAGGCCCGCCTTGCCGAACAGGCTCGGCCCGAACCCGACGGTGACCGTCAGTGACGACGGACCCGATCCGGTGACCACGTCGTCGCCACTGTCGCCCAATGGCAGGCCCTGGCTGAGCTGCGCGGCGGCCTGGGTCCAGCGGCGCAGCAGACTCTGCAGCCCGGCCCGGTCGACGCCGTCGGCCAGATCGAATGCGACGATCCGCAACCGGGCCTGCGGGCGGGCCGGGGTGGTGATGCCCGCCTGACGCTCGCCGTGGAACGCGATCCGGGTCGCGCCGACACCCGACAGGGGCTCGGCTGGAGGGCCGCCGGTCGGCGCCGCCGGTTCGCCGGGTGTCCCCGCGGCGATGCCGCCCGCCGCGCCGAGGATCGCCCCGACCCCGCCCGCGGCCAGAGTTCCGGCGAAGCCACGGCGGCCCACGGTGCCTGCTCCGGCCTGCTCCGGCTGCGCCGCATCGTCGGGCGTGGGGGACGCCGCTGCCCGGGCGGCGCGGGCACCCAGCACCACCGGGGGCGCACTGTCGTGTTCGCCCGCGCTGCCGTCGCCGCGGGAGGTGCTGTCCACCGGCATGCCGCCGACCGCCGCACCTTCGGCGGTTTCGTCGGCCGCGCGAGTTTCGGGCGAGCCGGGCGTGGCCGCGCCGAGGTGCGCAGCGACCTGGGGGCCGCTGTCGGCGAAGTCGCCCTCTGCGGTCGAGGTCGGGCTGCCGGTCGTCCGATGGGACGCGGGCTTGAAGCGCCGCCACAGCAGCGGGCCGGCCAGCAGCAGGCCCGCGCCGAGGCCGACGACCACGGCCACGCCCGCGCGGTTCAGGTCGGTGGGCAGCGCCGACGGGGCCGAGGAGCGCCACCACACCGGCGCGTCGTCGAGCGCCATCATCGAGGACAGCAGCCCGCCGACGCCCATCGCCACGAACCCGAGGAAGGTCGCCCGCTTGGCGATCAGCACCGCCGCTACCAGGCCGAACGGCCAGATGAGCAGGCCGGTCATGCCGTCGCCGAGGAACGCGCTGAGGCGTTCGGGCACGTTGCCCGCGGTGACCAGCGCGATGCCGGCAGCGTGCAGCACGTCGGCGGCGATCAGCGCCCCCAGCGCGGCGGCGATCAGGGCGTGCGCCCGGCGGGTGAACACCGCGCCTACGACGAGCAGTGCCGCGGCGGCGGCGAGCAGGTACCAGGGGGTGGGGGAGGGGCCGGGGACCCAGTCGAGGGAGCCGGTCGCGGACAGGACCGTGCCGCCGTAGTCGAGGTCGACGTGCCAGTCCGATACCCGGTGCGCGGCCGTCGGGGCGGCGGCGACGGCGGTGGGCAGGGTGCTGAGCATCCAGTGGATGCGGTGGTCGTGCCAGCGGTGCACGGTCTCGTCGGAGATCTTGCGCCAGCGCGGCGGGGCGGCGGGGTCGGCGTCGGCGGGCACGGTCGTGCTGGCGAACCGGTCGGTGTTGAGGTAGGTGGCGGGCGAGCTGTCGTTGAGCCAGACGCCGTCGGGGCCGATGCGGGCGTACGGCTCGTCGCCGTAGCCGCGTACCACGACCTCGCGGGCGGTGGTGTTGCGCAGTTCGAGGCGGGAGCCGTTCTCGACGACGGCCAGGTTGACGCCGGGCACGGCGGGCGACAGCGCGGACAGCGTGGTGGTGAAGTTGGTCGCGCCGACTCCACCGACCTCGTGCGCCCAGGCCGCGCCCGCCGGCAGCACCGCCGCCGCCAGCCCGGCGACCACGGCAAGCAGCCAGTGCAGCGCACGACGCGTCGCCATCACCGAGATATCCACAATCCTCCCCATCACCGCACCGACGCCGAGCCGGGCCGAGGTCGCAGCGGAGCGACGTCGGCCGAGGCGGCTCGGTCAGCGTTGGTCGGCGGTCGGTGGCGTGCGGTTCCCGGGTGTGCCCGACTTCTCGGCATCGGTCGTGGACGATGCCTGCGCCCGGCAGGTTCCGCAACGCGTGGTGGCAGGTGAGAATGCCTGGTCAGGCGACACGGCCGGTCGCGGCGGTCAGCGCCGCCACCAGGCCGCGCAGGGCCGGCCAGGTCCACCGGCCCATCAGGCTGATCTGCAGCCAGTTGCGGTCGCGCAGGTAGCCGCTCTGGTACGCGAGCAGGTAGCCCGCCTGCTCCAGCTCCGCCCCGACCGCCGCGGCCGGGAGCGCGGCGGGCAGCGCGATCGTGACGATGCCGGGGGCGGCCTCCGCGCGCGAGGCGACCACGCCGAGTCCGAGGCGGCGCAGCCGGGCGTCCAGCCACGTCGCGGCCCGGGCCAGCCGGGTGTACCGGTCCGGCCAGTCGGTGATCGAAAGCGCCTTGTCCAGGGCCGCGACCAGGTTCGAGGACTGGGTGTACGCGATCCCGCCGGCCTCGGCGTAGCAGCCCAGGTCCAGGTAGCGGGGGATCAGGCCGGGCGACGACCGGGGCAGCTCCTGCAGGAACACCATCGACAGCCCGGGGTAACCGCCGAGCGCCTTGCCGCTGGTGCCGGTGGCCAGGTACGCCCCCGACAGGTCCACTGGCACCGTGCCGACCGAGCTGATCGCGTCGACGCACAGCCGCACCCCGGCGGCCGCGCACAGCCGGGTCAGCCGGGGCAGGTCGACCAGCTGCCCGGTGGAGGTCTCGCAGTGCACCGTCCACAGCCAGCCGCCCGTGGGCAGCCCGGCGACGGCCCGTTCGATCGCGGGCCAGGGCAGCGGTGCTCCCCACGGCCCGGCCAGCACCGCATGGTCGAGGCCGGTCCGGGCGGCGTGGTCGGCCAGCCGCTCGCCGAACTCGCCGTACGCCAGCACGACCCCGGGACGGTCGAGCAGCCGCAGCTGGGCGGCGACGGCGTCGTTGGCGACGGTGCCCGAGCCGAGCAGCAGTTGCGCGTGGCGGGCCTGCACGAACGCGGCCAGGCGGCGGTGCAGCGCGTCCACGAGCGCCTGGTGCTCGGGCGAGCGGTGGTAGGCGGGTGGGCGGCCGAACGCGGCGGCGACCTCGGGCGCGACCGACACCGGCCCCGGCAGCAGATTCTCCGGCAGCCCGACCGCCGCGGCCCGCTCGGTCACCACCCGCCCGTTGCCGGACAGGCCGGTCCAGGTCTGCCGGCGGCCGTCCTCGATGGTCAGGTACATCGGCTGGAACTGTGCGCCCGGCTCCCCGGTGAGCGGGCCGAACGGGACGCAGCCCATGCGCCGGTACATCTCCAGCGCGCGCGTGGTGCCCGACAGCACGGCCAGGTCGCAGCCGCGGGCCGCGAAGTGCTCGGCGATCATGGCGAGCAGCCGGGGCAGGATCGTGCCCCGGCGGTAGCGCGGGTCGACGGCCAGCAGCCGCACCTCCACCGGCTTGCGCCCGGCGGGCAGGTGCCGGTCCAGTCCGGACAGCTTGCCGTCCAGTGAGAACGGCCGCGCGGTGCGCCCGCAGACCATCCCGACCACCTCGTCGCCGTCCAGGCAGACGGCATACGTGTTCTCCGCGTGGAACCGGTCCACCAGCAGGCCTTGCGGGTTGGCTGCGTGCTGCGGGATCTCCCCGGCAAACGTGCGGTGGTTGAGCCGATGGATGCCCCGCTCCTCGGTCACAGAATCGGCGATCTTGTATGTCAGGGCGTCCGGCATCCGGGCAGGATACAGCCCGCGGTGCTGGTTTCGGGAGGCTCGGGAGTCCCGGAACCAGCGTCCGCCGCCTCCCCGCCGACGGCGTCACCGGATGTCTCCGAGCTGCCCGTATCATCACGACGGTGACCGACATCGCAACCCCGACCCGCCTGCCGGACCGGCTCGCCATGGTCCTGGTCTTCTTCGCCAGCGGAGTCGTGCTGGTGCTGGAGACCGTGTCGCTGCGCCTGGTCGCGCCCTATCTCGGGCTCAGCCTGCAGGTGACCAGCGCCGTCATCGGCGTGTCGCTGGGCGCGATCGCCTACGGCGCGTGGCTGGGCGGCTGGCACGCCGACCGCCGTGACCCGCGGCGCGTGCTGGCCCCGCTGCTCGGCCTGTCGGCGCTGGCCGTGGCGGGCACCCTGCCGGTGGTCCGCTGGCTCGGCGAGGCGCTGCGCGGCACCTCGGTCGGCGTGGTGCTCGCGCTGACCGCGGTGACCGTGTTCGTGCCGATCATGCTGCTGTCCGCGGTGCCGCCCATGGTGGTCAAGCTCCAGCTCGGCAGCCTGGCGCAGACGGGCCAGGTGGTCGGGCGGCTGTCCAGTGTGGGCACCCTCGGTGCGGTGACGGCCACCCTGGTCACGGGGTTCGTCCTGGTGGCGGCGCTGCCCACCAGCGTGATCATGATCGGGGCAGCGGTGCTGCTCGCGCTGGCCGGGCTCGCGCTGGGGGCATACCTGCACCGCACCCGTGATCGCGCGGGCAAGGCGTCCACCACGCACACCCGGGTGGCCGCGGCTGCGCTGCTGGCAGTCGGCACCGGTCTGTCGGTGCTCGCGCCCGACCCGTGTGACGTCGAGACGGCGTATCACTGCGCACAGGTCACCGCGGACCCGGTGCGGCCGGGCGGCCGGGTGCTGTACCTCAACTCCGCCGAGCACTCCTACGTGGACCTGACCGATCCGACCCGGCTGGAGTACGCGTACACCCAATGGATCGGCGTGGTCGCCGACCTCGCCGCGCCGACCGGCGCCGCGATCGACGCGGTGCACCTCGGCGGCGGCGGCTTCACGGTGCCCCGCTACCTCGCCGCGACCCGGCCCGGCAGCCACAGCACGGTGTTCGAGATCGACGGCGGGCTGGTCGACCTGGCCGAGCGCACGCTCGGTCTGCGCCCCGGCCCCGACCTGCTGGCCGTGGTCGGCGACGCCCGGATGCTGCTCGGCGACCTGCCCGACGCATCCGCCGACCTGGTCGTCGGCGACGCGTTCGGCGACCTGTCGGTGCCGTGGCACCTCACCACTCGCGAGATGATGGCGCAGGTCCGCCGGGTGACCGGCGCGGACGGCGTGTTCGTGCAGAACGTCATCGACGGCCCACCGACCCGCTTCGTCCGGGCCGAGATGGCCACGGTCGCGGCGGTCTTCCCGCACGTGGCGCTGATCGCGCCGCGCGGCGCGCTCGACGGCCGCGAGGGGGCCAACTTCCTCGTCGTCGCGTCGGCCCGGCCGCTGCCGCTGCAGGCGATCGCCGCCCGGCTGGCGATGCTGCAGGAGCCCGTTCCGATGATCTCCGGCGCCGAGCTGGCCGCGTTCACCGGCGACGCGGCCGTGCTCACCGACGACTACGCGCCGGTCGACCAGATGATGGTCCGCCTGTCCTGACGCGGCGCGGCACCGCGGCTCAGGCGTGGGTCTCGTGCTCGTGGCCGAGATGGCCGGGTGGTTCGAGCTGGAACGTGGAGTGCTCGACGTCGAAGTGCCCGCTGATGCACAGCTGGAGCGCGTCGAGCAGCTGCGGCGCGTGGCCGTCCTGGAAGCACCCGGCCTCGACCACGACGTGCGCGGTCAGCACCGGCAGGCCCGAGGTGACCGTGTAGACGTGCAGGTCGTGCACGCCGACCACGTGGTCCAGGCCGGTGATGTGGGCGCGGATCTCGTTCACGTCGATGCCCGCGGGCACGGCCTGCAGCAGCACGTCGGCGGCCGCGCGCAGCAGTTTCAGCGCCCGCGGCACGATGACCAGCCCGATGAGGATGGACACGAGCGCGTCGGCCTGGGTGTAGCCGGTCCACGCGATGACCGCGGCGGCGACCAGGACCCCGACCGACGTCGCGGTGTCCGTGGCGACCTCCAGGAACGCGCCGCGCATGTTGAGGCTGGCGTCGCGGACCCGGTACAGGATCGCGATGCCGATGGCGTTGCCGACCAGGCCGAGCGCGGCGAACAGGGCCATCCCGCCGGGGTGCACCTCGGCGGGCACGAACAGCCGGCGTACGCCCTCGATGAGCACGTAGACGCCCATGCCCGCGAGGACCAGGCCGTTGATCGCGGCGGCGAGCACCTCCGCGCGGGCCCAGCCCCAGGTGCGCCGCTCGGTCGGGGGCCGGGCGGCCAGCACGGCCGCGCCCAGCGCCAGCGCGACGCCACCCGCGTCGGCCAGCACGTGACCCGCGTCGGCCAGCAGCGCGAGGCTGCCGGTGACCACCGCGCCGACCACCTCGACCACGAAGATGACCAGGGAGATGGCCAGCACCGCGGCGAGCGCCCGGCGGTGCCGCCCGGTCGCCGTGACGCCGTGGGAGTGGCTGTGGCCGTGTCCCGAGCCCATGGTCACACGCTAGTCGCCGCCGCGGGCGAACCCGCTGAGCCGGCCGACTTCCAGGTGCGAGATGTCGCCGCCGTTGTCCAGCGCAGCCTCCAACAGGATGGCCAGCGAGCTGCCGTACACGGGGACATCGGCGGGGTCGTCGAGCAGGGCGCGGGCCGGGGCCGCCAGGCCGTCGCCGTCCGGCGGCGCGGTTACCCGGCAGCACACCCACGCCACGGCGGCGCTCTGCCCGAGGTCGAGCGCCGCCGCGATGCAACGGCCGTCGGCCAGGTCGATCATTCTCAGCAGATATACGTCGCCGTCTCCCACCCGGGCAATCTCGTTTACGTTCAGCCGCCACCAGGTGTCGACCGCGGGTAGCAGCCGCCACGCGCCGCCGAACAGGGACGCGGAGCCGATGCGGCTGTACAGCGCGAGGATCTCGGGGTCGGTGGTCTCCCTGTTGATCTCTGCTGGCGGGGTCGTTTCGTGATCGCGGACCATGCGGTCGATCACGTCGTCGATCTTGATGGTCGCCGGAGTGAGGTACCAACCGGCGACCGGGCTCAGCGCGCCGTCGGCGTCCTGGGCGACACCGACCAGCCCCGCGTGCAGGGCGACCGCGCGGTTGTCGCCGGTGACCCGGTCGTTGACCCGGATGGTCACGTGCGACATCGCAGCCGGCACGATGCGGCTGGTGATGCCGGGGCCGTCGTAACCGCCTCCGGGGCGGCCGCGCGGCTCGTCGATGGGCAGGTCCAACATCGGGTTCGGCGCGTGGCCCGCCAGGTACGGGTAGAAGCGGGTGGCCCAGCCGGTGATGACGTCGCCGCCGTACGCGTAGACGGGGTTGTAGACGGCCTGCCAGAACGCCGTGTCGACGTCGCCGGACGCGGCGCCCACGAACTGGTCGAGGATCGGTCGCAGCGAGCGGCACCAGTTCTCCAACCCGTATCCGGCGATCACGTCGACCCGATCGCGGATCAACTGCCAGTCCTCGACGGTGCCGGTCAAGGTGATCGACGGGATGCCGCAGACGCAGGTCAGCCAATAGACGAAGCGCGGGGAGTACGCGTCGAGCAGTACGACCCGCCCGGCGGTGCGTTCGACCTCCGTACTGGTGGAGAAGTCGCACGCGAACAGGGCCGCGTCGGCGATCTCGCCGTCGAGCAGCTTGCTCCACTGCTCGACGAGATGCTGCCAGGAGTCCGCGTCGGCCGGTATCGGCCCGTCATGAACTACGTTGGCGATCTTGCGCCCGGGGTGGCGGACCAGTTGCGGGCGCAGTTCGTCGGCGTGTAGCCGCATGTGCTGGGCGATGCCTGCGGCGATGGTCAGCCAGACCGCGTCGGGGGACAGCACCAGCGGACGGTGGTCGATGAATGCATGGGCGATCGCGCTGAGCAGCGGGTGCACTCCGTCGGGCGCCAGCACCGGCCGGGCGGGGTCGCCGCCGAACGCTAGCGCATCCGGGAACAGCCCGCCCACCGGCGCGGTGGGCAGCGGCTCAGCGGCGGGCGTGACGTCGTCGACAGGAAACGTGATCACGCGGGGACTGTAGCTCCACGCTGCAGCGCGTGCGGGCCGCCGTTGTCGTTACGCAGGCTGGATCCCAGCTCCTGTTTGACTGATCCGTCCCGGAAAATGGACAGAGCCGAGGCCTTCGTTTCCGAGAGGTGTTCGTAGACTCGGCCGGTGTCTGACGACAAGGGCGATCGGTTCGGGCGCATCGCCGCCAAGCTCGCGGCGGCGCGCGCCACGCCGGAACTGAGCAGAGCCTTCGGGGTCGCGGCGCACAAACTCGTGCTCAGGCCGCCGTTGCCCGAGGCTGCGGTGGCGGACTTCGAGGACCGCCACGAGGTGACGCTGCCGTCGGCGTACCGGTCGTTCATCACCGAACTGGGCGATGGCGGCGCCGGGCCCGGCACCGGGCTTAACCGCCTCGCAGACATGTGCGGGACCACCTGCACCCGCCCGGGACACCTGGCGCAAGCCAGCCCGTACCTGCCCGGGCCCCGTTACGTCGATGACTGGGAACAGCGCCACGAGGACCCTCCGGGCCCCGACCGCGACTTCCTACGCGGCACCCTGAAAGTCACCGGGCACGGATGCTCCCTCGTCACCCGTCTGGTCGTGACGGGGCCGGCGCGGGGACGCCTGATCAACCTCGACTGCGATGGACCGGTCGGCCCGTACGTCGTCGAGGACGCCGACTTCCTGGCCTGGTACGAGCGGTGGCTCGATGAAGTCGTCGCCGGTTACGACACGGGCTGGTTCGGCGAGCGGCTGCCGCTGGAAGAGCCTGATCTGCTCGCCGTGCTCGCCGATGACCTGTCACCCGAACGGCGTCGTCGCGCCGGTCGGTCCCTGCTGGACCTGCCGGCGGTCAGCGAAGTCGCCTTGACGGCAATCGGGCAGGCCGTGGCCATGGATCCCGACCCGACGACACGGGCCGCCTTGCTGTACGAGCTGACCTGGCAGCGACACGACCTTCGTCACCGGCCGGACTCAGCAGAGGCGGCCGCAGACGAGGTCGCGAAGTATGCCCGCTCGTGCGACCCGCCAGGACTCGCCGCGCTGGCCGAGCTGCGCAAACTCACCTTCGACGACATCCGTCCGGAACTGGCCAGTGACGACCTCGAACGGGCCCGCAACGCGGCGTACGTCCTCGGCAGTGACTTCGCCTGGTCCGGCGATGAGAAGGCGGCGAAGAAGTTGCTGGACCAGGCCGCCAGGCGACTTCTCGGCGACCCTGACCCTCTCCTTCGTTTCCATGGCGTGGTGATAGTCAGCAGATTCGGCCTCGCCCATCTGCACCCCGTACTGCGCGAGATTCGGCAGAGCGAGAGCGATCCCTGGGTCTTGTACTACATCAATGGCTGCGTGGCTGAGAAAACACGCTCAACCGGGTATACCCCGGACCCCTGGGATGCCGAATCCCCACGCTGATCGTCGCATCGATGGCGCCGCTGCCCGACGGTTTCACTCCTTGCTGGCGCCTTCGGCTGCGCCGCGGACGAAGTAACGCTGGAAGATCACGAAGATGATCGCGACGGGGATGGTGGCCAGCAGGGCTGCGCCGAGTTTCAGCGGATACTGTGTGCCCGCGCCGAGCGAGCCGCTGACCAGGTTCGCGATGCCGCGGGGCAGGGTGAACAGCTGCGGGCTCTGCACCGCGACCACGGTGTGCGGGAACTCGTTCCAGGACGCCTGGAACGACAGGATGGTCAGGGTGATCAGCGCAGGCCGGGCCATCGGCAGGATGATCGACCAGTAGGTCCGGAACACGCCCGCGCCGTCCATCCGGGCCGCCTCCTCCAGACTCGTCGGCACGGACAGGAAGAACTGCCGCATGATGAACACCCCGGCGGCGTCGACCAGCAGCGGCAGCACGAGCGCGGTGTACGTGTTGTAGATGCCGAGCTGGTTGAGCACCAGGAACTTCGGGATCAGCAGCACGACGCCCGGCACCGCCATCACCGCCACGATCATGGCGGTGACCGCGCCCCGGCCCCGGAAGCTGAGCCGGGCCAGGGCGTATCCGGCCAGCGAGTCCAGGAACACCCGCCCGACCGTGATGAGCAGGGTCACCAGGGTCGAGTTGCCGATCCACAGCGGGAACGCGGTGCTGTCGAAGATCTTCGTGAACGCCGCCGTGGTGAACGGATCGGGGACCGGCGACAGCGGGTGCGCGGCCGCGTCTGCCTCGGTCTTGAACGAGTTGGCGGTCTGGATCACGAACGGGTACAGGAACACCAGCGCGAAGAAGACGAGCACGGCGTAGCCGAGGAACGTGCCCAGCAGCGTACGGAACCCGCCGCGGCGAGCGGGCCGGCCCGGCGCGGTCACGAGGTGCTCCCGCGGCGCGGCCACCACCGGCGGCGGGGCCGGACCTCATCGCGGTCGCGCATGACCCAGCGCTGGACCAGCGTCATCACCACGATGATCAGGAACAGCACGAAGGAGATCGCAGCGCCGACGCCGTACTCGAAGTCGGTGAACGCGGTGCGGTAGGACAGGTAGGCGGGGGTGAGCGTGGTGTTGGCGGGCTTGCCCTGGCTCATCACGTAGATCTGGTCGAAGACCTGCCAGGTGCCGATCAGGCCCAGGGTGATCACCAGGAACAGGGCGGGCTTGAGCATCGGCAGGGTGACGTGGCGCAGCCGCTGCCAGGCGTTCGCCCCGTCGATCAGGCTCGCCTCCTCGACCTGCACCGGCACGTCCTGCAGCGCCGCGAGGAAGATCAGCATGAAGGTGCCGCTGGTGGTCCAGACGACCAGCATGATGATCGTGGACATGGCGACGCTGGGCCCGGCCAGCCACTCCCACCAGGACAGTCCGAACGGACCGCCACCGGTGAGCGCGGCGGGCGGGTTGTCGACGTCGACCAGGCCGAGCCCGTCGAGCACGAGGTGCAGCAGCCCGCGCGGGTCGGCGAACCAGGCCGGGCCGCTGATGCCGACCATGGCGAGCAGGGCGTTGACCGCGCCGGAGTTGGCGAACAGGAACAGGAACACCACGCTGATCGCGACCGAGCTGGTGACCGACGGGAAGTAGAACGCGGTGCGGAAGAAGGACGTGCCCTTCAGGAAGCGCTGGTTGACGACCAGGGCCAGGGCGAGCGCCAGCAGCGTCTGCGCGGGGACCGCGACGGCCACGTAGTACAGGTTGTTGCGAATGCTGATCATGAAGTTCTCGCGGGTCAGCCCCTCGGCGAGGAACAGGTCGGCGTAGTTCTGGGCGCCGACGAACGGCACGCCCGGCGCGAAGGGGCTGCCCTGCCCGTTCCAGCCGCTCACGCTGACCCACAGCGCCATGCCGATCGGCAGCACCAGGAACAGGCCCAGGATCAGCACCGCGGGCGCGACGAACAGCCATCCGGCGGTGGCCTCGTTGCCCCGGATGCCGCTGCGGCGGCGCACGACGGGTTCAGTCACGCAGCGCCACCGTCATGTTGCGCTGCAGCCGCCGGAGGATCGCCTGCGGATCGGCGACGGCCAGGCGCTGCAGCTGGGTGTCGAAGTCGGACAGGACGTTGCCCATCTTCGGGGCGTTGACCGGGCCCTGGGCGTGGTCCGCGCCGTCCAGGAACGCCCGGTCGGCGGGGAAGGCCTGCAGGTAGCGCTCGCGGGCGGTGGTGACCGAGGGCATCACACCGTACGCGGAGGCGAAGGCGAGCTGCTGGTCGACGGCCGTCATCGCCTCCACGAACGCGACGGCCTGAGCGCGGTACGGAGTCCGGGCGGAGATGCCCCAGCAGGTCGTGAACGACAGTGTGCCCTCCCCGGCGGGCCCGGTCGGCAGCTCGTGCACGGTGTACCGGACGCCGGGGTAGTCCCCGGCCAGCGCACCCCTGATCCAGTTGCCTTCGACCGTCATCGCGGCCAGGCCCCGGCCGAACGCCTCCCCGGCCCAGCCCGTGTCCAGCGCGCTCGGATAGCGGGCGAGCCGCGTCCGCAGCAACTGCTGCACGTACTGCAGCGCGGTGAGGTTTTCGGGGGTGTCGGCCGTGACCCGGGACCCGTCGGGGCTGATCAGCCAGCCGCCCGCCTGCACCAGGAACGCCCCGATCCGCTCCACCGTGTCGCCGAGGACCAGCGGCGTGATGCCTTTGGCCGCGATGCGCTCGGCGACCGCCGTCAGCTGCGCCCAGTCGCGGGGCACGTCGGCGGCCGTGAGCCCGGCCTGCGCCCACAGGTCCTCGTTGACCTGCAGGGCCAGGGTCGCGAAGTCCTTGGGCGCGCAGTAGAACCGGCCCTGGTAGGTGAACGCCTGCCGCAGCGTGGGATAGAAGTCGCCCGCCGAGGGCAGCCCGTCGGCGTATGGTTCGAGCGCGCCGACGCTGGCGAAGTCGGCGAACCGGGCCGCGTCGACGTAGAACACGTCCGGCGGTGACGAGCCCGCGAACGCCTGCCCGAGTTGCTGGTCGAGGTCCTGGGCGGGGATGACGGTCACCGCGTTGCCGCTGGTCGCCGCCCATGCCGCGGCGGCCTCGGTGACGGCCTTCGTCTCGGCCGCGCCGGAGGAGCCGATGAGGACCTGCAGGTCGGCAGGGCCGGTGCGCTGCGGGACCGGGCCGGATGCGTCTCCGCACGCGGCCAGCGCGAGCAGGCATGCCGCGACGAAGGCGCGCAGCCCCGCTCGTACCATGACCGCTCCGACCTTTTGCCCGCTTATGCCGGACTTAAGGGTAGTGTGTGATCATGGTTGCGCGGGTTCACGGGCGACCGGCGTGTGCGGCCCCGCCCGTCCGAAGCGCAGAAGTCCGCTATGACCTGGGGAAAGGTCCGCGGGACCAGCGATCCGGGTCAGGCTCGCACACCCGCGGGTTCCGGAACCGGTTCCGGGCGCGGCACGCTGGCGAACACGTTCGTCCGGAACCACGACGGCACCGCCCGGCGCAGCACCTGCGGGCCCTCGATCGCCAGCTCGCCGCGGCGCAGGCCGTCGGACCAGGACAGCTCGCCGAGCCAGACCCGGATCAGCCCGCGCAGGCTCGCCGTCACCGTCACCGCGACCTCGTGCCCCGGATCGTCGTCGCAGACGTCGACGTCCTCCGGCGTGATCACCAGCCACCAGTCCCGCAGCGGGCGGGCCACGTCATGGAAGGCGAACCGGATCACCGTGCGACCGCCCGGCGCCGCCGCGCGGTCGACGTGTCGGCGCATGTCCCACAGCAGCAGTTTCGGGTCGAGATCCTGGTCGCCGAGTTCGCCGATCCAGCGCACGCCCCATGCGCCCAGCGCCACCACGATCGGCTCCAGCTCCCGCCCGGCCTGGGTCAGCAGATACTGCACCTCGGTGTCCGTCGGCCGCCGCTCGACGACCCCGGCCGCGACCAGCTGCTGCAGGCGCTTGGACAGCAGTGTCGGCGACATGCGCGGCAGCCCGCGGCGCAGCTCGTTGAAGTGTCGGCTACCCGCCACGAGCTCCCGGACGACCAGCAGCGTCCAGCGCTCGTCGAGCAACTCCATGGCCTTGGCGACCGGGCAGAACTGGCGGTAAGAGGCTCCCATGCCGGAACCGTAAGGGCTCGGCCCGGTACAGATCCTGTACTGGTCGGACATCGGTCACCTTTCTAGCGTGGAGTCACCACTACCCGAACAGGAGCAACACCATGACCGCACCGACCGACGCCGATCGCGCGCTGAAGACCAAGCACCGCGCGATGTGGGCGCTGGGTGACTACCCGGCGGTCGCCGCCGAGGTCATCCCCGAACTCGGCACCGTGCTGGCGAAGGCGAGCGGCGCCGCACCCGGCCTGCGTGTGCTCGACGTCGGCGCCGGGTCCGGCAACGCGGCCATTCCCGCCGCGCTGGCCGGGGCCGACGTCGTCGCCAGCGACCTGACCCCGGAGCTGTTCGACGCCGGTCGCCAGGTCGCCGAGCAGCGCGGCGCGAAGCTGAGCTGGGAGCAGGCCGACGCCGAGGCGCTGCCCTATGCCACAGGCGAGTTCGACGTCGTGATGTCCTGCGTGGGCGTCATGTTCGCCCCGCACCACCAGGCCGCCGCCGACGAACTCGTCCGGGTGTGCCGTCCCGGCGGGACCATCGCCCTGGCCAACTGGACGCCGCAGGGCTTCATCGGGCAGATGTTCGCGGTCATGAAGCCGTATGCCGCGCCCCCGCCGCCCGGGGCGCAGCCGCCGCCGCTGTGGGGCAGCGAGGAGCACGTCGCCGCGCTGTTCGGCGACCGGGTCACCGACGTCACTACCGAGCGCCGCGCGGTCCGGGTGGACCGGTTCGCCACCGCCGAGGAGTTCCGCGACTTCTTCAAGGCCTGCTACGGCCCGACCATCGCGGTGTACCGCAACATCGCCGACCAGCCGGACAAGGTCGCCGCCCTCGACGAGGAGTTGGCCGAACTCGGCCGCCGCAACGACCTCGGCTGGGGCGCGATGGACTGGGAGTACCTGCTGTACACCGCGCACCGGGCGGGCTGACGCCGCTCGGCAGGGCGCGCCCGGTCGGGCGCGCCCTGCTCGTGGACTAGCCTGGAACGATCGCCGATACGCCGCGCCCGAGCAGGACGGCGGCGGCCGACGGAGGCGGAGACGGCATGGGTGCACGGCTGCAGGAACTCGGCTGGCGGCAGACGCCGATGGGCGTGATCAGCCTGCGCCGCCGCTGGGATCCCCTGTTCAAGACCGACGTCTACGAGGTCAAGCTCGACGACGACTTCCTCATGTCGAGTCTGTTCACCGTCGCCGAGGAGGCCGTCGCCGACCTGGCCCTGGCCGAGCTGGACGGCACCGGCTTCGACGTGGTCGTCGGCGGGCTCGGTCTCGGTTACACGGCGCTGACCGTGCTGGCCGACGAGCGAGTGAACTCGCTGCTGGTGATCGACGCGTTGTCCGACGTCATCGCCTGGCACGAGCAGGGCCTGATCCCGGCGGGCACGACGCTGACCGCCGACCCGCGCTGCCGTCTGGCCGAAGGCGACTTCTTCGCCCGCTGCGCGTCCCCGGACGGGCTCGACCCGCACCGTCCCGGCCGGCGGTTCCACGCGATCGTCGTCGACATCGACCACTCGCCGAGCCACCTGCTGCACCCGAGCCACGCCGGCTTCTACGAGCCCGCAGGCCTGCGCCGGCTGGCCCAGCACCTGCATCCCGGCGGCGTCTTCGCGCTGTGGTCCAACGACCCGCCGGACGAGCAGTTCACCGCGCGGCTGGCCGGGGTGTTCCGCGATGTACGGGCCGAGATCGTCAGCTTCCCCAACCCGCTGCAGGACAGGGAGTCCACCAACACCGTCTACGTCGCCAGGCGGCGCTGAAGTCCGGCGGCACGCGGCGTGGTTTGACGCCGCCCGGACCGGCGCTTACGGTACGGCGGACAACTGCATACCTCGCCGATCGAACCACGGCGGGAGAGGCCCGGTGCGTCCGGGCCGCCGAAGGAGCAACTCTCCCCGGAATCTCTCAGGCCCACGTACCGCCGTGGCGAGGCGAACTCTGGAAAGTCAGGACGACTCCGTCCTGCGCCCAAGGTGCAAGCCGTGATCCGCGGTGAAGCTCTCAGGCAGCGATGACAGAGGGGGAGGCCAACCGCCACCGGTGCCGCCTGCGCGGCACCCGGACCAGGGAGCCTCCCGTGAGTACCGTGCCCGAGAACCTGCACTACACCCGCGACCACGAATGGCTGTCGGCAGGGGACGTCCCGACCGTCGGCATCACCGCGTTCGCCGCCGACGCGCTGGGCGACATCGTCTACCTGGAGCTGCCCGCGGTCGGCGCGTCCGTCACGGCGGGCGAGCCGTGCGGCGAGGTCGAGTCGACGAAGTCGGTCAGCGAGCTGTACGCCCCGGCCGACGGCGAGATCGTCGCGGTGAACCCGGCCGTCGCCGACGACCCGTCCCTGGTCAACTCCGACCCGTACGGGCAGGGCTGGCTGTTCCGGCTGCGCCTGACGGGCGCCGCGGAGCTGCTCGACGCGGCGGAGTACGCCGCGCTCATCGGGGCGGAGGGCGACCGGTGACGACGCTGGACTCCCCGCTGGCCGAGTTCGACCCCGAGGTGCATGCGGCGCTGCGCGCCGAGCTGGGCCGGCAGCGCGACACCCTGGAGATGATCGCGAGCGAGAACTTCGCGCCGCTGGCCGTGCTGCAGGCGCAGGGCTCGGTGCTGACCAACAAGTACGCCGAGGGTTACCCGGGGCGGCGCTACTACGGCGGCTGCGAGCACGTCGACGTGGTGGAGCAGTTGGCGATCGAGCGGGTCAAGGCGCTGTTCGGCGCGGCGTACGCCAACGTGCAGCCGCACTCGGGCGCGCAGGCCAACGCCGCGGCCATGATGGCGCTGATCGAGCCCGGCGACACCATTCTCGGGCTGGACCTGGCGCACGGCGGCCACCTCACCCACGGCATGCGGATCAACTTCTCCGGGCGGCTGTACCGGGCGGTCGCGTACCACGTGTCGGCTGACGACGGCCGGGTCGACCTCGCCGAGGTGGAGCGGCTGGCGCTCGAACACCGGCCCGCATTGATCATCGCCGGCTGGTCGGCGTACCCCCGGCAGCTGGACTTCGCCGCCTTCCGCAAGATCGCCGATCTGGTCGGCGCGCGGCTCATGGTGGACATGGCGCACTTCGCCGGGCTGGTCGCCGCGGGCCTGCACCCGAACCCGGTGCCGCACGCCGACGTGGTCACCACCACGACGCACAAGACCCTGGGCGGCCCACGCGGGGGAGTGGTGCTCACCAACGACGAGGAAGTCGCCCGGAAGGTGAACAGCGCGGTGTTCCCGGGCCAGCAGGGCGGCCCACTGGAGCACGTCATCGCCGCCAAGGCGGTCGGCTTCAAGATGGCCGCGAGCCCCGAGTTCGCGCAACGGCAACGGCGCACCCTCGACGGCGCGCGACTGCTGGCACAGCGGCTGTCCGCGCCCGACGTCGCCGCGGCCGGGGTGTCCGTGCTGACCGGCGGCACGGACGTGCACCTCGTCCTGGTCGACCTGCGGGCGTCCGAGCTGGACGGGCGGCAGGCCGAGGACCGGCTGCACGGCGTCGGCATCACGGTGAACCGCAACGCCGTGCCGGGCGACCCCCGGCCGCCGATGGTCACCTCCGGACTGCGTATCGGCACCGCCGCGCTGGCCGCCCGCGGTTTCACCGAGGCCGACTTCACGGAGGTCGCCGACATCGTCGCGCAGGCGCTGCTGCCGTCCTTCGACGACGAGGCCGCGGCTGCCCTGCGGGCCAGGGTCGCCGCGCTGACCGCCGCGCACCCGCTGTATCCGGCCCTGTGAGGCATCGCGCCCTGTCCCGACGCCGCCGCCGTCCTCGCGGCGTCGGACAGGGCGCTCCCGCTTTCAAGGTGATCTATGTAGAAGTCTTTCGCTAATGCATTGATGTTGGTTGAATAGTTTCACTCTCATTCCTCGACACCCCCTGACGGAGAGATAGTGAGACTTCCCCTCGCCCTGCGCGCTGCTGTCGCCGGGCTCGCCACCGCCACCCTCGTCGTGCTCGGCCCCGCCGGGCCGGCGTCCGCGGCGACGACCATCGTGGACAACGCCACCGCCGGCGGGTTCACCGCCAGCGCCAACTGGGGCACCTCGGCCTGGTCGGCGCAGCGATACGGCGCCGACTACCGCTTCGCCACCCCGGACACCACGGCCAGCGACGCGGCCTGGTTCACCGCCACGATCGCGGCGGCCGGCCCGCACACGGTCGAGGTCTGGTATCCGGCCGACGCCGGCTACAACAACGCCACCCCGTTCGTCGTCGCCGCCAGCGGCGGCAACCAGACGGTCGTGGTCGACCAGCGGGCCAACGGCGGTCGCTGGGTCAGCCTCGGCACGTTCAGCCTGGCCGCGGGCACCCGCAGCGTGGTCGGCGTGAGCCGGTGGACCAACGGCACCGGTTACGTCGTCGCCGACGCGATCCGGCTGACGTCGACCACCGGCGCACCGGCGTTCTCGCTGCCGCTGGCCAAGAGCGCGCTGCCGCGCAGCGAGTACGACGACCCGCACCACGACTACCCGGCCATCGATCTGCCCGTCGGCACGGGCACCCCGGCCTACGCGGTCCGCGGCGGCACCGTGGTGATCATCGACGACAGCTCGTGCGGCCGCGGCGTCAACCTGACCGGGGCCGACGGCAACATCTACACGTACTGCCACTTCTCGTCATGGTCGGTGGCCAACGGCGCCACCGTCGTGGCGGGACAGCAGGTCGGCCTCACCGGCAACACCGGCAACTCGACCGGGCCGCACCTGCACTTCGGCATCCGCACCGGCAGCACCCGCCGGTGCCCGCAGAATTACCTGCTGGCGCTCTACGACGGGGTGACCCCGCCCGCCGCGACCAGCCTGCCGACCACGGGCTGCTTCTACACCGGCCTGACCTCGGCCACCGTCCCGCCGCCGGGCTGACCGGACCGGCGGCGGAGCACCCAGCAGGGTGCCCCGCCGCTCAGGGAAGCGGATAGGACGGTCGCATGCCGTCGAGCGCCGTGGCGCAGGGGCAGGTGCGCTCGGCGGGCAGGTTGGCGATCGTGGCCAGCAGCAGGCCGCGCATCCGCTCGGTGTTGTCCTTGAACACCCGGAACACCTCCTCCTGGGTCACGCCGTGGTCGCCGTCGACGCCCGCGTCCAGGTCGGTCACCAGGGCGATGCTGGTGTAGCAGAGGGCGAGTTCGCGGGCGAGCGCGGCTTCCGGAGCCCCGGTCATGTTGATCACCGTGCCGCCCGCCGCGGCGTACCAGCGCGACTCGGCACGGGTGGAAAAGCGCGGACCGTCGATGACGACGACCGTGCCCGCGCTGCTGAGCGGCATGCCGATGACGTCCGCCGTCTCGCGCACCGCCCG
The DNA here is from genome assembly GCF_009720365.1 of Catellatospora paridis. Lineage (GTDB taxonomy): Bacteria > Actinomycetota > Actinomycetes > Mycobacteriales > Micromonosporaceae > Catellatospora > Catellatospora paridis. The sequence goes on along the minus strand of NZ_ML769312.1, from coordinate 861,958 downwards.
CCGCCCGGCGGGGCAGTACGGGTCGGCGAAGTTGACGTGCACCGCGCCCGACTCGACGTAGGAGCGCTCGCGGCCGCTGGTGCGGTCGACGAGCTGGTCGGGCAGCACGAACGAGCCCGCCCCGAGTTCCGCGCGCAGGCCGCCGACGGCGCACGGGGCGAGGATCTGCCGTACGCCCAGCGAGCGCAGCGCCCACAGGTTGGCCCGGTAGGGGATCAGGTGCGGCGGGTGGCGGTGGTCGCGGCCGTGCCGGGGCAGGAACGCGACCCGCCGCCCGGCGACCTGCCCGACGGTGACCGCGTCCGACGGCGGCCCGTACGGGGTGTCGACCCGGTGCTCGCGGGCCCCGTCGAGCAGGCTGTAGAGGCCTGATCCGCCGATGACGGCGACGTCGGCTGTGCTGGTCATGGGCGCTCCCGGATGGTCGAATCGGACGGTCTGCGGCGGATGGCGCGCAGCACGAGCAGGATGGCCGTGGCCAGCCAGATCGCGGCGAGGCAGAGCAGGAAACCGCGGGGATAGTCGCGAGGCAGGGCCGAGGGTTCGTCCCCGACGCGGCCGAAACCGAGCACCAGCGGCAGTGCCACGACCGTCAGCGCGGCGGTGACGAACAGCGCCCCCTGCACGACCGGCCGCGCCCAGCCCGGCAGCCACCGGGTCAGCACCGCGCCGAGCACGATGGCCAGCGGCAGCACCAGCAGGTCGTGGCCGAACAGCACGGTGAGCGTGTAGCGGAAGTAGTTCGGCAGCGACACGCTCGGGTCGGTGAGCACGCCGACGACGCCGTACGCGGCGGCCAGCACACCGACGGCGACGAGTGCCCGCCGGAGCCAGACGGTGGAGCGGTCCGCCGGACGGGCGGTCACGGCTGCACCACCTCGATCCGGGCGACCCACTTGGTCTGCAGGACACCCGGGCGGTTGGGCGCGATGAGCCGGACCGGGTAACCGTGGTCGAGATCGAGAGGCTGGTCGCCGATGCGCAGCGCGAGCAGCGTGAGCGGGTCGGCGGCGTGCGGCGGGGCGAGCGTGGAGATGCGGTACAGGCTGTCCTGCTCCAGCGACTCGACCCGCACGCTCGCGCCCTGCGCGCCGCCGACGGCCGCGACCAGGTCGCTGACGCGTACGCCGCCCCAGGTGGCGGTCGCGCTCCAGCCCTCCACGCAGGTGATCGGCAGCTGCGCGGTGTGCTGCGCCAGTGCGCCCAGCTCGGCCAGGCTCAACCGCAGCGTGCGCGCCGGCCCCACCACCTCCAGCCGGTACGCCGGATCGGTCGCGGCCGCGGTCACCCCGGCGGCGACCGCGGACTGGTTCACCGGCAGCCCCTGCGGCCCGATCCGCGGGTCGCGCGGCCCGAGCACGGACAGCCCGGCCAGCGGCCGCAGCGTCTGCCCGATCGTGGCCACGGTGATCACCCCGATGGCCGTGCCCACGGCGGTGAGCAGCCCGCGTCTGCTCAGGCTGCCCGTCTGCGGCGCGGCCCGGTCCGGTGCGCCCAGCGCGCGGCGGATGACCGGCAGCTTGACGCCGATGTGGATCGCGAGCGCGCCGACGAGGATCCACGCCGTCCAGTAGTGGGCGGTGGTGAAGAAGAAGCTCATCGGGGAGTACCACAGCGCGATGTTGAGGATGCCGGTGGTGACCTGGAACAGCGCCGCGGCGACCAGTACGAACAGGCTGAGCCGTTCGATCGCGTGCACGGCGTCGCGGAACGGCGGCCAGCGGAACAGCTTCGGGTAGACCGACCAGAGCTTGGCCGCCAGCAGGGGGACGATCGCCAGGCCCGTCGCGACGTGCAGGCCCTGGGTGACCCGGTACAGGTTCACCGGCCGGGAAGGCCAGTAGAACCATCCGGGCGGGTGCTGGATGGCGTGGCTGAGGTAGCCGGTCACGAAGCACACCGCGACGGCGACGCCGAGCAGCCGACCGATCCGGCTGGTCAACTGGGGTGACCGCAGGCGGGACGTGAACAGGCGGGACAGCCGTGACGGATACAGCCGGGTCAGCGGCTCAGGCACACGAACCATCGCTCGTCCTCCGTCCAGGACTCGGCCGGCAGCAGCCCGGCCTGCTCGGCCAGCGGTCCGAGATCGTCGACGCCGACGACGGCCCAGGGGAACGGTTCGCTGGTGCGGCGAGCGTCGGTGAGCGCGACCCGGCCCCGCCAGCCGGGAGAGCCGGGCGGCTCGACCTCCGCGAGCACCGTGCCGCCCGGGGCCAGCAGTTCGCAGCAGCGGGCCAGCAGCCGGGCGGGGTCGCCGCCGATGCCGATGTTGCCGTCGGCCAGCAACGCGTGCCGCCAGCTGCGGCCGTCACGCAACGGCGCGAACACGTCCTGGACCACGGCGTCCGCGCCGCGGGCCCGGGCCAGCCGGACGGCGGCGGCGCTGACGTCGATGCCGAGCGCGGGCACCCCGCTGCGGGCCAGGGCCGCGGTGAGCCGGCCGGGGCCGCAGCCGACGTCGAGGGTCGGTCCGGTGCAGCGGGCCAGCAGGCCGCTGTCACCGGGGGTCGGCTCGCCGTGCCAGGCGCCGGTGTCGAGGTGGCGCAGCAGGGTGCCCGCCGGGTCGACCAGGCGCAGCGCGCCGTCGCCGCCGCGCGCGGCCCGCTGCAGCGCGCCCGCGTACACGGTCAGCGCGCTGGTCATCGCAGTGCACCGTGCGGAGCGGGCAGGTGTACGCGTACGGCGTCGGCGAAGCGTCCGTGCGGGTGCTCGGCCGCGACGGCCCGCGCGTCCGCCGCGGTGTCGACGTCCCGCAGCGTCGCCAGCCGGGCGGTGCGCAGGCCGAGGCCGTGCAGCGCGGCGAGGGTCAGCGCACCGGTGTCGGCGGTGGACATCGGCACGCCGGCCAGCGCCGCCGCGTGCGCGGGTTCGCGCAGCGCGAGGATCCACCAGCCACCGTCCACCGCCGGGCCGAGCGCGGCGTCCACCGTGTCCAGTGCGTCCACGGCCGAGGCCAGCAGCCCGGGGGACAGCTGCGGGGTGTCCATGCCGACCAGCGCCGTCGGCACGCCGGGCAGCGCGGTGTCGGCGAAGGCGTACGCCAGTCGCTCGCCGAGGCCGTCGCCGCGCTGCGGCACGGCAGCCCAGCCGGGCGGCGCGGGGTGGTCGCCGTCCACGACCAGCGTCCGCCGCCGGGCCGAGGTCGCGTCCACCACGGCGAGGGTGTCGGCCAGCGCGGCCGCGGCGATGGCGGCGGCCTGCCGCGGGCTGCAGGGCGGGCACAGCCGGGTCTTGACCCGGCCCGGCACCGGTGCCTTGGCGATGACCAGGAACTGCGCGTTCACCTGGCCAGCACCTTCGACATGTCGCGCACCGCGCGGGCGGTGCCGAGCACGGTGCCGGTGACCTTGGACCGGGTTCCCTCGGCGCGGGGCGCGTAGTCGACGTCGACCTCGGCGATCCGCCAGCCGGCCCGCGCCGCGGCGACGATCATCTCCAGGGGGTAGCCGAAGCGCCGGTCCCGCAGGTCGAGGGCGAGCAGCCGCTCGCGCCGCGCGGCGCGCATCGGGCCGAGGTCGTGGATGGGCACCCGCAGGCTGCTGCGCATCCGCCAGGCCAGCACGGCGTTGGCCAGCCGGGCGTGCGCGGGCCACGCGTCACGGCTGCCCGGCCGGCGGCGTCCCAGCATCAGGTCGGCGGCGCCGCCCAGCACCGGGTCGGCGACCCGCGGCAGCTGTGCGAGGTCGAACGAGCCGTCGGCGTCGGCGAAGCACACCACGGCGGAGGTGGCGGCCAGCAGACCGGCGTGGGCCGCCGCGCCGAAGCCGCGCTGCGGCACGGTCACGACCAGTGCGCCGTGCGCCCGGGCGACCTGCGCGGAGCCGTCGGTCGACCCGTTGTCGGCGATGATCGCCCGATACCCTCCAGGTAGGCCGGACAGCACGGCGGGCAGGGCGGCCGCCTCGTTCAGGCACGGCAACACCACATCAATCATGATCTCGACCATAGTGGTGACGACCGGTCCTAATTATTACCAATCGCTGATAAGACCTTACAAAGTGGAAACGTCGCACCGTGACGCTCCGCGGCCCGCCTAGGTTGTGAGTTCATGCGAGTTCTCATCACCGGCGGAGCGGGCTTCATCGGCTCCCATGTGACCCGTGCGCTGGCCGCCGCGGGCCACGACGTGTCCGTGCTGGACTGCCTGCACCCGGCCGCGCACCAGCCCGGCAGCGAGGTCGACGAGGTCGAGGGCGTGGGAGTCCGCCGCGGCGACGTACGCGACCGCGACACCGTCGAGTCCGCCCTCGCCGGAGTGGCCGCCGTCGTGCACCAGGCCGCCATGGTCGGCATGGGCGTCGACCTCGCCGACCTGCCCGACTACGTCGCCAACAACGACCTGGGCACGGCCGTGCTGCTGGCCGCGATGGCCCGCCTGCGGGTGCCGCGGCTGGTCCTGGCCAGTTCCATGGTGGTGTACGGGGAGGGCGCCTACTCCTGCGCCGCGCACGGCCCCGTCCGCCCGACCCCGCGCGAGCTCGCCGACCTGGCCGTCGGGCAGTTCGAACCGCGCTGCCCGCACTGCGCGTCGCCACTGGTCCCGGGCACCGTCGACGAGGACGACCGCATCGACCCGCGCAGCGTCTACGCGGCGACCAAGCTCGCCCAGGAGCACCTCACCGCCGCCTGGGCCCGCGAGTCGGGCAGCACCGCCGTGGCACTGCGCTATCACAACGTCTACGGGCCCGGCATGCCCCGCGACACCCCGTACTCCGGCGTCGCCGCGATCTTCCGGTCCGCGCTGGAGCGCGGCGAGAGCCCGCGCGTCTACGAGGACGGCCACCAGCGCCGCGACTTCGTCCACGTCACCGACGTCGCTGCGGCGAACGTCGCCGCGCTGGACTCGCTCGACGCGGCCCGCGCGCCCGGCTTGCGGGCGTACAACGTCGCCTCCGGCGACCCGCGCACCGTCGCCGACATGGCGGTCACGCTCGCCGCCGCGCTGGACGGGCCCGCTCCTGTGGTGACCGGGGCGTTCCGGGCCGGCGACGTCCGCCACGTGGTGGCCTCCCCACGGCGCGCCCGCGACGAACTCGGATTCACCGCGCGGGTGCCGTTCGCGGCCGGGCTGGCCGAGTTCGCCCACGCCCCGCTGCGGGCCTGAGGTGCTCGCCACGCAGGCCGAGACCCGGCCGGACACCGCGGCGTTCCCGCGCGCCGACCGGATCACCACGGCCCTGGCCGCTGCGCTCGTCGTCGGCTCGATCGCCGCCGGCCTGGTGCTGAACCTGACCGGCGTACCCGTGCAGGCCGAGGCCGCGCCCCTGTACGCGCTCTGGAAGCCGCACGGCGGCCCCGGCACGCCGTTCGCGCTCGCGGTCGCGGCCGCCGTCGTCCTGCACGGACCGCGCCTGGCCGTGGCGCTGCCGTGGCGACGGCTGCTGGCCGCGTCCTATGCGGCCACCGTGCTGTGGACGCTGTCACTCGCCATGATCGACGGTTGGCGGCGCGGGCTCGCCGGCCGGCTCACCGCGCAGGCCGAATACCTCACCGAGGTGCCCGGCGTCATCGACATCCCCACGATGCTGAGGGAGTTCACCGGCCGCATCCTCGACTACCAGCCCGACTCCTGGACCACCCACGTCTCCGGCCACCCGCCCGGCGCGCTGCTCGTCTTCGTCTGGCTCGACCGCGCCGGACTGGGCGGTGGCGGGGCGGCCGCGCTGGCCTGCGTGCTCGTCGGCGCGCTGGCCGCGGTCGCGGTGCCGGTGACGCTGCGCGCGCTGGGCCAGGAGGCCGCCGCCCGCACGGCCGTGCCATTCCTCGTGCTGCTGCCCGGCGCGGTGTGGGTCGGCGCCTCCGCCGACGGGCTGTTCACCGGGCTGACCAGCACCGCCGTCGCACTGCTCGCGCTGGCGCTCACCGCAGCCGGGCGCGTGCGGGCCGACGGGGGCACCGCGCTGCGGGCCGCCGTGGGCGCACTGCTGTGCGGCTTCGCCGCGGGCGCGCTGCTGGCCTTCGGCTGCCACCTGTCCTACGGCCTGGTGCTGATGGCTCCGATCGTCCTCGCGATCGTGGCCGTCGCCGTGTCCACCCGGCAGTCCATCGCCGCGCCGCACCTCGCGGCCGCGTCGCGTGCCGGGGTCGTGCCGCAGGCCCCAGGCGGGCGGCTGCGCGCCGCCGCTCCCGCGCTCGTGGCGACGGCGGTCGGCGGGGCACTGGTGGTGGCCTGGTTCACTGCGGCCGGGTTCTGGTGGCTCGACGGCTACCACCTCGTCGTGCAGCGCTACTACCAGGGCATCGCCGCCGAACGCGCGTACGGCTACTGGGTCTTCGCCAACCTCGCGGCACTGCTGCTGTCGGCGGGCCCCGCCGCCGCGGTCATCGTGCGGCGGGTCGCGGTCGCGCTGCCGCGGGACCGGGCGGCGTACGTGCTGCTGCCCGCCGCGGCGGCGCTGTCGATCCTGGCCGCCGACCTGTCTGGGCTGAGCAAGGCCGAGGTGGAACGGATCTGGCTGCCCTTCGCCGTCTGGCTGCCCGCCGGGGCGGCACTGCTGCCCGCGGCGGCCAGGCGGGGCTGGCTGGCCGCCGGCGCGGCGACCGCACTCGTCGTCAACCACCTGGTGCTGACCGTCTGGTGAGCCCGGGCGGTCGGCATCGGGCAGCCGACCGCCCGGCTCCTACCTCCGTGCCGGTCAGAAGAAGCGCAGGTACAGGTACGGGACGCAGATCGCCACGGTGATCACGGTGACGACCAGGCCGTACTTGGTGAACTGCCAGAAGGAGATCGGCTTGCCCGCGCGTTCGGCGATGCCGAGCACGACGACGTTGGCCGACGCCCCGATCGCGGTGGCGTTGCCGCCCAGGTCGGCGCCCAGCGCCAGGGCCCACCACAGCACGTTGCCCTGCGGCGTGCCGTCGGCTTTGACCAGGTCGGCGACGATCGGGCTCATCGTGGCGACGTACGGGATGTTGTCGACGATCGCCGACAGCGCCGCCGACGCCCACAGCAGCAGCATGGTCGCGCCCCACAGCCTGCCCTCGACGGCCTCGACGGCCGCCGCCGAGACGGCGTCGATGACTCCGGTGTTGACCAGCGCGCCGACCATGATGAACAGCCCTGCGAAGAAGATCAGGGTGTGCCACTCGACGTCCCGGGCGATCTCGTCCGGGTCGAGCCGGGACGCGGCCAGCAGCAGCAGTCCGCCCACGATCGCGACCACCGCGGGCTCCAGGTGCAGCACCGAGTGCAGCACGAACGCGGCCAGCACCACGGCGAGGAAGACCAGGCTGATCGCCAGCAGGCGCGGGTTGCGGATCGCGTCGCGCTCGCGCATCGCCATCACGGCCGCGATCTTCGCGTTGTCGCTGCGGAACGCGTCCCGGAACAGCCAGCGGCACAGCCCCAGGAACACGACCAGCAGGATCGCCACGATCGGGGCCAGCACGTTCAGGAAGTCGTTGAAGGTCAGCCCGGACCGGCTCGCGATGATGATGTTGGGCGGGTCGCCGATCAGGGTGGCGGTGCCGCCGATGTTGGACGCCATCACCTCGGCGATCAGGAACGGCGCCGCGGGCAGGCCGAGCCGGTCGCAGACGAACAGCGTCACCGGCGCCACCAGCAGCACGGTGGTCACGTTGTCCAGTCCCGCCGAGGCGACCGCGGTGAGCACCACGAGCAGGACCATCACCGGGTACGGACGGCCGCGGGCGCGTTTGACGGCCCAGATCGCCACGAACTCGAACAGTCCCGTGCGCCGCAGCACCGCCACGATCAGCATCATGCCGATGAGCAGCATGATGACGTTCCAGTCGATGCCCGACTCCTCGGAGAAGAACGCGTGCTCGGCGTCGGTCGCGCCGATCAGCAGCATCACCACCGCGCCGCCCAGCGCCGCCGCGACCCGGTGCACCCATTCGGTCGCGATGAAGACGTAGGCGACCGCGAACACCGCCAGCGCGAGCCAGGCCTGCCCGCTCACGTCGGCACCACCCGGTCCAGCAGGCCGTGCAGCGTCACCGCGCCGAGCAGCGTGCCGCCGTCGACCACGGCGACCAGCGGGCTGCGGGTGCGCGCCATCAACGCGGCGATCTCCAGCGCGGTCGCATCCGGCGGCACCACGGGCAGCTCGTGCGGCTGCGGCGGCAGCAGCTCGCGGACCGTCCGCGCGCCCAGCTCGCGGATGAACACGTCGGCCGCGGCCTCATCGACGAGGTGGGTCAGGTTCGGGTCGTCCTGGAAGTACGACGGCACGGCCAGGCGCAGCACCTGAGTGCCGGGCAGCACCGCGAACGGCGCGCCCGCGCCGTCGACCACGATGAGGCCGGGCAGATCGGCCTCGGCCAGGAGGTGGACGGTGTCCATCGCGGGCGTGGACAGGGCGACGGTGGGGTAGGGCACCACGAGATCGGACGCGCGCACGGGCGGAACTCCTGTTCTGGCGGTCGACGAATGCCGATGCCGACCAGACTTCCCGGCGCTCCGTGAGCCAGCCTATCCGATCTCCATCACCGCGGTCCACGCAAACGCCGCCGACCACCGTGGGCTCGAAGCGACGAAGCGACGAAGCGACGAAGCGACGAAGCGACGAGGCGGCGAGGCGGCGAACAGCGTCGGCGGGCCGGTGACACGTCGGCTGAGCCGGTCTATAGTGGACAGCTGTCCATTCACGACCGTCAGTGGAGGTTCGCCCGTGGTGACCATGGCTCCGCCCGTGACAGGCCCCGACGTGCCCCCGCCCGCGCCCCGGCGCACCGCGGCCCTGCTGTCGCACCTCGGTTGGGAAGCGATCCTGTTCGTGCTGGTCGCCATCGCGGCGCTGGTCGTCGGCGTGCAGAGTGACGGCGAGGCCTTCGGGCACGGCATGTGGATGTCGCTGGCCACGATCGGACTGCTCGCCGGTGGCTTCGCCTTCTCGCTGCGCACCGGCAACCCGAACCTCGCCGTCGGGGCGCTGGCGGCGCTGGCCGGGGTCGTTTACGCCAAGCTCGCCCAGCAAGGCTGGCCGGGCCTGCTCGCCGGGGTCACCGCGGTCGTGATCGTGGTGCTGTTCTCGCTCATCCTCGGTGTGCTCGTCGGGCTCACCTCGGCTCCCGCCTGGGCGGTGTCGCTCGGCGGCCTCGCCGTCGCGCAGAGTGTCGCGCTGGGCCTGGCCGACTCCCGGGGGCTCCCACTGCCCGACGGTCCGCACGCGGAGTGGGCGGTGTGGGCCTGGGCGGCGCTGTTCGTACTGGGCACCCTGGCCGGCGGAGCGGCCTTCCTCAGCGCGGGTGTGCGGCGCGCGTTCACGGTGACCCGGCCCGACGGTGAGGTCCCGCGCTTCCAGGCGAAGCGCCTGCTCGGCGCGGTGCTGGGGTTCGCCGGGTCCGGCCTGCTGGCCGCGGTCAGCGGCATCGCGCTGGCCGGTCAGCTCGGCGGGGCCTTCGCCACCACCGGGGACCGCATGCTGATCGCGGTGGCCGTCGTGGTGCTCGGCGGCGTGAGCGTCTACACCTACCGCGGCGGCGTGGCCGGGACGCTGCTGGCCACCGCGCTGCTCGTGCTCGTCAACTTCGCGCTGAATCTGGCCGACGCGCCGAGCTGGCTGGCCTTCACCCTGCCCGCCGGCGTGGCGATCATGATCGGGGTGGCCGTCGGCTGGGTGCTGGACAAGATCGCGGGCCCCGAGCTGCCCGCTCAGGGCACCGCAGGACCGCAGGTCCCGTAACGGGACGGAACCGTGACCCGAAGTACCGGCGCGGGTACCTCGGGTACGGGCGGCCCGCCAGGGCGGGGGCCGCCCGGGCCGCGCAGAGCTGACGCTCGCGCACCCGGGCCGCAGCCGCCGCCCTTGGTCAGGTCAGGCGCATTCGAGGCACACGTCCTTGCCGGCCGCCGCCCGCTGATTGCGGTGGCGGACCAGGAAGCACTTCGTGCAGCGGAACTCGTCCGCCTGCTGGGCCACGACCGGCACGGTCAGCTCCTCGTCGAGCTGTTCGCCGCCGGGCAGGTCGTAGGACTCGCTCTCCTCGACGTCCACCGCCGAAGCGTTGGGCGCGTCCCGTCGTGCCCGCAGTTCCTCGAGGCTGTCTTCCTCGACGGCGGGCGTGCGGGGCGTGTCGTAGTCGGTGATTGCCATGGTCTTCTCTCCCCCCTCGTGACGCACCGTTGGAACACCGTCACTGTGTCGCCTATTCCAGTCCCGCCGATGTTGTTCCGCATCACATCTCGGCAGCGGCGGGGTGTTGCAGGTTCAACGCCGGGGCCGTCGTTTCGGTTCGCGGCCGCGAGGGTCTTTCTTGCGGCCCTCACGGACCTTTTCGACGGCTGGTTGATCCCCTGGTGGTGGAGGTGCGCGACCACCCGCAGCGCCCCGTCGCGGCGGTGCAGCAGGCAGCGGGGACGAGCTGGATCCCGCTCCCGCCGGTACACGCGGCCCACCACCACGTGCGGCCGAGAGTGTAGCCCCCGCGGGGGCCCTCGATCGTGAAACTGTCGAAGATCGGCGCGCCGACGCCCGCCCGCGGGCCGGTCCGGACGGGCCGTCGCAGGGTCTCACGGGTCACCGGTGCGGTGCCCGGAAGTGTTGCCGACCAGGAAGTCCCGGCGCAGCGGCCGGCCGGTGCCGGGCCGCCCCGGGTGCGCCCGACACACGAGCGGGCGGGGGCCGGTGATCTCGGCCACGATGATCCTGGCGGGGGACATGCGGCGAGGTTAGCCGGTAGAAGCGGACATCATTCTGTGAAACGCTCATTCACTCCAGTACCGGGCGACAAGTTCCGGCCCGGATGCGGCCGCCCGCCGCCACCGTGGCTCGGCGGCGGCGGGCGGCTACGGGTCACGACGCCGGCTCTCCTGAGGGCGCCGCCAGGGTGACGCCGGTCGCGACCGGTACGCCGAGGTTAGGGGTACCGTCGGCGTTCCAGGTGATCTTCTGAACCCGGGTGGAGCGGTTCATGTCGCAGCCGCCGCTGGTCGAGCTGTTCGCGTGGTACACGATCCAGTCCTCGGTGCCGTCGGGCGACTTGAAGAAGCCGTTGTGGCCCGGCCCGTACACGCCGTTGGCGTTCGAGCGCTGGAAGACCGGGTTGGCGGACTTCGTCCAGGACGACGACAGCAGCGGGTCGCCGGTGCCGTTGTACGTCAGCATGCCCAGCTTGTAATCCGGGGTGGAGCAGTGGCTGGCCGAGTAGATGATGAACGTCCTGCCGTTGCGCTGCAGGACCTCACCGCCCTCGGCGACCGCCCCGCCGACCGTCTCCCAGCTCAGCGTCGGGGTGGTCAGGATGCGGCGGGTGCCGCTGGCGGTCCACGGGTTGCTCAGCGGCCGGATGAACAGCGGCTGGGAGCCGTTGTAGAACGTGCCGAGCAGGTAGAGCTGGCCGTTGAGCTGCAGGATGCCCGGGTCGAGCTCCCAGGTGTTGTTGGCCGTCGGGTCGAGCAGGTCGGCCTTGAAGCTGTACGGGCCCATCGGGTCCGTCCCCGCGCTCTCCAGCACGTGGATGCGCTGGGTGCCCAGGTTGTACGGCTCCTGCCCGGCGGTGTAGTAGAAGTACCACCGCAGCCCGTTGGGGCCGTTGAGCAGGTGGAACTCCGGTGCCCACATGGTGCCCGCGCCGTTGGGGTTGGTCAGGTTGAACAGCACCTGGTCGGTGGCGGTGGCCAGGCCGCGCATGGTGGTCGCCCGGCGCATGGTGATGGTGCGGTTCCAGGTGGTCGTGGCCAGGTAGTAGTAGCCGTTGTAGTACTGCAGCCACGGGTCCGGGCCCTGCGCCTTGATCGGGTTGGTGAACGTGTTCGTGGTGCCGCCCGAGGTGACCGTCCAGCTGAAGGTCGTGCTGCCGCTGACGCCGCCGCTGGTCGCGGTGGCGGTGACGGTGTACGACGCCACGGTGGTCGGGGTGCCGCTGATCACGCCGGTCGAGCCGTTGATGCTCAGCCCGGCGGGTAGGCCGCTCGCCGTCCACGTGTAGCCCCCGGAGCCGCCGGCGGCCTGCAGGGCCAGCGAGGTGGCGGTGTTCACGGCGGTGGAGCGGCTGCCGGGGTTGGTGACCGTGACGCCGGTGCTGTCGGTGACGTACGACGGCAGGCGCCACACCCGGCTCGTCGCGGTGCTGCAGGGCAGCTGCACCAGCCCGGTGTTCGCCGCCGACGACCCGCCGCTGGGCACGATGCACTTGCCGGAGCCGACCGACACGACGTTGAACGTCTTGTCGGTGCCGCTGACCGTCACGGGCGTGAGCCGCCACCGCTGGTTCGGGTTGGTGTGGCAGGGCCACTGGATGATCGTGGCGTTGTCGGCCGTGGACGCGCCGTTGACGTCGACGCACTTGCCCGACGTCGACGTGGCGATGGTGTAGGTGTCCGTGGTGCCCGACACCGGCGTGAAGGTGAACCGCTGGTACGTGGCGGAGTTGCAGGCCTGCTGGGTGAGCTGCACCAGGTTGGCGGTGTTGCCGGCAGGCAGGGCCGCGCAGTTGCCGCCGTTGGAGTTCACGGCGGTGGTGCTGAAGGTGACGATCGCGGCGGCGGGCTGCGGGACGAACAGCGTCGCGGCCACGATGGCGGGCACGGTGAGCAGGGACAGTAGTCGGGAGCGTGTCATGTTCGCGTCCTCCGGGCAGGGGCGGGCTCGGCGGGGCGCCGCCATGGGCCGCCGCGGCGCACGCCGTCTCCCGGCCGGCGGGACGCGCCGTGGGGGAGCCGTGCCTACCCGGTCACCGCGGGGCTGGTCGGTGCCTCACCTGTTCAGGGCTGAGGGTGGTGGCGGGTGCCCGCCACCGCGGGTCGCTGGGGTCGGGGGTCCGTGCTCCTCTCGCCGGGAACCGGCCGGCTGGCCGGGGATGCCGGTGCATCGACAGGTGCCACGATGACTTACGAAAACCTTTTCGGCAACGGCGCGCACGGCGTTGCGCCCCGATGGTGCCGCCACGACAGCCCCATCAGCGGGGCATGGTCCACTCCCGACGGCGCGGGCTGCGAAAAGGTTTCGCCGGTTCAGGCCGTCCGGATGCGCAGCGACTCGTACGTCGGCACCAGCACCTGCCGCGCGGGAGCCCGCGAGACGACCCGCCACGGCCGCCCGTCGGCGGTCAGCGTCTCCAGCAGCCGGGTCAGCTGCACCCTGGCCACCGCCGCGCCGAGGCACAGGTGCCGCCCCGCGCCGAACCACAGCTGCCGGGTCTCCGGCACGTACGCGCGGGTGATGTCGAACGGCCCGGCCTTGTTGTCGGCCACGTAGGTCAGCATCATCACCCGGCCGTCCCGGCGCAGCCGCCGCCCGGCGAGCTCGGTGTCGCGGGCGATGTGCCGCCCGATCACCGGCGCGGGGGTGGTGACGCGCAGCCCCTCGCGCACCGCGTTGGCCGTCAGTGCCGGATCGGCCAGCAGCCGGTGCTGCTGCCCGGTGTCGTGCAGCAGCGCCACGGTGCGGGTCAGCGAGGACGCGCCGGTCTCGGTGCCCGCGATGACCAGCAGCGTGGTGAGCCCCTTCGCCAGGTCGAGGCCCAGGTCGAGGTCCCGGCAGCGGCCCAGGATGGTGTCCGGGCCGCCCGTGTGGTACGCCTGCCCGACGCCGCCGGTGATCGCCTCGACCAGCGCACCCGCCTTCGCGATCACCTCGGGGGCGAGCGCGGTGGACGCCTGCGTGCCGAGCGCCAGCGCGGCCAGCCGCTCCGCGGAGGCGAACAGCGCCAGCGCCGCGTCGTCATCGGACACCGCGACCCCGAGCAGATCGGCGACGGTGTACGCCGAGGTCGTGCGGACCACCGCGGCCAGGTCGACCTCCTCACCCGCCGCCAGCCGGGCCCGCAGCCGGGTGTGGTGCGGGCCCTGCACCCGGTCGACCAGCAGGCGGGCGCTGTCCTCGGTGAACAGGTCCCGGGCCAGCGAGCGCAGCTCGGCGTGGCGCGCACCGGCGAAGAACGACGCGAACTCCGGCCCGAACAGCTGGCCCCACAGGTCGCCGACGCCGCCCTCGCCGACCATGCTGAACGCGGGGTCGTTGAGGATGCGCCGGGCCAGCACCGGATCGGTCACCACCCAGCCGAGCCGGGGCAGCCGCACCAGTGGGCCCAGGAGACGGCCCACGGTCAGCAGCGTCCACAGTGCCGGGTTGCCCGCCCGCAGCAGCCGGGCCTCGTGCCTGCGCGCCTGTCCGTGTTCGGTCACCAGACCGCGAAGCATTCTCATCCTCCGACTACGGTGCTCAGATGGTAGGCCATGCCGGGACGCCCGTGGGCGGCCCGGCCGTGCGGGAGGGTGCGATGAGAGCCAGGATCGTCGGGGTGGAGGCGCACCTGCCCCCCGTGCGTGTCAGCAGCGCACAGGTGGAACGCCGGATCGCCGAGCACAGCCAGGGGTTCGTCCCGCACGCCACGATCGTGGAGCGGCTGACCGGCATCCGGCACCGGCACTACGCCGCCGACGACGTGCAGGCCTCCGACCTTGCCGTGGCGGCCGCGGAGAAGCTGCTGGCCGGGCACGGCCTGGCCGCGTCCGACGTGGACCTGATCATCTTCGGCTCGGCGTCGCAGGACCTGATCGAGCCCGCCACCGCGCACATCGTGGCCGCCAAGCTCGGCGCGAGCTGCCCGGTGTTCGACGTGAAGAACGCCTGCAACAGCTTCCTCAACGGGATGCAGCTGGCCGAGGCGCTCATCGTCACCGGCCAGCACCGCCGGGTGCTGGTCTGCTCCGGGGAGGTGCCGTCCCGGGCGATCCGCTGGCAGGTGCGCGACCGCGCCCAGTTCATCGACGCGTTCGCCGGCTACACCCTGTCCGACGGCGGGGCGGCGATGCTGCTCGAACCGGCCGTCTCGGGCGGGGTGTTCCACCGTCGCTTCGCGGCCGACTCCACCGCCTGGGACGTGGGCACGCTGCCCGCGGGCGGCACCATGCGCCCGCGTGATCCCGACGCGACGTTCTTCAGCGGCGACGGGCGGCGGCTGCGCGACGTGTTCGTGCGCAACGGCGCCCGGCTGTTCCTGGAGGCGCTCGGCGACACCGGCCTGACCTGGGACGACTTCGCCGTCGTGGCCGTGCACCAGGTCGCGCTGCCCTATCTGGAGCAGCTGCGCGCCGGGCTGGGCGTCCCGGCGGACCGGCTCGTGGTCACCCTGCCCGAGCACGGCAACCTGGCCAGCGTCACGCTGCCGCTGCAGCTGGCCACGGCCGTCCAGGACGGGCGCTGCGTCCCCGGCGACCGGGTCGCGCTGATCGGCCTGGCCGGCGGGGTCAGCCTCGGCGTGATGTTCGCGGAGCTGTGATGGCGCACCGGCTCTGGGTCGTCATCCCGGCGTACGACGAGCAGCGCTCGATCGGGGCGACGCTGCACCGGCTGGCCGAGCAGAGCGACCCCGCGTTCACCGTGGTCGTGGTCGACAACGGCAGCACCGACGCCACCGCGTCGATCGCCGCCGGGTTCGCCGACCGGCTGGACCTGCACGTGATCGGCGAGCCGGTGAAGGGCACCGGGGCGGCGGCCGACACCGGCATGCGGTACGCCATCGCGCACGGTGCGACGCTGCTGGCCCGCACCGACGCCGACTGCCTGCCCGCGCCCGGCTGGATCGCCGCCGTGCGCCGCGGGTTCGACGCCGGACTGCGCATGGTCAGCGGGCCGCTGCGCCCGCGCGCCGACGAGTTCCCGCTGCGCTGGTGGGAGCGCCGGCTGCTGCCCTCCGTGGTGTCGCTCGCGGCGACGTTCGGCCGGTTCCGGCCCGGCAACCGCGACCCGGCGTACGTCGGCCCGTACGTGATGATGCCCGGCTGCAACCTGGCCATCACCGCCGAGCTCTACGAGGCGGCGGGCGGCTTCCCGCGCACCCGCATCGAGGAGGTCCACGAGGACCGGGCGCTGGTCAACCGGGTGCGCCGGCTCACCGGCGACTACGGCCTGCGCCGCGACATGCTGGTGCACGGCTCGGTCCGGCGGCTGCGCGCGTACGGCCTCGTCGGCACCCTGGCCTGGTATGCCGACCACCGCTACACCCCGGACCGGGTGGACATCCGGTGAACCCGGGCACCTGGGAGCGGCGGCTCCACCTGCGCGCGCACCCGTTCGCGTACCCGCTGCTGCGGCTGCTCGCCCGGCGCGGGCCGGTCGTGCGGGTGCCCGGCCTGGGCGTGGTCGTCAACGACGCGGCCCTGGCCCGCGCGGTGCTGCTCGACGGCGAGACGTTCCGCAAGGACGGGCCGGGCTCGTCCGGCGACCTGTGGACCCCGATCCTGGGCCCGTCCGTGCTGCTCAACATGGAGGGTCCGGCGCACCGGGCACTGCGCGCCAGGCTCGCGGAGCTGTTCACCCCGGCGTATGCCGACCGGCTGTGCGCACAGGTGCTGGCCGGGCCGCTGGCCGCGCTCGCCGAACGGCTCGGCCGCGGCGAGCCGGTGGACCTGGTCGACACCATGCGGACGGCGGCGGGCGCGGTGATCTGTGCCGTCGTCGGCCTGGAGTCGCAGTCGGCGGACGACCACCGGGCCATGTTCCAGCGCGGCGAGCAGATCGTGGCGATGGTGACGCTGCGGACCCGCACGCTGTCCCAGGCACAGGCGCGCCAAGCCCGCGAGGTCCTCACCCCGGTCGGCGAGATCGCGGCACGCGCCTACCGGGCCGGGGACGAGGCCACGGTCATGGGCCGGATGCGGGCGCTGGGCATCTCCGAAGCCGAGGCGCGGGGCGCTGCGGGCGCGTTCTTCCTCACCGGCACCGAGACCGTGGCGACCCTGGTGCCGCGCCTGGTCGCCCTGCTGCACGACGCCGGGGAGCTGGACCGGGTCGCGGCCGACCCGGCGCTGCTGGACCCCGCCGTCGAGGAGGCGATGCGGGTGAGCACCCCGACGCCGGTGATGCTGCGCAGCGTGCACGCCTCGGCGAAGATCGGCGAGGTGCCCGTCCGGCCGGGGGACCGGGTGCTCATCGCCACGCACAACTGCTGCCGGGCCTACGGGCCGTTCGACCTGGACCGGCCGCACCCGCCGGAACTGCGGCGGCTGTGGTTCGGCGCGGGACCCCACTTCTGCATCGGGTATCCGCTGGCCATGGCCGAGATCCGGGCGGTCGCCCGGACCGTGCTGGCGGCCGCGCCGCTGCGGATCGTGCGCCGGAGGGCGGCACGTGGCGTGCTGATCCCGACCTACCGCGAACTGGTGGTGAGCAGGTCGGCCCGCTCGTTCGAGCCCGTGGGACCCGGCGGAGCGGACCGATGAGGCCGGACCGCGCAGGATCGGCGGTGGGTCGATGAGCCTCGTGGAGAAGGTGCTGGCCCAGGCGTCGCGGACCCCGTCGGCGGTGGCCATGGTGGCCGGCGACGGTGCGGAGCTGACCTACGGCGAGCTGCGCCGACGGGTGCTGTCGGTGCGCCACGGGCTGCGCGAGAACGGGCTGCGCCCCGGGGACGGCGTGCTGTTCTCGGTGCGCCCGTCGCCGGAGTCGCTGGTGCTGGCCATCGCCGTGGTCGCCGCGGGCGGCTGCGTGATCTTCGCCGACCCCGGCGCGGGCCCGGAGCTGTTCACCGCCCGCATGCGCCTGGCCCGCCCGCGCTGGTCCGCGGCCGAGTCGGTGCTGTACGCGGCGAGTCGGCTGGCCCCGGTGCGCGCGTACGCCCGCCGCCGCGGCCTGCTGCTGCCGAACCTGTCCGCGCTGGACGTGGCCCGCCACGTCTACACCGGACGCTGGCTGCCCGGCGTGCCTCCGGGCGCCCTGGCGCTGCACCGGCTGCTCACGACATCGTCGGCCGAGCCGGATGCGGTCACCGACCCGGACGCCCCCGCCGCGGTCATCTTCACCTCCGGCACCACCGCCCGCCCTCGCGCCGTGGTGCACACCGGCGCCTCGCTGTCCGCCGCCCTGGGGCTGCTGCGGGAGCGGGTGCCGCTCGGCCCCGGCGACGTCGTGCACACCGACCAGCTGATGCTCGGCCTGCCCACGCTCGCCTCCGGCGCGCGCTGGTCCCTGCCGCCGCTGACCGGCTCCGCCGCCGTGTTCGCCGAGCACCTGCGGCAGCGACGGGCGACCCACACGTACTGCGTGCCGGTGCGGCTGGCCGAGGTTCTCGACGCGGCCGGCTGCCCGCTGCCGCCGAGCCTGCGGCACATCCTGCTCGGCTCCGCGCCCGCGCCCGCCGGGGTGCTGCGCCGGGCCGTCGCGGCCGCCCCGCACGCGCAGGTGCTGTCGGTGTACGCGATGACCGAGATGCTGCCCGTCGCGATCGCCACCGCCGCCGACAAGATCGCCCACGCCGAGGGTGGCGACCCAGGCGACCTGCTCGGCGCGCCGCTGCCCGGTGTCCGGGTCAGCCTCGCCGCCGACGGCGAACTGCTGCTGGCCGGGCCGAACCGCAGCCCGGGCTACCTCGGCGAGCCGCCGTCGCCCTGGCTGCCCACCGGCGACCTGGCCCGCCTGGACGCCGCAGGCCGCCTGGTGCTGCTCGGCCGCAAGAAGGACATGCTGATCCGCGGCTCGTTCAACCTCTATCCCGGACTCTACGAACCCGCGCTCGCCGCGCTGCCCGGCGTCGCGGAGGCCGTGTACGTCGGGGTGCCCGATCCGGAGCACGGCGACGAGCGGGTGGTGCTCGCCGTCGTCGCCGACGACCCGGCCACCGCGGCAGCGCTGCCCGCCCGGCTGCGGCGCGAGCTGCCCGCGATCGTCGACCACGACGCGCTGCCCGACGACATCGTCCTGCTGTCTCGCCTGCCCCGCTCCGGGCGAGGGCACAAGGTCGACCGGGCGGCGCTGCGCGACCTGGTGACGCCGGGCCCGGTGCACCGGTGAGGATCGTGGTCACCGGCGCGTCCGGCTTCGTCGGCGGCGCGGTGTGCCGGGCACTGACCGGCGCGGGGCACGACGTCGTCGGCTTCGGACGCCGCCCGGCACCGCCGTCCGGCCACGTCGGCACGGCCGCGTACCGCCAGTGGGACCTCACCGGCGGCCCACTGGCAGACCCGCCGCAGGCCGACGCGGTGGTCCACTGCGCGGGCACCGTCACCGACTGGGGACCGCGCCGCGAGTTCTTCGCCGTCAACGTCGACGGGACCCGGCACGCGCTCGCCACCTGGCCCGAAGCGCGGTTCGTGCACGTCAGCACCGCGAGTGTGTACGACCCCCGACGGCCGACGGTGCTGGCGGCCGAGGACCAGGCCCCCGCGGGCAGGTACCTAAATGCCTACGGCGAGTCCAAGGCGGCGGCCGAACGGGTCGTGGTCGACGCGGCGCCGGACCGGCCCGCGATCGTCCTGCGCCCGCATGCCGTCTACGGGCCCGGCGACACCACGCTGCTGCCCCGGGTGCTGGCCGCGGTGCGCGGCACGCGGCTGACCGCGGTGGGCGACGGGCGGCAGCTGATCAGCCTCACCTCGGTCGGCAACCTGGTGCAGGCGTGCATGCTCGCCGCGTGCGGACCGGTGCGCCGGGGCGTCTTCAACGTCGCCGATGCCGCCCCCGTCGTGCTCGACGACGCGTTGCGCGCGATCCTGGCCGAACGCGGCATCGCCGCCCGACCAGTGTACCTCCCGCTCGCCGCGGTGTGGCCGGTCGCGACCGCCGCCGAAGGGCTGCACCGCCTGTTCCGTTCCGCAAGCCCGCCGCGGCTGACCCGGTACGCGATCAGCCACCTCGCCGTCGAGCGGACCCTGGACATCACAGCCGCGCGCCGGACGCTCGGCTACCGTCCCGACCCGACGTCGTTCGCGGGCGCGGCGGACTGGTAGCCCGTTTCGGTCCCGCGGCCGGTCAGGCCACCCAGCCGCCGAACGGAAGGTGGCCGCCGCGCCAAGCGGTGGTCGTGCCGATCCAGGTCTCCAGGGTCATCAGGTCGGGGTGCAGGTCGTACAGGGCGGCGGGCTTCGGCACCGCGGGACGCGAGTCGATCCACGCGAACATCCGGGCCAGCTCGGGGTCGAACGCGCGCAGGTTCTCCGCGGGCAGCCGGGCGAACCGGCCGGGCAGGCCCGCGGCCCGGCCGAACGCCGCCGCGATCTCCGGTCCGGTGCGCACGTCCCCGGCGATCTCCAGGGTGACGCCGTGCATCCGGTCGGGGCGCTCGAAGGCGGCCGCGGCGAATTCGCCGACGTCGCGTGCCGCGATCATGGGCAGTGGCGTCTGCGGGTGCAGCGCCAGCGGCACGATCACCTCGCGCTGCGTGATCGCGGGACGGGTCAGCGTGGCGAAGTTCTCCATCAGCGACACCGGGTGCAGCACCGTCGACGGCACGCCCAGGGCGCGGATCCGGGTCTCGATCGCGGACTTGCTGTCGTAGTAGGAGATGTCGGTGCCGCTGTCCGCCCCGAAGACCGAGCTGTAGACCAGATGCCCGACGCCGGTCCGGGCGGCCTGCTCGACGACCGAGAAACCGCGCCGCCGCTCCCCGGCCACGTCCGCGGCGGTGACCAGCGGTCCGTCCAACACCGGCAGCGCGAGGAACACGCCGTACGCGCCGGTCATCGCCGCGAGCAGCGACCCGGGGTCGTCGAGGTCCCCGCGTACCAGCCGGGCCCCGGCCGCCCGCAGCCGCAGGGCCGGGACCGAGCCGGGGTCGCGGACGAACGCGCGCACCTCCCAGCCGCGGGCCAGCAGCACACGGGCCGCCGCGCCGCCCTGCTGCCCGGTCGCCCCGATCACCAGTACCGTCCTGGCATCCGTGGTCATGTCGCCCTCCCGTGGTCCGGCTCGGGAGCGCGGTTCGAACACCCCTCTAGCTATGACGTCCGACCCCCTGGCGGGGTGGGGCCGCGGCGCCGGAAACTCTCCCGGCGACGGCGAGTGGCACACTCGCGGCCGGCTGATCGTCGGCCCGGCCCGCGTCCGGTGCGCCGTCAGCAGACGTTGACGTCATCCCACGGCAGGTAGTTGAACGCGTTGACGGTGGTGTTGGCAGGCACCCCGGTCCCGGTGGACGCGTTGTAGAAGTACACGGTCGGTGCCGGATTGCCGTACTGGTGGTTGTACACCGTGCCGGTCGCGTTCCAGTAGAACAGGTTGTAGCTGCCGCAGTTGTAGAGCTTGTACAACGTGCCGCCCAGGTTCGGGCTCGTCCACATGCAGAAGTAGCCGCTCCCGCACTGCGTGAAGGTGCCGTTGTTGGTGGCTGCGGGAATGACGTTGCCGCCGCTGTCGGTGATGTACGCGCAGTTGTTGTTGCCGGAGCAGACCCCCGCCGCGACCTGCCGGGTGTTCGGGGCGGGCCCGGCCGCCGCGGGCTGCGGGGCCACCATGGCTGCCGCGACGACGAGAATGAGCGCCGCCAACCGCTTCGCACTGCTGGTCAATAGCATGCCGACCTCCATCTGAAGGGACGGAGGCAAGACGCAGGCGGTGTCGAAGTCTGTCCCCCGTGCGAGATTCAGCCCGAGCGTAACGTGATGATCTTCGATGTACCAGATTCGCGGCGTGCCTCAATGCGACGTCAGGCCCGCCCGGTGCGGACCGCACCCCGGGCACCGGGGGTACTGGCGACAGCGACCCGGCATAACACCGGCGCGCCCGGGTATCGGGGCCGGCATGACGGAGACTGTGCAGACCCGCGGCGACGGCCACGACGAGATCCTCGCGCTCGACACCAGCGGCGACGGTCAGCCCGACCTGTGGGCGATCGACACCGACGGCGACGGCAAGGCCGACCTGTTCCAGTCGGACACCGACGGCGACGGGCAGCCCGACGTGACCATGGTGGACCTCACCCAGGACGGCGAGATGGACATCATCGTCGACGGCGACGGCGGACACCCGGTGGAGTGATCCGCCGCTCCGCGGCGTGCACCTCGCAGGGCCGCGGGTAGGTTGGCCGGATGCGTTTCATCGTCTACGGGGCCGGCGCGGTCGGCGGCGTGCTCGGCGCGTACCTGCACCTGTCCGGCCAGTCCGTGGTCCTGGTCGCCCGCGGCGGCCACCTGGCCGCGATCCGGGAGCACGGGCTGACCCTGCAGGACGGCTCCGGCACCCGCACCATGGCCGTGCCGGCCGTCGCCGGGCCGGCCGAGATCGAGTGGCACGACGGCGATGTCGTGCTGCTCGCGGTCAAGGGGCAGGACACCGAGGCGGCGCTGCGCGACCTCGCCGCCTGCGCCCCCGCCGCCACGCCCGTCGTCTGCCTGCAGAACGGCGTCGACAACGAGCGCCAGGCCCTGCGTGTCTTCGAGCACGTGTACGGCGTCTGCGTCATGTCGCCCACCACGCACCTGACCCCCGGCGTGGTCCGTGCCGACTGCCATCCGGTGCCGGGCCTGCTCGACATCGGCCGCTTCCCGTCCGGCGTCGACGACGCCGCCGAGTCGATCGCCGCCGCGTTCCGCAAGGCCGGCTACCAGAGCGAGCCGCGCCCCGACATCATGCGCTGGAAGTACGGCAAACTGCTGCGCAACGTCGGCAACGCGGTCGATGCGGTGTGCGGGCGGGCCGAGGGTGTCCGGGAGATAGTGGGGCGGATCCGCGCCGAGGCGGCCGCGGTGCTGGACGCGGCCGGTATCGCGTACACCCCCGAGGACGAGGACGACGAGCGCCGGGCCGACATCCTGAAGGCCGCGGTCGCCGACTCCCGCGGCGGCGGCTCGTCGTGGCAGAGCCTCGCCCGCGGCACCGGGCACATCGAGGCCGATCACCTCAGCGGCGAGATCGTGCTGCTGGCGCGGCTGCACGGGATGACTGCGCCGTACAACGAGAACGCGCGCCGCTGGGCGAACCGGTTCGCCCGCGAGAGCCGCCCGCCGGCCTCCCTGGCTCCGGCCGACTGGCTGGCCACGCTGCCCACGGACGTTTAGAGCCGCGCCGCCGCGAGCCGCCGTCGATATACCGGGTTAGGCCCGGTATCAGTGCATATGCTGGCGAGCGGCGGCACGGACGGGGGGCACGGTATGGAGTTCGGTGTCGGTTACTTCCCGACCCATGACGGCATGAGTCCGGGCGAGGTCGCCCGGCTCGTCGAGGACCGCGGTCAGAACGCGCTGTTCTTCGCCGAGCACAGCCACATCCCCGCCAGCCGGGAGAGCCCTTACCCGGGTGGGGAGATGCCGCCCAAGTACTGGCACTGCTACGACCTGTTCGTCGCGCTGACCGCGGCTGCGGAGGCGACCTCGCGGCTGCGCGTGGGCAGCGGCATCTGCCTGGTCATCCAGCGCGACCCGATCCACACCGCGAAGGCCGTGGCCAGCATCGACCACCTGTCCGGCGGCCGGTTCGAGTTCGGCGTGGGCGCGGGCTGGAACCGCGAGGAGATGCGCAACCACGGCACCGACCCGAAGGTGCGCATGGCGATCATGGCCGAGCGGGTCGAGGCGATGAAGGAGATCTGGGCCCGGCACGAGGCCAGCTACTCCGGCGAGCACGTGAACTTCGACCGGATCTGGGCGTATCCGAAGCCGGCGCAGTGGCCGCACCCGCCGATCCTGGTCGGCGGCACCGGCCCGACCGTGCTGGACCGGGTGCTGGCCTTCGGTGACGGCTGGATGCCCAACTGGGGCGAGGACGCCGCCGTGCTGGAACGGATCGCCCAGCTGCGTGCCCGGGCGGAGCGGCCCGTCCAGGTGCAGCTGATGTCGGTGCCGGCCGACCCCGCCGTGCTGGCGCGGCTGGCCGAGGCCGGGGTGCACCGGGCCATGCACTGGCTGCCGTCCGGTCCCGAGGCGGTCGTCCAGCGGGGTCTGGAGCAGTGGGAGCACGCGATCGGCACGTACACCAAGGGGTGAGCACGGACCGGGAGCGTTTCGCGACCGCGCGGGTCGCCCGGCTCGCGACGGTCGGCCCGTCCGGTGCGCCGCACCTGGTGCCGGTGGTGTTCGCGCTGGCCGGGGACACCGTCTACAGCGCGGTGGACCGCAAGCCCAAACGCACCCTCGCCCTGCGCCGGCTGGCCAACGTCGCCGCCGACCCGCGCGTGTGCCTGCTCGCCGACCACTATGAGGACGACTGGTCCGCGCTGTGGTGGGTCCGCGCCGACGGCACCGCCCGGGTGCTGGCCGCCGACGACCCCGAGGCGGCGACGGCACTCAGGCTGCTGACCGACCGCTACCCGCAGTACGTGACGCAGCCCCCGCCGGGCCCGGTGCTGGCCGTCGACGTGGCGCAGTGGACCGGGTGGACCGCGGCGGGTCGCTGAGTAATGCCGTTCGGATCCGCGACGGGCGGGGTTCGGGCGACGATGGTCGAGGTGAGTGCCTTCGCCCCGGCGTAGCGCCGGTGGCCTCGCGGAAGGGGAACGTCATGCCGCAGGACCCGGACGAGAAACGCGACCGTCGGCGCAAGCACGTGACCTCGGCGGTCCGCACCATGGAGCGCAAGGTGGGCGAGGCGGAGGCGAAGGCGAGCCGGGTGCCCGGCACCGAGGAGATCCTGGCGATGGAGGCCAAGCGGGCGCGCGCCCGGGCGAAGAAGGAGATCAAGTCCGGCCGGATGCTGTCCATGCCGCCCACGCCCGCGGCAGGCGAGCTCAGCCGCGACGAGCTCTACGAGGAGGCGCGGCGGCGCAACATCAAGGGCCGCTCCTCGATGACCAAGGCTCAGCTGGAGCACGCGCTGCGCCGGTAATCCTTATGTAACCCGTTGACCTGGGCAGACGCTCGGAGAGCGACGTAGTCTGCGGTATGCGCGACACGTATACACACGATGTATACGTGTGGTGTACAGTCTCGGCATGTCGATCGGTCACTCATTCCTCGGCCTGCTCGAAGGCAAGCCCCGACACGGGTACGACCTCAAGCGCGCCTACGACGAGCGCTTCTCACCCGGCCGCCCCCTGCACCACGGCCAGGTCTACGCCACACTGTCCCGCCTGCTCAAGAACGGCCTGGTCGTCGTCGACGGCCTCGAACCGGGGGAGGGCCCCGAGCGCAAGCGCTACGCCGTCACCGACGCCGGCATCACCGACGTGCAGACCTGGCTCAGCCAGCCCGAGAAGCCCGAGCCCTACCTGCAGAGCGTGCTCTACACCAAGGTCGTCCTCGCGCTGATGACCGGCCGCCCCGCCGACGAGATCCTCGACGTGCAGCGCACCGAGCACCTGCGCCTGATGCGCGAGGTGACCCGCCGCAAGACCGGTGGCGACCTCGCCGAGCAGCTGATCTGCGACCACGCCCTGTTCCACCTCGAAGCCGACCTGCGCTGGCTCGAACTGACCGCGGCCCGGCTCAACGAACTGGCCGCCCGAGTCCGCCCGTGACCCCGGACCACCCCCGCAAGGAGAACCACCCCATGACCGAGCCCCTGCTGGTCGGCACCGACCTGTTCAAGATGTACGGCACCACACCCGCCCTGCGCGGCTCCTCCCTCACCATCCGGGCCGGGGAGATCGTCGCCGTGATGGGCTCCTCCGGCTCCGGCAAGTCGACGCTGCTGCACTGCCTCGCCGGCATCGTGCGCCCCGACGACGGCACCGTCGTGTACGCCGGCCGCGAGATCTCCGCGATGTCCGACGTCGAGCGCAGCGCCCTGCGCCGCCGCGACTTCGGTTTCGTCTTCCAGTTCGGCCAGCTCGTCCCGGAGCTGACCTGCGTCGAGAACGTCGCCCTGCCGCTGCGCCTGGACGGGGTGCGCCGCAAGGAGGCCGAGCGCCGCTCCCGCGAATGGCTCGACCGGCTGGAGGTCGGCGACGTGGCGGGCAAGCTGCCCGGCCAGATCTCGGGCGGCCAGGGCCAGCGTGTCGCCGTGGCCCGCGCCCTGGTCACCGAGCCCAAGGTCGTCTTCGCCGACGAGCCCACCGGAGCGCTGGACTCGCTCAACGGCGAGAAGGTCATGCAGCTGCTCGGCCAGGCCGCCCGTGACACCGGCGCGGCCGTGGTGCTGGTGACGCACGAGCCCCGGGTCGCCGCGTACGCCGACCGGGAGGTCGTGGTCCGCGACGGCGCCTCGCTGGATCTGGAGCGTGTCGCGTGAGCCCGGCCTGGCTGCGGGAACTGCTGCTCGGAGCACGCATGGCGCTGGCCGGCGGCCGCTCGGGCCTGGCCCGCGCCGCGCTGACCGCCGTCGGCGTGGGACTCGGCGTGGCACTGCTGCTGGCCGCCGTCAGCATCCCGAACATGATGCAGGCCCGCACCGACCGCGGCGCCGCACGCGCCGACATGAACTTCGGGATGCGGGTGGAGCTCACCGACCGGAGCACCCTGATCGGCTACACCGACATGCAGTACGGCGGCCAGTCGATCCGCGGGCGCCTGCTGCAGGCCGAGGGATCCTCGCCGGTGGTGCCGCCGGGCCTGAGCGCGCTGCCGAGACCGGGCGAGATGGCCGTGTCCCCGGCATTGGCCCGGCTGCTGCTGTCCCCGGAGGGGGCACTGCTGCGCGAGCGGCTGCACTACCCGACGACCACCCTCATCGCCGACGAAGGCCTGCAGGGTCCCGGCGAGCTGGCCTTCTATCTGGGCACGGACGAGCTGACCGCCGACACCGCGGGCGTGGGCCGCCGCAACGGCTTCGGGGAGGAGAGCACCAGCGAGGGGCTGGACCCGGTGCTGCTGCTCCTGGTCGTGATCATCTTCGTGGTGCTGCTGCTGCCGGTCGCCATGTTCGTCGCCTCGGCGATCCGCTTCGGCGGCGACAGCCGCGATCGGCGGCTGGCCGGGGTGCGCCTGGTCGGCGCGGACACCGGCATGGCCCGGCGCATCGCCGCGGGTGAGGCGATGCTCAGCGCGCTCCTCGGGGTCGCGACCGGAGCGGTGATGTTCCTGGCCGGGCGCACGTTCGTAGGCTCGGTCGACCTGCTGGACATCAGCGTGTATCCGTCCGACGTCCAGCCCGACCCGGTGCTAGCGGCGCTCATCGTGGTCGCCGTGCCGGCGGCCGCGGTCGTCGTCACGGTGCTGTCGCTGCGCCGCGTCATGATCGAGCCGTTGGGCGTGGTGCGCCGCGGCGCCGACGCCCGCCGCAGGCTCTGGTGGCGCCTGCTCATGCCGGTCGTCGGCGTGCTCCTGCTGCTGCCGCTGGTGGGCAGCGTCAGCAAGGAGGGCGAGAGGTTCAGCGAATGGCAGGTCATCGGCGGGGTGTGCTTCATCCTGCTCGGTGTCGCCACCCTGCTGCCCTGGCTGGTCCAGTCGGTCGTCCGGCGGATCCAGGGCGGCCCGGTCGCCTGGCAGCTCGCCATGCGGCGGCTCCAACTCGACGGCAGCACGTCGGCCCGCGCCGTCACCGGCGTCGCCGTGGCGGTCGCCGGCGCGATCGGCCTGCAGATGATGTTCGCCGTCGTCGAGGCCAACTACCAGCGCGACAGCGGGCAGAACCCGGCTCTCGCCCAGATCTCCGTCTACTCCCGCCTGCCGCACGGCTGGTCGGACGTGGCCGGGTTCGCCGCCCGGCTCGCGGCGACGCCGGGCGTCACTTCGGTCACGCCCCGCAGCATCCTGAGCCTGAACCTGCCCGTCCTGCCCGACGGCGAGGAGCCGTCCTCGCCGCTGACGGTCGGCGACTGCGCCGTGCTGCGCCAGCTCGCCGAGCTCGGCGAGTGCGCCGACGGCGACACGTTCCTCGTGGACAACCCGGACTTGAAGGTCCCGGCGCCCGGCACCGCGGTCACGTTCGGCGAGGACGGCACTCGGACACGCTGGACGGTTCCGGCCGGCGCGCGCACCGTGCGGCCACTGACCGACCCGCTCTACGGGGCCACGGTGGGCGTGCTGACCACCCCCGCGGCACTCCCGGCGGCGATCCGTGACCAGCCGGGTCTGCAGTGGCAGGCACTGCTGACCGTGGACCCGGCCGCGCCCGACATGGCCGACCGGGTGACCAACACCCGCTGGGAGTTCGACCCGCTCGGGTCGAACTGGGAACTCAACCCGAAGATCGTCGACAACAAGTTCGCCCAGATCCGGCGCGGGCTGTTCGCCGGGGCCGCGGTGACCCTGCTGCTGATCGGCGCGAGCCTGCTCGTGGTCGTCCTCGAGCAGCTGCGTGACCGGCGCAGGCTGCTGGCCGTCCTGGTCGCGTTCGGCACCCGCCGACGCACCATGAGCTGGGCGATCCTGTGGCAGACCGCGGTGCCGGTGCTGCTCGGCCTGGTCCTGGCCTGCGCCGCGGGTCTCGGCCTCGGCGCGGTGCTGCTACGGATCATCGATCAGCCGGTGGCGATCGACTGGACCGGCATCGCCGTCGTGTCCGGCATCGCCGGAGCCGTCATCCTGCTGGTCACCGCGCTGAGCCTGCCGGTGCTGTGGCGGCTCATGCGCGCCGAGGGCCTGCGTACCGAATGACGGGCCGCGTCATGATCACCGTTTCGGGTCGAAAACCGGCGTCCAACCGCAGTTCTTGACCCGAAACGGTGATCATGACGGCTCCGCGCGGCCGGTCTCGTTCGCACCGCCGGAGAAGCGCATCCCAGCGCACCCGCTGGTCGAGCAGGATCTCCACCGCGGCCGGGCCGTTCTCGCCGGTGCTGCGCAGGTGCAGCTGGTGGCGGCCGCCGACTCGACGACGTCGGGTGCGATGCCCGAGTGGTCCGGGGTGCTGATCCGGTACAGGTCGTCGCCCAGGTCCGCGGCGCGGGTCAGTCCGGCCAGGACGGTGCGTGTTCTCATGATCGGCCGATATCCGGCCACGCGTGCGGCTACATCGCACCGGGGCGTGGTGGTCGCGGTGCCGGCGGCGCGGTTTGCCCGCCGCGGGCTGGGCCGGGCTCGGGCAATGGCAGCATGATGGCATGACGTACCTGCCCACCCCTTACGTGTCGGTCGATGTCGACGTGCTGGACCGCAACGTCGCCCGGATGGCGGCGTTCACCCGCGAGCGCGACCTCACGCTGCGCCCGCATGCCAAGACGCACAAGTGCCTGGAGATCGCCCGGCGGCAGCTCGCGGCGGGGGCGGTCGGGCTGACCGTGGCGACCGTGGCCGAGGCCGAGGTGTTCGCCGCGGGCGGCTGCGAGGACCTGTTCATCGCGTACCCGCTGTGGGTCGACCAGGCGCGCGGCGCACGGCTGCGCGAGGTCGCGGCCCGGGCCGCGGTGCGGGTCGGCGTGGACTCGGCCGAGAGCGCCCAGGCGCTGGCTCGGCACGCCGGGCGCGACATCGAGGTGATGGTGGAGGTCGACAGCGGGCACCATCGCAGCGGCGTGCGTCCCGCCGACGCCGCCGCGGTCGCCCTGGCCGCGGACAAGGCGGGCCTGCGGGTACGTGGGGTGTTCACGTTCCCGGGCCACGGCTACGGCCCGGCGCTGGCCGAGGGCGTCGCCGCCGAGGAGGCGGTGGCGCTGGTCGAGGCGGCCGACGCGATGCGGACGGCCGGGTTCGACCCCGACGTGGTCAGCGGCGGGTCGACGCCCACCGCCTCGTGGAGCCACGTCGCGGCGCTCAACGAGATCCGGCCGGGGGTGTACGTCTTCAACGACGCCCAGCAGGTCGAACTCGGCGTCTGCGACTTCGAGGACGTGGCGCTCGCCGTGGTGGCGACGGTGGTCAGCCGGTCCGCCGACCACGTGATCCTCGACGCGGGCGGCAAGGTGCTCGCCGCGGACCGGTCCGCCTGGGCGACCGGGCACGGCCGGCTGCCCGACCTGCCCGACGCCCGCATCACCGCACTGTCCGAACACCACGCGACGGTCACCGTGCCGCCCGGCGCGGAACTGCCTGAACGCGGCTCCAGGCTGCGCGTCGTGCCGAACCACGTGTGCGCGACCGTCAACCTCGCCGATGAGCTGATCGCCGTCTCCGGCGGCGAGATCGTCGACCGCTGGGCGGTCGCCGCGCGGGGGGCCAACACGTAGTCCTGTTCGGGGTCCCCTGGCAGGTCACCTGCCTGCCGGGGGGCCATGACCGAGAAAACTTCACGGGCTGGGTTTGGTCGCCGACCGCATCTGCCATACGCGGGTGGCCACGGCGATCACGGCCAGCCAGGTCAGGCCGAGCGCCCAGCCGCCGAGCACGTCGCTGGGATAGTGCACGCCGAGATAGACCCGGGACAGGCCGACCAGGACGGTGCCCGCGGCCGCGGCGATCCACGCCGTCGCCCACACCGTGCGGTTGCTCGTCAGCATGCACACCAGCCAGGCCAGCAGCGCGAACCCGACCAGCGAACTGGCACTGTGCCCCGACGGGAACGAGTAACCGGCGGCCGTCACCACCTGGTCGGGCGGGCTCGGCCGGTCCCGGCCGATGATCTCCTTGATCGCGTACACGATCAGCTGCAGCACGCCCAGCGTCAGCAGCGCCAGGACCAGCGGATACCACGAGCGCCTGCGCCAGCCGACGACCGCGACGGCCACCACGGCCGCCAGCGTCAGCGCGACCGCGCTGCCCAGGTCGGTGATCGCGATCTGCAGGCGGGTGAGGCCCGGCGTGCGGTGTTCGGCCAGCCACTGCACGGCGGGCCGGTCGACGACGGTCAGGTCGTCGGAGTCCACCACGGCGTCGAGCACCTCCACGAACACCGACGCCAGCGTGAACACGATCGCCGCGCCGATGACCAGCAGCACGATCTCGCCCGCGACCCGGGCCGTGAGCCAGGACAGGGCGGCCCGGCCGTGCCGGTCCGACGCCCGCGTCCAGCGCCGTCCCGCGAGGTACCCGGCCGCGGGGCGCATCGCGCACACGACCGTGTACGCGGCCACCACCAGCACCGTCACCACGCCCAGCCCGAGCAGCACGCTTCCGGTCATACCCGCTCCTCTCCGCCGCACGCCATTCGATCAGAGGCGGCTGGACGAAACCTGGCAACAGGCCGCGATCGGCAAGCGGACATCCCCGCCGGCACCGGCCTGTAGCGACTGTGTACCGCCGGTGTAGCGGCCCCGCCTAGCCTCGCCCCGCAGAGATGACGTCAGGCAGGCCGGGTCCTGCCGCACAGTGGGGAGAGCCGCATGGTCACCAGGAGACGGCTGACGGGCGCGGCGCTCGCTTGCGCGCTGGCCGGGCCGGTCGCGATGTGGGCGGCGGACGCGTCGGCCGCGCTGCCCGCGGTCGACATGGAGGCCGTCGTCAAGGCCGCGCAGATCGACCCGCGCCGCGCCGACTCGGCGATCACCCCGGGCAGCCGGGACAGCGTGCTGCTCGTGGAGAGCGCGCTGCAGGCCAAGGGGCTGCTCGCGGCGTCCTACGTCGACGGGCACTTCGGCACGAAGACCATCGACGCGTACGCGGCCTGGCAGCGCTCGCTCGGCTACACCGGCCTGGACGCCACCGGTCTGCCGGGCCCGACCTCGCTGACCAAGCTCGGCGAGCAGCGCTTCACCGTGGTGCGCCCGCTCTCGCCCGGCGCCGAGACCACCTTCCGGGGTGTGCCGATGAACGCCCGTACCAAGGCGATGCTGCTCGAAGCCGAACGGCTGCTGGGCCGACAGTTCACCGTCACGCAGGGCTCGTACAGCCCGGGGGAGGATCCGACCTCTGCCGGCACCCACGACGGCGGCGGTGCGCTCGACCTCGCCGTGGACGGCCTGACCTCCACCCAGCGCACGTCGGCCGTCCGCCGGCTGCGCGAAGTGGGCTTCGCCGCCTGGCTGCGCACCCCGTCCCAGGGGAACTGGCCGTATCACATCCACGCGATCGCGCTGGCCGACACGGATCAGTCGACCCCGGCCCGTAACCAGGCCGGGGACTACTACCTGGGCCTCAACGGCCTCGCCAACCGCGGCGCCGACGACGGCCCGGTGGTCGACCCGAAGGTCACCTGGGAGCAGTACCAGCGGGCGTGACCGGGATCTGCACGTTGAGCTGCGCCGCCGCGGCTATCAGCTGCTCATGGTGCTTGGCGACGACGGGCAGCGCGTCCTTGGCGAGCTGCACGACAGCGGGATCCTGGCCCTTGGCGATCTCGGCCTCGGTCGCCGCCATCACCGCCTCATGCGCCTTGAGCTGCGCCGGCACCCACGCCTGGTCGAACGGCGCACGGGACAGCTGGTACATCTGCTGCACCACGGCCTGCTGGTCGGTGTTGGGCATGTTCGGCAGGGCGACTCCCTGCTGCTGCGCCACGGACATCAGCGCGTCGTCGAGCTTCTGGTGATCATCTTTGAACTCCGCGCCGAGCCGTACGACGACCGGCGAGGCGCCCTGATGGGTCGCCGCCAGATTGCTGATCGTTATCTCCGCGAGGTTCGCCTGATGCGCGGCGACCAGATATGCGGCGTCCTGCGGCGCGACGGGCGCCGCCGCGACCGGTGTGGCCGTGGTGAGCAGCGCGACGGCCAGTGCCGCGGCCGGTACGCAGATGACTCGCAGGAACCTCATGGCCGTACCCCCGTACGCCGGGCACCGCGAAGACGCGGTGCTGATGCTCTGCTGAGTTCCCACCCGGGGCCCGAACCCAAACAAAGAAGGCCGGGCCACGGACCAGAAATACGACGATACAGCCGTTACGCGACAAACGTGCCGAGGACGACCCCGGCCAGGGCGGGCAGGGTGGCGCTGCCGGTGTCCAGATAGCCGTCGTGGCCGCTCACGCCGACGGTCGGCAGCAGCCGTGCGCCGAACTCCGCGGTGCCGGGCCGGGTGCCGTGGCCCAGGCCCAGCACGCGTACGCCGGGGACGCGGCGGATCCAGTCGGTGGGCGCCTCGGCGGCCCATACCCGGGCAGGGGTGCCCAGGTCGCGTACGTGGTCGTAGCCCATGCCGGGGCTGCCGACGGCGACCAGGTCGCCGACCTGCGCGGGCAGCGCGCTCGCGGCCAGGCCCAGCACGGTCGAGCCGTAGCTGTGCCCGACCAGCGTGATCGCCACGGCCGGGCGCTCACGCACCAGGCGAGCGACGAACCGGGTCAGCGCCGCCGCACCCGCCGCAGCGCTGGACTCGGTGACCACGTCCAGTCCCCAGCCGTCGGGCGGGTCGTATCCGAGCCAGGCCACCACTGCCACGCGGGCGTGCGGCGCCTGGCGTCGCAGCTCCGCGTACAGCTGCCGGGCCTGCACCGCGGGGGCCCGGCGCGCGACGCCGCCGAGCCCGCGATCGAAGTCGGCGACGGTCGTGCCGACGCCGGGCACCAGCACCGCGACCCGGTCCGCGGTGGACAGGTCACCCAGGACCTCGACGGCGAGACCGTCACCGGCCGGGTCGAACAGCAGGAACCGCCGGCCTTCGGCGGCCCACCCGGCGAACGGGTCGCCCGCGGCGGTCATCGCGGCCGCGGCCTGCGCGAAGTCGACGGCGTCGGGCAGCGGCGCGGCCGCGGGGGTGGCGAACAGGCCC
Source organism: Catellatospora paridis (assembly GCF_009720365.1). Classification (GTDB taxonomy): domain Bacteria; phylum Actinomycetota; class Actinomycetes; order Mycobacteriales; family Micromonosporaceae; genus Catellatospora; species Catellatospora paridis. The sequence goes on along the minus strand of NZ_ML769312.1, from coordinate 828,945 downwards.
AGCGCGAGCGCGCTGACCGTGCCGACGGAGAGGAATCTCGAACGCATGAGCGCCACCGTGCGTGGCGGGCAGCCGCGCGGGCGTCGCGCTGCGGAGCCATTCGTGCGCCGCTACCGCCGTACTACTCCCCGGCTGCGACCAGACCCGACTCGTACGCCAGCACCACCGCCTGCGCCCGGTCGCGCAGTCCCAGCTTGCCCAGCACCCGGCTCACGTGGGTCTTCACCGTCTGCTCGGCGAGCACCAGCAGCTCCGCGATCTCCTGGTTGGACAAACCGCGCGCGATCAGCCGCAGCACCTCGGTCTCCCGCGCGGTCAGCGCGTTGAGCGACACCGGCCGGGGCCGGTCGGGGCGGGGCCGCGACGCGAACTCGGCGATCAGCCGCCGGGTCACCGACGGGGCGAGCAGCGCCTCCCCGCCCGCCACCACGCGCACGGCGTGGATCAGGTCCGCGGCCGGGGCGTCCTTGAGCAGGAAGCCGCTGGCCCCGGCCCGCAGCGCCTCGTACACGTAATCGTCGAGGTCGAACGTCGTCAGAATGATCACCTTGGGGCGCTCGCCCCCGGCCAGCCGCCGGGTCGCCTCCAGGCCGTCCATCACCGGCATACGCACGTCCATCAGCACCACGTCCGGGTCCAGCCGGCGGGCCGCGGCCACGCCCTCGGCACCGTCGGCCGCATCGCCGAGCACCACCAGGTCGGGCTGCGCGGCCAGCAGCGCCCCGAATCCCTGCCGCACCATGGCCTGGTCGTCGACGATCAGGACCTTGATCAATGCACTCCTCCGTCCGGCAGCAGCGCCGTCACCGCGAACCCGCCGTCGCCGGTCGCCTCCGTGCTCAGTTCGCCGCCCAGGATGGCGACCCGCTCCCGCATCCCGACCAGACCGTGACCGGCGCCGGGCGGCCGGGCCGGACGTCCGGTCGGGCGTCCGTTGCGCACCAGCACCCGCAGGCCGTGCTCGTCGGCGGCCAGCGACACGTCGATCCGCGCGCCGGGCGCGTAGCGGGCCGCGTTGGCCAGCGCCTCCTGCACGATGCGGTACGCCGTCAGGGCCGCCGCCTCACCCACCGGCCGCAGCGGCAGCTCCATCGCCAGGTTCGCGTCCACCCCGGCGGCCCGCGCGTCGTCGACCAGCGGACCGAGTTCGGCCAGCCCCGGCTGGGGCGCGGTCAGGGCCGGGTCGTCGGCCTGGCGCAGCACCGACAGCAGGCGGCGCATGTCGTCGAGCGCGGTGCGCGCCGACGCGGCGATCTCGGTGAACTCGTCCTTGGCGGGCCCGGTCAGCTCGGGGACGCGGTAGGGCGCGGTCTCGGCGCGTACCGCGATCATCGACATCGAGTGCGCGACCACGTCGTGCATCTCCCTGGCGATGCGGGTGCGTTCCTGCAGCACCGCGCGGCGTGCCTGCTCCAGCTCGCTGCGTTCGGCCTGCTCGGCCAGGGCCCGCTGGCTGCTGCGCCGCCGCCGCACCTGATCGCCGACCAGCATGATCGCGGCCAGCAGCACGGTCACGCCCCAGGCGTTGGCGCGGTTGGGCACGTACAGCCACACCGGCAGCAGGCTGAGCAGCCAGCACCAGGCGCTCACCCCCGCGTCGGCGCGCAGCGCCACGAACCACAGCACCGCCAGGAAGGCCAGGATCTGCACCGGGTTCCACGGCCACGACTCCGTCGCGGCGAAGCCGGCCGGCCCGAACAGCAGCGCGGCGAAGCCGATCCGCCAGGCCAGCAGCGGCCGGAACACCATCAGCGCGGCGGGCGCGGTCCCCGCGGCGGCCAGCAGGACCGACCATCCGTTGGACAGGTTGCGGTTGTCGCTGATGTATTCGTACGCGGCGCTGGTGAGGCTGATCAGCGCCAGCAGCAGCACCGGTGCGAGCAGTGTCCGGATGCGCAGCCACCGGCGGCTCGGCGACGCCGCGGGCGGGTAGTCCGCGCCGACGAACAACCGGCGCAGGTCGCCGAACACCTGCCCGCCGGGCCGCCGCATCGCACTCTCCACCGGCCGAAGCCTACGGCGCGCCGGCGTGGCGGTCGTCATACCCGGGTGCCGGACGCAGGTCATACCGCGGTAGCGGGTGGCCGGTCGGCGGCTGTTCACTTCGCGTTGACCTGATCAACTCCAGCCGGTCAGCCGTGCTCGATACCAAGACCACATCAGCCTTTGGTTTGGAGCCTCGATGTCCTTCCCCACCCGGGCGATCGCGGGAGCCGGCGCCGCCGGTCTCGCCGCGGCGCTCCTGCTCAGCGGCGGCCCCACGCAGGCCGCCGACTCGCCGCAGACGTTCAGCCGCACAGCGACCTTTCCCGTATACCTGAACACCTCCGCCGCGGACGCCGCGTCGGCCGAGATCTCGGCCGTCAGCGCCGACGGCAAGACCGTGATCTACACCGACGCCTCCGGTGACCGCATCGGCTTCGTGAACATCGCCGACCCGGACGCCCCCGCCCCGGCGGGCGTGCTCGGCCTGCCCGGCTCGCCGACCTCGGTCGCCGTGCTCGGCGAGTACGCCCTGGTCGCGGTCAGCACCGGCGCGGACTTCACCCACCCGGACGGCGAGCTGCTCGTCGTCGACGTGGCCACCCGTTCGGTCAAGCGCAGCATCGACCTGGGCGGCCAGCCCGACTCGGTCGCGGTCTCGCCCGACGGCAGGTTCGTCGCGGTCGCCATCGAGAACGAGCGCGACGAGGACGTCGACGACGGCGAGATCCCGCAGGAGCCCGCCGGGTGGCTGTCGGTCGTGGACGTCAAGCCGGCCGTGGCCGACTGGGCGCTGCGCACCGTCGCGCTGACCGGCCTGGCCGAGGTCGCGCCGACCGACCCGGAGCCGGAGTACGTCTCGATCAACAGCGCCGGCAAGGCCGTGGTCTCCCTGCAGGAGAACAACCACCTCGCCATCGTCGACCTGGCCACCGGCAAGGTCGACAAGCACTTCAGCGCGGGGCAGGTCACCGTCTCCGCGGTCGACACCGAGGACGACGACCGGATCAGCCTGACCGGCAGCATCACCGCCCGGCGCGAGCCCGACGGCGTCGTGTGGCTGGGCACCGACCGGTTCGCCACCGCCAACGAGGGCGACTACCAGGGCGGCTCGCGCGGCTGGACCGTCTTCGACACCACCGGCAAGGTCGTCTTCGACGCCGGCAACAGCCTGGAGCACCTCGCCGTCACGCACGGCATCTACCCGGACAAGCGCTCCGACGCGAAGGGCGTGGAGCCGGAGAACGTGGCCACGGGCGTGTTCGGCGGCAAGCCGTACCTGTTCGTGAACGCCGAGCGCGGCAACTTCACCGCCGTGTACGAGGTCACCGACCCGGCCCACCCGAAGTTCGTCCAGCTCATCCCGACCGCGAACGAGCCCGAGGGGGTCATCGCGGTGCCGTCGCGCGGCCTCGTCGTGATCTCCAGTGAGCTGGACGACCCGGACAACGGGCTGCGCGGGGCGGTCACCATCGCGAAGTTCGGACAGGCTCCGGCGTACCCGTCGCTGGTCTCGGCGAAGTCCGGCGGCCTGCCGATCGCCTGGGGCGCGCTGTCCGGCCTGACCCCGGCCACCGGCGAGCCCGCCAAGCTGTGGGGCGTCAGCGACAGCGTGTACGCGCCGACCCGGCTGTTCGCCATCGACACCGCCGCCACCCCGGCCGTGATCACCAAGGATGTCACCGTCACCAAGGACGGCGAGGGCGTCGCGCTGGACGCCGAGGGCCTGGCCACCCGGCCCGGCGGCGGCTTCTGGCTGGCCGTGGAGGGCGCGAAGGGCCCGGAGAACAAGCTGGTGCGCATCGACGCCGCGGGCGCCGTGCAGCAGGAGGTGCCGCTGCCCGCCGACATCACCGCCAAGCTCGGCAGCAACGGCCTGGAAGGCGTCGCGGTCACCGGCTCCGGCGCGACCGAGACCGTGTGGGTCGCCGTGCAGCGCGAGCTGACCGGCGAGAAGGGCACCGCCCGCATCGGCCGCTACCGGGTCACCGAGGGTGACTGGGCGTGGCTGGGCTACCCGCTCGACGCCGCGCAGACCGGTGCCTGGATCGGCCTGTCCGAGCTGGTGGCGCTCGACGCGGACACGTTCGCGGTGATCGAGCGCGACAACCAGCGCGGGGAGCTCGCCAAGCTCAAGAAGGTGTACACCTTCGACGTGCCCGCCACGCTCGGCGCGGGGGTCAACCCGGTGACCAAGAAGCTCGCCGTCGACGTGCTGCCCGCGCTGCGGGCCGGTCACGGCTGGACCCAGGACAAGCTGGAGGGCCTGACCGTCGGCGGTGACGGCAACGTGTACGCCGTCACCGACAACGACGGCATCGACGACGCCACCGGCGAGACCGTGTTCCTGCGCCTGGGCAAGGCGAACACGGTGTTCCCGGGCGTGTTCCCGCCCGCCGACGGCGGCGAGGGCGGCGGCCTGCCCGTCACCGGCGCGAAGGTCACCACGCTCGTCGGGATCGGCCTGCTCGTGCTGGCCCTCGGCGCGGGCCTGTTCCGGCTGGCCCGCCGCCGTCGCCCGGCGGTCTGAGAGCAGAGGGGGTTGCGGCGTCTGGCGGTCCGCAACCCCCTCACCCCCGGTCAGGAGTCGCGCCGGGGGTCACCGACGCGATGCGGGCAGCCCCCGTCCACCATACGCGGGCGACACGCCGAGCACGGAGCGTAGTTGCCTCATCTCGCTCGGTTCGCTGATCGGCGGTGTCGGCTCACAGTGCGTGCCGATTTCTTGGCGACAAGCCCCTTGAGCTGGCAATCTTGCCGCGTGCAGGCAGAGCAGCTGGCAGATTTCACCTGGGCCTTCGACGTCGTACATCCGGACGCCGAGCGGCGACGGGCCGCGATCGAGCGCGAGCGGGGCTACCAGGACGACTGGGCCCGCCTGCACTCCTGGTCGCGCATCGTGCGCCCCCGCACCGGCGACGACGCCGAGCGCCCCGATCCGCGCCTGGTCGCCGAGCACGACCAGGCCGAGGCCGCCAAGCGCGACGTGCACGCCCGGATGTTCGCCGCACCGATCTGGCACTACCTGGCCGCGGAGACCGCCGAGCAGCGTGCGCCGTTCGCCCGGTTCGCCGTGCTCTTCCTGCGCTGGGAGACCGACTTTCCGCAGGAGTGGGCCGAGCACGCCCGCAGCTGGCCGGCCAAGCGGCAGATCCTGCGCACCCTCGCCGTCGACGGGCCGACCGTGGAGACCCACGCCGAGCTGCTGGGCCTGCTCTCGGCCGCGATCGGCCGGGAGCACCGCTGCGAGGACCTCGGCTACCTCAAGATCGCCCGTACGCTGCACGAGCCCACGGTCCGCATGATCATCGAATCGGCCGAGCGGAGCCTGGACGGCCTGGTCCGGTTGCGTGCCGGCTACCTGCGCTGGGCCCTGGACAACGCGACCGCCCCGGTCACCCCCGCCTCCTGGCGGCGCTGGCTGCGCGGCTGAACCGCCACCGCAGCGGCCGACCAGACCGGTTGACGCGCAGCCAGGCGAACTGCCCGACCACCGTCACGGCCAGCGCGAACCCGAACGCAGTCGCGACGCCCCACCGGTTGACCAGCACGGCAACGGTGAAACAGAAGATCGCGAAACCCACCAGACCGGCCAGCACGCCGCGCAGGGTGCGCACCGTCTCCGCCGAACCGTGCCGGGCCAGCACGAACGCCGCCACCACGCTGGTGGCGATCGGGAACGGGGCAAGCACCCCGGTCATCGCCGGCCCCAGCGCGCTCGACAGCGTGGTCACCAGTACCACCAGGGTCGCGGTCGCTGCGGCCCGGCCGGGCAGGTCCCACCACGGCCACGCGGTCGCCGGGCGTGCGCCCGTCGAGGCCGCCTCCGTCGGCAAGGCGCGCGATGCGGCCGCGATCCCGGCGAGCGCCACCGGCAGGCCCCACCAGGCGGGCAGGGTCACCTGCGCCACGACCAGGTCCGCGGCCAGGCAGGCCGCCCATGCCACCGCCAGCGCGCCGAGCCAGCGCAGCCGGCGCGAGCACCAGGCGAACACGACCGCGAACAACGCGAGCGTCACCAGTCCGAGCAGCGAGGACGACGCCGCCGCGGCCCCGAACGCGGTGCCGTGCTCCAGGCAGGTGATCAGCAGGATCGGTCCCGCCACGATCGGCAGCGTCACCAGCACACCGGTGACCTGCGCCCCCCACCGCCGCCCGGCCAGCGAGGAGCCGACGACCAAGGTGGGCGCCAGCAGGAGTTTGAGCAGCAGCGTCACCGGCACAATCTAGACGTCGCCGGAAACCCGCCGCCGGCAGGTGGATCATCCCGCTGCCGAGCGGTCGGCATGTGGCCGGTGCGGCCGACCAGCAGTTCAGGCCGTGCCGGTGAGATCGGTGATGAGACGGGTCACCAGCGGGCGCAGCGCCTGCACGCGCTCGCGGCGCCAGGTCGAGATCGTCGGCAGCGAGGCGTCCTGGGTCGTCGCCGCGCGGATCCGCCACATGCCGGTCAGGGCCACCACGAAACGCGCGGCATCGGTGGGCAAGGTCTGGATCAGCAGGTACGCGCGATCCGTCGCGGCCTGCCCGCCGAGACAGTGGCCGGTACCGACAATGTCCGCGGCCAGCTGGGCGAGGTCGAGCCACGGAACTCCGGCGGCGGCATAGGCCCAGTCCAGGAGCGTCGCCGTGCCGGTCGCCGGGTCCACCGCTGTGTTGTCGGCGCGGATGTCCCGGTGGACCAGGGCGTCGCCGGCCGTCCACCGCTCCCAGCCCGCGGCCAGATCGGCGGCCCGGTCCGCGTACGCCATCTCCCACTCGTCTGTCGGCCCGGTCGCGACGACCCGTTCCCAGCCGTCGAAGTCGAAGATCCGCTCAACGACCGGTCGCAACCCGTCCGGTGCCCGGTGCACACTCGTGGTCCGGCACGCGTCCGCGACGGCGTCGATCGACGCGTCGGTCCACAGCCCTCCGGCTGCTCCGCTGGCCCAGGTGGTGACCAGCGCGATCCACGGTCCCCATGCGACGGTTGCGAGGCGGCGCGGGGCGGGCACGGACTGCGGCAACAGGTCCAACACGGCCGACTCGCGGTGGACCAGCAGGTGATTGTGCGCGCGAACCTCGGTCGACATCGCCTTGACGAACACGGTGCGGCCGTCGGCCAGCCGCAGTGCGGCGGCCGGTCCGGGGGACATGCCACCGTGCAGATCCGTGTGGTCGGCGACGACGGTGCCGAGCGCGTCGGCGACGGCCGCTTGCAGCGGGTCCGGCGCATCTGCCCACGCGGCCCGAGGAGTGAACGACACGCCGCACTGTATCTCAGTCGATCACGTCAAACCGCTTGTCGAGGCTGCGAGCGGCGGGGTCGTCGGCAGGGGTGGTGCCCGATCAGGTCGTCGTCGACGGCCGGGGTTTCGAAACGTTTCGAGAGGAAGGGTAATCGGCCGGACATCTTGCCGAAATGGTTTTCGTAGGACATCGTCGATGCGCCGGACTCGTCGCTCTCACCGCCCCGTCTGAGAGAAAGGCGAATCGATGTCCGCACTGTCCCGCCGTACCGTGCTGCGCGCAGGCGCGGTCGGCGCCGCGGCCGCGGCTGTCGCCGGCAGCCTGCCCGCGTCGCCCGCCCACGCCGCCCGCACCGACATCGGCGTATCCGTGTACCCGTTCCCGCTCGGCGCGGTCACGCTGCTGTCCGGCCCGTTCCTGGCCAACACCGGCCGCACCCAGAGCTACCTGAGCTTCCTCGACGCCGACCGGCTGCTGCACACCTTCCGCCTCAACTACGGCCTCAGCTCCTCGGCGACCGCGTGCGGCGGCTGGGAGTCGCCCACCACCGAGCTGCGCGGCCACTCGATGGGCCACGTGCTCACCGGCCTGGCCCAGGCGTACGCCAGCACCGGCACCGCCAGCTTCAAGACCAAGGGCGACTACCTCGTCGCACAGCTGGCGATCTGCCAGGCCCGCGCGACGACGGCCGGCTACAACACCGGTTACCTGTCGGCGTATCCGGAGAGCTTCATCGACCGCGTCGAGGCCCGCCAGCAGGTCTGGGCCCCGTACTACACCCTCCACAAGATCATGGCCGGGCTGCTGGACATGCACCTGCTCGCCGGGAACGCGCAGGCGCTGACCGTGCTCACCGCGATGGCGTCGTGGGTGAAGTTCCGCAACGACCGGCTCACCCAGACCCAGCGGCAGAACATGCTCGACACCGAGTTCGGCGGCATGAACGAGGTGCTGGCCAACCTGTACCAGCTGACCGAGAACAGCAACCACCTCACCGCCGCGCAGCACTTCGACCACGCCGAGGTCTTCGACCCCCTGGCCGCCAACACCGACGCGCTGAACAACTACCACGCCAACACACAGATCCCCAAGGCCATCGGGGCGATTCGGGAGTACCACGCCACCGGCACCACCCGCTACCTCGACATCGCCCGCAACTTCTGGGACATCGTGGTCAGCCGCCACACCTACGCCATCGGCGCCAACTCCAACGGCGAGTACTTCAAGGCCCCCAATCGGATCGCCAGCGAGCTGTCCGACAACACCGCCGAGTGCTGCAACACCTACAACATGCTCAAGCTGAGCCGGCAGCTGTTCTTCACCAACCCGGCCCGCGCCGACTACATGGACTTCTACGAGAAGGCGCTCTACAACCACCTGCTCGGCGCGCAGGACCCGAACTCCTCGCACGGCTTCCACAGCTACTACATCCCGCTGCGGGCCGGGGGCATCAAGACCTACAGCAACGACTACAGCAACTTCACCTGCTGCCACGGCACGGGCATGGAGACCAACACCAAGCTCGGCGACACCATCTACTTCCACTCCGGCGACAACCTGTACGTCAACCTGTTCGTCGCCTCGCAGCTCAACTGGTCGGCCAAGGGCGTCACGGTCCGGCAGGACACCACGTTCCCGGAGGCGCCGTCCAGCAAGCTCACGATCACCGCGGGGTCGGGCACGTTCGCGATGCGCATCCGGGTGCCCGCCTGGGCCACGGGCGCGACGATCCGGGTCAACGGCACGCTGCAGAGCGGGATCACCCCTGGGTCGTACGCCGTGGTCAACCGCACCTGGGCGACCGGTGACGTGGTCGACGTCGCGCTGCCGATGGCGCTGGTGCGCGAGGCCACCCCGGACAGCGCCACCACGCAGGCGGTCAAGTACGGCCCGATCGTGCTCGCGGGGGCGTACGGCAGCACCAACCTGTCCGCCCTGCCCACCCTCACCGCGTCGTCGATCGCCGCGACGTCCACGCCGCTGCAGTTCACCGCGACCGCGTCCACCGGCACGGTGACCCTGCTGCCGTTCTACAAGATGCACGGCCAGCGCTACACCGTCTACTGGAACGTCACCACGACCAACCCGCTGCCCGCATTCGTGGCGCACTACCTGTTCAACGAGTCCTCCGGCACGTCCGCGGCCGACGCCACCGGCAACGGCAGGACGGCCACCACGGCCGGGGGAGCGACCTGGGTCGCCGGGCGCACCGGCAACGCGGTCAACCTGAGCGGCAGCTCGCAGTACGTGTCGCTGCCGTCGGGCATCCTCGCCGGGGCGAGCGCGGTCAGCATCGCCACCTGGGTGCGGCTGGACGCGGTCACCAACTGGGCACGTCTGTTCGACTTCGGCACCGGCACGACGGCGAACATGTTCCTGGTCCCGAGCAGCAGCTCCGGCACGGCCCGGTTTGCCATCACCACCTCCGGGTCCGGGGGCGAGCAGCGCATCAACGCCCCGTCGGCGCTGCCCACGGGCGTGTGGACACACGTCGCGGTGACCGTCGGCGGCGGCGTCGGCATCCTGTACGTCAACGGGGCCGAGGTGGCCCGCAACTCGGCGATGACGCTGAGCCCGGCGTCGCTGGGCAGCACCACCCAGAACTGGATCGGCCGCTCGCAGTACAGCGACCCGTACCTGGACGGCGCGGTGGACTCGTTCCGCGTCTACAGCCGGGTGCTGACCGCGTCCGAGGTCAGCGGCTTCTACTCGTCGGGCCTGTGAACCGCGCGGGCCGGGGGAGGCGTGACGCGCCCCCGGCCCGCACCGTGACCTGCGTATCTGAAGATCTGTCGGCGGTTCGACGTAACGTGGTGTCCTATGCGGATCCCCTCCATCCGCGACGACCGTCCGCGCCGTGACGACACCGGCCGCGCGCCGACGTCGCCTGCGCGCCCCGTGCACCTGTGCGGGACCTGGCTCGCGATCAGCACCGACGACCAGGCCGCCGTGCTGACCGGGCTGGACCTGTCCGATCCGGTGCCGGTCACCATGCGGCAGGGGGAGTCCGCGTGGAACCGCGACCACCACTCGTGGGACCGCGACGACCACCGCCGCCCCGCCCGCGTGTACGTCACCCCGGTGCTCGACGGCTGGACGCTGGTGTTCGGCGACGTGCCGGGCTCCGCACACCTCGCCGAGGGCTCGTGGGCGCGCCGCGCGCAGGCCCTGTGCGCGCGGCTCAGCGCCCGGTTCGGCGCGGCCCACCTCTACGGCATGAGCTGCGGCGACCCGTGGACCATGTGGTGTCTGGCCGAGGGGGGCGAGGTGCAGCGCTACTACGAGACCGGGACGGGCGAGCGAATCGGGTCCCATCCGGCCGAGGACGGCTACCGGCTGCCCGACGAGGACGAGGACCTCCCGCCGGAGGCGTTCGACGGGATCGATCCGGCCGACGCCGACGCCGTCATGGCCCGCCGGGCCGAACTGTACGAGCGGTACGCGCTGCCGGAGGTCTGCTACGCCACCGACATCGCCGCGCTGACGTCGGTCGACCCCAGCACGTTCGGCACACACACCCGCGTGTCCGGGCAGGGTGTGCTGGCGCTGACCGCCCTCGGTCGCGCCCACGCCCCGTGATCGGCCGCACGTTGCCCGCGTGGCCGACTGCACCGGGCCGCCCGGTCCGTGTACCGTCTGCGCCCGTGATCACGTCCGACGAGGTGCTGGCGCAGCTGGACCGCGCCGCGAAGGGGTTCGACTTCCCGGACCCCGAGCACGGCTACTACCACGCGATCGACGGCCGCCTGCACGCGTTCCGCGACGAGAAGCGCTGGGCGCTGGTGATCGAGCTCGTCGGCTACAACCCGCGCGCCGGCAACGTCATCGACGTGCTGCACTGCTTCGGCAACTGCCTGACCGAGGGCGAGCCCGGCTACGGGCACGGCGACTTCCTGACGCGTGTCGACAACATGTACCAGTTGGAGGACCACGATCGGCCCGAGCAGCTGCGCGGCGGCCGCCCGCCGGTCGTGGTCCGCGGGCAGGCGCTGGAGGTCGACGCGACCCAGGGCGAGCCGCTGGAGGACGTGTTCCGGCGGCTCGTGCCCGAGCATCGCGACCTGCTGCTGGCCGACGAGGAGGAGCTGCGCCACCGGCTGCCCGCCGACCTGCCGCGGATCATGGTGCTGGAGCAGTGGTGGCACCGCGACCCGGACCGCCACGACCAGCTGCCCAGCGAGACCGAGACGTTCGCGCAGCTGGCGCAGGTGTTCGCCACCGGCGATGTGACCGCCTACCGGCCCACGCACGCGCCGAACACGCACTGGTCGTGCTGGCCGGAGTCCGGCTGGCTCTGAGCGCCGTTCCGGCAGCCGTCGTCGTCCGGTGATCGGACGATTCGACCGTCGATCTCGATTGCGAATTTGTTCACCGGCGATACAAAATGCGGCACGTGATGCGCAAACCCGGCCCATGGCCGTCGCTCCTGCTGCTCAGCTCGGCCGTCTTCATCTCGGTGACCACCGAGCTCACACCGACCGGCCTGCTGCTCGGCATGAGCCGTGACCTGGCGGTGTCGGAGTCCCGGCTGGGGCTGCTGGTCACCGGGTACGCGCTGATGGTGGCGCTGTTCGCGGCCCCGCTGGGCACGCTGACCGCCCGGATGCCGCGCAAGGCGCTGCTGGTCGCGTCGCTGGCCGCGTACACGGCCAGCAACGCGGTCATGGTGCTGGCCCCGAACTATCCCGTGGCGTTCGCCGCGCGGCTGCTCGGCGGGATCACGCACGGACTGTTCTGGGCGGTGGTCAGCGGGTTCGCGGCCCGGCTGGTCACCCCGGACCGGATCGGGCGGGCGGTCACCGTCGTCTCCGCGGGCGGCAGCATGGCGGTGCTGATCGGCCTGCCCGCGGGCACCAGCCTCGGCACCGCGGTCGGCTGGCGGGCCACCTTCGCCGTGCTGACCGGTGTCGCGGTCGTGCTGACGCTGCTGGCGTGGTGGCTGCTGCCCGAGGTGCCCGGCAGCAGCGCCGCGGTGCGCTCCCGGATGCGCGACGTGCTGCGGGTGCCGAACTTCTCGCCGATCGTCGCGATGACCGCGGTGACCATGCTGGGCACCTACATGATGATCACGTACACCGCTCCGCTGCTGCACCGCGCCGGGATCAGCGAGGACGGGATCGCACCGGTGCTGCTGGCCAACGGGGTGGCCGGCACGCTCATGCTGCCGATCGCCGGCTGGGTCGCCGACCGGCGGCTGCGGGCCGGCATCGTCACGGCGGTCGGCGTGCTGCTCAGCGGACTCGTGCTGCTCTGGCTGAACGGCACCGCGACCTGGGCGGCGGTGACCGCGGTGATCGTGTTCGGGTGCGGCATGGGCCTGCTGCCGATCTTCATGCAGGCCGCCACATTGCGGGTCGCGCCCGACCACACCGAGCAGGCCTCCGGCATCAACGCCAGCGCCTACAACGCGGGGGTCGCCGCCGGGGCGCTCACCGGCGCGTTCGCCCTGGACGCGTGGGGGCTGGCCGCGATCCCGCCGCTCGGCGCGCTGCTGGTCGCCGCCGGCATGGCGGTCTACCTGGCCGGCACCGCGACTGCCCGAGTCCAGCCGGAACGGACTTAGCCGCCGGGGTCATCGGCCGCGTCGGGATCTTGTTAGCATCCCCCGGGTGAAGGACACCCTGAAGCGGTACCTGCAGGAGGGGCGCGACGCGCTGCTCTGGAAGCTCGACGGGCTCGGCGAGTACGACATCCGCCGCCCGCTCACCCCGACCGCGACCAACCTACTCGGGCTCGTTAAACACACCGCCGCCGTCGAGGCCGAGTATCTCGGCGTCGTGTTCGGCCGTCCGTTCCCGGAGGCGATCCCGTATCTCGCCGCCGACGCCGAGGCCAACGCCGACATGTGGGCCACCGCCGAGGAGACCCGTGCCCACCACGTCGAGCTGTACCAGCGCATCTGGGCGCACTCCGACGCCACGATCGACGCGCTCGACCTCGACGCGCCGGGCACGGTGCCGTGGTGGCGGCCGGGCAACCGCGAGGTGACGCTGCACCAGATCCTGATCCACATGATCGCCGAGACGCATCGGCACGCGGGGCAGGCCGACATCGTACGAGAGTCGATCGACGGCGCCGCGGGCCTGTCCGCGGGCGGCTCCAACCTGCCCGAGACCGATCCGAAGTGGTGGGCCGCCTACCGGGAGCGGGTCGAGCAGGCCGCGCACGCCCACCGGGACGGCACCGACTCCTGATCGGATGGTCCGCGATCCTTGTTGGTGCACCAACTGCGCTCGCCATGGGACGACGTCTCGGGACAGCGCGGTCGTCCGCCGGACGGTAATGTCGGCATGTGGTGATCTTTCCGGTGGACGATGTCGTGCCGGCAGCCGAACCGCTGCCCACCGTGCCGCTGCGGGAGCTGTTTCCCGACGCCCTCGCCATCGGCGGTGACCCGGACCTGGCGGTGCTGGCCCCGAACGGTGTGCACCCGCTGCTGCACGCGGTCGGCCGGGCGTTCGCCGAGCACCGGCCCCTCGTGCTGTCCGCGGACGTGGTGTGGCTGACCGTCACCCAGGGTCTCGCGCAGCACATCCGGCTGCACGCCGAGGAGCTGCGGCCGCTGCTGGTGAACCACACCGGACGGCGGGAACTGGCGATCACCCTCGACGGCCCGATGCCGCAGGACGCGGACTCGTGGCGGCACCTGGTCGCGCAGTACGCCAAGCTGCTCGACGCCGAGGTGTCCGACGCGGCCCTGTTCGCCTGTGACTTCACCACCAGCACCGACGTCGAGCGCACCGCCGCGCGGGTGGTGCTGCTGGACGCGTACTCGCCGTACTTCAGCCTCTGGATGTACATCGGGTGCGGCATTCCCTCGATCACGCTGACCGGCACCGAGCAGGACTGGCGCACGATCCGCGCCCGGATCGACGAACTGCCGCGCTTCGGGCTGGGCGATTGGCACCGCTCGCTGGCTCCGATCGCCGACCAGTTCGTGCTGGCCGCCCGTGGGGAGGCCGACCCGGCGTTCTGGCAGCGGATCTACAACCCGGCCGACGCGTACGGCGCTTCGGTCGCCACCGGCTGGATCGCGCGGCTCTTCCCGTACGTGAACGAGCGCGGTTCCCCCGACCGGCCGAACCCGCTGCTGGAGTTGCCCCTGGACGAGCCGCGTGGCGTCACAGACGACGGCGGCCTGTACTTCGGACCCGGCGTACGACCCGCGAACGTCCCCGCCACGCTGTCCCGGGTGGTCGTCAACGTCGCGGACCAGGTCGAGAACGGACTCCGCGCCGTGGCACTGCACGGCGGTGTCGTCGCCGTGGCACAGGACCCGGCCGGCGCGCTGTGCCCGGTGGCCGGCTGGCACCTGGCCCCCGCTCGCGCCGACATCGAGAACCTGCTGGACCGGATCGAACGCGAGCATGTCACGGCCCCGCCCGGCCGCCCGGACTGGCACGGGCCCGCCGAGGTCGTCGCGCTGTACCAGCGAATGTCGTCGGCGACCCTGTTCGGCGGCGCCTGGCGGCTGGCCCCGGCCTACTGGCCCCGCCAGGCGAGCCTGGACTGGGGCTACTCCGTGACGCCGGTCTTCGACCTGCCCGACGGGCGCAGCGTCTGCTGGGTGCACCGGTGGCCGGAGGAGGTGAGCCACTGGGTGGTGTGCCGCGTCGCGGAGGTGCTCAGCGAGTTCGGCAACGGGATCACCCTGCGCAACTACACGTTCGCCGACGACCCGGCCGAGGTCTGGCTGTACGGCACGAGCCTGGCGACGCTGCTCGAAGTCGCCCTCGACAACGGCGGCGACATCGAATCCCTGCGCAGCGGCCGGCTCACCGACCTGCTCGGCACGCGACCGGCCGGCGCGGCGTGACGGGCGGCGGGCAGGATCGGCCGGCGGCCCGACACCTGCTGGTCCCGGGGCGTGGCATCCCCCGCCCGGAGCACTGGCAGCGGCGCTGGGCCGACGCGCATCCCGAGTACCGGTGGGCGCCGTACCCTCCCGGCCCGCCGTACACGGTGCAGGAGCGGGTGGCCGCGCTGCACGAGGCCGTCATGGCCGACACCGCACCCGCGGTGCTGATCGCGCACAGCGCCGGGTGCATCACCACGGTCGCCTGGGCCGCCCGCCACGTCGGCCCGGTGCGCGCCGCGCTGCTGGTCACGCCGCCGTACATCGACCCTCTATGGTCGCCAGGTCCGGATCGCCCCTCCGATTCCGTCTTCGGGACCGTGCCCCGCGAGCCGCTGCCGTTCCGCACGATCCTGGTCGCCAGCCGCACCGATCCCTATACGACGTTTGCCCAGTTCGAGCAGTACGCCGCGGACTGGGGCGCGGAGCTGCACGACGCGGGCGACGCCGGCCACATCGAGACGGCCGACGGCTACGGCCCCTGGCCGGACGGCGAGCGCCTGGTCGCCGCCCTCGGCTGAGGTCACCGGCTGCGGGGCTTGCGTCAGGCCGGCTCGGCGGGACGCTCGGAGGCTGCGCGGGACGCGGCCTCGACCCGTGCGGCGAACTCCGCGGTTCGGTCGGTGACCAGGTGCGGGCTGTGCACCTGCAGGTCGTGTCCGGCGTCGGGGACGACCTCGGCGTGCGCGGCCGGCATCAGGGCCCGGATGCGTGCTGCCACCTGGGCGGCGTCGTACATCTGGCTGCGCTCGCCGAGCAGGGCCAGCGTCGGGACGGTGACCTGGCACAGTTCGTCGTCGGTGAGCGGGGGCGGCGTGGGCAGCCGTCGCCGGAAGCCGGTCGAGACGAGCGCCATGCCCATGAGATCGTCGTCGAGCAGCGTGGCGTTGCGCAGCCACCCGGCCGCACGACGGCGCAGCGGGCGGGGCATCAGTCCGGCGAGCCCGCCCAGGACCACCCAGAGGATGAACCGTTTGGTGATCCGGCCGAATCCCGCCGGGTCCAGCAGCGTGACCGTGGCGGCCCGGCCCGGCGCGTGCAGCTGGTGCTGCAGGGCGACCCAGCCGCCGTAGGAGCAGCCCACGAGGTGTGCGCGGTCGATGTACAGGGCGGCGAGCACCTCGTCGAGCCAGTGGGCCAGGTCGCGGCCGTCCGCGAAGGACCTGTCCTGAGTGGAGCACCCGGGCTCGCCGACGGGGTCGATCGCGATGACCGGCCGTTGCCTGCCCCATGCCGTCACGTGCCGGTGCCACCCCAGCGTGTTGCCGCCCGCGCCCGGCAGCAGCACGAACGGATCACCGTCGGGTCGCCCGGTCCGGTACACCCGGGTGACGCCGAAGGAGGTGGGCACGTCCAGGCGATCGTGATCGGCGGGCCAGACCCGATCGAACGTGCGCTGGTAGACCGCCAAGAACTTGGTGCGCGCGTTGTCACTGGTGAACGCACTGAGCCGAGTCTCGGCCATGTGCTGCCTCCGATCGCCGCGAGTTTTGATGATACGAGCGTATCATCAAAACTGTCGTGCATGATAGGCCGACTGAACAGGCCTGACTGGATGGAGCACCGTGCCCAAGCGCGTGGACCACGACCTGCGACGCCGTGAGATCGGCGAGGCCCTGCTGCGTATCGCCAGCACCAGAGGCCTGCAGGCGGCGAGCATGCGCGAGGTCGCCGCGGAGGCCGGGGTTTCCCTGCGCCTCGTCCAGTACTACTTCCACACCAAGCAGGAACTGCTGCTCGGCGCGCTGGCCTACCTCGGCGAGCAGCTGTCCGCGCGGGTGGAGGCCCACATCCGCGCCCTCGGCCTGCCGCCCACCCCGCGCAGCCTCGTCTACGGCACCCTCACCGCGATCCTGCCCACCGACGCGGAGAGCCGCAGGCTGACCAGGACCTACGCCGCGTACTACACGCTGGTGCTCGACGAGCCGCAGCTCGCCGCGGACCACGGCACCAGCTATCCCGACGCGCTGGAACGCTTCCTCGCGGGGCACCTGCGCGCCGCCCAGCAGACCGGCCAGGTTGACCCGGGCCTGGACGCACCGACCGTCGCCGCGGGACTGCTGGCGCTGACCAACGGCCTCGGCTCCAGCGTGCTCGGCGGTCAGCGGGACGGCGACGCGGCGCTCGCGATCCTCACGTACCACCTCGACCGGCTGTTCGGCGGGGACCACCACGTGGACGGCAGCCGTACAGAGCCGGACGCCGCCGGTACCGTGGCTCCGTGACGATCATCTTCGTGCCGTACCACCTCGACGAGCGACTGCCCGATCACGACTTCCCGCTGCCCGAAGGCCATGCCGTCAGGACGGTGACCGAGCAACTTCCCGGCGGGGACGTGTGGTCGCGGCTCGGCCACCTCTACGAGCCGGTCGCCCGGCAGGTCGCGCAGTGCGTGCAGGGCGGCGAGACGCCGACGGTGGTGTCCGGCGACTGCACCGTGTCACTCGGCACCATGGCGGGCCTGCAGCAGGCCGGTGTGGACGCGGGCATCGTCTGGTTCGACGCGCACGGCGACGTGCAGACCCTGGAGACGACCGCGTCAGGCTATGTCGGCGGCATGCCGCTGCGGATCCTCGTCGGCTACCGGCCGGAGCTGATCTCGCAACGGCTGGGCCTGCGCCCGCTGGCCGAGGACCGGGCACTGCTCGTCGACGCCCGCGACCTGGACCCGCCGGAGGCCGACTACCTGGCCACCTCCGCCGTACGCCGCTGCGGCGTCGACGAGCTGGACGAGGCAATGCTGCCGCCCGGCCCGCTGGTGCTGCACCTCGACCTCGACGTGATCGACGCGGCGGAGCTGCCGGACCTGCGGTTCCCGGTACGCGGCGGCCCCACGACGGCAGGGGTGGTCGCGGCCGCGCGCCGGGTGCGCGCCACCGGTCGGGTCGCCGCCGTCGACCTCGCCTGCACCTGGCATTCCGGCCGCCCCGACCCGGACGGCGTCCGCGCCCGCCTGCTGGCCGAGCTGACTGTCTGACAGCGGTGCCCGGACCGGGGCTGCCCGCTTGCTTGACGCGTGCGGCCCTGGGGCCCGATTCAGCCCCTGGCGACCGCCGGGTTCGGTGACGCCGCGCCGATTCGCAAGTGTCGTCGATGCCACGGCACGATGACGAGGACGGCGACACAGCCCGCCAGGCCGACCGTGATCATGGTCGCGGCCAGCGGGCTCGCGACCAGGTTGGCCAATGGATAGATGTGGTCGACGGCGAGCAGCACGCTGCCTGAGCCCCTCACCGCCGTGCTCACCACGTTGTCCAACGCGTTCGCGAAGCAGGCGAGCAGGGCCGGCAGTCCGAACAGGAGGACCAGCAGCCGGTCCCGGTTCGGGACACGCAGGCAGCGGTGGGCCAGCGAGGTCATCACCGGCCAGGCCAGGAGCAGTCCGACGGCGAACCCGGCGAGCGCACCGGCGGGCACACCACTCGGCTCGACGGGGTAGATGTCCACATTCGCCGACGACGGCCCACGACTGGAGCGCACCTCCGCCATGCGTAGCAGTAGTCCGTCGCGGGTGGCCCAGAACGTGCCGCGGCCACGGTCCGGCCCGGTGATGGCACCGGTCTGCCAGCCGTCGGCCCGCAGCCGCCGGTGTGCGTCGTCCAGGACGCCACGGGTCGTCTCGAACTCATAGGCGCGGTTATGGTCGGCCGGCGCCGGCTTCACCCCGGGCAGTGCTTCCGCGTCGAGGTCGTAGAACATCCTGCCCCGGTAGTTCAGGGTGAGTACGAGCAGGTCGCTGTCGTCCGATGTGATCAAGGTCGGTGGCCGGCCGACGAGCGCGTCGGCGAGGGCCGCGAGCTTGGGATCGTCGAGGACGTGCGGATCGGCCGACGAGGAGCCCCAGGCGAGGTACGCGCCGATACCGCTGAGCACGGTCGCCAGCCACAGCGCCGCGACGCCCGCCGCGACCTTGGCAGCCCAGCCTGGCGGCACGAGGCGGAACCGCAGTCCGGACAGGATCAGGTGTGCCGCGTCGTCGCGCGTCGCCCGGACCTGTCCCGGCTTGGCCGCGTCCAGCAGTGTGGTGAGGATCTCCAGCCCGCGTTCGCGGCGGTAGTGGCCGGGGTAGGCGCGCAAGAGGCGGCGGTAGGAGCGTTCGAGTTGGTCCTGCTCAGGCATGCCGCACCGCCGCGCCGAAACCGAACGCCTCCCGCAGGCGGGTCGCGGCGACGGTCGCGTCGGAGCGCATCCGCTCCACCGCGGCCTCCAGCGCCGCGCGGCCGTCGTCGGACAGCACGTAGTAGCGGCGCAGCCGCCCGGCCACGGCCTCCTCGCGGTCCACGACGATCAGCCCGGTCGCGGTCAGCCGCTCCAGGGCGGCGTAGAGCGTGCCCGCCTTCAGGGCGACCCGCCCGCCGGACAGCTGCTCGACGGCCTGCATGACGCCGTATCCGTGCAAGGGGGAGCGGACCAGGGCGGTCAGGATGAAGAACGTGGGTTCCTGCATCGTCATGACAGCAATATAGACGGTCTGTATATACAGTCAATCTGTATAGTGTGCCGATCACGCCGCGCGCACGGCGGTGCGGGGCAGGTCGGCGCGGTCCGGTTCGGGCAGCCAGTCGCGGTCCGGGTCGAACCGGACCGTGCCCGGCCCCGGCAGCAGCTTGAGCAGCCGGGGGAGCAGCGGGTGCGGGTTGTCGGCCCGCCAGACCACCGACCAGGGCAGGTACGGCGTCGGGCGCAGCGGGATCCGGACGACGTCAGCGGGCAGCTGCCACCACGCGCCCAGCGGGGTGACCCGGCGCGGATGACGGCGCAGGTCGGCGATCGTGTGCTCGACCCCCAGGTTGAGCGCGGTGCCCGTGATCGGTACGTCCAGGGCGGCCGCGTACGCGCGCAGCAGCCCGGTCAGCTCCGGCGGCCGGTCCTCGAACGGGATCCACAGGCCGTACTCGCGCAGCTCGGACGCGCCGAGTTCGGTGGCCTCGGCGAGCGGATGCCCGGCGAGCACCCCGACCGCGATCGGTTCCAGGCACACCAACCGCCGCCGCAGCCCGGCGGGCCAGGGGCGGCCCAGGTCGTGCGTCCGTCCCCAGGCGACGTCGAGGTCGCCGCGGGCCACCGCGTCCAGCGCCGAGCCGAGGCTGCGGCGCATGCTCAGCTCCAGCAGCAGGTCCGGGTACGCCGACACCAGCTCGCCGAGCAGGCTCAGCGGCCGGTGCACCGGCCCCCACACGTCCACCTTCAGCGGCAGCGGCTCGCCGCGCACCGACCGGGCCGCCGTAGCGGCGAGCACCAGCAGCTCCCTGGCGTGCGGCAGGAACCTCACCCCGGCCCCGGTCAGCTCGACGGGCCCGCGCCCGCGTACGAACAGCGTGGCGCCGACCGTCTCCTCCAGCCGCCGCACCCGTTTGGACAGGGCCTGCTGGGTGAGGTACAGCGCGGCGGCGGCGCGGCCGAAGTGCAGCTCGTCGGCGGCGCGCACGAACGCCCGAACCTGGGCTAGATCGAGATCCACAGGGCACAGCCTGGCCTGACAACCAACGGTTGTCCAATAGATCGGTACAGTTGTTCGACGCCGGGCGGCCGGCGGGCTTGACTGGTGGACATGACGCTCAGAGGAACCGCGGCCGGAGTGCCGTACATCGCCCTGCCGCCCGCCGACCCGACCCCGGACGCGCCGCTGGTCGTGGCGTGGCACCTGCTCGACCCGCCGCGCAGCGAGGTCGCCATGGCCGCCGCCCTGCCCCTGAACGGACTGCACGCCTGGCGGGTGTACCTGGGCCTGCCGATGACCGGCGACCGGATGCTGCCCGGCGGCCCGGAGGCGCTGATGAAGCTCGCCATGGAGGACGCGGTGATGAACGTGTTCGAGCCGCTGACCCGGCAGGCGGTCGCGGAGTTCCCGGCCGCGCTGGCCGAGCTGCGCTCGCTGCTGGACGCCCACGGCCCGCTCAGCGTGGTGGGCGGGTCGATCGGGTCGATGACGGCGCTGCGGCTGCTGACCGAGACGGCCGTGGAGGTCGAGCGGGTGGCGCTGGTCAGCCCCGCGGTCCAGCTGTCGGCCCTGGTCGACGCGAACTCGCGGATGTTCGGGATGCCGTACGCCTGGACCGACGAGAGCCGTGCCGTCGCGGACCGGCTGGACTTCGTGGCCCGCGCCGCGGAGATCGAGCGCCCGCTGCTGATGGTGATCGGCGACGAGGACGACCGGGAAGGCTTCCGCGACCCGGCGCAGCGGTTGTGGGCGGCACTGCCGGAAGGATCGTCGCTGGTCGCGATCCC
Source organism: Catellatospora paridis (assembly GCF_009720365.1). Taxonomy (GTDB): domain Bacteria; phylum Actinomycetota; class Actinomycetes; order Mycobacteriales; family Micromonosporaceae; genus Catellatospora; species Catellatospora paridis. The sequence goes on along the minus strand of NZ_ML769312.1, from coordinate 807,650 downwards.
CGGTATGGGCCATGCGCTGGCCGAGGAGCCCGGCCTCGAAGCCGCCCCGCAGACCGCGCACGCTGCGCAGGTCGACGCCATCGTCACCGACTGGCTGTCGCGCTAGGCTCTCGGGTCCTGCGCCGGATGAGGTGGCGAGGCCCGCCACCTCATCCGTGCGGCGGGCCGGTGCCGGCCTGCGGCGTCACTTCGCCGCGGGCAGCGAGCGCTCCACCCACTGCAGCAGCGCGTCCGGCGGGACCGCGCCGAGCTGCCGGGCCACCACCTCGCCGCCGTTCAGCAGGAGCAGCAGCGGGATCGACTGGGCCTGGTAACGGGCTGCCGTCTCCGGCGAATCGTCCACATTGACCTTGACGACCTTCAACCTTCCGGCGTACACCTGCGCGGCCTTCTCCACGCCCGGCGCGACCATCCGGCAGGGCCCGCACCACGGCGCCCACAGGTCCAGCAGCACCGGCAGCGACGAGCGCACGACCACGGCGTCGAAGTCGCGGTCGGTGGCCTCGGTCAGCCACGGCAGCATGCCGCGGCAGCTCCCGCAGCGGGCGATCCCCGCGGCGGCGGCGCGCAGCCGGTTGCGCTTGCCGCAGTGCGGGCAGGCGACCAGGTCGGCCCGGGTGTCCTGCTGCGGTGCCTGTGCCATCATCGAGCTCCCGTTCCCGCGCCCGCCTCCGCCAGCTGCGAAGCCGGTGCCGCGTCGAAGGTTACCGCCAATTCGCCGTCGCGCACGCCGACGTGGATCACGGCGTCCTCGCGCAGGTCGCCGGCGATGATGGCGCGGCCGATCCGGGTCTCGACCTCATGGGCGATGTAGCGGCGCAGCGGCCGCGCGCCGTAGACGGGGTCGAAGCCGTGCTCGGCGATGAGCTTGCGGGCGTCCTCGGTGAGGTCGAGGCTGATCCGGCGTTCGCCCAGGCGCTGGCGCAGGTCCTCGAACTGCAGGTCGACGATCTTCTCGATCTGCGGCAGCGTCAGCCGGTGGAACAGCACGATGTCGTCGACGCGGTTGAGGAACTCCGGCCGGAAGTGCCCGCGCAGCTCGCCGAGCACCTTCGCACGGGCCTGCTCGGAGATGTCGGCATCGGACCCTTCCAGCAGATACTCGGCACCGATGTTGGAGGTCATGATGATGACGGTGTTGCGGAAGTCGACGGTGCGGCCCTGCGAGTCGGTGATCCGGCCGTCGTCGAGGACCTGCAGCAGCGTGTTGAACACGTCGGTGTGTGCCTTCTCGATCTCGTCGAACAGCACCACGGAGTACGGCTTGCGGCGTACGGCCTCGGTGAGCTGGCCGCCCTCCTCGTAGCCGACGTAGCCGGGCGGCGCGCCGACGAGCCGGCTGACGGTGTGGCGTTCCTGGTATTCGCTCATGTCGAGGCGGACGATGTTGTCCTCGGAGTCGAACAGGGCCGCGGCGAGGGTCTTGGCGAGTTCGGTCTTGCCGACGCCGGTGGGGCCGAGGAAGATGAACGATCCGATGGGCCGGGTCGGGTCCTTGATGCCGGAGCGGGCGCGGATGATGGCGTCGGCGACGACCTGGACGGCTTCGTCCTGGCCGATGACGCGTTCGTGCAGGATCTCGTCGAGGCGCAGCAGCTTCTGGCGCTCGCCCTCCTGCAGCCGGGACACCGGGATGCCGGTCCACGCGGACACGATCTCGGCGATCTCGTCCTCGGTGACGGTCTCCCGGAGCAGGCCGGGCTGGCCCTGCTGCCGGTCGGCGAGTTTCTGCTCCTCGGCCGCCAGCCGGCGTTCCAGGTCGGCGATGCGGCCGTAGCGCAGCTCCGCGGCCCGGTTGAGGTCGTAGGCGCGTTCGGCCTCCTCGACCTCGTGCCGCAGCCGTTCCAGCTCCTCGCGTACGTCCTGGACCCGGCGGATGGCCTGGCGTTCGCTCTCCCACTGGGCGTGTTTGGCGTCGGCTTCGGCGCGCAGGTCGGCCAGTTCGCGGCGGAGCTGGTCGAGCCGGGCCAGGCTCGACGGATCGGTCTCCTTGGCCAGGGCCGCCTCCTCGATCTCCAGGCGCATGACCCGGCGAGTGATCTCGTCGAGTTCCGCGGGCATGGAGTCGATCTCGGTACGCAGCCGGGCGCAGGCCTCATCCACGAGGTCGATGGCCTTGTCAGGCAGGAACCGGTCGGTGATGTACCGGTGCGACAGTGTCGCCGCGGCCACCAGCGCCGAGTCCTGGATCTTCACACCGTGGAACACTTCGAGGCGCTCGCGCAGCCCGCGCAGGATGGAGATGGTGTCCTCGACCGTCGGCTCGTCGACGAACACCTGCTGGAAGCGGCGGGCGAGCGCGGCGTCCTTCTCGATCTGCTTGCGGTACTCGTCGACGGTGGTCGCGCCGATCATGTGCAGTTCGCCGCGGGCCAGCATGGGTTTGAGCATGTTGCCCGCGTCCATCGCGCCCTCCGCGCCGCCGCCCGCCCCGACGACGGTGTGCAGCTCGTCGACGAACAGCAGGATGCGGCCCTCGGCGGCGCGGACCTCGTTGAGCACGGCCTTGAGCCGCTCCTCGAACTCGCCGCGGTACTTGGCGCCGGCGATCAGTGAGCCCATGTCGAGTGCGAACACGGTCTTGTCGCGCAGGCCCTCGGGCACGTCCCCGCGCACGATGCGCTGGGCGAGCCCCTCCACGATCGCGGTCTTGCCGACCCCGGGGTCACCGATGAGCACCGGATTGTTCTTCGTCTTGCGGGACAGGATCTGGATGACGCGTCGGATCTCGGCGTCGCGGCCGATGACCGGGTCGAGGCGGTTCGCGCGGGCGTCGGCGACCAGGTCCTGCCCGTACTTCTCCAGCGCCTCGTAGGTCACCTCGGGCATCGCGGAGGTGACCCGCTGGTTGCCGCGGATCTGGGTCAGCGCGGCGAGGAACGCGTCCCGGGTGACCCCGTTCTCCTTGAGCCGCCGCCCGGCCGCCGACGCCGAACCCTCGTCGGCCAGAGCCATCAGCAGGTGCTCGGTGGACACGTACTCGTCCTTGAGCCGCTTGGCCTCGCGCTCGGCGGTGTCGAGCACCCGGGACAGCCGCTGCGTCACGAACACCTGCCCGGGCTGCGCGCCCGGCCCGCTGACCTTGGGCCGGCGCTGCAGGTCCTGCTCGACCTCGCCGCGCAGCCGGGCCGGGTCGGCCCCGGTCTGCGCGATCAGCCGCGGCACGATCCCGTCGGGCTGGTCCAGCAGGGCCAGCAGCAAGTGCTCGCCGTCGACCTCGGTGTGGCCCATCCGCAGCGCGATCGTCTGCGCGTCATGCAGCGCCTCCTGCGACTTCTGCGTCAGCTTGTTCATGTCCACGGCGCTCGCTCCTTCGCAGTGCGGTCTGCAGCTCCTCGACCCGGTCGAGCAGATCCATGACCAGGCCGATCGCGGTGTAGTTCAGGGACAGGTCGGCGTGCAGCCGCTGCACCCGCGCCACCTGGTGCAGCTGGGTGGGGGAGAACCACAGGCCCCCGCCCGCGTCGCGGGTCGCGTCGAGCAGGCCGAGCGCGACATACCGCTGCACCAGCACCGGGTGCAGGCGGGCCTCGCGGGCGAAGCGGTCCAGGCTGAGCCGGGACGGCACGGCGAGCGCGTACACCTTCATCTGGCGCTCCTCGGGTCGAAGGTGGACGCCTTGGCCAGTTCCTCGTACAGCTCGCGCTCGCGGTCGCTCAGACTGCCCGGGACCATGATCCGCACCTCGGCGTAGAGGTCGCCGTGCTCGCCGCGACGGTGCGGCATGCCCTGCCCGCGCAGGCGCAGGCGCTTGCCGCTGGACGTGCCGGGCGGCACCGTGACCTTGGTCAGCCCGCCGGGTGTCGCCAGCTCCACGGTCGCGCCGAGCGCCGCCTCGGACGGGCTCACCGGCAGCGGCACGTGGATGTGGCGGCCGTCGAGCCGGTAACGCTGGTGCGGTTCCAGCCGCACGACCAGGTAGAGGTCCCCGGCGGGGGCGTTGCCGCGGCCCTGGCCGCCCTGCCCGGCCAGCCGGATGCGCTGCCCGTCGGTGACCCCGGCCGGGATGTTCACGTCGTAGCTGCGCGGACCATCCGCCCCGGACAGCGTGATGGTGCGCTTGCCGCCCTGGTAGGCCTCCTCGACGGACAGCGGCAGCTCGGCTTCCTGGTCCGCGCCCGGGATCGGGCCCGCGCCCCGCCCGCTGGCCCGGCCACCGCCGCGGAACATGCCGCCGAGCAGGTCCTCCAGGTCGACGTCGCCGCCCTCGTACGACCACGAGAACGGCTCCCCGGCGTCCCGGCCGCGGAAGCCGCCACCCGGGAACCCGCCGCCGGGAAAGCCGCCCTGGCCAGCGCCGCGACCGCGGAAACCGCCCGCGCCCGCGCCGGCCATCTCCTCGTACCCCTCGGGGACCTTGCGGAAGTCCTCGCCGAACCGGTCGTAGCGGCCGCGCTGCTTCGGGTCGTGCAGCACGTGGTACGCCTCGTTGATCTCCTTGAACTTCTCCTCGGCGTCCGGGCTCTTGTTGACGTCCGGGTGGTACTTGCGGGCCAGCTTGCGGAAAGCCTGCTGGATCTCGTCGGCGGACGCGCTGCGCGACACCCCGAGCACGTCGTAGAAGTCACGGGCCACGGCTCACCCCTGGCTGTTGCCGGCGACGACGACCGTGGCCGGGCGCAGCTGCCGGTCGACCTCGCCGTAGCCGGGCCGGATCACCTGCAGCACGGTGCCGTCGGGCTCGCCGGTGTTCGGCACCACGCTGACCGCCTCGTGCCACACCGGGTCGAACGGCACGCCGCTGTCCTCGCGGCGCGGGAAACCGAGCGTGGACAGCGTGTTCACGGCCTGGTCGCGTACCGCGCGAACCCCGTCGAGCACCGCGGACGGGTCGCTGTCGGCGTGCGCCAGCGCCAGGTCCAGGTTGTCGATCACGGGCAGGAACACCGCGGCGGTGCGGGCCCGTTCCTGCTCGCGCTCGGCGGTCAGCTGGCGTTCGTACCGCTTGCGCAGGTTGTCGAGGTCGGCCAGGGCCCGCCGCAACCGGCCCTCCAGCTCGGCGGCCGACGGCCCGGCCGCGGGCGCCTCGATGTCCGGGGCCTCGGCGGACGGCTCCCCGGCGTGGCCGTCGTGCACCGCGACCTCGTCGTCGTCCATCGCGACCGGGCCGGGCGGGTCCAGGCCGTGGCGCGGCACGTGCTCCCGGACGGCCTGGCCCTCGGGGTCGGCGTCGGCCTGCGGGCCGGTGCCGCTGTGCGGGTGGTGTGCCATCGCGGCGGCCCTCAGCTCGGCGAGAACTCGGCGTCGATGACGTCGTCGTCGCCCTGGCTCTGGCCGGTGCGCGCGCCCGCGGTCGGGCCCGCCGGCCCGCCCTGTCCGGCGTCGCCGCCGGGCGGCGGTCCGCTGGGCCGCGCCATCAGGCCCTGCGCCAGCTGCTGCAGGTCGCCGATGAGCGAGCGCAGCCGGTCGATGGGCGCCTCCTCCTTGATGGCCTGGCGGGCGTCGTTGACGAGCAGTTCCGCGCGGGCCTTCTCGTGGGCGGGCGCGGCCTCGCCGAGTTCGCCGAGCCGCTGTTCGACCTGGTAGGTCAGGGACTCGAGCTCGTTGCGGGTGTCGATGAGCTGGCGGGTGCGGGTGTCCTCGTCGCGGTGCGACTCGGCGTCGGCGACCATGCGTTCGACGTCGGTGCGGTCGAGGTTGCCGCTGTCGGTGATGGTGACGGCCTGCTCGACCCCGGTGTCCTTGTCCTTGGCGGACACGTTGAGGATGCCGTTGGCGTCGACGTCGAAGGTGACGTCGATCTGCGGCACGCCGCGGGCCGCGGGCCGGATGTTCTCCAGCCGGAACTTGCCCAGCGTGCGGTTGTCCCCGGCGAGTTCGCGCTCGCCCTGCAGGATGTGGATGTCCACGGCGGGCTGGTTGTCCTCGGCCGTGGAGAACGTCTCGGCCCGCCGCGCGGGGATCGTCGTGTTGCGTTCGATGACCTTGGTCATGCGCCCGCCGAGGGTCTCCAGACCCAGCGACAGCGGGATGACGTCGAGCAGCAGCACGTCCGGTCCCTCGCCGGTGAGCACGCCGGCCTGGATCGCCGCGCCCAGCGCCACGACCTCGTCGGGGTTGACGCTCATGTTCGGGTCCTTGCCGCCGGTCAGCCGCCGCACCAGGGCCTGCACGGCCGGGATGCGGGTGGACCCGCCGACGAGGATGACCTCGTCGAGGTCGTTGGCGGTCACCTTAGCGTCGGTCATCGCCTGCTCGACCGGGCCCAGGCAGCGCTGGACGAGGTCCTTGGTGAGGTCCTCGAACTTCGACCGCGTGATCGTCGTGGTGAGGTGCTTCGGGCCGGACGCGTCGGCGGTCACGAACGGCAGGCTGACCTGCGTCTGGGTGACCGAGGACAGCTCGACCTTGGCCTTCTCCGCGGCCTCGAACAGCCGCTGCAGCGCCTGCGGGTCGCTGCGCAGGTCGATGCCGTTGTCGTTCTTGAATTCGTCGGCGAGGTGGTCGACCAGCCGGCGGTCGAAGTCGTCGCCGCCGAGGTGGGAGTCGCCCGCGGTGGCGCGCACCTCGACGACGCCGTCGCCGACGTCGAGGATGCTCACGTCGAAGGTGCCGCCGCCGAGGTCGAACACGAGGACCGTCTCGTGGCCCTTCTTGTCCAGCCCGTACGCCAGCGCGGCCGCGGTCGGCTCGTTGATGATGCGCAGCACGTCGAGCCCGGCGATGCGGCCGGCGTCCTTGGTCGCGGTGCGCTGGGCGTCGTTGAAGTACGCCGGCACCGTGATGACGGCCTGGGTGACCTTCTCGCCGAGGAACTTCGACGCGTCGTCGACGAGTTTGCGCAGCACCTGGGCGCTGATCTCCTCGGGCGAGTACATCTTGCCCTTGACGTCGAAGCGTACGAGGCCGTCCGGGCCGGGCACGACGTCGAACGCGACCGCCTTGGCCTCCTCGCTGATCTCGTCGAAGTGCCGGCCGATGAACCGTTTCGCGGAGTAGATCGTGCCCTTCGGGTTGAGGATCGCCTGCCGGCGGGCCAGCTGCCCGACCAGGCGCTCGCCCGCGTCGGTGAACGCGACCACCGACGGCGTCGTACGCGCGCCCTCCGCGTTCTGGATCACCGTCGGCTGACCGCCCTCGAACACCGCGATCACCGAGTTCGTGGTGCCCAGATCGATACCCACTGCCTTGGCCATGGCGCAGCTCCACATCCGCTGTCTGCCCGGCGCGTGCGTCTGTGCGTGGCGAACCGTCGGCGGGCCGCTCATCAGCGGACACGCTGAGCGCACGTCCGGTATTTGCACATAAATCGGACTCACATAATCTAGCCGACCACCGTGCCCGGGGTGGGTGTTACCGGCCGACGCACCTGTCGAACGTGCGTTCGTGCACCGTGGCCGGGCGGTCAGCTCGCGTTGCCGCGGCGGGCGCGGGCCGCCCAGATCGCATATGACGGGTCGCGGTCCAGGTTGTGGCGGTCCCGGTCGTAGCGGCGGGTGGTGCGCGGGTCGGCGTGGCCCATCGCGTCCTGCACGTCCTCCAGCGGCACCCCCTCGCCGCGCGCGGTGGTGGCGAACGCGTGCCGCAGCGAGTGCGGCGACAGCTGCGCCGCGCTCGGGATGCCCGCCCGCTCGGCCAGCCGGCGCACCAGCCGGAACACGGCGTGGCGGTCCAGTGCCCGCCCCGACTCGGACACGAACACCGGCCCGGACAGGTCCTCCACCGCCACATGCACCTGCGCCGCGCGCTGCTGCAGGTAGTGGTCCAGCGCGGCCGCGGTCCCCGGCGCCAGCGCCCGCCGGCGCGGCTTGCCGCCCTTGCCAGAGAAGCGCACCGTGCGGTGCCCGCGCTCATGGCCCAGGTCGGTCAGGTCGAGCTTGCACACCTCGCCGACGCGCAGCCCCAGGTCGGCGAGCAGGGTCAGCAGCGCGTGATGGCGGGGCGAGTCATCGGCGGCCGCCCGCAGCAGCGCGTCGACCTCGCCCGGGCTCATGCCGATGGTGGCCGAGTGGTCGCGCTCCACGCTGGGCCGGTCCGCGCCGGTCACCGGGTTGGCCGGGATCATCCCGAGCTTGTGCAGGAACTCGTACCAGCTGGACAGGCCGGACAGTTTGCGGGCGACCGTGGTCGCCGCGATCGTCCGGCCGGTGCGCTGGTCCACGCAGGACTCCAGCCAGCGGCCGTATTCGTTGACATGGGTGAACCGGGCCTGCAGCGGCTCCACCCCGTGCTCGCCGCACCAGGACAGGTAGCCGCGCACGTCCCGCCGGTAGGCGTCGCGGGTGTTGGCCGACAGCCGCCGGTTGGCCAGCCACGCCTCGGTGAAGTCCACATACTCCTGCGGGGTGGCCAGCGCGCCGCCCTGCACCGGAATCGAGAGCTCACCTGTCACGATGATCAGCCTAGTGCCGGGTACGACACATTCGACGGCAGCCCAAGCCAAGATCGTTCGATGTGGCGGGCAGCTGTGCGTATCTTGACCGCGCATTCCCCCGATTGCCTGGCAAGTCGGGTGATCGAGGGCGTCAGCTGTCGATGTCCCGGGCGCCGGAGGCCCTGAGCAGCCACTCCAGCGAGTCCGAGGCGAACGGGTGGCCCTCGACCGCGACGTCCACCCAGCCACCGGCGGGCCCGGCCAGTCCGGCGTCCCACCACTGCCAGCCGCGGGACTCGCCCAGCTCCTCCGGCTCGAACCAGGCGAGCCACCCGGACAGCTCCCAGGCGGCCGCGTCCCGCTCCGGCGTGCACGCCGACACGAACCGGTCGGGCAGCCGGTCGTGCCACTGCGCCAGCTCCGGCCAGGCGGCTCCGGCGTCCAGCACGGTCGCGAGCACGTCCCGGACCAGCGCGATCACGGAGCGGGGGTCGTCGGCGGTGAAGGTGAACCGCTGCAGGAACGCCTCGCTCACCTCGCCGGGCAGCGGGCCTTCCAGCACCCGGCGCAGTTCCGCCTGCCGATCCATCCGTGCCGTCCTCCAGGGTTCCGGGCCTTCCGGCAGAGCCTATGCCCGCTATGCTCCGCCGAATGCACAGCCTGCCCGCCCAGTACCGACCGGCATCGCACCTGAAGGAGGCCACCCTCCACCTTCCCCTGTCGGCCGCGGGCGCGATGACCGCGGCCTCGGCCATGGTCCTGGTGGCCAACCCGGTGTGGGGAACCGCAGGGGTGCTGCTGTTCGGTTTCGGCACGGTCCGCCTCGAGCGGCAGCGGCGCGTGCTGGGCGACGACGAGATCCGCGCCCGGATCAGCCCCTTCCGGCAGCTGCGGCGCGGCGATGTCGACGGATTCGCCTGGCTGCTGCGGGTGCTGGCGGAGATCGACGGCCGTTCGCCCCGCGCTCGCCGGAACGCCCGGATCGCCCTGGAGACGATCGCCGCCGAGGACCGGCTGATGCGCAGCCTGATCTTCCACTGCCGACGGAACGACGTCAGCGTCGAGGTCTTCAGGGACCGCCTCAGGCGATTCGGCACCGGTACGCTCGCCGCCACGCTGGCGAGCCTCCATCCGGACGGGCGGGTCCGGGTGGCCGCGGTCGCCGCCATGGGTCGCCGGTTGCGGCCGGTCCACCTGCCGTTCCTGGTTGAGCGCACCGTCGACTGGGCGCCGCAGGTGCGCACCCCCGCACAACGCGTGCTGCGCAGGCAGCTCCGCCGGCGGCCGGCATTGCTGCCACAGGTCAGGGCGGCCTACGCGCGGGTCGCCCGGCGCAGGCACGCCCCGGTGGTGGCCCAGCTGATCGGCGGGCGCTGATCCGCTCCACGCGTGGGACCGCCGGAATCGCACTGAGCGGGTGAGTCTTGCGGCCGCGGGTGCCGGCGGCCTCCGGCGGCTGGATACCATTCCGGCGTGCGTGACATCGCGGTGTTCAGCGGTAGTGCCCATCCCGAACTCGCGGCCGAGATCTGCGCCCACCTGGAAGTGCCGTTGCACCCGGTGCGGGTGTCGCGCTTCGCCAACGACTGCCTCGAGGTGCAGCTCGGCGCGAACTGCCGCGACCGCGACGTCTACCTGGTGCAGCCGCTGGTGCCGCCGGTGCAGGAACACCTGGTCGAGCTGCTGCTGATGCTCGACGCGGCGCGGGGTGCGTCGGCGGGCCGGATCACCGTGGTCATGCCGCACTACGCGTACGCCCGTTCCGACAAGAAGGACGCGCCGCGCATCTCCATCGGCGGGCGGCTGGTCGCCGACCTGCTGCGCACCGCCGGGGCGGACCGGGTGCTGGCGATGACGCTGCACTCGCCGCAGATCCACGGGTTCTTCAGCATGCCGGTCGACCACCTGCACGCGCTGCGCGAGCTGGCCGGCTACTTCAAGCAGTACGACCTGGCCGACACCGTCGTCGTGTCACCCGACCTCGGCAACGCCAAGGAGGCGGCCGCGTTCGCCCGGCTGCTGGGCACCCCCGTGGCGGCCGGGGCCAAGCAGCGCTACAGCGACGACCGGGTGCAGATCAGCGCGGTCATCGGCGACGTCGCGGACAAGCACGTCATCGTGCTCGACGACGAGATCGCCAAGGGCAGCACCGTGATCGAGTTGATGGAGCACCTGCGCGGCCTGAACGTGCGCTCCATCCGCCTGGCCTGCACCCACGGCCTGTTCTCCGACAACGCCCTCAAGCGCCTCAGCGACCAGGACGGCGTACTGGAGATCGTCTGCACCAACACGGTGCCGATCGCCGCCGAAAAGCGCGTGCCGAAGCTGAAGGTGCTGTCGGTCGCCCCAGCCCTGGCCGAAGCGATGCGCCGTATCCACAACGGCGAGTCGGTCAGCGCCCTGTTCTCCTGACCCTCCGAGATCACGACGATCTTGCGCGAACTGTTGCCCATTCGCCCGGATCGCCCGTGTCGCACCCACAGTTCGCGCAAGATCGTCGCCCTGGACCGCGGTGGGTCAGACGGGTAGTGACAGGACGTGCTGGAGGAGGGCGACCAGGACTGCGCGGGACGAGGTGCGGTCGCGGGCGTCGCACAACAGCACGGGCGTGCCCGGGTCCAGGTTCAGGGCGAGCTGGACGTCGGCGGGGGTGAAGCGGTCGCTGCCCTCGAAGCAGTTGACCGCGACCACGAACGGGGTCTCCCGGTCCTCGAAGTAGTCGATGCAGGCGAAGCTCTCCTTGAGCCGCCGCGTGTCGGCCAGCACCACCGCGCCGATGGCGCCGGAGGCCAGCTCGTCCCACAGGAACGAGAAGCGGTCCTGGCCGGGGGTGCCGAACAGGTAGAGCACCAGGTCGCGGCTGATGGTGATGCGGCCGAAGTCCATCGCCACGGTGGTGTGCGTCTTGGCCTCCACCCCGGACAGGTCGTCGACCCCGATCCCGGCGTCGGTGAGCACCTCCTCGGTGCGCAGCGGGCGGATCTCGCTGACCGCGCCGACCATCGTGGTCTTGCCGACACCGAAGTGCCCCGCGATCAGGATCTTGACCGCGGTGGGCAGCACGACCGGTGCCGTGTCAGAGCGTACGGAGTCCATGGATGACCGCCTCGAGTACGGGTCGGCTCGCCACACCGCGGGCCGGGGTGGGGGAACGGGTGACGATGAGCCGCTGCGCCAGCAGGTCGCCGAGCAGCACCATGACCGTGCCCGCGGGCAGGTCCAGCTCGGCCGCCAGCTCGGCCACCGACACGGGCTCCTGGCTGTGGCGGATGATCTGCGCGGACTCCGGGTGCAGGCCGTCGTCGCGTTCGGGCGGCCGGGTGGCCAGCACTATCGAGATGAGGTCGAACGCGCCGCGCACGGGGGTGGTCCGGCCGGACGTCATCGCGTACGGCCGCACCACCGGCACAGCGTCGGGCCACTGCTCCTGTGGCGCCTCCACCAGGTCAGCCCTGCGCCGCGGCGGGCTGGCGGACGGGGGTGGTGATGTACTGGCCCACCCGGACCACCAGCATCTCCATCTCGTATGCCGCCACGCCCACGTCGATGTCGCTGCCGCACACCACGGCCAGGCACGCGCCGTTGCCCGCCGACGTGACGAACAGGTAACCCGTGCCGAACTCGATCATGGTGCGGCGCACCACGCTGTCGCCGAAGTGCCGGCCGGCGCCCCGGGCCAGGCTGCTCATCCCGGCCGCGGCCGCCGCCAGGTGCTCGGCGTCGGCCTTCGCCAGCCCCGCCGAGGTCGCGATGAGCAGCCCGTCCGTGGACAGGATGATGGCGTACCTGGCCTCGACGACCCGGTGGACCAGGTCGTCCACGAGCCAGGCGAGGTCGACGGTCGCTGCGGTCTTCTCCGTCACGATGCTGGTCCTTCCGGCTGTGCTGCGGTCGGGGACTGTCCGGTCAGTTCGGCGTGCGCACGGCCCTGCCGCGCGGCGTCGGCGTACGCCGCCAGGAACCGGCTGACCTCCTGCGGCTCGCGGCCGTTCGGGTACGACGGGCCGGTCTGGCCGCCGCCGCTTGCCTGCTCGGCCTCGGCCAGGTCGCGCGGGCGCGGCACGACCCGCTTGGGCCGCTTCTCCCGCCACGGCAGGCCGGCGGGGGTCATCCTGGTGTCGTCGCCGCCAGGCTGGGCCGGGCCCGTCGCCGGATCCGTCTCGGCGGCCTGCCCGGCCGGACGGCGGCCGTTGGGGTTGAGAGCGGCCGCGGCCGCGACGGTGGCCAGCAGCCGCTCGCGGGGCCGGTCGCCGACCTCCGGGGCGGTCCGGGCGATCAGCTCGGCGGGGATCACCACCGCGGCGGTCACCCCGTCGTGCGGCGACCGGCGCAGCTGCACCACGAGCTGGTAGCGCTGCGCCAGCCGGCCGACCACGTAGAACCCCAGCCGGGCCGCGCCGGCGAGCTGGAACTCCGGCGGGTCGGCCAGCTGCAGGTTCGCCTCCTGCAGGTCCAGGTCGGTCATGCCCAGGCCCCGGTCGGCGATCTCCACCAGGTATCCGCCGGGCACGGCCCGGCCTGTCACGTCGACGTCGGTGTGCGGGGGCGAGAACGACACCGCGTTCTCCATCAGCTCCGCCAGCAGGTGGATGACGTCACCTGCGGCGTGACCCGCGAGCGCGGCCGGCTCTGCGGCACGCAGCCGCACCCGCGGGTAGTCCTCGACCTCGGCCAGCGCGCCGCGCAGCACGTCCACCATCGGCACGGCGGCGCGGTAGGTGCGGCTGGCCGGCACACCCGACAGCACCACCAGGTTCTCCGCGTTGCGCCGCATGCGGGTGGCCAGGTGGTCGATCTGGAACAGTTTGGCCAGCTCCTCGTCGGTGGCGGCCTGCCGCTCCATGAGGTCGATCATCTTCAGCTGCCGGTGCACCAGCGTCTGGATGCGGTGCGCCAGGCTCAGGAACACGTCGCGTACGCCGCGCCGCAGCTCCGCCTGGTCGACGGTCGCCTGGATCGCGGTCTGCTGCACCACGTCGAACGCCCGACCGACCTGCCCGATGTCGTCGTCGCCGAACGCCAGCGGCGGCGCGGCCTTGCCGACGTCGACCTGCTCGCCGACCCGCAGCCGCTCCACGACCCGCGGCAGCCGCACGTGCGCCAGATCCAGCGCGGCCGCCCGCAGCTGCGCCAGCTGGGCCTGCAGCGAGCGCAGCGACCGGATGGTGAACCGGATCGACAGCACCACGGCGATGAGCCCGAGACCGGCCGCCAGCACCAGCTGCACGACGATGCCGATCATCGCCGGGCGGAACCGGACCACCGTCTGGTCGGCCAGGTCGAGCACCAGGGTCCGGGTCGCTTCGATCGCGCCGGTGACCGCGGCCCGCCACGACGCCGCGTCGGCCGGCGGGGCCACGCCGGGCGGGGCCCGCATCACCTGGTTCTCCAGCGACTGCAGGGCCAGCATCTCGGAGCTGTTCAGCAGCGCCAGGTACTGCCCCTTCTCGGGCTGCGGCAGCCGCTCGGCGACCTGCGTCGACAGGTACTTCTGCGCGCCGACCAGCTCGGTGAAGGCGGCCCGGTCGGCCTCGGTGAACCGGTTCTCGCCGAGGACGCCGGACAGCACCGCGTCCTCCCGGGAGATCATCTCCTGGGAGTGGGTGAGCAGCACCAGCGTCGAGGTGTGGAAGATGACGTCGGAGTCGTCCCAGGCGGTGTACGTGCCGTACACGTCGAAGCCGAGCTGGGTCAGGCCGGTGAAGTAGGTGTTCACGTTCACCCGGTCCAGGCCGCCGCGGTCCAGTTCGAGGCGCCGGTCGGGCAGGCTGTTGAGCGCGGCGAGCAGGTCGGCCAGCCGGGCGTCGCTCGCCTCGCTGGTGGACCACTGCGCCACGGTGCCCTCCAGCGCGCCGCGCAGCTTGCTCACGGCCTGGTCGGTGCCGGTACGGGCGGCGTCGAGCGCGGCCCGGTCGGCGGCGACGCCGGACGCGGCGAACGTGACCGACTCGCGGCGCTCGGCCTGGATCGCCGCGATGAGCGCCTCGGTCGGCTTGGCGACCTGCTGCTCCAGCGCGGCCAGCCAGACCAGGCTGAGCCCCTGCCCCACGGTGACGTACGCGGCGAACGCCCACAGCGCCACGAGGGACGCGAGCACGGCGAAGATCTTGTTGCGCAGGCCGGGATTGCGGGGTGGTCGGGGGTCGGATTCGTTCATGGCACCCGCTCGGGAGAGGACGCTGTGGGGGTGGGCGGCGGTGCTCACGTCCCGCGAGTGAACGGGGCGCGACGGGGTGTTCACGCGAAGTCGTGACCCGTTGTAACAACGGTGGATAAACCGTGATCGCACACCGGGTGCGACGCTGCCGAACCTCAGCCGTGAGGCCGACACGCGCTCGCCCGATCCGGGCGCGCACACGGCCGGACGGCCGCCCCCGTGTCGCGGGGCGGCCGTCCGGTAACGCGGTCACCAGCCGGTTCGTCCGGCTCCGTACGGGTAGAGCGGGTTGCCGTACGTGGTCGGCACCGTCTGCCCGGCGTCGATCCGGGCCCGGATCTCGTTGCGCTGGGCCGTCGTCGCGCCCAGGTCGTACGGCAGGTCCCAGGCCTCGGTGGCGTCGGCGGGCACGTCGGTCCCGCCGGTTCGCAGCACGTCGGTCAGCGCCCGGGGCAGCTGCCAGGGCAGCTTGCCGCTGGGCGCGTAGTCGCCGAACAGCAGCGATGCCAGCGCCGGGCCCATCTCCTCGCCGCCGCGGTAGGTGACCACGGTCGCCCCGGCCAGCCCGTCCCACTCGGTGATGACGTACGGCCTCGGCATCACCAGCACGACCACGACCGGGATGTTCTGGTTGCGGAAGTTCTGGATCACGGCGAGCTGGTCGGCGGGCAGGTACGGCTGCTCCTTCACCCAGTTCGTGCCGTGGGTGTAGGAGCCCTCGCCGACGGCGACGACCGCCACCTTCGGCGCGGGACCGGTGTCCTGGTAGACGTTCACCCCCGCGGTGGAGGCCCTGGCCCGGATCGCGTCGATGATGTTCTTGGACCCGTACTCCTGGTGGAAGTAGCTGGTCCAGATGCAGCACGCCAGCGCGTCCGTCGCGCGCGGTCCGGCGACGACGATGTTGTCGCCCGCGTTGAGCCGCAGCGGCAGCACGCCGTTGTTCTTGAGCAGCGTCATCGCCTCCCGCGAGGCCTGGTTGGCCAGCGCGGTGTAGGACGGCTGGTGCATTCGGTACGGCCCGTTGACCGGGTCCCCGTACGGCGCCTCGAACACGCCGAGCTGGAACTTCAGCCGCAGGATGCGCCGGACCGCGTCGTCGATGCGGGCCGCCGGGACCCCGGCGGTGAAGGTGGCGATGGAGTAGCCGGGCGCGCCCGGGTCCGCCCCGCCCATCACGTCCGAGCCGGCCTTGGCCGCGCCGACCCAGGAGCCCGAGGGCAGCCAGTCGGTCGTGATCAGACCGGTGAACCCGAGGTTGTTGCGCAGGTACGCCAGGATCGGCGCGCTGTCGCCGGCCCCCGGGCCGCCCGGGTCGAGCAGCGAGCTGCCCGCGTACCCCGGCATGATGTTGACCGCGCCGGCCTCCATCGCCGCCCGGAACGGGATCATGTGGTACTTGATGGTGACCGCGTCGTACACGATCAGCGCCTCACCGCCCGCGCCCTCGCCGGGCCAGTGCTTGACCGTGGCCAGCACCGATGCCGGGTTGAGCTCCGGGCCGCCCTGCAGACCGGCCACCAGGGCCCGCACCTGCGCGGCGGCGACGTCGGCGTTCTCGCCGTTGCCCTCCTGGATGCGCGGGTAGAGGACCTTCGTGCCGACCTCGGCCAGCGGCCCGAGCACGCCACGGGTGCCGACCTCCAGCTGCTCGCGCCGCTGCATGTCGCCCAGCTTGTACGCCAGCGGGTAGTCCCTGGTCGCGGCCAGCGCGCTCTGCGTCGGGTAGGTGGTCTTGTAGCCGTGGATGGTGTCGCCCGCCGACACGAACGGGATGCCCAGCCGCGTCGACGCCGACGAGGTGAGGAAGTTGTGCAGGTCCGGACCCTCGGCGGGGCCGAAGTGCCAGCCCGACCGGTTGAAGGTCTGGGCGTTGTAGAACATCTGGTACGCCTTCTCCTCCAGCGTCATGCGCCCGAGGAGGTCGTTGACCCGCGTCTCGACCGGCTGCCGCCAGTCCTCGTACGGCTCGATCGCGCCGTTCTTGTTGAGGTCGCGGCTGCCGTTGACGATGTTGACGCCGTCGACGACGTTCTCCAGCACCGGCAGGTAGACGCTGAACCGGCGGATGTTGGACACCTGGACGGTGCCGCCGGAACCGTTCACTGCCACGACGTACCACTTGTAGGTCCACCGGTCCGGCAGGTCCCAGGTGGGGGTGTAGGTGGTGCCGGTCGGTTCGGCGACCTTGGTGTACAGGTCGATGAGGTTGCCGGGCTGTGTGAAGTCGTAGTCGATGCGGCTGATGTTGAGCCACACCTGGTAGCGGGCCGCGCCGCCGACAGCGTTCCAGCTCAGCGCCGGTCGGCGGGTGGTGGTGACCATGGCCGCGTCGGCGGGGCCGGTCAGTGCGAACTGGCCGGTCGTCGCCGGGGGACGGGTCGGGCCGGACAGCATCGGCGGCGTGCTCGCCGAGGTGCTGACGGTGCCGAACACCTGCAGCTCCCACAGCGAGTAGCCGTAGCCGGTGGCCCGGGCGGTGCCGTAGAGGCGCAGGTAGCGGCCGCTGCCGCTGATGTTCAGCGTCTCGACGCCGCCGGGGCCGGTGGTCGTCGAGTGGATCGTGGTCCAGGTGGCCGCGTCGTTGGACGTCTCGATGCGGTAGCCGCGTGCGAACGCGGACTCCCAGTTCAGCACGACCCTGGAGATCGTTGCGGCGCCGCCGAAGTCGATCCGGATCCACTGCGGGTCGCTGAACTGGCTGGACCAGCGGGTGGTGGTGCGGCCGTCGAGGGCCGCGGCGGGGGCGTTGCCGCCCTCGTACGACGACGCCTCGACCTTCTTGAACTCGGAGATCGGCGTGCCGCCCGGGTTCGGCGGGGGGCTCTGGCTGGCGCTCGGGCTGGGGCTGGGCTGGCCGCCGATGATGCCGAAGACCTGGAACTCCCACAGCGAGTAGCCGTAGCCGTTCGCGCGCACCGTGCCGTACACCCGCACGTAGCGGCCGCTGCCGGTGACGGCGAGGGTCTGCGTGCCGCCGGTGCCGGTGGTGGTCGAGTAGATGTTGGTCCAGGTGTTGCCGTCGGGTGAGGTCTGGATCTGGAAGCCGGTCGCGTACGCCGCCTCCCAGACCAGCTTCACCTGGTCGATCGCGGCGGTCGCGCCGAGGTCGACGCGGATCCACTGCGGGTCGCTGAACTGGCTGGACCAGCGGGTGCCGGGATCGCCGTCGACGGCGGCGGCGGCCGGCGTGCCCGCGCCCTCGATCGACGAGGCGAGGACCGGCTTGCCCTGGGAGATCAGCGGACCGGCGGCCTGGGCGGGCACGCCGGTCAGGGACTGTGCGAGCAGTGCGAGCGCGACGGCGACGGCCGCCGCCAGGCCCGCTCGGCTGCGCCAAGGCAGCCGTAAGGACGTGCTGAGCGACATGGGCTGGCTCCTGATGGAGACGGGACGGGACAGGCCCAGCCGGGGTGGGGGACGGCCGCGGGACCTGTTGGAGAGCGCTCTCCGGACAGAGTCATCGAAACAGCCCGATTAGTCAACCCGTGCCGCGGCTCAGCGCACGCGTGGATCCTCCAGTGCGCGGGCGGCGGCGGCCAGCACCCCGCTCGCACACAGCCGCGGCGCGCCGAGGAGCAGGATCTCGCGGTCCGTCCACTCGACCCGATCGATGCCGGGCCGGGCGATGAGCGAATCGTCGAGGGCCAGCTGCGCGTTGTCCTTGTACAGGCAGCGCGCCGCGTCGCCGACCCACAGGTCCCAGTGCAGCGGCCCGCCGTCGGACCCGCCGAGCCAGCGCTGCTCCAGCGGCAGGACCGACAGGTCACCGGTGTCGAGCACCTCGCGGACCGTCATCGACGGCGGATCGGCGTACCTGCTGGCGATGACCACGTCGAGGATGTCCTCGATGTGCTCCGGGCAGGCGCAGGCGGGCGGCTGCGGCGGAGTCCAGCCGGCGCCGTCGGTGGGATCGGACACCGCGGCATCATAGGCCGCCGCGCGGCAGCCCGCTCTCCCTGTGCGACAGGGACCTCGCCGGTCGCCGTGGCACGACCGGCGAAGTCCCGTCGGCGCACCGGCGGCCGAGGTCGTGGGCGCGACCCCGGCGGGAGCCGGACGCGGATCAGGCGGCGACGGCCTCGCGCCGCCGGGCGAGGTATTCGCCGATGCCGAGGTGCAGGGTGAGGTTGAGGATCGCCGGGAAGGCGACCAGGAACTCGAACACGCCCGGCGAGGCGTTCTCCGTGAACTGGGCGGTGAGGATGCTCCACGGAGCGCCGCCGAGCAGCACCGGGATGCTGAGCAGCACGGTGCCGAAGCCGGAGCCGCCGCCGGTGTCCCCGGAGCCGACCACCACGAAGACCGCTACCAGCGGGATCACCAGAAGAGCGTGTACGAGTACGGCCAAACGTCGTACCGAGACAGTCATTCGGAGGAGGGTAACGGGGTCTCGCCCAGTGCGAAACCCCCTCTACCCACAGCAATCAGGACATCACTCCTCGGCGAGCAGGCGTGGCACCGGGATCCGTTGCTGCGACAGCGCGGGCGCGACGGCGGCCAGGCCGGTCGCCAGCACGCCCGCTCCGGCGGCGACCAGCGCCGTGCCGACGAGGGCCGGGGGCATGGACCCGGCGAACCACGCCGTGCCCGCCAGGCCGACCGCGGCGCCGAGTACGGCCCCGATGAGTCCGATCCCGAGCCCCTCGTATGCCACGAGGCGCGCCATCGCCGCGGCGGACCAGCCCATGGCGCGCAGCGCGGCGAGTTCGGCGGCGCGGTCGCGCACGTTGACGAACAGCACGTCGGCCACCGCGGCCAGGCCCAGCAGCAGCACCGCGCTCACCGCCACCTGATCGACGCCGCGGGCCCGCACCGACACCGCGTCGCCGAGCAGGGTGCCCGTGACCGAGCCGTGGAAGGCCCAGGTGACCGCCGCGACCAGGGTGATCCCGGCGACGCCGAGTGCCAGCGCCACGACCCCGACCAGGGTGCGGCCGGGCACCCGGAACAGGTTCGCCCGCGCGAGCGCGAACACGGTGCGGCGGCGCGCGGGCCGCCCGCGGTGGGGCCGGGCGGGGGAGTGCAGCACCGTGCCGGGCCGGGCGCGCGAGGCGCGCCAGGCGGGCGGCAGCGCGGCGAGCAGCGCGACGGTGAGCGCGACCGGCACCGCCGACGCGGCGTGCCACGGGGACAGCGTGATGCCCAGTGCGTCGGCCAGCGGCACGGCCAGCAGCCCCGCGAGCACGCCGCCGGCCAGTCCCGTCAGCGCGACCTCGCCGGCGATCAGGCCCGCCAGCCGCCCGCGCGACCAGCCGGTGCACGCCAGGATCGCCAGTTCCCGCTGCCGGCTGCGGACCCCCGCGGCCGTGGCGTTGGCGAGGAACAGCACGCACACGACGAGGATGAGCCCGAACAGGACGAGGCTCTTACGGTCGACGGCTTTGACGATCTCCGCCGCCACGCCCTTGCGGGACCAGCCCTCCGCCAGCACCAGCGCGGGACGGCCGAACCGGCCCGCGGGCAGTGCGATCTGCTGCGGGGTCGGCGACGAGCCGAGCATGATGTCGACGTCGAGCCCCGTGCTGGTGGCTATCTCCTCGGCCGTCCGCCGGACGATCTCCCGGGACAGGTCGTCGAAGCCGGTGACCCCGGCGACCCGCACCCGCACCGCCGAGATCGGGGTGCGACCGGCGTCGGGCTGCCGGTACTGGGCGTTGTAGAAGTCCGGCAGCGCGTCGATCGTGGTCAGCATCAGCGGCGGCTGCTGTGCGTAGCCGCCGGGGGCGAGGTTGGGCAGCAGGTCGCGCCCGCCGAGCGCCGCGCACGACGCGCTGTCGCCGCAGCCCAGCCTGGCCGGCTGGTACGTGGTCAGCGGCACACCCGCCAGTGTCGAGAAGTCCTGCAGCGCGCCCGGGTCGAAGGTGCCGACCGGCCGCAGCTGGACGATCGGCTTGCTGACCGACTGCGGGTCCATCCTGCGCTGCCTGGTGAGCCCGCGGAACGCCGTGTCGAGCACCTCGGGCGGCAGCTGCGGGTAGTCGGTGACGCCCCACTCCTGCGACTGCAGATCGGGCACCGCGACGGGGGTCAGCCGGCCCGCCGTGTCTCGCGTGTACTGCACGGGCTGCGGGGTGAAGTACGCGCCGACCTTGCCCATGTAGATGTTGCGCAACGACACCGCCAGTTCCCGGTGGGCCTGCGCGGCCGAGACCGTGCCGGTCCACACCACCGTGCCGGGCGCTGCCGCCAGTCGCGGGGCGAGGTCGGCGAACTCCGCGTTCGGCACCGCCTCGGCGACGGCGTCGGGCAGCCGCTCGACGACGAGCTGGTCGGTGGCGTCCACCGACGGCTGGGAGCTGTAGAGGACCGGCACGCCGACGACCGGATCGGGCCCCTCCTCGTCGACCGGCATCGTGGTGGTCGGCCCGCTGAGGTACTCGCCGCTGTCCACGGCCCGGTCCAGGCCCACCAGCGCGGCCTCGGCGGCCGGGTCGATCGCGGCCAGCAGGAACGGCAGGCCCCACGAGGTCGACATGGTGCCGGGACGGTTCACCGCGCGGCCGAACTCCCGGGTCTGCGAGGCGCAGGCGAGCGCGACCGTGGCGCCGGTCAGCTCGCCGAGTGCGTCGAAGTCGCCGGCGGTGCCCCCGCAGACCGTGACCTCCCGCCCGGCGACGATCTCCACCACCGGATCCTGCTGCCGAGCGGGATCGTTCGAGATCGCGATGCCGTTCGGGGTGAAGTAGTGGTAGCGCGGCGGGGTGGTGATCCGGGTCGTCCCGCCGTCGGTGATCCGGGTGCGGGTGATGCGGTAGACGCTGCGGCCGTCGCGCGGCACGATCGTCGGCAGGTCCATGTCCACCACGGTCGGGGCGAAGCTGATGCCGATCATCGCGATCGGCGCGGCCACCTCGACGCCGCGCACCCCTCGGATCGTCGCCACCTGGCCCAGGGAGATCCCGCCGAAGTGGTCGGACAGGAAACTCGGGCGGATCAGCCCGGCCGCGTTCTCCGGCTCCAGCCGGGAGCCTTTCGGGCGGACCAGGATGTCGTACGCGCCGCGGTAGTTCTCGCCGACTTGCTGCGTGACCTGCAGCCGGGACGTGTCGACGGTTCCGGTGAGGACGGTGAAGCCGGTGGTCGCCACCAGCACCCCCGTGAGCAGCGCGACCGAGCGGGCCGCGCGGCGGCGCAGCTGCGCCAGGATGATCCGCAACATGGAGGCATCCTGTCCCATACATTGTGACAATGCAACCCGTTCGGGTGTCGACCCGGCCCGGATTGTCGGATGCGGCCCATAGGGTGAGGCCGAATCAACCGAACGATGGGGGTCTTCTCATGTCCGAATCCGCCAAGACCGTCGCCGGGGAGCGCGCCGACCTGCTGGAGACGCTCGGCAAGCACCGCTACTTCCTGCGCTACACCGCGCAGGGCCTCAGCGACGATCAGGCCGCCGCCACCCCGACCGCCAGCGCCCTCAGCGTCGGTGGCCTGATCAAGCACGTCACCGCGACGGAGAAGCAGTGGATGCGCTTCGCGGTCGACGGTGCGTCAGGCATGGGCGCGGGCGACGGCGGCGAGGTCGACTGGGCCGACGGGTTCAAGATGACCGCCGGTGAGACGGTCGAGAGCCTGCTCAAGTCATACGAAGAGGTGGCCCGGCACACCGACGAACTGCTCACCACCCTCGACCTCGATTCTGCGCACCCGCTGCCGGAGGCGCCCTGGTTCGAGCCCGGGGCGCGCTGGTCGGTGCGCCGCGTGGCGCTGCACCTGATCGCCGAGACGTCCCAGCACGCCGGGCACGCCGACATCCTCCGCGAGACGATCGACGGCCAGCGCACCATGGGGTGACCCGTGGCATCGGCGTGGCCCGTGTGACTGGCGTGACCGGGCTTAGCGAGCCCATGTCCGGTGGGTAATACGCCGGAAACCCCAGGTCGGCAGCGTGAAGGTGGCACCTGCTGAAGGGGGAGCACGATGACCACGCCATACGACCGGGCCACCGATGTCACGCGGCGGGCCGGGCCGGTGATCGCCGGATACGAGATCGGGAACGCCGGCCTCGCCGCGCTCGGCCTGGCCGCCGACCAGGCCGCCGCGCACCAGACAGGGCTGCGGGTGCTCGTCACGCGGCGGATTCCCGTGTGGACCAGCCACCTCGCGATGGGTGTCTGCCCGCCCGCCGCCTTCGAGGACGTGGAACCCGCCGCGGGACTGGCCCGCGAGGCCGCTGCGCAGCTGCGCCACGACCACCCGGGCACCGACGTCACCCTGTACGGCACCGGCCGCTCGCTGCCCCAGGCACTGCTGCGCGCAGCCCCGGCCGCGTCCATGCTGGTGACCGGCCGCGACACGGCCGGTCCTGGCGCGACGGCCCGGCTCGCGGGCAGGGCCGGCTGCCCGGTGGTCAGCGTGCCCGGCGAGACCACCTCAGCGGACGCGCCTGTGCTGCTCGTGGGCGCCGACGCACCCGGCGACGCGGCAGAGTTCGCGATGGCCGAGGCGTCGGTCCGCGGCGTGCCCGTGCTCGCCTGCGACCTGGGGCCGGCCACCGACGGGTTCGCCGACGCGGTCGTGCGGGCCGCGGATCGCCACCCGGCGGTCGAGGTACGCCACCAGGGCCGGGGCGGCCTGGACAGTGCCCCGGCGGGGCTCGCCGTCGTGCGCACCCCGGCCCGGCGGCGGGACGCGGCCTGGCCGCTGCTGACCGGCCTGCTGCGCGACGCGCCGTACCCGGTCGCGGCCGTCCCCGGCGATCGCTGACCTGCCGCCGAATCGGTGTGCGCGGCAGCGTGGCGGCGTACGCTCGGGTGGTCTGCGCTTTCGGGGGAGAGCATGGCCACTTATGACGCGGCGACGACGGGCCTGATCATCACGGACCCGTACAACGACTTCATCAGCGAGGGCGGCAAACGGTGGCCGCAGCTCAAGGAGGTCGCCGAGGCGGTGGGCCTGATCGAGCACATGCGGCAGCTGATGTCGGCCGCGCGGGCCGCGGGGATCCAGATCTTCTACTCGCGGCACCGCCGCTGGCGGCCCGGTGACTACGAGCAGTGGCGCAACGCCACGCCGTACCTGCTGCGCGCGGCGGGCATCCAGCTGTTCGCGAAGGGCACCTGGGGCGGCCAGTGGCACCCCGACTTCGAGCCGCAGCCGGGTGACGTCATCCTGCACGAGCACTGGGCGCAGAGCGGGTTCGCCAACACCGATCTGGACGTGCAGCTCAAGCAGCACGGCGTCAGCAAGCTCATCCTGATCGGCCTGATCGCCAACACGTGCGTGGAGTCGACGGCGCGGTTCGGCATGGAGGCCGGCTACCACATCACGCTGGTCCGGGACGCGACGGCGGCGTTCAGCTTCGAAGCGATGCACGCCGCCCACGAGATCAACGGGCCCACCGTCGCCAACGAGATCACCGACACCGCGAGCCTGGTCACGGCACTGGCGGGTTAACCCTGCGGGGTCCACAGCCAGGTTCGCGCGCTGAGTTCGGCCTTGCCCTCCTTCGGCCAGCGGGCACCGCCGAACACGAGCAGGCGATTGCCTGCGGCGACGACCGTGCTGTCGGTGACGTCGTCCTGTGGCAGGGGAGGGATCGCGCCCCACTGTCCGGTCGCGGCGTTCAGGACCGGTCCGGTCCGCTCCGCGTACACCGCGGACGTCGTGCCGAAGGCGCTGGCGTGCCAGCCGCCGGGCGGGTTCGGCAGCGCCGACCAGGTTCCGGTGGCCGGGTCGAGCACGCCGCCGTTGGGGTACGTGCGTCCCCAGTTGCCGACGGCGCCGCCGTCCGCGCCGCCGAGCGCCGGGGCGATGAGTTTGCCGCCTTCGGCCAGCCACGGGCCGGTGGACAGCTGCTGCGAGTCCGGCAGCCGCCGCCACGTGCCTCGCTCCGGGTCGAACACCGCCGCGCGGGTGACCGAGGGCCCGTCCGCGCCCGGGTTCGGCACCAGCCGGTGATCGAACAGGACCAGCTCCCGGCCGGTCCACGCCATCGCCCGGTCGAAGCCCGCGCCCAGCGGGTCGGCGGGCAACTCGGTCCAGCGGCCGTCGGACGGCCGGTAGCGGTAGTCGGGTCCGGGCACCGTCTCCTCACTGCCCCGCACCGCCACCAGCAGGTCCCCGGCCGCGACCAGGGTCAGCCCGTCGGCGGCGGGCAGCGGGGCCCGCTCCCACCGGTCGGCGGCGATGTCGTACGCCAGCAACGTCTCCTCGTCGCCGGCGGTGCGCCCCTGCACGTACGCGGTGCCGCCGACGACCGCGCCCTGCATCCAGCGCAGGGCCACGGGCGGCTCGGCGAGCACCCGCCAGCGGCCGGTGTCCGGGTCCACGGCCGCGGCGGCCAGCAGCGGGCTCGGGTCGCCAGCGCAGTCCGCGCCCGGCGGGCACGGCTGGTCGACGCCGCCGATCAGCAGCGCCTCGCGGCCGGTCCACAGTCCGAGCGCCATGGCCCGCGGGCTCAGCGGCGAACCCGGCAGTTCCCGCCAGCCGGCCGCGGCGCCCGGCGGCGGTCCGGCCGGAGACAGCGGGGCCGAGCAGGACGCCAGGGCGAGCACGGCGGCCAGGGCGAAGGCGGTGCGGGCGCGGGTCATGGGCGCTTGGACCGTCCGATCCGGGCGATGGTTCCCGCCGGGGTCGGATTCGGCCGCTGGACGACGGTGGCTATCGTGCCGGTCCATGACGACCTCCGAGATCCCCGTGCTGCGCTGCCCGCTGTGCAAGGGCAGCGACTTCCAGCAGGAGGTGGGACGCCTCGACAGCCGATGGGGCTTGACCTCGCACCGGATGACCCTGCTGATCTGCAAGAGCTGCCGGTACATCCTGCACTTCTACGACAAGAACTCGATCTTCGACTTCGACTGACGTGGTCGGTCCGCGGCCGGCTCAGGTCAGCGCGGGCGCGGCCGGTGGCGTAGCCTCGCGCGGATGGACATGCAGTCGTCGGATGCCGTGCAGACTGGGCGCGGCCGGCGCCTCATCGCGTGGTTCCAGTACGCGATAGTCGCGGTGTTCCTGCTCGGGGCGGTGTCGCTGCTGCTCGCCGCGGCAGCCGGCACTGGTGACTGGGCCGGTCTGGCCGACCCGGGACTCGATCGCTACGGCGACCCGAAGGACTGGAACCCGCCCCTCGGCCCGGATGCGGCGTGGAACCCACTGGCGTGGCTGGTCGAGATCTGCCGGTGGATCGTGATGACGTCGCTGATCGTCCTGCTCGGCTTCATCGGTACGCTGCTGGGGTTCGCCCAGCTCGCCGGTCAGCGCGGGAACCTGACGCGGGGCGCGTCGGCGAACCTGATCGCGGGCACGGTGCTGTGCGCCTCGACCGCCGTCGTCATGCTGACGCCCTACGGCGCCCAGCTGCGCAACTGGCTGCTCGACTAGACACGGCGACGGAGATACCGGCACCGCCGCCTCGCGCCCCCGTTCATTTCGCGAGGAGGTCTGCCAGCCCTGCCGGGTAGAGCGGTGTGGTGTCGTCGAAGCCGCTCAGCGGCCGCCACAGCACCGGCGTGCCGGCGTCGTCGAGGATCTCGCCGACGTGGTCGCGTTCGTACACCGACGGGTCGGCCAGGTCGCAGGCGAACACGAACACGATCTCGTGGCCGTCCCGGTCGAACCCCTGGAACAGGTTCTCCAGCACGCCGAGCAGCCGTACGCCGGTCAGCTCGACGGCCAGCTCCTCGCGCAACTCGCGGTGCAGGGCCTGGCGGGCGGTCTCGCCGAACTCGATGCCGCCGCCCAGCGGCCGGTAGAAGGTCTGGCCGCGCGTCGGATCGTGGCCGCGGAACACGAGCAGGTCGTCGCCGCGCCGGGGCACGGCGAGGGCGAGGTTTCTGATGTGGGGCATGCCGGCAACCTAGACGGCCGACCGCTGCGCGGTCAGCTCGATTACCGCGTCGGCCGCGTTGCCGGGACCGTCCACGGTGGCGTAGACGTCGCGGATGCGCCGCGCCGCGGCCCGGTAGGACGGGTCGGCCAGCATCCGCGCCGCCGTACGGGCCAGCCGCGGCGTGCCGGCCTGGTGGGGTGAGACCGAGCAGGCCGCGCCGCGTGCCTGGACCAGGGCGACGTTGAGGTCCTGCTCCGCGTGCAGCGGCACACCCAGCAGCGGGGTGCCGCAGGCCATCGCGGTCTGCACGCTGCCCTGCCCGCCCGCGGTCACCGCGAGGTCGACGCGGGGCATCACCAGGTGGCTGGGCAGCACGCCGCCGACGCAGGCGCGCTCGTCGGCGAGGTCACCCAGGTCGTGCACGGTGCCCGCGACGAGCACGCGCACCCCGAGCGGCCGCAGGGCCTGCACGATGCGCCGCACGAAACGCGGCGAGGTCGAGGTGACCGCGACGTACACGGTCGGGCCGGGGTGGTCGAGGAAGTCCGCGACGTGGTCGGGCAGGGCGACGTCGAGGTGGGCGAACAGCGGCCCGCTGTAGCGCAGCCGGGTCGACGGGCGCAGGCGCCGACCGCGGGGACGCCATGCCGCCAGCTCGTGGGCGGGCACGCCGAACACCTCCGGCACCTCGGGCACCAGGGCCAGGTCGCCCAGGACCAGCGCGCCGAGGCTGGGCACGCCCTCGACCCCGAGGCTGGCCGCGACCCGGTTGAAGCCGCCGCAGTAGAAGCGGGTGCGGGGCAGGATCCGGTTGGCGATCACCCGTCCCGCCCAGCCGGGCAGGTGACGGGTGGCGCGCCAGGTCGGCGCGGGCACCATCCCGCGCTCGAACGCGGCGGGGACCCAGCAGCAGGCGTGCTCGGTCACCAGCGCGGCCCCGGCCAGGCGGGTGGACAGCATGGCGGTCAGGGTGTATCCGGTCACGACGGTGCGCACCCCGTGCGCGCGCCAGTATGCCCCCTCGGCGCGGACGTAGGTCTCCAGCTCGTCGTCGGGGTAGATGCTCTGCCGGGGATCGCCGAGCCCGGTCGCGTTCGCGACGACCTCGGCCGAGCGGGCCGGGCTCATCCGCGGCCCGACGATGTCGTAGGGGATGCCCGCGGCGTGCAGCAGCGTCTCGTAGGTGCCGCCGTGGGTGACCATGCGCGCGCTCACGCCGCGCCGCGCCAGCGCCCGGTAGATCTCGATCATCCGGGAGGTCTCGGACAGGTAGCCGCAGTGCGGCATCAGCGCTATCTGGTGTGCGACGGCCATAGTTAGGTAATATATTGCGCATGTCCACACCCGACAAGTCCCCGTTCCTCGACGACGGCCTCACCCCGCCCGTCCGCGCCTTCCGCGCCACTCTCTACCTGGCTCAACGGCTGCGATACCTGATGGACGAGCGGCTGCGCGCCGACGGCCTGACCACCCAGCAGGCCGCCCTGCTGACCCTCGTGAGCGCGCTCGGCACGCCTTCGCTGAAACAGGCCGCCGCCGGGCTGGGCAGCACCCACCAGAACGTCGCCCAGCTCGTGCAGGCCCTGCAGCGCAAAGGCATGCTGGCGGTGCACGACGACCCGGCCGACGGCCGCCGCAAGCTGCTGTCGGTGACCGAGGCCAGCCGGTCCTACTGGGCCGCCCGCGACGACGGCGACCATGCCGCGGTCGCGAGCTGGTTCACCGCCCTGTCGGCGGCCGAACTCGACACCTTCGCCGCGCTCGCCGACCGCCTGGTGTCGGCCCTGGATCCGCGTGCCGACCGGATGCCGCGGCGCAACGCCGAGCCGGCGGCCACCGGGGCCGAGACCGCGCCCCGCCCGCGCGACAGCCGTGGCTGACCCGTACGCCTACCGCGCGCCCGAGCTCGCGGCGTGCACGGCCAGCTGCACCCGGTTGGCGCTGCCCGTCTTCGCCATCAGGTTCGCCACGTGCGTCTTGACCGTGGTCACCCCGAGGTGCAGCCGCGCCGCGATCTCCGGGTTGGACAGGCCCTGGCCGACCAGGGCGAGCACCTCGCGCTCGCGTTCGGTGACGCCCGGCAGGTCGGGCACGGCCACCGGCGCCCGCTGGTGGCGGACCGCCTGCTCGACCAGGCGGCGCAGCACCGCCGCGCTGAACGGGCTCTCGCCCGCGGCCGCTCGGCGTACGCCGTCGAGCAGCTCGTCAGGGCTCGCGTCCTTGACCAGGAACCCGCACGCGCCCGCGGCCAGCGCCGGATACAGGTGGTCGTCGTCGTCGAACGTCGTCAGCACGAGCACCCGCGCCGACGGGCGCTGCGCCAGAATCCGCGACGTCGCCGCCGTGCCGTCGACCCCCGGCATACGCAGATCCATCAGCACCACGTCGGGGCGCAGCTGCTCGGCCAGCCGCACCGCGGCCGCGCCGTCCGCAGCCTCACCCACGACCTGCATGTCCGGCACCGATTCGCACAGCATCCGCAGCCCGGCGCGGACCAGCTGCTGGTCGTCGACGAGCAGGACCCGGATCACGCGGCGGCCCTCGGCAGCGTCGCGGTCAGCAGCCACCCCGCGTCCGCGGGCCCGGCGTGCAACCGGCCGCCCAGCACCTCGACCCGCTCCCGCAGACCCACCAGCCCGTGCCCGCCACCGGGCAGGCCCGGCGCCACGGGACCGCCGTAGTCGTGCAGGTCGAAGGCCACCTCGTCACCGCCGAGCCGGATGGACAGCCGCGCCTGGGCGGCGGTGCCCGCATGCCGGGCCACGTTCGCCAGCCCCTCCTGGGTGAGGCGCAGCAGCGCCAGGGCCGTACGCGAGTCCAGCCGGATCACCTCCGGATCGATGTCGGCCCGCACGTTCAGGCCGAGGCCGTTGCTGCGCTCCACCGCGGCCCGCAGCGCCACCGGCAGGCCCTGCGGGTCGACGAAGAACACCTGCTGCGCCGTGCCCGGATCGCGCAGCACGGTGACCAGCTTGCGCAGGTCGGCCAGGGCGCTCGAACCGGTCGCGTGCACGTCGTCGAGCACCTGGCGCACCCGCGGGTCGTCCACCGGCAGCACGTCGCGCGCCACGGCCACCCGCAGCACGATCGAGGCGACGTGGTGGGCCACCAGGTCGTGCAGCTCGCGGGCGATGCTGGTGCGCTCGTCGGCGCGTACCCGCGTCTGCTCCTGAGCGGCGGCGGCGGCAGCCCGCCGATTGAGCTCGCCCAGCGCCCGCACGTGCATGCCCAGCAGCAGCGGCGCAGCCACCGCGGCGGCGGCGCCGTAGACCACGGTCTGCGGGGTGTCGACGAACTCGCTCTGGTCGGAGATGACGTGCCCGGCCAGGCCGAGGCACAGGCCGGTCCACACCCGCCAGCCGCCGCGGCGCGCGCCCAGCTCGAACATCGCCCAGGCCAGACCCACCGTCGGCACGGTGTCGTTGTCCTCGCCGACGAAGAAGCCCGCCCCGAGTGCCGCCGACGCGCTGACCACGGCGGCGAACGGCCAGCGCACCCCGACATAGCCGAACAGCAGCACGCCGATCGCCAGGGCCAGATCGACGGTGCTCATCGACCGGCCCTCCGGAGTCAGCGTGAGGTAGCCGACGCCGGTGACGCCCACGAGGGTGAGGCGGAACGCGGTGTACCGCTCCTCGAAAAGCCGTCCCACCCACAGCATGACGGCCATCCTAACGGGACACTCGCTGCGGCGACCGCCACGCGAGCGCCGCACCGAGCACCGTCGCCGCGAGCAGCCCTCCCGCCGCGGCCAGCGTGAGCGCGTCCGGCGCGAGCAGCGGCTGACCGCGCAACGCCTGCCAGGTGACCAGGACGAGCAGGCCGGCATAGCCGAACGAGAACACGAACACCAGGCGCGTCCGCCGCGCCACGTCCGCGACCAGCGCCGGCAGCAGCATGGCGAACAGCAGCACCGCCTGCAGTCCGTGTATGCCGACGAAGTGCCCGATCCGCAGGTCACCGCCCGTGGTGCTCCAACCGGTCAGCGGCATGCCCGGCCCGCCGTCGCTCACCCCGACCGCGTGCGCCCCCATCAGCGTGTCCACGCCCTGCTCGTCGAGCGCCAACTGCTCCGCCGTGGGCACCACCATGGTGAACCCCTGCAACAGACCCAGCAGCAGCAGAAGCATGCCCAGCCGGACGGCCCAGGTGGAGGCTCGGTCGGCCATGCCGTGGCGCCAGAGCAACACCGTCAGCACGACGGTCGCCACCCACAGCACCACGATCGTCATGCCCATGGCCCGCCACAGAGCCTCGTCCAGCGGCGTGGCCTCGTTGTAGTGGCTGGCCCGGCCGCGTGCCGCCTGGAACACGATGATCCCGACCTCCAGCAGGGCCATGACCAGGATGACGTACGTCGCCCAGCGGGCGGCCCGGTGCCCGCGGCGCAGGTGACCGAGCAGCCAGGCCAGGGTCAGGCCGTAGACCGCGATCGAGACGGCGAACTTGGCCGGTTTCAGCCAGACGGGCTGCCCGCCGACGGTGCGGTCGTCGACGACCAGACCGACCGCGGCGACCACGAGCACGGCTGCCATCACGGCGGACAGCCAGCTGAGGGCGCGGCTGCCGTGGAACGCCGCCCGCAGGACAGCGGTGGTGCGAGAGAGAGGATTCATGCCCTCGACGCTCGCGGACGCAGCGCCGCCGCGACTCCTGCCGTGAGGCCGGACCGCCCTCCTGCCACCGGCCGGGCCTCCTCCGACAGCAGGAGGCCCGATCGGCCGGACCGTCGCGGCCGACGACGGCGTGCTCAGCGCGTCAGGCGCTCGGCTCTGCCTGGGCCGGGACCGTCATCCTGGCGGTGAGCTGGGTCAGCGTGCCCGCGAGCTGTCCGACCTGGCCGGTCAGCTCATCGACCCGCGCCCGCAGCGCGACGGCCTCCGCGACGGCCGCGTCCCGCTGCACGGTCAGCACGGTGACGTCGGTCTGCCGCTGCTGTGCCAGCGTCTCCGCGGCCGCCCGGCCGGCCTCCGCGGTCGCGGTCGCGCCCTGTGCCGCGGCGAGCTCGGCACGCAGCGCGGTGAGTTGCTGCGCGTGCTCCTGCCGCGCGGCCACGGTCTCGGCCTGGGCGGCGGTGGTCTGCTGCTGCGCCCGGACCATCTCGACCTTGGAGGCCTCGGCCTCGCGCCCGGCCTCCTCCGCGGCGGCGCGGGCCAGGTCGAACGCGGCCTGCACCTGGTCGGCGGCGGCCCGGGTGGCGTCGCGGTCGCGGTAGGCCTCGGCGCGCAGCGCCTCCGCGGCGGAGTGGTCCCGCCGGGCGGTGTCGCGTTCGGCGGTCGCCGCGACGGCGGCACGTGCGGACTCGGCGGCCGCGGCGGCGGCCTGCTCGGCCGATACGCGCTGCTCGTCGGCTCGGGCCTCGGCGGCCGCGACCGCCGCCTGGGCGGCTTCGCGGGCCTCCCGGACCGCCGTCTCGGCGCGCTCCTCGGCCTCGCGCACCGCCAGGTCGGCGTCGGCCTTGGCGCGGGCCGCCGTGTCGACGGACTCCCGCGCGATCCGGGCGGCACGTTCGGCCTCGTGGCGGGCCTCGTCGCGTTCGGTGTGCGCGCCCGCGATCTGGTGTGCGGTCTCGGCCCGGACCTCGGCGAGCTGGCGTTCCACGCCGGTGGGGGAGAGCTCGGCCTCCAGCGCCTCGGCGAGCGTCTCGGCGACCTGCTCCAGCTTCTCGACGACCTCGTACGCCTTGGCGACCTGTCCGGCCAGGCCGGGGGAGTTGCGGTGGCGCAGCCGGCTGTTGCGGGCGGCGGACTGGCAGGCGCCGTCGTTGTCGCGGCAGTAGCGGAACGGCCGCCCCGCGGCGGCACGCTGGGTGACCGGCTTGCCGCAGTACGCGCAGGGCCGGGTCGCTTCATCGGTGTGCGGTGTGGACATCAACTGCGCAGCGTAGTCGCTGGCCGCCGGGGACGGCGCCAAGGGCTCGCGGCAAGCCTGCCCGCAACCCGCAGACCAGCCTCCTAGGACGGCATTAGCGCACGTGCCCCACGCCACGTGCGCCCACCGACGACGGGGTCGCGCGGTCGGTCGGACGCCCTTACGCTGAGCCCGGATCGGAACGGGGGAGCGACATGAGCATCCGGTACGGCGATGTGCTCGCCGAGCTGCGGCAGGCCTACGACGGCGGTGCCGCCGAACGGGACACCCACGAGAAGGAGCCGTGGAGGGTCGCCGAACGGGCGGCGTTCGAAGCGCGGCTGCGGGCGGAGGGCCGGCGCAGCCTGCTGGAGATCGGCGCCGGCACCGGGCAGGACAGCCGGTTCTTCATGGACGCCGGATACGAGGTCGTCGCCGTCGACCTGTCGCCGGAGATGGTGGCCCGCTGTCGGGCCAAGGGCGTGGACGCGCGGGTGGCCCACTTCCTGGACCTGGGCCTGCCGGAGGAGTCCACCGACGCGGTGTACGCGCTGAACTGCCTGCTGCACGTGCCGGATGCCGACCTGCCGGCGGTGCTGGACAACATCCGCCGAGTGCTACGCCCGGGAGGCCTGTTCTACCTCGGGGTGTGGGGCGGCAGGCACCACGAGGGCGATATCGACACCGACCGGCACGAGCCGCGGCGGTTCTTCGCCTGGCGCACCGACGAGGCGCTGCTGGCGTACGCCCGTGGGTCCTTCGAGGTCGAGGACTTCCACGTGGTCGGCGTCGGCGAGTTCCAGTTCCAGTCGCTGACCCTGCGCCGAGCACGGTGACCAGGGCAGACGCCACCGGCTGAGCGAACTGCTGCTGCTCGACGGTTCGAACCTCTGTCCCAGAATCCTAGGATGCCTTAGCAGGTGTGACCTCGTCCTCGTCGGCTGAAACCAACAAATGACGACGGGCTTCGCCCGGCTCACAACTGAAAAGGTTCGATCGGGCGGTCTGTCCGTGTCCGGCTCGGCTTCCGGCCCGCGAGAGAGACGAAATGCCGGCTCCAACGAGGCGGCCGGGGGACCTGGGGCCGTGTTTCGCCTGGTGGCAGCAACGGCGACGCCCGCTGGGCGCACTGGGAGGGCTGGTAGCCTTCGGCCGTGCCCGGGACCATTCTGTTCGACCTGTTCCACACGCTGCTCGACGGTGCGGATGCGCAGCGGGACCGGGTCGTGGCGCGAATGGGCGAGATCGTCGGTGTGGATCCGGTCGCGCTGGTGCTGGCGTATCACGTCTCGTGGCGCGACCGGCTCGTGCGGTGGTCCGCGGAGGAGACGATTCGGCTGCTGGCCCGGCGCCTGGGCGGTGATCCGTCGCCGGAGCAGGTGACGCGGGCGGCCGCGCTGCGGCTGGAGCTGGCGTCCTGGCTGCTGAACTCCGCGCCGGCCGGCACGCTGGTGGCGCTGGACGGGTTACGTGCGGCGGGGTGGCGGCTGGGGCTGGTCAGCAACGCGACGGCGGAGGTCGCGGAGGCGTGGCCGAGCTCGGGGCTGTCGCGGCGGTTCGACGCGGCGGTTTTCTCGTGCGTGGCCGGGGTAGCCAAGCCGGATCCGGGGATCTACCAGGCGGCCGCGTCGGCGCTGGGGGTCGCGCCGCAGCAATGCGTGTTCGTCGGCGACGGAGCGGACGGCGAGCTGGCGGGAGCCGCCGCCGTCGGGCTGACCGTGGTGCGTACGGCGGAGTTCGTGGACCGGTCCGGGGTGTGGTCGGGGCCGGTGGTGGGTTCGCTGGCGGAGCTGGCCGACCTGCTGGGTGATGCGTCGGTCGGCCGGGACGTGGCCAGCGCGGCGTAGCGCGGCCGCCTGCGTGCGCCCTCGCGCGGCGGATACGTGCCGGATGCGGGCGGGTTGACGGTCAGGTCGTCGACTGCGTGGACGCGTGCACCGGTGCGGGTGTGGGGTGCAGAGTCCGCGGCGAGTGCTGGCGGTGCGCGACGGCGAACGACAGCACGCCCATGCCGAGCGCGACGAACGCGGCGATGGCGTACAGGCGGGACAGCGGGGTGTCGGCGTTGACGAGCGGGCCGGCGCCGAAGGCGGCGATGCCGTAGCCGAGCTGGTAGGCGGCGATGACGCCGCCGGCGACGGCGGCCGAGAAGCCGGTGAGTTCACCCTGGCCGAAGCTGATGGTGAGCGGCAGCAGGGCGGAGCAGCACAGCCCGGCGGCGCCGAAGGCGATGACGCCTTGGACGCTGTGGCCGTGGGGCAGGCTGGCGATGATGCCGAAGACGCCGGCGAGGGCGAAGGGCAGCAGGTGGAAGGTGGCGCGGGCGGGCAGCCACCGGGTGATGGCGGCGAACAGGAGCCGGCCGAGGGTGACCATGGCCCAGAACGCGGTGAGTGCGAGCGCGGCGGTGGTGGCGGAGGCGCCGACGCTGGTGGTCATGTCGAGTTGGGCCCAGTTGCCGTTGACGGTCTCACAGATGCCGTAGAGCAGGGCGAAGGCGAGGTAGAGCCAGAACCGGGCGGGCATGCGGCCGCCTGCGGTGGCGGCGGTGGCGCGGGCGCCGGTGTGCATGGGCAGCCGGAGGCTGACCGCGAGCAGGGCGATGAGCAGCAGGGTGGACAGTACGGGCAGGCCCCACCAGAAGCCGAGGCCGACGAACAGGGCGACGAAGACGGGTGCGAGGGCGGTGCCGAGGCCGAGCAGGGCGTTGAGGATGAGGACGGCCTTGTCGACGGCGGTGGGGTGGAATGCGGCGGCCAGTGAGTTGAGTGCGGGTACGGCGAGGCCGAATCCTGCGCCGAGGAATGCGGTGGCGGCGAGCAGCAGTGGGTAGGCGAGGTGCTGCTGGTGCATGACGGCGGCGCTGGCCAGTAGCAGGATCATGGAGGCCAGGGAGCAGGCGAGGCCGGTGAGGTAGACGGCGTGGGTGCCGTGGCGGCGGGCGAGGCCTGCGCCGGCCAGTGCTGCGGCGATGGCGGCGATGACCTGTGGGGCGAACATGGCGCCGTATTGGGCGCTGGTGAGCCCGTAGTGGGCGGGGTCGGTGAGGATGGTGCTGGCGGCGGGGATGGTGACCAGGACGATGCCTTGGACGACGCCGGCGATGTCGACGACGGCGGTCTGGGTGCGGGTGGTCATCGGTTTTCGCGCCGGTTGACGAGGGTTTGCAGGGTGGACAGCTGGGGTCGGAGTTTGCGGAGGCGGTCGTCGGCGCGGACCTGTACGCGGCCGCGGCCGTAGGCGTCGCGGTGTCCCCAGCGGCCGGGGACGTCGAGCAGGGCGAGGTGGCCGATGCCGACGGGCAGGGCGGGGTCGACGACGAGGTGTTCGTCGACGGCTTGCAGGCCGAGCATGGTGCCGAGCAGTAGTAGTGGGGTGCCGGTGGACCAGGCTTGGGGGCTGCAGGCGGTGGGGTAGGGGACGGGGTATTTGGTGACGGCGCGGTCGTAGCCGCAGAAGGCTTCGGGTAGGCGGCCGTTGAAGAATTCGGCGGCGTCGAGGATGCCGGCGGCGACGCGGGCGGCTTCGTTCTTGTAGCCGTAGCGGCGTAGGCCCCAGGCGATGAAGGAGTTGTCGAAGGGCCAGACGGTGCCGACGTGGTAGCCGACGGGGTTGTAGCGTTCTTCGCCTTCGGCGAGGGTGCGGATGCCCCAGCCGGAGTACAGGCGTGGGCCGAGCAGGTGTTCGACGATGTGGTGGGCGCGGCGGCGTTCGACGATGCCGGACCAGAGCAGGTGGCCGATGTTGGAGGACAGGGCGTCGACCTGGGTGCCGTCGGCGTCGAGGGCGAGTGCGTAGTACTTGCGGTCTTCGATCCAGAAGTCGCGGTTGAAGCGGCGTTTGAGGTCGGCGGCTTGTTCGTCGAGCCGGTCGGCGAGGGTGGGGTCGCGCCAGATGGTGCGGGCGAGGCGGGCGGCGCGTTTTTTGGCGTCGTAGGCGTAGCCCTGTAGTTCGCAGGTGGCGCGGGGGAAGCCGGGCAGGCGGCCGTCGGTGTAGGAGATGGAGTCCCAGGAGTCTTTCCAGCACTGGTTTTCCAGGCCGGTGTCGGGGTTGCGGGTCTGGTACCAGACGTAGCCGTCGCCGCGCAGGTCGGCGTACTGGTCGATCCAGTCGAGGGCGGCGCGGGCTTCGTATTCGAGGTCGCGGACGAGTTTGGTGTCGCCGCTCCAGCGTTCGTATTCGTCGAGCAGGATGAGGAACAGGGCGGTGCTGTCGGCGGAGCCGTAGTAGGGGGAGTGGGGGCGTTCTTCGAAGGCGGTGAGTTCGCCGTAGCGCATCTCGTGGAGGATTTTGCCGGGGTCTTCGTCGCGGAAGTCGTCGATGCGGCTGCCTTGGCGGGCGCCGAGTTCGGCGAGTGTGGTGGCGGCCAGCGACGGGGCGTATGGCAGGGCCTGCAGGCTGGTGAGGATGCTGTCGCGGCCGAACATGGTCATGAACCAGGGCAGGCCGGCGGCGGGCAGGGTGCGTTCGCCGGAGGTCATGGGGGCGAAGCGCAGGGCGGCGAGGTCGGTGAGGCTGCGCCGGTAGGTGTGTTTGAGGGGTTCCCAGTCGCATTCGAGTTTCGGGGCGCCGGCGATCCACTCGTCGAGGTCTTCTTCCATGTCCTTGCGGGTGTGCCCGGTCTCGGTGCGGGCGGTGACGCGCTGGTTGGCGGCCCAGCCCCACAGGGAGCAGCGCACGTGCAGTTCGGTGTTCCAGCTGCTGTGCCCGCCGAGGTGGACGGTGAAGGTGACGCCGTCGGCGTCGATGGCGGCGGCGGGGGCGTCGGTGGTCTGGCCGTGGGCGTCGACGTGGGTGGACGCGGCGGTGTTGATGAGGGTTTCGCGGCGGTATGTCTGGCGTTCGTATCCGAGCAGGAGCAGGTTGTCGTCGATGCGGGTGTAGTACTTGCCCTTTTTCTTGAGGTGGTCTTTGACCTCGAACAGGTCGGCGAAGTCGGCGGCGGCGTCGAGTCGCAGGGTGAGGTTCACGGGGGTGGCGCTGTGGTTGAGGATGGTGAGTTCTTCGCGGAATCCGTCGACGACCTCGCGGCGGCGGATGATCGACAGGGTCGCGTCGACGTAGACGGTGCCGGTGCCGGGGACGAGGAAGAAGCGGGTTTCGAAGTAGTGCAGGTCGTCGGTGGACAGCGGGTTGAGGCGGTGGCCGTCGAGGGTGAGGACCCAGCGGGACAGGTAGCGGGTGTCCCAGGAGAACAGGCCGTTGGGTTCGGTGGGTGAGGCGTCGATGTCGCCGGCGGTGTCGCTGACGACGAACGTGTTGCCGTCGAGGGTGCTGACAGAGCCGGTGGTGGTCATTTGTGGTGCCTCCGGGTCGTCGATGCGGGCAGCGGTGGCCGTCCGGGGAACAGCCGTTGGAGCATGACGATGAGGTGTAGTTCGCCTTCGACGTCGATCTGGCCGCGTAGCACTGCGGCCATGGTGTTGACCTGGCCGGTGACCATGCCGTCGAACAGGGCCTTGGCGACGTGTACGACGCAGTCGGCGTGTTCGCTGCCGCGGCTGACTTCGATGTGGCCTTTGTTGATGGTGACGCGCCAGTGTTCGGCGTGGCCGTCGCCGCCGAGGTCGAAGCGGATGGTGCCCGAGGTGGCGCGCAGCAGCGGGTAGCGGCCGTGTTCGCCGAGGCTGTGGAAGTAGTCGGCGGTGGGGTCGGTCACCGCGGCGCTCCGGGGGCTGTGGCGGGTGCGGCGTAGCTGACGCCGAGGCGTCCGGCGAGGTGTTCGCCGACGCGTAGGGCGTTGGCCATGGCGGTGAGTGCCGGGTTGACCGCGCCGATGCTGGGGAAGAAGCTGGTGTCGACGACGTAGAGGTTGTCGAGTTCGTGGGTTTTGCAGTGGGCGTCGAGCACGGATGTGGCGGGGTCGGTGCCGAAGCGGCAGGTGCCGGCTTGGTGGGCGACTCCGGCGATGGGGATGTCGGTCTTCATGTACGCGAACCGGTGGATCAGGTGGTCCTCGTGTAGTTGCATGGTGGACAGCATGGATTTGAGCTGGTGGTAGAGGCGTTTGGCGGCGGTGGGGTTGCTCGGGGTGTAGTCGAGCACGATGTGGCCGTCGCGGCTGACGGTGACGCGGTTGTCGGGCCGGGGCAGGTCTTCGGTGGACAGCCAGAAGTCGACGGCGTGCCGGGCGACGTCGGCCAGGGCCCAGGTGGGGGCGAGTTTCGTGGCGAGGGGTTTCTCGCCGCGGTACATGTCGGGCTCGGATTTGCCGATCATCTGGATGTTGCCCATGGGGTAGTCGAAGTCGGGTCCGCGGAAGTAGAAGTCGTTGAGGCCGAGGGTCTTCTGGAACCGGGTTTCGTTGGGTTCGCGGGACAGGGCGAGCACGGCTTGTGACAGGTGGAACATGTAGTTGCGCCCGACCTGGTCGGAGCTGTTGGCCAGGCCGTGCGGGTGCAGGTCGCTGGCGGACATGAGGAGCAGTTTCGCGGAGTTGGCGGCTCCGGCCGACACGACGACGATGTCGGCGGAGTAGCGTTCCTCGTGGCCTTCGTGGTCGACGACGACCTGGGTGACGGCGGTGCCGGCGAGGTTGGTCTCGAGGCGTACGGCGTGGGCGTGGGTGAGCAGGGTGACGTTGGGCGCCTGCAGCGCGGGCCGGACGGCGAGGGTTTCGGCGTCGGACTTGGCGTGCAGCGGGCAGGGGAAGCCGTCGCAGTGCTGGCACCGCACGCAGATGCTGTAGGGCATGTTCTGCTCGTTGAGGCGTACGCCGACGGGTGCGTGGAAGGGGCGGTAGCCGGCGGCGGCGAGGTCGTCGGACAGCTGCTGGATGCGCGGTTCGTGGTGCAGTGCCGGGTACGGGTACGGCCCGGACGCGGGCGGTTCGGTGGGGTCCTCGCCGCGGTTGCCGTGGACTTCGTAGAGCTGTTCGGCCATGGTGTAGTACGGCTCCATCTCCTCGTAGGAGATGGGCCAGGCGGGTGACGTCCCGTCGTGGTGCTGGAGCTGGCCGAAGTCTTCGCGGCGCAGCCGGTACAGGGCGGCGCCGTAGAGTTTGGTGGCGCCGCCGACGTAGTAGTGGACCTGCGGCTGGAATCCGTTGCCGTGCTTGTCGTACCAGGTGTCCTTGGAGATGTAGCGGTTGTTGACGAAGACTTCGGCGGTGTCCCAGTTCTCGGGTTCGCGGGGCAGCCAGTCGCCGCGTTCGAGCAGCAGGATGCGTTTGCCGGACGGGGCGAGGTAGCGGGCGAGGGTGCCGCCGCCGGCTCCGGTCCCGATGATGATCACGTCGTAGGCGTCCATCAGAGTTCTCCCAACCGCTCCGCGAGAATGATCATCCCGGCGGCTCCGATGAGCGCCAGGTGTGAGAAGGCTTGCGGGAAGTTGCCCAGGTGCCGGCCGGTGTGCGTGTCGAACTCCTCGGCGTACAGGCCCAGCGGCGAGCTGACCCGCAGCAGGCGTTCCATGAGGTCGCGGGCGCGTTGCAGGTCGCCGACGACGGCCAGCGCCGACACGAGCCAGAACGAGCAGATCAGGAAGGTGCCTTCGCGGCCGGTCTGCCCGTCGTCGGTCTGGTCGGTGCGGTAGCGCAGCACGAACCCGTTCTCGGTGAGGTCGTCGGCGATGGCGGCGACGGTCGCCTTGAGGCGTGGGTCGTCGCCGGGCAGGAACCGGAACACGGCCGCGAGCAGGGTCGAGGCGTCGAGGGCATCGGTGGCGTAGTGCTGGCGCAGCACGCCGTCGGCGGTGACGCCGTTGGCGAGGATGTCGGCGCGGATCTGCTCGGCGGTCTGGGCCCAGTCGGTGGCGCGGTCGCCGTCGCCGCGCAGGACGGCGAGTTTCGCGGCGCGGTCCAGTGCCACCCAGCACATGAGTTTGCTGGACACGTAGTGCTGCGGCTCGCCGCGGGCTTCCCAGATGCCCTGGTCGGGTTCGGACCACACCTTGGCGGCGCAGTCGGCCTGGGACACGACCAGGGGCCACAGCCGCCGGGGCAGGCGCTGGCTGCGGCGGGTGTGCAGCAGGATCGTGTCGAGCACGGCGCCGTAGACGTCGTTCTGGCGCTGGCGGTAGGCGGCGTTGCCGATGCGGACCGGTTTCGCGCCGTTGTAGCCGGACAGGTCGTCGATGGTGGTCTCGGGCAGCTCGCGGCGGCCGTCGATGCCGTACATGATCTGCAGGGAGCCGTCTTCGGTGGGTTGCACGTCGGCGATGAACTGCATGAACTCCTCGGCCTCTTCGTCGAGGTCGAGCAGGTGCAGGGCCCGCAGGGTGAAGGTGGAGTCGCGCATCCACGTGTAGCGGTAGTCCCAGTTGCGGGATCCGCCGGGGGTTTCGGGCAGCGAGGTGGTGGCCGCGGCGACGGTCGCGCCGGTGGGGGCGTAGGTGAGGCCTTTGATGGCCAGCGCGGAGCGTTGCAGCGGGTCGCGCCACCGGTGGTCGGGTATGCGGGCCTGGGCCAGCCACAGTCGCCAGAACTCGCAGCTCTGTTCGACTGCGGCGCGGGCCTGGTCGGCGTCGGCGGGGGTGATCAGGCCGGTGGCCCAGGACAGGGCGCAGAACGCGCGCTGTCCGGCGTGCAGGACGTGCCGGGCCCGGACCCGGCCGCCTTCGATGCCCATGGTCAGGTCGGTGGCGAGGCGGACGGTGAGGCCGGCGCCGGTCGCGTCGGCGGCGTGGCGGTCGCCGTCGAGCAGCTGCCATTCGGCGGGCACGCGCCCGTAGTCGAACACGGGTTCGCAGATGAGTTGCAGGCCGACGGTGCCGGCGACGACTTCGGCGGTGCGGACGAGCAGGTGGGTGGCGTCGGTGTCGACGGGTGGGCGGGTGTGCGGGTTGACTTCGTCGTCGGGTGCGGCGGGGCCGAGCACGAGCGCGTCGCGGACGACGAGCCAGCCGGTCTTGGTGCGCCAGGCGGTCTCCAGCACGTTGGTGCCGGGCACGTAGTGGCGGGCGGTGGGGTGGGAGATGCCATAGGGGCCGAACCGGAACATGCCGCTCTCGCGGTCGAGCAGGCTGCCGAAGATGCTGGGCGAGTCGAAGCGGGGCACGCACAGCCAGTCGACGGAGCCGTCGGGGGCGACGAGCGCACCGGTGTGGCAGTCGGACAGGTAGGCGTACTCCTCGATCGGCGGGAACGGCGAGGGCGCCGCTGAGGAGACGTGGCCGGGGCCGGTGTGGGTGGTGGTCATGGCATCTTGCCGGGCGGGTCGGTGTCGACGATCCACGGGCCGCGCCAGCCGTGTCCGGCGACGAGCTGCTCGGCGCCGGCGGGGCCCCAGGTGCCGGGCGCGTACGGCTCGATCGGGGACGGTTTGTCGAGCAGTGGCTGCAGGATGCGCCAGGTCTCCTCGACGCCGTCCTGGCGGGTGAACCGGTTGGCGTCGCCGATCAGGGCGGCGTGCAGCAGCACCTCGTACGGGGTGGGGCCTTCGCCGCCCTCGGTCGCGAACTCCATGTCGAGGGTGATCGGTTCGGGGCCGTCGGCGTCGGCGCGGCGGGCGTCCAGGCGCAGCCGGGTGCCGGTGGTCGGGTCGAGTTTGATGACGAACTGGTCGGGTTCGGGCATGCCGCCGGCGAGCGCGGGCAGGCCGAGCCGGGGTGGGCGTTTGAACACGACCCGGAACTCGGTCTGTGTGGCGGGCAGGCGTTTGCCGGTGCGGATGAAGAACGGCACGCCGGACCAGCGCCAGTTGTCGATCTCGAGTTTCAGGGCGGCGTACGTCTCGGTGGTCGAGCCGGGTTTGACGCCGTCGATGTGCTGGTAGCCGTCGTACTGGCCGCGCACGTAGTCGGCCGGGTCGGCGTCGGCGACCGCGCTCCACAGGGCCACCTGCGCGTTCTTGAGCGCGTCGGGGTGCCGGCCGGCCGGGGGTTCCATGGCCCCGCCGGCCAGGACCTGCATCAGGTGGTTGACGACGACGTCGCGCAGCGCCCCGACGGGGTCGTAGAAGTGGCCGCGGTCCTCGACGCCGAAGTCCTCGGCCATGGTGATCTGCACGCTGTCGACGTGGGCGCGGTTCCAGACCGGTTCCAGCATCGTGTTCGCGAACCGCAGGTACACCAGTTCCTCGGTGCCCATCTTGCCGAGGAAGTGGTCGATGCGGAACAGCTGCGACTCGTCGAGGTACTGGTGCAGCTGTTCGGCCAAGGCCCGGGCCGAGGCCAGGTCGTGGCCGAACGGTTTCTCGACCACGACCCGCCCGCCGCGCACGATCCCGGCTTCGGACAGGCCCTTGACGACGGTCGCGAACAGCGACGGCGGGATCTCCAGGTACGACACGGGTGTTCCCGCGTCGCCGACGGCGGCGGCGACGCGCTGGTACAGCCCGGCGTCGGTGAAGTCGCCGGACAGGTACGACAGGCGGGCCGCGAAGCGGGCGAACACGGCTTCGTCGAGCTGCTCGCCGGCGCCGGTGATGCATTCGCGGGCGTGTTCGCGCAGCTTGTCGACGGTCCAGTCGTCGCCGGCGACGCCGATGACCGGGCAGGTGAGCAGGCCGCGCCGGTCGAGGCGGTACAGCGACCGGAACGTCATCACCTTGGCCAGGTCGCCGGTGATGCCGAAGACGACGAGCACGTCCGCGGGCGCGGGTGTCGCGGGTGCGGTCATGACGCGCTCCTGGCAGTCGTGGCGGGCGGGGTGAGCAGCCGTTGCGGGCAGTGGCCGGGCCGCAGGTAGAACTCCTCGGCCCAGGTGACGAACGCGTTGGTCTCGGCGC
Organism: Catellatospora paridis; assembly: GCF_009720365.1. Lineage (GTDB taxonomy): Bacteria > Actinomycetota > Actinomycetes > Mycobacteriales > Micromonosporaceae > Catellatospora > Catellatospora paridis. Next base: position 764,889 of record NZ_ML769312.1, on the reverse strand, counting down.
GGGCGTCGGCCATCAGGTACGCGTGGATGCCCAGCCATGCCGCGAACGCGATCCGGCCGTGCAGCTCGTGGTGGCGGGCGCCGAGTTCGGCGACCGCCGCGTCCCGGCCGATCATCGCCATGATGCCCTTGTCGTGGTACGCGAACGCGCTGCGCGGCCGCCCGCACGCAGCGGCGATGATGTTGAATCCGACGCAGCGGCCGGCCTGCTGCGCCACCGATGCGAGCTGCGGCAGGGGCAGGCCGTCGGCGCCTGTGATGTTCGCGGCGTCGCCGGCGGCGTACACGTCGGGGTGGCCGTCGACGGTCAGGTCGGGGCGCACGTCGACGCGCCCGCCGCGGCCGGTGCCCACGCCGCAGGCCCCGACGAGCGGCGCGGCGGCGATGCCGCCGCCCCACACGGTCGCCCTGGTCGGCACGGTCGTGCCGTCGTCGAGGGTGACGTGGTCGGCGGAGACCTCGGTCGCGGTGACACCCAGCCGCAGCCGCACCCCGCGGCGCTGCAGCTGCTCGGCGGCGTAGGCCTGCGCGCCGGGCCCGAACGGGCCGAGGACGGCGTGGCCGTGGTCGACGAGCACGACCCGGGAGCGGATCAGGGCGAGTTTCTCGAACTGCCGGGGCAGGATCGTGCCGACCAGCTCGGCGAGCGCGCCCGCGGTCTCGACGCCGGTCGCGCCGCCGCCGACGACCACGAAGGTGATCTCGCCGGCGCTCGCCGGGCCTTCGGCGGCGGCCTCGACGTAGACCTCGCGGAGCCGTTCGCGCAGCCGGAGCGCGTCGTCGAGGGTGTACAGCGGGTACGCGTGCTGGGCGGCGCCGGGCACGCCGAAGAAGTTGGCCTGCGCGCCGGCGGCGAGCACGAGCACGTCGCCGGTGACGGTGCCGCCGTCGGCGAGGGTCACGGTGCGGGTCTGCGGGTCGACGGCGGTGACGTCGGCGGTGCGGACCTCGACGTTGTCGTGCTCGGCGAACATGTCGGCCAGGTCGTAGGACACGTCGGCGGGGTCGATCTCGGCGGTGGCGACCTGGTAGAGCAGCGGCTGGAACTGGTGGTAGCCGTTGCGGTCCAGCAGCGTCACCGAGATGTCGGGCTGGCCGGTGAGCGTCCTGGCGCAGGCGACGCCGGCGAATCCGCCGCCGATGACCACCACGTGGGTGCTGCGCTCGCTCACGCCGCCCATCTTTCCAATATCGGGATTTAGCCGGGCGGTTACCGCTAAACACACATTTCTGGGGCAGGTGCGTTGCGAGCATGGGTGGGTGGTCCACCTGCAGCCGCTCACCCTCGCGCTGGCCCTGACCGCGAGCCTGCTGGCCGGCCCCGGCCCGGCACGGCCCGCCGCCGCGCCCACCCCCGCCCCGGCCCCGGCCCCGTCACCGCTGCCGCAGGGCGACCAGCCGGTGCGGCTCGACCCGGCCGACTTCACCACCCGCGTCGACAACCCGTACCTGCCGCTGCCGGTCGGCGGCCGGTGGAACTACCTCACCGTCGGCCCCGACGGCGACATCCGCACCGAGGTCACCGTGGCCGACGGCCCGACGGTCGCGGGCGTCGCCACGGTCGCGGCCCGTGCGCTGACCACCGACGCCGGCGGCGGCGTCGTGCAGGACCTGACCGGCTGGTACGCCCAGGACAGCACCGGCAACGTGTGGCTGCTCGGCGAGTCCGCCCGCAACTACGTCGACGGCTCCCTGACCGGCGTCGACGGCTGGCGGGCCGGCGCCGAGGGGGCCCAGCCCGGCATCGCGATGGCGGCCCGGCCGGTGGTCGGGCAGCGGTGGCGGATCGGGCACAGCCGCGGCCGCTTCGAGGACTCCGCCCGGGTGCTCGGCGTCGGCGAGCAGGTCAGCGTGGCCGCCGGGGCGTACCGCGACGTGGTGGAACTCGAGCAGACGTCGCCGCTGTCGCGCGGCGTGCGGCTGCACCGCTTCTACGCCCCGCAGGTGGGGCTGGTGCGGTCGGAGACCGGGGCCGCCGACCGCACCGACCTGGTGGCCTACCGCGGGCCCTAGGCCGCGGCCCGAACCCGGGCCATCGTCCGGAAATCGTTGGGAAGCTGCTGCATGACGTGGTCGAACGTCTCGTCGCCGAGGTCCTCGCGCAGGGCCGTCAGCACGCCGCGGACCCCGGCCTCGGTGTCGCGGTCGTTGAGGCCGGTGCGTTCGCGCACCCGCCGCAGCAGTTCCGGCAGGTCGAAGCACTGGATGCGGTCGTTGGGCGGCAGCGAGTCGCGCAGGCCCTCGTGCAGGTGCGCCGCCAGATGCCGGTTCTCGCCGTTGCTCAGCCGCGCGGCCAGGCACTCCAGCGTGGCGCGCGTGGTGTCGGCGGCCTCCTCCACGGTCAGCCCCGACAACTCGGCGACCTTGCGAAAGAACTGCTTGTCTCCCATACGTTCCCTCCCGTACTCGATCCACACGGTCGGGGGTGATCCATCAACACCCTAAGCCCCCATGCCCCCTACACCACCCTTTACACCGTTTCACCCCACCTCTTTCGGGCGCGGATGCGGCGATCGGGGCATCAGCGGCGGCGGAACGGGGCGATCAGGCGGCGGACCATGTCGGCGGCGCCCCAGTCGTCGTCGCCATGGGCGATGATGCTGAGCAGCTCACGCAGGAACATCAGCTCCATCCGGTCGCGCCAGCCGTCGCGCAGCGGCGCGTGCTCGGCGTACGCGTCGAAGAACCGCTCCTTGCCCGGCAGCGGCGGCGAGCACCACAGCATGCCCAGGTCCAGCTCCGCCCAGGCGTAGGACACCGCCGGGTCGATCAGCACCGGCGCGCCGGTGTCGTCGGCGAGCACGTTGCCGGCCCACAGGTCGCCGTGGGTCAGCACCGGCGGCGATGGCGGGACCAGCTCGGGCAGCGCCGCGCACAGCCGCTCCAGCCCCCGCCGGTCGGCAGCGTCGAACGCCTGCTCGACGAGCGGCTCGGGCAGCCAGCGCAGCACCCGGCGCTGCGCGAAGAACGCGTACCCGTCGTCGTGCCAGGTGTTGTCCTGGCGCAGCCGGCCCAGCCACCCGTCACGGTGCCACCCATGCCGCGCGGCCACGGTGCCGGCGTGCAGGGCCGCGACCGCACGGCCCAGCGCCGCCCAGTACGCCCCGTCGTCGCCGCGGGGACGCATCGCCGCCAGGACCAGCACGTCCGGCGACGCCAGCAGCACATCCGGCGTCCGCACGCCGCCCGGCTCACGCAACTCCCGCAAGCCGGCGGCCTCCACCTCGAACAGGTCGCCGACCTGCGAACCGGCCGCGGTGGGCGGCGGCAGGGTCTTGGCGAACACCTGGCCGCCGCCGTCGAGCGTGACCAGGCCCGCGGTCGCGATCACGCCGCCGGTCGCGGGCGTGATCGTCCGGACCGCGTACCCGGCCGCCACCAGCCGGCCGCGGAGCAGCTCCAGCCCGGTCACCAGGTCACGCCGCGGGTGTGCGCCGCACGGTGACGCTGACGAGCCGGTCGCCGTCGAAGTCCAGGGTGGCCCCGTGCAGGTGGCCGAACGCCGGACCCCACACCGCGTGGTCGGCGTCGGGCGCGCAGGCGACCAACCCCGGTTCCAGGGTGCCGCCGTGCCCGACGACCAGCGCCGTCGCGCCGTCGGGCACCCGCGCCAGCGCGGCCAGCCACAGCGCCCGGTTGGCGAGCGCCACGTCGGCGAGCCCCCGGCCGGCGGCGATCAGCTCGGCGTAGGTGACGAAGGGCCGCTCCCAGCGCCACTGGTCGTGGTGGTCGACCTCGCCCGGCACGTAGCCGGACGGCATCTCGGCGGTGTCGTCGACGGCGAAGCCCATCGCCACGGCCGTCTCCATGGCCCGCGGCGACATGCTGGTCAGCACGTAGCCGACTGGGCCGAGCGCCTCCCCGGCGGCCCGGGCCGCGGCGACCCCGTCGCCGGACAGGTGTGAGCCGCGGCCGCGGGCGGCGTCCTTCTTGGTGTACGAGTGGCGGCGCACCTCGAGCCGACGCATCCGGCCAGCGTAGGCGAACCACCCCGCGCACGCAGTCCCTCCTCACCCGCACCGGATCGCTGAAACAGGCGTTGAGCTGCGGCGATCGATGGCATTCTGAGATGTCCACTCCATGCCGGTCGTCGGCGCGGCAGGCCCTGCGGCGACCGGGCGGCGGCCGGAGGCATCCCGTGAAAACCACCCGAAGCACCGCACCAGCCCCAACGGCGCAGGATGAGTACACCGTCGACGTGTTCACCGTCGTCAACGGCGCACCCGTGCAGTGGCGCGTCGACACCCGCACCACGCTGCTGGAGGCGCTGCGCGACTCGTCCGGGCTCACCGGCACCAAACGCGGCTGCGACCAGGGCGCCTGCGGCGCGTGCACGGTGCACGTCGACGGGGCGCGGGTGGTGTCGTGCCTGATGCTCGCCGCGCAGGTCGACGGCCGGCAGGTGACCACCGTCGAAGGGCTCATCGACGAGGAGGGCCGGCTGCACCCGTTGCAGGAGGCGTTCGTGCGCCACGACGCGTTCCAGTGCGGCTTCTGCACTCCCGGGCAGCTCATGTCCGCGGTCTGCCTGCTGCGCGAGGGCCGCGCGGGCAGCGACGCCGAGATCCGCGAATACATGTCGGGCAACCTGTGCCGCTGCGGCGCGTACGACAACATCGTCGCCGCGGTGCGCGAGGCGGCCGGAGGAGGTGCGTGATGCGGGCATTCGTCTACGACCGTCCCGACGCCGTCGACGAGGCCGTCGCCTCGGTCGCCGCCGACCCGCAGGCCGCGTTCCTGGCCGGCGGCACCACCCAGCTGGACCTGATGAAGGACGGCGTGTGGACACCCGACCGCCTCGTCGACATCAGCCGCCTGCCGCTGCGCGGCATCCTGGTCGAGAGCCAGCAGCTCAAGGTCGGCGCGCTGACCACCATGGAGCAGCTCGCCGCCGAACCCGTCGTCGCGCAGCGCCTGACGTTCGTCCGGGAGGCGCTGCTGGCCGGGGCGACGGTGCAGCTGCGCAACATGGCCACCATCGGCGGCAACCTGCTGCAGCGCACCCGCTGCCGCTACTTTCGCGACCCGACCGTGGCCGCCTGCAACCGGCGCAGCCCCGACTCGGGCTGCGCGGCCGTCGACGGCGTCGCCCGCATGCACGCCGTGCTCGGCGTCGACGAGCGCTGCATCGCGCTGCACGCCTCCGACGTGGCCGTTCCGCTACTCGCCGTCGAGGCCTCGGTGCTGGTCAGCGGGCCGAGCGGGCAGCGGCGCATCCCGCTGAGCGAGTTCTGGGTGCGGGCCGACGAGGGCCCGTCCATCGAGAACGTCCTCGGCCACGGCGACCTGATCACCGAGATCGACGTGCCGCTGCTGCCTCAGGGTTGGCGCTCGGGCTACCTGAAGGTCCGCGACCGGGCCTCCTACGAGTTCGCGCTCACCTCGGCCGCGGTCGCGGTGCAGATGGACGGCGACATGATCGCCGACATCCGGATCGGGCTCGGCGGCGTCGGCTCCGTGCCGTGGCGGGCCCGCGAGGCCGAGGAGATGCTGCGCGGCACCCACGTCGACCCGGTGCGCTTCGAGCAGGCCGGGCGGGCCACCATGGCGTCCGCGTTCACGGTGCCCGGCACCGCGTTCAAGGTCGACCTCGCGGTGCGCACGCTCAGCCGGCAGCTGATCACGATGACGGAGGCGACCCGATGACCGCCACGAAGCCCGATCTGGGCACCTGGGTGGGCAAGGGCATCGACCGCGTCGACGGCCCGCACAAGGTCACCGGCACCGCGCCGTACGCCAGCGACGTCACCCTGCCCGGCATGGTGCACGCGGTCGTGGTGACCTCGACCGTCGGCGCGGGCACCATCACGAAGATCGACACCAGTGCGCTGCTGACGCTGCCCGGGGTGCGGGCCGTGTTCACGCACGAGAACTTCCCGCGCCTGAACCCCTCGCCCGACGTCCTGTTCGGCGAGGCCCCGACCGCACCGCTGCAGGACGGCCGGATCACCTTCCACGGCCAGGAGGTCGCCCTGGTCGTCGCGGACACCTCGCAGGAGGCCACCGAAGCCGCCCGGCTCATCGAGATCACCTACGCGGCCGAGGCGCCGCTGCTCGACCCCGCCGCCGGGCAGCCCGAGCCGCTGCCGCTGTCGCCGGACACGTCCCGCGGCGACACCGAGGCCGGCTGGGCCGCCGCCGACGTGCGCATCGGCGCGACCTACCGGACCCCGGAGAACACCAACAACCCGCTCGGCCTGATGGGCTGCGTCGCCGCCTGGGACGGCGACCACCTGGAGATCCATGACACGACGCAGGGCACCATCGCGCTGCGCAAGACCCTGGCCGCAATGTTCGGCGTGCCCGAGTCGGGCGTACGCGTGCGGGTGCCCTACCTCGGCGGCGGGTTCGGCGCCGGGCTCAACCAGTGGCCCTACAAGCTGCTCGCCGCCGGGGCCGCCCGGGAACTCGGCCGTCCCGTCAAGCTCATGCTGACCCGGCCGCAGATGTTCCGGCTAGTCGGGCACCGCCCCGACACCGAGCAGCAGGTGCGCCTGGGCGCGACCCGCGACGGCACACTGACCATGATCGAGCACCGGGCGACGGTGCTGTCGTCGATCGACTTCCTGGCGGTGGGCCTGATCACGAGCGGCACCGGCCATCTGTACGCCTGCCCGAACGTCGCCACGGTCGAGCGCACCGTCCGGCTCAACCGCCGCTACCCGACCTCGATGCGCGCCCCCGGCGAGGCCGAAGGCAACTGGGCGATCGAGACCGCGATGGACGAACTCGCCTACGAACTCGGCATGGACCCGCTCGAACTGCGGCTGCGCAACCTCGCCACCGACCTCGACCCGGCCAGCGGCAAGCCCTGGTCGTCCAACGGGGTGATCGAGTGCTGCCGGGTCGGCGCGGAACTGTTCGGGTGGTCGCGGCGCGACCCGCGGCCCTCGTCGATGCGCGAAGGCGACCTGCTGCTCGGCTGGGGCATGGCCGCCGCCGGATTCTTCGCCTACCTGCCCATGTCCCAGGCCCGCGTCACGGTGTACGCCGACGGCACCGCCGCCGTGCGGTCCGCCGCCACCGACATCGGCACCGGCACGTACACGGTCATCACGCAGCTCGCCGCGGACCTGCTCGGGCTGCACCCGCAGCAGGTCGACTGCCGGCTCGGCGACAGCGACATGCCCGCCAGCGCCCAGTCCGGCGGGTCCGGCCTGGCCTCGTCGCTGTCCAACGCGGTCATCGACGCCGTGTCGCACCTGCAGGGCGAGCTGCTCACCCTGGCCGGCGCGGACTCGCCGCTGCACGGCCTGGGCCCCGACGACGTGGTGTGCCGCGACGGCGCGCTGTGCCGCCGCGACGATCCGTCGGTGCGGGTCCCGATCGCCGACCTGCTCGCCGGGCAGGGGCTGGTGGAGATGTCCGGCGACGGCCGGCTCCGGCCGCCCGACGCGGCGGCGGCCGGCATGGTCCACGCGGGCGCGTACGGGGCCCGGTTCGTCGAGGTCGCCATCGACCCGATGATCGGCCGGCTGCGGGTGCGCCGGGTCGTCAGCGTCACCGACGGCGGCCGCATCCTCAACCGGAAGCTGGCCCGCAGCCAGATCCTCGGCGCGACCGTCGGCGGCATCGGCCAGGCCCTGTTCGAGGACACGCTGACCGACCCCGGCACCGGCCGGGTCGCCAACGGCACCTTCGGCGACTACCTGGTGGCCGTCAGCGCCGACGTGCCCGACGTCGAGGTCGTCTTCGTCGGCGAACCCGACCGCTACACCCCGTCCGGCACGAAGGGCATCGGCGAGATCGGCCTGGTCGGCGTCGCGGCCGCGATCGGCAACGCCGTCCACCACGCCACCGGCCGCCGGATGCGGGACCTGCCCATCACCGTCGACCAGCTCATGATGTGACCCCGGGGGCCCGACGTTTGGGCCCCCGCGGTCGCCGGGTAACCACGAATCATGACAACCAACACCAAAACCACCTGGCGGGCGCACCAGGTCGAGGGCGAGCTGAGCACGGCGGACAAGAACCGCCTGCCCGAATCGGTGTTCGCGTTCCCGGACAAGCGCAAGCTGCCGCTGACCGACGCCGACCACGTGCGCAACGCACTGGCCCGCTTCGACCAGGTCAAGGACGTCAACGACGACGAGCGCGACCTCGCCTTCGCCAACCTGGTCGCCGCCGCCGAGCACTACGACGTGGACGTCGCCGAGACCGGCTGGCGCCAGCTCGGCCGCAAGCCGCACACCGAGAACCCGGCCCACTGAGCCACGCGCCTCGGTTTCGGCCAGACTGCCCGCCGGTGGCACCCGGTTCACGCACTTTCCCCGAAGCTGCAGCACGTGGCGGGTCGGTGCCCGGACAACTGCGGGTGGTCGGTTGTGGACGGTCGCGCGAGTTCGCACCGTTCTGGCATGATCGGCCGCATGGTGCAGCCCTTCCACCCCGGCCCTGTCATGCCCTTCACCGCGTATCCGATGCCCGTGCCCGTGCCGGAGGGGCACGGTGTGCTGGTCGTGAGCTTCAACCGCGGCCCCTACATCGTCTCGGCGGCGTCCACGTCCAAGCTCAAGATCGACGGTCGGCAGGTGCCGTTCGGCGGTGAGGGCACCTACCACGTCGTGGTCCCGGCCGGGCCGCACGAGGTGAAGGTGACCGACCCGTTCGGCATGCCGATGATCAAGACGAGGCTGACCGTGCACCCCGGCGCGGGACACCAGCTCGCGTTCCGGTTCGGCGGGTGGCGCAACCGGGTCCACGACGGCCAGGGCGTCGACGTCACCACGTTCGGCATGTGGTCGAACTACGCCATGATGCTCGTCGTGCTCCCGGCCGTCTTCATCCTGTGCTGCGGTGGCGCCGCCCTGATCTCCGCGCTGGGCTCGACGTCGTCGTAGTCGCAGCTCAGACCGCGGTGAGCAGGTCCGCGAGGTCGGGCAGGTCGACGGCGGCCTCGCCGAGCGGCTGCAGCGGCGTGACGGTGGCATACCCGTCGGCCAGCAGCGCCATGTCGGTGCCCGGCTCCAGGTGCGCGCCTGAGTCCTCCAGGGCGGTGCGCACGAAGCCGCTGCCGCGCTCGGCGATGCGCATCTGCACCTGGCCGAACCGGCCGAACCGGGCCCGGCACAGCCCGCGGACCTGATCGGCGGGCAGGTCGGGCACGTTCAGGTTGAGCACCGTCGACTGCGGCAGCCCGTCCAGCAACGACAGCAGCGCGACCGCGTACACGGCTGCGGTGTCCCAGTGCCGGTCGTCGTCGGTCAGGTCCCCGTCGGCGAGATCGAGGGACACGGCCAGGCCCTGGCAGCCGTAGGCGGCCCCGGTCAGCGCCGCGCCGACGGTGCCGGAGTGCAGCACCGCGGGGCCGGCGTTCGCGCCGCGGTTGATGCCCGACAACACCACCTCGGGCGGGTCCCCGAAAGCGCCCCGGGTCGCGATCAGCGCCGCCATCGCCGGGGTCCCGGTCACGGCGTACGCGGGCACCCCGTCGAGGTCGGGCAGCTTACGTTCCTCCACGATGATCCGGCCGTCCTGCGCGACGGCGCTGATCGCGGCGCTCGCGCCACTGGAGTCGCGGGCCGGCGCCGCCACCACCACGTCGAAGCCCGCCTTGGCCGCGGCGAGCGCGAGCCGGTGCAGGCCGGGGGCCTCGATGCCGTCGTCGTTGGTGATCAGGACCCGGGTCATGAATGCTTCACCTTCTCTGCGAGCTGTTCGGGAGACGTGTGGCCGCCGCCGCGTTGGCCGCCGCCGGAGCCCGGCGGGGGAGCGCCGTCGTTCGCGCCGGGCAGCGCGGTCAGCTTGACCCTGGTGGTGAACTGGGAGATCACGTCGGCGCGGCCGGTGCCCAGCCCGTGCCGGGTGACGTTGAGCGCGCCCGCGGCGGCGCCGGTGCGTACGGCCTCGTCGAGGTCGCGGCCGCGGGCCAGCATCGCGACGACGCCGGCGGTCATCGAGTCGCCCGCGCCGCGGTGGTCGGCGGGTTCGAGGCGGGGCAGCTCGACCTGGCGCACCTCGTCGTCGATGAGCACGAGCGCGGGATGCTCGGCGCGGCTGAGCACGACGGCGGCGGCGCCCTCCTCGCGCAGCCGGTGCATGGCCGCGACCAGGCCGGCGATGGTGTCCTCGGTGGCGCGGCCGTCGCGCAGCACCTCCTCGTGGGACACCTTGAGCACGTCGACGCCGCCCTCCAGGACGGCGGTCAGGTAGTCGCCGGACAGGTCCGCGACGACCTTGGTGCCGTTGCGGCGCAGGTCGCCGGCGAGCCGCCGGTACACGTCGGGGGGCAGCACCTGCGGGTCGGCGACGCCGGCCAGCATCGCGACCTCGGCGCGCAGGCCCTCGGCGAGCGCGACGTTGTAGAGCTCGTCCTGGTCGTGGCGGCTCAGCGGCTGCCCGGGGGCCTGGGCGATCTCGGTGCGCTCGCCGTCGCGGCGGTCGTGCACGTAGGCCCCGTTGCGGGCGGAGACGTCGATCGCGCCGACCTCCAGGCCCTCGTCGAGGATGAGGTTGCGCACCACCCGGCCGGTCTCGTCGCCGAACGCGGAGCACAGCACGACCCGTACGCCCAGGGATTTGATCATCCGAGCTACCCAGACGCCCTGCCCGCCGGCGTGCAGGTGGATCTCCTCCTCGTCGCCGACCTGCTCGATGGTGACGGTGAGCTGCGGGGACGGTGAGAACACCATGACTGATTCCGGCATGATCAGCGCTTACCCCGGCGGCCCGGAACTCAATCCTGCGCCGCCGGGCCTTCGATCAGGTGTGCGAAGGGGTGAAGGCCTGCCCGGCCTGGCGCAGCAGCGGCACCAGATCGCGCGGCGAGCCGACGATGACGTCCATCATGGCGGCGACCTGGTCGCCGGTCTCGGGGTTGGACACCCCGACCCGGAACACCTCGAAGCCGCGGTCGGCCTTGGCGCGGTCGGCCAGCGCGGTGAGCGCGGGCAGGTCGCCCAGGTCGTCGCCGAAGTACCAGACGCAGTCGAGGTCGCGGGTGGCGCTGCGCACGACGCCGCCCTTGTCGCGGCGGATGGGCGGCTTGAGTTCGAGGACCATGCGGCCGGGCAGCGGCGCCAGGCCGTACTCGGCGGCCCGGTCGCCGCCCCAGCGTTCGACCTGGGCGCGCAGGTGGGGGGCGGTGCGGTAGTGCAGGGCGACCGACAGCCGCTTGTCCTCGACCAGGATGTCGGGGTCCAGTTCGGCGACCGCGCGTTTGGCCACGTCGGCGACCGCGGAGATCCACGGCACGACCTCCGGGTCGGTCCACAGGGTGCCGTGCTCGTCGAGGGACTCCATGCCGTAGAGGCCGTACAGGCGCACCGGCAGGCCGCCGAAGTGCTTGCGCAGGAACTCGACGGGGCGTCCGGACACGACCGCGACGGTGCGGATGTGCTCGGCGATCTCGGCGACGGCCGCGACGACGCCCGGCACCGGCTCGACGCCGGCCGGGTCGTCGCGGATCTCGGACAGGGTTCCGTCGAAGTCGAAGAAGAAACCGCAGTTTTGACGTCTTTCGGCTGCTATACGTAGTGCGTCAGTGACGCTCTGCGATTCGATCACTTGCCTACTCTAGGCCACCGGTGACCGCGGGATCACGTGAAGTACACGATCATTCGTGTCCAGCCGGTGTAGGGTGTGCGACTCGGTCACGTCCGGGGTCTCCCACTTGCCGATCAGCTTATCGATCACCGCGTTCGGCACCGGCGCCGGCCTGGCCGCGTTGCGCGCCCGCAGCACCGGCCCGGGCGCCTCCAGCGCGACCAGCTCCACCCGTGCCCCGTACGCCGCGGCCAGCCCGATGCAGATCTCGCGGTGCTGGCGCGACACGTTCGTCGCGTTCCACACGAACGCCCGCCCCGCCCGCAGGTGCCCGCGTGCCAGCTCGTGCGCCGCCGCGGCGACCGCCCGCTGGTCGCCGGCCGGATCCACGCCCGACCGCGCCCGGATCGCGTCCAGGCTGACCACGGGCAGGCCGGGCCGGTGCGCGGCCAGCCAGGTGTCCTTGCCCGTCCCCGGCAGCCCCGACAGCACCGTCACGGTCAGCCGGGTGTCGTCGTAGGCCGCGTACCGCGGGTCGCGGCCCGGGGTGCGGAAATACATGAACCGGGCGTGATCCGACGTGAACTGCCACGGCCGGTCCAGCACCCCCAGGTCTGCGCAGTACTCCTGGAACAGCCCGATGTTCTCCAACACCGTGTCCGCGTCCGCGCAGACCCGGCCGACGATGTCGGCGGTGGCCAGCAGCGCCAGGTCGTCGTTGCGTGCCGTCAGCGACACCCGCAGCACGAGCTGCTCCAGGTCCGGGCGCTCCAGGGCCCAGAACGGCACCTGGTGGTGGCGCACCAGCGCCGCCACGTGCTCGCGGTCGTCGATCGGCGTGCCCAGCTCCCACAGCACCCGCCGGGCGGTCAGCTCGCCGCGCCGGGAGTGCCCGTGCGCGGTGACCCGCTCGCCGTCGTGCCGGGTGCAGTCGGGTTTGGCCACGTCGTGCAGCAGCACCGCGGCGAACAGCCGCACCTGCTCGGCCCGCGGCCGCGCCCGCCACTGCGGCAGCGACACCAGCGCCTGCGCGGCCAACCGGGTGTGCGTGAGCACGTCACCCTCGGCATGGTGGACCGGGTCCTGCGCCACCCCGGCCAGCCGGCGGATCCAGGCGAACTCCCGCTCGACCGCGGCCCAGTCCAGCGCAAACCCCGGCCCGGCCGGGCAGAGCCGCTCAAAGGCCTGCATAGAGCACCCCGGGGTCGGCCAGGCGGTTGGCCACGATGGGCCGGTCCGCCCAGTGCGAGCCGGAGTCCAGCACCGCGGTCAGGAAGCTGTGCCGCACCCACTTGTAGCGCTCCACCACCCGGCCGCCCTCCTCGACCTTGAGGTAGAGCCCTTCCATCTCGTCGGACCGGTCGCTTTCGGCGGCGGCCCGCTCCGGGTCGACCCCGGCCTCCGCGGCCGCGTCGGCCAGGCTGTCCCGCCACCCGGGCGTACGGCACACCGACGCCCCCACCAGCCCCGTCAGCTGCTCCAGCCGCTCGAACCGCCCCGCCGCGAGCACCGGCACGCTGTGCACCGGCAGCCCGGCCAGCAGCTCCCGCCGCCGCGGCGTGTCCAGGAACTCGCCCGTCGCCGTGTCCAGCACGTCGAACTCGCAGAAGTAGTGCGGCAGCGCGTCGTAGAAGACGGTGTGCTTGGCGTACATCCACTCGCCGTAGCAGACGTAGCGGTCGGACAGCCGTTCCCACAGCAGCGGCGCGACGGTGGCCGCCCACGACTTGAGCACCGCGAACTGCCGCTCCCGCGGCCCGCCGGACAGGTGGTGCCCGCGCGACTGCAGCCGCAGCGCGCCGTCGGCGGTGAAGCTGATGCCCGCGTTCGCGCCGTCCAGCTTCTCCTCGGCGACCAGGTGGCGTCCGCGGACACGCGCGAACGGCACCTGGGCCAGGTCCTCGTCGCCCGGCTGCAGGCGCGATCCGGCCAGATGCGGCGTCCGCGGATACTTCACGATCACGCCGTCTGTTGTAGCCGCCCCGGGCCTGCGCAAGCCAATGGATTATCGCTGTGATGGCCCTATCAGAGATCGGGCGCTAGTCTATTGGGCATGGGTGAGACCAAGAGCTTCTACCTGGCCGACGACGTCGTCGCGTACCTCAAGACACACGAGAACGCCTCCGCCGAGGTGAACCGCCTGGTCCGGCGCAAGATCGCCCAGGATGCGGAGGCCGAGGCCTACCAGCGCCACCACGGCGTGCCGCTGACCGAGGAGCGCCGCCGCCGCGCCCGCCTGTGGGCCCGTGAGCAGCTCGACGACGCCGCCCGGCGCGCCGAGCACGGCAGCGCCGACCGTGACGAACTGCGCCGCCGCATGGGCTGGGCGGCGTGACCGAACCCGGCGACGGCATCGCCCCGATCCGCCTCATCCTCGACGCGTCCGCGATCTGCGCGTTCGGTGCGCACGAGACCGTCGGCGAGATCATCGGCGAGTTCGGCGACGAGGGCGAACTTTTCGCCGTCACCTCGGCGTCCCTGGCTGAGGCGCTGGCCCGCGGCGCCGACGCCCACCTCGTCGACGTGCTGCGCACCAACGACAACTGCATCGTGGTCGAGTCCACCGCCGACTGGCGCAGCCTGGGCAGGTTCATGGACCTCACCCGCCCCGACCCGGACCGCCTGCACGAACTCGCCGACTCCGACCTGACCATGCTCGCGGTGCGCACCGACGCCTACATCCTCACCGACCGGCCCGAGCGCTACACCGCGATCGTCGCCTCGGTCACCACCATCCAGCTGGAGAAACCCTGGTCCTGACAGCCGTTGCCGCACCGTCGGGACAGGCCTGTCCAAAGCCGCCCGGGACCGGTATCGCGGAGAGGATTAAAGGCCGCGCGAGTGGGTAGTCGCCCGCCATGACGGCGACCGGAATCCTGAGCGCAATCCTCATCGGAATCGTGATCGGCACCCTCGGCCGGCTGGTTCTCCCCGGCCGCCAGAACATCGGAGTCATCGCCACCTTCGTGGTGGGCATCCTCGCCGCGCTGGCAGGCACCTGGGTCTCGCGCCAGCTGGGCTGGGAGAGCAGGTGGCCGGCCCGGCTGGACTGGGACTGGGCCGGCTGGCACTTCACCTGGAGCTGGTCGGAGCTGCTGGTGCAGGTGGTCTGCGCGGTCGTCGGCATCATCATCGCGATGGCCCTGACCCGCACCTTCATAGCCGACGAAGGCGGCCGCCCCGTACGCCGCCGCCGCCGCAACACCACCACCTGACCACTGCACCGCAAGCCCTCCGTGGGGGTAGGGAAAGGAAGGGCACCTTCACATCGCCACGCGTTGCAGAAGGTGCCCTTCCTAACGCTTGCGGGTCTTCGACGTGCCGGTGAAGCGGCCGCCGCGGTGCGCTTTGGCGGGTTCGGCGCGCGGCCTGGGGACCTCGGCGCCCCCGCCGGCCGCGGGCCGTTCCCGGCTCTGCCGCCCCGGTGGCATCACCCCGAACCACTGCCCGACGGCGAACGCGAGCACGACGATGTACCCGGTCGCCCAGGCCGCGTCCAGGTGATCGCCGCGCCCCAGCGCCGGACCGGCGAGCAGCGCCACCACCATGACGATGACCGTCAGCAGCCGCCACCACGACAGGTCGTGGGCCGCGGACGTCCGGCCCAGCGGGGTCAGCACCACGCCCCAGGGCCGGCGGCGCAGCGTGAAGCTCGACGGCCAGATCCGGCCGTGGCCCTCGACGTCCAACACGGCGACGCCCGCCCGGCGGTGCACCAGCACCCGCTGCTCGCCGGTCGACGCGCGCAGCCACCGCTCCCACACCACGCGCTGGTGCAGTTGCGGGGCGCTGCCGCGGCGCAGCACCGCCCACACGGCGTAGCCCGCCGGGGTGGTGTCGAAGTCCGCGTCGCGGCCGATCGCGTCGGCGGCCCGGACCGCCCGCCCGCGCTGCCCCGCCTGCGGGCTCTGCGCCAGATGCAGGGTCAGCCGGGCCGGCCACGGCGGCGCGCCGGCTGCCAGCATCCACTGCCCGAGCCGGATCGCCCACGCCAGTGCGAGCAGCAGCCCGAGGGGCACCAGCAGCGCGGCGTACCCGACCGGCCCGGTCCGGTACAGGAACGGCGCGGCGGCGGACAGCCCGAGCAGCGCCACGACGGTGGCCGTGACACGGTAGGGGGCGGAGATCGGTCTGATCACGACCGCACGGTAACGCGGCCGTCAAGCCCGCGGCCGACGGTGTTCCGGCCGCCTGGACCGATCGGCGGGACCGTGCACACCGGCCCACCGGGACGTCAGTCCCTCCGGGCGACCAGGTCGCGGCGCAGCAGCAGGCCGGCGGCCAGCACCGGCAGGCCCAGCAGCAGCCACAGCGGCCGTCCCGCCCACCACGCCCAGGACTCGACCTCGCCGACCCGCTCCACGCTGTAGCCCTCGTTGCCGAGCACGTACGCGTCGATCTGCCGGGCCTGCGAGCGGGGCTCCATCTCCTGGTAGAACAGGGTGAGCCGGCCGCGCTCGTCGCGGCCGCCGGCCCGCCACGTCGCGCCCTCGCAGTAGAAGTCGGCGCGCGGCCCGCGCCGCCAGATGGTCCCGTGGCGGCAGTCGGCGTCCATGACGGCGACCTGGACGCGCTCGCCGTACCGGCCGATGTAGTCGGCGGGCGCGAACTGGCGCATCGCCACCCCGGACACGCCCCAGCTGACGCCGGTCGCACCGGCCGCGATGACCAGCGCCAGCACCACCGCACCGATCCGGCGCGGCCGCAGGGCATCGCGCGGGACGGTGTCGAGCAGCGCGTACCCGAACGCGATCGCCGGGACCGCGATGTTGACCATGGTCAGGCCCACTCCGGCCAGGGAGTTGGTGCACAGCACGAGCACCAGCCCGGCCGCGCCCAATGCTCCGACCAGCATGCCCAGCCCGGCGATCGAGCTGGCGGCGACGTCGGTCGCCGTGTGCTCGTCCTTGGCCCGCCCGGCCGCCGCCCGGCTGTTCTGCTCCGCCATCGCTGTCCCTCCGACGGCAACACTCTAGAGCCGACCGGCCGCCGGGCAAGTCGCGAAGGGACGGTGCGGCCTCAGAGCCATTCGACGCCCTGGCCGTGTGGCATGGTGAAGGCCACCGGCCGGCCGTCGACGGCCAGCGCGAACCGGCCCGGCGGGGCCTCGCGGGGCAGCCGCGCGGCGACCTGCGGGACGACCCGGGGCGCCTCGTTGCTCAGCCACACGGTGCCCGGTCGCTGCCGCGCCAGTTCGGCCATCTGCGTCGCGAACCGGTCCACGCCTGCCGCGTCGAGGTAGGCCAGCACGGCGGTGTGGAACACGACCAGGGTCGCCTCGGCGGGGGCCTGCTCGGCCAGCCGCGCCAGGGACTCGTTGAGGTCGCCGCGGACCAGCAGCGGCGGGTCGGCGGCTGCGATCGCCGCGGCGGCGGTCAGGCGCCGCATCCGCTCGGTGTGCTCGGGCCAGATGAGGCTCTGCAGCCAGCGCACGTCTTCGGGGTCGGTGACGTCGAGCGGGTTCAGGTCGATGCCCGCCCGCCAGACGACCTGCGGCAGCCGGTCCGGCACCGGCGCCGGGCCCTCGACGGAGCATTCCAGCAGGGGCGCGTCGGCCGGGCCGAGCGGCGCGCGGTCACCGTAGCGGTACCGGTAGCGGTCCGGGTACAGGCACAGCCCCGCGGACGCGCCGACCTCGATCAGCGCGAGCGGCTGCGGCAGCGCGGCGAGCACGGGCAGCAGCACCGCGCACCGTGCGGCCTCGTTGGTCTGCGTGCTGCGGGCCAGCATCTGCTCGCGTACGGCGGGCCAGTGCGCGACCAGCCAGTCCCGGAACGCCGGGTAGTCGCCGACCGGCCCGGCGAGCAGCCGGACCGCGCCCAGCAGCAGGTTGGGCTGGCGCTTGGCCAGCGGCAGCGCGCCGACGAGGGCGAGCACCTCGGCGTCGGCGGCGATGCCGAGGCACAGCCGCTCGTAGGACGGTGAGCGCCCGGCCGCCTCCCGCAGCGCGAAGTCGCGGTAGGTGTGGGCCAGTTCCTCATCGGTGCGGGGGATGCCGTGCATGTCGGTACCGTAGGCCGCCCGCCCGGCCGCGCGCATCGTGATCAAGATGACATGCAGGGGGTACGCCGCCGGCGGACGCCCGTGGCGCTGGACGCCGCGAGACTTCGAGAGACGCGGCAGGTGGCGCAGTGTCAGCTGGCGGAGACGGCGGCGGTGGACGAGGAGGCTATGCCGCCGGTGATGGCTGCCATGATGGCCATGTTCATCGCATAGATGACCTTGCCGACGGCCGGTGCCGCCCACTCGCCCTCGGCCAGCTCCATGACGCGGTGGCGCATGTCGTCGTGGTTGACCTCGGGGAAGTAGTGGCGGTCCAGCATCATGGTGTGGCTCAGCGCGAGCAGGCTGACCGTGTCGCGGTCGGGTTCGGCGATCCGGTTGACCAGGCTGCGGATACGGTTCACCAGGTCCTTCTTGAGCGCCTGGTCGACCAGCGGGTAGCGGGGCCGGTGGAAGACGCCGACCACCCGGTGGTCCTCGCGGCGCAGCACGCCCTTCGCGACGAGGTTGTCCACCAGGCGCTGGCGGTGGTGCGGCGACGCCAGGTGGTAGATCCACCAGTCGGGCGCGTGGCCCTTGGCGTCCTCGCCGATCTCCACGAGGGCGGCGTCCTGCGACGGGTCGCCGGTGGGCGTGTGGTCGACGACCTCCACGTGCCCGCGGCGTATCGCGATCCGCCCGGCGTTGGCCAGGCTGAGCAGGACCGCGCCCTCGATGCCGCAGTCGAGATGGTTGATGGGCACCAGCGGCCTGCCGGTCGCGTCGTCATAACTGAGCAGGACCAGCTGCTCGGCCAGCGAGAGCTCCATAGGCCGAGTTTAGGCGCTTTGGCCTCATATGGGATGGCTACCGGGTGCACTAGGCTGCGCCCATGCGCGAGCACCGCTACGAACTCACCGTCGAATGGACCGGCAACGAGGGCACCGGCACCGACAGCTACCGCACCTACCGGCGCACCCACGAGGTCAGCGCCCCCGGCCTGCCGACCCTGCCGGGCTCGTCGGACCCGGCGTTTCGCGGCGAACCCGACCGCTGGAACCCCGAGCAGCTGCTGCTCGCCTCACTGTCACAGTGCCACCTGCTGTGGTATCTGCACCTGTGCGCGGTCAACGGCGTCGTCGTCACCGGCTACACCGACTCCCCGCAGGCCACGATGACCGAGGACGACGGCGGCGGCCGGTTCACCGAGGCCGTGCTGCGGCCCCGGGTCACTGTCGCCGACGCGTCGATGACCGAGCAGGCGCTCGCGCTGCACCACGACGCCCACAAGGCCTGCTTCATCGCCAACTCGGTGAACTTCCCGGTGCGCCACGAGCCGGTGGTCGTGACCCCCGCCCAGGGCTGAGGGGCGTCAGCCGAGCAGGGAGCCGTCGCGCAGCCTGCGTACCCATTGCCGGACCTGGGCCCGCCCGCGCAGCCGGACCACCGCGACCTGCTCGCCGCGCTGCTCCAGCAGGCCCGCCACCCGCCGGCCGGGCTTGCCGTGGGTGCGCCACGCCCAGCGGATCACGTGCTCGGGGTCGGTCAGCAGGGTGTGCAGGGGCGGCTCGGTGTTGCCGTTCCACAACTGCTCACGCCGCCACCGGCGGCGCAGCGTGCGCCCGGTGACCTGCCACATGACCAGGGGCCGCGGGTGGTCCAGCCAGACGACCGTGTCGGCGCGGCCTGCCAGCAGGTCGCCGAGCTTGTCGGTGTACTGCCACTCGGTGACCCAGCTGGGCTGCGCCACGAAATCGGCGACCTCAGCGGCGAACGTGGGCCGCGGCACCCAGTCGGCTCCGTGGTGCAGGGCGTCGAGCTCGACCCTGGGCAGCCCCAGCGCGGCGGCGATGTACGTGCTCAGCGTGGTCTTGCCGGCCCCGGACGTGCCGGCGATCAGGACACGCCGCGGCGCCCACGGCAGCGGATCGACGACGGTCAGCAGCGGCACCGGCCGAGTCTAACCCGCAAGATCCCTCTCCGCGGCCCCGCCATGATCCCGACGATCTTGCGCGAACTGTTGGCGATACGCCCGGAACGAGTGTGTCGTCCCCACCGTTCGCGCAAGATCGTCGGGGGAGTGGGTCAGCGGACCTCGAGGAGGTCGACGACGAAGACGAGGGTGTCGCCGGGCTTGATGACGCCGCCGGCGCCGCGGTTGCCGTAGGCGAGCTTGGCCGGGATGATCAGCTGGCGGCGGCCGCCCACCTTCATGCCGGCTACGCCCAGGTCCCAGCCTTGGATGACGCGGCCGCCGCCGAGCGGGAACGTGAACGGGGAGCCGCGGTTCCAGGAGGCGTCGAACTCCTCGCCGCCGTCGAAGGTCACGCCCACGTAGTGCACGACGACCTGGCGGCCGGGCACGGCCTCGTCGCCGGTGCCGACGGTCAGGTCGGTGATCACCAGGTCGGTCGGGGCCTCGCCCCCGGGGAACTCCACAGTCGGTTTGCTCAAGGTCATAAGGGCCATCCTAGGCGGGGCACGAACGACGCTGTCAGCGCAGCGCCGCGGTCGAGCCGCGGACGACGAGTTCCGGGCGGAACATGTACTCGCTGTGCGGGGCCGCGTAGCCGCCGATCTCGTCGAGCAGGGAGCGCACCGCCGCCTGGGCCATCGCCCGCACCGGCTGGCGCAGCGTGGTCAGCGGCGGGTCGGTGTACGCCATCAGCAGCGAGTCGTCGAACCCGACCACCGACACGTCACCGGGCACGGACAGCCCGTTGGCGCGCACGGCCCGGATCGCGCCGAGCGCCATCAGGTCCGACCCGCACAGCATCGCCGTCACGCCGCGGTCCAGCAGCCGCAGCGCGGCCCCGTGGCCGCCCTCGACGCCGAACGGCGCGATCTCGATCAGCTCCTCGAGGTCGCCGTCGTGCAGCCCGGCCATGGCCGCGACGTAGCCGGCGACCTTGCGCCGGGTCGGGGTGTAACGGCGCGGCCCGCAGACCAGCCCGATGCGCCGGTGCCCGAGCGAGGCCAGGTGCGCGACGGCGAGTTCGGCGGCGCCGTGCTCGTCGCACGACACGAACGGCGCGGCCACCCCCGGCAGGAACCCGTTGACCAGCACGAACGGCACGCCGTCGGTGGTCAGCCGGTGGTAGCGCGCCGGGTCGCCGTCAGCGGCGGCGTGCAGGCCCGACATGAACACGATCCCGGCGACGTCGCGCTCGCGCATCATGTCGACGTACTCGTCCTCGCTGACCGTGCCCGGGGTCTGCGTGCACAGCATCGACGTGTAGCCCTGCTGCGCCAGCGTCGACTCGGCGATCTGCGCGAACGCCGGGAAGATCGGGTTGTCCAGCTCGGGCAGGATCAGCCCGACCAGCCCCGCGCCGGTGCGGTGCAGGTGGCCGGGCCGCTCGTAGCCGAGCACGTCCAGCGCGGTGAGCACGGCCTGGCGCGTGCTGGCCGACGCGCCCGGCCGGTCGTTGAGCACCCGCGACACGGTCGCTTGGCTGACCTGCGCCTGCGCGGCGATGTCGGCCAGGCGCGCCCGTGTCTGCGTACCCACCTCAGCCCTTCGTTCCGCCGGCGGTCAGGCCGGACACCAGGTGGCGCTGGGCATAGAGGAAGACCAGCCCGGCGGGCACGGTGACCAGCACCGCCGCGGCGGTCAGGTACTCCCACTGGGCGTTGAACTGCGGCACGAACTGCTGCATGCCGTAGGCGAGGGTGAACCGATCGTCGGTCTGGATGAACGCCGACGCGTACGCCACCTCGCCCCACGCGGTCAGGAACGTGTAGAACGCGGTCACCGCGATACCCGGCCGGGCCAGCGGCATGATGACCCGCCAGAACGTCTGGAACGGCCCGCACCCGTCGATCGAGGCGGCCTCGTCCAGCGACGTCGGGATCGAGTCGAAGTAGCCCTTGAGCATCCACGAGCAGAACGGCACCGCGATGGTCAGGTAGGCGATGACCAGCGACGCATGAGTGTTGATCAGCCCCAGCGTGGCCATGATCTTGTAGATCGGCACGATCAGCACGGCGACCGGGAACATCTGCGTCACCAGGAACACCATCATCAGCTTGCGCCGGCCCGGGAAGTTGAACCGCGACAGCGCGTACCCGGTGGTCGCCGACATCAGGATGCCGATCGCCATCGTGCACAGCGCGATGATCACCGAGTTGAGCATCCAGGTGGGGAAGTTCGTCTCGAACAGCACGTAGGAGTAGTTGCCCAGGGTCGGTTCCTTGACCAGCGTCAGCTCGCTGCTCTGCACCCACTGCTTGGGCTTGAACGACGACAGCACCACCCACACGATCGGGAACACCGCGATCAGCGACGCGCCGATCAGCGTGGCGTGCAGGCCGAGCGAGGCCAGCGGACTGCGCTTGGCCCGGCTCTGCTTGTTGACCTGCGGGGTGTGGGTGGATTGCCCGGCCGTCGTGCCGGGGGCCATGGTCATCGTCATGTCACCACACCTCGCCTTGCTTGCGCAGCGCCCGCCGGTAGAACACGGAGAAGACGAGCAGGATGGACAGGATCAGCACGCCGTATGTCGAGGACAGCGAGTAGTTGCGGATGCCCTCGAACGCCGACCGGAACGCGCCGGTCACCAGGATCTCGGTCTGCCCGGCGGGTTCGCCGCCGGTGACCAGGAAGATGATCGGGAACATGTTGAACGTCCAGATGAAGCCCAGCAGCAGCACCGTCATGCTGACCGAGCGCAGGCCGGGCAGCGTGATGTTGACGAAGCGCTGCCACGGGGTCGCGCCGTCGATCTCGGCCGCCTCGTACTGCTCGCCGGGGATGGTCTGCATCCCGCCGAGCAGCGTCACCATCATGAACGGCACGCCCAGCCAGATGTTGGCGATGATGGCGGTGAGCAGCGCGGTCTTCCAGTCGGCGAACCACTCGACGCGGTCCAGGCCGACGGACTCGAACAGCGAGTTGATCAGACCGAACTGCTCGTTGAACATGAACCGCCAGGCGAACGCGGACACGAACGCGGGCACCGCCCACGGCAGGATCAGCAGCACCCGGTAGATCCCGCGGCCGCGCATCGGCCGGTTGAGCAGCACGGCCAGGCCCAGACCCAGCCCGTAGTGGAACACCACGCAGGTCACGGTCCACAGCAGCGTCACGCCGAACTGCTGCCAGAATTCGCCGACCTTGCCGGTGAGGATGTTGACGTAGTTGTCGACGCCGACGATCTCCCACGCGTTCGGGTTCGGCTTGCACACCTCGGTGCCGGTGATCGACTTACTGCAGATCTCGGCGAGCTGGTTGGCCTCGGTGAGGTTCGTGAACGACAGCAGGATGCCGCGACCGAGCGGGTAGAAGATCAGGACGCCGAGCACGAGCACGACCGGGGCGACCATCGCCCACGCGTACCAGTGCTTGTCCCAGCTGCGGCGAAGCCGGCCGGGTCGTCGGGTCTCACGCGGCGGGGGACTGGTCCGGGCCGGCGTGGCGGTGTCTGTGCTCACGGGCGTGCTCCGAGTGGGGTGAAAGAGGGGCGCAGGGGAAGGCCCTGAGGCCGGTCCCGTGCGGGGACCGGCCTCAGGTGAGGGTCAGGACGCCGTGTAGGCGGTGACGACCTCGGTCTTGTACTTGTTGGCGACCCCGTCGAGGGAGGTCTTCGGGTCCTTGCCCTGGACCAGGACCTCGGTGGCCATCGTGTCGAGCGGGCCGAAGAACTGGCCACCCTCGGGGATCCACGGGCGGGCCACGGCGGAGGACACGACCGGCTGGAACGCCGCGATGATCGCGTTGTTCTTCACCTTGTCGATGTCGTAGGCCGACTTGCGGGTCGGCAGCACGCCCAGCTTGTCGGCCAGGACCGCCTGCGACTGCGCGGAGGACATGAACTTCACGAACGCGATGGCCGCGGCGGCCTTGTCCTGCGCCATGCCGGAGTACAGCACGTAGTTGTGGCCACCCACGGGCGCGCCGGCCTTGGCCGAACCTGCCGGGACCGCGGCGACGCCGAGGTTGTCGATGCCACCGAAGGTCGGCGCGTTGCGGAGGTTGTTGACCTCCCACGGGCCGTTGATGATCATGGCGACCTTCTGCTCCTTGAACAGGGTCATCATGGTGCCGTAGGAGTCGTTGGCCGGCGGCTTGACCGCAGCGCCCGACTTGACCAGGTCAGCGGCCACCGCGATGCCCGCGACGTTGGCCGCGGAGTTCACGGTGATCTTCTTGGCTGCGGTGTCGACCAGGTCGCCGCCCTCGCCGTAGATGAACGGCAGCAGGAAGTAGCCACCGGCGTTGATGAACAGGCCGTCCTTGCCGGTCTTGGCCTTGATCGCGGCGGCGGCGGTCTTCACGTCGGCCCAGGTCTTCGGGGCCTGCGCGATACCCGCGTCGGTGAAGATCTTCTTGTTGTACATGAGCGCGAGCGAGTCGGTGACCTGCGGCACGCCGTAGGTCTTGCCGTCGAACTTGTTCGCCGACATGGGGGTGGCGAAGTAGTCCGACTCGTCGGCGAGCAGCTCGCTGCCGTCGAGGTTGTACAGGTAGCCCAGGGACGCGAACTCCGGCACCCACGCCACCTCGGCGCGCAGGATGTCCGGGGCGCCGGACTTGGCCGCGGCGGCGGTCTTGAACTTGTTCTGCGCCTCGCCGAACGGGACCGACTGGTAGTTGATCTTCACGTTCGGGTAGGTCTTGTTGAACTCGGTGATGAGCTCCTTGAACGCCGGGCCCTCGTTGGCGGGGTCCGACGTGTCCCACCACGTCAGCTCGGCAGACAGAGCTGCAGGGTCGGTCTTGGTGGGTGCCTCGGTCGCGTCGTTGCCACAGGCCGTCACCGCGAGTGCGATGGCAGCGGAGGCAAGAACGGCGATCCCTCTGGCGGTGCGACGCATTATTCGCTCCTCGGGGGTTTGCCTGTCCTTCCAGCGCGCGACGTTAGCAAGAAGTTTCTGATTCAGAAAGTCCTTGCGCCTTTTCCTGCAACGCCGTTACCAAATGGCGTCCACAAACCCGGCAAACCATGACGATGCGCATGCGTGACGGCGTTCACAGCCTCGTGATCTACTGAAATCAATTGGCAGACCTTGCTAACAGTTTCAGCAGCTCGTGGAAACCCGGTGTCGGCAGGCCCGCCGAAGGTGACACAGTGCACCCATGCGCGACCCCGGCCACGACGACCTCCGGCAGGCCCTGCAAGCCCTGCAAGCCGCCCTCGCCCCGCACACCGCGGCCGACTGGGACGCCCCGGCCGGCACCCTCGACTGGACCTGCCGCGACACCGCCGCGCACATCGCCCACGACCTCACCGCCTACGCCGGCCAGCTCGCCGCCGCGCCCGACGACGCGTACCTGCCCTGCGACCTCACCGTGCGGCCCGAGGCCACCACCACGCAGCTCCTGCAGATCATCACGGCCGCGGGCGGGCTGCTGGCCACCGCGCTCGCCGCCGCCGACCCCGGCCTGCGCGCCTGGCACTGGGGACCCTGCGACCCCAGCGGCTTCGCCGCCATGGGCATCGCCGAGACACTGCTGCACACCCACGACATCACCCGCGCCCTGGACCCCGCCTGGCGGCCGCCCGCCGACCTGGCCGCGCTGATCCTGCACCGGCTGTTCCCCGACGGCCCCGACGGCGAACCCGCCGCCGTGCTGCTCTGGTGCACCGGCCGCGGCGACCTGCCCGGCCGTGCCCGCCGCACCGAGTGGACCTGGCGCGCCGCCCGTGCCTGAGTCTGACGCTGGAAGAACTTGCATGAACTTCCCCACAGGCCGGTGACGGCCGCCACGCCCACGCCCTAGGGTCGCCCCATGGGTGCCGAAGACGTCAAGGCGCTGCTGCGCGAGCGCGGTGCGGCGACCATCGACCATCCCGGTGGAACCCTCTACACCCACCTGGTACGCGTGCACGACCGGCTCGCCGCGCACGGCCTGCCCGAGTCCACGGCGCTGGCCGGGCTGGCCCACGCCGCGTACGGCACCGACGGCTTCGACACGGTGCTGTTGACCCTCGACGAGCGAGACCTGCTGCGCGCCGCCGCCGGGCCCGACGCCGAACGCATCGTGCACCGCTACGCCGCGACCCTGCGCAAGGCGACCTGGCGGCCGCTGGCGCAGACCCGGCAGCTGCACAACCGCTTCGACGGCACGGTCGAGACCCTCACCGCCGCCGAACTGCGCCCACTGGTCGACCTGAGCATCGTCAACGAGCTCGACCTGTGCGAGCAGGCCCCCGACGTCGCCGCCCGCTACGGCGACTACTTCCGCGGCCTGTTCGGCTCGTGGGCCGAGCTCGCCTCCCCGCAGGTCGCCGCCGACGCCCGGCGGACCCTGGGCGGCTGACCCGGCGTGCCCGGCCCTGCCAGGCGGCGAAAGTCTCTCGGACGGACGCCAACCGTCGCGGGCACACGCGTCGTCTAGGAAGGTCGACACCGGCGTACCGGCAGGCGGGGGAGGAACGGCCAGGGTGGACGACGACGGCTTCGACGATTACGTGCAGGCCCGGCTGGGCAAGTGGTCACGGGTGGCGTACCTGCTCGCCGGCGACCACCACGCGGCCGAGGACCTGCTGCAGAACGCGCTGTTCAAACTGGCCCTGCAGTGGCGCAAGGCGCGCATCGACGCGCCCGACGCGTACATCCGCAAGATCCTCTACCACGAGCACGTGTCCCGCTGGCGGCGTAGCCACCACCTACGCAGCGAGTACCTCACCGACCGGATGCCCGAACCCGCCACCGGCCGGGACATGGCCGCCGACACGATCCGGCGGGTGCTGCTGCACCAGGCCCTGGAGAAACTCACCCGCAAGCAGCGCGCCGTCATCGTGCTGCGCTTCTTCGAGGACCTGTCCGAACCCGACGCCGCCGCGGCCCTCGGCGTGTCGATCGGCACCGTCAAGAGCCAGACGTCACGTGCCCTGGCCCGGCTGCGCGAGGTCGCACCCGAACTGCACGTGCTGGTCAAGGAGACCCGGGAGGTGCCGGCATGACGGACCTGAAGGAACTGCTGGACGGCCTCGCCGACGAGGCGCCCCGCTACGACGTGCTCGCCCGGGTACACGACCGCAAACGCCGACGCGTACGCACCCGCCGCCTGGCCGGCGTAGGCGCCGTGGCCGTGCTCGCCGTCGCCGGAGTGCAGGTGCTCGGCTTGCCGCACCTCGCTCCGTCCGCGGACCACACCGGCGGGCTCCCGAACAGACTGGGCGGGTGCGAGGCACAGCGCCTGCCCGTGCCCGGCGGTGCCACCCACGGCAGCATGGTCACGGCCGGTGACCCGACGGGCCGCCACCTCGCCGGCAAGAAACTCGGCGACCATGGCCACGACCGGCTGCTGATCTGGGACGACGGCCTGCCCCGCGAAGTCGCCGTCGACGGCGAGGTCCCGTTCTTCAACGACATCACCACCAGCGGTGTCGCCGTGGCCACCAGCATCATCGGTGATCGGTTGGCCTCCTGGATCTACCGCGACGGCGCGTTGGTCCGGCTGCCGGGCACGAACGCCAGGGCGCAGGTCGTCAACGACTCCGGTGCCGTGGCGGGAACCCAGGACGAGCGGCCAGTGGTGTGGCGCGACCCGGCACAGCCGCCGACCGCGCTGGCGATCCCCGCGGGCGCCACCGGTTTCGTAGCCGACATCGGCCCCGACGGCACGGTCGCGGGCGGCATCACCGACGCGCGGGGCTCACACCCGTACCAGTGGCGGCCCGACGGCACCGGCGAGGAACTCCAGATGCCTGACGTGCTCGCAGGTCAGAAGATCGTGGGGATCCGGGTGAGCGTGCTGTCCGGCGACTGGATCATCGGCGGAGTCGTGGCCGAGGTCGAGGGCCGCACCACCGTGCTGGGTGTGCGGTGGAGCCGCACGACGGGCCAGAGCTCCTGGTGGCACAGCCCGGAGCTGCCGCACGTGTACGGCGGCGGCGGCGTGGGAGCGGGCACCCTCGAGTCCGACGACGGCCCGCGCCCCGAACCCGGCGAACGCGAGTACGCACAGAGCAGCAACGCCTTCCGGGTCTCCGGCGACGGCAGCACGCGAATGCTGCCGACGGCATCCGGGGCCGTCCTGGTACGCGGCCAACCGGCCGCCGGCTTCAGCGCCATCAGCGATGACGGCACCGTCATCGCGGGGCACCAGATGTTCGCGCGCCCGGGCAGCCAGGACCTGATCCCCGGCGCGGTGCGCTGGCTCTGCCGCTGAACCCGGGTCCGGCTGAGGACCGCTGCCTCAGCCGGACCCGGCCCGGGTCACGGACGGCCGCGGTGGTGCTCCCACTCGTGCGACAGGATCGACATCACCGTCGCGTCGACCCAGCCGTCGCCGTCGCGCAGCACGTCACGCAGCACACCCTCGGCGACGAAACCGACCTTCTCGTACGCCCGGCGCGCCCGCGGATTGAACGCGAACACCTCCAACTCGACCCGGTGCAGGCCCAGCCGCTCGAAGCCGTACCCGACGAACAGCCGGATCGCCTCCGTGCCCAGCCCCCGGTCCCGCCCGGCCGCGCCGAGCAGCACCCGGAAGTTGCAGCTGCGGTTGCCCGCACTCCACTCGTTGAACACCACCTCACCGACGCACACGTCCGTCGCCCGGTCCACCACCGCCAGGTCCAGCCGGTCCGGCTGCGCGTTGCGGGTGCCGTACCAGCGGCGCAGGATCTTCTCCTGCTCGGCCTCGTCCTGCTCGCCGGCGCCGCTGCCGGTCAGCCGGATCACCTCCGGGTCGCGCAGCGCGGCCCGGATGCCGTCCAGGTCCGCGTCGGCGAACGGGCGCAGCACCACCTTGTCGCCGGTGAGGGTCGGCTTGACGGTGAAGTCGGCGGTCTGTCGGTCGATCATCCCGCGATGATGGCGAGCCGCGGCCCGCCGCGCAAACGGTAGAACCGTTCCCGCCCCCGGCAGAACCCGCTCAGCGCGGCTCCTGAAACCAGCGCTGCTCCCGCCACCAGCGCGCCTCACCACTCACGGTCACCACCACGCCGTCGCGGCCCTCGGCCACGTGCAGGCACAGCCACCCGTAGTCGAACCCGAGCCCGGTGAGCAGCCCCGTCACCGGCCGGCACTCCTGCGACCAGCCGTGCTCGCGCAGCACCGCCCGCACCCGCTCGACGTCACGCTCACGCAGCCGCACGTCACGCCAGCACACCGCACTGTTCTCGGTGCAGTCGACGACCCCCGGGGCGCTGATGAACAGCGGCGACAGCAGGGGTGCAGCGTCGGTTGCGGCCGGACGCGAATTCTCGCCGCCCATGCCCTGGGTGAACCATCCGCAACCGCCCACCACCAGCGCCACCGCGCCGACCGCCACCAGCGACTCGAACCGTCGGCCCCGGACACTGCGCCCCACCACCATCAGCACCACCGGCGCACAGACGGCACCGGCCGTGTACGGCAGCAGCCAGTCCACCACCGGCGCCGACGGCCCCCGGCTCGACCACACCTGCGACGCCACGATCACGCACACCAGCAGCACGAACTGCAGCCCGACGGTGATCACAGCCACTCGGGGCGTCGCCGCCACCGCCACGACCGCGAGCATCGGCGCGAGCACCACCAGCACCACCGCCGCCGCCAGCCAGCGCTCGTCCAGCGCCCACCGGTCCACGAACCCGACCAGCACCACCCCGGCCGCCGCCGCACACGCCGCCCGCCCGCGCCAACCGCGCACGCCGAACCCGCGCCACCGCATGTCCACCTCCCCGCCGAGGCGAGACGCTATCGGAACACGGGACCGCCCGTGGGGCGGCGCAAGTCCAGCCCGACCGGATGAGGCATGCTGGAGGGCGAGTTTTGCGACTGGCGGCACGAGGATGGGAACGACCATCGGGGAGCGAAGCCGCGGAAGCCGACCGCCTGGGCGACCGCGTGGAGGAGCCGCATGTCCGCGCCCGCGACCACCACCGCCCGCCTGCTGCCCGGCAAACCCGTCGCCGACGAGGTCCTCGCCGACGTCGCCACGCGCTCCGCCGCGCTGGCGCAGCGTGGCATCACCCCCAGCCTGGCGACCCTGCTCGTCGGCGACGACGACGCCAGCGCCGGCTACATCCGCATCAAGCAGCAGCAGGCCGCCGCGCTGGGCTTCGCGTCCCCGCACGAGCACCTGCCCGCCTCCGCCACCCAGGCCGACGTGCACCGCGTCATCACCGCCTGGAACGACGACCCGGCCGTGCACGGCATGCTCGTGCAGTACCCGATCCCCGGCCACCTCGACTACAACGCCGCCCTGCAGGCCATGGACCCCGACAAGGACGTCGACGGCATGCACCCCATGAACATGGGCCGCCTCGCCCTCGGCATCCCCGGCCCGCTGCCGTGCACCCCCGCCGGCATCGAAGCGCTGCTCGCCCACTACGACATCGGCGTCGCGGGCCGCGAGGTCGTCATCCTCGGCCGCGGCGCGACCCTCGGCCGGCCCCTGGCGATGCTGCTGGCGCAGAAGCGCCCCACCGCCGACGCCGCCGTCACCGTCGTGCACACCGGCGTGAAGGACTGGCCCCGCTACACCCGCCGCGCCGACATCCTCATCGCCGCCGCCGGCGTGCCCGGCATCATCCAGCCCGAACACGTCAAGCCCGGCGCCGTCGTCGTCGGCGGCGGCGTGCGTTACGAAGGGCGCCGCATCCTGCCCGACGTCGACGAAGCCTGCGCCGCCGTCGCCGGGGCGATCACCCCGCGCGTCGGCGGCGTCGGCCCCACCACCGTCGCGATGCTGTTCCGCAACGTCGTCGCCGCCGCCGAACGCGCCAACCCGTGACCCACGCGAGGGCCGCGGTCGCCACACTGCACCGGTACCCGGTCAAGTCCCTGCTCGGCGAGCAGCTCGACAGCGCCGACGTGACCGAGACCGGGCTGGCCGGCGACCGCGCCCTCGCCCTGCTCGACACCACCACCGGCCGCGTCGCCAGCGCCAAACACCCCCGGCTCTGGCAGCGGCTGCTCACCCTCACCGCCGCCACCGACGCCCACGGCGTACGCATCACCGGCCCCGGCACCGACGTGCACAGCACCGACCCGGCCGCCGCCAAGACCCTGTCGGCACTGCTCCGCCGCGACGTCGAACTCACCGACACCCCACCCGAACAGGCACGACTCGACCGCGCCGACCCCGACGCCGTGCTACGCGACGGCATCACCGCGGCGCTGCCGCTGGTCACCAGCACCATCGGCGGCGCAGCGCCGGGCACGTTCTTCGACTTCGCGCCCGTACACCTGCTCACCACCGCGACCCTGCGCCGCATCACCGCCCTGCACCCCGCGGGCACCGCCGACGCCCGCCGCTACCGGCCCAACATCGTCGTCGACACCCCCGGCGACGGCTTCACCGAAGACGACTGGATCGGCCGCGAGCTGCGCATCGGCGACGACCTCGTACTGCGCGTCATCGTCGCCACCCCGCGCTGCGCGATCCCCACCCTCGCCCACGGCGACCTGCCCCGCGACCCCGACGCCCTGCGGGTGCTCGCCCAGCACCACCGCATCGTCCCGCTGCCCGCCCTCGGCCCCCAACCGTGCGCCGGCGTCTACGCCCAGATCCTGCACCCCGGCCGCATCCGACCCGGCGACCCGGTCCGCGACGCCTAACGCGCCACCTGTTGCAACAGGCCGTGCACGAACATCAGCCGGTACGGCACACCGCCCGGCCCCGGCACATCAACCCCCCACCGCGCCGGCACCTGCGGATCACGCTGCCGCGCCCCCGGGAACCTGGCCAGCACATCACCCACCACACACGACCACGGCGCCAACCCCTGCACCGCACCCAGCTCCGGCACAGGGGAGTCCGCCGCCCGCACCAGCCACCCGTGCAGCACGAAATCCTCCGTGCCCACCAGCGCCTCCCAGCGCAGCTCCGGCCACAACCCCGGCAGCCGCCACAGATGCGCCGTCAACACCGCATCGCCGTACGGCACCTCCCGCCGCTCATCGGCCGGACCCAGCACCGCCTCGTACAACACCAGGCCCTTCGGCGCAGACCTCGACCGCAGCATCGTCTGCCACCGGTTGTGCGCCCCCATGTACTGCGCATGCGAGACCGACAGCTCCGCGCACGCCGCCTCCACCAGCTCCGGCTGGAAGTCGAACATGCGCCGCAGCAGCATCAGCTGGAACTCCCGCCGCGCGAACCCCTTCACGCCGCGAGCGTAGGGCAGCGGCACATCTCACCGCGCCCCGATCGACAGATCTGGACCCCGAGTGGGCATCGGGTACAACAGAAGACACCCCGCGAAAGGACCGAGCAGATGCCCGCCCGCCCCCGCTGGACCATCGCGCTCATCGCCGCCGCCGTGCTCACCCTCGGCTGCGGCGCCCTACCCGAACCCGCCACCCCCGACGACAGCGCACCCCAGCCCGGCAGCGCACCCACCACCGCCCGCGAATCCGACGGCGCCATGACCGTCGATGAGTTCCGCGACGACGCCGAAGGCGCCGTGATCCAGGCCGAGACCTACTGGTCGGGCGTGTTCAAAGCCTCCGGCGTCGGCTTCACCCCCGTCCGCACCGTCACCCCGTACCGCGACAGCGGCGACCTCGCCTGCGGCCGCGAACCCATCCCCGCCGACAACGCCGTCTACTGCCCGGCCGGCGACTTCATCGCCTACGACGCCGACTGGGCCGTCGCCGCCTTCCGCAAGATCGGCGACGCGTTCGTCTACTACCTGCTCGGCCACGAATACGCCCACGCCGTCCAGGCCCGCCTCGGCATCGAACACCGGTACGGCATCGACCACGAACTCCAGGCCGACTGCATGGCCGGGGCCTACCTCGGCGACTCCGTCCGCAGCGACCAGCTCCGGCTCGCCGACGGCGACCTCCAGGAGTTCCGCCGCGGCCTGCTCTCCGTCGGCGACCCCGAAGGCCAGCCCTGGTTCGCCCCCGAATCCCACGGCACCGTCGCCCAGCGCACCGACGCGTTCTTCGCCGGGTACGACAAGTCCCTCAACGCCTGCGACCTCAGCTGACCCACGACACCGGTGCTGTCGATGAACCGGTCGACAGCACCGTGCGGTGCCAGCCCCGCCACCGGCGGCTCACCCCACCGCATGAGCCCGGAAACGCACACCCTCCAGGACCGGCGCCACCCGGCTCACCCCCACCTCGGCCGCGATCGCCACATCCTGCGGATACCCGTAGCCGGTCAGCTCCCGGCCGCTCGCACAGTCCTGCAGCACCTGCGGAAACCGCCCCGCCACCCGCAGGTATGCCGCCGCGGCGACCTCCGCCTCCGGTGACAGCGACCCGAACCCGTGCCGGTCCAGGGCGTCGACGAACGCCCCCACGCCCCACAGGTCCTCCACCGCCGGGCGCAGCGAATCGTCGGCCCGCCACCGCTCACCACCCGCGACCACGGCCACCACCGCATCCGGGTCACCCGCCAGCCGGGCAGCCGTCCAGGACGCGGCCGCCGCGGCGTTGCGCAGCGACACCCCGACCACCGTCGCACCCGACTCGGCCAGGCCCAGCGCGATCGTCGACCCGTTCGGCGACGGCAGCACCAGCCGCCGCACCCCGACCGCCGACCGGATCGTCACCGGCGACAGGCTCACCGGATGCCGGGCGTCCACCTCGGAACGGCCCACCGCCAGCAGCGCATCGTGGCGGCGGGCGTACTCGAACGCGCTCGCGTCCCGCCACCGGTAGGGCAACACCTCGATGCCCAGGTCCGCCGCGACGGTCAGTGCGGTGGTGAACGACAGCACGTCCACCACCGCCACGACCGCGGCTCCCGCGGCCACCGCGTCGGCGCCCCGCGGACCCCAGTCGACGCGTACCCGGTGACCGGCCTGCTGATACGGGTTGATCATCAGACGATTCTGCCGCACGCCACGCCTTCACAAGACTGTGGGGCTGTACGGGTCGAACCCGTACAGCCCCACGAGACCGACCAGCTCAGGGCTGCGGATCCTCGACCGGGTCCACGGCCGTCGCCGTCGGCTGCCCGACCACGTTGCCCGCGTCGTCCAGGCTGACGGTGAACGCCACGTTCAGCCGCTTGCCCCAGCACGCCTCGGCCGGGTCGCCGGGCTGGATCGGGTTCGGCGGCACCATGTTGTAGGTGCCGGTGAACTCCAGCGTGCTCTCCGACGCGAGCCGGAAGTGCTGGCTGCCACGGGCCTCGCAGGACACCCCGGTCCCGGTGCCGAGCCCGTCGATCAGCCGGGTGTGGATGATCCGCAGGCCCTGCGGGTTGACCGGGTTGGGCGGCACGGCGATGTGGACCTTGCCGGTGAAGGTGAGCGTGCCCAGGTCGGCGAAGGTGGCCTGCCCGGTCAGCGGCACCTCGAACCTGCTCGGCGGCCCGGCAGGCGGCGTGACCGGCGCCGCGGCTGCCGCTGCCGACCCGGCCAGCGCCCCTGCCGCGACCGCGACGGCCGCGACGGCCCATCGCGCGATACTGGATACGGACATGTTGAACCCCCGTTGGTGATGACCGCGGAACACCCGCAGTACCCGGCCAGCTTCCCGACGGAAAGTGACGCTATAGGCACACAGTGTGTTCGCCGAGGACTTCCGGTCCGTGTCGGCCCGATGTTGCCCGCAAGAGGTCAGCGGACTCGATCGCGACGGCATACGCCGCGGCCGCCGGCGTGATGGGGGAGCCCGACGGGACCGGTCCCGAACATGTCCGACGACGAGTCGTCGTACCGCTGCGCGACCGACTCTCCGAAGTAGCCATCCTGATCGACCACCGGCCGACCGTACGCGACCTCGCACGGGGTTATCCACACGCCGCCATGACCGAACCCGCTTGCCAGGCACCACCGGTCCGGGCACCATGGCGGATCCCACCCGACGAAAGGCGATCATGAACAGGGCCTTCCTGCAGCCGGACGACTTCCACGATCTGGTGACAGACCAGTTCGGCACCGATCGCCGGCTCGTCGCACTCGACCGGCTGACCGGCGGCACCAAGAAGGGCGTCTACCGGCTGCGCCTGGACGACCAGACGACCACGATCGCCTACGTGTGGGCTCCCGGCGAGAACTACTGGCCACCGTCGCCGACCGTGCCCGACGACCCGTTCACCGACGCGTCCGGCGCCGAACTGTTCGCCGTCAGCCACACGGCCCTGACCGCGGCCGGGGTGCGGGTTCCGCGGCTGCTGATGCTCGACCGCGACGGACGCCACGTCGACGCCGACATCGCGCTCACCGAGGACGCCGGAACGGTGACCCTCGAACAGCTGATGGAACGCGACCCGACCGCAGCAGCCGCACCACTGGCCGCGCTGGGCGACGCCCTACGTCGGATGCACACCAGCATCGGCTCGCGGTACGGCAAACTCGCCGCCGTCGACCGTGGCGAGGCGTCACCGCAACGGCGCGCCGAGGACGTCATCGTGGACCGCGCGCTGGGCCACCTCCACGACGCGGCCGGACACGACGACCGGATCGCGGACGCACACGACCGGATCGCCGCGCACGTACGCCGCCTTCGCGGCGCGGTCACGGCCCGCGAGACGTACGGACTGGTCCACGGCGAACTCGGGCCGGATCATGTGCTCGTCACACCCGACGGTGAACCCGTCCTGATCGACATCGAGGGCCTGACGCACTTCGACGTCGAATGGGAGCACGCCTTCCTGCACCTGCGCTTCGGCGACGCGTACCCGCTGCTGCGCCCCGTCGACCTCGACCCGCACCGGTGCGAGCTGTACCGGTACGCGCAGGTGCTGTCCCTGATCGAGGGTCCACTGCGGATCGCCGGCACCGACTTCCCCGACCGTCAGTGGATGTTGGACCTGGCGGAGTGGAACATCGCCAAGGCGCTCGCCGTCCTCTGACACCGTCCAGGAGGGCCGCCGCGGCCGGTGTCCGGGCAGATGATCTGACACAGAATGTGGCCGAGTCGCCCTCGCCGCGGTGACGGCGTCCCGCACGTGGCGATGGGTTGATCACAGGTACGGGTGACCGCACACCTGGAACTTCTAGAGGCCGAGTTGGACCGGCCGGTCCGGAGTTCCCGCTGTGAGCAGCGATGTTAAGGGTGTAGTGAGGTCGCGGGGCGAGAACAGCTCAGATCCCGTATAGCCAGCGATCTCCGAGAGCTGCCACCAGCGGAACGCGGCCAGGTTCTCCTCTGCAGCGAGTTGGTCGTCTGTCAGCTCGCCGCGGGGCTGGAAGTTGTTCGCGCGGATGAGGAAGTAGTCGTTGATGATGCCGCCGGAGCCCCGCGGATGGTCGGCGGCCGAGATTTCCTGGTGCCAGATGTGCGGTGGATCGGCGGTGATCGCCAGACCGGTCTCCTCACGCAGTTCACGGCGCAGAGCCGTCAGCGGGTCCTCACCGGGTTCGATGCCGCCGCCTGGCGCCGCCCAAACGGCCTTCGCTTGCTCTGGTACCGCCGGGTGAGGAAAGTCGAACCGGCAGAGCAGGATGCGGTCGTCCTCATCAAGGATGATCGCGCGGACGGCACGGCGCAGGTTTGGCGTCATGGCATATCGGACGCGGTAGCGAGGCGGATGACGATCGGCACCGCCGCAGACTATCAACCGCGAGATCCAGCGATGACTCTGAAACGAGAGATCTCGGCTGAGCAATCGCTTGGACTGCGGCGGCGTCCGGATCCGCCGATGACGGCGCGTCGACGTTCAGGCGCGGGTGGGGTAGCGGCGAACAGCAACGCGGTAGTGGTCCCTGAAGCATGCTGAGTGGGGATCCACTGTCGGCTCATTACGGGATTACAAATATCGGTAATTCGTTAATGAGAAAACGGGTCTGTGACGAGAGTCTGGCTCATAAACGCGATACACCATAATGACTGTTATGTTAGGTGCCTGATTGAACGACGGATCGCGCTCCGACGGAGCTCCGGAACGGTCGAAACGCAGCGTTGATCAACTAGTGGCCCAGCGGGACCGGATCGGACGCTGCGAAACCGACGTTGCCGCGCTGGTGATCACCCTCGCCCCCGGGCTTCCGGCGCAAATTTTGTGATCTTGATGGCCGATCGCCGTCAAAAGTGCCGCCTGAGCGGCTAGAAAGAGCCCCTGACCTGGGAAAACGCCCTGAGACGCCCGTGACGGGCCGGGTGGGCCGCTGCCCATGTCGGGCCCATGGCGCTCACGCGGCCGGGAGGGCGATGAGGCCGGCGTCGGTGGGTCGGAAGCCGCACGTTTCGAAGTAGAAGCCGCGCAGGTGCTCCTCGAAGTCGACGTGCAGCCACTCACAGCCGGCCGCCCCGGCCTGCCTGGCCGCCTCTGCGATCAGTCCGGTGCCGACACCGCTGCGGCGCGCGTCGACCGCCACGACGGTGTCCAGCACGAACGCGTGCCCGGATCCGTCCCAGGCGACGTTGACCCAGCCGACGAGGCGTTCGCCGTCGCGGGCGTTGACCCAGCCGAGACTGTGCCCGGTGACCTGAGCCCACCAGTCGTAGCCGGACGGTTCCCGGTCGAACCCGGCGGCGTGCAGTTGCTCGACCTCGGCGCTGTCGAAGTCACCGCGCCAGATGTAGGTGATGGTCATGGGTGCGCACGATATGGCCCGTCGGCCCGAGATCCCATCGATTTTGCCGCTCACCTCACTCACATAGTGCCCCTGACCTGCGAAAACGCTCTGAGCGCCACGCTAACGAGTGATCCGACCGTCCCCTATGTCTGAGTAACCACGTTTGTCATATGCGACAGGTCATCTCAGGTCGCGGACCTCCACACCGGGTGCGTGGTGATGTATGGCGGCGGCGAGCCGGTCGAGGTCCAGCCGCCAGCCGTTGATGGCACGGCCGGCGGCGATCAGGCGTGGGTCGGGCGCGCCGGAGACGGCGTACCCGAAACCGGCCATCAGTTTTCCGGCCGGTCCGGTGGGCGTGCCTCGCATGGGCGGCGCGTCGTGTGGCCGCAGCACGCCGATCCAGGGCAGGTTGTGCGCCGTTTTCTGGCGCCACAGGACCACCGCCTGCACCTCGGCCCAGGGCACGTGGACGGTGGTGGCGGCGTGCCGCAGCGGCGAGCCGCCGAGGGTGATACCGGTGTCGTCGACGCGCAGGGCGACCTTGCGGCTGAACGTGCCGATCGCCATGATGACGCCGCCGACGCCGAACAGGGCCAGGCCGAGGATGCGGGTGAGCGCGTCGAGCGGCAGCAGCAGCATGGCGGCGGTGAACAGCAAGCTGCCGGCGATGACGAGGATCGTCTTCGGGTTCGGTCCGTAGCGTTCCTCGTACACATCGGATGGGGTCATGGGCGCTCATCCTGCCAGCGGCCGCTTGCGTGAGTGGTCCCGGCGGGTGTGGAGCGGGCCACAGGCCGAGGGAGTGACGACGCCTCTCCCCCGGCCCGTAATGATCTTATGTCCGTCGATGTCAGGCGGCGGCGCGGTCAGCCTGCGGTCGGCGGCGCAGCGTGGTGTCGGTCAGGGCCGGTGGGCGCCAGGCGCCGTCGGGGCGGTAGAGGTTCACACCGGGCGGGACGATCTCGTCGATGCGGTCCAGTGTGGCGTCGTCCAGGGCCAGCTCCGCTCCCTTGAGCGCCGTGTCCAGGTGGGCCATGGTGCGCGGGCCGATGATGGTCGCGGTGACGGCGGGGTGGGCCTGGGTGAACGCGACGGCGAGTTCGGGCAGGGTGCAGCCGATCTCGGCGGCGAGCGCGGTGAGCTGTTCGAGGGCGTCGTATTTGGCGGCGTTGGCGGGGATGGCCGGGTCGAAGCGGTGCGGGGTGAGTGCGGCGCGGCCGGTGGTGAGGTCCACGGTGGCGCGGTTGATGTGGCCGGACAGGAAGCCGGAGGCGAGTGGGCTCCAGACGAGTACACCCATGCCGTAGCGCTGGGCGACGGGCAGGATGTCGGCTTCGATGCCGCGGGCGAGCAGGGAGTATGGGGGTTGTTCGGTGCGGAAGCGGCTGACGGCGCGGCGTTGTGCTGCGTGGTGGGCTTCGACGAGTTCCTCGGCGGGGAAGGTGGAGCAGCCGTAGGTGCGGATCTTTCCGGCTCGGACGAGGTCGTCGAGGGTGGCGAGGGTTTCCTCGATGTCGGTGGTGTGGTCGGGTCGGTGGATCTGGTAGAGGTCGATGTGGTCGGTGTTCAGGCGGCGGAGGCTGTCTTCGACGGCGGTGAGGATCCAGCGGCGGCTGTTGCCGCCGCGGTTGCGGCCTTCGCCCATCGGGAAGTGCACTTTGGTGGCGAGGATGACGTCGTCGCGGCGGCTGTGCAGGGCTTTGCCGACGATGGTCTCGGATTCGCCGGCGGAGTACATGTCGGCGGTGTCGATGAAGTTTATGCCGTGGTCGAGGGCGTGGTGGATGATGCGGGCGCAGTCGTCGTGGTCGGGGTTGCCGACGTTGCCGAGCATCATGGTGCCGAGGCAGTAGGTGCTGACTTCGATGCCGGTGCGGCCTAGGGCGCGGTAGCGCATGGTGGTGCTTCTCCCCTGGTCGGGACTCCTGCGCCGGCCCGGCAGGAGTCGATCATGGAAGTCAGCGTAGGTGCTGGAGTGCGCTCCAGGTCAAGTCGGCGCGGCCGGGGTCTGCTCCCCCGGCCGCGTGGGCGGTCAGTCGCGTGCGGCGATGGCCTGTTCGGTGCGGCGGCGCAGGTCGTCGAGGTCGATGCCGGCTTCGGTCATGATCAGGGCGGCGAGCCCTTTGCCTTCGCGGATCATGCCGAGCAGGATGTGTTCGGTGCCGATGTACTTGTGTTTGAGGCGTAGGGCTTCGCGTAGGGACAGTTCGAGCACGACTTTGCTGCGCGGGGTGAAGGGGATGTGGCGGCCTTCGCTGACGGCGACGTGGGGGCGGCGGCGGAACAGGCCGCGCCGGGGTGGTGGGGTGACCTGGTTGAGGGCGCCGGGGCCGAAGGTCTCTTCGAGTTTGGCGCGTACGGCGTCGAGGTCGATGCCGATGGCTTGGAGTGCGGCGGCGTCGGCGGCGCCGAAGGGTTCGGCGGTGCCGAGGTGGCGGCTGATGGCGGCGGTGACCTGGTCGTGGTCGAGGCCGTCGGTGGTGAGCAGGTCGTATGGGATGCCGCTGGTGGGGCGGAGCAGGCCGAGCAGCAGGTGTTCGGTGCCGAGGTAGTGCTGCTGGCCGCAGTGGCGGGCTTCGTCCTGGGCGCCTCTGACGACTTCGCGTGCGGCGGTGGTGAATCGTTCGAACATCACTTCTCCCGTCGGTCCGGTCCGGGCCAGCGGCCGGCGTGTTTCTTGTGTACGGCCTGTCGGCTGACTTCGAGGGCGTCGGCGATTTCCTGCCAGGACCAGCCTGCTTTGCGGGCGTTGCCGACCTGCAGCGTCTCGAGGGTTTCGAGCAGCCGTCGCAGGGCGAGCACGGCGCGTAGGCCGACGCCGGGGTCGGCGCTGCCGGCTGCGGCGGCGAGTTTTGTCGCGTCGCTCATGGTGTCAATGTAGGTTGACAACCGCGGCGGTGTCAACTCTGGTTGACGGCAAGCTTGCCCGTGGCAGCGCTGACCTGCGCCGAAGTTGAGCGAGCGGGTCGTTGTGAGAGTCTGTCGCGTCGTGAGGTGTGCCTGATATGCACGACACAGGCGTTTGGTGTCGCATGGTCACCATTGGCGGTGTTAGCTTCTGCGGGCCCCCGCCACGCGTCGACGCCGCCGCGTGGCGCTCTGCTGCCTGAACCCAGGACGGAACACGATGACTGGTGCCACCGTCACATTGCGTTTGACCGTGGTGCGCGACGCGCTGCTGTGGGCCGCGGTCGCCGCGGCCGCGGCGTGGACGTTCGCCTACCGGGCCGCCACCAGCCGCGCCCAGGTTCTGGACTACGACGACGGCGTGTACTGGCAGACCGCGCTGGCCATCGCCGACGGCGCACGGCCGTACACGGAGGTGTTCCATGCGCAGCCGCCGCTGTTCCCGTGGCTGGTCGCCCAGCCGTTCGCGCTGCTGGGTGCGGTCGACGGGGAGACCGCCGCCCGGCTGCTGATGACCGGATTCGCGGTGCTGCTCGCCGCGACCGCGGCCGGGATGGCCGCGGTGCTGCGCGGGCCGCGGGCCGCGATGCTCGCCGTGCTCGCGGTGGCCGCGTTCCCGCTGGTGCAGCGCTACAGCTTCCAGTTCGGCGCGGACCTGCCCGCCGCGGCGCTGGGCGGGGTCGCGCTGTGCCTGGCCCTGCGCGCCCGCAGCGCGGATCGGCCCGCCCGCTGGTGGTGGTGGGCCGGGTCGGGGGCCGCGCTGTGCCTGGCCGCGCTGGTGAAACTGATCGCGGTGGTGGTCGCGCCGTCGCTCGCGCTGGTATTGCTGACGACCGTTTCGACCGGGGCCACCGGGTGGTGGGCGTGGCTGCGGCGCACCGCGGCGGCGACCGGATGCATGCTGGCCGGGTTCGCGGCGGCGGCGGCCGTCGCGCTGCTGGTCATCCGTCCCGGCCGGGCGGCCTGGGACCAGGTGTTCGCGTTCCACCTGCGCGCGGCGGAGTCGGTCAACTCCCCCGACGTCATCGGGATGATCGACAACACCGGTGACTGGGGGCTGCCGTACTTCATCGCCGCGGGCGTCGGCGGGGTGCTCGCGCTGGGCCTGCCGGGCCGGGCGGGCGGCCGGGCCGATGTCGCGGCGATCGCGGTGTGGGCGGCGGCGATCGTGCCGTACGGGTACCTGCACCATCCCGTGTTCAAGCACCACGTGCTGCTGTTCGTCGCGCCCGCGGGTGCGCTGATCGTGCTGGGTGTGGCCGCGCTGTGGGCCGTGGCGCGGCGGGCGGTGCAGCGGGTCACCGGGCCGCGGCGGCGCTGGGCGGGCGCCGTCGCCGTGGTGGCGGCGATCGTCGCGGGAGCCTGGCACACCACGCACAGCACCGTCGCGCCCGTGCTCACCGACACCTCCGTCGAGGCGTGCCTGCGCCGCCTGCCCCGCGACGTGGTGCTCGTCTCCGACGACCAGGCGATGATGGCCCGCGCCGGGCTGCGTACGCCGCCGTGGCTGGTGGACACCTCCCACGTGCGCATCGACTCCGGCTGGCTCACCGACGCCGAGATCACCGCCGCGGCGACCGCCGCCGACGGGGTGCTGTTCGCCCGGCCGCGCCGCATCGGCAAACACCCCGAGGTCAGGGTCTGGGCCAAGGAGCACTTCCCGGTGCGTTACACCGCCGACCGGTACGAGCTGTACGTCCACGCCGCGCCGCTGGTCATGGGCTGCACCGGCAAGGTCCAGGTCGACGGGAAGACCGTGCAGGACGCTCCGACGCCGTGACGGCGAACTGCGGGACGCCCCCCGAGGTGGGGCGTCCCGCAGTTCGTGCCCGGCGGCAGCCGGCGATGCATGGCAGGTGGTTGGCGGCCGCCGGGAGCTCTCTACCGTTCCAGCAGCTGCTGGTGGAAGTCGCGGTAGCGCTGCACGGCCAGGCGCAGCCGCTCGGTGTCCGTGCCGGCGTCACCGAACGCCTCGTCCAGCTCGCGCTGCCGGTCGGCCAGCGACTCCTGCAGCGTGCGCACGGATTCGCCGACCAGGTCACGCAGTTCCGCGGCGACCGCCGGCGGGTCGTCGACGAACCGCAGCTGCGCGGCCTGCCACCGGGTACGCAGGTCCTCGGCCGCCGCCACGGGCCACAGCGACGCGGCCGCGACCAGCGCGTCGACGTCGGCGGGCGCGGTCACCGGCGGGTCGACCGCGTCCGGGCCGCCCACGACCTGCACCTCGTCGTCGGTGGGGAGGTCTGCGGCGTCGGCCGCCACCGCAAGGTCCGCCGGGTCGTGGGTGTGGTCCGGTGCGTCGGCCGACTCGTCGTCGTCGGCGCTCGCATCCGGCGTGGTCATGTCCTCGACCGCCAGGTCGGCCGGGGTGGGTTCGTCGGCGGGGATGCCGTCCGGAGCCAGGACGTCGTCGTCACGGGCGTCGGCTGGGCGGTCCGCGGAGTCGGCGAGGGCGTCGTCGGCGGGCACCTCCACGTCGGCCAGGTCGTCGAGCGTCCTGGTCTCGGTGTCGACCGGCTCGTCGTCGCCGTCGAGGCCCTGCGCCACCGTCTCGTCCTGCACCTCGTCGGCGGGCACGACCGGGTCGGCCCGGTCGGCCGGGTCCTCGCCGAGGTGGGCCTCGGGGTGGGCCGGGTCGTCGGTCGCGACGGGCTCGTCGTCGACGACGTCGTCCAGGGCCGGAGTCTCGTCGTCGTCGCGGGGTGTGGCGACGTCGTGGCCGCCCTCGGTGGTGCCGCCGAAGCCGTCGAGGTCCACCGGATCGACGGGCTCGCCGTCGACGTCATGATCGGCGCGTACGACGCCGTCCTGGTCGTGGCGGTGCTCCGGCTCGCCGTCCACGAGCTCGCCGTCGACGACGTCGGAGCGGTCCTGGTGCGGTACGCCGTTGTGCCGGTCACGCAGGTCCAGGTCGTCGTCCGAGTCGACGAGACCCTGGTTGAACTGGGCTCTGGTGTCGTAGGTCATGCGTGGACCTCCTCATCACGGCGGGGGGTGGGGGCTAGCGCGCGGTCGGGCGTCGCCGCGGGGGTGGTGGGCTCCGCGGGGACCGGGTCCTCGCCGAGCAGCTGGGCGACCAGCTCGCGGTAGCGGACCACTGCGATGCGCAGGTCCTCGGTGGCGGCTTCGCCGCGGCTGTTGCGGTCGGCGATCTCCTTGGCCTCGCGGTACGAGGCCAGCGTCGCGGCGTGGTCGACGGACAGCTGTGCCAGCTGCTCCTCGTCGTCGTCGCCCGGGTAGCCGCGCGCCGTGATCAGGTCACGGACCAGCACGTCGGCCTCCCCCACCGCGTCGGCCGGGGCGTCGATGAAATGCGACTGCAGCGCGTGCCAGCGGACCACGAACCGGGCGTGGTCCTCGGGGGTCAGCTCCCGCAGTTCCAGCTCGGCGTGGCGGCGCTCGCGGTCGCGCAGGTCCCGCTCGGCTTCGGTCCTGGTGTCGTGCTCGGCGACGGCGCGGTCGTACTCGGGGCCGAACCGGTTACGCAGCGACTGGCGGCGCAGTGCCGTCCAGGCGACGTACGCGCAGGCGGCGACGGCGGCAAGCACGATCAAGA
This sequence comes from Catellatospora paridis, assembly GCF_009720365.1. Taxonomy (GTDB): domain Bacteria; phylum Actinomycetota; class Actinomycetes; order Mycobacteriales; family Micromonosporaceae; genus Catellatospora; species Catellatospora paridis. Next base: position 721,591 of record NZ_ML769312.1, on the reverse strand, counting down.
GCATGATGATCTGTCCGGTGTCCATCGAGGTACCTCCTTCGACGAGGCAGATACCCCGTTTCACGGAGCTAAACCGTGCTTTTGCGCCGGTGACGGGATTCGAACCCGCGACCCCCCGCTCGACAGGCGGGTGCTCTCACCACTGAGCCACACCGGCAGCGTATGAAGTTGTGTCGCACGGGCGGCAGGATTCGAACCCGCAACCTTCGGATTTGGAGGCCGGTGCTCTGACCGTTGAGCTACACCCGCATGCGTGGAAATGAAGAACCGCCCGTCCCCGGTGTTCCGGGGGCGCGGGCGGCGTCGGCCGTTCGCGTGGCGCTCAGCGGCGCCGGTCACCCGGGGTCGGATCGTCGGTGTCGTCCGTGGACCAAGAGCGGGTCACGGCGCGGCGGGACGGGGACCATCGCTGATCGCCGGTGTGCTGCGGTCGCATCGCTGTCCTCCTGTCCTGTCCGGGTGGTGTCCATACCGTAGGCGGTGGTGATCGCCCGGCACAAAGGAATTACGGCGGTCAGAGTTCGGTGACGACGACGTCGAGCTGCCAGGGCCGGCCGGGCTTGGCGGGCGGCAGCTGCTCGACGGTGTGTTTGAGGTCGCGCAGGGCGGTGGCTAGTTCGGCCGGGTTGCGCGGGGTGCCGCCGTCGGCGAGCAGGTCGCGCACGATGCGGCCCTTGGTGGCCTTGTTGAAGTGGCTGACGACGGTCCGGGCGCCGCTGCGTTCGTGCAGGACCCGGACGGTGGCGGTGCGGGCGGCGACGTCGCCGCGGGGTGTCCACGCCGGGGTGTACATCGACGAGCGCAGGTCGAGGACCAGGCCGGTGCCCGCGGCCTCGGGCAGGGCCTGGGCCATCGCGTCGCGCCAGTGGGTGGTGAGCAGTCCGACGCCGGGTAGGCGTACGCCCATGGCGCAGCGGTAGGGCGGGATCCGGTCGTCGATGCGCAGCGCGCCCCACAGCCCGGAGAAGATCAGCAGCGAGCGGCGGGCGCGGGTCTTGGCCGGGGCGGGCAGGTCGGCCAGGCCCAGGTTGTCGTAGAGCACGCCGGTGTAGAGGCTGCCCGCGGGCAGCGCCTTCGCGGTACGCAGCAGCGTGTTGCGGGTGATCTCGCCGCGCAGGCCGGGGCTGAGCCCGAGCACGTCCGCGGCGGTGTCGGCGTCGCCGGAGCACAGCGCCACGAGCGCGTCCAGGGCCTGCTCGCGGGCGGGGTGCAGGGCGGGCAGGGACAGCCGTGCCAGGTCGAGCGGTTTGCCGGAGCCGGTGTCGGCCTTGCCCTCGGAGGGCGGCAGCAGGATCAGCACCGGCTCACTCTAGGTGACCTGCCGCGCCGGGCGGGCGGCGGCACGGCGGGTCAGCTCGTGATCGTCTTTCCGTGGACCTGGGTGAACGCGCTGGCGATCAGCTCCCGCAGGGCGGCGGTGTCGACGTCGGCGAGTTTCTTGACGTACAGGCAGGCTTTGCTGACGGTGACGGGGCCGAGCCTGGCCAGCAGGTCGCCGTGCACGTCGAAGCCTTCGGTGACGTACAGGACCAGGGCCTGCTTGCGCGGGGAGAAGCCGACGGCGGGCCAGTCGCCCTGCTTGCCGGAGGCGTAGACGTAGCGGTACTGCCCGAAGCCGACGATGGCGCTGCCCCACATCGCCGGGGGCTGGCCGGTGACGTCCTCCATCAGCTCGCACACCGCCTGGGCGTCGGTGCGGCGGCGGGCGTCGGCGACGCCGGCGAGGAACTCCTCGACGCTGGCGTCGTTCTTCGTCGTCTTGGGTTCGGCCATAGCGCCAGGGTATGCCGCCGGTCCGACAGCCGTGGTCGCGGGACAACGCGGGGGTGACGGCGCGAAGTAGGCTCGCCCCATGACCACCCGTATCGTGCTGACGGCTCTGGTGGGCCGGACCGGCGCCGTGCTGCTGCGGATGCGCGACGAGCAGTCGGCGGTGCGGGCGAACCGGTGGAGCCTGCCCGGTGGTGCGATCCGGGCCGGTGAGACCCCGGTCGGCGCCGCCAAGCGGCTCGTCGCGGAGCAGGCCGGGCTGCCGGTCGACGGCGAGCCGGCGCTGTTCTGGCACGGGTTCCTGCCGGGCACCCGGACCGACGTGTACTTCTTCGCCGCGGGCACCCCCGCCTGGAATGCCGACGTCGTGGCGCAGGCCGGGGTGCTGGCCGAGTTCGTGGCGGGCGAGGACGTGCTCAGCGGGCGCGCGTTCACCCCCGCGACCGGGTTCGTGCTGGGCCGGTTCCTGGAATCCAACGAGTATCTGACGCTGGCGGGGCGGTTCTTCCCGGCCGATCCGGTCTGATGGCGTCGCTGCGCACGCCGGGGCTGTTCGAGGCCCTGGCCGGGTGCGAGCGTGTGCTGATCGCCGGGGCCGGCGGCGGGTTCGACGTGTACGCGGGCCTGCCGCTGGCCCTGCAGCTGCACGCCGACGGGGTGCGGGTGCATTTGGCGAACCTGTCGTTCGCCGACCTGGCGGCGCTGGAAGGCGACGTGTGGCTGGAGCCCGACGTCGCGGCGGTCGGCCCGACGACCAAGGGCCTGGACGGCTACTTCCCCGAGCGGACCCTGGCGCTGTGGCTGGACGCCAACGGCCTGCCGTCGACGGTGTACGCGTTCGCGCGGGTGGGTGTGCAGCCGCTGCGGGAGGCGTACCGGGTGCTGGTGGAACGGCTGGCGCCGGACGCGATCGTGCTGGTGGACGGCGGCACCGACATCCTCATGCGCGGCGACGAGACCGGCCTGGGCACGCCGGAGGAGGACATGACCAGCCTCGCCGCGGTCGCCGGGCTGGACGTGGGCGTCAAGCTGGTCACCTGCCTCGGCTTCGGCATCGACGCCTACCACGGCGTCAACCACGTGCAGGTGCTGGAGAACCTCGCCGAGCTCGACCAGGCCGGGGCATACCTGGGTGCGCTGTCGATCCCCGCGCACTCGCCGCAGGGGCGGGCCTACGTCGAGGCGGTCGCGCACGCGCGGGCACTGACCCCGGGCTGGCCGAGCATCGTCAACGGGCAGATCGCGGCGGCGCTGCAGGGCCTGCACGGCGACGTGCAGTTCACCCGGCGCACCGGCGGCAGCCGGCTGTTCGTGAACCCGCTGATGGCGGTGTACTTCACCGTCGACCTGGCGGGGCTGGCCGCGCGCAACCTGCTGCTGGACCGGGTCGAGGGCACGCACCTGATGCGTCAGGTCAGCGCCGCGATCGAGGCGTTCCGCAACGAGACCGACACCCGGATCCCGCGGGTCTTCCCACACTGAGTGGTCTGCGCTCGTTGCGGCGGCGTGGGCAAAGTGGATGAATGAGGTATCGCACGCGGTCGATCGGACGGTTAAGTTCTGTGCATGTCCGGGGACGCGCTGATGATCGGCATTATCGGGGTGCTGCTGGGGATCCTGGTCGGCCGCCGGTGGTTGAAGATGCAACAGGCGGGCGCGGGGTACAAGTCGGCGGTCGCCGGGGTGCCGAAGGCCAAGGCCGCCGTGAAGACCGCCCGCAAGGCGTGGATGCTCGCGATCCGGGCCGCGATGCTCGCCGCGGTGCTGATGGTCGTGTACTTCCTGGCCACGACGACGGCGGTGTTCCAGTCCGCGAGGTGACCTGGCTCACCCGCGGCCGAAATCGGGAGGCGGGCCCCGAGCTTGATCACTAGCCTGTCAGCCGATGACACTCTCACATGACGTGGCCGGCGACGGCCCGACGCTCGTCCTGATTCACTCCACGGTCTGCGATCGGCGGATGTGGGACCCGCAGCTGCCGGTCCTGACCGCTGCGGGTTACCGCGTGATCCGCGTCGACCTGCGCGGCTTCGGTGACACCCCCATGCCCGACCGGCCCTACAACAACGCCGACGACGTCGCCGAGCTGCTCGACGAGCTCGGGATCGAGCAGGCCGCGCTGATCGGCTCGTCCGGCGGCGGCCGGGTCGCGCTCGAGTTCGCGGCGCGCCTGCCGCAGCGCACGACCGCGCTGGCGCTGCTGTGCACCGCGGTCGCCGACCACGAGCCCAGCGCCCGGCTCAGCGCATTCGGCGACCAGGAGGACGCGCTGCTCGAGGCGGGCGACGTCGCCGCGGCGACCGAACTCAACGTCACGGCGTGGATCGGCCCGCACGCCGACGACGCGACCCGCGAACTGGTGCGCCGGATGCAGCGGCACGCGTTCGAGGTGCAGCTCGCCCCCGTGGCGGAGGAGCACGGCTCGATCAAGAAGGACGTCGACCTGGCCGCGATCACCGCCCCGTGCCTGCTGGTGTCCGGTGAGCACGACTTCGCCGACTTCCACGACATCGCGGTGCGGCTGTCCGAGCAGCTCGCCGGGTCGCGTCACCTGCACCTGGACTGGGCCGGGCACCTGCCGAGCATGGAGCGGCCCGAGGAGCTGAACCCGGTGCTGCTCGACTTCCTGCGCGAGACCGTTCCCGCCCACTGAAGCCGACGACGGTCAACATGTCGCACTGTGTAGTTGTTTAGCCACGTACGGTGCGGCATGGTGCCGCCGGTTCGCCCCATTCGCTGGCTATAACCGTCTTCTCCGATCCTTCACCGGGATCCGATCTTCCATCGAGGAGAGACGTGAATTCGTTCGTCCGACGCCGGGCACAGCGCGTGCTGGGCGTGGCCGGCCTGGCGGCCGCGACCCTGCTGGCCTTCGGCAGCTTCGCCCAGGCCCAGCCCGAGGCCGCCGCCGTCATCAAGGCGTGCGTGAACAAGAAGACCGGCGACGTGCGCATCCCCGAGCTGCCCCGTGGCGGCGGCAGCGGCTGCACCAAGCAGGAGCAGGCCCTCACCTGGAACGTCAAGGGGCCCAAGGGCGACCGGGGCGCGCCCGGCCCGCAGGGCCCGAAGGGCCCGGCTGGGCCTCCCGGACCGGCCACGCCGCCCGCCGGGTTCAGCGACGTCGAGCGGGACGGCACCCTCGCGACCGATGACACCATCGTGCTGAGCCTCACCAACCTGCCGGCCGGCACCTACCAGGTGACGACGACGCTCAGCGCGGCGAGGATCGGCCAGTCGCCGCAGTTCCAGTGCCTGCTCGCGTTCAAGGCCACGGCGGACGGCCCGGCACAGGCTGCCGGCACCATGGCCGAGGCGGACCCGCGGCCGGGTGTCGACGGCGCGTCGTTCGCCAGCTCCGGCGCCGTCGCCGCCCAGGTCAACCTGGACGCGGGCGGCGAGGTCGCGCTCCTGTGCAGGGGTTCGGGCGGCTTCACGGCGGCGATGAACGCCGTCGCGGTGACCGCGCAGGCCGCGGTCGCCCCGTAAGAGGACACGAAGGGGGTCGACGGCCACGAACGGCCGTAGGCCCCCTTTGTGGTCGGCTCAGGCTCAGGCTTCGGCGAGCGCGGCCGCGATCGCGTCGGCGTGCGAGCGGGCCTGGTCGTCGTCGGCGTACTTGGTGCGGGGCCAGAAGAAGCCGCGCAGGCCGTCGCCCTTGCTCCGCGGCACCACGTGGGTGTGCAGGTGCGGCACGCTCTGGCTGATCTTGTTGTTGAGGGCGACGAAGGTGCCCTGGGCCGACATCGCCGACTCGACGGCCCCGGCGATGCGCTGCACCTGCTGGAAGTAGCCGCCCACGGCGTCGGCGGGCAGGTCGTGCAGGGTCGGCACGTGCTCGCGCGGCACCACCAGCACGTGCCCGGGAAACACCGGCCGGGTGTCGAGGAAAGCCACCACCGTGTCGTCGGCGTGCACCAGCCACGCCGGGCGCGCCCCGGCCGCGATCTCGCAGAACAGACATCCCTCCATGGCAACGCCGAGCCTATCGGTTGCCTGGGTAGCATCGGTCGCATGTCTGCTGCACCCATCGGGAACTTCGAGGCGGCCTGGCCCGCCGTGGACCGTGCCGATCTCGTCGCCGCGCCGGTGGCCAAGGCCCTGGCCGGCTGGTCCGGCGCTGAACCGGTCGAGTCGGTGCTGGTCGTCGACACCGATCCGGAGCTGGCCGACACCGGGAACTTCGGCGAGGCGTACCAGGTCGCACCGGAGCTGTCCGCGAACTGCGTGGTGGTGGCCGCCAAGCGCGGGCAGGACGTGACCTACGCCGCGTGCATGGTGCTGGCCAGCACCCGTGCCGACGTCAACGGCCTCGTCCGCAAGCACCTCGGGGCGCGCAAGGCGTCGTTCGCGCCGATGGACGAGGCGGTGACGCTGACCGGGATGCAGTACGGCGGCATCACCCCGATCGGGCTGCCCGACAGCTGGCCCGTACTGGTCGACGCCGCCGTCGCCGACGCGCCGCACGTGGTGATCGGCTCCGGCAACCGGCGCGGGAAGATCATCGTGCCGGGCAAGGTGCTCGCCGGGCTGCCCGGCGCGACCGTACTGGAAGGGCTGGGGCTGTAGCGCGGGGCTCGGGCCGCCGAGGCGGGCGGCCCGAGCGCCACGGTTCAGTTCGGCAGGGCCGCCAGCAGGCCGAGCAGCTCCCACCGCTCGGACTCGGTCAGCGCCTGGTAGATCGGCTCGTCGCGGCGGTTGGTGTCCTGCTCGATCGACACCCGCAGCGGGTCGTCGGGCGAGAGTGCCTGCAGCTGGTCCAGGGTCAGCCCGGCGGCGGCCCAGGCGGCCCGGTGGGCGTCGCCGCGGTGGTGGCGCAGCGCACCCAGGCGGGTGCTGACCTGCAGCGCGTACGACGCACCGGCCGGCTCGTAGACCGGAGTCGCGGCACGGAACGCCGGCCCGCCGGTGGCCTCGCCCGCCCTGAGCAGCACACCGAGCAGCTCGGCCAGCCGCGGCAGGGCCGCCACGCCCGGCAGCGCCCCGCGGAATGTCTGGCCCCAGTGCTCCTGCGCCGAGTCGGCGATCACCTGCTGCAGCGCCAGGGTGTAGGTGTGTCCGGTGTCGGTCAGCGACCAGTTGCCGTCGTCGTCGACGGCCATGATGGCCTGCTCCAGTTCATCGGTCATGTCGCACGCGCCGTAGGCGGTCACCGCGGCGAAGCCGTCGGCGGGCAGCGGCCGGGCGAGCAGGCCGAAGTAGAAGCTGGTGTTGAGGCCCTGGCGCAGGCCGGTCTGCTCGGTCAGCTCCTGCAGCCGGTCCCGCGCCGCGGCGCGCATTCCGATGTAGACGCGGTCGATCGCGGGCCGGACGAGTGCGGCGTACGACATGTGGACTCCCCGTGGTGGTAGTGAATCCGACACCTTACCCAGCCGCCGGGATGAGTTCCAGGCCACATTCCACGCTCACTCCGTAGTGCAGCACACATCGAAAGTGTCGGCTGGATCGCAGCAGAGCGTGCCATCGCGCGCCACCATGGAGGGCATGTCCTCCGTTCCCGATCCGATGGTGGTGGCCCGCGCGGCCACCTTCGCCGTCGTGCTCCTCGTGCTGTACGTCGGGCACCAGCTCGGCGACCACGTCGCGCAGACCGACCGGCAGGCGGAGGGCAAGGCAGCGGCCGGCCGGCGCGGCTGGACCGCGATGGCCGGGCACCTCGCCGGATACCACGTGACCATGGCCGTGCTGCTGATCGGCACGACGGCGGTGCTGCGGCTGCCGCTGTCGGGCTGGGGCATCGCCGCCGGCCTGGCCTTCTCCGTCGCGACCCACGCGCTGCTGGACCGCCGCTGGCCGGTGCGGGCGCTGCTGCGGGCCACCGGCTCCCCCCGCTTCGCGGAGCTGACCACCCCGGTCTGCGGCATGTACGCCGCCGACCAGGCCCTGCACCTGCTCGCCCTGCTCGTGTCGGCGCTGCTCATCGTGGCGGTCTGACCGCGGCCCGCGGAATATCGGGGGCGGTGCTGATCAACGGGCCGGTAGCCTGCCGGGCATGGACAACACCGTGACACCCGACTGGGCGCAGGTCCTGGCCTGGATCGACGAGTCCCTGGCCGGAGCCGGGCTGCGGGCCGCCGGGCCGGTCGAGCAGACCCGGGTCCGGCCGTGGTCCGTGCTCGCCAAGGTGCCCGTCGGCGAGCGCACGGTGTGGTTCAAGGCCAACGGCCACTGCTCGACGTACGAGGCGCGCCTGCTCGACGCGCTCGGCCGGTGGGCGCCGGGCCGGGTCCTGGAACCCATCGCCATCGACGGCGAGCGCGGCTGGTCGCTGCTGCCCGACGGCGGCAGGACGCTGCGCGAGGTCGCCGCCGACGACCCGGCGCACTGGGAGGACCTGCTGGCCCGGCACGCCGAGCTGCAACGCGACCTGGCCCCCCGCGCGGCCGAGATGATCGCCCTGGGCGTGCCCGACATGACCGCGGCGCAGCTGCCCGGCCACTTCACGGCCCTGCTCGACGACCCGCTCGTCGGCGGCTCCCTGACCGCCGAGAAGGCCACGCTGCTGCGGGCGTACGAGCCGCGGTACCGGCTGCTGTGCGAGCAGGTCGCCGCGAGCGCGGTGCCGGTGTCGGTCCAGCACGACGACCTGCACGACGCGAACGTGCTGGTCGGTGACGGGTACCGGTTCTTCGACTGGGGTGACGCGTCGGTGGCGCACCCGTTCGCGGTGCTGCTCATCGCGATGCGGATCGCCGCGGACCGCTACGACCTCAAGCCCGGCGACCCGGTGCTGGCCCGGCTGCGCGACGCCTACCTGGAGCCGTGGACCGGCTACGGCACCCGCGCCGAACTGGCCGCCGAGGTCGAGCCCGCGGTGCAGGCCGCCAAGGTGAGCCGGTCCCTGTCCTGGCAGCGCTCCCTGGAAGGCGCCGATCCCGGGTCGCTGGCCGAGTACGGCCCCGCCGTGCCCGGCTGGCTCGAGGAACTGCTCGTCCCCAACGTCCTCTGAACCGACGCCCGGTCTCGCCGGTGGTTGACCCGGCGGCAGGCGGCTTTCGGCTGGTGGGACGCCTGCCGCCCCGGTCGGCCAAGAGCCGCTTGGCGGAGACCGGCGGCCGATAGCGTGAGAGCGTGCGGATGTGGATCGCTCATGAGACCGGTCGGGAGTTGATGGGACCGCTGCCGGCCGGCGTCGACGTCGCGGTGCTGCCGGCGGTCGACGCGCCGCCGCCAGGCGACCCCGCCGAGGTCGACTTCTGGGTGCCGCCCAACGTGAGCAGCCCCGGCCTCGTCGCCCTGGCCGGGCCGATGACCGGCCTGAAGGTGGTCCAGCTGCTCTCGGCAGGCGCCGACGCGTGGATCGGGCGGCTGCGCGAGGGCGTGACGCTGTGCGACGCGCGCGGCGTGCACGACCCGAACGTCGCCGAGTGGGTCGTCGGCGCGATCATCGCGTCGGTGCGCCGCTTCGACTACTTCGCCCGCGCGCAGGCCGCGCACCGGTTCGCGTTCGGCGAGGTCACCCCCACCGACGAGCTGACCGGCAAACGCGTCCTGATCGTCGGTGCGGGCTCCATCGGCGTGGCGACCGCGGCCCGGCTGGCCCCGTTCGACGTGCGGGTGACGAGCGTGGCGCACACCGCCCGCGACGGCGTGCACGGCGTCGCCGACCTGCCCCGGCTGCTGCCGGACGCGGACGTGGTGGTGCTGCTGGTGCCGCTGACCGCGCAGACCGAAGGTCTGGTCGACGCCGGGTTCCTGGCCGCGATGCCCGACGGGGCGCTGCTGGTCAACGCCGCCCGCGGCCGGGTGGCCGACACCGCGGCGCTGACCGCGGAGCTGGCGAGCGGTCGGCTGCGCGCGGCGCTCGACGTGACCGACCCCGAGCCGCTGCCGCCCGACAGCCCGCTGTGGGACATGCCGAACGTGCTGCTGACACCCCACATCGCGGGCGCGGTGCAGGGCACGGTGCCGCGCGCGTACCGGCTGGTCGGGGCCCAGGTGCGCCGCTACCTCGCGGGCGAACCGCTCGACAACCAGGTCCACGGCGGCTACTGAGCGCCCGGACCCGCGGGCAGCTCACACGTGCGGTGGCGTGGTGAGGTGTGTGCTCAGGCCGCTCGGTGCAGTTCGGTGAGCAGGGCGGCCGCGGACGGCGGGCGGCCGAGCAGGTCGCGCAGCACGTCGCCGGAGGGGCGGGCGAGGCCGAAGCGGTAGAGGTGCACGCTGACCCAGGCGTACCAGCCGGGATCACCGGCGGTCCAGTCGCCGCGGGCGGCGCGTACCGCGGCGCGCAGTTCGGCGGCCAGGATCGGCCCGAGCGCGTAGTTGACCATGTAGCCGGGTTCCTGGACGAGCTGGCCGCGCATCGCCCACCAGGACAGCTCCGGATGCGCGACGACGCCGAGATAGGTCGAGGTCAGCTCGGCCCACACGTCGTTCGGGCGGCGCGCCGGGTCGGCGTGCAGGCGGATCTCGAACAGGGCCCAGCACACGTCGAGCATCACGTCGGCGTACCGGTCGCGCAGCGCGGTCCGCTCCGGCACGCTCGCGCCCAGCCAGTGCCGCTGCCAGGCGGGTTCGGCCGTGTCCAGCGCGGTCAGCTCGGCGATCGCCTCGGTCAGCGCGTCGCTGTCGGGCCAGTCCGCGTACGCGGGGCGGGTCGCGATCGCGGCGACGTGCAGCGCGTGGCCGGTCTCGTGGATCAGCTCGGTGAGCTCGCCCAGCCCGCCCGCGGTGTACGTGCCGAGCACCCAGGGCACGGCCCGGGTCCAGCCGCCGGCGGTCTCGCGCGGGCGGGACAAGAACGTCGTGTACGCCACCGGCACCGGCGGCCGGTCCGGCCGGGCGGTCACGTCGTAGCGCACCCCCAGCTCGGCCGGGTCCGCGCCGAGCGCGGCGTGGTACGCGTCGGACAGCGGGCGCAGCCGGTGCCGCGGGATCGCCGCCCGCAGCGTCCGCGCGGTCGTGCCGTGGGTGTGCCACCAGTCCCACGGCTCGATCGGCGGGCCGCCCGCGGTGATCCCGCGCCAGGTGTCCAGGATCGCGACCAGCGCCGGCTCGACCTGCGACACGTCCATGCCCAGGGCGGCCGCGTTCGCGGCCACGGGCGAGCGGTGCGCCCATCGCCGCGAACTGTGGGCCAGCAGCCGCCGGTAGGGGCTGTCGTCGCCGTCCCCGTCGATCGCCTGCCAGACCGGGCGCAGCGCGAGGAACAGGCGGCGCCGGCGCTCGGGGTCGGATTCGTCACCGAGGCTGCCCAGCACCGCCAGCCGGGTCAGCGTCCGCCCGTCGTGCTCCACAGCGGCCTGCCGGGTGCCGTAATCCCGTTCGATCGCGTCCCTGATCTCGTCGAACTCAGCCGTCAGGCGCTGCCCCAGAGGCCCGGCTTGAGCAGGCTCGGCAGACGTCTCGGCCCAGCGCCGCATGATCTCCACCGCTCGGCGGTCGGCGTCGCCCACAGAACCCGGGACAGGGCGGCAAGCGGCCGGGAGAGCGTCGGTAGGGCCGGTGAGGGGGTCAGCGGCCTTTCTACCGTCGGTGAGGTGGTCGGTGTCCGGGCCGAGCTTCGCGAGGGCGGCGAGCAGGCGGGCGCGGCTGAGTGCGGCGTCCTCGGCCAGGCCCGGCTCGTCGGCGCCGAGGGCGGCGGCGAGCTCCAGCCGGTCGGCGAGTTCGCGGGCGCGCAGGTAGCAGCGCTCGGCGGCGGTGACGGCGGGGTCCGACATGGCCGCGACGATAGCCGAGCATGATCGTGGCCGTTCGACGCAGGCCGCTGCGGACCGTGTACCGGCCGGGGTCCGCGGCGGTACAGTCCGGCCGTGACGGCTGAGACTTCTCCGCTCCCGCTCAAGGCGCGGCTGGCGGCGTGGCGGTACGCGTTCCTCACCACGAACCCGCCCGAGCAGGGTGTGGTCGACGGGGTGACCCGCTGGCTGGTGGTGACCCGGGCCGGGGTGCTGCCCATGACGCTGACGTCGGGCCTGATGGCGGCGCTGCTGGCCGCGGTGTCCGATGCGCGGGTCGACTGGCTGAACGTGACCCTGGCCGTGGTCGGCATCGTGGTCGCGCACCTGGCCAACAACCTGATGAACGACCTGGCCGACACCGAGGTCGGCAACGACACCGCGGACTACCCGCGGGCGCTGTACGCCCCGCACCCGATCCTGGCCGGGCTGGTCACCAAGCGGCAGCTGATCGCGGGCATCCTGCTCTGCCAGGTCGTCGACCTCGCCATCATGATCGCGCTGGTCGTCCGGCAGGACTGGTGGATCGTCGCGTTCGCGGTCGGCGGACTGTTCCTGTCGTACGCGTACACGGCACCGCCGCTGCGGCTGAAGAAGGTCGGCCTCGGCGAGCTGGACGTGCTGCTCACCTGGGGTCCGTTGATGGTCGGCGGGGTGTACTACGCGGGCACCGGCACGCTGCCGTGGCAGGTGCTGGCCGCCGCGACGGTGTACGCGCTGCTGCCGACGACGGTGCTGATGGCCAAGCACATCGACAAGCTGCCCTACGACGGCCCGGCTGGCACCACGACGTTCCCGGTGCTGATCGGCGAGCGGGCCGCCAAGCGGCTGACCCAGGCGATGATGGTCGCGTTCTACGTCGGCGTGGCCGTGCTGGTGGCGGTCGGAGCGCTGCCGTGGCCCGCGCTGCTGGTGGTGCTCGCGGTGCCGATGCTGGTCAAGGTGGTGCGCGCGTTCGACCAGCCGGTGCCCGCCGAGCCGCCCGCCGACAACCCGGTGTGGCCGCTGTGGTGGGCCCCGATCGCGTTCCTGCACACTCGCCGGGCCGGCGGGCTGCTACTGCTGGGGCTGCTCGGCTGGGCGGTGTGGCTCGCGGTGCGCTGACCCGCGCCGCCGTAGCCGAAAGCGAAGGAAGGGCACCTTCTTGACGGACGTCCGTCAAGAAGGTGCCCTTCCTTCGACTACTCAGCTGGCGGCGCGCAGCGCCTGGCGGTAGTCCTTGTTGAGGCGGGCGATGGTCTCCAGGGGGATGCCCTTCGGGCAGACCGAGGTGCACTCGCCGGTGTTGGTGCAGCCGCCGAACCCGGCCTCGTCATGCGCGTTGATCATGTCGATGACGCGGGTGTTGCGCTCCGGCTGGCCCTGCGGCAGCAGGCCCAGGTGGGTGATCTTCGCGGCGGTGAACAGCATGCCCGAGCCGTTCGGGCACGCCGCGACGCAGGCGCCGCAGCCGATGCAGGTCGCGGCCTCGAAGGCGAGGTCGGCGTCGGCCTTGGGCACCGGGGTGGCGTGCGCGTCCGGCGCGGAGCCGGTCGGCGCGGAGATGTACCCGCCCGCCTGAATGATCTTGTCGAACGCGCGGCGGTCCACGACCAGGTCCTTCACGACCGGGAACGCGGCGGCCCGCCACGGCTCGATGTCGATCGTCTGGCCGTCGGTGAAGTGCCGCATGTGCAGCTGGCAGGTGGTGGTCGCCTTCTCCGGGCCGTGCGGGACGCCGTTGATGACCAGGCTGCACATGCCGCAGATGCCCTCGCGGCAGTCGTGGTCGAACGCGACCGGGTCCTCGCCGTCGAGCGTCAGGCGCTCGTTGAGCACGTCGAGCATCTCGAGGAACGACATGTCCGGGGAGACGTTCTGCAGCTGGTAGGTCACCATGCTGCCCTTGTCCGCCGCATCGGCCTGCCGCCAGATGCGCAGCTTCAGGCTCATCAGCTTCTCGGTCACTTGTAGCTCCGCTGGCTCGGGTGTACGTATTCGAAGGTCAGGTCCTCCTTGTGCAGGACCGGCAGATCGCCGCCGAACTCCCAGGCCGCGACGTAGCTGAAGCGCTCGTCGTCGCGCTCGGCTTCGCCCTCCTCGGTCTGGCTCTCGGCCCGGAAGTGACCGCCCGCGGACTCCTCGCGGTGCAGCGCGTCGATGCACATCAGCTCGGCCAGCTCGAAGAAGTCGGCCACCCGGCCGGCCCGCTCCATGGACTGGTTCAGGCCCTCGCCGTCGCCGGGCACCTTGGCCCGCTGCCAGAACTCGGCCTTCAGCTCGCGGATCTCGGTGATCGCCTTGCGCAGGCCGGCGTCGGTGCGCTCCATGCCGCAGTACTCCCACATGATGCGGCCCAGCTCGCGGTGGAAGGAGTCGACGGTCCGGTCACCGTTGATCGACAGCAGCTTCTCGATGCGGTCCTCGACCAGCTTGCGCGCCTCGGCGACCTCGGCGTTCTCGCCGTCGAGCTTCGGGAACGGGCCCGCGGCCAGGTAGTCGCCGATGGTGTTCGGCAGCACGAAGTAGCCGTCGGCCAGGCCCTGCATCAGCGCGGACGCGCCCAGGCGGTTGGCGCCGTGGTCGGAGAAGTTCGCCTCGCCGATCACGAACAGGCCGGGGACGGTCGACTGCAGGTCGTAGTCCACCCACAGGCCGCCCATGGTGTAGTGCACGGCCGGGTAGATGCGCATCGGCGTCGAGTACGGGTCCTCGCCGGTGATGCGCTCGTACATCTCGAACAGGTTGCCGTACTTGGCCTCCACCGCGTCGCGGCCCAGGCGGCCGATCGCGGCGGCGAAGTCCAGGTAGACGCCCAGGCCGCCGGGGCCGACGCCGCGGCCCTCGTCGCAGACGTTCTTCGCGGCGCGCGAGGCGATGTCACGCGGCACCAGGTTGCCGAACGCCGGGTAGATGCGCTCCAGGTAGTAGTCACGCTCGTCCTCGGGGATGTCGGCCGCGACCCGGTTGTCGCCCTTGGCCTTGGGCACCCACACGCGGCCGTCGTTGCGCAGCGACTCCGACATCAGGGTCAGCTTCGACTGGTGGTCGCCGGAGACCGGGATACACGTCGGGTGGATCTGCGTGTAGCACGGGTTGGCGAACAGCGCGCCCTTGCGGTGCGCCCGCCACGAGGCGGTGACGTTGCAGCCCTTGGCGTTGGTGGACAGGAAGAACACGTTGCCGTAGCCGCCGGAGGCGAGCACCACGGCGTCCGCGAACTCGGTGCTGATCTCACCGGTGACCAGGTCGCGCACCACGATGCCGCGGGCCCGGCCGTCCACGATGATCAGTTCGAGCATCTCGTGCCGGTCGTGCATCGTGACGGTGCCGGCCGCGATCTGGCGCTCCAGGGCCTGGTACGCGCCGAGCAGCAGCTGCTGGCCCGTTTGGCCCCGGGCGTAGAAGGTCCGGGAGACCTGCGCGCCGCCGAAGGAGCGGGTGTCGAGCAGGCCGCCGTACTCGCGGGCGAACGGGACGCCCTGCGCCACGCACTGGTCGATGATCTGCACGGAGATCTGCGCCAGGCGGTGCACGTTGGACTCGCGGCTGCGGAAGTCGCCGCCCTTGACGGTGTCGTAGAACAGCCGGTGCACCGAGTCGCCGTCGTTGCGGTAGTTCTTGGCGGCGTTGATGCCGCCCTGCGCCGCGATGGAGTGCGCGCGGCGCGGGGAGTCCTGGTAGCAGTACGACTTGACCTGGTAGCCCAGCTCGCCCAGGGTCGCCGCGGCCGAGCCGCCGGCCAGGCCGGTGCCGACCACGATGACGGTGAGCTTGCGCTTGTTGGCCGGGTTGACCAGCTTCGCGCCGAAGCGGCGGCGCTCCCAGCGGGTCTCGATCGGGCCGTCGGGGGCCTTGGTGTCGGCGACCGGGTCGCCGAGGGTGTAGTAGTCCGTCATGGTCATTTCACCAACCCTGTGAGTACGGCGAACGGAACGACGAGGAAGCCCGCGCAGGTGACGAAGGCGACGGCGAACGCGGTGCCCTTGAGCACCCGCTCGCGGCGGGCGTTGCTGACGCCGAGGGTCTGCAGCCCGCTCCAGATGCCGTGGTTCAGGTGGAACCCGAGGGTGAGCACGGCCAGGACGTAGAAGGCGGTGACGTACCAGCGGTCGGGGGCGAAGCCCTGCACGACGGCCGCGTTGGCCTGGCTGGTGTCGGCGACCGGGTTGAACGTCCGGGTGGTCAGGTCCAGGATGTGGTAGACCACGAACAGGAAGACGATCACGCCGCCCCAGCGCATGGTGCGCGCGGCGTAGCTGCCCTGGACCGGCTTGCGGTGGGCGTACTTGACCGGGCGGGCCTTGCGGGCGCGGATCGTCAGCACCGCCGCCGACCAGACGTGCATGGCCAGCGCGACCAGCAGTCCGACCCGCTGGATCCACAGGAAGCCCGAGTGCGGCAGCAGCGGCGCGCCGATCTCGCGCAGCCAGTGCGCGTAGTGGTCGAAAGCCTCCGCACCAAAGAAGATCTTGAGGTTGCCGATCATGTGCAAGAGCAGGAACAGCACAAGTGCTGCGCCCGAGATCGCCATGATGACCTTGAGGCCGACCGTGGAACGGAAAAGTCCAGGTCGGGAGAGGGTCTGATTCGCTACTGCCACGCCTCGGAGGCTAGGGCGAAGTGGATCAGGCGTCCAATGCATGGCTCCTGCGGTGTCGATAGCCGGGGGCTATCTGAAAACACGCTGAAGAGCTGAACGCAGGCTGTAAACGCACTCCCGCCAGCGGCGGCGTGCCCGCGACCACGCTCTGACCTGTGATGCATCACTCAGAGCGTGGTCAAACTCACTGCCCGAAACGGCTGCCCTCGGGCTGGACCTTGACCCTGGGACAAGGCCCAGCATGATGGGCGGACCGTCACGGAGGGAGCCGGGAGTGCAGCTGCTGACCATCGGCGCGTTCGCGCGCGCCGCCGGGCTGTCGCCGAAGGCGCTGCGCCTCTACGACGAGCTGGGGCTGCTGCCGCCCGCAGCCGTCGACGCCGAGAACGGATACCGCTTCTACGACCCCGGTCAGCTCGAACGCGCCCGGTTCATCGCCTCCCTGCGCCGGCTCGACATGCCGCTGACCCGCATCCGCCGGATCTGCGAGCTGCCGCCGGAGGACGCGGCCGCCGAGGTCGGCCGGTACTGGTCGCAGGTCGCCGCCGACACCGCCACCCGCGAGCAACTCGCCGCAGTGCTGGTCGGACGCCTCTCGGCACAGGTAGACCAGAACAGACCCGCGCCGGAGCTCAGCCTGCGTGCCGCGGCGCGCTCGGCCACCGGGCTCGTCCGCGACACCGACGAGGACGTCGCGTACGCCGGAACGCGCCTGCTCGCCGTCGCCGACGGTATGCGCGGCACGGCCGGGGCGCTGGCCGCCGAGGCCGCCGTCGCGGCGCTGCACCGCCTCGAAACCCGCCCGGGTGACGAGCCCGGCGCGCTGCTCGACGTGCTCGCGGCCGCGTTCGCCGACGCCGACGCCGCGGTGCGGTCCGTGGCGGGGCGCGAGCACGGCCACCGGGACACGGCGCGACGCGACGGCGGCCGGGCCGTGACCACGCTGACCGCGCTGCTGTGGACCGGTTCGCACACCGGACTCGCCCACGTCGGCGACACCCGCGCCTACCTGCTGCGCGACGGGGGCCTGCGGCAGCTCACCGGCGACCACAGTTGGGTGCGCGAGCAGCTCGAGCTGGGGCGGCTCAGCCACGAGGAGACGGCCGTGCACCCGCGGCGCTCGCTGCTCACCGCCGCGCTCGACGGCGGCGGCACCCAGCCCGACCTGGCCCTGCACCCGGCCGCCGCCGGCGACCGCTACCTGCTGTGCACCGACGGGCTGTGGAGCGTCGTGGCGACCGCGACCCTGCGGACCGTGCTGTGCGGCTGCGCCGACCCCGGACGGGCCGCCGACGAGCTGGTCGCGGCCGCGTACGCCGCGGGCGCGCCGGACAACGTGGCCTGCGTCGTCGCCGACGTCACGGCGTCGTGAGGCTGGGGGCGTACGCGGTCGACCGGCGGCCCCTGGCCGTTCCCGCGTTCCGGCGGCTGTGGGCCGCGTCGGCGGTGTGCGCCGTGGGCGGCTCGTTCAGCGGCGTCGCCGTGCCGACGCAGCTCTACACCCTGACCGGCTCGTCGGCGACGGTCGGCGCGGCCGCCGCGGTGTCGTTCGGGGCACTGGTCGTCGCGGCGCTGTGGGCCGGGGCGCTGGCCGACCGGGTCGACCGCCGGCGGCTGCTGCTGGCCGGACAGGGCGCGCTCGCGCTGACCTACCTGGGGCTGTGGATCCAGGCGGCGCTGGGCGGGTCCGTCGCCGCGGTGCTGGTGCTGGTGGCGTGCCAGGGGTTGAGCTACGGCGCGGTCATGGTGACGACCGGCGCGGTGGTGCCCCGGCTGGTGCCCGCGGAGCTGCTGGCCGCGGCGACCAGCCTCAGCTCGCTGGTCCGCTACGGCGGCGCGATCGCCGGGCCGGTGCTGGCAGGAGCGCTGATCTCGCTGCTGGGCCTCGACACGCTGTACCTGCTGGACGCGCTCGCCCTGTCCGCCATGCTGTGGGCCGTGCACCGGCTCCCGCCGCTGCCGCCCCTCGCGCAATCCGGTCCGTCGGTCCGAGCGGCGCAGGTCGGCGCGAGGCGGCGGCCGTCGACGGTAGGGCAGGTGCTGGACGGGTTCCGGTATCTGCTGCGCCGGCGGCTGCTGGTCGCGGTGCTGGCCGTCGACCTGGCGGCGATGGTGTTCGGGCTGCCGTTCTCGCTGTTCCCGGAGCTGGCACAGCAGGCGTTCGGCGGAGCCGCGGGCGGTGGCGTCGAGCTGGGGCTGCTGTACGCCGCGTATCCGGTGGGGGTGTTCGCGGCCGGGCTGTGCTCCGGCGTGTTCACCCGGTTCCGGCGGCACGGGGCGCTGATGGCGGCGGCCGCGGCGGCCTGGGGCGTGGCCGTGGTGCTGCTGGCGCTCGCCCCGCGGCTGGGGCCGGCACTGGCCGCGCTGGCGGCGGGCGGTGCGGTGAACTTCGTGCTCAGCACCTGCCGCAACGCCATCTCGCAGGCGTACACCGATGACGCATTGCGGGGGCGGATCTCCGGTTCGCTGACCGTGGTGGTGATGGGCGGCCCGCAGCTCGCCCACGTCCTGCACGGCGCGGCCGCGTCGATGCTCGGTCCGCGGGTGGCGATCGCGGCGGGCGGCCTGCTGGCGGTGATCGCGGTCGCCGTGATCGTCCGCGCCGTGCCGGAGTTGTGGACCTACACCGTCGCGGCGACCGTTCCGGAGCCGTCCGCCGCGACGGTGGCATCGCCGGGGCGCAGACCATAGCTATACGCTATCGAGGTGCAGTTGCAGCAGCTCAAATACTTCGTGGCGGTCGCCGAGACGCGGCACTTCACCCAGGCTGCCGAGCAGGCCGGGGTCACCCAGCCGTCGCTGAGCAAGCAGATCCACGTGCTGGAGACCGAGCTGGGCGCGCCGCTGTTCACCCGCTCGCGCGGCAACATCATGCTCACCCCGGCCGGGGAGGCGCTGCTGCCCCGTGCCCGGCGCATCCTCGCCGACGTGGAGACGGCCCGGCTGGAGGTCCAGGAGCTGATCGGGGTGCGCCGCGGCCGGCTGCGCCTGGGCGCCACGCCCAGCCTGTGCACCAGCCTGGTCGCGCCGGTGCTGCGCCGCTACCAGGAGGGCTACCCCGGCGTACGCCTCATGCTCGAAGAGGGCGGCTCGCAGGACCTCGTCGGCAAGCTCGCCCGCGGCGGCCTGGACCTGGCCCTGATCGTGCTGCCGGAACAGGGCACCGACCCGGCGCTGCGAGCCGAGCCGATCCTGCGCGAGAGCCTCGTCGTCGCGTCCTCGGCGACGCTGCCCGCGCCGACCGAGGCCGGTGCGCTGAGCCTGTCCGAGCTCGACGGGCAGCCCCTGGTCATGTTCCGCCCCGGCTACGACCTGCGCGACGCCACCCTGGAGGCCTGCCGCCGCGCCGGTTTCACCCCGACGTTCGCGATCGAGGGCGGCGAGATGGACGCCGTGCTCGGCTTCGTCGAGGCCGGCCTCGGCGTCGCCCTGGTCCCGTCGCTGGTCCTGTCCGGCCGCACCCGCCTGCGCTCCACCCCCCTGGCTCCCCCGGGCGTGCAGCGCACCATCGCCCTGGCCCACCGCCGCGACGTCACCCCCACCCACGCCGCCCGCGCCCTGCGCGAGGTGCTGCTCGCCTACGTCCACGAAGAGTCCGCCTGGTCGCGCCTGCCCACCGGCGTAGAACCCATCTGAGGCGCAGGAAGGGCACCTTCTTATCGGATCCCGATGTAGAAGGTGCCCTTCCTGTCCTCGCGGAGCGCTGATCAGGCCGCGGGATCGGCGATGCAGGCGGTGGCGACGCGGACGAAGCCCTGCCGCTCGTACACGCGGGCCACGTCCTCCGACGCCGCGGACAGGAACACGGTGCGTACGCCCTGGTCGAGGGCGTGGCGGGCGAGCAGCGCGGTGACGGCCCCGCCGAGGCCGCGGCGGCGCGCCGAGGGCAGCGTGGCCACCCCGGCGATCTCGGCGACGTCGCCCGCGCGCTGGTAGATACCGCTGGCCGCGGGTCCCTGGCCGGGCAGTTCGGCGAGGGCGTTGGCGCGTACGCCGCTGCGGATGTCGGCGAGTTCCCGGGCGAGCTGCTCGGCGTCCCGAACGCTCAGCGCGGCGTCGCGCTCGGCGGGTCCGGCGTCGCCGAGCCCGGTGCCCGGGGAGCCGAACCCGATGTGTGCCACGGCGCTGATCGCGGCGAGGTCGGCGGCGGCGTCCGGGGCGTCCGCGTCGACGATGCGCGCGGGCCCGTCGGCGGCGGCGAGCCGGGCGGGGTCGAGCACGAGCAGCGGGGCGCGCAGCACCGACAGCCCGGCGGCCTCGGCGAGCGGCAGCAGCCCGGGGGTGGTCTCGTCGACCCACTCGAAGGCCTCGGGGACGTCGAGTTCGCGCTGGCGGGCGCGTACGGCGGCGATGTCGGCCGCGGTCGGGGCGGGCCCGCCCAGCACCGGCCGGGCGTAGAACGGGTACGGCGTGTTCTGCCGCAGGAACAGTTCGAGGCCGCCGTGGCGCTCCACGGCGGCCCGGTCACGGGGCACGGCGTCGTAGAAGCGTTCCAGGCGGTTCAGCAGATCGTCGGTCACCGGCTGAGGCTAGTGCGCGCCCGAGGCCGCGTCGCGGGGTTTACCCGCCGCGCCGAGAATGCCTGGACCGCCCACCACGGCCGGATAAGGGGCTGCGCCCCCTTGCGATCGCCATGTACTTTGCATTACAAAGTTCTTGGCGACCAGTTGAAGGGAGTGCGTCGATGACGACACCGGCGACCGCGTACCCGGAGCAGATGCTCGACGAGGTGCGCAGAGTCCGCGAGCAGGCCCGCAGGCAGGCCCACGCCGGGGCGTGGTTCCCAGTGGCCGCGCTGGCGGTGCTGCTGCTGGCCAGCATCAGCCTCTACGAGGTGCCGTTCGCGCAGGTCGACGCGGTGGGCGTCCACTCCCCCTGGGCGGGCCTGCCCGCCACCCCGCGCAGCGAACAGGCGTCCTACCTGTTCTGGTTCATCGGCACTCCGCTCACCATCGCGCTGATCGGCGCCTGGTACCGCTGGCGCGCCCGCCGCGTCGGAGTCCGGGTGCCCTGGCGTTGGTTCGCGATCACGGCCATGGGCGCCCTGCTCGCGCTGGCAGTGATCGCGGCCATGCCGGTCGACCCGCCCGCCGATCCGGACCAGATGGCGTCCTACGCGGCGGTGCCGTTGCTTGAGCAGGTCAGAATGGGGCTGTTCACGCCGTTGATGCCGATCGCGCTCGCGATCGTGGTGCTCGGCTGGGCCGAACGCAGCCGGGCCGTGGCACTGTCCGGCATCTGGGTCGGCGCGATCACCTGGTGGCAGTGCTCGCAGGGCCTGGGCCAGCTGGCCGGCTGGCAGGCGTGGGTGCTCGGCGGGTTCGAGGGTCCGGCGCTGGGCGGCGAGCTGACCCTGTTCGGACTCAACCGCCCCGGGCCGACGCTGATCCTGATCGCGCTGCCGCTGCTGGTCTTTGCCACGGTGCGGGCGGTACGCACCCGCGGCGGCCTACGGTGAGCGGCGACGACACGACGCACCCGGCACTGGCCCTGGACGAGACCGTCCACCAGCGCTTCCGGCTGGGCATCATGGCCGTGCTCGCCGAGACCGCCGAGTGCTCCTTCACGACCCTGCGCGACCAGCTCCAGCTCAGCGACGGCAACCTGAGCCGGCACCTGCGGGTGCTGGAGGAGGCCGGGCTGGTCGAGATCCGCAAGGGATACGAGGGCCGCAAGCCCTGCACCTGGCTCAAACTGACCCGCCAGGGCGCCACCGCGCTCCGCCAGGAGATAGCCGCCCTGGAACAGCTCGTCGCGCGCATGCGCGCCACCGACCCCCTGCGCTGACCTGGCGCCCGCCCGCGCAGGGACAAGGAAGGGCACCTTCTTGGCGGACGTCCGTGTAGAAGGTGCCCTTCCTTCGATCAGTACGGGTGGTGGTTGGGTTTGTCGAGCCAGGCTTGGTAGACGGCGGCGCCTAGTTCGGGGTGGAGCTGTTCCAGGTGGATGCGGCGCTGGTCGGGGGGTCTGGCGAAGTCCTCGTACTGGAACGCGTCGTCGAAGCCGATCTTCCGGGTGGCCTCGACGTCGCAGCTGTAGTAGACCGCGTCGATCCGGGACCAGTAGATGGCGCTCATGCACATCGGACACGGCGCGCCGCTGGTGTAGATCGTGCAGCCCATCAGCATCCGGGCCCGGCGCGGCAGCGGATCGGGCGAGCCCTCGGGGCGCTCGACGTAGGCCAGGGTCGACTCGTCCTGATGGTCCTCCGGGATGGACGGGGCCTCGGGGTTGAGCACCTGGACGGCCTTGCGGATGGCCTCGACCTCGCCGTGCGCGGTGGGGTCGCCGGTGAGCAGCACCCGGTTCTGCCCGCGGGCGATGATCGCGCCGTACCGGGCGATGACCGCGCCGAAGGGGCCGCCCCAGCCGCGCTCCACGGATTCCGCCGCCATGCGCACGGCCTCGGCCAGGAGCTCCCTGTGGTCCATCGCGCGCCCTCCCGTCGACGGCTCCCCCGGGCTCCACCTTAGTGTCCATCATGTTCGATTCACTCTGATTGCACGATAAGTGCCGCTTGTGTAGGCTGGTCGCTCGTGGAGCCACGGGGCCCGGCGGCGACGGGCGGGGCCTCCGCCAGCGCGACCGTCGTCATCACCCAGCACGTCACCACGGGCCGCGAGGACGACTACCAGCCGTGGCAACAGCGCACCATCGAGGCCGCCCGCCGGTTCGACGGCTTCGAGAACGCCGAGATGTGCCCGCCGGCCGACGGCGGCGAGCGGGTCGTGGTCTTCCGCTTCACCACCGTCGACCAGCTGACCGCCTGGATGCAGTCCGACGTACGCCGCAGGCTGCTCGACGAGGGTGAAAGCCTGTTCGACGCGCCGCCCGGCGTCGAGGTGCTCGTCGGTGAGCCGCCCGCGCGGGACGTGGTCACCGCGGTCGTGTCGCACGACGTGCTGCCCGGCCGGGAGCAGGCGTTCGCGCGCTGGCAGGACCGGATGAGCCAGGCCCAGCAGCGGTTCCCCGGGTATCTGGGCAGCGAGCTGTTCCCGCCCGTGCCCGGTGTCCAGGAGCACTGGGTCGCGCTGCTGCGCTACGACACCGCCGCGCACCTGACCGCGTGGCTGGACTCGGACGTGCGCGCCAGGCTGCTGCGCGAGGCCGACCGGTTCCTGCGCCGGCCGTTCGACCTGCACACGATCCGGTCGCCGTTCAGCGGCTGGTTCGGCTTCGGCGGCGCGCCCGCGGCGGTGCCGAGCTGGAAGCAGGCGATGGCGGTGCTGCTCGCGCTGTTCCCGACCGTGACCCTGCTGTACTACGTCGGCGCTCCCCTGTTCCGGGCACTGCAGATCACCGGCGCGTTCGCCGTCTTCGTCAGCAACGTGCTCAGCAGCGTCATCCTCACCTGGCTCCTGATGCCGCTGGTCAACCGGGCTCTGGCGTTCTGGCTGCTGCCGCACGGGCCGCACCGGGTCCGCACCGACGTCGTCGGCGCGGCCGTCGTCGTGGCCTGCTACGCGGTGCTGATCGCGGTGTTCACCGCCCTGTTCGGGTAAGCCGGCCGGCGACGTGCCCAAGGCCACCGCCGGGCCTCATTCGTGCGGGTGCACGCCGGCGGTGTGCGCAGGCGGGAGCTCTGCACCGGCGGCGATGCTCAGGCAGACCCGGTCGCGGGTCAGCGGCAGGGCGCCGAAGCGGATCCCGGTGGCGTCGCGTACCGCGTTGGCCAGCGCCGGAGCCACCGGGTTGAACGGGCTCTCGCTCATCGACTTCGCGCCCAGCGGCCCGAGCCGGTCCGCGGTGTCGGCGAAGTGCACCTCGGTGCGCGGCACGTCGCCGAACGCCGGGACGTGGTAGTTGCGGAAGGTGTCCGTGGTGACCCGTCCGGTCTCGTCGAGCACCATCGCCTCGTACATCGCCGCACCCAGCGCCTGCGCGACGCCGCCCTCGACCTGCCCGCGGCACTGCATCGGGTTGACCACGCGCCCGGCGTCGGCCGCGTGCACGCTCTGCAGGATCCGGATCTCGCCGGTGCCGGGATGCACCGCCACCCGGAATCCGTGCACGTTGAACGCCACCGACCGCGGTGAGCCATCGCACGCGCCCTCGCCTGCGGGCGCCCAGCCGCCCTGCGCGAGGTCGGCGAGCGGGACGGGCACACCACCGCAGCGCACCGCGTCGGCGTCCAGCTCGCAGGCCGCCGGGTCCACGCCTGTGCGGGCCGCGGCCGCGGCGATGAGCCGGTCCCGCAGCGCCTGCGCGGCGCGGGTCGCGGCCAGGCCGGCGACCACGATGCCGGTCGAGCCGAAAGCCCCGGTGTCGTACGCGACGACGTCGGTGTCGGCCTGCCGCAGCCGGATCCGGTCGACGCTCGTACCGAGCACCGTCGCGGCGAGCTGGCGGTGCACCGTGGAGGTGCCGTTGCCGAACTCGGCGGTGCCGACGGCGAGCTCGTACCCGCCGTCGGGGAGCAGGCTGATCCGGGCGCGGGACCGGTGCCCGTGCGGCGGCACCGTGTCGATCATCGCGAGCGCGACGCCCTGCCCGATCAGCCAGTCCGGTCCCGGGGACGTCCCCTCGCCCCGGCGCAGCGCGGCGTCGACGAGGTCCAGGCACTGGTCGAGGCCGTAGCTGCCGATCTCGACGTCCTCGGGTTCGGTGCTGTGGGCGATCATCGGGTCGTCGGGTCCGATGACGTTGCGCTGCCGGAACGCGATCGGGTCGAGGCCCAGGGCGCGGGCCAGCTCGTCCATCGCCGACTCGACGGCGAAGATCGTCTGGCTGAGGCCGTAGCCGCGGTAGGCGCCGGCGGGCACGGTGTTGGTGTATACGGCGTACCCGTCGACCTTCTTGTTCGGGCACCGGTACACCGAGACCGCCTCGTGGCAGCTGTGGAAGATCGCGGCGGCGTGGTTGCCGTACGCCCCGGTGTTGGAGACCACCCGCAGCCGCAGGGCCGTCAGCGTGCCGTCACGCCGCGCGCCGACCTTGATCTGCACGGTCGCCGGGTGGCGGGTCGTCGTCGCGGCGAACTGCTCCTGCCTGGTGAACTCCAGCTGCACCGGCCGCCCGGTGCGCAGTGTCGCGAGCGCGGCCAGGTCCTCGGTGAGCATCTCCTGCTTGGCCCCGAAGCCGCCGCCGACGCGGCCGCACGCCACCCGGACCGTCTGCTCGGGACGGTCGAACAGGTCGCACAGCGCGCGCCGGGTCAGGAACGGCACCTGGCTGCTGGTGCGCACGTCGAGCCGGCCCGTCTCGTCCAGCCGGCTGATCGAGGCGTGCGTCTCCAGGTGGGCGTGCTGCACCCGGTGCGTGGTGAACGTGTGCTCGTACACCGCGTCGGCGGCGGCGAACCCGGCCTCGACGTCGCCGACGTCGCCGTGGACCTCGACGGCGATGTTGCGCTGCGCGCAGGCGATCCGCTGCTCCGCGCCCTTGTCCGGGTGCAGGATCGGCGCTCCGGGCGCCATCGCCTGCTCGGGGTCGAACACGGCGGGAAGGATCTCGTAGTCGACGACCAGCCGCCGGCAGCCCTCCTCGGCGGCGGCCACGGAGTCGGCCAGCACCCCGGCCACCCGCTGGCCGACGAACCGCACCACGTCGTCGAAAAGGCGCGTGTCGGCCGGATCGTCGCGGGGGTCCTCGTGGCGGGCCGTGGAGTAGAGCCTGCCCGGCGAGTCCGCGTACGTGAACACGGCCAGCACCCCCGGCACAGCCGACGCCGCACTCGGGTCGATCGACCTGATCCGCGCGTGTGCGTGCGGCGAGCGCAGCAGTTTCAGATGCGTCAGCCCGTCCACCGACACGTCGAGGGTGAACCGGGCCGTCCCGGTGACGACCGCCGGACCGCCCGGCGCGGGCAGGTTGCGGCCGATCTGGTCGCCGGGCCCCGGCTGCTCGACGTTGGTCACGCCGGCGACGGCGTCGGCGATGGCACGGTAGCCGGTGCACCGGCACAGGCTGCCTTTGAGCGCCCGGCCGAGGTCCTGGTGTTGCGCCTCGTCCAGCGCGGCCACCGTCATGATCATCCCGGCGGTGCAGAAGCCGCACTGGAAACCCTGCGCGTCGAGGAAGGCCCGCTGCACGGGGTGCGGCTCGCCGCCGGGGGCGAGTCCTTCGATCGTCGTCACGCGGTGCCCGAGCGCGCGGTACGCGGGCAGCAGGCAGCTGTGCACCGGCCGGCCGTCCACGTGCACCGTGCACGCGCCGCAGTCGCCCGCGTCGCAGCCCTTCTTCACCCCGTACCAGCCCAGCTCACGCAGGTAGGTGCGCAGGCACTGCCCCGGGCGCGGCGGGGCGGCGAAGTCCGTGCCGTTGACCTCGACCGACGTCGGTCTCACGGCTGCCCGCCCAGCTCGCGGCTGATCTCCTCGGCGAACCGCAGGGTCATCAGCCGCCGCCATGCCGGGGTGCCGTGGACGTCGTCGTAGTACAGCGGCGGGTCGATCGTCCGGTCGACGGCCGCGGCCAGTTCGGCCGGGCCGGGCACCGCGGCATATCGCAGCTGGATCGGGCGCACGGTGGAGGCGGTCACGGTCAGCACGAACGAGCCGGGCGTACGCGCGCCGATGAGCAGCGCCGCCGAGCGGCCGTGCGGTGACAGCGAGATCTGCCGGAAGGCCGTCGTGGCGCGCAGGGCACGGTCCGGCAGGCTGATCGAGCGCAGCAGCTCGCCGGGGGCCAGCACGTTGGCTCGCGGACCGGTGACGAACTCGGCGGCGGCGACCTGCCGGTGGCCGCCGTCCGGGGTCCAGATCGTGCAGACGCCGTCCAGAGCCGCGGTCAACGAGATCATCGGGCCGGGTGGCAGCGACAGGCACAGGTTGCCGCCGACGGTCGCCTCGTTCCAGATCTTGAACGAGCCCAGCAGCGCGTGGCAGCAGTCGCGGATCAGCGGTCCCACCGGCCAGTGCGGCGGCAGCGGCATCGCGTACAGCTGAGCGAGGGTGCACGTCGCGGCGATCTCCAGGCCGGTCTCGCCTGCGCGCAGTGGCTCCCAGCCGAAGCCGGTCAGGTCGACCAGCCGCCGCAGGTGCGGCTGCGGCTCGGAGAACAGCCAGGTGCCGCCGGCCAGCCACGCGTCGCCCGGCTGCCACCTCGCCTGGTCGGTGCGGGTGGGCGCCTCGATCACCGAGGTGATGGTGTTCAGGTCCATCCGCGTCCCTTCGCCCCTGCCAGATTCGCATCCGGCGGCCGGTCGGGGGCGATAAACGGGACACGCCGCCGCTACCTGGCCCGCGGTCAGGCGGCGTCGCGGGGCCAGTCGGCGAACGCGGCGCGCACGGTGGCGCAGGCCTGCGGGGTGAGCCCGTACAGCTGCCGCCAGACGTCGTCGGCGAGCCGGTCCAGGCGGTCCATCGCGGCGGTGAAGTCCTCGTCGGACAGCGTCGGATCGGCCCGCAGGCCCAGTTCGACGAGCTGGTCGCGGGTGTAGTCGCGCAGCGCGCCCGCCACGTCGATGTAGTCGCGGGGCTCGGCCCGGGTCGCCAGCGCCGCGACCTTGCCGCCGAGCACGTCCTCGACGTGCAGCACCGGGCCGACGTCCATGACCACGGCGCCGCGGTTGCGGTCGAAGCGGGCCAGGGTCAGCCGCATCACCGCGTCCCCGCGCACGATCTGGAACTCGACCAGCTCGTCGTCGAGGCCGCCGAACACCTCGCCCAGGTCGTCGCCGTACGCGGTGACGTCCAGCCCGGCCCCGCGCAGCGCCCGCGCGACGAGGTCCCCGGCGGCGCGCACGCCGCCGTCGACGTCGGTGAACAGGTCCACGTCCTCGGTCGCCCGGTGCACGATGCCGTACAGGTTGAGCGCGTGCCCGCCGCCGAGCGCGAACCCGTGCGCCTGCGCCACACCCAGCGCGATCCGCGCGACCTCGACCTGCAGTTCCTCGACCGTCATCCGGGGGCGTCCGTCACCGGACGGCGACGGACGCGCGCAGCGCCGGGTGGCGCTCCTCCCAGGCCCGGCGCACCCCGCGGGGCAGGAACAGCTGCGGCCACAGCCGGACCAGGGTCGGCCCGTCGAGCCACGCACGCAGCTCCTCGACGGTGCTCGCCTCGCGCAGCACGGTCTCGTACATCCACTGCAGCAGGTGCGCGTTGTCCAGGTCGATGTGGCGGTCGGCCTGCCAGAACAGCCGGTGCGGCAGCACCGCTACCCCGGACGTCGGCCCGGCCAGCGCGGTCAGGTCCGGGGCCACCAGGGCGCGCCGGCCCGGCCGCGCGCTCGGGGGCGCGGCACTGCGGCGATCGCGGCGGTCCACACACTGAGGGTAGCGGCTGACGGACCCGGCGGAACAGCCGCTCGCCCCCGCCGTCGCCCGGCGGTGCACCCCACCCCCGCTGACCTCGGCGTTCGCGTACGCCGCTGCGCGCCTCGGGATCAATGCGCCTGCCCGTCAGCGGCGGCGGGCGGGGCGGGAACGCGCAGGGCGGGCGGGGCTGGCGGCGTCGCCGGTGGCGGTGTGCGTGGCGGGCCAGTGGGCGGGGCGGGTAAGCGTGGGCGGCAGCAGCGTGCCGAGGTCGCCGCGGGCCGCGTCGAGCTGCGACTGGATCAGGTACAGGCAGCCGGTGAGGTCCGCGCCGCGGATGTCGGCCCCGCGCAGGTCGGCGCCCAGCAGGTCCGCTCCGCGCAGGTCCGCGCCCCGCAGGTCGGCACCGATCAGGTACGTGCCGCGCAGGCTCGCCCGGCGCAGGTCGGCCTCGCGCAGGTCGGCGCCCATCAGGTCGGTCCCGGACCGGTCGGGTCCGAGCCGCCCGGCCCGCCCGCGGACCGCCGCGCTGGTCTGGCGCAGCAGGTCGCCGGCCTCGCGGCGGCGCGCGTCGACGTCGAGGGCGGCCAGCTCGGCGGGCGTGCCTGCGGTGAGCTGCTCGGTCTGCGCCAGCACCCGGGCCAGGTCCGCGCCCAGCGCGCCGCCGGGCCGCAGCGACACCGCCTCGTGCAGGTAGTACAGCAGCTCGTGCAGGTGCCGCATGACCGAGAACGAGGCGAACATGTCCCCGGCCGTCGCGGGTTCGGCACGCCAGTCGCGGCCGCCGAAGGTCACCTGGGCGACCTGCTGGCCCGCGCCGAAGCAGTCGAACACGGTGCACCCGGCGAAGCCGCGTTCGCGCAGCTGCGTGTGGATGCCGCAGCGGAAGTCGCCCTGCAGGTTGGGGCAGGCCGTGCCAGCGGGTTTGTCGATCGCGAAGTCGCTGGACCGCGCGAACGCGGGGGCCACGCAGCACAGCGCGAAGCAGCGCGAGCAGTCGGCGTGCAGGCGCTCCCGCCACGGCTCGGCAGAGCGATCGTCAGGCACGGTGGTGGCTCCTGAGCTGGGCTTTTCGCGGTCGGCTCCGAGCCTAGCGGGCCGGTGCGGGCTCACTCGCCGGTGACGCCGTCGACGGCCTCGCGGATCAGGTCGGCGTGGCCGTTGTGGCGGGCGTACTCCTCGATCATGTGCAGGTACACCCAGCGCAGCGACATGGTCTGGGCGAGCCGCTCGTGCACGAAGGTGTCGTCGAGCGACGCCCCGGCGACGGCGTCGCGGCAGGCCTGCTGCTCGGCGGCCAGCGCGGCGAGGTCGGCCTCCGCGCCCGCCGGGTCGGCCAGGTCGAACGCGGCCCCGGGGCGGCCGTCGGGGTGGCTGTACAGCGAGGGCACGGCCTCGCCGCGGACCCGGCGGCGGAACCAGGTGCGCTCCACGTCGGCCAGGTGCCGGACCAGGCCGAGCAGGGTCAGCGTCGACGGCGGCACGGACACCTGCGCGAGCTGCCGCCCGGTGAGCCCGGCGCACTTGTGCAGCAGCGTGGCACGGTGCCGGTCGAGGTAGCCCTCCAGGAGGGCGCGCTCGTCGGCGACGTACGGCTCGTCGGTGCGGGTGATCTGCGGGGCGGTCCAAGTCATGTGACGCATGATGCCTGTTTCGTCCCCGCCGCGCGTGGCGGGGGTGCCGCCGGTACGCTCCCGGACTTGTGATCGAGACCGAGCGGCTCGTGCTGCGCCCCTACACCCCGATCCTGGCGGCAAGGATCGCCGACGGCGCGCCGCGCGACCAGCGCTGGGCCGACGACTACCCGTTCGACGGCGACCAGACCGCGGCCCGGATGTACCTGCAGGCGGGCGCGCCCGCCGGGCCGTGGGTGCCGTACACGGTCGAGGTGCGCGCGACCGGCCTGGTCGTGGGCGGGGTCGGCTTCCACGGCGGGCCCGACTCCTCGGGCACGGTCGAGATCGGGTACGGCCTGGCCGAGTCCGCGCGCGGGCACGGTTACGCCGCGGAGGCCGCGTCGGCGCTGGTCGCGCTGGCACAGCGGCTGGGCGCACGGCAGGTCGTCGCGACCCTGGAGTACGACAACCAGCCCAGTGCGAACGTGCTGCGCCGGGCCGGTTTCACCGAGCAGAGCCCGCTGCACTGGGTCAGGACGGCGGCCTGAGCCAGCCCGAGGGCAGCGCATACGCCCAGCCCGGCTGCCACGTGAACGGCGCGGTCACCTGCGCGGCCAGGTCCGCACCTGCCAGCAGCACCGCAAGGGCGTACCGGTTGGCCGCGTGCGCCACCAGCAGGACGCGCCGCCCGTCCTGCATCGCGGCCAGCTCCTCCAGCAGGTCCGCGGTGCGCGCCACGACCTGGCGGTAGGACTCGCCGCCGGGGAACGGCACGTCCACGCGGCCCAGGCGCTCTGCCTCCAGCCGGGCCACGGGCATCCCGTTGAGCTCCCCATAGTTGATCTCGCGCAGTCGCGGGTCGGTGCGGTGCTCGACGCCGGCGCCGCCGAACGCGATCCGCGCGGTCTGCACGGCGCGGCGCAGGTCCGAGCTGACGACCAGGTCGAGGCGCTCGCCGCGGCGGCGTTCGCCCAGCTCGGCGGCCTTGCGCAGGCCGGTCGGGGAGAGCTCGCCGGGCAGCCACCCGGTCGCGAAGCCGGCCTCGTTGTCCAGCGTCGGCGAGTGCGTCTCGTACACCAGGGACACGGTCATGGCGCGGAGTCTGGCACAGCCGGACCGGTGCCGTGGTTGCGCGAAACGTGCATCTGACCCCGATTCGTCCGGACAATGGACGAGGAGGTGGAGGCCATGAAGGCAAAGGTCGGCGACACCATCGTCGTCGAGGGCACGCACGTCGGGGACCATCGCAGGATCGGGGTGATCACCGCGGTGCCGCACGAGGACGGCAGCCCGCCGTACACGGTCCGCTGGGAGGACGACCAGCACGAGGGCATCCTCTACCCGGGCCCCGACACGCACATCAAGACCGGGAACTGACCCGCCGAGATCGCGACGATCTTGCGTGAACTGTTGACGATTCGCCCCTTGAGGGCGTGTCGTACCCACGGTTCGTGCAAGATCGTCGCGATCTCGGGGGTTAGGCGCGGGCTACGGCGTTGGCGTGGATCGCGTCGTGGAGGTACTGGGTCATGCCGGGTTTGATGGCCTCGTAGGTGGCGGTGAAGCGCTCGTCGGCGAGGTACATGTCGGCCAGGCCCGTCTGGATCTCGTAGCTGCACTCGTAGAACCAGCGGCTGATGAGCTGGCGGTGCTCCTCGGCCAGGTCCATCGCTTCGGGGCTCTCGGCGGGGGCGCCGGAGTCCATCAGGGCGGTGAAGCGGCGGCCCCAGTCCTCGTTCTCCTGCTTGTTGCGCAGCCAGTCGTCCTTGGTGTAGCGGGCGGTGCGGCGACTGGACTCCTTGTACGCGTCCGTGGCGCCCCAGCGCTGCTCCACCTCCTCGGTGTGGTCGTCGGGGTTGAAGTCGCCGAACACCTCGAAGCGTTCCTCGGGGGTGAGGTTGATTCCCACTTTCTTCGCCTCCATCGCGAACTCGATCGCGGTGACCATCTCCTGCATGCGCTTGATGCGCCCGGTCAGCAGCTCGTGCTGGCGGCGCAGGTGCGCCGTCTCGTCGGACTGCGGATCGTCGAGGATGGCCGCGATCTCTTCCAGCGAGAACTCCAGCTCCCGGTAGTACAGGATCTGCTGCAGCCGCTCCAGGTCGTCCTCGACGTACCGGCGGTAGCCGGTGGCCGAGCGCTCGCTGGGCGACAGCAGGCCGATCTCGTCGTAATGGTGCAGCGTCCGCACGGTCACGCCGGCGAGTTCGGCGACCTTGCCCACGGTGTAAGCCACGGTTCTCTCCTTTCCGAGAACCAGGTTCCGGTCTCCCGTTACGTGAGAGTCAAGCCGATTGTGCGGCGGTTCGCGGCCTGGTCGCGGTGACGGCCACCACCGCGAGCACGAACACCGTGCACAGCGTCAGCATCTGCGGCAGCAGCTTGATCACGTCCTCGAGCTGCCGGTAGGCGTCGTCGACCAGGCCCGGGTCCCAGCTGCTGACGCTGGACACCCACCACAGCGGCGCGAACCGCCGCGGGGCGCGCTCGGCGGGCAGTGCGGCCAGCACGTACACCGCGGTCGCGGCCGCCGGCAGCAGCACGCCGCCCGCCACGCCGACGAGCCGGGCGGCGCCGGACCGGCCGTCGCGCAGCAGGGCCCGCAGCGTGTACGCGAGCAGCACGGCCCCCACGGCCCAGCTCGCGGTCGCGGTCAGCGAGGCGGCCAACTCCTCGCCCATCACCTGGCCGAACCCTGGCAGGACGGCGATGGCAGCCACGCCCATCCCCAGCGCCACGGGCACGGCGAACACTGCGGCGGGGATCGACCGGACCCGCGCCATCCACCGGCCGAAGAACCACGCCGGCGGGACTGACAGCACCATCGCCGTCGCGTACAGGTGATTACCGAACTCGTAAAGGTCCCCCATGCTGGCCAGCACACCCATGGTCGACATCAGGGCGAGCATCAGCACCCCCAGCGCCGACGGCGTGCCGATCAGTCTGAGCATGGTCCCCGTGGCGGTGCGGGCCTGTGCCATGGTCGTCGTCTCCGATCGGTGGGTGAGCCGGTCACGCAGCGCGCACCAGGCCGTGTCGGCCAGGTCCCGGCCGAGCGTGGGGCTGGCGTGCAGCAGCTCGGCGATCTCGTCGCCGTACCGTTCCCGGATCGCGGCCGGGTACAGCGCGAGGACCGCGCGGATGAGCTCCGTGCGCATCAGGCGACCGCCAGCCGGCGCAGGCCGGTGGCGGCGAGTGCGCGCATGCGCTGCAGTTCGGCGTTGAGCGCGGCCCGCCCGGCGTCGGTCAGCCGGTATGGCTTGCGCCGGTCCTGCTCGGGCAGGGCCTCGATGTAGCCGTGCTCCTCCAGGCGCCGGATTGCGCCGTAGAGGGTGCCGGGACCGGGCCGGGAGCCGGTGAGCTCGCCGATGTCGTCCTGCATGGCGTAGCCGTGTCTGGGCCCGGGGGCCAGGCTGATCAGGATGTGCAGCGCGGGTTCGGAGAACCTGCCGAGGTCGGCGAGACCGCCCATGAAGAACTCCTCTACTACGTCCCGCGTAGCATCGCATGGCGTACTAGAGGGGGTCAACGGGCGACGAGGATCACGTATCGGGACCGGCCGCCGCCCGCATACCGTCAGCCGATGGGGGCGAACCGCTGGCTGATGCTCGGGCTGGGCATGCTCGCCCAGGGCGCCTGCTATCTGCCGACCGGCGCGCTGATCCTGCTGGTGCCGGCGTTGCGCGCGCAGGGGTTCGGGCTCGGCGACGTGGGGCTGCTGCTGGGCGCGCCGAGCGCGGGCATGGTGCTGGCGCTGATCGCCTGGGGCTGGTGCGCCGACCGGTACGGCGAGCGCCTGACCATGACCGTCGGGCTGACCTGCGCGACGCTGTCGCTGACCGCGGCGGCGTACGCCACCGGCCTGGCGGCGCTCGGCGTGACGCTGACGCTGGTCGGGGCCGCGTGCGCGTCCGGCAACGCGGCCAGCGGCCGGGTGGTGCTGGGCTGGTTCCCGCCGCAGCGGCGCGGGTTCGCGATGGGGCTGCGCCAGACCGCGCTGCCGATCTCCGGCGCGCTGGCCGGGCTGGGCACACCGCTGGTCGTGGGGGCGTACGGGGTGCGCGGGGTGCTGCTGGTGTGCGCCGCGGTGTGTCTGGTGTCGACGCTGGCCGTGGGGCTGCTCGTGGTCGACCCGCCCCGGCCGGGGCAGGCGGCGGTGGCCGCGGCGGGTTCGCCGTACCGGACGCCGGGCCTGTGGCGCATCCACGGGGCCAGCCTGCTGCTGGTCGTCCCGCAGTTCACCACCAGCGTCTTCGCGGTGGCGTACCTGGTGGGCGAGCGCGGCTGGTCGGAGATCGCGGCCGGGCAGGCCGCTGCCGTGGCGTACCTGCTCGGCGGTGCGGGAAGGCTGGCGTGCGGGCGCTGGTCCGATGCGGTCGCCAGCCGGTTGCGCCCGATGCGGCAGCTGGCCGTGGCCAACGCGGCCGTGGTGCTGCTGGTCGCCGCGGCGACGCAGGCCGGGTCGGGCCTGACCGCGCCGCTGCTGGTGCTGGCGGTCGCGGTGTCGATGAGCGGCAACGGCCTGTCCTACACCGCGGTGGCCGAACACGCCGGGCCGGTCTGGGCCGGGCGTGCCCTGGGCACGCAGAACACCGTCCAGAATGTCGGCGCGGCGCTCACCCCGGCCGTGCTGGGTCTGCTCATCGCGCCGGTCGGCTACGGCGCCGCGTTCGCCCTCGCGGGCGCGCTGGCCCTGCTCGCCGCGCCGCTGACCCCCGCCGAGCCCGGCTGACCCGATCGCCGGAAAATCGGGTCGACGCCGGATCTAGGCTGGCGGCGTGGTCTACGACTCGCTGAGCGATTACGAGCTGGGATTTCCGGGGCCGTTGCGGGACAAGCTGGTGGCTGCGGTGCTGGACGGGAGCAAGACCTCCTCGACGGGGCTGCTGCTCGGATACGAGCATGACGCCGAGCCGCTGCCCCTGCCCGGCCAGCGGTCGACGCTGATCGGCTCCGACGGGCAGCCGCTGGCGATCCTCGAGGTCACCGAGGTGCGGCAGGTGCCGCTCGGCGAGATCGACCTAGCGCACGCGATCGACGAGGGCGAGGGTTATGCCTCGGTCGCCGACTGGCGGGCCGGGCACGAGAGCTTCTGGCACTCCGACGAGATGCGCGGCTACCTGGGGCAGCCGGACTTCACGGTGGACGACGACACGGTCGCGGTGGCCGAGCGGTTCCGCGTGGTGTCGCTGATCCCGGACGCGACCACGGTCGACGCCGCGGTCGCCGCGGAGTCGGCCGCGCTGGCCGCGGCGCTGCGCGCCGCCCCGCCCGCGGACCTGGACCGGCTCACCTGCTGCCCGCCGTGGACGGTGCGCGGCGAGTTCGCGCACGCCGCGATCGCGCTGTCGCGCACCCTGGCGATGCTCGACGCGCCGCCGCCGCCCGGCCCGCCGGTCGACACGGCGCGCTACTACTCCCCCGACGAGCGTTTCAGCCCGCCGGCCGACCGCGAACGGGTCGACTCCGCGCAGGACTTCGCCGAGCGGCGCACTGCGGCGGAGCTGATCGGCTGGTTCGAGGAGCAGGCTGCGCAGGTGGTGGCGCGGGTCGCCGGCACGCCGGGGTCGCGGCTGGTCACCACCCGCCACGGCGACCCGATGCGGCTGACCGACTTCCAGGTCACCCGGGTCGTCGAGCTGGCAGTGCACGGCCTGGACCTGGCCGACGCCCTCGGCGTCGCGCCGTGGCTCACCCCGCAGGCCGCCGGGGTCGTAGAGGGCCTGCTGTTCGGGTCGTCCGCGCCTCTCACGGCCCGTGAGCTGGGCGTGGACCGGGCCGGGCTGCTGCGTCGTGCCACCGGCCGGGTGGCCCTGTCCGACGCCGAGCGCGCCCGGTTGCAGGAACTGGGCATCACCTGGCTGACGCTCGGCTGAGATGCGCCATCCGCAGCCGGTCGCGTGGGCGGTGTCGCGTTGGTGCCGGCCCCCGGTCCCGTGGCGCGCGGACGGGCTGCTCGTCGGCGACGTAAGGTTCCCCAACACTCCCTAACGCCGCTTTGGAACGGCGCGATAGGGAGTGATAGCCTGCAATTCGGCGACGAGCGGGGAAGGATGCGGGATGTTACGGGAAGCAACATCGCTGTCGGCCCGTGTCGGCGACATGATCGAAATCCCGGCCGGGCACATCGACCTGCGCGACGAGGGCACCGGACGGACCTGGCGCGTCGACGTCGCGCCGTTCCTGCTGGCAGCGCACCCGGTGACCCGCGAGCTGCACGAGGCGCTGCGCGGCGGGATCGCCGCGTCGCCGCGGGTGCCGGTGACCGACGTGTCGTGGCTGGACGCGGTCCGGTTCTGCAACGAGCTGTCGGCGGCGACCGGCCGCACGCCGTGCTACACCCTCGGCGACGACCCCGACGGCCTCGACGTGACCTGCGACCCGGACGCCGGCGGCTACCGGCTGCCGACCGAGGCCGAGTGGGAGTACGCCGGCCGCGCCGGGAGCACCGGCGAGCGCTACGGCGACCTTGACGCGACCGCCTGGCACCGGGCCAACTCCGGCGGCGCCGCCCATGACGTCGGCACCAGGGCCCCGAACGCGTGGGGCCTGCACGACATGATCGGCAACGTGTGGGAGTGGTGCTGGGACGTCTACGACCCGCGCGTCTACGGCCCGTACCGCGTCTTCCGCGGCGGCGGCTGGCAGGACCTGCCCCGCGGGCTGCGGGCGTCGTGCCGCCGGCGCAGCCATCCCGCGTTCCACATCGACGATCTCGGCTTCCGCCTCGCCCGCTCGGGCTGAGCGGTTCGACCCCGCCGTCGCCCGCCCGTGGCCGGGCGGGCCCGCACTCACCGTGGAGAAAGCCGATGTCGGAGCTGTACTCGGTCGAGCAGGTCGCCGAGCGTCTCGGCCTGCACGTCAAGACGGTGCGCAACTACGTGCGCGAGGGCCGCCTCAAGGCGGTGCGGATCGGCAAGCAGTACCGCATCAGCGCCGCGGACCTGGCCGCGCTGACCGGCGGCCCGGTGCCCGCGACCGTAGGCGAGCAGGCACGCCGCAGCCGCCACGTCGAGGTGTCCGCGGTGGTGTCCGTCGACGCGATCTCCCGCTCCGACGCCGACCGGCTGACGACCCTGCTCACCGCCGCGGTCAGCGGTCGCCGTGACGACGACGGCCCGCTGCGCGTGCAGAGCGTCTACGACGAACAGCGGGCCCGGCTGCGCCTCATGCTGCTCGGCGGGGCCGCCAACACCGCCGAACTCCTCCGGCTCACCGACGCGATCCTGGAGTCCTGACCGGATCAGCTGGACAGCGCGGACGCGGGGCGCTGGGCGAACCATTCGATCTGCTCACGCAGGTCGCGGGCTTCGGGCACGTCGACGAAGCGAGGGTGGCGCAGCGCGTCGCCGACCCGGGCCATCCCGGCCATCACCTCGGCGGTGCGGCGGGGCAGGTCCAGACGCAGCACCGGGCCGAGCGCATCGCGGGCCGCGGCGGCGTCCCCGGCGCGCACCCGGGTCAGCGCCAGCACGCACCGGGCGCCCGCCTCGTCGCCGAAGGAGCGCTGCTCGGGCGGCGCGGCGGCATACAGGGCGATCGACCGGGTGGCCTCGTGGACCGCCCGGTCGGCCTGCTCGGGCAGACAGGCGTACGTGTCGGCGGCGTAGTGGTGCTGGCGGGCCGGGGTGAACAGGAAGATCCCGCCGAGCGCGTCGAGGTCGTCGTGGACATGGTGCTCGCGCAGGTCCTCAGCGCGGGCCAGGGCCAGCCGGGCGGGTTCGGCCGCGCCGAGCCGCGCCAGCGCGCGAGCCAGGCCGCAGGCCAGCCACGAGGCGACCGACCCGGTCTGCTCGACGGCGATGCGCGCGCCGCAGTCGGCGAACGCGGCCGCCTCCTGGGGCCGGCCCCCGGAGTACGCCAGCAGGCTCTGCAGCCCGCGGCTCCACGCCCGCAGCCCGGCGTGGCCGGCGTTGTCGGCGCACACGTACGCCATCCGGGCCAGCGACATCGCCTGGTGCTCGCGGTCGAGGTCGTGGTGGGCCTTGGCCAGCATCCCGGACACGAGCCCTGCCAGCAGGTACAGCTCGTGCAGGTGCTCGGGGACCGGGTCGTTCTCGAGCCGGCTGAAGACGCGTTCCTGGGTCTCCAGCAGCGGCCCGAACAGCTCGGTCACCGGGTCGCACAGGCAGCGCCCGGCCAGCGCCCTCACCTCGTCGCGCAGCTGCTCGACGGTGATCGTCCCGGCAGTGGTGGTGGTCATCGG
The DNA here is from genome assembly GCF_009720365.1 of Catellatospora paridis. Lineage (GTDB taxonomy): Bacteria > Actinomycetota > Actinomycetes > Mycobacteriales > Micromonosporaceae > Catellatospora > Catellatospora paridis. The sequence continues at coordinate 683,544 of NZ_ML769312.1, read as the reverse complement.
TGTCGCCTCTCAGTGCACGCCGGACATCAGTTCGCCGATCCGGCGGGCGCCGAACCAGAAGCAGACGCCGACGATGATGGCCAGCGCGCCCAGCAGGCCGTAGTACGCGGCGTCGGACAGTTTGGCGTTGAGCGGGGTGACCCAGGTGTTGAGCGCGTTGCCGGCCGCGGTGGCCAGGAACCACAGGCCCATCACCTGGCTGGCGTAGCGCAGCGGGGCGAGTTTGGTGGTGACGGACAGCCCGACCGGCGACAGCAGCAGCTCGGCGCAGGTCTGGATGAGATACACCAGCACGATCCACCACGGCGAGATCAGCCCGCGTGCGGCCAGCGCCCCGGCTGTCCCCATCACCAGGAACGACAGGCCGATGCCGAGCAGGGCCAGGGAGAACTTGACCGGGGTGCCGGGCTGGCGGCGGTCCAGTCTGGTCCACATCCACGCGAACACGGGCGCGAGCAGCAGGATCAGCACCGGGTTGACGGACTGGAACCAGGCCGTGGGAATCTCGAAGCTGCCGACCTGCCGGTCGACCTTCTCGTTGGTGAACAGGCTGACCAGGCTGCCGGCCTGGTCGTAGATCATCCAGAACAGCGCCGCCCCGATGAAGATCCACACATAGGCGCTGATGCGGGAGCGTTCCTGGTGGGTCAGAGTCCGGTCGCGGAACATCATGATGAAGTACAGCGCGGGCACGACCAGCGCCAGGATCGTGAGCGCGTTCTTGACGTGGTCGGCGTTGAAGGTGCCCGCCGCGATGTCGATCGCCAGGAGCACCACCACGACGGCCGTCACGATCGCGGCGATCTTCAGGATCTTGTTGCGTTCGTGGGTCTGCAGCGGCTTGTGCGCCTTGAGGCCGACGCCCTCCAGGCGGCGGTAGCCGGCCAGGTACTGGATCACGGCGATGGTCATGCCGACCGCGGCGATGCCGAACGCCACGTGCCAGTCGTTGCGGGCGGCGAAGATGCCGGTCAGCAGCGGGGCGAAGAACGCGCCCAGGTTGATGCCCAGGTAGAACAGCGTGAACCCGGCGTCGCGGCGGGACTCGTGCATCTCGGGGTGCTTGTCGTAGAGCTCGCCGACCATGGCGGAGATGTTGGGTTTGAGCAGGCCGGTGCCGAGCACGATGAGCACGAGGCCGAGGTAGAACATGGACCGGGCGGAGAACGCCAGGGAGTAGTGGCCCAGCGCGATGATGATGCCGCCCCACAGCACGCTGCGGCGGGTGCCGAGGATCCGGTCGGCGATCCAGCCGCCGGGCAGGGCCGTGAAGTAGACCATCGAGACGTAGATGGAGTAGAGCGACGCGGCGGCGACGTCTTCCATGCCGAAGCCGCCGTCGGTCAGTTCGGCGGCCAGGAACAGGGTGAGGATGGCCCGCATGCCGTAGTAGCTGAACCGCTCCCACATCTCGGTGAGGAACAGCACGACCAGGCCGCCGGGGTGTCCGAGCCAGGTCTTGACCGGTTTGCCCGATGCCGGCACCGCCGTGGTGGCCATCGTGTTACCCCCGGATGTGATGTACCCCGCAAAACTGGTCCAATCGGACGATATCGCGCTGCTAAGGCACACATGAGGCGCTCTCCGGAATCGGCGGCGGCTGCGGCGTGTGTCATGGTGGGGAATCGTCCGGGCGGTCAAGTCGTTGCAACACCCGGAAGCCATACGAGTGTGAGGAGCTGACATGGGCGATCGGATGTTGCGGGGAAGCCGCCTGGGGGCCGTCAGCTACGAGTCCGAGCGCAACACCGAACTCGCGCCGCGTCAGATGCGCGAGTTCCTGTGCGCCCAGGGCCACCGCTTCGAGGTGCCGTTCGCGGTCGAGGCCGAAGTGCCCGCGACCTGGGAATGCAAGTTCGACGGGAGCGTGGCACGCCTGGTCGACGGCACCGAGCCGGAGCAGAAGAAGGTCAAGCCTCCGCGTACGCACTGGGACATGCTGCTGGAACGCCGGTCGATGACCGAGCTCGACGAGATCCTCAACGAGCGCCTGGCCGACGTGCGCACCAGACGCGGCCGCTGAGCACACTTCGAAGGCGCCCGCCCCGAATCCGGGGCGGGCGCCTTCGTGCTGTCAGTCGACGATCTCGCCCTCGATGACCTCGGACGGCCCGGGGCGGCCCGCGGCGGGCGGCTGTGGCGGGTGGGGTTGGTGGTGCGGGTCGTGCGGGGTGCTGACCCGGACCTTCCTCGGCCCGAACACGCTGTTGGCGGCCGACGCCGGGATGCGCTTCTCGGTCGCGGCGCGCACCCGCCCGCGGGCCAGCCGGCGCACCGGCGGGATCAGCAGCAGCAGCCCGACGGCCGCGGTCAGCAGCCCTGGGATGATCAGCAGCAGGGCCGCGATCAGGCCGACCACGCCGTCGACGGCTTGATCGCCGCGGGTCTGCCCGGAAAGCCGCGCCTCACGCAGCCGCCGCCAGGCCGACAGCCCCTCCTTGCGCAGCAGGAACGCGCCGAGCAGCATCAGGCCGATCGCCAGCAGCAGCGTCGCGCCGATGCCGATCAGGCGGCTGACGCCCCAGAAGACGGCGAACTCCACCGCGCCCAGCAGCAGCACGGCCAGCGGCACCCACCGCAGTCTGCGCATCCGGTCACCTCCAGCCGGTCGGGCCGGCACGGGATCACGGCCAGCGGTCACTCGGCTTGAACATACGCCGCACCGACTCGCGGCGGGACTGCGCACCCCACACCGTGACCTTCCACAGCGCCTCCTTGATGATGGAGCCGCTCATCTTGGACACGCCGTGCTCGCGCTCGGCGAACGTGATCGGCACCTCCGCGATGCGGAAGCCGTGCCGGTGGGTGCGGTAGGTCAGCTCGACCTGGAAGCTGTAGCCGCGCGAGGTCACCGTCTCCACGTCGATCTTGCGAAGGACGGGCAGCCGGTAGGCGCGGTAGCCGCCGGTGGCGTCCTTGACGCCCATGCCCATCACCACGCGGGTGTAGAGGTTCGCGCCGCGCGACAGGATGAGCCTGCGCACCGGCCAGTTGATCACCTTGCCGCCGCGCACCCAGCGGGAGCCGATGACCGCGTCGGCGCCGCGCAGCGCGTCGAGCAGCCGCGGCAGCTCCTCCGGGGCGTGCGAGCCGTCGGCGTCCATCTCGACGACGGCGTCGTAGCCGTGCTCGTGGGCCCAGTCGAAGCCGGCGATGTACGCCGCGCCCAGGCCCTGCTTGCCGGGCCGGTGCAGCACCTTGACGTGGTCGTCGGCGGCGGCCATCTCGTCGGCGATCGCCCCGGTGCCGTCGGGGCTGTTGTCGTCGGCGATCAGGATGTCGACCTCGGGCGTGGCCCGGCGCACCCGGGGGACGATCAACCGGACGTTCTCCGACTCGTTGTACGTCGGAATGATCACCAGCACCCGGCCTACGCCGGGATACCCGATCTCCGCCTCGTTGCCGTTCACCGGGACCTCCACGTTTATGCCGATACTGCCTGTCCAGTGTCCTCCACCGGCGCGGGGCGACGCCTGCGCGCCACGCCCGCCGCGATCAGCAGCGCGAGCGCCGCGAGCGTCAGCAGGTACTCCGGCCACGGCCCCACGTTCGTCGCCGGCGTGGTGCCGGAGCCGAGGTGCAGGTCGCGCACCAGTACCGCATCGGTGTTGAAACCAGATGCATCATGCACATTTCCGTCGGCAGTTACAAATCCGGACACACCGACAGTTGAGGCCATGAGGCTGTCCCGGCCGTGTTCGACGGCCCGCAGCCGCACCATCGCCATCTGCTGCATCGCCTCGGACTCGTCGAAGGTCGCGTTGTTGGTCTGCACCGCGAGCAGCTGCGCGCCGGCCAGCACGGTGTCGCGTACCACGTCGTCGTAGGCGACCTCGAAGCAGATCACGTCGCCGACCTTCGCCGGGCCGAGGGTGAGCACGCCGGGGGCGGTGCCCGCGACGAAGTCGGTGCGCAGCAGCTTGGCCTGGTTCGTGACGGCCTGCGCGATCGGTTCGACGATCGGGCGCAGCGGCAGGTACTCGGCGAACGGCACCGGGTGCTGCTTGAGGTACATCTGCTCGGGCTGCGCGCCGGGCGCGAGGTCGGCGGGCCAGACCAGGCCGGCGTTGCGGGACTGGCCCTGCTCCGGGCCGGACAGCACCGCGCCGACCAGGATCGGGGCGTTGATCGCCCGGGCGGCGGTGTTGATCGCGTCGGCGGCGCTCGGGTTGCGCAGGGGGTCTATGTCGGAGGCGTTCTCCGGCCACACGACCAGGTCGGGCTGCTTGGCCTGCCCGGCGCGGACCCGTTCGGCCAGCACCATGGTGGCGGCGACGTGGTTGTTGAGCACGGCCTGGCGCTGGGCGTTGAAGTCCAGGCCCAGCCGCGGCACGTTGCCCTGCACCACGGCCACGGTGACGGCGGGGCCGTCCGGGGTGGTGGCGGGCAGGACCAGGCCGAGCAGCATGACCGCGAGGCCTCCGGCGGTCGCGGCGGCGGCACGGGTCCAGGCCCGTGCGCCGACCTGCCCGAGGGCGTACGCGAGCAGCCCGCCGGCCGCCGCGACGGCGAACGTGACCAGCGGCGCGCCGCCGTATCCGGCCAGGGCCAGGGTCGGGGCGTCGGCCTGGCTGAACGCTAGCCGCCCCCACGGGAACCCGCCGAACGGGGCCCGGTCGCGCAGCGCCTCCTGGGCGACCCACAGCAGCGCGATCCCGGCCGGCCACAGCCACGGCCTGCGCCGCGCGAGCGGGCTGATCCAGGCCAGCGCCATGCCCAGCAGCCCCAGGTAGGTGGCCTGGAACAGGGTGAGCAGGATCCACGGGGCGTAGCCGACGTGCAGGTTGGTCCAGGCCAGCAGCGGCCCGAAGAACACCGCCCCGGTGATCAAGCCCAGCCCGAACCCGGCCCGCAGCCTGCGCCCGCGCACCGCCAGGGCCAGCAGCGCCACGCCGATCGGCGCGGTCCACCACAGGCCGTACAGCGGGAACGCGACCAGCAGCGCCAGCCCGGCGGCGACCGACAGGGCCAGCGCCACGGGCAGCCGCAGCGGCGCGGGTCCGCCGGCGGTCATGCCGCTGGGCACGCCGTCCGGCCCGGTTTCGCCGTTCGCCGGAGCGAGGGTCTGCACAGTCACCACGTCACCAATCTTTCGCCACCCGGGCGCGCAAGTACGCCACCCGCGCCAAGATCGGCGGCCGGGTGCCGGTGCAAGGCTACACAGCCCACCCAGGCGCCCTCACCCCTTCCACCACCCTCCCCCGCCCTCGCCGGGCGCACGGGATCAGGGCACGCAGTTTTGGGGAAACTGCACGTTGCGACACGGAGAAAAGGCCACTTTCCCCGAAACCGCAGCACGCTCGGCGGCGTGGGGCACGGGGCAGGGCAAAGGCCGGGGCGCGGCCGCAATCGGCCGCGCCCCGCACTCCCAACTCCAACGGCGCCAGCGCTCGACCTTCGGGCCGATCGGCGTCCGGGGCCTGACCCGGTGCCGATCGTTTTCTACTGATCGGTGCTGGCGCCTGCCGTGCCCGGCCGCCGGATCGGCGACGCCCGCCGGGGAGGCGGCAGGCACGGTGGAGGACCTCACGACGGTACCGGCGCGGCCTCGCACGGTCAATTTCACGATGTGGTCACCCACCGTGACGAGCACCGCATTCTGGTACGTCAGCCCAGTTCAGCGGCGAGCAGCGCGGCCGCGGCGTCGGGATGTTCCACCGAGAGAAGTCCTGCCGCGGCCAGAATGTAGGACACGTCGACGACCGTGCGGGCGGCCCGCGGCAGCGCCCAGCCGCCGGCGGTGTCACCCAGTCCCGCGCCGAGCACGGCCTGGGCGACCTGCGGCGGGCTGTGCCGCAGCACGCCGCCGGACCCGATCGCGGTCCGCACCGCACGCAGGTCACGCCCGCCGCGCCGGGGACCCCCGGCGACGACGGCCTCGCCGCGGGCGTGGCGGCGCAACGCGACCGTGACGGCCAACTCGGCCAACCGCTGGTCGACGGCCCGTTCGACGCCGTCGTCGGCGACGTATCCGGGATGCTCGGCGCGCGCCGCCGCGGCGAGTTCCAGAACCTGCGCCTCATCCGGCCCGATGATCTTCTCCAGCGCGGCGGCGGCCACCACACCGGGCGCGGACCAGCGCATGCCGAGGTCGCCCTCGACGGTGCGGGCCGCCCACATCACCCCGGCGACCTCGTCACGCACCCCGGCCAGCTGCTCGGCGTCGGGCGTGAGCACCGAGTACACGTCGGTGGTGGCCCCGCCGACGTCGACGACCAGCAGGTCCTCCCCCGCGCGGGCGGCCAGCAGCTCGACGCCGGACAGCACCGCGTCCGGTGTCGCCGCCCGTACCAGCGACGCGAACCGCGGCCCCCGGGACAGCTTCTTGCCGCCGATGACGTGCTGCAGGAACACCTGCCGGATCGCGGCCCGCGCCGGGCCGGGGTCGAGCACGCCGATGGCGGGCAGCACGTTGCCGACCGCGACGACCGGCACCCCCGCGTCCGCCAGCAGCGCGGCGAGCTGCTCGCGGCAGTCGGCGTTGCCCGCCAGCACCGTCGGCACCCGCCATCGCGCGTTGGCCAGCCGGGTCGCGTTGTGGGTGATGGTCTCGGTGTCGCCGCCGTCGGTGCCGCCGACCAGCAGCACCACGTCGGGGCGGGCGGCGCGCAGCCCGGCGAGCCCGGCCCGGTCGAGGCGTCCCGCGGCGACGTGCACGACCCGCGACCCGGCCGACAGGCCGACGCGGTGCCCGGCCTGCGCCGTCACCAGGCGCTCGTAGCCGACGACGGCCAGCCGCAGCCCGCCGCCGGCCGACGAGCACACCAGCAGCCCGTCCGGGTTCCGGCCGGTCGCCGCGACGGCCGCGTCGAGGCCGTGCAGGACGTCGGTGCCGACGGTGGTGCGGTGCGAACCGGTCGCGACGAGTTCACCGCTGCCGGTGTCGACCAGGGCCGCCTTGGTGAACGTCGACCCGACGTCGACACAGCACAGCAGGCTCACTTGGGCGGGACCACCACGGTGCCGGTCGCGGTGACCGCGGTGACCGGCGGGTCGAGGACCTCGGCGGCCGACTCCGACCGGTCGGGCCGGCCCCGGCACACGACCCGGGCCTCGAAGTCGATGGTGCGGCTGCGGGTGCCCATCCGGGCCACCGTCGCGACGATCTCCAGCACGTCCCCGGCCCGCATCGGGGCCTTGAACTGCACGTCGGAGTACGACGCGAACAGGCCCTCGTCGCCGTCGAGCTGGATGCACACCTCGGTCGCGACGTCGCCGAACGCGGCCAGGGCGTACGCGCCGTCGACGAGGTTGCCCGCGTAGTGCGCGTGGCTGTACGGCACATACTTGCGGTGCGTGACGGTGAAACCGACGCTCATGCTGCGACTGCCTTCTTCCGTTCGGCCTTGTTGGTGATCAGCGCGTGGACCAGGTAGCTGGCGACCTCGCGCGGGGTCGTGCCGCGGCCGAAGATCCGGTCCACGCCCAGTTCGTCGGTCATCAGCTCGTCGAACCGCGGCCCGCCGACGATCAGCAGCGGCCGCTTGTCGGCCGGCAGGGCCTCCCGGAACGCCGCCGACATCTCGCGGGTGTTGTGCAGGTGCGCATCGCGCTGCGTGACGACCTGCGACACGAGGACCGCGTCGGCCTTCTCCGCCTTCGCGGCGGCGACCAGCTCGGGCACGGTGATCTGCGCGCCCAGGTTGACGACCTTCAGCTCGCGGTAGTACTCCAGGCCCTTCTCGCCGGCGATGCCCTTGAGGTTCAGGATCGCGTCGATGCCGACGGTGTGCGCGTCGGTGCCGATGCACGCCCCGACCACCGACAGCTTGCGGCGCAGCTTCTGCTTGACGACCGTGTTGACCTCTTTCGCGGTCAGCAGCGGGAAGTCGCGCTCGACGACCACGACCTTGTCGAGTTCGACCAGGTGCCGGACGCTGCCGTAGATCACGAAGAAGGTGAAGCCGTCGCCCATCTGCTTGGCGTGCACGAGCATCGCCGGTTCCAGGCCCATCTTCGCCGCGAGCTGCAGCGCCGCGCCTTCGGCCTTCTTGTCGTGCGGCAGCGGCAGGGTGAAGCTGACCTGGGTCATGCCGTCGCCGGTGGTGTCGCCGTACGGGCGGATGACCGTCTTCACTGCTGCTCCTTGCCGGGGGTCTCCAGGATCTCGGTGGCCGGGTTGTAGTAGCCGTCGTCGTGCTTGGCGACGCCGTCCAGGCCCTTGCCACGGTGCGCGGGCCGCTTCATGATCCCGAACGTGCCGTCGGCGATCGCGTTGAGCAGCGTGTCGTCCTCGATCTTCTCGAGCAGGTCGATGGCCTCGTCGAGGACCTGGTGGGCGCGGCGCTGGATGAACCCGTCGGGGGCGGGCACGAAGTCCTCGTGCAGGTTGCCGGCCGCGCCGAGCACGTACCGCACGTTCTGCAGCGCGATGTCGCGATCCGACAGCCACGGCGTGACGACGGCCTCGGTCATCATGCCGACGAGCAGGATGCCCTGCCCGGTCAGCGCCCCGACCAGGTTGAAGAACCCGTCGAGCAGGTTGCCCCGGAACACGTCGCCGGTCATGTGCTTGGTCGGCGGCATCCACTTCAGCGGCGCGTCCGGGAACAGCTCCCGCGCCAGCAGCGCGTGCGCCAGTTCGAGGCGGAACGACTCCGGCAGCTCCGGGTTGATCTCGAACGCGTGCCCGAGCCCGAGCTGCCAGTCCGCCAACCCCGCCTCGTGCGCGAAGTACTCGTTGAGCAGCTGCGACACGGTGACGGTGTGCGCGGCCTCGACCGCGTCGGCGGTGGTGAGGTAGTTGTCCTCACCGGTGTTGATGATGATCCCGGCGCGGGCGTGGATCTGGCGGGAGAACCGCTGGTCCACGAACGTGCGGATCGGGTTGATGTCGCGGAACAGGATGCCGTACATCGAGTCGTTGAGCATCATGTCCAGCCGCTGCAGCCCGGCCAGGGTCGCGATCTCGGGCATGCACAGGCCGGAGGCGTAGTTGGTCAGCCGCACGTAGCGGCCCAGCTCCCTGCTGGACTCGTCCAGCGCCGCCCGCATCAGCCGGAAGTTCTCCTGCGTGGCGTACGTGCCCGCGAAACCCTCCCGGGTCGCGCCCTCGGGCACGTAGTCCAGCAGCGACTGCCCCGTGGAGCGGATCACCGCGATGACGTCCGCGCCCGCGCGGGCCGCGGCCTGCGCCTGCGGGATGTCCTCGTAGATGTCGCCCGTCGCCACGATCAGGTAGATCCACGGCCGCTGCTTCGGATCGCCATACCGCTTGATCATCTTGTCGCGGTCGGCGCGGTTGCGGTCGATCAGCTTGATGCCCGCCGCGACCTGCCGCCGGGACGCCTTCTTCGCCGCGGTGACGGCCTTGCCGGTGGGCAGGTCGAACCGCACCGAACCGGCGGCGGCCTTCTGTGCCAGCAGCGTCAGCTCCGCCCCCGTCGGCTCCAGGCCGTGCTCGGCCAGGGCGTGGAACACCGGCAACGCCACACCGTGACCCAGACCGACGTCGTTGCGCACCGCGTCCACGAGACGGTTCACCCACGGGATGCCGTCGGGGTCGGCGCCGGTCACCCCGGACAGCCGCAGCACCGCCCGCTCCACCGAAACGGTGGTATGCGAACGCGCCATGTCCACCACAGGCCGCCCGGCCTTCGCCGCCAACGCCCGCGCCCGGTGCACCAGCGCCGGGTCGAGGCCCAATTTATTGCTGCTCATAGATCGTTTCTCCACGCAGGACGGTACGGACACAGACCGGCAGCTCATCGTGCTGCTCAAGACTGGGAAGGGTGCCGGACAACCCGGCCGGGGCACGCCACACCGCGAACGTCGCCGAAGCGCCCGGCACCAGCACGCCCTCGGCATCCTGGTGCACCGCACGCCAGCCGCCGCGGGTGTGCGCCGCGAACGCCGACTTCGCGCTCATCCGCTGATGGGTGTTGAAATGCTGCATCGCCGCCCGGACACTGCCCCACGGGTCCAGCGGCGTCACCGGGCTGTCCGACCCGAACGCCAGCGCCACCCCCGTGTTGTGCATCTGCCCCATCGGATTCGACGCCAGACTCCGCGCCACCCCGAGGCGCTGGGCATACATCTGATGCTCGCCGCCCCACAGCCGGTCGAACGCCGGCTGCATCGACGCGACGATGCCGTACTCCACGAACGCGGCGATCAGCCGCTTGTCCATGATCTCGGCGTGCTCCACCCGGTGCCGGGCATCGCGAAGCGCATCGGTGCCCAGCACCTCGTCGGCGGCCGCGAACCCGGCCACCACCGTCGAGATCGCCGCGTCGCCGATCGCGTGGAAACCGCCCTGCATCCGGTGCCGGTGGCAGTCCAGCAGGTGATCGCGCACCTGCTCGACGGTCACGTAACCGTGCCCGCAGCCGCGCTCGCCGTCCAGGTAGTCCTCGCCGACATGCGCGGTCCGCGAACCCAGCGCCCCGTCGGCGTACAGGTCCCCGCCCGCGCCGACCGCACCCAGCTCCCGGGCCTTGGCCGCGCCCATCAGCTCGCCCCAGAACCCGTACACCTCCGGCAGCCCCTGCCCCGACAGGCGCAGCAGCTCGGTGAAGTCGTCCTCGCTGGACGTGCCCGGCCCGCCGCACTCGTGCACCGCCGCGATGCCCAGGCTCGCCGCATGGCGCAGCATCCGCATCTGCGCATCCCGCCGCTGCACGATGGTGATCTGCCCGAACGCCGCCGCCCGCACCACGTGGTGCGCGTCGCGGCGCACCCAACCCGAGCCGTCGAAACCCGGCGCGTCGGCGGCCAGGGCCAGCAGATCCGAGGAGACCAGCGCCGAATGGATCGACGCCTGGGACAGGTACACGCTGCGCCCGCCCGCGGCCCGGTCCAGCTCGCCCGCGGTCGGCGGGGTCTGCGCCGCACCCCAGGTGCTCTCGTCGAACCCGTGCCCGAGCACGACGGCCTCCGGACCCAGCCCGGACGCGAACTCGGCCACGGCCTTGAGCAGCTCCGACGCGCTGCGCACCGCCGACAGGTCCAGCCCGGCCAGGGCCAGGCCGGTGTCGGTGGCGTGCACGTGCGCGTCGACGAAAGCCGGCGTGACCAGGGCCCCGCCCAGGTCGACCCGCAGGTCGGCGGTCGGCGCATCGGCGAGCGGCCCCAGCCACACGAGCTGCTGGCCGCGGGTGAGCAGTGCCGTGGCGCCCGGATCAGCGGGGCTGCGGACAACGGCGTTGTGCCAGAGCGTCGTGCGCTCGGCCGGCAAGGCGGAGATCTGCATGAGGTCAGTCTGCCGTGCCGGACGTGGCCCGCGAGGCCTCGTGGTGCAGACGGGACTCGAACATCGCCCGCACCGCCGGCACCTGCCGCAGCAGATCCAGCGCGTACGCCGCATGACCGGGCACGTAACCGTTGCCGACCAGCATCGTCACGTCCGCGGCCAGGCCCTCCGCGCCGAGCGCGGCGGCGGCGAAACTCGTCGCCATCGAGAAGAAGATCACGGTGCCGCCGTCGGCGGTCGACAGGATCGCCCCGTGCTCGCAGCCGGGCACGTCGACACAGACCACGGTCACGTCCGCGGCCCGCCCGCCCAGCGCGGCCTCCACCGCCTCGGCGAGGGCCACCGGGTTGCGGGCGTCAGCCAGCGCGACCACGTCGGCCAGGCCCGCGTCCGCCAGCATCGCGCGCTCGCGCTCGACGGGGACGACCCCGACGGTGCGGCTCGCGCCGGCGGCCCTTGCCGCGGCCAGGGACAGCGAGCCGCTCTTGCCCGCGCCGCCGATCACGGCGACGGTCGGGTTGTCGTACTTCGCGACCACCCGGGCGGTCAGCGCCGGTGCGCCGCACACGTCCATGACGGCCAGGGCCAGCTCCGGGTCCAGGTCGGCGGGCAGCACCGCGGCGATGGAGCGCGCGAACAGGATCGCGTGGCCCTCGCAGGGGACCTGCTCGCTGCCGCCGTCCCAGCGCTTGAGCCCGTCGGTGATCGACAGCGGGGTCAGCGTGAGGGAGACCAGGGTGGCGACCTTGTCGCCGGCCTTGAGGCCGAGTGGGGAGTCCGGGCCGACGGCCTCGACGGCGCCGATCAGCATGCCGCCGGAGCCGGTGACCGGGTTCTGCATCTTGCCGCGGGCGCCGATGATCTCCAGGACCTCGGCGCGGACCGCCGCGCCGTCGCCGGCGTGCTTGGTGGCCAGCTGCCGGAAGCTCGCCGCGTCGAGGTTGAGCCGCTCGACGGCGATACGCACCTCGTCTGCCCCGATTTCCGACGAAATGTCCAAGCGAAGTGCCGCCTGGGGCAATACCCCGCTCGGTTCCAGGACCCGGTGCAGGCCGATCGGTGACGTCATTGTCCGGTTCTCCTAAAAAGTGAAGTGCAACCGCGTGATCAAAACCAATATTGCGGTTAGATTTGATGTGTGCGGGAAATTCTACGGCAGACTAGTTGGTAGGCCGAAGAACTTCCAGTATGGTCAACGGGACCGCAAAGGAGAGGCCACCGATGAACGCTGGGCAACCCTACGAGTACCGCCGCGTAGAGCTGATCGAACCGGACTGGACCCGGTTCCCGGGCTGGCGCGACGTCACCCCTGCGCAGTGGGAGTCGGCGCAGTGGCAGCGCGTCAACTGCATCAAGAACATCAAGCAGCTGCGCGCCGTGCTCGGCGACACCGTCGACGAGGCCTTCTACGCCGACCTCGAGGATGACCAGAAAGCTCTGGCCACGATGTCGATGCTGGTCCCCCCGCAGATGGTCAACACGATGGCGCGAGAAGAGCTGACCACCGAGGCGTTCTACGCCGACCCGGTGCGCCGCTACATGATCCCGGTCGCCTCCGACCGGCTCACCGAGTGGGCCAGCCACCCGCACGCCAGCCGCGACAGCCTCCACGAGCACGACATGTGGGTCGCCGAGGGCCTCACCCACCGCTACCCCACCAAGGTGCTCGCCGAGCTGCTGTCCACCTGCCCGCAGTACTGCGGCCACTGCACCCGCATGGACCTGGTCGGCAACTCCACCCCCGCGGTCGAGAAGCTCAAACTGACCCTCAAGCCCGTCGACCGCTACGACGCGCACATCGCCTACCTCAAGGCCCACCCGGGCGTCCGCGACGTCGTCGTCTCCGGCGGCGACGTGGCCAACGTCCCGTGGAAGAACCTCGAGTCGTATCTGATGCGCCTGCTCGAGATCGACACCATCCGCGACATCCGGCTGGCCACCAAGGCGCTGATGGGCCTGCCCCAGCACTGGCTGCAGCCCGAGGTCGTCGAGGGGCTGGAGCGGGTCGCCCGCACCGCCCGCCGGCGCGGCGTCAACCTGGCGATCCACACGCACGTCAACCACGCCAACTCGATCACCCCGACCGTGGCCCGTGCCGCGAAGACGGCCCTCGAAGTGGGCGTGCGCGACGTACGCAACCAGGGCGTGCTCATGCGCGGCGTCAACGCCACCTCGCCCGACCTGCTCGACCTGTGCTTCGCGCTGCAGGGCGAGGCGAACATCCTGCCGTACTACTTCTACATGTGCGACATGATCCCCAACGCCGAGCACTGGCGCGTCTCCGTCGGCGCCGCCCAGCAGCTCCAGCACGACATCATGGGCTACCTGCCCGGCTACGCCACCCCGCGCATCGTCTGCGACGTGCCGTTCGTCGGCAAGCGCTGGGTCCACATGGTCACCGAGTACGACCGCGAGAACGGCATCTCGTACTGGACCAAGAACTACCGCACCTCCATCGAGGCCGACCAGAACGTCGACGTGCTCTCCCAGCGCTACGCGTACTACGACCCGATCGACACCCTGCCCGAGTCCGGCCAGAAGTGGTGGCGCAAGCAGATGGACGAGCAGCTCGCCGTCCAGGCCTGAGCCCGCCCCGATCCGACCGACGGCCCCGCCTCCGCTGTTCACGCAGCCGGAGGCGGGGCCGTTCTCAGGCGGGGACCGTGCCCGCGACCACCCAGACCGTCAACGCCACCAGGAAGTCCTCCTGCTCGTCGGCGTCGTGGACGGCGTCGAGCCAGCGGTCCACCATCGCCGTGGTGTCGCCGTCCTCCTCCCCCACGATGTGCAGCAGCATGTCCCGGTCGAAATACGGCACCACGTGCTGTGCCTCGGCCGGGTCGGTGAAGCACATCGTCAGCGGGTGGCACTCGAGCTCGTGCACCCCCGCCCGGCGCAGCCGGTTGCGCAGCGTGCGGCCCATCGTCGGGTTGCACATCACGCTGTGGTGCCGCAGCCGCCACATCATCGGCGTGAGCACCTCCACCGGCAGCCCGTCGAAGACCAGCGACTCCCAGTCGGTGTCCACCAGGCAGATCCGCCCCTGCGGCCGGGTCACCCGGATCAGCTCCGCGATCACCGCCTCCGCCTGCGGCAGGTGCTGCAGCGTACGCTCGCACCGCACCGCGTCGAACACGTCGGCCGGATAGTCCAACCTGGTCAGATCCCCGGTGACGAAGCGGACGTCGCCCGCGTCCGGGTGGGTCTGGTGCCACCGCTCGTAGCGGTGCGCGGCCAGCGACAGCATGCTGCGCGAGTTGTCGACGCCGTCGACCCGGCCGTCCGCGCCGACCAGCACCGCCAGCGCGCACGCCTCCTCCCCCAGCCCGCAGCCCCCGTCGAGCACGCGGTGGCCGGGCTTGACGTGCATCGTCTCGGACGCCCTCGCCCGGATGTCGGCGATCGCCCGATAGGCGGCGGCCCGGTCGAGGTACGCCACGAGCCGTGCCTGCATCTGCGGTGGGCTCTGATCGACCCTCGCGTAGTGCGGCATGAGCGGCGCGTCCGTCATACCTCAATTCTGTGAGTCCAGCGGCCTCCACAGGCGGAACCATCAAGATCAACCCTACCCGGCACCGGTGCTGAGCTTGGGTTGAGCTACGGCGCACTACCGCTAAGTCATCCTAGGACGCTAGGAGTAAGACTCAGGGGTCGAAACCACGCGATCCGGTGCTGATCACCGCTAACGTGTCCTCAGGAACACGAGCGGGGAGGATCGGCACCATGCGAGAGATCGTGCTGGTCCGGCACGGGCAGACCGAGTGGAGCGCCAGCGGCCGCCACACCTCCTTCACCGACCTGCCGCTGACGGCGGAGGGTGAACGCCAAGCCGCCCAGCTGGCCGCACGGCTGGCCGGGCGGGCGTTCGCCGCGGTCCTGTGCAGCCCTCTGCAGCGGGCGGTGCGCACCGCGGCGCTGGCCGGGCTGGAGATCACCGCCACCGACGACGACCTGCTGGAATGGAACTACGGCGCCTACGAGGGCCGCACCACGGTCGAGATCCGGCAGGAACGTCCCGAGTGGAGCCTGTGGCAGCACGGCTGCCCGGGCGGGGAGACCGCCGCCCAGGTCGGCACCCGCTGTGACCGCGTCCTGGAACGGGCCCGGACCATGCTGGCCAGCGGCGACGTCGCGCTCGTCGGGCACGGCCATCTGCTGCGGGTGCTCACCGCCCGCTGGCTGGGCCTGCCCCCGTCCGACGGCGGGCTGTTCCGCCTGGAGACGGCCACCCTCAGCGTGCTCGGCTTCGAGCGTGAGACACCCGTCCTGTTGCGCTGGAACAGCTGAGTCACCGCTCCCCCGGGCAGGCGACCGTCCGGGCGGGACCGGACGGCCTGCCTGATCCCGACCGGAGGTTGCGGCGCTCACCCCGCGGCGTAGTCGGTCGTCAGCGAGATCTCGCGCCAGGTGTCGAGCTCGAAGCGTGCCGACCTGAGTTTGGCCTCGATGTCGGCGACCGCGGCCGCACCCAGCGCCAGCCGGGCGGGCATCGCCTCGGTGTCCACCACGGCGAGGATCGCGGTAGCGGCCTTGACCGGGTCGCCGTCCTGGGCGTGGTTGGTGCCGTCGGCCCACGAGCGCATCGCGCCGGCGCTGTCGCCGTATCCCTCGATCTCCTTCGCCGTACGGTGCAGCGAGCTGGGGTCGAGGAAGTCGGTGCGGAACGGGCCGGGCTCGACGGCGATCGCCTGGACGCCGAACGGGCCGACCTCGAACCGCAGCGACTCGGTGATCGCCTCCACGGCGAACTTCGTCGCGCAGTAGACGCCCCAGCCGGGCCAGGACACGAACCCGCCGACCGAGCTCATGTTGACGATGCGGCCGGAGCCCTGGGCGCGCATCACGGGCAGCACCGCGCGGGTGACCGCGAGCAGCCCGAACACGTTGGTGTCGAAGACCGCGCGGACCTCGGCGTCGGCGGCCTCCTCGACGGCGCCGAGCAGGCCTCGCCCCGCGTTGTTGACCAGCACGTCGATGCCGCCGAACCGGGCCGTCGCCGCCTCGACAGCGTCGCGGGCCTGCTGCTCGTCGGTCACGTCGAGCGCGACGGCGAGCAGCTGCTCGGCGAAGCCGGGCAGGGCCTTCTCGACGGCCTGGGGGTCGCGGGCGGTCGCCACGACGTCGTCGCCGCGTTCGAGCGCCTGCCTGGCGATCTCCAGGCCGAAGCCGCGGGACGCTCCGGTGATGAACCATGTGGTCACGGAATTGCCTTTCGCCGTGGGCCGGGCGGCCCGGTGGTCGCCTTCGACTGTCCCCGGACGCATCGACGCGGGCCAGGCACCCGTTCGCCCTGGGCATGGCGTTCCTGGGTCCGGCAGTACCAGGCACGGTCGGCGGCCCGCGCCGATAATGGCGGGTATGCACGACCAGGAGCCCGCCGACCTCACGCTGGGCGACTTCCTGCGCGCCTGCCGGGCGCGGGTGCGTCCCGAGGACGTTGGCCTGCCCGGCGGCGGCAGGCCGCGGCGGGTGCCGGGGCTGCGTCGTGAGGAGCTGGCGCTGCTGGCCCATGTGA
Source organism: Catellatospora paridis (assembly GCF_009720365.1). Taxonomy (GTDB): domain Bacteria; phylum Actinomycetota; class Actinomycetes; order Mycobacteriales; family Micromonosporaceae; genus Catellatospora; species Catellatospora paridis. The sequence goes on along the minus strand of NZ_ML769312.1, from coordinate 666,838 downwards.
GCGTCGACTACCTGGTCCGGCTGGAACAGGGGCGGGCCACCCGGGTGTCCGCGGAGGTGCTGCAGGCCCTGTCCGAAGGGCTGCGGCTGCGCCCGGACGAGCACGAGTACCTGATGCGCGTGGCGCGCCCGCCGCGCCCGTCGGCCGCGGCTCGTCCCGCGGCGCAGCGGGTGCGGCCGCAGACCCGGCAGCTGCTCGACAGCCTGCACGAGTTCCCGGCGCTGCTGCTCGGACGGCGCATGGACGTGCTGGCCTGGAACCCGCTCGGGGCGGCGCTGCTCACTGACTTCGGCACGCTGCCCGCGGGCCGGCGCAACCTCGTCCGGTTGGCCTTCACCGATCCGGCCTGCCGAGCCCTGTACGCCGACTGGGCCACGGCCGCCCGGGAGTGTGTGGCCTACCTGCGGATGGACGCCGCGCGCTGGCCGGACGACCCGTCGCTGACCGAGCTGGTCGAGGAGCTGTCCGCCAAGGACGACGACTTCCGGCGCTGGTGGCGCGACCACCGGGTGCGGGCGCGCGCGTTCGGGCACAAGCGCTTCCAGCATCCCGTGGCCGGGCCGATGGAGCTGGACTTCCAGGCGCTGGGGGTCGGCGACGACCCGGATCAGACCCTGTTCGTGTACACCGCCGCGGCGGACTCGCCGTCGGCGGAGGCGCTGCGGTTCCTTGCCGCCTGGTCGGCGGGCCCACACCGGCCGGCACGGACCCGGCTGCGGGGCGAGGACCCGCCCACCTGACCGCACACGAAGGACGTCGCGCCCGTGTCACCGGAGGTGGCAGGAGGGCTCGACCACCGACCCGGCATCTCGACGCCGCGGCTGCTAGCCTGCCCCGGGTGAGGTCCGCCCGGTGACGAAGCATCCGTTGTGCGAGCCCGCCGTGGTGGCGGCGGTCGAGCGGGCCGCGAGCGCACACCGGGGACGCCCGTGGACCGCGACGGGGTTCACCGACCTCGACGATCGCGCCTCGCATCCGGCGGGCATCCTGCGCGGCGCGCCCTTCTCGGTCTTCGTGAAGCTCGACCGCGCCGCGAGCGGTCCGGAGCAGTTCACCGCCGAGCTGCGCGGCCACCGGCTGCTGCGGGAGCGGTCCGGAGTCGCCACGCCCGAGCCGGTCGGCGCAGGCCTGGTGACCGGGGCGTTCGGGTCGGTGCTGATGCTGGAGGCGCTGCCGGAGGTGCCCGCGCAGGCGCGCACGGCGGCGCAGTGGCGGTCGATCGGCCGGGCGCTGGCCATGGCGCACCAGGCGCACGGCGCGCGGCACGGGCTGGCGGAGTTCGACGGCTTCTTCGGCCCGCTCCCCCAGGACAACCGGCCCGTCGGCACGACCTGGGCGCAGTTCTACGCCGAGCGGCGGCTGCTGCCGCGGCTGCGCGATGCCGTCGACTCCGGTCACCTGCCCGCCGAGGTCGCGACCGCGGTGTCCCGGCTCGCGGCCAGGCTGCCGGAGCTGTGCGGTCCGGAGCCCGCGCCGTCGCTGCTGCACGGCGACGCGCAGCAGAACAACTTCCTCACCACGGCCGACGAGGCGGTGCTGCTCGACACGGCGCCGTGCTACGGGCACCCGGAGGCAGACCTCGCCCTGCTGGACTACTTCGCGCCCGTGCCGGGCGAGGTCTTCGACGGATACCGGGAGGTCGCACCGATCGACCCGGGCTTGGGGCAGCGGCGGGAGCTGTGGCGGCTGCACGGCTACCTGGCGGTCCTCGCGGTCGACGGCTCGTCGGCGTTCGGCCGACCGTTCGTGCGGCGGCTCGCCGAGGCGGTGGCCCGCTACCGCTGAGCGCTCAGACTGCGGCCCGCCGCCGGTGGTCGCTCACTGCCGCAGCGCGTCGTCGGGGTCGGCGCCGACGGCGGAGAGCACGCCGCTGAAGAAGCGGCGGATGCACACGGCCAGCACGATCTGGAGCACGTCGGTGTCGGACAGCCCGAACTCGCGCAGCTGAGCCGCGTCCTTGTCGGTGACGGTGGTCGGATCGGCGGCGACCTTGTCGGCGAAGTCCATGATCGCGACGTCGACCGGGTCGAGGCCGGCGCTGTGGTGGTCGGCGATGATGGCGCGCAGCCGCGGCTCGTCGTAGAAGCGCTCGCGCAGGACCTTGGCGTGGGCGAGGGTGCAGTAGTCCGAACCCAGCCGCCGGGCGGCGGCGACGGTGACCAGCTCGTACCGGCGCAGGTCCATGCCGTCGCGGACGCTGCCGGCCAGCTGCTGCCAGCCCGCGTACGCGTCGGGTCGGAGCGCGAACACCCGCAGATAGTTGGGGATGTAGTCGGTCTGGTCCGCGTACAGGGGCGACTCGGCGGGGGTGTCGAGGTAGGTCATGGCCGCGAGGTTAGACGAGGGTGCGCTCCGGTGTGGGCCGGTGTCCCCCATCCGTCAGGCCCGTCCGGCCGGGACGACGTCCGGGCCGGTCAGGCTCCCGCGGGCAGGGCCGCTGCCGGCGCCTGGAGCAGGCCGAGGCTGTTCTGCCAGAGCGTGCCGAGCTGGGCCGGGTCGTCGAGCAGCTTCGCCAGCAGCACCCGCCCCTCGATCTGGGCGACGATGGAACGTGCCGCGTCGCGGGTGTCGACGGCCGGGCCGGCCTGCCCGGCGTCCTTCGCCTCGACGATCACTTTCTCGATCATGTCGATCTGCGCCTCGAAGATCTCCTGCAGCCGGTCGCGGATCTCCGGGACCTGGTTGCTGAGCTCGGCGGCGAGGTTGCCGAACAGACAGCCGACGACCAGTCCCGCCTCCTGGCGGCCCGCGCGCTGGAACTCCTCGGTCGCCTCGAACAGGTCGCGCAGCCGCTCCAGGGGGGCGCGACCGCTGCCGAGCAGTTCGCTCCACTGCTGCTGCTGAGCGGCCCAGTGCTCGTCGATGACGGTGAGCGCGAGCGCCTGCTTCGAGGCGAAGAAGTGGTAGAAGCTGCCCTTCGGCACGCCGGCGGCCGCGCAGATCTCCGCGACGCCCAGCGCCGAGTAGCCCCGCTGTTCGATCAGCGTCCGGGCCGCTTCCAGGATCTTGTTCCGCGCGTCACTTGTCCTGCCCATGGCATTGACGATACACGACCAGTCATCTACCTTTTAGTAGACCGGTCGTCTAGTTCGCCTCCGGCCACCGCGAAGAGCAAAGGAAAAGAACCATGAGCTTCGAAAACGTGCAGAAGGTCGCCGTGATCACCGGCGCGTCCCAGGGCATCGGCGCGGGCCTGGTCGAGGGATACCGCAAGCTCGGCTACGGCGTCGTCGCCACCTCACGTTCGATCACCGCCTCCGGCGATCCGGACATCGTGACCGTGCAGGGCGACATCGCCCACGCGGACACCGCCGAGCGCGTGACCCGGGCCGCGCTGGACCGCTTCGGACGCATCGACACCCTGGTCAACAACGCCGGCATCTTCATCGCCAAGCCGTTCACCGACTACACCGACGACGACCTCGCGCTGGTCACCGGGATCAACCTCGCCGGGTTCTTCCACCTGACCCAGCGGGTGCTGCCGCACATGCTCACCGTCGGCGGCGGTCACATCGTCAGCATCACCACGAGCCTGGTCGACCAGGCCGACAAGAACGTGCCGTCCGTGCTCGCCTCGCTGACCAAGGGCGGCCTCAACTCGGCGACCAAGTCCCTGGCCATCGAATACGCGACGCGCGGCGTGCGGGTCAACGCCGTCGCCCCGGGCATCATCAAGACCCCGATGCACGCGGTCGAGTCCCACGCGACCTACGCCGGGCTGCACCCCGTCGGCCGGATGGGCGAGACCGACGACATCGTCGGCGCGGTCCTGTTCCTCGAGTCGGCGCCCTTCGTCACCGGCGAGATCCTGCACGTCGACGGCGGCCAGAACGCCGGCCACTGACCCGCCCGACCACCGGAGAGGACCGACCATGCCCATCGTCAACATCCAGATCACCCGCGAGGGCAGCACCCCGGGCACGACGGCCGCGACCGCCGAGCAGAAGGCGGCACTCATCGCCGGCGTCAGCCGGCTGCTGCTGGACGTGCTGGACAAGCCGCTGGACTCTACGTTCGTCGTCATCGACGAGGTCGAGCTCGAGAACTGGGGCCGGGGCGGCCTGCCCGTCCCGCAGTACCGCGAGCAGCAGCGCGCGAGCGGCTCCCGCTAGGGCGCCTGCCGGCCAGACGCAGGGGCGTGCGGTTTCCGGTGCCATACCGGGAACTGCACGCCCCTGTCGCGGCTCGCCGTGGTGTGACCCCTGACCGAATCCCCCTCCCCCGGCCCCGCGACGGAGCCGTCGGACGCGCCGTCACCGCCGCGCTGGCCTGCGTCACCGTGCTGGTGGTGGTGGTGGTGCTGTGGGTGTCCGCGGGCGGGATGGCCGCGCTGGGCGCCGACGGCACCGGCCTGGTGACCGCGGCCCGCCTGACCGGCCTGGTGGCCTCCGATCTGCTGCTGCTGCAGGTGCTCGCGATGGCGCGGGTGCCCTGGGTGGAGCGCGCCTGGGGCCAGGACCGGCTGGCCCGGATCCACCGGCTGCTCGGCTTCACCTCGTGCTGGCTGATGGCGGCGCACGTGGTGCTGGTCGTCGCCGGATACGCCGTGTCGACCGGCACCGGCGTGCTCGCCCAGCTGGCCGACCTGGTGGTGCGCTACCCGGGCATGCTGCTGGCCGTGGCCGGGACCGCGCTGCTGGTGCTCGTCGTGGCGCTGTCGGTGCGGGCGGCCCGGCGCCGGGTCCGCTACGAGAACTGGCACCTGCTGCACCTGTACGCGTACCTCGGGGTGGGCCTGGCCCTACCGCACCAGCTGTGGAACGGGGCGCACTTCGTCACCTCCCCCGCCGCCACGGTCTACTGGTGGACGCTGTGGGGCTGCGCCGCCGCCGCACTGCTCGCGTTCCGGGTCGGGCGGCCGCTGTGGCTGTCGCGCCGCCACCGGCTCACCGTCGGCGAGGTGCGCCACGAGGCGTCCGACGTGTACTCCGTGTACCTGCCGGGCCGGCGGCTGGACCGGCTGGCGGCCCGGCCCGGCCAGTTCCTGACCTGGCGGCTGCGCACCGGCCGCGGCTGGAGCCGGGCGCACCCGTTCTCGCTGTCCGAGGCCCCGCGCGCGGACCGGCTGCGGTTCACCTTCCGGTCCGCGGGCGACGACGGCGGGCGCCTGGCCGGGGCGACGCCGGGCACCGCGGTGCTGATCGAGGGCCCGTTCGGCACCCTCACCGAGGGCCGCCGCCGCGGCGAGCGGGTGCTGCTGATGGCCGCGGGCATCGGCATCACGCCGATGCGCGCGCTGCTGGAGGGCATGCGGTACGCCGACCGCGAGCTGACCCTGATCTACCGCGCCCGCAGCGCCGACGAGCTGGTGCTGCGCGACGAGATCGACGCCATCGCGGCCGAGCGCGGCGCGCAGGTGATCTACCTGCCCGGTCCCCCGCCGACCGGGCGCGCCTCGTGGCTGACCGCCGAGCTGGCCGAGCGCTACGCCGACCACGAGGCGCTGACCCACCTCGTCCCGGAGCTGGCCGGGCGGGACGTGTTCCTGTGCGGTCCCCCGCCCTGGATGGCGGCGGCCCGGGCCGCACTGCGCGCGGCCGGCGTGCCCGCGCGACAGGTGCACGACGAGCGGTTCGGGTGGTGACCGATGCGTAAGATCACGTTCTTCCTGCTGGCCACGATCGCGGGCCTGGTCGGGCTGTTCAGCTACCGCACCAGCCTCGGCGAGGCCGTGCCGCAGGCCGGGGCCGGCGCGGCGACGTCCTCGCCCGCGCCGCCGCCTGGCGCGATCGTCGACGGGCTGGTCGTCGACGGTGACGCGGTGCTCACGGAGTACGGCACTGTACAGGTCCGGGTGACGTTCGCGGGCGGGCGCATCGCCGACGTCGCGGTCCTGCGGAAGCACACGGTGCACGAGCATTCGCTGGTGCTGAACGAACTCGCCCTGCCGCGGCTGCGGGAGCAGGTGCTCGACGCGCAGTCGGCCGAGGTCGACACCGTCTCCGGCGCCACCGCGACCAGCCGGGCCTACCTGGGCTCGCTGCAGTCCGCGATCGACCGGGCGCACCTGCGGTGAGCACGCTCGCGCCGCCCCGGCGGGCCTGGGTCGAGCAGGTCATGGGCATGCCGGTGAGCCTGCACCTGCGCGGGCCCGGCCTGGACTCGGCACCCGTCCAGCGGTCCGTCGACGCCGTGTTCGTGCTGCTGCGCGAGGCCGACGCGGTGTTCAGCACCTACCGGGCGGACAGTGCGGTGAGCCGGATCAACCGGGGCGAGCTGACGGTCGCGGCCGCGCACCCCTGGGTGGCCGAGGTCGCGCAGCTGTGCGACGAGGCCCGCGAGCGCACCGGCGGATGGTTCGACGCGCGGCTGCCCGGCCCCGGCGGCGACCGGTCGTGGGACCCGTCCGGGCTGGTCAAGGGCTGGGCGGTGGAGCGGGCGGCGGGTCTGCTGTCCGGTGCGGACTGCTGCCTCAACGCCGGTGGCGACGTCGTGGTGTCGACCGCGGCCGGGCACCCGCCGTGGCGCGTCGGCTTGGAGGATCCGCTGCGGCCGTCGCGGCTGGCCGACGTGGTGACCCTGGCGTCGGGCGCGGTGGCCACCTCCGGCACCGCGCGGCGCGGCGCGCACATCGTCGACCCGTACCGCGGGTCGCCCACGGACGAGGTGGCGGGGGTGACCGTCATCGGGCCGTCGCTGCTGTGGGCCGACGTGTACGCGACCGCAGCCGCCGCCCGGGGCGTCACCGGCCTGGACCTGCTGCGCGGGACGGGCTACCGGGGGCTGTTGATCGGCCGGGACGGACACACCCGGGCGACCCGCAGTTGGTTCTGCTCATGAGCTCCGGCACCAGATGTTCACGAGCCGGAATCTGGGCTCGGCGGCCAGATACCGGGTAGGCGGGGCTGCTGCTGATGAACGCGCTACGAGTCCGCCGGGCTCGGTTGTCCGGATGCCAGCCGGTCGGTCGCTGCCTGGGCGTGCAGCCGGCCCGGGCGAGTCCCTCCTTCAGGATGGTCGCCGAGCGTGCCGCCGAGGTAGAAGGGCAGTTCCGTCAGAGCACGCCCCATGGACCGACGGATCGCGTTCACCAGGGCCAGCTGCGCCGCAGCCGCCGGACGCGACGCTTCGTTCAGAACGTCTTCGTCGACGGGATCCGTGACGGGATCCCGGCTGGACACCGCATCGAGGAAGACGCCGACGGCGTCCCCGAACGCATCGATCGCCCGCGCCACGCTCAGCGGTGCGACCAGGCTTGCCGTGGTGAGCGCGGCGCTCCAGGCTCCCCAGTCGAAATTGATCGGCACGCGGGCCGAGTGCCCCTGCCGCAGTGCCATCATGAACCGGGCATATTGCGAGAACAGTTCCTCGTATGCGCGCAATTGTTTGTCGCGTAGCCAATGACGCTCCTGGGCCCGGCGAGTGACCACCCCGCCGACCAGAACACCGAGCGTCGCCGACAGCGCGCCCCCGAGCGTCGTAATGATCACTGCCAACGTGTTCACGCCCCAAGTCTGGCAGTGTTACATCGAAGGAGCCAGATCCCCTGCCGCGGGCCCATGGACCACCTGGGATCGCGAAACGCTAACAGCGTGCTAACACCACTTAGGACAGAATCCCACTGGGTGACCGCGTCCCGCGGTCGGGAGCGAAACGGTGGTGACATGGCCGACCCGGCGACGGGCACGACGACGGACCTGCATCTCGGCATGCTCGCCTGGGCCTCCGCCTCGGCGGCGCGGCGACTGCTGTACCCGTTCTTCGCGGGGGTGGCCGGCATCGGCGGCGCCGTGGTCTTCGCGGCGATCGGCTGGACGGTCGTCGGGATGGTGAAGCCCTCCGATCAGGACGTCATCCTGCGGTACTGGCTGTGGCACATGGCCGCGGCGGCGTTGCTGCCGGTCGGCCTGGGCATGCTGTCGGTGCAGCTGTTCCATCAGGTCGGCGGTGGCACGGGCGCCGAGCGGGCCTGGCTGGTGGTGGCGCAGGTCTGCGCCGCCGTCGCGCCGCTGCCCGGCCTGCTGCTGATGGTCGCCCGGCCGCTGCTGTTCCAGGGCTACGACGTGCACGAGCGCTGGGGCCTGCCCGTGCTGCTGGCCGGCGCGCTGGCGTTCGCCGGCGCGGTGGCGGCCGCCGTCCGCCACGTACGCCGGGTGCCGGCACGGCAGCGGCCCACGGTCGCCCGGCTCGCCGTCGGCGTCACCGCCACCGTGACGGGGCTGGCCGCCATCGGGCTCACCGCGCTGTTCCTGCCCGCGCCGCTGCCGTGCTGCCCCTGGTAGGCGGCTCAGTCGGCCAGGTGGATGCGGGGTGCGCGCTGCTCGAACGGGGTGGACAGCACCACGGTCGTGCGTGTGGTGACGTTGGCCGAGGTGCGGATCTCCTGCAGCAGGCGCTCCAGGTCGACCGGTGACGCGACGCGTACCAGCAGGATGTAGAAGTCCTCCCCGGCCACCGAGAAGCACGACTCGATCTCGGACAGGTGCGCCAGGCGCTCCGGGGCGTCGTCGGGCTGCGCCGGGTCGAACGGGCGGATCGCCACGAACGCCGTCAGCGGCAGGCCGATCGCGTTGTAGTCGACCCGCGCGCCGTACCCGGTGATGACGCCGCGCTGCTCCAGCCGGCGAACCCGCTGGTGGACGGCGGACACGGACAGCCCGACCTTCTCGGCCAGGTCCGTGTACGACATGCGCCCGTCAGCGGTCAGGGCCGAAACGATGGCCTGGTCGGTCTCTTCCACGGCGCTCAAGCTACACCGACCCACCGTTCGGGCGCACCAGCACTTTCAGCGCCTTTCGATCGTTCATCGCGGCATATCCGCCGGGCACCCCGTCGAGATCGACGCAGGAGTCGAAGACCGGTGACGGGTCCAGCGTCCCGGCCAGCACGTCGGCCAGCAGCTCCGGAATGTACGCCCGGGCGGGCGCGACGCCGCCGCGCAGCGCCACGTTGCGGCCGAACATGTCGCCGATGTCGACGCCGGCCGAGCCGCCGTGCGGGACACCGACGAAGCCGACCGCCCCGCCGTCGCGAGCCACCCCGATCGCGGTACGCATCGACTGCTCGGTGCCGACGGCCTCGATGACCGCATGCGCGCCCTGGCCGCCGGTCAGTTCGCGCACCACGGCGACGGCCTCGTCACCGCGCTCGGGCACCACGTCGGTCGCGCCGAACCGCCTGGCCAGCGCGGTACGGGCGTCGTGGCGGCCCAGCGCGATGATGCGCTCGGCGCCCAGCCGGTGCGCGGCGAGCACGCCGCACAGGCCGACCGCGCCGTCGCCGACCACAGCGACCGTGCCGCCCTTGCGCACCCCGGCGGCGAGCGCCGCGTGATGCCCGGTCGACATCACATCGGACAGCGCGAGGATCTTGACGAGTTCCGCGTCGTCGAGCCCGGACGGCAGCTTGACCAGGGTGCCGTCGGCGTACGGGACCCGCACGGCCTGGCCCTGGCCGCCGTCGGAGCCAGGCTGGCCCCAGAAGCCGCCGACCGGGCAGGAGGTGTGCAGGCCCTCACGGCAGAACTCGCAGCTGCCGTCGGACCATACGAACGGGGCCACCACCGTGTCACCGGGCCTGACGCCGGTGACGTCCGCGCCCGCGGACTCGACGACGCCCAGGAACTCGTGGCCGATGCGCTGTCCCGGCTCCCGCTTCGCGACACCCTGGTAAGCCCACAGGTCGCTGCCGCAGATACAGGCGTGCGTCACCCGGACCACGGCGTCGGTCGGGTGCAGCAGGACCGGATCGGGCACGTCCTCGATCCGCACGTCGTGCGGGCCGTAGATCACCGTTGCGCGCATGTGATCATCGTAGTCGCGGCGATCCGCCCCGGTCGCCGGGATGCCCTGCGGCGCGCCTCACGGCCGGTCAGCTCAGCGCGTGCAGCCCAGTCCACGACCGCGCCGCCGGAGCAGCCGCGGCCCAGTCCTGCAGCACCTGGCGGGTCTGCTCCTCGGTCCCGCCGAACAGCATGGTCTGCTCTCCGCCGCGCACGTCGCGCTCGACGTCGACCCTGCCCTCACTGCAGCATTTGCACATCAGGTCACGACCGGTCAGCACCTCGACGCCGACGCCGTGCGCGAACCCGGCGTCGATCAGTTCCTCGGTGTCCGCCGCCGTCGCCGCGGTGACCTGGGCCGCCAGGGTCGGCGCGATTGACGGCGTGAACAGCATCAGCTCGTCGAAGACCGGGAAGCGCCGATCGCCGATGTAGCGCTCCCCGTTGGGCGCGCCGTCGTGCAGCACCACCTCGCCGAAGCGGCGGCTAGGGTCGAACGGCACGCTGGTCACCCGGGCGCGGGTCGGGCACAGCCGCTGCGCCCACACCACCTCGTCGCCCGAGTCGGTGCGGATGCGCAGGCAGGTCGTACCGAAGCCGTCGGTGATCTCTCCGGTACCGTCGGCCACCGGGATGCCGTAGCCGCGCCAGGCGTCGCGGGCGGTGTCCCACTCGCGCAGCACGGTCGCGGCGATGCCGAGGTTCCAGAACGCCGGGTCCTGCTGCCCGCGCGGGGCCCGCGCCGCCGCCTGCAGACCCAGCTCGTACGCCTTCGGCCAGTTCCGCAGGAACTTGTGCGCCAGCGCCGCGTCGAACCACCACACCGCCGCCCGGGGACCGTCCGGATCGGCCAGCACGGCCTGTTCCAGCAGCTGACCGGCCCGCGACCAGTCCTCGGCGTTCCAGGCCAGGTAGGCCTCGGTAACCAGCGGCGGATCGCCGTCGCGCATGCGGTCTCCTCCAGGGGCGTGGGCGGATCGGCGCAGGCTACCTCATGGTCAGTCCCACCAGAACAGCCAGTGGTCCTGGGGCGCCTGCGCCCTGGCGACATCGTCGACGCCGCCGAACTTCTGGCTCGACGGTTCCCCGGAACCAGCCGTCCTCGCCATCGAGCTGCCGTGGCCCGCACTGCCAGACATAGTCGAGATGGCCGGCGAGGATCTCCGCCATCCGCACCGCCGGGTCCACCGCGTCGGCCTCGGACAGCCGTGCCGCCGCCTGCTCCTGCGACGTCCAGGTGCGGGAGTCCTCGGCCGCCTCCGCCGCGGACCAGCCCGCCACCGGCCACAGCCCGGTGCGCGCGAACGCGGCACGGGCCGCCCGCCACCCCGCGTCGAGATCTACGGCAGTGCCGCTGAACAGCGTCAGCCCACCCGCGGTCTCCGCCTGCTGGATGTCGGACAGGCCGAGTTCCTCAAGATTCACCCGGGCATTGTGGCTGCTCTGCCACGTCGCGCCAACCTGTTTCGGTGCGCAGCCGGGTCGGTCAGACCGCGAGCAGTACCCGGCCGAAGGGGTGGCCCTCGGCGAGCAGGTGCTGCGCCGCGGCCGCCTGCGCGAGCCGGAACACCTGCGCCACCGCCGGGTGCAGGTCGCCGGCGGCGAGCCGGGCGAGCAGCGTGGTGTTCGCGGCGTTCACCTGCTCGGGCGTGAACAGCGCGAACCGGAACCCGTGGATGTGGGCGTTCTTCCAGATCAGGTCGGTGACGTCGATGTCGGCGTGGGTGCCGGCGGCGTACCCGATGCTGATCAACGTGCCGTCGACGGCCAGGCAGCCGAGCGCCTCCCCGGTGAGCTGCCCGCCGACCCCGTCGAGCACGACGTCGACGCCCTTGCCGCCGGTGAGCCGGGCGACACCGTCGCGTAGCGACTCCTGGGAGAGGTCGATCACCTCGTACCCGGCGGCGCGGCCCTGTTCGGCCTTGTCGGTGCCGGTGGCGGTGGTGATCGCGTGGGCCGCGCCGAGGACTCGGGCGACCTCGACGCCGCCCTGCCCGACCGCGCCGCCGACGCCGGGCGCGAGCACGGCCTGCCCGGGCCGGAACCTGGCCAGCTCGGTCAACGCGAGGTAGGCGGTGAGATAACCGGCCCCGGTGGTCAGCGCGGCGGCGGCCTCGTCGCCGACGGCGTCGGGCACGGCGACCAGGTTCACCGGGTCGACGGCGACGTACTCGGCCCAGCAACCGTCGGCGCTGACGCCGTAGCGGCCGCCGCTCACGACGACGCGTGCGCCCCGGGGGAGGCCGGACGCGCCGGGTTCCTCGACGACCCCGGTCCCGGTGCCGCCGGGGCGGATCGGCAGCGGCTTGTGCAGGGCCGGGGCCAGGTGGCCGGCGCGCACCGTCTCATCCAGCGGGCTGACCCCGGCCATCGTCATCCGGACCAGTGCCTGTCCGTCCGCGACGGGCGGCAGGGGCGCCTCGACGAGGTCGAGCACGTCGTAGCCGCCGAAGTGGTCGTACTCGATCGCGCGCACGGCATGGCTCCTCACCGGCGGTGTCCGCCCCGGTCTACTGCCCAGCCGCTCCATTGTCCCAGCGTGGGGCCGGTCCGAAGGCCGGATCGGGCGAGGCTCAGTGGCGCTCGCGGAGCAGGCAGAACTCGTTGCCCTCGGGGTCGGCGTACACAGTCAGGTCCTCCTGCTCGCGGACCAGCGTCGCACCGGCGGCGACGATCGCGGCCCGCTCGTCGTCATCGGCCACGATGTCGAGGTGGATGCGGCCGACCGGCAGCAGGTCGACCGCCTGCGCGAGCCACACGTCCGGCTCGGTGCCCGACGGGTCGTGCAGCAGCACCGACTCCCGCTCGGCCAGGCTGCGGTCGGCGAGCTTGGCGGCGTCCTCCTCATGCACGGGCAGGCCGGTGACCAGGCTCCAGAAGGGCGCCATCAGGTACGGGTCGCGGCAGTGGATCACGACGGAGGAGATGTACGGCATGGCGGCCACCCTAGCCGGGTAGGCGGTTCCCACCGACCGGATAACCGAGCGGTCTTGACATCGCAGCCTCGCGGCCGCTTACCGTGTGTAGCCGCCACCGGTCCGGTACCGGTACCGCGAGACGGCGTGGTTTCTCGGAGGTCTACATGCGCGTGACGATCGCCGACGTCGCCCGGCTGGCCGGGGTGAGCAAGGCGACGGTGTCGCGGGTGCTCAACGGCCGGCCCGACGTCGACCGGGCCACCCAGGCCCGCATCGAGGAGATCATGGCGGAGACCGGGTACGTGCCCAGTTCCCGCGCCGTCGACCTGGCCCGCGGGCGCACCCGCACGCTCGGCGTGCTCGCCCCGACGCTGCGCACGCCGTGGATGCCGGAACTGCTGCAGGGTGTCGCCGACGTGGTGGAGCCGTCCGGCTACGGCCTGCTGCTGCACTCGGCCGCGGGTGGAGCGCCGGCGCTGGAGCGCTTCGCGGCGAACGTACGCGGCCACGCCGTCGACGGCGTGCTCGCGATCGATCCCGTCGTGGCCCTGGACCACCTGCGTGACCTCCACCGGCAGGGCCTGCCCGTGGTCGTGGTGAACACCGGCGGCTCCCGCGCGCCGCTGCCGTCGGTCGGCGCGGACTACACCGACGGCGGGCGCCGAGCGGCGGAACTGCTGCTGGCCGCGGGCCGCCTGCGCCTCGCCATGATCACAGGACCCGTCGAGGAGCACTCCGGAGCCGCCTGCGCCGACGGCTTCACCGACCGACTGACCGGCACCGGCGCGGTGCTGCGGGCCAGTCACGTGACCGAGGCCGACGGGACCGAGCAGGGCGGCTACGACGCGGTGCAGCGGCTACTGCGGGCGCGGCTGTTCTTCGACGGCCTGTTCGCGCACGGTGACCCGATGGCGGCGGGGGCGTTGCGGGCCCTGCAGGAGGCCGGGCGGCAGGTGCCGAGCGAGGTCGCCGTGGTCGGCTTCGGCGACGTCCCGCCCGCCGCGTACACCCTGCCCCCGCTGACCACGGTCCGGGTGCCGTGGGCGGAGATGGGCGCGGCCGCCGCGCGGGCGCTCATCGATCGCCTGCGCGGCGAGCCCGTCGCCGACGACCCCGTGGAGTTCGAGACGTCCCTGGTCAGCAGGGGTAGCACGCCTGCGGTGGGGCGCATCCCCGGGCAGCGCAGCCGGCGGACGGCGCGCTCCGCGGAGCTGCCGGCCTTCTGATCTCCGGCACCGGTCACGGAACCGGTACCGGAGCTGTGAGCTGCGAGGACTCAGTCCAGGTGGCCGAGGACCGCCGAAGGATCGATCGTGGTCGGCAGATCGCTGACCTGACCGTCGCCGAGTTCGATCACGCGCCAGGTCCCGTCGTCACGCAACGCGACATCGGTGGTGACGAACGGATGCCCGAACGCGGCCACCAGCGGGGCGATCACCGTCAGGTCGGGCTCGCTCGCCAGGTCCGGCGTGTCCGGGTGCGGACCGGCCAGCACCGGCTCACCGCGTACCCACCAGACCCGGGCCTCCACGGTGCGGCCGTCGCGCTGCGCGAAGCGCTCGAACCGGCGCACCACGACGCCGCCCTGCAGCGAGTCCTCCTGCAGCTCGACCATGCGGGCCACCACCCGGTGCGCGTGCGCGACGTCGGCCAGGTCGGGGATGAAGCAGGCCTGCGCCCACTCGTGCTTGCGCGACTTGACGTAGTCCTTGACCACCGCAGGTCCACCGCCCAGCGGCGCGACCAGCTCGGCGACCTGGTCCACGGTGGGCGGCTCGCCCGGTTGCCACGGCGTCCACACGCTGTCCGGCGTGACCGGGGCCAGGGCGGCGTACCAGCCCGGCAGCTCGTGCGCGGAGCGGTAGGCGGGCGCGGAGACGCGCAGGTGCACGCCGCGCCCGGCGAGCGTGTCGGCCAGGTCGGCGTAGCGGCCGGTGGGGACCATCCACCCGCGATACCAGACGTCGCCCAGGTCGCGCGGGATGCGGCGGACCGCGGCGGTGACGTCCCCGGCCAACAGGGCGTCGTGGTCGAGCAGGGCCACGACGCCACCGGTGTCCCGCACCGCCCGCGCCTGGGCGGCGAAGTGGGGATCGGTGCGGGTCGGGGCGAGCGGATCGGCGCAGAACACCACGGTCACGAGCGGCGAGCCTAACCGAACCGGCACGGGCGCGCCGCGCCGTTTCGGAGCCGCCGCACGCCGCGCCCGTCGCCGACCTGAGAAGAAACGTCAAGAAGCCAGTCGGTGCATCCAGGACTCGACGTCGGCGGCGGTGCGCGGCAGGTCGTCGGACAGCATCCGGTAGCCGGTCTCGGTGATCAGCAGGTCCTCCTCGATCCGGAAGCCCATGCCGCGCAGCTCGGCCGGGATCAGGCCGTCGTCGGGCTGGAAGTAGATGCCCGGCTCCACGGTGAGCACGTGCCCCGGGGTCAGCGTGCCGTCGAGGTAGTGGTCGGCCCGCGCCGCGGCGCAGTCGTGCACGTCCAGGCCGAGCATGTGCCCGGAGCCGCACAGCGTCCAGCGCCGGTACAGCCCGCTGTCCTCGTCGAGGGCCTGCTCCGCGGAGACCGGCAGGATGCCGAGGTCGGCCAGGCCGTACGCGTAGACGCGCATCGCGGCGCGGTGGAAGTCGCGGTAGGCCGCACCCGGCACGAGCGCGGCGAGCGCCGCGTCGTTGGCCTTTCGGCACAGTTCGTACAGGTCGCGCTGCAGCGGGGTGAAGTGCCCGGAGATCGGCAGCACGCGGGTGATGTCGGCGGTGTACAGCGAGCGCGTCTCCACACCCGCGTCGAGCAGCAGCAGGTCACCATCGCGGACGGGGCCGTCGTTGTCGATCCAGTGCAGCGTGGCGGCGTGCGCACCGGCGGCGACGATCGAGTGGTAGCCGACCTCGTTGCCCTCGAGCCGAGCGCGCTGCCAGAACACGCCCTCCAGCAGCCGCTCCGAGGTCGCCTTGGCCTGCGGCAGGGCGCGCACGACGTCCTCGAAGCCGCGGGTGGTGATCGCGACGGCCTCCTCCAACTGGGTGATCTCCCAGGCGTCCTTGACCAGCCGCAGCTCGGCGAGCACCGCCTTCAGCTCGGCGTCGCCGTCGACCGGTGCGACGGCGGCGTCGACCTCGGCGTCCAGGCCGCGCAGCACCAGCGTCGGGGTGTCCGGCTTGAGTGCGGCGGCCAGCTCGTCGCGGTGGCGGGTGGTCACGCCCAGCGCGCGGGTGCTCTCCCCCAGCGTCGGGCGGCGGCCGGCCCACAGCTCGCCGTAGCGGCGGTCGCGGAAGAACTCGCCGTTGTCCCGGGCGGAGCGCGGACGCAGGTAGAGGGTGCTGTCGCCGTCCGGCTCGACGACCACGACGCCGTCGCTGGACTGGTCGCCGGTCAGCCACACGTAGGCCGAGTGCGCCCGGAAGCGGTAGTCCTGGTCGTTGGAGCGGGACTTGAAGGCGCCCGCCGGGACGACGATGCGGTGCCCGGGGAACGCCTGGTGCAGGCGCGCACGCCGGGCCGGCGTCCACGTGGCGACCTCCGCGCGCGGCAGGTCGTGGTGCTCGGAGTCGAGCCAGCCCGTGCGCATGAACTCGTCGAGTGCTGCCGACACGGGCAGGTCGTGGCTACCGGTGTGGAACTTCTGCTCGGCCATGCCGAGGACAGTACCGTATCGCCATTGACTCCTTACACCGTCGATCCGGGCGCCGCACGCGATAGACGTTGGCCTATCCAGATGAGTTTTTGGCGATCATTCTCATCCAGATAGGCCAACGTCTATGGTAAACCGGGGGCCGGGCGGGTCAGCTCTTGACCGAACCCGCCATCATGCCGCCGATGAACCAGCGTCCGAGCAGGACGTACACCAGCAGTGTCGGCAACGACGTGATCAGCGCGCCCGCCATGGCCGCCGCGTAGTCCGGCGACTGCGCCCCGGCCAGGGCGTTGAGCGCGATGGTGATCGGACCGTTGCGCGTGTTCGACAGGAAGATCGCGAACAGGTAGTCGTTCCAGGACGAGGTGAACTGCCAGATGACGGTCACCACGAAGCCCGAGACCGACACCGGCAGGATCAGCGAACGGAACGTGCGCAGCAGCCCGGCCCCGTCCATCTGCGCCGCCTCGATCAGCTCCTCCGGGATGATCGTCGCGTAGTAGTTGCGGAAGATCAGCGTGCAGATCGGGATGCCGTACACCGTGTGCACCAAGACCAGTGTCGGGATGCCGGGCGCGACGCCCAGCCAGGACACCACGTCGCGCAGCGGGATCATGACCGCCTGGTACGGGATGAACATGCCGAACAGGATCAGCGTGAACACCACGTCCGCGCCGGGGAAGCGCCAGCGCGACAGTACGAACCCGTTGGCCGCCCCGATCAGCGACGAGATCAGCGCGACCGGGATCGCCAGCTGGAATGTGCGGCCGAACGACGGGCCCAGCGCGGTCCACGCCTTCGCCCAGGACGCGAAGGTCCACGTCTCGGGCAGGTTCCACTGCCCGTTGACGCCGATCTCCCGGCCCGACTTGAAGCTCGTCACCACCAGCACGTACAGCGGCATGAGCACGATGAGCACGAACACCACCAGCAGCCCGTAGCGGATGGTGCGGGCCACCGGCTTGGGCAGGCCCTGGCGCGGCGCGGGGCCGCCCCGGCGCGGGGCGGTGGCGGCGGGCGCGGTCGCGGCGACGGTCTCGGTGCTCATGAGCGCTTCTCCGAGCGGTTGACGTGGATCAGGTACGGCACGACCACCACGGCGACGATCAGCAGCAGGAACACCGAGATCGCGGCGGCCTTGGCGTAGTCGCGGGTGAGCAGCGTCTGCCAGACATACACGGCCGGCACCTCGGTCAGCCACTGCGCCCCGGACACCGACATGATCAGGTCGAACATCTTCATCGACATGTGCCCGGTGATGATGAGCGCCGACAGGATGGTCGGCGTCAGCTGCGGGAACAGCACCTGCCGGTACAGCTGGAAGGTGGTGGCCCCGTCCACCACGGCGGCCTCGCGCAGCTCCTCGGGGATGCCCCGGAACCCGGCCAGGAACAGCGCCATCACGTATCCGGACAACTGCCAGATCGCGGGCACCGCCATCGCGGCCATGCCCCAGTCGGGGTCGGTCCACCACGGGCTCTCCAGGAAGCCCAGCCCGAGCCCGTGGAAGATCGCGTTGATGCCGCCCGCGTTGTCACCCTCGCCGGTGTTCATCAACCAGCGCCAGACCACGCCGGAGGCGACGAACGACACCGCCATCGGGAACAGGTAGACGGTGCGCCAGAAGCCCTCGGCCTTGGCGCGGCGCTCCAGCAGCAGGGCCCAGATCAGGCCGAGCACGATGGTGCCCACCATGAACACCAGCGTGAAGACGAGCAGGTTCTTCAGCGAGTGGGTGAAGCGGTCGTTGATGTCGCTGGTGAACAGCTTGGTGTAGTTGTCGAGCCCGACGTAGCCCTTGGCGGGCCGGGCGTTGTGGCGGTCCTGCAGGGACAGGTTGACCGTCCAGCCGATCAGGCCGTACACGAACACGGCCAGCAGGATCAGCGACGGTGAGATGAGCAGCAGCCCGGGTATCCAGGTCCGCCTCCGGTGGCGCAACGCGACCTCCTCGGTAAGGAAGGGCACCTTCCTGGTGGGAAGGTGCCCTTCGCAGCCATGCGGCGAACTACTTCTTGGGGCCGAACTCCGCCGCCGCCGACGCCAGCGCCGTCTGCAGCGCGGCGACGTCACCGTCGCTGGAGAACTTGCCCTGCGCCGAGCCGACCGCACCCTGCCAGGTCTGCGCGCACGCCGAACCGTGCGGGCAGCTGGGCACCTGGGTCGCGGTCTTCCAGTCGGCCATGGCGGCCTGCTGGTATGCCGGGAAGCCGTCCGTGCCCACGTCGGTGCGGGCCGGGATCGAGCCCTTCTTCTGGTTGAACGCGGCCTGGCCGGTGGCGCTGCCGACGGTCTTCAGCCAGCACTTGGTGCCGTCCGCGTTCTTCGCGCCCTTGGGCAGCACGAACGAGTCGGCCAGCCACTGGAACGTGTTGCCGTTGCCCGGGAACACCGACCAGCCGTAGTCCTTGAAGCCCTTGGCGTCGAGGTCGGCCGCCTCCCAGTCACCCATCAGCTGGTACGCCGCCTTGCCGTCCATCAGCAGCTTCTCGGCGTCGGTCCAGTCGAAGGTGTCGCGGTCCTTGTTGGTGTAGGTCAGCAGCCGCTTGTAGTCGTTGATCGCCGCGGTCATCTCCGCGCCGGTCCACGGGGTGGCGCCGTTCCACAGGCCGCTGAACTTCTCCGCGCCGAGCTTGGAGATCAGCAGCGCCTCGAACAGCATCTGCTGGGTCCAGTCCTTGCCCAGCGCCAGCGGCGCGGCCACGCCCGCGGCCTTGAGCTTGTCCAGGTCGGCGAAGAAGCCGTCGAGGGTGGTGGCGTCCTTGGCGATGCCGGCCTTGGCCAGCACCGTCTTGTTGCTCCACAGCACGTTGGCGCGGTGGATGTTGGCCGGCACCGAGTAGATCTTGCCGCCGACCGTCAGGTTCTCGATGAGGCCCTTCGGGAAGGCGTTGGTCAGACCCCATTCGGTGTACTGCGCCGAAAGGTCCTCGAGCTGGTCGTCGTTGATGTAATCGGACAGTTCCGCGCCCGCGTGGGCCTGGAACGTGTCCGGCGGGTCGTTCTGCTGCAGCCGCGAGGCCAGCACCTGCTTGGCGTTGCTGCCCGCGCCGCCCGCGACCGCGCCGTTGAGGAACTCGTAGTCCGCACAGTCGGTCTTGAAGACGCCGACGAGGCCGTCGAGACCGGCCTTCTCACCGCCGTCGGCCCACCAGGTGAAGACCTCCACCTTCTTGGTGCCTTCGCCGGGCTCCTCGCTGCTGCTGCAGGCCACGGTGGCGAACATCGTTCCGAAAGCGACGGCCAGGGCTGCCACTCGCCTGGAAAGACGCATGCTTCCTCCATCTGGGTTTTGACATCGTTGTCTCACGCGCCCACCCAGCCTTCTCCGGCCATGTCGGAGTGTCAACGCAGGTTACCGATTTGTTGCCAGACACAACAGAATCGAGATCAGGTTCTCGCCCTTGGTCACCGAGTGGACACTCGGCGGCGCACCACGGATCTCCAGCGGATTCCGGGCGGGTGTGCACAGTGGTCGCCGGCGCGACGTGACCTGCCGGCTCGGCGAACCGGTCCGGCACCGGCAGGGGGTCAGCCGGCCAACTCGAACACCGGCTCGCGCTCGCGGACCGCAGCGGCCACGGGTGCGGTGTCCGCGTCGTCGGTGACCGCGACCGCGAACGCGGCCAGGCTCACCGCGGTGAGGTCCTCGGCCAGCGCCCAGTACCGGTCGGGCAGGTTGGTCCGCTGATCGAGCGCCGCCCGCAGGTGGTAACCGCCGTACGCGCCCAGGCCCGCCCCGGCCGCGCCGAGCGCCGCCCCGGCCACCGCGCGGCCGAGACCGCGTTCGTCGGACCAGCCCAGCAGGCCGCCGGCCAGGCCGCCGAGGGCGAGCCGGGCCAGCAACGGGCCCCGGTTGAGCCGGCTCGGGGTGCTGGGCAGCTTGTCGGCGACGAGTTCGGTCGCGGCCGTGGCGACCAGGCTCTTGCGCACGAGCGGGCTGGACAGCACCTGGCCCTGCACCATCGAGGAGAAGCCCCGGCCCTTCCTGCCCTTCTTCTTGCCGCCACGGCTCATGGCCACCGCGAGCGCCGCCAGCCCGAGCTGCGAGCGCATCCCCGTGGCCATGCCCAACGCCAGCGGCCGCAGAACCGTGATCGCACCCATGGATACAGGCTATGCCCGTCGTGGCCGCGCTGAGGGCTGGTCGGCGAGCCCGCCCTCGCGACCGTTCGGCGGTTTCGACCGCCGACCTAGACGGCGGGCGCCGGGCGGGTGGCGAGGAAGCGGGCCGGGTCGTCGAGGATGGCCTGGGTGACCGCGCGGGCCGCGCCGACCAGGGCCGCGTCGGAGCCCAGTGCGGACGCGCGCACCTTCGCCGGGGCCCAGCGGGCGGTGATCACGCGCCGGGCCAGCTCGCGCTCGATGGCGGGCCGCAGCCAGTCGATCAGTTCGGCGTAGTGGCCGCCGAGCACCACCGTGCCGATGTCCAGCAGGTTCACCGCCCCGGACAGCGCCACGCCCAGCGCCGTGCCGGCATGCTCCAGCGCGTCCAGCACCGGGGCGCTGCCCTGGCGGCCGCCGTCGACCAGGTCGGCGAGCACGGCCCCGCCGGCGCGCAGCCCGGCGGCGGCACGGATGGCCTCCTCACCGGCGTACTGCTCCAGGCAACCGCGCGAGCCGCAGTGGCAGTCGGGGCCCTGCGGGTCGATGGTGACGTGGCCGATCTCCCCCGCCCAGCCGTGCGAGCCGCCGAACAGCTCGCCGTCGAGCACGATGCCGCCGCCGATGCCGATCTCGCCGGAGACGTAGAGGAAGCTGCGCAGCCCGGTGGCGTGCCGCTCCCCCAGCGCGGCCAGGGTGGCCTCGTTGGCGACGTCCAGCGGCAGGTCGCGCGGGCCGCCCAGGTCCTCCGGCCGGGGCAGGGCGACCTGCTGCCAACCGAGGTTGGGGGCGATCCGGATGGTGTCGCCCTCGACCAGGCCGGGCACGGCGATCACGCCGCCGGCCGGGACCAGGCCCTGGGCCGCGACGGCGGCGACGGCCTGGTCGGCCAGCTCGCCGAGCGCCTGCCAGGTCTGCGCGGGGCTGTGCTCGCGCTGGTCTAGCCGGCGCACCTGGCGATGGCGTACGGCCCCGGTCAGGTCGACCGCGCACACGGCCAGGTAGTCGACGTTGACCTCCATGCCGAGCCCGGCAGGGCCGGTGCCCGCGGGCACGATGCCGGTGCCGGGGCGGCCGACCCCGGAGCGCGACACGGGCTCCAGTTCGGCGACCAGCCCCCCGGCGATGAGCTCGTCGACGATGGTGGAGACGGTGGCCCTGGTCAGCCCGCTGGCCGCCGCGATCTCGGCCCGCGACGGCGGCCGGTTCGCGGCGGTGACATGGCGCAGCACCAGCGCGAGGTTGTGATCGCGCAGGCTGCGCTGGCGCACCGGATCGTCTCGGCGCGGCGGGCGGGGCGGCATGGTCTTGACAATGCCACAGCCTATAAGTTCAATGGCTGAACAAACAAGATTTCAGGGAGATGACATGACGCAGCCGACTCCGGCCGACAAGTTCACGTTCGGCCTGTGGACCGTGGGATGGGCCGGCCGGGACCCGTTCGGCGACGCCACCCGCGACCCGATCGACCCGGTCGAGTCCGTGCACCGCCTCGCCGAGCTCGGCGCGTACGGTGTCACGTTCCACGACGACGACCTGATCCCGTTCGGCTCCGACGACAGCGAGCGCGAGCGCATCATCAAGCGCTTCCAGGCCGCGCTGGCCGAGACCGGTCTGGTCGTGCCGATGGCCACCACCAACCTGTTCACCCACCCGGTCTTCAAGGACGGCGGCTTCACCAGCAACGACCGCGCCGTGCGGCGGTACGCGCTGCGCAAGGTCATGCGCAACATGGACCTGGCCGCCGAGCTGGGCGCGCAGACCTACGTGCTGTGGGGCGGCCGCGAGGGCACCGAGTACGACGGCTCCAAGGACGTGCGCACCGCGCTCGAGCGCTACCGCGAGGGCCTGGACATGCTCGCGCAGTACAGCATCGACCGGGGCTACGGGCTGAAGTTCGCGCTGGAGCCCAAGCCGAACGAGCCCCGCGGCGACATCCTGCTGCCGACCATCGGCCACGCCCTCGCGTTCATCGACAGTCTTGAGCACCGCGACATGGTCGGCCTCAACCCCGAGGTCGGGCACGAGCAGATGGCGGGCCTGAACTTCCTGCACGGCATCGCGCAGGCGCTGTGGCACGGCAAGCTCTTCCACATCGACCTCAACGGCCAGCGCGGCATCAAGTACGACCAGGACCTGGTCTTCGGCCACGGCGACATCGTCAACGCGTTCTTCCTGGTCGACCTGCTGGAGTTCGGCGCCCCCGACGGCGGCCGGGCGTACACCGGCCCGCGCCACTTCGACTACAAGCCCTCGCGCACCGAGGACCTCGACGGCGTCTGGGCGTCGGCGGCCGCGAACATGCGCACGTACCTGCTGCTCAAGGAGCGCGCCGCGGCGTTCCGGGCCGACCCGCGGGTCGCCGAGGCCCGTGCCGCCGCCCGCTACGACGAGCTGGCCGTGCCGACCCTGGGCGCGGGCGAGACCTTCGACGGCCTGCTGGCCGACCGCTCGGCGTTCGAGGACTTCGACGTCGACGCGCAGGCCGCCAAGGGCGGCGCCTTCGTCCAGCTCAACCAGCTCGCCCTGGAGCACCTGCTCGGCGTCCGCTGACCCTGCCCCGGGCCGCCGCCCCGCGTGGTGGCGGCCCGGCCATGATCGCCGTCTCGTGTCGGAACCTCGGGTGCCACCGCGGGTTCCGACACGAGACGGATCTTCGTCGGCGGACCCGGCAGACCGGCCTCGCGTGACGAGGAGCACGTAAAACCGGTGCGTGGTCGCCGGGCATCCGCGTTAGCCTGCCCAGCGTGCTCACCCGGATGATCAACCTGCTGCCCGCCCACCCGGCCACCCGCGCCCTGGTCTTCAGCACCCTCGCCGGATCGACCTCCCGCGGCCTGTTCATCACGGTCAGCGTGATCTTCTTCACCCGCTCCGTGGGCCTGTCCGCCGGCCAGGTCGGGCTCGGTCTGACCATCGCCGCCGTGGTCGGGCTCGTCGCCGGGGTGCCGGCCGGGCACCTGGCCGACCGGGTCGGGCCGCGCCGGGTCATGGTGGCCTTCGGGATGGCCCGAGCGGCACTCATGCTGGGCTACCTGGCCGTGCACGGCTTCATCGGATTCGTCCTGGTCGCCGCCGGGGTGCAGCTGCTCGAGGCGGGCTTCGGCGCCGCGAACGGGGCGCTGATCGCCGGCTCGATCCCGCCCGACGAGCGGGTGCGCACCCGCGCCATGCTGCGCGCCGTCACCAACGTGGGCTGGGGCGTCGGCGCACTGCTCGCCGGCGTGGCCCTCAAGTACGACACCAGGTCCGCCTACGTCGCCATCCTCGTGGTCTGCGTCGCGCTGGCGCTGCTGGCGTCATCGCTGGTCATGCGCGTGCCGCCGATCGCGCCGCAGCCCCGGCGCACGTCGGGGCCCGCCTTCGTGGTGCTGCGGGACCGCCCCTACCTCGCGCTCGCGGCGCTCAACGGCGTGCTGTGCATCCACTACGGGATGCTCAACGTGGCCGTGCCGCTCTGGGTGGTCGAACGCACCAACGCACCCGCCTGGGTCGTCGCCATGCTGGGGCTGCTGAACGCCACCATCGTGGTGCTGTTCCAGATCCGGGCCAGCCGGGGCACCGCCACCGCGGAAGGGGCCGCCATCGCGCAGCGGACGTCAGGACTGCTGCTGCTCGGCGCGTGCGTGCTCTACAGCCTGGCCGCCGGGCAGAGCGCCTGGCTCGCCACCGCCGCGCTGGTCGCCGCCGCGGTGGTGCACGTGCTCGGCGAGCTGCGCCAGGCCGCGGGATCGTGGGGCATCTCGTTCGACCTCGCGCCCGAGCACGCCCAGGGGCAGTACCAGGGCATGTACGGCACCGGGTTCGCGCTGGCCGGCGTCATCGCACCTGCCCTGCTGGCGACCGTGGTCATCGGCTGGGGCTGGCCGGGCTGGCTACTGTTCGGCCTGATCTTCGCGGCCAGCGGCGCGGCAGTCCCGGCCGCCGTACGCTGGGCGCGCCGGACCCGTCCGCAGGTCGCCACCACCGAGCCCGCTCTCGCCTACGGCGTGTTCCATAAGTGACCGGCTTGTGCTGGTCGCTTTGAGCGTGTGCAGGTGGCGGGCTGTTGTCGGTGGTGTGTGGCATGGTGTGCTGCCGTGGCCCGTTTCACCACGTTCCAGTTCTGTCTGGACCCGACTGCCGAGCAGCAGGCCGTGCTGCGTCGGCACGCGGGTGCGGCCCGGTTCGGCTACAACCAGTGCCTCCGTCTGGTCAAACAGGCTCTGGGCGGTAAGCAGCGCGGGACGGTCGACAAGGTTCCGTGGTCGGGCTTCGACCTGATCAACGCATTCAACGGATGGAAACACTCAGCGGACGCAGGTCGGGTCATGGTGGCCGCCGCCGACGGAACCACCACGGTCGAGGCCACCGGCCTGCCGTGGCGAGCTCAGGTGTGCCAGCAGGTGTTCGAGGAGGCCGCGGTCGACCTCGGCCGCGGGTTGGCCGCGTTCACGGCATCGCGGACCGGCGACCGCAAGGGCCGGCGGGTAGGTTTCCCGAGATTCAAGTCCAAGAAGCGGACGCCGCTGTCGTTTCGCCTGCGCTGCAGGACCTCTCGGGCGGGCCGGGCAAGTATCCGGGTCGGTGAACAGGCGCCGCGCACCGTGACCCTGCGCGGCATCGGCACCATGGCGGTATGCGAGGACACGCGCCGCCTGCGTCGCATGCTGGCCAAAGGGCGGGCGAAGGTCGTCTCTGCGACCGTCAGCCACCGGGCGGGCCGGTGGGCGGTGTCGCTGACCTGCGAAGCCGCCGACCTGCACGACAACCACCGCCACCAGCCGAACAACGGCACCGGAGGCTGGGTGGGCGTGGACCGGGGCCTGAAGGCGTTCGTCGTCGCCGCCCGCGCCGACGGCACCGAGGTCCTGCGAGTGGATGACCCGCCGCGGCCGGCAAGGGCCGGTATGGCGCGCCAGCGTCGGCTGGCCCGCGCCGTCACCCGCAAACAGCTCGGCTCCAACAATCGGCGCAAGGCCGTGGCCCGGTTGGGCCGACACCACGGCCGGGTACGCGCGATCCGGCAGCGTTTCCTGCACCAGGTCTCCAACGAGGTGGTCAAGACCCACGACCGGCTCGCCATCGAGACCCTCACGATCACCGGCATACTGCGCAACCGGCACTTGGCCGCGGCGATATCTGACGCGGCATGGGGCGAACTGGCCCGCCAACTGACCTACAAGCAGCAGTGGCACGGCGGACACCTCACCCCGGTCGACCGCTGGTACCCGTCGACCAAGACCTGCGCCCCATGCCGGACCGTGGCCCCGGCCATGCCCCTGCACCAGCGCACGTTCACCTGTCACGTGTGCGGGTATCAGGCCGATCGGGACCTTAATGCCGCGGTCAACCTCGCCATCTGGGCCGAGCAGCACCATGCCCAGGTCCGGGACCTCCACGCAGGGGGCCCGGTCACCAACGCCTGCCGAGGGGAAGGCTCTGGCCCGCGCACACGCGCAGGCGAAACCAGCCCCGATGACGCAGGAACCGCACCCACCCCACCCGGGGTGCGGCGCGGACGCCCGAGAAGGGCGCTGTCTCACAACTCCAACGAGTTATGAAACAGGCTGTAGCAGGAGTGATCCCCATGACAGCTACCGACGCTCCGCACAGCGCGCAGGGCTGGCTCGCGGACACCAGGACCTCGTATGACACCGTGGCCGACAGCTACTCCGACCTGACCCGCGACGCATTGGCCGCCGAGCCTCACCTGAGCGCGGGACTGGGCCTGTTCGCCGACCTGGTCCGCGCGGCCGGCTCGGGGCCGGTGGCCGACGTGGGTTGCGGGCCGGGGCACATCACGGCCCACCTGCACCGCCTGGGACTCGACGTCTTCGGCATCGACCTGTCGCCCGCGATGATCGAGGTCGCCCGGCGCGAGCATCCCGGACTGCGGTTCGAGGTCGGGTCGATGACGGATCTCGACCTCGCCGACGGCTCGGCCGCGGGCCTGCTCGCCTTCTGGTCGCTGATCCACGTCCCCGACGACGCCGTCCCGGGCGTGCTGGGCCAGTTCCGGCGGGTGCTGCGGCCCGGCGCGCCGCTGTTGGTCGGTTTCCACGTCGGCGACGAGTCTCGGCTCAAGACACAGGGGTACGGCGGGCGCCCGATGCGGGTGCACGTGCACTGGCGCCGCCCGGAGCGTCTCGCGGCGTGGCTGGGCGACGCTGGGTTCACCGTCACCAGCCAGCTGCTGCTCAAACTCGACCAGGCCGTGCCGGGCGCGATCCTCTACGCGCGCCGAGAGCCGTAGGAAGCGGGTTCAGTCCAGCAGGACTGCCGCGCACAGGCACAGCGCGCCGATGACCACGCCGACGACGATCCAGGTCATCGGGTTCAGTTCGCCGCTCTGGACCTCGGCGACCAGGTCGCTGAGCATCGGGACGACCGCCACCAGCACGCCCAGGCACATCACGCCCAAGCACAGGAAACCCAGGGACTTCAGGATCTCCACGGGCGCCACCTCCCCTGCCGGTACGCAGTCATCTTCCTCGATGTTAAGGCGGCCGTACGACAACGGTGCGCGGGCCGGACGGCCCGCGCACCGTCCGATCAGGAGGCGGTGACCAGCGAGCCGCGCTGGTCGGGGGCACGGCGGCGGAGCAGGCCGTCGAGAGAGAACGCGCCGGGGCCGAGCACCGCGACGATCAGGAACGACCAGCAGAACAGGGCGGCCGCCTCGCCGCCGTTGTTCAGCGGCAACAGACCCTGGGTCTGGTGCACCACGAAATAGGCGTACGCCATGGAGCCGGAGCAGAGCAGTGCGGCCGGCCGCGTCGCCAGCCCCGCGATCACCAGGATGCCGCCGGCGAGCTGGATGAGGGCAGCCCACCAGCCGGGCCAGGCGGCGAACTCGACGGCCTGGCCGGAGCCGCGGTTGCCGCCGAACACGCCGAACAGCGAGGCCGCGCCGTGGAACGCGAACAGCAGGCCGAGCACGACCCGGAACAGCGTCAGGGTCACGGCGGCGGATCGGGCAGAGGACATGAAGGTCTCCTCAGGGTGAGATCTGATGTCGTTGCCCGGACGCGTCCAAGATTAGATCGATTGATTCGCACCTGACAATGTCATCTCAAGGGGCGAACACATGGATCCGTGTCTGTGCGAGCGCATATCATCAGCGCGGCGTGGCAGCAGTCGACGCCGCCGCGCCCCAGGGCGGGCCCCGCGACCCGATGGGTGGACCCATGCTTCACGGCGACGGCGTGACGCTTCGACCGGTGCTGACGGCGGATCTGGATCGGCTCTACCGCGCCCACACCGACATCGCCAACCGCGGCGCGTACTTCCCGCTGGGCGTGCGGTCCGAGCCGGACTTCCGGCGCGAGCATGCCGAGACCGGGCTATGGCAGCGTGAGGCCGGCACGCTGCTGATGGTCAACGGCGCGGGTGAGCTGCTGGGACACATCGAGTTCTTCCGGCCGGTGATTTACTGGGACGCCTTCGAGCTGTCGTACCAGCTCTACGACGCCAGCTTCGCCGGGCGCGGGCACGTCACCGAGGCGGTCCGGCTGCTCGTCGACTATCTCTTCGCGACGAAGAAGCAGCACCGCATCCAGCTGGTGATCGTTCCGGAGAACGGCGCGTCCCGGCGGA
Source organism: Catellatospora paridis (assembly GCF_009720365.1). GTDB lineage: Bacteria > Actinomycetota > Actinomycetes > Mycobacteriales > Micromonosporaceae > Catellatospora > Catellatospora paridis. The sequence goes on along the minus strand of NZ_ML769312.1, from coordinate 638,880 downwards.
TCGCCGAGAAGTGCGGCTTCACCCTGGAAGGCACGGTCCGGGGCGCGTTCTTCAACGACGGCCGCAGCCAGGACGTCGTCCTGTACTCGTTGCTGCGTACCGATACCCGGCCGTGGTGGGCGGGCGCCTGATGGCGCCGCTTGGCTACGCTCCGCGTTTGGACGCGCTCGGCGAGCGGGAGCTCGATCCCCTGCCCTTCCTCGTGCTCGGTCTCATCCTGCTGGGCCTCGGCCTGGTGATGCTGTGGCGCGGCGTCGGGTTGCGCCGGATCCACCGCAGCCAGGTAGAGCAGGCGGGCCCGATCGGCCCGACGGCCGACGACGCGGCACCCGCGCAGGACCATCCGGACCCACGCCGCACCCCACGGCGCGACCCCCGCGACTGGCTGCGGATCTTCGTGGAGGGGCTGCTGCTGACCGGCGTCGGCCTGGCCTTTGTGGTGCGCGCGGTGAGCCGCCTGCTGGACTGAGTCACAGCCGCCGCATCCGCGGGATCGGTGAGGCGATCAGCCACAGCACGCCGGCCAGCGCGCCGATGGTGGCGATCCACAGCGTCTCGCGTACGCCCAGGGCCGTGCCCAGCGCACCGCCGATGACCGCGCCGATCGGGCGGATGCCGTAGTTGATGGTGCGGTGCGCGCCCGTCACCCGGGCGCGCAGCTCGTCGGGGATGACGCTGGCCTGCAGCGAGCCGCCCGCGGTGTCCAGCAGCATGACGCCGAAGCCGGAGAAGAACTCGGCGCAGAACACCATCGTCAGCACCAGCCAGTGCGGCCCCTGGGCCAGTGGGATGAGGATGAGCGGGGCCGGGAACAGCAGGTAGCCGAAGACGTACAGGGGGCCGACGCCGAAGCGCTCGGCCAGCCGCCGGGCCACGGCCGCGCCGATCAGCGCGCCGACGGCCGCGAGGCCCAGGCCCAGGCCCAGCACGTCGGGGGTGATGTGCAGTTCGGTCGTGACGTACAGGATGACCAGCGCGCCGTACATGTAGTTGAACAGGTTGATGGTGGTGCTGGCGCACACGGCCGCCCGCATGACCGGGTGGCGGGCGATGAACGACAGGCCTTCGCGCAGCCCTAAGCCGCGCCGGGCGGTCGGCGTCGGCTCGACGACCTTCACCCGGGCGATCATCACCGCGGAGAACAGGAACGACAGCGCGTCCAGCAGCAGCGCGAACGGTGCGCCGACCAGGCGCACCAGCAGGCCGCCGGCGCCGGCGCCGGCCACCGAGGAGAATGCTCGCGAGCCGTTGAGCAGCGCGTTCGCGGGCAGGAAGTCCTCGCGTGACACGAGCGAGACGAACAGGGTCGTGCGGCACACCTCGAACAGCACGCTGAACGTGCCGACGGTGAACGCGACCAGGTAGAGCTGGGTCATGGTGAGCGCGTCGAGCAGGTACAGCACCGGCACGGCCAGCAGCGCGACCGCACGGGCCACGTCCGCGGCGACCATGATGGTGCGCTTGTACGGCCGCCGGTCGGCCCAGCCGCCGAACAGCAGGGAGAACAGCAGGTTGGGGGCGAGCGCGGCGGCCGTCAGGTAGCCCATCTCGGCCGGGCCGGCCTGGGCGACGAGCACCGCGAACAGCGGCAGCGCCAGTTCGGTGATCTGGTCGCCGACCAGGGAGACGCTCTGCCCGGTCCAGTAGCGCCGGAACGGGGTCTGCCGCAGCAGCGGGGGCAGCCAGCGGCGGGTCGCGGGGGTGGCGGTGGCGGTCATGGGGGTGTGCGCCTCCGGACGTCAGGGCTGGTCGATGGTCGTCACGTAGTAGCCGATGTGGACTCCTCGCGCGCCGAGCGGCCGCAGGGACGGGTCGGTCTGTCGGGAGCGGTATGCGCCGAAGAGGTCGTCGATGCGGCGGGACAGCTCGCCCAGCTCCTCGGCGGTGAGGTAGGCCAGGTCGTCGCCGGGGCCGGTGACGGCGCGCCACTGCGGCGGCTCGGTGTCGCGGCGGGACAGCCACTGCCGGGCGCGCTCGTAGAGGCGGTGGATGACCACCCCGTCGAGCTGGTCGACGGCGGCGCGGGTCTCGGCGTCGTCGGACTCGCGGCCCCATCTGGTCGACAGCGCGGTGGCCCGCCACGGCTTCTCCCGGGCGTCGGCGCCCTCCGCGCGCTCGACCAGGCCGTACTTGGCGAGCTGGCGCAGGTGGAAGGAGCAGTTCGGCACGCTCTCCCCGAGCAGGTTCGCGGCCTGGGTGGCGGTGAGGGGGCCCTCCCGGCGCAGCAGGCCGACCAGCGACATGCGCAGCGGGTGGGCGTACGCGCGCAGGGCGAGGGGGTCGGTGAGGTCCACGGCGGGACGGTCGGTCATTTCCTAAAGATATCTTTAGAAAGCTTCCTCTACAATCCTGCGACGTCACTCCCCCGCAGTCGCCTACCGGACACCTCGTGTGCCGATCGACCCAAGTCGATCATTCAAGGCCGAGACAGAGCCCCTTACAGCACTCCCCAGCAGCACTCACAAAATTTCTTCATCGACGAATAGGGATGTGAAGCACTTCCAAAGTTCTCCCACCTTCTATATATATAGCTCTCAGTGGCTACCGCCACGTTCCACTGAGTCGGGGAGGACTCGTGAAAAGAACCCTCGCTACCGGCAGCGTCGCCCTACTCGTGGGCGCCATGCTGTCGGTGTCGGCAACCTCCGGCAACGCGGCGCCCAGCACCCCGTCGGCGCCCGTCGGCGTCGCGGCCGCCGAGCGCGCCCTCGCTGAGCACCCGTCGGACGTGCGCGCCGCCGGCGGCGACGCGTACCGCATCGACCGCACCGTCAGCGACAGCAGCGGCACCCACGTGCGCTATGCCCGCACGTTCCACGGCCTGCGGGTCTACGGCGGCGACTTCGTCGTGCACACCGCCGCCAACGGCGTCTACAAGGGATCGTCGGTCGGCCTCGAAGCCCCGCTGACCCTGTCCACCACCCCGCAGGTCACCGCCGCCACGGCCGCGCAGGCCGCCCGCGGCAGGTTCTCCGGCACCGTCGCCACGGTCGGCTCCCCCGAGCTGTTCGTCGACGCCAGCAGCGGCAAGGGCAAGCTCGCCTGGGAGACCGTCGTCACCGGCATGCGGGCCGACAAGCAGACGCCGTCCGAGCTGCACGTCATCACCGACGCGGTGACCGGCGCACACCTCGGCTCGTTCGACGAGATCATGATGGTGAACGGCACCGGCAACAGCGTCTACTCCGGCACGGTCACGGTCGACACCACACTGTCGGGCTCGACGTACCAGATGATCGACCCGTCGCACGGCAACGGCCGCACCTGCGACATGAACAACGGCTCCTCGACCTGCACCACGTTCACCGACGCGGACAACATCTGGGGTGACGGCACCAACGCCAACCGGCAGTCCGCCGGTGTCGACGCGCACTTCGGCGCCGCGGCGACGTTCGACTACTTCAAGAACGTGCACGGCCGTAACGGCATCTTCGGCAACGGCACCGGCGTGCCCAGCCGGGTCCACTACGGCAACGCGTACGTCAACGCGTTCTGGGACGGCGCGCAGATGACCTACGGCGACGGCTCGGGCAACAGCCGCCCGCTCGTGTCGCTGGACGTCGCGGGCCACGAGATGAGCCATGGCGTCACCGAGGCCCTGGCGGGCCTGGTCTACTCGGGTGAGTCCGGCGGCCTGAACGAGGCCACCTCGGACATCTTCGGCAACATGGTCGAGTTCTACGCCAACGCCCCCTCCGACCCGGGCGACTACCAGGTCGGCGAGAAGATCAACATCAACGGCAACGGGACCCCGCTGCGCTACATGTACAACCCGACCCTGGACGGCGCGTCGCACGGCTGCTGGTCGACCAGCACCAACAGCGTCGACGTGCACTACAGCTCGGGCCCGGGCAACCACTTCTTCTTCAACCTGGCCGAGGGCACCGGCGCCACCGCGTACGGCACCAGCCCGGTCTGCGGCTCGGCTCCGGCCGTCGTCGGCATCGGCCGCACCAAGGCCGAGAAGATCTGGTACCGCGCGCTGGACGTGTACTTCACCTCCAGCACCCGCTACGTGAACACGTCCACCCCGGCCAACACCTCCCGCGCCTACACCCTGTCCGCCGCCACCGACCTGTACGGCCTGTGCTCGGTCGAGTACAAGACCGTCCAGGCCGCCTGGACCGCGGTCAACGTGGCCGGCAGCGACGCAGCCTGCCCCGCCGGCAACGACTTCTCCCTCGCGGCGGCGCCCGCGTCGGGCTCGGTCAACCCCGGCAGCTCGGTGAGCAGCACCATCACCGCCACCCTGACCAACGGCAGCGCGCAGACGGTCAACCTGACCGCGAGCGGCCTGCCCAGCGGCGCAACGGCGACCTTCAGCCCGTCCTCGATCAACTCGGCGGGCGGCACGTCGTCGCTGACCATCGCCACGGCCGCGGCCAGCCCGCCCGGCACGTACGCGATCACCATCACCGGCACCGGCGCGAGCTCGACGCGGACCACGACGTTCAACCTGACCGTCAACGGCCCGCCCGGCTGCTCCGGCACCAACTCCACCGACGTGGCGGTCCCGGACAACACGACCGTCGAGTCCTCGATCACCATCTCCGGCTGCGCCGGCAACGGCGGCGCGGCCAGCACGGTCGCCGTGAACATCCTGCACACCTACATCGGTGACCTGGTGGTGAACCTGGTCGCGCCGGACGGCAGCACCTACCTGCTGCACAACCGGACCGGCGGCAGCGCCGACAACATCAGCCAGACGTACACGGTCAACCTGTCCGGCGAGGCCGCCAACGGCACCTGGAAGCTGCGGGTGCAGGACGCGGCGTCGGCCGACACGGGCACGATCGACACGTGGACGCTGAACCTGGTGGGCGGCACGCCGACGGTCTGCTCCGGCACCAACGGCACCGACGTGTCCATCCCGGACAACACCACCGTCAACAGCCCGATCACCCTGTCGGGCTGCTCCGGCAACGCATCGGCGACCTCGACGGTCGCGGTGAACATCGTGCACACCTACATCGGTGACCTGATCGTGACCCTGGTCGCGCCGGACGGCAGCACCTATGTGCTGCACAACCGGGCCGGCGGCAGCGCCGACAACATCAACCAGACCTTCACCGCCAACCTGTCGACCGAGGTGAAGAACGGCACCTGGAACCTGCGGGTCCAGGACGCCGCCTCCGCCGACACCGGCTACATCAACAGCTGGACCCTGACCCTCTAGGTCAGGGGTGACGGCGAGGGGCCCCGGCGTGTGCCGGGGCCCCTCGCTCGTGCTCGGCCGGAACTCAGCCGACCGTGTCCGGACGTGCGGGCACGTCCAGCTCCGTGGCCAGGGTGCGCAGCAGCGGGCCGTACTCCGGGTGCGCCAGGGCCGTGGCCATCTGGGCGACCAGGTAGTCGGCCGGGTTGCCGGTGTCGTACCAGCGGCCCGAGATGACCTGCCCGTACACGGCCCGCGTCGAGGCGTAGGCGTTGATCGCGTCGGTCAGGTAGACCTCGCCGGTGCGCCGCTCGTACCAGCGCTTGGTCTGCTCCCGCAGCTCGTCGATGATGCCCGGGGTGACGACGTAGCCCCCGATCGCCGCGAACGCCGACGGGGCGTCCTTCGGCTTGGGCTTCTCCATCAGGCCGGTGATGCGCATCAGGCCGCCGTCCAGGTCCTCCTTGACCACCGGCACCCCGTAGCGCTGCGAGTCCTCCGGGCTCATCGGCATCAGCGCCAGGACCGGGCAGTTCGTCGCCTCGTACGCGCGGATCAGCTGCTGGGCGCGGGGCACCTCGGCGACGAACACGTCGTCCGGCCACAGCACCAGCATCGGCTCGTCGTCGAAGTTGCGGGCGGCGTTGAGCACCGGCGTGCCGTTGCCGTACGGGCCGTGCTGGTCGAGGTAGGTAATGTGCCCCTGCTGCGCCAGCTCGGCGATCTCCTCGACCGCGTCGGCGTAGGCGGTCTTGCCGTCCGCGCGCAGCTGCTCGACCAGCGCCGGGTTCGGCCGGAAGTGGTCCTGGATCAGCGACTTGCCGCCCGAGATCACGATCGTGATGTCGGTGATGCCCGAGGCCACCAGCTCGCGCACGGTGTGCTCGATCACCGGCTTGTCGCCGACGGGCAGCATCTCCTTCGGGATGGCCTTGGTCAGGGGCAGCAGCCGGGAGCCGAGGCCCGCGGCCGGGATCACGGCCCTGCGGATGGTCGAAGGCATGAGATCTCTCCAGGTCAGAAGTCGCTCAGCGGTACACCCGACGCTAACAGGCGACCAGGTCGACCGGGCGCGACCCACGCCCGGAACGTCCCATACGTCACCCGCGGAACCGCACCCGGCCCCCGCGACTCGTCCACGACATGAGACGCCTGCTCGCCCTGCTCCCGGTGGTGGCTCTCGCCGCCTGCACCCCCGCGGCCCCCTCGCCGGGGCCGTCGTCCGCGCCGACCGCCGGGCGGACGAGCTCTCCGGCCGCGACCCCGTTCCCGGACGACGGCGTGGCCCGCGTGTCCTGCGATCACGTGATCGGAACCGAACCGAGCCCGGCCGCGCGGCTGCCGGTGCTGCTCGACGCCGTCGCGCTGCCGGTCGGGCAGCAGCTGCAGGTCACCGCCGTCGACGGCCGGTGGTGGGCCAAGCAGGGCCTGGTGGTGCGGCCCGGCACACCCGTCGACCTGGAGATCGTCGGCGAGGCGGCGCTGACCTCGACGATCGGCTGGGGCAACCCCGGCCCGGCGGTCACCCGCATCCGCGTGTTCTGCCCCGACCTCTACGACGTGCCCGGCTGGTACGTGTTCGCCGGCGGCTACACCGTCGACAAGCCCCGCTGCCTGCCGATACGGGTCCGCTCCGGCAACCGCGAGACCCTCGCCCGCATCCCCGTCGGCGCCCCCTGCTGAAAACGGGCCGTTGCCACCGGCCCGGGCCGGTGGGTGAAGATGGGGTCATGACGGCTGGGTTCTCCGGGGACGATCCGCTCGTGGAGCGGATGCGCCCGTTCGGCACGACCATCTTCGCGACGATGTCGGCGCTCGCCGTGAAGACCGGGGCGGTGAACCTCGGACAGGGCTTTCCCGACACGGACGGGCCCGCGGAGATGCTGGACGCGGCCGCCGTCGCGCTGCGCGGCGGGTTCAACCAGTACCCGCCGGGACCGGGCATGCCGGTGCTGCGCGAGGCCGTCGCCGCACATCAGCGCCGGTTCTGGGGTCTCGAGTACGACCCCGACGGTGAGGTCGTCGTCACCGCCGGGGCCACCGAGGCGATCGCGGCGGCCATCCTCGCCCTGTGCGAGCCGGGCGACGAGGTCGTCTGCTTCGAGCCCTACTACGACTCGTACGCCGCGAGCATCGCGCTGGCCCGCGCGACCCGCCGCCCGGTGACGCTGCGCCCGGGCCCGGACGGGCGCTACGCCTTCGACCCCGACCAGCTGCGCGCCGCGTTCGGCCCGCGCACCAGGCTGGTGCTGCTCAACTCGCCGCACAACCCGACCGGCAAGGTGTTCACCCGCGCGGAGCTGCAGCTCGTCGCCGACCTGTGCCAGGAGTTCGGCGCGTACGCCGTCGCCGACGAGGTCTACGAGCACCTCGTCTTCGACGACGCCGGGTCGCCGCACGTGCCACTGGCGACTCTGCCCGGCATGCGCGAGCGCACCCTGCGCATCTCGTCGGCCGGCAAGACGTTCTCCTGCACCGGCTGGAAGGTCGGCTGGGCCAGCGGCCCGGCAGCGCTGGTCTCGGCGGTGCTACGGGTCAAGCAGTTCCTCACCTTCGTCAACGCCGGCCCGCTGCAGCCCGCCGTCGCGATCGCGCTGAACCTGCCCGACACGTACTTCACCGGCTTCACCGCAGGCCTCCAGGCCCAGCGCGACCAGCTCCGCGCCGGCCTGGCCGACGCCGGTTTCGGCGTGCTGCAGGCGGAGGGCACCTACTTCATCACCACCGACATCCGCCCCCTCGGCGGCACCGACGGCGTCGAATTCTGCCTCGGCCTGCCCGAACGCAGCGGCGTCGTAGCGATCCCCTCCCAGGTCTTCTACGACGACAAGGACGCCGGCCGCCACCTGATCCGCTTCGCCTTCTGCAAACGCCCCGAAGTAATCACCGAAGCCGTGACCCGCCTCAAACCCTGACCCCGCCCCCGCGTGGCGACGATCTTGCGCGGACAGTGGGTGCGACACACTCGAATGCCGCGAAAGGGCAACAGTTCGCGCAAGATCGTCGTGATCAAGGGACGAAGGAGAGGAACAGGAAGACGCCGAAGATGGTCAGGTGCACCATGCCCTGCATCAGGGTGGCCCGGCCGGGTGCGACGGTCAGGGTGGTGACCACCACGGTGATCACGAGCAGCACGATGTCCTTGGGGTCGAGGCCGAGCACGAGCGTGTTCTGCAGCCAGATCGACGCGATGGCGATCGCCGGGATGGTCAGGCCGATGCTGGCCACGGCCGAGCCCAGGGCCAGGTTGAAGCTGGTCTGGATCTGGTTGCGGGAGGCCGCCCGGACCGCCGCGGCGGTCTCCGGCAGCAGCACCAGCAGGGCGATCACGACACCGACCACGGCCCGCGGCGCGCCCGCGACGGCCACCACGTGTTCGATGGCCGGGGACTCGACCTTCGCCAGGCCCACCACGGCGACCAGGCAGAGCAACAGCATGATCAGGCTGACCGCGGCCGCCTTCCGGCCGGGCCCGGCGCCGCGGTCGACGTCGCCGGTCTCCAGCGGCAGGAAGTAGTGGCGGTGCCGGATCGTCTGCACGAAGACGAACGCCGCGTACAGCACCAGTGAGGCGGTGCCGGCGAAGGCGAGCTGCGGCCCGGAGTAGGTCGGCCCGGGGCTGCTGGTGGTGAACGACGGCAGGACAAGCGCCAGGGCGGCGACGGTGCTCAGCGTGGCCAGGGTCGCGGTGACGCCCTCGACGTGGAACTCGACCTCGCGATGGCGCAGGCCGCCGACCAGCAGGCAGAGTCCGACCACGCCGTTGCACACGATCATGAACGCCGCGAAGACCGTGTCCCGGGCGAGGGTCGAGGGGCCTTCCGGGCCGGAGGTCATCAGCATGATGATCAGGCCGACCTCGATCGCGGTCACCGCCACGGCGAGGATGAGCGTGCCGAACGGCTCCCCGACGTGGTGCGCGACGACCTCCGCGTGGTGCACGGCGACCACGACGGCGGCGACCAGCGCGATCCCGACGATCACCAGGCCCACGCCGCCTACCTTGTGCCCCCAGGCCGCCACGAGCACGATCACGCACAGCGGCGGGATCAGCGCCCACCACGACAGCGCGCGTGCGGCTTTGAGCATGTACCGAGGTTACGCGGACAAACCTCACCTATCGTTCGAAATCCCTGCAACGGGGCCATGGGGGGGTGTGTCTGTACCGCCGGATGGCACTAGATTCTGCGCGTGCTCTCACGATCTCTGGCCGCAGTGCCGCGGCGACTGGCCGCGCTGACCGCCGCCCTCGGGCTCGCCGCCTGCGGCAGCACCGCACCCAACGCGGCAGGGCCGTCCGAGCCTGGCTTCGTGACACCGGGCGGCACGGCCGCGCCCTCGGTGTCCGCGGCCGCGAGCCCGAAGGCCGCGGCGTCGCCCTCGGCCACCGCCGGCCCGTGCGGGGTGTTCCCCGCGAACAGCGTGTGGCGCGCCGACGTGTCCAAACTGCCCGTGCACCGGTCGTCGGGCGCGCTCGTGAACAGCATCGGCGCGGCCGCGCACATGCATCCCGACTTCGGGGCGGGTCTGTGGGAGGGCGCGCCGATCGGCATTCCCGTCACGACGGTCAAGCCCGGCCAGAAGACCGTCAAGGTCACCTTCGAGTACGCGGGCGAGAGCGACAAGGGCCCGTACCCCGTGACCGCCGACGCCAAGGTCGAGGGCGGGCGCAGCAGCGACGGCGACCGCCACGTCATCCTGTACGACGCCGCCGGCTGCAAGGTGTACGAGCTGTATGCGGCGTACCCGGCCGGCTCGGGCTGGCGGGCCGGCTCCGGCGCGATCTACGACCTGCGCTCGAACAAACTGCGCCCGGCGGGCTGGACCTCGGCCGACGCGGCGGGGCTGTCCATCTTCGCCGGACTGGCCCGCTACGAGGAGGTGGCCGCCGGGCGCATCACGCACGCGCTGCGCATCACCGTGCCGCGCTCGCGCAACACCTACGTGTGGCCCGCCCGGCACGCCGCCTCGAACAGCTCCGACGCGGCACTGCCGCCGATGGGTCTGCGGCTGCGGCTCAAGGCGGGCGTCGACACCTCGAAGATGCCCACCCAGGCCCGGATCATCGCCGAGGCGATGAAGAAGTACGGCGTGATCGTCGCCGACAACGGCTCCCCCTGGTATCTGTCCGGCGCACCCGACGACCGCTGGTCCAACGACGCGCTGCGCGCGCTGAAGAACCTGCAGGGCTCGGACTTCGAGGCCGTCGACACGGGCGGGCTGATGGTCGACAAGAACTCCGGCGCCATCCGCGGCTGACGGCGGCGCACGGCTCAGAGCACGGTCGTGGTGACCCTGGCGGGCAGGCCGAGGAAGCGGCCGTGGTGGTCGGCGGCGGCCCGCACCGCCGCGGCCCGAGCGGGGTCGAGCGGGGCGTAGACCAGCACCTCGACCGCGACCTCGGTGCGGCCGACCGTGCGCTTCCAGTGGCCGGCGACCTGGCTGTCGATGATGAGCACGCCGTTGTAGACGGGCCGGTCCAGGCGCTGCCCGCCACCCACGCCGGCGACGTTGAGCAGGTGCTTGCTCTCGGTGTAGCCCACGATGTACTCGTCGTAGCCCTGCAGCAGGTGCGCGACCGGGCCGTCGGCACCGGTCGGCCGCACCGGCTCCCCGGCGAACCAGTAGGTCAGCCCGTCCGCGTCCAGGCTGTGCAGCTGCCCGCGGACCATGTCCAGGCCGCGCCGGATCTCGGCCTGGGTGAGGCTCGACCACCAGCGGAAGTCCTTCACGGTGGCCGGCCCGTGGCTGGTGAAGTAGCGCAGCGTCAGCTCGGCGAGCGCCTCGTCGGCGTCCAGCTTCCGTGCCTGCGGCGCGCGTTCGGCCAGCAGCGCGTACGTGTGCTGCTTGCCCTTCGTCGCGCCGCTGCAGATCAGGCCGTTGAGCTCGGCGTTCATCAGGATGTACGCCATCCGGAAGCCCTCGGTGCCGATGCCTGCCGCCTGGCACAGGGCGGTCAGCTCCTTGCGGGTGAGCTGCGTGCCGGCCAGCGCGTCGACCAGCAACGCGTCGCAGCGCGCCCGCAGCTGCTCGTCGAGGCCGAGCTGACGGTAGTAGTACGCGTTGAGCTGGTGCACCCGCGGGCCGGTCAGCGCCAGCACCCACCCGATGTCCTCCGGCGTGACGAAATGCCAGGTCGGCCGTAGCACATGGGTGCGCAGCACGGCGCCGTCGGCGAAGTCGCGGTGCACTCGGTCCTCGTGGGCGGCGGTGATGCGCTCGCCGAGCGACCAGGTCGCCGGGCCGTAGTCCTGGGACTGCACCGCGCCGAGCCGGCCGACCACGTCCTGGGGCGTGGCGTCGGCGGTGGCGTGCAGGCCGAGGTTGTGCATACGCCACGAGGCCAGCTGCAGTGCGTCCATCGCCGCGATGCTATCGGCGCAGTACGACAGGATCGCCGAACCGGACCGTGCCCGCCCGCTCGACATGGGCGAGCACGCCGAACGTCAGCTCGTCGGCGGTGGCGACGGCACGCAGGATCCGGCCGTCGTGCGGCAGGTCCTGCTGCGCGTTGTTGACCATCACGCAGCGGGTCATCCGGCGGGTCACCCGCAGCACCACCTCGTCGCCGACGTGCAGGGTCCGGCCCGGCCAGCCGTCCTCCAGCCGCGCGGGCGCGCCGGACACGTCGACCAGCAGGTTGGCGCGGAAGCGCCGCGGGTCGACCGGCCCGCCGAGCAGCCCGCCCAGGTGCCCCAGCGAGGCGGTGGTCAGCACGTGCAGCGGGCCCTCGTCGAAGTGCGACACGTCCTCCTCGGCGGTCAGCGTCACCGGCTCGCCGACATGCCTGCTCAGCGCCGCGTGCACCGCCGGGTCGTCGCCGCGCAGCCGCGCCCCGGACGGGAAGCGCAGCACCGGCACCGCACCCTCGTAGCGCGCCGCCAGCTGGAACAGCCCGTCCATCTGCCGGAACCGGCGGGTGCTCTTGCCGCTGCCGAAGCGGCCGTCCGCGCCGCGCACCGCCCACCGGCGGTCCCCGGCGAGCCCGCGCGGCTGCACCACCGCCTCGGTGAGCACCTCACCGAGCAGCGACTTGACCGGGAACCGGCGCAGTTCCCCGATCGTGCCGACCATCATGATCCGATCACGTCAGCAGTATGCCCGGCGCGGCGGCGTGCGGCAGGATGGCGGGGTGGAGCTGGAGCCCTTTCTGCGTACGGCCGAGGAGCTGCTCGCCGTGCCGTCGACCGCCGACCGTCCCGACCAGCTGCACCGCGCGCTGGACCTCGTCCTCGACGCGGTCGGGCCGGGCTTCGCCGTGGAGCGGTTCGAGTCCGCGGGCAAGCCGAGCGCGCTGCTCTACCGCGACACCGGCGCGGGCCGGCCGGCGTTCCGGGTGATCCTCAACGGCCACCTCGACGTGGTGCCCGCCGCGCCGGAGCAGTTCACGCCACGCCGCGAGGGCGAGCGCCTGTACGCCCGCGGCGCCCAGGACATGAAGATCTCCGCGCTGGTGATGGCGCACGTGTTCGCCGAACTCGCCCCGACGCTGCCGTACCCGCTGGCGTTGCAGCTGGTCACCGACGAGGAGATCGGCGGGCGCAACGGCACCCTGCACCAGCTGGAACAGGGCGTCACCGGGCAGTTCGTGGTCATCGGCGAGTTCAGCGGGCTGGAGATCGTCACCGACTCGAAGGGCATCCTGCAGGCCCGGCTGACCGCGACCGGCCGGGCCGCGCACAGCGCTTACCCGTGGCAGGGCGACAACGCGCTGCTGCGGCTGACGGAGGCGGTCCGAGCCCTGCACGCGGCGTATCCGCTGCCGGCCGCGGAGGCCTGGGCGACGACGGTGAACCTGGCCCGGCTGGACACCCCGAACACGGCGTTCAACCAGGTCCCGGCGCTGGCCGAGGCCTGGCTGGACATCCGCTTCCCGCCCGGCGAGCCCGGCTTCGACGGGCGCACCGCCGCGCAGATCGCCGCGCACCTGGGCGAGATATGCGGGCCGGGCATCACGGTGGCGGTCGAGCACGCCGACGCCCCGCACCACGCCGACCGGGACCGGCCCGAGGTGCGGGCCCTGCAGCAAGCGGCACAGGCGCAGGGCTACCCGGCCGGGTTCCTGCGCAAGCACGGCGCGGCCGACGGGCGCTTCTACTCCCAGCGCGGCATCGACGCGGTGATCTTCGGCATCGGCGGCGCGGGCCTGCACGGCCCCGACGAGTACGCGGACCTGACGTCGATCATGCCCTACCACCAGGCGCTGCGTACCTTCCTCAGCGCGAGCTGACGGCCGGTCGGTGACGCCGGACTGGCGGCACTGCGCGCGTTGACTGCGGTCTGACGGCGTGCCGTGGGACGGCAACGGGGTGCCCCGGGACTGATCGCGGTGCTGGTTAGGGTGGCCGGATGCACAAGGTGGCGTTGGTGACCGGCTCGGCGTCCGGGATCGGGGCGGCGACCGCCCGGCGGCTGGCGGCCGACGGGATGACCGTGGTGGTCCATTCGCGATCGAGCCGAGCGGCCGGGACCGCGCTGGCCGCCGAGCTCGACGGGACCTACCTGCAGGCCGACCTGGCCGACGACGAGGCCGCGGCCGGGCTGGTCCCGCGGGTGCTGGCCGAGCACGGCCGGCTCGACGTGCTGGTGAACAACGCGGGCATCAGCTGGCCGGTCCCGCACGCGGAGCTGGACGCGCTGACCGCCGCCGACTGGCGCCGGCTGCTCGACGTCAACCTGATCGCGCCCTGGCTGCTGTGCACGGCGGCACTGCCCGCGCTCCGCGAGTCGAACGGCTGCGTCGTGAACGTGACCAGCCACGCGGGCGTCCGCCCGAAGGGCAGCTCGATCGCGTACGCCGCCAGCAAGGCGGCCCTCAACCACGTGACCAAGCTGCTGGCCGCAGCCCTCGGCCCCGACGTGCGGGTCAACGCCGTCGCTCCCGGGCTGGTCGACACGCCGCTCACCGCCGACTGGACCGACGCGCACGCGCTGTGGAACACGGCCAGCCCCATGCGCCGCCCGGCCCAGCCGTCGGACGTCGCCGACCTCATCGCCGCGGTGATCGGCAACTCCTACCTGACCGGCGAGGTCATCCTCCTGGACGGCGGCCTGAACCTCCGCTGACGACCCACCACACCGGTGTCATCCGATGAACATCGACGGACCGGCCCTGAGGGAAGATGGCACCGTGACCGACGTACCGATCCGTGATGACATGATCCGCCTGGGCCAGTTCCTGAAGCTCGCCTCCGCGATCGAGACCGGTGGTGAGGCGAAGCTGCGCATCACCGCCGGTGAGGTGACCGTGAACGGCGAGGTCGAGGTGCGCCGCGGCCGCCAGCTGCACCGCGGCGACGTGGTCGTCATCGACGGCGAGAGCCTGCGCGTCGCCTGAGCCCGTCCGCGCGGCGGTCAGTCGATCGCCGGCGCCGGATCGACCGCGCTCGGCCGTGATGGCACGAGGGCGGTCGCCGCGGCCGCGGCGCCGAGACCGAGCGCGAGGCCGAGCAGCAGGCGCGCGCCTGTGGTGTGCGGCAGGAAAGCCCCGGGCAGCTGTGCCGCGACCACCGCGCAGGCCGCGGTGACCGTGCCGGCGACGGACCAGAACAGTCCCGGCCGCACCGGCCGGTCCGGTGGCGCGCCGTGCCACGCCCGCAGCAGGCGGTGGCGGCCCACGTGCACGGCCAGTGCCAGCGCTGCCAGCGCTCCACCCGCGGAGGACGCGTAGTCGAGCACGGGCAGGGGCCCGGTGAGCTGGTCCCAGACCAGGTGGCTCGCGGCGGCGAGCAGCGCCGACCCGACGGTGACCACGAGCGCGGGCCGCGTCGTGCCGAGCACGCCGTAATCGTGCAGCGCCAAAACCGCGGGCCGACGGGGCAGGTGCGCGGCGACCACGGCCGCGGCCCGGCGCACCAGCAGCGCGCCGACCAGCGTCACCGGCAGGCAGAACAGCACCACGCCGGGCCACTGGTGCGACAGCGGGAACACGGGCAGGCCCGAACCGTCCAGGGCGTACGCGAGATCGGGCGAGGCCGCCCCGACCGTCAGCGCCACGCCGTCGAACCAGCGGGGACGCCACAGTTTCAGCGGCAGCGGCAAGGCGGCATGCGAGGGGAACGTCAGCGGCACCGCCGCAGGCTAGCCCCTCGTGGCTCGCCGCATCGGCCGCAAACCATTTGATGATCATGGCGCGGCCAGGAAAGGATGGCCGGATGAGAATTCGCACCGCCCAACCCGACGACGCCGCGGCCGTGGTCGCCCTGCGTGCCGAGGTGTATCCGTACCTCGTGCGCGGGGTCGCGTCCACGCGGCAGATGATCGCCGAGCCGCCGGCCGGCGACTGGACCGCGTTCGTGGTCGAGGACGGCGGGCAGCTCGTCGGCTGGACCTCGGCGTTCCGCAACATCACCACCTCCGAGGCCGACTTCGGCGAGATCTCGCTGCTGCACGTGCACCCCGCGCACCGCCGCCAGGGCGCGGGCAGGCTGCTGTTCGACGCCGCCGCCCGGCACCTGTCCGAGCTGGGCGTGCAGCGGGTGCGCGCCTGGGCGCAGGAGGAGTCGCTGGACTTCGCCCGCGGCCGCGGCTTCACACCGAGCCGCGAGCTGCGCTACTCGATGCTGGAGACCCGGCTCGCCCCGCCCGCCCCGGCCGCGCCGCCCGGCGTCACCGTGGTGCCGCTGTCCGGGCTGGACGAACACGTGCTCTACACGGCGTACGTCGCGGCCAGCTCCGACGAGCCCGGCGACGTGCCCTCCGACGAGGTCTCCTTCGACACCTGGCGCTACGAGGTGTGGGACAACCTCGGCCTGGACAAGGACGCCAGCGTCGCCGCCGTCGACGGGGGGCAGATCGTGGCGTTCACGCTGGTCAAGCGCGATGGGGAGCGGATGTGGTCGGACATGACCGCGACGCTGCCCGAGCACCGGGGCCGCGGCCTGGCCCGGCTGGCGAAGACGGTGGCGCTGCACCGGGCCGCCGCCGGTGGCGTGACGGCCGCCTACACCTCCAACGACGAGTCCAACGCGCCGATGCTCGCCGTCAACGCCCGCCTGGGCTACCGGCCCGTCACCGTCCAATGGTCCTGCCTGGGCACGCTGCCCGGCCCGAACGCCGCGTAGGTCCGGCCCGAC
Organism: Catellatospora paridis; assembly: GCF_009720365.1. Lineage (GTDB taxonomy): Bacteria > Actinomycetota > Actinomycetes > Mycobacteriales > Micromonosporaceae > Catellatospora > Catellatospora paridis. Next base: position 622,650 of record NZ_ML769312.1, on the reverse strand, counting down.
GACCAGCGCGGCCGGGCCGGTGTCGTCACCGGCCCGGCCGCGCTCCCCCGTCAGTCGGCAGCCCGCTCGACCATCACTGCTTGTCGTACTCGTCATGGCGGCGCCACCAGAAACCGTCCTCGTTGCGGCCGAGCGGCGCGCGGTCGAGCCACTGGTACATGCCCCAGAGCGCGTCCACGCCCCGCTCGTACGTCGAGTAGGTGTGGTAGACGGCCCCGTCGTCCAACACGAACGCGCTCATGCCCGGCCCCTGCTGCCGGTAGGTCGGCCAGTCCACGCCGACCGACGACGCGATCTTGTTCAGGAACGGCAGCTCCTCGCCCGTCGGCGACGGCCGCACGTCCATCGAGCGGAAGTTGTAGTCGACCGCCCCCGACTGCCACTCCTCCTTCGTGTGCGTCACGTGGAAGTCATGGTTGAACTCGCCGCCGAACGACGACGCCCACGGGAAGTTCCAGCCCATGCGCTTCTTGTAGTCCTGGAGCTTCGCCAACGGAGCCTGCGACACGGCGCACAGGGTCACGTCGTGGTTGGCGAGGTGGACGACCGAACCGTCGAAGCCGTCCGCGATCGCCGAGCAGGACGGGCAGCCCGCCTCGTATTCGGGGCCGAACATGAAGTGGTACACGAGCAGCTGCGAGCGTCCTGCGAACAGGTCGGCCAGCGAGGCGTCGCCGTCGTCGGTCGCGAAGCGGTACTCCTTGTCGACGCGTACCCATGGCAGGTCCTGCCGCTGCCGCGCCACCTCGTCGCTGCGCCGGGTCAGCTCCTTCTCCGCGGCCAGCAGGTCCAGCCGGGCCGAGAGCCATTCCTGCCTGGTCCCTGTCTTGTGATCGATCATCGTTGCTCACCTCATCTGTCGTCAGTGGTGCGAGTGGTGGTGGCCGCCGCCGTCCAGGGGAGACGCCGGCGGGTGAAACCCTGGAACGAACCCGGGCGCGGCCATGATCACAACGCCGAGCGCCACGACCGCCAGTGCCAGCGGCACGTCGACGCCGGCCCGCGCGGCCAGCAGCTTCTGCGCCAGGCACAGCGCGGTGATCACACACATCCAGCCGATGCTCATGAGCCCGACCGCGACCAGCACGAGCATCAGCCCGATGCTCGACCCGACGCAGTGCAGCCCGTACCCGAACCCGGAGTGCCCGCTCTCGCCGCACCGCCGCCGGAAGTGCCGCTTGACCGGCGTCAGCTCGTAGGCGCCGGCCGCGATCACGAGGACGCCCGCGGCGACCGGCCCGTGCGGCCGGTACAGCGCGAAGACGACTACCCCGACGAGCGTCCAGACTCCGAGGTACGCGGCGACGAACAGCGCCGCCGCGCCTACGCCGCCGCCGTCGCGCACCCGGCGCACGACCGCCGGAACCGCGCCCGGCAGCATCATCGCCGCGATCATCGACGCCCATCCGGCGACGAAGAACGCGAACGGGCCGAGCGGGGTCGCCGGGCCGAGGTCCATGCCGTCCATGAGCCGGATCATCAGGACCCAGCCGGCGACGGCGAGCCCGAGCGTCACCGCCGTCACCGCGTGCCGGAGTCGCATCGTGCTCCTCCCCCCGTTCAGGCTCCGCCGGGTTCGACCTCCCCCGCGGCCGCTTCCTGCTCCGCCGCTTCGGCGAGGCGTTTGATGGTCGCCAGGCGGCGATCCCAGTCGGAGGCGAGCGCGGCCATCCACCGCGCCGTCGTGTTCAGCGCCGCGGGCCGCACCGCGTACCGCACCTCGCGCCCGGCGCGGTGGCCGCCGACCAGCCCGGCGGCGTCCAGCACGGCGAGGTGTTTGACCACCGCCTGCCGCGATACGGGCAGGTGCTCGGCGAGTGTCGTCGCGGTCACCTCGCCCAGCTCGGCGAGCAGGTCGAGCAGCTGTCGCCGGGTCGGGTCGGCCAGCGCGGCCAGCACGCCGTCGACGGGCGAGGTGTCGCCGCGGTGCTCGTCTGTCACACGGAGGATTCTTCCGCCCGTGCCTTGAGCGCCTCCAGCTCCAGCGGCCAGCCGCCGGAGTTGTCCCGGAATGCGCCGCTGCGCTGCTCCTCGGGCGCGGCCAGCGCCGCGAAGCCGCTCTCCACCACGCGCAGGCGCGTCTTCGCGCCCTCCGCGGTCAGCGTGAACTCGACCAGGGTGCTGTTGTCGTCGCGTAGCTCCTCGCCCGGGAAGGCGCTGGCCCAGCGGTAGGCGAGGTAGTGCGGCGGGTCGACCTTCTCCACGCGGACCGGGAAGTCGCCGTGATGGGGGTTCTTCGCGATCATCGACTCCCCCGCCACGGCCACGGTGCCGGGCAGGCTCGCCTTGTCGGCCACCCAGAACCCGGGCTGGGCGACCAGCGACCAGACCCGCTCCAGGGACGCCTCGATCAGGGTCTCGCGTTCGATCCGGTCCTCACTCATGAGCAGACTCCTTCAACGCCGTCGACTTGATGTGCAACTCCAGAGTTGCACATCAGCTTTCAAGGCGCAACCCGCAAGTTGCACATTGTCCGCGACCAGCGGTATGCCTCCGGGACAGGTCGTGGCCTAAACGATCCGGGTGAGGGCCACCGGGCCGGGCTCGTCCGGCACGGCCGCGAAGTCGTAGCGGACCAGGTCGGGGCCGATCGCGAGCAGGGTGACCGAGCTGGAGCCGTAGCGCAGGTCGTCGCCGAAGGTGTGCCGCAGGATCAGCGCCCGCGGGTCCGCGCGGTCGATCCCCTCGCCCGCGGCCAGGCCCGGCCACGCGCCCCAGCCGGCGGCCGGATGCGGCCGCGGCACGGCCTGCAACGCCGCAAGCAGGTGCGCGGCGCGAGGCTCGGCGGGGTCGTCACCGCTGTTGACGATCACCGTGTACCCCTGCGGCAGGGCCGTCTCGGTGCGCGTTTCCCCGTCCCAGCCGACCATCACCGCCCCGCCGAGATCCGCGGTGATCAGATAGAACGGGTCGAAGGCTTGCAGGTCGCCGGGGATCGGCAGCCCTGCCGCGGCGAGCAGTGGCAGCTCGCCGCGGGAACGACGCCCGTGCTCGGGCGCCAGCCGTCCACGCCCGTTGAGCACGAACCCGGCCCGGCGGGCGGCCGGATCCACGGCCAGCCAGGTGCCTCCGGCGACCAGGTCGATCCCGCCGAGCACCCCGGGGTGGCGCGGCCAGTGCTCGGCCGGCGGCTCCCACGGCCGCACCAGCAGCTCGTCCCGTACGGCCAGCACCAGCAGCGGCACCGGCGACGACGGCTCGAAACTGACGGCGACCGTACACATGATCGGCACTATATGCCGGAACGGAACCCGGACGGCGCGGCGGCAGCGGGCTGAAACAGCACGACGCACCCCGGCCGACGGTTAGCGTGATCTCCGAGGCGTGTGCCGTTCACCGTGCACGGAGGCAGTCATGACCACCTGGTTCATCACCGGAGCATCCCGCGGATTCGGTGTGGAGATCGCCCGGCAGGCCCTGGACCGCGGCGACGACGTCGTCGCCACCGCCCGCGACCCGAAGACGGTCGAGAAGGCCCTGCCCGGGTACGCCGACCGGCTGCTCGCCGTGGCCCTCGACGTCAACGACGAGGCGGCGGCACGCCGGGCCGTCGACGCCGCGGTCGACCGGTTCGGCACCATCGACGTGCTGGTCAACAACGCCGGGCGCGGGCTCGTCGGGGCCATCGAGGAGACCAGTGACGCCGAGGCCCGCGCCGTGTTCGACACCAACCTGTTCGGCCTGCTGGCGGTCACCCGCGCGGTGCTGCCGGTGATGCGGCGCCAGCGCTCCGGCCGCATCGTGAACTTGAGCTCGATCGGCGGGATCCGGTCCTGGCCGGGCTGGGGCATGTACGCGGCGACGAAGTTCGCCGTCGAAGCGGTCACCGAGGCGATGAGCCAGGAACTCGCGCCCCTGGGCATCCAGGCGATCGCCATCGAGCCCGGCCCGTTCCGCACCGACTTCCTCGACTCGACCTCGCTGCACCGCACCGAGCAGGTGATCGACGACTACGCCGCCAGCTCCGGCAGGATGCGCAGCTGGTCCGACGAGACCAACCACGCGCAGGAAGGCGACCCGGTCAAGGCGGCCACGGCGATCCTCACCATCGTCGACACCCCGCAGATGCCGGTGCGCCTGGCCCTGGGCGGCAGCTGCGTCACCGACATCGAGGCCAAGCTCAGGGAGGTCGCCGCGGACCTCAACAAGTGGCGCGAGCTGTCCGTGTCCACGGACTTCGCCACCACCGGCTGACCACCGACCGCTCCGGTCGACAGGCCTCCGATCAGGACACGATGACGGTCTTGCCGGACAGCGTTCCGGCGTCGCTGCGGGCATGGACGGCGGGCAGTTCGTCGAGGGTGACGTGGTCGGCGATGTGGACGTGGAGCCTGCCCGCGTCGACGCGCTCGACGAGGGCGGCGAGCCGGCCGGCGTCGGATTGAACGAAGACGCTGATCGAGCGCACGCCACGCGGGTCGTCCTGCGGGCCGGGTGTGGTGGTCGTGACCAGCGCGCCACCGTCGCGAACCAGGCCGGCCAGCGCGGCCATGTCGGCCGCCGGGACCGGGGCGAAGTTCAGCACCGTGTCGAACCGGCCGGTGACGCCGTCAATGTCGCGGTCGGTCACCTGCGCACCGTAGCCACGGAGCCGCTCGGCGTTGCGTTCACCGGCAGTCGCGACGACGGTGGCACCGGCCTGGACGGCCAGTTGCACGGCGTAGCCGCCGACCGCGCCGCCGGCGCCGTTGACCAGGATGCGCTGTCCGGGCTGCACGTCGGCGTGGTCGAACAGCGCCTGCCAGGCGGTGAGTCCGGTCGCCGGCAGCGCGGCGGCATCGGCGAGTGGGATGGTCGTCGGCGCGGCGGCCAGGGCCTCCGCCGGGGCGAGCACGTACTCGGCGGCGGCGCCGTCGGCGGTCATGGGCAGGAACCCGATCACCCGCGCACCTACCTGCAGGCCGGTGACGCCTTCGCCCAAGGCCGTCACCGTGCCGGCGACGTCGATGCCCGGGGTGTGCGGCAGCGCGACCGGGAACACCTGGCGCAGGTAACCGGCGCGGATGCTCGCGTCGACCGGGTTGAACGAGGTGCCTGCGACCTTGATCAGCACCTGGCCGGAGCCGGGGGTCGGCTGCTCGACGTCGTCGAGCTGCATGGTGCCGGCGTCGCCGTGCTCGTGGAAACGGATGACCTTCATGACTCTCACTCCTTCATTTTTGCTTCGAACTTGAAGCACATCTCGACTATAACTCGTTTCAAATTCGAAGCAAGTACGATGACGGTGTGAGCCACGAGACAGCGCCCCTGGACGCCGAACAGCTCGGCGCGTACTTCGCCCTCATGGAGGTCAGCACCCTGCTGCAGCACGCCGTCGACGAGCACCTGCGCGCCGACGGCGACCTCAGCTACGTGCAGTTCCAGATCCTCGCCCGCCTCACCGACGCCCCCGACGGCAAGCTGCGCATGACCGACCTCGCCGACGGCGTCGTCTACAGCCGCAGCGGCCTGACCTACCAGGCCGGACTGCTGGAGAAGCGCGACCTGATCACCCGCACACCCGCACCCGACGACGAGCGCAGCGTCATCGTCTCCCTCACCGACACCGGTCGCGGCCTCGTGGCGCAAGTGCTGCCCGGCCACATCGACGTCGTCCGGCGGCTGCTGTTCGACTCACTGCACCAGCGCGACCTCGCCGCCCTCGGTAGCGTCCTGGGCCGCGTCCGCGAACACATGCGCGCCGCGCCGCCCCGCTCGGCCAAACCCCGCACCGGTCGCCATCGGACGATCTGACGTCGGCGTCAGCGCAGGTGGCTGACCAGCCAGTCGCGGGCCAGGACGGCGGCCTGCTGGAGGGTGCCGGGCTCCTGGAACAGGTGGGTCGCGCCGGGGACGATCTCGACGGCGTGCTCGCAGGTCAGCTGCGCCGCGGCCTGCTCGTTGAGCTCCAGCACGGTGCGGTCGAGGCCGCCGACGATGAGCAGCGTCGGGGCGCGCACCTCGGCGAGGTGACCGCCGGCCAGATCGGGGCGGCCGCCGCGGGAGACCACGGCGGCGACGTCGGCGTTGCCGTTCGAGGCGGCCCACAGCGCGGCGGCCGCGCCGGTGCTGGCTCCGAACAGGCCGACCTGTAGACCTTGCGCGGCGGGCCGGGTGCGCAGCCAGGCCAGCACCTCGGTGAGCCGACCGGCGAGCAGCGCGATGTCGAACACGTTGCCCCGGTCGTTCTCCTCGGCCTCGTTGAGCAGGTCGAACAGCAGCGTGCCGAGGCCCGCGTCGCGCAGGAACCGGGCGACGTACTGGTTGCGGGGGCTGTGCCGGCTGCTGCCGCTGCCGTGGACGAACACGACGATGCCGGCGGCCTGCGGGGGTATGGCCAGGTGGGCCGAGAGTGCGGCTCCGTTCACGGGGATGACGACCTCGGCCGCTGTTCCGTTGTCTCCGGACGTCATTTCGTCCACCTCTCCATCCTTGCTCGCCCGGCGGCCCGCCGCTCGCGTTGGGGGCAGTTGGCGCATCTTTACGCGCCTGAAACTTGCACGTAACCTAGGTCACACTTTGCAAGAATTTTCAGTCGCCGCTCCCCCCGGCCACCACCCCCGTTCCGGGAAGGAAGACCATGCGTCGCCTCTGGAGGTCCGTGCTCGCCGCCGCGCTGGTGGCAGCCGGGTTGTCCCTCGTCTCCCCCACCGCGCCCGCCCAGGCCGGGATCGACACCCTGACCCTGGGCGGCCGCTACTCCGGCAGCAACGTGAACTTCCGGGTGTACTCGTCCCGGGCCACCCGCATCGCGGTCTACGTCTACTCCGCCGCCAGCGGCGCCCAGGAGAAGGCGTCCTACCTGCTCACCAAGGGCACCGGGGACGTCTGGGCGACCACCGTGAGCGTGGCGACGCTGCAGGCCGCGGGCGTGACCGGCACCGTCTACTACGGCTACCGCGCCTGGGGTCCGAACTGGCCCTACAGCGCGAGCTGGACGAAGGGGTCGACGGCCGGGTTCGTGGCCGACGTGGACGCCGCAGGCAACCGGTTCAACCCGAACAAGCTGCTGCTGGATCCGTACGCCCGGGAGATGAGCCACGACACCGCGATGCCCGACGGTGTGGCGAGCGACTACTCGTCAGGCCCGGCCAAGCGGGCCGTGGACACCGGCACGATCGCCCCCAAGGGCATCGTGCTGGCCGCCGACAGCACCAGCATCGGCACGAAGCCGACCCGGGCCTTCAAGGACGACATCGTGTACGAGGTGCACCTGCGCGGCCTGACCAAGGCCGACACCTCGATCGCGGCCGCCGACCGGGGCACCTACAAGGCGGCCGGGCAGAAGGCGGCGTACCTGGCCTCGCTCGGGATCACGGCGGTGGAGTTCCTGCCGCTGCAGGAGACCCAGAACGACGCCAACGACGTCAACCCGAGCAGCACCACGGGCGACAACTACTGGGGCTACATGACCGAGAACTACTTCGCCCCCGACCGGCGCTACGCCGCCGACAAGACACCAGGCGGGCCGACGAAGGAGTTCAAGGCCATGGTGAAGGCGTTCCACGACGCCGGCATCAAGGTCCTCGTCGACGTCGTCTACAACCACACCGCCGAGGGCGGCGCGATCAGCGACAAGAACACGTACAACATCTTCTCCTGGCGCGGGCTGGACAACCCGACCTACTACTCGCTGACCTCCGACATGCAGGGGTCGATGGACAACACGGGGCTGGGGCACAACTACAACACCCGCAACACGACGGCGCAGAACCTGATCGTGGACTCGATCGCGTACTGGAAGAACACCCTCGGCGTCGACGGCTACCGGTTCGACCTGGCGTCGGTGCTGGGCAACACCTGCCAGCACGGCTGCTTCAGCTACAGCCGCGCCGACGCGAACACCGCGCTCAACCGGCTGACCGCCGAGATGCCGGCCCGCCCGGCGGGCGGCGGCGCGGGGGTGGACTGGATCGCCGAGCCGTGGGCCATCGGCACGGGCACCTACCAGGTGGGCAACTTCCCGGCGGCCTGGTCGGAGTGGAACGGCATCTACCGGGACACCCTGCGCCGCGACCAGAACAAGCTGGGCGTCGACGCGGTCACCCCGAGCGACCTGGCCACCCGGTTCGCCGGCTCGTCGGACCTGTACGGCGACGACGGCCGCAGACCGTGGCACTCGGTCAACTTCATGGTGGCCCACGACGGGTTCACGCAGAAGGACCTGTACTCGTGCAACGCCAAGAACAACGGGCAGGCCTGGCCGTTCGGGCCGTCCGACGGCGGCAGCGACGACAACATCTCGTGGGACCAGGGCGGGGTCGCGGCCGACCAGCGCAAGGCGGCCCGCAACGCGTTCGCGTTCCTGATGCTGTCGGGTGGCACGCCGATGATGACCGGTGGCGACGAGACGCTGCGGTCGATCAACTGCAACAACAACCCGTACAACGTCGACTCGTCGGCGAACTGGCTGGACTGGTCCTTGACCACGGACGAGACCAACTTCAAGACGTACACGCAGCGCATGCTGGCCTTCCGCAAGGCGCACCCGGCGCTGCGGCCGGTGAACTTCTACACCTCCACTGACGGCAACGCCAACGGCATGGGGCAACTGGAGTGGTTCACCCCGGCCGGCGTCGCGCCGGACGGGGCGTACTGGGCCAACGCGAACAACCACGCCCTCGCGTGGCGCATCGACGGCACGGAGTTCGGCGACAGCGCGAGCGCGCTGTACACCGCCTACAACGGCTGGTCCGGCGACGTGGTGTTCACGCTGCCCGCCGCGCCCGCCGGAAAGCAGTGGTACCGGGTCACCGACACGTCCCCGTGGGCCGAGGGGGCGAGCCAGGTCGCCGCGCCGGGTGCCGAGGCCGTCATCGGCGGGGCCGGGACCGCGTACACGCTGCGCGGCCACGCCGTGCTGCTGCTCATCGCGAAGTGACCCGGCGGGCGGGGCCCCCCCCCCCCGGGGGGCCCGCCCCCGGGGCCCCGGGGGGGGGGCGGCCCACGACGGCGCCCCCCCGCCCCGCCCCCGGGCGGCCGGCCCCGCCCGCCGGGGGGGCCCCGGCCCGGGTCAGCCGGTCGGGAAGGCGAACGACGACGTCACCGCGCGGTGATCGGTCCCGGGGGTGCGCAGCACACCCGCGTCGGTGGCGGTGAGGCCGCGGTAGAGGACCTGGTCGGGGCGCAGCACGGGCAGCGCGGACGGCCAGGTGAGGCCGAACCCCCAGCCGGCGTCGGCCTGGGCGTCGCGCAGCAGCGCGGACAGCGGGGCGAAGGCCCGGTCCTCGGCGGAGGTGTTCAGGTCACCGAGGACCAGCACCCGGCTCGCGTCGTCGCCGCGTACGGCGTCGGCCAGCGCCTGGATGTTGCGGTCGCGGCTCGCGGTCTCGTTGATGCGCGCCGAGCGCAGGTGCGCCACGTACACCGCGACGTCGCCCTGCGGCGTCTCGACCACCGCCCGCAGCCCGCGGATCCAGCTCGTGCGGCTGTCGAGGCTGCTCACCTGCGCGATCGGGTGCTTGCTCAGCAGGCCGACCGTGCCCTTGACCGCGCGGTACGGGTAGGACTCGCGCAGCCGCTCCGCGGCCGTCTCGGCGACGCCCTCGGTGGCCTCCTGTATCGCGATGAGGTCGGGCCCGTCGGCGGCGAGCGCCTCGACGGTGGCCGCCGGGTCGGGGTTGTCCGCGTAGAGGTTCTGCGAGACGACCCGCAGCTCGGCCGGCCCGCCCTGGGGCGGCAGCAGCGCGCCGCCGAACTGCGCGGCCCAGACGGCCGCCGGCAGCGCGACGGTGAGCAGCGCCGCCCGCGAGCGGGCCGCCAGCGCGGCGAGCACCAGCACGGGCACGGCGAGGCCGAACAGGGGCGCGACCGAGTCCAGCAGGCTGCCGGCGCTGTAGACGTTGGGCACCAGGCGGTGCCCGGCCAGCACCGCCGCCAGCAGGAGCGCGGCCATGACGACCAGCGCGGCGTACCACCGAGGGCGGTGCCGGCCGGGGCCGGGCGTACGGGTGCGGGAGGCCGCCTTCGCCAGCTGAGTCGTCACTGTCCGTACGCTACCGGCGGGACGGCCGGATCTCCGTGTCCTGCACGGGATCTGCCGTGTGACAAGAATCCGGCCGCGGTTAACGGTGCCTTAACACAGCTCTCGCTATACAGAGGTGCACATGCCGCCGCACCGGGGTGCACCGTCGATCGACTCTGCTCGACGGACACCGCACCAGGTGTGATCACCGAGCGTGAGCTCATGCCGGGTATCTGTGATGGTAAGTCCGATAAACCTCATACGGTGGATATGCCGATTACATAGCATCGGCTGCATGAGGCCCGTGCTCGTCGGCACCGTCACCGCCCTGGTGCTCTGCGCAGCGATCTACCTGGGCAGCAGGGGCCTGCACAACTTCGACTCCGCGCTGGCCCCGTACGCCATCGCCGGCGTGTTCCTCGCCTTCGGCATCGCCTACCGCTACACGGTGTGGATCTCCTCCCCCGGCGCCCGGCGGCTGTTCAAGAAGGGCTGGGGCGCGGCGCTCGCCGCCCTGGCATACACGTGGACCCAGCGCAACCGCAGGCCGCCCGTGGACGCCACGGTCCGACCGAAGCCGAATATGCGATAAATCCTCCTGAAAGGTGCGTCACGGATACGCTCAGAACACATACCGCCCGGTCTGCGCGGTCCACCACGACCTGACGAGACCTGGCGGCCTTCGCTTTCCGCCGCGCGCGGAACCGCCCCTCCCGAGGAGATGGTGCACATGCCCACGGCGACCGACCAGTTCTTCGCCGATCTCGCCCAGCGCGGCGAGGAACCGTTACTACGGCGCAGCTCAGGCAGCATCCGGTTCGACATCGGCGCGAAAGGCGAGGTCCAGCGCTGGTTCGTCACGATCGACCACGGCACGTTCGCCGTGTCGCGGCGCAGCCAGAAGGCCGACTGCTCGATCCAGACCGATACCGACGTGTTCGAGAACATCGTCACCGGCAAGGACAACGCGTTCGCGGCGCTGCTGCGCGGCGCGCTCGAAGCCGACGGCGACCCGGAGCTGCTGCTGCTGTTCCAGCGCGTCTTCAGCGGCCCGCTGCGCAGCACCCATCCTTCGGCGGTCGGCCGTGGCTGAGCAGGTGCGCATCCTCAACGGCAACACGTTCGTCGTCAGCGACGAGCGGGGCGACATCGAGGCGTCCCGCACCGACCCGTCCGGGCTGTTCGCCTGGGACACCCGGTTCCTGTCGACCTGGGTGCTGACCGTCGACGGCCAGCGCCTGGGCACCCTGTCCGTCGACGACCTGCAGTACTTCGAGACCAGGTTCTTCCTCGCCCCCGGCGGCGGCACCGTCTACATCGACGCGCAGCTGTCCGTGATGCGCCAGCGCACCGTCACCGAGGGCTTCCGGGAGCGGCTGGCGGTGCTCAACCACGGCGAGAAGGCCGTCGAGCTGACCGTCCACATGGAGGCGGGCAGCGACTTCTCCGACCTGTTCGACGTCAAGAACGACGAGGGCAAGAAGGGCGAGCTGTACCACAGCGTCGAGCGCGACCGGCTGGTCTACGGCTACCGGCGCGACACCTTCCACCGCGCCACGGAGATCACCTCGGAACCGCGCGCGAAGATGGACAAGAACGGCCTCACCTACAAGATCCGGGTCGAACCCCAGAAGCACTGGACATGCGAGCTGCGCGTTACGCCGATCCTGATCGGCCGCGACGGCAAGCGCACCCGCCTCGGCGGTCCCAAGGCCGCCGAGGACATGGGCGAAGACCTGGACCGCTGGCTGGAGAGCGCGCCGAAGCTGGAGTGCGAGTGGGGACCGCTGCGGCAGACCTACCGGCGCAGCCTGATCGACCTGGCGGCGCTGCGCTTCTCCCCGCTGACCTCGGGCGGGCGCAGCCTGCCCGCGGCGGGCCTGCCCTGGTTCATGACCATGTTCGGCCGCGACAGCATCTTCACCAGCCTGCAGGCCCTGCCGTTCGCGCCTGAGCTCGCCGCCACCACGCTGCGGGAGCTGGCGGCCCGCCAGGGCACCCGGTTCGACGACTTCCGCGACGAGGACCCGGGCCGGATCCTGCACGAGATGCGCTACGGCGAGTCGGCGGCGTTCCAGGAGCAGCCGCACAGCCCGTACTACGGCAACGCCGACGCCACCGCCCTGTTCGTGGTGCTGCTCGACGAGTACGAGCGGTGGACCGGGGACAAGGCCCTGGTGCGCGACCTGGAACTGGAGGCCCGCGCCGCGCTGCGCTGGGTCGACGAGTACGCCGACCTGCTCGGTAACGGCTACGTCTGGTACCAGCGCCGCAACGAGAAGTCGGGGCTGGAGAACCAGTGCTGGAAGGACTCCTGGGACTCCATCTCCTACCGTGACGGCAGCCTGCCCGGGTTCCCGCGCGCCACCTGCGAGCTGCAGGGCTACGCCTACGACGCGCGGATGCGTGGGGCACGCCTGGCCCGCCTGGTGTGGAAAGACCCCGACTACGCGAACAAGCTGGAGAAGCAGGCCGCCGACCTCAAGCGCCGGTTCAACCGCGACTACTGGGTCGCCGACGGCGAGTACTACGCGCTCGCCCTGGACGCCGAGGGCAAGCAGGTCGACGTGCTGACCTCCAACATCGGGCACCTGCTGTGGAGCGGCATCGTCCCGCAGTCGCGGGCCCGCGCCGTGGCCCGCCACCTGCTCGGACCACGACTGTTCTCCGGATGGGGCGTGCGCACCCTGGCACTGGGCGAGAAGCGGTACAACCCGATCGGCTACCACGTCGGCACGGTGTGGCCGTTCGACTGCTCGTTCATCGCCTGGGGCCTGCGCCGGTACGGCTTCAAGAAGGAGGCGGCGCAGATCGCGGCCGGCATCCTCGACGCGGCCGAGTACTTCGACGGCCGGCTGCCGGAGGCGTTCGGCGGCTACCCGCGCGAGGAGACCAAGTATCCGGTGCAGTACCCGACGGCGTGCAGCCCGCAGGCCTGGTCGACGGGGGCTCCCCTGCTGCTGCTGCGGACCATGCTGGGGCTGCAGCCGCTGGAGGACAGCCTGGTCGTCGACGCGGCGCTGCCCATGGGCATCGGCCAGATCGAACTGCTGGGCATCCCGGGCCGCTGGGGCCGGGTCGACGCGTTCGGCCGCGGCCTGCTGCACACCGACCGCCAGGGCCGGGGCCGTCCCGAACTCGGCACGGGCGCGAGGCGGCGGGTGAAACAGGCCGCGACGACGTGACTGGTGGCCCTGCCATGGCGGTCCGGCGCAGCCCGTCCCGCGCGCAGAAGCTGAGACGATTCCGCACCGCCTCGTTTCCCGTTCACGCTCCCTCGCACATCGGGCGCGCCTACGATATCGGCACGGGTGCGGACGCAAGAGGGCACATCGCTGGAGAGGCCTATAAATGACTAAAACACACGAAATCGACACGATGGGGCCGGTCGACTACCTGGTGATCGAGTTCCCGGGCAACCACATGACCGGCGAGGGCATCCCGCTGCTGCTGGACCTCGTGGACCGTGGCATCGTCCGGATCCTCGATCTGGCATTCATCCGCAAGGACGTCGACGGCAGCATCGTCGCCGTGGCGGTCGAGGACATGGACGCCGAGGGTGCGCGCGAATTCGCCGTCTTCCAGGGTGCCTCGTCGGGTCTGCTCGACCGCGACGATCTGCGGGAAGCCGCCAACGCGATCGAGCCCGGCAACTCCGCGGGCATCCTCGTCTACGAGAACGTCTGGGCCGCACCGCTGGCCATCGCCTGGCGCCGGGGCGGCGCGCAGATGGTCGCGAGCGGCCGGATCCCGGTACAGGAGCTGCTGGCCGCGGCGGAAGCGAACGCGTGACCGCGCAGCGCAGAAACGAGAGGTGTTGATCATGGGACTTCTTCGAGGAGTGGCGCGCACGGCGGTGGTGGCCGGCACGGCCACGGCGGTGTCGAACCGCGTGTCTCGGCGGCAGGCCGGCCGGTGGGCGAACCAGGAGGACGAGCAGGCGGCGCAGCAGCAGGCATACGCCGATCAGGCTGCGTACCAGCAGCAGATGGCGCAGCAGCAGGCGTACCAGCAACAGGCCACCGCGCAGCCGCAGGCGCCGGCCGGAGATCCGATGCAGGCGAAGCTCACGCAGCTGAAGACCCTCGCGGAACTCAAGGCCTCCGGCGTGCTGACCGACGCCGAATTCGAGCAGCAGAAGGCCGCGATCCTGGCCGGCTGACCGCCGGCCCGACCGGGCGCACGCGCCGGGTCGGGCGCGTGCGCCCGCACGAGAGAGCGAGTCACCGTGACCGGTGATCAGCAGACCACGCCCGCAGCAGACCGGTGGTACGCCAGGACGGTCCCGGAGGTGGCGGAGTCGTTCGGGGTCACCGTGGAGCGCGGGCTCACCGCGGCGGAGGCCGCCGAACGGATCGGCACGCGCGGCCCGAACCGGCTGACCGGCACGAAGAAGGAGTCCGCGGTTGCGGCGTTCCTGCGCCAGTACCGCGACTTCATGCAGCTCGTGCTACTCGCCGCGGCGGTGGTCAACCAGCTGGTCACTCGCGAGTGGGGCACGACGCTGGTGCTGGCCGGGTTGACCGTGTTCAACGCCGTGGTCGGGCTGTGCCAGGAGGCCAAGGCCGAGGAGAGCGTGCGGGCACTGGCCCAGATGCTCAAGACGGTGGCCCGGGTGCGCCGCGACGGCCAGGCAGTCGAGGTCGACGCCGAGCAGCTGGTGCCCGGCGACGTCGTGCTCATGGAAGCGGGCAACCGCGTGCCCGCCGACGGCCGCATCTGCGTCGCGGCGACGCTGGAGATCGAGGAGGCGGCGCTGACCGGCGAGAGCCTGCCGGTCGGCAAGACCCCGGACCCGGTTGCCGGGCAGGACGTGCCGCTGGGCGACCGGACCTGCATGGCGTACATGAACACCTCGGTCACCCGCGGCCGTGGCGAGATGATCGTGACCGCCACCGGGATGGGCACCGAGATCGGCCACATCGCCCACCTGCTCGCCGGCACCGAGCAGGACAAGACGCCGCTGCAGAAGCAGCTCGACAGCCTCTCGAAGATCATCGCGACCATCGCGGGCATCGCCCTGGCCCTGGTCGTGCTCATCGGCCTGGCCCGGGGCGAGTCGTTCGACACCCTGTTCATCACCGGCGTCGCGCTGGCCGTCGCCGCGATCCCGACCGGCCTGCCCGCCGTCGTCACCGCGCTGCTGTCCATCGGCACCCGCGAGATCGCCCGCCGCAACGCGATCGTCAAACGGCTGCCCGCCGTGGAGACGCTCGGCTCGACCTCGGTGATCTGCTCCGACAAGACCGGCACCCTCACCCTGAACAAGATGACCGCCCGCGAGCTGGTCATCCCCGGGCAGAACCGGTTCACCGTCACCGGTGAGGGCTACCGCACCGAGGGCGAGATCAGGCACGTCGGCGGCGAGCGCTTCGACCTGGATCCGTACCTGCTGCCCATGGCGCTGTGCGCGGACGCCGTGCTCGACGGCGACAACCTGATCGGCGACCCGACCGAGGGTGCGCTGATCGTGCTCGCCGCCAAGGGCGGGCTGGACCTCGCCGAGACCCGCCGCGCCTACCCCCGCATCGCCGAGGTGCCCTTCGACTCCGACTACAAGTTCATGGCCACCTTCCACCGGATGACCGGCGACGACGGCACGCCGGTGGTCCGCTGCTACGTCAAGGGCGCGCCGGACGTGTTGATCGACCGTGCCACGTCGTACCGGGGCCCGGACGGGACCCTGGTGGCGGTCACCGACGCCAACCGGCACCTGGCAGGCGAGGCCAACGACCGCATCGCGGCGGCCGGCGAGCGGGTCATGGTGGTCGCCCGGCGCGACCTCGACCCGGCGTCCTTCGACCCGTCCGGGAACCTGATCGAGCAGGTCCGCGAACTCACCCTGCTGGCCATGGTCGGCATCGTGGACCCGCCGCGGCCCGAGGCGAAGGCCGCCATCGCCGAGTGCCGCAGCGCCGGCATCCGGGTCCGGATGATCACCGGCGACCACGCGACCACCGCCGCGGCCATCGCCGGGGAGCTGGGCATCGAGGGCCGGGCCGTCACCGGCACCGCGTTCGCGGCGATGAGCGACGAGGAGCTGCTGGCACAGCTGCCGGAGCTCGGGGTGATCGCACGGGTCGCGCCGGAGGACAAGCTGCGCCTGGTACGGCTGCTCAAGGCCAGCGGGAACGTGGTGTCGATGACCGGGGACGGCGTCAACGACGCCCCGGCGCTCAAGGCCGCCGACATCGGCGTGGCCATGGGCATCACCGGCACGGAGGTCTCCAAGGAGGCCGCCGTCATGATCCTCACCGACGACAACTTCGCCACCATCGTCAAGGCCGTCGAGTACGGCCGCGGCCTCTACGACAACCTGCTCAAGTACCTGCGGTTCCAGATGTCGACCCTGGTCGCCTACATCGCGATCTTCATCGGCGCGGGCCTGCTGAACATCGCCGCGGGCACCCCGCTCAATCCGTTGCAGATCCTGTGGATCAACATGGTCATCGACATCCCGATCGCGATCGCGCTGGGGTTCGACGAGCCGACCGCCGGTCTGATGCGGCGACCGCCCCGCCCGGTGGGCACGCCGGTGCTGTCCAGGGCCAACTGGGTGCGGCTCTGCGTGCAGGGCTTCGTGATGACGGTCGGGTCGCTGTGGGCGTACCAGATCGGACACGCGCACGGCGGGCCGGTCGTCGGCGCCACCATGTTGCTGACCACCCTGTCGCTGTTCCACCTGGTCGCCGGACTGCTGTCACGCGACCAGTACGACACCATCTTCGACCGGTCGGCGATCCCCGGCCGCGCGCAGTTGCGCCGCTACGGGCTCGCCCTGCTCGGGATCATCGCGGTCACCCTGCTCGATCCGCTGGAGCGCATCTTCGGCACCACGAGCCTCGGCCTGCGGCTGTGGTGCACCGCGATCGCTATCGCGCTGAGCATGCTGGTCGTCGAGGAGCTCATCAAGGTCGTGATCCGCCATCGCTCCACCGCTCGGCGATCGGGATCGCCGTCAGACCGTGGGCCAGCACGCTGAGCAGGACCGTGGCCATGATGAGGCTGACCACCAGTTGCGCCGGCACGCCGGTCAGCTGCTGGACGCCGATCAGCGCGAAGATCACGCTGGGTAGCCCGCGCGGGCCGAGCCAGGACAGCAGCCACACCTCCCGCGGGTAGCGGCGCAGCCCGACCAGGCTCAGCGCGACCGGCAGCATGCGCACGGCGGTGAGGCTCAGCACGGCGTAGAGCAGGACGCGCCAGCTCGCGAGGTCGGCAAGCGTATGCGGGATCAGCGACCCGAACGCGAACCACACGCCCGCCGACAGCAACGCGACCACGTCGTGCGAGGTCTGCAGGTGCTTCTCGGGCAGGTCCCGGTCGACCGCCCGGACGGCCAGGCCCGCGACGAACGCTGCGACGATGCCGTTGCCGTGCACCACGTGGGTCACCTCGAAGACCAGCACACCGATCGCCAGGTAGGCCAGGCGGTCCGACCGCGCCGCGCTCCATCCCCGGCGGCGTGCCCACCGGAGCAGCCATCCCGCACCGGCGCCCGCGGCCACGCCCACGACCAGCGCGATCACCAGCTCGGTGATCGTGTGGACGAGCACCAGACCGGAGCTGCGCTCCGTGCCCACGGCCGCGGCCGCCGCGGCGAAGAACAGCACCAGCGGGGCGGCCAGGCCGTCGTTGAGGCCGCTCTCGACGGTCACCGCGGTCCGCAGGTCGTGCGGGATGCGTTCGTCGCGCACGAGCACCGACGCCAGGCTCGCGTCCGTGGCGGTCAGCGCCGCCGCGACCAGCGCGATCACCCATACGCTCGCGTGCGGGAACAGCGCCATGCCGGTCACCAGGCCGGCTGCCACGGTCAGCGGGAAGCCGACGAGCAGCAGTCGCAGCGGCAGCCGACCGGCCGACCACAGCCGTCGCAGGCTGATCTCGGTGGCGTCGGTGAACAGAATGAGGGCGAGCGTCAGCTGGAGCAGGTGCTGCACCTCCGACGAGGACACGTCCACGTTGACCGGCGGGTCGTCGCCGCCCGCCAGCAACAGGCCGGCCAGCAGCAACGCGATCGGGACGGTGACGCTGAACCGCGCCGCGCGCGCCGACACCGCCGCCCAGGCGATCAGCACCACGGCCAGGCCGATCAGCCCGTACACGCACACCACACGGCATGAACGGGTGATTCGCCCGGAATTGTCACCGAATCATTGTGCCATCGAAGGGGGACCCCCGTAGGCGAGGTCACGGCTGAGCGACCCGGCCGGACGGCCCGAGGCGTCGGAATCCGCCACTCGGGCCGTCGATTCGGCCTGCGTCGGTCAGCCGTAGGTCGGGTGCTGCGGCCACCCGGCCGGGGAGTCCTCCCAGTCCTGCATACGGCCGTAGGGAGCCAGGTCCATGATGCTGTTGGCGAAGACCAGCCGGTCCACGCCACGTGAGGTGGTGTTGTAGGTCCGGTAGACGTCGTCGCCGTCACGCAGGAACACACTGAGCATGAAACCGCCGCCCGCGTCGCAGTCGTCGGAGAACGGCGTGCCGTGCGACGACACGAACGGCAGCGTCCAGCCGCGCTCGGCCTTGTACGACTCGATCTGCGCCAGCGGCATGTTGGACACGGTCACCCAGGTGATGCCGCGGCCGGCCAGCAGGGGCAGCGCGTGCACCGGCACGTTGTCGGTGAACCACGTGCAGCCGGGGCAGTAGTGCTTCGGCCCGCGGTCCATGAACTGGTAGACGACCAGCTCACCGCGGCCGTCGAACAGGTCGAGCAGGCTCTTGGGCCCGTCGGGCGTGGCGAACTCGTACGGCTTGTCGAACTTCGTCATCGGCAGGCGGCGGCGCCGGGCGGCCAGCGCATCCTGCGCGCGGGTCAGTTCCTTCTCCGCCTTGAGCAGGTCGTCACGGGCCTGCTGCCACTGCTCGGCGCTCACGATCTCCGGTTTGTCCATACCCGGCATCCTGCCTGCCTCCCCCGACACATCCGCGCACCCGCAGTGCGAAGACCTCCTCGGTCAGCCGGTCGGGTCGGGGACAGCCAGTTCGGCGGCGTGGGGCAGTTCGTGGCCGACCGGCACGACCACGACCGGGCAGTTGGCCTTGCCGATGCACTCCTCGCTGACCGAGCCGAGCACGGTGTGCATCAGCCGGCTGGTCCCATGGCTGCCGAGCACCAGCAGGTCGGCGTCGGCGGCCGCGGCAGCGAGCACGTCGGCGGCCCGGCCCTCGACCACCTCGCCCGCGATCGCGACCCCCTCCCGCTGGAAGGACGGCAGCGCGCCCAGTTCCCGGTCGAGCATGGCGCTGGTGATCTCCTGGGCGGCCGAACCGATGACGTCGTCGTCGGTCTCGTCCCACCGCCAGGCTGCCACGGCCTGCACGGTCCCGCCACGGCCTGCTGCCTCGTGCACCGCCCAGCGCAGCGCGCGCCGCCCGCCCTCGGAACCGTCGACTCCGACCACGATCCGGAAGTTCGTCATGCCGCGCCCCCTACCCCTCGACCGGACGGCGCTAACGCGCCACGACGTGTCAGTGTGTGAGCCGTACCTTCTCCCTGGTCGCGCGCTGGATGTCGCCGGCGGCGACGACCAGCAGGCGGTGGCCGAGGTCGGAGAGCGCCCGCGCCACGGCGAGCTCGTCGCCGATCTCGGGGACGTCCTCGTCGTCCGGGTTGAGCTTGGCCCGGCCGACGCCGATCAGCCGGTCGCCGATCTCGTCGTCCTGCAGCCGGGCCTCGGCGTAGGTGCGGCCTTCGTCCTCGCCGACGAACACCTCGATGTTCCAGCGCTTGATCGCGGTCATTGCGGGTGCCTCCCCTCCAGGATGTGCGCGGAGCCCTCCAGCAGCGCCACGACCTCCTCGTCCGAGGTCTGCCGGAAGTCGGCGTAGCGCTCACCGACCGCCATGAACAGCTCCGGGGTCTCCAGGCAGACCACCTCGTCGGCGACCGAGCGCAGCTCGGCGGCCGTGTCCGGGGCGGCCACCGGCACCGCGAGCACCACCCGGGACGCGCCCCGCGCGCGGGCGATCTCGCACGCGGCACGGGCGGTGGCACCGGTGGCGACGCCGTCGTCGACGATCACGACCGTGCGCTCGGCGAGCGCCTCGGCGTCGCGGCCGTGCCGGAAGCGCTGCACCCGCCGCTCCAGCTCGACCCGTTCGGCCTGCTCCACGCGGTCCAGCGCAGCCGGGGTGATCCCGGCGGCGTCCAGCACGCCCGGGTTGAGCACCCGGACCCCCTCCTCGCCGATCGCGCCCATGGCCACCTCGGGCTGGAACGGCACGCCGAGCTTGCGCACCACGAGCACGTCGAGCGGGGCACTCAGGGCGCGGGCGACCTCCACCGCGACGACGACGCCGCCGCGGGGCAGCCCGAGCACGACGACGTCGGCGTCGTGGAGCCAGGTCAGGCGCTGCGCCAGGCGGTGCCCGGCGTCCGTTCGGTTCTGGAACATGGCGGCACCCTCCCCCACCATGGTCGTCCCATTGGACCCGCCGTGACCAGGACTTCCGCGACTCAGACGGAGGTTTGCGGATGTTCGGCGCGGTACGCGTCGACGACGGTGGGCAGGGTGTGGAAGATCCGGTCGCGGCCGACCGCATCGGCAAGGCCGAATGACACCATTTCGTCCATCAGCTCCTGTTTGACGCGAGCCAGGCCGAAGACGATGCCGCGCTGCGTCAGCTCGTTGCGCAGCTCCTCGACCGCTTCCATGGCGGTGATGTCGACCTCGACGATGGCCTCGGCGTTGAGCACGAACCACCGCACGTCCGCCGCCTCGTCGACCGCGGCAAGTGCCCGCCGCCGCAGGTCCTGGGCATTGGCGAAGAACAGCGGCGAGTCGTACCGGTAGATCATCAGGCCGGGCACGGTGCGCGCCTGCGGGTAGTCGTCGATGTCGTGCATGCCGGCCACGCCCGGCACGATGCCCAGCACCGCGTCGTGCGGCCGGGCGACCCGGGCCAGCATCTCCGCGACCGACAGCGCCACCGCGGCGAGCACGCCGTAGAGGATGTCGAACAGCAGCACACCGGCGAACGCGGCCAGGGCCAGCAGCAGCTCGCTGCGCCGGAACGCGGCCAGCTTGCGGAAGCCGGGCAGGTCGATCAGGCGCAGCGCGGCGTACACGATGATCGCGCCCAGCGCGGCGGTCGGGAACGCCGACAGCACCGGGCTGGCGAACAGCAGCGTGCAGACGACCAGCACCAGCGCGGTCAGCGAGTAGACCTGGCTGCGCGCGCCCGCCGCATCGGCCAGCGCGGTGCGGCTGCCGCTGCTGCTGACCGGGAAACCGCGCAGCACGCCCGAACCCAGGTTGGCCACGCCCAGCGCCAGCAGCTCCTGGTCGGCGTCGACCTCCTGGCGGTGCCGCGCGGCGAACGCGCGGGCGGTGAGCATGTTGTCGGTGTAGCCGACCAGCATCACGCCGACCGCCGGCAGCAGCAGGTCCGCGAAGTCGGTCAGGTCCGGCCACGCGAACGGCGGTAGCCCCGACGGGATCTTCCCGATCGTCTCGATGCCGTAGTCCTGCAGCCCGAACAGCGCGGTGGCCCCGGTCGCCAGCAGCACGGCCAGCAGCGGGCCGGGCAGCTTCGGGAACTGCCGCTGCACCAGGTAGAGGAAGGCCAGCACCAGCGCGCCGAGCACGACCGTGCCCAGGTGGATCTTTCCGATGCCCTTGACGAACGCCCAGACCTCGCCGAGCAGGGTGCCGCCGTCGACCGGCACGCCGGTCAGCCGCTCCAGCTGACCGATGATCATGATGATGGCGACGCCGGCCATGTAGCCGACGAGGATCGGCTTGGACAGCAGATCGGCCACGAAGCCGAGCCGGATCGCCCAGCAGATCAGGCACAGCAGGCCGACGATGACGGCCAGCCCGGCGGCCAGCGCGGCGTACCGGCCCGGGTCGCCCGCGGCCAGCGGCCCGATGACGGTCGCGGTCATCAGGGCGGTGGTCGACTCCGGGCCGACCGACAGCTGCCGCGACGAGCCGAGCAGGGCGTACACCGCCAGCGCGGGCAGCGCCGCCCAGAGTCCCGCCACCGGCGGCAGTCCGGCCAGGCCGGAGTACGCCATCACCTGCGGGATCAGGTAAGCCGCGACCGTCGCCCCGGCGAGCACGTCCCCGCGCAGCCAGGTGCGGTCGTAGGAGCGCAGCGTCACGACACCGGGCGCCTGGGGAATCCATCGTGGTCTGTCGGCCATGAACACTTGTACCGCATGGCGCATCGCCGCGAAACCCCGTGGCCCTCGCCCGGCCGTGATCGGCTACGGTCGGGCGGTTCCGATGACGACGGAGGTGCACGGTGGGCGGCCGGTCCTACATGCTCGCGACCCGGATGCCGATGTCGCGGGACGGGTTCGACGCGTGGCTGTCCACGCCATTACCAGGCCACGACGTGATCGCGAACCCGGATGAGATGTGGCTGGGCTGGGCCACCGGGGACCTGACGCCCGACTGGGAGCTGACCGCGATCGCCGACTCGCCCGCCGCCGTCGCGACGTACCGGGCGAGCCGGACCCGGACCCCGCTGGAACTGCTCGCCGCACGGGCAGCCGGCGGTTTCACGCTCGCCCGGCACCACGACGGCGCACTGGAGATCTACCTGTACGACTACCACGCCGACACCTACGCCACCCTGACGGACCTGCTGATGCTGGCCGGGGCGGGCCGGTTCGCCGACGGCGACGCCGAGGCCCCGGTCGTGTACTGGGGCGGCGACGTCTACCCCGGCCTTCCCTTCGACGACAGCTCGGTGCTGTCGGTGCTGCTGGTCGGCCGCACGGCGGCCCGGTTCACCGCCACCTACCCGTTCGCGGCGCTGGCGGCGCGGCTGCGGCCGGTCGAGGAGGCGTTTCTCGGCGCCGTCGTCGACCCGGAGGGCGACGATCCGGGCTGGGACTCCTCCGAGGTGCTCGACCTGGCGATCGCCGCCCACGCGTAGCGGCGTTCAGCCGGTCGCGCGGGGCACCACCAGCACCGGGCAGTACGAGTGGTGCAGCACCTGGTGGCTGACCGAGCCGAGCAGCAGCCCGGTGAGGCCGCCGCGCCCGTGCGCCCCGACGACCACGAGCTGAGCCTGCTTGCTCAGCTCGATCAGCACCTTCGCGGGCCGGCCGCGCACCAGGTGCTCGCGGGTGCGCACGTCGGGGTGGTCCTTGCGGACCTGGGCCAGCGCCTGGTCCAGCAGGTGGCCCTCCTCCTCGACGACGGTCGCGCTGTCGTGCTTGTGGTCGTGGTGCTCGCCGTGGGCGTGCCCGCCGGCGCGGGTCCAGCTGTGCACCGCGGTCAGCTCCGCCTTGCGCATCTCGGCCTCGGCGAACGCGGCTTCGATCGTGGGCACGGAGTCCGGCGAGCCGTCCGCGCCGACGACCACGGGTCCGGTCGAGCGCTCCTCGCCCCGTACGACCAGGACCGGGGTGCGCCCGTGCGCGGTGCACTGCACCGCCACGGAGCCGACCAGCAGGCCGGTGAACCCGCCGAGGCCGCGGTCGCCGATGACGAGCAGGTCGGCGTCGCGGGCCGCCCGCAGCAGCACCGGCGACGGGGCGCCGGTCATCAGGTCGGTGAGCACGGACACGGACGGATCGGTCTGTCTGGCCACCGCCACCGCCTCGGCGAGGGTCCGTTCGGCGTCGTGGCGCAGCCCGCCCTCCCCCGGACCCGCCTCGGACGGCCCCATCGTGACGTGCATCAGCGGCCAGATGAAGGCGTGCACGATGCGCAGCGGCAGGTGCCGCCAGGCCGCCTCCCGGGTGGCGATACGCACCGCGGCCAGCGACGACGCCGACCCGTCGGCCCCCACCACGATCGGGCGGGCGCCGCCGCTCTCGGTGTTCATCGCCGGTCCGGCGCCGGCGTCCAGACTGTTCATACCCCGCCCCGCCCCGGCCAGGTCCAGTCCGTGATGTCCGGGGCGTCCTGGCCGTAGGCGCGGGTGTAGTCGCGGGCCCGTTGGCGTGAGTCGGTCATGTACTGACGCAGCGCCGCCGCGGTCACGCCGAGGCCCGGCACCCGGTCGATGACGTCGATGACGAGCCGGAACCGGTCCAGGTCGTTGAGCATCACCATGTCGAACGGCGTGGTCGTGGTGCCTTCCTCCTTGTACCCGCGCACGTGCATGTTGCCGTGGTTGGCGCGCCTGTAGGTGAGCCGGTGGATCAGGCTCGGGTAGCCGTGGTAGGCGAAGATGACCGGCCGGTCGGTGGTGAAGATGGCGTTGAACTGCGGGTCGGGCAGGCCGTGCGGATGCTCGGTGTCGGGCTGCAGCCGCATCAGGTCGACCACGTTGACCACGCGTACCCGCAACGCGGGCAGGTAGCGCTGGAGCAGGTCGACCGCGGCCATGGTCTCCAGCGTCGGCACGTCGCCCGCGCACGCCATCACCACGTCCGGCACGCCGCCGGCGTCGTTGCCGGCCCAGGCCCAGATGCCCAGACCCCGGCGGCAGTGCAGGGCCGCATCGGTCATGTTAAGCCAGGACGGCTGCGGCTGCTTGCCGGCCACCACCACGTTGACGTAGTTGCGGCTGCGCAGGCAGTGGTCCATCGTGGACAGCAGGGTGTTCGCGTCCGGCGGCAGGTAGATCCGGGTGATCTCGGCCTTCTTGTTGACCATGTGGTCGATGAAGCCCGGATCCTGGTGCGAGAAGCCGTTGTGGTCCTGCCGCCACACGTGGCTGGACAGCAGGTAGGTCAGCGACGCGATGGGCCGCCGCCACTCGATGCCCCGGGTCACCTTCAGCCACTTGGCGTGCTGGTTGACCATCGAGTCGATCACGTGGATGAACGCCTCGTAGCTGGTCAGCAGGCCGTGCCGGCCGGTGAGCAGGTAGCCCTCCAGCAGGCCCTCGCACAGGTGCTCCGACAGCACCTCGATGACCCGGCCCGTGGGTGCGAGATGGTCGTCCCCGGCGAAGATCCGCGCGTCGAACTCGCGGTCGGTCACCTCGAACACCGCGCCGAGCCGGTTCGAGTTCACCTCGTCGGGCCCGAAGAGCCGGAACCGGTCGGGGTTGGAGCGGATCACGTCGCGCAGCCAGACGCCCAACACCCGGGTCGCCTCGGCCGGCGGGCTGCCGGGCTGGGGCACGTCGACGGCGTACCCGCGGATGTCGGGCAGGACCAGGTCGCGCAGCAGCAGGCCGCCGTTGGTGTGCGGGTTCGCGCTCATCCGCCGCGAGCCGCGCGGGGCCAGCGGAGCGAGGAACGCCATCGGCGCGCCGGTCGCGTCGAACAGCTCCTCCGGCCGGTACGAGCGCATCCACTGCTCCAGCATCGCCAGGTGCTCGGGGTTGTCCCGAACGCCGGACAGCGGCACCTGGTGCGCCCGGAACGTGCCCTCGATCGGTACGCCGTCGACGACCTTCGGGCCGGTCCAGCCCTTCGGCGTGCGCAGCACGATCATCGGCCAGCGCGGGCGCTCGCCGTCGGCGCCCTGGCGGGCGTGCGACTGGATCGAGGCGATCTCGTCCAGGGCCAGGTCGAGGGCGTACGCCAGCTCGTGGTGCACCCGCACCGGGTCGCTGCCCGACACCAGGATCGGGTGGTACCCGTACCCGTGCAGCATCGCCATCAGGTCGGCCTCGGGGATGCGGGCCAGCACCGTCGGGTTGGCGATCTTGTAGCCGTTGAGGTGCAGGATCGGCAGCACCGCGCCGTCGGTGACCGGGTTGATGAACGTGTTCGCCAGCCAGCTGCACGCCAGCGGCCCGGTCTCGGCCTCCCCGTCGCCGATCACGCAGGCCACCAGCAGCCCGGGGTTGTCCAGCGCCGCACCGTACGCGTGCATCAGCGAGTAGCCCAGCTCGCCGCCCTCGTGGATCGAGCCCGGCACCTCGGCCGCCACGTGGCTGGGGATGCCGCCCGGGAACGAGAACTGGTGGAACAGCCGCGCCATGCCGAACTCGCTGCGGTCCACGCTCGGATACAGCTCGCTGTAGGTGCCCTCGAGCCAGGTGTTCGCCACGATCGCCGGGCCGCCGTGGCCCGGGCCGCAGATGAAGATCGCGTTGAGGTCCCGGTTGGTGATGGTCCGGTTCAGATGCGCCCACAGCATGTTCAGACCCGGGCTGGTCCCCCAGTGGCCCAGCAGCCGCGGCTTGATGTGCTCGGGCCGCAGCGGCTCGCGCAGCAGCGGGTTGGCCATCAGGTAGATCTGACCCACGGTCAGGTAGTTGGCCGCCCGCCACCAGGCGTCGAGCCTGCTCAGATCGTCATCGCGCAGGTGTGTCACACCGGCGGTGTGCCCGGCGCCCGGTCGCTCTGTCACCGTCATGTGCCGATCTTCGCCCGCCGGAGCCTCTCATGCAGGCAGAATGTCCGCTTTCCTGAGGCGTCTTCGCAGGTCAGCCGACTATCGGCATTCGCCCCGAGGTGCCGGTTCAGCTGCTATAGCGTGACCTGAAGCGCGGGAACGGGAAGAGGAGGAGCGATGGTGGCTTCCCAGTTGCCGGACGCCGTGCAGGGACCCGGTCCGGTCGACGTGGTGCTCAACGTCAACGGGGCCACCCACGTGGTGCGCCTCGAACCCCGGGTCAGCCTGCTGGACTGCCTGCGCGACCACATGAACCTCACCGGCGCGAAGAAGGGCTGCAACCAGGGCGCCTGCGGCGCGTGCACGGTGTGGGTCGACAAGCGGCGCGTGGTGGCCTGCCTGACCCTGGCCATCGCCTGCGAGGGCCGCGAGATCACCACCATCGAGGGCATGGCCGAGAACGGCACCCTGCATCCGATGCAGAAGGCGTTCCTGTCCGAGGACGCGTTCCAGTGCGGCTACTGCACCCCGGGGCAGATCATGTCGGCGGTGGCGCTGCTGGCCGAGGGGCACGCCGGGTCCGACGCGGAGATCGGCGAGTGGATGAGCGGCAACATCTGCCGCTGTGCGGCCTATCCGAACATCCGCACCGCGATCCGCGACGTGCGCGACGGCGTGGGAGGTGTGGGCCGTGCGACCCGTTAGCTACTCGCGCGTCAGCGACGTGGCCACCGCCATCGCCACCGTCGCCGCCGACCCGACCAGCGCTTACCTGGCCGGCGGCACCACGAAGATCGACATGCTGCGCATCTACGCCGAGCCGTCGCAGCGCCTGGTCGACATCAACTCCCTGCCGATCGACCACATCGAGGTGCAGCCGGACGGCGCGGTGCGCATCGGCGGCCTGGCCCGGATGAACGACGTCGCGCTGGCCCCGGTCGTCGTCGACCGCTTCCCGATGCTGTCCGAGGCGCTGCTGCTGGGCGCGTCCGCGCAGCTGCGCAACATGGCCTCGATGGGCGGCAACATGCTGCAGCGGGTGCGCTGCTCGTACTTTCGCGACGCGGAGGCGAGCTGCAACAAGCGCGCGCCCGGCACCGGGTGCAGCGCGCTCGCCGGGGTCAACCGCGGGCACGCGGTGCTGGGCACCAGCCCGCACTGCATCGCCACGCACCCGTCGGACGCGGCGGTGGCGCTGGTCGCGCTCGACGCGATGATCCACGTGCAGAACTCCGGCGGCCACCACGCCATCGCGATCGACGACTTCTTCCTGCTGCCCGGGGACACCCCGGAGCGTGAGCATCCGCTAAACCACGGCGACCTGATCACCGCGATCGAGGTTCCGGCGCTGCCGGCGGCCCGCAACTCGCTCTACCTGAAGGTGCGCGACCGGGAGTCGTACGAGTTCGCGCTCGCCTCGGCGGCCTGCGCGCTGACGGTCACCGACGGCGTCGTCGCCGAGGTGCGGCTGGCGCTGGGCGGGGTGGCCACCAAGCCGTGGCGGGCCCGCCGGGCCGAGCAGGTGCTGCGCGGCGCGCCCGCGACACGGGAGACGTTCGCGCGGGCCGCGGCCGCGGAGATGGCCGACGCCGTGCCGCAGCCGATGAACGCGTTCAAGATCGAGCTGGCGCAGCGCACGATGATCCGGGCGCTGGAGACCCTCACCGCGCGAGGAGAAGCGCCATGACCACCGCGATCGGACGTCCGCTGGACCGGGTCGACGGGCACGCGAAGGTCACCGGCGCGGGCCGCTACTCGGCCGAGATCGCGCTGCCCGGGCTGGCGCACGCGGTGCTGGTCACCTCGCGCATCCCCAGCGGCCGGGTGGAGCTGATCGACACGTACGACGCCGAGCGGGCCGAGGGCGTGCTGGCCGTGCTGCACCACCTGAACCTGCCCAAGGGCGGTTCGGTGCCGCCCCTGCTGCCGTCGCTGTTCGGGGCGGCCGCGTCCGGGCAGACGTTCTTCCCGATGCAGGACGAGGTGATCCACTACGCCGGGCAGCACCTGGCCATGGTGGTCGCGGAGACGCTGGACCAGGCCGAGCACGCGGCCCGGCTGGTGCGCATCACCTACCAGGAGACGGCGTCGATCACCACCGTGGAGCAGGGGCGCGACCGGGCGTACGAGGCGGAGAAGATCTTCGCGGGGTTCATCCCGGGCCGGATCGCCCGCGGCGACGTGGCAGCGGCGCTGGACCGCGCACCGGTCACGGTGGAGAACTCCTATTACTGCGCGGCCAACCACCACAACCCGATCGAGTGCTCGGCGACCACCGCGGTCTGGGAGGGCGACCGGCTCACCCTCTACGACGCCACCCAGGGCCCCAACGCCACCCTGCACACCGTCGCCGAACTGCTCAACGTGATGCCGTCGCACATCCGGGTGGTCACCAACTACGTCGGCGGCAGCTTCGGCTGCAAGGCGATGATCTGGGACCATCCGGCGCTGGCCGCGCTCGCCGCGCGGGCCGTGCACCGGCCGGTGCGGCTGGCACTGTCCCGCGAGCAGATGTTCAGCTCCGTCGGGCACCGCGAGGAGCAGGAGCAGCGGCTGACGCTGGGCGCCGACCGCGACGGCAGGCTGACCGCGATCCGCCACCACAAGCTCTCCCCCACGTCGCACTTCGACGACTGGGCCGAGCCGTCGCTGGGCGTGGCCTCGCAGATCTACGCCTGCCCCAACTACGAGGGCGTCTACAACCTGATCAAGGCCAACACCATGACGCCGACGTTCACCCGCTGCCCCGGTGAGGCGTCGGGCATGTTCGTCATGGAGACGGCGATGGACGAGCTCGCCGAGAAACTCGACCTCGACCCCCTGGAACTGCGGCTGCGCAACTACGCCGAGACCGAGCCGATGACCGGGCACCCGTGGTCGAGCAAGGGCCTGCGCGACTGCTACCGGCGCGGCGCGGAGCTGGCCCGCTGGTCCGAACGCGACCCCCGGCCGGGCACGAGACGCGACGGGAACTGGCTGCTCGGCTGGGGCATGGCCAGCTCCGGCTACCCGGTGACGCCGCCCGGCAACCCGCAGCGCGCCCGCGCCCGCATCTTCGCCGACGGCAGCGCCGTGGTGCAGTCGAGCTTCTCCGACATCGGCACCGGCGCGGCGACCGCGATGACCCAGGTCGCCGCCGACGGCCTGGGCGTGCCGCTGGAGCGGATGCGCATCCAGTACGGCGACAGCGACCTGCCCAACACCGCCGCCGCGGTCGGCTCCGCCGGGGCCGGCATGGTCAGCGCCGCCGTGCACATCGCCGCGACCGCCCTACGCGACCAGCTCATCGCCCAGGCCGTCGCCGACGAGCACTCGCCGCTGCACGGCGCCGACCCGCGGCAGGTCGTGGTCAGCGACGGTCGGATGGCGCTGCGCGACCGCCCCGCCACCGGCGAGACATACGCCGAACTGCTGCAGCGCGCGTTCATGGCCGACGCGGAGGCGCTGGGCACCTGGAACCCGCCCGGCATGGACACCCCGTACGGCACGATGACGTTCGGCGCGCAGTTCGCGCAGGTGGCCGTCGATCCCGACCTCGGCCTGTGCCGGGTGCGGCAGCTGATCGGGGTGTTCGACCCCGGCCGGGTGCTCAACCGCAAGACCGCGCACAGCCAGCTGATGGGCGGCATGCTCTGGGGCATGAGCCACGCCCTGCTGGAGGGCACGATCATGGGCCCGGACGGCCGCTGGGCCAACGCCAGCCTCGGCGAGTACCTGGTGCCGGTCAACGCCGACGCGCCCGACGTGCTCATCGAGACGATCGAGACCACGGACACGGTGGTGAACCCGCTGGGCGTCAAGGGCGTCGGCGAGGTCGGCATGGTCGGCACCGCGGCGGCGATCGCCAACGCGGTCTGGCATGCCACCGGCCGCCGGCACCATAAGCTACCCATCACCATCGAATCCTTGCTTTAGCCGAAGGGCCGCCGGTGACCGAGCCCGCTCCCGTGCCCGACGACGAACCCGTGTCGGTGCTGTTCACCTGGGCGGTCGTGCCCGGCCGGGAGGCCGACTTCGAACGCTGGCTGGAGGAGGTCAACGCGGCGTCCGCGCGCTTCCCCGGCCATCAGGGCGTGACCTGGCTGCGCCCGAAGGACGCCCCGAAGGGCGCGGAGCCCTTCTACCACTGCGTGCTGCGGTTTCGTAACGGCCGCGACCTGAGCCGGTGGCTGACCTCTCCGGAGCGCGAGGTGGTCGTGCGCCATCTCGCGGGGATCGCCCACGAGGCCGAGCCGCGGGAGACCACCACCGGGATGGAGACCTGGTTCAGCCTGCCCGGCCGCCCGGTGCTGCCCCCGCCGCGGTGGAAGATGGCGATCGTGTCGTTCCTCGGGGTCTACCCGTGTGTGCTGGTGTTCCAGCTGCTGGGGGCGGAGCATCTGAGCGAGCTGCCGCTGCCGATGGTGGTGCGCGCCGCGATCCTGCCCCTGCTGCTGGCCCCGATCCTGACCTACCTGGTCATGCCCTGGCTGAGCCGGACGCTGCGCAGATTCCTCTACGACCGCCGCTGACCAGGCCTCCTGGGCGCAGGCGCGTGTTGGACGGTCTGCGCGGTGGCGCGGGTTGCGCTTATCCTGTCCCGCGACACGGGGCCGGTCCTGCCACACATGCGTGGCGAAGCCGCCGTCCCCATCGGGATCACGGGGGCGCGAGAGCGCCATCACCACGGAGGCGAGCACATGGGCGGACGACTGCGGCATACCCGGCGCAAGGCGATCATCGGCGGACTGCTCTCGGCGGCCGTGGTCGCGACAGTGCTGTCGGCCTGCACCTCGCAGCGGCCCCCCACGGCGACGCCGTCGGCCGCGCCGTCGCCGTCGCTGTCCACGCTCGGCGAGACGCCGCAGCAGCTCGCGGGGGGCTGGCAGGTCATCGCGGCGGGCAGCCGGGTCCTCGACCGGTCCCGCAACGCCTACGTGAAACTGAACCTGCCGCCCGGCGCCATCCTCGACCCGACCGGCCGACGCCACGCCACCGGCGGCGAGCAGTTGGACATCGTCGAGCTCGTCGGCGACAAGGTGATCACGGAGCGCAGGTCCGTGACGCTCGGCTTCAGCCTCGGACTCGATCCCTGGTCGCCGGACGGCGGCCGCGTCGTCGGCACGATCAACCGCAAGGAGCCCTTCGCGATGGGTTTCGCGGTGACCGATGTGGCGACGGGGAAGACCACCGAGCACTGGTTCAGCCACACCAACTACAACTGCAGCCTGTGCAACTTCGTGTTCACCCGGGACGGCAAGGAGGTCGCCCTGCCGATCGCGGACCGCTCACAGGGCGAAGCCGCCGAACTCGTGCAGAGCCTGCAGCTGTTCGACGCCCAGACGGGCGAGCCGACCAGGTCGCTGCCGGTCAAGGCCATGCCGCAGAGCCCGTTCGCCTGGTCGCCGGACGGGCGTCAGGTCGTCGCGCTGCCCGACCAGCACAAGCGGGAGGACGTCCAGCTGGTCGACACCACCACCGGCGAGGCGAAGCCGTTCCCGTACGTCGCGGTCTGGGCGACGGCGGACGCGCTGCTGGCCAAGTCCGACGACGGGGTGCTCACGCTGCGCCCCGACGGGACCGTCGTCGCCGACGCGAGCCTGTCCGACCCGCTGAGCGGACCGATCGTCCTCGGACCGCCCGCCGCCTGACCGGGCCGCACTCCCGCCAGGCCGGCATCGGCGTCACGCAGAGTTTCGCCTTCCGCACTGAAACAGGTCGTTTCGGACGGGCGGGACGGGGTAGGTCGATCCGATGGAGAGGAGCGCGAGATGAGCTGGGCCGACAAGCCGATCGGGAACGACATGGCACGGCGGGCCGGCGCGACCCCGACCCGCGGCGACTTCGACGGCGACTTCGCCGCGCTGCACCAGCGGGGCCGGCGCCTCATCGCGGAGATCGTCCGGTTGTCCTGCCAGCTGACGGACCTGCAGCAGGCGATCGGGTCCCGCCGGGGGGCACCCGGCAGACCGCGGGGCAGCGTCTCCGGCGGAGAGCCGCGCTGACCGGAGCCGGGGGCCGTGCCGTCATCGAACGCCGCCGTCCCGGCAGCCGTGCAGGCGGCTGCCAGGACGGCGGTTCTCAGTAGGACTTGAGCGTGATCGCGTCGGCCTTGCCGGCCTGGATCTGCAGCAGGCGGGAGAACGGGCGGCGGGTCATCACCCGGGTGCTGACGTCGCGCAGCCGGATCGCGGCCGACGACATCGGGAGCATGCCGTTGACCCCGCCGGGCGGCAGCTTCTGGCACTGCGTCACGTACCCGCGCAGCTGCTCCTCGTACGCGGCGTACGCGGTCGCGTGGTCGCCGCCGGCCGCGGCCAGCTCACCGGCGAGCACGTACGCGCCGACCAGGGACAGGCTCGTGCCCAGGCCGCTGATCGGCGAGGCGCAGTAGCCCGCGTCGCCGAGCAGCGCGACCCGGCCGCTGGTCCAGTGCGGCATGTGGACCTGGCCGACGACGTCGAAGTAGAAGTCGGGGGCGTCCCACATCGCGTCGAGCATGGCCGGCACGCGCCAGCCGTCGCCCGCGTACACCTGCGCCAGCAGGCGCTTCTGCGCCTCGACGTCGCGCGGGTCGACCACGCGGCCCTCCGCGCGGAAGGTCAGCATGGCCTTGGCGGTGCGGTCGTTCTCGGGCCGGATGCCGGCGCAGCGGCCGCCGGGCACGCCGTGCATGAGGAACCAGTGCGGGTCGAGGTCGGTCTGCGCGGGCATGGTGAAGTACGCCGTGTACGCGCCCAGCTGCTTGATGAACCGCTCCTCCGGGCCGAAGGCCAGCGCCCGCACCCCGGAGTGCACCCCGTCGGCGCCGACGACCAGGTCGTAGACCTCGGTGCGGCCGCTGCGGAACTCGACCTTCACCCCGTCGGCACCGTCGGCCAGCGCGGTTATCCGGTCGCCGAAGCGGTATTCGACGTCGCCGCGGGTGAGGTCGTGCAGGATGTCGGCGAGGTCGCCGCGCAGGATCTCGTACTCGGCGACGATGCCCTCGCCGCCCGCGAGCGTCGCGGGCATCTCCGAGGTGCGCCGGCCGCTCGCGTCGACCCAGGCGAAGCCCTCCTCGTGCACCCGGTCGCGGGTGATCTGCGGCATGATGCCCATCTGCGCGCAGACGTCCTTGGCGACACCGCGGATGTCGACGGCGTGCCCGCCGGGCCGGATGCCGGGCGCGCGTTCCACCACGGTCACCGCGAAGCCGCGCCGGTGCAGCCAGTACGCCAGCGCCGGTCCGGCGATGCTGGCACCCGAGATCAGTACGGTGTTCTTCTTCATCGTTCTCTCCCCAGTCTCTGTGTACGCTGTACCGCGTCACTGAGAACACCGTAAGGAGGCGACGCTTTGAGCTGCAACAAGGCTTTACGTGTACTAGTACGCCAGCTAGTACACCGACCGAGGTGGGCGCGGTGAGCGCACCGGCGGACGGATCTGGTGTACTAGTACGCGTGAGCACTGAGGCGCCGTTCCGGCAGATCGTCGGGCAGATCCGGGCACAGATCGACGGCGGGCAGCTGCGCCCCGGCGACCGGGTGCCCTCGGCCCGGCAGATCACCGCCGAATGGGGCGTGGCGATCGCCACCGCGACGAAAGTGCTGGCCGCACTGCGCGCCGAAGGGCTGGTCGAGGCGGTGCGCGGGGTCGGCACCGTGGTGACCGACCGCACCGAGCCCGCCGAACCCGCCCGGCGCGAACGGCGACCACGCCCGGCCGCCGCCGAGCCGACCCGCAAGCAGATGGTGCGCCACGCGATGGCGCTCGCCGACGCCGAGGGCCTGGAGGCGGTGTCCATGCGCCGGCTGGCCACCGAGTTCGGGCTGGCCACGATGAGCCTCTACCGCTTCGTACGCGGCAAGGACGACCTGGTCCGGCTGATGATCGACGCCGCGTTCGCGGAGGCGCCGCTGCCCGCCGTGCCGCCGAAGGGGGTCCACGCTCAGCTCACGCTGGTCAGCCGACAGCTGTGGGGCATCTTCCGCCGGCACCACTGGCTCGCCCCGGCGATGTCGATCACCCGGCCGGAGTTCGCGCCGCACGGCATCAAGTACACCGAGTTCGCGCTGGCCGCGCTGGACCCGCTCGGGCTGTCGATCACCGAGATGATGCACATTCACCTGGCCGTCTTCGCCTTCGTCCGCGGTCTCGCGATGGGCTTCGCGACCGAGGCGCAGGCCGCCCAGCACACCGGCATGTCCAGCGACGAGTGGATGGAGCGGCAGGGCCAGGCCTTCGACGACCTGCTGGGCTCCGGCCGCTTTCCGACGGTCGCCCGGATCGCTGCGATCCCCGACTTCGAGCTCGGCCTGGACGCCGTCTTCGACTACGGCCTCCCCCGCTTCCTGCACGGCATCCTGCCGAAGTGAAGGAAGGGCACCTTCTACAACGCATGGCGATGTGAAGGTGCCCTTCCTTTCGCTCAGCCCAGGTACGAGTTGGCGGTGTAGGTGCGGGAGAGGGTGCCGGGGATGGTGAAGTACTCCACCGCGACCTTCGCCGGGTCGGTGGCGAGCTGGCCGCGGCCGGGCAGGTCGTTGCCGTCGTCCCAGCCCCACGGCGCGTTCGCCGAGTTGGTGGTGCAGTCGTAGGTGCCCGCGCCGCAGTCACCGGAGTCGTCCCCGGCGAACGTGCCCGCGCCCGCGAACAGGCTGGTGTTGGCGCGTTGCGCCCACAGGCCACCCGCCGCGAAGATGTCGATCAGCTGGTAGCGCACGTCGCGGTCGTCGCCGCTGCTCGGCGTCTCGGCGACGGTCGACGGGTAGTACACCAGACCGTCACCGTTGATGTTGTACTGCGGATACGCCTTGAGCCCGTGGCCCTTGGCCTCCTGCGCGGTGACCGGGTGCAGGAAGCCGTCGTGCGGCGAGGACTGCAGCTGCAGGGTGCCGTCGACGCTCTCCCGGCCGCTGGACCAGGTGCTGCCGGACGGGGTGTAGGAGAAGAAGTCGGCGTGCGCCACCGTGACCGCGGCGCGCAGCACGCCGTAGTCGGAGCCGTCGCGCTCGACGACCAGCAGCACGCCCTCGCCGTCGTTCTCGTGCTCGGTCTCGAAGAACGGGTGGTCGGTCCAGTCACGAGGGTGGAAGAACAGGTAGGTCAGGTACCAGTGGGTGCCGGTCTCCACGACGGAGTAGTAGGCGTGCGCGGCCAGGGACACCCCGGCCTGGCCGGTGCGGTCCCAGTTGTTGCGGCCGTTGAGGTCGCCGTCGAAGTCGACCTTCGTGATGTAGTCCGACCTGCCGCTCAGCGCGTGGCTGCCGGTGGCGTCGACGTCCTGGTAGTGGATCGGCGCCCAGCGCAGCGCCAGCTGGGCCTGGGTCACCGCCGCGCCCGCCGGTGCCGGCGCGATCAGTCCGGTCGCGGTGAGTGCGGTCGCCAGCGCGGCCACCACCAGGGATCTCCCGGTGACCCTGAACCTGTCGAGCATGGTTGCTCCCTCATCCGATTGGCATCGATGAATGGAGATGTTATGCGGTCCAGGGCGGACGGAGCATGACCGAGCGGCGAATGATCAGTAGCTCTTGCAAGACGATTCGCGCCGGGAGCGGGACTCCCCGCTCCCGGCGCGGCTGCCTCAGCCGAGGGCGACGTGCAGGATGCGCTCGTTGCTGTTGTTCGGCGCGCTGTCCTTGTCGCCCGTGTTCGAGGTGGTCAGCCAGATGCCGCCGCTCGGCGACGGCTCGACGGTGCGCAGCCGGCCATACGTGCCGACGAAGTACGACTGCACGTTGGTCAGGCTCGTGCCGCTGATCACCGCCCGGTACAGGCGCGTGCCGCGCAGGCAGGCCACGTACAGCGCGTCACGGACGATGGCGATGCCGCTGCAGGAACCTTCCGAGGTCGGATAGGTGCGCTTGGGCGCGATGAGCCCCGCCGTGCCGCAGGTGCCCGTGGTGCCCTCGCAGTTGGGCCAGCCGTAGTTGCCGCCCCGCTCGATCAGGTTCGTCTCGTCCATGACCGTGTTGCCGAACTCCTGCTCCCACAGCCGGCCCTGGGAGTCGAACGCCAGGCCCTGCGGGTTGCGGTGCCCGTAGCTCCAGACCAGGTTGCCGAACGGGTTGTCGGCGGGCACGGTGCCGTCGGGGTTGAGCCGCAGGATCTTGCCTTCGAGCCGGTTGCGGTCCTGCGCCCAGGAGCCGTTCTGCGCGTCGCCGGACGAGGCGTAGAGCTTGCCGTCCGGTCCGAACCGCAGCCGTCCGCCGTCGTGGTACTTGTTGCGCGCCAGGCCGCTGACCAGCACGGTGAGCGTCGAGGTGTCGAGCCGGTCGTCGACCACCCGGATCCGCACGACACGGTTGTCGGTCGGCGAGGTGTGCATGACGTACAGCCACCTGTCAGTGGCGTACGTCGGCGCGACCGCGATGCCCAGCAGCCCGCCCTCGCCCTCGGTGCTCTGCACGCTGGGCACGGTGCCCAGGGTCGTCTTCGCGCCCGTGGCCGGGTTGAGCCGGATGACGTCGTGGGCGTCGCGGCGGGAGTACACGATCGAGCCGTCGGGCAGGGTCGCCAGACCCCACGGGATGTCGGTGTCGGTCGACACCTGGGTGACGGTGCAGACCGTGCAGCCGCCGGTCGTGGCGACCGTGGCGGTGTTGCTCGGCGGACCGGTGTTGCCCGCCGCGTCGCGGGCCCTGACCTGGTACTGGTAGCTGGT
The DNA here is from genome assembly GCF_009720365.1 of Catellatospora paridis. GTDB lineage: Bacteria > Actinomycetota > Actinomycetes > Mycobacteriales > Micromonosporaceae > Catellatospora > Catellatospora paridis. The sequence goes on along the minus strand of NZ_ML769312.1, from coordinate 585,878 downwards.
GTTCGCGGCGAGCCCGCTGTCGATGAACGTGGTCGCAGGCGGGTTGCCGCTGACCGTGCCGACGACCGCGCCGCCGCGGTAGACGTCGTAGGCGCGTACGCCGACGTTGTCGGTCGCCGCCGTCCACTGCAGCGTGACCGTGGTGCCCGAAGCGGACCCGGCGAGCTGGGTCGCGGCCGTGGGCGGCGTGGTGTCGGACTGGCACAGCGGCGGCGTGATGGTCACCGTCGAGCTGGCCTGGGACACGTTGCCGGCGGCGTCGCGCGCGTTGACGTACAGGCCCCAGGTCGCGCCCGGCACGACGGTCAGATTCGCTGACAGCGTGCCGCCGCTGACCGAGGTCATCTGCTGCCCGTCGTGATAGATGTCGTAGAACGCGACGCCGACGTTGTCCGTCGAGGCGTTCCAGGCGAAGTTGACCGAATTGCAGGTCAGGTTGCTGACGCGGGCATTGCCGGGCACCGTCGGCGGCTGGGTGTCCCCGGGTGCGGGCGACGACGGCGATGGCGTGGTCGTGCCCGTGCAGGCGACGCCGTTCATGGTGAAGGCGGTGGGGACCGGGTTGCTGCCGGTCCAGCTGCCGTTGAAGCCGAAGGCGGTGCTCGCGTTGGTGGCCAGCGCCCCGTTGTAGGGGGCGTTGCGCACCGTGACCTGGCTGCCGGACTGGGTGTGGGTGCCGTTCCACAGCTGGGTGATGGTCTGCCCGGCCGCGAAGGTCCAGCCGAGTTGCCAGCTGCTGACCGGGTCGCCGAGGTTCGTGACGCTCACGTTGGCGCCGAACCCGCCGGACCACTGACTGGAGATCGTGTAGGTCACCCGGCAGCCCGCGGCCGCCTGCGCGCTGATGGCGGTCACGGCGCCGGCCGCGACCAGGACGGTGGTGGCGGTCACCAGGACCGCCAGTCGACGTCTCGTTGTTCTCATAAAGGGTCTCCATTGATGAACAGGACATCGCGGGCGAAGGCCACGGCGACATCATGGACCGAGATCGGGGGTCGGCGACGAAGGCGCACGTCGCCGGTCGGTCAAGCGTCGGCGAGGAGTGCGCGGATCCGCCTGGTCAGCCGGTGGAGGAACGCGTATGCCCAGCACGCGACCGGCGGCCACGCCCAAGGATGCGTGGCGAAAGCTCCCGATCGGAGCTTAAAGGACAGCTCGGACGCGCACAAGCAACGCCCGTCAATGTCTGCGACTCGGCCGGCGGGTGACACGGCTGATGGCAGTGTCGCCGACCGCGCCCGCGTTCAGGCCGCCTCGGTGGCGACCCGGTGCGGCCGGCCGCCGGGCAGCCAACGCACCGCGGCCAGCCCGACCAGGACGATCGGCACCGCGAACAGGGCCGCGAGCGGCGCGATGCCCAGCCACAGCGAGCCGAGCCCGAAGCATCCGTAAACGGCCAGCGCCCCCAGCTGCGCGCCGAACCCCGACACGGACAGCACGGTCGCCCGGGTGTGCCCGCTCATCGTGTGCTGCAGCCGGGCCTCGGTCAGCACCCGGGTCAGCTGCAGCAGTCCGAAGCAGACCGCGATCGGCACCAGTCCGGCCACTCCCCCGGTCAGCGCACCGATCGCCAGTGCCAGCCCGGCCCCGGCGATCGTCAAACCGGTCGCCAGGGGCGTCGCGCGCCAGCGCTCGGCGAGCGCGCTGCCCAGCGCCATCGCCGCGATCAGCGCTGCGATGACCAGCGGCACCCCGGCGGTGGCCACGCCAAGGTCGCGGACCAGCAGCGGCCCGTACTCGTCGAGCGCGCTCAGGCTCGGCACCGCCGCCGCGATCAGCACCGCGTGCCATACCCGCCGGTCGCTGCGCACCTCGGCCAGGCCATCCCGGAGATTGCGCAGATAGGCCCGCCCGCCGGTCGACCGCTCGCGGCGCATCCGGGGCCGCTCGGGCATGGCCAGCGCCGCCGCGGCGCTGCCCAGGCACGCCAGCACACTGCCCGCGGCGATCAGACCATAACCACCCAGCGCGTACGCCGGCCAGGCCAGCGCGCTCGCGGCCAGCATCGACACCATGGCCACGGTCGCGGCCCGCCCTGCGAACGCGGTGTAGCGGTCTGTCGCACCCGCAGCCGCGAGCTCGTCGAAGAGCAGCGCCTCCTTGGTGCCGGAGCTGATCGCGCTGCGCACGCCCCACAGCACGAACCCGACCGCGAACCCGGCGTACGTCGGCCACAGGAACCAGGTGGCGAACCCCACCGCCCGCATGAGCGCGCCGCAGGCCAGCAACCTGCGCCGGGAGTAGGTGTCCGCCCATGCCCCCGAGGGCACCTCCAGCGCGAACGCGACCCCGCTCCAGATCACGAACAGCGAAGTCAACTGTGCGGTGGACAGGCCCGAGTCGGCCATCAGCAGGGCGTACATCGGGAAGAACAGCACGCCCTCGTCGCAGGCCCGCAGCGTCGCGTAGATCCGGCCCAGCCTGCGCACGGGCGGCGTCACCGCGGTCCCCTGTGGATCACCATGGGTCCACCCTGCCGGGACGCCCTGCTCGCACGCAATCCGATTGCCCGCACCGCCTCACCCGGTAGGTTGCCGGGAATGATCCCTCCTGCCGTGCTCGCCGAGGCGGCCGGTGGACCGGCAACCCTGCTGACCGTCGAAGCCCGGCCGCTCGGCGGTGACGGTGCGGCCACGGCTGCGGTCACGCTGTTGACCGGCACGCTGCGGCACGGCCGCAAGGAGCGCTCGTTCTCCCTGGTACGCAAGCAGTTCCAGCCGCTGACCGAGGGCCGCCACGCGGCGGGCTCGCACGACGAACGGCACTGGGCGTACTGGCGCCGCGAACCGCTCGCCTACGCGTCAGGGCTGCTGCCGACCGGCCCGGGCCTCGCGGCGCCGCGCTGCCTCGGCGTCACCGAGGACGCGGTCTACCTGGCGCATGTCATCGGGCGGCGCGAGGACCCCGGCACGGCCGCCCGTCGGCTGGCCGACTGGCAGGCGGGCGTCACACCACCGGACGTGCCCTGGCTGGCCCGTCACCAGCTGGCACAGCGGATCGCGGTGAGCGAGCTCGACTGGACGGCCGTCGACGCCCCGCCGCAGGCGGCCGCGATCTGGTCACGGCGGCGCGAGCTGCTCGCCGAGCTGGAGGCGGTCCCGCCTGTGCTCAGCCACGGTGACTTCCACCGCCACCAGGTCGTCGCCGCCGCAGACCTGACCGTCGTGCTGGACTGGGCCACGCTGGGCGTCGCCCCCGCGGGAGCCGACGTCGCCCACCTCGCGCTGAGCACCCTGGACGGCAACCTCGTCGAGGTCTACCTCGCGGCTGCCGGGTCCCGGCTCGATCCGGGCGCGGTCCGGCGGGGCTACCGGCTCACGCTGGTCCTGACCGCCGTGAGCAGGCTGCACTGGATGCTGTCCCGCGGCTTGCGGCCGCCGGAGAGATACCTCGCGTTCCTGGCCCGAGAGATCGACGCCGCCGGCCGGTGACGCCGAGACGCTGACGGCGGGGATCGCACCTCGGCCGGGGCTGCCGGTCGGCGGCCCGGTTACGCGGGCCGCCGACAAGACGGGTGGGTGGAGCGGTCAGTCGGACGTCGGCCGGGCCGGTGGCGTGGGACGGGTCAGGCAGGACGGCACGGTCACGACGACCACCGGACGCACCATCGTGGTGCGCCCCTCCGCGTCGTGCTCGATGGAGTAGCCGATCACGAGCGTGTCCGCAGCCGGGAGGTACTGCGGCCGGATGATGATGGAGACACCGTCCTCCCGCATCTGGTACTCGAGCGGTGCCGTCGCGAACTCGGGGGTGCCCGGGACCGGCAGCTTGTACACCAGGTCGAACTCGGGCTGGTCGGTGCACTGGCCGTCGGGCACCATGCCCATGACGACCGTGCGCGCACCGGCACGTGCCAGCGCGGCGTTCAGCTTCGCGGGGTCGGTCAGCTCGGCCGCGTCGAAGCTCACCTCGACCGACCCGTCGGCGTTCGTGCCGACCGAGTACGCCTCGGCCGGTGCGGCCCACGGTTCGGCTACCGCCAGCACGCCGGCGGCCGCGAACACGGCTGCCCCGGCCAGCGCTAGCGCCAGTCGGCGGCGAGCCGGGCGGGGCGGGGTCGGCGGGGTCTCGTCTGTGCTCAGCACGCGGTCGAGCATGGCGCGGGCGTGCGGGTCGTGCGGGTCGGCAACGGGCGGGGCCGGGTCGGCGGCTCTCAGCCGGGCGAGGGCGGTGCTGCTGCGGTCGTTCATGAGCTGGTGTTCCCTTCGGCGACGATCGACGGCATGGGCAGGCGGGATGTCGCATGGACGCCGGGTTCCTCGGTGGCCAGCAGCCGGGCGGCGAACCGGCGGCGTGCCCGGTGCAGGCGCACCTTGACCGCGGTGCGGCTGCAGCCCACGACGAGGGCCACCTCGGCCACGTCGAGCCCCTCCCACTCGGTCAGGCGCAGGACCTCCTGATCGACCGGGGAGAGCCCGGCCAGCACGGCCCGCACCCGCAGGTGCTCGCCGACCTGCCCGGCATGGTCCTCCACGGTGGCGTCGGCGCCGACGGCCGCCTTGGCGGACAGCCGGTCCCGGCGGGCACGGGCGCGCAGCTCGTTGGCGATCACGTGCCGGGCGGTGGCGTACAGCCAGGCCCGGGGGTGTTCGGCGGGCACCTGCGCGAAGCGGCGCCATGCGACGAGGAACGTGCCGGAGACGACGTCTCCGGCCGCGTCGGGGCCTACCCGACGGGTGGCGAAACGCGTCAGTTCCGCGTAATGGGCGTCGAACAACTCTTCGAAGCGCTCTCTGGCGGCCGCGTTCTCTGGTTCCATGCCTGGGAATGTCCACCTGTCGCGCTCGGGTTACCGGTCGCGGTCGATCATCCCCGGAATTATCCGGAGATGGCGTCTCCGCTTTGTGGTACGCTGAAACGGAGACGCCATCTCCGGATAAAGAAGAGGTCGACATGTCCGAGACAGTGCTGGTCACCGGAGGCACCGGTTACGTCGCCGGGTGGTGCATCGTCGCGCTGCTGAAGCAGGGGTACACCGTGCGGGCCACGGTGCGCTCCGCCGCCCGGGAGCAGGCGGTCCGCGACGCGGTAGGCACCGTGGTCGATCCCGGCGGCCGGCTGAGCTTCGTCGTCGCCGACCTAACCGGCGACGCCGGCTGGGCGGAGGCGATGGCCGGCGTCGACCGCGTCCTGCACGTCGCGTCGCCGCTGGGCGAGGAGAACCCCCACAACCCCGACGAACTGATCGTCCCGGCCCGTGACGGCACGCTGCGGGTGCTGCGCGCGGCGGCCGCGGCGGGCGTGCGGCGGGTCGTCATGACCTCGGCCGCGAACGCCGCCAGCCCCACCTCCTACACCTCGGAAGGGGTCACCGACGAGACCCTGTGGACGGTCGACGACCCGAAGCTGCCCGCCTACCGTCGGTCGAAGACCCTGGCCGAGAAGGCCGCCTGGGACTTCATGGCCCGGCACGACGGACCGATGACCCTGACGACGGTGCTGCCGGGCGCGGTGTTCGGCCCGATCCTGTCCACGGACAACCTCGGCTCGGTGCGCATCATCGCCCGGATGCTCCAGGGCGCGATGCCCGGCGCGCCGAGGATCGGACTCGAGGTCGTCGACGTCCGCGACCTCGCCGACCTGCACATCCGCGCCATGACCTGCCCCGACGCCGCCGGTGAGCGGTTCCTGGGCACGGGCGAGTTCGTGTGGATGAGCCAGATCGCACAGGCGCTGCGGGCCGCACTCGGGCCGGCCGCCCGCAAGGTGCCGACCCGGGAACTGCCGAACCTGGTCGTACGGATCGCCGCGCGGTTCGACCCGCCGCTCCGCGCGATCACGATCTCCCTCGGCCGCCGGAACCGGCACAGCACCGCCAAGGCGCAGCGGGTGCTGGGATGGACGCCACGGCCCGCCGCCGACACCGTGACCGGCTGCGCCCGCAGCCTGCTGGCACACGGGCTCGCCTGAACCGCGACCATCCGCGCCGGTGCCCTCATGACGCACCGATCCCGGCCGCGGTGGGAGGATCATCCGGTGAACGACGCCGCCGCGCACAAGGGCACCCGCAAGGACTCGGCGCGCAACCGGGAACGCCTGGTCGCGGCCGCGCGGGAAGTCTTCGCCGAGCGCGGGTTCGGCGCCACCCTCGACGACATCGCGCGGCACGCCAGCCTCGGCACGGGCACGGCATACCGGCACTTCGCCAACAAGCAGGCGCTCGCCGCCGAGATCCTCACCGAGGCCACCGAGCAGATCCTCCACGACGCCCGGGCCGCCCTCGACACCGACGATCCGTGGGCGGCGCTCGAACTGTTCTTCGAGCGGGCCGCCCGCCGCCAGGCAGCCGACCGGGGCCTCTACGAGAGCCTCGCCGGCCGGGGCGACTACGCCGAGCAGGCGCGCATCTGGCCGGAGATCATCGCAGCCGTCACCGTCCTGTTCGACCGCGCCCACCGGGCCGGGGTGGTCCGGGCCGACGCCACCGCGCAGGACATCGCCGCGATCTTCGCGCTGCTCGGACCGGCCTTCGAGATGAGCCGGGCGACCGGCGCCGAACTGTGGCGACGTTATCTCGCCCTCCTGCTGGACGGTCTCCGCGCGACCGAGCGACCCCCGCTGCCCGTGCCGCCGCCCCCGATCTCCGCGCTCGACACCGTCCTCAAAGCAGGCAAAAGGACCTGAGGTCCACGGCCCGGCGAACCCGGCCGGCGCGTATCGGGGCCCCACCGACGACCGCCGTCAGGCCATGATGGTCGGATGCGGGTGTCGGTGGGTGACGTGGCGCTGCATTTCGACGTCGACGGCAGCGCGCTCGCGCCCGACGGCGACCGCATGCGCGAGCGGCCCACGCTGCTGCTGCTCCACGGTGGACCGGGCGCCGACCACAGCCTGTTCAAGCCCGAGACGTCCGCGCTGACCGACGTCGCGCAGCTCGTCTACCTGGACCAGCGTGGCTCGGGCCGCTCCGACGCGGGTGAGCCGTCCGACTGGACCTGGACCCGCTGGGCAGACGACGTCGCAGCCTTGTGCCAGGCACTGGACATCACCCGCCCGGTGCTGGTCGGCTCGTCGAGTGGCGCGCTCGTCGCCGCGGTCTGCGCGGCGCGGCACCCCGAGCTGGTCGCCGGGCTGGTGCTGGACAGCGCCCTCGGGCTGCCCGGCTCGCTGGAAGAGACCCTGGACGTGTTCGAGCGGCGCGGCGGTCCGGTGGCGCGGGAGGCCGCGCGCCGCTACCTCGGCGGCGACCGGAGCGACGAGTCGACCGCGGCGTGGCGCGAGCACTGCCTTCCCCTCTACGGAGCTGCCGGAGCCGGCTCGGACCTGGCACCCCGGATCGCCCGTGCCCGCATGAACAACGAGGTGCAGCTCCACTTCCAGGGCGGTGGCTGCGGACCCGCCGAGATCGCACCGTACGGAGCCGACATCACGTGCCCCGTCCTGGTGCTCGCGGGCGAGCACGATCCGGTGTCGCCCGCGGCCGGAGCGCAGCGGCTGCCGGGCTCGCTCCCGAACGCCGATATCGCCGTCCACGTCCTGCCGGGGGTCGGGCACAGCGTGCTGCGCCAGGCCCCCAGGGAGGCGACCGCCCTGATCCGCGGATTCTTGAAAGGGCTGGACATGGCTGCGTGAAGCGCGTGCTTCGCCCGGATGCGCGACGGGTCAAGCCTGCACAGCGGCGAAGACGGCACTGGCCGCCAGTAGCACGAGCGCGAGCGCGAGGACGAGCCGTGTCACCAGGGCATGACGCATGGCAGCCTCCGCTCAGACCCAGTTGAAGCGCTCGGTGTGGATGCGCGCGGGAGCCACGCCCAGCCCGACCAGGGCGTCCTCCATCGCGTCCATCATCGGATCGGCTCCGCACACGAAGAACTGCCAGCGCTCGTAGCCAGGCGGCAGGTGGCGGCGCAGCATGTCCGCGGTGACTCGGCCGGTCTCGCCGGTCCAGCCGGGCGGCGGCTCGTCCAGGGTGTGCACCACCTGCACGTCGAGCCGGGAGGCGAGGCACTCCAGCTCCTCGCGGAAGGTGACCTCGTCCCAGCTGCGGTTGGCAATGAAGGCGACGACCGGTCGGCGGTCTCCGCGGTCGGCGAAGGCACGCAGGATGCTGATCACCGGGGTGACGCCGACGCCGCCGGCGACGAGGCCGAAGCCCGGTCCCTCGTACAGGTCGGGGCTGAAGACGCCGTGCGGTCCGTCGAGGTACGCCCTGGTGCCGACATCCAGGTCGGCCACGGTGGACGTGAAGTCGCCGAGCGCCTTGATGCTCACCTCGACGACATCCGCCGACTGGCCGCTCGACGACAGGGAGAACGGGTGCTTGGTGAGCGAGAACGGCGAGCGGCCTATCGCGAACCACGCGTACTGGCCGGGTGCGAACCGGAACCCCGGATGGCCGTCGGCGCGCAGCGTGAGCGTCGTCGTACGACCCCGCTCCGGCGTGACCCGCTCGACCGTCCACGGTTTGCGGCGCAGCGTCAGCGGTTTGCCGATCCGCACCCACACCAGCAGCGTGAGGAACGCGGCCGACATGACGATCCACAGCGCGCGTTTCCACGCGGCGTCCAGGTAGTGGTCGACGAGCAGCGCGTGCAACAGCGCGGCCACGATCACCACGACGGCGAGCACGGCGTGCAACGCGTGCCACGCCTCGTACGACAGCCGCAGGCGCTTGCGCCACAGCGACGACGCGACCAGCGCCAGCAGCGCGATCGTCGACAGCAGCGCCCAGCGGACCCGCGCCGGGGTGTCGTCGGCGAAGGGCCGCACGACCAGGTCCCACGGTGCCGAGATCGCCACGTGCACGAGCACGAACACCAGGCCGACCAGGCCCATCTCGCGGTGGAACTGCACGAGTGCGTCGGTGCCGAACGGGGCGGCGACGGCCCGGAACCGGGCGACGAGGGCGAACTCCAGGCCCATCAGGGCGAGCCCGACGAAGCCGAGCGCGGCCGAGAACTCGGTCGCGAAGCCGCGGCCCGGACCCGAGAAGCCGATCACCGCGAACACCAGTGGCGCGACCGCGACGCCGAGGAACAGCCCGATCCACAGCACGCCCCGCACGACAAGGCTCATCGCGTCACCTCCAGCCCATGCGGCCGTACTGGGCAGGACCTATGTGCACCTTTGGTCGCTTTGCCCCGCCACTGTGCACCGTACCGTGCCGGTCAGGCGGATCAGTCCGGTTCGGCCAGGCTGAGCCGCCAGGCGTCGACCAGCGGGGCGAAGCGTTCCGCGGCGTCGAACAGCGAGTCCGGGCCGAGCCGGTGGGCGTCGAGGTGGGACAGCATCTCCATGCCCAGGTAGAGCGCGACCGCGGCGGTGGCGACCTCGCGCACCGGGATCAGCTCGGCCAGCGGCGTGCCCGCGAGCAGGCGCTCGATGACCCCGGCCGCGAAGTCCTGCCACACCGCGGTCTGCACCTTCACCTGCTCGGCCAGCCGGGCGTTGGCGTTCGCCGCGGCGACCAGCTCCTGCACGGCGGCGATGTGCCCGGCCGCGCCGTCCTCGTCGTACAGGCGGCGCAGCCGGGCCAGGGTGTCCGAGGCGGTGCTGACGCCGTCGAGTTCGGCCCGGTAGCGGGCCAGCCGGGCCTCGCTGGTGAACTGCGACGTGGCCACGAACAGGTCGTCCATGTCGGTGAAGTGGTAGTAGATGACGCCGGGCGCGAACCCGCCGGTCTTGGCGACGGCGCGGGCGGTGCAGCGGCCGTAGCCCTCGTCGGCGAGGGTGCGGGCGGCCGCGTGCAGCACCCGCGCCCGGGTGTCGGCGCGTGGCGGCATCAGATGACCCGGACCGGGCGCACGCCCGCCGCGGACAGGTGCGGGTCGAGGCGGCGGGCCAGCTCGGGCAGGCGGTGGCTGGGGATCTGCGGGTACAGGTGATGCTCCAGGTGGTAGGTCAGCTCGAGGAAGATCGCGGGGATGACCCTCCCGCGCAGCGTACGCGTCTGCGTGAGCGGCTCGTCGCCGTAGTCGTGGTGCGGCAGGTACACGGTGAGCAAGGGATACACCCAGCTGCCCGCGATCGCCATCACCGCGTAGGCCAGCAGCGCCGGGGTGACCGGCCACAGCAGCACTCCCCCGGCCAGCGCGGCGACCGGCATCGCGCCCTCGACCAGCAGCCAGGTCCGCAGGCCGCGGTCGCCGCGGGCGCGCCGCCACGACCACCACCACAGGCGGGCCAGGAACACCGGTCCGTAGAGGACGGCCCCGAACAGCGACAGGTTCGCCGGGTAGCCCTCAGGGTCCTCGTCGCTGGGGAACAGCCGGTGGTGCTGCAGGTGGGTGGACCGGTACGCGTGCCCGCTCTCCAGCAGCACCAGCCCGGTGAAGAACAGCGCCCACTCGGTCTGCCGCGGCGTGAGTCCCAGCGCCCGGTGCACCACGTCATGGGTCACCGTCACCACGGACACGAACACCCCGAACACCACCAGCGGCGTCAGCCACCACCAGCCGGCCCACGCGACGAGCGCGAAGACCCCGATCATCGCGTACGGCCGGACCAGCGCGACCCGGGTGCGCCACGGCGACACGGCCAGCAGGTCCGTGCCGACCTCGCTCAGGCTCGGCAGCTTCGTGCTCACGACCGCACCCCCGCGGGTGCGTGGCGCAGCACGTCCTCGGCGACCAGTCGGCTGCCGAGCACGCAGGCCACGGTGCCCAGGCCGGGCCACGTCGTGTCGCCTACCTGCCAGAACCCCGGCAGCGCGGTGCGGTGCGGCACGGCGAACTGGTTGGAGTTGCGCACCGTCTGCCGTACCCCGCCGACCGCTCCGTGGGGTCGCCAGGTGAACCGCTCGTAGCTGCGCGGTGTGCCGACCTGCCGGACCACGGCCCGCTCCCCCAGCCGCGGATACACCCGCCGGGCGTGCTCGATCAGGCGCTGCCCGAGCTCCTGCTTGCGCGCGGCGTACTCCGCCTCGGACAGTCCCTGCCACCCGGCCAGCTCGGTGTGCGTGGAGATCATGACAGCGCGGTGGCCGGGCGGCGCGCTGACCTCGTCACCGGGCGAGGACACGGACACGAACATGTTGTTGCCCTCCCCGAGCGGCCTCGCGTAGTCCTGCATCAGCTGGTGGTGGGTGAACTCCTGCCCGGCGACCTCGTGCTCGGGCACGCCGAGGAAAACCACCACCGCCCCGCCCAGGTCGGGTTCGTCGCGCTCCAGGTATGGCCGCAGCCCCGCCGCCACCGGAGTGCCCGCGGCCACCTGGGCCGTGATCGGCGCGGGCAGCGCGCTCACCACGACGCCCGCCTCGACGTTGCCGCGCGCGGTGTGCACGGTGAACCCGGCGTCACCACCTCTAAGGTGTCCTAGGAGGCTGCCCCGCCGGCTCGCGGCGCCGTGGCCGGTGACGCGTTGGACGCGGCAGCCGGTGCGCAGGTCGCCGCCGAGCGCGCGGTAGTGCGCGACCAGGACCCGCCAGAACCCGTGCATGCCGCCGCGGTGCCGGGTCAAACCCGCGCCGCGGATGGTCACCCCGAGCGCCGCGTTGATCAGCGGGGCGCGGTCGACGGTGCTGTGCACGGTGTCCTCGACCAGCATGCCGAGCAGCGATACCAGCGAATCCTGATCTCGCAGGCCGTGCGCGCGCAGCGCGTCGCCCATGGTCCGGCCGAGATGGCGGACCAGCGGCAGGTGCCGCAGCCCGACCGCGCGCAGGTCGTGCAGCGCGTCGGCGGGCGTGCGCACCGGCAGGCGGATCCCGGACCGGCTGGCCGCCCAGAACACCTCGGCCAGCCGGTCCAGCTCGGCCCAGAAGCGCCGGTGCGCGCGGGTGTCGCCGAGGGTGCGCAGCCGCTCGGCGTGCCACCGGGACTGCTCGCGGTGCAGCGTGACCACGCGGTCGGGCAGCCAGGCGACGTATCCGGGCAGCTGCTCGGCGTCGAGCGCGGGCGCGCCGGTCGTGGCCAGCAGCTCGTCGCCGACGCCGCCGGGCGCGAAGTCGACCAGGGTGGTCGCACCGACGTCGAAGGAGAAGCCCCGGTGCCGGAAGTAGCCCGCGCAGCCGCCGGCGTGCCCGTGCGCCTCGAAGACGATCGTGGACAGCCCCGCGGCCTGCAGCCGCAGCGCGGTGGACAGCCCCGCGAGCCCACCGCCGAGCACTGCGACGTCGCAGCGTCCGGGCAGGTCACGGGACCGGGTGAAGGTCGGCGTCCGGGAGAAGCCCACGGGCGCAACATGATTCTGAACATCTGTTCTGAACACGTGTTCAAATTAGAGCGCCCGGTCCATCGAGTCAATGCCATGTTTCAAACCCGCCCCTGACCAGCGGATCGTCGCCGTAGTGCAGATCTTCAGAAGGCTTTCAGGCATTTTCGTGGATCAACGGTTAAGGTCACGCCGATCACAGCAGCGTGGCGAGCCCGTCGAGGTGCGCCGGCGCGGCTCTATGATCGGCTCCGTCACCGCCGACTTCCTGGAGAGTTCATGTCGAGCACCGCAGGCCGCTGGTTCCGCTACGCCGCCATCGCCGAGACCATCTCCTGGGCCGGCCTGCTCATCGGCATGTTCTTCAAGTACATCGTCGTCAAGAACGACATCGGCGTGTTCGTCTTCGGCCGGGTGCACGGCGCGATGTTCGTCTTCTACCTGGTGACCCTGCTGTGGACCGCCCGCGTGCACCGCTGGAGCTTCGGCCGCCTGGTCGTCGGCGGCGCGGCGTCCATCCCGCCGTTCCTGGGCCTGCTCTTCGAGCGCTGGGTCGCCAAGCGCACCCCGGCCGCCGCCCAGGCCGAGGCCGAGCCCGCGGTCGCCGCCGCCCGCTGAGCTACTCCAGCACGTCCGCGCCCGCGGGGGCGCGGCGGTGCATGTAGATGCCGAACGGCACCGTGATCAGCCACATCAGCACCGCGAGCGGCGTGCTGACGAAGGCCACCGGGATCGAGATCAGGAAAGCCACCACCGGTGACAGCGACATGATCGATCCCCAGCGCATCACCTCCGGGGTCACCTTCACACGCAGCAGGTTCGCCTTCCACGCGTAGCGCAGCAGCACCACCTCCAGGGCGCTGACGATCGCGCCGGTGACGGCGTACGCGATGACCGCCAGCGGGTTGTCGAAGTAGTCGCCCAGCAACGCGGTCGGGAACGGCATGAACGCGATGAACGCCAGATAGACGAGGTTGCGCGAGATCAGGCCGTAGTCGATGCCGCGCAGCACGCTGAACATCTGGTGGTGGGCCACCCAGTACCGGCCGATCAGCGCGAACGACAGGAAGAAGCCGGCGAACTCCGGCACCAACTCCTCGAGCCTGTCCAGCAGCTCGCGACTGCTGCCCGTGTGGATCATGCGTGGCACCGCGACCTCGACGATGAGCAGCGTCATCGCGATGGCGAACAGTCCGTCACTGAACCCGGTCACCCGGCCGAACTCCACCGTGTCGCGCCCCCAGACACGCGCGGAACCCCTGACCACATGATCACTTTAGGCCCGAGCAGGCCGTGAGCGGCCGAAATCCGGCATGCGCCCACGGTCAGCGGCGACCGACCTGTCGGCCTCTTCACCGGGAGCACCGGCGGCGGCACTTCGCCGGTGAGGCGCTGGCCTGAGTCACGCCTCCTGAGCGGTCCGCCGCCGGTTGCGCCACTTGGCGGCATACGGCAGCGCGAACAGGTACAGCCCGCTGAGCAGGAGCAACGCGAGCGGCAGCAGCGGCACGTAGGAGACCCAGACGACCGGTTCCTCCTGCGCCAGGGCGATGAAGGTAGCGATGACGCTCACCGTGAAGGCGACGGACACCCAGCGGTGCGCCTGCCTGATCCACTTGTTCCAGTTCAATGCGAGCTCCTGAGGAAGACGGGAATCCCTGATCCCCGACGACCTACGGGGCATGGCGGCCACGCTAGTTGCGGCCGCCATGCCCACGCTTCTCGATTCCTGACCGATCGGGTCTGCCGACGCGTGGGCTGGGCTGACTCAGGCCGCCCGGCCGAATGCCACGTCGCCGAGGTCGTAGCAGTGCGACCGCCAGTGCATTGTCGGGCCCTTGCGCATCAGGTCCAGGTTGAGCCGCCGGGCCGCTGCCATAACGCTTGGTTCGGCGAGCAGGTCCCGCGCCTCGGCTGTCGATCCGGTTTCCAGCGTGGCGACCGAGGACCGGACGGCATAGTCCGCCTCCCGCACGACGGCACCCGTCCGAGACTCGAACGAGTTCAGGCTTCCGTGGTGGTCAAGCAGCGTACCGAGGTCAGCGTTCAGGACGATCATGAGTTCGTCCGGGCGCGCTTTCGGCGTACACACGTACAGGGTCTCCAGCGTGTGCACCGACAGGGTGAGCAGCCGCGGATAGGTGGCGCTGTTGGTGGTCGGCACCGCGCTCAGCGACCAGTAGCTCAGCTCGGTCCGGCCAGGGCTGGGCACAGTCCAGGCAAGGTAGCGATGCAGCAGCTCAGCGAGGGCGGGGAACCGCTCGTCCGCGGCGAGCCGGGCGAACCGGTACTGCTGCCGCTGTCGCAGCTGCGGCGGCTCGGTGCGCTCCACGCCCGTGAGCGTCGCCGGGCGGGAGGTCAGCCAGTCCTGCTGCTCCTGCGGCGGCACCAACTCGTCGAAGTCGCTCGCCCCGAGACGGCCGGGGGTGTCGACGACATTGCGCAGCGGGACAGCTTGGTGCAGCCGCTGGATCTCGGCACGCTCCGCCAGATCCAGCGACCGGCGCGCCACGCGCCGGAAAGCGATCTCGACGATGTCGTCGCCGTATGCGCGCCGGTGGGCCGCGAAGCGGACTGCCACGTCGACGGCCTGGCCGACGTACCTGTCGGCGTTACGGAAACGCAGCACGTAGACACCGCACCGGCCGCTGGTCCGAGACACCAGGTGGGCGATGGAGCGCAACCCCGCCACGCTCATCACCTGGTAGCCGGGCAGGTCGACGTCGCCTACCTGGACCGTGCCATCGAGCATGGTCGTGCCCCTCCCGTCGTCGACCTATATCGCAGCAGGCCCGCGTCCAGGTGACAACGACTGTCGACCTTCCGAGGTCGACGGTGTCGCATACGGGGTGTACGGCGGTCCTTTGCGGCGAAGAATCCGGTCTCGGCACGTGCCGAGCGTTCGCCGGGAAACATCGTGGGAAGGTGCGTCAGGAGGTGTGGCGATGGGGGAACCGGGCGGCGTCCCGTACCGGACGTCGCGGTCGTTGCGCCTGATCGTGCTGCTCACGATGGCCGCTGGGTTCCTCGACGCCTACACGTTCCTCGGTCGTGGCGGGGTGTTCGCGACCGCGCAGACCGGCAACGTGGTGCTGCTGGGTGTGCAGGCCGCGCAGGCGCAGTGGGGTGAGGCGCTGCGGCACGTGCCGCCGATCATCGCGTTCGTGGTCGGGGTGTGGGCGGCCGAGACCATCCGGCTGCCCCGGGTGGCCAGCGCTCTGCGCAAACCGGTGCGGGCCGCGCTGGTGCTGGAGATCCTGGTGCTGGTCGTGGTCGGCCTGCTGCCGTCCGGCGGATCCGACGACCTGGTCGCCGTCTTGATCGCCTTCGTGGCGTCGGTGCAGATCACATCGTTCGGGCTGATCGGCCGGTGGACGTTCAACACGACAGTCACCACGACCAACCTGCGCAACGCCGCCCAGGCCGTGTACGGCGCGGTCGTCCGCCGCGAGCGCGACGCGGCCGCGCAGGCCCGCAGCCTGTGGCCGGCTGTCGGCTCATTCGCCGTGGGCGCGCTGCTCGGCGGTCTGGTCACGTTCCACCTCGGTGATCGCGCCGTGTGGGTGGCGACCGGCCTGCTGCTGATCGGACTGGCCCTGTTCCTCGCCGACGACCGCCGTCGCGGCGCCTCCTGAAGGTCAGCTCAGAGGGCGGCCCGCTCGGCCGAGGGAGGGTCGGCGACACCGTCGGCAGACATCGGCTCAGCCTCGACGTCGGTGTCCCGTCCGGACTGCCGGCGCCAGACCACGTGGTCGAGGTCGGTAGCCGTTACCCCGAGCTGTTCGGCCGCACGCAGGACCACTGCGGCGGCGAGCGAGGCGCTGACTGATCCCTCGGATCGGCTGACGGTGCCGGCGACGAAACGGATGATCATGCGGTCGGGTTTGACGCCCGGGACGCCTGCCAGCATCAACAGGTATCGCCAGGAGGTGCCGGAGCCCTGCCCAGGCACACCGCACCAGGCAGACCGCACCGCTTTGAGTCGATCGGACTCGCAACCTCTGAGATCCCGGCACGTCAGCACGTTGAGGGCCGAAAGCGCGTTGGCTGCCTGCTCGATGGCGAGGGCTTTGAGCGGCGCTCCGGCGTGCGTCGAGGTCCGATTCGCGGTGCCTATCCGCGCAGCCCAGGCTTCGACCCCACCGAGGTCCTCGAACGTGCGCAGCAGTTGCGGCATACCGTCGGTCGCGGGATCGCCACCCTGATCACGCCGGAACTTCCGGTATCGCGTGACGACGTTGCCGACGCTCTCGTACCGCACTCCGATCGACTGGATCGAGTCGATGGCGCACAGGGCGAGCGCGTCCGGGTAGCCCCCGGGACGCGGCCAACCCGCTGGGTCGCCGAACTCGGCACGCACGCGTGCGGCGAGCATCGTGGCCATGTCCTCGTTGCGGTGGGGTGTCGCGCTCGGGGCGTCGTCCATCCGTACATCATGTGGGTCGATCCGAACCGCTGTCACGGCGGCCGGGGTCCAGAGTGGTGACGGGCGGCGTGCCTGCTTGCCGCGGGCTCGGACGGCGACGAGACTCGATTCATGATCACGGTGGTGGGCGTGCCGATCGACTGCGTCGGTGTGCCCGAGGCGGGCGACCCGCCCTTCGGAACCGAGCTGTCCCCCGGTGCCCTGCGCGCGGCGGGCTTGGTCGCGGCCGTCGGCGGCCGCGACGGCGGGGACCTGCCGGTCCGCCTGGTCGGCCGGGTCCGCGACGAGCACACCGGCGTGCTCGCCTAACCATCGGTGCGCACCATGACCGACGTCGTACGCCGCCACGTCCACCAGCTGCTCACGGCCGGTCACCTGCCGCTGGTGATCGGCGGCTGCTGCACCCTGGTGCCCGCCGTGCTCGCGGGAGCACGTGATGCCCTGGGCGGCACCGGGCTCGCGTACCTCGACGGGCACCTGGACCTCTATGACGGACGCACCTCCCCCACCGGCGAGCCGGCCGACATGCCGATCTCCGTGGTCACCGGGCACGGGCCGGTGGACTGGGTGGATCTCGTCGGCGGTCCGCTGGTCACGCCGGACCGGCTGCAGCTGCTGGGGCCGCGCGACCGCGCCGAGGCGATCGAGTACGGCTCGGTGCTGCCCGAACAGCTCGGCTACCGGCCCGAGTCCACCCCCGACGACCTGCAGAAACAGGGCATCACGGAGGCGGGCGCGGCAGCCCGCGAGGCGCTGGCCCGAGGCGGCCCCTACTGGGTGCATCTGGACGTCGACGTGCTCGACCAGCGGGCCTTCCCCGCCACGGACTACCTGATGCCGGACGGGCTGCGGCTGGCCGAACTGCGGGAGCTGATGCGGCCGCTGACCGCGTCCGACGCCCTGGCCGGGGTCTCGGTCGGCTGCTACAACGCCACGAAGGACCCCGACGGCTCGTGCGCCACCGCCCTGGTCGACCTGTTCGCCGACGTGCTGCGGCCGCGCTGACGCGGCACCCGGGGCGGGTCGGTCAGGCGCGCTCGGCGGCGCGGGCGATGTTGCGGGCCATGTCACCGAAGATCATCGAGTGCAGGGGTGCGGTGGCCCGCCAGTACAGGTGCCCGGCCAGGCCGCGGGGGGCGAACACGCTGCGCTGGGTGTACCGGCTGCCCCGTGGGTCGTCGCCGACCCGCATCTCCAGCCAGGCGCGGCCCGGCAGCTGCATCTCGGCGCGCAGTCGCAGCAGCCGGCCGGGCTCGATCTCCTCGACCCGCCAAAAGTCCACCGTCTCCCCCGCGCGCAGCAGGGCGGGGTCGCGGCGGCCGCGGCGCAGGCCGATCCCGCCGAAGGCCTTGTCGAGCAGGCCGCGCGCGGTCCAGGCCAGGTCGGAGGAGTACCAGCCGTTGTCCCCGCCGACGCCGGAGACGACCTCCCACAGCGCCGACGGCGGGGCCTTGACCCGCTCGGTGTGCTCGTCGACGTAGAGGCTGCCGCCGGACCAGTCCGGGTCGGTGGGCAGCGGCTCGGCCGGGGCGCGCGTCCACGCCGCGGTCGTCCAGTGGGTCTCCACCTCCGCGTCGCGGATCCTGAGCAGCGCCAGCCGGACCGCCTCGTCGAACGGCTTCAGCCCGCCCGTCGGGTCGGTGACGTAACGGCTGATGTCGTGCTCGTGGCAGACCGCCTCGTGGATCAGGCTCTCCACCAGCGGGGTCGCGATGGCGCCGGGGACCGGCGTCACCAGGCCCACCCACAGCGAGGACAGCCACGGCGACAGCGGGGGCACCGGGACGACGACCCGCCGGTTGAGCCCCGCCACCCGCGCGTAGCGGCTCATCATCTCCCGGTACGTGAGCACGTCCGGGCCGCCGATGTCGAAGGACCGGTTCACGTCGCCGGGCACGCTCGCCCAGCCGACCAGGTAGTGCAGCACGTCGCGGACCGCGATGGGCTGGATGCGGTTGCCGACCCAGCGCGGCGTCACCATGACCGGCAGCCGCTCGGTCAGGTGCCGCAGCATCTCGAACGAAGCCGAGCCGGAGCCGATGATGACCGCGGCCCGCAGCGTCACCGTGGGCACGCCGGAGTTGGTGAGGATCCGGGCGACCTCGTCGCGGGATCGCAGGTGCGCCGACGCCCCGGCGATCCGATCCGGTGCCGGGCCGCCCAGGTAGACGATGCGACGGACGCTCTCCTGCCGGGCCGCGTCGGCGAAGGTCTGCGCGGCGCGCCGGTCGAGGTCCTCGAACCCGGGCGAGCCGAGTGAGTGGACCAGGTAGTACGCCACCTCGATGCCGCGCAGGGCCCGCCGGGTCGAGGCGTGGTCCGAGACGTCGGCCTCGACGATCTCGGCCTGGGCCGCCCAGGGCACGTCGCGCAGCCGGGTCGCCGACCGGGTCAGGCAGCGCACCCGGTGCCCCGCCTCGATCAGCCGCGGGGCGAGCCGTCCGCCGATGTACCCGGTCGCCCCGGTGACCAGCACCTGCCGGCCGTTCCCGGCCCGCCCGACCATATGCCCAGACTAGGGCCGTCGCGGCGATGCGCAGGGCGGATTCGGCCGTACCGGGCATGGTCCGACACTAACCGGAGCAATCGGCTATATCGGACCGGCGATCTCGATACTCTCGCGTGGAACGACGCCTGATCCCTCCCCCGCGACAGGAGCGCACATGGTCACGATCGGCCTCATGGCGACGCTGCACGCCGCCCCGGGCATGGAGGACGAGGTGGCGTCGTTCCTCACCGGCGGGCTGCCCCTGATCGAGGCGGAGAAGGGCACCGTGGCGTGGTTCTGCTTCCGCCTCGACGAGTCGACGTTCGGCCTGTTCGACGCGTTCGCCGACGAGGCAGCGCTGCAGGCCCACCTCGACGGCGACCTCGCCGGCGCGCTGATGGGCCACGCAGGCCAGCTGCTCCGCAAACCACCGGAGATCCGCAGGGTGCAGCTGCTGGCAGCCAAGCTGCCCGGCTGAACCCGCCACAGATCAGTGCTGCTCGACGGTCACGTAGACCTCGGGTGACCGGAACAGGACCAGCACCTTCGAGACCGGACCGCGGCTCAGGACCGCAGGTATGCCAGCACCGCGAGCACGCGGCGGTGCTGATCGGCGTCGGGGGCCAGGTCGAGCTTGGCGAAGATGTTGCCGATGTGCTTCTCCACGGCCCCGTCGCCGATGACCAGCGCCCGGCCGATCGCGGTGTTCGAGTAGCCCTGCGCCATCAGTTCCAGCACCTCGCGCTCACGCGGGGTCAGGGTCTGCACCGGATCCCTCCTGCCACGCATCATCAGCTGCGCGATGACCTGCGGGTCGAGCACGGTCGCGCCGGACCCGACCCGGTCCAGCGCATCCAGGAAGCCGTCGACGTCGACCACCGCGTCCTTGAGCAGGTAGCCGACCCCGCCTCGGCCGTCGGCGAGCAGCTCGTCGGCGTACGCCAGCTCCACGTACTGCGACAGCACCAGCACCCGGGTGCCCGGGGCCGCCCGCCGGGCCTGCACCGCGGCGCGCAGACCCTCGTCGGTGTGGCTGGGCGGCATGCGCACGTCAACGACCGCGATGTCGGGCTTCTGCACGGCGATGGCGTCGACCAGGGCCGGCCCGTCGCCGACCGCGGCGACGACCTCGTGGCCGGCCTCGATCAGCAGGCGGACGATGCCCTCGCGCAGCAGCACGCTGTCCTCGGCGACGACGACACGCATCGGCTCACGCCACCGGCACGGTCGACGGCGCCTGCGCGACCAGGATCGTGGGTCCGCCCGCCGGGGAGTCCACGGCGAAGTCCCCGTCGACCGCGCGCAGCCGGTCCGCCAGCCCGGCGAGGCCGTGGCCCTTGGCCAGGTGCGCGCCGCCCACCCCGTCGTCGGTCACCATCAGGTACACGCGACCATCCTGCTCGGTCACCTCCAGGCGGGCGGAGGCGGCCCCGCTGTGCTTGGCGATGTTGGACAGCGCCTCCGCCGCGGCGAAGTACAGGGCGTTCTCGGTCGCCGCGGGCAGCCTGCCCTCGACGGCCAGGTCCAGCGTCACCGGCACGGTCGAGCGTTCGGCGAGCGAGGTCAGCGCGGCGGCCAGGCCCCGGTCGGCCAGGATCGGCGGTGCGATGCCCCGCGACAGCGCCCGCAGCTCGTCGAGCGTCTCCTTGGCCTGGCCGAGCGCGCCGTCGATGGTCTGCCCGGCGGCGTCCGGGTCGTCGGTGAGCTGGCGGCGGGCCCGGGACAGCTCCATCGCGAGCCGGATCAGCCGCTGCTGCGGGCCGTCGTGGATGTCGCGCTCCAGCTTGCGCAGCGCCACCGCCTCCGCCGACACCGCCGCGGCCCGGCCCCGGGTCAGGTCGTCGATGCGCCCCTGCAGCTGGGCGAGCCCGGTCAGCAGCATCGAGGCGAATCCCGCGTGCAGCGCCGCGACGCCGCGCTGCACGCCGTACAAGGTGAGCAGCGCGAACACGCCGACAAGGGTGTTGAACAGGGTGCGGGTCGCTTCGGTGTCCGAGCCGAGCAGCTTCTCGATGACGATGTTCTGGCCGTCCTCCTCCGGGACGAAGCGGCCCCAGATCCAGTAGGTGAGGCCGCCGAGCACCATCGCCCACCAGGTCACGGTGAACACGAACGCGATGATCGCCACCGGCAGGTTGAGGATGCCGTGGAGCAGGTCGAGCCAGCTCTGGCCCTGGCGCAGTGGGTTGGTCATCCGGCGGATCCAGCCGGCCCCCTCGGGTGCGGCCTGGTAGCGCGGGCGCTGCACAGGGCGGCCGTACAGCTTCTGCAGGCGCAGCCGCTCGATGTCGGCGAACCCCCGGGCGACGAGCAGCGCGGCGGCGAGCACGGCGACCCCGATGAAGAAGGTCACCAGGGTGCCGACGCCGGCGGCGAACAGCGCGATGCACAGCGCGAAGGAGGCCACCGCGAGCGGCAGACCCAGCAGGTTGTACGCGGCGTCGAGGCCGAGGCGGCGAAGGATCGTCATGCCGCAGACGCTATGCGCCCGGCCGGGCCGTTCCCATCCCGCTGCCCGCCGAGGTGATGGTGGGGACAGCCCTACCATCACTGACCGCCGTCCCGGACCGGTTCGATGTCCGCGGCGGAACGTAGGCTGCCGCCGTGGCACAGTTCGATGAGGTCAAGGCGACGTTCTGGGACACCGGGGACAGCCCGATGACGCTGCCGCCCCTGACCGACGAGCTGCTCGGCGAGGCCGAACGAGAGCTCGGGGTCACGCTGCCGTCGTCGCTGGTGGAGCTGCTGCGGCTGCGCAACGGCGGCATCGTGGCGGACGCCCGGAACGCGTTCCCGGCCGACGAGCCGACCTCCTGGGCACCCGACCACGTGCCGTTCGAGCATCTGGCAGGCATCGGCCGCGACGACAGGATCACCCTGTTCAACAACGCCTACCTGCTGCAGGAGTGGGGCCTGCCGTCGCCGGTCGTGCTGCTCTTCGGACACGGGCACTACTGGGTGGCGCTGGACTATCGCGCCCGCGGCGTCCATGCCGATCCATCGGTGACCTGGCTCGACCCCGAGTTCGGCACCGAACTGCACCTCGCCGCCGACTTCCGTGCTTTCGTCTGCGGACTCACCCGCAGCGACGACTTCGACGACGAAGACGACCGCTGAGCACCGCCGAAACTCGCGCGACGCGTGGGCGTGCACATGGCCATGATGGTCCGATGGGTGCGGATCAGGTCGAGGTGCTGTTCATCGGGGGTCGTTCGGGCGTCGGCAAGTCGACCGTCGCGGCCGAGGTGTGCGCAAAGCTGGAAGCGGCCGGGATCGCGCACGTGCTGCTGGAGGGCGACTTCCTCGGCCAGGTCTTCCCGACGCCCGCCGGGGACCCGGACCGGTCCCGGATCGTGCTCGACAACCTGGCCGCGTTGTGGCGCAACTTCGCCGCGCTCGGCTACCGGCGGCTCGTCTACACCAACACCGTGAGCGTGCTGTACGCCGACGAACTGGCGCGGGCGCTGGACGCGCCGGTGAAGATCGTCCGGGTGCTGCTCACCGCCTCGGATAAGGTCGCCAACGCGCGGCTGGCCGCGCGCGAACTGGGCAGCGGCCTCGACGTGCACATCGCGAGGAGCGCCCGCGCTGCCACGCGGCTCGACCGGGACACGCCAGCCAGCGTGTTGCGGATCGAGACCGACGGTCGGATGGTGGGCAACATCGCCGCGGACGTAATCGCCGCGACTGATTGGGTGGCTTCCTGAGCGCCCAGCGGCAGGTCTGGATCTCGCATTCCTCAACTCCACACCTGAAGATCTCTATTCCCCAGGCAATACAAGAACGATCTCGCCTACGGGCTCAACCGAACGATCGTGAGGCACCCGTCGTCGCAACCGGAGCCATCTACCGCAGATTTGAGGGACAACCTACTACCCAACCGATTCGCGCGGCTGACACAATGTGCCAGCCGCGACATATCTGAAAGATCCTCTGGTAGGACGGCCGGTTGCTGAACACACGCCACCCAAACGGCGGACTGCGACCACCTTCTCATAGTGGAAGGCTAGAGCGGTTCGCTAGCTCCACCCTGAGCTGGTCTGGCGTATTCTCGGAAGAGCTCGGCCTAGGGAAACTCCAGGGACTACACCCACGAGTCCGTTGCGCCCGGCTTCACGCTACTCCGATCGATTCGAGCCCGAAGGGTACAGAGATGGATCCCGTTTCGATAGGTATAGCTGTCGCAGCGTTGCTGGGCACAAAGGCCGCCGAGGGCTTCGCAACTCAGGCCGGGACACGAACCTGGGATGCCATGCAGCGGTTGGCGACGTCAGTCCGCGCACGTCTCTCACCACGCGGCGTAGAAGCCCTCGATCGCTTAGCGACGGCCAAGGACAGCTCTGAAGCACAAAGCGTTGTCGCGAGCGAGGTCCAAGCATCTGTCTCAGCAGACGAGACCTTCCGTAATACGCTGGAAGGCCTACTGAAGGAAGTCTCACAAAACGGCAAACTAGCCGGCGTGGTGGCCGTGGCACGGGATAACGCCCGTCAAGTCAACTTTGGCGGCAACAACAGCGGCCCGATTAATCTCGGCTGAGAAACGCGGACCCTATGCGATACGGAAATGGTCCGCGTGTCCAGGCTCAAGCCACCGGCAACGCACGCCAGCTCAATTTCGGGGGCGACAACTACGGTCCAATAAATGTCACCAGCAATATCTTCGCCACGCGCCTCGTGCGACAGCTTCCGTTGGCGGCACCGGACTTCAGCGGCCGTGAACACGAGAGCGGCCTAGTAACAGGGTGGCTTGCCACAGGTCCGATACCTCGGATGGTGAACCTTTACGGTATTCCCGGTGCCGGTAAGTCAACGCTAGCGATTCATCTGGGACACCAGCTCGGCAAGCTATATCCCGACTGTCAAATTTATTTTAATCTGCGCGGCTCCAACAAT
This sequence comes from Catellatospora paridis, assembly GCF_009720365.1. Lineage (GTDB taxonomy): Bacteria > Actinomycetota > Actinomycetes > Mycobacteriales > Micromonosporaceae > Catellatospora > Catellatospora paridis. The sequence goes on along the minus strand of NZ_ML769312.1, from coordinate 561,978 downwards.
GTGGCTGTATCCGCGGAGGACCTCCTTGGTGGCGTTCTCGTTGCACTCGGTGTACCTCCGGCAGAGGTTCCCACTGGTTTGGTCTTGCGCTCCGCATCGTACCGTTCAGCTCTCGCCGCCATGCGCTCAATCATCGTGGTGGACAATGCCTCCACGGCGGAGCAAGTTGAGCCGTTGCTCCCTGGATCCGCAGAGGCCGCGGTACTTATCACAAGTTGGGCCCCGATCGCTGAACTACCGGGTGTGCATACGATGCCTGTCCGCAAGCTAGATGACGATGCCGCATTGGAAATGCTGCGCGCGGTCACGCGGCGAGAGATCACCGAAGCGGACCTGCTGCCCGTAAAGCAAGTTGTCCGACTCACCGACAGCTTGCCGCTCGCGCTCCGTATTGCAGGCGGCCTACTAAAAGCTCATCCGCATTGGTCGTGGAATGATTTGCTCCGACGCATGGGCGGCCATGACGATTCAGTGCGCCTCGATAACTTGGTTTCGGGCAGCCTGGGGGTACGCGCTACCTTCGATCTAGCCTATTCCGATCTCGATTTAGCCACCGCGCGCGGATATCGATTGCTTGGCCTCGCCCCGTCGGCCGAAATGAAATCGGAACTGGCACATGTACTGATTTCGGCTGACGTTTATGTGGCTGAACGGATTTTCGATGAATTGGTCAGCCGAGAGCTACTCCAGCGGGTTACCAGCTCAAAGTTCCGAATGCATGACCTTATTTGGTTACGCGCCAACAGTTTGGCCCACGACGTCGAAGAGACCGAAGTCCGCGAAGCGGCAGTCGCTCGCATGGTCGCGTGGTCGCTTGATCGATTGGATAGCGAGTACCTCCCGCAGCTTCGCCTATCTCTTAGCCATCTTGAGGGTCTCCCTGGAAACGAAGGTACACCTCTCGCGCTGACGCAAGTCTACGTGGATAGTCCGGTGGTCAGCGACGATTCAATCGATACGACGACGAGTCTAGATGAGATCTTCCCGCGCGATCGTCGAGTTGTACTGGTGGCGCCGGGTGGCATGGGTAAGACAACCATGGCAGGAAATCTATGCTACAACTCCACTGCTCGACGAGGAGCCGACGGCGGTGGTCCGCTACCCCTTATAATTCTGGCGCGCGATCTCAGGTCAGGCGATGGAGACAGCGGACTTGAAACGCTCATCATTAGGACATTGCGTCACCGCTACGGGTTTGAGCTACCAATTGAAGCACTCCAGACGATACTGAATGATGGAGATGCCACCGTAGTGGTGGACGGGTTTGATGAGGTAATCGAACCATCATTAAGAACAAATGTATTAGCGTCCATCATCGGGTTCTCAAAGACGTACCCTACGGTGGCGATGCTCGTCACCACGCGACATTATTCTTCCTCACGCCGCGATTTTCCTGGGTTCTCATTCATTACCATTGCTCCGTGGACACGGGAAACCACTACTCGGTATATGTCGAAACTAGCGACCGCGAGCAACAGCCCAATTCCACGAGAGGTATTTCAGCGGCTACGCGAGCGAGCCCTCCGCCTACCCGAGGATTTCATAACAACACCACTGTATGCACAGATGGCACTGTCAACTCTTTACTACCACAATCAAGTGCCACGTAGTTTCACGCGCATGATGGACTTGATCATCGACCAAGCAGTGTTCCGCCGCGAGCAAAGACGCGGAACGCTGTTCGTCCCACCTGAAGCCCTTAAGCAGGTGCTGGAGGCAACCGCCTACGATATGCAAAAGAGCTCAACCAACCGCGTTTTCGTCAGCCAACGACATTTGGTGGATATCGTCACCCAAACAATGGAAAACTTGTCCGAGAACGTACCAGCGGTCAGAGTCATCGATGTTATGGCCGCACGATCTGGACTGTTTAGCGAGGCAGTGCAAACGCCCGAGGGCGAGTCCTTCTTCGCCTTTTCCCATACCGCAATCCGCGAGCATCTGGCGGCGTCCCACCTTGCAAGGATGGCACCCGCGGATGTTGCAGACGTAATGGCAGGTCACTATCTGGACGCCTCCTGGGAGGCGGTCTTTGTGATCGCACTCGAGCTTGGTGGCAGAACTTTGTACGATAATGTCCTAAGGGGCGCGGAACGAATAGGGGATCGAGGACTGGTTCGCGCAATCTTGTTATGGCACGAGACGATTCGGTATCAGTAAATCCGAGTAGATCGCCTCAGGCCGGGGCTAATCCGCGTTGGTACCCCAAGTGGCCCCGGAACTTCGATCTGTCGTTGCTCGCCTGGGGTTACGCCGCTCCCAACAGGACAAGCCCTAATGCACGCCCCACTGTCCGCGGTGGATGACCTCGGCCGTGCCGCGGCGGCGCTGGGCGACGTGGGAGCCCTGGGTTGGGGCGTCCTCGGCGCGGTAGCCGATGCAGATGCCGCCGATCGGCACGTACTCGGCGGGGATGCCGAACTCGGCCCGCAGCGCGTCGGTGTGCGCCGGGACCTCGGTCACGGCGTCGAAGTCGGGGCCCTGCTGCGGCATGATGCCGAAGAAGCAGGCGCTCAGGCCTTCGTCCACCGCGGACAGCAGCATCATCAGCGAGGCCATCCCGGTGTCGATGTGCCAGTAGGGCACCGGCCAGCGGGCTTCGGCCTGGTCCTCCCAGCCCTTGTCCGGCTGGGCATACCGGGCGAGGTAGGCGGCCTTGTGCGCCAGCGGGATGACGACCAGCGGCGCGAGCTGCATGGTGGGCGTCTGCGCCATCCGGGTCGGCACGAAGGGCCAGAACCGTGCCCGGTCGGCCGGCTCGGTCAGTGCCAGGAAGGCCCAGCCCTGCGAGAACCCGGCCGAGGGTGCACGCAGCGCGCTGGCCAGGATGCGTTCCACGACCTCGGGGCTCAGCGGCCGGTCGGCGTAGTGGCGGACCATCCGGCGGCGGCGGATCACCTCTTTGAACTCCATGCATCGGATCTTGCCACGCGACCTTCGGCGGCGTCCGCCCTCATGATCGCTGGAGCGGGTTCCGGCGGGTCGGTACGCTGCTGCCTGAGGGCACCCATCGAACGGAGTGGTCGTGGTCGACGAGACGGATCTGGCGCACCTGCGGCGCTGTGTCGAACTGGCGGAACTCGCGCTGTCGGTCGGCGACGAGCCGTTCGGGTCGATGCTGGTCGACGCGGACGGCGAGGTGCTGTTCGAGGACCACAACCACGTCGCGTCCGGAGACGAGACCCGGCATCCCGAGTTCGAGATCGCCCGCTGGGCCGCCGAGCATCTGACGCCCGCGCAGCGCGCCGCCGCGACCGTCTACACCTCGGGCGAGCACTGCCCGATGTGCGCGGCCGCCCACGCCTGGGTCGGGCTGGGCCGCATCGTGTACGCGGCATCGTCGGCGCAGCTCACCGTCTGGCGCGACGAGATGGGCCTGCCGCCCGGCCCGGTCCGGCCGCTGCCGATCCAGGAGATCGCACCGGGTGTGCCGGTCGACGGCCCGGCCCCGGAACTCGCCGCCGAGATGCGCGACCTGCACCGCAGACAGCATGACGCATAGAAGGCATCGCCAGCCGTATCCCTGCAGGCCGAAGGCGGGGTCGTATTCACATGACGACGCCGAGCGCAGGACCGAACAACTAGGCGCTTTCCCGCCCGGCGACGCGAGAGTGTGACCGATGGCCTTGTTCCTGCCGGGCCGCACGAGGTGCGCGGCGTGCGGCGAGGTCATCGGCCGGGCGGATGACGTGGTGCTGTTCCCGCCGGGCCTGTTCGACCCCCGGTCGGTGCTGTTCCGGTTCGACGACGCCTGCGCGCACCGCGCCTGCCTGACCGGTGACGAGCTGTCGCGCGAGGCGCTGGCGGCGTTGGAGTTCTTCCGCAGGGATCCGGTGGCGTTCGTCCGCAGCCTGGACGACGACTGACGGCCGTCAGGTCCGGTGGGAGCCGATGGTGTGCGGGGTGAAGCAGGCCCCGTTGCGGGTGATCAGGCCGTCGGTGCCGACACCCTCGCGGATGCCCATGCCGGCCGGTTCGCCGTCGATCATCCAAACCCCCAGGACCGGATGGTACGGCCCGCCCGGCCCGTCGAAGGTCGGCAGCTCGGCCAGGCCCTGGACGATCATGCCGGTGTCCCCGTACTCGCCGCCCGTGCTGGCCAGCACGGTCCCGTCGCGGACCAGTTCCACGTTGGCGCCCTCGCGGGACCAGATCGGCTTGCGGGCGTAGCTGGTCATGTCGGCGGGCCGCTCGTCGGCGAAGTACGCCGGCAGCAGCAGCTCGCGGTGCACCGGGTCGTCGCGGTACAGCTCCCACAGCACCGGCAGCAGCGCCTTGTTGGACCACAGCGCGGCCGTCCACGGCGGCTCGATCCAGACGGTGCCGCGCTTGGTCGGGTCGGCCATGTTGGCGAAGATGGGCCGGCCGCCCTCCTCGTGCCACAGCCACTCCCACGGGTACAGCAGGAAGATGACGTCGATCGGGGTGGCGGGCGCGCCCTTGCTGGGCTCGTACACGATGCGCCCGTCGGCCATGTCGACGCCGATCTGCGCCACCTCGATCAGCTCGACCGGGTAGCCGGCCTGCCGGGCCGTCTCGGCGAGGTAGCCCGCGTTCATCAGGTCCTCGCCGGAGGCCTCGCTGCCGTCGTAGGCGAAGTACACGGTGGGGCGCTGCGGGAGCCAGGGGCGGGCGGCGACGAGTTCGCCCAGGTTGCGCCGCCAGGCCTCGATCAGGCGCTCGTGCACGCTGGTCCACTGGCGGTCGTAGTGGTGGGTGTGGCCGGTCTCCTCCAGCCAGCGCCACTGCACGACCGCCGCCTCCAGCAGCGACGTCGGCGTCTGCGCGTTGTACTCCAGCAGCTTCGGGGTGGTGCCGCGGCCGCCGTACCAGATGTCGAAGCGCCCATAGACGTGCGGCGAGCAGTCGGGGCTCTGCCGGGTGTGCGCGTGCGTGCCGAACAGGTCCTTGTCGCCGTGCGTCCAGGTCTGCGGGCTGTTGTCGTACCAGGTGCGGATGACCTGCTCGTGCACGTACTCCGGCACGCCGGCTCGGCTGAGCAGGCATGTCTGCGGGGTGCACACCGACGTCAGGTAGGCCTCGCGGCGCACCGCGGGGTCGGTGCGCGGGCAGCCCTCGACGATGCGGTCGCCGGCCGCCACGCACATGCGGTGCAGGGTCGCGGCGGCCTGCTCCAGGGTCAGGATCTCGTCGAGGTCGAAGTCGTAGAACGGCCCCTCGCGCCAGTACGAAGCGACGGAGCCGTCCTCGGACACGGTGTCGTTGAAAACCAGGCCCAGCGAGCGGTTGGTCTCCGCCCAGCCGGGCCGCGGTGTGCCGTGGTGGATCCGGCGCACCGCTCAGCTGCCCGCGGTGGTGCCGGAGCCGGTGCCGCCGACGATGCCGGAGCGCACGGTGCTGCCGTTGGTGACCTTCGACGGCAGGCCCCAGTCGGACCGGGCCGTGCTGTCGCCCGCGCTGAACAGGGTGCCGCCGGTGGGCACCCGCTGGCCGACGCGCAGGGTGCGCGGGAACACGGTGGCGGCGCCGTAGACCAGGTAATAGGGCCAGTCGGCGCCGTAGGCGCGGTCGCCGTCGCACTCGATCGGGTCGACGATGACCTCGCTGGCGTCGACGCAGTAGAAGACATAGGTGTCGTCGTCGTACACGGGCTCCGCGACGACCGGCGGCGGGGCGGCGGTCGTGCGGATCGGCGACGGCTTGGCCGCCGGCGTCGGGCTCAGCGACGTCACCGGGGTGGGCGACGGCACGACCACCGGCTCCGGCTGGTACGACGGCTGCTGGTAGTCGACCGCGCTGGGCTGGTACACCGGGTCGTCCGGGGCGTCCGACCCGAGCCCGCAGGCGGCCGAGCTGCCCGCCAGTCCCAGGAACGCCGCGCTCAGCATCACGTTGCGCGATCTGAGCCGTACGCCGTCTGCCATGTGTCTCTCCCCGTAGCCGGATGTGGGCCATCACTGTGACAGGGGGCCGCAAGCCGATCAAGGTTGATCTAGGGTGGTCCGAATGGACGACATGCCGGTACAGCTGGCCGTGGTGCTGCTCGTGAACCGCGCGGGCGAGCTGCTGCTGCAGCTGCGCGACGAGCACGCGCCGAACTTCCCGAACATGTGGGCCCTGCCCGGCGGGCACATCGAGCCGGGCGAGACGCCGGAGGAGGCCGCTCCGCGTGAGCTGATGGAGGAGGCGTCGCTGCGCCCGGACCAGCCGCTGCGGCTGTTCCTGGTCCAGCCGGTGCCCGAACACCACCGGGTGAAGCACTACTTCTACGGGGTGACCTCGGCGGTCCAGGACGACGTGGTGCTCGGCGAGGGTGCGGCGATGGTGTTCACGCCGGCCGACCAGGTGTTCGAGGGGCGCGAGTTCACGCCGGGCACGGCGCGGGCGATCACCGACTTCCTGGCCTCCCCCGTGTACGCCGAGCTGCGGGCGCAGCGATGATCGCGAACCGGTTGCTGTACCTGGTGCGCCACGGCGAGGCGACCGCGGACGGCGAGCTGACCGACGCCGGGCGGGAGCAGGCCCGGCTGACCGGCGCGCGACTGGCCTCGGTGCCGTTCGCGTCGGTGCAGCACAGCCCGGTGGCCCGGGCGGCGCAGACGGCCGCGCTGATCACGGCGCACCTGCCGGGGGTGCCGGTCGAGCAGACGCCGCTGGCCGGCGACTACGTGCCGTACGTGCCGCCCGAGGACGAGCTGCCCGCCTTCGCCAGGGGCTTCCTCGACGGCTACTCCCCCGCGGAGATCGCCGAGGGCGCGGCCCTGATCGAGGCCGCGCAGGCCCGCTACACGGCCCCCGCCGAGCACGACACGCACGAACTGGTGGTGACGCACAACTTCCTGATCGGCTGGCTGGTGCGGCACGCACTGGACGCCCCGCCCGCCCGGTGGATCGGCATCAACCAGGCGAACTGCGGGATCACCGTGCTGCTCTACCGGGCCGGGCGGCCGCCGTCACTGGTGTCGTTCAACGACCTGGCGCACCTGCCGGAACGCCTGCGCTGGACCGGTTTCCCGCCGCAGTTGCACGTCTGATCCCGGACGTGGGGCTGGTGTTCGATCCACGACAACCACTACCCTGCCCCGGAGCGTAAAAGCTGTAGTCGGAGAGGGGCGGAGTCATGGACCGGGCCCTGCGCGGATCGCACCGGAGCTGAGGGGTCGCGGATCGTCGTGTTCTGCATCCATTTCACACCGCGCGACCTCATGCAGACGCGGATCGTCACCGCCCCGGATCCGCTGTGGGAGATCACTCTCAGCTCCCACCTGCTCGCCCGGCGAAACGAGGATCCGCTGCTGCTGGGCTGGCACCGCGCAGCGCAGCAGTCGCTGCGGGCCGGCACGGCGCTGCGCGGGCGCGCCGAGCTGTTCCTCGGCGTCAACTGGTCCCACGGCGACTTTCCCGACTTCCTCACCCCGGGTCCGCGCGGCGGCGGCATCGACGACGGGCTCGAGGCGATCGGCGACACCTGCCCGCGCCAGCTGCGCCGCGACGTGGCGCACATCGCCGCCGGTCGCGCGACGGCACTGCCCGCCTCGGCGCGGGACCTCGGCGCGGGACGCACGGCGGCGCTGCAGGAGCTGACCACCGGCATCCGCCACTACTACGAGACCGTGGTCCGGCCGCAGTGGCACTGGGTGACCGCCTCCTTCGCCGCCGACCACGCCGCACGGTGCCGCGCGGTCGCCGCCGGCGGTCTCGCCGCGCTGCTCAACTCGCTGCATCCCTCGTTGAGCTTCGAGGACGGCGTGCTGCGCATCGCGGACTATCCCCGCGACCGGCACCTGCACCTGGGCGGCCGGGGCCTGGTGCTGGTGCCGTCGTTCTTCAAACGCAACACCCGGCCGATCACGATGATCGACGACGCGCTGCCGCCGGTGCTGGTCTACCAGGTCGACCGCGGGGCCGGGCTGCTCGCCGTCCGGCATCAGGAGGCGCTGTCCGCGCTGGTCGGCCGGACCCGGGCGGCGATCCTCGAACTGTGCGCCGAAGGCGGCTCGACCAGCTCCATCGCCGCGCGGCTGAACCAGTCGCCGAGCACCGCCAGCGAGCACCTGGCCGTGCTGCGCCAGGCCGGGCTGGTGTACAGCGAGCGGCGGCGCAACAGCGTCGAGCACCGGCTCGCCCCGCTCGGCATGGCGCTGCTGGAGGGCAGGCCCGGCCAGGCCGAGCAGTGACGGCGCGGGCTCAGCCGGCCCGCGGGGTGGCGAACAGCAGCGCGAGCAGGACCGGGAACTCCAGGTACGCGTGGTAGCTGGCCAGCGCCTGGTACATGGTGCGGCCCTGGCCGTAGTCGATCAAGAACAGCACGCCGAGCACCAGCGCCGCGGCGACGCCGAGCGCCCACGGCCGCCAGCCGGCCAGCCACGGCACCCGCTGCTCGAACGCGGCTGCCGCCTCGGGCGCGTGGCGCGGCAGGAAGCCCAGCCACACCACATAGTGCATGGCCTGCAGGAACGCGAACACGGCCAGGAAACGCAGCCCGGCGGTGACGCCCGGCGGGCTGACCGGTGCGGCGATGGCCTGCGGCGTGCCCGCGAACTCCACGACCGCTGCCGAACCGTCGGCCAGCAGCGGGTCGAACACCCCGGCCAGCAGCAGCACGGGCACCACCAGCACCCAGCCCAGCTGCGCGGCGCGAAACATCGTCCGGTCACGCCCGGCCAGCCGCCGCGACCACTCCCAGAGGAAGAACAGCGGCACCACGTTGTGCAGGTGGGCCAGCACCACGAAGTGGTACGCGGGCCAGCTCAGCGACACCGCCGCCGCGCCGGCCAGACCCAGTCCCGCGGGCAGCAGCCAGCGGCGCGGCACGGCGTGCCACACCCCGGCGGCCAGCACGCCGTAGCAGAGCACGATCTCCGGCCCGCGCAGCGCCAGCAGGCGGCAGAACACGATCGCGGTGACCAGCGCCAGCGCGGTCCACAGCAGCCGTCCGGTGAGGATGTGCGCGAAGCGGCCGACGACGTAGCGCAGCTCCAGCACGTTGTGCAGCACCCCGAAGGCGATCAGCCCGAGGACCGTGGTCGCCAGCGGGGCGCGCAGCGCGGCGGCCAGCGCCACGGCCGCGCAGGCGGCGAACCCGAGCGCGAGGGCGGACGCCCGCGGCGCAGTGGGGGTGCGCGGGGCGGGCAGGGTCGCTACCGTCATCCGAATGCTCCGTTACCCGGCTGCGCTCGCGCTGACGCTGGCCGTCGAGATCCCCGTGTACGCGGCCGCGCTGCGCTGGGGCTGGACGGCGTCGTGGCGCCGGGCGGTGCTGGGCGCGCTGGGCGTGAACCTGGCGACGCATCCGCTGCTGTGGTGGCTGCTGGCACCGTGGACCGGACGGGAGGCGTACCCGCTGGTCCTGGTCTTCGCGGAGCTGGTGGTGTGCGGCGCGGAGGCGGCGCTGCTGGCCTGGTGGCTGCGTCGGCGCGACCTGCTGCTGGCCGTGCTCGCGGTCGCCGCGAACGCCGCCTCGGTGCTGGCCGGCTTCATTTTCGCGAGCGTTTGACCAGCACGACGACTAGGACGATCGTGGCCACGACCGCGAGCAGGCAGACGCAGACCGCGGCCAGCCCGAGGCCCATGTACTCCGGCGGCGGGGCGGCGTCGGCGAGAATTCTCGGCATCGGTCCAGTATCGCGACCGCGGCGCGGGCGTCCACCGGCCGAACGTGGCGTCCACGATGGCCGGTCGCCGCGACATCCGCCCCGCGGGCCGCACGGCGCACGGGTGGATCTTGTGGTCAGATGAGCCATGGGCGACGGGTGGCGCGAGGTGGCTCTCGACGAAGCGGACTGGCTGGCCGAGCTGCGGCCGGACGGCGCGCTGACAGGATACGACCCCGGTGGCAGGCCGGACGCGGTGTGGATCCTGCACGCGATGTACGAGTGGGAGACGGGCGCGACCCTCACCACTCATCACGACCTGCGGCGCAGCCTGCTCGACGCGAACCTGGTCGAGCCGGAGCTGGTCGGCGGGATCAACCTCGACGAGTGGGGTGTCGTCGACACCGGCGGGGCCGTGGGCCGCTCGCAGCATCCGGGGACGGGGTGGCGGCGGCTGCGCTGGGCCGAGCTCGCGGCGCGCACCGACGAGCCGGTCGTGCCGCCCGGCAGCCCCCCGGACTTCCGCAGCCTGCCGGGCGCGCATCCGGACGGGAGCTGGCCCGCCAGCATCGAACCGCCCGGTGAGGGCTCGCTGGACCGGGAGGGCTGGCTGCGGCTGCTCGATCTGCTGATCGCCTGGTCCGGGCCGGACACGTCCTGTTTCGCGTACATCGCCCGCGGCGCGGCTCCCGACCAGGAGCCGCACGTGCTGGCCGGGCCGCTCGGCGAGGCGGCGGCGCTCTACGACGACGAGCGCGGCAGCGGCTCGCCGGCCAACCTCTGGCCCGCCGACCGGTCCTGGGTGACCTGGTCGGACTGGGACCTGTGGGGCACCAAGGTCGCCGGCCCGCCCGCCCTGATCGAGGCGATCCTCACCGACCCCGAACTCGAAGCCCTCCGCCTGCCCTGGGCCTGACCGCCCGGGTTCTCGATCGCTCGATTTGCCTGGCACCTGTGCGTATCTTGAGTCCGCTTCCGCACACCTGCCGGGCAAGTCGGACGATCATCGCGGCGGTCAGGGTTCGGTGAGGTCGATGGCGGCGGCGGGGCAGTTGTAGGCGGCCTCGCGCACCACGGCGTACTCGGACTCGGGCGGTTCGGGTTGGCGCAGGACGACCAGGCCGAGGTCCTCGTCCTGGTCGAAGACCTCGGGGGCGGTGCGTACGCAGTTGCCCGAGCCGCAGCACGCGTCCCGGTCGACGGCGACCCGCAGCCGTCCGCTCACCACGTCACCGGCAGCCGCTGCACCCCGAACACGACCGCGTCGCGGTAGCGCACGTCGTCGGCGTCCACCGCCAGGGCCAGGCCGGGCAGCCGGGTGATCATTTCGGACAGGGCGATGCGCAGCTCGGCACGGGCCAGCGGCTGGCCGATGCACTGGTGGATGCCGAACCCGAACGCCATGTGCTGGTGCGAGCCGCGATTCAGGTCGAACTCCGCGCCGTCGGGGAACACGTCGGCGTCGCGGTTGGCGGCCGACAGCAGCGCGATGACGCCCTCCCCGGCCGCGATGCGGTGCCCGCCGACGTCGGTGTCGGCCACCGCGACCCGGGTCAGCCCGGTGCGCACGATGGTCAGGTAGCGCAGCAGCTCCTCGACGGTGTCGTCGATCAGTTCGGGCCGCTCCCGCAGCTGGCGCAGCTGCTCGGGGTGCTCCAGCAGCACGAGCGTGCTCAGGCCGATCATGTTCGAGGTGGTCTCGTGCCCGGCGATGAGCAGCAGCACGGACAGCCCGACCAGCTCCTCCTCGGTCATCTCGCCGGTGGCGACCCGCTCGGCGGCGAGCCGGCTGATCAGGTCCTCGCCGGGTGAGTCGCGGCGGGCGGCGATCAGCCGGGTCAGGTAGTCGCGCAGCTCCTCGATCGCGTCCCGGACCTGCTCGGGCGGGCTCGACCAGGCCAGCAGGATGCGGCTGCGCTCCTGGAAGTAGTCATGGTCGGTGTACGGGATCCCGAGCAGGTGGCAGATCACCATCGACGGGACCGGCAGCGCGAAGTGCTCGACGAGGTCGGCGGGCTGCTCTGCGGCGCGCATCTCCTCCAACGCGTCGACGACGGTCTGCCTGATCAGCGGTTCCAGCATCCGGATGTGCTTGATCATGAACTCGGGGGTGAGCATGCGGCGGAACTTCGTGTGCTCGGGCGGATCCATCCGGATCAGCGAGCCGTCCGGGCGGCGCGGCATGTCCTCGGGGATCGGCCTGATCAGCGGGAACCCCGGCCTGGTGAAGTCGCTGGAGAAGTCCGCGCTGCGCAGCAGCTCGCGCAGGTGCTCGTGCCGGGTGAACAGCCAGGCCTGCTGGCCGGTCGGCAACTGCACCCGCCCTACCCCGTCGGGGCCGAGGTCGGGCAGCAGCGGGTCGAGCCCCGCGTTGCCGAACGGGTAGGTCGGGACGTTCGTGGCCAGCGTGTCGGACATGTGAGACTCCCCCGTCGAACCCCCAGGACCACTCCAAGTTACTAGGGTTTGACCCTTTTGGCAGAGTTCTGGCCGACCGGCCGGCTGGTCAGGGAACCACGACCACCGGCCAGCGGCCCTGCTTGACCAGCCGGGTCGCCACCGAGCCGACGAACCGGTGCCCCGCCTGCGCGGACGCCCCGACGACCACCATGTCCGCCTTCACCTCGTCCGCCGCGGCGCGCAGCTCGGTGTACGGGTCGCCCCGGCGCACCATGAACGTCACCGGCAGCCCCATCTCCTCGGCCGCGAGGCGCACCTGCTCGCGCAGCTCGGCGGCCAGCTCCTCGGCGGTCTCCAGCGCCGCCACGGCGGCCTGCCCGTAAACCGCGGCGACCAGCCCGGCCGACTCCCCCACGAACACCACCACCAGGCGGCTGCGCTGGCGGCGGGCCAGCCCCGCGGCATAGGAGGCAGCCCGCGCCGAGGGCGGGCTGCCGTCCACGCCGACCATGATCACGCGCGGTCCGTCGGTGCCGCGCTCGAAGGCGCACGGGGCGGCGGCCGGGCCGTAGTGCTCGGTGCGCTGCTGCGGAAGGTCCACGGCCGGTCCCGCTCAGGCCCGACGGAGCGTCGGGGCGGACTCGGTGAATCCGCCCGCGGCGGCGGTCGACGCGTGCGGGTGCGCCGCCGTGGTGGGCAGGTCGCCGGGGAGAGGCCCGAAACCGTTGGGCACCCGGACCGCGGTCGGCGCGTAGCCGTACGACGGCGCGCCCTGCGGCGACCGCTCGCCGGCCTGCGCCGGGACGTACGACGGGTGGCCGTGGGCCGGCACAGGCATCCGGGTGTCGCCGTGCGGCGGCCAAGGGGTGGACGGCGCGTAGGCGAAAGCGGGCGCCGGGGCGTGCGGGCGCATGTCGGCCGGGGCGTCTGGCACGTGGGAGTACGCCGGGGCCGGGGCGGGCGGGCGCGCGCCCGCCGGGACCGGGGCGGCAGGAGCGTGCCCGTACGCCGGGGCCGGAGCGTGCTGGCGGGCGTCGGCGTGCGACGGGACCTGGGCGGCGGGCGCGGGGGCGGTCGGCGCGGGTGCCGGGGCCTCGGCGCCGGAGCGCAGCACGATGTCGGGCAGCAGCAGCGCGGCGATCACGCCGACCGCGCCGATGGCCGCCGAGATGAGGAAGATGTGGCCGGTCGCGTCGCCGTACGCCTCCCGGACGATGGTCTGGGCCACCGGCGGCAGGGCGTTGAGGTTCAGCGAGCCGCCGCCCGAGCCCGCGGGCAGGCCCGCCGCGGCCAGGTGCTCGGCAATGATCGACTGAACCCGGTTGGCCAGCACGGCGCCCAGCACCGAGACGCCGATGGTGCCGCCCAGTGAGCGGAAGAAGGTCACCGAGCCGGTGGCCGCGCCCAGGTCCTTCATGGCGGCGGTGTTCTGCACCGCGAGCACCAGGTTCTGCATGGTCATGCCGACGCCGAGACCGACCAGCAGCATGCCCACGCTGATCATGGTCAGCGGCGTGTCGTGGTCGATGAAGGACAGCCCGAGGAACCCGGCGACCAGCACGATCGCGCCGGTGACGATGTACGGCTTGACCTTGCCGGACTTGGTGACCAGACGGCCGGTGATTGTCGAGGAGATCAGGACGCCGAGCATCAGCGGCATGGTGAGCAGGCCGGCCTCGGTCGGGGTGTAGCCGCGGCCGATCTGGAAGTACTGGCCGAGGAAGACCGAGCCGCCGAACATGGCCATGCCGACCGCCAGGCTGGCGAGGATGGACAGGGCCGGAACCCGCTTGCTGATCACGGTGATCGGAACGACCGGGCTCTCCGCCCGCAGTTCCACCCACACCGCCGCGGCCAGCAGGAGCAGCGCCGCGCCGACCATGGCGAAGGTCTGCCAGGACAGCCAGTCGAACGAGTTGCCGACGAAGGACACCCAGACCAGCAGCGTGCTCACGCCGACGGCGATCAGGGCCGCGCCCACATAGTCGATCTTCGCCTTGACCCGGTGCCCTCGGGGCAGGTCCAGGGTCAGCCACAGCAGCGCGAAGGCGATCGCCGCGATGGGCACGCCGATGAAGAAGCACCAGCGCCAGCCCAGCCACGAGGTGTCCACGATCAGGCCGCCGAGCAGCGGCCCGGCCAGCGTCGCCACGGCCATCACACCGCCGAGGTAGCCGTTGTAGCGGCCGCGCTCGCGCGGCGGGATCATCGCCGCGATCACGATCTGCACCAGGGCCTGCAGGCCGCCGACGCCGATGCCCTGCACGGCGCGCGCTGCGATCACCTGGCTGGTGTCCTGGGCGAAACCGCTGAGCAGCGAGCCCACGACGAAGATCGCGATGGCGATCTGGACCAGCAGTTTCTTGCTGAACATGTCCGCCAGGCGCCCCCAGACCGGGGTCGTCGCGGTGGCGGCGAGCAGGGTCGCGGTGACGATCCAGGTGTACTGCGTCTGAGTGCCGTTCAGCTCGCCGACGATACGGGGCAGTGCGGTCGACACGATGGTCGAGCTGATCATGGCGACGAACAGCACGAGCAGCAGCCCACTCAGGGACTCCAGGATCTCGCGATGGCCCATGCGCAGGTGGCGGGGGGTGTGGCCGGGGTTGCTCATGGCATCGAATATGGCATCCAACTTGCGCAGTGTGCAAAGTTTCCCGATGTGCATTTCGCCACGGCGGCCGGTATCGTCTCCTGCTCGTGGAGCCGACGACGACCCTGCGCGAACGCAAGAAGGAAGCGACCCGGCAGGCGCTGCACGAAGCCGTGCTGCGCCTGGCCGTCGAGCGCGGCCTGGACGCGGTGACCGTCGACGCCATCGCCGACGAGGCCAACGTGTCGCGGCGCACCTTCTCCAACTACTTCGCCAACAAGGAGGACGCCCTCCTGTACGGCGACCGGGTGCGCGTCAACGCGCTGCTCGAACTGCTGCGCGCCCGCCCCGCCGCGGAGCCTCCTTGGCAGGCGCTCACCAACACGGCCGTGAGCCACTTCGAGCAGATCGGCGAGGTCGACCCGAACTGGGTCGCGCAGACCCGGCTGCTGCGCCGCCACCCGTCCCTGCTCGCCCAACAGGCCGCCGCCCAGACCTCCCTGGAGCAGGAACTCGCCGTGGAGGTCGCCGCGCGCGACCCCGGCCATCCCGACGAGCCGATGCGCTCCCGGGTGCTCGCCGCCGTCTTCCTGACCGCGCTGCGGACCGTGTTCGGCCTGTGGGTCGAGCAGGGAGGCGGAACCGCCCTGCCCGTCGCCGTACGGGCCGGGCTGGACCGCGCCGCCGAACCGTTCGCGTAGCCGCATGCGTCCCCCGACAACGGCCGCCCGTGATCGGCATTCAGCAAACTTTGCGCTGTGTGCAGCGTTACGAGTCGCTCGGCAAGCGACTCGCGAGCGGTATGGTCCGTGATCGTGAAGGCACTTCGCCGACGTAGCGCGCCGAAGGTATGCCGACGCCTGGCCCGGCCCTACCGGTCCCCGCGCCGGCAGGCCGCGGCACCCCGGGACCAGGCCCTGGTGCGTCGAAAGCCGCGCCCGCCCGCCGTGCCGCAGGAACCGTCGCCGGAGGGATCCCGACCGTCCGCGCCCGGCTGGCGGCGCTGGCTGCGCAGACTGCTGCCGGTGGCCGTGGTCGTGCTCGCCCTGCAGACGGTCAGTGGCCAGATCCCCGGCGTCGACCAGATCAAACCGGTCGTCGCAGACGGCGAGCTGGCCTGGATCGGGGTCGCGCTGCTGGCCGAGATCCTGTCGATGTCGCTGTTCGCCCGCCAGCAGACGAACCTGCTCAAGGGCGTCGGGGTCCAGGCGAGCCTGGGCGGGGCGCTGGCGCTGGCGTACACCCGCTCCGCGCTCTCGATCAGCATGCCCGCCGGCACAGCGGTCTCCGCCGCGTACGCCTTCCGGCGCTTCCGCCGCTGGGGCGCGAGCCGCGAGGCGGCGACCGCCGTGATGATCATGTCTGGCGTCAGCTCGTTCATCGCGCTCGCACTGCTCTACGTCGCGGGCTACCTGCTCATCTTCCTCGCCTCACCCGTGTCGACCTGGCAGGACCAGCCGGTCCTGACCCTCGCGGTCCTCACGGTCAGCACCGGGACCGCCGCCCTGCTGGTGCGCCACCGGCTGCGGGCGCGCGCCTCGCTGACCATCGACGGGCCGGTGGACGAGGAGGACCTCGACTTCCTCGCCACCGCCCCGAACCCGGCCGCCGACGACTCCGGACGGCTTACCCGCGCCGGCCTCGTCCACGCGCAGCTGCGACGGCTCGGGCAGCTGCTGCGCGACGTGGCCGCGGTCGCCGAGAGCATGCCGCGACGCCACCGCACCGCGGCGCTGGGCCTGTCGGCGCTCAACTGGCTCGCCGACCTGGCCTGCCTCGTCGCCGTCGCGCAGGCCTTCCACCTGCCGCTGGACCTGCTCCAGCTCGGCACGATCTACGTGGCCGCGCAGCTGGTCCGGCAGATCCCGATCACCCCCGGCGGCATCGGCGTCATCGAGGCGACCCTGCTCGCCGCACTGACCGCCGCGGGCGCGGAACCGGCCGCCGCCGCGGCGACCGTGCTCGGCTACCGGCTGCTGTCCTGCTGGCTGGTCATCCCCGCCGGCCTGACCACCTGGGCGTTCTCGCGCCGGGCCGACCGCCGCACGACCGCCGACCCGGCACCGGCTGCCGGGTCAGCGGCGACAGGACCGGTCCCGGCGACGGCAGCGGTCCCGGCGACGCCGCCGAACTCGGCAGCAGGGACGAAGGCGACCGCGACAACGGGCTGACGCAGCCGGTCACCGGCGGGGCGCGGGCTGCGCCACTTCGGGTCCGCCGGTGCTGTTCGGGGTGGCGCTGCTGGCGGTTCTCGCGATCACCGGCCTGGTGCTGTGGCGTCGGGGTCTCCGTCGGCGGGCGTGGACGACGCGCGCCACGCCCAGCGGCCCAACGCCAGCACCGTGAGCACCTCAAAGGTGGCCATGCCGCGCTCCACGAAGCCGAGCGGGATCACGTCCCACCACGGCAGCCCGGTATACGGCGTGAGCAGGTACGCGCCGATGATGACACTGAAGAAGGCGAGGGCGGCCAGGGCGGGAATCGCGGTCAGCCAGACGCTGCCCCGCCAACGCCGCTCCCGCCGCCACATCACGGTGACCAGCAGCGCGCCCAGGGGCAGGCTGAGGAACGCGACCAGGCTCGCCATCCGGTGGATGGTCCCGTGCGTCGACGGGCCGACCGACCAGTCGTGCTTCGGGAAGTACACCACGGCGGCCAGACCCGCCGACCACAGCAGCAGCCCCAGCGAGGCGAGCGAGGTGGGCCGGATCAGCTTGGCGTACGCCAGCGCCACGAACACGGCCAGTGAACCCGCCGCGAGGATCAGCACCCCGAGGTTGAACACCCAGCCGGTCTCGTAGTACGCGTACTCGCTGATCGTCCGGCGGACCGGGCTGATCGACGCCGTCGGCGGCAGCACGTGCAGCGCGGACACGGCCAGCACCCCGGTCACGACGGCGGCGAACCCGGCGGCGGCGAACGTTCGGGCGAGGGAGGCGGACGGCATACCGTCGATCATCTCGCATCGGCACCGCGCGCGTGGCACCGCCGAGCGATGACCGATCGGCTGGGTTCGGCAGCGGATCAGCCGGGCACATTCGGCCGCCGGGCTCAGCGCGCCACAGGACCACGGCGCAAGCTCCCGCGCTAGCGTGTGACGGCTGCGTGACGGGCTGTACCGGCGGCCACGCCGACCGGTAGCCCCACCCGCCGTCCGGTTACCACCACCGCTCCAATGCAGTTGGGGGATGTGTCCATGAGCGACAGCCGGGTGATCGTTCCATCACGGTCGGACGAACTGGTCCGCCAGGTCGGACGAGAACTCATCGACCGGGGTATGGGAAAGCGGCGCTCTCTCTTCAGCCCCGAAAAGTTTGTATGGACCCCCGAGACGACAGCGGAGCTGCACGCCCGGTACAACGAGCGGCCCGACCTCAGCAGCGACGCCTTCCTCGTCAAGCTGAGCCGCCAGCTCGACGGCGCGTCGGACGAGGCTGTGCAGCTCATGGCCGAGCTGCTGACGTTGCAGGGCTTGCCTCTGGGCAACCTGACCGGCGCGACACTGCACGCCAACGTCACCACGGTGCTGAGCTGGATGCGTCGGCCCGTGGCCATCCCGGAGCACGTCGCGGCAGCCTTCCATCAGGGCACCTGGAACGGCGGCACCGGTGCGCACACCATGCGCTGGAAGTGGCTGGCCGACGCGGTGGAACTCCTCGGCAACTGGTGGTCGCTGAGCGCGGAGGACCAGAACCGAGCGCTGACCGACCCGTGGGTGTGGCAGAACACGATCCACCGCTTCCCCGGAATCCCCTCGCTCCGAGAAGAACTGCTTTACCTGGGATTTCCGACCCACTTCCTGCCCATCGTCAACATCGGCCACAAGAAGGCGATCCGCGAAGCGTTCGCCGAGACCGCAGACGAGCGCTCTGGCGACCTGGACCGGGCGCTGTTCTCCATCACCGTGCGGGCCCAGGGCGAGGAGCAGGGGTCGGTCGACTTCTACCGCCGGCCGTTCGTCGGGCAGTGGCGCAAGCAGTCGAGTCGCCCGCCCGGCGAGCGGCGTGCCTGGCTGGTGCGGCCCCGCCCGGGTGGAGCGCAGCTGGCGCGCACCTGGGTGGCCGAATCCGTCGTATCGCTCGACGCGACCCACCTGGGCGACGTCACCGCGGGTGCGTCGCCGGCCGAGGTGCGCGCCGCGGTGGATGCCGGCTACCGCCACCTGAGCTACACCCAGCGCGTCACGCTGGCCGACGAGTTCCACATGTTCATGTCACGCATGGACAGTGACGACGTCGTCGTCACGGTCGTCGACGACACGCTCCTGCTCGGCGTCCTGGAGGGCGAGCCCACGTTGAATGACGGCTCGCCACCCGAGGGCCCGGATGGCCGGTTGCGGCTGTCCAGGTCCGCGGGGTGGCTGCGGTCGTCGCTCAAGGTCACCGACCTGCCGCCCGCCATGCAGACGGAACTCGATCAGCAGGGCACGGTCGTCGATCTCACCCGGGCGCTGGACGGTCTCGCCGGATTCCTCCAGGTGACCGACCAGGACACCACGCCGGTGACGGCCGCCGCCGTCGCGCCGCAGGTCCGGCCGGTACCCAGGCTCACCGCCGTGACAAGTGAGCTGGCAGGCAAGCTCCACATGACCGAGCCGTGGCTGCAGGACCTCGTGGATCTCCTCCAGGCACGATCGCAGATCGTGCTGTTCGGGCCGCCGGGCACGGGCAAGACCTACCTCGCCCGGGCGCTCGCGGCACACCTGGCCGAGCGTGACGCGGTCCGGTTGGTGCAGTTCCACCCGTCATACGCCTACGAGGACTTCTTCGAGGGATTCCGCCCGGTCGAGGGGGCTGACGGGGCGCCGGTGGGCTTCGCGAAGGTGCCCGGGCCCCTGCGGGAGATCGCCGAGGCGGCCCGGCTGGCCCCCGACAAGCCCTTCATTATGATCATCGACGAGATGAACCGGGCCAACCTGGCGAAGGTGTTCGGCGAGCTGTACTTCCTGCTGGAGTACCGCGACAGCACGGTACGGCTGCAGTACTCCCCCGCCGAGGCGTTCAGCCTGCCGCCCAACATCTTCATCATCGCCACCATGAACACCGCCGACCGTTCGATCGCGCTGGTCGACGCCGCGATCCGACGCCGGTTCGCCTTCGTCGAGCTGCACCCCGAGCAGGAGCCGGTCCGTGACGTGCTCGGCCGGTGGCTGTCGGCCAATGCCGAGGCGGGAGACCAACGTGCTGCGCTGCTGGCTGCGCTGAACGAGGCCATCGGCGAGGCGTACCACGACATCAAGATCGGTCCGTCGTATCTGATGCGCGACGGCCTCGACGGCGACCCGGCGCTGGAGCGGGTGTGGCGGTACGACCTGATGCCGCTGCTCGAAGAACACTTCTTCGGCCAACTGTCCCGTGCTGAGGTGGCCCGGCGGTTCGGCTTCGCGGCGATCCAGACCCGCTCCCGAGCCGCGACCCCGAGCACCGGGACCGAGCCTCGGTGACCGTCACGGAGCGCGTCGACCTCACGGAGCTGGACGGCAGCGGAAAGACCCTGGTCCTCGACGACGCGCTGGCGGACGCGCTGAACGCGACCGGCCTCGTCGGCGCCGCGCGTCGAGAGGATGGGCAGTGGCATCTCACTCCCCGCCGCAACAAGGTCGGCGCGGTGCGCGTCGGCGGACTGGACGTTCAGGTCAGACCGAAGGTGACCGTCGACCGGATGCTGTTCATGCTCGGTTACGCCAGGAACCCCGGGTTCCGTCCGGAGGACGTCAGCGCCGGACCTGACGCCGACCTGTGGCCCGCCCTGGCGGAGTCGCTGATCCGTCACGTCGAACGCGCCCTGGCACCGGGCGTGCTGGAGGGCTACGTCCTGACGCAGGACGCCCTGCCCGTGGTACGCGGGCGCATCCGGCTCGGTGACCAGTTTGCCCGGCGCCCGGGCGCGCTGCTGCCGCTGGAGGTCAGCTTCGACGACCATGCCGTCGACATCCCGGAGAACCAGATCATCCGAACCGCGCTCGGGCGCATGATGGCCGTCCCCCGGCTGACCGACGACGTACGTGCCAGGCTCGGTCGCCTCCACGGGCGGCTGCGGGGCGCGCGGACGCTGCCGATCGGGGCGGCACCGCCTCCGTGGTACCCGAACAGGCGCAACGCGCGATACGTGCCCGCGCTGCGGCTGGCCGACCTCATCGTGCAACAACAATCGGCAGAGTTCGGGCCGGGCGGTGTCGACATGGCCGCGTTCGTGGTCGACATGTGGAAGGTGTTCGAGGATTTCGTCAGCGTGGCGCTGCGCGAGGCCCTTGCCGGATATGGAGGGCATACCGAACATCAGTATGAATCGCACCTGGACGAGGAGAAGCGCCTTCGGCTCAGACCCGATGTGGTGCACCTCGTCGACGGGAAGCCGATCGTGGTGTTCGACGCCAAGTACAAGCTGGAGAGCAGCTCATCCCGTTATCCCGAGGCGGACAGCTACCAGATGCTCGCCTACTGCACGGCGCTGCAGGTGAGCACCGCCTGGCTGGTGTACGCGGAAGGCACTACGCAGCGGGAGCACCGGGTGCGCAACAGCACCTTCAGCATCGTCCACTACCCGCTGGACCTCTCCGCTTCGCCCCACGACCTACTGGCGCAGGTGGCCGACCTCGCCGCGGCAGCGATGGCGGTCCGCCCGGCCCTTGCGGGCCTGCAGAACTAGTCCGAGGCCCCGGCCACCGGACCCACGGTCGTGTCCGCCCTACGGCTGGTGCTCGCTCAACCGGGTGCCGCCCCTGATCAAGACGCTGTCGCTGGAGCCGGTTGGGGGGCAGCGGCGTCGGCCTGCACCGTGATCCGGCCCGAGCGCCAGGCGAGCACGCCTGCGCCGACGGCGAGCACCGCGCACACCGGCCACAGCGCGCCCGGGGCGACGCCGTACAGCAGCGCGCCGAGCGGGGCGGCCAGCATGGTTCCGCTGGTCGCCGCACCGCTGTAGAGGCCCTGGTACCGGCCGGTCAGCGCGATCGGGGCGCGGTCGAGCACGTGCGCGGTGGCGGTGGTCTTGTAGAGGATCTCGCCGGCGGTCAGCACCACCATCGCGGCGATCACCACGGCCGCGGTGGAGCCGAGGCCGAACAGCGCCATGCCGACGCCGACCAGGGCGTATCCCACGGCGACGATGCCTGCCGCGGGCAGCCGCCGCAGCAGCATGGTCACCGGGATCTCCAGCAGCAGGATGAGCCCGGAGCCGACGGCGAGCACGGTGGCGTACACGGTCAGCTGCTGACCGTTGTCGCGCAGGTAGACCGGCAGCGTCGAGTACAGCTGGCGGTAGACGACGTCGACCATGACGATCGCGGGCAGCAGCATCAGCAGGCCGCGGTCGGCGAGCACGCTGCGCCACAGCCCGGCGGGACGGTCTGCGGTGGGCGTGGTCTGCCGCTCGGGTTCGGCCCGCAGCAGCGCCGCGGTGACCGCCCGAACGGCCAGAATGACCAGGCCGTCGATGACGAACAGGGCAGTGAAGTGTTCCACGGCGAGCAGCGCGCCGACCGGCGGTCCGATGACGCAGCCCGCGTTGAACGCGGCCCGGCTGATCGCGACGGCCCGTCGCCGGTCGCCGGCGGGCACGGCCAGCGCGGTCAGCGCGCCCTGCGAGGTGCCCGCGGTCGCGCCGCTGTAGCCGAGCAGTGCCGTGGACACCGCGAGCAGCGCCACCGGCGTCCACGGGATGAGCAGGGTGACCAGACCGGCGACGGTGGAGGCGAGCAGCATGACCCGGCGGTGGCCGTACCGGTCGCCGAACCAGCCGCCGGTGAAGTTGCCCGCGAGCAGGCCGACGCCGAGCGCTCCGCTGATCAGACCGGCCTGTTCCAGCGGCAGCTGCCGCGGTCCGGTGAGGTAGAGGAACAGGAAGGTGAAGACGAAGGACCCGGCGGCGTTGACGAACCGGCCGACGGCAAGGATCCACACGACCCGGGGGATGTCACGCACGAACGCACCCTAGAACCCGTGATCATGTTCGCGCAAAGGCGTTACCGCCGTCCGAGCAGATCACGTCCGGCTCGGCGACGGACACGTCCACCACCGGTCAGCTGCTCGACAGTACGATCACCCGGTCGATGGGCGGCATGACCTGCTCCTTGTCGGGGTTCAGGACCACCCCGTGCTCGTCGCCGCTGTCGGTCACCCGGTAGCCGATGGCGACCTCGCCGCGCCGGGCCGCCGCCGCGACCACCGTCGCGAAGGTGATCGTCGCACCGGCCCGCAGGTAGTAGCTCGCCGGACGGATGTAGATCTCCGCGCCGTCGGCGTCGAACAGGTCCGCGAAGACCGACTCCAGGTGGCGGTTCTCCGAGATCTGCGTCATCAGCAGGCTCACCAGCTGCTCGCTGACCACGAAGTCGTCGGCCTTGGTCAGCTGGGCCAGCGCCCGGTCGCGGTCGTCGCGCATCTCGCTGACGATCGAGCCCGGCCCGCGCCCGGCCAGGATGTCGCGCAGGTGCAGCAGGGTGACCAGCACCCGCGAGTCGGCGGTCAGCGCGTCCAGGTCGTCGTCGGACAGCACGATCACGTTGTGGTACGACGCCACGTCCAGCGTCTCCAGCACCCCGCGGTCGCGGGTGTCACCCGCCTTGGAGCGGATCAGCAGGCGGCTCAGCCGCGGCGCGAGCCGCCCCACGGCCGGGGTCGCGTCGGGCCGGTCGGTGACCACGTCCACCGTGGACCCGGCCGCCACATACACGTCGAGCTGCTCGACGATCCGGGCGGCCCGCCGGTTCCAGCCCAGGATCAGCGTGCTCTCCGGAGCCGCGGGGCCGCGCACCCCGTGCACGATCGCGGTGTCGTCGACGGCGAACGGCGCGGTCGCGAGAGTGATCATCGAATCGTCGCGAGCCAGCAGCACGATCCGGTCGCCGGGGCTGATCACCGTGCCGGGCGGCGGGTTGAGCACGGTCTTGCCGTCGGCCAGCAGCAGACCCAGCGGGCAGCACTGCTTGTACGCCAGCAGCGCCTGCGCGAACGGCCGCCCGACCAGGGTCGGCTCGACGGCCATGTAGATCTCGTCGCCGCCGAAGTCGAACAGGTCGTGGTAGACCACCGACAGCTTGGACTGCCGCGCGGTCTGCACGATGAGCCGCGCGCCGATGTCGTCGCCGTCGAGCACGACCGCGTCGCCGCCGGCGAGCTTGGCCACGGCCCGGTTGCGGCTGTCGCGCACCGCCGCCACGACGTGGTGCGGGCGGCCCCGGAACGCCGGGCCCTTGTTGATCGCGAGCAGGGTCTTCAGCACGTATGCGTCGGCGTCCTCGGCGGACGCGCCGTCCGGGGCCAGCACGATGATCGACCTGGCCTCGTTGAGGTTGACCATCTCGAGGTCCTTGAGGTCGAGCGGGCTGCCCGTGCGGAAGATCAGCCGGGTCCGGCCGGTGTCGCCGATCCGGTGCTCGACCCGGTCCTCCATGGTGACCTTGTCCTGCTCGGCGAGCACGACCACGGCGGCGCGGCGGCGGCTCGCGTTCGCCTCCACCATCTCGGTGATCACCGTGTAGATCTGGTCGGACCAGCCGAGCACCACGGTGTGGTCGCGTTCGAGCACCGCCGAGCGGCCCTTGCGCAGCTGCTCCAGGCGGCGGTTGATGCCGCTGGTGAGCAGACCGATCAGGGCGCTGGCGACGAAGATGCCGCCGAGGGCGAGCACGAACCACATCGGCAGCACGACCCAGCCGGCCTCGGCCGGCGCGGACAGGCTGAACGCGGTGACGAAGGTCTTCCACAGCAGGCGCAGCGGGTCTTCGCCCTCGCCGGTCGGGTCGGCGATCTCGATGGCCACGGTGACCACGAGCACCAGGGCGAAGGAGGCTACGGCGAGCCAGCCGATGAGCCCGGTGGTGCCGCGCGACATGGTGTTGTCGAACCAGTAGCGCAGCCGGGCGCGGAGGCTCACCTTACGGGCCATGAGCTGGAAGTCCTTTGAACGCAGGAAGGGGGCATGCGCTGCGGTCGATCCAGGTGCGGGCTCACTCTAATGGCGGCCGTACCCGAGACGCGGCGGGGTGCCGGACCGGCCGGTAACGACGGAGCGGGCCGGTGCGCTTGGCACCGGCCCGCTCGCCCTCCCCGCCGGTTACGGCTGCTGTACCAGCCGGAACGACTGCGCGCCGGTGCCGTTGCAGGCGTATTGCACCAGCTGGACGCTGTCGGCCATGGACGCGGCCGGCACGTCCAGGCACTTGCCGCTGTTGCGGTTGACGAGGTGGTAGTAGCCGCCGCCCTCCGCGACGGGCAGCCACTGCTGGTTGTTGCCGCCGCTGTAGGTCCACAGCTGGATCGGCGCGTTGTCGGCCGTGGACACGTTGGTCACATCCAGCGAGCGGGCGCTGTTGAGCCTGATGTCGACGTGGGTGTAGCCGCCGGTGGTGGGCGTGAAGCGGAACTGCTGCGCGGTGGTGTTGTTGCAGGTGTACTGCTGGATCGCGGTGCCGTTGGCCGACGCCGCGGCGCGAGCGTCGAGGCACTTGCCGCTGTTGCGGTTGACCGCGCTGTACCAGGCGGTCGGCGAGATCGGCCCGGACGACGCCGACGGCGCCGGGGAGGCCGACGGGCTGGGGCCGGTGGTCGCCCCGCCCAGCCACAGCAGGCCGTCGATCAGCCAGCGGTTCTGCACCTCGCTGGCGAACGTCGAGGACAGCCGGGTGTTGGTGCTGTAGTTCATCGCGTTGTGCCCGAAGTTCGCGTACAGCATCTTGTAGGTGCGGTTGGTCCAGATGAGCGGGTGGTAGCCGCTGTACCAGGTCTGGTTCGGGTCGGTGCCGACCGGGTAGCTACCGGGGTCGATCGAGGCCAGGATGTCGATGTTCGGGTTGGTGCGCAGGTCGTTGCGCCACGAATACCACTCGCTGACCGCCGAGGTCCAGGTCGCGGGCAGCCGCGTGGTGGACGGGTGGGCGCGTTCGGTGCGCATGGTGACGCTGGTCGGCCCCCAGGTGTTGGAGACGAACGCCCCGGTGCCCAGGAAGGTGTTGTAGTACCAGCTCCAGGTGTTCGGGTCGGTGTTGAACGCGGTGACGTGGAAGCCCATCCACGCACCCCCGTTCTGCATGTACTGCTGGAACGCGGCCCGCTGCCCGGACGGCGGCGCGTCGTCCAGGAACATGATCACCTTGTACTGGGCGAGGTTGCCGGTGTTGAGCCGGCTCCAGTCGGTGGTCGCCTCCCAGGTGAAGTTGTTCTGCGCGGCGGCCTGCGGGAACCAGACCAGCGCCTCCTTGTCGAAGTCGATGTGCGCGGCGTCCCAGGTGCCGTTGTAGAAGGCGAGCACCTTGAACGCGGGCGCGGCCTGTGCGGTGCCCGCGCCCGTGACCACTGTCGCGGTGATCGCGGTGAGCAGGGCGGCGAGTGCGGCGAGCCACCACCTGGCGGTGGTGCGCAGTGTTCTGGACACGACGGGTCCTCCGGTTTCGTGCATAGCGGGGCGAGGAACGGGTTCTGCCCCTCCAGGACCACCTGGTGAAACCGTTCGTAAACATTCTTAACTGAGAATCCGTCGATAGGCAAGATTGGTTTCCTATTCGGATCGCCGGTCCATCCCGTGAGGAGACGTCACCTCCGGCTCACCCCGGTGGACCGGCGGCGCTATCCTTGCGGCTCGTTGATGGATCATCGGGATTCAGGAGGGCAGATGGCCGACATGGCGCACGACCCCGTTCCCGACGCCGCCCCGCTGACCAGCCACGATCCGCGCTCGCTGGGCCCGTACCGGCTGCTCGGACGGCTCGGCAAGGGCGGCCAGGGCGTCGTCTACCTCGGCGTCGACGGCAGCGACCGCCGCGTCGCGGTCAAGACGATCAACGTCGACCTGCAGCACAACCCGAAGGCCAAGGCGCAGTTCGCCAAGGAGATCGCCGCCGCCCGGCGGGTCACCCCGTTCTGCACCGCGCAGATCCTCTTCGCCGAGATCGACACCGAGCTGCCGTACGTCGTCAGCGAGTACATCGCCGGACCGACGCTGCACAAGCAGGTCCGCGACCTCGGGCCGCTCGCCGACAACGCGCTCTACCGACTCGCCGTCGGCACCGCCACCGCACTCGCCGCGATCCACCAGGCCGGGATCGTGCACTGCGACTTCAAACCCGACAACGTCATCCTCGGCGGCGACGGCCCGCGCGTCATCGACTTCGGCATCGCCCGCGCGCTCGGCGCGGAGACCATGTCCGGGCACGTCATGGGCACCGTGCCGTACATGGCCCCGGAGCGCTTCCACAACATCGACGTCGGCCCGGCCTGCGACATCTTCGGGTGGGCCGCGACCATCGGGTTCGCCTCGTCCGGGCGCGGCCCGTTCGGGCACGACTCGATGGCCACCGTGATGGCCCGCGTGCTGTCGGAGCCGCCCGACCTGGACAACCTGTCCGGGACGCTGCGCGAGCTGGTCGTCGCGTGCCTGGCCAAGGACCAGCACGCCCGGCCGACCGCGCAGCAGCTCCTCATGCGCCTGCTCGGCCACGAGGCCGCCCCAGCCGCGCCGGTGCCGCTGGTCGAGGCGCTCCAGGAGGGCAGCGACGCGGCAACGGCCTTGCTCCAGCCGGGTCACGACTCCCCCACCGCCGCAGCGCCGACGCCGACGGTCGCCGCGCCGCAGCCGACCACGACGTCGACTCCGCCCACCGTCATCGCGGCACAGCCGTCCCCGCCGAGCGTCACCGCGCCGCGGCTGCCAACAGATCCGAGCGCGACGCCACCGCAGCCGCCGACGGTGCCGCAACCCCCGGCCACCAGGACCACGCCGCATCCCCCGGCCATCACACGGCCGGCTGGCGGGCACGGCCAGCCGCTCGTACGGCCCACGGGAGCACCCGGCCGGACGTCCCGGTCGCGGCGGCTGCTGCGGCAGGTCGGCGACCCGCTCGGCATCGCCACCGCGCTCGTCCTGGGCGCGGGCGGCTTCGCGGCCGGTTACGTGCCCTCCGCGCAGACCGGCACCGGCGCGGTCGTCGGCGGCGGCGTGTTCGTCGTCGTCTACCTGGTGCGCCTGTTCACCGCCGTCGCGCTCGACGACGGCACCACCGGCTCGTCCGAGCGCTGAACCGACCGCGACACAGGAGGAACGCCATGGCTTCGCGCCGGACCCAGAGGTGGCTGCCGGTCGCCTTCGCCGCGACCGTCGGCTTCGCCCTGATCGCGGGCTCCTACGTGTACGTGTCGGCCGTCGCCGGCGACCGCAGCGACTGCGTGGCGCTCGACGTCGTCTCCTCCACCGAGAAGAGCGACCTCGTCGAGGACCTGGCCGAGCGGTACAACGGCAGCAGGCGGCGCTTCGACGGCCGGTGCGCCGACGTCACCGTCACCGGCCTCACCTCCGGGCAGGCGATGGAGGCGCTGGCCGGTGACTGGGCCGCGCTGTCCGGCACCACCAGCCCCCGGCCGCAGGTGTGGCTGCCGACCTCGACGCTGTGGACCGGGCAGCTCCAGCTGCTCGACAAGGCCGCCGGACACCAGGTGCAGACCCCGGGCGAGTACGCGTCGATCGCCAACAGCCCGCTGGTCATCGCCATGCCCGCCACCAAGGCCCGGTTCCTGCAGCAACAGGGCGCGCTCGGCTGGGGCGACATCCTCGGCATGTCCGGCGAGAAGGGCTGGGCCGAGTTCGGCAAGCCCGAATGGAAGCGGTTCACCTTCGGCAAGGACAACCCGAACCTGTCCACCTCCGGCCTGGCGGCCACCATCGCGACCTACTATGCCGCGACGAACACCTCCAGCGACCTCACGGCCGCCGACGTGCGCGATCCGAAGGTGACCAGGTTCGTCCGCCAGATCGAGGCGAACGTCTCGCACTACAGCGACGACGTCGTCGATCTGCTGCGCGCGCTGGCCGCCGCCGACCTCGCCAAGGTGGACGGGGAGGCCGCCGGTTCCGATCTCAGCGCCGTCGTCACCCAGGAGGAGCTGGTCTACCTCTACAACACGGGCGCGCTGAGCAACGGCCGCAAGCCCCGCGAGCAGCTGGTCGCGCTGTATCCCAAAGAGGGCACCTTCAACCTCGACCACCCGTACGTGGTGCTGCCGCAGGCGAGCGACGCGCAGCGGGCCGGGGCCGCGGACTTCCTGGCGTTCCTGCAGGAGGCCCCGCAGCAGCGGGAGTTCGCCGCCATCGGGTTCCGCGACCACGAGCAGACCGCGTCCGATCAGCTGGTCCAGGTGGTCGGCGGCGCCAAGGCCCCGGGCACCTATTTCGAGCCGCCTTCGCCGGAGGTCGTGCAGGGCATCAAGGCCGGCTGGGAGACGCTGCGCAAGAAGGCCAACATCCTGATGGCGGTGGACGTGTCGGGGTCGATGACGGCGAACAAGGTCGGCACGCACACCCGGCTCGAGTACGCGATGGACGCCGCGAAGAACGGCATCAAGCTGCTCAACAGCGAGGACCGGGTCGGGCTGTGGGCGTTCTCCGCCAAGCAGGCTGGCTCGTCCCTGCCGTACCGCGCGCAGCTGCCGCTCGCGCGGCTGGACGACCGGCAGTTCGGCGCGAAGCTGGACGCGATGCGCTCCGGCGGCGGCACCGCCCTGTACACGACCATCCGGGCGGCGCACCGGCACATGCTGGAGAACTACGACCGCACCCGGATCAACGCGGTGGTGGTGCTGACCGACGGGGAGAACGAGTACCCGGAGGACAACGATCTGGCCAAGCTGCTGCGCGACATCGCGCTCGACCCGGACCGGCCGGTGAAGGTGTTCTGCATCGCCTTCGACAAGGGCTCCGACCTGCCGACTCTGGAGAAGATCGCGGCCGCCGCCGCGGGCAAGGCATTCGACGCCCAGGACCCGGCGAAGATCGACGAAGCTTTCGTGAAGCTGCTCAGCAGCTTCTGATCGCGCCGCGGGCCCGGACACTCGGTTCACTTCGTGCGCGAAAGGGGCTGGACCACGGCAACACCGTGGTCCAGCCCCTTTGCCTGTCGACCGGAGTCCGTGCGCTCGCCGTCAGGTGAGCGTCACCAGCGGGCGCCGGCCTGTTCCGGGTAGTGCGCCGGCGCAGCCGTCACCGGCAGCTCGTGCTGCTCGGCGAGGTCGGCCATGACGGCAGACGACTCGGCTGCGGCCTCGGCGACCAGGTCCGGGATGCGCTCGGCCGGCACCGCCGGCGAGAGCAGGTAGCCCTGCATCAGCGAGCAGCCCGCCGACCGCAGCTGCCGCCGGGTCTGCGCGTCCTCGATGCCCTCGGCGACGGTACGCAGACCCAGCGTGCCGGCCAGCGCGATGACCGACGACACGATCGCGCTGTCGTGCTGGTCGGAGGTCATGCCCGAGACGAACGACCGGTCGATCTTGATCTCGTCGAGCGGGATCATGCGCAGGTGCTGCAGGGAGGAGAAGCCGGTGCCGAAGTCGTCCAGCGCCAGGCCGACGCCGAGGTCGCGCAGGTGCGCGATGGTTCGCATGGCCCGGGCCGGGTCGGCCATCAGGGCGCTCTCGGTGATCTCGAGCTGCACCATGCGAGCCGGCACCCGGTGCTCGGCCAGCCGGTTGCGCAGCCGCTCGACGAGGTCGTCGCGGAACAGGTCCCGGATGCTGACGTTGATCGACGTACGCAGGTCGAGGCCGGCCGCCCGCCAGCGTCCGGCCTGGGCGACGGCATCGTCGATGATGCGGTCGGTGAGCTGGTGCATCACCGGCGTGTGCTCGACCACCGAGATCACCGTGGCGGGCGAGACGGGCCGGCCGGTCGGGTCGGTCCAGCGCAGCAGCGCCTCCACACCGACGATCCGGCCGCTGGCCAGGTCCGCCTGCGGCTGGTAGTGCACGGCGATGCGGTCGCGGTCCTCGGTCACGACGGCATGGCGGACCTGGTCCAGCAGGGCCAGGCGCTGCGGGTGCCGGTCGGTGCCGGGACGGTAGACGGCCACGCACACGTTGTCGCGCTTGGCCTCGTACATGGCGATGTCGGCGTGGCGCATCAGGGTGGCGAAGTCCTCGCCGTGCTGCGGGCTGACCGCGACGCCGACCGCGGCCGTGACCTCGACCTCCAGGCCGCTGAGCCGGACCGGGCCGTTGACGGCGGCGCTGATGCGCTGTGCCGCGAGCAGCGCCCGGTCGGTGTCGGCCTCGTCGAGCAGCACGCCGAACTCGTCCCCGCCGAGCCGGGCGACCAGCGCGCCGGCCGGCAGGCCGCCGCGCAGCCGCTCCGCGACGGCGGTGAGCAGCTGGTCACCGGTCTCGTGGCCCAGCGAGTCGTTGACGTACTTGAAGCCGTCGAGGTCGAGCAGGAGCAGGGTCGGGCCCTGTCCGCGACGCAGCGGCTCGGCCAGCGCCTCGGTGTACGCGGACTGCAGGCTGGCCCGGTTGCCCAGACCGGTGAGCGGGTCGGTGAGCGCGGCACGCTGGCGTTCGGTCGACAGGCGCGCCATGCGCTCGACCGCGTACAGCGGCATGATCACCAGGGGCACGAAGCCGAGGCTGACGTGGCCGGCGACCGCGAGCACGGGGCTCAGCATGGTCAGCGCGCCGAGGTGCACGACCGGGTCGCGCATGTTCATCAGGCGTTCGCGCAGGCCTTCCTGCGGCTGGGCGCGGCCGGCGGGCTGCGCGGCGCGCCGCTGGGTGACGACGATCGTCCAGCCGTAGACGAGTACGAAGACGAGGGCCGCGCCGGCCACGGCGAGGGTGTCGTTGACCAGGTCGGCCGCCGCCACCGAGTGGAACGGGTCGGGCTCGCCGACCAGCAGCACCAGGTATGCGGCGCCGAAGGCGACGGCGTAGCGGGCGGCGCTGAGCACCGCGTCACGCCAGGGTTGCCGGGCCCGGACCGCTATCACGGCCACGGCCAGCGCCTGGATCGCGATCGCCGGACCGAGTTCCCAGCACAGCAGGATCGCGAAGGTGAACACCAGGGACGGGCTGATCACCGCGCCGGTGGCCTTGCCGGCGGACGGCAGGTAGGTGACGGTCGCGGCGGCCAGCGCCAGGGTCGCCATCACCCAGAACGGGACCTTCTCCATGGCGAGCGGAATCTGCGCCAGGGTCAGGACGGCCAGCACGGCACCGGTCAACGTCAGCACGGCCGGCACCATCGCCGGTCGTCGAATCAGGGGCAGGCCACTTACAGCCAGTGGCGTCACATCGCCCTCCCAAGGCACCTCGCGGGCTGAGATCACACGAGCCGCCAGCCTAACCGACCAAAACGGGAAATCTGAGCAATCCCCGCTTTACTCAGATTTCCCCCACATCGCCGGCCCGTCGGGAATGCGGGCCCGACACCACTCCAGCAACAGGGGCGATCAGGCGCACCAGGAGTCAGCTGTCTTCGATCATCCGGTCGAGTCGGCGGACCAGCGCGGCGTGCTCGTCGGCGAGCCTCCGCACGCGCTCGGTGTCCCGCGAATCCAGGGTCCGGCGCAGCTCGGCGACGGCATCGAGCTCGCGCTCCCACCGCGACACCTGATCGGCGTCGGGCGCGGGTCTGCCCTCCTCCTGCTCGATGAGCACGGAGTAGCACACGATCGCGATACCCATGATGTCCAGGGCCGTCTGGTGGCTCACCGCCAGCCCTGCCGGCAGGGCACTCTCCGGCGCGTTGTGCGCCACCGACTCGGTCACCGACACCTCCATGTCGACCGGTGCGCCGCAAGATGATCGACCACCGTGCTGGACGATACGCCCTGCCCGCAGGGCCGCGACAGCAGCGCCGCGCCTAGGTGAACGAGATCATCCATCGCGCCGGCGCAGGCCGGAGCGGGTCGTCGAAACGCTCGCGGAAAGGTCGCGCCGCCCGAGTACGAGAACCCAGCGCGGACGGGTTCCCGGCAGGATCGCCGGACATCGATTGACATCACGATGATGGCCGCGTAGGTTGCCTCGGAAAGCGCTTTCCATTTCGTGCGACGTCCTTGCCGGACGCCGACGCCCCACAGAGTGGAGCCGACACATGCCCATCACCGACCTGTTCCGCCGCGCCCGCTGGCGGCCGGTGGCGACCGCCGCCGCCGGCCTGGCCCTGGCCACCGCGATGGCCACGCTGACCTTCACCGCCACTGCCGCGGCGGCCAACCTCTACGCCGACGACTTCGAGGACGGCAACTCGACCGGCTGGACCTCCTCCGGCGGGAGCTGGACCGTCGCCACGGACGGCAACAGGGTGCTGCGCCAGTCCGGCACCAGCGCGGACGCCCGCGCGCGAGCCGGGTCGTCGTCCTGGCGGGACTACACGGTCACCGCCCGGGTCAAGCCCACCGCCTTCAACGGGTCCAACCGGTTCACCGCCGTCATCGCCCGGGCCCAGTCGAACACCAGCTACTACTACCTGGCCCTGCGGTCCAATCACACCGTGGAGCTGAAGAAGCTGGTCGGCGGCTCGTCCACCACCCTGGCCACCGGTTCGGTCACCGTCACCGCCGGCGCCTGGTACACGCTGTCGCTGTCGGTGTCGGGGACCGCCCTGCGCGGCACGGTCAACGGCGCGACCGCGCTGACCGCCACCGACGCCCAATTCGCCACGGGCGGCATCGGCGTCGCGACCTTCTACGCCGCCGCGTCGTTCGACGACGTGACCGTGTCCGACAGTGCCGCGCCGTCGCCCAGCGCCTCCCCCACGTCCTCCCCCGTGCCGTCGAACAGCCCATCGGCCCCGCCGTCGGCCAGCCCGCCGCCGGTCGGCGCGATCGTGGTGGCCAAGGACGGCAGCGGCCACCACACCACGGTGCAGGCCGCCGTCGACGCCGTGCCCGCGAACAACACCAGCCGCGTCACCATCAGCATCAAGCCCGGCACCTACCGGGAGCTGGTGACCGTGCCCGCGAACAAGCCGTTCGTCTCGTTCGTCGGCACCACCGGCAACGCCGCCGACGTCGTCATCACGTACGACAACGCCAGCGGCACCCCCAAACCCGACGGCAGCGGCACATACGGCACCACGGGCAGCACCTCGGTGCTGCTGGAGGGCAACGACTTCACCGCCCGCGACCTCACCTTCTCGAACACGTTCGACGAGGCCGCCCACGACTACAGCGCCGAGCAGGCCGTCGCCGTGACGACCCGCGGCGACCGGCTGGTCTTCGACAACGTGCGGATCCTCGGCAACCAGGACACGCTCCAGCCCAGCTCCCCCAACGCGGCGACCGTCAGCCGGGCGTACTACCGGAACTGCTACGTCGAAGGCGACGTCGACTTCATCTTCGGCCGGGGCACGGCGGTCTTCGACCGCTGCGAAATCCGCTCGCTGAACCGCGGCTCGACCAGCAACAACGGGTACGTCACCGCGGCCTCGACCACGATCACCAACCCGTACGGCTACCTGTTCACCCGGTGCACGCTGACCGCGCCGTCCGACGTCGCCGCGCAGAGCGTCCACCTCGGACGGCCCTGGCACCCCAGCGGCGACGTCAACGCGATCGCGCAGGTGATCTTCCGCGACTCCGTGCTGGGCGCGCACGTCAAGGACGCCCCGTGGACGGACATGTCCGGCTTCTCCTGGCGGGACGCCCGGTTCTTCGAGTACCACAACACCGGGCCGGGCTCCACCGTCACCGCCGACCGGCCGCAGCTGCCCGACGCGGACGCGCCGCAGTTCACCGCACAGGCATACCTGGCCGGCGCCGACGGCTGGAACCCCGTCGGCTGAGATCCCAGACCCCCGATCACGCCTGCGGCGACGCGCGGTCGGCCCGGGGTGTGTGCCCGCCGGAGTTCCCGGCGGGCACACACCGTCAGACGAGCGGCCGGAGGAAGCCGTCGACGGCGGCACGGAACGCAGCCGGTTGCTCCAGCCAGGGGTGGTGCCCGCAGCGCTCGATCACGGCGAGTTCGCCCGCCGGGAAGAGCCCGGACAGCGCGCGGACCGGGGCCAGCCCGGCGCTGCAGTCCTGCGCCCCCGCGACGACCAGCACGGGCGCGGTGACCCCGGCCAGGCGCTGCGCGAGGTCCGCGGGCGGCTCGACGCTGAAATAGGCCCGGTTCGCCGCGAAGCTGTACAGCGCGGTCGCCGCGTGGGCCTGCTCCCGCTCGCCCCAGGCGGCGTAGCCGAGCGGGGCCACCAGCCGGTACCAGGCGTTGAACCCGGCGTCGTCGTGGCTGCCGGGTCCGGTGGCCCAGGCGGCGACGGCAGCGTCGAAGACCGGGTCGCCGCGCCGCGCGTCGATCAGCGCCGGGGTGTCGGACGGCTCGTCGACCAGATAGCCGGCGGGCGGAGTGACCAGCACCAGGCCGGCGAGCCGGTCGGGGAACCGCGCCGCGTAGCTGATCGCCAACCGGGTGCCTGCCGAATGGCCCAGCAGCAGCACACGGTCGAGGCCGAGATGGACGCGCAACTGCTCGACGTCCTCGGCCTGCCGCCAGAACGAGGCCGTCTCCACCGCCGCCGGCAACGGGGAATGCCCCACACCGCGCAGGTGGGGCACGATCAGCCGCTGGGCGTCGCCGAGTCCGGCCAGGTCGCCCAGGTATCGCGGGTGCATGGCCGCGCCACCGGCGAGCGCCACGACCGGTGGCCGGTCGGCGCCTGCGTGGTTCAGCTCGTCGTAGTGCAGCGTGGCTCCGTCGGAGCCGAAGTAGGTCGTCATAGGTGGTCTGCCTTTCGGGGATGCCTCACGGGCGCCCCGACGGCCACCTACGTCAGATGGACCGCACTGCCTTGAGGAGGGGGAGCACCCAGCCTGATGTCGCGTTGATGGGTCTCACCTCCTCGGTCGGTCGCGTGAGCGGTGACGTTACCAGACGATCATGCGGGGCCGTCGGCCGCTGCCAGCTCGGCCACGATGTCCAGGTGCCCGGCATGGCGGGCGTACTCCTGCAGCAGGTGGAACAGGACGCGCTCCAGGGTGGGCGGCTCGGCCCCCTCCCAGCGCTCGCCGGGGTGGCCGACCGCCGACAGGTCCGCGGCGAGGACGACTTCGCGGGTGTGCTCGCCTTGCGCCAGCAGCACCGCGACCAGTTCGGTCAGCGACTCGGACGGGTCCACATGCCAGCGGCCGTCGCGCGCGTCGCCCCACGGGTAGCCGACGTCGCGGCCCTCGAAGCCCCACACGATCCACCGCAGCTCGACGAACCGCAGATGTTTGAGCAGCTCCACCGGCGTCCAACCGGAGGCGAGCCGACTGCGGCGCTGATCGGTCTCGGACATCCGCTCGACGGTGGTGATGACGGTGGCCCGGTAGTAGTCGAGGTAGGCGGTGAAGACCTCGTTGCGGGAGCCGATCGGCGCGGTCGGGCTGGGCGGGGAGTCGGTCACCCGTCGAGTATGCCGTCCCCCGCCGCCGCTTTCCCGGGCTGCGGATCTCGACGCGCCGTCCGCGGGCGCGGAGCACCGGCGGCGCGAAGCGGGCCGTGGGCGGTGTGCCGGCGGTGAGACCGGCACACCGCCCGCGGACCAGCCGTCGTGCGGGACGCGGCCCGGCTCAGAAGACCGGGACGCCCTCGCGGACCAGGCGCCAGTTCTGCTGGAAGAAGTCGGCCGGGTCGATGGAGCCCTTGGCCTGCGCCCAGTCGATGAGCAGCTGGCGGATCTCCTGCTGCTCGTTGTAGACCTGGGTCTTGACGATGCCGGGGAAGCCGCCGCCGCCGCTGCGCCGGTAGTTGTTCACCGCCACCACGAACTGGTCGGTGTCGGCGACCGGGGTCGTCGTGCCGGCGTGATTGAGGACCGTGATGCGCTGGCCCACCGGCTTGCTGATGTCGATCTCGTAGTCGACGCCGGAGAACGTGTCGTAGTTGTAGTCCGGCACGGCCGGGTCGCTGATCGCGGCCGGGTCGACCGGCGCACCCGGGGCGAGCGTGCGGAAGTACTTGGCCGAGTACTCCAGGTAGGCCCGGACCTCGGCGCCGGTGAGCACCACGGCCTCGAGGGTGTTGTCGTAGATGTACAACCCGGCCAGGTCCTTGATCTTCACGTCGCCGGCCGGGAACAGCGCGGTGCGGCTGAACGGCGCGGCGATCGACAGCACGGGCAGGCCGGCCTGCGGGGTGCCGACCATGGCCGTGGCGACCGTGTCGGTCTGCACCTTGTTGATGAAGTCGAGGATGGGGGTGTCGACATAGCGGGACTGCTCCGCGGACAGCTCCACCACCGAGGTGGCGACCACCTGGTTGATGTAGGCCACGGTCTTGTCGTGCTGCGCCTTCACCGCGGCGACGACCTTCGGGTCCTCGACGACGGTGTTCGTGTTCAGCATGGTGGCGTGCTTGGCGGTGACCTTCCAGCGGCCGCGCTCGCGGCTGAGCGTGAAGTCCATCCGGGTCACCCGCTGGCCCCACTTGGACGGCTCGGTCAGCAGCACCAGCTCGCCGGTGGTGGAGTTGGCGACGAACTTCTCCACGACCTCGTTGTGCGCGTGGCCGAACAGGATCGCGTCGATGCCGGGCACCTGCTGCGCGATCAGCGCGGTCGGGTTCTCGTTGGGCAGCAGGTCGCCGTAGCTCGACACGCCGTTGTCGCCGCCGTGCGCCGAGATCAGCACGATGTCGGCGCCGTGGTCG
Source organism: Catellatospora paridis (assembly GCF_009720365.1). Classification (GTDB taxonomy): domain Bacteria; phylum Actinomycetota; class Actinomycetes; order Mycobacteriales; family Micromonosporaceae; genus Catellatospora; species Catellatospora paridis. Next base: position 525,040 of record NZ_ML769312.1, on the reverse strand, counting down.
CGCATGATCGGCACGTACTTCGCCGCGGTCGCGATCATGTCCTCGAAGCGGAGCTTGCCCTCGACGTTCGCCTTGTCCCAGATCGCGACACCGGGGTTGGTCAGGCCCAGGATGCCCACCCGCAGCGACGGCGCGCCGTGACCCAGCGAGACCTTCTTGATCACGTATGGGGTGAACGCCGGCTTGCCCGAGCGCGCCTTGACCGCGTTCGCGGCCAGCGCCGGGAAGCCGAGCTGGCGGATCCACAGGTCCAGCAGCGGCAGGCCGTAGTTGAACTCGTGGTTGCCCAGCGTGATGGCGTCGTAGTCGATGACGTTCATCGCGCGGGCCATCGGGTGCCGCTCGCCCGTCGACGTGATCGGCTCCTGCTTGGCGTAGAACGTCGCCAGCGGCGTGCCCTGGATCGTGTCGCCGGCGTCGAGGACCAGCGTGGCCTTGCCCTTGCGCTCGGCGCGGATCTGGTTGACCAGGGTGGCCACCTTCGCGACGCCGACGTCGTTGTGCGCGCTGTCGTCGTACTCCTTGTCCCGGTAGTAGTCCCAGTTGAAGACGTTGCCGTGGGTGTCCGAGGTGCCGAGGACCGTCAGGTCGTAGGTCTTCGGCTGCCCGTGCCCGGCCGCCTGGGCCGGAACGGCGGCGACCAGCGGTCCCGCGACGACGGCCGCGGCTGCGCCGGTGAGCAGCTGCCGCCGCGACGGCATACCGGAGGGGGAGGTCATGTCTCGCGCCTTTCCATGGGGGTCGCGCCCGGTGGGGCGCCGCCCCGCACCCTAACCAAACAGGTGAACCCATGCCACCCGATCGACCAAGACCGCTGGCCCGGTGCCTGCCGAGCCCCATGATCGCCGGAATTGCCTGGCAGGTGTGCGTATCTTGAACCCGCTTTCGCACATGTGCCCGGCAAGTCGAGTGACCTTGGCGCGCGGCAGGGCGCCCGCGGCGTTACCGTGCTGCGGTGGAACAGCGCATCAGCATCGTCACACTCGGGGTCGCCGATCTGGCTCGGGCCAAGGCCTTCTACGAGGGGCTGGGCTGGCAGGGCCAGGAGATCGAGCAGACCGTCTTCTTCCAGACCGGCGGCATCGCGGTGGTGCTCTGGGGGCGGGACAAGGTCGCCGCCGACGCCGGTGTCCCAGACCCGGGCGGGGACGGGTTCGGCGGCGTGTGCCTGGCCCACAACGTACGCAGCCGCGCCGAGGTGGACGAGATCATGGCCGTCGCGGCCAGGGCCGGGGCCACGGTGACCAAGGACGCCAGGGAGACCTTCTACGGCGGCTACGCCGGCTTCCTTGCCGACCCCGACGGCCACGTTTGGGAGATCGCGCACAATCCGGGCTTCACGCTGGCTCCCGACGGCTCGCTGATCCTGCCCGACTTCGGCAGCATGGCGGGCTGAGCCTGCGGCTTCGACCGTTGGGAAGGGCACCTTCTACAACGCATAGCGATGTGAAGGTGCCCTTCCTTGCACTCACTCGGCGTCAGAAGGCGATGAAGCCGTACAGGGCGAGGTGGTTGGACTTGGTGCCGCCAACGGTGTGGCCGATCGGCGAGGACTGCACCGTGCCTCGGATGAACAGGTAGTCGATCTTGCTGGAGCCGTTGGTCGCCTTCGTGCCGTAGCCGGTCATCCCGTGGCCGCTGAGCGTGCTCGCCGGGATGCCGGTGCGGTTGGCGTCGATGCCGACGATCCGGATCGTGGAGGCGTTCAGCAGGGTGGTGGCGTCGGCCCCGAGGTGGATGCCGGTGCCGCCGATGCCCTTGTCCCCGGCGCCCGCGCAGGCGTTCTGCCGGTTCTCCTGCGGCAGGTGCATGGTCGCCACGAACACGCTGGTGCCGGTCGCCTTGATGGTGAAGCGGGCAGCGATGGCGCTGGTGCGCTTCCACTTCCACTCGTTGGTGCTGCCGTCGTCGTTGTTCGGCGGCTTGTAGAGGGTGCATCCCGCACCGTTGTCGTAAGCCGTGCCCGGCTTGAGCCAGCCCGCGCTCCAGTACGCCGACACGTCGCCTGCGGCCAGGCTCAGCCGCTGCGTGTTGTAGACGATCCCGTTGGTCTGCTTCTTCTTCAGGTCGCCCAGGGACTGGTCGTCGCACCGGTGGGTGCTGCCCCACGGCTCCGGGTCGTCCCAGACCACGATCGCCCGGTACGTGCCCGCCGGGTAGCCGAACTTCGCCGACAGCTGGTCGGCGTAGGCGGAGGCCTGCCCGGTGCCGCGCACCTGCTGCACGATCAGGACGTCGGGCGCGACCACGCCGCTGGTGCCGGTCCGCCCGGCATCGTCGACCAGCATCGAGGTCAGGTGATCCGGGCCGGAGATCCGGGTGCACGAGCCGTCGGCGTTGTTGGTCACCAGGTTCTCTATGTTGTTGTTGTAAACCCGCAGCACCCGGTCCGCGACGGGTGCCGCCGCGGCGGGCGAAGCGGGAATCGGTGCGGCCGACGACGCGGCAGGGGTCGCCAGCCCGGCGGCGAGCAGCACCGCCGCCATCCCTGTGACCTGTGCGAACCTGCGATGACGAACCAGCATGGGGCTTCCTTCCCGCCTGTGGACAGCCGACCGGCTCACGATGGCGGTATTGCCTACATTCGCCCTACATCGGTGCTACAGGCGCGTGACCGGGACGAAAGTCACCGGTGACCCGGCTGCATCATGGCGACGATGTCCGGGGTGCCGGATAACCTGGTGGCCCGATGGGCATTCAGGGCACGGCGACGACCACGCGGGAGGCTGCATGACCGCGGGGTTGATCGGGCGTGCCCACCCGTCGGCGGTGCTGCGCGACGAGGTCACCCGCGCGATGGCCGGGCACGGCGGGCTGGTGCTGGTCGCCGGGGAGGCAGGCATCGGCAAGACGACGCTGCTCACCGCGGCGATGGCGCAGGCCCGCGCGGCCGGAGCGCTGGTGGTCGCCGGGACTTGCTGGGAGGGCGACAGCGCGCCCGGGTTCTGGCCGTGGACGCAGGTGCTGCGGGCGACCCGCCGCGGCGTCGGCGAGGACGGCTGGGCGGCGGCACGGCAGGCCGCCGGGCCGGGCCTGTCGGTGCTACTCGGCGAAGGCGGCCCCGACGAGGGCATCCTGCCGTCGCTGGACGGGGAGTTCCCGCTGTTCGACGCGGTCACCACCGCGTTCGTCACGCTGTCGCAGCGCCGCCCGCTCGTGGTCAGCCTGGACGACCTGCACTGGGCCGACGCCGCATCGCTGCGGCTGCTCCGGTTCGCGGCGCAGCACACCTGGTCGGAGCGAGTGCTGCTGCTCGGTGCGTACCGCGACGTCGAGGTGGAGTCGCCCGGGCACCCGTTGCGGGAGTCGATGCTGCCACTGTCGGTCAAGGCGACCACGGTCACGCTCACCGGCCTGGGCCGCGACGAGGTCGCCGAGCTGATCGCCCGCACCGCGGGGGCCGCGCCGGATCCTGCGCTGGCCGCCGAAGTGCATCGGCGCACCGGCGGCAACCCCTTCTTCGTGGAGCAGACGGCGCGGCTGTGGCACGCCGGCGGCGGCGTGATGGCGGTCGCGCCGGGGGTGCGTGACGCGCTGGACCGGCGGCTGGCCCTGCTCCCTGGCGACGTCACCGCGCTGCTGGCCGCCGCGGCCGTGCTCGGCCGGGAGTTCCCGCAGCAGGTGCTCGCGGCGACCGCCGCGACACCTTCCGCCGAGATGGACCGGCTGCTGGCGCAGGCCGAGGAGGCCCGGCTGGTCGCCGCGCTCGGCGCGGGGCGGTACGGCTTCACCCACGACCTGGTCCGTGAGGCACTGCACGACGGGCTCACCGAACCGGCCCGCCAGGAGCTGCACGCGGCCGTGGTGCGGGCGGCCGAGGCGTCGCCCGAGGTGGCGGGGCAGGTGCTGCCCGCGGATCTGGCCCGTCACGCATACCTGGCCGGTCCGCTGCTGGAGCCGGAGGTCGCGGTGGCGCGGCTGCTGGTGGCGGCCACGGACGCCGGCGACCGGCTGGCCACCGACGAGGCGATCGCCCACTACCGGCGCGCGCTGGAGCTGGTGCGCGAGCCCGTCCGGCGGGTGCGGGTGCTGATCGACCTGGGCCGGGGCGTGTACCACCTCGGCGACACGGCGGAGGGTTGGCGGCTCTTCGAGGAGGCCGCCAGGCTGGCCCGCACGACCGGCGACGGCGAACTGCTGGCCTGGGTGGCGCTGATCGTCCACCGGCACGGCCGCGACGGCGACCCGCACACCGAACTGCGGCAAGGACTGCTGCGCGACGCCTACCGGATCCTGGTCGGCGACGGCGCCGAGGCCGCGACACCGGCCCAGCTGGCGCAGAGCCTGGTCATGCGCACCGAGGTGCTGGCCCGCACCGGGCGCGACGACGAGGCGCTGATGTTCAGCCTCTGGGCGCGGCACGACATCAGCTGGGGGCCGGGCGGCGCGCGCGAGCGAGAAGCACTGACCGCCGAGATGGAGGAGGTGAGCCGCCGCTCGGCCGACACCGGCACCGAGGCGCTGGCCGCGTCGTTCCGCTGGGTGGCGCTGCTGGAGCTGGGCGACCCGGGCTACCTGGAGCAGGTGCGGGCGTTCGTGGCGGCGGCCGAGCGCGACGGCAGTCTGCGCCTGCGGATCTCCCTGCTGGTCGACCAGGCGATCATCGCCACCACGACGGGCCGGTTCGACGAGGCCGAGGCACTGCTGACGCAGCTGCGGGGCATCGAGGGCCACGGCCACGCCGACTTCGCGTTCATGCAGTACCACCTGGACTGGGCGCTGGCGATGCAGCGCGGTCGCTTCGACGAGGCGGGGCGGCTGCTGGCGCAGCTGGCGGCGCGGGATCACCCGTACCTGGCGCTGGTCCAGGCGATCACGGCAGTGGAGCAGGGGGACACGGCTGAGGCGCTACGGCTGGTCGCGGCGGCCGAGGCGCGCAGCGAGCACGACCCGTACCCGACCTCGGTCACCCGGTTGTGGCTGCGCCTGCGGGCGCAGCTGGCGGCCGCCACCGCTGATCCGGACCGGTGCGCCAAGGCGCGGGAGGCGCTGACGCCGTATCGCGGCGAGTGGGCGCTGTCGCTGTGGGGCTGCGACGTCAGCGGCCCGCTGGACTTCTGGCTGGCCGAGGTCGACGCGGCGACGCGGCGCTGGGACGACGCCGTCGCCGGATACACGGCCGCCGCCGAGTCGGCCGACCGGATGCGGGCCCGGCCCTGGGCGGTGCGGGCCCGTGCGCAGCTGGCCCGGGCCCTGACCGGCCGGGACGCGCCAGGCGACGCGCAGATCGCTGCCGTGCTCCGGGACCAGGTGTCCCGCGAAGCGGCCGAGCTGGGCATGGCACACCTGACCGCGACCGTCGCGGGACCATCCGAGGGCGCAGCTAGCGCGGCGACCGACGGCCGGGGCGGCACGGACCTCCGGCCTGCCGACACCGGCTGCGAATTCCGGCGAGAGGACGCCACCTGGCGGCTGCGGTACGCGGGCCGCACCGTGCACCTTCCCGACGCCAAGGGCCTACGCGACCTGCACGAGCTGCTCAGCCACCCCGGCACCGACATCTCAGCGGTGGAGCTGGCGGACCCGCCCGGTGGTGTGACGGCCGTCGCGGCCCGCCGGATGGGCGCCGACCCGGTGCTGGACGAGACCGCGAAAGCCCACTACCGGCAACGGCTTGCCCAGCTCGACGACGAACTCGACGACGCCGCGCGGCGCGATGACGCGGCCCGGCGGGCGGTGCTGGAGTCCGAACGCGAGGCGCTGCTCGCGCAGCTGCGGGCGGCCGCAGGGCTGGGTGGCCGCATGCGCAGGCTCGGCGACGACGGCGAGCGCGCCCGCAAGGCGGTCACCGCCCGCATCCGCGACACGCTGCGGCGGCTCGACGACCTGCATCCGGAACTGGCCGCGCACCTGCGGGCGAGCGTGTCGACCGGCAACGCCTGCGGCTACCACCCGGACACGGCGCCGCCCTGGCGGCTGTGAGAGCCGCCAGGGCGGATGACCGTCACCTGTGGTGCTGAACGCCGCCGGCGCGGCGGGCCGTCACTTGCGGTTGTACCGGTGCATGGTCAGCGCGCCGAACACGGCGGTGCACACCGCGCTCGCCACCAGCACCCAGGTGATCGCCCCGGCATCGGGCGCGCCGGCCATCACCGAGCGCACCGCGGCCACCAGGTGGGTGATCGGGTTGACGTCGACGAACGCCTGCAGCCAGCCGGGCATCGTGGTGGGCTGCACGAACACGTTGCTGAGGAAGGTCAGCGGGAAGAGCACCAGCATGCTGACGCCCATCACCGACTTCTCGCTGCGCAGGATGAGGCCCAGCCAGGTCCAGATCCAGGAGAACGCGAACGAGAACACCACCAGCAGGCCGATGCCGGCCAGTACGCCCAGCACCCCGCCGCCGGGCCGGAAGCCCAGCACCATGCCCACGCCCATGATCACGGTCGCGGCCAGCACGTAGCGCAGCACGTCGCCGAGGATCATGCCGACCAGCGCCGCCGGCCGCCACACCGCCAGGGTGCGGAAGCGGTCGAAGACGCCCTTCTCGATGTCGGTGTTGAGGCCGACCCCGGTGTACATCGTGATCATGACGACGCTGGTGACCATGATGCCGGGCAGCAGGTACTGCAGGTATTCGCGCGGCGAACCGGCCAGTGCGCCGCCGAACAGGTACGTGAACATCAGCGTCATGATGATCGGGAACATCGTGACGTCGAACAGCTGCTCGGGCACGTGCTTGATCTTCAGCATCGCGCGCCAGCCGAAGGTCAGCGACGCCGACAGCGGGCCGGGCCGTCTCGGCTTCTCACCGGGCGCGAGCACCGCGGCGATCGTCTCGGCCGACGGCGTGTAGGCGGTGCCTTCAGGAGCAATGGTGGTGGTGCTCATGCGTTCTCCTCGTTGCGCGCGGCCTTGTCGGTCAGGGCCAGGAACACCTCGTCGAGGCTGGGCTGGCCGAGGGAGAACTCGTCGACGACGATGCCCGCGCCGGCCAGTTCGGCCAGGGCCCGCGAGCCCGCCGCAGCGGCGTCCACGGCCGCGCCCGAGCCGCCCACCCGCGCGGTCAGCGCCACCGGGTCGGCCTCCTGATGCACCGTCGTGTCGAGCACCTTCGCCAGGATCCGCTCCGCCTCGGGCCGCTGGGCGGCGTCGCGCAGCCGCAGGTGCACCGTGCCGGCCCCGATCGAGGACTTGAGCTGCCCCGGGGTGCCCTCGGCGATGACCTTGCCCTCGTCGATGACCGCGATCCGGCCCGCGAGCTGGTCGGCTTCGTCCAGGTACTGCGTGGTCAGCAGCACGGTGGTGCCCTGCGCCACCACCGCCCGGATGATCTCCCACACCTGGTTGCGGCTGCGCGGGTCCAGACCCGTCGTCGGCTCGTCCAGGAACAGCAGGTCCGGGGTGTTCAGGATGCTGGCGGCGATGTCGATGCGCCGCCGCATGCCGCCGGAGTACTTCTTCACCTGCCGGTCGGCCGCGTCGGTCAACCCGAACGCGGCCAGCAGCTGCGCGGCGCGCTCGCGGGCGGCCGGTTTGCGGTAGCCGAGCAGCCTGCTCAGCAGGATCAGGTTCTCGGTGCCGGTCAGGTCCTCGTCGACGGACGCGTACTGGCCGGTCAGGCTGACCCGGGTGCGCACCGCGTCGGCCTCGGTGCGCAGGTCGTGCCCGAACACCCGGGCCTCTCCCCCGTCGGGTCGCAGCAGCGTGGCGAGCATGCGCACCGCCGTGGTCTTGCCCGCCCCGTTGGGCCCGAGCAGGCCGTACACCGTGCCGGCCGGGACCGCCAGGTCGAGCCCGTCCACCGCCCGGGTCTTGCCGAATGTCTTGACCAGCCCGGATGTCTCCACCGCCAGGCCGGTTCGGTTCACCGCCATCAGATTCCTCTCGTCCACCACGTCAGCGGCCGGATCGCACGGTGCACCGACCCCGCCACCCTGATGGCGCCAGACGCCCCGCCAGATCAGATCTGGCGGGGCGTGCGCGCCGCCACCCGGTCAACCGAGGACGTGCGGCGGGTGGAAACGGGTCAGCCGAACACGCGCAGTTCGTAGATGCGGGTGGCGATGTCGGCGTTCTGCGCGGGGGTGCCGATGTTGAGGCGGACGTAGCGGCCGGTGACGCCGACCGGGTGGGTGCTGGTGGCCGCGGTGTTGGCGGTGACGTTGACGGCCTGGGTCCAGGTGACGCCGTCGGCGGACACCGAGATGGTGAAGGCCCTGGTGTTCAGGGTCGCCGACTCGCCGCCCGCCTGGGCGTGGGCCACCTCGAACCGGTTGATCGCCCGGGTCGCGCCGAGGTCGACGCGGAGCCAGGCCCCGGACACGGCGGAGCAGAACTTGTCGGTGTTGCCGCCGTTCACGGTGCCGTTCACGGCCTTCTCCGGACCCTCGGCAGCCTGGCACGCGGTGGTGCCGGTGGCGGGGCGGCCCAGCGCCAGGTTGGTCCCCACACCGACGGGCGGGCTGACGGCGACGTTGTCGAACGCCGCCGCGGCGTTGAACACCCGCAGCCCGGTCGCGCCCGTCGGGTAGGTCGCGTCCGTGACGTTGATCTTCGGGGTGGCCAGGTCGTCGACGTACACCTTGAGCGAGGAGCCGAGCGCGGTCACCCGCAGCCGGTAGGTCGTGCCGACGGCGACGGTCATGGGTGTGGCCTGCAACTGGGTCCAGTTGTTGTTGACCCGGCCGAGCACGACGCGGCCCGCGGGACTGATGCCCGCGTAGTAGCCGGTGTAGCTGTCGGCGCCCGTGCCCGCGTTGGTGACCCGGAAGACGAGCCCGGCGTCACCACCGCCCGAGGTCACGGCCACGTCGGCGTCGTAGGTGAAGTCGCCGAAGTTGGTGTCCAGCAGCGCCTTGCCCCCCAGCGAGTTCGCCGCCGTGTAGCGGCCGCCCGTGGCGGACCAGGTGCCGCCGTAGGTGCGCCAGCCCAGCGCGTTGTTGTCGGCGAAGTTGTCGCGCACCCGCATCGTCACCGGGGCGATCGTGCCGTCGGCGTTGAAGACCATCCGGTCGTACGCGAGCTGCCGGTGGTTGCCGTCCGTCTCGCTGAGCGGGCGGCGGTGGTAGACGATGTACCAGGTGTCGGTGCCGGGAATGTTGACCACGGAGTTGTGCCCAGAGCCCCGCGCCACGGCCGCGTCCTGGGCGAGCACCTTGCCGAGCCGGGTGAACGGGCCGAGCGGCGAGTTCGCGATGGCGTACGCGACGGAGTAGTCGGGGCCGGTCCAGCCGCCTTCCGACCACATCAGGTAGTACCTGCCGTTGCGCTTGAACATCTGCGGGCCTTCGACGTAGCCCGCGGGCGTGATCTCCTTGTAGACCGTGCCGTCGGTGTGCGTGCCGAGGCTGATCATGTCGGCGTTGAGCTTGACCACGTTGGCGTGGCCCCAGCCGCCGTAGTACAGGTAGGCCTGGCCGTCGTCGTCGATGAAGACGTCCTGGTCGATGGGCTGCGCCCCGTTCTGGAACTGGGCGATCAGCGGGCGTCCCAGCGCGTCGATGTACGGGCCCTGGGGCTGGGTCGCCACTGCCACGCCGATGCCGCCGAGACTGGCGTTGTTCTGGATGTCGTTGGCCGCGAAGTAGAGGTAGTACTTCCCGTTGCGCTGGATCGGCGCGGGCGCCCACATCGCGTACGACGCCCAGGAGACGTTCGCCTTGGTCAGCACGTTGGCGTGCTTGGTCCAGTTGACGAGGTCGGTGGACGAGAAGGCGTCGAGGTAGGTCTGCTCGGCGTAGCTCTTCGAGGTGGTCGGGAACACCCAGTAGCGGTCGCCGTAGACGACGGTGTCGGGATCGGCGTACCAGCCGTCGGCGAACGGGTTGCCCGCCTCGCTGGTGGTGTAGTCGGGCGGCGCGGCCGGGGCTGCGGGCGCGCCGAGGACCATGCCTGCGAGGACGGCGAGCAGGGTGGTGGCGGCGATGCGGCGGGGACGGTTGCCCATCGGCTCTCCAATTCAGCGGATCGGGCCGGTTTCGTTCACGTTCAATCTCAAATCAACGAAACCGAACACACGGGAACGAGGAGTGGCCGCCGTACCACCGGCATCAATATACGTCGACACATCGCGATGCGGCGATGCGGCGTCCGTACCTGTTGCGCCGCAGGCGAACCGGCGATTACCCGATGCAGACGGCGGGGCGGCGCTCCGATCCTCGTTGGCACCACGCGTTTCGTCCCGACGAAGGGCTCCCCCATGCGTATCCGCCAACGCCTCATCGCCGTCGGCGCGGCCCTGGTCGCCGCCGCGGCGCTCGTGGTCGCCCCGTCCTCGCCTGCGCACGCGGCGACCAGCACGCCGGTGATCTTCGTGCACGGTTTCATCCGCAACTCGTCGAACTGGACGACCGCTCTTTCGGTCTTCCGGGCCGGCGGCTTCACCCGCCTCTACACCTACGACTACAACTGGGCCGGCTCCCCGGCGCCTGCCTGATCAACGTCTCGTGCATCGAGATGTACCCGGGCTCGCTGTTCCTGCTCGACCTCGCCGACCGCGACGAGACGCCCGGCACCGGCAAGTACCGCACCTGGTACTCGGCCTGCGACGGCATCATCATCCCGTACACCAGCACCCGGCTGGACGGCGCGACCAACACCAACGTGGCGTGCGAGACCCACCTCGGGTTCCTCACCAACACCAGCGTGCTGACCCAGATCCGCGGCTTCATCGCGGCCTGACCGGATGATCCGTCGCTCCCCACCGCCCGGGCGGGGAGCGCCGCCGTGCTCAGACCGACTCAAGTTCCCGGGACGCGTCCTCGCCGGAGGGGTCCTCGGACGCAGCCGGGCGCTTCTTCGGAAGGCCCGCCCTGATGGCGACGTAGTACAGCCAGCTGCCGATCATGACCATCGCGGCCGCGACAGGCAACTGGAACGGGCCGGGCAGGTACATCGCCAGGAACCAGGACTTCACGTCCACGCCGACCAGCAGGAAGACCAGCGGCACGAGACCCTGCGGGAACAGCGCGATCGAGCCCAGCGTCCAGCCGATCAGCGAGGTCCGGACGGCCTGCTTGGGCACCTCGATCCGGACCACCGGCTTGCTGCTGCGGCCGGTGCGCATCAGGAGGAGCAGCTCCGGCCCGCGCGCCCGCAGCCGTCCGATCGCAACGCGGCCGAGCCCCCACGCCAGCAGTGCACCGGTGGCCACGCCGACGGGAACACCTGCCCACAGCAGGAGAGCGTTGTCGTACACCGAGCCGAGGGCGAGCACGCTCGCCGCCGGGACGGCCGCCGGCAGCACGCCCCAGAACATGGCGTTGGCCTGGCCGGTCGTGTCCCCGTGTTCGAGGGGGTTGTCGGGGCGCTTGTGGGCGTCGGGACCCGGCGCGAGCGCGACCACGGACAGCAGCGCGGCCAGCCCTGCCCCGCCACCGAGCAGCGCCGGGACCAGGGCGAGCACCCAGGGCCACGCCCAGGCCAGCCCGCTCCACGCCGTGCACACCACCGCGACCGCGACCGTGACCGGCCCGAAGACCAGCAGGTACGCCAGCTGGCGGCCGCGCACGTCGGCCCGCTCGCTGCCGGTGAGCAGGGTCAGCCACAGCGCGGTGCCGTCCTGCCCGTACAGGTTGACCGCGGACGCGCCCGCCATCACCGCCAGTGCCGGTGCGGCCCACGGCAGCAGCAGCTTCTCCCCGAAGGTCAGCGGCAGCAGGGTCGTGCCGAGCGCCCAGGCGAGCGGCACGAACACCGTCTGCGTCCGCAGCGGGTCACGCCACCAGGTGCGAAGTTCCTTGCGCAGCACGGTCCCGGTGCGCCCGGCGAACAGGCCACGCCCGGCCGCGGCGAGCGCGCGCGAGCCGCGGATGGTCACCCGGGCCCGGCGCGGCGTGCCGAGGCTGCGGCTCCAGGCGAGCAGCAGCAGCACGATCAGCAGGGCCAGCCCGGCCAACGCGCCCAGCGCCCACCACCACCGCCCCTGAGCGGCCGACTCGACGGCGACCAGGCCCCAGCCGGACGGCACGGCTCGCACCGTGCCGGCGAAGCCCGGCCCGAAGCCGGTGGTGAGCACGCCGGAGACCTGGATCGCGACGACGACCATCCAGCCGGACTGGGCGAGCACCATCATCCCGGCCACGAGCACGCCGGTGAACGCCGCACCCGTCCGCGACTTGGCCACCACCCCGAACGCGACCGCCGCGACTCGGGACAGCAACACCACGAACACGAGCTGCAGCACGACCGCCGGGACCGAGACGAGCGCCGACGCCGGGCCGAGCCGGGCGGCGTACACGAGCAGGCTCAGGAACGCCAGCAGGGTCACCGCGGCGGTGACGCCGACGAAGGCCGCGCCGAGCAGCCCGACGGCGAGCCGCCGGCGCGGCACGGACAGCAGGCCGAAGTGATCGGCGCGCAGCGGCGTCGAGCCGCCCCAGGCCGGTCCGACCACCCAGCCCAGCGTCCACATCAGGTAGACGGCGGCGAGCAGGTCGGCGGCCACGGTTGGGTGGGCGGTCCGCACCAGGCTGAGCCAGATCGTGCCGGCCGCGAGCCCGAGCCCGAGCACGCCGCCGACGACCATCAGCGCGGCCTTGCCGCCGGTCATGGAGTGGCGCAGGATCGCCACCTTCATCCGGATCAGGATGCGGGCCTCGGTCGGCAGCGCGCTCAGGACGCCAGCCACGACAGGCCCTCCCGATCGCCGACGTCGACGCCGACCAGCCGGACGAACGCCTCCTCCAGCGTGCCGTCGCCGCGTACGGCGTCGAGCGGGCCGGCGGCCACGACCCTGCCCTTGGCCATCACCGCGACGGTGTCGCACAGCTGCTCGACCAGTGCCATGACGTGGCTGGACAGGATCACCGACCCGCCCGCGGCGACGAACCGGACCAGGATCGACTTGAGCGCGGCCGCCGAGACCGGGTCGACCGCCTCGAACGGCTCGTCCAGCACCAGCAGCCGGGGACCGTGCAGCAGCGCGGTGGCCAGGCCGATCTTCTTGCGCATGCCGGTGGAGTAGTCGACCACGAGGGTGCGTTCGGCGTCGTTGAGCTCCATGACGTCGAGCAGCTCCTGGACCCGCTCAGTCAGCACGTCGTCGGGGATGCCGCGCAGCTGGCCGAGGAACGTCAGCAGCTCCCGGCCGGTGAGGCGTTCGGGCATGGCGAGCCCGTCGGGCAGGACTCCCATGAGCGCCTTCGCCCGGTCCGGGTCCGCCCAGACGTCGACGCCGAGGACCTGCGACCTGCCGCCGTCGGGTCGCAGCAGGCCGACCGCCATCGACAGCGCCGTCGTCTTGCCCGCGCCGTTGGGCCCGACCAGGCCGAAGAACGACCCCTGGGGCACGGCCAGGTCGACGTGGTCGACGGCGACGGTGTCGCCGAACGCCTTGTGCAGGGCGGTCAGCCGCAGCGCCGCCACCGGTTCCGCGTCACGCGGCCGCATCGCCTCCACCGTCACTCCCCCGGCTGGCGCTGACCCGGGACCGGGCCGCGTTCCGGGCCGGACCACTCCATGGTGAGGGTGAGGTGGCCTTCGCTGGCGGCCTTGGCGATGACCACACCGGACTCGGCTGTGATCTTGATGCCGATCTCGACGGTGAACTTGTCCGGCCGCCGTGGCAGCGAGCTGACCTGGTCGGTCACCGTCTGGATGACCGGGCGCAGCCGGCTCATCATGGTCTGGAAGCTGTCCCGCGCGGTGGTGATGTGGTCGCCCACCCCGGCCTCGACCAGCTCGTCGCGCTCGCCGTCGCTCGGCTCGACCAGCAGCCGGGTGCCGTCCTCCAGGGTCACTTCGATCAGCGGTTGCATGCTCAGCCTCTCCAGCCGGGACAGATGTCTTCGTCGTCGGGGCGGATCGTGGACGCCGCCCGTTCGGTATCGGTCAACCCACGGCCGAGCACGTCGCACAACTGCCGCCGCCACTCCGACGGGTCGAGGGAGAACTGCCGCACACCGAAATCGAGGCCACTGACGGTCAAGATCGTCCCAGCCTCGTCGATGCTGCTGGTGCTCGGCCGGGTCTCTCGGAACTCGTTGGACTTGGGCAGCACCAGTGTGTGCCGGACAGCCGGCTCCCTCACCTCCCACACCGCTAGCTGCTCGCCACTTTGCAGGTAGACCGTGCCGTCGCGGAAGTTCTGTACCCGGCAGCAGCCGTCGATCACGGGATTGACCGGCGGCGTCAGCGTCGCGACCAGCTCCATCCGGCCCAGATCAGCGATGCGGACCTGACCCTGCTCGCCGACCACGGCCAGCCGGTCGCTGCGCTCGTCGAAGGCCAATTGCATGACGCTCTGTACCCCATCGATCTGGAAAATCTTCGCCCGCTTGCCGGTGTCGGCGCTCCACAGCGTCACGATGCGCCCGCCCGTGTTCAACGCCAGCAGTTGCCGTTGCGAGTCGTAACCACAGGTGCCCGTACTGGCCTGGATGTCGACGCCCTCCTCCCCACTCAGGTCGACCGGGTCCAGGGGCCGCAGGCTCGGATACTCCCAGCGGCGGATTACGCTGCCGTTGAAGTGGACCAGCCTGGTGTCGGTACGGATAACGCAGGCCCAGCCCAGTCGGGGACCACCGTCGGCTTTCGGGCTGGGCGACGTGTCCAGCTCGTGGCGTACTAGCGCCGGTTCATGCAGGTCGCGCAGCGACAACTTGGTGTAATCGGCGTCCGCGGTGAACAGGTATCGGTCGTCGGCGATCAGCACGTGTTCCGTGGCCGGCAATTCGCTGTCGATCCGGCGGCCCGACGGCAGCTCCCACAGCCGCTGCGGGGTGGCGTCCCTGGCCACCGCGAGCGGGCCGATCGGGAACACCCGCTGCGTATCGGTGCCGGAGAGGTGAGCGCCGAGCTCGGTGAGACTGCCGCGCGCAACGTCGGCGAGCACGACGCCGCCGTCCGCGGCATGGGCCACCAGCCAGCCGCCCTCGTGCGGCACGGCGACCGGTACCACCCGCTGGTGGAAGCCCTCCGCGCCAAGCCGCGGCACAGCCAGCACCGCCGCATTACCGTTCTCCGTGGAGACGAGCTGCAATGGCTGCTCGGCGGCTTGGGTGCCCATCGGCATGCCCAGCAGCAGCTCGCCTGCGGGATCGAAACCGAGCTGGTTGGCGAAGGCGCCTTCGCAGGGGGTGATGAACTCGCGCACCTGCCGCACGGCAGGTAACTCGAACAGCCGCATCTTTCCGCTGGTGGAGTACTTGGGGCAGCTCACCAGTCTTTTGCCGTCTGGGCTGACCCCCACCACGTTGTCCGTGATCTGCGTGGCGACTTTGGCACTCTTGACGTCCCACACCGCCGTGTTGCCCGACATCGAGGACCGGACCAGCACGGTGTCCGCATCGGGCCCGAACCAGGCGGCGTCGACGTCGACCAACGGGAGTTCGGTCCGGGTGCCGTCGCGCAGGTTCCAGACCAGCGCCCCGACCGGGTCGGTCTCATGCCTGGTGGCCAGCAGCAGCAGCGACTGACCGGTCGGATCGAATCGCGCCAGCCTGAGAAAGTGGTAGCCGACCTCCGGGAACTGCTGCCGATTGCCGTTGGCTGCGATGACCGTCACGCCCAGCTTGTCCCGGAAGGCGATCGAGCTGCCCGACCTGTCGGTGATCACGTCCCGGACGTCCTCTCCGAGCCGCTCGGCGACGGGGCGGCCGGTACCGTCGAGCCGCCACCTGCGTAGATCGGGGCCGGCGGTCAGCAGCGCGGGCGGATCGGTGGTGACGGCCATACCGGTCACGCTTTCGGTGTCCGGCAGGATCCGTGAGATCTGATTCATCTGCGCGTACACCTGGAAGAGAGCGCCAGTGGACTCCGGCAGCGGCCTGCTGTGGTACGCGGACAGCGCGGTTAGGGCAGCCTTGTTCAGGTCCGTCGGCAGGAACCGCGGTGCCCGCACCGATAGGTCACGGGCGGTCGCGTCACGCAGCTGCTCTCTGAGGTCCTGGCTGCTCCGGTGCAACTGGATCGCGAACCCGCCGGTCGCCAGCAGCAGCACCACCAGCGCCCCGGCGGCAGACCGCCAAGCCCAGGTGAACCGGCGGCTGCGCTGCTGGCTGGCCTGGATGAAGTCCCGGTCGGCCTCGGTGAGGTCCTCGCCGTTGGTACGCAGCCAGTTCCGGGCCGCCTCCAGCCGCGCGCCGCGCAGCGGCTCCTGCTGCTCGCGGCTGATGCGCAGGCTCTCGTACCACTGCCAGAACTCGGCCGACTCCTTGAGCCAGTCCTCCAGCCGCTGCCAGCGGCGGGTCAGCGCGTCGTGGGTCAGCTCGTAGGTGACCGTGCCGGTGTCGCGGTCCTGGGACGTGACGATGAGCCGGGCGGCGGCGAGCTCCCCTGCGACGGCCAGCATCGGCGGGGTCAGGTCCTGGGCGCGCACCGGGCGGCGCAGCGCGGTCCCGGCGGCGGTCGGCTGCACCAGCCGCAGCATCAGCGAGCGCACCGCGGGCAGCTCGGCCTGCGGGATGCGTTCGCGCAGCACCTCCTCGGCGTAGCCGGCGATGACGCCGCCGACGCCGCCGAGCGCGTCGTACGTCTCGTGGGTGAGCACGTCGCCGGGCTCGGACCGCCACAGCCGCTCCAGCAGGAACTCCACCATCGGCAGCGCGCCCGCGGTCGCGCCCGCGTCGGTGAGGATGCGGTCCACGAGCCGGGGTTCGGCCGCGCGGCCCGATGCCGCGAGCGGCCCCTCGACCGCCTCGCGCAGCCCGTCGCCGGTCAGCGGGGCCAGGTAGGTGATCGCGTGCGTCCACGCCGGACCGAGTTCGGACAGGGCCGCGGCCTGGTCCAGGAAGTCCGAGCGCAGCGTGACGATGACCCGCACGGTCCGGGTCGACTCCCACAGCGCCCGCAGCAGCGTGAACAGCTCGGTCGCCTGGGCGGGCTCGTGGCCGACGAGCTCCTCCAGCTGGTCGACGATGACGATGAGGCGCTGCGCGTGGGCCTGGTCGAGTGCTCGGACGACGAGGTCGCCGACGCGCCCGGCGCGCAGCTCGGCGGCGATCTCGGCCGGCGTGGCGTCGGGCAGGTCGAAGGCTTGTGACAGCGCGCGGGTCAGCACGCCTTCGGCGGTGACCCCGGCGGCGACGCGCAGGCCGACGATCAGCGCGGGCCGGGCCCGGAGGCGGGGCAGCACGCCTGCCGACAGCAGCGACGACTTGCCGGTGCCGGACGCGCCGTTGAGCACCGTGAACGGCTCCCGCCACACGGTGTCAGCCAGCTCGGCGGCCTCGGTGGCGCGTCCGAAGTAGAGCGGGGCGTCCTGCTCGCGGAACGGCTCCAGGCCGCGGAACGGGCTGTCGTCCCAGCGGCCCGGTGGTTCCGCCCAGCCGGCCAGTTCCGGCAGCGCGCCGAGCAGCGCGGCCGCGGGCTGGGCGTACGCGGTCCGCCGCCCGGCCAGGGCCTCCGTCGCGACGATCATGCCGGTCACGGCTTGGCGGTCGTCGTCCCAGACGGGTCCGCCGCTGAAGCCCTGCGTGGCCCAGAAGCCGGCGTTACGATCGTCGTCGATCTGCAGCCAGCCCGAACCCTGTCGGCCGTGCATCGTGCCCACGGCCCACACACCGTCCGGGTGGTGCTCCGGGAAGCCGAACATCCGGCACCGGTGCCCCCAGGCGTCGGGCTCGTCCACGAGGCGGACCGGCCGCACCCCCTCGGGCACTGGCGCCTGCAGCCGCAGCACAGCGATGTCGGTCTCCCGCGCGGGCTGCCACACCTCGACGACGGCAGTGCCGGTGGTGCCGGTGGCCCGGAATCGGACCTCGATCTGTGTGCCCACGCCGGGCTCCGCGGACCTGCGGGCCAGCAGCTTCGTGATCACGTGTGCGGCGGTGCAGACCAGGTCGGGCGCGGCCACGAAGCCCGCCCCGACCGGATGGCCGTTCGGGACGTCGATCGAGACCATGCTCGCGTGCAGCCGTTCCTCGGCGGACATTCCCGCTCACGTCCCCTCCGTGCCGGTCGGCGCGGAGCGGCCCCGGCCCGACGAAGGCTCCATATTAGATGTTCGTCGGGCGGGGCGCGGTCCCGGACGGCGTACGGTCAGGCCGGGTCGAGGACGAACACCGGGATCTCGCGGGTCACCTTCCGCTGGTAGTCGGCGTACGTCGGGAAGGCCTCGACGGCCCGGTCCCACCACACGCGACGCTCGTCGCCGGTGGCCAGGTGCGCGGTGTACGCCCCGCGGACCGGCCCGTCCTGCAGCATGACCTCGGGATCGGCGACGATGTTGTGGTACCAGTCGGGATTGCTCGGCCGGCCGCCGACCGAGGCCACGATGGCGTAGCTGCCGCCGTGCTCAACCCGCATCAGCGGCGTCTTGCGGATCTTCCCGGACCTGGCCCCGCGCATCGTCACGACGACGACGGGCTTGCCCATGATCGTGGTGCCCTTCGTGCCGCCGCTGGCCTCGTAGGTCTCGACCTGCTTGACCGACATGTCCCAGGTCCCGGGTGCGTATTCCCCTGTCAGCTCCATTCGTCACACTTTATGGGCGGAACGCAGCCGATCGCGCGACCGGTGCCCGGTCGCGCGATCGGTGTCCTGCCCTGGCGCTACAGGGCCTGGCGGACCTTGGCCGCGTACTCCGCGACCGTGTCCGCCCCGCCCCACGCCTGGCCCAGCTCGCCCGGCTCGGCGCCCAGGCCGAACATCACGGTGTCCGCCGTGCCCTGCAGCCAGAGCCCGTCGGTGTACGCGGCGAACAGCGGAGCCGCGGCCGGCACCGTGGCGGGCCGGACGACGGTGGCTCCGCCGCCCGGGGTCCAGCCCGCGAGGTTGTCGAGCACCGCGACCACCTTCGGGTTCGCGTTGGCCCCGGCCAGCGCCTCCGGGCTGACCGCCTTGTTCTTGAGCACCTGCACGAACACCTTGCCGTTGTGCACCTGCGCCGCGTTGCCGGCCACCACGCGGTCGACGGTGACGACCAGCGTGACGTAGGCGCCGTCCCAGCGCTGCGTGTACGCCGTGTTCGCGAACTGCAGGTCGATCCCCGTGGTCACCCCGGTCAGGGTGCCCTCGACGATCAGCTCACCCGCGGCGACCGCGGCCGCCGGGGTGGCCAGCGGCGTGTAGTCCACGTCGACGCCCCTGGTCACCAGGGCCGCGAACGGCTCCGCGGAGGCCGGCGCGCGGTCACCGGCGCAACCTCCGGCGAACAGGCTCAGTGCCGCGACCAGCGCCAGGGCCGGGCGGGAATGGATCTTGCGCATGACGATTCCTCTCCAGCTCAGTAGGCGCCGTTGATGTCGGCGATCTCGGCGGCGCAGTACGTGCGCCACTGCAGGGTGGCGTCGGGCACCTGGCCCGACATCATCGCGCAGCCGGGATCGTGGTCCAGGCCGACGCTGTGGCCGACCTCGTGCACCGCGGTCTTGCGCCGGTCCTCCCAGTCGAACGCGCCGACGTCGAGCTCTGCGTAGTCGAGGGTGAGGTCCGAGGAGGTGCAGATGCCGACCGGGCTTTCCAGCCAGCAGCTGCGCGTGCCCCGGATGCCCGCGGCGAGGTTCAGCTCCCACCACCACACGTCGGTCTCCATGAAGGAGCAGGTCGGCGGGTCGATCGGGAACAGGTCGTCCATGTCGGTGGTGTTGCCGAGCACCGCCATGGCATACCCGCCGACCGAGGCGTCGGTGGTGAAGCCACTGGTGTAGCAGTAGGTGTGCGTCGCGTTGTCGGCGAGCGTGCTGTCGCCGTTGTCGGGGAACGCGTACGCCGATCCGGGCGTGGCGAGCAGCAGGGCTGCCGCACACGCCATGGCGAGTCCGGTGAGCGACCACTTGCTCCCCGGTCGCCGGCTGACGTTCTCTGCCATCTGTCTTCCCTTCGTGGGGTCGGTTGACGACCACGATCGCGAGGGAGTGTCAGCGCGGCGTCACGGTGCGGTCATGGCGGGTTTGCCGGAAGCCGCACCCGGCCGGCCCGGCGGGCATAAAATGATCTCCATCTGCGCCGGTCGCTGCCTCGATCAGGAAAACGCGACAGCGGTCCGGCGGTCCGACTCAGGGCACAGTCCTCCGGCGCCGAACGGCCGGGAGGCGCGCGCGAGGAAGGCGGAACCGATGGCACCGTCACCCGACCCGGCACCCGACGCCGAACAGCTGATGCTGGGCGCCGTGCCCGGCGCGGCCGCGCTGGGCCGCGGCCCGGTACCGGACGGCTACTCGCGGCACGAATACCACCACCCGGCGGCGGGCTGGGGCGCGGCGCGCAGCGTCGGCAAGGTCCTGCTGGGCAGCCCGGAACCGGTGGAGGGCATCCGGGCGCTGTGGGTGATGAACCACGAGGACGGCGGTTTCGACTGCCCCGGCTGCGCCTGGCCGGACGACCCGACCGGGCTGCGCCTGGACATCTGCGAGAACGGCGTCAAGCACGTCACCTGGGAGATGGCTCCGCCGCGGGCCGACCGGGACTTCTTCGCCGCGCACCCGGTCGCCGAACTGGTGAACTGGACCGACTACGACCTGGAGGCCGTCGGCCGGCTCGCCGAGCCGATGACCTACGACCCGGACACCGACCGCTACGTCCCGATCTCCTGGGAGGACGCGTTCGCCCTGGTCGGCAGCACCCTGCGGGGCCTGGGCAGCCCGAACGAGGGAGCGTTCTACACGTCCGGGCGGCTGAGCAACGAGGCCACGTTCCTCTACCAGCTGTGGGTGCGCGAGTTCGGCACGAACAACCTGCCGGACTGCTCGAACATGTGCCACGAGGCCAGCGGCCGGGCGCTGACCGCCGCCCTCGGCTCGGGCAAGGGCACGACCGACCTGGAGGACTGGGAGCAGGCCGACGCGATCTGGCTGATGGCCGACAACGCGGGCAGCAACGCGCCCCGCATGCTCACCTGGCTGGCCGAGGCCGACCGGCGCGGCGCGGCGCTGGTTCACATCAACCCGCTGATCGAGGCGGCCTCGCGCCGGACCATCGTGCCGCACGAGTTCGTCGACATGGCCACCTTCCGCACCACCCGCACGGGCACCAGGAACGTCCAGGTCCGCATCGGCGGCGACCTGGCCCTGATGCGCGGGGTCGCCAAGGCCGTGTTCGAGGTCGCCGACAGCTATCCGGCCGTGCTCGACCGGGACTTCATCGACACCTACACGTCCGGCTTCGAGGACTACCGCGCGGCCGTCGCGGCGACGTCGTGGGCCGACATCGTGCGGGATTCCGGCATCACCGAGGTGGACATCCGCTCGCTGGCCGCGTCGTACCTGAATTCGCAGCGCGTCATCTTCGCGTGGTGCCTCGGGCTGACCCAGCACGAGCACGGCGTGGACACGGTCCGTGAGCTCACCAACGTGCTGCTGCTGCGCGGCAACATCGGCCGGCCGGGGGCCGGGCCGGCGCCGGTGCGCGGGCACAGCAACGTGCAGGGCAACCGGACCTGCGGCGTGGACCACCGGCCGACCAAGGCCTTCCTGGACCGGCTCGCCGAGGTGTGCGGCATCGACCCGCCGCGTGAGCACGGCCTGGGCACGGTGGCGGCGATCGAGGCGATGCGGCGCGGCGACGTGAAGGTGTTCGTCGCCCTCGGCGGCAACTTCGTGATGGCCGCCCCCGATCAGCCCCGAACCTTCGAAGCGCTGCGCAACTGCGACCTGACCGTGCAGGTGAGCACCAAGCTCAACCGCAGCCACCTGGTGCACGGGCGGCGCGCCCTGATCCTGCCCTGCCTCGGCCGGTCCGAGCGCGACGTGCAGGCCGCCGGGGAGCAGGGCATCACCGTCGAGGACGCGATGGCGATGGTGCACATCTCGTTCGGCATGAAGGATCCCGTCTCACCGCACCTGCGCTCCGAGTGCTCGATCCTCGGCGGGATGGCCCAGGCCACCCTGCCGGACAGCCACACGCCCTGGCAGGACTACGTCGACGACTACGACCGCATCCGCGACACCATGTCCCGGGTGCTGCCCGGCTTCGAGAACTTCAACGCCCGAGCACGCCAGCCGCACGGGTTCCGGATAGCCCAGCCGTCCCGGGAGCGGGTGTTCGTGACGCCGTCGGGCAAGGCCGAGTTCTGGTCCGGGCCGCTGCCCGACGACGTCGACCCCGGCGAGGGCCGGCTGACGCTGACCACGGTGCGCTCGCACGACCAGTTCAACACGAGCATCTACTCCAATGACGACCGCTACCGCGGCGTACGCGGCCTGCGCACCATCATCTTCATGAACGCCGACGACATGCGCGCCCGCGGGCTGGCCGAGTTCGACCTCATCGACGTGACCAGCTTCTCCCGCGACGGCACGCAGCGAACCTTGTACGGGTACCGGGCGGTCGCGCACCCGATCCCGCCCGGCAACGCGGCCGGCTACATGCCCGAGTTGAACGTGCTGTGCGGCCTTGCCGACATCAGCAGCCAGAGCGAGCAGCCGGTCACCAAGCACCTCGTCGTCGAGGTGACCAAGCAGGCACGGGCCTGACCCGGCGGGATGACCGCGGTTCAGGTCACGGCTGGTGCGTGAACGCCCCCGGGTTGCGGGCGGTCCAGTCGAACAGCGGCTGCAGCGCGTCCATCAGCTCGACGCCGCGGGCGGTGGGCGCGTACAGGATCTGTACCGGGGTGCTGGGGATGACCTGGCGCTCGATCAGGCCGTGGTGTTCCAGTTCGCGCAGGCGCTGGGTCAGCACCCGGTCGGAGATGCCGGCGGCGAAGGCCCGGTAGTGCCCGAACCGACGGGCGCCACGCCGGCCGGCGAGCATGATCATGCCCACCCAGCGGCGGCCCAGCAGCTCCAGGACCGGCTGGAAGCCGCGGCAGGCGGCGTCGCTGGCGTCGTGGTGGTCGGGCACGTAGGCCGAGAGTTTCGTGGTCACTTACTAATGGTAAGCAGCTAACCGGAGTTTTGCCCAGTCGCGCCGAACCACGCCAAGCTGGGGATACGCGGCGATCAAGAGCGTGCCGCGGGTCGGCGGCCACGCCGGCCGACCGGTTACGGGAAGAGAGACCACGACATGCACATCCAGGTCATCAACGGCACGACCCGCGAGGGACGGTTCAGCGAGCGGATCGCCCACTGGGTGCTCGGCTTCGCCCGGCAGTACGACGGGGTCGAGTTCGAGCTGGTCGACCTGCGCGACCATCCGCTGCCGTTCTTCGACGGGGCCGCCCCCATGTGGACCCCGCGGCAGTACGCCAACGACGAGGTCGCGCGGTTCGGCCGCACCGTCGACCGCGCCGACGGCTACATCGTGCTGGCCGCCGAATACAACCACGGCTACTCGGCGGTGCTGAAGAACGCCATGGACTGGACGTACGCCGAGTGGCACCGCAAGCCGGTCAGCTTCGTGGGCTGGGGCAGCGTCGGCGGCGCGCGGGCGATCGAGCAGCTGCGCCAGGTCGCCGTCGAGTTCGAGATGGCACCCCTGCGCCGCGCCGTGCACATCGCCCCCGACCTCTACCTGCCTGCCCTCGAACAGCCCGACCCGACCGACACGGCCGTGTTCGCACCCGCCGAGCCGTTCCTGAAGCTGCTCACCGACGACCTGCTGTGGTGGGCCGGGGCGCTGCGTACCGCGCGGACGCGCGACGCGGCCTGACCCGGCCCGACGGCCGGCGCCCGCCGACGGGGAGGCGGGCGCCGGCCGCCGTCGGACGGCAGCACTTGACCTGAACCGAACTTGAGCTTCTAGGTTGCCTCCAGGGCCGCGGCGCATGACGGCGCCGGCCGCTCAAGGAGGTTCACATGACCGAGCAGACCACCCACACCGAGATCCCCGACCGCTACCGCTATGCCGTGATCCCGCACATCATGGTCGACGACGCGGCCGCGGCGATCGACTTCTACCGGCGCGCGTTCGGCGCCCGCGAGGACATCAGGATCGACGCTCCGGGCGGCGGCATCCTGCACGCCGAGATCACCATCGGGCGCTCGGTGCTGATGCTGGGCGACGCGAGCGTGGACGAGGCCGAAGCCGGCTCCTTCGCCGCGCCGACCTCGCTCGGCGGCGGCACGACCGTCACGCTGCATGTGTACGTGCCGGACGTGGACAGCCTGGCCGAACGGGCCGAGGCCGCGGGCGCCGAGATCCTCCAGCCGCCGAAGGACATGTTCCACGGTGACCGCACGGTCATCCTCAAGGACCCCGCGGGCCACCTGTGGGTGTTCCTCACCCACCTCGAAGACGTCCCCGAGGAGGAGCTGCACCGCCGCATCAGTCGAGGGTGATCTTCCCCTCGGCGACCGTGATCGTCTTCGGTGCGAGCGGCAGGGTCGCCGGACCCTTCAGCACCGACCCGTCGACCGCCGAGTACCTGCTGCCGTGGCACGGGCAGATGATCTGGTCGTTCTCGACCGCGCCGACCTGGCACTGCTTGTGCGTGCAGATCGACGTGAACGCCTTGAACGAGCCCTCCACGGGCTGGGTGACGACGACCTGTTCGGTCGTGTACACCTTCCCGCTGTGCACCGCGACGTCGGCCGACGGTCCCAGCACCACCGGGCCGGTCGGCGGCGCGGCCGGCGGTTGCGGCGCGGAACCACCCGGCTCCCCCGCCGATCCGCACGCTCCGACCAAGCTGATCGCGCTCGCTGCGGTGCCGGTGAGCACCACTCGTCGCGTCGTTCCCATCGCACACCCCCGCCGACAGCAGACTCCCCCCAGCCTAGTGCCGCGAACCGTCGCAAATGCCCAGTTCACGGGCGATGAGCTGGGCCGCAGCCCGAACCCGCAGCCGAGCCCCGGGGCCGCCACCCCCGCGCCGACCGGGCAGCCGTCCGCGAGCGCGGCGATCCGCTCCCTGAGCACCCCCGGCGGCGTGGTCCATGCCTCCTGCGCGGGCGGCGCGGTGACGCTCACCTCCTGGAGCCCCGCGCAGGGTTTTCGTGCCGACGACCCGGAGCCCGGCCCGGCCAAGGAAGCGCGCATAAGGTTCAAGAAGGACAAGAATGAAATGCGCGTCGTCGTCACTTGCACAGGGGCGGAACCCGTCGCCCGGGTCATCCCCGACAACGACTGACCAGTCCCGCGATCGGGCTGCCACGTCACCTACATTGCGTAGGATCGTTTCGGCCGGGAACTCGTTGTCCGATACGTGGTGGGCAGACAACGACGTACGGCGCCCCGCTGGGCGCGCTGGAGCGTGCTGGCAGGCACGGCCCTGATGCTGTTCGCCGGGACGGCGCTGGTCGCCGTGGACCGGGTGGTCGCCCGCTACGAGAACGCGGTGCACCATGCGGACCTGTTCGGCGATCAGGGCGAGAGCCCCGACGCCGAGGTCCCTGCCCGGCGCGACGATGTCAAGGGCCCGCTCAACATCCTGCTGGCCGGCATCGACCCGCGCAACGACGACCCGTTCTGGATCCCCCGCGCCGACTCGATCCTGGTCATGCACATCCCGGCCGGGTTGGACCGCGGATATCTGTTCTCCCTGCCGAGGGACCTGCTCGTCGCGATCCCGCCGTTTCCGAAGTCCGGTTACCCCGGCAACCAGGCGGACAAGCTCGCCCATGCCATGTTCTTCGGCGCGCAGACGCCGGGCAGCCGCCGCGCCGACAATGCGCAGGGTTTCGAGCTGCTCGCCGCGACCGTCAGCCGATACACCGGGATCGCCCGGTTCGACGCCGGCGCCATCATCGACTTCAGCGGGTTCAAGGACGTCATCGACGCCCTGGGCGGCGTCGACATGGTCGTCGACCAGCGGGTCGCCTCGATCCACCGCGAGCCCGACGGCGACCCTCGCGACCACGGCAAGAGCAGCACCGGCTACGTCGGCCCGCAGATGGTGTACGAACCCGGGCGGCGGCACTTCAACGGCTGGCAGGCCCTCGACTACGCCCGCCAGCGCTACATCCCCGGTGGCGACTACGCCCGCCAGCGGCACCAGCAGCAGATGGTCCGCGCGATGGTCACCAAGGGGTTCAGCGCCGACCTGCTCGCCGACCCGCTGCGCCTGGACAAGGTGCTCCGCGCGGCAGGCAGCTCGCTGACCTTCAGCGGACGCGGCCGCAGCCTCGTCGACTGGGCGTTCACGCTGAGCGACCTCCGCCCGGACCAGATCGCCATGGTCAGGCTGTCCGGCGGCGGGGTCGGCCGCTGGGTCGAGGACAAGAGCAAGAAGGCCGACGACAAGCCCGACCCCAAACCGTCCAGCCCGGTCGACCCCGACCCGAGCAAGGACCCTGAGAAGCCTGAGAAGCCGGAGAAGCCCAAGCTGAAGTACGAGTACCTCGGCGAGCAGTTGGACGCCTCGGCACGGCAGTTCCTCGCCTCGGTCGCCGCCGGTTCGGTCGAGAATTTTCTCGCGCTGCACCCCGGCCTGATCAAGGGCTGATGCGCCGGCGCGGTCGGCGGATCGGGCTATCGTCGGTCGGATGCGACTCAGGGTGCTCGGCGCGTGCGGCGCATGGCCGGACGCGGGCCAGGCCTGCAGCGGCTACCTCCTGGAGCACGAGGGCTTCCGGCTGGTCGTCGACCTCGGCTACGCGACCGTGCCCCAGCTGCTGCGACACGTGACCGCCGAGCAGGTCGACGCGGTGTTCATCAGTCACGGACACCCCGATCACTGCGCCGACCTGAATCCGCTGCTGCGGGCCCGCGCGCTGCGGGACGATCCGCCGGCGCCGCTGCCGGTGTACGCGCTGCCGGGGGCGTTGGACGCGGTGCTGGCACTGGACCGGCCCGGGATGCTGGCCGGGGCCTACGAGCTGCGCGAGGTCACCGACGGGGGTGCCTTCGATGTCGGGCCGTTTCACGCACGGACTCGGCTGCTGCCGCACTCGGTGCCGAACGCCGGTGTGCGGCTGGCCGCGGGTGGCCGGGTGCTCGCGTACACCGGTGACAGCGGTCCGAGCCCTGACGTGGTGGAGCTGGCGCGCGGCGCGGACGTGCTGCTGGCCGAGGCCACCCACGTGGACGAGGTGCCGGAGGGCTCACGGCGTCACCTGTCGAGCGCCCGCCAGGCGGGTCGGCAGGCCGCGGCCGCCGGTGTCGGCCGACTGCTGCTGACCCACCTGTGGCCGGGCACGGATCCGGCTGCGGCACGGGCGGCGGCCGCCGAGGAATATGACGGCGAGGTGGCCGTCGCCGCCACCGATCTGGTGCTGGACCTGCGGTAGCCGTCACCTGTCCGGCGAGGTGCCGAGACTTTTCGCCATGATCTGCTCCCGGCGTACGCCGTCCGGCATCAGGTCGCCGAGTTCCGCGGTGAGCCGGAAACCGTTGCGCCGGTACACGGCGGCGGCGGCATCGTTGCCCTCCGCCACAGCCAGTTTCAACACGTCCGCGCCCACCTGCTCGGCCCACCGCTCCACCGCCGCCAGCAGGTGGTCGGCCACGCCTCGGCCCCGGGCAGCGGGATCCACCCACATCGAGATCAGCTCCACCACACCGCGGTCGTCGGTCGGCACACCGCTGGCCATGCCGACCGGGCGGCCGTCGAGCACCGCCACGAGGTTGTAGGAGCCGGGAATCTCCAGCCGCGCCCGCCACCGCTCGCTGCGATCGCCCTCGCCCTGCCAGTCCGCCAGCCGGGATCCGAAGGCGTAGGGCGCATCCGCCAGCGCGGCGAGCCGCAACTCCCGCCAGATCGGCCAGTCATCCGAGGTCAGCACGCGCATTTCGATCACGACGAGCAGCATGCCGCCGTCGGCACGCGGACGCCACTGCTTTTGGCGCACCGCGCGACACAGGTGGCCCGACGCGGGATGCCTGACCGCGCCTGTCGACACGACCCGGAAGTACGCCGAAACTTTCGGATTTCCCCGTCTAATGAGGATCATTACGTTCCGGTTTCCCGTTGCCAGCATGGCATCCAGCCGTTCTCAACCTGGCACGATACATCCACCAGACTCGGTTCTTGCCTGCTGGTTATCCGAAAGTTTCCGGAAGTCGTTGACAGCTCGACGACACGGGACAAATACTTTCGCCATCGACGAAGTTCGACATCGTCGATCCGGGTCACCCGATCTGCTCCACCGGGCGTCGCGCGCCCGACGACCGGCCTGCCCGTCGGCCTCTCCCGAGGAGGAAGCACACCCATGATCGACGCACCCGCTCCCCCGACCAGCCGCGGCCGCGCCAGGCTTCTGCTCGGCGCAGTCTGCATCGCGGCGATGGTCGCGGCCACCACGATGCTGCCCGGCGCCGCCAGCGCGGCCGTGACCTCGAACCAGACCGGCACCAACAACGGCTACTTCTACTCGTTCTGGACCGACAGCCCCGGCACGGTCTCCATGGAGCTGGGGTCCGGCGGCAACTACAGCACTTCGTGGAGCAACACCGGCAACTTCGTCGCCGGCAGGGGCTGGAGCACCGGCGGACGCCGGTCCGTCACCTACTCCGGCAGCTTCAACCCGTCCGGCAACGCCTACCTGACCCTCTACGGCTGGACGACGAACCCGCTCGTCGAGTACTACATCGTCGACAACTGGGGCACCTACCGGCCCACCGGCACCTACAAGGGCACGGTCACCAGCGACGGCGGCACGTACGACATCTACCAGACGACGCGGTACAACGCCCCCTCCATCGAAGGCACCAGGACCTTCAACCAGTACTGGAGTGTGCGGCAGTCGAAGAAGACCGGCGGGACGATCACCTCCGGCATTCACTTCGACGCGTGGGCGAGCAAGGGCATGAGCCTCGGCAGCCACAACTACATGATCATGGCTACCGAGGGCTACCAGAGCAGCGGCAACTCCAACATCACGCTGGGCTCCACCGGTGGCGGAGGCGGCGGAGGCGGCGGCGGCGGCGGCGGTTGCACCGCGACGCTGTCCGCGGGCCAGCAGTGGAGCGACCGGTACAACCTCAGCGTCTCGGTCAGCGGCGCGACCAACTGGACCGTGTCCATGAACGTGCCCTCCCCCGCCAAGGTCCTCTCCACCTGGAACATCAGCGCGAGCTACCCGACGGCCCAGCAGCTTGTCGCCAGACCCAACGGCAGCGGCAACAACTGGGGCGTGACCATCCAGCACAACGGGAACTACACCTGGCCGACCGTCTCCTGCAGCGCAGGCTGACCCCGATCCCCGACACCGCACCAGCGGCGCGGCGGCCCACGGCCGCCGCGCCGGCTCACGCCGCGTCGCGGCGCAGGACGTCGTCGAGGGTCTCGCGGCGTACGAGCACGCGCGCCTGCCCGTCACGGACCGCGATGAGCGGTGGACGGCCCACGAGGTCGTAGTTGGACGCCAGCGGGAAGTGGTAGGCGCCGCAGCCGGGCACGGCGAGCAGGTCGCCGGGCCGCAGGTCGTCGGGCAGCGGCTCATCGCGCACGAGCACGTCGCCGGTCTCGTCGTGGCGGCCGACCACGGTCGTGGACACGGTGCCGGCCTGGCTGGCCCGGCCGACCAGGACCGCCGTGTAGCGGGCGCCGTACAGGGCGGGGCGGGGGTTGTCGCTCAGGCCGCCGTCGACGGCGACGAGCTGGTGGCCCTGTTCGTGGCGGACGGCCAGGACGCGGTAGAGGGCCACGCCCGCGCGGGCGACGACGGCGCGGCCGGGGGTGACCGACAGCCGTGGCCGCGGTGCCGAGGCGCGGTCGCAGGCCAGGGCGAGCACGCGGCGCATCCGGGCGGCGAACGGGTCGACGGGCAGGGTGGTCTCGCGTCCGGTGTGCGCGACCGCGAACCCGCCGCCGAGGTTGATCTCCTCGATCTGCACGCCGTGGGCGCGGCGCAGCTCGGCGCTGGTGGCGATGAGCTGGGTGATGGCGTGTTCGTAGCCCCCGAACTGGGCGAGCTGCGAGCCGAGGTAGACGTCGAGGCCGACGAGTTCCAGCAGGGGGCTGGACGTGATCTCGTCGACGAGTTCGGCCAGTTCGGCACCGGTGGTGGGCACGCCGAATCGGTCCTCGCTCGGGCAGGCAGGCAGTCCTGGCTCGGTGAAGCCGAGTTGCGCGGGCAGCAGCCGGAGCATGACCTGCTGGCGTCGGGGGCGGCGGGTGCAGGTCAGCCGGGCGATGTCGGCGGCGGACTCGATGACGACCCGGCCCGCGCCGCGGGCGTCGACGTCGCCGTGCACGACGACGCGTTCGGGCGGGAAGCCCGCGGCCATGGCCAGCTGCCACTGGCCGGTCGAGTACACGGCCAGGCCGAGGCCCGCTTCGTCGATCCACCGCAGCAGGCCGCGGCTGAGCAGCGCCTTCGCGGCATAGACGACCTGCGCAGGGCCGAACGCGGCACCGTACGCGGCGCAGCGTTCGCGGACGTCGGCTTCGTCCAGGACGTAGGCGGGGGTGCCGAACTCCTCTTCGATCGCCATCAGCGGCACGCCGCCGATGCTGACGCCGCCCCGGCCGTGTTCGGTGGTCAGCGGCCACAGCGCTCGGTCCAGTCCGCGCGGCGGCAGGGAGGAGCGCAGTGAGGGGATGACGTCGGCGAGGGTCATCGCAACCCCTCCCGCGGCAGGGCGGTGGGCGTGCGGAGGGCCGGTCGGGCCGCGGTGTCGGCGGGCTCCGCCGGAGAGGCTGTCGGTGTCACCGCCCCATGACACCCGGCCCGGACACCCGGCGGCCAGCGCCTTGACGCGGTCGCTACGGCAGCGGCCCGGTTCTTGACGCCGTGACGGCGGCGGGCGCGGTCCGCGGCGGCGCAAGCGCCGACGCGTCAGCCCGACAATGGCGGGCCGTCCCGTGGTGTGGTCAGCTCGCCCGCAGCCGGGCGACCAGTTCCCCGGCACGCCGCCACCAGTACTCGTAGCGGCCCGGGAACAGGTCGTTCAACGTGTTCAGGCGCTCGAACGCCTCCGCCGCGTAAACCGGGTCGTCCTCGGCCTCGCCGATGAGCAGGCAGACGTTGGCCAGGGAGCCCGCCACCAGCATCGGCGCGTGCTCGGCGTACTCGCGCAGGATGGGCTCGGCCCGCCGCGCGGACCTCGCCGCGTCGGCCCGGCGTCCCTGCGCGAGCAGCACCTCGGCCTCGGTGGACAGCGGCATCGCCCAGCGGCGGCGCTGCGCGGCCGTCACCGGCTCACCGTCGAGCGCCCGCAGCACGCTCATCGCCTCACCGACGGCGGCGAGCGCCTCGTCGAGGCGCCGGGTGCGGGTCAGCGTGGTGGCGTGGTTGGTCAGCGCGGTGGCGAGCAGGTGTCGAGCGGGCCGGTCGGTCTCCGTGCGGGCAAGGGCGATCGCCTCCGCCTCGGCGGCCTCGGCGTCGGCGAAGCGGCCGAGCAGGGTCAGCGACGTGCCCTGCAGCACGAGCAGCTCGATCTCGATCTCCCGGTGGCTGCCGGGGGCGGTGGCCCGCAGCACGTCGAGGGCCTGGGCCAGCGGTGCGAGGGACTCGGCGGTCCGGCCCAGGTCGGCCAACGCCGCGCCCCGGTTGAGCAGCAGCGGCACCCGTCCCACCGCGGACAGCACCTCCGGCGCGGTCTGCTCCAGCTCGGTGAACAGCTCCAGGGCCTGCTCGACCGCCGCGAGGCTCGCCGCGGCGTGGCCGAGCTGGCGCAGCACGAAGCTGCGCAGGGACATGAGTTCGGCGCCCAGCACGTGCACCAGCTCCGACCCCTGGACGGCCGGGGAGCGCCAGGCGGTCTCGGCCGCGTCGAGCACGGTCAGCGCGGCCGGCCGATCGGGCTCCTGCTGCACGGCCAGCCAGCGCGCCATGAAGAGACGGACCCAGACCAGCATGGTCGCGCCGTCGTCGCCCTCCAGCGCGTACTGCGCCTCCAGCTCGCGGGCGAGCCGGAGCGCACCGGCGTGATCGCCGAGGCTCGCGAGCCGCTGGGCCGAGGTGAGTGGATCCTGCTGCACCCGCCCAGGGTCCCACACCATGATCGCGGAGGATGTTGCGCGGCCTCATACCTAGAACTAGTATGCATAGCAGTTCTAGGTATAGGCGGTGTCCTCGTGCACATCACGAAAGATCTCGTCGCAGCCTCGGCTACCCCCCTCGTGCTGGGCATCCTGGCCGATGGTGAGAGCTATGGCTACGCGATCCTCAAACAGGTCAACGAAATGTCCGGCGGCCATCTCGAATGGACCGACGGCTTGCTCTACCCGCTGCTGCACCGGCTGGAACGGCTGGGTCACGTCGAGTCGACGTGGCAGACCCCGGCGGAGGGGCGGCGCCGCAAGTACTACCGCATCACCGACCAAGGCCTGAAGGAGCTGGCTGAGCAGCGCCGCCAGTGGGCCGCGGTCGTCGACACCCTGCGCGGGGTGTGGAACGCCGGGGCGTCGCTGCGCCCGATCCCCGCATCCGCGTGGGGCGTGACCGGATGACCGTCGACAGCAACAACGACCTCGAGAAGCAGATCGCCGAGTGGCGCGCCTACATGCGCCGCCGCCGGGAGCTGCACCAGCCTGACGCCGAGGAGCTGGAGGACCACCTGCGCGACCGGATCGCCGAGCTCACGGCGGCGGGCCTGCACAGCGACGAGGCGTTCCTCATCGCCGTCAAGCGCATGGGCAGCCTCGACGAACTGTCCCGCGAATTCGCCCGGGAGCACTCCGAGCGCCTCTGGAAGCAGCTGGTGCTGACCGGCGACGACGCCGGCACGCCGACCTCCCGCAAGCGGCGCGAGCTGCCGACCATGATCGCCTTCGCGGTCGGCGCGGCGGTGGCGTTCAAGGTGCCGACCCTGTTCGGCGTGGACTTCACCGACGACAACAACGGCGGCTTCTACCTGCGCAACTTCGGCCTGTTCGCGCTGGCTCCGCTGGCGGCCTACTTCGCGTGGCGGCGACGGGTCAGCCCCGGCGTCATCGGTGTGCTGGTCGCGCTGTTCGCCCTCGGCGCGGTGGCGGCCAACGCGTACCCGATGGCCATGGACTCGCAGACCATCGTGCTGACCATGATCCACCTGCCGATCGCGCTGTGGCTGGTGGTGGGTGTCGCCTATACCGGCGGCGAGTGGCGGTCCGACCGGCGGCGGATGGACTTCATCCGGTTCACCGGCGAATGGTTCATCTACTTCGTGCTCATCGCCCTCGGCGGCGGTGTGCTGACCGCCTTCACCGTCGGCACCTTCTCGGCCATCGGCCTGAACGCGGAGACGTTCGTCGGGCAGTGGCTGGTGCCCTGTGGCGCCATGGCCGGGGTCGTGGTCGCGGCCTGGCTCGTGGAGGCCAAGCAGAGCGTCGTCGAGAACATGGCACCGGTGCTGACCCGGGTGTTCACCCCGCTGTTCACGGTCACGCTGCTGGTCCTGCTCGGCGCGATCGTCTGGACCAGCAACGGCATCGACGTCGAGCGCGACGTGCTCATCATCTTCGACCTGCTGCTGGTCGTGGTGCTCGGCCTGCTGCTGTACGCCATCTCGGCCCGCGACCCCGCGGCCAAGCCCGGCGTCTTCGACAAGCTGCAGCTCGCCCTCGTGGTCACCGCGCTCGTCATCGACGTGCTGGTGCTGGCCGCGATCACCGGCCGGATCACCGAATTCGGATTCACCGCCAACAAGACGGCCGCACTCGGCGAGAACCTCGTCCTGCTGGCCAACCTGTCCTGGTCGGCCTGGCTGTTCCTCGGCTTCGTCCGCGGCCGGCTGCCCTTCGGCAGGATGGAGCACTGGCAGACCCGCTACCTCGTGGTGTACGCGGCCTGGGCCTGGATCGTCGTGCTGGCGTTCCCGCCCCTGTTCGACTTCGCCTGACCACAGGTCACGCAAGAACGTTCGATGGCGCGGCAGATTCCAGCCGCGCCATCGAACGTTCGGGGACTCGCTCGACAGGTCTACCCGATCGAGTCGTAGCCGTACCAGGCTGACGCATCGAGGACCTGCGCCGGGGTCAGCGGGTCGCCGAGCAGCGTGACCATCGTGTCGTTCAGACCCTGCCCGCTCGGCACCTGCTCGTCGCCGTCGCCCGGGGAGTAGCTGCGCCCACGGCGGGTCAGCCACGCCTCCCACAACCGGTCCACGTTGCAGTGGTTGAGGTAGAACAGCGGATCGTTGGGCGAGGTGCCCGGGCCCATGTCACCGCCGACCCACACGTGCACCCGGTTGTGCATCTGCGGGCTGCCCGCCTGGCCCACCCGGCGTGGATCGAGCCAGCCCTCCACCCGGTTGCGGAACCCGTCGGAGCTCACGTCCCACGGCGCGCTGTCGTAGCCCAGCCCGTCCTCGAGAACCCACTTGGCGTCGTCGGCGACGGGCAGGCCGGGCACGTCGGCGTCGGTGCCGGCGTTGCGCTGCAGCGGGCGCGGCGCGACCGACCACAGCTGCGTGCCGTAACCCATCAGCCGCACCCGCATCGCGGCCAGCGGGCCGCTGACCACGTCGCCACGCGCGTCGCCCAGCGCCGCAGCGCCCCACAGCGAACTGGTGTGCTGCTGGTCGGCGGGCAGCCCGCCGTCGACGGTCCAGTCCCAGTACGGCAGACCGGCCTCCGGATCGCCGGTGACTCGCTGGATCTGCTGCTCCAGGCGCAGCAGGAACATCCGGTGCCAGGGCAGGAAGATCGGGCCGCCGTGGGCCAGGTTGCGCATCGGGCGGGTCGGACTACTGGGCATCTGCATCGCCACGAAGTGCCACAGCACGAACAGGTCCCAGGTGGTCAGCTGCTGGTCCACGCCGTACAGGCGAAAACCCGGGACCGACGGCGACAGCAGCTGGTTGAGCTGTGCGGTGGTGTAGCCCGACGGCTCGGCGTTGAGCGCGACGGCCCCGGCGAGGAAGCGCTCGCGGGCGGCGTCGGAGGTCTGGATGTCAGCGCGGACGGCGGTCACCGGTGCCCCTCCCCGTGGTGCTGGTGCCGGTCGTGGTCGTGCGACGGCTGCGCCGGGACCGGCGCCGCCGGCTGCGGCTGCGCACCGTGCTCCTGCTCCGCACCGTGCTCGTGCTCCGCACCGTGCTCGTGCTCCGTGCCGTGCTGGTGGTCCTTGTCGTCCACGCAGCAGGTGGTGCCGTTGCCGCAGTGCTCGCCGTGCTCGCCGAGCAGGCAGCCGAGCTCGTCGACGGCCGGCGGCTCGGTGCCGAAGTAGTCCAGCACCCGCTTGCACATGTCGATCGCCGACGGCAGCGCGTACTGCGGCAGCCCGTGGTAGTGCACCGCGCCGTTGTCGAGCACCTCCAGGCCGCCCTCCAGCGGCTTGCCGTCGATCGTGATCTTGTAGGTGGTCTCGATCCGGATCTCC
Source organism: Catellatospora paridis (assembly GCF_009720365.1). Taxonomy (GTDB): domain Bacteria; phylum Actinomycetota; class Actinomycetes; order Mycobacteriales; family Micromonosporaceae; genus Catellatospora; species Catellatospora paridis. Next base: position 490,151 of record NZ_ML769312.1, on the reverse strand, counting down.
CGCCCGCGGTGCACCGCGGTGCGCACCGACGTCGACACGCCGTCCGTGCCGTGCGCGTGCCCATGACCGGCCACCGACGGATCGGGCAGCCCGTAACCGCCGGCCTGCAGCGCGGCCGTGAACCCGGCGAGCGCCGGGCCGTCGTCCTTCGTGAAACTCACTGGTTCCCTCCACCGTGCTACCGCAACGCCCGGGGCGAACACCGCCGCAGGCCAACGCACTGTGGCACCCGGACAGAGCCCTCACAACGCCACGACGGCATTCCGACAACGGAAGCGCTGACGCGTGTGACAGGAGCGTCAGAGCCCTGTCAGCCAGCGGCCGATGACGGCGAAGTCGGCATCGGTGAGACCGGTGCGGGCGTCGACGCGGTGCAGCAGTGCGTGCCCGTGATGATGCGCGGACACCCAGGCACGGTCCGCGTCGGTGATCTCGTCGTCGACCCAGACGAACGAACGACCTGCCGCCCACTCGACCAGGCCACGGGTCTTCCAGTGCAGCCGGGTGTCCTCATCGTCCTCGCCGGGCCAGGTCACGACGGGCAGTTCCGGCAGCCCGAGCCTCGGCGCGATCACCTCGTTGGCATCGTCCATCCAGGTCGTGGCCCATACCAGATCGCACGGCAACCGCGACAGTGCGCGCCCGTGCTCGGGGACTAGCCGGGCCAGCAAGGGATGTACGCCTGGTTGCGGGGGTGCTGCGGGACGTTCGGGCTGCTCGGTCATGCCGAACGGAAGCAGCGGCCCGTCGACGTCGAGGAACAGCAACGGACGGTTCGTGGCACCCGACATGTTCGCAGGATATCCGCGCGAGCGGCCGAGGTCAGGCGCGCGTGGTCAGCACAGCGGTGTCGAGGATCCGGTGCCAGTCGGACTCCTCCAGGGGCCGCGTCGCCAGCGAACCCATGCCCGCCATGGCATGGAGCAGGCGTTCCCGCAGCGTCGTCTCGGGCGTCCCGGTCGCTTTCGCCATGCGTGCGGCCTCGGTCGCGAACCGCGCGGACCGGGAGAACTGCAGCAGCGCGTCGGGCAGCGCAGTGGGCGCCTCGATCGCCCGCTGATCGCCGTCGGCCAGCTCGACGATGAGACGCGCGCCGAGCGCACCGGCGAGGTTGCTCACGGCGGACAGCGTCGGGTTTCCCCGTCCGTTCTCCAGATTGGCGATGTAGGGCACGGACAATCCCGCATCCACCGCGACGGAGGCGATCGTGCGGCCCGCCGCCGTACGGCGCATACGGAGCCGTACACCGAGATCTTCTATCCTCACAGGACAGATCTTGCCATAAAGTGTTCCGTAGGAATAGGGTCGGCAGCCATGTGGCCGAACGTGCTGCGCAACCCGAGCTTCCGGCGCCTCTGGGCAGCCTCCACGATCGACTCTTTCGGCTCCTGGCTGCTGGTGATGGCGGTGCCGCTGCAGGCCTTCCTGCTGACCGGGTCGGCGATGTCGACCGGGATCGCCCTGGCCGTCCAGGCACTGCCCGCGGTGGCGATCGGGCCGTGGGCGGGTGTGGTGACCGACCGGTGGCATCGCAGGAGGATCATCGTCATCGCCAACCTGGCGAGCGCGGTGGGCGTGGCTCTGATGACACTGGCCACCGACGCCGACCGCCTGGCCTTCATCTACGTGGGCCTGCTCGTGGAGAGTGTCGCGGTCTGCTTCCTGCGGCCCGCGCTCGCGGCCGTGACACCGGCAGTCGTGGGCAACGAACCCGACCTCGCCTCGGCCAACGCCCTGTCGGCCTTCGTCAACAGCGCCTTCCGGATGCTCGGCCCACTGCTGGGCACCTATCTCGTGGCCCGCGGCTGGTTCCAGGCCGTCGTCCTCGTCGACGTCGCGAGTTACCTCGCCGCCGCCGCGATCGTCATGACCATCACCGCCATCCCGGTCGCGCCGCCGCGCAGGACCACCCGGCGGATCACCGCCGAGTTGCGCGCAGGGATGCGTCACATAGTCCGCACTCCCCTGCTGCGGGGCCTGCTGACGACCAGCGGGATCTACTGGACCGCCAACGCCTCGCTCACTGCGCTGCTGATCCCCTTCGTCGCCGACCGGCTCCACGCCTCCGGTCAGACCCTGGGCCACCTCATCGCCGGCCTGGGCGTCGGCTATCTGTGTGGATCCGCGATCAGCAAGACCCTGATCTCGCGGTATGCGACCCGCACGGTCCTCACGATCGCGTACGCGGCGGTCGGGCTCTGCTTCCTGGCGATGTTCACGGCGACGACGCCGCAGGCCGCTGTCATCGCCGTGACGGTCTGCGGGGTGCCCGGGGCGGTGGCGCAGATCGTCACCGGGCACCGGGTGCAGGCGTCGACGCCGGATGAGGTGCTCGGACGGGTCTCCGCCGCCTTCTACGCCGGCGACTCCACGGCGGCGGTCGTCGGCGCGCTGATCGCCCCGGCAGTCGTGGCGCTCGCCGGACTGGGCACGGCCCTGATCGCGTTCAGCGCCGCGGTGCTGGGCACAGCGGCCGTGGCCGCCGTCGTGCTGCCGCCGTCGACGCCGGGGCGACCCGGTCGGGCCTCACCCGCCCAGCGCCACCGCCGCGCCGAGGCACACGAGCGTGCCGCCGGTGAGCAGTTGCAGCCTGCGGTGGACCGCCGGCTTCGACACGAGAGTGCGACCGCGGTTGACCGCCCAGGTGAACAGCACGTACCAGCCGGCGGTGACCAGTGCCCACAGCGCACCGAGGGCGACGCTCGAGGCGAACACCGGCCCGTTGTGGGTGACGAACTGCGGCAGCAGGGAGACGGCGAAGACGCCGGCCTTGGGGTTGCCGAGATTGGTGGCCAGTCCGGCGGTGTACGCGCCCCAGCGGCCGCGGGTGTCGATCACGGGTGAGGGTGCCGGGCCGGTCGCCGGCTGCCGGCGCATGGCGCGCAGCGTGCTGACGCCGAGCAGGGCGAGCACGACACCGCCGGCCAGCCGCAGCAGGGTGTAGGCGTGCGGGTTGGCCAGCAGCACCGCCGACAGCCCCGCAGCGGCGGCGACGGTCCAGGTGAGCAGGCCGGTGCAGGTGCCGGCGATGCTCGCCCACGCCGCGCGGGGTCCACCGTGCAGGGTCTGGCGCAGCATCAGCGCCTGTCCGGCGCCGGGCAGCATGGCCAGCAGCCAGGTGGTGCCGATGAACAGCGGAAGGTGCGTAGGCATGCCTCCACGATGGCAAGGAACCGGTGTTCAGAGAAGTTAAAGATCATGACGCCTGACTTAAGCTTTGTGAATGGCACTAGGCCCCGAGGCGCTGCGGCTGCTCGCGCTCATCGACCGGCACGGGTCGCTGGCGGCGGCCGCGCAGGCGCTCGGGCTGACACCGGCGGCGGTGACCCAGCAGGTGGCGAAGGCGGAGCGCGACTGCCGGGCGCGCCTGGTGCGGCGCGGACCGCGGGGAGCCACGCTGACCGAGGCCGGGATGCTGCTGGCCGGCCACGGCCGGGTGATCGACGAGGAGACCGCCAGGGCTGCAACCGACCTGGACGGCCTGCTCGGGCGGCTGTCGCTGCGGCTGCGGATCGGGGCGTTCCAGGCCGCGGCCCTGCACGTGCTGCCGGCCGCGCTCACCGCGCTGCGGCACAGGTATCCGGCCACCGATCTATCGATCATGGACATCACGTCCGATCGTGGTGTTCCCGCGGTCGCGGCGGGCGAGATGGACGTCGCGGTCGTCGCGGCGTGGGATCGGCCGCCCGTGCCGCCGGACCACGTCCGGCTGCATCCGCTGCTCATCGACCCCATGGTGGTCGTGCTGCCGGACGACCACGAGTTGGCGCGGGACGCGTCGGCGTCCGCGATCGACCTCGGGCGGCTGCGCGACGAGGCGTGGGTGACGATCCGGGCGGGTCATGCGGCCCGCGCCCAGTTCGACCGGGCCGCCGCCGCGGCGGGCTTCGTGCCGCGGGTGCGATTCGAGACCGAGTCCTATGACGTCGCGCAGGCGTTCGTGGCCACGGGCGTCGGGGTGGCGCTGGTGTCGCGCCTGGCGCTGACGCACCTGCCCGGCACCGTCCACCGCGGACTGGCTGGGTCGGAGCTGAGCCGCAGCCTCTACGCCGTCACCGCGGCCGACCACGGCGTCACGCCCATGGTGGCGACGTTCCTGCGGTTGCTGCACGAGGTCGCCGACGACATCACCGGCTCCTGGCCGCCGACCTGACGGTCTGCTGTTTGACGGAGCGCGATCGGGGTAGCCGTCTTTTGACCTGATTTGTCAAGGAGGACCCTGATGAGCACCGTGACCGAGTCCGTCGACGTGCATGTGCCTGTCCGCACGGCCTACAACCAGTGGACCCAGTTCGAGTCGTTCCCGCACTTCATGAAGGGTGTGGAGTCGGTCCGGCAGATCGATGAGACGCACAGCCGCTGGGTGGTCGACATCGCCGGGGCGGTGCGGGAGTTCGACACCGAGATCACCGAACAGCATCCGGACGAGCGGATCGCCTGGAAGAGCATCGGCGGCGAGATGCACCACGCCGGAGTCGTCACGTTCCAGCGCCTGAGCGACGACGACACCCGGGTGACCGTCCAGCTGGACTGGGAGCCGGAGGGATTCGTGGAGAACCTCGGCAGCGCCATCGGCGTGGACAGCCGCCAGGTCAAGGCCGACGTCGCGGGCTTCAAGGAGTTCATCGAGGACCTCGGCCACGAGACGGGCGCCTGGCGCGGCGAGATCGACGCGCCCGGAGCCCACCGGGCCTGATCATCAGCAGGCGGCGGCCGCTTGGCCGCCGCCTGCCGTGCCACCAGCCGAACGCGCGCCACCGAAGCCACCCGGCCCGGTGAAAGCTGGACGTCCCCAGACATTGGGCAAAGTCGCATTTGCGCAGGTAGCGGTTGGGTACCGTGCATTCAGACTGGTCCAGGCACTTCTCCGCAGCCCGGTTCACCGGGGACACCGGCTCGCTGTCGGCGACGGACCCAGACCGTCGGCCGAACGGAGCGCATCATGACCACAGCCCGGCAAGATGTCATCGACACCCTGCTCGGCCAGCATCAGCAGATCAAACTGCTGTTCGCTCAGGTCGAGTCCGCCACCCGGGAGCACAAGCAGGAACTGTTCACCGAGCTCGTCGCCACGCTGGCGGTGCACGAGACCGTGGAGCAGCACCTGGTGCACCCGCTCGCGGAGCGGGATCTGCCGGACGGGCCGAAGCTCGTGCCGGCGCGGCTGGCCGAGGAGGACGAGGCGAGGCAGGCGCTGTCCGACCTGTACGCCCGGGGCGTGGCGGACGCCGGTTTCGACGCTCAGCTCGCCGTGCTGCGCGACGCCGTGGCCGCCCACGCGGAAGCCGAGGAGGAGCTGGAGTTCCTGCGGCTGCGCGAGGTCACCGACCCCGCCGAGCTGGCCCGTATGGAAGCGGTCGTGCAGGCCGCGCAGCTGCTGGCCCCGTCCGCCGCCCATCCGGACGTGGCCACCGGCGAGTCCCGGCCGTTGGCGGGACCTCCGGACGAGGTGTTCGATCGGGTCCGTGAGCTGCTCGCGCAGTCAGCAGGGGGAAGCGGGGTACGGTCATGACAGCCAGGCAGCGCAGGTCTACAGGCCCGGACGAGCCGACCGCGAAGAAGGCCGGTGCCGTGAAAGCGGCCGCGAAGAGCAGCCCGGCGAAGAAGACGGCCGCCAAGCGCGCGGCCGCACCGCCGCCCGCCCCGTCCGGTGCCCGCGCAGCCAAGACCGCAGGCTCGACGACGGCCCCTGCCGCGAAGGCGGCCCCCTCGCGCAGGCCCACGGCCAAGAAGGGCGCCGCTCAAGTCGCCGCAGCCAAGGCCGGGCCGGGGGCGAAGGCCGTCCCGGCCAAGAAAGCCGCTACCAAGACCGGGCCCAGGGCTAAGACCATCCCGGCCAAGAAGACCGCTGCCAAGGCCGGACCCAAGGCTAAGACCGTCCCGGCCAAGAAGGCCGGATCCCGCCTGGCCCCGGCTGCTGTCGCCGAGGCGCTCGCCCGCGCCGAGCGGCTCGCAGCCGCGCAACCCGCGCCTGGCGGCGACACCAAGGTGGCACAGCTCGACCCCCACCGGATGGCCAAGCTCGACACCGAGCTGACGACCGACCAGGGCATCGGCGTCGAGGACACCGACAACTGGCTGCGGGCGGGCCCGCGCGGGCCCGCCCTGTTGGAGGACTTCCACGGCCGCGAGAAGATCATGCGCTTCGACCACGAGCGCATCCCGGAGCGGGTGGTGCACGCCCGAGGCTCGGGCGCGCACGGCTACTTCCAGCCGTACGACAGCACGCTGGCGCGGCTGTGCGCGGCACGGTTCCTCACCGACCCGGGGGTGCGCACGCCGGTGTTCGTGCGGTTCTCCACGGTGCAGGGGTCGCGCGGCTCGACCGACACCCCGCGCGACGTGCGCGGGTTCGCCGTGAAGTTCTACACCGACCAGGGCAACTTCGACCTCGTCGGCAACAACATGCCGGTGTTCTTCATCCAGGACGGCATCAAGTTCCCCGACGTCATCCACGCGGTGAAGCCCGAGCCGCACAACGAGATCCCCCAGGCGGCCTCGGCCCACGACACGTTCTGGGACTTCGTCACGCTCCAGCCGGAGACGATGCACCACGTCATATGGCTGATGTCGGACCGGGCGCTGCCGCGCAGCTTCCGGACCATGCAGGGCTTCGGCGTGCACACCTTCCGGCTGGTGGCCGCCGACGGCACCCGCACGTTCGTCAAGTTCCACTGGACACCGGTGGCGGGCGTGCACTCCCTGGTCTGGGACGAGGCGCAGAAGATCTCCGGCAAGGACCCGGACTTCAACCGCCGCGACCTGTGGGAGTCGATCGAGGCCGGCGTCTACCCGGAGTACGAGCTCGGCGTGCAGCTGATCGCCGAGCACGACGAGTTCGCCTTCGACGACATAGACCTGCTGGACTCGACGAAGATCATCCCGGAGGAGGTCGTGCCGGTCGTCCCCGTGGGACGGATGGTGCTGGACCGTAATCCGGACAACTTCTTCGCCGAGACCGAGCAGGTCGCCTTCTGCGTGCAGAACATCGTGCCGGGCCTCGACTTCACCGACGACCCGCTGCTGCAGTCGCGCCTGTTCTCCTACCTCGACACCCAGCTGACCCGGCTCGGCGGGCCCAACTTCGCACAGATCCCGATCAACCGGCCGCTCGCGCCGGTGCGCAACCACCAGCAGGACGGCTTCCACCAGGACGACATTCCGCTCGGCCAGGCCAACTACCACCCGAACTCGCTGGGCGGCGGCTGCCCGATCGTCCCGGGCGCGGGCGGCGGAGCGTTCGTGCACACGCCGGAACATGTGGACGGGATCAAGGAGCGCAAGCGCTCGGAGACCTTCTCCGACCACTACAGCCAGGCCACCCTGTTCTGGAACAGCATGGCCGCCTGGGAGAAGGAGCACATCGTCGCGGCGTACCGCTTCGAACTCGGCAAGGTCGCGCACCCGCACATCCGCGAGCGGATGGTCGAGCATCTCAACCACATCGATCACCAGCTCGCCGTGGCGGTGGCGGCGGGGATCGGGGTGGCGTCACCGACCGCGGGGCCGCCCAACCACGGCCGGATGTCACCGGCGCTGAGCCAGGCCGGCCTGCCCGGAAGCACCGGCGTCGTCGGCCGCAAGGTCGCGGTGCTCGTCGCGGACGGCGTCGACGGCGGTGTGGAGACCGTCCGCGATGCCCTCACCCTGGACGGCGCGGTGGTGGAAGTGCTCGGCCTGGTCGACGGGCCGGTGACCGTGTCGACGGGCGGGGCGCTGCCGGTGGACCGGGCGATGAACACCGTCGCCTCGGTGCTCTACGACGCCGTCGTCGTCGCCGACGGCGATGCGGCAGTGGACCTGCTGGTCAACGACGGCTGTGCGGTGCACTTCGTCGCGGAGGCGTACAAGCACGGCAAGGCGCTCGGCGTGCTCGGGGTCGGCGACCGGCTCGTGCGGGCGGCACGGCTGCCGGTGTACGAGGCGTCGGACCGGCTCGCCGGGCCGCCCAGCAAGCCTGCCGCCGGTGCGCTCGACGGGGTCGTCTTCCTCGCTCCCGGCAAGGTCGCCGACGGCATGTTCCTGTCCGACCTGTCGGCCGCGATCGCCGCGCACCGCCACTTCGACCGCCCGGTCGAGGGCATCGCCGCCTGACGACGGGCTGTGCGCGCCGTCCGGGATCCGCGGACGACGGGCGCTGCTGCTGGCCGGTAGAGCAGGCAGGGGCTGGCCGGTCAGATCTCGACGGTGTGCCTCCGACCGCGGACGGGCACGTTCTCCAAGCGCATCGGGCCGTCGAACCCCGCGGGGCGCGCCGCCCAGCGCAGCGTCCCGCCTTCGACGTCGAGGCCGAACAGCGTGCGCAGCACCAGCAGCACCGATCCCGCCGACCAGGCCTGCGGTGAGGAAGGCGTGGGGTACTCGACCGGCTTGTTGCCCTGGCGCTTGAAGCCCGCGAAGACCTCGGGCAGCCGGTATCCGAACGCCGCCGCTGCTTCCAGCAGTTTGACCGCGAGCTCGGCGGCCTGTTCGCGGTGCCCGTAGCGGCGCAGTCCCTCGGCGATGATCGCGGTGTCGTGCGGCCAGACCGTGCCGTTGTGGTATTCGATCGGGTTGTAGCCGTGGTCGGCGCTGGACATGGTCCGCACCCCCCAACCGGAGTGCATCTTCGGGTCGAGCAGCAGCGCGACGGTGGCCTCGGCATGCTCGTCGTCGACGATGCCGCTCCACAGCAGGTGTCCGATGTTCGAGGTGGCCGCGTCGACCTGGCGTTTGCCGCCGTCGAGGGCGAGCGCGAAGTGGCCGCGCTCGGCGATCCAGAAGTCGGTGTTGAACCGCTGCCGCAGCGCGGCCGCCTCCTGTTCGAGCCGGTCGGCGAAGTCCGTGTCGTGCCAGAACTCCCTGGCCAGCCGCGCGGTGCGCAGGCGCGCGTCGTAGGCGTACCCCTGGATCTCGCAGGTGGCGATCGGCGGGTCGGCGACCCGGCCGTCGGCGAACATGATCGAGTTCCAGGAGTCCTTCCAGCACTGGTTGGCCAGGCCCTGCGGGGATCGGGTGCGGTATTCCAGGTAGCCGTCGCCGTCGGGGTCGGCCGGGCCCTGCATCCAGGCCACGGCGGCGCGCGCCGCCGGTTCCAGGCGGTGGACCACTTCGGTGTCGGCGGTCCACCGCTCGTACTCGTCGAGCAGGATGAGGAACAGCAGGGTCGCGTCGTGCGAGCCGTAATACGGGCTGTGCGGGGTGCGGCCGGTGGCGGTCAGCTCACCGTGCCGGAGTTCGTGTGGGATCTTGCCAGGATCGGCGTCGCGAAAGTCGTCGACCTGGGTCGCCTGGACCATGGCCAACGCGTCCAGGGTCGTCCGGGCGAGTTGGGGGTGGAACGGCAGCGCCTGGTAGGCGGTGATGAGGCTGTCCCGGCCGAACAGTGCCATGAACCACGGTGCGCCGGCGGCCGGCACCGAGTGCACGCAGCCCTGGATCGGATGGAACCGCAGCGCGGCCAGGTCCTGCAGGGCATGGTGGTAGGCGTGCCGGGCCGGGTCGAAGGTCGTGTGCAGCACCGGGGCCTCGTCCAGCCACTGCTGCATCGTCTGCGGCATGTCCGGCTGCAGCCGCCCGAACCCGCCGTGCCCCACCCGGAGCTTGTGCTCGCCGTCGTGGTCGGAGCAGATCACGTCGATGCAGGTGGTCCAGGTGCCGCGGGCGGGCAGCCGGATCGCCCACCGCATGCCCGTCGGCTGGAGGGTGCCCGGTTCGGAGAAGACGACCTTCGTCGCGCGGGTGAAGTCGCCGTTGCGGTACCCGAAGGTGATCGTGTCCGTGTCGACGGCGACGGCCACCTGCCTGGAGCCGATCTTGTCGTCCTTGACTTCGAAGATGTCCGCGAAGTCGGCGTCCAGCGCCAGCTCCACGACCAGGTCCCGCTCCTCGTCGCTGTAGTTCTCCAGGACCAGGTCCTCGTGCACGCCGGTCGCGACGATCCGGTCGCGCCGGACCGACACCGTCGGGTTGACGCCGACGCTCACCGACGGCAGCGTCGCGTGGATACGGGCCGAGTAGTACTGCGGCGTGTCATAGCTGAGCAGGTGCAGTTCCGCGCCGTCGAGAGTCAGCCGCCACGACGACAGGTGCCGTGTGTCGGCGAAGTACAGGCCGTCGTCAGCCGTGTCGGTGTCGCCGAGCCCGTTCGTGGTGAAGAAGGTGCTGCCGTCGAGCAGTGCCAGCCGTGCCTGCGACATCACCATCACCAGCCCTCGCTCGGCCTGTAGTTCACAGGCTAGACCGCACCGGGGCGACAGCCGGGCCGGTCGCCGCAATCGCCGGACCGTCGCGGGGATGAGGCCTGCGACTCACTCAATCGAGTCGGCTTGCATAGTCATACGGTTGTGCGCATATACTTTGCAGCGTGTCCAAGGTACTTACGTCCCTTCCTGTCGGTGATCACGTCGGAATCGCCTTTTCCGGCGGTCTCGACACCTCAGTAGCTGTCGCGTGGATGCGCGAAAAGGGTGCGATTCCGTGCACCTATACCGCAGATATCGGCCAATATGACGAACCGGACATCGCTTCGGTGCCCAGCCGCGCCACCGCCTACGGCGCGCAGATCGCCCGGCTGGTCGACTGCCGCGCCGCGCTGGTCGAAGAAGGGCTCGCGGCCCTGGCCTGCGGCGCGTTCCACATCCGGTCCGGCGGGCGCGCCTACTTCAACACCACCCCGCTCGGCCGTGCCGTGACCGGCACCCTGCTGGTGCGGGCCATGCTCGACGACGGCGTCCAGGTGTGGGGCGACGGCTCCACCTTCAAGGGCAACGACATCGAGCGGTTCTACCGCTACGGCCTGCTGGCCAACCCCTCCCTGCGGATCTACAAGCCCTGGCTGGACGCCCAGTTCGTCAGCGAGCTCGGCGGCCGCAAGGAGATGTCCGAGTGGCTGCTCGCCCGGGACCTGCCCTACCGCGACAGCACCGAGAAGGCGTACTCCACCGACGCCAACATCTGGGGTGCGACCCACGAGGCCAAGTCGCTCGAACGCCTCGACACCGGCATCGAGATCGTCGAGCCGATCATGGGCGTGCGGTTCTGGGACAGCACCGTGCAGATCGACTCCGAGGACGTCACGATCGGCTTCCAGCAGGGCCGGCCGGTGACCATCAACGGCAAGGAGTTCGGCTCCCCCGTGGACCTGGTCCTGGAGGCCAACGCCATCGGCGGCCGGCACGGCCTGGGCATGTCCGACCAGATCGAGAACCGGATCATCGAGGCCAAGAGCCGCGGCATCTACGAGGCGCCGGGCATGGCCCTGCTGCACGCCGCCTACGAGCGCCTGGTCAACGCGATACACAACGAGGACACCGTCGCCGCGTACCACAACGACGGTCGCCGCCTGGGCCGGCTGCTGTACGAGGGCCGCTGGCTCGACCCGCAGTCGCTGATGCTGCGCGAGTCGCTGCAGCGCTGGATCGGCTCGGCGATCACCGGCCAGGTGACCCTGCGGCTGCGGCGCGGCGAGGACTACTCGGTCCTCGACACGACCGGCCCCGCACTGAGCTACCACCCGGACAAGCTGTCCATGGAGCGCACCGAGGACTCCGCGTTCGGCCCGGTCGACCGCATCGGCCAGCTGACCATGCGCAACCTGGACATCGCCGACTCGCGCGCCAAGCTGGAGCAGTACGCCCAGCTCGGCATCGTCGGCGGCGGCTCGCACCTGCAGGTGACCGCCGCCGTCCAGCCCGGCCCGCACCAGCTCATCGGCATCCTGCCCGAGGGCGGCGCCGACACGATCGCCTCCCGCGGCCACGCCCCCGGCGACGACGAACTCCTCGACAACGCCGCCATGGAATCCGGCAACGACTGACCCCGCCGACACAAGATGGGGCACCCTCCGCTATCCGTGGCGGAGGGTGCCCCCATCAACCGGCTGCGGTCTTGGGCGGCTCCGAACAGCCCAGCTGAGCGCCGTCCCGAGCCCCCGTTGTCGTCGGCTACTGGGCCAGGTAGCCGCCGTCGATGACCAGTTCGGTGCCCGTCACGAAGCTCGACTCGTCGGAGGCCAGGTAGAGGCAGCCGTAGGCTATCTCCATCGGCTGGCCCGGCCGTTTCATCGGGGTCTGATCGATGACGAGCTTGTTCAGGTCCGGCGCCTGGGCCTGGGTCAGCGGCGTGTCGATGAAACCGGGATGGACAGAGTTGACCCGGATCCCCTCACCGACGTATGTCATCGCCGCGTTCTTCGTCATGTTGCGTACCGCGCCCTTCGCGGCGTGGTAAGAGAACGCTCCGCTGACCGCCGAGTTGCCCCAGATCGACGAGACGTTGACGATCGAGCCGGACCTGTTCTTCCGCATGACGCGGACCGCCTCGCGCATGCCGAGGAAGACACCCGTCTGGTCCACCGCGATCATCTTCTCCCAGTTCGTCATGTCCAGCTCGTCGAGCGGCTCGTACGCGATGATCCCGGCGTTGTTGATCAGCACGTCCAGGCGGCCGTGCTTCTTGACGACGTCGCCGACCACGCTCGCCCACTCGTCCTCACTGGTGACGTCGAGCCGCACGGACTCGACACCATCGGCGAACGGCTCCTTCGGCGAGGTGATGTCGCCCGAGATGACGGTCGCGCCCTCCTTGGCGAACAACTCCACCACCGCGTGGCCGATACCGTTGGCGCCGCCCGAGACCAGCGCGACCTTCCCCTGCAGCCTCATTGCCCTCTGTCCTTCCGTCCCAGCGGTTGGAGCGCCTGTCGAACCCAGGGTGCGGCGGGGTTCTCGCAGCCAGCCGGACAGGTCCTCGGCTGTGCCGGGTTCGGTGAGCGGTCCGCAAGGCTCGCGGCCCCGAGTCGCATCCCGGCACAGATCACGTTAGTGCTGGTCAGTACCACCGAAGGCGCGAACGCGGCAGGTCCGACCACGATCGGCACGCAACGAGCGGGCCGAGCCGTCAGCCGCACGGGTCCGGCCGATGAACGACGCCGTCACCCGTGGCGGCTACCCGGCGGGTGTCGCCTCCGCCGCCAGGACTGCGGGCAGCGGCTCGCGGTGCAGGACCTCCAGGCGGGCGACCGCGCGGGTCAGCACGACGTACAGCCGCTGCTGCCCGCGCGGTTCGGCGGCCACGATCTCGCCGGGCTCCACGACGATCACGTGGTCGTATTCGAGGCCTTTGACGAGGCCCGCGGGCACCAGCGTGACGTGGGGCGCGTCCACGACCGGCCCGAGCGCCTCGATCAGGTGATCGGCCGCGACGACCGCGGCGCTGCCGTCGCTCGGCGCACGGCGCACGGCCTCGCGCACGGCCGCGGCGAGGTCGTCGACCTGCCGCACCGACAGCTCTCCCCCGGGCCGGTAGGACCGGGTCGGCGCGATGCCCGGGGCGAGCGCCCGCGCCGCGAAGTCCGCGAGGACCTGCGGCACCCGGTAGCCGGTGCGCAGGTCCAGCATTCGCGCGTCGCGCCGGTCGAGCCGCGACAGCAGCTCCTCCCACGACGCGGCGGCCAGCGGGTGGGTCGCCTGACCGAGGTCGCCGACGATCGTCATCGACGCGTACGCCGCCCGGCGCGCGATCATCCGGCACTCCATCGGCGACAGGTCCTGGGACTCGTCGAGGATCACGTGCGCGTAGTCGTCCCAGGTGGCCGGCTCGTCGTCCGGCTCGGCGACCGGCAGCGGCTCGGCCAGCACAGGCACGTAGCCGTCCTCGCCGTACGGGTCGGACCCGTCGATCCAGCTGACCACCTGGTGGCCCTCGCGCAGGATGACCGCGGCGGCCCAGCGCTGCGCCTGTGCCGTCGCGTCGTTGTCGATCGTCTGCCCGGCGACGGCCATCGGGGTGGGCAGGCCGGGCGCGTACAGGCTCCAGCCGTCGTGCAGCCCGAGGCTGAGCACGAACATGTCCACCAGTTGCGGGCCCATGGTCAGCTCCCGCAGCCGGGCGTGCTCGACGGGTGCCTTCGGGGCGGCGGGCGGCTCGCCCAGCAGCTCGGTGAGCTCGTCGAGCAGCGGCACGTCGTCGATCGACCAGTCGCCGCCACCGCGGTACGACGCCGCGAGGACGTGGGCCGCGTCGTCGCCGAGCACGCCGCGGACCCGGTCGGCGTCGCCGAGCCACGCCAGCACGTCCGGCGGGCTCAGCCGGGACCACCAGGCGGCGAGGAAGCGCCGGAACTCGGGGCGGTCGCCGACGTCCTCGGTGAACAGCTCCCGATCCAGGTGTTCGCCGTCGACCTCAGCCCACAGCGCCTCCAGCAGCGCCTTGGCGGCGACGGGCCGGGCGGCGTTGGGCAGCGTGCCGGATGCCGTGGCCGTGGTGCGGACCCGCTCGCGAACGGCGGACAGGTCGGCGGGTGCGAGTTTGAGGACCTGGCCCGCGTACACCAGTTTCAGCTGGTCCGGTGCGGCCGGCGGGGCCTGCCAGATCAGCTCGGCCAGCACCGCGTCCATGCGGGTGCTGCCCTTGATCTCGGCCACCGGCGCGGGATCGCGCCGGACGGCGGTCACCCCCTCGACGAGTTCGCCGATGGCGCGCAGGTGGATGCTGTCCTCGCCGAGCGCGGGCAGCACCCGGCTGATGTAGTTGGTGAAGACCGTGGACGGCCCGACGACCAGGACCCGGCCGTCGGCGAACCGGCCCCGGTCGGAGTAGAGCAGGTACGCGGCGCGGTGCAGCGCGACCTGCGTCTTGCCGGTGCCCGGCCCGCCGGTGATGAGCGTGACGCCGCGGGCGGGCGCCCGGATCGCCTCGTCCTGCTCGCGCTGGATGGTGGTGACGATGTCGCGCATCTGCGGGCCGCGGGCGCGCTGCAGCGCTGCGAGCAGCGAGCCCTCGCCGAGTACGCGCAACTCGCCGGCGTCGTCCGGGGACAGCAGGTCGTCGTCGAGGTCGACGACCTCGCGGCCGCGGCTGATGATGACGCGGCGGCGGACGACGCCGAGCGGTTCGCCGGGCGTCGCCCGGTAGAAGGCCGCCGCGGCGGGCGCCCGCCAGTCGATCAGGAGTGGCTCGCGGTCCTCGTCGCGGATGCCGAGCCGCCCGATGTGGTAGGTCTCGCCGTCGTCGAAGTCGAGCCGGCCGAACACGAGCCCTTCGGCTTCGGCGTCCAGCGCCCGCAGCTTGCCCGCCGCGTGGTGGACCATCGCGTCGCGTTCCACGAGTCCACCGGCGGGCCCGGCGGCGGCCCGGCCGTGACCCTCGCGGGCCAACTGCTCGGCCTGGGCGCGCATGGCGTCGGACCGGTCGTAGACCCGGCCGACGACCTGCTGTTCACTGGCGATCTCCTGCGTTCGTGCGTCAGGCACAGTGCTCCCCGGTGAGTGGCGAATGGGGTTGAGTGACGAGCATATGTGCGTCTCAGCGCACAAAGATCGTCATTCGGGCCGATTCGACACGGGGGGTCCGTCCGTTAGACTGAAACCGCGGGAGGGACAAGCCGAGGGCTTGCACACCTCCCGTTCGCTGTACCCGGTGCCGCGACCCGGACCTTCACCACGCCTTTCACCGAGAATCATGGCGGTGAATATTTCCATCACGGGGCTCTGCCGCTAAGGTCAGGGCACCGATTGCGGATCTTTCGGTCGGCGGTATGGAAATCACGCGCAATCACGGAGAACCGGAGGGGTGGGCAGATGCGGGGAATTCCGGTCGCCTCGCTGGTCATCGGCATCGCGTCCTCGCCTGCGGAACGCCGCCACCTGGCTCGCACGCTCGGCGGCAGCCCGGCCCTGCTGATCGTGTCCAGCGTCGAGCAGGCCCGCGAATTCCTCGGCGTGGCCGGCCCGCCCGCCGCCGCCACGCCCCCTCCCCCGGTGCAACCCGCGCCGGTGCGCACCGCGGAGCCCGCCACGACGCCCTCGGCCGATCTGGCCGTCGACTCCGACCGGCGGATGCTGCGCTGGCGCGGACGGGAGGTCGATCTGACCCGCCTGGAACACGACTTCCTGATCTGCCTGACCGAGACGCCCGGCCAGGTCTGGACCTACGAGCGGCTGCACCTCGAGGTATGGGGCAACAAGCACCTCGGCCGCGGCTCCGACATGCACTCGGTGGTACGGCGGGTGCGGCGCAAACTCGCCCGGCTGAACGCCCCGGTGACGGTCCACGCGGTCCGCGGCGTGGGTTTCCGGCTCGCCGCAGCCTGATCGCCGTCCGCGGTTCGCACAGGCTTGACCCTATGTAGTTAATGGACAGAGAATGCATTCATGCGTCTCACCGTTCCCGTGGCGAAAGTCGTCGCCGCTCTGCTGGCCGACCCTGACGCCGAGCGCTACGGCCTCGACCTGATGAAGGCCACCGAACTGCCGAGCGGCACGCTCTACCCGGTGCTGCAACGGCTGCAGCAGGCGGGCTGGGTCGCCGCGCACTGGGAGCAGATCGACCCCGCCGCCGAAGGTCGCCCGGCGCGCCGCTACTACCGGCTCACCCCGCAGGGCGTCACCGACGGGCGCCATGCTCTCGCCGAGTTGCACGCCGCCACCCAGCCGAACACCGAACCTGGCCGCGGCCAGGCGAGGCCCGCATGGTGACCAGGCTGTGCGCGGTGCTGTTGCGGGTCGCCGCCCGGCGCTGGCCCGCCGCGATCCGCGCCGACCTGCACCGCGAGTGGCAGGCCGAGCTGCATGTCCTGGCCGAGCGGGGCCGAACCGCCCCGATGCTGGCGTACGCGGCCAGCCTCGCCCTGTCCCGCCCCGCCGCCGACCCTGTCCTCGATCGGAGCACGATGACCGGCCCCGTCCTGCGCACCGCGGCCTTCCTCCTCCTCGCGCCACTGGCCGCGACCGTTGCCGCCGGTCTCGGGCTTTGGCTGATGAGCCTCACCGTGAACGGCTCGCTGCTGCACTCGCGCCCCGACCTGGCGTTCTATCTACAGGAGATCACGGCCACCGTGTTCGTCGCCTTCTTCGCGGTGCTGTTGGCCCTGCTCGCCGCGCGGCTGGCCAGGTGGGGCGTGCCGGCCGGGCCGCTGCCACTGGCGGTCGGGCTCGTCGTGCCGTGCGGCATCACCGTCGCGCTGTTCATCGCCACCTTCATGCAGAGCGACAAGTTGTGGCGGGTCCTGCCCGAACTGGTGCTGTGGTCCGCGGGCATGGTGGGTGTGCTCTGGCTCGCCGCTCGGGCCGCCGCCCTCGGACACCTACGGCTGGCCTGGTGCGTGGGCCTGATGGGCGCGTTCGTGGTGGCGGACCTGGGAGTGGTGTTCACCGTCCTGAATCACACTCCCGCCCACTACGTCGTCATCGAGGGCGGCTTCGAGCCCGGAGTCTCCCGGGCCTGGGCGGTGCTCTGGCTGCCGCTGCTCTATCTGGGTCCGCTCGTAGGCATAGGACCGTCGCAGGAAGACATGTGGTATGTCGGGGACCTGGTCGACCTGAGCCCATACCTGTACTTGGCGTTCACCCCGTACCTGCTGGCGTACGCGTTCGCCACGGCGCGCCGCCGGTCGCCGGCGGCGGCCGCGTCGGAGCCCGTGTCCGGTCCGGCTGCGGCGGGGCGATGAGAGGCTGCAGGCCTCCCGGACATGGTCCGGCCCGCCTGGTCGGCGACCAGGCGGGCCGGATCAGTTAGCGGTCAGCCGTCAACACCGGATGGGAGACAACGCGAAGTCCTCCACCGTGGGTGTGCTGGTGTTGATCCTCGTCTGACGGGTCTGGGGCTTCCAGCCGTCCTTGGCGACGATCAGCGTCAGCGGGTTGTTGCGGCGGTCCATCCAGTAGGCGTACTTGCCCTGGGCGTCGGTGGCGAAGGTCCACGAGTTCGCCCACGAGTCGACCTGGACCACCGCGCCGACGATCGGCGAGCCCACGCCCTGGCAGCTGGTCCCGGTGACGGTGCCCAGCAGCTTGCCCCAGGTCTTCGGCGGTGTCACGGTCATCGTGACGGCCACCGGCGACACCGAGTACGGCGTGTTCTCCTTGATGCCGACCGAGGCGGTGTAGGTGCCCGGCTGGTCCACGTTCGCCGTCATGGTGACGGTGACGACGACCTTCGCGCCCGGCGCCAGCGTGACGGCGGTCTTGTCGAGCGTCAGCCAGCTGACGTCGGCGGCCGCCTCGGCGCAACCTTCCAGACCCGGCAGCACCTCGCTGTCGGGCATCGCGCTGAAGTTGCCCGACGAACCGCCGATCTTGTAGAAGCCGCACGCCGCGCCGCCGCGGTAGCGCGCGGTGTTGGCGTTGGGCAGGTTGGACCACGAGTTGAGGGCCGGGTCGTAGGCGAAGCCCGCGTTCGTGATGGCCCCACCCTGCGACCCGCCGACGACCAGCAGCTTTCCGCTGGCGACGGCGAAGGAGCTGGCCCAGTTGTCGGTCGGCGCGTCGGCGATGGGCGTCCACGCGTCGGCGCCCGGGTCGTAGGCGTAGCCGGCCTTCTGCGCGGCGGTTCCGTCGTTGCCGCCGGTGCAGTAGACCGTGCCGTCGATCCCGCCGCAGGAGACGAACGCCACCGACTTCGGGTAGTCGGCCACGGCCGTCCAGGTGTCGGTGGCGGGGTCGTAGCGGACCACGTCGTTCGACATCGGGGTGCAGGCGGCGGTGGTGCAGCCGCCGATGGCGTACAGCTTGCCGTCGGCGACCGCCTGCCCGGCCGCGGACCGCGGCGCGGGGTTGGCGGCCTTCGCCGTCCAGGTGTTCGCCGCCGGGTCGTAGGACCAGGTGCCGGCATCGGGGCCGGAGGCACCCCAGCCGCCGGTCGCGATGATCTTCCCGCCGACGACGCCGACGGTCATGGCGTTGCGGGCCCCGGGCAGATCGGCGATCGCCGTCCAGGTCTGGGCGACCGGGTCGTAGACGAAGTTCTTCGTCGAAGAAGCCGACCCGTTGCCGCCCGCGATCGAGTAGACCTTGCCGTCGAGGGTCACCACCCGGTTGTCCATCACGTTGGCCGGGTAGTCGGCGATGTCCGTCCACGGTTCGGCCTGGGGGCCGACCGCAGGGGACGCCGCGTTCGCCGACTTGCCGGACGCCGCGTTCGCGGCGAACGACGTCGGCGCGTCGAGCCGCTGCTCAGGCGCCCCGGCACTGCCGAGGACCTCCTGCTTGGTGGTACGCGACCCGTCGGCCCGCAGCAGTTCGAACCCGCCCTCGCGCTCGCTGAACTCGACCTCGACCGGCGCCCCGCCGGTGTTGGTCACCGTGAACGTCTTGGCCGCCTTGCCGGTGGGCATCTGGACCGTCGCGCTGACCGCGGCCGGGGACACCTTCAGCTGGCCTGCCGCGAGCGCGTAGTTCGCCGCGGTCGCCCAGTCGGGCTGCACGTCGACCTGCTTGGTCAGGCTGACGTAGTTGCCGGCCCGCGCGGTGAACGGGTGGGTGCCGGTCAGCGACGAGAACAGCCAGTAGAAGCCGTCCTCCAGCGCCGGGTCGTCCGGGGTGGCCGCGGTGACGGCCTTCTCGGCCGGCTTGGCGTCGCTGGCGACGGTCGCGCCGTTGACGTAGCTGCTGTCGTTCTTGTCGCGGACGTTGCCGACCACCAGGCCGCCGTCGACCGGAGCGCAGAGGACCTGGCTGCCGATCAGCACGTTGTCGACCTCCCACCACCACTCGTACGACGCGTCGTAGTAGTGGAAGCGGACCTGGACCTGTGCCTTGCCCGCGGCCTGCGGGATCGCGATCTCGGTCGTGCGCGGCCCGCGGAAGTCCGCCGCCTGCCGGAGCACGTTGCTCCAGGTGGCTCCACCGTCGAGGCTCAAGTCGACGTCGGCCCGGTCGGAGCCGAGCTGGTTGAAGTCCTGGTTGAACCGGATGACCGGAGCCGCGACGGCCGTCAGGTTGACCACGGGGCTGACCAGGGAGCTGTCCTGCGCCCCGCCGATCCCGTAGTCGTCGCTGTCGATCATCGCGAAGTTGCCGCTGCCGCCGGTGAGGTTGCCGCGGTTGCCGTCGTCGGTGAACTTCCAGACCTGGCCGGTGCCCGCGTTGTCCACCACGGACCAGCCCGCCGGCACGGTCGTGCCGTCGAAGGTCTCGTACTCGCCGTCCGAGCCGTAGGTGTAGCCGGGCGCCGTGGTGCACTTGGTGGCGTCGACCGGCACGGAGACGTTCGCCGTGACGTTGCCCGAACCGACCACGACCTGCCTGGTCACGGTCTGGTAGCCCGGGTACAGCGTCTCGACCTTCAGGTTGTACGTCGCCCCGGCCGGCAGCTTCACGCTGTAGCGGCCGTTGACCGGGGTGGTGTGGTCGTAGACGCCCGACGGGCCTTCCACGGTGACCTTGGCGTACAGCGGCCAGCCGTGCCCGGAACCGTCGGTGACCGAACCGCTGACGTTGACGCTGGGCACCGGGCTCAGTGCCACGTCGACGGTGGTCGTCGCGCCGTCGGTGAGGGTCGCCGACCGCGTCACGCCGGTGTACCCGAACGCCGCCACGGCGACCTGGTAGGCACCGACCGGGAGCAGGGTGGAGAACTTGCCGTCCGCGCCGGTGGTCACCTCGCGGCCGACCGATCCGGTGATGGTCACCGTCGCACCGGCGAGAGGGGTGCCGGTGGACGCGTCGGTGACGGTGCCGGCCAGGGTGCCGGTGTCGCCGATCGGGGCGGAGTTGAGCAGTACCAGCGCGTCCAGCCGGCCTTCGCCGTAGACGTTGTTGTCGGCCGAGGTGCCGCCGCACTGGCTGTCGGCCTTGTCGATCGCCGCGCCGTTGAGCAGCGCGCGCGTCGCGTCGATGTCACCGGCCAGGGCCGGAGCCGCCGACCACAGCAGCGCGATCGCGCCCGCGAGGTGCGGTGCGGCCATGGACGTGCCGCTGAAGCTGGCATAACCGTCACCTGGCACGCTCGATCGCACGTTCACGCCGGGCGCGGAGATGTTCGGCTTGATCTCCCCGTTCTGCCCGGTGCCCCGGGACGAGAAGCCGGCGATGTTGTTGTTGACGTCGTACGCGCCGGTCGAGTAGTTGCTGATCCGGCTGCCCGGCGAGCCGCTGGTCTGGCACGCGGACCCGTTGTTGCCGTTGGACCAGGTGCCGAAGATGCCCGACGCGGCCCAGGCCAGCGTCACGTCCTCCATGAACGGGTCGTTGGAGGGCAACTCGCTTCCCCACGAGTTGTTGATGATGTTCGGGCGCTTGGCGGCGTTGGGGTTCTGGCCGTTGAGGTCGGTCGGCTCCAGCATCCACTCACCGGAGGTGACCAGCGCGGCGTCGCTGGGGCAGCAGCCGTTCGCCGCGATCCACTTGACGCCCGGGGCGACGCCGATCTGGTTCGCGCCGTCCGCGCCCGCCATGGTGCCCATGGTGTGCGTGCCGTGGCCGTCGTCGTCGCAGGGCGTGTCACAGGTGTCCGCCGCGTTGAACCAGTTGTAGTTGTGGTCGAACGTGCCGTCGCCGTTGTTGCCGCGGTAGGAGGCGACCAGCGCCGGGTGGTCGAACTGGACCCCGGTGTCGATGTTGGCGATGGTGATGCCCTCGCCCTTGACGCCGTACTGGGACCAGACGTCGTCGGCGTTGATGTTCGCGATGCCCCACTCGAGGGCGTTGACGGTCTGCTCGTCGGTGCCCTTGGTGGTCTCGGGAATCTTGTAGGCGATCGGGGCGTACAGGCCCTCGACCTCGGCGTGCGCGGCGTACTTCTGCACCATGGCCAGCGAGCCGGTGCTCACCTTGATGGCGTTGGTCGCCCAGAAGGTCTGGTACTTCACGCCCGCGGCGTCGAGGTCCGCCCGGATCTTGGCCTGGCTCCGCTCGGCCGTCTTGCGTAGGGCTTCCACAACGGCGGTGCCGCGCTGGGCCCAGTCCTTGATGTCCTTGGCCTTGCTGAGGTCGGCCCGGTCGGTGAACCGGATCCAGAAGTCTCCCTCGCTCTTGGCCTGGAGCTGCTTGGCGAGCTCCGGTCGTATCTTGTCGCCGACAGCGGTTCCGGTCCCCGACGCGGCCTGCGCGCCGGAGCCCGCCGCGGCCACGCCTGTCACGGCGAGGATCATCGCCGTTCCGGCGCTGACCAGTGATCTGGCTGCGCGCCGCCGCCATGGTGGACGTCTGAACATCGGTGCTACCTCCCTCAGAACGACCCAGAGTGAAACGAGCCACGGTGAGGGTGCAGGGGGAACCGTCGCGCCACAGCGAACCGACGAACCCCCTCCATGCCCACCAAACAAAACCGCGCGGGTCACGCCGGTTGCCCGTTTGGACACTATGATCGGGCAGAAAGGACGATCAATAACTTGACGTGAGCAACTTGTCGCTAACGGTTGCCGGGTAAGCGGCGCACTTGCCCATCACTGTCAGGACCAAGACGAAAGTGGGCACCATGCCCCATCGATCCCGGGCGGTAACGGTGACCGAGGACGACACGAGAACGGCGACGGGGTCCGATCCGGACGGCGGGCCGTTCCCGCTGCTGATAGCCGTGGCACCGTCGGCGGATGAACGGATCCGGCTCGCGGAGCAACTCGACGGCATCGCACCACTGCTACTGGTGGCCGACCTCGACGAGCTGCGCCGGCTGATCGCGCCCTCGCCGCAGCGGGCCGAGACGCCGACCGCGGCGGTCGACACCTCCCTGGTCATCGACTCGACCCGGGCCATGGCGCGCTGCCGCAACCGCGAGGTCGACCTCACCCGGCTCGAACTCGACCTGCTGACCTGCCTGACCACCGAGCCGGTCCGGGTCTGGAGCTACGCCGAACTACACCGCACGGTATGGCGCGACGAAGGCCTCGACGGCAAGTCCGACGTGCAGTCCGTGGTCAAGCGGCTGCGGCACAAGCTGCGCCAGCTCGGCACCGGCGCCACCATCGACGCGGTGCGCGGGGTCGGGCTGCGGCTGACCGATCGTCGGCAACCGCGGATCGGGCGTGCCTGATTCCTGCCTGAATTGGGCAGCGTCGATGGGCCGTCGGAAGCCCGACATCGCCCGCCCGCGGCCGCTGGAGGGGCCGCGGTCAGTCGCCGCGCAGCAGATCGTCGACGAGTGCCTGGACCCGGCCGCGGATCTCGTCGCGGATCGGGCGCACCGCGTCGATGCCCTGTCCGGCGGGATCGTCGAGCTTCCAGTCCTCGTGGCGCTGGCCGGGGAAGTAGGGGCAGACGTCGCCGCAGCCCATGGTGACGACCACGGTGGAGGCCGCAGAGTCCTCCGGGGTGAGGATCTTCGGGGTCTGGCCGGTGATGTCGATGCCGACCTCACGCATGGCCTCGACGGCGACGGGATTGATCCGGTCCGCGGGCGCGGAGCCCGCCGAGCGGACCTCGACGGCGTCACCGGCGAGATGGCGCAGCCACCCGGCGGCCATCTGGGAGCGGCCGGCGTTGTGCACGCACACGAACAGCACGCTGGGCTTGGTCTCGGTCATCCTGGTTCTCCTTGACTCGGTTCGGGTTCGACGCGTCACCCACCCCGATGCTGTCGAGGTCGGCGGGGCCACGGTCACGGCGCTGCGGCGGCCTCGGCGCGGGCGAGCTGCTGCGGTGCGGGTTCGACGGCCGCCACGGTGCCGGCCGAGGCCGGGTACAGGGCCAGCACCAGGCCGACGCCGATCAGCGCCCCGACCACCTGCGCGGCGACGAACGCCGGGACCGAGGTCGGTGCGATGCCGGCGAAGGTGTCGGTGAACACGCGGCCGATGGTGACGGCGGGGTTGGCGAAGCTGGTGGAGCTGGTGAACCAGTACGCCGCGCCGATGTAGGCGGCGACGGCCGGGGCCGCCAGCGCCGCTCGGCCGGTGCGGGCCAGCGCGAAGACGACCAGCAGCAGACCGGCGGTCGCGACGACCTCGCCCAGCCACAGTCGGGGCTCGTCACGTCCGGTGGCCGACAGGCCCTGCGCGACCCCGAACATGGCGTTGGCCAGTATCGACCCGGCGACCGCGCCGCAGGTCTGGGCCACGATGTAGGGGCCGACGTCGCTGCCCGGAAAGCCTGCGCGGCCAGGACGGTCCGACCACCATGCCGCGATGGTCACCACCGGGTTGAAGTGGGCTCCGGACAGCGGTCCGAGGATCAGGATCAGCACGGCGAGGGCGAACACCGTCGCCGTCGAGTTCTCGAGCAGTTGCAGGCCGACGTCGTTCGGCGACAGCCGGGTGGCCATGATGCCGGAGCCGACGACGGCGGTCACCAGCAGCATGGTCCCCAGGAACTCGGCGAGCAGGCGGCGGGACAGGGTGGCGGGCATCAGCACTCCCGGCGGCTGCCGGCGGCAGCGCGAGCGCGGGCGGCCAGGGCGGAAAGGTGCGCGGCCGCGGCGTCGAGGGCGTCGGCGTTGAGGTGGTAGTAGGTGTAGCGGCCGTGGGGTTCGGCGCTGACCAATCCGGCGTGGCGCAGCGCGCGCAGGTGGTTGGAGACGTTTGGTTGGGTCAGGCCGAGGTCCTCGACGAGGTGGCAGGTGCAGGCGGGACCCGCGGCCAGTACGTCGACGATGGCGGCGCGAGCGGGGTCTGCCAGCAGGCGCACGACCTCCGCCGGAGCATCACCGGAAACTGATATCACCACGCGGTTATCAAACAGTCCGGTCGGTCAGCCCCGCAACTTCGTGATCATGAACATTGGGTGACGCCGACCGACGGCGTCCGGCTCAAGCGGCGGGCGCGATGTCCAGGACAGCGGACAGGGCGGCCATGCGCGGGCGGTTCGCCCGGTACCAGACCCAGGTGCCGCGCCGATCGGACTCGACCAGACCGGCCTCGCGCAGCACCTTCAGGTGGTGCGAGATCGTGGGACCGGTCAGGTCGAACGCGGGGGTCAGATCGCAGACGCAGACTTCTCCCCCGTCGGCGGAGGCGATCATCGACAGCAGCTGCAGGCGCACCGGGTCGCCCATGGCCTTGAACGCGGCCGCGAGGTCCACGGCGGCCTCGGCCGGCACGGTGGCGGCGGCCAGGGGTGTGCAGCACACCTCGGGTTCGAGCACGGTCAACTGCTTCGCCATGCCCCTAGGTTGACAGATTTCGAAGCAGGCGGCAACGCCTGGTTTGCTCACCTCGACCAGGCACTGCACCTGCTTGAGTTGACAGATATCTAAGTAGGCGGCACTCTAAACAGAGTCGCTTAGAGAAACTTCGAAACAAGGAGCCATGATGCATCAGCAGGACACCCTCCCGATCGTGGTGGTCGGCGCCGGACCGGTCGGCCTCGCCGCCGCCGCCCACCTGGCCGAGCGGGGTCTCGACTTCCTGGTCCTGGAGGCAGGCGGTGGCCCGGCCGCGGCGATGGCGAGCTGGGGCCACGTGCGGGTGTTCAGCCCGTGGCGGTTCAACCTCGACCACGCCGCCCGCCGCCTGCTGGAGGCCGACGGCTGGATCGCGCCGAACCAGGCCGAGCTGCCGCTGGGCGCGCAACTCGTCACCGACTACCTCGAGCCGCTGACCAAACTGCCCGCCCTGGCCGGACGAGTCCGCTACGACGCGAAGGTGGTCGCGATCAGCCGTGACGGCCTCGACCGCATTCGGACCACGGGCCGCGACAGTGCTCCGTTCCTGATCCGCCTCGCCACCGGCGAAGAAATCACCGCACGAGCGGTCGTCGACGCCTCCGGCACCTGGCCCACCCCCAACGTGCTCGGCGGCTCCGGCCTGCCCGCGCACGGTGAGCCCGAGGCCGCGGCATTCGTCGAGACCGCGCTGCCCGACGTGCTCGGCGCCGACCGCGACCGCTTCGCCGGACGGCACACCCTCGTCGTCGGCGCGGGCCACTCCGCCGCCAACACGCTGCTCGCCCTCGCGCAGCTCGCGTCCGAAACACCCGGCACCACGGTGAGCTGGGCGATCCGCACCGGCGCGGCGACCCGCACGTACGGCGGCGGCGACGCCGACGCCCTGTCCGCCCGCGGCGCGCTCGGCTCCCGGGTGCGGGCGCTGGTCGAGTCCGGTGCGATCACCCTGCACGCCGGGTTCTCGGCACACGCCCTCACCGTCCACGGCGACCAGGTGACGGTGACCGCCCGCAGCGGTGCGCGCGTGACCGCGCACCGGATCGTGTCGGCCACCGGCTTCCGGCCCGACCACACCATCGCGTCCGAGCTGCGCCTGGACCTCGACCCGATCCTCGGCTCGACCCGCGCCCTGGCCCCGCTCATCGACCCGAACCAGCACTCCTGCGGCACGGTGCCACCACACGGCGTCGACGAGCTCACCCAGCCCGAGCCCGGCTACTACGCCGTCGGTGCGAAGTCGTACGGCCGCGCGCCGACGTTCCTCATGGCCACCGGATACGAGCAGGTCCGGTCCGTGGTCGCCGCGCTCGCCGGGGACTGGGACGCCGCTCGCGACGTACGGCTCGAACTGCCCGAGACCGGGGTGTGCTCCAGCAGCGCCGCGCTGGGCGCCGACGACGAGGCGGCCTGCTGCGGCACACCCGAACCGGCCGCCGCCGACGCGCCCCGAGGGCTGGCCACCGGGATCGCAGGCGGCCTGCTGACCCTGCCGGTCGTGCAGGCCGTCACGGCCGAGGCCGAGACCGGCGGATGCTGCGGCTGATGCCGGCCGTCACCACGCCGGCCGCCGCCTCCATCGAGGCCGGCGGCCGGCACCGCCTGCGGTCCGTCGTGGCCGCGCTGACCGTCACCCAGACCGTCGGGTACGGCGTGCTGTACTACGTGTTCAGCGTCTTCCTCGCGCCCATGACCGCCGACCTGCACACCTCCCCCGCCACGGTCACCGGCGCGCTGACCGTCGCCGTGCTCACCACCGCTGCGGCCGCCGTCCCGGTCGGACGGTGGCTCGACCGGCGCGGCGGCCGCAGCCTCATGACCTTCGGCTCGCTCCTGGGCACCGGCGCGGTCCTGGCCTGGTCGCAGGTCACCGACGTCCGTCAGCTGTATGCCGTGTTCACGATGCTGGGCATCGCCTCCGCGATGGTCCTCTACGAGGCGGCGTTCGCGGTCGTCGTCGCCACGAGCACCGCGTCGCAACGGGCCGGCGCCCTGCTGGCGATCACGGTCGTGGCCGGCTTCGCCAGCACGATCTTCCTGCCCCTGGCCGCGGGCCTGCAGGAACACCACGGCTGGCGGACCACGCTGGTCATCCTCGCGCTGGGCTACTGCTTCATCGCCGTCCCCCTGCATGCGCTGGCCGTCCCGGCACGGCCGCGCCGCGATGCGGCAGCAGGGGCCGTCGACCACGAGGCGCGACGGTCCGCCGTCCGCGCTGCGCTGCGCCATCGCGGGTTCTGGCTGCTCACCGCGGCGTTCGTGGTACACGGCAGCGCCGTCGCCGTCGTGTCCGTACACCTGATCACCTTCCTCACCGGCCTCGGGCACCCCGCCGCATTCGCCGCCGCCGTCGCGGGGCTGCTCGGCGTCATGTCCGTCACCGGCCGGATCGTCACCACCGGCCTGACCCGCCGCCACTCCACCGCGGCCGTCACCGCCGCCGTGTTCGGCATCCAGGCAGCGGCCGCGGCAGCCCTGCCCGCGTTCGGCGCCACCCGGACCGGCGCGATCTGCTGTGTCGTGCTGTTCGGCACGGGCTTCGGCGTCGGCACCATCGCCCGGCCGGCGCTGCTCGCCCAGCGGTACGGCACCACCGGCTACGCCACCATCGCCGCCGCCCTGACCCTGCCGACCACCGTCGCCAAAGCCTTCGCACCCCTGGCGGCCGCCACCCTCTACCTCACCGCGGGCACCTACACCCCGGTCCTGGCCCTGGTCGGCACCGCATGCGCCATCGCGGCGGCCTGCCTCGTCCTGGCCGCGGCACCCGTACTCACCTCGGCCCGCACCGCGGACAGGGCCGACACCGCGACGTAGGCTGCGGCCGCGCACCGACCGGTTCCGGCCCGCCCGAAAGCTGCTCGGCGAGCGCCTGGCCCACCCACGACGGTCCGTCGGGTGCGGCCACCTGTTCGTAGAATGGCGTTCGGCTGCCACCGCAGCCCATGTCGTCAGGAATGCAGATGGCCGTTCGGAGCGTCGGCAGACGACCAGCCGTCCCCACCGACGAGCAGATCCGGGAACTGCACGAACGGTTCGCGCCGACCCCGGAGGCGTTCGACCTCGTCTACACCCACTGCCTGATCGTCTGTGCGGTGGCCGAGCAGCTGCTCGACGGCCGGCACTCGGCATACGACGTCGACCTGGTCCGGGCGGGCAGCCTGCTGCACGACATCGGCGTCTACCGGCTGTACGACACCCGCGGCCGGCTCGACCACCGCAACTACGTCCGCCACGGGCTGCTCGGGCATGACCTGCTGCGCGGACTCGGCTTCCCCGAGGCGCTGTGCCGGTTCTGCTCCTGCCACACCGGCGTCGGGCTCACCCGCGAGGACGTGCTGCGCCAGCAGCTGCCTCTGCCCGCCGCCGACTACGTCGCCGAGACCGGCGAGGAGCAGCTTGTCATGTACGCCGACAAGTTCCACAGCAAGACGACGCCGCCGACGTTCGTGACCGCGGCCGCCTACACGGCCGACGTACGCCGGTTCGGCGAGGACAAGGCCGCCCGGTTCACCGCAATGGTGGCGCATCACGGCGAGCCGGACCTCACCCGGCTGGCGGAGCAGCACCGGCACCCGCGGGCCGCTGACGGAGATTCGCCACCCGGCGCAGGATCGCCTCTGCCGCCCGGGCCGGGCTCAGATCCTCGCCGTCGCCGAGTCGAGCTCGGCGAACAGTTCGCGGGGAGTCTCGCAGCCGACGCGGTCGGCCAGCCTGACCCAGTAGTCGCGGCCGCAGGTCCAGGCGGCGGCGACCGCCCCGACGACCGCGTCGACCTCGGCCACGGTGACGGTGTGGCGGAGGTTGTCGACCACCTCGGCGCCGAGGTCGGTCTCCGCCCGGCGTGACGGCGTCAGCCAGTGCTCGGTCCGGCCGTCGGCGAGGCGGGCCATCCAGAGCAGATACCGCTGGGCCTGCGACAGCGCGTCGACGGCGCGCAGGAGTTCGCCGCGCTGCGCGACGTGGTGGGCCAGGACCAGCCAGTTGGCGAAACGACCGCAGAGTTCATCGACGTCCTTGGCGCTGGTCGGCAGCTCAGGCCGAGCGGGCAGGGCATCCAGGGCGCGGCGGAGGGCGCCGGTGCGGTCCAGCACGATCATGCGGTCGGTCGGCGCGCTGCGCGCGGGCCAGGTCGCGACGGAGCCGATGTCGTCGGCCGTCGCGAAGTGGAACTCCCCGCGGATCAGGTTCGGGAAGAACACCACGTGGGAACCGAACTCGTTGACGACCACGTGCCGGATGGGCCCGATCCGGTCGAGCCAGGCCCGACGGTCGAGCACCGCGGCCTGCTCCGCCCCGAAGAACAGCCAGAACTCGACATCGCTGTGGGCGTCGCCCTCGCCCTGCGCGAACGAGCCGTAGGTGAGTGCGGCGACGAGGTCCTCGTCGTCGAGACACAGTTCCCGGATACGGGTGATCAGATGTTCCTGGGGCAGCACCGGGCGACCATAGCCGCCGCGACGCGATCCCGTCTGCCCGATTTCACGAGACCAGACCAGCGCTCTCGGGCGGGCTCGACGGCGTCAGGGGTTCGCGCGGAGCCGGCACCGAGTCCGTGGCCCGCAGCTGCCC
Source organism: Catellatospora paridis (assembly GCF_009720365.1). Taxonomy (GTDB): domain Bacteria; phylum Actinomycetota; class Actinomycetes; order Mycobacteriales; family Micromonosporaceae; genus Catellatospora; species Catellatospora paridis. Next base: position 460,784 of record NZ_ML769312.1, on the reverse strand, counting down.
ACGCGCCTGGGCGACGGCGTGTCCGCGCTCCGTTTCCGGGAAGCGGTCGAGGCGGGCCCGGACCTCGGCCGCGTCGACGTCGGCGCCGAAGAGCTCGGTGCCCGGTTCGAAACGTACGCCCTCGGCCAGCGGCCCGGCGATGACCGGGTCGAAGCCCAGCGCGTCGACCAGCGCGGCGACGGCGGCCACGTCGGCGGGGACGTCCCCCGCGATCGCGACGGCCGTGCGTCCGGCGGCGCCTGCGGGTCGGGCCTGGTCCTCGATGTCGTGGTAGCCCACGTGGTTGAACGCCTTCACGACCCGGGCACCGGACAGGTAGGCCTGCACGGTCTCGCTGGAGGACGTCCGCGGGTCGGTGAGGTCGTCGCGGATGCCGTCGACCTCCCACCAGTAGTTCATGGCGTCGACGACGAGCTTGCCGCGCAGCGCGTCCGCGGCGACGCTGCGGTGTTTGCCGAGCGGCAGGGCGAGCACGACGATGTCGGCGCGGGCCGCCACGTCGGCGGCGGTGGTCGCGACCGCGCCGGGGGTGAGCACCTCGACGGTCAGCGCGATCTTCGCGGGGTCGCCGGAGCCGGCGACGAGCACCCGGTAACCGGCGGCCAGGGCGAGCCGGCCGAGGACCGTGCCGAGCTTGCCCGCGCCGAGGATGCCGAGGGTCCGGGGACCGCCCTGGGCGGTGTCGTTCATGTCGAGTCCTTCGGGGTCGAGTCCGGCCGGCGAGTCAGCCGGCGAGCATGTCGCGGACCATGGGGATCACCTTCGCGCCGTACAGCTCGACGGCGCGCAGGCGGGCGCCGGCCGGCTGCGCGCCCGCGGTGTAGATCAGGTCGAACCGGCCGACGCCGAGCGCCTTGACGGTACGGGCGATCTTCCTGGCGACGGTCTCCGGGGAGCCGATGTAAAGGGACCCGTGCTCGACCTCGGCGTCGAACTCGGCGCGGCGGATGGGCGGCCAGCCGCGCAGGGCACCGATCCGGTCGCGGATGACCCGGTAGTGCGGCCAGAAGATCTCCTTGGCCTGCTCGTCGGTGTCGGCGACGAAGCCGGGCGAGTGCATGCCGACCGGGTGCGCGGTGGTGCCGAGCTGGTCGGCGGCGCGCCGGTACAGGTCGATGTAGGGCGCGAAGCGGCCAGGCTGCCCACCGATGATCGCGAGCATGAGCGGCAGGCCGTAGCGCGCGGTGCGCACCACCGACTGCGGCGAGCCGCCGACGCCCACCCAGGTGGTCAGGCGGCCGGACTCGGTCTTGGGGAACACGTCGGCGTTGCGCAGCGGGGCGCGCACGGTGCCGCTCCAGGTCACCGGCTGCTCGTCGAGCAGCTTGACGAAGAGGTCGATCTTCTCCTCGAACAGCACGTCGTAGTCGGCCAGGTCGTAGCCGAACAGCGGGAACGACTCGGTGAACGAGCCGCGGCCCAGGATGACCTCGGCCCGGCCGTGCGACAGCGCGTCGACCGTGGCGAAGCGCTGGAACACCCGCACCGGGTCGTCGGAGCTGAGCACGGTCACCCCGGACCCGAGGCGGATGCGCGACGTGCGCGTCGCGATCCCGGCCAGCACGGTCTCGGGCGTGGAGACCGAGTACTCCGGCCGGTGGTGCTCGCCGACGGCGATGGCGTCGACGCCGAGTTCGTCGGCGAGCACGGCCTCGTCGACGACCGCCCGGATCGCGGCGGCGTACGAGATCGGGCGGCCGGCGTCGTCGTCCGGCACGTCGCCGAAGGTGTCGAGGCCGAACACGAGGTCAGACATGGGTAGGCTCCTTCGTGAGCAGTTCCCGCACCCGCGGGGCGACTTCGCGGCCGAACAGCTCGATGCTGCGGGCGCGGGCCCGGCGGGGCAGGCGCATGATGTCGTACTTGAGGTCGAAGCGGCTGATCCGCAGGTCGCGGGCCATCGTGGCGATCTTGCGTGCGACCGTCTCGGGCGATCCGACGAACAGTGCCCCGCCGTCGATCTCGGCCTCGTAGCGTTCGCGGGTCGGCTTGTAGAAGCCGCGTTCGCGGGCGAGGTCCGCGACGACCGGTTGCCAGTAGTGCCACCAGGTCTCGACGGCCTCTTCGTCGGTGTCGGCGACCAGGCCGAGTGAGTGCTGCCCGATCGGCAGCGGGGCGTGCCCGTACTGCTCGAGGGCGCGCAGGTACAGCGCGACGTTGCCGGCGAAGCGTTGCGGCCGGCCGCCGATGATCGCCATCATGAGCGGCAGCCCGTAGCGGGCGGCCCGCAGCACCGAGTTCGGGCTGCCGCCCACGCCGATCCAGGTGGGGATGCCACCCTCGGGCATACGCGGGTGCAGCCGCTGCGCGGTGAGCGGGCTGCGTACGGTGCCCGACCAGGTGACCGTGTCCTGGCGCTGGAGCCGCATGAACAGGTCGAGCTTCTCCTCGAACAGGCGCTCGTAGTCGGCCAGGTCGTAGCCGAACAGCGGGAACGACTCGGTCGCCGAGGCCCGGCCGAGGACGAGCTGGGCACGGCCGCCGGACACGGCGTCCAGCGTCGAGAACTCGTGGTAGAGCCGCACGGGGTCGTTGGTGCTCAGCACGGTGACCGAGGTGCCGAGCCGGATCCGCTCGGTGGCTCGCGCGATGGCGGCGAGCAGCACGGGTGTCGCGGAGTCGGTGAAGCCGTCCCGGTAGTGCTCGCCCACGCTGAACACGTCGAGCCCGACCGAGTCGGCGAGCTGCGCCTCCTCGACGATCAGCCGCACGGTCTCGGCGTCGCTCAGCAGCCGGTCGCCGTCGGTGGCCAGTTCACCGAACGAGTTGAGGCCCAGTTCGAAGCTCTCGCTGGTCATGGTCTCCCCCTGCTCCGATCCGGGCCGCACCTTCGGCGGCGCTGATTGACATGTCAATTATGTAGTCCGGTATGATTGACATGTCAATCGGAGGCGGAATGACGCACGACACACCACGACCGCGGCGGGCACGGCAGCTGCCCACCACCGAAGAGCTGCGGATCTGGCGCGACTTCATCGAGACGGCCGACACTCTCCGGTCCGAGCTCACCGCACGCCTGCAGAGCGAGTCCTCGCTCTCGTCGGGCGACTACGCGGTGCTGCTCGCCCTCAACGAGGCCGAAGGACACCGGATGCGCTCCTCCGAACTCGCGGCCCACATCGACTGGGAGCGCAGCCGCCTCTCACATCACCTGGGCCGGATGGAGCGGCGCGACCTCATCCGCCGCGAGGAGTGCGCCGCCGACAGCCGTGGCGCCGAGATCGTGCTGACCCCCACCGGCCTTCAGTCGTTCCGGCAGGCGACGGTGCCGCACCTGCGCGCCGTGCGCGAGCTGTTCGTCGACGCGCTCACGCACGAACAGCTCATCGCGGCAGGCGACCTCGCCGCCACGCTCCGGGCCCGTCTCAGCGCCGCGGGCAGGCAGCGCGGTTCGGCGGCGCAGGCTAAAGCCGCCCGATCCGACACCGGCTAACGGGCGAGGACGAACGTCGCGACGTGGCCGGGGAACCGCACGGTCAGCTCCCCTGCCCCGAACACCTCGGCAAGGGTCTGCTCGCACCAGGTACGAGCATCGTGCCGGGAGAGGACACCGGCGCGGACGGCCCGGTCGACGTTGACCTCGCTGAGCGCGTACCGCTGATAGGCCTCGCCGGTCATCCGCACCGCGACGACCTCGTCACGGTAGTCCAGCAGCCGCAGGCCGGGCTCGATGCCGGGCAGGTCGCGCGGATCGAGTGGCCGCCACCCAGGCGGCCACGGGAAGCGCTGCTCGAATCGGGCGAACCACGTGTTCAGCGCAGGCCCCTCCGCGGCATGGCGCGCCTCACTGAAGTCGTACACGACCAGCCGGCCGGACGGGGCGAGCACCCGCCGCAACTGCGGGAGCGACCGGGTCAGGTCGGTGTAGTTGAGCGCCCCGGCCGCCGTGACCAGGTCGAACGACGCGTCGGGAAACGGCAGCGCCTCGGCCCGGGCGACGGCGAACGACGTACCGGGCGCGACCGCGTCGCGATGGACCAGCATGGCGGCGGCGGGCTCGACTCCGATCACCTGTGCGGCCAGTGGGCGCAGCGCGGCGGTCGACACCCCGGCGCCGCATCCGACGTCGAGCGCCCGCCGGGCCGTGCCGGCCAGCCGCGCCGCGGCCAGCAGGCGGTGATGCACCGCGGGCCGGTCGAAGGCATAGCCACGGGCCAGGTCGGCGCTGTCGTAGACACCGCTCATCGGAATGCCCCAGCCGAGAGCAGCGCCTTGTGTCCTGATTGCACGGCCACCATTGCAGCACACCACATCGACGCGTGGCCGGACCCGTGTGCCGGGCCCGGCCAGTCACGTCACTGCCGGTGGGATCGCGCCGCGACAGCGCGGCGGATGCCGAACGCCAACGCGGCGGCCTTGCCCAGCGGCGTCGCCGACGCCTCGGTGACCGTGTTCGCGACCTTGGCGATGTTCGCCGCGGCGGCCGACAGCGGCCCGGTCACCGCGTCGACCCGGACCAGCTGGAGGTTGATGCCGTCCAGCGTGGTCTGCACCTGGCCGACGGTGGTGTTCACCCCGTCGACGGTGTTGTTGACGTTGTCCAGCAGCGGACCCGTCTTGGCGGTCACCTCACGGATCATGTCGGTGGTCGCGTCGACGGTGCGCCGCAGCCGCAGGATCGGCACCGCGAGCACCAGCACGAGCATCGCGAAGGCTCCCGAGGCGACCAGCGCCGCGATCTCCGTACCCGACATCTGCGGCTACTTCTTCGACCCGGCCGAGTTCCGGCCGAGCAGCCAGCCGACGAGGAACACCGCGGCCCCGGTCGCCCACGGCGTGGGGTTGCGGCGGATGCTGGCCAACAGGTCGCGTCCGGCGCTCTCCCACTCGTCGGCCGTGTGCGGAATCCGCTCGTTGACCGCCGACAGGGCCTCCGTGGCCGCGTCCTTGGCCGCGACCGCGGTGTTGCTGACGTTGGCCTTGAGCTCGCCGGCACCGGCGGCCAGGGCGTGTCCGGTGTCGATCGCCGCCTGCTTGGCCTCCGCTGCCTTCTCGGCGACGGCGGCGGAGGCCGTATTGAGCGCGTCGTGCGCGCCGGCGATGGCGTCGTCCTTGCTTGGCATGGTCGTCTCCCCTTCGAGGTGTGGTGATGGCGGACCGATACCCGTGCGCCCGCTCCTTATGCAGCGCCGATCATTCGGTGAAGGCGGCGCTAGCCGGCTCTTCGCCCGGCAGTGGCGCGGCGTGCGGGCGGCGCAGCGCGGCGAACCGGCCGAACAGCCGGCGGCTCGGCCACTCGCTGGCCGATCCAAGCACCGTGAGCAGCGCGGGGGCGAGAATCGACCGGACGATGAACGCGTCGATCAGGATGCCCACCGACAGTGCGAACGCGAGTTCCCGGAACGGGCGCAGCGGCACCATCGCCAGCAGCCCGAAGCTGACCGCGAGGGTGAACGCGGCGATGCGGATCGCGTGCGCCGACTGCGGCAGTGTGATCGCCAGCGCTTCGCGCAGCGGTCGTCCCCGGGCCTCCTTCCAGGCGGGTCCGATCCCGAAGATGTTGTAGTCCGAGCCGAGCGCGACCAGCAGCACCGCGGCGGCGAAGGGAACGTAGAAGGTCAGCCCGTCGGCGCCGAGGACGTCCTGGAACAGCCAGGTGGTCACCCCGAGCGTGGCGCCGATGGCGAGCACGCTGCAGGCGAGCAGGCCGATCGGGGCCACCAGCGCGCGCAGGAACAGCATGAGGAACAGCAGGTTGGCCACGAGCGCCGCGAGCGCGATACGGCCGAGGTCCTGTCTGGTCTGGTCGACGATGAGCTGCGCGATCGCGGTGTCGCCGCCGAGGCTGGTCTGCACGTCGGTCAACCCGGCCGCGCGCACGAGACCCGGGAGGTCCTGCTGCAGGCGCGACAGGGTCTGCACGGCGCGGGCGCCGAGCGGTTCGTCGGACAGGACCAGCAGGTAGCGGGCCGCGGTGTCGTCGGGAGTGCGGAACACGTGCAGGTCCTGCGGGACGATGTCGTCGCCGGGTCCGAGCACGGCGGCCACCCCGGGCACCTTCCGCAGCGCCTGCTGCAGCCCGTCGAGTTCCTTCTCCTTCGCGGCCACCCCAGGGCCTTCGAGGAGCAGTTCGGTCGGTGACAGGATGCCCTCGGCGAATCCGGTCTGGGCCTGGACGGCGGCCTGGCGGGTCGGGTGGTCGGCGGGCAGCGCCTCGACGAACGACACCCCCAGGGCCAGGTCACGTACGGGCAGCGCGGCCGCGACGAGGCCGCCCACGCACAGCAGCAGCACGGGTGCGGCGACCCAGGGCCGGGTCAGCAGCCGTGACCAGCGCCCGCTGCCGACCTCCGGTGCCGCGTCGGGTTCGGTGGACCCGGCGCGGCGCGGCGACCACAGCACCGCGCGCCCCATGATGGCCAGCAGCGCGGGCACGAGGGTCACCGCCACGAGCATGCCGATGAGCACGGCCAGCGCCATGCCCGGCCCGAACGCGCGGAACGCCGCCGAGCCGGCGACCACCAGCGCGCCGGTGCCGGCGGCGGCGGTCGCGCCCGCGGTGGCGATGATCGGGGTGAACCGGGCGGTCGCGTGCTCCGCCGCCTCCAGCCGGCCCGCGCCCGAGGCGAGCTGGGTGCGGACCGCGGCCAGGTAGAACACGACGTAGTCGGTGACCACGCCGAGCAGCAGCGCCACCAGCAGCGGTTGAGTCTCCTGCGGCACCGGCACGCCGAGCCTGTCGGCGAGCGCGCCGCCGACATGCAGGGTCAGCACGATCGCGACCCCGGCCACCCCGAGGGCCAGCAGCGGTGCGATCAGCGACCGGAACGCGATCGCGACGATGAGGAACACGGCGGCGACGGTCACCGCCTCCAGCCAGGGCAGCGTCGACAGTACGAGGTCGCCCTGCTCGACCCGGGCCGGAACCGACCCGGTCACCCCGACCACGGCGTCGTCGGCGTCGTAGTGTGCCGCCACGAACTTCTCGGCGGCCGCCAGCTGGCCGGCGAAGGTCACGTCGGGTGCGGTGAACAGCATGGTGATGACGGTCGTGCCGTTCTCCTGCGAGCCCGGCATCAGCTGCAGCGTGTTGGTCACCGGCACGGCGGCGAGGATGGGCGCGGCGTCGGAATACTTGCCCTCCGTCACGTCGCGCGCGCGGGCGACCGCTTCGGCCTGGACCGACAGGGGCAGGCCGTCGGGGTTGCGCTGCACCACCGAGACCCGGCTCAGCAGCGGGAACCCGAACTTCTCGAAAGAGCGGATCTCGCTGCGGACCGCGGCGTTGTCGGCGGACACGAGCTGCCCGAGGTCGCTGCCGCCGTGGCCGATGGCCGGCAGGTACAGCACCGACGCCGCCACGGCCGCGACCCACAGCGCCACCACGACCCAGCGCAGCCAGACCACCGATATCGCGTAGTACTCCAGCAGCCGGCTCGGGCGCCAGCGGCTGCGCACCGGCCTGTCCACACCCGACGGCGGCGCTACCCCGCTCACCGGTGCACCCGCTCGGCGGCGACGGGGTCAGACTGCCTCATCCGCATGGTGTTCCTCCTGTGGCGGCACCGGTCGGGCCGCCTCGCGCAGCAGCACAGGGCCGCTTCGCGCGGGGCGGTTCGACCGGCGATGGGATTTCGTGAGTCGGGTACCCGGCCGGTTGCCCGGCAAACGGAGGCAGCCGGGCGTCAGCGCGCGTCGCGGCGGACGGCGGGTTAGCGCCGGCCCGGCCGGCGGTATGGCAGGGGCATGACTCAGGATCCCCGGCCGCCGGGCGCCGTGCCCGCGCCGCCGCCCGACGCCGGCCCGCGCAGTCCCACCCAGCTCAGCCTGCGGTCCTGGTGGAAGGTGCTGCGCCGGACCGCCAAGGAGTTCGACACCGACAGCCTGCAGGTATGGGCCGCCGCCCTGACCTACTACGGCGTGCTGTCGCTGTTTCCGGGCATCCTCGTGCTGGCCGCGGTCGTCGGCCTGTTCGACGACCGGCTGGTGAACGACGTCCTCGACGACGTCACCCCGATCATGCCGACCGCGGTGCGGGAGGTCTTCACCGCCGCGCTCGACAACGTGCAGGCCAACGACAGCAAGGCGGGCATCGCCGCGATCATCGGTCTGGCGGTGGCGATGTGGTCGGCGTCGGGCTACGTCGACGCGTTCATGCAGGCGTCCAACGCGATCTACGACGTGCCCGAGGGCCGGCCGCTGTGGAAGCGGCTGCCGATCCGGCTCGCGGTGACCCTGGCGACCGGGGTGCTGCTGGTCGCGAGCGTCCTCGTCGTCGTGGTCAGCGGACGGCTGGCCGAGGCGCTCGGCGGCGTGCTCGGCCTGTCCGGCCCGGTGGTGACGGCCTGGCAGATCGGCAAGTGGCCGCTGCTGGTCGCGCTGATCGCGCTGCTGTTCGCGATCCTGTACTGGGCCTCCCCCAACGCGCGGCAGGGCGGCTTCCGGTGGATCAGTCCCGGCGGGCTGGTCGCCGTCGTGCTGTGGATCGCCGCGTCGGCCGGATTCGGGTTCTACGTGGCCCGCTTCGGCTCGTATGCCGAGACCTACGGCAGCCTGGGCGGCATCATCGTGTTCCTCATCTGGCTGTGGATCTCCAATCTGGCGATCCTGTTCGGCGCCGAACTCGACGCCGAACTCGAACGCCAGCGCGCCATCGCCGCCGGCCACCCCGCCGACAGCGAGCCCTACCTGCAGATGCGGGACAGCTCCGCGCTCGATCAGGGCGACAAGCAGCAGCTCTGACCCGGGTTGCCGGGCGGGCGCAGGAGGTGTCGACACCTCCTGCGCCCGGGCTTCTCAGAGGGTCGGCACGACGGGCTGGATGGTGCCGTCGGCGTTGAACCGCAGCGCGTCCACGGTGACCTCCCGGTTCATGCCGTCTCCGGCCGGGATGGCGAACCGGTGGTAGGCGATGTGCCAGGTGTCGCTGTTCGGGGCCTTCACCACGGAGTGGTGGCCGGGGCCCTTGACGCCGAGGCTGAGGTTCTTGGACAGGATCGTGCCGCGATGCGTCCACGGCCCGAACGGCGACGTCGCGGTGGCGTACTCGACGTGGTAGTTCTCCGAGCGGGTGTCGTCGACCGAGTACGACATGTAATAGACGCCGTTGCGCTTGAACGCGAACGGGGCCTCCCGGAAGTTGGGCAGGCTGAACGTACGCACCTGCGCCGCGTCGAAGGAGATCATGTCCGCGTTGAGGCGCACCCCGTACGCCGAGCCGTTGCCCCAGTACAGGTAGGCCTCGCCGTCGTCGTCGGTGAAGACGTGCGGGTCGATCATCTGGCCGCTGCGGAACCCGGCAGCCACCAGCGGCCGCCCGAGGGGGTCGGTGAACGGGCCGGTCGGGCTGGTCGACGTCGCGACGCCGATGTTGGTGTCGGCGCAGAAGTAGAAGTAGTACCGGCCGTTGCGGTAGGCGATCGTCGGCGCCCAGGCCCTGCTGTCCGACCAGCTGATCTGCGGTCCGAGGTCCAGGATCGTGCCGTGATCGGTCCAGTTGAGCAGATCGGTGGAGGAGAACGCCTTGAACCGCGTCGAACTCCAGCCGCTGTAGCCGTCGGTGGTGGGATAGAGGTAGTAGCGGCCGTTGAGGTAGGCGATGTTCGGGTCGCCGTACAGGCCCTTGATGACAGGGCTGCGGCGGCCGGCTGTCCACGGCGCGGTGACCTGGTACGAGCTGTCCGCGGCGAAGGTGCCGGGGTTGGTGGTCGACGGGTCCAGCCACAACTCGCTGTTGCGGTGCCGGAGGTAGCGGCCCGGGAAGTTGGACGACTCCAGGCGCACGGAACCGGCTACCGACCCGTCCCGTACGCAGAAGGTCGCGTCCGCCAGGAACGTCGTGCTGCCGCTGTTGGTCTCCAGCCGTACGCGGAAGTCCCGGTGGCGCAGCCACATGCCGTTGGCCGCCTGGAACGACACGCAGCCCGTGCCGCCGGCCAGGCCGGGCGTGACGGTGAAGGTGGCGTCGCTCTTGGCCTGCGCGGAACTGCCCGAGCCGACCGCGGCGACACTGCCGAGATAGTTGCTGTGCCGGACGTACGAGCCGGGGGTGTTGACCGACTGCAGCGACCGGGCGCCGGTCGGGATCTCGGCGGCCACTGCCGGTTCACCGGCCGCCACGGTCAGCAGGGAGGCAGCCAGGCAGACGGTGAGCGCTCGGGAGACCACCCTGCGCCTGCGATGGACTGTTGTCACGGGGCCTCGCTCTCGGAACGGGGGGTGCCCCGGGCACGGCTGCCCGGGGCATCCACGGATCAGCTGGTGATGAGGCGGAAGGTGGCATCGGAGCGTTCGGTTGCCGTGCTGATCGGGTCCAGGCGCAGCAGGTAGTTGTAGTGGCGGATGTACCGGCTGGTGTTGTTGTAGGACTGGAACGACACCGCCGAGGCATCCGCCAGCCCGGCGACCTGCCGGAACGTCGCGTCCGCGGCGAACTGCGCCGAGCCGTCGCCGCGGACCAGGGCGAGGTCGTAGTTGGTGTGCCGCAGGTAGTGGCCGGGGAAGTTCACCGACTCGAACGACACGTATCCGGAGGCCGCGTTGGCCAGGCCCGGCACGAGCCGCCACTGCGAGTCGGCGAGCGGGTTGACGTTCGGGTCGATGCGCACGTCGAAGTTGGCGTGGCGGACGTACCGGTCGGCGAAGTTGAACGACTGCACCCGCCGGGCGCTGCCCGTGCCCCACTTGGTGCGCAGCCGGTCGTACTGTGCCTGGGTGATGCCGATGATGGAGCCGTGCCGCTTGTGGCTGGCCCCGAGCGCGTACTCGGAGGCGGCGCGGACCCGGTAGGTGCTGGTGCCGGCCAGGTTGGTCGAGGTCAGCGGGAGGTAGCCGCGGCCGGTGGCGTACTGGTCGACCCACAGCCCCCACTCGTTGCGGCCGTTGTACTGGTGCAGGATCGGGCCTTCGACCTGCGCGCCGGTCATGCCGAGGTGGGAGATGTCGCCGAGCCTGGTCCAGCCGCTGACGAGCTGGTTGCTGCCCTCGACCGAGATCTGCCCGTCGCCGGATGCGCGGATGTAGCGGTAGCCGCCGACGCTGCCCGGGATCTCGATGATCTGGGTGTCGATGATGCCCTGGGTGCCGGGCCGGTCGATGTAGGGCTGGGCGGCGGTGAAGGTGCGGAAGTCGGTGGTCCGGGAGTACCAGATCCGGGCCTTGTCGACGCCGTTGCGCGGCGAGATGGTCGCCCAGTAGACGAGGTAGTTGCCGGCGGCCGGGTCCCAGATCGCCTCGGGTGCCCAGGCGCAGCCTGCCCCGGCGATGCCGCCGGCGACGTTGACCATCCGCGGCGCGGACCAGGTGACCAGGTCGGTGGACTCCCAGACGACCAGGGAGGTGCTGCCGGCGTGCTGGGCGGCGTCCCAGCCCTTGCCGCTGGCGATGCGCAGGTCGGTGGCGAGCAGGAAGAACCTGTCACCGGCCGGCGAGCGCACGATGCTGGGATCGCGTACGCCGAGCTCGCCGACGGTGGAGCGCAGCACCGGCTGGGAGTAGTTGAGGTCGGTCCAGTGCAGGCCGTCGGTGCTGGCGGAGAAGTAGATCTGCTCGCCGCTGGCGCTCTCGCCGGTGAAGTGGGCCATGAGGTATGCCGCGTAGGTCTCGGCGGCGGCCGCGGGCTGCGGCAGCGCGGCGAGGCCGAGGGACAGCAGCAGGGTGGCGGCAAGTCCGCCGAGCCCGAGCCGCCGCAACCGGTGTGTCATGCGTTCTCCTAGGAACGTCGGTGCGGGCCTGATGAACGGGTCCGGACTTCAGCGCACGACGGTATGGCGGCACGCGCCACCGGCATCGCTGCAGTCGGAAGGATCCACCTCGGAGCACGGCAGGGCGCCGAGGTGGATCGGCTGTTAACGTTCACACCCGCCCGCCAGGAGGCCCTCGGTTCCGACATGGATCCAGGGTTGAGCCTGTTCAACTGCAGGTGCGGGCGCGGTGTTTCCCGTACCTCACGGGGAGGTTAGGTCCGTGTTAAGAGAATGTTAGCGATAACATTCAGGGTGTCAAGACTGTCGATCGCTTCGGCCGAAAGAATTTCGAGCAAGCGGACGACCTCCGGAAGCTCGCCAATCCCCCGCTGTCGCCACCGCAACCACCCGGTCGGTTAAACCGGTGCCGAGCGCCTGCCATGCGGTGTTATGTTCGTTTCGCGAGCTTTGTGACTTGGTGTGGAGGTTCGGATGGCGATCGCCGTCGTGCTGCTGACCGCGCCGAACCGACCACGGGTCACCTACCTGACGCGCGACTTCGTCGAGAAGGTCGTGAGCAGGGTCAACCCCTACTTCGACGCCCAGTCCGGCGGCCGCGCGGTCGGCCACCCGTTCGAGGTGTTCGACTGGTATCGCGCACCCCTCACCGACGACGAGTGGAAGAACGCCGGCTGGAACCTGGGCACCATCATCACGCCCCTGTACAAGCGGGACCGCGGCATCGACCTCGCCACGTACGCCCGGGTCGTGTTCGTGACCGATGTGCAGGAGGCACAGTCGGCGGCCTGGGCGCCCGCGTCGGACTACCGGTTCCTCCACGTGGGCGCGCAGAGCCTGAACCCGGCGCTGCTGCAGCACGAGTTCGGCCATCCGTTCGGGTGCAACCACGCCAACGCCGACCGGCCCTTCGGTCCGGCCGAATACCTCGACCCGTTCTGCGTCATGGGCGCGGAGGGTTTCAAGTACTCGTTCCCCGACGGCAACCTGGACTTCCGCACCGACTTCGGCCAGGTCGCCTGGCGCTACTGCCAGAACTGCTCCGGCATGTTCCACGACGGCGACCCGATCCAGAAGGGCGTATGCCCCGGCGTGATGATCCCCGTCGGGCACGTCGCACAGGGATTCGAGTTCGTGCTGCCGCACCGCCCGCCCGCGACGGCCCAGCAGCAGAACGGCTGGCGTTACTGCAACCGGTGCCGGCTGCTCGTGTTCGAACCCGAGCCCGGCGACGGCCCCTGCCCCGCCGGAAGCGTGCACAGCCTGAGCCTCGCCCTGGATTACACGCTCGCCCACGACGTCACCGACCCCGGCCAGCCGGACTGGCGCAGGTGTGCCAAGTGCCACGCGATGTACTTCGCCGGCAACCCCGCTCAGGGCGTCTGCGCCGCCGGCGCCGCGCACACTCCCGCCGCGGGCGGCCCGAACTACGTCCTGCCGCACTCGCTGGCAGAACACGACATGACCGGGCCCGGCCTCATCGCCTCCAGCCTGGTCGGCGGAGGGTGGCTGGACGTACGGGCGCACGGCGCCGACATCGGCCCGGCGCTGCGCACCCGCCCCGGCACCGTCACCGTGGAGCTCTTCCGGCTGCGCGGCGCCCCACGCGGCGCGTTCTCACAGCCACCCGCCCTGGCCTGGGCTGACCGGGTCGCCAACGACCGCCTGCTCGTCGAGTACCGCACCGACGAGAGCTGGGACGTGGCACTGCCCGACTCGGCCCCGGGCACCGGCGGCTGGGTGCTGGTCCATCTGACCAACGGCGCACCGCCCGGGGTCAGCTCGCTGCTGGTCGCGCAGCTGTCCGACGCCCCCGGCTCGACCGCCTACATCCCCGATGCCATGGCCCGCATCACCACCGTCAGCCGCGACCCGGCCCGGGGCACCGTGGTGGTGCGGCTCGACAGCGACCCCCTGCCCACCGTCGGCGACCTGGTGAACAAGCAGATCCTGCCGCAGACCAGCCCGCACAGCCCGGCACTCGTCTCCGACCACGACCGGGTGTTCCTCGCCTGGACCGGTGCGGGCCCCGGCCAGCTCAACCTGTTGGTGTCCACCGACGACGGCGCGACCTTCACCGCCCGGCACACCAGCCCCGAGACGTCACGGGACGCGCCCGCGCTCGCACTGTGCGCAGGCGTCGTCTACATCGCGTGGGCCGGCCAGGATGACGGCACCCTCAACGTCGCGCGGGTCGCGCACGTGCAGACCCCCGCGGCCCAGATCGGCCTGTTCGACAAGGTCACGCTGCCCGAGACCAGCCCGGTGCGGCCGGCGCTGGCCGCCGACCTGCACGGCAACCTGTATCTGGCCTGGACCGGGCACGGCGGCGGCCAGCTCAACCTGCTCATCTCCCCCGACCGCGGGCAGACCTGGTTCCGCGACGAGAAAAAGGTCTTCGGCCAGACCTCGACCCACGGCCCCGCACTCGTCTCCTACGCCGGGGGACGGATGTACCTGGCGTGGAAGGGCTCCGGCAACGAGAACCTCAACGTGGCGCGACTCGACATCGAGCTCAAGGGCGGCGACAGCAAGCACCCCGTGTGCGAGGGCATGCTGCCGGTGCGCACCCTGCCCGACACCAGCCCGTTCGGTCCCGCGCTCACCGCCGACCGGGGCCGGCTGGCGCTCGCCTGGGCCGGCGAGGGCGACGGCGAGCTCAGCGTAGCGGTGCCGCTGGACAGCACCGGAACGTACACCAGACGGGTGTTCCCGGAGACGTCCGACGACGCCCCGGCCCTGACCTCCCACCGGTCCCGGATCGCCGTGGCCTGGCGCGGCTCGGGCAACGAGAACATCAGCGTCGCCTTCCTGCGCGGCCGCGGCATGATCATCGACGACTTCCGCACCGGCCCCGCCAGCCTGCCCGTCGAGTCCGGCCAGACGGCGACGACGCGCAAGAGCGGCGAAGTGCTCGGCGGGGTGCGCACGCTGTCGGTGCAGAGCATCCGTTACGAGGGCGGGACCGGTGCCGTCGCCACGGTCGACACCGTCGACGGCGAGCTCACCCTCGCCCAGGCCCCCGGCCAGTTCGCGGTGACACACCTGGTGTACGGACTCGACGCCGACGGCACGGTGCAGCACCTCGGCGTCGACCTGCGCCAGGACGGCGCCGACCGGCTGCGGGTCGTGGTGTCCTCCGCCACCGGAGGAGCCGTGCACGTCAACGCCACCGTCGCCTCGGGCGGGTTGTGGACCACCAACGGCGTCACCCTGTTCGCCGGCTCGGGCGTCGCCGACCTGACCTTCGAGACCTTCGGCGGCACCGGCGGGCAGGACTTCTCGAACGTCTCCTACCTGGTGATCATCCTCCAGAGCGCGGCGAGCTTCACGGTGAAGAGCGTGGAGTGCGCCGCACCCTGACCGGACGCCCCGTCCGCTTTCCCTCCTACTTGCGGGGCCGCGCGATGCCGGTCTCGTAGCAGATGCGCCAGCCGTCGCTCTCGTCGTACAGCACGTAGTGCCACAGCTGCGTCCGCCCGTCGGCATAGCGGACGTCGGCGTCGACGGAGTAGCTCGTGGGAGCCTCCGTGAGATCCTCGATCACGACGTCGGTGATCTCGTAGCTCTCGATGTCGGGCTCGACGTGGTAGCGCGTCCACTGGTCCAGCGGATACTTCTTCTGCTCGCTCGCGCAGACCCACCGGTAAGCGGCGGGGTAGTCGGCGTCGCGGAGCGCGTCGAGGTAGGCCGTGGCGGCCTCGGTCATGCCCGCCTTGGTCCGCGGGTCGGCCCACTGCCGGTAGAGCACCCACGCCGGAGTGCCCACGCACAGCAGCAACACGACGATCACCAGGCCGGGGATCAGCCCGCGTTCCTTCGGCTCCGCAGCGTCGGCCATGACATCCCTTCGATCGACCTTTCAGCCATCGAAGGGTATGGCGGCTCGGCCACCCTGCCGCTCCAGGGCTCGGCCGCCGACCCGAGGTGGTTCCGGAACTCCGCGGTCAGCGGTGGGTCGGCTCCCGCTCCGGGCGCGCGGGCGGACGCTCCCGGTCCACGCGCAGGTCACGTTCCAGGTCGTCCAGGAGGGCGCGCAGGCTGTCCAGCCTGCGGCTGATCATGAGCTGGTCGGCGTCGCCCGGCATGCCGTCACGGTCGGATCCGACGCCCGGCATGGGCTCCTGCTCCAGCCGCCGGGCCTCCTCCATCGAGTTGATGATGACGCCGACCAGGATGTTGACCAGCAGGTTCGCGGTGATGAGCACGTAGCTGATGTAGAAGACGACCGTCCACGGAGACAGGGCCATGCCCTGCTCGATGAGATCGGGCAGGTTCTCCAGCGACAGCAGCACGAACAGGGTGAGCACGGCGCTGCCGATCGTGCCGTACTGCTCGGGCTGGTGCTCGGCGAAGATCAGCCAGCCGGCCATGCCGTAGATGTAGAGCGTGACGATCGCCAGGGCGAGGAAGCCGCCCACGCCCGGCAGGCTGCGCAGCAGCGCGGTGACGATCGTGCGCAGTCCCGGCATGAAGCGCATCAGCCGCACCACCCGCGCGATCCGGATGACCCGCAGGATGGCGGAGTCCCCGTGCAGGCCCGGAACGAACGCCGCGGCGACCACCGCCAGGTCGAAGACGTTCCAGCCGTGCCGGAAGAAGTCCAGCGGGCGCCTGCCGTAGCTGAGCAGGCGGACCGCGATCTCGGCGACGAAAACCGCCCGGAACAGCCACTCGAGCGCGTTCAGCCAGCCGGCCGACCTCAGGTCGGGATAGGTCTCCAGGCCGAGGAGGACCGCGTTGGCCGCGATGGCGACCACGATGGTGACCTCGAAGCCACGGGATGCGGCGACCCTGGCACACCAGGCCGTGATTCCGGGAGGCGGTGACGGTTGTTCAGCCTCGGCGTCGGACGGCCGGCTGCGTTCGAGGAGCCGGCTCATGCCCCGATCCGGGTCGTCGAGCAGCGGGCGTGCGTCCGGACCGGACGGACGGTCCGGATGTGCGGTGAGAACATGCGCAACACCTTACGTGCAGCCACCGCGACGACCGTCAGGGGACGAGCACCCGCGTCAGGTGCGCGCGTTCCTCGATCGGCCGGTCACGACGATCCTCGATTTCATAGGATGACCATGTGATCGAGCAGGTGAGCACCCGTGTCGTGTACCGCAATCCGTGGATGACCGTGCGGGAGGACGAGGTCAGGCGGGCCGACGGCAGTGCCGGCGTCTACGGCGTCGTGGAGAAGCCGGACTTCGCGCTGGTGCTGCCGCGCTGGCAGGACGGATTCTGGCTGGTGGAGCAGTTCCGGTATCCGGTCGGGCGGCGGGCGTGGGAGTTCCCGCAGGGCAGCTGGGGCCGCGGGGCAGACGGCGACCAGGCCGCCCTCGCCCGCCAGGAGCTGGCCGAGGAGACGGGCCTACGCGCCGGATCCCTGCGGCACCTGGGCCACCTGTACGAGGCGTACGGCTTCTCGAACCAGGGCTTCGACGTCTACCTCGCGACCGACCTCGCCGCGGGCGCCCACGACCGGGAGGCGAGCGAGCAGGACATGGTCCACCGGGCGTGCACCGACGCGGAGATCTCGGAGATGATCCGTTCCGGACAGATCGTGGACGCGCCGTCGCTGGCCGCGCTGACCCTCTACCGCCTGCACTCGGCCTAGCGAGCGGGCTCGCCGTCCGGTGTCACGGCGTGCGCCGGCCGGCCATCGCCTCGCGGTGCTCGACGGTGGCGGCGCCGACGGCGATCTCGACGCGCGAGCGCAGACCGAGCTTGGCAAGGATGCTCGACACGTGTGACTGGACGGTCCGCGGTGACACGAACATCTGCGCGGCGATGTCCGGGTTGGACCTGCCCTCCGCGACGGCCAGGGCGACCTTGTACTCGGTGTCGCTCAGCGCCGCCCAGCCGTGCTTGGGCCGGCCGCGCGGGCCGCGTACGCCCTGCCGGATGCCCGCCTGGCGGCCGCGCGCGCGGGCACGGTCGATGTCGCGTGCGGCGTCCAGCCCGGTGTAGAGCGCCACCGCGCCCGCCAGCTCGTCCCGGGCCGGCTTCAGGCGGCCGTCCCCGGCGAGCACGACGGCCGCGTGCTCGCGGGCGTAACCCTCGTACAGCGGCCAGCCGGCCTGCGCGAACGACGCCGCCGCGGCCAGCAGCTGCGACGGGTCGTCGTGCAGCAGCCCCCGGCAGAACGCGACGGTGCCTTCGAGACTGGCGATGGGCTGCCCGGCCAGCAACTCGGCCGTGGTGTCGACGAGATCCTGCAGGCGGGCGGCGTCCCCGGCCGCGTGGGCGAACCGGGCCAGGTCCGCGCACAGCCGGTAGCCGATGCAGCGCGGGCTGAACGTCGGCGGCTGTTCCCACATCGGGTACAGGATGTCGAGGGCCGCGCGGGGACCGGAGTCCGTCTCCGCTGCCAGCGAATGGGCCCAGCGCAGCGGGGCCGTGAACCTCGTCTCCAGCGGGGTGGAGGTCGCCAGCGTGGCCAGCTCGGCGTCGAGGGTCCGGGTCTGGCCGCGGTGCATGTCGACCATCGCGGCCAGACCGTGCAGCGCGGGCGCCTGGCACAGCGGGTCGGGGCTGTCCAGGCTGGTGCGGATCTCGGCCAGCGCGTCGTCCCAGCGGCCGCGGAGAAACAGCACGTTGGCGCGCAGCAGTTGCGCGGTGGTGAGGTAGAAGCCGCCCGTGTCGTGGTTACGGCGCAGGGCGGCGTCCAGAACCTGGTCTAGTTCGGCCGGTTGGTCCTGGGCGAACAGGCACATCGCCCGCACCACGAGCGGGTCCACGATGAGGGCGCCGTCGGCGTGGCCGAGGGCCTTCACCGCTTCGGCGTTGAGGTCCAGCGCCTCCTGCACCCGGTTCTGCGCGAACCGCAGCACGGCGAGGGTGTTGTGGCCGTACGCCTGCGCGACGACGTCACCCGACGCCAGGCCCGAACGCAGCGCCTCGCCGGCCAAGCGGTCGCCTTCGCCGAACTCCCCAAGCAACAGGCGGCACACGGCAGCGAAGCCGTACAGGCGGCCGGGATGCACCGGTGCCAGCCGGGCCGCGTCCTCGCCGGCCGCCGCGGCCTGCTGCAGCCGCCCCTGGCGGAAGTAGCCGTCCATGCGCAGTTCGAGCAGTTGCGTGCGGACGGCCGGCGGCTGGTATGCGGCGAGCTGGTCGTGCAGGATCTGCTCGGCTTCGTCGGTCTGGCCGGCCCACAGCAGGGCCCGGATCAGCGCGATGTTCAGCCTGGTCGCCGTCGCCTCGTCGGCGCTGTCGGCCGCGGCGGCACGCAGCAGGGTCACCGCCAGGTCCGGCGCGCGCACGGTCAGCTGCGGCGCTACGTCCATGAGCCACTGCCCGTGCTCGGCGCGGTCGGTCTGGGCGAGGTGTTCGGCGATCCGCTCGACGTCGGCGCCCCGATCCATCAGCACCTGCGCGGCGCGCAGGTGCAGCGTGCCGCGCACCGAAGGCGGCGTCTGCCCGGCGAGCCCCTGCCGGATCAGGTCGTGGCGGAACTGCAGCCCGGCGTCGGTCTCGACCAGCAGCCCCGCACCGGTCGCGGCGGCGCACGCGTCGGCCAGGTCCAGTACGGGCACGTCGAGCACGGCGGCCAGCAGTGGCACGTCGACGGGCCCGCCGAGCGCGGCGGCCTTGTGCAGGACGGCCTGGGTCAGCGAGGGAAGCGGCCCGAGCCGCGACATGATCATCGCCTGGAGCGATGTCACCGAAGGCGTGTCGTGGTCGGTCTCGGCGCGGCCGCGACTGATCCGCAGCGCGCCGTCGCGTTCCAGGCCGGCAACCAGCTCCGCCAGGTAGAGGGGGTGGCCCTCGGTGGCGGCGACCAGCTGCGCCAGCTGCGGCCCGGCGGGCGCGCCGACCGCCGCCTCGACCAGCTCGGCCACTGCCTGCGGGTCCAGCGGCGGAAGCGTCATGCGCTGCGCGCCCTTGGCGACCATGCTGCGCACCAGCGCGCTCATCGCCTCTCCCCGCGGTTCCGGCGCGGCGGAGATGACCACCAGCAGCGGATACTGCCCGATGCCGCGGCACAGGCGGTGCAGCAACACGATGCTCTGCGGATCGGCCCACTGGACGTCGTCGACGAGCACCGCCACCGGCCCGGCGGCACACCATGCGTCGACCAGGTCCAGCATCGCCTCGGTGACGACGAAGTCGTGCCCGGCCGCGCCAGGCTGCCGGTCGGCACCCTCGCCGCGCAGCAGCGCCGCCACCCGGGCCCCGCCGGGCTCGGCGCCGGTCGCCAGCACACCCAGGCACGCACCGGCCAGTGCGAACGGCAGGTCCTGCTCCAGCTGCTCGCCCGCCGCGCGCAGGATCCGCATCCCCAGCCGGTCGCAGTATGCCGCGACCGCGTCCAGCAGCGCCGACTTGCCGATGCCCGACTCACCCTCGACCAGGGTCGCCGAGCCCCGCCCCGCCGCAGCCTCGTCTGCCGCCGACTGCAGCAGTCGTACCTGCGGCTCACGGCCGAACAACGTCATCGGCATGCCCCCACTTCACCATGCGGCCACCGTTGATCATCGCCGATCCGGTGATCGACCGCGCGCATCGGTGACGACACCGCACGAACGGCGCGGAAACCGGCGGTCCTGGTCCGCCGACGTGCGGGCACCCTGACAAGATGATCGACCCGCCGGTAACAAGAGTACGGCGGGCGGTGACTGCGCCGGTGTCCATCGCTGAGGACCCGTCGCCCGGCACGGCCGAGCGGCCGCCCCCGGGAGGGCGGCGGTGGCCCGGTCAGGTCGCGGGTGGGCCGTGCACGCGGTCGCGGCCGGCCCGCTTGGCGGTGTAGAGCGCGGCGTCGGCGCGGTGGACCAGGTCCGCGGTGGTCAGGCCGTGCTCGGGATAGGCGACCACGCCCAGGCTCGCGGTGACCGTCACCGAGTGGCCCTGGAATTCGATCGGCGCGGCGGACAGCGCCGCCCGCACCCGTTCCGCGGTGCGCATCGCCGCGTCGCTGCCGGTGTCGGGCAGCAGCACGGCGAACTCCTCCCCGCCGTGCCGGGCGGCGAGATCGGTGGATCGCAGGTGCGCCTTCAGGATCTCCGCGACCCGGCGCAGCACGGCGTCGCCGGTGAGATGTCCGTGCTCGTCGTTGATCGCCTTGAAGTGGTCGAGGTCGAGCAGGATCAGCGACAGCGGCGTGCCGCGCCTGCGGGCGTGGTCGAGATCGCGGTCCAGGCCGGTGCGCAGCGCACGGCGGTTGGGCAGCCCGGTCAATGGATCGGTCGTCGCCAGGTCGACCAGCACCGCTCTGCGCTGCGCGATGCGTTCGGCCATGACGTTGAGCGCGTCGGCGAGTTCTCGCAGCTCACCGCGGGACTTCACCTGCGCCCGGGTGTCGTAGTCGCCTTCGGCGAACATGGCGGCCGTCTGGGTGAGCCGGCGGATGTCGCGGACCAGCCCGCGCGAGAGCGCCCAGCCCAGCCCTAGTGCCGCCGCCATACCGGCCAGGCCCGCCGCCAGCGTCAACCGGCGGCTGTGCGCGCCGGCGGACAGCACTTCGTCGTACAGGGCGGTGTAGTCGAGCAGCAACGCGCCGACGATGCCGTCGGCCGGGGTGCGGATCGGGACGACGACCAGCTTGAAAGGCGCGCCCCCGCCCTCGCGGGTGACGGTGCGGATCAGCCCGTCGCGCAGCGTTGCGGAGATCTGGCCGTCGGCGTCGACGCCGAGGCGTGCCTCGCCCGCCGGCATCGTGCCGGCGACACTGTCGCGACGCAGATCGACGATCTCGACGTCGCCGCCGATCTGACCGCGCAGCTGATCGAGGTGAGCCCGTATCGTCACGGGATCCAGCGGGCGGCCACCCTGCACGTCGTCGGCGATGTCGGCGGCGATCACCCCGGCGAGTTGCTGCGCCTCGGCCTGCGCGTCACGGGCGGCAGCCAGCCGCTGCTCGCGTTCGGCGATCAAGCCGATCACCGGCAGCAGCGCGGACACCAGCACGAACGCCACCGCCAGCCGCGGGCCCACCCGGGCAAGCCGGCCCGACCCGCGCAGGAGTTTCCCTGGCCGCAGCAGTATCTGCATGCCTTGCGTGAGGTATCTGCGCAGATTCATCGCCATGGCAGCCGGTAAGCCGTCCGTCACCCGGCTTGTCGTGCGGCCGGTCCTCGCCGTAATGTCGCGAACCTGGCTGAACTGTGCATACCGCCACCCTAGCCGCTGGAACGCAGGCGAGCGTCTGACGCGATGCTCCGGTCCGTCGCCGGTCGGCCGTCAACGCTGCAGCCTCTCCATGTGCCGCGCCGCGTCGGCGGCCGCCTCGTCGGGGGCGATACCTCCTCGATCGTGCGGACTCGTCACCGCCCCGGGGCCCGCTGCTTGACCTCCTGCATCAGCCACCCGTTGCCGTCCGGATCGGTGAACGTGGCGAACGACGCGTAGCTGCGCCCGTCGGGAGCCGGACCGTCCACCCGCTCCTGGTACCCGTTGTCATAGGTGTTGTGGAAGACCCTGCTCACCTCGACACCCCTGCCGAGCAGGTCGGCGCGGGCCGCTTCGAGATCGGCGACGACGAGGTAGGTGCCCTGGGTGGTGCCCGGCACGGCCGGGGTGAGTCCGCGGCCGAAGTGGACCGAGCACGTCGAGCCGGGCGGCGTCAGCTGCACGATCCTGAACTTCGGACCGGCCTCGTAGTCGGCGTCGAGCCGCCACCCCAGGCCGCGGTAGAAGACGAGGGAACGGTCGACGTCGGCCACCGGGATGACCACGACCTCGACCTTCATGTCCATCGTCGGCGGGTTGACGGCATCCGCCGCGCCGTCGGGCGAAGTGCTCATGTGGACCTCCTGGGTTCAGCCGAACGTGAACGCGTACACCTCGGCGCCTGGCTCACCGAACGTGATCTCCAGGGTCCGCTCGCGGACGGCGGCCTGCTCGCGGACGAGCTGGTACAGCCGGCCCTCCCGGAGCACACCGTCGCCGTTCTCGTCGACGTCCACGCCGTGCGAGGGGCCCGGAGCGTGGCCGTCCACGAGCACCCGGAACGGAATGGGCGCGCTGCCGCCCGACGACAGGACGAGGTGTGCGTCGCGCGCGTGGAACCGGCAGGCGACGGTCCCGCCGGCCCGGTCGAGCAGGACATTCTCGCGTCCCACCGTCCAGTCGCCGGCCAGCGCCCACTGGTTGAGGCGCAGGTCTTCGGGGAGCTCGTAGGCACGGTGTTCGTCGTACGCGATCCGGCCCGGCGAGGCGAAGTTCTCGCCGCGCGCGTAGCCGAGATACGTCTCGGGCGAGCGCAGGTGCTGCCAGTCCGCCTCCGCCTCCACGCCGCGGCCTTCGACGAAGGTCGAGACCAGCTCGCGCTCCACGCCGAGCAGTCGCTGGATCACCTGCTCCGACCGTTCGTACCGGCCCTCGCCGAAATGCTGGTCACGGACGACGCCCTCGGCGTCGACGAAGTAGAGCGCCGGCCAGTAGTGGTTGTCGAACGCCTGCCAGACCGCGTAGTCGTTGTCGACGGCGACCGGGTAGTCGATCTCCCGCGCCGCCACCGCCTGCCGGATCAGGTCGCTGTCGCGTTCGAACGAGAACTCCGGGGTGTGGACGCCGACGACGACCAGCCCGTCGTCGCGGTACGCCTGCGACCAGGCTCGGACATAGGGCTGCGCGCGCAGCCAGTTGATGCAGGTCAGCGTCCAGAAGTCCACCAGGACGGCACGGCCGCGCAGCTCGGGGCGACCGAGCGGCGCGACACCGAGCCACTCGGACGCCCCGTCGAACGCGGACAGTTCCACCCGCTCGAACGTGACAGACATGATCGGTTCCTTGCTGTACCGGTCGGAGGAACGCCTAGTTAGGCATGATTCCTTCCTTTCATTCATCTTAGAGGTGATTCGTCGCGAGGACGCCCGGACCGCGTCGGCTTCCGGCCCGTCGTCCTCGGCTGACGTCTGGGCCAGGACAGATTCGAGTCGTTTGTCCGGTTCAGTGGGAGTCGTCACCACCAGACGAATCCGCGCGCCGCCGGGTCGGCAGCGCTCCGCGAACCGGCCGGTAGCCCGCGAACGCCGACTCCAACACGCCTTCACCGCCGGTCACCTCCGGCAGCACCCGGTGCAGTTCCTGTGCATACGCGGCGGTCAGCGTCGCGACGACGGTCATCTCGTCGCCGCGCACGACCTGGTCGGCCACGACGGACTGGAGCCTGCTGAGCACACTGAGGACCGGGCCGAGCGCCGAAACCGGGATGTCGAGGGTCACCCGGGCCAGCGGCTCGCACACGGTGGTGCCGGATTCGGCCAGCGCCTGCGTCATCACCAGCGGGGTCAGCTTGCGGAAGTCCGCGGCCGTGCTGTCCGGCCCGCGCAGCGACGGCGGCCCGTCCGCGACGCTGTACCGCGACTCGGTCATCGTCACCACGCAGTCGGTCACCGGCCAGCCGCGCGGGCCCGCGCGCAGCGCGTCCCGGATGTACTCCCCCATGCTGTCCTTGAACAGATCGAGGGTGCGGTAGACGTACAGCGGCGCGAACCGGTAGTCCACCGGCACCCGCACCTGGACGCCGGAACCCGGCGGCGCGGGCTCGACCCGCAGCCCGATGGTGGCCTGGTACGGGTTGGACGGTGTGTTGAGCCGCTCCACCGCCTCCCCGACGCCCGCCGGGCGCTCGACGCACAGCGTCGTCGTCTCCCGGAAGTCGGCCTCGACGCCGAACTCCGCGGCCAGCGTCGCCCGGATGACCTCCTTCTGCACCTCGCCGTAGAGCGAGACCGCCGTGCCCAGGTTCTCGTCGGCCCGCACGTTGATCAGCGGGTCCTGCTCGGCCAGCTGCGCCAGCGCCGAGCGCAGCCGCGCGCCGTCGGCGTGGTGCGCGGGCACGAGCAGCGCTTCGAGCATGGGCGGGGCGAAGTGGTGTGCGGGCAGGTCGTCGGCCGCGCCGATGGCGTCGCCTACGTGCACGGCGGTCAGGCCGCGCAGCGCCGCGATGCCGCCCGCGGCGACACGGTCGCGCGGGACCAAGTCGCCGTGCTCCAGCATGTGCAGCGCCGTGATCCGGTCCCGGCCGCCGGTCGGATGGTCCCGCACGTGCAGGGTGCCGTCGAACATCCGCACGTAGGCGACCTTCTCCCCCGCCGGCCCGCGCTCGATCTTGAAAATCCGTCCGCGCGGGCCCGCCGCGGGGTCGCCGGCCGACGCGGGCAGCAGGTCCGTCAGACCCGCCATGAGGGCGTCGATGCCCGCGCCGGTCATCGCCGAGCCGGCGAAGACCGGGTGCACCGCGCACCGGGCCGTCTGTGCGGCGAGTTCCGCGCGCAGCCGCCGGGGAGTCAGGCAGGACTCGTCCGCGACGTACGCGGCCAGCAGCGCCTCGTTGTCGGCGGTGAGCACGTCGGCGAGGGTCCGGGTGTCCGGCTCGGCCACCGCCGCGCGCTCGCCGGGCCGCGACACCCGGGTCATCGGCGCGGCTTTCACGTCGAGGCGTCGCGCCAGCTCCGCGAGAGTCCGTCCGGCGTCGGCGCCACCACGGTCGATCTTGTTGATGAAGATCAGCGTGGGCACGGCGAGCCGCCGCAGCGCGCGCATGAGCAGCCGGGTCTGCGGCTGCACCCCCTCGACGGCCGACACGACCAGCACCGCCCCGTCGAGCACGCCGAGCACACGGTCCACCTCGGCGATGAAGTCCGGGTGCCCCGGGGTGTCGATGATGTTGACCGCGGTGTCCCCGATCCGCAGCGCCGCCACGGCGGAACGGATCGTGATGCCCCGCTGGCGTTCCAGCGCCAGCGAGTCGGTCTGCGTCGTGCCGGCGTCGACGCTGCCGACCGCGTCGATGACCCCGGCCGCGTAGAGCAGCCGCTCGGTCAGGGACGTCTTACCGGCGTCGACATGGGCCAAGATCCCGAGATTGAGCGTACGGAGCGACAAACGTCAAATCCTTCGAACGAGCGGGCAAGAGAGCTTCGAGGGAGTTGAACGTCGCTCGCATGTCTTGCTCCTCGGTCGTGGGACGCCTGTCGCCGACCACGTAACCACCATCCGCGCCCCGGCGCGAGCCATTTCCGCCCACGCCACGCCGCTCACGCGGTCGGTCACCGGCTGAGTGCTCCGTACGCGGTCGCCGCCTACCGGCCCGCGGCGCGCCAGGGGGCGGGACGGCCGTGCAGCCACCACTCCAGCGTCCGGGTGATCCACGGCAGCATCACGTACGTCATCAGCGGGGTCAGGCACAGGGTGCTGGCCAGGGTCCGGACCACCAGCGGGGTCCCGGCCAGGTATCGCACCACCAGCACGTTGGCGAGCAGGCTGAGCGGGAAGAACACCAGCCAGATGGTGACCGCCTGCTTCCAGCGCGGGGGCGCGGGCGTACGCGCCTCCTCGATGCTGTGCTCCTGCGGCGGGTCGAACCAGCCCTCGATGCCGGTACGCCGCTCGGTGCGGGCGTGCTCGACGATGCCCTGGGCCGACGACAGCCACCACTGCCGCTGCGACGAATCCTCCCAGGTCTGCAGCGCGTCGGCGTCGGCGAAGCGGTAGAGCATGTGCCACTCGGTCGAGCCGGGACCCGGCCGCACCCACCCCGCGCCCAGGAACCCGGGGAACTCCTCGGCCAGCGTCGTGCCCGCCCGCATCCACGCGATCATCTCCCGGGCGTGGGAGGGGTCGGCGCGGCGCGTGATGGCGATGGTCACCGGTACGGCGCCGTTGCTGCTGGTCATGTGTCCATCTTCCGGGCGCGGCCGGGCCGCCGGTGTTACCGGGATCGCCATCGCGGCGCGTTCTTCGTCACGCTGCGATTGGCAAGCGGAGTGTCCTCCGTTTATTGTCAGGCTAACCGGAGCCGGTTCCGTTTATTGGCTTGACGGTCCGCGAGCTGCCCATCCAGGAGGATCAAGAACCGTGGAAGCTCCCATCAGTACGCCGTTCGGGGCCACCTCGACCGCCGCCGAGGTCATCGCCGGGGTCGACCTGACCGGGCGGACCGCGATCGTGACCGGCGGGTCGTCCGGCCTCGGCGTCGAGACCGCTCGCGCGCTGGCCGGAGCCGGTGCTGCGGTCACCCTCGCGGTCCGTGACACAGCCGCCGGTGAGCGCGTCGCCCAGGACCTGATCGCGGCGACCGGAAACAGCCGCATCCGGGTCGCCCCGCTGGACCTGGCCGACCAGCGGTCGGTGGCCGCCTTCGCCTCGGCCTGGTCCGGGCCGCTGCACATGCTGGTCGCCAACGCCGGGATCATGGCCACTCCCCTGCTGCGTACCCCGCAGGGCTGGGAGCTGCAGTTCGCGACCAACCACCTCGGCCACCTCGCGCTGGCGACCGGCCTGCACCTGGCGCTGGCCGCGGCCGGCGGCGCGCGGATCGTGTCCGTCAGCTCCGTCGGGCACATCAATGGCGACGTCGACTTCGACGACATCAACTTCGAGCGCCGGCCGTACGACCCGTGGCTGGCCTACGGCCAGTCGAAGACCGCGAACATCCTGTTCGCCGTCGAGGCCGCCAAGCGCTGGGCCGCCGACGGCATCACCGCCAACGCCCTGAACCCAGGCCGGATCACCGGCACGAACCTGGGCCGGCACATCGACGGCCTCGCCGGCGCGCCCGCGTCGTTCGCACCGGCCAGCACCGACGTGTCCTGGAAGGACGCCGAACAGGGCGCGGCGACCTCGGTCCTGCTCGCCGGATCGCCGCTGGTCGACGGTGTCACGGGGCGCTACTTCGAGGACTGCCAGGTCGCCGTCCCGCACCGGCCCGGCATACGGCGCGGTGTGGCCGCCTACGCACTCGACCCGGTGGCCGCCGCGCGGCTCTGGCAGGTGTCCACCGACATGCTCGCGAGCGCAGGTTCGCGCCGATGAGCCTGCCACCGTCGGAGACGGGCCCTGACGAGCCGGTGGCGGCGGCCGCCGAGGAGTCCTTCAGCGTGGGCTTCGCGATCGGCGGTGGCTCACCGGGATCCGACAGCTTCCTCACCGTGGCCGTCGCACTCGGCGCGAACCTGGTGATCGCGGTCGCCAAGACCGCCGCGGCGCTGATCACCAGGTCGGCGTCGCTGACCGCGGAGGCGGCGCACTCCTGGGCGGACACCGGCAACGAGGTGTTCCTGATCGTGGCCAACCGTCGCGCCGCCCGCCCGCCGGACCGGGGACATCCGCTCGGGCACGGCCGCGAGGCGTACGTGTGGTCGCTGTTCGCCGCCGTCGGGCTGTTCGTGGCCGGTGGCGCGTTCTCGATCACGCATGGCGTCGGCCAGCTGCGTTCGCCCACTCCCGCCGACGACTTCCTGCTGGGATACGCCGTGCTGGCGCTCTCGTTCCTGCTGGAGGGGCTGTCGTTCCGGCAGTCCGTGCGGCAGGCGAGGGCGGACGCGACGGTGATGGAGCGCGATCTCATCGAGCACGTGCTGGCCACGTCCGATCCGGCGCTGCGGGCGGTGTTCGCCGAGGACGCCGCCGCGCTGCTCGGCCTGCTCCTGGCCACGGCCGGGCTGGCGGCGCACCAGCTGACCGGCTCGCCGATGCCGGACGCCATCGGGTCGATCCTGGTCGGGGTGCTGCTCGTGGTGGTCGCGGCCCTGCTCATCAACCGCAACCGCCGGTTCCTCGTCGGCGAGGAGGCCGATCCGCGGGTGCGCGCCGCCGTGCTGCGGTCGCTGCTGGCCATGCCCGAGGTCGACCGGGTCACCTACCTGCGGCTGGAGGTCGTCGGCCCACGAATGATCTCGGTGGTCGGCGACGTCGACCTCGCCGGTGACGACATCGAGTCCCACGTCGCCGTACGCCTGCGCGCGCTGGAGGCGAGGGTCAGCTCCTCGCCGGCCGTGGCGGGCACGGTGCTCAGCCTGTCCGCGCCGGACGAGCCGTCGCTGGCGCCGTAGCCCGCCCCGGTTCAGGCCTTGTCGCCGTGCCAGGAGCGCCACAGCGCCGCGTACGCCCCGCCCGCGCGAACCAGTTCGTCATGGCTGCCCAGCTCGCTGATCCGGCCGTCGGCCAGCACCGCGACCCGGTCGGCGTCGTGCGCGGTGTAGAGGCGGTGCGCGATGGCGATGACGGTCCGTCCCTGCAGGACGGCGCCGAGCGAGCGTTCGGTGCGCCGGGCGGTCGTCGGGTCCAGCGCCGCGGTCGCCTCGTCGAGGATCAGCGTGTGCGGATCGGCGAGCACCAGCCGCGCCAGCGCCACCTGCTGCGCGTCGGCCGGGTTCAGCGCCCGCGCACCGTCGCCGAGTTCGGTGTCCAGGCCGTCGGGCAGATCGGCGTACCAGTCGGCGCCCACCGCGGCGAGCGCGCCGCGCATGTCGTCGTCGGTGGCGCCGGGCGCGGAGAAGGCGAGGTTGTCGCGCAGCGTGCCGATGAAGACGTGGTGCTCCTGGGTGACCAGGGCGATGCGGCGGCGGCGTTCGGCCGGGTCGAGGTCGGTCACCGGGACGCCGCCGAGGCTGACCTCGCCTTCGCGGGGCGCGTCTATCCCGGCCAGCAGGCGGGCCAGGGTCGACTTGCCCGCACCGGACGGCCCGACGATGGCGAGCCGCTCGCCGGGGCGCACCTCCAGGTCGATGCCGTGGAGCACGTCCTGGCCGCCGGCGTAGCGGAACCGCGCGCCGCGGACCGTGAGCCGCTGGCCGGGCGGGGCCGAAGCGACACCGCGGGGCTCGGGCGCGACCAGGCCGATGCCGAGCACGCGGGCCAGTGAGGCGACACCTCGCTGGGCCTGCTCCAGAAAGATCATGATGTGGTCGATCGGTTCGATCGACTGCTGGGCGTAGAGGGTCGCCGCCACGACCGCGCCGAGGGTGACCCAGCCCTCGCTGAGGAAGAACCCGCCCGCGAGCAGCATCGCCGCGGCGGGCAGCGCGTAGCCGGACTCGACGACCGGGAAGAAGACGCTGCGCAGCGCCAGCGTCGCCCGGCGCGTGGTCCACTGCCGAGCGATCCGCGCGGTGCCCTCGCGGGTCCGCTCCTCGGTCAGCCGCAGCGCCTCCACGGTCCGCGCGCCCTCGGCGGTCGCGGTCAGCGACTCCGTGAGTTCCGAGCTCGCCTCGCCCTCGGCCAGGTAGGCCTGCGGGGCGCGGCGCAGATACCAGCGGGCGACCGCGACGGACGTCGGCGCCCCGGCGAGGATGAGCAGTCCGAGCAGCGGATGCAGCAGGAACACGGCCGTGATGACCAGGAGCAGCTGGATGGCCGAGATGAGCACGATCGGCACGACCTGGCGGACCGCGTTGCCGACGGTGGCGACGTCGACGGAGCTGCGGGTGGCGAGGTCGCCGGTGCCGGCCCGCTCGACCACGGCGATCGGCAGGCGCAGCGTACGCGCGACGAAGTCCTCCCGCAGCCGGGCGTTGGCCCGTTCGCCGAACTTGTTGCCGACGTTCTGGGCGGTGCGGAACAGCAGGATCTGCGCCAGCACACACCCCGCCATGACCAGGGCGTACGTGTCCACGTCGGAGGCGGTCGCGCCGGCGGTGACCCGGTCGACGATCCGTCCCACCAGCCACGGTGCGGCGAGCCCGGCGACCGCGGCGGCGACGTACAGCGCGAGCGCGAGGCTCAGCGACCTTTTCTCGGTCCGGGCCAGCTCGGCCACCGACCGGCGCACGGTCGCCGTGTCGGCGACGGGCAGCGCCTTCATCGCCGGGCCGCCGGTGCGGTGCGGGCCTCGGTGGTCATGGTCTCGGTCATCGTCGCTTCCCCTCGCGCGGCGTCGGTCTCCGGCTCCGCGGCGTCGCGGGCGACCAGGGCCCGGTAGCCGGGTTCGGTCTCCAGCAGTTCGTCGTGCGTGCCGACAGCGGCGACCCGCCCGCCTCGTACGAACGCGACGAGGTCGGTGCGGTCCAGCAGCAACGGAGACGTGGCGAGCACGACCGTGGTCCGGCCGGTGCGGTGCTCGTGCAGCCGGTCGGCGATGCGGGCCTCGGTGTGCGAGTCGACGGCCGAGGTCGGGTCGACGAGGATCAGCACATCGGGTTCGGCGAGCAGGTGTTGGGCCAGGCGTACCCGCTGGCGCTGGCCGCCGGAGAGGTTGCTGCCGCGGCCTTCGATCGGTGCGTCCAGGCCGCCGGGCAGCGACTCGACGATGTCGTCGGCGGAGGCGGTGCGGATCGCGGCGGCGAGCTGCGCGTCGCTGATGCCGTCCCGGATCCGCAGCACGTCGCGCAGCGTGCCCGGGAACAGGTAGGAGTCGTGGTCGGCGACGAGGATCCGGGCCCGGACCTCGGCCGGGTCGACGCCGGCGATCGGCAGCCCGCCCCAGGTCACCTCGCTGGCGACGTAGCGGCCCAGCCGGTCGGCGAGGGCGATCGCGTCCGCCGGGTCCTCGGCCGCGACACCGATCATCCGGCCGGTCGGCACGGCCAGCCCCGACTGGGGGTCGTACAGCTCGGCGGGGCCGGCGGGGGCGGGGCCGTCCGCCGCGGCGTCGGGCTGGATCCGCAGCACCGCGATGATCCGCCGGGCCGCGACCATGCCCCGTACGGTCATGAAGCCGCCTTCGAGCAGGAACCACACCGGCACCGACAGGACGGCGGCGTAGCCGTAGACGGCGACCATCTCACCGACCGTGATCTGCCCTTCGGCCGCCATCCGCGCGGCCAGCCAGACGATCGCGGCCAGGAACAGGGCGGGGATGCCCGCGGTCAGCGCCTGCACCCAGGAGGTGATCGAGCCGACGCGGTAGCCGCGCCGGAGCAGGCTCTGCGACCGGGCGGCGTAGCGGCGGGCGAACAGGTCGCGGCCGCCGACCCCGGCCAGCACGCGCAGCCCGGCCACGATGTCACCGGCCCGGGTGGTCAGGATCCCCAGTTCGTGCCGGTAGTCGGTGTCGACGCCCTGCAGCCGGTTGAGCAGCGGTCCCACCACCAGCACGACCATCGGCACGCCCAGCAGCACGAAGACGGCCAGCAGCGGGTCGACCGACCAGAGCACGACGGCGGCGGTGGTGTAGGCCAGGACGGCGCCCACGCCCGGCCCGGTCATCGTCAGCGCCCACGAGGCCTGCGAGATGTCCGTGCCGGCGACCGTCGCGATCTCGCCTGCCGCGACCGTGCGCGGCAGCACCGCGCCCAGCCGGGCGATGTGCCGCAGCACCACCTGCGAGGAGCGTGCCGTCGCGTCCTCGCGGAGGAAGGTCATCGTCCGATGCCGCATGATGCCCAGGTAGGCGACGACGACACCGGCGCCGATGATCGCGGCGACCCAGCTCAGCAGGGCCCGCGTGTCGCCCGTGCGCAGCCCGTCGTCGATCGCCCGCGCGATCAGGTACGGCCGCACCGCGAGCCCGATCATCCAGGCCGTGCCGACGACGCTGCCACGCAGGGCGCGCGGCCACTGGCTGCGGACCAGCCACCACAGGTACCGCACGGGACCTCTCGTATCCGCAATGCCGGGATCGGAATGTGGGAGGTGTGGGGGCATGGGCTCAGGCTACCGAGGGTCCCGATGCCCTGGCTTGCGGGTTTTGCCCCGGCGCCGGATGAATCCCACCAATACATCGACATTGGCGAGTTCCCTGATGCCGTGGTGCACCGCACCCGGACACGAACGCCGGCACCGAGTGGGCGGGTCGGGTGCCGGGCTACCTGCCCGAGTCCGTCGCCGCGTACTCGTCGAGCAGCCGCTGTTCGTCGTCCTTGGCGGGGAAGAAGACGAACACGATGGTCGCGCCGATCAGGACCGCGATGATGCCGGCGAGGTAGGCCCACTGGTCGCCCTGCAGGAACGCCGCCTTGGCCCCGGCGATGATCTGGGTGGAGTACTGCGGGTACTGCTCGGCGGTGGTGGCCGCGCTGGAGAACGACTTGGTGAGCTGCGTCTGCACGCTGGCCGTGATCGCCGGGTTGGGTGGCGCGGCGGTGACGGCAGCCGCGGCGGCGCTGGCGTACCCGGCGGTGAGCAGCGCCCCGAAGATCGACTGCATGACCGCGCCGCCGAGGTCGCGCTGCAGGTCGGCGGTGCCGGACGCCATGCCCGCCTTGGTCACCGGCACCGAGCCGGTCAGCGAGTGGGAGGCGGGCGTACCCGCGAAGCCGACCCCCGCGCCGATCAGGGCGTAGCCGAGCCCGACCTGCCAGTAGCCAATGCCCTCCCGCCACAGCAGCAGCATCGTCAGGAATCCGAGCAGCACGAAGACGTATCCGGTGAGCAGCGTGAACCGGGCGCCGTGCGACTCCACCAGCTTCGCCGACCGGGGCGCGATGATCACCATGAGGATCGCGGCGGGCAGGATCGCCGTCCCGGCCTGCACGGTCGAGTAGCCGAGCACGTTCTGCAGGAACTGCTGGCCGATGAACATCGCACCCATCAGCGAGCCGAACACGATGATGCCCGCGCAGGCGGCGACCCAGAACACCCGCCGCGAGGCGATGTCCAGGTCGTAGAGCGGGTTCGCGGCCCGGCGCTCGCGCAGCACGAACGCGACGACGGCGGCCAGGGCGAGCACGGTCAGCCCGGCGACCAGCGCGCCGGCGTTGGGCACGGGCGCGAAGTTGATGGCGAGGATCGCCGCGCCGACCAGCACGACCGACAGGATGCCGCCGAGGTTGTCGACCGGTTCGGTGGTCTCGTTCACGTGCGCGGGCACCAGCATCACGGCCATGACCAGGGCTATCGCCGCCAGTGGCAGGGTGATCAGGAAGACCGAGCCCCACCAGAAGCGCTCCAGCGCGAAGCCCGCGGCCAGTGGCCCGAGTGAGGCGATGGCCCCGCCGGTCGCCGACCAGAGCGCGATCGAGCGGGTGCGGGCCGGACCCGACCAGAGTGCGGCGATGAGCGCGAGGGTGGTCGGGTAGGCCATGCCCGCGGAGAGGCCGCCGACGAAGCGGGCGATGATCAGGACGGTGTCCGTGGGCGCGTACGCGGCGAGCAGGCACGCGGGCACGGACAGCAGGATGCCTGCCACCAGCATTAGCTTGCGGCCGTACCGGTCGCCGAGCGCGCCCAGGTAGATGACCGAGCAGGCCAGGCCGAGCGAGTACGCGACCGCGATGAGGTTGAGCGCCGTCTGCGACGAGTCGAAGGCCCGGCCGATGTCGGGCAGTGCCACGTTGGCGACGGCCAGGTTCAGGTTGGCCACCGCCGCGACCATGATCAGCGCCGCGAGCACCAGCCCTGGCCGCGCCGGCGCCGACGACCGCCGGTCAGGCGATGAGGTCATCGTCGGCTACTCCCCCGTCCCGTTCGCGGCCAGGCGTTTCGATCAGGTTATCGGCTATCGCGACCATCACGGGTAAGTTGCCGGAATAGGACCGTTTCAGGGGTCTACAGGTGGAAACTGACCACAAGGACTAAGATCGCGGCGATCCGGCGGTCGCCTCGTCGGCGCGCGGTCTCCTCCGACAGCGTCGGCACTCGGTCGAACCCCGCTCACGGCGCACCGGCCGCGGCGTGCAGGATGGTGGACAGGTGGCTCGGGTTGCAAGCAACTTGCGGTCGCCGCACAGGGGATCTTGTTGCTAAATAAGCCTTAATGTCCGTTTACCGTCCAGCTCAATTTGTGGGATCCATACAAAACTCGCTGTCGCCTACTGAGGCGTACAGCGGTTTCCTACTCACCGGTAGCTGGAAGGGTTGTTGGCGAGGATCCGCCCTGAAGGGGTCCCGAGTTCCAGTCATTGGGAAGGCTTGATCGGTGTTCAGTCGCATCGCCATCGTCAACCGGGGAGAGGCCGCCATGCGGCTCATCCACGCAGTCCGCGAGATCAACGCCGAGAGCGGTGCTCCGCCGATCGAGACGATCGCCCTCTACACCGAGGCGGAGCGCACCGCCACGTTCGTCCGCGAGGCCGACGACAGCTACTGCCTCGGGCCCGCCTCGGCACGCCCCTACCTCGACCACGCCGTGCTGGAGCGCGCACTGGTCGAGATGCAGGTCGACGCGGCATGGGTCGGCTGGGGCTTCGTCGCCGAGGACCCCACCTTCGCGGAGCTGTGCGAGAAGATCGGCGTCACCTTCATCGGCCCGAGCGCCGAGGCGATGCGCAAGCTCGGTGACAAGATCGGCTCGAAGCTGATCGCCGAGGAGGTCGGCGTTCCAGTCGCGCCGTGGAGCCGGGGTGCGGTGGAGAGCCTGGAGGCGGCCACCCGCTCGGCGGCCGAGATCGGCTACCCGCTGATGCTCAAGGCCACCGCCGGCGGCGGCGGTCGCGGCATCCGGGTGGTGCGCAGCGACGAGGAGCTGGCCGACGCGTACGAGCGCACCAGCCTGGAGGCCAAGCGCGCCTTCGGCAGCGGCATCGTGTTCCTGGAGCGCCTGGTAACCGGCGCCCGGCACGTCGAGGTCCAGGTCATCGCCGACGGCCAGGGCACCGCGTGGGCGCTGGGCGTGCGCGACTGCTCGGTGCAGCGGCGCAACCAGAAGGTCATCGAGGAGTCCGCCTCGCCCGTGCTCGCCCCCGCGCAGGTGGCCGAGCTGAAGTCGGCCGCCGAGCGGCTGGCGCTGGCGGTGGACTACCGCGGCGCGGGCACCGTCGAGTTCCTCTACCACCCGGGCGAGAAGCTGTTCGCCTTCCTCGAGGTCAACACCCGGCTGCAGGTCGAGCACCCGATCACCGAGGCGACCACCGACTTCGACCTGGTCAAGGCACAGATCCACGTCGCCTCGGGCGGACGGTTGGGCGACCTGATCCCGACCGAGGTCGGCCATGCGGTGGAGGCCCGGCTCAACGCCGAGGACCCCGACCGCGACTTCGCCCCGTCGCCCGGCCGGATCGAGCGGCTGACGCTGCCCGCGGGTCCGGGCGTGCGGGTGGACACCGGTGTCAGCGAGGGCGACGTCATCCCCGCCGACTTCGACTCCATGATCGCCAAGATCATCGCGTTCGGGCGTACCCGCGAGGAGGCGCTCGGCCGGCTGCGCCGCGCGGTCGCCGACACCGTCGTGATCATCGAGGGCGGCGCGACCAACAAGAGCTTCCTGCTCGACCTGCTCGACCAGCCCGAGGTCATCGACGGCAGCGCCGACACCGGCTGGATCGACCGGGTCCGCGCGCAGGGCCGCCTGATCTCCACCAAGCACTCCGGCATCGCGCTGGCCGCGGCCGCCATCGAGGCGTACGAGGACGAGGCGCAGATCGAGCGGCACCGGCTGCTGTCCACCGCGCACGGCGGCCGTCCCCAGGTCCAGCACAAGAGCGGCCGACCGATCGACCTCAAGCTGCGCGGCGCCGCCTACCGGGTGTCGGTCGCGCAGATCGGGCCGCACCGCTTCCGGGTCGGCATCGGCGAAGCCCCGACCGTGGACGTAGAGCTGGAGCGCTTCGACGAGCACACCGGCCGGGTCCTGGTCAACGGCCGCCGGTTCCGGCTGGTCACCGACACCCACGGCCCGATCCACCTGGTCGAGGTCAACGGTGTCACGCACCGCGTCAGCCGCGACGAGGGCGGCGTGCTGCGCTCCCCCGCGCCCGCGCTGGTGGTGGCGACCCCGCTCCAGGTCGGCGACGAGGTCGAGGCCGGCGCCCCGGTGCTCGTGCTGGAGAGCATGAAGATGGAGACCGTGCTGCGCGCACCGGTCAAGTCCAAGCTGCGCGAGATCTCGGTCTCGGTCGGCAGCCAGGTCGAATCCGGCGCGCCGCTGATGCGCCTGGAGCCGATCGGTGACGACACCGATGCCGAGGCCGCCGCGACCGACGCCGTGGACCTGGAGCTGCCGCCCGAGCCCGACGGCCTGACCGCCGAGGCCCGGGTCGCCCGCGGCCAGGCCGATCTGCGCAGCCTGCTGCTCGGCTACGACCTCGACCCGCGCGACGAGCGCCGGGCGCTGTCGGCGTACCTGGCCGGGCGCGCCGAGCTGGGTCGCGTGCCGATCGAGGGCGAGGTCGAGCTGCTGCAGGTGTTCGCCGACCTGTCCGAGCTGACCCGCAACCGGCCGGCCGGCGAGGAGACCAAGGCCGACACCCGGGTGCACAGCCCGCGCGAGTTCTTCCACGCCTACCTGCAGAGCCTCGACGTCGACCGGGCCGGGCTGCCGGACGCGTTCCGGCAGCGGCTGGCCCGGGTGCTCGCGCACTACGGCATCGACGGCTTCGACCGCACGCCCGAGCTGGATGAGGCCGTCTTCCGGATCTTCCTGGCGCAGCAGCGCTCCTCGGCCGACGTCGCGGTCATCGTCTCGCTGCTGCAGCAGTGGCTGACCGAGCCGGTGCCCGGCGAGGGCGTGCGCGAGTCGGTCAGCCAGGCGCTGGAGCACCTGATCTGGGCGACCCAGGTGCGGTTCCCGGTGGTGGGCGACCTCGCCCGCAGCATCGTGTTCCGCTGGGCTGCGCAGCCGATGCTGCGCCGCAAGCGCGCCGAGGTCTACAACGAGGTCCGCGACCACCTGCGCCACCTCGACCGCGACCCGGCCGCGCCGGACCGCGACGAGCGCATCGCGAAGATGGTCGCCTCGCCCGAACCGCTGGTGCGGCTGCTCGGGCAGCGCATCGGTCGCAAGGGCGTCGACAACGGGCCGATGCTGGAGGTGCTCAGCCGCCGCTACTACGGCAGCCGCGGCATCAGCGACACCCACTGCGTCGAGGTGGCCGGGCACACGTTCTTCACCGCGGCGTACGACCGCGACGGCGAGCGCTACCGGCTGGTCTCGACGGCGACGGACTTCGCCGAGCTGCCCGCCGCCCTGGGCAAGACCGCCGGGCTGGCCGACGGGACGTCGTTCGCCGACGTCTACCTGACGTGGGCCGACCAGCCCGACACGGACACCATGGCCACCACGCTGCGCGAGGTGCTCGACCGCGCCGGGGTGCTGGACGTGCTGCAGCGGGTCACGGTGTCGGTGGCCGGGCCCACGGGCACGGCGATGCACCACCACTTCACGTTCCGGCCGGGTCAGGGCGAGGACCGGGTCATCCGCGGGCTGCACCCGCAGATCGCCGAGCGCCTGCAGCTGCCGCGGCTGCGCAACTTCGACCTGACCCGCCTGCCGTCGATCGACGAAGAGGTCTACCTCTTCCGCTGCGTCGCGCCGGACAACCCGGCCGACGAGCGGCTGGCGGCGATGGGGCAGGTCCGCGACCTGACCCCGCTGCGCGACGCCGAGGGCCGAGTGCTCGCCCTGCCCGCCCTGGAGGGCATGCTGGACGGCTGCCTGGACGCGATCCGCAAGGTCCAGGCGCGACGCCCGGCCAAGAAGCGGCTCGACACCAACCGCATCACGCTGTACGTCTGGCCGTCGAGCGAACTGACCGTGGAGGAGCTGAACGCGGTCATCCAGCGCGTGCTGCCGCGTACCGCGGGCGCGGGCCTGGAGCAGGTGCTGGTGCTGGGCCGCCAGCGCGACGAGGTCACCGGTGAGATGGCCGACGTCGCGGTCGAGGTCTCCTTCGACGCGGGCATGCGGATGTCGGTGACCGAGCCGACGACCGAGCCGATCGAGCCGCTCGACGACTACCGGCAGAAGGTGCTGTCGGCCCGCCGCCGCGGCACGACCTACCCGTACGAGCTGACCGGCCTGCTGTCCGGCAGGCGCGGCACGTTCACCGAGCACGACCTGGACGACAAGGGCGAGCTCGTCCCGGTCGAGCGGCCCAAGGGGCGCAACAAGGCGGGCATCGTCGCCGGTGTGGTCAGCACGCCGACCGAGCGCTATCCCGAAGGCGTCACCCGGGTGGCGCTGCTCGGCGACCCGACCAAGGCGCTGGGCGCGCTGTCCGAGCCGGAGTGCGCACGGATCATCGCGGCGCTGAACCTGGCCGAGCGGATGCAGGCGCCGGTCGACTGGTTCGCGCTGTCGGCGGGCGCCCGGATCTCGATGGACTCGGGAACCGAGAACATGGACTGGGTGGCCGCGGCGCTCAAGCGCATCGTCGAGTTCACCCAGGACGGCGGCGAGATCAACATCGTGGTCGCGGGCATCACGGTCGGCGCGCAGCCGTACTGGAACGCCGAGGCCACCATGCTGATGCACACCAAGGGCATCCTGGTGATGACCCCGGACTCGGCGATGGTGCTGACCGGCAAGCAGTCACTGGACTTCTCCGGCGGCGTGTCGGCCGAGGACAACTTCGGCATCGGCGGCTACGACCGGGTGATGGGCCCCAACGGCCAGGCCCAGTACTGGGCCCCGGACCTGCGGGCCGCCCAGGACGTGCTGATGGCGCACCACGAGCACACCTACATCGCGCCCGGTGAGGCCGGTCCGCGCCGGGCGGCCACCACCGACCCGGCCGACCGCGACATCTCGCCGTTCCCGCACGCGGTGCCCGACAGCGACTTCACCACCGTCGGGCAGATCTTCTCCAAGGAGCACAACCCCGACCGCAAGAAGCCGTTCGACATCCGCACCCTGATGCGGGCGCTCGCCGACCAGGACCACGCGATCCTGGAGCGCTGGGCGGGTATGGCCGACGCCGAGACGACGGTCGTGCAGGACGTGCACCTGGGCGGCATCCCGGTGTGCCTGCTCGGCATCGAGTCCCGGTCGGTGCCGCGGCGCGGCTTCCCGCCCACCGACGGCCCGGACACGTACACCGCGGGCACGCTGTTCCCGCAGTCGTCGAAGAAGGCGGCACGGGCCATCAACGCCGCGAGCGGCAACCGGCCGCTGGTGGTGCTGGCGAACCTGTCCGGGTTCGACGGCTCGCCGGAGTCGATGCGCAAGCTGCAGCTGGAGTACGGCGCGGAGATCGGCCGGGCGATCGTGAACTTCCGCGGCCCGATCGTGTTCTGCGTGATCTCCCGGTACCACGGCGGCGCGTTCGTGGTGTTCTCCAAGGCGCTCAACCCGAACATGACGGTGCTGGCCCTGGAGGGCTCGTTCGCCTCGGTGCTCGGTGGCGCGCCCGCGGCGGCCGTGGTGTTCGCCGGCGACGTCAACGCGCGCACCGCCAAGGACCCGCGGGTGGTCGACCTGGAGACGCGGATCGCGGCCGCGACCGGCGGCGAGAAGGCGGCCCTGGTCGGGCAGCTGCTCGACGTGCGGGCCTCGGTCCGCGCGGAGAAGCTGAGCGAGGTCGCCGCCGAGTTCGACGGCGTGCACAGCATCCAGCGTGCAGTGCAGGTCGGCTCGGTGGACGCGATCATCCGGCCCGAGGAGCTGCGTCCGCAGATCATCGCGGCGGTCGAGCGCGGCCTCGCGGCCGCGTAACACGAAGGTCTGTCCGGAAGCCGGTCAGCGCGTCAGCTCATGGCGCCCTGACCGGCTTCCGCGTTCTGCGTCACTCCCACGACGCCGGCAAGTTGTCGCGCCCCAACGTGCCTTTCGTACGTGTTTAGATCAGTGTGCGCAGGATACGGCCCAGCTGGGCGCGATCGTCCGGACTGAGCGCGCTGAAGAAGCGGTCGGCCTCGGCGCGGCGGGCCGCTTCGATCGCGCGGAGCGCGTCGCGGCCGGGGCCGGTCAGCGCCACCAGCGTCGCGCGGCGGTCGGCGGGGTCGGCGCGGCGTTCGACCATCCCGCGGGCCTGCAGGTCGTCGACGACTTCGGTGGCCGAGCGCGGGGCGATGCGCAGCTGTTCGGCCAGTTCGTTGAGGCGCAGGGCTTCCTGGCGGCCGAGCACGTTCAGCGCCCGGGACTGCGACGGGGTGATCTGCCAGGGCGCGAGGGCGTCCTTGGTGAGGTGCCGCAGGTGGCGGGCGACCGCCCAGAAGGCCTCCGAGAGGCCCGCTTCCTCGTGCTCGTCCACGGGAATACCGTACCAGTGGTTACTGTTGGAACCTCATGTTGAGGTAACCTCAGCATCCACCCACGGAAGGATCCACCCCTTGGACAGCCCACTCATGGAACGAGGAGGCCGCCGCGGCGGCGGCCCGCACACCGTCACCGCCGAGGAGAAGGCGCAGGCCCGCGAGGTGTCGCTACGCCGCATCGGCGGTCTTTTCACCGCCCACCGCTGGCAGCTCGCCGTGGTGACCGCGATCATCGTGGCGTCGTCCGTGATCGCCATGGCCACGCCGTTCCTGCTGCGTGAGGTCATCGACGTGGCGCTCCCCCACGCCGACCTGACCCTGCTGGTCTGGCTGGTGCTCGGCATGGTCGCCGTCGCCGGGCTGACCTCAGCCCTGGGCGTCGTGCAGACCTGGATCTCCACCACCGTCGGCCAGCAGATCATGCACCGGCTACGCACCGAGGTCTTCACCCACCTGCACCGCCAGTCGATCGCCTTCTTCACCCGCACCCGCACCGGCGAGGTGCAGTCGCGCATCACCAACGACATCGGCGGTATGCAGGCCGTGGTCACCTCGACCGCGACCTCCGTCGCCTCGAACCTCACCACCACCGTCGCCACCGCCGTGGCCATGGCTGCCCTGTCCTGGCGGCTGTCGCTGGTCTCGCTGGTCGTGGTGCCCCCGGCCGTCTACCTGACCCGCCGGGTCGCCCGCATGCGCCGCACCATCACCGCGCAGCGCCAGCGCGAGCTGGCCGACCTCAACGTCACCATCGACGAGGGCCTGTCGATCAGCGGCGTACAGCTGAGCAAGACCACCGGCACCGGCCCCGCGCTGGTCCAGCGCTTCACCACCTCGTCGTCCCGCCTCATCGACCTGGAGCTGCGCTCGGAGCTGGCCGGCCGCTGGCGGATGGCCTCGATGAGCATCATCTTCGCCGCCATCCCCGCGGTCATCTACCTCAGCGCGGGCCTGCCCGCGACCGCCGGCACGCTGAGCATCGGCACCCTGGTCGCGTTCACCGCGCTGCAGGCCAACCTGTTCCGGCCGCTGATGGGTCTGCTCAACGTCGGCGTGTCGCTGACCAGCTCGCTGGCCCTGTTCGCCCGCATCTTCGAATACCTGGACCTGCCGGTCGACGTCGACGACCCCGCGCACCCGGTCGAACTCGACCCCACCCGCGTCGCCGGGCACCTGCGCCTGGAGGACGTCACCTTCGCCTACCCGGGCAGCGAGACCGCCGCCGTCGCGGGCGTCAGCCTCGACGTGCCCGCGGGCACCTCACTGGCCCTGGTCGGCGAGACGGGCTCGGGCAAGAGCACCATCGCCGCGCTGATCTCCCGGCTCTACGACCCGGCCGCCGGTCGCATCACCGTCGACGGGGTCGACCTGCGCGACCTGCGGCTGGCCGACCTGGCCCGGATCCTCGGCGTGGTCAGCCAGGAGACCTACCTGCTGCACACGACGATCAGGGAGAACCTGCGCTACGTGAAGCCGACCGCCACCGACGCCGAGATCGAGCAGGCCGCCCGCGCCGCACAGGTCCACGACCTGATCACGGGCCTGCCCGAGGGCTACGACACCGTCGTGGGCTCCCGCGGGCACCGCTTCTCGGGCGGCGAGAAGCAGCGCATCGCCATCGCCCGCACCCTGCTGCGCGACCCGCGCATCCTGGTGCTCGACGAGGCCACCAGCGCCCTGGACACCCAGACCGAACGGGCCGTGCAGCGCGCGCTCGACGAGCTGAGCCGCGGGCGCACCACGATCACCATCGCGCATCGGATGTCGACCGTGCGCGACGCCGACCAGATCGCGGTGCTCGACCACGGCCGCATCCTCGAATCCGGCTCGCACCGCAACCTCGTCGAGGTCGGCGGCCGCTACGCGGCACTCGCCGCATAGCGGCCAGGTCCTCCTCGCCGCGCCGACGAATCCACGAATCCCGGCCGTTCGGGAACCCGAGCGGTCCCGGAACGGTCGGTGTGGTGCGGAGTGGATCGTGAAAGGTGGCCCCGGTGGCGGAGGAGATGGAGCTGATGACCGAGACGCAGCAGTACGCGTACCGGTCGCTGGTTCAACTGGACGGGGGGCGGGCCGCCGATGTCGCCGCGCTCGGCGCCCTGTCGCACGCGCAGGCAGCGGCCGCCCTGCAGGCCCTGCTGGAGGCCGGGCTGGCGGTTGTCGAGCCCGGCCCGGACCCGGTGTTCCAGCCGCTGCCGCCGGAGGTGGCGCTCGGCGCGAGCCTGCTGCGGCGGCAGGAGGCCCTCGAACGGGGCCGTCGGATCATGACCGACCTGCACGAGCAGTACCGGGCCGCCAGCCGCCAGCGATCCGAACAGGTCGCCGAACTGGTCGTCGGCGCAGAGCCGCTGCGCCGGCGGCTGCGCCAGGTGCAGGATCTGGCCGGCGGTGAGCTGCTGTGGTTCTGCCGCGCCAATCCGGTCGCGCTGGCCAGCGGCGAGAACACGGCAGAGTTCGACGCGCTCGCCCGGGGCGTCGTCAGCCGTGCCGTCTACGAGCGGGAACCCCTGCTGGCACCCGGCGTGCTCGACAACGTGGCGGAGGGGATCCGCCGCGGCCAGCTGGCCCGGGCCACGCAGTCGCTGCCGGTGCGGATGCTGATCGCCGACCGGACGACCGCGGTGTTGTCGCTGATCCGCGAGCCTGGCGACGCCGCAGGCCCCCGCGCCGCGGTGATCAACAACGGCGAGCTGCTGCACGCGCTGGTCGACCTGTTCGACGGCCACTGGGAGACGGCGGTGCCGATCCGGGTCACCGGCGGCGGAACCGATCACCCTGAAGGCCCTGCCGAAGCCGAACTGTACGTGCTGTCACTGGTCGTCGGCGGGGTGCCCGACAAAGCGATCGCGTCCCAACTGGGCGTCAGCCGGCGCACCGTGCAGCGGCGACTGGATCGACTGATGGCGCTGGCGGGCGTGGACACCCGGGCGGGCCTGGCCTACCACGCGGCGCGGCGCGGCTGGCTGTGACCGCGGGGCGTCGTGGCTGGGCCGGCCGCCCTCGCTGACGACGCCGTTGAGCTGGTCTGATCTGATGTCCATGACGGCGGGAGGAGGACCCGGCATGACCCGGCACCGCTTCCATGGCGACGAGGCCCGGTTCGACGTGCTCGCCGAGTTCGTCACGGCACGCTTCCCGCAGGCCCGGTACGTCGCCGACGTGGCCGGCGGCCAAGGCATGCTGACCCGGCTGCTGCGCAAGCGGTTCGGCCTGGAAGCCGAGGTCGTGGACCCCCGGGGCTGGACGCTCAAGGGTGTGCCGGCCCGCGCCGAGCCCTACCTGGCGACGCTGGCCGACTACTACGACCTGATCGTGGGCCTGCACCCGGACGAGGCGCTGCGCGAGGTGGTGGACTCGGCACGGGTGCGTCCCGTGCTGGTCGTGCCCTGCTGCAACTTCTGGGACCGCGACCGCAAGCTGGGCCGCGACGAGCTG
This sequence comes from Catellatospora paridis, assembly GCF_009720365.1. Lineage (GTDB taxonomy): Bacteria > Actinomycetota > Actinomycetes > Mycobacteriales > Micromonosporaceae > Catellatospora > Catellatospora paridis. The sequence continues at coordinate 417,198 of NZ_ML769312.1, read as the reverse complement.
CTGACCGCGATCACCGCCCATCACCGCGCCCTCGGCGGCCGGGCCGAGCACGTCGAGCTGGCCTTCCGCGGCCCGAAGAACCACGCCCTGATCCTGCTGCCGCCGCCGATGCGCAACGGCTGACGCCGGTCAGGCGGACCGGGCGGCCCTGCGCCGCCGGGACAGGTACAGGTAGAGCAGGGTCACGCCGGTCATCAGCAGCGCGCCGCCCACCGCGAAGGCGATGATGACGATCCCGGACAGCGCCGCCATGCCCTCCAGCTCACCCGCCAGGAAGGCGAACAGCATGAGCACGCTCGCCACGACCGCCAGCAGCCAGGCGAGGCCAGACAGTCCGATCAGGACCTTGCCGAGCAGGCCGGTCCGGCGCGTAGATTCTGGCATGGGAGGCAGCGTAACGCCTCGCGCCAAAGGCCGTGGCGGCCGAGGACACGACCCTTGGGCGCGAGCTCAGAGGGTGGTTCGTAGGACTATGTCCCGTTGTTGGTTTGGCCCTGAGGTAGAGGTCCTGCTCGTGTCCTGTCCGTGCCTGCGCGTGCCGTAGGGCGCTGGCGGATGTCGGCAGCGACTAGGCTGTTCGTGCGCGGCCGGTAACGCCCGCTTGTTACGACAACTTCATGTATTGGCTCAGGGATGTTGGGTGGGCTCATACCTGGAGGCAGGCTGTGTTCCGCCCATTTATACGTGTTATTGCGATTCCTGGTGCGGGGTTGCCGGTGGTCGCGAGCTTCCTCGGCGCCCTGCCGATCGGGATGCTCGGCCTTGGTGTGCTGCTGCTGGCGCACTCGACGACGGGATCGTTCGCGGCGGCGGGGTCGGTGAGCGGCGCGTTCAGTATCGGCAACGCCGTCGGCCTGGTGACGCAGGGGCGTCTCATCGACCGGTATGGCCAGACCAGGGTGCTCGTCGTCGGGGGACTGCTGTGTCCGGCGGCGCTGGTGGCATTCATCGCTGCCAGCTCTACGCACGCGCCGTTGTTGGTGAGCGCGATGCTGGCAGCCGGTGGCGGCGCGAGCCTTCCCGCCACCACGAGCAGCATGCGGGTGTTGTGGCCGCGGCTGGTGCGCGATCCGGCGCAGCGCAGTACCGCCTACGCGGTTCTGGCCACGCAGTTCCAGATAGCCATGGTCGCGGGTCCGCTGCTGGTGTCGGCGCTCGTGCTGGTGGGCGGTCCGGCGGGCGCCGTGCTGGTGGCGGCCGGGTTCGCCTGCTGTGGTGGGCTGGCCTTCGCCGCCGCCCCCGCGTCGCGGCGTTCGCGCCTTGCGGCGGATGCGCCCGCGGCAGTCCCTCGCGGACGGCTGGGTGCGGGTATGTGGACGCTTCTGGTCGCCGGCTTCGGCGGCGGCGTGGCCGGCGGGATGATGACGGTCAGCGTGCCCGCCGTCGCCGCCGAACACGAATCCGCCGCCTTGGCTGGGCTTCTGTTCGCCGCGTTGTCGGCCGGGGAACTGCTGGGCGGATTGATCTATGGTGGCGTGGCTTGGCGGTTGCCGCCCGCGCGCCGCTTGGTGGTCGGTCAAGCTGCTGCCGCGCTTGGCATGGCGGCTTTGGTGCTGCTGACCGGCACGCCCGCCGGGATGCTGGTGGCGATGTTCGCGGTCGGGGCGTGTCTGGCTCCGATCGCGATTGCCAGCTCAGCTCTCCTGGACGACATCGCACCCCCGGGTTCGCTGGCGCGGGCTTACACCGTGCTGGTCGCGGTCGGCCTTCTCGGTGTCGCGGCAGGCAGCGCGGTTGGTGGAGCGCTTGGCACTTCGCTTGGGACGCGGCCGGTCTTGCTCATTGCCAGTAGCGCGCTCGGCGTCGTAGCGTCGTGGACCACCGTCCGCATTCGCTCGCTGCTCGCCGCCACAACACGTTCCTGCGCCACGAGCTGACGACGCAGACCTGCCGACCAGCTCGCCCATTTTCGCCAACCAACGTGCCCAGATGGTGGCCTATTCGTTTCTGGCCGGTTTGTCATCGCTCGATGATGTGATGTTCCGGCCCTCGTGAGAAGGAGCTGGCCGACCTCGCGATCACCCGCATAACCCTGATGAAACCGACCGGCGAGGCCGAAGCGAGCACACCGGCCGACGCGACCATCGCCAGCATCGCCTACCAGAAGATCCTCGCCGTATTCGCCACCGCCACCGGCCCGATGCGCGCCAAGGACGTATGCCGCGACCTCGGCGTAGGCGTCGCCGCGAAGCGATACCGAGGGGATGCGCGCCAAGCTCAAACGCCTTGTCGCCCGCCAGATCCTCGTCGAGCCAGAGCCGGGCTTGTCCGCGCTCACCTCGGTGACACGGTCCGCATAACCCCGCGAGTAGGACTCCTATCCCACTGCCAGACCATAAACGGACATAGTCCTACGAACCACCCTCTCAGTCCGTGGCGATCACGATCACGCTGTCGCCCGCGTCCAGCCGGACCAGAGCGGACCTGCGCGGGTTGAGCACCACCCCGTAGAACGGCGGCTGGTCGGCGGCGTCACGGCGGCGGAAGCCGATCGCCGACTCGCCGCGCCGCCGGGCCGACTCCACCACGGTCGCGAACGTGACCTCGGCTCCGGGCTGCACGTAGTCGGCCGCGGGCTTGAGGTGGATCTCCGCACCGGACGCGTCGAACAGGTCGGCGAACACCTCGTACAGGTGCCGGTTCTCGGCCAGCTGGGTCATCAGCAGGCTGATCAGCCGTGCCGAGACCACGAAGTCGTCGGCCTTGGTCACCTGGGCGACCTCGCGGTTGCCGTCGTCGTTCATCTCGGTGACGATCGAGTACGGCTCACCGAGGTTGACTTCGATGTCGCGCAGGTGCAGCAAGGTCACCAGGGTGCGGTCGTCGGCGCGGTCGGGCTCGGCGGAGTCGTCGGACAGCACGATGATGTGCTGGTATCCCCCCAATTCCATCCGCTCCAGGTCGCGGCGGCTGGTGGGCTGGCAGCGCTGGTAGCCGACGGTCAGGTTCTCCCGGCTCACCGCGAGGGCGTCCTCCGGCGGGTTCGGGGCGGCGACCTCGACCGCCGAGCCGGGCTCGGCGAAGCGGTCCAGCAGGTCCAGCACGCGGTCGGCGCGCGAGTTCCAGCCGACCATCAGGGTCCGGTCCGGTGCGACCTTGGTGTCGGGCACCAGCACGATCGCGTCGGAGTGCACCCGTGCCGGGTCGACGGCCAGTTCGATGAGCAGGTCGTCCTCGGCGACAAGGATCACCTCGTCGCCCTCGGTCAGCACGGTGTCCATCGGCGGGTTGACCGCGATCGCGCCGTCGGCGCGGCGCAGGCCGATCGGCGCGCCCGCCTCGAACGCGCCGAGGACGTCGCCGTATGCCCGGCCGACCAGCGAGGGTTCGGCCCGGATGTAGATCTCGTTGCCCGCGAAGTCGAGCAGGTCGGTGCAGACCGTCGACAGGCCCGACTGCCGGTGCGACTGCACGACCATGCGCACGGCGATGTCGTCGGCGTCGATGACCAGCGCGTGCTTACCCCCCGCCAGTTTCGCGGCGGCGACGTTGGCCGACTCCTGCACCGCGGCGACCACGTGCGGGCGCGCCGCGGGCCAGGGGCGGTTGTTGAGCAGCAGCAGCACCTTGATGACGTCGATGTCCGGATCGTCGCCGGTCGGCGACAGCACCATCACGGCGCGCGCCGTGTCGAGACTGACCAGGTCGAGATCGCTGCGCTTCAGCGGGCTGCCGGACCGGCAGACGACCCGGGTGCGGCCGGTGTCGCCGACCCGGGCGCGGATCTGGTCCTCCATCTCGACCTTGTCCCGGTCGGCGAGCACGACCACGGTCGAACGGCGCGAGCCGCGGTTGGCCGCGGCCAGCTCCCCCACGACGGTGAAGACCTGGTCGGACCAGCCCAGCACGACGATGTGGCCCTGGGCGATCACCTGAGAGCGGCCTTTACGCAGGTTGGTGATGGCGTCGTTGAGCCCGGTGGTGAGCACGCCGATCAGCGAGCTGACGAGGAAGATACCGCCGATGGTGACGACGAGCATCAGCGCGAGGTACACCGGGCTGCCGCCGTCGGCACCCATGGTGCCGGGGTCCAGGGTGCGCAGCACGCTGCGCCACAGGACGGCAGACCAGCCGCCGTCGTGCGCGGTGTCCTCAGCCGCGAACAGCATCGCGAGTCCGGTCACGACGGTGATCAGGGCCAGCGACGCCAGGCCGAGCCAGCCGATGAGGGCGGGCGTGCCCCGGTCCATGGTGCCGTCGAACCAGACGCGCAAACGTCGCCGCACTCCCAGCCGTACCACTGAGGTTCCTCCCACTGCCGCCACTGCCGGCCGCTGAATGTCCAATAGGCAGAGACATCCTAGGGAGCAGCCGGGAAGGTGGCCGCAGGCCGTCCGGCTTGTTCTCCGCGATGGGCGGTGTGCTGGGTTCGCCGCACAGCAACGGGCCGGGGCCGCCTGGGAACAGACGGCCCCGGCCCGGGGCGGAACGAGCGTCACCGGCCCGCGGCGACCTCCTCGCGGCGGTGCCCGGTGTGCAGGTGCGGCAGGTGCAGTTCGGCGGGCTCGGGCGGGAGGTCGTCGACTCCGGCGGCCACGGCCTGCTCGTGGCGGCGGTGTGCGGACGGCAGGGCGAGCGACGCGATGACGGCCAGCACGGCCACGCCCGCGCATACCCAGAACCCGGTGCTGAACGCCGTATCGGTCGGCAGGCCGCGCGGGGTGCTGTTAGAAGTGATGACGGCGGCGACGACGGCGGAGCCGATGCTGCTGCCGATGGTCCGGGCGATGGTGTTGACGCTGGTCGCCTCGCCGGTCTGGGTGGCCGGCACGCTTTCGATGATGGCGTTGGACATGGCCGCGAAGGCCAGGCCGATGCCCGCGCCGACGGCCAGACCGGAGACGACCACCTGCCATTCCACGTTGTGTACGACGGCGGGCAGGGTGAAGCCGCCGACGACGGCGACCGCGCCGAGGAACATCGGCAGTTTCGGCCCGTACCGGCGGACCAGCAGCCCGGCGAGTGGGCCGAACAGCACCATCGACACGACGGTGGGCAGCAGGAACAGGCCCGCCTCGGACACCGACTTGCCGTAGCCGTAGCCGGTGGCGGCGGGCAGCTGCAGCAGGGTCGGCACCAGCAGGAACGACCCGAACATCGCGAAGCCGAGGATCAGGGCGACGAGGTCGGTGGCCCATACGCCGCGGATCTTCATGAGGCGCATGTCGACGAGCGGCTCGCTGACCCGCAGCTCGACCACGACGAACAGGATCATGGTGACCACGCCGACGGCGAGCAGGCCGATGGTGTTCGCCGAGGCCCAGCCCCAGGACTGGCCCTTGCTGATGGCCAGCAGCAGCGACACGAGCGAGACCGACAGGACGGCCGTGCCGAGCACGTCGAGCCTGCCGGGCTTGCGCACCGGCGACTCCTGCATCCCGAAGATCGCGCCGAGCAGCGCGATGACGACGAGCACCAGGGGCAGCCAGAACAGCCAGTGCCAGGACAGGTGCTCCACGATGGGGCCGGCGGCCACGATGCCGACGCCCGCGCCGACGCCGAAGATCGCCGACAGCAGGCCGACGGTGGCGCTGACCTTCTCGCGGGCCAGTTCGTCGCGGACCATGCCGATCGACAGCGGCATGATGGCGCCCGCCGCGCCCTGCAGGGCGCGCGCGACGATGAGCACGCCCAGGTTCGGGGCCAGTGCGGCCAGCAGGGTGCCCACCGCGAGCACGGCGAGCACGGCGATGAGCACGCGGCGCTTGCCGACCATGTCGCCGAGCCGGCCGAGGATGGGCGTCAGCACCGATGCCGACAGCAGGTAGGCGGTGAGGATCCAGCTGGCGTTGGCGGTGGAGACGTTCAGGTCTCCCGCGATGGTGGACATCGCCGGGGCGACCAGCGACTGGAGCACGGCGAAGGCGAGACCACCCAGTGACAGGTACAGCACGAGCAGCGTGCCGTTGGTGCGGCGACCCGTGGGCGCACCCGGCCCGCTCTCGACGGTGGCACCGGCGGCCGGCGGCCCCACGATCGGCTGCGACATGAACTTCTCCTGGAGAAACTTGTAAACAACTGCTGACTTGCCGAGTATTACCCGCTCGCAGTCCGGTCAACAGTTGTTTACATCACTTGTAAGCAGTTGTTTACGTCACGTTCCATGGCCGCTATCCTGATTCGAGAGCGAGGGGAATCCATGGCGACCAGCAGTCCGCGCACCTCCACCACGGGCGAGAACCCGGCCGGGCAGCGCCGCCGTGACGCGGCCGGAACCCGGCAGCTGCTGCTCGACGCCGCCCGTCGCCGCTTCGCCGCCCACGGATACACCGGCACGACCGTGCGCGACATCGCCGACGAGGCCGGGGTCAACGTCGCGCTGATCAGCCGCTACTTCACGTCCAAGGAGGGCCTGTTCGAGGCGTGCCTGGTCGGCGCGGTCGACGAGCTCAGCCACGCGGTGGCCCCGGACGTGACCCTCGACCGGCTGCCGCACGCCATCGCCGCGCAGCTCGCCGGGACCGGCCTGGGCAGTCGGCCGGACCAGTTCCTCCTGCTACTGCGCTCCTCCGGCGACGAGCGGGCCGACCAGATCCGGCGCAACACCGTGCGGTCGTTCGCCGAACGGCTGGCCACGGCCGCGGGCTGGCGGCCCGGCCACCCCGACGGCGACCGGATCATGCTCAGGGCTCAGGTCGCGCTGGCCACCGGCTTCGGGATCGTCCTGCTGCGCTCCTCCACCGGGCTGGAACCGCTGTCCTCGGCCGGTCCGCAGGACCTGCTCGCACCGATGCAGGACCTCATCGACGGGCTGCTGCGCGAGCGCGGCGCGCGGTGAGCGCCCCGACGATGCGCGCGGCGGTGGTCACCGCGCCGGGCGAGTGCTCGGTGCAGGAGGTGCCCGCGCCACGGGCGGCCGCCGGTGAGGTCGTCGTGGACGTCGAACGGGTCGGGGTCTGCGGCACCGACGTCGAGTTCTTCACCGGCGAGATGGCCTACCTGCACGAGGGGCACGCGCGGTTCCCGATGCGGCTCGGTCACGAGTGGGCCGGCGTCGTGCGCGCCGTCGGCGACGGCGTGGACCCCGCGTGGCGCGGCCGGCGGGTCATGGGCGACACGATGCTCGGCTGCCGCGCCTGCCGCCGCTGCCTGCGCGGACACCAGCACGTGTGCGCCGACCGGCAGGAGGTCGGCATCCGCGGCGGCCGACCGGGCGCCCTGGCCGAGCAGGTCGCCGTGCCGGTCACCGCGCTGCACGAACTGCCCGGCGCCGTCGATCCGGCCCTCGGGGCGCTCGTCGAGCCGGGCGGCAACGCCCTGCGTGCCGCGCGAGCCGCCGACCTGACCCCGGGCGACCGGGTGCTCATCCTCGGTCCCGGCACCATCGGGCTGCTCACCGCGATGTTCGCCCGCGCCGCCGGAGCCGAGGTGCACCTGATGGGCCACACCGCGGCCTCGCTGGCCTTCGCCCGGTCCCTCGGCTTCACCGCCTGGACCGAACTGGGTCTGCCCGACCTCCCCTTCGACGCGGTGATCGACGCCAGCAACGCCGCATACCTGCCGGCCAAGGCGCTCGACCTGGTCGAACCCGCGGGCCGCGTCGTCTACATCGGCCTGGCCGGCTCCCCCAGCCTGGTCGACACCCGCCGGCTGGCGCTCAAGGACGTCACCGCCGTCGGTGTCCTGTCCGCCTCCCCCGGCCTCGCCGCCACGATCGCCGCGTACGCCGCCGGGCACGTCGACCCGCGGCCGCTCGTCGCCGCCACGGTCGGCCTCGACCGGGTCGGCGCGGTGCTGGCCGGTGTGCCCGTCGCGGGCGCGGGGCCGGGACCCAAGTTCCACATCGATCCGCGCCGAGCCGGGTAGGGCGGGATCGCCCTACCCGGCCATGCCGGCTACGACGCGGCGCAGGTGTATCCGGACGGCACCTGGGTGTTGCCGTTGGGCCGGCTGACCTGGTAGCCGAAGTTGGCCACCGAGCCACCGGGCGGGATCGCGCCGTTGAAGCTCACGTTCCGCGCCGTCACCGTCTGGCCGCTGGTCGTCACGGTCGCGTTCCACGACCCGGTGATGGCGTGCCCGGCGGGCAGGGTGAACGTCAGCGTCCAGCCATTGATCGTCGACGTGCCGTTGTTGGTGACGGTCACCGGCTGGATGACGTAGCCGGTCGCCCACTGGGTCTGCACGGTCCCGGTCGCCGAGCAGCCCGCCCCGGTCGGGGGCGGCGAGACGCTGGGCGACGGCGGTGCACTGGGCGAGGGCGGCGCGCTCGGCGACGGCGGGGCGCTCGGCGACGCGCTCGGCGAGGGCGGCGCGCTGGGCGACGGCGTGCTGGGGCCGTCGGTCAGCGTGGGGGTCTGCCAGTCGCGCCACTCGGCCAGGTTGCCGGCGGCCCGGCTGGAGATCCTCATCGCGCCGGGGGCGTTGCCGGTCTTCAGCAGGTACTTCTGGATGTTCTGCTGCAGCGGGGTCGACCATTCCGGCCGGTTGGCGCAGTGGCTGCCGTTCTGGATGTCGGACCAGTAGGTGATGTTCTCCCCCGCGCCGAGCGCCTTGTAGACCTCCGCGCCGCCCAGCGCCGCCACGCTGGCCGACTTCGGCCCCAGGTTGACGATGTGCGGGTTGTCCATGATGAACAGCCCGCGCGGCGCGACCATGGCCACCATCTGGTGCGTGTCGACCGGCAGCGTGTTCGGGCTGCCGGTGAAGGAGCCGAACGCGTCGCCCAGCCACGGCTGCTCACCGTACGCGCTGCTCAGGCTCTGCGCGCCCTCGCCGGGGATGCCCCGGAAGATCGGCACACCCGCACTGCCCGACTCGATCGGCATGGTCAGCGCGATGCGCTGGTCGAACGCGCCGACGACGAACGCTCCCTTGCCGAACCGCGAGCATCCCGTGACGCCCATCGCGTCTGCCTTGAGGACGCTGCCGCCCGACTGCGCGATGACGTCGATGATCCGGCTGACGCCCCACGACCAGGCCATCAGCAGGCCCGTGCTGCTCGTGGCGCCGTAGATGGTGTAGAACGCGCCCTGCTTGTTGTTGCGGGGCGTGCCCTCCCTGCCGACCGCGTACGGGTCGTAGTTGATGACCGCCGCGCCCGCGGCCCGGATGGCCGCGGTGTCCGCGCCGAACCCGCCCAGCACGACGACGGCCGGGAAGGGCCCGGAGCCGCTGGGCAGCTGCACACTGGCCGAGAAGCTGGAGCTCCTGCCGGTGTGCGAGACGTTCACCGTGATGTTGGTGCTCGACACCGTGCCGGTGACGCTGGTGGGCTTGGCGGGCTTCTCGCCGTACACGTACCGCTCCGCCAGCTTCTTGATCTCCTCCCGGCGGCACCGCCAGTCGGACTTGGCGGTGATGCGGGCGCCGTCCAGCTTCTTGAAGGGATCGGGCAGCCGGGAGTTGGCGGTCAGCGAGCCGGGCAGCGTGACGGGGCAGTCGGCGCCCTCGTCCTCGACAGCGGCGGCGAGTGCGGCCGCCTCGGCGGGCACGGTCGTCGTGATCACCGCGACCGCACCGGCGAACGCGAGGGCTGTCACGGTCAGCGCGACGATCGTCGCACGGACCGTCGAACGGCCTGCGCCGACGGCCGCCAGGGCGATCCTTCCGGTATGGACGACGGCGGCGGCGACCTCGATCGCCGATCTTCTCCTGGGGACGGTTCGCATGCGGGCTCCTCCTTGCCGATGGGGCGGAATCGATCGGCGACACGGGTTGGCCTGGGCACGAGGCGGGTGCGGCAGCAGCACTCGAGGAACCGGAGGGCGGTCGCCGCGGGAAGCCGGAGCCGCCTCGCACCGGAGCCGACCCGTGAGCGCGCTCACGTCTGTCGATGGACACGCTCCCACAACGTTTCGGTGTTTTCAAGGGAAGGTTTCAAGGAAATTCCGGAAACGTTTCCCTCAGCAAAGCTGAGCGATCACGACCTGAGTCAATGAAGACCTGCCACACCAGTCCCGAAAGTTTCGGAGGCCCTCCGAAAAGTATCGACCGGCATGCTCATACGATCCCGCTCGGAGGGACGCATCGGCGCGGACCACCCCCCACGGAGTGGCGTGCGGGTGCCATGATGCCGACCCAGAAGATCTCCGAGAGAGGTGTCCGTGAGTCAGCCCAAGCGGATGAAAGCACCGTCATCGCCGCGGCCGCGAGTGTCGCCGCGGTCGTGTGCACGCCCTGGACGGCGACGCTGGTGCCGGACGCGCCCGGGTCAAGCGGCTACCACATCCCGGTCGCCTGGCAGGACTTCGCACAGCCGATCGCGCTCGCGCTCATCGCGCTGACGGGAGGCCGGTGGGGGCTGAGCGTCCTGGTCACGGGTCTGGCTGTCACCGTGCCGCCCGCGGTGGTCTACGGCGTCTACGGCGAGTACTTCATGGACCCTGTCGGGGCCGGCATGTGGCCGGTGGGGGTGGTCGTGCTGGCACCGCTCGTGTTCGGGGCCGCCGTCGGGCTCGCCGCGCTGGGCCGGATGCGGTGGCGGCTCGGCGCACAGCGCCAGGCGGCCCGCGCTGCCGCCTGAGCGGGTCAGCCGGGCCGTCACCGGCGGTGCGCGCCGGCGGGGTCTATCCGACGCGCGGAAGCCGCACCCGGGCCGCCAGCGTCAGCTGGTGGAGGCCTTCGCTGGCCTCCGGCCGCGTACGCAGCACGTCTTCGAGCCGGACCCGCCATTTGCCGCCCTCGACGTCACGCGCGTTGAGCCGCGGCGAGGTCGCCAGCTCCTTGCGGGTGGCCAGCAGATCCCGCCGGTAGGTCGGACCGAGCAGGACCGCGACCTGATCGCAGTACCACGCGAACAGGCCGGCGTCGGCAGCCGACACGTCGACCAGGATCCTTGCCGCATCGAAGGCGATTCTTGGCTGGTGTTGCACATTGCTGTCCACGTGGGCCTCCCCCGGAACGACGCCTGTCCAATCACCAGATGGTCCTGGACGGCCCTGAACGGCGCAATACTCCTTGCGGCCAGCGGCGTCCGCCGATGCGTGCGGCCCGCCGCAGCGTGGCCGCCACCAGGTCACCGGTTCGCCTTCCGGCCCTGGAGAACCGCCGGAACCCTCTCCTGACCCGGCGCAGGACCGTTAGCGTCGAGGTCGGGGACGGATCGGCCCGTCCGGCCACCGAGGAGGATACGTGATGACCACCACCTGGACCGCCGAGGAACTCGACCGCATCGGCGCCGCCGACGAGCTGGACGTCGCGGCCCGGCGACGGGACGGCTCGCTGCGCACCCCGACCACGATCTGGGTGGTGCGCAACGGCGACGACCTGTACATCAGGTCCTTCCGAGGACCCGAGGGCGGCTGGTACCGCGCGACGAAGACCCGGCACGAGGGCCACATCCACGCCGCCGACATCGACAAGGACGTCGCCTTCGTCGCCGCACCCGACCCGGACCTCAACACCCGCGTCGACCAGGCCTACCGCGAGAAGTACGCCCGCTTCGGCGGGCAGTACGTCGACCCCATGACGGCCGCGCCCGCGCGGACCACGACAACCCGCATCGTGCCGCGCTGATCACGAGGTCGTCCACGGTCGTGGTCCTCCGGTGGCGCGGCCGTCAGGTGAGTGTCTTGGACATCTGCTGTGTCATGACGGTGAAACCCAGGCTTTCGTACAGCGCGATGGCCCGGCTGTTGCCCCCGAACACGTTGAGGCCGAACCGGGTGGCCCCGTGTCGGCGCAGCTCCTCCTCGACGGCCAGGATCATCGCCCGGCCGTGGCCCCGGGACTGGTGTTCCGGATCCACGTCGATGTTGTGCAGCCAGGCCATCTCGGGGCGGCCCGGCGCGCCCGGCAGCGTGGCCCAGACCCAGCCGACCGTCTCGCCGTCCACCTGCGCGGACCGCAGGATCGCCCACGCGGTGCCCAGCCCGGCCGGCAGGACCAGCTCCAGCTGATGCCGCGCCTCAGTCTCGGCGTCCGCGCCGCTCATGCCCCGCTGCTGCTGGAGGTTGGCGGCATAGCGCCGCCGCAACGCGGCCACCCGCCGGTCGTAGTCCGGACCGGACATAGGGACGAGAACGAGACTCATGCGAACTCCAGGGCAGAACAGACACCTACGCCGGCCATCCTGCCCGACCCAGCGAATCGGGGGACGGCTGGGCCGGATGGAGCTCACCGGACGCGACACGGCCGGCCGGATCGTGGCGAGGCGGACCTTCGAGGACCAGGGCCTGTGACCGGCGCCGTACTCCGGCCGGGGCTCGGCGGCGTCAGGCGATGTCGAGGTGGTCGGCCACTCCGGCGACCTGGAACACGCGCAGCACCCACGGCTGGACGTTGACGCACCGCAGCAGCACTCCCCGTCGCCGAGCGTAGTCCTGTGCCCGCACCAGCCCGGCGATGCCCATCGAGTCGAGAAACCGCGTGTCGGACAGGTCGACGAGGACCACGCCGCAGCCGGAGGTGTCGACCGCCGCGCGCAACCAGGCCTCGACCCCCTCGACCTCGGACATGTCGACGTCTCCCGCAATCCGTACGGTGCAGACGTCGCCGTCGACCACCGTGGCGTGGGTGACCCGCATCGGTACAGCCTCCTCGCGCTGACGCCGAGGTGTCTCGTACCCACCCGCCACCCCGGTAAACCGTAGAATGCGACGCCTGACCGGGCGGGAGGACGGCGACGATGCGGGTGGCGATGGCCAGCGCCGCGGCACACCACGGCCGCGTGAACGAGGATTTCACCGCGGCGACGGCGACGGCGGCGGTGCTGGTCGACGGTGCGGGCATCCCCGGCGCGGAAGCGGTCTGCCGACACGGCGTGGCCTGGTACGCCGTACGCCTGGGCGGCAGCCTGCTCGGTCTTCTGTCGCTCGACCCGGATCGCAGCCTGACGGCGGTGCTCGCCGCGGCCGTCGAGCAGGTGACCGCCGAGCACCGGGACACCTGCGACGTGGCCGACCCGATCAGCCCGTCGGCGGCCGTGGCCATGCTGCGCCTGTCCGGTGACCGGCTCGATCACCTGGTGCTCGGCGACGCGGTGCTCGTGCTGGACCGGGCAGCGGATACGCCGCTGGTCGTCACCGATCCCCGCGAGGTGGTGATCGCCCGGTCCTACGAGTCCAAGCTCGTGGGCAAGGCCGAAGGCAGCGAGGAGTACCAGCGCATCCTGCGGGAGCTGCGCTCCCGCCGGAACTCACCCGGCGGCTTCTGGGTCGCCAAGGACGACCCGAAAGCGGCCGACGAGGCGCTGACCGGCAGCTGCGCGATAACGGACCTGTCCGGCGCGGTCCTGCTCAGCAACGGCGCCAGCCGGATCGTGGACCGGTTCGGGCTGACCGACTGGCCGGGCGCCATGGCCGTGCTCGCCACAGAGGGACCCGCCGCGGTCATCGGCCGCGTCCGGCAAGCCGAGGCACGACACGCGACGGCGGCCGACGACGCGACGGTCGCGCACTGCACAGCCCTGGACGTGGCCTGACGGCCGTCCGGGTCGCGGCGGGGCTCCTGGCGCGGGCCGTCGCGGAAGGGCCGCTCCGCATAGGATCAGCGGGACGCTTGATGGCCGAGGTGCTCGGGGGCGCTGGGAATCGTGATGTTGCCTGCGGACAGCCATGTGCACAGTCAGTGGTCGTGGGATGCCGCGGTCGGCGACATGGAGGGCTCGTGCGCCCGCGCGGTGGAACTGGGGCTCCCTGCGGTCGCCTTCACCGAGCACCTCGACCACACGGTCTGGACGGTGAACCTCGACGGGCTCGATCCCGGCGCGCATCTGGCGAAGATGGCCGCCCCGGACGGGCTGCTCACTCCGCCGCCGTTCGATGTGCCCGGCTATCTGGCGGCCGTCGAGCGGTGCCGTGAACGGTTTCCGAACCTGCTGGTCCTGAGCGGTCTGGAGGTGGGGGAACCGCACTGGCACGCCGAAGCCGTGGCGAAGGTGCTGGGTGCGGGCCGCTTCGACCGGGTGCTCGGCTCCGTGCACTGCCTGCCGCTGGGCGACGGGTTCGCCGAGCCGCCGGGCCTGTTCCCGCACGGGCAGGCGGCCGACGTCGTCCGGCGCTATCTGGCGGAGATCGCGGTGCTGGCTGCCCGGAGCCAGGTGTTCTCGGTGCTGGCGCACATCGACTATCCCGTCCGCTACTGGCCCGCCCAGGCTGGTCCGTTCGATCCGTACGCCTTCGAGGACGAGTTCCGGCACGCGTTGCGGGCACTGGCCGACAGCGGCCGGGCGCTGGAGGTCAACACCAAGGTGCCACTGCATCCGGAGGTCGTCGGCTGGTGGCGGCAGGAGGGCGGCCGCGCGGTCACCTTCGGCAGCGACGCCCACGACCCGGCCGGGCTGGGGCACGGGTTCGGCGCGGCGGTGGCCATGGTCGAGGCGTACGGCTTCCGGCCCGGACGTCATCCCCACGACTTCTGGACCCGCCCGCGCTGAACCGGCTCGACAGACCCGGCGGCGGTCGGTTCAATCAGGACCGTGAACGGCTTCGAGGCCTGGCTGGCCTACCTGTTCGACCGGCCCGCCGACGACGACGGCTCGTGGGACGACCAGCCCCACGAGTGGTTCGACCGGTACGCCCGCCAGGACACGCCCGCGGCGACCGCGGAACGCATCCGGGAACTGTTCGGCAACGCGGGTAGCCTGCTGCGGCGGCACTCCGACGACCAGGTCGCCTGCGGCGTACGCGACATCGTCGACGACGGGCTCGGCGTGCTGCGCTCCCGGCAGGTGCCGGTGGTGCTGCGTACCACCGGGCTGCGCTCGATCGTCACGCTGTTCGCCGAGGTGTTCGCCGCGCGGATATCGGTCGAGCAGCCCCGGAACGAGCCGCAACTGCAGTCGGTCTGCTTCATGTTCTTCGACATCGCGCCCCTCGACCTGGGCGACGACACCGTGCTGGACGTGCTGGAGGACACGCTGGCACTGCCGTCGGTCCCATGCCAGCGGGCCGCGCTGCACGGCCTGGGTCACGCCCACTGCCAGGCACCCCAGGCGGCGCAGGCGATCGTGGACCGGTGGCTGGCCCGGCACCGCCACGCGCCACAGGAGGTGCGGGACTACGCCACCGCCGCCCGCGCCGGGCAGGTCATGTGACCCCGGTTGACTGGCGGTCGGGTCCGGAGTGGACGATGCGATCGTGAGAATTCTCGTGGTGGGTGGTACGGGCCTGATCGGCGCGCATGTCGTGGACGTGCTGGGTGAGCGGGGCCATGCCGCGACCACGGTGGCGCGGTCGGCCCGTCCGGGCGTCGACCACGTGCTCGATCTCGCGTCGGCATCCGTCGAGGAGCTGCGGTCGCTGCTGGCGGGTCACGACGGGGTGGTGTACGCCGCCCGCTCGGACGAGCAGCGGCCGCTGCGCAAGCCGATCCACCCGGTGTTCCGCAGGGACATGGTCGAGCCGGTGGTGCGCCTGTTCACCGCCGCCCGTGCGGAGGGCCTCACCCGCGGGGTCATCATGGGCTCGTACTACACCTACTTCGACCGGCTGCACCCCGAGTGGCGGCTCCCGCAGCGCCACGTCTACATCCGGTGCCGGGTCGAGCAGGCCCGCGAGGCACGCGCGGCCGCCGGGCCGCAGCTGCCGGTCGCGGTGCTCGAACTGCCGTTCGTCTTCGGCCGGGCCGGTGACCGCCTGCCGAACTGGGCCGGTCCGCTGGACGGCTGGGCCAGGTCCCGCGCACCGCTGGCCGTCCCCCTGGGCGGGACCGCGGCGACGTCGGCGCGTAACGTGGCCGAGGTCGCGGTCGACGCGCTGGAGCGGGCCGACGGCACCGACATCCCGGTCGCCGACGAGAACCTGACCTGGCACGACCTGATCGCGCGCATCGCCGACGCGGTCGGCCGACCCCGCCGGGTCCGTCACCTGCCTGCCGGGGTCGTCCGGGCCGCCATGCGATCCGGGGGTGTGCTGCAGGCCCTCGGGCGCAAGGAGTCCGGCATCAACCCATCCCACTTCGCCGGACTGATGCTCGCCAAACTGTTCGTCGACCCGCCGTCCGGCCGCCCGCTGGACGCGGCCCTGCGGGAGACGTTCGGCCGGCAGGCGGGCGATTAGCCCGGCTCGGCGGCGGCGAGCAGTCGTCGGCCGAGCACCTGGGCGGTGTGGCGGATCTCGGGGCCGCCGACGATCCGGAACGCCACGGGGACGGCGGTGAGCTGCTGGGCGTACCACCAGGGATTGCTGGTGGTGCCGACCAGCCGGCAGCTGTCGGCGTCGACGGGCTCGACGCGTCCCAGGTTCGGCGGCACGTGCCGCGCGGCGTCGGCCGCGGGCGCGTCGATGATCACCTCGACGGCGTACTCCCAGCCGACCGCGAGATGCTCCTCCAGCGTGGCGACCGGATCGAGGTCGGCCGGGGGGACGAAGCCGTCGTCGAGCACCTCGACGCCGCGGACCCGGTCGATCCGGTATGCCCGCCGCCCATCGGACGTGTGCGACCAGCACAGCAGATACCAGCGGCTGTGCCGCACGACGACCGCCCACGGGTCGACGTCCAGGTCCCGCTCCACACCGGCCTCGGAGCGGTAACGCAGCCGCACCCGCCGCCGGTCCGCACCGGCGCGCACGAGTTCGGTGGTGGTCTGCGGGTCGGGCCGGGCGGCCCCGCGGTCGGGCGCCGGGGCGGTGGCTCGGCGGACGGCTTCGGCCTGCGCCGCGACCTGCTCGGGCAGCGCCCGCACGATCTTGCCCAGGGCGCCGCCGACGGGACTGGTCGGGTCGCCCGCGTCGTGGTGGCCGTCGAGGACCGCCATGACCAGGCCCAGCGCCTCCGCCGCGCTGAACACCAGGGGCGGCAGCCGCAGGCCGCGGCCCACCCGGTAGCCGCCGTACGGGCCGCGCACCGACTCGATCGGGATGCCCGCCTCGCGCAGGATGCCGACGTAGCGGCGGGCGGCCCGCTCGGACACGCCCAGCTTGTCGGCGATCCGCTCGGCGGTGATGCCGGGGTTGCCCTGCAGCAACTCCAGCGCCATCAGGGCCCGCGCGGTGGGGCTCACGTCGGGTGTCACGGGGTGTCCTTCCTGCGCGTGCCGCATCCGGCGCGGCCGCCGTGCGGTTCCGGACGTAGAACGTCCGGAACCGAACTTAGCCTGCTCCCATGACCGACGACATCGTCCTGAGCACCGTGATCCACGAACCGTCGATGACCGCCGGCGAGGTCGAGATGCTGATGTTCGCCCTCGACCGCTCCCGCGCCACTTTCGCCTGGAAGTGCGGCGGGTTGGACGCGGCCGGGCTGAACCGGCCCCAGCCGCCGTCGACGCTGACCCTCGCCGGCCTGCTCAAGCACATGGCAGCTGTCGAGGAGCGGTACACCATCGACTTCACGGGCGAGGCGCCCGGACCGCCGCTGGACGCTCCCGAGGCGGCCGACCCGGGGTGGGTGTGGCGCAGCGCGGCCGATGACTCGCCTGCTGAGCTGTACGGGCTGTGGCAGGGTGCCGTCGAGCGCTCGCGGGCCGCGATGGCGAAGGCGCTCGCCGACGGCGGGCTCGACCAGCCCGCGAAGTACACGGCCGCCGCCGACGGCACGTCGCCGAACCTGCGCCGCATCGTGGTGGACCTGCACGACGAGTACGCCCGGCACGTGGGCCACGCCGACCTGCTGCGCGAGGCCGTCGACGGGCTCACCGGAGAGGACCCGCCGCAGTGACGGCGACCGGTGCTCAGCCAGGCAGCCGCGTGCCCGGCGGCACCCACTCGGGGTCGAGTTCGAAGACGAAACGGTAGCCGTCGCCGCGGTCGGCGGGGCCGAGCGTCTCGATCGGCCCCGCGGGCACACCGTCCACGAACTGTTGCCGGTACGCGGTCCCGTCGCGCCACTGGTACACGCTCACCCACAGGCTCAGCGCCGCCGCGACCCCTACCCCGTATGCCGGGCGGTAGTTGTACGGCCCCCAGGCGATGAGCTCACCGACATCGAGCCGCCCAGCCTCGACGCCCGTCGCGGCGGCGGAGAACCGCAACGGCCCTTCGACCTCCACTGCCACCTCATCGGACGACACGACGTCCAACAGCTTCCGCAGCAGATCCGGATCGGTCCGGGCCGCGCTGATGAACATGTGGGGACTGTTTCTGATCGACCAGGTCGGCATTGACAGCAGGATCCCGGCGGCGCTGTAGGTGGGACGGCCTGCGCTGTCGAGTGCAACGGGAACGCGCACTTCGCGCCACCGCTCGCGGTCGTGCGGCAGGTCGGCCGCGGCGAACATCTCGGCGACCCCGGCACAGGTCCCATCCCAGAGCTCGTCACGGTCCGCGACCACGCGGGCGAAGCGCTCCTGCTCGGTCGACGCCGTGTCATCGTCCACCAGCCCGGAGGGAAAGGCGTGGCG
Source organism: Catellatospora paridis (assembly GCF_009720365.1). Classification (GTDB taxonomy): domain Bacteria; phylum Actinomycetota; class Actinomycetes; order Mycobacteriales; family Micromonosporaceae; genus Catellatospora; species Catellatospora paridis. Next base: position 398,975 of record NZ_ML769312.1, on the reverse strand, counting down.
CAGGTACGGCCCGAACTCGGCCATCGGCCCCACGACGCCGCGCAGGCCTACCGCCGCCAGGGCGGCATGCACCAGCCGGCCGAAGTCGCCGGTCCGCTCGCACACGGTGCGGATGAGCACCCTGTGCGGCAGGTCGCGCAGCTGGGGAAGGGTCATCATGCGGTACGCCGGAGGCACGAACGGCTCGGTGAACGAGTGGTCGAATGCGCGTGGACGTTCGGCCGCCCGCACCAGCACCTCGGTCGCGTCCGGATCGTCGGAGAGCACCGGTGCGAGCGCGGCGCAGGTCCGCACGGCGAGTCTCGGATCGTCAAGCCAGTCCCGTGGCGCGACTCCCAGTTCGCCGAGCCCGAGGGCCAGACTCGCGCACTCACGGCGGTCGGCGGTCGCCTGCGCGGTCTGCTGGTGGTACGCGATCAGATCGGCGCGACGGGCGGCCAGCCGGGGATGCCTGACCAGCGTCGCCGCTGTGCTGGCGGCCATCGTCCGGGTCCACGACGGCCAGCCGGGCCGGATCGGCCACACCGCGTCGAACACCTCCGGCAGCAGCTCGAAGCAATCGGACAGCGCCCCGCGGGGCGGTACCTGCCCGGCGTCGGCGTGCGCGTCCCCCGCCACTCGCGCGATCTCGCGCATCAGGAACAGGACGCCTTCGCGGATGGTGGCGTCACCGGCGCCGAGCGCGGGATCGTCCAGCACTGCCACGAGCCGGCGGACGGCTGGAGCCGTCTCCGGGGTGAGGCGCCCACCGGCGAACAACCGTGGCCACAGCGAGGAGAACGCGTCACCGGCCCGGTCGGGGTCCGGGCCGCACAGCGCGGTGAGCATCGCCGAAAGGTCGGCCGCCGGGCCTTGCGCCGGGAAGTGCCCCGCCGCGCCGGTCTCGTCGGAGATCACCACGAGCGGAGGCTACCCGCGGCGCTGCGGCTACGGTAGCTGCGTGGACCTGACGGACGTCGCCGTGGAGCGGACCTATCGGCTGCGATCGGAGGTGCTGGGCTGGACTTCTCCTGAGACTCGGATCGACGACGGCAGCGCAGGTCATATGGCGCTGCTCGACGGTGGCACTGTTGTCGCCGCGGTGTCCCACGCGACCTGGCCGTGTCCTGATGAGCCGAATGTCCCGGCGCGCTATTTCTGGGCGATGGCGGTCGACACCGCCTACCAGGGGCGCGGGTATGGGCGGCGGCTGCTGGCCGCGGTCGCAGACCGCGCCCGGGCCGACCGCGAGCGGGTGGTGTGGGCGGACGCCCGCGAGACCGCCGTCGCCTTCTACACCGCCTGTGGTGCGCGCGTCGCAGGCGAGCCCTACGTCGACGACGGCACCGGCCTGCTCGTCCGTCACGTGGTGTTCACGCTCGGCGCGGCTTAGGGCGTGTCTCTTGGATCTGGACGCACGCGAGTATCACGTGTGTCGTGTCCGGACGCTTCGAGCTCACCGATGCTGAGTGGGAGATGCTGAAGCCGCTGCTGCCCGTGGATACGCAGCATGGTGGCCGGTGGCGTGATCATCGGACGACGATCTCGTGGATCTTGTGCCGGGAGCGGACCGGGATCACCTGGCGGGACCTGCCGGCACGGTTCGGCCCGTGGAAGACGGTGTACCAGCGCAAACGCCGCTGGGCCCTGGATGGGACCTGGGCGACGATCTGCGACGCGCTGCGCATCGACTGCTACACCGACGAGCGAAAGAGTTCATGTACCAGGCCGCGGGTCGACGTCGCCACGATGAAGATCTGGCTACGCGACCTCACCCGAGATCCACGACAGTCGGGGCGGCGCGGGTCACGCGTTGGGATCATCGTCGCTGGGCAGCCAGGCCCACCCGGGATCGGCGTCGAGCACCTCAGGGTCGGCCAGCGCCGCCTCATATGCGGCGCGATCGAAGGTGTACGGCCCGATCAGCAGCTCGCCCCACTGCTCGCGGCGCGGCTGAGCGAACTCCGACCAGGTCACGATGCAGTCGTCGGCGCTAATCACGGCAAGCAGCGGCCAGCATTCCCAGTGGCCGCACGAGCCGCAGCCCAACAGGGGTGTGCGGCCATCCCACAGGCCGTGTGTCCGCCGGTGGTCTTCGTCCGGCTCACCGAGCAGCAGCCTCGACGGCACGCTCAGCTCAAAGGCCCACAGGTCCGTGTACTGATCGAGCACGAACCGCCACAACTTCTCGCCGTCATACCGGCCAGAGAGTTCGGTCCGCCAGAGATCACGGGTCGCCTCGGCCGCGATGAGGCGCAGGTCCTCACCATTTACCTGGATTCCCAAGCGTCGTAGGGCTGCCCCCGGGCCGTGGGCACGGTTGGGGTGGGTGAAGAACACGGCCTGATCCACCCGGCAAGCGAACCAGTCTTGCCGGGGCGCTGTCGAACCCATATCGCAGCCCGCGGCGGAGATCCGTAGGCAGTCGATCGGCGGTACGGGAGCCGCTGTTGAAGTTCACCGTGACGCGGGTCCAGGCTCCCACAGCGCGGAAGTTGGTTTCGGCGATGAGGAACCACCTGCCGACCCGTCGAAGTCCTCCGGACTGATCGAGCGGGTCTGCACGGCCCGCAGCCGTGCGATCGTACTGGGGTCCACGGTGACCGCACACTCTCCTCGAAGATTCGGGGCAGGCTCGACTGCGGGCAGAGGACACCGCGTGCAATCGATTTCATTAGGGTACGGTGAGGGCGCCGCCGTGTCGACGGGTCGCCGATGCCCCGAGCCCGGACCCCAGCTCCACCGGCGGGCAGCCGGCCGATCGACGAGGAAGCGATGCCAACGATCTACGAGGTCGCCGCCGCGGCCGGGGTCTCCCCTGCCACCGTGTCGCGCGTGTTCAACGGCGCCAACGTGTCCCCCGAGAAGGCCGAGGCGGTGCGCAAGGCGGCCAAGGCGCTGGCGTTCACGCCGAGCCGTACCGCGCGCACCCTGCGGTTGCAGAGCTCCGAGGTGATCGCCCTGGTCATCCCGGACATCGAGAACCCGTTCTTCACCGCGCTGGCGCGCGGCGTCGAGGACGTGGCACACGCTGCCGGCTACTCGGTGGTGCTGTGCAACACCGACGAGGACCACGAGAAGGAACTGCGCTACCTCGACATCGCGCTGAGCGCCACCATGGCCGGCGTGATCATCGCGGCCGCGGGCGGCGACAGCGACCTGAGCGGCCTGCTCGCCCGCAGGTGCCCGGTGGTGGCGGTCGACCGCAGCCCGCACGGCGTGGACGTCGACGCGGTCACCGTCGACAACCGGGCCGGTGGCCGCGCGGCCACCCAGACCCTGGTGGAGCAGGGTTTCCAGCGCATCGCGTGCATCACCGGCCCGAGCGACGTCGAGACCGCCACCCAGCGCGCCGACGGCTGGCGCGACGCGGTCACCGGCGGCCGCCCTGCCGAGGCCGACGACCACTACCTGCGCTTCGCCGACTTCCGCGGCGACGGCGGCGCCGCGGCGATGAGCGAGTTGCTGGCCCTGCCGGAGCCGCCGGACGCGGTGTTCGTCGCCAACAGCCTGATGAGCGCCGGCGCCCTGCGGGTGCTGTCCGAGCAGGGCAGACTGCCCCCGGCCACCGGCGTGGCCGTCTTCGGCGACCTGCCCTTCCTGCCGCTGGCGCCGATCCCGATCACCGTGGTGCACATGCCGGCCCGGCACCTGGGCATCACCGCCGCGAAACTGCTGCTGGAGCGGATCGGCGGCGACGACCAGCCGGCCCGCACCATCGTGCTGCGCAACCAGCTGACCCGCGTCGGCTGAGACCGTGCGCGACACCCGCGGTGTCGTCGGTGCTTGACGGTGAAATCGATTTCTGCCAGGGTACGGGCATGTTGCGGCAAGCCTGTGTCCTCGGCGTCGACATCGGAACGTCGAGCAGCAAGGGCGTGCTCGTCACGCTCGACGGCACGATCGTCGCCACCGCAACCCGCGAGCACGACGTGCAGCGGCCTGCACCCGGTCACGTCGAGATGGACGCCCGCGTGTGGTGGGACGAGGCCGCGGGGATCGTCCGCGAGCTGCTGACCGCGCCCGAGGCCGGGCCGGTCCAGGCGGTCGGAGTGAGCGGGATGGGCCCGTGCGTGCTGGTCACCGACCTCGCGGGCGAGCCGCGCCGACCCGCGATGCTGTACGGCATCGACACGCGCGCCACCGCGCAGATCGAGCGGCTGACCGGGCTGCTCGGCGGGGCCGACGCGATCCGCGAGCGCTGCGGCTCGTCGCTGAGCACCCAGGCGGCCGGGCCGAAACTGGCCTGGCTGGCCGAGCACGAGCCGCAGGCCGTCGTAGGCGACTGGCGCTTCTTCCAGCCCAGCACATGGCTCGGCTGGCACCTCACCGGCGCCTACTACCTGGACCACCACTCGGCCAGCCAGTGCACCCCGATGTACGACGCGGGCACGCAGGACTGGTACGGCCCGTGGGTGGGCGAGGTCGCCGCGGGGCTGCAGCTGCCGCCACTGGTCTGGCCCGGCGACACCGTCGGCGGGGTGACGGCCGCGGCCGCCGCCGAAACCGGTCTCACGCCGGGCACCCCGGTGATCGCGGGCACGATCGACGCCTGGTCGGAGGCGATCAGCGTCGGCGCGCACCGGGTCGGCGACCTGATGCTCATGTACGGCACCACGATGTTCCTCATCAACACCGTGGACCGGCCGCTGACCTCGCCGACGCTGTGGGGCACCGTCGGCGCACTGCCCGGCACCCGCAACCTCGCCGGGGGTATGGCCACCTCCGGCGCGATCACCGGCTGGCTGCGCGAGCTGTTCGGCTCGCCCGGCTATCCGGAGTTGCTGGCGCTGGCCGAGCAGGCCGGGCCGGGCGCGCACGGGCTGCTCATGCTGCCGTACTTCGCCGGAGAGCGGACCCCGGTCGCCGACCCCGACGCGCGCGGCGTGCTCGCCGGGCTGACCGTCTCGCACACCCGCGGCGACCTCTACCGGGCGGCGCTGGAGGCGACGGCGTTCGGGGTGCGGCACAACGTGGCCGCGATCGAGCAGGCGGGCGGGCGCGTCGCGCGTATCGTCGCGGTCGGCGGCGGCGCGCAGGGCAGCCTGTGGACGCAGCTCGTGTCCGATGTGACCGGGCTGGCGCAGGCGATCCCCGCCCAGACCATCGGGGCCGCGTTCGGCGCGGCGTTCCTGGCCGCGGGCGCGGTCGGCAGCCCCGACATCGACCTGTGGAACCCGATCGTCGAATCGCGGACCCCGTCGCCGTCGGCCCACGCCGACTACGACGAGCTGTACGCGCTGTACCTCGCCCTGTATCCGGCGACCGCGCCGGTCGTGCACGCCCTCGCCGCCCGTGAGCGGCACGCTGCCGGTCTCGGCATGAGCGACGGTCCAGGGGTGATTGCGGATCGCGCCCTGCGGATACGCTCAGCACCGTGCTGACGGGGATGTCCTGGCTCAACGAGCCGGGTGAGTGGTCGCAGGAGGACGGTGTCCTGCGCGCTGTCACGGATCTGCGCACGGACTTCTGGCGTGAGACGTTCTACGGGTGGACCACCGACAACGGGCACTTCTACCACCGGCCCGTGACCGGGGACTTCACCGCCGAGGTCGTCGTGTCCGCCACGCATACGACACTGTTCGACCAGGCCGGCATGATGGTCCGGGCCGACGAGCGCAACTGGCTGAAGACCGGGCTGGAGGTCACTTCGGGGACGCTGCACGTCAGCACGGTCTACACGCGCGAGTTCTCCGACGTGTCGATGGTGTCGATGCAGGGACACCGGGGCGAGGTCGCGATGCGGGTCACCCGGTTCGGTGCAGCCGTGACCGTCCACTGCCGCAGCGCGGACGGCCCGTGGCAGCTGCTGCGGCTGGGACACCTCGACCTGCCGCCCACCGTCGACGTCGGGGTCATGTGCTGCTCGCCGGAGCGCGCCGGTCTGGAGGCCACGTTCCGGGACTTCCGGATCGGCCCGCCGATGTCCCGGGAGAACCTCGAGTAGCCGGCCGGACGACGGCAATCGGCGGCCCGCGATCCCGGCGGCGGGCTACAACGGCTTGGTGCAGAGGACGTCGGGCATGGGCAGGTAGCCCAGTCCCTGCCAGAATCGCAGTCCAGCCTCGTTGTCGGGCATGACCAGCAGGTTCACCCGCGGGCAGCCGAGCAGCCGGAAGCGCCGCTCCAGCTCGCTCACCAGCTGACCGGCTATGCCCCGGCGGCGGTGCTCCGGCCGCACGGCCAGCCGAAGGATCCAACCCCGCCGCCCGTCGTACGTGCCCATCACCACCCCGGCCACGTCCGCGTCCGTCTCCGCGACGAGGAACAGCTCAGGGTCGCGGGTCAGCTTCGCCGCCAGCTCGGCGCGCGGCACGACCTCCCGGCCCGCCGCCGCCCACACCGCCACGACGGCGTCGTAGTCGCTCCACCCGAACTGCCGAATCTGGATCACCGCACGATCTTCCCAGGCCACGTCAGGTTCGGAAGGCGCGGGCCGGCGCCAGCGGCACCTCGCCCCATCGGGCGACCAGGGCCGCGCGCAGCTCACCGGCGAACGCCGCGATCTCCGGCGCCGCCGACGTCCGGTCCGCGAGCTCGAGGCGGTGCAGCAGCAGCGCACGGCGGCGTGGGGAGTCCCGCCTGCCCGCCGCGAGCGGGTCGCCGGACAGCGTCAGCGGCAGGAACCACGACGAGTACAGCACCGCCCACAGATCCGTGGCCGCGCCCAGGTCGAGATCGAATTCCGGCGTGGCCACGTACGGCAGGCCGGTGGCGGCGGCCTGCCGGTAGCGGGCCACCGCGCGGTCGGCGACCTCGTCCGGCAGCCGCCAGGAGCACCAGCACGACGGCCACGGCACCCGCAGGTACGCGACATCCCAGGCGACGTGCCGCCACTCGGCGTGCTCGAAGTCGATGAGGGCGAGGCCGTCGGCGGTGAACACGTTGTTGTCCGGGCACGCGTCACTCGGCGACAGGGCCGAGGCGGCGTCGTCGTCGAGGCGGGCCGCGTGGGCCCGGAACGCGTCGGCCAGCGACTCCGGCACCGCGACGCCGAGCGGTCCGCACGCCTGCCGCAGGTCGGCGATGTTCTGGTCGAGGGTCGCCGCGACGGAGGTCAGCGGCGCCGAACCCGGCTGCGCCCGCGCATCCAGCTCGGCGCGGAACGTGTCACGCATCCCCAGCGTCGCCTGGTGCACGGCCGCGATGGCGTCGGTCCACGCGTACACGGCGGCTTCGGCGGCGGACGGGTCCGCACCGAGCAGGGCGTCGGCCACGTTCGTACCGGTGCCGAGGTCGGACATGACCACGACGGGCGGCGATACCCCGGCGGCCAGCAGCCGCGGCGCGGGCGTGCCCGCGGGCAGCACGGCGAGGGCGGCGGATTCGCGCGCCCAGCTCTCCGGATGGCCGAACGTCTTCACGATCACCGTCGTCGGCGCTTCGCCGGGGCGGGTGATCCGTGCACGGCGCACCGCCGAGCGGTCGCTGCCGCCGAGGGCGTCCACCGGGGAGACGGTCACTCCGGGCAGCAGGGCTCGGACTTCGTCCAGATCGTCGACCACCGCGCCAAGCTACCGCGTCCCCCGGACCGGGGCCGCGGAATTTCGGTGCGGGCGCTTCGCCCGTGCGGGCGGGAGTGGAACTGCTCCAGCGGCAGGCGTCAGGACGGCAGTCCGTGGTCGCGGGCGTAGACGGCGGCCTGAGTACGGTCGCGCAGGCCGAGCCGGTCGAGGATGCGCGACATGTGGTTCTTGACGGTGCCCTCGCTCAGGTGCAGCTCCCGGCCGATCTCGCGATTGGTCATACCTCGGGCGACCAGCCGCAGGATGTCGGACTCCCGGATGCTCAGGGCGACGGCCGGTGATCGCTGCGGCACGGCGGCGGTCAGCCGCGCCGCCACGACCGGGTCGAGCGGGAGCACGCCCGCGTGGGCGAGCTTCACCGCGGCGGCCAGGTCCCGTGACGGCAGGTCTTTGAGCAGGTACCCGGCCGCGCCCGCCTGCAGCGCCCGGACCACGTAGTCCTGATCGTCGAAGGTGGTCAGCATGACCACGCGGCACGCCGGCAGCTTCACCGACAGCGCGGCCACCGCCGCCACGCCGTCCATACCCGGCATGCGCACGTCCATCAGCACCACGTCGGGGCCGGTGCGCAGGGCGACCTCGACCGCCTCGCGGCCGTCGGCCGCCGTGCCCACGACCTCGACCCCGTCCTGGATGCCGAGCAGGGACGCGATGCCCTCCCGGATGAGCTGCTGGTCGTCGACGACCACCACCCGTGTCGTCACCGCGGCACCGTCACTGCGATCCGGGTGCCCGACGAACCCGCGCTACCCACCTCGATGTCGCCGCCGACCCCGCGGACCCGCTGCCGCATGCCGCGCAGCCCGTACCCCTCCCGGTCCGGGGCGAACCCGGGGCCGGTGTCGGTGACGATCAGCAGCGCCCGGTCCGGACCCAGCTCGGCGTGCACCTCGACGACGCCGTCCCCGGCGTGCCGGCGGGCGTTGGTGATGGCCTCCTGCGCGGCGTGGAACAGGGTGCGCAGCACCGGCTCGGGGTAGCGGCTCTCGTCGCCCGCGAACCTGAGCACGACCGTGTCGGTGCACAGCTCACGCAGCGCCGTGCCGAGGTGGAAGTCCCATGTGCGCACCGCGGTACGCACGTCGGCCAGCGCCCTCCGGGCCGACCGGGTCGCGTCGGCCAGGGCGCGCTGCGCGGCCTGCGGGTCGCGCTCACCGAACGCCTCCACCTTCTCCAGCAGCACGATGACGGCCGTCAGGTGATGGCCCAGGTCGTCGTGGAGGTCGCGGGCGAGCCGCTGCCGTTCGGCCGCGGCGGACAGCGCGGCGATGCGCTCACGTCCCTGGCGCTCCTCCACGGCGACCGCCGCCATCGCGACGGCCAGGGCGATGGCCAGGGCGAGCATGAGCAGGTCCGACACCTGCTCGCTGTCGGACGTCCAGCCGGGGCTGCGCAGCTGCAGGGTCGTGGCCACCCCGGCCAGGCAGCCGGCGCCGAGCGCGATGCCCGCCGTCCGGCCGAAGGCGAAGTACGCGGTGAACGGCAGCAGGGTGAACAGCACGCGGGACAGCCCCGAGCCGTCGGCCCACACGACGGCGACGATCAGCGCGATGCGGCCGAGCAGGGCGACCAGGTCGTGCCGCACGAACTCCAGCGCGAACAGCGCGGCCATCCCGCCGAGGAAGAAGGGCAGGCGGGTGTCGCCGATGCCGACCAGCCAGGCGTGCAGACCGGCGGCCAGGACCGCGGCGTACAGCACCGGCGACACCCACCGGACGGAACGGTCAGGATTCACGGGTCGAGGGTACGGGCCAGACGGCGGCGGACAGCCACACCAGCGACGCGGCGGCCGCGACGTGCACGGCGCTGCCGAGCAACGAGTCCGGCAACGACGCGAGCACGGCGAGCAGGACCAGCGAGACGGTGTAACCCACCGCCGCAACGCGGGGCAGCACCCGGGCTCGGATCATGGAGGATCCGAACAGGACCGTGCCGATCACGAAGACGGCCGCGCTCGCGAGGATCGCCCACCGGGTCGGCCCGTCGAGCACGGCGGAGACGGTGGCCTGGTCGAGGAAGAACAGGACCAGGTTCAGCGCGAACCCGACCCCGGCGAACAACCCGAGCCCGATGACGTTGACGGCGAACGCGAACGCGCCGAACCGGCCCGCCGCGTCCGCCTGGCGCAGCTGGTACGCGTACAGCGCGGGAGCGCCGAAGGCCGCGCCCAGGCCGATGACGAAGCTGGTCACCGCGGTCTCCCCGGTGAACGCCTCCACCACGCCGGGCACCCCCAGGGACAGGCCGAGCACGATGCCGCAGACCGCGCCGAAGCGCGACAACCATTGCATTGACATGCCGCGCACGCTAGGCATGCCATTGGTCACTGCGGCAGTGCCGACCGTCCACAACACCTGGACTCGCCGGGAGGGGCGGCGGCGGCTCGGCCGATCAGGCCTGGGCCGGGCCGGCCGGGTCTGCCAGCAGCGCGAGGACGAGTTCGACGACCTCGTGCGGGGTGTCGGTGATGGAGAAGTGGGCCGCGCCGGGGATGGTCTTGAGCGTCACGTGCGGGGCCCCCGTGATGGCGGCCTGTTCCTGCGCGGTGAACCCGACCTCGTCTCGGTCGCCGCGGGCGACCCACACCGTGTTGCCCGTGCCGGCCAGCCGCGAGGCGAGGTCGCCGTGCCGCCGCAGGTTGTCGAAGAACCCGGCAACCAGGCGCCGGTTGGCGGCATGCGGGTTGCGTTTCATCTGCGCGAACAGCTCGGTGAAGCGGTCCGAGGGCAGCCGGTCGCGCATGCCCTTCTTCAGGGTCGGGTTGATGCCGAGCCAGACCAACGTGCCTACCACCGGCACGTGTCCGGCCTCGTCGAGGGCGATGAGGTCGTGCTCCTCGTCGTCGCGGGAGAACGACGGTGACAGCAGCAGCAGGCGGCCCGGGTAGTCGCCACGCGCGGCGATCTCGATGCCGACGTTGGCGAAGTACGAGTGACCCACGATCACGTCGACGGCCTCCCGGGCGGCGAACTGCTCGACCAGGTCGGCGTACCGCTCGATCGTGTAGTCGAACCCGGACGGCACGGGGCGGCCCGCGAATCCGGGCGGGTCGGCGGCCATGGCGAGCACATCAGCTTCGGCCAGCGCCGGGTCGGCCAGCATGGCGGTGTAGAACTCGGCGGTGCAGAACAGGCCGGGCAGCATGAGCACCCGGTGCCGGACCGCGGCGGGCTCGTTCTCGATGATCGCCCAGCCGCCCTGCTCGCGCCGCCGCAGGGGCGGGTGCTGTGTCGCGGTCATGGCACTCCTTCCGCATACCCATGTTGATCATAATTTGATGCCGCGGTCAGGTGGCGCGTTTTCGCGGTTCCGCCGCAGCGCCCGGCCGTAGGCTGCGGTCATGGCCGGTTTCACGGGCAGTCCGCAGGACGAGGACGCGATCGGCGCGGTGATGGCGCGACTGGGGCACGCGTTCGGCAGCCTGTCCGCCGACGGGGTCGCCGACCTCTACACCGCGGACGCCGACTGGACGAACGCGTTCGGCACGACCCGCACGGGCGGCGCGCAGATCGCGGCATACCTGACCGAGCTGTTCGCCGACCGGCACTTCGCCGCGGGCCGGCCGCTCGGACCGCCACGGGCCGACATCCGCTTCCTGAGCGCGGACGTGGCGGTGGTGAAGACCTATCTCGAACGCGAGGGGCAGCAGCGCGCCGACGGGTCGGCGATGCCGGTGCGGCGCAACTTCTCGCTGAAGGCGTTCGTCCGCGAGCCGGACGGCTGGAAGATCGCGTCCGACATGTACATGGACGCCCGCGACGACACCACCCTGCCCGCCGGGGCGTGACCGCCCTCAGGCGGCAGCCGTCCCCGCGGCACGGGTATCGGCCTTCACATGCTCGGGATACCAGGCGGTGAACTTGAACGCGCCGACCAGCAGCGCGATCGGAATGATCCAGTTCAGCCAGGCGGAGCCGCCGTGATCGGGCTGCGCGAGCATGCCCAGCACCGCGCAGACGGCGAACGTCAGGCCCCAGACCAGGGTCAGCATCCGGTTGACGTGCTTGAACTGCGGCGTGGACCAGAACTGCTGCGGCACCTGCTCGCGGGCGTACTGCTCGGTGAACGGCACGAACGCCAGCGAGCCGAGCACGACCACGGCGAGCACGGCGCTGGAGATCGCCTGCGCGTACTCCTCCAGCCACATCAGTCTGCTGTGGTCGAGCACCAGCCCGGCGATGGTCAGCGCGCCGAAGAACAGCACCGACACGATCTCCAGCAGCTTGATCCGACCGCGCTCGTGCGACGGGATGAGCAGGATCAGCGCGGCCACCAGCGCGCCGCCGGCCGCGAACTCCCACGTGCTCGGCCCGCTCACCACCCAGAAGATGATCCACGGCACGAAGCCCAGGAACGTCTTAGCCCCCATTGTCCAAATTTCTCACACTCCCCCTGCGCAGGCGGTCGAATCCGGATCTGGGCGCCGTCCCGATCGGAGCCCGATCGGCCTGCAACAAATCTGCAACCGTCAACCCTTGCCTTTTGGCAAGCGCTTTCCAGAGACTGGGGTCGCATCGACGTTCCGGGTCCCCTCCGGGCGAGGACCCTCGCGCGTCACCCCGCCCCGCGGCGCGTGATCCGCACTGCCGTGCGCTCGCACCACGCCGCTCCAGCTTGGGAGACCCATGAGAGTCACATCATTGGCCGCAGCCGCCGCGCTGACCCTCGGCGCGGTGCTGGCGCTGCCCGCACCCATGGCGGCGGCCGCGCCGACCCGCCATGAGGCCGAGACCTCGCCCGCCGTCTGCGTCGGCACCGTCGACAGCAACTGGGCCGGGTTCTCCGGCAGCGGCTTCTGCAACGGCAACAACAACACCAGCGGCTACGTGCAGTTCACCGTCACCGCGTCGGCCGTGGGCACCGCCACCCTGGGCGTACGGTTCGCCAACGGCACCACGACGGCCCGGCCCGCCGCCCTGGCCGTGAACGGGGCCACGGTGCAGACCGTGTCGTTCGAGGGCACCGGCACCTGGGACGCCTGGACGACCAAGACACTGACGGTGAACGTCAACGCCGGCAGCAACACCGTCCGGCTCACCCCCACCACGTCGACGGGCCTGGCGAACGTCGACTATCTCGAATTCGAGACGGGCACCACCACCCCGCCCGCGACCGCGCTGTACGTCGCGACCACCGGCAACGACGCGAACGCGGGCACGCTCAGCGCTCCGCTCAAGACCATCCAGCGGGCGGTCGACCTGGCCCAGGCGGGTTACACGATCCACGTCCGCGGCGGGACGTACGCGCCGAGCACCAACGTGCAGTTGCTCAAGAACGGCACGTCGAGCCAGCCGATCACGCTGCGCAACTACGGCAGCGAGAAGGTCGTGCTGGACGGGGAGAACATGTCCTACACGCCGGGCGCGGTGGACTCCACGATCCCCCGCGCCGAGCGCGGCGCGATCCACATCGAGGGCGACTGGTGGCGCATCGTCGGCCTGGAGATCATCCACGGCCCGTACGCCGTCTTCGGGCTGGACACCAACAACAGCGTGTTCGAACGGCTGATCACCCGCGACAACTACGAGAGCGGCCTGCACCTGCAGGGTGCCTCCAGCAACAACCTGATCCTCAACCTGGACAGCTACGGCAACCGCGACCCGCGCAAGAACGGCGAGAGCGCCGACGGCCTGGCCATCAAGGAGGGTTCCGGCAGCGGCAACGTCGTACGCGGCGCGCGCCTGTGGAACAACTCCGACGACGGGCTGGACTTCTGGATGTTCTCCTCGCCGATCCTGCTGGAGAACAGCCTGTCCTGGGGCAACGGGTTCAACCGGTGGAACCTGCCGAACTACACCGGCGACGGCAACGGGTTCAAGCTCGGCGGCAACGCCGTGTCCGCGAGCCACACCGTACGCAACTGCATGACCTGGGACAACGCGGTCGGTGGCGTCATCGACAACAACAACCCCGGCCAGCATCTGATCGACCGCTGCACGGCCTGGGACAACCCCGGCACCGGGTTCAACGCCAACCGCTCCGACAGCACGCTGACCAGGAACCTCGCGGTGGCCAACGGGACCGCGGTCTCGCTCGGCGCGAACTCCAGCGGCTCGGGCAACTCGTGGGACCTCGGCGGGACCTGGTCGCTGCAGAGCACCGACCCGTCCACGATCACCGGAGCGCGGGCCGCCGACGGCTCGATCCCCTCCTCCACGTTCCTGCGTCCGACCAACGGCGCTGACGTCGGAGCACGCTTCTGACCGCGCTGCGCAGGTAGGCCGGCGGGCCGCCCGGTGCCCCTGGGCTGCCCGCCTCACCGCGCGACCCCGCCCGGCCGCCGGACGGCCGGATAAATCAACCGAACCGGCAACCACGACAGTAGATTCGCGTATCTACATATTACGTATTTATTGACATCGTGGTGCCGGTGGCGGAGCGTCCGCCCCATCCCCCTCGGGAATCGACGGAGGTTCCACCAATGATGATCAAACGTAGCCGCGCCGCGGCCACGCTCGCCGGGCTCTGCCTGGCCGCGACGACCATGGTCGCCGCGGCAGGCCCGGCCTCGGGCGGGTTGCCGCCACGCTGGGTGGGCACCTGGGGCACCGCGCTGACCGCGCCGAGCCTGGCCAACACGGGCAGCTCGCTCAACGGCTTCGCCGATCAGTCGATCCGCCAGCTGGTGCGGGTCTCGCTCGGCGGGCAGAAGGTGCGGCTGCGGTTCACCAACGCGTACGGCACCGGGCCGCTGAGCATCGGCCGGGCCAGCGTCGGCCTGCCCGCCGCGCCCGGCTCGCCCACCCTGCAGCCCGGCAGCATCCGGCCGGTCACCTTCGGCGGCAGCGCGTCGGCCGTGGTCTACAAGGGTGCCGAGGTGATCAGCGACCCGGTCGACCTGCCCGTCTCCGCGCTGCAGGAGCTGGCGGTGACGCTGTACCTGCCGGTCGCGACCGGCGCGACGTCCTGGCACTGGACGGCCCGGCAGACCTCGTACATCTATGCGGGCGACAAGGCCGGCGAGATCGACGGCAGCGGGCAGACCGCCGCGTACAACCACTTCTACTACCTGGCCGGCATCGAGGCCTTCACGCCGACGGGTCTGGGTGCCGTGGTCGTGCTCGGTGACTCGATCAGCGACGGGTCGGGCGCCACGCTCGGCGCGAACACCCGCTGGCCCGACTACCTCGCCGGCCGCGTGACCAGCACCTGGCCCGCACTGGGCGACCCCGGCGTGCTCAACGTGAGCCTCGCCGGAAACCAGGTCACCCGCGACGGCCTGGCCATCAACTCCCCCGCCCTGGGCGACAGCGCCCTGGCCCGCCTCGACGACGACGTGTTCAGCCAGCCCGGCGTACGCACGGTGATCGTCGAGCTGGGCATCAACGACGTGCACCTGTCGGGATACCCGGCCGACCGGATCATCGGCGGGCTGCGGCAGCTCGCGGTCCAGGCCAAGGACCGCGGCGTACGGGTCGTCGTGGCGACACTCGGCCCGTTCGAGGGCTACTCGTCCTGGACGCCCGAGAAGGAGGCCGTCCGCCAGGCGGTCAACACCTGGCTGCGCGGGAACAACGAGTTCGACGCGCTGCTCGACTTCGACCAGATCCTGCGCGACCCGGCCGCCCCGAGCAAGGTGCTGCCCGCCTACGACAGCGGCGACCACATCCACCCCAACGACACCGGCGCCCAGGCTCTCGCCGCCGCCGTGCCGCTCTGGCTGCTGTGAGCCGGTGACGCCGGAATTGGCGCTATCCACCCGCTTTGATGTCATGCAACAAATCTGCACATGCACATGCTTGTTTGCGGAAAGCGCTTGCCCTTAGCGTGGGGTCGCGTGGTTCGGTCTCGTACCGAGACCGAGAGGTGCAGACGGGGGCGGCCGGCATGCCGCCCCCGTCTTCTTCCCTGGACGGTGTGATGGCCCAGCTGCTCGCCCTCATGGAGAAGACCAAGCCCTACCCCCTCGCGGTGGCGGGCCCCGCCGACTTCCGCTGCGAGCCGACGGCCTCCGTCGACCCGCGGGTCGTCCTGACCGAACCGGGGCACAGCCTCTACTGCCTCGACCACGACACCCGCCGCGCCCTGTTCACCAGGACGGACGTCGACCCGGGCGGCGCGCCCTTCTACTTCCAGGCGCAGTACGCGCACGCGACCGAGGTCGTCGCCCTGTCCTACGACGAGCTGCACGCGCTGCCCACGCCCGAGCAGCCGAGCGGCGTGTTCCTCTACTCCACCGGGCGGTGCGGCTCGACGCTGGTCGCCGCCGCGCTGGCCGAACGCGGCGGCCTGGCCGGGCTGTCCGAACCGGACGTGCTCACCCAGCTGGTCATGCTCGCGCCACGGCTGAGCGGGCCAGAGCTGCGCGAGCTGACCCGAAGCTGCGTACGGGTGCTGTCGCGGGGACGCCCCGTCGTGATCAAGCCGCGTAGTTTCGTCATCGAGCTCGCCTGGCTGCTGCACGAGGAGTTCCCGCAGTTCGCCTCCGTCTTCCTGTACCGGGAGCCGCTGTCGTGGGCACGGTCGACCGCGCGGGCGTTCGCCGGGTACGACCCGGCCCTGAACACCGACCCCGCGGCCGTGCAGGACCGGCTCGGCCGACTGATCCCGCTGGTCGCCCGATGGCGGCAGCGGGTCGGGCGGCTGCTGTCGCCCGAGGAGGTCATGGCCTGCCAGTGGGTGGTGCAGCTGGAACGGGCGCTGGCGCTGCGGCACCGCGGCGCTCACCTGTTCACGGCGACCTACGAGGACCTGCTCGCCGACCCGCGGGCCGTGCTCGATGCGCTGTTCGCCCACTGTGACCTGCCCGCGCCGTCCGGGCTCGACGAGGTCCTGGCCAGGGATTCCCAGCAGGGCACGACCTTGTCCCGGTCGGCCACCGCCGCCCGCACCGCCGGGCCTGGCTTCGACGAGGCCGCGCTCACGCGAACCGTCGCCGAGCTTTGGGTGGAGGCGCTGCGGTGACGGCAGCCGGGCACGGTGGGGCGAAGGCGCACCTGCGACGTGCTCCGGGCCGGGCACGCGCTGTGGAACCGCGATGCCCGCACGCGGGCGGCGTGCTCGCGGAGGTGGGCCGGTGAGGACACGTGAGCTGATCGCCCAGGGCGCCGGGCTCTGCGGGCGCATGATCCGGTCCGAGCCGCGGCTGTTCCTGGTCTCGCTCGGCGGCGCGGCCCTGGTGGTGGTCCTGTCGATCGGCAGTGCGTTCGCGATCGGCGCGGTGGTCGCCGACGTGGTCGCGCCGATGCTCGACCGCGGGCGGGTCGACGCGGGGCTGCTGGCCGCGGCGGCCGCCGCGCTGCTGGGGCTGAGCGCGCTGAAGGTGGTCGGCATCTTCAGCCGCCGCCTGGGTGCGGTCTACCTGCAGCAGAGCCTGCAGGCGCGGCAGCGCAAGGCCATCGTGCGCAAGTACCTGCACCTGCCGCCCGCGTGGCACCGCGACAACCCGACCGGGGCGCTGCTGTCGAACGCGTCGTCGGACGTCGACGCGTCGGCATCGCCCGCGGGCAGCCTCGCGTACGCCATGGCGACGGTGTTCCTGCTGGTCGGGGCGCTCGTCGCGCTGTTCGCGGTGGACTGGACGCTCGGCCTGATCGGTCTGGTGGTCTTTCCGGGCCTGCTCACGGTGTTCGCCGTCTACTCGCGCCGGGTCGCGCCGCGTTACCGGCTCGCCCAGTCGCTGCGGGCGCGGGTGACCGCGCTGGCGCACGAGAGCTTCGACGGCGCGCTGACGGTCAAGGTGATGGGCCGCGCGGATCACCAGACGCGACGGTTCGCCGACCAGGTCGGCGAGCTGCGGCAGGCGCTGGTGTCGATCGGCCGGACCCGTGCCTGGCACGATCCGGTGATCGACGCGCTGCCCCAGGTGGGCACGCTGGCCGTGCTGGTCGTCGGGGCGTGGCGGTGCGAGCAGGGCGCGCTCGGCCTGAGTGACCTGACCGCCGCGGCGTTCCTGTTCGCGCTGATGGACATGCCGATCCGGGCCATCGGCTGGCTGCTGGGCGCGATGCCCCGGGCGGTGGCCGGAGCGGAGCGGGTGGACCGGGTCCTGGCCGCCGCCGATGGCCTGCCGCACGGCACGGCCTCGCTCGGCGGCGGACGGGCCGAGCTGCGATTGCGGCAGGTGAGCGTGCGGAAACTGTGTGACGTGTCGTTCCGGGTGGCCCCGGGCCGGGTGGTCGCACTGGTCGGGCCGACGGGCTCCGGCAAGTCGACGGTCGCGGCGGTCGCGGCACGGCTGCTAGCGCCCGAGTCGGGAGTGGTCCTGGTCGACGGGGTCGACGTGCGGGAGCTGACGGCGCGGGCGTACGCGGCGGCGGTGGCGTACGTGCCGCAGGTGCCGTTCGTCTTCGCCGACACGGTGCGCGGCAACGTCGCGCTGGGGCGGGCCGGCGTCGACGACGACGCGGTCTGGCGGGCACTGGCCGTGGCGCGGGCCGACGATTTCGTCCGGCTGCTGCCGCAGGGCCTGGACACCGAGCTCGGCGAGCGCGGCGCGGCCCTGTCCGGCGGGCAGCGCCAGCGGATCGCGCTGGCCCGCGCCCTGGCCGGCGGCCCGCGGCTGCTCGTGCTCGACGACGCGACCAGCGCCGTCGATCCGGTCGTCGAGGCGGCCGTCGTCGCGGGCCTGCGCGCAGCCCCCGGCGGCCCGGCCATGCTCGTCGTCGCGACCCGGCGGCCGACCATCGCCCTCGCCGACGAGGTCGTCTACCTGGCCGGGGGCCGCGTGGTGGCGGCCGGGGCGCACCACGAGCTGATGCGCGACGTGGCGGGCTACCGGGAGCTGCTGGCGGCGTACGACCGGCGGGTGGGCGTGTGAAAGGCGGCGGCACGATGTGGGACACGCTGCGACGGGCGATGCGCCTGTCACCGGAACTGCGGCAGGGCCTGACCGTGACGCTGCTGCTGGCGGTGGGCATGACCGCGGGGCGGGCCGCGGTGCCGGTCGCGGTGCAGCGCGGCATCGACGACGGGCTGCGCGGTCCGGGCGGCCCGGACGCCGGGGTGGTCGCGGTGATCGGCGCCGCCGGGCTGGGCGTGCTGTTGCTGTCCATGGTCTGCGGGTACGCGATGATGCTGCGCCTGTTCGACGTCAGCGAGACGGCGCTGGCGGCGGTGCGGGTGAAGGTCTTCCGCCACGTGCACGACCTGCCGGTGCTGCACGTGGGCGCGCAGCAGCGCGGCGCGCTGGTGGCGCGGGCGACCTCCGACGTGGACCAGATCACCTCGTTCCTGCAGTGGAACGGCGTGGTCCTGTTCATCTGCGTCGGGCAGACGCTGGTCACCGGCACGGTGATGTTCTTCTACTCGTGGCCGCTGGCCCTGGTGGTGCTTGTGGTGTTCGCGCCGGTCGGCTGGGTGGTGCGGGCGGCCATGCGTGACCTGGCCGACGCCTACGGGACGGTGCGGCAGCGGTCGGCGCAGATGCTCGCGGTGGTGTCGGAGAGTGTCGTCGGGGCCGAGGTGATCCGGTCCTACGACGTGTCGGCCCGTACGGTCGCCCGCCTGGACGGGGCCGTCGACGCGCACCGGCTGGCGTCCCAGCGCGCGTCGCGGCTGACGGTCACCGCGTACTCCGCCGGGGAGATCGCGACCGGGGTGGCGATGGCGGCGACTTCCGCGGTCGGCGTGCTGCTGGGCGTCGGCGGGCAGATGACGGTCGGCGAGATCGCCGCGTTCCTGTTCCTGGTGGCCCAGTTCGCGCTGCCCGCGCAGGTCGCCGGGGAGATGCTCAACGGGCTGCAGAACGCCGTCGCCGGGTGGCGGCGGGTGCTGGACATCCTCGACGTCGAGCCGGACCCCGCCGACCATGCCGAAGCAGTCGACCTGCCGCCGGGCCCGGTCGCGGTGACGCTGCGCGGGGTCGGCTTCGTCTACCCGGACACGTCGGCCGAGGTGCTGCGCGACGTGGACCTGGAGATCGCCGCGGGCAGCCGGGTGGCGGTGGTGGGCCAGACCGGCGCGGGCAAGACCACGCTGGCGAAGCTGGTCGCCCGGTTGGCCGCACCCAGCCAGGGGCAGGTGCTGCTCGCGGGAGTGCCGCTGGACCGGGTGCGGCTGCGGTGCCTGCGCGAGCGGGTGGTCATGGTGCCGCAGGAGGGTTTCCTGTTCGGCGGTTCACTGGCCGACAACATCCGGTTCGGCCGCGCGCTCACCGACGACGAGGTGGCCGGGGTGCTGCGTGAGCTGGGCCTGCTGGACTGGGCCACGGGCCTGCCCGACGGGCTCGGCACCGTGGTCGGCGAACGCGGCGAGGGCCTCAGCGTCGGCGAGCGGCAGTTCGTCGCGGTCGCGCGGGCCCATGCCGCGGGCGCGGACCTGCTGATCCTGGACGAGGCGACCAGCGCCGTGGACCCGGCCACCGAGGTGCGACTGCGTACGGCGATGGACCGGGTGTCGCGGGGGCGTACCACGATCACGATCGCGCACCGGCTGGCCACCGCACGCGGCGCCGACGAGGTGATCGTCGTCGACGACGGGCGGGCCGTGCAGCGCGGCCCCCACGACGACCTCATCGCGGTGGCGGACTCGCCCTACGCGAAGCTGCACGCCGCCTGGCTGGCAGGCGAGACCGCTCTGGCCTGACCCGCCCGAGCGGGCCTACGGCCCGCCGGTACTCCGCTTTCCATAGACGCTGGCCTATCTAGATGAAAATTAATAGATCGCACTCATCGTGATAGGCCAGCGTCTATGCAAAGCGAGGTGCCGGCCGCGACGGCGGCACTCGCAGGGTCAGGGCAGGCACTGCTCGATGATGTCGGCTGCCCGGGACGCTCCACCTGCGGCCGTGATCGCGCGGCGCATGTGGTCCACCCCGTCCATGATCGACGGGTCCTTGACCATGAGTTCGATGGCGGTCTTGAACGCGCCGGGGTCGGCATGGTCGTCGGGCAGCCGGGCGCCCAGCCCGAGCTGCTCCACCCGCAGCGCGTTGGCCTCCTGTTCGAGGGTCTGCGGTGCGGCGAGCACCGGCACGCCCAGGCTCATCGCCTCCATGACGCCGCCCATCCCGGCGTGGCTGACCATGGCCGTGGCGTGGGCGAGCACGTCGAGCTGCGAGACGAAGCGGTGCACCTCGACGTTGGCTGGCACGCGGCCCAGCGCGGCGAAGTCGATGCGCTCGCCGACGCCGAGCACCACGTGCCAGTCGCTGCCGCCGAACGCCTCGATGCAGTGCCGGTAGAAGTCGGGCCGGGCGTTGTAGACGGTGCCGAGGGTGACCAGCAGCACGTCGCGGTCGCGCGGCGGCCGCCACCGG
Source organism: Catellatospora paridis (assembly GCF_009720365.1). Lineage (GTDB taxonomy): Bacteria > Actinomycetota > Actinomycetes > Mycobacteriales > Micromonosporaceae > Catellatospora > Catellatospora paridis. Next base: position 378,272 of record NZ_ML769312.1, on the reverse strand, counting down.
GCCGGGGGGCGGCGCAGGCACGGGCCGACGAACCGGTAGCCGGGCCCGAACCGCTCCCCCGCGTACTGGAACGAGCGCGGGTAGAACGCCAGGTGCGCCTCGGGCTGCGGGCTCAGGAACTGCGCGGGATCCAGGGCCGGGCAGTGCACGGCGAGGAACGCCTCCAGCCGGGACAGGTAAGTCAGCAGCACCGGGTCGGCGGGGTCGAAGGCGTTCAGGGCCTGGCCCATCGACCAGTGCTCGTTGGAGACGAGCATCGGCCACAGCTGGATCGAGGGCACGTCGAGCCGGGCGGCGAGCACCCGCCCGGCGAACGCCATCCGGTCGAAGACGACGAGATCGGGGCGGTCGTCCCGGTAGCGGGGCGCGAGCTGCGTGTAGGTCGCCTCGGCTTCTTCGAGGAAGCTGAGCAGCGTCTGGCTGATGTAGCCGTCGCGGCAGGGCACCCGCAGCGACGGGTCGTGGTCGGCCGGCCGCAGCGACCGGTACGGCTGTACGACCGCGCCGGCCGCCTCGACGGTCGCGCGGCGGTCCTCGGTGGTGCAGTAGGTGACCCGGTGCCCGCGCCTGGTCAGCTCCTCGACCACCGGCAGGGTCGGGTACACGTGCCCGATGGCGGGAATGTTGAAGAACGCGATGTGCCTACCCACGGCAGGCCGCCAGTTCGGACAGCCGGTCTCCGGGCCGGGCGACCGCGGCGGCGAGGATCTGCTCGTACCGGCGGGCCAGCTCGTCGACGGTGTCGGGCCGGAACAGGGCGGTGTCGTAGCGGATCCCGGCGCGCAGCCCCGTCTCGTCGAGCCGCCAGATGTCGAACACCAGGTCGTGCAGCACCTTGGCGTGCCCGTGCGGGAACCCCTCGACCAGCACCGGGCCGAGCTGCGAGACGGACGCGGGGGTGTCGTTGCGCATGCTGAACACCACGTCGAACAGCTGCGTCCGGCCCGGGTCGCGGGGCACGCCCAGTGCCGCGATGACCCGGCCGAGCGGCACCGACTGGCGTTGCAGTCCGGCGATGACCGAACTCCGGGTGCGTCTGAGCAGGTCGGAGAAGCTCGGGTCGGCGGACAGGTCGGCGCGCAGCGCCAGGGTGTTGGCGAACAGCCCGACCACCGGCTCGAACTCGGCGCGCACCCGGCCGGCGACGGGGGTGCCGACGCAGAAGTCGTCCTGGCCGCTGCGCTCGCCGAGCAGCACCTGCAGCGCGGCGAGCAGCACCATGAACGGGGTGCACCGGGATTTGCGGGACAGCTCGACGACCTGCGCGGCCAGTTCCGGGCTCATCTGGCGCAGGTGCTCGGCGCTGTGCGCGGACTTCTCGGGTGGCCTGGGCAGGTCGGTCGGCAGTTCCAGGGGCGGCACCCCGGCCAGGCGCTCGCGCCAGTACGCCAGGTCGCCGGCCTGGTCCTGCTCGGACTGCCACTGCGCGAAGTCGCCGTACTGCAGTTCGAGTTCGGGCAGGTCGGGCTTGACCCCGTCGAGCGCGGCCAGGTATGCGGCGCGGATCTCGCGGCCGACGATGCGCAGCGACGCGCCGTCGGCCAGCAGGTGGTGCATGGTGAAGCACCACACGTGGTGGTCGTCGGCCAGGCGCAGCAGGCTGGAGCCGACCAGCGGGTCCGCGGTGAGGTCAAGCAGCCGGTGGGTACGGGCCGACAGCAGTTCGGCGGCCCGGTCCTCCCGCTCGTCGGCCGGGAGCCCGCACAGGTCGGCGACCTCGGTGTCGATCCCGGCGGGCGGCATGACCACCTGGACGGGTTCGCCGTCGCGGAGCACGAAGCCGGTGCGCAGGCTCTCGTGCCGGTCGACGACCGCGCTCACCGCGGCCTGCCAGGCGGGCACGTCCAGCGGCCCGCGCAGCCGCCAGTTGAGCACCAGGATCGGCGACGCGTCGCCGGGGTAGGCCGTACACAGGTACCAGAAGCGCTGTTGCAGCGCGGACAGCGGCAGGTGTCTCATGACCGGTCCTCCACCATCCTGGTGATCGCTTCGAGGGTGTCCGACCCGGACCCGAGGTCGATCTCGACGCCGAATTCCAGGTCGATGGCGTCGATGAGCCGCAGCGCGCCCAGCGAGTCCAGGCCCAGGGCGCGCAGCGAACCTCCGGTGAGCGCCTGTCCGGCGGTGACCGCACCGCCGGTGACGTCCTGGACCAGTGCGGCCACGCGCCGGTTCAGTTCGGCGTTCACGGCTGGGCCCGCAGGAACGCGGCGATGTCGGCGATGGTGGGGGTCTCGAAGAAGACCTCCAGCGGCACGTCGCGGCCGAACTGCTGCAGGATGCGCACGTTGATCCGGGTGATGGTCAGCGAGTGCCCGCCGAGGTCGAACAGATCCTCGTCGAGGCCGATGTCGGCGACGGACAGGACCTCCTGCCAGATGCCTTGCAAGACCCGCACGAGCTCGTCGTCCTCGCCCGGGACGGGGGTGCCCGACGGCGCGCGGGCCGGGGCCGGTTCGGGCAGTGCGGCCCGGTCGAGCTTGCCGCTGGGGGTCACCGGCAACCGGTCGAGCAACGTCCACGAGGTCGGCACGGTCGCCGCCGGCAGCTTCGACGCGAGGTGGCGGCGCAGCTCCGCGGTGTCCGGGGCGGTGCCGGTGGACACCAGGTAGGCGGCCAGGTCGCCGCCCCGCAGCGCGACGGCGGCCTGGGTGACGCCGGGAAACGCGCGCAGGTGGGATTCGATCTCCTCCAGCTCGATCCGGTGCCCGCGCACCTTGACCTGGCTGTCGGTGCGCCCGCCGAAGACCAGGCGGCCGTCGGCCGACCACCGGCACCGGTCGCCGGTGCGGTAGAGCCTCCCGCCGGTGTACGGGTCGGGGCCGAACCGCTGCTCGGTGAGGTCAGGGCGGCGCAGGTAGCCGTCGGCGACGCCGTGGCCGCCGATGTACAGCTCGCCCCATACGCCGATGGGCAGCGGGTGTCCGGCACCGTCCAGGAGGTAGGTCTGCGTGTTGGCGATCGGGCGGCCGATGGTGATCCGGTCGGGCTCGGCGGGAATCTCCTCGGCGGTCGACCAGATCGTGGTCTCGGTCGGGCCGTACACGTTGACGAGCCGGGTGACCCGCGCCCGCAGCCTGCGGGCCAGGTCGAGCGGGAGGGCTTCGCCCCCGGCGAGCGCGGTGACCGCGGACCGCCCGTCGAAACCGGCTTCGAGCAGGACCTGCCAGGCCGACGGGGTGGCCTGGACGTGGGTGACGCCCTCGCGGGCGACCAGCGCGCCGACGGCGCGGCCGTCCAGCGCCCCGGCCTCCCCCGCGATCACCAGGCGGCCGCCGGTGACCAGCGGCAGGAACAGCTCCAGCGCGGAGATGTCGAACGACAGCGGGGTGAGGCCGAGCCACCGGTCCCCCGGCCTGCTGCCGACCGTCTCGGCCATGCCCAGCAGCAGGTTGGCCAGCGCGGTCTGCGGCACGACGACGCCCTTGGGGCGGCCCGTGGTGCCCGAGGTGTACATGACGTACGCGGTGCCCGCGGGTACCTCGCCGCCGGTCGACGCGGCCGGAACGGCGTCGAGGCCGTCGAGGACCAGCGCGGGCCGGGCGTCTTCGAGGATGAGCTCCTGCCGGGCCATGGGATAGGCCGGGTCGACGGGCACGTACGCCGACCCGGCACGCAGCACCGCCAGCATCGCCACGAGCGCCTGCCGGCCGCGGGGCATCCGGATCGCGACGAGTGCGCCCGGACCGGGCAGCCGCGCGGCCAGCTCGGCGACGGCGTCGTCCAGTTCGGCGTAGGTCAGGCGGTGGTCGCCGTCGACGACCGCGATGTCGTCCGGGCGCAACCGGGCCTGGGTGGCCAGCAGCTGCGTCACGGTGCCCCGCTGCTCGCGGGCGGTGCGGTTCCAGCCGTGCAGGACCGATTCGCGCTCGGCGGCGGGCATGACCGGCATGGACGCGACGTCGCTGTCCGGGTCGGCGGCGACGGCGGCCAGCACGGTGCGCAGGTGTTCGCCGATCCGTTCCACCGCGGCGGTGGGCAGGTGGGCCGGGCTGTGCTGGAGGCTGACGGCGAGCTCGCCGTCGGGGCCGTCGACGAACTGCAGGTGCAACGCGTTGCGGGCGGCGCCGTGGAACAGCGCCCACTGCACGTCGGCGGTGACGCCCGGGAAGGCGGGCGCCGGGCCGCGCCGCCGGTAGCCGACCGACACCGGGGTGAGCGCCGGTGCGGCGCGCAGGCCGCTCACGACGTGGGCCAGGGGCACGGTGCGGTGCCGGTACAGCTCCCGCAGGCGCGTACGCAGCTCCCGCGCGTAGTCGCCGAACCGCCCGACGGCCGGTGCCACGCTGACGGGCAGCTCGTTGACGTGCAGCCCGATCCGTGGCGCGGTGTGCTCGTCGCGGGTGGACAGCCCGACGGCGACGGGCAGGCCGGCGTTGCCGTAGCGGGCCAGCAGCACGTGCACGGCGGCGAGCACCGTCTCGAACCGGGTGAGGCCGGCGACGTCGGGCAGGCGCAGGGTGAGTTCGACGGTGTGCCCCGGCTCGGCGGCGGCCGGTGTGCCGGTCAGGTCGGGCAGCACGGCCTCGCCCGGGTCCGTCCAGTGACGGGCCCAGTACTCCCGCGCGGATGCCACGGCGTGCTCGCCGGGTTCCCCGTCGGCCAGGGCGGGCAGCGGCGTGAGCTGTGCGCCGCGGTAGGCGGCGGCGAGGTCGTCGAGCAGCAGGTCCTTGGACATGCCGTCGAAGACCAGGTGGTGCGCCGTGAACAGGAGCAGGTGCCGGGTGGGCGTGTCGCGCAGCAGCACGAACCGGGCCAGCGGCCCGCGGCTCAGGTCGTACGGGCGGGCGATCTCCTCGCGTACCCGCGCCTCGCTGTGCGGCGCGTCGCTCAGCGTGATCTTCTCGGCGGCGGGGACCAGGCGGGGCAGGTCGCCGTCGAGGGCGACGGCGCAGCCCAGGACCGGGTGCCGGGCGACGGTGGCGGCGCACGCCTCGCCGAGGGCGTGCCGGTCCAGCTCGCCGTCGAACCACACCCCGAGCGCCATGTGGTACGCGGTGCCCGCGATCGCCGCCTGCTCGGTGAACCACACGCCGTGACTGATCGGGTTCACGCGTCACCTCCGGTGCCGGCGGGGAAGAGTCCCACCAGCTGTCGTTTGAGGACCTTGCCCGCGTCGTTGCGCGGGAGCTGATCGAGCACGAGCAGGTCGCCGGGCAGCTGGTGGTCGGCGAGCCGCTCGGCGAGGAACGCCCGGATGCCGGGCAGGCCGACGTCGGCGGCGTCCGGGCGGGGCACGATCACCGCGGCGAGCCGTGCGCCGAGCACCGGGTGCGGCACGCCGACCACCGCGGCCGCGGCGACGCCGGGGTGCTCGTGCAGCGCGGCCTCCACCTCCAGCGTGGAGATCTTGTACGCGCCCGACTTGACCACGTCGCTGTCACGGTCGGACAGGAACAGGAAGCCGTCGCGCAGGCGGCCCAGGTCGCCCATGCGCACCCAGCCGTCCCGGAACGTGTCGCGGGTGGCGGTCTCGTCGCCGAGGTAGCGGCGGGCGTGCGGCGAGCGCAGCCACACGTGGCCGACCTCGCCGTCGGGCACGGGCCCGCCGTCGGCGTCGGTGATGCGTACCGCGCCGGTCGTCACGCGGCCGACGGCGTCGGGGCGGGCCGGGTCGAAGACCATGTTGGTGTGGGCGGGGGCCGCCTCGGTGGAGGTGTAGTGGTTGACGATCGCCGCGTTGGGAAATGCCTGGTTGAGCCGCAGCGCGACGGCCGGGGGCAGTGGGGCGGCGGTCGAACCGACCAGGTGCACACCGGACAGGTCGACGCCGTCGAGCGCACCGGATTCGAGCAGCTCGATCGCCGTCGCGGGCACCAGGAAGACCGTGCCGACCTCGGGCAGCCGGGCGGCGAAGCGCCGGGGCGTGAAGCGCGGCAGGGTCAGCGCCGAGGGCCGGGCGGTCAGCGCGTTGACGAGCATGGTCTGCGCGGCGTTGGTGCCGATCGGGAAGGCGTGCAGGAAGCGCCGGGAGTGGGCCAGCGCCAGCCGCTTGGGGTGGATCAGCGCACCGTCGGTGAGGTTGGCGTGGGTCGCGGCGACGGCTTTGGGCTGTCCCGAGGTGCCCGAGGTGAACAGGATCTGGGCGATCTCACCGGGGCGGGCGGCGTCGAGCGGGTCCGCCGCGGCCAGGCGGTCGGCGTCCGGCATACCGGTCTCGACGAGCGCGTCGACGTCGCCGCGCCCGTTGATCACGAGGTCGGCGCCGCATCCGGCCAGCAGCTGGGACAGCCGGGCCGGGGGCAGCTGGTCGGGCAGCGGCACGGCGACCGCGCCCGCCCGCTGCACGCCGCAGTACGCGACGGCGAAGCTCGTCCAGTCGCGGCCGGCGAAGACGAGCCCGACCGGCGCGCCCGGGGCGAGGCCTTTGGCGCGCAGCGCCGCGGCGACCGCGGTCGCGGCGTCGTCCCACTGGGTGAAGGTCAGCGTGTCGACGCCCGCGACCTCGATGGCGACGTCGGAGGGGTTGCGGGCACGCCGCCACGCCAGCAGCCCGGGGACTGTCCGGCATGGTTGTAGCGGTGGTTCGCCGATCCCGGGCATGGGAGAACGTCTCCTAACGCGACCTGGAGCGGGGATCGGCATCTCGCCCGCGTATCGACACGAGTCTGCATCCGGGGGCGGCGGGCAGGGATCGGCCGAACGGAGGAAAGCGCTTTCCGCCATCGACGTCCTACGCTGGCGTGATGTCCACCCACGGCCGCACCGCCGACGCCGCAACCGCGCTCCGCGACATCGTCCTGCCCCCCGGCGGCGTGGCCGTCGCCGGCGACGGCCTGCCGGAGATGACGACCAGGCTCGACGTGCCGGGCACCGCGCACGCCGCGTACCTGTCAGCGACGTTCGACGGACCGGCCGACCCGGGCGCGCCGCTCACCTGGGGCCAGCGCGCCCTGTGGATCGCCATCCGCCGCCACGGCGCCAGCCACGCGATGTTCAGCCTGCGGCGCGTGGTCGCCGCACCGCGCCGCGCCGCCCTCGACGTGCCGTCGGCACTGCGTGCGGTGAGCGCCCTCGTCGGCCGGCACAGCTCGCTGCGCACCCGCGTCCAGGAGGTCGACGGGCAGCTGCGCCAGGTCGTCGCCGAGCAGGGCGAACAGCCGGTGCTGGTGATCCCGGTCGGCGAGCCGCCCGGCGACGACGGCGCGGCGCTCGCGGCGCAGGTGGCGGCCGAACTGGCGAGCACCCCGTTCGACCACGACCGGGAGTGGCCGCAGCGGGTCGCGCTGCTGGTGGCGGGCGAGCGGGTGTGCCGGATCGTCGTCGTGTTCAGCCATACCACCGTCGACTTCCGGGCCGCCGAACTCGTGCTGCGCGACCTGCGGCTGCTCCTGCTGCGCGGGGCGGTGCCGACGCCGCCACCCGCGCAGTCGGCCGACATCGCCCGACTGGAGGACAGCGACCGCCTGCAGCGCCGCAATGCCCGCGCGGTGCGGTACTGGCTGGACAGCCACCATCGCCTGCCCGCCGACACGCTGCCCAGCGTCGGGCCCGTGCACTCCCCTCGTTTCCAGCGCTGCGTGCTGACCTCACAGGCCGCCGACGCGGCCGCACGCACCGTCGCCCGGCGTGAGCGGGTGTCCAGCTCCACGGTGCTGCTGACCGCTGTCGCCGGGGTCATCACGGCCTGGTCCGGGCAGGACACGTGCGGGATCTACACGATGGTCAACAACCGGTCCGCTGACGAGTACCGGGAGGCGATCTCGAAACTCAACCAGCTCGGCCTGCTGGTGATCAGCGTGGCCGACCGGCCCGTGTTCGCCGAGGCGCTGCCCCGGGTCTGGCACGCGGCGGTGGAGGCATACCGGCACGCGTACTACGACCCCGACCAGATGGCGCGGGCGCACGAGGCGGCCGGGCTGCCGTACGCCACCGGGGTCAACAAGCACTGCTACTTCAACGACATCCGGCTCGCCCCCGAGGCCGAGCTGCCCGGCGACGACCTCGACGCCGTCGCGCTGCGTGCCGCCATGGACGACACCAGTTTCGCGGTCGCCGAAGGCCTGGACACGTTCACCTGGCTGATGCGGGTGGAGGTGATCGACACACCCGGCGGGATGGGCCTGGCCGTCACCGGCGACACGGCCCACCTACCCCCCGACGTCGCCGAACGCTTCCTGCGCGCGGTCGAACGGCTGCTGGTCGATGCGGCGCTCGGCCATCTCCCCTGGCCCTGGACGTCGGCCGCGAGCCCGGACCTGCCCGCGACGCCCGAACCCGTTGCACCCGTCCGCCGCGCATGACACGATGCACATCAATACACGCCTCTCTATATAGGAGGGTTTCCATGGCACGTGTGCTCCGCCACGTCGCCGCTCGCCTGATGGGCAGGTCCCAGGTCAGCGGCCGGTATCCGTACTGGTTCTACAACTACCCGGAGTAGGCCGACCGGCATCTCGGAACCCCGGTCGCGGGACCTCGGTCCGGGGACCTGCGGCCGTGGGGAGACGGCGATGGCACAGGCCGAGCAGCGCACCCGGCCACCGGGGCCGCGCGGGCACTGGCTCATGGGCAACACGCCCGCCTACGACGACGACCGCATCGGCTTCCTGCGGCGCACCCACCACGAGTACGGCGACGTGTTCGCCTTCGACGAGCGCACGGTCTTCGTCACCGCCCCCGAGACCGCCCACGAGGTGCTCGCGCGCACCAACACCGACTTCCTCACCGAACTCGCGCCCTTCGACGCCCGGCCCGACCTGGGCGACGCCGCCGGCCAGGCCGCCGCCTGGATGTCCGCGCGCCGCACGGTGTGGCCGGGACTCAACCACACCGCCGCCGCGGCCGCCGACACCCGCACCGTCGCACTGCTCGACGAACTGACCCGGCCCGCCGCCGCAAGCGAGGTCGACGTCCTGCCCCTGGCGCGCGCGTTCACCGCCCACGCCATCGCCGAATACTGCTTCGGCCGCGACGCGCCCGGGCTGGCGGAACTGCTCGCCGACAACCTCGACATCACCGAGCCGTTCACCGCGTCGTCGTACCAGTTCCCCGCCTGGCTGCCGCTGCCCCGCCACCGCCGCTTCTTCCGGGTACACCGGCACACCGTGCAGACCCTGACCGCCCTGGTCCGGCGGCGACGCGCGGACCCGCGCCCGGCGACTCCGGCCGACCTGCTGGACTTCCTGCTCGACGCCGACCCGGCGATGCCGGACGGCACGGTGATGGCGACGTTGCGCGGCATCCTCATGGGCGGACACGGCATTCCGGCGGCCGCCGTCGTCTCCATCGTCCGGGAACTGGCCCTGCGGCCGGAACTGGCCGCCGACCTGCGCGACGAGGCGGGACCCGGCGATGAGCTCCCGAAGGCGCGGCTGCCGCTGGCCGAGGCGGTGGTCAAGGAGGTGCTGCGGCTGTATCCGCCGGTGTGGCTGATGACCCGGACTGCGTACCGCCCGACGACGCTCGGGAACTGGACGCTGAACCCCGGGGACGAGGTGCTGGTGAACCCGTACCTGATCCACCGCGATCCGCGCTGGTGGGAGCGCCCCGACGAGTTCGACCCGGGCCGCTGGCTCACCGGACGGCCCGCACCGCGGACGGCCTACCTGCCGTTCGGCGCCGGGCCGCGGGTGTGCGTCGGCTCGGCCCTGGCCATGCGCCAGCTCACCCTGACGACCTCGCGGCTGGCCCAGGCCTACACCGTCGCGTCGGCGAACGCCGTCACGGCCGCACCCAGGTTCCTCGGCCGGCTCGCCCCGTCGGGCCTGCGCGCGCGGTTCGCCCCGGCGCGCGGCTGCCCGGTCACGGGAGCTGGCGGCACCCGGTGACACAGGACGGGCCGGCGACCGGGTTTCTCCGGTCGCCGGCCCTCGGTGACGATTCACCGGCAGGTCAGAGCTTGCCCGCGCCCGCACCGGCGGTGACGGACGACTTGACCGCGCCAGAACTCTGCGCGGTGTAGCCGTAGGGCACCGAGGCCACGGAGCCGTTGGTCTCGCACGGCCCCGAGTTGGTGAGCAGGTTGTCGCGGGCCACCAGGCGGCCCGGGTCGGAGTCCGCGTAGCCGCTGGCCGACCAGCACGCCTGCACCACGTTCTCGAACACGTTGCCCTCGACGAGCACCCCGGCGTTCATGGTCGACGCGATGCCGTACGACGAGCTGTTGTTGTCGATGTTGGAGTAGTAGTTGTTGAAGACGTGGACCGTCTCGCCGAACCGCACCCGCGGGTTGCGTTCGAAGGTCCGGTCGAACCAGTTGTGGTGGTACGTGATCCGCAGGTGGCCGACGTCCTCACCGGCGTTGCCGTCGGAGTGCCCGACCAGCGAGTCCTTCCAGTGGTTGCGCAGGATGTTCCACGACACCGTGACGTAGTCGCCGGCATGCGTGATGTCGATCATGCCGTCGTAGAAGTCGACGTCGCTCTCGATGGTGCTGGACATCGTGTTGTGGTCGATCCAGATGTGGGTGGCGTTCTCGATCTGGATCGCGTCGCCGCCCGGCACCCCGCGGATGTTCATGTTCTGGATGATGACGTTGGCCGGGTGCATGTCCTCGATGTTGAGCGTGGTCGCGGAGATGCCCGAGTTCGCGCCGACACCCCGGATGGTCTTGTTGGCGGTGACCTCGACCGTGCCGGATCCGCTGAGCATGCCGTTGACCAGGATGGTCCGGGTGCCTGCGGCCTGGGCCTGGGTCCGGAAGTCGGCCCACGTGCTCACGGTGACCGTGGCTCCGCCCGCGCCTCCGGTGGTGCCGCCCGCCTGGGTCGCCCAGCCGACGATGCCCGTGGGCACCGGCGGTGGGCTGGTGCTCGGCGACGGCGGCGCGGAAGGCGACGGCGAGGCCGAAGGCGGGGTGGACGGCGAGCTGGACGCCGACGGCGGGGTCGACGGGCTCGGGCCCGCCGCGTCGGTCGCCACCACGTCGTCGAACGAGGCCGCGGTGTAGTTGGCCAGCAGCCCGGCGCGCCCGGTCGGATACGAGCCGTCCGAGACCGACACCACCTGGCTGCCGTTGACCGACCCGACCAGCGAGCCGCCGGTCGCGCTCAGGGCCAGGGTGTACCAGGTGCCGGTCGCCGCGGAGAACGGCGCGGTGGCCAGCACGGTCGTGCTTCCCTTGCGGATCTGCACCGCGGTCGAGGTCAGCACGAGGGCATAGAAGTTCGACGTGCTCTGGACGCGGGCCGCGACGCCGAGCCCGCGCGAGGCGGAGCCGCTGAAGGTGTTGGCCCGGACCTTCGCCGACACCGTGGCGGTCGACCAGGACGTGGAGCCGGCCAGGGCCTTGGCGCTGGCGCCGGTGCTCGACTGGGCGTAGGCGCCGGACGACACGGACCAGCTGCCACCGGACGTGGTCCAGCCGTTGGCGTTGCCGTCGTTGAAGTCGTCCGACAGGAGCGTGGCCGCGTTCGCGGCCGCACCGATGGTCAGGATCAGCGCCGTGACGGTGAGGCTGACCCCGGCGGCCAGGGCGCTGCGAGCGCGCCTGCTCCGCCGAAGGGGGACGTGCGCTTCCTGCACTGTAGGACCTCCCTGTGTTGGAATGCGCTTTCCCTCCAACGTAGGAAGACGTACTTAAAACAGTCAATGGCTTCTATGTGCAGTTTTGTTGCATCAAATCCGCCCGAACGCCAATGGCCGACGGTCGGTCGGCCCCGATAGGTCTGCTATGGCGAACTTTGCGGCGCGGGTGGACATCCCTCCGTTCGCAGGAATGGCACCGATCCTATGGCAAGCGCTTTCCCAGCCGCCAGTGCCGCGTCGGAGTAGCCGGTGTGCCCAGTCGGCGGGAATGTCGCGCACGGTGCCGGAGATTTCCCGCCGGAGAGTGTCGGATCCGCCGGGCACCGTTCGTAGTGAAGGCGAAGCCGGACGCCGTTCGGCCGACCAGAGGAGCAGACATGACCGAGTACCTCATCTACTTCAACCAGCAGTGGGTGGGCGACCACAGCGAGGAGTGGTTCCGCGCGCGCGGGCCACTGGCCAGGGCGGTCGTCGACGAGATGAAGGCCGCCGGGGCGTACGTGTTCGCCGGGGGGCTGGAGGAGGACAACGCGGCCTTCACCGCCGACGCCACCAGCGGCACGGTGCTGTTCACCGACGGGCCCTACGTCGAGAGCAAGGAGTTCCTGGGCGGACTGACCGTGGTGAACGTGCCCGACGAGGCGGCGGCCCGCATGTGGGCCGGCAAGATCGCGCAGGCGTGCGGCTGGCCGCAGGAGATCCGCCGCTTCAAGCCGCACGGGCCCGGCGGTGGAGCCGGGGCATGACGGCGAGCGGATGACTATAACGTCATACTTCGATACGCTCCCGTTTCTGGATGCTTTGTTTCCAGTTCCGGAAACGACCTGAGGAGGAGCGATGCCCCGCTCGCCATCGTCTGTCGTCGCTACGTTCCTGGCGCTCGTGTCGATCGCCGCCGCCCTGACCGTCCCGCTCGCCGTCGCCGCCCCGGCCGCCGCGGCCGCCGCCACGACCGCGCCGCAGCTCGTCATCGGCAGCGACTTCCCCGACCCCGACGTCTCGCGCTTCGACGGGGTCTACTACGCCTACTCGACCAACAACGGCTTCGGCAACGTGCCGGTCGCCTCGGCGTCCTCGCCGACCGGGCCGTGGACCCGGCGCGGCAACGCGCTACCCACCCTGGGCGCATGGGCGAGCGGCGGCCTGACCTGGGCGCCGGAGGTGTCACGCCGGGCCGACGGACGGTACCTGCTCTACTACACCGCCCGCAGCAGCGCAGTGGGCAGGCAGTGCATCGGCGCGGCGCTGGCCACCTCCCCGATCGGGCCGTTCACGCCGGTCGGCACCCAGCCGCTGGTCTGCAACGGCGGGGAGGGCGGCGACATCGACGCCTCCAGCTTCGTCGACAGCACCGGCGCGCGTTACCTGCTGTACAAGGACGACGGCAACGCCATCGGCCAGCCGACCAGCCTGTGGCTGCAGGGCGTGGCCGCCGACGGCCTGACCTTCCAGGGCGGCCGCGTCGAGCTGCTGCGCAGCGGGCTGCCCGAGGAGGCGGGTGTCATCGAGGCCCCGCTGCTGACCAAGGTCGGCACGCAGTACGTGCTGTTCTACTCGCTCGGCGGGTACGGCGGCGACGCCTATCAGACCAGCTACGCGACCTCGGCGGCGCTGACCGGGCCGTACACGAAGGCGTACCGCTCGCTGATCACCACCGAGAGCGTCGACGGCGCCGTACGCGGCCCGGGCGGCGCGGACGTGGTGCGCGACGCCGCCGGAGACAGCATCGTGTTCCACGGCTGGATCAACAACTACAGCGCCCGCGGCATGTACGTGGCGGCCCTCGGCTGGGCCGGCGGCTTCCCCGTGGTCCGGGGCAGCCGGGTGCGCACCGAGGCCGAGCGCGGCACCCTGAGCCGCTGCTCGATCCGGGCGACCACAACCGCGTCCCAGGGCCAGGCCGTCGCGTACATCGACTACGCCGACAGCTGGGTGCAGCTGAGCGTTTTCGCGCCGCGGGCCGGGGCCTACACGGTCCACGTCGGCTACGCCGCGGGTTTCGGCGACGCGCAGCACACGCTCACCGTCAACGGCGGCGCGCCGACGACCGTCAACTACCCGAACACCGGCTGGGAGACCTGGCGGCAGGCCCCGGCCGGCGTCACCCTGGCCGCCGGGTGGAACACCCTGCGGCTGACCTACCTGAGCCGCTGGGCCGAACTCGACTACATCGAGGTGGCCTGAGCAGAGGACTGCCCCGGCGGATGTCCCCCGCCGGGGCAGTCCTTCGGCGGGCCCGTCAGGACGGGCGGCCGGTGGTGTAGAGCCACTGGTCGAAGAAGCCGTCCAGCTGGCGGTCCGAGGCCTTCTCGGCCAGGGCGATGAAGTCGGCGGTGCTCGCGTTGCCGTCCTTGTGCTGCTGGGTCCAGGTGCGCAGGATGCCGAAGAACGTGTCGTCGCCGACTAGCCTGCGCAGCGCGTGCAGGGTCATGCCGCCGCGCTCGTACACGCTGTCGGAGAAGATCTCCTCACGGCCCGGATCGCCGGGCGGCACCTTCCACAGGTCGGACTTCTTGTCGGCGTAACGCTTGTCGTACTGCTGCTGCACGCTCGGCCCGCCGTCGTGCTCCTGCCACAGCCACTCGGCGTAGGTGGCGAAGCCCTCGTTGAGCCAGATGTCGCGCCAGGTGTCCACCGACACGCTGTCACCGAACCACTGGTGCGCCAGCTCGTGCGCCAGGATCACCGTGTCGGGGCCGTCGGCCCAGGTCTCGGCCGTGTACACCGGGCGGGTCTGGCTCTCCATCTCGTCCTCGACCCGCTTCTCGGCCACCACGATCCCGCCGTACGCGTCGAACGGGTACGGCCCCGCGATCGTCTCCAGGAAGTCGGCGACCTCCGGGGTCCGGGCCAGGTTGCGGTCGGCCTCCCCCACCGGCACCTTCTCGGCGATCGCGGTGATCATCGGCTTGCCCTTGTGCTCGCCCTGCATCACCCGGAACTTGCCGACGGCCATCAGCGCCAGGTAGGACGCCATCGGGGAGGTGACCTCCCAGCGCCAGGTGCTCCAGCCGCCGTCCTCGGTGCGCCCGCGCAGCAGCCCGTTGCTGATCCCGCTGTAACCCGGCGGCACCGTCAGCTCGATGTCGTACAGCGCCTTGTCGCGGGGGTGGTCGTTGACCGGGAACCAGGCCGCCGCCGACTGCGGCTCGCCGACCGCGACCGCGCCGCGGCGACTGGTGAAGAAGCCGTTGCCCTCGGCGTCGCGGTCGGGCGTGTCGGCGGGCCGGCCGCCGTAGACGACCTCGGTCGTGAACGCCGCGCCGGAGGCGATCGGGGCGGCCGGTGTGATCACCAGCTCGTCGCGCTCCCGGGCGGTCTTGGCGGCCCGGCCGTCGACCTTGACGCCGCTGACGGTCAGTCCGTACAGGTCGAGGTGGAACTCGTCCAGGGACTGGGTCGCCTTCGCACGCACCGTCGTGGTCCCGTCCAGCTGCCCGGTGGCCGGATCGAACTTGACCTTCAACTGGTAGCGCTCGACGTCATACCCGCTGTTGCCGTAGGTCGGGAAGTAGGGATCGCCGATGCCGGCCAGGCCGACCTGCCCGGTCAGGCTCGGGGGAAGGAGGCCGCAACCGGCCAGCAGGGATGAGGTGACGACCATCATCCCCACGATTCGGGCTTTTCGCATGGAATCACGTTAAGTGAGACGCGGGCTCCCCGCCGACGGTCGGCGAAGCTGAGAAGAACCTGAGATTCGCGGCATCAGAGCCCCGAGTAGCCGCGCGCGAAGTCGGCGGCGAGTTCCCGGCTGTAGACGTGGGTCGCCGCTGGGCAGGGCGCGGGCCGGCCGCAGCCGTCGCAGACGGGCTGGTCCACCCTCGGGTCGCCCTCGGCGAGCGGTTGGTCCAGCGCCGGGCGGGTCATCACGGTGCCGGGTTCGAGCGCGTACATGGTGTGCCCCCTCGCGTGCCGTGGACCGGCTCCGGACGAGGACGGCCTGATGACGTCGATTCCCGCGGGGACTTCGACACAAACCTGGGCCGTCACCTGCGACCCGATCGGATGATCGACGCCTTCCATCGTCCACATACGATGTGCGCACCATCCCTCTCCCCAGACAGGTGTGCGATGTCCACAGCAGACCCCACGGCCGTACCCAAGATCGCCTGGTCGCAGCGGATGGCCGGAATCCTGGCCAGCTCCATCGCGCTCCCGCTGGTCTTCGAGATCCTGCTGGCGCTGCTGGGCGACGATCCGTTCAACTTCGGCCGGGCGGGCGTGACCATCGTGGTGGTCGGCATCGCCGCGGGCGGGCTTTACCTGTTCCGGCCCGGCTGGCTCAACATGCAGCGCGCCCGTGCCACGTTCCTGGTCCTGGCAGGTCTGGGCACGGCGATCCACGGGTTCCTGGTCACCGCCGCGTTCGACCTGTTCAAGAACAAGGAGCTCGTGCAGGACGTGGTGGGCATGACGACCCTGCTCCTCGGGGTGACCGTCTTCGCCATCGGCTGCTTCTACTTTCGGGTCGAGGACGTGCAGGAGGTCATCGAGAATCCGACGACGACCCGGGTCCCCGTCGAGGAGATCGCCGTCTCGCCGGTGACGGGCGTCTACCAGGCCGACTCCACCGACCGTGCCTTGCTGGAGGCCTGCCGTGACGCCTTGAGCGTCGAACGGCTGCACTACATCGCGTTGTACGAGCCGCCGGACGCCGACCCAGCCGCACCGGCCCAGCGGGTCTTCAGCGTCGACACCTTCGAGCAGGCCAGGTACCGGGTACGCCAGCTCAGCGCGCACCAGCGTCGCGAGCTCTACCACGCCCAGGGCGAGCAGGTGTGCCGACTGCGCCACACCCTCGACCCGCAGCTTGCCCACCTGCACACCGGCCCGCTGGTCCGGCTCGTGCTCGACGTCGAGCAGGGCGCGATCTACTACTACGAGATCAGCCGCAACCCCAGCCGGCACCTCGTCGCGGTCACGCTCGACCAGAACCACGTCTACACCACCGACGCGGAGCTGGAGATGCTCAAGGGGAAGCTGCGCAGGGAACTCGGCCTGCCGCGCGCCTGACGATCGACTTTGCGCGGCGTCGATGGCCAGGCCTTCGATGCGGGTGCCGTGCTCACGATTCGCGGCGGTACCTGCCGGGGGACGTGGCATGGCTGCGTTTGAAGGCGGTGGCGAAGGCGAACTCGGAACCGTAGCCCACCTGTTCGGCGATGGATCTCAACGGTGCGTCGGAGGTCCGCAGCAGGCGCTCCGCCGTGGTCATCCGCCACCAGGTCAGGTAGGCCAGGGGTGGTTGACCGACCAGCGTGGCGAAGCGCCTGGCGAACGCCGCCCGGGACAGTCCCGCCTGGGCGGCGAGTTTCGCCACCGTCCAGCCAGCTGCCGGATCCCCGTGGATGGCGTGCAGCGCCGCGGCGACCGGCGGGTCGTTGAGCGCCGCCGCCCAGCCTGCGGTGCCGCCCCGTACGGGCTGTTCGTCGAACCACACCCGCAGGATGTACAGCAGCAGCGTGTCCAGCAGCGCCCGCCTGGCCGCGTCCGCGCCCAGGCGAGGATGCCGCACCTCGGCGGCGAGCAGCCGCACGGCCGAGGTGAGCTCCGGGTTGCGGCGGGACCGCGCCGGTAGGTGCATCACCGAGGGCAGGGTCAGCAGGAGCGGGTGAGCTCGGGAGACGTCGAGTTGGTACGCCCCGCAGAGCACCACGGTTTCGGGACCGCCCTGCCCACTGCGGTCGACGGAGTCCGACACCGACAGCGGGTCGCCGGGAACGCAGCCGGGCGCCACGACGGGGGTTTCCGGACTGTCGGCCAGGGTGTGCCCCGTGCCGCGGGGCAGGAACACCACGTCGCCTTCGCCGAGCGGAACGGGCTGCGCGTCCGGTGGCAGCAGCCAGCACGAGCCCTGCAGGATCACCTGGAAACCGGCCGACCCGGGCACCGAGGCGAAGTGCTGCCCCCAGGGAGCATGCCAGCGTACGTGGGCCGAGCGGGCCCGGCCGGTCCGCGTCACCGTGATCACGTCACTGAGCACATCCACCACCCGAGGGTACGGGTCGCGAGACGTGCGCTTATGAACCGGGCAGCCTCACACATGGATCGTCTCAGGACACGATCGTAGGTTCGTCGTATGACCATGATGACCGCACGGATCCACGAGTACGGCGCAGCGTCCGTGATCCGCTACGAGATCAGCGCCCGCCCCCGGCCCGGCGTCGGCGAGGTGCTCCTCCGCGTCGCGGCGACGTCGTTCAACCCGACCGAGGCCGCGTTGCGTGCCGGGCTGCTGCAGGGCTTGCTCCCCTTGGACCTGCCCTACACGCTCGGCTGGGACGTTTCCGGCACTGTTACCGAGGTCGGTCCCGGCACACCCGGAATCGTGGTGGGCGACCAGGTCATCGGGCGGCTGGATGACGCGGGTGCGGCCGCCGAATACGTCCTGGCACCCGCTGCCGCGCTGGTCCCGGCCCCCAGCCGGATCCCGCTCGCGCACGCGGCGGCCCTGCCCGTGGCCGGCCTCACGGCGTGGCAGGCGGTGTTCGAGCAGGGGAAGGTGGCCGGCGGCCAGCGGGTGCTCGTCAACGGCGCCGGTGGAGGTGTCGGCGGCTTCGTGACACAGCTGGCCAAGCACGCCGGAGCGCAGGTGACCGCGACGGCGAGTGCCCGCAGCGCCGACACGGTCCGCGGGCAGGGCGCGGATCACGTGATCGACTACACGGCCGTTCCGGTGGTCGCCGCGCTCGACGGTCACGTGGACACGCTGCTCAATCTGGTCCCACTCCGCTCGTCGGACACCGCGGCGCTGGCTTCGGTGGTGCGCCCCGGCGGGCGGATCGTGTCGATCGCGACACCGATCGAACCGCCCGCCGGCGCCGGAATCACCGCACTGCACCTGGTCGCCCGCAATGACGTCGCGCACCTGGCCGCGCTCGTGGATCTGGTCGACGCGGGCGTCGTCACCGTCGACATCAGCCAGACCCGGCCCCTGGCCGATCTTGCTGAAGTCCACCGCCTCAGCGAGGCCGGCCTGCTCCGGGGCAAGGTCCTCCTCATTCCGTGAGCGTCGGCCGACGCGCGGGGCGGCCTCGACCAGGCAAGCCGGGCCTGGTCGAGGCCGCGTCGATCAGAAGGTGTACGGCGTCGCGTACTGCGGCCGCAGGATGGTGGTGCGCGGTGCGGCCTGCCGGATCGCCGCCTCGAACGCGGCCAGCCGCTCGGCGTCGGCGGGCGCGACCGTGGGCGGGTTCTGCAGCGGCGTCTCGAAGTTGTCCCAGTGCACCGGCACCACGACCGCCGGGCGGTCCAGGGCCTCGATCAGCCGGGGCACGTAGTCGTGGGTGTTGCCGGTCGACGGCAGGGCCAGCATCGCGACGTCCGGGTTCAGCCCTCGCAGGTTGCGCTCGACGAAGTCGCTGGCGCCCATGAAGAAGACCGACGGTCCGTCCTTGACGGTGACCTGGTAGGACAGCGTGTCGCCTTCGGGCAGGTCGGCGATGGTCCGCGGGGCCGGGACGCCCGGGCTGGTGCGCACCCCGGGGAAGGCCATCGAGTACGCCGCGTTGCGGCTGTGCAGCGCGGACACCACCTCCACGGAGTAGTCGCCGAACTCCAGCACCTCGCCGCCCTTGACCGGGCTGAGCTGCCCGGCGGCCACACCCGACGCGAGCCCGAGGTGGTACGCGGTGAGCGTGCCGAAGACCCGTGCGCCGGTGCTCGTCGCGACGTGCGGCACGTCGTTGAAGTGGTCCCAGTGGGTGTGCGTGACGAACACGTTCTCCGGCTTGCCGACGTGCGCGGCGACCGTGGCCGCGTCGACGGTGAGCGCGGTGGCGGGGTCGAACGCGCCGGTGAACAGGCCGGTCGGGAACCGGGTCAGGTACGGGTCGATGAGCAGGGTGCGCGCGCCGACGTCGATGCGCCACCCGGAGGTGCCCAACCAGCGCAGCGTCGCCGCCTGCCGCTTGGCCGTGCCGGTCCGGGGACTGGGCGCGGCGGCGGCCGGGGCGGCGAGGGCCGGGGCGGCGGCGACCGGGATGGCGGCGATCGCGGTGCCCGCGGCGGCCGTACGCAGGAAGCGGCGGCGGTCGACCGAATGCTCGGACATGGGTGTTTCCCCTCGTGCGGTGGATCAAGATGACCACCGCAGCGAAACACCCATCCCGCGGCACCGTCCAAGATCGAAAGACGGCACCCGCCATATCGATCCGGATATCAGCGCAGTTCAGCCGATGCCCGGCGAGCCCGACAAGTGGCCCATGTCACTCGCCACGAAGGTCGTCCACGGCCAGCTTCGCCGCCCGTCCGAGCACCAGGTCGAGCTCCAGCCGCGGCATGGACAGCCGTTCGGTCTTGGCGAACACGGCCACCGCGTAGCGGCCGCCGTCGGGGTACTCCACGACTCCGGCCTCCATGTGCAGGCCCGGAAGCGTGCCGGTCTTGCCCGCCACCCGCACGCCCGGCGGGAACCCAGCGGCGAGCCGGGTCCAGAACAGCTGCCGGAACATCAGCTCGCGAACGGTCGCGCAGGCCTGCGCCGGGCCGGCCTCGTCCCGCCAGATGAGCCCGAGCAGCCGGGTGATCTCCTCCGGCGTGCTGGAGTTCGTGTGCCCGGGGTCGAACACCCGCAGTGCCCGGACCTGCGCGTCGGGCAGGGTCGGGAAGATCCGCGCGAACTCCGCGTCGTCCCGTGCCCCGACGTCGGTGATCATGGTTTCGAGGATCTCGCGCGGCCCGCCGACCAGGCGCGTGCGGGCTAGGCCCAGCTCCTGTGCGAGCAGTGGCAGCAGGTCCGGGCCGACGCGACGCAGCAGCAGGTCGGCGGCGGTGTTGTCGCTGACGGACATGGTGAAGTAGGCCAGGTCGCGCAGCGACAGCTCGACGTCGTCGGCGCAGCCGGCCGTGCCCCAGCCGCCGAGCCGGTCGGCGGCGCGCACCAGCATCCGGTCGGCCGGATCGAGGGAGCCCGCGGCGGTCTGCCGGGCGAACTCCAGTACCAGCAGGATCTTGAAGATGGACCCGATGACGACCTGGTCGTCCGCGCCGACCGCGACCTCCCGGCCGGTGTCGAGGTCGCGGGCGTGCAGCCACCCCTGCATGTCCGCGCCGGCGAACAGGTCCGCGATCCGGTTCGTGATCAACATCCGGTCAGCCTATGGTCGGACGGTGGATCTCTCCAAGCACCTGCGCTACTTCCTGGTCGTCGCGGAGGAACTGCACTTCAGCCGTGCCGCGGCGATCCTGGGCATGGCCCAGCCGCCGCTCAGCCAGGCGATGCGGCGGCTGGAGGACGAGCTCGGGGTGACCCTGTTCGACCGGCTGCCCCGCGAGACCGCCCTGACCGCCGCGGGGCACGCGCTGCGCGACGAGGCACGCGAGTTCCTCGCCGCGGAGCAGCGGATGCGGACCCTCATGAGCACCATCCGCGACGGCACGCTCGGCACCCTGCGCGCCGGGGTGCCGCCGGAGACACCGGCCGCGGCCCTGGGCGAGCTGCTGCGCCGGCTCGCCGAGCAGGCCCCCGGACTCGACGTCGACCTGCAGGAGCTGACGACCGCCGAGCAGCTGGAACTGCTCGCCGCCGCGCGGCTCGACGTGGGCCTGGTGCACCAGCCGATCGACGACGTGGACCTGCACGCCGGCCCGGTCATCCGGACCCGCCTGGGCGTGGTCCTGTCCCGCACCAGCCCGCTGGCCCGGTCGAACGAGGTCGCCCTGGCCGATCTCGCCGGGCACGGCCTGGTCGTCTTCCCCCGTGCCACCGCCCCCGCCTGGCACGATCACCTGCTCGCGGTATGCCGCGAGCAGGGCTTCACGCCGAGCCGGGTCCGGCACGCCCGCAACCCCGAGTTCCTGTGCGGGCTGGTGCTCGCCGGGCAGGGCGTGGCGCTGGAGCGGGAGTCCGCGACCCGCCGCGAGCCTCGGGTCACCTGGCGGCCGCTGACCGGCGACCCGCTGTGGCAGCAGGTCACCGCGGTGTGGCCGCGCCGGTCACCGCACCCGGCGGCACAGCGCTTCGCCACCGTCGCCGGCGAGGTCCTGGCCCGGACCGGGGCACTGCCCGCGACGGAGCGAGCGGCAGGGGCGCCGGCGCCGTGGTCGGTCGTCTTCCACACGGCCCCGGGCGTGTGACGGCCTCTGCCCGAGGGCGACCCGGCCGCCGCGGCGGGCGGGCGAGCCGCAGATGCCCATAACCCGCAGGTCAGGACCGCTTGCCGATAGGCTGGCAGATGAAGATCCAGACTGTCGCCACCCAGCTGGCGGATGCGGTCAGGGGGTCGGTGATGGCGGTAGGCGGTGCGGCCGACGCGAGCGCGGACGCGGCTTTCGACGCAGTGCTCGACCGCGGGCAGATCCATGCGGTCTATCAGCCCATCGTCGCGCTGGGCAGCGGCCAGACCGCCGGGTACGAAGCACTGGCCCGTGGGCCCGACGGCAGCGCGTTCGCGACGCCGGAGGTGCTGTTCCGGCACGCCGCGCAGGTCGATCGCCTCGCCGAACTCGACTGGGCCTGCGGGTCGGCATCCTTCCGTGGTGCCCTGGCCGCCGGAATGCCGCGCCGGGTGCCGCTGTTCCTCAACGTCGAGCCGGCCACGCTACGCACCCCGCCACCACCGGACGTGCTCGCCGTGCACGAAGCCGCACTGGCTCAGCTCCAGGTCGTGGTGGAGCTGACCGAACGGTCCCTGGCCGCCGACCCGGCCGCGCTGCTGGCGGCGGTCCTCGCACTGCGCGAGCGCTCGATACGCATCGCCCTGGACGACGTCGGCGCCGACCCCACGAGCCTCGCCTTGATGCCGCTGCTGAGCCCTGACGTGATCAAGCTGGATCGCAGCATCGTGCAGGGCCGCGTCACCCCGTCGGTATCGGCCGTCGTCAACGCGGTGCTGGCCGAGGCCGAACGCACCGGCGCGGCCGTGCTCGCCGAGGGCATCGAGACACCGCATCACCTCGCCGTCGCGAGATCCATGGGGGCAACCCTGGGCCAGGGCTGGCTGTTCGGCCACCCCGGTGCCCTCCCAGGCACGTTCGCGCCGGTCGACCTGGTGCTGGCGCACGTGGACGCGCCCTCCGTCACCGGGAGCACCCCGTTCGAGGTCGCCCGCAAACATCGGCCCGTCATCCGCACCACCAAGCAGATGCTCAAGTGCCTGAGCAGGCACCTGGAGAACAAGTGCCTGCAGGTGGCCGAGACCGCGGTGCTGATGGCCACCTTCCAGCACGTCCGCAACTTCGACGAGCACGCCCGGCGGCGGTACACCCACCTTGCCACGAGGTGCGTATTCACGGCGGTATACGCACAAGGCGTGCCTGCGCTGCCCGCCGACGGGATCCGCGGCGGGCCGCTGCAGCCCACCGATCCGCTGATCAACGAGTGGACCGTCGTCGTCCTCGGCAACCACTTCGCGGGCGGCCTGTTCGCCTACGACCGCGGCGGCCCTGGTGAGCACGACGATCGGGAGTTCGACTTCGTCCTCACCTACAACCGTGAGCTGATCATCGAAGCGGCGAAGCCGCTGCTGCATCGGCTGACTCCCGCCGAACCGGACACCTACTGGTAGGTCCATCACCGAACGGGCCGAAGCCGCCCCGCAGCGTGCATGCGGCTGCCCGGCTGGGGTTCAGGCGTTCAGCAGCGCGCGGACCTCGCGGGCGAGCTCGACCGACGCCTCGATCTCCACCTTGCGGATGGACACGCTCTCGACGTTGAACCCGAACGGCACGCCCAGCCGCCGGCAGAACGCGGCCAGCTCGCGGGCGGTCGCCAGACACTGCTGGTACGACTCGGTCAGCGGGTCCTCGGAGTAGCGCAGCGCGTTCTCCAGCCAGCGCGGCACGTTCACGCCCAGCCAGTGCAGAAACGACAGCGTCTTCAGCGAACCGCACACCGACAACGTGAAGATCACCGGGCGGGGCGCGACGCCCTTCTGCGCGCAGGTGTAGTAGTAGTCCGACAGCAGGCTCTTGGTCGCGTCGACGTCGTACACCACCTGCGTGATGAAGAACGACGCGCCGCGGTCCTGCTTGGTCAGCATGCGCAGGTGCTCGTCGCCGGTGCGGGTGTAGCGCTCGGTGATGGCGACCGCGCCCAGCGGCAGGTCGGCGCGCACCCGGTCACGCAGCGCGTACGCCTGCGTCAGCCCCGTGCGCACGCCCTTGTCCCGTGACGACGCGCCGACGAACACGCCCAGCACCCGGTCGGTGTCCACGTCGCCGAGCCAGTCCGCCAGCTCCGGCTCGGTGTACTTGCCGACGCACCGGTAGATGACCGACGGCAGTTCCCACGAGCCCAGGTGGTCGCGGTGGAACGCGACCGGGTCCATCGTCGGCAGGTACGGGAACGGGCGCTCCTGCGGGTTGCGGTCGCTCTCGTCGTCGATGTCGTAGAGGATCAGCCCGTCGAGGTCCACCGTGGCGAGCCGGGCGAGGGTGACCTCGGCGATCTGGGCGGCCTGCTCGGCTGTGACGCTGCGCCGCGGCGGCGTGATGCCCAGCAGCAGCACACCCGCCTCGGCCTGCGCCAACATCGCCCGCAGGGACCGGCGGGCAGGCGCACTGTCGTCACTCATGCGATTACGGTATCGAACCCGCTCGCACCGCACCGGCCCGTGCTGAGGCGATCCGTGCCACAACACGCGCGCGAGGGCGTCGAGCGGCGCGTGGCCGGGTGCGCGGGGCCACCCGGCCACGTTTCGCTCAGTCCACGAGCGTGCAGAGGTTGGTCGTCGTGCCGTGGACCATCGTGAGGGTCTTCTGGAACGTGGGCGTGAACGCGACGCTGTAGACGCCGTCGATCAGCCACATGCCGCGCGGCAGGGTGCTGCCGTCCGCCCGGAACCCGAAGATCACCGGGCCGACCACGTAGTAGGTCATCGACCCGTCCGTGCCGTACTCGACCATCGCCGTGCCGCTCGCGTCGACCTCCGTGAACGCCCCCGTCTCCAGGTTGGTGTACTTGACGATGAGGTCACCGGCGTACAGGTCGCGCTTCGGCTTGCCGTCGGCGTACGTGTCCAGGACGAGCTTGCGCACCTCGTCCCGGATCGGCTCACTGCGGATGGCGAAGTCGCAGCGAGCCCCGGCAGGCTGCTCGAAGGCGGTTGACGGGGCCGGCACCCAGCCGCCGTGCGCACCGGCTCCGCCGGCCAGTTCGGTGGCCTGGGCCGGCGCGGCCCCGGCCAGCAGCGCGGTGACCATGACCGCGGCCGCGATGACTGCTCGACGCATGAACGCTTCCTTCCTGTTGCTTCGTCACGTGCCGGGACAGCCTGGCGCGGCCGACTCACCACGGCCTGACCATCGGAAAAGGACTAATAGGACGACTCACCCAAGCCGGCGGCGGCGACACGCCGGCTTCGTGGCACGCCTCACCACCTCCTCGACACGCGGCAAGGTCAACCACTCGGGTGGGGCCGAGCGTCCTACCGGTATGGAGTTCCGCCTGCTCGGCCCGTTCGAGGCCTGCCACGACGGCCGTCTCGTGGAGATCGCCAGCCGCCGCCAGGAACGCTGCCTGCTGGCCCTGCTGCTGCTCGACCTCGGGCACCTGGTCACCATCGACCGCCTCATCAACCTGCTGTGGAACGGCAGCGCTCCGGCCTCGGCGCGCGGCGCCGTGTACACCTACGTGGGCCGCCTGCGGGCGGCGCTGAGCCCGTACGGCGTGCGCATCACCACGCGCGCGGACGGATACCTCGTCGAGGCCGACGACCACCGCGTCGACGTCACCGACTTCCACCGCACCGTGCAGCAGGGGCTGGACGCCGCCGATCCCGCGGCGCGAGCGGCCCTGCTCGACGGCGCGTTGCGGCTGTGGCGGGGGCCGCTACTGGCCGACGTGGCCGACGAAGCGCTGCGGCACCGGCTCGACGGGCAGCTCGACGAGGCCCGGTTGGTGGCCGTCGAAACGCGCGCCGAAGCGCACCTCGACCTCGGCAGGCACGCCCGCGTCGTCAAGGACCTGGCTGAGCTCGCCGAAGTGTTCCCCCTGCGCGAACGGCTCGTCGGCATCCTGATGACCGCCCACTACCGCGCCGCCCGCCAGGCCGACGCCCTGCTGTTGTACGAGGCCACCCGCAAGGCCCTGGCCACCGAGCTCGGCGTCGACCCCGGCCCCGACCTGCAGGAACTGCACCGGCGCATCCTCCGCAACGATGCGCGCCTCGACCAGCCACGCCGCGCGGTGTACGAGGTGCGGGTCCGCGAGGAGATGCTGCCCTGGACCGTCGGCGGGCATCCCGCGCTCGACTTCTGCAACACCTTCGCCGGCTGGGGCCTCCCGTCGCCGGCCCCGCCCAGCGCCGAGTGGCTTCGCGGCTACAGCACCTTCGCCGTGTGGTCCGGCTACATCGGGCTCGCCGACGACCCGACGGTCAGCCGCCTGCTCACGCTCGCCGGCCGCGACCCGGCCGAGGCCGACCGGACCCTGGAACAGGCGCGGACACTTCGCGCGCAGGTGTACGCCTGCCTCAACGGGCACGCCGACCACGCCGCGTTCGACGCGGTCGCCAGGGCTGCCGAGGCGGCCGCCAAGACGCTGGAGTACACCCGGGACGAGACCGGTGGCGGACGCTGGCGGCCCGGCCTGGACGCCGGACTGCGCCTGCCGCTGCACGCCGCCGCGTGGAGCGCCGCCGAACTGCTCGCCGACCCGCGCCGGCTGACCGTGCGGTCCTGCGCCGAGTCCCACTGCCGGTGGCTGTTCATGGACGAGACCAGCATGCGCCGCTGGTGCAGCCTGGTGACCTGCGCCGCCTGAGCGGAACCTGCGCTCAGGGCTCCAGTGTGGCGGGCATGCCGAAGGCGGCGACGTGGTGCGCGCCGACGAAGGCGTTGCTCTCCGCGATCCTCC
Source organism: Catellatospora paridis (assembly GCF_009720365.1). Taxonomy (GTDB): domain Bacteria; phylum Actinomycetota; class Actinomycetes; order Mycobacteriales; family Micromonosporaceae; genus Catellatospora; species Catellatospora paridis. The sequence continues at coordinate 352,006 of NZ_ML769312.1, read as the reverse complement.
CGTGCTCGATCCGGAGCACGTCGACGACCAGGCTCTCGTAGCGCGGGCTGCCGGGCCCGCGCAGGTAGCAGATCAGCGCCGGCCGCCCGTTGGCCGAGCTGGGGAAGGTGCGCCAGTCGAGGGGGCGGCTGAGGAACGCCACGGCCGCGTCGATGCCGACGACCGGCGGCTCGGGCGGCATGGTGATCCGCACGTCCTCGGCGAGCAGGGCGCGCAGCGACCGGGGGTCGCTCGCTGCGGCGTACCGGCGCAGGATCTCCTCGTCCTGGCGGGTCAGGGGCGGACGCCGCCAGTCCCGCGGATCGGCCGGGGCGTGGTGGCGCAGCGTGCGACGGGCCCGCTGCAGGAGGCTGTTGACGGTGGTGACCGGAGTGTCGAGCGCGGTGGCGACCTCCGGCGGTGTCCAGCCGTGCACGTCGCGCAGCACGAAGGCCACCCGCTGCCGACCGGGCAGGAACCTGAGCGCCGCGATCAGGGCCAGTTCGACGGTCTCGCGGGCGGGCAAACCAATCTGCGGATCGTCGGCCAGCAGGGCGTCGGGATAGGGGCCGATCTCGGTGGACCATTCCAGCAGGTCCCCGGACGGCACGGCCCGGTTGGCGGCCGCTTTGCGGCTGTCGAGGAAGACGTTCGTCGCGATCCGGTACAGCCAGGTGCGCACCGACGCCCGCCCCTCGAAGCGGTCGCGTGCCCGCCAGGCGCGCAGGAAGGTCTCCTGCACCAGGTCGTCGGCATCGGGGACGTTGCCCACCAGGTGGTAGCAGTGCAGATGCAGGTCGCGGCGGTGCTCGCCGAAAGCGTGCTGCAGCCGGACCGCCGACTCCCCGGGTACGTCGGGCATGCGGTTCTCCCGGAGTTCGGTCGTCGCCATGACTGTACTGACGATCGAGAAGGCCAATCTTCATCGGTGACCGATGACGGCTGCCGCCCTCGCTCGTCTGAACAGTGACCGATCCGATCCTTGAGAGGACGCCACCATGACGACACATCCAGTGTCCGGCGCCGCGAGCCCGCCGGTCGTCGACCGGCAGACCTGGCTGCGTGCCCGCGACGAACTCCTGGCCCGGGAGAAGGCCCACACGCGCGAAGGAGATGCCATCGCCGCTGCCCGCCGCCGCCTGCCGATGACCCCCGTGCCGCCGGTCGCCGTGCATGGCCCCAGCGGTCGGACTCCGCTGGTGGACGTGTTCGAGGGACGCCGCATGCTCATCGCGTACTTCCACATGTGGCACGACGGCGCGTCGTTCGAGGGGCAGTGCGAAGGCTGCACGTTCTCGACCTGCCACGTGCAGCTGCTGGACTACCTGCACGCCCGGGACGTCACCTACGCCGTGTTCTGCCAGGGCCCCTACCCCGACAGCGCCGCGTTCGCGCAGTTCATGGGTTATCCGTTCCCCTGGTATTCGGCCCGCGACGCCGATCCGGCCCTGGCCGACGGCCGCGACTTCGGGTTCATCGCCTGCTATCTGCGCGACGGCGACCAGGTCTACGAGACCTACTGGACGACCGGGCGGGGCGTCGAGGCGCTCATGACCAGCTATCACGCCCTGGACCTGACGGCGTACGGCCGCCAGGAGAGCTGGGAGGACTCCCCTGCCGGCTGGCCGCGCGCCAGCGGTCACCCGTGGCGGCTCGACGGCCGCCCGACGGCACAGTGGAGCCGCCTGCCCCGGGCCTGATACCACGGTCGCGGCTCCGTCATGGCCGGGGAGCGGTGACACGTCCCAGAGTGCGTGGCAGCGATCCGCCGGGCGGCGCCCAGACGTGCCGGTCGGCGTACGACCAGGCGTAAGTGGGGTTGCCGTCGCGGACGAGGTCGCCGAGCCCCGGCAGGTCCAGCTCCCCGGCCGACCAGTCGTACAGCAGTTGCAGCCGTGGCTGGATCACACCGTAATCGAGCAGCCGCCCCAGGCGGTGTTCGTGGGCGAGGTAGGCCTGCAGGTCCGCCGCGGGCGGGTAGCGGCCGGGCAGGACGCGGCCGAGCGACAGGAACACCCCGGTCATGCCCAGCCGCGGGTCCCCGAGGAATCGGCCCAGCACGGCCAGCCTGCCCAGGGCCAGCTTGGGTGCGGCGACCAGCGCGTGCGCGTACAACACCCGGAGCAGCACGACGTTGAGGAAGAACCGCTCCGGCATCGACTCCCGCTCGGCGAGATCCCGGTTGCCCAGGTATCCGCAGACGATGCTGGCGTTGTGGGCCCGGTACCAGTTGCGGGCCGTCGGCCGATCGACGAAGGCGGTCCACAAGCCGACGGCCGGCGACGACGGCTGCCCCGGCATGCCGCCCGAGCGGGCCATCGCCTCGCAGCCGTCGCGCAGCAGCCGGTCGTTCACGGCGCGCCACCAGCGGCTGCCGGGCGGCCGCGCGGTCAGCGGGTCGAGCACCCCGCGGTCGGCCTGCCAGCGCATGAACGACATCGCGGCCCGCCGGAACGGCAGGTGCCGCGGAGCTCGGCCGTAGGGCCCGCGGTAGGTGCGGGCCAGCAGCGCGATGCGCTGCCGTGGGCTGTCCGCCACCGCCGCGACCTGGGCCGCGGCCCATCGCGCAGCGGTCGGCGGGCGCTCCGGCAGCGCGGCGGCCGGTGCGCCTCCACACGGCTCACGACGGCCTGGGGGCACGCCGGTCCCTGCGCTGGGCCAGTTCCTCCTCGTCCACCAGGACGAGCATCGGCTTGCCCGGTTCGCACAGCATGGTGACGGTGAACCGCACCGCCGTGTCGTCGCGGTTGTTGCCGTCCTGGTAGTGGATGACGTCACCGCCCGGTTCCCAGAACACCTCGCCGGCGCGTACCACCCGCTGGGGCTCTCCTTCCAGCTCGAACACCATCTCGCCCGCCAGCACGTAACCGAATGCCGGGCCGGAATGCCGGTGTGGCGGCGTGCCGGGACTTCCCGGCGGATATTCGACGACGATGGTCATCGCGTGCGCGCCTGCCGGGATGAATGGCGGAACCACCTCCTGAAGCATGGTGAACGCCGTCGATCGCAGCTCCTGCGGGTCGCTGTCTGCCATGGGACGCCTCCGAAACAGATCGTGGTGGATTTCTTCCGCTCGCGTGGCTCGCCCGACCGGGCCGAGACGCAGTCACGCCGTCGGGACGCCGTCGATGCCGAGGGTGAGCAGGTCGGCCATGCCGAAGTCCGGCCCGGCCGCAGGCAGGTTCGGCTGCCAGTCCGGTTCCAGGCTCAGGTAGCTCACCGCATCGGCGCGCTGCAGACCGATGAGGACCTCCGCGACGATGCGGCCGCCGACCGGGCCGAGCCGGTCGCCGCCGCCGCGGTGCTCGGCCTCCTTGAGGATGTAGAACCACAGCGGGGTGCCCTGCGGCCAGCTCTGCTCCAGCTCGTCGGCGGTCAGCGGGTCCACGCCCAGCAGCCGGGCGACCGCCTCGCCGCTGGGCAGCGCCGTGGTGTCGCCGCGTAGCAGGTCACGGACCGCCAGGGAACGGTAGGCGGCGGTGTCGACCGCGCCGGTGACCTGCTCAGGCAGGCCGATGAGGCTGGCGGCGAGCCGCCCGTCGAGGCGCTTGGCCCGCTGCGCCGGTGGGTGGCCGGGCAGGTCGAAGACCTGCGCGAGGTCCAGGCGGCGGTCGGCGGGCAGCGGGCCGAACCCGACCAGGTCGGGAAAGAGCGGCACCGCGGGGCCGCCGTCGACGAGCCGGTAGGTGTGCCGGATCTGGCCGTGCCCGTAGCGGAACGCGGCGTCGGCGAACTCCAGCGGGATGTACGCCTGCCCCGTCGGCGGCGCGAACCACCGGCCGCCCTCGGCCAGCACCTGCTCGACCAGGTCGGCTCCGACCAGGCGCGGCAGGAAGTCGTGCACGACGATCCACTGGTAGTGCCAGGTGAGCGTGATGCGCGCCTTGTCGAACACGTCGGACTCGGGCACGTCGGCCGCGCGGAGCAGGTCGACGATGCGGTTGTGCGCGCGCAGCAACGCGATGTGCAGCGACAGCGCGAACAGGTGCGAGTCGTTACGGGGGTCGCCGATCAGCGCGACACCCTGGGCGTTGCGCTGCACGTCGCCGCCGTCCGGCCCGAGCAGGAACTTGGCCGCGTCGTGCAGGTCGTACAGATACGGCGAGCCGACCGGGCCGTCGGAGTAGAGCATCTCCAGGTTGAGCTTGGGGGCGCGGGCGTTGCGCAGCGCCTCCGGATCGACGCCGCCCATGATGGGTGAACGGTCGGCGGTGATGTCGTGGGCGACGAGCTGGCCGAAGAAGGGCCATCCAGCGGCGTCGGCGGCGTCGTCGCGGCCGGGACCGAGCCGGTCCAGAACCGCGGTGGCGTCGCAGACCCCGCCGTCGACGCCCGCCCGCACCAGCAGCTCCGGGTCGGTGCCCAGCGGGGCGAGGCCCGGGAACATGCGGCCGTAGCGCGCTGCCCCGGTGGGCCGGTCGACCGCACGGGCCATGCTTAGGCAGTGGTCGCGGGCGGCCACCCGGCTGCCGTGCGGGTGTGCGGGAGCGCTGCTCACCTGCCGAGCGTATGCCCGGGTGGGGCCCGGTTCGGACGGGTTGAGCAGATGTCGCGCCGTCATGCCGACCTCGGACGCCCCGGCGCGCGGCCGGTGTCGTCGGGTCGGGCGTCGTCCTCCAGCGCCGCCACGGCGCCGAGCAGGTTGCGGAGGCCGACCTCCTCGCTCTGGGTGTACGCCGGATCGAACATCCACTCGTCCATGGGCACTTCGGCCGCCTCCTCCTCGGACGGGCTGGACTCGGCCACGGTCAGCTCGGCCTTGACTTCGTCGGCGAGATCGTGCAGAAAGGCGTTCTCGCCGGTCGGGGTGCTCATCTATGTCCTCCGTGAGTGCGTGATCGTCGGCCGGTCCGGACGACGGCCAGGTGGTTCGGCCTCACCCGTTTGCACGTGCCGACGGGCGAGGCGTTCGTCAGGTCAGGCCATGGGGCCGTGGTGCGGCCGGGTCACTTCGCGGGCGCGGTCCGGCCCGGCCAGTCGCGGTAACGGGTCTCGCCGATGGTCGCGCCGGGGCTCGCCACGAGGGTCCGCTCACCCAGCTCGGCGCCGAAGTAGTCGGCGTTCGGGTCGGCCACCACTTCCCGCGGGTCGCCACGTTCGGCCAGGGCGTCGCGGAAGAACTCGTCCATCCGCACCTGCTCCGGTCCGCCGACCTCGACCATCCCGTTCAGCGGCGTGCCCACGGCGACCCGGCCGACGGCACCGGCGACGTCGTCGCCCGCGATGGGCTGGAAGAGCACCGGCGCGAAGCGGACCGTGCTGCCGTCGGTCGCCGCGTCGGCCATGCTGCGTACGAACTCGAAGAACTGCGTCGCGTGCACGATCGAATACGGGACCGTCGAGCTTTCGATCAGCTTCTCCTGGGCGCTCTTGGCCCGGAAGTAGCCGCTCTGCTGCAGCCGGTCGGTGCCCACCACCGACAGCGCCACGTGGTGACCGACACCCGCCGCAGCCTCCGCGGCGAGCAGGTTGCGGGTCGACGTCTCGAAGAACTCCATCACCGCGTCCGCCTCGAAGGAGGGCGAGTTCGACACGTCGACCACGACGCTCGCGCCGGACAGGGCGTCGGCGAGCCCCTCGCCGGTGAGAGTGTTGACCCCTGTGTTCGGCGACGCCGCCACCGCTTCGTGGCCCTGTTCCCCGAGCCCCGCCACGAGCTTCGACCCGATCAGACCGGTGCCGCCGATCACCACGATCTTCATGACTGACCTCCTGTGCGCGAGGGGCGGCTCGCACCGTCCCTCCACCAGCTAAGACAGGGCAGCCCGCCGGTCTGTGACAGTCCGGCGCGAGATTCCTCGACGTCGAGGTGTCGTGCGGTGTCGCAGCTGCCCGTCAATCCGCCTTGCTCACGTGTTCTGCGCGGGGTTTTGCCGCGTCGGCTCGGCCGGGGTGGGCCGCGCCGTGGAGATCCGGGCGAGTTTGGCGGGGTTCATCACCCACATGACCTGCTCGACGCCGGCACTGTCGGCGCTGATCGTGACCAGTACGAAGGGGGCGCCGTCGCGTGAGGCCAGCACCGCCGGCCGGCCGTTGGCCTCGATCCAGGTGAGTTCGGCGCCGGTCCAGAAGGTCGGCGCGAACGCCGCGACGAACTTCGCCACCGTGGTCCGGCCGGACACGGGGATCTTCGCGGCGCGGACCGCTCCGCCGCCGTCGGAGTAGCTGACGACGTCCGCCGCGAGGACCTCCTCCAGCGCGGAGAGGTCGCCCTTCCGGGCGGCGTTCAGGAAGGCCGTCAGCATCCGCCGCTGCTCGGTGGGGCGCACGGTTTCGCGGCCCTGGGTCGCGACGCGCTTGCGAGCGCGGCTGACCAGCTGACGGGCGTTGTCCTCGGTCGCCTGCACGATGCCGGCGATCTGCTCATACGGGTAGTGGAAGGCCTCGCGGAGCACATACGCGGCGCGTTCGGTCGGCGACAGCTTCTCCATCAGCACCAGGATCGCGAATTCGAGCGCCTCGCCGGTTTCTGCACCCAACGCCGGGTCTGCACTGGTATCAACCGGTTCGGGCAACCACGGCCCGACATATGTCTCGCGGCGCGCACGAGCGGATCGGAGCGCGTTGATCGCGAGCCGTGTCGTCGTCGTGGCGAGGAACGCCGGCGGATCGCGCACGGTGTCACGGTCGTAGTTCTGCCACCGCAGCCATGCCTCCTGCACGATGTCCTCGGCCTCGGCCGCGCTGCCGAGCATCCGGTACGCGATCCCGAACAGCCGGGGCCGCAGGCTCGCGAATTCCGCCGCCGCCTCTTCGAGCGCGGCCGCCGACGGGTCGTCCAGACGCGGCACAACATCATGCTAGCGATCTTCTCGCGGCCGGCGCCGCCCTTCGGGACGACCGGAGGGTACGGGCCATTTCGAGCATCGACCGGCAGCGGATGCTTTCCTTGCGAGAATCGGAGGGCGGAACCGAAGTCGTCTGACATCACTGACCTGGTTGATCCAGCTGTCGGCGGCGGCCTGCTCCAAGCCAGGGACAGGCGGGGACCGGATGGAGTGGAGGACATGCCTCGCTGGGGAAGGGATCGCATCGCCGTCGTGGCCGCGCTCGTGGCCCCGTTCGTGGTGGCGCTGGCTCTGGTGCCGGCGCGGGACAGCGTCTCCAACACCAATGTCGCCCTGATCCTCGTCGTCGTGATCGTCGCGGTGGCCGCCAACGGGCACCGCCTCGCCGGCGCACTGGCGGCACTGTCGGCAGCGGTCTGGTTCGACTTCTTCTTCACTCTGCCCTACCAGACGTTCGCCATCACGAAGCGGGCCGATCTCGTCACCACCGTGTTGCTGCTCGCCGTCGGGCTGGCGGTGTCGCAACTGGCGGCATACGCGCGCCGGCTACAGGTCATCACGATCACCGACGCCGGCTACCTGAACCGCATCCACGACACCGCGAAGCTGGCGCAGACCGCCGCGTCGCCCCGCGAGGTGATCGAACACGTGAAAGGGCAGCTCATCGAGCTGCTGAACCTGCGGGATTGCCGGTTCGAACACGGCACGCTGATCGGCCGTCCGCCACGCCTGGAGCCCGACGGCAGCATCGTCGGGCCGCACGGGCAGTGGGACGTCGACCGGCTGGGCCTGCCCGACCAGGACATCGAGCTGCGCACGTTCCACAACGGCGCCTACTACGGCCGGTTCCTCATGCGACCGGGGCCCGGCCCGGCGCCGCCGCTGCAGGCCAGGCTCGTCGCGGTCACTCTCGCCGACCAGGTCAGTGCCACCCTCGACAACCCGGGCATCGTCAAGGGCCGCGAATGAACCGGACTGGCTGACGGCCCGTCGCGCCGACCCAATACCGCAATAATTCATTAATCTCAATAAATGGAACTCCTATTTCGCAGATAGGAGATGTGGGATAACGTCTGTGCCATGACAAGCCGGCAGACCCCGCTCGACGCCACCGCAGTCGCGGTGTCGCGGGGATGCTGCCGCTGCTGGACCACCGCGCGCGGCTGCTGCTGAGCACGCCGCCCCGTTTCCCGACGCGACGAAGCCGGTCGACAGACCGGTGTCCGCTTCTCTGACCGAGCCACGGCCGCGCCATGCCGCGCCGCGCCCACCCATGCCTGGCCGACGTCCACTCGTCGACTCGCCCGGGAGGAACCCCCATGCCCCTCGTCACCGCACCCCTCACCCCGACGCACCCCGACGCCGCCCTGCGTGCGTCCACGAAGGAGTCACCGTGAATCCGCCACCCATGGACCGCAGGGCGTTCCTGTCCGCCACCCTCGGCGCGGTCGCGCTGAGCCTGACCGCGTGCGCCCAGGACGAGACGCCGGCCGAGGCACTGGCCCTCACCGCCGCGCTGCCCGCAGCCGTGCCGAACGGCACCAGGCTCGTCGTCGGCGACAAGGAGCACCAGAAGGCGATCGAGTTCTCCGGCGCGGCGAAGGACCTGACGTTCGAGGTGGAGTGGGCCAACCTCAGCGGCGGCCCGCAGACCCTGGAGGCGTTCCGGGCCCGGGCGCTGGACATCGGCTCGGTCGCCGACATCCCCCCGATCCACTCGCACTGGACCGGCATCCCCACGAAGATCGTGGCCTCGAAGTTCCGCCAGGACCCGCTCAACCACGCCATCTACCGGCTCGGCATCGCACCCGGGACCTCGGTCGCCACCCTCGCCGACCTCCGCGGCCGGAAGGTCGCGTACAGCCCGGGGCAGGCGCAGGGCGCGCTGGTGCTGCGAGTGCTGCACAAAGCCGGGCTGACCAAGAAGGACGTCGAGCTGGTGGAGCTGCCCAGCACCGGCGACGTCTACGCCAACGCGCTCGCCAGCCGCCAGGTCGACGTCGCCCCGATCGGGGGTGTGCAGGTCAAACGCTACGAGACCAAGTACGGCAAGGACGGTGCCACGACCATCGCGCACGGGCTGCGCGACGACCCCGGCCACCTGTACGCACCGATCACCGTGCTGGCCGACCCGGCGAAGGCCGCCGCGATCCGGGAGTACGTGCAGGTGTGGGCGCGGGCCTGGCGGTGGCGCGAAGCCAACCCCGACGAGTGGATCGAGCGGTACTACGTCAAGGACCAGGGCCTGACCACCGAGGACGGGCGGTGGATCGTCGCCAACGCGGGTGTCGCCGACATCCCGCCCACCTGGACCGAGGCGATCGCCCGGCACCAGGAGACCATCGACCTGCTGGCCAAGGAGACCGGCAACAAGCCGCTCAAGGCCGAGGACCTGTACGACCGGCGGTATGAGACGGTCGCCGCCGACGCTCTGGCCGCCGGGGGTGCGCGGTGACCGCCTCCGTGCTCACCCGGCCGCGTACGCCCGCGGCGACGGTGCCGGCCCCGAGGCCGCGACGCCGGCTCGGGCCCGGACGTGCCATCCCGTTCGGGGCGGTCCTCGGTCCGGCGCTGCTCCTGGCGCTGTGGGCGGTCGGCTCGGCCGCGGGCTGGCTCGACTCCCGGACCCTGTCGGCCCCCTGGACCGTCGTGACCACCGCGGGCGAGCTCATCGCCGACGGCCGCCTGCAGGACAACCTGGCCGTCTCGGCCCAGCGGGCCGGCCTCGGGCTGGCCATCGGGACCGTCATCGGCACCGTGCTCGCGCTGGTCTCCGGCCTGAGCCGGTGGGGCGAGGCGATCCTCGACGGCCCGGTCCAGATCAAACGGGCGATCCCCGGCGTGGCATTGATCCCCCTGCTCGTCCTCTGGCTCGGCATCGGCGAGCAGATGAAGATCACCACGATCGTGCTCGGCGTGTTCGTGCCCGTCTACATCCACACCCACAACGGGCTGCGCAGCATCGACAGCCGATACGTCGAACTGGGCGAATCGCTGCGCCTGCGGCCGGCGGTGTTCCTGCGCCGCATCGTGCTGCCCGGCGCGCTGCCCGGCTTCCTGCTCGGCATGCGCTTCGCCGTCGTCGGGGCGTGGCTGTCGCTGGTGGTCGTCGAACAGATCAACTCGACCAGCGGCATCGGCTACATGATGGACCTGGCCCGCCAGTACGGCCAGACCGACATCATCATCGTCGGACTCGTGCTGTACGGCCTGCTCGGGCTTCTGTCCGACGGGGCCGTGCGGCTCGCGCAGCGAAAGGCGCTGTCATGGCGACGCACGCTGGCGGACTGACCGGCACCCGCACGGTGCGGGTCAGGGGGCTGCGGCGCGGCTTCGGCGCGCGCACCGTCCTGGACGGCCTCGATCTGGAGATCGGCGCGGGCGAGTTCGTCGCCCTGCTGGGCCGCAGCGGCTCGGGCAAGAGCACCCTGCTGCGCGCGCTGGCCGGCCTGGACCGCGACGTGGCGGGCACCGGACTGATCGACGTGCCGGTGCAGTCCTCGGTCGTCTTCCAGGACGCCCGGCTGCTGCCCTGGCAGCGCGTCCTGGACAACGTGGTGCTCGGCCTGCCCGGGCCGGACGCGCCCCGGCGCGGCCGCGCGGCCCTGGCCGAGGTCGGGCTGGCCGGTCGGGAGCAGGCCTGGCCGCACCAGCTGTCCGGCGGCGAGCAGCAGCGGGTGGCGCTGGCCCGGGCGCTGGTGTCCGAACCGGAGCTGCTGCTGGCCGACGAGCCGTTCGGCGCGCTGGACGCGCTGACCCGGCTGCGCATGCACGACCTGCTGCGCGAGCTGTGCGCCCGGCACCGGCCCGCGGTCCTGCTCGTCACGCACGACGTCGACGAGGCCGTCACGCTCGCCGACCGGGTCCTGGTGATCGACCAGGGCCGGATCACCGTCGACACCGCCATCGACCTGCCCGCGCCCCGCTCCCACCGGCAGCCGCAGTTCCTGGCGTACCGGGAATCGCTGCTGCGCTCGCTCGGCGTCGACCGGACGGAAGGATGACCATGCTGCACCTCAACGCGTTCCTGATGGGCGTCGGCCACCACGAGGCCGCCTGGCGGCTGCCGGAGAGCGACCCGTTCGCGCAGACCGACGTCGAGCACTTCAAGCACCTGGCCCGCATCGCCGAGCGCGGCAAACTCGACTCGCTGTTCCTCGCCGACAGCCCGGTGCTGTGGAACAGCATCGGCCGGCGGCCGTCGGGCACCCTCGAACCGACCGTGCTGCTCACCGCGCTGGCCGGGGCGACCCGGCACATCGGGCTGATCGCGACCGCGTCGACCACCTACAACGAGCCGTTCAACCTGGCCCGCCGGTTCGCCTCGCTGGATCACATCAGCGGCGGGCGGGCCGGCTGGAACATCGTCACCACCGCCGGGGTGGACGCGGCCCGCAACTTCAACCTCGACGACCTGCCCTCCCACCGCGACCGGTACGAGCGGGCCGCCGAGTTCGTCGACGTATCCCTGAAACTGTGGGACAGCTGGGACGACGCCGCGCCGCTGGGCGACAAGGACGGCGGGCGCTGGGGCGACGACACCCTGCTCTACCCGGCAGCGCACGCCGGACGGCACTTCCGGGTCGCCGGCCCGCTCAACGTGCCCCGCTCGCCGCAGGGCCACCCGCTGCTGGTGCAGGCGGGCTCGTCGGAGGACGGCAAGGAGCTGGCCGCCCGCTACGCCGAGGCGGTCTTCACCGCCCAGCAGACGCTCGCCGAGGCGCAGGCGTTCTACCGCGACCTCAAGCGGCGCACCGCCCAGGCCGGACGCGACCCGGACACGATCAAGATCCTGCCGGGGATAGTGCCGGCGATCGGCTCCACCGAGGCCGAGGCCCACGCGCTGGAGGCCGAGCTGGACCGCCTGATCCGGCCCGAGTACGCGCGGCGGCAGCTGGCCACCACCCTGCGGGTCGCCCCCGAGGACCTCGACCTGGACCGGGAGCTGCCCGCCGACCTGCCCGACGAGGACGAGATCGAGGGCGCCAAGAGCCGGTACACCCTGATCGTGACCCTGGCCCGGCGGGAGCGGCTGACCGTACGGCAGCTCATCGGCCGCCTCGGCGGCGGTCGCGGGCACCGCACCTTCGCCGGCACGCCGGAGCAGGTCGCCGACGCCATCGAGGAGTGGTATCGCAGCGGCGCGGCCGACGGGTTCAACATCATGCCGCCGGTGCTGCCGTCCGGGCTGGCGGCGTTCGTCGACCACGTCGTGCCGATCCTGCAGCGCCGGGGCCTGTTCCGCACCGAGTACACCGGCACCACCCTGCGCGATCACTACGGGCTGCCACGCCCGGCCAACCGGTTCACGCGGCAGCCCGCCGCGGCCCGCTGACCCACCAGAGAGGACACCCGCCATGGTCGACTACCGGCCCTTCGGACGCACCGGCGTGCAGATCAGTTCGCTGACGCTCGGCGCGATGAACTTCGGACAGCGCGGAAACCCGGACCACGAGGACGGCATCCGGATCATCCACCGGGCCCTCGACGAGGGCATCAACGCCGTCGACACCGCCGACGTCTACTCCCACGGCGAATCCGAGCAGATCGTGGGCAAGGCGCTGGCCGGTGGGCGGCGCGACGACGTCTTCCTCGCCACCAAGTTCCACGGCCAGGTCGGAGACCATCCCCACCACCGGGGCAACTCCCGCCGCTGGATCCACCGGGCGGTGGAGGACAGCCTGCGCCGGCTGGGCACCGACTGGATCGACCTGTACCAGGTGCACCGGCCGGAGCCGGACACCGACTTCGACGAGACCCTGGGCGCGCTGTCCGACCTGGTGCGCCAGGGCAAGATCCGCTACATCGGCACCTCCACGTTCGAGCCGTCCGCGATCGTGGAAGGCCAGTGGATCGCGCAGCGGCGGGGCCGGGAACGGGTGGTCAGCGAGCAGCCGCCGTACTCGATCCTGGCTCGTGGGATCGAACGGGAGGTGCTGCCGGTGGCCCAGCGGCACGGCCTGGCGGTGATCCCGTGGAGCCCCCTCGCCGGCGGCTGGCTGTCCGGTCGCCACCAGGCCGGGCTCGACGCTCCGGTCTCCCGCCGCGCCGACCGGTTCCCGGCGCGGTTCGACCCCGCCCTGCCCGCCAACGCGACCAAGCTGGCCGCCGTCGCCGAGTTGACCGCGCTCGCCGACGAGGCCGGGCTGTCACTGATCCACCTGGCGATCGCGTTCGTCCTGCAGCACCCGGCCGTCACCTCGGCGATCATCGGGCCGCGCACCCTGGCCCACCTGGAATCGCAGCTGGGCGCGGCCAAGGTGACGCTCTCCCCCGAGGTGCTGGACCGCATCGACGCGATCGTGCCGCCGGGCACCACCCTCAACCCCGCCGACGCCGGCTACCAGCCGCCATCGCTGACCGACCCGGCGCGCCGCCGCAGCGGTGTCGCGAAGGAGCTCCGATGAGCGCGGAGTTCCTCTGGTACATCCCCAACCAGGCCACGCCCGGCCACCGCGGCGACGACGTCGTCGCCGGCCACAACAGCCTGCAGACCCTGGTCGGCCACGCGAAGGCGCTCGAGGAACACGGCTGGGGCGGCGCGCTGCTCGGGACCGGCTGGGGACGGCCGGACACCTTCACCGTCGCCACCGCCCTGGCCACGCAGACCACCACGTTCCAGCCGCTGATCGCGATCCGGCCCGGCTACTGGCGGCCGGCCCACTTCGCCTCCGCCGCCGCGACCCTGGACCATCTCACCGGCGGGCGCGTCCTGGTCAACATCGTGTCGGGCAAGGACAACCTGGCCGCGTACGGCGACACCGCAGGCGACCAGGCGCACCGCTACGACCGCACCAGGGAGTTCCTGCGGATCGTGCGCCGGCTGTGGACCGAGGAGAACGTGACGTACCACGGCGAGCACTTCGGCGTCACCGATGCCACCGTGGTGCCCCGCACGGTCGTCCGTGGCGACCGCAGGCACCCCCGCCTGTACTTCGGGGGCGCGTCCGAGGCCGCCGAACAGGTCGCCGCCACCGACGCCGACGTGCAGCTGTTCTGGGGCGAGCCGCTCGACGGCGTCCGGGAGCGGATCGAGCGGCTCCGGCTGCTCGAGCAGAAGCTGGAGCGCGAGCACGCCCCGCTGGAGTTCGGGCTGCGCATCACCACCCTCGTGCGCGACACCACGGAGCAGGCCTGGGCCGACGCCGAAGCCAAGGTCGCGAAGATGGCCGACGGTCATGACCCGGTCGGCCGCGACCCGAGATGGCGGGCGGCCGTCGGCCAGCGGCGGCTGCTCGACCTCGCCGCCCGCGGCGACGTGCTCGACGACAATCTGTACACGGCTCCCGGCCGGTTCGGCGGCGGCGGCGCGGGCACGACGTGGCTGGTCGGCTCGGCCGCGGACGTGGCGAGCGCGCTGCGCAAGTACCAGCAGCTCGGGGTCACCCACTTCGTGCTGTCCGACACGCCGTACCTGCCGGAGATCAGACGCCAGGGTGACCGTCTGCTGCCGCTGCTGCGCGATTGACGTCCCTACTGCGCGGCGAGCGCGACCAGGTCGGCGTAGCGCACGATCTTCCCGCCGGCGGCCCAGGTTCCGTCGGGCTGCTCGTGGATGAGCACCCAGACGCGCTGGGCGTCGGCGTCGGTCAGCCCGGCCGCGTCGAGCACGGCGGTCGTGATCTCGCCGACCAGGCCCGCCTTGCGGCGCTCGGACAGCGCGCCGACCGGGACGGTGATCTCCACCCGGAACCGGGGCGCGTCGTCCTCGGCGGTGGTCTGCGCCCCGGCGGGCAGCTCGTGCAAGTAGGTCCAGGCCAGGCTGCGGAACAGGGCGTTGTCGGGCGCGCCCTCCCAGCGCAGCAGCACCGCGGCCAGGGTCTTCTGGATGCTGTCACGGCCGGCGGGCGTCAACGCGCCAGCGGGGGCGGTGAGCTGGATCATGGGCACGGGAGACTCCTGGGGGTGTTCAACGCGAACGCTCTATGACGAGTCTCATGGTGCCAGTTCGGGCGAACGCCTGCCGTCGACGGCCGCCGGTGTGCAAGCCACCTCGCTGCAGATCGGCGAGGTCACGGGTTGAGCTTGGACTGCCAGTCCTTCGGCACCCGGCCGCGCGGCCCTGGCACGGGCTGGTCGAGCGGGTGGTGGGAGGGCGGCGCGAGCGCGGGTCCCTTCATGAACGACTCGCTCCGGTAGTCCCAAAACCAGTCCTCGCCCGGTTCGAAGCTGCGGATGACGGCGTGCCCGGTCGCCTTGGCGTGCGCCGTCGCATGCTGGGCCGGGGAGTTGTCGCAGCACCCGATGTGGCCGCAGGCGGCACAGCGGCGCAGGTGCAGCCACCAGCCGCCTGCCTGATCGCAGTCCACGCACCCCGGGCCACTGGGCGGCACGCTCAGGTCGATGACTGACTCGTCGTATTGCATGCGCTGACCTACCCACCACGGCGGCATGGGCGACCACCGCACCTTCAGGATGACAGGATCGCCAGGTCGCCGCAGCCAGAGTGGCCACCAGGCGATGATCCGGAGCGGGCTGCCGGCGCCGCAGCCGCGTTCAGTCGCCCGCCTCACCGCCGCCGTCGCCCGGTTGTGCCGTCGATGACGGTGGCGGTGGCGGGGGGCTCGGCTCCGACGTGGGATCGTCGCCGGCCGAGGGCGACGGACCGGCCGGGGTGGGGTCGGGGACCTGCGGCGTGCCGCCGCCCGGTCCGGCCGAGGCCGGGAGCTGGGTCGGTCCGGCGCTGTGGCCCGGCGGGGCGATCGGGGCGCCGCTGACGTCGACCAGGGTGACGGTGCAGGGTTGCCCGTCGAGGCGGACGGCGGTGGGCAGTGGCCTGTCACCCCGGTGGGTGCCCGCGACCGGCAGGTCCAGCTTGGCGCCGGAGGCCAGCGTGCGCCGACCGGTGGCGGTGACGGTGCCGCCGGCCAGCTTCCATCCGTTCCCTGCGTCGATCCGCTGCGTGCCGGGCAGGTCGAAGGAGGTCCGGGCCGGGTCGCGGACGACAGAGGAGGAGTTGGCGATGGTGATCGTGGCGGTGAACCGGCTGCCGGCATCGCTGCGGAGCCGGAACACGGCCGCGCAGCCCGGCCCCGTGGCGGCGGTCGTAGGGCCGGCGGCGGCCGGTTCCGATCCGCTGTCTGCCGTGGCAGCCCACAGCGCAC
This sequence comes from Catellatospora paridis, assembly GCF_009720365.1. Lineage (GTDB taxonomy): Bacteria > Actinomycetota > Actinomycetes > Mycobacteriales > Micromonosporaceae > Catellatospora > Catellatospora paridis. Next base: position 336,135 of record NZ_ML769312.1, on the reverse strand, counting down.
CGGCGGCCGCCAGGGCGACCGCGATGAGCGTCGCGGTGACGAGCGCCCGCCGTCGACGGGCGGGTGGTGCGACCGGTGGTGCCACCGTCGGCTGCCAGGGCAGCAGGTGCGTGAGCGTGCTCGACGTCGCGACGGCGTTGGGCCGCACCGGCGGCGGGGCGGCGCCGTCGGTTTCGGCGGTCAGGAGTGCGGTGAGCTGCGCGGCGGTGGGCCGGGCGGCGGGGTCGTGGTGCAGGCAGGCCATGACCGCTGCGGCGACGGCGTCGGGCAGGCCCGGAATCTCGGGCAGCGGCTGGGGCGGCCGTAGGCGCGGTGCGGTCAGCAGGCCGATGGGGGTGTCGGCCTGCCAGGGCAGGAATCCGGTGAGCATGCGGTACAGCAGCACGCCTACCGCGAACACGTCGGCAGAGGGCTGCACCGGCTGCCCGTCGACGCGCTCGGGTGCGAAGTAGGCCGGTGTGCCGATGAGGTTGCCGTCGGGGTCTCGCTCGTCGCTGCCGGTCGGTGCGCAGATGCCGAAGTCGATGAGTTTCACTCCGTCGGCGGCGAGCAGGACGTTGGCGGAGGTGATGTCGCGGTGGACGATGCCGCGCGCATGGGCGGCGGCGAGCGCCTCGGCCGTCTGGGCGGCGACGGTCACTGCCTGCGGCCAGGGCAGGGTCGTCTGCCGGGCGAGGGCCTGGCTGACGGATTCACCGTCGAGCAGCTCCATCACCAGGTATGCCGCCGTGATGTGGCTGCCTTGGCGAACGGCGCCGCAGTCGTACACCTCGGCGATGTGGCGGTGGCGCAGCCGGGCCAGGGCATGGGCCTCGTCCTGCAGGCGTTGTACGGACAGCTCGTCGCCGAGCAGTCGCGGGTCGAGCAGTTTCACCGCGACCATGCGTCCGAGACGTTCGTCGCGGGCGCGCCACACGGTGGCGGTGCCGCCGCTGCCGATGGGACCTGTCAGCAGGTAACGGTCCTCGAGCAGGGTGTCCGGTCGCCATGGACCGGGGGCAGCGGTGGTACTCATAACCCGCCTCTACCCGAGAGGCCCCGTCGCAATCGCCGTCACCGGGTTTGCTGCGCTCAGCCGCCCGAGGTCAGCTGCAGGATCGCCGGCACGACCACGTCCCAGGTGGCCGGGGGCGGGGCCTCGTGGCCCATGTCGGGCAGGATCAGCTTGGTGGCGCCCGGGATCTCGCGGGCCAGCGCCTGCCCGTGGCCTGGCGGGAACAGCGGATCCCGCTCGCCGTGGATCACCAGGGTCGGCACGCGTAGGCTGCCCAATCGCGAGCGCCATCCCTCCCTGCCCTGGTCGAGGTGGTTGTGGTTGTTGAGGTTGGCCTCGGTGTCGCTGCCCCGGTCGACCATGCGGGCGAACATCGCCCGGGCGGCCGGTTCGTCGATCGGGCCGGGCACCAGCGCGTGCTGGAAGCCCATCAGGTGCTCGATGACCGCGGTCCGGTCGGACCAGTCGGGCGGGGTGATGTCGCCGAAGTAAACGCGCAGCTCGTCCGCCATCGGCGGCAGATCCTCGGCCGGGCCGCTGGTGGTGGCGACCAGGGTCAGCGACGCGACCCGGTCCGAGCGGTCGAGCGCGAGCAACTGCGCGATAGCGCCGCCCATCGAGACCCCGACCAGGTGTGCCTGCCCGACCCCGAGTGCGTCGAGCAGGGCTATCGCGTCGTCCTGCAGCGCCTGCGCCGGGTAGCCGGGCTTGCCCGCCGGCCAGGTCGTCGAGGCTCCGGTGTCGCGGTGGTCGTAGCGGATGACGAAGCGACGTCCAGCCGCCAGCGCCGCGCAGAAGGCCGGATCCCAGCCGTCCATCGAGCTGTTCGCCCCGGCGATCAGCAGCAGTGCAGGTTGGCCGGGGTCGCCGAACGTCTCGACGCCGAGGTCGGCTCCGTGCACGTGGACCAGTTCCATCCGTCCAACCTAACGCGCAGGTCCGACGGTGGCGGTGGGCGCGCGGCGGGTCCCTTGTGGAGTGCGGGAGTCAGGCGTCCAGATCGGCGAAGAGCACGTTCGCGGCGTCCGCCCAGTCCTGGACCAGGTCGTTGGTCTGCGGGGCGCGCAGCCACTGGATCTGCAGGCCGTCCATCATGGCCACCAGCTGGCGGGCCAGCGCGTGCGGCTGGTCGGTGGCGTCCTTGGCGAGCGCCGCGAAGACGCCCAGGATGTGCTCCTGGCGGGCGGCGAAGTAGTCGTGTGCGGGATGGCTGGGCGCGAGCGACTCGGCTTCCAGGACGGCGAACAGCCGTACGATCTCGGGCTGCCCCGCGTTGCGGCGCACGAGCGCGGCGCACATCTGCCGCAGGCCCACGCCCGACGGCAGCGCGCCGCCGGCCCACGGGGCGGCGAGGTCGTCGACGCCGAGCAGCGCGGCCAGCGAACGGGCATCCTCGGCGTCGCGATGCTCGAGCACGGCGACGAGCAGGCCGTCCTTGGAGCCGACGTGGTGCAGCAGCCCGGGGACGGTCAGCCCACAGCGGTCGGCGACGTCCTGCATCGACAGGCCCCAGAAGCCGCGCTCGGCGATCAGCTCGGCGGTCGCCTCCATGATCTGGCGGCGGCGCTCCGCCGCGGGCAGGCGGGCGCGGTCCCGCCGGTAGGCCGGCATGGTCATGGTCCCGCCACCTCTCGCTGAAGAGCCTCTTGCCGCGGCGCGGCGCAGGCCCTATGTTACAGCCCAGTTACTACCTACTAGGTACTAGGTAAGGCTCTCGGAAGAGGCCCCGATGACGACGAAGTCACCCGCCCCACCCGTCCTGACGGAGACCGCACCGGTCAGACCCGCCCTGACCGGGCCGCTGCGCCGGCTCCTGGTCTGGACGTTCCCCGCCAACATCGGCATGTACCTGCTGTGGGGCGCGATCCCGGGCATCCTGCTGCCGCTGCAGGTCGCCGCGATCGACGAGGACGCGAAGGCGGCCAACCTCGCCGTCGTCGCCACCATCGGCGCGCTCGCCGCGATGCTGGCGCAGCCGCTGGCCGGCGCGATCTCCGACCGCACCCGCTCGCGCTTCGGGCGGCGCGGGCCGTGGATCGTCGGCGGCACGCTCACCGGCGGCCTGGCGCTGCTCGGCCTGGCCTCGGCGAACACCCTCGTACAGATCACCATCGCCTGGACCATCACCCAGATCGCGTACAACTTCGCGCAGGGCCCGCTGGCCGCGGTCATGCCCGACCGGGTGCCGCCGGCCAGCCGGGGTGTCTTCTCCGCGGTGACCGGCACCGGCCTCATGCTCGGCGCGCTCGGCGGCCAGGTCGTCGCCACCCGGTTCGCCGACGACCTGCCCGCCGGGTACCTCACCTTCGCCGGCCTGGCGCTGGTGGCGCTGACCCTGTTCGTGGTCTTCAACCCGGACCAGGACAACCGCGCCACGCCCCGGCGGCCGTTCTCGCTGCGCGCGATCGTCGACAGCTACTGGTTCGACCCGCGCCGCCACCCCGACCTCGGCTGGGCGTTCCTCGGCCGGCTGCTGCTCTACCTCGGCTACTTCATCGTGGTCAACTACCAGCTCTACATCCTGCAGGACCGGGTCGGACTCGGCGAGGCGGCGATCGACTACGTGCCGGTGGTCGGGGTGGCCTCGCTCGGCGGCACCGTCCTGGCCACGGTCGTGTCCGGACCGCTGTCCGACCGGCTCGGCCGCCGCCGGATCTTCGTGTACGCCTCCGCGGCCATGCTCGCGACCGCGCTGCTGCTGCCGTGGATCTGGCCCACCAAGCCCGGCATGCTCGCCTTCGCGCTGCTGTCCGGCCTCGGCTTCGGCGTCTTCCAGGCCGTAGACACCGCACTGATCACCGAGGTGCTGCCCGCCGAGCAGGACTTCGGCAAGGACATCGGCGTCGTCAACATCGCCGCCACGCTCCCCCAGGTGCTCGCCCCGGCCGCGGCGGGCGCGATCGTCGCCGCCGCCGGCTACGCCCCCCTGTTCCCGGTCGGCATCGCACTGGTGCTGCTCGGCGGCCTCGCCGTCGTGCCGATCAAGTCCGTTCGCTGACCCCCGCCGCCACGTCCACCCTGGAAGGAACCACATGACCACCGACGCAGGATCACCCCCGCTCACCACCGCCCAACAGGCGGCGCTCACCAGTGGCGGCGGCTTCTGGCACACCACCGCCGTTGCGGACCTGCCGCAGATCATGATGACCGACGGTCCGCACGGCGTACGCAAGCAAGTCACCGGAGCCGACCACGGCGGTCTGCTCGACAGCGAGCCCGCCACCTGCTTCCCGCCCGCCGTGGCACTGGGCTCCAGCTGGGACCCCGACCTGGTCCGCCGTGTCGGCGAGGCGCTCGGCGAGGAGGCCCAAGCCATGGGCGTTTCGGTGCTGCTCGGCCCCGGCATCAACCTCAAGCGCAGCCCGCTGGGCGGCCGCAACTTCGAGTACTACGCCGAGGACCCGCTGCTGACCGGGGTGCTGGCCACCGAGTGGGTGCGCGGCCTGCAGAGCCGGGGCGTCGGCGCGTCGCTCAAGCACTTCGCGGTCAACAGCCAGGAGACCGACCGCATGCGGGTCAGCGCCGACGTCGACGAGCGCACCCTGCGCGAGATGTACCTGCGCGCGTTCCAGCGGGTCGTGCAGCAGGCCCAGCCGTGGACCGTCATGTGCTCGTACAACCGCATCAACGGGGTGCACGCCTCGCAGGACCACTGGCTGCTCACGCAGGTGCTGCGCGACGAGTGGGGCTTCGTGGGCCTGGTCGTGTCCGACTGGGGCGCGGTCGTGGACCGCGTCGCCGCCGTACGCGCCGGTCTCGACCTGACCATGCCCGGCCCCGACGACGCCGGTGACGACGCGCTGGTACGTGCCGTCGCCGACGGCACGCTCGACCCCGCCGCGCTGGAGACCTCCGCCACGCGGGTGCGCGCCCTGGTCGAACGATCGGTCGCAGCCCTGGACCCGGCCGCGACCTACGACGCCGACGCCCACCACGCGCTGGCCCGCGAGGCCGCCGGACGCGGCATCGTGCTGCTCAAGAACGACGGCGACCTGCTGCCACTGCCCCGCCACGACGTCACGATCGCCGTCATCGGCGAGCACGCCCGCACCCCGCGCTTCCAGGGCGGCGGCAGCTCGCAGATGAACCCGACGCGGCTCGACGACGCGCTGACCGAGATCACCGCGCTGGCCGGCGGGCCGGTGCGGTTCGCCGCCGGCTACGCCCCCGACGGCACCGCGGACGAGCAGTTGGCCGCCGAGGCCGTGGAGACCGCCCGGACCGCCGACGTCGCCGTGGTGTTCATCGGCACCGCCCAGGAGACCGAGGGCGCCGACCCGGGAGAGCCTGGACCTGCCCGCCGCGCAGCTCGCGCTCGTCGAGCGGGTGCTCGCCGCCAACCCGTGCACCGTCGTGGTGCTGTCGCACGGCGCGGTCGTGCTCACCACGCCGTGGGACCGGGCGGTCCCGGCGCTCGTCGAGGGCTGGCTGCTCGGCCAGGCGGGTGGCGGCGCAGTCGCCGACGTGCTCTTCGGCATCGTCAACCCGTCCGGCCGGCTCACCGAGACGATCCCGCTGAAGCTGGCGCATCACCCGTCCCACCTGGACTTCCCGGGCGAGGCGAGCCACGTGCGCTACGGCGAGGGCATCCACGTCGGCTACCGCGGCTTCGACGCCCGCGAGCAGGAGGTCGCCTACCCGTTCGGCTTCGGCCTGTCCTACACCACCTTCGCGTACGGCGACGCCACCGCGACGGCCGCCGACGGCGTCATCGAGGTGCGGGTGCCGGTGACGAACACCGGCTCACGGGACGGGCGCGAGGTCGTGCAGGTATACGCGAGCCTGCCGGGTTCCGCCGTGCGCCGTGCCCCGCGCGAGCTGAAGGGCTTCGCCAACGTCGCCATCGCGGCCGGGCACACCGCCGACGTGGTGGTCCGGATCGCCCGTGACGACCTCGCCTACTGGGACCCGCGCCTGCGCCGCTGGGCCGTGGAAGGCGGCGACTACCTGCTGTCGGTCGGCGCGTCGTCGCGTGACCTGCGCACCACGGTCACCGTGGCCGTGCCCGGCGACGACACCCGGGTGCCGCTGACGGCCGAGTCGACGCTCGGCGAGTGGCTGGCCGACCCGAAGGGCGGCCAGGTGCTCGGGCAGGCGTTCGCCGCGGCGGCCGCCCAGGGCGGTGGCGGACTCGCCGGGATGGCCGCCGACCCGCAGATCTTCACGTTCCTGAGCGGGGTGCCGCTGATCCGGATGTCGGCGTTCCCGGGCAGCCCGTTCACCGCCGAGGCGGTCGCGCAGTTGGTCGCGGCGGCCAACTCCTGACCGACGTACGTGCCGTCGGCGGGAAGCTCACCGGCCCGCCGGCGGCACGTGCTCGGCTCAGCGCTCGTGCTTGCGCTGTACCGCGCCCCAGATCAGCAGCACCACGACGGCTCCGATCACCGACCCGATCAGGCCGGACGGGCGCAGCGCCAGGCCGTCGCCGCTGAGCAGGCTGATCCCGAGCCCCCCGACGAACGAACCGATGAGCCCGGCGGCGACGGCCTGCGGCCAGCGCACGTCACGGAATCTGCCGCCGCGAACGATCAACCAGGCCAGCCAGCCGACCAGGAAACCCCATACCAGAATCGCAAGAATCAGCACGTCGAGCACCCTTCGCGTCGGCAGGCGGCCAGGCTGAACACCGGTATTCAAGTGTCTCGTACTGTTTTGCGATGTTCTGCCGGAATCCAGCAACGACCTGACACTTGCGGATGATCACTACACTCGGCCGCCAGTAGGTGCGACATGGCGCTCCCTGGGCTGAGGAGGCGGAACCGATGCGCAAGCAGACCCTGACCGATGTGCGCACGCCGAGCAGCTGGCGAGCGGAGTGGGCCACCCTCCACGACGACGGCCGGCTGACCGTCGAAGGGCAGAGCCTGAGCCGGGGTGCCGACTTCTTCGAGCACGAGTGGGCCTTCACCATCGCGCCTGCCGACATCCCTGCGCTGGTCGCGGCGCTCGGCGGGGCGGACGGCGACGACCCGCTGGCGCTGCTGGAGACGTTGTTCCAGGCCGAGGCCCGGGTCGATTTCCGCCGCCTGCTGGACCGTCACGGCGTACGGTTCGGATTCTGGAGCCGCGTCGGCGACTGACATCCTGTCCCCCACCGGTGCCGCCGTCTGCCGGTTTTCATTCGGTCAGGTGCTCGGCGGCGTCCACCGCGATTCGCAGGTCAGCACCGTCGCACCGCACCTGGTCGGCTTCCTCGACCTGCTCCGGGCAGCGGCACACGATCATGCGCGCACCGGCGTCACGCCCGGCCTTTGAGAACGCGTCTTTACCGACTGCTCCGGCTCACTCGTCATCTTCCGATGCCCGGTGGATGCTCTCCGCAAGGGCAGCAGCATCCCAGCCGCCGTCCGACCCGCTGTCCCGCCACGCGGCCACCGCCTCCTCGGCCTGCTCCTCGTCCCAGTCGTAGTCCTCGACGAGGGTGTGCGCGATCAGCCGGTCCAGAGTCAGGTCGTCCATATCGAGCAGTTTACGGCCGCAAGATCGCGAGGGCTTCGACCGCCGCTGTGGCGGCGTGCGTCCACTCACGCTGAGCTGGTTTTTCAACGCGGCTGTTAGGGTCGCCGCATGGTCGTGGTGCTGCGCGAGATCACTGACGGCAACCGTGACTCGGTCCTTGAGCTGCAGGTCGCACCCGGGCAGGAGCGCTTCGTCTCATCGGTGCGGGGCTCGCTGCGGGAAGCTGCCGAGTACCCGCACGCCAAGCCCTGGTACCGCGCGGTCTACGCGGATGGCGAGCCGGTCGGGTTCGTGATGCTGAGCTGGAATGTCGAGCCGCAGCCACCCGAGATCCACGGGCCGTGGTTTCTGTGGAAGCTGCTTGTCGACGAGCGGCACCAGGGCCGCGGCTACGGCTTCGAGGTCGTACGGCAGATCGCGGAACTCGTGGTGGCTGAAGGCGCGACCGAGCTGCTGACCAGCTACGTACCCGAGGACGGCGGCCCGGCGGGGTTCTACGAACGGCTCGGGTTCGTCCCGACCGGCGAGTCGGACCCGGACGGTGAGGTCATCATGCGCCTCGCGCTGCCCTGGACACCCGCCGGCCGTCTGCCGGCGTGAACGAAGGCGCCGCCCGCAAGCCGGGTGGCGCCTTCATCGAGCTGAGTCCGTCGATCCGCGAACCCCGTCAGGTCGCCGGCAGGCAGGCTCCCGGTTCCGGCGCGGGCAGCCTGTGCTCCCGCAGTCCGACGCGGCTGTGCAGGCGTGACAGCCAGCGCGGGGCCCACCAGTTCCAGCGGCCGAGCAGGGTCATCGTGGCCGGCACGAGAAGGCAGCGCACCACGGTCGCGTCGATGAACACGGCCACCGCCAGCCCCAGCCCGATCTGCTCGATGTTGCCGATCCGCGCCGCGGCGAAGCAGCCGAACACGATGACCATCAGCAGCGCGGCCGAGGTGATGACCTGCCCGGTGTGCTGCAGTCCCCGGCGTACGGCGGTGTCGGTGTCGACCTCGGCGTCGATGTACTCCTTGATCCGCGCGAGGAGAAAGACCTCGTAGTCCATGGACAGGCCGAAGGCGAACGCGAAGACCAGCACCACGACGAAGGGGTTGAGCGCGCCGACGGTCAGCGTGTCGAGCAGGCCGCTGGCGAAACCCTCGCCGAAGACCGCGGTGAGCACGCCGAAGGTCGCGCCGAGGGAGACCACGTTGGCCAGGATCGCCTTCACCGGCACCACCAAGGACCCGGTCATGGCGAACAGCAGGGCCACCATGGCCAGCAGCGTCACGCCGACCGCCCAGGGCAGCCCGTCGCCGAGGATGCCCATCAGGTCGCCGAGCATGGCCGCGTCGCCGGTCACCCACGACGGGCCGCCCGGCGGCCGGTCGGCGCGCATAGCCTGCACGAGGTCCTGCGCGGCAGGTCCCTGCGGATCGCCGTGGAGGTCGAACCCGATTGACGCCGCGGTCGGCGCGCCGGCCGGGCCGAGCGGCTGCACCGGCCGGATCGAGGCGACGTTCGGATCACCCGCCCAGCGGTGGGCCCACTCCTGCAGGGCCTGCGGCTGGGTCCGCGCGACCACGGTGATGGCGGCGGTAGGCCTGCGGGCGAAGCGTTCGGTGAGGGTGTCGGCGACCCGCGCCGCTTCGATGCTGCGCGGCACGCCTTCCAGGCTGGGCAGCCGCATCGCCGAATCGATCAGCGGAGCTCCCGCGGCGAGCAGCGCCGCTGTCGTGGCCAGGGCGACCAGCACGGGCCGGCGCTGGACGAGCCGGGAGAGCCGGTAGAAGAACCCGCTGTCGACGCTCGCGGCGGCCGCGGCCGCGGCCCGGCGCTGGCGGGCGGTCGGTCTGATCCACCGGCGCAGCAGCCCGATGAGGGCGGCGGAGAAGGTCAGCGACGCCAGCATGGCGACCACGGCGATCGACACGCCCGCGACGCCCAGCGCGGTGAGCGTCGGCAGGTCGAACATGAGCAGGCCGCTGAGCGCGGCGGCCACGGTCAGGGCGCTGAACAGGGTGGCGCGGCCCGCGGTCGCCCAGGCTCGGGCGATCGCCGTCTCGGGCGGCCAGCCGTCCAGCAGTTCCTCGCGGTAGCGCGCGACGAGCAGCAGCCCGTAGTCGACGGCGAGGCCGAGCCCGAGCAGGCTCACCACGGTGACGCCGTCCTGGTCGACGCTGGTGAAGTAGGAGAAGCCGAGCATGACGCCCATGGCGGCGGCCACCGACACGACCGCGGTGAGCACCGGCAGCCCCGCCGCCACCAGGCCACCGAAGATCACGATGAGGACGAGCAGGGTCAACGGCAGCGAGACGTATTCGGCCCGGGCCAGGTCCTCCTTGACCGCGGTTCTGGTCTGGACGCTGAGCACCGGTGCGCCGCCCACCTCGACGCTCGCCCCCGGTGGAAGGTCGCCGCGCAGGTCGTGCAGGGCCTGCCCGATGTCGGTCGCAGCCCGGTCGCGGCCGGGCCGGTCCAACGCCGTCAGCGTCACGGAGAGGATGACGGCGCGACCGTCCGAAGAGGTCAGTTGCGCGGTGGCCACGGGAGACGTGTAGGGGTGATCGACCGATTTCACGCCGGGGATCTCTGCCAGCCTGGGCGAGGCGGCGAGCAGTGCGGCGCGGACCGCGGGGTCGGCCGGGTCGATGCCGTCCACGACACCGACGACCGTGCCCGCCGAGTCGCCGCCCTCGGCGATCACGTCGGCGGCGACGACCGACTCGACCCCTTGGGGCAGCCTGTTGTCGGACAGGCGGCTGAACAGCGGACCGACCGAGACGACTCCGGCACCGACTGCCAAGGCCCAGGCCAGCAGCACCAGCGCCCAGTGCCGGAAGCACCAGCGTCCCACCCGTCCGATGACACTCGTCGGCATGCTGCTCCCATCGACGGCACCGCTGGACCGCAACAGTGTCGCCTACTCCCCCGCTTCGCGCGGCCCGCGTTCCAGCGATCAGCTGACGGAGGCGGCGATCCAGCGTTGGAGGGTCGTCGCGGCGGCACCGGTGTCGATCGCATCGGCGCAGCGGACCATGGCGGCCGCGATCCGGTCGTCGAGGTCGCCGTCGCCGTCCGTCGTCGCGCAGGCCGCCGCCGCGTTGAGCAGCACCGCGTCGCGCACCGGGCCGTGCTCGCCGTCGACGAGCGCGTGCACGACCGCGGCGTTCGCGGCGGCGTCACCGCCGCGCAGCGCCCCGGGCGCAGACCTGGCGATGCCGAACCGCGCCGGGTCGAGCACCGTGTGCCGCACCTGCCCGTCGCGCACCTCCACGACCTGGGAGACGGTGCTCGTGGACAGCTTGTCCAGGCCGTCGTCCCCACGCACCACCAGGGCCTGGCACCCGCGGGCGGCCAGCACGTAGGCGAGCACCGCCACGAACCGCGGGTCGGCGACCCCGACCAGCGCGTGCGCGGGTCGCGCCGGATTGATGAGCGGTGCGAGCACGTTGAAGATCGTCGGCACGCCGAGTTCACGACGCACGGGCCCGGCGTGGCGCATCCCGGCGTGGAAGGCCGGGGCGAACAGGTAGGTGATGCCCGCCCGCTCGGCGACCTTCGCGACCTGCGCGGGCGGCAGGTCCAGCGGGATGCCGAGGCGTTCGATGACGTCGCCGGAGCCCGCCGAGGTCGACGAGGCGGCCCGCCCGCCGTGTTTGACCACGGTGAGCCCGGTGGCGGCGACGACGATCGCGGCCATGGTGGAGATGTTGACCGCGCCGGTGCCGTCGCCGCCGGTGCCGACGATGTCCACGGCCGGGCCCGGGAGCGTGACGCGCACGGCATGGGCCAGCAGCGCGTCCGCCGCACCGGCGACCTCGACGGCGGTCTCGCCCTTGGCGCGTAGGGCGACCAGGTACGCGGCCAGCTGCACCGGGGTGGCCTCACCCCGCACGATCTGTGTCATCGCCCACGCGGACTCGGCGGCGGTGAGGTCGCCCCCGGCGAGCAGGGTGGTGAGAATCGTGGTCCAGGTGGTCATCGTCCGTCCTCGGTGGTCGGGCCGACCGGTCGAGGCACGTCAACGACGACGGCCGCCTCTTCCGGAGGCGGCCGCGGGAACGCGTGCAGGAGATGACCGCCTAGGAGGCGGGCCACCAGCCCTGTCGACGCGAGATCATGCAGGAACGGTAGCACGTATCGACGAAGCGGCCCGCCCCGGTCGGGGCGGGCCGCTCGCTCACCGATTCGTGATCACGCGGGTGCCGTGAACACGTAGCTGCCCGAGGGCAGGTGGTAGGACGCCGCGCCCTGGCCGTAGCCGAACGGCACCGCCTGCGCCGGTGCGGTCACCGCGGCGGCCGAGGCGGCCGGGACCCGTACCGTCGCCGAGGTGCCCGCCGGGACGGTGACCCGCAGCGTCAGCACCCCGCCGGACACCGACCAGTCGCTGACCGCCTGCCCGTAGGGCGTCTGCATCGCCGACCTGGCCGCGGTCAGCCCGCCGCCGGGACGCGGCGCGACCAGCTGCGACTGGTAGCCCGGGCTCGCCGCGGACAGGCCGCCGACCTGCCGGTAGAGGAAGTCCCCGACCGAGCCCAGGCCGTAGTGGTTGAAGGAGTTCATCGACGGGGTCTGGAACGCGCCGTTGGTCTGGATGCCGTCCCAGCGCTCCCAGATCGTGGTCGCGCCCCTGCTGAGCATGTAGCCCCAGCCGGGATAGCCGGGCTGCAGCAGGATCTGGTACGCGATGTCGGCCCGGCCGTTGTCGGCCAGCACCGGCAGCAGGTTCTCCACCCCGAGGAAGCCGACGGTCAGGTGCCCGCCCGCCGAGGCGACCTCGGCGACGAGCTTGTTCACCGCCCCGGCGACCCGGTTGGCGGGCAGCAGCCCGAACGCCAGCGCCAGCACGTACCCGGTCTGGGTGTTGCCCGCGACCGTGCCGTCGGCGGCGACCCACCGGTTGGTGAACGCCGTCGCCACCTGGTCGGCGAGCGTGCCGTAGCTGCTCGCCTGCGCGGTGCGCCCGGTGGCCGCGGCCATCCGCGACACCAGCCGCGCCGACCACGAGAAGAACGCCGTGGCGATGAGGTCGCGGGCCGTGTCGTCGTTGACGTTGAGCCAGTCGCCGTAGCCGCCGGTGTTGCGGATCAGGTCCGCGCCCGACGTGCTGCGCAGGTAGTCGACCCAGCGCGCCATGGCGTCGAAGTGCTGGTTGACGACCTGCAGGTCGCCGTAGCGCTGCCACAGCATGTACGGGACGATCACGCCCGCGTCGCCCCAGCCGGCCGTGCCCGCGCCACAGCAGGCGTCGGGCGCGGTGTCGGTGAACGCGCCGTCGGCGTGCTGGGCGTCGACCAGGTCGTCGGCGAACTTGTCCAGGAACGCCTGCATGTCCAGGTTGAACGTGGACGTGGCCGCGAACGAGGCGATGTCGCCGGTCCAGCCGAGCCGCTCGTCGCGGTTCGGGCAGTCGGTCGGAATGGACAGCATGTTGGAGCGCTGCCCCCACACGATCGCCTGCTGCAGCTGGTTGATCAGGGCGTTGGACGTCGTCAGCGTGCCCGGTTGGCTCGCCGAGGTCCACGCGGCCAGGCCGGTGACGGTGTCCAGGTTCGGGGTGCCCGGGAACCCGGTCACCTCGACGTAGCGGTAGCCGTGCACGGTGAACCGCGGCGTCCAGACCTCCTGCGTGCCGGTGCCCGCCAGGGTGTACCGGTCGGTGGCCAGCCCAGCGGCCCGCAGGTTGTCGGTGTAGATGGTGCCGTCGGAGTTCAGCACCTCCGCGTGGCGCAGGGTGACCACGGTGCCGGCCGGGCCGGTGACCCGCAGCCGGTCCCAGCCGGTGAAGTTCTGCCCCAGGTCGAACACCCACACGCCGGGCTTGGGCTGGTTGACCGAGATCGGCCGCAGCTCGGACTGCACGGTCACCCCGTTGTCCACCTGCGACACCAGGCGCGGCGCGGTGCCGGTGCGCACCGCGGCGGTGGGCCAGGCGCTGTCGTTGAAGTCCGGGCCGTCCCAGCCGTTGACCGCCAGCCGGGCGTCGTACTCCTCACCGCTGTAGAGGTCCTCGGCCCGGATCGGGCCGGTGGCGACCTTCCACGTGTTGTCGGTGCGGATCACGCCGTTGGTGCCGTCGGTGTAGGAGATGTGCAGCTGGGCGGAGTACCACGGCTGGGTGCCGTAGCGCTGCGAACCGGCCATGCCGAGGCTGCCCGAGTACCAGCCGCTGCCCAGCCACGCGCCGAGCGCGTTGGTGCCCTGCCGCAGCTGGCCGGTGACGTCGTACACCTTGTACTGCAGGCGCTTGTTGTAGTCGGTCCACCCGGGCGCGAGCGCGTCCGCGCCGACCTTGGCGCCGTTGAGCCTGGTCTCGTGCAGGCCGAGGGCGGTGGTCAGCAGCCGGGCCGAGGCGACCGGCTTGCTGATCGTGAAGCCCTTGCGCAGCAGCGGTGCGCTGCGGCGCACGACCACGTTGGCACCCCACGGCCCGGTGCCGTACGCGGTGAGCGCGCGGGCGGCGGCCCAGCCGCTGTCGTTGAAGCCGACCTGCTGCCAGCCCGACGGCCCGGTCTGTGACGCCTTCCAGCTCGCGTCGGTGCTGACGGTCGGGCCGCCCGCGACGGTGAGCTTCGCGATGACACCGGTCGGCGACTGGGTGGTGTTCTGCGCGGCGACCGCGATGACGTTGTTGCCCGCGGTCAGCCGACCGGCCAGGTCGACGACCGTCGCCTGCTTCCACGAGTCGGTGACCCGCGGCGAACTGCTGACCTGCACTCCGTTGACCCATACGTCGGCGGTGTCGTCGCCGGTCACCACCAGGCTCGCCTGTGCCGGTGCGCTCGACAGCGCGACGGTGCGCCGGAAGTAGCGGCTCATCGGTGGCAGCCCGGCGATCGGGTCGCCCTCCGGATACCAGATCCAGCTCGCCCCGGTCAGGCCGTCGGTGACGGCGGGCTGGCCGATGTAGGAGCCCTGCCACTCGGTCGCCGGGTTGCGCAGGCCGGTCTCGAAGAACTGCACGGTGCTCCAGCCGCTCGCCCGGCCGTGGGTGTCCCAGACCCGCACGCGCCAGTAGTAGCGGCGCAGCGAGGTCAGCGCGGGACCGGCGTAGGCGACGTCGACGGCCTGGCGGCCGACCACGCGGCCGCTGTCCCACACGTCACCGGTGCCGCTGCCCGCGTTGGCGCTGCTACTGGCCACGATCACCTGGTATGCGGCCTGGAACTGCTGCGCCGTGCCCGACGTCAGCTTCCAGCCGAACCTGGGTGCGGCGGCGTCGACGCCCAGCGGGTTGACGCGCCGCTCGGCGGTCGCCTCCCCCACCGCGAACGGCGACGCCCCGCTGATGACCGGAGCGACCACCGCGCTGTTCCACGGCGCGATGCCGTACGCGCCGAGGTCCATGGCGACTGGCCAGGACCCGTCGGCGAAGCCCGGCTGCTCCCAGCCGTTCGGCACGCTCTGGAACGCCTTCCAGCCGCCGTCGGTGATCAGGTCGACGGTGCCGCCGGCGGTGGCGACGTACACCCGGCCCAGCAGGCCTGCCGGACCGGAGCTGGTGTTATGCGCCGCGATGGCGAGGGTGTTGGTCCCGGCGACGAGCGCGGGCGCGAGGTCGATGTAGACGGCGTTCTTCCAGGCGTCGACGACTCGGGCCGACCCTGCGAGGGGTTTGCCGTTGAGCCACACGTCGACGGTGTCGTCGCCGGTGACGACGAGCTGCGCGTCGCTGACCGCCCCGGTGGGCGCGGTGAAGGTCTTGCGGAAGTAGCGGTGGCCGACCGGCGCGGTGGTGCGCGGATCGCCTTCGGGATACCAGATCCAGTGCGCGCCGCTGACGCTGACGGGGGTGGCGGCGGCTGCGGGCACGGCGGACAGGACGGCGGTTGCGGTGAGCAGGACGGCGAGGACGGCTGCCACTCGTCTGCGGGGGCTGCGGGCAGGATCGGGACGGTGCATGGCGACTCCTATGACAGGGGGATCGCGTGATTAAAACGTTTCATTGCACGGCCGGTGTCCAGACACTAGGGTGCACAATCAATGCTGTCAATATCTCGCTGTAACGTCCCTGACACATGGGTCACCGTTGGATAGCCTGCACCTGTGTTGATCTACGCTGGTCCGCCGCAGTCACTCGGCACCGCGTCCCAGCCGAGGATCCGTTTCGGCGAGGAGCCGAAAACCTCCGGGACGTGGCGGGGCCGCCGGGTGCTGTCGCTGCACGACAAGCCCGCCTTCGAGCTGAGCTTCTGGTGCGGCACCTGCGCGTTCCTGTTCGAACGGCTGGAGGGCGCGAACGAGACCTGCTCGATCCCGGACCTGGAACAACGCCTGACCGACGGCCTGCAGCACATCGACCAGGAGGTGATGACCCGCTTCGGCGATCTCCTGCCGCGTGGCGACTTCCTGCCGCTGCTACTGACGATCGAGCCCCGGCTCGTCCACCCCTGCCGGCCAGGCGACTACTTCGCCGAGGAACAGGTCGCCGTCTGGGGCCTGAACGGCTTCTGGGGACTGCCGGAAAACCCGCGCACACCCTACTACCGGACCTTCGACACCAGGATCGACGACGGCACGCACCTGTTCGAGTTCGTCGTGCCCATGGTGCCGCCTTCCTGGAACGATCCCGACCGCGTCGCCGCCCATGCGCGCGAACTGGCCGGTCCGAGCGGAATGACCGCGGTCGCCGTGTCGATCCTCGACGTATGCGAACCCGCCGGCGACATCACCGGAGACCACGCCGCCCACTGGGCGCTGACGCACTTCCTCCTCGACGGCCACCACAAGATGCAGGCCGCGGCCGAGACCGGACGGCCACTCCGGCTGCTGTCACTGCTGTCGGTCGACGCGAGCCTGGCGGAGCCCGACCAGGTCGCCCGGATACCCGAGCTCAGAGCGGTTCCGCCGGGCACGCCTGCCGATCCGGTCGGCTGACGTCCACACACATCCGCATGTGGACGCCGAGCAGGGCCGGAGCCGCTTTCCGGCATGGTTCGGCCAGCGGCTCCGGCCCCGGGATCAGTTGGAGTAGAGGTACTTGACTCCGCTGAGGGCCAGCACGCTGGTGCGCGAGCCGGTGACGCCCGAGTTGAGGTTGCGCCAACCGTTGTTGCTGCTGGCCTCGTGCACGTAACCGCCGGCCATGGTGTAGATCAGCTTCTCCCCGTTGAGGTTCGCCGCCGCGATGGTGGCGCTGGAGACACCGGAGATGCCGGTCCACACGTTCGCCCAGCCGGCGTTGCTGGCCGCCTCGTACACCGAGCCGCCGTTGACCACGTACAGGATCTTCGTGGTGCCGACCGTGATCGCGGCGACGGCCGAGCCGGGCACGCCGGTGTTGAGGTTGCGCCAGCCGTTCGCGCTGTGCGCCTCGTGCACGTAGCCGCCGACGATGCTGTAGATGTACTTCACGCCGTTCAACGCGATCACCGAGATCGAGGAGTTGCTGACGCCGGCGATGCCGGTGTTGAGGTTGCGCCAGCCGTTGTTGCTGCTCGCCTCGTGCACGTAGCCGCCGACGACGCTGTAGATCAGCTTCTCGCCGTTGAGGTTCAGCGCCGCGAGCGCCGTGCCCTGCGCGCCGTTGATGCCGGTGTGCAGGTTGTTCCAGCCGGCGTTGCTGGCCGCCTCGAAGATCTGGCCGCCCTTGACGCTGTAGATGATCTTAGTGCTGCCGACCGCGATGGCAGCCGTCGCCGTCGCCGTCACCGGACCGTAGCCGCCCGACACCGGCAGCATGCGCCACCCGTTCGCACTGTGGGCCTCGTACACCTGCTGCCCGCCGTTGCAGTTGGAGCTGGTGACGTTGCGGGCCGGGGAGACCGGGCCGTTGACGTAGATCGGGCCGGTCGACGCGCTGCCGTCGGAGGTGATCCCCGAGGCCGAGCCGTTGAAGTACGCCTCGGTCTTGCCACCGTCGCGGGTCACCTCGAAGTGCAGGTGCGGGCCGGTCGAGTTGCCGGTGTTACCGACCCAGCCGATCGGGGTGCCGCCGTCGACCCAGCCGGATGTGTGCGTGGCCGGCTGGAGCATGTGCATGTAGGTGGTACGCCAGCCGCCGCCGTGGTCGATGACGGCGTAGTTGCCGCCGCCGCCGCTGCTCCACCCGGCGCTGATGGTGCCCCCGGCCGCGGCGAGGATCATGCGGCCGTTGCTGCCGCCGCCGGTGTAGGTCATGTCGATGTCGTAGTCGTCGTGGCCCGCGTACGTGGCCAGCCGCCACGTCTCGCCGCACGGGAACGGCAGCTGGAAGAAGGGCATCGGGCCGGCCGCACGAGCCGGGCCGGCCCCGACCGCCAGTACGGCCAGCAGCATGGCGCACACGCCGGTGAGGGCGCGGAGAAGTCTTCCGGACAAGGGGGTGCCTTTCGTTGGGGCACGGCCATTCCGGCCGTGACGGCAACAGGGGGTGTACGGCGCGCAAACGCCACGCGGAGATCGATCAGGCTCGACGGATCACGCGTGGCCGGATGGTACGGTGGCCGACCTACAACCCGTGCACATCGCCGTACAACCGGTCGGCCGCGGCCGCCGCACTGCACGCGAGGTGAGGATGTCCGTCCACTTCGACCTTCTCGGCCCGCTGACGGTGTCCCGGAACGGCCGGCCGGTCACGCTCGGCTCTACGAAGCAGCAGCTGATCCTGGCGGCCCTGCTGCTGCGGCCGGCCGAGGCCGTCAGCACCGACGAACTGGTGGCGATGCTGTGGGGCGACCAGCCGCCCGCGTCGGCCGCCGCCAATGTGCGCACCTACGTGCGAGGGCTGCGGCAGGCGCTGACCGGGCAGCAGTCCGCCGAGCGCCGCATCCTCACCACCCCGGGCGGCTACCTGCTGCGGGTCGAGCCGGGTGAGCGGGACCTCGACCGGTTCGACGCCGCGGCGGCACGCGGTCGGGCGGCCCTGGCCGACGGCGACCCGGCGGGCGCCCAGGCGGAGCTGGCCACCGCGGTCGGACTGTGGCGCGGCCCGGCACTGGCCGGGCTGCCCCTGCCCAGGCTCCTCTCCGGGCGCGTGGCGCAACTGGAGGAGCGGCGGCTACTGGCCGAGGAGGACCACGCCGTGGCGCAGCTCGCGCTCGGGGAACCGGCCGTGGTCATCCCGCGGCTGCGCACCCTGCTCGACCGCCATCCACTGCGGCAGCGAGCCTGGGCCCAGCTCATGACGAGCCTGTACCACATCGGTGACGTCGCCGGTGCGCTGGCGGCGTTCCGGCAGGCCCGGCAGGTGCTGGCCGAGCAGACCGGAATGGACCCCGGGCCCGAGCTGACCCGCCTGCACGACGACGTCCTGCACCAACGGCTCGGACCGCGGCCCGTCCCGGGTGGCGGCCCACCAACCGGGGCGACGGCGGGACTGCCACGGCAACTGCCGCTCGCGCTGCCGGGTTTCGTCGGCCGCGACGCCGAACTGGCCCGGCTCGACACCGTGCTGGACGCCCCGGACGATCAACGGACCGGAGTGGACATCACCACCGTGAGCGGCATGGCCGGCGTCGGCAAGACCACCCTCGCCCTGCACTGGGCCCACCGGGTGGTCGACCGATTCCCCGACGGCCAGCTGTACGTGAATCTGCGCGGATACGACGACGCCGACGTGGTGTCCCCGGCCGACGCCCTGGTCGCCTTCCTGGAGGCGCTCGGCGTGCCGATCGGCCGCATCCCGACCAGCACCGACGCCCGGACCGGGCTCTACCGGAGCCTGCTGGCCTCCCGCCGGATGCTCATCGTGCTCGACAACGCGCGCGACGCCGACCAGGTGCGCCCGCTGCTGCCCGGCGCGGGCCGGTGTGCCGTCGTCGTCACGAGCCGGGACCAGCTCAGCAGCCTCGTCGCGGCGGAGGGCGCCCGGCCGTTGACGCTGGACGTGCTCACGGCCACGGAGTCGATGAACCTGCTGCGCAGCCGGCTCGGGGCCGACCGGCTCGCCGCCGAACCGGCGGCGACCGCCGAGATGATCGACGCGACGGGCCGCCTGCCGCTGGCCCTGTCGATGGTCGCCGCGCGGGTGGCCGCCAGGCCCGCGTTCCCGCTCGAAGCCGTCGCGGCGCAGCTGCGCCCGGCTGAGGGCAGGCTCGGTGCGCTGGCCGACGGTGACGTCCGGCGCGTGTTCTCCTGGTCCCACCGGGCTCTGAGCCCGGACGCGGCTCGCCTGCTCCGCCTGCTCGGCCTGCATCCCGGCCCCGACCTGACCGGCGACGCAGCCGCGGCGCTGCTCGGCCGCCCGCGGTCCGCGGTCGCGCCGCTGCTGCGTGAGCTGACCCGCCTGCATCTGCTGGCCGAGCACCTGCCGGAGCGCTACGCCCTGCACGACCTGCTCCGGTCGTACGCGGCCGAGCTGGCGCTGGCGTCCGAGCAGGCCGAGCTGCGGCAGGCCGCCGTCGGCCGGATGTACGACCACTACCTGCACAGCGCCTATCCCGCCGCGCTGCTGCTCCAGCCGACGTGGACACCGGTCGACACGGTGCCCGCGCTGCCGTCCAACGTGCACGTGCCGACAGCCGACCGGGCCGGCGCGGTGGCCTGGTTCAACGCCGAGCACCCGGTCCTGCTGCGGGTGCTGCGCCAGGCCGCGGAGACCGGCTTCGAGCGGTACGCCTGCGGGCTCGCCTGGACGCTGGCCGCCTACCTGGCCCCCCGCGGCCTGTTCCAGGAGCAGCTGGCGGCTCAGCAGGCCGCGCTCGACGCTGCCGAGCGGATCGGCGACCTGCCGTCCCAGGCCCTCGCCGACCGGATGCTCGCCCGTGCGCTCATGCGGCTCGGCGACCACGACGCCGCCGAACACCATGTGCAGCGGGCGCTCAAGCTCTACGAGCAGCTCGGAGATCTGGACAGTCTCGCGCTGACCCTGCGGCACTACACCGAGCACTGCACCGCGCGGGGTCGCCTGAAGGAGGCGCTCACGCACAGCATCGAGGCGCTGCGGGTGTCCCGCCTGATCGGCAACCGTTATGCGACCGCGCGCGCGCTGAACACCAAGGGATACCTCCACGCCCTCAACGGCGACTTCCGGCGGGCCGTCGCCGACTGCACGGCAGCCCTCGACGAGCAGGGGCAGATGGACGACCGGGTGGGCCAGGCGGCGACGCTCGACAGCCTCGGCTTCGCCCACCAGCGGCTCGGCGACCTCGCCGCGGCGGTGGAGTGCTACGAGCAGTCCATCGAACGCTTCCGCGAGTCGACGAACCGTTACCACGAGGCGGAGACCCTCACCCGGCTCGGCGAGGCACGCGAGGCGATGGCGGACCTGCCCGCGGCCGCCGAGGCGTGGCGGCGGGCGGTGCGCATCTACCACGAACTCGGGGATCCGGCTGCCGACGAGGCCAGGCGGCGGCTGGCCCGCGTGGTCGCCACCTGACCTGGCCGCGCTACTTCGCCGGTAACAGCGCCAGCACGGCGACCACCGCGCGGTGGTCGGTGCCCGGCACGGTCCGCTCGCCGACGGAGACACCCGCCAGGCCGGAGCCGTGCAGGATGTGGTCTATCTGGACCAGTGGCGGCAGCAGCGTCATGCCCACGGGCCAGGTGCGGGCCCAGCCGCTGCCGAGTTCGGCGTGGGTGTCGGTGAGGCCCGCGGCCAGCAGATCGCGCATCGGCGTGTGGTCGAGGGTGGCGTTGAAGTCCCCCAGGAAGACCGTATCCGGGCTGCTGTCCCGGGCGACCTCGGCGAGCGCGTGCATGTCCCGTGTCCAGCGATCCGGGTCACCGACCGGGTAGTACGTGTGGACGGCCACCAGCCGTACGGTGCGTCCGCCGACCGTCACGTCCGCGGTGGTCTGCGGCCAGGCGGTGTCGGCGCGTAGTGGTCCGCCGCGGGTCAGCGGGAACCGCGAGTAGATCGAGGAGTCGTACTCGGGGCGGAGTTCGTGGTAGGGCAGCAGGGTGTCCAGGCCGGCGGCGGTGAGCGCGGCGATTCCGGCGGTCGGCAGCTGCTGCACGGCGAGCACGTCGAGGCGTTCGGTCTGCACCAGCCGCACCAGGGCCGCTGGATCCGCCGCGCCGACATTGGCGTTGATGGTGGCCACCCGCAGCTCGGGCGCCTGCACCGGAACATGCCGCTCGTCCGGTATGAACCGGGGTGCCAGCAGCGCGACCTGAGCAGCCGCGAGCACCGCGACGGCGAGCACGGCCCACCGCGAGCGCAGCCCGGCGACGGCGAGCATGACGCCGAGCCCGAGCACGCTCAGCGCGAGCGAGTACGGGAAGAGCACGATCGGCACGGCGAACACGGTTCCCGCGTCCAGCCCGGTCAGCCGCACGATCACCAGCGTGAGCGGCACGGCCAGCACGGCGGCCAGGGCGAGGCGGGCGACCAGTCGGGTCGTACGGCCGCGCCGGCTGACGCGATCGCCCGCCCCATGCCGGTCGGGAGTCCGCGGGGCGCTGACGGCGGTGTCGGTCAACGGTCCCCCACTCTGAGCTGCCTGCGCGGTGATCATACGCGCGGCGGTCGACCGGCGGCAGGCACGAGGGACCGCGTCGCAGCCGGCGGGCTCGGTGACCGTCGCGTCTCGGCTCACTCCGGTCGGGCGGCGTCCCCTGCCGTCCAGAGCCGGAGCTTGTCGGGGTTGCGGACCGCCCAGATCTGCCTGATCCGGCCACCTGCGACGGCGAACGCCGCCACCGTCACGATGACGCCGTCCTGCTGTGCCACCAGGCCCGGCCGGCCGTTGACGGTGCGCTCCAGGAGTTCCATCGCGGGCGCCCAGTCGGCGATCCGGACGGCGTAGCGGGCCACCTGCGCGCTGCCCTCGATCGCGCCGAGCGCGGTGCTGACCAGGCCGCCGCCGTCGGCGGTCATCGTGACGGCGGGGTCGAGCAGCCTGATCAGGGCGTCGATGTCCTTGGCTTCCCACGCCTGCTTGAAGTCCCTGACCAGGCGCGCCTGCTGGGCCGCCGGATCGGCCTGCGCACGCGAGGCGCGGACCCGCCGGCGGGCCGAGGAGGCCAGCTGGCGACAGGCCGCCGGCGTACGGCCGACGATCTCGGCCACTTCGGCGAAGGAGTGGCAGAAGACATCGTGCAGGACGAACGCGACCCGCTCGGCCGGGGTCATCTGTTCGAGCACGACGAGGAAGGCCATGCTGACCGACTCGTCGAGGGTGACCCGGTCGGCCGGGTCGGCCGTGCCCCCGCCCGACCTGCTGCCGATCCACTCGGCACGACCGGGCAGCGGCTCAGGGACCCACTCGCCCACATAGCGCTCCCGCCGGGCCCTTGCCGACCCGAGCAGGTCCAGGCAGACGCGACCGGCGACCGTCGTCAACCAGGCGCCGGGCGACTCGACGGCCTCCTGCTGCTGCGGGGACATGGCGTACCAGCGGGCATACGTCTCCTGCACGACGTCCTCGGCCTCGCTGAACGAGCCGAGGAGCCGGTACGCGAGGTTGAGCAGCTGACGGCGTTCGCCGATGATCGCGCTCAGGTCCGGATCGGCCCCGATTTCGCCGGGCTCGGATCGGATGTCCATGGTCTCGCCGACTCCTTCGGAAGCGCGCTGCTCTCACCGGTGCTACGAAACGGCGCACCGGATGGTGAGCTGCGTCGCAGTGACCTCACAATCCCGGCGGCCGCGTCGTCGGGCTGACGGGACACCATCCTGCACGCGGGATCGCCGGGCCGCCCAGTCGGGCACCCCGATCCGGCGTGGCCCGTTCACCCGACGATCCTCGAGGAGTACTCGATGCGTAAGACCTTTGCCGCACTGGCGGCCCTGCTCATGCTGGTCGTGCTGGCGGAGTTCTACTTCGCCGCGAGCGGCGCGTTCGGCGTCGCGACCGACGACGCGGCCTACCGGCCCCATCATGCGCTGGGATATGTGATCTTCCTGCTGCCGTTGCTGATGGCGGCCGTCGCCGCGCTGGGCCGGATGCCGGGTCGGCTCATCGCGACGACCGCTCTGGTCGCCGGCCTGACCGCCGTCCAGGTGGTGATCGCGAAGGTCGCCAGGGCGTTCGGCGACGCGGGTGACGGCACCGTAGGCGGGCTCGTCTTCGGGCTGCACGCGATCGGTGGTCTGGCCCTGATGGCCGTGGTCGCGGTGGTCGCCCGGCAGGCGTGGACGCTGTCGAAGTCCACGCAGACCGCTCGCGGAACCGGGACCGGCGACGTCGCGCCCGTGACAGGGGCAGCCGAAGCGACGGTCGCGTGACGGGACTTCCTGCCGTCGAGGTGGCGGTAGTCCTTCGCCGTCCTGGGGAGTGACGCGGGGACATCTCGCCGTCTCCGGGACGGCGGTGGCCGGGCTCGCCGCACCATTACGAAAGCCGCGCTCCGGCAAATCAATCTTGGTAACGTGCGGCGGGCCGCCGGGTGCGCAGCCACCAGGTCACGGTGACGAAAACGAGGCCGACCACGCCCGGCCCGGCACCCCGGGCGAACGCCGCGAACAGCGAGTCGGCCAGCAGCCAGTACAGGAAACCGACGGCGGCCGGACACAGGATCACCGACCACGCCGCGACCCGGATTCGCAACGGCATCAGCCTGACCTCGGCACGTTCGGGTGTGCGCCGCCACCACGCGATGAGCCAGCCGACCACGATCGCGGACCCGGCGACGTCGCTGAACCGCTGCACCCACTCCCATCCCAGCAGGGAGCCGTGCCGGGCGGCCAGCCACGGAACGTACTGCGGGCCCCACATCCAGTCGTGGGTGACGCCATCCCAGATGAGGTGGGTCGCCGCGCCAATCAGTACGGCCGCGAGCACCCGGCCGGCGCGGCTCCAGCTCGCCAGATGGAACGCGAGGCCGCGGGGCACCTCCTCGGGCAGGCGGGCGACGACTGCGCGCGGCGCGATGACGAGCACGGCCGGGCCGAAGAACACCTGCCACAGGAGGAACACGATCGTGCCGAGGACCAGGTCCACGGTGACCAGGCCGAGTGGCGTGTGTGCGAAGTGGACCACCTCGGGGATGGGCAGCATCATCGGCAGGTCGGGCGTGACGGTGCCGATCACGAGGGCTGAGGCCGGCAGACCGCTTCGGACGAGCGGCAGCACGGCCGCTGGATGACCTCCGGTGAAGGGCATGTGCCGCAGCCTAGGCGAACCCGCGTCCACAGGGATGCCCCGGCTCACGTCCCCGGAGCGCCGGGACGGGTCACGCGCGCAGGAACGCGAGCACCGCCAGGACCCGCCGGTGCTGGTCACCGGCCGGGGGCAGGTCGAGTTTCGTGAAGATGCTGCTGACGTGTTTGTTGACGGCCGCCTCGGTGACGAACAGGCCGCGGGCGATGGCCGCGTTCGCCTGGCCCTGGGCCATCAGCTCCAGGACCTCGCGCTCGCGAGGGCTGAGCCGCTGCAGCGGGTCCTGCCGGCGGCGCAGCAGCTGCCGCACGACCTCGGGGTCGACGACGGTGGCTCCGGCGGCGACCCGCTCGGCCGCCCGCGCGAACTCCGCCACCGCGCCGACGCGGTCCTTGAGCAGGTAGCCGACGGCGTGGCCATCGCCGGTGTCGAGCAGCTTGGCGGCGTAGGACTGCTCGACGTACTGGCTGAGCACGAGCACGGGCAGCCCGGGGTCGGCCTGGCGCAGGGTGACGGCGGCGCGCAGGCCGTCGTCGCTGTGGCCGGGCGGCATGCGCACGTCGGTGACGACCAGGTCGGGACGGTCCGCGGTGACGGCGGCGACCAGGGCCGGGGCGTCGCCCACGGCCGCGGCGACGGTGTGGCCGAAACGTTCCAGCAGGCTGGTGAGGCCCTCGCGAAGCAGCACGCTGTCCTCGGCGATCACGATCCGGAGTGGCACGGCACCTCCACGTGCAGCAGGGTCGGCCCGCCGGGCGGGCTGGACAGGCGCATCCGTCCGTCGAGCACGGACAGCCGGTCGGCGAGGCCGGCCAGTCCGCTGCCCGCGCCGGCGTCCGCGCCACCGGCGCCGTCGTCACGGATCTCCAGTACGAGCAGGTCGGTGTGCAGTCGCCCGGTCACTTCGGCCCGTTCGGCACGGCTGTGCTTGGCGATGTTGGCCAGCGCCTCGGCGACCACGTAGTACGCGGTCACCTCGACCGGTGCGGGGAGGCGGTGCGGCAGCCGGATGTCGACCTGCACCGGCACCTGTGACAGGGTCGCCAGCTCGCCGACGGCGTCGCCGAGGCCGTGGTCGGTGAGCACCTGCGGGTGTACGCCGCGGATCAGCGCCCGCAGCTCCTGCAGGGTCAGCGCGACCTGTTCCTGCGCGGCGGCCAGGTGCTGGGCGACGGGCGAGCCGGGTTCGGCGTCGAGCCCGGCCAGGCCCAATTGCACGCTCAGCGACACCAGCCGCTGCTGGGCGCCGTCGTGCAGGTCACGTTCGATGCGGCGGCGCTCCAGCTCGAAGGCGTCCATCAGCCGGGCGCGGGAGGCGCGCACCTCGCGCAGCTGCGCGCCGAGCTCGTCGTCGCGCGGGGCGAGCACGGCGCGGGTGAAGGCGGCGCGGGCGCCGGCCCAGGCGGTGATGGTGTACGGGGCGGGCAGCAGCAGGATGAACCCGAGGATGGCCAGGCCCCACACGTCGGAGTCGTCGACCGGGGACAACATCACGATTACGGGCACGGCGAGCGCGCCGAACAGCACGCCGAGGTCCATCCACCACAGCCCGACCAGGGACAGCGCGGTGAAGCCCAGTTCGCGCCAGGTCGCGGGTTCGCGCAGCCGGGTGGTGAGCCAGGCCCGCAGCCCCGGTTCGGTCGGCTGCTGGTGCGGGTCGGGTGCCGGGTCGAGGTCGACCAGGCGCAGCCGCCAGCGTTCGAACCGGGCGACGTAGATGCCCGACAGCAGCAGCGCCAGGATCGCCAGCACCCCGACCAGCACGATCAGCAGGACGAGCCCGGCCGCGGCGAGCAGCAGCACGACCGCGCCGACGAGGCCGCCGGCCAGCACACCGGAGACCAGGTAGGCCAGCGAGCGCCACGGCCACGCGGAGGTCAGGAACCGCAGTGGCCGCTGCGCCAGGGCCTGCCAGGCGGTACGGGTGTGCACGGCTAGACGGTACCCGCCGGTTGATCTCGTGACGGTAGTGCACGCACTACCTGTGGACTCCCGTCCGCGCCAATGCGCGGGGCCGTCCGCGGCGGTGGACTGGTCGGCATGACGATCACACATTCCCCTGTCGCCGAGGCGGTCGGGCTGGTCGGGGCCCGCAAGGTGTACGGCGCCGGGAACCAGTCCGTGACCGCGCTGGACGACCTGACGCTGGCCTTCGCGACCGGGACCTTCACGGCGGTGATGGGGCCTTCGGGGTCCGGCAAGTCCACCCTGCTGCAGTGCGCCGCGGGCCTGGACCGGCTCACTGCCGGCGCGGTGCGTGTCGGTGGCGTGGACCTGGGCGGGCTCAGCGAACACCGGCGCACCGTGCTGCGCCGCGAGCGGATCGGTTTCGTGTTCCAGGCGTTCAACCTGGTCGGGTCGCTGACGGCGGCGCAGAACGTGGAGCTGCCGCTGCGGTTGGCAGGTCGCCGCCCGGCCGCGGCGGCGGTGCGGGCCGCGCTCGCCGAGGTGGGCCTGGCCGACCGGGCCGCGCACCGGCCGAGCGAGCTGTCCGGTGGGCAGCAGCAGCGGGTCGCCATCGCCCGTGCGCTGATCACCCGCCCGGATGTGGTCTTCGCCGACGAGCCGACCGGCGCGCTGGACACGACCGCCTCGCGTGAGGTGCTGGGTCTGCTGCGGGCGGCGGTGGACGGGCACGGGCAGACGGTCGTGATGGTGACCCACGATCCGGTCGCCGCCTCGTACGCCGACGAGGTGGTGTTGCTGCGCGACGGGCAGGTCGCCGACCGGCTCGGCGGCGCCGCGCGGATGCCCGGCCGCGCCGAGCAGATCGCCGGCCTGATGGCACGTCTGGAGCAGCGATGATCGCGCTGGCCGCGGTGCGCGGCCGGGTCGCGTCGCTGGCCGGCACGTTCGCCGGTCTCACGCTGGGCGTCGCGCTGATCGCGATGACGCTGCTCGTGCACATGTCGGCGCTGCCGCGTACGCCGCAGCGGCTGGCCGCCACGCCGGTGCTGGTGCACGGGCCGGTCGCACCGGACGCGGCGGGCGTCGGCAGCGGCGTGCGGCCCTGGGCGGGCCCGGACGCCGTCGCGCTGGCGCAGCGCCTGGCCGGGCTGCCGGGGGTCGCGGCGGCGGTGCCCGACCGGTCGTTCTACGCCCAGCTCATCGTCGACGGCGCGCCAGTCGGCGATCCCGAGGACGCCGCAGCCGGGCACGGGTGGTCCAGTGCCGCGCTGGGCGCGTACCCCCTGGTCGACGGGGCGGCCCCGGACACCGACGGCGAGGTCGCCGCGGACGTCGCGTCCGGGCTCGCGGTCGGTGCGCGCACCACGATGCTGACCGCCCGCGGTCCGGTGGAGGTGACCGTCACGGGGCTGGTCGGCGGGCCGGGCGTGTACCTGTCCGACGATGCGGCGGCGCGGCTGTCGCCGGGCGTGCCGGTAATCGCACTGCTGCTGCGTTCCGGTGCGGATCCGGCCGCGGTCGCCGACGCCGCGCGCACGGCAGCGCCCGCGGCCGTCGTCGCGACCGGCGAGCAGCGGGCCGCGCTGGAACCGGTGCAGCAGGCCAAGACACGCTGGCTGGGCACCCAGCTGCTGATCGCGATGGCGAGCCTGGCCGTGTTCGTGACCGTGTTCGTCGTCGCGTCGACGTTCGCCCTCAACGTCGCGCAGCGGCGGCGTGAGCTGGGCCTGCTGCGTACCGTGGGGGCGACGCCGCGCCAGGTCAGGCGCACCGTGCTGGGCGAGGCACTGCTTGTCGGGGCGGCCGGTGGCATCGCCGGGGCGGTGCTGGGCACCGCAGTGGCCGGACCCGCAGGTCGCCTGCTGGTGCGGTGGGGCCTGGCCGATCCCGGGCTGCAGGTCCGGCCGCAGCTCATGCCGGTGCTCGCGGCGGTCGCCGTCGGCGTCGGCGTGGCGCTGGTCGGCGCGTACGCGGCCGGCCGCCGTGCCGCGAAGGTGCCGCCCATGGCCGCGCTGCGCGAAGCCGCGGTCGAGGCACGGGCCATGGGGCCGGGCCGCTGGTTGCTCGGCGGCGGCGCGCTCGTGCTCGGCGGCTTCCTCGCCGTTCGCACCGCCACCGCCGCGGCCGACGAGCGGGTCAACGCGGCGCTGTTCGCGGCGATGGCGCTCATCGCCGCCGCGTCGCTGCTGGCCCCGGTCGCGCTGCCGCCGCTGGTGCGGCTGGTCTCCTGGCCGTTGCGCAACGTCCGTGGGGCGGGGCTGATGCTGGTGCGGGCCGAGTCGCTGACCGCCGCCCGCCGCACCGCCGCGACCGCCGCCCCGGTGATCGCCACCGTCGGGTTCGCGGTGCTGCTGTCCGGCATGGTCTCCACCATGCGGGAGGCGTACCCGGCCGGGCAGGCCGCGAAGCTGGCCGGCGTCACCGTCGCGGTGCCCGACCGCACCCCGGGCCTGACCGACGCCGCGCTCGCCGCGGGCGGCAGGGCGGTGCTGCCGAGCCGGGTGTACGCCGAGGGGATGTCCGTCGCCGCGTTCGGCACCGCGACCGGCCCGGTCAGCGTCGCGGCAGGTGTCGCCGACGCGCTGGGCGTGCGGGTCGGCGATTCCGTCACCGTGGTCTTCGCCGACGGGCTCACCGAGCGGCTGACCATCGCCAAGGTGACGCCCGACGGTCAGGTCGACGACGATCTGATCCTGCCGCGGGACCTGGTCCGCCGGCACGACCCGTCCGCGCTGGCCGCGTCGGTGGTCGGGGTCGACGCCGCCGCGCTGGCCGGGCTGCCCGGCGTCGAGGTGCTCGACGCGAAGGCGTACGCCGACCGCGAGAGCGGCGAGGACAGCCGGCTGCTGTGGCTGTTCGCGACGGTGCTGATCGCGCTGTCGGTCGGTTACACGGGTATCGCGGTCGTCAACACGATGGCCATGTCGGCCGAGAGCCGGCGACCGGACCTGGCGGTGCTGCGCCGCGCCGGGACCACGCCACGGCAGGCGCTGCGCTACGCGGCGGCCGAAGCGCTGCTGGTGGTGGCGCTGGGCGCGGGGCTCGGCCTGGCGGTGACGGTACCGCCGCTGCTGGGCATGGCCGCGGGCCTCGAACAGGAGGTCGGCGTGCCGGTCGCGCTGCGTCTGCACTGGCCGGTGACAGCGGCGACGGTGCTGGCCACGGCCGTCGTGGCGGTGATGGCATCGCTGACGGTGACCCGGCGGGCATCAAGTCGCCGGGCACGGTGACACTCCGTCGACCTGCGCGGCGAGTGGCCCGCGTCCACAGCCGGACGTGGGCCGCTCGCGGGCGGGCGGCAACGGGCGGCCGCCCGGTAGCGTGTGCCCATGACCGGGTTCCTGATAGCCGTCATCGTGGTGCTGCTCGTCGTCATCAGCATGCTGGTCGCCCGGCGTCGGCGCCACGACCCGACGGACCTGCTCGGATCCGCGCTGGCCGCCCGGGACGCCGAACACGCCCGGTCGGCCCGCAAGGCCGCCGGGCAGCCCACCGCCGAGGGCGACGCGCTGGTGCAGCAGGTGCGGTTGCTGATGAACCAGCGCCAGAAGATCCCCGCGGTGAAGCTCTGGCGGGACGCCACGGGAACCTCGCTCGCCGACGCGGTCAAGGCCGTCGAGCTGATCGCGGCCGGCGGCACGCCGACGACGGCGGGGATGACCGGGCAGCCGGTCCACCCGGTGCTCGGCCCGGACCTGATGACGAACGCCCGCAACCTCAAGCAGCAGGGCCGGCCGATCGAGGCGATCAAGCTGGTACGCCAGCACACCGGGATGGGCCTGCGCGAGGCCAAAAATGTCGTGGACGCCCTCTGAGGCGACCCGAGCGGGGCGGTCGGCTGCGCGCCGTCAGCCGGGGAGCAGCTGCTGGCCGCCGTCGATGTCGTAGGCCGCGCCGGTGACTGCGGTGTTGGTCATGATGTGCACGGCGAGCGCGGCGACGTCGGCGGGTCCGACGACACGCCGGATGGGCAGCGTGGCGCGCAGCTGGTCGCGGCGCTCGTCGAGGTCCGCGCCGAGCAGTTGCGCGGACAGCGGCGTGTCGACGAACCCGGCGGCGATGAGGTTGACCCGGATCGGCGCCAGTTCGAGGGCGAGGTTGGCGGTCATGGCGGGCAGCGCGGCGGTGCCCATCGCGGCGATCGTCAGGCCCGGCCGCGGGCGGCGGGCGCCCGTGCCGCCCATGAAGATGAGCGTCCCGCCGGGCCGAACCCGGCCGACGGCCAGCCTTGCCACGTTGATGGGCAGCCACATGTGCTCGTCGAAGGAACGGCGTGCCTGCTCGACGTCCATGTCGGCCAGCAGGCCGTAGTACGGGCGACCGGCGGTGATCATCACATGGTCGACGGGTCCGGGCAGTTCCTGGAAGAACCCGGCGAGGGCGGCCGGGTCGGTGGCGTCGAACGCCGCGCTGCGCTGCGCGCCGAGTTCGGCCGCGGCCCGCTCGAGGCGATCGGGATCGCGGCCGGTCAGGATGACCTCGGCGCCCTCTGCTCGGGCCAGCCGCGCGGTTTCGAGCCCGATGCCGGCGCTGCCGCCGATCACGACGACCGCCTTGCCGGTGAGCGCGGATGCTTGCTGGGCGGCGGGTGCGGTGGCCACGGTTCCCCCTCGGCCGGTGCGGGATCACGATGCCGGCGTTCAGACGAAAGTGCTGCTCAGCGACGACTCTAGTGCAGGAGACCCGGCCCGTGGCCCATGGTGCGAAGGTCCGCCGCGGGTGAGCACGGATCCGAAACGATCATTGCGCCGAGAGGGGGCTTATCGTGGCGGTGTGGACACCCCCGGCGCGGTCATCCAGTACGTTCCCCGGCCCGGCATCGTCGACCTGGGCTGGGGCCATCCACTGCCCGCGCTGCTGCCCGTCGAGGAATGGTCGGCGGCCGGCCGGACGGCGCTGCGCGAACACGGGTGGCAGGCGCTGACCTATGGAGCGGCGCCGGGGCCGCGTCCCCTCATCGAGTGGCTGGCCGACCACCTCGGCGACGGCGACCACGGCAGCACACGGACGTCGGAGATCTTCGTCACCAACGGCGCGTCGCACGGACTCGCGCTGGTCGCCGACCTGCTTGTCGATCCCGGTGACGTGGTGCTGGTCGACTCGCCGACCTATCACCTCGCCTTCCCGACCCTGCGCGACCGGCGCGCCGAACTGGTCGGCGTGCCGACCGACGGCCAGGGAGTGCATCCGGCCCGTACGGCGGAGCTGCTGGAACGGCTGGCGCGCGATGGGCGCCGGGTCCCGATGCTGTACATCGTCCCCACGTTCGCCAATCCGACCGGCCGCTGCCTGCCCCACGAGCGCCGGGTCGAACTGGTCGGCCTCGCCCGACGCGCCGGGCTCACGATCGTGGAGGACGACACCTACCGCGAGCTGGCGTACGACGGCCCGGCCCCGCCGTCGCTGTGGAGCCTGGCCGAGCGGGGCACGGTCGTCCGGCTGGGCACCTTCGCCAAGACCGTCGCGCCCGGCCTCCGGCTGGGATGGATCAACGCCGACGACGGTTTCGTACGCCGGCTGACCGGCCTGGGCTACATCCACAGCGGGGGCGGTGTGAACCACACCACCGCCCTGACCATGGCGACCTTCGGCACGTCCGGCGCCTACCGACGCCACGTCGCGGCGGTGCGCGGGCACTACGCCGCGCAGCGCGACGCGCTCCTCGCAGGTTTGCGCACGTCCGCGCCGGACCTGCGGATCTCGGTGCCGGGCGGCGGCTGGTTCCTGTGGGCCGAGCTGCCCCCGCCGGTCACGGCGCGCTCGCTCGCACCGGTCGCCGAAGCGCACGGGGTGGCGTACGTCGAAGGCCGGCGGTTCTTTGCCGACGGCGCCGGCGGCGGAGGCGCCGTCCGGCTGTCGTTCTCCATGCTGCCGCCGGGCGAGCTCCAGGAGGCCGCCGCCCGACTCGGAGCGGCGGTGGACAGTGCACGGGCCCGGTGATCCCCGACGCCGGCCGGGGTGCGCAGGCGTCCAGGTTTACCCTGGTCAGGGCTGTATTTTCGGCGGGCCGGACTCCGCTTGCCGGGAATAAGAGCCGACGTGGGAGAGTTGTGTTGATCCAGGTCGTAATTTCGCGCGTTCAGTAGTCGATCTTTTTGACACCCGCTGGATCAGGTCGCGCGGGTGGTTTCGTCTTCCTCTTGGGGCAGATGTTGCCGCTGGGACAAACGGCTAGGGGATGTCGCAGAGTGCGGCACCCCACTCCCAAGGAGGAGACAACATGGCACAGGGCACCGTGAAGTGGTTCAACGCTGACAAGGGCTTCGGCTTCATCTCCGTCGACGACGGCAGCGCCGACGTCTTCGTCCACTTCTCCGAGATCCAGTCGAACGGCTTCCGCAGCCTCGAGGAGAACCAGAAGGTTGAGTTCGACATCGTGCAGGGCCAGAAGGGTCCGCAGGCAGCGGGCGTTCGCGTCCTCTGAGTAATCCGTGATCACGGCCGGGAACCCGATGGGCTCCCGGCCGTGTCGCTTATCCAGGCACGAACTCCACCACCGTCTCTCAGACAGGAGTCGCATGGGCGCGACCAGTCCGCCGGCGGTCGTCGACCGCCTCGATGCCCCCCGCACCGTGAACGAACCCAAGCCGATGCTCGCCGCTCCGCAGACCAGGGCCGGCGCGATCGCGATCTGGATCTTCGTGGTCACCCCGTTCATCGGCCTGCTCGCCGCCATCCCGATCGCGTGGGGCTGGGGGCTGTCCGGCGTCGATCTGACACTGGCCATCACCACCTACCTGATCAGCGGGTTCGGCATCGCGGCCGGGTACCACCGGCACCTGACCCACGGATCGTTCAAGGCACGACGTGGGCTGCGCATCGCGCTGGCCGTGGCCGGTTCGCTCGCGGTCGAGGGTTCGCCGACCCAGTGGGTCGCCAACCACCGTCGCCACCACGCCTTCTCCGACCGTGAAGGCGACCCGCACTCCCCCTGGCGCTACGGCACCAGCGTCGTCGCGGTGCTCAAGGGCCTGTTCCACGCCCACATCGGCTGGATGTTCCGCCGTGAGGTGAGCAACCGCGAGCGCTTCGCCCCGGACCTGGTCGCCGACCGCGACATCCGGGTGGTCGACCGCCTCTTCGGCCCGCTCGTCGCGGTGTCGCTGCTCTCCCCCGCCCTGATCGGCGGCCTGGTCACCGGCACCTGGGCTGGCGCGCTGAGCGCCTTCTTCTGGGCCGGGCTGGTCCGGATGGCGGTGCTGCACCACGTCACCTGGTCCGTGAACTCCATCTGCCACGTGGTGGGCGACCGGCCCTTCGTGAGCAAGGACCGGGCCACCAACTTCTGGCCCCTGGCGATCCTGTCGTTCGGTGAGAGCTGGCACAACTCCCACCACGCCGATCCGACCGGAGCCCGCCACGGCGTGCTGCGCGGCCAGCTCGACCCCGCCGCCAGGCTCATCTGGATCTTCGAGAAGCTCCGGCTGGCCCGCGACGTGCGCTGGCCCGTGGCCGAGCGACTCGACGCGAAGCGCGCTCGGTAGCGCACACCCGACCGCGCCGCAGGCGGTCGGCGGACCCTCGCCCCGCGGTCCGCACCGAAGCGGGGTGGAACCTTTCGGGCCCGTCGTGCGCCCAGCAGGATGTGCAGGTGCAAGCGACCCTTATCGAGCCGGCGGCGTTCGACTCGGTGTACTCGCAGGAGTACACCGGGCTCGTCCGGCTCGCCTACATGACGACCGGCAACGTCGGCGCCGCCGAGGACGTGGTGCAGGAGGTCTTCGCGGCGTGGTACCGGCAGGGTGCCCACGTGCAGCAGCCGGCCGCCTACCTGCGCCGTGCGGTGATCTCCCGGTGCACCTCGTGGGTGCGGCGCAGAGTGCTCGAACGCCGCCACGCCGGCGTCTTCGCCGACGGCCACGAGCCCGCGTACGCCGATGTCACCGCCGTGCGCGCCGCGCTGCGCCGGCTGCGCCCCCGCCAGCGGGCCGCCGTCTTCCTGCGCTACTACCTCGACCTGCCCGAGTCGGAGATCGCCGAGGCGCTGGGCTGCCGGCTCGGCACGGTCAAGTCGCTGCTGCACCGGTCGCTGGCCACGATGAAGGAGTTCCTCGGTGAGTGAGACGCCGTCGACGCGCGCAGCGCTGGAGCACCGGGTTCGGGCCGCGATCCGGGTCATCGCCGAGGAGCCCAGCGTCGTACGCCGCGGCTTCGTGCCCGCCCCCGGCCCGCGGCGGCGGCCACGCCTGCTCGCACCGGTCGCCGTCGCGGTCGCGGTCATCGCCGCAGTGGCCCTCGTCCCCGTACTGCGCGGCGGCGACGGCGCCGCCGGGCCCGCCGCCGCCGACGCCGCTCCGGTGCTGCCACAGGAGTTCGGCGCCATGTCACTGCTCACCGCCTCGCTGTCCGAGGCGCCGCTGGGCCGGCCGGGCATCGCCGTGCTGCGACAGCGCGTGATCGGGTCGTTCTTCGGCCTGGCCCAGGCGGTCGTCGTCGGCAGCGACGGCCGGACGTACCGCCGGATCGACCTCGCCGAAGAGCGCGGCGCGACCGAGGCCGACGGGGAGTGGAGCCCCGCCGAGGCGCTGCTGTCCCCCGACGGGCGGCGCGTCGCGATCGGCGACCGCCGCGGCGGCGCCACCGAGATCCCCGTCCTCGACCTGGTCACCGGACAGCGCCGGGACTACCCGCTGCCTGCCCCGCTGGCCTACGACCTGCAGGCGTGGTCGCCGGACGGACGCCGGCTCGCCCTGGCCCTGCAGGACACCGCCGAGCGGGTGGCCGACCGCTTCCAGGGCTCCGACGGCTACCCCCTGGCCCTGCTCGACCTCGACACCGGCGTCCTCACCACAGTGCCCGACATCGTGTTCGACCCGCTCGACTCGGTCCGCTTCTCGGCCACGGGCAGGCTCGGCGTGCCCACGGTGCAGGACCGCGGCAGCAGCGCGCCGACCTCGTGGCTGACCGTGGTCGAGCCGACCGGCGCGGTCACCGCGACCATGCGCATACCGGAGAACTCAATCTTCGGCGGGTGGACGCCGGCCGGTGATCCCATACTGTTCAGCGGCACGGGCGAGGCCGTCGGCGTGCACGTGGTCCGCTTGGCCGACGGTGGGGACGTCCAGCCGCCCGTACCGATCCCCGGCGAACGGGCCTGGCTGCTCGGCTGGCGCTCGCCGACGGTGTTGCTCGCCCGGATCGAGGACGTGGGCATCGCCGCCGTCGACCTCCCGTCGGGCAGCGTGGACGTGCTGAGCACCTTCGACAGCGGCCTGCTCACGCACTCGACGGGCGCGAGCGTCGCGGAACGGCTCGTCGCGGTCGCCGCCGTCGAACCGGTCTCCCCGGCCCGCGGCCCGTGGCCGACCTGGATGATCGCCGCCCTGGCCGGGCTCGCGCTCGCCGTCGGGGCGCTCGCCGTGCGCCGCGTCGTCCGGCTGCGGGGCCGCTGACGCATCGCGGGGCCGAACTGCCCGACAATGGGCGTATGCCGACAAGACGCGCTGCCGACGCCGCGAACCTGCGGATGCGCCGGGTGTACGACCCGCCCTCGCCCGAAGACGGCCTGCGGGTGCTGGTGGACCGGCTGTGGCCGCGCGGCCTGGCCAAGGAGCGGGCCGAGATCGCGTCATGGCCCAAGGACCTCACCCCGTCCAACGAGCTGCGCCGCTGGTACCACGAAGCTCCCGACGCGCGCCACGAGGAGTTCGTGGCCCGCTACGACGCCGAGCTGGACGATCCCGCCGCGCAGCAGGCGCTGGCCGAGCTCCGCCAGGCCCTGCACCGTGGCCCGGTGACCCTGCTGACCGCGGTGAAGGAGCTCCCCGGCAGCCACGTCGATGTGCTCGCCCGGCACCTGACCGCAAAGGACTGACGCGACACGGAATCCGTGCCGCGTCAGCGCCGCGTGCAGACTTGCCTCAGCCGCCCACGCCGGAGGCGAGCGCTTCACGGAGGTTGCCACGTGCGTCCGCCGGCAGCAGGTATCCGGCGTGGACGTTGCCGAGGTCGGCCCGGACGACCCGGGCCAGGTAGCCGCCCCGGTGGGGGTACAGCTGGTCGAGCGTGGCCTCGTCGAACGGCTGGTGGCTGCCGAACAGGAAGCAGAACGACTGCCCGGCGTTGTCCCCGGTGTTCCGCGCGGTCGGCACGGTGACCTGCGAATACCGGATGCCGCCGAGCGCCAGGCCGAGGCTGTCGCGCGCCTTGGTGCCGTCGGCGTTGAAGACCAGCGGCGGGGCGGTCGGCGGCGCGACGCCCTTGCGGACCCACCGCACCAGATGGTCGTAGGCCGCCGTGGTGGCGTGGTTGACCGGGACGCGGCTGAACGGCGGCTGGGCGCAGTCGTAGACCGGCGCCGCGCCGAGGTCGCGCACCGAGATCGGGGCCCGGTACTGCTGGCCGTGCCAGCCGGAGTGCGCGCCTCCGGCGACCTCCCAGCGGCGGAACTGTCCGGTGTCCGGTGACGGCCGGACGGGGGTGCGCACGTCGGTCTCCGACAAGACCTGGAACACCGGCTCCGGGCCGACCCGGGTGGGCGCGTTGCCGACGATGAACGCATACCCGTCGAACACCGGCTCGACCTGGGGCAGGATGCTCTGGTAGTAGACGGTCATCCGGGCGGCGGACTGCGATGCGCCGATGGCCAGGACCGTGCGGACGTCCAGCCCGCCCAGCGGCGAGCCCGATCCACGCGTCCCGAGGGCCTTCGCGGCCTGGGCGAAGATGTCGTAGGACAGCTCGTCCGCGAGGTAGCGGCCGCCGCCGGTGACGTCGAGGGCGCCGTACCGGGCGGGGCTCCAGCCGCGTAGCTGGTCGACGCCCACGCGCTGGGCGGAGACACCGATCCAGGCGTACCCGGCGCGCATCATCGCCTCGCCGTTCCACAGCGCGTCCAGGTCGTAGCCCGCGGTCACGTTCTGCCATTCGACCAGCGCGGTGCCGTTGAACCCGTGGCCGCGGGCCGGACGCCGGACCACTACCCGGGTCCGGTACGGCACGTCGGTGGCGACCTGCACCCCCTGCAGGTCCCAGCCGTCGGCGACCCCGGACAGGTAGAACTCCCGCTCGACGTAGCCTTTCGCGGCCAGGTCGTCGGGTGTGGAGAAGAACGGGTAGGTGTCCTCGACGGCCGCCGCGAGCCGGTCGCCGGGCACAGCGCCCGGGATCGGCCCGGAGACCGCCGGGGACGGGGCAGGTGACCGCTGGTCGGCGGTCGCGGGGACGCCCAGGACGAGCGTCACGATCACAGCCGCGGCGACGGCCGCGTAGTACGCGCGAGGATGCCTCATACACCGACATCCTGGCCGGATCCGCTGGTGGCCGCATCGGCGATGTCACCGGTCTCGATCCCGGAGACCCGGCCTGATCGATCGCCTCACTCGTCCTGGAGGTCGCTCTGGCTGAGGCGTCGGCGGAACACGTGGTAGGTCCAGCCCTGGTAGAGCAGGACCACCGGGAGCAGCACGACGAGCACGACGGTCATCACCTTGAGCGCGTACGAGCCGGAGGCGGTGTTGGCCAGGGTGAGGTCGTTGGCCGCGCCCAGGGTGGAGACCATGACACGCGGGTAGAGGTTGGTGAAGACGACCAGCACGCTGGTGGCCATGGCGAAGGTCGTGGCGGTGAAGGCCCAGCCTTCCTTGTTTTCCTTGACCAGCCAGGCGGCGGCCAGCACGGCCAGCACCGCGGCGATCTCGATGACGTTGGGGAAGAAGCCCTTCCCCGACAGTACGTGGGACCAGCTGATGTAGATCAGCACGGCGAGCGCGGTCACCGGGGCGATCCGGCGGGTGAGCCGGGTCGCCCGTTCACGCAGGTCGGAGGTGGTCTTCAGGGCCAGGAAGGTGGCGCCGTGCAGGGCGCACAGCAGCACGAAGGTGAGCCCGACGAACAGCGAGTAGGGCGGTAGCAGGTCGGCGAAGGTGCCCGCGAACTCCTGGTCGGAGCCGATCGGCAGGCCGTGCAGGAGGTCGCCGAGCCCGAC
Organism: Catellatospora paridis; assembly: GCF_009720365.1. Taxonomy (GTDB): domain Bacteria; phylum Actinomycetota; class Actinomycetes; order Mycobacteriales; family Micromonosporaceae; genus Catellatospora; species Catellatospora paridis. Next base: position 297,899 of record NZ_ML769312.1, on the reverse strand, counting down.
GCCGAGCAGGAACGGGGCGACCACGCTGCCGACGGTCATGAGGGTGCTCCAGGTGCGCCGCCAGCGCGGGTGGGCGTCCTTGTTTCGGTATTCGAAGGACATGCCGCGGACGATGAGCGCGACGAGCGCCAGCACCAGGGCGAGGTAGAGGGCGGAGAACATGGTGGCGTACCAGCCGGGGAACGCGGCGAACATGGCCGCGGCGGCGACGACGAGCCAGACCTCGTTGCCGTCCCACAGCGGTCCGATGGTCGCGATCGCGGTCTGCCGCCCGGCGTCGTCGCGCCCGACGGCCCCGTGCAGCATGCCGACCCCGAAGTCGAAGCCCTCCAGGATGAAGAAGCCGGTCCACAGCACGGCGACGGCGATGAACCAGATGTCGGGCAGTGTCATGGCGGCCTCAGTAGGAGAAGGTCGGCTCGGGCGTGGTCACGTCGTCGGCGGCGGGCACCGTCGGTGGCGGCGCCTTGCGGGCGTAGCGCAGCATGAGCACCAGCCAGACGACGGTCAGCGCGGCGTAGAGCAGGAAGAACACCGTCAGGCTGATCGCGACCGTGGTGGCGCTGATCGACGGTGAGACGCCGTTCTCGGTCAGCATGAGGCCCTGCACGATCCAGGGCTGGCGACCGTTCTCGGTGAGCATCCAGCCGGCGGTGTTCATCAGGAAGAGCAGGAGCGGGGCCCACATGGCCAGCCACAGGAACCGGTGTGATCTCTCCAGATGCTTGCGCCGCATCAACCACAGGCCCCACAGCCCGAGCAGGACGATCACCACGGCGAGGTACGCCATCACCCGCATCGACCAGTACTGGATGAACACGTTGGGCACGTAGTCTCCGGGCCCGTACTGCTGCTGGTATTGGGCGTTGAGCTCGTTGAGTCCGACGACCTGGCCGTTCCAGTGGTTGGTGGCGAGCAGCGACAGCAGGTGCGGAAGTTCGATGATCTTCGTGGGGGTCTGGTCCTGCTTACCGCCGCCGATCTGGATGATCGAGAAGGAGCACGGCTGGCAGGTGGTCCACTGCGCCTCGGCGGCCGCGATCTTCATCGGCTGGTACTTGCCCTCGACGACGCCGAGCTCGCTGCCGATGAACATCTGGAAGATCATGGCGGGGGCCAGGATGACCAGGGCGAGCTTCGCCGAGCGGGCGAAGAGCTCGGAGTCCGAGCGGCGCCGCAGGTGCCAGGCCGACACCGCGAGCATGACGACGCAGCCGGTGACCAGCGCGGCGAGCAGCACGTGGGCGTACGCCCACAGGAACACCGGGTTGGTCAGCACCGCCCAGATGTTGTTGAGCTGCGGGCGGCCCGTGGTCGCGTTGATCTCGTAGCCGACGGGGTGCTGCATCCAAGAGTTCGCGGCCAGGATGAACGCCGCGGATCCGGCGGCGCCCAGTGCGACGAGCCAGATGGCGGTGAGATGGATCCGGCGCGACAGCTTGCCCCAGCCGAAGATCCACAAACCGAGGAAGGTCGACTCCAGGAAGAACGCGGCCAGGCCCTCCATCGCCAGCGGCGCGCCGAACACGTCGCCGACCATGCGCGAGTATGCCGACCAGTCCATGCCGAACTGGAACTCCTGGACCAGGCCGGTCACCACCCCGACCGCGACGTTGATCACCAGCAGGGTGCCGAAGAACTTGGTCAGCCTCAGGTATTCGTCACGGCCCGTGCGGTGCCAGACGGTCTGCAGGATCGCGGTGAGGAACGCCAAGCCGATGGTGATCGGCACGAAGATGAAGTGGTAGATCGAGGTCATCGCGAACTGGATCCGGGCCAGATCTACGTTGGACATGGCTGACACGCCTCCGAAATCTGGGTGGGCGGGCTGACGGCGGCCGTGAGACGGGCCGGAGCCGTGGCCCTGCGGACGGCCGCCCGCGTCATGACTCGGTCCAGGGCTGCTGCCAGCCGCCGTGGTCGGCGACGAGCTGGTCGGCTGCCGCGGGACCCATCGTGCCCTTCTCGTACGGCTGGACCGGCGGTGGCTCGTCCAGCAGCGGCTGCATGATCCGCCAGGTCTCCTCGACGCCGTCCTGGCGGGTGAACCGGGTGCTGTCGCCGCGCAGCGCGGCGTCCAGCAGCACCTCGTACGGCGTGGCACCCTCGCCGCCCGCATGGGCGAAGTCCACGTCGGCGGCGACGGTCTGCGGCCCCTTGGTGCCGGCGCGCCGGGCCTCGAACCGGAACCGGATGCCGATGGCCGGGTCGAGTCTGACGACGATCTGGTCGGCTTCGGGGGCGCGATCGAAGGGCAGCTGCAGACCCAGCTTCGGCGGCTTCTTGAACACCAGCCGGAACTCGGTCTGCGTCATCGGCAGGCACTTGCCCGTGCGGATGAAGAAGGGCACCCCCGACCAGCGCCAGTTGTCGATGTCCAGGCGCAGTGCGGCGTAGGTCTCGGTGGTCGAGTCCGCGGCGACGCCGTCGATGGTGCGGTAGCCGTCGTACTGGCCGCGCACGTACCGGGCCGGGTCGGCGGTGCCGACCGCCTTCCACAGCGCCACCTGCGCGTTCTTGATCGTCGCCGGGTCGGGGCCGGCCGGGGCCTCCATCGCGCCGGCCGACAGCAGCTGCATCAGGTGGTTGACGACGACGTCGCGCAGCGCGCCGACGGGGTCGTAGAAGTGGCCGCGGTCCTCGACGCCGAAGTTCTCGGCCATCGTGATCTGCACGGACTCGACGTAGTTGCGGTTCCACACCGGTTCCAGGAACGTGTTGGCGAACCGCAGGAAGACCAGCTCCTCCAGGCCCATCTTGCCCAGGAAGTGGTCGATGCGGTACAGCTGCGCCTCGTCGACGTAGGCGTGCAGCTCGTCGGCCAGGGCCCGCGCCGAGGCCAGGTCGTGGCCGAACGGTTTCTCCACCACGACCCGGCCGCCGCGGATCAGTTTCGTCTTGGCCAGACCCTTGATGACCATGCCGAACAGCGACGGCGGGGTCTCCAGGTAGTAGACCGGCGTGCGCGCGTCGCCGATCGCGGCCTCGACCCGGGCGTAGGTGTCCGGGTCGGCGAAGTCTCCGCCGAGGTAGGACATGCGCCCGAGCAGGCGGTCGAACACGTCGTCGTCAAGTTTCTCGCCCGTGTCCACGATCGCCGACCGGGCATGTTCGCGCAGGTCGTAGGCGGTCCACGGGTCGACCGCCACGCCGATGATCGGACAGTTCAGCAGCCCGCGGGCCTCCAGCCGGTACAGCGAGTGGAAGGTCATCACCTTGGCCAGGTCGCCGCTGATGCCGAAGATGACGAAGACGTCGGCGGCCCCGGTCGCGGGCGTGTCTGCTGTGGTCATGACGATTCGCTCTTCTCGTTCCAGTCGATGCGCGGGGTGTCGATGCGCGAGGGGTCGAGCAGCTCGGCGCGGCGGTGGTTGGGGCGCAGGTAGAACTCCTGCGCCCAGGCGACGTACGCCTTGAGCTCGGCGCCGATGTTGCCCAGCAGCTCCATGTGCACGCCCAGCCACGCGACGAACGCGAACCTGCCGTGCAGCTCGTGCCGGTGCGGGCCGATCTCGGCGACCGCGGCCTTGGTGCCGATCATCGCCATGATGCCCTTGTCGCGGTAATGGAACGGATGAGGCGGTTTGCCGCCCATCTGGGCGACGATGTTGTCGGCCGCCCACCGGCCGGACTGCTGGGCGACGCTGCCGAGCTGCGGCAGGGCGGGCTCGTCGCCCGAGGGAATGTTCGCCATGTCGCCGAGGGCGTAGACGTGCGGGTTGCCCGGCACGGTGAGGTCGGGCTGGACGTCGATGCGCCCGCCGCGGCCGACGGCCAGCCCGCAGGCGCCGGCGACGTCGGCGGCCTTCTCCCCGCCGCCCCACACCACCAGCCGCGTCTTGATCACCTGGCCGTCGGCGAGGGTCACGCAGTCGGGATCGACCTGCTTGACCGCTGTGCCCAGCCGCAGCTGCACGCCGCGGCGGTGCAGCTGCTTGGCCGCGTAATCACCGGCCTGCTCGGAGAACCCGGACAGCAGCGCGTGGCCGAGGTCCACGAGGATGATCTGCGCGTGTCCCACGGGCACGGTCGGGTAGACGCTCGGCAGCACGTCGTGGATCAGCTCGGCCAGCGCGCCCGCGGTCTCGACGCCGGTGGGCCCGCCGCCGACGATCACGAAGTTGAGCGCACCCTCGTCGACCAGCTGCGGATTGCGGGCGACGTCCTCGAACACGGTGAGGATGCGGCCCCGCACCTGCCGCGCGTCCTCGACGCTGTAGAGCGGGAACGCGTTCTCCCTCGCCCCCGGCGTGTGAAAGAAGTTGGGCTGGGCGCCCGCGGCCAGGACCAGGTATTGCGCGGTCAGGGTGTCGCCACCGTCCAGGGTGACTGTCAAGGCCTGCAGATCGACGCTGGTGACGTCGGCTTTGCGCACCTCGACACCGGCCTTGTCGCGGAAGATCCGTACGAGGTCGAAGCGGATGTCCTGGGAGGTCAGCTCCGCGGTCGCGACCTGATACAGCAGCGGCTGGAACTGGTGGTATCCGGTGCGGTCGAGCAGCACGACCCGCAGACCCGCCTGGCCGGCCAGGCGCTGTGCGCACGCCACTCCGGCGAACCCGCCGCCCACGATGACTACGTCGACTTCCGTACCCATGCCCGCCCCGTCATTCATCCGGCGGCGATCTCCGCGTCCGTTTAATCCCAGATGCATCATCACATGGCATAAACAGCGAAATCCTCACTTCGATAGGTTCTGCGTCGAACGGCCGCTGAGTAACGCGGCAATGTCCAGGCCTACCGGTCACCGGGTCGCGTCCCGCCGACCGCGTGCCGGACGACGGATTCCGCGGCCGCCTGGTCCAGGCCGGTCGCGCGCAGCAGGTCGGTGACCGTGGCCCTGATCTGCGCCACGACCACTGCCCCGGAGAAGCCGACACCCGCCCGGTACGCCGTACCGGCCAGGCCGGTCGCGGCTTTGGCCTGTTCGCGGGTGCGCAGCGGTTCGGTGCCGGCAGCCAGCTCGTCGCGAAGCGAATCCACCGCGTCGGCGAGCAGGCGGATCGCCGCGGGCAGCTCGGCGGGCACGGGCTCGGCGTCGGTCAGCATCGACACCGCTCGGCGTGCCAGGCCCCGGCAGTCGCCGAGCGCGCGGTCGATGTGGGTCCGCGCGTCGACGTACTGGGTGAGCGGCGCCCGGTGTCGCCACCGCGCCGGGGCCATCGCCGCCGTCTCACGCGCGGCGTCCAGCGCCTCCCGGAAGTGCTCCACGTCGGCCTCGCCTTCGCGCAGTCGGCTGAGCAGATCGGCGGCGGCCTGCCGGTCGCGCTCGGCGAGCGCGGTGGCGCAGCCGCGCAGCCCGTCGGCGACGAGGTTCAAGGCCGGGCGGGCCGCCCGGCGGACGACGGTGAACGGGTTCATCGGCAGCAGCAGAGCCATGACCAGCACACCGACCAGGCCGCCGATCAGCGCGTCGAAGAACCGGCTGTAGAAGAACTGGCCGGTCGGCGCGGCGAAGGTGGCGATCAGCACGCCGGTGGACGCGGCCTGCACGACGACCACGGGGCCGCCGCCCAGGAACACCGCGGCGAGCATGGCCGCGGACACGCCCAGCCCGATCTGCCATGCCCCGCTGCCGATCACCGCGATCACGGCGTCGCCGACGAGAATGCCCAGCGCCACCCCGACGAGCAGCTCGACGGCACGCCGCAGCCGCTGCCCGACCGATGCGCCGAGCACGATGACAGCGGCGATCGGCGCGAAGAAGGGGGCCGGCTGTCCCAGCAGGTTGTGGACGGCGAACCAGGCGATGCCGGCGGCCAGGCCTGCCTGCACGGCCATCAGCAGCGCGGCGCGGACCCGCTCCCACCGGTCGGCCAGCGTGGTGCGGGACCGCGCCGCCAGCATGCCGAGGCGGCCGGGGGCTGCCACGTCACAGCACCGCGATGGGGTTGACCGGGGAGCCGGTGGCCGCGGGCAGCCGCAGCGGCGCGATGACGCACAGGAACGACCACCGGTTCTCCTGTTCGCACAGTGCGCGCAGCTCGCCGAACTGCAGGTAGTCCAGCAGCTGCAGGCCGAGGGCGTTGATGGCGAGCACGTGCACGGGAAACTCGACGCCGACGGACGGTGCGGTGTCGTTGTTGCCGTCGCTGCCCAGCACGGCGACCCTGCGCTCGGCCAGGAAATCCAGCGCTGTGGGGTGCAGCCCGACCCGGGCCGCCGCCGCGTCCCACGGGCCGAGACTGTTGCGGCGGTGACGGTGGCCGACCCGGACGAACAGGAGGTCACCGGGCCCGACCCGGACGTGTTGGGCTTCTTCGGCCGCGGCGAGGTCGGCGGTGGTGACGTGCTCGCCCGGTTCGAGCCAGGGCACGCCTCGCACGCGCGGGATGTCCAGCAGGACGCCGCGGCCGACGATGCCGTCGTGTGCCACGTCGATGGACAGCGCCGGGGTGCCGTCCGGCTCGGTCGAGCCCGCCGCGACGCCGTTGTACATCAGGCCGTCGTAGACGACGTGGCAAAGCGCGTCGATGTGGGAGTCGGCGTCGCCGTGGATGTTCATCGCCAGCCGGTCGTAGGCGAAGTTCAGGCCGGGTTTGTTCCGATGCTCCGCCGGCGAGCTGATCATGTCGTGGGTCGAGGGCTGCGGGTTGTCGGCCGCAGGGACGGTCTCCACGGGCGCCGCGAGCGACACGGATCGGCCGAGCCGGACCTCACCGGCGGCGGCCCGGACGGTCTCGGGGGTGATGTGGTTCAGCGCGCCCCGCCGGTCGGCCGGGGAACGGCCGGCGCGGTGCCGCAGCCGTTCGTAGAATGCCGGGAACTCGGCCGGATCCCAGCCGGCCGTCCCCGAGGCAGGCCCGTTGTCGCCCATGTCGTCTCCCGTCAGCCGTACCTGCGCCCGCGGGTCAGCGTGCGCCGACTGATCCGGCCCCAGAGCGCGCGCTGCGCGCGCAGGGTCGCGAAGCCCACAATGATCAGCAGTGTGATGTTGAGCAGCAGTTGCAGCAGCGAGCCACGCGCCTCGGCAGGGCTCGCCGCGGCGAGGGCGACGCCGATGTCGGCGGCGGCGGGGATGGTGGTCACCGAGACGAAGACCCCCAGCAGGGTGCTGGTGCGGGTGTGGGTCAGCGCGACCACGCCCGCGATACCGGCCAGCACCGCGACCACCACGGAGTAGAAGTTCGGGGTGTCGATCAGGTGCGTCACCGGCCGCAGTCCCAGGGTGAACGCGGTGGGCACCAGGCCGAGGCCGCGCACCAGCATCGTGAAGGCGTACGCGGCGACGACGGCCAGCCCGAAGCCCACGGTGAGCGCCGCCAGGCCCCGCCGGACCGGGTGCCAGTCCCGCCGGTCGACGCCCAGCGCCACGCCGATGATCGCCCCGTAATCGGGGCACAGGATCATCGCCGCCACGATGAGGATCTGCGAGTTGGTCAGCAGGCCGATCGCGCCGATGACGCCGGCGATCACCAGGTACAGATAGAAGCTGGGAGTGTAGGTGGCATCGGCGTCGATGCGCGCCTCCACCTCAGCCCAGACCGGTGCGCGCGCCATCGGCCCTCGAAGCCCCGTCACAGCGGCGTCGACCCGGTCCGACATCACCAGATCCACCGGATCGGCCATCAGTGAGCCGTACTGGTGAACCTGCAGCTCGCGCAGCCTCGCCAGCACGTCGTTGGCGGCGCCGGCCAGCACATCGCACTCGATCGCGTCGCCGGCCGGGTGCAGCGCACCCCGGTGCACGACGACGTCCACCACGTACCCGTCGGCGGCGAGCAGCGCCAGGACCTGGTCGGTCCGCTCGGGCGGGCTCGCGACGCGAAGGTGGATCACGCCCACGCCGGACCTCGCTCACTGTCGGCCTCGATCAACCGTTGTCCGCGCACCTGTCGAACTGTCGCGGGCTGCTATCCAGATTCTCTGACATACACACCCGAAATATTCCTACAGTCATAAACTGTCGCCATGCTGGCGAATGCCGCAAGGCCGCCGCGATGACTGCGGAGGTGACGACAGAGCCGGTCCGCACCGCGATCCCGGCGCGCCTGGACCGGCTGCGCTGGTCGCCCTTCCACACCCGCATGATCGTCGGGCTGGGCGCCGCGTGGATCCTGGACGGGCTCAACATCACCGTGGCCAGCTCGGTGTCGGCGATCCTGCAGCAGCCCGACACCCTGGACCTGTCGTCCACGCAGGTCGGCCTCATCGCCACCGTGTACCTGGTCGGCCAGATCGTCGGGGCGCTGTACTTCGGCAAGATGTCCGACCGGCTGGGCCGCAAGAAGCTGTTCGTGGTGACGCTCGCGGTGTTCCTGGTCGGCAGCGGGCTGAGCGCATTCACCTTCGGCAACAGCCCCGGCTGGCTCGTCTTCTTCTACGCCACCCGGTTCGTGGCCGGCATGGGCATCGGCGGCGAGTACTCGGCGATCAACTCGGCGATCGACGAGATGATGCCCTCGCGCTACCGCGGCCGCGTCGACGTCTGGATCAACGGCACCTACTGGGCCGGCTCCATCCTCGGCACCTTCGTCGCCCTGATCTTCCTCAACGCGATGAGCCCGACGGTCGGCTGGCGGCTGGCCTTCCTGGTCGGCCCACTGCTCGCCGTCGTGGTGATCCTGGTGCGCCGCAACCTGCCGGAGAGTCCCCGCTGGCTGGTCACCCACGGCTACGCGGCGCAGGCCGAGGAGGCCATCAAGAGCATCGAGCAGGAGGTCACCGGCAGCGGGCAGCTGCTGTCCCCCGTCGACGAGACCGACACGATCACGCTCAAGCCGGAACGCCAGTACGGTTACCTGGTCTTCCTGCGGCTGGTCTTCCGCCAGTACACCAAGCGCGCGATCCTCGCCGCCTCCCTGATGATCACGCAGTCGTTCCTGTACAACGCGATCTTCTTCACCTACGCGATCGTGCTGACCCAGTTCTACGGGGTCAGCGCGACCCGGGTGCCCATCTACGGGCTGGCGTTCGCGGTCGGCAACCTCGCCGGGCCGCTGCTGCTGGGGCATCTGTTCGACAAGTGGGGTCGCAAGATCATGATCGCTGGGACCTACCTGCTTTCGTCGGTGCTGCTGGCGATCAGCGCCTGGCTGTTCGACGCGGGCAGCCTCAACGCCGAGACGCAGACGCTGATGTGGATGGCGATCTTCTTCCTGGCGTCGGCGGGCGCCAGCGCGGCCTACCTGACCGCCAGCGAGATCTTCCCGATCGAGATCCGGGCTGAGGCCATCGCGGTGTTCTTCGCGATCGCCCAGGTCGCCGGCGCGATCGGCCCGCTGTTCTACGGCGCCCTGATCGGCGACGGCACCAACCGCACCGCGCTCGCGATCGGCTACCTCATCGGGGCGGCGATCATGTTCGTGGGCGGCCTGGTCGAGGTGGCGTTCGGGGTGAACGCCGAAGGCAAGTCGCTGGAGACGATCGCCCGGCCGCTGTCCGCCGTCGAGGTCGGACAGAGGTGACCGCGATGCCCGGCGGCACACGGCGACAACGACAGGTGAGATCATGACAGCAATCGATGCAAGGGTCACCGCCGAGGCGACCGCCACGGTGCCGTCCCCGTTCCCGCCGATCGCGCAGTACGCGTTCCTGTCGGACTGCCACACCGGGGCGCTGATCGCCCCCGACGGCTCGGTCGACTGGCTGTGCGTGCCCGCCTTCGACTCCCCCAGCGTCTTCGGCAGCCTGCTGGACCGCGAAGCCGGCATGTTCCGGTTCGGCCCGTACTCCATCGCGCATCCGACCGCGCGGGTGTACCGGCCCGGCACCAACGTGCTGGAGACCACGTGGCGCACCCCGGCGGGCTGGCTGCTGGTCACCGACGCGCTGGTCATCGGCCCACGGGAGGGCGCGTGCGTGGTCACCCCGCACACCCGGCCGCCGGCCGACAACGACGCGGCCCACCTGCTCGTACGCACCGCCGTGTGTCTTAAGGGTCAGGTCGAGCTGGAACTGGTCTGCGAACCCGTCTTCGACTACGGGCGCACACCCGCCGCGTGGGCCCTGGCGGCCGACGACCCGTGCATCGCCGCGACCGTCAACGGCCAGCCCGACCTGCGGCTGCGTTCCGATCTGCCGCTGGGCATCGAGGGCACCCGCATCCGGGGCAGGCACGTGCTGCACCCGGGCGAGCGGGCGTACTGCGTGCTGTCCTGGGCGGACCCGTCCACGACACCGCCGGACAGCGACCAGGCGCACGCCATGATCGAGGCCACCACCGAGTACTGGCGCACCTGGCTGGCCGGGGCGCGCATCCCCGACCACCGCTGGCGCGACCCGCTGCAGCGCTCGGCCCTGGTCATCAAGGGCCTGACCTACATGCCCACCGGGGCCACCGTCGCCGCCCTGACCACGTCGCTGCCCGAGACGCCCGGCGGCGAACGCAACTGGGACTACCGGTTCACGTGGATGCGCGACACCACCTTCACGCTCAAGGCGCTGCATTGGCTCAACCTCGACTGGGAGGCGGAGGAGTTCATGCAGTTCATCGCCGACGTGGAGGCGACCGAGGACGGTTCACTACAGATCATGTACGGCATCGACGGCCGCCGCGACCTGCCCGAATCGACCCGCGACGAGCTGTCCGGCTACGAGGGCGCGCACCCGGTGCGCATCGGCAACGCCGCGTTCGACCAGCGGCAGAACGACGTCTACGGCGCCGTGCTCGCCTCGATCCTGCTGCACACCCGGCACAGCAGGCGGCTGCCCCGGCGGCTGTGGCCCATCGTGGTCTCCCAGGCCGAATGCGCGACGAACGTCTGGCAGCAACCCGACCAGGGCATCTGGGAGGCCCGCGGCGAGCCGCAGCACTATGTGTCGTCGAAGCTGATGTGCTGGGTGGCCCTGGACCGGGCCGCGACCCTGGCCGGCATCAGAGGCGACAGCACGCGGGCGGCGGCCTGGCGCGACACGGCCGAGCAGATTCGCGCCGACATCCTCGCCAACGGCGTCACCGAGCAGGGCGTGCTGCGCCAGCACTACGGCACGGACTCCCTCGACGCCTCGACGCTGCTGGCGGTGCTGTTCGGCTTCCTGCCGCCGGACGACGAGCGGATGCGCAACACCGTCGACGCGATCGCCGACGACCTGACCGAGCACGGTTACGTGCTGCGATACCGCACCGAGCAGACCGACGACGGCATGAGCGGCAAGGAGGGCACCTTCCTGATCTGCTCGTTCTGGCTGGTGTCGGCGATGGCCGCGGTCGGGCAGCTGGATCGCGCCCGCGACATGATGGAGCGGCTGCTAACCATCGCCTCGCCGCTGGGCCTGTACGCCGAGGAGTTCGACGCCGAAGCCGGCCGGCACCTGGGCAACTTCCCGCAGGCATTCTCACACCTGGCGCTCATCGAGGCCGCCGGGCGCATCATCCTGGCCGAACTCCTTGAGGAGCTATAGCGATGGAAAGCTACGACGTCATCATCATCGGCACGGGCGCCGGCGGGGGCACGCTCGCGCGGCACCTGGCGCCGTCGGGCAAGCGCATCCTGCTGCTGGAGCGCGGCAGCTGGCTGCCCCGCGAGCCGGCCAACTGGTCCGCCGCCGACGTGTTCATCGACAACCGCTACATCTCGCCCGACACCTGGTACGACTCCGGCGGCAAGCCGTTCCAGCCGCAGGTCCACTACTTCGTCGGCGGCGCGACCAAGCTCTACGGCGCGGCGCTGTACCGGCTGCGCCGCGAGGACTTCGGCGAGCTGCGCCACCACGACGGCATCTCACCGGCGTGGCCCATCGCCTATGAGCAGATGGAGCCTTACTACACCCTGGCCGAGCAGCTGTACCAGGTGCACGGCGCCCGCGGCGAGGACCCGACCGAGCCGCCCGCCAGCGCCGACTACCCGTTCCCGGCCGTGTCGCACGAGCCGCGCATCCAGCAGCTGTCCGACGACCTGGCCAAGGCCGGCTACCACCCGTTCCACGCACCGTGCGGGATCCGGCTCACCGAGACGAACATGCCCTACAGCGTCTGCGTACGCTGCCCGTCCTGCGACGGCTTCCCGTGCCCGCTGCACGCCAAGTCCGACGCCGAGGTGTTCGGCGTCCGCCCGGCGCTGGAGCACAACAACGTCACGCTGCTGACCAACGCGCACGTGATTCGGCTGGAGACGAACCCGCAGGGCACCGCCGTCACCACCGTGGTGGTCGAGCACGAGGGCCACGAGGAGCGCTACGCCGCCGACATCGTCGTCGTGTCGGCCGGTGCCGCGAACTCGGCGAAGCTGCTGCTGCGCTCGGCCAACGAGCGGCACCCCAACGGGCTGGCCAACGGCTCCGACCAGGTGGGCCGCAACTACATGTTCCACGCCAGCCAGGCCGTGCTCGCGCTGTCGAAGGAACCGAACCCGACCGTGTTCCAGAAGACGCTCGGCGTCAACGACTTCTACTTCCGCGGCCCGGACTTCGACTACCCGATGGGCAACATCCAGATGATCGGCAAGTCGCAGGCGGACATGTTCCGCGGCGAGAAACCGATCGCGACCATGCTCGCCCCGACGTGGGCGCTGGCCGACGTCGCCCGTCACGCCGTCGACTTCTGGCTGTCCACCGAGGACCTGCCGATGCCCGAGAACCGGGTCACCCTCACCGAGGACGGCAACGTCAGGCTGAGCTACCGGCAGAGCAATCCGACCGCCGCCGATCGGCTGTATCACCAGCTCAAGTCGATGCTCGGACACCTGGGCATGCATTCGGGCCATCTGCTGCACCGCTTTGCGTACATGAAGAGCGAGATCCCGGTGGCCGGGGTCGCACACCAGGCCGGCACCTGCCGCTTCGGCACCGACCGGGCCAGCTCGGTGCTCGACACCGACTGCAAAGCCCACGAACTCGACAACCTCTACGTCGTCGACACCAGCTTCTTCCCGAGCATCGGCGCGGTCAACCCGGCACTCACCGCCATGGCCAATGCCCTACGCGTCGGGGATCACCTGCTGCGCCGCCTCGGCGCCACCACCGCCGCCACCACCGCGGCCGGACCGGGCAGCACACGGTGACCTGCTGATCCATCGGCCTCGACGAAGGGCTGGACATGGTTACCCTCGGCGCCGGCGACGTGGCGGAGCCCAAGCACCGGATCACGAAATGGCTGGTCTTCGTCGGCGCCGTGGTCATGCTCGCCGGTCTGCTGTTCGGCTACGACCAGGGTGTCATCGGCGGCGCGCTCAACGGCATCGAGGACACGTTCCACCCGAGCACGTTCGTCATCGAGATCATCACGAGCTGGGTGACGCTCGGGGCGCTGTTCGGCGCCCTGGCCGCCGGTGTCATGGCGGAGAAGCTCGGCCGCCGGGTGGCGGTCATCTGGGCCGCCGTCCTGTTCACCATCGGCGCGCTCATCGAAGCCCTGGCACCGGGCACCGACGTCATGATCGTGGGACGCCTCGTCGTCGGGTTCGGCGTCGGCGTCGCGTCGCTGGCCGCTCCGCTCTACGCCGCCGAGATGGCGCCCACCCGGCTGCGCGGCCGGTTCGTGTCCATGTACCAGCTGGCGATCACCTTCGGCATCCTGATCGCCGACATCGTCGACGAGCTGCTGTCGTCCGGCAGCCAATGGCGGCTCATGCTGGGCCTGTCGGTCATACCCGGCGTCCTGCTGATTCTGGCCATGTTCCCGCTGCCGGACTCCATGGTCTGGTACATGAAGACCGGGCAGCGGGACAAGGCAGTCGACGCGATCCGCAAGGTGCGTCCCGAGGAGGACGTCGAGGCGAACCTGCGCGACATCAAGGCCAGCCTGGGCACGGGGCAGGCGTCCTGGGGCGAGGTCTTCTCCGCGAAGTGGCGGGCCCCGCTCGTACTCGGTGTCGGCCTGGCTATCTTCCAGCAGTTCACCGGGATCAACGCGGTGATCTACTACTCCGACAAGATCTTCGCGGCGGCCGGGTTCAGCACACCGCAACAGCAGACCGCCGCCACCACCTGGTCCATCGGCGTGGTCAACGTCCTGGCCACCCTCATCGCCGTCGCCTACGTCGACCGGCTGGGCCGCCGGCCGCTGATGTTCGCCGGCCTCATCGGCATGGGACTGTCCCTGCTCGTGATGAGCCTGTCCTTCCGCTACCTCGGCAAGATCGCCACGGCCACCACCGGCGCAACCGCCAACACTCCCAGCGACGCCGGAGTCGTCATGCTGGTGGCGATGGTGGTCTTCATCGCCAGTTTCGCGTTCTCGCTGGGGCCGGTGGTGTGGACGGTCATCAACGAGATCTACCCGGGCTTCGTCCGCGGCCGCGGCGTCGCCATCGCCACCGCCGCGAACTGGGGCGCCGCCTGGCTCGTCACCCGCTTCTTCCTGACCCTGGTCGACTGGATCGGAGAGTCAGGCGTCTTCTTCCTGTTCGCCGTCATGTGCGTGGTCACCTACGTCTTCGTCTGGAAGCTGCAACCCGAGACCAAGGGCCGCACCCTCGAACAGATCCAGCAGATGTGGATGACCAAGGCGGCGGCCAAGCACCCGGCCACGTCGTCGTAGCCGCGCAATGGCCTGGCGTCGCCGGGTCCGGCTGCCCGACTCCGCCCGACCGACTCCGCGAGTAACATCACGACTACTAAACGTAACTGCCCGTTCGTGCCGGAAGGTTCTGCGAGATGGATCTGAAGTTCGAAGCCGTCGTCATTCCCGTCTCCGACGTCGACCGCGCCAAGGCGTTCTACGCCGACACGCTGGGCTGGCGGATGGACATCGACCATGCGGCGGCCAGTTACGGCGAGGCCATCGGCCACCGCAATCCCGGAGCCGCCAGGTACCGCATCGTGCAGCTGACGCCGCCGGGTTCCGCGTGCTCGATCCACATCGGCGAGGGAATCACCGAGGCGACCCCCGGCTCCTATCGCTGGATGCACCTGGTCACCAACGACATCGAGGCCACCCGGGCAGATCTCGTCGGCCGCGGGGTGAACGTGAGCGAGCCGTTCCATCTCGGCGCTCAGGGCGAGGAGCCCGGCCCGGAGCCGGCCCGTGCCGACTACTCCAGCTTCCTGACCTTCGAGGATCCTGACGGCAACACCTGGCTGGTGCAGGAGATCGTGAACCGCGCTCCCGGCCGGTGAGCGGTCATGCGTTGTCGGCGGTCCAGCTGGCGAGCAGGCGCAGCGCGTCTTCGGACGGTGATCCGGTGCAGGGTGTCGAAGTCCGCGAAAAGCACATGTCCCAGGTGATTGATCGCCGGCACGTCCAGGCGATGCCCCAGCAGCTCGGCCGGTATCTCGGTGATGCTCTCCAGGACTCGCTGCAGCCCGGGTCGCGCCTGCTGCTCCACCGCCGCACGTGGCCGCGGCCGTTCGGGTCCGGCGAGCGCGAAGAGGTGGCGGCGCTCGGTGTCGTCGAGTTGCAGGGCCCGAGCCACCGCCGCCAGCACGGAGGCGGAGACGTTCGCGCTGCGCCCGCGCTCCAGCCGGACGTAGTAGTCGACGCTGACCCCGGCCAGCTGTGCCACTTCCTCGCGCCTGAGGCCGGGTACTCGGCGCGAGCCCGGAAGCGGGGCGATGCCGGCGTGAAACACGCCCTTCCAGGACATCTCCGACCGTGGTGACCTGGGGCCGGGTCCGGTCAGCCGAGCCGGGAGACCTGATAGTGGCCGATGAGCCAGGAATCGCCGACCCGGCGCAGGATCACGCCGAGATTCACCGCCAGCGTCGGACGGTCGGTGAAGCCGAAATCGACGCCGAGGTAGCCGAGGATCACGTCTTCGGCCAGACGCCGGGTCTGCAGGATGTCGTAGTCGGCGGTCAGGCCGATCGGTTGCGAGTCGTAGTAGGCGGCCACGCCCTGCGGGCCGATGCTGTACGGGTGCAGGCCCTGGAAGATTGCGTCATCGGTGAAGCACGACGCGACGCGCCTCGGGTCGTGCGCGTCGACGGCCGACTTCCACTGGTCGAGGACGGTTCGGAGAATCTCGTCTTCGGTGCCGGTCATGAACGGTCTCCCCTCCTGGCTGGTCGTGAACGGCCGCGGCCCGGTCGACACGTCATGGTCAGTGGCCGGCGCTCTGACCGCCGTCGACGTGCAGGATCTCACCGGTGACGAACGGGGCGTTCTCCAGGTAGACGATGGCCTCCACGACGTCGCTGATCTCGCCCAGGCGGCCCATCGGGTGCATACCGGCGAGAGCCTCGTAGGTCTCGGCGGGATGCATCGGCGTACGGATGACGCCGAGTGCGACGGCGTTGACCCTGATGCCGCGGGCGGCGTACTCGATCGCCAGGGACTTGGTGACGGCGTTGAGGCCGCCCTTGGTAAGCGACGCCAGCGCAGACGGCACCTGGGAGCTGGCGTGGTCGACCAGGCTGGTCGAGAGGTTGACGACGTGCCCGCCGCCCTGGGTGAGCATGGCTGCGACGGCCCGCTGCGTCACGTCGAAGAACCCGCGCAGGTTCACCCCCGTGACGAACTCGTAGTCCTCGGCGGTGTACTCGGTGAACGGCTTGGCCACGAAGACGCCGGCGTTGTTGACCAGTGTGTCGATGCGGCCGAACGCCGCCAGGCCCTGCTCGATCACGCGGGCGCCGACCGCCGGGTCGGCGATGTCGCCCGCGACGGTCAGGATCGCGGGGTCTTCCGACGGCGCGATGGAGCGGGAGTTCGCGACGACCGCGTAGCCGAGCTTGCGGTACGCGGGCACGAGAGCCGCGCCGATGCCCTGGGACGCGCCGGTGATGACGGCGACCTTGTGCGCACTCATGGATGCCTCTTCCTTCACGGAGATCTGGTGCCCGGGGTCGGCCCCAGCATCCGGACGGACCCCTCGGGGGCCTGGCCGTCATCCTGCTCCCGGGCCTGGTACATGGCCGCGTCGGCGCGAGCGATCAGCTCCTCGACCGTGTGCGGGGTGTCGTGGTCGAAGATCGTCGCCCCCACGGTGAGGGCGAGCCGGTACGGCTGGCGGCTCGTGTCGTTGTGCCGGGCGACGTGCTCCCGCAGCCGGCCTGCCCACAGGTCGACGTCGGAGAGCCTGCTCGCCTCGGTCAGCAGCACGCAGAACTCGTCACCGCCGATGCGGCCCAGCACGTCGCGGCGGCGGATGTTGGCCCGCAGCAGCCGGGAGGTGCTCTCCAGGGCGTGGTCGCCGGCGCCGTGGCCGTAGCTGTCGTTGATCTTCTTGAGTCCGTCGAGATCGATGAAGAGCAGCACGCCAGGGCGACTCGCCCGCTCTGCCAGCGCCAGCTCGTTGCGCGCGGCGAGCAGGAATCCCCGCCGGTTGTTGACTCCGGTCAGCTCGTCGATCACCGAGAGCTGGCGGAGTTCCTCGGCCATCTCGCGCTCCGAGGTGATGTCGGCGAAGGCGGTCAGCACGTAGCGGACCTGGTCGCCGTCGCGAATCGGCGTCGCCACCACCTGCAGCTGCCGACGCTGCGCATCCCGCTCGACCTCGATGTCGTCCGCGGTCACGACGTGGCCCTGCCGTGCCAGCGTCCCCGGCAGCCGCTCGGCAGGGAAGGGCTGGTCGGTGCCGCCGTGGTAGAGGTGGGGCAGTTCCCCCGGCACGTCGACCCGCCCCGGGTCGTAGCCGAGGATGCGTCCGGCCACCTGGTTGACATATACGGGGTGGCCGGTGCCCGCGTCGCGGACGTCGACCCCGACGGGTATCGCCTCGAGGAACTGCTGGAGCCGCTCGTGTTCGCGACGGCCCGCGGCGAGGATCTTCGTCAGCAGGTCGCCCACCCGCAGCATGACGAGGAGGAACATGATCGCCGAGGCGACCGAGAGCACGATCGGCTCGATGCGCCGCCCGTCGCGCACCGAGTCCACCACCAGCGCCGGCACCGCCAGACCGCAGAGGCCGAGCGCGATCAGCCGTACGCGGCCCGCAACCTCGGGCTGCTCGCGACACGTGGCGACGTCCCGCATCGCCGGATGGAGCGCGGCCACGCCCACGAAGAGGAATGACGCCAGGTAGCCGAAGAACGGCAGGTCGCCGTCCCGTCCGATGCCCTGGACCTGCTGAAGGCCGTAGACGACGTCGGCCAGGAACAGCGCGGCGGCCCACGCGGCGAGCGGCGCAAGCGCGCGCCATGAGTTCCCGGCGCCGAAGAACAACCTGGTCGCCAGCAGGAAGAAGATCATGTCCAGGAACGGATAAACCCCCGCGAGAAACTGGGCATACGGGGACAGCCGCGTCGTGGTGAGCAGGGGCGCGACGATGAGTACGAAATAGGCGCTGGTGATGGCGACGGTGACGATGAGGGCGTCGAGCAATGCCGACCAGTCCCTGCCGGCACGCCTGGCTCGGACGAGCCGCAGCAGGGCGAGCGCGTTGAGCAGATAGGAAGCCAGGAAGACCTCCACGGCCGGCGATGGGAACATGGTCGGTCTGCCTTGCGCCGCCGCGGTGACGTACCAGAGCACGTTGCCCACCAGGTACGCCGCCTGCCCGGCGGCGAGCAGATACCACGCGCTCGGGCAGGTGGGCCGGTTCATCCGGATACCGACCAGGATCGCCACGACCGCGGCCAGGTTCGAGCCGGTGAATATGATCGCCTGGGCCAAGCCGTTGCTGGCTGTGGCCAGATAAGCCGCGATGAAGGCCAGCGACACGGCTGCGTATGCCATCCACAGCCGCGTGTGGGCGGGCGTGCGCGGGAGTGCGTTCCCGCCGGCGGCTGTGCCGGAGCTTGCGTCTGTGGACATGCCGACCGCCTCCGAACACGCAGCCTTCGTCCCCAGGATGCCCTAGGTAACTTCTCTGGGCAAATGTTACTAAACGTCGATAATAGGACGCCGCTAAGGCTGGTGCGCGGCACCGGCTCGATCCGGCCGGGCCTGCCCGCCGGCGAGCCACGTGAGCGTGTCCGCTTCGGGCATGGGGGTGGCGAAGAGGTAGCCCTGGCCGTAGGTGCAGCCCGTGGCGGCGGACGCCCGCCGCTGGTGCTCGGTCTCGATGCCCTCCGCCACGATGTCGAGGCTCAACGCGCGGGTCAGCGTGACGATCCCCTCCACCAGATCACGCTGCCTTCGGGAGGTGGTCAGTCCCCGGACGAACAGTCGGTCCAGCTTGACGATGTCGAGCGGTATCTGCCGCAGGTAGCCCAGGGCGGAGTAACCGGTGCCGAAGTCGTCGATGGCGACCCTGGCGCCCCTGCCCCGCAGCAGTTCGAGCGCGAGCCACACCTTGTCGTCGTCGCGCAGGAGCATGCTCTCGGTTATCTCGAGGACGAGCCGATGCGCCGGCAGGCCCGTCTCGGCGAGCAGGCGCGTGACGGTCTCGGCGAAGTCGTCCGATCGCAGCTGCTGCGCCGATACGTTGACGCTCACATACGGGGCACGGACCTGCGCCGCGGCGGGCCAGCGGCAGGCCGTCCGCATCGCCGTCGCGAGCACCCACTCGCCGATCGGCACGATCAGCCCCGACTCCTCGGCGAGCTCGATGAATTCGGCCGGCGGGAGCCGGCCGTAGGTCGGGTGCTGCCAGCGCAGCAGGGCCTCGAACCCGACGGTGCGGCCGGTGCCGAGGGCCACGATCGGCTGGTACTCCAGGAACAGGGCACCCTCCTCGGCCGCCCGGCCCAGGTCCGCACGCAGCTCCGAGTGCCGAGCCTGGTCGGTCATCGACGGCTCATACCGGTGCCACTGACCGGCGCCGGCGGACTTCGCCGCCCGCAGCGCCAGGTTGGCGTTGCGGAGCAGTTCGTGCGCGCTGCCGGCGTGCGCGGTGGTGGCGACCCCGATGCTCGCGCCGTAGACGACCACCGTCCCGCCACTGGTGTGCACGGGTGCGGCAAGCGAGCCGCACAGACGCACCACGGTGCGCTCGACGTCGGCGGCGGTGATGGCGTCCTGGATGAGTGCGGCGAATTCGTCGCCGCCGAACCTGGCGGCGACCTCGCGGTCGCCGACGACGTCGCGGAGCCGCCGGCTCACCTGGTGGAGGACCTCGTCGCCGACGGCGTGGCCGAAACTGTCGTTGACGGACCCGAAGTCGTCGAGATCGACGAGAAGGACGGCGGTGAGCCCGGTGTTCGCGGCGACGGCGTGTTCGGTGCGCTCGGCGAACAGCACACGGTTGGGCAGGCCGGTCAGCGAATCGTGGAACATGCGCTCGGTCAGATCGTGTTCCAAGCGCCGCTGCGCGGTCACGTCGTGCATGGTCAGCGCCACGTCGCGGGCCGCGTCCCCCGGCCGCAGCTCACGGCAGCTGACCTCGACCACCGGTGCCCGGCCGTCCAGCGCCCGGACCGTCCAGTCCGCGCGGCTCTCCCCCGCACCGGCGGCGCCGGCGCGTACATGACGAAGGAGGAATTCGGCCGCCGGCCGTTGCGCGGCGTCGATGAAGTCCAGCAGTTTGACGTGACGGAGTGCGGACGTGCCGAAGACGTTGCGGGCCGACGGGCTCGCATACCGGATGCAGTCGTCCCCATCGACGATCAATACCACGTCGTGGGTCTGCTCCATCAGTGCTTCGATCTCGCGGAAGCTGCGATAGCGGCTCACCTCGGCGGCCAGCCGAATCCGCTCCATCGCGAGCGCGGCCTGCGCCGACATGACCTCGAGCACCGGCCGCAGGTGGGCAATGGCCGCGGTGTCCCGGTCCACCAGGAGTATGCCCACCCTCCCCACCCCGGGCGTACTCACCTCGATCGGCAGGAGCACGCCGGGTAAGTCCCCGCCCGGACCGCCGGCGGAGTCCTCCAGCAGGCGGATGCGCAGTTCGTGCGACGAGCCGGGTGCGGTGAGCCGGGTGACGGCGCGGTCCAGGGCCGCCATGACGTCCTCGGCGCCCGCGGCCACCGCGAGTTCGGCTGCGGCATCGCGCAGCGTCGCGTCGACCTCAGCCCGTTCGGGCGGCGGTGGGTCCACGTCACGCATGTCGGCGGTCATCCTCGCCGCCGCAGGCTGTCCGGTCGCGTCTCAGACGGCCAGGGCGCCGTCGGCCGGGCTGCGGTCTGCCCCTGATCGACCGGCGAGGGCCGAGACCTTTGTCAGCGCACGGCCCGCCGCTGCGGCAAGCCTTTCGAGGACGGCCACCTCCTCATGGCTGGCCTGGTGCAGGTCTGCCCAGTAGGCGCCGATCGCGCCGACCGGCGACCCGGCGACCCGGATCGGCACCATGAGCAGGCTCCGGACGAACGTCGGACGATAGGCGGCCTGCGGGATCCGGCTGTCGGTGCGGATGTCCCGGATCGTTACGGTCTGGTCGTTGAGCATCGCCCACCCGCTGATGCACGACTCGGCCGGGAACCGCTGGCCCTTCCACAGCGGGCTCATCGCATCCTCGTCCAGATAGTGGCACTGGCCGTCCTCAAGCTGAACCACAGTCACCCCCTGGGCCTGGACCGCGGCACGAGCGCTGCAGCGCAGAACGGTCTGGACGTCCTCGGCGGTTTTCGCCTCATCCAGCATGTCGATCGCCCAATCGATGGGACTGACCGAATTAATCTGCATTATCCGTCCCTCCCACTCTTGGCTTGGCAAATATAAATATACCGGGCGAAAACGGCGACCACGCCATCTTGCTGGGCGAGCGCCTGCCCGCGGCAGGATGCCGACCGCCGGACCAGTCGATGATCTAGGAGTGCGGCGACCAGGTCATCCCGGCCGCCCGGCCCCCGCATAGATGCCCGTCTTGACGGGACGTGCCAGGCACCGGAGACTTGAGCCGCATCCGGAGAGCGCTCTCCCGATCTCGTCGCACGCCTGGGCACGTCCACCTACTCCCCTGGAGTGAATCCATGAACCGTCGACGGCCCGCGCTGCGCCTCTGCGCCGCGACGATCGCTGCCATCCTGCTCGCCGCCTCCGCCGGCACGCCCGCGTCGGCGCTCACCCTGGGCAACACCGGCAGTGGCCGCCCGGCGCTGGCGCTGGCCGGCTCCAGGATGTACATCGCCTGGGCGGGTTCCTCCGGCACCGCTGCCGCGAAGCAACTGGTAGTCGGTTACTCCACCAGCGCCGGCCTGCGCATCACCAAGGTGGCCGGCACCGAGCGGGTGCCCCAGGGCGAGGGCGCCGCGCTCGACACCGACGGCGCCGGCGTCTACGTGGCCTGGCCCGCGGGCGACAACGGCAACACGCTGACCGCCGCGTACACCACCGGGCCGGCGCTGACCTGCCGGACCGCCTTCACCGGGGTCGTCTCCGCGCACGCGCCCGCCCTGGCCTCCGATCCCGCCGGCGTACGCCACCTGGCCTGGACCGACCCGGCCGGCCACCTCAACGTCGGCCGCCTCAACACGTCGGCATGCGCGGGCGGCGGAACGATGACCCTGACCAACCGCGTGGTGCTGCCCGACACCAGCGTCGCCGGGCCGGCCCTCGTCTACGACGACAGCGGCAGCAGCAACCTGGGGCTGGTGCTGGCCTGGGCGGCCGGCGACGGCGCGCACAGCATCCAGGTCGGTTCGTTCACCGGGTCAGCGGTGCTGAGCCACCGTTCGCGGGTCAACGCCGCGGTCGGCAGCACCGCCGCGCCCGGCCTGTCGTCGGCGATCGCCGACCTGTACGTCACGTTCCGCGGCGACAACGGCTCCGTCTTCTACGGATACTCCGAGGGCTGCATCCCGACCTGCTTCAACGCCAGCGACCTGGGCGAGCAGGCCGGCGCAGGCGTCGGGCAGCCCGCCGACGGCGACTACCACTACTACACCTATTTCGACCTCACCGGGCATCTGGTCATCTCACGCCTGTGACGGGCCCGGCGTCCGGCGGGCGGTTCCTCTTGCCCCGATCGTCCTCCTTCGATACCGTCCGGTGAGGTGCGGCGACCGTCCCGCTCATTACATGCCGCGCCGGTTGGGCCCCCTCGACACGAGAGGCGCGACACATGACATCCACCTCGAGACGCACTGTCCGCAGTGCACTGGCCGCCACCGCGGCCGCCCTGCTCCTCGCCGCGCTGACGCCGGGTGTGGCATCAGCCGATGATCCGGACCCCCGCATCGGCCTCGGCCCTGGTTGGCTCGACGCGCCGTCGGCGATCAGCAACCTCGAACACCTCGCCCACGTCGACAAACCGCCGGGCTTCGTCAACCCCGCGAACCCCGGCGACTTCGGGTTCGTCGCGTCGGACCTCGCGTTCACCGGCGACTACGCGATCATGGGCAACTTCAACGGGTTCAACGTCTTCGACGTCTCCGACCCGTCCGCACCGTCGGTCGTGACGAGCGTGGTCTGCCCCGGCGGGCAGGGCGACGTGTCCGTCCACGGCGACCTGCTGTTCATGTCGGTCGAGGAGAGCCGCGCGCGCGTCGACTGCGGCACGAACCCCACCGTCGGCGAGCGCTTCCAGGGCGTGCGCGTGTTCGACATCAGCGACATCACCACGCCGACGCAGGTCGCGGCCGTCCAGCTGTGCCGCGGCTCGCACACGCATTCCGTGGTGACCGATCCGGACGACCCGGCCAACGTGTACGTGTACGTGTCGGGCACCGCCGGCGTCCGGCCGGTGGCCACGATGGCGGGCTGCAACAACAACCCGGCGAACGGCGAGAACCCGTCGCGGTGGCGCATCGACGTCATCAAGGTGCCGGTCGCCAGTCCCGCATCGGCGGCCGTCGTCAACGGTCCGCGGCTGTTCGCCGATCCCGCGACCGGCGCGGTCGACGGGCTGCAGAACACGCCACCGGCCCCGACCCACCCGTCCGGCATGAACTGGGGTCCCACGCCGATCACCGACGCCTGCCACGACATCACCGCCTATCCGGAGCTCGGTCTGGCGGCGGGCGCCTGCGAGGGCAACGGCATCCTGATCGACATCTCCGACCCGGCCAACCCCGTGCGCCTGGACGAGGTCGCGGACCCCAACTTCGCGTACTGGCACTCGGCGACGCTGACCAATGACGGCAAGAAGGTCATCTTCACCGACGAGTGGGGCGGTGGCACGGCGGCCCGGTGCCGTCCGACCGACCAGGCCAGCTGGGGCGCGAACGCGGTCTTCGACATCGTCGCCGGCAAGATGGAGTTCCGCAGCTACTACAAGCTGCCGGTGCCCCAGACGCTGACCGAGAACTGCGTCGCGCACAACGGTTCGCTGATCCCGGTGCCCGGCCGCGACATCATGGCTCAGGCCTGGTATCAGGGCGGCATCTCGCTGGTGGACTACACCGACTCGGCGCACCCGAAGGAGATCGCGTACTTCGACCGCGGCCCGATCTCCGCCACCGGGCTCGTCCTGGGCGGCATGTGGTCCGCGTACTGGTACAACGGCGAGGTCTACGGCAGCGAGATCGCGCGCGGGTTCGACGTCTTCGGCCTCAAGCCGAGCACGCACCTGACCGCGGCGGAGATCGCCGCGGCCCGGCAGGTCCGGCTGACCGAGTTCAACGCCCAGAGCCAGCAGAGGATCACGTGGGCGCCGAGCTTCGCGGTCGCGCGGGCGCGCTTCGACCAGCTGGCACGTACCTGCACCACGACCATCGACGGCCGCCATAACGGCCCGCTGACGGTCTCGGGCGTGACCTGCCTCGACGGCGCGACCGTCAGCGGCCCGGTCTCCGTCCGCAGGGGTGCGACGCTGCTCGCGATCGACTCGACGATCTCCGGCCCCGTATCGGCGTCGTCGGCGGCCGCGGTGCACGTCTACCACAGCACGGTCCGCGGTCCACTGTCCGTCTCGGGTGCCACGGGCAGCGTGGCGGTGGTCGACTCCACGGTGCACGGCCCGGTCTCGCTGTCGGGCAACACGACGCCCGGCGTGGAGCCGATCGTCGCGGGCAGCACAATCAACGGTCCGCTCGCATGCTCGGGCAACTCCCCCGCGCCGATCAACCTCGGTGCGGCCGACACGGTCCGCGGCCCTGCCGGCGGCCAGTGCGCCACGCTCGACTGAGCGCGACGCGAAACCGTCAGGGGGCGGCTCACCGGCGACGGTGGGGCGCCCCCTCCACGTATCGGGCAATATAGACAGCATGCCCGTACAGCTCAATCACACGATCGTCATGGCCACCGACCGCGACCGGACCGCGGACTTCCTGGTCGATCTGCTCGGCCTCGCACCGGCCGCGACCTACGGCCCGTTCCGGGTGGTCGAGCTGGCCAACGGCGTCTCGCTCGACGTCGTCAAGGCCGACGGCCCGATCCGCACCCAGCACTACGCGTTCCTGGTGACCGAAGACGAGTTCGACCAGATCTGGGCGCGCATCCGCGCCCATCGGCTGCCGTTCTGGGCCGACCCGTTCCACAGCCGGCCGGGCGAGATCAACCACAACGACGGCGGCCGCGGTCTCTACTGGGAAGACCTCGACGGGCACAACCTCGAGATCATCACGCGGCCCTACGGCGGCTGACCGGCAGGGGCGGGCCGTCACGCTAGGTGCTGGCGTCCCATCAGGACGCCGGTCGCAACGCTCGCCGTGCGGGCCGTACATCGGTTAACGTCTTGACTCATGCTCGGATCCCGCCGCCTCGTCATCGCCGCCGTGGCCGCCGTCGTGACGGCCGGTCTCGCGGTGTTCGCGGTCGTCGCACTGTCGGGCGACGACGCCGGCCCGGTCGCGGCCGCACCGACGCTGCGGGTCGTGCAGCCGGGCGCACCCGGCCAGTCCGCGCGCACACTCTCGCCCGAGGATGTCGCCCGGCTGTCCGCGCCGCCGCACAACGCGGCCGACACCGAGTTCATGCGCAGGATGATCCCGCACCACGGGCAGGCGCTGGAGATGACCGCGCTGGTCGCCGGGCGCAGCCAGAGCCCCGAGATCGCCCAGTTGGCAGCACGGATCAAGATCTCACAGCAGGATGAGATCACGCTGATGGAGCAGTGGCTGGCGAGCCGGCGGGAGGCGCTGCCGTCGCCGCACGCGAACCACGTCGGCCACGGTGAGCTGATGCCCGGCATGCTCGACCAGACCGACCTGACGCGTCTCGCGCAGGCGAAGGGATCGGCGTTCGACAGGCTGTTCCTCGATTACATGATCCGGCACCACCAGGGCGCGGTCACGATGGTCGAACAGCTCTACCAGGCCGGTGGGGGCATCGAACCGTCCAGCGACCGGCTGGCCCGCGACGTCAACGCCGACCAGCAGATCGAGATCCGGCGCATGAAGGAGACTCTCGCCAAGCTCGCGGCGTGAGGCCCTATGAGCGGGCCGGCGCGATACCGGCCGGACTCGTCACGAAGGGCGGCATATCGAAGGTGTTGACATTCTGGAGATCGACCCTGTTTAGTAAGGAAAGTTACCTTACAGTTCATGGCTTGGCCGCTCCCGAGCCCTGGAGTCTTCAGGGAGGACGCCGATGCTCCACACCCGACGGCGGATGCCGCTCGCCCTCGCCACGGCCCTGATCGCGCTGCTGGGCACCACGCTCGCCGTGATACCCGGCGGGTCGGCCCGGCGCGCCGAGGCCGCACCCGCCATCTTCGCCCACCCCGGCGTGCTCGTCAGCCGCGCCCAGCTCGACTTCGTCCGCGGCAAGGTCAACAGCAACGCCCAGCCCTGGCGGCAGGCCTACGACCAGATGATGGGCAGCCGTTACGCCTCGCTGAGCCGCGCCCCGAAACCGCGCGCCGTGGTCGAGTGCGGCTCCTACTCCAATCCGAACCTCGGCTGCACCGACGAACGCGAGGACGCGATCGCGGCGTACACCATGGCGCTCGCCTGGTACATCACCCGCGACAGCCGGTACGCGGACAAGGCCATCCAGCTCATGGACGCCTGGTCGGCCGTGATCGTCGACCACACCAACAGCAACGCCCCGCTGCAGACCGCGTGGGCAGGGTCCACCTGGCCGCGCGCCGCCGAGATCATCCGCTACACGTACACCGGCTGGCCCAACGCGACCCGGTTCGCCACCATGCTGCGCAACGTGTACCTGCCCGAGGTCATCAACGGCAACACCACCAGCAACGGCAACTGGGACATGTCCATGATGGAGGCCGTCATCGGCATCGCGGTCTTCCTGGAGGACCGCATCGCCTACGACCGGGCCGTCACCAGGTTCCGCAACCGCATGCGCGCCTACTTCTACCTGGCCACCGACGGCACCGTGCCGTACGGACCCGGAGGCGGCATCGACACCCCCAGCGAGATCATCAACTACTGGCAGGGCCAGAGCACCTTCGTCGACGGGCTGTCGCAGGAGACCTGCCGCGACTTCACCCACACCGGATACGGCATCTCCTCGGCCACCCACATCGCCGAGACCGGCCGCATCCAGGGCCAGGACCTCTACCCGGAGTTCACCGACCGGCTGCGCCACGCGCTGGGCCTGCACGCCAAGTACCAGCTCGGCACCGCCGCGCCGTCGTGGCTGTGCGGCGGCAGCCTGCACCTGGGCCTGGGGCCGATCACCGAGGTCGGTTTCAACGCGCTGAACTTCCGGCTGGGCATCGGCATGACCAACACCCAGACGCTCACCCTCAACCAGCGCCCCGCCGGCACCAACAACCTGTTCGTGGCCTGGGAGACACTCACCCACGCCGCCAACCCGAACTGACCCGCCCGGCCGCAGCGCCCTGGAGACCCCGGCTTGCCGGCTCTCCTGGGCGCTGCCCCGTCACCGGCCCGACGTCACGCCCCGTAGGGCGACTCGATCTCCAGGTCGAAGTCGAGGCCGTGTTTCTGGAACCAGGCCAGCGGGTTCTGCGCCGCGCCGTCGACGTGCACCTCCAGGTGCAGGTGCGGGCTGCGGGACAGGCCGGTGTTGCCCAGTAGCGCGAGCTCGGTGCCGGCGGCCACCTGCTGGCCGACCTTGACCAGGACCTTGCTGGCGTGGGCGTACACGGTCTGCACGCCGTCGCCGTGGTCGACGATCACGGAGTAGCCGAACGCGCCGTTCCAGCCCGCCTGCGCCACCGTGCCCGCGTGCACCGCCGCGAACGGCGTGCCCTCGGGCAGGCCGGTCAGGTCGATCCCCGGGCGCGAGTCGCCGTGGCTGGTGCGCAGTTCGTACCCGTGCAGCGGCAGCACCCAGCCGTCGGCGGTGCTTGCCGCCAGGGTCGGGGCGCGCTCGTCGGCACGGTTGGCGCGCTCGGCCGCATCGGCACGGGCGCTCAGGTCCGGGGACTGGGCGTAGGCGGCGACCTCGCCCGCGGCGGCGTCGGTCTTCGCGTCGTCGACGGCCGCACCGGTGCTGAGCGCCACGGCCCCCGCGCCGACCGCGGCGGTCGCGAGCACGGCGGCGTACCTGCGACGTGAGGGCACCGGAGCACGACGGCGACCTCGGTAGCGCTCGCTTTCCTTCAGCAGCTCTGGCCGGTAGGTCACGAACGCTCCATAGCTCTCGGGTGGTCTCCGGACCAGCCGGAGTCGGTTCAACCGTGATGCGGCCACCAACGTAACGAGACTCGACGGCACCGCCAAACACGACGGCGTCACCGCGTGATCACTTCCCGTAGCGGTCGTGGTCGATGGCGCAGGCCGGAGCCGCCGTCGGCGACCACGGCTCTCGGACGCTGGGAGTGACGAACGTCTCCTTCGCCGACGTCCAACCTTGCGGCGGGTCGCCTTGCTCAGGAAGCCGTCGCGGCGATACTCCATACCCCCAGCCGGTTGCCGTCGTAGACACAGGCGATCCGCTGCCGCGTGTGGAAGCACCGCTGCACCGGGGGCAGTGTGCCCAGCAGCCGGACCTGCCCGTCCTCGATCCGGGCGAGCTGGACTCCCTCGGGCGTCGACCGGGTGAGCAGCGCCTGCCTGCTCTCGTCGAACGCGAGCTGGACGGCCCATCCGGTCAGATCGAGCAGCGTACGGCCGTCAGCCAGGTCGATCAGCCGGTCGGCGGGCACGCCGAGCTGCGCCGACCCGTCCGCCCGGACCGTGATCGCGCCCTGCGCGCTCGGTATCAGGTGCACGCCCGGTTCGAACCGGTAACGCACCTGCAGGGTGTCGCGGTCCAGCACCGCCAGCGGCGTGCGCACGCCGCCGTCGTCACCCACCTCGCACAGGTAGTCGCCGCACCCGAACCGCAACGGCGAGGAGGTCGCGGCGACCACGCGCATGGTCCGCGTGTCGTACCTGGTCTCCAAGAACTCACCGCCGGGCAGGCGGGCGGACAGCACCAGCATCCCGCCGTAGACCGTCGCGAACTGCGGGACGCCGGGCGGGAACGCGACCGCGCCGGTGCGCAGCACGCGGCCGTCGCTCAGGTCGGACACCGTGAACTCGCCCTGTGGGGAGACCGTCCAGGCCTCCAGCCTCGACTCGTCGGCGGCAGCGAAAGGCGTCCCCCGCAGGACCCAGCGCTCCCGGCCGGTCCTCAGGTCGCGCACCGTCAGCTGCATCGGATCGGGCGGGGTCGGCGACGCCTCGTCGCGCGACACCGTGGAGACAGGGCTTTCCAGCGCGTACGCCCCGACGACCCAGACGTCGTTCCGCGTGCTCCAGCGCACGGCCCCGGTGTGCGGGTCGACGGCCGCCACATACACGCCGCCGTCCTCGAGGTCGTCGGCGACGACCACGACGTCCGGCACCTGCGGGACGGCCACCAGGTTGCGCTGGCGGCCCGCGGCGTGCGGCAGCCGCCAGCGAAGCGAGCCGTCGTCCAGGTCGTACGCGGACAGCGCCCCGTCACCACGCACCAGCAGCAGGTCATTCACCAGTTCGACGTTGTCGATGCGCATGTCGCCGGCATCGCCCAGGGCCGGCACCGCAAGCTGCGTGAGCATCGGCGTCACGGGAGTTGCGGCGCCGAGCGCGCCGGTGAACAGCAGCGCGACGGCCAGCGCCACCGGTCTGAGGTAGCGGGCCGGTCGGCGCGGGCCGGTGTCGGGATCCGGGTCGGTCCAGTCCTCGCCCAACTCGATGATCTCCGGCTTCACCCGCAGCCTCCCCGCCGACATGTGGACAGTCACCACCGCATGAGTGAGCGCAGACTAATCCACTGGCCGACGCTGCGTGGCGACCGTTCGAGACGGGTCCCGCCCAGCCCGACGAGCTGGGCGGGACGCACCGACGCCCGGCCGGGTGCCGCCCGGTGGCGATGCAGGGCCGCTCAGCCTGCCGATTCAGGCGTCAGGCGGAGCTGTGTGTCGACACGGGAGTCCCGCCGCCGCCGAGCCAGCGCGGCCCGGTATGCCTGCACGTACCCGGCCGCCATCCGCTGGGCGCTGAAGCTGCGCGCAACGTGCTCACGGCACTGCACCGGATCGAGCATTGCGGCAGCGTGCAGCGCGGCGGGCAGATCGCTCTGCTGACTGCAGACCAGTCCTGTGACGCCGTGCCGCACGACTTCGGGCACCGCTCCGGCACGCAGCGCCACCACGGGCGTGCCGCAGACCATCGCCTCGATCATCACCATGCCGAAAGGTTCCTCCCACTGCACAGGGAACAGCAGACAGCGGGCATTCGCCAGCAACTCACGCTTGAGTGTCGCGTCGGCGATGCCGATCATCTGGTCGTTCGGCCCGAGCAGCGGCTCGACCTGCTCGGCGTAGTACTTCTTCTCCGCGGGCTCGGCGCACTTGCCGGCCAGGATCAGCGGCAGCCCGGCCGCCTGCGCGGCGAGCACCGCGGTGTGCGCGCCCTTGTCGGCGTTGAAACGCCCCAGGAACAGCGCGTAGTCCTTCTTCTCCCGCTCGAACGGCCAGTCGGCTGGACGCAGCCCGTTGTGGACGGTGCCGACCCACCTCAGTTCCGGAGCCAGTGAGCGCTGCCGGGCGCTGATCGCCACCAGGGAAAGGTCACGGCCCAGCGTCTGGTAGTAACCGCGCAGCTCCGAGTCGACCGGACCGTGCACGGTGGCGATCGTGGGCAACCCCATCGCGTCGTACGCCGGGGCGTTGAGCGGCCCCGCGAACGTGTGGTCGTGCACGATGTCGACCTCGCCCGCCTCGGCCAGCTTCTGCACCACCCGCCGGGTCAAGGTCGCGTAGATGATCTCCGGTCCCGGTTCGCCCAGCCGTTCCGGCACGGCCCGCTCCCACACCTGCCAGAACCGCGCCTGGGTGCCGTCCCGACCGGCACCGATCACGGTCACCTGGTGGCCGAGTTCGACCAGGGCGTTGGACAGGTCGGCGAGGACCGCCTCGATGCCGCCGTACGCCGCCGGCGGCACGTCGAAGTACGGCGGGGCGATCATCGCGATCTTGAGTCGGACCGTGTTGTCGGCGGGTGGATCGCACCGCACCCTCATAAGTGATCCGGGCGCATCGTCTCCGCCCTTCACCAGCATGTTCGTCACGGCTGAGGGAGTATCCCCGACCCGAGCAGATCATGCCGATGTGCCGAAGGATCACCCGGTGGTGTCAGTTCCGCGATGCGCCTGCGCTTCGACCTCGCCACCGGAGACGAGCCGTCAGGCCTCGTCGTTGAGCACGCTGCTGACTCCGCGGAGCTGCGCCGCGTACGCCGAGGCGATGACGCCGGACGGGATGAGCCTCGTGAGCACGCGCACCGGCGCGGGGACGGGCTTGTTGGTCCGCTCGCTCACCGCCCGGCGGGAGACCTTGCGCACCCGCGGCGCCCGCAGCCGCTCGTAGCGGCGCAGCGCGTCCGGAAGCGACGCCGGAGTCGCCCGCAGCACCCGGCTGAGCACCCACGCGTCCTCGAGGGCCTGGTTGGCGCCCTGCGCCTGGGTGGGCGGGAAGGCGTGCGCGGCGTCGCCGAGCAATGTCACGCCGCCGTGTCCCCACTGGTCAGGAACGCGGTGCGTCACGTGCCGGAACGCCTCCAGGTCCGCGTCGCGGACCTGCTCCAGCAGCGCGGAGACGAGCGGGCCGTATCCGGTGAACCGCTCGGCGAGCGCGGCGGCGGGTGAGCCCGTGAGCGGGCTCGGCACGTCGAACCACCACTGCAGGAGCCCGTCGCCGGAGGGCAGCATGCCGACCAGTCCGGCGGGCCCGACGACGCAGACTCCGGTCGTGCTTGCGGCCAGTTCCGCAAGCACCTGGGTCAGGCCCTGCCAGGTGGTCCACTCGTTCTCGACGGCGGGTGCGGGGTCGAGGACCGCGCGGCGCACGGCGGAGCGGTGGCCGTCCGCGCCCACCACCACGTCGGCCTCGTGGCGGTCGCCGGTGGCGTCGGTGACGGTCACCCCGTCGCGGCGCACCTCGACGTCGACGATCTCGCGGGAGAACTCGACCTCCACGCCCCGCGCGAGGTGCTCGACGAGCCGGGCACGGGGCGTGCTCACGACCGGGAAGCCCGTGCGGCGGGCGACGGCCGCGAGGTCGGCGGTGACCATGGTCGCCCCGTCGGCGGTGTCGAACCGCAGGACGTCGAGCCGTCCGCCGAAGCCGTCGAGCGGTGCGCCAAGCCCGGCGAGCGCGGCGGCGCCGTTGCTGAAGATCGTTACGGCTGCGCCGCCGGTCCGCAGGGCGGGGGCGGCCTCCAGCACGCGTACCCGGTGGCCGGTGTCGATCAGGCCGCGGGCCAGGGCCAGGCCGCCGATGCCGCCGCCGGCGATCAAGATCTCCACGAAAGTCCCTCCGACACCGTTCACTACGTTCGTTGTACAACGCATGGTGCCATATGATGACCGGGTGCCACCACCCAACGAACAGCGGCGGGCGCAACTCGCGGACGCCGCCATCGAGCTGCTCGTCGAGTCCGGGGTCCACGGGGTCACCCACCGGGCCGTCGACCGCAGAGCCGGGTTGCCGGCCGGCACCGCGTCGAACTACTTCCGCTCCCGCGAGGCCCTGCTCGTCGCGACGGCCCGGCGGGTGATCGAGCAGCACCAGGCCGACATGGCACAGGCGGCGCAGAGCGCGGCCCCACCGGACCCCGCGGCCCGAGCCGGTGACCTCGGCGGACGGACGCTCGCGAGCGAGCTCATCGCGGGTTCTCTGCTGCTCGCGGCGGGTCCGCACCGCAACCGGTATCTCGCGATCTTCGAGCTGCGGCTGGAGAGCCTGCGCCGACCCGCACTGGCGGCGGCGATCGACGAACTCATGGCCGCGATGGCCGCCTTCACCGGCGACCACCACGCCGAGGTCGGGTTGTCGATCCCGCCGGCCGCGGTCCCGGCGATGCTGGTGATGTACGGCGGTGCGCTGTTCGCACTGGTGACCGGGCCGGTCGAGCTGGTGACGCCGGAGGCGGTCCGGCCGCTCGCCGTCGCCATCGTCGAAGGGGGTCTGGCCGCCGCCCGTGACGCCGGCATCGACGTTTCCGCGCAGTGAGGCCGTATCCCCCCGTCGACGGCGGTCCCCGGATCACCGGGGACCGCCCGTCGACTTCGTGGACTCGCGCCGTCAGCCGGTGGGGAAGCTGTCCGCGGTACGGATCCGGTCGCGTACCCAGACCCCGGCGGGCTTGAGCCGGCTGGTTCCGGCGTACGGGCCGGTGCCGCAGGTCCCCGTCGTGAAGACGGCCCCGGTGCGGAAGTCGTCGCTGTAGTTCCAGTTCGTCCAGCTGATCTTCTTGGCGGCCATCAGGTCGAGATACGCCTGCGCCTGGGTGAAGTTGTTCGGGCCGTCGCCGGACGCCTCCTGGGTGCCGAACTCGGTGACGAACATCGGGATCTGGTCAGCCGCCCGCGACAGCGCGTTGAGGTAGCTGCTGCCGTGGGAGGCGGCATAGAAGTGGAAGGTGTACATGATGTTGGTCGCGTTCACCTTGTTGTTGATCACTTCGGTCTCGCCGGCGCCGTCGGACAGGCCCAGTGACGACCAGGCCCGGGTGCCGACCAGCACCACCGCGTCGGAGTCGATGGCGCGGATGGTCGGGATGATCTGCTCGGCGTAGCTCTTGATCGCGGCCCAGCCGACGCCGTTGGGCTCGTTGGCCACCTCGTACAGGATGTTGGTCTTGGCGGCGTGCCGCTGGGCGATCGCGGTGAAGAAGGTGCGAGCGCGGGCCAGGTTGTAGTTCGGGTCACCCGGGGTGAGCATGTGCCAGTCCACGATGACGTACATGCCGCGTGCGGTGGCCTGCTCGATGTAGCCGTGCACCCGGTCGGTAAACAGCTGCGGGTTCGTCTCGTAGCCGTCCTCCTGGATGTACATCGACACCCGCAGCACGTCGGCGTTCCAGTCGGTGGCCAGCGCGTTGAGCGAGGCGTCGTTGACGCACTGCGGATACCACTGGATGCCGTGCGTCGACATGCCGCGCAGCTGGATCGGCTGGTTGTACCGGTTGCACAGCTTCACCCCGCAGACCCGCAGCTGCCCGTTGATCGCGACCGGCGTCGTGCCGGTGGGCGGGCTCGGCGAGGCCGACGGGCTGGGCGGCACGGACGGGCCGGTGCCATAGACGTCGAACTCCCACAGCGAGTACCCCCACTGGGTCGCCCGCGCGGTGCCGTACACCCGCACGTAACGGCCGTTGGCGGTCAGTCCGGTGATCGCGTCCGTGCCGCCGTTACCGCTGGTCGTGCTGTAGACGCTGGTCCAGGCATTGCCGTCGGGCGAGACCTCGATCCGGTACGCGGTCGCGTAGGCCGCCTCCCAGTTCAGCTCGACCCGGCTGATCGCCGATGACGCGCCCAGGTCGACGCGCAGCCACTGCGGGTCGACGCCCGCCGCACTGGCCCACCGGGTCGTGGTGCTGCCGTCGACGGCGTTCCCGGCCGGCAGGGTGGCATCCTCGACCGACGACGCGGTCGCGGGCCTGCCGCGCGACAGCAGCGTCTGCGTCGGAGCGGTGCTCACCTCGACGTCGAGGTAGTCGAGGTTCGCGGTGCCCTGGGCGGTGGTGGCCGCCACGCGGACGGTGTTGGTCCCGGCCGCGAGGAGCGCGGTGACGGTCTTGTCGGTCCAGGTGGTCCACGCGCTCGTGGCGTTGAAGGCGCTGGCGGCGGACACGACGGCGCCGTTGACGATGATGTCGGCGGGCCGGTTGGCGCCGCCGCCGTTGGCGTACCGGATGGTCAGGGTCGCGTTTCCGGCGCTGGGCAGGGTGACCGTCCACTGCACCGCCGAGCCGGTCGCGTTGTCGGTGTTGACGAACCCCGAGCCGGAGTATCCGGCGTGGTTGGACTCCACCACGCCCTGCGCGATGGTCGCCGACTCCGCCTCGTAGCGGGTCGGCGCGGCCCACGCCGGCAGGGTCGCGCCGACGGCGAGGGCGGTCAGTGTCACGAGTGACGCGACGGTGGCCGCGCACCAGGGCCTGCTGATGATCTTCATGCACGAACTCCTTGCTGTCGTCGGGGTGCGGGCCCGTGGCAGGTCGCCACGGGCCCGCACCGGTCAGGACGCGAAGCGCAGGCGCACGATGACGTTGTTGAGCACCGTCGGCGTGCCGCCGTTCATGTCGTTGTTGGTCGAGGTGAGCCAGAGCCCGCCGTCAGGCGTCTTGACCACGGTGCGCAGCCGGCCCCAGGAGCCGTTGAAGAAGGCCCGTGGCGTGTCGGTGGTGTTCCCGGTGATCCGCATGACCCACAGCCGGGTGCCGCGCACGGCGGCCATGTAGATCCAGTCGTTGACGATCTCCAGGCCGCTCGGCGAGGCGGACGCGGTGCTCCACGTCCGCACCGGGTTGACGAAGCTGGGATTGCTGCAGGTGCCTTCGCAGGTCGGCCAGCCGTAGTTGGACCCGGCGGTGATGATGTTGAGCTCGTCCCAGGTGTTGTCGCCGAACTCCGACGACCACAGCCGGCCCTGGGAGTCCCAGGCCAGGCCCTGTGGGTTGCGGTGGCCCCAGCTGTAGACCCGGGTGCCGAACGGGTTGCCCGGCGCGGCCGCCCCGGTGGTGGTGACCCGCAGGATCTTGCCGTTGAGCGAGTTGAGGTTCTGCGCCCGGCTGCTGTCCTGACCGTCGCCGGTGGTGACGTAGATGTATCCGTCCGGGCCGAACTTGACCCGGCCGCCGTTGTGGAACCGGTTCTTGGCGATCCCGGTGACCAGCGCCTCGCGTGGGCCGATGGTCCCGTTCTCGAACTTGAACCGGACCAGGCGGTTGTCCGACGCCGCGGTGTGGAACGCGTACACCCAGTGATCGGTGGCGAAGTTCGGGCCGACGGCCAGGCCGAGCAGGCCGCCCTCGCCGGTGGTGGTGACCGCCTCGGTGATGGTGCCGACCACGGTCTTCTGCCCGGCCAGGGTCACCCGGACGATCTCGAACCGGTCCCGCTCGGCGACCAGCGCGCTGCCGTCGGGCAGGAAGGCGATCCCCCACGGCAGGTCGAGCTGCGTGTTGACGTTGCGGTCGAAGACCGGATCGCCGCCGCCGGCCTGCGTCGAGGTGGTCACCGCCAGCACCGGGCTGACCGGCGACGTGTTGCCGTTGGCGTCGTAGGCCAGCACCGTGTACTGGTACGTCGTCGCGGGGGTGAGCCCGGTGTCCGACGCGGTCAGGTCGGGCACGTCGGCGATCTGGGCGCCGTTGCGCGACACCCGGTAACCCCGCACGCCGACGTTGTCGGTGGCGGCGTTCCAGGCCAGCGTCACCGTGCTCGCGGTGACGCCGGTGGTGCGCAGGTTCGCCGGGGTGGTCGGCGGCTGGGTGTCGGTGCTGGGCGGGGTGGTGACCGCGAGGTTGTTGCTGCCCTGCGACGGATTGCCGGCCGCGTCGTAGGCCAGCACGCTGAACACGTACGACGTGTTCGGCTGCAGGGTCAGCGTGGCGGTGAGAATGTTGCCGCCGACCTCGGCGACCACGTTGCCGCCGTTGTAGACGACGTACCGGGCGACGCCGACGTTGTCGGTGGCCGCGTTCCAGGCCAGGTCGACGCCGGTGGGCCGGACCGCGCCGACGACCCGCAGGCTGCTGGGGGCGGTCGGCGGCTGGCTGTCCGACGGGGCCGTGACCCGCAGCCGGTCCAGGTTGGGCCCGCCGTTGACGGTGGTGGCCGCGGCCCGGATCGTGTTGGTTCCGGCGGCCAGGCTCGCGGTGATCGTCTTGTCGACCCAGGTGGG
The DNA here is from genome assembly GCF_009720365.1 of Catellatospora paridis. Taxonomy (GTDB): domain Bacteria; phylum Actinomycetota; class Actinomycetes; order Mycobacteriales; family Micromonosporaceae; genus Catellatospora; species Catellatospora paridis. The sequence continues at coordinate 261,285 of NZ_ML769312.1, read as the reverse complement.
CCAGGCGCCGGTGCCGGGGAAGGACAGTCCGGGCGCGGCGGGGCTGCCGTTGACGGTGATGTCCATGGGCCGGTCGATGGTGGTGCCGTTGGCGTACCGCAGCGTGAGCGGGTAGTTGCCGGCGGCGGTCACCGACACGGTGAACTGCACGTACGACCCGGTCACGTTGTCGTAGTTGACGAATCCGGTGCCGGTGTAGCCGGCGTGGTTGGACTCGACCAGGCCCTGCGAGATCGTGGCGCTCTCGGCCTGGTAGTCGGTGAACGCGGGCGGCGGTCCGGCGGCCAGGTTCCACTGCTGGCTGGTCAGGCCGGCGATGCAGGTCCAGAGGTGCAGCTTGGCGGCGTCGGCGGTGCTGCCGTTGACGACGTCGAGGCACTTGCCGGTGACCGGGTTGACCAGCGTGCGGGCCGCGCTGCTGTAGGTCCACTGCTGGTTGGGGTTGGTCGCCGAGCAGTCCCAGATCTGCACCTTGGTGCCGTTGGCGTTGACGCCGCCGGCGACGTCGAGGCACTTGCCGCCCAGCGCGCGGACGGTGCCGTCGGTGCCGACGGTCCAGGTCTGGGCCGCGGACGCGTTGCAGGTGTAGATCTGCACCTGGGTGCCGTTGACGGTGCTGGCGGACGGGATGTCGACGCATTTGCCGGACGCGACGCCGGTGATCGGGCCGACGGTGTCGGCCACGGCCGGGGCCGCGGCGGCGACCTCGATGGTCGCGGCGACGCAGAGCGCGGCGGCGAAGGCGGCGATGCGCCTGATCGGCGGGGAGTTCATCGGGGGGCTCCGTTCCTGGTGGCTGCGCGCGACGAGATCGCGGGCGCTCGGACGGGTGGACCACGCGGCGTTGCCAGCCAGTGTTAGTTAAGTTAACTTATAGACCGTGGACCATATTGGCTCTCATGAGTGCGGTCAAGCCGAACAGTCCGAATTGGCATGCCCGACACCCATCCCCCAGCCCGTTTGACGCATTCGCAAACACCGATCTACGATGTGGCTCTTCGGCGAACCGCATGTGTTTCACCTGCCCGTCCGTCCCCCATCCGGGAGCGCCCGCATGAGCCGCCGCCGAAGTATCCTGCCCGTCATCGTCACCCTCGCCGCCCTGGTGCTGTCGACCTCGGTGGCCGGGCCCGCGTCCGCCGCACCCCGGTTCCGGGTGCTGGTCTTCTCCAAGATCACAAACTTCTACCACGACTCGATCCCCGCCGGTGTCGCCGCCGTGCAGCAGCTCGGCGCCGCGCACAACTTCGAGGTCGAGGCCACCACCGACGCCGCCGCGTTCACCGACGCCAACCTGGCCCGGTTCGACGCGCTCGTCTTCAACAACACCAACTCCACGCCCGCCTCCGGGGCGCTGCTCGACGCGTCACAGCGGCTCGCCCTGCAGAACTTCGTCCGCGGCGGCGGAGGCTGGGCCGGCCTGCACGCCGCGTCGGCCAGCGAACGCGACTGGGCCTGGTACGACGGCCTGGTCGGCACGATCTTCGACTACCACCCGGACTTCACCGCGACCGGCGGCGTGTTCCCGGGCCGGATCAAGGTGCTGGACCGCGCGCATCCGTCCACACGCAACCTTCCCGAGCTGTGGGAACACAGCGAGGAGTGGTACAACTGGAAGACCAACCCGACCGGCCGGGTGCACACCCTCGCGCAGATCAAGGTCCGTGACGGCATCTCCGGCCTGGACGAGGGCGTCGACCACGCGTACTCGTGGTGCCAGAACTACGACGGCGGCCGCTCCTGGTTCACCGCCGGCGGGCACAGCATCTCGTCGTTCAGCAACGCGCTGTTCCTGGACCACCTGCGCTGGGGCATCGAGTGGGCCGCCGGCGCGGTCGCCGGCGACTGCAGCGCCACCCAGAACGGGCAGTTCCAGCGCGTGCCCCTGGTGAACGAGGACCTGGCCGACCCGTTCGAGCTGGCCGTCGCACCCGACCGGCGCGTCTTCTACATCCAGCGCACCGGCGCGGTGAAGGTCGTCGACCAGACCACCCTCGCCGTCACCACCCTGGTCGACTTCGCCTACACCCCCGCCCAGACCAGCCAGTCCGACGGGCTGCTCGGCCTGACCCTGGACAACGGCTTCGCCACCAACAACTGGCTCTATCTGCTGTGGTCGGACAAGACCCTCAACCAGCTCAACCTGTCGCGGTTCACCGTCACCGGCGCGACGATCGCGCTCAGCTCGGAGAAGCGGCTGCTGACCATCCCGACGCTGCGCGGCGAGGCCCGTGCCAACTCCCACATGGGCGGCTCCATCGCCATGGGCCGCGACGGCAACCTCTACGCCGCGATCGGCGACAACACCGACCCGTTCGAGTCCAGCGGCTACACCCCGATCGACGAGCGGGCCGGGCGGCGGGCGTTCGACGCCCAGGGCACCTCGGGCAACACCAACGACCTGCGCGGCAAGATCCTGCGGATCCGCCCGCAGGCCGACGGCACCTACACCGTTCCGGCGGGCAACCTCTTCGCGCCGGGCACCGCCAAGACCAGGGCCGAGGTGTACGCGATGGGTTTCCGCAACCCGTTCCGGATCACCATCGACCCGCTCTCCAACGCGGTCATGGTCGCCGACTACGGACCTGACGCGACGGCGGCCAACGCCAACCGCGGGCCGGAGGGCACCGTCGAGTTCAACCGGGTCACCAGCGCCGGCAACTACGGCTGGCCGTACTGCATCGGCAACAACATCGCCTTCAACGACTACAACTTCGCGACCAGCACCTCGGGGGCGAAGTTCAACTGCGCCGCCCCGGTCAACAACTCCCCGAACAACACCGGCCTGACCACCCTGCCCGCCGCCCGCAGCGCCCTGGTCTGGTACGCCTACTCCGCCTCCGCCCAGTTCCCGGAGGTCGGCACGGGCGGCGGCGGCCCGATGAGCGGTCCCGTCTACGACTACGACCCGGCCAACCCGCGCATCTCGAAGTTCCCCGAGTACTTCGAGGGCAAGTGGATCGTGTACGAGCTGACCCGGCAGTGGTGGAAGACCCTCTCGCTGCACAAGACGGCGCAGACGTTCACCGACCCACGCTTCGGACCCACCACGGTCGGCGGGCTGCAGTCCATCAACGGCGTCTTCGCGGGCATGAGCTGGATCCAGCCGTTCGAGGCCGAGTTCGGGCCCGACGGCTCGCTGTACGTGATCGACTTCGGGGCCGGGTCCGGCAGCGGGCGCGGCGGCTCCAACGAGGGCGCGGGCATCTACCGGATCGACTACGTGGCCAACGGTCTGCCGCCCACCGCGAAGATCACGGCGAGCCGGGACAACGGCCCCGCGCCGCTGGCAGTGACCTTCTCCAGCGCCGGATCGGCCGGGGCGACCGGCTACGCGTGGGACTTCGACGGCAACGGCACCACCGACTCCACCGCCGCCAACCCGTCCTACACGTACACCGCCAAGGGCCGGTTCAGCGCCCGGCTCACCGTCACCGGCGCGGGCGGGCTGACCGCGGTGGCCAGCACCGAGATCACCGTCGGCAACACCCGGCCGACGGTCACCATCAACGTGCCGCAGGGCGGCTTCTTCGAGTTCGGCGACCGCATCCCGTACACCGTCACGGTCACCGACCCGGAGGACACCACCATCGACTGCAACCGCGTCGTGGTGCAGACGCTGCTCGGCCACGACTCGCACGCCCACCCGCTGGACAACTACGTCGGCTGCTCCGGCACGCTGGTCACCGAGTCCGGCGGCGGCGACGGGCACGGCCCGGGCACCAACCTGTTCACCCTGATCAGCGCGCAGTACACCGACGCGGGCGCGACCGGCGCGCCGGCGCTGGTCGGCTCGCTGCAGGTGGAGCTGCAGACCCGCAGCATGGAAGCCGAGCACTTCGACGCCGCCTCCGGCGTGAGCGTGCTGGACCGGGCGACCGCGCAGGCAGGACGGCGGCTCGGCGACGTCGACAACGGAGACTGGATCAACATCGGGCCGGTCAACCTGCAGAACATCAGCGGCGTCGTGGTCGGTGCCAGCTCCGCGGGCACCGGCGGCACCATCGAGTTCCGCAACGGCTCCCCCACCGGCGCGCTGCTGGGCACGGCGACCATCCCGGTCACCGGCAGCTACGACTCGGTGGTGTCGCCGACGGTCGCGCTGACCAACCCGGGCGGCACCTTCACGCTCTACCTCAGGTTCGTCAAGTCCGGGCAGACCGGTGACCCCGACATCATGGCCCTGGACTGGCTGCGCTTCAACGGCCGGGGCGTGAAGGCCGAGACGGGTGCGACGCTGTCGGTCACGGCGACGCCGACCACCGGCACCGGCCCGCTGACCGTCGCCTTCAACAGCACGTCCACGGCCCCGCCGGGACGCACCATCGTGGACCGCGAGTGGCGGTTCGGCGACAACACCGCCACCGTGCACGCCGCGTCGGCCAGTCACGTCTACACCCGCAAGGGCACCTACACCGCCTGGCTGACGCTGACCGACAGCGTCGGCGCCACCCACTCCAGCAGCGCGGTGATCACCGTGAACTGACGGGTTCGCCTGCCGGCGGCCGCCGTAGGTGACGGCCGCCGGCTCAGGGCCACTGGTGAAAGCTCCCGCACGCGCTGCACATGTGCGTGGACCGGCGCACCAGGCCCAGCTTGTCCAGGGTCCACTCGTCGGTGATGTTCTCGTCCTCGGCCAGCAGCAGAATCCGGGTGAGCAGGCGCAGGGTCGAACGGCCCCGGCCGTCGACGGTCGGGAACAGCGCCCGGTGCAGGGTGTCGCCGAAGACGTACGGCAGGTCGCAGGGCTGCCTGCGCGAGCCGACGGTGACCGCTTCCGTGCCGAGGTGCACCCGGTACACCGCGCGCGAGCCGTCCACCACGACGGTGTCGCCGTGCCTGGTGATCCGTTTGGTGTCGTCGCCGAGCGCCGCGGTCAGCAGCTCGGCACGGGCCCGGGCCAGGCCGGTCGGGTAGTCGTCGACACCGCGGCGGCCCGCCCAGGCGGCCCGGTCCAGGTCGCGCAGGGCCTCGGAGAAGACCACCGCGGGCACCGCGTCGGCGGCGACGGTGGTGTCGCCGTCGCGGAACTCCAGCCGTGTGAAGCCGACGTCGCCCGCACCCCAGCACCCCGCCGCGACGACGTGCAGCACGGCGGTCCGGGTGCCGAACGTCCGGCTCGCGTACGGCTGTGCGCCATCGTGCACCGACCAGCCGCGGACCGTCAGTTCCCGGGACGCCGCGTCGCCGCCGATCACCCGGTCGGAGAAGCGGGTCGAGGCTCCGGCGGCCTCCGGCGGTGTCGGGGCATACCACTCGCGGAACAGTTGCGGGACGGGCTGGCACAGCCTGCGCTGGGCCGCCTCGACCTGCCAGCGGCCCAGCAGCCCGGCGGCGGCCAGCGCGGCCGGGTGCGCCGCCGTGACCGGCCCGGTGGCGTCCACGTCGTCGAGCAGCCCGAACCGGCCGGACGCGTCCTGCCACACCAGCAGCGGCAGCAGCGCCGCGCCGGCCGGGGTGGCGCGCAGCCGGGCCAGGTCCGCGGGCGGCAGCGGCGTGCCGGTGGTGACGAGGCGGTGCAGCATCGTGCGCAGCCGCGTGGTGTGGCCGCGCAGCAGTTCGTGCTGCTCGCGCAGGGGTGCGAGGCCGGGGTCCGCGCTCACGGCCTTGGGTGTCGACTTCAGCACCCGGGCGCCTTTCACCGTGACGATCGCCGGCTCGGAGCCGTCGAACCCGACCGTCGCCGTGTACGGCCCGACGATCAGCGGCGGCGGCACCGGCGTGGGCCAGTCCGACTCCCCGGCGGCGTCCAGCGCGGCGGCGTCGGCGTATCCGCCGACCTGGGCCAGGTGCTCCAGGGCAACGTTCACGGCGGCCTCGTGCTGGCGGCGGCGCTCCCCCGCGGTCATCTCCATGCCGCGCCGGTGCACCTCACGCAGCGCCACCCAGCGGTCCGTCACCGTCTCCGCGTCGGCGAGCGGCAGCATCCCGTACGCCGTGATGCCCACCGGCGAATCCTTGCCGACCCGCGTCATGATCGGGCGGCGGCGCAGGCCGAGTGCCGCCGCGACCACGTCGTTGGTCGCCAGCTTCAGCAGCCGGCCCAGGTCGGCGTCGCGGGCCTCGGCGGCGGCGGTAAGGATCGCCGCGCGGTCGTTGCGCACCACCCGGTTGACCGCCTGCCCGGACTGGATCAGGCGCAGCAGCTGCTCGGCACCCGCCAGGCCGAGCAGCGGCAGCAGCGCCTGCGCGTCCCCGGCCGCCAGGCGCAGCGTGAACGCCTGCTCCTGCCGCGCAGCCGGAGCGTCGCGCAGCAACTCGATCAGCCGAGCCCGCTCAGCGTCGGTCAGCGCCGCCGCGCCCAGGTGCCGGGCGACCCGCCAGTTGCCGGTGAAGTCCAGTGCCCACAGCACGAACCGCAGCCCACGCGGCCTGGGCCTGATCAGCACCCGGTCCCAGTCCACGTCCGGCGCGTTGACGAGCTCCCACACGTGCTCGTCCCAGGCGGCCCGGAACCGGTCGCCGGTAGCGGCGGAGACGACCGGATCGGCGGGGTCGACCAGGTCGCGGACCAGGTCCTCCTCGGCGACGACCCGCGCCACGATCTCGTCGTCCAGCTCGCCCGCCGCCTGCAGCGCGTCCAGCAGCAGCGCCCACGACGCGTCGTGGATCCGGCCGAGCGAGGTGAGCGCGACGGCGCGCAGCACTCTCCGGTCACCGGCGTCGAGCGCGGCGTCCACCAGCGGATCAAGCTGCTTCTCGTGAAAGGACCGCTCGTCCAGCAGCTTCGCCAGGGCCTGCATCCGGGCCGTGGTGGGCCAGGGCGCGTCGAGGACGTCGGCCGGGTCGGCGGGGTCGGTGAGCGGGAACGCCTCGTCGTAGAGCCGGTTCATCTCCTGCTCGTCGGCGTTCACCAGGGTGTCGCCGTCGAGCTGGCGCAGCAGGTGCCCGGCGGTCGTGCGCATGGCGTCGAGGTCTGCCGCGGCCGCCGCCTTCCGCGCCCGATGGATCAGCGCCATCAGCGCCAGCGCGCCGCCCGGGTGCTCGAACATAGCCGTCCTCCGCCTGTCCACGACTGGTTCTCCGTGATCGCCGAGCAGACCCTAGAGCCCGCCTGCGACAGTCGACCAGGCCGCCCACGGTTCACGCCGCGGCGGACTCCTGCGCTGCCGCTTCCACCGCGGGAGCCGGATCGCGCCGCATCGCACGCACGACGAAACCGAGTGCGATGACCGAGTACATCGGATACCCGACTTCGCGCATGTCAAGGACATCGCCGATGTACCACGTGGCCGGGTCGAGGCCGAAGTCGTAGTCGACGAGCGCGAACAGCAGCCACAGCGGCGCGTACGCGCGGTCGAAGGTCTCGGTCGGTTCCCCGACGAGCCCGGTCGACGGCATCAGCTGCACCAGCACCGCGACGTCGGCGACGGCGACCGCCCCGAGCACCCCGACGATCCACGCGGCGCGGAGCAGCCCACGGCGCGCGAGCAGCGCGGCGGCGACGAGCACGACCGCCAGGCCCGCCAGCCAGACCAGGCCGGCCTCCCACTTGCCGAATCCCTTGTCCCACTGCTGGATCGCGAACACCACGGCCGGTAGCAGCACGGCGAGGACAGCCGACCAGCCGCGCGCCCGCAGCGGCCCGGCGATCCGGTACGCCACCGCGGCCGCCAGCCCGGAGACGACCACGGCGGCCAGCAGGTAGACGTAGTCGACGTCGGCGTGGTCCATGGTCCGGTCGCCGCTGAGCCCCCACAGGAACACGTAGGCGATCACGCCGATCACCAGCAGCGCCGTGGACACCACCGGGGTGAGGACGATCCCGGCGATCTTTCTCGGATTGACGTCGGCCACGCCGCATCGTGCCACGCCCACGCGTCGCGCGGTGTCCCGCAGGCCGGCCGAGCCGGAACGCCCTGGGCCCGGGGTGTTCCCGGGCCCACGGGCAGGTGCTACCGCAGGCAGAACTCGTTGCCGTCGGGGTCGGCCAGCGCGGTCCAGCCGGGCTCGCACTGACCGTGGTCGCGCCGGGTCGCGCCGAGGGAGATCAGGCGGTCGACCTCCGCCTCGCGGTCGCTGCCGGCGGGCGGGGTCAGGTCGAAGTGCAGCCGGTTCCGGCCCGTCTTCTCCTTCACCGGTGGGCCGCCCCAGGTCAGCTTCGTGCCGCCGTGCGGTGACTGGATCGCGGTCTCCTGGTCCTGGTCCCAGACCAGCGGCCAGCCGAGCGCCGCACTCCAGAAGTAGCCGACCTCCTGCGTGCCGTCGCAGGCCAGTGCTCCGATGACCCCGCATCCGGCGAGGAAGTTGTTGCCGGGCTCGATGACGTCGAACTCGTTGCCGTCGGGGTCGGCGAGCACCACGTGCTCCGCGTCCGCGCCCTGGCCGATGTCGAGGTGCCGTCCGCCGAGTTCGAGTGCCCTGGCCACCCTCTGCTGCTGGTCTTCCAGGGAGGTGCTCGTCAGATCGAAGTGCGCCTGGTTCTGGCCGGACTTGGGCTCGCCGGTCGGCACGAAACGGATCCGGAATCCGGCGGCGTCGTCGGGCAGGATCACGACGCCTTCGTGCGGATCGTCGGCCAGCTGCCGATCCAGCACCCCCGCCCAGAACTTCGCGAGACCCGCTGGTTCGATCGCGTCGAAGCAGACCGCAAACAGTTCACTGGCCATCGCCCGCTCATCTCCGTTCCGCCGGCGACGTCATGCCGGCTGCTCGGTCGGCAGCCTATGGGTGGGCCGACCGCACTCGCAGCCGAGTTATTCACTGCACGGGGCGCAGCATCGCGCCCTCGGCGGCGTGTCCAGAAGCGGGTGCCCTGCCTCGATGGCGTAGAAATGTCGCTAGCTGGCCAATCCGGGCGATACCGAGTAAATGTCGAAGTTAACTTGAATCGCTCCAGATCGTGGCATATTAGGTAGGTGACGTCGGGCTTCGAGGCGCAGCTGCGGGCGGTCTCCCTGCGGGTGACCCAGCCCCGGTTGGCCGTGCTCGCCGTGCTGGGCGAGCACCCGCACGTCGACACCGAAACCGTGATCTCGCTGGTGCGCGCCGAGCATCCGACGGTCTCCCACCAGACGGTGTACGACGTCCTGCGTGCGCTCACCGAAGCCGGCCTGGTGCGGCGCATCCAGCCGGCCGGTGCGGTCGCCCGCTACGAGTCCCGCGTGGGCGACAACCACCACCATGTCGTGTGCCGCTCCTGCGGTGTCATCGCGGACGTCGACTGCGCGGTCGGCGCAACCCCCTGTCTCACCGCCTCGGACGACCACGGCTTCGTGGTCGACGAGGCGGAGGTCGTCTACTGGGGCGTCTGCCCCGGCTGTGCGACCGAACGTTTTTCCCGTTGATCGGCCAGTTCGGAGGAAGCAGATGAGCGACACCCAGGACAACACGCCTGCGAGCGCGCAGGGCGTGGAAGAGAAGACGGCGGCCGGCTGCCCGGTCGCACACGATTCGGTGACCGCGCAGGGCAGCGAGAGCGAGAACCCTGCGATCCCGTCGCCGACCCCGAAGACCGGCGGCCGCCCGCGCACCAACCGGGACTGGTGGCCCAATCAGCTCGACCTGTCGGTGCTGCACGCCCACTCGGCCAAGGGCAACCCGCTGAGCGACGACTTCAGCTACGCCAAGGAGTTCGAGAAGCTCGACGTCCAGGCGCTGAAGCAGGACATCGTCCAGGTCCTCACCACGTCGCAGGACTGGTGGCCGGCCGACTTCGGCCACTACGGCGGCCTGATGATCCGGTTGAGCTGGCACGCCGCGGGCACCTACCGCACCCACGACGGGCGCGGCGGCGCGGGCGACGGCGGCCAGCGCTTCGCCCCGCTCAACAGCTGGCCGGACAACGCCAACCTGGACAAGGCCCGCCGGCTGCTGTGGCCGGTCAAGCAGAAGTACGGCCAGCAGATCTCCTGGGCCGACCTGCTGGTGCTCGCCGGCAACGTCGCCCTGGAGTCGATGGGCTTCAAGACGTTCGGCTTCGGCTTCGGCCGCGAGGACGTCTGGGAGCCCGAGGAGATCTTCTGGGGTCCCGAGGACGCCTGGCTCGGCGACGAGCGCTACGTCTCGGAGAAGGAGATGGCCGCCGGGGTCGGTGCGACCGAGATGGGCCTCATCTACGTCAACCCGGAGGGCCCGAACGGCAACGCGAACCCGGCGGCGGCGGCGCACTTCATCCGCGAGACCTTCGGGCGCATGGCGATGAACGACGAGGAGACCGTCGCGCTCATCGCCGGCGGCCACACCTTCGGCAAGACCCACGGCGCCGCCGTCGCGGCCGACCACGTGGGCCCGGAGCCCGAGGCCGCCCCGCTGGAGGCACAGGGCCTGGGCTGGCTGAGCAGCAGCGGCACCGGCAAGGGCGGTGACGCGATCACCAGTGGGCTCGAGGTGACGTGGACGGACCGGCCGACGCAGTGGAGCAACCGCTTCTTCGAGATCCTCTTCGGCCATGAGTGGGAGCTCACGACGAGCCCCGGCGGCGCGAAGCAGTGGGTCGCCAAGGACGCCGAGGAGATCATCCCCGACGCGTACGACCCGGCGCGCAAGCACAAGCCGACGATGCTCACCACCGACCTGTCGCTGCGGGTCGACCCGGCGTACGAGAAGATCTCGCGGCGCTTCCTGGCCAACCCCGACGAGTTCGCGCTCGCCTTCGCCAAGGCCTGGTACAAGCTGCTGCACCGCGACATGGGCCCGGTCAGCCGCTTCCTCGGGCCGTGGGTCCCCGAGGCCCAGCTCTGGCAGGACCCGGTGCCTGCCGTCGACCACCAGCTGGTGAGCGACGCCGACATCGCCGCGCTCAAGGCGAAGGTCCTGGACTCCGGTCTGTCGACCGACCAGCTGGTGTCCACAGCGTGGGCCGCCGCCGCGAGCTTCCGCTACACCGACCGGCGCGGCGGCGCGAACGGCGGCCGGCTGCGCCTGGAGCCGCAGCGCAGCTGGGAGGTCAACCAGCCCAGGCAGCTCGCCACGGTCCTGCAGACCCTGGAGGGCGTCCAGCGGGAGTTCAACGCCGCGGGCGGCGCGCAGATCTCCCTGGCCGACCTGATCGTGCTGGCCGGCTCGGCCGCGGTGGAGAAGGCGGCCCGCGACGGCGGCGTGGAGGTGACGGTGCCGTTCCACCCGGGCCGCACCGACGCCGCCCAGGAGCAGACCGACGTCGAGTCCTTCGGCTTCCTCGAACCGCGTGCCGACGGGTTCCGCAACTACCTGCACGCCGGCGAGAAGCAGATGCCGGAGGTGCTGCTCGTCGACCGTGCCTACATGCTCAACCTGACCGGGCCCGAGATGACCGTCCTCGTCGGCGGCCTGCGCTCGCTCGGGGCCAACACCGGCGGCACGAAGCACGGCGTGCTCACCGACCGGCCCGGCGTGCTCAGCAACGACTTCTTCGTCAACCTGCTCTCCCCGGGCGCCCGGTGGAAGGCGGCCGAGTCCGGCGAGCACCTGTACGAGATCCGCGACGTGGCCACCGACCAGGTGAAGTGGACCGCCACCGCGGTCGACCTCATCTTCGGGTCCAACTCGCAGCTGCGGGCCATCTCGGAGGTGTACGCCAGCCAGGACGCTCGTGAGAAGTTCGTGGCTGATTTCGTCGCGGCCTGGACGAAGGTCATGGACCTGGACCGGTTCGACCTGAACTGATCGGCCCCACCGCCGGGCCCGGCCGATCCACGGTGATCGGCCGGGCCCGGTCGGCTATGACCAGGTCATCAGGCGGCGGGTACGGCTGAGGGGACGGCCACCCCTCAGGACCGTCCCCTCAGCGGAGTGCGAATGGGCTCCGCCCTAGGGCGGGCTCGCTCAGCACCACGACCACACCATATCGGCTTAATCGGCGCATAGTGCATTCGCCGCGCCGTGTCGGCCGCCTCCGATCCTCACAGCCGCAGCCAGAGGGCCGCCACGTTCGGCGGCTCCCAGCCGACCTGCGACAGGTGCGGCTGACGGCACTGCCAGCGCGCACCGGTGTACGTCACGACCGTCCCCGCCGCGTACGACACGTTCGGCGCCCAGGCGGCCTCGGACGGCGGTGGAGTCGGCGGGGTCGACGGACCCGCCGTGGCCGCCAGCAGTGCGCCGAGACCGGAGGCCTGGGTGCGCCAGTCACGCGCGTTCGGCGTGCCACCGGCCCAGCGCAATCCGATCCGGTTGAGGCTGTCGCGATCGGACTGCCAGATCGCGTCGGCCTGCCGCTGCGCGTAGGTCCGGTACGCGGCCACCCCGGAGGCGTCGGCCAGGTCCATCAGATACCGCATGAAGATGCCCTTGAACTGCTTCTGGTTGTCGTCGCAGCTGTTGGCCGGGTCGCAGGACTCGGTGAGGATCCCCGAGCGGGTCAGCACGGTCGAGTTCATCGCCGCGTCGGCCAGCTGCCGCGCCGAGGCCAGCAGCGACGCGTTGCCGGTGGCCCGCCACAGCTCGACCGCCCCGCCGATGGCCAGTCCCTGGTTGTACGTCCACACGGTCTGCCCGTTGTTGGCGCAGCCGCCGGTGATCCCATCGTTGACCAGCCCCGCAGAGTTGATCATGCCGCTCGCGGCGAACCAGTTCCAGCCCGCGGTCGCCCGGCCCAGCCACAGCGTGTCGCCGGCGAGGCGGTTGTGCAGCGCGGCGGTGAGCCGGATGTACAGCCCGATGGTGACCGCGTTCTTGTACGTGCGCTCCCGGTTCCACCAGATGCCGCCGCCACAGGAGCCGTCCCAGTACGAATGCATGTAGTTCGCGATGGTCACGGCCATGTTCAGGTACTTGGTGTCGCGAGTGACGTCGTACGCCTGCACCCAGGCCAGCGCCCACCAGCCGGTGTCGTCGATCGCGCGGCTGATGAAGTTGCCCTCGATCGCGTCGGTGCTCTTCTGCCCGGCCGGCATCACGCCCTTGTTCAGCTCGTACGTCCGGTCGATCAGCCAGCGGTAGTCGGTGCGGCCGGTGCGGGCCGACCAGTCCCCGAGCGCGGTGACCGCGACCGCGGAGTTCCACCAGCTCGACGGCCACCACGCGGTGTCGGTGCGGTACGCGTGGGCCAGTGCGTCCGCGGCGGCGGCCGGGCGGTCGAGGGCGGGCCGGGCCCAGGCCGTGCAGCTGCCGCCGGCTCCGCCGGTGGCCCGGCCGCAGGCGCGCACCGCCCCGCCGTAGAGCAGCGACCGCGGATCGCGCGTGTTGACCATCGTGGTGCGCACCGAGGAGGCCCCGGCCGGGACGCTGACCCGGCCCAGCGACGAGCCGCCCGGCCACGACGCGCCCTCGTCCCACGAGCGGTCCAGCCACACCTCGTCACCGGCCGCGCCCGAACCCAGCGTGGCCCAGGCCAGGCCGCGGCTGTCGATATGCAGGTCGATGCGGCGGTTGCCGATGGTGGTCCCCGGCACCGGCTGGCTGTCGCCGACGGCGGTGGCCGCGTCCACGCCGTCGCAGACGGCATCGCAGACCTTGACGTACACCCAGGCGGTGCAGGTGACCCCGCCCGCGTCGCCGCAGGCGCGGACCATGCCGCGCCGGTGGGCGGCCGGGTCGGCGACGTTGTACATGAGGGTGCGGGTGCCGGTCCAGGTGGCCGGGATGCTCGCCCGCCCGAGTAGACCGTCCCAGGTGGAGCCGTCGGTCCAGCTGCGGTCGAGCCAGACGGAGTCGCCCAGCACACCGTTGTCGATGCTGCCCCAGGCCATCCGGTCGATGTCGGAGACGTGCAGGACCAGTCGCCGCCCGTTGAGGTTGACCTCGGGCACCGGGAAGGTCTCCTGGCGGGCCAGGGACGGGTCGCGGGTGTCGCAGTGGAGCGCGCACACCGCCGGGGCGGCGCTCGCCGGGATCGCGACCACGGCGCCCGCCGCCCCGGCGAGCAGTGCCGTGATGAGGACTGTGAGCTTGCGCATCGGATCCACCTCGGTGTTCACACGAGTTCCCGCACGTACGAACAGATTCCCGTTGGTATCTGTCGATGTCTGTGGATCGAAGTTAACAAACTTAACCGTTGACTGTCCACGGCGCGGCCGTGCCAGGACGGCCGGATGAGGTGCGCGCGCACGGAACCGGCTTCGGCGACATCGACGTCATAGGAACCGACGACCCCGACCGCGGAGGCGACCATGCACCAAGGACATCTCGACGCTGCCACCGCCACGCGGCGTGCGCTGCTGCTGGGGCTGGCCGTGGCCGCCGCGGTGCCGCTTGTCGGCTGTGCCGGTGAGGACGGCGGGCCGGAGCTGGTCACCGCGGGGGGTGTCGACCGGGTCGAACCGCCGACCGACGCCCCGGTCGCGACCTCAGTGGACGGCCTGGCCGCCTTCGGTCACCGAGTGCTCCAGGCGGCGGCCGAACCCGGGGCGAACTTCGTCGCCTCGCCGTTGAGCATCGCGCTCGCGTTCTCGATGGTGCGGGCCGGTGCCGGCGGAACGACCGCGAAGGAACTGGACGCCGTCTTCGGCTTCCCGGCGAGCGGACGCGACGAGGCGTACAACGCCATCAGCGGTCAGCTCGCCACCGTCGACATCCCGCCGAAGCCCAAGGGCGGCCCGCGCGACGGGAGCGCGAAGCGCAACCCGCCGGTGGTGAGCATCGGCAACGCCCTGTTCCCGCAGCAGGGCTTCACGATCGGGGCCGACTTCCTGCGCACGCTGGCCGAGCAGTACGCGGCGGGCGTCCGCCCGGTCGACTTCGGCGGCGACGCGGCCGGCCAGATCAACGCGTGGGTGGACCGCCAAACCGCGGGCCGGATCAAGAAGGTGTTCGACGACCTCGACCCGAGCACGAAGCTGGTGCTGGCCAACACCGTCTACTTCAAGGCGGACTGGCGCAGCTACTTCCTCGACGTCGCCGACGCCGCCTTCACCAAGGCCGACGGCACGGTCGTCTCCACCCCGACGATGCGTGACGGCCTGCGCATCCGGTATGCCGAGACCGCCGGCATCTCCGCGATAGAACTCCCCTATGCCGAGGGCCCCTACGCGATGTGGCTGATGCTCCCGCCGCCCGGCGGAAAGCCGGAGGACGCGCTGGCGCACCAGGTGCTGGCCCGGTTGCGCGACTCGTTCACCGAGCTGCAGGTCGAAGTCGCCATCCCCAAGTGGGACTTCGACACCGCGATCGACCTCACGGCGGTGCTGGCCAAGCTCGGCCTCACCGCCGCCTTCCAGAGCGACGCCGACTTCAGCGGCATCGCAGCCGGGCTGTTCATCTCGGACGCGGTGCACAAGGCGAACATCACCGTGGACGAGTGGGGATCCGAGGCCGCCGCCGTCACGGGCATCGCCATGGCGCTCAGCGGCCCTCCGCCCACGCAGGCGAGGTTCATCGCCGACCGGCCCTTCGCGTTCGCCATCGTCGGCGGCAAGGACAGCATCCCGCTGTTCATCGGCAGGGTCAGCGACCCGTCGGCCACCCGACCGAGCTGACCCTCAGGTGAAGGCACTCCTGCCAGGTCGCAACGCCACCGGCGGGCGGGCGCCCTGCACCGACCCCATAACACCCCCGTTTGGGCACGTCAGGCACCATAGGATCGACACCGTGACACATGGCGGACGGCTAACGGAATGAGCTTCAGCGACGAGGTGCGCGCGGCCTTCCGGCGCGGTGAGACCGATGCCGTGGTGCGGATGAGTCGGGCCGAGATCGACCGGGCGCAGGCGGTCGGGGATCTGGCCGGTGAGGTGGAGGCCAGGTATGCCCTGGCCCGGGTGGCCATCCGCGGCGGCGATCTGGCGGACGGAGAGGTCCGGGCCCAGGAGGCGCTCGCGGTCGCGCTGCGCTCCGGCGACCGCGCCCTGGAGGAGCGGCCCAGGCATGTGCTGGCTGCCGTGGCGCGGATGTCGGGTGACCTGGCCAGGGCCAGGGAGCTGTACCGGGAGAGCATCGCGCTCAACGAGGCGCTGGACCGGCCCGAGACCGTCAACTCGGAGTATCACAACCTCGCGTTCTGCGAACTGGGGCTCGGCAATCTCGATAAGGCGCGAAGCCTGTTCAAGGCAGGTCGTGAGCGCGTGTTCCAGCAGGGCTGGGCCGATTTCGTGCCGTACGTCTGCGTGGCCGGCGTCGCGCTCGCCTCGGCCGAGGGTGATCAGGCGAGGGCGGCGCGCATGGTCGGCGTCGCGGATGCGGCGTTCGCCGCGCTCGGGCAGGTGCCTGACCCCGATGACGCGGCTGACCTGGCCGCCGCGCGGACGGCTGCGATCGAGGCGCTGGGCCCGGTCGCATTCGGCGAGCAGTACGCGCAGGGCCAGGCACTCGATCCGCGCGAAGCGTTCGGCGACGACTGAGGCGGGACCTACCGCGCATCACCCGCCGGCGTCATACGATTACACCTCGTAAAGGAGGTGGGTTGGATGAAGGTCCTGATGGTGATCACCTCGCATGATCAGCTTGGGGACACCGGTCGCAGGACGGGTTTCTGGCTCGAGGAACTCGCCGCGCCTTATTACCGTTTCCGCGATGCCGGCTGGGACGTCACCTTGGCGTCACCACGCGGCGGACGGCCACCGCTGGATCCCAAGAGCAACGAACCGGAGTTCCGGACCGACCTGACCCGTCGGTTCGAGGCCGACGCGGACGCGGAAGCCCAGCTCGACACCACGCTGCGCCTGGACTCGGTGTCCGCCGACGACTTCGACACCGTCTTCTACCCGGGCGGTCACGGCCCGATGTGGGACCTGGCCGAGGATCCCACCTCGGTCGCACTGATCGAACAGGTCGTGCGGTCGGGCAAGGCCATCGCGCTGGTCTGCCACGCCCCGGGCGCGCTGCGCCACGTCAAGACACCCGAGGGCACTCCCCTGGTGGCCGGTCGGAAGGTCACCGGCTTCACCGACACCGAGGAGGAAGCCGTGGGCCTGACGAAGGTCGTGCCGTTCCTGGTCGAGGACGAACTCGTCGCCAAGGGAGCCCACTTCAGCAAGGCCGACGACTGGCAGCCGTACGTGGTGACCGACGGCCGGCTCATCACCGGCCAGAATCCCGCGTCCTCGGGCCCGGCAGCCGATGAGCTGATCTCGCTGGTCGAAAAGATCAACAAGTAGCACCCGCGCCGTCAGACGGGTTTGACGGGCTGCCTGAGGATCGTCTTGAGCTTTGCCGGCTCCGTGCGCCGTGCGTCGCTGAGGTAGATCTCGTGATGGTCGCCGTTGAAGGTCAGCCCGTTGTCGGGCAGGTAACGGTGGTGCAGGCGGTCCAGGGTCGGCGCTTCGTCGTCGTAGGAGCCGACGTGCAGGATCTGCACGCACCTGCCTTCGATGAGGCTGATCAGCCGGACGTCGGCCAGCGCCGGGTTGTCCTTCTTCTTGGCGGCTTCGGCGACGGCCGCGCGGACCATGTCCTCGGTGATCCAGTCCGGTTGGCTGATCATCATCGTCCACGCCCAGGCCTGCTTGTCGCGTGTCACGAACGCCTGGGGATCGTCGGCGCGCCACAGCCCTTCCAGCGGCCCGACCACGAAATCCCGGTCGAGGGCCTTCTTGCTGGCGAACTTCAGGGTGTATGCCGTCGTGAAGAGGGCCTCGACGGCCGCGGCGTACGCCTCCGCCGTGTTCGGATCACCGTGGCCGTCGACCGCGAGGTATCGCAGCTCGGGAACGTCGACCACGACGAAGTCCAACGCCCGCGGCGCGTACAGCTCGCGACGTGCCTTCTTGATGTCGTACTTGTCCACCGCGTTCTCCTTGGTCAGTGTTCCCAGCGTGGCTTCGGTCCAGCCGGCGTCGGCCTGGAGCATGGCTTCGCTGTAGTCGAAGATCGCCGAAGCGGCGGCGGGCAGCGGCTCCTGCCGCGCCCTGGCCGCACGAACCTCCACCAGCTGGCTCCGCAGCGCCGCCAGGCGCCGGGTCAGTCCGGCGACCACGTCCTCCTCCGGCAGTCCGGGGCTGTTCGCCATCCCGACCAGGACCCGAGAGCGCACCGGCGTCAGCGCCGCCAGCGCATCCCTGCTGGCGGCAGCGCACAGGTCACGGCCCGCTGCCGTCGCCTGGTAGGTGGCACGCGACTTCGCCGACCGCTTCTCGGTTGCCGGCGTCACGGTCGTCTCGATCAGGCTCCGGGCCGCGAGCTTGTCGAGGAGGTAGTAGATGGACGAGAAGCCCAGCGCCGTCCAGGCGCGCACGCCCCGTTCCTCGATGACCCGTTCCAGCTCGTATCCGTGGCGCGGCTGCTCCAGGAGCAGCCCGAGGACGGTCAGCTCGGCATCGGTCAGCGTCGGCTCCACGTGCCTATTCTAGCGCTAGAATAATGTGCCGTGCCGGCACCGTCGGCACGCGCTCAGCGGCTGTCTCGACCCCGACTTCGCCGGCGCGACCGGGACCTGATCGGAAGGTGCAGTCTGTCGATCGCGAAGAAGGTGAGCGAGCTGGCCAGACCGACCAGAACGCCGGACACGTACAGGTTGCGCTGCCCCTGCAGTTCGGCCCGCCGGTCGACGAAGCTCGCCACCGGCGGCTCGGGGCTGTAGCCGAACGAGTGGGCGTCGGTGAGGTCCCACTCCAGCCGCTGGTCGTCTCCGCCCGTGGAGATCGCGTCGAGCCGCCACGCCGGCGACGCCGGCCGCCCCTTCAATTTGACCGTCACCATCTCCTCGGCGCAGGTCTCATAGTCGATGGTGGGAGACAGGATGGGCAGCACGACGGTCGTCCGGGGCCCGTCGACGACCACCGCATCCCGGCCGAGGTCGCTGAACAACAGGACTCGCAGCTCCTTGTCGTCATGGGACACCGTGACAGTCGCGGCACTCCCCAGCTGGGCGGAGTACCGGTCACCCACCCGGGGCACCACCAGCACGAGTCCCACGGAACCGTCCTTCCGGACGGCCGACCATTGCACGAAGTCCGCGGGGAGCGCCGACTCCCGGTCCGTGCGGTCGGGGTTCATCGTGCCGGTGATGTGCGGGTATCCGGAAGCTTCGGGCCACACTGCGGCACCCTCGAAGGTGAGGGTGACGTGAGTGGGCGGCACGGATGTCCGGTCCTTCGCGAACGCGGCGATGAGGGCCTGCTCGGGAGGGTTGTCCTGGGTGCGCGGCGTGCCTGGGGCAACGGCATAGGACAGGTTGTACACCAGGGAGAGTTCGCAGGACTTGAGGTGCGCTGCCCCACCGACGCGCACCCTGACCAGGTTCTGCTCGAGCGGCGGCGGGTCGGGCAACTCCGGCACGAAAGACGCCTGGTACAGCCATACGCTCCCGAGCGCCAGCACGGCCGACGTGAACAACATGACGGCCGCCGCCACGAACCGCCTGCCGGCAGGTGGATCGGGCGGTGCCGGCGCACTCCGGTGAATCAGCGTCCCGGATCGCTGACGTACCCAGAGGCCGTTCGGCCGGCGGACCCATCGACTACCACGGCCACTCATCTACGAAAGTCTCTCCCCATGAAGACGAGTGAACTGTAGGGCCTCCGCGCACCACCCCGCGGGCCGGCGGGGTGCGGGCGGATTATCATCGCGGCGTGTCCGATCTCATGTGGCCGATGGTCGCAGGCTCCGAACCGGACGGCCGGGCCGGCGGCGCGTTCGCCAATCCGGTGATCGCCGGGTTCCACCCGGATCCGAGCGTGTGCCGGGTGGGCGAGGACTATTACCTGGCCTGCTCCAGTTTCGAGTACTTCCCCGGGATGCCGATCTTCCACAGCCGGGACCTGGTGCACTGGGAGCAGATCGGCAATGCCCTGGAGCGGCCGAGTCAGCTGACCCTGCCGCCCGGCATGCCGTCGTCGGCCGGCGTGTACGCGCCCACGCTGCGCCACCACGACGGCCGTTTCTGGCTGATCACCACCAACGTCGCCCCCGGCGGCGGCAACATGCTCTTCACCGCCACGGACCCGGCGGGGCCGTGGTCCGATCCGGTCCGGCTGCCCGGCGTCGGCGGCATCGATCCGGATCTCGCCTGGGACGAGCAGGGCCGCTGCTGGTGCACGGTCGCCGGGATCCAGCAGGTGCGCATCGATCCCGAAACCGGCCAGACCATCGGCGAGCCGCGCGGGCTGTGGTCCGGCAAGCCCGGTGCGCAGGCCCCCGAGGCCCCGCACCTGTACCGGATCGGCCCGTTCTGGTATCTGATGATCGCCGAGGGCGGGACCGAACGCGGGCACGCGGTGTCCATCGCCCGCGGACCGGCCCCCGACGGGCCGTTCGAGCCGTGCCCGGGCAACCCGATCCTGACCCACCGCGGCACCAACCGTCCGATCCAGAACACCGGGCACGCCGACCTGGTGCAGGCGCCCGACGGATCGTGGTGGATGGTGCTGCTGGCGGTCCGGCCGCAGGGCGGCACCCCCGGCTGGCACGTGCTCGGACGGGAGACCTTCCTGGCACCGGTGAGCTGGGTCGACGGCTGGCCCGTCGTCGGCGAGCTCGCCCCGGTCATGGCAGCCCCACCATGGCCGGCGCATCCGGTGGCCGCCCCGCCCGTCCGGGACGACTTCGACGGCGACCGCCTGCACCCCCGGTGGATCTGGGTACGGTCCCGGCCGGACGAACTCCGGTCGGCCGAGCGCCCCGGCTGGCTCACCCTGCGAGCGCGCGGCGCCGGCCTCGACGAGCCCGACGTGACGTTCGTGGGCCGCCGCCAGCAGCACCAGTCATGCCGGGCGCGGACGCTGGTCGACGCCACCGGCGGACGCGGCGGGCTCGCGATGCGGGTCGACGAGGCACACCACTACGAGATCGAGGCCGGGGACGGCCAGGTGCGGGTCCTGGCACGTACGGCGTCGCTGCGGTCGACGGTCGCCACCCGGGCCGTGCCGGACGGTCCGGTCCGGCTGCGGATCGACGTCATCGCCTGCTCACCGCAGCAGTGGCATCCCCGCCTGGAGCCCGACACGCTGCACCTCGGGATCGAGGACGCCGACGGCACGTTCGACGTGCTCGCCGAACTCGACGGCCGTTACCTGTCGACCGAGGTGGCCGGCGGTTTCACCGGCCGGGTCATCGGCATGTACGCCGCCTGCGGCGAGGTCGGGTTCGACTGGTTCGACTACGAACCGCTATGACCAGGGCCAGGGTCGAAGCAGTCGTGGCACCGCGTCGGGCAGCTGTCACTGCCGCGGGGCGCGGCGGTCGCGGCGGCGCTCCAGCTCGTCGTCGTCGACGTAGATCAGCATCGGCTGGCCTGGCACGCAGTGCATGACGACCACGAAGCGGCTGGTCGCGTCGGGCAGGTTGTTGGTCGACAGCTGCCGCTCGTTGAGCATGGTGAGCACGGAGGTGCTCCGGTTGTCTGCGACGTCCATTCGGTTGACCTCCTCGCGCGGTGCAGCGATGGCCGCTGGGCTGGTCCGCTACCTGTCCCTGCCGGTACACCGGCCAGACCCATCGTCGCAAAGGGCGGCGCTTCCCGTGCCCGAACTTGGTCACTCGGGCGTGGCAGGCCGCCGGTCTGTTGTGGCGCGGTCTGACGTAACGCTCCATCCTGATGGGATGACCACACAGACGTTCGCCCGCCCGCGCCTGCTCGTGCTGCGTGCCCGGTGCCTGTTCGACGGCGGGGGCGGTCCCCTGCTCGACGATCCGTCAGTGGTCGTCGACGGCGGCCGGATCGTGTCGGTGGCGCAGGGTCCGGCGGGCGTGCCCGACGGCGCGGATGTCGTCGACCTGCCCGGGGCCACGCTGCTGCCCGGGCTCGTCGACTCACACGTGCACCTGGCATTCGACGCCTCCGCCAGGCCGGTCACCCGGCTCGGCGAGCGCGACGACGCGGCGGCCTACGCAGCGATGTGCACAGCCGCCCGCGCCGCCGCGGCAGGCGGCGTCACCACCGTGCGCGACCTCGGCGACCGCGGCTACCTGGCGCTGCGGGTGCGCGCGGCAGCCCGCGGCGGCGATCACACGCTGCCGGACGTCGTCGCGGCTGGGGTGCCGATCACGACACCCGGCGGGCACTGCCACTTCCTCGGCGAGACCGCTACCGGAGCCGCGGACCTGCGCGCCGCGGTGCGGGCGCGCGCCGACCGTGGGGTCGACGTCATCAAGGTCATGGCCAGCGGCGGTCACATGACCGCGGGCAGCCGCCCGGAGCAGGCGCAGTACTCGGTGGACGAGTTGCGGGTGGTGGTCGAGCAGGCGCACGGGTTCGGACTGCGGGTCACCGCGCACGCCCACGGCACGTCGGCGATAGTCGCGGCCGCCGAGGCCGGCGTCGACAGCCTCGAACACGCCACCTTCATGACCGCGGACTCCGTCGACGAGATCCCCGACGGGCTGCTCGACACGATCGTGTCCCGCGGCATCGCGCTTAGCCTGACCTTCGGCACCCGGCCGGTGGACGGGCACGCGGTGCCGCCGAGCATCGCCACCCGGATGCCGCAGTTCATCGCCAACGCGGCTCGGATGCGTGCCGCGGGAGCGCGGATCGTGATCGGCACCGACGCGGGCATCGCACCCGTGAAGCCGCACTTCGTGCTGCGCCACGCGGTGCCGGAGCTCGCCCCGCTGGGCATGAGCGGCGCGGAGGCGCTGCACGCGGTGACGGCCCGCGCGGCCGAGGTGATCGGGCTGGGCCACCGCAAAGGGCGGATCGCGGCCGGCTACGACGCGGACATCCTGGCCGTCGCGGGGAACCCGGTCGCCGAGCCGGCCGCGATCCACCGCCTGCTCGCCGTGTACGTCCGCGGGGTGCGGCTGGCCGCTCACCATGCCGGCTGATCCGCCGGGCGCGGCGCAGACCACCAAAACCGATCTTGAGGCGGCATACGCCCGACAGATCGGGTGTATGGTGCTTTGCAGGGCTTAGCCGGACTACGCTGGTCGAAGACTGCTCAGACCTGACTACGCGCTATTGCCAGAGGTGCGCCCGGACATGAGCGTGCATCGATCGATCGTGAAGGCGCTCCAACGACTGACCGGGACAGCCGCGACGCCGACGGCACCGGCTCACCCGGGGCCTGCACGGACGAGCACGCAGGAGCACACCGGCGAGCCGCCCGGCCGACCGGCCGCCGTCGAGATCACGTCCGGCAGCGAACTCAGCGAACTCGCAGCATCACTCAACGCCGTCACGCAACAGGTGCAGGCAAGGGCGCGGGAGCAGCGACGCGTCCGCGACATGATCACCGCTGAGCGCGATCTGGTGGATTCGGTCCTGGAGATCGCCGGCAGCCACATCCTCGTCGTCATCCTCGACCAGGATGGACGCGTCGTCCAGTTCAATCGGGCCTGCGAATCGACGACCGGCTACAGCCGCGCCGAGGTCGAGGGACGGCGGATCTCGGAACTGTTCCTGCTCCCGGCTGAGAAAGGCCGGGCAGCTCCGGCATTCGGCGAACCCATGGTGTCCGCACCGGAATCCGCGCCGCCCGGAAACTTCGTCTGCACGTGGCTCGACCGTGCCGGCAGGCACCACCACATCGCCTGGTCGAATGCCACCGTGATCGACCGGCCGACCGGAAACACCTACGTCATCGCCACCGGCCAGGACATCACCGACCGCCTGATCGCAGAGGCCGAACTGCACGAGGCGCGGGAGCGGTTCCGGCTCGCCTTCGACAACGCACCGATCGGCATGTGCCTGGTCAGCCGGGAGGGCCGGTTCCTTCAGGTGAACCGGGCGCTGGAAGAGACGCTCGGCCGGCCGGAGGCGCAGCTGCTGAACCTGGGCGTCACGGACGTCGCCCACCCCGGCGACGCCCAGGCGATCCTCCAGACGATCACCGACATGCGCGCGGGCCAGAGTCACGCCGGCCATGACGAGGTCCGCCTACTGGGGCCGGATGACCGGGTTGTATGGGCACGAATGTCCGCTTCCGCGGTGCACCGGGACAACGGCGAGCTGCTCTATTACCTGACCCAGGTCCACGACATCACCGCGCGCCGGACGGCGGAGGAGCGACTCGCCCGGCAGGCACTTCACGACCCGCTCACCGGCCTGCCGAATCGGGCTTCGCTGCTGGCCCGGCTGGAGCGGGAACTGGGCCGTGAACACCCTCCGGGCAGCCTGACCGGGTTGCTGTACGCCGACCTCGACGGCTTCACGATGGTCAACGACAGTCTGGGCCAGACCGCCGGTGACGAGGTGCTTCGCGAGGTCGCCCGCCGCCTGCGGGCCAGCGTAGGACCGTCGGACACGGTGGCCCGGGTCGGCAGTGACGAGTTCGTCATCCTCTGTCGGGAGGTGCCCGACCAGTCTCATCTGCTCGACCTGGCCAGGCGGGTGGCGGACGCCGTGTCCGCGCCGATCATCGTCGGCGGGCAGCGCGAGTCGGTGATCTCCATCAGCACCGGGATCGCCTTCGGCCCGTCCGACGACCTCGACGC
Organism: Catellatospora paridis; assembly: GCF_009720365.1. Taxonomy (GTDB): domain Bacteria; phylum Actinomycetota; class Actinomycetes; order Mycobacteriales; family Micromonosporaceae; genus Catellatospora; species Catellatospora paridis. The sequence goes on along the minus strand of NZ_ML769312.1, from coordinate 237,120 downwards.
GGACCGTCTGGTCCGGAACGCCAACATCGCCTTGTGCCAGGCCAAAGCAGGCGGAAGAAGCGGGTGCCGGCTCTACGACGAGTCGCTCGGCCAGTACGTCATCGACCGCGCACGCATCGAACAGGCGCTTCGCCAGGGGCTGCGCGACGGTCATTTCGTGCTCCAGTTCGAGCCGATCGTCGATGTGACGACCCATCAGGTCGTGGCCGTGGAGGCGCTGGTGCGCCTGAACCACCCGCAGCTGGGCCTGCTGATGCCCGGCGCGTTCATCGAGATCGCCGAGGACAGCGGTCTGATCGCGCCCATCGGCGCCTGGGTGCTGCAGGAGGCCTGCCGCCTGCTCGCCGACTGGCGGGGCGCCGACCTGGGCTGCGGACGGCTCGGCATCACCGTCAACGTGTCGGCTCGGCAGGTGGCCCGGCCGGACCTGGCCGACACCGTGGCACAGGCCCTGGCGCAGTCAGGCATCCCGCCCCAGTGCCTGTCGCTGGAGCTGACGGAGAGCGCCCTGATGGAGGCCGACGTCGGCGCGCTGCGCATGCTGGAGCGCATTCGCGACATGGGGGTCAGGCTCGGGATCGACGACTTCGGCACGGGCTATTCGTCATTGCTGTACCTCAAGCGTCTGCCGGTGAGCTTCATCAAGATCGACCGGTCCTTCGTGTCGGGGCTGGTGCCCGATCCCACCGACCGCGAGATCGTCACCGCGGTCGTCAGGTTGGGCCGGGCACTCGGCCTGGTCACCATCGCCGAAGGGGTCGAGAGTCCCGAGCAGCTCGACATTCTGAAGGATCTTGATTGCGAGCTGGCGCAGGGCTACCTGTTCGGACCGTCGACGAGTGGCGCGCCGAACGTCGCGCAGCCGTGGAAGATCCTGCTCGACCAAGGTCGGCGCGCACCAGGCGCGGACTCGGCCGTCCCGCCCGGACCCGGTGCCGGCCTCGGGGGCAAGGCCGCCCGCTGATCCGGCACACGCTGGCGGGTCAATCGAGTTCGGTCGCCACATCGGACAGCTGCCGCGTCGCGCGCTCAAGGAGCCGGAAGGCCAGATTCCGCTCCGTGGTGAGCGCTGCGAGCAGCAGCCCGGTCAACGCCGCCGAGCCGTTGAACGCCTGCAAAGTGATCATTTTGACGAGCAGGTCCTGACCGGCGAACGGTCCTGCCCCGACCGCGGCTGCGTGAATCGCCAGGCCCGTCACGCCCAGCACGCAGCACGCGGCCCCGCCCAGCTGGAAGCGCACCGCGGCCCAGATCACGAACGGGAACACCAGGAACAGGAGGTTTATCGGTACACGGGTGACCGTCACCGTCACGGCCAGTGCGCTGATCAGCAGTGCCGCTGCCTCGACGTACCGCCGCACCGGGACGTCGCGTGGCCGTCGAGCCGTGCGCAGGACGAGCAACAGCGGCGCGATGACCAGGACGCCCATCGCGTCCCCGGTCCACCACACCGACCACACCGTCCAGAAGTCGCCCGCCTCGATCGCGCCGGCCGCACGCAGTGCCGCACTGCCGATCGTCGCGCTGACCAGCATCCCCGCCAGGGCGCCGAGCAACACCAGCGCCAGCCCGTCGCGCAGCCGGTCCAGTTCGACCCGGAACCCCACCCGGCGCAGCATCCCGTAGGCGCAGAGCGGGGCCAGCGTGTTGCCCGTCGTGATCGCGACGATGGCGACCGCCGACGGGCCGATCGGCGCGTTGATCAGGAATGCTCCCAGCGCGATGCCCGGCCACACCCGGGCGCCCCACAGGAGCAGGCAGACCAGCGCGACGCCGGTCGGCGGCCACAGCGGCGTGACCTGTCCGCGGACCAGTTCCTGCAGCAGGCCGATCCTGGCGGCGACGTAGTAGGCGGCCGCCACGCCCAGGATCTGCAGACCTACGGTGACGCTCCGCGGCAGCCTCCCGCGTTTGCCCTGGTCACCCGCTATTGCAGTCATCGGATCCCCATGGCTGATTCTAAGCGCGCCGCCAGTCTCCCCGGCCCGGGTGACCGGCTACTGAGGCGATGTCAGCAGCCGGTAGCCGACGTCGGCCGTGCCGCCGGCGCCCGGCCGGCCGTGGCGCGCCTGCCAGTCCCCGCCGGCCAGGTCGCCCCGCAGCCGCTGCATCGCCTGCTCGACCCGGGCCGGGTCGAGCCTGGCCAGCGAGGAGACCGAGGCCCGCACGACCGGGTCGAGGTAGGCGTGCGGCCGGTCCCAGTAGGCGGCCAGAAAGCCGTCGCTGCAGTCGTGCGGCACCGGCACCTCCATCACCTGCGCCGGGGCCAGGTGCCGGGCGATGAAGTCGCAGGCGGGCAGCCCCCGCTCGGCCTCGGCGATCTCCGGCAGATAGTCGGCGACCAGCCAGAACCGGGACATCACCGCGTGATCCCAGGTCAGCACCACCTGGCGGCGCGAGACGCGGCGCAACTCGGCGAGCCCGCGGGCGGGATCGGTCCAGTGGTGCACGGTGAGCACGGCCAGCCCGACGTCGAAGCTCTGGTCGGCGAAGGGAAGCCGTTCCGCGACGGCTCGTACCACGGGGGCGCTGCCCGGCGGCCGTTGCGCGATCATCACCGGGGACGGCTCCACGGCGAGCACGCTCCGGTCGGCCGGCTCGTAGGAGCCCGCCCCCGCGCCGACGTTGACCACGGTGCGGGCCTCGCCCAGCGCCCCATCGATGATGGCGGCCAGGCGTGGATCCGGGCGCCGACGCTCGGCGTAGCCGGCCCCCAGCGTCTGGTATGGATCAATCATGTCCGCATGTGTACCAGCCGCGCCGGGGCTGCCGGAAGTGCCCTGCGTATCCGCGATCCACCCCACGCGGCGCGGTCTCGCCTTCCACAGTTGACGCCTCAGCCCCGTGATGCCGCTTCGGCCTCGGCCGGGTTCACTGCGGCAGCGGCGCGCCGGACGCCTCGGCCACCATGTACGCGGCATACCAGTCGGGCCAGTCGGGGTCGGCCCCGCCGATGCGCTTCTCGTGCTCGCCGTGGGCCTGGGAAGCCCGGCGCATCGCGGTCGCCAGGTCGGTCGTGGAGGTGAACGCCGTCGCGCCGGGGTCGACGCGGCCGGGCAGCCGGTTGGTGATCTCCTGCAGCACCCAGGTGTTGCCGTCGGGGTCGGCGAACTCGGCCCGCGACCGGTACGTGCCACGATCGGGGTCCGGGCCCTTGATCGGACCGTCCGAGCCGAGGTGGAAGACGTCGCTGACCTGGACACCGGCAGCGGCGAGCGCGTCGTGGGCCTGCTCGATGTCGGAGACGATCAGGAACGACCTGGCCGAGCCGGGCGCGGCCGTGGTGAGGTTCGTGCCGAAGTGGACCGAGCACTCCGAGCCGTGCGGCGTCAGCTGGACGACGCCCGAGCCGGGTGGGGTCTGATCCGAGCGCCAGCCCAGGCGGCCGTAGAACTCCTCGGCCCGGGCGACGTCCGAGACCGGGATCACCACGACTTCGAGCTTCATGTCGATGTCGGCGACACCAGGCGTCGTGCCCATCGCTTCCTCCCAAGTCCCATGCGATTTCTCGTTCCTGACGATACCGATGAATCGCTCTTACCATGTCTTATAGTGTCAATCCCACCTCAGTGGCCGACGCGTCCCCGGCCGGCAGCCCAAGCCGACTGCGCGGAACCGCGTACAGCGGGGACCGCAGGGAGGTATGCAAGCAGGGGAATCGTTCGCCAGGAGGCTGCGCCATGACCACCTACAAGGTCGGATACTTCATCGGGAGCTTGTCGTCGACGTCGGTCAACCGGGAGCTGTCCCAGGTACTGATCCGGCTCGCGCCCGAGGAGCTGGAGTTCACCGAGATCCCGATCGGCAACCTGCCGCTGTACAGTCCGGACCACGACGCGAACTACCCGCCCGAGGCGGTCGCGCTCAAGGACGCCATCCACCGCTCACAGGCGATCCTGTTCGTCACGCCCGAGTACAACCGGTCGATCCCGGGCGCGTTGAAGAACGCCATCGACTGGGCGTCGCGGCCGTGGGGCAAGAACGCGTTCGACCACATCCCCGCGGCGGTCATCGGGGCCTCCATCGGCCAGATCGGCACCGCGCTGGCCCAGCAGGCGCTGCGGGGTGTGCTCAGCTTCTGCAACGCCCGGCAGATGACCGCCCCCGAGGCGTACATCCAGTTCAACAAGACGCTGTTCCCGGGCAACGGCGAGGTCGTCGACGACGCCGTGCGGACTTTCCTGGCGGACTTCATGGGCGAGTTCCGCGACCACATCGTGCGCGTCCTGTCGGTGCTGCCCCGCCAGGGCCACGGCGCGCAGTGACGCGCCTCAGAGCCAGTCGTTGCGTTTGAACACGGTGTAGAGCAGCACGGACAGCACCGCGATGAGGCCTGTCGACACGAACATGCCCGAGGCGCTGCCGTAGCCGGGATAGGGCAGGTTCTGCCCGTAGAAGCCGGTGATCGCCGTCGGCACGGCGATGATGGCCGCCCAGCTCGTCACCTTCTTCATGATCGTATTAAGCCGGTTCGCCTGGGTGATCAGATTCGTCTGCACGGTCGTGGCAGCGAGGTCGTGCAGGGCGTCGGTCCAGTCGGCCGCGCGCATCGCATGGTCGTGGAGCTTCTGGTAGTACGGCGCCATGGTGCCGCCGACGGCGAGCACGTCCTGGTTCAGCAGCGACTCGACGACCTCCTCCATCGGCTTCACCACCCGCCGCAACGCGATCAGGTCGCGGCGCAGCTGAAACAACCGCTGCTGCACGGGCTGGGCGTTGGACCTGCGGGCGTCGAACAGCTGCTCCTCCAGGTCGTCGACGGCCTCGTCGAGTTGCCGGACCGCCTGGAACTGGCCGTTGACGATGTGGTCGAGCAGCCCGTAGAGCAGGTAGGCGACGCCGTGGCGGGTCTGCTCGGGTGAGGCGTCCCAGCCGGCGACGACCGGCTCCAGGTCGAGGCCGCAGTCCTTGCGGACCGTGATCAGCACCCGGTCGTTGCAGAAGACGGCGATCTCGAACAGCATCAGTGCCGAGCTCTCGGGGTCGAGGGCGGCCCCGTACGCGTCGAGGGACAGGTGCTCGGGGTAGCGGTTGAGGCTCGGGCGCTGGCCCTTGTCCAGGCACTCCCCGATGGCCAGCTCGTGCAGGCCGACGTCGGCTTCGAGCATGGTCATGTCCTCGGGGCTCGGCTGGTAGAGGTCCAGCCAGATCACTGTCGCCGGGTCGGCCAGATGCTTGGCCACGTCGTCGACCGGGAAGTCCACGAGCGTGCACACGCCGTCGCGGTACAGCCGGGACCTGGCCCGCCGGAGCGACTCCGGTGGATCACGATCGCCGCCGCGGCCCCCGACGACCCTGCCGTCCCCGCCCACGTTTCCAGCGTAGGCGGGCGCAGCCCGTCAGATGACGGCCAGGGCGATGATGAGCGCGCCGAGCGCGAGCAGGAAGAGCTGGACGATCAGCGTCACGCGGGTGTCGACCGGGTCGGCGGGCCGGGGTTCGGCGTCCATCGCCCGGCTGAACACGTAGGAGTTGGAGTAACGAGTGCTCATGCCGACCACGCTGCTACATGGGCGGGCGTACCGCCACGATCTTGATGCGTTCGCTACGGCCCCGGCCGTGATCCTGACGCGGTCCCGACGCCGTACGCAGCTCGTGAGGGGCGGAGATCGGGCCTACGGGTGGGTGTAGGTGCCGGGTGTGTGACCGGTGGCGCGGCGGAACGCGGCGATGAACGCGCTGGTCTTGCGGTAGCCGACGGCGCGGGCGACGGCGTCCACCGCCGTCCCATCGGCCAGCAGCTGGATCGCGGCGCGGACGCGGACCTGGGTGCGCCAGCGGGCGAAGCTGAGTCCGGTCTCGCCGGCGAACAGGCGCGACAGGGTTCGCACGCTAGCGTGCACGTGGTCCGCCCACGCGGCGAGTTCCCGCTGGTCGGCCGGGTTCGCGAGGATCCGTTCGGCGACGGCGCCCGCTCGCGGGTCGGTCGGCATCGTGACGTGCACGTGGTGGGCGGGCAGCGGGGTGAGCAGGTCGAAGACCAGCGCCTCGGCGTGCCGGCGGCTCGGCTGGTCGGCGCCGGTCTGGTGCAGGTGCACGATGAGCTCCCGGAGCAGCCGTCCGACCGGGACACCCGTGGGCTCGGTCCAGGTGATCGGGCAGCGGTCCGGCGCGAACATGATCACCGCGAGTTCGCCGGCGCGCAGGCCCGCGACGGCGTGCTCGACCCCGCCCGGAACCCACAACCCGTACCCCGGCGGAACCAGCCAGTCGCGCGACCGGGACAGGACGGTGAGGGTCGCGGTGGAACTCGACATCAGGATGGGCTCAGGGTGCGCGTGCGCCGCGAACCTGTCGAACGGTCCGGTCTCACCGTGGAAGATGCTCAGGATCGGCGAGTTCGCAGGTGCCGCTGCGGCAGGCGACGACAGCGGGCGCGCGGGACCGCTCATTGCGCCATCCTTCCGGCCGTAGCCGGGCTGGCCGTTTCGGGGTATCGATTGGCCGCACAGCGCATGACGGCCACACTACCGTTAGGTAAGCCTAATCCGCTCTCGAATGAAGGAACCCATGCCCGGACTCGCCGAACGCCTCGCCGACCTTGCCGGCGGGGCCATGCTCGACAACGCCGAAGTCACCGGCCTCAGCCGCCTGTCGTCGGAGTTCGTGCGGATGGAACTGACCGCCGACGCGTTCCGCAAGGCCGCCTGGACTCCCGGGGCGAAACTCCAGTTCCGGCCGCGCCGCGGCACGATGGGTCTGCGCACCTACACGCCTGTCAGCTGGGACAACGCACGTGGCGTGACGGAACTGATCGCGTACACCCATGGCGACGGCCCGGCGGCGCAGTGGTTCGCGCAGGCGGCGGTCGGCCGGCCGTGCGAGGTCTTCGGGCCGCGCCGCTCCATCGACCTGCGCGTACCCGCCGGCCCGGTGGTCTTCGTCGGGGACGAGACCAGCGTCGCGCTGGCCTGCGCCCTGCGCACCGTGACCGGCGACGTGTCCCATGTCTTCGAAGCACGCGATCCCGCCGGCCTGACCGGTGTCCTGGCCGAGCTGGGGATCATCGAACGGGCGGCCGTGGTCGCGAAGACCCCGGACCGCGTCGAGCTGCTGCGCGCGGCACGCGACGCCGCCGTACCGGCGGCTTGCGCGCTCGTCGTCACCGGTGACGCGGCCACGGTGCACGCCGTACGGCGCGACAGCCGCGGTTGGCCGCGTACACCCGTGCAGGTGACGGGCAAGGCCTACTGGGCCGAGGGCCGCACCGGCCTCGACTGAACCCGCCGGCCGCTCGCCGCGACCGGCCTCACTTCTGGTAGCCGAAGTTGTCGCAGGTCCGGCGCTGCTGGACGCAGTTCTTGGTGCGCTTGTTCATGGCGTCGACGTCCCACATCACGAACGCGTCCCCGTGCATCGAGGAGGCGCTCTTGCCGTCCTTGTCGGAGGCGAGGTAGAAACCCGCCGCGCTGCCCTGGGATCCGTACGCGATGTCGAAGGTGATCGCCGGGATCTTCACGGGATGGCTGCGCGGGCAGGCGTTGCCGCGGCCGAACGAGACGTGCGCCTTGTGGTCGGGGCTGTCCAGGTTCTTGCCGTCCCAGCAGTCCGGGAACTGCATGATGTAGTGCAGCGTCGCCTTGCCGTCGCAGATCGGCCAGTTGCCGTTGCCGCTGCGGGCCACGCCGTCGACGTCGCCGGGGCCGTAGTAGGCGCAGAAGAACTGGCCGCCCGCGCCGCGCGGGGTCGGCTTGCTCTTCTTGGCGTCGCCGACGATCATGCGCAGGCCGTTGGGCATCGGCAGCTGGTTCGCCGAGGTGTTCATCAGCGAGCGGTAGTAGACCCGGAAGCCCGTGGTCTCGACCGGCTTGTCGGTCGCGTTGTCGTAGAGCGTCGGCACCCAGTACGACGAGTGGTCCTCGACCGGCTTGCAGGTGGTGGCCGTGAACTTCATCAGGTCCGCGGCCTTGGTCTGCGCGTCGACGCCCTTGTTGCCTACGAAGGAGTGCATGTGCGATGCGCCAGGCAGTCCCGGGGCGACGATCGGGTCGTCGGGCAGCGAGTGGCTGTACGTGCAGTCGGCCCGGAACTCCGGCAGGTTGCCGACCCCGGCCGGGACCGGGTCGATCTTCCTGGCCTGGTACGCGTCGACCTGTGCCTGCCACGCGGCCTGGTCGACGGGCACCCAGCCGGGCTTCGGCGCCTTCGTCGCCACGGCACTCGATGACGGCGACGCCGCCGATGCCGATGCCACCGGCGCGGCCGTCGGCGCGGTGGGCTCGGGGCCGCCCGCGGCGTTCGACGGTTCCGGTGCGCCGGCCGCGAACACCGCTCCCGCCGCGACGGCCGTCACGACGGCCAGGCCCAACCCGACGACGAACACGTTGCGCCTGTTGCGGGCCAGCCGGCCCACCAGGCCGGGGCGCGGCTGCGGGCCCGTGCCGGACCCGTCGATCATCTGGTACGACACGGCTGACTCCCGGGAGATGCGACGCGGCCGAACTCGCACGGCCGCCAGCATGTTAGCCGCTTGCGCTGGCGGCCCCAGAACCGCGCAGCACAAAGGACGGTCGGCCAGGGTGTTCTCGACAGACCCTTCCCCGCCCTTCCCGGCCGCGCGGCGGCAGTGGAAGATGACCTCCGTGAACGCCCTGACGCCCAGCCACCCGGCGACCGGCGAGCAGCCGCCACCGGAGGTCCGCGGCCGCCACCGGCCTGGTCTGCGGGCCAGGCTGACCGGCTCGGCCTCGCCGTCGCCGGGCCTGGTCGCCATCGTGATCACCGTGACGTGGCTGGCGGTGCTCGCGGAGTCGACCCTCGTGCCGGCGAACCCGGCGCTGCACCGGGTGGCGCTGTTCGTGCACCTGGCGTGCCTGGTCGTCGGGTTCGGCGCGGTGGTCGCGGTCGACTGGTTCGCCCTGAAGTGGTTGCTGCGGCGCTGCCAGCTGCGGCAGGTGCTGGCCGTCGCCGACCAGGTGCACCTGCTGATCTGGCTGGGCCTGGCCGGTATGGCGGCCAGCGGCGGCCTGCTGCGGCCAGACCTGGGCGCCACACTCACCCAGATCAAGCTGCTGCTGGTGCTGCTCGTGGCGCTCAACGGGGTCCAGGCCACCGCGCTGCACCGCAGGATCGCCGCGTTCACCGGGCCTGTTCCCCGGTTGCTGCTGCTGCGCTCGGTGCTGGCGGCCCTGGTGTCCCAGGGCGGCTGGTGGGGCGCGATGACGATCGGATTCCTCAGCAGCCATCCGGCATGAGCCCGGTGGCGCACTCGACGCGGGAGAAGCTTTGCGTACCGAACACTCGGCACTGACCCCCCGCGACCGCGGCTGGGCGACCCGGCTCGGCCGCCTCGGCCCGGTCCTGATCGCGGCACCGGTCGTGCTGGCGATCGCGGTGGTCTCGTTCATCGTCACCGACGCCGGTGAGGCGTCCACACCCGAAGCGGCGGCGACCCTGGCGGGTGCGGCGGCGACGCCTTCGGCCGTGCCGTCGGCGGTCTCCCCCGCGGCGAAACCGTCGTCGATCCCGGCCAAGCCGGGCTGGGTCGCCGTCGACCCCGACGAGCAGAAGGCCCGTACCGCGGCGTTCTTCGCCCGCACGCCGCGCAAGGTGACCGGCAAGCCGGTGCAGGTCCCCGAGTTCCACGCGACCTGCACCGTCAGCCACCACGGCGACGACGACCCGATCGTCTTCCCCGGCCTGCCCGGCGCGTCGCACAACCACACCTTCTGGGGCAACAAGAGCACCGACAGCCACACCACCGCCGCGTCGCTGCGCGCCGGCGCGACCAGCTGCAACCCCCAGCAGGACAGATCCGGTTACTGGATCCCGACGCTGTACCAGAACGGCCGCGTGATCAACCCGGACGAGATCACCGTCTACTACGGCTCGCGGCTGAAGGACCCCGCCAAGACCCAGCCGTTCCCGTACGGGCTGCGCATGATCGAGGGCGACGCGAAGAAGAAGTCGGACCCGAACGGCAACCGGTTCTGGTGTGCCGGGATCGGCGGCGAGGTGGGGCGGTCCGCCGACGGCGTCTTCCCCGTCTGCGCGTCCACCGCGCACATCGTCCGGCAGATCACCTTCCCGGACTGCTGGGACGGCAAGCACCTGGACAGCCCCGACCACAAGGCGCACATGTCCGGCGCGCTGCACACCGGGGTCTGCCCGCGCAGCCACCCGGTCCCGATCCCGTCGGTGTCGTTCGTCATCTCGTACAAGGACCTCAGCGCGAAGACCGACGGCATCACGCTGTCATCGGGCAACTCGTTCTCCATGCACGCCGACTTCTTCAACGGCTGGGACGAGGACGCGCTCGCCGCCCGGGTCCGCAACTGCCTCAACCAGGGCGTCAAGTGCAACGCCGCCGGCGGTTTCTGATTCGCTGCAAGGAATCGCCGGCCCGGACGTCGCCCGCCTGAGCCGTGCGCCAGCCGCCGACCGGGTCAGCCGCGTGAAGCATCCCGCGGCTGACCCGGTCGGCGACCGAGCACGATGCGCCCGGCTACACCGGCGCCTTGTCCAGGTGAGCACCGGTTTCCTCGGCGGCCCGCTTGCCGACCAGGCGGTAGAACTGGCGATCGTCGTTCTGCCGGACGATCACGCCGAGCTTGGCCAGGTCTGCGCGCAGTTCGGCCGCGTCGTCGGCGGCGTTGTCCGCCAGCGCCTTCTGTCGCGCCTTGAGCAGGGCGTTGGCCGTGGCGGACAGCTCGGGCAGGTCCTCGACCCAGCGCATGAACTGCTCCAGGTGCGGATCGGCGTCGAAGAACGGGTAGCCGTGGCGCAGGAACGTCTGCTTGACCGCGTCCTCGTTCAGGTTGTTGTTCGCCCTGGCCAGCTCCCCGGTGTCGGTGCCGAGGAACACGAGGTCGTCGACGCCGTCGAGGTAGACGGCCGAGATCTCGGCACGGGCGATCCGCCGGGACTTGCTGCCGGCCCGCCAGATGACCCGATCCTGCTGCACGGACACCGCGACCGAGTCCTTCAGCGTGCGACGGGCCACCTCCGCGCCGAAGCCCACGCCGAGCAGCAGGCAGAGCACGGTCCCGTACGGGTCCGGCACCTTGGCGAGCACCGAGACCCAGTCACGCAGCGGCATGCCGTCGACGGATGCCGCCCATTCCGACACCGCACGCAGCGCCCAGCCGAGCCCGGCTCCGATGACGACACACGTGGCCCACAGCCCCGCGACCCTTCTGGTCGACACCCTGAGCCGAGACGGCTTGATCGCCTCGGTCTTGTTCGGACCCATACGTCATCTCCCTGAAGGTGATCAAAGCCAGCATTGTCGCGGACGTGTCTGCCGCCTCCGCGCCGGGGCCGCGGTCGTGCCGGGCTTCGCCCCCCACAGTTAATGCGAATAGCATTCAGCTCTGCCGGACAAGGCGCTCACCGATGCGACGCACGTCACCCGATCACGATTCACTGATATTCAACAGCCAACGCCGATCAGGCTATTCATGATGCTCGTTGTAGCAGGTAGCAAGCGTGCGGAAACTCTTTACCCGCCGTTAATCTGCACACCGGACAGCCCTCTACAGCGACAGTGGACGCACTTCTCACCGCGTGTATCCTTCCGCGGTGCACGACTCATCCAAGAAATTGCTGGCCTATCGATATCAGCTTCTCGACGTCATCGGCCAGGGCGGGCAGGGTCGCGTCTGGCGGGCCCGGGACGAGTACCTCCAGCGGTTCGTGGCGATCAAGGAACTGCTCGCACCGGCCCACCTGACCGAGGAGGAGCGCAAGGCCACCCGCGACCGCAGCCTGCGCGAAGCCCGGGCCGTCGCGCAGCTGAGCCACCTCAACGTGATCCAGGTGTACGACGTGATCCCGCACCAGGGCGAGCCGTGGATCGTGATGGAACTGGTCCGCGCGAGATCACTGCACCAGGTGCTCGCGGCCGACGGGCCGATCTCCGCCCGGCGGGCCGCCGACATCGGACTCGCACTGCTGGGTGCGCTGAGCGCGGCCCACCGCGCGGGCATCCTGCACCGCGACGTCAAGCCCGCCAACGTGCTGCTCGCCGACGACGGACGAGTGCTGCTGACCGACTTCGACCTGGCCACTCACCAGTCGGCGGACTCCTCCGTGACCCGCACCGGCATGGTCGTGGGGTCGCCCGCCTATCTCGCCCCCGAGCGCGTCGGCGGCGACCGCGGCGGTCCCGCCGCCGACCTGTGGGCGTTGGGCGCAACCTTGTTCACCGCCGTCGAAGGCAGGCTGGTCTTCGACCGGCCGTCGCCCGCGGCGACGATCGCCGCGCTGGTGACCGAGCAACCGCCGCGCCCGGTGCGGGCCGGAGCTCTGGCGCCGGTGCTGGAAGGCCTGCTTCAGAAGGATCCCGACCGGCGCATCGACGCCGAGCAGGCCGAGGCGCTGCTGCGCACCGCGGTCGCCGCGGCCCGCCACGAGTCCCCGCCTGCCGCACAGCCCCGTACCGGTGAAGCGACCGGCGCGAACCCGGCACCCCCGCCTGCGATCGGTTCGCCGGACTCCTCCACGCCCGACCGACCCAACTCCGAAGCCGTCGTGCCCGACGTGCCGTCGTGGGCCGCGCCCACCCCACCACCCACGCCGCGCCCAGCCCCGAGCGTCGAGCTGCACACCGCAGACAGCACCGGCGACGTCACGCCGATACCGGCCGGCCGCGGCACCAGGCCCGGCCGTAGCCTTCTGCCGCGGGTGGCGCTGCCGGCGGCCGCGGCGCTGATCCTGCTGCTCGGGGTGGGCGTCGGCGCGATGACGTGGCGCAGCCCGGACCTGCCGGACACCCGGTTCGCCGACGCCACCGGCGTCCCGCCGGCCGCTGCACCGCTGGCCGGCTCCCAGCAGGCCTCGCCGAAGGCGCGACCGGCCCCGTCCGCGCCCCCGTCACCAGCCGCGACCACGACACCGGGCACGTCGGTGCAGCCTTCCGGCGCACCCTCGCGATCGCCGCTGCCGAGCCCTTCGCCCACCACGAACACCAGCCCACCGGCCGCACCTCCAGCGGTGAGCCACATCGGTGAGATCACCGGCATCGGCGGCAAGTGCGTCGACGTCTCCGGCGCCGCCCGCGCCGACGGCACCCCGATCGTCATCTACACCTGCAACGGCACCGCCGCCCAGTCCTGGACCATGAGAGCCGACGGCACCGTACGGGCGCTCGGAAAGTGCCTCGACGTGCAGGACGGCGGCACCTACGACGGCGCGGCGGTGCGGCTCTGGTCCTGCGGTTCCGGCCTGGCGAACCAGCGCTGGGTGTACGACAGCGCCACCCGTCACCTGGTCAATCCCGCCTCCGGCACGTGCCTGGACGCCACGGACCAGTCCAGCGCCGACGGCACCCGGCTGCAGATCTGGACCTGCAACCCGAACTACCAGGCGAACCAGCGCTGGAGCCCGCCCTGAGCCGCTGACTCCCCTCCACGGTTCACGGGTGGACTGTCACGGCACCGGTGTGCTCACTCAGGGGATCCGGCAGCTACGGACGCAGCGGACTGCCGGCTCCGCCCCCGGTAGCGGGCCACCACCGCGAGCAGGCCGTACGCGAGCAGACCGCCCAGCAGCAGCGGACCGAGCACGGAAAGTCCCACGTCACTGTGGTCTCCGGACGGGGTCGGGCCGGCGATCGCGGTCGCCAGGATCGCCGCCGCGACACTGCTCACCGTGAGCAGTCCCGCGACGACCAGCGCCGCTGTCGACTCCCGGCGGACGAGCAGGCAGACCAGCGCCGCGATCACCGGTCCGACCAGCAGTGCCGAGCCCAGCGAGGTGTCGACCCGCGCGCCGTACGCGAGTTCGAGTTCCAGCGCGCCGAGGACCGGCGGGTCGATCGCGATCGCGTTCGCACTGACGCCCAGCAGGATCCAGACCACCGCCGCGCCCACGACGGCACCCGATGCCGGCACCCGGGCAGATGCGGCGAGCCTGCCGACGATCACGCTGGTGACCACGCCGATCGCCACACCCACGACCGCCGCCTCGGCGATCGAGGCCGACGCGGAGTCGACCAGGTTGAGGTGCTGTGCCCGGCCCGCCCGTGCCGTGAGATAGGGCACGACGGCGCCCGCGCCCAGCGCCGCCGCCACGACCGCCGCCCACACCGGGCTGTCGAGCACCACCCGGGTCAGCAGCACGGCGATGACGACCGCGCTCGCGCAGAACCACAACGTGCTGCGGTAGTTCAACAGCCAATCGTTGTCGCTGCCCGCGTCGAACCGTCGGTCGAAGTTCAGCGCCCCGATGGCGAGTGCCCCCGTCACCTGAGCCGAGGCCAGCAGCACGCCGAGCACGCCCGCCACCAGCGGACCGGACCAGAAAGGCACATCGCGGCGCACCGTCATGAGCTGAAACTAATCAGCGGCACAGGCGGCGTCAACGTGCCTCGATGCGACAGGCCGCACGGTCCGCCACCGTCGACATGTGCCAGGAAGTCCACCCCTGGGCAGTGCCGCGGGTCGACAGGACGACACACGCGCCACGCCTGGGAGTTGTTCCGTCGCCAGTCGCCCGACTTCTAAACTGACCTGCCCGAGTCCGGGCGTCATCATTCGATCGGCGAGGGAGATCCCATGTCATCAGTCGCCCTTCCGCACGACGTGCACGGCTCCGGCCCGCACCGCGTCATCGTCCTGCACGGCTGGTTCGGTGACCGCCGGGCCTTCGCGAAGGTCGTGCCCTATCTCGACGGCGGCGCCTTCACCTACGTCTTCGCCGACTACCGCGGCTACGGCCAGGCCCGCGACCTGTCCGGCGAGCACACCATCGCCGAGATCGCGGGCGACGTGCTCGCCCTGGCCGACAAGCTCGGCTGGGACGACTTCTCCATGGTCGGGCACTCGATGGGCGGCAGTGTCATCCAGCGGGTCATGCTGGACGCGCCCGGCCGGGTGCGCAGGCTGGTCGGTGTCAATCCGGTGCCCGCCTCCGGCGTGCCGTTCGACGAGCAGGGCTGGGCGCTGTTCACCGGGGCCGCCGACGAGGCGGGCAACCGGCGGGCGATCATCGACTTCACCACCGGTGGCCGGCTGCCCGCGACGTGGCTGGATGAGATGACGGCGTACTCGGTCGGCAACTCCAACGTCGAGGCGTTCCGCGCCTACCTGCACGCCTGGGCGCATACCGACTTCCATACCGAGGTCGTGGGCAACACCACGCCGGTCCTGGTCGTCGCCGGCGGGCAGGACCCGGCGCTGTCGGCCGACGTCATGCGCGCCACCTGGCTGCAGTGGTATCCGAACGCCGAGCTGACCGTGCTGGCCGACGCAGGCCACTACCCGATGGAGGAGACTCCCCTGGCGCTGGTGTCGGTGGTCGAGAAGTTCCTCAGGGCGTGACCGGGCCGGGTGCCCGCTGACTATGCGGCAGGCGACCTCTGGTGCATGGAGGCCGCCTGCCATCCGGCCGGTGTCGGTCCCCGCGCCTATGCTCCGCCGCGGAGGACGACATGATCGACGACACAGAGCTGTTCGTGGGGCTGGACACGATCTCCTGGGGCCGGATGACCCACGCCTACGGGCGGGCAGGCGACGTGCCCGAGCTGATCCGCGGGCTGGCCGACACCGACCCGGCGGCACGCGAGCAGGCCCTCGACGCGATGTACGGCGTCGTGCACCACCAGGGCGACGTGTATCGCTGCACCGTCGAGGCGATCCCGTTCCTGCTGCGGATCTGCGGCTCCGACCGGCCGGGCCGCGCCGAGGTCGTGGAACTGGTCGCGAGCATCGGCGGCGGCAGCCACGACGGTCACCTTCGCGGGTTCGCCGCGCAGGCGCGCGAACTGGTCACCGCCCAGTTCCCGTTCTGGTGCGCGCTGGCCGCCGACGACGACCCGGCGGTGCGGGCCGCTGCCGTGAACGCCCTGCGCTCCTGCCGGTCGCGCGGCTCCGACACGGCATCGTTCCTGCGCACCCGCTACACCGGCGAGCCCGAGCCCGCGGTGCGGGCCGCGATCGTCGCCGCTGTCGCCGACCTGGGCCGGGAACGGCATGCCGCGGGCGTCGCCGGCTGGGTGGCCGGCCTGCTCGCCACCGAGCCCGACCCCCGCGTCCGGCTGGCGCTGTTCGCCGAGCTCAACACGCTGCCCGCGGCGGCCGGCCGGCTCGACCTGGCCACCGCTCTCGACCTGCTCGACGCCGGCTATGCCGAGCACGGCGAACCGCCCGCGCCGGCCGGTTTCCGCACCGCCACCCTCATCGGAGCCGTCCGCGAGCAGCGGGAGGCCGCCGACCGCCAGCGCAGCCGGGCCGCCCTCGACGGGCTGGTCCGTGCCGTCGCGAACTCGTTCGGCGACCGGGTCGGCGAGCGCACCGCGCTGCTGACGAACCTGCTGGCCGCCGACGACTGGGAACGCCGCCTGGACGCCATGTACCCGGCGCTCAACCTCACCCAGGGCTGGCGCGGCACGTATGCCGAACTGGCCGGGCTCGTCGGCGAGCAGCTCACCGGCCCGTACGGGGAGCTGCGCCGCCGCGCCGTGAGCGTCCTGGACGGACTCGGCCGCCTGGCCGCCCCGGCCGCCGACGCGCTGGCCGACGTGCTCGCCGCCGCCGCGCGGGAGGCCACCTGGGACCGCGACGACCGGCACACGGCCTGGGTGACGCGCTGGGGGCACGGCCTGCCGACGCTCGGGCCGGTCCCGGCCACCCTCGCCCGGCTCGGGGACGCCCGCGTGCTGCCGGTCGTGGCCTGGGCGCTGGAGCAGGAGGAGATGCCCCGCAACGTGGGATACCTGATGTCCGGGCTGGGCGAACGCGCCGCCGATCTGGTGCCGGCGGTCCGGCGGCGGCTGGCCGCGCTGCCGGACGGCGACGAGCGGATCGTCCCCCTCTCGGTCGCGCTGCGCTCGGTCGGCCCGCGGGGGGCCGAGGCCCTGCCCGAGCTGCTCGCCAAGGCGCCCGGTCCGTGGACGCTGGCCGCGATCGGGGCGTACGGCCCCGCCGCCGCCGACGCCCTGCCGCTGCTGCACCGGATCGCCGCCACCGGCGACCACCGGCTCGCCCCGGCCGCCGCGGTCGCGGCGTGGCGGATCGACGGTGACGCGGCGCGGGCGGCCTCGTGGCTTACCGGCCTGCTGGGCGGTGACGTCAGCGCGGTCCGCGGCGCGGCCGAGGCGCTCGCGGAGATCGGGGCCGCGCCGCCCGCGGCCGTGACCGCGCTGCGGCGACTGCTGCGCCGCAAGGACACCGCTGCCGGATGGCAGCACGTCGACGTGGCCCGTGCGCTGTGGCGGGTCACCGGCGACGTCGCCGCGGTGCAGCCGGTGCTGACCAGGCAGTGGCAGACGCGCCTGCTGACCCGCACCTCGATCGTGTGCACGTGGGCGGCGATGGGTCCGGCCGCGGCGGACTGCCTGCCGCTGCTGCACGAGGAGCTGGCCGAGGTGCGCCGCCTGTCGGCCCGCAACGGTGTCAACGTCGGCGACCCGTGCGGGCCGGACGAGGAGTTCCTCGACCACGTGCGGGCCGCGGTGCGGAGCCTGTCCGGCGCGCCGTGACCGGGGCACGTCGCGGCGAGGTCGTCGTGCGGATGGTGTGCGCCGGGTCGGCTCACGAGGCGAACACGCCGCCGACGCCGTAGCTGTCCCACCAGGACTCCCGGTGACGGACGAGCGTGCCGCCTTCGCGGTGTAGCAGCAGCCAGTCGCCGTTCAGGACCAGCGTCGCGTCCTCCGGGCCGGTGTGCAGCACGCGGCCCACGACGTCGAGCATTCCGCCGACCGCCCAGACCGGGTCGGCCTGCTTGTCCATGTGGAAGGTCAGTGACACGTACAGCTTCGGCTTCCACACCCACTGGCCGTGGTCGGCCGTGACGTCGAAGTAGCCGTTGCGGCGCGCGAGCACGCTCACCGCGAAGCCACGTGCGGCGTCCAGGTTGACGCTCAGCAGCGGCGGCGTCCCGGCCGGACGCTCGGCCGGGTCGGGCAGCGCCCGCTGGGCGAGCTGCTCGACCGGCAGGTCGCCCGCGAGCGTCAAGGTGTAGTCGATGCCCACCGCGAACCTCCGGATTCGTCCGGTGCCGATTCTGTCCTACGGAGGGCACGGCGGCGGCCCCGTGCGGATCAGTCGAGCCAGGTTCGGCCTGGAGAAGCCGCTGCGCTGTCCGGTAGGGTCGTCCGCGTGGATCTGGACCGCACCGCCGCCCTGCTCGGGGTGCCCGTCGCGGAGGTCGAACGCGTGCACCGGCTCGCCGGCGACCTGCCGTCGGCCCCGCTGCCCGCCAAGACCGATGCGCCCGAGATCCTCGACCGGCTCGCGGTGCGGCCGGACGACGCCGCCGAGATCATGGCGGGCTGGCCCGACCCCGACTCGCCGCTGTGGACTCCTGAGCTGCGCTGGCTGCTCGACCGCTCGATCGCCCTGGTCCGCGCCGATCTCGGGGGCCACGGCTGGCTGCCGCCCGGTCCGGAGCTGCCGCGCGACCGGGGTCCCGCGTGGCGGCATCTCTATGTGTACACGTACCTGGCGCTGGTCGACGTCGTCATGGGATACCACCGCGACCACGGCGTCGCCGAGGCCGTTACATGGGCGTCTCTCGCGGACCTGGGCCGCAGCCTCGCGATCGACCGGCGGATGCACCGCGAGGGCTGGCCGGTCATGCAGAGCTGGCTGTCGCTGCACGCGCGCGGCAGCATCTACGAGCTCGGCCGGCTGCAGTACCACCCTGGCGACACCGCCATCGGCCTGCACATCCCCGAGTCGGGACCGCTGACCCCGGAGGCGGTCTCGGCGTCGCTCGACGAGGCCCGCGCGTTCTTCCCGCGCCACTTTCCCGACCAGCACTTCACGGCGTTCACCTGCGGCTCGTGGCTGCTCGATCCGCAGTTGCTGGACTACCTGCCCGAGGACTCCAACATCATCCGGTTCCAGCAGAGGTTCGAGCTGGAGCCCTACGAGGAGCCGGAGGGACTCGACGCCGACGTGGAGGTGCTGCGATTCGTGTTCCGGTCCCTGACCACGCCGCTCGACCAGCTGCCCCGCCACACCGTGCTCCAACGCGCAGCCGTCGACCACCTGCAGGCAGGCCGCCACTGGCGCTGGCGTCGCGGCAGCTTCCCGATCTGATCAGGAGGTCGGCATGTCGATGCACGACATCGAGGATCTGGTGTCCGGATCGGTCGTGGTGCTCGACGCCCGCCACGCCGAGCACGACGACCGGCTGCGGAACTGGTTCACCGCGCTGTACACGTTCCAGGCCAGGTTCGACTGCGCGCACACCCAGGGGCGGGTGCTGGACATCCTGCTGCGCCGACGGCACACCTACCGGCTCCCGCTCCACCAGCACCCGGACTACGCGCCGCGCCGCGAGTTCTTCGACGGGCTGACCGAGTTCCAGGCGCTGCGCGAGTTCGACGAGGACGCCGACGACTTCGCCGGCTACGACGACTGGCTGCAGGACGGTTACGTCGACCCGCCATGGCTGTACTGCGAGGCGGGCACGGCCCTGTGGAGCCGGCTGGTCGACGCGGGACTGCTGCACGGCCCTGACGCGGTCGCGCCCGCCCGCGTCGCGCTGCTCGACGTGGTCACGGCGATCGCCGAGGCGGCCGAGCGGCACGGCGACCCGGGGCTCGTCGCGGCGTGGTACGCCTTGGGCCCTGCCCTGCTCGTCGACGGCACGCTGCTGGATGTCGAGGACTTGCGCGACGATCCCGGTGTCACCCGGCTGCGGAAGATCGTGCAGCGCTGCGGTGCCGCGTCGGCGGAGCCGCCGGACGGCTACCGTCCCACCGACGAGCAGCTCGACATGTTGGGCGACGAGCGCGAAACCTGGTGGTACGGCATTCTCGCACCGGCGGGGACGCGCTGACGGACCGGCGGGATCAGCCCGCGGACGCGTCGGGCAGCTGGGGCGGGCAGGGGCGGCCGGGCGCGGTCGTCAGCTCGAAGTGCCAGATCTCGTTGGCGTACACCTGGCAGAGGCCGTAGGCGGCGCCGTTTCGCTGCAGCCAGCGGTCGGCCTCGGGTGGTCCGGCGTCGATCGCGTCGCCGGTCACGTGGGTGGACCGGTCAGGCGTGTTGACGCGTTTCCTCGCTTTCTCCGGACCGTCCGACGCCACGGCTTCGTCAAGCAGGTGCTGCTGGTGACGTCGGCTGCGCCAGCCCGAGTTGATCAGGACCTCGACGCCGTCGCGGCGCGCGTCTGCGGCGGCCTGCCGGATCGCGGCGCGCAACTCGGGGCGGAGGTTGTCGACGGTGGGGTGGCCGTCGGCGAACGGCGACACCGGCTGGTCCAGCTCGCCGTCGGCCGCGGTGACGCCGCTGTCGGCCGAGGCGATCTCCGCGTACGTCGGGACCGCGATCAGCAGCGTGGCGGCGATGCCGACGCCGGCCTTCAGGGCCAGCGAGCGGCGCGGGGGTGGGCATGACATGTGAACTCCTTCCGACACCGGAAGAGGGGTCCGGTGACTTACGGAAGATCACTTCAACACGCTACGTGTTATCGCACCGTGAACCGATCACCACACATGCTCTTAACATCGTCGATAAGCACGCACAGACACCTCATGCTGTTTTTAAATCGCGAATCGGACATTCGGCGTACGGCCGTATACCGCGTTCCAGGCCGTCGACATGAGCCGGGTGCTCGGGGGCCGTGTGGTCGACCCACAGATATCCCGGCGCCATCGATCCCTCCCGGCCTCTCGGCTGCCGGTCGAGCCTAAACGCCGCGGATGACGCGTCCGGGGCGGGCGTGTCGCGCCGGAGGACGTACCTTTGCGGCATGGGTTTGGGTGATCGGTTGAAGCAGAAGCTGCGCACGTTCATGGAGCGCCCCGGAACGACGGTCAGTCTGGACCGTTATGAGGCGATGCTGCCGAAGATCCGGGACCTGGAGGACGAGCTCACCGCGTTGACCGATGCGGAACTCACCGAGCGTGCGGTGGCGCTGCGCGACCTCGTCAGCGAGGCCGAGGACGGGCAGCCGTTCGTCACGCTGGCCGAGCCGCTGCCCATCGACGAGCACGATCTGGCGGAAATCTGCGCGCTGGGCCGCGAGGCCGGCCGCCGTGCCCTCGGCGAGCGCGCGTTCGACGTGCAGCTGCTCGGAGCGATGGCGATGCTGCAGGGCAACGTCGTGGAGATGGCCACCGGTGAGGGCAAGACGCTGGCCGCGGTCATCGCCGCCTTCGGCTACGTCGCGCGCGGCTCCCGGGTGCAGGTGCTGACCGTCAACGACTACCTCGCCGACCGGGACGCCCGCTGGATGGGTCCCGCGTACCGGCTGCTCGGGCTGACCGTCGGCGCGGTCGGCGAGGGCGCCGCCCACGACGAGCGCGCCGCCGCGTACCGCTGCGACGTCACCTACGTGTCGGTGAGCGAGGCGGGTTTCGACTTCCTGCGTGACCAGATGGTGCTGCGCGCCGAGGACGCGGTCATGCCCGGCCTCCACACGGTGATCGTCGACGAGGCGGACTCGATCCTGATCGACGAGGCCCGGGTGCCGCTGGTGGTGGCCGGCAGCCTCACCGACGGGGCGTCGGACGCGAAGGCGGCGGCGCTGCTGGTGGCGGCGATGCGGCCGGGCCGCGACTACGAGGTCGTCGACGACGGCCGCAACGTGCAGCTCACCGACACCGGCGTGGCGATGGTCGAGCGCGCCTCCGGCGGCATCCACCTCTACGCCCAGGAGAACCTGCCCAAGCTCACCGCCGTCAACCAGGCCCTGCACGCGCGGGCGCTGCTGGCCGTGGACGTGGACTACATCGTCAAGGACGGCCGGATCGCGCTGGTCGACGAGTTCCGGGGCCGGGTCGCCCGCCGCCGCCGCTGGCCCGACGGGCTGCAGGCGGCGGTCGAGGCCAAGGAGGGGCTCACCGCGACCGACGAGGGCGAGATCCTGGCCACGATCACCGTGCAGGCGTTCATCGCGCTCTACCCCACGGTCGCCGGGATGACCGGCACCGCGTCGAGCATCGGCGACGAGCTGCGCGAGTTCTACCGGCTCGAGGTCGCGGTCATCCCGCCGAACACGGCCAACGTCCGGGTCGACGAGCCGGACCGGGTGTACGCGACGATCGAGGAGAAGGAAGAGGCGCTGATGGCCGAGGTGGCCGCGGCGCACGAGACGGGGCGGCCGGTGCTGGTCGGCACGCTGGACGTGGCCGAGTCGGAGCGGCTCGCCGCAGCCCTGCAGGCCCACGGCATCGCGTGCACGGTGCTCAACGCCAAGAACGACGCGCACGAGGCCGCGGTCATCGCCGAGGCGGGCGGGCGGGGCGCGGTCACCGTGTCCACGCAGATGGCCGGCCGGGGCACCGACATCCGGCTGGGCGGCAGCGACGGCCAGGACCGGGCGGCGGTGGCCGAGCTCGGCGGTCTGTACGTCCTCGGCGCGGGCCGCCACGACAGCCGCCGGGTCGACGACCAGTTGCGCGGACGGGCGGGACGCCAGGGCGACCCGGGCGGCTCGATGTTCTTCGTCAGCCGCGAGGACGAACTGATCGTGCGGCACGGCGACGGGATCGGCGGGACGACCGCCGGGGACGGGCGGGTGACCGGCCCGGCCGTGCACTGGGCGGTGGGGCACGCCCAGCGCGTCGCCGAGGGAGTCGACTTCGAGATCCACCGCAACACCTGGCGCTACGGCGTGCTGGTCGAGAAGCAGCGCCAGGTGCTCGCGCAGCGCCGCAAGGCGCTGCTGACCACCGACGCCGCCGCGGAACTGCTGCGCGAGGGCCGGACGCGGTTCCCGGCCGACCCCGACACGGTCGCGGCCGGTCTGTGGGAGGACACCGACGACCTGGCCGACGGCGACCCGGACATGGTCACGGTTGCGGAGCGGTACGCCGCGGTCGTGGCCGCGATCGGCGAGCCGGCGACCGAGGAGGTCGCGCGGCAGATCGCGCTGTACCACCTGGACCGCGGCTGGGCCGACCACCTCGGCATGCTGGCCGACGTGCGCGACGGCGTACACCTGCGCGCGCTGGGCCGGCAGGACCCGCTGGACGAGTTCCACCGGGTGGCGGTGCCCGCGTTCAGCCGGCTGCTGACCGGTGTCGACACCGGCACGGCGGAGACGTTCATGGCGGCGAGGATCGAGAGCCCCGACTGGACGCCCGCCGAGGCGGGTCTGGAACGTCCGAGCGCCACGTGGACGTACATGGTGCACGACAACCCGTTCGGCTCGGAGATCGAGCGGCTGATCTCCGGCATGGCCAAGGCGCTCCTGGGCCGCTGACGTGCCGTCTGTGCGGCCGCCGTCTGGCGGCCGCACCGCGACGAGCGGGTCTGCGGCGAGCGTCGCTCACCGCACCGGCAGCAGCGCCGTCGCGGCGGTGCCGGCCGGTGCCGGCCGCCGGCGCGAGCGGCGGATGAACCACTCGGCCACCGCCAGGTTGATGAGCCATCCCGCGGCCATGGCCGTGAACCGGCCCCGCTCGTCGGGCACGTTCCCGGCGACCAGCCAGGGCAGGTGGGTGAAGGCCTGGGTGCCGGCGCCCAGCCCGATCGCGTAGGCGCGCATCATCCAGGCCCGGTGCGCGGTGAAGTCGCGCCGCCGTACACAGGCGAAGCCCAGCACGATGGCCAGCGCCATCGCGCCGCCGAACACCAGCCGCAGCAGCATCACCCCGAGGCCGTCGACGGGAGGCAGGTCGTAGAAGACCGCCATCCAGATCCCCGTCAGCGCGGCGGCCAGCCCGCACGGGATCAGCACCCGGCCCGCGACGCGATGCCAGCCCGGCCGTCGTCGGCGCAGCACGGCATCGAACTGAAACGCGCCCAGCAGGCAGTACACGGTGGCGCCGATGATGTGCAGCACCACCGGCAGCGGTTGCGCGAAGAACCTGGCGTTGCCGTCGTCGACCGGCGCACCGGAGGCCAACTCGGTCACCCGGAAGGCGCCGGCCACGACCGGCACGAAGCTCAAAGCGATCAGTCCGTACGGGACGAGGCGAGAACGATTCATCACGTGTTCGATGGTGCGGCGGCGCCGGGCGGCGTTCATCGGTCTTCAGGCTCGCAGCGGCGGCACCGGCTCATCCTTTGGTACTACGACCGGCCCGGCCTGTTTCGTATGCCCAGATCGCGGCTTCGACCCGGTTGCGGACACCCAGCTTCGCCATCAGGCTGCCCACGTGGGTCTTCACCGTGCTCAGGCTGATGAACAGGTCTGCGGCGATCTCGGTGTTGGTGCGCCCGGCGGCCAGCGCGCCCAGCACCTGCTCCTCCCGCTCGGTGAGCGCCTCGACCGGCTGCCGGGGTGCCGCCTGCGGATCCTGCCGGGCGAAGGCGCGCAGCAGCCGCGTCGTCACACTGGGCGCGATCAGCGCGTCGCCCTTGGCCGCGGCGTGGATCGCCTGGCTGAGCAGCGCCGGCCCGGCATCCTTGAGCAGGAACCCCCGGGCGCCCGCGCGCAGCGCGCCGTAGACGTACTCGTCCAAATCGAACGTGGTGATGACGACGACGGCGAGCGGCCGGTCGACGCCCGGGCCGGCCAGCCGCCGGGTCGCGGCGATCCCGTCCAGCACCGGCATCCGCACGTCGAGCAGGCAGACGTCGGGTCGCAGCCGCTCGGCAAGCCGCACCGCCTCCAGGCCGTCGGCGGCGGTGGCGACCACCTCGAGGCCGGGCTGTGCGTCGAGGATCATCGCCAGGCCGGTGCGCACGATCTCCTGGTCGTCGGCGACCAGCACCCGGGTGCTCACCGGGCCGGCCCGGAGAGCGGCAGCTCCACCGCCACGCTCCAGCCGCCGGCCGGGGCGGGCCCGGCCCGGAACACCCCGTCCAGCAGCCGTGCGCGCTCGCTCATCCCGGTCAACCCGTAGCCCCCGCCCGTGTCCTTCGCCGGCGTGCCGTCGTCGTCGACCCGCAGCCGCACCACGTCGTCGCCCACGCTGACCCGCACCTGCACTCGGGTCGCCTGCCGCGCGTGCCGCAGCGCGTTGGTCACCGACTCCTGTGCCATCCGGAACAGCGCGCCGACCAGGGGCGCGGACAGCGACGCCAGGTCACCGTCGACGTGCACGTCGACCGGCAGGCCCGCACCCGTGGGGCGCGCCAGCCCCCGCAGGTCGGCGACGGTCGGGCTCGGGGCGTACTCGGCCGGTTCGTCCTGCCGCAGCACCCGCACCATGGCGCGCATCTCCGCCAGCGCCCGGGACGCTTCGGCCTCGATCACCCGCAGCGCCTCCGTCGCCGCCTCCGGCCTGGCCGGCGCGGCCGCCAAGCCGGCCTGGGCCCGGACGGCGATCGCCGACACGTGGTGGGCGACGGTGTCATGCAGGTCCCGGGCCAGCCGCTCGCGTTCCATCAGGCGCACCTGCTCCAGCTCTCGCATTCGGGCTCGCACGCGGTAGCGCCGCGCCAGGCCGGCCGCGGCGACCGCCGACACCACCGCGACGGCCCCCACCGAGTCCGCGGCACCTGTGGTGCCGGTCAGCGCCGACAGCGCCATGCACCCGAGCATCACGGCGGCGGCGACCGTGATCTCGCGTCCCGAACCCCACCGCGTCAACGCGTACGGCAGCAGCAGCAGGTAGACCATCGTGTAGGTGTCGGGCACCGTGTCCTGGGTGACCAGCGGGATCAGCGCGCCGGTCCCGAAGGAGAGCGCCACCATCAGCAGCGGGCGCTCGCGCCGCCACAGCAGAGTCGCCGCGAAACCGGCACTGAGCAGCAGCGAAGCCGCCGGCAGCCCGGGTCGGAGCAGGCCCTCCGCCGCGGTCAGCGCGAGGACGACGCCGACGAGCAGGTAGTCTCGCCGGCCGCGGCGCGGGATCGGCGCCGGAGGCTGCTCACGCCAGAAGGACAGTCCACGCACGACCTGATGGTACGAGCCCGCGCGGCTCGGCAGATCAACCCAAAGTGCCGTCCCCGAACCCCAGCCGCCGAAGCGCTCGCCGGGTCACGCTCACGCTGCTCTCGGCGACGCCTTCCGGGCAACTTGATCGCAGGTGAGCAGCACGTGAACCCCCGACGACCCCCTATAACGAATCTAAATCAATCACTAGAGATTAGTTGCACGATATTCCGCTCGCCCGGAAACTTCCTTCATCAGTGCGATGTGGACGGATCCCGTTGCCTCGCCGTGCCGCGGTCCTGCTCCACAGACCGAGGAAGGAAGGAATGAATGAGGATCACCAAGACCACCCGTGTTCTCGGCACGGCCCTCGCCGTGCTCATGGTGACGGCCTTACCGAGCCCTGCAGCACCGGCGCAGGCACTGGCCGCGGAGACCTTCACCATCGTGATGCTGCCGGACACCCAGTACGCCTCCGAGTACTGGCCCGAGGTGTACCGGGCGCAGATGCAGTGGGTTGACGACCAGCAGACTGCCCGGAACATCAAGTACGTGCTGCACGTCGGTGACGTCGTCGACAACTCCGACCAGCTCGCCCAGTGGAACAACAGCAAGAGCGCGATGGGCCTGCCCACCGACGACGTGCCCTACATCATCGGACCGGGCAACCACGACCTCGACTCGACCACCACCCGCGCGGCGACGAGGTACAACACCCACTACCCGCGATCCACCTTCACCGGGCTGCCGTCGTTCGGCGGGACCTACCCCGCCAACCAGAACGACAACACCTACCACACGTTCAACGCGGGCGGCGTGGACTGGCTGGTGGTGGCGATGAAGTACGCGCCCAGCGCCGCAGAGATCACGTGGGCGAACTCGGTGGTGTCCGCACACCCCAACCACAACGCCATCCTGGTCACCCACGCCTACCAGAACGGCGTCACCAAGGACACCAACGGCAACAACCTGTGGACCAACCTGGTCAGCAAGCAGGCCAACTTCCGGTTCACGTTCTCCGGCCACTACGTCAACGCCGGGGTGATCACCCAGCAGGGCACGAACGGCAACACCGTCCACCAGATCCAGGCCGACTACCAGAACGCCTCCCAGCGCGACCCCAACAGCTTCCTGCGCATCATGACGGTCGACCCGAACAACAAGACCCTGGACGTCAAGACCTACTCCCCCTTCCTCAACACCTACAAGACCGACGCGGCGAACCAGTTCGTCCTCAGCAACATCAACCTGATCCCCCCGGCGTGGAGCACCATCGTCGACAACACGACCGCGGGCCGGTTCACCGCGAGCACGGCCTGGGGAACATCGACCTATTCGACCCAGCGGTACGGCGCGGACTACCGCTTCGCCGACCCGCTCTCCGTCAGCGATCCGGCCTGGTACAAGGTGAACATCCCGGCGACGGGCACCTATCAGGTCGCCGTGTGGTACTCGGCCAACGCCGGCTACAACGACGCGACCCCGTACATCGTGGTCACACCGAGCGGCAACCAGGTGGTGAACGTCAACCAGCGTGCCAACGGCGGCAAATGGGTCTCCCTCGGCAACTTCACGCTGGCCGCCGGCGACGACAACAAGGTGGGCGTCAGCCGCTGGACCGCCGGCACCGGATACGTCATCGCCGACGCCGTGAAGGTCACCCGCATCAGCTGAGGCAGCGACATCCGTACGTGCAAGTGCACCGCCCGGGTGTGGGGGTGCGGCGGGACCGACGCGCCTCCACACCTCGCCGCAGCATCCGCCAGAACGCGCGACGGCGGATCCGCCCGCCGTCGACCGCGTGAGCCAACAACCGCCACGGAGTGTGCCTCGTGATCCTCACGATCCTGCTCGGCGCGGCCATCGCCGCCCACCCGCTGACCCCGTTCTCGGTCGACCAGCTGGTCGAAGTGACGCTGCATCCCGACCGCGTCGACGTGGTCGCGGTGCTCGACGTCGGCGAGGTGGCGGCCAAGCAGCTCACGCCCGACTGCGCCGCCTTCGCCGGCAAGCTGGACGCCCGCATCGGGCAGGCCCCGCTGCAGTGGACCCTCCAGTCGCAGGAGTTGAAACGGCAGGGCACCCCGGGCCTGGAGACCATTCGGCTCACCTGCCGGCTGTCGGCTCCGGCCGGGTCGGACGCGGCGGCGGTCATCTCGGTGATGAACGGATACCTCACGGACCGGGTCGGCGCCAACCAGATCGTGCTGGCCGGCGTCGGCGTCCCGCCCCCGGCGGACCTGCCGCCCTACGAGCGGTCGGCGCAGCTGACCCTGCGCTCCGGAGCTGACGCCGCCGCTGACGTCGCCCCCGTCCCGCCGCAACGAAGCTGGCTGGAGCGTGGTGAGGCTTGGCTCACCGGCGCCATCGGAGATCCGTCACCGCAGGTCCTGCTGCTGGCCGTGCTGTTCGCGGCGCTGCTGGGCGCCGCGCACGCGGCACTGCCCGGCCACGGCAAGACCGTGATGGCCCTGTACCTGGCCGGTCGGCGCGGGCGGCGGCGCGACGCGGTCATCGTCGGCGGCACCGTCACGCTCACCCACACCGCCGGCGTGCTGATCCTCGGCCTCGCCACCACCGCGTTCGCGGGCCTGGCCGCCGAATCCGTGCTCAGATGGCTCGGCGTGGCCAGCGGCGTCCTGATCACCGTCGTGGGAGTCGGCATCCTCATCAGCGGTCTGCGCCACCGGCGCGCCCACCACCACGGCACGCAGCACGAACATCATCATCATCACGACGGTCGCCGGGGCAGCCTGGCCGCCCTCGGCGTCGCCGGCGGCCTGGTGCCCAGCCCCACGGCGTTGGTCGTGCTGCTCGGCGCGGCAGCGCTGGGCCGCCTCTGGTTCGGCATCGTCCTGATCATCGTGTACGGCCTGGGCATGGCGGCCATGCTCACCGCCGCCGGACTGCTACTGCTGCGGGCACGCGACCGCTGGGCGTGGCTCGGCCGGCTCACCGTGCCGGCGGAGGCTACCGCATCGGTCATCATCGTGGTCGGCTTCGGCCTGGCCGCCCGCGCCGCGTTCGCTTTCTGAACCCGATCCGTCCCGACGGGGACCACGTCCCGCCCGGTCAGCCGAGCGGGCAGAAGGGAAGTTCCGTGCGACCTGACCTACGCCGTCTCCTCGGCACTGTTCTTGCCGGTCTCACGCTCGCGGGAGCGGCCGCGTGCGGCGAGGGCACACCGGCCGCCTCCACCGGCCAGACCACGCCCGCCGGCCCGACCGCCACCGCCGGTCCCACCGCGACCACCGGGGCGGGCGCGTCCTCCGCCGCAGCCGTGCCCACGGGAACGCCCCGACCGAATACCGTCCCCGCGTGCGACGCGGTGGCGAATGCTCGCAGGAGCGCCATGGACGCGCTCGCGCCCGTGGCGACGACCCTCGGCCGCAGCGGGCTGTCCAGGGAGGATCTCGCCAAGGCGACCAATGACCTGAACACGGCCTACACCGCCATGCACACGGGCGTTGCCGCCGCCGCCGAACTCACCGGCGACCCGCGGCTCAAGGCGAAGCTCTCCGCGTACCAGCTGGCGGTCGAGCAGGCGATCGTCGCCGTCGAAGGGTCCGACGGCGAGCAGGCGAAGCTCAAAGCCGTGATCGACTCGCCCGCGATGCGAACCGCCGAGAACGCCGTCACGGCCGCCTGCGCCTGACCGTTCACGACCTGTCGTCGGCGAACCAGCCCGCCGGCACGCCGCTTGCGGCGATGATGGTGCCGAGGAGGTGACCGTGTCGATCGGTCAGGGCATGTTGCGGGTGACGCTGGCGCACCCGTCGCTGACCCGGCTGTACCGGACGAGCACGCCGCAGCTGAGCGTCGACGGGGTGGACCAGCTGGTCCGGACCTGGGGCACGCACACTGTGGCCGTCGCCGCCGGGCCGCACCGGGTCGCGGTGCAGGTCGTCCCGAACAAGGGCGAGCCCTTCGGCCATGCCGAGGCGAGCGCCGTCGTCGAGCTGGGCGCGCAGACGGTCGTGGAGTACCGCGCACCGCGCTTCCACCGCCGCGGAAAACTCATGATCGCCAGGGCGGTGTAGGTCAGGTCTGTGAGAGGCGAGCGAACTCGTCGATCACGTGGGGCTTGGCCACGTCGATCCGGGTGCGGGACCCGGTGGTCAGACCGCCGGTGTCACACGTGGAAACCAGGGCCACGGGCGGCCGGTCCGCGTATCGCAGCAGGTAGGTGAAGTCATACGGGTAGCCGATCGCCGGGCACACGGTCACGCGGGACGATGCCGAGTCGGGCCACAGTCCACTGTGGCGTCGTTGCCAGTCGCGCCAGACGGTGTTGCGGTCGGGCAGACGGTTCAGGATCGCGGCGAATTCGGCCGCTCGGGCGGTGAGCACCCGCTTCAGCGGGACGGTCGGTGCTGCGCCGCCCGGCGGGAAGACCTCCGTGGGCAGGGAGCAGAGCACGACCTCCACCGGATCCGGCGGTACCAACTCGCCCGGCGAGTCCACGAATCGCGGCCGCTGCGGAATCATCGGGCAGCCGTTCACGTCCAACGTGATGGCGTACGGCTCACCGGTCACGGTCGCATGAGGGGGAGAGATCCGCTGCCAGTACGCGAGCGCCAACCCTGACGCGACGAGGGCCAGCGCCACCAGACCGACCCACCAGCGTCTTCTCATCGACCCTCCCCAGCCATGCGGCGAGACCATACCCGATGAGACAGCCCCCGCGCGGCCCCACGAAAGTGCCTCGGAAGACGTGCCCGAACAGCAGCGCCACGTCGGATCTAAGGTCGAGCCTCCGGGCCTGGCCGCGGATGGGTTACCGAATACGGCATCGGCTGCAACGGCACGGTGATCACGTTCCAATGCTCGGCGATCATCGCGTGTTCGAGGCGGTACAGGTCATAGAAGGCAGTCGGGGTGTCGTTGACGGAGCCGGTGCAGGCGGTCAGTGCGAACTCTCCGTCGGCGACGGTCACCGTGTGCTGGGTGTAGCGGACGTCCGCCTCGGCCAGGGCCGCCCACATGGGGCCGATGCCGTTGCCGAGGGCAGGGTCGTGCTGGACGAGGTCGGTAACGACGAACCTGCACAGCAGGTCGTGGTCGCGGGCGAGCAGGACCCGGTCGACGTAGTAGTCGACGACCTTGCGGGTCGTCGCGACCTGACCCGGGTACTGCACCTCCGCCGGTCCGTCGAACTGGCTGTGGCCATTGGCGCTGTGGACCGCGAGGGGCTGTGCCGCACGCCAGTGCTCGGCCGGGGAGCCGTCCTGCATACGGAAGATGTCGAAGCCTACGAAGCCGTCCGCCCCCAGCGAGGGGTAGACGGTGTGCGCGGCCACCATGTCAGCCCCGGCCAGCACCCGCACGATGTCCCCCTGGACATGGCCGCCGTCGGCGGCAGCGACGCTCCCGGCCGGGCTCGCAGCGGGCCCGACCGCGTCGGCGTCCTTACCGTTCATGAACCCTCCTGGCGCAGACGACAGAGCTGCACGCCCAGCCAGACGTACGGGCGCTCTCACATTCCCCGGCGAAGCCTTCCTCAAACGTGAACGTCGGCGGTGGCGGTGAGGACGCCGAAACCCGGCGCCGCCCGCGTCGCGATTCGCCCTCACTCACCGGGCCATCGTCTGTGGGTAGGCAAAGCGTTGCGATCAGCAACGCCGCGCGGCGCGGCATTTAGCTTGATATTCAAACCTTTCGTCCATAATTCATCTCTTTTTGGACGAAATCCTGCCGACTCTGCCCGCGAATCCGGGCGGGAAAGCTGCGGCGATCCACCGGCTCCGATACGCGCCCGTCCCGGCCGGTGGACGCGCAAGGATGGAGCCATGGCATTCGAGGGCACCCGCGTCCTGTTGGTCGGTGGCACTTCGGGGCTGGGTCTGGCGGTTGCGCAGGCCGTCGCCGAGCGGGGAGCCATCCCGATCGTCGCGTCCCGGACCCGGGCAAGCGTCGACCGGGCACTCGGCCAGCTGCCCGCGGGCGCCGAGGGCGGCACCGTCGACCTCGCCGACCCAGACTCGATCGACCGGCTGGTCGAGCGGGCCGGGACGATCGACCACCTGGTCTACACGGCCGGCGAGCCGCTGCGGCTCACCATGCTCGCCGACCTGACCCCGGAGATCGCCCACGACTTCTGGAGCACCCGCTACTTCGGCGCCCTCGCCGTCATCCGCGCGGTGACCGCCACCCGGGCCCTGCGGCAGCCCGGTTCGATCGTGCTGACAGGAGGCACCGCCGGTCAGCGCCCGGGGCCGGGCTGGTCACTCGGGGCGAGCATCTGCGGCGCGATGGAGGCGTTGACCCGGGAGCTGGCCCTGGAACTCGCCCCGATCCGGGTCAACCTGGTCGCGCCTGGAGTCACCCGCAGCCCGTTGTGGACGAGCATGTCGACCGAGGAGCAGCAGGCCATGTACGACGGCATCGCCGCGACGCTGCCCGTGGGCCGGGTCGGCGAGCCGTCCGAGGTAGCCCTGGCCTACCTGTACGCGATGGAGCAGCCGATGGCCACCGGCACGTCGATCCTCGTCGACGGCGGCGCGGTCCTCGTCTAGGGCCTGACCACTCCCTGTATCGGGGCGACGGTGGACGCGCCATACTCGTGGCCATGGCGATGACCCCGACCAACCGAGCCAGGCTCCGCACCGCCGCCTTGGCACTGTGCGCATCCTTGGTCATCGCGTTCGGCTTCGGACGGCCCGGGTCCGACGACACCATCGCGTCGTGGTGGGACGGCGGCGCCCGGTTGTCCGCCGGCACGCTGACCGCGCGACTTGACGGGTTCTACGGCGACGACCCCGTAAGCCGGCTGTTCTCCTGGCTCACCGACCTGTTCGCGCAGCCGGGCATGGCTTTGTGGAACATGGTGACCGCGAGCGTGCTGGGCCGCTGGCTGGTGCTGGGCGTAGCCGGGGCGGTCGCCGTCGACGCCGTCAAGAGCGGCTTGGGTTACCTGCTGCGCAAGACCGCTCCGGAAACGCCGCCGACGACCTGACGGAGTCGGTGAACGTCGTCGGACGCGGCACTGGTTCAAAGGTCCAGGACGCCGACGGTCTGGCCACCGTTCTGCTCGCCGGTCGTCCGGAATCCGAGCTTCAGGTAGAACTCCTCGGGGCCTCCGACGCGAGGCTCCCAGCTGACGTATACGCGGGTGCCGCCACGGGCGCGAATCTCGCGGGACACGGCTTCGACGGCGAACCGGCCGTAGCCGTTCGCCTGAGCGTCGGCCGCGATGTTCAGCCGCCAGAGGCCAGAGCGCAGGTCGTCGGGATCGCCGGCCCACGGGATGTCGAGGAAGGCCATCACGAAGCCGACCAGCCGGTCGTCATCGTAGATCAGCCTCGGCCAGGCCTGCCCGGCGAAGACATAGGCCTCGGCCAGCGACTTGACCACCGGCGCGACCAGATCCTGTTGATCGGGGCGCACGGACAGCGCCAGAGCCGCCGCATAGTTGTTCCGGGTGATCTGTTCCAGTCGCATGCCGCGGACGATAGCGGCCGGGGGGCGGGCCCAGCGACCTGATTTCCGGCGTCAGACTTCGGTGAGGGCTTTCAGCGCGGCCGGTGACAACGCCTGGTCGCTGTAGAGCAGCCGGATCGCCGTGGTGTCGGGGTTGCCCGCGTCCGGGCCTCGCCAGACGCGGCTCAGGCCGGCCCGCTCGACCGCCCGCAGCGACTGATCGTTGCCTTCGAGCAGGTACGCGGTGACGGGAAGCTCAGCGCGTCGCCCGCGCGCGGCGGAGATCGCCACCGCGCTGATCTCCTGCGCGTATCCGCGTCCCCAGCAGGGCGGGCGCAGGCGGAATCCGAGATTCCAGGCGACGCCGCAGCGCACGAAGCAGCCACCGATCCCGACGAACTCGTCACCGGCCCAGGCGGTCCACATGCCGAGACCGTCGCGGTCCCACGCTGCCCGCCAATTCCCGATCATGCGTTCGGTCTGCGCCGGGTCATCGTGTCGGCTCAGCGGGTCGGGACCCCAGACCTGCGGATCCGAGTAGAGGTCGAACAACCGCTCCAGGTCGGCGGGCTCAGGCACCCGCAGCACCAGCCGCGCGCTCGCACTCGCCATGAGCGCCTCGAAATCAACCACGAGACGATGATGTACGACAGCGTCCGTACGAGCACATCGTTTCCGTCGAAGCGGGTCAGCCCGGATAGTCGGTGGGCCGGCCAGGCGTCGCCGGGGCCGGTGGACCGCTCGAACTGTCGACCAGGACGGCGCCGAACGGGGTGCGCCAGTAGAGCACCTCACGTCCCGAACGCTGCTTGGTCACCGCCCCCGCATCGAGCAGCACCCGGAGGTGGTCGCTGACCGACCCGAGGGACAGCCCGGTGAGCGCGGCCAGGTGCGAGGTGCTGACCGGTGTGCCCAGCCGGCGGAGGATGGTCGCCCGGTTCGGGCCGATCAGCCGATCCAGCCCGTCCGGCGCAGGCGGGACGGTGTCGGCCAGAATGCCACGGGCTGGGTAGACCATCCCGAAGCGCGTGGGCTGGTCCCACACCACCCAGCCGTGGCCGCAGTGCGCCGGGACGAAGATCAGCTGCTCGGCCTTGTCGAGCGGGAGCGGCGGGTCGGGAAGGTCGTTGACCCGCAGGCGGCCGTCGCCGAGCCACTCCATGGTGGCTGCCAGGTCGGGGAAGACGCCTGCCCAGCCCTCGGCGCTGAGCCGGGCGG
This sequence comes from Catellatospora paridis, assembly GCF_009720365.1. Classification (GTDB taxonomy): domain Bacteria; phylum Actinomycetota; class Actinomycetes; order Mycobacteriales; family Micromonosporaceae; genus Catellatospora; species Catellatospora paridis. The sequence continues at coordinate 202,818 of NZ_ML769312.1, read as the reverse complement.
TACGTGCCACGACATCGGCCCGCAGCCGCTGTTCGCGCGCCGGCCATTCCGGACGGACGGTGTGCGTCCACACCCAGTCCAGCAGGAACACCGCCTCCTGCGTCAGCCCGTCGACCGACAGCACGCGATCGAGCTGCCCCGGCCGGGTCGCCCGCAGGTCGGCACGGATCTGCTCGTCAGGGCGTGCCATGACGGCCGCGAGTTCCTCGGCGAACGTCGGGGTCGCCGAAGCGGGCGCCAGCGTGATGAAGTCGGCCATGTACCGGCGGCCGAACGCGGCCACCACCAACGCCCGCACCACCGGCCGTCGGGCCAGCATCCGCTCGTAGGCGGCCAGGTATGGCCGCCGCCAAGTGTGCTGCCACGGGCGGCGCGGCCGGTGCAGCGACAGCAGCGCCGAGACGGTGTCGGTCATCGGCGAGATGGTGAAGCGGCTGCGTGCGAGCAGATCCACCGGTACTTGCCAGACACCCACGTTTCGCCTCCAGCCGTAACTCTAACGGGCCCGTTCGGCAGCACCCGAGGATCGTGGGCGTGAGAACGTATTCGGAACTGTTCGGCATCCGCGAGTTCCGCAGCCTCTTCCTCGCCAACTGCGCCGGCATCGCCGCGCACACCAGCTCCGCGCTGGCCCTCGGCTCGCTGACCTACGCCGTGACCGGTTCGGCGGCGCTGACCGCGCTGAGCATGTTCGGGGCGCCGCTGGCCGGCGTGCTCGGCAGCCTGACGCTGCTCTCCGCGGCGGACAGCCTGCCGCCGCGCCGAGCGTTGACCCTCGCCGCGCTGGTCGCGCTCGCCGGCACCGCGGTCCAGGCCGTCCCGGCACTGCCGATCGGTGTGCGGCTCGCCGTCATCCTGCTCGTCGCGTATCTCGGGTCGATCACCGGCGGCGCCCGCTGGTCGCTGCTCAACGACATCATGCCGCCCGGCGGGTACGTGCTGGCCCGCTCGACGATGAACGCCAGCGTCGGCGTGATGCAGATCGCCGGCTTCGGGGCGGGCGGGCTGCTGCTGGCCTGGCTCACCCCGTACCAGGTGTTCGGAATCGCGACCGCGCTGCGGGCGCTCGCCGCGGCGATGACGTGGTTCGGCCTGCGGGAACGGCCGGCCAGGACCGGCGAGCGGGCCTCGATGGCCCGGACCATGCGGGTCAACCGGGAGCTGTGGGCCGATCGCGGACGCCGGGCGCTCTACCTCAACCTGTGGCTGCCCAGCGGTCTGGTCGTGGGCTGCGAGGCGCTGTTCCTGCCGTACGCGGGCGACCGGGCCGGTTTCCTGTTCGCCGCCGGCGCCCTCGGCATGCTCGCCGGCGACATCGTGGTGGGGCGGTTCCTGTCCCCGGCCGCCCGCCGCCGCTGCGTCCTGCCGCTGCGGCTGCTGCTTCCCCTCCCCTACCTCGCGTTCCTGGTGCACCCGGACCTGCCGCCCGCGATGCTGCTCGCGCTGATCGCCTCGGTCGGCTTCGCGGCCTCACTGCCGATGCAGGAGTGGCTGATCGACCGTTCCCCGCCGGAGGCACGCGGCCAGACGCTCGGCCTGCAGCAGAACGGGATGATGACCGGGCAGGCGGTCTTCGCGGCACTGGCGGGAGTGGTCGCCGACGTGCTGCCGACGCACCGGGCGGTGGCACTGCTGGCCGGCCTGTCGCTGGCCGTGACGCTGCTGCTCACGCGGAGCCTGCGGCACGCCCGGCCGGTCCCACCGCAGCCGGTCACGGTCGGGCAGGCGGCACCCGCCGGCACTTGACCTGCCGTCCGGCCTCCTCGCGGGGGCAAGCTGTGCGGGACGGGGCACCCGTCCCGCACAGCTTGCGGGGTCGCGCAGCGGGTCAGGGGTGTCCGGCGAGGTTGAACCGCTGGTTGGTCCCGCTGCCGCAGGTGTACTGGATCATGGTGGCGCCGTCGGCGGTGGACGCACTCGTCACGTCGATGCACTTGCCGCTGCCGACGGCGACGAGCCGGTAGACCTTGGCGGAGACCAGACTCAGCTGGAACGTCTGATTGGCGGCTCCGTTGCAGGTCCACTGGATGATTTTGGCGTTGTTGGCGGTGGATCCGCCGTCCACGTCGGCGCACAGACCGCTGCTCGCGTTGACGATCGTGTAGGTGTCGACGCCCACGGGCTCAAACCGCCACGACTGCGGCGACGCGCCGGTGCAGGTGTTGTGCCGCAGCTGGTTGGCGGCGGTCGCGTTGACCGCGTCGACGCACTTGCCGCTGTGCTGCGCCACCGCGGTGGAGGTGAATGCGGGGCCGGTCGACAGCGTCTCGGTCCGCACGACGGTGCCGTGCCGGCAGCCGGCGCAGGCGACCGCGCTCAGGCCGGTCCAGCTGTTGAGGTTCGAGCTGGTCGCGGTCCAGATCCCGCCGTTGGTGTACTTGTCGATGTAGATGCGCCAGGTGCCGTCGGTCATCTGCGCCAGGGACGGCCCTTCGTATCCCGAGGTCCACAGCGTGCCCTGGTTGGTCCAGCCGCTGGTGACGCTGGTCGTGCTGGTCCAGTGCTCGATGAACTTGGACGTCTCGTTCTTGACGAAGGCGTGGTAGGTGCTGCCGGACTTCGCGACGAAGGTGTCGATGTGGTTGAAGCCCAGCCCGTCCATCTGCACCGGCCCGCTCCACGAGGAGAGAGCGGTGTTCTGCGCGGTGTACACGTAGGGCCGGAAGCACGCGGAGCAGGTCGTCTGCGCCACGCTCGCGATGATGCGGACGGTGCCGCCCTCCACGTAGAACTCGGGCGCCCACACGAATTTCGTGCTGGTGATGCCCGAGTTGACGGTGGCCACGTGCGTCCACGACAGCAGGTCGGTGCTGGAGGCGACGTTGAACGACGTCGAGTTCGTGGTCCAGGACTGGACGGTGTAGGCCACGTAGTACTTGCCGTTGTAGTTGATGATGCTCGGGTCGCGCAGCACACCGGACGGGCCCCGGTAGTTCGTGTCGGCCAGGACGCCGAAGCTGGTGGCGTTCGCCGACGAGTACAGCCACAGCTCCTCGTCGGCGACGGCGTCACCCTTGAACGTGGCGTAGACGAACGACGTCGCGGCGGACGCCGGCGCCGCTGTCGCGACAGTGCCGGCGACGACGCCGAGCAACGCGACGGCCAGCACCCGCGCAAGCCGGTGCAGTGCAGGGATTCTCACTTGTACTCCGATTCTCGTCAGGTCAGATGTCCGCGGCCCAGCTGACCTGCGGCCCTAGAATGTTTACGTAAACATTGGTGCACGAGGTGCCACCGATGGGAGAACTGGGTTTCGAGGATGTTACGGCGAGGTCGAGTGTGACCGATAACATCCAAGACCGTCAAGGACTCGGACCAGGCGCGAAAAACGGCCTCGCCGACACTCGCGCCAAACAATGCAGGCACTGTCTTCTGGCCCGGATCGCCGCGACGCATCCCAGTTCGTTGGTCATGCCAAAGCATCAGCAAGGGTGTCGAGACCAGACATCACCACTGGCGATGACATCGTCCATATTCGATCTATCGGCCCTGTCGTGCCGCGAGGGAGCGCTCACAGGTCGCGATCGTCCAGAACCCTTGACGCGACTGGACCTCGATGGCATCATCTGTCCACGCCAATGTTTGCGTAAACATTGCCGACATGTGACGGCCGGGCACGTCGCTTCCACGCATCGCTGTTCCGTGCCCGTCGATTAACGGCTGAAACGATTCACACAAGCGAGGTTCCCGGCCTCGCCCACCCGGCACTCACCCATGTCGACATTCACGCATCCAGGCAGGCCACAGCTCTCCCCACATGGAAGGGTGAAGCAGAGTGCACTCCTCGACCCGTCCCCGAAGCCGACGGCGCGCCCTTGTCCGTGCCGTCACCATCCTGCTGGCACCCGCGCTAGCCGGGCTTGTCACGCTCGCCGGCCCGGCCGACGCCGCGCCGATGACCATCACCAACGGCGTCCAGTTCACCGCCACCAACGGCAACATCGTGCACGCCCACGGCGGCGGAATCCTCAAGGACGGCGCCTACTACTACTGGTTCGGCGAGAACCGGACCGCCGACAACCATTTCTACGCCGTCTCCGTCTACCGGTCGACAGACCTGAAGAACTGGGAGTTCCGCAACAACGTGCTGACCCAGTCCTCGGCGTCCGAGCTCGCATCGGCCAACATCGAGCGGCCGAAGGTCATGTACAACGCCGCCACCGGCAAGTACGTGATGTGGATGCACAAGGAGAACGGGACCGACTACGGCGAGGCCCGAGCGGCGGTCGCAGTCTCCAGCACCGTCGACGGCAACTACACCTACCAGGGCAGTTTCCGTCCGCAGGGCACGTACATGTCGCGCGACATCACGATCTACAACGACAACGGCGTCGGCTACATGATCTCCGCCGCCGACGAGAACTACGACCTCATGATCTACCGCCTCACGCCGGACTTCCTGGGCATCGCGTCGGTGGTCGGCAACTTCTGGAACGACGCCCACCGCGAGGCGCCGGCGCTGTTCAAGCGTGGCAGCACCTACTTCATGCTGACCTCGGCCGCGACGGGCTGGAGTCCCAACCAGGCGAAGTACGCCACCGCGTCCAGCATCTCCGGCCCGTGGTCAGGCTGGGTCAACGTCGGCAACTCCACCACCTACAGCTCCCAGCCGACGTTCGTGCTGCCGATCACGGGAACCGCGGGCACCAGCTACCTGTACCTGGGTGACCGGTGGGCCGGCGCGTGGAGCGGGCCGGTCAACGACTCGCAGTACGTCTGGCTCCCGCTCACGTTCCCCAGTAATACCAGCATGAGCATGAGCTGGCACCCGCAGATCATCATCGACGCCGCCGCCGGAACCGTCACGGGGCTCTCGCCCGCCTACTACCGCGTGACCAACCGCAACAGCGGCAAGGTCATGGACGTGGTCAGCAACTCGACCGCCAACAACGCCGAGGTGAAGCAGTACACCTGGAACAGCGGCGGCAACCAGCGGTGGCAGTTCGAGGATGCCGGCGGCGGTTACTTCCGGATCGTCAACCAGAACAGCGGCAAGTGCCTCGACGTGGCGAACGCCTCGACCGCCGACGGCGCGAACGTCATCCAGTACACCTGCGGCGCCGGAACCAACCAGCAGTGGCAGTGGGCCGCCGTCGGCAGCTACTACCAGATCAAGGCGCGGCACAGCGGCAAGTGCCTCGACGTCGTGAACTCCGGAACCGGCGACGGCGCCGACATCCAGCAGTACGCCTGCGGCAGCGGCAACAACCAGCAGTGGACCCGTACGCAGGTCTGACCCGCTGGTCACGAGGGCGGCGGCGTGCCACGGCCGCCGCCCTCGCGAGCGAGAAGCCATGTCGAGCACCCATGGCGTTCACCCTGATGTGTCCCGCAAGTCCAGGTGCATGCCTACATTTCATTGTCGGCTGTCTAAATAAACAGCCATCACTCCCCCAGAAGGGACCACGTGATGGGCATCCGACGCATCCGCGCCGCCACGATCGCGGGCACGGCGCTCGCGCTGGTCGCCGCCTCGGCCGCGATCGCACTGACCACCTCCGCGAGCACCGCCGCGCCGGCCGCGGCCGCCGCCGACCCGGTGCTGGTCGGCGCCGGCGACATCGCGACCTCGGGCTCGGGCGACACCGCCACCGCGGCGCTGCTCGACGGCATCTCGGGCACCGTGTTCACCACCGGCGACAACGTCTACAACAACGGCACGAGCTCGGAGTTCAACTCCTACTACAACCCGACCTGGGGCCGCCACAAGGCGCGCACCCGCCCGGCACCGGGCAACCACGACTACAACACCTCCGGCGCCAGCGGCTACTACGGCTACTTCGGCTCGGTCGCCGGCCCGTCCGGTCGTGGGTACTACTCCTACGACCTGGGCAACTGGCACATCGTGTCGCTGAACTCGAACATCAGCATGACGTCAGGTTCGGCGCAGGTGACCTGGCTGCGCAGTGACCTCGCGGCCAGCACCAAGCCGTGCACCCTCGCCTACTGGCACCACCCGCTGTTCACCTCGGGCGCCAACCACGCCCCGTCCACGTCCACCCGGCCGCTCTACCAGGCGCTGTACGACTACAACGCCGACGTCGTGGTGTGGGGCCACAACCACCAGTACGAGCGCTTCGCGCCGATGAACCCCAGCGGCGCGGCGGACAACTCCCGCGGGTTGCGCTCGTTCGTGGCGGGCATGGGCGGCGCGGGCGCGTACGGCTTCGGCACCATCCAGGCCAACAGCCAGGCCCGTAACACCGGCACCCTGGGCGTGCTCAAGTTCACGCTGCACGCCAACAGCTACGACTGGCAGTTCGTCCCGCAGGCCGGCAAGACCTACAACGACAGCGGCACCGGCGCCTGCCACTGAGCCAGTGTCGTGCGTCAATCGCGGGCCCGTGCTCGGCGCGGGCCCGCACCCTGCGCGGCCTGACCGTCAAGGCCCGAATCCTGGTCAGACCGCTGGAATCTATGCCGTCATGTCCTGGCGGCGAGCCAGGCGTCTTCAGAGGCGTAGTCGAACGCCTTCTCGCCGCAGGCGCGGAGGAAGACCGGGAAGGCGTCCCGCCAGTCGACCCGCCGCGTGGTTTCCATGATCCACTCGACGAGAGCGGGCAGTGCGGCCAGGTAGTCGGTCACCGGCCGGTAGCCCAACAGCCGCTCGGCGGAGGTCATGTCCATGACGTAGGGATACGGCACCGACCATGGGGTGTCGCCGATGCCCATGGTGTCGCGTCCCGGAATCAGGATCTCCTCGGGATGGTGGTCAAGCAGGCCGTTGATGGTCGAGGCGATCTCGCGGACGGTGACGGCCTGCGGGTCCACGGCATTGAGGACCCGGCGGCCGGGTCGGTGCGCGGCGAGACGGATCAGTTCGGCGAGGTTGGCCGTGGTGGTCGTGTGAAACCGGCTCTGCCCGTCGTGGCTGAGCACCTGTACGGGACGGAAGTCCAGCGCCCGTTTGACGAACCACCACTCCCGGGGGAACACGCTGCCGGGTCCGGCGATTGCCCCTGGCCGCAGCACGGTCACCGGCAGGGCGCTGTCGAGCAACACGTTCTCCAGCGCGACCTTGCTGGTCGAGTACGTCGACGGCCCTGCCGGCACCGTGGCCTGGTCCTCCGGGACCGGTAGGGGCAACACCGGGAAGTCGTCGGGTCCGGTCGCCTCGTCGAGGGAGTGGCCACGGGCGTCGGCGTACACCGAGAAACTCGACAGGACGACGGCCGTGCCGAGCCTGTCGGCGAGACCCGCCAGCTGCCGACCATGGGCCTCGGTGTAGGCCACGCAGTCCACCAGCACGTCGAAGCCGCCGCCGACCGCTGCGGCGAGGGACTCGTCATCGTCGCGGTCCACCTGTACGCCGCGGACACCGTCGGGCCAGACGGCCGCCCGACGGGCTCCCGCGGACACCTGCCAGCCGTCGTTCGCCAACGCTGCCACCACCGCGGTCCCGACCTGTCCCGAAGCTCCGAGCACCAACGCTGTCCCTGTCACGGCCGGAACAGTAGCCCCGACGCCGCGCTGTGCTCGTACGCGTTCGCGCATGGCGTAGGCGCTGTGACGACCTGGCGAGGTGCGAGACGGACCAGCGGTTGTCGACGGTGATCCGCTGACGGGTGAACCGGCGGCGCTGCAGGACTACTCCCCGTACACACGCAGGCCTCAGCGCAGGGCTGTTGACATCGCGTCCGCGGTGCCGTCGGTGTCCCGCGCGGACGAGGTGTTTCTGAGCGCGGCGGTGACCACCACCGTGGCTGCCACCAGGACGGCCACCGCCACGCACGCGAAGGCCAGCACCGTCGGCCCGTCGGGGTGGATCACCGATTGGCCGCGCCTGGCCTGCCAGGTGAGCACCGCGAACACACCGGCGTAACCGAGCGCGGCGACACCGACCAGCCGGGCGCGGACCCGTTCGTCGCGCAGCCGGCCGCGCCTGGTCGCCAGGACGGCCGTGACGAGCAGGAGCACCTGGATGCCGTGCATCCCGACGAAGTGCGGCACGCGTAGATCACCGCCGGTCGTGCTCCAGTGAGTGATCGGCATGCCGCTGCCGTCGGGATCGCCGATGCCGTGGCCACCGGTCAGGGACACCAGGTGGCCGTTGGCGTCGGTCACCGTGCGGGGCGTGGCGCCTGCGGAGTTGCTGAGCCAGAGGGCCACGACCATGCCGGCGAGCGCGAGTCCGAGCCCGGCGCGCAGGGCGCGGGTCACCGCGCGGTCGCCGGCGCGCTGGATCAGGACCAGGACCGCGATGGCCAGGGTGGTCAGCAGGAGCGGCATGATGCCGAAACCGAACACCGTCTGCACGGTACGGGCGACCGGGTCGGTGTTGGCGTTGAAGTGGCTGAACGTGCCGTGTGCGGCGGCGTAGGCGACGGCGCCGACGTCGAGCAGCCCGGCGACCGCGAAGACGGTGCCGAGCCACCAGCCGAGGCGGCTGCCCTTGCGCAGCCTGCTGAGCAGCCAGGCCAGCGTGAGGCCGTACACGCCCATCGCGAAGCCGAACTTCATCGGCTTGAGCCAGACCGACTCGCCCATGAGCAGCCGATCGTCGGCGAGCATCCCGACGGCGCACGCCAGGACCAGGGCGAACATCGCCATCGCGTGCACCGTCAAGGGGCGGTGCCAGCCGCGTATCGCGCGGGCAGCTGTGGTGAGCATGGTCATGGGGCGCTCCCAACGCGGATCTGCATGACGGCTGGTTCGTACGGCCTGGCTGCTGCCCCGTACCGCCATGAGCCTCGCGCAGCGGGCCGCGCCGAACCATGCGGCCGACCCCCAGGTGTGCCCGGGGGCTATCCCCCGGTCCGGCCGCTACGTCGCATCCGATGCACCGCGCAGGCGAGCCGGAGATCGTCTCGTTTCCCAAGGTCGACTTGCTCGTTCCTCCTGGCAGGCGCCGTCCGCGGGGTGGTGGCCGAGCGGGGTGAGGACTGCTCCGCAACAGGTTCGGGAGCGCCGCGGATGCGGTGGAAGGTGTGCGACATGGTCGACCGCAGGCGGATTCTTCAGGCGACGGCGGCCATGGGCGCCGCCGCCGCGCTCTCCCAGCAGGCGGGCTGGGCGTGGGCGGCGGATCAGGGCCGCAAAGGCACGTTGAACCCGAACAAGATCCGCAAGTACGTCACGCCGCTGGCGGTGCTGCCGGTGCTGGCGCCCTCGCGCCGCGAGGAACGCGGGCCGGACCACTACGTGGTCGGCGTGCGCCAGTTCCGCCAGCAGATCCTGCCGCAGGGCATGCCGCGGACCACCGTGTGGGGCTACGGCGACGTGTCGAATCCGCGTGGTTTCCGCACCCCGTCGGCCACCATCGAGGCGAGCGTGGACCGTCCCGTGCGGGTCACCTGGGTCAATGAGCTCGTGGACGCCTCCGGCGGCTTCCGCCCGCACCTGCTGGCGGTGGACCCGACGCTGCACTGGGCCAACCCGCCGGGCGGCAGCACCGGCAGGGACACCCGGCCCGTCTTCACTTCGACGCCTGGTCCGTATCGGGGTCCGGTGCCGATCGTCACGCACCTGCACGGGGGGCGTTCGCTGCAGGACAGCTGCGGCTACCCGGAGGCCTGGTACCTGCCGAAGGCGCGCGACATCCCGCGCGGTCACGCCACCGCGGGCACCTTCCACGACGAGTTCGGCGACGAGTTCGCGCAGCGCCACGGCGTGGCCTGGAAGCCGGGCTCGGCGACCTTCCACTACGGCAACGACCAGCGCGCGGCGACGCTGTGGTATCACGACCACACCCTCGGCATGACCCGCGTCAACGTGTACGCCGGCCTGTCCGGGTTCTTCCTGCTGCGCGGCGGCTCCGGCGACCTTGCGCCCGGGGTGCTCCCGGGGCCGGCACCGGGGCTGGGCGACCGGCCCGGCACCCGCTACTACGAGATCCCGCTGATGGTGCAGGACCGCTCCTTCAACGCCGACGGCTCGCTGTTCTACCCCGCCAGCCGTGCCTTCACCGACGATGCGGGCCCGTACCTCCCGAACGGCCCGTTCCCTCCGATCTGGAACCCGGCGTTCCTCGCGAACACCATGACGGTCAACGGCAGCACCTGGCCGGTGCTGGAGGTCGAACCGCGCCGCTACCGGCTGCGTCTGCTCAACGGCTGCAACAGCCGCGTGCTGATCATGAAACTCGTGACGGAGCAGCTGGCACAGCGCCCGGCGCCGTCGGCCCTGCCGATCTGGCAGATCGGCAACGACGGCGGGTTCCTGCCCGAGCCGGTGTCACTGCGGGAGCTGCTCCTCGGCCCCGCCGAGCGCGCCGACGTCATCGTGGACTTCACCGGCCTGCGCGAGGGCACCGAGCTGTACCTCGTCAACGAAGGGCCGGACGAGCTCTGCGGCGACAACTTCGACCCCTCGGATCCGGCGACCACCGGGCAGGTCATGAAGTTCACCGTCGGGCGGCTGACCGGCAAGGACCGCAGCGTCCCGCCGGAGCACCTGGAACTGCCCCGGATCCGGCCGCTGGGCCAGGCGGGCCGGACCCGCCGGCTGGCCCTGGACGAGCAGCTGGGCGACGACCAGTCGATCAAGATGATGCTCTGCACGATCGACGCGGACGGGCACGCCAAGCCGCAGCACTGGCACAACCCGGTCACCGAACTGCCGGCGCTGAACGCCACCGAGATCTGGGAGCTGCACAACTGGAGCGCCCACGTCCATCCGATCCACCTCCACGTGGTGCAGTTCGAGGTCCTCGGCCGTGGCAAGGACGGCACGCAGCCGCCGCGGCCGGGCGACCGTGGCACGAAGGACACCGTCCTCACCTTCCCGGGCGAGATCACGCGGGTGAAGGCGACCTTCGACCTGGCCGGGCGCTACGTGTGGCACTGTCACCTGCTCGAGCACGAGGACAACGACATGATGCGGCCGTTCCGGGTGGGTTGACCGGGTGCGGTGGTCTTCGGGCGCACCAGCGGCTCGGGTTCCGGGCCGCTGGTGCGCCACGCCGAACGCGGTGTGCGCGCGTTCGGGCGGGTCCGGCTAGCGCAGCGAGCGCAGGCCGGTGCGGACCTCGTCGACGAGCGAGGCCGGCTGCTCCCAGGCGGCGAAGTGACCGCCCTTGGGGAGCCTGTTGTAGTGGACGAGGTTCGGGTATGCCTTCTCCGCCCAGCTCCGGGGTGCCTGGTAGAGCTCGTCGGGGAAGACGCTCACCGCGACCGGCAGCTTGACGCCCTTGACGCCGAAGAACGAGACCGTGTTCTCCGCGTACAGCCGGCCCGCCGAGACGCCCGTGTTCGTCAGCCAGAAGTGCGTGACGTTGTCGAGCACGTCGTCACGGGTCAGGCCCTCGGGCACGCCCGCGAAGGACCGCGAGATGAGGGCCATGCTCCGCGGGTCGTGGTCGAGCAGCCACGACGCCAGGAAGATCGGCGAGTCCGCCAGGCCGGTCAGCGTCTGCGGCCGCGAGCCCATCTGCAGCGCGTACGCCACGTGCTTCCAGGTGAAGTCGAGCTGCTCGCACGTGGCCCGCTCCTCGTCGGACAGCCCCGCCGGCAGGTTGTCCAGGGCGTTGGCCGCGCCGATGACGTTCTTCTGGAACAGGTTGTCGATCTCGGCGGGCACCACGCCGGCCATGTTGGTGTGCAGGCCGACCAGGCCGTCGACCTCCTGCGCGCCCATCAGGTCGACGACGATCGCGCCCCAGTCACCGCCCTGCGCGACGTACCGGTCGTAGCCCAGGCGCTTCATCAGCTCGCCGTAGGCGCGGGCGATGCGGTCGGGTCCCCAGCCCTTCTCGGTGGGCTTGCCCGAGTACCCGTAGCCGGGCATCGACGGGATGACGACGTGGAACGCGTCCTCGGCGGTGCCGCCGTGGGCGGTGGGATCGGTGAGCGGCTCGATGAGCTTGAGCTGCTCGATGACCGAGCCCGGCCAGCCGTGCGCGATGATGATCGGCAGGGCGTTCTCGTGCTTGGAGCGCACGTGGATGAAGTGGATGTCCAGGCCGTCGACCTCGGTGAGGAAGTTCGGGTACGAGTTCAGCTTCGCCTCGCAGCGGTGCCAGTCGTATTCGTGCGTCCAGTACTGGGCCAGCGCCTGCATCGTGGCGAGGGTCGGGCCCTGCGAGTCGTCGGAGACGGTCTCCTTCTCGGGCCAGCGCGTGTGCACGATGCGCGCGTGCATGTCCTTGAGGTCGGCCCCCGGGACCTCGACCTTGAACGGCCGGATCGCGCCGGCGCCGGATGTGACAGACATGATTGGCTTCCTTGCTGTGCTGATGGGAGCTTCGGAAGGCGTCGGCCTTCCTGCGGTGAGCGCCGGTATTCACCGGCCCGTCCACGATCGCAGCCGGGAAGGCTGATCGCCCCCGTGGCGACCCCCGGCCCACCCCCCGGTCCTCGCCCCCTGGGGCCCGGGGGGTGGGATTGTGCATACAGGCATAAATAGTGCATCAGGGTCGATCGGGCGCTTATCGTCACGCCATGCGACCGTCCCGCTGTCGTGTCAGCGCGCTCCACGTCGGCGACCCTGTGCGAGGTGGCCGCCGCTACCGTCCCGACCTGGGAGGATTCGACCTATGGGGGCGTCGGCGGTAGGCACCCGGGTCAGACCTCGCGGCCGAAACCGCGAACTGGCCAGGCTCGACCGGGCGCTCGCCGACGCGCGATCGGGTATCAGTGCCGTGCTCGTACTGCGTGGCGAGCCGGGTATCGGCAAGACCGCGCTGCTGGAATACGTGTTAGCACACGCGGCGGGCTTCCGCACGACCGGCGTCATGGGAGTCGAGTCGGAGATGGCGCTGCCCTATGCCAGCCTTCACCAGCTCTGCGCACCGTTGCTCGGCAAACTGCCGCTGCTGCCCGAACCGCAGCGCGAAGCGCTCTCGGCCGCGCTGGGTCTGCGCCAGGGCCCGACGCCGAACCGCTTCCTGGTCGGCCTGGCCGCGCTCAGCCTGCTGACCCAGGCCGCCGAGGAACAGCCGCTCGCCTGCCTGGTCGATGACGCCCAGTGCTTCGACGCGGAGTCCCTGCAGGCAATCGCGTTCGTCGCCCGGCGGCTGACCGCCGAACCCATCGCGATGATCTTCACGCTGCGCTCGCCCGATGGCGACCATGAGCTGACGGACCTGCCCGGGATGACGGTCGACGGCCTGAACGACACCGACGCCCACGCCCTGCTCGCCTCAGCCGTGCCCGTCGCGCTGGACCTCCGGGTACGCGATCGCATCGTCGCCGAAGCACACGGCAACCCCATGGCGCTGCTCCTGCTGCCGCGCCTGATCTCACCCGCCGACCTGGCGGGCGGACTGTGGCTGGCCGGCCGACGCCCCGTGACCGACACCATCGAGAGCGCTTTCCACCTGCGCTTTCAGCAACTCCCGCCGGACAGCAGACGCCTGCTGCTGACCGCCGCAGCCGACCCCACCGCAGACGCGGACCTGCTGTGGCGCGCCGCCGAACGGCAACACATCCCGGCCGGGGCGGCCGCGCCCGCCGAAGCCGAGGGGCTCGTCGAGTTCGACAACACCGTGCGGTTCCAGCACCCGCTGGCACGCTCGGCCATTTACCGCAAAGCGTCGGCGCCGGACCGTCGCGCCGCGCACCAGGCGCTGGCCGAAGCCACCGACCCGCACACCGACCCCGACCGTAAGGCGTGGCACCGCGCCCAGGCCGCGGCCCGCCCCGACGAAACCCTGGCGGCAACACTCGAAGACTGCGCCGTCCGCGCCCAGGGCAGAGGAGGAGCCGCCGCTGCCGCGGCGTTCCTGCGCCGATCCACGCAGCTGACCCCGGACCCGGCGCGGCGCGGCTACAGAGCGCTGGCCGCAGCGCAGGCCGGCATCGACGCCGGCGGTCTCAGCCAGGCCCACGACATGCTGGCCGCGGCCGCCGCCGGCCCCCTGGACGAGACACGACAGGCCCGGCTCGACCGGTTGCGTGCCCGGCTGGCCTTCACACAGCGACGCGGCACCGACGCACCCCGGCTGCTGCTCGACGCCGCCCGCCGACTCGCCCCGCTCGACGCCGCGCTCGCCCGCGACACTCTGCTCGAAGCCTTCGGCGCGGCGCTGTACGCCGGACGGCTGCACACCGGCCCCGACCAGCCGGAGATCGCCCGCGCCGCACGATCGGCACCACTGCCCCCCGCGACGCCGCCGCGCCCGGTCGACGTCCTGCTCGACGCCCTCACCGACCTGACCCTCGACGGCTACCCCGCCGCCGCCGACCGACTGCGCCGGGCGCTGCACACCGTTCAACGCGAGCAGCGATCCGCAACGCCCGGAGCCGACCAGCGGTGGATGTGGCTGGCCTGCCCGGTGACACCCGAACCGCTGGCACCGGAACTGTGGGACGACGAGGCATGGCACGAACTGGCCACCGGTGCGGTGACCCTCACCCGCGACGCGGGCGCGCTCGGCGTCCTGCCGATGGCGCTGAGCTACGAGGCCTGCTACCGCATCCACGCCGGCGACCTCACCACTGCGGCGTCCCTGTCCGAGGAGGCGGCCGCGATCTCGACCGCCATCGGCAGCGCACCGATGGTGTACGCGTCGCTCCTGCTCGCCGCCTGGCAAGGCCGGGAATCTCAGGCCCTCAGGCTCATCGACGCGGCCCGTACCGAAGCTCTCACCCGCGGCGAGGGGCGCGCGCTGTCCATCGCCGACTACGCCACCGCCGTGCTCTACAACGGCCTCGGCCGATACGACGCGGCACTCACCGCCGCGACCCAGGCCTGCCAGTACGAAGACCTGGGACTGTTCGGCTGGGCGCTCGTCGAACTGATCGAGGCCGCCACCCGCAGCGGACAGCCTCAGGTAGCCGCGGCCGCGCTCGACAGGCTCACCGAACGGACCCGGGCCGGCGCAACCCCCTGGGCCCTCGGCATCGAGGCCCGCTCACGCGCGCTGATGAGCAGCGGGGACGACGCCGACAGCCACTACCGCCAATCGATCAAGCACCTGAGCCGATGCCGGATCACCGTCGACCTGGCCCGTGCCCGGCTGCTGTACGGCGAGTGGCTGCGTCGCCAGCAGCGCCGAGGACAGAGCCGCGAGCAGTTGCGCTCCGCCCACGAGACGCTCAGCCGCATCGGCGCCGACGCCTTCGCCGAACGCGCTCGCCACGAACTGCTGGCGACCGGCGAGACCGTACGCAAGCGGGACACCTCCGCCATCAGCGAGCTCACCGGCCAGGAGGCACAGATCGCCCGGCTGGCCCGGGAAGGGCGCACCAACCTCGAGATCGCGGCCCACCTGTTCATCAGCCCACGGACCGTCGAGTGGCACCTCAGCAAGGTCTTCACCAAACTCGGCATAACCTCGCGCAAGCAACTGCGCGCGGCGTTCTCGTCGTCGGCACCGCCGCAGTCGACGGTGTGATCCGCGTTGACCTGATCTGCCCCACTTTCCGTGATGCCCTTGGTCTTGCAGAAAGGCTGCTCGCCGGATCATGTCCCGACAGCCTCGCCCCGCCGTGCTGTACTCCACGCCATGGATCGCCGCCGCAAAGTCATCGCCGCCGTGCTGGCCATAGCTGTCGCTGGTGCCGTAGGCGTCCTGCTCAAAGTCCAGCGCGATCGGGAGTGGGTGCACGGGGGCGATGATGTCGACGTCCTCGTCGACCTCCGCTTAGCCGATCATGAAACCTTCGACGCGACCATCGTCATGTTCGGCGGCCCGAACCGACACCAGACCGGTGCGCCGCCGGGCTCGCAGGCGCTGGTGGTGCGGGCGACCTGGAGCGAGGCTCCGAGTGACAACGGCCATCACTACACCTTGATCGCACTGGACAAGAGAGTCTCCCCGCCTCGGCTGCTGGGCGCCAATGGGGCATGGGTGGCAGGAGGCGGACCGGAGGGCACGGGCTCCCATTGGTCCAGCGCCTACACCGAGCTTGCCGAACACTACGACTGGCTTGCCAAGACTGCCATGGTCACCGGCGAGCGCGGCGTCAGCTTCCCCGGGTCGGCGATAGCCGCGCCAGCCCTGTCATCTGGAGCCCTTGTCGCAACCTGGTTCACGGACACGGCAGACGGGCGGCCGCCGCTGACCGACCCGCTGACGGAAGTCCTCATCGCGCTGGTGTACGCCGATGATGACGGCGAGGTTCGCTGGGCGAAGCGCATCTTCGGCTAGCGGACCGGCCATTGTCGCCATCAGGACACGTGGCGGCGATGGGAAGCGCTTCTGCTCGACGCCCGGCAGATGGATGATCACGACTTCGATCGATGTCTTCGGTGATGGCAGCTGGATCTGAACTGCGCGAAGTGCCGAACGCGGGTCGGCCGACAGGATTTAGAGAGCCACCAAGCATCGACGCCGCTCTGTGCCGTCACGATTCGATTACGGGACAGCGCGAAAGAGGGTCGCGTGTTCTCATATGGAGGCCACGGGGAGGCGCAGATTGATGTCATCACCAAGGACGCTCACTGCCGAGCAACAGTGCACCAAAGGTGCTGCGTTCAGCGCCGCAATGCCTGAGCGTTTGCGCTCTTTCCACGACGTCACGGGCGTGAGCACGCCGCACAGATCGCGGGAAATCTGCAGCTCGGCCACCGAGACACCGACAGCTCGATCGGCTCGCTGTCCATTATGGATGAGCTTATCCGACAACTGACAACCGTCTCTGTTCACCACCGCACGAAGCCGTCACGGCGATCCGTCCTGCGCACCCTTCCCCGGGCGCTCACCCCTTCGGATGGAGTCAGACAATATGAAGAAATCCAGGCTCTTCGCGGCCGCGGCGTTCGGCGCCGCGATCGCCGTGTCGATGGCCAGCGGCGCGCAGGCCGTCTTCTACTACGAGCTGCGCTACCAGGGCACGATGTCGTCGGCGACGACGGTCACCGACACGTCCGGCAACCTCAACGACGGCACCGTCGCGTCCAACCACGGCGGCACGGTCACCTCCGTCATCGACGCCGGCACGACCAACCCGTACCTGCACTTCAGCGGAAACGCGTGCGCGGCCCCGCCGCTGCCGGCGTTACCGTCGTGCGAGCAGTCCAAGATCACCCCGGCGGTGTCCAGCACCCTGGTCCCCAACAGCTCCGGAGCGGGAACGTTTGCGTTCGGCGCCAGCGTCCGGATCCACAGCGGCGTCGTGAACCCCACCGCCGGCATGAACGTCTTCCAGTACGGCCTCTACGGTGCCGCCCAGTGGAAGGTGCAGGTCGACGCGCTCACGCCGAGCTGCCGCTGGGCCGACGGGACCAACGAGGTGCTGCTGAAGGCCACCGGGTACACGCTGCCCGACAACACCTGGGTGAAGATGAAGTGCTCGCGCCTGTCCGCGACCAGCTTCGAGCTCCGGGTGACCGACCCGGCGACCGGCTCGCTGCTGACGCCCGTGGTCACCACCACGGCCACCATGGGCGCGATCGTGCCGACCGGTGCCGCGACGATCGGCGCCAAGAGCATCAACGCCGCCAAGGACGACAGTGTCACCGACCAGTTCCGCGGCGACATGGACGACATCTTCTTCCACCGCGACTGAGCGATGAACCGATCGCTGCCCGCCGCACTGGCGGGCAGCGATCGGCCCCGGTGAAGTGGATATCGATGGGTGTCTTGACAACCGCGGAGCGGTTGCCTGATCATCGAGAGAGCGCTCCCTCGAAGATCAGCAAGTATCCCCACGCCCGGGGCAGGACTAGTGACAACGACAGCTGGACACCTCGACCGTGTAGTCGCACAGGCCGCTGTGGCGCGGGCGGTGCTGCTCGGGCGGGCCGCGGCGACCCTCGCCGTCGCGGGCGGCGGCCTGCGCCTTCGCGCACAGCCCGGACCGCTGATGACCGTGCTGGTACTCATCCTGCTGTCGGCGGCCGTCGCGCTCGTGGCGCTGTCCCGCGATCCCCACGTGGTCGCGCATCCCCTGCCGGTACTGGCTTTGGACGCGACGATCGTCATGGTCGTCCTCGGGGTCGGTGGTGGCGACGTCGCCTTCTTCTGCTGCGCCGTGGGCGCCAGCGCGCTGGCCGGGGTGCTCGTCGGTTTCTGGGCACTGCTGCCGGCCGCGGGCTATGCCGCGCTCGGCTACCTGGTGGCCGGACACGTGCTCGGCGCGGCACCGGGCGCGGCGAGTCTGGCCGGTTTCGTCCTGGCCTTCCCCATCGTCAACGTGCTGGCCGCCGTCGGCGCCGCCGTGGCGACCGCCGCGCTGGCCGCCCACGTCGAGCTGTCGATCAAGCTGGTGGCGTCGGCGCAGCATACGGCCGCGGCGGCAGAACGGGCCCGGCTCGCTCGCGAGTTGCACGACTCGGTCGCCAAGACGTTGCGCGGGGTGTCGTTCGCGGCGCTGGCGCTGCCGACGTCGCTGCGGCGGCAGCCCGCGCTGGCCGAGCAGCTGGCGGCGACGGTGTCGGCCGGAGCCACCGCGGCGGTACGCCAGGCGCAGGAGGTTCTCGAAGGACTCCGCCTCGACGATCCGGATCACGAGTTCGCCGCGACGGTGGACCGGATCTGCCGCTGGTGGGCCGAACGCACGGGCGTCCCGGTGCGCAGTTCGGTGGGGACCGGGGATCTCCCGCTGGATGTGCGCTACGAGCTGGCGCAGATCCTGCACGAGGCATTGGAGAACATCGCCCGGCACGCCGGGGCGGGCTCGGTGACGGTGCAGCTGGCGTACGCCGGTGACGGTGTCCGACTGCAGGTCACCGACGACGGGGCCGGATTTCGCGTACCGGCCGAGTGGCGCGGCTGCTTCGGCCTGATCGGGATGGCGGAGCGGGCTGCCGCGATCCGCGGCACGCTGCGCGTGATGTCCGCGCCGGGCGCGGGCACCACCGTCATAGCGAACGCCGCACTGGCGGCAGCCGCGTCCGCGGGAGCGCCGACGTGATCTCGGTGATGGTCGTGGACGACAACCCCATCGTCCGCGCGGCACTGTCCGGCTATCTCGCACTCTGCCCCGACGTACGCGTGTCGGCCCAGGCCGCCGACGGGCGCGAAGCCGTCGCGCTGGCCCGCCGGGACCGGCCCGCGGTGACCCTGCTCGACCACCGTATGCCGGTGGCGGACGGTCTGTCGGTGCTCGGGGAGCTGGTCGCGCACACCCGTGTGCTGGTGCTCACCAGTGACGCGAGCCCGCAGCTCATCGCGGGGATGCTGCGCGGCGGCGCGCGCGGCTACCTGGTCCACGGCGCGTTCGATCCGGCGGAGCTGCACCGCGCGGTGCTGGCCGTGGTCGCCGGGCAGGGCTGGCTGTCGCCGGTGGCGGCCGCGGTCGCCGCGGCGGCCGTACGCGAACAGGCCGAACACGAGCGGGCCCGGCGCGACCTCGCCGCACGGCGGCAGCTCGCCAGGTCCCGGTTCGGGCTGACCCGGCGGGAGCAGGAGGTGCTGGCGCAGCTCGCGCAGGGCCTGTCGAACGCGGCCATCGCCCACCGGCTGATGCTGGCCGAGAAGACCGTCAAGAACCACCTGCAGCACATCTTCGCCAAGCTGGGCGTGGCCAGCCGCACCGAGGCGGTCGTCGTGTGGACCGGGCAGCGGTAGCGGCGTGCCCCTCATGTCCACGCGGATGCTGGGTTGGGCGGCCCTGGTGCTGGCCGTCGCCGCGACCATCGCCGTCGTACCGCCGCTGATCATGCCCGCCCCACATCCGGACGGCGCACCTGCGGCCCGCGGACCCGATGGCTCGCCAACCGTGCTGCCCTCAGCCGTACCGGTGCCGCCCGCTCCGTCGTCACCCGAGCCGTCGCGCACGTCGCCGCCGCCGGCGGTCCGCTCGCATGCGGCTGTGCCGCCGGCCAGGACGACCGCGCCCGCGGCGTTCGGGCCGATCACCGTGCATGCGGCCGACCCGGCCAACATCCGGGTGGGTGCCCGCGTCATCGAGTGCCCCACCTGTGTGGACGGCAGCCGGGTCGGCTACATCGGCGGCCCGAACACCCTCGCGGTACGCGTCGCGGGGGTGCCGCGGGCTGGTGAGTGGACGCTGACCGTCGTCTACGAGACCGAGCAGCCGCGCACCCTCAAACTCGCCGTCGACGGCGGCCCCGTCCGTGAGCTGACCCTCGCCGGCGCCCGGAGCTGGCTGATCCCGGTGCGGGTGTCGGTGCGCCTGCGGCTGCCGAAGGGCGACTGCTGGATCAGGTTCTTCAACGACACCGGCTCGGCGCCCGACATCAACACGATCACCGTCAGCTGACGCGGCGTCGCGCAGCCCGCCCCGGGCGGGCGCCTCGCACGCCGCCCGCCCGGGGAGCCGCTCAGAACTGCCCGGCGCTGTTGCACTTGGCGGACTGGACGATGCAGTTCTTCACCCGGTGGCCCTGCGCGTCGTTGTCCCAGACGTTGACGAAGTCGCCGTGCATGGACGAGGCCATGCCCGACGCCAGCGTGAACCCGTCGGCGCTGCCGACGGTCGGGTACGCGATGACGAACGAGACCGACGGGATCGCCACCGGGAACGCGCTCGGGCACGTTCCGTTCGGGGTGAACGCCACGTGCGACTTGTGGTCGGGGCTGTCCAGGTGCACGCCGTCCCAGCAGTCGGGGAAGACGAGCTGGAACATCAGGGTGCCGCCCGGCGAGCAGATCGGCCAGTTGCCGTCGGTGCTGCGGCCGATCTCGCCGCCGGTGGTCCCGCCGACGCAGTAGAACTGGTTGACCGCGCCGGCCGGCGTGGGCACCTGGCGGCTCGCGCTGCCCGCGATCATCTCGAAGCCCAGCGGGAACGGCACGGTCTGGCTGGGGTCGGCCAGCCGCGAGCCGTAATACACCACGACGCCCTTCGGCTCGACCACCGCGCCGCGGTGGTACAGGGTCGGCACCCAGTACGCCGACAGGTCGGCGGGGGCCGGTGTGCACGTCGTGCTGGTGTTGGCGCGCAGGCTGTCCAGGGTGGAGTTCGCGTTGGTGCTGCGGTTGCCGAAGAAGCTGTGCATGTGGGACGCGCCCGGCAGCCCGGGGAACACGATGGGGTCGTCCTTGAAGGAGTGGCTGTAGGTGCAGGTCGCGTTGAACTCCGGGACCCGTACCGCGTTGGGCGGCGCGGGTGCCATGGCCATCGCCCGGAAAGCCGCCAGCTGCGCGTTCCATTTCACCGGGTCGACGTTGACCCAGCCGGTGCCGGAGCCGGTGCCGCCGGAGCCGAACGAGAGCCAGTTGAGGTTGACGAAGTCGGCGCCGCTGCCGGTGTTGGCCATGACGGCGTACACCGACTGGGCGCCGGCCGGGTGGCCGGTGAGGTTCACCGTCTGGGTGGCCCAGGCCTGCCAGCCGCCCGTCGCCGTGATGGTGAACCGGGCCAGTACGGGCCCGGTCAGCGACGCGGTACGCAGCTCGATCGTGCCTGAGCCGCCGACGGCGGATGCGACGCGGACGGAGACGGCCATGGCGCCCGAGGCACCCAGGTCGACGCCGTCGTAGCGCAGCCAGTCCCCCCGGGCCAGGTAGCCCATCGCGGAGCCGCCGCCCGTGTCGACGGTCGGCTCGACGACGCCGCCGGACTGCGCCGAGTACGCCTCAGCCTGCACCACCAGCTCGGCGGCGGCGCCCGCCGACGGCGTCAACGCGACCACGGCCACTGCGAGCACCGTCGCCGCGGCACCGGCACCGAGCGAGACCACCCGCGCCCGCCGTCTGATCCAGTCCCTTGCCATGTGCGACCTCCTACCGTCCGCGAAAAGAGCGAGATCTTTTCAACGTAGTTACGGACGTGAGTCGCGTCCTGAGGCGAAAGCCTCAGGAGCCGGCGATTCCGGGGCCCACTTTCGACATTCGCGCGGTGCTCTGGCGCAGGATGAGTTCGGCCGGGAACAGTTCGCGGTGCCCGGGTGAGATGTCACCGGACACCAACAGCCGCACCGCCGCGGCGGCCATCTCCTCCACCGGCAGTCGCATCGTGGTCAGCGGCGGGTTCGCGCAGATCGCGGCCACGCTGTCGTCGAAGCCGATGACGCTGACGTCTTCGGGCACGCGCCGGCCGTGGGCCGTGAGCGCCTGGACGACGCCTGCCGCCATCAGATCGCAGGCCACGAAGACCGCGTCGAGGTCCGGGTGCTGCGCCAGCAGTCGCTGCGCGGCGTCGTAGCCGCCTTCCCTCGTGAACGCGGCGTCGGCGCTGATGTCGGCCAGCCCCGACCGCTGGACGGCACGCAGGTGCCCGATGCGCCGATCGGCGGCGCAGGTGCTGATCGCCGGGCCGTGAATCGCGGCGATCCGGCGGCGGCCGAGGCGGTGCAGCCGCGTGACCGCCGTGTACGCCCCACCGATGTTGTCGGCGACCATCGCCGGGACGGTGGCCGCGGTCGGCACCAGCGAGACCACGCGGCGGCACCGGCGGTGGAACCGCGCGGCCAGCGCCGGGGTGATGTCGGACAACACCGCGCCGAGCGTGACACCGGCTGCGATCTCGTCCAACGCCTCGGCCGCCGACTCGTGGCTCAGGGCATGCACCCGCAGCTGCGCGCCCATGCCCTCCAGCAGCGGCATCATCCCGGCCAGAACACGGCTGTAGTAAGGGTTCGAGCCCAGCCAGCCGCCGGGCAGGTTACAGCTCACGGCGATCACGTCGACCACCCGCGGGCGGCCGGAAGCCAGCGCACGAGCCGCCTCATTGGGCCGGTAGCCGAGTCTGGCCACCGCCTCATGGACCCGCACCCGCAACGGCCCGGACGCGCCGGGCGCATTGTTGATCACACGCGACGCCGTGGCGCGGGACACGCCCGCCATCCGCGCGACGTCATCGATCGTCGGCTTGGACCTGCTCATGTGACACCTGCACCCTCCGCCGCGTTCGGGGATTGCGGTATGTCGACGATACGGGCGAGAGCGCTCTCACAGATAGCATCTCCCGGGCGCTGCGTAGACTCTCGCCGATGAGCGATGGTCCGCTGGCCGGTCTCGACGCGGTGGCGTGGCATCGGCTCCACCACGCCTACGGCCCGGCGACCGACGTGCCCGATCAGCTTCGCGCGCTGCGCAGCCCCGCCCCTGCCCGCCGTGCCGAGGCGCTGTCGCGGCTGTCCGGCAACGTCTACCACCAGGGCACCAGATGGCAGGCCAGCCAGGCGGTCGTGCCGTTCCTGGTCGCACTGGCCGACGACCCCGAGACGCCTGACCGGTCCGCCGTCGTCCAACTGCTGCGCCGGATAGCCGTCGGCGACCGGCGCGACGACGGGCTGCCGTTCGACCCGGAGCGCACCTTCGCGGCAGGCAACGCATTCGCCGGCGCAGACCACCACGAGATCATCCTGCGGTTCTACGCCGAGGAGGAAATGGCGGAGGACGAGATCGAGGTGCTGGACGCGGTGGCTGTGCGCTGGGCGGCCGACAGCTACTTCAGCGCCGCGGCCTGCCTGACCACGATCGTCGGTTGGGTGTCGGATCCCGACGACCAGGTGGCAGCCCACGCCGCGGCCCTGGCGGTCTGGTTCGAACCCACGGTCGCGCTGGGGTCCGCCCTGATCGCGGTGCCCGAGCACCGGGCACGACCCAGGGCCAGCGCAAACCTGGCCCTGGCGCATTCGCCCACCAAGGACGGGCGTATCGATCGAAGACTGCGCGAGTTGGCCGGTTCGGACATCGCGACGGTCGCCGTCACAGCGGCCGTCGCCTCGGCATACCGCGATGGCGACGCGATTTCCGAGCAGGCGCTGTCGACCCTGGTCGAGGCCTCCGCGCGGGACGACCTCGACGCAGTCGCCGGGTGGGACCGTCACCCGCGCGGCTTCGTGATGCTCGCGCTGCAACGCCTCGGCCTCAGCTGAGACCTCGGCAGAACCCGCCGACCCTTGTGGTCGGCACCACCGCCGGCGCGGTGTTCCTCCCGCACCCACGGCGGTGCGCGGCGGTGGTAGAAACACACGGTCTGCGGCCGGATTTCGTTCCTACTCAAGGGGTTGTCGTGACGACGGTGGCGGAGACCGAAACGACGGTCACCGGGCGCGACCGAACGCTGCTGCTGGCGGCGCTCGGCGTGCCGCTGGGCACGCTCGCGTTCCTCGGTGACGAACTGCCCGACGCGGTGGGCCGGATCGTGCTGACACTGACCAGCAACGGATTCGCCTGGGGAACGGCCGCGCTGGTGGCGGGCTACCTGGTGCGCCGCGCACGCCGAGCCCCGGTCGTGGCGACGGTGCTGCTGCTCGTTGCGACCACGGTGTACTACGGCCTCATCCTGGTCGTCTCGCGGCGGTGGAGCGGGGGGACCCTGGACGACGGCTCGTCCGCGGACGCCTTGGGGCTGCAGTCGATCGCCCGGGCAGCGGGCTTCTGGTCGCTGCTGTCCGTGGGCGCCGGGCTGATGTTCGGCAGCCTCGGCCACCTCGTCAGAAACGGTCCGCGGCAGCGATCCTCGGCTGCGGCGGGTCTCGCCTTCGGCATGCTCGCCGCGGAAGGGCTGTACCAGCTCAGCCATGACTACTACTGGCCCGTCACCGACGACTTCGTCCGAGCGATCGTCGTGTCGAACGCGGTGACCGTGGTGCTGTCACTGGTCGTCACCGTCGTGTTGCTGGCATCCCGGAGGGGGCGCGGATCGTGGTGGGCCTACCTGGGCTCCGCCGTGGTCGCAGGAGGATCCGGTGCCGTGCTGTGGAGCCTTGTCGACGCGGTCAGAGGCACCGGCTTCTTCGTGTAGCTTCGGTGAAGACGTGGCGAACCCGAGGCGGAGTGCCGGCATTCATGCCGTGTTCACCAGCCGATTCGGGCCGCCACCGGTAGGTGGTCGCTGCCGGTGGCTGGCAGCACCCACGAACTCACCGGCTGCACACCTCTGACCAGGATGTGGTCGATCCGCACCAGCGGGAACGCGGCCGGCCAGCTGAAGCCGAAGCCGTCCCCGGCCGCGTCCTGGACCGAGCGCAGCCGCGAGGTGAGATCGGCGAGCGCGCGGTCGTCCGTGGTGCCGTTCAGGTCGCCGAGCAGCACCACTCGCTTGTTCTGCTCGGCGGCGACGGTCGCACCGATCGCTTGCGCGCCGCGGTCCCGGTCGTCGGTCCCGAATCCGTTCGCGGGAAACACCCGTACGGATCCCAGGTGGGCCACGTACACCGCGAGCGGACCGTGGTCCGTGGCGACCGTGGTGCGCAGCGCCCGGTTGTACGTCAGCTTGACGTCGGCGGGCTTGCTGTCTCCCAGCGGTCCGACATCCTGCCTCGTGTCGACCGGTTGGGTGTCCGACAGCGGCAGCTTGCTCCACAGCCCGACCGTGCCCTGCACCGTGTGGTACGGGTACGCCTCCGCCAGCCCTTGCTCGAAGCTGCCCCGGGCCTGCTCGGTCAGCTCCACCAGGGCCAGCACGTCCGCCCCGGAGGCGGCCAGGTCGCGGGCGGTGCCGGCCGGGTCGGGGTTTTCGGCGCCGACGTTGTGCTGGGCCACCGTCAGGTCGCCGCCCGGGTAGGACTTGTCGCCGAGCAGTCCGCCGAAGAGGTTCAGCCACACGATGACCGGCACCAGCAGCGCGGCCACGGCGGAGGCGGAACGGCGCCACAGCGCCCCGGCCAGCAACATCGGGATGAACACGCCGAACCACGGCAGGAAGGTCTCCGCCAGGCTGCCGAGGTTTCCGATCCGGTTCGGGATCTTCGTGTGCAGCAGCATGAACAGGGCCAGCAGCAGCGCCAGCGCCGCAAGCACCAGGCCGCGCTGCCAGGAGCCCGGCCGGCAGGCGGCGCGTATCGCCCGGCGGATGCCCACGCGCACGGAGCCGGGCTCCTCGCGGTCAGCGCCGCCCTGCCCGGTCTCCGCCGTGGCCACCTGCGTCATCGTCTGTCCTCGCTCACTGCCGGTCACAGCTGGCCACTCCATCACGCTGTGTGTTACCAGACCGTGAGCCGCTCACCCACCGAGCCGACGAATCGGCGGCCGCACCGGAATGCGGCCGCCGATCTGGTCTCCCGGTGCCGGCCCCGCCGCTCGCGACGGCCGGGTCGGCGCGTTGACCTCGGGTCCTGCGATCAGGTGATGGCGTCGCCGGTCGGCGAGACCAGCCACCACAGCGCACCGAAGCCGTTCACGCCCTGGCCGGTGGTCTGGCCCGGTGCCGTGTCCTTGATGAAGTAATAGAGCGGGTGACCGTTGTAGAGAACCTGCATCGAGCCGTCGTCGCGGGCGACCGTGCTCAGTTTGTCCGCGGCCACGCCGGCGCCGGCCTTCGGCGCACCGGTCGTCACCAGTGGCGGCCAGGCGACCGCGCACTCGCCGGAGCAGGTGGACTTGGCGCTGGTGTCCGCTACGAACAGGTACAACGCCCTGCCCTGACCGTCGGTGAGATACGTGCCCATCGGTCCGGTGCTCGTCTGCACCGTGACCTCTTCTGCCATCGTCGCGCGGAGCGGGTTGTCGGCGACCGCCGTCGTCGCGGTCCCCAGCACGGCCGCCGCGGCGAAAGCCAGCGCGACCGTCACCCTGCCCAGCCCGCGTGCTGCCTTCGGGCCCATGTCGAAGTCCTTCCGCAAGATCTTCCTGACGTGCCAACCCTACGCCCGCGATGACCTGGATGATGACGGTTCGCGCATCACCCGCATCGAGGCCGAGTCCCGCGCCCGGGCGAGCCGCACTCTCCATGCGACCGCTGACAGGGGCACGTGATCTCGCTGATCGCATGACGACCACGTTGCAGCCCATGCCCCGGTGGGTCACCGAGTCCATGGCCGGCGGTGCCAGAATCGGTTCGTGCGCAACGAGCAACGCCTACGAACGGGGACGCCCGAGTCGCGAGCCTTCGCGGAACGTGTGCAGACCGTCATGGGCCTGACCTCGCGACTCAACATGCTGCCGTTCGGTGACCTGGGTGCGCGCAGGGCGGTGCTCACCGAGATCTTCGGCGGACCCGTGCCGGACTCCCTGTCCATCCTGCCGCCGTTCTATTGCGACTTCGGGCTTGGGGCATCGTTCGGGGAGCGCGTCTTCATCAATCAGGGATGTTTCTTCCTGGACTACGGGGGCATCACCGTCGGCGACCGCGTCCTGATCGGTCCCGGAGTGACCCTGAGCACGGCAGGCCACCCGGTCGAGCTCGACGAACGCTACGAATTCATCACGCACGCACCCATCGTCATCGAGGATGACGTGTGGATCGGTGCTGCGGCCACGATCACCCCTGGCGTGACGATCGGCCGGGGTTCGGTCGTCGGCGCGGGTGCCGTTGTCGCGAAGGATGTGCCACCACTGAGCGTGGTGACGGCGACGAGTGTCGTCGTGCGCAGGCGGCTGAAGCCCGCGCCTACCGCAGCCTCCTGAAACGCATCGGCGCACCTGCGCACATCGACAGAAGCACACGCCGATCGGGTCCAGCCCCGGTCGGCCACCGGCCGACTCGATCTGCCGCTGGACCGAGAATGCGTCCGGTGTCCGGCGCACCGGCTTTCCGGACCCACCGGACCAGCGTCGATGACTGCCGTGTCCGGAGTATGTCGGGATCGGACACGCCTCGCCCCACCATCGGATCTACTGGGAGCCAACCGACGAGAGGAGCCGCGAATGACCGGACTCGAAGCTGTCGAGGCTCACCCGGTGGCGCAATGTCGATCAACGGTCTGATCCTGCTCATCGCACCACCCGCGGTGGGCGTGATCGTCGGCTATGCCTGCGGGGGTCGCCTCGCCGGCCTGCGCAGCATCCGGCTGTCGGCCCTGTGGCTGCTGTGGCTGGCCGCCGCCGTCCAGGCGATGCAGTACTACGTCACTCCCCTGCGGCATCCGGCCATGCTGGTCGTGGTGTTCGGCCTGGTCCTGTGGTGGCTGGCCGTGAACCTTCCCGCGTGGCCGCTCGCGATCCGCATCGCCGGCGTAGCGATCACGGTGGGTGCGCTCGCCAACGGTCTGACCATCGCCCTCAACGGGCGCATGCCGTACGACCCGACCGCGGCCGAAGCAGTCGGCCTGCGACCGGATCTCACCACACCCAAGAACGCACCCGCCGATGATGCGACCCGGCTCACGTTCCTCGGCGACACCATCCCGGTCACGCCGCTGAACAAGGTCGTCAGTGCCGGCGACGTGCTCATCGGCGCCGGGACCGTCGCGCTGACGGCGCTCGCGATGCGCCGCCGCCGGGATCAACCCGATCCGATACCCCAGCTCATCACGGGAGGTGAAACATGACCCTGGCCGTCATCCGGCACCGGGCCGTCTACGCGATGCTCACGTTGGCGTCGCTGGCCCTGCTGCTCTACACGATCGGCGCACCGGCGACCGAAGGCAGCTAGGAGCAGACATGCGAATCCGCGTCATCGCTGCGCTCGTCTCGCTGGCGACGCTGCTGTACACGGTCGGCGCGCCGTACGAACACGGAGGCTGAGGCATGCGAATCCGCATCACTCTGGCGCTGGTCTCGCTGGCCACGCTGCTCTACACGGTCGGCGCCCCATTCGAGCAGGGAGGCTGATCGGGCTTTGCCCGACGTGCGGTGCGGCCGGCGCTGTTGCTGCCCGCACCGCCCCCGTCAGCCGGCCCATTGCCCCGGCATCATCGGTCGCGGACGAGCCTGACGAGCATCTCGGTGTCCTGATTGTTGCCTACGAACTCCGAGAACTCGCCGGCCGCGAAGGTCCAGCCGCCCTCGGCGATGATCGTACGGAGTTTGTCCACCGGCACTCGCACGGCCGCCGCGGGCATCTTCCATTCTCCGACGACGACCTGCTCCGCCCGCTCGGCGAGGGCGTCGAGCGTGTCGAACGCGTCCGGCTCGACGTCGTCGACCTCGAACCAGTCACCCTCGGACGCCACCCGCAGCAGGGTCGCCTCGCCCGCCTCCGGTCCGTCGATGTCCTCCTCGATCCAGTCATGTTCGAAGTAGGAGAAGCGGAGTAGCACGCTTTGCACGGTCACCCGCGAATCGTACGACCGCCGGTGACGACAGTCGGCGCCTCGGCGGCATGCTGCCGCCGGGGCGCCGAAAGGCGTCATGTGTGGTCAGGCGATGTCGCGGCGGCGGTTGAGCACGATGCCGATCGCGGCGGCGACCAGCGACCAGCCGGTCATGACCAGCACCCCGACCCACCACGCCGCGGCCTGCGGATACAGCTTCTCCGGCGACACCATGACCTGCGATGCGATGGACGGCATGATGACCGCGGACGTCAGCACCCAGTCGCCGTGGATGAGAAGGTTCCGGATGAGGTTGAACACGCCCATCCCGCCGACGAACCCACCGAGATAGATGACCATCGCGGTGACGACGGCGCCGATCTGGCTGTGAATCAGCGTGCCGAGCCCGAAGCCGAGCAGCGCCCACAGCAGGTACGCGACGAGGTTGAAGATGATCGCCCGCTGGACCGGCCACTCGCCCAGGGAGTTGGTCAGGCCGATGTTGTCGAAGAACACCAGTCCGGCTACCAGCGACACGGCCCGCGACACGAGCCAGAACAGGAACCCGAGGCCGAGTACGGCCAGGAGCTTGCCGAACACCACACGGGTTCGCTGCGGCGTGGTCAGGAACGTGGCCGTCGCCGTCTGGTACTGGAATTCGTTGGTGATGACGAGGGCGCCGAGCAGCATCACCAGCAGCAGGCCGAAGAACTGGCCGCTGGTGAAGATGTTGCCGGCCGCGTTGACCGCCTGCAGGTGCAGGTCGTGCAGCTGCGCGAACTCTGCTTTGGCTGCGGCGGCCTCTGCCACGCTCATGCCGCGGCCCGGCCGGAACACCGCCGCGGTGTCGCGCGCACGGTCGATGTGCTGGGCCGCCTCGGACATGTTGATGAACAGGGCGAGCCCGGTGAAGACCAACGACGCGATGCCGAACAGCCACCAGGCGTTGGTGGTGGTTATCTTCCGGATCTCGCTGCGGACCAGCCGGAGCCCCGGGATGCCGACGTGGGCGATCACCGGGCGGTGCGGGGCCGGGGGCGCCTGGAGTGTCGCGGTCATCGAATGTCTGCCTTTCCGGCCGTCAGCTGGAGGAACACGTTCTCGAGGTCGCGCCGCTCGACGGTCAGCTCATGGATCTCGGCACCCACCCGCATCGCGGCCGCACCGATCGTCGGCCCGTCCGCGCCCACGATCCGCAGCGCTCCGCCCTCGACGGGTGTGGCGGTGATCCCGGCACCCAGCTCGGCGACGAGCGCCTCGGGACGGGGCGTGCGCACGAGCATCTGCGCGCCCCCGGCCGAGTCGATGACCTCGGCCAGCGGACCCTGCTGGACCAGTTTGCCGGCCGCGATGATCACGACGTCGTCGGCGAGGAGCTCCATCTCGGACATCAGGTGGCTCGACACGAGCACCGTGCGGCCCTCGTCGGCGAGCGACTTGAGCAGGTCCCGCATCCACCGGATGCCTTCCGGGTCCAGCCCGTTGGCGGGCTCGTCCAGGATGAGCACGTCCGGGTCGCCCAGCAGCGCCGCGGCGATGCCCAGGCGCTGGCGCATACCCAGCGAGTAGCCCTTGAACTTGCGGTCCGCGGCCGGCGTCAGCCCGACCGTGGCCAGCACGTCGTCGGCGCGGCTGATGGGGATCCCGGCCGCGTCGCACAGCACGCGCAGGTGGTTGCGGCCGGTGCGGCCGCGGTGCGCGGCCGACGCCTCCAGGAGCGCGCCGACCTTGCGGATGGGGTCGGTGAGGTCGGCGTAGCGCCGTCCGCCGATGGTGGTGGTTCCCGCCGTGGGACGGACCAGGTTCAGCACCATGCGCAGCGTGGTCGTCTTCCCCGCGCCGTTGGGCCCCAGGAATCCGGTGACCCGGCCCGGGCTGACGGTGAACGACAGGTCATCGACCGCGCGCACGTTCTTGTACAGCTTGGTCAATCCATTGACAGCGATACCATCGTCGGCCATCGACCAGCCCCCTTCCGTCCGATACATAGAAGCGTGATGCATAGTAGTTCTAGGTATCGGCGGCACGCAAGAACCGGGTGGCACGGTCGCCACGGCCTACCGCGGGGTGGACCTCGGACAGCGGCCGGCGACTGACCCGACGCCATCAGGAACCGGCTCTTGCGGGGTGGCCAGCGGTGAAGACCGGCTCACCGGGCTTCCTGAGCGCTGCAGCAGTCGTCGGCGCAGCCGCCCGGCGTGGCATCGTCCCGGCTGGGGATGGTTGCGCAGCAGGTGTCGCCGCGCCAGGCGTCGCGGCCCTCCTTGACGGCGACGGCGGCGATGATCAGCGCCGCCGCCGGGTCGGCCCACCACCAGCCGAACAGGCTGTTGACGCCGAGCCCGACCAGCAGCACGGCGGACAGGTAGGTGCACAGGAGGGTCTGCTTGGAGTCGGCGACGGCCGATGCCGAGCCGAGCTGGCGGCCGGTGCGCCGCTGGAATGCCGACAGAACGGGCATCACCGCCAGCGAGACGGCGGCCAGCACCAGGCCGACCGTCGAGTGCTGGGCGTCACCGCTGCCGAGCAGTGCCCGGACCGATTCGACGGTGACGTAGGCGGCCAGCGCGAAGAACGACACGGCGATGACTCGCAGGGCGGCCTTCTCGCGACGTTCGTGGTCGGTGGTCGAGAACTGCCATGCCACCGCTGCCGCCGACGCCACCTCGATCACCGAATCGAGGCCGAACCCGAGCAGCGCGGTCGAGGACGCGATCGTCCCGGCAGTGATCGCCACGACGGCTTCGACGACGTTGTAGGTAATCGTCGCGGCGACCAGCACGCGCACGCGGCGCACCAGGACCCTGCGTCGCGGCAGGTCAGAGGCGGTCACGAGGGCCAGGGACGCGCCGGGCATCAGCTCCACTCCTGAATAGTACACGCCTGCCTGAATTCAGTGATGGATGGATTGCGTGTCGCCTGGCGGGCAATCGCGGCACTCGCGCGCTGTGCCTGTCTGCCGACGGTGCGCGTGTCCGGTGTCGTCCGGCACGCGGGAAATCCTGAGCCGCAGCACCAGCGTCGACGACATTCCGTGTCCGGAGTCCGTCGGGCTCCGCTGGTCCACACCGGATTATGGGGTTCCCTGAGGGGACACCTGATCAGACAAACGCGAATCACGGGAGGTGAACCATGACCCTGGCCGTCATCCGGCACCGGGCCGTCTACGCGATGCTCACGTTGGCGTCGCTGGCCCTGCTGCTCTACACGATCGGCGCACCGATGACCGAAGGCAGCTAGGAGCAGACATGCGAATCCGCGTCATCGCGGCGCTCGTCTCACTGGCGACGCTGCTGTACACGGTCGGCGCTCCACACGAACACGGAGGCTGACGCGTGCGAATCCGCCTCACTCTGGCGCTGGTCTCGCTGGCCACGCTGCTCTACACGGTCGGCGCGCCGTTCAACCACGGTGGCTGATCCCTGCTTCGCCCGACATGCGGTGCGGGCGGCGGCGTCGCTGCCCGCACCCGTACGAGGGAACCGGGTCGCCTCAATTCACCCGCAGGCGTGAGCTGCCCTGTCCCCGGGCAACGCCGGGGTGCCAGGATGCGGACCTGACCGCCCACTGTCGAGGGAGTCGTCGATGCGCCCGTCCCGCATGCTGCTCGCCTGCACCGTCGCACTGCTCGCCGCCACGGCCGTCCCCGGCACCGCACACGCCACCGGTCCCGATCCGGACAGCGTCTACATCGCCAGCATCACGTACGGCGGCACCGGATGCCCGAACGGCAGCACCGCCAGTTCGTTCGGCGTCGACCGGACCTCCGCCACGATGATCTTCGACTCGTTCGTCGCATCCACCGGCACCGGCGTGCCGGTCACCGAGCGGCGCAAGAACTGCCAGGTCAACCTGAACCTGCACATCCCCCGGTCGCTGGCCTGGCTGGCCACCATCAAGATCGACCACCGCGGCTACGTGCAGGTTCCAGCTGGTATGACGGGACGCCGCGGCGACGTCTTCCACTCCCCCGACCTCGTGCTCGGCACGCCGGCCCTGACCAGCTTCGCGGGGCCGGTGAGCAAGGACTACCTGGTCACCGACTCCTACCTGCAGGCACCACTGGCGAGCACGCTGTGCGCGTCGGAGACGGTGCGCCCCGACAACATCAACGCCGAGGTACGCCTCGACGGCGGCAGCGGCAGCGGCCAGATCACCCTGGACTCACTCGACATCCGCGTCACCACCACACAGCTGCTGCGCTGCCCCAGCTGAACACCTGCCTGCACCGAGCCGCAGAACGGCGCCGTCGGACCGAAACCCGTCGACGCCGATCTGGTCCCCGAGCGGCAACGCAGGCTGGACGGTGGGTCGGCCACGGCTCAACCAAGCCGTGGCCGACTCACCGCTCAGCTCACAGGGCCGGAGACACGGTGGTGATGTCGCCCGGGACCTCGGCCGCGTTCGCCGCGGTGATGAGCTGGTCGATGTTCATCCGGTGGTGGGTGTCGTCCCAGGGGTCCCACACGGTGAAGTTGCTCGTGTACTGGCCGGTTTCACCGGCGGTGCTGTCGCTGGAGCCGTATCCGTAGAGGACGACCCAGTGGCGCAGCAGGCCGCTGCCCCCGGAGGTGCCCCACGGCAGCAACTGCGGCTTGACGAGCAGGATGCTGGGCTGGCCGTTGTCGATGCCGCGGCGTACCCGGTCCAGTCCGTACTCCAGCGGCAGGTTGCCGTCGCCGAACGAGTACCAGCCGTAGGTCTTCAGCCCGGTCCCGACGATGGGCGTGAACGCGGACATGGTCGAGGCCATGCTGCCCGGCAGCGTGCCGGTCGAGGTGGAGCCGGAGTGGCTGGCCAGGCTGGACTGGCTGGGCAGCGGGCTGGCGTCCATCGCCTCCAGCGCCGCCTGCATCGCGGCCGGCCCGCACCAGGTGCCGGTCTCCTGCTCCGAGCCGTACAGGCCCACGTTGCCCACATGCAGTTCAGGACGCTCGCTGCCGCCGACGGTGACCTCGGCATCGGCCGTGGAGGGACGCCACTTGCTCGCCGTCTCGTAGCCGCTCTGGCATCTTCGCCAGACCCCTGCCCTCATGTAGTTGGTCTGGCAGGTCAGCACGCCCCCGTTGTGGACGACCATCGCCCGCACCGGCATGTCGCTGGACGCCCGCACCGCCAGCACGGCCCGCGTCGACGCGCCCGTGCCCTCCAGGCACAGCAGGTAGGTCACGCCGAGGTGGGTCTTGCTCTCGGTGCAGGTCGCGTCCGCGGGGATGGCGGGGCTGTCCTGCCACACCTGTGAGCCGTCGTTGACCGGGGCGACCACGGCGTAGATGTTCTCGTGGGTCGGCCCGGGGCTGACCGGGTCGTACGGGCCGACGAGCCGGACCTCGTTGTTCCAGTTGCCCTCGATGGTGGTGATGCGGTCGTCGGGATCGACGCCCACCACCACCCCGATGTGGTTGCTCGCCCCGGAGCTGCTGCCGAACATCACCACGTCACCGGGCCGGATGTTGCTCTTGGACCGCAGCAGGCCGCGGGCCTGGCCCCAGCCGTAGAAGCTGCCGCTGTAGGGGAAGAAGACGTCGATGCCGGCCTGGCGCCAGGTCCAGCTGGCGAACATGGAGCACCACGCCCAGCCGCACTTGACGCCGTTCTGACCGTAGGGATTGCAGTTGTCTCCCCACTCGTGCGTGCCGAGCTGGCTCCTGGCCGCGTTGACGATCTTGTCGCGGACCTCCCAGTCGATGAAGCTGCCCGGTGCCGGGGTGCCCGGCACGGTGGGGTTGCCCGGCCCGCCGGTCGGCTTCGGGGTGCTGTCGCACCGGCTCATGACGATGTCGTCGCTGCCGGTGGAGATGTAGTAGTCGGCGACCCACAGTCCGTCGCTGGTCTTGTCCCACACCGCCGAGCTGCCGTAGTTGAACTCGCCGTATGCCTGGCAGACGATGGTGACGTAGCTGCCGCCGGGGTACTTGTCCACGGTCGCGGTCGAGTTCAGGCTCTTGCCCGAGTAGCCGTTGAGGGTGGTCTTGGCGAGGTAGCGGTTGCCGCTGCCGGACGGTCCGTCGCTGTCGCACCTGCTCATGACGATCCCCGACGAGCCGGTGCGCACGTAGAAGTCCGCCACCCAGAGCCCGTCACTGGTCTTGTCCCAGATCGTCGAGCCGCCGTAGTTCGCCTCGCCGTAGGCCTGGCACATCACCGTGATGAACGTGCCCTCGGCGTACCTGTCCACGACCTTGGTCGCGCTGAGGCTCTTGGCGTGGTAGCCGTTGAGCGTGGTGCGCACCTGGAACTGCCGGCCGCCGTTGGGGTTGGTCGTGACCCCGGGCGAGATCCCGAGCGAGGTGCAGGTCGGCACCCCGGGGATCCGGCCCGACGTGCCGGTCTGGACGTAGACGTCCGGCACCCAGTAGCCGTCGTAGGTGTAGTCCCAGAGCGTGCTGCCCTCGACAG
This sequence comes from Catellatospora paridis, assembly GCF_009720365.1. Classification (GTDB taxonomy): domain Bacteria; phylum Actinomycetota; class Actinomycetes; order Mycobacteriales; family Micromonosporaceae; genus Catellatospora; species Catellatospora paridis. Next base: position 167,763 of record NZ_ML769312.1, on the reverse strand, counting down.
CGATGCCATAGTCCTGGCACTTGAGGTAGAGCAGGCTGCCAGCCAGGTAGGCGTCGACCCGCACCGTGTCGGTCGGGTTGGCGCTGCCGCGCCCGTTGACGTCGACCTTGGCCGCGTACGGTCCGTGCGGCGAGCCGGCCGAGGCGTGGCCGTCGATGCCCAGCGAGAGGCAGCGCGGCACCCCGCTGACGAAGCCGCTGGTGCCGGTCTTGACGTAGGCGTCGGGAATCCAGTAGCCCTCGCGGGTGTAGTCCCAGATCCCGCTGCCGCCGACCGACGGGCCCGAGTCCTGGCACCTGAGGTAGATCTGGGCGCCCGTCAGATACGCGTCGATCCTGGTGCGGTCTTCGGGGTTCATGCTGCCGCGGCCGTCGACGGCGGTGGTGGCCGGATAGGGCCCGTACATCGGGAAGGTGGGGTCCGCGCTGGCCGGCGTGGGTGAGGCCAGGACGGTGACGCCGGTCAGCAACAGCATCAACGCGGCACCCCCCAGCATGATTTTTTGCAGGCGCAAGTGAAGTGCTCCTTGCCGAAGGGGATGAGTGGGGATCACCGCAACGTCGCAAGATGATCACCGATGGGCCACCCTAGCAGTGTCCGATCGGACCAGACGATCGGTTATCACCTCACCGGCAGACCGCCCACGGCTCCGATCAGGCTCCTGCTCCACATTGGAACCAATGGCATCAATGTTGTGTGATATATCGCATTATCAGGACTGATGGAGCGACGCCAGGAATTGACGAGTGCCGAGTCGCGGCGGATCATCATCGCGCACGAGAGTGGGGAGCCGATGTGGACCGCTTGGAGCGTCTCCTGACGCCGGTGTTCGACGGGTACGACCGGTGGCGCGACCGGGCCCAGCACTGGATCGACGAGACGGCGGGCAAACCGATCAGGGCGTGGATCGCCCCGATCCTGCTGGCGTTCACCGCCACCGCCGCACTCTTCGGCCTGCTCCGGCTGCTGCTGGCCGCGGCGGGCGGGTTCGGCCCGTTCGGCCGCTGGACGGTGGTCACGATCATCGGCACGGTGGCCGTGATCGTGCTGGTCATCGTCACCCGCAACGTGGTCGTCTCGCTGGCCGACCCGAGCCAGCGACGGCTGCTGCTGATCGCGCTCATCACCTCGGGCGCGGGCATCCTGTCCAGCATCCAGGCCGTGGTCGCGCTGACGATCGCCCTGTCTGACGATCCGCCGTCGCTGTGGACCATCGAGCGGTTCTACCTGTGGCGGCTGGTCGGCTCCGTGCCGCTGCTCGACATCCCGGCCCGGCTGGAGTGGACCGAGTCGGCGGTCCTGCCCGGGGTCACCGGCCACGTGCTCGAACTGGCGTTCGCCCTCGTGGTCATCCCGCCGTTGGTGCGCGTCGGCATCGCCCTGTACGGCCACGCCGAGGACCGTGCCCGGGAGCGCAACTACTCCGAGGCGCTGGCCCACCGGTTCCGGGCCCGCAGGCCGTGGTCCAGCCTGGCGGACCCGCGCCTCACCACGGTCGCGGCCGGCGCCGGGGTCGCGTGGACCCTGGTGGAGCTCTACCGTCACACGCCGACCCGGATCCTGTCCCTGACGACGCTGGCGGGTGTCGTGACGGCGGCGGCCCTGGCCGTGGCGGCCGCGGCCGCCGTGCGCTGGATGTACGACTTCCTGAGCGAACAGGCCGTCCTCATCACCCTGGCCTGCGCGGGCCTGCTCGTCTGGTTCGACAGCCCCGTGCGCCAACTGCTGCTGCCGTCGGCCGCCCCGCTGGGCCTATGGGCGAAGATCGGTGTGACCCTGGCCGCGTGGCTGGTGCTCCTGCTGGTCGTGCTGGTCTTCGTGTGGTCGGACCCGGAGTTCCTGGAGGCACTGATCGCGCTCACGCTGGTGATCGGCTTTCTGGGCGCCGACGCCCCGGCCGCCGTATGGCTGGGCGAACACGTCACCTGGCGGCCGTGGGGGCTGCCGCTGGACCAGGCGCTCGCCACCGCGGGTGGCTGGTTCACCGTCGCGTTCCTGGTGCACCTGGTCTGGGCGGCGATCCGGCGGCAGCAGATCCTGGGCCGGGCCGATTACGGCGACACGGCCAGTGGGCTGCGCCAGGATCTGCGGGCGTACGCGCTGCGGGCGGTGCACCTCGTGATCGCGGCGGGTGCGGCGCTGACGCTGCTGCCTTCCGCGCACGCGGCCACCGTGTCCGCCCCGACGGCGGGTCCGTGGACGGAGGCCTCGCAGTCGCTGACCGCCGCGGTGTGGCACGTCGTCGACTCGCTACCCGGCCCGGACGTCACGGACATCCTCGACTGGCAGCTGACGGCCGACGTCACCGGCCGCTGGGCGGGCCTGGTGATCATCCTGGCCGTCGGCGCGACCGTGCTGCTGGTGGCGCTGCCGCTGATCCGCACCATCGCGTTGTGGGCTCGGCTGACGGCGGGCCGACCGCGTAGCAGCGACGCGCTGGCCTCGGTTCCCGGCGCGATCGCCGACGAACTCGCCGCCGTCGTCGCCTTCATGGAGGACGTCGCCGCCAACGGCACGCCGGGGTTCACGCTGGTCCCCCGCGCCCGGCCGATGCCCTTCGGCAGCCGGGTCCGATTGGTCACCCCGACCGACACGGCGGGGCGGCAGCTGGTGCAGGCCGAACTGAACATGGCCGCGCTGGTGCGGCTGTTCGGCCACGAGTCCGCGTGGTACCAGGCGGCCGACCGGGCGTTCGCGGCGACCGCCCGCGCGTTCGGAGCCGACGGCCAGCCGGCGGTGCCGCACCTCGGCGCGGGTCAGCGGCAGGACACCCTCGCCGCCGCCCGAGCCGCTGTCGACGAGTACACCGCGCTGATCGCGGGATGGCGAGCCGCCTGGCAGGCGGGCGCGCCGGTCGGCGAACCCGCGGCCGCGCCGGCCGCCGCCGAATGACCTCCGGCCGCACGGCGCCGAACTCGTCGGTGAGGTTTCCCGCTACGAGGACAGCTACCTGCTCTGCTATCTGCGCGGGGCGAGCGGCATCATCCTCGCGCTGGCCGAGCAGCTGAGCTGAGAGCGGCGATACCGGAGCGCTGCGGGCAACCCGATCGACGACCGGGCAGCGATGCCCGACAATGCAGTGGTGCTCGGGATTTCAGCGACAGGGTTCGATCCGCTGAATGCGGCGGGATTCATGGTGCTGATCGGGGTCTGCCTGCTGTTCGCGGTCGGCGTGGGCTACGCGTACGCCAAGGTATGGCTGCGGCGGCTGCGCGGCGTCAGCGGGTGGGCCACGGTGGTCCGCCGCTCCGACCGCCACGAGGACGACATCGTCATCCACCACGCCGCGGTGCGCATCGACGGCGGGCCGACCGTGCACCTGCGGCTCGACGACCGGCCCGCAGTTCCCGTCGTCGGTGATCGCATCAGGGTCCGCTACGACCGGCGCCATCCGTCCAACATCGACGAGATCCGCCGTACGCCGGGCGCCTATCTCACCGCCGCCGTCGCAGAGGTGATCATGATCTTCTTCACGGCCGGTTCGCTCGCCACGGTCGTGGTTCTGATCGCGGCGATGCTCGACCTCTGACGGTGATCGCGAGCAGTCCGATGCGGCGTGTCACCGGAGTTCGCCAGGCGCGGCGGCGCGCTCCTCGTCGGGCGCGAGCTCCAACTGCAGCCAGGTGACGTCGTGCCAGGCACCCAGCTTCCAACCGACGCTGCGGTACGTTCCGACGTCGGTGAAGCCGAAGGATCGGTGCAGTCCCATGCTGGCCTCGTTGGGCTGGGTCACGCCGCCCATCACCCGGCGGTATCCGCGTGCGGCGAGAATGGCCAGCAAGGCGGTGTAGAGCGCCCGTCCTCCGCCGGTGCGGCGGCGGTCCGCCTGGAGGTAGATGCTGGCGTCGCATGCCCAGCGGTAGGCGGCGCGGGTCCGATGCTCGGTCCCGTACGCGTAGCCCACGATCGTGCCGTCCACCTCCAGCACGAGCCACGCGTGGCGCTGGTTGGCGGCCTCGATGCGCCGAGCCATCTCCGCTGCGGTGGGCGACTCGGTCTCGAACGTGATCGCGGTGTCGGTGACGTAAGGCGCGTAGATCGCGGCGCAGGCTGCGGCATCATCCGCGGTCGCGCGGCGGATGTTCCCATCCCATGTCATGTCCCCTATAGTAGTCACAACGTTTACTATAGTGTCAATGGAGCCAGGCCGTGACCGATGACCTCACCGCAGCCCTAGCCGCGACCGTGCGCACCACCAGGGAACAGCGAGGGCTCACGGTCGCGGCGGTGGCCGAAGTGTCCGGCGTGTCCCGCGCGATGATCTCGAAGGTCGAGCGCGGGGAGGCCCAGCCGACCGCGGCGCTGCTGGGAAGGTTGTCCGGCGCTCTCGGCCTCACCCTGTCGGAACTGATCGCGCGTGCCGAGGGCGATGCCGTGCGCCTCTCGCGGCAGGCTGAGCAGCCCGTATGGACCGACCCCGAGACCGGCTACACGCGCCGCGCGGTCTCGCCACCGGGCAGCACCGCCCTGGAACTGGTCGAGGTGGAACTCCCGCCCGGCACCGAGGTCGCCTACCCGGCGCAGGCCTACCGGTTCATCGACCAGCAGATCTGGATGCTGTCCGGGCACCTGCGCTTCGTGGAGGGCGACCAGGTCCACGAGCTCGACACTGGGGACTGCCTGCAGCTCGGCGCTCCGGCCGACTGCGTGTTCGTCAACCCGACCGCAGCCCCGTGTCGCTACCTGATCGTGCTCGACAAACTCCCCACCCCGAGGCGATCGCCGTAGGTGCGCCTACGCGACGTCGGGCCGTGTCATCAGCGGTGCCCGCAGATGCAACGCCAGACTGGGGCCGGTCAAGGGCACGGTGCTCCACGTCGCGACCGCTGTCCCCGAGCCGGCGTCGACCCGCAGCCGAACCCGGTGCGGGGTGGTGATGACGCACAGGTCGGCGACGAACGTGTCGCCCTGCCAGGCGCCGGCCGCGACGACCGGGCGGCCGAGCGGTGAGCTCTCCCGCCATTCGCCGTGGCCGACCTCGACGTCGAGAGACGACCCGAGTCGCACGAGCCAGCCACGGTCCACAGGATCGACGATCACCGTGGTGCCGTCGGGTAGCGCCGAGTCCTCGGCGCAGGCGTCGAGCCTCGCCTTGATGGAACGCTCCGGGGCGGCCGAACCCGTGATCGGCGCGAGTGACAACTGCCGCAGCCGCTCGGCGAGGATCTCGTCGTCCCGGGCGTTTCCCGCGTCGTCCAAGCCGGGCAACAGGCACTCCCAGAGTGCGTCGAGCACTACCTGGGCCTCTCCTTGGGCGGTCACGGCGACGACGAGATCGTGCGACGGGACGACCACGCACTGCTGGCCGAAGGCGCCGTGACCGTGGTAGCCGTGCCGCGACATCCAGAACTGGTAGCCGTAACCGCAGCTGAAGTCGACGTCGTCCGACCCGTCGTCCTTGAACGGCGCGCTGTCGATGTGCCGTCTGGTCGCGAGTTCCACCCATTCGCGCGGGACGAGCTGCCGGCCGTCCCAGAGGCCGCCACGCAGCAGCAGTTCACCGAACGCGGCGACAGCCTCGGTCGTGAGATGCAGCCCGTGGAATCCGAAGGCGGCACCGCTCGCCACCCGATCCCACTCGGCGTGGTCGACGCCCATCGGCTTGAAGAGGCGGTCGTCGAGCAGTTCCGGCAGGCCGCGGCCGGTGACCCGTTCCACCATCCGGGCCAGGACGTAGGTGGTCGAGTTGTCGTAGGCGTGCCGCGTACCCTCGGCTTCGGAAAACGGCACCCGCAGGAAGCCCTTGACCAGGTCGTCCGGTTCCCGTTGCCAGGCCTCGGCGAGGCTGTCCGTGCCGTGTCCGGTCGTCATGGACAGCAGGTGGTGAACGGTGAGGCGGCGTCCCTGCGCCGAGATGTCGGACGGAACGTGGTCGGGCAACACGTCCACCACCCGATCTTCCTGCGAGAGCAGCCCGTCGGCGATCGCGAGCCCTACGGCGATCGAGGTGAACGACTTGGTCAGCGAGTAGAGAAGGTGTGGGCGTTCGGCCGAGTAAGGCGTCCACCAGCCTTCGGCGACGACGTGACCGTGGCGAACGACCATGATGGAGTGACACTCGACGGACTGCGCTTCGAGCCGGTCCAGCAGCGCGGCAACCGCGCGGGAGGACACCCCCGCGGCAGCCGGTGTCGACCGTGGCAGCAGGCCGCGTTGAGAAGACATCCAGGCACGCTAACAAAACCGCCCCATCGAGGTACGAACATAACGGGGAGCGGTGCAGTCCCTGGTCGGCGGTGCGGCCTGGCGTCAGCCGCCCCCTGATACTGTGCGCAGATGATCACGGGGCAGAGGGTTCTGGGCGCCTACTTCCACGGGACCGACGAGAACACGGACGCGATCGACGCGCTGCCCGCCGGTCTGCTGACCCACATCTTCTACGCGTTCGCCACGATCGCGGACGGGCGCCTGACGCTGCCGGCACAGGCACCCGTGCACCTTGCGGCCCTCGCCGCGCGCAAGCGGGCCGACCCCGGTCTGCGGATCGTGCTGTCGATCGGCGGCTGGGGCGCCGGTGGGTTCTCCGACGCGGCGCGCACACCCGGGTCGCGGGCCGCGTTCGTCGAGCAGAGCCTGGCACTGGCCGCCGGCTTCGACGGTCTGGACCTCGACTGGGAGTTCCCCGTCTCGGGCGGCCCCGCCGAGCTGGTTCACCGGCCCGAGGACCGGCACAACGCCACGCTGCTGGCCGAGCAGCTACGCCGCGGCCTCGGGCCGTCCCGGCTGCTGGTCGCCGCGCTGCCGGCGGGACGGCTGCAGTCGGCGGGCCCGTACGACCCGGCGGACAGTTACGAACTCGCCGCCTTCGCCGACCTGTTGGACTTCGCGAACCTGATGACCTATGACTTCGGCACCGGCTTCTCGCCGATCACCACGTTCAACGCGCCACTGGAAGAGGTGGCCGAGGATCCGATGGAGGCCGGCCTGCGCCGGTGGAACAACGTCACCGGAGCCGTCGACTACTACGAACGCCACGGCGTGCCACGGGACAAGCTCGTGCTCGGCGTGCCCTTCTACGGCCGCGGCTTCCGCGTCGCCGCCGCCGGCGAGCAGGCGGGGCTGTACCAACCGCAGGTCGGCACCCTGGAGGTCGGTGACTGGCGGGACATCGCGCGTGAGCTGCTGCCTGATCCGGCCTGGCAGCACCACCGCCACCCGGTGGCCCGCTCGCCATGGCTGTACCACCCGGGTGCCCGGACGTTCGTGAGCTACGAAGACGCCCGGTCCATCGAGGACCGGGCCGCTTTCGCGGCACGTCACGGGCTGCGGGGTGCGTTCACCTGGCATCTCGGCGGAGACGACGACGAACACACCCTGCTAGCCGCGATGACCCGCCCGTTCCGCCGCGAGGCGGGGTGACGACCGTGGGAGTTCCACGCCGTCACCCCGCCTCGACCGGCCGACATCAGCCGGCTGTCACCGTGAATCCGTCGAGCACCGCGTAGGAGCCGGACAGTTTGGTGACCACGATCGTGTGCGTGCCCGCGCTGAGCCCGGTCCTGCTGAACACGGCGACGTTCGCGTGGCGTACCCCGTCCGCGGGCAGGGTGCTGACGACCTGCTGTGCACTGCCGTCGATGCTGATGCCGAGGTTGCCCTGGTCGGTGTTCTGCTCGCCGTAGACGGCGATGCCGGTGCCGGTGAAAGTCAGCGTGGCGGTGGACCCGTTGGCGGTCGCGTAGTGCACGTCGCCGTTGAGGTCGCCGAACGTCCGACCCGACTGCAGGGTGAAGCCGTTGTAGCCGATGCGGCTGTCGGTGTCGTCGAGACGTGTCGTGGTCGGGCCGGTGTTGGTGACCGAGAAGCCGTCGAGCACCGCGTAGGAGCCGGACAGTTTGGTGACCACGATCGTGTGCGTGCCCGCGCTGAGCCCGGTCCTGCTGAACACGGCGACGTTCGCGTGGCGTACCCCGTCCGCGGGCAGGGTGCTGACGACCTGCTGTGCACTGCCGTCGATGCTGATACCGAGGTTGCCCTGGTCGGTGTTCTGCTCGCCGTAGACGGCGATGCCGGTGCCGGTGAAAGTCAGCGTGGCGGTGGACCCGTTGGCGGTGGCGAAGTGCACGTCGCCGTTGAGGTCGCCATACGTCCGGCCCGACTGCAGGGTGAAGCCGTTGTAGCCGATGCGGCTGTCGGTGTCGTCGATGCGGCCCGAGGTCACCGGCCCGCCGCCGTCACCGACGCGGATGTCGCCTGCCGTGGTGCCGGACGGGATGGGCACGACCAGGAATCCGCCGGAGACGAACTGGACGCCGGTGACCCGCACGTTCTTGACGTAGACGGGTGTCGTCGCGGTGAAGCCGTGCCCGCCGATGAGCACCTGGGCGGCGTTCGTCGGGGAGATGTAGCGGACCTCCGGGGTGCCCGCGACGGGCTGGGCGACATATGCGGAGGTGAGCCCGGCGGCCGCGAGGATGGGCGTCGGTATGTGACCGGGTCCGGGTGTCGCCGGGATCGAGACGTTGCCGGAGGCGTTCGAGTCGATCGGCGGGTTGCAGGCGTACGACTGGTGCGGGGCGGAGAAGTAGTTGTTCCGGATCCAGAAGTGGCCGGTGGCGCTGCACCCGCCCTGCGCGGCGCCGCCGGCACTGAACGCGACGTTGCCTTCCCAGTTGATCCATTCGGAGCCTGCGTCGTCGTAGTAGGTGAAGTTGGTGGACCGGCCATTGAACGCGACGTTGCCCTTGACCTGTAGACCCTTCGCGAGCGTCGCGACGGGGTCGAGGGACCCGTCGGTCCGGTGGACGTAGCCGGCCTGGTGGCCCTCGGCGTAGATCGCGCCGCCGTCGTGGCGTACCGACATGTAGTCGTGGAAGAGGTTGTTGCTGATGGTGTTGTTCTCGTTGATGTTGGTGGAGTTCTGCGGGGTGCTCGCCTGATCCACGTGGCCCTGGATGACTCCGGCCGTGATCGCCGTGTACGGCAGGTCGTAGAGCACGTTGTTCGTGATCTTCGTGCCGCGGGAGAACAGCAGCGTGATGCCGCACGCGGAGGAGTAGTCGGTGCCGATGTGGTGGATCACGTTGTCGGACACGGTGGTGTTGGTGAGGATCTCGTTCAGACCGATGCTGTCGCCCGCGACCGCCGCGGGATCGGGTGTGCAGCGGTTCTTGATGCCCTGCGCCTCGGACGCGTTCGTCGGCGTCGGGTCGTAGGTGCAGCCCAGCAGCAGCGCCGTCGAGGAGATGTCGGTGAACTCGTTGCCCCGGATGACGGTGTCGCGGGCGCCGTACATGACGCTCAGGCCGGCTCCGCCGAGGTTGACGAAGCGGTTGCCGGTCAGGGTGAGGTTGGTCGTCGCGGTGAACGCGACGTTGCCCAGCGGCTGGGTCAGCGCGCCCCACGGGCAGCTGCCCGCCGGGTTCGAGAACGTGCACATACCCTGGTTTCGGCCCTCGGTGATGCGCAGGTTGCTCTGCACGTCGGAGAAGCCGTGCGGGCGGGAAGGGTCGTTCCAGGTCGCGTAGGAGAACTGCAACCCGGTGAACGTGATGTCGTGCAGCGGGTTGGCGAGCGTGCCCGCGCCCTGCAGCAGCGTCTCCAGGCGCGGCAGTTCCACGGCGAGGTTCGGCATCTGCTGCCAGGACTCCGGCTGGTAGTACAGCCTGGACGCGCTCGAGTCCAGGAACCACTCCCCCGGGCTGAGCAGCGCCCGGGCGTTGTCGACCCGGGTCGGCTTGGTGTTCACCGACATCGAGGGCAGTCCGCCGCTGCCCTGGCTGAACGCGGCCCGGTTGGTCACGTTCGTCCAGCACGGCTGCGCCATCGACAGTGTCGCCGTCGCTGTCGTGTAGCTCGCGACCCGGCAGCGCGACTGCGTCCACGGGCCGTTGCCACCCGGATAGTCGAACTCCACCTTCGCGACCTCGGCCGCCGATCGCGCCCCGAACCATGCCTTCGCGGCGGCGTCGCCGTTGATGTCGTATCCCGAGGACGACCCGACCCAGCTTCCGTTCCAGCCGAGGTCCGCCAGGGCAGCGCCGGCCACCGGCGCCTTCTTGCCGTCGACGTACACCTGCCGGGTCTCGCTGCCCGCGGGCACCGGTGCGGACCACAGGCCGCTCGTGCCCTCCTGCGCCCAGCCCGTCACCCGGGTTGCGCCGGAGACAACCGGGGCTGCGCCGGGCGCGGCACGCCACACCACGGGATGTCCGGCGCTGCCCGAGTCGGCGGCGGTGAACTTCCAGGTGCTCGCCAACCGGTAGGTGCCGTCTGCGAGCTGCACCTGCACGTCGGCGCCGGGATCAGCGGCCCGTGCGGCGCGTACCGCGCCTTGCGCGCCCGTCAGGGAACACGGCGCCGCCAGGGTGCACGACGATCCGGCACCGGCCGGGGACGCGTAGAGGGTGACCGCAGCGGCGGCAGCCGCCGGTGCATCGGGCATGACCAGCAGGCCTGTCAGGACGGCTCCGGCGGTGAGTGCCGTGATGCCGGCAAGTAGGGGTTTGGAGCGGGACGACACGACCGCCTCCTGTAAATCGTAGATCCCATAGGATATATGACTTTCGATAGTCCCCTCCTCCCCTTTGGGTGTCAAGACATGACGTCACCGCCGCGTGCGGTGGCCCAGTGCGGCACCTACCGGCGGCACCGCCGGTCGGGCACGGCTGCGGCCCGCCTGCCGGGTTGATCAGGGCAGGCCAGCGTCGCTGTTGATGAGGTACGGCGGCAGGTTGTCCAGCCGCTCCTGCCAGACGGGGATCTTGGCCTGGTCGCGGCCGAGGGTCCGGCTGGTCTCGATCAGCGTCGACAGGGCGAACCAGGCGCCCGCGATGTCGTAGACGGAGTGACCGACAGGGCACTCCCCCGGGGGGCGATTCTCCGGCGAGATCGACCGGCGAAGACGTACTTGCCGTTGCCGTCCTTGCGGACGACGAAGACCGAAGCCGTGGTGTGAGGCAGGTCGTGGCTCCGCCGGGGTGCAGGCGGAGCCACGATCGGGCGGAGCGCGGCCGCGTGCCGCGCCCCGTCTCGGGACTTACCAGCCCACCCGCCGCTGCAAAGCCCGTCGATGCCCCGCCCGCGACCCGCTCATGGTCCCGGCATAAACCTCCCGGCTTGCGGGTTGGCCTGGACGGACACAAGCGAGGGAGAAGAATCATGGTTCGCGAGCTGCGGCTGGTCGTCACGGCGCCCGACTACGACCAGGCGCTGCGGTTCTACCGCGACGTGCTCGGCATGGGCGAGCTGGGCGCGTTCACGTCCCCGGGCGGGCGGGTCACCATCCTCGACGCGGGGCGGGCGACACTGGAGCTGGCCGACCCGCCGCACGCCGCATACATCGACGAGGTCGAGGTGGGCCGCCGCGTGGCCGGGCACGTCAGGGTCGCGTTGCAGGTGGGCGACGCGGCCGCGGTCACCGCCACGCTGGTCGCCAACGGCGCCGAGCTGATCGCCGAACCGGTGCGCACCCCGTGGAACTCGCTCAACTCCCGCCTGGCGGGCCCGGCCGGGTTGCAGCTGACCATCTTCGAGGAGCTGGACCGGCTCGGTCAGGGATGAACCCGCACAGGGGTGCCTGAAGAGGTGCTCCGCCTGGTCATGGCACCGGCCGGATGTCTCCCGCCTGCGCCGCCTGGGAAGTCGACAACCACGACATGTTAGATTCTGCGGGTGATCGAGAAGATCCACAGCGATGAGATCGCGTCCCTGCCGGTGCCGCTGTCACACGCCACGCGCGCCGGCGACTACGTCTTCATCTCGGGCCAGGTGGCGATACGTCCTGACGGCAGCACCGTCACCGGCGACTTCGACGCCGAGGTGCGCACGGTCCTCGACAACCTCCGGGCAGTCTGCCGAGCCGCGGGCGGCGACCTCGGCGACGTGTGCAAGGTGAATGCATTCCTGCTCGACGCCACGCTGTTCACGCCGTTCAATGCGATCTACCGGGAATACTTCGGCGAGCCGCTGCCCGCCCGATCGACGGTTCTGGCCGCGCTCGCCAATCCGGACCTGCGTGTCGAGGTGGAGGCGATCGCCTACCTCCCGCGTCGGACGTGACCGTCTCGGACGAGGACTGTCCAGGCCCCCACGACGACACCGCGCAACACCCCATAGCCGCCGCGGTTAACAGCCGTCGCGGTGGCCTGGGTGACTCTCCACCGCCGCTCGCGCTCATACTGCATCAGCGGCGGAAGGATCCGGCATGAACCATCGCCATAGAGTGCGCCTGGGGCGTAGCGGGCTTCAGGTGACACGAATGGGGCTCAACCTGGCCGCAGTCGGCCGGCTCGCTCCGGGCCAGCCGGATCACGCGACCGCGGTCATCGACCGCGCCTGGCAACGCGGCCTGCGCCTGTTCGACACCGCTCCGCAGTACGGGGACGGCAGCGCCGAACGCCACACCGGCCTGGCACTTGCCACCCGACCTCGCGACGACTTCGTCCTCACCACCAAGGTGGGCCAACACATCGCCGCGGGCAGCGCCTACCTCTGGCTCGGCGAGCCCACCACCGCCGACGACGACCAGCAGCTCGACTTCACCTACGACGGCGTGCACCGCAGCCTGGAGCAGAGCATGCGGCGCCTGGGCACCGACCGGCTCGACGTGGTGCACCTGCACGACCCGGTCCGTCGCGCCGACGAGGCACTGCGCGGCGGATACAAGGCACTCGTCCAGCTGCGCGCCGCCGGCACCATCGGCGCCATCAGTGCCAGCACCGACCACGTCGGCCTGCTCGCCGAGTACGCCACCATCGGACGGCGCGGCAACCAGCACGACCCGGGATTCGACTGCTTTCTCATCGCGGGCCGCTACACCCTGCTGGATCAGTCGGGCCTCGACCTGCTGCTACCTCGCTGCGCCGCATGGGGCCTCGGCGTGATGGCAGCAGGTGTGCTGCATCACGGCCTGCTCACCGGAGCCACCGCCCCGAACCAGCCCGCCTACGTCAGGGCGCGAGCTGAGGCGATCCGACGCGTGTGCGATCTTCATGGCGTCCCGGTGCGGGCGGCCGCGCTGCAGTTCCCGCTGGGGCACCCCGCCGTGGCGACGGTGCTCGTCGGCGCGAGATCGCTGCAGCAGCTCGATGCTGACATCGCCATGTTCAACCATCCGATCCCCGCCGCGCTGTGGGCCGATCTGAAGCAGCGCAACCTCATCGAGCAGCGTTCACCAGTCCCTCAGTGAAGCCGCTCCCCCTCCCGACGCCGCGCTCCGGCGGGCGCTGACCACGTCGCCTGCCGAGCTCAGCAGCCCGGGTGCCGGTGGGTTCAGTCCGCGCGCTCTCCGATGCGATCCGCGCCGTACGCGACGCCGACCGGGCGCGGTTTCCCAGCCTCGTCATAGCCCGGATGGGCGCTGACGACAATCCCCGGCACGGCCCGACAGCGACTGGCCGAATCGGGTCACCCGCTCGAAGGATTCAAAAGGCCACATCAGCGGGTTGCAATGAACTGGGCCATACGCCTATTCGCGCTCGCCTGAAACACCCGCATTTCCTCCCGCCGGCCATCGATGCCGGCCCCCGGTCGACGACGGCCCAATGCCGAATCGCATCGACCCTATCGCATGTAAATCCCTGTTTGGGCAGCGTGGACGCGGCCGACGACTCTGGCATCAATTCAACTCAGGAGGGGAATGGCATGAAACCGTCTCTTGGAACAGGCAGTGGCGGATCAGTGAGGCGGCGAAGAATAATCGCGTTCCTCGCGTCGCTCGGCATGATTGTCGCGACGCAGGTCTCCGCGCCGACGGCATGGGCGGGGCACACGGTGAAATTGCGTGTCGTCATCGAGAAGGTCAAGCAGCAGGGCTGCACCGACAGCACGGACGGGTCGGACTTCTACGCGCGCGTCGTCATCAACGGCCAGAACTTCGACTTCGGTGAGATCGAGGACGAGGACGAGATATCGCCCACCGATTGGAAGGCCGAGAAGGACGTTCCCGTGGACGTCCAGCCGACGGCGACCGTGCAGATCGTGCTGGCGGAATCGGACGGCTTTTTCAACTTCGGCGACGACCTCTGCGACATCTCGGCCGAGGACGGCACCGATCTCGACCTCACGGTCGCGCTTGCTCCGTGTGCGGTGACCGGTGAGGTCAGCACCCCCTGCGCGCAGACCAAGACGGTCACCGGCAACGACGAAGGCGACGGGGACGCCGAGCTCAGCTTCCGCGTCGAAGTCGAGGTGCCCGATGCTCCAGGGCTGACCGTGCGCTGCACCCACACACCGCTGTGGCCGCAACCCGGCGACGACGTGACGATCAAGGTCGAGGCGTTCGACGGGGCGATCCAGGTCGGCGACATGGAGCTCGACGCCGCTCGCAACCCGGCCCTGGTCGACCGCAGGAAGATCGCCGACAAACTGGAGATCTGGGTGCAGAACCAGCCCGGGCCGGCGCCCGACGCGCCCGACCTCGTCCTCGATCACAAGACGATGGGCGAGTTCATCGTGCACGACGTCCCCGCCGGGGACCTCGAGTACGGGTGCGTCGCGCGGGAGGACACCGACACCCGCTTCACCGGTTGGCGTCGGACCCGGCTCGGACCGCCCGCTCAGGGCGCGGCGATACCCGTCATCTTCACCGGCGACCGAGCCAACAGCATCGACATCGTCTTCATCGCCGACACCGACAACTACACCGGCTCCAACGATCCGGCGTTCCTCACCAACGTGGCAGACGTGATCAAGGGCGCCTACTACGGCCAGAACTACTTCCTGGACCAGCAGCAGCACATCAACTTCTGGCTCGCCGACCAGCGCGGTGACGCCGACGCCGGCACCGCTCCGGGCACCATCTGCGTACTCACACCGCCGGCGAACTGGGCGACCGATTACGCCGCCTGGGCTGACGCCGGCGCCATCCTGCACACCAACGCGTTCCGCGACTGCGCCAACAACGGCCTGTTCTCCTCCGCGCCCACCTCCCTCAGCACGGTGCTGCACGAGACCGGCCATGCGGCTTTCGCCCTGGCCGACGAGTACTGCAGGGAGGCCGGCAACGCCTGCGACGGCGGCTACTTCGAGAACCGCCCACACCCCAACATGTACGACACCGCCGCCGAATGCCAGAACGAAGCGCCGAGCCCCGTGAACTGCCGCAGCTTCACCGACACCCGCGGACGTACCTGGTCGCTGTCCGACCCCACTCAGAACGATCTCATGAACGTGGATCAGCGACCTCCGCAGGCCGCCGACATCAGGCGGATGGACTGGATGTTCGCCAACTGCATCGCCGGAACGTGCTGAGGAGGCCGCGATGAAACCGAACAGACGCGCACTCGCGGTGATCGCCGCAGCCGCCGCAGCCCTCGTCGCCGTCACGGTGACGTCCACCACCGCCGCACCCGGAGATCCGGTGGACCCGGCGACGGCCCCACATCCGCAGTACGACTACGACGACCCGTCGAAGTCCTTCCTGGTCCAGCTGAACTTCGGCGCGACCTCGGCCACCCTGCTCGACGCCTCGGTCGTCGAGCACAGGTCCCGCTCCCACATCGGCGACCCGCCGCTGCTTCGACTGTCGCTGACGGACGAGGACGGGGCGGCCGCGGGCACCCTCCAGGCGTGGGATCCGCGCTGGTACCTCGTGCAGGCGCCGCAGGGCGGCGAGGAACTCGAGCTTCGCGACGGGCCGGGTGTTCTCACGCTCCCGTTCGACCCCGACGCGGCCTCGATGCTCGTACGCGACCTGCAAGCGGGGGCCGATCTCGTCACCGTGGACCTGAGTCCGGCGGTGCGCGAGTTCTGCCTCGCCCACCCGGGCGATCCCGACTGTGTCGAGGCCGATCTGGCGATCACCTCGACCACGGTGTCCGGCGACCCCCTCGGCGTCCTCGGCAAGCCGGTCGCGGTCCAGGTGAAAGCAGCCGTCGCGAACCTCGGCCCGGACGGCCCCGCGGACGCCGACGTGACCCAGACCGCGGCCGGGTCGCCGGGTGTGACGGTCACACCCGCCGGCCGGACGTTCGACGTCGACGGGCTCGCCGTGGGCAGCCCGACCACGGTGACCGGAGACTACAGCGTGGTATGCACCACCGCCGGCGCCCAGACGGTGACGGTGACGACGTCCGTCGTGCCGGAGAAGGCCAAAGTCGCCGACCTCAACGCTGCCAACAACTCGGCGTCCGTGACGTTCGCCATCGACTGTGCCGTACCCGTGACCGTCAACGTGAAGCCGGGCAGCCACGAGAACCCGGTGCAGGTCAACCCGGGAGTGGTGCCGATGGCCGTGCTCACCACGGCCGCGGGCGAGTACGGCAACCCGTCGGCGTTCGACGCCGCGAAGATCCAGGCGGCCACCGTGCGCGTCGGCGTACGCGGCCCGCTGATCGCCACCGGCGCGGGAGCACCGGAGGCGCACGGCAAAGTGCATCTCGAGGACTCCTTCGAACTCGACGAGCAGACCCGGGACGGCGACAAGGACGGTGTGCTGCACGCCCGAGCGGACCAGCTCGGCATCCAGCCCGGCACGGTCGAGATCTGCGTCCGGGGTCGGTTCGGACCGGGCGCGGGCACGAGCTTCTTCGGATGTGACCACATCATGCAGGTTCCGCGCTGAGCGGCGCCGCAACCAGCACGATGAAGCCGTACAGGGCAGAGGACAGGGGGCGGCTACCGGCCGCCCCCTGTCCTCGAGGCCGCCCCTCAGGCCCCACAGCCGACCCCACCAAACGGGTCGGCTGGACGGTCCCCACTGGCATGAGAACCATCGCGCTCGCCACCCGCGCGATCCCGCACAGCGGCGCGCCCGGCCCGTGGACAGCTCCCCCACCTGGGGGCTGGCGAGCCGACCTCACGCGCACCGCGACGACCCGCGCGGGGCGCCGAATGGATTGGACGGGATGATGCGCGGGCGAGTAGCTTGCAGCTGACCGTGACACGGCCCGAGGAGGTGAGACCCATGAACGCTGTATCGATGTGGGTGCTCCCCCTTCCCATCACGGCCGGGCGATTGAGGTAGGTGTCGCCGGGAGCGCCCCGCCAACAAGGCACTCCCGAAAGGCAACACTCATGCACTCTCTGCCATCCAGCGCCGAGCCGTCATCGACCGGCACGGTCGAGCGCTACTCCACCGGCACCGGTCGCCCACCCCTCAGGTACGACGTGATCATCGCCGGATGCGGGCCGACCGGTGCGATGCTCGCCGCCGAACTGCGGCTGCACGACGTGCGGGTACTCGTCCTCGAGAAGGAAACCGAGCCCGTGTCGTTCGTCCGCATAGTCGGTCTGCATATTCGCAGTATCGAGCTGCTGGCCATGCGCGGGCTGCTGGAGCGCGTCCTCGAACGCGGCAGGCGGCGTCCGGCCGGCGCCTATTTCGCCGCCATCGACAAACCCGCGCCCGAGGGCCTGGACACCGCCCATCCCTACCTGCTGGGCATCCCGCAGCCGGTCATCGTGCAGCTGCTCGAACAACACGCGATCGCGCTGGGCGCGCAGGTCCGTCGCGGTGCCGCGGTGACCGCTGTCGAGCAGGACGACGCCGGCGTGACCGTCGCACTGGCCGACGGGGAGCAGCTGCGAGCGGGCTATCTCGTCGGCTGTGACGGCGGGCGCAGTACGGTACGCAAACTGCTCGGCGTCGGCTTCCCTGGCGAGCCCTCGCGGACTGAGACGCTGATGGGCGAGATGGCAGTCGGTGTGCCGCACGAGGAGATCGCCGCCAAGGTGGCAGAACTCCGGGAGACCCACCAGCGACTGGACATCAGGCCCTTCGGCGAAGGGATGTACCGCGTGGTCATTCCCGCGGTGGGAGTCGGCAACCGCGCGCAACCACCCACTCTCGACGATTTCCAGCAGGAGTTGCGCGCCATCGCCGGGACCGACTTCGGTGTGCACTCCCCGCGCTGGCTGTCCCGCTTCGGCGATGCCACCCGGCTGGCCGAACGTTATCGGGTCGGGCGGGTGCTGCTGGCCGGCGATGCGGCACACATCCATCCGCCCATCGGCGGGCAGGGCCTCAACCTGGGCGTTCAGGATGCGTTCAACCTCGGCTGGAAACTGGCCGCACAGGTCCGCGGCTGGGCGCCGGACACACTGCTGGACACCTACCAGGACGAACGTCATCCGGTCGCCGCCGACGTGCTGGACGTCACCCGCGCCCAGATGGAACTGCTGTCCGCCGAACCGGGCCCGCGGGCGGTGCGCAGGCTGCTCACCGAACTGATGGGCTTCGACGAGGTGAACCGCCATCTGGCCGAGAAGATCGCCGCGATCGGCATCCGCTACGACTTCGGCGCGGGCCACGACCTGATCGGCCGGCGCCTGCGCGACATCGACGTGAAACAGGGCCGCCTCTACGGTCTGCTGCGTCGCGGCCGCGGCCTGCTGCTGGACCGCACCGAACGGCTGACCGTCGGCGGCTGGGCGGACCGGGTCGATTACCTCGGCGATCCCACCGTGGAACTGGATGTTCCGTGCGTCCTGCTACGCCCCGACGGTTACGTCGCCTGGATCGGCGAGGATCAGCAGGATCTGGACGGCCACCTCTCCCGCTGGTTCGGCAGGCCCGCCGGCTGACTTCGCCCTGGCGTCCGGAAGCGCCGCGGGCAAGGTTTCCACACCACGCTCTGCGGGCTGCGGACGGTCGCTGCCCAGGTCAGGTGACACAGGCGGCATCATTGCGCCACGGACGGGCGCCCGGCGACCCGGGTGCCCGTCCGTGGCGTCCGCAGTCGTGGGTCAGCTCAGCACGGTCCAGGCGAGCACGGCCGAGCCGGCTCCGGCCAGGACTCCAGCGCCGATCTGCGCGAGATCGTGCGCGCCCAGGCGCAGGCGCGCCCAGCAGACCACCGCCACCATCAACCAGGCGACGGCACCGGGGCTGCCGAGGGCTGCGGTCAGCACCACGGCCGCCGCGGACACCGTCGCCGCATGCGCCGACAGCTTCCAGCCCAGGTTGACCAGTGTGGTGACGGCCAGCGCGGTGCCGAGGGCCGCGACGGCGGCGCGTACCGGAGCAGGTGCGTCCAGGAGTGTCAGCAGGCCCAGACCGGCGGCGACCGAGATGACCGACAGACCGAGCGGCGCGGCGCGCTCCTCGCGCCGGTCCATGTGGTGGTTGATCAGCCTGCCCCGCCGGACGCCGCGGAGGATGATCAGCAGCGGTATCACGGCGGTGAACACGCAGGCCAGCAGCCCCCACAGCGCGCCGCGCCAGCCCGCCGCGACGGCGCCGACCGCCGGCGGCAGCGCCGCGGCGAAGATGCCGGGTTGCAGGAGCTCGGAGACGAGCGCGGCGGCGCGGCCGGAGCGGGTCGTCCGGGGCGGCGCGGCGGTGTCGGTCATGCGGGGCGTCCTTGCTCTTCGAGGTCGGCGACGGTGCCGACGATGGCGGTGCCGGTGTCGCGTATCTGGTCGATGACCTGCCCGGCGACGGTGCCGGAGAACTCCGTGGCGACCCGCAGCAGCCAGGCGACCTCGGACGGCATGTCCTCGCCGCCGGGCTGCACGTCGCCCGTCCCGGTCGTCGGGTGGCCGTTGACCTTGGCGTACAGCGCCGCCTTCACGACGGCGGCTTCGACCGCGGCGGCCCGGCGGCGCCCGGACAGCCCTGCGGCGTCGGCGTGGTGCTCGGCGGCGGCCTGCGCCTGGGCGTCCATCCACGGGCGCAGCGACAGGTAGACGTCGCGGATCTCGGTGGTACGCCGGTAGAGGGCCTGGTGTTCACGGGCGAAGATGCAGCCGAGGTTGTAGGCGAAGCGTTTGGCCGGGGTCTCGAGCAGGATCTCCGGGTGCGCGCCGGTGAGGGCGGCCCAGAAGGGCCGTAGGCGGCAGCACTGGTAGGCGCGGTACGACTTCATCCAGGTGATGCCGAGGATGGGGATGACCACGCTGAGGATCAACGACACGATCGACAGGCCCAGCCCGGTCAGGTAGACCGGAACGAGCTGCCCGGGCAGCCGCGGCGCACCGAGGTCGTCGGCCACCGCCGTGACCAGCCCGGCGGCGTTGTAAACCATCCCGGTCCAGCCGAACGCGACGAAGCACCAGAGCCCGAGCTTGATGTGGGTCAGGTGGGCCCGCCTGGCGTATCTCGGCACCAGCAGAATGATCTGCACTGCGGTCCAGGCGAGGTAGCCGAAGTAGATCGCCAGGTAGATGCTGATGCCGAGCTTGGTGGTGTTGTCGGCCTGCCAGTTTCCGGTGTTCTGCACCGTCGGTGTGGTCGCGAACGCGGTGGCCATGCCGGCGACGGCGAGCACCAGGACGACGCCCCGGCCGAGTGCCGCCCGGCCGGCCTGCGGCGCCGGCAGCACCCAGTACAGGATCATGATCTGGATCGCGGCGCAGGCAGCGAGGGTGGTCGAGTTGGACAGCAGGCGGGCCGTGTTCTCCACGCCGAACAGGCGGTCGATCGCCTCGTATCCGAAGCCGGGGGTGAGCATGAGCATGGCCGCCGCGCCGAGGGCGACGATCATCATCCGGGAGACGCGTGCCCCGGAGCGCCGGCTCGGGTTACGCCACAGGTCCACCCCGGCGATCACGACGCCAAGGAGAAGTGCGGCCGAGAAGTATCGGGCGAACATGGGGTGTGGCCTCCCAGGAGGGGTCGAAAGTCTCCATCGCACGAGCGAGGTCGTCGGCGACGGGCTCGCCGACCGGAGACGGGCCGAATCGGTTCAGGATCGCGCCGGCGAGCAGTTCGGCCTCGTGCTCCTGCTTGCCGCCGTACGGCAGCGGGAGCGTCGGATCCGTCAGGACGGCCGGGTCGACGCTGGGGTGGTCCAGGAGCATGTGGCCGATCTCGTGCAGCACGAGGTGCAGCTGATGCTGGGGGACGGAGCGCTCCTCGTACACGATGAAGTCCCCCCGGCCGGCCACGTTGAACCAGAAGCTGGTGACACCCGGCGGCAGTTGCCGGCCGACGAGGTGGATCGGCTGTTGCCGGATCTGCCGGGAGACGTACTCGACGAACTGCTTCAGGTCCCACGGCCGCGGCGGGTCCAGAGTTGCGACGATCCGGGCGCACGTACGCCGAATCTCGCGCAGGTCGCCCACCTGGTCCACCTCCCCGTCCTCGGTCGCTGAAGAAAGGTGGATCCTACCGATCACTGCCGTCTGCCGTGTCGGCGAGAATCTCGTCGATCAGCGCCTTGACGCCGCGCAGCGCGTCGGCGTCGAGGCGGGAGGCGCGGAAGGCGATGGACGCCACCTCTTCCGACTGGGCACGGAAGCCGGCCTTCGATGAGGGGATGAGGTAGGCCGGGTCCTTGCCGAAGAAGTTGGCGATCCCGACCAGCACGTTGACGTGCGGATCGGGGACGCGACCGTTGGCGATCTCGGCGATGTGGGTGTGGGAGCACCCGACGGCGGCGGCGACCTCGCGGGTCGTGTACCGGCGACCGTCGTCGCGGCGGTGCGTCTCGAACAGCTGCGACACGCGCTCCGCGATCGTCCGGCCGCCGTGCTGCGCGCTCATAAACGTGTCCTTACCCATCAGGTCGTTGCCCGACTTGTAAGCAGTGGACTACAACATGGAACTTCTGTAATCATTGGTTGACAAGCCCTTGGTTGATCACTCTATGCTGACGGCTCAGGAAGCTCAAGCCGCCGGGAGCGCCCTCGCATGTGGGGGCTCGGGTGGAGTTCGGCAGTAACGGGGGGCAAGGTGGCCGGAAGTCGTTCTGGTCACCTTGCACGTTAAAGAACTCGCCTCACCGGCGACGACCAGCAGGAACGGGCCGATTGGGGCGCGCGTGTCCTGCCAGCGTGACGGCGGTGCCGGCTTCCTGTGCGCAAAGGGGTGTGGACGGCTGCTGTCCCGGGGCGTATCGTCTTGCCACGACGAAGGCCGTGCCACTCCCCCCGTGGTGGCACAGCCTTCGCCATATCGCTTCCCCTGCCGCGCTGTCGCCCGTCGCGCAGCCGCGGTTCCCGGCCGCCCGTAGCCACTCACTGCACAGTGCGCCGCTCGGTTGATCGCCATTTGCGCCCGAGCACCGCCATGAGCAACAGGGCTGCGCTGCCCGCCGACGATCACTGACACGGCTGACCGACGTCTGACCGATACCGCAAAAAGGACATTCGAGTCAGGAAACGACGCTAGGCTGCGAGTTGTCGATCAACAAGGGGATGGCATGGGCGCGACACGACGGACACTGCTGACCAGCGCAGGCGCAGCAACGGCAGGGGCTCTGGCAGGTGCTCCCAGCTCGCCCGCCGCACCCGGTTCCGCCGCGCCTGCGGCTGATCCCGTCGCGCTCGGGCCGGCCACGGACATCCCGGTCGGCGGTGGCAAGGTCTACAGCACTGCGATGGTCGTCGTCACCCAACCCGCAGCGGGCGACTTCAAGGCGTTCACCTCGACCTGCACGCACTGGGGTTGCCAGGTCACCGCCGTGGAGAACGACCAGATCATCTGCCGCTGTCACGGCAGCCGCTTCTCCGCGACCGACGGCTCGGTCATCCTGGGCCCCGCCACGCTACCCCTCGGCCCGAAGGCCGTCACCGTCAAGGACGGCCAGCTCACCCTCGGCTGAGCACGCCGCCGGCCGGCGGAAGAAGGGGTCGAAGAGCGGACGGCCGCCGCCCTTCGACCCACTTGGTCACCGCCTACTTCGCCGCAAGCACCGTGTCGTAGGGGGCCGGCGGCGGACCGGTCAGTACGGTGAACGGCCCGTTGTCGATGATCGGGTACTCGGATTCGCCTGCCTCCAGGCAGTCGGCGCTCAGGCCCGGGGCCGGCCCACGACCGGTGCAGACCCGCTCGTTCATGGTCACGAACAGGGTGCTGGTGTGAGTGCCGGGGCGAAGCGGCCGAAAGACAGGAGACACGGGTACGACGTAGGGCAGCCCGCGGGTTGCCGGAGGCAGCACATCATCCGGAATCGTCCCGGACTGCAAGATCTCCGGGCCCACCACGATGGACCGCTCGCGGGCGGTCCCGGCGTCGATCACATAGCGGGCGCTCGTGAAGTTGGCGATGAACGCCGCCTGTTCGGTCGCCGAGGCCGTGATCCAGGGCGGGACGGCCCGGACCCACTTTTCCCCGGCCAGCGCCGTGCGACAGCCAGGCCCTCCGGGCGGGTCAGCGATATCGTCGGTCGCGGGCGCAGGCGGGCCGATGATCCGTTCGCGGACGCCGTAGCGCTGGTTCAGATCCCTCCATTGCTCGCTGCCGCCGAGGAAAATGGGGCTGGTGCACTGGCGGTCGCGGGGCGGCCCCGCCTCCGCGATGCCCGTCATCAGACCCAGGCTCAAGCCCAGCGTCGTCAGGATCGCCCCCGCTTTTGCGGACCGCAAGACAGCAGTGGTCATCGCTTGAACCCCCGTAGCTCGTACGCTGTCCTCGTACGTTGTCGAGCCAGTCCCCCTGGCCCGGTGCGAAGCGTAAGCAGAGTCGCCGAGGTGTCGGTCGCCTGACACGCCGAGTTCGCACGGATTCAAATCTCCTTGGGCGCACATCTTCCCAGGTCAGCCGCGCTCCGATGTCAAGCACACACTCATTCTGTTCGATGTACCTCATGCACTGCTCGGGCATCCATGCCCATGGTGATGAGTTATCGCGCCCGCACCCGTCATAACTGCGACAGGACGACGACGCGGAAGGATGACGTGATGAGTGCGGATACGTGGCAGGAGCAGTTGGGCGTGAGCGATCTGGGCGAGATCGACGAGTCGGCGTTCTCCGGGCTGGCGGAGCGGCACCGGCGGGAACTGCACGTGCACTGCTACCGGATGCTCGGGTCGTTCGAGGACGCCGAGGACACCGTGCAGGAGACGTTCCTGCGTGCCTGGCGGCGGCGGGAGACCTACCAGGGGCGGTCGACGTTCCGGGCCTGGCTGTACCGGATCGCCACCAATGCCTGCCTGGACCTGCTCGCCAAGTGCCGCCCGGAGCCTGCGACCGGCGGCGAGGTGCTGTGGCTGCAGCCCTACCCCGACCGCCTGCTCGACGAGCTGCCTGCAGGCGACGCGGACGACCCGGAGATCGTCGCCGTCGCGCGGGAGACGATCGAGCTGGCGTACCTGGTCGCAGTCCAGCACCTCGCGCCGCGCCCGCGGGCCGTGCTGATCCTGCGGGACGTGGTCGGCTGGCCGGCGAAAGACGTCGCCGAATTCCTCGGCGACTCCGTCAACTCCGTGAACAGCGCGCTGCAGCGGGCCCGCGCCGGCCTGCGGGAGCACCTGCCCGCCGAGCGCCAGGACTGGACCGGCGGCGACGAGGACGCCGGGACGCGCGAGCTGGTGCGCCGCTATGCCGACGCCTGCGTGGCCACGGACATCGCCGGGATCGCCGCACTGCTGCGCGACGACGTCCGCTGCTCGATGCCGCCCACGCCGGGCCTGTACGTCGGCCGCGACACGGTGGTCAACGACTGGGTGGAGAGCGGCTTCGAGGGCATGAAGCATCTGCGCGCCGTCCTCACCTTCGTGAACCGGCAGCCCGCGGTCGCCGTCTACGCCTGGCGGGAGCAGGAGGGCGCGTACCTGCCGCTGACGATCGACGTCCTGCGCGTCACCGGCGGGGCGATCACCGAGATCGTCACGTTCCACAACGACCGGTTCCCGCGGCTCGGGCTGCCGGAGTGCCTGCCCGCGGACGGCACGGAGTAGTCCCAGTACGCACCCCTGCGGCCAGTTGTCGAATGACGGAGGAACGACATGAACAGTATGAATGACATCAGGGTCGGTGTCGGCCACACCCATGGACCACGGCGGCTCGTCGGCACCGGCTTGCTCGCCACGCTCGCAGCGGTGGTCGCCACCACCCTCACTGCCGCGCTCGCCCAGGCCGTCGGCGTCGACTTCGAGGTCCCCGACGGCGGCGAGCCGATCCCATTGGCCGGGTTCGCGGTGGTGACCGGCTTCTTCTCGGTCGTGGGAGTCGTCATCGCCGCCGCTCTTCGTCGCTGGAGCGCCCACCCCGCCAAGCGATTCGTCGCGACGGCGGTGTCGCTGACCGCGATCTCGCTGATACCGCCCCTGCTCGTCGGGGCGGACGGCGCCACCACCGTCGCCCTCGTCGTGCTCCACCTCGTCCCGGCGACGGTGATGATTCCCGCCCTGGTGCGGACCCTGCCCACCCGGACCGATTGACGATCGTGGCGGTGGGCGGGCGGTTCAGACCCTGGTACGGGTGAATCTCGCGGCGTCGCGTGCCGGGTAGCGGACAGTGAATGGCGTCGTCTGCCCGGCGGCGAACACCCTGTCTGCATGACGCGTATCGCAGTGCGCAAATGGATCTCGGCGACGGTGGTGCTGTTGGCGATGCCGCTGGTCGCGGCCGCCGACTGCAACGGCCCGATCGTGGCGGCCACGATCAACTATGAGCAGCTCGGCGCCTGTAACGGGTTCAAGCGGCAGGACGGCACGACGCAGGCCGCGAAGCCCGGCCATGCCTACGTCGTGTACCGGATCAGCACCGTCACGAACACCACCACCGGCGCGAGCGACTTCAACTTCGACCCGGTCCGGCTGTTCGTCAACTCCGATCCCAGGGCGTACGGCGTCGGCTACTACCCGCTCGGGTGGCGGCGCCCGCGCGCGGTCGAGCCCAGAACGGTGCGCGCCGGAACCGTGGAGACGTTCAACGGCACCGTGACGATGGAGGTGCCGGTGGGCGGTCCCGGCACCGACGGCGCCGCTGCCGCGCAGAACACGAACTACTTCCTGTCGCACGAGACGCCGGCCGGGACCCAGGGCACGTTCATGGCCAAGACGAACAGCTCGCAGACGTCGTGGAACTACACGAACGACTGCGCCAAGATCGAGGAGTACTACCCGAACCCGTAGTGAGCGGCCGGCCGGAGGTTCCCACCGATGGACCTCCGGCCGGCCGTTTCGGGTCGGGCTGCGCGACCTGACTGCCGGGCCTCGCGGACGCCCTCGGTGGTCAGCTCGGCAGCGGGCCGGTCTCCGCGGGTGTGGTCGGCGAGTCGAGCCACGCGTCGAGCAGAGCGGTGAAGTCGTGCCCGGTCTTGCGGTTGACGTACGCGGTGAACGAGGCGCGGCTCTGCTGGGTGTGCAGGTTGTCCTGGACCCAGCCGCGGGCCAGGGCGAAGAAGCGGTCGTCACCCAGGGCCTGGTGCAGCTGGCGCAGCATGCCGGCGACGCAGGTGTACATGCAGGTGTTGCCGAATTCGGCGGCGTTGGGCTTGCCGGGCGGGCCGTACTGCTTGCGGTAGGTGCCGTCGAGCTCGCGGTTCTGGGCGATCCGCTCGGCCTGGCTCATCTCGCCCGGGTAGGTTTCGGCCTCGTACAGCCGCTGGGCGTACAGGGCCCAGCCTTCGTTGAGCCAGAAGTCGCTCCAGTCGGCGGGCGTGACGGCGTCGCCGAACCAGTGGTGGGCCCACTCGTGCAGGAGCGTGCCGTCGAACGACCGGGGTCCCATCTGCCCGAACCGCTCCCCCATGGTGACCATCTGCTGGGTCTCCATGGCGGAGGGCGACTCGACCATGACCACGCCCGCCGAATCGAACGGGTAGGGGCCGAAGTGCTTTTCCAGCCACTGCAGGTGCTCGGCGGTCTTCTGCATCATCGGCAGGTACGACGCCTCGTCGGCGTGGTACCAGTATGTGATGGGCAGCCCGTGCGGTCCGGTGCCGGTGGCCTTCTCGTATTTACCGACCGCCAGGGTCGTCAGGTATGAGGCGACCGGGACCGTGCTGCGGTAGCGGAAGGTGTCGCCCTGCCGGCCCTGCGGGGTGCCCGATGCGATCGCCGACCAGCCCGGGGGCGCGGTCACCGCGATGTCGTACAGCGCCTCGTCGGACGGGTGGTCGTTGGCCGGGTACCAGGTGAACGCGCCGAACGGTTCCTGCATGGTCCACAGGCCGCCGTCGGCGGACACGGTCAGGCCGAGCGGGTGGTTGTCACCGCGGGTCGTGGTCGGCCAGGGGGTGGTGCTGGGCTTACCCCGGTAGCCGACGACGAGCGTGACCGGCACGTCGGCCTTCACCGGCGCCTGCACCACCAGTTTCTCCTTGGTGACCGCGCCGGTCGCGGGCTTGCCGTCCACGGTCAGGCTCGTGATCGTGTACGGCTTGAAGTCGAGGTGGAACGACGCCGCGTCCCGGGTCGGCCGGAGGTGCAGGGTCGCCGTGCCGGTGAGCACCCGCTCGGCGGGTGACCAGGCCAGTTCCAGGCCGTAGTGCAACACGTCGAGAGCGTCGGTGCCGTGCTGGGGATATTGGGAGTCGACGACTGGTCGCGACAGCCCTGCCGCATAGGACGTGTACTCCCCCGCCAGGCCGCCGGAGGACGTGGCCGGGGCGGGCGAGGCGGCGGTGTCGGGTGTGGATGATCCACTCGTGCAGCCGCCCAGGAGGGCGAGCAGGGTGGCTGCAGCGATGGCTGTTCGGGTGTGCAAGAGGTGCTCCGTCGTTCGGGTGTGATGCCGAAGGAACGCGCCCGACCACCAGAATCGTTGCCTACGCAAATATTTTGGTTCGGTCACAGCGCGGTGAACGGCAGTCAACGTGCGGCGGCTCCGCAACCGTGTGGGCGCTGGTGGGCCGGTTGTCGGCTTCGGGAACGCGGCCTATGGTGGCTGCATGACGAAGGCAGCGATCCAGGTGACCGGCGAACCGCGGGGCGACCGCGGCCGTGACGGTGCCCGCTGCCCGCGCACCCGTGCCGCGCTGCGCAGGCCGGACCTCCGCACGGTCCTGCCTCCGCACTAGTCGCCGGTCCACAGAGCACGGCGCATCGGGCGGAGCACACCGGCTCCGGCCCGATTTCTTTGTACCCGCCCGACAGTGGAGGAACCATGACCACGCTCGACACCACCGATCACGACGACTGGCTCGCCGGCATCCACGAACGGCTCAAGCACACCTGCGACGAGCAGACCGCCCACCTGTCCGACCTCACCGCCGCCGCCCCCGATGCCTCCGAAGCCGCCGCCCACGGCGCGCTGCTGGCCGGCACCCGCCAGAGCCTCGCCGACACCGTGGCGGCGCTGCGCCGCATCGAGCAGGGCCGCTACGGCGCATGCGAGGTCTGCGCCGCCGCCATCCCCCTCGCCCGACTCGATCTGCTGCCCCACGCCAGGACCTGCGTGGCCTGCCCGCGGTAGGAGCGCCGGGTGCGCCCAGCGGTGGGCGCACCCCTGTCCTGACCGGCGGCGTCGCTATGATCGCGTCCATGCCGGACGCGCCGTACGCGCTCTTCGCGTGGGGAAACTTCATCAACGAGACCGGGCTCGACAAGCTGCCGGAGTTCGCCGATCCGGAACTGCTGCGCGGCGAGCGCCTGCTCGACGACGACCGGCTCACCGTCTACGAGGCGCCGCTGCGCATCGACGTGAGCCGCTCGCTCTTCGATACCCCGGGCGGGTACGTGGCTGGCCGTGACCTCGCCACACCGCCCGTGCGATGGCGTGTCGGATACCTGCGGCTGGCCACCGACGGCACCCTCGACGATGCGGTCCGGGTCGTCGAGCAGCTCGAGGAGAACGACGTCGAACTCGACCGCGACGACTGTCCCGGCCGCAACCCGCTGCCCGTCGGCGAGGTCGTCACGGTCTGGGAGGACCTGCACGGCCAGTGGGACCTGGCCGTCGTGCGCTTGCCCGACTGAGCGCCCCGCGGCATGGTCGGCGGCGTGCTGGTGCGCCCACTCGGTGGTGAACGCCTGTGCCACTGCCACGTCGATCAGGCCGTCTTGAAATCGGGCGGGGTGGCCGCGGGCGCCTCACCGGCCAGAAGCGCGTCCCACCACACTCGTATGTGGTCAGCGGGTAGCGGGTCCGGCCGGGACGGTGGCGCGCAGCGCGGCGATCCCGGCCAGCAGCTCGTCGCGCCGGTCGAGCGGCATCATCCAGTCCGGCAGGTCGACCTGGTACGCGGGCAGGTAGGCCCCGCCGTCGGCCAGGCGTACGCGGGCGCGCAGGTGCTGTTCGATCGCGTCCAGATGGCCGGTCCCGTACGCCCACAACCGGCTGCCGGCGTAAGGCTGCTGCAGCCACAGCGGCAGGCGGAACACCGGATCGTGCACGACACTGCCGTCCCAGCGGTTGCCCTGCTTGAACTCCGGCCGGCGCGACGCGGTGTACGGGCAGTCGGCGCAGGTCACCCGCCACACCGGCCGGTCCTGGCCGGGCACGGGGCACACGGCCGCCGCCGGGCCGTCACACCGGGGGCAGCGCACCAGGGTCGGCACGCGCCCCTGGTCGACCTGGGACAGGATCGCAGGGGACCGTTGCGCGGGCTCCTCGACCAGTCCGAGTGTTTGCAGGTAGTCGCGCCACTGGCTCGGCTTCGGCTCCGGCAGGATCCGTCTGCCGATCACCCACGTCAGGTAGCCGGCGCGCAGCCGTACTCCCTCGTCGGCGTGCTCGCCCAGCTCCCGCAGCCGGTCGCGCAGCGGGTCGTCGGCCAGCACCCGCGCCAGCCGGGCATAGCGTTCGTCGCCGAGCCGGTGCGGCCGGGCCACCACCAGCAGAATGAGGTCGGTCAGCACCGTCCGGATCCAGTCCGGCAACTCGTCCACGTGCTGGTGGAAGGTCCGCAACAGGCTCGTCTTCGTACTCCAGGACCTGGCGTGCCAGGCCCACTCGTGCGGGAACCGCACCTCCCAATCCAGGTAGAGCAGCCGGTAGCGCACGGCGCGCGGCAGTCGCACCAGCCCCGGGCGGGACCCGATCCACAGGCCGTCGGGCAGCAGCCGGCGGCTCGCCTCCTCGTGCTGCTGCCTGGTGGCGGCACCGGCCCGGGCCATGCGGAGCTCGTCCAGGCGCAGGTGCGCGGAATCGCGCCGGGCGGGGTCCTCGCTGATCAAGTCCCAGGCCCAGCCGAACCGCTCGTCCCAGTCGTCGGCCACCCGGGCACTCGACCATGGAATGCCCGCCCCGGCAAGAGGCGCTGCGCCCCTGTCAGCCCCCCGGCACGGCGGGGCGCGGATGGAACAGCCGGATTCGGCTGACCCGCCGATCACGCAGCCGCTGCGCCCAGACCACCCCCGGCGGGCAGTGCTCCGGATCGTCGGGCGGGCTGATCAGATCGGCCTCCCAGATCAGCACGTCCCCACTGACCACCACGTTCCTGATCCGCTGGCGCACCCCGTCCGTCAGGTCGAGGTCCATTCCCGCCAGCAGCACGTCCGGTCCCTGGCTGAACCGCCCGTCCGGCGTGACCACCTCCAGATCCGGCCACCACGACTGCCGGACGACCTGCGCGAACTCGCCGCGTTCCGCGGCCACCAGTGTCTGCTCGGCCTCCCGCCGCCGCGCTTGCGCCAGCGTGGTGGCATCGTCGTGAGCCAGCTCCGCGGCCGCCCGCAGCAGGTCGGTCAGCCGGGTCCGGCCCTGGTTCAGCCGACTGCGCACGGTGCCGACCGGGATCCCGCACAGCGCGGCGATCTGCTCGTACGACGTCACGTCACTGAAGTAGCGCAGCAGCGTGACCATGCGGACGGGCTCGGAAAGCCCGGCCAGCGCGTGCCAGATCCAATCGCGCTGGGCCCGTTGTTCCAGCAGTTCGTCCGGCGTCGGCCCGCCCGCGGTCAGCGGCAGCACCGCGAGATCGGCCATCGGCACCGGCCGGGTCGAACGCAACCGCATCCGGCAGTTGTTGCGCACGATGGTCCGCAGCCACTGGCCGACCGCCGCCGGGTCGCGCACCTGGCCGATCCGGGACATCGCCACCAGCATCGCGTCCTGGACCGCGTCCTCGGCGTCGGACCCATACCCGAGCACGCCCAACGCGACCGCCAGCATGCCGGCCCGGTGCCGCGCCAGCAGCACGGCCAGGCTCGTGGAATCCCCGGACCACGCCGCGCGGACCAGGTGCTCGTCGGTGTCTGAAGCTGCGAACACGCGATGCCCCCGATCGTCGGCGCCGGCCCGCGGTCGACCCGCCAGCCCCTGGTCGCGACGGTACGTCCGGCCCACGCCGACGCCGAACAGACGCCGGCTACCGTGACGAATTCCACGGCGCTTCCCGGACGGGCCGGGGCGAGGTCCCGGCCCGGCCACGCCCGGGATCCGGGCTGCGAGGGGTGCGGCCGCTACGCCGCCGTGCGTGCCCGCCCCTCGACGAACTCCACGACTGCACGGCGGAACGACTCTGGCCGCTCCAGGTGTGCCATGTGCCCACAGTCCAGGACGAGCAGCTGCGACGTCGGCAGGGCCTCGTGCAGCATCCTGCCCCAGTGGCTGCCGCAGATGAAGTCCTGGTCCCCGCTGACGATCAGCGCAGGCACGTCAAGCGAGGCGAGCTCGTCGCGCACGTCGAACGGGGCGGGCTCCTCACCGCCGGACGGGCCGATCCAGGCGCGGAACGCGGCGAAGGCCGGCACGAGTTCGTCCTCCTGAGCCCAGAAGTCGGCGAAGTACGCGGGCAGCACCTGGCGCATGAGTGCCGAGAAGGTCTCGTCGTCGGTCGCGGCCAGGGCCTGCGGGAACAGGCCGGGGATCGCCGCCGCCTGCGGACGGTGCGCCAGCCGCTCCGGTAGCCGCTGGAGGTTGGCCATCGCGTCGTTCCAGAATTCGGGCCCGGTGACCGGGGACGTCGAGTGCAGGATCAGGCCGGCGACCCGGTCCGGGTGGTCCAGCGCGTACCGCTGTGCGACGAACCCGCCGTGCGAGTGCCCGAGCAGGTACGCCCGGGGTGCTCCGAGGTGGTCGAGCACGCCGTGCACGAACCGCGCGTACGTGTCGATGCGGTAGTCGCGCCGGTCGGTGAGGCGGCCGGAGGTCCCCGTGCCGACCGGTTCGAGATACACCATCGTCAGGTGTGCCTCCAGCCCTGGCATACGCAGGTATTCCCAGCTCATGCCGGGGCCACCGGAGTGCACCAGGCAGACCGGCCCGGTTCCGGCGACGTGGTAGACCTGCCGGATCCCGTCGATCTCCACCTGGTGGGCGCCAGGCGTGAGCGTGGTCGCGAAAGTCATGATCGGCTCCTGTGCGTTGCGGGTCGGTGGCAGGCAGAGCCCGCCGGACCTCATCCCGATGCACCGGCACCGGCCGGGGTTCGCTCCCCCCGCCGGGTTTCCGGCCGACCCCCCGGTGACCGTGCTCACACCGTCGCCGCGATGCCTGCGGCCTGCGAGTGGTGCTTGCCCACCGATCGCTGCCGTGAGGCCAGCATCAACGACATGCCGATCGCGTACCCGGAGGTCCAGCGCGACGGGCAGCGGCGTCAAAGTGTGCGGGAGAGCCGGTCGGCCAGGCGACGGGTGAACCCGGCCGGGTCGTCGAGCTCGCCGCCCTCGGCGAGCACCGCCATCGCGTACAGCAGTTCGGCGGTCTCGGCCAGCGTGTCGTCGTCGCCGCGCTCGGCCTGCGCGGCGCGCAGCTTGTCCACCAGCGGATGCTGCGGGTTCAGCTCCAGGATGCGCTTGGCCTTGGGCAGATCCTGGCCCATCGCCCGGTAGAGCTTCTCCAGTGCCGGCGGCGCGTCAAACGCGTCGGAGACCAGGCACGCCGCCGACGTGGTCAGGCGGGTGCTGAGCCGCACCTGCTTGACCTTCTCCCCCAGCCGGGTGCCCATCCAGTCCAGCAGCCCCGCGTAGTCGCCGGTGTGCGGCGCCTGGTCCGACGGCGTCTTCAGGCCCACCTCGCCGCGGCTGGCCGAAGCGAACGTCTTGCCGTCGTAGTCGCCGACCATCTCGACCCACATCGCGTCGACCGGGTCGTGCAGCAGCAGCACCTCGACGCCGTTGGCCGTGAACGCCTCCAGGTGCGGCGAGTTCTCCAGGGTGGCGCGCTGCTCCCCGACCAGGTAGAAGATCTCCGTCTGGTCGGGTTTCATGCGCTCGACGTACTCCCGCAGCGTGGTCGGCCGGGCCGGGTCGTGGGTCGAGGCCAGCTGCACGACGTCGAGGATCACGGCCCGGTTGTCGGGGTCGTTGACCAGGCCTTCCTTGACGGCCTGGCCGAATTCGCGCCAGAAGCCCGTGTAGCGCTCGGGGTCCTTGGCGAGCATGTCCTTGAGGGTGCCGAGGACCTTCTTGACGAGGCGGCGGTGGATCGTCTGGATCTGCCGGTCCTGCTGGAGGATCTCGCGGGACACGTTGAGCGACAGGTCGGCGGAGTCGACGACGCCCTTGACGAAGCGCAGGTACTCCGGCAGCAGCGCCTGGCAGTCGTCCATGATGAACACGCGTTTGATGTAGAGCTGCACGCCGCGGCGGGCGTCGCGGCTGAACAGGTCGTACGGCGCGCGGGCGGGCAGGAAAAGCAGTGCGTCGAACTCCAGGGCGCCTTCGGCGCGCAGGTGGATGGTCTCCAGCGGGTCCGTCCAGTCGTGGCTGACGTGCCGGTAGAACTCGGTGTACTCGTCGGGCTTGATGTCGGCGGCGGGCCGCGACCACAGGGCCTTCATCGAATTGAGCGTGGCGGGCTGATCGGTGTCGGGTTCGCTCATCCGGATCGGCCAGGCGATGAAGTCGGAGTAGCGCTTGACGATGCGCCGCAGCACGGCCGGGTCGGTGTAGTCGTATAGCTGGTCGTCCTCGTCGGCCGGCTTGAGGTGCAGGGTGACGGAGGTGCCCGGGGCGGCGTCGGTGACGGTGGAGATCTCGTAGGTGCCGGTGCCGGTGGACTCCCAGCGGGTGGCCTCGCTCTCCCCGGCACGACGGGTGATCATGACGACCCGGTCGGCGACCATGAAACTGGAGTAGAACCCGATGCCGAACTTGCCGATGAGTTCTGCGGTGCCGTCCTGCTTGGCCTGCTGCCAGCGGCTGACGAACTCCGCCGTGCCGGACCGGGCGATGGTGCCGATCAGTTCGATCACCTGGTCACGGGTCATGCCGATGCCGTTGTCACGCACGGTCAGGGTGCGCTGGGCGGGGTCGGCGGCGAGCTCGATGCGCAGGTCACTGGTGTCGGCGTCCAGCTCCTTGTCCATCAGCGACTGCAGCCGCAGCTTGTCCAGAGCGTCGGAGGCGTTGGAGACCAGCTCCCGCAGGAACACGTCCTTGTTCGCGTAGACGGAATGGATCATCAGCTGGAGCAGCTGCTGAGCCTCCGCCTGGAACTCGAACGTCTCGACCTGACCCACCGGCGTCCCCTCTCCGCGTCAGCACTGTCCGTGCTGGAGTGCCAACGCAGATTTAGCATCAAGGCTCCGGCCGGGGCAACTCGGCGGGCCGGGCACGCCGTTCGGGCCGGGTCCAGGGCGTGCCGGATTGCCGTGGCGAACGCGCGGCGGCTATTGGACGTTGCGGATCGTGCCGCCGTCCACGCGCAGCGTCGCGCCGCTGATGTAGCCCGCCAGCGGGCTGGCCAGGTACGCCACTGCCGAGGCGATCTCCTCCGGGCGCCCGAAGCGACCGGTGTCGTTGGGCACCCAGTCGGCTGCCGCCGCTCGCTCGATCTCGTCGAGGTTGTCGCCCCAGCCGTGCGACGGGGCCAGCCGCAGCAGCAGGTCCCGAACGGTGTCGACCATGATCGCGCCGGGTGCGACGACGTTGGACGTCACGCCGCTGCCGGCCAGCTCGCGGGCCAGGGAGACGGCGAGGTTGTGCCGTGCGGCCAGGGTCGCCGTGTAGTGCGGCTGGTCGGCTGTCGGCTGCGCCGCCAGGCCGCCGCCGATCTGGATCACCCGGCCCCAGCCGCGCTCGCGCATGCCGGGCGTCAGGTGCTGGATCATGCGTACGCCCGAGATGACGTTCACCTCATACAGGCGCGCCCACTCGGCGGGCGTGGCCTGCGCCCAGCCGATCGGGTCGTAGGCGCCCACGTTGTTGACCAGGATGTCGATCGGCCCACCCGACTGCGCCGCGGCGGCCACGGTCACGGCGCCCGCGTCTGTGGCCAGATCGCCGATGGCGACGTCGACCTGTCCCCCTGCGCCGCGGATGGCGTCGGCGACCTTGGCCGCGCGCTGCTCGTCACGGCCGTGGACGACGACCGCGGCGCCTTCGGCCGAAAGCCGACGGGCGATGGCCTCTCCCAGCCCGGCGGTGCTTCCGGTGACCAGTGCCCGCTTGCCTGCCAGTTGCAGATCCATGATTCCCCCATGCGGTGTGCCGGATCAGATGTCTACGACTGTAGACGCGCCTGACCTGCATTGTCTACACTCGTAGACATGATGGTGACGCAACAGCCACGCCGCCGAGACGCCACGGCCACCCGTGAGGCGATCCTCAACTCCGCAGTCGAGGCGTTCACCCGCGCCGGATACGACGGCGCAGGCGTACGGGAGGTCGCCGCCGCCGCCGGAGTCACCGCGATGCTGGTCAACCGATATTTCGGCTCCAAGGAACAGCTGTTCGCCGAGGTCGTGGACCGGTCCTTCGCACCGCCCACCATCGTGGGTTCGCAACCCGCGGCAGTCGCGGCACGCATCGCCGAGGCTCTCGTCGCCCGCACCGACCCCGCCGCTGAGCAGCTGAGCC
Source organism: Catellatospora paridis (assembly GCF_009720365.1). Lineage (GTDB taxonomy): Bacteria > Actinomycetota > Actinomycetes > Mycobacteriales > Micromonosporaceae > Catellatospora > Catellatospora paridis. The sequence goes on along the minus strand of NZ_ML769312.1, from coordinate 132,525 downwards.
CGTTCCTGCTGATGCTGCGTTCGGCGAGCAACCCGCGCGCCGCCGCGATCATGCGCGACGCGATCTCCAGGCACGTCGGCACGCGCCTGACCGACCTGCTCGACGGAGCCGACACCGAGCAGCGAGCCGAACTGATACTGGCGCTGATCTCGGGCGTATGGCTCATGCGCGGCATCATCGCCACTCCGGCACTCACCAGTGCCGACCCCGCACGGCTGACCGAACACCTGGCCGGAGCGCTCCGGGCGCTCAGCGACACCGGGCCCACCCCCGCGAGCAGCTGACCCGCCGGCGAACGGTCGTCCGTGCCGGCAGCCGGACCTGCACCGGGCCCCGAGGCGGCACCAGCACGCACGCGCTGCCATCCGCCTCAGGTGGACGCGCGGGCGGCTTCGGCCGATCGGGCGAAAACCGATCGGCTACGGCGTGTGTCCTTGGCTGCGGGCGACGTGCCAGGCACTCTGTAGCCCGTGCTCAGCCGGACCACGCGCTGAGGTCATCCCTGGGGAGTTGGTCATGGACCTGGTACAGGATTACGTGCGCCGGTATCTGGTCGCACAGCGCGAGGCGGACCTCAGTCTGGCGGAGGCCGCCGACAAGCTCAGAGCCGACGGGCACCGGATCATCGACGGCGGGCAGACCAGCCAGACCACGTGGAAGTACACCGACTGGCACACCGGGGAGGTCATCGCGAGCGGCGACACCGGCATGAGCGACGACGAGGTGCTGGAGGCCCTGGACCCCGACGGCACCTTCATCCACATCGACAACCTCGCGCAGCAGCGGGCCCGGCCCGACAACCCGGGCATCCCGCACAGCCTGGCCGGCGCATTGGAGGACTGGGTCGACCTGCTGACCACGCCGGACGAGGACATCGCCCGGTTCGTGGGGTGGCCGGTGGCGGACGTCGCCGCCGCCAGGTAGAGCAGAGCCGGCGGGGCCGATCCCATGATCGGGACCGGCCCCACGCAGCGCTTCTTGGCCGTGCCCGGCCGGCGGGGCGGCCGAATGCACGCAACAGGCGCGGTCAGGCGCGGGTGATCCGCACCGCGTCGGCGATCACGTACCCGGTGCCCGCGGTCCACCGGCTGACGCCGACGACGTTGGCGTCACCCGCGGCCAGCGGGAACACCCCGAGGGTGACCCATCGGCCACCGTTGACGCGCTGGTTCACCCGGACCGTCTGGTTGCCGCTGGTGGTGGCCACGATGTACGGCGTCGAGTCGTTGTAGCCGGCATTGGCCGGATACCACACGGACACCTCGTAGTCCGCGGCTTGCGGAATGTTCACTTTGTACCAGGCGGAGTCGCTGGCCAGCACCGGATCCGCGAACCGGTAGTCGGCGCCGTAGCGCTGCTCCGAATAGGTCGAGGTGCCCCAGTTGGCGCTCGCCGAGAACCGGCCCGCGGTCGTGTTGTCCACGATCGTGCTCCAGGCCTGCGCCGTGGAGACGAACCCGATGCCGTTGGGCACCGGGCGCTGCGCGCCGTCGGACGGGGTGTTGCGCACCGATACCGAGGTGGCGCCAGGCATGCGTGCCACCAGGGTGCTCGAACCGCCGCCGTCGAGGTTGATCGCGTCGTCGGCGCCCAGGGACTTCATGTAGTTCGCCAGCTCCACATACGTCATGCCGACGCTCGCGGTGGCCCGGCCGTCCACCACCACCAGCCACATCTTCAGCCCGTCGGCGGAGAAGCCGACCGCGGTGCGGGGGTTCTTGGGATGTGCGACGGTGGTGGCCACGCCGTCCTTGACCAGCACCAGGTTTCCGCCGATCGCGACCTGCGCGCCGTCGCCGCCGCGGGGGGCGTAGGCCACCGTGACGGCGTCGCCGACCACGAGTGCGGCGAGGGCGTCGGCTCCGGTGTTCACGCCGAGCACGGCGACGGTTCCGTTGGCCACCTTGCCACCCGGGGTGGTGCTCACCTTGGTCACCTTGCCCGCGGTGACCTCGATCTCGCGGGAGCGGGTCGCTCCGTCGAGGACCTGGCTGCGCGGCTGGTCACCCCAGAGCGGGTTGTAGACGCCGACGCCGTTCGCCGCGATGTTCGGCGAGTTGAGGTTCGTGGCGGTGATCCTGGCGCCGCCGGGCAGGGTGACTGTCGCGTCGAGGAAGATCTCGGCCAGGCCGCCGCGGGTGGCGGCCCCAGCGGGGTAGAGCGCTGCCACGCTGTTCCAGCCCGAAGCCGGGCCGTTGACGAGTGTGCCGTTGTCGAGGCCGATGCCGCGCGGTGCCCCGGTCGCGCCGATGTCGAAGAAGTCGCCGTTGACCGCGGCTACCGCCCCGACGCGGTTGGCCTGCGTGGTCAGGGCGGCCGTCGCGCCGACGGTGCCGGGGTTGAGGTATCGGGGTTTGAGCGTCGGTTCGGCGAGGTCGGCGGTCAGGATGTTGACCTGGTTCGGACCGCTGATCGAGGTGCTCGTCAGGGTCAGGCCGGGCGCGAGGGAGGTGACGGCAAGGGTTCCGGCGCCAGTCGCCGGGGCGAAGGTGTACGAGGTGGTGGCAGTGGCGAGGGCGGGGGTGGGCAGCGCACCGGCACCGGTGAGGGTGAGCAGTGCGGAGAGCAGGACGGCAACGGCTGGTCGGCGCATGACGTCTCCCGGTCGGAGGGGTCGATGTGGCGGGCATCGTGCTTGGCCTGGGAGCTGTCGGTTTCTTCGGCAGCGGAGATCGCGCGCCATGGGGTGCCCCCGGGCGGATCGAGCGAAGCTATTCAACCAAAGTAGATCCTAAATGGAAAGATATCTACATCGACTGGCATCGCACGTTCACGTCCCGGCGCTCAGGCTGCCCACCGACTACCGTCAGCATCGGTTCGATTCGCAGACCAGCGGAGGTTCACATGCCCGGATCAGTGTCGATGCTCTACATGGCGATGTCGCTCGACGGGTACATCGCGGGTCCGCACGACGGGCCGGACAACCCCGGAGGTGACGGCTTCATGCGGCTGCATGACTGGTTCGTCGACGCGAACGGCGAGTTCGTCCGTCCCTCCGGGCCGGGCGGGGAATTGTTCGACGAGTTGGAGACATTCGGCGCGGTGCTGGCGGGCCGGCGCACCGTGGAACAGGTCGACCACTGGGGCGGTGACCATCACGGGGCCCCCATCTTCGTGCCCAGCCATCGGCCGCCCGGACCGTCGGTCGCCAACTATCCCCTGGTCACGTATGTAGCAGAGGGGATCGCCAGCGCGATGGCACAGGCGAAGGCCGCCGCGGGCGACCGCTTCGTGCTGGTGCACGGCGCCTACACCGCGCAACGGGCGTTGGCGGTCGGAGTGCTGGACGAGTTGCAGATCAGCCAGATACCGGTGCTGTTCGGTGGCGGCCGCCGCCTGTTCGAACTGCTGCCCTCGCGCATCGAGCTGGAGATCGTCCGGGTCGTCGACACGCCCCAGGCAACACACATTCACTACCGCGTCCAGCGCTGATTCGCGCAGGGCGTCGGCGAGCGCGCCGGGGTCGAACGGTGGAGGCCGCCCTGCTGCGCTTGGTGCCGTCTCAGCCGATACGGGCCTGGAAGCGGATCAGGTCCGCGAGAGGCTTGCCCAGGACGGGGACGGCAAGGGCGAACAGCGTGTCGAGCTCCGGCACGAGTTGCGGGTCGGCGGGGCGTAGCCGGCCGTGGCCGGGCCAGGTCCGCACCTCGTGCTCGGCGAGCCCGCGCAGCCGCTGGTCGGCGTCGTGCAGCAGCCGCAGCGATACCACCAGGCGGGTCCACGGGTCGCGGGCTGCGCAGATCCGGAACGCGGCCATCCGCACCGTGTCCGGCTGTTCTGGTCGCAGCAGCGCTTCCAGCTCGTCCATGCCGACTTCGGTGGCGCGTTCGCTGAGCGCGGCTGCGGCGTGCCGGACCACTGCCGGGGCCGGGTCGGTCAGCCGCGCGGCCAGCGCGTCGACCGGTCCGGTGCCGAGGCGGCGCAGTGCGCGTACGGCGGCGACGCGGCCGGGCGTGTTCGGGTGGGTGAGCCATGGCGTGATCAGGGCGCTGTCGGCGGCGGTGCCGGTCTCGCCGAGTCCCGCGACGACACCCGGTGCCGGCAGCTCGGCGGCGATGAGCCGGCGGTAGTGGTCGACGGGGTCGGCGCCGCGGCGGCGGACCGCCGCGTGGGCGATCTCGCGTACCAGCGGGTGCCGGTCGGACAGTGCCGCGTCCGCGTCGAACTCCCCCACCCGGGAAAGTCGCCTGATCGCCTCCGCGCGAATGCTGGCGGTGCGGCTGGCCCGCAGCGTCCGCAGCACGGTCAGGTCGGTGTCGGCGTCCATGGCCGCGTCGGCGCAGATGCGCCGCACCCCGAGGTCGCGGTCGGCGTGCGCCGCGGCGAGCAGCTGCGGCACACCGATGCGGCCGTCGGCGATGGCGATGCGGTAGGCGGCCTGGCGAAGCCGCGGGTGCGAGGTGGCCAGCAGCGCCGACAGCCCGTGGTCGGGCAGCCGGGGTATTAGCTGTTCGATCTGTTGCATCAGCCAGCCGCCGTGTTTGCGGGCGTGCAGGGTGAGCGCGAGGTCGGCGGACAGCAGCAGCCGTGCGGTGTCCAGTTCATTGGTGAGCTGGGGGCTGAGCGCGGCACGGGCGGCCTCGCGTACCGGGTGCGCCCAGTCGGCGCTGCGCAGGGCGAGCACGGCGGTCGCGGCCGGATGGCTGTGTTCGGCGAGGCGGCTCGTGGCGGCCTCACGCAGCCGCCCGTTGTGGTGGCAGCCGGCGGCGACGAGGGTCACCAGGTCTGCGTTGTCGTCGGCGAGCGCGAGCGCGGCCTGCTGCGACCAGCGCGGCACCCACCAGGACTTCTCGCGCAGCGCGTCGTCGAACCGTGCCCACCAGCCGCCTGATGCGCCCGCGAGTGCCTGCAGCGCCGTCGAGCGCAGGTCGTCGTCACCGTCGCGGGCGGCGCGGTAGAAGCCGATCGCGACACCACCGGGGTCAGCGTGCGGGTCACCGAGCGACTGTGCCAGCTGCGCCGGATCGGCGGGCGACGGCAGGTAGTCCGGATCCGGGAGGGAGCCCGCGGGCGGGGGTGGCTCCAGCAGCCAGCGTCGGAGCCGTGCACCGATCGTCATCGCGTACCCCCGTGTGCGCCGCCCCGGCTGGCCCGCGGTGACGTGCGCATATTCTGCGGACGACGTGAGGTGGCGCGCCAGCCGGTTTTCGCCCGACGTGATCCAGCCGGCTGCCACCACGACCGCAGCCGGCTGCTCAACTGTGCCGCGGGCCGCGAACTGCTCGTCTGTGCCCGCCCCGCCGCATCGCAGCGGGGCGGGATCGCCGCGCCTGCGGGCTCTCACCAGTTCTTGTATGTGACCTCGCCGAGGTTGCAGAAGGTGCAGTCGGACCTCAGGAAGTTCTCCGTGCGGCGGAACTCCTCGTCGGCCAGGTGCCACCGCAGCCAGGCGGTGATGATGTGCTGGGCGTTGCGGGTAGCCATGATGTGGTCGGTGTCGTCGAGGATGTTGAACCACACCGGCACACGGGTGTTGGTGTAGTCGCGTTCGACGTTCGAGGTGGCGAAGTCTGCGTCGCCGCCGATGTAGAGGGCCGGGTTGCGCAGATTGCTGGGACCGTTACCGTCGAAGGAGCCGCCGGCCACGTGGACCGTGGTCTTCAGCCGAGGATCGTTGGCCACGTCGAATGTCCCGATCGAGCCACGGGAGTGGCCGCCGAAGGCGACCTCGGTGAGATCGAGATCTTGATACAGCGGACTGCCCGACCTGACGTTCTCGTCCTCCAGCCAGTCGAGAGCCTCGACCATGTAGTCGCCGCTGCTGGACGAGACCTCGCTGTAGACGACGAATCCGTGCGAGGCCCACTGGCGCAGCATGTCCTCGTAGGCGGCCGGGTCGGACCCCGCACCCGGGCCCCAGATGAAGACCGGGTGGTCCACGCCGTTCTGGCCGGCGTTGGTCGGGTACACCAGCCACCCGTCGTTCCCGGGTCCGGCGGTCTGGTCGATGGTCACCGCGTACGGTCCGGGTCTCGTCACGTCGCTCACCGGGGGCAGTGAGCCGCCAGGTGAGGCGGTCGGTGATCCGGTCGGGCTCGGCCCGACGTTGTCACCTTGGACGAGCACGTTGTCGACGGTCAGCGTCTCCAGGATGCTGCTCGCGTCCAGCGAGAACCGCAGCCGCAGGTCGCGGCCGTTGACCGAGGCGGGCAGGGTGAACGTCGCCGCGCCGGTGGCGGTGCGGGCGGTTTCCAGGGTGGTGAACGGACCGCCGCCGACCGAGTAACCCACGGTGAAGCTCTCGCCGAGGTCGAGTCCGGACGCCGTCCGGATGTACGACACCGTCACGTTGCCGTATCCGGTCAGGCTGACAGGCGCTGACGTCATGGACGGGTCGGAGAGCAGCGACGCGGCCAACCGGGCGGCGCCCGCGCTGTTCGTGACGGAGCCGGACGTGGTGAAGGTGCCGAGACCGCTGGTGAAGGTCTCACTGTAGATCGAGGTCGCGGCGGAGGCGGGCGGCATGGCGGCGAAGACGGTGCCCAGGGCGATGAAACTGACGGACATTGCACCGAGTGCTCGGAATCGGCTGCTGGTGCGAGTCATGTCGAGATCCCTTCTGAGATGCTGTTCGACTGAGCCTTAATCGGCAGGCGTCGATTCCAGCAGAAACCTCCGATGCGGGAATCAGCAGAATCACCAGTTGAGCAGCTGGGCGCTGAGCTGGCTCCGTAGCCTTCAACCGACCCTGGGCTTGTGTCTGGTTTCATCCCGTGTCGTGCTGGCACAGCACGCGGCAGGTCGTGAGGATGTGAGCATGAGTTCGTCGCAGCCCGTCGTCGACCCCGGGTCCGAGCCGGACACGACCGCGGGCGGGCCGGTGAATACTGCCGGCGCGCAGTCCGGGCTCCCATCGCCGGACGCCCTCGAGTCTTCTCCGGATCACCGCTACCTGCTCGACAACGCCCGGGTCGAGGCGGGCGAGCGGTTCACCTGGCTGGCCGAGCTGTTCGACGGTGTCACGCGCGGGCACTTCGACCGGCTCGGCGTGAAGGCGGGCTGGCGCTGCTGGGAAGTCGGCGCCGGAGGCCCCAGCATTCCCGAGGCACTGTCCACGGCCGTCGGACCAACCGGTCACGTGCTGGCCACGGACATCAATCCGGCCTGGTTGGACCCGCACAGCGGGTACGAGGTGCGCCGGCACGACGTCGTCGGGGACCCGCCGCCGCAGCCGGGCTCGTTCGACCTGGTACACGCGCGGCTCGTGCTCGTTCACGTGCCCGACCGTGCCCGGGCGTTGGCGACGATGGTGGCGGCGTTGCGGCCCGGCGGCTGGCTGTTGGTAGAGGATGCCGACACCGAGCTGCAGCCGCTGGCCTGCCTCGATGAGGTCGGCCCGGCGCAGCGGCGCGCCAACCGGCTGCGGCGCGCGGTCCGGGAGTTGATGACCCGCCGCGGCGCCGATCTGCGCTTCGGCCGCACGCTGCCGCGGGCGTTGCGTGCGGCGGGCCTGGTCGATGTCACGGCGGCCGGCTGCTTCCCGGTCGGCGGGGTGGCCTGCGACCGGCTGGAGACCGCGACGGTGCGCATGGTCCGCGCCGAGTTGCTCGCCGCGGGGCTGGCCGACGACGCCGAGATCGACGGGCACCTGACCGCCGTCGATGCCGGCGAGCTCGACCTCACGCTCGCGCCGCTGATCTCGGCATGGGGACGCCGCCCGGGCTGATCGAGTTGCGCGGCCGGGGTGACACCAGGACCGCGACATCGGGTACGGGTACCGGCCCGGTCACGCTGCCGACGCCGAGGTCGGCCTAACGGACCGCGGCGTCCGCCGATCATCGGATCATCGCCGGTCACTGGTCTGGCTAAACTCATCGCTGCCGACCGATTCGGACTTCAGGGCGTACACCGGATCGGCTGCGAGCGCGTCCAGAGCCCTTCTCGTACCGGATTCGGCTGGCCAGGTGTGGCACGGATGGCGCGAGACGACCGCGGACAGGACCTGGGAGGTGGCGTGCGAGTCGGCGACGTGATGACGGCGTTCCCGGCGTACATCCGGCTCGGTGCGACCATCCGGCGGGCGGCTGAGGTGGTCAGCGTCTCGGAGGTCGGCCAGCTGATGGTGCTGGACCACGAAGGCCGGTTCGTCGGCTCACTGTCGGAAGAGGACCTGGTGCGGGCGATGCTGCCCGGCTTCGATGACGTCACCGCCGGCGGTGGCACGCTCGCCGACGCGTTCCGGATCTTCCTGGAGCGGGGCCGCACCCTCGCCGACCGGCCCGTCGACCCCCTCGTCGTACGCGACGCGGCGACCGTCCGCTCGACCGACGAGCTCGCCCGAGCGGCGATCGTCATGATCGACCGCGGGATCCGGAGGCTTCCCGTCGTCGACGACGGCAAGCTCGTGGGCACCCTGTCGCGCGCCGACCTGTGCCGAGCGGTGATCTACCATTCCTGAGCTCCGGCTGGTCCTGACCGATCGGCACACCCAGGCGACCAGTGAGCAGGTGTGCGCGCTGCCGGTCACCTTCGGCCGTGACAGCGGCGTGGCCGCGGTGGCACTCGACGACCCCGGCATCTCCCGGCGCCACGCACGCCTGGAGCTCATCGACGAATATCTCGTGCTCACCGATCTCGGCAGCACCAACGGCACGTACGTCAACGATCAGCGGCTGACCCGCCGTCAGGCGCTCGTTCCCGGGGATCGGATCCGGATCGGCCGGTACGACCTGGCGTGGATGTTCCTCGACCCGAACGCGACCATGGTCGTCGACGAATCGCACCTGACCGTCCACCGGCCGGAAACCCCGCCCGAGGTCGCCGCACGACGGGTGGTGCAGGCCGCTCAGGCGCACAACCGGCAGGTCGGCCACGAGCTCGACGGGTTCCTGTCGGTCGCGCACGGGTTCCTGCCCGCGCAGCCACCGCTGCTGGCCTTCCCGGACTCGCACCGCGCCTGGGACGAGATGACCGACCGGCTGCCTGAGCTGTTCCGCCGGCTCACGCTGCGCCGGGCGTTCGACGCGATGCCGGTCCTCGACGCCAGACGCGAGGCGCTGCCCGACCGGTACCTGCTGCGTGCCTCGACCCTGCTCGGCGTGTTCGCCCACGCCTACCAGTACATGGCGATCGACCCGCCGGCCGCGCTGCCCGACTCGCTGCTGCGGCCATGGACGACCGTGTCGCGACGGCTGGGCAAGCAGACCCCGGCCGTGTCGTACATCGACCTGTTCTTCTACAACTGGCGCCTGCGCGACCCGTCCGGCCCCCGGGTGCTGGACAACATGGACCTACTCGTGCCGACCTGGAACAACGCCGCCGAGCGGGTGTTCTACCTGGTCACCACCGAATTCGCGATGGGGCTCACCCCCGTGCTGGGCGCCATGCTCGACGCCCAGGAGGCCGTGGTCGCCGACGACCCGGCCGCCCTGGAAGGCGCGCTGCTGGTGATCCTCGACCAGCTGCAGCACGTCACCCAGGCCATCTACCCCCAGATCGATCCCAACCCCCGCGCCCGGCATCCGCTCGACCAGGTGCTGTGGGCAAAGACGGTCGGCACCGCCGGAGTGCCGATCTTCGACGGCGCGCCCAGCCCGAGCGGCACCGCCCAACCGCAGATCCACGCGCTGGACGCGTTCCTCGAGCGCAGGGACTACGGCTCGCTGGTCGGGCAGCAGAGCACCTACCTCGCCGGATACTTCCCACGGCACTGGCAGGAACTCGTCGCGGCGCTACGCGAGGTGTCGGTGCGCCAGTACGTGGAAGACACCCGCAGCAGCGCCCTGCGCGGCGTCTACAACGCCGTGCTCAACGCCTACGTCGGCGACCGCGGCTGGATGGGCCTGCACCGCATCAAGGCGTACGGTTTCCTGGAAGTGGCGTTCAAGGTCGGCCGGCAGGTGACCACCGGCGCCCGGTTCACCGGATTGTTCAAGGACCGGACCTGGGACAAGGTCGACGGGGAACTGGCCGTCGTGCGCGAGGAGCGCCGCCCCCCGGTCGGCGCGCCCGTGGTGTTCGGAACCGCCCGCCGGGGCCGGGTCGTCACCGGCGAGTCCGGCGCCTGGACCTGCCACCTGGACATCGACGTCACCGGCCAGGGCGTGCACCACCTGCCCGGTGACCGGGTCGGCGTGCTGGCCGAGCACGACGACGACCTGGTGCGCCGCACGGTCGCCGCCCTGCAGGCCACCGGCGACGAGCTGGTGCCGCTCACCCCGCGATGGCGGGCGGCGGTGGCGTGCCGGGAGGGCTACGGCGAGGTCGACGTCCTGCCGCTGCGGACGCTGCTGCGCTTCGCCCAGCTCCGGCCGATCGGCCGGGAGGTGGCCAAACGACTGGTGAGACTCACGGCGGTCGGCGCGTGGCAGCGGGTCGTCGACGCCCGCCTGGAGGACCAGTGGGAACTGTGGGACGTGCTGAACCTGCTGTACGCCGGCGGGTATGACGTCACCCGGCTGTGGAAGGCCGACGCGGGCGACAGCGACGCCTTCTGCGCGGTCGTCGCGCCCGAGCCGTTCCGGCTGTACTCGATCGCTTCGGCTCCGCCGCCCGGCGAACCGGCGACCACCCTGAAACTGGTCGTCGCCGGCCTCGACTACACCTCGGCCCGCACGCCGTGGTCGTACCCGCGCAAACGCCAGGGCGCGGCATCGCATTTCCTGCGCCGGGCTGGCCTCGACGGCCGGCAGCGGCTGTCCCTGCAGATCGTGGCCACGCCCCGGTTCCGGCTGCCGGCCGACCCGGCCCGACCCGTCGTCATGTTCGCCGCCGGCTCCGGGATCGCCCCGTTCCTGGGGTTCGTCGCCGCCCGCACCGGCCCGGGCGACAACCGGCTCTACCTGGGCATCCGAACGCCGGACGAATTCGTCGAACACACCGACCTGGATTCGGCGGCAGCCGCGGGCCGGTTGAACCTGTCGGTCGCGTTCTCCCGCGCCGATGCCGCGATCCAGTTCGACGGCCGCCGCCATGTCGTCGGTGCCGGGCAGCGGCGGCGGGTCGACGACGTGATCCGCGCCGAGGCAGACGCACTCTGGGAACTGCTGCGGCCCGAAGCAGACGGCGGCCGCGGCGCATTCGTCTACGTCTGCGGCAGTGCACGCTTCTCCGTCGCCGTACTCCAGGCGCTGACCGGCATCGTGCCCGGCGACGGCCGGGAGTTCCTCCGCCAGCTGGTGGCCGACGGACGCCTCGCCCAGGACGTCTTCACCACCTACCTCGGCCACGCGCAGCAGACCCCCCGCTTCGAGATATCGGACCTGGCGCAGCACGACACCCCCGACACGGGCTACTGGATGGCGATCGGCGGCGCCGTGATCGACGTCAGCGAGTTCATCCACCTGCACATCGGCGGGCCGCATATCGTACGCAACTACGTCGGCATGGACGCGACCGCGGCATACCGCAAAGTGCTGCACCACGCGCACGCCGAGATCGACTCCCAGCTCTCGATGTACCAGATCGGCCACCTGCGCCGGCTGCAGTTCGGCGCCCGCTGGGGCGTGGTGCTCACCGAGCACGGCCTGCACGCGCTGCCCCTGGAAGAACTGTTCCGGACCTGGGTCCGGTTCCTGTACCTGCTGGTCGCCATGAGAAACGCGCTGACCGCCGACTACGGCTTCACCTCCTCGGTCACCACCATGGGCGAAGACCCCCGGGACCTGACGCCCTTCAAAGCGCAGTACGTCATCGAGGGACACCGCCGGTTCCTGGTCAGCTACCTCGACGGGCTCCTGCACGACGACCTGCGCACCCTGTGGCAACACACCGTCGGCTTCTGCGACCCGGAGCGCGACATCCGGCACCTCGACACCGAACTCGCCGCCATGGCCGCCCGGCCGGACGTCACCCTGGTGCGCAACTCCATGACCGCCGTCAAGGAACTGCTGCTGACCGGGGATGACCTGCGCCGGGTCACCGCACTGTGCCGCACGTACGCACACGCCGACGTCCAACTGCTCGGCGACCTGAAAACCGCCGTGCTGCAGGGAATCCGGGCCTTCGAGATCCACGAGGCCGACGTCGTCGAGCAGGCGGGAGGCACGCTGCTCAACGCCATCCGGGACGTGCCCGCCGCGGTATCGGCCTACTACGAGCGCCTGGCCGGGCAGACCCGCGCTCACGGCGTCACCGCCGACGGCGCGGTCGAGGAGGCGATCCCGGTCGACCGGGGGCTGCCCGGTCACGGCGGTCCGCTGCTGCTGGCCGAGCAACCACCGACCGGGCGCTGACGGACCCGCGTCACCGGCGTGCGGTCCTCACGTCCAGCCCCGGTATCGGGGAGCGCCCTCGCTGGTGTAGTTCGCCGGTTCAGGTCGCGTATGGATTGCCGTCACCGAACCGGCGTACGTTGCCGCTCGTGAGAAGACTCGCCACCGCGGCGATCGCGGCCCTGCTCGCGATCGCGGCCACGACCGCCGCCACTCCTGCCGCCGCCGCCCCGCCCGACGACCTGCCCTTCGCCTCCGCCGTCTTCCGCGCGACCCACAACAGCTACTCGGGCAACATCGCCGGGACCAGGGGATCGATCACCGCGCAACTCGACAGCGGCGTGCGGTTCATCGAGTTCGACATCCACGACAACGGCTACGCCACGGCCGGCGACTACGGGGTCGGCCACAACTCGCCCGGTGACCAGGTCGACCACGCCGGCAATCCGGCGTCGAACAACCTGCGACCGTGGCTGCAGACGGTGGCCGCCTGGTCGGCCGCACATCCCGATCACGCACCGCTGCTGGTGATGCTCGACATCAAGGACAACCTCACCGACAACACGTCGTACGCGGCAGGCGACCTCGCCGCGCTGAACAGGGAACTCTCGGACGCGTTCGGGGCACGGCTCGTGCTGTCCAAGGACGTACCCGGCGCCCTCGGCACGATCGGTTCGCTGCGCGGACGGATCATCACGCTGCTGTCCGGCCACGCCGGCACGCGCAGCGCTTACAAGGCCGACTCCGGCGCCAACCCGAGTGTCGCGATCAACGCCAACGGCCAGGTCGTCGAAGTACACGACGCCGGCGGCGCCCTGTGGTACTGGAGCGGAACATACGGCTCCGACGGCCGGGTCACCTGGCTGCGCCACGGCCGCTACGGCTCCGGGACCACGCCCGCGGTCGCGTTGAACGACAGCGGCCTGCTCGTCGAGGTGCACAAGTCCCAGAACGCGAACACCCTGTGGTACCAGGTCGGCCGGTTCACCGCCGACGGCGACATCGCCTGGTCGGCCAGCCGGCAGTACGACTCCGGCGTCCTTCCGTCGATCGCCTTCGTCAGCCCGACCGGCAACGCGCTCAAGGAGATCCACCGCAGCGCGTCGCAGAACCAGAACTGGTTCTGGGACGCCACGCTGGACCCGTCGACCGCCACCGTGGCGTGGAACAGCGCGACCCACGCCATGACGTCCGACCCCCGCTTCACGACCAACGTCTCCACCAGCGGAACCGCGCGGGTGACGGTCAGCACCGGCGCAGACGGCGCGGCCCCGGCCACCACCCTGCGCTACGCGACCGACCGGGTCGGCTCCACCCGCATCCGCCACGAGCAGGTGGCGTTCGACGAGTTCCAGGCCGGCGACAGCGCGCTGCTCGCCGAAGGCGCGATCTTCTACGCGTCCACCGCGTCCAACAAGTCCTTCATCACCTCCAGCCGCAACGCCGGCAAGATCGTGCGCGGCTGGGACTTCGACGCCGCCTCGCTCGCCACGACCCCGCTGGCCAACTACCCGGCCACCGACCTGCCCTACACCACCTGGTACGCCAACCTTCTCACCGCCGCCGCAGCCGTCCAGTAGCCCGGCACCGCCGGACCGCTCGGACACCGTCCGTGGTGGCAGGTGTCCGGCGGGTGCGAAGACCGGACCGGACCGGACTGGCGCTTACATCGGCGTTCATCTATTAGTGCACCGGGCCCTGGCCGGCGGTTGGCTCCGCCGGCCAGGGCCGCCCCACAATGGAGCGCCGGGCCGTCTGCTCTGTTCAGCTGCAGGCGGTGCCGTTGAGGGAGAACCCGGTGGGCGCGGAGCTGTTGCCGGTATGTGTCGCCTGGAACCCGATGGTGGTGGATCCGCCCGGCGGGATGGCGGCGTTGTAGTTGACGTTGGTCGCGGTCACCTGTCCGCTGCTCGGCGAGTAGGTCGCGCTCCAGCCGGAGGTGATGGTCTGCCCGGAGGCGAGGGTGAAGCGCAGCGACCAGCCGTTGACGGCGGTCGAGCCGGTGTTCGTGATGGTGATGTTGTCGGTGAGGCCGTTGTTCCACGGATTGAGGGCGTTGGTCACCCGGCAGCCCCCGCTGCCACCGCCCGGCGGGGTCGACGGGCTCGGCCGCGGGCTGGCGCTGGCCGGCGCGCTCGGGCTGGCCGGCGGGTTACCGCCCTCGCTGACGGTGATGTTGGAGCTTCCGCTGCTCTGGTATCCCTCGGTCGCCATGATCTGGTAGTTGTGGGTGCCCAGCGTGAGGCCGAGCCTCGACCATGCGCTGAAGTGGTTGGCGGTGGTGATGGTGCCGCTGGTCCGATGCTGCTGGCGGACGCTCCAGTACTGGTAGAACGTCGCGGTGCCGATGATCGACGGCTGGTTGACGCGCTGCGTGCGGTAGATGTCGTACGTGGCGCCGTCGGTGGTGACCGAACCCAGCCGGGTCGTGCCCGAGCTCGGGTTGTAGCTGCCGAAGTCCTCGACGACGTAGTACTCGATGAGCGGGTTGGTGGTCCACCCGTACAGCGCCAGGTAGCCGTTGCCGTTGGGACTGAAGCTTCCGGAGTAGTTCACCGTGTGGCTGGAGCCGGGATTCCAGCCCTTGCCGACGACGGTGTTGTTCATGTTGCTCCACTGGACGCTGTACTGGCCGCCCGCGCCCAGGTTCATGGTGACGTTGCCGTTGTCCTTCCAGTACGAGTAGAAGAAGCCGTTGTGAAAGCCGGTGGAGTTCGAGGTGATGGTCCGATCAGCCTCGGCGTGGGCCGTACCGGACAGCACCATCGAGGTGGCGGTCAGCGCGATGGCGCACAGGGCGCCGATCAGCGGCTTGACCCAGTTGCTCCTGTGGAGCAGGGAGTGGGAGGGGTGATCGTTCACGCGAGTGCATCCTTCTCAAAGGGCAGCCGGCGGGCAGGGCTGCGGGACTCGACTCGATGCTGTCGCTGGCCGCCGGGGCGGGCGGCCGTCACGCGGCAGCAGACCATGCCGGGGGACGTGTGGGCGTGGTCCGGTCGACGGCCGGGTGCCAGGTCGTGGCCACGGCCGAGGACCGCCGATCGTCGACGTTCATCGATGACGGCAGTATTGAACCGTCCGACCGGAACTGTCAACAACTTCCGGAAGTTCTGCAGCAATCCGGCACGGCCGCGACTCCACACCATGCGCGAAATCCGTGACGCAAACACGTCACCTACGCCCACAGCCCGCGACAACGCGGAGCGATCATGAAATACCCGACCCACAGCGATCGACACAACACAACAGAAACGTCCGAAAGTTTCGGTCCCGGGGCGTACTGTCCGATCTGGCCGCGACGGAGCGCGTGCTCGCCCGTGTTGCTCCCACAGCGCCCGATTTCTTCACTCGCAGCGACCGCGCTAACGCTGCTTTGCGTCAGCTTTCGCGGTCGTGCTGACATGTCTGCGCCCACCGCCCGCCGCTCCACATAGGCCACATGCTCGAGACAGCCGCCGCCTCGCGGGGCGGCTGTCTCGCCGTCATACCGGAGGCTTGATTCGCCATCGTCGATCTGACAACATCGACAACCATCGTGCTATACCGTCATTCGGCTGCTGTCCAACACCCCTGGAAGGAAGCCACATGCGGTTCACCCACCGCGCAACGCTCGTTCTCGCACTGCTCGCAGCCGCGCTCCCGGTGTCGACCGCCGGTGCGAGCGCGGCGCCGCCGTCGGCCGCGCTCGCCCAGATCGAGGAGCGGGTCTACGTCGAGTCCAGCGTCGACTCCAACGGCGACGGCCGGCTCGACCGGATCGCCATCGACATCGCCCGGCCGTCGACAGGCGGGCCGGTCCCCGTCGTGTTCGAGCAGAGTCCGTACCGCAACGGCCTGGCCAACGCCGCCAACCACGGCGTGAACGTCAGCGCCCTGCCGCAGGAGAGCCTGTTCCCGCTGATCCCGGGCGCATCACCCACGGCCGGACCGGGCGTCAATGTCGCCCGGCCGGTGCCGGACCTGCCTGACTGGTACGACGACTACTTCGTGCCCAGGGGATACGCGGTCGTGCTCGGCCACAGCCTCGGCACCGGCGCCTCGGACGGCTGCCCGACCAGCGGAGACATGCAGGAGACGCTGGCCACCACCGCGGTCGTGGACTGGCTCAACGGTCGGGCCCGCGGCTACAGCGCATCAGGCGCCCAGGTGACGGCGTCCTGGAGCACCGGCAACGTCGGCATGATCGGCGTCTCGTACAACGGCACGCTGCCGAACATGGCCGCCGCCACCGGCGTGGCCGGGCTCAAGGCCATCGTGCCGATCTCGGCGATCTCCAGCTGGTACGACTACTACCGGGCCAACGGGCTCGTCGTCGCCCCGGGCGGATACCAGGGCGAGGACGCCGACGTGCTGGCCCGTGCGGTGGTCGACCGGACCGACTGCACGAGCCGGATCAACCAGATCGAGACCGACCAGGACCGGATCACCGGCGACTGGAAGCAGTTCTGGGCCGACCGGGACTACGTCGGCAAGGCGAACAAGGTCACCGCGGGCGTGTTCGTCATCCACGGCCAGTCCGACTGGAACGTCAAGGGCCAGCACTACGCGCAGTGGTGGGACGCGCTGCGGGCCAACAACGTCCCGCGCAAGATCTGGCTGCACAACGGCGGCCACGGCACGACCTCTCGCGCCGACTACAAGGCGACGGTCGAGCGCTGGTTCGAATACTTTCTCAAGGGCATCGACAACGGCATCCTCACCGAACCCCGGGCCGAGGTGCAGTTCAAGGACGGCGCCTGGCGACAGTACGCCGACTGGCCCAACCCCGGCGCCACCGAGGCCGTGTTCAAGCTCGACGCGGGCTCGACCACCGCACCCGGCGGGCTGACCCTCGGCACGCCGACCGGCACCACGGCCCAGGCGCTCACCGACAACGGGCGGACCACCACGGCGACGACACTGGTCGCGAACCCGGACAGCGCGAACGGCAGCCGGCTGGTCTACCGGACCGGCAACCTGGCCGCCGCGGTCACGCTGACCGGATCGCCTCGCGTCTCGCTCCGGCTCGCCGTCACCAACCGCAACGACGCCAACGTGACCGCGCTGCTGGTCGACTACGGCGGCACGGGCACCGGCACCACCCCGGTGATCGTCACCCGCGGCTGGATCGACCCGCAGAACCGCAACAGCCGCGCCACCAGCGAGAAGGTCGTGCAGGGCACGGAGTACACGCTGAACTTCGCCATGCAGCCCAAGGACTACGTGTTCGCGGCCGGTCACCGCATCGGCCTCGTGGTGATCTCCACCGACTACGACTACACGCTGCGCCCGCCAGCCGGGGCCGTGCTGCGGCTCAACCCGGTCGCCAGCACCCTGACGATCGCGCAGACAGGCCTGACCACCGGCACCGAGTACCCGATCTGGGTGTCCCCGGCGGCGGGCGCGACCAACCCGGGCGGCACCCTGACCGCGACCGTCGCCACGGCGGTGACCGGCGGCACCGTGCAGAACGTGGCGCTGTCGGCGTACGGAATGCCACCGGGGTCGACCGTGTACTTCAGCCCGTCGACCGTGCCGTCCGGCGGTAGCTCCACACTGACCCTGACCACCGCCGCGTCGACCCCGCCGGGCACCTACCAGGTCACCATCACCGGCACGCGCGCCGGCACCACCCACACCACGGTCTACACGCTCACCGTCAACGGGAACCCCGCCTGCAAGGCGACCAACCCGACCGATGTGGCGATCCCGGACGCCGGGGCCGCGGTGGAGAGCACGGTCACCATCAGCGGCTGTCCGGGCACGGCATCGGCGACGTCGAAGGCGGAGGTGCACGTCGTCCACCCGTACCGCGGTGACCTGGTGGTCAGCCTGGTCGCACCGGACGGGTCGAGCTACTCGCTGAGCAACCGCTCCGGCGGCAACGCCGACGACATCCACCAGACCTTCACGGTGAACCTGTCCAGCGAGACCGCCAACGGCACGTGGCGGCTGCGCGTACAGGATGCCGCGGCCGTCGACGTCGGCCGGATCGACACCTGGACGCTGACCCTCGACCCGTAGCCGCAGACAGGAAACGGCACTCACCTCAGGTGGCTCGTCGACGGCGAGCCACCTGAGGTGGCGGCCGTTGCTC
This sequence comes from Catellatospora paridis, assembly GCF_009720365.1. Classification (GTDB taxonomy): domain Bacteria; phylum Actinomycetota; class Actinomycetes; order Mycobacteriales; family Micromonosporaceae; genus Catellatospora; species Catellatospora paridis. The sequence continues at coordinate 114,297 of NZ_ML769312.1, read as the reverse complement.
TGCTCTGGGCTAAGTCGCTGTCAGCAGATTGCCTTGGTGGACCGCACCCTCGGGCGTGATCGTGGAACGCGAACGACCCGAGGGAACAGGAGCACACACATGGCTGTCACCGCCACCCTGGACGACGAACTCAGCAAGAGACTGCTGCACGAGCGGATCATCGTGCTCGGATCCGACGTCGAGGACGAGATCGCCAACCGGATATGCGCCCAGTTGCTGGCGCTGTCCGCCGAGGACCCGCGCCGCGACGTCGCGCTGTACCTGAACTCGCGCGGCGGGTCCGTGCTGGCAGGGCTGGCCGTGTACGACATGATGCAGCTCATCCCCAACGATGTGATCACCGTAGCGATGGGGCTGGCAGGCAGCATGGCACAGTTCCTGCTGTGCGCCGGTACACCGGGCAAGCGGTTCGCGCTGCCCAGCGCACAGGTCCTGATGCACCAGGGGTCGGCCGGTCTCGGCGGCACCGCGGCCGACGTGGAGATCTACGCCGGGCAGCTGGAGCGGCTCAGCAACATGATGAGCGTGTTGACCGCCGGGCACACCGGCCGGCCGGTGGCCGCGATCGTCGAGGACGGGCAGCGCGATCGCTGGTTCAGCGCGCAGGAGGCGCTCGACTACGGGATGGTCGATCACATCGTCACCCACCTCGACGACATCCGCCCGCGCGTGGTCAAGCAGCGGATGGGGGTCTAGGGCCGTGGGCCAGTACACGATTCCCACCGTCGTCGAGCGGACCTCGCGCGGCGAACGCGCCTACGACATCTACTCCCGGCTGCTGTCGGAGCGGATCATCTTCCTCGGCACGGAGATCACCGACGACGTCGCCAACGTGATCATCGCGCAGCTGCTGCATCTGCAGGCCGAGAGCACCGACATGGACATCTCGTTCTACATCAACTCACGGGGCGGCTCCTACAGCGCCCTGACCGCGATCTACGACACGATGCAGTACGTCCGGCCGGACGTCGCCACCATGTGCATCGGGCAGGCGTCCTCGGCGGCAGCCGTGCTGCTGGCGGCGGGCACGGCCGGCAAGCGGGCGGTGCTCCGCCACGCCAAGGTGGTGCTGCACCAGCCGTCGACCGAGGAGGGCTCCTTCGACGTGGCTCAGGGCTCGCTGCCGGACCTCGCGATCCGGGCCCGCGACGTGTCGCGGGTGCGAGCCGAGATGGACGACATTCTGAGCCGTCACACGGGTCATCCCGCGCCGAAGATCCGGCACGACCTCGACCGGCACAAGACTTTCAGCGCCGCCGAGGCCGTCGCGTACGGCTTGGCCGATCAGGTCATCTCCACCGTGAAAACGACGCCGACAGACTAGGCGGCCAGGGCGTAGGCGTCGCCGGCTCGCCGAGTCGGCGGCGCCGCCACCTCGAACCGCCCCACGGCCGTCCGGCGGACCGGAAGCACCGTGACCGCGCCGTTGCTCGCCGAGATGTGAAACGCGACGGCGACGAGCAGGTCCGACAGCTCGATGCCCAGCGCCGCGCACAACGCCGCGAGCACCTCGGAGGAGACCTCCTTGAGGCCGCGCTCGACCTCGGACAGGTAGGGCATCGAGATCCGCGCTGCCAGCGCGACCTCGGCCAGCGTGCGCCCCTGTTCGAGGCGCAGACGCCGCAGTGCTTCGCCCAGCACCGAGCGCAACAGCACTCGACGCGCAGGTGCCTGGGCGTGTGCCCGCTCCGCCGGATTCAGCATGGATCGTTTATAGCCGGGACGGCCACGACCTGACAGGTGAGTTCGCTACCGGCAGAGCGGGCAACCGGCCGAGGTGCTCCAGGGCGCTCCTGATGCCGCAGTCGCCGATCGCCTGCGCGGGCCGCTGCGCAGCCGACAGCGTCTGAGCCGGCCGACGAGTCAGGTGCCGCGCGGCCATATCATGCCGACATGCGGCCGTTCCCCCGTGTCACCGCGATCGTCTTCCTGCTGACCGCAGTACCGAGCCTGCTGCAGTTCGCCTATCCGTCGCTGGAGACGAGCCTGCGGCGCGATCCTGCTCTCATCGCCGACGGTCAGCTCTGGCGGCTGGTCACGTCCTCGCTCGTCCAGGACAGCGGTGTCCCGGGCACCGTCAGCAACCTGGGCTTTCTGCTGGTGCTCGGATGGCTGGCGGAGCGTGCCGTCGGCCCCGGCCGTTGGCTGCTGTACTTCCTCGGCGGTGTCGCCCTGGGCCAAGCCGGCGGGCTGCTGTTCGACACTGTCGGCGCCGGCAGCTCGATCGGGTTGTGCGGCCTGGCCGGCGGCACCGCGGTCGCGGCATGGCACGGCCGCGACCCGCTGCCCGCAGCGATCGGCGCCGTGTACGCCCTCGCCGTCGCCACGTCGGCCGTGGACGCCCTGTGGTCCTACGTGGCACTCGCGGTCCTGGCGGGGTTGCTCATCAGCCGGCGCGGCCGCGCGCCCCGCTGGACATACTGCCTGGTGGCCCTGATCGTGGGGGTGGGCCTGACGATGGCCGCCGACCTGCACGGCACTGCGCTGCTGGGCGGAATCGCCGCCGGCGGCCTCGCCTACCGCTCCCGGCTGCGGCCATCGCCGCAGCTGGGTGCCGACGTACCCGATGCGGTCTGACCGCGCAGTTGACTCTGCGTCCGGCACTCAGCCTGGTGCTGGCAGCTGGTGTGAGGTTGGGCCAGGGGTGTCCTGCTCTGTCGGAGGCAGCGGCCCGCAGGAGATCGAGAAGTGTGCATCCAGGGTAGCCGCGGAATGTCGGGTAAGCGGAACGGTAGTAGCAGCTCCAGTAGCTCACCACCTGCCGTTGAATGCGTGCGAAGAAGGCCGGGTTGTCCATGATGAACTGCCCGTAAGCGAGGTGGCCGCTGGCGCCAGGCGCAACGAGATCACGAATGTCATCGCAGATGGCGACCAGGATTTCCACGACGTACTCGCCGACAAGTTGCACGACGAACGGGATGACCCACGGGTCCGCAGAGCCAACGATCTTCGCGATGTGGCGCTGCCTGACCCTCCCGTCGCAGTGCCGTGAGTACAGGCAGTGCAGAAGCTGTCGTTGGCGCTGCGAGAGCGACGCCTCCACTTCCGTCGGCGGCTCGTCGTTGTAGAGACGCCCGGGGATACAGACCTGCTGACCCTGGACAACGACCACGAACGGTGCATGGAGCGACAAGCGAGACGCAGGCATGATCGCAAGAACCGCCTCGGCGTCGCGAGCAAGCTCGGCCGGGAACGCCTTGACCAGCGGATCGTTGCTGCCAGAAAGCAACTGCACGATTTGATCATAAGCAGGTGCCCGGGACGCATGGCGGGCCTTTTCCGCCCACGGCCACCTGACCCGGTGAAGGTATGCGGTCAGAGCACCAGTTGGGTGACGACAGCCCCGCGGGCGCCCGCGGTGATCACACGATCGCCGTGCGTCCCGTCACTCATACCGGTACTTCAGCGAATCCGCCTCCGCCTGCTCGATGTCAGCGATCGTCAGCTCCGGCATCCGCAGCTGGGCCAGAGTCACCTCGGCCGAGGTCGGCTGGGCGTCCGCCGGCAGCCACTGCTCCGGCTTCCAGGCCCCACTGCGCAGCAGCGCCTTGGGGCAGTGTGGGTAGACCTCCTCGATCCCCACTACCAGCGCACTGGCCGGCGGCTTGCCCACGGCGGTCAGCTGCGACAGCAACTCGGGGCGAGTGGAGACGCAGGCCCGGCCGTTCACCCTGAGCGTCGTGGCGCGCCCCGGGATGACGAACAGCAGCCCGGCCCGCCCGGTGGCGATGACGTTCTGCAGGGTGTCCAGACGCTTGTTGCCGGTCGCGTCCGGTATCGCCACCGTGCGCGCGTCCAGGACGGCGACGAACCCGGCGGGGCCGCCGCGCGGGGTGACGTCACAGTTGCCCTCGGCGTCCACGCTGGCGACCAGGACCAGCGACGAGCAGCCGATCAACCTCCGGGTCTGCTCGGTGAGTTCGGTCATCTGCTTGCGCACGGCGGCGTCGCTGGGGAGTTCGTAGGCCCGGCGCAGCGCCTCCTGGTCGGGCACGGCGTCCAGGCGCAGCGAGTCGAAGGCACTGGCGGCAACGGCAGGCGTCATGCCGCCGACCCTAATGGACCGGCCTGGCTGACGACCAGACCACTTACCTGCCGTTGCCTGGGCCATTTGACCCGAGGCCAAGGTCAACCCGCTGGTGACACCTGCGCTCGCCGTCCGCCGTAACGCCGTCGGCGAACCGTCATGTCGGCCGACCCGGCAACGCATCCCGGTCATGGCATTCGCGGTGAGCGCGAAGCGCGCCGAGAAGCCACTCGAACGCGGGCACGGCCGGTGCACCGGGATCAGTGCCGTTGAGCACGGCGACAAGCTGCCAGTACCTTTCCACCCGGGCATCAGCGACGACTTCCAGCCAGCCGATCAGGGCGGACGTCTCCTCGACGGGCAGGTCTCGGGGCACGATCCGGTCCAGCACCGCCCGGCCCTCCGGTGAACCGGGCGCGATCGAACGCTTGATCGCGTGGCCCGCGAGCTCCATGACAAGCGGCCTGATGTTCAGCCCGAACTCGAGGCGGTTGTCACCCGCACCGTCGAGCACCATGGACCGGATCTTGGACTGGAAGCCCTCGTCGGTGACCAGTTCGGCGAATTCCAACCAGGCGTCCACCTGCGCGGTCGTCGCATCGTCGGGTAGTTCCGCGGGCACGTCGCGCATCCACGCGGCGATCACCGTGCTGTCATCGTCTGCGGTATCGGCGAATACGCTGTCGACGAAGTCGTCGATGATCCGGCGGCGTTCCCCCGCCGACAGCTTGGCCAACTGGTGCATCAGTACCGTCTCCTCTCTGCTGCTGCTCCGGGCGGCGACAGTGCGCAGGACGGCGCGGCGCAGGCGCAGGGTGCGGATCTCGCCGTCGAGGGCTTCGACCTGCGACTGCGCCAACTCGCCGAGGGTCGCCTGTCCGGCCAGCAGCCGTTGGATCGCCTCGAGCCCGAGACCGAGCTCACGCAGCGTCCGCACCAGGTCGAGCCAGGCCACCGCCGCCACGTCGTACAGCCGATATCCGCCGGTGGACCGCTCCACTGGGGGCACCACTCCGCTGTCGGACCAGAATCGGATGGTCCGGACAGGCATGCCGGTGCGGTCGGCGACCTGCCCGATCGTGTAGAGGTCGAGTGCGTCGTCCATGGACTGAGCGTGCACCTTCCACCGGGTGGAACGTCAAGCCGGAGGGGTCGTTTGGGCAGGGAGTTCCAGGCTCCGTGGCCCGGATTACCACACGTAGGGGACAAGCCGGGCGCGGCACGCGGCAAACTGCCGGTAGCGGTCGCCCAACGCGGCGCTCAGAGCGCATTCTTCGATCCGAAGGCGATAAATCAGGGCGATCAGCAACAAGACGAACGAGCCTACGGCACTGACCCAGTTTCCCAGCATCAAGCCGAATCCAGTGAAGGCGAGCAGTAGACCGGTGTAGCTCGGGTGTCGCAGGACCCGGTATGGACCGCGGTCGACGACGGGCTGGTCGTCACTGGTCTTCACCACCACGGTGAAGTACTCCCCCAGGCTCACAAAAGACCACCAGCGCAGCAGCAGCCCAAGCCACCCGATCACCAGCCCGAGCGCGAAGATCCACACACCTCCGCCGATGACAGCGGCCGGGGCGACAGCCCGGCCGGTGGGCAGCAGCAGGATCGCCCCGACGAACATCACCCTGAACACGGCCTCCGCACGCAAATCGACGAGCTGCGCTCCGCGGCGGCCGCGGCCCGCTTGCAGGAGAGTCCGTAGCAGTTCGCCCGCCGACAAGGCGCCGACACTGACGAAAAAGGCAGTACGCGCCACGTTCGACATCTCTATATACGGCACGGGCACACCGCGATTGTCACACGAGGCGTATCGCCGCGAACAGCCGAAACGCCTCCAGAAGGCCACCACGAACCCGTGCTCTCGTGCAGCGTTCCAGGCTATCGGCATCGGTGACGGTTTGGCGCCTGCCCGAGGTAGGCGATGCGCCGGAGCGCATAGCGCGTGGTCCCCGCCTGGTCTCCGTATCGCGTGTCGCCTGGTGCGGTAGAACTACACGATGATCTCCGACCGGTACCCGCAGCCGCCCAGCAGTACCTGATCCGAGACCCTTTCGGCACCGCCCTGATCAATACCGCATCGTGACCCGCGTCGATCCGACCCGAGCGGAACGACCCGGTTGTCGATCCCAGCTCACCAGCCGAAACGAGGTTGGGACACGCTCAGCATGAGGCGAGGCTGCTAGGGTACGCCCGTTCACTCGGGAACCTGGAGCGCTCCGCCATGAAGTACACCGTCTCGATCGAGATCGCCCTGCCGCGGGAGAGGGTGGCGCAGCTGCTCGCCGACCCGGCGCACCTGCCGAAGTGGCTGCGGGGCATGGTGCTGCACGAGCCGCTGAGCGGGGTGCACGGGCAGATCGGCACCAAGTCGCGGGTCGTGCTGCAGATGGGGCAGCAGAGGATCGAGGCCACCGAGACCATCACCCGCCGGGAACCGGCAGACCTGCGCGGGATCCCGAAGGGCAGCGTCGTTCACTTCGACCGCGAGATCGTCAGCAAGGGCATGTGGAGCGCCCAGCGGGACCGGCTGACCGAAGCCGGTCCGGAGACGACGCTCTGGGTGAGCGAGAGCGAATACCGGTTCAGCGGCTTGCTGATGCGGCTGGTGGGGCTCCTGATGCCCGGCGCCTTCCGCAAGCAGTCGCTCCAGCACATGCAGGACTTCAAGGCGTTTGCCGAGCAGGGACAGGACGTCCGCGAAGCGAAGGGCTGATCTGCTTCCGGACAGCTGCCGGCCGATGGGATCAGTCGCCTCCCCGGGTGGGGGCAGACGGTAGCGTGCTGCCGTATGCAGCCAAACGCGATCATCTTCCACGGCACGGGCGGGTCGCCGGAGATTCTCTGGTTTCGATGGTTGGGCGTGCGCCTCGGTGAACGCGGGTATGCCGTCGACATCCCGCACTACCCCGGCATGAACGCCGAGCCTGTAGCCACCTTGTTGCCGAAGGTGCTGGCCGGCCATCGATTCGATGAGCGAACCGTGCTTGTCGGGCATTCGGGCGGTGCGGCATTCCTGCTGGCTCTGCTGGAACACCTCGACGTCACCGTGGCGCAGGCGATACTCGTGGCGGGGTACTCGACCAAGCCCAACGATTCCGAGGAGCCGGTGCTGCAGGCCGAGTACGACTGGGCCGCGATCAGTGCTCATGTGCGCGACATCTATTTCATCAACTCCACCCGCGATCCGTACGGGTGTGACGCCGCGCAGGGTCGCGTCATGTTCGAGCGCCTCGGCGGTACGCAGATCATCCGCGACGACGGACACTTCGGCGACTACAACCAGCAGTACGACACCTTCGAACTGCTCGACCGACTCATCGACTGAGCTACCCCACCGGTTGGCTGACAGCTTGTACGGCGGCGGTCGCGCGATCGCCCGGCCGGGGCTGAGCGGGTTTGAGGATGGGGGCGGCGATTGCTGCGGTCAGGCAGAAGACCACGGGCAGCAGGAATGTGTGGTTGAGCGGCATGAGGTGGGTCAACGCGCCGATGACGGCGGGACCGGCGAGCATGCCGACGTAGCCGAGGCCGACCACGCGGGACATGTTGGTCGCGGCACCGGCCGGGTCGGTGTGACCGGCCGCGCTGAACAGTTGCGGGACCGAGCCCGACAGGCCGATGCCGAACAGGGCCCAGCCGAGGACGGCTCCCGGCACGGTCGGCGAGACGACGATCAGGGTCATGGCGGCGGCGGCGATGACCGATCCGTAGCGGACGATCGAGACCGGGCCGAACCGGGCCGCGACTCGGTCGGTGAGGAACCGGCCGGCGGTCATCGCGGTGGCGAATGCGCCGTACGCGAACGCGGCGGTGGCCGCGGAGGTGCCGAGCACGTCGCGCATCGCCAGCGCGCTCCAGTCGGCGGCGACGCCTTCGCTGAGCATGAGCATGAGGGCGAGCGCGGCGAGCGCCCAGATGCGTCGCGGCACTGGCTGCCGCACGGACGGGCGTGCGGAGTGTTCGGGCGTGGTCGCGGGTTGTTGCGGGGGCAGCAGGCTGCTCGCGGACACGAGCGTGGCGGCGAGGCCGAGGACGCTGACGGCGGTCAGTGTGGTGGCGGGGCTCCATCCCCAGCTGAGGGTTCGGGCGCCCAGCAGCGCGGCCAGTACTCCGCCGACGGAGAACAATGCGTGGAACGCTGACATGACGGGCCGCTGGTAGGCGGCTTCGACCTGGACGGCGTGGGCGTTCATGCTGACGTCGAGGCAGCCGTTGCCTATGCCGAACACCAGCAGTGCGGCTGCCAGCGTCCAGGCGTTCGTCGCCAGAGACGGCAGTATCAGAGATGCGCTCAGTAGTGCGCCGCTGAGGGGGACGACCCGGCGGGCGCCGAAGCGGTCGGTGAGCGGCCCGGCGACCTGCATCCCGGCGAACGCGCCACCGCCGAGCAGCAGGAGCAGCCAGCCGAGGGTGGCGTGGCTGATACCGGCCCGGTGCTCGATTGCTGGAATGTGCACGACCCACAGGCCCAGGACGACACCGTTGAGGGCGAAGTAGGCGAAGGTGGTCATCCGGGCCGAGCGCAACGAACGTAACATGGTTTCGAACATAACAAACAACTTTCATGTTCGAAACTGGCCTGGAGTGCTGCTCATGGTGTTCAATGCCATGGTGAGCGCTGAGCGACACCGAAAGATCGTCACCGCGGTACGCCAGTCCGGACAGCTGACGGTGGCCCAGCTGGCGGAGCTGACCGACGCGTCGGAGATGACCATCCGCCGCGACCTGGACACCCTCGCCGATCAGGGCGCGCTCGAGCGGTACCGGGGCGGGGCAAGAAGCCTGCTCCTGCGCGGAGAGGAACCCCCGTTCGCGGCACGCGCGCACGAGGGCGCCGAGGCCAAACGCCGTATCGCCGCGGCGGTGGCCGACATGATCGCCGATGGCGAGGCGGTGGTCATCGACAGCGGCACGACCTGCCTCGAGGTGGCCCGCGCGCTGGCCCACCGCCGGTTGACCGTCATGCCGCTGTCGCTGCACGCCGCCAACGCGCTGGCCACAGCACCGCAGCTCAGACTGCTGCTGCCCGGCGGCGAGCCACGCCCTGGCGAACTGTCCCTCATCGGCCCCCTCGCGGAGGCGTCCCTGGCCGCACTGCGCTTCGACACGGCCGTCATCGGGTGCTGCGGCCTGACCGCCGCACAAGGCCTGACCGCCTACGACCTCGCCGACGCCGCCGTCAAACGAGCCATGATCGCCTCGGCCAGGCGCGTCATCGCGGTCACCGAGCCCGCAAAGCTGTCCCGCACAGCGCTGGCCTTCGTCGCGCCGGCATCGGCACTGCACGTCGTCGTCACCACCACCGAGGCCGCCGACGAGGAGGTACAGGCGCTCGCGTCGATCGGCGTCGCGGTGGAGCAGGTCTGAGCAGCGCCTGGAGCTCCGGAAGTCGGCCGAACAGGTCGGGGAGGCCGCGCACGCCGTTGCGCACGGACTCGTGCGACAGCGCAAGCTCAGGGCCGGTGCTCGCCTCGACACCGGCGAGGCAGCGGAGGATGTTCCACCTCGTGAACCCCAGCCAGCCGCCGATCATGAACACGAACCAGCTTGGACCCGACGGCGGCAGCGCCCCGCCCCCCGCGGTATAACCGTCGAGGACCGAGCGGAAGATGGCGGGCTCGATGCCGTCGAAGCCAGGCCCCTTCGCGAGGCTCAGCGCGGTCGAGCCGAGCTCACCGGACAGGTCGAGCAGCCCCGAGAGCTCCCAGTCGAGCACCACCGGCCGACCCTCACGAGCGAGCAGGTTCCACGGTTGGATGTCCCTGTGGGTCAGCACGACGGGGCCCGGCCGTTCGCAGGTGTCGACGAAGTGGGCAATCGCGAGGAACGTCTCGACGTGAGAGGCGAGCTCGTCGGCCCACGGCTGTCCGGTCGCCGACGCCCGCGCGGCGAGCTCGGGCCAGTCCCGTGACGTCGGTTCCTCGATCGGCACCTGGGTCCACGCGACGTCGAGCGCGTGGATACGCGCGAGGATCTCACCGATCTCGCACGCGTACGCCGCCGACACCGGTGCTTCAGGCACCTTCTCTCCCTCGACCCATCGGTGGACGAGCGTGTCGTGGCTGACCGAGATCGGCTCTGGCATCGGGATACCGGCGGCGAAGGCCGCCCGCTCGAACCTGAACACGTCCTCGACGCGATATGTCCAGCGGCGGTCGACGAGGTTCAACTCCTTCACCGCGAACGACCCCTGGTCGGTGTCGAGCCGGTACATCCGGTTGCCGAACCCGCCGTAGATCCGGATCATCGGCCCGATCGGTGCGCCGAGATGCGAAAGGTCCACCTCACGCATTCTAGGGGCCGGCAGTTCATCGATCCATCTTCGCGCCCTCCGCCAGAGATGATCTCGCGCGGAGCGGACATCGCGGTCGCCGCCCCTACATCCCTTCTCGTATAGGCGTTACGCATGGGAACAGCTGCCGATTGCTGAGGCGGGCATTGCGTCGCACAGTGCCTCCAGCGTCCCGGTCCAGGCGCTGTCCGACGGTGCCGCGTAGTTGACCACCAGGCCGTCTCGGGGCGGCTGCGGCGAGCGGGCGTCGGGGGCCTGGTGGGCGAACTGCGCCAGGCCGCTGACCGCCAGTCCCCGCCGGGCCGCCCGCTGGATCACCGAGTTCTCGGTGCCGGGTGGCAGGTCGAGTACGGTTTGCAGGCCCGCAGCCATGCCGGCGACCCGGATACCGGGTGCGCGCTGGTGCAGTGCCGCGACCAGTTGCTCGCGTCGGCGCCGGTAGCGCTGCCGCATCGAGCGCACGTGGCGGTCGTACCCGCCCGAGGTGATGAACTCGGCGAGGGTCAGCTGTTCCAGGGTGCTGGTCATGTAGTCGCCGTAGCCCTTGGCCGCCACGATGTCGGGGATCATCTCGGGGGGCGGCACGATCCAGCCCAGCCGTACGCCCGGGGCCAGGGACTTGCTCGCCGAGCCGAAGTACACCACTCGCTCGGGGTCCAGTCCTTGCAGGGCGCCGACCGGCTGGCGGTCGTAGCGGAACTCCCCGTCGTAGTCGTCCTCCAGCAGCAGGCCTCCGGTGGCACGCGCCCAGTCGGCGGCCGCCGCGCGCCGCTGCGGGGACAGCGCGACGCCGGTGGGAAACTGGTGCGCCGGGGTCAGCAGAACCGCGCCTGCCTCAGGCAGCCGGGCCAGGTCGTCGGTGCACGCCCCGTGCTCGTCGACGGCCAGCGGCGGGGTGTCCAGGCCGGCGTTGGTCAGCAGGTCGCGGTACAGGTCCAGGCCGTACGCCTCGACGGCCACCGCGCGGACCTGCCGCTCCTTGAGCACGTGGGCGATCAGTGCGAGGCCGTGATGGAAGCCGGAGCACACGACGATGCGGTCGGCGTCGGCGTACACGCCGCGGGCCCGCGCGAGGTAGTCGGCGAGCGCGGCCCGCAGTTCGACGCGCCCGCGCGGGTCGCCGTAGCCGAAGGCGTCGTTCGGGGCGGCGGCCAGTGCCCGGCGGGCGGCCGCCAGCCACTGGCTGCGGGGGAAGTTCGCGAGATCGGGTATGCCGGTGAGCAGCCCGTATCGGGGCCGGCGCGAGTTGGGTGCGGCGCTGGGGGGCTCGGGCGTGGCCGGGGGCGGTTCGGTGCGGTCGGCGACCCGGGTACCTGAGCCCTGCTGGGCGGTGAGCCAGCCTTCGGCGACCAGCTCGGCGTAGGAGTTGACCACGGTGTTGCGGGAGACACCGAGGTCGGCGGCCAGTGACCGGGATGCGGGCAGCCGGGTGCCCGGCGCCAGGCGGCCGGTGCGTACGGCGTCTCGCAGGGCGGCGGTGAGCCCGGCGCGCAGCCGGGATCCGTGCAGCTCCAGGTGCAGGTCGGCGCCGGTGACGGGCGGCGGCTGGGCAGAATTGGTCTGCGCTTCTGTCACAGGAATGGACCATACTCTGGTACCACTTCCGCCGTACGGTGGTGGGCATGACGATCAACGAAACACATCACGTGACCCGGCTTCCCGAGCACCCCGCCCGCCTGGACTTCGCCAAGCTCGCCCCCGAGGCGTACAAGGCCCTGATCCGCCTGGACGGCGCCGCCGGGCGCGGCCTGGAGCCGGAACTACTGGAGCTGGTCAAGATCCGCGCATCGCAACTCAACCACTGCGCGTTCTGCCTGGACATGCACAGCAAGGACGCGCTGGCCGCCGGCGAGACCTTCGAGCGGATCATGCAGCTGGGCGCGTGGACGGAGTCACGGCACTTCTACACGGCACGGGAGATCGCGGCCATCGAGCTCACCGAGGCGATCACCGTGATCACCGACGGATTCGTCCCCGACGCCGTGTACGCCAGGGCCGCGGAGCAGTTCGACGAGACCGAACTCGCCCACCTCATCGCCGCGATCGTGACGATCAACGCGTTCAACCGCATCGGGGTGACCACCCGGTCGGTGCCCGGCCACTACACACCGGTCAGCTGAACCACAGCCGACAGCCACACCGCGCCCAGGGCCGCACCGGCGGCCCGCCGCTCGACCGAGTGACAGGACGCCCGATCCGGCGGCCACGGACCCGAGGTGTCCCCGCGCAGCGCCCGGTCACCCGCGTCGGCCCGAAGCGCCCGGATCCGAACACCTGGAGATCTACGTGAGCGCCTCCACCGCTGCCGAGCACAGGCAGATTCTGCTGCGTGCCGCCGACGAGTTCCTGCTCGCCACGGTCCTGCTGTTCCTCGCGGTGACAGTTGTGCGATGGCTGCGCGACCCGGCCTCCGCGCTCTACATCGCCGACCTGCGCGTCGCGCTCGTCGTCATCGGCGCCATCAGCGGGACCATCCTCACCGGCCTGATCCTCAGCCCGCCCGGGCGCCGCAGCGGCGGACACACCAACCCCGCCGTGACGGTCGGACTGTGGCTCATGGACGCCTTCCCCGGCCGCCGGGTCCTGCCCTACATACTCGCCCAGCTCGCCGGATCCGTGGCCGGCACGGCCCTGGCCCGCCTGACCTGGGGCCGCGCGGTCTCCCTTCCATCGGTCGCGCACGCGGCGATCAGGCCCTCCCCGGCCTGGCGACCCGACTCGGTGTTCCTCGCCGAGACCACCGGCATGCTCGTCCTGACCCTGCTGATCGGACTGTTCGTGGCCCGCCCGGGGCTCGTGCGCCTGATGCCCTACACCATCGGCGCGGCCGTCGCGCTGGTAATCGCCGTGTTCGGGCCCCTCAGCGGCGGATCGGTGAACCCGGCCCGCCAGTTCGGCCCGGCCTTGCTCTCCGGCCAGTCCACCGATCTGGCGATCTACCTGCTCGCGCCTATCCTGGGCGCGGCCCTCGGCGCCGCGGTCCACCACCTGCTGGTACGCCGCATCCAGCCATACGGTGAACCCGCGTGACCGCCGGCGGCCGACGAACCCGCCCCGACGCCTGAGCCCAAGGAAGGTGACGCCTGGTCAACCAGGCGTCCGGCTCTCCGAAGGAAACAGGCGACTGTCTCGGATGGACAGTCGCCGCATCCCGGAGCTGCCGGCTCGTTTCCATCGCCGACCAGTGCGATCTCCGTGGTGGCCGCGGGAGCCGACGGGGAAGACGCCCCATCAATGTAATGCTCGCTTGTCACAATGTCATGGACGCTTGACTAAATGGAAGGGACGGCTTACCTTCGTGCCATGACGGAACCAGCACAGCAGAACGAAGTGGCGCGTGCGGCCCGCCGTGCCGTCCTCATCGACGGCCTACCGGTGGTCACGCTGGGCTGGGTGGCCCTGGCACTGGGCAGCAGTCCGGAACAGAGCGCGACCCAGAAGGCATGGTGGATTGCCGCCACCGGCGTGTTCGCGCTCGCCATGGCCTGGGCCATGCTGCGGGCGTTCTGGCGTGCGGACGAATACCTCCGCAAGATTCAGCTGGAGAGCATGGCCATCGCGTTCGCGGTAGTCCTCGTGGCACTGCAGGTGGCCGCCGTGCTCGATTCCGCCGGCGTCATCCAGGTCCACCAGCTCACGCAACTGATCATCATCGGCGGCATGATGATCTGGCATGTGACCGCGGACCTGCGCACCCGCTTCAACCGATGAAGGCACCGCACCGATGAAGAACCGGCTACGCGAACTGCGAGCAGCCCGCCGGTGGAGCCAGGCCGACCTCGCCGACCGGTGCAAAGTCTCCCGACAGGCCATCAACGCCATCGAGACCGAGCGGTACGACCCCAGCCTGCCGCTGGCGTTCACGATCGCCGACATCTTCGGCCTGACCATCGAAGAGATCTTCCTGCCCGACCGGGCCGACACGACGACCCAGGCCGCTGAGTGAGCGGCAACAAAGCTTCTGGTCCGACACGATCACGATTGTCTGAGCATCATCGTGTCCGCCGTGGGCGCCGCGTGCCAGTCGGTGGACGCAGACAGTGGTGAGGTGCGGCGCTGGAGCGGCGCGGGGCCGGGCGATGCAGCGATGGGACACCATCCGCATGGTCGTGGGATGTGGGCACAAGGAGCTGGTCGGCACGCAGGGCCCGGATGGCAGCGCGGATGTGCGGCGGCGGATCGGCGATCGTGAGGTGTACGCCTACTCGCAGCGCACTGGACCGGAACAGCATCAGCACGCTGATTCCCGCAGCGTCGATCGCGTCGAGGCCTGCGCAGTCCACGGTGAGCCGGTCGGTGGGATAGCGGTCGAGCGCGACACCGATCGCTCTTCCCAGCTGGTGTGCGGTGGTCGAGTCCAGCCGCCCGCGGGCGGTCAGGTACACGCCCGCCGACGAGGTGTACAGGCGCAGCTCCAGCTTTTCGGTCATCGGCCGCTCGCTCACATCGTCGTGATGGTCGGATTTCGCTGACGTTTCCCCATACGACGCATCGTTAATCCTCGAAATACGTCACGGTTGAGTAACAAGCCGACAGCCGGTGTGCTCGATGTGCCGGGTCGGCACAGCGACCTCGTTCCCGCTGTCGCTGGCCAGCGAGAGCAACGTCATGGACAACCAGGGTGCGGAGAACGTGTTCGTGCACGAGTTCGGGCACACCCTGCACTACATGTCCCTGCAGCACATCGACCCGGCGATCACGCCTGAGCTCGCCAATGCCTGAAACGCCGCTCGCGCGGCGGGCCTGTGGCGCAACACCTACGCGGGCAGCAACATCGGCGAATACTTCGCCGAAGGCATCCAGTCGTACTTCGTCGTCAACCGACGCGGACCGGCCGGCGGCGACGGCGTGCACAACGACATCGCCACCCGGCCGTGTCTCCCCGCACTATCGGCGAATCAGCCGCTTGCCGTGTTGTGCTTGGCAACCAGGCTCGGAAGTTCGTCCAGCGAATCGATGCGAAACAGGCACTGCTCAGACACGGCTGGCATGTCGAGGATGTGACCCCACGGACCGCGCCGGATCAGGCACGTCTGCATACCGGCCTCCATGGCCGGGCGTACATCGTTGTCGGGCCGATCGCCGACGTACAGGATCGAAGACGCATCGCCACCGCCTTCCCGAATGACGCGCTCGAAAAAGGCCGGTGACGGCTTGGCCACGCCCCAACCATGCGACGTGCCGATCACATCCACGGAGAGGTCGAGAGCGCGCAGGATCGTCTCAGCATGAGCCGGCTGATTGCCGGCCAAGCCCACGAACAGGCCCTGATCCTTCAAAGAGCTCAGGCACGATCGCGCGTCAGGGTAGAGATCCTCTTCGCCGAACGACTCCGGCTTGCCGGCAGCTGCCCGGCGCTCGAGCTCGGCCGCGAGATCGAACCCGGGCCGGAAGGTCCGGAACGTCTCCTGCCAGTCCAGACCCCGGGCGACCACCGCACCGAAGACCGCCGAAAGCGTATGCCGCGGAACGCCGAACCAGTCCGCCCAGGTTTCGAACTCGCGGGACTCGTCGAGAATCGTCCCGCCGACATCGAAAAAGATCGCTTCGATCACTTGCGTCCCCCCGTAACGGCCGCGCTGCCAGTGGATCATAGACGGGATCGCCTGGTCCGACCGGGATCCAGCCGTCCCGCACCCGCGCGAGCAGGTCCAGGTGGGTCTCGTCCTCAGCGAGAACCACCGACCCGGCTGGCAGCGCGGCGATGCGGGGCATGCTGCGCGGTGTCTGACCTGGTCGGCGGGCTGCGGAATGAGGCAGGTCAGCACGGCACCTTGGCGAGGACAACGTGATCTTTGCGGGCTTCGCCGACCATGGCGAATTCGGATCGGTCGACATCGCAACAGAAGCGGAGGTTCCCGGAAAGATCAACGCGTTCGGACGCGGGTAGTCGCGCATAGGCATGAGCATGCTCGGCAGCGCCGTGCATTATGCCCGTGACCAGGTCCGCCCATGCCGGCGCCGACCCGTCGAGAAGGTCAGCCAGGTACCTCGCACAGGCCCAGTCCTCAGCGGTCCGCCCGGTGCAGATGAGCGTGCGCGGAATGTCGGCGTGGTTGCTCGCGATCCATCGTGCGGTGGCACCGACATTCAGCGCCGACACCGCGAGCAGCGCCGCCGGATCCGGACACCGGGCGAGCCCGAGCGTGCCGTTCGATGTCGCCTGGATCAAACGTCGGCCGTCGAGCTGCGCCGTCGACATCTCGAACGGCGAGTTCCCGAAGTCGAAATCTGGGGGCTTGAGCCCGTTGGCCTCCCCGACCAGAAGACGATCCGGATGTAGCCGCCGGAGACCTCGGCCGACCTCGACCGACGGCGCGCAGGCAATTTCTGTCACGCCACGCTCAAAGGCGACCGCGGCCGTCGTGAAAGCCCGGATGACATCGATGACGACGACGACTCCGCCAGTCGCGATTTCGGCATCCATACCTACGATCGACACGGCACTGATCGTTCGCCGTGGAAGTCCGACTTGCAAGGACATTCTCGCAGCGTGAGCTGGCGCGCTGTCATCGGCTAGATCCGGACATGTGGTGCGCTCGCCGCTCTGGCCCGATCTTCATGCGGTGGGCGCCCTGTCCGGCGTCTGCGCTACCTGGCCTACTTGACCAGCGGTCATGATCCCCAGGACGCGAGAACCAGTGACCTCCGCTCATCGCTGAGTCGTCGCACACGAGAAGGATCACGTCGCCGTGACCCAAACCCCGATAAGGCCGCCTGCGGCGGCTCACCCTTGGTTGGCGGCTGCGCTGCGCTACGCCGCCAACAACCGGATCTCCGTCGCTGAACCGTATGCGCTTTATGACTTAGTTGGAACTGCGCTGCCTGATCGCGGTCTCCACGCGCATCAACTGCCCAACGATCAAGAGAACACCGCCCGCGATGAGGAACTTCTCCTTGTCGAGGAAGAAGCCCATACAAAACAGGAACATGCCAAGCCCGAAGAAATAGCGGTCCGGCGAGATTTTCGAGAAGTTCGGTGCCGTGTAGTTCACAGCGGGCAGGGTACGCAGCGAGCGCCATCGCCACTGCCCCGCACCGCAGGCTGGGGGTGACCGGCGATGACGCAAGCCGCTGAAGGGACGCCCGCGGCGGCTCACCCCTGACCGAGCTGTCTGGCGGCACCCCACGGCGGGCACTGCCGGCAAGGAAGTCAGCTAGCCTCTTCGGGGTGGCTGTCCTGTCATCACCCTCGTTCAGTGACCGTGCGCGGCTTGTCGTCATGGCGGCCTACCAATCAGCGGCAAGCCGTGGCCATGACACGGTCGGCACGCGGCACCTGCTGCTGGAGTTGCTCCAAGACGACGGCTGCGCCGCGCATGGGGCGTTGACAGTCCAGGGGGTGACTTACCAAGCCGTCGATCAGCGCGTGGAGTACGCCACGATGGAGCTGTGCCCATCGCGACCACGATTTGAACGCGGGACCGAACAGGCGCTGGTTTACGCACTGCGTGAGGCTCGCCGACTGGGACACGACCTCGCCGGGACCGGACACATCCTGCAAGGCGTGCTGCGCGACAAAAGCGGCTCCGGCCCGCACTTGCTGAGGCTGCTCGGGGTGAATCCCATCCAGGCCCAGTCGCAGCCATTGTTCGCTGAGGACCCGGCTCCAGTTCCCTACCCGCTGCCGATCTTCAAGACCTCGATCGGGCAAAGGGATTTGGCCTTCGTTGATCGCCTTCTCGCTCGATGCTCGGACGCCCTCGGCGAGGAGAACGCTGGGTGAATCGTGGCTCAGCGGAGTCGCAATCCAGCCACCGCATGCTCCACGTCGGCACCGCGACCGGCGGGCCTGCCTGAGCTGCTCGCGTGGTGCGGCTGGCTCTGCCCATCGACCCAGCGGGCCAGCATCGCGGATCACTCACTGGTCGGCGGCCACGGCTCGGCGACCGTAGTCGTATCGGTGCCCGTAGTGCTGCACGCGCCGCTTCAGCTGCGCTGACCAGGGTTCGGAATCAATGCCCTGGAGCAAGGCAGCGCCGGCATCGGCGTTGAGCCAGTCGGCGATGTATCGCAGTCCCGGCACCGCAGACTCTGCCCGCGGCTCGACGCCGATATCGAGCGCTGCCTGATCGAAGGCTTCTGGCATGCCAGGTACCGTAGCCGGTTCCGGAAGCTACTCCGCGCAGCCCCGTGAACATGAACGCGCTGCCGCGGTCACGTCGCATCCGACCGAGCACCTTCGCTGGGCGGCACGGTTCTATGCCTGGGTGCGCTGCCAGTGTTGGCTGGTGCGGGTGCCGCAGGTCCACTGGACGGCCTGAGCGCCGTCGGTGGTGGCGGCGTTGACCACGTCCAGGCATTTGTTGCTGTGGCGGGCGACGAGCTGGAGGTAGCCGCCACCAGCGTCCTGGATGCGCCACTGCTGATTGGTGCCGGTGCCGCAGGTCCACTGCACGACGCGGACGCCGTCGCCGGTGGCGCTCGCGCCGCCGTACACATCCAAGCACTTGCCGCTGTTGAGGCTGACGACGTTGTAGTAGCCTCCGCCGGCGTCACGGAACTGCCACCGCTGGTTGGCTTGCCCGTTGGCGACCCACTGCACGACGTTCGCGCCGTCGGCCGTGGCGGCGTTGTAGACGTCCAGCAGCTTGCCGCTGTGCCGCGCGGTCAGCGTGTATGTGGGAGTCGGCGGTGGCGTCGGCGTGGTGGTCTGCGTCGCGACCCGGTAGAGGCCGGCGCCGTGCGCGGGCAGGGAGCGGGTGAAGGTACCGCTTGCCGTGCCGAGGTTCGCGCCCGACCACAGGTCGGTCACGGTGCCCGACCCGACGCCGAGCTCGGCGAGGTTCACCGACACGTTCGCCGCCGCGCCTTCGCGGTTGAACAGGGCCACGTATTTGTGGTTGCCGCCGGGCACGTCGGCGGTCCACACCTGCCGGGTGCCCGCAGTGACCTGGCGATTGTTGGTGCTGTTCTGATCGACCGCCAGCACCGCGGTATTGGTCATCAAGGCCAGCTCGGCGGCGCGGTTCTCGACCAGGTTCCCGCCCCACATCAGCGGGGCCCGGTTGATCACCCACAGTGTCATGAGGGTGCGTTGCTCGTCGGCGGTGAGCCCGGAATAGCGTGGCGAGCCGACCGGCCCGTACTTCGACAACCGCCCGATCGGGATCATGTCCGGGTCGGGCCAGGCACCCGTCGCCCGGTACGGCGTCCAGGCACGCAGCTGCTCGAACAGCGCGTCGAGCGCCGACCAGTTGTCCCACAGGTCGTTGACGATCCGCCACATGTGCGCGTTGGCCTGCACATGCGAGCCGCTGGCGACCGGCGTCGCCCCGGGCGACAGGCTCAGCACCATCGGTCGGCCGCTGCGCTGGATCGCCAGCCGGTAGCCGTCGACCTCCGCCTGCCGGTATGTCGGCGCCGCGATGTCGTCGACCTTCACGAAGTCGACGCCCCAACCGGCCAGCAGCTGGAACACCGAGTCCAGATAGGCCTGCGCACATGTATTGGACATGTTCAGGCCCCACATCAGGTTGAGCCAGGCCGCGGTCGTGCTGTTGTTGATCTGGTTGGCGCGGCAGCTGGTCCCGAGGATCGGCACGTTGTCGGCCACCGCCTGGCGCGGGATGCCGCGCATGAGATGCACGCCGAACTTCAGCCCCTGCGCATGTACGTAGTCGGCAAGCGGCTTGAAGCCGTTGCTGCCCGTCGCCGACGGGAACCGCGTGGTGTCCGGCAGCAGCCGGCCGTTGGCGTCCATCCGCAGCCGGGGTTGCAGGTTCGCGTCCTGGTTGGGGCTGTTGTTGTGCCGACCCGGGAAGTACCACGCCCAGTCGATCACGATGTACTGCCAGCCGTGCTGGCGCAGGTTGTCGCGCATGTAGTCGGCGTTGGCCCGGACGTCGGCCTCGGTGACGCTCCAGTTGAACGAGTCGTAGCTGTTCCAGCCCATCGGCGGGGTGGACGCCACACCGTTGTCCCACGCGGCGGCAGGCGCTTGCGGGCTGACCGCGAGCCCGACGGCGAGCAGCAGCGCCACAATGGTCAGCACTGCGCTGACCATCCGGCGCTCTTCCGCCGGGCGTACCAGGACACGGCTCATCGGACCCTCCCGAGGACATTCACCCATAGGTCCGCATCAGTGTTAGCGGTCACATTGACGCTGTCAAGTAAAGCGATTCCGTACGAGTAGCGCTGCCGCTACGCGGTCATCTCCCGCTCAGGCCTGGCGTGCACCTCAGAGTCCGCTGACGTCATCGCCGTCGCCGGCCTGCCACGGTCAGAATGTGGCGATCGGGTTGACCGGGCTGCCGGACGTACCGGCGAAGCGGACCGGTGCGACTGCGAGGTGGAAGTCCCATTGGCCGAGTTCGGCAGCCGTCGTCGCGCACGCCTCCAGGTCGCAGTTGTCGAGCATCCACAGGCCCATCGCGACGAGGCTCACGGCGTGAACCGGCATCAGGACGTCTGGGTATCCCGACGGCTGAACGTCCTGGGGGGTGTCGGCGCCGATCAGCGCGACCTGCCGTTCATGCAGCCACGGCAGGCAGGACGCGTGCCAGCCCGCCTGCGTGAAACCACCGGCCTCACCGGCCTCGTGCCGGAAGCGGCCGTAACCGGTCCGCAGGAGCACCGCATCGCCGGGCCGCACCCGCACACCCTGACGACGCTCGGCCTCCTCGAGATCGTCGGGAGACACACCCTGCCCCGGTTCCAACCACGGCACATCGCGGACGCCCGCGATGTCCAGCAGGACACCACGCGTGATGATCCCGTTCGCCGCCGCCGTCACCGCCGCCCACGCCGATCCCGTGGCGGCGTCGACCAACGAGTGCGACCGCCCGTTGTACATCATGCCGTCCCAGAAGATGTGGCACGGCGAGTCGATGTGGGTGAGGGTGTTGCCGTGGAACGCGATGCCGAGCCGCTCGGACGAAAAGCCCCAGCGCCGGTCGGCGTGGAATGCGGCCACCGGCATGTTCTCGGCGCCCGGCATGTCGGCGGCGCAGGGGCACGTCGTCGTCGACCGCTCCATGTCTTCCGGTACGGATACCTCCCACGCGCACGACACACTTTTGCCGTGGCGCACGGCCCGCGCCGCCGCCAGCCGGACGTCGTCGGTGATGTGGTTCAGAGTGCCGAGCTCGTCGTCGACGCCCCACCGTCCCCAGTTAGACAGCGTGTTGAAGTACCCGAGCACGTCGTCCTGGGTGGGCATCGGTCGACTTGCCGTCATCCCAGCGACTCCTCCGGTCACGCGGTTCGAGGCACCGCAGGGGGAATCCCGCCCTCTCCCTCGACATGCCATGGCCCGCTCATGAGCTGGCATGACACTACATCGGCGGGCCGACAGCCGGCCCAGCACCAGGAAACGGGCGACGCGATGAGCGCGAGCGCTGCGGCTGAACCCGAGATAGGGTCCCCGTCTATGGACATGCTGAAGGGCGAGAAGATCGCCGAGGCCAACCTGACCGACTGGCGCAAGCTGGCACAGGGACTGCATGCCCGCTACCGGGTCGGCGACTTCGGCACCGGCGCACGGTTCGTCGCCGCGGTGGGCGAGGCGGGCGACGCGCTCGGCCACCACCCGCGCGTGTCGATCGGCAACGGGTACGTCGACCTCAAGCTGATCACCGACGACGCCGTCTACCGCGACGGCGAGGGCACCGAGCACGTCATCGAATGGGTGACCCAGCAGGATGTCGACCTCGCGCGACGGATCACCGAGATCGCCGCCGACCACAAGGTCGACGCCGACCCGGCCTCGGTAAGCATGATCGAGCTCGGCCTCGACACGGCGCACTCCGCGACCATCGCCCCGGTGTGGGCCGCCCTGCTGACCGGGAACCCCGAGGCCCAGGGCCACGGGTCCCCCAGCGACGAGATCCGGGACGCCACGGGCCGGGTGCCGAACCTGTGGTTCGGGGACGCCGCCGAGCACGAGACCCCGCGTCAGCGGTTCCACATCGAGGTCTACGTGGCGCCCGAGGTGGCCGAGCAACGGATCGCCGCCGCCCTCGCCGCGGGTGGGACCGTCGTCGATGACAGCAACGCACCCTCGCTCACCGTGATCGCCGACCAGGACGGCAACAGGGGAATCGTATGCGTCGACGTGTCCGCTGCGAAGAAGGAGTGAACCGCCGACGTTTGGCTGGGCAGGCGGTTCGCCACTGCCCAGCCACAACGTTGGTGCGCTCGCATGTCGAGGGCGGATGTTACTTCTCGTCCACGCCGGGGTTCGCGCTGATGGACTCCTGGTAGACGTCCGCGTAGGTGCGCGAGTCCTTGATCAGGTCGTCGCAGAAGGCGGCGACGTCGGTGCCGATGAGCTCCAGTACTCCCTTGCCGTCGGCGGCGCCTCCTTCGAAGAAGTCGACGATCCCGGGGAGCAGACGCCCATCAGCAAGGTCGATGGGTCCGACCTTGAACAGGTACTTCTGCATCTCCTTGTAGACGATCTGGTAGTCCGGCGGGAGTGCCTTGACCCGAGCCACGTGCGCCCGCCACTGCTTCTTGCCCTCGATGATGTCTTGGATTCCCACGTCAGCCTCCTAGCCGGCCAAGTTTTCTTGCGACGTTCCTGTTCAACTGCTCGCGCCACCGGTCGCGGTAGGTGCGGGACCCCTCCCCGCCGGCCAGCGCCGTGCAGAAGCCTGGGATGTCGTCGCCGAGCACCTCGTGGATGCTCTGCCCGTCGGCCGATGTCTCCTCGAGCAGCCCGAGGGCGGAGTCGAGGATCGGCAACAGGTTGCGACCGGTGAAATCGCCATAGGGGTAGAGGTTGTTCTTGATCTGTTCCCAGGCCGCCTGGTAGTCGGCCGGCAATGCTTGCGCCCGGACCTCGAACGCCTTCCATTCCCTGGTGAGATCGCTGCCTGTGATGGTTTCCCAGAAGTTCACCTGCCGCCCTCCTTGAGGCTGTCGATGCGTGATGAGACGTATTGCCATTTCGCCCAGAACATCGCGAGTTCTTCGCGGCCGGCGTCGTTGAGCGAGTAGAACTTGCGCGGCGGGCCTACCTCGGATGGTCGTTTCGCCACCTGGACGAGTCCGTTCTTCTCCAGTCGCAGCAGGATGGTGTAGACCGTCCCCTCGACGACGTCGGCGAAGCCGAGGTCGTTCAGTCGGCGCGTGATGGCGTACCCATAGGTCTCCTCGCCACCGACAATTTCGAGAACGCAACCCTCGAGCGTGCCCTTCAGCATCTCTGTCAGATTTTCCATAGCGGCCTCTCTTCGCCACCGGGTACCCCGTAACACCGAGTACCACTATACAGTATCACTTAGTACCACGATGGTCTGCGGCTGCTCGCCATGCCGCCACCTCCCCACGCGGTTCGCCACGCTGAGACGATCCGCCCACTGGCAGGAGCCGGGCAACCATCGGTATGCCGGACCGGTCGCCCGGTGGTCATGGGCGGCCGGTCCGGCCAGGTCAGGCGACCGGTCCGGTCAGGTCAGGCGACCTTGCGGCGGTAGACCCGCATCGCGAACGCGTAGGCGATCACGAGGATGGCTGCGCACCAGCCGAGCGCGATCCAGATGTCGGTGCCGACCGGCTGCTGGTCGAACAGCGCCCGGATCGCGTTGACGATCGAGGTGACCGGCTGGTTCTCGGCGAAGGCCCGTACCGGACCCGGCATCGTGGCGGTGGGCACGAACGCCGAGCTGATGAAGGGCAGGAAGATCAGCGGGTACGAGAACGCGGTGGCCCCGTCCGTCGAGGACGCCGCCAGTCCCGCGATCATCGCCAGCCACGTCAGGGCGAGGGTGAACAGGGCCAGGATCGCGGCCACGGCCAGCCATTCCAGCACTCCCGCCGAGGTGCGGAAGCCCATGAGCAGACCGACGGCGATGATGACGACCACGGAGATGGCATTGGACACCAGCGAGGTGAGCACGTGGCCCCACAGGACCGCCGAGCGTGCGATCGGCATCGAGTGGAAGCGTTCGAAGATGCCGCTCTGCATGTCGTTGAACAGCCGGAAGCCGGTGTAGGAGATGCCGCTGGAGATCGCGATGAGCAGGATGCCGGGCATCAGGTAGTTGGTGTAGTTGCCGGAGCCGGTCTGGATGGCGCCGCCGAACACGAAACGGAACAGCAGCATGAACGCGATCGGCATGATCGTGACGGTGATGATGGTGTCCATGCTGCGGGTCACGTGCCGGATGGACCGCCCGAGCATCACTCCGGTGTTGCTGAGCACGTGCGCGCTCATACCCGCGCCTCCTTGTTTCCGATGATGGCGAGGAAGATCTCCTCGAGGGTGGGCTGGCGTTCGACGAGTTCGGCCTTGGCGGCGGGCAGCAGCTGGCGCAGTTCGGCCAGGGTGCCGGACACGATGATCGTGCCCTGGTGCAGGATCGCGATCCGGTCGGCGAGCTTTTCGGCCTCTTCCAGGTACTGGGTGGTCAGCAGCACGGTGACGCCGCTGTCGGCCAGGGCCTGGATCTCCTTCCACACCTCCAGGCGGGCCTCGGGGTCCAGACCGGTGGTCGGCTCGTCGAGGAAGATGACCGGCGGCCCGCCGATCAGGCTCATCGCGATGTCCAGGCGGCGGCGCATACCGCCGGAGTAGGTCGCCACCCGACGGGCCGCGGCGTCGGTCAGGTCGAAGCGTCGCAGCAGGTCGTCGGCGACCTGGCCGGGGTTGCTCACCTGCCGCAGCCTGGCGACCATGATGAGGTTCTCCCGGCCGGTGAGGATCTCATCGACCGCGGCGAACTGGCCGGTCAGGCTGATCGACTCACGGACCCGCCCGGCCTGGGCCACCACGTCGAACCCGGCCACGCTCGCCGTGCCGGCGTCCGGTTTGAGCAGCGTGGACAGGATACGCACGACCGTGGTCTTACCGGCGCCGTTGGAACCCAGCAACGCGAAGATACTGCCCGGGGCGACACTGAAGTCCACACCTTTGAGGACCTCGAGCTTTCCGTACGACTTACGCAATCCCTTGACCTGGATCGCGGGGGGTGGGGTCTGCATGGGGGGTGCCTCTTCTTATTCGACGATGACGTTGGCGGGAGTGAAACCGAAGCCCTTGAGGGCGGCGTAGGTCAGCCTGCCCATAGAACGCCCTCCTTCCGGCTACTCGGCGTTGCTAGGTACCGGTATAAAGTAACACTGACTACCGGTACCTAGCAACACTGAATACCTGGGGCGAGCTGAAACCCGGGCGATGAGTCTGTTGCGTTCACCCCTGACGTGAACGAGGCCGGGCATTGGGCGTATCGGCAACGCGCCATCTCAACGGCTTCGTGGCTTCCGCCGGACCGTGAACGGGGTCACGACGTGTTCGAGGTCCTGCGCGCCGTCGCCGCCCGACACGAGGTCAGCGTGGCGCGGGTGGCGCTGGCCTGGTTGCCGGCACAGCCCGCAGCGTCATCGTCGGCGCGCGCCAGCGGTGCGGGCTGGCTCTGGACTACGGCTTGACGACGTAAGGGAAGGCAGAAGTGCGGAGTTGTTCGTTGGTCGACGGGCCGAGTGCGCCCGGCGTGGCCCGGCCCAGCACGAGGGAGAACATCACCTCGGGGGCGAAGTCGGCGAGGGTGCGGCCGTTGATGCCGGCGAACCCGAACGTCGCCGGGGTGCCGACCTCGTAGTGCAGCACGTCCGGGAACAGCCGCCGGGCGACCGTCCAGCCGTACCCCTGCGGATCGGCCACGTCGCCTTGCGCGGCGAGGACGGCACTGACCTGGTCGGCTAGGTACTTGCCCGCGCCCTCCAGGTCCTCCGAAGGATGGCGGTCGTTGGCCGGATTCGAGAAATCCGTGTCCGTGGGCCAGAAGATCGGCCACATCATCGGGTGGCCCGCCCGGTTGATCTGCCGCCAGCCGCCCGCGTCAGTGGCCAGCTTCGTGGAGCACCACACGCCCACCTGCGCGCCCGGCCGCAGGATCGGATGCTCGTGGGAGACCTCCACCACGATCGCCTGCACAGTGGTGTTCGCGAACGAGTTCTTCGCCTGCTTCGGGTCCCACTTCGCGCTGTCGACCGCGGTGCCCTTGGCGACCGCCGCGTTGATGGTGAACAGCTGGTCGAGATCGATGTAGAAGGGGTCGGCGACACGATCGGTCCACACCCGTACGCCGCCGCCGGAGATCTGCTCACCGGTCGGGCCGCGTACGAGCAGCGTGCCGGTCGCGCTGTCGTCCCGGGCCTCGTCACCGGTGAGGCTGTGCACGGTGATCTGCTGGCGCCCCTGCGCGTCGGGTTCGCCCTCCGCGGCGATCCGCAATGTCAGCGACTCGAACGCCTCGCCGCCGACATGGACCTTGAACTCGTAGCGCGCCTCGGGGTGCAGTCCCGCCTGCACGTCCGGGCCGGTGATGGTCGAGTTGACGTCCATGATGAGGACCGTCGACCCGTCACCCTGAAACACGTAAAGATCGTCTATATAGAGCCGGCCGTTCTGGCGGGCCAGCGGCGTGTCGAGATGGTGAGACATGGCAGCACCTCCGTCCTCAGGCAGACCCTGCGAACCTAACAACGCAGCTCATCCCCCACCTCCGGAACCCGGATATTCCCCACACCATGGCGGGCGAGTGGGCAGGGTGAGTGTCCGGAAGGTCGCTAAATACGGATACGCGTGCAGCCGAGCTGCGCGATCATGACACTGGCGGTCAACGTGCGGTCATGCCACCGTCGATCGCGAGCGCCGCGCCGGTGATGAACTTGGCCTCGTCGCTGAGCAGGAACGCGACGAACGCGGCGATCTCCTCCGGTTGCGCGATCCGTCCGACCGGGTGCATCGCACCGGCGGCCTTGATGGCCTCCTCCGGGTTGGGGCCCATCGCGCCGCGCAGCAGCGGCGTGTCGACTCCGCCGGTCACAAGCGCGTTGATCCGAACCCCCGAAGTGGCCGTGTCGAGCGCAGCCGAACGGGTGAGCCCGACGACGCCGTGCTTGGCGGCGCTGTAGGAGGCCATGCCGGGCGCGCCGGTGACGCCGAGGTTGGACGAGTTGTTCACGATCGAGCCGCCACCGGCCGCCTGGATCGCGGGGATCTCGTACTTGAGTCCGTAGAAGACGCTGTCGAGGTTGAGCGCCTGGTCTGCGCGCCAGGCATCGGCGTCGATGTCGGCGATCGGGCCGTATGCGGTGGCGGCGCCGACGTTGTTGAACGCGCCGTCGAGCCGGCCGTAGCGCTCGACGGCTTGCCGGACCAGTTCGGCGATCTCGGCCGCAACCGTGACGTCGGTGGGCACGAACAGCGCGTCGTGTCCGGCTGCGCGCAACTGCGCGGCGAAGGCGTCTCCGGCGTCCTTGCCGCGGGCGGCCAAGACGACCTTGGCACCCTCGGCGGCGACCCGCTCGGCGACGGCCCGGCCCATGCCGGAGGTGGCGCCGGTGATCAAAATGACTTTGTCAGTGAAGCGTGCGGACACGGTTGTTCCTCTTTCGGATGTGTCTTTCGGATGCGTCGGACTGTTGTCAGAAGGTCAGGACGAACCGCCCGCGTACCCCGCCTGCCTCGAGCCGGCGGTGGGCATCCGATGCCTGGTCTGCGGGCAGCACCTCGGCGATCCGGGGCGTGAGCACGCCCGAGCCGGCCAGGCGGCGGATCTCGTCCAGCTTGTCGGTGCGGCCGTCGTATTCGGGCACGAACGGCGACAGCACCTTGATGCCGCGGGTGCTGTCGGCGGGGTAGCCGCCGGGCTCCTCGGTCTGCCGGAACCGGATGAAGGTGCCGCCGTCGCGGACGGCGCCGAGTAGCCGGGGCCCGAACAGCGCCACGTCGGCGACCGCGTCCACGCCGTCGGGATACCGCGCCCGGATGCTGTCGACGACCTCGGGGCCTCTGGGCACGACCTCGGTCGCGCCGAGGTCGCGGACGAGCTGCTCATCGGCTGGGGCGGCGTCGGCGATCACGGTCAGCCCGGCGTGGGCGGCCAGCTGGACGAGGTATCCGCCGAGCGCCCCGGCGGCCCCGATCACGGCCAGGGTCGAGCCGGGCGGCAGCGCCAGCTGGTCGAAGGCCAGCAGCGCGGTCAGGCCGTTCATCGGCAGCGTCGCCGCGGCCTCGTGGCTGAACCCGTCCGGGGCGCGGACCACCGACTTCGCCGGCAGGACCGCGTACTGGACGTAGCCGCCGCCCCGGTAGGCGACCGATCCGTCGTCGGCGGGAAGGAACGGCAGCAGCATGGCCATCACCGGATCGCCGGTGCGCAGGCTGGTGTCGGTGTCGGGGCCTATCTCGTCGACCACGCCCGCGACGTCCATCCCGGGCACGTACGGCGCGGGCACCCCTTCCAGGGCCCATTCCTGCGTGCCGTTGCGCAGCAGCGTGTCCGCCGGGTTGACGGCGGCAGCGTGCACGCGGACCCGGACTTCGCCTGGGCCGGCGTGCGGTTCGGGCACGTCGACGACCCTCAGCACCTCCGGTCCCCCGAACTCGTGCAGACCGACAGCTTTCATGATCTTCCCCCGATGAGTGGCTCAATGCTCACGTGTGGTTTCCATCACGTACCAGGTACCGGATCCGTACCGTCCTTCGAGTGTGCGCAATCCCGGCAAGAGCGACAAGAAGGCACTTCAAAGTGCCCTGGTATCGCCGGAGGTACCAACTGGGTCGCAGGTCGGCACCTGGTATACGCCATATACTGGTGCTCATGGCACACCCGACCACCTCCATGAGCGAACAGGAACTGGTGCTCTGCGGTCAGGGCCGCGAACTGGTGCGAGACGTCCTGGAACGCATCGGCGACAAGTGGTCCGTGGTGGTCATCTGCCAGCTGGGGCACTCCACGAAGCGCTTCAACGAGCTCCGCCGGCTGAGCGAGCCCATCACCCAACGTATGCTCAGCGCCACCCTGCGCGGCATGGAACGCGACGGGCTGGTCACCCGAACCCTTCACGACACCAAACCCCTGCGCGTCGACTACGCGCTCACCCCGCGCGGCATCAGCCTGCTCGCCGTCGCACGACACCTCGCCCGCTGGGCGGTCGACAACGCCGCCGGCATCCAGCAATCGCGGGAATCCTTCGACGCCTCTTAGCTCGCGCGGCATGGCCGGCCGCAGCGCCGCTTGGCCGACCACGGCGCTGACCGCTTGTTGGAACAGCGCGAAGCCGGCCCGGTCCAAGTCCCTCAGGGGCGGTCGTCACCGGCGAGCGGACTCTGTTCGGCAAGCTCGGCGGCGTCGCCCACCCGCAGGGTCGCCAGCGCGTCGACTGCCGGGCCGATCTGGTCGCAGTCGGTCTGGCAGGCGGGGCAGTGCAGCAGGTGCCCCTCATACGATTGGGTCTGCTCCGCGGGCAGCGCGCCGATCAGATAGAGCCCGGCCATGGACGGGCCGGTGTCCGCGGGGCACGCAGCGCCGCCCGGTCCCGGCGGTTCCGGCACCCGCCGGGAAAGCGGGCGTCGGGACGACCCCCAGCCCGGCCCGGCCCGTCGCGGCACCCTTCGGCCTTCCACAAACCCTCCTCACGCTCGACTGCCCGGCGTACCCGCCAGTAATGTATTACGTCCCGCCGGGTACGTCGGTTCAGCCGATCCGCCTGTTCCCTACGTCGCGGGTGCCAACCGGCCGTCCGCCGGTGCCGGAACCGCCTGCCCGCCGGCGGCCGACACCGCCACCGGTGCCAACTGGAACCAGTAGCTGGCGTAGCCGGGCAGAGCGAGCACGTACGGGTCCTGGTCGACCTGCGGGAACCTGGTGCCGCCGGTCAGCTCCGTCGGGGCCCAGCCGCCGAAGCGGTCCCCCAGCGACAGCCGCACCGGCTGCGGGTACTGCGACAGGTTGTGCACGCACAGCACCACCTCGTCGGTGTCGTCCTCCCGCAGGCGGCGCAGGAACGCCAGCACCGCCGGGTTGGCCGCGTCGATGTCCTCATAGGTGCCCACCGCGAGTGCGGGATGCTGCTTGCGCAGGGCGATCATCCGGCGGGTCCACTGCAGCAGGGAGGCAGGCTGCTCCATCTGCTGCTCGACGTTGATGGCCTGGTAGCCGTAGACGGGACCCATGTTGACGGGCAGGTAGAGCCGCCCGGGGTCGGTTGTGGAGAAGCCGGCGTTTCGGTCGGCGGTCCACTGCATGGGGGTGCGCACGCTGTCGCGGTCACCCAGCCAGATGTTGTCGCCCATGCCGATCTCGTCGCCGTAGTAGACGACCGGGGAGCCGGGCAGCGACAGCAGCAGCGACGTGAACAGCTCGATCTGGTTGCGGTCGTTGCCGACCATCGGCGCCAGGCGGCGGCGGATGCCGGCGTTGAGCCGCATCCGGGGGTCTTTGGCGTATTCGGCGTAGAGGTAGTCGCGTTCCTCGTCGGTGACCATCTCCAGCGTGAGTTCGTCGTGGTTGCGCAGAAACGTGCCCCACTGGCAGCCGGACGGCAGCACCGGGGTCTGCGCGAGGATCTCCGAGATCGGGTGGCGTGATTCGCGGCGCACGGCCATGAAGATGCGCGGCATCAGCGGGAAGTGGAACGCCATGTGGCACTCGTCGCCGCCTGCCGCCGGGTCGCCGAAGTAGTCGATCAGGTCTTCCGGCCACAGGTTGGCTTCGGCGAGCAGGATCCGTCCCGGGTACTGCTCGTCGATCATCGCGCGGATCGCCTTGAGGTAGGCGTGGGTCTGCGGCAGGTTCGCGCAGTCGGTGCCCTCGCGCTCGTAGAGGTAGGTCGCCGCGTCCAGCCGGAATCCGTCGACGCCGAGTTCCAGCCAGAACCGTACGACGGCCAGCATCGCCTCGCGTACGGCCGGGTTGTCGTAGTTGAGGTCGGGCTGGTGGGAGAAGAAGCGGTGCCAGTAGAACTGCTTGCGGACGTGGTCGAAGGTCCAGTTCGACGCCTCGGTGTCGCTGAAGATGACGCGCACGTCGGCGTACTCGGTGTCGGTGTCGCGCCAGACGTAGAAGTCGCCGTACGGCCCGGCGGGGTCCTGCCGCGACCGCTGGAACCAGTCGTGGGTGTCCGAGGTGTGGTTGAGCACCAGATCGGTGACGACGCGGATGCCGCGGCGGTGTGCCTCGTCGACGAACGTCACGAAGTCGTCGAGCGTGCCGTACTCGGGCAGGATGCGGCAGTAGTCGCGGACGTCGTAGCCGCCGTCGCGCTGGGGCGAGTCGTAGAAGGGCGGCAGCCACACGCAGTCGACCCCGAGCCACTGCAAATAGTCGAGTTTGCGGGTCAGTCCGGGCAGGTCGCCGCGGCCGTCGCCGTCGGAGTCGAGTCCGGCCTGCACGAGCATCTCGTAGAAGACGGCGTGCTTGAACCAGTCGCGTTCGACGGGCATCTCCCGGGGGAGCCGGGCCGGCAGGGGTGGGGTGGCGTCGTTTGTCATCAGGCGTTCCAGATGGTGTGGAGGGACGCCGGCCGCGGAGGTGGCGACCGGGAGGCGATGCGGGGCAGGGCAGGGCACCGACCCTGCCCCGCATCGCGGTGGACACGCCGCTGAACGTCCATCCCCGGGGGGTGGGGAGAGGATGGACGCGGGCGCGTCGGCTACGGGCGCCGTCTCATTCGGCGGCGCCGACTATCGCACTCAACGCCCGCAGGGCGTAGTACACGCGTGACTTGACGGTGCCCTCGGGTATGCCCAGTCGCAGCGCCGCCTCGCGGGTGGAGTGCTGGCGCAGGTAGAGCTCGACGAGCACCATGCGGTGTTCGGGATTCAGCCGCGGCAGCGCGCCGCGGATGACCTGCGCCGCCACCACGCTGTCGAACATGTCGGCGGCCACCGGCTCGCGTCCGGTGTCGCTGAAGGCGATCTCGGTCGGGCGCACCTGCCTGGCCCGCGCCGCGTCGATCGCGACGCGGCGGGCGACCGTGTAGAGCCACGGACCCAGGGACTCGACGTCGTCGGGCAGGTTGTCGATGTGCCGCCAGGCCCGCATCAGGGTCTCCTGGAGCAGGTCTTCGGCCAGGTGCTGGCGGCCCTGGCTCAGCCGCTGCAGGAACCGCAGCAGGGGGTCCGCGTAGGCGTGCCAGATCGCCTGCATCCGCACGTCCGCCGGCAGGGGCTGGTCCGGCGCCGCCCTGTCGGCACACGCCGACGGCCGCTCGTTCGTCAAGACAGGCAACACGTACCCCTCTCTACTGGCTTGATCCGGATTGGCCCGGTGGTGCTGCCGCGTGAGCGTGACGCCGTGGGCGGCCGGTCCGGTCCCGGCCGGACGCCCACGGCACGCCGTGTCACTTGACCGAGCCGGCCAGGACACCCTGGACGAAGTACCGCTGGAAGGCGAAGAACACCACCAGTGGCACCACCATCGACAGGAACGCCCCCGGACCGATCACGTCGACGTTGGAGGAGAAGGCACGCATCTGCTCGCGCAGGGTGTACGTGATGGGCGCGTTGTCCGACGTCGCGAAGACCAGCGCCACCAGCAGGTCGTTCCAGACCCACAGGAACTGGAAGATCGCCAGCGAGGCGATCGCGGGCCAGCCGATCGGCAGCACCACGCGGCGGAAGATGGTGAAGTCCCGTCCGCCGTCCATCCGGGCCGCCTCGAGCAGGTCCTTCGGGATGGCCAGGAAGAAGTTGCGCAGCAGGAAGATCGCGAACGGCAGCCCGAACGCCACGTGGAACGCGATCACGGCGGCGATGCTGCCGTAGACGCCCAGCGAGCCGAACAGCTTGGCGTCGGGGATGATCGCCACCTGCACGGGCACCACGATCAGGGCCACGATCAGCACGAACAGCCAGTCCCGGCCGGGGAATTCGATCCAGGCCAGGGCGTACGCGGCCAGCGCGCCGAGCACCACCACCAGCACCGTGGACGGCACGGTGATGAGCACCGTGTTCCACAGCGAGTGCAGCACGCTCTCGTTGCGCATGAGCGCGGCATAGTTGTCCAGGGTCAGCCGGGAGGGTTCGGTCAGCACCGTCCACCAGCCGGTGGAGCTGTTGTCAGCGGTGGTGCGCAGGCTGGCCACGGCGAGCCCGACGACCGGCGCGAGCCAGAACACGCCCAGCACCGCGACCACGACGTTGACCGCCGTGCTGCCCAGCCGGCCGACCAGCCGGGAGACCAGGCTGCGCCGCGGCGGACCGGTCGGGGCCACCCCGGCCGGCACGAGATCGGGGACCCGCGTATCGATGTCGACGCTCACCTCTGCTCCCTCCGCATGCGTCGGATGTTGAACAACATCGCCGGCAGGACCAGCAGGAACAGCAGCACGCCCAGCGCGCTGCCGAGCCCGAAGTCCAGTCCCCCGCCGAACGAGACCCGGTACATCTGCAGGGCGATCACGTTGGCGTCGTCCTGCGACGACTCCGGGGCCAGCACCATCACCAGGTCGAAGATCTTGAGCACGTTGATGGTCAGGGTCACCAGCACCACGACCAGCACCGGGCGCACCAGCGGCACGGTCACCCGCCGGAACACCTGCCACTCGGAGGCGCCGTCGACCCGGGCCGCCTCCAGCGCGTCGCGCGGGATCGCCGACAGGCCCGCCGTGATCAGCACCATGGCGAAGCCCGCCCAGATCCAGATGTAGGCCAGAATGATCGACGGGGTCACCAGCGACGGCCCGAGCCAGGTCACCCCGTTGAACGGGGCGGTGAAGTTGTCCGGGCTCAGCCGCACCGTGTAGCCGCCGTCGGCGAGCCCGGCGAAGGCGAACCTGCCGTCCGGGCCGGTCTGCGTGGTGGCCACCACGGCGCCGTCGCGCAGCGCCTGGACCGTGATGGCCGGCAGTCCGCGCTCGACCGGGTCGATGACCCCGGCGGTGCCTCCGCCGCCGGGGGTGAAGTCCAGCCACACCACCCCGGCCAACCCGCCGCCCGGCGGGGCCGCCGCCGGGACGGCGTCGGCGGGCACCCGGTCCTGCGGCAAGCCCACCAGCGGCATCAGCACGGTCGTGCCCGTGGTCGCGGTGGTCTCGAAGCCGCCCGCGGCCTCGGTCAGCGGCGCGCCGTCGCGGGGCCGTGCGCCGAAGTACTGCGACGGCGGGCTGAAGGCGTCGTGCACCGTCACCACGGCCGCGTTGAGCAGGCCGCGGTCGGGGCTCTCGTCGTAGACCATGCGGAAGGTCACCCCGGCGGCGAGGAACGAGATCGCCATCGGCATGAAGACCACGGCCTTGAACACCGAGGCCAGCCGCACCCGTTCGATCAGCACGGCGAAGACCAGGCCCATCGCGGTCACCAGGGAGGGCGCGACCACGACCCAGACGATGTTGTTGACGATGGCGTGGCGGGTCTCCGGCGCGGTGAACATCCGTACGTAGTTGTCGATGCCGACGAAGGAGGCTCCGTCGGAGCTGTGCAGGCTGAGCCAGACCGTGTAGACGATCGGGTACGCCACCAGGGTCAGCAGGACGATCACGGCGGGGGCGAGGAACCAGACGCTGGTCAGCTTGTCTTTCCAGGGCTGGCCCTCCCGGCGCGCGGACCGCGCGCCGGGCGCGCCCGGCCGGTCGGCGCGGGGCGCCGCCGTCGGGGTCTGGCCGTCGACCGGTGCCTGCGAGCCGTGCACAGCGACCGCTGTGACGACCTCGCCGACCGGCTCGGACGCGCGTGTCATCACTTACCTCCGAAGTCCTTCTTGGCGGCTGCCTCGAGCTTGGCGGCGGTGCCGGCCGGGTCGGCCGGGTTGGTCAGGAAGTCCTGCAGCAGACGCCACATCGAGGCTCCCGTGCCGCCGCCGAAGGTCTGCGGCGTGAGGTCGGACAGGTCGAAGCGCAGCAGGTCTGCCTTGACCACCGACTCCGCGAGCGCGACCGTGGTCGGGTCGGGGTAGGCCTTGGTGTCCAGGTTCTTGTTCGCCGACAGGAACCCGCCCTTGGCCGCCATGATCTTCGCGGCTTCCGGCGAGGCCAGGAAGGCGATCAGCTGCTGGGCCGCCGGGCTGTCCTTGAACGCCACGGCCTGGTCGCCGGCGGTCACGACGGCGGGCTTCGAGCCGTTGACGGCCGGCCAGTCGAAGAACTTGGCGCCCTCACCGACCTTGACCTTGCCCAGCTTGTTGATCTCCGCAGCGACGAAGTCGCCCTCGAACAGCATCGCCGACTGCGGCTTCTCACCGAAGACGTCCGCGATGGACTGGGTGAACTTCAGCTGGACCGCGCCCTTCGCGCCGCCCTGCACCGCCTTGGCGTCGCCCCAGTACTGGCCCAGCAGCTGCAGCGTCTGCACCACGGTGGGGTCGGTCCAGGCAATCTCGTGGCGGGACAGCTTGTCGTAGTTCTCCGAGCCGCCGACCCGCAGGTAGACGTTCTCGAACCAGTCGGTCAGCGTCCAGCCGTCGCCGCCGGGCACCGCCATCGGCGAGATGCCCGCGTCG
The DNA here is from genome assembly GCF_009720365.1 of Catellatospora paridis. Classification (GTDB taxonomy): domain Bacteria; phylum Actinomycetota; class Actinomycetes; order Mycobacteriales; family Micromonosporaceae; genus Catellatospora; species Catellatospora paridis. Next base: position 78,803 of record NZ_ML769312.1, on the reverse strand, counting down.
GCGAGGGTCTTGGTGACCTTGACGAAGTCCTCCCAGGTGGCCGGTGGCTGCACGCCGGCCTCGGCGAACTTGTCGGTGCGGTACCAGACCACCGACTTGTTGGCGACCTTGAAATAGACGCCGTAGAGCTTGCCGTCGACCGAGCCGAGCTGCTGCCAGGCCGGGGAGAAGTTGGCCGCGACCGCGGTGGCGGCCTCGCCGGTCAGCTCCTTGATCGCGCCCTTGCGGGCGAACTCGTTGACGACGCCGGGCTGCGGGATCAGCGCCACGTCCGGCGGCGAGCCGCCGGCCAGCCGGCTGTTGATCAGCGCGGCGAGGTCGTCGCCGCCGGAGGTGTACTTGACCGTCGCGCCGGTCTTGGTGGCGAACGCGTCCAGCACCTGCTGGAAGCTCTCCTGCTCGGTGCCCGACCAGGTGCCGGCCACCTCCAGGGACTGGCCGGCCAGGGGGCCGGCGCCTCCGGTGGTGGTGGGGTCGGCCGTGCCGCTGCACCCGGCGGCGGCCAGGACGGCGACCGAGGCCAGCGCGGCTGCGCGCAGACTGATTCTCATCTAACATTCCCTTCTGGAGAAGAAGCGGTACCTCTGTCCGACTGGTTTCCGGGGGGTAGGAGCCCCGGCAGCCGGAAGTCGATTCAGTGGATGCTGCGACCGGTGTCGGCGTCGAACACGTGCAGTCGCGCGGTGTCGACGGCGACGGAGATCCGGTCACCGGCCCGAGCCGTGGAGCGCGGGCTGAACCGGGCCACGACCGCGGTCCGGTCGGCCCGTTCGTGCTGCGGCTCGGCGCCGGCGTCGCGGGCCAGTTCGCGGGTGTCCTCGCTGACCACCGCGGGCACGGGCAGGCTGAAGTGCACGTACAGGTCCGAGCCCAGCGCCTCGGTCAGTTCGGCCTCGGCGGTCAGGACCGTGTCCTCGTCGGCCCGGTCCAGCGCGGCGTCGCGCAGGTCCTCGGCGCGTACCCCGACCACGACGCGTCGGCCCAGGTAGGCGCGCAGCCCCGGCTTCGTGTGCAGCAGGGCGTCGTCGACCCGTAGGTTCCGTTCGCCCAGCGCGAGCCGCAGCACGCCGCCGTCGTCGGTGAACACGCCCTCGACGAGGTTCATCGGCGGCGAGCCGATGAAGCCCGCGACGAACATGTTCACCGGGTTGTCGTAGAGCTCCTGCGGGGCGGCGACCTGCTGCAGCAGGCCCTTGCGCATGACCGCCACGCGGTCGCCCAGCGTCATCGCCTCGGTCTGGTCGTGGGTGACGTAGACGGTGGTCACGCCGGTGCGCCGGGTGATCCGGCCGATCTCGGCGCGCATCTGCACCCGCAGCTTGGCGTCGAGGTTGGACAGCGGCTCGTCCATCAGGTAGACGGCAGGCTCGCGCACCATCGCGCGGCCCATCGCGACGCGCTGGCGCTGGCCGCCCGACAGCGACGCCGGACGCCGCCGCAGGTGTTCGGTGAGCCCCAGGGTGTCGGCGACCGCGTTGACCCGGGGTGCGATCTCCTTGTCCCGCATGCCCCGCAGCCGCAGCCCGAAGCCGATGTTGTCGTAGACGTCGAGGTGCGGGTAGAGCGCGTAGCTCTGGAACACCATCGCGACGTCTCTGTCGCGGGCCGGCACCCGGTTGACCACGCGGTCACCGATGCGCAGGGTGCCCTCGCTGATGTCCTCGAGTCCGGCGATCATGCGCAGTGCGGTGCTCTTGCCGCAGCCTGACGGGCCGACCAGGACGAGGAACTCGCCGTCGGCGATCTGCAGGCTCAGATTCTCGACCGCCCTGGTGCCGTCTGCGTACCGCTTGCCTATCTCGGCGAGCGCGACCTCAGCCACACGCCTCTCCCGACATGTCAGTGGTGGACCCCGCCGGGATCGATGTCCGTGGCGGGAGTCGTTGTCGCCAGTCAGTGTTCGGGTGGCGCTTCGGTTACGGAACACCTGTGCGCAACGTGAAACGTAACCGCCTTGTTGCTCACCGGACGGGCGGCCGTGCACCGTCCTTTCCCTCGAAACGGACCCATCTCGCCGGGCATAACGGTCAAGAACCATCTATTTGCGACTCGTGGCATGCTCCGTCTGGTGAACGAGCGGAAACATGCCGGAAACATTTCGTCGGCGGTTTGCCCGGGGGCGAAAAACCGGCGGGGCGGCCAATCCGAGCCGCCGCGCGACGCGTATTAAGGAGTGTCCTCAACGCCGCCGGAAGGGTCCCGTGCCGACACGAGCCAGGCAACGCCCGCCAGATCCGCCGCCCGTCGGCGCGCTGGCGGGTTTCGCCGTGGCCGTGATCAGCGAACTGCGCCGCCACCCCATGGCCGCGGACCTGGCGGCCGAGGGCGCCCGGGTCGTCAGCGTGCAGTCCGTGCGCACGCTGGCCCAGCCGGTGGAGGAAACCCTCCAGCGCGCCACCATGGCCTGCCTGACCAGCCCCATCGACCACCTCGTGGTCACCGCCGCGGTCGAGTTCAACTACTGGATGGCCGCCGCGCGCAGCTGGCGGCTGGACGTGCCGCTGCTGGCCAGGTTCGGCCACGCCAGGCTGCTGGCCAGCAATCCCCGCTGCGCCGACGCCTTGCGGGCCCTGGGCTTCACCGACATCTCGTCCGCGGTGGACAACACCACCGACGGCCTGGTCATGCACCTGCGCCACCGGCTGCCACCGGGCCAGACGATCGCGCTGCAGCTGTACACCCCGGCCATGCACGAGCTGGCCCATACGCTCAGCGAGGCCGGGCACGAGGTGGTGGCCGTGCCGACGTTCCAGGTGCTGCCCTCGATCAGCCCGGACACGATGCGCCGCCTGGTCAACCAGATCGTCCGGCGCCACGTCGACGCGATCACGCTGACCAGTGCCGAGGCCGTCCGGAGCCTGCTGTGGCACGCCCGCACCTGCGACCAGTTCGACGAGCTGCGCCAGGCCCTCACCTCCGACGTGGCCACGGTCTGCCTCGGCCCGCTGACCGCCGCACCGCTGCGGGAGCTGAAGATCCCCGTGCAGGTCGCCGCGGCCCCCTACCCGGAGCAGCTCACGGCCGCCGTACGGGACGCGCTGCGGCAGCGGGCGCACCGCCTGGAGGCCGACCGGCACACCCTGGAGATCCGCGGTGAGGCCGTCCTGCTCGACGGCGAGCTGATCACGCTGCAGCAGGGGCCGATGGCCGTGCTGCGCGTGCTGGCCCGCCACCCCGACCGGGTGCTGTCCCCCGCCGAGGTGCGCGGGCAGCTGCCGTTCTGGGCCAGCGCCGACGACCACGCGATCGAGATGGCGGTGTCGCGGCTGCGCCGCGCGCTGCGGGGCGTCGAGCTGGTCCAGACCGTGATGAAGCGCGGGTATCGGCTGGTCGAGCACAGTCCTGCCGGTCACGACGAGGACGAGTTCCCCATGGCGGAACCGCGCCAGCACTGACCGCGCTGACCGAATGGGCCCCGTATGGGCCTCCCCGTCCGCCACTCGGCGGGGGACGATGTCGGCCGAGGAGGCCCTGCGATGAGCGAGTTGACGGCCCGTTGGTACGGGCACACGCTGGTGATCGGCGTGGACGATGGGCTTCCGCGCCACCTGGTCGAGGCGCTGCCGTCCGAGCGTGACCGGCACACGGTGCTGCTCGCCGGGGACGCCCCGCTGTCGCCGGAGCCGGTGGCCCGCCTGATCGGTGCGGAGCTGCCCAGGGCGGCCTCGATCCGGCTCGCCTGCTCCGCGGCCGGGACGGGGCCGATCGCCCAGCAGCTCGCCGACCGGCTGAGCATCGACGTCGTCGCACCGCTGGGACCGACCATGCTCGTCGGTCCGGGCTCCCTGTTCGTCGTCCGGCGGCCCCGCGCCCACTCCTGGCGCCTGCACCGGCCGGGCGAGCGGGCCCGCGACATCGGCGCGCCCCGCCATCCGGCCCCGCAGTGGCAGGTCCCGCTGCCCCGGCAGCCGTTCGGCCGGCTGCACGGCCTGGTCGCGCACGACCTGCCCGCCGGCTTCTGGCTGCACCGCCCCCATCGTCGGCCGCTGCCTCCGGACGACCCCGCGTACGCGATCGAGGTCGACGCCGAACGCGTGGTGGTGCTGGTCGGGCAGCCCGATCGCGAGCCGCCGTCGCCGCGCAAGGTGTACCGCTGGCTCAGCCGCCTGCCGCGCACCGCGCTGGGCGGGCTGGTGCTGATGCCGTACGGCCCCTGGGGTTCGCTGCTCGACACGGTGGCGGGGCGGCTCAGCACGGAGCTGCGCGTCACCGTCGGACGCACGGCCGGGCTGCCGGTGCGCTCGCGCGGCACGACCTACCACGTGCCCGTCGACGCCGCCGGTCGCACCGGGCCCCGGCCCGTCGCACAGACGATGTCCTACCTGGCCGACGAGCCGGCGCCCCGGATCGACTCGTGGATCAGCCCCACCTCGGGACAGCTGGTGACGGGCCGCCCGGTCGAGGACGTGGGCGACCGGTGGCTCGTCGAGGTCGTACGCGGCGGCTACTGGTTGCGCGAGGCGGACGCCCCGCACGGCGACGACGTGCGGCTGCGCCCAGCTGACGGCGGCGCCACCTTCCTCGTCGACGTGACCGGTGCCGAAGCCCACGACCTCGCCCGGCTGCTCGCCGCGCGCCTGCCCGCCGACATCCGCGAGAGCCTGCGCTTCGAGCAGCGCACCGAGGCCACCGCCCCGCAGGCCGACCCGCGATCCGCCCGGCACCGCCAGCAGCCCACGGACCATGACCCGGACGCGACCGCACCGGTGAACTCCGCGATACCCGCCCCGCTGACCGCGCCCGCCGTACCGGCCGTGCCGCCGGTGGTGTCCGCACCCCAGGTGCCCCCGGCTCCGCCGCTGCTGACGGCCCCGCAGGTGGGGTCGGCCCCGGCAGCCGTCGCCGCGCCCGCGACCCTGTCCGCGGCGGCCGTCACCGTGCCACGCGCGTCCGCCGCCGCGCCACCGTCGCAGCCGCAGGCCACCGAGGTGCCGGCACCCCCGCCGCCGGGGCACCGGACGGCGGAACCCGAGCCCGCCCCGCCGAGCACCACACGACGTTCCACCGCCTGGCCGACCGCCCGCGACGCGGCTCCGCCACCGGCGGTGTCCACCGCGCCGACGGCTCCGGCGGCGGCCGCGCTGCCACCGATGCCGCCGCTGCGCCGCCAGCCGGGCGCGGTGCCCGCACCCGCACCCCGCCGCAGCAACGTCCACGAGCAGCGGCGCGTCCGCGAGCACCTGGGCGCCCGGTACGACGTGCACGCCCGTGACGTCGCCCAGTTGCTGGTGCGGCTGCCGGGCATCCGGCCCGGCGTCGACGAATCCGCCGACGCCGTCGTGGCCGACCTGGTCGCCGTCGCGGCGACGCTGCGACCGGACCGGACCGGCACCGAACCCGCGCTGCGTGCCTGCCTGCTCAGCGGCCTGAACCGGCTGCCCACCGCGCTGGGCCCGGTGCGCGCCTGGGCTCCCGCCGACCCGGTCCCGCACCGGGCGGGCGACGTCCTTATCAGCCCCGGCCTGCTGCGGGCGGGCGGGCAGGCTCCGGACGGCGACCGCTACGACGGGTTCACCGTGTACTCGCTCACCGGGCGGCGCCCCGGGGTGCTCTCCGACCGTGACGAGGTCCTGTTCGCACCGGGCACCGTGTTCACGGTGCTCGACACCGCCACCGGCCCCGACGGCGTACGCCGGGTGCTGCTGCGCGAACTCGCGGGTCCCGATGCGGGCGGCCCGTCCACCGAGCAGGTCCTGGAAAGCCTGCGCGCCGACGCGGCCCGCCGCCGCTAGCCCGGCGCGGCCCGCCGGACGACCCTGTCAACCGAACCCGAGGACGACCCGTGACCCACCAGGAAGACGCCGACGACACCCTCGACGTGCCGGAGGGCGCGCCACGCCCGTACCTGCTGGCCGCGATGGACGGCCCCGCCGACCGGCGGGCCGGTGCGTGGAGTCCCAAGCTCGCCCTCGCCGCCGGCCTCGGCGCGGTTCTTGTCACCGCCGCCGCCGTGGTGGCGGCGACCGGAACCGGCAACGGGCCTTCGCTGGCCGATCCGGTGCCGACCCGTTCCACCGCCGGCAACGGACTCGACCTGCCCGGCGCACCGCTGCCTACCGACCCCACCGAGCCCACCGCCACCGCGGGGCCTACCGCCACCCCGGGGCCCGCCGCCTCGCTCGACGCGGGATCACCCGGCAGCTCGCCGGATCCTTCCGCGCCGAGCCGGCCGCCGCAAACGGGTCGTCCGGCCGGAGTTCAGCAGCCCCGCCCGAGCGCCACCGCGAAGCCGCCGACCAACGCCGTGACGGCTCCGCAGCCCAGCGCTTCGGCCAAGCCGGTGGCTCAGCCGCCCCCGCCCCCGCGCCCGTCGCCGTCCCCGGCCGCGCCGAGCGGACGGCCGATCGTCGGCCACGAGTCAGGCAAGTGCCTGCAGGCGGCCGCGCGCGACGGCGCCCCGGTGCAGTTGTGGAGCTGCAACGGCTCCAGCCAGCAGCAGTGGACGATCAAGTCGGACGGCACCATCCGGACCGGTGGCTTCTGCCTGGACGCGGCATGGGCCTCGACCGCCAACGGCACGGTCATCCAGGTGGCCCGCTGCAACGGCGGCAGCGCCCAGCGGTTCACCCTGAACACGGCCCACGACCTCGTCGGGCGCCAGGCCGACAAGTGCGTGGACGTCCGGGACCACGGCACCGCCAACGGCACGGGCACCCAGCTGTGGACGTGCATGGGCAGCAGCAACCAGAAGTGGACGATGCGCTGACCGGGTCCGGGCCGGTGCCCGGCGCGCGACCGCGCCGCTCACCCGGCCCGGTCGCCGTCGGCCGCCTGCTGGATGAGTTCGATCCGCGAGCGCATCTGCAGTTTGCTCAGCACCCTCGACACGTGGGTCTGCACGGTGTTGCGGGACACGAACAGTTCCGCGGCAATGTCCGGATTAGACAAACCCTTGGCCACGAGCCGGGCGACGTGGCGTTCGCTGGGGGTCAGCGCATCCCAGCCGTGCGCGGGGCGGCGGCGGACCGTGCGGGGACCGCGGCGGATGCCGAAGGGACGCAGCCGGGCCTCGGCGCGCCTGGTCTCCCAGGTAGCACCGAGTTCGAGCCAGGTGCCCAGCGCCTCGGTGAAGGCGGCACGGGCACCGGCCTGGTCCCCCCGGCCTGCCAGCAGCACGGCCGCCTCCTCCAGCGCGAACGCGCGACGCGGCAGCCAGCCCCAGTGCTCGTACTCGCCGGCCGTCGCGAGCAGTTCCGCGGGATCGGCGGACAGCATGGCGCGGCAGCAGCGGATCGCCAGCAGACGGTCCGGAGCGGGGTCGGGATCGGCCTCGACCGCCGCGGCGGCCGCGTCGGCGGTCGACCGGTCGCCCAAGGCCAGGGCGGCGCGGACCAGCAGGGTCGCCTCGTCGCTGCGGGCCGCGCGGGCCGGCCCCGGTGGCAGGTCGAGGTAGGACGCGCGCACGGCCAGGCCCGCGGTCAGGTCGCCGCCGGTCTCGGCGTGCATGGCCACGGCCTCGGCGACGACCCCGAAGGCGCCCACCCAGCGACCCTGCGCGGCCGGGTCGAGGAAGCCCGCCGCGTGCAGCCTGGCGTCGGCGGTCGCGTGGTCGTCGCGGTGCATCGCGATGAGCGCCACGATCGCGTGCAGGTAGGACAGCGCGGGCGTGGCCAGCAGTTCCTGGTCGGGCCGGTCGGCGTAGATCACCGCGTCGTCCCAGCGGCCGTATGCGTAGCAGGCCCCGGCCGCCTGGGCGAACATGATCCCCGCGCGGATGCTGCCCACCTGCTCCGCCCGTACGAGCGCCTCCGCGAGCGAGGCCTCGAGCTCGTCGCGCCGTCCGTTGGCCAGCAGCCGGTGCAGGCGGTTGCCGGTCAGCAGCATCTTCAGGTCGGTCGCCTCCACGTCGTCGCCGAGGGCCATTATCGCCGCGTCGATGTGGCGCAGCTGGTCAGCAGCGGGCGCCAGGTAGGCGAGGGTGTTGTGCGCGTACCCGATCGCGAGCGAGTCGCCGCAGGCCAGTGCGCTGTCCATGGCCGCGCTCGCCTCCGCCGCGGCCTCGTCGAGCCGGTCGACGAACGCCAGGATCATCGCCCGCCATGCCTGTAGCCGCGCCTGCCACTGCGGCGGCAGTTGCGTGGCGGGACGGGTCAGCGCGAGGGCGTGTTCGAACCGGCGCATCCGGCCCGCGGCCCGGATCGCCAGGATGCGCAGCCGGGTCTCGCGCGCCGGGTCGGCGGTGCGGTGCAGCACCTGCTCGGCGACCTGGCACGCCTGCTCGTCGCGGCCGAGCCAGAACAGGGCCAGCGCCAGCCGCGTCGACAGGGTGTCGTGCAGTTCGTCGGCGGGCACGGGTGGCGTGGTCGCCCGGACCAGCAGCTCGACGGCGACGTCGGGGGCGGCGTACAGCATGGCTTCGGGCAGCCCGGCCAGCCAGGTCAGCGCCCAGCCGCCGACCGGCCCGGAGGTCGCCAGCAGGTGCGGGGACACCTCGTCCACCCCGGCGCCCAGCTGCGCCAGCGCACGGGCGGCGTGGCGGTGCAGGCCGTGCCGCACCGCCACCGGCAGCTGGTCGGCCAGCACCTGGCGGATGACGTCATGGCGGAACGTCAGCCGCTCCCCCGCCGCGGCGAGCACTCCGGCGGCCACGGCCTCCTCGGTGGCCGCGGCGAGTTCGGTGATGGGCCGGCCGCTGACCTCGCTCCAGTGACCCGCGTCGAACTCGCGGCGCAGCAGCGCGGCCAGCCGCAGCGCGCGGACCGTCGGCTCGCTCAGCGAGTCCAGCCGCCGGGTGATCGCGGCCACCAGCGAGGGTGCGGTGGTGGTGAGGTCGGCGCGCAGTTCGCGTACCGGTCCGTTGCCCTCCAGCGCCTTGTCGCGTACCAGTGCCTCGATCATCTCCCGCAGGTAGAGCGGGTTGCCTCCGGCGCGGGCCAGCTCCGCCCGCAGGCGTGGGCCCGGCAGGCCGCCGGCGAGGCGGGTGGCCAGCGCGGCCGTATCGGCGGCGGTCAGCGGTTCCAGGTCCAGGTGGGCGCCCGGCCGTTCGCGCACCAGCGTGCGCATCCGGGCGGCGGTCGTGCGCGCGGCGACCGGGCGGCTGGTCAGCACCAGCAGCAGCGGGATCTGGTCGACCGCGCGGCTGAGCCGGTGGCACAGCAGCAGGCTCGGCTCGTCGGCCCAGTGCACGTCCTCCAGCACCAGCAGCAGCGGCTGCTCCGCGCAGAGCCGGTCCACCAGGGCCAGCATGCGCTCACCTGCGGCGAGCACCGGGTCGAGGGTGCCGGCCTCCACCGGTTCGCCGCGCAGCAGCCCGGCGATCTGCTGCCGGACCGGATCGGCCGACCCGGCACCGACGTCGAGGGCGTCGGCCATCATCCGCAGCGGGAACGCCCGCATCAGTTCGTCGCCGCTGGCGCGCAGCACCCGGCAACCGACCGCCTGCGCGTCCCGCGTCATCGCGTCGACCAGCGCCGACTTGCCGATGCCCGGCTCGCCTTCGAGCCACGCGACGCCGCCGTGGCCACCGGCCAGCTTCGCCACGACCTCGCGCAGCTGGGCCGCCTCCAGGTCCCGTCCGAACATTCTCGTCACAACTTGCCGCATCCCTAACTGGGCCGAATGAGCCGGCATCGCCGACCGGGCCGGGCCCGGTAAGCGAATGTCACTGATATCAACGATGTCTCGGACACGGCCCGGCAACGAAGGTGTGAAGCTCCGATAACGAGGGGGTGACCACCGTGACGCTGTACTCCGTCCCGAAGGTGCCTGATCTGCCCCGCGAAGACTACGGCCCGTTGCGGATCCGGGTTTTCGTCGCCGACGACAACCTGGTGATGCGGCTCGGCCTGCGTTCCATTCTGGAGACCCACGCCCGGGTCGCGGTCGTCGGCGAGGCCGCCGCCGACCCGGACTCGCTGCACCGGGGGCGGCGGCTCAGCCCCGACGTGATCGTCCTCGGCACCGGCCGCCACCAGCTGGAACAGAGTCTGGCCGGGGTGGCCGCGGCGGCCGCGGTGCTGGTGGTCGCCGACACCGACGAGTCACACCAGGTCCAGCACGCGCTGCGGCTGGGCGTGACGAGCTACCTGGTGCACGGGCAGTTCACCGCCGACGACCTGGTCAGCGCGGTGCTGTGTACGGCACGCCGGGAGCCGTTCCTGTCGCCCGGCGTGCTGAGCGGCATCGTGGGCACGTTCCGTGACGCGGCGCTGCCACAGCCCGCGGTCGTCGCCCCGCCCGCCGACCACCGGCTGTCCCGGCGCGAGGCCGAGCTGATGGAGCTCATCGTGCTGGGCCGGACCAACCGTGAGATCGCCCAGACGCTGTACATCAGTGAGAAGACGGTCAAGAACCACGTCAACCACATCTACGCCAAGCTGGCCGCGCGCAACCGGGCCGAGGTGATCGCGGTGTGGCTGGGGCTGCGTGCCGCGCCGGACCGCTTCGCGGCCTGAACCGTGAGAGGGCTGATCCGGCGTCGCGGGAGGTTCAGTCCTGGCTGAGCAACGACACCTGTCCGATCAGGTCGTCGAGCCGGGCCTCGATGTCGCCGACGGTGTGCGTGGTGCCGGAGGCTCCGGGGTTGAGCAGCCGGGTGGCGTCGGCGAGCAGGGTGGCGATCTCCAGGTTGAGCGTCCGGTCCGCCACGCCGGGGTCGGTTCCGGCGTTGGCCCGGACCGACTCGGCGAGTTCGCGCAGCGTCTGCCGGACCGCGTTGACCCGCACCCGCAGCAGCGAATTCGGCCCCATCCCACTGGCCCCGTGGGCGGGGCTGATCTGCTGGCCCGACAGGAACGCCGCCCAGCGTACGACCGTCTGGCTGGTCCCGGCGAACAGGACGCCGCCGTCGACGCGCCACGGTCCCGCCGCCACCAGGAAGATCGTCTCCGGCTGGCGGTCGGACAGTTCCTGGATCTGTTCACGCAGGTCGCGGGCGGTCTGATCGGCCACGATGAGCACCACCCGGGGTTCCCCGCCCACCGGGGCCGTCGCCGCACCGGTGGCCGCCGCGACCAGCACTGCCGGGTCGAGGCCGGGCGCGGCGAGCAGCACGGTCGTGTCGGCGAGCGGTGTCAGTGCGGCGACCTGGGCGCCGAGATCGCCCGGCACAGCCGGGGCGTCCTGCGGGGGCAGCACCGCCAGCACCGAGGGCCGGTTCGTCGCGTGCCAGGTGTACGCGGTGCGGCCCTGGCCGTCCGGCTCGCCGATCGGCTGGAAGCTGCCGCCGGCGGGTGGGGGCGGCACGGTGAGCAGGATCGTCGGGATCAGCGGTGCGCCCGAGGAACCGGACGACGTCGACGGGACGGCCGGAAGGTCCTCGCTCAGCACGGTGACCACGGGCGAGGAGGCCGGCCTTGGTGGAGTCGGTGACACGCTCGGGGACAGCAGGGTGCCGAGCGTCGACGACGTGGCGGCGACGAGCGCCGTCGTTGGGATCAGCGGCCCGGTCGGCAGCGGCGTGGCCGGGCTGAGCGACGGAGGTGGGATGAGCGGCGCGGGTGGGATGAGCGGCGCGGCAGGGCTGAGTGGCGTGGTCTCGACCGTGGTGTCGGCCGTGGTCACCGTGATCGGCGGGACCACGGCCGAAGTGGTGGTCGTCGACACGACCGGCGGGGGCGGGACCGCCGCGCCGGACCGGGTGAACCGCAGCGGTGGGCGGGGGGCCGCCGGCGGCGGGGGCGGGGGTGCTGCCGGGATGGGCGGCTGGCCGGTGGCGGCCCCCTGGTCGGCGGGCCGGTGACGCCGGGGGTCCGGCGGCAGCGGGGCGAGGTTGAGCCCGTGCCCATGGCCGATCACCGCTGCCGTGTGGATCGCGGCGGCTCGGCCGTCGTCGGCGAGCGCCTCCATGACGTCGATGAGCGGTGCGGGGTCGTTCAGCGCCTGCATGACCTGGTCCCACAGGGGCGCGCTCGGGTCGACGTGGCCGAACCTGGTGGTGATGGCGTCGGTGTCGGTCAGCCCGAGGGTCCACCACCGTACGATCTCAGCGGCTCGGTCGGCGAGCGCCTGGACTCTGTCGCCGTGCTGGTCCTCCAGCCGCTCCATGCGCCGCTGCGCGTCGCGGACGTGGGCGTTGTCGCGCAGCCGTTCACGTACCGCCTGCTCGAACGTCTGCCGCAGGGTCCAGGAGTCGCGGTACAGCCCGGCCAGGTCGTCCGCCGACAACGGGTGCGCTGCCAGTTCGCGGAGCGTGGCCGGGGGCAGCCGGGTGGCGGCCGCGGCGGCCGTCTCGGGCCGACCGTCGGCGTCGGTGCGGTACACCCGGCCGGTCGGGTCGCTGCGGTGCCGGATCACCTGGCCGCCTGCCGCGGTGTGCTCGACCAGGATGTGCCGGCCGAGCTCGCGGGCCAGCTGGCGGGTGGTGTGCACCGGGTTGAGCGCGAGCACCGACGCCCGCGGCGGCAGCGCGGTCGGCCCGACCGCGGTGCGGCCCTCGGGCACCGGCCGGGTGGCGTTGACCCAGTTGATGACCTCGGTGGTACGGGTCCGCCACTGCGTCACCAGGACAGTGTTGTCGGCGCTCGGGTCGACGGTGAAGACGGGCGCGTCGAGCCACTGCCGGTAGGACTCCAGCCAGGTCTCCAGCCGGTCGGCTTCCGCCTGCCGGGTGGGGTCGGCACGCAGCTCGTCGAGCGCGGTCTGCATCCGCTGGGCGAGCGTGTGCTGCCGGGACCAGTCCAGTACCGCGCGGTAGGTCTCGTGGGCGATGTGGGCCGCGCTGCTGGTGAGCACCACGGGGCGGGTGTCGCGGGGGCGGTCGGCGGACACGTGCGAGCCCGGCGGCTGGTGCACCAGGTTGGCCAGGCTGCGGGCGTCGCGGCTGAGCTGGTCGCGCAGCACGCCGGCCACGTTGCCGGGGGCCTGGTCCGCGGGCATCCCGCGGTCGGCCGCGGCGGCCAGCTGCTGGTCGAGGTTGACCCGCGGGGCCCAGGGCGGCAGCGGGGGCCAGGACACGGGGTCGTCGGCCGGCGCGGCCGCCGCTCGGCGCTCGTCCAGCCGCCGCTGCAGTTCGATCATCTCGTCGACGAACAGTTCCATGTAGACGTCGCCGGTCACCGGGTCGCTGTGGAACGTGCCGGTCGGCACCGCGTCGCCGAACAGCTTCTGGTGCGTGCGATGGGCGGTGAACGTGGCCAGGGCCCGCATGCGTACCAGGTAGACCGGGCCCTGCTGCTTGAGGTGCTGCTCGCGGCGGTAGTTGCCGGTGCCGGCGGCGTTCTGCCCCCGGGGCGCCATGCGGGCGGCGCCGGTGCCCTCGTTGACCTTGTTCGTCCCCCAGGCGTCGTCGGCGTGCGCAGAATCGTTGACGCTGACGACGTCCTTCTGGCCGACGCCGCCGTCGAGGGTGGCCGCCCACGCGTCGCTGGACATGCCCGCGGTGGTGCCGGTCTGGTGCTTGGCGTAGCGGCCGGTGCCGGTGGCGTCGACGATCTCTGAGATGATCTCCATGTCGAACACTTCGGCGTGCATGTCCAGGGCGACCTGGTCGCTGGAGTGGCCGGGCAGGAACAGGCCCTCGGCGACGCGGTAGCCCTCCGGCCGCAGCGCCTCGGGCAGGTGGTTGGTCAGGTGCGAGCGCGACAGCAGCACCGGCAGCGCGATGCTGCCCCGGTAGCGGGCACTGTCGGCGCCGCTGCCCAAGGCACGGGCGAGCAGCCGTCGCGCCACGGGCAGGGCGTCGTCGAGCAGCACGGCGGTCAGGTAGGCGTCACCGGGCAGCGGGGGCACCGGCGTCAGGTCGGGCAGCTGCGACGGCCCGGCGATGGGCGGCGTCTCAGCGAGCCCGCGCGGCACCTTGAGCTCGACGGTCCCCGTCCGTTCGGCGGTCACCGGGATGTGGTGCCCGGCCATGCGGCGGTACGACCGCATCGCGATCATGTTGAGGATGCGGCCGACCATGTCGAGGCGGTGCACGTCGACCCGGAGGGTGTACGGGAACCGCACCCGGTAGTGGCCGCTCCAGTCGTACACGGTCTGCTCGGTCGTGCCGACGGTCGAGATGCCGGTCCGGCGGCTGTTGCCCTCGGCCAGGCCGATCGCCGGGCCGCCCGACGTGCCGTGGTCGCCGCTGAAGCCGACCTTGCCCGCCGTGTACGAGCGCGAGCCGGAGCGGCTGGCCCCGCTGCTGTGCTGGACGTAGCCGTGCCCGTAGTTCTCCACCCCGGACTCCGCGATGAACGAGCGCACCTGCGGCGGTCCGTCGATCTCGAACCGCAGGTTGACCGCCACCACGTCGGCGGTGGCCCAGCCCACCGGGTTGAACAGGTAGATCCATACCCCCTCGGTGTGCATCATGTCCTCGTAGAGGGCGTGATCGCGGCCGCCGGCGAGCATGCCCTGCAGGGTGTCGATGCCGCCCTGCAGCCGGCCGATGTTGCGCCCGTTGTCGGTCCACACCTCGGGACGCCGGCCGAGCAGTCCCGGGGCGGCGCGTTCGACGGCCTCGAAGACGGTGGTGAAGACGTCGGTCTGGCGGCCGTCGGGGGTGGGGTCGAGGGTCGCGTCGGCCACCGCGGCGTGGCCGAGCGCGCGCGGGCCGGGGCGGGTCAGGTACTCGGGCACCCCGACGTTGGCGAACGCCTCGGCCGGGTCGTCCAGCTGCAGGTTCATGTTCTCGGTGGTGAACCGCGCCGTGAAGGCGTCGCGCACGCCCTGGTCGACGACGGGGCTGCGCAGCGTGTTGTGCCGGGTCCGCAGGTCCATGGCGAAACCGCGGCGGCGCATGTCCCCGGACGGCGCCGGGGGCGCGGCAGCCGGGGCGGCGGCAGGGGGTGCCGCCGCGGCGGCGGTGCTCTCGCGCTGCCAGCGGGTCAGCACGGCGGCCACGGTGTCGCCGGGCAGCACCAGCTCGCCGCGCTGCCACCTGGTCATCGCGTCGAGCAACTGGGCGTCGTTCAGCGGCACCCGGTTCTCGCCGTAGCGGGCCAGCGCCTCGGGCTCGGAAAGCAGGTAGATCATCCGACGGTGGTCGACGTTCCTGGTGTCGGTGTGGGCCCTGGCGCCGATGACGGGCGTGTTGCCGCCCGCCACGAAGACGATCTTTCCCTGGCGCTCGTACGAGGCGCGCACGGTGAGATCGACCCAGGTCTCGAACGCGTACGCGCGGTGGAAGTCGAGGTCCAGGAACTCCTTGGCGCCGGTGCGCCCGTGGGTCTCCGACTTCGTCCAGCCCCAGCTCTGGCTCGCCGCGAACTCCGGCCCGACGTTGGTGAGCCCGTCGGCCTTGGGGTCGCCGCCGACGCCGAACGCGAACTTCTCCACGTTGACGGAGTGGCTGCTGCTCGAACTCGTGGAGGCCTCCGAGAGCTGCAGCTTGATCAGGCCCAGCACGTACTTGTCGGCGGTGGCGCCGACGAAGGTGCTGTCGCCCATGGTGCCGGACACGGCCAGGCCGCCGTGCTCGTCGGCGACCAGGTGGGCCTTGAACAGCGTGTCGGTCGTGTACAGGTGCTGCATGATCTCCTTGGCGTGGGCGCCCAGGCTGATGGTGCCGCCGAAGTTGGCCACCTCCTCGTCGGTGGCCTGGCCGGGGCCGGTCAGCCGGGGCTGCAGCTCGCGCATCGCCGGCAGCACCCCGGTGGTGTCGAAGTAGGAGATGACGGCCTGGTCCAGCACGCCCGCGTCGGTGGGCTGGGACGCCCCCAGCTCCATGGCCGGCGAGTTGAACGCGGGCGGCAGGTGCACCGTCGCCAGGTGCTCCCGGCGCGGGGCCGGGGTGAACTCCGCGGTGCCGTCGTCGTACTCGACGGTGACCCGGAACCGGCTGGGCAGCCGGAACTCGTCCAGCTGCCCGGGGTATTCCAGCAGCTCGGGACGGTTGGACAGCAGACCTGTACGCGTCCAGAACTCCTTGCCGGCCTTGCCCTCGACTCCGCCGCGCATGAACTGGCCGAGCGGGATGTCCTTGATACCGCCGCCGACCTTGGCGCCGATCACGAAGTCGCGGCCGCCGCCCACGCCCTGGCCGGCGTTGTCCATGCCCATGCCGAGGTTGACCATGTGGTACTCGTCGGTGCGGCGGATGAAGTGGACCGAGGTCCCGTCGGGCTTCGTGGCCCCCGCGTACTGCTCGGCGCTCAGGGTGACCCGCGCGCTGCGCACGTGGCCGCGCTTGTCGCGGTGGCGCAGAGTGAAGCTGACCCCGTCCTGGTGCAGGCTGTTGTAGTGCGAGTCCAGCCCGTTGCCGGAGACCATCTTGTCCACCAGTTCGAGGTTGTCGAGCTGGCTGTCCAGTCCGGCCTTGCGGGTCCACTCGACCGCCTGGTCGCCGGTGTGGAACGGGCGGGCGGCGTCCGGCGGCAGGAAGCCGCGCTCGCGCAGCTCCGGCAGCAGGAAGCCGCGCAGCTCGTCGACGGCCGACTGATCGACCCGGACGAGGCCCTGCCCGATGCCGTGCCCGTCGACCACGTGCCGCGGCAGCGCCACCGCGCGGGGCGCGTTCGGCAGGTGGCCGGTGTTGCGCAGCAGCCCCGGCTGCAGCGGCACGCTGGGCACCGCGGGCACGGCCGGCCCGGTGCCGGCGGCAGCGGCCGCGGCAGCGGCCGTCAGCTGGTCCTGGAGGGCCTGCGGCAGCGCCGCCTGGTCGACCGTGAACCCGTGCGCGAACGCGTCGGGTTCGGGGATGCGCAGCAGCGCGCTGCCGGGCACCCACGGCGTGGGAACCGCCACCACGTCCGGGTTGGCGCGGACCGCCACCCGCGCCCGGAACCGGAACCCGACGTGGTATCCGCCGGTGAAGCCGGTGTAGCGCGCCACGTGCACCCACAGCCCGGCCCGGCCCGCGCTGGCGCTGTCGAAGTTGTGCCAGTTGAAGCCCGCATACAGGCCCGGGCCCAGGGTCAGCCACGGCAGCGGCACCAGGTCGACGTCGAAGGTGCCTTTGATGCTGCTGGAGTTGCGCATGGACTGGCCGCCGCTGTTGCCGGCGATGGCCGTGGCGATCTTCTCGACGTGGGCCTTGTCGCTGCTGCTGCCGACCCGTACCGTGCCGTCGGCCTGCCGCTGGGCGTGCACGGCGACCTCGGCCACCACCCGCCCGCGCTCGTGCAGCGTGAAGCGGTAGCCGGCGGGGTCGTTGACCGCGGTGTCCAGGTGGGCGTCGAGGTTGGACAGCTTCTGCTGCAGCTCCTTGCGGGTGTCACCGCCGATCTCCATGGTGAGGCCACCGGCCCGCAGGTCGCTGGTGATGGTGTCGGCCAGTTCCGGCAGGCCGGTGATGCCGGAGGCGAAGTAGGTGGCCGGAATCCGGGTGAGGTTGCGGTCGAACTCCGCCCGCTGCGGGCTGCCCTGCGGCGGCGGGGCCGCCTGCACCTGCGGGCCGGCGGCCGCCAGGTTGTGGTCGGCGACGGCGAGGATCAGCTGCTCGGCTGACGTGCTGGCGACGTTGTGCACACCGGTCTGCCCCCATGCCTGCGCGGGGTCGGTGCGCACCTGGAAGCTCCAGCCGGGTTCGAGGGCGAGCAGCGTGGAGTCGTCGCGGGTGTCCTCGACGTGCCCGCCCTCGGCGTCCTTGATGTACCCGGTGCTGCGCGTGGTGATGTTGGCCGCGCCCGAGATCGAGAAGCCCAGCTTGGCCACCTGCAGCACGACCGGGTCCAGCCCCAGCGCGAAGCCTGCGGCCAGCGTCAGCCGCAACGCCCCGGCCTGCCCGGACTGCCCCTGCGAGTGGGCTCCGGTCTGGAACACGCCGTTGGTGGCCTGGTTGGCGTGGTAGCGGCCCTTGTCCGGGGCCCGCCCGGCCAGGGTGTCGGTGGAGGTGCCCTGAGCGGGCCGGTCGTACGAGCCGGCCGGGTTGCCCAACCGGCTCGCCTGGCCCAGCGTCAGCCTGACCAGCACCTCGGCCCCGCCGAGCACCACCGGGTACCCGCTCTGGCCGACCACGTAGCGGTAGTTGGACAGCAGCAGCTGCGGCAGTGCGGTCCACTGCGCGGCGGGGACCTCGACCCCGGCCCGTGCCATCGCCTCCTGCAGTGACCGGACCAGGTCGGCCATCAGCGGCAGGCCCGCGCGGGGGATGCCGATCGTGTGCGTCAGCGGGTCCACCGCGACCGGGGTGACCGTCAGCGGCGGTGCGGTGACCACCGGGTCCGGGGGTGGCGGCGGCGGGAGGGTCTCGGGCTGCTTGCCTTTCAGGCCCGACGTCGAGGCGATCTTGTCGTCGGGGATGAGCCCGTCCGGTCCGGACACGGGCGGCACCTGCGGAACCGGTGGCGGGAGCGGAGTCAGCGGGTCCGGGACGGTGGAGTCCGGCTCCAGGACCGGCAACGGCACGTCGAGGTCCGGCAGCGACGCCGGCAGCGGCACCGGCGACGGTGGCAGGGACGGCGCCTGGAACGGCACGTACGGCGGCGGGGACGGCGTGCGGAACGGGACCGGCGGCGGAGTGGACGGCGCACGGAACGGGACCGGCGGCGGTGGCGGCGTCGGAATCCGCGGCGGCGTGGGCGATAGTGGCGGCGTGGGCGGCAACTGCGGGGACGGCGGCAACTGCGGTGAAGGCAGCTGTGGCGTGGGCGGCAGCGGCACGGCCGCGTTCGCGGTGGTCTCGTCGGTGTCCGGAACCGGCGGAACCAGCGGAACCGGCGGAACCGTGGCCGGGTCCGACGGGGTCGGCTCGGCCTTGGCGGGGGCCGGTCGCACGACCTGGCCCGACAGGTCCGGGGCCACCGGCACCGTCGCCATGGTGTGCCCGCCCGCGGTCACGACCAGGTGCACGGTGGGCAGCGTCGCGGGGTCCATCCCGGCGGGGACGAACTCCTGCACCGTCGCGGGCTGCACCAGCATCACGCGCACGCCGAACAGCTCGGCGAGGCTGTTGACCATGCCCTCGGCGACCAGCGGCGGCGGGGCCTGGCCGACCGTGCCCAGCTGCTCCACCCAGGACACCAGCAGGTCGATCCGCTCGCGCAGCGCGGACGGGTCGGCGTTCATCAGCGGCCAGGCGTTGCCGCTGGTGGCGAGGTCGGCCAGCAGCAGCGCGGCGAACGCCGACCGCAGCCGCTCCGGGTCGGACCGCACGAGCCCCGCCAGGCGGCCGTCACCGTACGCGCCCTGCTGCCGCAGCGCCTCGAAGAACGAGGCCGGTCCCGCCTGGTTCGCCACGGCGGCGAGCCCGAGGTCGGTCAGCGCCTGCTGCTGCCGGTCCGTCAGCGCGTCCGGGCTGGTCGGGTCCGCCGTCGGCGGGGCGGGAGTCCACTGCGGCGGCGCGACCGCCGGGTCACGCATCGGTGGCGGCAGCTGTGTGACCGCGTCCCGCACGGTCTGCAGCACCGGTGCCATACCCGGGCCGGTGGTCGCCTGCCGACCGGGCAGCAGCACGTCGCGCAGCCGGTCGGACAGCTGCGTGGACGGCGGCAGCACCGGATCCGGCCGGCCGGTCAGGTCGCGCAGCACATGGTCGAGGTCGGTGAACGCCAGCTCGTCGGCGAACAGGCCACCGGGCAGGCCCGGTTCGAGCAGCCGGGAGCCGCCGTTGGCGGCGAACACGGCCGGCGCCGCGTCGAACGGCACCGTGGCCAGCAGGTCGCCATCGCGGTCCTCGACGACCACGACGGGCCGGGAGCCGTCCGCGGCCGACGGTCCGAACGGGGTCCGGCCCCCGTCGGCCCTGACGAGATCGACGGGCCGGCCGAGCAGGTGGCCCATCAGGTCAAGGATGATGTGGTCCCGGGGGCGGCCGGACAGCGCGGCGGGCATCCGCTGCGCCGGCAGGCCGTCGGCGAGCCACTGCACGACCTCGCCCAGGACCACCTCGTCCGGCTCGGTCAGGCCCAGGGTGGGTATCGCGCCGCCGGCCCGCGCGGCGTCGGCGAGCACCATGCCGGTGATCGCCTGGATCCAGTCGGCGGGCGCGTGGCCGAGCACCGGCAGCAGGCCGGTGGCTCCACGGAAGACCGCCGCGTTGGCCACGACGGCGAACGGGTGCCCGGCGGTCAGCGGGAGCGCGGCGTGCAGGCCGAGGTCGTCGAGCTGCGCGTGGGCCTGCGGGGTGAGCACGGCGGCGGCTGGCTGCGCCTGCCAGAGCAGCCTCGTGGTGACCGGCGGCAGGTCGCTGTCGCCTGCCGGGTGCGCGGACGGCGGGTTCAGCGGTTCCGGCGTGGTGGCGGCGGCCCCGTCGGTCTGCGGCGCGGGTGCGGTCAGCCGCTGCCATACCCGCTGCGTGCTGGGCAGCGAGGTCGCCGGGACACCGCGCACGGCGTAAAGGAACTCGTGGAAGGCGTCGACGGCCGCGAAGCCCGCCGACGGTTCGAGCAGCCCGCCGAGCGGCGGGGTCGGCGGCGGGACGGGGTCGGCGGCGGGCAGGTCCGCCGTCCTGCGCCCCAGTTCGGCCATCCGGTCGAGGCGGGTGGCGGCCTCGGCGCCCCCGGCTTCGCGGTGCTGCCCGACGGTCAGCGGCAGGCCGCCGGGCAGGCTCGGGTCGTTGATGGCGGCGTGCACCGCGGCGGTCTCCTGCGCGGTCAGTTCGGCCGCGGCGTCGTCGGCGAGCCGCTGTTGCAGGTCGACGAGCAGCGCCACCCTGGCCTGCCCGGCGGCGGCCGCGGCGGCCAGCTGCTCGGGGGTGAGGGTGACCGGTGCGAGTCCTTGGCGGCGCAGCGCCGCGTTCACTGCGGCCTGGGTACCGGTGGCGGTGAGCCGGCCCTGCACACCCGCCGCGAAGGTCTCGGTGAGGGCCAGCTCGACCTGCTCACGCACCGTCAGATTCGCGGCGGGCGGGGCGGTCAGCGTCGCGGTCAGCGCGCCGTCCACGGCGGCCTGCCGTTCGGCCCTGCTGAGCACCGAGCCGGGCCGCAGGCGCGCCTGCTGCCGGAGCTGGACCAGCTCCCGGGCCTCGGTGCGGGCCCAGACCCGCTGGTTGCGGATCATGTTGACACGCTGAGACACCGGTGTCCGGGTGTCCCCGGCGATCCGCTGCTCGCCCGGGGTCAGCGGGCCGAGGTCGTCGAGTGCCGCGTCGTCCTTGCGCTGGCGGGTGTAGTCGCGCGGCAGCGTCACCGGCGGCGGATGCTGCTCGCGGGTCAGGACGGTGTCGCGCTGCACCTGGGTCCGCGAGCCGTCGTTCGGCCGGGCGGCGGTCTGGTTCGCGCCGCCGGGCCGGGCGCCCCCGGGGCGGCCACCGCTGGGTCGGCCGCCGGATGGCCCACCTGAGCCGCCGTCGGTCAGCGTCTCGCGCATGATGAGCTGCCCGGTCTCCGGGTCGTGGGTGAGTGCGTCGAGGTCGATGCGCTGCGGGGTGGTCAGGTGCGTCCCGTCCTCGGTGAGGGCGAGCTGCTCCTCGCGTTCGGTGACGGGCGCGAACGTGGCAACCCGCACGTTGCCGTCGCCGAGGTCCACCTCCACGACGTCCAGGTGGTCGCCGCGCACCGGCAGCGCCGACAGGGACGGCCCGGTGCCGGTCGTGTCGGGGTCGGCGTCGGCCGGGTGGCCGGGGTCGAAACGGAAGTAGGACACCGGCGGTTGCGGGTCCGGGCGGGTCACCACGGGTTGCGGCGCCGCGCCGGGGGCTTTGACGGTGAAGGCCGGCATGGCGGCGGACGGGTCGGGGCTCTTGGCGGGGACGACCTGGTAGAGGCCGGTGTCGGGGTCGCGGGCGAGCACCGCCGTACGGATGCCGTCACCGCCGAGCGGATGCACCCTGATGTCGCCGACCGGGCTGCCCTCGTGCCAGGCGGAGCCGTCCTCGCCGACCCGGCGGTAGGTGTTGCCGTCCGGTTCGGCGCTGAACTCCGGCGCGTGGGTGAACGTCACCAGGGCGACGCCGCCGTGGGGATCACGGCGCAGCAGCTGGCGGCCCGGACCGCCGTCCGTCTCGGGCAGCGGCAGCCCGGAGTCCCGGTCGACGCTGATCACGGTCCAGCGGCCGGTCGCCCCGTCGTGGACGAGCACCCGTTCGCCGACGGAGGCCCGGCCGGTGTCCGGACCCGAGGCGGGCCGCGTCGCGTGCACGACCTCGACCGGGTCGAGGCGCACCGGTGTGAGCTCCAGGGTGACCGGGTCGAGCTCGAAGTGGGTGAAGCGGTCGGGCGGGCGCGACTCGGTGTCCTGCGGCGTTGTCGCGGCGGCGGACCCCGTGGTGCCCGGTGCCGCCAGGGCGGCGCCGGCGAGGTCCTGTCCGGTGGTCGTGACCGGAGCGCCGCCGAGGCGGTGCCCGGTTCCGGGGAAGGCGGGCGCGCTGCGGGCGGCGAGGGTGACCAGGTGCAGGCGTCCGGTGGCGGTGTCGTACTGGAAGACCTGCCGTCCGGGTTCCGTGCGCGGCGGGCGCGTCACCGGTGGCGGCGGCAGGGCCGCGGAGCGGGACGCGGCGGTCGTCGTGGAAGACGTGGTCGAGGGCACGGGCGAGGGTGTCCGCGCGGGCGGGGTGACCCCGAGCCCGGTGTGGGTGTGGCTCTGGTCCTGGTCGAGCAGTTCGACGGTGAGCCGGGCCCGCTGGTCGCGTGGCAGCTGCCCGGTGATGGTCGCCAGCTGGTCGGTGACGGCTTGCGGGACGGGCACCCCGGGCACACCGACGGCGAGGCGTACCCCGCCGGGCGCGGCGTAGCGGGTGGTGACGTCGGTGGTGGGCGCGCCGGTGAGGTCGGCGGGGCGGGCCCACAGGCCGCCGGGCAGCACCTGCAGCACCCAGCCGTCGGCGAGGGCGTACGTGTCCGGATCGCTCGCGCGCGGCAGATTCCCGGGAGCGGTCCGGACCGGCCTCGGCGCGCCCGGCCCGCGCACGTCGAAGAACGCCGCGTACGGCGCGAAGGCGAGCCGCCCGTCCGGCCCCACCGGCACGGTGGTGGACGGGTCGGGTCGGGTGCCGCCCAGCAGCGCGGCGTCCACCCGCACGGGCACGCCCACGGCCGCGGCCAGCGCCTGGGCGTCGGCGAACGTGTGGTCGGGCTGAGCCACCCGCAGGTCGAGCACAACGCGCTGGCGCACCTGCGGGGGCAGGCCCTGAACGTACGCGGTGAGGGTGTCGGGGTCGGCGAAGCCCGGGTCGGGAATCAGCCGCAGCACGTTCCCGGCTCGGGGCAGCCCGGCCAGTTGCCGCTGTACGTCCGCGGGCACGGCCGGATCGCCGGTCAGGAACACCCCGGCGGGCACCCGCACCGCGCGGCCGGGGCCGGCGGGCTGGACCGCGGTGTCGGTCAGCCACAGCTGCCAGCCGGGCATCCCGTGCGCGAGCACGTCCGGGCGGGCCGCGGGCGGCAGTGCCGCCAGCAGCGCGGTGACCCGCTCGCGCACCACGTCGGGCACGGTCGTGCCGGGCAGGCCGACGGTTAGCTGCGGCACCCCGCCGGGTGCCCGTTCGGACGGCAGGCGCGGCATGGTGATGCCGGGCGGCAGCTGCTCGGGGCGCACCCATACGCCGTCGGTGGTCTGCTCGGCCACCCAGCCGTCGGCCAGCGGGTACCGCCACACCCGGTCTCCGGTCCGCAGGCCCTGCGGCGGGCGCTGCGCGGGCGGCGGCCGGTCCGCCGGGTAGACGAGGAACTCGGTGGCGAACTCCGCGAACGTGGGGCGCCGGCGGGCGTCGAGCGGCACGACGCGGTCGGTGGCGTCGCGGCGGCCGGGCAGCATCGACGCCGGCAGCACCAGCGGTCCGCGGCGGCCGCCGAGCACGGTCGTGGCCAGCCGTACCGCCTGGTCGGTGGTCATTCCCGCACCGGTGGTGTAGCGGACGATCATCCGGTCGGTGAGCGTGGCCGGCAGCGCGGCGAGGGTCCGGGCCACCGCGTCGCGCGTGACGCCCGGCCCGACGACGAGGGTAGTGCGGTTCGGGGCCGCGGGAGCGAATTCGGCGTCCATCCGCGCCGCCCGGGTCTCGTCGGCCCGGTAGAGCGCGATGCCCGCCGGGACCGGGCGCAGCAGGTGCGTTGACGGCAGATCGATCGCGTCCAGGTCGACGCCCTGCGGCCCGCGGTCGAGCCGGTACGGCTCCGGCTCGTGCCACGGGGTGGGCACCTGGTGGGTGGCGTCGTCGGTGAGGAAGACCAGCCCGTCCTCGGTGACGCGGGTGAGGATGGCAGTGTCGCCGCGCAGCCCCCGCGCGTCCGGGTCGAGCGGCGAAAGCTGCCCGTCGAGGGCGAGGACGACGCCGTCGCCGGTGTGGGTGAAGACGTCCCCTACCAGCTGCCAACCCGTCTCGGGGTAACCCTGCTCGCCCAGGCGTGCCGAGCCGTCGGTCCGGCTGCCGGAGGTGGCGGTCGTCGGCGTCGTCGCCGGGTTCGTGCTCAGCGCGGTGGCCACCTCCACGGCCAGTTCCGCGGCCCGCGCGGGCTGGTTCTGGTGCAGCGCCTGCGCGACCGCGGCGACCGCGGGGCGGTGGGCGTCCAGCGGGGCCGGCGCGGGCAGGTACTGCTGGACCAGGTCCTCGGCCCGCCTGATCACCAGTGCGGCGTCCGCGGGTTTGAGTTTGCCGATGGTGACCTCGGGGTCGACCCGCACCGGACCGTCCGCGTCCTCGTCGGGGTCGGACTGCGGCGAGTCTTCGCGGCTCGGTTGGCGGCCACCGGGCGGCCCGCTCGGCGGCCCGCCGGGACCGCTGGGCGCGGTCATCATGAAGACGAACGGATTCTGCGTGGTCACGGCCGGGTGCAGCAGCTGGCTGTACGGCGACATCGGGTCGGGCGGCAGCCCCAGCAGCGCGCGCAGTTCGTCCTTCGTGGTCGGCATGAACAGGTCGCTGGTCGCGTCGAACTTCACACCGGCGTCGAACTTCGCCCCGGTGTCGAACTTGTCGCCGTCCACGCTGGTCAGCTCGGTCCGCACGCTGTCGCCGTCGGTGCTGCTGTCGGTGTCACCGAACAGCGACCCAGCCTCGAAGGTGGTGGTCGAGTAGCTGCCGGTGGTGTCCGGTGACGGTGGCGCGACCAGGTCCACCACCGCGTGGTCCTGCCAGGCGACCACCGGCGGCGCGGCCGCACTGGTGACCGTCTCAGGCGTGGTATCCGCAGGCGGGGTGGACGGGTTCGGGCCGCCGGGCGGCGGCAGGACCGTCGGGCCGGTGACCGTCCGCACCTGCGCCGCGACGGGGCCGCCGGCCGGGACGGAGCCGGGCCGCTGCGGTGACGGCGTGCTGGTGGTCGTGGTCGTGGTGGGGCGGGTCTGCGTCGACGTGCCGGACTCGCCCCCGGGCTGGCCGGTCGTGCTGCCCGGTGCGGGGGTGAACGTGCCGGACAGGTGGAAGTCGCCGTCGAAGCGGCCGCTGCCCTGCACCTCGCCGACGATGACCTGGTCGCGTACGCCGATCGTGGCCTTGTCGAACAGCCCGTCGAAGGTGCCCTGGAACCCGCCGGTGCCGGTGAACGTGCCCGTGCGCGGCTGCCCGCCGGGCGGGGTCAGGGTGCCGTCGAAGGTGATGGTGCCGATGAACGTCTTCGGATCGGGGAAGATGCCCTTGAACGTGAAGTCGCCGTCGACGACGGCCGGGCCGTCGAACCCGTGCGGGCCGCCGTCGAACTCGATGGGGTTGCCGTCCAGCCCCGGGATGTCGATGTTGCCGACGTCGCCGTCCAGGCCGACCATCGTGCCGCCGCCCTTGGTCCGGTGCCCGATCCAGTCCAGCACGCCTTCGACCGCGCCGGCCGACGCCGACGCCCACTCGTTCTCCTTCTGCTCGCGGCGTCCGGTCAGGATCAGGTCCGCGATCTGCTCGGTGCTCCACTCGTGCAGCGCGCCGATGCCCGCGAACCCGACGATGGAGGTGACGAACTTCTGCCCGAAGATCTTCCCGAAGCCGGCGAACAGGATCGGCCCGAGCACCCCGCCGATCGCCCCGGCCAGCGCCGCGCCGCTGGTGCGCTTGGTGTCCCACTGGGTACGCGTGTGCGTGATGAACAGCTGCGTGAACTGGATCGCCACGTCGAGGCCGACCTGCAGCACGATCCCGAACACGACCGACATGATCAGACGGCGGAGGAACGTCTGGGACATGTACCGCCCGAACGTGATCAGCGCCGAGATCCACCCCGACGCCCACGCCGACGTCGGCGGGAACGACACCCACGGCAGCAGCATGACGATCTGCGCCGTGAGGATGGCCAGCTGGCCCAGGATGGACGCCTTGGTGTACTCGACGTTGGTGCCCGCCCCGTCGGCGAAGCGTCCCAGCTTGCCGGCCGCCTCCACCAGGGTGTGCAGGGCGCCGCCGTCGACCAGCTCGGTGAGCTTGTCGCGCATGGCCGACGCCGCGTCACCCTGCCAGCCCGCCCCCGCCACCGCGGCGCGGATGTCGACGATCTCCGCCTCGGCCGTGACCATCGTGGCCTCGAACGCGAGCCAGACCTTCGCCAGCGCCCAGAGCTGGTCCTCGTCGGCCTGCGGCCACGACTCGCCGGTCACCACGAGGAAGAACTTGCCCACCCAGTCGGGCACGTGCATACCCACGGCTCACACCCCGCGGCACGGTCGTACGGCGGGCATCGTCAGCTGTCCTCGACCGAGCCGAACGAGCGGCCGGACCGGCGGATGTGCTCGCCCATGTTCTTGAGCAGGGTCGCGAGGTTCGCCGACCCCTCGACGACCTCGTCGCGGCCCGTGCCGTACTCGGCCACGAACTTGCGGGCGAACTCGTCGTCGCGGCCCCAGGGCTGACCGAGCGCGTTCATGCCGCTCACCAGCTTCTCCCGGGCGCCGGCGACCTCGTCACCGACGGCGACCAGGCGTGCCGACACGCCGCTGATCACCCCGCCGTCGACCTTCAGCTGCCGCGCCATTGCGGCCGTCCTCTCCTGTGGCAGGTCAGGCCGTACGGCCCGGCAGGTTGAATCCCGAGATGTCGAGCTGCTCGGGCAGCACCCGGTCCCAGTCGATGCGGCCGGCCATCATGTCGCGCACGCTCATCCCGGCGATCCCGGTGCCCGGCAGGGCGCCCACCATCTGCTGCAGGGCGCTCTCGCGGGCGCGGCCGACGGTCTCCACGAGGATCCGGGACAGTTCGGCGGGCGCCATCTTGCGGTAGTCCTGCGAGTTGAACGTCAGCGAGCGCAGCTCGCCCTGACCGCCGACCGTCGCCGTGACCAGCCCTTGCGGGGAGGTGACGGTGGCCGAGACCTCGGCGACCCGTTGCGTCGACTCGACTGCCGCGGCGCGGTGCCGGGCGTAGTCGGCCGCGATCTGCTCAAGGGTGCGGTCCTGGTCCATAGTCGTCTCCTCGCCGGATCATCGTCCGTGTTGCTGGGTACCCCCGGTGGTGCTCTGGCCGGGGCGTGGTCGGGTGGGCGTGTACAGCGGGACGTCGGTGGTGCCGGTGCCCTGCGTGCCGTCTTCGGTCTGGGCCGGGTCGCCGCCGCGGATGACTCCGGGCGCAACGTCGCCGGCGACGTTCCAGATGTCGCGGTCCTCCTGCAGCCACGTGGTGCGTTCGCGTTCCTTCTTGTCGTCCTTGCCGGCGCCTGCGCCCATGCCGCCCATCGGGGGCATGAACGGCGCACCGCTGCCCGACCGGGAGCCGACCGGCGCGTGCAGGCCGTCGGTGACCAGGCCACCGCGGCTCAGCCCACCCGCTCCGCCGACTCCGGCTGCACCGGCCGTGCCGGGTGGGGCGGTGCCGGCGTGGGGGAACGCCGACCGGACCGGTGGTGCGGACGAACCGGGCGGAGCGCCGCCGGGGCCTGCGCCGGAACCCGGACCGGAGCCCGGCAGGCCGGGCGGTCGGACTCCACCCGAACCCGGCTTGCCGGGACCGGAACCCAGTGGCGGAGCACCGGGCAGGATCGGCGGACGCACGACGGGACCGCCGGGACCGGAACCCGGACCGCCGCCCAGTGGCGGTGGCGAGCCTCCGCCGATCGGTGGTGGCGAACCTCCCCCGAGCGGTGGTGGCGAGCCTCCGCCGAGCGGTGGCGGTGAACCTCCGCCCAGCGGCGGCGCCGAACCTCCCCCGAGCGGTGGCGGCGAACCTCCCCCGAGCGGTGGCGGTGAACCTCCGCCCAGCGGCGGCGGCGATCCGCCTCCGCCGGGTGGGGGCGCGCCGCCGCCCGGTGGGGGCGGGCCGCCCCCGGTCGTCGGTGGTGGTGGACCGTCCCCTCCCGGGGGAGGCGCACCGCCGCCGGGCGGCGGTGGGCCTCCCCCGCCGGGGGGCGGTGGCGGGTCGTCGGTCGGCGGGATCGGCGCGGGCAGTGCGGTGATCGGCTTGAGCTGCCCGAGGCCGACCTCGACGTCGTGGTAGACGTTGGCCAGCGTGTCGAGCAGTTCGCGGGCCTTGCGGCTGATGTCCTGGTCGATGTCGGGATAGGACGACGGCGTGTAGATCGTGTCGCCCGCGCTGTTGACAAACCACGGCCGATGCGGTTCGGGTATCGACCAGTGCCCGATGTAACTGGGCGGCGTGACGATCCAGGTGGCCGTCTGCCGCCAGCGCTCGTACAGCTCGTTGTAGCGGTCGTGGGTGCGCTGGGCGCTCTCGTGGTTGAGCGCGATCATGTCGTTGATCGCCTTGTTCAGGCCGATGCCGGCCCGGTTGAGTTCCTGGATCCAGTTCTCGCCGCCGTTGATCAGCCGCTGGTTCTGGGTGATCATGCGGCGGATGCTGCCGATGATCGCGTCGAACGCGCGCGAGGCGTCGCCGGTCCAGGCGCCGTCGGCGATCAGCTTCTTGCGCTGCTGCATGACGGACATGTACACGGAGTTCAGCGCCAGGCCCGCGTTGACGACCTTCTGTCCCATGTCGAAGAGGTGCTGCGGATTGGTCGCACCCTTGTCGTTGACGTGCGTGTAGCCGTCGCGGCTGACGTCACCGACCAGCAGGGCCTGGACCTTGCGCCAATCCCAGTCGCTCCACTCCGGCATGGTCGGCGCCTAACTCACGATCGAGTTGATGTCGTCGAGCACGAACGGGTCGTTGCTCTCGTCGGAGTCCTTGAGCAGCGTGGCCGCGCTGACCAGGACGCCGTCGCAGTCGACGAACACGTTGCTCAGCGTGGCGAGCACCGTCTCCCAGTCCTTGGCGCCCGTCTCGATGACGGTCTTGAGGTTCTTGCCCGGCTCGAAGTCGCCGATGGACAGCACGACCGGGTAGAAGTCGCGCTGGGGGCCGTCCAGGGTCGCCGGCAGGCCCCGGAACGCCGCCGCGGCGGCGTTCATGGCCGCCGGGTCGACCTTCAGCTCTTTGCCCATGGCCTGATCCCTCCCGTCGCGGGCCGTGTCAGATCTTCGAGGCCCGGTTGTCGGCGTCCTGGTAGCTCTCGACCTTCTGCAGCAGGCGCTTGATGCTGGCCTCCATGTCGCTGTGCATGACGGTGGCCTGGCTCTTCCAGGTCGCCGCGACACTGACGTAGGTGCCCTCGCTCTGCGCGCTCCAGTTGGCGAAGTTGTTGCGGGCCGTCGACTCCATGCGGTCGACGATGCCGTTGAGGCGGGTGTTCTCGGCGCGAAGCCGGTCGGCCGCTTGCAGTACGGCCTCGTAGGTGATGCCGAAAGCCATGATTGTCTCCTTGGGACGGTGGTGTCGGGTCGGACGGCGGCGTCAGCTGTTCTGCGCCTCGACGTCCTCCATGATCACGATCATCTGCTGGAACCAGTTGGTCAGCTGCGTCATGGGCTGGGCGACCATCCGCTGGTAGTCGGCCAGCCAGTTGTCGATCTCGGCGTTGTACGCGGTGCGGGCCTGGCCGTACCAGCTGTTGCCGATGCCGCGCACGCCGCCGTCGACCGCGTTGCGCACCTGCTCGGCCTCCTGCTCGAGCTCGCGGAACTGCTGCAGTGCGGCGCGCAGCTCCGCGACGGGGATGTCAAGGGTGTTGGCCATGTCCACTCACCTTCCAGGTTCGACAGCGACCGATCGCGCTGACCGTAACGGCGTGGTAACCGCTCTCACAGACCCAATCCGGGGATAGGTCCCCGGGCCCAGTACCTGGCCCGACGCGTCGTGCGCTAGCCGGCCGCAGCCGCCACGGGGTCGAGCACCGGCCCCGACGGCACCAGTGCCAGCAGCGTCGCGGGCACGTCCACCGCGACGACGCCCCCGTAGCCGAGCGCCGGGACCGCCGCATCGGACAGCGGGTAGCGCACGCCGACGTCGGTGATCAGCCAGCGGGCGCTGCCCGGACGGCCCGGCGCGGTCTCCGGCCGCACCAGCACCCCCGCTCCGGCGGCGACCGCGACCAGGGTCGCCGAGCGCTGGTCCACCGCACCCGGCGGCGGCGTGGCGGCCCGCAGGTGCCCGACCCGCGCGGTCACCAGGGCCAGGCTCGCGTCGGCGCCGAAGGTGGCCCGCGCGCACGGCACCTGGTCGCCCAGTTCGTTGGGGTCCAGCAGCAGCGGGGGCCGGGCCGGCAGGCCGCCGTCGCCGATCGGCCGGGCGGCGACCGGGGCCGACACCACGCCTGCGGAGCTGACCGGCACCGCCCGGGGGCTGCCGTCGTAGGCGGCGCGGCTGCGCGGGTCGGCGAGGATCAGTTCGGCCATCGTCGGGGTCAGTGAGGCCAGGCCGTCGGCGAGCACCAGCCGGAAGCCGGCGCTGTCGTCGTCGGCGCCGGACACGCGCAGCACCTGCCCGATCCGGGTGGGCTTGCCGTCCACGGGCGGTCCTGCCGCGCCGACGTCGGCGACGGGTGGCGGGGCCAGGTCCGGCCCGGCGGGGAAACCGTTGAGCCAGGTGTCGGCCACCGGTGTCGGTCGCACACCGTCGAGTGCCAGGGCGACCGAGGCGGCCGGGTCGGCCACCCGCATGCGGCGGTTTCCCCAGATGAGATAGCGGGTGCCGTCGGGGATCGCGACCAGCATCGCGCGATCGACCGGGGTGGCGGCGACGTCGGCGGGGGCGCCGATGGCCAGCAGCACCGTCGGCCGGGACTGGCCGGTGACCTCGGGCGCGCTGGTGGCGCAGACCAGCCACGGGTCGCGGCTGAGCCGGGCGGTGGCGGGCAGTGAGTCGGGTGCTCCGGTGATGCCCACGGGCAGGCCGTGCGGCACGCCTTCCAGCGACTTGACCGACACCGAGCGCACGACGGAGTCCGGTCCGGTCAGCAGCAGTGCGGAGGCGCGGTTGCGGACGGGGCGCAGCACGCCGGCGGTGCTGTCGTAGACGTAGGCGGTGCCGGTCTCCTTCTCGACGACGATGGTGCCGGGTTCGCGCCAGGAGGTGCTGCCGCCGGGGAAGAAGAAGCCGTACGCCCCGCAGCCGGCCACGATGAGCGCGCCGATGATCAGCCCGGCGAACGCCCCGACGCTGAACCGGCGGGTCGGGGTCTCCAGCGCGTCGGGCTCGCCGGTCAGCAGGGCCGAGCGCAGCCGCCCGACGACGAAGTTGTGGGCCTGGAGCTGGTCGCGTTTGGTCTGCACGGTCAGCCGGCCAGGCCCCGGACGTAGCCGTACACCCCGAGCACCGCCAGCAGCAGCGGGATCAGCGCGACGGCGAGGGTGGTCTCGAACAGCTCGGCGGCTCGTCCCCAGTACGGTCGCGGCCGGCGGCTCTCCGGGGTGCGCACGGCGGCCAGCAGGCCGAGTCCGAGCACGAGCGCGGTCGCGGGCAGGCCGTACAGCTGGAACGCCGGCCCGGTCAGCCGCAGGGCCAGCAGCAGCAGGCCCCATCCGGCGGCGGCGGTCAGCGCCCAGCGGGCCCAGGCCCCGGTGAGGATGCGGGTGCGCAGCAGGAGCAGCACGCACACCGCCCCGGCCAGGGTCGGCGGCGACCAGCCGGCCCGGTCGGCGAGCAGCCACAGCCCGGCGGCGGCGACCAGCGCGATGGCGATGTGCCCGGCGGTCACGTAGCGGTCGACGACGACCGTGCGCTCGTGCAGGGTCGCGTCGGGCACCGGTTCCACGTCGCGGGTGATGTCGTCGGGGGTGGTGGGCAGGTCGGGCAGCCGCAGCCCGCCCAGCCGGAAGGCCAGCGAGGGCAGCTGCGGGCTGATCAGCAGCGCGAGCACGGTGACCACGGCCGCGGCGGCCACGGGCGTCAGCAGGCCGCTGGCGGCCAGCAGCGCGCCTGCGGTCACCGCCGCGCTGGTGGCCACCACGACGAACACCATGGGGCGCAGGTCGCCGACGGCCACGGCGACGGCGACGCTCACCGCGGCGGCCATGGCGACGGCGGCGGCCAGGCGGGCGGCGAACTGGGGTGGCGCTTGCCCGGCCGCCGTTGCGGCGCCGGTCAGGGCGGGTGCCAGCAGGCCTGCCGCCGCGGCGTAGAGGACGGCGCTGCCGCCCAGCACGAGCGCGGCGGGCCGGTCGGCCAGCGCGCGGGCGGCCAGGGCGGCGGCCAGCAGCAGTACGGCGGACATGCCTGCGGCGGCGAGCGCGTGCGCCCAGCCGGCCCCCGGTGACAGCGGCGCGGCCAGTCCCGCGGCCAGGGCGGCGGCGGCCGCCACGCGCAGGGTGGTCCGGGCGCGTTCGGTGGTCCACCGGCCGGGGCGCTGTCGGACGCCCGCGGCCACGCCTTCGATGAGGTCGTCGTGGGCGTAGGTCGGGGTGGGGTTGTCGCGGGCGTTGAGGTAGACGACGTCGCCGTCGCGCAGCCCGAGGGCGGCCGCGGTCTGCTCCTCGTCGAGGGGATTGCCGCCGAGTTTCTGCAGTACGGCGCCCCGGCCGGCCATCTCCCGGGCGGTCTCCTCGCCGAGCAGGTCCACGATGGCCGGGGTCACGTCCGCGAGCGTCAGCGTGGCGGGCACGGCCAGGTCGATGCTGCCGTGGGGCCCGATGATCGTGAGCCGGCAACGCTCTGCGGAGGTGCTGACGTTCACATTCACTCTCCCCTGCCACGGCGTGGCGACGAGAGCAGGTTAGCGGCGGCCACCGGGCCGAACATGGGCCTGCGGACCCAAGCCGCCTGCCGCCGCGGCACGCAGAATGAACGCGTTCTGCCGCCCGCCCCCTGGGAGAGTCCCATGACCACGGTGATCTTCCGCCGGCCCGTGCGCCAGCCGGGCCCCCCACTCCCCCGGGGCGAGATGATCCTGCAGGAGCCGCCCACGCTGCCGGAGCTGAGCGGCGTCGACATGTCGTCGATGCTGACGTACCTGCCGATGGCGCTGGGCACCGGCGCGATGGCGCTGATCTTCATTCAGCCGGGCTCGTCGTCGCTGACCTATGTGGCCGGCGGCCTGATGGGTGTGTCGGGTCTGGGCATGCTGGTCAGCCAGCTGGGTCGCGGGGGCGGCGAGCGCAAGCAGCGGCTGCGCGGCGAGCGCCGTGACTACCTGCGTTACCTGGGGCAGATGCGCCGGCAGGTGCGGCAGCTGTCGGAGAAGCAGGCGGCGGCGCTGTTCTGGAACCATCCGGATCCCGAGGTGCTGTGGTCGCTGGCGGGCAACCGGCGGATGTGGGAGCGCCGTCCGACCGGTGGCGACTTCGCCGAGATCCGGCTCGGGTTGGGCAGCCAGCGGCTGACCGTGACGCTGACCCCGCCGCAGACCAAGCCGGTGGAGGATCTGGAGCCGCTGTCGGCGCGGGCGCTGCGCCGGTTCCTGCAGGCGCACTGGACCGTGCCCGGCACGCCGATCGCCGTGCAGTTGCGTGGTTTCGCGCGAGTGCTGGTGCAGTCCACCGACGAGCCCGCGGCGCCGCAGGAGGAGCGGCCCGCGGCGCCGCGGCCGCCGTCCGGTGAACCCGGGCTGGACCTGGTGCGGGCGATGCTGGGTCAGCTGGTGACCTTCCACAGCCCCGACGATCTGCGCATCGTGGTGTGCGCGCCGGCCGAGCGCCACGGGCGCTGGGACTGGGTGAAGTGGCTGCCGCACGCGCAGCACCCCGGGCAGAGCGACGGTGCGGGCGCGGCGCGGCAGGTGGCGGAGTCGTTCGCCGACCTGGAGCGGCTGCTCGGGCCGACCTTCGCCGACCGGCCGCGGTTCGACGACCCGGCGCTGCCGAGCCGGGAGGAGCCGTACACGGTGATCGTCGTCGACGGGGTGCCGATCCCGCCGACGTCGCGGTTCGCGATGAGCAGCGTGCGCAACTGCACGATGATCGACCTCGGCGACTCGCTGCGCTGGGCGGTCGATCCGGTCACGCTGCGGCTGCTGGTGCGGCCCGACGTGATCGAGATGATCGGCGCCGACCCGCAGGGCCGCGACAGCGCGACCGCGCTGAGCACCCCGGACCGCCTGGGCCCGGACCACGCCCGGGTGCTGAGCCGCAGGCTGTCGCCGTACCGGCTGGGCTCCTCGGCGGAGACGGTCGACTCGCTGACCGTCGACCTGGACCTGACCGTGCTGCTGGGGCTCGGCGACGCCGAGACGTTCGACCCGGCGGCGGCGCGCACCGGCCGCTCGCGCTGGGACCACATGCGGGTGCCGATCGGGATCTCCGCCAACGGGACCCCGGTGGAGCTGGACCTCAAGGAGGCCGCGCAGGGCGGCATGGGCCCGCACGGAATGATCATCGGGGCCACCGGTTCGGGCAAGAGCGAGCTGCTGCGCACCCTCGTGCTGGCGCTGGCGGTGACGCACAGTTCCGAGGTGCTCAACGTGATCCTGGTCGACTTCAAGGGCGGGGCCACGTTCCTGGGGCTGGAGACGCTGCCGCACACCTCGGCGCTGATCACCAACCTGGCCGACGAGCTGCCGCTGGTCGACCGGATGCAGGAGGCGCTGCAGGGCGAGCTGGTGCGGCGCCAGGAGCTGCTGCGCCAGGCCGGGCACAGTTCACTGCGCGACTACGAGAAGGCCCGCGCGGGCGGAGCGCCGCTGGCGCCGCTGCCCACGCTGCTGGTGGTGGTGGACGAGTTCAGCGAGCTGCTGGCGACCAAACGCGAGTTCCTGGACACCTTCGTCATGATCGGGCGGCTGGGCCGCAGCCTCGGCGTGCACCTGCTGCTCGCCTCGCAGCGCCTGGACGAGGGCCGCATTCACCAGCTGGAGTCGCACCTGTCCTACCGCATCGGCCTGCGCACGTTCTCGGCCGGGGAGAGCCGCAGCGTGATCGGGGTGCCCGACGCGTACACCCTGCCGACCGCGCCGGGCAACGGCTACCTGCGCATCGACACCAACACCCTGGTCCGGTTCAAGGCCGCGTACGTGTCGGCGCCGCTGAAGCGGGCCGAGCGGCAGCAGCGCCAGGAACGGGCCCGGCTGGATCTGACCAGGTACGTGGTCGGGCATGTGCCGATGCCGGAGCACGCCGCCGCACCGGCGGCCCCGGTCGAGGCCGCCGACGGCGAGGACGCGCAGGCGAGCGGGCCGCGTCTGCTCGACGTGATCGCGGGTCGGCTGCTCGGGCACGGCCCGCAGGCGCACCAGGTGTGGCTGCCGCCGCTGCAGGAGCCGCCGACGCTGGACCAGCTGCTTCCCCCGGTACGGATCACCGCGGAGCGGGGCCTGGGTGTCGTCCCGGAGCAGGGCCTCGACGAGCAGCAGCGCGGTGCCGCGGGCCGGCTGCGGGTGCCGGTCGGTGTCGTCGACCGGCCGTCGGAGCAGCGCCGGGACCTGCTCATCGCCGACCTGACCGGGGCCGGTGGCCATGTCGGTGTGGGCGGCGCGCCGCAGAGCGGCAAGAGCACCCTGATCCGGACGCTGATCACCGGGTTGGCCCTCACCCACACGCCGGCCGAGGTGCAGTTCTACTGCCTCGACTTCGGTGGTGGCAGCCTGGCCGGACTGGCCGGGCTGCCGCACGTCGGCGGTGTCGTCGGCCGGCTGGACCGGGAGCGGGTCACCCGCACCATCGCCGAGGTCACCGACCTGCTGCTGCGCCGCGAGCAGCGTTTCTCCGCCCTGGGCCTGGACAGCATCACCGAGTACCGGCAGCGCCGTGAGCAGGGCACGCTGCCGGTGGGGGCCGACGACGGCTACGGCGACGTGTTCCTGGTCGTGGACGGCTGGTCGACGCTGCACCAGGACTTCGACACGCTGGAGGCGTCGTTCTCGGACCTGGCCACGCGGGGGCTCAACTACGGCATCCACCTGATCGTCACCGCCTCGCGCTGGTCGGAGATCCGGCCGTGGCTGCGGGACCTGCTCGGCACCCGGTTCGAGCTGCACCTGGGCGACCCGGTCGACTCCGAGATCGGGATGCGCCAGGCGGCCAACGTGCCGGCCATCCCCGGCCGCGGCCTGACGCGCGACGCCCTGCACTTCCTGGCGGCGCTGCCCCGCATCGACGGGATGGCGCGTACGGGCGACCTGAACGAGACCGCCCGC
Organism: Catellatospora paridis; assembly: GCF_009720365.1. Lineage (GTDB taxonomy): Bacteria > Actinomycetota > Actinomycetes > Mycobacteriales > Micromonosporaceae > Catellatospora > Catellatospora paridis. Next base: position 42,810 of record NZ_ML769312.1, on the reverse strand, counting down.
GAGCTGGCCGAGCACAGTGCGCGGGCCTGGCCGGGTCCGCGGGCGCCGAAGGTGCGCCTGCTGCCGACGCTGCTGCCGGCCGCCGAGCTGCCCGCACCCGACGCACCCCGGCGGGTGGCGCTGGGGCTGGACGAGGCGCAGCTCGACACGGTCTGGCACGACTTCGACCAGCAGCCCCACCTGATGATCTTCGGGGAGTCCGAGTCGGGCAAGACGAACCTGCTGCGGCTGATCGCCCGTAGCATCGTGCGCAACAACTCGGCGGACCAGGCGCGCATCCTGCTGGCCGACACCCGCCGCCACCTCTACGACGCGGTGCCGCCCGACATCCAGGTCGGCTACGCGGTCTCCACCGCGGCGCTGACCGATCTGGTCAAGCAGGCCGTGGAGGCGGTCACCCCGCGCCTGCCCGGACCCGACATCACGCCGGACCGGCTGGCCCGCCGGGACTGGTGGGCCGGCCCGCACCTGTTCGTGCTGATCGACGACTACGACCTGCTCGCCGGCGGCTACAGCAGCCCGCTGGAGCCGCTGCTGGAGGCGCTGCCCCAGGGCTCCGAGGTCGGTCTGCACCTGGTGCTGGCCCGCACGACCTCGGGAGCGTCGCGGGCGATGATGTCCGATCCGGCGCTGCGGCGGCTGTGGGACCTGGGCACCAGTGCCCTGCTGTTCTCCTACGACAAGTCCGAGGGCGTGTTCCTGGGCGAGGCCAAGCCGCTGCGGCTGCCGCCCGGCCGGGCGCAGCTGGTCAGCCGGCGACTCGCCCCGACGCTGATCCACACCGCGCTGCAGCCGGCCGGGTCGGACTGACCCATGGCAGACGTCGACGGGATGGGCTCAGCGCGTACGGGCGCGCCTGCGGCGGATCCGCGGCACGGCCAGCGCCACGGCCGCCATCAGCACGGTCAGGCCGCCCGCCGCGGCGGCGACGGCCACCGCGACGCGGAAGGCGCGGTCGTCGACCGGCTGTGGGCGGGCGATGTCGGCGGGCGGGACCGGCACGCTCGGCACGGCCGCGCCGCGCTCGGCGGGCAGCACCGCGGTGACGGCGGCGTACAGGTCGAGCGCTCCGTAGCCGAGCTGCGGGTCGGGTACCTGCCGGGGCACCCGGTCGCCGGTCGCCAGCAGCCGCTGCTTGACCTGCGCGGCGGTCAGCTTCGGGTGGTGTGCCCGCACCAGCGCGGCGGCCCCGGCGACGTATGCCGCCGCGTAGGCGTTGCCGCCGGCGACCACGTGCCCGGAGCCGCGGGGGCCGAGGCTGAGCACCCCGGCACCGGGCGCCATCAGGTCGACCGGGGCCGCGGTGCCCGACACCAGGCCGCCGTCGGGGTCGAAGCCGCCGACCGACAGGATCCGCTCGCTGACCCACGGGTCCACCGGCACCTCTCGCTCGGTGGATCCCCAGGAGGCGGCGACGACCAGGGCGTCCCGGGCCTGGGCCTCCTCGATCGCGGCGCGCAGCTGCGTCCCGGCCCGCACCATGGGCGTGCCGACCACGATCACTCGCGCGCCGCGCTGCGCGGCCGTACGGATCGCCGTGGCCAGCGCCGTTTCCGGCGGCGGCTGGTCGTCGTCGGCGGCGACCCGCAGCGGCAGTATCCGTGCCTGTGGGGCGAGCCCGGCGAAGCCGACCTCCGGCTCGTTGCCCGCGGCCACGATGCCCGCGACGAACGTGCCGTGGCCCAGGCAGTCGTCGTCGGCGCGGCCACCGGCGAGCACGTCCAGCCCGGGTTCGACCCTTCCGCGCAGCTGGCGCACCTGCGCGTCGACGCCGGAGTCCAGGACCGCCACGGTGATGCCCGCGCCCTGGGTCAGCGGCCAGATCCGCTGCGGGCGCAGCCACTGCTGGGCCCAGGGCAGGTCCGGGACGACGGTGCGGGCCGGCGGGGCGCAGTCAGCTGCCGCCGCGGCCGCCGGCACCGGCGTCACGGCGAAGGCCAGCACCGCCGCCAGGCCCAGCCAGCCCGGCCGTGTCACGCGTCGCATCCGTACTCCCTGTCGAAGCTGCTGCTCGGGCTGCCGACGGCAAGCGTCGGCTGGCGGCACTGTACGAACCGCAGGCGGTCCGGGCATGGGCCCGCAGACCCGGCCTGGGCCCGACTCGGGCGCTTGTCCTCCCCGTATGGAAAGGTCCCCCGGTGAACCACCGCGTCCTCACCGTCTCCGCCACCGCCCCGGACTCCTACCGCACCATCAGCGCGGCGCTGCAGGCGGTCCGGCCCGGCTGGATCGTCAGCGTCCTGCCCGGCACCTATGCCGAGTCGCTGAACCTGCACGTGCCCTGCACCATCACCAGCGAGGAGGGGCCGGGCACGGTCGTCATCGCGGCCCCGGCGGGCAGCGCCGTCGTGATGGAGGCCGAGGAGGCGACCCTGAGCGGGCTGACCCTGGCCTGCTCCGATCTCGACCTGTCCGCGATCGACATCCCGTCCGGGCGGCTGCTGCTGGAGGAGTGCGAGATCCGGGCGCAGGCCGGTGCGGCGATCTACGCGAGGGCGTCGGGCGACCTGACGGTGTCACGCTGCCACATCCGCAACACCGCCGGCGCCGGGATCATCGCCGTCGACCATGCCACGGTGCTGGTCCAGGAGACCACGCTCAGCCAGGTGCGCACCTCGGCCGTGGTGGTGCGGGCGTCGGCGTCGCTGGTGATGCGCGACAGCATCGTGGCCGACGTCGGCGGCAACGCCATCTGCGGCACCGAGCAGTCCCGGCTCACGGTCGAGCGCTGCACCGTGTCCCGCGCGACGGGGCCGGCGATCGCCGTCGAGGGCGACTGCGAGGCCGTGCTGCGGGCCAGCGCCGTGACCGACACCCAGGAGGCGGGCCTGCTGGTGACCGGCCAGGCCCGGCCGCTGGTGGAGGACTGCCGGTTCACCGCCACCGCGGGTGCGGGCATCGTCGTGGACGGCGGTGCCGATCCCCGGGTGACCGGCACGTCGATCGCCTCCGCCGCGACCCACGGCATGGTCGTCACCGGCGGCGCGACCGGCACCTACCTGGACCTGGCCATCGCCGACTGCGGCGCGGGGCTGGCCGTGGTCGGCGGCGCCGACCCGCTGCTGCAGCGGCTGTCGGTGACCGGCAGCCGCGGCCACGGCATCACCGTCTCGGCGGACGGGCGCGGACGGCTGGAGGACTGCACGGTGTCCGGTTCGCTGGGCGCCGCGCTGTACACCGCCGACGGCGGCACGCCCGTGCTGCGCGGCAGCCGGTTGACCGGCTCCGGCGAGGCCGGTGTGCTCGTCGGCGAGCGGGGTGCCGGCACGCTGCGCGAATGCCAGATTGAGGAGTCCGCCGGGCACGGTGTGCAGATCACGGCCGGTGGCGAGCTGGTGCTGGAGGAGTGCTCGATCTCGGCGAGCCGCGGCGCGGGTGTGCTGGTCGACGACGACGGCGCCGTGTGGATCACCCGCTGCGAGGTCTCGGGCAACACCGCCGACGGTGTACGGGTCGGCCAGGTCCGGTCGTCGTCGATCAAGGGCTGCGCCCTGCACCACAACGGCGGCAGCGGCCTGCACCAGGGCAGCGGCGACGTGGACCTGGCCGTGGCCGATCTGGACAGCCGCGACAACGGGCACCCCGACCACCGGCTCGCCCCCGGCGACCCGGTCGAGACCGCCGACGAACGCCCGGTCCCGGCGGGAGAGTCGCGCCGCGCCGCACCGCCGCCCGCGCTGGAGGGCCTGCTGGCCGAGCTGGACGGCCTGGTCGGGCTGACCGGGGTGAAGCAGGAGGTGAACATGCTCGTCGACCTGCAGCTGCTGGCCGGCCGCCGCGCCGCGGTGGGGCTGCCGCCGCCGCCGATGAGCCGCCACCTGGTCTTCGCCGGTCCGCCCGGCACCGGCAAGACCACCATCGCCCGGCTGTACGGGCAGATCCTGCAGGCGCTGGGCACCCTGCGCAAGGGACACGTGGTCGAGGTGGCCCGCGCCGACCTCGTCGCGCAGATCATCGGCGGCACCGCCATCAAGACCACGGAGAAGTTCGAGTCGGCGCTGGGCGGCCTGCTGTTCATCGACGAGGCGTACGCGTTGACCGACGAGGGCGGCGGCACCGGGCCCTCGTTCGGCCAGGAGGCCATCGACACCCTCGTCAAGCTGATGGAGGACCACCGCGAGGACATCGTGGTCGTCGCGGCCGGCTACTCACCGCAGATGCGCTCGTTCCTGTCGTCCAATCCCGGCCTGGCCTCGCGCTTCACCCGGACCATCGAGTTCGAGAGCTACTCCGACGACGAGCTGGTCACCATCGTCGAGAACTTCTGCAAGCGCCACCGCTACACCCTCGACTACGGCACCGGTCACGCGCTGAAGAACCTGTTCGCGCTCATCCCGCGCGACGGCAACTTCGGCAACGGCCGCACCGCGCGCAAGGTGTTCGAAGACGCCATCGGGCGGCAGGCGCAGCGGCTGTCGCGGGCCGAGGTGGTCTCCGCTCCGGAGCTGACCCGGCTGCGTCCGGAGGACATCGGGCCGCCGCCGACCGGCGGCATCCGCCTGGGCGGCGCCGTCGAGCGCCCCGACCTGGCGCAGCTGCGAGCCAAACTAGCGGCCCTGGTCGGCCTGGAGGAGGTCAAGCGCGAGGTCAACGACACCGTCAACCTCCTGGCGACCTCGCGCAAACGGGCCGAGGCGGGGCTGCCGGTGCCCGCGCTGGGCCGGCACCTGGTCTTCTCCGGCAGGCCCGGCACCGGCAAGACCACCGTCGCGCGCCTGTACGGGCAGGTGCTGACCGCGCTGGGCGTGCTGGCCAGCGGGCAACTGGTCGAGGTCAGCCGGGCCGACCTGGTCGCCGAGTACATCGGCCAGACCGCACAGCGCACCAGGGAGAAGTTCGAGCAGGCCCGGGGCGGGGTGCTGTTCATCGACGAGGCGTACACCCTCGCGCCGACCGAACGTTCCGGCGGAGCCGACTTCGGCCGGGAAGCCGTCGACATGCTGATCAAACTCATGGAGGACCACCGCGACGACGTGGTCGTGATCGCCGCCGGGTACGACGAGGAGATGGCCGCGTTCCTGAAGGCGTATCCCGGGCTCGGCTCGCGGTTCGCCCACACCGTCCACTTCGCCGACTACACGCCGCAGCAGCTGGTCACCATCGTGGAACAGCACTCGGCCGCCTCCGGGTACGAGCTGACGCTGGAGGCGCGGTCGGCGCTTCGCAAGCACTTCACCGCGGTCCCGCGCGAGCACGGGTTCGGCAACGGCCGCTTCGCCCGGCAGGTGCTCGACGCGATGATCGTGCGCCAGTCGGGACGGATCAGCAAGATAGCCGAGCCCACCCGCGAGGACCTCGTCACGCTCCTGCCGCAGGACATCGACAGGCGCTGACCACCTTCGGCTCGGTCATCGGCAGCGGATGCCGGTGAACGGCGGCCAAACCCCTGCCGTCGAAACACCTGCCCGTGGGCATCGTCGCGGTACGCCTGCTCCCGCACCGGGCAGGCGTACCGCTGGGGGCCCTTGTGCATATCGCCTCGTCAGCGGTCCCGATGAGTTCCCAGGCCCACGTTCACCGTGGTGTGACCGGCGCGTCGCTCCGGGTGCCTTTAGGCCTTAGGAGAACCGGCCGAACTGGTTACGTTCGGCTTCGCAGCGGCCCCGTGCGGCGACGACGCCAGAGGTGAACGGCCTCGGCGACGCCGGACGGTGTGCCGGCCGCTGCAGGCGATCCAGGGGGTGCGGGGCATGACGCAGGTGCAGCCGTGTGCTGACGAAGACGCTTTCGCGGTATCCCACCGGCTGCTGCTGGTGGCACAGGTGGTGCGCGACGCCCACGCCGCGCTGCGGTCGGGCCTCGACGCGGCCGACGGCTGCTGGGGCGGTACCGGCGAGCTGGCCACCTGGTCGGCCGAAGCTCATGCCCCAGCGTGCGGCACGGTGCTGGCCGGCACGGACGGCGTCGCGGCGCTGCTGTCCGGCCTCAGCCGGCAGGCCGACGGAATCGCCCTGGCCGCGGCATCGGGCACCGTCCTCGGCAGCCCCGACGCGCTCGTCCCGAGCACGTGAGCCCGGAGCCGGCAGGAGGACGACGATGGCCCGACAGTTGAAGGTCGACCCGGGCGCCGTGGACGGCATCGGGCACCGCCTGCTCATGGCTGGCAGCCAGGTCGACCTCCACCGGCAGGACCTGGAGCGCGGACTGGGCGCGAACGCGAACGCGTGGGGCCGCGACGACGAGTTCGCGCGCAAGTTCGCCGAGCAGTACCGGCCCGGCCACGACGAGGTGCTCGAAGGCACGCGCAACCTCGCCCAACTCCTGACGGACATGGGCCACCATGTGCGGACGACCCGCAGATTCCTCGGCGCGGTCGAGCACGACAACACTTGATCGCGGCCTCACATGATCGCGGCGTCTTCGGGTCGGGTGTGACCCATGGGCATGCACGTGCCGGAGTGGGTGAGCCGGTTCTTCCTCGTCGTCACCGGTGAATCCTGGCCGCAGGCCGACGAGGACCAGCTCTGGGCGATGGCCGACGCGTGGGCTGCCTTCGAGACGAACATGGCCGCCATCGAGACCGAGATCGCGGAACTGTCGCGGGTGCTGCAGAGCGGCGACTGGGAGGGCGACGCCGCCACGGCCGTGCGCGGCCGGTTGGCGGAGCTGGCCGACAGCGGAAGCCTGCGGAAGCTGGTAGAGGCGGCGGGCAAGCTGTCGCGGTTCGCCGACGGCGCGGGCACCAACGTCGAGTACACCAAGGCGTCGATCATCGGGCAGTTGCTCATCCTGACCGTACAGATCATCATGCTGCTGCCCTGGGTGTCCTTTCCACCGACGTCGGCGTGGGCGTCGGGCTGGATCTCCTCCCTGATCACCTTCGGGCGCTACATGTCGGCCACCTTCTTCCGGCGGCTGATCACGTCCATCCTCTTCGGCATCGTGCTGCAGGTCGGCCTGGACGTGGCGATCCAGTTCACGCAACTGTTCATCACCGGCACCCGGGACAAGTGGGACGGCAAGCGCACCGGCGGCGCCGCCCTGGCCGGAGCGGTGGGCGGCGTGCTCGGCCCGATCCTGTCCAGCGGCTTCGGCAGGATCTTCGGGCAGAAGTTCGTCACCTCGATCGTGGGCTTCGCCGGCATCGGCGCATTGCACGAGTGGAGCACCGAGGCGCTGGCCGACCTGATCCTCACCGGCCGGCGCGAGCAGAACGACAACGAGTGGGCCTCGGCCTCAGCCGGTGCGGTAGAGGGCGTGCTGGACTGGATCGGTCACCGCGGCGGCAGGAACTCGGCCGGTGCGGGCCTCGACAGCGGTGTCGGCGACCTCGACATCCCCGGACTGGACGGCAACCCGTTCGATTTCGACCCCGGCCCCGACCGGTTCGACGGCCCGGCGGTCGCCGACGGCGACTTCACGTTCACCGGGATCTTCCCCGATCCGAAGACGTTCATCGGCAACATCACCTTCACCGGCACGCTGAACCCGCCGGGGGCACCGCCGCAGAAGAGCACGTTCACCGGGTCGGGGGCGTTCCAGGGCGACTTCGACGGCGCCTTCGACCGGTCCCGGCTCGGCAGCCGCAACGACATGATCGTCGGCCAGGTCACCGGCAGCGGCAGCCTGGCCGGGGACTTCCACCTGTCGGGCTCCTTCACCCCCGTACCCGGCGCGGGCACGGTCGGCGAGCACACCCCGCCGCAGGCCCGGCCGGGCCCGGGCGCCCAACCACAATCCTCCGCGACGCGCCCGGGCTCCGCGCCGGCCTCGCCACTGACCAGCGGTATCACCGTCAACAGCCCGCCCACGCCGCCGCCGACGCCGCCGACGTCTGCCGGCACACCGTCGCAGGCATCGCCGACGTCTGCCGGCACACCGCCGACCCCGCTCGTTGCGGCCACCGACGCGACGCCACCGGCCCATGCACCGGCCGTCTTCGCCGAACCCGACACGTCCACGTCGGCCACAGACACGGACACGGACACGGACACGGACACGACGCCACCGGCCCACGCACCGGCCGTCTTCACCGAACCCGACACGTCCACGTCGGCCACGGCCCTACCCGACGACGCGCAGCACGCCGAGGCACCGGGCCGCGACGTCGTGCCGCACCCCGCCGCGCTAGGCGGCAGCCCCACTACCGGGGACGCCAAGCCGGGCGGCGGCGATCGCATGGTCGTCGTACGCGACCGGCCGGTGCCCTCCGCGGGCTGGCACACGGTTCCCGGCGGCTTCGCCCACCCGGCCGAACGCGTACTGGTCACCACCGACGGCCGCTGGCAGACCCTGCCGCCGTCGATGCCGGGCACGGGCCGCCCGGGCGCCTCACTGATGCGTGCCGACCTGTTCGGACTCTACTTCGCCACGGCCGACGACAATGTGCTGCACGTGCCGCTGCGCGCGGACCAGGTGACAACCGCCGACACCGTCGGCGCGTCCATGACCGCCACCCCCGCACCCGCCGCCGACGCCATGACGGCCCGGGACAGCACGACCGCCCTGGACACGGTCATCGACCAGACGCCGCTGACGGCGCAGACAGCAGCTGCACTGGCCGCACTCGCCGTGACGGACGACGGCAAGGTGCTGTTCCCCGGACCGTACGGCGGTGCCGACGTGGCCGCCGCACGATGGGTCCCGACGGGCCCGGGTTCGACCCGGGTGATCGTGCACGCCCAGCACGGCCTGGTCCGCGTCGGCAACAGCCAGCTCACGCCGCAGCAGTTCGCGCAGGTGCTGTCCGCGCTGCCACCGGGCACACTGCGCGGCACCGTCGAGCTGATCAGCTGCAACACCACGCCCACCGCCGGCACCCTCGCCGGGTCGCTGGCCGTGGCGCTGGACCGTCCGGTGGTCGGTGCGACGACGCCCGTGTGGACCGCCGTCGGTCCCGGCGCGCCGTCGTGGGCGCGGGCGATCGCCGCGACCGTGGACCCGTCCGGCCGGCTGCGGCCGCGCCTGAACCCGGACGGCACTCCCGACGGGCGTTTCGTGCGGCACGCCCCCGACGGTGCGGGCGGTCTGCGCACCGAGAACCTCGGCGCCACCCTCGATCCGGCCACCGCCGACGCCGTCGACGTGACCGACGACGCCGCGCTCCTGCCCCGGCAGTCCAGCCCGCAGCCCGCCGGTGCGATCAGCTGGCACCAGTGGGTCTCCCCCGCCGGCACCTTCGGGCCCGCGCGCAACACCCCGGCACTGCTGCGGGAACCGGGCATCATCGGCGGGCAGAACGTGCCGATCCACGACGTCGTCGACACCAACGGTGCGCTGCGGGCGCACATCGTGGCCCAACTGACCGCGCTCGCACCGCGCGGCTGGAACCAGCAGCAGCTCACCGACGCCGTCAACGCCCAGCTGCCCGACACCGAACTCACCGGACGCGGCAGGTCCCTGTTCGACGGCTCGGGGTTGCGCGTCACCCTGGGCAAGGGCCGCGACGCGATCGAGGTACGCCTGACCGCGGTGGCGGGAGCGCAGTCCCGGGCGGCTCCGCTGCGCGGTTCGGACGCCTCAGCCGCGCAGGTGTCCTCGGGCACCAGTCCCGACCGGCGTACCCCGCAGCGCACCGCCGTCGACAACACCCGCAGCGAGAGCAGCGCGGGCAGCCTCACCGCCGCGCTCGGCTACTCGGCGGTGGGCATGTCCGACGTGCCGATCCCGGCCGTGCGGGCGGTCCCACTCGGCTCGGTGTCGGTGCAGGGCACCAGCACCACCGTGCTGAGCCAGTCCGCGCAAACGCGGCTGCGCACCAACGAGGAGATCACGCAGCCCGCTGCCGGCACCGCGGCGACCCAGGCACAGGCCTGGCAGACCACGGCGGCGGTGACCGTGGAGGTCACCCGGCGCGGCCACGGCACCCAAACGCTGCCGGGCGGCCACCTGGAGGTGACCGTCTCCGCGCTGAACGCCATGACGGCCCTGCCCGCGGCGCCCGCGCCGGGCAACCAGCAGCCGCAGTCGCCGCAGCGGGGCTGGCTGCTGCCGCCCAACGCGGTGCTGGAGACGACGTCGGTGCCCGGCGACCTGTTCGATTCGCTCGTCAATCACGGCCAGATCCCGCCCGGCTTCCGCAAGCCCGGCAGCGACCACCGTGCCGCGCTGGCCGAACTGACCGACGCGCAAACGCTGGGTCTGAACCGCCACGGCCTGATCGTGCCGCCCGGCCAGGTCGCGCCCACCAACGCGGGCGCTCCGGCCACCACCGGCCTGACCACCGACAAGATCACATCTCGGCGGGGCGAGGACACCCCGGCCTGGCAGCGGCCGTTCACGGCCACGCAGCGCGGTTTCACGACCCTGACTGCCGTGGCCGGCACGCCGGTGCTCATGTTCAACCCGCTGACCCTGCCCGGACGTGCCGAGTCCGCGATCCGGGCCGGCGCCTCCGGCAGCAGCTCCACCAGCCACGACACCACGGTACGGCTGCAGGGCACCGTCGGTGTGGGCGTCTCGTTCGGGGAGGACATCGCCGACCCGCTCCACTTCGGCACCTTCGCGGCGTCCGGCATCCTCGGCGTGGAGCGCGGCTCGGGCTCCAGCAGCTCGACGGAGTTCTCCACGCAGATCGAGGCCAAGAGCAAGGTCACCGGAGACATGTTGCTCTACCGCGTCCCGCTGACCGTGTACGCGCACGACCACGTCGGCCACGACGCCTCGCCCGCCCGGCAGATCGGCACCGGCCCGGCGCACGTCTACCTGTGGGTGACCCCGCTGGACGCCCACCGCCTGGGCTACCCGGGCGCGCCCGTGCCCACACCGGTGCCCGCGCAGGCGACCGCACCCGCCTCGCCGCTGCCCCCGGTCGTCGGCAACTGGCAGCCGATGGCGCTGCCCGACGTACGCGACATCCGCACCACCGCCGACAACGGCACCAGGCTGTGGGACCGGGTCGTCGCCACGGTCAACGCGGTCGATCCCGATCTGCTGCCACGCCAGGGCGGCACACCCGACCGGGCCCGGCTGCGCAACCTACAGGCACTGCAGAACGCCGTCACCCAGTCCCACCTGCGCGGCAACTGGCGCACCCTGCTGGAGTCCGGGATCCGGGTATCGCTGGAACGGCCCTCCGACATCGTCCACGACACCATGCGGGCCTCGCAGCACGTCTCCATCGTGATCAGCGCCGCGCTCACCTCACCGCTCACCGCCGACAACGCCCTCATCCCCGGCACGCAGATCGAGGAGACGACCCGGGCCGGCCAGGCACACACCGACGGACGCTCGGTCAGCCTCGGCGCGCGCGCCGGAGCGCAGGCGCAGCTGGGCATGAGCACCGGCCGGGCGAGCACCGCCGCCAGCAAGGTCCGGGCGTTCTTCATCCGGTTCGGGGCCGTCATGTCGTGGCGGCACCAGCGGTCGCTGTCCGGCGGCACCGCCCCCGCCACCGGCCACCTGACCAAGGTCGACCGCCCGCTGCGCGCGCACAGCGCCGACCTGGCGTTCTCGGTACGCGCCGAGTACGCCGACCGGCCACGCACCCTCAACGCCGTCGCCAACCCCGTACCGGGAAGATTCCACCAGGTCACCGTGCCCGGCCCCGCACTGACCGTGACCAACGGGTTCCGGGCCGGGCTGCCCGAATTCGACCAGGTGCATCCACTCGCACCGGCCGGCACCCCGCCCCGGGTGGAGATCGTCGACACCGCGGCCGCACCGCACCCGGGGACGGTCAGCATTCAGGGCCCGCACCAGTTCCTCGACGCGCACGTCGCCGGCGACGCCCTGTTCACCGCCGCGGACATCGCCCTCGGCGAGGCCATCACCCGCGAGCAGCCGGGACCCGGACCGCGCTCGGCACGCGGCCGCGTCGGCCGGCTGTGGAGCGGCTGGCGCAGCACCGCGGGTGTGCGGTCGACCAGCGGGCAGACCTACACCTACGAGTCCACGGCGGTGACCGAGCCGGGCTCGCCCGCCGAGCTGGCCGTCCGCAACCGGCTCACCCCGGACGCGATCCGCTCCGCGCTCGACGTGTACGAACGAGGCGGCGGCCCTGCGACCGTACTGCGCGGCGGCACCTTCACCGACATGGTCGGCGACCTCACCATGACCGTGCAGCTGGCCAACCCCCGGCGCGCGCTGACCGCCAACACCGGCTACAGCATCTACGACTCCGCGGAGCTCACCGACAAGACCGAATCAGGCCGCCGCGGGGAGAGCGGCTGGGACGTCACCGCCGCCGTGCAGATGAACAGTGAGGCAGCCCCCAGCAGCACCACCGACCCCCGCGGCGTGCACCGGGTCACCGCCATGCCGCAGGTCGGTCACAGCAGCCGCACGGGCGAGCGCAACGAGACCGAGAACGTGCACGGCATCGCCCGCCGCGAGGTGGTGGAGAACGAGGTCAGCACCGCGATGCTCGCCGACCTGGTCGTCACGTTCACCGGCGGCCTGTCCGCGCGGAACGTCATCGCCTCGTCGCACACCCCTGACGTGACCGTGCGCGTCACCGCGCCGGACTCGTTGCTGTTCCTGGTGACCGAGGCCGAAGCGGCCCGGCTGGTGGCGGTCGCGAACCAGCAGCCCGCACCGGCCGCGCCCGCAGCGGCGCCGGCGGCGACCCGGATGCCGCCGTTCCTGCGCCGGATGCTGGGGCTGGGTGTGGTGCACCGGGCGGTGCCGCCGCACGACCCGGTGCCGCCACCTCCGAACTCCCCGCCCGGCACCCCGCCGCAGCCGTCGCTGCGCGACCGGTTCGCCGACTCGCTGCCCCAGGACGTGCCGGCGCGTATCCGCGAGCGGGCTGCCGACGTGGCGGCGGATCTCATCACCCTGCAGCGGCTCAAACCGGCCATCGACGGCCTCTACGACGCGGGTGTGTCGGACACGTTCACCATCGACGGCGTGCTGTACCGCGACGAGGTCAAGGTCGTGGTCCAGGCGGCCGCGAGCAACCACCGCCCGGCCGCCGAACAGGTCCCCGGCGCGCTGCGCGCGTCGCTGTTCAGTTCCGCGGCCACCGGCACCAGGTGGCAGCGGTTCCGCCAGCGGGTGACCGGGCTGAGCGTGCCCGCCTTCTACGGCGGCGGCACCCGGCTCACCACCGGCGAAGGCACCAGCACCGGCCTGCAGTCGCTGCCGGTGGGCCTGACCGCGGCCGTCAACAAGGTGCGCCACTGGTCACGGCTGAAGGCCGCCAGCCGCAACACCTCCGGCTACGTGGAGAAGTCCGGCCCGCTGACCGGCGTCGACGCCGACCATGCGTACACGGTGACCGTCACCCGCCAGCGCGTCTCGACGAAACTGGGCGTGGCCACGGTCGCGGTCGGTGCCGCGACGCATCTGCTCGAACGCGTACGCCGCCAGGTTTGGCCCGGCACCCCGGTCGTGCAGCACAACGCGGTCACCCTCGCCGTGCCGGTCACCTCGACCGACCGTCCCCCGGAGCTCGGCGGCAGGCTCGGCACCATCGGCCAGGCCACACCCGGCCACGACACCGCGCCCGCGCTGACGCACACACCCGGCGGGGACGGCACCACAGCGGCCTGGGCCCTGCCGCCCGGGACCTCGTACTCGCTGGAGGGGGTGGTCGCGGGCGCGGCGCTGCGCGACGCGGTCACGCGGGCGTTCACCCCGGCCGGAGCCCGCACGCCGCGCCTGCTTACCGACTATGTCACCGATCTTGTCCTGGACCGCATCACGGGCGGTGAGACGATGCTGCCGCGGGTGCGCACCATGCTCGACGGCGAGCTGCGTTCGGGTGACCTGTTCGACGACTCCGGGCTCGTCGTCCGGCTCGGCGGTTTCCGGGTCACCGCACGGCTGCACGGCAGACCGCTGCTGCTGTCCACCAGCACCACGGTGGAGCAGGAGGCGCAGCACGAGGTCGGCGAGATCGAACGCGAGTCCGGCTCGTCGGGCCTGGACGTCAACGCCGGCGCCGCCGGGGTGCGCGGCGGTGCGGTCGTCGGCGGCCAGCCCGACACCGACGCCGCCCGGCGGGCGTTCGACTGGCAGCCCAACGAGCTGCTGGGCGACATCGCACCCGGTTCCGGCGGCCGCGACAGCGCCTCGTCCGGTGACGGCCTCAGCGGCGGCACGAAGATCAAACAAAAGAACCGATCCTGGGTGTACGGCGTCGACCTGGCCCTCTACGTCGAACCCGACCGGATCGACGGCCGCCTGCCCGTGGTCGAGGGGCGGCTGCCGGTGGCCCCGGCGTCGGTGGTCGTCGACTGGGGCGCCCAGCTGCGTCTGTGGGCCGGCGACGTCGAAGCGATGGGCATGTTCGGCTGGCGTGAACGCCTCGGCGACCCCGCGGACCTCACCGGCGTCGCCGTCGACCCCGGCACCCACCTGGCGGTCGTCAACGGACAACTGCACCTGGCGCCGGGTGCCGGGGCGCCGGTCGGGGACATCACCGCCCTGCCCTCGGACTCCGGCGCGGTCCTGGTCGTCGACGCCGGGGTGACCGACGCGCAGGCAGCCGCGTTCGTGACCGCGCTTGCGACCCCGTCGCGGCCGCCGGCGATCCGCGCGGACGGCCATACCCCCGCGCAGGCGGCGACCCTGGCGGCCGCGACCGGCGTGCCGGTCGTCGTGGCCAACGGTGTACGTGCCCTCGCCCCGAACCCGGGCGTGACCGTCCCCGCCGGAGCCGACCGGGCACGCGACCCCGGCTGGCCGGCCCTCGTCGAGGAGATCCGCCACACGCCCCACCACAACGGACCTGTCACGACCGCGCCGACGAGCGTGCGCCCGGTCGGCGCCTGGACGCGGCCCGGCCACGGCCTCACCCCGGTGCCGGGCAACCCCACCGTGTTCGCACTGTCGGCACACCCCGGCGTCCTGGTCGAGGCGACCGCCTCGGGCCTGTGGATCCGCCCCGCGGCCGAGCCCGCCGCCGACATCCGCACCGCGCACGACGCCCCGGCCGTCCCCGCCGGCCCCGTGCTGCGGGTGCAGGCAGACACCCAGGCCCTGCGCGACGCCACCGACCACGTGCTGGCCCACCTCGACCCGGACCTGGCCCGGCAGGCGATGGTCCACCGGCCGAACCCCCCAGCGGGCACCGGCCGGCTCGTCCCCGCCGCGGCATGGACCGACCGCGACCACCTCGACGCCCGCCACCGGGCCGCCGCGGACCTCGATCACCCCGGCCGGGCCGGCGGGCGTACCCCCCGCCAGCTCGCCACCGCCGCCGCCGCGACCGCCGCCGCCGTACGCGACTGGCTCACCGCACCCGCACCCGGCCAGCCCACTCCGCGCGACGTCGCCGACACCGCGATCGCCGCCTACGCCGCCGAGATGCGCCGACGCCGCCAGGACTGGGACACCGCCGTCGCCGCGCTCGCACCGCAGGCCACCTCCGCCCGGCTGCAGGCCGTCCGCGACGCCGCCGCGCGACTGGACCCCGACCAGCCCGCCAACGCGGCCCTGCGCAGGCTGCGAGACACCGCCCAGGCGGCCGTCGACAACCTGGCCGCACTGCGCGACCAGGCCCGCGGGCACAGCCAGACCCTCGCCGGTCATCAGGGCGCCGTCGCGGGCATCCAGCGCCAGTTGGCCGCCTACCAGCAGGCCGCCACGGCCGCGGTCGATTCCGTGACCGCGGCGGTCAACGCCGGGCACCCACCCGGCACCCCACCGGCGCAGCGCGCCACCGACCTGATCACCGAGGCCGGCACCGCACAGGCGGAGGCGGACAGGTTCATGGCGACCGCCACCGACCTGGCTGTCCAGCGCCGTGCCGCCGACGCCGCCGCGCTCGGCCACGCCAACGCGCACACCGCGACCGCCGCCGCGATGGCAGGAGTCGCTCCCGTCGACGCCGCCGCACTCCTGTCCGCCCACCACGGCCTGCTCGACGTCGCCGACACCGCCAGCCGGGACGCCTACCAGCGCACCCAGGAGAACCTCGACGCGGCGACCGCCCGGCGCGACGGCCTCAACGGCGCACAGGCCGAACAGCGGGACACCGTCAACCAGGCATCCGCCGCCTGGGCAGCTCAGGTCACCGCGTTCACCACCGCCGCCCCGGGTCACGACACCGCCCGCACCGAGGTCGGCACGACACTCGACGGGCTGCGCGACCGCATCCGCGACTACGACGCCGCAAACCTGGGCGGCTCCCGGCTGACCACCGCCGGCACCACCACCGCGGGCCTCGACCGGGTCGCCGACCAACTCGCCGACAGGCTGGCCGAACGCGACACCGCCTGGCGGCAACTGCACGACGCCCTCACCGCCGCGAACCTCGACGTCGACGCCGTCAACTCCGCACTCGCCGCCGTGGCCGGCGCACGCCGACACGTCGAGACCGCGGCCGCCGCACTCACCACGGCCGTACGGAACGTGCCCGGCTGGACGGGACAGGCGCCCGGCAGCATCGCCCAGCGCAACCAGGCCGTCCTCGCCCTGAGCCGGGCCGCCGACACCCTCGACCGGCAGGCGCGGGCACTGGTCGACGGGCAGCCCGCCCCGGCGCTCAGCACCACGCTGGACGCCCTCGACCAGGCACGCCGGACACTCGCGGAGATCACGCGCCGCCTCGAACAAGCGCAACGGGACTTCCTCGCCGCCGCCGAACGCCACCGCGGTGACCGCCGCCGCACCGCGCTCGCCGCCTGGCAGCGCGCCCTGACCGACCTGAACCGGCTGCTGGCCCCACTGGCCCGCTGAAATCGAACGGAGACAACCTTGCCCACCGAAGCCGACCCGGCGGCGTGGCACCGCCTACTGCTGCTGCTGTCCGGCCGGATCCCCGACGGGCCGCTGGTCGAGGCCCGCAGCCTGCTCGCCCACGAACGTCACGACGAACTCGCCCGACAGGTCGGCGCCTGGGTCTCCGCCTGGGAACCGGCGCTGCCCGCCGACGCCGCCGCACTGCTCGGGGACACCGCGTCCGGTCACCTCGCCGACGAGGTCCTGCCGCCGTACGGGCTGGCCCCGGTCGGCCCGTGGCTGCTGGCCGCACACGGCGACCGGGTGCCGCAGACCATGGACCTCTGCGTCCCCGGCGACCCGCACGACGAGATCCGCGAACTCGACGCGCTGGACCACACCGCCAAGACCGCAGCCGCGTCACTGCCCCGGACCGCCGGCCTGTGGCGGACGTGGCGATACCCCACGGCCGCCACACCGTGGGCCCGGCCCAAACGGGTGTACGTCGTCGAGCTGACCGCCGGCTCGCCGACCGCACTCCCCCAGGCCACACTGGCCGTGCAGGACGCACTCGCGGCCGCCGGCGAGTCCGATCCGCTGGTGGAGACCTACGCCGACGGCATGACGCTGCCTCCGTTCCAGCGCCATGCCCGGGCCTACGGAGCGCTGCTCTGGTCGGCGAGCGCCGCCGAGCCGATCGCCCTCGCCCGGGTGTACGACGGCGCCGATCCGGCCACCGGGCCCTACTTCGATCCGGCGCATCCCCTGGTGCTCGACGACGCCGAACGCGCCCGACTGCTGGCATACCTGACCGGCGGCGTCGCCCTGCTCGCGACCGGATCGCTGATGGTCGACGCCGTCGACCCGCAGCACGGCGACGTGGTGCCGATGACGTTCCGCACCGACGGCCGCTGGATCTGGACCGAGGCGACCGCGTACTACCTGGACCGGCACCGGCTGGCCCCCGACCCGGAGTTCGCGGCCTGGATCCGCGCGAACGGATTCCGGCATCCCCACGTGGACGGGGTGGCCCTGCACCGGGCGAACGCGGCACTGCTCGCCGCGTGAGCGCCCGGCGTACCGTCGGTGTGCGGGTCAGCGCGGCGTGGTCGGCTGGTCGGCCAGACCCAGCCAGATGGCGATCACCTCGGCACGGGTGCGGGCACCGAGCTTGGTGTAGATGTGGTTGATGTGGTTCTTGACAGTCTTCTCCGTGACATAGAGCCGGGCGGCGATCTCACGGTTGGTGCGACCGCAGACGATGTGCTCCATCAGCTCCGCCTCGCGCCGTGACACCCGGGCCCGCGGGCTCGGCTCCGGTTCGGGCTCAGGCTCGGGCTGGGGTTCCGGAATGGACTGGGTGCGGAACGACTCCACCATCGCCGCGACCGCGCCCGGGGAAAGGTAAGGCCGCCGGGCCGCCGTGGCGACCACCGCGGCCACCAGGTCGGCGGCGACGAACTGCCCGTGGATCAGGTAGCTGGTGGCGCCGTTGCGGAACGCGTGCTCGACCAGGTGCCGCTCCTGGCTGTGGGACACCACCAGCACCAGGGCTTGGTCGGGCAGCGCCGGCGCGGCCTCGTCGTCGGTGGCCAGCGCGCCATGACTCGCCACGATGACGTCCGGCGACAGGCTCCTGGCCCGGCTGACCGTCTCGGTCCGGTCGCCCGCCTCCCCGATCACCGAGACCATGTCACTGCCCTCGAGTACCGCACGTATGCCCAGCCTGACCAGCAGATTGTCGTCACTGATCAGGGCGCGCACGCGGGTCGCCGAACTGCTGTGGGCCTGCGTGATCATGAGTCCTCCTTGGTCCGGGGAGGGCGGTGCGGGGGTGACCCGTGCCTTCCCGTCAGCAACCTAGGCGGGCCTACGGAAACGCGGATGGCGCACCGGTGAACGGTTGCCCTGCTCCACATAGCCATCAAACGCGCGCCGCAGGCCGCGCAGGTACGTCCGCCCCATGCCGACAGCGCCTCTTCAGTGGGCCCGGGCCCAAAGCGATCGGTAAAACGCACTCACCGATCGGGCTGCCCGACGCCACCGCGCCCGCTGACGGCGGCGAGTCTCCCCGCATCAGACGATCGTGTATCGAGTGTTCGGCCAGTGACAGGTTCCACTCGGCCTCCGCGAATCCTTGGTGCCCGACGCGCGCACCGGGGCGCCCGCCGCGATACAGGTCGCAGACCGATGGCACCTCTGGCACAACCTCTGCGAAGCCGTCCACCGCACCGTCGTGCATCACCGAACCTGCCTGCCCGAACCCGACACAGGACGTGATCCGACGGCGCTACGAGGATGGGCTAGGACGGAGACGCATGACGTGTGGTCCCCGCCTGGTCCACCTGCGTCCGGCATTTCGGGCCGGCGCGACTCGCGGCATGAGCGGACGTACGACGGTCAACAGCGCTGGCGCGTCACTGCGGAGTCCGGACGTCCGCCAACCGCAATAGTCGATATCCTGGCCGGCATGCCCATCGCTCGCCTGCCCCTCATCGCTATCGACTGTCCCGATCCTGGTGCGCTCGCCAGGTTCTACGGCGCGATGCTGGATTGGAAAATCGAGGAATCCGCCGACCGGGCTTCGGTCTGCCCGGAGGACGGCCAGTGCATCGCGTTCCATCGGTTGGCTGATTACACGCCGCCGACGTGGCCGACCCAGGAGCGACCCAAGCAGATGCACCTCGACATGCTCGTCGACGACCTCGACGCCGCCGAGGCAGCGGTGATCGATCTCGGTGCGACCAAACACCCGGACCAGCCCGGTACGTCCTACAGGGTCTTCCTGGACCCTGCAGGTCACCCCTTCTGCCTTTGTCTGGAATGATCCAGACCGGAGCCCTCGGCGTGGCGTTCGCGCTCATCGGCATGACCGTGTGCCGGCGGCTCGCCGTGATCAACGCGCGGTCTGCGGCAGATCCGGATAGCAAGGCTCTCAGGTGCTTTCGGACCTTGTCCGCCTGCTTGGAACATCGTCGATGATCACGAAACCGCGAGGGACATGGCCGCCAACGGGATCGTCGTACTCTCGGGTCCTCCGTCCTCGGGTAAGACCACGGCTCGAAAGGTGCTGGCTGAGGAGCGGACCGCCTCAGGTCACGGTCGGATCCACCTGGAGGTCGACACCCTGTTCGAGCTCTTGTTCCCTGAATCCGATCGAAATCGTGACGACCGCATGCACGCGTACGACGCTGCGCATCTCCTCGCCCGAATGTTCGTCGATCGTGGACAGACCCTGGTCCTCGAGTGCACCTACGCTCGCCGTGACCAGCGAGCCAGTCTGCTGGAAGCGTTGGCCGGCTCCGCTGCGCCGCTCTGGGTCGTCGAGTTCTTCGTGACGCCCGACGAGGCCGTGAGCCGATTCCGGCAACGCCTCCAAGCCACGGATCTCGACGAAGCGCTCGTCCGCGAGCGCGCTGAGGCGTTCCCCTATTTCGACGGGGCTCTCCGCGTGGGGTCGTCCTCGGGGACACCCGAGGAACACGCACAGAGCATCATCACGTGGCTGCGACAAGGTCCTCGACCGGTGGACCAGGACGCGTGGGCTCGGGCCGGAAGAGGCTGGAACTGAGGGCCGCCCGTTTGTCAGCCGCGAAACCGGGTCAGCTCGACCTGGTAGTCCGGGCCGTGCAGCAACAGGGTCTCTCCCGCGCAGCTGTACCTGTCTGGGGAGACGGTGGCCGCGAGGTCGGCGGTGCGTAGGACCGCGCCGTCGAGGCGCAGCACGACGGTGCCGTGCGGGGTCCACTCAGGGTAGGTGATCGTCGACTCGTCCATCCGGTAGGAGCCTGTCGCACCACCCTGGATCGTGATCTCCAGCAGATGACCGGCCGACGTTGCGCGCAATGGTGTGGCCTGAGCGTAATCGATCGTGATCGTGCCGTCGGCGCGGAAGGTCTGCCGGGTGCCGCTACCCGTGAACCGCACCTTTCCGAAGTCGGCGATGTCCAGGTCGAGGGTGTCGTTGGTTTCGGTCCAGGCGCCCACCAGGCACGGCTGGGCGGTGATCGCGGTCTGCTCGCTGTCCACCGGGTCCCAGTAACCGATGTTGTGCGGCACGGCGATGACCGCCGCAGCGAGCAGCGTGGCGGCGAGCAGCGCCATCGTGGCCAGCACCGGCCGACGCGCGGCGTGCGCTGGGCCGGGACTTCGCAGCCGGCGGCCGATCAATGCGCCCAGCAGCACCGCGGGGATCGCCACGGCGAGCCCTTTGACGAGCAGGGTGTGCACGTAGCCGGCGAGTTCGGTGGCCGAGATGTCCGGCGGGGCGCAGCGGCCGCTGCCGCCGGACAGCTGGATGCAGCGGGTCACCGTGTAGGTGGCGATCAGGCCGAGGCTGGCGACGACGGCCACGACGGTCGTGGCCAGCGCGCCCAGCGCGGGCCGGGTGGCGCGGCTGCGGGCGGTGACGACGGCGGCGGCTACCCCGGCGGCGATCACCGCGACGGCCCAGTAGGTGTTGAGGAAGACGAGCCCGAAGAACGGCGGCATGTCGGCGGTGATCGGCGGGGTGGCCCGTACCTGCGCCGGCAGGATGGCTCGGGCGGTGAACGCGGCGGCGATACCGAGGGTGACGACGGCCAGTCCTGCCACGGCGCCTACGCGCAGGGCGGTGCCGAATGCCGGCTCGCCGGCAGCCTCGCTGTCACCGGTCGGGCTGCCGCTCATCGCGGTGCCGATTGTCAGGGTGTCGGCGCTTCCTGGGTCAGCGGGCCGCGCCGCCCGGTGCGGGCTGATCAGCGCCGGGACCGCCCACAGGGCGATGAGCGCGACGCTGATCAGCGGATTCTCGATCACGTACAGCAGCGGCAGGTATTGGATGCCGGTGACCTGCGACAGTGTGGCGAACCAGCCGATGCCGCCGCCAGGCTCGGGGATGCCACCGGCCAGGACCGCCGTCATCAGGCCGCCCTGCAGGAAAGCGTGCCACAGGGCGAACAGTGGCGCGCCGAGGGCGACCGACGCGGTCACCACGGCCGCCTGTGCCCGGCCGCGCCGTGCCGCGCGCAGCCCGGACCGGGCGACCGAGTGCGTCCACGCCGCCAGTGCCGCGCCGCCGACGAATAGCAGGACCAGACCGATCAGCAGGCCGGGACGGTCCAGTGCCGCGCCACGGGTCGTGGCCGACAGCAGCGTCAGCGGCAGCGCGGCGGCGTAGCCGGCGACCAGCGCGGCCGGCGGACCGAGCCAGGCGCCTGCTCTGGGCGGGCGGTCCGGGTCTGCGACGGCGGCCCGCCACATTGCGGCGGCCAGCACACCGGCCGCCAGGACGCCCGCAGGCAGTCCGCTGAGCGTGAAGCCGAGCACCGCGTTCGGTGAAACGCTCGCGGCGAGCAGGCTGGCGTTCAGCGCGGCGAGTGCGGCGGTGAACCCGACGCCGATCATCTCCCATACGCCGGTGCGCAGCAGTCTGTCCGGGGATTCGATCGCGGCCAGTCGAGCCGCCGGCGACGGATGGGTGCCGAGTCGAGAAGCCAGCCGTCGCCACGCACCGGCCGGTTCGGGCAGGCCGGCGATCACGGCGCGTAGCGCCGTGGCGGGTGCGCCGGCGGCAGCCCGTGCGTCGGCGTGCAGCTCACGGGTGCGCAGGATCGCGTTGCGGGTCAGGTAGACCACGAGCGTCAGCGCGGCGACCGCGCCCACCTGGTAGGCGATCTCGGCGTTGTGCCCGTCGAACCGGTCGGCGGACCAGCGCAGCGGTGTGTAGAACAGAGCGGGGTGGATGAGCAGCGCCGCGAACGGCAGCAAGCCGACGAGCACGAACGCGCGCCACAACGCGATGCTGAAGTAGGTGCGGGCGACGTCCCGGTTGCCGAGGTGGGCCAACTCGTGTCGCACGACGGCGCGCACCGCGTCCGGGTCGGCGCCATAACGCATGATCAGCCCGGCGTCGAGGGCGACGGCGGGTCGCCATGGCAGGCCGAATGCCTGGCCACCTGCGGTCGCGGCACGGGGGTCCAGCAGCCAGCGCGGCGCGCGGACGAGGCCGACCTGCGCGGGCAGTCGATCCAGGTCGGCGATGAGCTCAGCGCTGTCGGGACCGGCCAGCGGCAGCAGGCCGCGGCTGCGCTCGATCCACCACGGGTGCAGCAGGTACAACAGGGTGGCGAGCAGGAACACCAGCGCGACACCGGCACCGATCCACGCTGCCTGGTCGAGGTACAGCGGCTGCGTACAGCGCCTCAACCGGCCGGCGGCTGGGACCAGCCGGTCGGTGAAGTCCGCGACCGTGACGACGGGCCGGTCGAACCCCTGCTGCTCGGCACCGAAACAGGCGGTCAGCACGGTTTGGAACAGGCGGGCCTTCGCCGGCACCGCCAGATACACCCAACTGAACACCGATACGCTGGAGGCAAGCACCGCTGCCACCAGCAGCAGGAACCGGGTTGAAGTCCCGGCCGGCGCTCGGGCGCCGGTCGCGACAGTCATCGGCCGCTTCCTCGCAGCACACCCTCGCCGACTACGGCGACCGCGAGCCGGTCGGCCCGCTCTGGCGCCATCCTCGTGTGCCGGACCAGCACCGACTCGACGATCCGGGCGACCTCGGCCCACTGCGCCGCGGTCAGCGACAGCTCATCGCTCTGCGGCTCGGTCGGCAACGATCCCTCCGTCTGGGCGTCTGCCCGCGCCGGCCCGTCCACGCCGGCCGGACCACCTGCGCCGGCCGGGTCGCTCGACGGCTGCTTCTTTCCGAACAGCCGGCGCACGACAGCCGTCGACGCGGCCGCGCCGCGCAGCATCGCCTGCCCGCCGAGGTAGCCGAGGACCTCGACGGACGCCTCCATCAACACCGGCACGAGAAGCAGCTCCAACCCCGTGAGGCCGAACTGCAGCGGCCGGCCCTTGGCGTCCTGCCCGGCGAGCGCCCGGACCGGGTGGTCGAGGTAGGACCGCGCCTGCTGGGCGAAGATCAGCCGGGCCGGGGACTGCTCGGGCTCCACCTCCACGATGCGCTCGAACATCAACCGCGCCAGTTCTGCGGCAAGCTGCCCGTCCGCCGAGGAAGTTCCGCCCATGCCGCATCGTCCCCTATCACCGCAGTGCTGCTGACGGGCGTCAGTGTAGAGAGGATGCACACAGACCGATGGCTGTCGACCAAGGCTCAACCCGGTCGGACAACTGATCCATCTCGATGTGGAGGCGACGCCATCGGGTGGACGACCACGAGCGCGCGACGGACGACCCGCGCATCACAATGGACGAACATATTCCACCAAACTACGTACCTCGTGCGAGTGCGCCGAGCCGTCACCGACGGCTACCCCCGGGCGGGGTCCGCACAGCCGATCTCGCAGGCAGGATAGCGTGTGTAGTGCCCACATCCTTCCACGATCGGCAGTCCCGCATGAGCCAGCTCGAAGACATCGCGCAACAGGACGGCTGGCGCTGCTGGGTGTGCGACGAACCCGTCGACCCGGCCACATCGGTGAACGACCCGCGCGGTCCCAGCGTGGACAGCAGGACGACGAACGCACGGTCGGCGAAGAAGAGCGCGCCGGACTTCGCCGGCGGAGAACGGCTGGCCCACCGCGGCTGCAACACCAAAAAAGGCGCCGTCACCCCGGTCATTCCGTGGCCGGCGCACCTCGTCCTCATGGATCCCGCACCATTGATCGCGGTCGCTGAGCGCCTGGACCGCAAAGGCGGCCGAGAGGTCGTGGTCCGGTGCGCCGACCGAGCCGATGCCCGGCAGGTGGCGGACTGGCTTGTCGACCGCTTCTCACGGCTCGCCCCCGCGCTGCAGGTCGACGCGAATATCGATCCCGGCGGTGGCCAATTCGTAGTCGCATTGACCGCCGCCCGACGCCGCTGAACGCGGTCACCACGGCGGTGCCGCCTACGAAGGCGCCGACCGTGGTCGGCTCAGTCCACCGCCACGCCATTTCCGCCGCGCGAAGACCGAGGCGGTGCCGGACCCAGGCACCATACATGACGATACTTCACTACATTCGACCATGAACCTGGGAACAGTTCACAACCCCGTAGCGTGCCGACACCGGATCCGGCTGGCGGCGGGCCACGGGGCGCCGGTCAGACCGTGACGGTCTGCACGTGGTGGTCCTCGTTGTAGAGGAAGGTGACTCCACCGGTGGCGAAGTTCGGCACGTCGTCGACCGCAGCCTGGCCCTCGGGGCTGGCGAGGATCGCCTCGAGGTCTGCGCGGGTGTCGGCGTAGAGCCCGACGATGAGGTGGTACGGCGGGGTCTGGCGGCGACGGCGGCCTCGCAGTGCCCGATCGTCCACTGCTTAAGGCCGCGCATCCGCCGGGTCATGCGTTGAGGTAGGCCAGGACAGCCAGCACGCGCCGGTGGGAGTCGTCGGACGGCGGCAGGCCGAGCTTGGCGAAGATGTTGCCGATGTGCTTCTCGACCGACACCGGCGCCACGTGCAGTGCGGCACAGATCGCCGAGTTGGACATGCCCTGGGCGACCAGCCCGATCACTTCGCGCTCCCGTGGGGTGAGCGAGGCGACGCCCTGGTTCTGGGCGTTGCGGGCGAACAGCTGGTGCACGACCTCGGGGTCCATCGCGGTGCCGCCCGCGGCGACGCGTTCGACCGCGTCGAGGAAGTCGTCCAGTGCGGTGACCCGGTCTTTGAGCAGGTAACCGACGGCGCCTTTGCCGTCGGCGAGCAGTTCGGCGGCGTAGGTGCGCTCGACGTACTGGGACAGGATCAGGACCGGCGCGGGGCGGAGTTTCAGTGCGGCGCGGATGCCCTCGTCGCGATACGAGGGCGGTAGGCGCACGTCGACGATGGACAGGTCCGGCTGGTGCTCGGTCACGGCGTCGAGCAGCGCGTCGGCGTTGTCGACGGCGGCGACGACGTCGTGGCCGGTGGCGGTCAGGATGTGGACCAGGCCGTCGCGCAGCAGCAGCAGGTCCTCGGCGATCACGATGCGCATGGCACCTCCGCGGTGAGGCGGGTCGGCCCGCCGGGGGGACTGGAGACGGTGAGCGTGCCGTCCAGGGCTTCGATGCGGCGGCGCAGCCCGTCGAGACCGGAACCGGCGGGATCGGCCCCTCCGGAGCCGTCGTCGGCGACCTCGACGACCAGGCGCTGGCCGCGGGTCACGGTCACGGTGCAGGACTGCGCGGACGCGTGTTTGACGGCGTTGGCCAGGCCTTCGGCGACGACGAAGTACGCGGCGGACTCTACTGCCGGGGTGAGCCGATCGGGCACGGTGACCGTGACGGTCACCGGGACGGGGCAGTCTGCGGCCAGCGCGCTCAGTGCCGCGGCCAGCCCGCGGTCGGTGAGGATCGGCGGGTGGATGCCGCGGACGAGGCGGCGCAGGTCGGCCAGGGCCTCGTCGAGTTGGCGGCGGGCTGTGGACAGGTCGTCCAGCACGGCGGCGCCGGTGCGGGCGCGGCGTTCGGCCAGGGCCAGGGTCATCCCGGCTGCGACGATCCTGGCCTGTGCGCCGTCGTGCAGGTCCCGTTCGATCCGGCGCAGTTCGGCCGCCTGCGCGTCGACGACCCGGGCCCTGGTGGCGGCCAGTTGCTCGGCGCGCCGGATCAGGCGCCCGTGCTCGCCCGGGGCGAGCAGCAGTTGCGCGACCTGGACTTGCACCGACGCCAGCCGACGCACCAGCCACGAGGCGACCGGGATCAGGGCGATCGCGGCGACCGCGATCAGCAGCCGGCCGCCGGGGGTGCCCATGGCCTGCTGGACGAGAGGGTGGGCACGGCGTTGCGGAACGGACCAGGCCCACGCCGGTGCCGTCAGGGCTGCGGCGGTGACCACGGTGCTGACCACCGCCGCGACGCCGAGGGTCAGGCCGAGCGGGAGGAGCACGAGGAACCAGGCCATGTCACGCCACGTGGCGGGCTGCGCGGCGATCTGGCGGACCCGCGCGTGGACAGGTCCGCTGATCGGCAGGTACGGCGAGGGGATCGGCGCGCCGAGCACCCATGCCGCCCGTCGCCGCTCCAGATCCGCCAGGCACCGGTCGAGCCAGGTGACGCCGACGAAAACCGGCGCACCCAGCGCGGTGATGGCGCCGACCGCCGTCAGCACGGTGGTGAGCAGCGTCCAGACGAACCCGGCCGGGCCGGCGACCAGGCTGGTCACGAGATAGGCCAGGGACTTCGCGGTACGCACCATGCGGAGTGTAACGGCGGTCGGCGACGCCATGATCAGCGCTCGCCGACCGGTCGGACCGAGCGCAGCACCAGCCGGGCGGGCAGGGTGCCGGCGGCCAGGCCCAGGACGCCCACCGCGGCGAGCAGCCTCGCGTAGGCGGCCGGGTCGACGATCAGCCGCAGCGTGCCGTCCTGCGCGGTGCTGAAGGCGGCGACGACGACCGTGGTGACGGTGATCCCGAGCAGCAGCCCGACGGTGGTCGCGACGACCGCCTCGCGGGCGGTCATCCGGCGCAGCTGCCGCGGGGTCGCCCCGAGCAGCCGTAGCTGGGCCAGTTGCGAGCGGCGGGCGGCGGCCGCGACGGCGAACGTGTTGAGCACCGCGATGGCGGTGAACCCGAGCGACACCGCGATCATGATCTCCCAGGCGCCCTGGCGTTCGTCGGCGTCCCCGGCGAGTTGCGCCTGGGCGGGCGTGACGCGCATTCCCGGGATCGTCAGATCGCCCTGGTAGGCGATGCTGGTGACCACTCCGCGGGGGTCGTGTTCGGCGACCAGCCGGGCCGGGGCGATCAGGTCGCCGAAGCCGCGGCTGTACTCGAAGATCCCGGTCAGCGGCAGCTGCGTCGCGTACCCGTCGGGTAGCCACACGTCGACGGCGTCGCCGACCTGCCAGCCGTTGGCACGGGCCAGGTAGGCGCTGGCGGCCAGGCCCTCGCCTTGCCAGTCCCCCGCGCTGAAACCCAGGTCGAGTACGGTCCGGACACCGATTTGCATGCCGTACGCGGCGTAGTCCTCGGGTTTGCCGCCCTCGTCCACGATCAGCCGGGTCGGCAGTGTGGCCGAATAGTCGCCGCTCAGTTGCCGCAGGGCCGACAGCGGCAGAGCGCCGGTGGCGACCGACGTGGCGGCTGCGGTGCGAGCCCGTTCCTGCTCTTTGGCCAGTTCGCCGGACAGGGCGCTGTTGAGCAGCATCGGTGCGTTGATCGCGACCATCAGTGCCAGCGGGACGGCGACCGAGGTGACTCTGCGGTTCTCGGCCCGGGTGAACGCCCCGGCCAGCCATCCGGTGATGCCGGTCAGTCCGGCCGCCCGTGACAGCAGCCCGCCGAGCAGGCGCACCAGCAGCGGGCCGGCCGCCGCGACGGCGCACAGCAGCAGGGCGCTGGAGATGAACGTCATGCCCATCCCGAAGGGGCCGTCCAGCGGTACGACCGCCAGGATCACGATGGCGCCGAGGGTCGCCGTCAGCGCGAGTACCGTGCGGACGAACCAGCCTGTCCGGGCTTCGACGACGGTGTCCTGCAGCGCCTGGGCCGGGGCGATGCGGATCGCTCGCCGTGCCGCCAGCCGGGCGCTGGCCAGGGCGACCAGTAGCGTCACGGCGGTGGCTGCGAGCAGCACCGCAACGTTGACGCGTACGGCGAACGGGGCGGGCACCGCACCCAGTTCCCGGAACCGGGCGGCGATAACCTGGGCCACCACGACGGCCAGCGGCGCGCCGGGCACCGCGGCGGCCAGGGCGACCAGCAGTGTCTCGACGCCCAGCAGTCGCCACAGCTGGCGGGGCGTCGCGCC
Organism: Catellatospora paridis; assembly: GCF_009720365.1. GTDB lineage: Bacteria > Actinomycetota > Actinomycetes > Mycobacteriales > Micromonosporaceae > Catellatospora > Catellatospora paridis. The sequence goes on along the minus strand of NZ_ML769312.1, from coordinate 14,602 downwards.
GGTGGCCCGCAGCAGCGCCAGTTCACGCAGCCGCTGCCGTACCGTCAGCGCGACTGTGCCGGTCAGCACGAACACCGTCGCGAACGTGGTGATGCCGATGACGAACCCGAAGATGGAGATGGCCCCGATGTAGTCCGGCAGCGCCGACGGCAGATCGGCGTTGACCTTGTCCGGGCCGGTGTAGACGGTGTCGATCCCGAGCGCCTGCGCGATCGTGGTCTTCGACGCTGTCCCGCGTACCCCGTATGCGGTCGGGCCGGGTAGCCCGGAGAGCGCCGCGACGTCGGCGTCGGCGACGAACACTGCCTGCTGCTCGGCCAGCCGCTGCGCCAGCACACCGGAGACGACCATGTCCCGGTCACCGGTGCGTGTCACCACCTGCACGCGGTCGCCGGCGCGCAGGCCGAGTGAGGGGTCGACGGCGAGCTGCCCGGCCGCCGGGACCGCGCCGGTCGCGACGGTGAACGGCATCAGCGCGGCCGACGCCCACCCGTGTCCGACGGCCGCGGCGGTGCGCCCGTCTGCGGTGACCATGGTGAGCGGGAAGCTGTGGTCCGGCGTCACCTGCGTGACGCCGTCCACCTTCGCCAGGGCGGAGGCCCACGACGGGGGCAGTGCGGGAGCGCCTGCGAGGCGTTCGGTCTTGGTCTTGGTCTTCTGCTTGCCCTTGCCCTTGTCCTTGACGGTCGTGAGGCTGATCTGCCGGTCACCGCCGACCATCACGTCGGCCGCGTCGAACCGGTGGGTCGTCGGGGCGGCGGTCAACACGGAGAACAGCAGCAGCGCGGCGCCGCCGATCAACGCCACCGCGAGCAGGGCTGCGACGAAGGTGCCGACAAAAGCGGCCAGGCGGCTGCGGACAGTGGCCAACGCGAGGCCGGTCATCGCTTGGTCACCGCCGTCATCTCCTTCGCGACCAGCTCGGCCGTCGGCGCGTCCAGATCTCGCACGATCCGCCCGTCGGCCAGGATCACCGCACGGTCTGCCCACGCCGCCGCTGCCGGATCGTGCGTCACCATGATCACTGCCGTTGCGAACTCGTCGACAGCGCGCCGCAGCAGCGCCAATACTTCCCGGCCCGACTGGATGTCCAGCGCGCCGGTCGGCTCATCAGCGAAGATCACCGCCGGGCGGCCGGCCAGTGCCCGCGCCAGCGCGACCCGTTGCCGCTGCCCACCGGACAGCTGGCCGGGCCGCGCGCTCCCGCGCCCACCCAGGCCCACCTCGGACAGCACCTGCCGGGCCCAGGCCCGGTCCGGCCGCACCCCGGCCAGGCGCTGCGGCAGCAGCACGTTCTGCTCCACCGTCAGCGCGTCGATCAGGTTGTACGCCTGGAAGACGAACCCGACATGCCGGCGGCGTACCACCGTCAGCTTCGGCTCGCGCAGCCGGCCGAGGTCCTGCCCGGCCAGGGCGATCCGGCCGCCGTCGGCCCGGTCGAGTCCGGCCGCGCACTGCAGCAGCGTCGACTTGCCGGAACCCGACGGGCCCATGACCGCGGTGAACGTGGCCGCTGCGAAGGACAGCGACACGCCGTCCAGGGCGGAGATCGTCGTGTCGCCGCTGCGGTACGTACGCCGCACATCCGCCAGCTCCACGACCGGAGTAGTGATCATCATGCGATTGATCCTGCTGGGCGCAGGCCGGCCGGCCGACACGGTGCGCTGTGATCTTCAGGGTATGGCTGGCCATACCATGCCTCGGGTGTCCGAGGTCGCCGCAGCTGCGGACCGGTCAACCACAGAACTGGCCTCGATCACGGAAAGCCGATGACCAGAGATCGGTAGACTGCCGCGGTGGGCATTGAGGACGTGAAGCGCGCGGCTCTGGCCCAAGACGTTCCGGGGTTCGTCGATACGCTCGCGGCACTATCGTGCGCCGATGTCTATTGGGGACGCCAGCTGGATGCGGTACGCCACGCCATCGAGCTCGAGAAGCTGCCGTTCCGAGTCCCGGCCGCGGTCGCCCTGTCGGAGAAGCTCTTCTCGGTGGCGGGCGAGGATGCCAGGTGCCTGCTCGACTATGTGATCGACTACCTGCTGCTCGAAGAGGGCCGCCGGACGGATCTACCGGACGCGCTGGCGATTCTCGGGGTCGCCGCGAAGTATTGGGAGTTCACCTCCTACGTCGCGATGGAAGAGCTGGCCGCGACCGTGCTCGAGGCGGGCGGCACACCCCCGGCGAGGTCGTGGCGGTCATGCGGCGGACCGCCACAATCGAAGGACATCGGTCCTTGAAAAAGTTCGTGGCCGGCCTCGATCAGCCCTTGCTGAATCGAGGCGACGCATGGGCGGACCGGGCGTTGGCCGATCTGTCGGCAGGTGACGCCGACTGGCACGAACTGGTAGCTCACGCGGCTGACGTGACCTGGGACGCTCTCCCGCCCACGTGGGCAGCCCCCACCCCCGAGTGGGAGCAGGAGGGCCACCGGCTGCTGGTGACGATCGGCCCGGACAGGGCACGTGAGGTCATCCTCGGCTGGCTGACGCTGGCCCACCTGCCGCGCGCAGTTTCGCTTCGCGACCGGACGGGATACGGCCGCGAGCAGCGTGGCGACCTGTACAACTCCATGGTGTTGCGCCGGCTGGTGTGGCTGCTGGGCTTGTTGCCGCCCGACGAGCAGCTGACCCGCGGCCTTGCCGACGCCGTGGAAGCCAACTTGCGCAAGGTTCCCGGCGGGCCGCGCAACCGGCCGGTGGCCGAGGGCGCCGTCCACGCACTGTCCCGCCTTACCGGCACCGAGGCAGGTGTGGAGGCCGTGGCCCAGTTGGTGCGCCTCGCGGCGCGGGTCACCCACAAGCCCACCGCGCAGCAGATCACCGCGGCGATCGACGCCAAAGCGTCGGCACTGCAAGCAACCCGCGAGCAGGTGCTGGAGTTCGCGGTGCCCTCCTTCGGCCTGACCGAGGTCGGCCGGCGTGTGCAGCGTTTCGGCGAGGACCCCGGCGACACCGGCATCCTGCGAATCGAGGGCACCAGCGCGGCCGTCGAGTGGCGCAACGGCGCCGGCACGTCCATCGGGTCGCCGCCCACGGCGGTGAAACAGGGCCTTCCGGAGCAGCTCAAGCAGTTCCGCGAGTCGGCCAAGGAGCTGGGCAGGACGTTGCCCGCCCTCACTTCGGCTCTGCAACGCCAGCTCAGCGCCCGGCAACCCTGGCGCTATGGCACCTGGCGCGTCCTGGTGCTGGACCATGTCGTCGTCGGCGCCCTGGCCCGTGGCCTGCTCTGGCGGGTCGACGGCCGCCTTTGCGGCTACGCGGGCGGCGAACTTCACCCCGTCGACGACGCGGTGACGCCACCGCGGGTCGGCGGCGGGGAGCTGGTGCGGCTCTGGGACCCGGCGTCAAGCCCGCCCGGCGAGGTGGCCGCGGCGCGGGAATGGCTCGCGCGCCACGGCGTCACCCAGCCGTTCCCACAGGCGGCATGGTGAGTACCGCCTCGTGACAGGCCGGATGCCATACGGCCCGCCGGTTCTAGGGGCCGGGCACGCCGAGCCGGACGACCCACGGCGGGTACCGCCCGTCGTTGACCCAGCGGACCATGTCGTCGGCCAGCCGACGCAGCCGATGCGGATCGAACTGCTCGACCGGCGCGCCGGGCGCCGAGTCGGCGATCGTGAACACGCGCGACAGGACGCCCGTGCCGCCGTGGCGGACCATCGCCAGCTCCCCGTCCCCGGCGACACCCCACACCGTGCGCGGCGCCTGCCGGATGACGACCAGGCCGAGGTATGCGGTGACCAGCTCCACCGCCACCCGGCGCCACGGCTCGAACGCCGCCCTGCCGGACTGGATGTCGATGCACGTCCGAAACCCGTAGAACGACGCTGCGAGTAACGGCGTGGCACCGGCGAACGTCGCTTGCAGACGGTCCGGCGGCTGCCTCAGCCAGGCCCAGAGCTCGTCGAGCGACCGCCGGGATCCGTTCAGACGAGTGCCGGTCACCTCCCGCAGCCGGCTGCTCACCGTGGCCGTGTGCGCCTGCCATGCGGCCAGTGTCGCCTCCTCGGCGACGGTCAGGTGCGGGCTGCTCGCCGTGGTCAGCGGTGGCACACCGAGCCGTTCGACGAGCCGCAGCAGGTGCGGGCGCTGCATCGGCTGGCTGCATTCGAAGTCCTCCTGGTACACCTGCCGCGCCTCGTCGAGCCGGCCGCGGGAGGCCAGCACGCGGGCGTGCAGCCGCCCCTCGTCCATCCAGTACGGTCGGCGGCCGCTCTCGTGGATCGAGCTCTTGACCTGCCACTGGTCCAACATCGCGTCGACGGTGGGCACGGCGTCCAGTGCCGGGATGACGCGATCGGTGACGGCGCTGGTCAGCGCGGCCAGGTCAGCGAGTCCGCCGGTGTAGGACACGACGGTGAAATGCTGCCGGTCAGGCACACACAGCATGACGTCGGCGGTGAGCGCGATCGCATGGTCGTCCCGGCCGCGGCCGAAGTGATGCTCGACGGTGATGACGTGGGTGAGCTCTGCGCCCAGCCCTCGGGTCAGCTGCCGACCGCACCGCTGGTAGCCGTGCGCGGCGACGAGTTCGTAAACCGTCTCGACGGCCTGGTCGGTGGCTGCCATCCACGGACGCCGCTCCGCCGCGGCCACGTCCCACCAGCGCCGTAGCGCCTGGGACAACCGCGCGGCCGGCACTCCGCGGGCGTCGAACTCGATGACCTCCCGCTCGACGTGCTCGACCTTGGTGACACCGGGCAGTGTCGCGAGGAACCCCACCGCGTCGGCCACCAGATCCGCACGGTCGGAGGCGACGCATTCATCGAACACCAGCACGTGCGACATCGAGCCGCCACGGCCGGCCTCGCCGACACTCCAGTCCTCGTCCACGGACGAAGGTTACGCGCGCGACACGACGACCGGCCGGCCGTGCAACCCTGACCGCCGATGTATCAACCTTTGCCAGACCCGCTCGACCGCGGCCCGCACGTCCACGGCGCCCAGCGCTCCGGCGCGGGACGACGTCGTCGACGCGACCGCGGGATTTACGTTCCTCCGCAACCGGCCCCACCGAATGGATCATCCGGATGGTCTTCACCGGCATGAGAACCATCACGACCGCCACCCGCGGTCTTGTCGTCGCCATCCTGATCGCCGTCGTCACGGGATGCGGCGCGGGCACGCCGTCGACGGCGCCGCTCGATCCGAGCGAGGCGGCCCGCCAGCGCGTGATCGACACCGCTGACCTCGACTGCCTGGACGACACCAGCCCGCTGGTCGCGATCACCGACGCCGAGCAGGACATGACGGCCGCGATCCAGGTCGGCACGGGCGACACCGCCGTCGTCCTGCTGCACCAGCTCGACGGCACCGCCTGCCAGTGGTATCCGTTCGCGCTGATCCTGGCGCAGCGCGGCTACCGGGCCCTGGCGCCGGACATCACCTCCCGCGACGCCGTCGACGTCGCCCAGGCCGGCATCGCGCACCTGCGCGCCGGCGGAGCCAAGCGCGTCTTCGTCATCGGGGCCTCGCGCGGCGGCACCGTCGCCCTGGCCGCGTCGGCGGCCACCACCCCACCGGTCGACGGGGTGATCGCCCTGTCCGCCCCCACCGTGTACGACGCCGACGCGCTGACCGCCGTCACGAAACTGGAGGCGCCGACCATTCTCATCGCGGGTGACCTGGACGGCACCTTCGCCGAGCACGCCAGGGAGCTGTACGGCCTGTCGGTCGCCAAGCACAAGAAGCTGCTCATCCGCTCCAGCGTGAGCCACGGCGTGACCCTGCTGAGCGGCGACATCGAGGACACCGTCATGGCGTTCCTCACCGATCCGGCAACCACCGCCGACGCCCCGGATCCCGCGTAGCGGCGCATCCGCCAGCTGGCCGACGCCGGCTCACTGCCCGAGTGGGCCCCGGACGCGGCAATCCTCAACACAGCGGAACCACACGTTCTCCCGCGGTCCACCGGCCGTCGCCCGGAAACGCGCTCGGCGGGCGACGCCGTCTTTGACGAGGCGTCGCACCGAAGCCGACCGCGATGAAAACGTGCCCGCAAGCAGCCTTAGGAGAGCGGCTCATTTGGTCGATGGCGATCTGTAGCCAGGTGGCCGGGAAGTTTTCGTCAGCAGCGCTGTCAGGACCAAGCCGGTCACCAGGCCGGTACCGTGGGAGTCGCCCAGCGTGGCCAGCAGGACTGCGCCGGCCGCCACGAGCGCGACGATGACGCCGCGCGCCAGCCGGGTGTTGCTCACCCGATGCGTCACCATCACCAGCGCGACCGCCGCCGCGCCGGCCATGGTCGCCGCGATCACCCCGGCCACCGCGAAAGCCGCCAGATACAGCGCGAAATGCACGGCGTACAGGAAGGCGGGCAGCGGCGGCGTCCAGCCGCTGCGCCACGTCATGACGGCAAGAGCACCGACCAGGCCGGCGACCGCGTCGGAGGAACCGCCGCCGGTGTCGGCCGGGTGCAGGACCAGCATCAGAATCAAACCGGCCAGGCCGGCCGCGAGGTACAGCACGAGCCAGCGGAACCGGCCGAGCCCGCGTTCCACGGCCATGCCGACCAGTACCAGGCCGAGGGTGTTGTAAGCGAACTGGCCCCACCCCGATGGCTGAACCAGCAGCGCCCCCACCAGCCGCCACCACTGCCCGTCGCGCATGATGCCGGGACCACGCTGCAGCGCGTCGACCACCCCCGGTGCCGTGAGCTGTGCGACGAAGACCAGCGTGGTCAGCGCGGCGACGCCGACGGTGAGGTGGGCGGCGCGGAGCGCCCGCAGTGCCCGCGCCGCCGCGCCGTGCGGCACCGCGTCGGCCGATGACGTCGAGGGCGGGGCGGTCATGGCGCCCATCGTGCCGCATCGCCGCCAGCCGGGGCGTCCATCCGCATCCACTCAGGACGGGCGGCGGGGCGCGACGATGTGATCACCGCGGTCGCGTGGGCCGGTTCGCGAGAAGGCGAGGCGGGGCTTCTGCCCGACCAAGTCTGGGCAGGTGCGACGGGCGCATCGTCTCCATCGCGATGGGACCGACGCCCGCACCATCTGTTTCGGATGGCCGGGCATACGCAGCCGTGCTCGACGTGGTCAATGACGGGGTCGACGCGGCACCCGGCCGTGCCGGCGGCCTACACGGCGCCGACGCCACGGGAAGTGGCGTGTTCGGGATGCGCGAACGGGCGCAAGCGCTGGGCGGCGAACTGTCCGCCGGACCGGACGGCGAGGCGGGGTTCCGGGTGCACGTCCGGCTGCCGTGGCAGGCCGCGTCGTGATCCGGGTCTTGCTCGCCGACGACCAGATGCTGGTGCGGGCCGGATTGCGGGCCATCCTCGACGGGCCGGACATCGAGGTGGTCGCCGAGGCGGGCACCGGCGACGAGGCCGTCTCGCTGACCGCCGGGCTGCTGCTGTGGTGGATCGGCCCGCTGTTCCCGCTCACACTATTCGCACTCGGCGCAGGGCTGATCCGGTCACGTCAACTGCCGGTGGTCGTCGGCCTGTTGATGTGTGCCGGCGCGATCCTGTTCCCCGCCAGCCGCATCCCCCGCATCGAGTGGATCGCCCACATCGTCGACCTGCTGCTTCTGGTGCCGTTCGCGATCGCCGCCCTGCACCGTCGGCCTGCGTCCACTGTTTGACGGGTCGGCGCGGTGGCTTCGAGACCGTCAACCAAGATCGTGCCTACGTCCGCGGCATGGCCCTAACACCGCTGACATCCCAGCCCTCCCCCGTTATGTTCGTGTCCAGCTTAGGCAAGTCGCCTGCCAGCGCCGCCGCCACCTCTGCGGCCGCCGGAGAGCAGACGGCGGCTTGCGGTGGGGTCAGCCCCACCGTGCCGGGTCGGTCCAGCACCATCGATCGTGCTCGAACCTATGCCTAGCGTCGCTGGCATGGCTGATGACACACCCGCCCTGGCAGTCCAGGGCCTCACCAAGCGACACGGCAGCGGGGCCGGTGCCGTCGACGCCCTCGTCGGCATCGACCTCGCCTTCGCGCGCGGCACCTTCACCGCCGTCATGGGCCCGTCCGGCTCCGGCAAGTCGACCTTCCTCGCCTGCGTGGCCGGGCTGGAGCGGCCGACATCCGGCCAGGTCCTGATCGAGGGCACCGACGTCACTCACTGGACCGAGGCCAGGCGGACGCGGATGCGCCGCGACCGCATCGGCTTCGTGTTCCAGGACTTCAGCCTCATCCCCTACCTGACCGCGGCGGAAAATGTGGCGCTGCCGGCGCGCCTGTCCGGCCGGCGGGCCCAGCCGGAAGCCATCAGGACAGCGCTGGCCCGGGTGGGGCTCGAGAACCGGGCAGGGCACCTGCCGGGCGCCCTTTCGGGAGGCCAGCAGCAGCGCGTCGCCGTCGCCCGGGCGCTCGTCACCGGACCCACCGTGCTGCTGGCCGACGAGCCGACGGGTGCACTGGACAGCGCGACCGCGCGCAAGGTGCTGCAGCTGCTGCGGGCTGCCGTCGACGACCTGGGACAGACGACGGTGATGGTCACCCACGATCCGGTCGCGGCGTCGTATGCCGACGATGTCGTCTTCCTGGTCGACGGCCGGGTGGGCGGCCGGATGGCCGCGCCGAGCGTCGACGCCGTCGCCGCGCAGCTGGCCCACCTCGACCAGCTCACCGGAGTGGCACGATGACGGCTCTTGCGCTGCGCTCGCTACGGCACCGTCCCGCGGCCGCCGTCGCGACGTTCATGGCCGCCCTGCTCGGCACCGCGCTGATGGCGTCGTTCGCCACCCTGGTCGAGTCGGCCCTCAGCGCGCACGACGACGACCGCGAGCTGCTCATCATCATGGGTGGCATTGTCGGCGGCTGGGCCGCGCTGATCGTCTTGTTCTCGGTGGCGTCGACGGTCGGCATCGTCGCCGGGCAGCGGACCCGCGAGGCCGGCCTGCTGCGGACCATCGGCGCGACGCCGCGGCAGGTGCGGGCGCTGATCGTGTACGAGGCCGGCGTGGTGGCGCTGCTCGCGGCGTCGGCCGGGGCCGTCGTCGCGTCGATCGGCGGGCCTGCCCTGTTCGCCGCCCTGCAGCGGGGCGATCTCATCACGGCGGCTTCGGAGTATGCGGGCGGGCCTGCGTCGCTCTCGACCGCTGCGGGCGCGGTGGTGCTGGTAGGCACGGTCGCGGCCGGGATCGCGTCCCGCCGCGCCACCGGCGGCCCCGCGGCGTTCTCCCCGCGGCAGGCGGAGGTGTCGGCGCTTCCCCTGCGCCGGTGGCGGATCCTGGTCGGCGGCCTACTGGTCGCGGTCGGCCTGGCCTCGGCCGTCGTCACCGTCACCGTCACCGGCAAGGCCGGCGACGCCTACGCCGCGATGCAGACGTCAGGATCGGCGTCGATCGTGGTAGGCGTCGGTCTGGCCACGCTGGCGCCAGGGCTTCTGCGGCTGCTCGCGACACCGTTGCGCCCGCTGCTGGCCCGGTCCGGCAGCGGCCACCTGGCGGCGGCGAACACGACACGGCGGGCCCACCTGCTCGCCGGTACGCTCGCCCCGGTCATCGTGCTCGTCTCCACCGCTGTCGGCACCCTGCTGATGATCGGCATCGACGACCGTACGCTCACCGCTGCGGGAGATCCCGAGGGTGTCGGTGGCACCATCACGATGATCAACTCTGTGGTCATCGGAATGATCTGCCTGTTCGCCGCCATCATGGTGGTGAATGCGGCTGTCGCCGTCGTCGCTCACCGTCGCACCGAGCTGGACCGGCTCTGGCGGCTCGGCGCCACGGCGGGCCAGCTGCGCAGCAGCATCGTCCTGGAGGCGGCGGTCGTGGCGTTCGTCGGGATCCTGCTGGGACTGCTGGGGTCGACGGCGACGGCGGTGCCGTACGCGATCGTTCGGCAGGAAGGGGTCGTGCCCGACGGTCAGCTGTGGCTGCCGCCGCTCATCGCACTCGTCGCGGCGGCGCTGACGATCGGTGCCGCCTGGGGCGCGCAGCGCCGATCAGCCCGGTGAAATACGCTGCCGCTGTGGAGGCACCGAGGACCTGGCTGGCGCCGCTGCTCGCGGCGCCCGCCGGCCTCGGCCGGTCCGGTGTCGTCGAGCGCCTGCGCCTCACGGTGCTGTCGGCCGGCCACGCGGCAGCGGGGATCGCGGCGCTGGTGCTGGCGCTGCTCATGACCGGTTCGTTCCCAGCCCTGCTGTCCGTGACCGGCCTGCTGATCCTGTGGCTGGCCGTCCCGCTGGCAGCCCACCTGACGCAAGCGCACCGGTCCGTCGCGGCGCGGCTGCTGGACGAACCCGTCATCGCCCGGTACGCCGACACCACCGGCAAGAACCCGGTCACCGCCATGACCGTGTGGATCCGGGACCCGGCGCGGTGGCGGGACTTCGCCTTCTGCTGGTTCTCCGGCACGGGTGGCCTGCTCATGTCACTCGTGCCGGTGGTGTTCCTCGCAGGACCGCCGGTCCACGTCATCATCGGCCTCGCGCAGGGCGACTGGCTCTGGTTCACCGCCGCCGCCGCCATGTGCGGACCGTCGTTGCTCGTCTGGTGGCTGCTCACCGTGCCGATGGTGCGCGCACGCCTGCACGCGGACCGGGCCATCCTCGACCACTCACGCGGCGAGAGGCTGCGGGAGCGGGTCGACCAGGTCGTCAGGTCCCGCTCCGCGACGGTCGACCACAACGAGGCCGAACTGCGCCGGATCGAGCGCGACCTGCACGACGGCGCGCAGGCCAGGATCGTCGCCGCGGGCATGAACGTGGGACTGGCCGAGAAACTGGTGCACACCGATCCCGACACGGCCGTCGCGCTGCTGCGGGAGGCGCAGGACACCACCATCAGCGCGCTGGAGGATCTGCGCACACTCGTACGCGGCATCCACCCGCCGATCCTCGCCGACCGCGGACTCGTCTCGGGTATCGAGGCGCTGGCCATCCCGATACCCATCCCGGTCACCGTCGCGCTGCGACTGCCCCGGCTCGCCCCACCGGTCGAGTCGGCGGCCTACTTCGCCGTGGCCGAGTGCCTCGCGAACGTCGCCAAGCACGCGCACGCAACCCGGGCCTGGGTCGTCGGCGACCACGACGGCGACACCCTGCGGCTGACGGTCGGCGACGACGGCCGGGCCGGCGCCGACCCCGGTGGAACCGGACTGGCCGGAGTGGCCCGCCGGGTGGCCGCCTTCGACGGGACCCTGACCGTGACGAGCCCCGCGAGCGGCGGGACCGAGGTGCGTATGGAGGTGCGGTGCCGGGCGATCTGAAGGCACTTGTCGCGGAGGACCAGATGCTGCTGCGCGTGGGTCTGACCAGGATCCTGGAGGCCGGCGGCGTCACGGTCGTCGCGGCGGTCGGCACGGCCGACGCCCTCGCCGAGGCATTGGGGCGCGACGACGTGGACATCGCGATCGTGGACGTGCGGCTGCCCCCGACGTTCACGACCGAGGGCCTCAAGGCGGTCGTCACGGCGCGCTCGGCACGACCCGGCCTGCCCGTCGTCGTGTTGAGCCAGTACGTGGAGCCGCTGTACGCACGCGAGTTGCTGGCCGCGGGCACCGGATCGGTGGGCTACCTGCTCAAGGACCGGGTCGTCGACGTAGACGGCTTCGTGGCGGCCGTACGCCAGGTCGCCGCCGGCGGCACCGTCCTCGACCCGGAGGTGGTGGCCGGACTGCTCAGCGCCCGCCCGCTCGACCGCCTCACCGACCGGGAGCGGGAGGTGCTCACGCTCATCGCCGAGGGCAGGTCGAACGCCGCCGTCGCCACCCGCCTCTACGTCACCGAGAAGGCAGTCGACAAACACATCAACAACATCTTCACCAAGCTCGATCTCCCGCCGGCCCCCGACGACAACCGCCGGGTCCTCGCCGTGCTCGCCTGGCTCAACGCCGCGTGACCGCGCACGGCCGGCCCGACCGCAGATCAATGCCTGGTTCAGCGGTGGACACGAAGTTCTCCGGACATGGCGTGCAGCAGCGACCCAACGGCGCGAGTCAGGTCCGTCCTGCTTTCGGCCGTGCCGGGCGGCGGGGCGGTGATCGCACCCGCTCCCGCGAGGCGGTCGAACAGCAACCCGTCGACGCAGGCGACGAAGTGGTCGCCGGCCCGGTCGGGATCGCGGGCTCCGGCTGCCGCGAGCAGTGCGCGGGCCTGGGTGCGGGAGGCGGCGCCGTGGCCGAGGATGTCGCGCAGCTCGGGGTGGTGGGTGGCTTCGAGCAGGCACGCGTACCGGGCCAGGGAACGGTCGCGGCCGGTGGTGAGCCAGGTGGAGCGGGCTCCACAGTTCCGCGAGGTCGGTGCGGGCATCACCCTGATGGCCAACGGCCTGCGCGGGCTCGACGCGCTCGGCGCCGGCGACGCGGTCCGTGCCGCCGGTTCGACCGACGCACTCGGCGGCACCCGCGACGCCGACGGACGCTGGATCTCACGTGTCGACGGCGACGCGATGACCCGCCTGCTGGGCACCACCACACTCGGCATCCACCGCGCAGACCTGCACGCGGCCCTATGCACCCAGCTGCCGGCCGACTGCCTCATGACCGGCGCCGAGGCGGTGGAGCTGACACCGGGCCCACGGCCACGGGTGGCCTACCGCCACCGGAACGAACTGGTCACCCGCGACGCCGCCCTGATCGTCGGCACCGACGGCCTGTACAGCGGCGTGCGCACCCCGCTGTTCCCCGGCCATCCCGGACCCGTCTACTGCGGTTCGACCGCCTGGCGCGGCGTCACCACCCCGCCCTGGAACGGCGAGCGCGCAGCCGCGATCACGTGGGGACCGGGCGCGGAATTCGGCATGGTGCCGCTCGGCGGCGGCCGCGTCTACTGGTACGCCGCGATCAACGCCCCCGAGAACCAGCACGTCGACAACGAGGCCGCCGCGGTGCGGGCACGGTTCGGCGGCTGGCACGCGCCGATCCCCGCACTGCTCGACGCCACCGATCCCGCCGCGGTGATCCGCACCGACCTGCGCCACCTCGCCACGCCGCTGCCGTCGTACGCGCACGGGGCGGTCGCGCTGCTCGGCGACGCCGCGCACGCCATGACGCCGTTCCTCGGCCAAGGGGCGAACCAGGCCATCGAGGACGCCGCGGTGCTCGCCGCGGTCTGCGGGCCCGGCGACCACGTGCCGACAGCTCTCGCCGAGTACGACCGGCTGCGCCGCCCGCGCTCGCAGCAGGTCGCCCACGCCGCGGCGCAGATCGGGCGGATCGGTCAGCAGCTGAGCAATCCGCTGGCCGTGGGGCTGCGCAACACGCTGATGCGGCTCACACCGCCGCAGATGGCACTGCGGTCGATGGCCCGCTGGGCCGACTGGCACCCGCCCTCGTCTCGGCCATCGGCTGGTCGTTCCGTGTGACGGCCAGCCGGCCAGCCGACCGACTCTTGCCGTGTGGGTTGCCATGGGTGCCGCCGCTTCACGCCGGCCCCTTTTCCTGCATGCGACCACAGAGCAATCGATGCCATAACTCCTTCCACGACAATTCTTTGCGGATCGCAACGAATTCAGCAAACGAAATGTGTTATCAGGCCCCGTCATAAACGGTCGCAGTCAACACTGTCTGCATTAGGAGAAGTCAGCGAGCATCCACAAGAAATCCGTATGACCTCGAACAACTGCTGCCTCATCTCGATTTCGGCCGACGGATCGGCATTAGATCGACGCTCGTCCTTGTCCATTTGGGAGCGCTCCCGTAACATATCCGACACGATTGTCAGCGGTCACCGATCATTGTTCCCAGAATGCGCTGGCCGACTACTCGTCAGGAGTGCGCCAATGGCAAAACCGAGATCAATCATTGTCAGTCTGGTATCGGCCGGTGTCGCGTTGCTGACGTCGGTGACGGTCCTCGTGGCGTTGCCCGCCGGTGCCGCAGCCGCGGGCTGTTCGGTGAACTACGCCGTGTCGTCGCAGTGGCAGGGCGGATTCGGCGCCAACGTGTCGGTCACCAACCTCGGCGATCCGCTCACCGCATGGACGTTGACGTGGTCATTCAGCGCCGGGCAGACGGTCACGCAGGCGTGGAACACGTCGCTGACGCAGAGCGGCTCGGCGGTGACCGCGAACAACATGAGTTACAACGGGTCCGTCCCGACCAACGCCATGGTGTCGTTCGGGTTCAACGGATCCTGGACGGGCAGCAATCCGGCGCCGTCGAGCTTCGCCATGAACGGCGTGACGTGCACCGGCGGCGTGACGCCGACGACTTCGCCGACCGCGTCGCCGTCCGCCAACCCGTCGGCGCCGCCGTCGCCGTCGCCGTCAGCATCGCCGTCGCCTTCGACATCGCCGTCGCCGCCCAGCACGTGCACGCTTCCGTCGAGCTACCGCTGGACGTCGACGGGTGTGCTGGCGACCCCGAAGTCGGGCTGGGTCTCGCTCAAGGACTTCACCACCGCCCCCTACAACGGCAGGCAACTCGTCTACGCCACCACCCACGACAACGGATCGACCTGGGGCTCGATGAACTTCAGCCTGCTCACCAACTGGTCCGACATGGCCTCGGCCAGCCAGAACACCATGTCGTCCGCCACCGTCGCACCGTCGCTGTTCTACTTCGCCCCCCGCAACCTCTGGGTCCTCGCCTACCAGTGGGGCGGACCCGCCTTCTCCTACCGCACCTCCAGCGACCCCACCAACCCCAACGGCTGGTCCTCCCCGCAGACCCTGTTCTCCGGCACCATCTCCGGCTCCGGCACCGGACC